>NZ_CM155252.1:0-4800000 GCF_056679845.1 Mycobacterium sp. PTI7
GACGGCATGATTCTTGTAAGGCCGTTGACGCCCTACGAGAAAGAAATTTCTCCGCGCCTCGGACCCCACAGTTGGAGGAACCGCTGACGGAGCTACATCCGTCATGAGTGGAGCAACGAATACCGGATGGCCCAGGTCTGGGCAACCTCGAATTCGGTCCGCAACGAAGTTACTGAAGACAATCGTCGCGCGCGAACGTTTGTCCCACGGCTCGAAGGACCTTATCCACCAGGGCTCCGAGTGGGTTGCATCATGCGGCTTATCGTCGTGGAGTAATCGGACCCGTGGTGCTAAATCGCCGAACACACGCCAGCGCGGATCACGCAAGAGTTCGGTGACCACGACGTCCGGCCGAAACTCCCTGGCAGCACGGTAGGCGCGGAAGATGTTGATCCAGTCCGCGGTCGGCACGGGGCGGCCCAGTAGGACCGATTCATAGTCGCGAGCTGCGTCTGATTCCGGGTGGAGGTCTGCCGTCACGAGCATGACCTCATGGCCGAGCGATATGAGACCGTCCGCGTAGTTGCGGGCGATTGGTCGCAACCACGGCGACAAGAAAAGTACGCGCATCAGATGGCCGCCGTTACCCGCGCGATCAGACGCCGCACGTACAGGTACAGGCGGGCGCAAGCACCACCAGATGGCATTTCAAACCCCCCCTGAAAAACGCTTCAAATCCACCATCGCGCACAGGCGATTCCATGGAACCCCGAACGAAGCATACCCAACCTGCGTCACTCGGCGCACTCAGCGAACGGTTTCTGGCGAACACCTGGGTTACTGGTCAGGCAAGCGAAAACGCCTTGGCTGCATCGGTTGGGTCTAGCCGCGGCACCGCCCAAGCAAAGATGCTGCATGGCGGCGGCCGTGTCCGCGGGGCCGCGCTTCCATTCCAGACCCGGTATGGTTCACGTACCGCACGTGCGGCGCGAGTTAGCGCAGCCGGCTAGGGGGTCGGCACCAGTTCGCCGGGGAGCATCTTTGGGGGGAAGTGAATCGGGATCTGTTTACGGCGTCCGAACCGTCTAGACGCCGGGAGCCATGGCATATGTGGGTGGGGTGACGGCCATGAGACGCCGAGAGCTAATTTTGGGAGCTCTGTCGCTGCCGGCATTCGCCGCCGGTTGCCGCTCGGACCGAGTAAGGGACTCACCAAACGGTTCCGGCGTAAATCCACCCCGAGAGTCCGGCAGTACGAACCCGGGGGCCGGGCCGTTCAAAGTACCCGCGACGGACTTGCTTGAAGTAGGGGCGAACGGGCGGATTCGCGGCGTCTGCATCGGCCCCGGTGTGGACGATTTCCGCGGAGACAGTGCGTGGACCGGCCTCTGGCAGCGTTGGGATTGGAGCGGACGGATTCGGAACCAACTCGACGACGCTGTCGCGCTGGGAGCGAACTGCGTGCGGCTTTTCGGAAACACACACGTGATCACGTCGGGTGTCATAACGGAGGAACAGTACATCCAACGCTGGGCCCAGTTTCTCGACTACACCAAGCAACTGGGGCTATGGGTGTATCCGTGCGGTGGGGATCTTTCCCACTGGGGAGGGTTCACGACGCTAAAAGCTGCTATCGACATCTATTACAGTTGGAGCGAGCTGCTCTCAGCCTACGATCACGTTGTAGGCGTCGACATAACCAACGAGGCGGCTGCCCAGTCCCGGGTCACCGGAGGGATCGCGTACCAGAATTCGGAGTCTTGGCTCTATACAGTCAAACTACTTGGCGAACAAGTCCGATCGCTCTCCAAGAAGCCGATCACACACTCACGGGGGCTTAATAAGAACGACGCTGCCAGCTGGGCCTACGGTAGCCCCGAAACGGACTACCTTTCCGACTTCTTGGACGTGCACTGTTATAGCGCGATGAGTCCCAATGATGCGGACGACCTTATGAATACGGAGTGGGCGCAAGGCAAACAGCTTCTGATCGGAGAGTTCGGAGCAAACATGACCGCGGACTCTGCGTCGCGAACCCAGACCTACGACGGCATTAGGGCCTTGATCAACCGATCGCCGCAGTTTGTCGGCGGGCTCGCATGGACGATCTACGACACGGGCACTGACCCCGCAAGTATGTACGGCCTCTACGACGGGGCTCGACAAGTGCGCGAGGACATCTCGTCATCGTTCGGCAAGTTTCCAGTTGACAGATGACGCGCATGCTCGGCACAACCATCATGTCGCAATGGTCAGGAAATGACAGTCGACAAACTGAACTGATGTCGAAAGGCGTGCACGCAATTGTCGCGGGTCCAATTGCCGGCATGCCCCCCTCAAGGCGGAATGGCAGACCCGCCCGACTAGTGGAGGGTCTTGTGGTTCCTCGATGCCATCGAACCGGATGAGTCGGCTTCAGCATCAACCGTACAGGGCAGCAAAGCTGTGCTGCTCAAACCATTCGGTGCTCGCCACGTCTTCATCGAGCCAGCGCTCGATGACATCTCCCCAGCGAACGGGGAGTTGAAGACGTTGCCAGGCCTCCGACCCGCCCGCCGAAAGGGATGAGTAGAGATGCTCATCGCTCATCAAGCGTTCGATAGACGCTGCCAGGCCTCTTGCGTCGCCAGCGGTGAAAACGAGTCCGCTGTGCTCATGAACAACGTTGCCGCGAAACATTGGATGATCGGAGACGATGAGGGGGGTGCGCGAGCAAAAGGCCTCGTAGATCGTCAGGGGCATGCCTTCGGAATAAGTGTGCCGGCTCGGTACAATTACGGCGTCCGCGAGGGCCATTCGCGGTATGACTTGGTCGTTCGCAACAGCGCCAACGATGTCGACGACGTCCCTCACTCCGCTTTGCGCCGCCAAAGTACGAATACGCGCATCGTCACCGTTACCGATCAGTTCGAGTTCGACGGCAGCGCCCTGCTCGTGGAGCAAAGCGACGGCAGCGATCAAATCATCGACGCCTTTGTCGGCGGAAAGCATCCCCACGAAGCAAATCTTGAATGGCGATCGGGGAGCAGCTTTCGCGGGGCGCATGTCTGGAGAATCGAATGGCGGATAATCCCACGCGATCACTCGGGTCGGCTCGACGCCCATTGCGATCAAACTTTCGGCTGCCCGGATTCCATGATTGGCAACGATGTCGAGGTGGGGATCTCGCAAGTGGCGAGCCGTGAGGTATCTCGCAACTTTTCCCCTCGCCGACGTACTGCCGAAGGAGTCCGCAAGAAGAAGCATCGTCGAACAACGATTCCTTCGAGCCCAGCGCATAACTGGACGCGAAGGAACTCGAAGAAGGAGCTTATTGGGACGGGACTCTTCGACGAGTTCCGCGATGCGCGGACCGTCGAATCGCTCCTTGAAGCCGGCTCCGACGGCGCGCGCGCCGCTCGGCAGTATGACGTCGTATGGGTTGTCTGTGAATCCAGTTATCGTGGTCACAGATTGAAGGCGCTGAGCCAGGTTGTGCACCACGTTGACCGTGTATCGCTGCCCACGGTAAGTCTCCTTACCGCCTTCATCCAGTCGCTCGGCGGCCTCCTTGAAGTCTCCCGCATACTGGACAATCGTCAATCGTTGACCGTCATTCATCACTCAGTCCCCCGCGCCTTCCCGTTTGGGGCAAGGATCGTCTGGTACGTCAAGAATTGCAACCTCCTCTTATCGCTTGTTCAACGACTGCTGGGATTCCGCTGATGTCAGTGGGGCGGTCCCTGGCTTGGATGGGCGCGGCGCAAGCCTTAGGTCTTGTGCTTCAATTTGGTGCCCAAGTAATTCTCATACGGATTCTTACGCTGCGTGAGGCGGGCATTTACGCGGTGGCACTGGCTGCGATGGGTGTTCTCGAACTGTTGCAATCGATAGGCCTTGCGGCACTGATAGTGCGTGAGGTCGAATTGACCGAGGAAATTCGAAAGACAGCGTTCACGATAAACGCCGTGATTTCGGCTTTAATTTCTCTGGGTACAGTAGCTTTGAGCTTTGGGGGCGCAGCATTCTTGGGCGACCGCGGCGTCCAAAGCGTACTTCTCGTTATCGCCTTAACGCCCCTTATAAATATATTCTCATTTCTACCTGCGGCGACCCTCGAGAGGGAGGGACGGTTTAAGCAGGTGGCGCTAGCCACCACTGGCGGTTCCATTGCCGCGGCCGTGACGACCGTTGCACTCGTGCTGCAGGGCTTCTCCTATATGAGCGCCGCTTATGCCCAGTGGTCGAATGCGGCCATCACAACCCTTCTGATGATCGTACTCGGTCGAAAACACGTAAGGTTGTCATTCGGTTTCACCGAGTGGAGGCGCGTCTCCGAATTTGGTCTACAGATGCTCGCAGTGTCAGGAATAAGCAACCTTGGAATGCGGATATCCGACGTGGTGCTGGGTCGAATACTGGGGCTCAGCGCACTAGGTCTGTACAGCAGGGCTAGCTCTCTGAATGCGTTGGCGTGGACGAATTTACATCTTTTGGTTGGTCGTGTAATGCTCGTCGACTATGCGGAACTTCATCGACAGGGCTTGTCGTTGCGTACGCGCTATCTGCAGACTGTAGATCTCTTGACGGCGCTCCTGTGGCCGGCTTTCGCGGGTTTGGCTATTGTCGCAGGCCCTTTCATAGCGAAAGTTTACGGTGAACGCTGGGTCCCTGCAGCTTTGCCGCTGGCCCTTCTAGCAATGGCCTCAATGGTGCTCGTTGCGATCACTATGACATACGAGCTATTTGCGGTGACTGGGCGAATGCGGGCTCAAACGCGTATCGAATTCATCCGAAGCCTCTTCGCCCTCGGAACGTTCGTCGGCGGATGCATGATCAGCATTGAAGTCGCTGCTGCGTCACGGATCGCCGAAGCGTTGTTTGCGACTGTGCTCTACAGGCCGCACATCAATAGGATGACCGATACCAAGCTGCGAGATTTCGCGCCTATCTACGCGCGTAACGCACTTCTGACGGTTGCCGCGGTCGCTCCGGTAACAGTCACAATGGCTGCCTCGAAATGGAGTTCCGAAGTATCGCTGGTCCCGTTATCAATCGCCATTCTCTCGGGTCTCGTGCTGTGGCTGTTTGGTCTTCGCTTGACTGACCACCGGTTGTGGAACCAAGTCGTGGTGTGGCGACGTCGTCGGGGACAGGCGTGAAACGTCCTCGAGCCGTTCGACGCTGGGGCTCGACGTGCCGTTCTGGAGGCTCGCTCTCGGTACTAGGTAGTCCGCTGAGGAACCGACCAGAGCCCTGACACGCGCAAGTCGCAACATGCAGCAAGCAACTTCGGGTAGACGCGAAGCGGGTCTGCGCTACCCCGTGAGGCCTGCCTGACGCCCGTCTACTCCGACTGTGAGCAAAGATCTTTTGAACCATCGAGGGATGTCGGTTAGCCTCAGAGGCGCACACGGAAGCGATGTGCTGGGGATGCAGTGGGGGTTGGGGCGTGTGGACGCCAAGACGTGCAGGTCGCAGCGCTCACTTGCTGTAACGGGGGCGATGTGTATCCCGGCGACCGAGTGTCCATGAGTTCACGTCCAAGTCATTCGCGTTCTCCATAACGGGGTGGACTCTGAGAGAGGCTTGGGTAGCTTCAATGGCTTCACAGAACGCACTCGCGTTCCGAAAGTACTGGTGGCTCGTCATACTTGCCTCCGCAATAGGTGTCGCGGGCGCTTTCGCATCGCTCCAAGTAGTCAAGCCGGAGTACCAGTCCTCCTGCAAGCTGTTCGTCGCCGGCCGACCCGACTCTGGAACCGGCGAGGGGTACCAGGCCGCCCAGTTTGCTCAAGCCCGAGTAGCGTCCTATCTGGACTTGCTCAAGGGGGCACGCGTCGCCGAAGGCGCCATCAACGCACTCGACTACGACATGGCGACTGAAGACCTTCAGTCGCGCATAACTGCGAACGCTGCCGCGGAGTCGGTAATTATGACGGTGTCAGTCACTGACGGTGAATCGCAACGATCTGCTGATCAAGCCAACGCCGTCTGCAACACATTCATAGCTGTTGCGACCGATGCTGAGGGCGCTAATCCACTTGTGAACGTGCGTGTGATCGAATACGCGAAGGGCCCCATTTACCCTATCGGCCCAAGCGCCAAACGCTATCTAGCTGTCGGTGGCATCGCTGGACTCTTGACAGGTGTAGGCCTGATGCTTTTGCTCGGCCGGTTGTCGGGTGAAGCCACAACAGCAAGAACAGTCAGGTCGACTGACGAGAACCCTCCCACGGAGATCGAATCCGTTTCGCCAGAGGATATTTCGTTGGACGCCCCGGGAACGCATCGGCGCGTCACTAGAACGTGACGTCCCATGAGGCGGTGCCTGTGACGTTTGACTCATATCCGGCGCCCACTGCAACGGGTACGCGGTCCGCGCGTCGCCGATTCCCATCAGGATGGATCTGTTGGCGGGTGCCCGTGACCGTCACCGTTGCACTGACAGCGCTGTTGATTGCAACCGCGACAATGCGTGGACTTCAACCGTACTTACCAGCGCTCCTCGCAGGGGCATTCCTGTTCTCGGTTCTCTTGGTACGGAACCGAAGTTGGGTTCTTCATGCGACTCTGATCGTTCTCTTCATGACCTCGGTTCCAGAGATCCCACGAGGCATACGTGTTGGCGGCGTTTTCGTCTACTTCTACGAATTTCTCATAGTTGGTTCAATGATCTATGCGGGCTCGCTCGTACGAAGCAATCGAGATCTCTTCCGTGCGGCACTGAGGCAGATCAGCTTCCGGTTGGCTTCGCTATTCTGCGCGCTGCTGGGTTTCGGAATAGTGACAGCCACTCTTCGCGGATACCCTTTTTGGGATATCCAATACGATGTCAAGGCGCCGGTCCTAATGATGGCGATGGCGCTCGTCACGATGGTCGTCGTAGTAGCCGACGAGTGGAAACGTTTCATAAAGACGATAGTGCTGATCCTGAATCTTTCAGCCGTACTGACGATCTATGCGTCTGTGACAGGGTTTGTGCTTTGGGGCAGAACCGAGGTCGCTGAGTTATATGCGGCCGGGGGCCGTGCGATCGCGGGGGGTTCCGATGCGGTCAGATTCCTGACCCAGACCACGCCTCTGGCCTTGGCAGTCGTACTCGGTTGCACAGCGCTTATGGTGTTCGGTCGCGTACGCCTTCTGCAGGTTGCGCCGGTGCTCATTCCCTCGCTCATCATCAGCTTTTTAAGCTTCTCTCGAAACTCGCTTCTCGCACTAGCTGGAACCGTGGTCTTTGCAATTCTCATAGCACTGACTGGGGGGCGTGCCATTCGTTTGTTGACGCGTATCGTTGTGGTGCCCCTAGTGATGCTAGTTTCTGTCGTCGTCGTTGTAGGCATCGGCAGTGCAATTGGGGCCACGGAATGGATCGACACCCAAACTACTGGGTACTCGAATCGAGTATTCGCCGGTTTCGACGAAGCGAACGAACGTGCTGATACCTCCGCCAATTATCGAGACCAAGAGAATCAGTACATAAGTATCGCCGCGCAAAACCACCCTTATCTCGGAGGCGGCTTCGGTACCCATTACAAGCCGCCAAGTGGGAAACGCGGTGAGTTTCCTGCATTCGAAGGTACGATGTATGCGCATAATGCTTACAACTGGATGTATCTGAAAATTGGAGCCTTGGGGCTCACGATCTTTATCGCGGTGCTGGCGTCGTGCCTCCTTCCCGCTTTGTTCAGGCAGGCTGAGTACCCTCTTCTTGAGGCATCCGCAGCGACGCTCGCCGGCCTGAGTGTTGCTATCTCCGTTACACCTATGCCAATCGAGCAGCCCGGTGCTTCGTTATTTGGAATGATGATCGGTCTCTGCATCGGCGCCCTTGCGAAAGTTGACCCATTGGCTCATCGACGCTGACCGCTACAGCGTCACCCCTTTTCGAGGACGATCTGGCCTCCGCCTGGCCGCACATCGTAACTAACACGATTCTCATGCGGATCTACAACAGTTTTGGCTGAGTCGCCCTGGGATACGAATACCCGGCGCCACTGATCCGGAACGCGAGTCGTCAACGTGAGCGGATAGTCGTAGATGGCTGTGTCGAGATCAGAGTTTAGCGCCAGTGTTAAGTGGTCGTCGCCGACTGCGACAGTGTTCACCGCTACGCGATCACGTTCGGTCTTATATTGTGTATAACTCACCACATCGGTCACCCACAGTTGGTCGCTCGCGCTCTGCAACTTGTCGAGGAGAGCAATGAACCATTCGATTGGAGTCGAAAGATAGTCACCCCCCACCCCATGCATGTCGTTGTGCCGCATGTCGCCATTGGCGATAGCGTCGTCTACAGACGCTAACAATTCTGCTTGTGTTGAGTAATTACTGGGCGAGCCGCTGAACTGGGGGCGTTCGATAAGGTTATGTCGCTTCAATGCGTCAGTTTGCTGGTCGGCAGTGACGGCCCAGGGAACGCCACCCGGCATGCCCCATCCGAGTAGAAACGGTTGCGTGCGGGCTTTATATATCTCATAGAGGACATCGTTCGCTTTAGCCAGCTCGATGTCCAATTGTTGTGGACCGCTGACACCCTGATGTGTGAAGGTGTGGTTCGCAAGTTGGATTAGGGGGTTAGCCGCGGCCTCAGTCCATCTCTGCTGCGTCATTGACCACATCGGCCCACCGGGCACGACATAGAAAGTGCCCGTGATGCCACGCTTGATCAGTTCTGGAATTGCGTTGTCTAGCTGGCTGGGTAGATTGTCGTCAAACGCAAGTAAGTAGACCGCGTCCTTATCGTGCAGCCACTTATTGATCGTGGTTTCGCCCGCAGATGTCGGATCAACGAGGGACTGCGTTGTGCACGCGCCGACGAGCATGACGACTGCTGAAAAGGCGAGGAGTCGTCCCGTCGTACCGCGGCGGCGTCGTCTATAGTGGCAAGCTTTGCGACGAGTTATGGTCACTTGGCGTTCAGAGAAGTCGCCGGGTTTCGTTTCCTGACAAACGTGCTCGTCCACATCCTGATCAACGGACGTTCGATGAATCGGAAAACAGCGTAGCCAACCAGGGCGGTTGCAGGAAGCATGGCCAGAACAAAAACTACAAGAGGCGTGTCGGGGAACATTTTAACAACTATTAGCTTCGCCGCCGGCGCGATGACGAAGGTGTGTGTCAGGTAGATCGAATAGGACGCATCACCAATCTTCTGAGCCATGCGCCGGACGAATGACTCTCGGTTGTCCTCCTGGGCGAGTGCCGTGGCAGCGACTGCTCCGATTGCGGCGATGGGTACGACGATGCCGACGATTTGAGACGCAACGCCGACGTCCGAAAGCAGCGCCGCGATTCCCAGAAGCGACACTGCTAGCAGGAAAGCCACCCTAAACGACGCACCACGGGCTAAGTGCGTACGCACGACGCCGATTGTTACGCCAGCCAGAAAATACAAGATGATCGGATTGGACCAGAAATTCAAGATGTTGCCTGGGCCGAAGACATTGAAAGCGTTTAACAGGGAAAGTGCGCCGAATAGGCCAAAGACAAGCCAAATTCCCCGTCTGAGGCAGAGTGCAATGCCGAATACGACGTAGAACAACATCTCGTAATTTAGAGTCCAACCCTGCCCTAGGACAGGGCGCCAGAGGCCGGTCGTTGTTTCGTATGGAATGAAGAGGAGCGATCTCGCGATGTCGAAGAACGAGGCTTGGCCAAAATACATTTGCTTAGCCCCGTACAGGATGGTGACAGTCCAGTACAGGGGAATGATCCGGGCGACGCGCCGCGCATAGAACATCTTGGTGGCGCCGGACCGGCCGAAGTCACGCCCGTGCACGTAGACCATCAAGAACCCAGATATGACGAAGAACGTGTTTACGCCAAGAGCTCCGTAGACGTCTACGATCACGCTGTCAGCGCCAGAGGCTCCGCGGTAGATAGCCAACGAATGGCCGACCACGACTAGAAGTGCCGCGCAACCGCGAAGCCCTTGGAGAGCGTCTAGTCGAGCACGCGGTCGCGGAGTCGAGTTGGCCGCGTGTGCCTGTGGGTCAGTGCGAAGTGGTTCCACTGCCGAGATCCCCCCGAATCGCCAGTATTTGCTGAGGTTGCGGGTGCGTTGCAACGAGACCTGACGCGATTTGTCGCCCCCCGGCACGCCTTAGAACAAAGTACCAGTTGATCAGCCAAGGTGCGGAGCCTCAACGAGTTGCTGGTCGGGTGGTCATGAGAGTTGAAGTGACTCGCGTCACGTTCGCCTTCGCTCTCGCGATTGGTTTTGGCGCTGGCTTTCTTCCCCATGCGGCGCCCGCGATTGAACCAGGGATGCGCGATGGCTGGTCCCCGGGTTTGCAGCCCCTAACTCGCGAGCCGCACACCCGTCCCGATGCACATGTGGTTCGAGCGCGCGTACGGGTGATCGCAGACCGGGCAGCCGAGGTAGTCCTCGTCGCGCGCGGTGACGATCTCCGGTCCGGCATGGAACCAACCGGCCAGACGCTTCACGGGTGCGTCCAGCAGACCAACGAACATTTTGTCTCCCCCAAGAGTCCCCAGCCCGCTGCGATGGCAACCGGACGATTCGAAAGTACTGACGCCTGCGTTGTTATGAATCGGGGATAACCCTCGTCCTCTGCGAGCCGCGCCGCCGGGGTGGACAAAAGACGCGCAGGACCGGCAACTAGCCCGCCCGAGAACTCACAGGAAGAAGTTCCCCCAACGGCCACCTGACCTGCGCCTGGGTGTGTGATCGTCTACCCATGCGCAAAGCCATGAGGGCGAGCTACATCGCCATCGTCTCTCTCGTCGGTGCCGTCGGGCTGGTCATCGGTTCGGCGTTCTCCGCCGCCGTGGCCTTCGGTGCCATCGGCCTGTTCGTCCAGGGCACCGGCACTCCGAACGCCAACATCGTCGCCGACTACTTGCAGAACGGTCGCGACCGCTACATGCAGGGCACGGCCTGCAACGACGTCGGGAACTGCGGATCACCGCTCGAAGTGGGTCCGCAGAACGCCACCTTGAACGGCATCAACTACCCGGCGTCCTTCTGGCCGCTCGCCTTCATCCCCAACTGGTGCCGGTCCGGCCCAGACGGCTGCGACAAGTGGGACGAGTCGGTCGGCCAGGGAACCGCGTCCCTGCAGGCCCAGCTGCAGACCGCGCTGACGACGACCAACGAGCCGATCGTCCTGTTCGGCTACTCGCAGGGCGGCGCCGTCGTCTCGAACGTGTTGAACAACTACATCAAGACCCTCTCCGGCCCCGACGCCGAGGCGCTCAAGGAGCGCATCCAGATCGTCACCATCGGTGGCATCGAGACCCCGGACGGCGGGCTCTGGTCGCGGCTCTCGTTCCTGCGATACCTGCCCATCTTCGACATCACGTTCGGTCCGGCAATGACGCCCGATCCCTCGGTCAAACAGACGGTGCTGTCGTTCCACTTCGACCCCGTCGGTGACGCGCCGCGCTACTGGGGCAACCCGTTCGCTCTGCTCAACGCGGTCGCCGCGCTCGAGACCGTGCACGGCTACTACCTCGCGCCCAACGGCAACGGCCCGGACGAGACGCTGCCCTACGGGTACACCACGCAGACGTTGCCCGCGGCTATCGCGTGCAACGTGGGCGTGAACTGCCGCAAGGACGCCAACGGCAACGAGTACATCGTCGTCAAGGCGACGTCGCTGCCCATCGCCGACTTCATCTACGGCGCGGTGCCGGCGGCGCTGCGCCCAGTGATCAAGCCGCTGCTCGAACTCGTCGCACCGGCCTACCGGGTGCTGGCCGAGCTGGGCTACGACTACAGCGGCGACCCGAGCGTCTCGACACCGCTGTCGATCCTGCCGTTCAACCCGTTCACCTTCAATCCGGTGAACTTCGCGCTGCAATTCGCCGGCGCCATCGGCCAGGGCATCCAGAACGCACTCGGCGGTGGCACCAGCCTCTCGCCGCTGAACCCGCCCGCGGCCACGGTGACCACGAACGCGCCGGCCGTCCAGGCGCTGAGCCGTCTCGCCATCGACCCGTCAGCGACCTCGCTCGCGGCGCCGGCGGTCGTCGATCCGGTCGAGACTGCTCCGGTCGTCGCGGAGAAGGCGCCCGCCATGGAGGCCGCGCCGCTGGCGAGCGTGACGGAACTGCCGGTCACACCGAAGGTCACCACTCCGTCGTCCGACGTCGTCGAGAAGACCGAGTCGACCACCACGGCCGCGATCCCGGCCACGGAGTCGACCGTGGGCGAGAAGATCGAGCCCACCACGGGCCAGACCAAGGCCGAGGTCAAGGACGTCGACAAGGTCGAGACCACCAAGGACGTCGAGAAGGCCGAGACCACCAAGGACCTCGACAAGAACGAGCCGGCCAAGGTGGAGACCAAGACCGAGCCGGCCAAGGCCGAAACCAAGACCGAAACCAAGACCGAGGCGAAGGCCGACGACAAGAAGGACGCCGACACCAAGGCCGCGGCCTGACCCCCGGGTCAGGTGCCTGCGCGCGCCGACCGTCCGCAGAGGTCGAGGATCGGCGGCAGCAGTTCTGCGATCCGCGCACCGACCGCCGCGAAGACGTCGCCGCCCTGACCGATCGGGTCGGCGACGTCGACGCGGTCCCGCCGGTCCAGCTGCGATCGGAGGGCCGCGAGATCGTCGACGTCGCGCACGTCGTCACGGGAGGCGAGGGCGGCGGCCTCGGCCAGTGTGAACGTCCGACGTAGTTGGCGCGGCGCCAGTTCGAGGACGGTGTCGCGGTGCGTCGTCGTCATGGTGAGGATCAGGTCGGCGCCCGCGGCGATCTTGGCCGTCAGTTGGCGTGCGGCGAAGTCGGACGCGTCACCACCCAACCGCTCCAGGACCGGCACGGCGTCGCGGTGGATCGGGTGGTCGATGACTGCCCGCGTTCCCGCGCTCGACGCCACCAGACCGGGGAGTCGCGCTCCCTCGACGTGGGCGACGGTGAGCCGCTCAGCCGTTGGGGACCGACAGATGTTTCCCGTGCAGACGAATAGGACGTGCAGGAGATCCCCCTCGGCCGGTCTGAGTCAGTAGGCGCCCTTGCGCGCGAACACTACGTGCGGTGTCTTCGCGATGATCCGGACATCCCACATCAGCGACCACGACCGGACGTAGACCGAGTCGAGGTGCTGGAGGTCAGCGTAGGTCAGGTCGCTGCGACCGCAGACCTGCCACAGCCCGGTGATGCCCGGTTTCACGTCGAGCCGCGCCAGTGCCGCGCCGTCGATGCGGTCGGATTCCTCGGCGGGAAGCGGCCGCGGGCCCACCAGTGACATCTCGCCCCGCACCACGTTGATGAGCTGCGGCAGTTCGTCGAGGCTGGTCTTGCGGATGATCGCACCGACGCGGGTGACGCGGGGATCGTTGGCCATCTTGAACAGCGGGCCGTCGACCTCGTTGAGTGCGGACACCGCGGCTCGCTGCTGCCACGCGTCGGCCGTCATCGACCGGAACTTGAAGATGCTGAACGGTGCACCGGCCCGCCCGATGCGCTCCTGGCGAAAGAACACCGGCCCGGGGCTGTCGATCTTGATCGCCACCGCGATGGCCAACAGCAGGGGAGAGGCGCCGATCAGGGCGCACGTCGCGAGGGTGACGTCGATGACCCGCTTCATCATTCGCGCACGCGGGCCGAGCGACGCGGTGGGCAGATGCATGAGCGTGAGCCCGTGCAGCTCCTCGGCCTCGCTGCGCCAGTTGTGCAACTCGAAGTAGCGCGGGATCTCCGAGACGGGCACCTGACCCTGCAGTCGGCGGAGCGATTCCAGCACGATCGCGTCGCTGGTGTTCGGGAAGCCGACGATCACCCGGTCTATGCGGTGTTCCTCGCAGACCTCCGGCAGATCGGCCAGACCGCCGAGCAGCCGCGTGCCCGGTGCCGCGTTGTCGTCGACGTGCCCGACGACGAGGGTGTCCGGGCACCGGTGCAGCCGCGACGTCAGCCGCTCGGAGATCGGACCCGTACCGATCACCAGGATGCGACTCACCGCCGGGTCGAACAGCCGGACCACGAGGCGACGCCCGGTGGGCACGGTGGCGATGGCGGGCAGCGTCATCGCCACGGCAGCCGTCAGGGTCATCACCCTGCCGCCGAGGACGAACGCGTCGGCGGCGAGCGCGAGCAGCGCCGCGGTGGGCAGGCATCGCGCGACGACGGCGGGACGCCACCACTCGCTCGGGCGCAGACGCGCTGCGGGGCGGCGGTACAACCCGTGGACGTGAAGGGCAACGGCCATCGCGACCGCCGCGAGCAGGACCTCCCGGACGCCGAGCGTCCCGGCGCGCACCGTGCTGATGTGGCTGAGCACGACCGCGCCCAGGCTCGCCGACGCCAACACGGAGACGAGGTCGGCCAGCTGCAGCGAGTAGCGATGCTGCAGGCCGACTTCGTGGGCCTGATGGGTGTCCCGGTCGGGCGCGCGCCGGGTGATCGCGAACCGTCCGGTGGAGAAGAGCGCCTCGGGACGCTTCGGCGGTAGTTCGATGGTCATCCTGCCCCCTTCTGATTCCCCGACGCTCCTGGTCACCATCCGAATCCGATCAGCCGCAGCCCGGACCCGACGAAGCTGTTCTCCGGCAGACAGTTTCGGCCGTCAACCACGAGATTGCCGCGCATGGCGCGGCGCAGCGACGCGGGATCGATGATGCGGAACTCGGGCCACTCCGTCGTCACCACGACCGCGTCCACGCGGTCGGCGGCCTCGTAGACGTCGCGCGTCAGGCGGACCGCCGAGAACTCCTCGGGCAGGGTCTTGACGACGGGGTCGAAGGCGGACACGACGGCGCCGACGGCGAGGAGCCGCCGGGCGATGTCGAGAGCCGGCGCGTCGCGCAGGTCGTCGGTACCCGGCTTGAACGTGAGTCCCAACAGGGCGATCCGACGTCCCTTCAGCATGTGGAGTTCGCGCTGCAGCTTCCGGACGGCGCTCTCGCGCTGCGCGACGTTGATGCCGACGGTGGCCTCGAGCATCGACGGCGTGTAGCCGTACTCCTTGCTCGACGAGATGAGTGCGGCGACGTCCTTGCCGAAGCAGGACCCGCCCCATCCGACGCCCGGGTTGAGGAAGGCGTTGCCGACGCGGTGGTCGGCTCCGATGGCGGGCAGCACCTGGCGGACGTCGGCGCCGAACAGCTCGCACATGTGGGCCATCTCGTTGGCGAAGCTGATCTTGGTCGCCAGGAAGGCGTTCGCGGCGTACTTGATCATCTCGGCGGACGCGAGGTCGGTGGTGATCAGCGCCGGGTGCACGTCGCGGCGGCCGGCGCCGAAGGACTGCCGCAGGACGGGCTGGTAGAGCTCGGCGACCCGGCTGACGTCCTCGGTGGCTCCGCCCAGCACGATCCGGTCGGGATAGAGGAAGTCGTCGATGGCGCAGCTCTCCCGGAGGAACTCCGGGTTGGAGACGACGTGGAAGGACAGTTCACGGTTGCCGACGAGCGCATCCTCGAGGATGGTGCGGGTCCAGTTCCCGGAGCCGACCGGAACGGTGGACTTGTTGACGATGACCACACCGGGACGGAGATACGGTGCCAGCGACGCGATGGCACTCTCCAGCTGCGCCAGGTCCGGTGAGCCGTCGGGCCCCGGAGGCGTTCCCACACAGAGGAAGACGAACTCGGCGTCGGACAGGGCCTCCGCGGGATCGTCGGTGAACACCAGCCGCCCCGATGCGAGCGTGGCCTTGAGGATCTCGGGGAGGCCCGGCTCGACGAACGGGGCTTGGCCGTTGTTCAGCTGACCCGCGCGGGCCGAGTCGCTGTCGAGGCCGCAGACCACGTGGCCGAGGAACGCCAGACAGGTCGACGTGACCGCGCCCACGTAACCGGTCCCGATGACCGCCACCCGGTGCCGGGGCTGAACCGGCTCCAGGCGTGCCGGCGATGCGGGGGAGTAGGCGAGCGACGGTTCTTGGGCGCGGGCACGAAACCAGTCGATGGTCGTGGACAACCCATCGACCACGTCGATTCTCGGCTCCCAGTCGAGCTGCCTGCGGGCGAGCGAGATGTCCGGCCGTCGCTGCGACGGGTCGTCGACCGGCCGGTCCACGAACTCGATCGGCGAATCGGATCCGGCGAGTTCGCGGACGAGATGCGCGAGGTCGAGGACGGTCATCTCGGTCGGGTTGCCGACGTTGATCGGTCCGGCCGCACTCGAGAACAGGAGGCGGAGTGCGCCGTCCACCAGATCGTCCACGTAGCAGAGCGATCGGGTCTGGCTGCCGTCGCCCTGCACCGTGATCGGTGCGCCGCTGAGTGCCTGGGAGACGAAGTTGGGGATGGCACGCCCGTCGCCGGCACGCATCCGCGGGCCGTAGGTGTTGAAGATCCGCATGATGGCGGCGTCGACGCCGTGCTTGCGCCGGTACGACACCACGAGTGCCTCGGCGAAGCGCTTCGCCTCGTCGTAGCACGAGCGCGGTCCGACGGGATTGACGTTGCCCCAGTAGCTTTCGGGCTGCGGATGGACCAGTGGGTCGCCGTAGGTCTCCGACGTGGATGCCAGCAGATAGCGCGCGTTCTTCTCCTTGGCCAGGCCCAGGGTGTGCAGCGTCCCCAGTGAGCCGGCCTTCATCGTCTGGATCGGCAGTTCGGCATAGTCGACCGGTGATGCCGGTGACGCGAAGTGCAGAACGTAGTCGACCGGTCCGGGAATCGAGATGTAGTCGCTGACATCGACTTTCATCAGACGGAAACCGTCGGCGGACTGCAGGTGTGCGATGTTCTCCGGGGCGCCGGTGATGAAGTTGTCGAGGCACACCACGTCGATGTCACGGTCCAGCAGACGTTCGGCCAGATGCGAACCGACGAATCCTGCTCCGCCGGTCAGTACTGCACGTTTTCGCATGTCTCTCTCCACGTTTCAGCACGTCAAGCCAAGGCCTGGTGGCGTCGATGCCGCCAGGCCCGGTGATTCCCTAGTGGCGCTGAGGGATACGATCGTCGGCCGCTGGTCTCGAGCCGACGTCGCGATGTAGCGGTTCTTGCGGTATGTGGCACCTCTCACTTCGACACGTTCTGCATCCCCGGCGCCGCCGTGGCCTCGGTGATCGGTGTGTTGCCGTGGGCCGAGGCTAGCACCGCCACAGGGGCCCAGCAACCAGTATTGGCAACAACGTCAAATTATCCATCGGTACTCGTGAGCTGGGCTTTTAGTACTATTGGTACGCCACAAAGTGCTGCACAAGCAGCAATTTCAGGTTCAGCACTTATATTTGTCACCTGTGTGAATAAACGGTGCTGAGCAGCGGGTACAGCAAACTTCATGATCACTGGCGGGTGATCCGATCGGCTTTTCATTGCAGTTTGCGGCGGCACGGAATCCGAAGTGACCGTCCGCCCGGGGCCGCTCCCCCGGGCCGGTCGAGAGGAACGGTGCACGGCCTGGTTGCGCGACTCCCATTGTGCGAACGATGATCTCGTGGCGAGTGGTCCTGCGAATCCCGGATGTGGCGGAATCGGTGGGGGTACTGTCGCGCCATGTCCGGACACGACGTGTCGCTGCTGAGCCTGCACTATCCGCCGGATTCAACTGGCGTAGCGCCGTATTCGGGTGCGCTGGCTGGGGGTCTCGCGGCCCGCGGGCACCGCGTGGCGGCCTACGTCGCCCATCCCTTCTATCCGGAGTGGCGGATTCGCGCGGGGTATGGGCAGTGGCGACGTACCGAGAACGTCGACGGGGTGGTGGTTCGCCGGTTCCTGCATTACGTCCCGCGGCCACCCAGGGGTGTTCGACGCCTCCTGTCCGAGATCAGTTTCGGACTCCGCTTGGCCTTCGGCGGAGCCGCCGCGCATTGCGTCGTCGTCGCCGTGTCCCCTGCGCTCTTCGCGACCGCACTGGTCGCGTTGCGCATCGGGCTGCGCCGGTCGCGTCCGACCTTCATCGTCTGGGTGCAGGACCTCTACGCGCTCGGCATGACCGAGACGAAGGAGGGTGGTGGACTGTCGGCGAAGATTGCGGAAATCGTCGAGCGGGTGACTCTGCGCAGGGCCGACCGCGTCGTGGTCATTCACCCGAGATTCGCCAGATATCTCGTCGAGGAACTCGGGATCGACCCGGAACGCGTTGCGGTGATCCGGAATTGGACCCACCTCGCACCGTCTGCTCCCATGTCGCGGTCCGAGGCCAGGGCAGTGCTCGGCTGGCGGGACGACGTCCGGCTCGTCGTCCACACCGGCAACATGGGCGCCAAACAGGGCCTGGACAACGTCGTGGCGGCCGCCAGGCTGGCCGACGAGCGACGGCTGCCGGTCGTGTTCGTCCTGGTGGGCGACGGTGGCGAACGCGAACGTCTCGAGGAGTTGGCGCGCGGTGTGGAACGGATCCGGTTCGTCGACCCGCTGGACGACGCCCGCTACAGGTGCGCTCTGGCCGCGGCCGACTGCCTGCTGGTCAACGAACTACCCGGCGTTGCGGCGATGGCCGTGCCGAGCAAGCTGACGTCCTACTTCGACGCCGGACGGCCGATCGTCGCGGCGACCGACCTGGGCGGAATCACGGCGGAGGAGGTGTCGCGGTCGGGCGCCGGCATCGCCGTCCCCGCCGGTGATCCGGAGGCGCTCCTGGCGACTGCGCTCCGGCTGTCGAACGATCACGACGGTGCCCTGGCGCACGGTGCGGCCGGTCAGCGCTACCGGCGGGAGGTGCTCACCGAGGAGGCTGCCATCACTGCGTTCGACCAGGTGATCCGCGATGCCGTCGCGCGCGGCAGTGCGGCGAGCCGCACCCGTGTGGCATGAGGAGCGCTGCCGCCGGCCCGTCGTCCAATCAGCCGGTGTAGGTGCACAGTTCGGTGCGCTCGCACAGCGAGATGCACCAGGTGGTGGCGTCCTCGGACGCTTCGCACATCGCGGGGTTCTTCGTGATGTTCGCGGCTCGCTTCGCATCGAGCTTCGCGGCTTGCCCCTCCGGCGTCATCGCCGAGTTGCCCGCGTCGCCCTTGTTGGCCAGGGAAGCGTTGCAGTTCAGGTAGACCAGGGCCCTGCTCTTGTCGTTGTTGTCGAGCCGCCAGTGGGTGACGATGCACTTGTCGGTCTCGAGCTGGTCGCCGACCACGGTCGCGACGACGACCGTCGATCCGGCGTCGCCGAGGTACTTCGACACCGCTTCGTACGTCTGGCCGTCCAGGCCGTCTGCGGTGGCGACGCCGATGCCGGGCCCGGCGAACAGGAGTGTCGCGGCACCCAAGGTCACTGCCGACCGTGCGAAGAACGTCCTCGTCATCAGAATTCCTCTCGCAAGGGTGGGGCCAGCTCGATCGAATTGACGCGGACGTTACTCCTGTGTGGTTGGCATTCCTAGTGATTCGCAAATCTTCACGGAGAACGGATCATTCGTCGTCACCCGCGGAAGTCGAGGGAATATCATGAACGTCGAGGAGTCACACCTTCTCACCGGAATCACGCCCAATTGCGCACTCCGGTACGGATTCTGACGGGACTGGGCCATGGCGGCAGGCGGAGTGCGACACGAGGCGGTCGATCGGGCCCAGGACGTCATTCACGGCGACGGCTTCGACTACACCGTCGGGAGTCCGCACCTGCGTCATGCCGGTCTGCGCGATCGCATCGACGGGCGAATCTCCGCAGCGGTCGGCGACATCCTGCGGCGGCAGGGCAGCTGCGACGTCCTCGAGATCGGTGCCGGCCATGGGTCCTTCACCGAGACGGTCATCGCGGCCGGCGGCACGGCCACCGTGACCGAGATGTCCAAGGCAAGTCACGACTATCTGACCGCGAAGTTCGGTCGCGTGGACGGGGTGCGCGTCCTCTTCGACGTCGACGGCAGCGCGCCGTTCACCGAGGGCGCGACGTACGACGTGATCCTGTTGATCTCGGTGATCCATCACATCCCCGACTACCTCGACGTGATCACGCGGTTGTGCGACGGCGTGCTGCGGCCGGGCGGAACCGTCGTCACGTTCCAGGACCCGGTCTGGTATCCGCGTCAGAAGCGCTGGGAGCGTGCGGTGACGTGGGGCTGCTACTTCGCCTGGCGGGTGACCCAGGGCGAACTCCGGCGCGGGCTCGCCACCCGGTGGCGTCGTCTGCGTGGGGTGTACTCGGAGACGGAGCCGTCCGACCTCGTTGAGTACCACGTGGTCCGTCAGGGCGTGGACGACGAGGCTCTGGCCGGCCTGCTGCGTCGACGGTTCGACACCGTCGAGATGGACCGCTACTTCTCCACGCAGTCGCCCCAGCTCCAGGCAGTGGGTGAGAAGTGGTGCCCGAAGAACACGTTCGGGCTGACGGCGTGCGGACACCGGGCGACCGACGAGGACGGCTCAGTCGGATCTGGAGAACAGCGCGGCGAGGTCGGCTAGCTGAGATTCCGACTCGTCCAGTGCGCGCAGGTACGCCTGTCTGGTGTCCCTGGACGCGGTAGCCGACGAGACGGCGCCGGCCAGCGCCGGCAAGGTCTCGTCGACGAAGCACCGGTGGTTGCGGGCCAGCAGTGCCGGACAACCCGCCAGCTGCTCGGGAATCGATCCTCGCCGGGTGGCGATGCACACCGCGCCGGCGGCCATCGCCTCGTACAAGACCATGGGCGACGCCTCGTGCACGTAGCGCGACGGGAAGACGAAGTGCGTGATTTCACCGAAGAACTCGCGCTTGGGCGGTCCGGTCAGAGCCCCGCGGTACTCGAACAGAAGTCCCAGTTCCCGCTCCGCGCGGTGCAGGTGCGTCCTGGCGTGGTCGTCCGCGACGGGCCCGCCCACGACGAGGCGTGCACGGGTACCCGATCGCCGGAGTGCGCAGGCGAGGTCGACGACCTCAGCGATCCCCTTCTGTTGGGACAGATTGCTCAGATGGCCGAGGATCAGTTCACCGCCGTCGGCCCTGAGCGGCAGGCCCAGCAGCGACGTGTCGATGAGTCCGGCGTTGCCGACGACGGGCGTGTGCCGTATCTCCGGCATCACGCGACGCAGGTCGGCCGCCATGGAGCGGGACAGGACGACGTGACGGGCATCGGTGCCGGCGATGCGCGCGAGCGCCACCATGCGCGTCTTGCGTTCGCCCACATACGCATAGGAGTGGTGGTGCAGGAACACCCTGGACCCGGAGAGCCGGGCGAGCGCCACGGTGGCGGTCGTCAGCCACATCCCGTGGTCGGCCTTGACCGCGACGTACACCGCGTCGGAGCCCCGGATCGACCGCCAAGCGACGATGGACCGCGCCGCCCGGGCCAGGACACCGAGCCGGCCGGACGTTCCGCCCGCGCCGACGTCCTCGACCCGCAGGCGGGGGAAGTGCTCACCCATCCGCGCGACGACGTGGCGCATCACCTCGGACTGACCGTTCAGGGGCGGCGGCATGGGCCCGATCATCAGGAGCCTGGTGCCGGGATCGTGGGCGGCGTCCATCGTGGCGTCTGGCCCGCGGTCAGGTCGTGAAGAAGACGGCGTCGGCCTGGAGCAACTGACCGGTCTCGTGGTCGGCGAACACCGGATCGAGTCCCATCAGCGTCATCCCGAGTGCCTCGGCACGATCGAGGCCCTCGCGATAGGTCATGGCCCCGCCGTAGAGCGGCACCAGCGACAGCTCGAGTTGCAGTCCGACGATCGTGCCGTCGGCGAACCGGTCGGCCGCGCCGTCGAGTACGGCGGCCTCGTAGCCCTGCACGTCCACCTTCAGGAAGGTGCGGTCGCCGGGCCGCACCCCGAGTTCGGGCAACAGGTCGTCGAGGCGCTCCTGGGGGACGATCTGCGTGTCGACGTAGCGTGATCCGGGCGCGACGTCGGTGTGGGCGTCGAGCATCGGCAGCACCGAACTGGACAGGCCGTCGTTACCCGAGACGTTGATCACCACCTCACCGGTGGCGTCGCCGACGGCGCAGTGCACGGCGGTCCACTGACCGTCGTTGCGCGCCTTGTGCCGAATGGACGTGAAGGGCCTGTCGAGCGGCTCGAACGAGACGATGCGCCCGTGATAACCGAGCCCGCGGATGCCGGTCGCGAAGCCGCCGTCGTTGGCACCCACGTCCAGCACGCACGCCACCCCGTGGTGCTCGAGTAGCCGGGCCGTGCGGGCGAGCGGACTGCTCAGCGGATAGCGCACGACGTCGATGCCGATGCGGTTGACCAGACTGCGTAATTCGTGCGCGACCCTCATGGCGTCACCACGCCCCTTCGCTCGTGTCGGACGTACACCAGGTTCTCCCCGGACAGCATCAACTGAAATGGCAGGCGCCCCATCACCTCTTGGAGATGGCGGCTGGTATCGCGGTCCGGGAACTTCCAGTCGTGGGGTTCGATGACGAGCATGGTCGCCTGCTCCACCCACTCGGTACCGGACGCGAAGAGATCCTCCTCGAAGCCCTCGATGTCGATCTTCACGATGAAGAGTTCGTGATCGGCGCTGCGCTCGGCGAGGAGTTGATTCACCGTCACCACGGGGACACCGCCGTCGGCTGAGCGGGTGGCGGTGTAGGACACGCTCGCCATGTCCGCCGTCGCCAGCGAGACGTGGCCGGGTGATCCGCCGATCGCCGCGACGACGACCTCGACCGGATGGCCCTCCGTGTTCAGCCGGCACATGCGTGCGTTGTCGACGTCGGGTTCGACTGCCACGATGCTCGCGGCGGGGTACTCCCGGGCGAAGTATCGTGCCGACGCACCGTTGTTCGCCCCCAGGTCAAAGATCAGCGGCCGACGACCGCGAGCGAGGATGTCGCGGTACGCCTGCATGATTCGGGCGTGCTGGGGAAAGGCGGTGGTGTCGTACTGCCGCCAGCTGAAGACCTGACTCACGACCGCGGGATCGGCGGACCGGGGCCGGAGCATCATGACCCCGACACCCTTGACCGAGACCGCGAACTCCCGGTCGTCGCGCCGATGGAAGTGCCTCGCCTGATAGGGCAACCCGAGTGTGAGGAGGTCCTTCGCATGCCAGAGGGCCTTCGTTCCGAGCAGTGCCTTCGTCGTCACCGAGGTGACCCCCGTTCCATGATCGGTCTGCCACGTACCTGTCTCACGAGCTGCTCGACTGCCGGGTCAACAGGGCCCGCACGGTGCCGTGGGGGAGAAGCCCGCCGGCGGCGGCGGCGAGCGCCAGCAGAGCCCAGACCACGGTGGCCCCGGCCAGGGCGGTCAGGCCGCCGCCATGGTCGACGGACCCGATGCCGAGAGATGCCAGCAGAAGCGCCGTCCCGAGCGCGACGGGCCGCAGCGGGATCCCCGATCCGGGTATTGCCCTGGCGACGAGGATCGGGTACGCCACGTTGGCGACCATGCGCACCGCGATGATCGACCCGAGTGCCACCGCGAGGTCACGGGTGACCACGTAGCCGATGCAACCGGCAGCGATACCGCCCGCGCTGCTCAACAATCCGACGACCACCTTGGGCCCGATGCGCATCGTCACGTCCAGAATCTGACCGTCGACGCGGATCAGTGCCAATTGCAGACCGCACACGACGAGCAGTGCGTTGACGGTCGTTCCGAGGAACTGGTCGCCGCCGACCCACAGGCCGACGAATGAGCCGTTCACGGCGAGGACCGCGGAACTCCCCAGCACCGCGACACCGATGACGAGATGCCGCACGGATCGCGCCAGGTCGGCTGCGATGGTCGCCTCCGACGCACCCAGCGTGGATCCCAGGACGGGCATGAAACCGCTTGCCGTGACCAGCGCGATCGACAGGACGAACTGCATGATGAACGTCGTGAACGTGTACTGGGTGACGCCCAGCGCACCCACCATGACGCTGACGACGATGAGTTCGCAGGTGAGGAACAGCTTGTCGACGAGGACCCAGCCGATCGTCCACGA
This sequence comes from Mycobacterium sp. PTI7, assembly GCF_056679845.1. Taxonomy (NCBI): domain Bacteria; kingdom Bacillati; phylum Actinomycetota; class Actinomycetes; order Mycobacteriales; family Mycobacteriaceae; genus Mycobacterium; species Mycobacterium sp. PTI7. The sequence goes on from NZ_CM155252.1 coordinate 23,637, forward strand.
GCTGTAGCCGAACACTCGCCGTAGGTCCGCCGTCGACGGCCGAGTTGCTCCCCACCAGGGGACGGCCCGCCGCGCAATCAGCAACGTGACCGCGGAGTTCGCACCTGCCGCGATCAGCACGATCAGTGCCAGCGACCACAGGGACCAGCCCGCGACGGCGACGCCGACCATCGCCGCATTGCTGATGGCGAAGGCCGCCGTCGTCACCAGCGTCGACTTGTACCCCTGGTTCACGCCGACCAGCACGGCGTCGGGTATCGCGAGCAGTCCCGCGAGGACGGTGTTGGCGGCGAGGACTGCCGCTGCCGCGTAAGCCGCACTCCGGACGTCGTCCGGAATGCCCTTGATCAGCAGTGGCATCGCGAACGCCAACGCCGCGGCGACGAGCGCCGTCACCGGCAGCCATCGAACCCACACGATGATCGCGGCTCCGACGTCCCTGCGCCGCTCGGCGTCCGTGAGCGTGGTCCTGCTGGCGACTATCCACTTCAGGGCCTGAGCGGCCCGGCCGTCCGCCAACGTCGCGAAGTCCAGGTACTTCTGCAGCGACTTCCAGACGCCGAACATCAACGGCCCCAGCGCACCGAGCAGCAGGGGATTGACGAGCACGCCGACCACCGCGACGACGACGAAGTTCACGTAGGACGCCGCGAGGTTCTTCCGCGTGCCCGAGTCGACCGGCGTCGGCGCCACGGCGGTCGTTGCCGTCGGCCGGGTCATGTCCGCGCGAGCAATCGTCGGATGCCGGCCGCCCGGGTGTCACCGGCGCGCGGAGCCCCGGCGACGGTGATGAAGGCGTCCACGTAACCCGCGACCACCTCGTCGGGTTCGGACGACACCAGAACGTCGCGAGCGTGGGCGTAGATCGCCGGACTCGGGACGTCGTTCCACGCCCGGTCGATGACGTCGGCAGCGACGGCCGCCGGTGCATCCAGCGGTACGTAGTACGGGTAGTCGTCGCCCAGGAGGTGACGGTGCTCGGGGATGTCGGACACGACCGACGGTAGGCCTGCGCGCACTGCCTCCATGAGGACGTTCGGCATGCCCTCGAATCTGCTGAAGGACAACAGCAGCCGGGCCCGCGCCATGATGTCGGGTACGTCGCTGCGGAATCCGTCCAGCACGATCCGACCGGCCAGGTCGGCGTCGTGGGCGATGCGCGACACCTCGTCGCCCTCGCCGCCCGTGCCGACGATCCGCAGTGTCGACATCGGGTGGTGGACGGCGAAGCAGGCGAACGCGGACGCGACGGCAACCACGTTCTTCTGCGGTTCGAGTCGGCCGACGACCACACAGTCCGCCGCCGCGGCCCGGTCGGAGCGCACTGCGATCGGGCGGTCGGCGTCGAGCACCATGTTGGGCACGATCCGTACCGGCGACCGGGCTCCCTGCGAGGTCCACACATCGGCACCGGCCGGGGAATTGGCGATGATCATCGCGGGGCCACGTAGACCGAGTCGTGTCCGGAGGCGGTAGACACGCCGATCGGGATACCTGGAGCCACGCTCGGTCATGATCCACGGAATCCGCCGCAGCAGGCGAGTCGCCACGTAGGACCAGATGTCCGCGGGATGCAGCCAGGAGATCAAGACGTCGGGCTTGATTCGCCGCAGAACGCGCACCACGAAGATGAGGGCCCCGGGCCCGCCGAAGTCGTCGACGTCGATGCGGTGAATCGTCAGCCGCTCGGTCCGGAGGTCTTTCTCATACGGGCCGCGCGCGAGCAGGATCAGATGAAGATCGAGACCGGCTCGGTGCTGTAATGCGTTGAGCAGGGCCACGCACTGACGTTGGGCTCCGCCGTCACCCAGACTCGGGATGAAGAAGCAGACTCGGAGGTCTGCGTCGGATCCGGTCACCTGCGTGGTCGAACGCCGACGATGTCGCCCACGAGCCGATCGAAGTACTTCCCGTCGAGTTCGTGCTTGACCAGTTCGGCGCGAGGCTGCACGTACAGACCGGGTTCGGACAGTTCGCCCGCGATCGTCGATCCCATGGCGACGACGACACGGTCACCGACGACGGTGCCCGCCGCCACGTTGAGATTCGACGACAGGATGCAGTAGTCGCCGATCTCGATGGAATCGTAGGTCTGCTCCGACGTGACCCACGAGAGGCCGTGCGTCAGGAAGGTCGACCGTTCACCTGCGATGCTCGAGAAGGCGCCGACGCGAATACCGCCCGTGCAGTCGAGGTAGTGGCGGGAGGCGAGACACGTGTGCCGACCCATCGCGAAGGTACCGCGCGCCCCCGCCGCCCGCATGTGGCTCGAGGCAGTGACCCAGTTCCATTGCCCCACCCTGACGCACTGGCCGAGTTCCAGGCGGCTGAGATCCCGAAAGACGTTGAAGCAGCCGACGATCGTCCCATCGTCGAGGGAGACCTGGTCGACGTTGACGACGAGGCAGGGACCGAAGCGGACGTCACGACCGATGGTCCACCCCAACCGTCGCAGCACGAGGTTCTTGATGGTGCCGGCGGGCAGGAGCCCGACAGCGAAGATCGCTGCTGAACGAAACGACACGTCTAGGCCTCTCTCGCAGAACCATTCGCCTACCGGTTCGGGCCCCCAGCGATGAGTTTACCCACGCGTCAACGAATGGCGAGGGGCGTTGCGCACATACCTTCCGACGCCAAAGCTCGGTATTTGCAACCAATCGCCTCAAAACCGGTTTCGGGTCGGCGTGACGTCGCCGCTCGGTGATCGGTGTCGACCGCGTTGTCCAATACCCGATGAGAGACGTCGTCCGGTGGTAGCACTCAGACATGGAACTGCCGTCGCTGACCGAGCACGACGGGCACGCAAAACTCGAGCCACTCGCGAGATCGAGTGACCCGGGACCGTCCGTCACGGCCTGGGTGGCACGGGTCGCCATGGGCCGGGACAGATCGACGATGCACGTGCTGGACGTCGGATGTGGTCGGGGTGGCACGGTCGCATGGCTGGTCGAGCAGGGATTCGATGCCTTCGGGATCGACGTCCGCGCCGACTACGTCGCCAACGGTGTCGCCCTCCTCGGCCCGAAACGACTGGCAGTGCTGGGGGATCACGGCTATCCCTACCCGGATGGCTACTTCGACGTCGTGTTGTCGAACCAGGTCTTCGAGCACGTCGCGGACCTGGCGCAGTTGGCGAGAGAGGTTGCGAGGACCACGACACCCGGCGGGCGCGGTCTGCACGTGTTTCCCGCCAAGTGGATCTTCGACGAGCCACATCTGCACGCCCCGATGGTGCACTGGTTGCCGAAGGGAAGGCTGCGGCGGGCGGCCATCACGGTCGCTCTCCGTACTGGTCGCGCAGCGCCCTACTTTCTCGACCGGCCCGTGTCCGACCGAGTGGAGATCTTCGCCAAATACTCTGAGCAGGAGACCTTCTACCGCAGACCTGCCGAGATCTGCCGCATCCTCGAGGCGGCCGGTCTGACCGTCGACGTCGGAGAATGCTCTCGGGAACGGGTGCTCTTCAGGCTCGGAAATCCGCCGCTGCCTTCACCGATCGCCCGATTGGCCGGATGGGCGTATCGCAACACGAGGGTGATGTATCTGACCACGGTCAAGACTCCCGGCCATTGCGCGCCGAGAAAGCCGCACACTGGGTAGTGTCACAGGCGTCAATAATCGTCGTTCATGCCGCTCTGCGCGGAACGTGATGCCGCGCTTCAACGAGGGAGTGCCGCCATGCGTGCATTGGTCACTGGCGCTGCGGGATTCGTCGGATCCCACCTGGCCTGCCGTCTGGCGGACGACGGTCACGACGTAGTCGGCATCGATTCGTTCACCGACTACTACGATCTCGACCTGAAGCGTGCCAACGCCGAGATGGTCATGCGGGCAGGCGCGCACGTGGTCGAGGCGGACCTCAACGTCGTCGACCTGCCCAGGCTGCTGGACGGCGTCGACGTCATCTTCCACCTGGCCGGACAGCCCGGTGTCCGGGCGTCGTGGGGCGCCGAGTTCTCGATCTACGACCGCTGCAACGTGCAAGCGACGCAACGGCTCTTGGAGGCCAGCCGTGCGTCGCGATCGTTGCGCCGTCTGGTGTACGCCTCGTCGTCCTCGGTGTACGGCAACGCGGAGCGGTACCCGACGAACGAAGCCGATCGACCGCATCCAGTGAGCCCCTACGGCGTCACCAAGTTGGCGGCGGAGCACCTGTGCAACGCGTACGCCGCGAGCTTCGGCGTCCCGACGGTGTCGTTGCGCTACTTCACGGTGTACGGGCCCCGGCAGCGGCCGGACATGGCCTTCACCCGATTCGCGATGGCTGCGGCCAACGGGTCCGAGATCACCGTTTTTGGTTCCGGCGAGCAGGTACGCGACTTCACCTACGTCGGTGACGTGGTCGACGCGAATCTGCTTGCGGCGTCGGAAGACGTCGAGCCCGGCACCGTGCTGAACGTCGCCGGCGGATCGCACACGTCGGTCAACGAGGTACTCGGGATCTTCGAGGAACTGGGTGGAGCCCGGCTGTCGGTGACACGGGTCGGCTCCGTCGCAGGCGACGTCGACCGCACGGGTGGCGACACGGCGGCGATCCGCGCGATCCTGGGGTGGCAGCCGTCGGTCACCCTGCGCGAGGGCATCGAGCGGCAATTGGATTGGGCCTCGGCCAAGGTCGGCATCTGAGACCTCAGCGGGCGCGCGCGTACACGTTGAGGATGTTGCGGGGCAGCAGACCTGCGCGTGCGGCCACCTCGAGCGCTGCCGCGATCGGCCGCGCCACGACGTGGGGGACGCCGATGGCCCGCAGGTATTCGGCCATTCGCAGCCCGTAACCGATCGCCGGCCGGACCGAGACGGGCTCGAATCCCTCTCGCACGAGCAGCGCCTCCATGCCACGGCGGGAGTACTGGCGGCGGTGAAAGGCGTTGATGCGACGGTCGAACACCCGGCGGTACCCGTCGAAGGTGATCCGGCGCAGGATCATCGCCACCCGGTCGATGACGCAGTACCGCGGCGTGCTGAAGAAGAGCACGCCGCCGGGCCGCAGCAGTGCCCGCGCCCCGCGCAGCAGCTCCTCCGGATCGTCCACGTGCGCGATCACGCACCACATCGTGACGGCGTCGAAGCGGGGTGACCCCTCGGCCAGCGACAGGAGATCGTCGTCGAGGACCAGCTCGATGCCGTGCCGTGCGCGGGACGCCTCGATCGCCGGTGGCGACACCTCGTTGCCCGAGATCCGGAAGCCGCGCTCGCGGGCCATCGCCAGGAAGTCGCCGTTACCCGCACCGACGTCGAAGACGCTCGGCCGGTCGACGTCGTCGAGCATGTCCTCGAGCCGGGCGATGGTCTCGTCGAAGCGGTGTGCGCAGCCGGTCTCGTTGGCGCTCTCGAGGTATCGCTGATAGCCGGCGTCGGCGGTGTACTGGTCGTTGTGACTCACGGCGGCAGAGGTGCCGAAGTGGAAGAACGTCGACCGGCAGGACGTGCACTGCTCGACGAACTGCGGTCGGGGCGAACTGACGACGCGGGTCCGGTGATGCCCGCAGGCCGGGCACGACCCCGATCCGGCCGCGTGACGGCCGGTCACATCCGGCTCCCGCTCGCCGGCGTGCGCCGTCGTTCCGGCGAAGCGTCGGTGCGGGCGCGGCCCGCGACGAAGCCCACGACGGCGCAGAACACCAACGCCCACGCCATCATCCGCACCGGAACCTCGATGGCGTATCGCGGCAGTTCGGCGAACAGTGCCAGCGTGAGCAGATACACCACCACGCGGTGCGCGTCGTGCGGGGCGCGTGCCACGTAGTTCCGGACGAAGCCCGCCGCGACTCCGAGTCCGAGCAGCACGACGACGACACCGGCCACGCCGAAGTCGACGAACGAGTCGGAGAGGATGTTCGTGCCGGTGCCCCACGTCGAGTGACCGCCGAGCATGACGTCGGTCAACAGCGCGGCCGAACTGGTGTACTCGGGATCCAGGTAGGGCAGGAACAGCCGGTTGCTGAAGGGCAGGGCCGATGACATCTGGATCAGCTTGAGGGCCCCGTAGAGGTAGTCCTGGCTGAAGGGCACCACCTCGACCGTCGCCCGGACCGACATCGTCGTCACGTTGAAACTGCCGTCCCCCGTGGTGCTCTCGCCCAGCCGGCCTGCCTCGAGCAGTCGTGAGACGTTCTCGGGCCGATACCAGCCGGGGGTGCTGCGGAGCACCTCGATGGCGTAGTAGACCACCAGCCAGACGCCGAACCCGGCGGTGATGACTACGGGAGAGACGCGCCGGACGAACGTGACGTAACCGCCCACCAGGACCAGGGCGACGAGCAGGAAGGTGTTGCGGTCGCCGAGGATCAACAGTCGCAACGCCCACGCGACGGCCACCACCAGGCCGACCACGAGCAGCGGTGATCTCCGGAGGTCGTTGGCCACGGCGTGTATCCACACCGCCGAGACGATCATGCAGAGCACCAGGATGAGAGTCGCGAACCCCTCTACGCCAACGGCGTTCGTGGTGGTTCCGGTGTACCGACCCTCTCCGGCCGATCGAAATCCGGCCAGCAGGTAGACGGTGCTGAGCGTGAGCAATCCGCCGCTGGACGCCGTTGCCAATGCGGCGGCGTAGTTCGTGGCCGCGGGGGTGGGCGTGACCGGTGCCGAGGCGGGGCCGCGCCCCTTGCCGACGATGCGGTAGCCGAGGGTGAAGGCGAGCATTCCGATGGTGGCCAGCGTGATGGCCCTGTTCGACCCGTCGACGAAGGAGTTGGCGACGAACTTGCTCACCCTGAGATCGGTCGCGCCGATGACGAACAGTTGGTAGGGGTAGTAGAAGATCAGGTAGCCGTAGGCCAGGAACAGCACCTCGATCGTCAGGTGACTCGGCAGCCTCGGCAGGATGCGATCGGGGACGGCGATCGCCCGGATGAACACGGCGTAGAACGCCACGAGGTTCGCGACGATCACCCACGGCGTGGCGCCGTCGGGGACGAGGAAGAACGCCACGACGAACGCCGCCAGGCCGAACGCCTCGACCGACCGGGCGGGCCACTCGACGGCCGACGGGGTCGCCTGGAGCGTGGTCCTGCGGTTCGGCGGGCGCCGTGTCGTGGGGGACGTCGTCATCGAACGTCCCTGGGCAGCCAGCGCTCCCGCGTGTAGAACGTCTTGTTGTTGAGTGAGAACACTCGCTTCTGATGCCGGCCCTGAATGGGTGCGCGGACGGCGACGGGCAGGCCGCGGATGGCCTGCTTGGCCCTGTCCCGCCAGGGCAGTGTCGTGGCCCCGCCACCATCGCCGTTCCACATGGCGACGTAGTCGCTCTGCTGCGGCGTGGTCGCGAACATCTCGGTGTCGCGAATCTTGACGGCCTCGACCATCATCATGACCGGCTTCTTGTTGAGCAGACCCACGCGCTGCCGGGCCACGCCGGGGTCGACGACCTTGAACACGGTGTGTTTCTTGGTCAGTTCCAACCCGGGGTAGCGGGCCTCGTAGAGCATCACGTCCCGGATGGCGAATCCGTTCTCCTCGGAAAAGATCCGGTACATCAGCTCGGGACTGAACTGGTAGAAGCCGTGCCCCATCATGTTGTTCGCGGGAGTGTTGACGAAGATGGAGCCACCCACCGCGAGCATGTTGGCGAGGTTCGCGAACGCGGTGGGGACGTTGAAGATGTGCTCGAGTGACCCGCCGTCGATCACCACGTCGTACTGGCCGTGCCAGGACTCCGGCACGGGCGCGTTCATGTCGTGGATCAGATCGGCCTGTTCGAAGTCCGAGACGTCGAGGACGTTGACCGTCTGGGCGCCGAGGAACTGGCGCAGGAACTCGTCGACGTAGTCGTCCCAGCGGTGTCCGCCGAGCGGGTCGGCCCCGGTCGAGCCGAACTCCTGGCGGTAGGCGGTGCGGAAGAAGTCGACCTCGGTGGGGAAGAGGCGCAGCGACTGGTGCCCCAGGGTGAGGACCCGATCGAAGTGGACTCCGCGCTGACGCGCATCCCACATCATCCTGGCGGCGAGATAGCTGATGCCCATTATCGGTTGCCTCCGTGTGTGATCGGCGTGCCGTTCGGGGTGGGGACGGCGACGAGCCGCGGCGGCGCGTGACCGGGCCCCGCACCCCAGGAGTCCAACCGCACGGCGTCGATCCACGGACTGCCTGCGTGACGGAGCGCCTCGCAGTCGGCGTCGACCATCAGCCGTGCCAGCTCGGGTGCCCGGACGGTGGGTTCCCAGCCCAGCCGCCTGCGGGCCTTGGACGCATCCCCGATGAGCGAATCCACCTCGGTCGGGCGCAGATACCGTTCGTCGAACTTGACGTGGTCGGCCCAGTCGAGACCTGCATGGCCGAAGGCGACGTCGAGGAAGTCCCGCACCGACGAGCCCTCACCGGTCGCGAGCACGTAGTCGTCGGGCTCGTCGACCTGCAGCATCCGCCACATCCCCTCGACGTATTCGGCTGCGTAGCCCCAGTCGCGGATCGCGTCGAGGTTGCCGAGGTACAGGTCGGTCTGCCGGCCCGCCGCGATGGCCGCGACGGCACGGGTGATCTTGCGGGTCACGAACGTCTCGCCGCGACGGGGCGACTCGTGGTTGAACAGGATCCCGTTGACCGCGAACATGCCGTACGCCTCGCGGTAGTTCTTGGTGATCCAGTAGCTGTACAGCTTCGCGACGCCGTAGGGCGAGCGCGGGTGGAACGGCGTGCTCTCGTCCTGCGGCGGCGGTGTCGCGCCGTACAACTCCGACGACGACGCCTGGTAGAAGCGGGTGCTGATGCCCGACCGCCGGACGGCCTCCAGCACGCGGACCGTACCGATGCCGGTGGTGTCGGCCGTGTGCTCCGGTTCGTCGAACGACACGCGGACGTGCGATTGCGCGGCCAGGTTGTAGACCTCGTCCGGATCGAGTTCGGCCAGCAGGGTGACCAGGCGGGCGCCGTCTCTGAGGTCGCCGTAGTGCAGGAACAGCCTGGCGTCGGGCGAGTGCGGGTCGACGTACAGATGCTCGATGCGCGACGTGTTGAACGTCGAGGCGCGGCGAATGATGCCGTGCACCTCGTAGCCCTTGCTCAGCAGCAGCTCCGCGAGGTAGGAGCCGTCCTGGCCCGTGATGCCGGTGATCAACGCCCGCTTTGTCATCGGTGCTCCGAGTCCGTGGGTGGCCGACGTCGAGTCGGACGGATGGCCTCAGACGGCGGACGCATTCCCATGCCTGCCCACCGGTTGCGGTTCGTCGGTGACGACCGGTGCGTCGTCGGATGCCTCGGCCGGAGCGTCGGCGAGCGCCTCCTGCTCGGGCGACTCCGCCGCGTCCTCGCCGTAGTACTGGTAGCCGTACGAACCGGCACCGCGCTCGGGCGTCATGGTGAACACCGCCCCGAGCAGGCGGGCGCCCACGTCCTCCAGGCTCCCGACGGCGTGCTCGAGCTGATCGCGGGTCGTCTGACCGAACCGCGCCATCACCAGGACGCCGTCCGACGCCGCAGCGAGTATTGCGGCGTCCGTCACGGCGAGCAACGGGGAGGTGTCGACGATGACGAAGTCGAACGTCGAACGCAGCTCCGCGAGGACCTTCTTGGCCGCCATCGACCCGAGTAGTTCGCTGGGGTTGGGCGGTCGACCACCGGAGGTGAGGACGGTGAGTCCCGGGTACTTGGTGGTCTGCAGCACCTCGGAGAGTGGCGCACTGCCACTGAGAACGGTACTCAGGCCGACCTTTCCGACCAGGTCGAGGTAGGAGTCCAGCTTGGGCCTGCGCATGTCGCCGTCGACGAGCACGACGCTGTGGTCGGCCTCGGCCAGTGCGAGCGCGATGTTGATCGCCGTGGTCGACTTGCCCTCGCTCGGCACCGAACTGGTGACGACGATGACGCGTGGCGGATCGTCCACGGCGAGGAACTGCAGGTTGGTCCGCAGCTTGCGGAACGCCTCGGCGATGGCGGAGTTGTCGGTGCCGAACGAGATAGCCGGTGTGGTCCGCCGGTCGCGGTTGGTGGGGATGTTGCCGACGAGCCCGACGCCGGTGGTCTCCTCGAGGACCTGCCGACTCTTCACCGTCTTGTCGAGCGAGCCGCGGAGGACGGCGAGACCGACCCCGGCCAGGACCCCGACGACCAGGCCGGCGAGCACGTTCAGGGTGATGTTCGGCGACGTGGGAGACGCGGGGATCTTCGCCCGCTGCTCGACGACCACCTTGGCGTCCGGCCGTGACCCGTCCTCGGGCGTCTCGAGTTCCCGCACCATCGCCACGAATTCGTCGGAGAGGGCGTTGGCGATGTCGCGTGCCCGCACCGCCGACTGGTCGAGGACGTCGACGTCCACCAGGACGGTGTCGGGCTTGGCGCTCGCCTTGACGTTGGCGCTCAATGCCTCCGGGGTCAAGTCGAGACCGAGCTTGTCGATGGTGCGCTGCGCCAGCGTCTCACCCATGATCAGCTCGGTGTAGGAGATGACGCGTTCCTGTGACAGGCGGTTGCCCTGGTACATCTCCGCGACGGACGTGCCGCCAGCGGCGGAGACGTAGAGCCGGGTGGACGCCTGATAGAGCGGAGTGGTGAGCAGGGTCAGCGCGACCGCACCGCTGACCGCGACGAGCACCGCGGCGCACACGGTGATCCATTGCGAACGGATGAGTTTCACGAAGTCTTGAAGTTTCACAGCCACTCCTTCACCGCTGATGCATCCGTATCAGCGCGGCCAGTCGACCTCGCGATGCGCGGAAGCATACTGTCGGGAGTACGCGTCATGTCTGGAAAACGCTGGTATGAGCGGACTTTGATTCGAACTTCGGACGCAACGTCCGCCATCAGTCGCATTCTGGTACCGAAATCACGGGAATCACGTTGTCCACCAACGGCTGGACGGGCACGCGCGGGACTCCCGGCGCCGTCGGCTCCGACAGGTGGAAGCTCACCTCGCCCGACGTGCCGGGTGGGATGGCCACCTGCACCTCGAAGGTCGGATGTCCGCGTTCGGTGCTGGACAGCACCGCCACCTTCTGTCCCTCGGCGAGCGCACCCACGAGCCTGGCGCCGGTGGTCGCGAGCAGTTTCACCGACGAGAGGTTGGTGCCGCTGGGAAAGGTGGTCGGCATGCCGGCGGGCAGGCCCGGTGCGCCCGCGACGAACTCGGGCAGCGGGCCGTCGGGTGTGTCATTGGACAGCCGGACGGTCACCGTCGACGAGCGCGTCTCGCCGGCGCATTCGTCCGCGGCGTACTCGATCTCCCTGTCGAGGTAGTAGTCCATCTTGTTGCCGCCGAGATTGTTGATCACCACCTCGGCATAGGGCGCCGGGTCGGCGGGGATGGCGTGCGCGAGTGGGGTCCGTTCGAGCAGCTCCTGTTCGGCCGGCACCGAACTCCACACCGCGAGCCGGCGTTCGCTCACCGCCCTGCCGAGGGCGTCGAGCAGGGCACGGGGTGATCCGATGGGGCCCGCCATCTTGTCGACGACCTGGCTGGCGATGTCCTGCAGGTAGCGTTTACGCGCGAGCTGGTCGTCCGGAAAGCGCTCGTAGGCAGTCGATTCCGTCAGTTCGACCACGTTGTCGTCGGTGACCACCTCGCCGTCGGGCATGGTGACGGTGCCCACGGCCGCCAAGATGTAGCTCAGGGCGACGGGGTCGAGAGCGATGACGCCGTCGACGGTCATGCCGGAGTCCTGGGCCCACATCGACTGCCAGATGCGCGCCGCATAGGGGAAGTGCGAACTCAGGTTGCTGTTGCGGAAGTCACCGAACGGGTTGGTGAAGCCATACTGCTCGGTGAACTCCTGTCCGAGATCGACCGGCCCGGAGGCTCGTACGAGTTCCCGGTTGGAGCTGAGCGCGTCGACCGCGGGCGCACCGTCGTCGAAGCGGAGCACCCCGAAGCCGCCGAGCAGTCCACCGGTGCCGCGGGCCTCGGCGTTGGTCTGGAACGCCATGAAGTAGGTGCGCGGACCGTCGGCACCCATCATCGACGGCGCGAGCTTGGATGCGAGCGACGAGTTCGCGAGAAGCGCTGCGACGTCCTCGGTTTGCGTTCGGAGCTGAGTGCGGGCGTCGTCGATCGCGGAGAGGTAGGCGGGCGGTCCGATGGCCGCCGCGGCCGCATCGAGCCGGGCCGACGCCGCCGCGAGGTCGCTCAGCGCCGGTTCCTGCGCGCGCAGTTTCCCGACGTCGAGGCGGTTGCCCTCGAACAACGACTCCGGGGACAGTGCGGCGCCGGTGCGCGTGGCCGGCGCGAGCACGTCGGAGGCGAGGCCGAGCACGACGTCGGAGATCCGGCGGCCGGTGTCCAGCGGGCTGCCGAGCCACGGTATCGCCGCGGCGAGCGTCCACGGCACCGAGTGCGTCGCATCCCGGGCGGTACGGGCGTGCGACGTCGCGCGGTCGGCGAACGTGACGGCGTCGGCCGTGTCGCCACGAAGCAGCGCGTCCTTGGCCTGCTGTGCGCTGGTGCGGGCATCCTCGAGGTTCGACTTGGCCTGCGCGGCACGGAAACCCAGCCAGCCGCCGAATGCGACGAGCACCGACAGGACGACGAGGGCGGTCCACGCGGCGGTGCGTCGACCCGGGGGACGTTCGGTCTCGTCGTCCGGGGAGGGGGAATTGCGGCGGGAGAAGGGGTTCACTCGTGACTTCCCGTGCTCGAGCGGCCAGCACTGCACGAGGTGACCACGACGGTGCTGACTGGGGTGTCTCGGCGGTCAGCTGGACGCTGACCTCTGCGCTAGCAGCCCTGAGTGAGTCGGCCTTCGACGGCGCCGTACGGCCCAATGTTGATCGTGGCGCCGAGGATGCACGCCGAGAAGTTGAGGTTCTGGGTGAACCAGCTGTAGAGCGGGCGGAGGAAGCCGGGGATGAGCGTCAACGGGGTGAACGTGAAGACCTGTCCACCCGGGGGCGGGTTGGGGTTCGGGGTGCCGAACCAGAAGAGGCGGTTCTGGAAGATCGACTGCACCGCCGGGGGGAGGACGAGCGACTGTGCGGCGAAACCTGTTGCTGCGCCGGCGCCGGGGTCGTTCCCGATGAACCACGGGGTGTCGTCCCAGGCCGACGCGCCCACGGCCTGCGGCACGGGTGCCAGGCCGCCGGGTTCGGCCTGGGCGATGACCGCCGGGGTCATGACCGCGGCCGCCGTCAGGGCCACTGCCGCCGTGCCGACCTGCAACCTAGTAGTGATGTTCGAGACCTTGGCGACAACGGTTGACATTGTCTTCCCCTAGCTCTAGCTCCTGAGTAAAACCTGAGAGTAGAACGAAGTCTGGCATGGTTCGACATGCGCGTCAATAAGCAAAACTGCAGGTCACGGGGGGTGAGAACTGGTAACTGAGCCGTTCTAACCCGCTGGGGACCGCACGATGCAACAACGGGTGGTACATGTACGTCCAGCAAACAAAACCCCCGCACTCGCCGAGTGCGGGGGTTTCGTGTGAACGAAGGGTCAGGCGGTGGCGCCGGGCTTCAGGTAGGTCACCAGGCTGACGTCGATGGACTCGTCGACGAAGTAGAACTGAGCGCCGGTCAGGTACTTCATGTACCGGTCGTAGTTCTCGGTGCCCGCCGCGGCGATGGCCTCGTCCTTGTGCGCCTCGAGGCGGCCGGCCCAGATGCCGAGGGTCTTGATGTAGTGATTGCGCAGCGACAGCGTCTGCGGGACCGTGAATCCGGCCTTCTCGCCGCGCTCGACCATCATGTCGGTGGACGGCAGCCGCCCGCCCGGGAAGATCTCGGTGATCATGAACTTGATGAAGCGAGCCATCTCGAAGGTCAGCTTCTTGCCGCGGGCCTGCAGGTCGTCGGGGTGGTAGCCGACGCTGCTCTGGATGGTCATCCGGCCGTCGTCGGGCATCACGTCGTAGCACATCTTGAAGAAGTCGTCGTAGCGGTCGAAGCCGAAGTGTTCGAAGGCCTCGATCGACACGATGCGGTCGACGGAGCTGCCGAACTGCTCCCAGCCCTCCAGCCGCACGTCGAACTTGCGGTCGCTGTCCAGCTTGCCCAGCATCTCGTTGCAGTAGGCCTGCTGGTTCTTGCTCAGCGTCAGACCGATCACGTTGACGTCGTACTTCTCCATCGCGCGCTGCAGCGTCAGGCCCCAGCCGCAGCCGACCTCGAGCAGGGTCATGCCCGGCTTCAGATCGAGTGCCTCGAGGTGCTGGTCGACGTTCGCGACCTGTGCCTCGGAGAGCGTGACCTCGGGGCTGGTGAAGTACGCGCAGCTGTACTTGCGGGTCGGATCCTGGAAGACGCCGAAGAAGTCATCAGACAGGTCGTAGTGCGCCTGGATGTCCTCGAAGTGAGGCGTCATGTCCTTGATGCCGGTTGAGTTTTCGGGCATGAGTTCCTACTGGCCTTCCTGGTGGCAGCCGCAAACGCGACCGAACACTTGTGAATCTCGCTGTGCTCGCACCCTACGGGTCGGAACCCCTAGTGATGCGCAACTAGCGCCATACGATAGTCGCGCCCGGTGTTCAGCCCTAATTCGCGTGACGTCCAGTTACTGGTGTGACGGCTGCTTCACGCACGTGAACTGGTTGACGTCGATGTAGCCCCTGCGGAACATGTCGGCGCACCCGACGAGGTACTTCATGTACCGGTCGTACACCTCGACGGACTGGATGGCGATCGCTTCGTCCCGGCGCGCCTCCAGCGCCTCGGCCCACAGGTCGAGCGTGCGCGCGTAGTGCAGCTGCAATGACTGCACGCGCGTCACGGCGAAGCCGGCGTCTGACGCGTGCCGCTCGGCGTCCTCGATGGAGGGGAGCTGGCCGCCGGGGAAGATTTCCCGGGCGATGAACAGCGTGAAGCGGGCGACGTCCATGCTCAGCGGGATCCCGCGTGCCTTGACCTCGTCCATCATCAGCCGCGTGATGGAGTGCAGCAGCATCACGCCGTCGTCGGGCAGCACGCGGTGGGCCATCTCGAAGAACGGCACCCACCGGTCGGCGCCGAAGTGCTCGAACGCCCCGATCGACACGATGCGGTCGACGGGCTCGTCGAACTGCTCCCAGCCCTGCAGCAGGACCCGCTTGGTGCGGGCCCCCGCCGCGGCGTCGAAACGGGCCTGGACGTGCGTGAACTGGTTCTCCGACAGCGTGAGGCCGACGACGTTCACGTCGTACTTCTCCGCCGCCCGGAGCAGTGTCGCGCCCCACCCGCAGCCGACGTCGAGCAACGTCATCCCGGGTTGCAGGTCGAGCTTGCCGAGCGACAGGTCGATCTTCGCGAGCTGGGCTTCCTCGAGCGTCATGTCGTCGCGCTCGAAGTACGCGCAGCTGTACGTCTGCGTCGGGTCGAGGAACAGCCGGTAGAAGTCGTCAGACAGGTCGTAATGCGTCTGGACGTCGGCAAAGTGGGGCGTCAAGTCGGTCATGGGTGGACACCGCCTTCCGTTCTGGCACCGACACCCCAGGAGGCTGGGGGATCCGGATCGATCATCGGTGCGTTGGGGGTCAGGCTACCCAAGAGGCGGTTGCTCACCCGCATCGCGGCTACTTGACGAGTGTGAACTGGCAGACGTCGATGTACCCGTCCCTGAACCCCTGGGCGCAGCCCGTGAGGTAGTGCATGTAGCGGTCGTAGACCTCTTCGGACTGGATCGCGATGGCCTCGTCGCGGTGGGCCTCGAGCGCCGCTGACCAGGTGTCGAGGGTGCGGGCGTAGTGCTGCTGCAGCGACTGGGTGCGGGTGAGCGTGAACCCGGCCTTCTCCGCGTGCTCGCCGGCCAGCTCGGTGGTCGGCAGGTACCCGCCGGGGAAGATCTCGGTGAGGATGAACTTGACGAACTTCGCGATGTTGATCGTCAGTGGCAACCCGGCAGCGGTCATCTGGGGCAGCGTGAGCGCGGTGATGGTGTGCAGCAGCATCACGCCGTCGTCGGGCAGCGACTTGTAGGCCATCGCGAAGAAGTCGTCCCAGCGGTCACGGCCGAAGTGCTCGAACGCACCGATCGACACGATGCGGTCGACGGGCTGGTCGAACTGCTCCCAGCCCTGCAGCAGGACCTGCTTGGAGCGGGGGCTGTCGGACTCCGCGAAGACCTGCTCCACGTACGCCTTCTGGTTCTCGCTGAGCGTCAGACCGATGACGTTGACGTCGTACTTCTCGATCGCACGCAGCATGGTCGAACCCCAGCCGCAGCCGACGTCGAGGAGCGTCATGCCCGGCTCGAGGCCCAGCTTGCCCAACGCCAGGTCGACCTTCGCGAGCTGCGCCTCTTCGAGCGTCATGTCGTCGCGCTCGAAGTACGCGCAGCTGTAGGTCTGGCTCGGATCGAGGAAAAGCCGGAAGAAGTCGTCCGACAGGTCGTAATGTGCCTGTACGTCTTCGAAATGCGGCTTCAGGCCGCCCTTACGGGTGCTCTTGGTCATGTCCCTGGTGCCTTTCTGGCAGTTCAGTGGGCCGGGAGGATCGGCGATGACCCGTCAGAGCCCCTGCTGCGGTCCCCGGTGACTCTACGCCGAGCCCCTGACCGCCACTAATTCCTGGATTTCAGCCGGCTTCGGCGAACGTCTTGCGGAGTTCGGCGACGATCGGGTCCCACAGCGGTTCCGGCAGCTCGTGACCCATGCCGTCGAACAGCACCAGCCGGGCATTCGGGATGGCCTTGGCGATGGCCTTGCCGCCCGACGGACGCATCAGCTTGTCGGCCTTGCCGTGGATGACCACGGTCGGCGCGGTGATCTGGCGGTCGTAGTGCAGCAGGCTGCCGCTGCCGGTGATCGCGTTGAACTGCCGCGCGATGCCCTGCGGGTAGTGCGCCCGGTCGTAGAACGCGATCGCGTCGGCCCGCAGCCGGTCGTCGCTCGCCGGGTAGCCGGGGCTGCCGATGATCCGGGTGACCCTGATCGAGTTCTCGATGATGACGTCGCGCGGCGAGTCCGGCGACGGGCCCGTGACGACCGCCAGCAACTGCTGCGGCCCGGGCGGCGGCAGGCACGGCTGGTTGTTCGACGAGAAGATGATGCCGAGGCCCCGCGTCCGGTTGGCGTGCCGCGCAGCTAACACCTGCGCGATCATGCCGCCCATCGACGCGCCGACGACGTGCGCCCGGTCGATTCCGAGGTGGTCGAGCACCGCGGCGGCGTCGTCGGCCATGTTCTCCAGCCGGTACACCGACGGGCTGCGCACGCCCAGGAACGACCGCACCATGTTGCCCACCTGCGAGCCCCGGGTGCGCCGACCGTCGACCCGGCCGGACAGGCCGACGTCGCGGTTGTCGAAGCGGATGACGCGCAACCCGTCGTCGACCAGCTTCTGACAGAACTCGTCGCGCCAGAAGACCAGCTGCGCACCGAGTCCCATGATCAGCAGGACGGCGGGATCGTTCTCGTCGCCCATGTCCTCGTAGTGGATCGTCAGGCCCTGGGTGGCCGGGGCATCGCCCTCACGGATGTCCACGCGCTCAGACCTCCAACTCGTCGGGATCGTGTTCCTTGTGCTCGCGACTCACGTCGACCATGAAGTTGGCGAAGTAGCCGGTGAGCTGCGGGTCGCTCATCATCTGCCACGACGGCGCGAGCAGCTTCATGTAGCGCTCCACGTAGAGGAACTGCTTACCGATCAGCACCAGCTCGCGCGGCAGCTTCACGTCGTAGGCGTCGGCGAGCGCCGAGAGCTGCTTGCCGATCTCGGCGTAGCCCAGGTCGCCCAGCGACTTCGTGGTCAGCGGGGTCGCGAACTTCTCGAGGTCCCTGGCGGCCTCCGCCTCGGGCTTCATGGTGCCCACCGCGCCCATCAGCACGACGATCTTGCCCGCCGCGGCGTGATCCTTCTTGACCAGCAGCGCGTAGACGAGTTCGCGCAGCAGCCAACGAGTTCGGGGATCGACGCGACCCATGATGCCGAAGTCGAAGAAGACGATCTTGCCGTCGTCGTCGACGTAGAGGTTGCCGGCGTGCAGGTCGCCGTGGAACAGGCCGTGGCGCAGACCGCCCTCGAAGACGCTGAACAGCAACGCCTTCACCAGTTCCGTGCCGTTGAAGCCCTTCCTGCGGATGGTCGCGACGTCGTCGATGCGGGTGCCCTGGATGCGCTCCATCGTGAGCACGCGCTCACTTGTCAGATTCCAATACACCTGCGCCACGCGGATGTTCTCGCCCAGCGGCGACGCGTGCATGTGGGCGACCCAGGCGTCCATCGACTGCGCCTCGAGCCGGAAGTCCAGCTCCTCGGCGAGGTTGTCGGCGAAGTCGGCCACCACGTCCTGCGCGGAGAGCCGCTGCCCGATCTTCGCCAGTTCGACCAACCGGGCGCCGCGCTTGAGGATCTGGAGGTCGGCGGCCACCCGGCGGCGGATGCCCGGCCGCTGGATCTTGACCACGACCTCCTCGCCGGAGTGCAGCGTCGCGTAGTGCACCTGCGCGATCGACGCCGACGCGAACGGCTCGTCGTCGAAGTGCTTGAAGAGGTTCGCCGGATCGTCGCCCAGCTCCTCCTTGAACAGCGCGTGCACCTGGTCCTTCTTGGCCGGCGGCACGCGGTCGAGCAGGCTGCGGAACTCGCGGCTCAGGCCCTCCCCGAAGGCGCCGGGGCTCGAGGCGATGATCTGGCCCAGCTTCACGTACGTCGGTCCCAGATCGGCGAACGTCTGGGGGATCTGCTTCACGATCTTCTGCTGTAGGGAACCGCGGCCGACCAGGTTGGTGACGACCCGCGCGCCGGTGCGGGTGAGCTGCCACCCGGTGGCGCCGACGCGGGCAGCCTCGACGGGCAGGGGCACCCGGTCCAGCTTCGCTCCCTCGCGGTGCTTCGTCGTTGTCATGACTGCAGTGTCTCAAAACTGTCGAAGAGGCGGAAAATTCGTGTGCACCAGGTCACACCTGGTGGTTTCGCTGGTGCCGAGCGCACGCTTGTTGTCGGGTCTACCCGGCCGATGTGTTCAACAAGCGTGCGGTCGGCGCCGCAAACGTCAGGCGAACTCGTGCTCCACCTGGTCGCGGCTGCGCACCGGGTCGCTGCCCAGCACGTAGCCCGGCAGCGTGTGCGGCGCGAGGTCCGGGTCGATCCCTCCGGCGACCCGGGCCTGCGCCTGGCGGAACTCGGGGATGGGTCCCGCCGCGGTGTGCAGGCCGTTGATGACGGCCCACACGCCCGCGCGCCGGGCGGTGCGCTCGACGACGTTGGGCGAGCGGTGCCCGATCAGCTGCATGGCCCAGGTCGGCATGGTGTCGCGGATGGCCCAGTCGACGACGCTCTCCGGCAGCGGCAGGTGGTGGCCGGTCGACATCGCCGCGCCGTGGGTCAGCGCCAGCTTCGGCAGGTAGGACTTCAGGCAGTCGTGCGTCTCGGCCTTCGTCGTCGGCAGGTCGGTGCCGCCGAGCGCGTGGCCGACGCGGACGAACTCGCCGTAGTAGCGGTCGAGTTTGCGGCCCCGCAGCGGGCGCGGGTGATACATCTCGTGGGCGGTCGCCAGACCCCAAACCACCGTCGCGTAGTTCCAGCGCAGCCAGTCGGGGTCGTCGGCGTCGTAGCGGGCGCCGTCGGGCCGGACGCCCTTGATGGTGTGGTGCATCGCGCGCACCGTCTGTGCCAGGCGCTCCGCGGTGTCGGTGGACCCGTACGCGGTGCCGATGAAGAACGCGATCGAATGGCCGAGGCGGACGGCCAGGCCCTTCGGGTCGATGCGCGGCGGAGCGGCCGGATCATCGGACTGCTCGACCAGGCGGGAGTGGTGGACGCCCATCCAGTAGATCGACGGGTCGAGGCGCTCGAGGTAGGCCGCGCACTGTAGCCCGAAGATGAGCGACGGCATGTGGGAGTGGACGTGCCACGTCGCGCTGCCGGGGCCGAACCAGCCCGGGTCGCCCTCGGGGCCGCCGAACTCCATGCCGCGGAAGTAGTTCCTCCGGACGGTGCGGTCGAAGTGGCCCTGCAGTGACTGCTCGACCATCTGGTGCGGCAACAACATGGCGTTTCCCCAATTCTGGCTACGGTTGTTGTCACTTTACCAACGAAGTGGCTACGTGTGTAGCCAGAAATCGTCCGGGTCGCCGTACGCTGGCCGCATGTCGAGTCCGACGAGGTGGGCGGGGGTGCCGCTGCCGGACCGCCGCACGGAGCGGCGGGCGCTCCTCATCGCCGCGGCGTTCTCACTGTTCGGCGACGGCGGCGAGGGCGCGGTGTCGGTGCGCTCGGTGTGCCGCGCCTGCGAACTGAACACCCGCTACTTCTACGAGAGCTTCGCCGACGTCCACGAACTACTCGGGGCGGTCTACGACCAAACCGTGCAGGGGCTCGGAGAGGCCGTCGAGGCCGCCGTCGAGGCGTCGGACGGGACGCCGCGCGGCAAGTCGCGGGCCGGCATGGCCGCGGTGCTGACGTTCAGTTCTGCCGATCAGCGACGAGGGCGGCTGCTGTTCACCGACGCCCCCGCGAACGCCGTCCTCGCCGAGCGGCGGTCGGCCACCCAGGCCGTGCTCTTCCAGCTCGTCGTCGACGAGGACGCGCGCCTGCATCCCGACGTCGATCCCGTCTCGGCGCGTGTCGGTGCGGCGCTGTTCACCGGCGCGATGAGCGAACTGGTCCAGCAGTGGCTCGCGGGCCGGCTCGGCGACGACGTCGACGTGGTGGTCGACCACGCGCTGACCCGCATCCTCGACTAGCCGGCTGCGAAGTTCTCCGCGAGCGCCTCGGTCACCGGCCGCCACACCGGCGCGGGCAGGTCGTGTCCCATGTCGTCCACGACCACGAAGCGCGCCCCGTCGATGATGCGGGCGAGGTTGCGCCCGTTGCGGATTCGCACCATCGGATCCTTCGACCCGTGCACGATCACCGTCGGTGCGGTGATTCGCCTGGCGTAACGGACCAGGCTGCCGGTGCCCAGGATCGCGTCGAACTGGCGGAGGCTGCCCTGCGGGTAATCACTGCGCGCGGTCAGGCTCTCGACGCGGTGGCGCAGCTGCTCGTCGGTGGGCAGAAAGTTCGGTCCGTTGATGATCGCGATGTTGCGCACCTCGGTGGCGACCTTGGCCTCGCGCGGGGCGTCACGGCCCGGCGCGTCGAATGCCAGCCGGATGACGCGCCAGCGCGGCAGCGACGAGAACGCCGTGCTCGGACTGGTCATCACCAGTCCGAGTGAGCGGACCCGCTCCGGATGGGTGCCCGCGAGGATCTGCGAGATCATCCCGCCCATCGACGCGCCGACCACGTGCGCGGCGTCGATCTCGAGGTGGTCGAGCAGGCCGCGGACGTCCTCGGCCATGTCGACCAGCGTGTACGGCACCGGGCTGGTGCGGCCCACCACGTACCGGGCGACGCGGGCGTACACCGATCCGTCGGCCCGGCGCCCGCTGAACTTGGTCGACAGGCCGATGTCGCGGTGATCGAACCGGATGACCCGAAAACCGCGGCGCACCAACAGGTCACAGAACCCGTCCGGCCACATCGGCAGCTGTGCGCCGACGCCCATGACGAGGACGACCGGAGGCCCGTCCGGATCGCCGAGGTCCTCGTAGAAGAGGTCGACGGGATCGGCCGGGTCTCCACAGCGGGCGGTGCCGGTCCGGACGAGCATCAGACCTTTCTACCCGCCGCCGGTCCTACCCGGAGACGGGCTGCTTGCCCCACGGCGTCAGCCACGGCGTCGGCTCCCAATCCTCCAGACCCGCCAGCAGTTCGTACAGCGTGGCGCCGTCGATGGTCTCGCGGACGATGTCGCCCTGACCGGCGTGCCGCGCCAGTTCCTCGATCATGTGGAAGATCACCCAGCGCACCGACCAGGCCCCGATGTCCTTCGGGAACCACGGCACGCCGGGCGGAACCGGCACGGCGGCAGACAGATCCGTCGTCCGGATCAACCGGATGGTCTCGGCGTTCTGCGTGTCGAACGCGGCCAGGACGCCGGCGAGGGTCTCGTCGTCGCGCATGACGAATTCGGAGCCGTAGTCGGCGCTCTGCTCGTCCATCGGCCGCTGGTCACCCGGGGTGAGGTCGGGGGCTGAGGAGACGCGCTCCATCCAGCTGCGCTGGCAGTTGGTGACGTGTTTGATCAGGCCACCGATGGACAGGGCGCTCACCGACGGCGCACTGCGCGCCTGCTCGTCGGTGAGGCCGAACGCGAGCGCGTGGAACGCGTACTGCTGGGCGGCGACGTACTCCACGAGGCCCTCGCGCTCGTCGGCGATGGGTGGCGGCATGGCAGGCATCTCAGTGTCCCTTCGGGGTGTGGGCGTACAGGTCACGGAGCAGGGCGATCTCGGCTCCATGGTGGATCACTTCGCGGTTGATGTGCAGGACGAGCGTCGACATCGACTCCTCGGCCCACGGACCCTCGGCCGGGCCGACCGGCTTGGCGAGGTCGGCGTCGTCGAGGCTGCGGACGCCGGCGGACCAGCCCGCGTACGCGTCGTCGAGTTGGCGCAGCGCCGTCGCGGCGTCGGTGGCGTAGTCCCACGTCGCGTAGTCGGCGGGCGGGCCGCCGAAGTGCGAGTGGACCCGCACCGCCAGCACGCCGACGATCACGTGCGCCAGCCGCCACGCGATGGTGGTGAACGGTGGCGGCGTCGGCTCCGGGTACGCGAAGTCGATGCCGCCGTCCTCGTGGACGGTCCAGCAGTCCGGCACCGGCTCGAAGAAGTACTCCTCGTCGGTGAGGCCGTCGAGGCGCGGCCGCAGCGCGCCCCGCCAGTGGAAGTCGAGCTGTTCGGCGAGGTGCGCCGAGCGGTCTTTGGTCATGGGACAACCCTCGCACCCGCTTAGGACTGTTTCTGTCCTAAGAGTGCGCGAGACTGTGGACATGTCCGAAACGACGAGCCGGGTGCTGCAGCTGCTCGGTCTGCTGCAGTCCCGCCGGGTGTGGTCGGGGCAGGAACTCGCCGACCGGCTCGGCGTGACCGGCCGCAGCGTGCGCCGCGACGTCGACCGGCTCCGCGACCTCGGCTATCCCGTGCACGCCAGCAAGGGCCACGGCGGCGGCTATCAACTGGGGGCGGGCGCGGCACTGCCGCCGCTGCTGCTCGACCCGGAGGAGGCCGTCGCGATGGCCGTCTGTCTGCGGGTCGCCGCCGGTGGCAGCGTCGCGGGCGTGGGGGAGTCGGCGCTGCGCGCGCTGTCCAAGCTCGACCAGGTGATGCCGGCACGGCTGCGCTCACAGGTGTCGGCGGTGCACGACGCCACCGTCACGCTGACGTCCGGCGGGCAGGACACGCCCGTCGAACCCGACGTGCTGATGACGCTCGCGCGGGCCAGCCGCGACCACGAACACGTGACCACCGTCTACGTCGACGTCCGCGGCAACCGCACCGACCGGCGGCTCGAGCCGTACCAGCTGGTGACCACCGGACGGCGCTGGTACCTGATGGCCTACGACCGCGAC
Organism: Mycobacterium sp. PTI7; assembly: GCF_056679845.1. Classification (NCBI taxonomy): domain Bacteria; kingdom Bacillati; phylum Actinomycetota; class Actinomycetes; order Mycobacteriales; family Mycobacteriaceae; genus Mycobacterium; species Mycobacterium sp. PTI7. The sequence continues at coordinate 46,870 of NZ_CM155252.1, forward strand.
AAGCAGGACTGGCGCAGCCTGCGCCTGGACCGGATGGCCGACGTCCGCGCCGTGGGCACCACCTTCCGGCCGCGGGAGGCACCCGACGCCGCCACCTACGTGCGCCGGTCGATCAGCTCGTCGGCCTACCCGTATGTCGCGCGGATCCGGTACCTCGCGCCGATGGACGTGATCGCCGGCGTGTTCTCCGCGGCCTCGGTCGAGATCGAGGCCGACGGGCCGGACGCCTGCATCGTCACCACCGGCGCCAGCGATCCGATGCGGATGGTGCCGTGGCTGGCCATGCCCGGCGTGGACTTCGAGGTGCTGGAACCGGACGAGGTGGCCGCCGCGGTGGCGACGGTCGCCGAACGCTTGGCCCGCGCGGTGCGTTAGGGGCGGTGGCGGCGGGCGTGCGCGGCGGTGCGCAGCCGCAGGCGCAGCAACAGCAGTCCGCGGTGCGCCTCGAAGCCGAGCGACAGCGGATCGCGACGCCGGGGCGCCGGTCGGGGTGTCATGTCGTAGTCGTTCACAGTGACTCCACTGTGACAGATTTTCGACGACCCGGCACGTGGGCGCGGGGGCACGTCGGCTGGCGGTGAAATGAACTGCCGCCCAACAGCCCCCCACCTCTTCTCACCTTCTTCCCGCGAGCAGACGTCAACTCCCCTCGTCGGTGGTGGAACAGGGGAGTTCACGTCTGCTCGCGGGAAGGGGTGGGGATGGGCCGGAGTGGCAGCGGGGGAGGGGCGGCGAACGTACAGTGCGGTCATGGTCGACGAAGCCGCCCAACGATTCTCCGCGGAGTCGACCGAGCTGTTCGTGGGGCCGGCGGACGCGGTGCGGCAGGTGGTCCGCGTCCACGTGCCCGACGGCGTCGACGTCTCCGAGGTCCGGCTGGAGGGCGACGGCCTCGCCGTGTCGGGCGACGTCGTCACCGGCGCGGGCGTGCTCGAGCTTCCGGTGACCGTGACCGATCCCACCCCGGGACGCGCACGTGCCGCGCGACTCGTGGCCGGCGAGACGGCAGCCGAGTTCACCTTCGTCGACGCCGAACCCGGCTGGACGATGCACATGATCAGCCACTTCCACTACGACCCCGTCTGGTGGAACACCCAGGCCGCCTACACCAGCGTCTGGACCGAGGACCCGCCCGGCCGCTGCCGCCAGACCAACGGCTTCGACCTGGTGGCCGCGCACCTCGAGATGGCCCGCCGCGAACCCGCCTACAAGTTCGTGCTCGCCGAGGTCGACTACCTCAAGCCGTACTGGGACGCGGTGCCCGCCGACCGCGACGACCTGCGCCGCCTGATCTCCGAGGGCCGCGTCGAGGTGATGGGCGGCACCTACAACGAGCCGAACACCAACCTCACCAGCCCCGAGACGGCGATCCGGAACTTCGTGCACGGCATCGGCTTTCAGCGCGACGTGATGGGCGCGGCGCCGGCGACGGCCTGGCAGCTCGACGTGTTCGGCCACGACCCGCAGTTCCCCGGCATGGCCGCCGACGCCGGCCTGACGTCCAGTTCGTGGGCGCGCGGCCCGCACCACCAGTGGGGCCCGATGGCGGGCGACGGCGACCCCGAGCGCATGCAGTTCGCCAGCGAGTTCGAGTGGACCGCGCCGTCGGGACGCGGGCTGCTGACCCACTACATGCCCGCGCACTACGCGGCGGGCTGGTGGATGGACTCCGCCGCGTCGCTCGCCGAGGCCGAGGCCGCCACCTACGACCTGTTCGCCGGCCTGAAGAAGGTCGCGCTGACCCGCAACGTGCTGCTGCCCGTCGGGACCGACTACACGCCGCCCAACAAGTGGGTCACCGAGATCCACCGCGACTGGAACGCCCGCTACACGTGGCCGCGGTTCGTCTGCGCACTGCCGAGCGAGTTTTTCACCGCTGTCCGCACCGAACTCGACGAGCGCGGCGCCGCGCCCGCACCGCAGACCCGGGACATGAACCCGATCTACACGGGCAAGGACGTCTCGTACGTCGACACGAAACAGGCCAACCGCGCCGCCGAGAACGCGGTGCTCGAAGCGGAGCGCTTCTCGGTGTTCGCGGGCCTGCTCGCCGGTGCGCACTACCCGCACGCCGCGCTCGCCAAGGCGTGGGTGCAACTCGCCTACGGCGCCCACCACGACGCCATCACGGGCTCGGAGTCCGACCAGGTGTACCTCGACCTGCTCACCGGGTGGCGCGACGCGTGGGAGCTGGGACGGACCAGCCGCGACAACGCCCTCGGCGTGCTGTCGGGCGCCGTCGACGGTGACGTCGTCGTGTGGAACCCGTTGCTGCACAACCGTACCGACGTCGTCACCGTCCACCTCGACGACGCGTTCACCGGCACCGTCCACGACACGGACGGAGCCCAACTGCCGACCCTGATCGAACACGGCGGGCACACCGTCAGCTGGCTCGCCCGCGACGTGCCGTCGATGGGATGGCGCGCCTACCGACTGGCCGCCGGCGAGCCGGCGTCCTGGGAGCCGTTGCCCGGCAACGCGATCGGCAACGAGCACTACCGGATCGGCGTCGACCCCGCGCGCGGCGGCGGCGTCACGTCGCTTCGGGCGACCGGTCGCGAACTCATCGCCGACGGCCGGGTGGGCAACGAACTCGCCGTCTACGACGAATACCCCGCCCACCCCGAGGCCGGCGAGGGACCGTGGCACCTGCTGCCCAAGGGCCCGGTGACGTGCTCGTCGGAGCATCCCGCCGAGGTCACCGCCGAACGGTCCGCGCTGGGCGAGCGGCTCACCGTCCGCGGCCGCATCGACGGACTGTTCGCCTACACGCAGACGGTGACCCTGTGGCACGGCATCGACCGGGTGGACTGCCGCACCGTCGTCGACGAGTTCACCGGCGAGGACAGGCTGCTGCGCTTGCGCTGGCCCTGCCCCATCCCGGGCGCCATGCCCGTCAGCGAGGTCGGCGACGCCGTGATCGGCCGCGGCTTCGGACTGCTGCACGACGGCGACCACAGCCACGCCGTCGACACCGCCGTATACCCGCACACCCTGGACAACCCCGCGTACGGGTGGTTCGGCTCGTCGTCGGCGGTACGGGTCCGGGTCCGGCGGGCAGGAGCGCAGCGACCCGGGGATGGGAATTGCGGCGCCGTCCGCGCCATCTCCGTCGCCGAGGTGGTGACGCCGCCGGGGGAGGACGCGTCGCCCGCGGTGCGCGACCTCGCCGTCGCACTGGTCCGTGCCGGCGTCACGGCGACCTGCTCGAGCGCCGACCGGCCGCGCTACGGCCACCTCGCCGTCGACTCCAACCTGCCCGACGCCCGGATCGCCGTCGGGGGACCGGACGTCAACGCGTTCACCGCCGCCGTGCTGGCCGCGGCCGATCCGGCATACGCCGAGGAGGTCGAACGCCAGGTCGGGGCGAACGGCGTTGCGCGCGTGTGGATCCCGGCGGACCGCACGCTCGCGGAACGGTGGGTGCCCGACGCCGACCTGCGCGACGTGCGGGCGCTGCCGGTCCTGATCCTCGCGGGCCGCGACGTCGACACCGCCGTCGCGCCCGTCGTCGCGGACCTCGGCGACGCCGTGATCGACGTCGAGCAGACCGCGCCGCACGGCATCGGCGACTTCGACGCCCGCACCGTCGCCGTGCTCAACCGCGGCGTCCCCAGCTTCTCGGTGGACCCCGACGGGACGCTGCACACCTCCCTGATGCGGTCCTGCACCGGCTGGCCCTCCGGCACCTGGATCGACCCGCCGCGTCGCACCGCACCCGACGGCTCCAACTTCCAACTCCAGCACTGGACACACGCGTTCGACTACGCGCTGATCGCCGCCGGCGGCGACTGGCGCGACGCCGACCTGCCCGCCCGCAGCGCGGAGTACTCACAACCGCTGCTCGGCGTCCCCCGCGGACACCAGGGTGGCAGTGGGCTGCCGCCCTTGGGATCGCTGCTCGAGGCCGAACCGGCGGGCCGGGTGGCGCTCGGCGCGTGCAAGGTCGCGGGCAACGCGATTGCCCACGGCAGCGCCGCCCACCGCGAGGCCGCCGACGGCATCGCGATCCGGCTGGTCGAGACCCACGGCCGCGCGACGGATGTCCGGCTGCGGTCGGGCCTGCGGTCGATACCGCTCACCGAACGACTCGACCTGATCGAGCAGCCCACCGACGCCACCGACGGCGAGCGCCTGCACGGTTACGGGATCGCGACCGTACGGGCGACGCTCAACCTGCCGCCCATCTCGGACTCGATGCCCGACGCCCTGGGACCGGACAGCGAAGTGGCGCAACCGCTCTACGCGCGGTACTGGTTGCACAACCGCGGCCCCGCACCGATGGGCGGGCTGCCCGCCGTCGCGTACCTGCACCCGCACCGCCTCGCCGCATCGCCCGGCGCGCCCATCGACCTGCGCCTCACCGCCGCGAGCGACTGCACCGACGCGACGCTGCACGGCCGGGTCCGCGTGGTGTGCCCGCCCGGCTGGACCGCATCCCCCGACGAGCTGCCGTTCCTGTTGCCCGCCGGCGACCACCTCGAGGCCGCCGTCACCATCGACATGCCCGCCGACACCCCGCCCGGCCACTACCCGGTGCGCGCCGAACTCTGCGTGACCGGCAACGACGACATCCCCGCGTCGTGGCGTCAGACGGTCGAGGACGTCTGCGTCGTCACCGTCGGCGAGACGTCCGACGAGATGCTGCGGCTGACAGGCGAACCCGCACCCGTCGACGTCGCCGCGGGCGAGTCCGCGTCGTTGCGCGTCACCGTTGCCACCGACGCTGGCGCCGACCTCTCACTCGAGGCGCATCTGATCAGCCCGTGGGGCACCTGGGAGTGGATCGGACCCGCCGCCGTCGGCGCCGAACTGCCCGCACGGGGTAGCGCGGAGCTGGTGTTCGACGTGTCGCCGCCCGCCTGGGTGGAACCCGGCGAGTGGTGGGCGCTGGTTCGCGTCGCCTGCGCGGGCCACCTGATCTACACGCCCGCGGTGAAGGTGACGGTGCGATGAGCGACGTGGTGGCCACCGTCGCGGGCGCGCCGGTGTCGACGGCCGAGGTGGACCGGCGGGAGGCCGAGCTGCGGGCGTCCGTGCTCGCGTCGGCGCTGCCCCGGCCGGGCACCAGCGAGGGACGGCAGCTGCGCCGCTGGCTGACCCAGCTGCTCGTCACCGAACGCGTCGTCGCGCAGGAGGCCGCGGCACTCGCCCTGGACGCCGCCGGCGCACCCACCGAGGACGAGCTGCTGCCCGACAACGCGGCTCGCCTCGAGATCGGCAGCGTCGCGGCATCGGTCCTGCGAGACCCACTGGCGCGCAACGTGTTCCTGCACGCGACCGCCGACGTCCGCGTGTCCGACGACGAGATCGACGGATACCACGCCCGCAATCCCCTGCGCTTCACCACGCCGGTCACCGTCGCCGGCGGCTGGCACCGGCCCGCACCTCCGCCGACCCTCGACGCCGTGCGTCCCGCGATCGCCGCGCACCTGCTCGCGTCCGCCCGGCGCCGCGCCTTCCGGTTGTGGCTCGACGCCCGACGGGCCGACCTCGTCGACCTCGCGCCCGGCTACGAACACCCCGGCGACCCCCGCCAACCCGACAACACCCACAGGCACTGATGATGCTCGATTCGTCCCCAGGTCGCTCCGCTGGAGCCGCGCTTGCGCGGACTGCCCGCCGGACACTCGCCATCGACGTCGGCGGCACCAAGATCGCCGTCGGCCTCGTCGACGCCGACGGCACGCTCGTCCACCGCGCCCAGCAGCCCACGCCCGACACCGACGCCGACGCGGTGTGGGCCGTCACGGAGGCCCTGATCTCCGACGCACTGCGCGAGGCCGACGGCGAGATCGACGCCGTCGGGATCTCGTCGGCCGGACCCATCGACCTGCCGGGCGGCACCGTCAGCCCCATCAACATCACGGCGTGGAACGCGTTCCCGATCGTCGAGCGGGTACGCGCCATCACCGCAGTCCCCGTCCGGCTCGGCGGCGACGGACTCTGCATGGCGCTCGGCGAGCGGTGGCGCGGCGCGGCCGTCGGCGCGGAGTTCCTGCTCGGAATGGTCGTGTCGACCGGCATCGGCGGGGGACTGGTCCTCGACGGCGCGCCCTACGACGGCCGAACCGGCAACGCCGGCCACGTCGGGCACGTCGTCGTCGACCCCGACGGCGGACCCTGCACGTGCGGAGGCCGCGGCTGCGCCGAGACCGTCGCATCGGGCCCCCACCTCGCACGGTGGGCCCGCGACAACGGGTGGGACGCCCCGCCCGAGGCCGACGCCAAGGAACTCGCCGACGCCGCCAATGCCGGCGACCCCGTCGCGCTGCGGGCGTTCCGGCGCGGGGGCACGGCCGTCGCGGCGATGATCGCGTCGGTCGCCGCGGTGTGCGACCTCGACCTGGTGGTCATCGGCGGCGGGGTGGCCAAGTCTGGTCCGCTGCTGTTCGACCCGCTGCACGAGGCACTCCGCACCTACGCCGGGCTGTCCTTCATCCGGGATCTCCGGGTGGTGACCGCCGACCTCGGGGGCGACGCGGGCCTCGTCGGCGCCGCAGCACTCGCGCGTTTTGGCTGACGGGCCGCCGATCCGCTACTCTGACCAGGTTCCACCGAAGACCGTAGGTCACCGAGAAATCGGTTGAAATGTCCGGGATCGATCCGGGCGGCCCACGCAGGAGGACGAGGTAGACGTGAACACGTGCGCCCCGACCTGTCTGTGTCGGGGCGCTTCTTCTTTCCCGGCCCCTCGACCCCTCGTGTCCGCGCCCTCGGTGGGCGTCCATCAATCACGAGGAGGCAAGCATGGCCAACGCTGAAAAGGCCGCCGCGGTCGCCGACATCGCCGACCAGTTCAAGGAGGCGACGGCCACCGTCGTCACCGAGTACCGCGGCCTGACGGTTGCCAACCTTGCCGAGCTGCGCAGGTCGCTGGGAAGTACTGCGACCTACACCGTCGCCAAGAACACCTTGGTCAAGCGGGCGGCGAACGAGGCCGGAGTCGACGGCCTCGACGAACTGTTCACTGGACCGACCGCGATCGCGTTCATCTCCGGCGAGCCGGTCGACGCCGCCAAGGCGATCAAGAAGTTCGCGAAGGACCACAAGGCCCTGGTCATCAAGGGCGGCTACATGGAGGGCCGTGCGCTCTCCGTCGACGAGGTCAATCGCATCGCCGATCTCGAGTCGCGCGAGGTGCTGCTGTCCAAGCTGGCCGGTGCCATGAAGGGCAAGCAGTCCCAGGCCGCGGCGCTGTTCGTGGCGCCCGCGTCCCAGATCGCCCGTCTGGCCGCAGCTCTGCAAGAGAAGAAGGCCGGGTCGGAATCATCCGCCCCCGCCGAGTAATCACCCACACCAACACAAGCACCACACAAGTAAGGAAGGACCATTCACATGGCCAAGCTCAGCACCGATGAATTGCTCGACGCCTTCAAGGAAATGACCCTGCTCGAGCTCTCCGAGTTCGTGAAGCAGTTCGAGGAGACCTTCGACGTCACCGCGGCCGCCCCCATGGCCGTCGCAGCCGCCGGCCCCGCCGGTGCGCCCGCCGAGGCCGCCGAGGAGCAGTCGGAGTTCGACGTCATCCTCGAGGGTGCCGGCGAGAAGAAGATCGGCGTCATCAAGGTCGTCCGCGAGATCGTCTCCGGCCTGGGCCTCAAGGAAGCCAAGGATCTGGTCGACAGCGCCCCCAAGGCACTGCTCGAGAAGGTCAACAAGGACGCCGCCGAGGACGCCAAGGCCAAGCTCGAGGCCGCCGGCGCATCGGTCACCGTCAAGTAGTTCCGCAGCACTGAAGCACCGCTCTGTGGGGTCGATCCGGCAAACGGATCGGCCCCACAGTCGTGTTCGGGGGGACGGTTCGACGAGGGCGACGGAAAAGTGTCAGCGGCTTGGCCCGTAGGCTACAGTGACTCAAGCCACAGGCAGGTGCCGTGTGGTGCAGGTATTTGGCGGAAGGATCGCACGCGTGGGCATCGGTATTCAGGTTGAGGGGCTCACCAAGTCCTTCGGGTCCCAGCGAATCTGGGAAGATGTCACGTTCGACATCCCCGCGGGTGAAGTGAGCGTTCTCCTGGGTCCGTCCGGTACCGGCAAGTCCGTGTTCCTGAAGTCCCTGATCGGTCTGCTGCGCCCCGAGCGCGGCAAGATCATCGTCGACGGCACCAACATCATCGAGTGCTCCGCCAAGGAGCTCTACGAGATCCGCACCCTCTTCGGCGTCATGTTCCAGGACGGCGCGCTGTTCGGCTCGATGAGCCTCTACGACAACACGGCGTTCCCGCTTCGTGAGCACACGAAGAAGAAGGAATCCGAGATCCGTCAGATCGTCATGGAGAAGTTGGACCTCGTCGGTCTGACCGGTGACGAGACCAAGTTCCCCGGCGAGATCTCCGGCGGTATGCGCAAGCGCGCCGGCCTGGCCCGCTCGCTGGTGCTGGACCCCAAGATCATCCTCTGCGACGAGCCCGACTCCGGTCTGGACCCCGTTCGTACGGCCTATCTGTCGCAGCTGTTGATCGACATCAACGCCCAGATCGACTGCACGATCCTCATCGTCACGCACAACATCAACATCGCCCGCACCGTGCCCGACAACATGGGCATGCTGTTCCGCAGGCACCTGGTGATGTTCGGCCCGCGCGAGGTGCTGCTGACCTCCGACGAGCCGGTGGTCAAGCAGTTCCTCAACGGTCGCCGCATCGGCCCCATCGGCATGTCCGAGGAGAAGGACGAGTCGACGATGGCCGAGGAGCAGGCCCTCGCCGACGCCGGTCACCACGACGGTGGCATGGAGGAGATCGAGGGCGTGCCGCCGCAGGTGCAGGCCACCCCCGGCATGCCGGAGCGCAAGGCCGTCGGTCGTCGTCAGGCCCGCGTGCGCGACATCATGCACACCCTGCCGCCGGCTGCGCAGGAGGCGATCCGCGCCGACCTCGACGGGACCAACCAGCGTCCGTCGAACGGGTCGTCCGACACCGTCACCACCACGCGGCACCGCCAGGAGGACGAGGCGCCGACCGCCTCCATCCCCGTCCAGCGCGAGGCCTAGCCAACCGCTGACATGGCCGACGCCGAATCGGCGGCCCTGACGCGCGTCCGTGCGCTGCTGACGTCGCCCGCCACCCCGGTCGACGGCTACCTCGACGTGATGGGCCGCGATCAGGTCCCGCAGTCGACCGCTCAGCGCGTCATGAACTCGACGCTGCTGCCGCGCATCTACGAACGCCTGTGGCGCCCCGTGCTGTTCTTCGGCTTCACGCTGCGCAACACCGCCGACGAGGACCGACTGAAGCGTCGCCTGCTCGCCATCACGCCCGGCGACGTGGTGCTCGACGTCGCCTGTGGGCCCGGCAACACCACGCGCAGCCTGGTCGCCGACGTCGGTGCCGACGGCCTGGTGGTCGGCATCGACAGTGCGGCGACGATGCTCGCCCAGGCCGTCCGCGACACCCCGTCCGGCACCCCGCTCGCCTACGTCCGCGGCGACGGAGCCGAATTGCCGTTCGCCGACGGCAGTTTCGACGCCGTCAGCTGCTACGGCGCGCTGTACCTGATGGACGATCCGTTCGGCTCGCTGCGCGAGATGCTGCGCGTCCTGAAGCCGGGCGGACGGATCGCGGTGCTGACGACGTGCGCGCGCGGACCCGCGCCGGTACGTCAGCTCGAGGTCGCGGCATCGCGGATCGCACCGCTGCGGCTGTTCGACGTCGACGAGATCACCGACGTGATGCGCGGCGCCGGCCTGGAGGACGTCACGTGCCGGGTCACCGCCGCGTCGCAGACGGTCAGCGGGCGGCGTCCGGCGCGCTGATGTCTGATTTCTTACGCCGGTGACAATTGGCGTCCGCGGGGGCCGTGGCCGGGTTAGGGTCCGGCGGTGACCTCGACGACGGCGCTGCGCGCGCTGTGGATTCTCGCCGCGGGCGCCTGCATCTCGCTGGGGGCCGGCAGTGGCGTCGCCGCCGCCGCCGCCGACACCGACTCGTCCGACGGCGGCACGCAGTCGTCGTCCGAGTCGTCCCCGTCATCCGCGAGTACGCAGGACGCACCGACCCCAACCGACCCGCCGTCCGCGACCGTCGACGCGTCGACGATCGCCACGGACTCCGACCGCGGCGAAGACGCGGCTGGGTCCGCCACCAAGGCGGGGCAGCCGGCGAGCACGGTGACTGCGTCCACGGTGACCGTCCGCCGGGACGAGACCGAGGCCACCGAGCCCAAGCCGACCCAGACCGTGGAACCCGAGGCGACCGAGCCCGAGACCATCGAGCCCAAGCCGACCCCAGCCGCTGAGCCGGAGATGACCGAGCCGACGGCCACCGAGCCCGAGGTCACCCCCGTGGTGGTCGAGGAGCCGGCGCCCGAGGCCGCTGCGCCCGCCGCCCAGCTGGTCGAGCCCGCCGCGTCACGCAGCCTCGCCGCGCCCGCCTTCGTCGCGGCCGTCCGTCCCACCCCGGGACCGATCGCGACCATCCTGATCAGCCTGCTGTCGCCGTTCGGCCTGATGCCCACCCTTCCGCCGGCTCCCGTCTACGTCGACGGCATACCGGCCGTCCCCGTCCCGGGCACGTCGCAGAACACCGGGGTGACCGGCGTCAAGGTCGGCAGCTCGAGCGTGGCGATCCCGGTCGGCGGCTCGACCTACACCGGCGCGGCCGACTGGTACTTCCCCACCCAGGCCGACGGCGTCGTCCGCGCGCAGGGCGTCACGCTGCTGCAGCACGGCTTCCTGGGTTCCAACTTCTGGTACTCCGCGCTGGCCGCCGACATCGCCCAGCGCACCAACAGCATCGTGGTCGTGCCGAACATCCCGTCCTTCGGCTTCTTCACCTGCGGCGGCTGCACCCTGAGCGCAGTCCCGATGGCGCAGGGCGTCGCCGGGCTGTTCCTCGATCCGAACCGGACGTCGTTGACGGCGAGCGCCCTGGCCGCCGGCTACCACGGCGTGCTGCCGGACCAGTTCGTCCTCACCGGTCACTCCGCGGGCGGCGGTCTCGCGACCGCGGCAGGCGGCTACTACGCCGACCTCCTCGGGTCCGGCGCCAACGGGCTGCGCGGGGTCGTCATGTACGACGGCGTCTCCTCGAACGGCACCTTCGCGAACGCACTCGCCAGCCTGGACCGCCTCGGCGCCCCGGTGTACCAGGTGGCGGCACCCCCGCAGTCGTGGAACGCCAACGGCCAGACCACCGCCGACCTGGTGGCCCTGCGGCCCGGCCGGTTCGTCGGGACCGTGCTCGCCAACGGCTCGCACGTCGACTCCCTGATCGGCGGATCACCGCTCATCGACTTCGTCAGTCAGCTCCTGATCAAGCCGTCGCCGCCCGGCAACACCCAGGCGGTGTACACGCTGGCCAATGGCTGGATCAACGACATGTACGCCGGTCTCGGACCCGCCGACGACGCCGCCGAAGGCACCTACGGCGCCCCCGGCCAGTACGTCGTGCTGGGTCAGACCGCCGGCGTCGTGCTCGGACCGCTGCCGACCGTGAACCTGAACCGGTACCTCGGCACCTGGTACGAGGTGGGCAGCATCCGGCAGTTCTTCTCGCTGGGTCTGGTGAACACGACAGCCGTCTACAGCCTGAACGACGACAAGTCGATCCGGGTCGAGAACTCCGGCAACTACTTCTTCGACAACGGACCGCAGTCGCGCATCGTCGGCACCGCGCTTCCCGTCGACGCGACCAACAACGCGCTGAACGTCGCGTTCTTCGGGCCGGCGTCGGCGACCCCGCCGGGCAACTACTCGATCGTCGACCTCGCGCCCGACTACAGCTGGGCGGTGGTCACCGATCCCCGCCGTGCCACCGGCTTCCTGCTCAGTCGCACCCCGACGGTCAGCGACGCCCTGTACCAGGAGCTGCTGGACCGGGCCTCCGTCAAGGGCGTCAACACGGCGCTGCTGTTCCGCACCCGCCAGTACGCCACGGCCCAGACCCCGGTGTCGGTCTGACGGCTAGAACCCGGCGGCGTCCACCCCGAGTTCGAGCAGGCGTGCGCGGTACCGCTCGACGCTGCGCAGCTTGACCTCCTCGTACCCGCGGACCACGTCGGCGGCCTCGGCGATCGCAACGGCGCGGTCGTAGGTCTCTGCAGTCAGGTCGGCGGACAGCTCCGCGATCATCGAGCGGTAGTGCGCCACCAGCGTGCGTTCGAGCCGTCGCATCCGCGTGTGACCGAACGGGTCCAGAGCCGTGCCGCGCAACCGCTTGCCGTGCTTCAGCAGGCGCAGGGCGACGTGTGACTTCGGGCCGAAGCCGACCTTGCGGGTGCGGCCGAGCGCCTTGAGGGTCGGCGGGTGCAACTTGTAGGTGAGATCGACCCCGCCCGGCACCTCTGTGCGCACGGTGTCCAGGAAGGCGGGGTCGGTGAGCAGTCGCGCCACCTCGTACTCGTCCTTGTAGGCCGTGAGCCGGAACAGTCCGCGAGCCACCGCCTCGCTGAATCGGGTGTCGTCGCCGACGAGCCGCTCGGCGGACCACGCCGTCTCGACGAGCCCGACGTAGCCGGCGGCGACCCGCGGGCCCTGATAGGCGATCAGTTCGGCGGCACGGCGCCGGACCAGTACGGCCGACTCGCCGGTGAGCGTCGACGCGCGCAGCAGCGGATGGTCGGCGTCCAGCGTGACGGGCGTCGGGACGGGCGGGGCGACGGCCGCGGCGAACGCCGTCGGGTGGGCGACGGCCACGCGACCCCACTCGAACGCGGCCCGATTCGCCTCGACCGCCGCGCCGTTGAATGCGATGGCGTCGAGGATGTGCCTGCGGGGGATCGGCAGCGCGCCGGCCTGGTACGCGGCGCCGACGAGCAGGAAATTGGCCACCAGCGTGTTGCCGAACAGCGTCCGGGCCGCGGCGAGCGCGTCCATGGTGACGACGTTCCTTGACCTGTCCGCGAGCCTGGTCAGCAGCTGGTCGGCGTCGGGATGGACGACCGACGGGTCGTAGACCATCTCTCCGGTCGGGGTGCGGCTCGTCGACGCGATGGTCGTGGTGCGGTCGTCGGCCGCGACGGCGGCGTTCTTGGCGTCCGCCGCTGTCAGCAGGTCGAAGGCCAGGACGCAATCGGCGGCGTCGGCGCCGATGCGGTTGGACGTCGGCGTGGAGGTGCGACTCATCCGCAGGTGCGACGTGACCGGGCCGGCCTTCTGGCTCAGGCCCGTCTGGTCGAGGCCCTGCACGTGCAGGCCGGCGCGCAGCGCAGCGGTGCCGAGGACCTGGTTCACCGTCACGATGCCGGTGCCGCCGATGCCGGCGAGGAAGACGTTGAACGACGCCCCGACCGTCGGCATCTCGGGCTCGGTGACGGACGGTGGCGCGGGCGGCGTCGTCGTCGTCCGAACGGGCTCCTCCGGCATCTCGACGGTGACGAACGACGGGCACTCGCCGTCGAGGCAGCTGTAGTCGGTGTTGCAGCTGGTCTGGTCGATGCGGGTCTTGCGGCCGAACTCCGTGTCGACGGGCTGCACCGACAGGCAGTTCGACTTGACGCCGCAGTCGCCGCAGCCCTCGCAGACCGCTTCGTTGATGACGACCCGCGTGCGGCGTGCCGGCAGCTCGCCGCGCTTGCGCTTGCGGCGGGCGTCCGCGGCGCACTGCTGGTCGTAGACGAGGACGGTGACACCGGGGACGTCTCGGAGCAGACGCTGCGCCTCGTCGAGCCGGTCGCGGTGCCAGACCGTCGTGCCGGCGGCGAAGCGCGCTCCCGCGTGGCGCTCCGGTTCGTCGGCGCAGACGATGATCCGGGCGACGCCCTCGGCGGCGAGCTTGTGGGTGAGGGCCGGGACCGACAGCCCGCCCTGGGCGTCCTGGGCGCCCGTCATCGCCACCGCGCCGTTGAAGAGCACCTTGTAGGTGATGTTGACCCCGGCGGCGATGCACGCCTGCACCGCGAGCTGCCCGGAGTGGAAGAAGGTGCCGTCGCCGACGTTCTGGAAGACGTGCGGGACGTCGGTGAACGGGGCCTGGCCGATCCACTGCGCGCCCTCGCCGCCCATCTGGGTGAGCCCGGTGACCTGGGAGTCGGTGCGTCCCGACATCGTGACGAGCGTGTGGCAGCCGATGCCGCCGCCGGCCAGCGATCCGGCGGGCACCGCCGTCGACCGGTTGTGCGGGCAGCCGGAGCAGAAGTACGGCGTGCGCGTGGTCGGCAGCACCTCAAGCTGGATCGGTCCGCGGGAGGGGGAGCGCAGCTCGACCCGGTCGCGAAGGGCGCGGCGCAGTGGGGCCATCAGTCGGCCCGCCGTCAGCTCGCCGTCGGCCGGGACGAGCGGCCTGCCGTCGTGGTCGCGCTTGCCCAGCACCGCGGGGGTTGACGCCGAGCCGTAGAGGGCGTCGCGGACCTGCGACTCGACGAATGCGGTCTTGTCCTCGACCACCAGAACCGTCTCCACGCCGCGGGCCAGGTCGCGAACCGCGTTCTCCCCCAACGGGTAGGGCATGCCGACGCGCAGGATGCGGATGCCGGCGTGCTCCAGCGCCGCCTCGTCGAGCCCGAGGTCGGTCAGGGCGCCGCGGACCGCGTCGTAGGCGGGACCGACGGCGACGATGCCGAGCCAGGCATCGGTCGGGTTCACCTCGATGCGGTCGAGGTCGTTGGCGGCGTTGAACGCCCGGACCATCTCCCAGCGCGGGCCGTACAGGTCGGCCTCGGCGAGCAGGCTGTCCGGCGGGGCGCCCATCACGCGCTGCCGGTACGTCCACGGCGTGCCCTGCCAGTCGATCCGGGGAACGGTGATCGGCAGCGCGCGGGTGTCGGCGTCGAACGTCCACAGGCCGTCGGCCACATCGGCCACCAACTTCATCGCCACGGTGCATCCCGACGCCCGCGACAGTGCGATGGCGTGCAGACCGAACGCCACGATCTCCTCGGCGTTGCGCGGGAACACGATCGGCATGTTGAGTGCGGCCAGGGAGCGCTCGCTCGCCGCGGGCACGGTCGAGGACTTGGCGGCGGGGTCGTCGCCGACGATCGCCAGCACGCCGCCCGTCGGATGGGCGCCGTAGGTGGACAGGTGACGGAGGACGTCGCCCGCGCGGTCGAGCCCGGGTCCCTTGCCGTACCAGACCCCGACGACGCCGTCGTGCGTCCGGGCACCCGCGGGCAGCTCGACCTGGCTACCCCAGACCGACGTCGCGGCGAGTTCCTCGTTCAGGCCCGGGACCAGCCGGACGTCGTGCTCGGAACGCAGCCACGGGATGCCGGCGAGGAGCGTGTCGAGGCCCGCGAGCGGGCTGCCCTGGTAGCCGGAGACGAAGGACGCCGACCGCAACCCCTGCCTGCAGTCGCGGTCGTGCTGCTCGACGAGCAGCCGCGCGATGGCCTGCACCCCGGTCAGCAGCACGGGGCCGGAATCGACCCGGTAGCGGTCGTCGGGGTGGATCGGTGCGGCAGGTGCCAGCCGGGTGTCGTCGACGGTGCTCACGTGTTCCGAACCTCGCATCCCGCAGCATGGAACTGCCTATCTCGATGCTTCAAGGGTCGACCCGGTGGCGAATGTGTTCAACTGTTGCGGCGCCAACTATGCACAATGGTCAGGTAGTGATGTCCATCACGTTACGAGGTGACCGCAATGCTCAACATCGACCGGCTCGACGCCCGACTCCTGTCCGCGCTGTCGCGCGACGCGCGGATCGGCATCGGTGACCTGGCGTCCTCGCTGGGCATCGCCCGCAACACCGTGCAGGCCCGCCTGCGCCGGCTCACCGACACCAAGGTGCTGCGCGGCTACCGGCCGGAGATCGACCTGGCGGCCGTCGGCATCGCCGTGCAGGCGTTCGTCGCCCTCGAGATCCACCAGAGCGAGCTGCAGGCGATCGCGCACACGCTCGGCGACATCCCGGAGGTGCTCGAGGTGCATGCGACCACCGGGCGCGAGGACCTGCTGGTCCGGGTCGCCACCTCGACCCACGCCGATCTGCAACGCCTCGTCGAGCACATCGTGTCGCTGCGGGGCGTCACCCACTCGAGCACGACGCTGGCGCTGACCACGCCGCTGCCGTACCGCATCGACCCGCTGCTGCAGGCGCTGACCGAGCGGTCGGGCTGGGGCCGCGCGACGCCGGCGCCGGAGGCCTGAGGGGTTCGTCGAAGTCGCCCGTGCGCGACGTGCGCGGCCGATCCGGACGGGGTGTTCGACGATTACGTCGGCTTGAACTCCGGGCGACACTCCGAAGCAAACACCGCTCTATCCCTTGACGGACGACGTGTAACGGGCCAATCTGTTGGGCAGCATGAATGCACGGGTTAGAGACGCCAGCCAGCGCCTAGTTCGCCGCCGCATGCGCTAGTTGAGGAATGCGCCGCTCTGCGCTACTGTTGGACGTTGCGCTGGCTGCATCCTGCCCACCTCACTCGCACACACCGTGCTCCTAGTCTGAGTTCTGCTCAGTGATCTAGGCGCGTGTCTGCCTCGAGGAGGTCTGGTGAAGCCAGCCGAACCGACGCAGATATAGCGGCCGCGGTCCCGGTCCTCGGGCACCAACAGTCGCATGAGGTGCTGGAAGGACGCATCTTGGCTTCTCGCCAGATCAATTCAGTAGGTACCAACTCCGTTCCCGGAGCACCCAACCGAGTCTCCTTCGCGAAGCTCCGCGAGCCTCTCGAGGTTCCGGGGCTTCTCGACGTTCAGACGGACTCGTTCGAGTGGCTCATCGGCTCCGAGGGTTGGCGTGCCAAGGCCGTCGACCGTGGCGAGCCGAACCCCAAGGGCGGCCTCGAAGAGGTGCTCGAGGAGCTCTCTCCGATCGAGGACTTCGCCGGGAACCTGTCGCTCACCTTCTCCGACCCGCGCTTCGACGAGGTCAAGGCCTCCGTCGACGACTGCAAGGAGAAGGACCAGACCTACGCGGCGCCCCTGTTCGTCACCGCTGAGTTCATGAACAGCGAGAGCGGCGAGATCAAGAGCCAGACGGTCTTCATGGGTGACTTCCCGATGATGACCGAGAAGGGCACCTTCATCATCAACGGCACCGAGCGTGTCGTGGTGAGCCAGCTGGTCCGTTCGCCGGGCGTGTACTTCGACAAGACGAAGGACAAGGCCACCGAGAACGACCTCACCAGTGTCAAGGTCATCCCCGGCCGCGGTGCATGGCTCGAGTTCGACGTCGACAAGCGCGCCACCGTCGGCGTCCGCATCGACCGCAAGCGCCGTCAGCCGGTCACCGTGCTGCTGAAGGCACTCGGCTGGACCAGCGAGCAGATCACCGAGCGCTTCGGCTTCTCCGAGATCATGATGTCCACCCTCGAGAAGGACAGCACCGCCGGTCCCGACGAGGCACTGCTCGACATCTACCGGAAGCTGCGCCCGGGCGAGCCGCCCACCAAGGAGTCCGCGCAGACCCTCCTGGAGAACCTGTTCTTCAAGGAGAAGCGCTACGACCTGGCCCGCGTCGGCCGCTACAAGGTCAACAAGAAGCTCGGTCTCAACCCCGGCGTCCCGATCACAAGCTCCACGCTGACCCCCGAGGACATCGCCGCGACGATCGAGTACCTGGTGCGCCTGCACGAGGTCAACACCGAGCAGGCCGCCTTCATGACCGCCCCCGGCGGCGTGGAGGTCCCGGTCGAGGTCGACGACATCGACCACTTCGGCAACCGTCGTCTGCGTACCGTGGGCGAGCTCATCCAGAACCAGATCCGCGTGGGCCTGTCCCGCATGGAGCGCGTGGTTCGTGAGCGCATGACCACCCAGGACGTCGAGGCGATCACCCCGCAGACCCTGATCAACATCCGTCCCGTCGTGGCGGCGATCAAGGAGTTCTTCGGAACGTCGCAGCTGTCGCAGTTCATGGACCAGAACAACCCGCTGTCGGGCCTGACCCACAAGCGCCGCCTGTCGGCGCTGGGCCCCGGTGGTCTGTCCCGTGAGCGCGCCGGCCTCGAGGTCCGCGACGTGCACTCCAGCCACTACGGCCGCATGTGCCCGATCGAGACGCCGGAAGGCCCGAACATCGGTCTGATCGGCTCGTTGTCGGTCTACGCCCGGGTCAACCCGTTCGGCTTCATCGAGACGCCGTACCGCAAGGTCGTCGACGGTGTGGTCACCGACGAGATCCTGCACCTCACCGCCGACGAGGAGGACCGCTACGTCGTAGCGCAGGCCAACTCGCCGATCGACGACACGGGTCGCTTCACCGAGGAGCGCATCCTGGTCCGTCGTAAGGGCGGCGAGGTCGAGAACGTCACGCCGGCCGAGGTCGACTTCATGGACGTCTCACCGCGCCAGATGGTGTCGGTCGCGACCGCGATGATCCCGTTCCTCGAGCACGACGACGCCAACCGCGCCCTGATGGGTGCCAACATGCAGCGCCAGGCGGTTCCGCTGGTGCGCAGCGAGGCACCGCTCGTCGGTACCGGCATGGAACTGCGTGCCGCGATCGACGCCGGTGACGTGGTCGTCTCCAGCAAGACCGGTGTGGTCGAAGAGGTTTCGGCCGACTACATCACCGTGATGGCCGACGACGGCAGCCGGCACACCTACCGGATGCGCAAGTTCGCCCGCTCCAACCACGGCACGTGCGCCAACCAGCGCCCGATCGTGGACGCCGGGCAGCGCGTCGAGTCCGGCCAGGTGCTGGCCGACGGCCCGTGCACCGAGAACGGCGAGATGGCGCTGGGCAAGAACCTGCTCGTCGCGATCATGCCGTGGGAGGGCCACAACTACGAGGACGCGATCATCCTCTCGCAGCGCCTGGTGGAGGAGGACGTGCTCACGTCCATCCACATCGAGGAGCACGAGATCGATGCCCGCGACACGAAGTTGGGCGCCGAGGAGATCACCCGGGACATCCCGAACGTCTCCGACGAGGTGCTGGCCGATCTCGACGAGCGCGGCATCATCCGCATCGGCGCCGAGGTCCGTGACGGCGACATCCTGGTCGGCAAGGTCACGCCCAAGGGCGAGACGGAGCTGACCCCCGAGGAGCGCCTGCTGCGCGCCATCTTCGGTGAGAAGGCGCGCGAAGTGCGCGACACCTCGCTGAAGGTTCCGCACGGCGAGTCCGGCAAGGTCATCGGCGTCCGCGTGTTCTCCCGCGAGGACGACGACGAGCTGCCCGCCGGCGTCAACGAGCTGGTCCGCGTCTACGTGGCCCAGAAGCGCAAGATCTCCGACGGCGACAAGCTCGCCGGACGCCACGGCAACAAGGGCGTCATCGGCAAGATCCTGCCGATCGAGGACATGCCGTTCATGCCGGACGGCACCCCGGTCGACATCATCCTGAACACGCACGGCGTGCCGCGACGGATGAACATCGGCCAGATCCTCGAGACGCACCTGGGCTGGGTCGCCAAGGCCGGCTGGAACATCGACGTCGCACAGGGAACTCCGGAGTGGGCCAAGAACCTGCCCGAGAACCTCCTGACGTCGGAGCCGGACAGCATCGTCTCCACGCCCGTGTTCGACGGTGCCCGCGAGGGTGAGCTGGAGGGCCTGCTGGCCTCGACGCTGCCCAACCGCGACGGTGACGTCATGGTCAACGCCGAGGGCAAGTCGGAGCTGTTCGACGGACGCAGTGGTGAACCGTTCCCGTACCCGGTGACGGTCGGCTACATGTACATCCTGAAGCTGCACCACCTGGTCGACGACAAGATCCACGCGCGCTCCACCGGTCCGTACTCGATGATCACGCAGCAGCCGCTGGGTGGTAAGGCGCAGTTCGGTGGTCAGCGATTCGGTGAGATGGAGTGCTGGGCCATGCAGGCCTACGGCGCGGCGTACACGCTGCAGGAGCTCTTGACGATCAAGTCCGACGACACCGTCGGTCGCGTCAAGGTCTACGAGGCGATCGTCAAGGGCGAGAACATCCCCGAGCCGGGCATCCCCGAGTCGTTCAAGGTGCTGCTCAAGGAGCTGCAGTCGCTGTGCCTCAACGTCGAGGTGCTCTCCAGTGAGGGCACTGCGATCGAGATGCGCGACACCGACGACGAGGACCTGGAACGCGCTGCCGCGAACCTGGGAATCAACCTGTCTCGCAACGA
Source organism: Mycobacterium sp. PTI7 (assembly GCF_056679845.1). Taxonomy (NCBI): domain Bacteria; kingdom Bacillati; phylum Actinomycetota; class Actinomycetes; order Mycobacteriales; family Mycobacteriaceae; genus Mycobacterium; species Mycobacterium sp. PTI7. The sequence goes on from NZ_CM155252.1 coordinate 66,802, forward strand.
GTCACCGTCGGTCGAGGACCTTGCTTAAGAGCCTCCGGCCAGCCGTCATTAGTAATTTGATCCAAAATCCCGCAAGGGGAAAGGGAGTTACGTGCTAGACGTCAACTTCTTCGATGAACTCCGCATCGGTCTCGCGACCGCGGACGACATCCGCAACTGGTCCTTCGGCGAGGTCAAGAAGCCGGAGACCATCAACTACCGCACGCTCAAGCCCGAGAAGGACGGACTCTTCTGCGAGAAGATCTTCGGCCCCACTCGCGACTGGGAGTGCTACTGCGGCAAGTACAAGCGCGTCCGCTTCAAGGGCATCGTCTGTGAGCGCTGCGGCGTCGAGGTGACTCGCGCCAAGGTGCGTCGTGAGCGGATGGGCCACATCGAGCTGGCCGCACCCGTCACGCACATCTGGTACTTCAAGGGCGTCCCGTCGCGTCTGGGCTACCTGCTCGACCTGGCCCCGAAGGATCTCGAGAAGATCATCTACTTCGCGGCCTACGTCATCGTCGGCGTCGACACCGAGATGCGGCACAACGAGCTGTCGACCCTCGAGGCCGAGATGGTCGTCGAGAAGAAGGCCGTCGAGGACCAGCGCGATCTGGACCTCGCCGAGCGTTCGCAGAAGCTCGAGAACGACCTCGCGGAGCTGGAGAAGGAGGGCGCCAAGTCCGACGTCCGCCGCAAGGTCCGTGACAGCGGCGAACGCGAGATGCGCCAGCTGCGTGACCGCACCCAGCGCGAGCTGGACCGGCTCGACGAGATCTGGACGACGTTCACCAAGCTGGCCGTCAAGCAGCTCATCGTCGACGAGGTGCTCTACCGCGAGCTGCAGGACCGCTACGGCGAGTACTTCACCGGTGCCATGGGCGCGGAGTCGATCAAGAAGCTCATCGAGAACTTCGACATCGACGCCGAGGCCGAGAGCCTGCGCGACACCATCAAGAACGGCAAGGGCCAGAAGAAGCTTCGCGCCCTCAAGCGTCTGAAGGTGGTCGCGGCGTTCCAGATGAACCGCAACTCCCCGATGGGCATGGTGCTCGACGCCGTCCCGGTGATCCCGCCGGAGCTGCGCCCGATGGTCCAGCTGGACGGTGGCCGCTTCGCGACCTCCGACCTCAACGACCTGTACCGCCGCGTCATCAACCGCAACAACCGGCTCAAGCGACTGATCGACCTCGGCGCGCCCGAGATCATCGTCAACAACGAGAAGCGCATGCTTCAGGAGTCGGTCGACGCACTGTTCGACAACGGCCGCCGCGGCCGTCCGGTCACCGGACCGGGCAACCGTCCGCTCAAGTCGCTGTCCGATCTGCTCAAGGGCAAGCAGGGTCGCTTCCGTCAGAACCTGCTCGGCAAGCGCGTCGACTACTCGGGCCGTTCGGTCATCGTCGTCGGCCCGCAGCTCAAGCTGCACCAGTGCGGTCTGCCGAAGCTGATGGCACTCGAGCTGTTCAAGCCGTTCGTGATGAAGCGCCTGGTCGACCTGAACCACGCGCAGAACATCAAGAGCGCCAAGCGCATGGTCGAGCGTCAGCGTCCGCAGGTGTGGGACGTCCTCGAAGAGGTCATCGCCGAGCACCCCGTGCTGCTGAACCGCGCACCCACGCTGCACCGTCTGGGCATCCAGGCCTTCGAGCCGCAGCTGGTGGAGGGCAAGGCCATCCAGCTGCACCCGCTCGTCTGTGAGGCGTTCAACGCCGACTTCGACGGTGACCAGATGGCCGTGCACCTTCCGCTGTCCGCGGAGGCGCAGGCCGAGGCCCGCATCCTGATGCTGTCCTCGAACAACATCCTGTCGCCGGCATCGGGCAAGCCGCTCGCCATGCCGCGTCTGGACATGGTGACCGGTCTGTACTTCCTGACCGCCGAGATCCCCGGCGAGCTGGGCGAATACGTCCCCGCCGCCAAGGATCAGCCGGAGACGGGTGTGTACAGCTCGGCCGCCGAGGCCCAGATGGCCGTCGATCTGCGCACGCTGTCCGTGCGCGCCAAGATCAAGGTGCGTCTGACCCACCTGCGCCCGCCGGCCGATCGCGAAGCCGAGCTGTTCGGCGACGCGGGCTGGAAGTACGGCGACGCGTGGACCGCTCACACGACCCTCGGCCGCGTGCTGTTCAACGAGCTGCTGCCCCGCGGGTACGCGTTCGTCGACGAGCAGATGCACAAGAAGGTCCAGGCCCGGATCATCAACGATCTGGCCGAGCGCTACCCGATGATCGTGGTCGCGCAGACCGTCGACAAGCTGAAGGACGCCGGGTTCCACTGGGCCACGCGTTCGGGTGTGACCGTGTCGATGGCCGACGTGTTGGTGCCGCCGGAGAAGGAGAACATCCTCGAGCGGCACGAGCAGGAAGCCGAACGGATCGAGAAGCAGTACCAGCGCGGCGGTCTGAACAAGGACGAGCGCAACGGCGAACTGGTCAAGATCTGGCAGCGGGCCACCGAAGAGGTCGGCAAGGCCCTGGAGGAGTACTACCCCGAGGACAACCCGATCATCACGATCGTGAAGTCCGGCGCCACGGGCAACCTGACCCAGACCCGCACGCTCGCGGGCATGAAGGGTCTGGTCACCAACCCCAAGGGTGAGTTCATCCCGCGCCCCATCAAGTCCTCGTTCCGCGAGGGCCTGACGGTTCTGGAGTACTTCATCAACACGCACGGTGCCCGTAAGGGTCTGGCGGACACGGCGCTTCGTACGGCGGACTCGGGTTACCTGACCCGTCGTCTGGTGGACGTCAGCCAGGACGTCATCGTCCGCGAGGACGACTGCGACACCGAGCGCGGCATCGCCGTCACGCTCGCCGAGGTGGACGCCACCACCGGCGCCCTCATTCGGGATCCGCACGTGGAGACCGCCGCGTTCGCCCGCACGCTGGCCAGCGACGCGGTCGACGCGAACGGCACCGTCGTCGTCGCACGTGGACACGACCTGGGCGATCCGGCGATCGACGCACTGCTCGAAGCCGGCATCTCGCAGGTGCGGGTGCGCTCGGTGCTGACGTGTGCAAGCCCCAGTGGCGTGTGCGCGATGTGCTACGGACGTTCGATGGCGACCGGCAAGCTGGTCGACATCGGCGAGGCCGTCGGCATCGTCGCCGCACAGTCCATCGGTGAGCCCGGCACGCAGCTGACGATGCGTACCTTCCACCAGGGTGGCGTCACGGGTGGTGCCGACATCGTCGGTGGTCTGCCCCGCGTCCAGGAACTGTTCGAGGCCCGCGTGCCGCGCAACACTGCGCCGATCGCGGATCTCTCCGGACGGGTCCGCCTGGAGGAGAGCGAGAAGTTCTACAAGATCACGATCGTGCCGGACGACGGCAGCGAAGAAGTGGTCTACGACAAGATCTCTCGTCGCCAGCGCCTGAAGTCGTTCAAGCACGACGACGGCGAGGAGCGTCTGCTCTCCGACAACGATCACGTCGAGGTCGGCCAGCAGCTCATGGAGGGTTCGGCCAACCCGCACGAGGTTCTGCGCGTGCAGGGTCAGCGGAGCGTTCAGCAGCACCTCGTCAACGAGGTGCAGGACGTCTACCGTGCCCAGGGTGTGTCGATCCACGACAAGCACATCGAGGTCATCGTTCGGCAGATGCTGCGTCGCGTCACGATCATCGATTCGGGTTCGACGGAGTTCCTGCCCGGCTCGCTGACCGAGCGCGCCGAGTTCGAGTCCGCCAACCGTCGCGTCGTCGCGGAGGGTGGCGAACCCGCCGCCGGCCGTCCGGTGCTGATGGGCATCACGAAGGCGTCGCTCGCGACCGACTCGTGGCTGTCGGCGGCGTCGTTCCAGGAGACCACGCGTGTCTTGACCGATGCGGCGATCAACTGCCGCAGCGACAAGCTGCTGGGTCTGAAGGAGAACGTGATCATCGGCAAGCTGATCCCGGCCGGTACCGGTATCAACCGCTACCGCGACATCCAGGTGCAGCCCACCGAGGAAGCCCGCGCTGCGGCGTACACGATCCCGTCCTACGAGGATCAGTACTACAGCCCGGACTTCGGCCAGAGCTCCGGCCAGGCCGTGCCGCTGGACGATTACGGATTCAGCGACTACCGGTAGTCACTCAGAACGAGTTGGGCCCCCGCCTCCTGGCGGGGGCCCTTCTCGTTTGTGTGGGTTTGGGTTTTCGCGCGGGCTCACGTCTTGTGTGGTGTCACCTCCTTCCCGCGAGCAGACGTGAACTCCCCTCATTCCGACCTGATCAGGGGAGTTCACGTCTGCTCGCGGAGGGGGTGAGGCGGGTTATCCACAGGTGCCGCCGCGGGGTCTGTCGGCGCGGCGGCCGGCACGGCAGTCTCGGTGGCATGTTCATCCACGACCTGGTCGAGCGTGCCGGCGGCTCCGTGACGACCGATCAACTGCTGACGGTGATGTCGCGCAAGTCAATCGACACGCACGTTCGGACGGGACTGATCCAGCGCGTGTGCCGCGGCGTATATGCGCTGGCCGAGCCGGACGTCGAGGGCATGTTGACCGCCCTAACCCTTGCGACAGGCCACGACTTGGTGCCGTGTCTCGGCACCGCCGCCAACCTCTACGGCTTCGACACCGAACGAGACCGACGACTTCACGTCCTCGACCCAGGCATCCGAATGCGCCCGAGCCTCGGTGTGATGGTGCATCAACGGGCGGGCGCGCCGCTGCGACGGGTGGGCCGGCGGCTGGTGACCGCTCCCGCATGGACGGCAGTGGAAGTGGCGAGGGTGCTGCGCCGTCCGAGGGCGTTGGCGACACTCGACGCCGCACTGCGGGTGGGAGTGCCGAAGATCGAACTCGAGGCGGCCGTCGCCGAGCAGAAGGGGCGCCGTGGCATCGTCGCGGTGCGAGACCTGTTGCCATACGCGGACGGTCGCAGCGAATCCCCGATGGAGAGCGAAGCGCGACTGGTGTTCATCGACCACGGGTTGCCGCTACCCGAGCTGCAATTCGAGATCGTGGACCACTGCGGGGATCTCTGGCGATCCGACTTTGCATGGGAGGACGCGAAGCTCGTCGCCGAGTACGACTCGATGGAGTGGCACGCGAACCCGGAGCGATGGAAGCGCGATCGGATCAAGGTCGAGCGGTTGAAGGACCGCGGATACGTGGTCGTGCCAATCGTCCTCGACGACGTTCGCGTCCATCCTTGGGACTTGGCGAGCCGGATCGGCAACCTGTTGAGGGAACGTCGGTTCGCCACAACCTCTGGCGAGCAGACGTGAAGTCCCCTGGTTAGCCACAAATGAGGGGAGTTCACGTCTGCTCGCGGGGAGAGGGTGACCCATGGGAAGGGAGGGTGACTCGCGGTCGGTCAGTAGGCGAGCTGGTTGACCGCGGCGGAGAAGACGCGGGGGAGCGCGGCCGCGGCGGGGACCAGGCGCGAGCGCACCGGCGGGTGCGCGGTCGCCGCCACCAGGCCCGCGGTGAGCATCCGGTAGCGGCGGGTGAGCCGCCGCCACTGCCGGTCGTAGTCCTCGGGCCGATTGCGAACGACGCACTCCACCAACGCCTCCGCCGCGCTGAACGCCAGCCCCATGCCCTCGCCGGTCAGCGCGTCGATGTAGCCCGCGGCGTCGCCGACCAGCAGCACCCGGCCCGCCGCCCGCGACCGCGCACCCTGCCGCAGCGGGCCCGCCGCGCGGTCTGGGCCGTGCTCCCGCCCGTCGACCCGCTGCCGCAGCTCGTCGAACGCCGCGAAGTGCTGATCGAAGCCGCCGCGGCTCGCGGACAGGATGGCCACCCCGACGCAGTCCGGCGCGACCGGTGTCACGTAGGCCTCGGCGCCGGCCGACCAGTGCACCTCCACCGAGTCGGTCCACGGCGCGATTTGGACGTGTCTGCGGATGCCCCACCGCCGCGGGCCCGTCGGCGGCAGGTCCAGCCCCAACCGGCGACGGATCGGTGAGTGCAGGCCGTCGGCGGCCGCGAGGTAACGCGCCCGGAACTGGCCCGCGCGAACGGAATCGGCGTCCTGCTCCACGTCACCGACGTCGCCGAGCACGAACTTCACGCCCGCCTCGCGTGCGGCGTCCGACATCGCGGCGTGCAGCACCGTCCGTCGGACGCCGCGGCCGACGCCGGCGCGGAACCGGGCGTTCACCCGATGGGAGCCGGACACGTAGCTGATCCCTCGCAGCGGCCGGCCCTCGACGGCGACGCCGAGCCGGTCGAGGTGGGCGATGGTGTGCGGCATCATGCCCTCGCCGCAGGCCTTGTCGAGCGCGCCCGGCCGCTTCTCGACGACGACCACCTCGAGGCCGGCCCGCGCCGCGTACAGGGCCGTGGCGAGCCCGGCCGGCCCACCACCGACGACCAGCAGGTCGATCACCGCGCCGGCCCGCCGACCAGGCTCGCCAGCGCCTCGTTCTCCACCCGGATCCGCGTGCGGAGCAGCAGCGCGTTGAGCACCGTGAACGCGACCGCCGTCAGCCACGCCGAATGCACCAGCGGCAGTGCGACGCCCTCGACGACGACTGCGACGTAGTTGGGGTGCGGGATCCACCGGTACGGCCCGCCGGTGACGCGCGGCGCGCCCGGCACCACGACCACGCGGGTGTTCCACTGCGGGCCCAGCGTCGTGATGCACCACCACCTCAGGACCTGCGCGGCGACGACGACGGCCAGCATCGGCCAGCCGAGCGCGGGCAGGAACGGACGGTCGAGCAGCAGCGGTTCGAGCACGCACCCGACGAGCAGTCCGACGTGTAGGACGACCATCGCGGGATAGTGGCGCAGGCCCACCTCGGTGCCGCCGCGGGCCGTCGTCCACGCCAGGTTGCGTTGCGAGACGACGAGTTCGGCGACGCGCTCGACGGCGGTGACGGCGATCAGTGCGAGATACCAGGCCATCGGTCAGCGCCACCGCAGCAGGACGAGTTCGGAGCAGAACCCCGGGCCCATCGCCATCATCAGGCCGGGGCTGCCCGCGGGTGGGCGCTTGGCCATCGTGTCGCGCAGCACGTGCAGCACCGACGCCGACGACAGGTTGCCGACCTCGGCCAGCGAGCGCCACGTCAGTTCGAGCGCGTCGTCGGGGAGGCCGAGAGTCGCGGTGATGGCCTCGATCACCTTGGGGCCGCCGGGATGGCTCACCCACGCGCCGACGTCGGGCACGGTGAGGTCGTGTGCGGCGAGGAAGCCGGTGACGTCGTCGCCGAGGTAGCGCTCGACGACCTTCGGCACGTCGGGGGAGAGCACCAGGCGGAAGCCGCTCGCGTCGACGTCCCAGCCCATCGTGCGCTGCGAATCGGGGTAGAGGCGGCTGCGCGAGTCGAGCACCTCGGGCCCGGACGCACCGATTGCCTCGGCGCGGCGGTCGCCGACGGCCACTACCGCCGCGGCCCCGTCGCCGAACAGGCTGGAGCCCACCACGGTCGCCATGGACGGGTCGGTCTTCGGGACGAGCGAACACAATTCGACGGCCAGCAGCACCGCGACGTCGTCCGGTGCGCCCCGCAGGTGGTCGTGCAGCCGCGCGATGCCCGCCGCGCCGGCCACGCAGCCGAGACCGAACATCGGCACCCGCTTCACGTCGGGCCGCAGCCCGATCAGACCGGCGATCCGGGCGTCGAGCGTCGGCACGGCCAGGCCGGTCACCGTGGTCGTGTAGATGACGTCGACGTCGGCGGGCTCGAGCCCCGCGTCTTCCAGCGCGCCCAGCACCGCCGCACAGCCCAGCCGTACGGCGTGCTCGATGAACACGTCGTTGGCGCTACCGAAGTCGGTCAGTGTGGCGTAGTCCGCCAGCGGCAGCACCATGTGGCGGCTGTCGACCTTCGCGCTGCGGTGCAGCTTGCGGATGGCGTCGGCGTGGTCGCCGTAGCCGGGCATGGCCAGCAGGGCGTCGGTCACCTCGTCCTGCGTGTAGCGGTTGGGTGGCAGTTCTCCTCTGACACCAGCGATTACGGTCATCGTTCACTCCTTCATCGGGGATGCGGACGTCACGTCGTCGTGAACCTCGTGGGGGCGGGGCCGGGATGGCCCGTCGCCGTGGTCGAGCCCGAACCGGCGGTGCAGCAGGGCCATCGGCCGCGGTGCCCACCAGTTCCACTCGCCCATCAGATGCATGAAGGCCGGCATCAGGGCCATCCGGATCAGCGTCGCGTCGGCCAGCACCGCGAGCGTCAGGCCGAGGCCGAACATCCGCATGAACGACACCTCGGCGGCGATCAGCGCCGCGAACGAGATCGACATGATGACCGCGGCGGCGGTGACCACGCGGCCGGTGCGGGCGATGCCGAGCGCGACCGCCTCGTCGCTGCGGGCGTGCGGCGGTCCGATCGACGGCGACGCGAGCCAGTACTCGCGGATCCGGGACACCAGGAACACCTCGTAGTCCATCGACAACCCGAAGGCGATGCAGAACAGCAGCACCGGGATGTTGGCGACGAGCGTGCCGGTGGCGGTCGTGCCGAGGCCGCCGAGGTGGCCGTCCTGGAAGATCCACACCATCGCACCGAACGCCGCCGTCAAAGACAAGGTGTTGAGCAGCAACGCCTTCAGCGGTATGACGAGGCTGCCGGTCAGCAGGAACAGCAGGACGAACATGACGACCCCGATGAGTCCGAGCACGATCGGCAGCCGGGACGTGATGGCGTCGACGCTGTCGGCGTTGACCTGGGCGGTGCCGGTGAGGAGCACCTGTCGGCCCGCGGGGCCGTCGATCCCGTGGATGGCGTCCAGCTGGGCCTGGGAGCGGTCGGACAACAGTGGCGCGGTGCCGGCGACGGTGAGCAGCGCGCTGCCGTCGACGATGGTGGGCGGGGAGACGTCGGCGACGTCGGGTACCCGGGCGAGATCCCCCGTGTACCGGTCGAACTCGGCGGGTGCGACGCCCGCGGCGTGGGGGACGATGATCGTGACGGCGGTGGCCGAGTCGTTGACGAAATCGTCGCGCAACCGATCGCCGACCTGATGGGCCGACGAGGTGTCGGGCAGCACGCGATCGTCGGGGAACCCCCACCGCACGCCGAGGAACGGTGCGCCGAGGAGCAGCATCAGGGCGACCACCGCGAGGCCGATCGGGATCGAACGCCGCGTGACGATCGTCGTCCAGCGGTAGAGGAAGGTCTGCTCGATCGGCCGCCGTGGCGAGCGGCCATCACCGAACAGTCGGCGAAGGTCGCAGGCGCCCAGGCGATCGCCGATGAGGACGAGCGCCGCGGGGGTGACGATCAGGGCGGCGACGGCGGCGAACGCCACGGTGGCGACCCCGGCGTACGCGAACGACTTGAGGAAGTGCATCGGGAAGATCACCATCATCGCCATCGACAGCGCGACGATGGTGGCCGAGAAGACGACGGTGCGACCCGCGGTCGTCATCATGCGCAGCAGCGCCTCGTCGCGGGTGGCGCCGTCGGCCAGCTCGTCGCGGTAGCGGCTGATCATCAGCAGCGTGTAGTCGATGGCCAACGCCAAACCCAATGCGGCGCTGAGGTTCAGCGCGAAGATCGACACGTCGGTGACGAAGGTGACCGCGCGCAGGACGGCGAGTGCGCCGATCACCGCGATGGCACCGACGGCGACCGGCACCGCCGCCGTCAGCAGCCCGCCGAACACCAGCACCAGCACGAGGAACGACAGCGGGATCGCCAGCGACTCCATGACGAGCAGGTCGGGCTGCGACTGCGAGGTGATTTGAGCGCTCACCATCGCCGACCCGCCCGCGCGAACCGTCACGCCGTCGCGGTCCACGGCCAGCCGGTCGGCCAGTTCCTCGGCGTACTTGGGTGATTCGCTCTCGCCACCGGTGATGCCGGCGACGATCAGCCCGGAGCGGCCGTCGGTGCTGACGAGTCCGGCGGAGGCGAGCGGCGGTGCGGTCCAGGCCGACGTGACCGTGGCGACGTGTGACGAGGACTCGAGTTCGTCGACGATGCGGGTGGCGACTCCCGCGGCGCCGCGAATCCCGTCGGGGGCGGTGACGACGAAGAGCAACTGGGCGCTGCCCTGGCCGAAGCGGTCGACCAGCACGCGTGAGGCGCGTGCCGACTCGGAGCCGGGGTCCTCGAAGCCGCAGGCGCACAGTGTCCCCGCGACGGGGATCCCGAAGATCCCGGCAGCGACGGCGATCAGCGCGGCGACCACCAGGATGCGCCGCGGTGCCCCGATCGCCGACGTTCCGATGCGGTGCAGAAGGCCGGTGGATCGGATCACGGTCGGTTCCTCCTGCGGTGGACCATGTCAACAAGTGATGACTTAGGACGCTAGGGCAGCGTCGTGGTCGTGTCAACAGCTGATGACTTAGCGCGGCGCGTCGGAGGGGCGACCTACACTGGGCGCGTGTTGATTGGCTCCCACGTGCACGGTGACGACCCGCTGTCGGCGGCGTCGGCCGAGAACGCCGACGTCGTCCAGTTCTTCCTCGGAGATCCGCAGAGCTGGAAGAAACCGAAGCCCCGCGAGGACGCCGACGCGCTCAAGGCGTCGGCCGTCCCGCTGTACGTGCACGCGCCGTACCTGATCAACGTCGCGTCGGCGAACAATCGCGTCCGGATCCCGTCGCGCAAGATCCTGCAGGACACCTGCGACGCGGCCGCCGAGATCGGGGCGACGGCGGTGATCGTGCACGGCGGGCACGCCGACGACAAGGACATGGAGGCGGGCTTCGAGCGCTGGGTCAAGGCTCTCGACTACCTCAACACCGACGTCCCGGTGTACCTCGAGAACACCGCGGGCGGCGACCACGCGATGGCGCGGCACTTCGACACGATCGCGCGGCTGTGGGACCGCATCGGCGACATGGGCATCGGCTTCTGCCTGGACACCTGCCACGCCTGGGCCGCGGGCGAGGCACTGGTCGACGCGGTCGAGCGGATCAAGACGATCACCGGCCGCATCGATCTGGTGCACTGCAACGACTCGCGCGACGCGGCGGGTTCGGGCGCCGACCGGCACGCCAATTTCGGCACCGGTCAAATCGATCCCGATCTCTTGGTGGCCGTGGTCACGGCCGCCGACGCGCCGGTGATCTGCGAGACCTCTGACGAGGGACGCAAGGACGACATCGCCTTCCTGCGCGAACACGTCCGCTGAAGACACTCTCAGGGAGTGAACGGCGTGCGACGCGCAGTCGGACGGACGGTTAACTAGGCTCATCGCGGGAACGGCGATAGTCGGCGTCGAGCCCGCGGTCCCGTGCGGAGGCGACTCGCCGTCGACGTTCCCGTCCCGAGAGGTTCAAGTGTCCGCGATTGCCGAAGACCCGACGATCACGCGGACCACCGCCGAGGACCGCGTGACCGTCCGCGACCGTCGCCTGCGGATCGTCCGCTGGATCGCCGTCGGGGTCTGGGCGTTCGTGATCGTCTACCGCACCGCGACCGAGGGCTTCGCGTTCAACCGCGAACTGCTGCTGGTCTACATCGCCACCGGACTGGTCGTCGCCAGCATCGGCCGGGGCCGGCGGATGCTCTACGTGATCCGGGACTGGCTGCCCTTCGCGCTGGTGCTGATCGCGTACGACCTGAGCCGCGGCGCGGCGACGCTGATCGGCAGGCCGACGCTGTGGCACTGGCAGGCCGACCTCGACCGTTGGCTGTTCGCCGGGACCATGCCGACGGTGTGGCTGCAGGAGCAGCTCAAGATGCCGCAGGCGCCGTGGTGGGAAGTGGTGATCAGCACCGTCTACATGTCGTTCTTCATCCTCCCGTACGTGGTCGCCGCGGTGCTGTGGCTGCGCAATCGCGAGGAGTGGAAGGCGTTCGTCAAGCTGTTCGTCGGGCTGTCGTTCGCGGCGCTCGTCGTCTACGCGCTGGTGCCCGCCGCGCCGCCGTGGGCCGCCGCGCGGTGCACCGCCGGCGACGTCGAAGGCGGCCCGTCCGGACCGCGCTGCATGTTCCGGTCGGCGCGGGGCGTGCCGGACGGCGGCATCCTCGGCGGCATGCAGACCACGCAGGACGGCGCGAACGGCTGGATCGAGCGGATCGTCACGCGCGGCTGGGGCAACCTCAACCTGCACTCTGCCGGCGCGCTGATCGACCAGGGGCAGGCCAGCGTCAACCTGGTCGCCGCCATTCCCTCGCTGCACGCCGGGATGTCCGCCGCGATCGCCGCGTTCCTGTGGCACCGGATCAACTCGGCGTGGCGCCCGCTGCTCGTCGCCTACGTGCTGATCATGGCGTTCACGCTGGTGTACACCGCCGAGCACTACGTGATCGACATCCTGCTGGGGTGGGCGTTCGCCGCGGTGGTGATGGTCGCGATCAATCGGTTCGACGCCTGGCGCAGCCGCCGGTCACGCGCCGGTGAGATAGACCTTGCGGAGCGTCTCGGTGACGGTCCAGACGGTGCGGGCGCCCGCCGCGAGCCGGACGACGTCGCCGGCGCGCAGCCGAAGGCCGGGAGTGTCGTCGTCGAACGCCACGGTCGCTGACCCGGACAGCACGACGAAGACCTCCTCGGCCTCGACGTCGCTCATCGTGCCGGGCGTCATCTCCCACACGCCGACCTCGACGCCACCGATCTCGGTCAGCGTGGTCGCCGCGGTCGTCGGTGCGCCCGCGAGCGACTGGTCCGGCGGGACCGCCTCGTGCTCGAGGTCCATCGACGCGGCGCTGACGGCGGTGTTGGCGTGCACGGCGCCAGTATGACGCCGGACGACCGGTATTACGCATCTTGTGCGGTTGTCGAGAAAATGTAACAGTGGGCCCATGGCCGATACCCACGTCGTCACCAATCAGGTCCCCCTGCTGGAGGACTACAACCCCGCCACGTCCGTCGTCCTCACCGAAGCGCTGATCCGCGAGGGCGGCGAGTGGGGGCTCGACGAGGTCACCGAACTCGGCGCGCTGGCCGGCAGCCGCCGGGCGCAGCGCTGGGGCGAGTTGGCCGATCGCAACCGCCCCGTGCTGCGCACCCACGACCGCTACGGCCATCGCGTCGACGAGGTCGAGTACGACCCGGCGTACCACGAACTGATGACCGTCGCGGTGGGCCACGGCCTGCACGCGGCGCCCTGGGCCGACGACCGTCCGGGCGCCCACGTGGTTCGCGCCGCGAAGACCTCGGTGTGGACGCCCGAGCCGGGCCACGTCTGCCCGATCTCGATGACCTACGCCGTCGTGCCCGCGCTGCGCGCCAACCCCGAGTTGGCCGCCCAGTACGAGCCGCTGCTCACCAGCCGCGTGTACGACCCGGAGCTGAAGGTGCCCACCACCAAGGCGGGGCTCACCGCGGGCATGTCGATGACCGAGAAGCAGGGCGGCTCCGACGTCCGTGCCGGCACCACCGAGGCGATGCCCAACGGCGACGGGACGTACTCGCTGCGCGGCCACAAGTGGTTCACCTCGGCGCCGATGTGCGACGTGTTCCTGGTGCTGGCGCAGGCTTCTGGGGGGCTGTCGTGCTTCTTCCTGCCGCGGGTGCTGCCGGACGGCACGCGGAACCGGATGTTCCTGCAGCGCCTCAAGGACAAGCTCGGCAACCACGCCAACGCCTCCAGCGAGGTCGAGTACGACGGCGCGACGGCGTGGCTCGTCGGCGAGGAGGGCCGCGGCGTCGCCACCATCATCGAGATGGTCAACCTGACCCGGCTGGACTGCACGCTCGGCAGTGCCACCAGCATGCGCACCGGCCTCGCGCGTGCCATCCATCACGCGCAGCACCGAAAGGCGTTCGGCGCGTACCTGATCGACCAGCCGCTGATGCGCAACGTGCTCGCCGATCTCGCCATCGAGGCGGAGGCGGCGACCATGCTCGCGATGCGGATGGCCGGCGCCACCGACCACGCGGTGCGCGGCGACGAGCGCGAGACGCTGCTGCGGCGCATCGGGCTGGCCGCCGCGAAGTACTGGGTGTGCAAGCGTGCGACGCCGCACGCAGCCGAGGCGATGGAGTGCCTGGGCGGCAACGGCTACGTCGAGGAGTCCGGCATGCCGCGGCTGTACCGCGAGGCACCGCTGATGGGCATCTGGGAGGGATCGGGCAACGTCAGCGCGCTGGATGCGTTGCGCGCCATGGCAACTCGTCCGGAGTGCATCGAGGTGCTGTTCGACGAGCTGGGCCGGACCGCCGGCCACGACCCGCGGCTCGACGCGCACGTCGGGGCACTGCGGCCGCAGCTCGACGATCTGGAGACCATCCAGTACCGCGGCCGCAAGATCGCCGAGGACATCTCGCTGGCGCTGCAGGGATCGCTGCTGGTGCGCCACGGCCACCCGGCGGTCGCGGAGGCGTTCCTGGCCAGCCGGCTCGGCGGGCAGTGGGGCGGCGCGTTCGGCACGCTGCCGACCGGGCTCGACCTGTCGCCGATCATCGAGCGTGCGTTGGTCAAGGGGTGAGGCCCGCCGGCGAGCGTGCGTGGACTCCCGTTTCTGACCGGCGTGTCGCCCGCAGACACGCACGCTCGCGGGGGATGGTGGGCACCCCATGACGCACGCGATCAGACCCGTGGACTTCGACGACCTGAAGACGATGACCTACGAGGTCACCGACCGGGTCGCGCGGATCACGTTCAACCGGCCCGAGAAGGGCAACGCGATCGTCGCCGACACCCCGCTTGAGCTGTCGGCGCTCGTCGAACGCGCCGACCTCGACCCGCGGGTGCACGTCATCCTGATCTCCGGCCGCGGCGAGGGGTTCTGCGCCGGGTTCGACCTGTCGGCCTACGCCGAGGGATCGTCGTCGGCGGGCAACGGCAACCCCTACCGCGACACCGTCCTCTCCGGCCGCACGCAGGGCGTCAACCACCTGCCCGACCAGCCGTGGGACCCGATGATCGACTACCAGATGATGAGCCGCTTCGTCCGCGGCTTCGCCAGCCTGATGCACTGCGACAAGCCGACCGTCGTCAAGATCCACGGCTACTGCGTGGCCGGCGGCACCGACATCGCGCTGCACGCCGACCAGGTCATCACCTCGGCCGACGCGAAGATCGGCTACCCGCCGATGCGGGTGTGGGGCGTACCCGCCGCCGGGCTGTGGGCGCATCGCCTCGGCGACCAGCGTGCCAAACGGCTGCTGTTCACCGGTGACTGCATCTCCGGGGCCCAGGCCGCCGAGTGGGGACTCGCGGTGGAGGCGCCGGACGCCGCCGACCTCGACGAGCGCACCGAGCGACTGGTCGGCCGGATCGCCGCCATGCCCGTCAACCAGCTCATCATGGCCAAACTCGCGCTCAACACCGCGCTGACGCAGCAGGGCGTCGCGACCAGCCGGATGGTGAGCACGGTGTTCGACGGCGTCGCCCGGCACACGCCCGAGGGGCACGAATTCGTCGCGCAGGCACGCGAACACGGCTTCCGGCAAGCGGTGCGCAACCGCGACGAACCCTACGGCGACGCGGGCCGTCAGACCTCGGACGTGTAGCCGTGCCCGCCCGCCCGCAGCGGATGACGGCGCGCTCGGTGGTGCTGAGCGTGCTGCTGGGCGCCCACCCCGCGTGGGCCTCGGCGAGCGACCTGATCACCCTGACGAGCGACTTCGACATCCGCGAGTCGACGCTGCGGGTGGCGCTGACCCGGATGGTCGGGGCGGGCGACCTGGTCCGGTCCGCCGACGGCTACCGGCTGTCCGAGCGGCTGCTCGCCCGGCAGCGCAGGCAGGACGACGCCCTGGAACCGCGCACGCGGCCATGGGACGGCGAGTGGACGACGCTCGTGGTCACCGCCGTCGGCACCGACGCCCGCGCCCGTGCGGCACTACGTAACACGCTGCAGCAGAAAAGGTTCGGCGAGCTGCGCGAGGGCGTGTGGATGCGGCCCGCGAACCTCGACGTCGACCTGGACGGTCCGCTGCGCACGCGGGTGCGCGCGCTCGCCGCCCGCGACGCCGACCCGGCCGACCTCGCCGGACGGCTCTGGGACCTCCCCGGCTGGGCGCGCACCGGCAGCCGGCTGCTCGACGAGATGGCCCGCGCCACTGCGGTTCCCGGCCGCTTCACCACCGCGGCGGCGATGGTCCGCCACATCCTCACCGACCCGGTCCTGCCCGACGAGCTGCTGCCCGAGGACTGGCCGGGCGCCGCGCTGCGGTCGGCCTATCACGACTTCGCCGCCGAACTGGTGGCCCGACGAGACGACACCCAACTGATGGAGACGACGTGAGCGAACAGACTGGCAGGGGTGGCGTGCGGGTCGAGCGCACCGGCGCGGTGACGACGGTGATCATGAACCGGCCCGACGCCCGCAACGCCGTGAACGGTCCGGCCGCCGCCGAGCTGTTCGCCGCCTTCGAGGAGTTCGACCGCGACGACTCGGCGGCGGTGGCCGTGCTGTGGGGCGACAACGGAACCTTCTGCGCGGGAGCAGATCTCAAGGCCTTCGGCACGCCCGACATGAACCCGGCGCACCGCACCGGACCCGGGCCGATGGGGCCGACGCGGATGGTGCTGTCG
This sequence comes from Mycobacterium sp. PTI7, assembly GCF_056679845.1. Taxonomy (NCBI): domain Bacteria; kingdom Bacillati; phylum Actinomycetota; class Actinomycetes; order Mycobacteriales; family Mycobacteriaceae; genus Mycobacterium; species Mycobacterium sp. PTI7. The sequence continues at coordinate 83,106 of NZ_CM155252.1, forward strand.
AAGCCGGTCATCGCGGCCGTCAGCGGCTACGCCGTCGCCGGCGGGCTGGAACTCGCGGTGTGGGCCGACCTGCGGGTGGTCGAGGAGGACGCCGTGTTCGGCGTGTTCTGCCGCCGCTGGGGCGTGCCGCTGATCGACGGCGGCACCGTCCGACTGCCCCGCCTGATCGGGCACAGCCGCGCGATGGACCTGATCCTCACCGGCCGCGCCGTCGACGCGCAGGAGGCCCTGGCGATCGGCCTGGCGAACAGGGTGGTGCCCACCGGCGATGCGCGTCGGGCCGCAGAGGCGCTCGCCGCGGAACTGGCCACGTCGCCGCAACTCTGCATGCGCGCCGACCGGCTGTCGATGATGGGGCAGTGGGGGATGCCGGAGGCCGACGCCATCGACGCCGAGTTCGCGAGCCTGTCGCGGGTGTCGTCGGAGTCGCTGGCGGGTGCGCGCCGATTCTCCGACGGTGCCGGCCGGCACGGCGGGACGGCCTGACCGCGCGCCGAAACTGCTGTGGGATCGCCATTCCGGCCGCCGGCGCGATCTGACAGCAGGCTCGGCGGAAACCAGCGGCGAAGCTAGCCCTTCGAGATCTTGTTGCCCGACCCGGTGTCGTTGACCTTGGGGGCGCCGTCGCGGTAGGTGACGGTGTTGTTCAGCCCGACGACGCTGAGGCTGTCGCCGACGCTCTCGAGGGTCACCTTGTTGTCGGCGCCGCCGATGTTCACGCTCGCGCACGTGCCCTTGACGGTCAGGGTGTTGTTGGACCCGCCGACGTTGAGCGACTTGCCGTCCGCGCAGTCGATGTCGGCCGCGGTGCCGAACGACCCGTAGTTGATGGTGTTGCCGATCTCGACCTGCGCGCCCGACGAACCCGCGGTGGCGGAGGGGGAGTTCGTGTCGCTGCTGTTCGAACCGCACCCGGCGAGAGCCAGGGCGGCGATGCCGATCGCCGCAATCGAGATCCGGGATGGGGCTCGCATGTGTTCCCTCGCTTCGTCATCGGCGGCACGCCCACCGGGATGGCCAGCGTCGGTGCGACGCGAGGCCAGACTACGCGGGAACGCGGTCGATGCGGTTGGTCATGCCGAGTTCGCGTCCGCGGTCGATCACGGCGGGCGCACCCGTCCGGTAGTAGACGGTCTGATCGAACCCGTAGACGGTTATGTCGTTGACGACGTTCTCGGCGACGATCACGTTCGACGAGCCCTGAACCGCTATGCCCCAGCAGGATCCCTTGACGGTGATGTAGTTGCCGGTGCCCATGACGAACAGCGTGGAGTCGTTGCAGTCGAGCGTCTGGTTGATGCCCTGACCGGTGAGGTGGGTGTCGCCGTTCTTCGCCGCGGCCGTCGGCGCCCCGACGAGCAGCGCCACCGGGAGCAGTACCGCCAGTGACCCGCACAGCGTCCTGATCGTCATGTCGCACCCCTCGCCGTCCGCCGGAATCACCGCAGCCTACGTTGCCAGGCGCGGGTCGTGGCACCACTTCGCCGATTGGGGAACGCGGTTCGCCCCGCCCGACGCGTTCGCCCTGGGTAGCGTGAGCGCCGTGCACTGGCGGGTCCGGGCGAACGCCGGCTGCGGGGAGGCGGCGACCCGGACGACCGACGTCGCGGCACGGATCGCCGTCCTTGCGTCCGCCACCGTGCTGGCCGTCGCGGCGTGCTCGCCGACCGTCGACGGCGAGGCCCGGCGGGCCACCTCGGGCGCACCCGATCCCGACCGCGACTACGGCTACGTCGACGACCGCTGCGGGTTGCTGGCGGACGACACCGTCGAGGAGATGCTGGGCGCGGAGAGTCTGGTGCGGCCCTACAGCGGCGCGGTGTGCCAGTACGTGCTGGCCCGCCCGGACGGTCTCGTCGACGTCGTCTTCTCGTGGTTCGAGAGCGGCACCCTCGACCGCGAACGGGCACTGGCCACCGACCGCGGCGCCCGGATCACCGACGCCGACGTCGAGCGCCACCCCGCATTCACCGCGTTCACCGTCGACGGGTCGTCGGCCTGCTCGGCGACCGCCGCCGCGGGGACCGGCGTCGTGAGCTGGTGGGTGCAGTTCCGGCCCGGCGCCGGCGAGGACGCGTGCGGCACCGCGACCACCCTGCTGGCGGCGACGTTGTCGGCCGAACTGTGATCCGACTCCTCGCCGCGCTGAGCGTCTGCGCGGCCCTGGGCGCCTGCGGGACCGAGACGGCTCAGCGGACCGAGGCCATGCCCGCCGGGCCCGGCTACAGCGCCGCGGACTGCAACGGCGTCACCGACGGCGACGTCACCGCGGCGGCCGGCGCGACGCTGTTCACCCGCGTCGTCGACAGCGACGCCGGGTGCTTCTGGCAGGAGAACACCGCGATCGGCACGTTCGGCCTCGGCATGGGCATCTCCACCTGGTGGTACCGCGGCAGCGACCTGGACACCGAGCGCGACCTCGAACGCAGCGTCGGACGCGACCTGACCGAGGTGACCGTCGGCGCCAATCAAGGCTTCACCGCGTCCGACGAGAACGCCTGCAGCGTCTACGTGGCCAAGGGCGCCGACGTGGTCACCTGGTCGATCCAGACCGCGAACCCGGCGATCCTGCCCGACCTGTGCTCGATCACCGGACGACTGGCCCAGCTCAGCCAGGACCGGATGAACTGACCCCCGGCAGGGGAGAGGTTAGAGTCATTCGTCGACGCACCTGCGGAAAGCACGGCCGAGCGAAGGAAACGGGACACACATGGCAGCTCGCCCGGAGGCGGTCTCCGCGAGTGGCCGACCCAAGGCGCCGGCCCGCACGACCAAGCTGAGCCGCGACGCCATCGTCAACGCGGCACTGACGTTCCTGGATCGCGAGGGCTGGGACTCGCTGACGATCAACGCGCTCGCGACGCAGCTCGGCACCAAGGGGCCGTCGCTCTACAACCACGTCCAGAGCCTCGACGACCTGCGCAGAACCGTCCGGATGCGCGTGATCGGCGACATCATCGGCATGCTCAACACGGTCGGCGACGGGCGCACCCGCGACGACGCCGTGGTCAGCATGGCCAGCGCCTACCGCAGCTACGCCCACCACCATCCCGGCCGGTATTCGGCCTTCACCCGGATGCCACTCGGCGGCGACGACCCCGAGTACACCGCGGCCACCAGGGCCGCCGCCGGACCCGTCATCGCGGTGCTCGGGTCCTACGGTCTGGACGGCGAGAACGCGTTCTACTCTGCACTCGAGTTCTGGTCTGCGCTGCACGGTTTCGTGCTGCTGGAGATGACGGGCGTGATGGACGACATCGACACCGACGCCGTGTTCACCGACATGGTCCTGCGCCTGGCCGCGGGCATGGAACGCCGCTGACCCTCGCCGGCACCGGCGCGTTGCACCCGGCACGGTGCCGATCCGGCGTCATACTGGCATCGAACCCGGGCCATCGGCCCGGTGATGTCGCCGACTCCGCAGCCCGCCCGTCACCACCTGCGACGATGGCGCTTTGACCTGTGTAGCCGCGGGCAGGTATCGTGGTCCTTCGTGCCTGGCGTGCGCGCTTGCTGATCGAGAACACCTGCAAGTGCACCAACGAGCCGGGCCAATCCGCATGTCCACGATGCATCGGCAGGGCCGATGTCCGGGCGCGTGCGACACACCCGGTCGCGGGGTAAGCGAGCGGGCGAAAACCGCAGTACAGACGACTTAGCGACACCACAGCGACAGACAGAGCAACACAGAAAGCCGGTACATGCCAACCATCAACCAGCTGGTCCGCAAGGGCCGCCGCGACAAGATCGCCAAGGTCAAGACCGCGGCCCTCAAGGGCAGCCCGCAGCGCCGCGGTGTGTGCACTCGCGTGTACACCACCACTCCGAAGAAGCCGAACTCGGCACTTCGCAAGGTGGCGCGCGTCAAGCTGACCAGCGCGGTCGAGGTCACCGCCTACATCCCGGGTGAGGGTCACAACCTGCAGGAGCACTCGATGGTGCTGGTGCGTGGCGGTCGTGTGAAGGACCTCCCCGGCGTGCGGTACAAGATCATCCGCGGCTCGCTCGACACGCAGGGTGTCAAGGCCCGCAAGCAGGCGCGTAGCAAGTACGGCGCCAAGAAGGAGAAGAGCTAATGCCACGCAAGGGCCCCGCACCGAAGCGCCCGCTGGTCAACGACCCGGTCTACGGATCGCAGCTCGTCACCCAGCTGGTGAACAAGGTTCTGCTGGACGGGAAGAAATCGCTGGCCGAACGCATTGTCTATGGTGCGCTCGAACAGGCTCGCGAGAAGACCGGCACCGACCCCGTGGTGACGCTCAAGCGCGCCATGGACAACGTCAAGCCGGCCCTCGAGGTCCGCAGCCGTCGCGTCGGTGGTGCCACCTACCAGGTGCCCGTCGAGGTCCGTCCCGAGCGTTCGACCACCCTGGCCCTGCGCTGGTTGGTCGGTTTCTCCAAGCAGCGCCGCGAGAAGACGATGGTCGAGCGCCTGGCGAACGAACTCCTGGATGCCAGCAATGGCCTGGGTGCCGCCGTCAAGCGTCGCGAGGACGTCCACAAGATGGCCGAAGCGAACCGGGCCTTCGCGCACTACCGCTGGTGACCTAGTCGCCCGGCCGACGCCGAGCGCACCGCAACACCCGACGAGCAAGCGAAAGAGTGGGACTTAGCCGTGGCACAGGACGTGCTCACCGACCTCACCAAGGTCCGCAACATCGGCATCATGGCGCACATCGATGCCGGCAAGACGACGACGACCGAGCGAATCCTCTACTACACCGGTATCAGCTACAAGATCGGTGAGGTTCACGACGGCGCAGCGACGATGGACTGGATGGAGCAGGAGCAGGAGCGTGGCATCACCATCACCTCCGCTGCCACCACCTGCTTCTGGAATGGCAACCAGATCAACATCATCGACACCCCGGGACACGTCGACTTCACCGTCGAGGTGGAGCGGTCCCTGCGCGTCCTCGACGGCGCCGTAGCCGTCTTCGACGGCAAGGAGGGCGTCGAGCCCCAGTCCGAGCAGGTCTGGCGTCAGGCCGACAAGTACGACGTCCCGCGCATCTGCTTCGTCAACAAGATGGACAAGCTCGGCGCCGACTTCTACTTCTCGATCCAGACGATGAAGGACCGCCTCGGCGCGAACGTCATCCCGATCCAGCTGCCGATCGGCTCCGAGGGCGACTTCGAGGGCATCATCGACCTGGTCGAGATGAACGCGAAGGTGTGGCGCGGCGAGACCAAGCTCGGTGAGACCTACGAGACCATCGAGATCCCGGCCGACCTCCAGGAGAAGGCCGACGAGTACCGCAACAGCCTGCTCGAGGCCGTCGCCGAGACCGACGACGCCCTCATGGAGAAGTACTTCGGTGGCGAGGAACTCACGATCGACGAGATCAAGGGTGCCATCCGCAAGCTGACGGTCAGCTCCGAGGCGTATCCGGTGCTGTGTGGCAGCGCGTTCAAGAACAAGGGCGTGCAGCCCATGCTCGACGCCGTCATCGACTACCTCCCCACGCCGCTGGACGTCGCGGCCGCCGTCGGGCATGCGCCCGGCAAGGAGGACGTCGAGGTCGTCCGCAAGCCGAATACCGACGAGCCGTTCTCCGGCCTCGCGTTCAAGGTTGCGACGCACCCGTTCTTCGGCAAGCTCACCTACGTCCGCGTGTACTCGGGTCAGGTGGAGTCCGGCAGCCAGGTCATCAACGCGACCAAGGGCAAGAAGGAGCGTCTGGGCAAGCTGTTCCAGATGCACTCCAACAAGGAGAACCCGGTCGAGCGCGCGTCCGCCGGGCACATCTACGCCGTGATCGGTCTGAAGGACACCACCACCGGTGACACCCTCAGCGATCCGCAGCAGCAGGTCGTGCTCGAGTCGATGACCTTCCCCGATCCGGTGATCGAGGTGGCCATCGAGCCCAAGACGAAGAGCGACCAGGAGAAGCTGTCCCTGGCCATCCAGAAGCTCGCCGAAGAAGACCCGACGTTCAAGGTGCACCAGGACGACGAGACCGGCCAGACCGTCATCGGCGGCATGGGCGAGCTTCACCTCGACATCCTCGTGGACCGCATGCGTCGCGAGTTCAAGGTCGAGGCCAACGTCGGCAAGCCGCAGGTCGCCTACAAGGAGACCATCAAGCGCGCCGTCGAGAAGGTCGAGTTCACCCACAAGAAGCAGACGGGTGGCTCCGGCCAGTTCGCGAAGGTCCTCGTCAGCATCGAGCCGTTCTCCGGCGAGGATGGCGCGACCTACGAGTTCGAGAACAAGGTCACCGGTGGCCGCATCCCGCGCGAGTACATCCCGTCGGTGGATGCCGGTGCGCAGGACGCCATGCAGTACGGCGTGCTGGCCGGGTACCCCCTGGTCAACCTGAAGCTGACCCTGATCGACGGCGCGTACCACGACGTCGACTCCTCGGAGATGGCCTTCAAGATCGCCGGTTCGCAGGTCCTCAAGAAGGCGGCCGCCCAGGCGCAGCCCGTCATCCTGGAGCCGGTCATGGCCGTCGAGGTCACCACCCCGGAGGATTACATGGGTGAAGTGATCGGCGACCTGAACTCCCGCCGTGGTCAGATCCAGGCCATGGAGGAGCGCAGCGGTGCGCGCGTCGTCAAGGCGACGGTGCCGCTGTCCGAGATGTTCGGCTACGTCGGCGACCTCCGGTCGAAGACCCAGGGCCGGGCGAACTACTCCATGGTGTTCGCCTCGTACGCTGAAGTTCCGGCGAACGTGTCGAAGGAGATCATCGCGAAGGCGACGGGTCAGTAGCCCCGGCGGAGCTGCCGGCACCGAGCCGGTAGCGTCGCAGACCACACAACTGAACACATCAACACACCTGCTTAAGTAAAAGCACCAACAAGTCCAGGAGGACACCACAGTGGCGAAGGCGAAGTTCGAGCGGACGAAGCCGCACGTCAACATCGGGACCATCGGTCACGTTGACCACGGCAAGACGACGCTTACGGCAGCAATCACGAAGGTGCTGCACGACAAGTACCCCGATTTGAACGAGTCGCGCGCATTCGACCAGATCGACAATGCGCCCGAAGAGCGTGCGCGTGGTATCACGATCAACATCTCCCACGTGGAGTACCAGACCGACAAGCGCCACTACGCGCACGTCGACGCACCCGGCCACGCGGACTACATCAAGAACATGATCACCGGTGCCGCCCAGATGGACGGCGCAATCCTGGTGGTCGCCGCCACCGACGGCCCGATGCCGCAGACCCGCGAGCACGTGCTGCTGGCCCGCCAGGTCGGCGTGCCCTACATCCTGGTCGCGCTGAACAAGTCCGACATGGTCGACGACGAGGAGCTCCTCGAGCTCGTCGAGATGGAGGTCCGCGAACTGCTGGCCGCCCAGGAGTTCGACGAGGACGCCCCGGTCATCCAGGTGTCGGCGCTCAAGGCCCTCGAGGGCGATCCGAAGTGGGTCGAGTCCGTCGAGAAGCTCATGGAGGCCGTCGACGAGTCCATCCCGGACCCGGTGCGCGAGACCGACAAGCCGTTCCTGATGCCCGTCGAGGACGTCTTCACGATCACCGGCCGTGGCACCGTCGTCACCGGTCGCGTCGAGCGTGGCGTGATCAACGTGAACGAGGAAGTCGAGATCGTCGGCATCAAGCAGACGACCACCAAGACGACCGTCACCGGTGTCGAGATGTTCCGGAAGCTGCTCGACCAGGGTCAGGCCGGCGACAACGTCGGTCTGCTGGTCCGTGGCATCAAGCGCGAGGACGTCGAGCGCGGCCAGGTCGTCGTGAAGCCCGGCACCACGACGCCGCACACCGAGTTCGACGGCAGCGTCTACATCCTGTCGAAGGACGAGGGTGGCCGTCACACGCCGTTCTTCAACAACTACCGCCCGCAGTTCTACTTCCGTACGACGGACGTGACCGGCGTGGTGACCCTCCCCGAGGGCACCGAGATGGTGATGCCCGGTGACAACACCGACATCTCCGTCAAGCTGATCCAGCCCGTCGCCATGGACGAGGGCCTGCGCTTCGCGATCCGCGAGGGTGGCCGTACCGTCGGCGCCGGCCGCGTGACCAAGATCCACAAGTAAATTCGGATCTGACCAGTACCGCACGAGCGGCGCTCACCTTCGGGTGGGCGCCGCTTTTGCGTCGACCGGACCCGGTACGGGATACGCTGCGCGCACACCAACGCAGTGGAGAGGACGGCGTGAGCGAACCGGCTGAGGTCGACGGCGTGCGAGCGCGATTCACCGTCCGGGCGTTCTCCGACGTCGGGTTGCGGCGCCGCCGCAACGAGGACGCGGTCCTGGTGGGCGGCTGGTCGGCCCAGACCCACGACGGGTCGCTGGTGACCATGCACTTCACCCCCGCGCCGCCGTTCGTATGCGCCGTCGCCGATGGCATGGGCGGTCACGCGGGCGGCGACATCGCGAGCCGCGTTGCGCTGAACGTCATCTCGGCGAACCATCGCGAGTGGCGCACCGATGAGGACGTCTCGGACGCGCTGCAGGACGTCAACGACCAGGTGCGCGGCGTCGGCGAGGAGACCGAGCTACAGGGCCTCGGCACGACGGTCGCGGGCCTGTGCTTCCTCTCCGATGCGGTCGTCGCGTTCAACGTGGGGGACAGCCGCATCTACACGATCGTCGACGGCCAGCCGATCCAGCTGTCGGTCGACGACTCGGTGTTCGACACCAACGGCAGGCCCACCAACATCGTCACCCAGTCACTCGGTCAGCTGCTCCCGGTGCGACCGCACGTGGTGCACCTGCCGCTGCGCGACACCCGGTACCTGCTGTGCTCCGACGGCGTCAGCGGGTTCATGACCGACGACGAACTCCGCGACGCCGTGGCGTCCGACGACGTCGACGACTGGTGTCCCCGCATCATCGACACCGTGCGCGCCAACGGCGCCGACGACAACTTCACGTTCGTGATCGTTGACGTCGCCGCGGTGTAGACCCGGCCGATCTTGAGATCGGTAGCCGGTCGCGGGCGATAATCTCCCCTGACCGGACCGATGGAGGAGCGTGGGGCGATGGTGTGGCGATACGTGAAGGCGCAGCTGATGGTCCTGCTGTGCGGCGGACTGGTGGGCCCGATCTTCCTCGCGGTGTTCTTCGCGCTCGGATCACCCGACCTGCTGAAGTGGATGTTCTGGGTGGGTCTGCTCGTCACCGCGCTCGACGTGCTGGTCGCGATCGCGCTGGCCAGCTACGGCGCCAAGGCCGAGGCCAGGACCACGATGCTGGAGTCCAGCGGCGTGCTCGCGCTGGCACAGATCAGGGGCATCGCCGAGACCCACACCCGGATCAATGATCAGCCGCTGGTGAAGCTCGACCTGCACGTCGAGGGGCCCGGCCTGACGCCGTTCGACACGCAGGACTCGGTGCTCGCCTCGGTGACGCGGCTGCCGCTGATCACCGGACGCAAGCTCGTCCTGCTCGTCGACCCCACCACCAACTCCTACCAGATCGACTGGAACAGAAGCGCTCTGGTCAACGGCACGCTGCCGGCGCAGTTCACGCTCGCCGAGGACGGCCGCACCTACGACCTGTCCGGCCAGGCGGGTCCGCTGATGGAGATCATGAACATCCTGAAGTCGAACGGCGTGCCGATGGACGGCACGATCGACATCCGCTCCAATCCCGCGGTGCGCCAGCAGGTCATGAACGTCGTCCGCCGCGCCGCCGCCCAGCAGGTGCCGCCCGCCGCGCACATGGCGGCCCCGGCCCCGCAACCCACCCCGTCGCCGACCCCGTACGCCGCGCCGTCGATGTCGACGTCGCAGCGGTTGCAGGAACTCGAGACGCTGCGCGCGACCGGCGCGATCTCCGAGGCGGAGTACGGCGCGAAGCGTGAACAGATCATCGCCGACCTGTAGCGCCGGCCGATACTAGAACACGTTCCAGTTCGGCTGCTAGCCTGATCGCGAGCACGACGAAAGGACCGGCCATGGCGGCAGGAAGCGCACCCCTCGAGGGACGCGTGGCATTCATCACCGGCGCCGCACGCGGGCAGGGACGGTCGCACGCGGTCCGCCTCGCGCGGGAGGGCGCCGACATCATCGCGATCGACGTCTGCGCCCCCGTCTCGGACACCGTCACCTACCCGCACGCCACGTCGGCGGACCTCGCGGAGACCGTCAGCCTCGTCGAGGCCGAAGGGCGCAAGGTGCTCGCCCGGGAGGTCGACATCCGCGACCTCGCTGCGCAGCAGAAGGTGGTCGCCGACGGCATCGAGCAGTTCGGCCGGCTGGACATCGTCGTCGCCAACGCCGGAATCCTCAGCTGGGGCCGGATGTTCGAGATGTCCGAGGAGCAGTGGGACGCCGTCATCGACGTCAACCTCAACGGGACGTGGCGCACCATCCGCGCGGCCGTCCCCGCGATGATCGAGGCCGACAACGGCGGCTCGATCATCATCGTCAGCTCGTCGGCGGGCACCAAGGCGACCCCCGGCAACGGCCACTACTCGGCGTCCAAGCACGGCCTCGTCGCGATCACCAACGCGCTGGCAATCGAGGTGGGGGAGTACGGGATCCGGGTGAACTCCATCCATCCGTACTCGATCGGCACCCCGATGGTGGAGCCGGAGGCCATGATGGAGGTCTTCACCAAGTACCCGCAGTTCCTGCACAGCTTCTCGCCGATGCCCTACCAGCCGAAGAACCACGACGGCAAGAAGGGCCTGCAGGAGTTCATGACGCCCGAAGAAGTGTCGGACGTCGTGTCGTGGCTGGCCGGCGACGGCTCGATGACCATCTCCGGATCCCAGATCGCGATCGACCGCGGGACCGCGAAGTACTAGTCAGCTGGGCAGCACCAGCACCGGCACCGGACTGTGCCGGACGATCTTGGTGCCCTTCGAGCCGAGGAACACCCGGGCGATCGGCCCCTGCGGGGACGTGCCGAGCGCCAGCACCTCGCCGTCGAGCCACTCGGCGGCGTCGAGCGCCTGATCCCAGCCGTTGCCGGTGACCACCCGGAGGTCGACGTCGGCACCCACGACGCCGCTGGTCCGCAACTCCGCCAACGCATCCCGGGCCTGCGCGGCCCAGGACTCCAGCAGCAGATCCTCGGCGTGGAAGCCCGCGGCGGGCGGATACATCGTGCGGCCGCGGACCGCGAACGTGACCACCCGCAGCGGCACGCCGAGTTCCGCGGCGAAGGCGGCCACGCGTTCCACGACGTGCCGGGACTCCGGGGTCCCCGGATAGGCGCACGTGACCCGGGTGAGCCCGTGCGACTTCGACCCGCGGTAGCCGCGTGGGCTGATCGCCAACGGGACCGGCGACGAGTGCAGCAGCCGATCGGCCGTCGAGCCGATCACCACCTGCCCCAGGCTGCCGTCGGAGGCCGAGCCGAGTACCAGTGCCTGGGCGTCGAGTTCGCGGACGGCGTCCACCAGACCGCCCGACGCCGAGCGGTGCGCGTACTTGTGGAAGCCGACGTCGAGCATGGGGTCTAGTGCTTCGATGCACTCTCGGGCCTGGGCCGCCGAGTCCGCGGCCAGCCGGTCGGCGTACTGCGCGTACTCGGCGTCGACGCGGGCCGGTGACGGCGTGGTCCACGGCTTCGGCACGACCGTCACCACCGCGAGCGAAGCGTTCAACGTTCGCGCGGCCTCCACGCCCAGGTTCAGCGCCGAGACGCCGCCCTTGCCGGCCAGGTAGCCGACGACGACGGTCACGGCTCGTCGCCCTTCGGCGTGATGATCTGGACGTCGTCGAGGCCGGGGGCGGCGCTGTCGATGGTGCCGTCACCGCCGTCGTTGAGCGCGCTGTGGTGTCTGCCCCAGAGCACGTAGAAGACCAGGGCCACCGCGACCCACGCGCCGAACGCCAGCCAGGTGTACCAGTGCAGGAAGTACAGGATGTAGAGGCACGCCAGCACGGAGAGGACGGGGGTGACGGGGTAACCCGGAACCTTGAAGCCGCGTGGCAGATCGGGCTCGCGGACCCGCAGGATGATCACGCCGATCGACACCACGATGAACGCGGTGAGCGTGCCGATCGAGACCATGTCGATGAGGTAGTCCAGCGGGACGAAACCGGCGAGCAGGGCCACGATCACCGACACGATGATCGTGTTGTTGACCGGAGTCATGGTGCGCGGGTTGACCTTCGCGAAGATCGACGGCAGGAGACCGTCGCGACCCATCGCGAACAGGATGCGGGTCTGCCCGTAGAGGGTGACCAGGGTGACCGAGAAGATGGAGATCACGGCGCCCGCGGCGAGGACCGTGCCGAAGTAGTTCGCCCCGGTCACCGCGTCGAGGATGAGGGCGAGTCCGGCGTCCTGCCCTTCGAACAGCTCCCACTTCTGCGCGCCCAGTGCGGCGATCGAGACCAGGACGTAGAACGCGGTAACGGTCAGCAGGGCGGCGATCAGGGCGCGCGGCATGGTCTTCTGCGGGTCCTTCACCTCGTCGCCCGCCGTCGAGACCGCATCGAGGCCGATGTAGGAGAAGAAGATCACGCCCGCCGCGGCGCTGACCCCGGCGGCGCCGAACGGTGCGAAGTTGGCGAAGTTGTCGGCGTTGAAGGCCGTGACCGCCACGGCGATGAACATCGCCAGCACGCCGAGCTTGATGATGACCATCACCGTGTTGACCGCCGCCGATTCGCTGGCGCCGCGGATCAGCAGCAGCGCGCACAGACCCACCAGCACCATGGCGGGCAGGTTGACGATCCCGGGTGTCTCGTCCCACGGCGCGGCGATGACGGCCTGCGGGAGCTGCACGTGAAACAGGTTGTCCAGCAACACGTTGAGGTACGAACTCCAGCCGACGGCGACCGCCGCGGTGGACACGCCGTACTCCAGTAGGAGGCAGGCCGCGACGCCCATCGCGACGAACTCGCCGAGCGTCGTGTACGCGTAGGAGTAGGTGGAGCCCGAAACCGGTACCGCCGAGGCCATCTCCGCGTAGCAGATGGCGGCCAGGCCCGCTGCGAGGCCCGCGATCAGGAACGAGAGCACGGTCGCCGGGCCCGCCTCGGGCACCGCGTCGGCCAGGACGAAGAAGATGCCCGTGCCGACCGTGGCGCCGACGCCGAACATCGTCAGCTGGAAGGTGCCGATCGTGCGCTTCAGGCCCGCGGACGCGCCGTGGGCCACCGCGGCGCCGACGATCGGCCTCCGCCGCAGGAACTGCTCCCTGATGGGGATCGTCGGTGTTGGCATGGTGCCTCCCGTGAAGCGTTCCGTCGGTGCGGTAGAGGTGAAACCTAACGCGATTCCGCCAAGACGGCAGCGAATCGATTCACCGCCCAGTCGACCTCCTGCTCGGTGATCACGATCGGGGGCGCGAAGCGCAGCGTGGAACCGTGGGTGTCCTTGACGAGGACACCGTGGGCGGCGAGCCGCAGGCTGACCTCCTTGCCGGTGCCGATGGCCGGGTCGACGTCGACGCCCGCCCACAGGCCCAGGCCGCGCACCTCGAGGACGCCGTGACCCACCAGTGCCCGCAGCCCGCGGTGCAGGCGGTCGCCGAGTTCGGTTGCGCGCAGCTGATATTCGCCACGCTCGAGCATCGCGACCACCGTGCTGCCGATCGCCGCCGCCAACGGGTTGCCGCCGAACGTCGAGCCGTGCTCACCGGGGTGCAGGACGCCCAGTACGTCGCGATCGGCGACCACCGCCGACAGTGGCACCACGCCGCCGCCCAGGGCCTTGCCGAGCAGGTACACGTCGGGCACCACGCCCCAGTGGTCGCACGCGAAGGTACGCCCGGTGCGGGCCAGGCCGGACTGGATCTCGTCGGCGATCATCAGGACGCGGAACTCGGTGCACAGTGCGCGCACCCGCGGCAGGAAGTCGTCCGGCGGCACGACGATGCCCGCCTCGCCCTGGATGGGTTCGAGGAGTACGGCGACCGTGTGGTCGTCGATCGCGGCGGCGAGCGCGTCGGCGTCCCCGAACGGCACCGATCGGAAGCCCGGCGTGTACGGGCCGAAGCCGCGGCGGGCGGTCTCGTCGTCGGAGAAGCTGATGATGGTGGTCGTGCGGCCGTGAAAGTTGTTCCGGGCCACGACGATGTTGCCCATCCCCGCGGGTACGCCCTTGACGTCGGTGCCCCACTTGCGGGCCACCTTGAGTGCGCTCTCGACGGCTTCGGCGCCGCTGTTCATCGGCAGCACCACCTCCTTGCCGCACAGCCGGGCCAGCGCCGAGCAGAACGGTCCGAGCCGATCGGAGTGGAAGGCCCGGCTGACGAGCGTGACGGCGTCGAGCTGCGCGTGCGCGGCAGCGGTCACCTCCGGGTTGCGGTGGCCGAAGTTGACCGCGGAGTACGCGGCGAGGCAGTCAAGGTAGCGGCGGCCCTCCACGTCGGTGATCCACGCGCCCTCGGCGGACTCGGCCACCACCGGCAGCGGCGAGTAGTTGTGGGCGGCGTGGCGGTCGTCGAGGGCGATGAGCGCCGCGGTGGCGGGCCCGGGCTCGAGGCCGGGCCCCGACGGTGCGACGGTGTCGAAAGTGGTCACGGGTACACCTCCAGCGTGCAGCACTTGACGGATCCGCCGCCCTTGAAGAGTTCGGAGAGGTCGACGCCGATCGGCTCGAAGCCGGCGTCGGCCAGTTGCTCGGCGAACCCGGTGGCGGCCCGGGGGAGCACCACGTGCAGGCCGTCGGACACCACGTTGAGGCCCAGCACGTAGGCGTCGGCGCTCGCGACCTCGATGGCGTCGGGGAACGCCGTGCGGATGTGGCGCCTCGCCTCCGCGCTGAACGCGGGCGGGTAGTAGGCAATCGTCGAGTCGTCGAGCACCGCGAGCGCGGTGTCGAGGTGGTAGAAGCGCGGGTCGACCAGTTCGAGGCCGATCACGGGCATGCCGACCGCGGCGGCGACCTCGTCGTGCGCGGCCGGGTCGGTGCGAAAGCCGTGACCCGCCAACACCATCGAGCCGACCACCAGCAGGTCGCCCTGCCCCTCGTTGACGTGCCGCGTCCGCACGGGGGCGTAGCCGCGGTCGACCATCCACGCGTCGTAGGCGTCGGCCTCGCCGGCGCGCTGCGGGTAGGCGAAGCGGGCCACGACCGCCGTACCGCCGACGATGAGGCCGCCGTTCGCGGCGTAGACCATGTCGGGCAGCCCCTCGACCGGCTCGACGAGGTCGACGGTGTGTCCCAGCGACTCGTAGGTCCGGCGCAGGACGTCCCACTGGCGTACGGCCAGAGCGGCGTCCACCGGCGTCGAGGTGTCCATCCACGGGTTGATCGCGTAGTCGACGGCGAAGTGGACCGGCGCCGTCATCGCGTAGTGGCGCAGGCGCGCGGTGCGGGTCCGCACCGGAGATGCGGCGACATCGGAGATCGTCATGTCAGGAACGGTATGGTGCGGCGCCGACGCAATCAATCACCACTCATTGCGCGTCGACGGGCACTCCGTTGCGCGAGAGCTATGCTTGCGGTGATTCATTGCGCCGAGACGGGAGAAGTGCCGAATGGACCGGTTGGACGAGACCGACGAGGCCATCCTGGCCGCCCTGACGCAGCACGCCCGCGCCACCTTCGCCGAAATCGGCGAGCGGGTGAACCTGTCCGCACCCGCGGTGAAACGGCGCGTCGACCGGATGCTCGACAGCGGCGTCATCCGGGGCTTCACCACCGTGGTCGACCGCAACGCGATCGGCTGGGGGACCGAGGCCTACGTGCAGGTGTACTGCCACGGCACCATCGCGCCGGCCGAACTGCGCCGCGCCTGGGTCGACATCCCCGAGGTGGTCAGCGCCGCCACCGTGACCGGCACCTCGGACGCGATCCTGCACGTTCTGGCCCGCGACATGCGTCACCTCGAGGAGGCGCTGGAACGCATCCGTGCCAGCGCCGACATCGAACGCAGCGAGAGCATCGTGGTGCTGTCCAACATCATCGAGCGGGCCCGATCCTGAGCGGTCCGACGCGGGGTACCGCTTGACGGTGAGGGCCGATCGTGTAAGAAAGCCCACGTGGGTAACAGTGGAGGCATCGTCATCGTCGGCGGCGGTCTGGCCGCGGCGCGGACCGCGGAACAACTGCGTCGCGCGGAGTACGCGGGCCCCATCACGCTCGTCAGCGACGAGGAGCACCTGCCCTACGACCGGCCGCCGCTGTCCAAGGAGGTGCTGCGCGCCGAGACCGACGACGTGACGCTCAAGCCCGCCGAGTTCTACGCCGAGAACGACATCACCCTGCGCCTCGGCTCAGGAGCGACGGCCCTGGACACCGCCGCGCAGACCGTGACGCTCGCGAGCGGCGACGTCGTCGACTACGAGGAACTCGTCATCGCCACCGGCCTGACGCCCAAGCGCATCCCGTCGCTGCCGGACCTCACGGGCATCTTCGTCCTGCGCACCCTCGACGAGAGCCTGGCGTTGCGCGCGCACGCCGGATCCATCACGCGTGCGGTGATCATCGGCGCGGGGTTCATCGGCTGCGAGGTGGCCGCGAGCCTGCGCAAGCTGGGCGCTGAGGTGACGATCGTCGAGCCCCAGCCGGCGCCGCTGGCATCGGTGCTCGGCACCCAGATCGGCGACCTGGTGGCCCGCCTGCACCGCGCCGAGGGCGTCGACGTGCGGTGCGGCATCGGGGTCGCCGGCGTCACCGGCACCGATCGCGTCGAGAAGGTGCAGCTGAACGACGGCACCGAACTCGACGCCGACGCCGTGGTCGTGGGCATCGGCTCCCGGCCGTCCACCGACTGGCTCGAGGGCAGCGGCGTCGAGATCGACAACGGCGTGGTCTGCGACGTGCACGGCCGCACCTCGGCCCCCAACGTCTGGGCCATCGGTGACGTCGCGTCCTGGCAGGACGCCTCGGGACATCAGGTGCGCGTGGAGCATTGGAGCAACGTCGCCGAACAGGCCCGCGTGATCGTGCCCGCGATGCTGGGCGGCGACGCCCCCGACGTCGTGGTGGTGCCGTACTTCTGGAGCGACCAGTTCGACGTCAAGATCCAGTGCCTCGGCGAACCCGAGGCCGACGACGTGGTCCACGTCGTCGAGGACGACGGCCGCAAGTTCCTGGCCTACTACGAGCGTGACGGCGCCGTGGTGGGCGTCGTCGGCGGCGGCATGCCCGGCAAGGTGATGAAGGCCCGCGCCAAGATCGCCAAGGGCGCGCCGATCGCCGACGTGCTGCCCGCCTAGCGCGATTCGTGCACCGGTAGCCGCGCTCACCGCGGTTGCGGGTGCACGAATCGCTAGAACGCGCCGAGGTAGAAGCGCGACCCCTGGTCGTCGGTGCACAGCGCCGACGTGCCGTAGGACTGCCGTGACGGTTCCTCGACCACGGTGCCGCCCGCGGCACGGACGCGTTCCACCGCCGCCTCGACGTCGTCGACCGTCCACATCGGCACCGTGACGCCGCGGTCGAAGCCGCCCGCCACGCCGGCCATCGGATGCGTGCCCTCGATCTCCCAGCCGTCGTCGACGCGGCCCGGCTGGAACGACCAGTTCAGCGTGCGCGCGTAGAACTCGCGGAACGACGCCGAATCCGGCACCTGGTAGGTGAGGTACGAGACCTCGCCCGGCCCAGCGCCGTTGAGTGCGGGACGCGGTGTGCCCGGCGTCGGACGGAACACCGCGAAGGGCGCGCCGGAGGGGTCCGTCGCGTCCAGCACGGTGCCGAAGTCGAACTCGAGGGTCCGGCCGGTCCGGCCGCCGGCGTCCTCGATCGACCGGCGTGCGCCGTCGAGATCGGCGACGGCGTAGCAGCACAGCATCGTCGGGGCGCCAGGCACGGAGAACAGTCCGATCCGCCCGGTGGTGTTCGTGACCTCGTGGGTGGCCGGGTCGACGGCCCATCCGAGGACGTGGGCGTAGAAGGCGGCGGCGCGATCGGCGTCCGGCGTCCACACGGACACGAAGCCCACGTCGCCGTGCTGGATCGGGACGACCGCACCGGTCAGCGGTCCGCTGAGCATCCAGCGGTGACCGAACGGGTCGACCACGGTCGCGGTGCGTGAGCCGTGCGCCTCGTACGGTTCGCGCTCCACCGTGGCGCCCCACTCGCCGGCGCGTCGCACCGCTGCGTCGGCGTCGGGCACCGCGAGCATCAGGCTCACCGAGACGCCCCGTGGCGCAGGCGCTCTGAGTCCGAATTCGGGGTATTCGTCGGCCAGGTAGAACACCCCGCCGGACAGTGCCAGTTCGGCGTGACCGATCCGGCCGTCGTCCATCGTGACCGGCTCGCCGATCAGGATGGCGCCCAACGCGTCGACGTACCAGTCGATGGCGGCGCGGGCATCGGCCACGGCGAGGTAGGGCAGCATCGCGGCCCGCGGGACGGTCGGGTCGTCCGGGGCGATCAGTTCCTTCAGCGCGGTGTCGGTTCCGCTCATGTCGACGTCTCCTGTTCGATCGGGTAGGGACAGAGCCGATTCCAGCCGCGTGCGCAGGCGCGCGGCGAAGTCGGGGTCGGGGTGGACCGGGAGGTCGCGGCCGTGCAGCACGGTCAGCGGGTCGTGTCCGTCGAGCATCACGCCCCTCCTTCCGGGTATTCGTTCCTGAACGCGCGCCGTGCCCGCACCAGCAGTGCCTCGGTGGCGTGCACCGTGCGGCCGATCAGCTCGGCGCACTCCGGCACCGAGCGGTCGTCCATGTACCGCAGCGCCAGCACGGTGCGGTGGTGCTCGGGCAGGCGCGCGAGCACGCTCTCGGCGACGATCCGGTCGAGTTCGGCATCCCACTCGTCGCCGGGGACGGGTTCGGGCAGTTCGGCGACCGGGACGGTGAACCGGTCGCTGCGCCGCCGGTAGTGGTCGGCCAGCTTGTGGCGGGCGACGCCGATCAGCCACGGCACGGTGATCGTCGGCGGGCTGGCCTTCCGTGCGGCGTCCATTGCCGCGAGGAACGTCTCCGAGGTGAGGTCCTCGGCCGTGGAGCGATCGGCGCAGCGCCGCACGAAGTAGCCGTACACCGATGGCAATGCCTCGTCGTACAGCGCCAGCAGGTCCCGCGGGGCGCCGGTACGCCCCGCCGCGGACTCCGATTCGCCGCTCACACCCTCATCGTCGCCGTTCGGAGGTGAACTCCGACGCCCCAATTGCGAAATCACCCCTCGAGGTGGCTCAGCCCCTCGTCGACGGTGTCGAACGCGGCGCCCAGCGCCGTGGCCAGCGACGCGGACTCGTCACCCAGCCAGACGCCGTAGGCGGACAGGGCGACGCCGAGCATGGTCCACGCCACCGTCTGCGGCACCAGGTCGGCGGGATCGGCACCGACGCGGCGCGCGACGTACGCCGCGATCACCGAGCGCCAGCCCCCGTACATCGTCATCGAGTGCGCCTGCAGCGCGTCGGTCTCCAGGATGACGCGCATGCGCTGCCGGTGCCGCGCGGTCTCGGCGGCGTCGAACTCGTTGAACGCCAACAGCGCCGACCGCAGCGCGGCACCGACGGGGACGTCGGCGGGCACGACGTCGAGCAGGTCGCGCATGTGGTCGAGGTGGGAGTCGAAGTCGCCCCACGGGATCGCGTTCTTCGACGGGTAGTACCGGAACAGGGTGCGGCGCGCGATGCCCGCGGCCTGCGCGACGTCGTCGACGCTGACCTCGTCGAAGCCGCGGTGGGCGAACAGTTCGAGTGCGACGTTGGCGATGTGGTCCCGGGTGGTCGAGCGGCGCCTGCCGACGCGGGGCGCGACGTCACCCGCGATGGGGTTCCGGCCCCCGTGAGGACTCGTCATCGATTCGCCCTTCCGTTTAGGCACTCGATGCCATATTCTTGCGACCTGGGTCACACCTGTCGAGACCCACGACGCGAAAGGTACACATCATGGAGCAGTCGCAGCAGGCACCCGTGGAAAACGACACCCAGGACGACCTCGTCACCGAGAGCCTCGTCGAAGAGGTGTCGATCGACGGCATGTGCGGGGTCTACTGACCGTGACGGCACCCGCCAGGGAGTCGGTGCCCACCGTGTCGACCGGTGAGCCTCCCGCCGCCGACGGCCCGGCGGCGTTCGACCCCGACGCCGGTTGGCGACTGCACCACCAGGTGGCGGTGCGGCCGGAACCGTTCGGGGCCCTGCTGTATCACTTCGGCACCCGCAAGCTCTCGTTCCTGAAGAACCGGAAGATCGTCGAGGTGGTCAACGCACTGGGTGACCACCCCGACGCCAGGTCCGCACTGCGTGCGGCGGGCGTCGACGACGAGATGCAGGCGCCGTACGTGCACGCGCTGGGCGTCCTGGTGAAGTCCAACATGCTGGTACCCAAGGAGATCCGATGACGACCATGCAGCCCGTCCCACGACTGGTCGACCAGTTCGAGCGCGGTCTCGACGCGCCGATCTGCCTGACGTGGGAATTGACCTACGCCTGCAACCTGTCGTGCGTGCACTGCCTGTCGGCATCGGGCAAGCGTGACCCCCGCGAACTCACCACCCAGCAGTGCAAGGACGTCATCGACGAACTCGAGCGCATGCAGGTGTTCTACGTGAACATCGGCGGCGGGGAACCGACTGTGCGGTCGGACTTCTGGGAACTCGTCGACTACGCCACCGAGCATCACGTGGGCGTGAAGTTCTCGACCAACGGCGTGCGCATCACCCCTGAGGTGGCGGCGAAGCTGGCGGCCAGCGACTACGTGGACGTGCAGATCTCGCTCGACGGCGCCACCGCCGAGGTCAACGACGAGGTGCGCGGACCCGGCTCCTTCGCGATGGCGATCCGCGCCCTGGAGAACCTGGCCGAGGCCGGCTTCAAGGACGCCAAGATCTCCGTGGTGGTGACGCGTCACAACGTCGACCAGCTCGACGACTTCAAGGCGCTCGCCGACTCGTACGGCGCCACGCTGCGCATCACCCGGCTGCGTCCCTCCGGCCGCGGCGCGGACGTGTGGGATGAGTTGCACCCCACCGCCGCTCAGCAGGTGCAGCTCTACGACTGGCTGGTCGCCCGCGGCGAGGGCGTCCTGACCGGCGACTCGTTCTTCCACCTGTCCGGTCTCGGCGAGCCGGGCGCGCTCGCCGGGCTGAACCTGTGCGGCGCCGGGCGCGTGGTGTGCCTGATCGACCCGATCGGCGACGTCTACGCCTGCCCGTTCGCCATCCACGACAAGTTCCTCGCGGGAAACATCCTGACCAGCAACGGCTTCCAGGACGTGTGGCAGAACTCCCAGCTGTTCACCGAGTTGCGCGAGCCGCAGTCCGCCGGGGCCTGCACCGGCTGCGGGCACTACGACGCCTGCCGCGGTGGCTGCATGGCCGCCAAGTTCTTCACCGGCCTGCCGCTCGACGGGCCCGACCCCGAGTGCGTGCAGGGCTTCGGTGAGCCCGCGCTGGCGCTCGAGCGTGACAAGCCAAAGCCCAGCGGCGACCACTCGCGCACCGGCGGCCGCAAGGGCCCGATCCCGCTCAAGCTCCTGACCGTCCCTCCGAAGAAATTCTGCAACGAAAGTCCCGTCTGACCATGGCACGCGACATCTGGTTCGAAACCGTCTCCATCGCCCAGGAACGCGCGAAGAAGCGGCTGCCCAAGTCCGCCTACTCGTCGCTGATCTCCGCCAGCGAGAAGGGCCTGACCGTCGCCGACAACGTCGAGGCGTTCGGCGAGATCGGCTTCGCGCCGCACGTCATCGGCGCCCTGGACAAGCGGGACCTCGCGACGACCGTGATGGGACAGGAGATCTCGCTGCCCGTGCTGATCTCGCCCACCGGCGTGCAGGCCGTGCACCCCGACGGCGAAGTGGCCGTCGCACGCGCCGCGGCCAACCGGGGCACCGCGATGGGACTGTCGTCGTTCGCCAGCAAGCCCATCGAAGAGGTCATCGCCGCCAACCCGAAGCTGTTCTTCCAGATCTACTGGCTCGGCGACCGGGACTCGATCGCCAGGCGCGTCGAACGGGCCCGGGCCGCGGGGGCCGTCGGCTTGATCCTGACCACCGACTGGAGCTTCTCGCACGGCAGGGACTGGGGCAGCCCCAAGATCCCCGAGAAGATGGACCTCAAGACGATGGTCAAGATGAGCCCCGAGGTCATCACCAAGCCGCGGTGGTTGCTGCAGTGGGCCAAGACCATGCGTCCGCCGACGCTCGCGGTGCCCAACCAGGGCGCCGCCGGCGAGCCCGGACCGCCGTTCTTCCAGGCGTACGGCGAGTGGATGGGCACGCCGCCTCCCACCTGGGAGGACGTCGCGTGGCTGCGCGAGATGTGGGGCGGCCCCTTCATGCTCAAGGGCGTCATCCGGGTCGACGATGCGAAACGCGCTGTGGACGCCGGTGTCTCGGCCATCTCGGTGTCCAACCACGGCGGCAACAACCTCGACGGCACGCCCGCCTCGATCCGCGCGCTGCCGTCGATCGCCGACGCCGTCGGCGACCAGGTGGAGGTCCTGCTGGACGGTGGCATCCGCCGGGGCAGCGACGTCGTCAAGGCGCTCGCCCTCGGTGCCCGCGCCGTCATGATCGGCCGGGCCTACCTCTGGGGCCTCGCCGCCGAGGGGCAGCCGGGCGTCGAGAACGTGCTCGACCTGATGGAGGGTGGCATCGCCTCGGCGCTGCGCGGACTCGGGAAGGCGTCGGTGCACGACCTCGGTCCCGACGACGTCCTGATCCCCGCAGGCTTCACCCGGACGCTCGGCGCGCCCACCGAGGGCGGCGCCTGACCCGATTCGGGTGGCGCGCCCGGCCTCGTCCGCTGGTACGGACGTGGCTGACGGTGCTGGCGTGAAGGAAAGGCCGTCGAGGGATCGACGGGCGGTGTCGGATACCGGCCAAACGCCAACATTCGGCGCACGGCAGGTGAATTCGGCCTACCATCGGCGGGTGGCATTCCCCGGTGAGCTTGGGATCTCGACGTCGAGGCAGCTCCGCAACCTGGCACCGGCGGTCATCGTCCCCGTCGGTTCCATCGAGCAACATGGGCCACACCTGCCCCTGGACACCGACACCCGCATCGCGGTCGCGGTGTCCCGCGCGGTCGCCGGACGCCTGCCGGGGGAGTGGACGCTCGCACCGGCCGTGAGCTACGGCGCCAGCGGTGAACACGAGGGTTTCCCGGGCACCGTGTCGATCGGCACGTCTGCGCTACGGCTGTTGCTGGTGGAGTTCGGCCGGTCGGCGTGCCGGTGGGCGTCGCGCCTGGTATTCGTCAACGGCCACGGCGGCAACGTGGGGGCGCTCGCGGCCGCCACGACGTTGCTGCGCGAGGAGGGCCGCGACGTCGCGTGGACCTCGTGCACCGTCCGGGGCGGCGACGCCCACGCCGGCCGCACCGAAACGTCGGTACTGCTGCACCTTTCGCCCGAGGACGTCTGGATCGACGAGTGCGTGCCGGGCAACGACGCACCGCTGGCCGAGCTGCTGCCCCGGATGCGCAGGGGCGGGGTCGCGGCGGTCAGCCCCGTCGGCGTCCTGGGCGACCCGACGATGGCGACGGCCGCGGAGGGTGAGGCGGCGCTGGCCGAGATGGTCGACGAGGCCGCCCGCCGCATCGAGGCCTGGACGCCGAACGGCCACGGGATGCTCGCGTGACGGACCCGCGGCTGCCCGACGGGTTCGCCGTGCAGGTGGACCGCCGGGTGAAGGTCCTCGCGGAGGGGGCGGCGCTGCTCGGTGGATCGCCCACCCGGCTGCTCCGCCTGGCGCCCGCCGCGCAGACCATGCTGCAGGGCGGCCGGCTCGAGGTGCACGACGCCCAGAGCGCCCAGCTGGCCCGCCGGCTGCTCGACGCCACGGTGGCCCACCCGCGGCCCGCGACCGGTCCGTCGCACCGCGACGTCACCGTCGTGATTCCGGTGCGCGACAACGCATCCGGACTGCAGCGGCTGATCCGGTCGCTGCGCGGCATGCGCGTGATCGTCGTCGACGACGGCTCCGCCGTCCCGGTGCGGGCAGCGGACTTCGACGCCCCGCCGTGTGAGATCACGGTGCTCCGCCACCAGGACAGCCGAGGCCCCGCGGCCGCGCGCAACACCGGACTGCAGGCGTGCACCACCGAGTTGATCGCCTTCCTGGACTCCGACGTCGTACCCCGCCGCGGATGGCTGGAGGCGCTCCTCGGACACTTCTGCGACCCAGCCGTCGCCCTGGTGGCCCCACGGATCGTCGCCCTCCACGAGCCGGACAACCTGGTGGCCCGCTACGAGGCGGTCCGCTCGTCGCTGGACCTCGGCCAGCGCGAGGCGCCGGTGGTGCCGTTCGGGCAGGTGTCCTACGTGCCGAGCGCCGCCATCATCTGCCGGAGGCGGTCGCTGCTCGAGGTGGGCGGGTTCGACGAGACGCTGGAGTCCGGCGAGGACGTCGACCTGTGCTGGAGGTTCATCGAGGCCGGTGACCGGTTGCGCTACGAGCCCGTCGCGCTCGTCGGCCACGACCACCGCACCGACCTCCGGGACTGGTTCCTCCGCAAGGCCTTCTACGGCTCGTCGGCCGCGCCGCTGTCGGTGCGGCATCCGGGCAAGACCGCGCCGCTGGTGATCTCGGGCTGGACGCTGCTGGTGTGGGTGCTGGTGGCCGTCGGCTCCGGATTCGGCTACCTGGGATCGACGGCGGTGGCCGTGTTCACCGGTCGCCGGATCGCCAAGTCGCTCAGCGCCGTGGACACCGAGCCCCGGGACGTCGCGGTGGTGGCGGCGCACGGACTCTGGGCCGCCGCGCTGCAACTGGCGTCGGCGATCTGCCGGCACTACTGGCCGGTGGCCCTGGTCGCCGCGGTGCTGTTCAAACGGTGCCGTCGCGTGGTCCTGGTGGCGGCCGTCGTGGACGGCGTCGTCGACTGGGCCGGACGGCACGCCAACGCCGAGGACGACGCGCACCGCGTCGGCCTGCTCGCCTACCTCCTGCTCAAGCGGCTCGACGACATCGCCTACGGCCTCGGCCTGTGGACCGGCGTGCTGCGCGAACGTCACCTCGGCGCACTCAAGCCGCAGATCCGGACGTGAGCCGGCGCCACGCGCACGCCGACGTCCTCGTCGTCGGCGCGGGGAGTGCCGGTTGCGTTCTGGCCGAGCGGCTTTCCATCAACCCCGACCGCACCGTCACGGTGCTCGAGGCGGGGCCTGGTCCCTCGGACCCGCGGGTGATGGCGCAGATCAGCGACGCCCTGCGGCTTCCCATCGGCGACGCCAGCTCCGTGGTACGCCGCTACCCGACGACGCTGACCCGGCACCCACCCCGGTCGACGGTGCTCGTCCGCGGCGCCGTGGTCGGCGGATCCGGCGCGGTCAACGGCGGCTACTTCTGCCGTGGACTGCCCACGGACTTCGACGACTGGGACGTGCCCGGGTGGGGCTGGACCGACGTCCTACCGCACTTCCGCGCCATCGAGACCGACCGCGACGTCGCAGGGCCGCTGCACGGTGCCGACGGTCCCATGGCGATCCGCCGGGTCCGCGAATTCGAGCAGGGCGCAGTCGCTTTCATCGACGCGGCACGGGCCCTGGGATACCGCTGGATCGACGACCTGAACGGCGCGACCGCAGGCCGGCCCATCGGTCCCGGCGTCGGCGCGGTGCCGCTCAACGTCGACCGCGGCACGCGGCTGGGACCCGGTGGCGCGTTCCTGGGCCGCGCGACGGACCGGCCGAACCTCGCGGTGCGAGACCGGACCCGCGCCACCCGCATCCGCGTCGAGGGCGGGCGTGCCACCGGTGTCGAGTGCGTCGGCCCGTCGGGACCGGAACTGCTGACCGCCGACCGCATCGTGCTGTCCTCCGGCGCAATAGGTTCCGCACATCTGCTGCTGCTGTCCGGCATCGGTCCGGCAGGTGCACTGGCCGGCGTGGGCGTGCCCGTCATCGCGGACCTGCCCGTCGGCACCCGGTTCGCCGATCACCCGGAACTGGTGCTGCCGGTCGACTGGCCCGCCGCCCCGGGCCGGCCCCCGCTGGAGGCCGTGCTGGTCACCGGGGACGGGTTGGAGATCCGGCCGTACACGGCCGGCTTCGGCGCGATGATCGACGGGTCGGGCGACGACCCCGAGGACCGACCCCACCTCGGCGTCACGCTGGTACGGCCCCGCTCGAGGGGCGTGCTGGCGCTCGCGTCGGCGGACCCCGACGTGGCGCCGCTGATCGAGCACCGCTACGACGGCGAGCCCGAGGACGTCGCGGCGCTCGAGGCAGGTGCGGCACTGGCGCACGACCTCGCCGGTACCGGATATGAAGCGCGCCAGTCGTTCTGGTCGACGTCGCAGCACCTCTGCGGCACGGTCCCGATGGGCACCGGCGATGCGTCGGTGCTCGACGAGCGGTGCCGGGTGCGCGGCGTCGACGGCCTGTGGGTGGTCGACGGCTCGATCATGCCCAGCATCACCAGCCGCGGCCCGCACGCCACGATCGTGATGATCGGCCACCGCGCGGCGGCGTTCCTCGACGACTGATCGGTCCCGGTCCTACGGCGCGCGGTGCCTGCCTGCCGGGGTGTCCGTACCGCGGCGCGTCAGGTGCCGGACCACGCGCAGTTGCCTTCCGTCGCGACCGGGTGCCCACAGGCCGACCACTACGGCGGCGACCGTGACCACCGTGGCGAGCACCAGCAGCGAGGCGTTCATCGACTCCAGGAACGCCGACTGGGCGGTCTCGGCGAGCGTCCGGCCGGCGGGGCCGAGCCGGTCCGCGACGGCGAGCGCCTGGGCGAGTGAGTCCATCGCAGGCGCCCGCACCTCCTCGGGGAGGTCGGCCACGCGGGGACCGAGCGCGCTGCCGTAGCCGGCCGCCAGGATCGATCCGGCCACCGCGATGCCCAGCGCGGCACCGATTTCGCGGGTCGCGTCGTTGACCGCCGATGCCACGCCCTGCTTCTCGTCGGGCACCGCTCCCATCACCGCGGACGTCGTTGGCGCCGTGCACAATCCGATGCCGGTACTCATGACCAGCAGCGGCCAGGCGAGCTGCAGGTACGAGGAGTCGATCTCGAGCAGGCGCATCGACATCAGCCCCGCGGCGATCAGGATCAGGCCCACGGTGAGCACCAGGCGCAGCCCCAGCCGCGGCAGGTACCACTCGTTGGTCGCGCTGAGGACGAGGACCGGCCCGATCAGCGGTGCGATGGCCAGGGCGGTGGTCAGTGCGCTGTAGCCCATCACCAGCTGGATGTACTGGATGGCGACGAAGAAGAAGCCGAAGTTGGCGAAGAACAGCAGGGTGATGCCGACGGCCCCGGTGGCGAAGTCGGGCCTGCCGAACAGCCGGACGTCGAGCAGCGGATGCGGCCGCCGGAGTTCGACCATCGCGAACGCGCCGGCCATGGCGACGCCTGCGAGCATGCAGCCGTAGACCAGCGGATCGCCCCATCCCCGGACCGGCGCCTCGACGACTCCGAACACGAAGACCGCGACCGCGCCGCCGATCAGCACGGCGCCGCGCCAGTCGAGCGGCGTGGCGTCCTCGTCACGCGATGACGACACCGTGAGCGTCAGCACGAACAGGACGGCAGCGGCGGTGCCGAACGACCAGAAGATGGACTGCCACTCGAAGTACTTGAGCAGCAGCCCCGATCCGAGGAAGCCGAGGACGGCGCCGGAGCCGACGACGCCCGCCCAGATGCCGACGGCCTTGTTCCGCTCGGACTTCGGGTAGGCGGCCGTCAGCAGTGAGAGCGTGGCCGGCATGACGAACGCCGCACCCGCGCCCGCGACGGCCCGCGCCACGATGATCTGCAGCGGGCTGTCGAAGACGACCGGCGCGAACGAGGCGACGGCGAAGATGGCGAGCCCGACCTGCAGCGCCCCGCGACGGCCGTAGCGGTCGCCGATGGCGCCTGCGGGGAGCAGCAGGCACGCGAGCACCAGCGTGTAGCCGTCGACCACCCAGGTCAGCTGTGTCTGCGTGGCGGAGGTGTCGACGGCGATGTCGCCGAGTGCGGTGTTCAGGGCGATCATCGACGAGACGACGATGCTGACGTCGAGGCAGGCGACGATCAGCAGCCACAGCCGGGCGCGCGACGAGAGGGCCGCCATCGCGGCGTCGGTAGGCTGATCTTGACGGGCGAGAGTGTCGGCCATGCGAGGCTCCGTCCGCCTGATGCGTTATTTTCAAGACAGCTGTTCTCGATACGAGACTAACAGTCTTGTTTCCCGCGGTGGAGGTGAATCAAACCAGTGAACGCCGGGCGAACCGACCCGCGACCGGCCCGCTCGCGGGCGCGGCTGCTCGACGCCGCGACCGCGCTGCTGAGCGCCGGCGGCCCCAGCGCCGTGACGGTCGACGCCGTCACGCGCGCCTCCAACGTCGCCCGCGCGACCCTGTACCGGCACTTCCCGAGCGGAAACGATCTGTTGGCAGCGGCCTTTCACGCGCTGATCCCACCGGCGCCCATCCCGCCCGACGACGGGTCGCTGCGCGACCGGCTGGTGTCCGCGGTGCGCGCGCAGGCCGAGTTGATCGCCGAGGTGCCCGTCAGCCTGGCCGCCATGTCGTGGCTCGCGCTCGGCGGCGACCTCGAGCAGCTGCCGTGGGGGGCGGCCAAGAGGTCGGCCGAGAGCCTCGAGGTGCGCACCCTGCGCGAGCGGGTCGCCGAGCTGTACGCGGCGCCGTTCGACGCGATCTTCGACAGCGCGGAGGCGCAGGCGCAGCTCGGCGACGTCGACCGCACTCGCGCCGCGGCACTGCTGCTCGGCCCGATCGTGCTCGGCAAGCTCAGCACGCTGCCCGACTTCGACTACCGCGAGATCGCCGAGGTGGCCGTCGACGGGTACCTGGCCACCCACGCCAAGCGGGGCGAAACTACCTGAGCGAGTAGCGGATCGGAAGGTGCTTGAGGCCGCCGACGAACGTCGTCGCACTCAGCTCCGGCTCGCCGGCCAGCTCGATCGACTCCCACCTCGACACCAGCTCGGTGAAGAGACTGTTCATCTCCATCCGGGCCAGCGCCGCGCCCAGGCAGAAGTGCACGCCGTAGCCGAAGGCCACGTGCTTGTTCGGGTCGCGACCGACGTCGAAGCGGAACGGGTCGTCGAAGATCTCCTCGTCGCGGTTGCCCGAGACGTAGGCCAGGTACACGGAGTCGCCCTTCGCGATGTCGACCCCGCGGACCGTGGTGTCGGCCGTCGCGGTGCGCATGAACTCCTTCACCGGCGTCGACCACCGGATCATCTCCTCGACCGCGGTGCCCATCAGGCTCGGATCCGCCCGCAGGCGCTCGAGTTCGCCGGGATTCTCGATGAGCGCGTGCAGTCCGCCGGAGATGGCGTCCTTGGTGGTGTCGTGACCGGCGGCCGCCACGATGACGTAGTACGACATGGTGTCGACCTCCGACATCGGCTCGCCGTCGATGCGCCCGTTCGCGATCGCCGACGCGAGGTCGCCGGTGGGGTGTTCGCGCCGGGCGGCGGTCAGCTCGGCGAAGTAGCCGAAGAAGTCGAGCAACACGGCCATCTGTTCCTCGGGCGTGGTGCCGCGCTTGTACTCGTCGTCGTCGCCGCCGAACATCTCCTGGGTCAGCATGTGCATACGGCCGTAGTCCTCCTCGGGCAGGCCGAGCAGCGACATGATCACGTACAGCGGGAACTGGACGGCGACATCGGTGACGAAGTCGCACTCCGGGCCCATGTCGCGCATCTGGTCGACGTAGCGCTTCGCGAGTTCGTCGACGCGCACCTTGAGGTCGCGCATGGCCTTCGGGCGGAACCAGTCGGAGCCGATCGCCCGCACCTTGCGGTGGTGCGGATCGTCCATGTGGATCAGTGTCCGCAGCCCCATGCCCGCGTCCAGCTGGGCCTTCGCGTAGTCGTCGGCGGCCGCGGTGGACAGCAGCGGGCGAGGCTCGCTGATGAACAGCTCGTTGTCCCGTTCGATCGCCATGATGTCGGCGTGCTTGGTGATCGCCCAGAACGGGCGGTACGGCGGATTGTCCACCCAGGCAACGGGTTCGTTGGCACGCAGATGCACGAGCGCGGCGTGCAGCCGGGCGTCGTCGGCGTAGGCGGTGGGGTCGGCCAGAACCTTGGCCGCGTCGTCCATGGTGGGCGTGCTCATGGCAGTTCCTCGCTCGCGGGCTCGCTAGTTGACGGGTGTCAACGGATTTTAGGTGGGCGGGGTGGTCGCGCGGGCCGGTTTGAGGGGATCGCGACGGGTCCCCAGTAGGCTCGGCGGTCGTGGCCCTCGTGACGACCCGGCGGATCGGCCGGGGGGTCGTCACGGCGATCGCCGTCCTGATCCTGACCATCGGCTGCGGCGGTGCCGCGGACCCCGCCGCCGGCTCGTCGGCCGCGCCGTCGGACCCCGCGCTGGTGTCGACCGGGAACGGCCTCGTGCGCGGCGTGGTCGCGCCCGATCACCGCTTCTTCGGCGGCCTGCCCTACGCCGCGCCGCCCACCGGGCCGCTGCGCTTCGAGCCGCCCGCACCCGCGGCGCCGTGGGACGGCGTGCGCAAAGCCACCCGAGTCGGTCCGCGCTGCATCCAGGACGTCGGCGATCTCGAGATGGGACGGCAGACCGACGAGGACTGCCTGAACCTCAACGTGTGGACGCCCCCGTTGTCGGAGCAGAAGCGTCCGGTCATGGTGTGGATCCACGGCGGCGCCTTCATCAACGGCAGTAGCGGCATCTACGACTCCCGCTGGCTCGCCACCCGCGGCGGCGTCGTGGTGGTCACCGTCAACTACCGACTCGGCGCGCTCGGCTTCCTCGCCCACCCGGCGCTCGGCGCGGCCGGTGCCGTCGGCAACTACGGCCTGGCCGACCAGCAGGCGGCGCTGCGCTGGGTCCGCGACAACATCGCCGACTTCGGCGGCGACCCCGACCGGGTCACCATCGCCGGCGAGTCGGCGGGCGGCATGTCGGTGTGCGATCACCTCGTCGCGCCGGGATCGCGGGACCTCTTCCGCGGCGCGATCATCCAAAGCGGTCCGTGCCAGGCCCAGCTGCCGCTCGACCAGGCCGAGCGGATCAGCGTCGACTATGCACGTGACGCGGGCTGCGCCGACCCGACGACGGCGGCGGCCTGCCTGCGCGCCCTGCCGGTCGACGAGTTGCGCAGGCCGGTGGAGTACTTCCGGATCGGCGACGACGCGCTCAGCGGTCCGGTGACCGGATCGTCCGTGTTGCCGGTCGATCCGATGGTCGCGTTCGCCGCCGGGGACGCCGCGCGCGTGCCGGTGCTGATCGGCAGCAACCGCGACGAGTTCACGCTGTTCATGGCGCTGCAGTACATCCGCGGTCAGTCCCTGCCCGCGAGCGACTACCCGCGGGTGCTGGAGCAGACCTTCGGCGCCGACGCCGCCGCGGTCGGCGCCCGCTACCCGCTCGACCGCTACGGCGGCAACGCGCCGCTCGCCTACTCGGCGGCCGTGACCGACGGCGACTTCACGTGCGTCGACCAGCGGATCGCCACCGACCTCGGCCGCGACGCCCCGGTGTACGGCTACGAGTTCACCGACCGCGATCCGCCGATGCCCGAGCCGTTCCGCACGCTGCCGTTCCCCGTGGGCGCGAGCCACTCCCTGGAGTTGCGCTACCTGTTCGACGTCGGTGGCGCGCCCGCGCTGACCCCGCCGCAGCAGGTGTTGAGCGACCAGATGATCGACTACTGGACCGCATTCGTGCGGACCGGTCGCCCCGAGGCCGACGGGCCGGCCGAGTGGCCGAAGGCGACGGACGGGCGGCGGATGGAACTGGCGCCGGACGCGGTCCGGGTGACCGACGACTTCGCCCGCGTGCACCAGTGCGAGTTCTGGGCGGGGCTGCGTCGTTAGCCGTCACCGACTCTGCGGTGAGATCGAGCCCAGGCGCCAGAACGCGATCTGACAGCAGGCTCGGCGGAGGACGATCAGGCCGGCGTCACCCACGTGGTGATCTCGGCGTGCACGACCTCGACGCCGTGGCGGTCGGTGACGCTGACCGGGACCACCAGGTCGGTGCCCTCGACGATCCCGTCGAAGTCCGGCAGGTCGATGCGCGCGGTCGCCCGCAGCGACGACGTCGCCTTCGCGAGGTACCGGACGTTCATCGCCTTCGGAATCCAGCGGTGGGTGGTGGGCACCGTGGCCTCCATGAGCATGCCCATCGCCATCTCGGCGGCGTTGCAGGACGCGATGGCGTGCACCGTGTGTAGGTGGTTGTGCACGAAGAACCACTTCGGCACGTCCACCTCGGCCAGTCCCGGCTCCATGCGGCGAACGTGCGGCAGCACCGACGCGAAGTACGGCACGCGGGCCATGGCCGCGACGGAGAACAGGCGGCTGCCGCCGGGCTTGGTCGACAGACCCTGCCAGGCGCGGTAGGTCGGGGAGCTGGTCACCGCGCAGACCTTACTCTGGAGTAAGTTCGACCGCGGCGCTCGGCCGGGTGGCCGGTGTGGAACCGCACGTCGGGCGTCGTTCGGGGGCGTGCGCGGGGGATTTGGAGCACGCCCGCATCTGAGGCATACTGTTCGGGTTGCCTTCTGCCGGGACGGTGCCCTCTGGGCCTGCCCGTTGATGGCATGCGACCAGTGTCCTCAGGGATGCATCCGGTCCCAACCTCGAGCGTGACGAATTCAGTCGCGAGCGAGTGTGCGTGAGGGCGACACACCCGACCGCGGGGGTCGGTGAACCACAGATACGTAAACAGCGGCGGCACAGCCAGCACGCGCATCGCGGGGAGACCCGCGGGCACGTGCACGAATATCCAGGCCCGGGTTCGGGCGTTTAGTAGTGAGGTAGGAGAAGCGTGGCGGGAAACAAGATCCGCATCAGGCTGAAGGCCTACGACCACGAGGCGATTGACGCCTCGGCGCGCAAGATCGTCGAGACGGTTACCCGTACGGGAGCCAGCGTGGTCGGCCCGGTGCCGCTGCCGACGGAGAAGAACATCTACTGCGTCATCCGGTCCCCGCACAAGTACAAGGACTCGCGGGAGCACTTCGAGATGCGTACGCACAAGCGCCTCATCGACATTCTCGACCCGACGCCGAAGACCGTTGACGCACTCATGCGCATCGATCTGCCGGCGAGCGTCGACGTCAACATTCAGTAGGAGATCCAGAAACCATGGCACGCAAAGGAATTCTGGGCACCAAGCTGGGCATGACGCAGGTGTTCGACGAGAACAACAAGGTCGTTCCGGTCACGGTCGTCAAGGCCGGCCCCAACGTGGTGACCCGTATCCGTACCCCCGAGCGCGACGGCTACAGCGCCGTCCAGCTCGCCTACGGCGAGATCAGCCCCCGCAAGGTGAACAAGCCGGTCACCGGCCAGTTCGCCGCCGCGGGCGTCAACCCCCGCCGCCACCTCGCCGAGTTCCGGCTCGAGAACGAGGCTGCTGCAGCCGAGTACGAGATCGGCCAGGAGCTGACCGCCGAGATCTTCGTCGACGGAGCCTTCGTCGACGTCACCGGCACCAGCAAGGGCAAGGGCTTCGCCGGCACCATGAAGCGTCACGGCTTCAAGGGCCAGGGCGCCTCCCACGGTGCGCAGGCCGTGCACCGTCGACCGGGCTCGATCGGTGGCTGTTCCACCCCGGGCCGCGTCTTCAAGGGCACGCGCATGTCGGGCCGCATGGGCAGCGACCGCGTCACCACGCAGAACCTGAAGGTGCACAAGGTCGACGCCGAGAACGGCGTCATCCTGATCAAGGGCGCCATCCCCGGCCGCAATGGCGGACTCGTCGTGGTTCGCTCCGCGATCAAACGAGGTGAGAAGTAATGGCATCGACCAAGATTGACGTTCGCACGCCGGACGGCAAGACCGACGGCAGCGTCGAGCTCCCCGCCGACCTGTTCGACGTCGAGCCCAACATGGCGCTCATGCACCAGGTCGTCATCGCGCAGCTGGCCGCCAAGCGCCAGGGCACGCACTCGACCAAGACCCGCGCCGAGGTCTCCGGTGGTGGCAAGAAGCCGTACCGCCAGAAGGGCACCGGCCGCGCCCGTCAGGGTTCGACGCGTGCACCGCAGTTCACCGGTGGTGGCATCGTGCACGGCCCGAAGCCGCGTGACTACAGCCAGCGGACCCCGAAGAAGATGATCGCCGCCGCCCTGCGCAGCGCGCTCTCGGACCGGGCCCGCAACGCGCGGATCCACGCCGTGACCGAACTGATCAGCGGGCAGACCCCGTCGACCAAGGCCGTCAAGACGTTCCTGGGCTCGATCAGCGACCGCCGCAAGGTGCTCGTGGTCATCGGCCGCAGCGACGAGGTCGGCGCGAAGAGCGTGCGCAACCTGCCCGGCGTGCACGTGATCTCGCCGGACCAGCTCAACACATACGACGTCCTGGACGCCGACGACGTGGTGTTCAGCGTCGAGGCGCTCAACGCCTACATCTCGGCGAACGCCAAGAAGGAAGAGGAGGCATCGGCCTGATGGCGAACGTCACCGATCCCCGCGACATCATCCTGGCCCCGGTCATCTCCGAGAAGAGCTACGGCCTGATCGAGGACAACGTGTACACGTTCATCGTGCACCCGGACTCGAACAAGACGCAGATCAAGATCGCAGTCGAGAAGATCTTCGCCGTCAAGGTCGATTCCGTGAACACGGCGAACCGTCCGGGCAAGCGCAAGCGCACCCGCACCGGTTACGGCCAGCGCAAGGGCACCAAGCGCGCCATCGTCACGCTCGCCGCCGGCAGCAAGCCGATCGATCTGTTCGGAGCACCGGCCTGATCGGCCGGGGGCTAGAGATTAGAGAGATTTAGAAGCAATGGCTATTCGCAAGTACAAGCCGACGACCCCCGGTCGCCGCGGTTCGAGCGTCTCCGACTTCGCCGAGATCACCCGGTCCACGCCGGAGAAGTCGCTCATCCGCCCGCTGCACAGCACCGGCGGCCGCAACGCGCACGGTCGGATCACCACCCGGCACAAGGGTGGCGGCCACAAGCGCGCCTACCGCGTCATCGACTTCCGTCGCCATGACAAGGACGGCGTCGACGCCAAGGTCGCGCACATCGAGTACGACCCCAACCGCACCGCGAACATCGCGCTGCTGCACTACCTGGACGGCGAGAAGCGCTACATCATCGCCCCCGAGGGACTGCGTCAGGGCACGGTCGTGGAGTCGGGCGCCAACGCCGACATCAAGCCGGGCAACAACCTCCCGCTGCGCAACATCCCCGCCGGCACCGTGATCCACGCCGTCGAACTTCGCCCCGGTGGCGGTGCCAAGCTCGGCCGTTCGGCCGGTGTCAGCATCCAGCTGCTCGGCAAGGAAGGCACCTACGCCACCTTGCGCATGCCCAGTGGTGAGATCCGCCGCGTCGACGTGCGCTGCCGCGCCACCGTCGGCGAGGTCGGCAACGCCGAACAGGCGAACATCAACTGGGGCAAGGCCGGCCGCATGCGATGGAAGGGCAAGCGCCCGACCGTCCGTGGTGTCGTGATGAACCCGGTCGACCACCCGCACGGTGGCGGCGAGGGCAAGACCTCCGGTGGCCGTCACCCGGTCAGCCCGTGGGGCAAGCCCGAAGGTCGTACCCGTAAGAACAAGCCGAGCGACAAGCTCATCGTCCGCCGCCGTCGCACCGGCAAGAACAAGCGCTAGGAGTATCCAGCGATGCCACGGAGCCTCAAGAAGGGACCGTTCGTCGACGACCATCTTCTCAAGAAGGTCGACGTTCAGAACGACAAGAACACGAAGCAGGTCATCAAGACCTGGTCGCGTCGGTCCACCATCATCCCCGACTTCATCGGTCACACCTTCGCCGTCCACGACGGTCGCAAGCACGTGCCGGTGTTCGTCACCGAAGCGATGGTCGGGCACAAGCTGGGCGAGTTCGCCCCGACGCGCACCTTCAAGGGTCACATCAAGGACGACCGGAAGAGCAAGCGGCGATGAGCACTGTTACCGAATTCCCGTCTGCGACGGCGAAGGCGCGCTTCGTGCGCGTCTCGGCGTCCAAGGCGCGCCGGGTCATCGACCTGGTCCGCGGCAAGACCGTCGCCGAGGCGCTCGACATCCTCCGCTGGGCGCCCCAGGGTGCCAGCGAGCCGGTGGCCAAGGTCATCGCGAGCGCTGCGGCCAACGCCCAGAACAACGACGGCCTCGACCCGTCGACGCTCGTCGTCGCCGCGGCCTACGCCGACGAGGGCCCGACCGCCAAGCGCATCCGGCCGCGTGCCCAGGGGCGTGCGTACCGGATTCGCAAGCGCACCAGCCACATCACGGTGATCGTGGAGAGCCGGCCGCCCCGCGAGGGTGGCAGCCGTGGCGCCTCGGCGTCCGCCTCCCGCGCACGCCGTGCGCAGGGCAGCAAGGCAGCCGCCTCCGCTCCGTCCGCCAAGAAGGCGTCTGCCAAGAAGGCCGACACCACGACTACCGAAGCGTCTGACGCGAAGGGAGGCTCGGAGTAGTGGGCCAGAAGATCAACCCCCACGGCTTCCGGCTCGGCATCACGACCGACTGGAAGTCCCGGTGGTACGCCGACAAGCAGTACGCGGACTACGTCAAGGAAGACGTCGCCATCCGCAAGCTGCTGGCCACGGGCCTCGAGCGCGCCGGCATCGCCGACGTCGAGATCGAGCGCACCCGTGACCGGGTCCGCGTCGACATCCACACCGCGCGTCCCGGCATCGTCATCGGCCGCCGCGGAACCGAGGCCGACCGCATCCGCACCGACCTGGAGAAGCTGACCAAGAAGCAGGTCCAGCTCAACATCCTGGAGGTGAAGAGCCCGGAGTCGGTCGCGCAGCTGGTGGCCCAGGGTGTCGCCGAGCAGCTGAGCAACCGCGTCGCGTTCCGCCGTGCCATGCGCAAGGCGATCCAGTCCGCGATGCGCCAGCCGAACGTCAAGGGCATCCGCGTGCAGTGCTCGGGCCGCCTCGGCGGCGCCGAGATGAGCCGCTCGGAGTTCTACCGCGAAGGTCGCGTCCCGCTGCACACCCTGCGCGCGGACATCGACTACGGCCTCTACGAGGCGAAGACCACCTTCGGCCGCATCGGCGTGAAGGTCTGGATCTACAAGGGTGACATCGTCGGTGGCAAGCGTGAGCTGGCCGCTGCCGCACCCGCAGGCGCCGACCGCCCGCGTCGTGAGCGTCCCACCGGGGCCACCCGTCCGCGCCGCAGTGGCGCCTCGGGCACCACGGCGACGAGCACCGAGGCCGGTCGTGCGGCAACCGAAGAGGCACCGGCAGCACCTGCCGTCGCCGAGGCGACGGTCGGAACCGAAGCAGCAGCCGGCGCGCCCGAGAACACGGAGAGCTAGTCATGCTGATTCCCCGCAAGGTCAAGCACCGCAAGCAGCATCACCCTCAGCAGCGTGGCATCGCCAGCGGCGGCACGTCGGTGAGCTTCGGTGACTATGGCATCCAGGCCCTGGGCCATGCCTACATCACCAACCGGCAGATCGAGTCCGCTCGTATCGCCATCAACCGGCACATCAAGCGTGGCGGCAAGGTGTGGATCAACATCTTCCCGGACCGCCCGCTGACCAAGAAGCCCGCCGAGACCCGCATGGGTTCCGGCAAGGGTTCGCCGGAGTGGTGGGTCGCCAACGTCAAGCCGGGCCGCGTGCTCTTCGAGCTGAGCTACCCCGACGAGAAGATCGCGCGCGAAGCCTTGACCCGCGCCATCCACAAGTTGCCGATCAAGGCCCGCATCGTGACCAGAGAGGAGCAGTTCTGATGGCAGTGGGAACTTCGCCTGGTGATCTGCGCGAGCTGACCGACGACGAGCTGAACGAGAAGCTGCGCGAATCGAAGGAAGAGCTGTTCAACCTCCGGTTCCAGATGGCGACCGGACAGTTGTCGAACAATCGTCGACTCCGTGTGGTGCGACAGGAAATTGCGCGTGTGTACACGGTGCTGCGCGAACGTGAGTTGGGTCTGGCCGCCGGACCCGGAGGTGAGGATTCGTAATGGCTGACACCAGCAAAGAGGCCGGCCCGAAGCACACGCCGCGCACCGAGACCGTCCGCGGACGTCGCAAGACCCGCATCGGCTACGTGGTGAGCGACAAGATGCAGAAGACCATCGTCGTCGAACTCGAAGACCGCAAGAGCCACCCGCTCTACGGCAAGATCATCCGGACCACCACCAAGGTCAAGGCGCACGACGAGGACGGCCTCGCCGGCGTCGGCGACCGCGTCTCCCTGATGGAGACCCGGCCGCTCTCGGCCACCAAGCGGTGGCGCCTCGTCGAGGTCCTCGAAAAGGCCAAGTAACACACCGGCCTTCACGGAAGGTCGCAACGCGAAGCCCCCGCACGCCACCCGCGTGCCGGGGGCTTTCGTGTTTCCGCAGGATGTCGAGCGCACGAGATCCGACCAGTTCGGACCATTAGCTGAGAATGTTCTTGCAGCGTCAATTAACATCCCGTTCGTGAAGGCAATGGCGACAGGCGTTTTCCGCACCATCTCGATCGCCTGCGTCGGAACGTTCCTGGCCGCCCTCGCCGCGCCCGCCGCCGCGGCGCCCGGCGACGTCGGCATGGTGGCGGACGCACCGACGGTGCGGCTCGAGTCCGTCGGAGTCGAGGGCGATCTCGCGATGTACGGCCTGCAGGGCACGCAGACGCTGACCTTCCCCGTCCCCGCCGGTCTGGCCCCCGCTGCACTGGACGCCGTCGTCGAACTGCCGCCCAACGTGCGCGCCGGCGTCCTCACCGTGACGCAGGGCAGCACCACCGTCTCGCGCGTCGACCTGCCCGCCGACCGCACCCCCATCTCGATCCCGCTCGTCGGCGCCGAGATCGAGGGCAACGCCGTCACGGTGCTGCTGCGCAGCCAGCTGCTGCCGCCCGAGGGGTACTGCCTGTCCAACAGCGACTCACCGCTGCGGCTGTCGCAACCGGCCGTCGCGTTCGTCGGCCGCGAACTACCCCCGACGGTGGTCGCCGACTTCCTGCCGCCGGTGCTGCAGAAGCTGACGCTGTTCGTCCCTCAGCAGCCATCGCAGGCGGAGTCCGACGCCGCCGTGCGCCTCACCACCGCCGTGGTCGCGCGGTACGGCCAGCAGAGCACCGACGTCGACGTCGTCGCGCTCTCCGGCGACTCGACGTCGCCGACCGGGCCGTCGCAGCCGTTCGAACGCCAGATCGTCATCCGCGAGGGCGGCCCCACCGGCGTGACGCTGCAGGGTGAGGGCGTTCCCGCGCTGCTGATCACCGGCACCGGCAACGACCTGGTGAACCAGTCGCGTCTGCTCAGCAGCAACCTGTCCCGGCTGGCGCTCGCGTCGAAGGCCGTGGCGGGACCGATCAGGTCGAGTCCGCAGCTGCCCGGCAACGAGACCACCATCCGTCGGCTCGGGCAGCCCGGCGTCAACGCCACCGCACTGGAACCGCAGGTGTCGATCGGCCTCGACCAGACCCGGCTGGGCCGTCCGGTCCAGGACGTGCGCGTCCACCTCAAGGGCGCCTACACGCCGCTGCCCGCCAGCGTCGGGGGACAGGTCGTCGCCTCGGTCGGCGGCGAGGCCGTCGACCGGTGGCCCATCGAGTCCTCCGGCGCGATCGACCGCTGGGTGAGCGTGCCCAACGACCTGCTGACGCGCTACACCAACCTCGACGTCGCGATCGACCTCAGCGGAAACACCGGACGCTGCGGTGAATTCCAGCCCGTCAAGCTCACCATCGACGGCGCCACCGCCGTGCAGAGCGCCGCCGCGACCACCCCCGTACCGGGCGGCTTCCAGAGCCTGCCGCAGGCGCTGATGCCGCGGACCACCATCGGGATCGGGACCGACGCGTTCGCCGACACCGCCCGCGCGGTGACCCTGATGGAGGGGCTGCAGCGGTTGTCCAACCTGCCGCTCGACACCACGGTGGTGCCGTTCGACGAGGCCGCGGCTGCGCCCGGACCCGCCCTGCTGATCTCCGCCGACGGCTGGTCCGACGACCGCCTCGCACTCCCGGTCGCGACCAGGGGCGGGGCTGAACTGGCGGTCGAACCCGTCGGTGGCGGTGACCCGACCACCCTGACGCTCGACCCGGGGCTGCGGTTCGGCTCGCTGCAGACCGTGTTCGACGGTTCCAGGACCGTCGTGGTCGCCACGTCCAACGGGGCGGCGGCGCAACTCGACTCGCTGCTCGACTATCTCGACGCCGACCCGCGGCGCTGGGCCGATCTCGACGGCGACGCGCTGATCGCCACCGCCGACCGCGAGCCCGTGACCTTCGACGCCGCCACGCCCGAGGCGGACCGGCAGCTGATCGCGTCGGGCACCAACCCGACGGCGTGGGTGGCCATCGGCGCCGGTCTGGCCGCCGCGGTGGCGCTCCTCGCCTGGCTCGTCCTGCGCCGCAGGCGAAGTGCCTAGGCGGCGACGATGACGGCGACCATCAGCGCGGACGTCACCGAGCCCGCGAAGGAACCCGGCCCGTTCGCCGCCTTCCTGCTCCGTCCGTCGACCCGGGTCACGCTGCGGTGGCTGGTGATCGTGGTGCTGACGCTGATCGCGTTCTGGCCGTCACTGGTCAGCCTGTACGACACGACCCGTGGGTCCGGACTCAACGGCTACGTGTGGATGGTGCCGCTCGCCGGGATCCTCGCCGCGCAGGGCGTCGCCCGCAGACCGCGCACGGAACTCCCCATCCACGACCGTCAGACCGACGTCATCGTCGCCGTCATGGGACTGGTCTTCGCCCTGCTGCTCTGCGGTGTCCTGATGCGGCGCTACGGCATGTGGTTCCACCTGCTGCGCTTCGACCTGCTCGGCATGTGGGTGTTCGTGATCAGCGCGGCCATCCTGATGTTCGGGCTGCGGCCGGTGGGCCGGTTCCTCGGCGTCTGGACCCTGATGCTGATGGTCTTCACGCTCCCGTACCACGTGATGGTGATCGTGCTCGGTGGCAGCAGGCTCGCCGCCGGGGCGGCCACGCTCATCATCGCGGGGGCGGCCACGGCCATCGCCGTCGGCCGGACCACCCGGCGGGCGTGGGTCGGCGCGGCGGCGTCGTGGGCCACCGGTCTCGCGATCCTGCTGGTGATGCACTTCTTCTTCAACTCGGCGCCGATCTTCGTGTATCAGATCCTGCCGTCGCTGACCGCGATCGTCCTGGTCGCCACCACGATGTACCTGGTGGCCCGCCGCGGCAGATCGAAGCGCCCGCTGGACCGCAAGGTGGAACCGCTGGCCGCCAAGGCCGTGCTGTCGATGCTGCCGCTGCTCGTCGTGGTGACCGCGGTGCTGACGCTGGTCAAGCTGCCCGCCCAGGGCAGCCCGCCGGTCCCGCAGTTCGACGCACTGCAGATCACCGGGCCGCTGACCGCGCCCGCCGGGTGGGAACCCACCGCCACCGAGGACTACCCGTGGGTCAAGCGACTCCACGGCAAGGCCGCCATGCTCACCCGGCAGCGCATGGTCGCCGACGTCGGAAACCCCCGGTGGGACAAGCTGAGTCGCCCCCGCACGGTCGTGGTCGACAACGTCTACACCAACCGGCCGTTCTCGTTCTTCGTCTACCCGGCCAAGGTGCTCTACGACGTCACCGCGACCCGGCTCAGCCAGGTGCGGCGCGTCGAACTCGGCTACGGCGTCACCGGTGAACTGATGTCGGGTGTCGACGACAAGCTGCTGGTCACGTGGAACATGCTGCAGTGGACGTGGCGCAACGCCGATCGCGCACAACGCGTGCTCATCTTCACCGTCGACAACCACGAGGACGACGCGCCGTTCCCCCGGCCCTCGGGTGCGCTGCTGCCCACGCTCAACACCCTCGTCACCGTCCTGTTCCGCGGCAACTCCGCGGTCGACGACACCAACCCCGAGTTCAAGGACGCCGAACTGCTGACGGTGTTCGGGCGCGGCCTGGTCGCCGCGCAGCTGCAACCCCTCGGGCTCGCGCCGTGACCTACGCCGTCGACTCGCTCACCGAGGCCGAGCAGGACCGCGCGCTGCACCGGTCGATCAACGCGCTGCGCGACGACGACCCCCTGCGGTCGGCGGCCATCCCGATCATGGGGTGGCAGAAGGCCGCGATCGCGATAACCCTCGCCGTCGTCGTCGGATTCGGCATCTGGTCACCGATGGGCACCGTCGTCGCGCTCATCGGCATCTGCACCCTCGGCTACGTCTGCACGATGGCCGACCGGGTGTACGTGTTCCGTCGGGGCCTGGAATCGCGGCCCATCGTCGTCACCGACGAGCAGGCCCGCGCCATTCCCGACGTCGACCTGCCGCCGTACACGATCCTGGTGCCCGCCTACAACGAGCCCGAGGTCGTCGACGATCTGATCGGCGCGATGGCCGCACTCGAGTACCCCAGGGAGAAGCTGCAGGTCCTGCTGCTCCTCGAAGCCGACGACGACGTCACGATCCGGGCTGCGCGCCGCTGCAAGGAGGCGGCCGCGATCACGATCCTGCTGGTGCCGCCGGCCGAACCGCGCACCAAGCCAAAGGCGTGCAACTACGGCCTGCACTTCGCCACCGGCGAGATCATCACGATCTACGACGCCGAGGACCTGCCCGAGCCACTGCAGCTCCGACGGGTGGTTGCCGCGTTCGCCCAACTCCCCGAGGACGTCGCCTGCATCCAGGCGAAACTGGCGTACCACAACGGCGGCCAGAATCTGCTGACCGGCTGGTTCACCGCCGAGTACGGCCTGTGGTTCGGCTACCTGCTGCCCGGCCTCATGAGCACCGAGTCGCCGATCCCGCTGGGCGGCACCTCGAATCACCTCAAGCACCCGGTGCTGGACAAGATCGGGTCGTGGGATCCGCACAAC
The DNA here is from genome assembly GCF_056679845.1 of Mycobacterium sp. PTI7. Classification (NCBI taxonomy): domain Bacteria; kingdom Bacillati; phylum Actinomycetota; class Actinomycetes; order Mycobacteriales; family Mycobacteriaceae; genus Mycobacterium; species Mycobacterium sp. PTI7. Next base: position 125,534 of record NZ_CM155252.1, read on the forward strand.
GTCACCGAGGACGCCGACCTCGGCCTGCGGATCGCGGGTTCGGGCTACCGCACGGCCGTCCTCGAATCGGTGACGCTGGAGGAGGCCAACAGCGATCCGATCAACTGGATCCGGCAGCGGTCCCGCTGGTACAAGGGCTACCTGCAGACATGGCTGGTGCACATGCGGCGGCCGCGGGAACTGGTGCGGACCATCGGGTGGCGCAGCTTCATCCGGTTCAACCTGGTGCTGGCCGGCACGCCGATCATCGCGGTGCTCAACCTGGGGTTCTGGCTGATCACCGCGAGCTGGTTCCTCGGCCAGCCGGAGGTGATCGGCGCCGTCTTCCCTTGGTACATCTACTTTCCCGCGCTCGTCGCCCTCATCTTCGGCAACTTCGCGACGCTGTACATGAACCTGATCTCGATCCGCGAGGACGACCGGCCCGACCTGCTGGTGCCCGCGCTGACGGTGCCGCTGTTCTGGCTGATGATGAGCATCGCCGCCGCGAAGGGCACCTACCAGCTGATCCGTCAGCCGTCCTACTGGGAGAAGACGTTCCACGGTCTCTCCGAACGGCCCGACGACGAGGACGACGAACCGACGTGACACGCCTGTCGGACCGCCGGCTCAAGACGCTGGCCTACGTCGGGACGCTCGCGGTGTACCTGGCGGTCGGCTACTGGCTGCAGGTGCGGCACGGCTTCATCCTCGGCGACTCGCTGTCCCGGGTGTCCGCGGCGCAGAGCGTGCTGTTCAGCCGCGACCCGCACCTCGCCGCGATCGGGTTCATCTTCACCCCGCTCACCGCGATGCTGCAGATCCCGCAGATCACCCTCAGCCCGCTGTGGCCCGTACTGGCCGACCGGGCGTTCGCCGGATCGATCATGTCGGCGGTGTTCATGTCCGGCGCCGTGGTGCAGGTGATGTCGATGGGCACCGACCGCGGCCTGCCGCGCGGCTACGTGCTGACCATCACCGCGCTGTTCGCGCTCAACCCGATGATCGTCTTCTACGGGTCCAACGGCATGAGCGAGGCGCCGTTCCTGTTCTTCGTCACCTGGGCCGTGCGCCGGCTGATCTCGTGGATGATCGACGACGACGTGCACCACCTCATCGCCGCCGGCGGCGTCGCGATGGGACTGTCCTACCTGACCCGCTACGACGCGGTGGCGTGCATCTTCGCCGCGGGCATCGTCGTCGGCGTCACGACCTATCGGCGGGCCACGCCCGAGCCGCGGCGGAAGCGGGCCATCCTCAACCTGCTGCTCGTCAGCGGTCCCGGGCTCGCGGCGTTCCTCGGCTGGGCGGTCACCAGCTGGCTCATCACCGGAGAGCTGTTCGCGCAGTTCAGTTCTCAGTACGGCAACTCGGCCATCCTCGCGCAGACCGGTCAGCCCGTCGACGACTTCGGCGGCGGGCTGATGTTCGCCGCGACGTGCATCACGCTGCTGGCGCCGACGCTGATCCCGCTGGCCGTGTGGGCCGGCGTCGTCCGCCTGCGCAGGCCCTACTGGCCGACGCTGGTGGTGCCGCTCGCACTGTTCGGCGCGGTGCTCGCCTTCCAGACCTACAGCTACGCGTCCGGTTCGACGTTCGGATTCCTGCGCTTCTACATCGCGGCGATCCCGATGGGCGCGTGCCTGGCGATGCTGGCGGTGCCCGAGCGCGGGTTCGCCCGGCCCAAGCGGCGCGGTAAGTACTCGCCGCCGACTGTCGACCCCGTTCCGGCGCGACGGCCGTGGGTGGCCTACGGCTGCGTCGCGCTGGTGTTCGCGGTGACGGTCCCGGCGGCCGCCTACGCGATGACGCTGCCCAGGTACGCCCCGCAGGAGTACGCGCTCGCGGCGGTGCTGGCGCCGGAGGCCGGCGGGTTGTCCGATCGCAGTGCCGTGGAGCGGCGCATCGCGGCGAGCTTCTCCACCGAACGCGAGATCGCGGCCTACCTCGACGGTCTCGACCTGCCGGACAGCTCGGTGATCGTCGACACCGTGTACGGCTTCGCCGTGGTCGCGGCGTCCACCCGGCCCAAGACCTTCGTCGTCCCGTCCGACCCCGACTTCACCGAGTTGCTCAACGATCCGGTGGGGGAGGGCGTCGAGTACCTGCTCGCCGTGCCGCCCGAGGGCCGCGGCGTCTCCGACGCCCTCAACACCCGGTACCCCACGCTGTACGAGACGGGCGCCGACGTCGCCACCCTCGAACTCGAGATCCCCAACGACGGCGACAGCCAACCCACCTGGCGGCTGTTCCGGGTCAACGAGCCCGGCACGGACACCGCGCCCGGGTGAGGTTTCGCGAGACGCGGGTTGACCGGCGGCGGCCTCGCTATGGTGATCGTCTGAGCACCGGCAACTCGAAGGACCGATGACACCCTGGCGCGCCGCGACCGCAGCGATCGCCGTCGCCGCGACGGTCGCCGCCGCGGGCTGCGTGCGGGTGAGCGAGGGCACGCCGGTCGCGCAGTCCTCCGGCGGGCCGTTCTCGGTGTCGCCGTCTCCGGTGCCCGGCGTGCAGCCCCAACCCGGCGTCGTCACGACCCAGCAGGCGCCGGTGCCCGCAGGTGCGGTCACCTGTGCGCCGGACCCCAAGCCGCCGGTCGGCTTCGTCGCGGTGAGCGACGACGCCTCCGCCCCGCAGATCGTCGTCGCCGTCCCCGAGGGCTGGAGCTTCACCGGCGGCGCCGACGCCGTGGCGGGCACGCTGAGCGGGCCGAAGGGCATGACCGCCACCATCACGATCACGCCGACCGACCTCGAGCCGGACGCCGCCTTCCGCGAGTACGCCGACGCGGTCATGCAGCAGTCGTCGATCAGCAGCGTCAGCGTCCTGCCCGGCGAGCTGTGCGAGTACAGCGGCCAGAAGCTTATGGGCGCGTGGTCGAACACCCCGCAGAACGCCGTCGAGTTCTACGACCGGGTGGCGCACGTGTGGACCAACACGGGCGACTTCCTGGTCGCGGTCCACGTCGAGGCACCCGCCGGGGTGGAGGAACTCGACGCCGCCAGCGACGTGCTCACCGGCGACTTCGAGGTCCGAATCCCCTGAGCGTCGACCTGCTGACGGACCTGGTGGCGCTGCCCGGCGGCGAGTTCACCATGGGGTCGACCCACTTCTATCCCGACGAGGCGCCCGTCCACACCGCGACCGTGGGGCCGATCGCCGTCGAGCGCCACCCGGTGACCAACGCCCAGTTCGAGGCCTTCGTCGCCGACACCGGCTACGTCACCGTCGCCGAGCGGCCGCTCGATGCCGCGCTGTATCCCGGTGTGTCGCAACGGGATCTGCAACCGGGGGCTCTGGTGTTCCGGGCCACCGCGGGACCCGTCGACCTGCACGACTGGCGGCAGTGGTGGGACTGGGCGCCGGGCGCACACTGGCGTCGGCCGTTCGGCCCGGACGGGGTGGACGTGCGCGACCGCCCCGACCACCCCGTCGTGCAGGTGGCCTACCCCGACGCCGCGGCCTACGCGGCATGGGCCGACCGCAGGCTGCCCACCGAGGCGGAGTGGGAGTACGCGGCCGGCGCCGGAGCGGACACCACCTATCCCTGGGGTGACGACGCCGCGCCCGGCGGCACGCTGATGGCCAACACCTGGCAGGGCCGGTTCCCGTACCGCAACGACGGCGCCCTCGGATGGGTCGGTACGTCGCCGGTGGGGGCGTTCCCGCCGAACGCGTTCGGGCTGGTCGACGTGATCGGCAACGTGTGGGAGTGGACGACGACGCGGTACTCGGGTGGGCACCGGCGGTCAGGAGCCCAGCAGGGCTGTTGCCCGCCGACACGGGAGCCGGATCCGGCGGTCAGCCAGACGTTGAAGGGCGGCTCGCACCTGTGTGCGCCGGAGTACTGCCACCGCTACCGGCCGGCGGCCCGGTCCGCGCAGTCGCAGGACAGCGCCACCACGCACATCGGTTTCCGCTGCGTCGTAGGCTGAAGACCAGGTTCGAAGCCCCGCGAGCGTGCGTCATGTGTGCTCCAGGACCGGCGTGTCGCCCGTAGACACGCCCGCTCGCCGGAGGGGTGGAGCGGTGATTTGGTGCATTGCCGGTGCTCACCTAGTATGTAGGGGTTGCCTTGGGCAGACCTCGGCTGACCACTGGATGTAGCACCGAAGCTCGAACGCTCATCCGAAGCCAGCCCTGCGTGCTCTTGAGATGACGAAGATCGCGTACGTCGAGTTGTTTCGTGCTGCTCACCGTGCGTCAAGCATGTAAGTAATCGAGGAGATCGAGTGATTCAGCAGGAATCGCGGGTGAAGATCGCCGACAACACGGGCGCCAAGGAGATCTTGTGCATCCGGGTACTCGGTGGGTCGGGTCGGCGCTACGCCGGCATCGGCGACATCATCGTGGCGACCGTCAAGGACGCCATCCCCGGTGGCAACGTCAAGAAGGGCGACGTCGTCAAGGCAGTCATCGTCCGCACCGTCAAGGAACGCCGCCGTGCTGATGGCAGCTACATCAAGTTCGACGAGAACGCCGCCGTCATCATCAAGCCCGACAACGATCCGCGCGGTACCCGCATCTTCGGGCCGGTCGGTCGCGAGCTGCGCGAGAAGCGCTTCATGAAGATCGTCTCGCTGGCCCCGGAGGTGTTGTAGATGAAGGTGCACAAGGGTGACACCGTTCTGGTCGTCGCAGGCAAGGACAAGGGCGCGAAGGGCAAGGTCCTGGTGGCCTACCCCGACCGCGAGAAGGTCCTCGTCGAAGGCGTGAACCGGATCAAGAAGCACACCGCCGTCTCACAGAACGAGCGTGGTGCCTCCTCGGGCGGAATCGTCACGCAGGAAGCCCCCATCCACGTGAGCAACGTGATGGTGGTCGACTCCGACGGCAACCCCACCCGTATCGCCTACCGCCGCGACGACGAGACCGGCAAGAACGTTCGGGTGTCGAAGAAGAACGGCAAGGACATCTAGAGATGACTACCGCAGAAACCACCGAGAAGACGCTGCCGCGGCTCAAGCAGCGCTACCGCGACGAGATCAAGGACTCCCTCAACAAGGAGTTCGCCTACGCCAACGTGATGCAGATCCCGGGCGTGGTCAAGGTCGTCGTCAACATGGGTGTCGGCGACGCCGCCCGTGATGCCAAGCTCATCAACGGAGCGGTCAACGACCTCGCGCTCATCACCGGCCAGAAGCCGGAGATCCGCAAGGCCCGCAAGTCGATCGCACAGTTCAAGCTCCGCGAGGGCATGCCGATCGGCGCCCGCGTCACGCTGCGCAACGACCGCATGTGGGAGTTCCTCGACCGCCTGGTGTCGATCGCCCTTCCCCGTATCCGTGACTTCCGTGGCCTGTCGCCCAAGCAGTTCGACGGCAACGGCAACTACACCTTCGGCCTCAACGAGCAGTCGGTGTTCCACGAGATCGACGTGGACAGCATCGACCGTCCGCGCGGCATGGACATCACGGTCGTCACCTCGGCGACGAACGACGACGAAGGCCGCGCGCTGCTGCGTGCGCTCGGCTTCCCGTTCAAGGAGAACTGAGCATGGCAAAGAAGGCTCTGGTCAACAAGGCCAACAAGAAGCCCAAGTTCAAGGTGCGGGGCTACACCCGCTGCAACCGGTGCGGCCGTCCGCACGCCGTGTTCCGCAAGTTCGGCCTCTGCCGAATCTGCTTGCGGGAGATGGCGCATGCCGGCGAACTGCCGGGCGTGCAGAAGTCCAGCTGGTAACCCAGCACCAGCGATACCGCCGGCGCGACCAGCGCGGGCACAGGCCAAAAGACCATTTAGAACAGCATTGCGGCAGGCCCCACAGACACCCTGAGGGAACCGCCGCGAGGAAGGTGAGCCGGTTGTCATGACGATGACTGACCCGATTGCAGACTTCTTGACACGTCTGCGCAACGCCAACTCGGCGTTCCACGACGAGGTGACGTTGCCCCACAGCAAGATCAAGGCGAACATGGCCGAGATCTTGAAGTCCGAGGGCTACATCACCGACTTTCACACCGAGGACGCCCGCGTGGGCAAGGCCCTCGTGGTGCAGTTGAAGTACGGCCCGAGCCGGGAACGGAGCATCGCCGGCCTGCGCCGCGTCTCCAAGCCCGGTCTCCGGGTGTACGCGAAGTCCACCAACCTGCCTCGGGTGCTGGGTGGCCTGGGCGTGGCGATCATCTCCACGTCCTCGGGCCTGCTCACCGACCGTCAGGCAGCTCGACAAGGCGTGGGCGGCGAAGTCCTCGCCTACGTCTGGTAGGGGAAGAAGACATGTCGCGCATTGGAAAGCAGCCGGTCCTGATTCCGGCCGGAGTCGACGTCACGATCGACGGACAGCACGTCTCGGTCAAGGGTCCCAAGGGCACCCTGGACCTGGCCGTCGCGGAGCCGATCACGGTCGAGCGCAACGACGACGGCGCCATCGTGGTGGCACGCCCCGACGACGAGCGTCGCAACCGCTCGCTGCACGGGTTGTCCCGCACGCTGGTGGCCAACCTCATCACCGGAGTGACCGAGGGTTACACCACGAAGATGGAGATCTTCGGCGTCGGCTACCGCGTCGCACTCAAGGGCAACACCCTCGAGTTCGCGCTCGGATACAGCCATCCCGTTGTCATCGAGGCACCGGAGGGCATCACCTTCGCGGTGGAGACCCCCACCAAGTTCTCGATCACCGGCATCGACAAGCAGAAGGTCGGTCAGATCTCGGCGAACGTCCGTCGCCTGCGCCGCCCCGACCCGTACAAGGGCAAGGGCGTTCGCTACGAGGGTGAGCAGATCCGCCGCAAGGTCGGAAAGACAGGTAAGTAAACGATGGCCAACACGAAGACTGACACAGAGACCGCGAAGCGTAAGCCGGTCGGGCAGAACATCTCTCAGACCCGTCGGGTCGCGCGCATCCGCCGGCACGCCCGGCTGCGCAAGAAGGTGTCCGGCACCGATTCGACCCCGCGCCTGGTGGTCAACCGCTCGGCGCGCCACATCCACGTCCAGCTGGTCGACGACCTGCAGGGCGTGACCCTGGCCGCGGCGTCGTCCATCGAAGCCGACGTGCGTGCGGTCGACGGTGACAAGAAGGCCCACAGCGTCCGCGTCGGACAGCTGATCGCCGAGCGCGCCAAGGCCGCCGGCATCGAGTCCGTGGTCTTCGACCGCGGCGGGTACACCTACGGCGGACGCATCGCCGCGCTGGCTGACGCCGCGCGAGAAGGCGGGCTCAAGTTCTGATGAAGATCTCCAATGGAAGGACTGCATGATGGCCGAGCAGGCAACTGGTGCCGGCGCCGGTCCGGCTACGTCCGATAACCGGGGCGGCGCAAGCGGCGGCGGCCGTGACGGGCGCGGCGACAACCGGGGTCGTCGTGACGACCGCGGTGGGCGCGGCGGACGTGACGGCGGCGGCGACAAGAGCAACTACCTGGAGCGCGTCGTCGCGATCAACCGGGTGTCCAAGGTGGTCAAGGGTGGTCGACGCTTCAGCTTCACCGCCCTCGTGATCGTCGGTGACGGCAAGGGCATGGTCGGCGTCGGCTACGGCAAGGCCAAGGAAGTTCCGGCAGCCATCGCCAAGGGCGTCGAGGAGGCTCGCAAGGGCTTCTTCCGTGTTCCGCTGATCGGCGGGACCATCGTCCACCCGGTGCAGGGTGAAGCCGCCGCAGGCGTCGTCATGCTCCGTCCGGCCAGCCCCGGTACCGGCGTCATCGCCGGTGGCGCGGCCCGCGCGGTGCTGGAATGCGCCGGCGTGCACGACATCCTGGCCAAGTCACTCGGCAGCGACAACGCGATCAACGTGGTGCACGCCACCGTCGCGGCGCTGAAGATGATCCAGCGGCCCGAAGAGGTCGCAGCCCGTCGCGGACTGTCCATCGAGGACGTCGCCCCGGCGAGCATGCTGAAGGCCCGCCGCGAGGCGGACGCGCTCGCCGCGTCGGCCGCACGTGAAGGAAACGCATAGTCATGGCCGAACTGAAGATCACCCAGACGCGCGGCACCGTCGGTGCGCGCTGGAAGCAGCGCGAGAGCCTGCGCAGCCTCGGCCTGCGGAAGATCCGCCAGACCGTGGTCCGCGAGGACAACGCGCAGACCCGCGGCCTGCTGGCCGTGGTGAACCACCTCGTAGAAGTTGAGGAGGCGTAGCTCGTGAGCGATGTCATCAAGCTGCACGACCTGAAGCCCGCCGCCGGATCGAAGACCAAGAAGACGCGTGTCGGTCGCGGTGAGGGCTCGAAGGGCAAGACCTCGGGCCGCGGCACCAAGGGCACGAAGGCCCGCAAGAACGTCCCCGTGACGTTCGAGGGTGGCCAGATGCCGATCCACATGCGTCTGCCGAAGCTCAAGGGCTTCAAGAACCGCTTCCGTACCGAGTACGAGGTGGTCAACGTCGCCGACATCGAGCGGCTGTTCCCCAAGGGCGGGACCATCGGCATCGAGGACCTGGTGTCCTCGGGCGCCGTCCGCAAGAACAAGCTGGTCAAGGTGCTGGGCGACGGCAACCTGACCGCGAAGGTCGACGTCACCGCGCACAAGTTCAGCGGTAGCGCACGCGAGAAGATCACCGCCGCAGGCGGTTCGGCGACCGAGGCCTAGCCTCGACGCCACCACACGTGGAAGGGCCCCCGCTTCGGCGGGGGCCCTTTTCGTTTCTGGCGTAACCGCCGGGTCGGGGCCCGTCGGTAGGCTTTCGTCATGTTCAGCCTCCTGTCCGGCATCCCCGGAACCGACGACCTGCGCGCGCTCGGCCGCAAGGTCGACACCGCGCGCCATCACGGGGTGCCGGGTGGCTGCGTGCTCGAATTCGACCTGCAGTCGGTGCCCAACGAGACCGGCGGCTTCGACCCGCTGGCGCTGCTGTCCGGCGGCAAGCCGATCCTGCTGCGGGAGGCCGTCGCCGCCATCCACCGCGCCGCCGAGGACGACCGGGTCGCCGGTCTGATCGCCCGCGTCCAGGTGTCGGCCGCGTCACCCGGTCCGGTGCAGGAGTTGCGGGACGCCATCGAGGCGTTCAGCGCGCGCAAGCCGTCGCTGGCCTGGGCCGAGACCTACCCCGGCACCATGTCGTACTACCTCGCGTCGGCGTTCGGCGAGATCTGGATGCAGCCGTCCGGAACCGTCGGCCTCGTCGGCTTCGCGACCAGCGCGCTGTTCCTCCGCGACGCCCTCGAGAAGGCGGGCATCCAGGCGCAGTTCGTGGCGCGCGGCGAGTACAAATCCGCGGCCAACACCTTCACCCAGGCCGGCTACACCGACGCGCACCGCGAGGCCGACTCGCGTCTGATCGAGAGCCTGCGTGGCCAGGTGTTCGAGGCCATCGCTCGGTCGCGCCACATCGACGCCGCCGACGTGAACACGCTCGCCGACGCCGCGCCGCTGCTGCGCGACGCCGCCGTCGACGGCAAGCTCGTCGACCGGATCGGGTTCCGCGACGAGGCCTACGCGCGCATCGGCGAACTGGTCGGCGCCGAGGGCATCTCGCCGGAGTCGGGTGACGCCGACGACCCCGCTGCCCCGCCGCGGCTGTACCTGTCCCGGTACGCCCGCGCGCAGCGCCCGTCGGCGCCGTCCCTGCCCGGCATGGGAGGAAAGCCGAAGCCCACCGTCGCCGTGGTCACGCTGCACGGTCCGATCGTCAGCGGTCGCGGCGGCCCCGGGCTGTCGCCGTTCGGCACGTCGAGCGCCGGTGGCGACACCATCGCCGCGGCGCTGCGCGAGGCGGCCGCCAACGACTCCGTGTCCGCGGTGGTCCTGCGCGTCGACAGCCCCGGCGGTTCGGTGACCGGCTCGGAGACCATCTGGCGCGAGGTCGAGCGCCTGCGCAAGGCCGGCAAGCCGGTGGTCGCCTCGATGGGTGCGGTCGCCGCGTCGGGCGGCTACTACGTGTCGATGGCCGCCGACGCGATCGTCGCGAACGCCGGCACCATCACCGGCTCCATCGGCGTCGTCACCGGCAAGCTCGTCGCCCGCGACCTCAAGGACCGCCTCGGCGTCGGCTCGGACTCGGTGCGCACGAACGCCAACGCCGACGCGTGGTCGGCCGACGCGCCGTTCACCGAGGAGCAGCAGGCGCAGGTCGAGGCCGAGGCCGACCTGTTCTACACCGACTTCGTCGAGCGGGTCGCCCAGGGACGCGGCATGTCGGTCGCCGACGTCGACGCGGTGGCGCGCGGGCGGGTGTGGACCGGCGCCGACGCCAAGGAGCGCGGACTGGTCGACGAACTCGGCGGACTGCGCACCGCGGTCGAGCGGGCCAAGGTGCTCGCCGGCTTCGAGAAGGACACCGAGGTGAAGGTGCTCACCCTGCCCGGATCGTCGCTGCTCGACGTGCTGCGGCCCAAGGCGTCGTCCCAGCCCGCGGCGGCCTCGCTGCCCGATGCGATGGGCGCCCTGCTGGGCCGTTCGATCGCCGGTGCGTGGGCCCAGACGGAGCGGTCCCTGTCCGGGGCGACCGCCCTGTGGCTGGGGGAGCACCGCTTCTGACGATCGACGCAACCGTCAAAAGGTAGGGGTTTCCCCGATTCATCGGACCCTTTGCATCGAATAACGTCATCGGTACGAGTCGTGGGGCCACGCCGGGGGGACGAACTCCACGATTCGACCGAGTGCCGAGCGATCGGCACCGTCGGATCTCGGCTCGCCCTTGGGGGAGGGTGGGCCGAGATCCGACCTAGGTCACGCGGACGCGCGGCCGATCGTGGCGCGCAGGTAGCTCAGGTCTCCGAACGCCGCCATCAACCCGTTCTCCGGGAATTCGAAGCCGTTCGCCGCGTGCGCCTCCCGCGCCGGTGACGCCGTCACCGCCCAGCCCCTGTCGGTCAGGTACCTGACGACGTCGTTGCGCTCGCCGCTGTACACCAGGTTGCTCATCTCGATGTCGGACCCGAGGTCCTTCATCCGGTCGGTGAGATCCTTGGACCGCGAGTCGACGAACGACGCGACGTCGTCGACCTGCTCGGTCGCCAGGCTGCTGCCCGGGGCCGACAGCTCGGTGATGAGGTCGAACAGCCTGTCTTGCGCCTCGCCCGGCAGGTAGATCAGCAGCCCCTCGGCGCTCCACGCGGTGGGCTGGCTGGGGTCGAAGCCGCTGTCGCGCAACGCCTTCGGCCAGTCCTCGCGCAGGTCGACGGCGACGGTCCGGTGCGTCGCGGTCGGTGCGGCACCCAGGCCGGCGAGCGTCGTCTTCTTGAACTCGATGACCTCCGGCTGGTCCACCTCGTAGACCACGGTGCCGTCGGGCCACGGCAGTCGGTAGCCGCGCGAGTCCAGGCCGGCCGCCAGGATCACCGCCTGACGCACGCCCGTCGCCGCCGCGTCGAGGAACATCTGGTCGAACCACCGCGTGCGCACCGCCATGCTCTCGGCGGCCAGACGCGCCGTGAAGGACGGATCGACGTCCTCGAACTGGATGTCACCGTCGATCATGCGGGTGAAGAAGTCGACGCCGACGGCCCGCACCAGCGGTTCGGCGTACGGATCGTCGATCAGCTGCTCGCGGTGGCTCAGCACCCGCTGCGCGGCCACCATCGTCGCGGTGGCGCCCACGCTCGAGGCCAGGTCCCACGAGTCGCCCTCGGTACGTGCCATCGTCGTTCTCCTTCAGCTCAGGGTTGCGGTCAGGTAGCCGGAGTTGGCGCCGAACGACGCCAACTCGTCGTCGGGACGGGTGAAGCCGTTGGTGGCGTACGCCTCGTCGATCGAGCGGACCGACGTCGTCCAGCCCTGCGCGGCCAGGTAGTCCTTCGCGCTGTTGCGCTCGCCGAGGTAGAACAGCTCGGCCAGGTTGATGTCGGATCCGAGCCGCCGGGTGCGTGCGGTCAACTTCTCCGCCCAGTCGGCGGGCAGGCCCGTCATGTCCATGTGCTCGGTGGCGACGCGGCTGCCGGGCGCCGACAGCGCGGTGATCTCGTCGAACAGCCGGTCCTGCGCCTCGGGCGGCAGATAGGGCAGCAGGCCCTCGGCGATCCAGGCGGTCGGTGCGCTCGGGTCGAAGCCCGCGGCCCGCAGCGCGGCAGGCCAGTCGTCGCGCAGGTCGACGGGGACGGCGTGGTGGTCCGCGGTCGGGTGGGCGTCGAGACCGGCCAGCGTCCGGGTCTTGAACTCGATGACCTCGGGCTGGTCCACCTCGAACACGACCGTGCCCGCGGGCCACGGCAGCCGGTAGCCGCGGGTGTCGAGGCCGGCGGCCAGGATGACGGCCTGGCGCACGCCGTCGCGCGACGCGTTGACGAAGAAGTCGTCGAAGAAGCGGGTGCGGACCGTCATCTGCTCCATCATCGCGCGACGGTTCAGCAGCGGGTCGTCCTCGTCGAGCGGCTCTCCGTCGGCGACCCTGATGAAGTGGTCGACGCCGACGGCGCGGACCAGTGGCTCCGCCCAGGGATCGGCGAGCAGGGCGTCGGGGCCCTTGGACGCGGCGGCCCGGGACGCGGCGACCGCCGTCGCGGTGGCACCGACGCTCGAGGCGAGATCCCAGGTGTCTCCGTCGTGTCGTCCGGTGGTGCTGGTCATGGCGTGCTCCTCACTGCTGCGGGGTGGTTGACGTGGTTCAGGACCTGGTGGCGACGACCGCCAGCGAGTCGCGCATGGCGGCGAACGGCTCGCCGCCGGCGAAGGTGCGGCCGTAGTGGGCGAACATCTCGGTGCGCGTGCGGGCCGTCGACGTCCACCCGAGGCCTGCGAGGTAGTCGACGACGGGCGTGCGATCGCCGCCGTAGAAGAGGTCGCCGAGGTCGACGGTGAAGCCGTGCTCGCGCCACACGTCCTTCATCGCGCCGGCGCGGTCGGCCAGGGCGGACCCGCCGTCGGGGTGATATTCGGTGGCCAGGCTGCTGTCGGGGGCCGACAGCTCGGTGACGTCGTCGAACAGCCTGTCCTGCGCCTCGGGCGGCAGGTACACCAGCAATCCCTCTGCACTCCACGCCGTCGGCACGCTTGCATCGAACCCGGCTACCCGCAGAGCGTCGGGCCAGTCGTCGCGCAGGTCGACCGCGACGGTGCGCCGGTCGCAGGTCGGGACGGCGCCCAGGTTCGCCATCGTGGCGGACTTGGCCTCGATCACCCGCGGCTGGTCGATCTCGAACACCGTGGTGCCGTCGGGCCAGTCCAGGCGGTACGCCCGGGAGTCCAGGCCGGAGGCCAGGATGACGGCCTGCCGCGTGCCGGCCCGGCAGGCGTCGACGAAGAAGTCGTCGAAGAACCGGGTCCGGACGGCCATGACGGCGGTCATCATGGCCGCGGCGCCGCCGTCGTCCGCGTCCGTCGTGGTGATCTCCCCGGAGACGAGCTTGGTGAAGAAGTCGATGCCGACGGCCCGCACCAGCGGTTCGGCGAACGGGTCCTCGATGAGCGGGTCGGGTTCCTTGGACGCGAGCGCCCGCGCGGCGGCCACCATCGTGGCGGTGGCCCCGACGCTGGAGCCGAGGTCCCAGCTGTCGGCGTCGGACCGGGTCACCGGAAGTTCTCCACCGCAGACTCCAATTACTTAGCCGATGTAATGAACACGGCTGACTGTACGCTCCGAATCTGGGAGCCCCATGGGAGCCGTACACCCACACGGGATGCGGGTCGGGGCGAACGCAACTGTTACTCTCGTAGACTGTTTGACACGCGATGTCGCAGGCTGTCAGCTTGCGGCGGGATCGCGCAGGACATAACCCAAACGCGCTGGTCGGACCAGCCACATTTGCATGCCGCGGCACGAACTCGGCTGCGCAGGAGGAAGAGTGCTTTCGGCTTTCATCTCATCGCTGCGGACAGCCGACCTCAGACGCAAGATCCTCTTCACACTGGGAATCGTCATCCTGTACCGGGCCGGCGCCACGCTGCCGTCCCCAGGCGTGAACTACCCCAACGTGCAGAAGTGCATCGAGCAGGTCCAGGGTGGCGACTCCGCGCAGATCTACTCCCTGATCAACCTGTTCTCCGGTGGCGCGCTGCTGCAGCTGTCGGTGTTCGCGGTGGGCGTCATGCCCTACATCACCGCGAGCATCATCGTGCAGCTGCTGACGGTCGTCATCCCGCGCTTCGAACAGTTGCGCAAGGAAGGTCAGTCCGGCCAGGCCAAGATGACGCAGTACACCCGCTACCTCGCGGTGGCGCTGGCGTTGCTGCAGGGCACCTCGATCGTGGCGCTCGCCGCAAACGGCGGGCTGCTGCAGGGCTGCACGCTCGACATCATCCAGGACTCCTCGATCTTCTCGCTGGCCGTCATCGTGCTGGTGCTGACCGCGGGCGCGTCGCTGGTGATGTGGATGGGCGAGCTGGTCACCGAGCGCGGCATCGGCAACGGCATGTCGCTGCTGATCTTCGCCGGCATCGCCGCCCGCATCCCGTCCGAGGGACAGCTGATCCTCGAGAGCCGCGGCGGGGTCGTCTTCGCCCTCGTCTGCGTCGCCGCCCTGATCATCATCGTGGGCGTCGTCTTCGTCGAGCAGGGCCAGCGCCGCATCCCGGTGCAGTACGCCAAGCGCATGGTCGGCCGCAAGATGTACGGCGGCACGTCCACCTACCTGCCGCTGAAGGTCAACCAGGCGGGCGTCATCCCCGTCATCTTCGCGTCGTCGCTGATCTACGTGCCGCAGCTCGTCACCCAGCTGGTCCGCGGCGGTAGTCCCAGCACCGGCTGGTGGGACGAGTTCGTCGCGAACTACCTGACCAACCCGGCCAGCCCCGTCTACATCGCCATCTACTTCGGCCTGATCGTGTTCTTCACGTACTTCTACGTGTCGATCACCTTCAACCCCGACGAGCGTGCCGACGAGATGAAGAAGTTCGGCGGGTTCATCCCGGGCATCCGTCCGGGCAGGCCCACCGCCGACTACCTGCGGTACGTGCTCAGCCGCATCACGCTCCCCGGCTCCATCTACCTGGGCGTCATCGCCGTCCTCCCGAACCTCTTCCTCGAGATGGGCAACTCGGGCTCGGTCCAGAACCTGCCCTTCGGCGGTACCGCGGTGCTGATCATGATCGGCGTCGGCTTGGACACGGTGAAGCAGATCGAGAGCCAGCTGATGCAGCGCAACTACGAAGGGTTCCTCAAGTGAGAATCGTGTTGTTGGGACCGCCGGGCGCGGGCAAGGGCACGCAGGCCGAGAAGCTGGCCGAGAAGCTGGGCGTACCGCACATCTCGACCGGCGACCTGTTCCGGCACAACATCACCAATGAGACCGAACTGGGCATCGAGGCCAAGAAGTACCTCGACGCCGGCGACCTGGTCCCGGCCACCCTCACCAACGCGCTCGTCGACGACCGGCTGGACGACGACGACGCGGCCTCGGGGTTCATCCTCGACGGCTACCCGCGTTCGGTGGAGCAGGCCGAGGCCCTGGGCGAGATCCTCGCCAAGCGCGACCTCAAGCTCGACGCCGTGCTCGAGTTCCGGGTCTCCGAGGACGAACTGCTCACCCGCCTCAAGAGCCGCGGTCGCGCCGACGACACCGACGACGTCATCCTCAACCGGATGAAGGTGTACCGCGACGAGACCGCGCCGCTGCTCGACCACTACTCGGCCGAGTTGAAGACCGTCGACGCCGTCGGCGGCCTCGACGAGGTCTTCGCCCGCGCCCTGCAGGCGCTCGGAAGGTAATCCATGATCGGCCTGCCCGGACTACGGGGGCGCAAGGTCGTCGCGCAACGCTCCGACGGTGAACTCGACGCAATGGCAGCCGCCGGCGCCCTGGTCGCGGCCGCGCTGCGGGCCGTGCGCACCGCCGCGTCGCCCGGCATGTCCACCCTGGAACTCGACGCCGTCGCCGAAGCCGTCATCCGTGACGGCGGTGGCGTGCCGTCCTTCCTCGGCTACCACGGCTTCCCGGCCAGCATCTGCTCGTCGGTGAACGACCGCGTGGTCCACGGCATCCCCACCGACGACGACGTGCTCGCCGTCGGCGACCTGGTGTCCATCGACTGCGGCGCCATCCTCGACGGCTGGCACGGCGACTCGGCCTTCACGTTCGGCGTCGGCGAGCTGATCCCCGCCGACGCGGCGCTGTCGGAGGCCACCCGCCTGTCGATGGAGGCCGGCATCGCCGCGATGATCCCCGGCAACCGGCTCACCGACGTCTCGCACGCCATCGAGGCCGGCACGCACGCCGCGGAGCGGGAGCACGGCCGCAAGTACGGCATCGTCTCCGGCTACGGCGGCCACGGCATCGGCCGCGAGATGCACATGGACCCGTTCCTGCCCAACGAGGGCGAACCCGGTCGGGGACCGCACCTGGCGCCCGGCTCCGTCCTCGCGATCGAGCCGATGCTGACCCTGGGCACCACCCGCACCGAGGTGCTCGAGGACGACTGGACCGTCGTCACCGCCGACGGCTCCCGCGCCGCGCACTGGGAGCACACCGTCGCCGTCACCGAGGACGGTCCGCGCATCCTGACACTGCCGGCCTAGCGCCGACCGTGCCCAGTCACCGCTCGGACGCCAAACCAGATCCGATCGCGCTCGCGCGCGCGAACTGGGAGCGGGCCGGCTGGGGAGACGTCGCGGACGGCATGGTGGCGGTCACCTCGGTGATGCGGGCCCACCAGATCCTGCTCGCGCGGGTCGAGACGGCGCTGCGGCCCTACGACCTGAGCTTCTCGCGCTTCGAGCTGCTGCGCCTGCTGGCGTTCAGCAGCACGGGCGCACTGCCGATCACCAAGGCGTCCGACCGGCTGCAGGTGCACGTCACCAGCGTCACGCACGCCATCCGGCGCCTCGAGGCCGACGGCCTGGTGGAACGCACGCCGCATCCGACCGACGGGCGCACCACGCTGGTGCGGCTCACCGACCTCGGCCGATCGACGGTCGAGGACGCCACCGAGACGCTCAACACCGAGGTGTTCGCCGACATCGGGATCTCCGACGAGGCCTCACGCACCCTCGCGGCGGCCATCGAGTCGCTGCGCCACCACGTCGGCGACTTCTAGTCCGCCTGCGGCGACGGCAGCGGGATGGTCGCCGTCACCGTGGTCCCCGACCCGGGGCGCGACCGGATGTTGAGCCTGCCGCCGACGATCTCGGCGCGCTCCGACATCGACAGCAGCCCGTAGCCACCCATCTCGTCGCCGCCCAACGGGTTCTCGAACCGGTCGAATCCGATGCCGTTGTCCTCGATCTCGAGCCGCGCCACGTCGGCCGCGACCGAGAACGTCAGCCGCGCGTTGGTGGCCTGGGCGTGCTTGACGACGTTCTGCAGGCACTCCTGGGCGATGCGGTACAGCGCGAGTTCGACGTGATCGGGCAGCCGCGTGTCGGTCAGGTCGACGTCGACGATCACCTGCGGGATCGATCGCGCCAGGCTCGCGAGCCCACCCGCGAGGCCGAGGTCGTCGAGCACCGGCGGGCGCAGGCCGCTGATCGCCGCGCGCGCCTCGCCGAGGGTCAGCGCGACCAGCTCGCGGGCGAGCGCGATCTGTTCGGCCGCGGTGGCGGTGTCGTCGCCGACCGCGCGGCTGGCGGCGTCCAGCCGGTAGGACAGCGTGACGAGCCGCTGGCTGATCCCGTCGTGGATGTCGCCGGCCAGCCGTCGGCGCTCGATCTCCTGGGCCTGGATCACCTGCTCGACGAAGTTCTCGTGCGCGCGTTCGCGGGCCACCAGCTGGCGGTGCAGCCGCGCCTGGTGCATCGCGCCGGCGATCAGCCTGCCGATCACCAGCAGCAGTTCGACGTCGCGCCGGGTGAACTCGCGCCGCTCGACGGTGTGCACGTTGAGCACCCCCACCAGACCGCCCGGATCGGTCTCCATCGGCACCGACACCATCGACGTGAAGTCCGAGCCGCGCAGCGACTCGAACGGCTTGTAGCGCGGATCGGATTCCTTGTCGTGGATGATCACCACCGGCTCGCGATGGCTCGCCACCCACCCGGACACGCCCTGGCCCAGCGGGAGTCGGATCCTGCCGGCCTGACTGTCGAACGGCGGCGTGGCACCGGTCAGCGTCAGCGAGCGGTCGGTGTCGTCGAGGACGTGCACGAAGCAGACGTCGGTACCGGTGGCGGCGGTGATCATCCGCGCCGCGGCCGCCGCGAGGGGCTCGACGCCCGGGCCGCTCGAGGCGGCCTGGATGAGTTCGCGCAGCAGCGCCAGCTCGCGGTCGGCGGTGAGGACCTCGGCGTCGGTCACTGGTAGATGCCTTCCCGCAGTGCGGTGGCCGCCGCACTGGTGCGGTCGCTGACGCCGAGCTTGCGGTAGATCGACCGCAGGTGCGTCTTGACGGTCTCGTCGCCGATCACCAGCTTGCCCGCGATGCCCTTGTTGGACAGGCCGTTGACCACGCACGCGAGGATCTCGCTCTCGCGCTGCGTCAGTCCCTGGCGGGCGCCGGGCCAGAACTCGTCGCGCTGCAGGCGCGCGGCGGTGTCGACGGCGCGCGCCGCCATCACGGGGTCGATCGCCGTCTCGCCGCGGTGGGCGAACTCGAGCTGCCGCACCAGCTCGTCGCTGCTGATGCTCTTGAGCAGGTACCCGGACGCGCCGACCCGGAGCGCCTGGAACAGGTATTGCTCGTCGTCGTACACCGACAGCATCACCACCTTCCGGCCCGGGCTGCGGGTGCGGAGTTCGGCGCACAGGTCCAGACCGCTCGCACCCTGCATGCGGACGTCGCACAGCACGATGTCGGGGTCCAGGTCGTCGACGACCTGCAGCGCCCGCTCGGCCCCGACGGCCTGCCCGACCACCCGGACGCGGTCGCCGAACGTCACGAGCATCGCCTTGAGACCCTCGATGACCATCTCGTGGTCGTCGACCAGCACGAGCCGGACCGGATCGGGCGTCATGGGACTCACCATAGGTGCCGTCGGGGCGGTGTTCGCCCAAGTCGGCCGACGCGGCGCACCCGACCTCGCCACCCCAATCCCCCGGATGGGGGAGGACGCCGACTGTGACGTGGGACACGCTGATGGCCATGTCGGTTGACTGTGCGACCCGGTCGTTCTGGTGGGATGCCGGCCGCCCCGCGGATGCCGCGGTCGAGGCGCTCGGCGCCGTGGTCTTCGACCTCGACGGGGCGCTGGCCGACGTCGAGCGGCAGGGGCAGCGGGCCGCGTTCAACGCCGCGTTCGCCGCGCACGGGCTGGACATCGCCTGGTCGGAGGGGGAGTACGGCCGCCTGGTCCGCATCGGCGACGAGCAGCGCCGCATCGCCGCCGCCCTGCGCCGGCGCGGATTCGGCCGGGTGAGCAGCGAGGTCGCGGCGCACGTCCACCGCACCAAGGACGATCTGTTCGAGGCCGCGGTGCTCGCCGGCGACGTCACGCCGCGCACCGGTCTCGACGACCTGGTCAACAGCCTGTTCTTCGCGGGCGTGCCGGTCGCGGTGATCAGCCGGGGCGCGCGGTCCTGGGTGGCGCCCCTGGTCCGCCAGCTGATCGGCGACGGCATCGCAGAGACCATCGTGACGCCCGACGACCTTCCCCGCGCCTCCGGCGACCCCGACCTGCACGGTCAGGCCCTGTGGGAGTTGGGCATCGGACCGGAGAGCGCACTCGCGGTCGCGGGCACCGGCCGCGGGTTCCTCGCGGCGCGGTCGGCCAAGCTGACCACCCTGGTGGTGACCACCGGCTACTCGGCGGGCACCGACTTCACGGGAGCCGTCGAGGTCCGCGCCGGATACGACGGTCTGCTGGCCGGGGGTTGCGAGCTGATGCACCGGCGGGCGCAGATCACCCGCTAGGAGTCGCGGAGCATCTCGATGACCGCGCTGAAGTCCTTGTCCGCGTGGTCCTCGTTGAACGCCTGGTAGATCTCGGCGGCGTGCGTGCCCAGCGGCGCGGTCGATCCGGTCGACTGGACCGCCGCCATCGCCAGACCGAGGTCCTTGTTCATCAGCGCCGTCGCGAAGCCCGGCCGGAAGTCGTTGTTGGCGGGCGACGTCGGAACCGGCCCCGGCACCGGGCAGTTGGTGTGCACCGACCAGCAGTTGCCGGTGGCCCCGGTGATGACGTCGAACAGCGACTGCGCCGGCAGGCCCAGCTTCTCGGCCAGCACGAACGCCTCGCCGATCGCGATCTGCTGCACCGCCAGCACCATGTTGTTGCACAGCTTGGCGGCCTGACCCGCACCCGAGGCGCCACAGTGAATGACCTTGCCCGCCATCGGATCCAGCACCGGCCTGGCCCGCTCGACGGCCGAGTCGTCGCCGCCGACCATGAAGGCCAGCGTGCCGGCCGTGGCGCCCTTGATGCCGCCGGAGACGGGCGCGTCGATCTGCTCGAAGCCCGCCGCCTTCGCGTCGTCGTGGAGTCGACGGGCGTCGTCGACGGAGATGGTGGACGTGTCGATGAACAGCGCGCCCGGCGCCGCCGCGGGCAGCGCCTCGGCGTAGGCGGACGTCACGATGCCCCCGTTGGGCAGCGACGTGATGACGACGTCGGCGCCGGCGACCGCCTCGGCACCGCTGCCGAACGTGCTGGCGCCCTTGGCTTCTGCGGCCTGGGCGAGTGCGGCCACGGGGTCGAAGCCCCGCACGGTGTGGCCCGCCGCGACCAGGTTGGCGGCCATCGGCCCGCCCATGTTGCCCAGCCCCAGGAATGCGATCGTCGACATCGATGTCTCCAGTCGTTGTTAGGACGCGCGGACGCGGGCAGCCTCGGCCCGTCCGATCACCACGCGCATGATTTCGTTGGTTCCCTCGAGGATGCGGTGCACCCGCAGATCGCGGACGATCTTCTCCACGCCGTACTCGCTCAGGTAGCCATAGCCGCCGTGCAGCTGCAGCGCCTGGTCGGCCACGGTGAAGCACGCGTCGGTGACGTAGCGCTTGGCCATCGCGCACAGCTCGACCTTGTCGGGGTGATCGGCGTCGAGCGCGGACGCCGCCTTCCACAGCAGGTTTCGCGACGCCTCCAGCGAGGTGGCCATGTCCGCCAGTGTGAAGCGGATGGTCGGCTCGTCTAGCAGCGACCCGCCGAACGCCTCGCGGTCGCGGACGTAGGCGGCGGCCATGTCGTACGCGGCCCTCGCACCGCCCAGCGAGCAGGCGGCGATGTTGATCCGGCCGCCGTTGAGGCCGGTCATCGCGATGCCGAAACCGGTGCCCTCGCCCTCGGGGCCGCCGAGCATCGCGTCGGCGGGGATGCGGGCGCCGTCGAACACGACCTGCGCGGTGGGCTGGGCGTTCCAGCCCATCTTGTGTTCCTCCGCCCCGAAACTCACTCCGGGCGTGTCCTTGTCGACCACGAACGCCGAGATGCCGCGCGGTCCGTCACCGCCGGTGCGGGCCATCACGACGTAGACGTCGGACACCCCCGCGCCGGAGATGAACTGCTTGACCCCGTCGAGGACGTAGTGGTCACCATCCCGAACGGCCTTGGTGCGCAACGCACTCGCGTCTGAGCCTGCTCCCGGCTCGGTCAGGCAGTAGCTGGCGATCAGTTCCATCGACGCGAGTTTGGGCACCAGCGTCTTGCGCTGCTCGTCGGTGCCGTAGCGGTCCACCATCCACGCGCACATGTTGTGGATCGACAGGAACGCGGCGACGGTCGGATCCGCGACCGAGAGCTGCTCGAAGATCCGCACGCCGTCGAGCCGGGTCAGGCCGCTGCCGCCGGCGTCCTCCTGGCAGTAGATCGCCGCCATGCCGAGTTCGGCAGCCGCCCGCAGCACGTCGGTGGGGAAGTGCTTGGTGGCATCCCAGTCCAGCGCGTGCGGCGCGATCCGCTTGACGGCGAACTCGGCCGCGGTCTCGGCGATGACGCGCGCGTCGTCGTCGAGCCCGAAGTAGTGGTCCACCTACTTACTTCATCGTGGGGATGGAGAACTCGGCCCCATCCTTGATGCCCGACGGCCAGCGCTGGGTGACGGTCTTGGTCTTGGTGTAGAACAGGATCGAGTGCGGGCCGTGCTGGTTGAGGTCGCCGAAGCCGGACCGCTTCCAGCCGCCGAAGGTGTGGTACGCCACGGGAACCGGGATCGGGACGTTGACGCCGACCATGCCGACCTGGACGCGGGCCACGAAGTCGCGGGCGGCGTCGCCGTCGCGGGTGAAGATCGCCACGCCGTTGCCGTACTCGTGCTTCGACGGCAGCTCGAGCGCTTCGTCGTAGTCCTTGGCGCGCACGATGCACAGGACGGGGCCGAAGATCTCGTCGGTGTAGATGCTCATGTCGGGCGTGACGTGGTCGAACAGGGTGGGGCCGATGAAGTAGCCGCCCTCGAGGCTGGCATCGCCGAACGCCAGGTCGTCGCTGGCGCGTTCGCGGCCGTCGACCACGATGTCCGCGCCGGCCTCGACGCCCGCGTCGATGTAGCTGCGCACCCGCTTGAGTGCGGCCTCGGTGACCAGCGGGCCGTAGGTGGCCTTCGGGTCGAGGCTGTGTCCCACCCGCAGTTCGTTGACGCGCTCGGTCAGCTTGGCGCGCAAGCGGTTTGCGGTCTCCTCGCCGACGGGGACCGCGACGCTGATGGCCATGCAGCGTTCGCCGGCGCTGCCGTAGCCCGCGCCGATCAGGGCGTCGACGGCCTGGTCGAGGTCGGCGTCGGGGAGGATCACCATGTGGTTCTTGGCGCCGCCGAAGCACTGCGCGCGCTTACCGTTCGAGGCGGCGGTCGTGTAGATGTACTGCGCGATGTCGGAGCTGCCGACGAAGCCGACGGCCTGGATGTCGGGGTGGGTGAGGATGGCGTCGACGGCCTCCTTGTCGCCCTGCACCACCTGGAAGACACCCTTGGGCAGCCCGGCCTCCTCGAACAGTTCCGCCAGGCGGATCGGCACCGACGGGTCGCGCTCGGAGGGCTTGAGGATGAACGCGTTGCCGCACGCCAGCGCGGGGCCGGCCTTCCACAGCGGGATCATCGCGGGGAAGTTGAACGGCGTGATGCCGGCGACCACGCCGAGGGGCTGGCGCAGCGAGTAGACGTCGATGCCGGTGCCGGCGCCCTCGGTGTACTCACCCTTGAGCAGGTGCGGGATGCCGATCGCGAACTCGATCACCTCGACGCCGCGCTGGATGTCGCCGAGTGAGTCCTCGAAGGTCTTGCCGTGCTCGATCGACAGCAGCTCGCCGAGTTCCTGCTTGTTCTGGTTGATCAGGTCGACGAACTTCATGAACACCCGCGCCCGGCGCTGCGGGTTCCACGCCGCCCACTCCTTCTGCGCCTCGACGGCGATCGCCACGGCGGCGTCGACGTCGGCGTCGGAGGCGAGGACGACGTGCGCCTGCACCTCGCCGGTGCTGGGATTGAACACGTCGGCGGTCCGGGTGGACGACCCGTCGGTGCGCTGTCCGTTGATGTAGTGCTGGATGTGCGTGGTCTGCGTGGTGGTCATGGTGGAACCCTCTCGACGGCGACGTCTCCTCGGAGATACTAGGAAATCCTAGTAATTCGTCGGTAGGGTCCGCAAGGGTGCGTCGAGGCCGCAACTGTCCGCTGAGCGAAGTCACTGCACGGCGACGTGTAGGCGACAACGAAGACCTTCGTCAATTTTGCCGCCGCAGTGGTGTCATCGCAGGTCAGGGGAATATGATCATGATGGCGGCGGCGGGTGAAAGGTTGCTTACGGTCCGACGCAAGGCGATGAAGTGGTTGCAACCGATCTTGAGCCCGCAGGGTCGCCCGAGTCGCCGCCCCAGAAGCGATGAGTTCGGCGCACGTCGTCGGTCAGCACTCGCATGACCAACCCGACGTTCTCGGAACTGCAGTGCGTCGCCGTGCCCGTCACCGATCAGGACCGGTCCAAGGCCCTGTTCGAGGACCTCGGCTTCAGCACCACGATCGACGCAGAGTTGCAGCCCGGCTTCCGCTGGCTGGAACTCGCGGCACCCTCCGGCGGCTCCTCGATCGCCCTCGTCCAGACCGGTGCTGACCTGCCGGTGGGGATCGATACGGGCATCCGGTTCGTCACCCCCGACGCGCGTGCCGCCCACGCGGCATTGGCCGCGAAGGGACTGACGGTGGGCGACCTTCTCGACTGGGAGACGGCGCCGCTGATGTTCAGTTTCGTCGACGCCGACGGCAACCGGTTCTACGTCACCCAGCGTGCGTGAACTCGCGGTTCTTCGCGGCGTGTCGCCCGCAGACACTGGAGCCGCTTGCGGAACGGTGGCCGGTGAGGGTGCGTGACTCACCAGACGCGGACGTAGTCGATCAGCATGTCCGCGGGGTAGGTGCCGCCGCGGGGATCGCCGCCACCGGAGCCGGCCACCGCGAGGTCGAGCACCGGAGACAGCGTGAAGCCGGGATCGTTGAACTGCCAGTCCGGCAGAGAGTCCGCGGCCACCGTGAAGTACGGCTGCGCGCCGTCGACGTAGTCCTTCCAGAACCGCATGCCGGCGTCGTCCCACGTGACCCGCCAGGTGTGCCAGGCGCTGTCGACGGAGATGGTCTGGCTGACGTGTTCGCCGCCGTTCAGCTTGGCGTGCACGGCCGTTCCCGGCGCCCAGCTGCCGTTGCCGTACCACTCCATGACGTCGACCTCACCGCCGTCGACGGGGTTGTCGTTGGAGAGGTACCACGCCGGCCAGGCTCCCGGTGTCAGGCAGTTCAGTTTGATGCGCGACTCCCACGTGTGGCCGATGCCGCCGTAGAACGTGCTGAACACCTTGCCGCTGAAGAACGTCGGGCCGTCCTTCGCCGCGTGGAACACCAGATTGGAGTTGCCGTCGACGTAGACGTTGCGACGGTCGTTGCGGTACTGGCCGACGTTGCCCGGCTGTTCCCAGAACGTGGGGTCCTCCATCGACTCGCGCGCCTTCGCGACGAGCCACTTCGACGGATCGGGCGCGGACCCGGCGGGACCGTCGAACTCGTCGCGGAACACGTACGTGCGCGCGGCGGGCGGGGCGGCCGTCGCGCGCGGCAGGGGAACGGTGGCCGCGAGCAGGCCCACACCGGTCAGGGACAGCAGGCGACGACGGTCGATGTCAGGCACGACTGCTCATGGAAGCCGGTGTGGCACCGCAGGGCAACCGGCGCGAGCGCGCCGGATGGCGTCCGGAGCCGGGTTCGGCCGCCTCAGCAGCGCGGATGCCCGTTGCTGCGAATGTCCTGGGAATCCGTCAGCGCAGGCCGTCGGTGAAGGCCGTGGCCTCGTCCCACGTCGGCAGCTGGCCGGCGGCCTCCACGTCGGCCAGCAGCGGCGCCGCGGCGTCCCGGTCGGAGAGCACGAAGTCGGAGATGGGCCAGTCGATGCCGATCGCGGGGTCGGTGGCGCGGATGGTGTGCTCGCGACCGGGCGCGTAGCCCGCCGAGCACATGTAGGCCACCGTCGAGTTCTCCTCCATGGCGAGGAAGCCGTGGGCCAGCCCCTCGGACAGGTAGATGGAGCGGCGGTCCTGATCGTCGAGCAGGACGGAGTCCCACTGACCGAACGTCGGCGACCCGACCCGGATGTCGACGACGACGTCGAACACCGCGCCGCGCAGGCACGTCACGTACTTGGCCTGGCTGGGCGGCAGCTGCGCGAAGTGCAGGCCGCGCAGCACGCCCGCCGACGACACCGACACGTTCGCCTGGTGCAGATCCAGGCGGTGGCCCGTCATCTCGGTGAACTCGCGGTCGGTGAACCACTCGAAGAACAGCCCGCGCGGATCGGGGTGAATGGCGGGCGTGATCTCCCAGGCGCCCGGGACGCGCAGCTCGCGGAACGTCACTGGCCGCGTCCCGCGTAGGTGGCCTCGACGCCGTCCTTCAGTGGGCGCCACCAGGATTCGTTCTCCCGGTACCAGTCGATGGTCTCGGCCAGTCCGGACTCGAAGTCGGTGTGCTTGGGTGCCCAGTGCAGTTCCTCGCACAGCAGCGTCGGGTCGATGCCGTAGCGCAGGTCGTGGCCGGCGCGGTCGGTGACGTGGTCGAAGTCGTCCTCGTCGTGGCCCATCAGGCGCAGTACGGCCCGCATGACCGAGAGGTTGTCGCGCTCACCGTTCGCCCCGATCAGGTAGGTCTGACCGATGGTGCCGCGTTCGAGGATCAGCCACACCGCGCGATTGTGGTCGTCGACGTGGATCCAGTCCCGCACGTTGGCGCCGGCGCCGTACAGCTTGGGCCGACGCCCGGTGAGCACGTTGGTGATCTGGCGCGGGATGAACTTCTCGACGTGCTGGAACGGCCCGTAGTTGTTGGAGCAGTTGGAGATCGTCGCTTGCACGCCGTACGAGCGGACCCACGCGCGCACCAGCATGTCGGAGGCGGCCTTGGTGGCCGAGTACGGGCTCGACGGGTTGTACGGCGTCGACTCGGTGAACCGCTCCGGGCTGCCGATCTCGAGATCGCCGTACACCTCGTCGGTCGACACGTGGTGCAGCCGGACGCCGTGCCTGCGGACCGCTTCGAGCACCGCGAACGTGCCCATGACGTTCGACCGCAGGAACGGCTCGGGATTGGCCAGCGCGTTGTCGACGTGTGTCTCGGCGGCGAAGTGCGCGACGGCGTCGGACTCGGCGACCAGTCGGTCGACCAGGTCGGCGTCGGCGATGTCGCCCCGAACCACCCTGACGTCGTCGGCCACCGCCGCCAGCGACTCGTGGCTCCCCGCATAGGTCAGGGCGTCGAGCACGGTGACCTCCGTGCCCGGATGCTCCCTGACCACCGCGTGAACGAAGTTCGCACCTATGAAACCGGCCCCCCCGGTGACAAGCAACCGCATGGTGGCCAACCCTAGCCGGACGCCGACTACCCCGTCAGGCCGAGCGGTCCCGCGAGTTCGGTCAGCGCGGGCACCAGCTTGTCCGGGCCGCCCAGCACCTGGATGGTGACGTGGTCGGCGCCCGAGCCGTGATGCTCCTCGAGACGGGCGGCGATCGCCTCCGGCGTGCCGTGCGCGACGACCGCGTCGATCAGCTTGTCGCTGCCCGGCTTGGCCAGGTCCTCGTCGGTGAAGCCGAGCCGCTTCCAGTTGTTCAGGTAGTTGCTCAGATTCAGGTAGAAGTCCACCGCGCCGCGACCGACCTCGCGTGCCTCGTCGACGTCGGTGGTCAGCACCACCTTGTGTTCCGGCGCGAGGTACACCGAGTTGCCCAGGATGTTGCGGGCCTGTCCCGTGTGCTCCGGGGTGGTCAGGTAGGGGTGGGCGCCCGCGCTGCGACGTGCCGAGAGCTTCAGGACCTGGGGCCCGAGTGCGGCGATGACCCGCCGGCTGGTGGGCACCTTTGCGGCGTCGAGCGCGTCGAGGTACTCGACCAGCACGTCGTAGGGCTTGCGGTACTCCTCGGTGTGCTCGGGATGCCCGATGCCGACGCCCAGCAGGAAGCGGCCCGGGTACGCCTCCTCGACGCGGTGGTACGCCTCGGCGACCTCCGCGGCCTTGGCCGTCCACACGTTGACGATGCCGGTGGCCACCTGCAGCGTCTCGGTCGCCTCGAGCAGCGGCTCCACGAAGCTCAGGTCACCGGCGGGGGAGCCGCCGACCCAGATCGCGCCGTAGCCCAGCTTCTCGATCTCGGTAGCCTGCTCGGGTTCCGGTGCGCCGAACGTCCAGACGCCGTAGCGGCCGAGGTCGGGCTTGAGGGAAACGGACTCGGTCATGTGTCTGTCCTTCGAGGGTCAGCGCAGGCCCAGCGGCCCGGCGAGTTCGGTGAGCGCTGGGACCAGCTTGTCAGGTGAGGTGAGCACCTGAACCGGCACGTGGTCCGCGCCCGCCTCGAGGTGCTGCTTCAGCCTGGTCGCGACGTCCTCGGCCGTGCCGTGGGCGACGACGGCGTCGACGAGTGCGTCGCTGCCGGGCTTCGCGACGTCGGCGTCGGTGAAGCCGAGGCGCTTCCAGTTGTTCACGTAGTTCGCCAGGTCGAGGTAGACCGCGAGCGCCTTGCGGCCGACCTCGCGGGCCGCGTCGGCGTCGGTGGTGAGCACCACCTTGTGCTCGGGGGCGATGAACGCGTCCGGGCCGACGAGTTCGCGTGCCTGGGCAGTGTGCTCGGGCGTGGTCAGATACGGGTGCGCGCCTGCGCTGCGGCGCGCCGAGAGCTTGAGTACCTGCGGGCCCAGTGCGGCGACGACGCGACGGTCCTCGGGTACGCCGTGCCGGTCCAGCTCGTCGAGGTACCTGGTGAGGGCGGCATAGGGCTTCTCGAACTCGGTGTTCGCCTCCGGATGGCCGACGCCGATGCCGAGCAGGAACCGGCCCGGGTACTCCTTCTCGATGCGGTGGAAGGACTCCGCCACCGGGCCCGCCGCGGCCGACCAGATGTTGACGATCCCGGTGGCCAGCACGAGCGTGTCGGTGGCGGCGAGGATCGGGTCGACCCACTCGAGTTCGGCGGGTGGTGAGCCGCCGGCCCAGATGGCGCCGTAGCCCAGCGACTCGATCTCGCGGAGTCGCTGCGGGGAATGCTGGCGCCACTGCTCGTAGTGGCCGAAGACGCCGTACCGTCCGAGATTGGGTGTCAGGGTATGAGCCATGGTCGGGTCAACCCCGGGTGCGACGACGCCTATTCCGTGCCGGCGGCGGCGAGTTCGCCCGGCGTCGGCGTCACCGGCGGGGGAGCCTGCAGCGGCAGCGTCACGACGAAGCGGGTGTCACCAGGCTTGCTCTGCACCGACATGTTGCCCTGGTGCTTCTCGACGACGATGCGCCAGGCCAGGTCGAGCCCCAGCCCGGTGCCCTCGCCGAACGGCTTGGTGGTGAAGAACGGCGTGAAGATGCGGCCGATGATGTCCTCGGGGATGCCGGGGCCGTCGTCGCAGATCTCGACGCGGATCATGTCCTCGTTCTCGCGTGCGGTGCGGACGGTCAGCGTGCCGTGGCCGTTCATCGCCTGGATGGCGTTCTCGATGAGGTTGGTCCACACCTGGTTGAGATCGCCTGGGTAGCAGACCATGTCGGGCAGCGTCTGGTCGGTGTCCTTGACCAGGGTGATCGGCCGGCCCTTGCCCTGGTGACCGATCTTGTCGCCGAACATCATGATCGTGCTGCGGAGCAGTTCGTGGACGTTGGCACTCTGGTAGGCGCCGCGGTCCATCTGTGAGTACTGCTTGGCGTCGCTCAGCAGGGCCGAGATCCGCTTGCTGGCCTCGGCGATCTCGTTCATGCGCAGCTCGGTGTCGATCGTGTACTTGAGCCAGCCCAGCGCGCCCTGCAGCGATGCCGTGGCGTCCACCTCGTCGACCGAGGCGAGGATGCGCTCGAGCCAGTCGGTGTCCAGGCCCGCCTCAACGAACGTGGGTGCGTAGTCCCAGGCGCCGATGATCTCGTGGTCGTCGAGCCAGTCGCCGATCGCGTCCTCGCGGTCGGAGGACTCCAGCGCGGACAGTTCGATCGACTTCGACTTCGCGACCTGTTCGGCGACCTCGTCCTGGATGCTCACCAGCACGCGCAGCGCCTCGGGGGTGAACTTGCCGTTCGCCAGCATCGCCAGCTTGTGGCGCATCTTGCCGACCGTCTCGCGCAGGTCGGACGTGGCGCGTGCGGTGGCGGCGGCGGGGTTGTTCAGCTGGTGGGTGAGGCCCGCGGTGATGGTGCCCAGCGCCAGCAGCTTCTCGCGCTGGCCGATGATCTGGCTCTGCCTGCGGCCGCCGACCATGTGGCCCTCGAGCAGGTGCACCGCCATCGGGAACTCCGAGCGCATGAACGCCGCGAAGGCGTCGGCGTCGAGCACGAAGAACCGCGACGACATGGTGAGCCGCACCGACGCCTGATAGGTGTGCTCCTCGCCGGGTACGTACGCCGACCAGGCGCCGCAGTAGACCCCGCGCTGCGAGGTGCGGCCGGTCTGGATGTCGACGCCGCCGGAGCGCTTCGTCATGATCAGTTCGCCGTCGAGCATCACGTAGAAGCACGTCGCCGGGTCACCCTCGGTGCACAGCGGACCCTCCGGGAAGGTCTGGATGCTCCCGTCCTGGCACAGCTGGTCCAACTGCTCGTCGCTCAGCTTCTCGAAGAGAAACAGCGTGCGGAGTTCGTCTCGTACGCACTGCTCGCCCACGGCGGACGTCCTTTCGGTTCCTGATGTCACGCTTCGGCCAGATACCGGTGCACCAGCATCACCGCCATCGACCCTTCACCGACTGCCGCCGCCACGCGCTTGGCGGAATCGGACCGTACGTCTCCTGCAACAAAGACACCGGGCACACTTGTTTCCAGGTGGTGCGGCGGACGGTCCCGGTGGCTCCAGCCGATCTTGTCCTTGAGGTCCGGCCCGGCCAGGATGAACCCGCGGTCGTCGAGCGCGAGAACGCCGTCGAGCCACTTCGTTCTGGGGGTCGCCCCGATGTAGCAGCACATCCGCCCGGCGTGGACGGTCGTGCGCTCGCCCGATTGCTTGTCGAGGAGTACCAGCCCGGCGAGGTGATCGTCCTCGCCGATCGTGTCGACCACCTCGGTGCACGTCAGGACGTTGATCTTGTCGTTGTTCTCGATCTGCTCGATGAGGTAGTGCGACATGGACGCTTCCAGCGACGGCCCGCGCACCAGCATCGTCACCGACTTCGCGGTCTTCGACATGAACATCGCGGCCTGGCCGGCCGAGTTGGCGCCGCCCACGATGTAGACGTCCTCGTCACGACATTCCTCGGCGTCGGACACCGACGCGCCGTAGTAGACGCCGCGGCCGACGTAGTTGCAGCCATCGGGGTCGTCGGGGTTGCTCCAACACCCCCCGACCTTCAGCTCCTGGTACTCCACGCCCGTCGCGAGGATCACCGAGCGGGCACCGATCGTGCTGCCGTCCTCGAACTCGATGGTCGGCGCCGTGTCGCCCACGTGCAGCTTCACGACGTCGCGCGTGGTGATGACCTCGGCGCCGAACCGCTCGGCCTGCCGGCGGGCGGAATTGGTCAGCTCGGCGCCCGAGACGCCGATCGGGAAGCCCAGGTAGTTCTCGATCCGCGAGCTACGACCGGCCTGACCGCCGGTGGTGGCCTTCTCGATGAGCACGGTCTCGAGTCCCTCCGACGCGCCGTACACCGCTGAGGCGAGCCCCGCAGGCCCGCCCCCGATGACGGCCAGGTCGTACAGGGGCAGCGAGGGCTCTGTGGACAGGCCCAGCAGTTCGGCCAGCTGACCGTCGGTGGGTTCGACGAGTGCCTCACCCTTGTCGGTGATCACGACGGGGAGTTTCCGGCCGTCGAGTCCGGCGGCTTCGAGCAGCTGTTCGCCCTTGGGTTCGTCGGCCATGAAGGCCGTGAACGGGAACTGGTTGCGCGAGAGGAACTGGCGCACCTCCCACGACCGCTGGTTCCAGCGATGGCCGATCACCTTGGTCCCGGACATGCCGCGGTCGCCGATCGCACGCCAGTCCTCGAGCAGGCCGTCGATCACCGGGTAGAGCTTCTCCTCCGGCGGGTCCCACGGCTTGAGCAGGTAGTGGTCGAGGTCGACGACGTTGATCGCGTCGATCGCGGCGTGCGTGTCGGCGTAGGCGGTGAGCAGCACGCGCTTGGCCAACGGGAAGACGTCCATGGCCTTCTCGAGGAACTCGATGCCGCTCATGTGGGGCATGCGGTAGTCGGCGACGAAGACCGCCACCGTCTCGCCGCGCAGCTTGAGTTCCTTCAGGGTGTCGAGCGCGTCGGCGCCCGACTCGGCCCGCACGATGCGGTACCGCTCGCCGTAGTGACGGCGAAGGTCGCGTGCGACCGCACGGGAGACGGCGGGGTCGTCGTCCACGGTGAGGATCGCAGGCCTTCGGGGCTGGTGCTCGGGTCCACTCATCACGGATCATTATGCGCCGTCCGTCCAGCGGATACCGGGTCAGCACCGGGGTTCAGCCGACGGTGGAAAACCCGGTCGACGGGCTCCCTAGGCTGCAGTCATGACGACACTCGAATTCTCCGACTCCGTGCTGATCGCGCGAACGCTCGACGAGGTGTACGGCCTGGTGTCCGACGTCACCCGGATGGGCCAGTGGAGCCCGATCTGCAAGGCCTGCTGGTGGGACGACGAGTCGGCGGGCCCGGAGGTCGGCGCGTGGTTCACCGGTCGCAACGAGACGCGCGAGCGCACGTGGGAGACCCGCAGCCAGGTGGTCGCGGCGGACCCCGGCCGCGAGTTCGCGTGGGAGGTCAACGAGGGCTGGGTGCGCTGGGGCTTCCGGATCGAGCCGGCGGACGACGGCACCCGGCTGACGCAGGACTGGGCGTTCCTGCCGAAGGGCGTCGCCGGCTTCGGTGAGCGCTTCGGCGACGACGCCGAGGCGCAGGTCGCACTGCGCAGCGAGCAGGCGCTCAGCGGCATCCCGGTGACCCTCGCCGCGATCAAGGCGACGGCCGAGGCGGGTTAGCCCCGACCGTTCGGCGTCACCGATTCGGTGGGACTGTTCAGCATCGCGGCCACGTCGATGCCCGAGGTCTTGAGTGCCTCGACGATCTTCGCCACTGCCAGCGGGCTGACGCCGAGGATGCCGCCGACCGCGTCCTGGGCGTCGCCGGCGCCGCCGATGATCGACAGCCGGTCGATCTCCGCCAGCGGGGCGGACGCCGCCTCGGTGGCCTTGACGACCGAGTTCAGCACGTCGGGCAGCATCAGCATGCGGGCGGCGTCTGCGGTGTAGCTGTTCAGCGCCGCGGCGATCTCCTTCTTGCCGGTGGCCTCGGCCACCAGCTTCGCCTCGATGCCGGCGGCCTCGGCGAGCTGCTCGACGCGCAGCGCGTCGGCGAGTTCCTTCTTGCCCGCGGCCTCGGCGACGAGCTTGGCCTGCAGGCTGTCGGCCTCCGCCTGCTTCTCCACGCGCAGCGCGTCGGCGGCCGCCTTGCGGGCGTCGGCCTGCGCCTGGCCGGCACGGATGGCGGACTCGGCCTGGGCCTCCGCGGCCAGGATCGCGGAACGACGCTGACCCTCTGCGCGGGCGATGTCGGCCTGGCGCTGGGCCTCGGCGGGGGCGATCACGTCGGCCTGCAGGGCGGCGGTGGCCTGCTCGCTGCGCCGCTGCTCGACCTCGATGCGGGCGGTCACGCGGGCGGCCTCGGCCTGCTCGGTGGCGATGCCGACGTCCTTCTGCGCGCGGGCGTTGGCCAGCGGCCCGGCCATGTCGGCCTGGGCGTTCTCGGCCTCGGTCTGGGCACGCAGCCGCGCGAGTTCGACGTCGCGCTTCTGGTTGGCCGACGCGATCGCGGTGTCGGCCTCGGCCTGGGCGACCGAGCCGGCCTGGCGGGCCTTCGCGGACTGGATCTGCGCGTCGCGCTCGGCCTCCGCGGTGCCGATCGCGGCGTCGCGCTTGACCTCGGCGATGCGGCGCTGACCCAGCGACTCCAGGTAGGCGTTGCGGTCGGAGATGCCGGCGATCTTGAGGACGTCGACCTCCATGCCGATGCGGGCGAGGTCGCCGCCGGCCTCCTCCACCACGCTGCGGGCCAGGGTGTCGCGATTGGAGTTCAGGTCCTCGACGGTCATGGTCGCGGTGATGCCGCGCAGGCTGCCCGCGAGGATTTCGTTGATCTGGCGCTGCAGCTCGTTGAGGTCGGAGGTGAGGAAGCGCTGCACCGCCGTCTGCACGGCCTCCTCGGACGATCCGATGCGGACCAGGCCGACGGCTTCGACGTTGACCGGAACGCCGTTGTTTGACAACGCGTTCTGCAGGTTGATGCTGACGTTGAACGGTTCCAGGCTCATGATGTCGACGCGTTCGATGCCGGGCACCCGGAACCGGGCGCCGCCGCGCACCACCTTGGGCGTGCCACGGCCGGTGAAGACGGCGACCTCGTTGGGCGGCACCTTGATGTAGTTCTTCACGTAGACGAGGGGCAGCGCCACGAACAGCAGCAGGGCCGCGATCACGGAGACGGTGACGATCAGGAGGAGAGACACGTGTCAGAACCCTTCGTTGTGGGGGAGTTCGGAGTCGGGGACGGCTCCCTCGATCGAGACGACGCGCACGGCGTCGCCCTCGACGTCGGAGACGTAGATGCGGGACGCCTTCGTCAGCGGCACCTCTTCGTCGCTGATCGCCCGGGATCGCACCCGGTTGCCGTCGGCGTCGACGAACGCGACCTCGCCCCAGCCCTGTGGGGGGATCTCGAGGGTGACCGTGCCGAGCAGTCCGACGTAGGACGACCGGCTCCTGTGCGAGTTGGACTGCTGACGCCGTAGGTAGGGGAGTGCGACGCCCTGGAGCAGACCCAGCAGGGCGGCTGCGCTGACCGCGGCGACGATGCCCGCCGGCACGGCACCGAGTCCGGCCCAGGTGCCGAGGAGACCGCCGGTGCCCGCGCCGAGCAGGGCCGCGGAGACGCTGGTGAGGCTGAGGAAGGGCATGCCGTCGCCGGTGCCGTGACCGAGGCCGTGGCCACCGACGTCGATCTCGACGAGCAGCAGGGAGGCCAGCACGGCGACGGCGCCGACGACGAACGCCACCAGGTAGACCGTGGTCACCCGTCCCCCTCCCCGTGCAGTCGCGCCAACCGCTCGCGTCACTCCCCGAACACCCGTAACGTGCGTGGTGACACCCCCGGGTGGACCTGCTGATCTAGATCCTCCCACCTCCCGCCCGCCCGTGGTGACGCGATTTTGGGAGGGCCGTCCGAGCGCGTACCATGGACCAACGGTGCGGCTTCCGCGCCGACTTCTTGCGTGCACGGTCTCGGAATCCCGGGGAATTCTCCCGATCCGGCTCACGTTTTTTGTCGGAATGAGGGCTGCGCCGACGGGCGCAACCAAATACGAAACCAAAAGCAAGGATCGCCAAAAAAGTATGGCCAAGAAAGACGGTGCCATCGAGGTCGAGGGCCGCGTGGTCGAGCCTCTGCCCAATGCGATGTTCCGCATTGAGCTGGAGAACGGACACAAGGTACTCGCTCACATCAGCGGCAAGATGCGGCAGCACTACATCCGCATCCTGCCCGAGGACCGCGTCGTGGTGGAGCTGTCTCCATACGACCTGTCCCGGGGCCGCATCGTGTACCGATACAAGTAACCCGCGTCCTACCCACAACCACGACACGTGACGTGCGCATGCGCGCGGCACCGCTAGACCACGAAGGATCGACACAGCCGTGAAGGTGAACCCGAGCGTCAAGCCGATCTGCGACAAGTGCAGGGTGATCCGCCGGCATGGGCGGGTCATGGTGATCTGCTCCGATCCCCGTCACAAGCAGCGGCAGGGCTGAGCGCGAGCTCAGGCCCCGAACCATCCACAACTGAATGCAGACCTCCCAGTACCACTGAGCGGCGTGAATCTTTAGAGGTTGCGCCGCCCTGAACGTCCGGCACGGAGGCCGGATCCCCCAAACAGCTCGACACGGGGGGAACGGACTGGGAACAGACCTCCGCATAGAAAAAGGAAAACCACCCCTGTGGCACGTCTACTGGGCGTAGATCTCCCGCGTGACAAGCGCATGGAGATCGCGCTGACCTACATCTACGGCATCGGCCGTACCCGCTCCCAGGAAATCCTGGCCGGCACCGGCATCGACCGGGACCTGCGCACCAAGGACCTGACCGACGACCAGGTCACGCAGCTGCGTGACTACATCGAAGGCAACCCCGACATCAAGGTCGAGGGCGATCTCCGCCGCGAGGTCCAAGCCGACATCCGTCGCAAGATCGAGATCGGCTGCTACCAGGGTCTGCGCCACCGTCGCGGCCTCCCGGTCCGCGGCCAGCGCACCAAGACCAACGCGCGCACCCGCAAGGGCCCGAAGCGCACCATCGCCGGCAAGAAGAAGGCCAGGTAACCCCAGATGGCAACCGCGAAGAAGACAGGTGGCCCCAAGAAGGGCCAGAAGACGCGCCGCAAGGAAAAGAAGAACGTCCCGCACGGCGCCGCTCACATCAAGAGCACCTTCAACAACACGATCGTGTCGATCACCGACCCCCAGGGCAACGTCATCGCCTGGGCCTCGTCGGGCCACGTGGGCTTCAAGGGCTCGCGCAAGTCGACGCCGTTCGCCGCCCAGCTCGCCGCCGAGAACGCTGCCCGCAAGGCGCAGGAGCACGGCGTCAAGAAGGTCGACGTATTCGTGAAGGGCCCGGGTTCGGGTCGTGAGACCGCCATCCGCTCACTGCAGGCCGCAGGCCTCGAAGTGGGTGCGATCTCCGACGTCACGCCGCAGCCGCACAACGGCTGCCGTCCGCCCAAGCGGCGCCGGGTCTAGGGAAGAGGATTTAGAGAATGGCTCGTTATACCGGACCCGTCACCCGCAAGTCGCGCCGCCTCGGCGTCGACCTCGTCGGTGGAGATCAGTCCTTCGAGAAGCGCCCCTACCCGCCCGGCCAGCACGGCCGCGCGCGGATCAAGGAGAGCGAGTACCGCCAGCAGCTGCAGGAGAAGCAGAAGGCCCGCTTCAGCTACGGCGTCATGGAGAAGCAGTTCCGTCGCTACTACGAAGAGGCCAACCGGCTGCCCGGCAAGACCGGTGACAACCTGCTGCGCATCCTCGAGAGCCGGCTCGACAACGTCGTGTACCGCGCCGGGCTCGCCCGCACGCGTCGCATGGCCCGTCAGCTGGTCAGCCACGGCCACTTCACCGTCAACGGCGTGAAGGTCGACATCCCCAGCTACCGCGTCTCGCAGTACGACATCATCGACATCAAGGAGCGCTCGCTCAACACGCTGCCCTTCGAGCTGTCGCGTCAGACCGCGGGCGATCGCCCGATCCCGGGCTGGCTGCAGGTCGTCGGCGAGCGTCAGCGGATCCTCGTCCACCAGCTGCCCGAGCGGGCCCAGATCGACATCCCGCTCACCGAGCAGCTCATCGTCGAGCTCTACTCCAAGTAGAGCTGCCTCCTGTCGGGCCAACCGGCCCGACAGGTCACTGACCGGCATCAAATAGCGGATGTCGAGAAGGAGATAACGCAACACCATGCTGATTTCACAGCGCCCCACCCTGTCCGAGGAGAGCTTGGCCGAGGATCGGTCCAAGTTCGTCATCGAGCCCCTGGAGCCCGGCTTCGGCTACACCCTGGGCAACTCGCTTCGACGCACGCTGCTGTCGTCCATCCCGGGCGCAGCGGTCACCAGCATCCGCATCGACGGCGTGCTGCACGAGTTCACCACCGTGCCGGGTGTGAAGGAAGACGTCACCGACATCATCCTGAACCTCAAGAGCCTGGTCGTGTCCTCGGAGGAGGACGAGCCCGTCACCATGTACCTGCGCAAGCAGGGCCCCGGTGCGGTCACCGCCGGTGACATCGTGCCGCCGGCCGGCGTGACGGTGCACAACCCGGACATGCACATCGCGACGCTGAACGACAAGGGCAAGCTCGAGGTCGAACTCGTCGTCGAGCGTGGCCGCGGCTACGTGCCCGCCGTGCAGAACAAGGCGTCGGGTGCCGAGATCGGCCGCATCCCGGTCGACTCGATCTACTCGCCCGTGCTCAAGGTGACCTACAAGGTGGAGGCCACCCGCGTCGAGCAGCGCACCGACTTCGACAAGCTGATCCTCGACGTCGAGACCAAGAACTCGATTTCCCCGCGTGACGCGCTCGCCTCGGCGGGCAAGACGCTGGTCGAACTCTTCGGTCTGGCACGGGAACTCAACGTCGAGGCCGAGGGCATCGAGATCGGCCCGTCGCCGGCCGAGGCAGACCACATCGCCTCGTTCGCGCTGCCGATCGACGACCTGGAACTCACCGTCCGGTCGTACAACTGCCTCAAGCGCGAAGGCGTGCACACCGTCGGCGAGCTGGTGTCGCGCACGGAGTCCGATCTGCTGGACATCCGCAACTTCGGCCAGAAGTCCATCGACGAGGTCAAGATCAAGCTGCACCAGCTCGGTCTCTCGCTGAAGGACAGCCCGGCCACGTTCGATCCGTCCGAGGTCGCCGGTTACGACGTCGCGACCGGCACCTGGAACAGCGATGCCGGCTACGACCTGGACGACACCCAGGACTTCGCCGAGACCGAACAGCTCTAACCCGCTTCACCTGCCTGAAGAACCGTCCCGGCCCTACCTGATACGGGGGTCGGCCACATTAGGAGATAGTCGCAATGCCCAAGCCCACAAAGGGACCCCGCCTCGGCGGGTCGTCTTCGCACCAGAAGGCGCTGCTGGCCAACCTGGCCACGTCGCTCTTCGAGCACGGCCGCATCAAGACGACCGAGCCCAAGGCGCGGGCGTTGCGCCCGTACGCGGAGAAGCTCATCACCCACGCCCGGAAGGGCACGCTGCACAACCGGCGTGAGGTGATGAAGAAGATCCGCGACAAGGACGTCGTGCACGTGCTGTTCGCCGAGATCGGCCCGTTCTTCGCCGACCGCGAGGGTGGCTACACGCGAATCGTCAAGGTGGAGGCACGCAAGGGCGACAACGCCCCGATGGCCGTCATCGAGCTGGTTCGCGAGAAGACCGTGACCAACGAGGCCAACCGCGCACGCCGCGCGGACGCGTCGCAGAAGGTCGCGGCCGCCGCCGCCCCGCAGGCCGCCGTCGAGCCCGAGGCGACCGACGGCCCCACGGCCGACGAGGCCGAGGAGACCACGACCGACGAGGCGCCCGAGGCTTCGGCCGACGAGGCCACGACGGACGGGGCTTCGACGGACGAGGCGAAGGCCGACGACGCCAAGTAGTGAACCGATGAACATGCCCGCCACCGACTCCGGTGGCGGGCATGTTCATGTTCCCGTCGCTGCGCTCGCCCCGGTTCGTCTCCGCCTGGACGTCTCCTACGACGGCACCGACTTCGCGGGATGGGCCACGCAGACCGACCAGCGCACCGTGGCCGGCGCCATCGACGACGCACTGTCGACGGTGTTCCGCCTACCGCTGGTGACGCGCGCCGCGGGACGAACCGACACCGGCGTGCACGCCACCGGTCAGGTGGCGCACGTCGACGTCCCCGCCGACGCGATCCCGCGGGCGTACCCGCGAACCCACCGTGACGGCGACGCCGAGTTCCTGCCGCTGGTCCGCAGGCTGGCGAAGCTCCTCTCCCCGGACGTCCGGGTGCGCGACGTGGTCCGTGCGCCGGACGGCTTCGACGCCCGCTTCTCGGCGCTGCGCCGTCACTACGAGTACCGGTTGTCGACGGCGCCGTACGGGGTCGACCCCGTCGACGCCCGCTTCGTGACGCCGTGGAACCGCGTGCTCGACCTCGACGCCATGCGGGCGGCATCGCGAGAGATGTTGGGACTGAACGACTTCGCGGCGTTCTGCCGACCCCGCGAGGGCGCCACCACCATCCGCGAGCTGCAGCGGCTCGACTGGTCGTCCGACGGGCACCTGATCACCGCCCACGTCACCGCCGACGCGTTCTGCTGGTCGATGGTCCGCTCGGTGGTCGGGGCGCTGCTCGCGGTCGGGGAGGGTCGCCTCGACCCGGCGTGGTGTGCGGGTCTGCTCGGCGAGACCAGCAGGTCGAGCGCGTTCGCGGTGGCACCGGCGCGCGGCCTGACGCTGGTGGCGGTCGACTACCCCGCCGATGCGGACCTCGCGTCACGCACCACGGTCACGCGGGACGTGCGGCGCTAGACCCGGCCGGCCACGAAGTCCGCGGCCTGGTTCACCATGCCGGCCTTGATGTAGGCGGGCGCGAGGTGGTCGGGCCAGTTGGCTTCCCAGTTGTTGGGGTCGCCGGGCACGCAGATCGGGTCGTCGCCGTGGCACATCTCGATGGTGCGTTCGCGATACACCGGGCTGAACGCGCCGATCGGACCCGCCCACGCGCTGCCGTTGCCGAACAGGGCGACGGCGGCGATGTGCGGATCGGCGTTCGGCGGCAGCGGGTTCTTGAACCCGAACGCCGAGAACGGCACGGCGAGGACGACGTCGGTGACCGCGGCGCCCAGCGAGTACCCGCCGAGCACGATCCGGGTGTCGGGGCAGCCCGCCATCGTCGACTGCACGCGGCGGCTCATGTCGTTGGCGCCGACGTCGATCTGGTTGTCGGCGGGGTAGTCCACCGAGTACAGCGAGACGTTCTTGTTCGTCTTGGAGCGCAGCGCGCTGACGAACGCGTTGCCGATCAGACCGGGGCCGCGGGGTTCGATGCGGCCGCGCGCGAAGATGACCTCGATGTCGGGGCACGCGGCCGCCGCCGTCGGTGTCGCGCTCGGTGCGACGACGCTGGGCACGGCGAGGAGTGCGCCCGCCACGAGGCAGACGGCGAGGGCAGCGGTGACGTGGCGACGGATCACGAAACCGATGCTAGCGGAACGCTTGGACGTTCCTGTGGGTCAAATCAGAGCAGGCCGGCGATGAAGTTAGCTGCGGCGTTGGTGGGTCCGCCGGCGTATGCGCGATGCGCAGCGACGTTCTCGCCGGGGCCGCACACGGGGTCCCCGCCGTTGCAGAGGTCGATGGACCGGCCGCCCCACACGGGACTCGAGGTGATCGGCAGACCGATCTTCGACGACGGGTTGCCGAACGTGGCGATGCCCGCGACGAAGTCCGGGGTGTTCGGCGGCAGCGGGTTGTTGAAGCCGATCGCGGGGATCGGGACTGCGGCGATCACGTCCATGACCGCGGCGCCCTGCGAGTAGCCGCCGAGGACCAGACGGGTGCCGGGGCAGGCGCCGATCATGTACTGGATGTGTCCGCTCGCGTCGTTGGCGCCGTTGGCGGCGGCGAGGAAGTCGTAGCTCGCGGGGTAGTTCACGGCATAGGCGCCCACCGAGCGGCCGCCGACCTTGCCGCGGAGATCGTCGACGAACGAGCCGCCGACCACGCCCAGCCCGGGCGCCTCGTTGGTGCCGCGTGCGAACACCACCTCGATGTCGGGGCAATCCGCTGCAGTGGCGGTGGCGATCGGCGCGATCAGCGCAGCGCCGGCGGTCAGGGTTGCTGCGGCGACGGTGACGAAGGACCGTCGAACAAGATCAAGGGGCACGGTGAATGGTAACGCGCCTGGCTGACAAAGATGGTTTGGGGGGCTAAACAAGTCCCGCGACGTAGGTCGCGGCCTGCACCGGCATGCCGGCGCCCACGTAGTCGCTGTGCGCGAAGGGGTTGCGGCCGCGCGAACAGATCGGGTCGCCGTCGGTGCACAGGTCGATTGCCCGACCGGCGAACACCGAGCTGGTGATCGGGATGCTGAACTTCGTCGAGGGGTTACCGAACACCGCCACGGCGGCGATGCTGGAGTCGTATGCCGCGGGCAGCGGCGGTGCGGATCCGATGTCGCCGATCTTGTTGCCCAGCGGCGGGATGCCGGCGAGCATGTCGACCGCGGCCGCACCCTGCGAGTAGCCGCCGAGAACGATGCGCGTGTCCGGGCACGTCGCCGACAGCGACTCGATGCGTGCCGCGGCGTCGTTGGCGCCGTCGGCCGCGGCGAGGAAGTCGTAGCTGGCGGGATAGACGACACCGTAGGTCGACACGGTCCGGCCGCCGAGCTGAGGAATCAGCGCGTCGACCATGGCCTGGCCGACCCGACCGATGCCCGGCGGCTCGCTGGTCCCGCGGGCGAAGATCACCTCGACGTCGGAGCAGGCCGCGGGCTCGGCCGTGGCGGGCGCGGCGGTGAAGAGGGTGGCCGCCGAGACGGCCGCCGAGACGATCGCGGCCAGCCGGAACGTCGTCGTGCGTGTGATCACTAGCTCATCTTCACATATCCGCGTCAGCGGCGACGAACGCTTTGCTCGACGGCTGCGGGCCGGGGCGGGGTCTCGGGCCACGTGGCCGCGGCGACCGTCTCGGTGCGGTCGCCCAGGCGGGCCAGCGCGAGGCCGACGAGGACCACCGCACCACCGATCGCCTGGATCGGCGAGACGGCCTGGCCGAGCAGCGCCCACGCCGCGAGCACGGCGAACAGCACCTCCGCGAGTCCGACGAGCGAGGCGAAGCGCGGCCGCAGCCGGGCGATGCCGATGATGCCGAGCGTGTACGCGATCGCGGTCGGTACGACGGCCAGCAACGCCACCGGCACCAGCCACGACGTGGTCCAGCCGGCGATGACGGCCTGGTTGGCGGTGAAGGTCAGCGGCATGATGCCGGTGACCCCGAGCAGTGCCACGGCGACGGCGCCCACGACGAGTCCGGCCGCGGCCAGCGTGATCGGGTGGATCGCCGCGTCGTCGTCGTCGCCGGTGGCCACCTCGTCCGACATCACGAAGTAGCAGGCCGCGCAGACGGCGGCGGCCAGGCCGAAGCCGACGCCGACGAGGTTGACGTGGGCACCGGCGAACACGTCGAGGACGAGCATGATGCCGAAGATCGCCAGGGCGACACCCGCCAGCACCAGGTTGCCGGGCCTGCGTCGCGTGGTCACCCACAGGTAGCCGACGACCAGCAGTGGCGCGGTGTACTCGAGCAGCAGGGCAACCGCCACCGACAGGTGCGCGACGGCGTTGTAGTAGAAGAGCTGGGCGCCGGCAATGGGCACGATGCCGTACGCGACGACGATCTTGGCGTGCCGTGACGCCTCGCGGACCCAGCCCGGCCGCATGATGGTGGCGACGACGGCCATCACGACGGCACCGCCCGCGAGACGTGCGGTGACGGCGGCGGTCGGCGACCAGCCGGCCTCCATCAGCGCTTTGGCCAGGGGGCCGGACATGCCGAACGCGAAGGCCGAGGCGACGGCGAACAGGAGGCCCGTGCGGAAGTGGTCCACCGCGGGTTCGCGGTCCAGGCTTGCTGCGGTCATGTGCCACCTCCAGGAATGTCGTGACGGCGCTGTCAGGAGTAAAATGCTTGTTGGTCATGACGGTATCGGTGAAGGGAGTCATGAGTCAAATGATTTTCAGTCATGACACAGAACTCACGTTGCGGGCCGCGTGTGTACTGATCAACACCGATCGCGTCGACGGCGAGTACCTCGCCGGCATGTCCGCGCTCGACGAGTACCTGGACGGCTTCGGCTGGACCGGCCGCCGCGACCGGGACGACGCCGAACTGCAGTCCGTCCATCGCCTGCGCGAACGGCTCGGCGCGATCTGGGCGGTCGCCGGCGACGAGGAACGCACCGTCGGTCAGGTCAACGCGCTGCTGAGCGACACCCGCGCCTCGCCTTGGCTGACCCGGCACCCCGAGATGCCCGAGTGGCACCTACACCTCGCGTCCATCCACGACCCGCTGTGGCAGCGCATGGGCGCGGAGATGGCGATGGCGCTCGCCGACCTGATCCGCGTGGGGGAGTTGCGCCGGCTCAAGGTCTGCGCGGCGTCCGACTGCGAGGCCGTGCTCGTCGACCTGTCCCGCAACCGATCGCGAATGTTCTGCGACACCGGCAACTGCGGCAATCGCCAGCACGTCGCGGCCTACCGCGAGCGGCTGCGCGAGGAATCGGTGTCCGACGGGGGTGCCGACGCCGGTTAGGTTCTAAGCCGGGGGTGCAATGGCTCGTCGAACGTCCACGTGGTCGGAGGTCGGCGCGCGCCGTCTCCAGCTCAGGCGCATGGAGCACGCGCTGGTTCGCAGGAACGTTGCGCTGCACGATGACCCGCTGCGTGCGCAGTCCCTCGCGCTGGTGATCGGGGCGCTGGTGGCGGTCGTCGTGGTCGCAGGATGTCTCGCCGTCGCGCTCGTCCGGCCGCGAGGTGACCTCGGATCGGCGCAGCTCGTAATCGCACGCGAGACCGGGGCGATGTACGTCCGCGTCGGCGACCTCTGGCACCC
This sequence comes from Mycobacterium sp. PTI7, assembly GCF_056679845.1. Lineage (NCBI taxonomy): Bacteria > Bacillati > Actinomycetota > Actinomycetes > Mycobacteriales > Mycobacteriaceae > Mycobacterium > Mycobacterium sp. PTI7. Next base: position 168,802 of record NZ_CM155252.1, read on the forward strand.
CACGCCGAACCTGGCCTCGGCGCGGTTGATCCTGCGCACGGCCGCCTCGCCGACGCTGGTGAATGCGACGGCTCTCGAGGGCGTCCGGCGCGGCCCCGCCATCGGGATCCCCGGTGCGCCGTCGTCGCTCGGACCCACCGCGGCATGGGACACCTGGACCGTGTGCGACGGCCGCGACACCCTGGTGACCGCCGGTGACGGTACGTCCCCCGCCGAGCGGCTCGACCCGGGCCGCAGCGTCCTCGTCACGCCGCGCGGCGAGAGCGCCGCGATCACCTACCTGCTGTACGACGGTCGCCGCGCGGCGGTGGACCTGCGCAACGCCGCCGTCGTGCGCTCGCTGCGACTCGACGGCGTTAGGCCGCAACCGGTTTCGCGTGCGCTGCTCGACACGGTGCCCGAGGTGGCGCCGATCGCCGCCCCGCCGGTCGAGCGGTCGGGCTCCGTCGGTCCGATGGGTGCGACCGTGGGGTCCGTCGTGCAGGTGGTCGGCACCGGCGCGACCGACCTGTACGTCGTCCTGGCCGACGGCGTCCAGCGCGTCGGCGAGGTGGCCGCCGATCTGATCAGGCTCACCTACGCGGGCGCGTCGGTCGGGGTCCCCGCGGTGTCCCCGGCGGCCATCGCGGCCACGCCCACCGTGGACCGGCTCGCGGTCGGCCACCTGCCCGACCGCGCCCGGACGCCTGCCACCGGACCCGCGGTCTGCGTGCGCTGGCGCGCCGGCGCGTCGCCGAATCCGGTGGTGTCGGTGGGCACGCCCGCCGACGTCGAGGGCGCGATCGTCCTGCCCCGGGCCGACGGCGCCGGGCCTCAGATCGACCGCGCGGCAATGCCGTCCGGCCGTGCGGCCTACGTCCGCGCCGCCCGCGTCCTCGCCGACGACGGGTCGACGGGGCCGACGTACCTGGTCGCGGACGACGGCACCGTCCATGGCGTGCGCGACGACGCCGCCGCGTCGGCGTTGGGGCTGACGGGGCCACCGATCGCGGCGCCGTGGCCGGTGCTCGCCTGGTTACCGCGGGGGCCCGAACTCGGCGTCGACGCGGCGCCGGCGCCGTAACGGTCCGGCCGCAAGCGTCAGCACCGCCGCACCGATCGCGACGCACGCCGCAGCGCTCCCGAACGCCATGGCCCGTGCCCCGTGCTGGCGTGGGGCAATAGGGGGTCGGGGCGTCGCGACGGTGCGGACCGTCGGCGCGGGGGCAGCGGCGCCGCCCCCGCTGAGCGCGGCGAGCGCGTCGACCACGCCGTGCCCGACGAGCGGGTTCCAGCCGGCGGTGGGGTGGATGGCCGTGTCCTCGATGCGGCGCATCACCTGGCGGGCAGTCAATTCCGGAGACCGCGAGCGGATCAGCGCGGCGACGGCGGCCACCACCGGCGCCGCGTAGCTGGTGCCCGACACCGGCCGGCCGTCGGCGGTCTCCGCGGTCACGCCGTCGCCCGCCGGGTCGAGGGACAGGACGTCCTCGCCGGGTGCCGCCACGTCCACCCACGGACCCGCGACGCCGAACGTCGAGGGACGCCCGTCATCGTCCACCGACCCGACGGTGAGGACGTGGTCGTCGTACCAGGCGGGGCTCACCACGACGGCCACCCCGTCCCAGTCGGGCGACCCGCCGCGCACCGGGTTCTGCCCGTCACAGTCGCCGCCGACGTTGCCCGCCGCGACCACCACGACGGCGTTCTTCACGTCGACGGCGTAGGCCAGGGCTGCGCCCAGCGCCCGGTCGTCGAGGGGTTCGGTGGCGGGCGCGCAGGCGACCGTCGACACGTTGATGACGGTGGCACCGGCGTCCGCGGCGGTCCGGATCGCCCGGGCCAGCGTCCGCACGTCCCCGACGCCCATGCCGCCGTCGTCGATCCGGTGGAACTCGACGCTCGACTGACGGATCGCGAGAATCGTCGCCTCGGGCGCGATTCCGGAGAACTCCTCGGTCGGGTCCGCGCCGATGATGCCCGCGACGACGGTGCCGTGCCCGTCGCAGTCCTGTGTGCCGTCGCCGGTGCCGACGTAGTCGCCGCCGGGCACCAGGCGGGGGAGGAGCCGATGCCGCGCCACGCCGGTGTCGATGACCGCGACGGTCTGCCCAGCTCCGCGGCTCAGGTTCCACAGCGCCTGCATGGTCGTCGGGTCCATCCGCGGGCGACCCGTGACCTTGCCGCGCGCGCCCGCGGACCGGCAGGTGCCGGCCTGCTCCGTTCGGCCGGGCGGTGACGGTGCGTCGGCGACCGGCAGTGCTGCGGCGTCGACCGGGGGCGGCCCCACCGCGCCCGCCGTCGGCGCGGTGCCGATGGCGGCGACGAGGACCGCCGTGACGGCGACCGGTGCCCAGCGGGCGGTCACGGCAGGTGCCAGCCGCGGGCGGCGGCGTAGAGGCCGGCCACCCAGCAGGCGAGCGGAATGACTGCGGCGATGGCGACGTACTCCGCGGCGTCGACGATCCGTCCGAGCATGGGACCCGGCTCGCGGCCGACGCCGGCGGCCAGACCGGCCGCCGCGAGCAGGGCGGCCGCCCACGGCGCGAGGCTCGGCAGGGTTAGCACCGTGACGACGAGACCTGCTGTCGCACAGCACGTACCGCCGACGAGGAGGGCGAGGCGCCGGATCGGGTCGACGTGGGACCGGGCGCGCAGGGCGAGCACGGCCGCGAGGGCGGCGGTGAACGCGAGAGCCCGGCCGTCGGGTGCCGACACCGCCACGAGCACGGCACCGAGGGTTGCGGCGAGCACCGCTCCGACCACCAACCCGTCCAGGATGGTGTGAGCGCGGTTCGGGTCAGCGGCGGCAAGTACGGCGAGCCGTCCGGAGAGGCCCAGCGTGCCCAGCGCCGTCGTCGCGAGCACGACGCCCGCGGTGGCGACCGGTATCGACCACGCGGTCGCCACCGCGGCCCCCACCGCCGCGAGTGCCGAGAAGCACGTCGCTGCAACGACTGTCGCCGATGGCCCGCGCAGCCGGATGAGCAGGACCGCCGCGGTGCCCGCTGCGGCGGCGGCCACCAGCACGTTGCCGGCCACCACGCCGGGTGGCACCACGAGGCATCCGGTCACCGCCCATGCCACCACCGCCGCGAGGTCCATCCCGCGGCCGGTCGTCGCGCACGCAATGACCGCCGCGACCGCCAGGTGCACCCACCGGTGCTCGGCGCCGAGTCCCGCCCAGCACAGCGCCACCAGGCCGACCGCGACGGCACCCGACCCGAGGTCGACCCGTGCGGTGGGTGGGACCGCTGCCGTGGCCACCTCCCTCGCCACGTCCCAGTGCGGGCGTCGCGGTGGGACCGGCATGTCGGTCACCAGGAGCAGCGCATCCCCGTCGCGGATGCCGTTCTCCGTCAACGTCAGGTGCTCGTCGACGGGCGTGCCCGACGGGTGGAGCAGCCGGAAGCGGGTGGCGTCCACCGAGGCGTGCCGGCCGGTGAGTGCGACGACGTCGGGCAGCAGTCCCGAGACGGGCCGGGCCGCGGGGAGCGCGACGTCGACCGTCGCGTCGTCGGTGTGAATGGACAACAGGCACAGCGGCATCGCGTCACGCTAACCCGCCCCGACGGGTGTCCGACGCAGCAATATCCGATGGAACCGCCGACGCTCCCGGTGCGTCCAATCAACGATGGAGCCGCTCAGGACGGGCCGTGTGCCCGCACCGCCGATGGACGTCGCGGACGTCGCCGTCGACGCACCGCCGGACCTGCCGCGCGCCGCGGCGGCCAGCCCGATGGCGCGGGTGTTGCCGATCGTGATGCTCGTGGCCGTCGGGGGCATGGCGCTGCTGTACTTCGGCTCCGGGACGGGAAGTCGCGGTCCGACGACGCTGCTGTTCCCGGCGATGATGGCGGTGTCGGTGCTGGGATCGTTCGCCTACGGGATGCGTGGCACGCGCCGCGCCGCCGACCTCGAGGTCGCCCGCCGACGATATCTGCGCTACCTCGACGAACTCGACGCGATGGCCGCGAGAAGCGCTGAGGCGCAGCATGCGTCGATGCACTGGCAGCATCCCGACCCGGCCACGCTGTGGACCGTCGCGGGTGGTGACCGGACCTGGGAACGCCGATGGTCGGAGCCGGACTTCTGTCACGTGCGCGTGGGCATGGGACCCGGCGTTCCGTCGATGCGGCTGATCGCGCCCAGCGTGGCACTCGGCGGCGACGGCGACCCGTACGCCGTCGAGGCTGCCGCGACGCTCGTCGCCCACGCATCGACGGTCGACGACCTGCCCGTCGTCGTGGACCTGACCGACCACGGGGTGATGGCCGTGGACGGCGACGCCGACACCGCGCGTGCCACGGCCCGCGCGCTCGTCTGCCAGCTCGCCGTCTTCCACCACCCCGACGACGTCGCCGTGGTCGCGGTGGTCGACGACTCCACCGCGCCGCTGTGGGATTGGCTGAAGTGGCTGCCGCACCATCGCGACCCGAGCCGGACGGACGACGCCGGTCCGGTGCGCATGCTGCACCGCCGCGCGCGGGCGGCACCGTCGACGGGTGCTCGCAGCGTCGTGGTCGTCGCCGACGGGGGAGGGGTGTCGACCGTCGAGTCGGGCGCCACCGTGCTCGTCGTCGGTGGATCCGGTGGACTGGCCGTCGACCACCGGATCGCCGCGGCCCGCCCGGACGGCCTCACCCTGGCCGAGGCGACCGCGTGTGCCCGTCGCGTCGCCGCGGTCGACCGGGGAGCGGCGGCCCGGGTCAGCCGCGTCGACTGGGCGTCGCTGGTGGGGATCGGCGACCCGGCGATGGTCGACGTGGTCCGGACGTGGTTGCCGCGCAACGGCTCCGCGCGGCTCCGGGTCCCGATCGGTGTCCACGAGGACGGTGAACCGGTCGATCTGGACCTGAAGGAGGCCGCGCAGGGTGGCATGGGCCCGCACGGGTTGTGCGTCGGTGCGACCGGCTCGGGCAAGAGTGAACTGCTGCGCACGCTGGCGCTCGGTCTGGTGACAACGCACTCACCTGACGCGTTGAACCTGGCACTGATCGACTTCAAGGGCGGGGCGACCTTCCGCGGATTCGAACGGCTGCGACACGTGGCGGCCGTCATCACGAACCTGGCCGAGGAGGCGCACCTGGTGACCCGCATGCGGGATGCGCTCGCCGGTGAGATGACCCGTCGGCAGGAGCTGCTCCGCGGGAGGGGCGGATTCGCGAGCATCGCCGACTACGACCGGGCGCGGGCAGCAGGCGTGGCGCTTCCGCCGCTACCCGCACTGCTGATCGTCGTCGACGAGTTCTCCGAACTGCTGGCGCAGCAGCCGGATCTCGCGGAGCTGTTCGTGGCGATCGGGAGGCTCGGCCGCTCGCTGGGCATGCATCTGCTGCTCGCCAGTCAGCGGCTCGACGAGGGTCGGTTGCGCGGCCTCGAGTCGCACCTGTCCTACCGCATCGCGCTGAAGACGTTCTCGCCGTCGGAGTCCCGCACGGTGCTGGGAACCTCCGACGCGCACGACCTGCCGAGCACGCCCGGTGCGGCCTACCTCAAGACCGTCGACGGTCGGTTGACGAGGTTCACCGCGGCGCACGTGTCGGGTGGCGTCGTGAGCGCATGCCCGGCGCCGACCGCTGCCGATGCGGCCGCGCCGTTCACCGGTGCCCGGGTGGGCGACGTCCGGATCCCGGAGACGACGACGTCCGACCGGGCCGTCGTCGACGTGGTCGTGGAGCGCCTCGCGGGTCACGGTCGGCCGGCGCACGCGGTGTGGTCGCCGCCGTTGACGGCGTCGCCCAAGGTGGGCGAGGTACTCGAGGCGCCCGGCGCGCTGCCGTCGCTGTCGATCCCGATGGGGCTGGTGGACAGGCCGTTCGAGCAGCGCCGCGACGTCCTCGTCGTCGAGCTGGCTGGTACTGGCGGCAACGTCGCCGTCGTGGGCGGACCGCGGTCGGGGAAGTCGACGGCACTGCGGACACTGGTGCTCGCGCTGGCGGCGACGCACCCACCCGACGCCGTGCACGTCTACGGCCTCGACTTCGGCGGTGGCACCCTGGCGGCGACCTCGGTGCTGCCGCACGTCGGCGCCGTCGCCGGACGCTTCGACGTCGAGCTGGCCCGCCGCATCCTCGCCCGGACGGCCGCGCTGGTGTCCGAACGCGAGGCCCGGAGGCGCAGCGGGGCAGGGGAAGCCGACGACGCCGACGTGTTCCTGGTGATCGACGGGTGGGCGGCCGCGCGTCGCGAACTCGACGGTGTGGACGAGGCCGTCACCGCCCTGGCCGGACAGGGCCTCGCGGTCGGTGTGCACGTCGTCCTGTCGGCGGGGCGGTGGGCCGACCTGCGGCCCGCGCTCAAGGACCAGCTCGGTACACGGCTGGAGCTGCGGCTGGGCGATCCCGCCGAATCGGAGATGGACCGCGCGAAGGCGCGATTGCTCGCCGGCAGGCCGCCCGGGCGTGGCATCACGCGCGACGGGCAGGAACTCGCGGTGGCGCTGCCCCGTCTGGATGCCGAGCCGGTCGACCCGGACGAGGCGCTCGTCGCCGCGGCGGCGATGCTGTCCGCCCGGTACGGCGGCCGCGCGGCGCCGCCGGTGCGCACGCTGCCCACCCGGGTCGACCTCGCCGACCTGCCACTGCCGGGCGCGACCGACGTACCGCTCGGCATCGACGACGACCTGTGCCCGCTGACTGTCGACTTCGACGACCAGTCGCACCTGGTAATTCTCGGGGAGACCGGGTGCGGAAAGACTGCCGTCCTGCGCACGGTCGGTCGGGGTGTGGCCGCAGCGGGGTCCGCGTCGCTCGTGGTCGTCGACCCGCGGCGCACACTGCTCGGTGTCGTCGACGAGGCCCGGTACTCGACGTCGGCCGACGTCGCACGCGCCCACGTGTCCGAGGTGTGCGCGATGCTGCGTGGCCGGCTGCCCGGACCCGACGTCACGCAGCGCCAGCTGCGCGAGCGGTCGTGGTGGACGGGTCCGCACGCGTGGGTGATCGTCGATGACTACGACCTCGTCGCCGACGCGGCCGGCGGCAACCCGCTGCTCGAGCTGCTGGATCTGTTGCCGCACGCCCGTGACGTCGGCCTGCACGTGGTCATCGCGCGGCGCTCCGGTGGCGCGGCGAGGGCGATGTTCGATCCCGTGCTGGCGCGTCTGCGCGATCTCGGTGCGATGGGGCTGATGATGAGCGCCCGGCCCGACGAGGGACCGCTGTTCGGGTCGCTGCGGCCGACGGTGCAACCGCCTGGACGCGGTCTGCTGATCCGGCGGGGCCGGGCCGACCTGCTCGTCCAGGTGGCATGGGTGGAGCCGACGTGACCGTCGTGCTGATGGGTCCGGTGGCGGTCCGCGGTCCCGGGTTCGTCGCTCCCGAGGCGGCGGCGGAGGCGCTGGCGTGCATCGACGACGAACTCGCGCTCGTCGACGAACGCGCCGTCCGGGTCGACGCCCTCTGGGCCGACGTGATGCGGGCAGCGGCCGGTCCGTCCGCCGGAGAGGTCGTCCTGGTGGTGCCGTCCTGGTGGGCACCGGAGCGCGTCGGGCGCGTCGAGGCCGCCGGGCGACGAGCGGGTCTGGCCGTGACGTCGAGACCGCGATCGGAGTCGCTGCGTCGCAACGGCACTCACGTCGTCGAAGTCGCACCGGACGTCGTCGCGATCCATCCGCCGGGCCGGGACACCGTGCTGGTGCCGAGGGTGGGGCGGCAACCCGAGGTCGTGGACGAGGTCGTGACGCAGCTGCGCGACGCGATCGCCGTGCTGATCGACGATCCGGTCGGCGGATTCGGTTCCGCTCTGGCGCAACGACTTCGGATGCGGCGGGTGCGGGTCGACGTCGCCGACGACGACATGCTGCGGTCGTGTCCCCCGCGACGGTCGCGGTTCCGGTTGCCGCCGGTCGGGCCACGCGTGGCCGTGGCCGCGGCCGCGAGTGCGGTGGTCGTGGCGCTGTGCGGCGCCGCGGTGTGGCATGGCGCGGAGGCCGACGAGCCGCCCGCGACCACGTGGCTGGTCGAGGGGCGAGTGGCCGTCGAGGTACCGGCGGACTGGGTGGCCGAACGCATCGTCGACGGTCCTGGGTCGGCGAGGGTGGAGGTGATGTCGCCGGCGGGTGAGGTCATCCACCTCACGCAGTCTCCGATCCCTGCGGGGCAGCCGTTGAGTGCCGCCGCCGACGTGGTGCGCACCGCGTTGGCGGCGCAGTCCGAGACCGTGTTCACGGCGTTCGACCCGGCGGCGGAGGTGGCCGGCGTGGCCGCGATGACGTATCGCGAGACCCGGCCCGGTCGGCACGTCGACTGGACGCTGGTGCTCGACGGCGCGGTCCGGATCGCCATCGGATGCCAGGGGACCGACGCGGTGCCGGCACCCGAGGGGCACTGCCTGCACGCCGTCCGGACCGCACGGGCGATCACGTGAAATCGGTTCGTGGGCAATGGAACCGATCCGACGTCCACCGCGTCCTATTGACAGGACCGATAAAGAAGGAGACCACATGACCAACCCAGGGGGCGGGGCGCTCACCACCGACTTCGACGTGATGTCCGCGGTGGCCGGCCGGATCGACGCCCGCAACGAGGAGGTCCGCGCGATGCTCGGGTCGTTCATCGGCCAGATGTCGAGCGTGCCGCCGTCGGTGTGGGGCGGCGCCGCCGCGACCCGGTTCGCCGGCGTGGTCGACCGGTGGAACGCGGAGTCGATGACGCTGCACACCGCGCTGTCCCGCATCGCCGAGACCATGCGCCACAACGAGACCACCCTGCGGGAGGCCGCCGAGGCGCACGCGCAGGGCATCTCGACCATCGCCGCGTCGCTGTAGCGGCCGGCATCCCAACCACCGAAATGGAGCACCCGTGGATCCGCTGCTGTCCTACGACTTCACCGAGATCGAGTTCACCGTCCGCCAACAGATCCATGCCACGTCGGCCCGGTTCAACGCTGCGCTGGACGACCTGCGCGCGCAGATCGCCCCGCTGACCGCGGTGTGGAGCCGTGAGGCGGCCGAGGCCTACCGCGTCGAACAGGCGCGGTGGGATCAGTCCGCCGCGGCGCTGAACGACATCCTGTTCCGGCTGGGCAACGCCGTCCGCGACGGTGCCGACGACGTCGCGGCCACCGACCGCCGCGCCGCCGCGGCGTGGGGGACGTAGCCGCTGCAGAAATAGCGGCCCACCAGACTCTGTGCGGCCCCGCAAGGTAGGAGAGGACCGAGCGGGGCCGCACAGGCACGTTCTCAGAACGGCGGTGGTGGTTCGGGTTCGCGGCGTTTGTTCTCGAGGAAGGTTTCCTCGTAGGTGTAGTCCTCTTCGCAGCGGTGCAGGGGCGGCGGATTGATCCGGAACTCCCGGTTGGCGTGGCGTTCGGCGACGATGTCGGCGGTCTGCTGGGCGGCGCGGGTGCGTCTGCGGCGCGGCATCATCGCCGTGCGGTCACCACCGGACTCCTCGCCCCCGGGTTCGGGGGTGGTGGGTTCGGCCGGTCCGGTCGGTTGGCTCAGCGCCGGGAAGATGTCCCCGCTGCCCGGCGACGTCGGATAGCACTCCCCGGCCGGGGACGTCCACAGCACCGTCCCATCCGGTAGCTGTCGGTCCCGCCACCCCCAGAACGTCTTGCACAGGTGATGAAAACGGCACAGGCACTTCAGGTTCGACGCGTGCGTGCGCCCACCCGCCGCCCAGGGGACGGTGTGGTCGACGTCGCAGCCGAACGCCGGCTCCTCACACCCGGGGAACCGGCACGTCAGATCCCGGGCCCGGACGAAGTCCGCCAACGCCCGCGACGGCCGGTACCGGCACTCCGGCTCCGCAGCCGCACCGGGATGCAACACCGGCCGGATCAGCGCATCCTGCGCCAACGCTGTGATGATCTCCGGGGCGATCAACCCCTCATACCCGGCGGTGATCGCGACCCCGCGCCGATCCCCGGCCAGCGCGGCCCGGTCGGCGACGACGTGGATCACCACCGCACTGGTCACACCCCGCCCGCCGGCGGGGCAGTCGTCGCGGCGGCAGTGGCACGCCATCCGGTCCGCCCCGGCGGCCATCGCGCCGATCGCATCCCCGCGCCGCTGCGCGCGGGTGCGGGGGTCGTGTTCGCAGACGGTGTCGGCCAACTCGCTCAACCGCGCCGACGCAGCGGCGGCATCGGTCGCGAAGATCGTGGCCGTGAAATAGGCGAGGCCGTGTTCGATGCCCTCCACCGTCACCCCACGGTCGGTGACCCGGTGCTCGCGGCGGCGCACCGCGTCGAGGTCGACCTCGGCGACGATCGCATCGATCCGGCCGTCCAACGCGGTCCGGTTCAACCGACCCCACCGTGGTGCCCGCTTCGCCAGGACGGCGTCGACCCCGGCGAGGACCACGTCGTCGAGGATCAACCCGGTCCGAAACGCCGCCGCCCGAAACAGCGCCTCGTCGACGTCGCCGGCCAGGAACCGCGCGCCCAGCAGGGGGAGCTGTTCCCGCAGCGCGCGGGCGTACCGGACGTGCGCGCCGGCCCGGCTGCGGGATACCCCGAGGGCGGCGGCGATCTCCACCGTCGCCGCACCGGTCGCATCGACCCACCACTCCTCGGTGTCCTCACCGTCCTGCGCCAACCGCAACGCCATGAAGTCCGCGATCGCCACCAACCGTTGGGCTGCGGCCTGAGCCTCCGCACGCGCCGCGACGCCCATGCGCTGCAACAGCAGCGGCGCGGGATCGGATGACTCGAACACGTGTTCGATTCTACTGGGCACCACCGACAAGCGGCCCGAGCCGGAATCACCGGGCCACTCAGCCATCTGCGATAGGGTGGAAGACGCGACGTGGCCTGCGGAAACAGGGCCGCGCGCCAGGAGAGTGATTGCCGGTGAGTGCGTCGAGGAGCAAGGGCAGCCGGGCCCTCCGACAGGTGGAGGCCCCGTCGCCCGACTCCAGCGTGCGCGCAGTACACGAGCGCTTCGTTGCCGGTGAGATCGACGCCAGCTACTTGGACTCGGTACCGCTGCGCAAGGTCGTCGCCGAGAGTTGGCAGCGCAGCCTGGCCATCGGCGTCGACCCGGATCGGGGCGGCCTCGAGCAGTCGCCACCCCGCACCCTCGACGACCTCCGTGCCAGCCACCCGCTCGCGCCCGCACTGCCCGTCATCCGCCGACTGCTGGTCCAGGACGCGCTCGACGCCGGCGTCGTCGTCGCGGTCACCGCGGCCGACGGCACGCTGCTGTGGGTGGAGGGCGACACCGTCGCGCTGCGCAAGGCCGAGGCCATGAACTTCGTCGCGGGCACCGACTGGAGCGAGCGGCGCGCGGGCACCAACGCGCCCGGCACGGCGCTGGCCCTCGACCGCGAACTGCAGATCCACGGCACCGAGCACTTCTCGCGCATCGTGCAGCCGTGGAGTTGTACCGCGGTGCCGGTGCACGACCCCAGCACCGGCGTCATGCTCGGCGCAATCGACCTCACCGGCGGTACGGAGGTCGCGACCCGGCAGACGCTCGCGCTGGTGCGTGCCACGGCCGTCGCCGTCGAGAGTCACCTCGCGCTGCTCGCGCTCACCCGGCCCATCGCACCCGTCGCCGTCGGCCCGAAGCTGACCGTCCTGGGCGGTGACCGGCCGCGCTGGACCGTCACCGACGCCGACGGTCGCCCACACGTCGGCACGCTGACCGGCAGGCACGCCGAGATCCTAGTGCTGCTGAGTCGCCACCCCGAGGGCGTCAGCGCCGACCACCTCGCGATGCTGTTGGACGACAACGACCTCGACGCCGTCACGATCCGCGCGGAGATGTCGCGGCTGCGCCGGGTCATCGGCGCCGACCACCTGGCGTCCCGGCCCTACCGCCTGCTGGCCCCCATCGACTCCGACGTCGGCGAGGTGTTCGACGCGCTGCGCCGCGGCGACGTCGCCGCGGCGGTCAACGGCTACGCCGGCGAGCTGCTGCCCCAGTCGGTGGCGCCGGCGATTGCCCGGCTGCGGACCGAACTGTCGACCGCGCTGCGCGCCGCGGTGCTCTCGACCGGCAGCCTCACGCTGCTGCGCCGCTGGCTCGAACTGCCCGAGGGCCGCGACGACCGCGACGGCTGGCGGATCCTGCACGACACGGCACCCGACTCGGTGCAGCGGGCAAATGCGCACGGTCACCTGGTGGGGCTCGACCTCGACATCGGCTGACACCGGCCGCTCCATTGCAACCATGCTGCAACGGTGGCGACCGTACCGTGAGTGACGGAGGACACACAGGATCCGATACCTGGGTCCATACATCTGCACTCGAAAGCCAGGAGAACCCCATGACCGAGTACGCCCGCCCGGGTGCCGACGGCGCCCTCATGTCATTCCAGAGCCGCTACGACAACTACATCGGCGGCGAATGGGTGGCGCCCACCAAGGGCCAGTACTTCGAGAACCCCACCCCGGTGACCGGCCAGACGTTCTGCGAGGTCGCCCGATCCGACGCGTCCGACGTCGACAAGGCGCTGGACGCCGCGCACGCCGCCGCACCGGCCTGGGGCAAGACGTCGCCCGCCGAGCGCGCCGTCGTCCTCAACAAGATCGCCGACCGCATCGAGGAGAACCTCGAGTCGATCGCACTGGCCGAGTCGTGGGACAACGGCAAGCCGATCCGCGAGACGCTCAACGCCGACATCCCGCTCGCCGTCGACCACTTCCGCTACTTCGCGGGATGCATTCGCGCGCAGGAGGGTTCGCTCTCGCAGGTCGACGAGGACACCGTCGCCTACCACTTCCACGAGCCGCTGGGCGTCGTCGGTCAGATCATCCCGTGGAACTTCCCGATCCTGATGGCCGTCTGGAAGCTCGCACCGGCGCTCGCCGCGGGCAACTGCGTGGTGCTCAAGCCCGCCGAGCAGACCCCCGCCTCGATCCTCTACCTGGTGTCGCTGATCGGCGACCTGCTCCCCGCCGGCGTCCTCAACGTGGTCAACGGTTTCGGCGTCGAGACCGGCAAGCCGCTGGCGTCGAGCAATCGCATCGCGAAGATCGCGTTCACCGGTGAGACCACCACCGGCCGGCTGATCATGCAGTACGCGTCGCAGAACCTGATCCCGGTCACGCTGGAACTGGGCGGCAAGAGCCCCAACATCTTCTTCTCCGACGTCATGGCCGCGGCCGACGACTACCAGGACAAGGCGCTCGAGGGCTTCACGATGTTCGCCCTCAACCAGGGCGAGGTGTGCACGTGCCCGTCGCGCAGCCTGATCCAGGCCGACATCTACGACGAGTTCCTGGCGCTGGCGGCGATCCGCACCAAGGCCGTCCGGCAGGGTGACCCGCTGAACACCGAGACGATGATCGGCGCGCAAGCGTCCAACGATCAGCTCGAGAAGATCCTGTCCTACATCGAGATCGGCAAGTCCGAGGGCGCGCAGGTCGTCACCGGCGGCGAGCGCGCCGAACTCGGCGGCGACCTCAACGGCGGCTACTACGTCGCACCCACGATCTTCACCGGCAACAACAAGATGCGGGTGTTCCAGGAGGAGATCTTCGGACCCGTCGTCGCGGTCACGTCGTTCACCGACTACGCCGACGCCATGTCGATCGCCAACGACACCCTGTACGGACTCGGGGCCGGCGTGTGGAGCCGCGACGGCAACACCGCCTACCGCGCGGGCCGTGACATCCAGGCCGGCCGGGTGTGGACCAACTGCTACCACCAGTACCCGGCGCACGCCGCGTTCGGCGGCTACAAGCAGTCGGGCATCGGCCGCGAGAACCACAAGATGATGCTCGACCACTACCAGCAGACCAAGAACCTGCTGGTCAGCTACAGCAACAAGGCTCAGGGCTTCTTCTAGACATCAGCACGACGATGCCCCGGTGCGACCTCCGCGCCGGGGCATTTTCGTGTTCGCAGCGCGCACAGCCGACTTCAATGGTTCAATAACATACCTTTGAAAATTTTGGGAAACGACTGAACGCTCGAGCACGAGGGAGTCCCCGATGGCAGCCAGCGGACGGCGCAGCGTCGCCGAACACAGGGAGAGCGACGAGTACCTGAACCGCCGACAACTCAAGACCGGCAGCGCGGGCTGGCTGCTGCTCGCGGGTCTCGGCGTCAGCTACGTCATCTCCGGTGACTACTCGGGGTGGAACTTCGGCCTCGAGCAGGGCGGCTTCGGCGGTCTGGCGATCGCCGCAGTCCTGATCGCCGGCATGTACCTCGCGCTCGTCCTCGGAATGGCCGAGCTCTCCTCGGCGCTGCCTGCCGCCGGCGGCGGGTACACGTTCGCCCGACGCGCACTCGGCCCCTGGGGTGGATTCGCCACGGGCACGGCCATTCTCATCGAGTACGCGATCGCACCCGCCGCCATCGCGACGTTCATCGGCGCGTACGTCGAGTCACTCGGCCTGTTCGGCATCACCAACGGCTGGTGGGTCTACCTCGCCGCCTACGCGCTGTTCATCGGCATCCACCTCTCCGGCGTCGGCGAGGCCCTGAAGGTCATGTTCGTGATCACCGCCATCGCGCTGGTGGGCCTGCTGGTGTTCGCCATCGCCGCGATCGGTCGGTTCGACATCGCCAACCTCACCAACATCGCGGTGAGCGAGACCGCTACGGGCGCATCGGAGTTCCTGCCCAACGGCTACTTCGGCATCTGGGCCGCGATCCCGTTCGCCATCTGGTTCTTCCTCGCCATCGAGGGCGTGCCGCTGGCCGCCGAGGAGGCCGCCGACCCCAAGCGCAACGTGCCGCGCGGCATCATCGCGGCGATGGCCGTCCTGCTCGTCACGTGCGTGACGGTGCTGTTCCTCACCACCGGTGCCGGTGGCGCGCAGGAGATGTCGACGTCGGGCAACCCGCTGGTGGAGGCGCTCGGCGACGGCACCGCGGCCACCGTCGTCAACTACATCGGCCTGGCCGGCCTGATCGCGAGCTTCTTCTCGATCATCTACGCCTACTCGCGGCAGCTGTTCGCCCTGTCCCGGGCGGGCTATCTGCCCAAGGTGCTGTCGGTGACCAACAAGCGCAAGGCCCCGACGCTGGCGCTGATCGTGCCCGGCGTCATCGGCTTCCTGCTCTCGCTGACCGGCCAGGGCGACCTGCTGCTGAACATGGCGGTCTTCGGCGCCGCGCTGAGCTACGTGCTGATGATGGTCAGCCACATCGTGCTCCGCCGCCGGGAACCCGACATGCCGCGGCCCTACCGCACGCCCGGCGGCGCGGTCACCACCGGCTTCGCGCTCGTCATCGCCGCACTGGCCGTCATCGCGACGTTCCTGGTGAACCCCGTCGCCGCGGGCTGGTGCCTCGCCGTGTTCGCCGCGTTCATGGTCTACTTCGCCGTGTACAGCCGGCACAAGCTGGTGGCGAACTCGCCGGACGAGGAATTCGCGATGCTCGCGGCGGCCGAAGACGACGTCACGTGAGGTTCCGCCAACACCTCGCGGGCGTCACCTACGAGTTCGACGGCCTCGTCGAGCTGATGGCCAAGGCAACGCCGCTGCGCTCCGGCGACCAGCTCGCCGGCTGCGCGGCCGAACACGACGCCGAACGTGCCGCGGCGGCATGGGTTCTCGCGGACCTCCCACTGACCACGTTCCTCTCCGACGTCGTGGTGCCGTACGAGACCGACGAGGTCACCCGGCTCATCATCGACGGCCACGACGCGGACGCGTTCGCACCGATCCGCTCGCTCACGGTGGGCGGGTTCCGGGACTGGCTGATGGACGCCGCCTCCCGTGACGACGGTGCCGTCCGCATCGCGGCCGTCTCGCGCGGCGTGACGCCGGAGATGGCGGCCGCCGTCTCGAAGATCATGCGCAACCAGGACCTGATCGCCGTCGCCGCGGCCACCCAGGTGTCCGCGGCGTTCCGCACGACGGTCGGCACCCCGGGCACCCTGGCCACCCGGCTGCAGCCCAACCACCCGACCGACGACCCCCGCGGCATCGCCGCCGCCGTCCTCGACGGACTGCTGCTCGGCTGCGGGGACGCCGTCATCGGCATCAACCCCGCCACCGACTCGCCGCACGCCACCGCCGACCTCCTGCACCTGCTCGACTCGATCCGGGCGCGCTACGACATCCCGGCCCAGTCCTGCGTGCTCTCCCACATCACCACCACCATCGGGCTCATCGAGGACGGCGTGCCGGTCGACCTCGTCTTCCAGTCCATCGCCGGCACGGAGGGCGCGAACTCGGCCTTCGGCGTCGACATGGCGCTGCTGCGGGAGGGCAACGCCGCGGCCCGCTCACTGCAGCGGGGCACGGTCGGTGACAACGTGATGTACCTCGAGACCGGCCAGGGATCGGCGCTCAGTTCGGGCACCCACCTCGGCACCGGCGGCAAGCCGGTGGACCAGCAGACGCTGGAGACCCGCGCCTACGCGGTGGCCAGGGAACTCGAACCGCTGCTGGTCAACACCGTCGTGGGATTCATCGGCCCGGAGTACCTCTACGACGGCAGGCAGATCATCCGCGCCGGCCTCGAGGACCACTTCTGCGGCAAGCTGCTCGGCCTGCCGATGGGCGTCGACGTCTGCTACACCAACCACGCCGAGGCCGACCAGAACGACATGGACACCCTGCTGACGCTGCTCGGTGCCGCCGGCGTCGCGTTCGTGATCACCGTGCCGGGCGCCGACGACGTCATGCTCGGCTACCAGAGCCTGTCGTTCCACGACGTGCTGGTGGCGCGCCGCACGCTCGGGCTGCGGCCGGCCCCGGAGTTCGAGGCGTGGCTGCGCACCGTCGGGATGGTCGACGACGCAGGCCGGTTGACGCCGTTCGACGTCAGCAGGTCACCGCTGCGCTCACTGACGTCGGCCCATCCGTGACCGCCGCCGAACCGCCTGCGGTACAGCAGTTCTGGGACGAGCTGCGCAAGACCACGCAGGCCAGGATCGGGCTGGGCCGGGCGGGCAACGCACTGCCCAGCTCCGAGGTGCTCGCACTGGCCGCCGCCCACGCCGCGGCGCGCGACGCCGTGCACGTGCCGCTCGACGTGGCGGGTCTGGCCGCCGAGGTCCGCGACATCGGCATCGGCGAGCCGGTGGTGGTGACCAGCCGGGCGACGTCGCGCGAGGAGTACCTCCGCAGGCCCGATCTGGGCCGGCTCCTCGCCGAGGACGCGGCGGTGCCGCACGCCGGCGCCGACATCGGCGTCGTCCTCGCCGACGGACTCTCGCCCACGGCGCTGCGGACGCACGGCGCCGCACTGCTGGCCGCGCTCGTCGCCCGCCTGGGGGACCGGCACACGCTGGCCCCGCCGGTGATCGCGATGGAGGCCCGCGTCGCGCTCGGCGACCAGATCGCCGCGGCGGCCGACTACCGGACCGTGCTGGTGATCATCGGCGAGCGCCCCGGGCTCTCCGTCGCCGACAGCCTCGGCATCTACCTGACCCACCTGCCCCGGGTGGGCCGCCCCGACGCCGACCGCAACTGCGTCTCCAACATCCACCCGCCGGGCGGGCTGGGTTACGACGAGGCCGCTCGGATCGCCGCCGGCCTGGTGGCGGGCGCCATCGAACTGGGGCGTTCCGGCGTCGCCCTGAAGGACACCTCGCGCGGCGTCGCCCTGGATGGGCACGGCTCACCTCGGGAGGTGGGCGCGCCCGGTACGTTGTGGCCTACCGACTGAGCGGAGGAGCGGCCACCATGGGCGAGTTCGTCATGGCGATCGACCAGGGCACCACCAGCACCCGGGCGATGATCTTCGACCACGCCGGCCGCGAGGTGGGCCGCCACCAGCTCGAGCACGAGCAGATCCTGCCGAAAGCCGGTTGGGTCGAACACAACCCGGTGGAGATCTGGGAGCGCACCACGTCGGTGCTGCAGTCCGCGCTGATCGAGACCAAGCTGTCGTCGTCGGACCTCGTCGCCCTCGGCATCACCAACCAGCGCGAGACGGCGCTGGTGTGGAACCGCAAGACGGGCCGGCCGTACTACAACGCCATCGTCTGGCAGGACACCCGCACCGACCGGATCGCCTCGGCGCTCGACCGCGACGGCCGCGGTGACGTGATCCGGCAGAAGGCGGGCCTGCCGCCCGCGACGTACTTCTCCGCGGGCAAGGTGCAGTGGATCCTCGACAACGTCGACGGCGTCCGCGAGGCGGCCGAACGCGGCGACGCCATCTTCGGCACCTGCGACACCTGGGTGCTGTGGAACCTCACCGGCGGCCCGCGCGGGGGAGTGCACGTCACCGACGTCACCAACGCCAGCCGCACGATGCTGATGAACCTCGAGACCCTGGACTGGGACGACGAACTGCTCTCGTTCTTCGGCATCCCACGCCAGATGCTGCCGACCATCGCGTCGTCGTCCGCACCGGAGCCCTACGGCACCACCGTGTCCGGCGGCCCGCTGGAGAACGAGGTCCCGATCACCGGGATCCTCGGCGATCAGCAGGCCGCGATGGTGGGTCAGGTGTGCCTGGCCGCCGGCGAGGCCAAGAACACCTACGGCACCGGAAACTTCCTGCTGCTCAACACCGGCGAGAAGATCGTCCGCTCCGAACACGGTCTGCTGACCACCGTCTGCTACCGGTTCGGCGACGCGAAACCCGTGTACGCACTGGAGGGTTCGATCGCGGTGACCGGGTCGGCCGTGCAGTGGCTGCGCGACCAGCTCGGCGTGATCAGCGGCGCCTCGCAGAGCGAGTCGCTGGCCCGCCAGGTCGAGGACAACGGCGGCGTCTACTTCGTGCCCGCCTTCTCCGGACTGTTCGCGCCGTACTGGCGCAGCGACGCCCGCGGAGCGATCGTCGGGCTGTCCCGCTACAACACGAACGCCCATCTGGCCCGGGCGACGCTGGAGTCGATCTGCTACCAGAGCCGCGACGTGGTCGACGCGATGGAGGCCGACTCCGGCGTGCACCTCGAGGTGCTCAAGGTCGACGGCGGCATCACCGCCAACGAACTGTGCATGCAGATCCAGGCCGACGTGCTGGGCGTCGACGTCGTGAAACCCGTCGTGGCCGAGACGACGGCACTCGGTGCGGCCTACGCCGCCGGGCTCGCCGTCGGCTTCTGGTCGGACCCCGACGAGCTGCGCGACAACTGGCAGGAGGACCGGCGCTGGTCGCCGACCTGGAGCGAGGAGCAGCGCGCCGACGGCTACCGCGGCTGGACGAAGGCCGTGCAGCGCACGCTCGACTGGGTGGACGTCGACTGATGCGCACCCTTCGCGTCATCGGCATCGGCCCGGGCGATCCCCGGCAGGTCACGGTGCAGGCGATCGAGGCCATGAACGGTGTCGACGCGTTCCTGGTGCTCGACAAGGCCTCCAGTCGCGGCAACCCGGCGGTCAAGCAATCGCTGGTCGGCATCCGGCGCGAGATCGTCGACCGCTACGTCGAGGGCGGTTCGGCGCGTTTCGTCGAGGTGGACGATCCGCCGCGCGACCGCGACCCCGCCGACTACGAGGCGGAGGTGCGGCGCTGGCACCTCGCGCGCGCCGAGCGCATCGAGCGGGCCCTGCTCGACGAGACCGGTGACGACGGCGTCGCCGGCATCCTGGTGTGGGGTGACCCCGCCCTCTACGACAGCACGCTGCGCATCGTCGACGACATCCGCGCCCGCGGCGTCCTCGACCTCGCCGTCGAGGTCATCCCCGGCGTCACCAGTGCATCCGCGCTGACCGCCGCACACCGCATTCTCGCCAATCGCATCGGCGAACCGATCCACGTCACCACCGGCCGCCGACTGGCGGACACGCCGCCCGGCGCCGACACCAACCAGATCGTCATGCTCGACGCCGACTGCACCTTCCGGCGCACCGCCGAACCCACCGACCAGATCTGGTGGGGCGCCTACCTCGGCACGCCCGACGAGATCCTGATCGCGGGCACCGTCGGCGAGGTCGGCGACGAGATCGCCCGGGTGCGCGAGGAGGCCCGCGAGCGGATCGGCTGGATCATGGACATCTACCTGGTGCGGACCGCGGACGTCGCGTGAGCGGGGCGCTGCTGATCGGCGGCACCACGTCGGACGCAGGCAAGAGCGTCGTCGTCGCCGGACTGTGCCGCTCACTGGCCCGCAGGGGCGTGTCGGTGGCGCCGTTCAAGGCGCAGAACATGTCCAACAACTCGGTCGTCACGATCGACGGCGGCGAGATCGGCCGAGCGCAGGCCATGCAGGCGCTGGCCTGCGGTCTGGAACCCGACACCCGCTTCAACCCCGTGCTGCTCAAGCCGGGCGGTGACGGTCGCTCCCAGGTGATCGTGCGCGGCCGGGCCGACGGCTACGTGGGCGCGGGGGACTACCACGCACGACGGGCCGCGCTCGCCGGCGTCGTCGCCGACGAACTGCGCTGTTTGCGTGCGGCTTTCGACGTCGTGATCTGCGAGGGCGCCGGGTCGGTCGCCGAGACCAACCTGCGGGCGTCCGACATCGCGAACATGGGCCTGGCCGCCGCCGCGGACCTGCCGGTGCTCGTCGTCGGGGACATCGACCGCGGCGGCGTGATCGCGCACATGGTCGGCACGCTGGCGGTCCTCGGCCCCGACGACCAACGCCGCGTGGCGGGCTTCGTGATCAACAAGTTTCGCGGCGACCGCGGCATCCTGGCCCCGGGGGTCGACGACGTCGAACGGTGGACCGGACGGCCCGTGGTCGGGGTGCTGCCCTACACCGACGGGCTGTGGCTGGACGCCGAGGACTCGCTGGCCTCGCCGATCGGACGGGTGGTCGGCGTGCCGGCCCCCGCGATCGGCACCCAGCGGCTGTCGGTCGCCGCGATCCGGCTGCCCCGCATCTCCAACTCCACCGACGTCGAGGCGCTGGCCTGCGAGCCCGGCGTCGACGTCCGCTGGGTCGACGACATCGCCAGTGTCCGCACCGCCGATCTGGTGGTGCTGCCCGGCACCAAGGCAACGGTGAGCGACCTGGCCTGGCTGCGGACCCGCGGGCTGGCCGACGCGCTCACCGACCGGGCCGCCGCGGCCGGACCCATCCTGGGCATCTGCGGCGGATACCAGATGCTCGGCCGCTCGATCGACGACGACGTCGAGTCCGGCGCGGGGAGGGTGCCGGGGCTCGGGCTGTTGTCGCTGCACGTGCGGTTCGCCGCCGACAAGACGCTACGGCGTTGCGCGGGAACGGCTCTCGGGAACCGGGTGACCGGCTACGAGATCCACCACGGCCGCGCCGTGGCCTCCGACGACCCGACCTGGGTCACCGACGACGAGACCGGTCCCGAGGGCAGCGTGCGGGGCAGCGTCCGCGGGACGCACTGGCACGGCATGCTCGGCAACGACGCGCTGCGCGCCGAGTTGCTCGCCGAGGTCGCCGCCGCCACCGGACGCACCGGATTCACCGCTGGCCGAACGGATTTCGAGGCCGCACGGTCTGCGCAGATCGACCTGCTCGCCGACGTCCTCGACGAATGGCTGGACATGGCCGCCGTCGACGCGCTGATCGCCGGCGGCATACCGGCCGACCTGCCGACGATGGCTCCGCTAGGTTTCGTCTGACGCGGCGGCGTCGACGAACCGGCGCACCGAGTCCGGTTGGCCCGCTGGATGGGTGTGCAGATACGCCGCGTGCACCCGGCCGTCGACCGCGCCGTCGCGGACCACCCGGTCGCCGACGCTGAACGCCCACGCCGGATCGTAGTCCTTGGCGAAGTCGACTGCGGTGCGGTGGAATTCGTGGCCCGACGCCCGGCCGCCCACCTCGTGCAGCGAGGAGTCGGCCACGGCGACCGCGTCGCGGTACCCGAGCACCAGGCGTTCGGTGAAGTGCGCCCGGCCCGCCAGCACGCCGCACATCGGGTGGCCGTCGAGTTCGTCGACGAGGTACGTCAGGCCCGCGCACTCGGCGTGGACGGGGCGCACCCCGGCGGCGGCCAGGTCGCGGATCCCGTGCCGCGCCGCCACGTTGGCGGACAGTTCGGCCGGGTACTGCTCGGGGAAGCCGCCGGGCAGCACCACGCCGGCGGTGTCGTCGGGCAGCCCGTCGGTCAGCGGATCGAACTCGACGACGGTGGCACCCGCGGCCTCGAGCAGCTCGCGGTGCTCGGCGTAGCTGAAGTTGAACGCCCGACCGGCGGCCAGCGCGACCACCGGACGGCCCGCGGTGCCGCCACCCACCTCGTCGACCGGGTTCCACGGCGCGACCGTCACGTGCGAGCGCGCCAGCGCGGCGACGGCGGCGACGTCGACGTGGCGGGACACCAGCTCGGTCATCGCGTCCACCGCGGAGTCGGCGCTGGCGCCGTGCTCGACGGCGGTGATCAGGCCGAGGTGTCGCGACGGCACGGCCAGCGCCTCGTCGCGCGGGATCGCGCCCAGCACCGGCATCCCGATCTGCTCGCAGGCCTGACGCAGCACGCCCTCGTGCCGCGGCGACCCCACGCGGTTGAGGATCACGCCGCCGATCCGGATCGCGGTGTCGAACGTCGAGAAGCCGTGCAGCAGGGCCGCGATGCTCTGACTCTGCCCCCGCGCGTCCACCACCAGCACCACGGGCGCCCCCAGCAGGCCGGCGACGTGGGCGGTCGATCCGAGTGCGGGCGCCTGGCGGTGCGGGTCGATGCGGCCGTCGAACAGGCCCATGACGCCCTCGACGACCGCGATGTCGGAATCGGCGCTGCCGTGCCGGAACAGCGGACCGATCCGCGGCTCGCCCACCAGCACCGGGTCGAGGTTGCGGCCCGGCCGGCCCGCCGCCAGACCGTGGTAGCCGGGGTCGATGAAGTCGGGTCCGACCTTGAACGGCGCCACCCGGTGACCGGCCCGGCGGAGCGCGCCGATCAGCCCCGTCGCGACGGTGGTCTTGCCGCTGCCGGAGGACGGCGCGGCGATCACGACGGCGGGGGTGCTGGTCATGCCACGAGTCTTCCAGAGTTGCGTTTTGACCTGCGCGGACGCCCCCGGGTAAGCTCCCTCGTTGGCGTGCAGCACCCCGGGACCTCGGGTCACCGCCGGTCGCCGAGACCGTCCCCGCTGCACACACGCCAGACCGGCCCCCGGTAACCAACCGGGATCGAAACCCGAGTGAGAACTCGAAACAGAAGGGTAAGCGCTGTGCCTACGTACACGCCGAAGGCAGGTGACACCACCCACGAGTGGTACGTCATCGATGCCAAGGACGTGGTGCTCGGCCGGCTCGCCGTCGAAGCAGCCAAGCTGCTCCGTGGCAAGCACAAGCCGACGTTCACGCCGAATGTCGACGGTGGCGACTTCGTCATCATCATCAACGCCGAGAAGATCGCGATCGGCGGCGACAAGCTCACCAAGAAGTTCGCCTACAGCCACTCGGGTTACCCCGGCGGTCTGCGCAAGCGCACCATCGGCGAGCTGCTGATCAAGCACCCCACCCGCGTCGTCGAGAACGCGATCATCGGGATGCTGCCGCACACCAAGCTGAGCCGACAGGTCCAGAAGAAGCTGAAGGTGTACGCGGGTCCCAACCATCCGCACGCCGCGCAGCAGCCGATTCCGTTCGAGATCAAGCAGGTGGCCCAGTGACTGAAGTGACCGACACCGAGGTGACGGAAACCTCCGAGACCCCCGAGGCCGTCGAGGCCCCCGAGGTGACCGAGACCGTCGCCACCGATGCCCCGGCCGACATCGAGGCGACCGACGAGCCCGCCCCGCGCGAGCCCATCTACATCGATCGCCCCATCCAGACCGTCGGTCGCCGCAAGGAGGCCGTGGTGCGCGTGCGCCTCGTGCCCGGCACCGGCAAGTTCCACCTGGACGGCCGCAGCCTCGAGGAGTACTTCCCCAACAAGGTGCACCAGCAGCTCATCAAGGCGCCGCTGGTCCTGGTCGATCGTGTCGAGTCCGTCGACATCTTCGCCCACCTCGACGGTGGTGGCCCCTCCGGCCAGGCCGGCGCCCTGCGTCTGGCCATCGCGCGTGCACTGATCATCGTGCAGCCCGAGGATCGCCCGGCGCTCAAGAAGGCCGGCTTCCTCACGCGTGACCCCCGTGCCATCGAGCGCAAGAAGTACGGTCTGAAGAAGGCCCGCAAGGCGCCTCAGTACAGCAAGCGCTGATCTGCAGATCGCAGCACGTCCCCGAGCAGTGTGTCGCCGGGCCCATCGCGGTCCTGCGGCACACTGCTCGCGGTGTTTTCCGGCCTCGTTCGTCTAGGAGGGTTCGCGTCCCATGGGTCGTCTGTTCGGCACCGACGGCGTCCGTGGCGTCGCCAACCAGGATCTGACCGCGGAGCTGGCGCTCGCGCTGGCCTCGGCCGCTGCCCGGCTGGGTACGGCCGGCCGCGGGAAGCGCGTCGCCGTGGTCGGCCGCGACCCGCGCGCCAGCGGCGAGATGCTCGAAGCCGCCGTGATCGCGGGCCTCACCAGTGAGGGCGTCGACGCGCTGCGCGTCGGTGTGCTGCCGACGCCCGCCGTCGCCCACCTGACCCACGCCTACGACGCCGAGTTCGGCGTCATGATCTCCGCCTCGCACAACCCCATGCCCGACAACGGCATCAAGATCTTCGGCCGCGGCGGGCAGAAGCTCGACGACGCCGCCGAGGACCGCATCGAAGACCTCGTCCGCACCGGACCCGGCAGCAGGCCGCTCGGCGCGGGCATCGGCCGCGTCCTCGACGCACCCGACGCCCTCGACCGCTACCTGTGCCACGCCGCCACCGCCGTCACCACGCCCGCCGACGGACTGACCGTGGTCGTCGACTGCGCGCACGGCGCCGCGTCGATCGCCGCGCCGCTGGCCTACCGCGCGGCGGGCGCCACCGTCATCGCCATCAACGCCGAGCCCACCGGTTACAACATCAACGACGGCTGCGGGTCCACGCACCTCGACGTGCTGCAGCGCGCGGTGCTCGAGCACGGCGCCGATCTCGGCCTCGCGCACGACGGCGACGCCGACCGGTGCCTCGCGGTCGACGCCGACGGCAACGTCGTCGACGGCGACGCGATCATGGTCGTCATCGCCCTCGCCATGCACGAGGCGGGTCAGCTCGTGTCCGACACGCTGGTGGCCACCGTCATGAGCAACCTCGGCCTACATCTCGCCATGCGCGAGGCGGGGATCGCGGTCCGCGTCACCGGCGTCGGCGACCGCTACGTGCTCGAGGAGCTGCGCAACGGCGGGTACGCACTCGGCGGCGAGCAGTCCGGCCACATCGTGATCCCCAGCTTCGGCACCACCGGCGACGGCATCGTCACCGGCCTGCGGCTGATGTCGCGAATCGCGCAGACCGGCATCCCGCTGGCCGAACTCGCGCAACCGATGCGCACGCTGCCCCAGGTCCTGATCAACGTCGCGGTGGCCGACAAGGCGACCGTCGCCGACGCGCCGTCGGTGCGCACCGCGGTCGCCGACGCCGAGGCAGAACTCGGCGACACCGGCCGAATCCTGTTGCGGCCGTCGGGCACCGAACAGGTGGTCCGGGTGATGGTCGAGGCGGCCGACGAGGACACCGCGCGTCTGCTCGCGGCCCGCGTCGCCGAACAGGTCAGCGCACAGGGCTGACCCGAGGGAACCGAACTGCCCGCCGCTGCGTCAAACCCCTACATGGGACAACTCGATGCCGCGCGGATCGACGTCGCGGCTCTGCACGACCTGGCTCGCGGCTACGACACCGTCGCCGACACGGTGACGGCGGCGCGATCGCACCTCACCGGCCTCGCGTTCGACGGGACGGTCGCCGGCCGGTCGCACGCCGCCAGGGGTGACGCGCTGCGGCAGGCCATCGACGGGATCGACGCGATGATGGTCCGCTGGGCCGACACCGCCGCCGAGACCGCCGCCGCGCTGCGGGCCTCCGCCGGCGACTACGTGCGCACCGACGCCGACGCGGCCCGCAGGCTGGTGTGACCGATGGCGGACGTGGCGGCGCGACTCGCGCAGGGACTGCCCGCGGTGGAGAACACCAGCACGTACGTGTCGGCCTGCCGCTCGCTGGGCTTCGCGGGCGTCGCGGACGACGCGCTTCGCGAGCAGTACGGCACCGAGGACGGTCTCGATCTCGCTGCGCTGCAGTCAGATTCCGACGCGCTGGCCCGCGCGGCCGCGACGGCGGACGACGCGGCCCGGTTGCAGTCGGCGCTGACCGCGCGCCTCGCGGGCGCCTGGTCGGGCGCGGGCGGGGTGACGGCCGACGACGTCCTCCGACGCCAGACGGCCGCCGCGGACGCCGCCCGGGACGCCCTGCGCGATGCCGCCGCAGCGACCTCCGCGCTACGGGACGGCCTGTGGGCCGCCGTCGACGCCAAGGTCGACGCGGTGCTCGACGTCGACGACCGGCCCGCGGGCGAGCGCGCCGAGTGGCTCGACGCCGCCCACACCGTCACCACCGGCGCGGGCGACCTCGCCACCGCGAGCGAGCTGGTCGACCAGCGGGTGAAGCCGTTCGTGGACAACGACATCGGCGCCGAGCTGCTGACGGAGATGCGGGCGTCGTTCGACCGGGTCACGTCGGCCTTCGACGCGGCGATCGCGCGCCTGGAGGGGTGTCCGCCTGCGACGTTCGACCCGCCGACCGGTGCCACCGTGCCGGCGGCTGCGACGCCACCGATAGCACCGGTCGCGCCGCCCGCCCCACCGGAACTCGGCGGGATGGGTGGCGGCATGCCGTCATTGGGCTCGGGGATGCCGGGACTCTCGGGGCTGTCCGGGTTCGGTCAGCAGCTGGCGGATCTGATCGGCGGGTTCACCGGAGGTGGGCTGCAGGACGACACGGGGTCCGGCCTGGACGACGAGTTCGACGACCTCGAGGAGCCGGAGGAGCAGGAGGGGCCGGGGGAGGAGGAGGACGACGAGGCCGAGGATCCGCCCGCCGAGGACGAGCCGCCCGCTGAGGACGCGCCCGTCGAGGAGCCGTCCGCAGAGGAGCCGTCCGCCGAGGTGGTTCCCCCACCGCCCGTCGTGACGGAACCCCCACCGCCACCACCAGTAGCCGTACCAGTACCGGTACCCGCCGCGGTGCCCGAGGCACTGCCCGCCGAGAAGACACCGTGCGAGATCGCCGCCGAGGAACTGCCCAGCGTCGGCGAATGAGTGCCGGCCCGGAAGACGAGCGTGGGGCCTGCGCGCCGATCCGCGAGAGATCGGTACGCAGACCCCACGGTCGACGTTGGTGCGGTGAGACCTAGCGGCCGCTGGACTGTCGGCCGGCGCTCTGGTGGCCGCCGCCGTGACGGCTGCCGCCCTGGCGACTGCCGCCCCGCGACGAGCCTGCCGCCGGCGCGCGCCCGCGGCCCGCTCCGCCACCGTTGCCGCCGCCGCGCGGTCCGCGGGACCGGCGGGGACGATCGGACGACGGCTGCATGCCGCGCTGCTCGTCGGTCTCGGGTGCGGTGAGGGCGATGCCACCGGTGAAGCTGCGCTCACCGGGCGAGATCTCCTGCAGCACCGGGTGATCGGCGCCGTTGAACCGGGTGATGGTCGCGGTGACGCCGGCCTTGCGGGTCAGGCTGCGCACGTCGGCGACCTGCTCGCTGAGCATCAGCGTGACGACGGTGCCCTCATTGCCGGCGCGGGCGGTGCGGCCCGAGCGGTGCAGGTAGGCCTTGTGCTCGACCGGCGGGTCGGCGTGCACGACGAGGTTGACGTCGTCGACGTGGATGCCGCGCGCGGCGATGTCGGTGGCGACCATGACGGCGGCCGTGCCGTCGGAGAACGCCGCGAGGTTGCGCGTGCGGGCGTTCTGGGACAGGTTGCCGTGCAGCTCGACGGCGGGCACGCCGCGCGAATTCAGCTTGCGCGCAAGGCCCTTCGCGCCGTACTTGGTGCGGGCGAACACGATGGTGCGGCCGGGCGACGCGGCCAGGTCGGTGAGAACCTCGAAGCGCGAGGCGCTGTCCACGTGCAGCACGTGGTGGACCATCGCGCTGACGGGCGACTGCTCGGAGTCGACGCTGTGCACGATCGGATCGTGCAGGTAGCGCTTGACCAGCACGTCGACGCCGCCGTCGAGCGTGGCGGAGAACAGCAGGCGCTGGCCGTTCTTCGGCGTCTTGTCCATCAGACGCTTGACCGGGGGCAGGAAGCCGAGGTCGGCCATGTGGTCGGCCTCGTCGAGCACGGTGATCTCGACCGCGGACAGGTCGGCGTGACGCGACTGGACGTGGTCCTCGAGGCGGCCCGGGCAGGCGATGACGATGTCGACGCCCCTGCGCAGCTTGTCTATCTGCGGCTGCGCGCCGACGCCACCGAACACGATGACCGAGTTGAGGCCGGTCGCGGCCGCCAGCGGGGCGAGCGACGCCTCGATCTGGGTGACGAGTTCGCGGGTGGGGGCGAGGATCAGCGCGCGGGGCTTGCCGGCCTTGCGGGGCGACGGGTTGGCGGCGAGGCGGGCGACGAGCGGCAGCAGGAAGGCGTAGGTCTTGCCCGAGCCGGTGCGGCCGCGGCCGAGGACGTCACGGCCTGCGAGTGAATCGGGAAGCGTCGCAGCCTGAATGGGGAACGCTTCCTCGATGCCTGCGGCGGTGAGGGTGTTGACGACGGCCGTGGGCAGGCCGAATTCACTGAAAGTTGGCATGGTGGTGTGAAAACTCCGAAAGTCGAGTGGTCGTTCTGCCCGGCGCGGGTGTTTCCGCGGCGCCAAGAGCTGGTCTCGGTGTGAACGAA
Organism: Mycobacterium sp. PTI7; assembly: GCF_056679845.1. Classification (NCBI taxonomy): domain Bacteria; kingdom Bacillati; phylum Actinomycetota; class Actinomycetes; order Mycobacteriales; family Mycobacteriaceae; genus Mycobacterium; species Mycobacterium sp. PTI7. Next base: position 197,222 of record NZ_CM155252.1, read on the forward strand.
CGAGAAGCGGCAAAAGGCAGAACTGACGATGCCGCTGCAGACACTTTATCCGACCGACGGTGCGGCCCCCAATTAGGAGACGCGCATCACCCCGGTCGGCTACTTCGCCAGTGCGACCAGTTCCTCGACGTAACGGCGCTGTTCGGCGGCGTCGACGCCCATGGGATGCACCAGCATCGTGGTGACGCCCGCCTCGGCGTAGGCGGCGAGGCGTTCCTGCACGAAGCCGCGCGAGCCGACGAGCGAGACGTTGCGGACCAGGTCGTCGGGGACGGCGTCGATGGCCTCGGCCTTGTTGCCGGCCAGGTAGAGGTCCTGGATGCGGTCGGCGACCTCGCCGAAGCCGTAGCGGGTGGCGAGGTTGTGATAGAAGTTCTTGCCCCGCGCGCCCATGCCGCCGATGTACAGCGCCAGTTGCGGCTTGGCCCAGGCCAACCGGTCCTCGACGTCGTCGCCGATGGCCAGCGGCGCCGAGACCATGACGTCGAGCGCGCCGAGTGCGGGATCGCGCTTGGCGTTGCCGGCGCGAAGCGAGTCGCCCCACACCGCGTCGACCTTCTCGGGGTAGAAGAACACCGGCTGCCAGCCCTCGGCGATCTCGGCGGTCAGCTCGACGTTCTTCGGTCCGAGCGCAGCGATCGTGATCGGAATGTGTTCGCGGACGGGGTGATTGATGAGGTGCAGCGACTTGCCCAGGCCGGTGCCGCGCTCCGCGGGCAGCGGGACCTGGTAGTGCTTGCCCTCGTAGGCGAGGTTCTCGCGGCGCCACACCTGGCGGCAGATGTCGACGACCTCGCGGGTGCGGCCGATCGGCGCGTCGAACGGGACGCCGTGGAAGCCCTCGACGACCTGCGGTCCGGAGGTGCCGAGCCCGAGGTGGAAGCGGCCGTCGGACACGTAGTCGAGGCCGGCCGCCGTCATCGCCATCAGGGCGGGGGTGCGGGTGTAGATGGGGACGACGCCGGTGCCCAGTTCGATGGTCGAGGTCTTGGCGGCGAGGTAGCCGAGCTGGCTGACCGCGTCGTAGGAGTACGCCTCGGCGACCAGGGCGATGTCGACGCCGATCTTCTCGAATTCGACGACCTCTTCGGCGGCCTCGCGGAAGCCGTCGGCGTAGCTCAAGAAGATTCCGGTGCGCATCATGGCTTTATACCCGGCCTACGGCTTCAGGAGCGCGACGACCTTGTTCTCGATGTCCACGGCGTCGTCCGCGAACGGGTCGAGCACCTCGGTCTTGGGCAGCGCCGCCTCGCCGTCGGCGAACTCGCGGTAGGTCTTGTCGTCGGCCAGTTCGGCCAGCAGGTATCCCGTGAGCAGGCCGCGGACGATCTTCTGGGTGCCCTTGTCCGCGCCGGGGAGCTTCACCAGGCGGGCCATCCGGCGGCCCTCGACCACGCCGCCCGCCGTCACGTCCTTGACCGCGCGCAGCGTCGCCGGCCGCCACGCGCGTGCCAGTTCCACGGCGTTCGAGCGCAGCGACATCGGATCGCCGGGATCGGCCAGGATCAGTCCGGGGACCCGCAGGCTCGACGCCGGTTGTACGGCGGGCGGGCTGGTCACCGACGGGAACAGTGCGGCGACCGCCTTCAGCCGGTTCGGCATGCCGGCCGCGGCGAACACCGCCGCCGATCCGCCGAAGCCGTGACCGACGACACCCAGCTTGGCGGGGTGGACGCTGATCTTTCCGGCGCCGAGGCGCACCCCGGAGACGATGTCGAGCGTGGTGCCCAGGTCGAAGGCCAGGTTGAGGACCGACGGCGCGATGCTCTTCTCGGTGTTCGGGGCGGCGGCGACGATTCCCCAGGACGCGAGGTGTTCCAGCAGTCCGTGGTATCGGTGGGCGGCCGCGATCCAGTCGTGTCCGAAGGCGATGGCGGGCAGGTTGAGCCCCGACTCGGGCGTGAACACGGTCCCGGGTAGGCCGGCGAAGGCCAGGTCACCGCGCAGAACGCGGTGCGGGCCCCGCCGGGTCAAGGAAGCGAACAGCTTCTTCGTCTTGGCCACGGGTTGAACCTATCCCACGGCCGACGAGTCGGGTGATCGACCGCCACTGCACTATTCTCGACCCCGTGTGTGGAATCGTCGGCTACGTCGGACAGCGTCCTGCCCGCGGCATCGTCGTCGACGCGCTGCGCCGGATGGAGTACCGGGGCTATGACTCCTCGGGCATCGCCCTGCTGGACGGCGCGGGTGGGCTGACCGTCCGCAGGCGCGCCGGACGACTGGCGAACCTGGAGGCCGCGCTCGACGAGGCCGACGGCGACGCGCTCGTCGGCAACGCCGGGATGGGCCACACCCGCTGGGCGACCCACGGCAGGCCCACCGACCGCAACGCCCACCCGCACCGTGACGCCGCGGGCAAGATCGCCGTCGTCCACAACGGCATCATCGAGAACTACGCCGTCCTCCGTGCCGAGCTGGAGACCGCGGGCATCGAGTTCGCCAGCGACACCGACACCGAGGTCGCGGTGCACCTGGTGTCCCACGAGTACCGCACCGGGGAGCACGCGGGCGACTTCCCGGCGTCGGTGCTGGCCGTGCTGCGCAGGCTGGAGGGCCACTTCACCCTCGTCTTCGCCAACGCCGACGACCCCGGCACGATCGTCGCCGCCCGGCGGTCCACTCCGCTGGTGGTCGGTGTCGGGGACGGCGAGATGTTCATCGGGTCCGACGTCGCGGCGTTCATCGAACACACCCGCGAGGCCGTGGAACTCGGCCAGGACCAGGCCGTCGTGATCACCGCCGACGGATACTCCATCACCGACTTCGACGGCGCCGACGCCTCCGACCGGGCCCGGCCGTTCCACATCGACTGGGACCTCTCGGCCGCCGAGAAGGGCGGCTACGACTACTTCATGCTCAAGGAGATCGCCGAGCAGCCGACGGCCGTGGCCGACACGCTGCTCGGACACTTCGTGGACGGTCGCATCGTGCTCGACGAGCAGCGCCTCTCCGATCAGGAACTCCGCGAGATCGACAAGGTCTTCATCGTCGCGTGCGGCACGGCCTACCACTCGGGCCTGCTCGCGAAGTACGCCATCGAGCACTGGACGCGGCTGCCGGTCGAGGTCGAACTCGCCAGCGAGTTCCGCTACCGCGACCCCGTGCTGGACCGCAGCACGCTGGTGATCGCCATCTCGCAGTCCGGCGAGACCGCCGACACGCTCGAGGCCGTCCGGCACGCCAAGGACCAGAAGGCCAAGGTGCTTGCGGTCTGCAACACCAACGGCAGCCAGATCCCGCGCGAGGCCGACGCCGTGCTCTACACGCGGGCGGGACCGGAGATCGGCGTCGCATCGACCAAGACGTTCCTGGCCCAGGTCGCCGCCAACTACCTCGTCGGGCTCGCGCTGGCGCAGGCGCGCGGCACCAAGTACCCGGACGAGGTCGAACGCGAGTACCTCGCACTCGAGGCGATGAGCGACCAGGTGGCCCGCGTGCTGTCGTGCATGGAGCCCGTCACCGAGCTGGCCCGCAAGTTCGCGTCGTCGTCGACGGTGCTGTTCCTGGGCCGCCACGTCGGCTACCCGGTGGCCCTCGAGGGTGCGCTGAAGCTGAAGGAACTGGCGTACATGCACGCCGAGGGGTTCGCGGCCGGTGAACTCAAGCACGGCCCGATCGCGCTGATCGAGGACGACCTGCCGGTCATCGTGGTGATGCCGTCGCCGAAGAACGCCGCGGTGCTGCACAGCAAGCTGCTGAGCAACATCCGCGAGATCCAGGCCCGCGGCGCGATCACCATCGTGATCGCCGAGGAGGGCGACGAAACGGTCCGCCCGCACGCCGACCACCTCATCGAGATCCCCGCCGTCTCGACGCTGTTGCAGCCGCTGCTCTCGACCATCCCCATGCAGGTCTTCGCCGCGGGCGTCGCACGCGCACGCGGGTACGACGTGGACAAGCCCCGCAACCTCGCCAAGTCGGTCACCGTCGAGTAGGCGTCCCGTGACCGGCGTCGGGCACTTCCGCAGCGAGGCTGCGCGCGCCCACTTCGACGCCGCGTACGAGGCGGCGATGGCGGTCCTGCCGGATCGGGAGAGCCGTGATGTCCCGACGACGTTCGGCGACGTCCGGGTGTACCGCTTCGACGGCCCCGACGGCCGCCCGGTGGTCCTGCTGCCCGGCCGCAACGCCTCGACGCCGATGTGGGCGGCGAACCTGCCCGGCCTGCTCGCCCGTCGGACCGTCCACTGCGTCGATCTGCTCGGTGAGCCGGGCCGTTCCCGGCAGCGCCGACCCGTCACCGGCGGGGCGGATCAGGCGCGCTGGCTCGACGATCTGCTGGCGGGGTTGGACCTCGACTCGGCGCACGTGCTCGGGGTGTCGTTCGGCGGGTGGTCCGCCGTCAACCTCGCCGTCCGCCGTCCACGTCGGGTGGCGTCGCTGACCCTGCTCGACCCGGTGCTGGTGTTCGGTCCGATCCCGGTGCGCACCATGGTGGCGGTGGTGCCGGTGAGCCTCCCGGGTGCACCGGAGTGGCTGCGGCGCAGGATCCTTCGCTGGATCGCGGGCGGCGCCGACGTCGACGACTCGGATCCGGTGGCCCGGCTCGTCGAGGCGGGGTCCGTCGACTTCGTGCTGAGCCAGCCCCATCCGACGAGGTTCACCGCAGACGAACTGCGAGGCATCGACGTGCCGGTGCTGGCGCTGCTCGCGGGGCGTAGCGTCATCCACGACGCGCGCCGGGCGGCCGTCGAGGCGCGAGAGGTGTTGCGCCACGGCGAGGTCGAGCTGTGGGACGACGCCTCGCATGCCATCAACGGCGAGTTCCCCGAGCGAATCGCCGAGCGCGCCTGCCGGTTCTGGGACCGCGTCGACGGCTAGAGGTGCTCCGCCAGGAACGGCCGGACGAGCGCGACCACCTCGTCGAGCCGGCTCTCCAGTAGGAAGTGGCCGCCGTCGAGCAGGTGCACCGCGGCGTCCGGGAGGTCGCGCGCGAAGGCCCGGGCGCCGTCGGGTCCGAAGATCTGGTCGTTGCGACCCCACGCCGCCAGCAGCGGCACCCGGGACGCCCGGAAGTACTCGTGCACCGCGGGATACAGCTCCACGTTGCTGATGTAGTCGGCGAACAGGGCGAGTTGCGCGTCGACCCGTTCCGGCGTCGAGGCGGTCGACTGCCAGGCCGTCGCCCACGCGTCCGGGTCGACGGTGTCCGGGTCCGGGACGCCGTGCGTGAACTGCCATTCGAGGCCGTCCGGGCTGATCAGCGCCCGCAGCGGCTCGGCGTTGGCCTCGGTGCGGTCCCGGCCGTAGACGAACAGCGGTTCCATCGCGTCGCCCACGAAGCCCTCGACGTAGGCGTTGCCGTTCTGCGTGACGACGGCCGCGATGCGCTCGGGATGGCGCAGCGCCAGCCGCCACCCGACCGGCGCGCCGTAGTCCTGGACGTAGAGGGCGTAGCGGTCGAGGCCGAGGTGGTCGAGCAGTGCGTCGACGTGGTCGGCGAGCGCGTCGAAGGTGTAGTCGAACTCGTCGGTGCCCGGGACGTCGGAGTGTCCGAAGCCGGGATAGTCCGGCGCGATCACGTGGTAGCGATCGGCGAGCGCGGGAATCAGGTTGCGGTACATGTGCGAACTCGCGGGCGTGCCGTGCAGCAGCACCACCGCGGGAGCGTCCGCCGGCCCCGCCTCGCGGTAGAAGAGCCGGCGTCCGAGCACCTCGGCGTGGCGGTGGTGGGTGACCATGTCTAACTCCCTCGGTCAAGTATGGCGGTTAGGCCCAGTCAAGCGGCCCGTGCCTAACCTGTCAAGCGGTATATGATGGTTAGATGAACGCGGACGACGTCGAGGCGGTGCTGCTCGACCTGCTGAACACCACGCCCGTCGTCGACGATCGGCCCACCGACGTGCTGGACGGGGAGTGGTTGCGGGCCCACGGGGCGTCCGGGCGGCGCCTCGCCGACGTGCGCCGCCTCCGCGACGACCTGCAGCGAGTGGTCCGCGGTGACGTCGCGGCCGACGTGCTCGCGCCGTACCTGGTGGGCGTCGTCCGGGTCCCGAGAATCGTCGACGGCGCGCTCGAGTGGCGGCTCGACGCCGACTGGCCAGCCCGCCTCGTCCTCGCCTGGGGCGACCTCGAGGCGGCCATGCCCGGGCGGTTGCGGCCGTGCGCCAACGGCGAGTGCAACCTGTTCCTGCTGGACCGCAGCCGTGCGGGCACCGCGCGGTGGTGCTCGATGGAGGTGTGCGGCAACCGGATGAAGGCCCGGCGCCACTACGGCCGGGTGAAGGGCTGAGCCCTAGAGGTCCCGGATGCGCCTCTCGGTGACGTCCTCGGCGGCGCGGGCGAACGCGGCGAGATCGGCGAGTGCCGCGGCGTCGAAGGCCGACATCAGGCCGGCCAGGTCGGCGTTGAGCGGAGCGTACAGCGCTGCGACACGGTCGATCCCGTCGCCGGCGGCCTCGATGATCACGCGGCGCCGGTCGTGGGGATCGGGTGTGCGCGTCACGTAACCGGCGGCCAGCAGCCGGTCCAGCATGCGGGTGGTGGCACCGGTGGTCAGGTTGATCCGCTTGGCGAGTTCACCCGGCGTCGACGGCCCGAAGCGGCTCAGGACGTAGAGGCATTGCGTCTCGGTCGGCGACACCCCGATCGCGCGGGCGACCAGATCGTTGTACTGCGCCACCAGGACCTGCCACCCGGCCAGCGCCTCGAGTGCGTCGCGTACCGCCGCCGCGCGGCCCTTCTCGCCCACCGTGCCATCCTCGGGTTGACTGCATGACGCAATAGTTGCATCATGCAGATGATGTTCAGTGCAATCAATCGTATCGCGGAAGGCTCGCCATGCCCGACTACTCCGGCTCCCTGATCGACCACCTCAACATCGCGGTACCCGACCTCGACCGTTCGTCCGCGTTCTACGGGCCCGTGCTCGAGACCCTCGGCATCACCAGACTCCTCACCGTCGCCCCGACGGCAGGCCAACTCGCGATGCACGGCTTCGGACGGCATCCCAAGCCGTTCTTCTGGCTCGTCGCCGACGGCAGGGTGGGCGACAACGTGCACCTCGCCTTCACCGCCGAGAATCGCGACGCCGTTCGCGCGTTCTACGACGCGGCGATGACGGCAGGCGCACGCTCGCTGATCGCACCGGGCCTGCGACCCGAGTACCAACCCGACTACTACGGCGCCTTCGTCCTCGACCCGGACGGCATCAACCTCGAGGCGGTCTGTCACCACCCGGAGTGACGCGTTTCTCCCCGCGCCGACCGGGCATGTGAGCGGGTGTCAGCATCCGCCCACGACCCAAGGAGCAACATGGTCGCCTCCACCAGCCGCGCGCGCGTCGAGGACGCCCTCAACGACGCGGACTTCCCCGCGGACAAGGACCGACTACTCGCCGTCGCCGACCGCAACGGCGCAGACCAGGACACCCTCGGTGCGCTACGGGCGATACCGCCCGAGGAGTACCGCAACCTCGGCGAGGTACTCGCCTCCGTCACCCACGACGACGGCCTGACCGACGCAGAGAAGGCGCAAGCCGGAACCCTGCCCGATCACCCGGGGCGGGCGCAGGCCGGCAAGGACATCCCGCCGGTCAACCCGATCGTCGAAGAACTCGGCGAGAATCGCAAGGCCTGAGTGCGCGCTGTGAGTTTCCCCGACGTTCTCCTGCGGTAGCCGTCCGCATGGAATCCTGACGGGGATGCGCCACTACTACTCCGCCGACGCGATCCGGAACGCCGAAGCGCCGCTGCTGGCGTCGCTTCCCGAGGGGGGCCTCATGCGCCGGGCCGCCTACGGCCTGGCGGTCGCGATCGCCCGGGAACTCGGCACGGTCGCCGGGCGTCGGGTGTGCGCGGTCGTCGGGTCCGGCGACAACGGCGGAGATGCGCTCTGGGCCGCGACGTTCCTCCGGCGCCGCGGCGCCGCAGTCACCGCCGTCCTGCTGAACCCCGACCGGGCGCACGCCGGTGGACTGGCCGCCTTCCGTGCCGCCGGCGGCCGCATCGTCGAGACCGTGCCGCAGGCAACGGATCTGGTGATCGACGGCGTCGTCGGCATCTCCGCGTCGGGGTCGCTGCGGCCCGGTGCCGCCGAGCTGTTCGCCGACGTCGACGACCGCCGGATCCCGGTGGTCTCGGTCGACCTGCCCAGCGGGCTCGACGTCCAGACCGGCGCAGCCGACGGGCCGCACGTCACCGCGACGCTCACCGTGACGTTCGGCGGCCTCAAACCCGTTCACGCGCTGGGCGAGTGCGGCCGCGTCGAACTCGTCGACATCGGACTGGACCTTCCCGAGTCCGACGTCCGCGCACTCGACGCCGCCGACGTCGAGGCCCGCTGGCCCATGCCGGGCGCCCGCGACGACAAGTACACCCAGGGCGTCACCGGTGTGATGGCCGGGTCCGCGACGTACCCGGGTGCGGCCATCCTGTGCACCGGCGCCGCCGTCGCGGCCACCTCCGGCATGGTCCGGTACGCGGGAACCGCTGCCGCCGAGGTGGTCTCGCACTGGCCGGAGGTCATCGCGACGTCTTCCGTCGGCGCCGCCGGCCGGGTCCAGGCGTGGGTGGTCGGACCGGGTCTGGGCACCGACGAGGCCGGTGCCGCCGCCCTGTCCTTCGCGTTGAGCACCGACCTGCCGGTGATCGTCGACGCAGACGGCCTCACGCTCCTGGCCGCCCACCCCGACCTGGTGTCGGGGCGGTCCGCGCCGACCGTCCTCACCCCGCACGCGGGGGAGTTCGCCCGCCTGGCCGGGCATCCGCCGGGCGACGACCGTGTGGCCGCCACCCGCCGACTGGCCGACGCGTTCGGCGCGACCGTGCTGCTCAAGGGCAGGGTCACCGTGATCGCCGAACCCGGCGGGGGCACCGTCCACGTCAACGACGCCGGGCAGTCCTGGGCGGCCACCGCCGGATCGGGCGACGTGCTGTCGGGGATGGTCGGCGCCCTGCTCGCCTCGGGACTGCCGCCCGGCGAGGCGGCCGCGTCGGCCGCATTCGTGCACGCCCGTGCGGCGGGCATCGCCGCCGCCGACCCCGGTCCGGCCTCGGCACCGGTCTCCGCATCGAGGATTCTCGACCACGTCCGTGCGTCGATTGCCGCGCTCTAACCCACCCGAGGAGACCGTCACCCATGTCGTCACGCAGGCACCGCCCGACGTCGTCGATCGCCCCCGCCTACACCGGACGGCTGTCGACCGCACCGGTGCCCGCACTGCGCCTGCCGGACGAGCCGATGGACCCGCAGGCGGCGTACCGCTACATCCACGACGAGCTGATGCTCGACGGCAGTTCGCGGCTCAACCTCGCGACGTTCGTGACGACGTGGATGGACCCCGAGGCCGAGAAGCTGATGGCCGAGACGTTCGACAAGAACATGATCGACAAGGACGAGTACCCGGCGACGGCCGCCATCGAGCAGCGGTGCGTGTCGATGGTGGCGGACCTGTTCCACGCCGAGGGCCTGCGCGACGACGACCCCGCGAGTGCCATCGGGGCGTCGACGGTGGGCTCGAGCGAGGCCGTGATGCTTGCCGGCCTGGCCATGAGCTGGCGGTGGCGGCAGAAGGTCGGCGACGGCGAGAACGGGTGGCGCACCCGTCGGCCCAACCTGATCATGGGCTCCAACGTGCAGGTGGTGTGGGAGAAGTTCTGCCGCTACTTCGACGTCGAGCCGATCTACCTGCCGATGGAGGAGGGGCGCTACGTCATCACCCCGGAGCAGGTCCTCGGCGCCGTCACCGAGGACACGATCGGCGTGGTCGCCATCCTGGGCACCACCTACACCGGTGAACTCGAACCGATCGCCGAGATCTGCGCCGCCCTCGACACGCTGGCCGCCGACGGCACGCTGGACGTACCGGTCCACGTCGACGCCGCCAGCGGTGGCTTCGTGGTGCCGTTCCTGCACCCGGAGGTGGCGTGGGACTTCCGGCTGCCCCGGGTCGTCTCGATCAACGTCAGCGGGCACAAGTACGGGCTGACCTACCCGGGCATCGGTTTTGTGGTGTGGCGCAGCGCCGAGCACCTGCCCGACGAGTTGGTGTTCCGGGTCAACTACCTCGGTGGCGACATGCCGACGTTCACGCTGAACTTCTCCAAGGGCGGCAACCAGGTCATCGGCCAGTACTACAACTTCCTGCGCCTCGGCCGGGCCGGATACTCGCAGGTCATGCACAGCCTGTCCGACACAGCGCGGTGGCTCGGCGACCAGCTCCGCACCAGCGAGCACTTCGAGCTGATCTCCGACGGGTCGGCCATCCCCGTCGTCGCCTTCCGGCTGGCCGGGGACCGCGCCTACACCGAGTTCGACGTGTCGCATGCGCTGCGGTCCTTCGGCTGGCAGGTGCCCGCGTACACGATGCCGGACGACGCCACCGACGTGACGGTGCTGCGGGTGGTGGTGCGCGAGGGCTTCTCCGCCGACCTCGCCCGCGCGCTGCGCGACGACATGCTGACGGTGCTCAAGACGCTCGACGAGCTGAAGCCGAACGGTCACTTCGACGGCGTGCAGCCCTTCGCGCACTGAGGCGGCTCAGCAGGCCGGGGTCGGCAGCCCGTCGAGGCGGATCATCCCGGCCACGCTGGGGGCGAACTTGCCTCCGGGGGCCTGCAGCTGAAGGGCCACGGTGCCACCACGCATGCCCACGACGACGGGATCCACGTCGGCCACGGCGCCCGATCGCGCGTCGACGAGCATGGCGCCGAAGGCGACGTACCGTCCGTCGACCCAGACCGTCGGCCTGAAGGCGCCGTCGCCGCGTGCCATCCTGCCGGTGTCGAGCCGAACCAACCCGCCATCCGGCGACCACCAGGCGACGCCGGTGCCACCGTCGGTGACGCCGGTGATCCACGCGTATGCCTCGCCGTCGGTCGCCAGGGTCCACCGATCGTCCGGGCGGACCACCGCGGCGACGCCGTCGGGCAGTCGGCGGGACGGCCGGAAGACGTGCTCCACGGGGCTGTTTCGCGAGTACGCGATGCCGTCCGGGATGGCGCGGACGTCGCGCATGGGGCCCGCCTCGACCCGAGCCACGGTGCCGGTCTGGAGGTCGAAGGAACGCAGGACGCCCTCGTCGCTCGGGTAGGTGTCGCGGGTGATCCAGAAGACCGCGTCGTCGGAGAGTGCGAAGGAGTCGAGGGTCGGGCCGCCGGTGAGGTGGTCGGCGTCGGAACTCTCCACGACCGTCCGTACCGAGCGGTCCCGGCGATCGATCACGTCGATGCGGGTCAGCGTGGGCAGCGCGCCGTTCGTCCCGGCCGGCGCGTCCGGGGATGGGCGCCGGAACCTCTCCACGCCGACGACGATCCATCGGTCGTCGAGCGCCGCGAATCCGGGTCGGTCCCGGTCGGGATCCGGCGGCGAGTACACCGTCGTCACCGATCCCTCGGGCGAGACGATCAGCAGGTCGCGCGATGCGGCGTCGTCGCGCGCGGCCGCCACCTCGCCGCCGGGACCGACCGCGAGCGTCGTCGTCGAGCCGCCGGTGTCGACCCCGCTCGTCGCGAAGGCCTCCTGCCACGGCTGCGACAGCACCGCGGTACACGCGGTCAGGTCACGCGCCGACGGTGCCGCGCCGGGAGGATCGGAGGCGTCGGAGCACGCCGCCAGGACTGGGATGATCAGCAGGATCCCGACGCGTCGAACCAGGTCACCGCTCATCTTCTGACGGTAGGGTCGCCGCCGGACGTTGTACAGACCGCCGGTTCTGAAAGAATCGAGGGCGACCATGCAGACCACCGACGTCACCACCCCCGCCACGACGCACGCGGCCACCGCCGTCGTCGACCTCGACGCGATCGCGCACAACGTGCGACTGCTCGCCGAGCACGCCGGATCCGCGGCCGTGATGGCGGTGGTCAAGGCGGACGGCTACGGACACGGCGCGTTGGCCGTGGCCCGCGCGGCGCTGTCGGCCGGCGCCACCGAGATCGGCGTGGCCACGCTCGAGGAGGCGCTGACGCTGCGCCGCGACGGGTTCGCGGGCCCGCTGCTGGCCTGGCTGCACACCCCGGGCGTCGACTTCGCACCCGCGCTGCTCGCCGACGTCCAGATCGCCGTGTCGTCGGCGCGCCAGCTCGACGACGTGCTCGACGCGGTCGAGCGCACCGGACGACCCGCGGTGCTGACCGTCAAGGTCGACACCGGCCTCAGTCGCAACGGGGCGAGCGGCAGCGAACTCGACGGCATGCTGCCCACGCTGGCCCGGGCCCACGCCGCGGGCGCTGTCCGGCTCCGCGGCATCATGTCCCACCTGGCGTGCGGTGACGATCCCGACAGCCCCGTCAACGACGTTCAGGTGCAACGCTTCTCCGAGCTGCGGCGCCGGTCGGCCGCCGCGGGAGTCGACTTCGAGATCGCCCACCTGGCCAACTCGCCCGCCGCGATGACCCGGCCGGACCTCGCGTTCGACCTGGTCCGCCCCGGCATCGCCGTCTACGGCCAGACCCCCATCCCGGCGCGCGGCGACATGGGGCTGATCCCGGCCATGACGCTGAGGTGCCCGGTGGCCAAGGTGCGTCCGATCCGGGCCGGCGACGGCGTCTCCTACGGCCACACCTGGATCGCCGACCGCGACACCACCGTCGGGCTCATCCCGATCGGGTACGCCGACGGCGTGTTCCGCGGTCTGAGTGGCCGATTCGACGTGCAGATCAACGGCCGGCGCCACCCCAACGTCGGTCGGGTGTGCATGGACCAGTTCGTGGTGGACCTCGGACCCGGCGGCGGCGACGTCCGCGAGGGCGACGAGGCCGTCCTGTTCGGCTCCGGCACGCACGGCGAACCGACCGCGCAGGACTGGGCCGAGACGCTCGGCACCATCAACTACGAGATCGTGACCAGTCCGCGGGGGCGGGTCACCCGCACCTACGTCGGCGGCGCGGGGATCGGTCCGAGCCGGTGAGCCGGGTCCGCAACGCGAGCTGGCTGGCGGGCCTCGCCGGACTGTCGGCGGTCGGTGGCCTCGCGGGGTCCACGATCGCGAAGTCGCTGACCCGCCGCGTGACCGAGGACGATCTGCACCGCGGCGAGGACTTCGAACTCCTCGACGCCGACCGCAGCTGCGTGGTGACCACCGCGGACGGCGTGCCGCTCGCCGTACGGGAGGTGGGGCCCGAGGACGCGCCGCTGACCGTCGTCTTCTCACACGGCTTCTGTCTCCGCATGGGCGCCTTCTACTTCCAGCGTGCGCGACTGTCCGAGCAGTGGGGCACCCAGGTCCGGATGGTCTTCTACGACCAGCGCGGTCACGGCAGGTCCGGCGAGGCCCCGCCCGACACGTTCACCGTGCCGCAGCTCGGCCAGGACCTCGAGGCCGTGCTGGCGGTCATGGCGCCGCGCGGACCCGTGGTGCTCGTCGGGCACTCGATGGGCGGGATGACCGTGCTGTCCCACGCCCGCCAGTTCCCCAGGCACTACCGGAGCCGGATCGTCGGTGTCGCGCTCATATCGTCTGCGGCCGAGGGTGTCTCGCGCTCGCCGCTCGGTGAGATCCTGCGCAACCCCGCCCTGGAGGCCGTGCGGTTCGCCGTCCGGTACGCACCGAAGACCGTGCACCGCACCCGCGGTGCCGCGCGGTCGGTGATCGGCCCCATTTTGCGGGCGGCGTCCTACGGCGACGAGAAGATCAGCCCCAGCGTGGTGGCGTTCTCGGAGAAGATGATGCACGACACGCCGATCCCGACGATCGTCGGATTCCTGCACGCCCTCGAGGTGCACGACGAGACCGCGGCGCTGGCCACGCTGGAGAAGATCCCCACCCTGGTGCTGTGCGGCGACCGCGACCTGCTGACCCCGCACGAGTACTCCGCGGCGATGGCGGCCAAGCTGCCGAAGTCCGAATTGGTGATCGTCGGCGGCGCAGGTCATCTGGTGCAGCTCGAACAGCCCGTGATCGTCGACGACGCGCTGGTCCGCCTGGTCGAACGCGCCACGCCGTCCAAGCTCGTCGCCCTCACCCGCCGGCTTCGCGAACGGACCTGGCACCGTGGCTGAGGCGCGCACCGAGGGCACGGCCGAACTCCCCACCGCCGACGACACGTTGGCACTGGGCGCCGAACTCGGCGCGGACCTGCGGGCCGGCGACGTCGTCGTGCTGTCCGGGCCGCTGGGCGCGGGAAAGACGGTGCTGGCCAAGGGCATCGCCCGCGCCATGGACGTCGAGGGCGCGGTCACCTCGCCGACGTTCGTCCTCGCCCGGGTGCACCCGGCCCGGCAGGCGGGCCGTCCGGCGCTGGTGCACGTCGACGTCTACCGCCTCCTCGGCGGTCACGCGGGCGTCGACGCCGACCTGCTGGGCGAACTCGACTCACTCGACCTCGACACCGACCTGGACGACGCCGTGGTCGTCGTCGAATGGGGTGAGGGGCTGGCGGAGCGGCTGTCCGACCGTCACCTCGACGTCCGCCTCGAACGCGGCGGCGAGACCGAGACCCGCACCGCGGTGTGGCGCTGGAGCGAACGCCCGTGAGCCCCCTGGTCCTGGCCATCGACACCGCCTCGCCCGCCGTGACCGCGGGCGTGGTCCGCCGTGACGGTGCCGCCGCGCACGTGCTGGCCGAGCACGTCACCGTCGACCCGCGGGCGCACGCCGAGCAGCTCACCCCGAACGTGTTGCGCGCCATGGCCGATGCGGGCGTGGCGATGGCGGACCTCGGCGCGGTGGTCGTCGGGTGCGGGCCCGGGCCGTTCACCGGACTGCGCGTGGGCATGGCGACCGCGGCGGCCTACGGGCACGCACTCGACGTGCCGGTGTACGGGGTGTGCAGCCTCGACGCCATCGGGATCGACACCACCGGCGAGGTGCTCGTCGTCACCGACGCCCGTCGTCGCGAGGTGTACTGGGCGCGCTACCGCGACGGCGTCCGCGTCGACGGGCCCGCCGTATGCGCACCGACCGACGTCCCCGGCGGTGCCCACGCCGTGGCCGGCTCTCCGGAGCACGCCGCGCTGTTCGACCTGCCCCGGCTCGACCCGACGTACCCGACGTCGTCGGGTCTGGTTCGTGCCGTGGACTTCTCGCGGCCACCCGAGGCGCTCGTCCCGCTCTACCTGCGTCGCCCCGACGCCAAGCCGCGCAGCGAGCAGCGACCGTGACCGCGCCGGTGGACGTCGTCTACGACGGGTTGCGGATCGGCGACGCCGACCGCTGCGCCGAACTGGAGGCACAGCTGTTCCCCGGGGACGATCCGTGGCCGGCGGTCGCCTTCATCCGCGAACTCGAATCGCGGCACAACCACTACGTCGCCGCCCGCGTCGACGGCACCCTCGTCGGATACGCCGGCATCACGCGTCTGGGCCGCACGGCACCGTTCGAGTTCGAGGTCCACACCATCGGCGTCGACGAGGCGTTCCAGGGCCGGGGGATCGGCCGTCACCTGCTCGACCGGATCCTCGACATCGCCGACGGCGCAGCGGTGTTCCTGGAGGTCCGCACCGACAACGCCGCGGCGATCGGGTTGTACGAGAGCGTCGGCTTCACGCGGGTGGGTCTGCGCAAGCGGTACTACCGCGTCAGCGGTGCCGACGCCTACACGATGCGGCGCGACCCGAGGGTGGCGACGGCGTGACCACCATCCTGGCGATCGAGAGTTCGTGCGACGAGACGGGCGTGGGCATCTGCGACCTCGCGGCCGACGGCACGGTGACGCTGCTCGCCGACGAGGTGGCCTCCAGCGTCGACGAGCACGTGCGGTTCGGCGGCGTCGTCCCCGAGATCGCCTCGCGCGCCCACCTCGAGGCGCTCGGACCGACCATGCGCCGCGCCCTCGAGGTGGCCGGAATCGACAGGCCCGACGTCGTCGCCGCCACCATCGGACCGGGCCTCGCGGGCGCACTGCTCGTCGGCGTGGCGGCCGCGAAGGCCTACGCCGCCGCGTGGGAGGTCCCGTTCTACGCGGTCAACCACCTCGGTGGGCACCTGGCCGCCGACGTCTACGAGCACGGCCCGCTGCCCGAGAGCATCGGGCTGCTGGTGTCCGGCGGGCACACCCACCTGCTGCACGTCCGATCGCTGGGCGAGCCCATCGAAGAACTGGGCAGCACGGTCGACGACGCCGCGGGCGAGGCCTACGACAAGGTGGCCCGGCTGCTGGGCCTCGGCTACCCGGGCGGCAAGCCGCTCGACGACCTGGCGCGCACCGGCGACCGCGACGCGATCGCGTTCCCGCGGGGCATGACCGGACCCCGCGACCACCCGTACGCGTTCAGCTTCAGCGGCCTCAAGACGGCCGTCGCGCGCCACGTCGAGCGCAATCCCGACGCCGCGACCGCCGACGTCGCCGCCGGCTTTCAGGAGGCCGTGGCCGACGTGCTCACCCGCAAGGCGATCCGCGCGGCCACCGAACTCGGCGTCGACACGCTCCTGATCGCCGGGGGAGTGGCCGCCAACTCCCGGCTGCGCGAATTGGCCGAGGAACGCTGCACCGCCGCGGGCCTGACCCTGCGGGTGCCGAGGCCGCGACTGTGCACCGACAACGGCGCCATGATCGCGTCGTTCGCCGCCCATCTGATCGCGGCGGGAGCCGCGCCGTCGCCGCTCGACGTGGCCAGCGACCCCGGCCTGCCGGTGCTCAAGGGCCAGGTGGCGTGACCGTTCGGTCGCACCCGTTCGGACCGCGCACGGCCCAGCCTTGAGTGCTAGCACTCGCGTGTATAGAGTGCTAGGTGGCAGGCGGCCAACCCCGGTGTTCCGGCTCCCGCGACGACGGCGCAATGGGGCTCGGACGCATGCCGAACACCTTGTATTCGACCCATGCCCGGGACTACCCGGGCACGACACCCGAACTAGTGGAGGGCTCCATCGTGGCGAGCGTCAACATCAAGCCACTCGAGGACAAGATCCTCGTACAGGCCAACGAGGCCGAGACGACCACCGCTTCCGGCCTGGTCATTCCTGACACGGCCAAGGAGAAGCCGCAGGAAGGCACCGTCGTCGCAGTTGGCCCCGGCCGCTGGGACGAGGATGGCGAGAAGCGCATCCCCCTGGACGTCGCCGAGGGCGACACCGTGATCTACAGCAAGTACGGCGGCACCGAGATCAAGTACGGCGGCGAGGAGTACCTGATCCTCTCGGCCCGTGACGTGCTGGCTGTCGTCAACAAGTAAGCACTCGTGTCCCGCCCCGGAGATCCCCGTCGTCGACGGGTGATGTCCGGGGCGGCATGCGTTCCACTGTCTTTCAAGCAGGAAGAACATTCATGAGCAAGCAGATTGAGTTCAACGAGACTGCGCGCCGAGCCATGGAGGCGGGTGTCGACAAGCTCGCCGACGCGGTACGCGTCACGCTCGGTCCGCGCGGCAGGCACGTGGTGCTGGCCAAGGCCTTCGGCGGTCCGGTCGTGACCAACGACGGCGTCACCATCGCCCGCGAGATCGACATCGAGGATCCGTTCGAGAACCTCGGCGCCCAGCTGGTCAAGTCGGTCGCCACCAAGACCAACGACGTGGCCGGCGACGGCACCACCACGGCGACCGTCCTCGCGCAGGCCATCATCAAGGCGGGGCTGCGCAACATCGCCGCAGGCGCCAACCCGATCGCGTTCGGCGCAGGCATCTCGAAGGCCGCCGACGCGGTGTCCGAGGCCCTGCTGGCCGCGGCCACCCCGGTCAAGGACGAGAACTCCATCGCCCAGGTCGCCACCGTCTCCTCGCGGGACGCAGAGGTCGGCAAGCTGGTCGGCGAGGCGATGACCAAGGTGGGCGTCGACGGTGTCGTCACCATCGAGGAGTCCTCGACGCTGCACACCGAACTCGAGGTCACCGAGGGCGTCGGCTTCGACAAGGGCTTCACGTCGGCGTACTTCATCACCGACTTCGACTCGCAGGAAGCCGTCCTCGAGGACGCGCTGGTGCTGCTGCACCGCGACAAGGTCAGCTCGCTGCCGGACCTGCTGCCGCTGCTGGAGAAGGTCGCCGAGTCGGGCAAGCCGCTGCTGATCATCGCCGAGGACGTCGAGGGCGAAGCCCTGTCCACGCTGGTGGTCAACGCCATCCGCAAGACGCTCAAGGCCGTCGCGGTCAAGGCGCCGTTCTTCGGTGATCGCCGCAAGGCGTTCCTGGACGACCTCGCCGTCGTCACCGGCGGCCAGGTGGTGAACCCCGACGTGGGTCTGCTGCTGCGCGAGGTCGGCCTCGACGTGCTCGGCACGGCTCGCCGCGTCGTCGTCAACAAGGACAGCACCGTGATCGTCGACGGTGGCGGCGCCGAGGACGCGATCGAAGCCCGCAAGTCGCAGCTGCGCGCCGAGATCGAGTCCACCGACTCCGACTGGGATCGCGAGAAGCTCGAGGAGCGGCTGGCCAAGCTGGCCGGCGGCGTCGCGGTCATCAAGGTCGGCGCGGCCACCGAGACCGACCTCAAGAAGCGCAAGGAAGCCGTCGAGGACGCCGTGTCGGCGGCCAAGGCGGCCGTCGAGGAGGGCATCGTCACCGGCGGTGGCGCGGCGCTCGTCCAGGCCCGCTCGGCCCTCGACGGTCTGCGCTCGTCGGTCACGGGTGACGAGGCGCTCGGCGTCGAGGTGTTCTCCTCGGCGCTGTCCTCGCCGCTGTACTGGATCGCCACCAACGCCGGTCTCGACGGCGCGGTCGTGGTCAACAAGGTCTCCGAACTGCCTGCGGGTCAGGGCTTCAACGCCGCGACCCTCACGTACGGCGACCTGCTGGCCGACGGCATCGTGGACCCCGTCAAGGTGACCCGGTCCGCGGTGCTCAACGCCGCGTCCGTCGCACGGATGGTGCTCACCACCGAGACCGCCATCGTCGAGAAGCCCGCCGAGGCGGAGGACGACGGACACGGGCACGGCCACCACGGTCACGCCCACTAGTAGCGCGTTCGAACGGAGCGCCCCCGGCCCCTAGGGTCGGGGGCGCTTTCGTCGTTTTGGGCCCTCTTCTCCGCGTCCGATGGTTGCCGGGCGCTACGAGGAGTCGATCGTCGGCCGCTTGCGCCGGAACCGCCGTCGACCTGCGCACTTTGCTGGCGGCTACTTCCAAATGCACGATGATGGCCCGCTCGGGGATCATCAGCGCAGTTCAAGGTCGCTTTATTGACCGCATCGGCTAATCCGGCCCGCCACATCGGCCTCTAGCTGGACTTCGGTCGAAACATTGCCAAGGTACGGATTGCGGCGCATACTCGGAGAAAGGGACTGATCCGGGGAGTTTGCCATGCTGCGTGACCCAGGCACGATCGAGGCCGAACTGCGGTCACTGGCCGCCGCGCTCCACGATGCACCCGAAGGCGACGTGAACCCCACGGTGTCGCGCATCGACGAACTCCTCGACGAGTGGAACCGTTCGCTCGCCGTGCTGAGTTCGTACGGCATGCAACTCTGGCCCGACTAGTCGTCCTCGCCGGGGAAGTGGTCCGGGAGTTCGATCCACCCCGGCGGCACGTCCTCGTGGAGCGCCAGGTTGACGAATCTGCCCACCGCCGCCGTTGCGGCCCGGATCGGGCACCACTGCAGGGTGTACGGCATGTACAGCGCCGGCGACAGCGGAACCAGCGGGCTCGGGAAGTCGAGGCCCGCACTCGCCGCCGTCGTGAGGATCCAGTCCACCTCGGCCTGCTCGCTCCACCGGCGCGCCGAGAAGTCGATGTCGACCAATTCGACCGTGGCGGGCGACGATCCGACTGCCTCGAGAACCTGCCGGAAGGCCATCGGGCTCGCTGGATAGAGATCGCCGCTGCGCAGCCCCAGCGTCTCGGCGCTCAGATCGTGCACGCTCACCGAATCGCGGCCGGCGAGCGGGTGGTCACCGCGCACGCTGGCGATCAGCGGTTCCGCGCAGAACACCTCGCTGATGATCCCCGGCGGGTCCGGCACCAGGCCGCACGTGATGGTCACGTCGACCTCGCCGTCGGGGATGGCGCGCTGTAGATCCGGCAGCCACATGCGGCGCACCACCAGTTCGACGTCGGGTGCCTCGCGCGCGAGGGCCGCGGCGAGATGCGGTGCCAGCGTCGGCGCGACGGGCGGCGTGATGCCGAGCCGCACCGTCCCCGCGTCCCCGCCGGCGATCCGGCGGACGGCCGCTCCCGCCCCCGCGACGTCCTCGAGGATGGCCCGGGCCCGGCCCAGCAGTTCCACGCCCGCCTCGGTGAGGGCCACCCGCCGCGTAGTGCGGGTGAAGAGCGGTGTCCCCAGGTCACGCTCCAGACGTCGGACCAGGTCGCTGAGCGTCGGCTGGCCTACGTGGAGCTTCTCGGCGGCGCGCTTGAAGTGCAGTTCATCGGCAACGGCGACGAATGCCTCGAGCTGACGCAACTCCATTCGGTGATGTTAGTCAGACCGGCGTCAATTGATCGGGCCGCGCGATTGCCGCGTTCCCGTTTCTCCCCTTTATCGACCGTCGCGGACCACGCAATGTGGACGCCGAGCTGCACTACCCGCCCTCGAGAGGACACCCATGCCCACCTTCAGTACGCGCTACCGCACCGCCGCCATCGACGGGCTGGAGGTCTTCTACCGAGAGGCCGGCGATCCGGCGAACCCGACTCTGCTTCTGCTGCATGGCTTCCCGTCGAGTTCGCACATGTTCCGCAACCTGATCGACTCGCTGTCGGATGCCTACCACCTGGTCGCACCCGACCACGTCGGCTTCGGCCGATCGTCGATGCCGTCGGTCACGCAGTTCACCTACAGCTTCGACCACCTCGCCGAGATCACCGAGAAGCTCATCGCCCACCTGGGGCTGGAACGCTTCGCCATCTACATCCACGACTACGGCGCGCCCATCGGACTGCGCATCGCGACGGCCAACCCGGAGCGGATCACGGCGATCGTCTCGCAGAGCGGCAACGCCTACGTCGAGGGCTTCACCCCCTTCTGGGACGTCCTGTTCGCGCATGCGGCGGATCGCGCCGCCAACGAGGAGGCCGTCCGCGGGTACCTGACGGCCGAGAAGACGTACTGGCAGTACACCCACGGCGTCCCCACCGACCGACTCGACCGCATCGCGCCCGACGCCTGGCTCAACGACCAGGCCGGCCTGGACCGCAAGGGCAACGACGCGATCCAGCTGCAGCTGTTCTGGGACTACCAGTTCAACCTCGACGGCTACCCCGCGTTCCAGGAGTACTTCCGGACCCATCAGCCGCCGCTGCTCGTGACGTGGGGGAGGAACGACGAGATCTTCGGTGCCGCAGGCGCGGAGGCGTTCAAGCGGGACCTCCCCGACGGGCAGTACCACCTCCTCGACGCCGGCCACTTCGCCCTGGAGACGCACGGCGACGAGATCAGCGGCTACATCCGGGAATTCATGGGCACGCTGTGACGCTGGACGCGACATGAGCCGGCGCTATCCCGCGATCGCATTCACCGACGACGTCCGGAAGGTCCAGCGAGAGCGCGGCAGTGAGGCGTTCTACTCCCGCAAGCGCGTCGCCGGTGCCGCGGCGGGGCCCGACCCGCTGACCGACGACGAGGCGGAGTTCCTGGCCGAACGCGACGGCTGCTATCTGGCGACGGTCGGCGAGACCGGCTGGCCGTACGTCCAGTTCCGCGGCGGGCCGCGGGGGTTCGTCCGCGTGCTCGACGAACACACCCTCGGCTGGGCCGACTTCCGCGGCAACCTGCAGTACATCAGCACCGGAAACCTCGGTGGCGACGACCGGATGGCGATCATCGCCGTCGACTACGCGCAGCGGCGACGACTCAAGGTGTTCGGGCGCGCCAGGATCGTCACCGCCGAGCAGGACCCGGAGCTGATCGCCGCGCTGGCCGATCCCGCGTACGACGCGGTGGTGGAACGCGCCGTCGTCGTCACCGTCGAGGCCTTCGACTGGAACTGCCCGCAGCACATCACGCCGCGGTTCACCGTGGAGGAACTCGAACCGATGCTCGCCGACGTCCGGCGCCGGCTGTCCGACCTCGAGGCGGAGAACGCCGCACTCAAGGCGGCGCTCACCAAGCAGCAACGCAGCGAACCGCCTAACGAGTTAGCCAACAGCTAACCGTCCAATCGACAATATTGCCCTGCAGCAGGTATTACATACCGATAACGTCCCTGGAAGGCCCTTGCGAAACGATTGCCGAAAGCTATTCTTGGCTAACCATCTGATCCATCCGAGGGTCAGGCGTCGACAGGAAGGCAGGGCAACGTGGCCAAGCACAGGATGCCGTCGAAGGCTCTCGCGGCAAGGACTCTCGGGGTGACGGTGGTCGCCGGTGGATTGATGCTCGGGGCACCGGCGGCGATGGCCTTCGCCGACGGTGGGCCGCTCGACTCCGCCGTGAGCGCGGCGGTGAGCGGCGCCAACGGGGCGGTGCAGAACGTGGTCAACCAGAACAACTCGGGACTGCAGGGCATCACCGCGATCAACAACACCGGCCTGCAGGCCGTCACGGGGATCAACAACACCGGTCTCCAGGCCGGCGTCGCGTCGCTCAACTCGGCAGCGCAGGCGGCGGTACCCGCCACGTCGTCCGTGGTGACCCGCGCCAACGGGTTCGTGCGGTTCGCGGTGCAGGGTCTCCTGCGGCCTGCTCCCTGACCCCGGATACGACGGCACCCCCGGCCCTGATGGACCGGGGGTGTCGTCGTATCGGTACGGCAGTGGGTCAGGCGCTGCGGCGGATGCCCCGCTTCAGCAGCATTTCCCGCTCGGACTCGCTCAGGCCACCCCAGATGCCGTACGGCTCGCCCACGGCAAGTGCATGGGTGCGGCACTGCGCGATCACGGGGCAGCTTCGGCACATCTCCTTGGCGCGCATCTCTCGCTGGGCGCGAGCCCTGCCGCGCTCGCCATCGGGATGGAAGAACATCGAGGAGTCGACCCCCCGGCAGAGACCGTCCATTTGCCAGTCCCAGATGTCGGCGTTGGGTCCGGGTAGTTGTTGCGGCTGAGGCATTGGGAAAATCCCCTCTCTACGCGATGCTTCCGCGTCACGCGACATCGCGTTGAGTCGTGAACCATTCCGAGTGCAAGTCGCCGCTGACTTCTCGTGAACACAACGTATGAGGGTGCTGGAAATGGCGTCAATAGCCAGCGCACTTGCTCAGGGGCATAGCGCCTGCTCGGGAATTTACATCCCGTTCATCAAAGGGACCTGCTCGCAACGAGTCCTGTGGTCACGAGTCGAGCACATCTGGGCAACGAACCGTGTTTTGGCTGCTCGCGCCGAAGATCGGCCATACGCACACCCGCATCGAACGGGGGTGGTTGACGTGGTCGTAACACGCGCTCCATCAACTGTTAACGAATGTTGAATTGGCAACACCCACGGTGTGATTTCGCCGGTTTCGGACGCTCCAGGACCGTAATTCCGCGGCGTTGGTAGCGTCGTTCGCTGATGGACGACGAGGCCGATGACCTGGTGGACGCCGCCTTCGGCGCACGGCCCGACCTGTGGCCGCTGCCCGCGGCCCGCACGGCCGCCGGCCTGTGGCACCGGGCGGTCGCCGCGGGCGGCCAGGGCAGGTACGCCCGAGGGTTGGGCGACCTCGAGGCGCTGAGCCGCGCTCCGGGCGCCGCATCCTTTGCCTCGGTGGCGCACAGCACACGCGCGTCGTTCCTGCGCCAGCTCGGCCACCACGCGGCGGCGCGGCCGTACGACGGTCACGCCTGGGCGCTCGCGGGCGGTGACCCCGACGCCGGCGCCGACGCACTCGTCGGTCTGGCAGCCGACGCGCTCGGGGTCGGCCGCTTCGCGCTGTCCGCTCGCCTGCTGACCCGGGCCGAGCCGCTCGCGGGCGAGGCGACGGACCGCGTCCGCGTCCGGTCGGCGTGGGTGAACGCCGAACTGGCCATGTTCACGGGTCGCGGAGAACTCGCCGTGGGTCACGCCGAGCGTGCGGTGGACCTGGCCGGATCCGTCGGGTCGGCGCGACACGCCGTGAAGTCCCAGGTGGTGCTCGCCGCGGCACTGTGTTCGGTGGGTGACGTGGCCGGCTCGAGGAGGGTCGCCGACGCGGCTCTGGACCGCTCCCGACGACTGGGTCTGATACCTCTGAGCTGGGCTTTGGCCTCCCTGCTGGCCGACGTGGGGAGCGCGGTGCTCGCGCCGCCGGACGTCGCCGCGCTACGCGACGAATCCGCGGCTACCGTACGAGTTGGCGGCGGCGTGTGGTCGGTCCGCTGATTCCGACCGTCTCCGACGGATCATTAGTCTTTGACTGACACACCTGCCTGGGGTTCGCCCCATCCGTAACGCTGGAGATATCGCGCACGATGACAATTTCGGGAGATGGTCTCGATGCTGTCGTTGCTCAGGCGGTGGCCGGCGATCGAGACGCGCTCCGGGAAGTGCTGGCGACCATCCGCCCGATCATCGTCCGGTACGTCCGGGCGAGGGTCGGAACCGCGGACCGAAGTGGTCTATCAGCTGACGACGTGGCTCAGGAGGTGTGCTTGGCCGCCATCACGGCGCTGCCGCGCTACAGGGATCAGGGACGACCGTTCCTGGCCTTCGTCTATGGCATCGCCGCACACAAGGTTGCTGACGCCCACCGCGCCGCTGGGCGCAACAAGAGTGACGCCACGGACACCCTGCCCGAACGGGCGTCGTCGGCACTCGGACCCGAGCAGATGGCCATCGACGCGGACTCCGCGGCACGCATGAAGAAGCTGCTCGAGATCCTGCCGGAGAAGCAACGGGAGATCATCATCCTGCGCGTCGTCGTCGGCATGAGCGCCGAAGAGACCGCCGAGGCCGTCGGCAGCACCGCCGGTGCGGTGCGCGTGGCCCAGCACCGTGCGCTCGCACGGCTCAAGAACGAAGTCATGGCGACAGGACACGACCATGCCTGAACAAGGCCGCTGGACCTCCAATGGGGGAGATCCCAGCCTCAACGACATCAACCGGGTCGACCGGTTCATCGAGTCGCTGAGTTCGAATCAGCCGGTGTACTCGACCGATCCCGCGGAGGCGGAACTCGCGTTCCTGTTCGCGGACTGGCGCGACGGCGTGCGGGACACGCCGGTGTCGGCGATGGTCACCGAACGCGACGCTGCGCTGGCGCTCGACTCCGCACGGGCACCCCGCCGGGCGAACCGCCTCTCCCTCGCGGTGGTCGGATCGGCGGCCGCAGCCGTGCTGTGCGCCGGCGGCTTCGGAGTCGCCGTCTACGGCGCGGCACCCGGGGACGGGCTGTACGGCATGCGCACCATGATCTTCGGTGAGCAGCAGGTCACCCGCGACGACCAGGTGGTGCTCGCCGCGCAGCAGGAGCTGGCGCAGGTGCAGCAGCTGGTCGAGCAGGGCCAGTGGGATCAGGCCCAGAACAAGCTCGCCGCGTTGTCCAACACCGTGCAGAGCGTCGAGACCGTCGAGCAGAAGCACGACCTCATCGAGCAGTGGAATGCGCTGACCTACAAGGTCGTCGAGCAGGACCCGGCCGCCACGCTGCCGCCGGTCGGCGACCCGCCGCCCGTGCTGCTGCCCGATTCGCCGCTGACGCTGCTGCCGGTGCCGGTCATCACCGACACCACCGACACCACCGAGACCACCACCACGACCGAGACCACGTCGGTCACCGACGTGCCCGGCCCCGAGGCCGTGCTGACGTCGCCGACCTCGCCGACATCGCCGACCGACACCTCGCCGGTCACCAGCCCGACCCCGACGAGTTCCGAGACACCCGCGTCGCCGACCACCGCGACCCCGACCAGCACGTCGCCGTCGAGCATCCCGGCGCCGACGAGCACGGTGCCCACCACGGCCACCGCCACCACCGCCACGCCGACCACGACGGTGCCACCGGCCACGACGCCACGGCCGGTCACGACGACGACGGCGGCGCCGCAGCCGAGCCCGACCACCACGACCACGACGACGGTGGCCGCCACGCGGCCGCAGGCCCCGGCGCCGAGCGTGGAGGCACCCGTGGGTCAGGCGCCGGTCGAGTCGCCCACGCAGGTGCCCGGCCGTTCGCCGGTGGAGGAGACCCCGGTCACGACGACGGTGGTCGTACCGGGTTAGGTGAGTCGGATCTCGTTACGCCGTCAGCGATAGCCGTCGGAGTCCGACGACGTCGCCTCGTTCAGCGAGGCATCCGCGTATCCGCGGCAGTAGTCCCATGTCACGTAGGCATCGGGCTCGGGATCGTAGGCCGGTTCGTGCGGCCGGACGGTGCCGTCGACGAGCAGCTGCAACAGGTTGGCGCGCAGCATGTCCCAGTCGTGGTAGTGGTCCTGCTGGCACTCGTCGCAACAGACGACGAGGCCGCGAATCCCCTTGTGCGCCAGCAGCGCTTCGTAGACCGCCAGATCGGCGAGATCGGCCTCCACGGCGATGCGCTCCTGGGAGTCCAGTGGCTGACCCGGCTCGATCGCGTCGAGAGCCGCCGACGGGTCGCAGGGATCGTCGGCGAACGGATCGGGCGGCAAACCAGGCGGCAGGTGGTCACGCACGACTCCACAGTACGCAAGCCCTCGGGGATCGCGCCAGCCGTTCGCGCACGGCAGTGCGCGTGTCGGGGGAGGTTTCGGGGGTGTTTCCGGCGGTCCTCGCGGAGCGTGAACCCGAGCACGGCCACCCGTCCCGATAAGATGGTCGATCATCGTCTCAACGCGTCGTGCCCCCTGGGAGGCCACCCCCCATGTCTATCGCTGAAAGCAGCCTTCCCCTCTCCGTCCCCGTGCCCACCGGCGGCGACGACCCCACCAAGGTCGCGATGCTCGGCCTCACCTTCGACGACGTCCTGCTGCTGCCGGCCGCGTCGGACGTCGTGCCGGCCAACGCCGACACCTCCAGCCAGCTGACCAAGCGGATCCGGCTGCGCGTGCCGCTGGTCAGCTCCGCCATGGACACGGTCACCGAGTCCCGGATGGCCATCGCCATGGCCCGCGCCGGCGGCATGGGCGTGCTGCACCGGAACCTCCCGGTCGCCGAACAGGCCGGCCAGGTCGAGACCGTCAAGCGGTCCGAGGCCGGCATGGTCACCAACCCGGTCACCTGCACCCCGGAACACACCCTGGCCGAGGTCGACGCGATGTGCGCCCGGTTCCGCATCTCGGGCCTGCCGGTCGTCGATGCGCGCGGGTCGCTGGTCGGCATCATCACCAACCGCGACATGCGCTTCGAGGTCGACACCAACAAGCCGGTCGGCGAGGTGATGACCAAGGCGCCGCTGATCACCGCCCAGGAGGGCGTGTCGGCCGAGGCCGCGCTGGGTCTGCTGCGCAGGCACAAGATCGAGAAGCTGCCGATCGTCGACGGTCACGGCAAGCTGACCGGGCTCATCACCGTCAAGGACTTCGTCAAGACCGAGCAGTTCCCGCTCGCCACCAAGGACAGCGACGGCCGCCTGCTGGTCGGTGCCGCGGTCGGCGTGGGCGGCGACGCCCGCGAGCGCGCGATGACCCTGGTCGACGCCGGCGTCGACGTCGTCATCGTCGACACCGCGCACGCCCACAACCGCGGCGTGCTCGACATGGTCCACTGGGTCAAGTCGATGGTCGGCGAGCGCGTCGACGTCGTCGGCGGCAACGTCGCCACCCGCGCCGCGGCGCTGGCGCTGGTCGAGGCCGGCGCGGACGCGGTCAAGGTGGGCGTCGGCCCCGGCTCCATCTGCACCACCCGCGTCGTCGCGGGCGTCGGCGCACCACAGATCACGGCCATCCTCGAGGCCGTCGCCGCATGCTCGCCGCACGGCGTGCCGGTGATCGCCGACGGCGGTCTGCAGTACTCGGGCGACATCGCCAAGGCACTGGCCGCCGGTGCGTCGACGGCGATGTTGGGGTCCCTGCTGGCGGGTACCGCCGAGGCGCCCGGCGATCTGGTCTTCGTCAACGGCAAGCAATTCAAGAGCTACCGCGGCATGGGGTCCCTGGGCGCCATGCAGGGCCGCGGCACCCAGAAGAGCTTCTCGAAGGACCGCTACTTCCAGGACGACGTCCTCAGCGAGGACAAGCTGGTGCCCGAGGGCATCGAGGGGCGCGTGCCGTTCCGCGGCCCGCTGTCCACGGTCGTCCACCAGTTGACGGGTGGTCTGCGCGCGGCGATGGGGTACACCGGATCGGCCACCATCGAGCACCTGCAGCAGGCGCAGTTCGTGCAGATCACCGCGGCGGGGCTCAAGGAGAGCCACCCGCACGACATCACGATGACGGTCGAAGCGCCCAACTACTACGCCCGATAGGGCTGGGGGAACACAACAGTCATGCGTGACATGGTCGAAATAGGCATGGGCCGAACTGCCCGCCGCACCTACGAACTCGGCGAGATCAACATCGTCCCGTCCCGCCGGACGCGGTCCTCGCAGGACGTCTCGACGGCGTGGCAGCTCGACGCCTACCGCTTCGAGATCCCGGTGGTCGCCCACCCCACCGACTCGCTGGTGTCGCCGGAGTTCGCGATCGAGCTGGGCCGGCTCGGCGGACTCGGCGTGCTCAACGGCGAGGGGCTGATCGGCAGGCACGCCGACGTCGAGGCGAAGGTCGCGCAGGTGGTCGAGGCCGCCAACAAGGACCCCGAGCCGTCGGCCGCCGTCCGACTGCTGCAGGAGCTGCACGCCGCGCCGATCGACCCGGAGCTGCTGGGTGCCGCGGTGTCCCGGATCCGCGACGCCGGCGTCACCACCGCCGTCCGCGTCAGCCCGCAGAACGCGCAGGCCCTCACGCCGGTGCTCGTCGCCGCCGGCATCGACCTGCTCGTCATCCAGGGCACGATCATCTCGGCCGAGCGCGTCGCCACCGATGGCGAACCGCTGAACCTCAAGACGTTCATCTCCGAACTCGACATCCCGGTCGTCGCGGGCGGTGTGCTCGATCACCGCACCGCGCTGCACCTGATGCGCACCGGCGCCGCCGGCGTCATCGTGGGCTACGGCTCCACCTGGGGTGCCACCACCAGCAGCGAGGTGCTCGGCATCAGCGTGCCGATGGCCACCGCGATCGCCGATGCCGCCGCCGCGCGCCGCGAATACCTCGACGAGACCGGCGGGCGGTACGTGCACGTGCTGGCCGACGGCGACATCCACACCTCCGGCGATCTCGCGAAGGCCATCGCCTGCGGCGCCGACGCCGTCGTCCTGGGCACGCCGCTCACGGCGGCCAAGGAGGCGCTCGGCGACGGCTGGTTCTGGCCGTCGGCCGCGGCGCACCCGTCGTTGCCGCGCGGCGCGCTGCTCCAGGTCGCCGTCGGCGAGCGGCCGTCCCTGCAGCAGGTGCTGTCGGGACCGTCCGACGACCCGTTCGGCTCGCTGAACCTCGTCGGAGGACTTCGCCGCGCGATGGCCAAGGCGGGTTACTGCGACCTCAAGGAATTCCAGAAGGTCGGACTGACCGTCGGCAGCTAGACCTGCCCGCACGCCGGAGCGGCTTTACAAGTTAGGGTCGCCTGTCTAGCTAGTTACCCATCGGTAAGTTCATAATGGGCTCATGGATCCTGACTACGACGTCCTGATCGTCGGCTCCGGTTTCGGAGGCAGCGTCAGCGCGCTGCGCCTCACCGAGAAGGGCTACCGCGTCGGCGTGCTCGAGGCGGGCAGGCGGTTTGCCGATACCGACATGGCCAAGACCTCGTGGAACCTGCGCAAGTTCCTCTGGGCGCCACAGTTCGGCATGTACGGCATCCAGCGCATCCACCTGTTGCGCAACGTCATGATCCTGGCGGGCGCGGGCGTGGGCGGCGGGTCGCTGAACTACGCCAACACGCTGTACGTGCCCTCGGACCCGTTCTTCCAGGACGCGCAGTGGCGTGACATCACCGACTGGCGCGAGGAGCTGCTGCCGCACTACGAGCAGGCCAAGCGCATGCTCGGCGTCGTCACCAACCCCACGTTCACCGACGCAGACCGGATCATGAAGGAGGTCGCCGACGACATGGGCGTCGGCCACACCTTCGTGCCGACCCCGGTCGGCGTGTTCTTCGGCCCCGACGGCGAGAAGACGCCGGGTAAGCGCGTCCCCGATCCGTACTTCGGCGGGGCCGGGCCCGAGCGCACCGGCTGCATCGAGTGCGGATCCTGCATGACGGGATGCCGCTACGGCGCCAAGAACACGCTGCTCAAGAACTACCTAGGCCTCGCCGAGTCCGCGGGCGCCGACGTCATCCCGATGACCACGGTCACCGACCTCGAGCCGCAGGCCGACGGATCGTGGAAGGTGCACACCGTCCGGACCGGCCGCTGGGTGCGTCGGAAGCAGACCACCTACACGGCGTCCCAGGTCATCGTCGCCGGCGGCACCTACGGCACGCAGAAGCTGCTGTTCAAGATGCGCGACACCGGCAAGCTCCCCGAACTCTCCGACAAGCTGGGCGTGCTCACCCGCACCAACTCCGAGTCGATCGTCGGCGCCGGCCGCCTGCGGGTGAAGGACGACCTCGACCTGACCCACGGCGTCGCCATCACGTCGTCGATCCACCCGACCGAGGACACCCACATCGAGCCGTGCCGCTACGGCAAGGGCTCCAACGCCATGGGTCTGCTGCAGACGTTGATGACCGACGGCCTGCTGCCCGACGGCACGGGTGTGCCGCGGTGGAAGCAGCTGATCCAGGCGGCCAGGACAGATCCGCGCGGCACGATGCGCCTGCTCAACCCGCGCCGCTGGAGCGAGCGGACGATGATCGCGCTCGTCATGCAGAACCTGGACAACTCGATCACGACCTACACCAAGCGCAACAGGTTCGGTATCCGGCGCTACCTGAGCAAGCAGGGTCACGGTCAGCCCAACCCCACCTGGATCCCGGCGGGCAACGAGGTGACGCGGCGCATCGCCAAGAAGATCGACGGCGTCGCCGGCGGTACCTGGGGCGAGCTGTTCAACATCCCGCTGACCGCGCACTTCCTCGGTGGCGCCGCCATCGGCAGCGACGCCGACCACGGCGTGATCGACCCGTACCAGCGCGTCTACAACTACCCGACGCTGTACGTGGTCGACGGCGCCTCGGTGTCGGCGAACCTCGGCGTGAACCCGTCGCTCACCATCACCGCGCAGGCCGAGCGTGCCGCGGCGCTGTGGCCCAACAAGGGCGAGGAAGACCTCCGGCCCGCACAGGGTGAGCCCTACCGCCGGCTCGCGCCGATCGAGCCGGAGCGTCCGGTGGTTCCCGCCCACGCACCGGCGGCGTTGCGGCGGTTGCCGATCGAGCCGGTCACGTCCACCGGCTGACTTCTCGGCTTTCACGCGAGTTGACGGGCGGTTCGGCCGTACTACCTGAGAACATGTTCCCGTGAGCTTCCTGCAGCGGCGGCGGGCACGGTTGTTGATCAACCGTGCGCAGCCGTTCGCCGACGAGCCGCTCGTGGCCGCGGCCAACTTCACCCGGGTGGGCAGCAGCATGGGCTCGCCGGCCGGTTCGCGCAGTCGCGACCAGCTCGCGGGCGGACTGCCCGCGTGGTCGCTGATCGCCGCAGGCAGACACCACCTGTACGTGATCCAGTCGCGGCCGGAGAACCCCGACCGCGGTCTGCTGCTGGTGGGCAGCTGGCGGCTGGAGAACGTGCGGATGGAGGAGCAGTCCTACGACCGCGCGCTCGGACCCGTGCAGCTCGGCAGTTACCGCGCCATCCGGTTCGGGTTCCCGGACCGCGATCCGGCCGTGCTGCAACCGATCGGACGCGAGGTCGACGGTCTGCTCGACGCCTACGCGGCCGCGCAACCCGTGGCGCCCGGACCCGACGGACTCACCCAGGTGGCCCTGATGACGACGTCGCAGGGCTCGTTCGAGGACGACGTGTTCTTCGTGCTGAGCTACGTGGACGGCAGCACCGAGTCGGTGCCGCTCGGCGCCGACGACGCGCTGCTGACCCGGCTGCAGGCGCTGCCCGGGTTCGACGAGCAGACCTTCGCCCGCGCGATGGCGGTGACGCAGGAGGGCATGTCGGTGCTGTGGCGGGCGACCGCCACCTGAACCGCCACTAGACTGGGCGGGTGAATTCCCCCGCACCACGCCCCGTCCTGGTGGTCGACTTCGGCGCCCAGTACGCGCAGCTCATCGCGCGTCGCGTCCGCGAGGCACGGGTCTTCTCCGAGGTGATCCCGCACAGCACCACCGTCGAGGAGATCAAGGCCAGGGACCCGCAGGCGATCGTGCTGTCCGGCGGGCCGGCGAGCGTGTACGCCGAGGGCGCACCGCAACTCGACCCGGCGGTCTTCGACATCGGCGTCCCCGTCTTCGGCATCTGCTACGGCTTCCAGGCGATGGCGCAGGCACTCGGCGGCACCGTCGCCCACACCGGCACCAGCGAGTACGGCCGCACCGAACTGAGCGTCGCCGGCGGTCAGCTGCACGCCGATCTGCCGGAGACGCAACCAGTCTGGATGAGCCACGGCGACGCCGTGACCGCCGCACCCGAGGGCTTCGAGGTCGTCGCGACGAGCGCCGGGGCACCCGTCGCGGCCTTCGAGAACCCGACCCGCCGACTCGCCGGCGTGCAGTACCACCCGGAGGTGATGCACACGCCGCACGGCCAGCAGATCCTCAGCCGCTTCCTGCACGACTTCGCGGGCATCGGCAGCACGTGGACGGCGGCCAACATCGCCGAGGCCCTCGTCGAGCAGATCCGGGCGCAGGTGGGCGACGGCCGGGCGATCTGCGGCCTGTCCGGCGGCGTCGACTCCGCGGTGGCGGCCGCGCTGGTGCAGCGCGCGATCGGCGACCAGCTGACGTGTGTGTTCGTCGACCACGGTCTGCTGCGGGCCGGCGAGCGCGGTCAGGTGCAGCGCGACTTCGTGGCGTCCACCGGTGCGAACCTGGTGACCGTCGACGTGGCCGACCGCTTCCTCGAGGCGCTCGCCGGTGTCACCAACCCCGAAGGCAAGCGGAAGATCATCGGCCGCGAGTTCATCCGGGCCTTCGAGGGAGCGGTGCGCGACATCGTCACCGACGGGGGCGGCGAGGTCGACTTCCTGGTGCAGGGCACGCTGTATCCCGACGTCGTCGAGTCCGGCGGCGGGGCGGGCACGGCCAACATCAAGAGCCATCACAACGTGGGCGGGCTGCCCGACGACCTGAAGTTCCGCCTCGTCGAGCCGCTGCGGCTGCTGTTCAAGGACGAGGTCCGCGCCGTCGGTCGCGAACTCGGTCTGCCCGAGGAGATCGTTGGGCGCCAACCATTTCCGGGCCCGGGCCTGGGCATCCGGATCGTCGGCGAGGTCACCGCGGACCGGTTGGACACCCTGCGGCGGGCCGACGCGATCGCCCGCGAGGAACTGACCGCGGCCGGGCTCGACAACCAGATCTGGCAGTGCCCGGTGGTGCTGCTCGCCGACGTGCGATCGGTGGGCGTGCAGGGCGACGGCCGCACCTACGGCCACCCCATCGTGCTGCGACCGGTGTCCAGCGAGGACGCCATGACGGCCGACTGGACGCGCGTGCCCTACGAAGTGCTGGAACGCATCTCGACGCGCATCACCAACGAGGTGCGCGAGGTGAACCGGGTGGTGCTCGACGTGACGAGCAAGCCGCCGGGCACCATCGAGTGGGAGTGACGTCAGCCCTCGGGTTCGGCGTCCGCCTCGGCTTCCTTCGCGATGTACGCGCCGAGGATCTGGCTGACGGCGGACTCGATGGTGGTCTCGATCGAGAACGCGAGCGTGGCGGTCACCGCGCTGACGGCCTGGGTGCGGAAGCGGATCAGCATTGTGATCAACTCCGCCATCTCGGTGTCCGGCGGTAGGGACTCACCGGGCATGATGCGGTCGACGACGTGCTCCACGCCCGCCTGCACCAGCAGCCCGCTGATCTGATCGACCAGCGGTTCGATCCGCTCGTGCAGGTCGACCAGCTTGTCGGCCGCGACGCCGTACTGGCGGATCTCGTTGAAGATCTCGATCAGCTTGGGCCGCACCACCGTCACGCGGTCGGGGTCGTCGCCGTCGCGCCGGATCACGCCGTTGCCGAGCATCCGCTCGAAGGCCACGTCGTCGTCGACGAGCCGCCGGGCGTCGGCCTCGGCCATCCGCTCGGGACGCTCGGTGGCCCAGCTGCCGGCGATCGCGGACTCGAGGCCCAGCATGTCGCCGATGTCCTTGCCCTGCTCCCAGGCCGACAGCATCTCGTGGACGTGCGCGATGTTGTAGCCGCGGTCGAGCATCGAGGTGATCAGGCGCAGCCGGGTCAGGTGGGTGTCGTTGAACAGCGCTATGCGGCCGACGCGCAGCGGGGCATGGAGCAGCCCGCGGTCGCGATACACCCGGATGTTGCGGGTGGTCGTCCCCGCGAGCCGCGCCAGTTCCTCGATGCGGTACTCGCCGGCGGCCTCCAGACCGTGCGGTGAGACGGCGGCGTCGAACAGTTGCGACACCGCCGTCTCGATCACGTCGCGCGATCCACGCCGGATCTGTCGCGGCGCCCGACGCAGGCCGGTCAGGATCGTCGAGAACGTCCCTGCCTGCTGCTTGGGCTGCCGAGCGGACACGTCAGGCCGACGACGTCACCGCACGCAGGCGGTGGGATCCCGCGTCGCGGGCCACCGCCTCGTAATCGGTGAATCGGAAGTCGCGCATCTGTCGAAGATACTGTGTCGCGAATCCCGGGTACATCGACGCATTGAATCCGTCGGCGGTCAGGTACCAGCTGTTGCAGCCGCTCATCCACGTCGTCTTCGTCAGCCGCTTCTGCAGCACCTCGTTGTGCCGCTGCTGGACGTCCGCGCGGACGTCGAGGAACCGCAGGTCGTTGCGCAGGATCGTCGTGATCCCCGCGACGGCGTAGTCGATCTGACCCTCGACGAAGACGAGCAGCGAGTTGTGGCCGGGCCCGGAGTTGGGCCCCGTCATGATGAACAGGTTCGGATACCCGTGGGCGTTGATGCTCTTGTACGCCTGCGCGCCCCCGGTCCACTCCTCCGCCATCGACCGCCCGCCGACGCCCGTCACCGGGAAGGGCGGACCGGTGAGGTGCACGTCGTACCCGGTCGCGAACACGATGGCGTCGAGGTGGTGCTCGATGCCGTCACTGGTGCGGATGCCGACGGGGCTGATCGTCGCGATCGGCCAGTCGATCAGCTTGCAGTTGTCGCGCTGCAGGGCCGGGTAGTAGTCGCTGGAGACGAGCATGCGCTTGCACCCCGGCGTGAAGTCCGGCGTGAGCTGCCGGCGCAGCCAGGGGTCCTTGACCTGACGGTGCAGGTGCGCCCTGCTCAACCGCTTCACCAGGCCGGTCAGCGGTGAGTTCCACACCAGCGCGGTCGCGGTGGCCTCGTGGCCCCAGTACAGCGCCTGCCGCGCCACCCGTTGCACCGCGGGCACCTTGGCGAAGGCGTTCTGCGCGGCCTCCGGCGTGGCGACGTCGAGGCGCGGCATCACCCATCCCGGCGTGCGCTGGAACACCTTGACGAAGCCGGCCCGCTTCACCAGTTCGGGCACGATCTGCACCGCGCTGGCGCCGGTGCCGATCACGGCGACGCGCTTGCCGGTGAAGTCGTAGTCGTGGTCCCACGCGGCACTGTGGATCTTGTGCCCCTCGTAGGAGTCCAGGCCACGGATCTCCGGCCACCGGTGGTCGGACAGCGGTCCGGACGCGAGCACGACGGACCGCGCATGGAATCGCTTGCGGCCCGACGTCTTCACCGTCCACGTGCCCTCGGCCTCGTCGAACTCGAGACCGGTGACCTCGACGCCGAACTGGATCCGGCGGCGCAGGTCGAACCTGTCGACCATGTCCTCGATGTGCTGCCGGATCTCACCCGCGGGGGAGTAGGCGCGCGACCACGTCGGGTTCGCGACGAACGAGAACGAGTAGAGCAGCGACGGGATGTCGCACGCCGCACCGGGATACGTGTTGTCCCGCCAGGTGCCCCCGACCTGCTGGTCCCGCTCGAGGATCACGAAGTCGTCGACGCCGGCCTGGGTCAGCTTGATGGCCGTGCCGATGCCGGTGAAGCCGGTACCGACGATCAGCGTGTCGTAGACGCGGGTGGCCACCGTCATGCCGCCGGCTCGTGGGTGAGTTCCTTGAACCACGTGGGGATGGGCTTGAGCAGCTTCTTCGGGTAGTAGTCCGACGCCCAGACCATCGGGTTCGCCACCCAGTGGTACGGGTTGTTCGGCTTGACGACCATGCGGGAGTGCAGCTTCAGGAGCTGGTAGGTGGGCACCCGCCAGGTGCTCTCGCCGCGCTCGCCGAGCGTCTTGAACCGCTTCATCGCGTTGTAGAGCTTCTCGGGCTGCAGGCCCATGTCGACGATGTTGTTGCGCATCCGGTTCAGCAGCGGCACGTACATGATGATGCCCAGGATCAGGGCGGGGGAGGCGACGTTGCCGACGAACTGGACCAGCAGCCGGCGTGCGTCGGCCTGACCGATGAGGTTGAGCACCTCGAAGTCGACGGCGATGTGCCGGGACTCGTCGTTGTTGATCTTCTCGAAGACCTGGTGACACACCGGATCGTGCACCTCCTCGAGGAGGAACTTCAGCAGCGCGCCGTCGAGTGCGACCTCGAGCATCGGGATGACGGTGCCGAGGATCGACAGCGACATGCCGTCGGCGTACGTGTCGAGCCAGTCGATCGCCAGCCGGATGTTCACGTTGGGTTCCGGCATCTCGCCGTCGTCGAGCATGCCCCACCGCTTCATCAGCGCCAGTTCGGCGTTCGCGTGCCGCTGCTCCTCGGCGTGGAAGTAGCGGTAGATCTCGGCGAGCGCGGGCGTCGGTGCCTTCTTGGCCATCGCGGCGAAACCGCGGGCGCCCACGTTCTCGATCCAGCACAGGTCGGCCATGAAGGCCTTCAGCTTCGGGCGCATCTCATCGGTGATGTTCTCCGCACCCGGCGCGTCCCAGTCGATGTCGGCAAGCGCCCACTGCTTGTCCTTGATCTTCGCCAGCATTACGTCCATGTCCATGGCCATTCGAACTCTCCTCAGGAAGTCGTCATGCGAGTGGTGAGACCGACGGCGCGGGTGTACACCGTCGGAGTGAATCGCTTGATGCCCCAGCCGATCCGGGCGTCGGGCTGCGGCATGCAGTAGAGGCCGCCGCGGTCGTGGGTGTCCAGGCACGTCCTGGCCACCCGCTCGGGGCTGAAGCCCGTCCAGCGCATCAGCGTGTCGGCGAGCTGGGTCGACCCCTCAGTGATCCGGCCCGCGTCCACGATGTTCGTCTTCACGAAGGTGGGGCACAGTGCGGTGACGCAGATGCCGGTGCCCGACAACTCGGCCGACAGCGTCTCCGACAGCGACAGCACGCCGGCCTTGCTGACGTTGTAGGCGGCCATGCCGGGAGCGGCGCCGAACGCGGCCGCCGAGGCGACGTTGATGATGCCGCGCGGCCTGTCGTCCCGCCCGGCGGCGTCGCGCAGGATCGGCGTGAACACGTGGCAGCCGTGGATGGGTCCCCACAGGTTGATGCCGAGCACCCAGTTCCAGTCGTCGAGGTCCGCCTCGCCGATGGAGGTGCCGCCCGCACCGACGCCGGCGTTGTTGATCACCAGCGTGGGTGCGCCGCCGAAGAAGGCCTGGGCCTCCTTGGCGAGCTGCGCGACGTCGTCGATGGAGGACACGTCGCAGCGCACGGACGTGGCGGTACCGCCCCTGGCGACGATGGCGTCCGCGGTGGCCCTGGCCGACGGTTCGTCGACGTCACTGCACACCACCCGGCCGCCACGGCGGGCCAGCTCGGCGGCGAAGGCGGCTCCGATGCCGCTGCCCGCGCCGGTGATGACGGCGTCGGCGTTGCGGCTGCGCTTGGACCAGCCGAGGATTCCGAACGGGTTCATCCCACTGCCCTTTCGTCGGTGGCACGCCACGCGTCCGCCACGAACGCCGCGACCCTGCGCATGGCGGGCACGGCGTCGGGGGCGAGCCGGGGGAGTGCCTGGAAGACGTGGACCTGGTCGGGCCAGACCTCGAGGTGGCAGTCACCGCCCGCGGCGGTGACGTCGGCGGCGAGCCGGCGGGCGTCGGTGACGAGCATCTCGCCGCCACCCGCCTGGATCAGCGTCGGCGGCATGACCCGACCGCCCGCGACGTCCAGCGTCAGCCGCGGATTCGTCAGATCCTCGGTGCCGCAATACAACCCGATCAGCTTGGCGGCGTCGGCCGCCCGGATCGCCGGGTCGCGTCGCAGTTCCTCGCGGCTGCGGGAGAGCCCGAAGGTCAGGTCGATCAGCGGCGAGAACAGCGCGACGGCCGCGGGGTGCGCGACGTCGGGCTGCAGCATCAGGTCCATGGCCAGGTGACCGCCGGCGGAATCGCCTGCGATGACCATGTTCTCGGGGTTCAGCCCGCACTCGGTGCGCAGGTAGTCCCAGCCCGCGTGGACGTCGATCGAGGCTGCGGGGAACCGGTGCCGCGGCGCCAGCCGGTAGTCGACGACGAACACCGGCACTCCGGTGAGTCGCGACAGCCACGCGGCCAGCCGGCGGTGGGTGCGCGGCGAGCACAGCGCGAACCCGCTGCCGTGCAGGAAGTAGACGGCCCGGTCGGTGGCTTGGAGCCGCGCTTGCGCGGAGTGCACTCCGCTCCCGTACACCCACTCGCCCTTGACCCGCCTGCCGTCGGCCAGTCGGACGTCGACCGGATCGACGCGCGAACCGGCGAGCGACGGACCGAAGGCGTCCATGATCCGGGCGATGATCTGCCGCGACGCCCACAGGCCCCACGCGCGTTCGGGGGGTAGGACTGCGCTGATCTGACGCAGTGTCAGACCGCTGACCGTGGCGGCGCCACGGGATCTCAGGGAGCCGCGGGCGGGCACATGGGTGCTCTCGACGGCCGTATAGGCGGGCATTCGGACCTCCGTTGGTCGAAGCGTCCGATGAGTACACCAGCAATGGTGACATTCGTCAATGTCACCATTGGGCGTGAGGAGGTTCAGGTCACGTGAGCGATCTACGCCGAACTGGAGAGTCACGTCGCCGACGAGCGCTAATCACGCCCGTACTCTCCGGTTCGACGCTCGCGGAGGAGGCGCACCCCGGGGCCCTACCGCGCGGGGTCGCCCCGCCAGGTGAAGCTGTTGACGTACTTGCCCATGTCGAGGGCGATCTGGAGGTTGGCGGCCGACGGCTTGCCGGAGCCGAAGTCGGGGCCGAACGCGTGGTACGGCCCGAGCGCGGCCGCGACGAGCGCAAGGTCGTTCTTGACCGCGACCATGACCAGCACCCGCATCCTGGTGTAGCTGGACGTGGCGCCCTGCGGCCAACAGTCAACGGCCACACCGAAACCCGGCTGGTAACCCACCATCGCATTGGGGATCTCGTAGGCGGTCTTGGTGTCGGGGATGTTTTCGCGCACCAGCTGGTAGGCGATGTCCCGCGGCGCGCGTCCCTCGGCCGGCCTGCTGAACAGCTGCAGCGTGCCCCCGTCGCCGGCCAGCAGGTCGGCGGTGATCCCGTCCGGATTCTGGGTGACCTTGTAGGCGGCGCCCTCGGCGGGATAGGCGACGGTGAACGAGCCGTCGGCGGCGGTGAACCGCGGGTTGACGGTGACGGGCTCGCCGAAGGGCGGCGTGCCGCAGTCCGGCGGGCAGATGTAGCGGGCGGGGGGAGTGTCGAGCGCTCCGGACAGCGCGACGAGTCCGGCCGCGACCAGCGCGATGGCCACCACCCAGACGACGACGAGGTGCCGGTGCGACGTCTGGCGCGGCTCGGGTACGTCGTAGTCGCCGGCGAAGTAGAGGTGGCCGGGTGCGATCGTCGTCATGACGAGGTCGTCCCGTCGCCGCGCAGGACGGGCCGATGCTCCCGGCGCGCCACGCGGGACGTGCGCGAGGCGGCCCGCGTGGCGGCACCGCACGCCACGCAGAAGGGCATGTCGGGCACGACGTGACCGCACTGCGGGCAGTGGATCGGGTTGTCCTGGTCGACGTCGTCGTGCGCCTCGTGGAGCAGCGCGAGGTGCAGCCCCACCCGTAGGGCCAGCAGCGCGAGGGCGGCGATCGCGAGGTGGACGCCCAGCTGCACCCACTGCGGCACACCTGCGATGTCGACGAGCCCGAGGCCGGCGTAGAGGGCGATCACCACGAAGCCCATCAGGAACAGCGCCAGACGGACGTAGTTGCGGTGCTGGTGGCGCTTGTTCTCCGGCCGGGTGAACCACAGCGCCGAGCCCATGAGTCCGCCGACGCACGCCGCGGTGAGCGGGACCGCGATGCCCCGGATGCCCGCCTCGACCATCAGTCCGTCCATCGGCCTGCCGCGGGCGATCATGCCGGAGCTGAACTGCGGCGCGAGCCTGGTGAGCGTCGCCGCGGCCGTGAACATCAGGGCGCCCAGCGCGCCGATTCCGAAGCCGTCCAACGATTCCTGGTCGTGCCGCATCGTGAACCGCATCAGCACGGCGGGTACCAGCATGAGGAGCATGCCGCCGATGGGAACGCCGAGCCCCTCGCGCAGGACGCGCGACGCGACGACCCCGGCG
Organism: Mycobacterium sp. PTI7; assembly: GCF_056679845.1. Lineage (NCBI taxonomy): Bacteria > Bacillati > Actinomycetota > Actinomycetes > Mycobacteriales > Mycobacteriaceae > Mycobacterium > Mycobacterium sp. PTI7. The sequence goes on from NZ_CM155252.1 coordinate 237,422, forward strand.
CCCAGCGGCACGTCGTAGGCGCTCGAGACCATCTCGCCGGTGATCAGCACCCAGCCGACTCCCAGGCCGATGCCGATCGTCGCGGTGGCGACCAGGACCACCGACGGGATGTCGCGGTGGGCGTCGGCCTCTTGCAGGTAGATCAGGAAGATCAGCGGCAGCCCGAGCGCGGCCACGGTCACCAGTGCCGCGGGGAGCCGGAAGAACGTGGCCGCCAGGAGCGCGGCCAGGATCAGGCCCAGCCCGATCAGGAACGGCACCCGGGAGCGCGGCGACAGCTGGGGGAACAGCGTGCTGACGATGTTCGGCATCAGCAGGTGCTCGCCCGGTGACGCGCTGAACGACTTGCGCCGCAACCACTCCGGACCGTTGTGCGGGCTCTTCGCGAGGTGTCCGCCGCACAGGCCGCAGTAGTCGCCCGCGGGTACGTCGAGTTGGCACACGCCGCATTCCATGACGGGGCGTTCGGGCTGGGTCGTGTCGTCGGTGCTCATCGGGTCGCTCTCTGCAAGAGGAGGATGTTCCTCACCAGATTGTCGATGTCGGGGGTGCCCAGGCCGGTGACGAGGTCGTAGCCGGGCCCTGCGGTGTCGACGGCGTTGCCGCCCAGGGTCACGTCCCGGAAGGCGGGCAGGGGTGCGCCGGCCGCGACCCGGTACAGCACCGGGTTGACCTCGCCGATCTGGCGTCCGCCGTTGGCCAGCAGGTACTGGTTCATGACGGCCGTCATCGCCGACCAGATGGGTGCGGACTGCGACGTGCCACCGCCCACCACGACGTCCTGGTTCAGCACGATCTTCACCCCGGTGAAGGGGTCGGCCACCGCGGCGACGTCCGGTGTCATCCGCTTGTCGCCGTGCCGCTCGGGGTCGACGTCGCCTGCGATGCCCTGCTGCCACGGCGGCGCGTCGAACAGGGTGGACACCCCGCCTCCGGTGCCCTGGGACAGCGGGACGTCGAACCAGGCCTGTTCGGACAGCCAGCGGCCGGTCGCGTCGGTGGACAGGGTGGTGCCGCCGACGCTGGTCATCTCGGGCAGCGACGCCACGGAGTCCAGTCCGACGTCCGCGGGCCCGGGCGGCGAGTCCCAGTCGTCGCCGCCCTTGCACTCCAGGCCGGCGAGGTCGCCGCTGGCGTTGAAGGAGCTGGTGCCGTTGAGGTGCGCGCGCGCCAGCGCCGAGCGGACGGGCTGCAGGTCGGCTGCGGTGAGGAGTTTGTCGCAGCCCCAGCCGATCGAGAAGCTCCAGACGGCGCCGGGGAACCGGCGATCGGTGTCCTCGAGCATCTGGCCGATCTTCACGTAGCCGCCCTCGCCCTCCACGGTGGGACGGGCGTTGACGACGACCTTGGTCGCATCGGGCGCAATGGCATGTGCCACTTCGAGATCCATCGTCAGCTCGCCGCGGGGCCTGCCGGCCTGTCCGCCCACGACCTCCGGGGTGAACTTCGGCAGCGCGAACGTCTCCGCGAACGTGTCGAGGTCGGCCTGGTCGTAGCCGTCGAAGGCGTAGATGACGATCGTCTGGCCCTTGCCGGTGAAGCCGGCCCTGGCCAGGGGGGTGACGTTGTAGGTGTTGAGCAGCGCCGAGGGATCGAGTCCGCGATCGGGGACGTCCAGCGGCAGGATGTCCGGACGCGACATCTTGTGCGGCGTGTAGCTGAGGATCCGGCCCAGGCCCGCGACCTCCGCGTGCAGGGTGTCCGGCACCTGGGGCTGCTGGGGCGAGGCATAGAACTCCTGGCCGCGCTGCCCGCGGTAGTCGTGCACCTCGACGTCTAAGGCCTCCGCCACCGCCGCCGGGGTGCCCTCGACGACGGCCCAGGCGTCGCCCGGCCGCCAGTGCACGGAGAGTCCTCGTGCCCGTGCCCAATCGGTGAGGGCGCGTGGGTACGCGGCCCTACCGAGCGAGGCGGTGAGCTGCACGTGGTCGCCGCGTGCGGGACCGAGGTCCGTCGACGCCGCGAGGAGCAGTGCGAACGGTCCGTCGATGTAGCCGGGTCCCTCGGACGGCGGTGACGTCCGGATGTCCGATGCGACCAGGAGTACCGCCGCTGCGACCGCGATCAGCAGCCAGCGCCCTGGTCGGCTACGAGCCATGGGAGGGGGACACCAGCAGAGCCTCGAGAACCCTCACGGGTGCGAGGGTTCCCGAGGGCCGCGTGATGTCAGTTGTCGCCAGGAATGGCCGTCGGCGCGGGAGGCGCCTTGACCGAAGGCGTGAACAGGTTCCCGCCCGTGGGGTTGATCGACTTCTCGGTGGGCGACACGGACGGAGCCGTGGTGCTCGTGGTGGTCGACGTTTCGGGTGCCTTTTCTTCGTCGGTGCCACACGCCGCGGTCAGTCCGACCATTGCGACGATTGCGGTACCGCCAACGGCTGCCGCGATGCGACGAGCCATACGACGATTCGACTTCATGATGCTGTCCTTACCATCCCCGAGTAATGAACATGTGATCTCCGGCGAACCGCAGGCGATTCCGCACGTCCCATCGCTAGCTCACGGGGCGTACACCAGCCCCGTCCCGAAGTGGGTTCTGGTGATCAAAACTCTAGCTCACCACGCAAGTCGCCGCAGGAACACCTGATCTTGGGTGACGCCGATCTCCCCGCAGCGCCTCCGGCCCGTCGCCGCTGGGGTTCCGGACGGCCCATCCGGCACCCGATCGCTTGACGGTTGTCGGAGGGTGAGTGTTTACTCGTCGTATCGAACAAGTGTTCGATCGAACGCGTGATTCGGATGGTGCGGGAGGTACTGCTGTGGCGAGCCTCGCAAGCCTGCACGACCTCCCGTCCAACCGCGCTGAGCAGGTAGAACACCTCCGCCGCAAGATGGCGGCGATGTCGGGCAAGGGGCCGTCCCGAGGGGGTGTCGAACAGCCTACCGCGACGGCTCCAGACCCCCTCCTGCCGGCCTCGGAGACTTTGCTGCCGATGCCGGAAACGCTGGCCGATCTGCTACCGGGCGCGTTGCCCAGGGGTGCGGTGGCGGTGGTGTCGGGGGCCCGGTCGCTGATGCTGTCGATGGTGGCTTCGGTGACGTCGTCGGGCGGTCATGCGGCCATCGTCGGCATGCCGGACGTCGGACTGCTGGCCGCGGTCGAGATGGGCGCGGACCTGAGCAGGCTGGCCGTCATCCCCGACCCGGGTGCCGATCCCGTCGAGGTGGCGGCGGTCCTGATGGATGGTCTGGACCTGGTGGTGCTGAACCTGCGCGGCCGGTCGGTGGCGCCGACCCGCGCGCGGGCGGTGACGGCGCGGGCCCGGCAGAAGCAGTGCACCCTCCTGGTGGCGGGTGGTGACTGGCCCGGAGCGTCGGCCCGGCTGGAGGCCAGGGTCAGCGGCTACGACGTGACGGGCGCGGGTGCCGGGCCGCCGGTGCCGGGCTGCGGCCGCATCGGCCGGGTGCGGTTGGCCATGCGCGGTCGCGGCAGGTCGAGCGATCCCGTGCGCGCGGTGGGTGGCTGACGTGAGCCGCCGGGTGCTGGCCGTCTGGTGCATGGACTGGCCGGCCGTCGCCGCGGCTGCGGCGGCGGGTCTGCCCGCCACGGCGCCGGTGGCGGTGACGCTGGCCAACCGCGTGGTGGCCTGTTCGGCGGCGGCGCGCACCACGGGGGTGCGCCGCGGGCTGCGGCGCCGGGAGGCGCAGGCGCGCTGCCCCCAGTTGCACGTCGTGGCCGCCGACCCGGCCCGCGACGCCCGCCACTTCGAAGGGGTGACGGCTGCCGTGGACGAGGTGGTGCCGCGTGCGGAGGTGCTGCGGCCCGGACTGCTGGTGCTGTCCGTCCGTGGCGCGGCCCGGTACTTCGGCTCCGAGCAGGCGGCGGCGGAGCGCCTCGTCGACGCGGTGGCCGCGGCCGGTGCGGAGTGCCAGGTCGGCATCGCCGATCACCTGCCCACCGCCGTGTTCGCCGCCCGCGCCGGGCGCATCGTCGAGTCGGGGGGTGACGCCCGGTTCCTCGCCCCGCTGTCCATTCGCCAGCTGGCCGCCGAGCCCAGCCTGGCCCAGCCCGGCCGCGAGGAGCTGGCGGACCTGCTGTGGCGCATGGGCATCCGCACCGTCGGGCAGTTCGCTGCACTGTCGAGGACCGACGTCGCGTCCCGGTTCGGGGTGGACGCGGTGACCGCCCACCGGTTCGCCCGCGGGGAGTCGTCGCGGGGCCCGTCCGGTCGCGAACCCCCCGCCGACCTCGACGCCGTCCTCGACTGCGATCCGCCGATCGACCGGGTCGACGCGGCGGCGTTCGCCGGACGGTCGCTGGCCGCGGAGCTGCACCGCACGCTGGAGGCCACGGGCATCGGGTGCACCCGGTTGGCCATCCACGCGGTCACCGCCAACGGCGAAGAGCTGCAACGCGTCTGGCGGTGCGCCGAACCGCTCACCGAGGACGCCACCGCGGACCGCGTGCGCTGGCAGCTGGACGGGTGGCTCAACCGGCGCATGCAGGACCGCCCGACCGCGCCGATCACACTGCTGCGGCTACATCCGGTGGAGGTGGTGTCGGCCGCGGCGCTGCAGCTGCCGCTGTGGGGTTCCTCGGGCGACGAGGACCGGCTGCGCGCCCGTCGCGCACTGGTGCGGGTGCAGGGTCTGCTCGGCCCCGACGCCGTGCGCGTGCCGGTGCTCAGCGGTGGTCGGGGTCCCGCCGAGCGCATCACGTTCACCCCGCTGGGCGACGAGCCGGTGCCGCGCGCCGATCCTGCGCAGCCGTGGCCGGGCCGGCTTCCCGAGCCGTCGCCCACGGTGCTGCTCGACGATCCGGTGGAACTGCTCGACGTCGACGACAACCCGGTACGGGTGACCGGCCGCGGGCTGCTCTCCGCGGATCCGGCGCGCCTGCGGGTCTCCGGCTCGACGGTGCCTGCCGTCGCGGCGCTGTCCACCGACCGGGTGCCGGGGACGCTGAGCTGGTGGGCCGGGCCGTGGCCGGTCGACGAAAGGTGGTGGGATCCGGAGCATTCCGCCACCGGTCGCACGGCCCGCATGCAGGTGCTGAGTGCCGGCTGCGCGATGTTGCTGTGCTATCGGCAGCGGAGGTGGTACCTGGAGGGGGTCTACGAGTAGGCGCCTCGTCCTGACTGGTTGTGCACAATTGAATTGTGGTCTACCGTTGCTCCCATGGCCACATTGGGGATCGACGATCACCTGTGTTTCGCGCTGTACACCGCATCGCGGGCCATGACGGCCGCCTACCGTCCGGTCCTCACCGAGATGAACCTCACCTACCCGCAGTACCTGGTTCTGCTGGTGCTGTGGGAGGAGGGCACGGTCGGCGTGGGTCGCCTCGGCGAGCGGCTCCAGCTCGATTCCGGCACGCTGTCGCCACTGCTGAAGCGGTTGGAGGCCAACGGGTACGTGAGCCGTCGCCGGTCGAGCACCGACGAGCGGCTCGTCGACGTCGCCCTCACCCCGGCCGGTCGTCGGCTCGAGGGGCGGGCGCAGTGCATCCCGGAGCAGTTGTTCGCCGCCACCGGCATGACCGAACGGGACGCCGCGGACCTCCGCGATGCGGTCCGCCGCCTCAACGACGCGCTCAGTGCATCCGCACGGCGCACACCCGAAGAAGGGACATCCGAATGAAGACGCTCTACACCGCAGAGGCACTGGCCACCGGCGACGGTCGCGACGGCCACGGCCGATCCTCCGACGGCCGGCTCGACTTCGACCTGGCCTCGCCGACCGAACTCGGCGGCAGCGGCGACGGCACCAATCCCGAGCAGCTCTTCGCGGTCGGCTACGCGGCCTGCTTCCACTCGGCGCTGCGGCTCGTCGCCCGGCAGGAGAAGGCCGACGTCTCGGATTCGTCCGTCGGCGCGCGGGTGTCGCTCGGCCAGATCGACGGCGGCGGTTTCGGCCTCGCGGTCGAGCTGGAGGTCACGCTGCCCAACCTCGACCACGACACCGCGCAGGCGCTGGCCGAGAAGGCCCACCAGGTGTGCCCCTATTCGAACGCCACCCGGGGCAACATCGACGTCACGCTCGCCGTCTCGGACGACTGAGCGGACCGGCGGTCAGGCCAGTCCTGCCGCGAACGGCCCGACCCGGGCGATGAACCGATCGAAGAAGGCGTCCGGGTCGACCTCGATGCCGACGTGCGCGTTGGGGTAGCGACCCCAGTGCCCGGTCCAGTCGGCGACCGTCATGCCGCGGGTCAGCGTGCCGGTCAGCTCGACGTCCACGGTCGCCTGCCGGCAGCGGACCAGGTCGGGGTCCAGGGCGACCGCGGCGGCGAGCGGATCGTGCAGGTGGGCGAGATAGCCCTCGCCCTGGTCGAAGTGGAACTCGAAGTAGAACCGCATCGCGTCCTCGAGCACCCGGATCAGCGGGTTGGCGGCCGCCGAACGGGTACCGCGGTCGTCGAGCACGCTCATCGGCGTGGTCGACGAATTCGCCGCGGCGGCAAGTCTGCTCAACGTCGACGGCGTCATCGCGGCGTGCTCGGTGAGGTTGAGTCCCAGCACGATCGGCAGGTGTGCGGGACGCTCCAGGCCCCACGCCGCACCCCACACCGAGAACACCTCGGCGGCGGCCTCGGGGTCGACGTTGACGTTCCACTCCGCCACCGGCGTGGTGTTGCCGCGGTACCCGAAGGCGCCGCCCATGATCACCAGGCGCCGCAGCAGCCGGGGCAGCGCGGGCTCGAGCCGCAGTGCCAGCGCCAAATTGGTCAGCGGACCGACGGCCAGGCCCACCAGCTCGCCCGGGTACTCGCGGGCGGCGCGCACCCATGCCTCCGCGGCGTCGTAGTCGGTGACCGTGCCGCTGCCCGCGGGCAGGTGGGCGTAACCGATGCCCTCCGGGCCGTGGGTGTCCTCGGCGGTGCGCAGCGGGATCGCCAGCGGCCGCTGCGCCCCCTTCGACACCGGGATCCCGCTCGTGCCGCACAGGTCGAGCAGTCCGAGGTTGTTGGCGCACACCTGGTCGACCGGGACGTTGCCCGCGGTCGAGGCGATGCCCACGACGTCGGCGTCGGCGCTGGCGAACAGGTAGGCCAGCGCCATCGCGTCGTCCACGCCGGTGTCGACGTCGGCGAAGACGGGGATCACCGCATCAGCCGCTGTCACGCCGCCAACGATAGGGCCGGACCCGCTACCAGTGCACGCCAGGGACCAGGCGCACCGCCCGTTTGACCGGTCCGGGCACCCGGACGCCGGCGACGCCGGACCGGGCGGGCCGACGTGGCCGGCGCGGACCGGACGGTTCGTCGTCCTGAACACCGCGTGCCGCAGCGGAATCGGGATAGCCGAGGTAGAGCTGGTGCAGGATGCGTCGGGACAGCCGCGGCGCGAAGTACGTGCCGAGGTCGGCGAGCGTGCCCATGGGCGTGTCGATGCGGGACGGCTTCTCGATCAGGCCGCGCACCACCATCGCGGCGGCGTGTTCCGGTGTGATGGCCGGGATCGGGTTCAGTTGCCGCGACGGTGCGATCATCGGCGTCTTCACCAGCGGCATGTGGATGCTGGTGAAGGTGACGTGATCCGACAGCGTCTCGGTGCCCACCACCTCGGCGAAGGCGTCCAGCGCGGCCTTGGTCGGCACGTAGGCGCTGTACTTGGGGCTGTTGGCCTGCACCCCGGCACTGGACACGTTGACCACGTGGCCGAACCGGCGCTCCCGCCAGTGCGGGAGCAGCGCTAGCACCATGCGCACCGACCCGAAGTAGTTCACCGCCATCACGCGCTCGTAGTCGTGCAGGCGGTCGGTGGACGCGCTGACCGAGCGCCGGATCGAGCGGCCCGCGTTGTTCACCAGGTAGTCGACGTGGCCGAATCGGCCGAGGATGTCCTTGACGGTGTGCTCGACGGACGCCGAATCGGTGACGTCGCACGTGAACGCGTATGCCGTGCCACCGGTCTCGCGGATCTCGGCGACCAGGTCGTCCAGGGCGTCGGCGCTGCGCGCGAGAGCGAACACCGTCCCGCCGCGTTCGGCGACGGCGACGGCCGATGCCCGTCCGATCCCGCTCGAGGCGCCGGTGATCACGACGTGCCTGCCGACCAGTGGGCCGGCCGGATCGTCGCGGCGGGCCCGGTCGGGGTCGAGGTGCTCGGCCCAGTACCGCCACAGCCGCGGGGCATAGGTCGCGAACGCGGGGACCTCGATGCCGGTGCCGCGCAATGCGTCCGCGGTGTTCTCGGCAGTGAACTCCGGTGCGAGGTCCACGACGTCGAGGATCTCGGCCGGGATGCCCAACTGGGTGGCGACCATGTTGCGCAGCACCTTCACTCGGCCGGTGGCCTTGATGAACGGCGTGGCGGCACTGCGCGGCAGGGTGGCGCGCAGCGGTGGCAGTCCCGCGGCCTTGGCGACCCCGCGGTAGATTCCGCGCAGTCCCGTCGACGTCGGCGCGGTCAGGTGGAACGTCTGTCCGTCCCGGCCGCTCACGTGCATCAGGTGCACCATGGCGTCGACCACGTAGTCCACCGGGACGACGTTGGTGCGCCCGGCGTCCGGCAGCGCGATCGGCGTCAGCGACGGCAGCTTGGCGAGCCGGTTGAGGATCGGGAAGAAGTAGTACGGCCCGTCGACCTTGTCCATCTCGCCGGTGCGGGAGTCCCCGACCACGACCGCGGGCCGGTACACCCGGAAGCGCAGCCCGGGCGTCGAGCGCACCAGCATCTCGGCCTCGAACTTCGTCTGGTGGTACGGCGTCGGCAGGTCCTGGGCGACGTCGAAGTCCTCCTCGGTGTAGACGCCGGGGAAGGTGCCCGCGACCGCGACCGACGACACGTGGTGCAGCGTCGCGTCGAGGCGGCGGGCGAGGCCCACCACGGCGCGGGTGCCGTCGACGTTGGCGGCCCGTTGCGCGGCATCGTCGGCGGTGATGTCGTAGACCGCCGCGCAGTGCACCACGTGGTCGACGTCGCCGAGGTCGGCGATCGTCTGCTCGTCCAGGCCGAGGTCGGGGGCGGTCAGGTCGCCCACCAGCGGCGTGGCGCGCTCGCCCCACTGCTGGGCCAGGCGTTCGAAGCGGGACAGCGAGCCCCGACGCACCAGCACGAACACCTCGACCGGGCCGTCGTCGGGCGTGGATCGCGACAGGATCTGGGAGACGACGCGGCGTCCGATGAACCCGGTACCGCCGGTAACGACATAGCGCATGCGAGTCATGGTCACCCTCCCCCCGGCATACGTCAACCGGCTATCGTCCGACACGACTTCCGTCCCGACCCCGTCGTTCACTCAGGAGACCGCCATGCCGATCAATCCCGACGCCATCGGAGCCACGACCGAGCCGCAACCGTACGAGTGGACCGACCGCGAGACGCTGCTTTACGCGCTCGGCGTCGGGGCGGGCGTCAACGACCTCGCCTTCACCACCGAGAACAGCCACGACATCCCCCAGCAGGTGCTGCCCACCTACGCCGTGATCGCCTGCCCGGCGTGGGGTGCGGTCGGCGAGGTCGGCTCGTTCAACTTCGGCATGCTGCTGCACGGCAGCCAGCAGATCCGCCTGCACGCGCCGTTGCCGCCTGCCGGAAAGCTGAACGTGCACTCCGAGGTGGTGGACATCCAGGACAAGGGCGAGGGCAAGAACGCCATCCTGGTGTTCAAGGGTGTCGGCACCGACCCGGAGACCGGTGAGGTGGTCGCAGAGACGGTGTCCACGGCGGTGATTCGCGGTGAGGGTGGCTTCGGCGGTCAGCCCGGTGAGCGTGCGCCGGCGCCCGCGTTTCCCGATCGCGAACCCGACGCGACGGTGGCGCTGCCCACCACGGAGGATCAGCCGCTGATCTACCGGTTGTCCGGCGATCGCAATCCGCTGCACAGCGACCCCTGGTTCGCGCAGAACCTCGCAGGCTTCCCGCGCCCGATCCTGCACGGGCTCTGCACCTATGGCGTCGCGGGCCGCGTCCTGGTCGCCGAACTCGGCGGGGGCGACGCGACCAAGATCCGTGCCGTCGGTGCGCGGTTCACCTCGCCGGTGTTCCCGGGCGAGACGCTGACGACGTCGGTGTGGCGCACCGAGCCCGGACATGCGGTGTACCGCACGGAGGCGGCCGAAGGCGACGGATCGAACTCGCGGGTGGTCCTCGACGACGGCACCGCCGAGTACGTCTAGCCGTTGGTCGGGGGTGGTGGTTCGAACGGTGTGTACCACCACCATTGGGCGCGTTCGCCGAGTGGGCCGGGGCAGGGTGGGACGTCCGGTGGTGCTGTGGTGGGTGGTCGGGCCAGCGATGCGCCGTTGAGTTCGCGGCCGTCGGCGTCGGTGATGACGAGTTGGTGGGCGGTGCCGGTGATGCCGAGTCCGCCGCTGTGATGCAGCCGGTGGTGATACGGACAGAGCAGTATCAGGTCGTCGAGTTCGGTGGCGCCGCCGTCCTCCCAGTGCACGATGTGGTGGGCGTGCAGACCGCGGGTCGCACCGCAGCCGGGGACCGCGCAGCACTGATCGCGGTGCTCGAGGGCGCGGCGCAGCCGGCGGTTGATGGTGCGGGTGGTCCGTCCGGCACCGATGGGCCGGCCCTGGCGTTCGAACCAGACCTCGCAGGTGGCGTCGCAGAGCAGGTAGCGGCGTTCGTCGTCGGTCAGGAGCGGGCCCAGATGGAGTGTGGCGGCGGGTTTGTCGACGTCGACGTGCACGACGACGGTGGTGCGCTGTCCGTGGGGGCGGCGGGCCACGTCGGCGTCCCAGCCGGCCTCGATCAGGGACATGAAGGCGTCGACGCCGTCGGGGAACGGGGGAGCCGCATCGAAGTTCGCATCGTGGTCGGCCTTCCAGCCGGCGATCAGGGCGTCGCGGTGGGACTGGTGGGCGGCCTCGAATCTAGCGGCGTCGAGGCGGGGCAGGCGGATCTTCCAGGTGACGTAGTCCTCGTTGGGTCCCACTGTCTTGGTGATCGAGCGTTGCGATTCGGGTTTGGGTGTGGGGTCGGGGCGGGGTTCGAGTTTGACGGCGCTGCGGAGTTGGGTGACGGTGGCGACGGCGGCGAGGTCGACGTAGTGGTCGTCGGAGCCGTCGGCGGCGCGTTCGGCGATGACCCCGACCTGATCCAAAGACAGTCGGCCCTCGCGGAGTCCGGCCACACAGCGCGGAAACTCCTCGGCGCGCTGGGCAACCGCGACGAAGGTCTCGGCGGTGCGGGGTGCGGCGCCGGTCTTCCATGCGACGAGGGCGGCGATGGAGCGGACGCCGGTGGATCCCCAGAGTTCGTCGCCGTCGATCTCGGCGATGACGTCCACGATCTGGCCGTCGATGGCGTTGCGCTGTCCGGTCAGCTCGGCCAATCGGTCGAACAGCGCGTCGAGGCGCTCGGCCGGGGTGGCCTGCGGCGCCAAAGCTGTTGCCGTGCTGGACATGACCCCATTATTGCAGGGGGGTCCGACAACTCCCGGATGCTCAGTCGTTGGGGCCGCCGAGTAGTTCCCGCACCTCGTCGTCGGTGACTTGCGTGAAGTCCTCGTAGGACTCGCCGACGGCGAAGAACGGCTCGGGCGTTGTCACACAGACGAAGCCGTCGGCCAACTCCGCGAACGTCGCACGCGCGGATGGCGGCCCGACGGGCACGGCCACGACGATCGCGGCGGGCGCCAGTGCGCGCAGCGCCACGACGGCCGCTCTCGTACTGGCCCCGGTGGCGAGACCGTCGTCGACCACGATCGCGGTCCTGCCCGCGACGTCCACCGGTGGCCGCCCGGCGCGGTAGACGTTCTCCCGGCGGGCCAGTTCGCGGCCCTCCCGCTCGACGACGTCGCGCAGATCGTCGCGGGTCATCCGCAGACCCCTCAGGGCGTCCTCGTTGACCACGACGTGACCGCCACTCGCGATCGCACCCATCGCGTACTCGGGCCGTCCGGGGGCGCCCAACTTGCGAACGGCGAACGCGTCGAGGGGTGCGTGCAGCGCGGCAGCCACTTCCCACGCGACCGGGATGCCACCCCTGGGCAGACCGAGGACGACGACGCCGGGTACGTCGCGGTAGGCGTGCAGCTCGCCGGCCAGCACCCGGCCCGCATCCCGTCGATCGCGGAACACCCGGTCACTCACCAGGTCTGTTCGGCCGACCGCACCAGGATCTCGTTGACCGCGACGCGCCGGTCGCGGGTCACGATGAACGCGACGGTCTCGGCGACGTCGATCGGCAGCAGTTTCACCATGCCCTCGGTCCGGCGCTCCATCGCCTCGCGGTCGGCGTCGGGCAGGTGGTCGGTGATCTCGGTCTGCACGGTTCCAGGTTCGACGAGGCTCACTCGCACCCGGTCTGCGAGGACTTCCTGGCGAATCGACTCGGAGAAGGCGCCGATCCCGAACTTCGTCAACGAGTAGACCGCCGTGCCCGGCCGCGCGACGCGGCCGCCGGTGGAGCTGACGTTCACGACGTCGGCGACCCGGCGCGGTGAGTCGGCGGCGGCAGTGATCAGGTGCGGCAGCGCGGCTCGCGTGACGTACAGCAGTCCGGACACGTTGACCGCGATCATGCGGTCCCAGTCGGCTGGGTTGGCCTCGGCGGCCGGACCCATGCGCATCAGCCCGGCATTGTTGACCAGGGTGTCGAGTCGGCCGAGCTGATCGACCACGGAATCAATTGCCGCGGTGGCCTGCTCGCGGTCGGACACGTCCGCCTCGATGGCGACGGCGCGCCCGCCGACGGTCTCGATCCTGGCCTTGAGGTCGTCGAGCCGGTCGCGTCGCCGTGCCACGAGGGCCACCGTCGCACCCTCGGCGGCCAGGGCCAGCGCGGTGGCCTCGCCGATGCCGCTGCTGGCGCCGGTCACCAGTGCCACCGTGTCGCGTAGTCGCTCGCTCATGTCGCCATGATGCCCTTTCAGCTCACGGCGCGCTCCAGAGCGTCCAGCGACTGGCCCAGGAACGACTCGGGAAACGGTGGTAGCCCACCGATCTCGTCGCGCAGCGGTTGCGGGGTCCCGCTCCAGTCGTAGGTGATCGTGACGTCAGTTCCCGCGCCGCTGGGCACGAGGTCGTAACGCCAGACCCAGCCGCCCGGGTCGTGCTCGCCGGCATCGGTGAGCTGGCCGGGCAGCCAGGCAATGGTGCGCTCCGGCACGAATTCGGTGACCACGTTGTGCATCACATAGTGGCCGCCGGCCTTGTCCATGAACATGTTGACGGCGAACATCTGGCCGGTCTCGGTAAGCGGTGTGCGGTCGACCGCGTCGAGGACCCAGTCATTGGGTTCGGTGTCCTGATGGCGCGTCGGATCGGCCAGCAGGGCGAAGATCGTCGCCGGTGAGGCGGCGATGGTTCGGGTGACGGCCCAGCGCTCGTCGGCGCTCACGGGGTCGCTCCATTCCGGTCCTGGGAGCCGTACGCCCGTGCGACGTCGGGGGAGTCCAGCCACTTTGAGTAGGTCGGCGACTTCGGCCATCCCTCGGGCGAGTCCTGCCACTCCTCCTGGCGCCCCCACGGCAACAGGTCGATCAACGCGAAGGTGTGGCTGAGCTGCTCGGTGCCGCGGCCGTTGGTGTGCCAGGTGCGGTAGACGTCGTCGCCGTCACGCAGGAACACGTTGACGGCGAAGCCCTCGCCCGGACCGGCGCCGACGTCGGCGCCGAACGAACTCTCCGACGACGAGAACCACTCCATCTTGTTGCCCACCTTGTCGCGGTAGGCGAGTGCCTCGTCGATCGGCCCGTTGGTCACGATGACGAAGCGGGCGTCGTAGGAGTCGAGGAACTCGAGCCGGGTGAACTGCGACGTGAAGCCGGTGCAGCCGCCGCACTGCCACTCGGCGCCGTCGGCCCACATGTGGTTGTAGACGATCAGTTGGCTGCGGCCGTCGAACATCTCGGCCAGCGACACCGGACCGTTCGCACCGATCAGGGTGTAGTCGGGCATCGCCACCATCGGCAGCCGTCTGCGCTGGGCGGCGATGGCGTCGAGTTCGCGGGTGGCGGCCTTCTCCCGGCTGCGCAGGTCGTCCAGGGCGGACTGCCAGGTCGCCTGGTCGACCACCGCCGGCTTGGCCAACAGGTCTTCTGTCACGGTTGCCTCCTCGAGTGTCACGGATGTCGCTCGTCGTATCGACCGGGTGCGCGGTGAAAAGTCATCGCGGCGGGACGACCGGGGTGCCGTTCCATTCCAGCAGCGTCCAGCCGTCGCGGGGATTCCCGCGGACGACCACGCGGCCGGTGTTCGGCAGCGGCTGGGCCTCGACGAGGTCGAGCGGGGGATCGGCCACGTTCAGCATCGTCCACACCGCGATCGCCCCACCGTGGGAGAACGCGACGGGGTCCCGGTTGCCGCTGCGGTAGATGGTGTCGACGGCGTCGTCGAACCGGGCGTCGAACTCGTTGCCGTCGATCGACCCCGGGATGCGGGCCGACCGGTCGCCGTCCAGCCACTGTCGCAGCGGCCGAAAGTAGCCGGCGAGTGCGTCCTCCTCGGGCCGTCCCTCGAGGTCACCTGCCTCGATCTCGCGGAGCCCGGGCAGGACGACGATCTGGCGGCCCACGTCGTGGGCGTACGGCTGGGCCGTCTGCTGGGTGCGGATCATGGTCGAGGCGTAGACGCCGTCGTGCGGTGTCGCGGCCAACGCGACGGCGGCGTCCTTGGCCTGCACCTCGCCCTTCGCGGTGAGCGTCGGGCCGGGCACCGTCGTGTCGATGATGCCGCCGGCGTTGCCCGCGGACTCGGCGTGGCGGACGAACGTGATGGTCACGTCGGCTCGGCCCATGCCGGTGGAGTGGTCATGCCTGCCGCCACGATGAGGGCGGCCAGCGCACCGAGGATGCGGCGACGGGTCGGCATCGGGAGCCTCTCGCTGGGGAACCCCAGTGTGCGGCATCGGCGGAGGCATTGTGAAGCCCTCCCCGTTTCGGGGAGGGCCTCGGGCGAATCGTTCGCGATTCACATGCGCCGCAGACTGTTTCGTTCTGCGGTGCATCTCTGGAAACGAGCCTATCCGCGGGGGACCGGGGTGTCGACGAACTCATCGAGAACGCATATGTTCACCCCATGGGCAAGGTCGTGGTGACGAACTGGGTGACGCTGGACGGGGTGATGCAGGCACCCGGTAGAGCCGACGAGGACACCCGCGACGGGTTCGACGACGGCGGTTGGGCCCTCCCGTTCGCCGACCCGGCGATCGGCGCGGCGATGGGCGAGCGCATGTCGGCCGACTTCGCGTGGCTGTTCGGCAGGCGCACCTACGAGGATCTGCTCGCGTCCTGGAACGCGCTCGGCGGACCGTTCCAGGACGCGCTCAACGGCACCCGCAAGTACGTCGCCTCGGCCCACGCCGACACCGAACTGCGCTGGCCGAACTCGGAGCTGCTGCACGGGGACGTTCCCGCCGAGGTCGCCGCCGTGAAGCGGCGCTCGGAGGCCAACCTGGTGATCATGGGCAGCGGCGCGCTGATCGCCTCGCTGGCGGCGGCGAACCTGATCGACGAGTACGTGCTGATGATCGCGCCGATCGCGGTGGGCCGGGGTCGGCGCCTGTTCGGTGACGGGGCACGCGCCTCGCTGACGCTGCTCGACTGCACCTCGACGAGCACCGGTGTCGTGATCGCGACGTACTCGACCTAGCGATCGAACGCATGTTCGACTAGGTTCGAGGGGTGGGTTGGAACGACGGGCCGTCGACGTGGACGGAGATGAACCGCGTCCTCACCAGCAAGCCACGGCGCGCCGGGCTGCCCATGGCCGAGCCCACGGGCGACGGTGGCGACAGTCCGGCCTGGTCGCGCAAGCGTGACGCCTACGAGCCGGTGGGGGAGAAGCGGCAGACCTCGTCGGTCCGATACGCCGAGCTGCACGCCCACTCGGCGTACAGCTTCCTGGACGGTGCCAGTACGCCGGAGGAACTGGTCGAGGAGGCCGCCCGGCTGGACCTGCGTGCGATCGCGCTCACCGACCACGACGGCCTGTACGGAGTGGTCCGGTTCGCCGAGGCGGCCAAGGAACTCGACGTGTCGACGGTGTTCGGCGCGGAGCTGTCGCTGGGCAACGTGCCCCGCACCGAGGATCCCGACCCGCCCGGCCCGCACCTGCTGGTGCTGGCGCGCGGCCCCGAGGGGTACCGCAGGCTGTCGCGGGAGATCGCCAAGGCCCATCTGGCCGGCGGTGAGAAGGGCAAGCCGCGCTACGACTACGACACGCTGTCCGAGGCCGCGGGTGGGCACTGGCACGTCCTCACCGGATGTCGCAAGGGGCACGTCCGGCAGGCGCTGTCGACCGGTGGTCCCGACGCCGCCGACGCGGCGCTGGCCGACCTGGTGGACAGGTTCGGCGCGGACCGCATCAGCGTCGAGTTGACCAGGCACGGCCATCCGCTCGACGACGAGCAGAACGCCGTGCTGGCCGGGCTCGCGCCACGCTTCGGGGTGAACGTCGTCGCCACCACCGCCGCGCACTTCGCCGAGCCGTCACGCGGCAGGCTCGCCATGGCGATGGGCGCCATCCGCGCACGCAACTCGATGGACGAGGCAGCCGGCTGGCTGGCGCCGCTGGGCGGTGCGCACCTGCGGTCGGGCGAGGAGATGGCCCGGTTGTTCTCGCACTGTCCCGAGATCGTCTCGGCAGCAGCCGATCTGGGCGAGCAGTGCTCGTTCGGGCTGTCGCTGATCGCGCCGCAACTGCCGCCGTTCGACGTGCCCGAGGGACACACCGAGGACAGCTGGCTGCGGCAGCTGACCATGACGGGCGCCGAGCGGCGGTACGGCCCGCGGGAGCGTGCACCCCAGGCCTACGCGCAGATCGAACACGAGCTGAAGGTGATCGCGCGGCTGAACTTTCCGGGCTACTTCCTGGTGGTCGACGACATCACCCGGTTCTGCCGGAACAACGGCATCCTCTGCCAGGGCCGGGGGTCGGCGGCCAACTCGGCGGTCTGTTACGCCCTGGGCGTCACCAACGTCGACCCGGTGGCCAACGGCCTGCTGTTCGAACGGTTCCTGTCGCCGGCGCGCGACGGGCCGCCGGACATCGACATCGACATCGAGTCGGATCTGCGGGAGCAGGCCATCCAGTACGTCTACGACCGCTACGGCCGCGACTACGCCGCGCAGGTGGCCAACGTCATCACCTACCGCGGCCGCAGCGCGGTGCGCGACATGGCCCGCGCGCTCGGCTACTCCCAGGGCCAGCAGGACGCGTGGAGCAAGCACATCAGCCGGTGGAACGGGCTGCCCGATTCGCCCGACGTCGAGGACATCCCGGAGTCGGTGATCGACCTGGCGCTGCAGGTGAAGAACCTGCCGCGGCACATGGGCATCCACTCCGGCGGCATGGTGATCTGCGACCGGCCGATCGCCGACGTGTGCCCGGTGGAGTGGGCCCGGATGGCGAACCGCAGCGTCCTGCAGTGGGACAAGGACGACTGTGCCGCAATCGGTTTGGTGAAGTTCGACATGCTTGGCCTCGGCATGCTGTCGGCGCTGCACTACTGCATCGACCTGGTCGCCGAGCACAAGGGCATCGAGGTCGACCTGTCCCAGCTGGATCTCTCCGAGCCGGCCGTCTACGAGATGCTGCAGCGGGCCGATTCGGTGGGCGTGTTCCAGGTCGAGTCCCGCGCGCAGATGGCCACCCTGCCCAGGCTGAAGCCGCGGCTGTTCTACGACCTGGTGGTCGAGGTCGCGCTGATCCGGCCTGGCCCCATCCAGGGCGGGTCGGTGCACCCGTACATCAAGCGGCGCAACGGCGAAGAGGAGGTCACCTACGACCACCCGTCGA
The DNA here is from genome assembly GCF_056679845.1 of Mycobacterium sp. PTI7. Lineage (NCBI taxonomy): Bacteria > Bacillati > Actinomycetota > Actinomycetes > Mycobacteriales > Mycobacteriaceae > Mycobacterium > Mycobacterium sp. PTI7. Next base: position 255,063 of record NZ_CM155252.1, read on the forward strand.
TGGAACCCGCGCTGCACAAGACGCTGGGCGTGCCGCTGTTCCAGGAGCAACTCATGCAACTGGCGGTCGACTGCGCGGGATTCTCCGGCTCCGAGGCCGACCAGCTGCGCCGGGCGATGGGGTCCAAACGGTCCACCGAGAAGATGCGCCGGCTGCGCGACCGGTTCTACGACGGCATGCGCACCAAGCACGGCATCACCGGTCCGGTGGCCGACCGGATCTACGAGAAGCTGGAGGCGTTCGCCAACTTCGGCTTCCCCGAGAGTCATTCGCTGAGCTTCGCCTCGCTGGTGTTCTACTCGTCGTGGTTCAAGCTGCACCACCCGGCGGTGTTCTGCGCCGCCCTGCTGCGGGCGCAACCGATGGGTTTCTACTCGCCGCAGTCGCTGGTGGCCGACGCCCGACGGCACGGCGTCCTGGTCCACGGTCCCGACGTCAACGCCAGCCTCGCGCACCCGACGCTGGAGAACGCCGGCCTCGAGGTGCGGATGGGGTTGGGCAGCGTCCGGCACATCGGTACCGAGCTGGCCGAGCAGATCGTCGACGACCGAGATGCCAACGGCCCGTTCACCTCCCTGGTGGATCTGACCAACCGGGTGCAGCTGTCCGTCCCGCAGACCGAGGCGCTGGCGACCGCGGGGGCGCTGGGGTGCTTCGGCGTCGATCGCCGCGAGGCGCTGTGGGCGGCGGGCGCGGCGGCCAGTCAGCGGCCGGACCGGTTGCCCGGCGTCGGGTCGTCGTCGCACGTGCCGTCGCTGCCCGGCATGACGCACCTCGAACTCACGGCGGCCGACGTGTGGGCCACCGGCGTCTCGCCCGACAGCCACCCCGTGCAGTTCCTGCGGGAGCGGCTGGGGGAGCTGGGCGTCGTCCAGGCCGACCGCCTGCTGTCGGTGCCCGACGGCACCCGGGTGCTGGTGGCGGGCGCGGTGACGCACCGGCAGCGCCCGGCGACCGCCCAGGGCGTGACGTTCCTCAACCTCGAGGACGAGACCGGCATGGTCAACGTGGTGTGCTCGCGGGGCGTGTGGGCCCGGCAACGCCGGTTGGCGCAGACGGCGTCGGCGCTGATCATCCGCGGCATCGTGCAGAACGCGACCGGGGCGGTCACCGTGGTCGCCGACCAGTTGCGGCCCGTCGACCTGCGCGTGATCTCGAGGTCCCGCGACTTCCAGTAGCTCCACACCTGATCAGCCACTCCGCGCTCGTCGGTAGTCTCCGAAACATGACCTCGCAGCCCCTGGACCTCACCCTCGACGAACTCCTGACCACCACCCGCTCGGTGCGCAAGCGTCTGGATCTGGAGAAGCCGGTGCCGCGCGAGGTGCTCCTCGAGTGCCTCGACCTCGCGCTGCAGGCGCCCACCGGATCGAACTCGCAGGGCTGGCAGTGGATGTTCGTCGAGGACCCCGAGAAGAAGCAGGCGATCGCCGAGGTCTACCGGACCGCCGCGAATCCCTACCTCGCCGCACCCAAGCCCGAGTACGGCGACAGCCGCGACGAGCGCACGCCGCTGGTGATCGACTCCGCGAAGTACCTCAGCGACCACCTGCACGAGGTGCCGGTCCTGATGATCCCGTGCCTGCAGGGCCGCCCGGACGGCGCGCCCGCCGGCGCGAGTGCCGGATTCTGGGGCTCGCTGATGCCCGCGGCGTGGAGCTTCATGCTGGCGCTGCGGTCGCGCGGACTCGGCTCGGCGTGGACGTCACTGCACCTCGTCGGCGACGGCGAGAAGAAGGTCGCCGACCTGCTGGGCATCCCGTTCGACGAGTACGCCCAGGGCGGGCTGTTCCCGGTCGCCTACACCAAGGGCACCGACTTCAAGAAGGCCAAGCGCCTGCCCGCCGAGCAGCTCAGCCACTGGGACACCTGGTAGTCACACCGCGCCGGTGAACCCCTGCTGGCGCCACGCCTCGTAGGCGGCGACGGCCGCGGCGTTGGACAGGTTCAGCGACCGTCGGCCGTCCAGCATCGGGATGCGGACGCGCTCGGTGACGTGCGGGTCGGCCAGCGTCTCCGGCTCGAGTCCCGTGGGTTCCGGCCCGAACATCAGGACGTCGCCGGGTTGGTACCGCACGTCGGCGAACGACGTCGTCGCGTGCGCGGTGAACGCGAACACCCGCGCCGGCATCAGTAGCCCCCACGCGGCGTCGAGGTCGGCGTGCACGGTCACCGACGCGAGGTCGTGGTAGTCCAGCCCGGCCCGCCGCAGTTTCGGCTCGGACAGGTCGAAGCCGAGCGGTTCGACGAGATGCAGTTCGCACCCGGTGGCGGCGACCATGCGGATGGCATTGCCGGTGTTGGGCGCAATGCGCGGTGAGTAGAACAGCACGCGGAACATTCGGTGATGATCCATCGGCGCGACGAGCGACGCGAACGGGGGTTGTCTCGACTGCGCAACGACACCTGCTCACATAGCACACGAACTGACAACGGCCGGGTCACGACTGCGTCCGTTGACCAGGAATTGTGGATTCACCTGCGCATCGCTGTCATACTCACAGGCATTGCCGGGCGGATCACGCCTGCCCCATTCGAGGGCGAAGAGCTGCAGGAAGTCCTATGAGCGACATGCGATCACACGGCCGACCGGCCGGCTCGACGACCGGTCCGCGATGACGGCGTTCGGCCGGCAGCCGCAGTCGAGCGCAGCAGCGGAATTCGAGAACAACCTCGCGCAGCCGGCCAAGCGACCGTCCCGGTATTCGGTCGGCAACTGGCCCGTTGGATGGAAGGTCTTCGCGATCGTCCTGGTGCCGCTGGTCCTCGCCGGCGTCTTCGGCGGCCTGCGCATCCACTCCGGGTGGAGCGAGGCGAACGGCCTCCGCCTGGCCGCCGACCGCGCCGACATGGTGCCCGCGATCGTCGACTACATGGGCACGCTCGAGGCGGCCCTGCTCGCCAATTCGACCGGTGGCGACGCGCAGTCCGCGCTCAGTGCGTTCGACGCCGGCAAGCAGAACCTGCGGCGTCAGCTCGACGCCACCGACGTCGTGCCGGACGTCGCGACGGGCGTCGACTCGCTGCTCGACGGTGGGCAGGCGCTGCTCGATCAGGTCACGGCCAACAGCATCGGCCTCCGCGACCGCGTCACCACCTACGCGCCCATCCTGCTGACCGCCGAGGACGCGGTGAACGGGTCGGTCCGCGTGGACGACGAACGGATCCGCGCCGAGACGCTCGGGCTGTCCCGGGCGATGGGCGCACGCGGCCAGATGATGATGCAGCAGCTGCTGGTCAACCTCGGCGGCGAGATCCCCGATCCCGAACTGCGGACGTCGATGATCACGCTCGCGGGCACGGAGCCGTCGACGCTGTTCGGCATGGTCCAGGTGCTCGGCGTCGGATCGTCGGATGCGCAGCGCCTGCAGGACGAGATGGTCCGGCGGATGGCGCTGATGTCCGATCCCGCGGTGCCGCTGGTCAACAACCCCGAGATCACCCAGTCGATCGACGCGACCAATCAGATCGCGCTGCAGGTGATCGACCGGTCGACCTCCGAGGTCACCACGGCCGTCGACGATCAGGCCGCCACGCAGCGCAGCGCGGCCATCCGGGACTCCGTGATCGTCGGCGTCGCGATGATGATCGCGCTGCTACTGGTCGCTTTGGTGGCGCGCACGCTGGTGCTGCCGCTGCGCCGGCTGCGTGACGGCGCCCTGAAGGTCGCCCACGAGGACCTGGTCCGCGAACTGGAACGCGTGCGTGCGGGCCAGGACCCCGGCGCCCTCAGGCCGCTGCCGGTGTACACCACCGAGGAGATCGGGCAGGTCGCGCACGCCGTCGACGAACTGCACGAGCAGACGCTGCTGCTGGCCGGTGAGCAGTCGCGGCTGCAGGTCCAGATCGGCGACATGTTCGAGACGCTGTCGCGCCGCAGCCGGTCCCTGGTCGACCAGCAGCTGTCGCTCATCGACCGCCTCGAACGCAACGAGGACGACCCCGAGCGCCTCGAGAGCCTGTTCCGCCTCGACCACCTCGCCGCACGGATGCGCCGCAACGGCGCCAACCTGCTGGTGCTCTCGGGCGCCCAGGTCCCGCGCGAGCAGGCCGAACCGGTACCCGTCGCCGCGCTCGTCGGCGCCGCCGCGTCGGAGGTAGAGGACTACACCCGGGTCGTCACCGCGGAGGTCCCGGAGAGCGAGGTCGCCGGTGCCGTCGCCGGTGACCTGGTCCACCTGCTCGCCGAGCTGCTCGACAACGCGCTGCGCTACTCGCCGCCGCAGTCCGAGGTGCGGGTGTCGGCGGTGCACACGGGCAACGGCGGACTGGTCGTCGAGATCGCCGACGACGGCCTCGGCATGGCCGAGGCGGACCTGCGCGTCGCCAACACCCGCCTGCAGTCCGGCGGCGAGGTCAACCCGTACACCGCACGCCACATGGGACTGTTCGTGGTCGGCCGGCTCGCCGCCCAGCACGGTCTGGTGGTGCGGCTGCGCAGCACCGTTGCGGGCGACCAGGGTTCGGGCACGACGGCCGGGGTGTACGTCCCCGCCGAGCTGCTCCTGCGCGGCGGCGTCCCCGTCGTGGCGGAACCGCCAGGCGACGGCTCGGTGACCGAGGACATCCCGGTCCAGGCCGCGCCTGCGCCTCCTCCTGCGGTGGTCCGGGACGAGCCGGTCGAGGACGAGTTCAGCCAGTTCACCGACGACTTCTCCGACTATCCCGATCACACGCCGCCGGTGCCCGAGTCCCGGCCCGCCGAGGTGCCGGTGTCGTTCCTGCCGCAGCGCAACCCCGGAGCGAGCGGTATCTCCGACATCCCGACCGGTCCGCCCCAGTTCACCGAACTGACACGCACTCCCGAGCCCCGGGACGAGTGGGCCGACGACGACTGGCCCGACGAGCCCGCGGCCGCGCCACCGCGTCAGGCGCCGACCGACACGTCGGCGTTCTTCGCCTCGCGCGCGCAGGCCGAGGACCGCTATGCGGACCCCCCGGTTCGGCCCACCGAGCCGCCCATGCCGGCAGCAACCGAGCAGCCCGACGACGACGGCGACGGCAGCATCTTCTCGAAGATGCTCTCCGAGTGGCTCATCGACGATCCCAACGATTTGGCGCAGAGCACCGACCTGGACTGGGCGACGGTGTGGGACAAGGGCTGGTCCGCCGCCGAGGCCGCCGAGCAGGCGCCGGTCGCCGAACACACCGCCGAGGGACTGCCGGTCCGGCAGCCCGGCGTCCGACTGGTCCCCGGCGCCGCCGAGGGCGACGACGAGCACAACGGCAGGCACGCCAACGGATTCGTCAACGGTGCCGACCACCCGGCCGACCATCCGCAACCGGCCCGTGACCCCGAAGCCGTCCGTGCCAGCATCAGCAACCACTTCGGTGGTGTGCACGCCGGACGGGCCCACGCCCGCGAGAGCAGGGAGACAGACCGCGAATGACCCGTTCCACCCAGCGCGACTCACTCGACTGGTTGGTGGCCCGCTTCGCCGACGAGGTGTCCGGCGTCTCGCACGCCATCCTGGTCTCGGCCGACGGCCTGCTCATGGCGTCCAGCGCGCACATGCCGACCGAGCGCGCCGACCAGTTGGCCGCGGTGTCATCGGGTCTGGCGAGCCTGTCCGCGGGTGCGGCGCAACTGTTCGAGGGCGGGTACGTGCTGCAGTCCGTGGTCGAGATGGAGAACGGCTACCTGCTGCTGATGCGGGTCGGCGACGGATCGCATCTCGCGACGCTCGCCACTCGCTCCTGCGACATCGGGCAGATCGGCTACGAGATGGCGATCCTCGTCGAGCGGGTCGGGACGGTCATCCAGTCGGCCCGCCGCTCCGCTCGTCGTTCGTGAGCCGGCATGGACCGTCGTCGCGAGGGGTGGGAGTCCGGCGAACGGCAGCCTGAGGCCAGTCTCGTCCGGCCGTACATCCTGACCGCGGGGCGCACCAGCGCCCACGTCGACCTGCCGCTCGAGGCGCCCGTCCGGACCGTCGACGCCGGCCCCGCGCCGCGCTGGCCCGCCACCGACGTCAGCGCCCGGATCCTCCGGTTGGCCGCCGACGGGCCGTCGGTCGCGGAGATCGCGGCGCATCTGGCGATTCCGCTCGGTGTCGCGCGCGTGCTGATCTCCGATCTCGTGCTGCAGGGGTATCTTCGGGTGCACGCGACGCTGTCGGACACGGCGACCGCGGACGAACGCCGAGAACTCCTGGGGAGGACGTTGCGTGGCCTACGGGCACTCTGAGCGCTCAGCCGCCACCAAGATCGTCATCTCTGGCGGCTTCGGTGCCGGGAAGACGACCTTCGTCGGGGCCGTCTCGGAGATCATGCCGCTGCGCACCGAGGCCATCGTCACCACCGCCTCGTCGGGTGTCGACGGGCTGGACGGCACGCCCGACAAGAGCACCACCACCGTCGCGATGGACTTCGGTCGGATCACCCTCGCCGACGACCTCGTCCTCTACCTGTTCGGCACGCCCGGTCAGCGGCGCTTCTGGTTCATGTGGGACGACCTGGTCCGCGGCGCGATCGGAGCGATCATCCTCGTCGACGTCCGCCGCCTGCAGGACAGCTTCGCCGCCGTCGACTTCTTCGAGGCGCGCAACCTGCCGTTCCTGGTCGCCGTCAACCAGTTCGACGGCGCCCCTCGGCATCCCGAGGAGGCCGTGCGTGCGGCGCTGGCGCTTCCCGACCACATCCCCGTCCTCGGCGTCGACGCGCGCGACCGGCAGTCGGCGCGGGCCGCGCTGATCGCGATCACCGAGTACTCGCTGGCGAGCCTCGGCTCGCCGTCCCGCTGACGTGCCGGAGTCCTACGCCGACGAGACGTGGGTGGACCGCGAGTTCGTCGGGCACGACTTCCGCGGCGAGGACCTGAGCCGGATCCGCACCGAACGCGTCGTCTTCACCGACTGCACGTTCAGCGGCGTCGACCTCACCGAGTCCGAGCACCTCGGTTCGGCGTTCCGCAACTGCGACTTCCGCCGGGCGTCGCTGCTGCACGGCGTCTTCCGCCAGTGCTCGCTGCTCGGCTCGGTCTTCACCGACTGCCGGTTCCGCCCGATCACGCTCGTCGAGGTGGACCTGACGCTGACGGTCCTCGGCGGGTGCGATCTGCAGAAGGTGGACCTCAGCGACTGCCGGCTGCGCGAGGCCAGCCTGGTGGGCGCCGACCTGCGCAAGGCGGTGCTGCGCCGCGCCGACCTCACCGGAGCGCGTACGCAGGACGCGAAGTTCGACGAGGCCGACCTGCGCGGCGCCCGCGTCGATGCGACGTTCTGGACGACGGCCCGGATCCGCGGGGCCAAGGTCGACGTCGACCAGGCGATCGCCTACGCCGTGGCGCACGCCCTGGTCATCGGCGACTGACACCGCCGACGGGCTAGCCGGACTTGAGCCGGATCTTGAACCGCACGAAGCACAGGTAGAAGACCGACAGCGCGCCCAGCATCGCCATGTCGAGGATCCAGGCGCCCGACTCGTGCTTCCAGTGCGAGTCGTCGGGCATGATCGGCGGCTTCACCATGTCGGTGACGCCGACGGTCGACGCCGTCGCCGCGAAACCCCAGCGCGCCGGTGTCACCCACGACATCTGGTCGAGCGGGGCCCGTCCGGTGACCGGGATCAGGCCGCCCGAGAACACCAGCTGCGACATGACCGCCACGACGAGCAGCGGCATGATCTGATCGCTGGTCTTCGCCAGCGCCGACAGCGCGAGGCCGACCGTCGCCGCGCAGATGGTGGTGGCGGCCATGCCGAAGAACAGCTCGATCGCGGCCGCGGTCTCACTGCTGCCGAGGACGACGGCGCCGTTCTGGGGGAGCCCGACGCCGATCAGCGTGATCCCGGTGACGATGCCGGACTGCACGATCGCGAACACCGAGTAGATGCAGACCTTCGCCAGCAGGTAGGCCGACGTGGACAGGCCTACCGCCTGCTCGCGCAGGAAGATCGCACGCTCGCCGATCAGATCGCGAACGGTCAGCGCCGTGCCCATGAAGATCGCGCCCACGTTGAGCAGCACCAGCACCTGGCCCGGCTGGTTGGGCGCGTCGCCGACCGGGGACGGCTGACCGAAGCCGGTGCTACCGGGCACCGACAGGGACAACACGCCCATGATGAACGGGAGCACCGCCAGGAAGATGAAGTACCCGCGGTCGGAGACGATGAGCCGCATCTGCCGTCGACCGATCGTCGAGAACTGACGGATCACGCTGGTGGCGGCGGGGCTGCCGAGGTCGGCGGGTTCCTCCGCCGGTGGCGCGGGCGGTGGCGGACCGTTGATCTCGAGGTAGCGCCTGCTGGCGGCGTCCGGATCGCCGGCGACCGTGCTGAAGATGTCGGCCCAGTTGGTGGTGCCCAGCTGGGCGCCGATCTGGTCGGGTGGCCCGCAGAACGCCGTCTTGCCGCCCGGGGCGAGCAGCAGCACCTGGTCGCACACGTCGAGGTAGGTCAGAGAGTGCGTGACCACCAGCACCACGCGGCCCGCGTCGGCGAGCTGACGCAGCATCGTCATGACCTGGCGGTCGAGGGCGGGATCCAGACCGGAGGTCGGCTCGTCGAGGATCAGCAGCGACGGGCCGGTCAGGAGTTCCAGCGCCACGGACGCGCGCTTGCGCTGGCCGCCGGAGAGCTTGTCGACGCGGGTCTCGAGGTGCTTGGTCATCTCGAGTTCCTCGAGGACCTGCATGACCACGTGCTCGCGGTCTTCCTTGGTCGTGTCCGGGGGCAGGCGGAGTTCCGCGGCGTACATCAGGGCCTGCTTCACCGTCAGCTGGCCGTGCACCACGTCGTCCTGGGGGACCATGCCGATTCGGGACCGGAGCGAGGCGTACTCGGAGTGGATGTCGTGGCCCTCGAAGGTCACGGTGCCGCTGGTCGGGTGGGTGTAGCCGGCGACGAGCTTCGCGAACGTCGACTTGCCGGCGCCGGACGGGCCGATCACCGCGGTCAGCGTGCCCGTGCGCGCGGCCAGCGAGATGTTGTTCAGCAGCGTCTTGTTGCCCTCGATGGTCCACGTGACGCCGTTGACCTCGAGGCCGCCGGTCTTGGTGGCGGAGGCCTCGGTCTGGGTGCGGCGGGCGAGGCTGCCGCCGGAGAACACCAGGTCGACGTTGCCGATCGTGACCACGTCACCGTCGCGCAGCAGTGCCGCGTCGACCCGGGTGCCGTTGACGAACGTGCCGTTGATGCTGCGGTTGTCGACGATCTCGGTGCCGGCGGGCGTGAGCACCAGGCTGGCGTGGTGGCGCCCGGCCAGCACGTCGGGGATGACGATGTCGTTGTCGGTCGCGCGACCGATCTTCACCGCGCCCGTGGGCGCTTCGGGGGCGCGTCCGGGCCGCAGGATCTTCATCATGCTGGTCGCGAGGTTGCCCTCGCTCTGCCGCGGCGCGGCGGTCGGACCGAGCCGCGTGACCGGCTCCGCGGACGGTGCCGAGATGGGCTGCGACGGAGGTGGTGGCGCGTACCGCTGCTGCGCGCTGGGGTAGCCCTGCGGTGCACCGGGGTGGCCGGTCTGCGGCCCGCTCGGGTAGGCCTGCCTGCCGCTGGCCGGAGGTGCGCCGGTGGGGCCCGACGGGTAGCGCGGCTGCTGGCCGGACGGGAACGGCTGGCGCGGGGGCATCCCCGGCGGCATGGTTCCGGGGGGCTGCGTCTGCCAGGACGCGCTCGGGCGCCCGGCGACGGGCACCGCGGCGGTGGGCGGCGGCGAGCCGACCGCACCCTGGTGCCTGCCGACGTCGAAGGACAGCCGCGGTCCGTCGGGGTTGCCGATGTTGACGTTCAGCCCGTCGGTGATGTCGACGACGGGGACGCGCTGACCGTTGACGTACATCCCGTTGAGGGAGCCGTTGTCGATCGCGAGCCACCGGCCCTGGTCGAACCGGAGGATGAGGTGGGCCCGTGACGTCAACGGGTGGGCGATGCGTATGTCGGCCCGGAGGTCTCGGCCGATCACCACGTCGTTGCCAGCCGCGAAGGTCCGGGCCGACCCGTCGTATCGAACGGTAAGAGCGGGCGGTACTGGTCGCGTCATCGGAACCGACTCTAACGGTAGGGCCGTCCGCTCCGGCCGGTCCGCGACCCGATGGCGGCCGTACCGTTACGTGGGGGTCCGGCCTGAGCCCGTAGCGCGGCAAACGCGGGCAAGAGCTTTTAACGCCAGCCGGTCGTGGTTGCGCACGGCGTTGATTGCAACCGGGTGACGATTCGGTCGAGGTACGGGCGATTACCGCCGCTGCGCTGCGCAGACGTGGTGTCGTTGTCGGCATGGCAGCCAAGAACTCGCAGGCGGGACGCCTCCGCGCCGCAGGTCGCTCCATGATTGCGGTGCTCCTCGCCGGCGCTGCGGTGACCGGTGCCGTGGCTACGGGTGCGGCTTTGCCCTCGGCCGTGGCGGCGACGGGCGACCTACCGACCGACGCCCGCGGCTTCGTCGGCACGACGGCGCGGTGCGACGCCCCCTGGAAGCCCGTGGCCGTGGGGCGCACGCCGCTGTCGCTGGTCGCCATGTGCTCCGATCCGCGCGGCCGGTTCGAGTACCGCGGCGTGCGGCTACGCGACCGCGCTCCGCTGCGACTCCCCGCGACGCCGTTGGCCAACGGCTGCTTCGGGATTCGCGGGGACGGCGTCGCCTACACGGTGTCGTCGACGAAGCTCCTGCTCACGTCGGGTCTGCGGGTCATCCGGGACGAGCCGATGCTGCAGTTCGAGGATCTGCGCCCGCCGGAGGTCGCACCGATCTCGAAGACGTCGGGCGGCGGCTAGCCCGGCATTCCCGTCACGACGCAGTGGGTGTGGCTGTAGATGGTGGCCATGCACTTGTTGCAGTGGGTGCACGCCGAGCGGACCGACTTCGCGTCGCCGTCGTCCCTGATCCGGTTGATCAGGTCGGGTTCGGCCAGCAGCGCGCGTCCCATCGCGACGAACTCGAACCCCTCCGCCATGGCCAGGTCCATGGTCTCGCGGTTGGTGATGCCGCCCAGCAGGATCAGCGGCATCGTGAGTTCGGCGCGGAAGCGGCGGGCCTTGTCCAGCAGGAACGCCTCGCGGTAGGGGTACTCGCGGAAGAACTTCTTGCCGGTCATCCGGATGCCCCAGCTCAGCGGCGGCTTGAACGCACCGGCGAACTCCTTGATGGGGGCGTCGCCGTGGAACAGGTATAGCGGGTTCACCAGCGAGCTGCCCGCGGTGAGTTCCAGGGCGTCGAGGCCGCCGTCCTCCTGCAGCCACCTGGCGGTCTGCAGTGACTCGTCCATCGGGATGCCGGCGCGCACACCGTCGGTCATGTTGAGCTTCGCCGTCACGGCGATCTGATCGCCCACCGCGTCGCGGACGGCGCGCACCACGCCGCGCGCCACCTTGGCGCGGTTCTCCAGCGACCCGCCGAACTCGTCCTTGCGGCGGTTGAGCAGGGGGCTGAGGAAGGAGCTGGCGAGGTAGTTGTGGCCCAGGTGCACCTCGACGGCGTCGAAGCCGGAGTCGACGGCCAGCCGCGCCGCGTTGGCGTGCGCCCGCGTCACCTCGGCGATGTCCTCGCGGGTGGCCTTCCTGGCGAACCGCATCGACAGCGGGTTGAAGAACCGCACCGGCGCGAGTGCGGGAGCCTTGTTGGTGCGGGCGTTCGCGACCGGCCCGGCGTGGCCGATCTGCGCACTGATGGCGGCGCCCTCGGCGTGCACGGCCTCCGTCAGCCAGCGCAGTCCCGGCACGGCCTCGGGGCGCATCCAGATCTGCCAGCCGTCGGTGCGGCCGCCCGGCGCCACCGCGCAGTAGGCGACGGTCGTCATGCCCACGCCGCCCGCCGCAGGCAGCCGGTGGTAGTTCACGAGATCGTCGGTGACCAGCGCGTCCGGGGTCGACGCCTCGAACGTCGCGGCCTTGATGATGCGGTTGCGCAGCGTCACCGGACCCAGCCGAGCCGGGCTGAAGACATCGGTGAACACATTGGGCTGAGTGTTCATTCACCGGAGCCTGCCACAATGACCGGGTGGGAGCGATCACTCTGGACGGCAAGGCCACGCGCGACGAGATCTTCGAGGATCTGAAGACGAGGGTCGCGGCCCTCATCGAGGCGGGCCGTACCCCCGGTCTCGGCACGGTCCTGGTCGGCGACGACCCCGGATCGCACGCCTACGTGCGGGGCAAGCACGCCGACTGCGCAAAGGTCGGCATCACCTCGATCCGCCGGGACCTGCCCGCCGACATCAGCCAGGCGACGCTCGAGGAGACCATCGACGAGCTGAACGCCAACCCGGAGTGCACGGGCTACATCGTCCAACTGCCGCTGCCCAAGCACCTCGACGAGAACGCGGCGCTCGAGCGCATCGACCCCGCCAAGGACGCCGACGGCCTGCATCCGACCAACCTGGGCCGGCTGGTGCTCAACGAGCCCGCCGCGCTGCCCTGCACGCCGCGCGGCATCGTGCACCTGCTGCGCCGCTACGAGGTGGAGATCGCCGGCGCCCACGTGGTGGTCATCGGGCGCGGCGTGACGGTCGGGCGGCCGATGGGCCTGCTGCTGACCCGCCGGTCGGAGAACGCGACGGTCACGCTGTGCCACACGGCGACCCGGCACCTGCCGCAGCTGACCCTCGAGGCGGACATCGTCATCGCGGCCGCGGGCGTGCCGCACATGGTCACCGCGGAGATGGTGAAGCGCGGCGCGGCGGTCATCGACGTCGGGGTGAGCCGCGACGACGCCGGCAAGCTCGTCGGCGACGTGGCGCCCGACGTGTGGGACGTCGCCGGGCACGTCTCGCCGAATCCGGGCGGCGTCGGACCGCTGACGCGGGCGTTCCTGCTCACCAACGTCGTGGAAGCCGACGAGGCGAAAGTGCGTTGACCGCCAAGGAGTTCGCCCGCAAGGTGTTCGCCGGACAGTGGCCGATCCTGACGGTCGGCCTGCTCTTCGTCGTGGCCTTCGTCCTCGTAGTGGCGGGCTACTGGCGACGCGGCGCCCTGGTGCTGGCGATCGGCGTGGGCGTCGCCGCAGCGATGCGACTCGCCCTCTCCGAGGACCGTGCGGGTCTGCTGGTGATCCGGTCGCGGACCATCGACTTCGCCACCACCGCATCCGTGAGCGCGGCGATGCTCTACATCGCGTGGACCATCGACCCATTGGGCACCAGCTAGCCCCGGACTCAGCTCAGCGTCGCCCGCACGCACACCGTGACGTAGGGGAGCGCCAGCCCGGACGTGTTCACCAGCGCCGGATGGGTGCCGAGCAGTTCCCGCACCCGCTCCAGGGTCCGGGTGCGCACCTCGTCGGGCGAGGTGATGCAGTAGCTGCGGGACGCCACCAGGTCGATGAGTGCCTGCGGCGTCACGTAACTCGTCCACTCCACCTGATGCCGCTCCAAGTCCGCGAACGGCTGGGGCAGCGTGACCGTCTGGGTGAACGGATCGACCTCGTGGCCGATGATGCGGCCCAGATCCTTGACCCAGCCGAGGCGTTCGTCGCGGTTGTTCCACACCAGGCCCAGCCGGCCGCCCGGTCGCAGCACGCGGGCCACCTCGCTGATAGCCCGCTGCGGGTCGAACCAGTGCCACGCCTGAGCCACCAGCACCGAGTCGACGCTGTCGTCGGGCAGCGGGATCTCCTCCGCCGTCCCGAGCAGCGCGGGGGTGCCGGGCAGCGAGCCCTTCAGCACCTCGAGCATCTCGGGGATGGGATCGACCGCGGTCACGTCGAGGCCCCGCTCGACGAGTCGCGCCGTCAGCTTGCCGGTGCCCGCGCCGAGGTCGAGGACCGTGCGCGCACCCGGGGGGAGCAGCCAGTCGATGGCCTCCGGCGGGTACGACGGTCGGCCCCGCTCGTACGCCGAGGCAGCCGATCCGAACGACAGCGACTTCTCCTGCCGGGACACGTCATTCGTGGTCACCTCGACGCCAGCTCCAAGGTCCGTCGGATCAGTGCGCCGACGACGTCGGTCTCCACCAGGAAGCCGTCGTGCCCGTAGGCCGATTCGACGACGTTCAGCTCGACGCAGCCGGGTAGCAGGTCGGCGAGTTCCTGCTGCAGGCGCAGCGGGTACAGCCGGTCCGTCGTGATGCCGCCGACGACCACCGGCACGTCGCAGCCGGCCAGTGCCGCCCGCACGCCCCCGCGACCGCGGCCGACGTCGTGACTGCTCAGCGCGTCGGTCAGCGTGACGTAGGTGCCCGCGTCGAAGCGCGCCGCGAGCTTGCCGCCCTGGTGCTCGAGGTAACTCTGCACCGCGTACCGCCCACCGTCGGTGGGTGATTCGTCGCCCTGGGCGTCGTTGCGGAACCGTTCGTCGAGTTCCTCCTCGCCGCGATAGGTGAGGTGCGCGAAGCGCCGCGCGATCTCGATGCCGGCGGTGGGCTCGCGGCCCGTGCCGTGATAGTCGCCGTTCTGCCAGTCGGGATCGGCCTTGATGGCCGACACCTGGGTGCTCTGGGTGCCGATCTGATCGGCGGTCGCGCGTGCACCCACCGCCAGTATCAGTGCGGCACGGACGGTGTCGGGATGGCCGACGATCCACTCGAGTGCGCGGGCGCCACCCATCGATCCGCCGACGACGGCCGCGACGCGCGTGATGCCGAGCGCGGCGAGGGCGGCGAGGTCGGCGTCCACCTGGTCGCGCACCGTGATCGCGGGGAAGCGCGAGCCCCACGGCTTGCCGTCCGGCGCAGGAGAACTCGGGCCGGTCGAACCGCGGCAGCCGCCGAGCACGTTGGTCGCGATCGCACACCAGCGGTCGGTGTCGATCGGCGCGCCGGGTCCGGCGACGCCGTCCCACCACCCCGGCGTCGGATGGTCGTCACCGGCCGGGCCGGTGATGTGCGAGTCGCCGGTGAGGGCGTGCAGCACGACGACCACGTTGTCCCGCGTCGGCGACAGCTCGCCCCACCGCTGCACGGCGATCGTCACGTCGTCGAGGACGGCGCCGCTCTCCAGGGTGAGGGTTCCGACGTCCACGACGCCGATCTCGCCCTCGGCGGGGAGTTCGGCGGTGGCCGCCACGATGTCGGCCAGCGTCACACCGACGCCACCGTGTGCGAGGAGCCGGCGAACGCGCGTGCGGCGGCGAAGCCCTGCTCCAGATCGGCGAGGATGTCGTCGATGCCCTCGATGCCGACCGCGAGGCGCACCAGGCCCGGCGTGACACCGGTCGCGAGCTGCTCCTCGGGGGTCAGCTGGGCATGGGTCGTCGACGCGGGGTGGATCACCAGCGAGCGCACGTCACCGATGTTGGCCACGTGGCTGTGCAGGCTCAGCGCGTTGACGAACGCCTTGCCCGCCTCGATGCCGCCGGTGAGTTCGAACGCCAAAACGGCGCCGGTTCCCTTCGGCGCCAGCGACTTCCCGAGATCGTGCCAGGGCGAGCTGGGTAGGCCGGCGTAGTTGACCGACACCACCTCGTCGCGGCCCTCGAGGAACTCGGCCACCCGCTGGGCGTTCGCGACGTGCCGCTCCATGCGCAGGCTCAGCGTCTCGAGGCCCTGGGCGATCAGGAACGCGTTGAACGGCGCCGCCGCCGAGCCGAGGTCGCGCAGCAGCTGCACGCGGGCCTTGAGCGCATAGGCGGGCGGGCCCAGTTCGGCGAACACGACACCGTGATAGCTCGGATCGGGGGTGGTGAAACCTGGGTGGCGGCCCTGGGTCCAGTCGAAGTTGCCGCTGTCGACGATCGCGCCCGCGATCGCGGACCCGTGGCCGCCGAGGTACTTGGTGGCCGAGTGCACCACGATGTCGGCGCCGTGTTCGATCGGCCGGATCAGGTACGGCGTCGGGATCGTGTTGTCCACGATCAGCGGCACGCCGTTCTCGTGGGCGACGCCGGAGACGCCGGGGATGTCCAGCACGTCGATCTGCGGGTTGGAGATGGTCTCGGCGAAGAACGCCTTCGTGTTCGGCTGGACGGCGGCGCGCCACGAGTCGAGGTCGTCGGGGTTCTCCACGAAGCTCACCTCGATGCCCAGCCGCGGCAGCGTGTAGTGGAAGAGGTTGTACGTGCCGCCGTAGAGGCGCGGGCTCGACACGATGTGGTCGCCGTTGGCGGCCAGGTTGAGGATCGCGAAGGTCTCGGCGGCCTGTCCCGACGACAGCAGCAGGGCCGCGACGCCGCCCTCGAGCGCGGCGATGCGCTGCTCGACGACGTCCTGGGTCGGGTTGCCGATGCGGGTGTAGATGTTGCCCGGCTCCTGCAGCCCGAACAGCGCCGCGGCGTGCGCGACGTTGTCGAACGTGTACGACGTGGTCTGGTAGATCGGCAGCGCGCGGGCGTGGGTCGCGCTGTCGGGGGTCTGGCCGGCGTGGACCTGCTTGGTCTCGAACGCCCAGTTTGCGGTCGGGTCTTCTTCGGGTGTGGTCACGGTGGTGCTCCTACGGGGTGGGGAAGTCGGATGCCGGAGGCACGGCAAGTACCGCGCCCGTGGGATTCACGAACGACGACACATGATGAGCCTCCGGGTGTCCCTGTCTCTCGGGGCCCGTGGTGCGGACCCGCGCTTGCCTCGCGGCCAGCCGAAACGTCTCGGTTGGCTACTCAACCTGGTCAATCACCCGGGGCACCCCACCGCGGTTGGAGGGTTGCCGGCCAGCGAGCCGGGGCTTGACGCTGGCACTCATGACCGAAACAAAGCCTAACTCACCACCACGTATGGGTGCCAGCGGGTTGCTGGCCCGAATGCCCGCCACCGATCGCGGGGGAGCCGTCGCCCCGGACGCGCTCAACGCGTAGGTTCGTAACCGACGCGATACAGGTGGCCGCGGGTCGAAGCCGATGCGGGGCTGCGCAGAAACATCCGACCACGACGCCGGGAGAATGCCTCACATGAGTGCCGAGCAGCCAACGATCATCTACACGCTGACCGACGAGGCGCCGCTACTCGCGACGTATGCGTTCCTACCGGTCATCCGTGCGTTCGCCGACGCGGCGGGCATCGAGGTCAAGAGTTCCGACATCTCCGTGGCCGCGCGCATCCTCGCCGAGTTCAGCGACTACCTGCCCGAGGACCAGCGGGTGCCGAACAACCTGGCCGAGCTGGGCAAGCTGACGCAGGATCCCGACACCAACATCATCAAGCTGCCGAACATCAGCGCCTCGGTGCCGCAGCTGCTGGCCGCGATCAAGGAACTCAAGGCCAAGGGCTACGCACTGCCCGACTACCCGGGCGAGCCGAAGACCGACGAGGAGCGCGAGATCAAGGCGCGGTACGCGACCTGTCTCGGCAGCGCGGTCAACCCGGTTCTGCGCGAGGGCAACTCGGACCGCCGCGCCCCCAAGGCGGTCAAGGAGTACGCGCGCAGGCACCCGCACAGCATGGGCCAGTGGTCGATGGCGTCGCGCACCCACGTGGCGACCATGCGGCACGGCGACTTCTACCACGGCGAGAAGTCGATGACGCTGGACAAGGCGCACTCGGTGCGGATGGAGCTGGTGACCACCGGCGGCGAGACGATCGTGCTCAAGCCCGAGGTCAAGCTCGACGAGGGCGACGTCATCGACAGCATGTTCATGAGCAAGAAGGCCCTCTGCGACTTCTACGAAGAGCAGATGCAGGACGCCTACGAGACGGGCGTGATGTTCTCGCTGCACGTCAAGGCGACGATGATGAAGGTCAGCCACCCCATCGTCTTCGGCCATGCGGTGAAGGTCTTCTACAAGGACGCGTTCGCCAAGCACCAGAAGCTGTTCGACGAGCTGGGCGTCAACGTCAACAACGGGCTGTCCGATCTGTACGACAAGATCGAGTCGCTGCCCGCGTCGCAACACGAGGAGATCGTCCGCGATCTGCACGCGTGCCACGAGCACCGTCCCGAGCTGGCGATGGTCGACTCGGCCAAGGGCATCTCGAACTTCCACTCGCCCAGCGACGTGATCGTCGACGCCTCGATGCCCGCGATGATCCGTCTCGGCGGCAAGATGTACGGCGCCGACGGCCGCACCAAGGACACCAAGGCCGTCAACCCCGAGTCGACGTTCTCGCGGATCTACCAGGAGATCATCAACTTCTGCAAGACCAACGGGCAGTTCGACCCGACGACCATGGGCACCGTCCCGAACGTCGGCCTGATGGCGCAGAAGGCCGAGGAGTACGGCAGCCACGACAAGACGTTCGAGATTCCTCAGGACGGCGTCGCGAACATCGTCGACAACGACACCGGCGAGGTGCTGCTCACGCAGAACGTCGAGACCGGCGACATCTGGCGCATGCCGATCGTCAAGGACGCGCCGATCCGCGACTGGGTCAAGCTCGCCGTGAACCGTGCCCGCGACTCCGGCATGCCGGTGGTGTTCTGGCTCGACTCGGAGCGGCCGCACGAGAACGAGATCCGCAAGAAGGTCGCCAAGTACCTGCCCGACCACGACACCGAGGGCCTCGACATCGAGGTCATGTCGCAGGTGCGCGCCATGCGGCACACGATCGAGCGGGCGAGCCGCGGCGAGGACACGATCGCCGCGACCGGCAACATCCTGCGCGACTACCTGACCGACCTGTTCCCGATCCTGGAGCTGGGCACCAGCGCGAAGATGCTGTCGATCGTGCCGCTGATGGCGGGCGGCGGGCTCTACGAGACCGGTGCCGGCGGATCGGCGCCCAAGCACGTCAGCCAGCTCGTCGAGGAGAACCACCTGCGGTGGGATTCGCTCGGTGAGTTCCTGGCGCTGGCGGTCAGCCTCGAGGACCTCGGCAGCAAGACCGGTGACGACCGGGCCAAGATCCTGGCCAAGACGCTCGACGCCGCGACCGGCAAGTTGCTGAACGAGAACAAGAACCCGTCACGCAAGACCGGTGAACTCGACAACCGGGGCAGCCAGTTCTACCTCGCCATGTACTGGGCGCAGGAACTCGCCGCCCAGACCGACGATTCCGGGCTCGCCGATCACTTCGCGCCGCTGGCCAAGACGCTGGCCGAGAACGAGGAGACCATCGTCTCCGAGATGAACGCGGTGCAGGGCAAGCACGCCGAGATCGGCGGCTACTACTACCCCGACCCGGAGAAGGCGGCCGACGTCATGCGGCCGAGCAAGACCTTCAACGAGGCGCTGGAGTCGGCCCGCAAGTAGCCGCTATCCGGCGGGCGGTGCCTGCCGCTGCGGCTCGGTGTTGGCGTCGACGAAGTCGACGATCAGCTCGGTGACGCGTCCCGGTGCCTCGAGCATCGGGATGTGTCCGAGGCCCTCGAGGCGGGTGACCCGGGTGTTGGGCGGAAGGTTGTCCACGAGGTACCTGTTGCCTCGGGGGCTGGGGAAGACCCGGTCCTTCTCACACAGCACCAACTGGGTCGGTGCTGCGACGTCGGCCAGCTCCAGCAGGCCGGGCAGGCGCAATGTCTTCACCAGCAGCTGGAAGTAGGCCGTGCAGTGCGTTGCGTCGTCGATGAGGGCGACGAGGTCGGGGTGGCTGGGTCCGTCGGCCGGTCCGCTGACGGCCAGGGTGGCGATGCGTCGGCCGCCGGGGAAGTCCAGGATCCGCGGGCCGATCAACCTCGCCGCCGCCAGGGCCGGTCCGCCGAGGAGGAACTTCAGCACGGTCTCGTACTTGGTCAGCGAGTGCTGACCCCATCCGCCGGCGGGCGCGATGGCGGTCAGCGTGCGGGCGCGGCCACGGCGCTCCAGTTCGAACGCCACCCAGCCGCCCAGCGAGTTGCCCACGACGTGCGCAGTCTCCCAGCCCAAGTCGTCCATGCGGCGTTCGACGTCGTCGACGAGCGCTGCGGTGTCCAGGAGCCAGTTCCCCGAACGCCGGCCGCCGTTGTGGCCCGGCATGGTCGGAGCGAACGCCTCGAAGCGACCGGTGTCGGCGAGCTGGTCGGCGACCGTGCGCCACACGTTCTGCGAGCAGAGGAACGGGTGGAGCATCACGATCGGCTCACCCTCGCCGACGTGGATGGGTTCGCGTTCTGGCATGCGGCGACACTAAAGGTGATACCGCCGGTACCGCAAGGCGGACCCGCAGGCACGCGGTGTGTGTCCCGGAGGCGTCATCATTCGTTGACGTGTGGGGGTGCGGTGGTGGTTGGGGCGGGGCTCGGGTCGCGGTGCGGGGTTGGGTTGGCCGCAGGCGGGCGGTGTGTCTCCTGGGCGCGTCATCATTCGTTGACGTGTGGGGGTGCGGTGGTGGTTGGGACGGAACTCGGGTGGTCGGTGTCGGGCTTGGGTCGGCCGCAGGCGGGCGGTGTGTCTCCTGGGGGGCGTCATCATTCGTTGACGCGTGGGGGTGCGGTGGTGGTTGGGGTGGGGGCTCGGGTGGTCGGTGCGGGGCTGGGGTTGGCCGCAGGCGGGTGGTATGTCCCCTGGGCGCGTCATCATTCGTTGACGCGCGGGGGAGCGGTGGTGGTTGGGACGGAGCACGGGGCCACCCCCTGTCGGACCACCGCGACATCATCGAGGGCGAGTCACAAGCGGGCGAGGGGACGGGGCGGGATGGCAGGCGACAGGCCGTGGTGGAAGGACGACCCGGCGATTCTGGCGGCCACGCGGCGCGCCGTCGAGGACATCGAGCAGGCTCCGGACCGCGAGCCGCTCCCGGATGCACCGGACCCCTTCGTCACCGAGTTGGTCACCGGGGGAGTCAAGCGCGAACTCGCCGCCGCACGCGACGAGCGCATCGCAGCCGGCCGCCGATACGTCGACGCCATCCGGGCCGCGCGGGCGGTGGGGTTCTCCTGGGGCGAGATCGGCCGACTCCTCGGCGAGTCGAAGCAGTCGCTGCACCGCCGCTTCGGCGCCGTCGAGTAGCGCCACTAGGCTCCCGCGGGACATGAATTCGATGATCGTGAGCACCGTCAACGTCAATGGCATCCGCGCCGCCGTCAAGGAGCGGTCCGAGGACAACCTCGGCCTGCTGCCGTGGCTGAAGGCCACCCGCGCCGACGTCGTCTGCCTGCAGGAGACCCGCGCGGACGACGAGCAGCTCGCGGAGGCACTCGCCCCCGCCCTCGCCGACGGCTGGCACCTCGCCTCCGCGGACCCGCACGTCAAGGGCCGCAACGGCGTCGCCGTGCTCAGCCGGCATCCGATCACGCGGATCCAGATCGGCCCCGGCGGTGACGAGTTCGCCGCGCACGGACGCTATCTGGAGGTCGACACCGGCGACCTCACCGTCGCGAGCATCTACGTCCCGACCGGCGAGGCCGAGACCGACCGCCAGCTCGAGAAGGAGCGGTTCATGGCGACCGTCGCCGAGCGGATGGCGGAGCTACGCCACGACCAGCGCGACGCGGTCATCTGCGGCGACTGGAACATCGGGCACACCGAACTCGACATCAAGGCGTGGAAGGCCAACCGCAAGAAGTCCGGCTTCCTGCCCAGCGAGCGGCAGTGGCTCACCGACCTGCTCGCGACGGGCTGGGTGGACGTCGTGCGCGTGCTGCATCCGGAGGTCCCCGGCCCGTACAGCTGGTGGTCCTGGCGCGGCAAGGCGTTCGACAACGACGCCGGCTGGCGCATCGACTATCAACTCGCCAACCAGCGGCTCGCCGACCGCGTGGTGTCGGCCCGGGTGGAGCGCGCCGAGGCGTACGCGCTGCGCTGGTCCGATCACGCCCCGGTGACCGTCGAATACGGCTGAGTCCACTCCGGCGCCCGCCCGAGGTGGCGCAGCACGCGGTCGAGCGTGCCGCCTGCGGCTGCCTCGATGGTGCGTCCGAACGGTGACGCCGGTGCACTTCGGAAGTCGCCGTCCGGCACGTCCATGGCGATCGGCAGCACGGCGTCGAGGACGTCGTCGGGCAGCGTGAACGGCGTACCGATCGTCACGGCGACGTCCCAGCCGTGCACCACGTAGTCGACGAAGTGGAAGCCCATCGCCGTCGCACCCGGCGCCACGGCGTCGGGACCGAACTCCGGGAGGGCGAACGGCGCCTCGTCCACGCCGTCGGCCGCGAACGCCTCGAGGACGTCGTGCGCGGCCGCGGCGTAGGTGCCGGACGGGTCGCGCGTCACCGCGTCGAGGAGTGCGTCGGCGTTCCACGCCGCGGGATCGGCGCCGTGACCGCGCGCGGCAGCGGCGAAACCGCGGTGCTGTGCGGTCATGTGCGCGAGCAGGTCTCGCAGATTCCACGCCGAGCACGGGGTGGGGAGCCGCAGGTCCGACGGCCGAACGGTGGCGACGACGTCGATGGACGAGAGAACGGCGGTGCGGTGCTGCGTCGAGAATGTAGGCATCTGCATATCGTATGCTCAGGCATACGATATGGCAACGCCTACGCTCGTCGGGTGACTGGTACCTCCGGACGCCCGGACCTCGCGGCGATGCTGGGCCCCCTGGTGCGCGACCTCGTCGCCGCCGAGGGGCCCGTCCTCGCGGCGCACGGCCTCACCATGTGGGGCTACGTCGTGCTGTCGGCGCTCGACCGCGGCGCCATGCGCACCCAGTCCGCACTCGCGGAGGCGATCAACGCGGACAAGACGCGCATCATCCGCACCCTCGACGACCTGCAGGCCGACGGATACATCGAGCGAAACCCCGACCCCGACGACCGCCGGGTCCGACTGCTGGCGATCACGGCGGCCGGGCGGAAGGTCAAGGACGCCGCGCAGGCGGACATCCAGCGCGGCGAGGAACGCTGGCTGGGACAGTTGAGCGCCGACGAGCGCCGGGTCTTCCTGCGTGTCCTACGTCTACTGGCCCCCGACCACCCGGGATGACGCCAGTGAGAAGATCGGACCCATCATGAGCACTCAGCCCGTCGTCTTCTCCGGCGTCCAGCCCACCTCCGATTCCCTGCATCTCGGCAACGCGCTCGGTGCGGTCAAGCAGTGGGTGGGCCTGCAGGACGACTACGACACGTACTTCTGCGTCGTCGACCTGCACGCCATCACCGTCGCGCAGGACCCGGCGACGCTGCGTCGTCGCACGCTGGTCACCGCCGCGCAGTACCTCGCACTCGGCATCGACCCGGCCCGCTCGACGATCCTGGTGCAGAGCCACGTCCCCGCGCATGCCGAATTGGCCTGGGTGCTGGGCTGTTTCACCGGGTTCGGGCAGGCGTCGCGGATGACGCAGTTCAAGGACAAGTCGCAGAAGGAGGGTGCCGACGCCACGACGGTGGGCCTGTTCACCTACCCGGTGCTGATGGCCGCCGACGTCCTGCTCTACGACACCAACCAGGTTCCCGTCGGGGAGGACCAGCGCCAGCACCTCGAACTGTCGCGCGACGTCGCGCAGCGGTTCAACGCGCGGTTCCCCGACACGTTCGTCATCCCCGAGCCGATGATCCAGAAGGCGACGGCCAAGATCTACGACCTGCAGGACCCGACGGCCAAGATGAGCAAGTCCGCCGCGACCGACGCCGGCCTGATCGGCCTGCTCGACGACCCGAAGAAGACGGCGAAGAAGATCCGCTCGGCCGTCACCGACAGCGAGCGCGAGATCCGCTTCGACCCGGTGGCGAAGCCCGGCGTCTCGAACCTGCTGACCATCCAGTCCGCCGTCACCGGGACCGACGTCCAGACGCTGGTCGACGGGTACGCCGGCCGCGGCTACGGCGACCTGAAGTCCGACACCGCCGACGCCGTCGTCGAGTTCGTCACGCCGATCAAGACCCGCGTCGACGAGATGATGGCCGACCCGAGCGAACTGGAGGCGATCCTCGCCGCGGGCGCCGACCGGGCGAACGAGGTGACGGCGGCGACGCTCCAACGGGTCTACGACCGGTTAGGGTTCCTGCAGCGCCGCCGATAGTCCGCGAACGCCTCCTCAGACGTCAAGGAGACCGGGATGACCGAGACGGCCGAACCCGGCTTTCTGGACCGCCTGCGAGCGCGTTTCGGGTGGCTCGACCGCACGTTGCGCGCGCAGGGGCGCTACCAGGACTGCAAGGGCGACTTCTTCGCCGCGGGCATCACGTACTTCACGGTGTTCGCGATCTTCCCGCTCGCGATGGTGTCGTTCGCCGCCGCGGGCTTCGTCCTCGCCAACGACGCCGGACTGCTGGCGCAGGCGGAGGACAAGATCCGCGGCGCCGTGTCGGGCGATCTCGGCAACCAGCTCGTCGAGCTGATGGACTCGGCGATCAAGTCGCGCACCTCGGTCGGCGTCATCGGTCTCGCCACGGCGGCGTGGGCGGGGCTGGGCTGGATGGCCAACCTGCGCGAGGCGCTGTCCGAGATGTGGCTGCAGCGGCGCGAACCGGGCAACTTCGTCGCGACCAAGCTGTCGGACCTGCTGGCGCTGGTGTCGACGTTCGTGGCACTGGCCGTGACCATCGCACTGACGGCGGTGAGCAATTCGGGTCTGCTGCGCAGCATCCAGTCGCTGCTCGGCCTGGAGGACGTGCCGGGCGCGGGCGTCGCGCTGTTCGTCGGATCGCTGGTGCTGTCGCTCGTCGTCTCCTGGCTGCTGTTCACGTGGATCATCGCCCGGCTGCCCCGCGAGTCGGTGAGCTTCCGCAGCTCGATCCGGGCCGGCCTGCTCGCGGCGGTGGCGTTCGAGATCTTCAAGCAGGTGGCGTCGGTGTACCTGTCGTCGGTCACCAACGGACCGGCGGGCGCGACGTTCGGCCCGGTGCTGGGTCTGATGGTGTTCGCCTACGTGACGGCGCGGCTGATCCTGTTCGCGACCGCGTGGGCGGCCACGTCGGCCGAGAACCTGGCTGCCGCACCGGTCGAGCCGCCGGAGGCGGGCGCTCAGATCACGACGAGGGTGCAGGTGCGCGAGGGCGTCGCGCCGGGCGTCGCCGTCACCGCCGCTGCGGCGGGGGCCGTCGGTGCGCTCGGGCTCTCCCGCCTGCTGCGCCGGCGCTGACGGCCTCTAGGAGACCTTGCGGCGGTTCAGCGACCGCGCGCACATGATGAGCGCGAACACGATGAGCGAACCGACCACGCCCACGCCCACGCGCACGGGGGTCGCGTCCTCCGGCGGCAGCACCGACGCCAGGTCCTGCGCGGCGTCCAGCGCCGACAGCGGGGACGGGTTCCTGGCCGTCAGCGACGGGTCGGGGTCGATGAGCGAGCCGACACTGGTACCCGGCGGGGTCGCGAAGCCGTAGTCGAGCAGCCGCGCCGCCTGCTCCCACGGGGCGATCGGCTGGCGGGTGCCGCGCAGCAGCACCGCCACCAGCCTGCGACCGTCGCGGTCGGCCGCGCCGACGAACGTCTGCCCGGCGTCGTCGGTGTAGCCGGTCTTGCCGCCCAGCGCGCCGGGGTAGTTGACGAGCAGCTTGTTGTCGTTCTCGAGTTCGTACTCGGGGAGTTCGTAGGTCTTGGTGGCCACGATGTCGCTGAAGATCGCGTTCTGCCAGGCGTACCGGTAGAACAGGCCGATGTCGTAGGCCGACGTGCTCATGCCCGGCCCGTCCAGCCCCGACGGCGTCGCCGCCCGGGTGTCGCGGCCGCCGAGCTTGCCCGCGAGTTCGTTGATCTTGCGCAGCGCGGTGTCCATGCCGCCCAACTGCCCCGCGAGCGCGTGCGCGGCGTCGTTGCCGGAGTGCATCAGCAGCCCGTGCAGCAGGTCGTTGACGGTGTAGACGCTGCCGTCCTTGACACCGATCTTCGTGCCCTCGGCGGCGGCGTCGTCGGGGGTGCCCACCACCTGCTTGTTGATCGGCAGGTCCTTGATCGACTGCATGGCGACCAGCACCTTGATGATGCTCGCGGGCCGGTGGCGCCCGTGCGGGTCACGCGCGGCGATCACGTCACCGCTGTCGAGGTCCGCGACCAGCCATGACTCGGCCGAGACGTCCTCGGGTACCGGCGGCGTGCCGGGCGCGGTGATGATGCCGCATCCGGACAGCGCGTCGCCACCGAGCGGGGACGCCGGCACCGGCAGCGGTTCGGGGGCGGGGCCCGCGGTCGGCACCTCGGAGTCGTCGACGGCCGGCGGCGTCACCACCCGGTACGGGCAGGGGTCCGGTTCGGCGCCCGCGAGGGGAGCGCCGACGAACGCGGGGGCGGCGACGAAGGTGAGTGCCGCGGCCAGGCAGGCGAGGCGGCGCGACATCGATCCGGTGGTACCCATCGTCTGTGCAGGGTAGGAGATTCGGGGGCCGTTCTCCGGGAGGCACGCTGTGACGGGTGTGACCAATGCTGCGGCTGTTACTCGCGAGCAGACGCTAAGTCCCCTGTTTCACGGCGAGTCAGGGGAGTTCGCGTCTGCTCGCGGGGAGAGACGGCGCCGCTACACGTCGACGTAGGCCAGCGCGGGGAACTCGATGGTCGACATCCACAGCCGGCCCGCCGACTCCACGACGCCGGTGACGCCGCCGAAGTCGGGCCGGGTGGTCCGAACGCCACCGACGACGTCGCCGCTGTCGGCGTCGAAGCCCACCACCCACACCTCGGGGACCACCTTCGGCTGCAGTCGCTTGGGCAGTCGCCAGATGATCTGCCGGATCCACGGCCCGAGCGGCATCAGCTTCTCCGCCGACGGGTTCGCCGGCGTGACGAATGCCGTCCAGATCCGGCCGTCGGATCCGGTCGAGATGTTGTCCGGCATAGCGGGCAGGTGCACGGCGAGCGGGGTGACGGTGCCGGCGCGTTCACCGGTCAGCCAGTACTTCGACAGCCTGCGCGCGAGGGTCTCGGCGTACACCAGTGCCGACCCGTCCGCCGTGACCGTCAGCCCGTTGGCGAAGTACAGCCCGCTCAGCAGTGTGGTGACCGTGCCGTCGGTCGCGAGCCGGAACAGACTGCCGGTACCCCGTGCCTCGAGGATCGCCCCGAGGAAGTGCTCGAAGTGGAACTCGCTGGTGGACTCGGTGAAGTAGATCGTGCCGTCCGCGGTCTCGGTGACGTTGGAGCAGAACCGAAGTGGCCTGCCCGCCACGTCGGCCACCAACACGTCGAGCCGGCCGCTCGCCGGGTCGAGCGCCAGCAGGCCGCGGTGGCTGTCGCACACCAGCACCCGGCCGTCCCGGGCGACGTGCATCCCCAGCGGCCGGCCGCCGGTGTCGGCGACGACCACGGGGTTCGACCCGTCCGGCGACGCCCGCACGATGCGGCCGTCGACCAGGCCGGTCCACAGCCTGCCCTCGGCGTCGACGACGACGTCCTCCGGCCCGTCCCCGGGCATCGGCACGACCGTGACCGGTGGTGCGGGCTGCCCGGGGAGCGGATCGACCGGTGGCGGCTGCCAGCGGACGGGATGGATCGAGGGCTTACGCGGCAACTACATCATCTCGCTGGCACGGCCGAGGACGTCGCTGAGGATGTCGTAGATCGCGTCGAACTCGCGCTGTCCGCAGATCAGCGGCGGCGCGAGCTGCACCACCGGGTCGCCGCGGTCGTCGGCGCGGCAGTACAGCCCCGCCTCGAACAGCGCGGGCGTCAGGAATCCGCGCAGCAGCCGCTCGCACTCGGCGTCGTCGAAGGTCTCCTTGGTGGCCTTGTCCTTGACGAGTTCGATTCCGTAGAAGTACCCCTCGCCGCGGACGTCGCCGACGATCGGGAGGTCCAGCAGCTTCTCCAGCGTCGCGCGGAACGCGGGGGCGTTCTCCTTGACCCGGTCGTTGAGGCCCTCGCGCTCGAAGATGTCGAGGTTGGCCAGCGCCACGGCCGACGACACGGGGTGGCCGCCGAACGTGTAGCCGTGCCCGAACACCGTCTGCCCGTCGTTGAACGGCTCGAACAGCCGGTCGCTGGCGATCATCGCGCCGATCGGGGAGTAGCCCGACGTCAGGCCCTTGGCGCACGTGATGATGTCGGGGGTGTAGCCGAAGTCCGTGCAGGCGAACATCGATCCGATGCGGCCGTAGGCACAGATGACCTCGTCGGAGACCAGCAGCACGTCGTACTCGTCGCAGATCTCGCGGACCCGCTCGAAGTATCCCGGCGGCGGCGGAAAGCACCCGCCGGCGTTCTGCACCGGCTCCAGGAACACTGCGGCGACGGTGTCGGGGCCCTCGAACTCGATGGCCTCGGCGATGCGGTCGGCGCAGTAACGGCCGAACGCCTTCGGGTCGTTGCTGAACATCTCGGGAGCGCGGTAGAAGTTGGTGTTCGGGACGCGGAAGCCGCCGGGGGTCGGCGGATCGAACGGTGCCTTGAACGTGGGGATGCCGGTGATGGCCAGCGCTCCCTGCGGCGTGCCGTGATAGGCGATGGACCGCGACATCACCTTGTACTTGCCGGGCTTGCCGGTCAGCTTGTAGTACTGCTTGGCCAGCTTCCAGGCGCTCTCGACGGCCTCGCCGCCACCGGTGGTGAAGAAGACGCGGTTGAGGTCGCCCGGGGTGTAGCCGGCGAGGCGCTCGGCCAGCTCGATGGCGGGAGGAGTGGCGAAGGACCACAGCGGGAAGAAGGCCAGCGACTCGGCCTGCTTGGCCGCCGCTTCGGCCAGCTCGGCGCGACCGTGTCCGGCCTGCACCACGAACAGCCCGGACAGGCCGTCGATGTACTGGTTGCCCTCGCTGTCCCAGATGTTGACGCCCTCGCCCCGGGTGATGATCGTGGGGGTGATGCCCTCGCCGTGACGGGCGAAGTGGCCCCACAGGTGGCGGTTCGCCTTCGCGCCCAGTTCGCTGGACGTGGCGGTGTCGGTTTCAGAGATGATTGTCATCGTGTGCCCCAATTGTATTGCTGTTTAACGAGTTTGAGGTAAACCAAGGTTTCGGTGGATATCACTCCCGGCACGGCGCGGATCTTGGTGTTGAGCAGGTCGAGGAGGTCGCCGTCGTCCTCGCAGACGACTTCGACGATGGCGTCGAACGAACCCGCGGTGAGCACCACGTAGTCCACCGACTCCAGTGCGGCCAACTTCTCGGCCACCTTCGTGGTGTCGCCCGTGCAGCGGATGCCGATCATCGCCTGCCGGGCGAAGCCGAGCTGCATGGGATCGGTGACGGCGACGATCTGCATCACACCGGCGTCGACCATGCGTTGGACGCGCTGGCGCACGGCGGCCTCCGACAGGCCCACGGCCTTGCCGATGCCCGCGTACGAGCGGCGGCCGTCCTGCTGCAGCTTCTCGATGATGGCCTTGGACAACTCGTCGAGCTGGTAGGCCGCCCCGGGGCGAATTCGCAGCGAGACGGCAGGCGTCCCAGCCTGGGCGTCGGGCGTGACCATGCTCACGATTGTGCACGGAATCCGTCACCACAAGCAACCAGACCGACGAAATCGCTCGTTCGGACTGGTCGAGAGAGCGGGAATGCGTCGTGACTCCTCTAGCCGCCGACGTTGCCCAACCGCTAGCGTGAACGCCATGGCTGAGACGGTGTCGGGGACGTACGTGGACGGCAAATCGGTTCGGACGGGTGGTGAGACGTTCGCGGTGATCAACCCTGCGAACGGCGCCTTGGTCACCGAATATGCGCTGGCCACGACCGCCGACGTCGACACCGCGGTCGCCTCGGCCCGCGCCGCGCTGACCGGCTGGTCGACGGCCACCCCGGCGGACCGCTCGGCCGTGCTGGCCAAGCTCGCGGCGCTGGCCGGCGCCGCCGCCGACGAGCTGGTCGCCGAGGAGGTCTCGCAGACCGGCAAGCCCGTCCGCCTGGCAGCCGAGTTCGACGTGCCGGGCAGCGTCGACAACATCGACTTCTTCGCCGGCGCCGCCCGCCACCTCGAGGGCAAGGCCACCGCCGAGTACTCGGGCGACCACACGTCGAGCATCCGCCGCGACGCGATCGGCGTCGTCGCCACCATCACCCCGTGGAACTACCCGCTGCAGATGGCGGTGTGGAAGGTGTTGCCCGCGTTGGCCGCAGGCTGCTCGGTGGTGATCAAGCCGGCCGAGATCACCCCGCTCACCACGCTGACGCTCGCGCGGCTCGCGACCGAGGCGGGCCTGCCCGACGGCGTGCTCAACGTCGTCACCGGCGCGGGCCACGACGTGGGAACGGCGCTGGCCGGCCACGCCGACGTCGACCTGGTGACGTTCACCGGATCGACGCCCGTCGGCCGCAAGGTGATGGCCGCCGCCGCCACCCACGGGCATCGCACCCAGCTGGAACTCGGTGGCAAGGCGCCGTTCGTCGTGTTCGACGACGCCGACCTGGACGCCGCCATCCACGGTGCGGTCGCGGCGTCGCTGATCAACAGCGGGCAGGACTGCACCGCGGCGACCCGGGCGATCGTGGCCCGCTCGCTGTACGACGACTTCGTCGCGGGCGTGGGCGAACTGATGGCCAAGATTGTCGTCGGCGACCCGCAGGACCCCGACACCGACCTCGGCCCCCTGATCACGATGGCGCACCGCGACAAGGTCGCCGGCATGGTGGCTCGCGCGTCCGGCGAGGGCGGGCGGATCGTCACCGGTGGCAGCGCACCGGATCTGCCCGGCTCGTTCTACCGGCCGACGCTCATCGCCGACGTCGACGAGTGCTCCGAGGTCTACCGCGACGAGATCTTCGGGCCGGTCCTCGTCGCGCGTCCCTTCACCGACGACGACGACGCCATCCGGCAGGCCAACGACACGCAGTACGGTCTGGCCGCCTCGGCGTGGACGCGCGACGTCTACCGCGCGCAGCGGGCGTCGCGCGAGATCCATGCGGGCTGCGTGTGGATCAACGACCACATCCCGATCATCAGCGAGATGCCGCACGGCGGCGTCGGTGCCTCCGGCTTCGGCAAGGACATGAGCGACTACTCCTTCGAGGAGTACCTGACGATCAAGCACGTGATGAGCGACATCACCGCGGTGGCCGAAAAGGATTGGCACCGGATCATCTTCAGCAAGCGATGACCACCCTCGTCCCGAGCGACATCACCGAGGCGCAGTGGCGCGACGTCCCGCTGCTGACGGCCACCAGCTTCGGTTCGACCTGGCGTCCCGAGACGTTCGCCGCGTGGCGGACGGCCATGCCGCCGCGAAGTTCGGTCGTGGTGGTCGACGGCGACGACCTTGTTGGTCAGGCGCACTACCTGGACTTCGAGCTGACGGTGCCCGGCGGCGCGGTACTGCCCGTCGCCGGCATCACGTGGGTGGGGGTGGCGCCGACGCACCGCCGTCGCGGTCTGCTGCGCGCGATGTACACCGACCTGCACGAGCGGTTCGCCGAGAACGGGTATCCGCTGGCCGCGTTGACGGCGACCGAGGGCGGCATCTACGGCCGCTTCGGGTACGGCCCCGCGACGGTCGACACCGAGTTCAGCCTCGACCGGCGCTTCGCCCGGTTCCACCGCGACGCACCCGATCCCGGTGGCGTCCGGATCGTGCGGCCCGGGGAGCACCGCGACGACCTCGCCGCGATCTACGACCGGTACCGGCGGATCACGCCCGGCGGGCTGGCCCGTCCGACACCGCTGTGGGACGACCTGCTCGCCGACTGGGAGGGCTCGCGAGGCGGCGGCACCGCGTGGTTCTGCTTCCTCCACGAGGACGGCTACCTGCTCTACCGGTTGTTCCGGGGATCGGCGAGAACCGTTCGGGTGGAGGAGTTCACGGCCGTGACGCCCGAGGCGCACGCCGCGCTCTGGCGGGCGCTGATGGGCCTCGACCTCGTCGAGACCATCACGGTGGTCAGCCATCCCGGCGACCCGCTGCCCTACCTGCTCGATGATTCCCGGCTGGTCCGCACCACCGGCTCGGAGGATGGGCTGTGGCTGCGGCTGATGGACGTGCCCACCGCGCTGGCGGCACGGACCTACGCGGCCGACCTCGACACGGTCCTGCAGGTCGACGACGGCTTCCGTTCCGACGGAGGACGTTTCGCGCTGTCGATCCGCTCGGGCCGGGCCGAGTGCGCGCCCACCGACGCTCCCGCGGACTTCACTCTCGGCCTCGACGTGCTGGGCAGCCTGTACCTCGGTGGGCACTCGGCGGCGCTGCTGGCGGCGGCCAACCGCATCCGCGGTGACGATGTCGCCCGCCTCGACGCGGCCTTCCGCAGCGAGGTGCCCGCCCGGCTGGGCTTCCACTTCTGATGCGGTGCGTCGTGATCGGAGCGGGTGCCTGGGGGCTCCCGGCGGCCGCCGAACTCGCCCGTCGTGGTCACCAGGTGACGCTCGTCGACCGCCACGGCGCCTTCAACCAGCTGTCGTCCTCCTCGGGCCCGACGCGGCTGTGGCGGCTCGCCGACCCCGATCCGGGACGGGTACGGCTGGCCCGGCGCGGACTCGAGTCGATGCGTCGTCTGTCCGACCGTGCCGGCCACGAGGTGTTCCTCACCCGCGGCCTGCTGTGGCGCGACGACGTGTCACTGCCGGTGCTGACGTCGACCATGCGGCAGGAGTCGGTCCGGCACGAGGTGGTGGCCGCACGCGACGTCGGCCGGTTCTTCGCCGGCCTGCGCGACGACGGCCGCGACGCCGTGTGGCAGCCGGAGGCCGGTGTGGTCCTCGCGGAGGCATCGCTGCGTGCGCAGCTGCGGGTGTTCGAAAGTCACGGTGGCACAGCGGTCGTGGAACGCCACGTCACGGGCGTTGAGACCACCGCCACCGGAGTGCGCGTCGACGTCGCCGGCGGCGACGCGATCCACGCCGACGCCGTGGTGATCGCCGCGGGCGCCGGAGCCGGCCGGCTGCTGGAGTCGCTCGGGGTGCGCGTCGCGCTGCACCCCTACCTGGAGCAGGTCGTCCACTTCGGCGACCCGTCGCATCCGTCGGCGACCGACGGGCATCCGTGCCTGTTCGACGGTCCCCGCGGCGACCGACCCGGCATCTACGCGATGCCCTCGCCGGGTGTCGGCTACAAGGTCGGGCTCGACACCCCGCTGCGCGACCACCGCGCGGACGACGACGATCGCACACCGGACGCCCGCCGCACGAGTCTGATTCGGGACCGGGTATGCAGCGACCTCCGGTCGGTGGCGCCGACGGTCCTCGACGAGCAGATCTGCTCGTGGACGGACTCGCCCGACGGCCGCTTCGTGGTGGACCGGCTCGACGGCGGCATCGTGTACGCCTGCGGCGACTGCGGCGAGGGCTTCAAGTACTCGGCGCTGATGGGCGAGGTGCTCGCCGACCTCGCCGAGGGTCGCACGCCCGACGACGACGTGCGGGCGTTCTCGATGGCGCGCTTCGCCACGGGCATGCCGGAGCGACTGGGTCCGCACGTCCTCGGACGGCACTGAGGGTCAACGCGACTGGGGCGGGCGTGTGCCACAGTGGTCGGGTGAAGTACGGGCAGGGCTGGGAACCGAGGGTCGTCGACTGGAGTTCGACGCGCGGTCGCATCCTGCTGTCGGCGTCGGAGCTGTTCGCCCAGCGCGGGTACTTCGGCACGTCCACGCGCGACATCGCCGAGGCCGTCGCGATCCGGCAGCCCTCGCTGTTCCACCACTTCGGTGCCAAGCACGAGATCTTCCGTGCCCTGGTCGAACTCGACCTCGGTCCCTCCATCGCCCGGATGGACCAGCGGCTCGCCGAGCAGTCGAGTTGGGCCGAGAAGCTGCACCTCGCGATCGCGTGCGACATCCGCGAGATCCTGGTCCAGCCGTTCGACGCGCGGGGTCTGTACCAGGACGCCGTCCTCGGGCTCGACGACTTCGAGGCCGAGCGCGAGGGCATCGCCCTGTTCCACCGGCAGGTCGAGAGCGTGGTCGACGGTGGGTACCGGGCGGGTGAATTCGTGGCCTTCGAGCCGAGTTTCGTGCAGCGCGCCATCAACGGCGTGCTGTTCGAGACGCTGCGCGAACAGGGTGGCCCGTCGGGACGCGTGCGGCACGAGCGGCCGCTGCAGGCAGCCGACTTCGTGGTGCGGTCCCTGCTGGTGGACCAGTCCCGATTGCCCGACGTCCGGGAGGCGACCCGGGGACGTCTCGGCGAACTCGAATCGAGCCCCGTCGCCTGACCTCGTCTCGTGACGACTGGGTAAACCGTGTTACGAGTTCCGTCAAACGGTGTCTGCACGGCCGGAGGTGCCCTATCGTCCGATAGGGAAGCACTGCTGACCTCTGGAGGAAACCATGAAGACGACGTTGATCGCGGGCCTGGCCGGCGTTGCCCTCTTCAGCCTGGTGGGCTGCTCGTCGTCGTCGGAGGAGGCCGCCCCGAGCCCGACCGGCCCGGCCAAGGTGTCGCCACCGGCGATCCTGCAGGCCGACACCCTGACGATCTGCGCACCCAACGACGGCACGCCGCCCAACGTCTACCACGACGAGTCCGGCAAGCTGGTCGGCAGTGAGGTCGACCTCGGGGAGGCGCTCGCCGCCCAGCTGGGCCTGACCGCGAAGTTCCACGAATCATCCTTCGCCACGGTCATTCCCACGCTGCAGGCCAAGCAGTGCGACGTGATCATGGCGCAGCTGTACATCAAGCCCGAACGTGAGGCGGTCGTCGACTTCGTCCCCTACGCCCTCTCCGGCACCGGCATCGCGGTCTCGGAGGACAAGCCCGCCGACATCACGGGCCTCGACGACAGCCTGTGCGGCAAGAAGGTGGTCCTCGCCGTCGCCACCACGGCGGAGTCGCTCGCCCAGGAACAGTCCGAGAAGTGCACGGCCGCAGGCAAGCCGCCGGTCGACATCACCCGCAGCAACCAGGCCGACGTGTCGATCCAGCAGGTGCAGAACGGTCAGGTCGACGCCTACATGGACACCGCCGAGACCCTGGGCTACTACGCCACCAAGACCGGCGCGAAGATCACGCCGGTGGGCGAACCGTTCGGCACCATCCA
Source organism: Mycobacterium sp. PTI7 (assembly GCF_056679845.1). Taxonomy (NCBI): domain Bacteria; kingdom Bacillati; phylum Actinomycetota; class Actinomycetes; order Mycobacteriales; family Mycobacteriaceae; genus Mycobacterium; species Mycobacterium sp. PTI7. The sequence goes on from NZ_CM155252.1 coordinate 289,479, forward strand.
GATCGGCGCGGCGACCCTGAAGAACGACCCGACACTGCACGACGCGATCGCGAAGGCGCTCGGCGAACTGGAGTCCAACGGCACCTACGCCAAGATCCTCGACGAGTGGGGCATGGGCGACCTCTCCATCACCAAGTGATCGCCTGAGCCCACCGAAAGGACCTGCCGTGCAATTCGACTGGGCGTTCTTCTGGAAGTCGCTGGTCACCCCGACTGACTCGTTCCTCGACGGTCTCGTCCTCACGATCGCGATCTCCGCGATCGCGATGGTCCTGGCCACGCTCGTCGGCCTGGCCGTCGCGCTGATGCGGCGGTCGCGGGTCGCCGTCGTCCGCTGGTGTGCCGGGTCGTACATCTGGGTGATCCGGGGCACTCCGCTGCTGGTCCAGCTGGTCATCATCTACACCGGGTTCGCGGCCATCGGCCTCTACCAGTTCCACGACGCGTCGGTGCTCGGCCTGTCGGTCAAGGCCGCGGTGCAGGCCGCGATCATCGGGCTGACGATCAACGAGAGCGCCTTCATCGCCGAGATCATCCGCGCCGGACTGGATTCCGTGCCCAAGGGCCAGTTCGAGGCGGCCGCGTCCCTGGGCATGACGCCGGCGCGGCTGATGCGGTTCATCATCGTCCCGCAGTCGCTGCGGGTGATGGTGCCGCCGATGGGCAACTCCTTCAACGGCATGATGAAGACCACGTCGGTGCTGTCGGTGATCGGCGTGAGCGAGATGTTCCTCGTCACGCAGCAGATCAGTTCGGCCACGTTCCACACCTTCGAGATCTTCATCGTCGCGGCGATCTACTATCTCGCGCTCACCACGGTGTGGACGTTCATCCAGGCCGCCATCGAGAACCGGCTGACCCGTCAGCTCGGCATCGAACAGCGCGTCACGATCACTCAACGGTTGCTGGGCGCCCGCCGCACCGCCGGTCCGGTCACAGCGACCCTGCAACCGCACGGGTAGAGGGGAAGCCATGAGCGAATCACCGGTCGTATCAGTGCGCAACGCGTGCTGCACACTGGGCGGACGACGGGTGCTCAACGACGTCAACCTCGACGTTCAGCGAGGCCAGGTCGTCGTGCTCATCGGGCCGTCGGGCGCGGGCAAGACCACGCTGCTGCGGTCGCTCAACCACCTCGAGACGCTGGACTCCGGCGAGGTACTGATCGGCGGCGTGTCGATCGCGCACCGGGAGATCGGGTCGGACCGCAAGGTGGGCGTCGCGGAGTTGGCCCGCCGCCGGCGCGAGATCGGCTTCGTCTTCCAGCACTTCAACCTGTTCCCGCACATGACCGCACTGGAGAACGTGTGGAACGGCCCGGTGCGGGTCCTCGGTCAGCCGAAGGCCAAGGCGCGCGAGGACGCGAGGGCGCTGCTGGAGCGAGTCGGGCTGGGGGACAAGGGCGAATCCCGCCCGAGTCAACTGTCCGGCGGTCAGCAGCAGCGCGTGGCCATCGCCCGCGCGCTGGCCATGCGGCCGAAGGTGATGCTCTTCGACGAGCCCACCAGTGCGCTCGACGTCGAGATGGTCGGCGAGGTCCTCGAGGTCATGCGCGAGCTGGCCCGCGAGCAGATGACGATGGTGGCCGTCACCCACGAGATGCGCTTCGCCCGCGAGGTCGCCGATCGGATCGTCGTCATGGACGGCGGCCGCATCATCGAGGACGCGCCACCGAGCGAGCTGTTCGCCGGCCCGAAGAACGAACGCACCCGGGCGTTCCTGTCGACGATCCACTGACACCACCTCCTGAGGGGAGCAGATCACCCGTGCCCACGTCCCGGCCTGGTGCCTTCACCGGCGCGATCGCCACACCGCACGTCGCCGCCACCGATGCCGCCGTTGCAGTCCTGCGCGACGGTGGCAGCGCCGTCGACGCCGCGATCACCGCTGCCGCCGTCCTCACGGTGGTGTACCCGCACAACGTGGCACTCGGTGGTGACCTGATCGCCCTCGTCCGCACCCCCGACGGCGACGTGCGCTGCATCAACGCCTCGGGATGGTCGGGCGCCGCCACCGACGTGGCCGCGATCCAGGACAGGTACGGTGCCGCCCTGCCCGACCGCGGCGCGGACACCGTCACGGTTCCGGGTGGCGTCCGCGGGTGGGACGCGTTGCGCCGCTTCGGAAGCCGACTGCCCTGGGCCCGCCTGCTCGAGCCCGCCGAACGGGTGGCCCGCGACGGGGTGCCGGTCGCGGCGTCGCTGCACGCGCACCTGATCGACCCGGAGAACGACGATCTGCACGGCCTCGAGGACTTCGACCGGGTGTTCCGTCCCGGCGGGCGGCTGCTGAGACTCGGCGAGAACTTCCGGCAGCCCGAGTTGGCGGACACCTTCGCAGCCCTGGCCCGCGGTGGTCCCGACGACTTCTACGCGGGCGCCCTGGCCGACCGCACCGTGGAGTACCTGCGCTCCCGGGGCTCGGTTCTCGACGCCGCCGACTTCGCCGACTTCGCGCCGGAAGTCACCGACCCCATCGCGGTCGACTACGGCGGACTGACCGTGCTGACCAGCCCCCCGAACACCCACGGCGTCGTCATGCTGCGCGCGCTACGGGCACTGGAGGAACTTGGCACCGAGGCTCCGCTCGGTGCGGGAATCGGCACGCTGATGCGGGTCTTCCACCACGCCAACCGACTTCGGACGGACTTCGTGGCCGACCCGCGTCTGAGCCCGGTCGACGTGGACGCGCTCGTCCACGGCGACCTGCGCGCCGCCACCTCGCTGGTGGACGTGACGGCATCGGTCGGATCGGTGCCGGGCGGCGACACCGTGGGCGTCGCCGCCGCGGACAGCGACGGCACGGCGGTCTCACTCATCCAGAGCGTCTATCACGCCTTCGGTTCGGGGCTGATCGACCCGGTGACCGGCATCCTGTTCCACGACCGCGGGACCAGCTTCTCGCTGCAATCCGAGTCGCCGAACCTGTTGGCGCCGCGCAAGCGTCCGCTGCACACGCTCATGCCGATGCTCGTGACCGACCGCGGTGATCTCCGATACGTGCTGGCGACGATGGGCGGGCAGGGACAGCCGCAGATCCTCACCCAGGTGTTCCTCCGGATGGTGGCCGGCGCGTCGGCCGCCGACGCGGTCGCCGCTCCCCGGGCGGTCGTGGGCCGGCAGGTGGTCGGCGCGACGGGAGACTCCGTCGTCGTCGAGTCCGACGCCGACCGCGCGGCGATCGACGCGCTGCGCGACTCGGGCCTCTCGATCCGCGAGGTAGCCCCTCACACCGAGGGTCTCGGCCAGGCCAACGTGGTGGCCGTCGACGCCAACGGTGCGTTCACCGCCGCGGCCGATCCCCGGGCCGACGGCTCGGGCACCGTCGCGCAGTACGCGCGGCCCGAAAGTGGCATGGCGACAGAGTGATCCGTCATCTGCACGTGTGGCTGATGATGGCGCTCACCGTCGTGACGGGCGCGCTGGACGCCGTCGGCTACCTCGGACTGGACCGCGTCTTCACCGGCAACATGACCGGCAACGTCGTCATCCTCGGCATGGGCATCGCCGCTGAGGAGGGGTTACCCGTCGCCGGCCCGCTGATCGCGCTGATCGGGTACGTGATGGGCGCCGCGATCGTCGGCGGCCTGATCCGCGGTCGCGTGCGCGCGTGGACCCCGGTCGTGACGGCGACCATCTGCGTGAACGCCGTGATCCTCGCGGCGGTCGCGACGGTGCTGCTGCTCGTTCCGGTGCCGGGTCAGTCGCTGGGCGGCGTCGCGGCCGCGGCGACCATCGCGCTGGTGATGGGAGCGCAGGCGTCGATCGCACGGTTCCTCGCGGTCACCGACCTGACCACCGTGGTGGTCACGTCGACCATCACGTCCTACGCGAGCGAGACGCTGTTCATGGGCGGGCTCGCCTGGGTCACCCACCGCCGACTGTGGGCGGTCGTCGCCATCTTCGCCGGCGCGCTGGCGGGCGGCCTGATGATGAAGTTGCACATCAGTGTTCCGGTGTACGTGGCGGCTGCGGTGACGCTCGCCTGCGGGGTGCTGGGGCACGTCCTGTGGGAGCGCGCCGCAGCCGCCACGTGAGAACACCTAGGCGATGCGGATGAGCTTCTTGTTCACGAATTCGTCGATGCCGAAGCGACCCAGTTCACGACCGAAGCCGGACCGCTTCACCCCGCCGAACGGCAACTCGACGCCCTCGGCGCCGACGGCGTTGACGAACACCATGCCCGCCTCGATCTTGTCGGCGACGCGCTTGGCCTGCTCGTCGTCGGTGGTGTACACGTAGGAGCCCAGGCCGAACGGGGTGTCGTTGGCCAGTTCGACGGCCTGCGCCTCGTCGGCCACCTTGAACACCGTCGCCACGGGGCCGAACAGCTCCTCGCGGTAGCTCGGCGAGTCGGGGGACACGCCGGTCAGCACGCCGGGCGGGAAGAACGCGCCGTTGCGCTGTCCGTCGGACACCAGCGTCGCACCGTCGTCGACGGCACGCTTCACCTGCTCGTCGAGCCGGTCCGCGGCCGCCACCGAGGACAGCGGCGCCAGGCCGTCGGCCTTCTGCAGCACCTTCTTGGTGAACCTGTCGAGGAAGTCGTCGTAGATGTCCTCGGCGACGATGATGCGCTTGGCCGCGTTGCACGCCTGCCCGGTGTTCTCGAACCGGCCGTCGATCGCCGCGTCGACGGTCTCGTCGAGGTCGGCGGCGGAGAGCACGATGAACGGATCGGAGCCGCCGAGTTCGAGCACCACCTTCTTCAGGTTGCGGCCGGCGATCTCGGCGACGGCGGCACCGGCGCGCTCCGAGCCTGTCAGCGAGACGCCCTGCACGCGTGGGTCGGCGATCACCTCGGCGATCTGCTCGTTGGTCGCGTACACGTTGACGTATGCGCCCTCGGGGTAGCCGGCGTCGCGGAAGATCTGCTCCAGTGCGGCCGACGACTCGGGGCACTGCGGCGCGTGCTTGAGCACGATCGTGTTGCCCAGCACCAGGTTCGGCCCGGCGAACCGCGCCACCTGGTAGTACGGGTAGTTCCACGGCATGATGCCCAGCAGCACGCCGACGGAGCTGCGGCGGATCAGCGCCGAGCCCTCGCCCTCGAGCAGGTCGATCGGCTCGTCGGCGAGGAACTTCTCCGCGTGGTCGGCGTAGTACTCGTAGATGGCGGCGCTGAACTCGACCTCGCCGATCGACTGGTCGAGCGGCTTGCCCATCTCGCGCTGGATGATCTTGGCCAGCTCCTCCTTGCGCTCGGTGTGCAGCTGCGCCACCTTGCGGATCAGCGCGGCGCGGTCGGCGACCGTCGAGGGGCGCGACCACTCGCGGTGCGCCTTCGCGGCGGCGGCGACGGCCTGCTCGATCTGCTCGTCGGTGGCAGTCGGGTACTCCTGGACCAACTCGCCCGTCGATGGGTCGACCACCGCGTACAGGGACGTGCTCATTGCGAATTCACTCCTCGTGTCGTGTCGGACGGGCCGCGCGGGGCGCCCCGTCCCTCCTGTCTACTCGCCCTTGGGGATGACGATGACCGGGACGTCGACGCCGGCGAGGATTCGCGCCGCCGTCGATCCCAGGAAGATCCGCCGCGGCGCGGCGAACCTGCTGGACCCGACGACGAGTAGGTCGCCGTCGTCCCAGTTGAGCTTCTTCAGCGCCGATTCCAGCGTCATGCCGTCGGCGACCAGTGATTCGATCTCGGGGGCGTCGGGCAGCGTGCGGGCCGCCACCGCGAGGTTCTCCTCGGCCGCGGTCACCTGCAGCTGCCGGACGGCGCGCGCGCTGTCGGCCTCGGCCAGGTTCTCCGCCGACACCAGCGACAGCATGCGGATGCCGATGCCGCCGGCACTTGCGAGGGTCAGCGCGAACGGCAGCGGGTTGTCGTCGCCCGGCCGGGTGGGCACGGCCGCGGTGACCGACGTGAACGCGTCGTCGGGATCGTCGGCGTAGCCGCGGGGTGCCAGCGCGACGGGGATGGGCGAGGAGTGCAGCAGCGCACCGGTGACCGGTCCGACGGTGTGGCCGCCGAAGAAGCCGTCGCGGGCACCGCCGACGACGATCAGGTCGGAGGACTTCTCCTCGGCGAACCCGATGAGCGACTGCGCGAACGACTCGCCGACGGTGACCGTGCCCGCCGCCGTGACGCCCGACGCCTGAAGCGTCGAGACCGCCTGAGCCGCCCAGGTATTGCCACGGTCGACGAGCAGCTGCTGGTACTCGCCGCGGCCAGGGTGGCCGTCGGGCAGTTCCTCGCGCACCACCAGCAGGACGTCCACGGTGGCGTCGAAGGTCTTGGCCAGCGCGGTCGCCAGCGCGACGCCGTCGTCGCCGGTCGGGGTGGCCAGGTAGCCAACGGTCAGATGCATCTTCTCTCCCAAGGGATCAGTAGGTGTCCGGGACCTTGACCTCGGTCGAGGCGTTCAGCGTCTCGCCACGGAAGAACCGCTTCGTGCCGAACGCGAAGCAGGCGAGCATCAGCGGGATGCCGAGCACCAGCATGCCCACGCCGAGCACGAAGACCCCGCCGAGCGGCCCGAAGGCGGTGAAGCCGTAGTCGGGCGCCATCATGTCGTAGGCGCTCTTGCCGAACGCCAGCGTCATCGCGATCGCACCCAGCAGCGGGAAGATGCCGCGGAAGAAGAGGTTTCGCACCGAGGTGAACAGCGTCCTGCGGAAGTACCACACGCAGGCGTAGGCGGTGACGCCGTAGTAGAAGGCGACGGCCAGGCCCAGCGAAGCGACGGAATCCGCCAGTGCGTTCTCCGACAGGAACGTCAGCACCAGGTAGAAGAACAGTGCCGCACACCCCATCACGATCGTGCCGAACGCAGGCGTCATGTACTTGGGGTGCACGCTGGCGAACCGCTTGGGCAGGGCCTCGTAGACGGCCATCGACAGCGTGCCGCGGGCGGTCGGCAGGATCGTGGTCTGCGTGGACGACAGCGCCGACACCGACACCGTCAGCAGCAGCAGCGACGCGAGGATCGGGCCCGCCACGGGACGGCCGAGCACCGTCAGCACGTCGTCGGTGTTGTTGGGGTTGTTGAGCCCGATGCCGACCTCGCCGAAGCCGGCGAAGGACTGGATCGCGTAGGCGACCAGGACGTAGGTGCACACCAGGATCAGCGTCGTGACGACCGCGGCGATGCCCGGTGTCTTGCCGGGGTCCTTGGTCTCCTCGCCGACGGCAAGACAGGCGTCCCAGCCCCAGTAGATGAAGATGCACAGGATGATCGCGGCGGCGATCGACGACATGTCCAGTCCCGACGGCCACAGCCACGACAGCTGCGGCGAGACCGCCTGCGCCCCTGCGGTACCGGTGAACACGCGGACGAGCGCGATGATGCTCGCGATGACCAGCACGCCGAACTGGATCGCGATGAGGACGTTCTGCATCTTCTCCGAGACCGCGACGCCGCGCGCGCTCACCAACGTCATCGAGATGATGAAGAACGAGCCGAGCGCGACCTTGGCCCACAGGTTCTCGGCGAGTGCGTCCTGACCGAGGAACTTGAACAGGTAGATCGCCGCGACCTCGGCGACGTTGGCGAGCACGATGATCGCCGAGACGGCCAGACCCCAGCCGCCGATCCATCCGATCCACGGGCCGAACGCCTTGGTGCCCCAGGTGAAGGTGGTGCCGCAGTCCGGCGTGTCCTGCGACAGCTCCTTGTAGGCGAAAGCCACCAGGAGCATCGGGATGAACGCCAGCAGGAACATCGACGGCGCCTTCTCGCCGACGGCCAGCACCACGTAGCCGAGCGTCGCGGCGAGGCTGTAGGCGGGCGCGACGGCGGCGAGGCCGATGACGACGTTCCCGACGAGTCCCAGCGCCCCTGCCTGAAGACCCTTGCCGGTGACGGCCGTGACGGGCGGCACCGGCGGTTCAGCGATTGCCATGGTCGCTGAATATACGGTTTGGGCCGTTTTCGTGGGTCGATACCACTGATTTGTTTTCTCAGGGGTAACCCGGCGACGGAATCCGTTGTGCGGGATGTTTGCTGACATTATTCTGGTGAGGTGACCACCCGGGTCGACGACTTCGAACGATGGCGGCCGCACCTGCTCGCCGTCGCCTACCGGCTGACGGGCACCTACGCCGACGCCGAGGACGCCGTGCAGGACGCCTGGCTGCGGTGGCACGGCCTGGGCGACTGCCGCGACGGCATCGCCGACCTCGGTGCGTGGCTCACCACCGTCGTCAGCCGGCTCGGCCTGGACCGGCTCAAGTCGGCCGCGCGCCGCCGGGAGGCGTACGTCGGGCAGTGGCTGCCCGAACCGGTGGTGACACCGCTCCGCGGGTCGGATCCGCTGACGACGGTCGTCGCCGACGAGGACGCCCGGTTCGCCGCGATGGTCGTCCTGGACCGGCTCACCCCGGATCAACGGGTCGCGTTCGTGCTGCACGACGGCTTCGGCGTTCCGTTCGCCGACGTGGCCGCCGTCCTCGAGGTGAGCGACGCCGCCGCCCGCCAGCTTGCGTCCCGTGCGCGCCGTGCGGTGGCCGGCGCCGAGGTGCCCGCCCGCGACGGCACGCACGACGAGGTGGTCGGCCGGCTGATGGCGGCGATGGCGTCGGGCGACCTCGCCGCGGTCGTCGCGCTGCTGCACCCGGACGTCACGTTCACCGGCGACTCGAACCGCAGGGCACCCACGGCCGCCCGCGTCATCCACGGTCCCGACAAGGTGGGGCGCTTCGTCCTCGGGCTGGTGGCGCGCTACGGCCCGCGGCTGTTCGAGGCGGCCGAACTGGTGCGCGTCAACGGCGATCTCGGGCTCTACACCCGCGGCGTCGGCGCCACCGAGGAGTGGCCCGCCGTGACGCCCCGCATCCAGGCGCTGACGGTGCGCGACGGATTGGTGTCCGCCATCTGGGACGTCGCCAACCCGGACAAGTTCACCACGGCACCCGACAGGCGTCGCCCGTCGCGAAGCCCTGCTCGGTGATGCCGAGCGCGCTGTTCGTGCGGGCCCGCATGTTCTCGACGCCGATCTGGTAGGTCAGTTCGATCACGCCGTCGTCGCCGAACCGCCGGCGCAGATCGGCGACCTGCTCGTCGGTGATCCCGCGCGGGTCGGTGGTCATCGCGTCGGCGTAGGCGATCGCAGCGCGCTCGTCGTCGGAGTACGCGGGCGAGGTGGCGTAGTCGTCGATGTGCGACAGCCGCTCGACGTCGAGGCCGTCGAGGCGGATCAGCATGGTGCCGAAGTCCACGCACCACGAGCAGCCGACGGTGCGTGCGGTCCAGTAGACGGCGATCTCGCGCACGTTTGCGGGCAGCGCCGTCGACGCCCGCTCCAGCAGTCCCTCGTGGACGGCGCCCGCGAGCAGCAGGCCGCGGTGCCGGGCGGTGATCGCGAACGGTTCGGGCACCTCGCCGAACCGCCGCCGCGCGTACCACCACATCAGGCGGGTGCGCAGGGGAGCGTCGGTGCGGGGCAGGGGAGGGATTCTCGGTGTCATGTAGCGATGACGAGGCAGCCCCCCGATCCGTGACAGCGGCGTGGGTGGGCTTCTTTCGCGAGCGTGCGTGTCTGCGGGCAACACGCCGGTCGCGAACCCGAGTTCACGCACGCTCGCGCGACGGCGCCGAGTATTCCTACGGATGTGGATGCCGTGCGGCTACGCGAATCTCGACGGATGGACCTCGAAGAACGACCACGTGCCTGGACGACAAAGGACTCGCGTGGCGCGGTGGCGAACGTGCTGGCGCTCGTCGCGTTGGCGTCCATCGCCATCGCCTACCTGCAGATCTTCGCCGTGCTCGGCGACACCAACTACGCGTCGAAGTTCGAGAACGGTGAGCTGCCCGCCGGCTTCGACGGTCGGCCGGGCAACTGGCCGCGGGTACCAGCGTCGTCGCCGCGGTGGTCGCCCTCGTCACGCTCGTCGGTGCGCTCACCTTCCGCACGACGAAGACCGTCGGCGTCGTGGCGGTGCTGGGCGTGCTCGCGGCGGGACCCTATGCGATCCTCGAACTCGTCACGTGGCAGCTGGCCTTCTGACCGAGCCCGCGAGCGTGCGCGATGTCAGGTCTGCGTCCGGCGTGTCGCCCGCAGACACGCACGCTCGCCGGAGGAGATGCCCCGCACCACACGCTCGCCGGAGGAGGAACTAGCGGGCGAAGAGCAGCGCGCGCTTGACTTCCTGGATCGCCTTGGTCACCTGGATGCCGCGGGGGCAGGACTCGGTGCAGTTGAACGTCGTGCGGCAGCGCCACACCCCGTCGACCTCGTTGAGGATGTCGAGACGTTCGGCGGCGGCCTCGTCACGGCTGTCGAAGATGAACCGGTGCGCGTTGACGATCGCCGCGGGGCCGAAGTACGAACCCTCGCTCCAGAACACCGGGCAGCTCGTCGTACAGCACGCACAGAGGATGCACTTGGTGGTGTCGTCGAAGCGGGCGCGGTCGGTCTGGCTCTGCACCCGTTCACGCGTCGGCTCGTTGCCGCTGGTGATCAGGAACGGCTTCACGGCGCGGTACGCGTCGAAGAAGGGCTCCATGTCGACCACGAGGTCCTTCTCCACGGGCAGGCCGCGGATCGGCTCGATCGTGATGGTGAGCTGCTTTCCGGCCTTCTTGGGCAGCAGGTCGCGCATGAGCACCTTGCACGCCAACCGGTTCACACCGTTAATGCGCATCGCGTCGGACCCGCAGACGCCGTGCGCGCACGACCGGCGGAACGTCAGCGTGCCGTCGAGGTACCACTTGGCGTAGTGCAGCAGGTTGAGCAGCCGGTCGGTCGGCAGGCACGGCACGCGGAAGCTCTGGAAGCCGGCGCCGTCCGGATCGTCCGGGTTGAACCGCGCGATCTTCAGCGTGACCATCACCGCGCCCTCGGGCACGGGCGGCTCCGCCTGATCGACCTTGTCCATGACGGGTGCGCTCATGTGGGTCAGTACTTCCGTTCCATCGGCTCGTATCGCGTCTGCACCACGGGCTTGTAGTCCAGGCGGATGTCGGACAGGAGGTCGGTGGCTCCGTCGGAGTCGGTCTTCTCGATCACCTTGTACGCCATGGTGTGGCGCATGTAGTTGGTGTCGTCGCGGTTCGGGTAGTCCTCGCGGGCGTGACCGCCGCGGGACTCCTTGCGGTTCAGCGCACCGGCAACGGTGACCTCGGCCAGCTCCAGCAGGAACCCGAGTTCGATGGCCTCGAGCAGGTCGCTGTTGTAGCGCTTGCCCTTGTCCTGCACGGTGATTCGCGCGTACCGCTCCTTGAGGGAGTGGATGTCGGTCATCGCCTGCTTGAGGGTCTCCTCGGTGCGGAACACCGCGGCGTTGTTGTCCATCGACTGCTGCAGCGCACCGCGGATGTCGGCGACGCGCTCGTTGCCGTGCTCGGACAGGATGTCGCCCACCCAGGACGTCACCATGTTCGCGGGCGTCTCCGGCATGTCGACGAAGTCGTGTCCCGCCGCGTAGTCGGCGGCGGCGATGCCCGCACGCCTGCCGAACACGTTGATGTCCAGCAGCGAGTTGGTGCCCAGGCGGTTGGAGCCGTGCACCGAGACGCACGCGCACTCACCGGCGGCGTACAGACCGGGCACCACCGAGTTGTTGTCGCGCAGCACCTGGCCGTGGACGGTGGTCGGGATGCCACCCATGACGTAGTGACACGTCGGGTACACCGGCACCAGTTCGGTGACGGGGTCGACGCCCAGGTAGGTGCGGGCGAACTCGGTGATGTCGGGCAGCTTCGCCTCGAGCACGTCGGCGCCGAGGTGACGCACGTCGATGTAGACGTAGTCCTTGTTGGGTCCGGCGCCGCGGCCTTCGAGGACCTCGAGCACCATCGACCGGGCCACGATGTCGCGGGGCGCGAGGTCGACGATGGTCGGCGCATAGCGCTCCATGAACCGTTCGCCGTCGGCGTTGAGCAGCCGACCGCCCTCGCCGCGCACGGCCTCGGAGATCAGGATGCCCAGGCCGGCCAGACCCGTCGGATGGAACTGGTGGAACTCCATGTCCTCCAGCGGAAGTCCCTTGCGGAACACGATGCCCAGGCCGTCACCGGTCAGGGTGTGCGCGTTGGAGGTGGTCTTGTACATCCGGCCCGACCCGCCGGTGGCGAAGACGATCGCCTTGGCGTGGAAGACGTGGATGTCACCGGTCGCCAGCTCGTAGGCGACGATGCCGGTGGCGACGGGGCCACCCGGCGTCTCGGACAGGACGAGGTCCAGGGCGTAGAACTCGTTGAAGAACTCGACGTCGTGCTTGACGCAGTTTTGGTACAGCGTCTGCAGGATCATGTGGCCGGTGCGGTCGGCGGCGTAGCAGGCACGTCGGACGGGGGCCTTGCCGTGGTCACGGGTGTGCCCGCCGAAGCGGCGCTGGTCGATGCGACCCTCGGGCGTCCGGTTGAACGGCATGCCCATCTTCTCGAGGTCGTAGACGGCGTCGATGGCTTCCTTGCACATGATCTCGACTGCGTCCTGGTCGGCGAGGTAGTCGCCGCCCTTGACGGTGTCGAAGGTGTGCCACTCCCAGTTGTCGTCCTCGACGTTGGCCAGTGCGGCGCACATGCCGCCCTGCGCCGCGCCGGTGTGGCTGCGCGTGGGGTACAGCTTGGTCAGCACGGCCGTGCGGGCCCGGGGGCCGGCTTCGACGGCGGCGCGCATTCCTGCGCCACCCGCACCCACGATGACGACGTCGTAGCGGTGTTCGATCAACATGTTCTCGACTCCATCCGTTGCATTTCCGTCGTCCTGCTAGGCGATGTTCGCGTCGAACGTCAACAGCACGTACGTGCCGAGCACCAGCGTGAAGATCATCGACAGCGCCAGCAGGCTGTTGAGCCAGAACTTGGTTGAGTCCTTGCGGGTGTAGTCGGCGATGATCGTGCGCATCCCGTTGCCGCCGTGCAACTGGGCCAGCCACAGCAGCAGCAGGTCCCAGGTCTGCCAGAACGGGGAGGCCCAGCGCTCGGCGACGTAGTTGAAGTCGATCCGGTACACGCCGTTCTCCCACATCAACATGATGAAGAGGTGGCCGAGCGCCAGGAACACCAGCACCAGGCCGGAGAACCGCATGAACAGCCAGGTGTACTTCTCGAAGTTCGGCATGGCGCCGCGCGTCCGCGGTGCGCGCGGGTTGTCCAGTCCGGCGGGACGGTCGAAGCTGCGCTGCATGACCGGCGCCTCGCCGCCGCGCTCGGTCACGTGGTCGTAGGGGTTCTCCACCGAGGGGCTCACAGGAAACGCTCCGCCATGTGCATGCCGATCACTCCGAGCGAGCCGATGATGCCCGCGATCCAGATGGCGAGGACGACCCACAGCATCTTGCGCTGGTACTTGGGTCCGTGCTGCCAGAAGTCGATGAGGATGACGCGGATGCCGTTCAGTGCGTGATAGAGCACCGCGACGACGAGACCGGCCTCCATCAGTCCGATGATCGGCGTCTTGTAGGTCTCGATGATCTGGTTGTAGGCCTCCGGGCTGACCCGCACCAGGGCGGTGTCGAGCACGTGCACGAAGAGGAAGAAGAAGATCGTCGCGCCGGTGATCCGGTGCAGGACCCAGGACCACATGCCGGGGTCGCCGCGATAGAGCGTGCGCCGCTTTGGCGGCGACGACCGCGGTGCCTCGATGGCCGAATCCGCGGTTGTTGCTGTACTCATCTGAAGACCTCCAACGCCATCGGTGGACGTGTGTGCTGCGAGGCGGCCGATCGGGTGCTTCAATCGGCTGCGACACCAGCCCTTACCTGTTCGCGACTCTAATCCCAAAAGTCCTTCTCTTAGAACTAGCGTGAACGGCCGGATAGTCCTGATGAACGCCGAGTTAGGGTTGCCTATCTGACCGTTCGGCACGCGAGACGGGGGCTTCGGAATGGATTCAGAACGCAGCCAAACGGCTGGCAGTGACCTGCAGATCGACTGGAAGTCGTTGCGCGACAACGCCGTCGAGGTGTCACGGTCGGCCTATGCGCCCTACTCCCGCTTTCCGGTCGGCGCGGCCGCCCTCACCGCCGATGGCCGGATCGTCGTCGGATGCAATGTGGAGAATGTCTCATATGGTCTGGGTCTCTGCGCCGAGTGCGCAGTGGTCTCGGCCCTGCACTCCGGGGGTGGTGGCCGCCTGCTGGCGCTGGCGTGCGTCGACGCGAGGGGCACCCCGCTGATGCCGTGTGGACGGTGCCGACAACTGCTGCTGGAACACGGCGGACCGGACATGCTGATCGACCATCCCGCAGGCCCCCGGGCGCTGCGCGAACTGCTGCCCGACGCGTTCGGCCCGCACGACCTCGAGCGCGTGCTGCGCGAAGATCAAACACCATGACCGAGTTCGCGTTCGAGGCGCACGACGCCCCCACCGTCATCCGCACGAAGCGCGACGGCGGAGTGCTCTCGGACGGCCAGATCGACTGGGTGATCGACGGCTACACCCGCGGCGCGGTGCACGACGAGCAGATGTCGGCACTGCTGATGGCGATCTTCCTCAAGGGCATGACCACCGGCGAGATCACCCGCTGGACGTCGGCCATGATCGACTCCGGCGCCCGGTTCGACTTCGGCGATCTGCGGCGCGACGGCAAGCCGCTGGCGTTGGTCGACAAGCACTCCACCGGCGGGGTGGGGGACAAGATCACCATCCCGCTGGTGCCCGTGGTGATGGCCTGCGGCGCCGCCGTCCCGCAGGCCGCCGGACGCGGCCTCGGCCACACCGGCGGCACGCTCGACAAGCTGGAGGCCATCGAGGGATTCACCGCCGAGATCTCCAAAGATCGGATCCGCCAACAGCTTCAGGACGTCGGCGCGGCGATCTTCGCCGCCGGTGACCTCGCACCCGCCGACCGCAAGATCTACGCGCTGCGCGACGTCACCGGCACCACCGAGTCGCTACCGCTGATCGCCAGTTCGGTGATGAGCAAGAAGCTCGCCGAGGGCGCCCGGTCGCTGGTGCTCGACACCAAGGTCGGTCGGGGCGCGTTCCTCAAGACCGAGGCGGAGGCCCGCGAACTCGCCCGCACGATGGTCGACCTGGGCAACGCGTACGGGGTGCCGACGCGGGCGCTGCTCACCGACATGAACCGGCCGCTGGGGCGTGCGGTGGGCAACGCGGTGGAGGTCACCGAGTCGCTCGACGTGCTGGCGGGCGGCGGACCCGACGACGTCGTCGAACTCACCGTCGCCCTGGCCCGCGAGATGCTCGCGGCCGCCGGCGTCGACGGCAAGGACCCGGCCGCCACGTTGACCGACGGGACGGCGATGGACGCCTTCCGCGCCCTAATGTCCGCCCAGGGCGGCGACCTGACCCGACCGTTGCCGACGGGTGCCCACTCCGAGACCATCACCGCCGCCCGCGGTGGGACGATGGGTGACATCGACGCGATGGCGGTGGGTCTGGCGGTGTGGCGGCTCGGAGCGGGCCGTTCGACCCCGGGCGGCCGGGTGCAGTTCGGGGCGGGCGTCATCGTCCACCGCAGGCCCGGTGAACCGGTCGCGGCGGGGGAGGCGCTGTTCACCTTGTACACCGATACTCCCGAGAGGTTCGGCGGCGCCGTCGCCGAACTCGACGGCGGCTACGACGTCGTCGCCCCCGGCCAGCCGGGCCCCGACATCGGCCCCCTCATCATCGATCGGATCCCGTCGTGACCACACCGCTGACACTCGAGACCATCCAGCAGGCACCCAAGGCGCTGCTGCACGACCACCTCGACGGTGGCCTGCGCCCCGCGACGGTCGTCGAACTCGCCGCCGAGACCGGCTACGACGACCTGCCCGCCACCGACGTCGAGGAACTCGCGACCTGGTTCCGCACCCGCGCCCACAGCGGCTCCCTGGTCCGCTACCTCGAGCCGTTCGCGCACACCGTCGGCGTCATGCAGACGCCCGAGGCGCTGCACCGCGTCGCGCGCGAGGCCGCCGAGGACCTCGCCGCCGACGCGGTGGTCTACGCCGAGATCCGCTTCGCGCCCGAACTGCACATCGACGGGGGGCTGTCCCTGGACGCCGTCGTCGAGGCGGTGCTCGCCGGGTTCGCCGACGGCGAGAAGGCGGCGGCCGCCGAGGGCCGGCCGATCACGGTGCGCTGCCTGGTCACCGCGATGCGGCACGCGGCGCGGTCGCGGGAGATCGCCGAGCTGGCGGTCAGGTTCCGCGACCGGGGCGTCGTGGGCTTCGACATCGCGGGCGCCGAGGCCGGCTACCCCCCGACCCGCCATCTCGACGCATTCGAGTACATGCGAGGCAACAACGCGCGCTTTACGATTCACGCCGGCGAGGCGTTCGGCCTGCCGTCCATCCACGAGGCGATCGCGTTCTGCGGGGCCGACCGGCTGGGGCACGGCGTACGGATCGTCGACGACGTGACGGAGCACCCCGACGGCACCGTCGAACTGGGCAGGCTGGCGTCGCTGCTGCGGGACAAGCGCATCCCCCTGGAGATGTGCCCGAGCAGCAACGTGCAGACCGGCGCGGCGCCGAGCATCGAGGAGCACCCCTTCGACCGGCTGGCCCGGCTGCGCTTCCGCGTCACCGTCAACACCGACAACCGGCTGATGAGCGACACCACGATGAGCCACGAGATGCTGCACCTCGTCGACGCGTTCGGCTACGGCTGGACCGATCTGCAGCGGTTCACGATCAACGCGATGAAGTCGGCCTTCATCCCGTTCGACGAGCGGTTGGCGATCATCGACGACGTGATAAAGCCGCGCTACGCCGTGCTCGTCGGCTAGCCCAGCACCTCGCGCAGGCGGGCGGCGAAGGCGTCCGGCATGCCCATGAAACCACCGTGGTCGCCGGGGAACTCGGCCAGCTCGGCACCGATCGCCTCGGCCGTGGCGCGCGACGTCGGCGTCGTCAGCAGTGGGCCCGAGTCGACGCCCAGGCCGATCACGACGCGGGTCGACGTCGACCGGAACGCCTCGGCGTCGGGGACGTACTGCGTCGTCGAGACCAGGTCGTGCAGGAAGAACCGGGCCGACTCGGCGGCCTGGTCGCCCGAGGGTTCCGGGGCGCCCTGATCGCCGGGACCGTCGCCGTCGGGGAGGTCGAAGCCGGCGTTGGCCATGAAGTGACCCCACGCCGCCTGGAAGCCGTCGCGGTGGTAGGTCGCGACGATCTCCGCCGTCGCGGCGCGCTGCTCGGCGGCATCGGGCAGCAGCTCCGTCAGCGGCGGCTCGTGCGCGATGAGGGTCCGGACCGTGCCGGGGTGGCGGGTGACCAGGGCCAGGCCGGTGACGGCGCCGCCGCTGCTGCCGAACACGTCCACGGGTCCGCCGCCCATCGCGTCGATGATCGCGGCGACGTCGTCGGCGCGGATCTCGGCCGTGGACGGGCCGTCCGGATCGTCCATCGGGCTGCCCGCGTAGCCGCGCGGGTCGTAGGTCACGACGGTGCGGTCAGCGGCCATGGCGCGGGCGATCGTGGCGAATTCGGCGGCGGCCATGGGGGAGCCGATCACGAACAGCAGTGGTCCGCTGCCCCGCACCTCGTAGTGCAGGCGTGCGCCGGGGACGTCGAGGGTGCGGGAGACGAGGTCGTCGGTGATGGTCATGTCCGTGCAGACCGGCCGTCGGCGCGAAACTCATCGCCGACGGGCGACGGCTCCGGGACTACTCGGCGCGGAGCCGGGACTCGACGAAGTTCTCGAGCTTCTCCCACTGGGCGACGGCCTTGGCGTACGGGCCGGCGGGCTTGGTGACCGAGGAGGGGTCCAGCGCGTAGGCGACGAAGCGGCCGAGAGGCTCGTCGGCGTCCAGCGCGGCGTCGACGGTGGTGTCGTCGGCGTAGTCGCTGACGTCGCGCAGGAGTTCCACGACGAGTTCGAGCTGCTCGCGGTCGATCGTGTCGGGCCCGTCGGCGATGTCGTCGGCGAGACCGGTGAGCACGTAGACGTTCTCGTCGGTCACCTCGATCTCCAGCGAGCCGTCGGTGGCCGCGGTGCGGACGTCGTCGTAGGTCGACAGCTCGGACAGGTCGCTCTCGTGCTCGTCGGCGAGGTACCGGGCCAGGGCCCGCTCGGAACCGAAGACGCTGATGCGGCCGTTGCGGCCGAGGAACACGGGCCTGTCGCCGAGGTAGCAGCGCAGTGTGTAGTAGGTGCCGCCGCGGCTCATGATCCGGACGGGATCGATGCCGACCTGCGTCCAGAAGTCCTCGTCGCCACCGAGCACCTGGTCCTGCGCGACCGCCGCGAGTTCGTCCTCTTCCTCGGGGGTGTCGACGACGTCGTCGATCACCGGCTCGTCGGCGTCCTCGCGTTCCGGCGCCGCCTCGGCGAGTTCCACCTCGGCCTTGCCGACGGCCTTCGCGTCGACGTCGGGCGTGCTGATGAGTTCGTCGATGGAGTCGATGACGGACTCCCATCCGCGGGCGACCACGGCGCCGATCTCGGACCAGCGCTTCTTGCCGGGGCGTCCCTCGAACGCCTCGATGCCGCCGCCCAGCGAGCCCAGGACCGGGTTGCCGTTGAAGAACTTGGCGACCGCCACCAGGTCGCAGACCGAGCCGATCGCCTGGACGATCGACAGCGAGCGCAGCAGTGACCGGACGGATTCCTCCGTCGGCTTCTCGGCGGCGGTGTCGATGACGCCGATCAGGTCGTACTGGTGGTCCTCTTCGGGATCGCAGAGGTGCGCGTTCGCCTCGACGAGCGCGGGCCACGCGGGGTGGTCGACGAGGTCGTTGTCGGTGTCGGTGCGGACGAACGCCACCAGGTCGGCGACCGACTCGAAGGCGTAGAGGTCCTCGTCCTTACCGAGGAAGCCCTGCCATTCGTCGTCTTCGTCGCGCCACGACGGAGCCCACAGTGTGTAGAGGTCGCCCTTGGTCAGCCCGAGCCGAACCGGCACGATTTCCGCAGCCATGCGGCACAGCCTAACGACGTCGCTCGTGCACGGGTGACGGCCTCCGCGACTAGCGTTCCGCCGAGCCGTTCGAGTCGGGCCGGTTCACCGACGACATCCAGCCTGCGACGCTGACGAGCAGGAGGTACGCGCCGACGCCGAATCGGTAGTTCGTGCCGAGAACCATGCGTTGCTCCAATGTTCGTGTCGTGCGGTCGGGGTGTTCCACCATCGTTCGCAGCCAACCTGAGAGTTGCGTGGGGAAAGTCGTTAGAGGAACTTAAGTTCTTTGGGATGCGGCGGTGACGCTCGTCACGACGGCCCCTGCAGCCACGCTCCGTTGAGCGTCTCGATGTGGTCGACGTTGTCCTCGGCCCACGCCCGCAGTGCGGCGATCGGCTCGGAGACGCTGACGCCGAGTCCGGTCAGCTCGTACTCGACTCGCGGCGGCACCTCGGCGTAGATGGTCCGCGTCACCAGGGATGCGGCCTCGAGTCGACGCAGGGTCTGCGTGAGCATCCTCGCGCCGACCCCGGGTAGCGCGGTCTGCACGGCAGTGAAGCGCATCGGCCCGTGTTCGTCGAGGAGGCCGATGATGAGTGCCGACCACTTGTTGGCGAGCAGATCGAGCAGCGCCCGGCACGGGCAGGTGGCGGAATAGACGTCGTGGTGGTCGTGACCACCGCTCGGACATGGGCGTGCCATTTCGTCCCCCTCGGGCCCGTGACCAGTATTGCTTTCGATTGGATCGTAGTGCTCCACGAACGTCGAAGGGGGTCCCTGGCGCTGACCTGCATGGCTTCCCGCAGGGGAAGCAACCGACCTTGCAGGACACCGGCGTCACGGGCATAGCATCCGATCGCGGTCGGGTTCCCGACCGACGACCGATGGCACCAGACGAGATACAGGACGACACGACATGACCACGATGACTGCGGTCGGCGCCTACGCCGGCCTGCCGATCGACTCGCCCGACGCGCTGCAGGACGTCGTGGTCCCGATCCCCGAACTCCGGCCCCGCGACGTCCTCGTCCGGGTCGAGGCCGTCTCGGTGAATCCCGTTGACGTGAAACGGCGTACCGGCATGCAGCCGTCCAGTGAACCGACGATCCTCGGCTTCGACGCGGCAGGCGTCGTGCACGCGGTCGGCTCGGACGCGACGACGTTCTCCGTCGGCGACGAGGTCTGGTACGCCGGCGACGTCACCCGCCAGGGGAGCAACGGCGAGTTCCACGCCGTCGACGAGCGGATCGTCGCCCGCAAGCCGTCCTCGCTGAGCTTCGCCGAGGCGGCCGCGCTCCCACTCACCACGATCACCGCGTGGGAGACGCTGTTCGAGCGGTTCCGCATGACGGCGGAGACCACCGGCGACCTGCTGGTGGTGGGCGCGGCCGGTGGTGTGGGGTCCGTCATGATCCAGCTGGCCAAGCAGCGCACCGGCGTGCGGGTGATCGGCACTGCCAGTCGCGACGACTCCCGTTCGTGGGCGCTCGAGATGGGCGCCGACGCCGTGGTCGACCACCACGACCTCCGCGACCAGACCCTCGAGGTCGCGCCCGACGGCGTCGACTACCTGTTCTCTCCGCACTCCGCGGGCAACGTCGACGTCTACGCGGACGTCGTCCGGCCCTTCGGCCACATCACCGCCATCGACGAGCCCGAGGGCCTGGAGCTGGTGGTGCTCAAGCCGAAGAGCATCGCGTGGCACTGGGAGCTGATGTTCACCCGGCCGATGTTCGGCGTCGACATGGAGGCGCAGGGCCGGCTGCTCGCCGATGCGGCGGCGATGGTCGATGCCGGTGCCCTCAGGACCACCCTGACCACCGCCATCGCGGGCTTCGACGCGGACGGGCTGCGGGAGGCGCACCGGCTCGTCGAATCCGGGCGGATGGTCGGCAAGGTGGTCGTCCACCGCTGACACGCTCACGCCGTCGGTCGCCAGAAGCCCTGAAAACCCTGCCCGGCGTTGGTGGTTCGGATGGGGGAGAGTTGGACCGGATCGCCGGCCTCGACCATCAGGCCGTCGCCCACGATCATCGCGACGTGGCCGTCCCACACCGCGAGATCCCCGGGGCGCAGGGCGTCGCGACTGACCGCGGCCCCGACGTCCTGCTCCTGCGCCAACCGCGGCAGGTCCAGGCCGGCCTGCCCGTACGCCCACTGGGTGAGCCCGCTGCAGTCGAGGCCTACGCCCGGTGTCGTGCCACCCCAGTCGTAGGGCACGCCGAGCTGCGTCAGGGCGTGCCGCACCGCGTCGGCGGCGACGGCGTTGGGGGCGGAGGCGGTCGCGCCGCCGGGTAGTTGGACGCCCATCTCGCTGCCGAACGCGTCGGGGCTCGGCGTGGGCCGCCTCGGGCCCGCCGTCGTCGCGTTCGCGCCCGGTCGGAGGCCGGCTGCCGCGGCCGACGCCAGCGGTGCGGCGGCCCCGGCGCCCGACCCGAGGCCGGACCATCCGCCGCCGGTCGTCGACGCCGGACTCGTCGCGGTGGGTTCCGGGGCCTGCGCGCCGGATGCGGCCGGGGCCGGCGCTGTGCCCGCCTGCACGGCCGCCTCGCGCGCGTCCAGTTCGGCGGTCAGTTCCGCCACCACCGAACGGGCCTCGTCGTGGGCCTGGCGCGCGTCGGCGACGAGCTTCTCCAGCGCACCCGGGTCCTCCGGATCGACTGCCGCCGCGGTGGCCTCGAACTCCTCGATGATCGCGTCGATGCGGGCCCGGGCGCGGGCCACCGCGTCGGAGGCGGCCGTCGCCGCGGCGCCCAGGTGGCCGGCGCGTTCTGCCAACGCCTCGATCCCGGCCACGGTGGCGTGGGTGACGTCGCGGGCCGCGTCGGCGGCGGCGCCCGCCCACGGCACGTTCGTCGACGTGGTGGCCGTCGCGCGCGAGATCGCGGCGAGCGCGTCGCGCGTGGCGCCGAGTGCCGGACCGGTGTCCGTCGCCGAGCCGGTGCCGAGCCTCGCCCGTAGGTCGTGCAGCGGCGCCGCGAGGGCCGACGCCATCGTGCTGGGCATCGTCAGACCCCGATGGATCCGACGGCCCGGTCGACGCGCCGGTCCGCGTCGTCGAAGGCCGTGGCGGTCGACGTCGCCGCCGCCGACCCGTCCACGAGGCGGGTTGCGAGGGCCGCGGCGGTCCGGGAGTCGCGTTCGACTGCGTCGACGAGGGCTGCGAGGAAGCGGGCCCCGATCGGGCCGAACGCCTCCGGTTGCGGCGCGACCGCGGTCAGGCGCGCCGCAACGTCCTGGAGGTCGGCGGCATGGCGCGCATGGGCAGAGGCGAGTTCGCGAAGCGCGGGAATGTCTGCGTGCACGTCGTTAGGACGCGGGCCGGCTGCGATCGGTTCCATTAGGGTTCCCGGGCATGGACGTCCGGGTCATCGACCACCCCCTTGCCGCTGCGCGCCTCACCACGTTGCGCGACGAGCGCACCGACAACGCGGGCTTCCGGGCGGCGTTGCGGGACCTCACGTTGATGCTCGTGTACGAGGCGACGCGGGATGCGGCCGCGGAGACGATCTCCGTGCGCACCCCGTTGACCGAGACCACCGGTTCTCGGCTGGCGGCGCCGCCGCTGCTCGTGCCGGTGCTGCGCGCGGGACTGGGCATGGTGGACCAGGCGCATGCGCTGATCCCCGAGGCGCGGGTCGGGTTCGTCGGGGTGGCGCGTGACGAGAAGACGGCGCAGCCGACGCCGTATCTCGAGTCGCTGCCCGACGATCTGAGTTCGCGGCCGGTGATGGTGCTCGACCCGATGCTGGCGACGGGCGGGTCGATGGCCTACACGTTGGGGCTGTTGAAGGCCCGGCGAGCCGTCGACATCACGGCCGTGTGCGTGGTGTGCGCGCCGGAGGGCATCGCGGCGCTGGAGCGGGTGGTGCCGGATCTCAAGCTCGTGACGGCGTCGATAGACCAGGGGCTCAACGACGTCGCCTACATTCTGCCGGGGCTCGGCGACGCCGGCGATCGGCAATTCGGGCCGCGCTGAACCGGGCCCGTCGCGGCTCGACCCGTGCAACCATCGAGTGGTGATCGGTGGACGGCTGATGATGACGTGCTGTGCGATCGCCGCTGCGGTCGTGTCGACGGCGGCCCCGGCCGGCGCCGATGACTCCAACTGCTTCGTGGAGCCGTATCTGGCGTCCTGCCAGGGTGGGCCGTTCGGGATTCCGACGAGTCCCGCGGATCCGCAATGTGCGATGTCGCCGGCGGACGCGGTCTGCGGCGGAGGGCCGTACGCCCCGCCGGCACCCCCGGCCGTCGGCAGCGGCCTCCCGGGAAGCATCAACGCCGACGGCACTGCGGCGGGGAGCCCACCCGCGCCGCCACCGATGATCGGCGGCGGCATCGGGACGCCCGGCATGATCTGAGCGCTTCGCGGCTGGACTGCTCGTTGCGGCGCCGGAGCATGCCCGCTCCTGGGGGCGTCATCAAACGTTGACGCGTGGGGGAGCGACACTCCTGGGTCCGGTGCGTTGGGGTAGCGCTGACGTGACGGAAGTGCGAGTAATGGTGGCGCTGAGCGCTATCTGAGCGGTGGTCGATCCGGCGCCGGAGCATGCCCCCTCCTGGGGGCGTCATCATTTGTTGACGCGTGGGGGAGCGACACCCCTGGGTCCAGGGCGCTATGCGAACGGTCGTTCCGGCACCGGACGATGGTGTCTCCTGGGCGCGTCATCATTTGTTTACGCGTGGAGGAGCGACACTCCTGGGTCCGGGGCGTTGAGATAGCGCTGACGAGGCGGAAATGCGAGTGGCGGTGGCGCCCACTGCTATCTCGACGTTGGGGCGCCGGACCGGACGGTGGTGTCTCCTGGGGGCGTCATCATTCGTTGACGCGTGGGGGAGCGGCACCCCTGAGTCCGGGGCGCTATGCGAACGGTCGTTCCGGCGCCGGAGCATGCCCGCTCCTGGGGGCGTCATCAAACGTTGACGCGTGGGGGAGCGACACTCCTGGGTCCGGTGCGTTGGGGTAGCGCTGACGTGACGGAAGTGCGAGTGGTGGCGCTGAGTGCTATCTGAGCGGTGGTCGTTCCGGCGCCGGAGCATGCCCGCTCCTGGGGGCGTCATCATTCGTTGACGCGTGGGGGAGCGGCACCCCTGGGTCCGGGGCGCGGGACAGCTCCCACCATCACCAACCGCGAACGGCCTCGGTCAGCTCGGCGAGCACGCGGTCGGCCGCGGCGGTGGCGGCCGCCACGTCGTCCCGGGGTGTGAGGCGAACCTCGATGTAGGACTTCAATTTCGGCTCGGTGCCCGATGGCCGGACCACGACGCGCACCGACGTCGCGGCGTCGCCGCCCGTGAGAATCAGCGCATCGGTCTGCTGCTGCCCACGCCGCTGCGCCAGGTCGTCTACCGTCGCCGCGAACCCGACCAACTCCCGCGGCGGCGACTCACGCAGCCGCGCCATCACGGACCGCGCCTCGTCCACGTCGTCGAAGCGCCGCGAGACCGCGCCGGTCGCGTACACGCCGTGCCGGCGGAACAGCAGCTCCAGCGCATCAGTGACCGTCCGCCCGTCGCGGCGCAGCGCAGCGATCATGTCGCACGTCAGCACCGCCGCGGTGATGCCGTCCTTGTCTCGCACCGCCGACGGATCGACGCAGTGGCCGATCGCTTCCTCGTACGCGTAGACCAGGGTCGCGCCGGGCAGTGCCGAGTCCGCTCGCGCCAACCACTTGAAGCCCGTCAGTGTCTCGACGTGCCGTGCGCCGTGCGCGGCCGCGATGGCGGCCAGCATGCGCGACGACACCACGGTGCTCGCCACCACGCAGTCGGCGGCCAACCCCGAGTCCAGCTGCGAGAGAACGTAATCACCGAGAAGCCAACCGGTCTCGTCGCCCGACAGCATCCGCCAGCCGGTCGCGGTCGGGATGCCCACCGCGCATCGGTCGGCGTCGGGGTCCAGGGCGATCGCGACGTCGGCGTCCACCTCCGCCGCCAGCGCGAGCAGCAGATCGGTCGCGCCGGGCTCCTCGGGATTCGGGAACGCGACGGTGGGGAAGTCGGGGTCGGGCGCGAACTGCTCGGCCACCACGTGCACGTCGGTGACGTCCGCCGCGCGCAACACCTGAAGCGCCACCTCGCCGCCGACACCGTGCATCGCGGTCAGTGCCACCCGCACGTCGCCGTCGGCCCGTCGCACGGTCGCGGCCCGTCGGACGTAGGCATGGATCAGGTCGGTGCCGACCGGCGTGACCTCGGCGCGCTCGACGTCGCCAGGCGCCAGGGCCATCGCGGCCTCGATCTCGCGATCGGTCGGACTGATGATCTGCATGCCGCCTTCGCCGAACACCTTGTATCCGTTGTCGGCGGCCGGGTTGTGCGACGCGGTGATCTGCACACCCGCCGCGGCGCCCCGCTCGCGGACGGCGTAGGCGACCACCGGCGTCGGCGTCGGATCCGGCAGCAGCTCAACCGAGAACCCCTCGGCAGCAAGCACTTCGGCGGCGGCCAATGCGAAGTCGTCGGAGTGGTGCCGGGCGTCGCGGCCCACGATCACGGTCGACCCACCGAGGCAGCGGTCGTGCAGCACCTTGGCCAGCGCCCACGTGGCACGCATCACCGTCTCGACATTCATGCCGCCGGGCCCGTCGCGCATGGGGCCGCGCAGTCCTGCGGTGCCGAACACCAGGGGCTCGTCGGTCATGGACTCATTGTGCGGTGTCGGCGCGGATTCCTTGCTCTTCGCGCGGGCCCTCATCGGCCAGCTTGCGGAGCACCGGCGCGACGAGCATCAGCAGGTTGGCCTCGAGATCGGTCAGCGTCCGCGCCATGGCGTCCTGCAGCCAGGCGTCGCGCTCGGCGCGGTCGGCGGCGAGCAGCGTGCGCCCCTCGTCGGTGAGTTCGACGAGCTGCCGTCGCCGGTCCTGCGAGTCTGCCCGCCGCGAAATCAGTCCGCGCGTCTCCAGTTCGTTGAGCCCGTCGGTCAGCGACTGCACGCGCACCCCCAGCCGCGCGGCCAGCTCGGCGGGCGTGGTGACGCCCAACCGGCTGGCATCGCCGAGGGTCTGCATCTGGCTGAGGGTGAGGCCGTTGTCCGACCGGTGCCTGCGTAGCTGACGGGTGAGTGCCACGACCGATTCGCGAAGTTCGGTGGCCGACGGTGTCTCCATGATGCCAAGTTTAGCCTTGGTATTGCGAGAAAGTGAACAGCCAACACGCGGATTGCGATCGTGAAAAGCGGAGCGCATACTTGGCATCATGCTGCGATGGATTCTGCTGATGGTCGTCACGGTCGCCGTGACCGTGCCGCTGACGCTGGTCGGCGTCCCGTCGGCAGCGCTCTTCGCCGCACTGCTGGTCGGCATCGTGCTGGCGCTGACGTCGCTGGCCCCGAAGGCCGTGCCCCGCCGCGCCGGTCTCGCGGCGCAGGGCGTGCTCGGCGTCTACATCGGCACGATGGTGCACCGCGACGCCATCGACGCACTGGGCTCCGACTGGGGCATCGTGCTCGGCGTCGCCGTCGCCACCCTGGCCCTGAGCATCATCGCCGGCGCACTGCTCGGCCTGCACCGCGACGTCACCCCACTGACGGGCGCGCTCGCCCTCGTCGCGGGTGGAGCGTCCGGTCTCGTCGCGATCGCACGGGAACTCGGTGGCGACGACCGGGTGGTCGCGGTCGTCCAGTACCTGCGGGTCGCGCTGATCACCGCGTCGATGCCGCTGGTCGTCACGTTCGTCTACCACGCCGAGAAGACCGCGGACGCCGCGCCGCCGGTCCAATCCGACGCGCTGCCTTGGTATTTGAGCATCGGCCTGATGGTCGTGATCGTCCTGGTGGGCGCCACCGCGGGTCGGCTCGTCCGACTGCCGGGCGCCGGCCTGCTGGGCCCGATGGCGATCACCATCGCGCTCGAACTGACCGGCACGTCGCTCGGCCTGGCGGTACCGCTGGCGCTGGTGCAGATCGGCTACGCCGTCATCGGCTGGCAGGCCGGCGTGTCCTTCACCCGGGAGTCGGTCAAGTCGATCGGGCGCGCCCTGCCCGCCGCGCTCGGTCTCATCGTCTTCCTCAACGTGGCCTGCGCGGGGCTGGGCATCCTGCTCGCCCACGTCGCTGGGATCAGCCCGCTGGAGGGCTATCTGTCCACCAGCCCCGGCGGCATCTACGCCGTTCTCGCCACGGCCGTAGAGACGGGCTCGAACGTCACGTTCATCGTGGCCGCGCAGGTGGTTCGCGTCCTGCTAATGCTGTTCGCGGCGCCCCTGCTGGCGCGCGGTTTCGTCGCTGCGACCCGGCGGTTGCGCTACAGCCCGGCCAGCACCTCGGACAGCAGGGAACCCATCCGAGTCGCCGACTGACGCCCGGCCTCGAGCACCTCGTCGTGCGACAGCGGCAGTCCCGTCATCCCCGCCGCGAGGTTCGTCACCAGCGACACGCCCAGTACCTCGGCGCCCGCGGCACGTGCGGCGATCGTCTCGTGCACCGTCGACATGCCGACCAGGTCGGCGCCGAGCGTGCGCAGCGCCCGGATCTCGGCGGGCGTTTCGTAGTGCGGACCCGGCAGACCCGCGTAGACGCCTTCGGTCAGCGTCGGATCGACGGAGGCCGCGAGCGCGCGCAGCCGGGGGGAGTACGCGTCGACCATGTCCACGAACTGTGCCCCCACCAGCGGAGACCGGGCGGTCAGGTTGAGGTGGTCGCTGATCAGCACCGGCTGCCCCACGCCGTACTCGGAACGCAGCCCACCGGCGGCGTTGGTCAGCACGACGACGGAGGCCCCCGCCGCGCAGGCCGTGCGCACGGGATGGACGACGTGGCGCAGGTCGTGCCCCTCGTAGGCGTGGATGCGGCCGAGTAACACCAGCACCCGCGTGTCGCCGACCGTCAGCGCCCGCACCTCGCCGCCGTGGCCGACCGCGGTGGGCGGCGTGAAGCCGGGCAGCTCGGCCATCGGCACCACCGCGTGCGGCTCGCCGAGTTCCGCGGCCGCGGGCGCCCACCCGGACCCGAGTACGACTGCCACGTCGAAGGCGTCCACACCCGTCCGCCGCAGCAGTTCCTCGGCGGCTGCCGCCGAGGCGTCCGGGGCGGATCGAAGGTCGCTCACAGGGGAGGAGCCTAACCGCCACCGAGGCGATCGGGCCCGCGGTGAGATACTGCGAGACATGTCCACTGCCAGCGCGTCGACGACCGTGGAGGAGACCGTTCGGCACCGTCGCAGTGATCTCATCGAGCTGTCGCACTCGATCCACGCCGAACCGGAACTCGCATTCGCCGAACACCGCAGCTGCGCGAAGACGCAGACGCTCGTCGCGGAGCGCGGGTTCGAGGTGACCGCGGCGCCCGCGGGCCTGGACACGGCGTTCCGCGCGGAGTTCGGCGACGGCCCCCTGGTGATCGGTGTCTGCGCCGAGTACGACGCGCTGCCCGGGATCGGTCATGCCTGCGGCCACAACGTGATCGCCGCGTCGGCCGTCGGCACCGCGCTCGCACTGGCGGACGTGGCAGGCGAACTGGGCATCAAGGTCGTGCTGCTCGGCACGCCCGCCGAGGAGGCCGGCGGCGGCAAGGTGCTGATGCTCGAGGCCGGCGTGTTCGACGACGTCGCCGCGTCGGTGATGCTGCATCCCGGTCCGCTCGACATCGCCCGCGCCCGCTCGCTCGCGCTGTCCCAGGTCGCGGTCACCTACCTCGGCCGCGAGGCGCACGCCGCCGTCGCGCCGTACCTCGGTCTCAACGCCGCGGACGCGATCACCGTCGCGCAGGTGGCGATCGGACTGCTGCGTCAACAGATGGCGCCCGGCCAGATGGCGCACGGCATCGTCACCGTCGGCGGGCAGGCCACCAACGTCATCCCCGGCCGTGCCGAGATGGAGTACACGATGCGCGCGAACGACGCCGAATCCCTGCGGGAACTGCAGAGCCGGATCGCCGACTGCTTCCTCGCCGGTGCGATCGCGACCGGTTGCGAGCACGGCGTGGAGCCGACCGAACCCGCCTATCACGAACTGAATCCCGACCGGTGGCTCGCCGACGTCTTCCGCGAGGAGATGGTCCGCGTGGGCCGCACCCCGGTCGGCGCCGACGTCGAGGCCGCCTTCCCGCTGGGCAGCACCGACATGGGCAACGTGACGCAGGTGCTGCCGGGCATCCACCCGATCGTCGGCATCGACGCGGGAGGAGCGTCGGTGCATCAACCCGCGTTCGCCGCGGCCGCCGCGGGACCGAGCGCCGACGAGGCCGTCATCGAGGGCGCCGTCATGCTGGCCCGCACGGTGGTCCGCCTCGCCGAGTCGCCGAAGGAGCGCGACCGGGTGCTGGCGCGGCAGGCACGGCGGGTGGCGTCATGACGCTGCGCCCCTACGTCGACGCCTGGCTGGCCGAGCACGAGGCCGAGCTGATCGCCTGGCGCAGGCACATCCACGCCAACCCCGAGCTGGGCCGGCAGGAGTTCGGGACGACGCAGTTCGTCGCCTCGCGCCTCGCCGACGCGGGCCTCAACCCGAAGGTGCTGCCGGGCGGCACCGGACTGACGTGCGACTTCGGCCCCGAGGGCGGACAACGGGTCGCGCTGCGCGCCGACATGGACGCGTTGCCGATGGCCGAGCGCACCGAGCTGCCGTTCTCGTCGCTGGTGCCGGGGGTGGCGCACGCCTGCGGGCACGACGGTCACACGTCGGTACTGCTGGGCACGGCGCTGGCGCTGGCGTCCGCGCCGGAGCTGCCGATCGGCGTCCGGCTGATCTTCCAGCCCGCCGAGGAACTGATGCCCGGCGGCGCCATCGACGCGGTCGCCGCCGGCGCCCTCAACGGCGTCACGCGGATCTTCGCGCTGCACTGCGACCCGCGGCTCGCGGTGGGCAAGGTCGCGACCATCGCCGGTCCGATCACGTCGGCCGCCGACCAGATCGAGATCACGCTGCAGTCACCCGGCGGGCACACGTCCCGACCGCACCTGACGGGTGACCTGGTGTACGCGCTCGGCACCCTGATCACCGGCGTGCCCGGCGTGCTGTCGCGCCGTGCCGATCCCCGCAACAGCACGGTCATGGTGTGGGGCGCGGTCAACGCGGGCGTCGCCGCCAACGCCATCCCGCAGTCCGGCTCGGTGGCGGGCACCATCCGCACCGCGAGCCGCGAGGCCTGGGTGGGCATGGAGGACCTCGTCGGCGAGATCGTCGCGTCGCTCCTCGCGCCGTTGCAGGTGCAGTACGCGGTGAACTACCGCCGCGGCGTCCCGCCGGTGGTGAACGAGGAGGTGTCGACGCGCATCCTCACCCATGCGATCGAGGACGTGGGTGCGGATGCGCTCGCCGACACCCGGCAGTCGGGCGGCGGGGAGGACTTCTCCTGGTACCTCGAGGAGGTGCCGGGTGCGATGGCGCGTCTCGGGGTGTGGTCCGGGCAGGGTCCGCAGCTCGACCTGCACCAGCCGACGTTCGATCTCGACGAGCGTGCGTTGGCCGTGGGCGTGCGGGTGCTCGCCAACATCGTGGAGCGCAGCGCAACCGTCACGTAGGTGGAGCGCAGCGCAACCGTCACGTAGGTGGCGCTCAGGACGGAGTGCCGGGCCCGACGTTGCTGGACGGGCGGGTCCGCAGGTCGCGGACGTAGGCCTCGGGTGCGCCGGCGATCTCCGCGGCCTCGGCCATGACGCCGAGGTAGCGGGCCGACGGGATGCCGCCCTCCCACGCGTCGACGACGTAGAGCCACGCCAGCACGGGATCGGTGCTGTCGGTGTCGGACGACAGCCGGTGCACCCGGCAGCGGATCTTCTTGTGGAAGCCGAGTTCGGAGCCCTCCCAGCGGTCGAGGTTCTCCTCGTCCTCCTTGGTCATGTCGTAGAGCACGACGAACACCTTGGATTCGGGATCCTCGACGAGGGTCGCGAGCGCGCCCTCCCAGCCGATGTCGGCGCCGCCGAAGGTCAGTCGCCAGCCGTTCAGCCAGCCGGTACCCGCCACCGGCGAATGCGGGGCGCGCTGAAGCATCTGCTCCGGATGCATGTTCGATCCGTAAGCGGCATAGAGCGGCACGGGGGCAAGCCTAAGGGTTCGCGGGGAGAGCTGTGGCGACACGGGGTTAGATGGTGGGCGTGGTTACCCGCATAGCAATCATCGGCGGAGGCCCCGCCGGCTACGAAGCAGCGCTCGTCGCGGCGGCCCGAGGCCCCGAGGTTGCGCAGGTCACCGTGGTCGACTCGGACGGCATCGGCGGTGCGTGCGTGCTGTGGGACTGCGTGCCGTCGAAGACGTTCATCGCGTCGACCGGCGTGCGGACCGAGCTGCGACGCGCCAACGGCCTGGGCTTCGACATCGACATCGACGACGCGAAGATCTCGCTGTCGCAGATCCACAACCGCGTGAAGACTCTCGCCCGGTCGCAGTCGGCCGACATCGGGTCGAACCTGCTGCGCGACGGCGTCTCGGTGGTCCAGGGCCGCGGCGAACTCGTCGACGACGTCCCCGGCATGGCGCACCACCGGGTCAAGGTGACGACGCGCGACGGCAAGGTCGGCACGCTCAAGGCCGACGTCGTGCTGATCGCGACGGGCGCGAGCCCCCGCGTGCTGCCGAATGCCGTGCCCGACGGCGAACGCATCCTCAACTGGCGGCAGCTCTACGACCTCACCGAGCTGCCCGAACACCTCATCATCGTGGGCTCGGGTGTGACGGGTGCGGAGTTCTGCAGCGCCTACACCGAACTCGGCGTGAAGGTGACGGTGGTCGCCAGCCGGGACCAGATCCTGCCGCACGAGGACTCCGACGCCGCTGCCGTGCTCGAGGAGGCGTTCGCCGAGCGCGGGGTGCGCCTGGTCAAGAACGCCCGCGCCGAGTCGGTGACCCGGACGGCGGACGGAGTGAAGGTGTCGATCGCCGACGGCCGCACCGTCGAGGGCAGCCACGCCCTGATGACCGTCGGTTCCGTGCCCAACACCAGCGGTTTGGGGTTGGAGCGCGTCGGAATCGAACTGGGCCGGGGCAACTATCTGTCGGTGGATCGCGTGTCGCGCACCACGGCGTCCGGCATCTACGCCGCGGGTGACTGCACCGGGCTGCTGCCGCTCGCGTCGGTGGCGGCCATGCAGGGCCGCATCGCGATGTACCACGCGCTCGGCGAGGGCGTCTCGCCGATCCGGTTGCGCACAGTCGCCGCGGCGGTGTTCACCCGTCCCGAGATCGCGGCGGTCGGGGTGCCGCAGACCAAGATCGACGACGGCACGGTGCCGGCCCGCACGCTGATGCTGCCGCTGACCACAAACGCGCGAGCGAAGATGTCGCTGCTGCGCCGCGGCTTCGTGAAGATCTTCTGCCGGCCCGCCACCGGCGTGGTGATCGGCGGTGTCGTCGTGGCGCCGATCGCGTCGGAGCTGATCCTGCCGATCGCGCTCGCGGTGCAGAACAACCTGTCGGTGACGGACCTGGCGCAGACGCTGTCGGTGTATCCGTCGCTGTCGGGGTCGATGGTCGAGACGGCCCGCCGATTGATGTCACACGACGATCTGGACTGATGCGGCTAGCCTGGGTGTCGTACTGACGAGTAACTAGGAGCCTCTGACGTGAGTGATCCGATCCCAGGACCCGGAAACGGGCAAACCCTGCTCGGCCCCGAGCAGCGCGCCCGCGCCTGGGAGCGGCTGGGCGACGAGCAGTTCGACGTCGTCGTCATCGGCGGTGGCGTGGTGGGCGCCGGCGCGGCCCTCGACGCGGCGACGCGCGGCCTGCGGGTGGCGCTCGTGGAGGCCCGCGACTTCGCGTCGGGCACCTCGAGCCGAAGCTCGAAGATGTTCCACGGCGGGCTCCGCTACCTCGAACAGCTGGAGTTCGGACTCGTCCGCGAGGCGCTGCACGAGCGCGAGTTGTCGCTGACCACGCTCGCGCCGCACCTCGTCAAGCCGCTGCCCTTCCTGTTCCCGCTGACCAAGCGACTGTGGGAGCGGCCCTACATCGCCGCGGGCATCTTCCTCTACGACCAGCTCGGGGGCGCGAAATCCGTTCCCGCGCAGAAGCATCTGCTCAAGGGTGGCGCGTTGCGGCTGGCGCCCG
Organism: Mycobacterium sp. PTI7; assembly: GCF_056679845.1. Taxonomy (NCBI): domain Bacteria; kingdom Bacillati; phylum Actinomycetota; class Actinomycetes; order Mycobacteriales; family Mycobacteriaceae; genus Mycobacterium; species Mycobacterium sp. PTI7. The sequence goes on from NZ_CM155252.1 coordinate 322,209, forward strand.
GCCTGAAGCGCAACTCGCTGATCGGCGGGATCCGCTACTACGACACCGTGGTCGACGACGCCCGGCACACCATGATGGTGGCGCGCACGGCGGCGCACTACGGTGCGGTGGTGCGGACGTCGACGCAGGTCGTGTCGCTGCTGCGCGAGGGCGACCGGGTCACCGGCGTGCGGGTCCGCGACTCCGAGAGCGGTGAGGTCACCAACGTCCGCGGACACGTCGTCGTCAATGCCACCGGCGTGTGGACCGACGAGATCCAGGCACTGTCCAAGCAGCGCGGGCGGTTCCGGGTGCGTGCGTCCAAGGGGGTGCACATCGTGGTGCCCCGCGACCGGATCGTCAGCGAGGTCGCGATCATCCTGCGTACCGAGAAGTCGGTGCTGTTCATCATCCCGTGGGGCACGCACTGGATCATCGGGACCACCGACACCGACTGGAACCTCGACCTGGCCCACCCGGCCGCGACGAAGGCCGACATCGACTACATCCTCGGCACGGTCAACACCGTGCTCGCCACGCCGCTGACCCACGACGACATCGACGGCGTGTACGCGGGCCTGCGCCCGCTGCTGGCGGGTGAGAGCGAGGAGACGTCGAAGCTGTCGCGCGAACACGCCGTGGCGGTGCCCTCGCCGGGCCTGGTCGCGATTGCGGGCGGCAAGTACACCACCTACCGCGTGATGGGCGAGGACGCGATCGACGCGGCGGCGGAGTTCGTGCCGACGCGCGTCGCGCCGTCGATCACCGAGAAGGTGCCGCTCATGGGTGCCGACGGGTACTTCGCGCTGATCAACCAGACCGAGCACGTGGGGTCGCACTACGGCCTGCATCCGTACCGGGTGCGGCACCTGCTGGACCGGTACGGCTCGCTGATCGGCGAGGTGCTCGCGATGGCGGAGGGCAAGCCGGACCTGCTCGCGCCGATCACCGAGGCGCCGGTGTACCTGAAGGTCGAGGCCTACTACGCCGCTGCGGCCGAGGGTGCGCTGCACCTCGAGGACATTTTGGCGCGTCGCATGCGCATCTCGATCGAGTACCCGCACCGCGGCGTCGACTGTGCCCGCGAGGTCGCCGAAGTGGTTGCGCCCGTGCTGGGTTGGAGCGCAGACGACGTCGACCGCGAGGTGGAGACCTACCTCGCGCGGGTCGACGCCGAGGTCAAGTCGCAGCAGGAGCCCGACGACGAAGCGGCCGATGCTCTGCGTGCCGCGGCACCCGAGGCACGTGCCGAGATCCTGGAACCGGTGCCGCTGACGTGAGGCCTGCGCCGCTGCCCGTGCGCAACGGCATAGGACCCGCGCGGGTGCGGGTCCACGGTGGCCTCCTGGTCGACGAGTTCGAGCGACGGTTCGCCTCCGGCGCCAAAGTCCGCGCGGGCGAGGTGTTCTCGGTCGGCGGTGAGGTGCTCGACGAGCACAGCGTGCTTCCCGCGGGGGCTCACGTCTACCTCTACCGGGACCTGCCCGACGAGGTCGAGGTCCCGTTCGACATGCCGATCCTGCACCGCGACGACGACATCGTGGTGGTGGACAAGCCGCACTTCTTGGCGACGATGCCGCGCGGGTCGCACGTCGCGCAGACCGCACTAGTGCGGTTGCGGCGAGCACTCGACGCGCCCGAGCTGAGTCCCGCGCACCGGTTGGACCGACTGACGGCCGGCGTCCTGCTGTTCACGGCGCGCCGCGAGGTGCGCGGCGCCTACCAGACGATGTTCGCGCGCGGCGTGGCGCGCAAGGCCTACCTCGCCCGGGCGGCCGTCCCGAAGGTCGACTTCCCGATGACGCTGCGGAGCCGGATCGTCAAGGAGCGCAGCGTGCTCCAAGCCTACGAGGAACCCGGCGAACCCAATGCCGAGACGTTCGTCGAGCATCTCGGCGACGGTCTCTACCGGCTCGCGCCGCGGACGGGTCGCACGCATCAGTTGCGAGTGCACATGGCGTCGCTGGGACTGCCGATCCAGGGCGACCCGCTGTATCCGGACGTGCTCGACGTGGCGGCCGACGACTTCTCCCGGCCACTTGCGCTGCTGGCGCAGCGCCTCGAATTCGACGACCCGGTGACGGGCGAGTTGCGCACCTTCACGACCGGAAGATCGATCTAGATCGGCCAATCACGCGTGCGGAGGTCGCTTTCGAGCGCACGATGGACGGGTGAATGCAAAGCTGGGAATCGCCGCGTGTGCCGTGCTGTTCGCCGCGGGCCTGCCGGTGGCGTTGGCGCCTGATGCCGAGGCGGTCTGCGGCTCCATCGGCGGTCGCCACGTCGACGTCAGCGGCTGTTCGGATCCGCTGTACGAACTGAACGACGCGCTGGCGCCGCCGCCTCCGCCCCCTCCGCCGGGTGAAGCGCCGCCGCCACCACCGCCCCCGCCGGTGTACGTGCCGCCGGCACCGAACGTCAGCGTGTGCGCCAACGTCGGCAGGCGGATCAGCGTCAGCGGGTGCGTGTGAGCCGGCTGGAACCCACGCGCGAGCAGCTCGAGGTCCTGGCGCGGCGGCCGGCCGACGAACCCGTCGTCATGGTGAATCTGCTGACGTTCCACGTCGACGGCGGCAGGGAACGCTATCTGCAGTACGCCCGCGAGGTGGTGCCGCACATCGAGCGGGTCGGTGCGACGGTGAAGTACGCCGGAACGTCGCCGACGACGGTGATCGGCCACGGCGAGCGACCGGGCTGGGACGCGATACTCGTCGTCGAATACCCATCGCCCGCCGCCTTTCTCGACATGATCGCCGGGCCTGGCTACGCCGACGTGCACGCACACCGCTCCGCTGCGCTGGAGTACGGCGACCTCGTCGCGACGTCGGTGTGGTCGCTCGCCGACTGACCTCAGAAGTCCCGGTCGGCCCCACCGGTCTCGGTGACTGGCGTCGGCGTCAGCGGGTTGGCTGCGAGGTCCTGCAGTCCGGCGCCGGGTGTCCAGGTCATCGATCCGGTTCCACCCGCCGTGCCCTGGCCGACCAGGAGGCCGTTCGGGCTATAGCTGCCCAACGTGATCGTGATCGTGTTGCCGTTCATCGTCATGGTCGAGGACGTTCCGGTGGCGCCGAATCTGATGTTGGATCCGAGCGCGCCACCGAGCAGTCCGGTGACGTAATCCGTGCGGCCCAGGCTGACCGTCCCCAGGGGCACGAGTTGCGTGGAGTTCGTCGCGTCGAAGATCTGCAGCGAGTCGTTGCCGCCCAGTAATCCGAGGAGGACGTCGCCGTCGTACATCCGGACGACGACGCTGGTCGCACTGCCGTTCCATCCGGCCAGGATGGTCCTCGGGTCGATGGGCTCGCTGAAGGTGTAGACGATCGTGTCGTTCTGTTCCGGCCTCCCGTTGGTGCCGCCGCCGTTGGTGGTCTGCACCCCGACTGCCGTCGGCGCGACGTTGTCGACCACGGTGATGGAGACGGTGGCGAGGTTGCTGGTGGTGGTGCCGTCGGAGGCACGGTAGGTGAAGCTGTCGGCGCCGTTGGAGCCCGCCGTGGGGGTGTACGTGAACGTTCCGTTGGCGTTCAGGGTTAGCGTGCCGCGAGTGGGACCGGTGACGAGTGTGGCGGTGAGTGTGCCGCTGTCGATGTCGGTGTCGTTGGTGAGGACGTTCCCGCTGAGTTGGACGTCCTGGTTGGTGGTGACGTTGTCGTTGACCGCGACGGGGGCGTCGTTGACGGCGGTGATGGTGATGGTGACCGTCGCCGCTGTGCTGGTCGCGGTGCCGTCGGTGGCGGTGTAGGTGAAGGTGTCGGTGCCGTTGTAGTTGGCGGTGGGGGTGTAGGTGAAGGATCCGTTGGCGTTGAGGGTGAGGGTGCCGTGGGTGGGTCCGGTGACGAGTGTGGCTGTGAGAGTGGTGTTCTCGACGTCGGTGTCGTTGGCGAGGACGCCGGTGCCGGCGGTTTGGGTGAGGGAGCCGTCTTCGGCGACGGTGTAGGTGTCGTTGACGGTGACGGGTGTGTCGTTGACGGCGGTGACCGTGATGGAGACGGTGGCGAGGTTGCTGGTGGTGGTGCCGTCGGAGGCGCGGTAGGTGAAGGTGTCGGCGCCGTTGTAGTTGGCGGTGGGGGTGTAGGTGAACGTTCCGTTGGCGTTGAGGACCAGGGTGCCGTGGCTGGGGCCGGTGACGACGGCGGCGGTGAGTGTGCCGCTGTCGATGTCGGTGTCGTTGCCCAGGACGTTGCCGGTGAGTTGGGTGTCCTCGTTGGTGGTGACGTTGTCGCCGTTCGCGACGGGGGCGTCGTTGACGGCGGTGATGGTGATGGTGACGGTGGCCGCACTGCTTACGTTGGTGCCGTCGGTGGCGGTGTAGGTGAAGGTGTCGGTGCCGTTGTAGTTGGCGGTGGGGGTGTAGGTGAAGGATCCGTTGGCGTTGAGGGTGAGGGTGCCGTGGGTGGGTCCGGTGACGAGTGTGGCTGTGAGGGTGGTGTTCTCGACGTCGGTGTCGTTGGCGAGGACGCCGGTGCCGGCGGTTTGGGTGAGGGAGCCGTCTTCGGCGACGGTGTAGGTGTCGTTGACGGTGACGGGTGTGTCGTTGACGGCGGTGACGGTGATGGAGACGGTGGCGAGGTTGCTGGTGGTGGTGCCGTCGGAGGCCCGATAGGTGAAGGTGTCGGCGCCGTTGTAGTTGGCGGTGGGGGTGTAGGTGAACGTTCCGTTGGCGTTGAGGACCAGGGTGCCGTGGCTGGGGCCGGTGACGACGGCGGCGGTGAGTGTGCCGCTGTCGATGTCGGTGTCGTTGCCCAGGACGTTGCCGGTGAGTTGGGTGTCCTCGTTGGTGGTGACGTTGTCGTTGACCGCGACGGGGGCGTCGTTGACGGCGGTGATGGTGATCGTCACGGTGGCTGCGGTGCTGGTGGTGGTGCCGTCGGTGGCGGTGTAGGTGAAGGTGTCGGTGCCGTTGTAGTTGGCGGTGGGGGTGTAGGTGAAGGATCCGTTGGCGTTGAGGGTGAGGGTGCCGTGGGTGGGTCCGGTGACGAGTGTGGCTGTGAGGGTGCTGTTCTCGACGTCGGTGTCGTTGGCGAGGACGCCGGTGCCGGCGATTTGGGTGAGGGAGCCGTCTTCGGCGACGGTGTAGGTGTCGTTGACGGTGACCGGTGTGTCGTTGACCGCCGTGACGGTGATGTTCACCGTGGCCGGTGAACTGACCTCGGCGCCATCGCTGACGGTGTAGGTAAAGGAATCGGCGCCGTTGTAGTTGGCGTTCGGGGTGTAGGTGAATGACCCGTCGCCGTTGAGGACCAGGGTGCCCCGCGTCGGCCCGGTCCCCACCGTCGCCGTGAGAGTGGTCCCCTCGACGTCGGTGTCGTTGCCCAGGACGTTCCCGGTGAGTGGGGTGTCCTCGTTGGTGGTGACGCTGTCATCGACGGCGACTGGTGTGTCGTTGACGGCGGTGATGGTGATGGTGACCGTCGCGGGTGCGCTGGTGGCTGTCCCGTCGGTGACGGTGTAGGTGAAGGAGTCGGTGCCGTTGAAGTTGGCGGCCGGTGTGCACACCCGCCGCGAACGGCGACACCTTCACCACCAACGAAGACACCCAACTCACCGGCAACGTCCTCGGCAACGACACCGACGTCGAGAACAGCAGCCTCACAACCGCACTGGTCACAGGGCCGGCCAACGGCACACTCACCCTCAACACCGAAGGATCGTTCACCTACACCCCGGCTGCCAACTACAACGGCACCGACAGCTTCACCTACACCGTCACCGACGGCACCGCGACCAGCACACCCGCGACGGTCACCATCACGATCACCGCAATCAACGACACACCGGTCGCAAACGGCGACACCTTCACCACCAACGAAGACACCCAACTCACGGGCAACGTCCTCGGCAACGACACCGACGTCGACAACTCCACTCTCACAACGACCGTCGTCACCGGACCCGCCAACGGCACCCTCACCCTGGCCGCGGACGGGTCCTTCACCTACACCCCCGCCGCCAACTTCAACGGCACCGACAGCTTCACCTACACCGTCACCGACGGCACCGCCACCAGCGCACCTGCCACGGTCACCATCACCATCACCGCCGTCAACGACACACCGGTCGCAAACGGCGACACCTTCACCACCAACGAAGACACCCAACTCACCGGAAACGTCCTCACCAACGACACCGACATCGACAGCGGCACACTCACAACCGCACTAGTCACCGGACCCGCCAACGGCACCCTCGTCCTGAACACCAACGGATCGTTCACCTACGTCGTTGACCGCGGTAATGGTGATAGTCACCGTGGCCGCGCTGCTTACGTCGGTGCCGTCAGTGACGGTGTAGGTGAAGCTGTCGGTGCCGTTGAAGTTGGCGGCCGGGGTGTAGGTGAAGGATCCGTCAGCGGCCAGGGTGAGGGTGCCGTTGGCGGGGCCGGTGACGACAGTGGTTGTGAGAGTCGAGTTGTCGACGTCGGTGTCGTTGCCGAGGACATTCCCGACGAGTTGGGTGTCCTCGTTGGTGGTGAAGGTGTCGCCGTTCGCGACTGGTGTGTCGTTGATTGCGGTGATCGTGATGGTGACCGTGGCAGGTGTGCTTGTCGCCGTGCCGTCGGTGACGGTGTAGGTGAAGGAGTCGGTGCCGTTGTAGTTGGATGCGGGTGTGTAGGTGAAGGACCCGTCGCCGTTGAGCACGACGCTGCCGTTGGCCGGCCCAGCCACGACTGTCGTCGTAAGGGTCGAACCTTCGACGTCGGTGTCGTTGTCGAGGACGTTGCCCGTGAGTTGGGTGTCTTCGTTGGTGGTGAACGTGTCGCCGATCGCGACCGGGGTGTCGTTGACGGCAGTGATGGTGATCGTCACGGTGGCCGCACTGCTTACGTCGGTGCCGTCGGAGACGGTGTAGGTGAACGAGTCGGTGCCGTTGTAGTTCGCGGCGGGTGTGTAGGTGAAGGATCCGTCGGTATTGAGCACGACGATGCCGTGGGTTGTGGTGATGGTGCCCGCATTGACGACCGAGAGCGTTGAACCTTCCACGTCGCCGTCATTGCCCAAGACGTTCCCGACGAGTTCGGTGTCCTCGTTGGTGGTGAACATGTCGCCGTTCGCCACTGGTGTGTCGTTCACCGCGGTGATGGTGATCGTCACCGTGGCCGCACTGCTTACGTCGGTGCCGTCGGTGACGGTGTAGGTGAAGCTGTCGGTGCCGTTGTAGTTGGCGGCGGGGGTGTAGGTGAAGGATCCGTCGGCGGCGAGGGTGAGTGTGCCGTTGGCCGGTCCTGTGACGAGTGCGGTTGTGAGGCTGCTGTTCTCGACGTCGGTGTCGTTGCCCAGGACGTTCCCGGTGAGTTGGGTGTCTTCGTTGGTGGTGAAGGTGTCGCCGTTCGCGACTGGTGCGTCGTTGACGGCGGTGATCGTGATGGTGACTGTCGCGGGGCTGCTTACGTCGGTGCCGTCGGTGACGGTGTAGGTGAAGCTGTCGGTGCCGTTGTAGTTGGCGGCGGGGGTGTAGGTGAAGGAGCCGTCGGCGGCGAGGGTGAGTGTGCCGTTGGCCGGTCCTGTGACGAGTGCGGTTGTGAGGCTGCTGTTCTCGACGTCGGTGTCGTTGCCCAGAACGTTCCCGGTGAGTTGGGTGTCTTCGTTGGTGGTGAAGGTGTCGCCGTTCGCGACTGGTGTGTCGTTGACGGCGGTGATCGTGATGGTGACTGTCGCGGGGCTGCTTACGTCGGTGCCGTCGGAGACGGTGTAGGTAAAGGAATCGGCGCCGTTGTAGTTGGCGTTCGGGGTGTAGGTGAAGGAGCCGTCGCCGTTGAGGACCAGGGTGCCCCGCGTCGGGCCGGTCGCCACGGTCGCCGTGAGAGTAGTCCCCTCGACGTCGGTGTCGTTGCCGAGGACGTTTCCGGTGAGTTGGGTGTCTTCGTTGGTCGTGAAGGTGTCGCCGTTCGCGACCGGGGTGTCGTTGACCGCGGTAATGGTGATCGTCACCGTGGCCGCGCTGCTTACGTCAGTGCCGTCGGAGACGGAGTAGGTGAACGAGTCGGTGCCGTTGAAGTTCGCGGTGGGGGTGTAGGTGAAGGACCCGTCGCTGCTGAGCACAACGCTGCCGTGGTTGGTGGTGATGGTGCCCGCATTGACGACCGAAAGCGTTGAACCTTCCACGTCGCCGTCATTGCCCAAGACGTTCCCGACGAGTTCGGTGTCCTCGTTGGTGGTGAAGGTGTCGCCGTTCGCGACTGGTGTGTCGTTGACGGCCGTGATCGTGATGGTCACTGTGGTGGGTGTGCTGGTCGCGGTGCCATCGGTGGCGGTGTAGGTGAAGCTGTCGGTGCCGTTGTAGTTGGCGGCTGGTGTGTAGGTGAAGGATCCGTCGGCGGCGAGGGTGAGGGTGCCGTTGGCCGGGCCCGTGACGACGGTGGTCGTAAGCGCAGATCCTTCGACATCGCTGTCGTTGCCCAGGACGTTCCCGACGAGTTGAGTGTCCTCGTTGGTAGTGAACGAGTCCCCAACGGCGACGGGCACGTCGTTGACGGCGGTGATCGTGATGGTGACCGTGGCAGGTGTGCTCGTCGCCGCCCCGTCGGTGACGGTGTAGGTGAAGCTGTCAGTCCCGTTGTAGTTCGCGGTGGGCGTGTAGGTAAAGGATCCGTCGCCGTTGAGCACCACGCTGCCGTGGGTTGTGGTGATGGTGCCCGCGTTGACGACGGTAAGTGTCGAGCCTTCGACGTCAACGTCATTGCCCAAGACGCTGCCATTCAACTGAACGTCTTCGTTCGTGGTGAAGGTGTCGTCGACGGCGGTGGGTGTGTCGTTGACCGCGGTGATGGTGATGGTGACCGTCGCGGGTGTGCTGGTGGCGGTCCCGTCGGAGATGGTGTAGGTGAAGGAGTCGGTGCCGTTGAAGTTGGCGGCGGGTGTGTAGGTGAAGGATCCGTCGGCGGCCAGGGCGAGGGTGCCGTTGGCCGGTCCCGTGACGACGGTGGTCGTGAGCGCAGATCCTTCGACATCGCTGTCGTTGCCCAGGACGTTCCCGACGAGTTGGACGTCTTCGTTGGTGGTGAACGAGTCACCAACGGCGACGGGCACGTCGTTGACGGCGGTGATGGTGATCGTCACGGTGGCGGGCGAACTTGTGGCCGTGGCGTCGGTGACGGTGTAGGTGAAGGAGTCGGTGCCGTTGTAGTTGGCAGCCGGGGTGTAGGTGAAGGATCCGTCGGCGTTGAGGGTGAGGGTGCCGTTGGCCGGTCCCGTGACGACGGTGGTCGTGAGCGCAGATCCTTCGACGTCGGTGTCGTTGTCCAGGACGTTCCCGGTCAACTGGGTGTCTTCGTCGGTGGTGAACGAATCACCAACGGCGACGGGCACGTCGTTGACCGCGGTGATGGTGATCGTCACGGTGGCGGGCGAACTCGTGGCCGTGGCGTCGGTGACGGTGTAGGTGAAGGAGTCGGTGCCGTTGTAGTTGGCAGCCGGGGTGTAGGTGAAGGATCCGTCGGCGGTGAGGGTGAGGGTGCCGTTGGCCGGTCCCGTGACGACGGTGGTCGTGAGCGCAGATCCTTCGACATCGCTGTCGTTGCCCAGGACGTTCCCGACCAGTTGGACGTCTTCGTTGGTGGTGAACGAGTCACCAACGGCGACGGGGACGTCGTTGACGGCGGTGATGGTGATCGTCACGGTGGCGGGCGAACTCGTGGCCGTGGCGTCGGTGACGGTGTAGGTGAACGAGTCCGTGCCGTTGAAGTTGGCAGCCGGGGTGTAGGTGAAGGACCCGTTGGCGGCCAAGACGAGGGTGCCGTTGGCCGGCCCGGTGACGACGGTGGTGGTGAGCGTTGATCCTTCGACATCACTGTCGTTGCCCAGGACGTTGCCGGTCAACTGGACGTCTTCGTTGGTGCTGAACGACTCACCAACGGCGACGGGCACGTCGTTGACGGCCGTGATGGTGATCGTCACCGTCGCAGGCGAACTGGTGGCCGTACCGTCGGTGACGGTGTAGGTGAAGGAGTCGGTGCCGTTGAAGTCGGCCACCGGAGTGTAGGTGAAGGACCCGTCACTCGCCAGCACCACGCTGCCGTGCGCGGTGGTGATGGTGCCGGGGTTCGCGACGGTGAGTACCGAGCCCTCGACGTCGGTGTCGTTGGCCAGTAGCCCCGCGCCGTTGAGCGTGCCGTCCTCGGCCACGGTGAAGCTGTCTCCGACCGCGACGGGGACGTCGTTCACGGCGCCGACGGAGATGGTGACCGTCGCGGGCGCACTGGTGGCCGTCCCGTCGCTCACCGTGTAGGTGAACAAGTCCGTCCCGAAGTAGCTCGTATTCGGGGTGTAGACGAATGAGCCGTCGGGGGCGAGGGTCACGGTGCCGCGAGTCGGTGCGCTCGCGAGAGACACGACCAGTGAACCGCCATCGACGTCCGAGTCGTTGGCGAGAAGGCCGGTGGCGGCCGTGACGATCAAGGCGCCGTTCTCGGCGACGGCATAGCCGTCGGCCACCGCGACCGGTGCGTCGTTGACGGCGGTGATGGTGATCGTGACGGTGGCCGGCGTGCTGATCGCTGTCCCGTCGGAGGCGGTGTAGGTGAAGGAGTCGGTGCCGAAGTGGTCGTCGTCCGGGGTGTAGACGAACGATCCGTCGGCGCCGAGCACCACCGTCCCGTGCGAAGCGCCACTCGTCAGCGTCGTCGACAGGGAGGGACTGTCGACGTCCACGTCGTTGCCGAGCACGTTGCCCGTGAGAGTGGAGTCTTCGTCGGTGGTGAAGGCGTCGCCGTTCGCGATTGGCGCGTCGTTGACGGCGGTGATCGTGATCGTGACGGTCGCCGGGGTGGAAGTGGCCGTGCCGTCGTTGGCGGTGTAGGTGAAGGAGTCGACGCCCCGGTAGTCGTCGTTGGGCGTGTAGATGAAGGAGCCGTCCAGGCCGAGGATGACGGTGCCGCGAGTGGGTCCACTCACGAGAGTCACTGACAGCGAGGGGTTGTCGATGTCGACGTCGTTGCCGAGCACGTTGCCCGTGACGGCCGAGTCCTCGGCGGTGGTCACGGTGTCACCGACCGCGATGGGTGTGTCGTTGACGGCGGTGACGGTGATGGTGACCGTCGCCGGCGTGCTGGTGGTCGTCCCGTCGGAGACGGTGTAGGTGAAGGAGTCGGTGCCCGCGTAGTCGTCGTCGGGGGTGTAGATGAAGGAGCCGCCCGGGCCGAGGATGACGGTGCCGTGGCTGGGCCCCGTTCCGAGAGTCGTTGTTACGGTCGCACTGTCGACGTCGATGTCGTTGCCGAGCACGAACCCGGCGAGTGCGGAGTCCTCATCGGTGGCGAAGGCATCGTCGACGGCGATGGGGGTGTCGTTGGCAGCCGAGATCGTGATGGTGACGATCGCCGGTGTGCTGGTGGCCGTTCCGTCGCTGACGGCGTAGCTGAACGAGTCGTAGCCGGTGTAGTCGTCGTCGGGGGTGTAGATGAACGATCCGTTGAGGCCGAGGATGACGGTGCCGTGCGTCGGCCCGCTCACCAGCGTCGTCGAGAGCGTCGCGTCGTCGAGGTCGACGTCGTTGCCGAGGACGTTTCCCGAGACGGGGGTGTCCTCGGCGGTGGCGACGGCGTCGCCCACTGCGACCGGAGCATCGTTGACGGCGGTGACGGTGATCGTGACCGTGGCCGGAGCGCTGACGGACCAGCCGTCGCTCACGGTGTAGGTGAACGAGTCGGTGCCGGTGTAGTCGTCGTCGGGGGCGTAGATGAACGAGCCGTCGAGACCGAGCGCCACGGTGCCGTGGGCCGCACCGCCCGCGAGAACCGTTGTGAGGAGCGAATCGTCGACGTCGACGTCGTTGCCGAGCACGTGGCCTGCCAAGGCGGTGTCCTCGGCCACGGTGAAAGCGTCGTCCACCGCGACCGGGGCGTCGTTGACGGAGACGACGGTGATGGTGACGCTGGCCGTGGCACTCGTCGCCGTTCCGTCGGTGGCGGTGTAGGTGAAGGAGTCGGTGCCGTCGAAGTCGGGTGTCGGCGTGTAGACGAACGATCCGTCGGCGGCCAGGTCCACCGAACCGTGGGTCGTGGCGAACACGCCCGTGTTGACGATCGTCAGCGGTTCGCCGTCGGCGTCGGCGTCGTTGGCCAGCACACCGGCGGCAGCCGTCACCGCGAGTCCACCGTCCTCGTCGATCGCGTACGCGTCGTCGAGGGCGACGGGTACGGCGTTCGTGGGGACCGACGTCAGGCTGATCACGGCGCGGTCGGTGTGGCCGAAGTTGGGGCGGAGGAAACTGAGCAGCCCGTGGAGGTGGAAGCAGTTGACCACGTCGCTGACGATCACCGTGAACTCATCGGGGCCGCTGTATCCGAGGTCCGCCTGGTAGGTGAACGTCCCCGTCGCCTGGTCGACGGCGACGGTGCCGTGCATGGGTCCGCCGAGGTCTCCTCGGCTCGGTACCCGATACCTGACGTGATCGCCGTCCGAGTCGTATCCGTAGAACGGGATCGGGTCGCTGATCTGGCCGGGAGCGAGTTCCAGGGTGATGTCCTGCGGGCGTACGTGCGGCTCGCTGTTGAAGAACGTGTACTGGATCTGTCTGCGGACCCAGGCCAGCACCGCCCACACCAGGTTGGGTTGCATGGGGGCGGTCGGCGCCGCCGGATTGACGATCGGCGACAGGATGACCGACACCAGCATGCTCGCGACGTCGATCATCTCGGACGACGTCGTGTCCTCTGACTCGGACGGCTCGGACGGCTCGGACGGCTCGGACGGCTCGGATGCGAGGGACGACGAGTCCAGGGCGGAGGCTGCGGGCTCATCCCCGTCGGACGAGGCACCGCCGTCCGACGACACGCCGAGGGTGTCTGCCACCTGCACCTGGATGCGCACCGGGTTCGGCGGTGAGGTCTCGGAGTCGGCGCCGATGCTGGGCGGTGACGGGTCCGTCTGGGGCGAATCCGTGGCGGCGGGGTCCTCGACGGCACCGGCGGGCGATTGCTCGGTGTCGGTCGGTGAAGGGACGGCAACGCCGGGTGTCGGCGTCTCCGGGATCGTGGGGTCGACGGCGTCGACCGGTGTCGGCGTCGGCGTGGGCACCGTGGCATCCGTGGCCTGACCCTCGTCGTTCGTCGAATCGTCGAGGCCGCCGGAACTGGCCACGTTCATCGCAGGTGGGGAGGAGGCGGGTTCGCTCGAGGTGCTCGCCGACGCGTTTTGGCCAGACGGGGCCGTCGTCGGCGGGCCCGGCTCGGTCGCTGGATCCGCGTCGCCGCTCGCCGTGGCCGATGACTGCGTGGTCGATTCGGCGCCGGGTCGAGGGTCGGACCCGGTGTCGCCACTCGACGAATCCGATCCGTCGGACTCCGGTTCGGCGTGCGCCTCCGCGAAGCCGAATCCCAGCCCGAGCCCCTGGCCGGTGGCCATCGCGACCCCGACCCCGAGCGCGACGGCTAATGCTCCCACCCGGCCGACGTATTTACCGGCGTTCGCCGCAGCGCAAACTGTCACCGGCAGCCCGATCGGCATCGCGGCGTTCAGGTCGAGCCGGAAGTCGGGGTAGATGGCCTGCCCGCCGGTGGACCCCTTGGCTCTGCGATGGCGTGGCTTCGTGCCACTCGAGGCGCGGCGTGCGGACGGGTTCATGGGTCACCTCTGCTGCTGAGGACCCGAGCTAGCAGTGCGTTTGACGCGACGCTCGTCCAACGTGGGCCACGATGCCGTGTAGCTCACGCCCGTGATCGCGGCGAACCAGACGCTCGAACGTCGTCGAGCGAGTCGATCCGGTCGCAACTGGGGGAGTGCGCTGACGGTAATTTACGCCGCTGACAGAAAGTTCGTCAGCAAATTGACGCGCGCGTTCTTCGTGTCCGCAAATCTTCATCGTGTCGGGCTGTCGGGCCTCGTCCTCGGAAGTCCCGCTGCACCGTGTTCTACTTGCGATCGTGGATCGCAGCTCGTTCGACCGCCTCTTCGACATGACCGATCGCACCGTTCTCGTCACGGGCGGTACCCGCGGGATCGGCCTCGCTCTGGCGGAGGGCTTCGTGCTCGCCGGCGCGCGCGTCGTCGTCGCCAGCCGCAAGGCGGATGCGTGCGAGGCGGCGGCGGAGCACCTGCGCGGGCTCGGCGGAGAGGCGATCGGGGTCGCCGCTCACGCGGGCAGCATCGAGGATCTCGACGCCCTCGTCGACCGGACGGTCGCGGAGTTCGGCGGTCTCGACGTCCTGGTGAACAACGCGGCGAACGCGCTCGCGCAGCCTCTCGGCGACATGACGACCGAGGCGTGGGCGAAGTCCAACGACGTCAACGTGCGCGGGCCGGTGTTCCTGACGCAGCGGGCGTTGCCGCATCTGAAGAAGAGCGGGCACGCCGCCGTGCTGAACATGGTCTCGGTGGGGGCGTTCAACTTCGCCCCGACGATGTCGCTGTACGCGTCGGGCAAGGCCGCGATGATGGCCTTCACCCGCGCCATGGCTGCGGAGTTCGTATCAGATGGCATCCGCGTCAACGCCATTGCGCCCGGTCCCGTCGACACCGACATGATGCGCAACAATCCGCAGCAGGCCATCGACCACATGGTGGGAGGGACGCTCGTCAAGCGTCTGGCCTCGCCCGACGAGATGGTGGGCGCTGCGCTGCTGTTGTGTTCGGATGCCGGCAGCTACATGACGGGCACGGTCATCATCGTCGATGGCGGCGGTACCCCGCGCTAGGACTTCTTGCGGGCGGCGAAGGCCGCCGCGGCCTCGCGCAGTTCACCGCTCGTCGACGCGAGGATCTGACTGCGGTTCTCCACCTGCAACGCGGCCTCCAGGCTGGACGCGTCGAGGTTCGCCCACAGCACCTGCTTGGTGGATTCGAGACCGAAACGGCCGTAGCCGCAGAGGGTTTCGGCGATCGCGAGGGCGTCGTCCACCACGGACCCGTCGGAAACGCGCGACACCAGGCCCAACCGAAGCGCCTCGGCGGCGTCGACGGTGCGGGCGGTCAGGATGAGGTCGAATGCGTGGCCGGCGCCGACGATGCGGGGCAAGGTGTAGCTGACGCCGATGTCGCAGCCGCCAAGTCCGAGCTTGATGAACTGGGTGCAGAACCGCGCGGAGTCGGACGCCAGCCGGATGTCCGACGCCAGCGCCAAGGCGAACCCGCCGCCGTAGGCCGGCCCGTTCACGGCGGCGATCACCGGCTGCCGGAGATGGCTCAGCTTGGTGGTGAGTTCGGCGATGCGCTCCTGCCACCGCATGCTGGACCGCGGGAACTCCAGACCGGCCGACGCATCCTCGGGGAGGGGTTCGGTGAGGTCGAGCCCCGAGCAGAAGCCGCGTCCGGCGCCGGTCAGCACCACCACCCGGCACTCGTCGTCGGCTCGGAGGTCGTCGAGCACCCGGTGCAGATTCTCGACCAGGCCGTGGCTCAGGGCGTTCAGCTTGTCGGGGCGGTCCAGCGTTATCAAGACGACGTCGGGACGCGGGCGGGTGACTTGGAGGTTCGCCATGTCGCGACCCTATTCGCGGGTCACGCCGTGGTGCTGTTCCACCCCGAGATGCCGACGACGATCAGGCGGAGCTGCTTGACCGCGGTGCCGCGGATGTCCTCGAGTGCGGCGGCGTCGTGCGCGTCGTCGACGGATTCGGCGATCGAGATCATGGCGTTGACGAACAGCGTCGAGAGGATGTTGAGGTCCTCGCTGCTCCAGGTGTTGAGCCCGGGGAAGCGGGCGAGGTCGATCGCCAGCTCGGACGTGATCAGTCTGATCTCGGTGCGGATGGCGTAGCGCAGCACGGTGACGCCGCTGTTGCGTTCGCGTCCGATGAAGCGCCAGTGCTCGCGGCGCTCGTTGACGCCGGCGATCAGGATGTCGACCGACGACTCGATGACCCGGTTCGGATCCAGCTTCCCTGCGCGTGCGCCCCTCAGCATGTCGCGCAGCGCGCGGAACGACTCGTCGATGAGGACGAGGCCGAGGGCGTCCATCGATTCGAAGTGGCGGTAGAACGCGGCGGGAACGATCCCGGCCTCGCGGGTGACCTCGCGAAGGCTCAGTGCGCTGAAGCTGCGTTCCTCGAGGAGTCGCAGTGCGCCGGCGATGATCGCGCGGCGGGTGGCTTCCTTGCGTTCTTCACGCGAGGTGCCGTCCCGCGGTGTGCGGGACGAGTGTGACTTAGGAGTACGACTGTTCACCGGTTGTGAACCCTACCACAACCTGGAGAAACCCCTTGCGCATCAGCACTGATGAGGCGCACGGTATACACATGTTCACTCAAACCCCGAAGCTGCGCCTCCGCGATCGAGTGCTGCGCTCGTCGCTGGTGGACCTCCTGACCGGACCCCACGGCGTCGACCGCTACACCGAGCTGGTCGAACCCACCTGGACCGTCGGCGACGCCCGCGCCAAGGTGGTCGCCGTTCGTCGCGACACCCCGCGCAGCGTCACGCTGACGCTCGAACCGAACGCGGTATTCACCGCCGGCCCGGCGCTGCTCGCCGGCCAGCACGTCAACCTGACCGTCGAGGTCGACGGCCGCCGGTACACCCGCTGCTACTCACCCGCGAGCGGCGAGAACCGCCGGCTCCTCGAGCTGACGGTCGGCGTGCACGACGGCGGCATCGTCTCCCAGCACCTCTACCGCAGCGCGCGGCCGGGCATGGTGGTCGGGCTGGAGGGTTCCGGCGGCGACTTCGTGCTCCCGGCCGTGCGGCCGAAGCGGATCCTCCTCGTCTCCGGCGGCAGTGGCATCACCCCGGTGATGTCGATGCTGCGGACGCTGATCGCCGAGGGGCATGCCGAGCAGCCCGGAGCCGAGATCGCGTTCGTGCACTACGCCCGTTCCGCGAACGAGGCGTGCTACCGCGACGAGCTGGCGGGCCTGCACGGAGTGCGGGTGCTGCACGGCTACACCCGCAGCGACGACGCCGGCGACCTCACCGGCCGCTTCGGTGCCGACCACCTGGCGGCGGCGCTTCCCGACGCCGACGCGGTGTTCGTCTGCGGTCCGCCCGCGCTGGTCGACGCCGTGCGGGAGATCTGCCCGGACGCGATGTGGGAGAGCTTCGTGCCGCCGGTGTTCGCCGTGCCGACCGAGGTGTCCGGCGGACAGGTCACCTTCGCCGACAGCGACGTCGACGTCACCGACGACGGCCGGTCGCTGCTCGAGCAGGCCGAGGCTGCGGGCCTCACGCCCGAGAGCGGGTGCCGGATGGGCATCTGCCACACCTGCACGCGCCGCAAGACCAGCGGCGCCGTGCGCAACCTGATCACCGGCGCGGTGTCGACGGCCGACGAGGAGGACGTGCAGATCTGCGTCACGGCTCCCGTCGGAGACGTCGAACTCGCGCTGTAGACAACGCTTCCCGACGACGACCGAAGACCTACGAGAAAGGATCAGCCATGACTGCCATGCTCGACAGGACCACCGGCAAGACCACCGACGAGACCACCGAGGACGTCGCCGAGGCCACCCCCGAGGTGACCCGCAGGGGCGGCGTCAGCAAGACCGTGAACGGCGAGACCGTCAGCCTCACGCCCGAGCAGGTCGAGGCGTTCGGCAAGGAACTCGACGCGATCCGCGAGCGCGTGATCGACGATCTCGGCGAGCGCGACCTCACCTACATCCGCAACGTCATCAAGGCCCAGCGTGGCCTCGAGGCCGGTGGCCGTGCACTGCTGTGGGCGGGCGTGCTGCCGCCGGCATGGCTGGCCGGCACCGCCATGCTCGCCGTGTCGAAGATCCTCGACAACATGGAGATCGGGCACAACATCATGCACGGCCAGTACGACTGGACCGGCGACCCGGCGCTCGCGAGCCGCAACTTCGAATGGGACTCGGCCTGCCCGAGCGAGCAGTGGCGCCACTCGCACAACTACATGCACCACACTTACACCAACATCGTCGGCATGGACCGCGACGTGGGCTACGGCATCCTGCGCATGAGCGAGGACCAGAAGTGGGTGCCCTACTACCGCGGCAACCCGATCTACGCCTTCGTCCTGATGGTGTTCTTCCAGTACGGCGTCGCGCTGCACGAACTCGAGACCGAGCGCATCCGCTCCGGTGAGATCTCGATCGTCGACAAGCGCGAGATCGCGGCGGGCATCTGGAACAAGGTCAAGCGCCAGACGCTCAAGGACTACGTGGCCTTCCCGCTGCTGTCCGGCCCGTTCGCGCCGTTCACCCTCGCCGGCAACGCGACCGCGAACCTGATCCGCAACGTGTGGTCCTACGCGATCATCTTCTGCGGACACTTCCCCGAGGGCGTGCAGGAGTTCTCGGTCGAGGAGACCAAGAGCGAGTCCCGCGGACAGTGGTACTTCCGCCAGCTGCTGGGCTCGGCGAACCTGACCGGCGGCAAGCTGTTCCACCTGATGAGCGGCAACCTGTCGTTCCAGATCGAGCACCACCTGTTCCCGGACATCCCGGCCCACCGGCACGCCGAGCTGGCGCCCGAGGTCCAGGAGATCTGCGAGCGGTACGGCCTGCCCTACAACAAGGGACCGCTGCCCAAGCAGTTCGCCACCGTGGTCAACAAGATCTTCACGCTGGCCCGCAAGCCGTTCTGAGAGTGACCGCGACACTACGGTTGTTGACGCTTCTCGCCGAGAATCCGTCAACAACCGTAGTTTCGGCGTCGGTGACCGTCAGGTCTGACAGACCGGACACCAGAAGGAGATCCGTTCACTTCCGGTGACCTCTGCCCGATCCGACAGGACCGTCGTCCCGCAGCGTCGACACGGACGCCCGACCCGGCCGTAGATCCACAGATCTCGGCCGGGTCTGGTGTCTCCGGTGGTGGTGCGATTGACCCGGGAGCGGTTCAGCCACAGCATGTCCCGCGCGCGCTGGACCATCCGCAGCGGATCCTTCAGCTCGCCGACCGGGGTGGTCGGCAGCCGGCCCATCACGAAGCACAGCTCGTTGGCGTAGACGTTGCCGACGCCCGCCATCACGCGCTGGTCGAGGAGCGCCTCGGCAAGCGGCCGCTCCGGGTCGGCGGCGAGGTTGGCCGAGGCCACCTGGGGTTCCCAGTCGGGGCCGAGCAGGTCGGGGCCGAGGTGCGCCACGGATTCCATGTCGTCGGCGCGCTTGAGGATCTCCAGCACGCCCAGGTCGACGCCGGCGGCGCGGGAGTCGGCCGTCTCCAACAGGATGCGGACCTTGTACTCGGGCACCCGGCGGATCTGACCGCCGACCAGCCAGGAGCCGTCCATCTTCAGGTGCGAGTGGATGCTCGCGTCGCCGGCCCGGATGAACAGATGCTTGCCGCGGCTGAGTACCTCGTCGACGACGCAGCCGGTGAGGTCGACGGTCGCGAACTTCGGCACCCGCACGTCGCAGCGGGTCAGCGTCTTGCCCTCGAGTGCCTCGCGCAACTTGGTCGCCGTGCGATAGACGGTGTCGCCTTCCGGCATTCAGTCCCCGTTCGTCTCTGCCGCTTTCGAAGGACGCTACAGGCGGGGAGTTCCGACACCGGGACGGGCGAGTGCGCGCACCGCCTCGTCGACGATCCGCCCGACCAGCGGGGCGGCGTCCTCCACCCCGCTGACGAGGTCGACGGCCTCGCCCGCCCAGACGGGGAGGTAGTCGGGGTCGCCGCGCTCGACGCCGGCGGCGTACTCGGCCTTGGCCCCGGCATCGAAGCGCAGCGCGTCCTCGCGGCCCTGCCACGCGTCGGTGAAGCGGTTGCGCAACGTGCGGGCGGTGAAACGATGCGGCCACGGCGAGTCCCGCACCACGTCCAGCACCCGGTCGCGCGTCGTGTCGGCGGCCGTCGCGGCGACGATGGCGTCGGCCTCCGCGGCGGTCAGCACTGCGTCGTGGGTGGCCTCGAAGCGCGTCCCGATGACGGCCCCCGCCGCGCCCAGGACGAGTGCGGCCGCCAGCCCCCGCCCGTCGGCGATGCCGCCGGCGGCGAGCACCGGCGTGGCACCGGCGACGTCGACCACCGCGGGGACGAACGCGAGGGTGCCGCGACCCTCGCCGTGGCCGCCCGCCTCGGAGCCCTGGGCCACCACGGCGTCGGCACCGACGTCGAGCGCACGCCGGGCGTCGTCGAGGGTGGTCACCTGGACGAGCAGCGGGATGCCTGCGGCGCGGACGGCGTCGGCGAACGGCGTGGGATCGCCGAAGGAGAGCATCACCGCGGCGGGGCGCTGCGCGATCACCCAGTCGACGGTCTCGGCGTCGACGGCCCAGGCCAGAAGCCCGACACCCCAACCCTTGTCGGTGCCGGCGCGCGCCAGTGCGCACTCGCGCTCGAGCCAGTCGCGATCGCCGCTGCCGATCATGCCGAGGCCGCCTCCCTCGGTGACCGCCGCAGCGAGTGCTCCGCCCGCGACACCGCCCATGGGTGCGAGCACGACGGGATGGTCGATGCCCAGGAGCGTCGTCAGTGCAGTGGTCAGGGCCATGGGTGCACTGTAGGCAGTGCGCTCAGGCGGGGATCGAGGAGAGTCCCCGCGCGACCTTCTCGTGACGGTGCTGCCGCTCCACGACGGCGAAGTAGAACGCGTACGCGAACGCGCAACTGGTGAACAGGCTCGAGACGAAGAACAGCCACGGCCGCCGGATCCCGCGTCGGCGCCCGTCCCAGATCGTGAACAGCGGCAGCAGGATCACGTTGATGATCGTGTAGTCCTGGCTGGCCGACGCGGCCGCCGGGTTGGCGTATCCCAGCACGATGAACTGCTGCCAACTGCCCGGTCCCCAGATGGGGTTGCCACCCTCGACGGCGTACTGGGCGACGAACTGGTGGTTGAAGTAGTAGCCGAGGCCGATCGACACGACGCCGACGACGTACAGCACGATCTCCATCGCGGAGAGCGCCGGTCCGCCCGCCGGCCGGGCGAAGATCTGCGGATTGGCCCGAACGATCCAGGCGATGACGGCGATGCCGAGAACCAGATGGACGATGAGCGAGATCACCCGGTCAGTATGGAACGAGGACCATCCGGTTTCGTCATTTTTGCCGTTTCGGCGTCGGGGTCGTCGACTGCGCGGATGCGGCGGCTCAACGAAGCCGCAGCCCGCGAGGTGTTCGCGCAAAGCCTGCCGCCACCAATGCATCTGCCACCAGTGCCAATGCGGGATCGTTCGTCGAATCCAGCACCGGCAGCCCATTGACCTTCTCGACGAGCAGCGCCTGCAATCGGCCCGAGCTGACCAGGCCGACCAGCGCCGTCGCCGCGGCGGTGAGGGCCTCGGTGTCCTCGGAGTAGGACAGCAACGTCCGCCCACCGCGCTCCAGGAACCACACCAGCTCGCCGTCCACCAGCACCACCAGTGCGCCCGCCTTGCGGCCGGGCCGGTGGGTGCCGTCGGCGGGCCACGGGAGCGTGGCGCCGTAGGGGTTGGCCGGGTCTGCCGCGGCGAGGACGACGGCCTGATACGCGCGGGTGCCCGAGTCGACGTCGTCGAGGTAGGTGCGCAACCGGTCGACGGTCGAGGCCACCGCGAACTGCGCGCCGCCCAGCGACTCGACGAAGTACCCGCGCTGGCAGCGACCGGCCTCCTCGAATGCGCTCAGCACCTTGTAGAGCATCGCGAAGCCACCGGGCACGCCCTCCGCCGCACCCTTGGTGAGCACGCCGTACCGGCTGAGCAGGAGGTCGGCCTGGAAGTGCGTGCGGATGGTGGAGTCCGGTTCGGCGGCGGGCAGTGCCGACCACCGTCCCGCGACCGTGGTGTCGGTGGTCCTGGTCTGCGCGTGGGCCACGCTGTAGCGGCTGAGCCGCGGCGCCCGCTGCTGCTTCTGCCGGTGGGCGCCCCCGCCCCGGCGGCGGCTGCCGCCGGTGAGCACGGCGCGTACCGGTGCGAACGTGTCGCCGGTGACCCAGCCCGCCCAGACGAGTTCCCACAGCGCCTTCTTGACGGCGTCGTCGGCCGCACCGAGCTGGCGGAAGAAGTAGGCGCCACCGTTGCCGAGCGTCGCCATGATCTCGCGGTGGGTGTCGGTGAAGTCGATCTCGGCGGGTGCGGCGAGGCTGAGCGGCGCCGAATCCGCGGTGTGGAAGGCGATCCAACCGTCCGACCCGGCGATCGGACCCGCCCCCGACCACGTCACCTCGCCCGTCGCGAGCAACTCGTCGAGCATCGCCGGCTGGTAGTCGCGGACCCGCGGCGCGAACACCAGCGGTTCGATGGCCGACGCGGGGATGGGCACGCCGGACAGCTGATCGATGACCCCGGCCAGTCCGTCGACGCCGGAGTTGCGAGTGGAGCCGACCTGCTGCCACGCGGGCAGGAACCGCGCGTAGGCCGCGGTGCTGACGGGCTCGACCTGCGCGCGCAGCGCCGCCAGCGACCGGCGCCGCAGGATCTTGAGAACGTCGGCGTCGCACCACTGCTCGCCGACGGGGTCGGTGTACTCGCCCTTGACGAGCTTGCCGTCGACCGACATCCGGCCCAGCACGTCGGCGGTCACGCGCAGGCCGAGGCCGAACCGGGCTGCGGCGTCGGCCGTGGTGAACGGTCCGCGGGTGCGCGCGAAGCGGCCGAGGAGTTCACCGAGCGGATCGTTGACGGATTCGGTGAAGCTCAGCGGTATGCCGACCGGCACGCCGATGCCGACACCGTCGCGCAGGAGGCCCATGTCCTCGATGGCCACCCACCACGTCTCACCGGCGAACGACACCGTCAGCGCACGGCGGGCCGCCCGCAGCCCCTCGAGCCAGCCGTTGACGTCGGATGCGGTGGAGCGTTCGACGACCTCGGCCTCGGTAAGAGGGCCGAGCAGGCGCAGAAGGTCCGCGACGCCCTCCGCGTCACGCGCCTGCCGGTCCTCGGCGAGGTGCTGTAGCTGCCTGTGGGTCGACTCTATGACGGCGGGGTCGAGCAGCTCGCGCAGTTCGATGCGACCGAGCAGCTCGGACAGCAGCACGCTGTCGAGTGAGAGGGCGGCGGCGCGGCGTTCGGCCAGCGGGCTGTCGCCCTCGTACATGAACGCGCCGACGTAGCCGAACAGCAGCGAGGCGGCGAACGGCGACGGCGTGGACGTCTCGACCTCGAGCACGCGGATGCGCCGCGAGCTGATCCGGTTCATCAGGTCGATCAGCGTCGGCACGTCGTAGACGTCCTGGAGGCACTCGCGGACGGTCTCGAGGACGATCGGGAAGTCGGGGTACTTGCGGGCCACGTCGAGCAGTTGCGCTGCCCGCTGCCGCTGGTGCCACAGCGGGGAGCGCTTGCCGGGGTGGCGGCGTGGCAGCAGCAGCGCGCGGGCGGCGCACTCGCGGAACCGGGAGGCGAACAGTGCCGAGCCGCCCACCTCGGCGGTGACGATCGGTTCGATCTCGTCGGAGTCGAACACGAACAGCTCGGCGCCGGGTGCGGCGTCCTCGGTGTCGGGGAGCCGCACGATGATGCCGTCGTCGGAGGCCGTGGGCTTCTCGTCGATGCCATAGCGCTCCCGCAGGCGCCGGCCGACCGCCAGGGCGAGCGGACCGTGCACGCGGAGTCCGTAGGGGGAGTGCAGGATCACCCGCCAGTCGCCGAGTTCGTCGCGGAACCGCTCGACGAGGAACGTGGTGTCGGTGGGCACGGTGCCGGTGGCCTCGCGCTGCTCACTCAGGAGCTGGAAGAGGTTGTCAGTGGCGAACTCGTTGAAACCCATGGTGGCGCAACGCTCGTCGAATTTCTCGCGGTTCAACCCGGCGAGCTGGCCGGTGAACTCGCCGATGGCCGCACCGAGTTCGGCGGGCCGGCCGACGCCGTCGCCGCGCCAGTAGGGCAGGCGTGCCGGCTGCCCGGGGGCCGGGACGACCAGCACCCGGTCATGGGTGATCTCGGTGATGCGCCAGCTGGTGGCGCCGAGGGAGATGACGTCGCCGGGGCGGGACTCGTAGACCATCTCCTCGTCGAGTTCGCCGACGCGGGAGGGCTTCTCGGTGTCGGCGTTGGTGGCGAGGTAGACCGTGAACAGACCGCGGTCGGGGATGGCGCCGCCGGAGGTGACGGCGAGGCGCTGCGCGCCGGGGCGTGCGGTCAGCGTTCCCGCGTCGCGGTCGTAGACCAGTCGTGGCCGCAGTTCGGCGAACTCGGTGGACGGGTATTTGCCGCTCAACAGGTCGAGCGTCGCCTCGAAGGCGCTGCGCGGCAGCGTCGCGAACGGCGCGCTGCGACGGACGACCTCGAACCAGCGGTCGGCGTCGATGGGCTCCAGGGATGCCGCCGCGATGGTGTGCTGGGCGAGGATGTCGAGTGGGTTGGCGGGCACCCGCATGGTCTCGATCTCACCGGTGAGCATGCGCTGCACCGTCACTGCGCAGTCGATCAGATCGGTGCGGTGCTTCGGGAACAGCACGCCGCGCGACACCTCGCCGACCTGATGGCCCGCCCGCCCGACGCGCTGCAGGCCGCTCGCCACCGACGGTGGGGCCTCCACCTGGATGACCAGGTCCACCGAGCCCATGTCGATGCCGAGTTCGAGACTCGACGTCGCGACGACGGCGCGCAGCCGGCCCGACTTGAGGTCGTCCTCGACGATCGCGCGCTGCTCCTTGCTGACCGACCCGTGGTGCGCCTTGGCCAGCAGCGGTTCGGCACCCGAGGCCTGCCCGCTGGCCATCACGTGGGCGGGCGCGCCGCCGGCGACCTTCGGGTTCTTCTCCAGGGACGGTTCGGCGCCGGTGCGTTCGGCGTAGATCTCGTTGATGCGGGAGGTCAGCCGCTCGGCGAGGCGGCGGGAGTTGGTGAACACGATCGAGCTGCGGTGCGACTCGATGAGGTCGACGATGCGTTCCTCGACGTCCGGCCAGATCGTGTTGTTCTCCAGGTTCGCCATGTCGGGCACCGGCACCTGGACCGAGAGGTCCCAGGACTTGCCGGATGCCGGGGCGACGATCGACGTGGGCGCAGCGCCGGACAGGAACCGTGCGACGTCCTCGGGTGGACGGACGGTGGCCGACAGTCCGATGCGCTGGGCGGGCGCGTCGAGCAGCTGGTCGAGCCGCTCCAGCGACAGCGCGAGGTGTGCGCCGCGCTTGGTGCCCGCGACGGCGTGCACCTCGTCGACGATCACGGTGGTGACGTCGGTCAGCGACTCCCGTGCCGCCGACGTCAGCATCAGGAACAACGACTCCGGCGTGGTGATCAGGATGTCCGGCGGCTTGCGGATCAGTTCGCGCCGCTGGGCCGGCGAGGTGTCGCCGGAGCGGACGCCGACCGTGATCCTCGGCACGGGGAATCCCAGCCGCTCGGCGACACGCGTGATGCCGGTGAGCGGGGTGGAGAGGTTGCGCTCGACGTCGACCGCCAGCGCCTTGAGCGGCGACACGTACAGCACCCGCGTGCCGGGGGCATCCTCACCCGCCGCGGGGGGCTCGGCGGCGGCGAGGCGGTCGATCGCCCAGAGGAACGCGGCCAGCGTCTTGCCCGACCCGGTGGGGGCGATGACCAGCGTGTTGTCGCCGCCGGCGATGGCTGCCCAGGCCTGCGCCTGAGCTGCCGTGGGCTCCACGAAGGTGCCCGCGAACCAGTCCCTGGTCAGCGCGCTGAACTGCGCCAGGGGATCGGTCGTGGTGGCCATCTGTCCATGGTGCCTGGCCCCACCGACACGGGGTCGGCGGGACGTGTGTCAGCGGACGTCGGGAGAGACCGCGGCGGCCAGTGCGGCGGGGATGTCGGGCATGCGCGAGATCGCGTCGAGCAGGGCGTGCGCGCAGGAGTCCGCGACGCGATCGCCGTCGATGGTCGGATCCATGACCCGCTGCCGGCACAGCTCGAACGTGTAGGCCAGCCAGCCGTAGATGACGACCCGCAGGTCGCGCTGCAGTGTGTCGTCCATGTCGGCGCCGACCGCCTCGGTGATGCGGGAGGTGATCCGGTTGGCCTGCCGGTCGTTGTCGAGGTCGTCGATGCCGCGCAGCACCGGATCGGACCGGCCCATGCCCATGTAGGCGGCCCACGCGCCGTGCGGATGCGCCTCGTCGTAGTGGACGTAGGCGAGCACGCCGGCGCGCAACTGGTCGAAGAGGCTGTCGCCGGGCCGCGGGGGAGTGTTCGTCGCCTCGAAGAGCCGCTCGCCCTCGGCACGCACGACGGCGGCGAAGAACGCCCGCTTGTCGGGGAAGTAGTGGTACATCAGCGCCCGCGACACCCCGGCGCGTTCCGCGATCTCGTCGATGCGGACCTCGTCGTAGGGACGCTTGCCGAACACCTCGACGCCGAGGTTGAGGAGTTCGTTGCGGCGGTCACCGGGGGACAGCCGCCTGCGAGCCGGTTCAGCCATGACCCGATCCTATTGATGGGCACGTGTGCAAGAAGCGGGGGAGGTCGATGCTTGTCCGGGGAGGCGCCGTGTCGTTGGGACCGAACTAGCGACCTGGCGGGTCACTCTCGACCGATTCCCCGACCACGGGGATCTGTCCGTGGCGGACGGCATCGCCGATCGAATCCTGAAGCGCCGAACACGTGATGAAGAGTGGTCGATCCCCGCTCGCGCCGAGGTGCTGGCAGTCAGCGCGCTCAGCGCAAACAGCCATCGACGCGCGGTCCCATTGGACGCTGGTTTGGTTCCAGCTGCTCTTTCGGACGAGGACATCGGCGGTGCACCGCCGGCACTGCACCGGTCTCATCGGAATCTCGGCGAGCCGATTGTCTGAGCGGACGGTCATCCCACTGGTTGCGACGAGCCGCTTCTGGCTGCCATGTCGTCGGTGATCTGCTTCATCCACGCCTCGCTCGGGCGAGTGGTGTCCAACTCGAACTCGAAGCGGTCCACCATGTCCGGGGTGACTGCGTCGGCGTCGACGTAGAACTGCTCGTACCAACGACGCAACTGATACACCGGTCCGTCTTCCTCGACGAGCAGTGGATTGTCGATGCGTGTCTTGTTGCGCCAGATCTCGACGTCCTGTTCGAAACCCATCTTGACGAAATCGCCCAGTGCGACGGCCGTCTGGATGGCGAGGTCTTCGGGAAGGAATTCCGACTTCTCGACGACGATGCCGTACTGCAGGACGAAGGAGTTGGCGTCGATGGGATAGTGGCAGTTGATCAAGACGGTGCGCTGGTCCATGCCTTCGTAGTGGTACGTGAGGTCGTCGATCATGAACGAGGGACCGTGGTACGAGGCCAGCGACGTCGTTCCAAGCATCTTGACCCCTTCGGGATCCTCGAGGTCGGGACGTGCACCGCTTCTCATGTACTGGGTGGCGATGTGACCTTCGAAGATGTTCTTGAAGTGGGTGGGCAGTGACCCGTGAATGTAGAAGAAGTGCGCCATGTCGACGACGTTGTCGATGACTTCACGACAGTTCGTCTCGACCACGGTGGTGTACCAGTGCCAGTCGGTCCAGTCGTCGCTCGTCGCGCCCTCGATCCGCGGGATGGTGACTTCCGGCGGCGGTGGCTTGCGCTCGGAATCGTTCCATACGAAGAGCATGCCGTCTTGTTCCAGGGTGGGCCAGCTGGCGGTGCGAGCCAGGCGGGGGGCGCGGCGGCTATATGGGACTGCCTTGCATCTGCCGTCACCGCCCCACCGCCAATCGTGGAACGGACACGCGATCTCGTTGCCCTTGATGGTGCCCTGAGACAGGTCGCCGCCCATGTGTCGGCAGTAGCCATCGAGGACGTTCAGTGTGCCGTCCCCGCTGCGGAAGACAACCAACTTCTGACCGAATGCGTTGACCTGATGCGGAGACCCGTCGCTGAAGTGCTTGGTCAGCCCGAGGCAGTGCCAACCGCGGGCGAAGCGTCGAGGTGCACCGTCGGATTCGATCAAGCGCACGTCGTCCTGCAAGTGTCCCGAACTCATCGGACCGTCCTTTGGAATTGGCTGTGGGGTCGGCTCCCATGGATTCAACCGCCCGCGAGAAGTGTTGTGGGTGCGGTGTTCCGCTCAACAGGACATCGACGTCACGTAGCTCCGGAGCTGCCCTACGTTTTCGTGTGTGACGACTGCGCATTCTTCGACGATTCCCAACGGGTTGCCCGTCAGCGATATGACCGTGGACATGCTCGTGGTCGGTGCCGGCACCGGCATGGCCGCCGCGTTGGCAGCACACGAACGGGGATTGTCGGTGCTGATCGTCGAAAAGTCCTCAGTGGTGGGGGGATCGACGGCCCGGTCAGGCGGGGCGCTGTGGTTGCCGGCCAGCCCCGTGCTGACAGAGGCGGGCGCCGGTGACACCGACGCCCGCGCCCGGACGTACTTGGAGTCCGTCGTCGGGGGGACGGCGCCAGCATCTCGGGCCCGCGCATTCCTCGATCAGCTCGCCCCGACGGTGGACATGTTGCGGCGTACGACGCCGATGCGCCTGTTCTGGGCCAAGGACTACTCGGACTATCACCCCGAGACGCCCGGCGGATCGGCAGCGGGACGCACGTGTGAGTGCCGGCCGCTGAACACCTCGATACTCGGTGAGTATCGAGCGCGGTTGCGCCCAGGTGTCATGGAGGCTCCGGTCCCCATGCCGACCACAGGCGCCGACTACCGCTGGCTGAACCTCATGGCACGGGTTCCGCGGAAGGGATTGCCGGTCGTCGCGAAGCGTCTGGCGCAAGGTATCGGCGGATTGCTGCTGGGGCGGCGCTACGCCGCCGGCGGACAGGCCTTGGCGGCGGCGTTGTTCTCCGGAGTGCTGCGCGCCGGAATCCCGGTGTGGCTCGACACCAGCCTGGTTCGGTTGGTGACCGAGGGCGGCAAGGTCACGGGCGCGATGGTGGAACGGAATGGACGGGAGTACGCCGTCACCGCGGCACGTGGTGTGGTCCTGGCGGCCGGTGGATTCGACCACAACATGGAGATGAGGTGGAAATTTCAGTCTGAGGCGCTGACGTCGCACGCCAGTTTGGGCGCCGACGGCAACACTGGTGACGCCATTCGCATCGGCCAGGACATCGGCGCCGCGATCGACTCGATGGAGCAGTCCTGGTGGTTTCCCGCAGTAGCGGCCCTACCCGGCGCGGCGCCGGCGGTCATGCTGGCGGAGCGCTCACTGCCAGGATCGATCATCGTCGACCAGTCCGGTACCCGCTTCACCAACGAGTCCGCCGACTACATGTCGTTCGGGCAGCGCGTCCTGGAACGAGAGCGCAACGGCAACCCGGTGGAGACGATGTGGATCGTCTTCGACCAGCAGTACCGAAACAGCTACGTTTTCGCCGCGGAACTGTTCCCGCGCATGCCGATTCCTCAGACCTGGTACGACGCGGGCATCGCCGTCAAGTCCGACGGCCTGGGCGAGCTGGCGGCCGCAGCCGGATTGCCGAAGGACGCGTTCCTCGACACGGTCGCTCGCTTCAATGACGGCGCGTTCGCTGGAGACGACCCCGACTTCCGCCGCGGTCAAAGCGCCTACGACCGCTATTACGGCGACCCCACCGTCACCCCGAACCCCAACTTGCGTCCGTTGCTCCACGGGCCCTTCTACGCGGTCAAGATGGTGCTGAGCGACTTGGGGACGTGCGGCGGGTTGCGCGCCGACGATCGAGCCCGCGTGTTGCGCGAGGACGGCAGTCCCATCGAGGGCCTGTACGCGCTGGGCAACTCGGCGGCCAACGCCTTCGGGGCCACCTATCCCGGTGCGGGGGCGACCATCGCGCAGGGCCTGGTCTTCGGGTACATCGCCGCAAAGGATGCCGCCGGGGGTTAGGTCTGTCCGTCTTGTTCCGCGAGTATCTGCTGCTCGATTTCATTCCAGAAGCGCGGGCCAACCCCGGCGGCGCCACCGGAGCGTTCGTAGGCCTCCGCGGCCGCGTCGAGATCGTCGATCATTTGCTGCGCCAGGTCACGCTCGTTGGCGTAGTACCGCATCGACCATTGCAGTGCCAGTCTCGGGTACGCCCACGCGTCGAGCGACTCGGCGCCATGGGCATCGGAAGCCGCCTGTCGTTGCATCTTCTCGGCGAAGGCGACGTGCTCGTTGAGTAGCGCCTTGAGTTTGTCGGCGCCGGCCAAGTGCCCGAAGGCCACCCGCAGCAGAACGCCGTGCTTCAGCACCGGGGGTTCGGCGGGAGTATCGTTCGCCCACCGCGTCACGGCCTCGAGTCCGGCAGCGGTGATCTTGTACAGGCGGCGGCTGCGCGCGCCGTTGTCGTGATCGAGCCGAGAGGTGAGCAGGCCGAGCTTCTCGAGTTTTTTCAGTTCGGTGTAGATCTGGCTGAACGACGGGCTCCAGTAGAAGTACCGGGTGCTCCATTCGGTCACCTTCTTGACGTCGTACCCGGACAACTCGTCCTCGTACGACAGGATCGCCAGGATGGCCCAGCTAGTCGCGGCGAGTGCCGCGTTCGTGGAGGGCTCGTCGGCGTCCATTGCCGCAGCTTAACAATTGGGGTGGTCACTCGAGACGGACGCCGACCGGTGGTCGGGACGGTGTGTTGCGGGCCCGCGCCTCGGTCGGCGACGCTGCAAACACCACCGATCGAGACGGAGATTCATGAGCCATGTTCAGACACATCAGTTCGACGACGGTGCGCTCAGCGCGCCGGATGCTCGGACTATGCGGGCGGTCCTGGGCCACTTCTGCACTGGGATCGCGGTGATCACCGGGCACGATGGCAACCGCCCTCACGGCTTTGCGTGCCAGTCGGTGACATCGGTGTCGTTGGAGCCTCCCTTCGTGTCCTTCTGCCCGGCGAGCACGTCGTCGAGCTGGCCGCGTATACGCACGGTCGGCTCGCTGTGCATCAACGTCTTGTCCGACGCACAGCGCGCCGTGTGCGCCACCTTCGCGACATCCGGCGTCGACAAGTTCGCAGGCGTGTCCTGGTCGGTGGGCGCCAACGGCGCCCCGGTCCTCGACGGCACGCTCGCATCGATCGAGGCGAGCGTCGAGTTCGAACACACCGCCGGCGATCACACGATCGTCGTCGCGAGGGTCACCGGCCTGCACGCGCACGAGGGCAGAAATCCGCTGCTGTTCTACCGCGGCGGATACGGCGGCATCACCCTTCATGCCTGAGCCTCGTAGCTTGGCACAGCTGTACGAACCATTGACCAGCGCTGTGCGCGCGCTCATCGATGTGACCATCCGCACCGAGGCAGACGCGGCGACCGTGTCGAAGGCAACGCGACTGGTCGACGCGGCGCGTGAACTTCTCGGTGTGGACGTGATGCCCTCGTCGTTCGGTCTGCGTGGGGTCGGCGACGGGCAGGGCAGCGCGTGGGGCAACGTCGCGATCGGTATCCGCAATCCGGTGGCGCCGCCGCTGGTGGTGCACCACGAGCCCGATGGCGAAGTGTGGACGGAGTTCAATCTCGGTGCGGCGTACGAAGGTCCGGCCGGGCATGTACACGGGGGTGTGTGCGCGCTGGTGCTCGACCACGTGCTCGGCGCGACTGCGCATCAGCCGGGGCGCCCGGCGTACACGGGCACGCTCACTCTGCGATACGAGCGCGGCACCCCCCTGGGTGCGTTGCGGGCCCGCGCCTGGGTGCAGCGCGTCGAAGGCGCCAAGACGTTTGCCGTGGGGGAGATCGCCGATGCCCACGGAGTGACGGTCCGCGCCGAGGGCATCTTCATTCATCCCAAGAAGCAACGGAACACAGCCGGGAGAACATGATTCGAGTACGACACGGAGATTCTGCTTGCTTCTCGACATTCGTAGACGGTGGGTCGACGAGTCAGAAGGCGTGCATGGGCGCGACCCGGTAGGACGCGCGGCGCGCGCCCTACCGGGACCGTCTGCGACCGAGGCGTTACCGCGATGTCACAGGAGGGTGCTGACGACGTGGAGGTTGACCGTCCTCACGGTGTCTCCGTTGTAGGGCTGGAAGATCTGGAACAGATTGAATCGGTGGTCGGTGACGAGCACCTGGAACGAGTCGGCACCCCCTGCGGAGGCGAACGCGGCATTGGGTGTGTAGGTGAACTCACCGGTCAGATCGTCGAGTTGTACCGTTCCGTGGGTGGGGTTCCCGACCACGACGTAGCGAATGTCCGGCCGCACCACCGTTCCCGTGAGCACGCCGTTCAACGAGCCATCCGCGTTGAAAGTACTGACACTGGTGACGGTGCCAGTGACACCCTTGAGGTCGCCCGTGCCGCGCTCTGACACCAGAGTGGCGAAGGACTGTTCGCTCGAACCGCCTTCGAGGAGGGTCCCCTCGAAATCGAGGACCACATTGCCCGTCCCTAGTCCGTCGATCGTCACCTCGCCCGTTTCAGTCCCTCGGTAGAAGGCCACGCTGAAGTCCTCGGGCCGGAGATAGGCGCACGTGTTGTCCACGGCCGCAGGCGCGTGCCAATTGTCGCCCGGGGACTCGCCCAGCACCGCCGGATTGGTGAAGGCCAACCCGATGAGGCCGGGCTCCGGCGCGCACGTGCAGTCGGTGGGCACCGCTGCACCGGCATACACACTGGCTCGTATCTGGACCGCCTTACCGAGTTCGTCCGGATCGACCGCATCGATGTTTCCCGTGATGACGCCCGCGGAGTTCTGCTGGGTGGCCACGTCGACGGACGTGACGGTCGGCGACTGGTTGAAGAAGTTTTGCCGCACGAACGCAACGACGGCCCAGAGGAACGGCAACTGGCCAGGGGGAGCCACTGGCGCCGTACCGATGAACGGACTCAGGATCGCATTGACCAAGCCGGTCACGATGGTGGTGACGATCGCGAACGGCGTCGACGGCACCGCGGGCACCGAGGGCACGAGCGTCGGCACCGTTGTCAGAGACGAGTTCTTGCCCGAGGTTTGGGTCAACGCGGGTGATGTCGACGGATCGGGCGACGCCGTCTCGATCGCAATCAGCGACGCACGCCCCGGAGCGGGAAAGGACTCTGCGGTGGACTTGGCATCGGTCTGCTGGGCAGTGGCAGTGGACGAATGCCCAGCGGCTCCGGTTGTAGCCGCCCTCGGCGACGAGGACGGCGAATCCTCCGGCGATGGCGATGTCGACGGGGTTCCGGTTTCGATGGTCGACGCAGTC
The DNA here is from genome assembly GCF_056679845.1 of Mycobacterium sp. PTI7. Lineage (NCBI taxonomy): Bacteria > Bacillati > Actinomycetota > Actinomycetes > Mycobacteriales > Mycobacteriaceae > Mycobacterium > Mycobacterium sp. PTI7. The sequence continues at coordinate 354,974 of NZ_CM155252.1, forward strand.
GGAAACGCAGGGTCGTCGCTCGCGGGCGCCACCGAGGGGTCGGGCGGAGTCACCGGGACGGACGGTTCGGTGACCTCGGCGAGGGCGGCCTCGGTCGACGCCTTCTGCGACCCTCCGCTACTGCTGATGGTCACCCCCGGTGCCACCTCGACCGTCGACGAGGTCGCTCCCGCCGCGGCCGCCATGCCGGCTGGTGACGCAGTCGGCTCGGCCCCCGCGCCTCGACTCGACGTGGGGCCGGTCACGCCGACCAATGTCGGCGTAGTGACATCAGAGTGGCTGCTCTGCAACGTGTTCGATACCGACTCAGGCGAGCTAGCTGTCGCCGCGGAGGACGGCTCACTGGGCGACGAGGACGAGGTCGCGTCGTCAGCCGCGGCTACTCCGTGCCCGGTGGCCACTGCGACGATCAGCCAGGTAGACACTGCCAGTCCGCCGTAACGACCGGTTCGTGCCGCTGCGCTGGAGCGACGCCGGCGCCGCTGACCCGCGCGCACCGTTTTGTCTTGTTTGCGACGTCCGTGACGTGAGACGGAATGGCCGATGTCGGCGGCCGACTGAGTCGATGGCGCTGCCTGCATGTGATGTTCCTTAATCGAGGATGACGTGCATCACAGTGCGGTGTCGGTGTAGCCACCGGGCATGGACGTTCCGATCAGTGGACGTTCATCCGGACTTTCGTGGTCGTGGCGTCGCAATCACGCCTCGCCGACTCCCGACGTCGTCGTCGTCCGGTCGTCATGCGGGAGCCGAAGGGGAACTTCAAGCGTGGGCGGGATCGACGCGCGCAACCCGGTGGCGACGCCGCTGGTGCCCCATGAACGCTGACCCGACCACGGGGACGACGAAAACCGCTACTCTGCGTCGATCTCTGCGGCTACGCCACGCGCGTTCTGCGCCTGGGCCGCTGCGTGACGCCCTGCGCGTCGACCGCTGAATATGCAGTCGGACAACGACAGTCCGCTGACGTAACTATTGGAGCAGATGCCCACGGCATTTCGGCCCGCGGCGTACAACCCGGAGACGACGCCGCCGTTGCGGTGGGCCACCTCGCCCGTGCCCTCATCGACCTTCAACCCACCCAGTGTGAGGCCTGGGACCGGGTAGAACATCGAAGAGGCGGCTGAGATGTTGATGGAGTAGAACGGCCTAGTTTCCATTCGTGGACACAGATCTGGATCCTTATGGGCGGGATCGCCGGTGCCAGCTGCCAGGGAGTCGTTGTAGGTGTCGACCGTGCGTCGTAGACCGACTGGTTCGATCCCGTTCCGCAGTGCCAACTCTTCGATCGAACGAGCCTTCTCGTGGCCGATGGTCAGCAGATAGATCAGTTGCAATCGCTGGAACACTTGAGTTTGAGCAGCGATCTGTTCACGCATCTTCTTCCACGTGTGCGCGTCGTAGATTGCCCACCCCGCACCGCCGAACTCGCGCATCATCACGTTGCTGTGGGTTGCGCCGTAGAGGTCCTCGTTGGCTATACGCCGTCCGTCGGTACCGACGGTGAGCCCTTCGAGTAGGGCGCTCGGGGGAGCCAGGAAACGCCACGCGGCGACGTTGCCCATCTTGGCGGTGGTTCCGCCGGCGGTCAGGCCGAGGGCGATGCCTGCCCCATCGTCACCCGCGGTGCCCAGCGGTGAGATGGCGGTGAAGGCGGGCGCGTGAGCACTCACCCATTCGCGGTTGTAGATGAAGCCACCGGCTGCGAGGATCACGGCTGGCGCATGCGCTCGACGTTCCGATGCGCCGCGCTCCCAGAGTCGTTCGGTTGCCTTCACTATCGGGCTGACCACTTGCGGCATCCAGGTTCCCACCTTGCCGGTGGCCCTGGTCAGTAATCGGTGCGGTCGCGCGTTTCGGTGGTCAGAATCCATCACTCGGTAGCGAACTCCGACGACTCGATCGCCGTCCCGGACGAGATCCACGACCCGGGCCAGCGGGATGAAGTGCACTCCCTTCGCCATCGCCGATGTGCGCAGACGCTCGAAGAGCACTCTGCCAGAACTCATGCCCGGCGCGACGACGCGGTGTCCGCGTGGCTCAGGTCTAGCGTGGTCGACGAAGGGGTGGGCCTTCTCGTTGCCGGAGTAATAGAGGTAGAAGTCGTCGGTGGGGTAGCTGGTCTTATAGGTCGACACTGGGCCGCCTCGAAAGTCGACGTTTTGCGCCTTGAGCCACGTGATGAGGCCGGGACTTTCTTCGCAGAAGCGATCGAGTGTGTCTTGCGACACCGCGTCTCCGACTTCTCGTCTCAGGTATGCCTTCAGGTTGTCGACCGTGTCGCCATGCTCACCGTCGGCTTGCTCTTGGGTGCCGCCGCCTGCGTAGATGATGCCGCCGGATAGCGCGGTGGCGCCGCCGCCGTAGCCGCGGTCCAACACCAGCACCCGGGCGCCGCTGTCTGCGGCCTCGATGGCAGCAGCCGCGCCCGCGGCTCCGAAACCCACGATGATGACGTCGTAATCGGCTATCGAGTGCATTCATTCACCTTCGTGTGCGGGAGTGAGCGGACTAGCGAAGTCGTGAGGCACTGTTGCTAGAGGACCGACTTCATCTGGCGGGCGACGAATCCGGTCGCTCTCATCGCCGAAATCCGAGCAAGCGTGCCGAGCACGCGTGCGTCTGTGCCGACGACCACGCGGAAGCGGTCGTGGACGATGCCGTCGATGATCTTGCGTGCGGCGGCGTCCGGAGTGGTGGCGCGGACTTTCCGACCGCCGGCGTCGATCATCGTCACACCAGAGTTTCCCGTGAGGTTCGTGCTGATGTTGCCTGGAAACAAGGTGACCACTCGGACGTTCGTATCGAGAAGCTCGGCATAGAGACCTTCGCTGAATTGCTTGACCGCGCCCTTGCTAGCGCCGTACATGGTCTGGCTTGCGAACGGGATGAGGGCTGACAGGCTGGACATGTTCGTCAGGTTTGCCGCGGGTCGCTCTCGAAGGAGCGGCAGGAAAGCACGGCACATGTTGACCGTGCCGTGGAAGTTGACGTCCATCACGCGGTCGGCCTCGTCGGTCGTCAACTCGGTGAAAGGTGCGAACCGGTGGATGATTCCAGCGATGTTGACCACGCCGTCGACGTGCCCGTGCAACTGCGGAACGATGTCGGCCAGCGCCGCAACCGCAGCTCGGTCGGCGACGTTCACCACGTGTCGCGACACGGAACCGGTCGTGCCACTGGCGAGTTCTTGCGTCTCGATCAAACCGGTCTCGTCGAGGTCGACCGCGGCTACTCGCGCGCCCCGCTGTGCCAACCCGACGGCGACCAAGCGGCCCATTCCATTGCCCGCGCCGGTGACGACGAAGACCTTCTCGAAGATCTGCAAAACCGCTTGTACTCCATCATGTCGGCAAGGATTCCTGGTGTAGTGCACGTCGGGTGCTTCGTCTCATCGAGCAATTCCTGTGCGTCGAACCCGTGTAGTAGCACCCGTGGCCGATCAGGCGTGCGCGCCCCCGTCGATGCGAATCTCGGTGCCGGTGATGAAGCGACCGTCGTCCGAGGCGAGCATGGCGATCACCGCAGCCACAGCGCTTGGCTCACCGAGGACGCTGCCGTCGGGGCCGGTCAACAGCGGCGTCTGCTTCGCCCACAGGCCGAGGTCGTACCCGTCGGGCATCTTGTCGAGCGTGCTCAAGGCCAGTGCCGTCGAGACACCACCGGGCTGTACGTTGACCGCGCGCAATCCCTGCTTGGCGTATTCCAATGCCAGGCAGTGGGTGAACGCGAGTATTCCGCCCTTGCTGGCAGCGTATGCCGCCATGTACGGATGGGCGAATGACGCTGCAGTGGAGGTGAAGTTGACGACTACGCCGCGGCCGGAGTCGAGTAGCGCCGGCAAGGCCCGTCGAGTCATCAGGAACGTTCCGGTCAGATTCACCGCCAGGGTGGCATTCCAGTCGTCGAGCGTGTGCTCGTGGGTGTGGGCGCAGCGCTGGATCGCCGCGGCGTTGACGAGCACGTCGAGGCCGCCGAGGTCCGCGACGGCTGCGTCGACCGCGATGGCAACATGCTGCTCCGACGACACGTCTAGCACCGCAGTGGTCAACCGTTTTCCGGTGCATGCTTCGTCGGCGGCCGCCGCCGTGGCGGCCAGTCCGTCGGCCGAGACGTCGTAGGCGACCACGCTCGCGTGCTCGTCGAGCAGGCGCGCCACAGTCGCCGCACCGATTCCCGAGCCTGCGCCTGTGACGAGCACGCGCCGATCCGTCAGTCGTTCCACCCTGATCACCTGGTCTCTCAGGCCATCTGGAAGGCGCTCAGCGGGGCGGCCTCGGGGTAGATGGCGGGCTGCCCGATGTCATAAGCGGCGTTGAGTGCACCGATGAACGCCGGGTCGTGCAGGGGTGCAGTCGGAATGTCGAGTGTGATTCCGGTACTGGCGAGGTTGTCGACGAGCATGTCGATGGCCTTGTCGATGGTGAGGTCATCGGTGCCGTCCATGTTCTTCTTCAGCTCGTCATAGTCGGAGAACACTTCAGCAGACCAGTGCACCAGGAAGCGCAAGTCGTCGGTGTGGTGACGGGCGATCACGTCCTCGCCGTTCTTCAGCAACCAACTATCGCGGTCGGCAGGGTCACCCGTGAATACCGTGTCGAAGGCCAGACCGCTCGGAACCTGCTGTTCCATGGGACCGTTCGCTTCGCCGCGGTGCACCATCATTTCGTTCTGGACGACGACGCCGCGGTTGTAGACCGGTGGAAGCAGTCGCTGCGGAGCCTTGAGCGGTCCGTCGGGCCAGTAGGTGAAGCCGCTGCTGGCGTCATGAGAGAACCAGGTGATGACCTGAGCCATCTTGATGAGGTAGTCGGTGAACAACCCAGACTTGCCCATCACGCTGCACAACCAGGTGGGCGCGTTCTCGTGGCGCACGCCGCGGAAGCTGGGGGAGTCGAGGTGTCCAGGATCGCGGTTGGCGCAGGGCCCGTTGATGTTGAACAGCATGAGTTCTGGCTTGGCGTACTCGGCGTGCCAGTAGGACTTCGCCATGTCGAGGAAGCGCGCGTTGTAGAACACGTCGTGCAACTCCGGATACAGAACCGTGCCGTAGTTGGCGAGGTAGCCACGAAACGTGGGCGTCAAGAACAAGTCCAGTGAGGGGGTGAAACCCTCGGGAAAGGACCCGCTCATCGTGGCCATCAGCTCGTCGGCGGAGGCGAAGTGTTGGGCGATGATCAAGTTCCACGGCCCCTTGGTACGCACCACGTCGAGAAGGCGGTCGCGTTCGTCGTCGCTGTACACGCCCTCGATCTCACGGGGCGGGGCTGCCGGACGCAGCACGTCGGACAGCGCGCTGCGGCGTTCATCGGTCAGCATCGAAGGTCTCCTCGTCGTCGTTCTTGGTGGGCCAAGTGTGAACGCGGTAGGTCTCCCGCGGCGGGCCGCCGTCCGGTGATCGGGACACCCGGAATGTCATTGGGTGTCCACGAGCATGGGGTGGCTGAACTTCGCCCGCAGTAGGGCGCCGACCTCGGCGATGGCCAGCCGTCCGCGGGCCGTGGTATCCGCGCGCATGAGAAAACCGTGATACACACCGGGATAGCGCGTGACGGTGGTCTGTACGCCGGAGTCGCGCAGGCGCGCGGCGTAGCGTTCGCCCCAGTCCCGGATCGGATCGCAGTCGGCCGTCACGACGATGGCGGGAGGCAGCCCCGACAGGTCGGCGGCGTACGCGGGCACTCGGTAGGGATCGTGCGGTGCACCGGCGCCGCGGTCGGCGAGTTCGTGCATGTAGTCGATGTCTTCGCGCGTGAGCATCGGAGCGTCGGGCATGGCGACGACAGACCTTGCGCCCATGTCGCGGTCGAGCCCCGGGTACATGAGGACCTGAGCGGCGAGCGCCGGCCCGTGATGATCGCGGGCCGCCAAGGTCACTGCGGCGGCGAGGGTTCCGCCCGCACTGTCGCCGGCGACGGCCAACCGCGAAGGGTCCACACCCATCTCGACACCATGCTCGGCGATCCAGGTGGTGGCGGAGAAGGCGTCGTCGAACTGCGCTGGCGCTGGGTGTTCGGGGGCGAGCCGATACTCCACCGATACCACCGTGGCATCGCTGGCGGCGGCGAGCATCCGGGCCAGCGGTTCGAACGAATGATTCGAACCCAGCACCATGCCGCCGCCGTGGAAGTAGACCACGACGGGCCCTCGGTCGTGTGCCAGCGGACGATAGATGCGAAGGGGAATGACCCCGGCAGGCCCGGGGATGAAACGGTCCTCGATCGAGTCCATCGCCGGTAGCCCCTGGGGCAGTGGAGCAGACTCTAGACTGTCGCGAACTGCCTGAAGACCTCGGTGACGCATCGGGGGGAGGTCGCCGAGGACCGCAACCCGTTGCGCTGCATCCAGGTCGAGCCGATACGGCCCCATACTCAGTGCTGCTCGACGGGATCGAACCGGCGTCCGGTGCGCAAGACCGGTCCGCGTTGCTCGGTGAGGACGTTGCCGCGCTCGGTCATCGCCGAGCCGACGTACTCTGGCTGGGTCAGGAGGTAGAACCGGCCATCTGCGGCCTGGTCGAAGACCACCTCGGCTGCAGCGATGGGATCCATGGCCTCGGCCTTGATGTCGAGCATGGCGGCTCGCTGAGCTTCGGCGGCCGCGACGTCCCCGGCGCTGACGCCCCCAGCCGATTCGAAGATGTTCGACACGACTGCCCCCGGCAGGACGGCCTGCACGTGCACGTGGTGGGCGTGGCCCGCCAACTGCACCTCCAGGGCCAGGCATTCGGTCATCGCCAGCACGGCGTGCTTGCTGACGATGTAGGGCGCCTGCAGTGGCACGACGGCAACGCCACCGATCGAGGACAGGTTCCACACCCAACTCGTTGCGGGGTCGTCCAGCATGCGCGGCAGGAACGCACGCACGCCGTGGAAGACGCCGGTGACGTTGACGTCCATCACCCGGTTCCAGTTCGCGACGGGGGTGTCCCAGAGATATCCGAACTGCTCGACGCCGGCGTTGTTGACCAGCAGGCGCACCGGTCCGACGTCGCGGTAGGTGCGCGCGGCGAGGTCCATGACGGCATCGGCGTCTCGGACGTCACATCGGTGCGCAACGGCCGACCCTCCGGCCGCGGATATTTCGTCACAGAGGCGTGCGGCGGCGTCGGCGTCGACGTCGGCGATGACCACCGTCATGTCCAACTGTGATGCGTAGCGGGCCATCCCCGCGCCGATGCCGGCGGCCGCGCCGGTGATGACGGCGACGCCGCCGCCGAACAGGTCTGACGCAGACATCTTCAGTGCGTCGCGGCCGCGTTACGGCCGGCGCCGTACTCGGCGAACGGGACCGAGTCTTCGGCGTCGAGAATGACCGTGAGCGACGTGAAGGTCAATCCGTCGGCGCCTCGGCGGATGCCGGCATCGACGACACCGCTGGATACGTCGAAGGGCACGTTGTTGGTGATCTGGTTGACGTACAAGTAGAAGCGGACGGTGATGGCGTCACCTTGGATGCCGGTGCGAAAGAGGTTGGTGCAGTGATGACGCAGCGGGTAGGGGTTTTCGTTGCGGTGCTCCGTCAGCCACGCCAGGGTCTCGGCACCGCCGTGAAGTTCGGCGGCCAGCAGGTGTTCGAATGGGCAGTTGCCGGAGTCGGAGCGGCTGAGGTAGGTCATGTCGTCGGCGATCCGGATGGCCAGTTGGGCGAAGTGACCCTGGTCGTAGTGGTACCAGAATTCGGCGATGAACTGCTGGGCCTCGGATAACGTGATCTCGTTGCTCATGCCCGCGAGTCAACTCGACTGCATCACCGGTGACATCGACGGTGCCCGATGAGTGGAACAACTGAACTGACTGCCCGTGCGGGTCATCGATTCAATCAGCCGCCGGTGAGAGTGAAAGTCTCTCGCAGCGTCCGCTTGAGCAGTTTCCCGCTCGGGTTCTTCGGCAAGGACTCGACGAAGAACACGTGTTTGGGGGTCTTGAAGCCGGCCAAGTGCTGCCGACAGTGAGCGAGGACTTCGTCCTCCGTCAAGGTGACGCCGGCGCGCGGGACTACCGCGGCGACCACGGCCTCCACCCAGGTGGGGTGGGTCAACCCGAATACGGCGGCTTCCTCGATGCCGGCGTGCAGGTACAGGACTTCCTCGACTTCTCTGCTCGCGACGTTCTCGCCGCCGGTCTTGATCATGTCCTTCTTCCGGTCCACGACATGAAGGAAACCGAGGTCGTCGTACACGCCCAGATCGCCCGAGTGGAACCAGCCGCCCCGGAACACCTCAGCAGTCTTGGTGGGGTCGTCGAGGTAGCCGAGCATCAGATGCGGACTGCGGTGCGCGATTTCGCCGACGGTGCCGGCAGGCACGGGGACGTCGTCCTCATCGAGGACCGTGGTCTCGACGTTGAGTACCGGACGTCCGGCGGCACCCGCACGAGTGTCCTGGTCATCAGGCCCGAGCGCACAGGCCAGGGGCGCAATCTCGGTCTGTCCGTAGAAATTCCACAGTCGTAGGTGAGGGAGCCTACGACGCAATTCCTGCAAGATCTCGGTGGGCATCGCCGATGCTCCGTAATAGCCCTTCTGCAAGGACGACAGGTCGACCTGATCGAAGACGGGGCTCCGCAGCAGGCTGATCCACACGGTGGGCGGAGCGAAGTAGTTGGTGACCCCGTAACGCTCGATCGCCCTCAGCACCGCCTCGGGATCGGGGCGGGGAAGAATGATGCTGGTGGCTCCGAGGTAGACGTCGGTCGCCAAGAAATTGTCGAGTTGCGCGCAGTGATAGAGAGGCAGCGAGTGAATCTCGACGTCGTCGTGGCTCATCGAGCCGGCAGTGATCGAGCTGACGTACTGCCACATCAGACTCCGACTCGTGTGCATGACCCCCTTGGGCCGAGATTCGGTTCCGCTGGTGTACATCAGCCTTATCAACTGATCGTCGGCGATGGCCGGGTTGGGGGTAGGCGACGTGGTGGTCAATAGTTCGGCGAAGTCAGCCCATCCCTGCGGTGCACTCGAAGCCGACGCGTCGAGGGCTATTCGCGTGGTGACGTATCCGCCCCGTCGCATCGCATCCTCTGCCACGGGGATCAGCCCCGGTCCCACCACCAATCCGGCGGCCCGGCAGTGTTCCAGGATGTAAGCGATCTCCTCGCCGGTGAGCATGAAGTTCAGCGGTACCAGAACCACTGCTGCCCGGGCGGTTGCGAACGCGAGGACGGCATACTGCCAGCAGTTGTGAGCCAGTAGGGCGATCCGCTCGCCGGGGCCGAGACCCAGGTCGTCGAGGGCGGCCGCTGCGCGATCCACCAGCCGATCGAACTCGGCGAAGGTGAGGTGCACGTCCCCGTCGATGATGGCCACCTTGTCGGGGTGGCGGCGGGCGGTGCGGCGCGGGATGTCACCCAAGGTGTGACTGCGGGCAAGGGTCATCGCTTCGTCGGCGTTCACGCGGAGCGCTCGGCCTTCGTCGGGTCGAGGGCCATGTCCCGGCCGATGATCTCCCGCATGATCTCCGAGGTCCCGCCGTATACCCGCGTGACGCGCGCATCGATGGCTGCCCGAGCTATCGGGTATTCCCGCATGTATCCGTAACCGCCGAACAACTGCTGGCAGCCGTCGAGTACGCGGAACTCCATCTCGGTGGCCCAGAGCTTTGCCTTGGCGGCGTCGGCAGCGGTGAGCCGGCCGTGGTTGAGCTGAATGACGCATCGGTCGACGAACGCTTCCGTCACGGCGATCTCCGTGGCGATGTCGGCCAGCGCGAACCGCGTGTTCTGGAGCGCTCCAATGGGTTTGCCGAACGCGACGCGCTGGCGGACGTAGTCCACGGTCCAGTCGAGCGCGGCGCGTGCCCGTCCCAGACTGCCGACGGCGATCTGCATGCGCTCTTGGGGAAGGTTGCGCATCAGGTACTCGAAACCGCCTCCGACTTCGCCGAGGACGTTGGCCTTCGGCACCACGACATCGGTGAACGACAACTCCGACGTGTCCTGACAGTGCAGGCCGAGTTTGTCGAGGTTGCGACCGCGGTCGAAACCGGCCATTCCACGCTCGAGCACCATCAGCGTCAAACCGTGGTGGCGGTCCGGCGAGGTGCGCACCGCGGTGATGAGCAGATCGGCGTTCTGCCCGTTGGTGATGAAGGTCTTGGCGCCGTTGACGACGAAGTGGTCGCCGGCATCGACACCGCTGGTGCGGATGGCGGCGACGTCGGATCCCGCGCCAGGTTCGGTCATGCCGATCGCGGCGATCAATTCTCCCGCGACGAATCCGGTTAGCCAGCGCGCGCGTTGGTCCGTGGTGCCCACCTCCGCGAGATACGGCAGGCAGATGTCGTTGTGCACGGCGAAACTGAGCCCCACGTTGCCGGCGTGTGCGGACATGAAACGCTCGATCATGATCTGGTTGTAGCGGAAGTCCTTCGCTCCGAGTCCACCGAACTCCTCCGGTGCTGCGAAGCCGAGCAGGCCGAGTGAACCTGCGGCCGCGAAGATCTCCCGCGGTGCAAGGCCGGCGTCCTCCCATGCATCGATGTGAGGAGCGACTTCCTTCGCGGCGAAGTCGCCGGCCAAGTCCCCGAAGGCGAGGTGATCGTCGTCGTAGTGGAGGCGTTGCATCGGCCGAAGGTTAGGCGCTTCGTCGTTGCCGGCGGAGTCGCGTCCCGCTGAGTAGACAATGCGATACTCCGGCGGTCTCTGGGCTCCGATACTCGCTGTCATGAGCACCGCACCGTCCTTGGCCGCGTCACGTGCCGACCTCGATCCAGACGAGCTTCGAGCCAATCTGCTTCTGGCAGACCCAGGTGTGCTCGCGGCCGTGCTGGCTCAACTGACGGGGGACGCTTCGAACCTGGAGCGGTTCGGTCCCCGGATCTCACACGTTCCCGATCCTCCCGAGCGCGCCGGCGTCACGGACTCCGAGACCACGGCCGCGTTGGTCGAGGCAGTCCTCGGTGCGCTGTCGGCAGCCTCTCGGCCAGACGGGTTCGTTCCCCACGGCCTGGACCTGTTCACCCGATCGCTACCCGTCGTGCTGGGCAGCGCTGTCGAGGCCGAGCACATACCCCTGTTATGGGAGCAGAGCGGGTTCGCGCCATCACAGCCCACGCTGGACCGGAGCGTTCCGATCCCGAAGACGTTGACGGTGGCGATCATCGGTGCCGGCCTGGCGGGCATCAACGCCGCGTTGGCGGCGGCCGAGGAAGGCGTGACCTATGAGATGTTCGACCGCAATCCCGAGGTCGGCGGGACTTGGCTGACGACTCGATATCCCGGCATCGGCGTCGACACGCCCTCGGCGTACTACTCCCTCTCACGCGAACTGAACCCTGAGTGGAGCAACTACTACCCGCAAGGGCCGGAGTACCAGGCATATCTGGTGACGCTGGCCGACAAGCACCAGCTACGCCGGCACACTCGTTTCAACACCGAAGTGCACGCGCTGTGGTGGGACGAAGACGAGCAGCACTGGCAGATTCATTGGACAACTGCCGACGGGATGCGCGGCGTCAGTCATGCGCGCGTCGTCGTCACCGCTGCGGGTTACCTCAATCGTCCTCGCTGGCCGGATCTACCGGGCCGTGACACCTTCGACGGAGTCAGCGTGCATTCTGCGTTGTGGGACCCCGATCTCGACCTGAACGGGAAGCGCGTCGCCATCATCGGCGCGGGTTGTACGGCTGTCCAGATAGTCGACGCGTGCGTCGATCAGGTCGATCACCTCACCGTTTTCCAGCGGCAGCCGCACTGGGTGGCGCCACGCAAGCGACTCAGCGACGAGGTCCCCGACCACCGCCGCTACCTTGGCCGCCACCTGCCCTTCTACGCCAACTGGCACCGTGTGAAGTCCTATTGGGCAACCGCGGACAACAACTATCCGGTCATCCTGCAGGATCCGGAGTGGTCACGATCGCACCTGTCCATATCTCCGGCCAACGACGTACTGCTCCAAATGTGCGTGCAGTACATCGATGACACGTTCGGCGCGGGCAGCGACTTGGCGAAGAAGGTGACACCGGACTTCGCGCCGTACGGCAAGCGGATCATTCGCGACCCGGGCGGTTACTACGCTGCGCTTGCCCGCGAGCACGTCGAGGTCGAGGCGAGTGAGCCCGCCGCCGTCGATGCGACGGGCATCGTCACCCAGGATGGCCGGCACGTTGATCTCGACGTCATCGTCTACGCCACCGGATATCACCTCGACTTCCTCTCCACGATCGACATACGTGGCCGCGAGGGGCGGACGTTGTCCGAGGAATGGGGTGACAGCCCGCGTGCGTACCGGGGCGGCACGGTGCCGGGGTTCCCGAACCTGTTCATCACCTCGGCTCCCAATTACAGCCCCGGGCACGGCGCCGGCGCGAACTTTTCCATGGAGGTCTTGTCGCACTACATCGTCGAATGTCTGCAGTTGATGGCGTTGCGCGGCGCCAGCACCATGGAGGTCACCCGAACGGCGTACGAGGACTACGTAACCTCGATCGATGAGGCGATGAGTCGCACCGTGTGGTGCCACACCCCCAAGGCGCACACGTATTACCGGTCGGATTCGGGTCGCGTGGTGGTCGCCACACCGTTCCGTCTAGTCGATCTCTGGCACCAGCACCGAGCACCGGTCGAAGCGGACTTCGTGCTCCGATGACCGGGCGGCTCACGGGAAAGACAGCTTTGGTCACCGGCAGCAGCCGCGGCATCGGCCGCGCCGTCGCGCAGCGGCTCGCCGCCGAGGGTGCCACCGTCGTGGTCACCGCCCGTGCGCGCACACCTTCACCATCGGTGCGGGGTGGCGACAGTGCCGCATTGCCGGGCACGATCGGTGAGACGGTGGCGCTCATCGAGGCGTCCGGAGGCACGGCGCTCAGCGTGCCTGCCGACCTCGAAGACCGCGAGCAACGCGAACGCCTCATCCCCGAGGTTCTCGATCGCACGGGCCGGCTGGACATTCTGGTCAACAACGCCGGATTCGCAGATTATTCGACGATCGATCGCATGACCGACGAGACGTTCGGGCGGACGCTGGAGCACTACCTGCGGACGCCGTTCGTCCTGACCCGCGCGGCCATCCCGCACATGAGGACCCTTGGGGCCGGATGGATCGTCAACGTCGGATCGGTTACCGGATTGGCGCCGGTACGGCCTTACCGCGACTACAACAAGTCCTCCGGCGACGTCGTGTACGCCTCGGCCAAGGCCGCGCTGCACCGCTTCACCCAGGGGGTCGCGGCCGAGGTCCTCGACGACAACATTGCCGTGAACTGCGTCGGCCCGTCATCGGCGATACGCACTCCCGGTGCGGCACAGCTGATTCCGGAGACATTCCCCACCGAGCCGGTGGAGTATCTCGCCGAGACAGTGCTGGCGATGTGCCATCTGCCCGCCGCCGAGCGCACCGGCCTGGTGGCCTTCAGCCTGCACTTCCCGTGGTCGCAGCACTTACCGGTGCACACCCTCGACGGGCGAGAGGTCCTGCCGACGCTGCGGCCGCCGGCGACGGCGAACCCCAACATCATCTCGTCGGGAATGTAGCGTCCCGACACTGCACGTCGTGACCTAAGTGGGAGTTGAGAACACCTGGCGAAGCCGTCCGGAAACCGACAGGGCTTAGGTGATGGCGCAGAAACTGTGGCAAACGCGATCGCGCACGATGTACTCCGGGCATTCCGGGTCGAACCAACGGTCGACGTAGGCCCAATGGATTGGATGCATGAGATACGGGCCAGAGATTCCATCGACGTCGGTGAAGCGTTGCGCGTACACGTGAGTCCATGGCGATGCGCCGGTGGCCTGCTCGACGGGGCTCAGTTGCCATGCGGTGATGGTGGAGACGTAGCGCGGCATCATTCGTAGGTCGGCTTCGAACCGTTGGATCATGTCGGCGGTGCTGTCGGGATGCACGCGTAGTAAGAGCACGCGAAAAACGTTGCCGTGGCTCGAGCCTGTGCTGAGCAGGTCGCCTCGGTAGTGCACGCTGTCGACGTGATGGATCGACGGTGCTGCTAGTGCGGACTCGACGTCGCCCTGCAGGGTTCGCCAGTGGGCGTCGTCAGCCATCGGCAGGTGCAGCAGGACGTCGCCACCGTTGCGGACGCCGGGCAGTGTCGGCGCCAGCAGAGCGCCTGGTATGCCATCTACAGCGTCCTGCAGTGACCCGAGAACGCCGGCCCGATCCTTGGTGTGAATGAGCGCGGTGACGTTATACATCGCACATGCCGTCGACGTCGTCCGCGGCGGCGGCCACGGTGCGGGTGCGCTCGGCGATGAGCGAAGCGACGCCGTTCCACCACGGGCCCAACGTCGGATCGGGTCGGCCTTGCCACGTCATCTCCCACCAGGCGCGAGGGCTGGGGAGAGACCAGGTGATCATGACGGTGTTGGCCTGATCGTCGAACCAGATGGGCGGGCTGACCAGCACGTCGCGCAGCGTCATCCCGCGTTCCCGGGCACCGGGGGCGTATTCGGCGAGATAGTTCTCGATGAAGACCTTGGCGCACCCGGGTCGGGTGGTCACGTGATCGATGACGTACACCTCGCCAGACATGGTGCAGACATTAGGAGTCGATGCAGGCTGAGGTCGGTGCGCTCCCGCCCACCGGGACGGCACTGATGAGCCCGGATTGCCGTGCACCACAGTGAGAGCATGTGTGCCGCAGCCCTACCTGATCCGCTGGTACCCGCGCGACTCGGACCGGTGACGTTGCGCAACAGGGTGATCAAGGCTGCGACGTCGGAGGGACGGTCCCCGGACGGCTTGGTCACGGACGGCTTGATCGACTTCCACCGAAGCTTTGCGCTGGGCGGTGTCGGCATGACCACGGTGGCGTACTGCTGCGTGTCTGCCGAGGCGGCCAGCGCGCCGGGGCAGATCGTGATGAGTGCAGCGGCGCTCCCCGGGTTACGGCGTCTGACCGATGAGGTGCACGCCGCGGGTGCCGCGATCTCGGCGCAGCTCGGTCACGCAGGGGTCGTAGCGCACAAGCGCCTCACCGGCGTGACGCCGGTGGCACCCAGCAGGTTCGTCAACCCGGCGTCCATGGCGTACTGCCGGGAGATCACCCGAACCGAGATCACCTCAGTCATCGATGATTTCGGTCATGCCGCTCAGGTGGCCGTCGACGCCGGGTTCGATGCGGTTGAATTGCATTTCGGCCATCTGTACTTGCCGTCGTCGTTCCTGAGTCCGCTGGTCAACCGCCGCAAGGACGAGTACGGCGGTGACATCGACAACCGATCTCGGTTCGTCCGGGAGATCGCCGCGCGGGTCCACGAGGTGGTCGCCGGGCGCAGTGCGATCATCGCCAAACTCGACATGGACGACGGTCTGCCGGGCAGCATCTGGATTGACGAGTCGCTGCGCACCGCGCAATTGCTCGATGCCGACAACACGTTGGACGCGTTGGAACTAACCCAAGGTTCCTCGGTGTTCAAGCCGATGTACCTGTTCCGCGGCGACGTACCCGTGAAGGAGTTCGCCACGGTGATGCCGCCGGCCATGAAGCTGCCGTTGCGGCTGGTGGGCAAGTGGGCGATGGGTAGTTACCCGTATGAGGATCTGTACATGCTGCCCGCGGCACGGCAGTTCGTGCCCGTCATGCGGAACACGAAGCTCGTGTTGCTCGGCGGCATCACGAATCGCGATCACCTCGACACCGGTGTCGCCGAGGGGTTCGACTTCCTGGCGATGGGTCGGGCGTTGCTGCGCGAGCCGGGGTTGGTGAACGCGATGCGCGCCGATGGCTCGGTACGAAGTCGGTGTACTCACAACAACAAGTGCATGGTGACGGTATTCGGGCGCACGCACTGCGTGCTGGATCCCGAGCAGCGGTACGGGGCGGTCAGCCGCAGACAGGATCTGCCAGCAGTCGTGCCACTTCACGGCTGAGGTCGGCACGCGCCCGCTGCGCCAGGTCCAGCATCGGCATCGTCACGAAGCCGTGCACGCCACCGGGATACGGCAACCGGGTCACGCCCACGCCCGCAGCTTCCAAGGCGCTCGCATAGGCCGATCCCTCGTCGTGCAGCGGATCGTGCCCGGCGAGGACGACCACCGTAGGTGGCAGACCTCTCAGGTCGGCGAACAAGGGTGAGGCATGCGGGTGGCGACGGTCAGCGGCGTGGGGAACGTATTGATCCCAGTACCATTGCAGTGCGGCCCTCGGGTTGTAGTAACCCTCCCCGAAGGCCAGATGAGACGCGGTGTCGAAGTCCGCGGCGATGACGGGATAGATCAGCAATTGGGCCGCCAGCATTGGCCCACCACGGTCCCGGGCCATCAGTGCCGCCACCGCCGCCAGATTTCCTCCGGCGCTGTCACCGCCAACCGCCATCCGTCCCGGGTCCACGCCGAGCGATTCGGCATGGCCTGCCGTCCATGCCACGGCGGCGTAGATGTCCTCGGCGGCGGCCGGCCACCGATGCTCCGGTGCGAGGCGGTAGTCCACCGACACGACGACGGCCTGAGTGCGGTTGGCGATGTTGCGGCAGAGACCGTCGTGGCTGTCGAGGTCACAGAAGACGAACCCGCCGCCGTGGGCGTAGACCAGCGCCGGTGCCATGGCGGGTGCGCTCAACGGACGGTAGATGCGTACTGCGATCTCACCGCCCGGGCCGGGGACCGATGCCTCGGTGACGGCGCCCACCGGTTCCGGGTCGGCCGCCGGCGCGAATCGCGACCGGATGGTGGCACGCGCCTGAGCCCCGGTCATCGTGTGCACCGGAGGGAAGCCGGCGTCGAGGGTGGTGATCAGTTCGGCGATCTGCGGGTCGAGATTCATGCGTACTGGGCGACCGCCACCGGACGGAGCATGCGCTTCTGCTGCAGGGTCGGCACCACGCACTGGGGGCCGCCTTCGACGTTGCGCCAGATCGCCATGGCCGTCATCCGCACCGGTGCGGCCAGACGCTGGTCGAACGCCATCCGGCTCATGGGGCCACACACCGACAGTGCTGCGACGGCCTCGCCGGGTCCGCCTATCGGCGCGGCGACGCAGCCGAATCCGGCCAGCGACTCCTCGCGGTCGAAGGCGACGCCGTGTCCGCGGACCTTCGCCAGTTCGGTGACCCACTGGGCACGCGACGCGATGGAGTAGCGCGTCTTGCGGGCGGTCAGGTCCACGTCGTCGGGTGTCTGGCCGTAGGCCAGGATCGCCTTGCCGACGGCGGCGCAGTGGGCCGGTTGGCGACTGCCCACGCGCGTGGGGATCGCCGCGGCCATCCGGTCACCGACCTTGTCGAGGTACACCACATCGGTCCCATCCAGGATGGCCAGGTGCACGACCAGTCCGGTGCTCTGCTGCAGGTCGGCCAGGAGGGGAGCGGCCGCCTTGTGCAGCCGGTCCTGGTGCACCGCCAGCGATCCCAACTCGACGAGCCGCATGCCCAGTTCGTAGTCGCGGCCGTTGCGTCGCAGCCAGCGCAGCTGAACGAGCCGGTCGAGCATGCGGTGCGCCGAACTTCGGGGCAGGCCGGTCCTGCGAACCACCTGGGCCAGAGTCAGGCGTCCTGGCCCGTCGAACGCGTCGAGCACCAACGACACCCGGTCGATGACGGCGCTGGGTGTGCTCGAGTCGGCGACGGGCGACGGTGACGGCATGAGTCCTCCTGGGGCTGTGACATGAGCTACATGTACCTAGTAGGTATATGACTGTTTGTAGCATAGGAGTGTGGTCGCTGTCACGTTGCCGAATGAAAAGAGCCGCCCGACACCGAGGTGGTGTCAGGCGGCTCGACGGGACGGGTCGGGATCAGGCCAGGGCAGCGGAACCTCCGGCGCGGCGGCCGTAGAAGCTGCCATCTCCCAGCGACACCCCGCTGGCGTATCCCCATGCGGCCAGCCCTGCGGTGCACCGGCCCGCTGCGAACAAGCCGGGGATCGGGTGACCGCTGACGTGGAGGACCTCGGCGCGCAGGGTGGTGTGCAATCCGCCCAGGGTGAAGCCACCCGTCGACTCCCGCAGGTCGATGGCTGCCACCGGTGACGTGAGCGGCCGCAGCCAGCGTTTCTTCTTGTGCAGCAACGGGTCTTGGCCGTGGGCGGCGCCGTCGTTGTAGGCAGCGATGGTCGCTTGCAGGGACCCCGTGGGCATGCCGATCTCGGCTTCCAGGTCGCCGACCGTCTCGCAGACCCAGGTCGGTGGGCGCATCATGAGCTGCGGCGACGGTGCCGCCATGGCCTGCTGCTGCGCGTCCTCGTCGAGGATGAGGTAGGCAACGTTGTTCTGGTGATAGAGGGTCAGTTGCCCGGCGCGTCCCGGGTAGGTGTCCTCGGCGACGAAGCGTTGTCCGCGTTCGTTGACCAGCACGCCGCGGGCAAGTTGTTGAGGGTCGATGAACAGGGCGACCTCGGTGGCGTCCATGTGCGCGAGGTCCGCCCCCAGGGCCTGAGCCATCCGGATGGCTTGACCGTCGTGTTGCTCGATCGACGCGGCCGGCCGGCCGGCGATGCGTGGCGCGTAGCGGGCGACCATCGCGTCGTTGTAGGCGAAGCTGCCAGTGGCGAGCACGACGCCGCGGCGCGCCCGGACGTCGACGGTGACACCGAAGCGTCGGCACCGGATGCCCACCACCCGACCAGTGGACTCGACGATGAGCGTGTGCACCCGCACGTCGTAGAGCGCGCGGGCCCCGGCGGCGGTTGCGGTCTCGACCAGGCCCTTCATGAGGATGAACCCGGCGCTCGATTCGCCCTGCTTCTTGTTCTGCATCTGCGGCACGTGGCCCCGCGGGGCTGGACGGGCGACGGTGTTGAACGGGTAGGAGTTCTCCCCGCCGCTGTACATCAGTCCTTGGTCGCCCATGGGCTCATAGCCGGGTTCGTCGAAGAACTCGGGCTTGAAGGGAACCCCGCAGTCGACCAGCCAGTCGAAGTGCGCGACGCTGCCCGCGCAGTAGTCGGCGATGCGCTCCTCGTCGGCGCCCGGGCCCATCGCGGCGGTGAGGAACGCCGCCATGTCGTCAACGGAATCGTCGAAACCGCAGGCGGTTTGAAGCGCTGTGCCGGCGCCGAGGTAGATGAAGCCGCCGGCCATGGACGCCGCGCCGCCCCACGAGCCGCTGCGTTCCAGGACTAGGACCTCGGCGCCGGCCCGAGCGGCTTCGACCGCGGCGGCGGCGCCGGCGACGCCGTAGCCGGCGATGACGACGTCGGCCTCCTCATCCCAGGCGGTGATGGTGGCCGCGTCGATCGGTGCGACGTCGCCGGGGTCGTTCACGGGCGCATGGCGGCCGGGAGATCGGACACCCACTGGTGACCCCAGTAGCTGTCGGCGGTGATCTCTTCAGCGCTGTAGTGGGTTTCGTCGACGCGCTTGCCCTCGGTCCCGAACTCGATGTCCCAGTCTCCGGGGGCCCGCACGTAGAACGACACCATCTTGTCGTTGGTGTGCCGTCCCAGTGTCGAGGAGAGTTGAAAGCCCTCGGCGTTGACGCGGTCGAGGGCTTGACCCACCGCGTCGAGGGTGTCGACTTCCACCATGAGGTGGATCAGGCCGGGATCGCGAAGGTTCTGCGACGGGCAGATCGCCAGGCTGTGGTGACGTTGGTTGACGCCCATGAACCGCACCCGCACCGGACCGAACTCCGGGGGAACCGGCACTCGGAATGCGCCGCGGGACCGGAAACGCAGGACCTCGGTGTAGAACTCGAAGAGTCCGTCGACGTCCAAGGCGGGGAGCACGACGTGTCCCAAGCCCTGCTCCCCGGTGAGGAACCTTGCGCCGAACGGCGTCACGACGGGGCTGTGGTCGAGCACCGCGCCGTGGAACACCTCCAGTGACGTGCCGGCGGGGTCTTCGAAGGCGATGACCGCTTCGACGCGCCGCGCGTCGGCTTCCTCGAGGGACAGTTGCTTGAACGGTACGCCGGCCGAATCCAGGGCCGCCTTGACCCGTTCTAGGTCAGCGTGGTCGCGGACCTCCCATCCGACGGTGACGATCTTGTCGACGTCGCCGGGCACGATGACGATGCGGGCTGCCCGCTCGTCCATCCGCAGATACAGCGCGTCGGGATCGGGCCCCGAGCCCTCGGCGAATCCGAGGACGGCGAAGGCGAAGTGGCGCCATTGGGGGAGGTCGGAGGCGGCGATGGTGACGTAGCCCAAACCCTTGATGAGACTCATGATCGTGTCCGTCAGATCATCGCTCGCAGCGGGCCCTGCGGATCGACGCCCAGGGAGCTGAGGGCCGAGGCGTGGTACACGGTGCCGGGCACGTGGATGGCGTGGGCTTGACCGACGTGCACGTCTCGCCAATACCGCTGCAGCGGCTTGTCCATCCGGGCGGCGTTGCCGCCGCAGCGTGCGAAGATCTCGTCGACGGCCGATACCGCACGCCACACCGCGCGCACCTGTGTCCGTCGCCCGGCGGCGCGGTCTTCGAAGGACACCTCCTTGCCGGCGTCGACCATGTCGTAGATGCGGTCGGCGTTGGTCAACAGTTCTTGGCGGGCGGCATTGATGTCGGCGGCGGCTTCGCCGATTGCGTACATGACGTAGGGGTCGTCCTTGATGGCGACGCCGCTGGAGTTCACTCGTTGACGCTGGTAGTCCAGCGCAGCGGCCAGCGCACCCTCGGCGATGCCGATCGTCGCCGAGCTGATGCCCAGAGGGAACATCGTGGACCACGGCATCAGGTACAGCGTGTCGGTCATGCCGGCGTCGCGCTGGGCGGTGCCGTCCATCACCTTCATCGCGTCCATCGTGCGATACGACGGTACGAACGCGTCGGAGACGATGACGTCCTTGGAGCCGGTGCCACGCAATCCGACGACGTTCCACGTGTCCTCGACGATTTCGTAGTCCTTGCGCGGCAGGATCATGTGCAGCATCTGCGGCGGCATCAAGGGCTTTCCGTCCGGCCCGCCGATCATCGCCCCCAGGAAGATCCAGTCGCAGTGATCGGTGCCCGAGCTGAACTGCCACCGTCCGTTGAAGACGTAACCCCCGTCGACGGGGGTGGCGACCCCCTGCGGCGCGTAGGGCGATGCGACCCACGTGTCGACGTCGTCGGCCCAGATCTCGGTGGCGACCCGAGGATCGGCATACGCCAGCTGATAGGGATGCACGCCCACCACGCCGTTGACCCAGCCGGCAGCGGGATCCAGGGCAGCGGTGGCCATCACGGTCTCGGCGAATTCGCGGGGGTGAACCTGCAGGCCGCCATGCTCGGTGGACTGCAGCAGGCGGATGTTCCCCGCGGACTTCATCAATTTGACGGTTTCGTCGGTCAGCTGACCGATCTTCTCCGACTCGACGGCCTGGATGCGCATCTGGTCGGCGACCTCGTGCAACCGGTCCATTACCCGCTCGGTCATGATGTGCTCCTGTCGTCGGTGGCTTCGTTGATGGTGGCCCGCCGCGGGCTCGTTGGCGTCGGCCATTCCCGGTCAGCGGAAATCTGGGCCACGCGTAATGCGCCGGTCAGAACTCCACGTGCAGATCGTCGGTGACGGGCGTGGCCTGGCACGCCAGGACGAGGCCGTCGGCGAGGTCGTCGGGTTCGAGGATTTCGCAGTGCGCCATGGCTACTTCGCCGCGGATGACGGTGGCCGCGCACGATCCGCACTGTCCTTCCCGACACGAGTAGGGAACGTCGATGCCCGCGCCGATCATCACGTCGACCAGCGTCGCCGCGCGCGGCCAGCGCAGCTGATGAGTGGCACCGTCGAGGTCCACCCGAACGGTCGCCGCGTCACCGGTGTTCGCATCGGCGGCTGTCGCGTCCATCGAGTCCTCGGTGAATGGGTCACCGGTCAACGACGCGAACACCTCCAGGTGGATTCGCTCTCGGGGGACACCCGCCTCGAGGAGGGTGTCCTTGATGACGGCCATGAACGGCGCCGGCCCGCACACGAAGGACTCGAAGCGATCCGATCCGGCGAACACGGTGGGCACGAACCCGGCCATCTGTGCGCGTGTGGGGAGACCCTGCACCGACTCCAGCCAGTGCAGCACGGTGAGGCGGCCGGCGAAACGCGCGGCGAGGTCCCGCAACTCGGCGGCGAAGATGACCGAGGCTTCGTCCCGATTCGCATAACACAACACCACTCTGCCGGTCCCTGCGGCGAGCACCGACTTGAGGATCGACATCACCGGAGTGATGCCGCTGCCGGCTGCCCAGAGCAGGAAGTCGGCATCGAGATGGGCGGGGGTGAACAGTCCTGCCGGCGGCAGCACTTCGACCTGATCGCCCTGAGAAATGTTGTCACACAGCCAGTTCGATCCATAGCCGCCCGCGGTGCGTTTGACCGTGACCTTCGGAGCGGGGTCGATGTGCGGCGAGCTGGCCAGCGAGTAGCAGCGCGCGACCGCTCCCGTCTTCTCGCTGGGCACTCGGACGGTCAGGAACTGCCCAGGCCGGTAGGAGAAGCGATCCTTGAGGTCGTCGGGAACGGTGAACACCAGCGAACGGGCATCGGGGCCCTCCTCGATGACCTCGGCCACCGTCAGCAGAACCCCGCGCCCCGTGTCGACCATTTGATGGTGGCCGTCGACGTCGGTCATGCGCAGGAGTCTGACGGGCGAGCAGCGCGGCGCCAACCCCGCCCGTCCGATGGCCGGGACGCCCAGCCGCAGCGTCCGGTCACCGGGAAGCGGTGCAAGCGATCCATCCGAGACGACTTACCGTACGGCGGGTGAGCAGCTCTTCGAAGACCCATGTGGACGTCGTGGTGGTGGGGGCCGGATTCGCCGGTCTCTATGCCGTGCACAAGTTCCGGTCGGAGGGACTGTCGGTGCGCGTCTTCGAGGCCGCACCCGACGTCGGCGGCACCTGGTACTACAACAGATACCCCGGTGCACGGTGCGACGTAGAAAGCGTCGACTACTGCTACTCGTTCTCCGAGGAACTGCAGCAGCGATGGACCTGGTCGGAGAAGTACGCGACGCAAGGCGAAATCCTCCGTTACATCAATTGGGTCGCCGACGAACTCGACCTCCGCGGCGCCATCACCTTCAACACCCGGGTGACCAGCGCCATCCTCGATGAGCCAAACATGAAGTGGGCTATCACGACCGACGCCGGAGACAGCGTTCTGGCCCGCTATGTCGTCATGGCCACCGGTCCGTTGTCTGCTGCCATGACCCCGGACTTCCCGGGCTTGAACACCTTCGGCGGGGAGGTGTATCACACCGCCCACTGGCCGCACGAGCACGTCGACTTCACCGGCAAGCGCGTCGCCGTCATCGGCACCGGCTCCTCGGGCATCCAGTCGATACCGATCATCGCCGCCCAGGCCGAGCAGCTCTACGTCTTCCAACGCACCCCGAACTACAGCGTGCCCGCCGGCAACAGGCCCCTGACCGCCGACGAGGTCGCCGACATCAAGGCCACCTACCCGCAGCGGCGTCACATGTCCTGGCGCAGTGGCGGTGGGTCCCCGCACGTCGCTCACCCCAAGCTGACCTTGGAGGCCTCCCCCGACGAGCGTCGAGCGGCATTCCAGAAGCGATGGGAACTGGGTGGAGTCCTCTTCTCCAAGACCTTCCGCGATCAGATGATCTCGATGCCAGCCAACGACGAAGCTCGCCGATTCTACGAGCAGAAGATTCGCGCGGTCATACACGACCCAGACGTCGCCGACCTGCTGATTCCCGACGATCATCCCATCGGCACCAAGCGAATCTGCACCGACACCAACTACTTCGAGACATTCAACCGGCCCAACGTCACGCTGGTCAGCGTCCGCAGAACGCCCATCGAATCGATCGACGAAACCGGCATCACCACCTCTGATGCTCACTACGACGTCGACGCGCTGGTCCTGGCCACCGGCTTCGACGCGATGACGGGCACATTGGCCAAGATCGACATCGTGGGCCGCGGTGGGGAGCGGCTCGTCGACGACTGGGCCGACGGACCACGCACCTACTTGGGCCTGTGCACCGACGGCTTCCCCAACCTCTTCCTGGTCTCCGGACCGGGAGCACCAGCGGTGCTGGCCAACATGGTGCTACACGCCGAAGCGCACGTGAACTGGATCGCCGAGGCCATCGGGTACCTCGACCACCAGGGGTACGAGGCGATGGAGCCGACTCCCGACGCGGTGGACGCATGGATCGCCGAATGCGCTCAACGCGCCGACGCGACGTTGTTCACCAAGGCGAACTCCTGGTACATGGGAGCCAACGTCCCGGGCAAGCCCCGGACGTTCATGCTGTTCATCGGCGGCTTCGGGGTGTATCTCGACATCTGCCGCGACGTGGCCGCCGCCGGGTACAAGGGATTCGACCTGCACGAGGTGCCATAGGGATGGGCACGTACGCCGTCACCGGTTCGGCCTCGGGAATGGGCCTGGCGGTCGCCGAACGGTTGCGCAGTGCCGGGCACACCGTGATCGGAGTCGATCTGCGCGGCGCCGACGTCATCGCTGACCTGTCGACCGACCGCGGCCGTTCTGCTGCTTCGACGGCGGTGTTGGCCGCCGCGCGCAACCGCCTCGACGGAGCGGTATTCGCCGCCGGTGTCGGACCCACGCCGGGCCCCGACCGCCCCCGGCTCATCCTGGAAACCAACTACCGCGGCGTCGTAGACCTCCTGACCGCTTGGCAGCCCGCCCTCGCCGCTGCCGATGACGCCAAAGTGGTCGTCGTGTCGAGTAACTCGACCACGACAATCCCGATGGTGCCTCGCCGGGCGGTGCGGGCAGTACTGGCAGGTGACCTCGAGCGGGCGCTCCGGGCGACGAGGACCTTTCGCGGTGCGGCACCGGCGATGGCGTACGCCGCATCGAAACTGGCCCTCACCCAGTGGGTGCGCCGCCATGCAGTCACCGAGCAGTGGGCCGGGTGCGGCATCCGACTCAATGCGCTCGCACCGGGCGCGATCATGACCCCGCTGCTCCAGCGCCAGCTGTCCACCCCCGATGAGGCCGAGGCGATCCGCCGATTCCCGGTCCCGATCGGGGGATTCGGTGATTCCGGACAAGTGGCCGACTGGATGGTGTTCATGCTGTCGGACGCCGCAGACTTCATGTGCGGCAGCGTGGTGTTCCTCGACGGAGGGTCCGACGCCTACTTCCGCGCCGACCACTGGCCGTCACCGCTGACGATCGTGGGTTTGCCACGTTACCTGCTGCGCAACAGACGATTCCGAACAGTCGATTAGCGGTTCAAGAACGCCATCACCGTTCGCTCGAAGGCGTCCTTGGCTTCGATCATCGCCCAGTGTCCGCAATTGGGAAAGACGTGCAACTCGGCATTGGCGATGGTGCGCATGGGAATCAGTGCCATGTCCAACGGGCTGACCCGGTCGTCGCGACCCCAGGTCAGCAGGGTCGGTGCATGCACCCGGTGCATCTGAGCCCACGGCATCGGCATGTCCGCGGCCTTCATCATGTCCATCATCGCCGCGAACGCCGCCTTGCCGTACATCCGGCGAGCAGCCGCCAACGTGTCTGGATCGGTCGCCAGCTCCCACCGCTCCTCGATGAGTTCGGGGGTGACCAGTGCCTCGTCGAAGACCATCGAGCGAAGCCAGTCGACGAGCCGCTGACGGGTGGGGTCCTCGGTGAACTCCTGTAACAGCCGGATGCCCTCGCTGGGCCCGGGGCTGAACACGTTGGTGCCGATGCCACCGATCGTGACGAGCCGACCTACCCGGTGACGGTGATGGATAGCGGTGTTGATGCCGACCCCCCCGCCCATCGAGTTGCCGACGATGTCGACCCGCTCGATGCCAAGGGCGTCCAAGAAGGGCGCCACGACGCCTTGCGCAGTCACCATCGGGTGCCCTCCGACGTCGTCGCTGACACCGAAGCCGGGGAACTCGAGGATCACGCATCGGAAACGCCCGGCGAACGCGGGAAGGATGCCGCGAAAATTCCGCCATCCCGTGACACCAGGCCCCGACCCGTGCAGGAACAGCACCGGCGGCCCGTCGCCAACGTCGTAGTACCGCAATACCCCGGCGGCCGTGTCGATCTCACGAAGATCCGCGTCGACGGTGCCGGGAATTGGCTGCTGGGAAGCGTAGGACATGGAACCTCCGTGAACGGGGACGCGGGCGGTCTCAGGTTGCCCTACCCGCGCTCGGCCGCCACGTCGGGTCCCGATGAGCGGACCCACGAACGGTGTGATCCTGCCGCCCACCGCACAGTCTCCCGGTAAGCGGGACGACGCCTGTGCCCTAGCTCACTGCGATGTCAGTGTTCCGTCCGAGACACGCGCCGAGCGTGCACTGCAGGCCGGCCGGGAAGGAACGTGGTGATCATTCGCAGGGCCGTCGACGCTCCGATGAGGGCAGTCGGTGGACTCTTCGCGATGTCGGTGGACGCCGCGAAGTTCGTCGTCGTGCGACCATTTCAATGGCGCGAACTGCTGGACCAGTCCTGGTTCGTGGCACGGGTGTCGCTGGCACCCACCCTCTTGGTGGCGATCCCCTTCACCGTCCTGGTCAGCTTCACCCTCAACATCTTGCTCCGCGAACTCGGTGCGGCCGATCTCTCCGGTGCCGGCGCGGCATTCGGCGCGGTCACCCAGGTCGGTCCGCTGGTGACGGTGCTCATCGTGGCCGGCGCCGGCGCGACGGCGATGTGCGCCGACCTCGGTTCGCGCACCATCCGCGAGGAGATCGATGCGATGGAGGTCTTGGGGATCAACCCGATTCAGCGCCTGGTGACGCCACGAATGCTTGCCTCGGGCCTGGTCGCCTTTCTGCTGAACGGTCTCGTCTGCATCATCGGCATCATGGGCGGATTCTTCTTCTCGGTGCTGGTTCAAGACGTGAATCCCGGCGCGTTCGCCGCCGGGATCACGCTGCTCACCGGGGTGCCCGAACTGATCATCTCCTGTGTCAAGGCCACATTGTTCGGGCTGATCGCCGGGCTGGTCGCCTGCTACCGCGGCCTGACGATCACCGGAGGCGGCGCCAAGGCCGTCGGCAACGCCGTCAACGAGACCGTGGTCTTCGCGTTCATGGCACTGTTCGTCGTCAACGTCGTCGTCACAGCCATCGGCATTCAGATGACGTCCAAATGACCGCGACGACGACGTTGCGATCGACGTACCCCCGATTGGCGAGGGCAGCCCGGCGGCCCGTGTCGGCGCTGGGCTCCTTGGGCGATCACATCGTGTTCTATGGCCGGTCACTGGCAGCCACTCCGTTCGCCGCTCGCCGTTACCGCCGCGAGGTCGTCCGCCTCATCGCCGAGATATCGATGGGCGCAGGCACGTTGGCGATGATCGGCGGCACCGTGGTGATCGTCGGTTTCCTGACCCTGGCCACCGGCGGCGTGTTGGCCGTGCAGGGGTATAGCTCGCTGGGTGACATAGGCATCGAGGCGTTGACCGGATTCCTCGCCGCCTTCATCAACGTCCGGATCTCGGCGCCGATCGTCGCCGGCATCGGCTTGGCGGCGACCTTCGGCGCCGGCGTCACCGCGCAACTGGGTGCGATGCGGATCAACGAGGAGATCGATGCCCTGGAGTCGATGGGCATCCACCCGATCGAGTACCTGGTGAGCACTCGCATCGTGGCGGGGATGATTGCGATCACCCCGTTGTACTCGATAGCGGTGATCCTGTCGTTTCTGGCCAGTCGATTCACGACGGTGGTGCTGCTGGGGCAATCCGGAGGGTTGTACAACCACTACTTCTCCACCTTCCTCAACCCCATCGACCTGCTGTGGTCATTCCTGCAGGCCGTCTTGATGGCGTTGGCGATCCTGTTCATTCACACCTACTACGGATACTTCGCCACTGGCGGCCCGTCGGGCGTGGGCGTGGCCGTCGGCACCGCGGTGCGCACGTCACTGATCGTCGTGGTGTCGGTGACGCTGCTGATCTCGCTGGCCGTGTACGGCGCCAACGGCAACTTCAACCTGTCGGGCTAGGGGAGTACCTACGATGCCGCGTGACGCCGTACGCCCCCTGGTGGGCTTGACCACCGTCGTGGTGATCCTTGCGATCGTCGCGGGCGCCGTCGTTCTGTTCCGGGGTGACGCGACGAAAACCGTCCCTCTGACCGTGCTTTCGTCACGTGCGGGTCTGGTCATGGGGGCCGATGCGAAGGTCAAACTGCACGGTGCCCAGGTGGGGAAGGTCGACCGCATCGACTGGCTCCCCGACGGGCAGGCCGCCATTCATCTGGCGATGGACCCCTCGGCTCTGTCGCTCATCCCGGCCAACGCGCTGGTCGACATTGCCTCCACGACGGTTTTCGGGTCCAAGTTCGTGCAACTCGTGCCACCTGAGAACCCCTCGCCGCAGCCGATGCACCCAGGACAGGTACTCGACGCCAAGAACGTCACCGTCGAGGTCAACACACTGTTTCAGCAATTGGTGTCGGTGCTGTCGCAGATCGAACCCGACAAGCTCAACGAAACCCTTGGCGCACTGAGCCAATCACTGGACGGGCGCGGGCAGAAGTTCGGGCAGACCCTGGTCGACCTGGACGCGCTCCTGGCGAAGCTCGATCCCAGTCTGCCCAACCTCAGCCACGACATCGCCGTCGCACCGACGGTGATCGACGCCTACGCCGACGCGGCGCCTGACCTGATGGGTCTGGCCGCGAACGCAACCCGGGTCAGTGACACCGTCGCAGAACGCGGGGACGACCTGGACCGGCTGCTGGTCAGCGCGATCGGGCTTGCCGACGTCGGCAACGACGTGCTGTCGACCAACAGTGCACCCCTCACCGACGCCCTGCACCTCTTGCTGCCCTCGACGGCGCTGACCAACCAATACAGTCCGGCCCTGAACTGCGCGCTGGCCGGCCTCGAGCCGTTGGCCACCGGCCCACCCCAACCGCTACCCGGGGTCATGCTCCTGGACTCATTCCTGCTGGGCACCGAACGCTACCGCTACCCCGGAAACCTGCCCAAGGTTGCCGCCAAGGGCGGCCCCCAGTGCATGGACATGCCGAACGTGGGATTCGGCCAGCGGCCCCCGTTCGTCGTGACCGACATCGATGCCAACCCGGCGCAGTACGGCAATCAGGGCATCCTGCTCAACTCGAACGCCCTCAAGGAAGCTCTGTTCGGACCGTTGGACGGTCCGGCGCGCAACACCCCGCAGATCGGTCAGCCCGGATGACGTCATCACGGGTCACTGCCCTGAAGTTCGCGGTGTTCGGCATCATCATGGTTCTGCTGACGGCGATGCTGTTCGTCATCCTCGGCCAGTACCGGACCGGATCGACCAATACCTACACCGCCGTATTCACCGACGCCTCGAGCCTGAAATCCGGCGATTCCGTGCGTATCGCGGGCATCCGCGTCGGCACCGTGCAGGACGTGGCGCTGCAACCGGACAACTCGGTGGAGGTGGCGTTCGACGCCGACCGCGACGTCGTGTTGACCACCTCCACCAAGGTCGCCGTTCGCTATCTCGACCTCGTCGGCAACCGGTACCTCGATCTTCTCGACGCGCCCGGCTCGACCCGCCTGCAGCCAGCCGGATCGTGGATTCCCATCGAACGCACCGAACCCGCCCTCGACCTGGACCTGCTGCTGGGCGGCCTCAAGCCGGTCCTACAGGGACTCAACCCGCAGAACGTCAACGCGCTGACCAATTCGCTGATTCAGATCCTGCAGGGCCAGGGCGGAACCGTCGAATCACTTCTGACGCAGACCTCGTCGTTCACCAACGCGCTGGCAGACAACGGACAAACGGTGCAGCAGATGATCGACAACCTGCAGCAGGTCATGGCCACCGTCGCCAAGGACGGCGACCAGTTCGCCGGCGCCGTCGACCGCCTCGAACAGCTCATCACCGGCCTTTCCCGCGAGCGCGATCCGATCGGGGAAGCGATCACCGCCCTGGACACCGGCACGGCGTCGATTGCCGACCTGCTCACCCAGGCACGGCCACCGCTGGCGGGCACGGTAGACCAGCTCACCCGGATGGCTCCGCTGCTGGCCAACGACGACGACAAGGCGCGGCTGGACCTCGCCTTGCAGAAGGCCCCCGGCAACTACCGCAAGCTGGTGCGGCTGGGCTCCTACGGGGCGTTCATCAATCAGTACCTGTGCGGGATGAACGTGCGCGTCACCGACCTGCAGGGCCGCACCGCGTACTTCCCATGG
Organism: Mycobacterium sp. PTI7; assembly: GCF_056679845.1. Taxonomy (NCBI): domain Bacteria; kingdom Bacillati; phylum Actinomycetota; class Actinomycetes; order Mycobacteriales; family Mycobacteriaceae; genus Mycobacterium; species Mycobacterium sp. PTI7. The sequence goes on from NZ_CM155252.1 coordinate 384,931, forward strand.
ATCATGCAAAACACCGGCCGATGCGGGGAACCCTGATGCTCAAGTACGCGGGCCCCCGGCTGGCTCGCTCCGGATTCATCGGCGTCGTGCTGATCGCCCTGATCATCGCAGTCGGTCTGCAGCCGCAGCAGCTCATCTCCTGGGCGACGTCGCGGCACCACCAGGCACTGTTCGCCGAAGCCGGCGGACTGACCCCCGGTAACGACGTCAAGGTCTCCGGCGTCACGATGGGCACGGTCACCGGAGTGAGACTCGATCGCGGCAAGGCTCTGGTCGACTTCAGTCTGAACAGCTCCGTGCGGCTGGGTACCGACACCACCGCACACATCAGGACCGGAACCGTACTGGGCGCCCGCATGCTCACCCTGGAACCCGCTGGCGGGCAACCGATGCGGACGTCCGACACGATCCCCCTGTCACAGACTTCGTCGCCCTACTCGCTGACCAACGCCGTCACCGACTTCACGACCAACACCGCGGGAACCGACACCGCCACCCTGACCCAGTCCTTGGACACCCTGTCGGACACCATCGACCGCATGGCCCCCCAGCTCGGGCCGACGTTCGACGGACTGACCCGTGTATCGCAAACCCTCAACGGCCGCAACGAATCACTCGCCGGTCTGCTCAAGAGCGCCGCCGACGTCACCGGCATCCTGTCGGAGCGCAGCGCCCAGGTGAACGCGCTGTTGCTCAACGCCAACGATCTGCTGGGAGTCCTGGATCAACGGCGTTATGCCATCGTCACTCTGCTGGCCAACACCTCGGCGCTGTCTCAACAGCTGTCCGGGTTGGTTGCCGACAACGAGGAAGAGCTGGCGCCGACCCTGGAGAAGTTGAATTCGGTGACCGCCATGCTGGAGAAGAACCGCGACAACATCGCCCAAGCCCTCAAGGGTCTCGCCAAGTACCAGGTCACCCAGGGCGAGTCGGTCAGCAACGGCTTCTACTACAACGCCTTCGTGGGGAACCTCATCCCATCGCAGACCCTGCAACCCTTCTTGGACTACGCCTTCGGATTCCGCCGCGGTGTCAACGCGGGGCAACCTCCTGACAACGCCGGCCCCCGTGCCGAGTTCCCATTTCCGCGAAACGGCATTCCCGGGGGGAGTCGATGACCATCCACCGCAAGACGCCGTCCGGCACAGTGAGCAGGACGTTGGCCAAGCCGCTGCTGATCACGTTGATCGGTCTGCTGGTCGCCGGCACCGCGCTCGTCGCCATCCGCACCGTCAACCGTCCCACCACGATCACGGCCTATTTCACCTCCGCGACCTCGATCTATCCCGGCGACGAAGTGCGGGTCTCGGGGGTCAAGGTCGGAACGATCACTGCCATCGAACCGCAGGGCGCACAAGCCAAGCTGACCATGTCCGTCGATCACGGCGTCCCGATTCCGGCTGACGCCAAGGCAATCATCATGGCGCAGAACTTGGTAGCGGCACGCTACGTGCAGCTCGCCCCGGCCTTCGAGGACTCCGGACCCGTCATGACCGACGGTGCGCAGATCGGTGTCGACCGCACCGCCGTCCCCGTCGAATGGGACCAGGTCAAAGATCAACTAACCCGGCTGGCGACCGACCTGGGACCAGTAGCCGACGCCTCGGGAACGTCGCTGAGCCGTTTCATCGACAGTGCCGCCAACGCCATGAACGGCAACGGGGACAAGCTGCGCCAAGCGCTCAGCCAACTCTCGGGCGCGGCCCGCATCCTCGCCGGCGGCAGCGGCGACATCGCGCAGATCATCACCAGCCTGCAGACCTTCGTCACCGCTCTGCGGGACAGCAACGCTCAGATCGTGGCATTCCAGGACCGCCTCGCGAGCGTCACCAGTGTGATCGACGGAGGCCGCTCCGACCTCGACGCCGCCCTGACCAACCTAGGATCCGCCGTTACCGACGTGCAACGATTCATCGCCGGCAGCCGCGACCAAACCGCCGAACAATTGCAGCGGCTGACCAATGTCACCCAAAACCTCGTCGACAATCGCACCGCTCTGGAGAATGTTCTCCACGTCGCCCCCAACGCGATCGCCAACGGCTACAACATCTACAACCCCGACAGCGGTACCGCGGTGGGCGCCTTCGCACTGTCCAACTTCGCCGACCCCGTGTCGGTGGTGTGCTCGGCGATCGCCGCGGTGAAGAATGCCACCGCAGCCGAAACCTCGAAACTCTGCGCCCAGTACCTCGGCCCGGCCCTGCGGCTCATCAACTTCAACTACCTGCCCGTACCGTTCAACGCCTACCTGCGGAAGGCGCCGAGCCCGGACAACCTGGTCTACACCGACCCGAATCTCTCCCCCGGTGGCACCGGCGGAACTCCAGACATGCCGGTGAACCCGCCCGCGGTGTCGGCGTACACGGGGGCCGGTGACGTCGCACCACCACCGGGCTACAACGCGCCGCCCCGCTCGCCAGGAGCGTTCGCGCCCAACGGATTGCCGGCCAATCCCTCACCGGCCCTGTTCCCGGGTGCCCCGATCCCACCTGGCGTGCCCGACCCGCCCGCACCGCCGCCACCGGCTCCTGGGCCAACCAACCTGCAGGACATGCTGCTACCCGCGGAAGCGGCACCCGCCACAGCACCGCTACCGGCGGCGGAAGGAACACCATGACGAGGCGGCGTTCCACGCGTGCGGTCGCGACGATCACGTCATGCATCGTCCTCGCCGCCACCGGATGCACGTTCAACGGCCTCAATTCACTGCCGCTCCCAGGAACGGTGGGCCGCGGCGCCGACGCGAAGACCTACCACGTCGAACTGACCAACATCGGCACGCTGGAACCCAACTCCCCGGTGCTGATCAGTGACGTCGTCGTGGGAAGCGTCAGCAAGATGACGGTCCGCAACTGGCACGCCGACGTCGAGATCTCCATCAAACCCGACGTCGACGTTCCCGCGAACGTGACCGCCACCGTCGGTCAAACCAGTCTGTTGGGCTCGATGCACCTCGCACTCAACCCACCGTTGGGCCAGTCGCCCTCCGGCGACCTGCCCTCCGGCACCACCATCGGTCTCGACCGCTCCTCGACCTACCCCTCCACCGAACAAACCCTCTCGTCGTTGTCAGTCGTGATCAATGGTGGCGGGCTGGGCAAGATCGGTGACATCGTGACGGAGTTCAACGCTGCGCTCAGCGGCCGCGAAGACCGCATCCGCGACCTCCTCACCCGCCTCGACGACTTCGTGGGCGTACTCGACCGGCAACGCGACGACATCAACGCCTCCATCGCCGCGCTGAACCGACTCGCCGGGACACTGGCCGGCCAGAGCGACGTGATCACCCAAGCGCTACAACGCATACCGCCGGCCCTGGACGTGCTCAACCGCGAACGGCCACGCATCACCACCGCCCTCGAGAAGTTCCGCATCTTCAGCAACACCGCGACCAATCTCATCAACGCCAGCCAAGCCGACCTCGTCGCGAACCTGAAGAATCTCGAACCCACGATCCGCGCACTGGCCGACGTCGGACCGCCCCTGGGCACCGTCTTGGCCTACGTTCCGACCTATCCCTATCCGCAGAACTTCATCGACCGCGCCATCCGCGGCGACTACCTCAACGAGTTCATCACCTTCGACTTCACCATTCCCCGACTCAAGCGCGGCCTATTTCTTGGCACTCGATTCGGGCAAGAAGGCGCCCCACTCGTCCCGGCACCGGGGGATCCGTTCTACGCCAACTACACCAAGGACCCGCTCAACACCCCCATCACGGCACCACCTGCCGCAGTCGCCACCATGCCGCCCCTGGTCGATCCGCCCCAAGACGCCGCGACGGCATCCAACGAGGCCGCCGTTGATCAGGCGTCTCAACCGGCCGACGCCGCACCGGCACCACCGGTCGGTGCGGAAGAACCAGCGCCCGAGACCCACATCGCGGGCGCCGAGCCCGGTCCAGGCCCCGCGCAATCGCCTGCTCCTGCGGCGTCACCCGCGGGACCAACACCCCCCACCGGAGGTGGCACCTAAGTGCTCACACGATTCGTCAGAACACAATTGATCATCTTCACGGTCATCTCGGTGATCGGCATGGCGGTGATGATCGGCGTGTACCTGCAAGCGCCGACCCTCCTGGGCATCGGCCGCATGACGGTCACGCTGCAACTACCGGCCACCGGGGGGCTTTACCAGTTCTCCAACGTCACCTACCGCGGAGTGCAGATCGGCAAGGTCACCGAGGTGCGGCCCACCCGCGAGGGAGCGGTGGCGACGCTGTCGTTGGACACCTCACCGAGGATTCCCGCCGACCTCCACGCCGCCGTCCTCAGCGTCTCGGCAGTCGGCGAGCAATACGTCGACCTTCAACCCGACGACGATGCCGGACCCTACCTTCACGACGGATCGATCATCCCCGCGGCCAACACCTCCATCCCGCAAGCCGTGGGCCCCATGCTCGATCAGGTCAGCGCACTCATCGGCAGCGTGCCGAAGGACAGGATCCGTCCCCTGCTCGACGAGACCTACCGCGGATTCAAGGACGCCGGCTACGACTTCGGCTCGCTGATGGATTCGTCGTCGAAGCTGATCGGCGACGTCAACGCCGTCGCCGACCAGTCCCGAGCCTTGATCGACGACAGCGGCCCGCTCCTCGACGGGCAAGCCCAGTCCGTCGATGCCATCCGAACCTGGGCGCAAAGCCTCAATGGAATCACCGATCAGCTCGTCACCAACGACCCGCAGGTGCGCACCTTGCTGGCGCGCGGCCCCGGGGCCGCCGACGAGGCGTCGCGACTGCTCAACCAGATCAAACCCACCCTGCCCGTTCTGCTCGCGAATCTCACCACCTTGGGCCAGGTCGGCGTCACCTATCAGCCGTCGTTGGAGCAACTACTGGTCTTGCTGCCCCCGACGATCGCTTCCACGCAGTCCTATGGCGCACCGAAGAACAACCCGGTGGGCATGTCACTGGGCGACTTCACCCTCACCGTCGGTGACCCGCCTGCCTGCACCGTCGGGTTCCTCCCGCCGAACATGTGGCGGTCACCGGAGGACACCACCGACATCGACACACCGGACGGGCTGTACTGCAAGCTGCCCCAGGACTCCCCGATCGCCGTGCGCGGCGCGCGCAACTATCCCTGCATGGGTCAACCCGGCAAACGCGCGCCGACGGTTGAGATCTGCAACAGCGACAAGCCCTTCGAGCCGCTGGCGATGCGCCAACACGTCCTCGGTCCCTACCCGATCGACCCCAACCTGATCGCCCAGGGAGTCCCGCCCGACGATCGGGCCGGTCCCGACTCGAACATCTATGGTCCCCTCGACGGCACACCGCCACCGTCGCCTGCACCGGCGCCCGAAGGCGCGCAACCCGGTCTGCCGCCGCCGCCGCCGGCCACATCGCCGGTGGCACCCCAGGGTCCGCCGCCGGCCGGCGAGCCGACACCCGCTCAGGGCGGAACCGCCGTCGCGCCAAGTGCGTTCGAACAGAACGGGTCTGAGGGACCGTCCGTGGCGGTCGCCACCTACGATCCGACGACGGGTCAGTACGCCACTCCCGACGGGCAGGTGTTCCGGCAGGCCGACCTCGCCACGCATCCCGGCCCGAGGTCCTGGAAGGACCTGTTTCCCGCCTGACCTCAGTGGTCACGCCGCGGCACGGGCCCGAGCGGATCGCCGCCACGGCTACGAGCCGATCGTCAGGGGGACCGATGGCGTCAGCCGGTCTTGACCAGCTTGAACGGCATACTGATGAACAGCACTTTGCTGCTACCGCAGGAGCCGCTGATCCCGGTGGTCTGGTCGTCGCCCATCAGCGTCGTCGACGACGGGTCTGCGGCGCTGCCATCGGGGGTTGCGGAAAAGAACCGGTACACCTGCAGCCCCGGGGCCGCAGAGCCGTCGGGACAGGGCTGCCAGTTGTCGACGGTCCTCTTGACGAACCACACGCCACTCTTCTGATAGATCGGCGCGGTCCACCCCCAGTCGCTGCGCACGGTGCCCGTGCACTCGCCGGGGTAGCTGCACGTGGACGTGACCGTCCACACGCTGCGCACACTCGGTTCGTCGTGGAAGACGTCGTTTCGCTTCGACCACTCGCCGTTGGACGTGGCGGTATAGGTGCCGTCGAGCCCCCAGTTGCCGGGGACCCCGACTGCCGGTGCGGCGATCCCCGCCATACCCGCCCCCGCAAGCGCGGCGCTCAGCATCAGTCTGGTCATCCCACGCATGCACATACTCCTTCGTCGTCCGTTGGATCGCGGACGTGACCAGCCTGGCGACGGGGTCCGCCCCGACCCCTACTGTCCGGCGTCTCTCCGCGTTCGTTCCCGAACCTCCCACCTGGTGGACGCCTAGATGGCGCAACGTCTTCGCCATGCCACAGTGGCGAAGTGCGCTTACTGCCGGCGGTCCTCGCCGCTCTCGTGCTCGCCGCTACGTTCCCGCCGGCCACCGCCGCCGCGCAGCCTGCGGCCTGCGACGAGCCGGCGTGCGTTCCCGGCATCACCGGGGGAGTGAGTTTGGGAGCTTCGTGCCCGGACACCGCCTACTTCGTCTTCGGCACCACCTCCTGGGGCCGGCTGGTGTTCTGCGGCTCCCCACGGCGCTACGCACCCCGATACTTCCGGTCGCCGCCGATGGCCGGCATCAAGGACGAAAACAGCGAGTGCGGCGGTCATCTCAACGACGTCGCTCAGGCCCCCGACGGGCTCTTCCTGAGTTGCGCAGCCTCCGACGGCGCTACCCGATGGGTGCGCGGTGACGCGTAACGCCCGCCACGACTCATCGAGAAGCGCATCCGGTGGGGGGCTCCGCGCGGCCATCGCCATGCTCCTGGGGGCAACGGCGGCCGTGCTGCAGGCGGCACCCGTACACGCCGATGAGCCCATCCCAGCTCATCGCGTCACCTATACCGTCACATCCGACGGTCAGCTGGACGTCGACGTGTATTACCGCGAGGTCGACCCACCCACCTGGGCGGAGTACAGCCACAACCCCTACCAGTTCAGCCCCAAAGCCGAAGCCAGCCTGGCGCCGGGGCAGCCCTGGGTGCGCGAGGTCACCCTCATCGATCCCGACCGGTGGGCAATGGTCGCGATCAGCCGCACCTCGACGAGTCGCAGCGGCTCCATCAGATGCACACTTGCCGTCGACGGCGAAACCGTCGCTGCCGCCGAAGGGAACGCCGGAGCCGTGTGTTCCCTGCGTAACTGGTGATCTCTGCCTGTGCACCCTCCCCGGAGACCGGTGGGCGGGACACCCCAGCGAAGCGGCCGAAGGACCCGGCTAACGTCCTGCAAAGTCGCCGGTGCGCACCCCAACCACACGGCGCAGAGAGACGAGGAGGTTGCGGGTGCCGACAAGCAGCCAATCACGGACACAACGCGACCCAGGAAGGCCCGACGCGGGAGATCCATCCGTTGCCGACGCCGCACCGATCGACGACATCGACAGCGCGGTCGAACAAGCCGAAGCCGAAGCGGTCGAGGCCGAGGCGATCGCTGCCGCAGCGCGCACACGCCTCGTCGAACTACGTGCGGCGAAGATCACTGACGAGTCAGAGCTAGCTGACGACGACATCGTTGCCGCCGACGATGCAGCAGGCCCGAATGACCCCTCGCGTCGTCGACGTTGGCACCGCCCACGTGCGTCGACGCTCCTCACCGGCGTGACGCTCCTCGTCGTCTGCACACTTCTCGCCGTCAGCGGGTATCTCTACTGGCAGCACCAGAACGCCGAACGAGAACAACAGCGTCGCGCGGAGTTCGCCGCCGCCGCTGGACAAGCCGTCGTCACCTTGATGTCCATCAACAGCAGTACCGCCCAGGACGACGTTCAACGGATCATCGACAACTCCACCGGCGCGTTCCGCGATGACTTCCAACAGAGCGCGAAGGAGTTCGTCGAAGTCGCCCAGGAATCAAAGGCGGTCACCAAGGCGACGGTCGTCGGCACCGCGGTGGACACCATGACCAAGGACTCGGCAGTGGTCCTGGTAACGGCAGCAACGACCATCACCAATTCCGCAGGGGCCAACGAGCAACCCCGAACGTGGCGCCTGAGCGTCAACGTCATTGACGACGCAGGCCACATCAAGATGTCGAAGGTGGACTTCGTACCGTGACAACGACTTCCGAGCACATTGTCGGTGTCGACGCACCCATCGTCGACGAGGTCGACGAGTTCGACGACAGGACCCTGACACGGGAGAACCATCACGACGGTGATGCCGACGCCGGTCCCGAGGCGGATAACTCACGGCCGAAGCGTGACCGGCTGCGGCGCGCACTACGGTACTGGCGGCAGATCGGCGCGGGTGCCGCGCTCATCGGTTCTGCTGCACTGGCGGCCGGCCTCTACCTCGGTCCGCACCGAAGCGACCAGACCGAGGCCGCAGCCCAGACCACGGTCGCGGCTGCGGCATCCGAGGGTGCCGTCGCGCTGCTGACCTACGCTCCCGACACGCTGGAACCTGACTTGACTGCCGCGCAGTCCCACCTCACCGGAGAATTCCTTACCTACTACAGCGACTTCGCCGAGCAGATCGTGGCGCCGGCGGCCAAGGACAAAGCCGTACACGCCACCGCCACAGTCGTACGCGCCGCCACCGCCGACGTCGACGGTACCCACGCGAAGGTGCTGATCTTCCTCAACCAGTCCACCACCAGCAAGGACAATCCCGAGCCCGCTCAAACCGCGAGTAGTGTGATGGTGGGAATGGCCGAAGTCGCTGGCAAGTGGCTCATTTCGTCGTTCGACCCACTGTGAAGCGCGTTCACGAAAGTCACTGCGGAACGTGCGACCGAGTGTGAGGTAGGCGACGTCCGGTCAGTGGGCAACCTGCACCACGTCGACCCGGCGGCGGGCCACGATATCGGCACACCTGAACACCGCCGGACCGAAGGGTTAGTCGAGTGCCGAGCAGCAACGACGTGGTGACCTACCGCGTGATCGATGGCATCGCCATGGTCACCATGAATCGACCCAGATATCGCAATGCGCAGAACTCGGCCATGACCTACGCCCTGGACGCCGCGTTCGCCCGCGCCGTCGATGACGACGACGTACACGTCATCGTCTTGTCCGGTAACGGCGAGCACTTCAGCGCGGGCCACGACATCGGCACCCCCGAACGCGACCACGACACTCACTATGACAATCGCGCCGTGCTGTGGTGGGACCACCTCGGCAAGCACGCGGGAGACCACCGCTTCGCCCGTGAATCAGAGGTCTATCTGGGCATGTGCCGTCGGTGGCGCGAGATACCGAAACCCGTCATCGCCATGGTGCAGGGCGCCTGCATCGCAGGAGGTCTGATGCTCGCCTGGGTGTGCGATCTGATCGTGGCGGCCGACGACGCATTCTTTGCAGACCCCGTGTTGCTGATGGGCATTCCAGGAGTCGAGTACTTCGCGCACCCGTGGGTCGTCGGCACCCGATTCGCCAAGGAGATGCTCTACACCGGGGGCCGGTTCACCGCGCAGCGGGCCTACGAGCTGGGCATGGTGAACCATGTGGTCCCGCGCGAGCAACTCGAGGATCACACGATGGCGTTGGCGGCCCGGATGGTTGGCATGCCCATGTTCGGCCTCGCATTGGCCAAGAAGGCCGTCAACCAGTGCGAGGACCAGATGGGCCTGCGCAACGGAATGGACGCGGCGTTCGGGCTGCACCACTTCGCCCACGCGCACAACGCCGAGATGGGTACGGGATCACTCGGTGGAATCGACCTTGACGCCATGAAGAGCCGCGCATGACGTCGGTCGGCGATCACTCGGCACACCGTGCACGCCGCCGGACGACGGCACCGTCATGCTGAGCCCAACTGTGCGTGAGCAGTTGGCGGCCGATCTGGCCCGAGCCGAGCGTGACCGGGTGCCGATCCGGCCGCTGACCGACGCGAATCCGGGCATCGACGTGGTCGATGCCTACGAGATCCAGCTGATCAACATCCGTTCGCGGGTGGCGTCGGGGTCTCGGGTGATCGGGCACAAGGTGGGGCTGTCGTCGGAGGCCATGCAGAAGATGATGGGCGTCGACGAGCCCGACTACGGGCACCTGCTGGCCGAGATGGAGGTGTTCGAGGACGTCGCGGTCCCGGCGGGCACGTTCCTCTATCCGCGGGTGGAGGTCGAGGTGGGATTCATCCTGGCCGACGACCTGCCCGGTGAGGGGTGCACCGAGGACGACGTGCTGGCCGCGACGGCGGCGTTCGCGCCGTCGATCGAGTTGATCGACACCCGGATCACCGACTGGAAGATCACGTTGTGCGACACGATCGCGGACAACGCGTCGTCGGCGGGGTGGGTGCTCGGCAGTGAGCGGGTGTCGCCCAAGGACGTCGACGTCAAGAACATCGACGCGGTGTTGACCTGCAACGGCGAGGTCGTGGCGCAGGGGCGCAGTGATGCGGTGCTGGGCAATCCGGTGACCGCGGTGGCGTGGCTGGCGCGCAAGGTCGATCAGTTCGGCGTGCGATTGAAGGCCGGCGACGTCGTCCTGCCGGGGTCGTGCACGCGTGCGATAGATGCTCGTCCCGGTGACGATTTCGTAGCCACGTTCGACGGACTAGGTTCGGTTCGTCTCTCTTTCGAATGACCGTGTCAATGAGGAGAAGTCATGCCTGACAAGGCAACCGTCGCGATCGTCGGGTCCGGCAACATCAGTACCGACCTGCTCTACAAGCTGCTGGGTTCGGACTGGCTGGAGCCGCGGTGGATGATCGGCATCGACCCCGACAGCGAAGGCCTGGCGCGTGCGCGCAAGCTCGGGTTGGAGACCAGCCACGAGGGTGTGGACTGGCTTCTCGCGCGCGACGAGCGCCCCGATCTGGTGTTCGAGGCGACCAGTGCCTACGTGCACCGCGACGCCGCTCCGCGCTACGCAGAGGCGGGCATCCGGGCGATCGACCTGACCCCGGCGGCGGTGGGGCCCGGGGTGATTCCGCCGGCGAACCTGCGCGAGCACCTCGACAGTCCGAACGTCAACATGGTCACCTGCGGTGGGCAGGCCACCATCCCGATGGTCTACGCGGTGTCCCGTGTCGTGGACGTGCCCTACGCGGAGATCGTGGCGTCGGTGTCCTCGGCGTCGGCGGGGCCGGGGACGCGGGCCAACATCGACGAGTTCACCAAGACCACCAGCCGGGGCATCGAGGTCATCGGCGGCGCCACCCGGGGCAAGGCGATCATCATCCTCAATCCGGCCGAGCCGCCGATGATCATGCGCGACACCATCTTCTGCGCGATCCCCGAGGACGCCGATCAGGATGCGATCACGGCGTCGATCACCGACGTCGCGGCGCAGGTGCAGACCTACGTGCCGGGGTACCGGTTGCTCAACGAGCCGCAGTTCGACCCGCCCTCGATGCACTCGGGTGGACAGGCGTTGGTGACGGTCTTCGTGGAGGTGGAGGGTGCCGGTGATTACCTGCCGCCGTATGCGGGGAACCTCGACATCATGACCGCCGCGGCCACCAAGGTGGGCGAGGAGATCGCCAAGGAAGTTCTGGCTGCGACCACGGGGGGACACGCATGAGCATCAGCGAGGACATCTACTTCGACGCCAGCTGGGACGTGCGGATGACCGACACGTCGCTGCGCGACGGGTCCCATCACAAGCGTCATCAGTTCACCGCCGACGAGGTGCGGTCGATCGTCGCGGCCCTCGACGCTGCGGGGGTGCCGGTCATCGAGGTCACCCACGGCGATGGGTTGGGCGGGTCGAGCTTCAACTACGGCTTCTCCAAGACCCCGGAGCAGGAGCTGATCAAGCTCGCGGCCGAGACGGCCACCGAATCGAAGATCGCGTTCCTGATGCTGCCGGGTCTGGGCACGAAGGACGACATCGCCGAGGCGCAGCAGAACGGCGGGTCGATCTGCCGGGTCGCCACGCACTGCACCGAGGCCGACGTGTCGGTCCAGCACTTCGGGTTCGCCCGCGACCGCGGCCTGGAGACCGTCGGGTTCCTGATGATGGCCCACACGATCCCGCCGGAGAAGCTCGCCGCCCAGGCCCGCATCATGGCCGACGCAGGTTGTCAGTGCGTCTACGTCGTGGATTCGGCGGGGGCGTTGGTGCTCGAGGGCGTCGCCGATCGGGTCGCGGCGCTGGTCGCGGAGTTGGGCGACGATGCCCAGGTCGGGTTCCACGGTCACGAGAACCTTGGCCTGGGTGTGGCGAACTCGGTGGAGGCGGTCCGTGCGGGCGCCAAACAGATCGACGGCAGCACCCGGCGCTTCGGCGCGGGTGCGGGCAACGCGCCGGTCGAGGCGATGATCGGGGTGTTCGACAAGATCGGCGTCAAGACCGGCATCGACTTCTTCGAGATCGCCGACGCCGCCGAGGACGTCGTGCGCCCCGCGATGCCCGCCGAATGCCTCCTGGATCGAAATGCCCTGGTCATGGGCTACTCCGGGGTGTACTCCAGCTTCCTCAAGCATGCCATCCACCAGTCCGAACGCTACGGCGTGCCCGCCCACCAGCTGCTCCACCGGGCCGGACAGCGCAAGTTGATCGGCGGCCAGGAAGATCAACTCATCGACATCGCCCTCGAAATCAAGCGCGAACAGGACGCCTCGGCAACCACCGGCTGACGGGCACCCATAGCGGTCCACCAACGCCCGCACAGCCACGATCGACAACCCGGAGACACGCCGTGCCGATAGACCTCGACACCGCGCTTGGTGCTGAGCTGCCGCCCATCGAATTCTCGTGGACGGGCAACGATGTCCAGCTGTACCACCTGGCACTCGGTGCCGGCCGAGATCCCCTGGACCCGCGCGAACTACGGTATCTGCGCGACCGGCATCCGCAGGTGTTGCCCACCTTCGGGAACGTGGCACAGACCTTCCACGACACCGACTCACCAAGAGTTCGTTTTCCTGGGATCGACATCGAGCTGTCTAAGGTGCTGCACGCCAGCGAGGCCATCTCGGTGGCTGGGCCGATTCCTGCGTCCGGCTCGGGCGTCGCCGTCACCCGATTCACCGACCTCTGGGACAAGGGCAGCGCAGCCGTCATCTGGTCGGAGACCACGGTCACCACACCCGCGGGTCGGCCGTTGTGGACCCAGAAGCGCTCTATCTTCGCCCGCGGCGAGGGTGGGTTCGGTGGTGACCGAGGCCCGTCGAGCAACCGCCTCACTCCCGATCGCGAGCCCGACGTCCAGGCGAACATCTCGGTGATGCCGCAACAGGCCTTGCTCTACAGAATGTGCGGGGATCGCAACCCCCTGCATTCAGATCCTGACTTCGCCTCCGCTGCAGGCTTTTCGAAGCCCATCCTGCACGGGCTGTGTACCTATGGGATGACGTGCAAGGCGATCACCGACGCACTGCTCGATGGAAATTGTGCCGCCGTCGACTCCTTTGGTGCTCAATTCGCCGGTGTCGTGTATCCCGGTGAGACGCTCCAGGTGAATATGTGGCGCGCGCCAGGACGAGTAATCGCGAGTGTCGTCGCCCCGCAGCGCGATCACGGGAACGTCCTCGCCAACGTGCAGCTGTGCACCACCTGAAGTCTGCTTCGGAAGACAGGCTGTGGCCGCACGCAACACTGGGCTCGGCAGGACGCACCGCCGGACTCGTGTGCTGCTTGCTTCACCCTGCCCGGCTAGTGGGAGACCAAGCCCCAGCTAGTCGTCGCCGCAATACGCTCGTGCAATGTCGATCGTCGCTGTCGAAGGTGAGCCTCTGACGCCCGCCAGTCTGCTCGATCCCCGGGACGCCATCGTGGCCAACTCGGGCATCTTCCAAGGCGTCGACCGCAGCGCAGTCACGGCGTTGATGGCGGAACTGCAACCCATCGAATTTCCCCGCGGACACGAAATCTTTGCCGAGGGTGCGCCCGGCGACCGGTTGTACATCATCGTCGAAGGCAAGGTGAAGATTGGCCGTCGTTCCCCGGACGGCCGCGAGAATCTGCTCACGATCATGGGCCCTTCAGACATGTTCGGTGAGTTGTCGATATTCGATCCGGGCCCGCGAACATCGAGCGCCACGACCATTACGGATGTTCGCGTCGCGTCCATGGATCGCAGGGCCCTCAAAGGATGGGTCGCCGAGCGACCGCAGATCACCGAGCAGCTGCTGCGCGTCCTAGCGCATCGATTGAGAAGGACGAACAACGACCTCGCCGACCTCATCTTCACCGATGTTCCCGGCCGTGTCGCCAAGCAACTCATGCATCTCGCGCGACGGTTCGGTACCCAGGAAGACGACGTTCTCCACCTCACCCACGATCTGACTCAGGAGGAGATCGCGCAACTCGTCGGGGCATCTCGCGAAACCGTCAACAAAGCGTTGTCCGACTTCGTCAGTCGTCGATGGATTCGCCTCGATGGCAAAGCCGTCATCATCTTGGATCCCGAACGGCTCGCGCAGCGCGCTCGTCGCTGAACTCCCGTGGTGATTGAAGGATGCGCGCCGTCATTTCACAGTCAGACGCTTTGGAGGCATCGATGAAATCCTTGAGAGTTGCGGTCGGCCTGGCCGCGTTGATCACACTTCTTCCCGCGCACCAAACAGCCTCCGCTGCAGTCAGTATGCCCATCGGGAATTATGAGGCGAATATCGTCGGCCGCTATGACTTCCACAAGTGGGTGTGGGCAGTGGCAGCCTGTCCCGTAGACGACGACTGCGTCCACGTCGTTACCATCCCGCGGCCCGTCGCCAAAGCGTTCAGCGCCGACGTGGACGCTTCGTTGCGTGATGGCCGCTACACGATGATCGTGGATGACCCCTTCGGGCTCCGTTGCGACAACGTGTATTACGGACGAACCATCCTCACGCATGACACGTATTCCTGGGACGCGGCGACCTTGACGGGAACGGTGACCTCATCGTTCCCGGTGGGCTGCAATGGCGAACCGGCCGGCGACTATACGTACCCGCTGCAACTGCAACGGATGTGATGTCGCAAGGCGGTAACAACGCATACCGTTTGAACGTGCAGCAAGAAGTTCTCCACATCTGAGTGAGCGCCAAACGCCGCACGACGAAGACCTCGCGTGGCTGCAGTTGGTTGCGTGTGATCAGGGCGCGGTGCGGGGGCCGGACGGGTCATCCGGCGGCGAGCGCGCCCGCCAGCCAGGTCGCGGACCGTGCGACGATCTCGGCGAAGTGGTTCGAGAGGATCTCGTAGTGCTGGCCGGGGTACTCGACGAGTTCCTTGGGTTCGGGGATGCGATCGAACATCTCGCGGGCCTCCTCGACGGGGGCGACCGTGTCCTGGGCGGCGAGGATCATCAGGGTGGGCTGGGTGATGCGTTCGGCGTACGCGCGAACCTCCATCTCGTAGAGGCGGTCCAGGGTCGCGACGGCGATCTCGTTCCGGAAGCTCGGCAGATGGTGGATCATGTTCTCCACGAACTCGATTCCCTCGTGGTCGCTGAACATCACCGGTCGGCCCGGTTCCGGGGCTCCGTGCAGTCGGATCATCGCGGCGGGCTCGCCGAGGAGCCGGGCTCGCCGGTCGACGGGGATGCGGGCCTCGAGTTCGGCGAGGGTGTCGGTGGGCTGCAGGGCCCGCGCACTCCAGCCGCTGACGGGTGGGATCACGGCCGTGACCGCCTTGACGCGCCGGTCGGTCGCCGCGACGAACATCGCGTTTGCGCCGCCGATACTGATGCCCCACAGCGCGATTCGATCGGCATCGATGTCGTCGCGAAGCGTCAGGTGTGTGATGACGTCCCGCATGTCGCGGCATTGCTGCCACGGGTCGAACAGTTGTCGTGGTTCACCGTCGCTGTAGCCGGTGCAGCGGTGGTCGTAGCTGAGGCAGGCCAGCCCGGCGGCGGTGAAGGCCGGCGCCAGTGCGTAGTTGGACTCGGCGGGTCCGCCGAGTCCGGGTTGCAGAATCACCAGCGGTGCCGGGCGCTCGGCGTCGTCGGGCAGTGACAATCTGCCGCGCAGGGTCAGCCCGGACACGGTGAACTCGACGTCGTGATCTATCGGCATGGTTGTCTCCTTGGTCGGTGTGGTGGTCACCGCGTCGTGGCGTACAGGTGCGCGGGGCGGAAGGCGGCGTCGGAGGCCTGGGGGTCGATCGATGCCCGCAGGATCGGGAAGACCTCGGCGCGCATGTCGCGCTCGTACCCGGCAATGGCCTCGACCACGTCGGTGCCGTGTTCGTCGGCGTGCTGCAGTCGTCCCACCAAGGCCGCCGCGTCGCGCAGGGCGCTGTTTGCGCCGGCGCCGAAGGTGGGTGGCATGGCATGAATGGCGTCGCCGATCAACGTGACCCTGCTCGCGGCCCAGGGCGGCGCCGGTTGCAGATGTCGCACCGACAGCGGGAACAAGGTGGTGACGTCGACCTGGTCGACGAGGTCGACCAGTCCCGGGTGCCAGCCGCGTACCGCGCGGCGCATCACGTCGTGCAACCGTTCGGGGGCGGCCCGCCAGAGATCCGGTATGCCGGCGACGAGTGGGCTGTGCCGCGGGAAGGTGAAGTTCACCATCATGTACGGGTCGACGGCGTCGACGTCGGCGCCCGGGGCGAGTTCAGCTGCGGCCTCGGCGATGGGCCGTCGCGGTTGGTATGCGCCGAAGACGAATCGGACCCCCTCGGGACTGGCGGCGGACGCGAAGCCGTCGAAGAGCGCCTCGGGGAGTCGTGCGATCAGCGCGTCCGTCAGCGGTGCGCGGGCCGACAGTCCACGACCACCGGTGTCGACGACGTCGACGTCCGGAAGCAACTGGCGGCGGACCACCGAGTTGATGCCGTCCGCGGCGACCAGGACGTCGCCGCGTGCCACGCTGCCGTCGGCGAGCAGGAGCCGGACCTCGTGGTCGTCCGACTCGAATCCGGTGACGGTCCTGCCGAATTCGACGGTGTCGTCGAGTCCGACGGCCATGATCTGACGCAGGGTGCGCCGGTTGACGGCGGTGTGCGGACGGACCGGATCGTTCAGCGGGCCGATGTGCGGTCGAGCGCCCAGTTCACGACCCTGGTCGTCGAGCATCACGAACGCTTCCCGGCGGGCGTTGACCCGCGACGTCTGCGCGTACAGCTCGTACAGGTTCCCGGGTAGGCACTGCCGGAGGGCGTCCCCGCCCGCGGCATTCATGTGCAATCGGTATCCGGTGGAGACGATTCCCGGCGCGACTTCGTACACGCTGCAATCGATTCCGGCCTTCCGGAGTCCCTGGGCCAGGCACAATCCGCCGATCCCGGCTCCGGCGATCACGACGCGCAGCGATGACATTCTTCTCCTCGGATGTCGGACGGCCCGTCGAGGTGAGGGGCTGAACACGATCAAGTCTGCGGCGTCCGGAAGCATTGGTGAAGGCGAACTTGGCTATGGTGGGTATAGACGGTGTCGATACCTCAGGGGAGGGTGCGTGGCGATCGATCTGAACCTCATGGTGTCGCTGGATGCGCTCCTGCAGGAGCGCAGCGTCACCCGGGCGGCGCAGCGCTTGGGGTTGAGTCAGCCGACGCTGAGCGCGGCTCTGGCGCGACTGCGCCGGCACTTCGGCGACGAACTGCTCACCAGGGTGGGCAACGCGTACGTCCTCACGCCGCTGGGGGAGCGCCTGGTTCAGCAGACCGGCGAGGCCCTCAGCTGGTCGGACCGGGTGTTCGGAACGCGCTCGGGCTTCGATCCCCTGCAGTCGGAGCGTCGGTTCACGCTCGTCGTAACCGATTGCCACCTACCGGTGTTCGGCCGCGTGCTCGCCGACCTGTTCGCCGAGCACGCTCCCGGTGTGCGGCTGGACTTCCAGCACAGCACCAATGCCTTCGTTCAGGGGGCGGAGGAGAACATGCGCACGGTGGATGCCGTGGTGCTCCCGCAGGGCGTGCTGGCGAACATGCCGTCGATGAACCTCTACCGGGACCGCTGGGTGTGCATCGTCTCGGCGCGCGACGGCACTCCCGAGGCCTTGACGCGTGCAGAGCTGGCCGGCAGGCCGTGGGTGGTGGCCTACGAGCATCCCTTCTCCACGTTGTCGCCCATGCCTCGCCTCCTGGCCGAGGACGTGACCATCCGTCCGGCGATCACCACCGAGGACTTCCTCGCGGTGCCGTACCTCGTCGCCGGTACCGACCGCATCGGGTTGGTTCCCGAACAGGTGGCACGGTTGCATTCCGGGCCGACGGTGTCCGTGGTCGACCTGCCCTTCGAGATGGGGTACCTGGTGGAGTCGCTGTGGTGGCATCCCACCCACGAACGCGACCCCGCCCACATTTGGCTGCGCCACATGGCATCTCGTGCCGGCCGCCAGGTCGAGGCCGGTGGACTCCCCGAGTGGGGCGCCACCGTCGGTCGGTCGACCGAATTCCCGTAGGCGCCGCGAGCCCGTCGGACGGTCACCTTGCGAGTAGACCGGTCGGGATAGTACGGTTCGATCGTCGTTAGATCAATCGGTCTACCGTACGTCAGAACCTCCCGACGCGAAGGATGGCTCAGTGAACGCACGGACTCGGTGGGACGCGATCGTGGTCGGTTCCGGACTCGGCGGGCTGTCCGCGGCGGCGTATCTGTCGGCCGCGGGCCGACGCGTCCTGTTGCTGGAGCAATACACGACGCTGGGCGGCTCGTCGCACGTCTTCGCGCGGCGCGGGCAGTGGGAGTTCGACTGCGGCGTCCACTACGTCGGTGATTGCGGGCCGGACGGCATCGTGACCGCGATGATGCACGGGGTGGGCCTCGGCGATCGAATCACGTGGCTGCCCATGGATCAGAGCGGTTTCGATCGCATCATCGGCCCGGGTCTGGAACTGGCGACACCGGTCGGCTGGGACGCGTACCTGGTCAACCTGCTCGACACCTTCCCCGACGAGAAGCGGGCGGTGCGTCGCTTCCACGGCCTCATGCGCCGCATCGGTGAAGCGCACGACCGTACCGACATGGACACGGCCCTCGGGATGGCGCGGTGGGCCGCGCGTGCGGGCAGGGCGGCGCCGTTCATGGCGGTGCCGTATGCGGCGGCACTCGCGGCCTGCGGGCTGTCGGCGCGGGCGACCTACGTCCTCTCGGCGCAGACCGGCGCGCTGGCGTGCAGTCCCATGGTGCTGCCGACCGCCGCCATGGGCGCGTTCTTCCAGGACTACGTTGGGCGTGGCTCCTACTACCCGAAGGGTGGTGGGCAGATGCTGGCCGCTGGGTTCGCCGAGGTGGTGACCGCCCACGGCGGGTCCATCCGCACCGGCGCCGAGGTGGCTGAGATCGTCCTCGGCGACGGCAGGGTGACGGGCGTGCGATTGACCGACGGCGATTTCCTGTCCTCGAACACGGTGGTCTCGGACGCCGACATCATCAAGACCTACACGGATCTCGTTGGCTTCGAGCAGCTTCCGAAGCGCTTCCAACGGCGGGTGCGGAAGTGGACGATGTCCCAACCGCTGATCAACGGCTTCTTCGGCGTGGAGATCGACCTCGCCGACAGTCCGAACAGCAATTACTTCGCCATCCCCGACTGGAGCGCCGCGGATTCACTTCGCTCGTTGGCGAGCTTCGGCAGGACGGTGATGGGTGGCAGTGGGTACGACTCCGGCGAGGCGTGGGCGCGGGAGATGGCGCAGCGGCAGCCGATGTTCGTGCAGTCGTCCTCGCGGCGAGACCCGTCGAATCACCGCGCCGCCCCGTCGGGACACGCCACGATCGAAGTCCAGACCATCACCCCCGCGGATCCGCGACTGTGGGGGTTCGACGGCTACGACGTCGCCTCGGGCGGATACAGCCAGGATCAGCATTACCGGGACGTCAAGAAGATCATCGTCGACGGCATGCTCGAACGGATGGAACAGGCGTTTCCAGGATCGTCGTCGAAGGTGAAGCTCAGCGAACTGGGCAGCCCGGCAACGCAAACCCGCTTCGTCAACAACACCGGGGGTGCTCCGTTCGGGCTCCAGACCAAGCTGTCGCAGGCGGGTCCCCTACGGCCGGGCGACACGACGCCGATCCCCGGACTCTTCACCGTCGGCACCAGCACCGCGTGGGGCCCCGGGACCGTCGGGTCCATGATCAGCGGAGTGCATGCCGCCGGCACCATCGTCGGACGAGACCTGCTCGCCGACATCCGCGGTGGACGACGGATCGCGGACGGCTCGGCACTATCGGCCTGGGACGCCGACTTCGACCCGTTCGACACCACGCGGGCGCTGCACGACCACTGAGGGGTCGCGGCACGCGCTCAGCCTGAGTCGGTACCCCGGACGTCGGACATGTCGGCCAGTTCGCGACGGACCACCTTGCCGGTCGGGTTGCGAGGCAGGGCGGCGACGAAGACGACGTCCCTGGGCACCTTGAACCGGGCCAGATTGTCGCGGACGTGTGCCTTGACGTCGGCTGCGCTCAGCTCCTCCGACGCAACCACGTACGCCCGCAGGCGCTTTCCGAACTCGGGGTCGTCGACGCCGACCACCGCGGCCTCGACGATCCCCGCGTGTTCGGACAGGAGGTTCTCCACCTCGAGGGGATAGACGTTCTCCCCGCCGGAAACGATCATGTCGTCGTCGCGGCCGTCGACGAACCACAGTCCGTTCTCGTCGACGTGGCCGACGTCGCCACTCGAGAGCATGCCGTCGATGATCTCCTTGTGGCGGCCGTCGGTGTAGCCGCCGAAGCTCAGGGTGCTGCGCGCGAAGATGCGGCCGATCACGTGCGGGCGGTCGATGATCGCGCCGCGGTCGTCGACCAGCGCGACGCGGCACCCGACCGGCGGACGCCCGACCGTTCCCGGCGCCGTGGCGAGGTCCTGCGGTGTGGCGACGAGTGCCACGGCCACCTCGGTGGAGCCGTAGAGGTTGTAGAGGACGTCGCCGAAGTGGGCGGCTGCCCGGGCGCACAGCTCGGTGGGTAGGGCCGAGCCCGCGGAGAAGACGATGCGCAGGCTGGAGGTGTCGTACCGGTCGAGCACGTCGGGCCCGAGGTCCATGATCCGTCGCAGCATGGTCGGTACGAGCACCAGCGTGTGGGCCCGATGCCGCTCGACGGACGCCAGCGTGGCCTCGGCGTCGAACTTGCGGTGCAGGACGACCGTCCCACCCAGCGCCAGCCCGAGGATGAACTGCGACAGACCCGTCCCGTGGAAGATCGGCGCCACCATCACCATCGTCTGGTTGCGCGACAGCGGTATTCGATCGAGAAACGCCGCCGACTGCAGTAGCGAGACGCGGTCGCGGGGCGCGCCCTTCGGCGTCCCGGTGGTGCCGCTGGTCAACAGCACCAGGCCGCCGGGACGGTCGGGGCGCGGGAGTGGCTCGCCGGAGTGCTCGGCGATCAGGTCGTCGACGCCCGGTGCGCCGGCGGATCCGGCGGCGTCGGTGAGGATCCGGTCGATCTCCGGCGGCAGTCCGGCCAGCAGATCGCCGAACTCGGCGTCGTGCAGCACCACTCGGACACCCTCGCGCGCGGCGACGTCGGCGAACTGCGGGGTGGCGAAGCCGGTGTTCATCAGGACGAGGCGTGCGCCCACCTTCGCTGCGGCGACGATGGCGAGCACGAGTCCGCGATGGTCGCGGGCGAGGACCGCCACCACGCTGCCCGGGCCGACGTTGCGGGCCGCGAGTCCCCGCGCGAGTGAGGTGGAACGTCGGTCGAGGTCTCCGTACGACAGCGCGCCACGGTCGTCGACGATCGCGGTTGTGAGCGGATGCAGCGCCGCCCCGTGGGCGATGGCGCCGGCGACCGGACCCAGTGTCGAGACCGCTCGACCTGCCGCGAGTGCCCGGTCGAGCCGCAGCGGGCTGAACAGTCCGCGGGCGCGCAGGACGTCGACACCGCGCACCGTCTCGGCGAGCGAGCGGACGTGCGCGATGACGGTGGACGGCATCGAGATCATCGGCGTCACAGGCCCATCGAGTCGTCGCTCAGCGACACGGTGAGCTGACCGCCGCGATCGGTGAGGTGCACGGTGGTGCCGACCAGCGAGCGGGTGCCCTCGGCCGTGTGTGCGATCAAGGCGGCGGCGCCCTCGGAATCGGTGTGTCCGGCCACGCGGCGACCGTCCGGCGTCTCGGCCACGATCAGGCCGACGCCGGGCAGCCCGCCCCGGTCGTACTCGACCGTGGCGGTGACGATCCCCGCATCGCCGTCGTAGTCGTGCACCAGCGGCGGGGCGTCCGACGGGATCACCACGGGGACGGGGTCGCCGATGTACCCGTCGCGGTGCGCCCGTCGAGCCAGTAAGACGACGTGCTGATGGGTGAGGTAGCCACCGTTGGCGTGCACCAGCGCGACGTCGTCGGGAGCGCCGTCGCGCAGCAGACGGGTCACCTCGGCGATCGCATGGAGGGTGTAGCTGTTGAGCGGCCCCCCGAAGAACGAGTGACCGCCGAGCACGCTCGGCACCGTCTCCGGCGGGAGGTCCAGCGCGCGCACCAGCAGCTTGGGCACGACCGGAAAACAGCTGTAGGAGTCGACGATCGACAGGTCGGCGCCGCTGATCCCGGCCCGGTCGAGCGTCCGATCGATTGCGGATCGGAGGGCGGGGGAGGCGCCGAAGTCCGCGCGGGCAACCACGTCGACGGTGTCCGAGGCGCCGGCCCCACCCCACAGGTAGACGATGCGATCGTCGGGTACGCCGAACTCGATCGCCGAGTTCAGTGAGCACAGCACCACGGCGGCAGCCTGGTCGACGAACGGCATCGCGTTCATCGACAGCGGGTAGGTGTCGCTGACGAGCCGGTTGCGGGGGCCGACGGTGGCGATGTCGTCGGCCGTGCGTGCGGTGGGTGACCACGACACCGGATGTCTCGCAGCGACTTCGGAGAACGTCGAGTACATCCGTGCCGACTGGTCGAGCGACTCGGCGGGGGTCTGGCCGAGGTCGTGTGCCAGGCGGTTCTCGAACAGGGGGTAGACGCGGGTGGGGGTGAGAATGCCCGTGCGTTGCATGTCGGTGCTGCCGAGATCGTCTCCCGAGAAGGTCGGTGGGCCGCCGGGCGCGGCGACCCAGCCCAGCTCCGCGGGGTCGGTGCCGGCCTTGGTCAGCGCCTTCACCGATGCCTGCGCCTCACCGCCGACCAGCAGTGCCACCGTCGAGTTACCGTCGGCGATCTCGGAGCCGATGTCGTCGATCAGCGCGGTCGGCCAGTGCCCGCCGATCGTGCTGGTCGCGGTTCGCGGCGACGGCGCTCCGATCTGCTTCCCGATGAGGGCCGGGAGGTCGTCGTAGGCCCAACTCGCGGTCTTCACCGCGTAGATGGTGTCGACGCGTCGGCCGATGTCCGCGACGCCGGTGTCGGCGAGGGCCTGCGCGGTGGCGTCGGAGATGAGGTCGAGGGGCTCGCGTGGTGTCTCGGGGGCGCCGGCCCGGCCCCACCGCACGTCGGCCACGCCGATGATCACCGGGACGGTACGAGGGTCCATGGGTTCGACAGTAATACAGACAAAATATGTCTGTAAATGAGGACCGCGCTGACGTGCCCTAGTCCTCAGCCGTCAGTCGCCCGAAAGCGCCCGCAGGACGGCGTCCACGACCGTCGTCGAGTGCGTCACCCGATCGGGCACCGGCGAGCCGTCGTGCGCCTGGGCGAACAGCGCATGGGAGAGGACCGCGCCGGTCACCAACTCCAGCAGCAGGGTCGTCGAGGTCGACTGCGGGAGTTCTCCTCGCGCGACGGCACGGCGAACGATCTGACGGGTGGTGACCAGCCGACTCTGGTTGAGCGTGTCGGTGAGGTGGGCGAGGAGGTCGGGATTGACCATCGCGTCGAGGGTGACGCGCAGCGACACCAGTCCGGCCAGTTCGGTGTAGCCGCGGGCCAGTTCATTGGAGAGTTCGATCAGGTCGGTGCGCACCGAGCCGGTGTCGATCGGCGTCGACAGCGGCGTCCGCTCCTCGAGCGCGGCGACGAGGAGCGCCTCCTTGGTGTCCCACCGTCGGTACAGGGCTGCCCGGCCCACCTTGGCCCGCCGGGCGACGGCGTCGAAGGTGAACCCCCGCCAGCTGGTCTCCCAGTAGACCTCGAGAACGGCGTCGAAGACACGGGCCTCCATGTCGGCGTCGCGGGGTCTGCCCGGACCGCGCCGCTGCTCTGATGACACCGGGGCATTCTCGCAGCCTCCCCGCCGCTACGACCGATCTCGGCGCCCGGACGCGTGGGGGCGGGTTGACTTGACCCTCACGCAACGTGAGGCATCAGTCTGATCGACGTGATGGAGGAGCGGCAGATGGACGAACTGACGGTGGGCGAGGTCGCCGAGCGGTTCGGCATCACGGTCCGCACGCTCCACCACTACGACGCAATCGGGTTGCTGACCCCGTGCCGGCGTTCGGCCTCGGGGTACCGGGTCTACACGTCGGCGGACCTGACGCGGCTGTCGCAGGTCATCGTGTACCGCCGCCTCCAGCTGTCTCTCGACGAGATCGCACGCCTCCTGGACGAGGGCGACGAGGTCAGCCACCTGATTCGCCAGCGCGAACGCGTCGTGTCCCGGCTCGACGAGATGAAGGACCTCGTCGAGGCAATCGATCAGGCATTGGAGAGAGCGATGACGAACACCCCCATGACCGACGACGACATGCGAGAACTCTTCGGCGAGAGCTTCGACGACTACCAGGCCGAGGCCGCGCAGAAGTGGGGCGAGACCGCGGAGTGGAAGGAATCGCAGCGGCGCGCGAAGACCTACGGCAAGGAGGACTGGATCCGGATCAAGGCCGAGGGAGAAGCCGTCGAGAAGGCGCTGTCCGACGCCTTCCGCACCGGTCTCCCCGCCGACTCCGACGAGGCCACGAACGCGGCGGAGCACCATCGGCTCCACGTGAACCGGTGGTTCTACGACTGCCCGCCGGAGTTCCACCGCACCCTCGGCGACATGTACGTCAGCGACCCCAGGTACGTCGCCACCTACGACGACACCTTCGGGCTCCCGGGACTGGCGGCCTACTGCCGCGACGCCATCCACGCGAACGCGGACCGGCACGGCCGGGCAGAATGACGACCATGCACGTAACGGTTCTGGGCACGGGCGCCATGGGCGCGGGGATGGCGCGATCACTGCTGCGGGAGGGGATCGAGGTCACCGCCTGGAACCGCACGGCCGAGCGGTCCGAGCCGCTGGCCGACGACGGTGCGTTCGTCGCCCTCGACCCGACCGCGGCGGTGGCCGACGCCGATGTGGTCGTCGCGATGCTGTTCGACACGGCGGCCACGCTCGACGTCATGGCGACGGTGCTGCCTGCCATGAAGGAGGGCGCCGTCTTCGTGCAGTGCGCCACCGTGGGACTCGACGGTGCCGCTCGGACCGCGTCGCTCGCCGAGGAGCACGGCGTCGCGTTCCTCGACTGCCCGGTGCTGGGCACCAAGGCGCCCGCCGAGCAGGGCAAGCTGGTGATGCTCGCATCGGGTGACCCCGCGCTGCGCGACCGCGTGCAGCCGGCGTTCGACGCGATGGGGTCCAAGACGATCTGGGTGGGTACCGAACTCGGTCTCGGATCGAAGCTCAAACTGGTGTGCAACGCATGGATCGGCGCGCTCGCCGCAGCCATCGGCCAGTCGTTCGCGCTGGCGAAAGGCCTTGGCGTGGACCAGCAGTTGATGCTCGACGCGTTCGATGGATCCGCAGCCGGTTCCCCGTACCTGCAGGCGAAGGGCACGGCGATCATCGAGTCGTCGTACGCACCGCAGTTCAGCGTCGACGGTGTCCGCAAGGACACGGGACTGATCAGGGACGCGATCGCCTCGTCGGGACTGTCGACGGTCCTGGTCGACGGCGTTCTCGCCGCCTTCGACGCAGCCAGCGAGGCCGGCCACGGCGACGAGGACATGGCCGCGGTCTACTTCGGCTACTGATCGCCGCGACGAGAGGAGGATCGGGACCATGTCACCCGCACCCGAGGCGCCGACGGGCCACTTCCATCCCGACGACGGCGACCCGGTACCGGTGGCGCTGGCCGGTTTCGCCCGCGCCAACCGGCATTTCGTCGAACTGCACGAGTCGCCCGCCTTCTTCACCGCGCGGCACCGCAACCCGCGGCGCGTCGTCGGACTGGTCTCCGGTGGCGGTTCGGGACACGAGCCGTTGCACGCCGGGTTCCTCGGCGAGGGGATGCTCGACGCGGTGGCGCCCGGCAAGGTCTTCGCCTCGCCGCACAACCGGCAGGTCCTGGAGGCCAGTAGGCACGCCGCGGGGAGCGGTGGCGTCGTGCACGTCGTCAAGAACTACACCGGTGACCGGATCAACTTCGGCATCGCCGCGGAACGCCTCCGGCTCGACGGGGTCGAGGTGCGGCGCGTCCTCGTCGACGACGACCTGGCCACCGAGAGCGCCGACACCGCGACGGGCCGGCGCGGGACTGCGGCGACGGTCGTCGTGGAGAAGATGCTCGGCGCCGCGGCCGACGGCGGTGCGGGCATCGACGAACTGACGGAACTCGGCACCCGCGTCGCCGCGGCCAGCAGGAGCATCGCGGTCGCATCCCGGGCACAGACCACGGCACACGGCGGGACGCCCGCATTCGAGATCGAGCCCCACGAGGTGGAGTACGGCGTCGGGATCCACGGTGAGCGCGCACCGTCCACGGTGCACCGGCCGACCACGCCGGAGTTGGTGCGCCGCATGACCGATCAAGTTCTCGACGCGTTGCCGCCCGGCGAGGACGTGATCCTTCTCGTGAACGGACTCGGCGCCGTCACGCTGCTGGAACTCAACGTGATCTTCGAATACGCGGCCCGGGGCGTCGAGGCCCGCGGCGGCCGGGTGGTGGGGGATCTGGTGGGCACCTACGTTCCCGCGCTCGACATGCGCGGGTTCTCGGTCACGATGACACGCACCGACGGGGAACTCCTGTCGCTCTGGGACGCACCGGCGTTCACGCCGTCGTTCCCGAACCGATCGGTCGGCGCGACGGCAGAGGGAGATCGGCGATGAACGGCACTGGCACCGGCACCTCCGACGTCGAACGCGACGTCGTCACCGGGTTCGCCGACGCGGTCGGGGCGGCCTACGACTGCCTCACGCGGTTCGACCAGCACAGCGGCGACGGCGACTTCGGCGACAACCTTCGGGGCGGTGTCGCCATCGCGGTACGGCGACTCGAGGGTGCGTCGGAGTCCCCGCTGTCCGTCCTCGGCGAGGTGTTCCTCGACGACGTCGGCGGCACCTCGGGTCCGCTGCTCGGTCTGCTGTTCACCGAGGTCGCCGTGGCGGTCGCGGACGGTCCCGAGTCGGCTGAGGCGTGGTCCGACGGACTCGGCGCCGGTCTGTCCGCCATCGTACGGGTGGGGGAGGCGGCCATCGGCGACCGGACGATGGTCGACGCACTGTCACCCGCAGTCGAATCACTCTCTGCCACAGGCGACTTCATCGCCGCGGCCGATGCTGCGGCGGAGGGCTCGCGTGCGACCGCGTCCATGCGGGCGCGGATGGGCCGGGCCAGTTACCTCGGCGAGCGGGCCAAGGGTGAACCGGACCCCGGCGCGGCAGGCGTCGCCCTGTTCCTGTGGGTGGTGGCCAGTGTGATCACGCGGGCATCGGTCACCCCGCCGCTGGACTGCGGACTTGAGGTTCTCGGGCTGGGTCGCTGACTGACGTCAAGGCGTCGCCGAGCGGTCAGGGACTGGTCGTGCGCGCCAGGACCACGTTGTCCTTCACCAGGTTCGAGGTCCAGATGAATTGCGCTCCGGCACCGACGAACTGCCCACGGAAGTTCTGATACGCGGGATAGGACACCCCCACCTGGGCCTCGCCGAAGAGCTTCGCGGTGGGCCAGTCCGAGTCGTCGAATGCGGCAGCGGCCCAGTCGGTGGGGACCGGATAGTGCACGGCGAAGCAGCGATCGGTGCATCCCGACGGGCCCGCGGCAGAGCTGTCGTGCACGTTCCCACGTTCGACGACGTCCGCCGGATCCGACAGCGGTGCGATCGAGAACGTCTGCGCGCGCCAGCTGTCGTCGGTGACGGTGCCGTCGCTGAAGCTCGCGACGAAACCCGCATCCCCCGCATGCCACGGATCCGGGCCCAGCCGCTCGGTCCCCAGCCCCGCGTTCTCCTCCCAATCGACCAGCTTCACGGCATAACTGATTGGTCGCTTGGCGCGGAAGCGGACCACGGTGGAGTTGAAGGGCGTGTACGGGACCGGGTCGACGCCGACCAGCGTGCCGTTGACGAAAAGCTCGAAGTAGTTGTCGCCGAACAGGTATCCGGTGATCACGTCACCGTCCGTGTCGATTTCCGTGATCGGCAAGGCGGCCACGTCGACGTCCGACGGGCCGGCCGGCCGGACGCCAGTGCACTCGTTGTAGAGGTCGTCGAGACGGGGCCCGTCACTGAACCGCACGTCCGTGGGAGTGGTCCACGTCCGCCCGTCGCTGGAGGTGATCCGGCCCACCGGGGCGTCCCGTGCATCCGGTACCGCCGGACAGTCGAACACGGTGGGCTCGAGGACGTCGGCGAATCCCTGCGTGACCGACCGTTCCGTCCGCTGGCGATCCAGGCCCAGACCGTCGGTCGAGCACCCGCCGAGTGTCATCGCCACCACCACGCCGATGCGCAGCGAGCGACCGGGGCTACGCGGTGTGGGCACGCCACCAGTGTGCCCGCGAGCGCCGGCCGCCCGTTCTCACGTACTCACCAACCGAAGGCGCGGGGAGGCCCGGAGAGGCCCGCCTTCGCGGTGACGGCCATGTCGTCCAGGATCTCGAGGTCGCCGGCTTCGAGCCCGTCGAGGGCCAGGCGCACCACGTCCGCGGGGTCTTGGACGGCACCGTCGGGAAGCGTGGCGCCGTTGCGCTCGGCGTACTCGAGCAGCGTCTCGGTCCCCACCAGTCCTGGCACCAACGCAGCCACGAGCGTTCCCTGGTCGGCCAATTCGACGCGCACCCCGTTGGTCAGGCCCCATTCGGCGGACTTCGCGGCGGCGTAGGCGCTGTTGCCGGCGACGGTGTTCCACGCCGCGACCGACAGGACGTTCAGGATCGCGCCGCCGCCGTTGCGGGCGAGGATGGGGGCGAAGGCCCGGATCATCGCGAGGGTGCCGTAGTAGTTGGAGTCCATCACCGCCCGGATCGCGTCCATGTCACCGGTGACGAGGTTGCCTCCCGCGGTGAACGCGGCGTTGTTGATCAGGACGTCGACGTCGCCGGCGGACCGCGCCACCTCGTCGACCGACGCTTGGTCGGTGATGTCGAGGCGCAGGACCTTCGCCCCGGGCACGTCGACGAGTTCGGGCCGCCGCGCCGTGGCATAGACCGTCGCCCCGCGTTCGATCAGTTGCGTCGCGAAGTGGTGGCCCATACCGCGATTGGTGCCGGTGACGAGCGCCGTCGAGCCGTCGAGTTCCATTCGTCCTCCAGTGCGTGGCCTCAAAGTGACCGTGCGGTCACGTTCGATCTCCAGCGTGGCACGACGTGACCGATCGGTCAACTTGGTAGGCTGAGGCGTGTCGTCTTCCCAGCAGCCCCGTCGGGCGGACGCGACGCGCAACTACGAGTCACTCCTCGCCGCGGCCGAGGAGGAGTTCGCCGAACGCGGTCACTCCGCCTCCATCGCCGACATCGCGCGCCGGGCGGGCGTTGCGAAGGCGACGGTGTTCCGCCACTTCGCCACCAAGGAAGACTTGATCGCGTCGATCGTCGTCGGCCACATCGCCGCGCTCGCCGCGGCAGCGCGCGACCTGGTCGATGCCGTGGACCCCGGGGCGGCTCTCCTGGAGTTCCTGACCGTGGCCGCCGACCAACGTCGGCGGCACGACCTGACGTTCCTGCAGTCGGTGACCGGGGACGACACGCGGGTGGCCGACGTCCGCGACGAACTGTGGCGGCACCTCGCGGTGCTCGTCCGAAAAGCCCAGGAGGACGGGGCCATTCGGCCAGACGTCACCGAGGCCGACGTCTATCTGCTGATGTGCGCGCCGATCCATGCGGTCGAGAGCCTGCCGGATCCGCCACCGGATCTGTGGCGCCGGTATCTCGGCCTGATCTTCGACGGGCTACGGCCCGACGGCGCGAATCCGCTGCCACAGCCTGCGCCCAGCTTGTCCTGACCGGATCCGGCACTCGCACCATCTCCAGCACCGAATCTGTCAGACTCCAGCCATGATCCAGGGCTTCTCGCACATCGGCATCGGTGTGACCGATCTCGACCGCTCGATCCGCTTCTACACCGACGTGTTCGGGTTCGCGCAGCTGTACCAGCTCGACTTCGACAACGACGAGGTCGCCGCGACCATGGAGCAGAAGGGACGTTTCCGCTCCGCGATGCTCATCCGCGACGACATCCGGATCGAGCTGCTGCAGTGGGTCGACGTCCCGATCACCGGGTCGGGGGAGCGCAAGCCGATGACCGAACTCGGGTTCACTCATCTGTCGTTCCGAGTCGAGGACGTCGATGGCCTCACCGACGCGATCCTCGCCGCGGGTGGGACGTTCCTGGAGTCGACGCGCACCGTGCTCGGCGACGTCGACGACCCGGCGTCGGGCCGGTTCGTCTACCTGACCGATCCCGACGGCACCCGCATCGAACTCATGCAGAACGTGCCGGACCTCTCGGGCATCAGCGCCGCCGACATCGCGGCGTCCGCGGGCGGCTAGCGGCCGGACTCAGATCTTGCCGCCCGGGAACATCGTCTTGACGGCCTCCGTCATGTTGGCGCGGGCGGCTGCCGCGCCGGTGGGGTCGAGCGAACCGATCGCCATCACGTAGCGGCGCTCCGGTCCGATGGCGCCGGTGGTGACGTGCAACTGGTTGCCGCCGTTCCAGCAGCAGAACCAGCCCTGCTTGACCGCCACCTGCTCGGCGTACAGGCCTTCGGGGATGCCGAACCGCTGCGGGTAGCCGTCGTTGCCGTTGGGCGTGGACTGCGCGAGGTTGCCGATGATGACGTTGGCCTGTGCGGGAGGCAGTCCGCCGGTGCCGTCCAGCAGCATGTCGTAGTAGCGGACGAGATCGCTTGCGGTGCTGGTGGTCACGTCCCAGTGTCCGTTCGAGGGCGCCGTCGTACCGGCCAGGCCGTACCGCGCCTTGACCCGCGCGATGATGGCGTTGCCCCCGCTGCGGTCCCAGAAGTTCTGTGCTGCACTGTCATCGGAGGACCGCAGCATGGCGTCGAGCGACTTGCGGTCGGCCGGCGACAGCGTCGTCTTGCCCTCCGACTCCTGCAGCAGCAGATCGTCGGCGATGAACAGCTTCACCACCGAGGCGATGGGAAACGGCTTGTTCGAACCATTGGTGACGAGCTGGCCGGTGTCGCGATCCATGACCGCGATCTCGAGGTCGTCACCGGACGCGGCGGCGTCGGCGGTGGCCTGACGGACGCGGGCGTCGAGTCCCTCGAACGGCGCCGGTTGCTCCGCGGGCGGGGCCTGCGGCACCGGCACCGGCGGAGGTGGGGCCTGCGGGGCGACGACGGGTGCCTGCGGGACGGTCTCGGCCGGCGGCGCGCCCCACACCTGCGCCTCACACCCGTTGACGAGCAGCGCCGCCGCGCACGCGATCGCCATCGTCCTCATCGCCCGTCTCGGCAGTCGCTGACGCATTGGTCTCCTCGAAAGAACCTGGGAAGTGGGGTCGACGCTGAACCACCGGATTACCCCAGCCTAATCGGCTCAACCGCGCGGTATGCACCGTCACCGTCTCGCCGACCCGTCGGCGTCAGGCTCGAGGTGTGGCCGAACCGTCGTTGACGCATACCCGGTTGCGGCCCTGGTGCTTGGCCTGGAACATCGCGAGGTCGGCGCGACGGAGCCCTTCGGCCAGCACGTCCCGGGCGTCGGAGCGCTGGATCTCGGACGCCGGTATCGACGACACCCCGATGCTGACGGTGATGGGCACGGGGTCGTCGGTGTCGTGCAGTGCCGCGAGCACCGTCCTGGCGACGTCCTCGGCGGCATCGACATCTGCTTCCAACACCAACGCGAACTCCTCGCCGCCGATGCGGGCGATGATCGCGCGATTGCCGAGCAGTCCTCGCAACCGGGACGCCACGAGTTCGAGGACGTCGTCGCCCGCGTGGTGCCCGTACCGGTCGTTGACGGACTTGAAGCCGTCGACGTCGAGGATGACGAAGCCCACGGCATGTGATCGGTCACCCAGCGACCTGACCGCCCACGTGTCGAGCCCCCGCCGGTTGAGCGACCCCGTCAACGGATCATGCGTGGCGTTGGTGAACTGGGCGTCCAGGGCCCGCTGCACACCACTGGTGAAGCCCTTCAGGATCACCAGCGCACAGTTGGCGCTGAGCAGCGACACCATCCAGCGTGCTGCCACGGCCGCCGCATCGTGACCGCCCGACAACCACGTCAGCCACGCCATCACCGTGATGAAGACGCTGGTGTAGACCACGTGCGCGGTGACCATTCGCCGAGGTGCGAAGTAGCCGGCGTAGACGCCGACGACCGCGAACAACGCGGTCCCGTACAGCGCGCCCTCGCGATCGGACAACGTCAGCAGGACGGCGCTGAGCCCGACGTCGGCGTAGCCGACGAACGCGATGGTCATGAGGCGACCGTGCCGCGTCAGTTGCCGGCGCCAACTCAGGTTGAGCCGCGTGGTCGCGAGGAAGACGGCCACCGGAATCGTGGTGGCGCAGACCGTGGTGACGGCGATGCGCTGCCACCCGGGCGGCGGACCGGCCGTCGACAGCGTGGCCACCAGCCCGATGGCGCCGAAGCTCAGCACCAGAGCCGCGGTCGTGAGGCGGATCGTGCGCTCCGGAACCGCCACCAGCGTCATGGGATCTATGCGCTTGGTGTGGTGCGGCCAGTGTGGCGATCTCTTCGTCACGCGCCTCCCCGATCACCTGTCATCGCGCTCCACTCCGGAACGGTTCAGCGGTGGCGGTTACCTCAGGCACCCAACGGCGCTCCGGGACATGGCTGAAACCTAGCCGGTGGAGCGCGGTTGGGCAAAGGCAGGGGAGTCGGTGGCCTCCGGCTTCCGGGGCCGTTCACGATTGCTGGTCGTGGTCGTGTGCTGGGACTACGGCTCGACTCGCCGCCGGTGCGAGCGTGGTCGATGGCGGTGTTCAGCTACCGGGTGTGTTCGGTGCCGGAGTGGGCGGTGCTCTTTCGTCCACCCCGCCGTGCCCCGCCTCGGCGCGTCAGGGCCGGATCGGACGCCGGGCGAGAGAAGATGCTCCTGTGACTGCTGATGCAAATGTGACTGGGCCGACCGCGACGGCCGACGAGTCCGCCGAGCCCGTGACCACCGAGCGGCCCCCGACCCGGTCGCGGCCCACGGCCCCCGTCACGCGCAAGCAGGTCGACGACTTCGGACGGATGACCGGCCGGTGGCTGGTCAGCGCGATCGCGGCCATCGCGACGGCCGTGGCATCCGTCGCCCGCGTCGGCGCACGGTCCGCCGCCCGTACGTGGCGCGCGATCGAGGCGGTGCCCGCCGACGTCCGACTGCTGTCCGTGCTCGCGCTGTCCGCCCTCCTCGGCGTCGCGGGCGCGATCGCGCTGGCCGGGACCACCGCGCTCGTCTGCACCGTCGTCGTCATCCCGGTGTGCTGCATCGCGCTCGGCGCGGTCGGCCACCGCAGGTTCGGCGCGCCCGCCGGGACGGCGGCACCGACCCAGGGCACCGTCGCACCCGGTGCCGGAGTCGCCGAACTCGAGCGGTCGGTCACCTACGTCGACAAGAAGCTGACGCTGGCGCTGAACTCGTTGGGCTCCGAACGGCACCAGCAGGCCGTCATCGCGCTCTTCCAGGCGAAGACGGCCGTCGAACTCGCACTCGGCACCGAGCTGGACGGCGACGACCATGACGACGCGCCCGTCCACGTCGACGCCTACCGGCTTCGGCCGCGGATCCAGGCGGGCCCGAGAGCGGTGTCCTCGGACGTCGATTCGGTGGCCGCATCGTGACTCCGCAGGCGGTCGCCGGGCAGGTCGCGCTCGTCGAGGACGACTACACCCTCGTCATCAACCGTGGAGCCGAGGCCGGGGTCGTCGCGGGCATGGTCTTCGCCGTGCAATCAGGCGACGGTGACGTGATCACCGACCCCGAATCCGGCAGGCAGCTGGGCCGGCTCAGCCGCGAGAAGCTTCGGGTACGGGTCTTCGACGTACAGCCACTGTTCGCCCGCGCGCACACCTTCGTCGACACCGCCGACTTCCACGGGCTGCTCGACCTCCCGTTCTTCGAGCAGCGAGACGGGGACGTCGTCACCGTCGACGTCGGGGACGACGTCGTCCTCGTCGTCGAGCAGCACGGCGCACGGCGCGCCGCTCGCTAGTCGGCGGGGTCGATCACGCGAGCGCCGCGTCGGAGGTCCGGTTCAGCAGCGCGCCATAGATGGCGGGACGGATCGCGATGGCGTCCGGCAGGAACCCGAAGATGGGCCAGTCGTGGACGAGGCCATTGCGGAAGTCGAACGAGAAGTTGGTCAGGCCCTGCGACAGGGCGATCTCCCGCAGCCGCAACGAATCCGGCGTCAGCAGGTCGAGTGATCCGGAGAAGACCGCGGTCGGCGGCAGGCCCGCGAACGATCCGTTGATCGGGCTGACCAGCGGGTCGCTTGGGTCCAGGTCACCCGCCCAATCCCTGCCGTTGCCCTGCAGGCTCGGCACGTCGAGGAGCGGATCGTCCGGATCGATCGACGCGCTTCGGGGGTCGCTCGTCGTCACGTCGAGCCAGGGCGCGAGCAGGACCATGCGCGCCGGTACGGGCGAACCGCGCCGGACCAGCGTCTGCACCGCGGCCACCGCGAGTCCGGCGCCTGCCGAATCGCCGAGCACGCTGACGTTCTCGGCGCCGTACCGAGTGATGGTGTCCGCGAGGAAGTCGGCGGTCTGAGGGACGACGGCACCTGCCGTCCCGCCCTCGGAGATGAGCGGATAAAGCGGCACGAGCACCGTCGCACCTGTGTCGCGCGCGAGATCGGTGTACGTGGACCAGTGGAACAGTGATGCCTGGGCGGTGTAGGCGCCGCCGTGCAGCGCGACGACGTACTGCCCGGTCGGCCGTTGCGGAGCGAGCGTCCATACCGGCATCCCGTCGTACTCGTCCCGCCGGACGTCGAGCCCGCCGGTGAGGAAGAACGGCGGCACCCCGTCGGTGAAGATGGGGATTTTCAGGCTGGTGAAGGCGAGCAATCCGCCGAACGGCTTGAGCACGACGTCGACGATCCGAAGCCCGAGTTCGACGACGCGGGCGACCACCGTCGGTTCGCCGACGTAGAGGCTCTGATCGGCGGCGGGCAGTGCCGTGACGGTGGTGAGCGATCCCGCCGGCGTGGCTGCGGGTGCCGATTCGTCGACGCCGCGTCGGGTCGACGCCGCCAGCGTCCACACCGCCGACGTGGCGAGTGGCGCGTCGGGGGTGGTGTCCCTCGGCGTCTCCGGGACGTCGGCGATGGACTGCGTGATGGTGTGGACCGTGACCGGCGAGCTGCTCGGCGGGGTCGTGTTCGACTCGGGGTCAACGGGTTTCGGCGCCGGTTCCACCGTGGGCTCGTCGACGTCCACCACATCCACGACGTCCACGGGTGTCGGTTCGGCAGCCTCTGCGTCCGGTTGGACGGTGCCCGCGTCGTCGTCCTTCGTGCTCGATTCGCGCTCGTCGGAGCTCTCTGACGTGTCGGCCTCCGAGTCGGAGGCGCGCCGCGTGCCCCCCGCTCGCGTCGGCGTGGCCCCGACCGTGGTCGCGCTGTCGACCTTGGTGACCTTGGTGGGCGACTCGGGCGCCGACGAGTCGGTACCGGACGACGCGGACGTCTCGCCGGTCGCCGACGAGGACGTATTGGAATCGGATCGGGATGACGCGCCGTCGGACGACGACGATCCGCCATCGGACGCGGACGACGGTTCGGCGGCCGCCACGGGACACTGACCGCCCACGACCACGGCAGCGCCGACGCCTGCGGCGAGCGTCAGTCCACGTAGCCACCGCTGGGATGATGATCGAGTCGACACGTTCGACAAGATAGTCGATCGGCTACCCAGCCGTGGCGGTTCGGGATCTGTTGTTGTTGACCCAGCACGGTGGCACACATCGACGACCGACGGGGCCGTCGACGACGGGAGGACCGAGGCATGACCACAGCTCGCGCGCAGGTCGAGATCGACGACACGGACGTTCGCGTCACCACCTGGTCCTTCGAGCGGGCCGGCGACGCCACCGGCCCGCACGTGCACGAGTACGACTACGTCGTCGTCCCGGTGACCGGGGGAACCTTCACGGTGACCGACGCCGACGGGTCGTCACGGGAGATGACCCAGCGCGCCGGGTCGCCGTACCGTGGCAGCGCGGGAACCCGTCACGACGTCGCGAGTTCCTCGGCCACCACGGCGGTCTTCGTCGAGGTGGAGTTGAAGTCCTGAGGGCGCAGAGCCTTTCGCACGGCCCAGGCTTTCGATGAACACCGATACGCGTGCCTTTACGCATGGGCGTGCAATTCGTCGCCAGTGGCGCTGATCGGCATCGTGTGGCGCGCTGACGACGGTCGTGTGAGGGTTGCCCGATGCTGATCGCGCAACTGTCGGACCTGCACGTCCGCCCGCCCGGAGTGCTGTATCAGGGCGTGGTGGACTCGAACCAAGGCCTGGAGGACGCGATCGATCACGTGCACGCGATGGACCGCAGGCCGGACCTCGTCTTGATCAGCGGAGACCTCGTCGACGAAGGTCTGCCGGAGGAGTATGAACATCTTCGGGACATGTTGTCGCGGTTGAGCATTCCGCTCCTGGTGATCCCCGGCAACCATGACGACCGGGAGAACCTCAGGACCGCGTTCGCCGATCACCGGTACCTCCCGCGACGCGGGCCGCTGCACTACTGCGTGGACGACCATCCGGTGCGCATCATCGGACTGGACTCCACGGTTCCGGGCAGCCACCACGGACACATCGATGCAGACGGGCTGGCCTGGCTCGCCGACACGTTGGCGTCGAACAGGGTCAAGCCCACGCTGCTCGTGCTCCACCACCCGCCGTTCACGAGCGGCATCGACGTCATGGACCAGTACCGGTACGTCGAGGGCGCCCAGCTGCGTGCCGTCGTCGAGCGCGCGACCAACGTCGAGATCGTCCTGTGCGGGCACGTGCACCGGTCGATGGTGACCCGATGGGCTAACACCGTCGTCTGCTCCTGTCCCAGCACCGCGACGGCGATCGACCTGCGGCTAGTCGCATCCGCCCCGCCTTCCAGCCACGCCGCACCGCGGGGTTGCATGCTGCACCTGTGGGACGAGCGGCACGGTCTGGTGAGTCACACCAGCCAGATCGGCACCTTCGACGGCCCCTACCCGTTCGTCTGAGGGCGCATGCGTGATCTCGAATGCGTAGATCGGCCAACGCGATTCGCGAGTTCCCGCTTACGTGGTGAGCCGCTCGGTCACCGCGGCGAACGCCAGCACCGCCTCGTCGTCGCCCTCCGGCGCCGACACCAGCATCCCGCCGCCTCCCGGCATCGGAAGTGAGACCCCGCAGGCGCCCAGGTAACTCAACACCATCGTGGTACGCAGCGTGCTGGCGTTGATCGCGTCATAGGCCGCGTCACTCCGAAGGTCGTCGATGCGTGGTGGCTCGTGACGAACAGTCGGGCACAGCAGTACGGCCCCGGCCAACTCGGCGGCGAAGTGCTCCCGCAGCGCGCCCATGGCGGTGCGCACCGGAGCGACGGCCCGTGGCGCGTCGGCGTTGCTCGCCAGACGCCGGACGGTCGCGGGCTCGACGTCCGAACCCAGCGGCAGCGCGCCGTAAGCCGCGTACGCCTCGGCGCCGACGATGGTGCCGTGGACGTCCATCAGGTGTTGCGCGCGCTCCATCGCATCGATGCGTCGGACGCCGATCTCGACGCCCTCGACGCGGAGCGCGTCGACGGCGGCCTCGAACGATGCCCGTATCCCAGGGGTGCAGTCCTCGAGCCATTCGCCCGACGGAACGACGGCTCGACGAACGGCCGGGACTGCCGCACCGCCGGATTCGGCCAGTAGCCGGTCCAGCAACCGTACGTCCTCCACCGACCGCGCGAGCAGGCCGACGCTGTCGAGGGTCGGCGACAGCGCACGGAAGTCGTTGCGCCCGTATCGGTGATGGCTGGCGCGATACCCCACGCAGCCACTGAACGCGGCGGGCACGCGCACCGATCCGGAGGTGTCGGTCCCGAGTGCGAAGGACGCGATGCCGGTCGCGACGGCGACGGCCGATCCCGACGAGGAGCCGCCCGGCACCCGGGCAGGATCGACGGGGTTGACCGGCGTGCCGAAGTGCCGGTTGAGTCCGAGCCCCGAGAACGCGAACTCGCTGAGGTTCGTCTTGCCTACGGTCACCATGCCGAGCGCAGCGCACCGTCGCACCAACGTGTCGTCGGCCCGGGCGGGTGGACGGTCGGCGAGCGAGGCCGAGCCGCACGTGGTGACCGTGTCCGAGACGTCGAACAGGTCCTTCCACGCGACCGTAACGCCGTCGAGCGGACCGAACAGTGAATCGTCACGCCGTCGGCGGTCACTGTGGTCGGCTTCCCGCCGGGCCCGCTCGTCGGTGACGGTGATCATCGTCGCCCGCGCCGCGGTGTCCGCGGTGCGGGCGAGGGCACGTTCGCACGCATCGCGGGCCGTGCCGTCGAGCGCCTTCATCGCACCGAGGCTATTCACCTGGACCCGTGCGGGCCATGGAGGATCGCACATCCCGACGCCGTGACCACTGAGCGAAACGACATGATCAGTCGACGCGGCCGCGGCGTTGACTGTGGACATGGAGTTGACGCACGACACCACGACCACGGTGATCCCCGCAGGCCGAGGCCTGGCACTTCGCGTCCCCGCGGGTCACCGATTCCGGTTGGTGGACCTCGAGGGCGGCCAGGTCGGCGACCTGTTCGCGTTCGCGGCGACCGACCCCGACGAGTACCTGTCCGCCGCGCACACCCGAACCTCGGTGGAGAGACTGTTCCCGCACATCGGGGAGCCCTTCCTGACCAACCGACGGCGGCCGATCCTCACCCTGGCCGCCGACACATCACCGGGCGCGCACGACATGCTCATCGCCGCCTGCGACCCCGCCCGCTACGACGCGCTCGGGGCGGCCGGCCACGCCTCGTGCGCGGACAACCTGCGAATCGCCCTGGCGCGAATGGGCATGGCCGCGCAGGTCGTCCCGCAACCGGTCAACGTCTTCATGAACATCCCGGTCAGCGATGACGGCCGGTTGAGTTGGCTCCCCGCGCCGAGCCGACCCGGCGACGCAGTGACCTTCTCCGCAGACATGGACTGCGTGGTCGCCGTCTCGGCCTGCCCGATGGACCTCAACCCCATCAACGGCGACCGACCCACCTCCCTCGCCGTCGAACTCCTCGCACCCCGTACCTAGCAACCCCACCAGGAGAACACCATGCAGTACGCACACCCCGCCCTGAGTCCCCACCGCATCGGCGCCCTGGCGCTGCGAAACCGGTTGGCCGTCGCCCCGATGACCCGTGTCTCGGCGACGCCGGACGGCATGGCGACCGCCGAGATGGCCGACTACTACGCCGAATTCGCGCGCGGTGGATTCGGCATGATCATCACCGAGGGCATCTACACCGACACCACGCACAGTCAGGGCTACCCGAACCAGCCCGGCCTGGCGACCGAGGCGCACGTCGAGGCGTGGCGCGCCGTCACCGATGCCGTGCACGCCCACGGCGTGCCGCTCATCGCCCAGCTGATGCACGCCGGCGCGCTGTCCCAGGGCAACTCCTACGGCGTCGGAACCATCGCACCGTCGGCAATACCACCGCTCGGACGGCCGCTCGGTGAATACGGCGGCCACGATCACTGGCCCACCCCACGGGCCATGGATGACGACGACATCCGCAGCGTCACCGCCGGTTTCGCCGACGCCGCCGCACGGGCCGTCGCCGCGGGCTTCGACGGCGTGGAAGTCCACGCCGCCAACGGCTACCTGCTGGACCAGTTCCTCACCGTCTACACCAATCACCGCGTCGACGCCCACGGCGGTGACGTGGCCGACCGCATCCGGCTGACGGCGGAGGTCGTCGCCGCCATCCGCGATCGCGTCGGCGCCGACGTGCCGATCGGGGTGCGGTCGTCGCAGACCAAGGTCAACGACTTCGCCTACCGCTGGCCGGGCGGCGCCGCCGACGCCGAGGTCGTCTTCGCCGCGCTCGCTCGAGCCGGCGTCGACTACCTGCACGTCGCCAGCGAGGGTCGCGACTTCATCGACACCGCGCGCCTGTCGGACGGCCGCACCATCACGGCGCTGGCCCGGGAGGTCGGCGGCGTACCGGTGATGGCCAACGGTGGGATGCACGACCCGCGGCAGGCGGCCGACGTCCTCGACGGCGGGCACGCCGACCTGCTGTCCGTCGCACGCGGCGCGCTCGCCAATCCGGACCTGCCCGAGCGGCTCGCCTCGGGTACCGAGCTGACCCCCTTCGACCACGCGATGATCCAGCCGATGGCCACCATCGCCAACACACGCTCGTGGTCGACCGCGCGCAGCGTCCGATGACATCCGAGAGCACGCCGGTGACCGCACCGTGGCACGGCGGCGCCGCCGCCGTCGCGACGTTGACCTTCGACGTGGACGCCGAGACGCCGATTCTCGCTGCGGGCGGCCGCTACGCGGATCACATGATGACGATGTCGCACCAGTCCTACGGCCCCGACGTGGGAGTGCCGCGCATCCTGGACATGCTCGACGACCTGGGTGTGCCCGCCACCTTCTTCATCCCCGGCTGGGTCGCCGAACACCGGGTCGGCCTGGCGGCGTCGATCGTCGACCGCGGGCACGAGGTGGCACACCACTCGTACGCGCATCGATCACCCGTCACGATGTCGGCGGCCGAGGAGCGCACCGACTTCGAACGGGCACTCGACGTCTTCGCCCATCAGCGCATCGAGATCCGCGGCCACCGCGCGGCGCTCTGGGGTGCGAGCTGGCAGACCCCGGACCTGATCGCCGAGTACGGGCTCGCCTACGACTCGTCGCTGATGGGCGACGACCGTCCCTACCGCATCACCACCGCCTCGGAGCCGGTGGTCGAGCTGCCGGTCCACTGGTCGCTCGACGACTGGGAGCAGTACGCCTATCTGCCCGAGCCGCACGTGGGTTCGGTGATCGAGTCGCCGGTCAAGGTGGCGGAGACGTGGCGGGCCGAACTCGACGGCATGCGCCGCTATCGATGTCTGTTCAACCTGTGCGTGCACCCGTTCCTGTCGGGCCGGCCGGGACGGCTCCTGGCGCTGCGGGGGCTGATCGAGTACGCGCTGGAGTCGGGCGACGTCACCTTCGAGCGGTGTCGCGACGTCGCCGACGCCGTGTGCGCCGACCCCGAGATCGCGCCCAGGACCCTCACCCCGCCCCCGGTGTCGGAGGAGGTGTACCCGCGGTGATCCTCAGCTCAGGGCGTCGGCCTCCAGCGCGAGAAAGAGGTCGACGCGGTCCTCGAGGCGATTGACGTCCCGGCCGGTGAGTTCGCCGATCTTGGCGACGCGGTTGCGCAACGTATTCACGTGGACGTAGAGCGCACCCGCCGTGGTCGACCACTGACCGTCGTTGCCGAGGAACGTCCGCAACGTGCGTTCGAGTTCCGTCCCGTGCTGCTCGTCGTGGCCGCGCAGCGGCCGCAGGACGTCATCGGCGAAGCGGCGCAACACCGTTCGGTCGTGCAAACCGAGCAGCATCCGGTGCGTTCCGACGTCGGCGGACGTACCCACCCGTGCACCGGCGCTGCGCCGTCGCAGCACCTGGCACACCTCCCGCGACCCGATCAGCGGCTCCCGCAGCGCCGCGAAGTCGGCTGCCAGGGAACCGATCCCGGCCACCGCTCGGTCGTCGGGGAAGCGGGTGGCCATGGTGGTCACGAGTTCCTCGGCGAGGGCCACGACCGCGGGGACGTCGCCACGCCACGGCAGGACGACGACGGTGTCCTGGCTGCCCGCCACGACCACTGCCGGGACGCCTCGACGAGTGAAGAAGTCCTCGACCTCGTCGGTCGATCCGGCGGGTCGTCGTGGACCGTCGCCGACGACGAGGGTGATCACAGCGAGCTGGGCGGCCGGATCGATGCCGAACGCCCGCAACCGGTCCTGGACCTCGCCGGCCCGGGCCGCGCCCGACAGGATCATCTCCAGTAGCTCGCTGGAGAACCGCGACTCGATCGCCTGCAGCGCCTGCTGTTTGGTGACCTCCAGACTGAGGAACCGCGCCGCCTGGTCGATCGCAGCCTGCTCCTCGGGGGTGAGGTCTTCCAGAGGTCGCAGGCAGAAGACCCCGGCGTCCACCTCGCCCATCGCCCCTTCGACCAGGAACACCGACGCCCGGCCACCGTCGGGCAGGTCGACTTCGAGCGGCGGTGGCCTGCGCGCGAGAGCCGTGGCCGCAGAGTGGTCGAAGTCGCCGGACGGGGGAGCGCCCGCCAACCGTCGACCCGTCCTGTCCACCACCACCAGCGGCAGGTCGTGGTCGCGGCGGAGCACGTCGAGCACGCCCTGGGCGCCTCCGCCTCGCGAGATCGCCGTCGCCAGCGCATTCCCGCGACGCACCAGGCCGGCGAGCGCCTCGTGGCGAGCGGCGCCCTGGATGCGGGACGCCGCCTCGGTGATCGCCGTGAAGGGCACGGCGATCGACACCGATGCCAGCGGGAGCCCTGCCGCGGTGCAGGCGTCGACGAGGTCGCCGGGAACGGTCGGCGTCGTGTCGGTGAGTCCGAACACGAGGCCGGAGGCGCGTGCGCGCTGCAACGCCGTCACGAACCCGGTGGCATCGGCGGCGTCGCGCCACAATCCGTTGGTGAGCACCAGTTCGGTGACGCGGATGTAGGGCGAGGGGTCGGGCAGTTCCGTGTTGTGCAGCCACAACACCTCCCGATCGGTGTCGCCCGGCGCGCCCGGCACCAGGAGGTCGAGTTCCAGCGTGGCGTCGTCGAGCAGGGCGCGAAGCGTGAGCACGTGTCTCATCATCCAGTCAACGACGGCGATGGTGGACGTTTCTCCATTCACCGAGTGGCTCCGCCGGTGTTTCGATCAGGATGCCCGCAACGACAGGAGCACACGATGTCGACCAGTCCGCTCGACGTACCGATCACGAACGCCCCGACCGCCGATGCCGCGGTGCCCTTCGACGCCCACGGGATCGATCCGATCCCCGACGACAGTCGCGACTGTTCGCCGTGGGAGTTGTTCTGGATCTGGGCGGGTGCCAACATCGCCCCCATCAACTGGGTGCTGGGGGCGCTCGGCATCACCCTGGGCCTCAGCCTGACGGAGACGCTGCTGGTGGTGGTGTTCGGCAACCTCGTGGGGTGCGCCGTGTTCGGCGTCTTCAACGTCATCGGCCATCGCACGGCCGTCAACCAGATGGTCCTGGGCCGTGCGCCGTTCGGGACCAAGGGCGCCATCGTGCCGGGTGTCGTACAGCTCGCCCTGACGGTGGGCTGGGTGGGGGTCAACACCTGGGTGGTCCTCGACCTCGCACTCGCGATGCTGGCGGAACTCGGCGTGACGGGCGGCGTGTGGCTGGAGGTCGCGGTCGCCGGCGGCATCATGGCGATTCAGCTCGGCCTGGCCCTCTACGGGTTCTACGCCATCCGGAGTTTCGAGAAGTACACCGTGCCGGCGACCGTCGTGGTGATGGCGGTCATGACCGTGACGGCCATCGCGACCACCGACGTGAACTGGACCCTGACCGGGGTCCCGATGGACGGCAGCGACAAGGTGACGGCGGTAACCCAGCTCCTGACGGCCATCGGCATCGGCTGGGGTCTGACGTGGATTCCCTACGCGTCGGACTACAGCCGGTTCGTCCGGGTCACCGCGTCCACCCGGGCGGTGTTCTGGTCGTCGTCGCTGGGCATGTACGTCCCGACGGTCTGGCTCGCCGCCCTGGGGGCGTGTCTCGCCAGCGCAGGAGCGGGTAGTGACCCGTCGACCCTGGTGGTGAGCACCTTCGGCGTCATGGCGGTCCCGGTGCTGCTGCTCCTGGTGCACGGTCCGATCGCCACCAACATCCTGAACCTGTACTCCTGCTCGCTGGCCGCGCTGTCGATCGGCGTGCGGGCGGCCCGCTGGAAGGTGACCGCGGTCGCGGGCCTGGTGGCGGCGGGTGTGCTGTCCGTCTTCGTGAACGCCGACAGCTTCGCCCACGCCTTCGACCAGTGGATGGTGTCGATCCTGGTGTGGATCAGCCCGTGGGCGGCGATCGTGCTCGTCGACTACTTCGCGGTTCGGCGCGGCGCGCTCGACGTCGCCACGCTGTATCCGGGCGGCGGGGCGGCGCCCGGGCGTGCGTTCAACGTCCACGGATTGGTCAGTCTGGCAGCGGGTCTGCTCGCCGCCTGGTCGTGGCAGTACGGACTGGTGCCCGCCATGCAGGGTCCGCTGGCGCGGGCGCTCGGCAACACCGACTTCTCTTGGCTCTCCGGCAGTCTGGTCGCCGGTGGCCTGTACTTCCTGCTGACCCGACGGGCG
The DNA here is from genome assembly GCF_056679845.1 of Mycobacterium sp. PTI7. Classification (NCBI taxonomy): domain Bacteria; kingdom Bacillati; phylum Actinomycetota; class Actinomycetes; order Mycobacteriales; family Mycobacteriaceae; genus Mycobacterium; species Mycobacterium sp. PTI7. The sequence goes on from NZ_CM155252.1 coordinate 429,179, forward strand.
GCACGGTCGTGAACGACGAAACCTCCCTGCCCACGGTGTTCAGCGCCACCACGCTGTCCAACGGCTTTCTCGGCAAGCTGATCGAGATCTGCTTCGTCACCGCCGACCACCGTCGGACGATGGAGGGCCTGGTGCGACTCGGAATCGGACCGTGGCGGGTGTACACGTTCGACTCGGCCACCGTCACCGGACGCACCTACCGGGGCGAGGACGCGGACTACGCCATCAAGGTCTGCTTCGCCGACGTCGGCGACCTGGCCGTCGAGATCATGCAACCGCTGTACGGCCCCTCGATCTTCCAGGAGTTCCTCGACACCCGTGGCGAGGGAATCCAGCACGTCGCCTTCGACTGCGACGAGGTGCCATGGGCCCAGCGGACGGGCGACTTCGAGCGCCGGGGCTTCCCGCTGGTGCAGTCGGGTCGGTTCATGGACGCCAACGCGTTCGCGTTCTTCGACACCGAGTCCGCCACCGGCACGACGTTCGAGACGTATTCGATCCCACCGGGATTCGTGTGGCCCGAGCCCGAGGAGTGGTTCCCGGGCCCACCGCCGGCGGGTCAGGCGCCCCCGGTGCGGGAACAGCGGCACTGACCGTCGACGGCCCGGGGCCGGTGACGGTCAGCCCGTCGGATCCCACAGACCGCCGGCGGCTCCGCGCGTCACGTGCTCGGAGTACACGCCGACCTTCCACGAAATCACCGAGTGACACTCCTGCAGAGCCTGAATCCGAGTCTCCACGCGCCGCCGGTGCACGTCGAGGAGTTCGAGCCTCTCGGGTTCGTTGCCCGGACCCTCACGCACCAGTTCGGCGAACCGCTTGAGATCCGCCAGCGGCATCGCCGACTCCCGGAGCTTCACGCAGATCGACAACCACTCGACGTCGACCGGGGTGTATTGCCGTCGGCCACCCGCGGTCCGTCGTACCGGTCCGACCAGGAGCCCCTCGCGCTCGTAGAACCGCAGCGCATGCACACTCAGTCCCGTCTGCGCTGCGACGGCGCCGATGCCGATGCCACCGGCACCCGAGTCATCAGTCATGGTGACCATTCTGTCGACTTGATCTAGACCTCGCTCTAGGTCCTACCGTCACCGCCATGATCAGCAATCGGACACCACTGGATCCACGGTTCTCCGCCACCAGCACCGCCGACGAGGTGATGGCCGACGTCGACCTCGCCGGCGCCACGGCGGTGGTGACGGGCGGGTACTCCGGACTCGGTCTGGAGACGACCCGCAGTCTCGTGGCCGCGGGCGCACGGGTCATCGTGCCGGCCCGCCGCCCCGACGTCGCGCGCTTCGCCCTGCGGCACGTCGATGGTTGCGACGTCATCGGCATGGACCTCGCGAACCTCGGCAGCGTCAGGGCAGCGGTTGCGCAGATCAAGGACGTCGGCGGCACGCTGGACCTCGTCATGGCGATCGCCGGGGTGATGGCGACTCCGGAGCGCCGTGTCGACCCTGGCTGGGAGTGGCAGTTCGCGGTCAATCACCTCGGCCACTTCGCGCTGGTGTGCGAGCTGTATCCGCTCCTCGCCGCGGCGGGCGGTGCACGTGTGGTGGTCAATTCGTCAGCGGGACATGCGCTGTCCGACATCCGCTGGCATGATCCGCACTTCCGTACCGGCTACGACAAGTGGCTGGCCTACGGTCAGGCCAAGACCGCCAACGCGTTGTTCGCGGTGCACCTCGACGTCCTCGGAGCGACCAGTGGTGTCCGGGCCTTCTCCCTGCACCCCGGCAAGATCATCACCGGCCTCCAACGCGAGATGTCCCGCCGCGAGCAAGTCGAGCGCGGGTGGGTCGACGAGCAGGGCACCGTGGTCGGGGCCGACTTCAAGCGCACTGCCCAGGGCGCCGCCACCGGGCTGTGGGCTGCCACGTCGGATCTGCTCGACGGACACGGCGGTCGCTATCTGGAGGACTGCGACATCGCCATGGTCGCCGAGCCCTCCGTGCCGGTCGACGAGGGCGGTGTCCGTGCCTACGCCACTGATCCCGAATCGGCGGCTCGACTATGGGAGTCGTCGCTCGCGGCGACCGGTGCGCCGCCGATCGAGTGATCACCGCTGGGCCGCGCTAGTTGACACATGTGTAATAGCGGCGGATCCTGGTCACATGACGACGCTGACCGACTCCACGGCGGCCCCACGCCGGACGTCGAAGCTGCCCCATCCGCGGCGCAGGGTGCCCATCCTCGGCGACGTCCTGGCCTTCGACATGGACACCCCGTCCCAGTCGGCCGCCGCACTCGCGGCAGAACTGGGCCCGCTCTACGAGATGCGGGTGCTCGGCTCGCGCTACGTGGTCGCCGCCGGCGCCGACTACGTCATGGACCTCAACGACGAGGCACGGTTCTGCAAGCACCTCGGACCCGACATGGAGGCGCTGCGGGTCATCGGCGGTGACGGTCTGTTCACGGCGTACAACCACGAGCCCAATTGGCAAGCTGCGCATGACCTTCTGATGCCGGCGTTCAGTCAGGCGGCCATGCGGCGCTACCACGCGACCATGGTCGAGATCACCGGCCGGATGATCGCGCGGTGGGACGCGAGCACCAGCGTCGACGTATCGGTCGACACCACCAACGTGACACTGGAGACGATCGGGAGGTGTGCGGCGGGCTATTCGTTCGGCGTGCTGGACGACGCGTCGACGTCGACGACGCATCCCTTCGTGACCCACATGGTCGCGGGTCTCAAGGGCGCGGACCGCCTCGGCGCCCTGCGCGCGAGCTTCCTGCCGGCAGCGCTGGCCGACCTGGTCGAGCGCCGGGTACGTAAGCACGCCGAGGCCATGGCAGCCGTCGCCGACGACGTCATCGCCGCCCGGCGCGCCGACCGGGCCCGTGGCCGCGAGGCTCCCGACGACCTGCTCGACCTCATGCTCGACTCCGACCTCGACGTCGCCAACGTCCGCTACCAGCTGATCAACTTCCTGGTGGCGGGCCACGAAACCACCTCGGGTGCACTGTCTTTCGCGCTGTACCACCTGTCGCGCGAACCCGAGGCGTTCGCCCGCGCCCGCGCGGAGGTCGACGAGGTGTGGGGTACGGCCGAACCGCAGTTCGAGCAGGTGGCCAAACTCCGCTACGTGCGCCGCGTCTTGGACGAGTCGCTGCGGCTGCAGCCCACCGTGCCGGGGTACTACCGCGCGGCGCGCGAGGACACGATGCTCGCCGGGGTCTACCCGATGCGCCGAGGGGACTGGGCGCTGGCACTGACCTCCACTCTGCACCGCGACCCGCGCTGGGGCGCCGACCCGGACCGGTTCGATCCGGACAGGTTCGCGCCCGACCAGGTGCGCGCCCGTCCCGCCGGGCTGTACAAGCCGTTCGGTACGGGCGCACGATCGTGCATAGGACGGCAATTCGCGTTGCACGAGGCCGTCCTCGTCCTCGGGAGCCTGGTGCGCCGGTATGACTTGATCGCCGATCCGGACTACGAGTTGGCCATCACCGAGCGACTCACCATGATGCCCAGGGGTTTCCGGTTGTCGGTGCGACGGCGCTAGCGTGCACCGCTGCTCGGCGGGTGCAAGCTGCGCACGGTGCTCGCGACGAACTTCCGCAGGAGTGATTCTCGTTCCGGGCCGATGTCCCGATACGAGGTGAGCAGGGCGTAGAGGCCGACGAGGAAGAACGCCGCGCCCTCGTAGCAGTCGACGTCGTCATAGAGTTCGCCGCGGTGCCGCGCACGTTCGATCTCCGCGGCCAGGAGCACGAACGTCGGATGTTGGGCCCACTGCTCCTCTTCGGGCCGGTTGGGGGAGAGGAAGAGTCCGACGACGTCGCGAAACAGCGTTGCACCCCAGCGCTCCTCGAGTGCGAGGACGAGCGTGACGATCTCGTGCAGCACGGCCGGCAGGTCACGGCGACGATCGAGGAAGCCGCTGAGTTCCGCCGCGAGCCGGGCCTCGTCGATCCGCAGCAGTTCCAGGAGCACGTGCTCCTTCGTCGGGAAGTGGAAGTAGAAGGTGCTGCGGGAGACGCCCGCCGCCTCGACGATCGCATTGATGTCGGCCGAATGGGATCCGGTCCGCTGGAACTCCACGACCGCCGCGTCCAGGACGCGGGCGCGGGTACGAAGCCGCTGCGCCTCCCGTCCCTGGGCTTTCTCTCGCACCGTCTCATTGTGCCTCATCTGCCGATTCGGCTGTCAGATGTCATCGAGTGAGCAGCGACGCGCCGCATCACCTGCTGCATGACGACTCCGAACTTGGTTCCACAGACTCGTTTCAAGCAATCCCGCGTGCTCCGCCAGAGACTGGTTGGCCGATTCATTGTCATCTGTCAGTGAAAGTGTTAGACCTAGACGGCGTCGACGACGGCGCGATGGCGACCACGAGAGGGAGGCGGCAGATGGGGGTGACCCAGCAGGACCGGTCGACGCCGATGCGCACCAGGGGGCAGCGGATCCTGCTGTGGACCGCGCCGCCCGCCATGGCGCTGTTGGCCCTCGGCTACGTCGTGTTCCCGGTGTTCACACCGCCGCTGTCGCCGAGTATGACCCCGGTCGAGGTCGCAGCGTTCTTCGCGGAGCACAACACGGGAATCCTGGGCGTGGTCGTCCTGGCCAACCTGCTGGCCGGATCGCTGGTCCCCTTGTTCGCCGTCGCGGCGGTGCAGATGTCCCGCATCCGCACGTCGAGCAGCGTCTTCACCTACGCCTACGTCATGTGCGTCGGTGTCGGCACCACCGCGTTCATCCTCGCCGACTACTGCTGGGGTGTCGCCGCGTTCAGGCCCGATCGAGATCCGGAACTCATCAGTCTGCTCAATGACATGGCCTGGTTCTTCTTCGTCGCTCCGGTCGGCACCATCGTCGTGCAGAACCTGTGCCTCGCCGTCAGCGCCTACCTCGACGAGCGGCCGGATCCCGTCTTTCCGCGCTGGTATGCGCACTTCAACGTAGTCACCGCCGTCCTGCTGATTCCGAGCGCCTTCTCGATCCTGGTCACTTCCGGGCCCCTCGCGTGGGACGGCGGCGTGTCCTTCACCCTGCGGATGGTCGTGCTGGCGAGCTATCTGGTGGTGACCTTCCTGGTGCTCCTGCGCGTGGTCGACCGCCAGGGCGACGAGCCGGCGGCCCTGGCGTGAGCGAGGGCCTCGTCACGGCCCCATCGGCCGCGGATCCCGAGCCGACACGCAGGAACCGCAAACTCGATCAGTGGATCGCCTTCTGGACGGTTCCGTTCTTCTTCACCGTCTTCGGAATCGTGTTCATTCCGTTGAGTGGGATGATGCCGCCGCGGTCGCCGAACGCCTCCTCCTGGCAGATCCTCGACTTCATGCACTCGCGCGACCTCCTGATCGCGTGCGCGCTCCTCGTGCTCACCTTCGGCTTGGCGCCGCTGTCGAACGCCGTCTATCTCATTCACGTCAAACGGATGTCGGTGAGCCCCGTTCTTCGGTACTCGATCATGGTCGGCGCCATCACCGGCGCGATCGTGGGCATGTTGTTCCCGATGTTCTGTTTCGGCCTCGGCGCATTCCGGCCCGGATACAGCGCCTCGACGCTCGCGATGCTCTACGACTTCGGGTATCTGGCGTTCATCGGCTCGCTCGGGTGCTTCTGCGTGATGTGGATGGCCTTCGGGCTCGCCATCATCCTCGACGACAACGGCGTCCTGCCGAAATGGCTTGGCTACTACACCGTCTGGCAGTACGTCACCGAACTCATGGCCGCACCCGTCTGGATCTCGAAGACGGGCCCGTTCGCCTGGGACGGGCTGCTGACCTTCTGGTTCGCGATCGCGCTCTATGGATCGTGGCAGGTGATCGTCTACGTCTGCATCTTCCGGTCCATCAGGAACCAGCCCGACGACGAACTCGAGAACCATCGGCCCGTCGAAGGATCGGCGGTGCGACCGTGACCGGGCTCGCGGCGGACGCTGCCACCGAGGACGTTCGGGCGGATCGACGGGCCGGCATCCGTGACCACGTCCCCGGTGAGACGAGCATGTGGTTCTTCGTCATCGGCGACCTGATCATCTTCGGCGTCTACTTCGTGGCGTACGTGTACTACCGCGGACAGGACACCGACCTCTTCCTTCGGAGTCAGGCACGGCTGAACCTCGACATCGGGGTGGTCAACACGCTCGTGCTGCTCACCAGCTCGCTCCTGGTCGCCCTCGGCGTGACGGCCGTTCGCGCCGGCAGGACCGCAGATGCCTTGCGTCTCGTCGTCGCCGCTCTGGCGTGTGGCGCCGCCTTCCCGATGCTCAAGGCGTTCGAATACGTCCCGGAGATCGTCGCCGGTGTGACCCCGGGTACGAATCTGTTCTTCACGTTCTACTTCGTGATGACGGGCCTGCACCTGTGCCACGTGCTCCTGGGCCTCGTCATCCTCTCCTTCGTCGTCCGGCACCTGCGGACGTCGGCCACCCCGAAGACCTCCTTCGTCGAGACGGCGGCCACGTACTGGCACATGGTCGACGTCCTGTGGCTCGTCCTGTTCGCGCTCCTCTACGTGATGAGGTGATCTCGGTGTCCACCTACGTCCGCTGTCGGCCGACGATCGTGTGGGCGGTGCTCGTGGTGATCACCGCCGCATCGTGGCTGACCGCTCGAGGCGGCGGGTCCGAGCACGTGGTCAACCCCGTGCTCACCGTCGTCGTGTTGGCGATCGCCGCGGTCAAGGCGCATCTGGTGATCTGGCATTTCATGGAGGTGCGATCGGCGCCGCGATGGTTGCAGGCGTGCACGGGCACCTGGACCGTCGCGATCTTCGCCCTCCTTCTCGGCTTCTACTGGGGGGCTGCGTGATCCGGCCGCTCGCCGGTCTGGCAACGGTGCTGGCGTTGGTGACCGTGGTGGCGGTCGCGATCGGACTGTTTCGAGGTGGCTTCGGGACGACGGTTCCGGTGACGGTGGTCGCCGACCGCGCCGGTCTGGTGATGAACCCCGAGGCGAAGGTGAAGATGCGGGGCGTGCAGGTCGGTCAGGTGGAGTCGATCGAGACCCGGTCCGACGGCACGGCGGTCCTGCACCTGGCGATGGATCCCGAACAGCTGAGCGACATTCCGGGCAACGTGACCGTGGACATCTCGTCCTCGACGGTGTTCGGGGCGAAGTCGGTGGAGCTGGTGGCGCCGGCGGCCCCGTCGTCGACGCCGTTGGTGAAGGGCCAGCAGCTCGACGCCCAGCGGGTGACGGTGGAGACCAACACCCTGTTCCAGCAGTTGACGTCGGTGCTGAAGGCCGTCGATCCGGTGAAGCTCAACGAGACCCTGGGTGCGCTGTCGGGGGCGCTGAAGGGCCGCGGCGAGAAACTGGGCCAGACAGTCAGCGACTTCTCCCAGTTGCTCGACGAGCTCAATCCCAGCCTGGGCAACATCAACCGAGATCTCGAGGTGGTGCCGGTGGCGATCAGCGGCTACGCCGACACCGCGCCCGAGCTGCTGAACGTGCTCGACAGCACCACCCGGATCAGCGAGACGGTGGTCGATCAGGAGCAGAACCTCGACGGATTCCTGTTGAGCGCCATCGGTTTGGCCGACGTGGGCAACGACGTCGTGGGGGAGAGCCGCCAGCCGCTGACCGATCTGCTGCGGATGCTGGTGCCGACGCTGTCGACGGCGAGCCAATACCAGGAGAACCTGCGCTGCGGCATCCAGGGCCTCGCTCCGTTCGCCAGGACCGTGCCGGCTCCGAAGCCCGGCGTCGACATCACGGCAGGCTTCACGCTCGGGGTCGAGCGGTACCGCTACCCGCAGGACCTGCCCAAGGTGGCGGCGAAGAGTGGGCCGTCCTGCAAGGACCAGATGCTGCCCATCGTGCCGAACAACAAGCGGCCGCCGTTCCTGGTCGCCGACGTCGGCGCCAACCCGTGGAGCTACGGCAACCAGGGCGTGCTGCTCAACTCCGACGGACTCAAACAGGCGCTGTTCGGCGCCATCGACGGCCCGCCCCGCAACACCGCACAGACCGGCATGCCGGGCTGATCCCCGACGTCCTCGACCCGTGCGCGCCGAGTGTGTGGGTCGTGCGACGGCGTTCTCGGCGGGTGCATTCAGAACGCCCACACTCGGCGCAGGGTCAGCCCCCGAGGCCCGCCTGGTAGCGCCGCATCCCGGACAGCCAGCGGTCGTAGTCGGCGCCCTTCTGGCGGTACATGTCGAGCACCGCCGGATGCGGCAGCACCAGGAACGTCCCGTCGCGGACCGCCGCCACGGTCAACTCCGCGACGCGCTCGGGGCCCATCACCTCGCCGGCGTTGCGCACCGCCGCGGCGGCCATCCGGGCCTGCGGGTCGGCGGAGTCGGTGATGCCAGACAGCAACGGCGTCTCGACACCCATCGGGCACACGCACGACACGCCGATTCCCTTGTCGCCATACGTGATCGAGAGCCACTCGGCGAAGCCGACGGCGGCGTGCTTGGTCACCGAGTACCCGGCCGCGCCGACCTGGGTGAGCAGCCCTGCCGCCGACGCGACGCCGACGAAGTACCCGCTGCCCCGGGCCTCCCACTCCGGGACGAGTGCCTTCGCCGCGCGGATGTGCGCGCGCAGGTTGACGTCGAGGATCAGATCCCAGTCGGACTCGTCGTCACCGAGACCGGAGGCGCCGATGATGCCGGCATTGGCGACGTAGGCGTCGACCGGTCCGAAGGCGTCGCGCGCCGCGTCGATCAGCTGGGCGATGCCGTCGGTGGCGGCGGCATCCGCCACCACCGCCACGGCCGCGCCGCCGTCGGTGGTGATGGCCTCGACGGTGGCGGCGGCACCGTCCGCCGAGAGGTCGCCGACGACCACCGAGGCGCCCGCGGCGGCGAACTCGCGGGCCAGCGCCCGGCCGATGCCGGAGCCTGCGCCGGTGATGACGGTGACACTGCCCTCGATCTGCACGAGGCCATTGTTACCGACCGGCGAGCTGCTCCCGCAGGGCCCGCTTGAGAATCTTTCCGTAACTGTTCTTCGGCAGCTCGTCGACGAACTCGTAGCGCTTGGGCCGCTTGAAGCGGGCGATCCGCGCCAGCAGGTGGGCGTCGAGGTCCGCGGGCTCGACGTCGCCCACGATGAACGCCACCACCACCTCGCCCCAGTCCTCGTCGGGGGCGCCGACGACGCACGCCTCCGCGACGCCGGGGTGGGTGATGAGCACCTCCTCGACCTCACGCGGATAGATGTTGCTGCCGCCGCTGATCACCACGTCCTTCGAGCGGTCCCGCAGTGTCAGGTAGCCGCGATCGTCGAACGAACCCATGTCGCCGGTGCGCAGCCACCCGCCGCGCAGCGTCGCCGCCGTCGCATCGGGGTTGTTCCAGTAGCCGGACATGACGACGTCCCCGCGACAGACGATCTCGCCGATCTCGCCCACGCCGACGGGCGAGCCGTCGTCGTCGACCACGGCGACGTCCACCCCGGAGCGCGCATACCCGACGGAGCCGAGCGTCGCGTCGTCGGCGTCGACGTGGTCGGCGCGCCGCAGACCGGTGATGGTCATCGGCGCCTCGCCCTGGCCGTACAGCTGGACGAAGGCCGGGCCGAACGCGGCCATCGCCTTCTTGAGGCTGTCGACGTACATCGGGCCGCCGCCGTAGACGATCGTCCGCAGGTTTGCCGGGCACGCCCGGCCCGTAGCGACCAGACGCGCCACCATGGTCGGCGCGAGGAAGCTGCTGGCGCCCGGGTGCCGCTCGCAGAGGTCGAGGAACTCGTCGGGCTCGAAGGCCGCCGACTCGGGGACCACCTGCCGTGCGCCGCGCAGGACGTACGGCGCGATGTAGAGACCGGAGCCGTGCGACATGGGCGCGCCGTGGACCAGGCTGCAATCGGCGTCGGGGTCGTCGAAGTCGGCGAGGTGCGACACCGTCATCGCCAGCAGGTTGCGGTGCGAGAGCATCGCGCCCTTGGAGCGCCCGGTGGTGCCGCTGGTGTAGAACAGCCAGGCCAGTTCGGCGGGGTCGGTGTGACGCGGCGGTGCGAGCGGTCCGACGGCCAACCGTCCGCGGTACGCCGCACCGTCGACCACCTCCACGGTGACGCCGGTGGCCGGCGCGAGGGACGCGGCGATCTTCGGCGACGCGAACACGATCGCCGCGCCGGCGTCCTCGAGGATGTCCGCCATCTCCAGCGCGTGCAGCTTGAAGTTGATCGGGACGACGACGCACTCGGCGGCCCACGCCGCGAACATCAGCTCCACGATCTCCGGACGGTTCTCGCTGGCCACGGCGATCCGCGATCCCGCGGGCAGATCGGCCCGCAGCGACGCCGCGAGACGCAGTGCGCGATCGCGCAACTCGGCCCACGTGTGCACCTGCCGGGTGCCGACGAATACCGCGCCGCGGTCGCCGTACCGAGCGGCGGTCTGGTCGAGGACGCCGAACAGGTTCAACGAGCCACCCATTCCGACGACAGGGCGAAGTCGGACAGGTACTTCGTCGAACTCCAGCCGCCGTCCACGACGATCGTCTGGCCGTTGATGAAACCGGCTCCGGGAGAGCACAGGAAGGCGATGGTGCTCGCGATGTCCTCGATGCGGCCCAGTCGCGGGAACGGCGTCATCTCGGTGTTGATCTTGCGGAACCGCTCGTCGGTGAGACGGTGCTCCACCATCGGGGTGACCGTCACGCCGGGTGCGACGGCGTTGCACCGGATCCCCTGCGGTCCGTACTGGCAGGCGATGTGCGACGAGAGCGCCGTCAGGCCGCCCTTGGCGGCCGAGTACGCGCCGCCGCGCAGACCGCCGACGACCGCGAACGTGGACGTGACGTTGACGATGCCGGACCCGTCGCGCATGTGCGGGATGACGTCGCGCGCCAGCCGGAACGGTGCGCGCAGCATGATGCCGAGGAACTGGTCTAGCGACTCGTCGTCGGTCTCGTGCAACGGTTTCGGGCTGCCGACGCCCGCGTTGTTGACCAGGAAGTCGATCCGCCCCCAGCGTTCGACGGCGGCGTCGACGACGCGCGCGGGTCCGTCGTCGGCGGTGAGGTCGACGGCCACGGTCGTGACGAGGTCCGGATCGGCACCCGCCTCGCGTGCCGCCGCCGACCACTCGGCCAACCGGGCCTCGTCACGGCCGGTGCCCACCACCGCCATGCCCGCCTCGGCGAGCTTGACGGCGGTCCCGAAGCCGATCCCGCTGCTGGCCCCGGTCACGATGGCGACCTGTGTGTCACTCACTGGACTTCGCTCTCCCCATCCGTCGGCGTGCCACCGAGTGCGGCCCGTATCCGGTGCTTCAGAACCTTGCCCGCGTCGTTCTTCGGCAGCGATTCCCAGATCGCCACCCGCTCGGGGACCTTGAACCGCGCGAGCCCCTGCTGCAGCAGGAAGGCGCCGAGGTCCTCGACGCAGGGTGCGGCGCTGCCCACGGGCACGATCACCGCGCATGCCTGCTCGCCGGTGCGCTCGTGGGGCATCCCGACCACCGCGACCTCGGCGATGCCGAGGTGGCCGATCAGGACGTCCTCGACCTCCTTGGGCGAGATGTTCTCGCCGTTGCGGATGATCAGGTCCTTGGCGCGGCCGGTGACCACCAGTGCGTCGTCGGCCCACCGGCCGATGTCGCCGGTGCGGAAGTACCCGTCGGCGTCGAACGCGTCGGCCTCGTCCTCGGGATGCAGGTAACCGACCAGCATCTGGGGACCGCGGACGCAGATCTCGCCGGTCTGGCCGCCCATCCCGCCGGGATCGCGGGCCACCAGCCACACGTCGGCGATGCCCGGCCGGCCGTCGGTACCAGCGGCGGCGTCGGGGTCGGTGAGCGCGCCGACGGTGGTCACGGGCACCTCGGTGGAGCCGTACACGCGCGACACCCTCGCCCGGTCGAAGTACGACGTCGCCCTGCGGATCAGCGACGGCGGCACCGAGGCGCCCCCGCAGATGAACACCGCGAGATCGGGCAGCCGGGTGTCCGCGCGCTCGGCGGCGGCGAGCAGCTGCTCGAGGAACGGCGTGGCGCCCGCCATGTGCGTACACCCGTGCTCCAGCATCAGCGCGACCGCGGCGTCGGGGTCCCACTGCTGCATGAGCACCGCCGTGGCACCCACGAGCAGCGGGCACTCGAACGCGTAGATCGACCCGCCGATGTGGGCGATCGGCGACGGCACCAGGAAGCGGCTGCCGGGCTCGACGAGCCAGTGCTCGCGGATCTGCGAGATCAGCGCATGAATCGAATTGTGCGTGTGCAGAACGCCCTTCGGACGTCCGGTGGTGCCCGACGTGTACATGATCATCCGCACCGCGTCGGGATCGACCGGGACGGCGGGATCGGCGGCGTCGGCGGTCAGCAGCGAGTCGTAGGAGACGTGCGGCCCGGCGTCGCCCCGCACCACGACGACCACCGGCGGCGTGTCGATCTCATCCACCACTCGGGTCAGCATCGCCGCGTAGTCGTACCCGCGGAACGTCTCCGGCACGAAGATCATCCGGGTGTCGGCGTCGCCGAGGATGAAGCGCAACTCGTGGTCGCGCAGCGACGGCAGGATCGGGTTGACCACCATGCCGGCCAAGGTGGCCCCGAGGTAGACCACGGCGGCCTCGGACCAGTTCGGCAGCATGAACGACACGACACTGCCCGTCGGCATCCGGCCGACCATGGCGACGGCGAGGGCGCTCGCGCGCCGGTGGAGGTCCGCGCAGGTGAGCCGGACGTCGCCGTCGACGAGCACCACCCGGTCGGGCGTCTCGCGGACCGCCTCGCGCAGGGCGTCGCCCAGGGTGGTCGTCACCCAGAGGCCCGCGTCCCTGGCCTGCTCGGCGCGCGTCTCGTCCCAGCGGATGGACCGTCCGTCCTTGGTCTTGCGAGTGGTGCCCATGGTCGGTCCTCAGCCCTTCACGCGGCGCATGGTCATCGAATACCGGAACCGCGACGACGGGTGCGTGTTGACCGTCACCTGGGCGATCTCGCCGTCCGACGTCGTGTAGGTACGGCGCATCTCGAGTGCGGCGGTGTCCACGTCGACCCGCAACTGCTCGGCCAACCGGGCGGAGGCCGTCACGGCTGCGATCTCCTGGTGCACCTCGACGACGCTGACGCCGAAGAGGTCCTCGATGAGCGGGAAGATCGGGCCGGTGTGGCGCTGCAGCAGCCTGCCCACCGCGGCGAACGAGCGGTGGACGTAGTACTCCGTGCGGCAGACCGGCACGTCGCCGTCCTCGGACTGGCGCGTCCCGCACACCGCGAGCCACTGCGTGCCGACGGGCAGGCCGGTGTGGGCGGCGAGCTCGTCGTCGAGCGTCACCATCGCGTTGGACTCGATGTCGAACCGCGCACCGGCGGCGAACGCCAGCAGGTCGTTGATCGACATGACCTCTTGCGCATAGGAATTGGATGCGGCACGGGCCACCACCATCGTGCCTGCGCGCGGTCGCGACGACACCAGGTTGTCGTCCCGCAGCCGGCGCAGCGCCTCGCGCACGGTGTATCGGCTGACCTCGAAGCGCTCGCAGAGTTCGTGCTCGGTGGGCAGTTGCGTGCCGACCGGGTACACCCCGTCGACGATGTCCTTGCGCAGCGCGCGCGCCACCTGCAGGTAGCGGTGGTCGGCGGAGGTGCCGACGTCGGTGCTCACGTGCGGCGCAGCGTCAACACGCTGCCCTCGCCGTCGGCCGAGACGTACAGCGTGCCATCGGGTCCCGCGGCGATCCCGGCGAACGGGCCCTGCGGGCCGGAGAACGGGGGCATGCCCTTGAGCGGCTTGGGGTCGACGCCGGGAGGTGCTCCGATCGGCAGCCCCGCGGCGATCGTCGTGCGGTCGCCGGTCTCGAGATCGACGGCGATGACCGCCTTCTGGCCGGCGTCGACGACGTAGAGCGTGCGACCCGCCGCGAGTAGGCCGTGCGGGCGGACCAGTCCGTCGACGACGGTCTCGGTGCCGGATGCGGTGACCGCCACGACCCGTCCGGTCTCGCCGACCAGCACGTCCCCCGTCGCGGTGACGACGACGCCGACCGGCTCGGTCAAACCGGAGGCCAGCACGTCGACCGCGCCCGAGCCGTCGACCGACAGCAGTCGGCCGGTGCCCTGCTCGACCGCCAGGACGTCGTCACCGCGCAGGGCGACCCCGTACAGCTGGTCGAAACCGTCTGCCAGGAACTCGGTCTCGTCGCCGGCGGGCCGGTAGCGCCCGATCTGACCGCCGGAGGTGGTGACCACGAACTCCCCGGGACCCGACGGCACCAGGCCGCGTAGGAAGCCGGGATAGCCCGGGGAGAACAGCATGCCCACCGTCTGGAGCGAACCGTCCGGCTCGACGGCGTAGAAGTAGGTGCCGTCGGCCACGTAGACCCGGCCGTCACCGCCGACGGCGAGGTCCAGCGGCCAGTTCAGCCCGCCGGGCAGCGTCGTGCGGGTGTCGCCGCCGCCGAGGACCTCGGTGATCTCGCCGGTGAAGTTCGAGACGAACAGCCTGCCGTCCACCAGGGTGCAGTTGTCCAGGCCGGGGGAGAGCTGGGCCAGGACGGTCTGATCTCCGGAGCGCGGATCGATGCGCAGGACCTGCCCGCTGGCGACCTGTGTCGAGACGATGAAGCCGTCGGCGTCGAACTTCACCGAGTCGGGGACGCCGAGGCCGCTCGCCACGGTCTGCGGCCGGGCGCCGTCGGCGAACGGGTCGATGCGCCAGATCTCGTTGGCGCCCATCACCGGGAAGTAGAGCAGGCCGTCCGGTCCGACCTCCATCGCGTTCGGCGACGGCACGTCCTCCAGCAGGATGCGCGGTGGGCCGCCGGCGAGGTCGAACTCCATCAGACGACCGCCCTCGCGGCACTCGCCGATGAACAGCCGGTCCTGATGGAACGTGATGCCGTTCGCCGACGGCACGTCATCGCGCAGGACGCGGGTGACGCCGGAGGTGTCGCGCAGGCTGACCCGACCGTCCATCACCTCGGTGGCGACGAGGTTGCCGCGGGAGTCGAACGCGACGTCGTCGGGTGCCACGATGTCGCCGCCCTTGGCGCTGATGGTCTCGATGGTGCCCGTCGTGACGTCGAGCGCGCTGATCTGGCTGCCGGTGACCTGGGCGACGTAGACGCGGCCGTCGGGCCCGGTGCGCAGTCCATTGGCCCCGAACAGGCGGCTGGGCGCGGTCAGCCGGTCCAGCCGCCATCCGACGGCCACGTCGGGCGGTGCCGCCGACCAGTGGCGACTCGGGGATTCCCGTCGATCGGAGGGGGTGCCGGTGGTCGTCATCGCTCGGACCTTAGCAAGCAGGACTGGTCCAGACAATAACGTCGGCGGATTGGTGCATGGCCCTTGACGTGCGGCTCAACATAGGAGAATCATGCTCTCCAAATGGTGCACAGGACTACCTTGTCCGGACAATTGCGCGCCGCGTGGGTGGCCGGGGCTCCGGTCCGCCGCAACCGAGGAATGGGAGAAAGCCGACCGTGGCCGTGAAGGTGTACGAGCGAATCCTGCAGTTGTTCGAGGCCGAGGGCATCAACACCCTGTTCGGCATCCCGGACCCGAACTTCGTGCACATGTTCCACGCCGCGGAGGAACGGGGCTGGACGGTCGTCGCCCCGCACCACGAGGAGAACGCCGGCTTCATGGCCGAGGCGGTCTCGCGGATGACGGGCCGGCCCGGCCTCGCCATCGGCACGCTCGGCCCCGGCCTGGCCAACCTCGCGGGCGCCATCATGTGCGCCAAGGTCGAGAACTCCCCGGTGATCTTCCTGGGCGGCCAGCGCGCGCGCATCACCGAGCAGCGCGTCCGCCGCGGGCGCATCCAGTTCGTCTCGCAGGCACCTCTTCTCGCGCCGTCGGTGAAGTACTCCGCCAGCATCGAGTACGCCGACCAGACCGACGAGATCGTGCGGCACGCCCTGCGCGTCTCGCAGACCGGCACGCCCGGACCGGCCTACATCGAGTACCCGTCGCACGTCATCCTCGAAGAACTCGACGTGCCCGAGCCCCTGGCGCCCGACGCCTACCGACTGGTGAACCAGGGCGCCAGCGCCCAGTCCATCGAGAAGGCCGTCGAGCTGGTCCGCAAGGCCCAGCAGCCGATCCTCCTCGTCGGCCACGCGGTGCACACGAACCGCGCGGGCGAGTCCGTCGAGGCGCTGGCGAAGCTGATGAACTGCCCGGTGATCCAGACCTCCGGCGGCACGTCGTTCATCAAGGGCCTGGAGGACCGCACCTTCCCCTACGGCTTCTCGCCGTCGGCCGTCGACGCCGTCGTGAAGTCCGACCTGGTGATCGCCATCGGCACCGAGCTCGGCGAACCCGTCCACTACGGTCGCGGCAGGCACTGGCTCGACAACGAGGCCAACCGCAAGTGGATCAGCATCGAACTCGACCCGACGGCCATCGGCGTCAACCGCCGCATCGACGTCCCGCTCGTCGGCGACCTGCGCGCGATCGTGCCGCAGCTCGTCGACGCGCTGAAGGACTCCCCGCGCCAGCCGTCCGCGGAACTGGCGGGCTGGATCTCCGACGACGCCGCCCGCATCGCCGACCTCGCGGAGAGCGCGCCCGGCGGAACGCCGCTGCACACCGCCCGGTTCGTCGTCGAGGCCACCAAGGCGTTCCCCGAGGACGGCATCATGGTCCGCGACGGCGGCGCCACGGTGATCTTTCAGTGGACGTACTCCCAGGCCAAGCCGCACGACGTGGTGTGGAACCAGAACTTCGGCCACATCGGCACCGGCCTGCCCTACGCGGTGGGCGCCTCGGTGGCCGAGGGGCGCAAGCGCCCGGTCATGCTGCTCACCAGCGACTCGTCGTTCATGTTCGCGATCGCGGAACTCGAAACCGCTGCGCGGCTGAACCTCCCGCTGGTATGCGTGGTCGGTGTGGACCACCAGTGGGGCCTCGAGGTCGGCGTCTACAAGCGGACGTTCGGTCAGGGGTCGCTCGAGACCGGCGTGCACTGGAGCAAGGACGTGCGCTTCGACAAGATCGCCGAGGGCTTCGGCTGCCGCGGCGAGTACGTGGACAAGGCCGAGGATCTGGGACCCGCCATCGAGCGTGCCTTCGCCAGCGGCAAGGTCACGGTGATCCACGTGCCGATCGACCCGAAGGTCAACTCGGAGGAGATGCCGAGCTACGACGAGTTCCGAACCTGGTACGCGGAAGGGACGCAATAGGACATGCGCGAATATCTCCGGTTCTACGTCGACGGCCAGTGGGTCGACCCCGTCGAGCCCCACACCGTCGACGTGGAGAACCCCGCCACCGAGGAGGTCGCCGGTCGCATCTCGCTCGGATCGGCCGCCGACGTCGACCGGGCCGTCACCGCCGCCCGGCGCGCCTTCACGACGTGGTCGGTCACGACCCGCGAGGAGCGCCTCGAGGTGCTCAACGCCATTCTCGCCGAATACCAGGCGCGCGCAGCCGATCTGGCCGAGGCCGTCACCGAGGAGATGGGTGCGCCCGCGGGACTCGCGGCCGGTCCGCAGGTCGGTCTGGGCCTGGGACACCTGACCACCGCGATCGACTCACTGACCGCGTTCCCGTTCACCGAGGACCGTGGCGGCCTGCGGATCGTCAAGGAGGCCATCGGCGTCTGCGGGCTCATCACACCGTGGAACTGGCCGCTCAACCAGATCGCGGTCAAGGTGTTCCCCGCACTCGCCACGGGCTGCACCGCCATCCTCAAGCCGTCAGAGGTGGCCCCGTTCTCGGCGCAGGTGTTCGCCGAGATCCTGCACGCCGCGGGCGTTCCCGCCGGCGTCTTCAACATGATCCAGGGCGACGGGCCCGGCGTCGGCATCCCGCTGTCCAGCCACCCCGGCGTCGACATGGTGTCGTTCACCGGGTCCACCCGGGCCGGCATCGAGGTCGCGCGCAACGCGGCCCCGACCGTCAAGCGGGTGGCCCAGGAACTCGGCGGCAAGAGCCCGAACGTCGTGCTCGACGACGACGCGTTCACCGACGGCGTCACGTCGGGCGTGGTCACCATGATGGGCAACTCGGGGCAGACCTGCAGTGCGCCGTCACGGATGCTGGTGCCCGCCGCCCGCATGGCCGAGGCCAAGGAGATCGCCGCGGCGGCCGCCGCCGGCATCACCGTCGGCGACCCCAACGGCGGATTCGACCTCGGGCCCGTCGTCTCGGGCACCCAGTTCGAGAAGATCCAATCGCTGATCCGCAAGGGCATCGAGGAGGGCGCCACGCTGGTGGCCGGCGGCACCGGCAGGCCCGACGGACTCGACACCGGCCACTACGTGAAGCCGACTGTGTTCGCCGACGTCACCCCCGACATGACGATCGCCCGCGAGGAGATCTTCGGGCCCGTCCTGGTGATCCTCGGCTACGACGACCTCGACCATGCGATCGAGATCGCCAACGACACCGACTACGGTCTGGCCGGTTACGTCTCGGGAGAGGACCTCGACACCGCGACGTCCGTGGCGGGCCGCATCCGCGCCGGCTGGGTCGCCATCAACGGCGGCTTCGACTTCCGGTCGGCCTTCGGCGGCTACAAGCAGAGCGGCAACGGCCGCGAGTGGGGCGACATCGGCTTCCACGAATACCTGGAGACCAAGTCGATCATGATTCCCGCGGCGGCCCAGTAGCGGTGACGGACCTGATCGACCTCAGCGGTCGCATCGTCGTCGTCTCCGGTGCCGGAGGCGGCGGCATCGGCACCGCGGTGACGGCGCTGACCGCGCGCGCGGGCGCCACCGTCATCGCGGTGAGCAGGCGCCAGGACAACCTCGACGAGCACGTCGCACCGCTCGCCGAGCAGGGCCTCGACGTGATCCCCGTCGCCGCCGACGCGTCCACCGACGACGGCATCGCCACGGTGCTCGACCGGGTCCGCAGCACGGACGGTCGGCTCTACGGACTGGTGAACGTCGCCGGCGGCGCCGGACCCGCCACCTGGATGCCGTCCACCCGGGTCACCCGCGAGGACTGGCGGGCGCTGTTCGCCGCCAACCTCGAGACCACGTTCTTCATCAGCCAGGCCGTCGCGGCGGAGCTGATCGCGGCCGGCACACCGGGTTCCATCGTGTCGGTCTCCTCGATCAGCGGCATGAACACCGCGCCGTTCCACATCGCATACGGCACCGCCAAGGCCGCCATCGTCGCGATGACCAGGACCATGGCCGTCGAACTCGCCACGTCCGGCATCCGGGTCAACGCCGTGGCACCCGGGGTCACCGAGACCGCCGCATCGGCCACCTACGTCGACGCAGACCCCGACCGCGACCGCACGGCGATCGCGATGGGCCGACGGGGCACCCCCGAGGAACAGGCCGGCGCCATCCTTTTCCTGCTCTCCGACCTCGCCGGATACGTGACGGGTCAGACCCTGCTCGTCGACGGCGGACTGAACCTCAAGTGGACGCACCTCGACGCCGACAACACCTCGCTGTTCCTGAAGGACCAGTCCTTCCGCGACGCGATCCGTCGGCCCTGACACCGCCCCCGATTCCGAAAGGCACAGCGTGACCCACACCGAAGCAGACCTCGACGCCACCATCGAGGTCGAGGCAGAACCCGACGAGTCGACCGGCGACGTCGCCGAGGACCTGTCGGACGCGATGACCATCCCCGTCGAGGCCTACGTCTCGCCGGACTACGCCCGCGCCGAGCGAGACAAGCTGTGGCGCAGGGTGTGGCAGCAGGTCGGCCGCGTCGAGGAGATCCCCGAGGTGGGGGGCTACCTCACCTACGACATCCTCGACGACTCGATCATCGTCGTGCGGACGGGGCCGAACGAATTCGCTGCACACCACAACGTCTGCATGCACCGCGGCCGCCAACTCGTCGACACCCCCGACGGAGCGAAGAACGCCGTCGGCCGGGCCCGGAAGTCGTTCGTGTGCGGATTCCACGGCTGGACGTACGGTCTCGACGGCACCTGCACCCACATCCGCGAGCAGGACGACTGGAAGGGCGCGCTGTCGGCGCGCAACACGCACCTGGCCCCCGTCCAGGTGGACACCTGGGGCGGTTGGCTGTTCGTCAACATGGACCCCGACTGCGAATCGCTCGCGGACTACCTGATGCCCGCCGCGAAGATCCTCGACCCGTTCGGTCTGGAGAACATGCGCTACAAGTGGCGCAAGTGGCTCTACTTCGACTGCAACTGGAAGGTCGCGATGGAGGCCTTCAACGAGACCTACCACGTGTTCACCACGCACCCGGAGTTCAACAAATTCGGCGAGTTCAAGGGTTGGGCGAAAG
Organism: Mycobacterium sp. PTI7; assembly: GCF_056679845.1. Classification (NCBI taxonomy): domain Bacteria; kingdom Bacillati; phylum Actinomycetota; class Actinomycetes; order Mycobacteriales; family Mycobacteriaceae; genus Mycobacterium; species Mycobacterium sp. PTI7. The sequence goes on from NZ_CM155252.1 coordinate 449,268, forward strand.
CGCAAGGGCGACACAGCAACATCGGCTACGACGCGCCGAAGGGCCTCGAGGAGACCAAGTCCAAGATCCGCCTCGGCACGGGCGACGACCCGCGCGTCTCCACCGCCGAGATGCAGATGTACACGTGGGAGCAGACCAACGCGACCACCACCAACACGCTGGTGAACGCGGCGAAGCGGCTCGTCGACGAACTGCCCGAGGGCACGCCCGCCGACAAGGTGCTCGCACACTGGCTCGCCTCGGCGCGTCGTGACGACGAGGAGCGCGGCGTCATCTGGCCGACCATCCCGCCGGACATCCTCGGCCAGAGCGGCACGGCCTGGCAGCTCTTCCCGAACCTGCAGATCGGCCAGGGCCTCACCAGCGCGCTCTGCTACAGCGCGCGTCCCGACCCGAGCTACGACCCGAACAAGTGCATCTTCGAGGTCGCGGTGTTCGAGCTGTACCCGAAGGGCGAAGAGCCTCGGACGGAATGGCAGTACACGCCGAAGGATTCGCCCAACTGGCTGTCGGTGCTTCCCCAGGACTTCTCCAACATGGCCGCGGTGCAGCAGGGCATGAAGTCGGCGGGCTTCCCCGGCACGATGCCCAACCCCTACCGAGAGCGCAGCACCGTCAACCTGCACACCCAGCTGGCGACGTACATGGGCACCGGTGCCCCCCGAGAACTCGAAGGAGACGCGTGACGATCTGTGGGCCGACCGACGTCCCGACCGACGTCGACATCACCGCCCTGCGCGAGAAGTACGCCGCCGAGCGGGCCAAGCGCGTGCGACCCGAGGGCGCCTCGCAGTACCTGGAACTCGACGGCGACTTCGCCGACTTCTACGAGGTCGATCCCTACGCGACGGTGACCGAGCGCGACCCGATCATCGAAGACGCCGAGGTCGTCATCCTCGGCGGCGGCTTCGCGGGCCTGCTCGCCGGCGCCTACCTGAAGAAGGCCGGTGTGACCGGGATCCGCGTCGTCGAGATGGCGGGTGACTTCGGCGGCGTCTGGTACTGGAATCGCTTCCCCGGCGTCCAGTGCGACAACGACGCCTACTGCTACGTACCGCTTCTCGAAGAACTCGGCTTCATGCCGTCGAAGAAGTTCGCCGACGGCGCCGAGATCTTCCAGCACTGCCGCAACATCGGGAAGCACTTCGGGCTGTACGACGGTGCGCTGTTCTCGACGCAGGTACGCGACCTGCGCTGGGACGACTCCGCCGAGCGCTGGGAGATCGGCACCGACCGTGGCGACCGGATCCGGGCCCGCTTCGTGGTGATGGCGCAGGGCTCCTACAACCGCCCGAAGCTGCCCGGCATCCCGGGGATCAAGGACTTCGCGGGCCACGTGTTCCACTCCGCCCGGTGGGACTACGACTACACCGGCGGGGACGCCGACGGGGGACTGGTCAAGCTCGCCGACAAGCGGGTGGCACTCGTCGGCACCGGCGCCACCGGCATCCAGCTGGTGCCGCACCTCGCCCGGGACGCCCAGCAGCTCCTCGTGTTCCAGCGGACACCGTCGTCGGTGGATCAGCGCACCAACCCGGCCACCGATCCCGAGTGGGCCGCCTCGCTCCAGCCGGGCTGGCAGGAGGAGCGCAAGCGGAACTTCCACAATTGGTCGCCGTTCGTCGGCGTCGTGTTCGGTGAACCGGACCTGGTGTGCGACTTCTGGACCGAGCTCGGCCGCAACCTGACCCACCGGATCGCCGGCCTCGACGACCCCGCCACGGTGACGATCGAGCAGATCATGGCCTTCCGCGAGGAAGAGGACTACAAGATCATGGAGCGGCTCCGACGCCGCGTCGCCGAGATCGTCACCGACCCCGACACCGCCGAGGCGCTGAAGCCCTACTACCGCTTCATGTGCAAGCGGCCGACGTCCAGCGAGCAGTACCTGGCCTCGTTCAACCGACCCAACGTGACGCTCGTCGACGTGTCGGCGACCAAGGGCGTGGAACGGCTCACCGCGAAGGGCATCGTCGCCGACGGCGTCGAGTACGAGGTCGACTGCGTGATCTTCGCGAGCGGCTTCGAGATCTCCACCGAGATCAGCCGCAGGTACGCCATCGACTCCATCACCGGCCGGGACGGCGTGTCGCTCTTCGACCACTGGAAGGACGACTACAAGACGCTGCACGGCATGACCAGCCGCGGATTCCCGAACCAGTTCCACATGGGATTCATCCAGGGCGGGGTGTCCGCGAACACCACGGCCATGTTCGAGCAGCAGGCCAAGCACATCGCGTACATCCTCGCCGAGGCGCAGAGCCGGGGTGCCGCCACGGTGGAACCCACCCAGGGGGGTCAGGACACCTGGGTGTCGACCGTGCGCGAACTGTCGATCGACAACTCCGCGTTCGAACTGTCCTGCACCCCGGGCTACTACAACAACGAGGGCCGCGGTGGCGCGGAGGGCAACGGCTCGTTCCTCGGCGACTTCTACTCGCCGGGCTTCTATGCGTTCGACGAGCTGCTCGAGGCGTGGCGCGGCACGGGCGACCTGGAGGGGCTGGAACTCACGTGACCATGTCGATGGAGGCGTTGCGCGCCAGCGAGATCCATCCCCGGATCGGCAGCGAGATCGGCGCCGACAAGGCGACCCTGCTCTCCGGCGCGCACGCGGGCGAGATCCGCGAGCTGCTCGAGCAGCGCGGCGTCCTGGTGTTCCCGAAGATCGGGTTCACCGACGACGAACAGGTGGCCTTCACCGAGACGCTCGGCACGCTGGCCACCGAACGCAAGGGCGAGAAGCTCTTCAACGTCACGCTCGACACCACCATCAACAAGCAGGCGGACTACCTCAAGGGGTCGCTCTACTGGCACCTCGACGGCACGATGAACGAGGTGCCCATCCTCGCGTCGCTGCTGACGAGCAAGGCGCTGGGCAACGAGGGCGAGGGCGACACGGAGTTCTGCAACACCTACGCCGCCTACGACGATCTGGCCGACGACGAGAAGGCCGAACTCGAGGGCCTGTCGGTGACCCACTCGACGTGGACGACGTTGATGTACTACGAACCCGAACCCCCGCTCAAGGTGCTCCAGCAGATGATGTCCATCGGCGAACGCGACCTGCCGCTGGTGTGGACGCACCGGTCGGGCCGCAAGTCGTTGGTGCTGGGCTGCACGGCGGGCCACGTCGTCGGTCTGGACCGCCGCGCGAGCACGGAACTGCTGGTGCGGCTTCGGGAGTGGGCCACCCAGCCCCGGTTCACCTACCGGCACACCTGGTCGGTCGGGGACATGGTGATCTGGGACAACACCGGCACCATGCATCGCGCCACCCCCTACGACGCGGCGTCGGGCCGACTGCTGCAGCGCACCAAGCTCGCCGGTGAGGAACCCTTCGCCTGACATGGCAGATCTCAGATTCGACGGTCGCGTCGCCGTCGTCACGGGCGGCGGGCGCGGCCTCGGCCGCGAATACGCGCTGCTGCTGGCGTCCCGCGGAGCCAAGGTCGTGGTCAACGACGTCGGCGGCAGCCTCACGGGCGAGGGCGCCGACGACGGTCCCGCTCAGCAGGTGGTCGACGAGATTCTCGCCGCGGGTGGCGATGCCGTCGCCTCGGCGGACTCGGTCGCCACGGCCGACGGGGGAGAGGCGATCGTCGGCGCCGCACTCGACCGCTACGGCCGCATCGACGTCCTGATCCACAACGCGGGCAACGTCCGCCGCGGCTCGCTGAAGGACATGTCCTACGCCGACTTCGACGCCGTGCTCGACGTGCACCTGCGCGGCGCGTTCCACGTGGTGCGTCCCGCGTTCCCGGTGATGTGCGCCGCGGGCTACGGTCGGGTGGTGCTGACGTCGTCGATCGGGGGCCTGTACGGCAACCAGGGCGTCGCCAACTACGCCGCCGCCAAGGCCGGGATCATCGGGCTCACCAACGTGGTGGCCCTCGAAGGCGCCGCCGAGGGCGTCACCTGCAATGCCATCGTGCCCGGCGCCGTGACGAGAATGGCTGCCGGACTGGACACCTCGACCTACCCGCCGATGGACCCCGCGCTCGTCGCGCCGACCGTCGGGTGGCTGGCCCACGAGTCGTGCACCGTCACCGGCGAGATGTTCGTGGCCATCGCGGGCAGGGTGGCGCGTGCGTTCGTCGCGGAGACGCCCGGCGTCTACCGTCCGTCGTGGTCGATCGAGGACGTCGCCGAGGCCGCCGACGCGATCCGCGACGACACGGTGCCGCTGGTGTTCGCCCCCGTCCCCGACGGGCACACCGACCACATCCGGTACAGCTTCGGCGCCTCGCAGACGGCCGAGCCGTGACGGGTCCGCTGGCGGGCATCCGCGTCATCGACCTCACCGCCGTGGTGATGGGACCGTACTGCACGCAGATCATGGCCGACATGGGTGCCGACGTCGTCAAGGTCGAGCCGCCCGACGGCGACAACGCGCGCTACATCTCGGTGGGGCCCGCGCCCGGCATGAGCGGCGTGTTCGTCAACGTCAACCGCGGAAAGCGCAGTATCGTCCTCGATCTCGTCACCGACGAGGGCCGGGCCGCCCTGCGCGGGCTCATCGCGGGGGCCGACGTCTTCATCCACTCGATGCGGGCCCGGGCGATCGCCAAGCTGGGGTTCGGCTACGACGAGGTGGCCGCCATCAACCCGAACGTCGTCTACACCAACTGCTACGGCTACAGCCGGCGCGGGCCGGAGGCCGACCGCCCCGCCTACGACGACGTGATCCAGGCGCAGTCCGGCGTCGCGGCCGTCCAGCAGATGCTCACCGGCGAGACGACCTACGTCGGCACGATCGTGGCGGACAAGGTCGCCGGACTGACCGCGCTGTACGCCACGATGATGGCGCTGTTCCACCGCGAACGCACCGGCGAGGGGCAGGAGGTGGAGGTGAGCATGTACGAGACGATGGCGTCGTTCATGCTCGTCGAGCACGCCAACGGCGCCATGTTCACGCCTCCGCTGAGCCCGGCGGTCTACCCGCGCACGGTCGCGCGCAACCGAAAGCCGTACCCCACCAAGGACGGTCACGTCGCGGTGCTGATCTACAACGACAAGCACTGGAAGGCGTTCGTCGACAGCGTCAAGCCCGCGTGGATCGCCGAATACGGCGAGGCGTTCTCGACCCTGGAGCAGCGGGCCAAGCAGATCGACGTCATGTACGCCCTGATCGCCGAGACACTCCTGCAACGCACGACCGCCGAGTGGCTCGAGCTGTTCCGCGAGCTGCAGATACCGGCCGCGCCCATCCAGACGCCCGACGAACTGTTCGACGATCCGCACCTCGAGGCGGTCGGCCTGTTCGAGACCGTCGAGAGCCCTTACGGCCCGATCCGCTTTCCCGGTGTGCCGACCTGGTTCTCGCGGACGCCGGGCCACGTGGCCGGGCCCGCACCCGAACTCGGCGCCGACACCGCCGAGGTGCTCGCCGAGGTCGACGCGCTGAGTGACCGGCAGCGCGGTGCCGTGGTCGGGAACGTCCGGGACGCCCCGCCCGAGGGTCGGCCCGCCGCCGGCCCGTGACCCCCTAGACGGTCCGCGCCAACCGGTCGGCCAGCAGCGCGGCGAACCGGGCCGGATCGTCCAGCGCACCGCCCTCGGCGAGAAGTGCCGTGCCGTAGAGCAACTCGGCGGTCTCGGAGAGTCCGTCCTTGTCCTCGGAGTCGGTCAGTGCCTGCTGCAGACCGGTGACGAGGGCATGGTCGGGATTGAGTTCGAGGATGCGCTTGCCGACCGGCACCTCCTGTCCGGACGCGCGATACATCCGCGCCAGCTGCGGGGTGATGCCGAAGGTGTCGGTGATCAGGCACGCCGGCGACGACGTCAGCCGCGTCGACAGCCGCACCTCCTTGACGTGCTCGTCGAGCGTCTCCTTCAGCCACGTCAGCAGGTCGGCGAAGTCGCCCTGGTCGGCGGTGTCGTCCTCGGCGGCGCCGAGATCGACCTCGCCCTTGGCCACCGACTGCAGTGCGTGACCGTCGAACTCCGGGACCGACTCGACCCACACCTCGTCGACCGGATCGGTCAGCAGGAGCACCTCGTACCCCTTGGCCTTGAACGCCTCCAGGTGCGGTGAGCGTTCGAGCAGCTGGCGCGACTCGCCCGTCGCGTAGAAGATCTGCTCCTGGCCGTCCTTCATCCGCGTGACGTAGTCGGCCAGCGTGGTGGACGCGGTCTCGCTTGCCGTCGACGCGAACGACGACAGCCGCAGCACGGCGTCGCGGTTGTCGCCGTCGGAGATCAGGCCCTCCTTGAACACGCGGCCGAACTGGGTCCAGAACGTGGTGTAGTCGTCCGGGCGGTTCGCCTGCAGGTCCTTCAGCGTGGACAGCACCTTCTTGGTGAGGCTGCGGCGGATCACCTTGATCTGGCGGTCTTGCTGGAGGATCTCGCGGGACACGTTGAGCGACATGTCCTGTGCGTCCACGACGCCCTTGACGAACCGCAGGTAGTCGGGCACCAGCTCGTCGCAGTCGCCCATGATGAACACGCGCTTGACGTACAGCTGGACGCCGGCGCGGCCGTCGCGGTTGAACAGGTCGAACGGCGCCTGCGACGGGATGAATAGCAGCGCCTGGTACTCGAACGTGCCCTCGGCGCGCATCGCGATGACCTCGAGCGGCTCGTCCCAGGCGTGCGCCACGTGCTTGTAGAACTGCGCGTACTCCTCGTCGGAGACCTCGCTCTTGGGCTTTGCCCACAGCGCCGTCCGCGAGTTGATGGTCTCGGTCTCGGTGCTGATGGTCGGGTCGCCGCCCTCCTCCTCCGCCGGGACGGTCTTCTCGACGTCCATCCGGATGGGCCAGGAGATGAAGTCCGAGTACTTCTTGATCAGCTCGCGGATCTTCCACTGCGAGGTGTAGTCGTGCAGTTCGTCGTCGGCGTCTGCGGGCTTGAGATGCAGCGTCACCGAGGTGCCCTGCGGCGCGTCGTCGATCTCGGCGATGGTGTAGGTGCCGTCACCACTGGATTCCCAACGAGTGCCCGAGGTCTCGCCCGCCTTGCGGGTCAGGAGTTCGACCGCGTCGGCGACCATGAACGTCGAGTAGAAGCCGATGCCGAACTGACCGATCAGCTGTTCGGCGTCACCGGGCTGCGCGGCCAGCTTCTGGCGCAGCTCTGCGGTGCCCGACTTGGCGAGGGTGCCGATCAGGTCGACCACCTCGTCGCGGCTCATGCCGATGCCGTTGTCCCGGACGGTCAGCGTGCGGGCTTCGACATCGATGGCGATCTCGACGTGCAGGTCCGACGTGTCGACGTCGAGGTCCTTGTCGCGGAACGCCTCGAGGCGAAGCTTGTCCAGGGCGTCGGAGGCGTTCGAGATCAACTCCCGCAGGAACGAGTCCTTGTTGGAGTAGATGGAATGGATCATCAGCTGCAGCAGCTGACGGGCCTCGGCCTGGAATTCGCGTGTTTCGACCTGCTCGCTCACGGCGCCGATGATAATCCTTCGGCGCTCAGCCGAACGTCACGCCCTGGGCGAGCGGCAGCTCCGATGAGTAGTTGACGGTGTTGGTGGCGCGCCGCATGTAGGCCCGCCACGAGTCCGAGCCCGATTCGCGCCCGCCACCGGTCTGCTTCTCCCCGCCGAACGCCCCACCGATCTCGGCGCCCGAGGTGCCGATGTTGACGTTCGCGATGCCGCAGTCCGAGCCGTCGGCGGCCATGAAGCGCTCCGCCTCGCGCATGTCGGTGGTGAAGATCGACGACGAGAGTCCCTGCGGTACCGCGTTGTTGAGCGCGATCGCCTCGTCGAGGTCGTCGTAGGTGAGCACGTACAGGATCGGCGCGAAGGTCTCGTCGTGGACCACTTCGGTCTGGGTCGGCATCCGGACGACCGCCGGCTGGACGTAGTAGGCGCCGTCACCGAGGTCGACCCGCTCGCCGCCGGTCACCTCACCACCGTCGGCACGGGCGCGGTCGAGGGCGGCCACCATGTCGCGGTAGGACCGCTCGTGGATCAGGGGCCCCACCAGCGTGCCGTCGGCGGAGGGATCGCCGACCGGCAGGCTGCGGTAGGCGGTGGCGACCCGCTCGATCACCGTATCGACCACCGAGCGGTGGGCGATCACCCGTCGCATGGTGGTGCAGCGCTGCCCCGCGGTGCCCGCGGCGGAGAACACGATGCCGCGCACGGCCAGGTCGAGGTCGGCCGACGGCGTGACGATCGCGGCGTTGTTGCCGCCCAGTTCGAGCAGCGCCTTGCCGAACCGCGCGGCGACGCGCGGTCCGACCTGCTGGCCCATCCGCACCGAACCGGTGGCACTCACCAGCGCGACCCGCGGGTCGTCGACGAGCAGTTCGCCGATCTCGCGGGCGCCCTGGATCAGCCGGGCGACGTCGCGGGGGGCGCCGACGTCGTCGGCCGCCCGGTCGAGGAGCGCCTGGCACGCGACGGCGGTCAGGGGGGTCAACTCCGAGGGCTTCCACACGACGGTGTTGCCGCACACCAGCGCGATCGCGGTGTTCCACGCCCACACGGCGACGGGGAAGTTGAACGCGGTGATGACCCCGACCACGCCGAGGGGGTGCCACGTCTCCATGAGACGGTGACCGGGCCGCTCGGAGGCGATGGTCTTGCCGTACAGCTGACGCGACAGCCCGACGGCGAACTGGCAGATGTCGATCATCTCCTGCACCTCACCGAGCGCCTCGGAGGTGATCTTTCCCGCCTCGACCGTGACGAGCGTCGCCAGATCAGCCTTGTGCTCCACCAGCAGTTCGCCCAGCCGTGCCACCAGTGCGCCGCGGACGGGCGCCGGTGTCACACGCCAGCTCTGGAAGGCGCGCGCCGCGTCCGCGATCGCCGCGTCGGCGTCCTCGCGGGTCGACTCCGGGACGCCGAACAGCACGTCCCCGGTGACCGGGGTGCTCGCCGGAACGCCAGGACCGCCCGGCTCGCCGAGTGCGGTGTGCGCGCCGATCGCCTGCAGCGCGGCGCGGACCCGGTCCCGCAGCTCGTCCGCGGTGGGGAGGGTGCTGGTGTGCATGCTCGTCATGGTGTCGCCTTCTCGGTGATGTCGTGGGCAGTGGGAGTTGTTCGGGTCCGTCGGGTCTTCAGGTCTCGGTCGGACCGGGTGCCGCGATAGTCTCCGGCCATGACGGATGCGGCCGACGACCTCGACGAGATCGACCGGATCCTGGCGCGCGCGCTCGTGGCGGACGGCCGGGCCACGCTGGCGCAGCTGGCGGCCTGCGCCGGCCTGTCGGTGTCGGCGGTGCAGTCACGCGTGCGCCGGCTCGAGGCCCGCGGGGTGGTGACCGGGTACCGCGCACGGATCGATCCCGAGGCCGTGGGCAACATGCTGTCGGCGTTCGTCGCCATCACCCCTCTCGATCCGTCGCAACCCGATGACGCGCCGGCACGCCTCGAACACATCTCTGCGATCGAGTCGTGCCACTCCGTGGCGGGGGACGAGAGCTACGTCCTGCTGGTACGCGTCCCGACCGCACGCGCGCTGGAGGATCTGCTGCAACAGATCCGCACGGCGGCGAACGTCCGCACCCGGAGCACCATCATCTTACAAACTTTTTACGACGGACGCGACTTCGTACCGTAGTAATTCCTGCCCGAGGTGCGTTCACCCGTAAATATTGCGTTAGCATGGCGGCATGACCGCTGTCCTTCCCTCCCGCATCCATTCGGCCGGCGACGATCTGCGCCCCGATCAGGTGCACGACGTGCTGCGCCGCAGCATCCTGGCCGACGGCCTCGACTTCGTCCTCGACGTCGAGCAGTCCGCCGGATCGCACCTCGTCGACGCCCGCACCGGTGAACGCTTCCTCGACATGTTCACGTTCTTCGCGTCGTCGGCGCTGGGGATGAACCACCCGGCACTGGCCGACGACGCCGACTTCCGCGCCGAACTGGCCGCGGCCGCCGTCAACAAGCCCAGCAACTCCGACGTCTACAGCGTGCCGATGGCCCGCTTCGTCGACACCTTCCGCCGGGTGCTGGGCGACCCGGCGCTGCCGCACCTGTTCTTCGTCGACGGCGGAGCCCTCGCGGTGGAGAACGCGCTCAAGGTCGCGTTCGACTGGAAGAGCCGGCTCAACGAGTCCGCGGGCCGCAGCGGCGAACTCGGCACGAAGGTGCTGCACCTGCGCGGCGCGTTCCACGGCCGCAGCGGTTACACGCTGTCGCTCACCAACACCGACCCCAACAAGGTGGCGCGGTTCCCCAAGTTCGACTGGCCCCGGATCGACGCGCCGTATCTACGGCCCGGTCTGGACGACGACGGCATGGCGGCACTCGAGGCCGAATCGCTCCGGCAGGCGCGGGCGGCCTTCGAGGCGCACCCGCACGACATCGCCTGCTTCCTCGCCGAGCCCATCCAGGGCGAGGGCGGCGACCGCCACTTCCGTCCCGAGTTCTTCGCCGCCATGCGCGACCTGTGCGACGAGTTCGACGCGCTGCTGATCCTCGACGAGGTGCAGACGGGCTGCGGCATGACCGGAACCCCCTGGGCCTACCAGCAATTGGGCGCACGCCCCGACGTCGTCGCCTTCGGCAAGAAGACGCAGGTGTGCGGTGTCATGGCCGGCGGTCGCGTCGACGAGGTGACCGACAACGTGTTCGCCGTCAGCTCCCGGATCAACTCCACCTGGGGCGGCAACCTGACCGACATGGTGCGAGCCCGCCGCATCCTCGAGGTGATCGAGGCCGACGGCCTGCTGGCCCATGCGACGCAGGCGGGGGCCCACCTGTTGCGCCGGATCGAGCAGTTGGCGGCCGAGTTCCCCGAGCTGGTGCTGGCGCCACGTGGCCGCGGGCTGATGTGCGCGTTCAGCATGCCGACGGCCGCGCAGCGCGACGAGTTGGTGGGACGGCTCTGGGACGCGCACGTCATCATGCTGGCCAGCGGCACCGACAGCGTCCGCTTCCGGCCGGCGCTGACCGTCGGTCGGGACGACCTCGACGCCGCCGTCGACGCGGTCCGCGACGCACTGGCTCAAATGCGCTGATCCCCGACGGTCAGCCCCCGGATGGTGGATGCCAGCCGGGGGAGGTCGTCGCCGCCGACGAGCACGCAGCCGTGTAACTCGGCGAGCCGTCGCGCGGCGGGCGTGAATCCGTTGTTGGTGACCACCATGGTCCGCGTGCACTCCTGCATCGGGGCGCCGGCGACCACCTGCTGCACCGCGCCTGCGCCGACGGGACGGCCCTGGCGCTTGCACTGGATGGCCAGGCGGTGCGGCCGCGTCCCGACGATCAGGTCCACGCCCCAGTCGCCCGACAGCGGTGTCATGATCACGGGCACGCCGCAGGTGCGTGCGAGGCGGGCGACGTGGTCCTCGAACTCGGTTCCGCTCATCTCGGCCTTGTCGGCGGCGGGGTGCTCGCGCGCGCTCGGGGTCGCCACGCCGCGCAGCAGTCCGCGCAGGAAGGCGGGCAGCGCTGGTGCGAGGAGGCCCGCCGCGAGGGTCCACCCCGGGCCGAGTCCGTAGCACCAGGCGGCGATCGCGGCGACGACTCCCGTTGCGGCATAGCACTTCAGCCGCGTGGATCGTGTCACGCACGCATCGTAGGCCGACGGTCGGACAGTGCAACCCCGGGGTTGCGCGACGCTCAGGTCATGTGCAACCATAGAGTTGCACATCACTTCGACGAAGGGCACCATCGTGACGGCACTCGAGATCACCAAGACCATCGACATCGACGCATCCGTCGAGAAGGTCTGGGCCACGCTGACCGAGCCGGCGCTCATCGCGCAGTGGTTCGGCGACCGCTGCGAATTCGACGCGACGCCCGGTGGGACCGGCGTGTTCGGCTGGACCGAGCACGGCGTCGAGAGCCGCGTCGTCGTCGAGCACGTCGACCGCCCCAAGACCCTCGTCTACCGGTGGGCGCACGTGCCAGGGGCCGATCCCGCGCCGGGCAACTCCACCGTCGTCCGCTTCGACCTCGCCGAGACCGCGACCGGCACCCGCCTGACGCTCCTCGAGACCGGCTTCGACGATCTCGAGGATCCCGCCGGCAAGCTCGCCGACAACACCGGCGGGTGGGACGCCGAACTCGCCGAGCTGGTCGCGTTCGTCGAGTCCCGATGAGCGGCGGCCGGGTCGGCGAGATCCCGGCCGTCCTCGCGGTGCTCGCCGACGAGACCCGCTGGCGGATCCTCACCGAGGTCGGTCGCGCCGACCTCTCCGCCAGCGCTCTCGCGGAGCTCCTGCCGGTCAGCAGGCAGGCCATCGCGAAGCACCTCGTAGTCCTGTCGGAGGCCGGGCTCGTCGAGTCCGTCCGGTCGGGCCGGGAAGTGCGGTTCCGGGCGCTGGGGGCGCGGCTCAGCGCAGTCGCGCGCGACCTGGAGTCCCTTGGGCGACAGTGGGATCAGCGACTGTCGGCCATCAAGCGAATCGCGGAGGGCATGGACTGAGCCGCGGTGATGCTCGACACCCGTCGGCGCCAGCGGGTTTGAGTAGGGGCGGACTGGGCATACGGCCGCGGATGTGGTCGATGACAGATGACGCCGGAACCCACCGACGAGGCGCGGAACCCGCGAATCAGAGGCCACCGTCGTCACCCCGGGCGGTCAGCAGCCAATGGGAGAGTTGATGGTTAGCTGGAGTTCGGCCGGGGGTAGTCTCGCCTGGAGATCAGCAGGAGGGCGCGTGACGGACGTGGATGACCAGGTCGAATTCAAGGTGGCTGCCAAGTTGGAGAACCTGGCGGTGGTGCGCACGCTCGTCTCCGCCGTGGGCACCTTCGAGGACCTGGACTCCGACACCGTGGCGGATCTCCGCCTGGCCGTCGACGAGGCGTGCACGCGCCTCATCCGGTCGTCGGTGCCCGGCGCCAGCCTGACGGTGATCGTGCGGCCGCTGCTCGACGAGGTCGTCATCGACGCCTCCACGTCGTGCACCACCGCCGAGATCATGGAACCCGGAAGCTTCAGCTGGCACGTCCTCAGCTCGCTGACCGATGACGTGAAGACCTATCAGGACGGTCAGGGGGCCGGCGACGGGCAGGTCGTCGGCATCTCCATGTCGACGAGACGAGTGAGTTCTCTGCGGTGACGACGCCCCCATCCCAGGGTTCGCCGGCACGGTCGAACTCTGAGTACGCGGACGTCATCGACATGTTCCGCGAACTGGCCACGCTCCCCGAGGGTGAGCGAGCCTTCGTCCGGCAGCGCGATCGCATCGTCGAACGCTGCCTACCCCTGGCCGACCACATCGCCCGTCGCTTCGACGGCCGCGGCGAACCCCGCGACGATCTCGTCCAGGTGGCGCGCGTCGGACTGGTGAACGCCGTCATCCGCTTCAACGTCGACGCCGGCTCCGACTTCGTGTCCTTCGCCGTGCCCACGATCATGGGCGAGGTGCGGCGGCACTTCCGCGACAACAGCTGGTCGGTCAAGGTGCCGCGCAGGCTCAAGGAGCTGCACCTGCGGCTGGGCGCCGCAACCGCGGAACTGTCCCAAACCCTGGGCCGCGCACCGACTCCCAGCGAACTGGCGGCCGAGCTGGAGATGGACCGCGAGGAGATCGTCGAGGGTCTGATCGCCGGCAGCTCGTACAACACCATGTCGATCGACGGCGGTGGCAGCGGCTCCGAGGAGGCGCCCGCGATCGCCGACACCCTGGGTGACGCCGACGCCAACCTCGATCGCATCGAGAACCGGGAAGCCTTGCGGCCCTTGCTCGAATCGCTCCCCGAGCGCGAGCGCACGGTGCTGGTGCTCCGGTTCTTCGAGTCGCTGACGCAGACTCAGATCGCGGAGCGCGTCGGGATCTCGCAGATGCACGTCTCGCGACTGCTCGCCAAGTCACTGGCGCAGTTGCGCGATCAGATGGAGTGACGCCGCGGGTCGCCGGCATCGTGCTGGCCGCCGGTGCGGGCTCGCGCTACGGCATGCCCAAGGTCCTCGTCGACGACTGGTTGCAGCGCGCGGTGACCGCGCTCGCCGACGGCGGATGCGATGACGTGCTCGTCGTTCTCGGCGCCGCGGTGGTCGAGGTCCCCGCGCCCGCCCGCGCCGTCTTCGCCGCCGACTGGGCGGACGGCGCGAGTGCGTCGGTGCGGGCCGGCCTGGCCGCCGCAGAAGGCTCGACCACGGCGGTACTGCACACCGTCGACACCCCGGACGTCGGAGCCGACGTCGTGGCGCGGGTGCTCGCCCACGCCGATGGCGGTCTGGCCCGTGCGACGTACGGCGGCAGGCCCGGTCACCCGGTGGCCGTCGCCGCCGCGCACTGGCCGACTTTGGTGGCGACGCTGCACGGCGACGAGGGGGCGCGCGAATTCCTCGCGGCCCGCGACGATCTGGTGACGGTCGAGTGCGGGGACCTGGCGACCGGCGGGGATGTCGACGAGCGCTAGAGCAGACCGAGGGCCGCGACGGCCGCGCGCTCGTCGAGCAGTTCGTTCACCGACGCGTCGATGCGGGTGCGGGAGAACTCGTTGATCTCGAGGCCCTCGACGACCTCCCACCGGCCGTCGACCGCGCGCACCGGTAGCGACGTCACGACGCCCTCGGGGATGCCGTAGACCCCGGGTGACGGCAGCGCCACCGACGTCCAGTCGTCGGCGTCGGTGCCGTCGACCCAGTCGCGGACGTGATCGATGGCGGCGTTGGCGGCCGACGCCGCCGACGAGGTGCCGCGGGCCTCGATGATCGCGGTGCCGCGGCGGGCGACCGTGGGAATGAAGTCGGTGGTCAACCACTCGGTGTCGGCGGCGATCTCCGCGCCCGGCCGGCCGGCCACGACGGCGTGGAAGACGTCGGGGTACATGGTGGGGGAGTGGTTGCCCCACACCGTCACTCGCGAGACGTCGGTGACGTGGACGCCCGAGTGTGCGGCCAGTGCGGCGACTGCCCGGTTGTGGTCGAGGCGGGTGAGGGCGGTGAACCGCTCGGCCGGGATGTCGGGGGCATGCGCGGACGCGACGAGCGCATTGGTGTTGGCCGGGTTGCCGACGACGACGATGCGGACGTCGTCGCCCGCGCCCGCGTTGAGCGCCCTGCCCGCGTCGGCGAAGATCGCGGCGTTGGCCGCGAGGAGGTCGGCGCGCTCCATGCCCTTGCTGCGCGGCTTGGCGCCGACCAGCAGGGCGACGTCGACACCGTCGAACGCGGACACCGGGTCGTCGTGGATCTCGACGCCGGCCAGCAGGTCGAAGGCGCTGTCGACGAGTTCCATCACGACGCCCTCGGCGGCGCGCACCGCGGACGGCAGCTCGAGCAGGCGCAGCGTGACCGGTACGCCGCGACCGAGGAGGGCGCCTGCGCCGATGCGGAACAGTGCGGCGTAGCCGATCTGGCCGGCGGCGCCGGTGACGGTGACGACTTTCGGGCGGGCGGAGCTGGGTGGGTTGGCGGTCGGGCGGGCGGTGCCGGTCACGTCCACACCCGCAGGTTGAGCACCTCGGAGGCGTAGCGGCGCACGGTGTCCTCGCTCATCGCGGCGGCGTCCTCGTGGCCCGGCCGCGCGCGACTCTGCATTTGGGCGGTCCTAGGGTCCAGCGTCACCTCGGCGAGCAGTTCGCCGGTGCTGGGCTCGCAGACGGCCCACGTGTACATGGTGTCGTCGGCCCAGCCGTCCTCGGCGTCGTGGACGTAGTCGAGGTCGGTCTCGCCGAGGTCGGCCAGCGCCGGCCTGTCGTCGACCCGCTCGTCGTAGCGCAGGCCCCGCAGATACCACGTGCCGTTGTTGATCTCGACGGGATCCATCAGCCCCTCATCCCTTCCCGGAAACGCCGAAACTGCGGGGAGATCGCAGAACTCGAGGAATTCGCGATCTCCCCGCAGTCTCGGGAATGGTCGTGCCGGACGTCAGTCCTTGATCTCGGCGAGCACCGTGCCCTGCGTGACGGCCGCGCCGGGCTCGACGGACAGCCCGGTGATGGTGCCGTCCTTGTGGGCGGTGACGGGGTTCTCCATCTTCATGGCCTCGAGCACCACGACGAGGTCGCCCGCGGCGACCTGCTGGCCCTCCTCGACGGCGACCTTGACCACGGTGCCCTGCATGGGCGCGGTGACCGAGTCACCGGATGCGGCCTTGTTGCCGCCGGCGCCGCGCTTGCGGGGCTTGGGCTTCTTGCGGGTGGCGCCGCCGGGGACGGCCGCGCCGCCACCGCCGAGCGCGAGGTCACCGGGCAGGGACACCTCGACGCGGCGTCCGCCGATCTCGACGACGACCTTCTGGCGTGGGAGGTTGTCCTCTCCGTCGATGGCCTCGCCGCCGGTGAAGGGCTCGACGGTGTTGTCCCACTCGGTCTCGATCCAGCGGGTGTGGACCGTGAAGCCGTTCTCGTCGCCGATGAAGGCCGGATCGGACACCACGGCGCGGTGGAACGGGATGACCGTGGCCAGGCCCTCGACGGTGAACTCGTCGAGCGCACGCCGCGACCGGGCGAGGGCCTCCTCGCGGGTGGCTCCGCTGACGATCAGCTTGGCCAGCATCGAGTCGAACTGGCCGCCGATGACGGAGCCCGTCTCGACGCCGGAGTCCAGGCGCACGCCTGGGCCGGTGGGCGGCACGAAGTTGGTGACCGGGCCGGGGGCGGGCAGGAAGCCGCGGCCGGCGTCCTCGCCGTTGATGCGGAACTCGAACGAGTGGCCGCGCGGAGTCGGGTCCTCGGTGATGTCGAGCGCCTCGCCGTTGGCGATCTTGAACTGCTGCAGCACCAGGTCGATGCCCGCGGTCTCCTCGGTGACGGGGTGTTCCACCTGCAGGCGGGTGTTCACCTCGAGGAACGAGATGAGGCCGTCCTGGCCGACGAGGTACTCGACGGTGCCCGCGCCGTAGTAACCGGCCTCCTTGCAGATCCGCTTGGCGGACTCGTGGATCTCCTTGCGCTGCGCGTCGGTCAGGAACGGCGCGGGCGCCTCCTCGACGAGCTTCTGAAAGCGGCGCTGCAGCGAGCAGTCGCGCGTGCCGGCGACGATGACGTTGCCGTGGGTGTCGGCGATCACCTGGGCCTCGACGTGACGGGGCTTGTCCAGGTAGCGCTCGACGAAGCACTCGCCGCGGCCGAAGGCCGAGACGGCCTCACGGGTGGCCGAGTCGAACAGCTCGGGGATCTCCTCGAGGGTGCGGGCCACCTTCATGCCGCGGCCGCCGCCGCCGAAGGCCGCCTTGATGGCGATCGGCAGGCCGTACTCGTTGGCGAAGGCCAGGATCTCGTCGGCGTCCTTCACCGGATCCGACGTGCCCGGGACCAGCGGGGCGTCGGCACGGGCGGCGATGTGCCGCGCGGTGACCTTGTCGCCGAGGTCGCGGATCGACTGCGGGCTCGGTCCGATCCAGATGAGACCGGCGTCGATCACGGCCTGCGCGAAGTCGGCGTTCTCGCTGAGGAAGCCGTAGCCGGGGTGGACGGCGTTGGCGCCGGACTTCTCGGCGGCGTCGAGCAGCTTCTCGAACACCAGGTAGGACTCGGCCGAGGTCTGACCGCCGAGGGCGAAGGCCTCGTCGGCGAGCCGCACGTGCGGTGCGTCGGCGTCGGGATCGGCGTACACGGCCACGCTGGCCAGCCCGGCGTCCTTGGCCGCCCGGATGACCCGGACGGCGATCTCCCCGCGGTTGGCAACGAGCACCTTGGAGATCTTCGAGCTGGCGTGACTGGGCACTGCGCCTCCTGGTAATGGCATCTCTAAGAAACGTCTTTAAGAATGTATCTGGCGCAGTTTATGCGGCGCGACATCTGCCCCGGCGAGCCGGTGGTGGTTACTCGCGGGTAGGGAGAAATCGTGGCGCCGCGACCCGCGCGGGCGCCCGGCGGCGAGCCGTCAGCCGTCGCGCAGGCGACGCTTGATGCGGGTCAGCATCGCCGACATCCCGCGCAGCCGGAGCGGGCTGATCAGAGCCCCGAGCCCGAGGTCGGAGTAGAAGTCGTCGGGCACGGCGAGGATCTCGTCGGCGGAACTCTCGTCGAGGCCGGTGGCCAGGATCGAGGCGAACCCGCGGGTGGTGGGCGCTTCGGCAGGAGCGCTGAAGTACAGCCGCACGTGGTCGCGGTCAGCGGCGTCGACGTGCAGGAACAGCGGCGACTGGCACTCCGGCACCGGCTCCATCGCCGCTTCTTCGAGATCGTCTGGGAGCGACGGCAATTCGTTGGCGAACTCGAGCAGCAGCGTCAGCTTGTCCTGGCCCTGCATCTCGGCGAACTCCGAGACGACCTCGGCCAGGGCCGGGGGCATGGGGGAAGGCGCGGTCACGGCGCCTCGCCGGGCTCGTCACCGACCGCGACCGGGACGCGCACCGCGTTGCCCCACTCGGTCCACGAGCCGTCGTAGTTGCGGACACCGGGCAGGCCGAGCAGGTGGGTGAGCACGAACCACGTGTGGCTGGAGCGCTCGCCGATGCGGCAGTACACCACCGTCTCGTCCTCGGGGGTGAGGAAGCCGTACAGCTCGTCGAGTTCGGCGCGCGTGCGGAACCTGCCGTCGTCGTTCGCGGCCTTGGCCCAGGGGATGGAGCGGGCGGTGGGGATGTGGCCACCGCGCAGCGCGCCCTCCTCGGGGTAGTCGGGCATGTGGGTGCGCTCGCCGGTGTACTCCATGGGGGAGCGGACGTCGATCAGCGGCTGGCGACCGAGCGCGCCGAGGACGTCGTCCTTGTAGGCGCGGATCGCGGAGTCGTCGCGCTCGACGACCGGGTAGCCCGAGGTGGTCTTGGACGGCACGTCGAGCGTTGTGTCGCGGCCGTCGGTCACCCAGAGGTTGCGGCCGCCGTCGAGAAGCCGGACGTCGGGGTGGCCGAACAACGTGAACACCCACAGCGCGTAGGCGGCCCACCAGTTGCTCTTGTCGCCGTAGATGACGACCGTGTCGTCGCGGCTGATGCCCTTGCGGTCCATCAGCGCCGCGAACTGGGCGCCGTCGATGTAGTCGCGCACGTTCGGATCGTTGAGGTCGACGTGCCAGTCGATCTTCACCGCGCCCGGGATGTGACCGGTGTCGTAGAGCAGGACGTCCTCGTCGGACTCCACGATCGACAGACCCGGCCGACCGAGGTTGCCGGCCAGCCAGTCGGAGGTGACCAGCCGTTCGGGGTGGGCGTACTCGGCGAGGGAGGGGTGGGTGTCTGCAGGCAACGGCACGTGCACAACCCTACTCAGACGCCGGGGGGTGCGTGCCGATTGCTCAGCTGCGCAGGGACCCCTGGTGGGAGCGGAACCAGTCGACGGTCGCCGCGATGCCGTCGGCCAGCGTGACGGTCGGCTGCCAGCCGGTGCCGCGCAGCGTGCCGACGTCCAGCAGCTTGCGGGGCGTGCCGTCGGGTTTGGTCGTGTCCCAACGGGTTTCGCCCTGGTAGCCCGTCGCCGCGGCGACCATGCCCGCGATCTCGGCGATGGTGTGGTCCTCGCCGGTGCCCACGTTGACCTGTTGCGGCCCGTCGAAGTGCTCGAGCAGGTGCACGCAGGCGCCCGCCAGGTCGTCGACGTGGAGGAACTCCCGCCGCGGCCGACCGCTGCCCCAGTTCGTCACCGACGGGTCACCCGCGGCACGCGCCTCGTCGTAGCGCCGGATCATGGCGGGCAGCACGTGCGACGACGTCGGGGAGAAGTTGTCGCCCGGGCCGTAGAGGTTGGTGGGCATCGCGGAGATCCACGGCAGACCGTACTGGCGGCGGACGGCCTGCACCTGCAGGATGCCCGCGATCTTCGCGATGGCGTACGCGTCGTTGGTGGGTTCCAGCGGGCCGGTCAGCAGGGCGTCCTCGGTGATCGGCTGCGGCGCGAACTTCGGGTAGATGCACGACGAGCCGAGGAACAGCAACCGTCGGACGCCGACGCCGAGCGCGGCGTCGAGGACGTTGACCTGGATCTGCAGGTTCTCCGACAGGAAGTCCACCGGTCGAGTGCTGTTGGCCAGGATGCCGCCAACCCGGGCGGCCGCGAGGACCACCACCTCGGGGCGGGTCTGCTCGAAGAACGCGAACGTCGCCGCCCGGTCGGTGAGGTCGAGGTCCGCGCGCCCACGCGTCAGCAGGTTGGTGAAGCCGTCGTCGGTGAGCCTGCGCAGGATCGCCGACCCCACCATGCCGCGGTGCCCGGCGATGAACGTCGGCGCCGACGGGTCCAGCGGCATGGTCACGTGCGTACTCGTCATCGCGCTACGCCCAGGTGCTGACCAGAGGCGTGTCGATCCAGGGCTTGCCCTGGCACTCGAACGCGGCGATGTCGGCCTCGACCATGATGCGGGCCAACTCGGGGGTGTGCACCGCGGCCTTCCAGCCCAGCTTGGCCTCGGCCTTGCCGGCGTCGCCGACGAGCGCGTCGACCTCGGTGGGGCGCAGGTACCGGTCGTCGAAGCGGACGTACTCGCGCCAGTCCAGACCGGCGTGGGTGAAGGCGGCGTCGAGGAAGTCGCGCACCGTGTAGTTGCCGCCGGTGGCCAGCACGAAGTCGTCGGGCTCGTCGGCCTGCAGCATGCGCCACATGCCCTCGACGTACTCCGGCGCGTAGCCCCAGTCGCGGATGGCGTCCAGATTGCCCAGGTAGACGTACTGCTCGACGCCGGCCTTGATGCGCGCGGCCGCGCGGGTGATCTTGCGGGTCACGAACGTCTCACCACGGCGCGGCGACTCGTGGTTGAACAGGATGCCGTTGCACGCGAACATGCCGTAGGCCTCCCGGTAGTTGCGGGTGATCCAGTACGAGTACACCTTCGCAGCACCGTAGGGCGAACGCGGGTAGAACGGCGTGTTCTCGTCCTGCGGCGGGGGCGACGCGCCGAACATCTCCGAACTCGACGCCTGATAGAAGCGGCAGTCGACGTTCGCGATCCGCAGGGCCTCCAGGAGCCGGACGCTGCCCGACCCGGTGGTGTCGGCGGTGTGCTCGGGCTCGTCGAAGCTGACCCGCACGTGCGACTGCGCGGCGAGGTTGTAGACCTCGTCGGGGTTGATGGAGGCAACGAGCGTGACCAGTCGCGCACCGTCGCTGAGATCGCCGTAGTGCAGGAAGAAGCGGGCGCCCGACTCGTGCGGATCGACGTAGAGGTGCTCGATGCGGTGGGTGTTGAAGGTCGACGAGCGCCGGATGAGACCGTGCACCTCGTAGCCCTTGGCCAGCAGGAGTTCGGCCAGATACGAGCCGTCCTGCCCTGTGACCCCCGTGATGAGCGCCTTCTTCATGACCGGCCCGACCCTTCGCTAGTCCGATGGCGCCTCGCGCGCACAACGGTTTGCCAGTATTCCACTACCGTGAATTATGGCAAATAATCCGACGGCGTCGTGATCATGCCATGGATCGTCGTGGTATCCCCAGTACACCGGCGCGGTCGTGGTCTACGTCACTCGATTCGCGACGTTGGGCCATGCCGGTTCGGGGCGTGCAGTACACGTGGCGGCGTCGAGGGATTCTTTGCCGCACCCGTGCGGGGGCAGGTCGTGCCTCGGGTCGGCGTCAGGCCACGGGATTGGCGGCCCACAGCCGGGCCATCGACAGCCCGCTGCGTTCGATCAATCCGCGCACCAGGGGCAGGCCGATCCCGATCACCGCCGACGGGTCGCCGTCGACGCCTTCGACGAACCAGCCCCCGAGCCCGTCGAGCGTGAAGCCACCCGCGACGGCGGTGGGTTCACCACTGCGGACGTAAGCGGCGAGGTCCTCGTCGGTGGGCGAGCCGAAGTGCACGCGGGTGACGGCGCTCGCGGTCAGCCGGTGCGCCACGTCGCCGTCCCGGAGGCGGATCAGGCAGTGGCCCGTGTGCAGGTCGCCGGAGCGGCCCGCCATGGCACGCCACCCCTCGAGGGCAGCGTCGGGGGTCGCGGGCTTGCCCCACAGCCGTCCGTCGCGGAAGAGCATCGAGTCGCACCCGATCACCACGGCGTCGGCCCGAAGGTCCGGGGGCAGATCGCCGAGCACCGCGTCGGCCTTCGCGGCCGCCAGCGCGACCGTCACGTCCCGGGGGCCGGAATCCGGCGGCATGGCCGCGGTCACGGCGTCCTCGTCGACACCGGACACGATCACCACGGGATCGATGCCGGCGCTGCGCAGCACCTTGCGCCGCCCCGACGAGGCCGACGCGAGGACGACCCGCGTCATCGACGCATGTGTGTGCGTTCCACCTTGGTGACCCGCTGCCAGCTGAACACCGAGTAGCGCAGCTTGTCGACGGGGTGGCCCCACAGGTCGCGCTCCTGCGGTTCGAGATCCGCGGAACTGACCCCGTTGGTCGCCCCCGCCAGGACCGTCACCAGGGCGGCGACCTCGGCGTCGGTGGGGTTGCCCTTGACCACCTGGATCACGGGCTCGCGCGCGGCCTCGGGCGCCGGTGCATCGGCTGCGGTGGCGTCGTCGCTCACGGTCGACTCCTCGCTCGGATCGGATGCCGCGGTCACAGCGGGATGTTCCCGTGCTTCTTCGGGGGCAGCTGCTGAATCTTGCGCTCCAGCAGGCGAAGTGAGGTGGCCACGTACCCGCGGGTGTGCGACGGCGGGATCACCGCGTCGACGTAGCCGCGCTCGGCGGCGATGTACGGGTTCACCAGGGTGTCCTCGTACTCCTGCTGCAACTGCAGGCGCAGCGCGTCGACGTCCTGGCCCTCGGCCGCAGCCTGCTTGAGCTGCTGGCGGTAGACGAAGCCGACGGCACCGGAGGCGCCCATGACCGCGATCTGCGCCGACGGCCACGCGACCACCACGTCGGCGCCCATGTCCTTGGACCCCATCACGCAGTACGCGCCGCCGTAGGACTTGCGGGTGATGACGGTGACCTTCGCGACCGTCGCCTCGCCGTAGGCGTAGAGCAGCTTCGCGCCGCGGCGGATGATGCCGTTGAACTCCTGGTCGGTGCCCGGCAGGAAGCCCGGCACGTCGACCAGCAGCACGATCGGGATGTTGAAGCAGTCGCACGTGCGGATGAACCGCGCGGCCTTCTCGGAGGCGTTGATGTCGAGGCAGCCGGCGAACTGGGTCGGCTGGTTGGCGACGATGCCCACCGGGCGACCGTCGACGCGCCCGAAGCCGACGATGATGTTCTGCGCGTAGCCCTCCTGCACCTCGAGGAACTCGTCGTCGTCGAGGATGCGCGAGATGACCTCGTGCATGTCGTACGGCTGGTTCGGGGAGTCCGGGATCAGCGTGTCGAGTTCGAGGTCCTCGTCGTTCAGGTTGTCCTCGATCGCGCCGGGATGCGGCGGGGCCGGGTACCGCGGCGGGTCGGCGTAGTTGTTGCTCGGCAGGAAGGACAGCAGGTCGCGGACGTAATCGAAGGCGTCCTGCTCGCCGGAGGCGACGTAGTGCGCGGTGCCCGACTTCGCCATGTGGGTGTGCGCGCCGCCCAGCTCCTCCATCGTGACGTCCTCGCCGGTGACGGTCTTGATGACGTCGGGGCCGGTGATGAACATCTGGCTGGTCTTGTCGACCATGATGACGAAGTCGGTGAGGGCGGGGGAGTAGACGTGGCCACCCGCGGCGGCACCCATGATCAGCGAGATCTGCGGCACCACACCGGAAGCCAGGATGTTGTTGCGGAAGATCTGGCTGTACAGGCCGAGCGAGACGACGCCCTCCTGGATGCGCGCGCCCGCGCCGTCGTTGATGCCGATCAGCGGACGGCCGGTCTTGATCGCGAGCTGCTGGACCTTGACGATCTTCTCGCCGTAGACCTCGCCGAGGCTGCCGCCGAAGACCGTGGCGTCCTGGCTGAAGATGCAGACGTCGCGGCCGTCGATCGTGCCGTAGCCGGTGACCACGCCGTCGCCGACCGGTCGGTTCTGCTGCAGTCCGAAGTTCGTGCTGCGGTGGCGGGCCAGCGCGTCGAGTTCGACGAACGAGCCCTCGTCGAGCAGGGCGAGGATGCGCTCGCGGGCGGTCAGCTTGCCCTTGGCGTGCGTCTTCTCCACGGCCTCTTCGCCGACGGGATGCACGGCCTCCTCGGCGCGCTTGCGCAGATCGGCGAGCTTGCCCGCCGTGGTGTGGATGTCGATCTCGTGCTCGCCTGCAACACTCGTCATGCCTGGGATCGTAACGCCGCCGACGGCTTCGCTCTTAAGCAGCCCTTAATCGCTCTTTCGCGTCGCGTCCCCGACCGTCCGCCGCACCGAAGGCGCGTCCGAGCGGGGATCGTTAGCCAAGCGACGTTATGGTGATCCCGAATTCGTGACAGGAGCCCTGCCCCATGTTCGTCGAACCCCTCGCATCAGACCCGGAGATGATCGCGCGCAAGCGCGAGGTCAACCCGAACGTCCGCATTCCGCCCCGGATGGAGTGGGTGACCGACGACGACGGCAACATCCTCGACTACAAGCTCGAGGGCGAGACGTTCCTCAAGCGGGTCCTGCACCTCTACCTGGCGCTGTTCTACAACTCGATCCTCACGCACGTGCCGTTCCACTTCATCCGGCTCGGCTTCCTGCGGCTGTGCGGCGCCAAGATCGGCAAGGGCTCGGCCATCAACCGTGGCACCAGCGTCTGGTCGATCCCCTACATCGTGATCGGCGACCGGGTCTCGATCGGGTTCCGCTGCCTGCTCGACGCGCGGGCCGGCATCGCGATCGGCAACGACGTGGTGATTGCCAGCGACACGCACATCATCGCCGGCGGGCACGACATCAACCACCCCAACTTCGTGCCTGCGCCCAACCCGCCCGACCCGATCGTCATCGACGACCACGTGTGGATCGGCACCAGGGCGATGATCCTGCCGTGCCTGCTGGGCAAGGGCGCGGTGGTCGCCGCGCACACGGTGGTCAACAAGGAGGTGCCGCCGCTCGGCATCGTGGGCGGCGTCCCCGGCAAGCTGATCGGCCAGCGCAACCCGGACGCGTTGCAGTACAGCGGGAAGTACAAGATCCCGTTCTTCTGAGCCGGGGTGCGCACCGGCACCGGTGACGCAGATCTCCAGGACGGCGCGTGCGGATCCGCGTGCGGCCACCCGACGAACGTGCCGCCGCCGGCCGACACGCCGCCTTCTGCAGCCCGCCCGTGCGCGCGGCGGACGCCGCGGTGCGGAATCCGCCTTGCCGCGGCGTCAATGATTCGCCGATCCGCCGCGACGACGCGCACGACCCGGTGGCAAAGGTGCCCCAACCCGCGCGAGACGGGTGTCACCAGCCCTCTGAGCAGGCCATTGGTTCTTTGCTGAGGACTTGCTGAACATTTGCCATAGCAACGTCTCAACTGGCACGACCCACGCCGCCGCTCCGTGTACGATCATTGCGGACGAGAGCACCATGGCGGTGTGACGTCCCAGGACTTGCCGCTCATTCAGCAGCAGACACCGTTAGACGAGGTAGGACACGTGTTGCCAGAGTGCACGCAGACTCGCTTCGGGGGACCGCGCGTAGCGATCGCGCACGACTATCTGACGCAGCTCGGCGGCGCGGAGAAGACCGTCCTCGCGATGAGCAGGGCCTTTCCCGACGCGCCCATCTACACGATGCTGTACGACCCGGACGCCACGTTCCCGGAGTTCAAGGACCTGGACGTGCGGGTGCCGGCGTTCAACCGCATCCGGCCGCTGCGCCGCAACCACCGGCTGGCACTGCCGGTGCTGCCGCTGGTCGCGCGCTCGGTGTTCGTCGACGCGGACGTGGTCCTGACCAGCAGTAGCGGGTGGGCACACGGATTCCGCACGAACGGGCGCAAACTCGTCTACTGCCATTCGCCTGCGCGGTGGCTGTACCAGGCGGAGACGTACCTGGGTGACAAGGGCGGCAAGGTCGCCCGGTGGGGGCTGCGGGCCTCCTCCGGCTACCTCCGGTCCTGGGACCGTTCGGCGGCGCTGTCCAGCGACCGCTACCTGGCCAACTCCACGGAGATCAAGGGCCGCATCGGCGACGCCTACGGAATCCACGCCGACATCGTCTTCCCACCCGTGGCCATGATGCCCGCCGACGGGGTCGAGCCGCTGCCCGAGGTGCTCGACTGGCTGGGCGTCGACGCCGCCGCCCCGGACCGTGAGGACCAGGTCGACGAGGAGTTCTACCTCGTCGTCTCACGTTTGCTGCCGTACAAGAACGTCGACAAGATCATCCGGTCCTTCGCCGGCTCGTCGCGGCGTCTCGTCGTCGTCGGCCGCGGCCCCGAGGCCGACCGCCTGCGCGCGTCGAAGACGCCCAACGTCACGATGCTGTCCGACCTCACCGACGGCCAGCTGGCGTGGCTGTACAAGCACTGCCGGGCGATCATCGCGGCGAGCTACGAGGACTACGGCCTCACGCCACTCGAGGCCGGCGCATGGGGACGGCCGGCCATCGCCCTGCGCTTCGGCGGGTTCCTCGACACCATTCACGAGGGCGTCAGCGGCATGTACTTCAACGAGCCGACCGCCCAGGCGATCGGCAACGCGCTGGATCACTTCGAGGCGAACAGGTTCGACGCCGACAAGGTGCGCAGCCACGTCAACCAGTTCAGCCAGGAAGCCTTCGCCGACAAGTTGCACGAAGCGGTCGACGAACTCTTCGTGGCTGCACGGTGACGTCGACGCCACCGGCTAGGCTGGCGCGCGGAAACTACACGTCCCACAACGGTTTACGTCAGGAGCGTCAGCGGTGACCTTGGAACCCGCGAAGGCAGACCCCCAGAAGGTCGCGCAGAAGAAGGCCGCGGCACCTGGCCTGAAGCTGCCCCCGGAGCCGACCTACGACCTGCTGCCCGACGGCAGGGTGGCCAATTACCGGATGCAGAACATGGGACTGCGTCAGAAGCTGCGCAACCGGGTGGGGCAGGTGGTCTTCAACCTGATCATCACCCACATCCCGTTCCACTTCATCCGGCAGGGCTTCCTCAAGGCGTTCGGCGCCACTCTCGGCACCAACTCGTGCATCATGCTGGGCACCACGATCCTCGACATCGAGTTCCTCACCGTCGGGGACAACACCTCGATCGGGTCGCGGTGCCTGCTCGACGCCCGTGCCGGCCTCTACATCGGCAACGACGTCACCATCGCCAGCGACGTGCAGTTCATCGGTGGTGGCCACGACGTCAACCATCCGGACTTCCTGCCGGTGCCCGATCCGACCGTCGTCGAGGACTACGTGTGGATCGCGAGCCGCGCCATGGTGCTGCCCGCGCACGTCCGCCGTGGCGCCGTGGTCGCCGCGCAGGCCGTGGTCACCAAGGACATCGGCGAGTGCGAGATCGTGGGCGGCGTGCCGGCCAAGGTGATCGGCAAGCGCAACCCCGACGCACTGAAGTACAAGGGCGGATACCGCCCGTTGTTCTGCTGATGAGCCTGACGCTCAAGGACTTTCGACTCGTCTTCGTCGGCCCCATGCTCGGCCGGACCGCCGTCGGCGACTACGCCGAGGACGTGGTGGAGGCGGTGCGCCCGCACCTCGGCAACGTCGTCCAGGTCCGCACCGGCGGGCCAGGGGAGAACACCCTGTCCGACATCCGCAGGCACCGCAGGGCCGTCGAGTCGTACGTCGCGTCCGCGCCGCACGGCCGCGTCCTCGTCCACGCCGAGCTGTCGACCGCGGCGCTGTCCCCGTTCTGGTCGACGGCAGGCCTGCGGGGCGTCCCCGTCACGGCCACCGTGCACGATCCGCCGCAGGGCGTCTGGATGCCCGCGCGCACCCGATTCGTGGCCCGGTCCCGCCTGCTCAACCACGGCATCCACTACCCGGCGCGCCCGCTGAGCCGGCGGCTCGAGGGTGCGGTGTACCGCGGCCGCACGCTGTTCGCGCTCACCGAGACCGGGCGGCAGTCGATCGAGCGGACCTACCCCGAGACCACCGCCCGGTACATCCCGCACGTCGTGCGCGACCGTCCCGAGATCCGGCCCGCCCACGAACGTCCACGGGCCGTGGGATTCTTCGGACACGTCTACCGCGGCAAGGGATTCGAGCAGATCGAGGGTCTGCGCAAGCTGCTGCCCGCCGACGTCGGGATCCGCGTCGCAGGACGCGGCACCGAGGATCTGCCCACCATCCCCGGCGTCGACGTCCTCGGACCCGTCGACGGGCCGGCGGAGGACGCCTTCTTCGACTCGGTCCGCGCGATCGTCGTGCCCTACGGCAAGCGCCACTTCTACGCCGAGAGCTTCGCCGCGTCCGGCGTGGTCGCGCACTCGAACGCCTACTGCACGCCGCAGATCTGCACCGACTACGGCTCACTCGCCGAACTCGACGAGAACGTCGGCGCGATCGTGGTGCGCGTCAACCGGATCGGCGAACCCGCGGACCCGGACACCGTGACCCGCGAACTCGCCACGGCGATCTCTGGCCTGCTCGCCGACGACGACCGGGTCCGCAGGCTCGGCGAGAACTCCGCCCGCACCCGCTCGGAACGGTCGGCCCCGCGCACCGGCGAGGCGTTCGCCGCCGCGTGGTCCGAGGTCCTGGGCCTCGATGGCTGAGCCCAACCAGCCGCTGCACCCGGTCGATCCGCTCGGTGCCACGTCACCGGAGAAGGACCTGCAACCGCCCACGGGCGATCCGGGTGACGAGAAGCCCCGCAACCTGTTCAAGACGCTGGTGGGCATCGCCTGGATGTACGGCGCCCGCGGCGTCGGCCTGCTGTGGACCTTCGCGCTCATCGGCAAGCTCGGCATCGCCGACTACGGCCTCTACGCCATGGCGTTCGCCGCGGCGACCATCGTCGGGCCCACCCTGGACAACCCGTGGACGGTGCGCGCCATGCGCGAGTCCGAGGAGCGGTTCAACCGCGAGCGGACCAGCCGGTTCCTCGTCGGCGTCACCCTGATGGCGGCCGGCGCGGCACTGATCCCGTTCTCGTTCATCGGATTCCTGGGCCTGATGGTCGCGGGCGGCGAGATCACCGTGAACTGCTACATCAGCCGGGACGCCCGCGACGGACACCCCGACCGGGTGTACCGCTGGGGCGCGGGCCGCCAGGTCGCCGGGGTCGGCCTCGCCCTGGTGTACCTCTTCGCGTTCGACGCCCCGACGCTGCTCGGCGCCTGCCTGCTCTACTGCGCGCCGTACGCGGTGTTCCTGGTGCTGGCCGCGTTCGCCGTCCGCGGCCACCGACCCGGGCTGCCGGGCAACCCGCGGCTGATGGCCATCCTGATGGGCGAGATGTGCTTCGGCACCACGCTCTACCTGCAGGGCGACGTGCTGCTGCTCGGCTGGCTCACCGACACCACCATCGTCGGCTACTACAACATCGCCCTCATGCTGGGCAGCGCACTCGCCGCGGTGGGGCAGTCGTTCGTGATGACCTACCACGAACCGCTGCGCAAGAGCGGCGGCGACCTGGCCACCGGACCCAAACTGAAGACCACCCTGATGCTGGGCGGCATCGTCGGCCTGGTGGTGCTCGTCGTCGGGGTGGGCATCCTGCTCTCGCCCGCACCGCAGGTGGTCGGCGTCGTCATGCTGATCATGGCCGGGTTCGCCGGGGTGCGAACGGTGATCGCCGTCTTCCAGGTGATCCTCTACGCCCAGCACCGCGACCGGCTCCGCTTCGTGGCCGCGGTGACCCTGATCCCGTTCAAGTTCGCGTTCCTCGCGGTACTGGTATGGCTCGGGCTCGGCGCGGTCGGCGCGGCGATCGCGACGACCACCGCCGACGTCGCCCTGCTCGCGGCGTTCGCCTACGCGATCTACTTCTGGAAGCGCAAGGCTCCGACACCGTGACCGCGACCTCGGTGACGTTCCTGCTGTCGAAGGACCCGCTCCTCGAGCACGGCGGCGACGTCGAGATGTTCCGCCTCATCCTCGGCCTGGCCGCCGAGGACTTCGACGTCTCCGCGATCTGCTACTCGCCCGACGCCGGCACCGCGGTCATCGACCTCGACGGCCGCGCCGTCCCGCTGACCCGGGTGCGCAAACCGGCGATCAACCCCGCCCGTCTGCTCGTCGACGCGCTCCGCACCCGCCGCAGCCTGGTGCACGTCCGGTTCGACGGTGACGACCTGGTGGCCGCGATCGACGCGGCCGACCCCGACGTCTTCGTCGCCGAGCACAGCTACATGGCCGAGTCCTTCCTGCGCAGCCGCCATGCCGGTGTCACCCGGCTCGTCGTCAACACCCACGTGCCCGAGGCCCTGGTGTGGCGGGCGACGCGGGGCACGCTCGGCCGCATCGAGGCGCCCCGGCTGGTCCGCGACGAGCTGCGGGTGGCACGGGCCGCCGACGCGGTCGCGACGTTCGACGCCGACGAGGCCGAGGCGTTCCGCGCCCAGGGCATCGCCGGGGCGCAGTGGCTGGACCTGCGGCTGCCGCCGATCGCCCAGGTCGACGTCGCCGCCACGCCGCGCCGGCTGGTGCTGATGGGCACCCGCGACTGGGCGCCCAACCAGGAGGCCTTCGAGCACGCGCTTCGACTGTGGCCGCGCATCGCCGACGGCATCGAGGGCGCCGAACTGTGCGTGATCGGTGCGAAGAAGACCGGCGCGCCCGAGGTCGCCTACCCGGCCGGCGTCCGCGACCTCGGGTTCGTCGACGATCTGCACGGCTTCCTCGCCACCTGCCGGGCCATGATCGCGCCGATCCGGACCGGCGGCGGCGTCCGGGTGAAACTCCTCGACTCCATCCGGATGGGCCTGCCCGTCGTCGGCACCACCGCGGCGGTCGGCTCGCTGAACCGGGTGCTCGACCTCCCGGTCCACGACGACGACGACGCCTTCGTCGCCGCGTGCCGCCTGATGCTCACCGACTCCGCCGCCGCGGCCGCCGCGGGGCGGGCGCTCTTCGCCGCGAACCAGGACTACTGGACCGCGGGCCGGGGGCGGCAGGCAGTGGTCGCGCTCGTCCTGGGCCGGGGCCACGGTGGCTCGTCCTGACCGGGTTTGCGGAACGCTCGCGCCACCGCGCGACGGGAACCGCCGGGACACCGGTCGACGCCCGTCGGGAAGCGACGGAATCATGACGGCTTTCGCGCCCCCGAATCACGGTCGCCGGGACGGAGTCGGAGAAATCCGGCGGTCGCCGAATTCGAATCCGCGCCACGGCACGCCGTTCGCGACGAGTATCGGGGAATGGCAACCGTCTCCTGCCAGAAGAACGGTTTCCCACGATTCGCCGGGTATAGTCCGAAACGCTTCAAGCTGCACTCGCGCGCCGTTTATCCGGTGTGTCGTGTTTGCGGAGAAGGCGAAGGGCAACGCGCAACTCACCGGTCGACGAATGTCGGGAATCGTCTTGCCACGGCAGGACAATCCCCTCGATGCAATGGCACCGACGCCATTTCGCGGCCGTGGCTGCGCGGCCGGACGACCGGCCCCCGACGCCTGCCGGCAAAGACGGAAACCCGTGCCCGACGGCGCGCGAGAACGACCACGACCGCTACTGTGTGACCTGTTTGCGACGGCGCTACCGAGGAGGACCTGACCTTGTCTGTCATGGAATATCTACGCATTCTGCGTAGGTACTGGCCGGTCGTCGTCGTCGCGACACTGATCGGTGCCGCATCGGGTTACGCCTGGAGCTACTTCTCCACACCCGAATACCAGTCCACCGCGACGCTGTTCGTGGCGACGCAGAACGGCACGTCGGTCGCCGAGGCGTATCAGAACAACCTGTTCTCCCAGGAGCGGGTGATCTCCTACGCCCGCCTCGCGACCAGCGAGCAGGTCGCCGCGCGTGCCGTCGACCAGCTGAAGGCGCCCATCTCGGCCGGCGAACTCCGGTCGAAGATCACCGCCCTGCCGCTGGAGAAGACGGTCATGCTGACCATCGGCGTCACCGATCCCGACCCGGCGCAGGCCCAGGCCTACGCGGGTGCCATCTCCGACCAGCTGGTGAACCTGATCGGCGAACTCGAGACCTCGCGCCGCGGTGGCACGCCCGCCGCGGGCGCCGTCGTCGTCGACGACGCGGACTACCCGACCAAGGCCGCCGGGATGTCCTGGCCCATCAAGACCGCGATCGGCGCCGTCGCCGGCCTCGTCATCGGATTCCTGCTGGCGATCCTCGCCGGCGTGCTCGACAAGCGGCTGCGCGGCCGCGAGCCGATCGAGGAGGCCACCGCGTCGACGCTGCTCGGATCGCTGCCCGCCGACCCGATGCGACGCTCCGCCGACTTCGTCGACCTCGAGGGCAACGGCATCTACGCCGAATGGCTGCGCGAACTCCGCAACAACCTGCGGTTCGCCGGCGCCACCGACGGCACGCCGCCGAAGGTGATCGCCGTGACCAGCCCGTCGAAGGAGGAGGGGCGCACCAGCGTCGCCATCGACCTCGCGCTGGTGCTGGCCGAGGCGGGCCGGTCGGTCGTGCTGGTCGACGGCGACCTGTACGCACCGCACGTCGCCGACGCGCTGCCGTTGGACGGCGCCGCCCGCGACCGCGCGGATCGGGTCGGCATCAGCACCGTGCTGTCCGGTGAGCACCAGCTCGCCGAGGGCGTGCTCTCCGGGGTGCAGGTGGGCGAGAACGTGATCGCCGTCCTGCCCGCGGGTCCGGTGCCGCCGCGCCCGGGCCAGCTGTGGGCGCAGGACCGGGCCGGTGCCGTGATTGCCGAACTGGGCCGCAACTTCGACTACGTCATCATCGACACCCCGCCGGTCAACGAGTACAGCGACGCCGCGAACATCGCCGCACTCGGCGACGGCGCAATCCTGTTGGCGCGCATCCGATCCACCAGGGCGACCACGCTCAAGCGGGCGCTCACCGCGCTGCGCGGGGCCCGCGTCAACGTCATCGGCACCGTCGCCACGTTCGACCCGGTGAGTTCCGCCGCACGGCGCAGGCACGGCAAGCCGCGCGGCGCGGGGGAGAACGGCAACAGGCCCGCAGACCGGGACGACGACGCACCCACCACGCGCGTCGACACGCCGCAGCTGGTCAAGCCGAGCGCACAGACGGCTCCCGGTTCCGGCGAAGGCCACTGACGAGGTGGTTCGCCGCACCCTGGCCCTGCTGTTCGCAGGGCTCCTGACGCTGCTGGTCGGCTGCGCCCACGAGGTGCCGCCACCGCCGCGTGGCGAGCGACCGCCGCGGACCCTCGAACCTGGTTTCGTCGGTGCGCCGGTCCTCCCGCCCGCGGACATGTCGGGGGAGGGGCCGGGCACGCTCGTCGACGTCGCGCCGCTGCAGCGCACGATCGGCCTCGATCAGGTCAACGCGACCGCGGTCAAGATGACCTACCGGTCGACGTCGGGCCTGGACGACCGGCCCACCGAGGTGTCCGGCGTCGTCGTCGTCCCACCGGGGCAACCGCCGCGCGGCGGTTGGCCCGTCCTGGCCGTCGGACACCTGCTCACCGGGATCATCCCGCAGTGCGGCCCGTCGCTCGCCGACGAACTGGGCGGCTACTCGTCGATCCTCGCCGTGTTCATCTCCAACGGCTACGCCGTCGTGATGTCGGACTACGAGGGCCTCGGCCGCGAGGGCCTACAGCACCTGCCGTTGCAGGCGGCGACGCTCGGCAACAACCTGATCGACTCGGTGCGCGCCGCCCGCCGCATCGCGCCCGACACCAGCACCAAGTGGGCCGCCTACGGCATCGGCCAGGGCGGACTCGCCGCGTGGGCGGCCGCCGACCGCGCGTCGACCTACGGATCGGATCTCGAGATGGTCGGCGCCGTCGCGCTCGCGCCGC
Organism: Mycobacterium sp. PTI7; assembly: GCF_056679845.1. Lineage (NCBI taxonomy): Bacteria > Bacillati > Actinomycetota > Actinomycetes > Mycobacteriales > Mycobacteriaceae > Mycobacterium > Mycobacterium sp. PTI7. The sequence continues at coordinate 482,637 of NZ_CM155252.1, forward strand.
TGGCCAACATGTCCCGGATGGCCGATCTGGCCGCACAGGGCGCGCTCCCGCGTGAGCAGTACTACCTCTACCTCCTGGTGCTCGAGAGCCTGGCCAACTCGCCCGCCCAGCTCGACATCGGTGAGTACACCTCGCAGCGCGCACGGGACCTCGTCGACGTGACCGCGCGGTGCGCGCCGCTGGATCCCGGTTCACTCGTCGAGGCCGTCGCGCCGCTGGGCCCGGACGACATCCGGCCGCGCGACGCCGCCGCCGCGGCCCGCCTGCGCGACGACATCGCCGCCGCCGCCGTGCCGCTGGAATCGAGCGGTCCCGCCGCGCCCGTGCTGGTCGTCTACGCCACCGACGACCCCTCCGTGCAGGGCCAGTGGATCGACGACGCCGCCCGCACCGCCTGCGGAAGGGGCAATCCCGTGCAGGTGGACCGACGCATCGGCGACACCAACACCAGCAACGACCTGGTGACGCAGTCGGCGCTCGGATGGCTGCAGGAGCGATTCGACGGCCAGCGCCTCGCCAACGTCTGCGTGGGTCTCACGTGAGGTCGATCCGACCGCGTGGCCGTCGGCGCGTCGCCGCTGCCATCTGCGCCGCGCTGACCGTCACCGCGCTGGCGGGTGCCTGCGCCAAGGACACCACCCCGCCCCCGCCGCCGTCGTCCGCCGACGCCGGCGTGGACCTGCCCGGCGACTTCAGCGGGTCCGGTCCGGGCACGTTGACCTCGGCGACGACGATCCCGCTGATCGACATGCGACTCAAGTCCGTGAGTTCGGTGGCGGCACGGATCGCCTACGAATCGGTCTCGGGCATCACCGACGAGAAGACCACGGTCACCGGCACGGTCTTCTCGCCCACGGGCAAGGCGCCGGAGGGCGGCTGGCCCGTCGTGGCCTTCGGGCACCCGACCACGGGAATCCTGTCGGAGTGCGCGCCGTCGCTGTCACCGACGCTGATGAACCTGTCGACGACCATCCTGACGTTGGTCAAGGCCGGCTACGTCGTGGCGATGACGGACTTCCAGGGTCTCGGCGACGACTCGACCTACCACCCGTACCTGGACGCCACGACGGCCGCCTTCAACATCATCGACTCGGTGCGCGCCGCCCGGAAGGTCGTACCCGACACGTCCGACCGGTGGCTCGCCTTCGGGATGTCGCAGGGTGCGCAGGGTTCCTGGGCGGCCAACGAACTGAACATCTCCTACGGGCGCGGCCTGAACCTCGTGGGCTCGGTCAGCCTGTCCCCGCCGCTCGACATCAGCGGTTTCGCCGATTCCGCGGCCGCCGGCACGCTGGGCAAGGAGCAGCAGCCGGCCTACCAGGCGCTGCTGGAGGTGTACTCGCGGGAGAACCCGGGCGTCGACCTCGACCAGTACCGGCGTGGCGCGGTTCAGGAGAACTGGGACCTGCTGCTGCAGTGCGAGTTCGCCACGTCGCAGGAGCGCGATCAGGCGATCGAGCAGATCACGCCCGACGATCTGCGTCCGGCCAGCCCGGAAGCGACCACCGCGATGCGCGACCACCTGGCCGAGTCGAGTTTGCCAAGAAGTCCCCTGGATGCACCGGCGCTCGTCATCTATGGTGGTCAGGACGCGCTCATACCGCCGGCGTGGACCGACGCAGCGTTGCAGCGAGCCTGCGAGATGGGTGACGTCGTGGACATCAACCTGCAACCCGACAAGGGGCACGGCGACATCGACGTCAGCAGCACCCTGCCCTGGATCGCGGATCGCTTCGCAGGCGTGCCCGCGCCGAACAGCTGTGAGTCGTTCATCGCGCCGGCGGTCGCCGAGGCACCCGTGGTCGGTCCCGCAGAAGACGTACCGGCGAACGAGGGCGAATGACCACGATGAAGCGGCGGACGGTGGCGGCGACCGCCACCCCCGCCGGGACCACGCGGGCGCGCATCATCGGCCTCGACGGTGCTCGCGGACTGTCCTGCCTCGGCGTCGCCGTCATGCACGTCACCGCGCACTACACCCCGGACACGGCGGCGGCGTACAAGACCAACGTCGTCGGGATGTCGCTGATCTTCTTCTACGTGCTGAGCGGCTTCCTGCTGTTCCTGCCGTACGTCCGCGGCCTCACCGAGCGCCGCGACGGGGCCGCGATGCCGGGCACCGCCAACTTCGCGGTCCACCGCATCGCCCGCATCCTGCCCGGTTACGTCGTCATCTTCCTGCTGGTGAACTTCGTGCTGCAGGCGGCGTTCGTGTCCAACCCCGTGCTGCAGCCGCCGCGCACCGAGCAGGGCACCGGGATGATCACCGATCCGTGGCAGCTGCTCGCCAACCTGACCCTGACGCAGTCCTACGTCCCGCAGTACTTCCAGACCGGCATCAACACGTCCTGGTCGCTCACGCTGGAGTACGCGTTCTACGCGATCCTGCCGCTGCTGTGCATGGTGCTGTTCGCGATGCGCAGGCGCACCGGGCTCGGCCCGTTCACCATCGCGTTCATCGGCGCCACGTCGCTCGTGGTGCTCGGCCTCGTCGGCCGCTTCTTCATCCCGCTGGTCAACGCACGGACCGGCATCCTGGACCCCGCCGCGCTCGACTGGGGACCCAACTGGGGTGCGGTGTACTCCCGCACGCTGCTGACCAACGCCGACAACTTCGCCGCGGGCATGCTCGCCGCCGTCGCGTTCGTGGCGATGGAACAGCGGTCCCCGAGTGAGGCGCTGAGCCGCAACGTGCGACGGCTCAGCATCATCGCGCTGTTCCCGCTGCTGTTCCTGACCCTGCTGCTGATCGGGCTGCGCAGCCCGTACGGCACCAGCGCGCTCGGCATGGCCTGCGGGGTGGCGATCCTGATCATCGTGGCGCCGCTCGCCCGCGGTGAGGACTCCGCGATCGCCCGGTGGCTGGACGTCCGGCCGGTACGGTTCATCGGCACGATCTCGCTGTCCGTCTACCTGTGGCACTACCCGGTGATGCTGGTGCTGGGGCGATGGGGCCTGATGGCCGACGACACCCTGACCGGCATGCTGCAGAACACCGTGGTCGTGCTCGTCGTCACCACGGTGCTGTCCGTCGCCACCTACTACCTCGTCGAGGAACCCGTGATGAAGTTGGCCAGGCGCTACCGGCACCGGTGGGCGTGATGCGGCGGGGCCTGCTGTGGACGCTCGTCGTCCTGACGTGCGTGGTCGCGGTCGCTGCGGTCGGCGTCGCACTGCCCGCGGGCCGGGCGTTGGGCGCCAGGGTGATCGAGGCGCTGCGCGGCGAGGACACCAGCAGCGCCGCGCCGGAGCCGATCAGGACCGCCGACCTGAGCGACACCGGTCCCGGGTCCCTGGTCAGTGCGACCACCATGCCGGGGTTCGCGCGGTCCGGGTACGGCAGGGGAATGCAGTCCGCGCGGGTCGAGTACCGGTCGACCAGCGGTGACACCGGACGGGAGACCGTCGTGTCCGGAACCGTGTTCACCCCGTTCGGCGAACCACCCGAGGGTGGCTGGCCGGTGATCTCGCTCGGGCACGGCACCACCGGCATCGACCGCGAATGCGCTCCGTCCCTGTCGGATTCGCTGCTCGGGCTCGCCGAACCGATCTCGGGATTCGTCAAGGGCGGCTACGCGGTGGCCATGTCCGACTTCCAGGGACTCGGCGCCGACGGCGTGCATCCCTACACCGACGGCAAGACCGCCGGCCTGAACATGATCGACGCCGTCCGCGCGCTGCGGCACACGTTCACCAACGTCTCCGACCGCTGGTTGGCGTTCGGCGGATCGCAGGGTGGCGGCGCGTCGTGGGCGGCCGACGAGCAGGCCGCCGGCCACGCGCCCGAACTCGACCTCGTCGGCGCGATCGCCAACTCACCGGCGGCGGACGTCACGGGACTGGTCGACAAGGCGGTGGCGGGCACGCTGACCGATGACCAGCTGCCCGGCTACCAGGCCGTCGTCGAATCACTCGCCCGACTGCACCCCGACGTGAACCGGGACGACTTCCGACGCGGCCCCGCCGCGCAGTACTGGGACTTCCTGTCGACGTGCGCCGGCATGGAGGTGCACGACCGGGAGGCGGCGCTCAAGCTCGTCACGTCGAAGGACCTCGCGCCGGCCACCCCCGCCGCCGCCGACCGGATCCGCCAACTGCTCGCCGCCTGGGCACTGCCGCAGACCAGGCTGTCTGCGCCGATGTCGGTGATCTACGGCGCCGACGACACCTACATCGACGCCCGGTGGACGACGGACGCCATCGCGCGGGCCTGCGCCCTCGGCGGCGTCATCGACTGGGAGCTGCAGCCCCACAAGGGCCACGGTGACATCGACATCGAGAGCCAGTTCCAGTGGCTCGCCGACCGATTCGCAGGGAAGCCGGCACCGAATGACTGCACTTAGGAACGCCGACGGCGACGTCGCCAAGTGGAAGCTGTTCGCCTTCCAGGCCAAGAGCGAGGTCAAGCGGCGCATCGCCCGCCGGGGCGTCCCCGTGGACACGCCGGACCGCCCGTACCTGGTGGTGCCCATCCTCGGCCAGTCCAACGCGTTCGGCATGGGCAAGGGCCTCGACCTCGAGCGCCTCGACCGCCCGCACCCGCGGGTGCACCAGTACGCGCTGAGCGGGCCGGACAAGCACCGCGTCATCCTCGCGGTGGATCCGCTGATGCACGAGATCCCCGGCGGCGGGGTCGGGTTCGGGACGACCTTCGGGAGGCAGCTCGCCGAGGAGACCGGCCGACACGTCCTGCTTGTCCCCGGCGCCCGCGGCGACACCTCGTTCGCCCCGAAGAACGGCTACACCTGGGATCCGCTGAACACCTCGACGCGGGTGAACCTCTACCGCAACGGCGTGGCCGCCATCGACGCCGCGCTCGCGGTCACGCCGGGCAGCACCGTCGCCGCCATTCTGTGGCACCAGGGTGAATCCGACGTCCCGCTCACGTCGGGAAAGGTGTACCGGGAGAAACTCGATCTCGTCATCGACGATCTCCGCGGGCGATATGGCGAGCAGGTGCCATTCATTCTCGGGGGAATGGTCCCCGACGAAATGGAACTGAGCAACAAGGACTATTCCGTCATCGACGCCATTCACGCCGATACGCCGCGTCGACGGTTGCGGACGGCGTTCGTCCCGGGACTGCCGGGATGCGTGAACGGTGTCGACGACAGGCACTACAACGCGGCGGGCCTGCGGCACATGGGCCTCGCGATGTGGGAGAGCTACCGGGAGATGAGCGTGGACGAGCTGGCGGGGTATGCCCGCGGCTAGACGTCTGCGGACGCCGGTCAAGGCCCTGCTCGTCGTCGTCCTGGTGGTCGTGGTCGACGTCGGCATCAGCGGGTACTTCCTGTTCACCAAGGCCGCCAACGATCCGCTCCAGCCCGTCGACGCGATCGTGGTCCTCGGGGGCGAACACGATGGTCGCGAGCAGTTCGGCATCACCCTGGCCAAGGAGGGGTGGGCGCCGACGGTGGTGCTGTCGAACCCCTACCTGGTACCGGATCCCATCATGCAGCGCGAGTGCCGCGACACCGTGGGAACCCGCGGCCCGATCCAGGTCCTGTGTCCGGTTCCCGATCCATTGACGACGCGCGGCGAGGCGCTGATGATGCGAGAGTTGGCGGATCAGCGGGGGTGGAAACGGATCATCGTGGTGAGCTGGCAGTACCACCTGCGGCGCGCCCGGATGATCTTTCGCCAATGTTTTTCGGACGAACCGGGGGCGGTGACGATGTTTGCGGTGCCACGGCGCTACCACTATTCGCCACTGTTCTGGGAGTACGTATATGCGTATCAGTGGGGGGGCCTCGCGAAGGCCGTCATTCAAGGTGAATGCAGGTAACCTGGGTGTTTCCCAAACGAGTAGCGATCACTGGCAAACGATGTCATAGTGTTACGCGGGGCTGGGAAGTACGGGTTTCTGGTTAGCTGCCAGCAAACTAAGAGACAGGATTCGCCGTGTCGTTGGCTGAAGAGGTGTTGGCTCCAGCAGGAGCGACTCGTAGCGCGTTCGGTTCGGGTGGCGGTCCGGACTGGCAGCGCCGCTACGTGCGTGCGCTGGTGCTGACCGACGTGATCGTGGTCGTCGTGGCCATGGCGTGCGCCCAGATGATCAAGCTCGGCACGCCGATCACCGCCCTCGACCCGCTGCAGATCTACTTCTCCATCCTGTCCACGTTCGTCGCCGGCATCTGGCTGTCGCTGCTCGCGGCGTACCGCACGCGCTCGCCCCGCATCGTCGGCGCCGGCGTCGAGGAGTACCGCCGCCTGGTCTCCGCCACGCTCGCCACCGTCGGCGTGGTCGCGGTCGCACTCATGATCTTCCGGCCCGAGTACGCCCGCGGATACCTCGCGGTCGCCTTCCCGCTGGGACTCGCCGGACTCCTGCTGAGTCGCAACCTGTGCCGCCTCTACCTCGCCCGGCAGCGGCGGCGCGGACGGTGCGTCCAGACCGTGCTCGCAGTCGGCGACGCGCGGGCGGTCCGCAGCCTGGTGCAGTCACTGACGCGCGGCTGGGGCTACGGCTACGCCGTGATCGGCGTGTGTCTGACCGGTCGCAACTCGGGCGGCACCATCGACATCCCCGGCGTCGGAACGCTTCCCGTGCTGGGCGACGAGGGCAAGGTGCACGACGCCATCCTCAAGACGAACGTCGACACCGTCGCGCTGACCACCACCGACCACCTCGGCCCCGAGGGCGTGCGCGAGCTGTCCTGGGACCTGCACAAGCTGGGCGTCGACCTGGTGGTCACCCCCGGTGTCGTCGACGTCGCGGGTCCGCGCCTGACCATCCGCCCCGTCGCCGGACTGCCCCTGATCCACGTCGAGAAGCCGCAGTACAGCGGCACCAAGAAGATCCAAAAGCTGGCGTTCGACTACTTCGTCTCGCTGTCGGTGCTGCTCTGCGCGCTGCCGGTGATGCTCGTCGCCGCGGTCGCGATCAAGCTCACCAGCCGCGGTCCGGTGTTCTACCGCTCCGAGCGCATCGGCCTCGAGGGTCAGCCGTTCCAGATGGTCAAGTTCCGCACCATGGTCGACGGCGCCGACAAGCAGGTCACCAACCTGCTCGACGTCAACGAGAGCAACGGCGGTGTGCTGTTCAAGATCAAGGACGATCCGCGGATCACCAGCGTCGGCCGCATCCTCCGGAAGTACAGCATCGACGAGCTGCCGCAGTTCTTCAACGTGCTCGGCCGCGACATGAGCGTCGTCGGGCCGCGGCCGCCGCTGCGCCGCGAGGTCGACACGTACAACGACCAGGTCCGCCGCCGGCTTCTGGTGCTGCCCGGCATCACGGGACTGTGGCAGGTGAGCGGCCGGTCCGATCTGTCCTGGGAGGACTCGGTCCGCCTGGACCTCTCCTACGTCGAGAACTGGTCGATCACCAACGATCTCCTGATCGCCGCCAAGACCGTCCGCACCGTCGCGAGCGGTTCCGGCGCCTACTGATCCTCGGCGCCGGCCATCGCGCTACCGCGGCGCGGTCCTCCGACACCGACGAAGCCCGGCATCTCTCGTGATGCCGGGCTTCGGTGCGTTCGGGGTGGTGTCTACTCGGGCTTGCGCAGGATGACCACCGCGAAGCTGGTCAGCGCCGGAACCGGGTGCTTCAGGAGGAAGTTCGACTTCGAGACCTCGACGGCGTGCAGCGGGGGCAGCACCTCGTAGTAGCGGTGGCCGAAGCACGCCTCCCAGCCGGCGACCTCGAAGCCCACGCTCTCGAATCGCTTGGTGGCCTTGGCGGTCGGGCCGGTGGTCCAGCGGTAGAACGCCGGGAACTTCTCGCGCTTGGGGTCGTCGAGGCGGCCCGGCTGGACCTTCCGCAGGATCGACCGCGCGGTCTCCTCCGGGATGATCTTGTTCAGCACGTAGGGGAGCGTGTAGAGGGTCGGGAAGAAGTGCACCGCGAGCCCGCCCGGCCGCAGCAGGTTGAAGCAGTTCTGGTGGAACTGCTGCGGCTTCGGCAGGTGCTCGCACAGCATCTGGGAGAACACCAGGTCGTAGGCGCTCAGATCGTCGGTGATCGGCTTGCACAGATCGGCGACGCGCGTCTCGACCGACGTCTGGGCCTTCTCGAGTTCGACGGCGGAGATGTCGAGCACCGTCCGCTGCCGCGCGAAGCCCCAGCGCTCGGAATCGGCGACGATCGGGTTGGCGCCGCCACCGAGTTCGCCGATGTCCTGGGCGTTGATCTCGTGGGCGAGCCGCAGGAGGACGTCCTCGTAGCTCTGCCACAGGTCTTCGATGTCGGTGTAGACGACGTCACCGCGATTGTCTCTCACGGTTTGCACCAGTTGTTCGGTTGGCATGCGCTCACTTCCGGACGAGATGTCTTCGGGCGTTGTCATTTTCGTTACTACGCTGTGCGTTGCTGAGGCAATGGTACCCGGTATGGCCCACGCGGCGACCCAGGTCACCGCTCAGACGGTGTCTTTGCTGGTCGGCGCTGAGGCGGCGGCGCCGAGAGCAGCGTCGGCCCGTCGCCACGAGTGCCTTTGCGGATGCGGCCAAACTTAGCCTAACCAACCCTTTGCAACGTCATCGGTGGACGGCCGGCGGTGTACGGCAATGCCGACTGGCTGCAGGGACGGACAAGATGCGGACCCTGCCGTCGATTTGCGAGAAGTGGATACCTTCGCGTGCCATTCCCCGGCGAGCGATGGGATGGGCCTCTATCGTCCACGTCAGGACATCGACGCCCGATGTCCGTCGCCGTCACCAGGGGGGCCGGGTGATCGGCGACGAGTTAGCCGCGGCGACCGGGGGGCCGATGACCGTCATGGACGCGCGGACACACGCCATCGACCCGATGCGCCGGGCACGGAACGTGGTCGCCGCGCCGACCACGTGGCTCGCCGTCGCCGTGGTGGTGACGAGCCTCGTCCTGCTGACCCCGGTCCGATTGGTGCTGGGCCCGATGTACTGGGACCTATACCAGTACTTCGACGGCGCGAATCGCATCCTGGACGGGCAGGTGCCGGGCGCCGACTTCTTCACTCCCGTGGGTCCGCTCGGGTACTACCTCTTCACCGGTCTCGCGGCCGTCTTCCCGGAGGGCCAACCTCTGTTGCTGGCGCAGTGGTCGGCACTGCTGATCACCGCCCCACTGATGGCCGTGGTGACCTGGGACGTGTCGCGACGATCACGGGCACTCGGATGGGTGCTCGTGGTGCCATTCCTCCTCTTCGCGCTGCTGCCGTTCAACACCGTCGCCTACTACCCGTTTCCCGGCGCCGACGGGTTCGGGATCTACAACCGTCACGTCTGCCACCTGCTGTACGTGTTGGTCGCAGCGCTCCTGTTCGTGCACGACCGACGGTTACGCGCGGCGCTCGCATGGGCGAGCCTGACAGCCCTCTTCTTCCTGAAGATCACCGGCTTCCTGGCCGGTGTCGGCGTGGGCCTGTACGCCGTGCTCGCCGGTCGGGTCAGGCCACGCGACGGCCTGGTCGTAGCCCTCGGCGTGGCAGGATCACTCGTCGCCGTCGAGTGGTCGAGCGGACTCGTCGGGCACTACCTGTCCGACGTCATCGCACTGATCGGCATCAACAGCGCGATCCTGGCCCCCCGCTTCCTGCAGGCGGCGTCGCTGAACGTCGGCATCCTGCTGCCGGTCGGCGCGCTGGCGGTTCTTCTGCTCTGGTCGGACCGGTTGTCGCCGGCCGCACGAGTGCGCGACGTGGTGCGGACGAGGAGCCGTGCCCGAGCGGCGGCGTTGCTCGATCGGCCCGCCGCCTGGCTGCTGGCGGTCCTGGCCGTGGGCGTCTTCTCCGAGACGCAGAACCTCGGCAGTCAGGCGCTCATCTTCCTGTGGCCGGTGTGCGTGCGGGTTCTTCGGGACGTGCGCCGCAGCGGCGGACGTGACGTCATCACCGGCGCGACGGTACTGCTCGTCGCCTTCGCGATGATCCCGCCGGCGGCGACGGTGGGGGACAGGGCCGCACGCGCGTTCGCCGGGTCCGCGGTCGCGGTGCCCCTCCCTGGCGAGCATCTCGGGACGCTTGGTGCCGTGAGTACGAGGCCGGAGGTCGCGGCGCGTGCAGAAGACATGCTGCGGTTCTACCCCGGGCACCGCGACGCGTACTCCGACCTGGTCGAGTCACGCAATCTGCCGACGCCACTGCTGTTCTCCGACCCGGACTTTCAGGCCACCTACCTGTTGGCCGTCGATCATGCGGTTGGCGCGATCCGCCGCTTGGAGATCGAGCACGGGGTGCGGTTCGACACCATCTGGTCGCTCAACAACTACAACCCGTTCCCGTGGCTCCTGGACAGGTCTGCTCCACGGGCGCTGCCCATCGCCGCCGATCCGATGCGCACGGTCCCGACGCCAGGCTCCGCGGAGCAGCGTGCGGTGGCCATGACGGATCTGGTGCTCTACCCCACCTGTCCGACGACGCTCATGAACGCCGACCTGCTCGACACGTATGCGACGGGCCTGGTCGACCACCATCGCATCGAGCTGACCGAGTGCTACGACGCGTTCATCGAGCCCGGAACGTGGGCGCGGCTGCGCGGACCGGTGCGGCGGTGACCGCTAGCGCGGGACGGCGTACTGCGTCGGCGCGGGCGTGAAGCCGGCGCGGACGGGTTCGGCCTGGCGTTCGGCGTACCGCAGTTGCCGTCGCTCGCGGTCGGTGTAGACCATGAACGCGAGGAAGATCGAGTAGGTCGCCGCGCCCTGCGGCGTGCCCGCCAGCGGGTGGTCGAGCTGCATCTGCACGACGCACAGCCCGATGAAGGCCGCACCGTAGAAGGCCAGCGGGAACGACGTGCCCCGCAGCGCCTTGTAGCCGTAGATGCAGCCGATCACGGCGACGACGACGAACGGGATGAACGCCAGCAGGCCGCCGCGGTAGAGCGTCACCAGCGGGGCGTTGGACGGCAGGTTGAACACGTACGCGTAGGCGGGATCGAGGAATTCGCGGCGCGCCCATCCCCAGCCGACCAGCCAGTGCCCCGACATCTGGTCGGGGAAGACGCGCAGCGCGTCCGCGCGGGCGTCGGCACCCGCGTCACCGGACCCGAACGAGGACAGCAGTCTTCGGCGCACGGGTTCGGCGGCGAGCGCCCCCGCCGCACCGAGGACGGTGATCGCGATGACCGAGATGCGGGCCCGCGAGCGCATGGGGTGGAAGACGATGAGGAGCAGTACGCCGGCGACGATCGTGAACAGCGACGCGCGGCTCAGCGTCATCACCAGCGCCGCGGTGATCGCCACCGCGAGCACCACCCGCTGCCATCCGACGAACAGCAGCATCGTCAGTGCCAGCGCGAGCGCGAGGTTCAGGCCCGCGCCGTTCGGGTCGACCCAGGTCCCGCCGAGGCGCAGCGACGTCGGGGCGGCCGCACCCGAGTAGGCGATGCGGGCCGTCGTGTACTCGGGCAGGTACCCGAACACCCGGAAGACGCTCAGGGTGCTGTTGCTCGGGTTGAGAGTGATCAGGAAGATGCCGTACAACCCGTTCACCCCGGCGACGACGGCGAAGATCCTGCCGAACGTCGCGAGATCGTGGGGCGCCAGGCGCACCAGCGCGACCATGACGAGCGTCGCGATGCCCCACCGGGCGTAGATCGACACGTCGGGCAGCGTGAAGCTGGTGATGGCCATCGAGACGCCCGATGCGAAGAACAGAATCAGGACGGCCGTCTCGAGCGGGTGCATCGACTTGGCAAATCGAGGGTGAAAGAACGCCGCCACGATTGCCCCGAAGGCCAAGGGCAGATAAATGGGCACGGAAATGCCGGGAATCCGGCCGAATTGCAAACCGGCCATGATCGCCGCGAGGCCCCAGAAATACCAGAGCGGATGGCGCAGTCCGACGTAAATTCCCACGGTCAGCCCGACGAGGCCGACGACGGCGAGCAGGCCGATCTTTCCGTAAGACGACCCGCCCCACACGATTCCCAGAATTGCGGCGATGGCGGCAATGGACACCAGGGAATTGCGAATCTGGTCTGAACGGGTGTTCACGAGGATCATCGTGACAGCTTGGTGAGCTAAGCTCAACCGGCGGGTGCAACCGTGTCGTGTCGGTTCGCTGACGACCCCGAGACGCCCGCCCCGATGTGACTGACCGGACAGTGCGACTTCGTAAGGGGATTGCTCGTGAGGCCGCCGAGTGACGCACCGAAGGGCACCGACTATCTGCTGATGCTGTCGCGGGGGTGGATCGTCATCCTGTGCGCGACGGTCCTCTCCGCCGGCGTGGGCTGGCTGTCCTGGCAGTTCGCGAAGCCCACGTATCAGTCCACCAGCAGGGTCATGGTCGCCACACCGGGCGCGGCGACCACGTTCGACTCCTTCTACGGCCTGCTGAACTCCCGGTCGCGGATCCTGTCCTATCTGCTCCTGTCACACAGCAATCAGGTGGCGTCGCGGACCATCGAACAGCTCGGGCTGTCCGACACCCCGGCCGACCTGTCGAAGCGGATCGTCGTGCTGCCGTCGTCCACGCCGGTGTTCGACATCGCGGTGACGGGCGACGATCCGGACGAGACGCAGGCCGTCACCGAGGCCGTCACCACCAACCTGATCGCGCTGTCCCGCCAGATGGCGACTGTCGACACCGCGGCCACCGAACTCATCCAGGTGGATTCGGCCGGACCCGCCCAGCGGATGGGCTCGATGTGGTCGCGGGTGGGCCAGGCAGCGGTACTCGGCCTGATCCTGTCGATCGTGGCCGTCATCGGGTGGGCGCTGCTGCACGGCAGGGTGCTCGGCCGTCGCCAACTGGCCCGGGTCGTCGAGGACGCCGACGCCCAGCGCACGTCCTGAGTGCGGATGACGCGTCGTAGGTGGCTGGTCGGATTGGCGGCCGTGGTCGTGGTGGTGCTCGCGATCGCGGGCGTGCTGATCGCGCGTCAGACCGACACCTCCCCACCGGATGCTCAGGGCGGAGCGGTGCCCGTCGAGGGAGCCGACCTGTCCGGATCGGGACCGGGGACGCTCGTCAGCGCGATGACGATGCCGGGCTTCGCGCGGACCCAGGACGGCGCCAAGGTGCGCTCGGCGCGGGTGACCTACCGCTCCACCTCGGGTGACTCCGACCAGCCGACCGTCGTGACGGGCTCGGTGTTCACGCCGGACGGCCCGCCGCCGCCCGGTGGGTGGCCGGTCATCTCGTTCGGGCACGGCACCACCGGCATCGACGAGCCGTGTGCCCCGTCGCTGTCGGACACCCTGCTGGGCGCGGCCACCATCATCGGCGGCTACACCCACCTCGGCTACGCGGTCGCCCTTCCCGACTACCAGGGACTCGGCGCGCCCGGGGTACACCCGTACCTCGACGCGCGTACCGCGGGTTTCAACATGATCGACGCCGTGCGGGCGCTGCAGAAGACGTTCCCCGACGTGTCCGACCGCTGGGCCGCCGTCGGGGGATCGCAGGGCGCCGCGGCCGCGTGGTCCGCCGACGAGCAGGCCGGCACCTACGGAACGGGTCTCGACCTCGTCGGCGCCGTCGCCTACGTGCCGCCCGCGAACGTCGTGGGAATCGTCGACAAGGCCGCCACCGGGACCATGACCGCCGACCAGCAGCTCGCGTTCATCGGCATCGTCGAATCGCTGGCGCGCGTCCACGGCCTGAACCGCGACGACTACCGGAGCGGGTCGGCCGCGACCGACTGGGATGCGCTCACCGCCTGCTCGGGCCCCAAGGCCGCCGAGCGCGGCCCCGCGGCCGCCCGGCTCACCCCCGCCGCCACCGTGCCGACCAGTCCGCAGGCCGCGCAACGCCTCCGGGACCTCCTGCAGGCGTGGGCACTTCCGCAGAAGCCGCTGACGGCCCCGCTGGCGGTGGTCTACGGTGGCCGCGATGAGTTCATCGACGCACAGTGGACCACCGACGCCATCGCCCGCGCCTGCGCGCTGGGTGGCAGTGTCTCCTCGGACCTCCAGGTCGACCGGGGCCACGGCGACGTGGACGTCGCATCCCGGTTCGATTGGCTCGCACGGCGTTTCGCCGGCGAACCGGTGACGGCGCAGTGCCCGTGACGAAGCCCGGCATGGCCAAGCGGATCCTGCTGTTCGCGCTCGTCGGCCTGTTCGTCCTGGTGCAGATCGCGGTGTTCGTGAAGCTGCGGCCGCTGACGCCGATCATCGGTGCGTTCGTCTACGACGCCGTCGCGCCCGGGCCCGGACCGCTGCAGCCGATCGCCGACGCGGACCTGTCCGGGACGGGACCGGGCACGCTGCTCGAGGCCACGAACATGCCGCTGGTGGAACGCAAGTGGGACGCCGACGGCATCGTCGCGGCCCGCGTGGTCTACCGCTCGACCTCCGGTGACGACGGCGCGCCGACGATCGTCTCGGGGTCGGTGTTCGTCCCGGCCGGCGCCGCCCCCGACGGCGGCTGGCCGGTGGTCTCCTTCGGGCACGGCACGATCGGCATCGACAACAGTTGCGGGCCCTCGCTGTCACCCGATCTGTTCATGCACCTCAAGTACGTCAAGGTGCTCACCCAGCTCGGCTACGCCGTAGCGCTCGCCGACTTCCAGGGCCTCGGCGTCAAGGGCGTGCACCCGTACCTCGACTCGCACACCGCAGGGCTCAACATGATCGACGCCGTCCGCGCGCTGAAGCGGACGTTCCCCGACGTGTCCGACCGCTGGGTGGCGATCGGCGACTCGCAGGGCGGCGGCGCCGCGTGGGCGGCGAACGAGCGGGCGACGCCGTACGCGCCGGAGCTGACGTTCCTCGGCGCCTTCGCCGCATCACCGGGGCCGGACATGGTGGGCCTCGTCGACAAGGCCGAGAACGGCACCCTGACCCCCGAGGAGCGCGCGGTGCTGCAGGCGGCCGTCGAGTCGCTGGCCCGCCTGCACCCGGACCTGAACCGCGACGACTTCCGGCAGCGGGCCGCCGCCTCCTACTGGAACATCCTGTCCGGGGACTGCTCGACGCCGGCGCTGATCCGTCGCGTCGACGCGCTGCAACGCGTCGGCCCCAAGGACCTGACGCCGAAGACGCCCGAGGCCGCGGCCCGGTTGCGTGAGTACCTGACCGACTGGGCGCTGCCGCAGCGGCCGCTGTCCGGCCCGATGTACGTCTACTACGGCGGACGCGACCCGTTCATCGAGGCCGACTGGACGCGGGCCGCCCTCCAGCGCGCGTGTGCGATGGGCGGCGTCATCGAGATCGTGTTCGATCCCGAGGGTGGCCACAACCCGCCGAACGCGGAACGGCTCGTCACGTGGCTGGACGATCGGTTTGCAGGAAGGCCGGAGCGCAATGACTGCTGAGGGCCGTGACCCGATCGACGAGGCGGCGCTCTGCGAGCGGGTGCTCGGGGGGCAGGGCGAGTGGCGCCGGGTCGACGTCGTCGCCGAGACCGGGTCCACCAATGCCGATCTCATCGCGCGCGCGGCCGCCAGCGAGGACGTCGGCGGCTCCGTTCTGATCGCGGAGCATCAGACGGCGGGCCGCGGCCGACAGGGCCGCACGTGGCACGACAGCCCGGGCGCACTGATCACGATGTCGGTCGGGGTCGACGCGACCGCGGTGCCTGCCGACGACTGGGGCTGGCTGCCGCTGGCCACCGGTATCGCGATCGTCGACACCGTGACGGCCCTGGGCGGTGCGGGCGCAGGCCTGAAGTGGCCGAACGACGTCCTGGTCTCCGGACGCAAGCTCGCGGGCATCCTCGCCGAGGTCGCCGCGCCGCAGCGCGTCGTGGTCGTGGGCGTCGGCCTGAACGTGACGCTGCGCCCCGACGAGGTGGACGCCCCGGAGGCGACCGCGCTCGCGGACCTCGGCGTCGACACCGCCGATCGCGGCGTCATCGTCGCCGAACTGCTCGGGCACCTCGGGGCGCGCATCGCGGCGTGGCAGCGCAGGGGGTCGGCGGACCTGATGGACGACTACCGGTCCCGCTGTCTGACGCTCGGCAGCCGGGTCCGTGCGATCCTGCCCGACGGCAACGAGGTCGTGGGCATGGCGATCGACGTCGACTCCCACGGCAGGCTCCGCATCGACCGCGACGGCGAGGCGGTCCTGGTGTCGGCGGGCGACGTCGTGCATCTGCGCCTCGCCACCTGACGGTCGGAACGCTCCGAGCGCCGGGCCCGGCGGTTATGGTCTGTCACCATGCCCTACCCGGACAACGTGCTGGCGGCCGACGAGCGCGTGGTGCTGCACCGACACCCGCACTGGAAGCGGTTGATCGGCCCGATCCTCGTGCTGCTGGTGGCCACCGCGCTGGCGGCGTTCGGCGCGGCGGTGGTCGATCAGACCGACTGGGAGCGCACCGCCATCAACGTCGTGATTATCGTGATCGGCGTCGTGTGGCTGATCATCGTGGGCTGGCTGGTGCTCTGGCCGTTCCTGAACTGGCGGACCACGCACTTCGTGATCACCGACCGTCGGGTGATGTTCCGGCACGGCCTGTTGACCCGGCAGGGCATCGACATCCCGCTGGCCCGGATCAACAGCGTCGAATTCCGGCACGGACTGCTCGACCGGATGGTGCGGACCGGCACGCTGATCATCGAGTCAGCGGCGCAGGATCCGCTCGAGTTCCACGACATTCCGCGCGTCGAGCAGGTGCACTCCCTGCTCTATCACGAAGTCTTCGACACCCTCGGATCCGAGGAGTCGCCGAGCTGAGGGTTGCGCCGCCGTGACGCGATCGGGGTGATGGTGCCCGCATCGGGGGCGTCCGGCTCGGGGGCCGGCGCGGTGCCGGATGTCATGGGCCGGCCTGCGCTGCGGCCGACGCCGTGGTGGGCCTCGTAGTCGTCCTCGAGCACCTCGGCGATGCCGCCGGCGGTCATGGTCGCCTCGACGGCCTTGTCCGGGTTGCGGCCGAACTCGTCGGGGAAGACCCAGCGCCGGAACGCCCAGAACCGGAACGCCATCTGCAGCAGGTTGCCGATGATGTACGCCGAGACGAAGTCGGCGATGTTCTCCATCGTCAATGACACCTCGGGCACCCGCAGGCCGAGCACGTAGCTCGACACCCACAGCGGAGCCATGCTGAGCAGCACTCCCACGCCGCTGACGCCGAAGAACAGCAGCGCCTCGTGGTGTCGCTCGCGGCCGCCGCGGTCGCGGAAGCTCCACTCGCGATTGAGGATGTACGACGCGATGACGGCGACGATGCCGGCGATGATCTTGGCGGTGACGGGCTTGGGCTCGAGGATCGTGAGCTTGAGCGTGAAGAAGATCGACGAATCGATGACGAACGTGGAGGCGCCGACGATCGCGAACTTGATCAGTTCGTGATGCCGCTCAGCGAAGGGCCGAACCGCGCGGGGAAGCCGCGCGATGGTGGCATCAGCGAAAGACACGAGAGACGAGTCTACGGAAACAGGGCAGCCGACGCGTACCCGTGCAGGTCGCAGCGGGTGCGGGCGGGTGCCGCGGGCGTGACACGATGACGTCATGAGCGGCGATGGGTTCCGGCCTCCGGTGGTGGCGATGGTCGGCGGTGGGCAACTGGCCAGGATGACGCACCAGGCGGCGATCGAACTCGGCCAGACGCTGCGCGTGCTGGCCGCGTCGCCCGAGGACCCGGCCGCTCAGGTCACCCCGGACGTCGTGATCGGCGAGCACACCGACATCGACGCGCTGCGCCGCGCCGCCGAGGGCGCCTCGGCGCTCACCTTCGACCACGAGCACGTGCCCACCGCTCTGCTCGACGAACTGGTCCGCGAGGGCGTGAACGTCGCCCCGCCGCCCGAGGCCCTGGTGCACGCGCAGGACAAGCTGGTGATGCGCCGGCGGTTGCAGGCGCTGGGCGCGCCCATCCCGAGGTTCGCGGAGGTGACGGTGCCCGGCGACGTCGACGACTTCGCCGCCGCCGTGGGCGGGCCGGTCGTCGTCAAGGCCGCGCGCGGCGGCTACGACGGCCGCGGGGTCACGCTCGCCAAGGACGTGGCGGCGGCCCGCGCGGTCGCCGAGCGCTACCTCGCCGACGGCGCACCCGTGCTGATCGAGGAACGCGTCGACATGGTGCGCGAGCTGTCGGCGCTCGTCGCGCGCTCGCCGTTCGGTCAGGGCGCAGCCTGGCCCATCGTGCAGACCGTGCAGCGCGACGGCATCTGCGTCGAGGTGCTCGCGCCGGCCCCCGGCCTGCACCCGGACCTCGGCATCGCCGCCGAGCGGCTGGGGCTGCGGCTCGCGCAGGAACTCGGCGTGGTCGGGGTGCTGGCGGTCGAGCTGTTCGAGACCGCGACGGGTGAACTGCTCGTCAACGAGCTGGCGATGCGTCCGCACAACTCCGGCCACTGGACCATGGACGGCGCCGGCACCAGCCAGTTCGAACAGCACCTGCGGGCCGTGCTCGACTACCCGCTCGGCGCCACCGGGCCGATCGCGCCGGTGACCGTGATGGCCAACGTGCTCGGCGGCCCGACCACGCCGGACATGTCGATGGACGAGCGCCTGCACCACCTGTTCGGCCGCATCCCCGAGGCGCGGGTCCACCTGTACGGCAAGGGCGAACGGCCGGGCCGCAAGATCGGACACGTCAACGTCCTCGGCGCGCCGGGCGGCTCGCTCGCCGACGACGCGTACGTGGCGGACGTCCGGGAGCGGGCGGTACGGGCGGCACACTGGTTGGCCACTGCGGAATGGACGGATGGATGGTCGGGACATGACTAGCGGAGAAGGGACCCCGCGCCCCCGCGTCGGGGTGATCATGGGCAGCGACAGCGACTGGTCGGTCATGGAGGATGCCGTGACCGCGCTCGTCGAGTTCGAGGTGCCGTTCGAGGTGGGTGTCGTCTCGGCGCACCGCACGCCCGGTCGCATGCTCGACTACGCACGCGACGCCGCGGGCCGTGGCATCGAGGTGATCATCGCCGGTGCGGGCGGCGCGGCGCACCTGCCGGGCATGGTGGCGTCGGCCACCCCGCTGCCGGTCATCGGCGTGCCGGTGCCGCTCGCGCGACTGGACGGGCTCGACTCGTTGCTGTCGATCGTGCAGATGCCCGCGGGCGTCCCGGTCGCGACGGTGTCGATCGGCGGTGCGCGCAACGCGGGACTGCTGGCGGTGCGGATCCTGGGTTCGGCGGACGCCGGGCTGCGGGCCCGGATGGAACGGTTCCAGAACGACCTCGAGGCGATGGTTCTGCAGAAGGACGCGGCGCTGCGGGACCGGTTGCTCGGCAAGTAAGCTCACGGGCGATGAAGCGCACATTCGAGATGTACCGCAACGTCGGGTACCGGTTCGTGACCGGATTCCTCGAGCCCGGAAACCTCCCCGTACTGGAGATCCTCGACGCCGCGCAGCGGGCACGTCAGGTCACCGGCGCGGTCGCCGAGATCGGCGTCCACCACGGCCGGCTGTTCATCCCGCTGCACCTGCTGCAGCGCGGGACGGGCACGTCGGTGGCGATCGACCTGTTCGGCGACCAGGCACTCAACATCGACAAGTCCGGCAACGGCAACCTCGACAAGTTCACCGAGAACGTCGAGCTGTGGTCGTCGATGGACGGCGTCGTGCTGCACCAGGGCGACTCGACGCAGTTGACCCCCGAGGTGTTGCTGGCCAAGGCCGGCGGCCCGATCCGCTTCTTCAGCGTCGACGGCGGCCACACCGAGGAGATCGTGTTCAGCGACATGAAGCTCGCCGAGGCCACGTTGGCGCCGGGCGGCATCGTCGTCGCCGACGACGTCTTCAACCAGCAGTGGCCCGGTGTCGCGGTCGGCACCCTCAAGTACCTCGACGACGGCGCGACGCTGGTGCCGTTCGCGATCGGCTTCAACAAGACGCTGTTCACGCATCCCGACTACGCCGACTTCTATCGGTCGGAGCTGTCGGCGGGCGTGCGGGACAACGTGCGCCTGCAGTCGGAGGGCACGGTGTTCGCCGGTCATCCGGTCGAGTACGTGGCGCCGCAGACCGCGGTCGACGTCCTGCGCAAGAGCCAGACTGCCCGGTCGATCTACCACGGCACGTACAACGGGATGGTGCGCGGCCTGAACCTGGTGTCGGGCAAGGGCAAGTAAGAGCCCGGTACCGATCACCCCCGGCGCGCGGGTAAAGTTACCGACGAGTAGCGAGGAGTCTCCCCATGTCGATCGGTAACCCGTCCTTTGACGTCTTCCAGTTGTCCGACGAGCACAACGAACTGCGCACGGTGCTGCGCGATCTGTGCGAGAAGGAGATCGCGCCGTACGCGGCCGACGTCGACGAGAAGGCGCGATACACCGACGAGGCGCTGAAGGCGCTCAACTCGTCGGGCTTCTCCGCCATCCACGTTCCCGAGGAATACGGCGGCCAGGGCGGCGACTCGATCGCAGCCTGCATCGTGATCGAAGAGGTCGCGCGCGTCTGTGCGTCGTCCTCACTGATCCCGATCTGCAACAAGCTCGGCACCATGGGCATGCTGCTGCGCGGATCCGAGGACATCAAGAAGCAGGTCCTCCCGTCGATCGGCGCCGGCGAGGCCACCGCCTCCTACGCGCTGAGCGAGCGCGAGGCCGGCAGCGACGCGGCCGCCATGCGGACCCGCGCCAAGGCCGACGGCGACGGCTGGATTCTCAACGGCTCCAAGTGCTGGATCTCCAACGGCGGCAAGTCGACCTGGTACACCGTGATGGCCGTGACCGATCCCGACAAGGGCGCCAACGGCATCTCGGCGTTCGTGGTGCACGCCGACGATCCCGGCTTCAGCGTGGGGCCCAAGGAACGCAAGATGGGCATCAAGGGCTCGCCGACCACCGACCTGTACTTCGAGGACTGCCGCATCCCGGGCGACCGGATCATCGGCGACCCCGGCACGGGCTTCAAGACCGCGCTGGCGACGCTCGACCACACCCGCCCGACCATCGGCGCGCAGGCCGTCGGCATCGCGCAGGGTGCCCTGGACGCCGCGATCGCCTACACCAAGGAACGCAAGCAGTTCGGCAAGTCGATCAGCGACTTCCAGAACACCCAGTTCATGCTCGCCGAGATGGCGATGAAGATCGAGGCCGCCCGGCTGATGGTCTACAGCGCAGCGGCGCGGGCCGAGCGCGGTGAGCCGAACCTCGGCTTCATCTCGTCGGCGTCGAAGTGCTTCGCCTCCGACGTCGCCATGGAGGTCACCACCAACGCGGTGCAGCTCTTCGGCGGCTACGGCTACACGGTCGACTTCCCGGTCGAGCGCTACATGCGCGACGCCAAGATCACGCAGATCTACGAGGGCACCAACCAGATCCAGCGCGTCGTCATGTCGCGCGCGCTGCTCAAGTAGTCGGCAGGTCCGCGCTGATCTTCTCGGTCACCCTGCGCCGCTCCTGAGCGGCCGGGTCCGGGTTGGTCACCTGCACCAGCGACGCTCCGGCGCGGAACACCGCCAGCAGGTTGTCGACGACGGCCTCGGCGGTGTCCCAGCCCGAGGTCGACAGCACCCGGTCACCGGTCGTGAATCCCCTTGTGGCCGCTGAGGTCTCGGCCGCGGCCAGGACCTCGGCGGCGGTGCGTCCGGCCAGAGCGGGCCCGGGTGCCGCCTCCGCGGCGATCTGGTCGCCGTGCACGCGCACCGAGGTGGCGTAGTCGGTGATGCCCACCGGCAGGTCGGGGACGGGCTTGCCGAACGGATCCAGTGACAGTGCGACCACCTCGCCCATCGGCACCACCGCGGTGTCGGCCTCGTCGAGGCGGTCCATCGTGGTGCAGGCGATGTCGCAGTCGCCCTGCCAATCCGAGTGCTGGACAACGGCTTCGGCGCCGATGTACCAGATGCCGAGCAGGACGCCTGCGGTCTGCCAGTGCGCGGGCAGCAGCACGGCGACCCGGCTGCCGGGACCGGCGCCCAGCTCGTCGCGCAGCAGGTTGCCGGTCTTGGCGGCCCAGTTGGCCAGCGTCACCGCGGACAGTTCGATGCGTTCGCCGGTGGCGTCGTCGTAGTAGGTGATCGCGGGCGCGGTCGGGCTGGTCCTCAGCCGCGGCTCCAGCAGGGCCCCGCTGACCGTGATCAGCTCACGCACTTGGGATCGTCCGAGCCGGCCGTGATGATGGGGGAGAGCAGCGGCGCCGCGGCGTCCGCGTCGACCGATGCCGGATCGACCACGTCGCCGGCGGTGACGTCGGTGTCGAGGCCGATCGTCGACGGATCCTCGCTGCCGAGGCCCGAGCCGGGTCCGGTGTAGTCGGCGCCGAGGACCACGCGCACGGTGCCCGGCGCCAGCGACGCCTCCTGCACCACGGGCAGATTGCCGAGTTCGCGCGCGATGGCCTGGGCACCGAGATCGTCGGGCGTGGCGGCCTGCACCTGGGTCTTGTCCACGTGCGTGGCATCGCTGTTGCCGATCTCTCCCGGCGTGTAGCCCTTGCCGGTCAGCACGTCCGAGACCGAGGCGGCGAGGCCGTTGATGTCGGTGTCGTTGACGACGTCGGCGATGGTCTTGTCCGGGGAGTAGGCGAGCTGTTCGGTCTTGCCCTCGTCCTGGTCCTGCAGCAGCCCGGCGACCCACTCCTGCACCTGCGGTGGGTCGACGCGCACGACGCTCTGCATGCCGTCGTCGCTCCAGCCGTCCTCCGCCAGCACGGGGATGGTGGCGAAGGCCACGTTGCCCGCCGCGAGGTTCTGCAGCTGGTTGACGAAGTCCATGATGTCCCAGCCGTCGGAGAGCACCACCGACCGCTGCACGGCCTGCTGCAGCCGGTTGAGCGTCGCCGGGCTCGACAGCGTCTTGCTCGAGATCACCTGGTGGGCAAGCGAAGCCATCACCGACTGCTGGCGCACCACGCGGTCGAGGTCGCCGCGGGGGAGGTCGTGGCGCTGCCGGACGAAGCTCAGCGCCTGCGGGCCGTCGAGTTTCTGCCAGCCGGCGGGGAAGTCGGCGCCCGACAGCGGTTCGTAGACGGGTTCCTTGAGGCACACGTCGACGCCGCCGAGGGCGTCGGTGATCAGCGAGAAGCCGAGCAGGCCGATCTCGGCGTAGTGGTCGACGGTGACGCCGGTGAGGTCGGCGACCGTCTGGATCAGCGCCTCGCGTCCCTTCTCCACCGCCTTGGGCTCGGCGGTCGCCGGGTCCTCGCCCTCGACCTCGACGAGCTGTTTCATCTCCTCGAGCTTGACCGCGCCGAAGACGCCGTTGATCTTCGTCTTGCCGAAGCCCGGCGCCGCGACGTACGAATCGCGGGGGATCGAGATGGCGGTCGCGGACTTCCCGTTGTTGGGGATGCGGACCAGGATGATCGTGTCGGTGTTGGTGGCGACGTCGTCGCCCGCACGCAGCGTCGCGAGTTCCTCGGCCGAGAGCGGATTGCCGTGGGCGTCGGTGCGGCTGTCCATGCCGACGAGCAGGACGTCGATCGCGCCGTCCTCGCCGCCGCCGCCGAGCGACTCGGCGCTGATGTGGTTGATGCCGGATTCGAACGACCGGATCTTGCCCCACGCGACCCCGGTACCGACGACGACCAGCAGCGCCGCGATGACGGCGACGGACCGGGTGAGGCGAGCGGGCATCAGCCCAGGCTACTGGCGATACGCCCTCGGACCGGGTAGCGCGCGTCGGCGTGCCAGACTCGACACATGTCCGACCGAATCGTGATCCTGGGCGGTGGAGGGCTGGTCGGGACGGTCCTGGCTGCTCAGGCCCGTCTCCGAGACCTCGACGTGCTGCCGCTGACCTCGTCGCAGTGCGACATCACGGACCCCGCTGCGCCGGTTCGTCACATTTCCGCCGGTGACGTCGTGGTGAACTGCGCGGCGTACACGCGGGTGGACGACGCCGAACGCGAGCCCGATCGCGCCCACGCCGTCAACGCCACCGGCGCGGGGAACGTCGCGCGGGCGTGCGCCGAGGCCGGCGCCCGGCTGATCCACGTCTCGACCGACTACGTGTTCGACGGCGACTTCGGCGGCGGCGACCCGCGGCCCTACGACGTCGACGACGCGACCGCGCCGCTGTCGGTCTACGGCAGGTCGAAGCTCGGCGGCGAGCAGGCCGTGCTCGACGCGCTGCCCGAAGCCCACGTGGTCCGGACCGCGTGGATCTACGAGGGCGGGGACGGCAGCGACTTCGTTGCGGTGATGCGCCGCAAGGCCGCCGAGGGCGCGACGGTCGAGGTGGTGGCCGATCAGGCCGGGAGTCCCACCTACGTCGGCGATCTGGTGGACGCCCTGCTCGAGGTGGTGGGCGGTGGCGTCGCGGGGCCCGTGCTGCACGCCGCCAACGCGGGCGAGGCCAGCCGCTTCGACCAGGCGCGTGCGGTGTACGAACTCGTCGGCGCCGACCCGGAACTCGTCCACCCGGTGGGCACCGACAAGCACCCCAGACCCGCGCCGCGACCGCCGTATTCGGCGCTGTCGTCGCAGCGGTCGACGGCGGCCGGTCTGACACCGCTGCGGCCCTGGCGCGACGCGCTGGCGGCCGCGCTGAGCGGCGGTGCGGCACGCGAGCCCGACGGCTCGCTACCCTCTACGCCGTGAACGGCGAATGCGACGTGCCCCGGTGAGCGACGAACTGGTGATCGTCACGGTCACCTACTCGCCCGGGGCGCACCTCGACCGGTTCCTCGCGACGCTGCCGCACGCCACGAACCGTCCCGTCACGGTCGTGATGGCCGACAACGGATCCACCGACGGTTCGCCCGAGGCGGCGGCCGAGACCCACGAGAACGTCCACCTGCTGCGCACCGGCGCCAACCTCGGCTACGGCGGTGCGGTCAACCGGGCCGTCGCGCACTACCTGCACGACCCGTCGTACTCCGGTGACGCCGAGTACTTCGTCGTGGCCAATCCGGACGTCCAGTGGGGGCCCGACAGCATCGACGCGATGCTCGAGGCCGCGGGCCGGTGGCCCCGCGCCGGGTCGCTCGGCCCGCTGATCCGGGATCCCGACGGGTCGGTGTACCCGTCGGCGCGCCACCAGCCCAGCCTGGTCCGCGGCGGCATGCACGCCGTCGTCGGACCGTTCTGGAAGAACAACCCGTGGACGGCGGCCTACCGGCAGGAGCGACTGGAGCCCAGCGAACGCCCCGTCGGCTGGCTCTCGGGATCGTGCCTTTTGCTACGGCGCTCCGCGTTCGATGAGGTGAACGGCTTCGACGACCGCTACTTCATGTACATGGAGGACGTCGACCTGGGAGATCGGCTCGGCCGGGCGGGCTGGCTGAACGTCTACGTGCCGACCGCGGAGATATTGCACGACAAGGGTCACGCCACGGGTCGCGATCCGGCCCGCAACTTGGCCGCCCATCACGTGAGCACCTACACTTTCCTCGCCGATCGGCATCCCCGGTGGTGGCACGCGCCGCTGCGGTGGAGCATCAAGTCGGCCCTGGCCGTTCGGGCCGGGCTGGTGGTGGGCAACTCTCGACGCACACAGGCGAAAGGACGGCGCTGATCGTGGCACCTGAGGTGGATCCCGCTCGGACCGATGCGGTCATCCTGGTCGGTGGCCAGGGCACCCGGCTGCGGCCGCTGACCCTGTCGGCACCCAAGCCCATGCTGCCGACCGCGGGACTGCCGTTCCTCACGCACCTGCTGAGCCGCATCGCGGCCGCCGGCATCCGGCACGTGATCCTCGGCACCTCGTACAAGGCCGGCGTGTTCGAGGCGGAGTTCGGCGACGGGTCCGCGCTCGGCCTCGAGATCGAGTACGTCTTCGAGGAGGAGGCTCGCGGCACCGGTGGCGGCATCGCGAACGTGGCGCCGAAGCTGCGCTACGACACGGCGCTGGTGTTCAACGGTGACGTGCTGTCCGGCGCCGACCTCGGCGCGCTGCTGACCAGCCACCACGAGCGCGACGCCGACGTCACGCTGCACCTGGTACGCGTCGGCGACCCGCGCGCCTTCGGGTGCGTCCCCACCGATGCCGACGGTGGCGTGACGGCGTTCCTGGAGAAGACCCAGGATCCGCCGACCGACCAGATCAACGCCGGCTGCTACGTGTTCAAGCGCGAGGTCATCGATCGCATCCCCACCGGCCGCGAGGTCTCCGTCGAGCGCGAGGTGTTCCCCGCCCTGCTGTCCGACGGGCTCAAGGTGTGCGGGTACGTCGACGCCACGTACTGGCGCGACATGGGCACCCCCGACGACTTCGTGCGCGGCTCGGCGGACCTGGTCCGCGGGATCGCCCCGTCGCCGGCGCTCAAGGGTCACCGCGGCGAGGAACTCGTCCACGAGGGCGCGTCGGTCGCACCGGGTTCACTGCTGATCGGCGGCACCGTGATCGGGCGCGGCGCCGAGATCGGCCCCGGCGCACGGCTCGACGGCGCGGTCATCTTCGACGGCGCCCGGATCGAGGCCGGCGCGGTGATCGAACGGTCCATCATCGGATTCGGTGCGCGCATCGGGCCGCGGGCGCTGATCCGCGACGGCGTCATCGGCGACGGCGCGAACATCGGTGCGCGGTGCGAACTCCTGCGCGGTGCGCGGGTGTGGCCGGGCGTGACGATCCCCGACGGCGGAATCCGCTACTCGACCGACGTCTGACGCGCCGCGCCGACCAGTTGGCGCAGCCCGAAGTCGGCGTCGTCGGGCAGTGCGTCGAGCGGCCACCAGCGCAGGTCCAGTGACTCGTCGCTGACCGCGATCTCGGCGTCCGCCGCTGCGCGGGCGACGAACTGGACGTCGAGGTGGTGCGTGGCGGCGCCCCCGGAGCAGGTGAGCGCGTGCACGTGCAGCGCCGCGGGCACCGGATCGACGGTCAGACCGGTAATCCCGGACTCCTCCGTCGCCTCGCGCAGCGCGGCCGCCGCGATGTCGGGATCGCCGTCCTCGCAGTGCCCGCCGAGTTGCAGCCATCGGCCGACGCGCGGGTGCAGCGTCAGCAGCGTCCTGGTCCCGGTGTGATCCAGCACCAGCGCCGACGCCGTGACGTGGCCGGGTTCGCACGACCGCAGGCACGCGTCCGGGCGGGCGAGGACGAACGCGAGCACCGCGTACCGCAGTGAGTCCTGCGCGGGATCGGCCGGCGTCCAGCCGCGCAGGACGTCGACGACGGAGTCGCGCAGCGTCACCGGATCACCAGCAGGTCGTCGGTCGGGACCGGCGGCCGCGGCGCGGCAGGCTCCTCGGGGTGCCCGATCGCGATGGCACCCAACGGTTCCCAGTCGGCGGGCAGATCGAGTTCGGCCCGCACCAGATCCGGCGCGAAGATCGTGGACCCGATCCAGCAGCTGCCGACGTCGCGGACCGCGAGCGCCACCAGCATCGCCTGCACCGCGGCGCCGGCGGCGACGGTGAACATGGTGTGCTCGGCGGCGGTGCGGGCGGCGTCGGGATAGGCGTGCGCGCCGTCGGGAACCATGATGGGGACGACGAGTTCGGGGGCGTCGTAGAGGATCCGGCCGCGCGCGACGCGCCGGTCGACCGACTCGTCGGAGCGGCCGTCGCCCGCCAGGTCGGTCCGCCACTTCTGCTGCATCGCGTCGAGCAGTCGCCGCCTGCGGTCGTGGTCGCGCACCCACACGAATCGCACGGGCCGGGTGTGGTGTGGGGCGGGCGCGGTCAGCGCCTCGCCGACCGCGGCCTCGATCACCGCGGGGTCCACCGGGTCGGCGGTGAAGCGTCGCACCGACCGGCGCAGCAGCTGGGCCTGCGAGCGGCCCAGCGCGATCGCCTCGGCCGTACCGAGCCAGAACAGGTCCTCCTCGCCGGCACGGACCAGCGTGCGGCCGTTGGACCCGTCGTCGACCGGGCTGAGGCCGCGGACGACCGCGACCGGGATCGCGGTGAGCTTGCCCTTGACGAGGTCCGCGGCGGCGGCGATCTCGTCGGCGACGGCCACCTCGGTGACGATCAGCTCGTTGCCGTGCGCGTCGTGGGCGCCTGCGTAGCCGTGCAGCACCGCCAGTCCCGCGGCGCCGATGGTCACGTCGGTCTGTCCGGTGCGCCAGGCCCGTCCCATGGTGTCGGTGACGACGATTGCGACCGTGACGCCCAGCAGCTCGCGCAGCCGGGTGCGCAGCAGGGCCGCGCTGCCATCGGGATCGACCGGCAGCAGCGCCAGTTCGCCGGAGTCGACGTTGGAACCGTCGACGCCCGCGGCGGCCTGCACCAGGCCGATGGCGTTCTCGGTGATGAACGTGCGGCCCTTGCGTGCGAGCACGCGCACGGCCTCGTCGTCGATGAGTCTGCGCCGCAATGCATCCCGCTCCTCGGGATCGGTGGGCGCGGTGACGATGCGGCCTTCGCTCTTGGACAGCACCTTGCTGGTGACCACCACGACGTCGTCGTCGCGCAGCCAGGGCGCGGCCGCGGCGATGGCGGCCGCGACGTCGTCACCGGGA
This sequence comes from Mycobacterium sp. PTI7, assembly GCF_056679845.1. Lineage (NCBI taxonomy): Bacteria > Bacillati > Actinomycetota > Actinomycetes > Mycobacteriales > Mycobacteriaceae > Mycobacterium > Mycobacterium sp. PTI7. The sequence continues at coordinate 510,758 of NZ_CM155252.1, forward strand.
CGGAATTCGGGAAGCCCGGGTACGGGCAGGATCTCGATCGCGCCCGCCGCGCCGTGTTCGACGTTCACGACGGCAGACCCGCGAGATCGAGGCCGGCGCGCACCATCTCGGCGGTCGCCGTGGGATCGGTCATCAGCAGCGGGATGGATCGCACGGTCAGCCCGTCGATCTCGGCCTCGTCACCCTCGTCGATCAGCCAGCCGTCGAGGAGTCCGACGCCGCTGCGCGCGCCGTAGTGGGCGCCCACCGCCTGGGAACTGGTCTCCACGCCGATCACCGAGAGGCACTCGTCGGCCATGCCGCGCAGCGCACGGCCCGCGACGATGGGGGAGTAGCCGATCACGGGTGCGGCGGTCGACCGCAGCGCGGAGCGGACGCCCGGGACGGCGAGGATCGCGCCGATGCTCACCACGGGGTTGGACGGGGCGAGCAGCACGACGTCGGCGTCGGCGATGGCCTCGGCCACGCCGGGCGCGACGGTGGCCTTCTCCGCGCCGACGAATGCGAAGCCGTGCGTGGGGATCTTGGCGCGGTAGCGCACCCACCACTCCTGGAAGTGGATGGCCCGGCGGTCACCCTCGTCAGGAACCGTCACCACCACGTGGGTCTCGCTGCGGTCGTCGCTGGCGGGCAGCAAGCGCGCCCCGGGTTGCCAGCGAGCGCACAGCGCCTCGGTCACCGCGGAGAGCGGGTAGCCGGCGCGCAGCATCTGACTGCGCACGAGGTGGGTGGCGAGATCCCGGTCGCCGAGGCCGAACCAGTCGGGTTGCACGCCGTACGCGGCCAGCTCTTCCTTCGCGTTCCACGTCTCGTCGCGGTGCCCCCAGCCGCGCTCGGGATCGATGCCACCGCCTAGGGTGTACATGCACGTGTCGAGGTCCGGGCAGATGCGCACTCCGTGCATCCAGGCGTCGTCGCCGACGTTCACCACGGCCGTCAACTCGTGCTCACCTGGCAAAGACGCCAGGGGATCTCCGGTGAACTGACCGAGCCCCAGCAACCGTTGCACCCCGAGCAGGAATCGGGCACCGCCCACTCCGCCGACCAGAACTGTCACCTTCACATCGACCGACACTAGGCTGTCGGGCCCCGTCGGTGTCGTCCGTGGGGGGTGTGTGACCGACACGCCGGATGACCGACGCGCCGTATTTCGGTAACGGGATGATATGAAATCTGGCCCTAGCGCTTGACCGGTGCAGCTAACCCGTGTCTAATCACATCAGTGTCATTTCGCGGTTGGCCGGCCGGTTCCGGTGTCGCAGACCGAGATTCGATCACTTGTTCGAATTGAATCGGCCGCACGATCAGGGGTGGGGCCTCAGTGATCTATCTACGAGACCAGGTGAGGAGGCGGAAGATGTCTTATGAGCGTGTCGATTTCGATGACGCCGTGCAGTACGACGGGCGGATGCTCGGCTCAGTGGGCAGCGCACCGCACACCAACACGGGACCGGCCCAGTCCGTCGCGGCGGGGCGCCCGCAGTTGAGTTTGGTGCCAGAGCGAAATGCCCTCGACGCGTCCTTCGAGGACGAGGACCAGTGGCAGGAGCGCGGTTTGTGCGCTCAGACCGACCCCGAGGCGTTCTTCCCCGAGAAGGGCGGCTCGACCCGCGAGGCCAAGCGCATCTGCCAGGGCTGCGAGGTGCGTGACCGCTGCCTCGAGTACGCGCTGGCCAACGACGAGCGCTTCGGTATCTGGGGCGGGCTCTCCGAACGTGAGCGCCGGCGCCTCAAGCGCGGAATCATCTGATCCTTCGCGGCATTCGCCGCAGTGCTCAGTCGTCGTCGATCGCGGGGTCGATGACGGAGGGTTCGACGCCCAGGAACGTCGCCACCTGAGCCACCAAGACCTCGTGCAACAAATCGGCCAGGTCGTCGCCGTCCTTGGCCCGCCTCTCGAGTGGCTTGCGAAACAACACGATTCGCGCCCGAGTGGCATTACCGCGGACATCGACGCCTGCCGGGATGAGCCTGGCGAGCGCGATGGGACCGTCGGCCACCACCTCGGGTGGCCACTGGACGCTGTCGGGATCCTTCGGCGATATCCGCGGGATCTCGTCGACCGCGACGTCCAGGGTGGACAGGCGTTCCTGCCATCGCCGCTCGATCGGCTCGTAGGCCTCGAGCACCGCCATGTCGAACCGCTCGGCCCGGCTGCGCCAGCCCGGCACGGTCGGCGGGAGCAGCGGTCCACGCATGCCGCGACCTCGACGTGACCCCCATTGACGCTGCTCGGGCATCGGTCGATCGTAACGGTATGGGATCGGCCGACCACCTACCGCGCGTGTCGGCCCCCCGAGTGGTTCCTGCGCGATAACCTTCGCAGCGTGAACGTTCCCCGACGCTGCTGCAGGCCCGGGTGCCCGCACTACGCCGTGGCGACGCTGACCTTCGTCTACTCGGACTCCACCGCGGTCGTGGGTCCGCTCGCCACCGTGTCCGAGCCGCACTCGTGGGATCTGTGCGTCCTGCATGCCGGCCGGATCACCGCGCCGCGCGGATGGGAGCTGGTCCGGCACGCCGGTCCGCTGCCCACGCACACCGACGACGACGATCTGGTGGCGCTCGCCGACGCCGTACGTGAGGGCAGGGACGGTGTGCGCCCGTCGGCGGCCGTGCCCGCGGGCTTCTCCGATCCCGGTCCCGGACTCCAGAGCGCGACGCTGATGGCGCCGCCCGCCCGCAGACCCGACCAGAACGGCCGGCGCCGCGGACACCTGCGCGTCCTACCCGACCCGTCGGACTAGTCCTGCGCTGGTCGGCACCCCCGTCCGGCGTTAGCCGTGGCCCGGATCTGCGACTAGCCGGTGTGACCGGCCGCACGAGCAATCGCGAGCCGATAGGCTGGGGTCACCAGCATTCCCGGTAGGGGATGCGACGCCGGCACGGGAAATTAGGAGTCGCCATGTCTCGGCCCGCAGCGGCTGTCCATCGGGTGATTAAGGCCTACGACGTGCGGGGGCTCGTCGGTGAACAGATCGACGAGGCATTCGTCGCCGACGTCGGCGGCGCGTTCGCCCGCCTGGTCCGTGACGAGACCTCACCCGGTGCGACCCAGGTGGTCATCGGATACGACATGAGGGCCAGTTCCCCCTCGCTGGCAGCGGCTTTCGCCGACGGCGTGGTGGCCCAGGGGCTCGACGTGGTCCGGATCGGGCTGGCGTCGACCGACCAGCTGTACTTCGCCTCCGGGTTGCTCGACTGCCCGGGCGCGATGTTCACCGCGAGCCACAACCCGGCCGCCTACAACGGCATCAAGCTGTGCCGGGCCGGGGCCAAGCCGGTCGGCAAGGACACCGGGCTGAGCACCATCAGCGACGAGGTCATCGACGGCGTGCCCGCGTTCGACGGCGCACCGGGATCGGTCACCGACCGCGACGTCCTGGCCGAGTACGGCGAGTTCCTGCGTTCGCTGGTCAACCTCGACGCGTCCCGGCCGCTGCGCGTCGCGGTGGACGCGGGCAACGGGATGGGCGGGCACACGTCGCCCGCGGTGCTGGGCGCGATCCCCGGCATCACGCTGCTGCCGCTGTTCTTCGAACTCGACGGCACCTTCCCCAACCACGAGGCCAACCCACTCGACCCGGCGAACCTCGTCGACCTGCAGGCCTACGTGCTCTCCACCGGCGCCGACATCGGGCTCGCGTTCGACGGCGACGCGGACCGCTGCTTCGTCGTCGACGAGCGCGGCAAGCCCGTGACACCGTCTGCCGTCACTGCGCTGGTGGCCGGTCGCGAACTCGGCCGCGAGATCGGCGCGACGGTGATCCACAACCTGATCACGTCGCGCGCGGTCCCCGAGCTGATCGTCGAGCGCGGCGGCACCGCGCTGCGGTCGCGCGTCGGGCACTCCTACATCAAGGCGCTGATGGCGGAGACGGGCGCGATCTTCGGTGGCGAGCATTCGGCGCACTACTACTTCCGCGACTTCTGGGGTGCCGACTCGGGGATGCTGGCCGCGCTGCACGTGCTCGCGGCGCTCGGCGAGCAGGAGCGGACGCTGTCGGCGGTGATGGCCGACTACCAGCGTTACGAGGAGTCCGGCGAGATCAACTTCACCGTCTCCGATGCGAGCGCGTGCGTCGACGCGGTGCTCAAGTCCTTCGACGGCCGGATCGCCTCGCTCGACCACCTCGACGGCGTCACCGTCGACCTCGGTGACGGCGCCTGGTTCAACCTGCGCACCTCGAACACCGAGCCGCTGCTGCGACTCAACGTCGAGGCGCGGACCGCCGCCGAGGTCGCCGAGATCGTCGAACACGTCGGAGCCCGGATCGCGTCGCCCACGGGCGCGAGTGAGCCGGTCCCGTGAGCCTCGATCCACGTGCGGGCGCGGCGACGGTCGACCTCGACGACGCCGAGGGTCTGCTGGACGCCGACCGCGAGGGACTGTTGCGCGGCGCGTCCATGGCGGGCGCTCAGATGCGGGCGACCGCAGCCGCTTTCGACGAAGGCGTCTTCGAACCGCTGCGGTCGGGTCAGCCGCCTCGCACCGTCGTGTGGGTCGCCGGGAACGGCACCGCGGAGGCCGCGGGATCGCTGCTCGTCGCCGCGCTCGGCGGATCGACCGTGGCGCCCATCGTGACCGCGTCCGAGGTGCCTCCGTGGATCGGGGCGCTCGACGTCCTCGTGGTGGCCGGTGACGACGCCGCCGACCCGGCCCTGGTGGCCGCGGTCGCGTCGGGCGTGCGTCGCGGTGCCCGCGTGCTGGTGGCCGCTCCAGAGGAGGGACCGCTGCGCGACGCCGCCGCGGGCCGCGCCGTGACGCTCCCGCCGCGCCTGCGGGTGCCCGACGACTTCGGGCTGGTGCGCTACCTGGCCGCCGGCCTGCTCGTCCTGCACGTCGTCGACCCCGGCATGGTGGTCGACGTCGCCGCACTGGCCGACGAACTCGACGCCGAGGCGCTGCGCAACAGCGCCTCGCGCGACCTGGTCACCAACCCCGCCAAGGTGCTCGCCGACCGCCTCTCGGCGCCGTCGGTGGTGATCGCCGGCCACGACGCCGCCACCGCCGCACTGGCCCGCCACGTCGCGTCGGTCCTGCTGCGGGTGGCCCAGAAGCCCGCCGCGGGCGTCACCCTCGCCGACACCATGGTGGCGCTGCGGCGCGGATTGACCCGCGTGGGAGCCGATCTGGAGTCGTCGATCTTCCACGACGAGGAACTCGACGGACCGCTGCCCGGACGCGTGCGCACCCTCGTGTTGACCACCGATCAGGACCGGCCGGCGGTCGTCAACCGACTCAGCGGCTACGACGACGTCAGCACGATCAGTGCGGGCGACGTCGGCGAGGTCGCGGTGCCCACGCCGGGCGGCCGGCTGGAACAGCAGCTGGCGATGCTCGCGGTCCGGCTCGAGATGGCAGCGGTGTACCTCAAATTGGTCCGGGGGTAGGCACGTGGAACTGCTTCGGGGCGCCGTGCGCACCTACGCCTGGGGATCGCGCACCGCGATCGCCGAGTTCACCGGCAGGCCGAGCCCCACCGACCACCCCGAGGCCGAACTGTGGTTCGGCGCGCACCCGGGCGACCCCGCCCACCTCGTCGGCGACGGACACCGTTCCCTGCTCGACGAGATCTCCGCCGATCCCGAGGGGCAGCTGGGTGCCGCCGCGCGCGGCCGGTTCGGCGATGCCCTGCCCTTCCTGGCGAAGGTGCTCGCCGCCGACGAACCGCTGTCGCTGCAGGCGCATCCGAGCCAGGCCCAGGCGGAGGAGGGGTTCGCCCGCGAGGACCGTCTCGGCATCCCCGTCAACGCCCACACTCGCAACTACCGCGACCGCAGCCACAAGCCGGAGCTGATCGTCGCGCTCGGACCGTTCGAGGCGCTGGCGGGATTCCGTCCCGCGGCGCGCAGCGTGGAATTCATGCGCGCGTTGGAGGTTCCGGCGCTGGAGCACTTCATCGCGCTGCTGTCCGGCACCGCCGACGCCGACGGTCTGCGCGCGCTGTTCACCACGTGGATCACCGCGCCGCAGCCGGATCTCGACGTGTTGGTGCCCGCCGTCCTCGACGGTGCGATCGCCTACATCCGGTCAGGGGAGAAGACGTTCGCGGCGGAGGCCAGGACGCTGCTGGAACTCGGCGAGCTGTACCCCGGCGACGCCGGCGTGCTCGCCGCGATGCTGCTCAACCGGATCAGCCTGGCCCCCGGTCAGGGCATCTACCTGCCCGCCGGGAACCTGCACGCGTACCTGCACGGGATGGGTTTCGAGGTGATGGCCAACTCCGACAACGTGCTTCGCGGCGGGCTCACCCCCAAGCACGTCGACGTGCCGGAACTGCTGCGCGTACTCGACTTCACCCCGACTGCCGACGCGACGATCGCCCCGCGCACCGTCGGCGACGGCCTCGAACTCGTATACGACACGCCCGCACCGGAATTCGCGGTGTCGGTGCTGTGCCTGGACGGTCCGCACCTGGGCCACCAGGTCGACGCGCCGGCCCGCCACGACGGACCTCAGGTGCTGCTGTGCACAGAGGGGTCGGTGCAGGTGCACGCTAAGGCCAACGTGCTCACCCTCGACCGCGGTGCCGCGGCCTGGGTCGCGGCCGACGACGGCCCCATCCGGCTGGTGGCCGACCAGCCCAGTCAGCTGTTCCGCGCCACCGTCGGCATCTAGAGGGCTGACACCTTCTCGCGGTCGGGTGCCGCGCGCCGGGCCCGTCGCTTCTCGGCGATCAGCAGACCCATGTTGTGCTTCACGGTCCGGCCCAGCGTCCGCGCATCCGGGACCATGTAGAGGCTGTCGAGCAGGCTGAAGCGGCGCAGGAACCACTCGGCCAGATCGGCCTCGGTCTCCGCCGCACCGAGGAACTGGTCGAACAGGTTGCCCACCCGGACGTACCACCACGGCACCTTGTCGGCGGTGGCGTTGTGCAGCGCGAGGTCGCCGACGGCGTTCATCGTCCACACCGGCCACGTCGTCTTCTTGGTGGCCTTCGACAGCCTGCCCGCGATGTCGTCGTGGCCCGCCTCGAGCACCGCCCGCAGGTTGCCGGCCTGAATCGACGTCATGGTCATGCCCTGGCCGTAGGTGGGGTTGAAGCTCACCACGGCGTCGCCGAACGGGATGATGCCGGCGGGGAAGCGCGTCATCTTGTCGTACCGACGCCAGCGGCTGGTGGGGTACTTGTGGAAGGCCATCCCACCGACGGGCGTGCCGGCGCGCAGGGCGGCGCTGAGGTGCTCGGGCAGAAGCGTGTCGGCGACGGCGTAGATCTCGTCGAGGTTCTGCGGCGGCGTCACCTTGCCGGTGCCGAACGTCGTGACGCTCCAGTTGCCGTCTTCGTAGAGCAGCATGCCGAGGCCGACGGGATGGTCGTGGGACGCTCCGGCGACGACGACCTTCTCCTTGATCACGTCCTCGGGGATGTTCACCTGGTGCGTGGCGTAGTCGATGCCGACGTCCACGGTGTCCTCGGTCGGGCGGTCGTAGCCCCACTGCTCGAGCCACACGGGCAGGCGGGTGCCGCGGCCGGTGGCGTCGACGACGAGGTCGGCGGGCACCGCGCTGGACGGGTCACCCGCGTCGAGCAGCACCCCGGTCACGCGCTGCCGGGCCGCGTCGTAGACGGGCTCCGCCACGCTGGTGCGGACCAGTTCGACGTTCGGGATGGCGAGGGCGCGCGTGCGGATCTGCCATTCGAGGTGCGGTCGGCTCGGCACGTAGGCGGTGAACTCGCGCTTGAGGGTCGTCTTGGTGCCGAGCACGTGGCCCGCCGCACCGAAGTGGATGCAGTCCGGCCGGTTCTCGAGCTTCGGCACACCGGCCGCGACCATGTCGTCGAGCAACCCGGGGAACAGCCCCTCGAACTCGGCGGCACCTCGAGCCATGAGCAGGTGGACGTGCCTGCCCTGCGGTACGGCGGTGCGGTTGGCCGGCCCGTCGGGCAACTCGTCGCGCTCGTAGACGGTCACCCGGTCGTAGTGATCGGACAGGATGCGGGCGGCGCACAGCCCTGCGAGGCTCGCGCCGATGACTATCGCGTGTTGGCCCATGGTGGGGACGCTACTAGGTATGGTCCCGCTCACACGAACCTGCGGAGGCCCCAAGAGATGACGGATCGATGGCGTATCAAGTCGGTGGAACAGTCGATCGCCGACACCGACGAACCGGATACTCGCCTTCGCAAGGACCTCACGTGGCGTGACCTGACGGTCTTCGGCGTATCGGTGGTGATCGGCGCCGGCATCTTCACGATCACCGCGTCGACGGCAGGCAACCTCACCGGACCCGCGATCTCGATCTCGTTCGTCATCGCCGCCATCACGTGCGGCCTCGCGGCCATCTGCTATGCCGAGTTCGCCTCGACCGTGCCCGTCGCCGGCAGCGCGTACACGTTCTCCTATGCGACCTTCGGCGAGTTCACCGCCTGGATCATCGGCTGGGACCTGATCCTGGAGTTCGCGGTGGCCGGCGCCGTCGTCGCCAAGGGGTGGTCGTCGTACCTGGGCACCGTCTTCGGGTTCTCCGGCGGCACCGTCGACCTCGGCCCGGTCACGCTGGACTGGGGTGCGCTGCTGATCATCGGCGTGCTGAGCCTGCTGCTCGCCCGCGGCACCAAGCTGTCGTCCAACGTCAGCGCCGTGATCACCGCCATCAAGGTGACGGTGGTCCTGCTCGTCATCGTCGTCGGCGCGTTCTACGTCAAGGCGGCCAACTACTCACCGTTCATCCCGCCCGCCGAGGCCGGCGAGGACACCGCCTCGGGCGTCGAGCAGTCGGTGTTCTCACTGATCACCGGCGCCGAGGGCAGTACCTACGGCTGGTACGGCCTGCTGGCCGGCGCATCGATCGTGTTCTTCGCGTTCATCGGGTTCGACATCGTCGCCACCACCGCCGAGGAGACCAAGAACCCGCAGCGCGACGTGCCGCGCGGCATCCTCTATTCGCTGGGCATCGTCACGGTGCTCTACGTCGCGGTGACCGTCGTGCTGTCGGGCATGGTGTCCTACACCGAGTTGAAGACCGGCCCCGACGGCCAGGCCAACCTCGCGTCGGCGTTCGCCGCGAACGGCGTCGACTGGGCGGCCACCGTGATCTCGATCGGCGCGCTCGCCGGCCTGACCACGGTCGTGATGGTGCTGCTGCTCGGCCAGATCCGCGTGTTGTTCGCGATGTCGCGGGACGGCCTGATGCCGCGCCGGCTCGCCAAGACCAGCGAGCGCGGCACGCCGGTGCGCATCACCGTCGTCGTCGGCGTCGTGGTGGCGCTAGCCGCCTCGGTGTTCCCGATCGACCGTCTCGAGGAGATGGTCAACGTCGGCACGCTGTTCGCCTTCGTCCTCGTGTCGGCAGGCGTGATCGTCCTGCGTCGTACCCGCCCCGACCTCCCGCGTGGGTTCCGGGCGCCGCTGGTCCCGTTGCTGCCGATCGTGTCGATCATCGCGTGCGTCTGGCTGATGTTGAACCTGACCGGCCTGACCTGGATCCGCTTCGCCGTCTGGATGCTGATCGGCGTCGCGATCTACCTGATCTACGGACGCAGGCATTCGATGCTGGCCCGGCGTGCGGCCGCCGAGAAGTAGCCCTCTCCAAGAACGACCCCGTCGAGACTGCGGGGAGATCGCATCCGCCCGCCGGAACGCGATCTCCCCGCAGTTTCGCGTTGGTGAGGGGTCGGCCTTGTTTACAAAATACGCATTGGTGTCTAGACAACGGACAAAGTGCATCGTATAGTCAACTCCAGATGGTGATGGCACTCACATGGAGGTGAACTGGCTATGACGACGCATTCCGAGGCTTCGATCCCGGTCGACCAGTGGCGCGACAAGAAGCGCTACCTGTGGCTGATGGGGCTGATCGTGCCGACGGCGGTCCTGGTGATGCTGCCGATCGTGTGGGCGCTCAATCAGCTCGGCTGGCACGCGGCGGCGCAGGTGCCGTTCTGGATCGGCCCGATCCTCGTCTACGTCGTGCTCCCGCTGCTGGACCGGAAGTTCGGACCCGACGGCGAGAACCCGCCCGACGAGGTGGTCGCGCGGCTGGAGAACGACAAGTACTACCGCTGGTGCACCTACAGCTTCATCCCGTTCCAATACCTCACCGTCGTCATCGGCGCCTACCTCTTCACGGCCTCGGACCTGGGCTGGCTGGGCTTCGACGGCTCACTGGCCTGGCCGGCGAAGATCGGGCTCGCGCTGTCGGTGGGCATGATGGGCGGCGTCGGCATCAACACCGCCCACGAACTCGGCCACAAGAAGGACTCGCTCGAGCGCTGGCTGAGCAAGATCACGCTCGCCCAGACCTGCTACGGCCACTTCTTCATCGAGCACAACCGCGGCCACCACGTCCGCGTCGCCACACCGGAGGACCCGGCGTCCGCCCGCTTCGGCGAGACGTTCTGGGAGTTCCTGCCGCGCAGCGTGTGGGGCAGCCTGACGTCGTCGTGGGAACTGGAGGCGCAGCGGTTGCGCCGGCTCGACAAGAGCCCGTGGCACTGGTCGAACGACGTGCTGAACGCCTGGGCGATGTCGGTGGTGCTCTACGGCTCGCTGATCGCGGTGTTCGGTCTCGCGCTGATCCCGTACGTGGTGATCTCGGCCGTCTTCGGCTTCGCCCTGCTGGAGACCGTCAACTACCTCGAGCACTACGGCCTGCTGCGGCAAAAGACCGCCAGCGGGCGCTATGAGCGGTGCGCGCCCCAGCACAGCTGGAACTCGGACCACCTGGTGACCAACCTGTTCCTCTATCACCTGCAGCGGCACAGCGATCACCACGCGAATCCGACCCGTCGCTACCAGACGCTGCGCAGCATGGAGGGCGCTCCGAACCTCCCCAGCGGGTACGCATCGATGATCGGGCTGACCTACTTCCCGCCGCTGTGGCGCAAGGTGATGGACCACCGGGTGCTGGCCCACTACGACGGCGACATCAGTCGGGTCAACGTGCATCCGCGGGTGCGCGACAAGGTGCTCGCCACGTACGGCGGCCAGCGGTGAGCACCTACCGCTGCCCCGGCTGCGACTACGTGTACGACGAGGCCGAAGGCGCTCCGCGCGAGGGTTTTCCGGCAGGGACGTCGTGGGACCAGGTGCCCGACGACTGGGCATGCCCGGACTGTGCGGTGCGCGAGAAGGTCGACTTTGAGAAGACGGGATCACCGGCATGAGTGACTACAAGCTGTTCGTGTGCGTGCAGTGCGGCTTCGAGTACGACGAGGAGAAGGGGTGGCCGGAGGACGGCATCGCCCCGGGCACCCGCTGGGACGACATCCCCGACGACTGGAGCTGCCCCGACTGCGGCGCCGCCAAGTCGGACTTCGAGATGGTCGAGGTCGACCGGCCGTGACCCTGGCCACGGGCGCCGACCGCGGGTTGGTCCGCCCGTGGCGTCGGGAACTCGATAGTGTCGCGCCTGTGAGTCAGCCCCGGGAGCCCCGTGCGGACGCCAAGCGCGTCTCGTACGCCGAGGCGTCGCGGGTGCTGCTGCGCGACTCGATCCTCGACGGGATGCGGGATCTGCTGATGACGCGCGACTGGTCGTCGATCACGCTGTCGGACGTCGCCAAGGCCGCCGGCATCAGCAGGCAGACGATCTACAACGAGTTCGGATCGCGCCAGGGCCTGGCCGAGGGATACGCGCTGCGGCTGTCGGATCGCCTGGTCGACGCGGTGGACAGGGCGATCGAGGGGAACGTCGGGAACATCCACGCGGCCTTCCTCGAGGGTTTCCGCGCCTTCTTCCTCGAGTCGGCGTCCGACCCGCTGGTGATCTCGTTGCTGACCGGCGCGGCCAAGCCCGACCTGCTGCAGATCATCACCACCGACAGCGCGCCGATCATCACGAGGTGCTCGGAACGGCTCACGCGGACGTTCACGCAGAGCTGGGTGCGGGCCAGCGACGAGGACTCCGGCGTGCTCGCACGGGCCATCGTGCGGCTGGCGATGAGCTACGTGTCGATGCCGCCGGAGGCCGATCATGACGTGGCCCGGGATCTGGCCAGATTGATGACGCCCTTCGCCGAGCGCTACGGTGTCATAGATACCCCTTAGCCGGCAGAGCGCTTCAGTCGCCTGTCCCGCGAGCCCGCAGGCCGAGGGTGTCTACCGGCTGTCGCCGTTGCACGCTTCCGCGCGCCCACGGCACGACTCACGAATACAAGGGACGAAATACATGACTGCACCAGAATTGACCGTCGACGTCCGCAACGGCATCGACTACAAGGTGGCCGACCTCTCGCTCGCCGAATTCGGCCGCAAGGAGATCCGCCTGGCCGAGCACGAGATGCCCGGCCTGATGGCGCTGCGTCGCGAATACGCCGACGTCGCACCGCTCAAGGGCGCCCGGGTGTCCGGCTCGCTGCACATGACCGTGCAGACGGCCGTGCTGATCGAGACCCTGGTGAGCCTGGGCGCCGAGGTCCGCTGGGCCTCGTGCAACATCTTCTCCACCCAGGACCACGCCGCCGCCGCGACCGTCGTCGGGCCGCACGGCACCGTCGAGGAGCCCAAGGGCGTTCCGGTCTTCGCGTGGAAGGGCGAGAGCCTCGAGGAGTACTGGTGGGCCGCCGAGCAGATGCTGACGTGGCCGGGTGAGCCCACGAACATGATCCTCGACGACGGTGGCGACGCCACCATGCTGGTGCTGCGCGGCGCCGAGTTCGAGAAGGCCGGCGTCGTGCCGCCCGAGGACGACGAGCACTCCGACGAGTACAAGGTGTTCCTGAATCTGCTGCGTCGCTCGATCGAGGCCGACAACACCAAGTGGACCAAGGTCGCCGAAGCGGTCAAGGGCGTCACCGAGGAGACCACCACCGGTGTCCTGCGCCTGTACCAGTTCGCCGCTGCCGGCGAACTCGCGTTCCCGGCCATCAACGTCAACGACTCGGTCACCAAGAGCAAGTTCGACAACAAGTACGGCACCCGTCACTCGCTGATCGACGGCATCAACCGCGGCACCGACGTCCTCATCGGCGGCAAGGCGGCGCTGGTGTGTGGCTACGGCGACGTCGGCAAGGGCTGCGCCGAGGCGCTCAAGGCCCAGGGCGCGCGCGTCGCGGTCACCGAGATCGACCCGATCAACGCCCTGCAGGCGCTCATGGACGGCTTCGAGGTCAAGACCGTCGAAGAGGCCATCGGCTGGGCCGACATCGTCATCACCGCGACCGGCAACCAGGGCATCATCACCCTCGACCACATGCGGAAGATGAAGCACCAGGCCATCCTGGGCAACATCGGTCACTTCGACGACGAGATCGAGATGGCCCGCTTGGAGCGCGACAAGGACATCCGTCGCATCAACATCAAGCCGCAGGTCGACGAGTTCATCTTCCCCGATGGCCACTCGATCATCGTGCTGTCCGAGGGCCGTCTGCTGAACCTGGGCAACGCGACCGGACACCCGTCGTTCGTGATGAGCAACAGCTTCTCGAACCAGGTCATCGCCCAGATCGAGCTGTGGACCAAGAACGACGAGTACGACAACGAGGTCTACCGCCTCGCCAAGCACCTCGACGAGAAGGTCGCGAAGATCCACGTCGAGGCACTCGGCGGCTCGCTGACCAAGCTCACCAAGGAGCAGGCCGAGTACATCGGCGTCGACGTCGACGGCCCGTACAAGCCGGAGCACTACCGCTACTGATCCGCTGCACGTGACAGCCCCCGGCGCGCACTGCGCGCCGGGGGCTGTTCCCGTCTCGGGGCTTTGCCACCGCGGCCGTCGGTGACGACGGAATCAGTCGTGGCAAACACCGGCATACTCGGCTGTCGGACAACGGGATTGGTGATCGAACCCTAAGCGGATCGGTTAGGGCCTACGGATTCCGTACCAAGTGTTATGGTCCGCATCATGGTCCGGGTAATGGGGTTCTTGCTGACGGCGCTGCTGGTGGGGGCACTCGGTGTCGCACCGGCCGTGCATGCCGAGCCCGACCCCACCAACGACGTACGCGACCCGAAGTACAACGAGGACGAGTACGTCGCGTTCTACACGCCGCCGGACCCGCTGCCGCCGGCGGCGCCGGGGGATCTGATCCGCACCGAGCCGTCCCGACTGGTGCTCGAACCGTCCGGTCAGCTCGGTGCGATCGTCGCCACCGGCACGCGAATCATGTACCGCAGCACCGACGCTCGCGGGAACCCGATGGCCGTCACCGGGACGTACTTCGAGCCGGACAACGACTGGCCGGGACGGGGCCCGCGCCCGCTGATCGTCTACGGCCCCGGCACGCAGGGCCAGGGCGACCAGTGCGCGCCGTCGCGCCAGTTCAACCAGGGCATCCACTTCTCGCCGTATCTCGACATCGCGTTCAACTACGAGGAGCTGTTCGTCGCGACGATGGTGGCGCGCGGATTCGCCATCGTGATGACCGACTACCAGGGCCTCGGGACACCCGGACTGCACACCTACGTCAACCGGGTGGCGCAGGGCAACGCGATGATCGACGCGGGCAGGGCCGCGATGCGGTTGCCCGACACGTCGCTGGATCCACATGGGCCGGTGGCCTTCTGGGGCTATTCGCAGGGTGGTGGAGCCGCGGCGTCGGCCGCCGAACTCGCGCCGTCGCAGGCTCCGGACCTCGACGTCGTCGGCACCTACGCGGGTGCGCCACCGGCCGACCTCAAGGAACTGTTTCCGTACGCCGACGGCAGCGCACTGGTGGGCGTCGTCGGGTACGCGCTGAACTCGGTAATGGCGAGCTATCCCGAGTTCGCCGACGTGATCCGGTCGAAGATGACCCCGCGCGGCCTGGACATGCTCAACAAGGTTCAGGATCAGTGCATCGCGGAGACGCTGGCCAAGTTCACCTTTCGGCATCTGCAGCCGTACTTCAACGTCGACATCGTCGCGACCGTGGAGGAGGAGCCGTTCAAGTCGCTGTTCGACATGCAGCGGCTCGGCAAGTTCAGACCCGATGCGCCGGCGCTGATCCTGAGCAACCGGTTCGACTCGCTGGTGCCGTGGACCGCGGCCAATCAACTCGGGCGGGACTGGTGCGCGCAGGGAGCGGACGTCCAGTTCTGGACCAACGAGCAGCCGCCGTTCCTGAACAAGGCGGCGATCAACCACGCGCTGCCGATGCTGGTCGACGGCGAGCGCGCCATGCAGTGGATCGCCGACCGGTTCAACGGCCTGCCGACGACGCCCAACTGCGGCCAGTTCTAGGCCGCGGCGCTCCGCAGGATCAGGTCGACGGCGGCCTCGATGACCTCGTCGTCGGGGAGATTGCCGAACATCATCGTCGGGCAGGCGACGACTCCCGACAGCATGGAGATCGCCGCCTCGAGCCCGGGCCCGGAGAAGACCGTGCCCAGCATCTCGCGGATGGGCCGCTGCCCACCGCCGTTGATGCGGTCGCGGATCTGCGCCATCTCGTCGACCGACGCCCACTGGGCCATCACCGACAGGATCTGGTCGAGCCGGAAGTCGGTCACGGCCTGCCGGAAGATGCGCAGTTCGCCGACGAGGTCGGTGCGGAGGTCGCCGGTGGGCTCCTGATGCGGGAACTCGCCGAGCGCGTCGAGGGCCAGCGTGATCAATTCCACCCGCGCGGGCCAGTGCGTGTACAGGGTCGTCTTCGAGTAGCCGGCGATCTCGGCGACGTGGGCGTGGGTGAGCGCGTCGGCGCCCTCGGTGGTCAGCACCTGGAGGGCGGCGCGTGACACGTCGCCGCGGGTCCGGGCCACCCGGGCGTCCTGCACGTTCTCGGCAGGCTCTCGTCGATTGGAAGGTGTCACGAGATCACCTCCTCGCCGTCGTGTGCACCAAGCGCAAAGAAGTTATCTAATGAACGCGTCGTTCAATTATGACAGATAAGTTCAGAAATGGACGTTTGGCCCGGTATTGGACGGGGGATTCATGGCGCGAGATGGGGGCCACGTCGTTCCGGCCCGCGTCGCCACATCCGTCGGAATCACCGGAAGGCCCCTCATGTCCGCAGTACTCTTCGGCTCCATCAGCACCATCGCCGACACCTCTGAACTGCAGCGTCGCGCGTTCAACGAAGCGTTCGCCTCACACGGGCTGGACTGGGAGTGGTCACGCGAGGACTACGTCTCCATGCTCGGCTCCAACGGTGGCGCCCAGCGCGTGGCCGACTTCGCCTCCGGGCGCGGCGAGGACGTCGACGCCAAGGCAGTGCACGCCACCAAGTCCGAGATCTTCCAGAAGATCTGCGCCGAGGAGGAGCTGAGCCCCCGTCCCGGCGTCGTTCAGACCATGGAGCGGGCCAAGCAGGACGGGCACAAGCTCGGACTCGTCACGACGACCCTTCCCACGAACGTCTCGTCGTTGCTCGCCGCCCTGCAGCGCCAGATGAACGTCGATGCGTTCGACATCGTCGTCGACCTCTCGACGGTCCAGGAGTCCAAGCCCTCACCGGCCTCCTACCTCTACGCCCTGGAGCAGCTGGGTGAGGACGCCGGAAGCGCCGTCGCCATCGAGGACAACGTCGGTGGCGTCAAGGCGGCCGTCGACGCCGGCATCACCTGCGTGGCGTTCCCCAACCAGAACACCTCGGGCGGCGACTTCAGTGCAGCGGCCGAGACCGTCGACTCGCTCGATGCCGACCGCATCGTCGGACTGACCCGGTCCTGATCACACCGAGCAACGAGGAGACACGATGAGCAACATGCAGGCCCAGGTCACCAGTGAGGACCGGGCGTTCCACGTCGAGGGCTACGAGAAGATCGAGTACGACCTGATCTACGTCGACGGCATCTTCGAGACGAGCCAGACCGAACTCGCCGACAGTTACCGCCCGTACGGACGCGCGCTGATGGTCGTCGACGAGAGCGTCTACGAGATCTACGGCGAGAAGATCCACGGCTACTTCGACCATCACGGCATCACCCTGACGGTGGTCCCCGTACAGATCCGGGAGACCGCCAAGTCGTTGGAGACGTTCGAGCGCATCGTCGGCGAGTTCGACGCCTACGGTCTGGTGCGGACGGAGCCGGTTCTGGTCGTCGGTGGCGGATTGACCACCGACGTCGCAGGTTTCGCCTGCGCCAGCTACCGGAGGAACACGCCCTACATCCGCATCCCGACCACGCTGATCGGCCTGATCGACGCCAGTGTGTCGATCAAGGTCGCCGTCAACTACGGCAAGCACAAGAACCGGCTGGGTGCGTACCACGCGTCGCAGAAGGTGTTCCTGGACTTCTCGTTCCTCGGCACGCTGCCCGAGGACCAGGTCCGCAACGGCATGGCCGAACTGATCAAGATCTCGGTGGTCGGCAACGAGGAGATCTTCAACCTCCTCGAGTCGCACGGCCCGGATCTGCTGCGCACCCGCTTCGGTCACCTGGACGGCTCCGAGGAACTGCGCGAGGTCGCGCACCGGCTCACCTATCAGGCCATCGCCACCATGCTGGACCTGGAGGCGCCGAACCTGCACGAGATCGACCTCGATCGCGTGATCGCGTTCGGTCACACCTGGAGTCCCACACTGGAACTCTCGCCGCCGGCCCCGTTCTTCCACGGCCACGCCATCAACATCGACATGGCGCTGTCGACGACGCTGGCCGAGCAGCGCGGGCTGCTGTCGGCGTCCGACCGCGACCGGGTGCTCAACACGATGAGTGCGCTCGGCCTCGCGCTGGACAGCGATCACCTCACGGCGGATCTACTCGCCAACGCCACCGAGTCGATCCTGAAGACCCGGGACGGGATGTTGCGGGCGGCGGTCCCGGACCCGATCGGCAAGTGCCGCTTCCTGAACGACGTCACCGTTGACGAACTCGCCGACACCCTGACGCTGCACAAGAAGCTGTGCCTCGACTTCGACCGGGGCGGCGAGGGAATCGACATGTTCACCCCCGTCGCCGCCCATGACTGACGAGGCGCCGCAACAGACGCTGCCCTCGCTGCCGCGCGCGGTCACGCCGACGACCATCCTGGCCGCCGAACTGACCGACGTGTGCGCAGAACTCGAGGCGTGGGGCGGCGCACCCGCCGGTCTGCTGGACCGGATGCGGCGCGCACGCGACCTCGCCGGTGGTCTCGACCCCTACGTCGAGCGCAGCACCACCGGGGAATCGCCCGCCCTGGCGAGGCTCGCCCAGCGGACGCGTGAGACCGACTGGGCCACGACGTCGTCCGGCACGCTCGAGCAGGAGATGCTGTCCGGACACGTCGAGGGTCGGGTGCTCGACTTCCTGATCCGCATGTCGGGCGCGCGGCGCGTGCTCGAGGTGGGCATGTTCACCGGCTACTCCGCGCTGGCGATGGCGGAGGCGCTGCCCGAGGGTGGCACGGTGGTGGCGCTCGAACTCGATCGTGACGTCGCGGAGTTCGCCCGGGCCTGCTTCGACGACTCGCCGGCGGGCGACCGGATCTCGATCGAAATCGGTCCCGCGTCGGACACCCTGCACCGCCTGGCCGCCGACGGAGTCGACCCGTTCGACTTCGTCTTCGTCGACGCGGACAAGGCCGGGTACCTGAGCTACCTCGACCTGCTGCTGGACGGTCCGTTGCTGAGCGACGGCGCCGTCATCGCCGTCGACAACACGTTGATGCAGGGGCAGCCCTACACCGGGGTGGGGGTGACGACGAACGGCGCGGCGATCGCCTCGTTCAACGACGCCGTCGCTGCCGATGCCCGCGTCGAGCAGGTGATGATGCCACTGCGCGACGGCCTCACGCTGATCCGGCGCGTCGTGGCGTGAGCGCGAGAACGCTGCTCGCCTTGGCGGGGTTGGCCGCGACGGCACCGCTGAACCTGGCGGTCGTCGCGGCCACCCTCGCCACCGGTCCCCGTAGGCCGGCGCACGCCACGGTCGCCGCGACGCCCAAGACGATCCTGATCAGCGGCGGCAAGATGACCAAGGCGCTGCAGCTGGCGCGGTCCTTCCACACCGCGGGACACCGGGTGGTGCTGGTCGAGTCGGCGAAGTACCGGCTCACCGGGCACCGGTTCTCCCGGGCGGTCGACAGCTTTCACGTGGTGCCCGAGCCCACTGCTCCCGGGTACGCCGAGGCGCTGCTCGACGTCGTCCGCCGCGAACGCGTCGACGTGTTCGTACCGGTGTCCAGCCCCGCGTCGAGCGTGCCCGAGGCAGAGGCGCGCACCCTCCTCGACGGTGTCTGCGAGACCGTCCACGTCGGCCCGGACATGGTCCGCACACTCGACGACAAGACCGAATTCTCCCGGGCCGCAGAGTCACTCGGGCTCCGAGTGCCCGACTCGCGCCGCATCACCGACGTCCGTCAGATCGAGGAGTTTGACTTCCCCGATGGACGGACCTACATCCTCAAGCGCGTCGCCTACAACCCCGTCGGCCGGATGGACCTGACCCCGCTCGCACGGAACACCCCCGAGCGGAATATTGCCTTCGCCCGCAGCCTGCACATCACCGAGGACGATCCGTGGATCCTCCAGGAGTTCGTCGAGGGGCAGGAGTACTGCACGCACGGCACGGTGCGCGACGGCAAGCTTCAGGTGTACGCGTGCTGCGAGTCGTCGGCCTTCCAGATCAACTACGCCAGCGTCGACAAGCCCGAGATCGAGGAGTGGGTGCGACGTTTCGTCGACGCCCTGGGCGTCACCGGGCAGGCGTCGTTCGACTTCATCGAGGCGGCCGACGGTCACGCCTACGCCATCGAATGCAATCCGCGCACGCACTCGGCGATCACGATGTTCTACGACCACCCCGGCGTATCGGCGGCCTACCTCGACGACGGCCACCCCATGATCGTGCCGACGCCGTCGTCCCGGCCGACCTACTGGCTGTACCACGAACTGTGGCGGCTGGTCACCCAACCGAACCGCCGGCACCGCCTCGCGACCATCGCCTCGGGCACGGACGCCATCTTCACGCGGTGGGATCCGTTGCCGTTCTTCGTCGTTCACCACCTGCAGATCCCGTCGCTGCTGTGGAAGAACCTGCGCCGCGGCGGCACGTGGACGCGCATCGACTTCAACATCGGCAAGCTCGTCGAGCCGGGCGGGGACTGACCGTGGCACTCACCCTCCTGCACCTGGTCGGATCCCCCGTCGACGACTTCCACGCCGAACTGTCCCGGCTCTACGCCGCCGGGTGCCTGAATGCATTGACCGACTACGACTCCCACGTGGCGTACGTCGCGCCGGGGGGCGGCTGGCGATTCCCCGTCGACCTCACCGAGGCCGCCGTCGCCGCCGCGCCCGAGATGTCGGCGGCCGACGCCATCGCCCACGTCGCGACGCTCGGGGTCGACGTGATGGTGCCCCAGATGTTCTGCCTGCCGGGGATGACGGCCTACCGATCGCTGTTCGACGTCCTCGGCGTGCCGTACGTGGGCAACACCGCCGAGGTCATGGCGACCGCGGCCGACAAGGCCAAGACGCGGGCGATCGTCGCCGCGGCGGGCGTCGCCGTACCCGAGGGCCGGGTGGTGCACGACGACGCGCCGGTCGAGGTTCCGCTGCCGGTGGTGGTCAAGCCCGTCGGGTCGGACAACTCGGTGGGCGTCTCGCTGGTGCGCGATGCCGCGGAGTACGCCGAGGCGGTTCGGGCGGCGCTCGAGCACGGCGGCGCGGCGCTGGTGGAGTCCTACGTCGAGCTGGGCCGGGAAGTGCGCTGCGGCATCGTCGTTCGCGACGGTGACCTGGTGTGCCTGCCGCTCGAGGAGTACGCCGTCGACGCCGAGTCGAAGCCGATCCGCGGCCGCGACGACAAGCTGGCCCGCACGGACGACGGCGACCTCTACCTGGTGGCGAAGGAGACGACGCGGGCGTGGATCGTCCCCACCGACGACCCGATCACCGAACGCGTCTGGGCAGCGGCCCGCCGGAGCCACGATGCGCTCGGCTGCCGGCACTACAGCCTGTTCGACTTCCGGATCGACTCCGACGGCAACCCCTGGTTCCTCGAGGCCGGACCGTACTGCTCGTTTGCACCGACCTCCGTGATCGCCGTGATGGCCGCTGCCGCAGGGGTGCCCGTCGCCGAGCTGTTCGCCGACGCCGTCGCGGAACTACACCTCGAAGGGACTCAGCCATGAACGTGACCGCACTGACGCCCGTCGGCGCACTCGTCGACGACGTCCGCGTCGACGAACTCGACGGCGGAACCGTCCAGCACATGCAGCAAGTGCTCGGCGAACACGGTGTCGTGATCCTGCGTGACCAGCACGCCGACGACACCCGATTCCTGCGCTTCCTACGCAGCTTCGGCGAGCTGATGTTCACGACCGGCGAGACGCCGGTGCCCGGCTTCGACGACCTGAACGTGATCAGCAACGTCGGGCGCACCACCCCGCCGAAGTCGACGTTCCACGTCGACACCAGCTACGTGCGAATCCCGCCCGCCTACACGGCGTTACGCGCGGTCGAGGTGCCTGCGAGCGGCGGGCAGACCCTGTTCTCCAACCAGTACCGGGCCTACGACACGCTGCCCGAGGACATGCGCCTCGACCTGGCGGACCGGACCGTGGAACACATCGTGACCGGACTGGACCTCGGCGACGACGACGAGACGTCGGCCGTGCACCCGCTGTTCCGCACGCACCCCGTCACCGGACGCACCGCGCTGTTCCTCACCACGCCGAAGCGCTGCGCGTCGGTGAGCGGGATGTCGTCGGAGCAGGCGGAGGAACTGGTGCGCTGGCTCTTCGAGCACTCCACCCGCGAGGACAACGTGACCCGGCACGCCTGGGCTCCCGGCGACGTCGTGATGTGGGACAACCGCTGCGTGATGCACCAGGCCGACCACTCGGGCGTCGTGGGAGACCGCGTGATGCACCGGGGCATGGTGGCGGACGTCGCCTGAGCGGTGGTTCGGCGCCGTGCTCCAGGAAGTCATCGATCTTGCGACACCAATGTGTTTTCGAGACCTCGTACGTCGGTCAGGAGACTGGCATCGACAGTCACCTCGAACACGCCGGGCTCGATGAAGCTCGCCCCCAGCCGCTCGGCTGCAGCGGGTTCATCCGAGAGGAGGAGTACATGCGCCTCAGCCCCGGTGCGGCGCAGCAGCCGCACTGGGACGCCGTCGAGTGCGGCCGTGAAGACTCTTTCGAATACTTCGCACTCGGTAAGTGCGATGGTCGTCGACCACGCACCGGGGCGGACCTGCTCGAAACCGGGAAGGCCCTCGTTCGCCAGCATCGTCAGCGCGACGGATTCTTCACCGACATCGGCGAAGAACTCGTTGCCACGCCATCGCGCCATTGTCCCGACGATCGGGCTCGGTGGACGCCATTGCCGAGCACCGGCCCACCCGCGAGCTACGCCTCGATAGTTCGACAGACACTTCTGCTCGCCGTCGTAGCGGATCCTCCAGTACTCGGCCCCGGGGGAGTAGCGAGTCCGGCTCATGGTCCACACACGGGCGAGTGAGTCGCCCAGGAGGAAGCCGCTCGGAAACGTCTGCCACGGCCGCTCTGCAGTGCCCGGGGAAGTGAGCGTCGCCAACCGGGGTTGCACGAACCGTACAACGTCGACGAATTCGGGCGCCGCCGAAAGACCGTATGCAGCAAGGATATCCGATGGCGTTCGTAGGCCCGATACTTCGGAGGCCGCTGTGACGTAGCCGCCGGTGTGGTCGGCGCCGCTCTCCACGATGGCCGCCGCCACCGGTGCGGTCAGAAGCTTCTGCAACACCAGCGGCTCAGGCACGGCGCGTCTCCTCCACGTGGATGTCGTCGAAGTCCTCGGGTTTGAACAAGCCGGTCCATCCCATGTATTGATCGCCGTCCAAGCCGAGTTCCTCGGCTACGTCGGGTGGGCCGACGAACCACACCCTGATCTGACCGTTCGCAGTGTGCTGACGAAGTGACACCGTGTGCCCGGCCACGGTCCCGGACACGTCGACGTCGATCACAGCGCCGAGCGCCGCCAGAGGCACCTTGACCCACGATTCGTCGCGCCCATGAGTCGACTGTGACTTGCCGCGATCGAAGCCATCGGGAATGTCGGCGCTGGAGTCATCACGCAGTGCCGCCCAGTCCGGGCCGCCGAACAGAATGAGGAAACGTTGGCCGTGATAGTCGGCGTAAGCGCCACTTACTGGGATCTCATCCATCAATTGCCCTGCGGAATCCAGTGTTCGTCCTTGAGTACCGCGACGAGCCGTTGACTTCCGTCATCCAGGACCTCCCACATCTCAGCACCTTCTCGCATCGTCACGTCCTGCGCGAAGTATTCCGGAACGACATCGTCTCCTGCCTTCGTGAATCCGTTGCCTGTGAACGGGTCCGCCCAAGTGTCGTACCTGTTGCTCGTTCCGCCCATGTCAGAGTTCCTCGGCACGTCGTAGGCAAAGGGAACTACTTGGTCCGCTTGGAACCGAATGATGTGGGTCCCAGGATCGTGCGGCGCAAACGTCGTCCCGGAGTAGTCCAGCCTCAGCCCATCGTGGATCTGCTGCGGCGTCGTCAAATGGGACGTGTCGTCCGCTACGGTGACGGAGCCGCCCACCCGATCGGGCGTCGTCCTCGGGTTGGTCTCCATGATGTAGTCGTCTGCTCGGCTGGGGTGGAAGGTGTCGCCGTCGAAATAGCCCGGGGGAATGACCTTCTGCATCACGGTGTCCCTGTTCGGCGGGGGCAGGTCATCGCGAACGGCGTTGACGAGGTCTCGCTGATCCGGCGTCAGCTGATCAGTCGGGGTGTTGACCAAGTCGATGAAGTCGCTCCTGCTGACACCATGTCTGTCGAGTGCGTCGACGATCCGCTGGTTGTCACCCAATTGCTCAGGTGCGAAGTGGGTCTCGTGCGACGTCTCATCCATCAGGGAGTACGTGCGCGAGTTGTCGGACGGGTCGTCAGGACCGCTGTGATTGCCATCGGATGCGGGTGGCTCGTGGTCGCCGTTAGACGGTGAATGCGGTGGATCGTTGAGACCACTACCGGAACCCGACTGGTCGCTGGCGCCGGTCGCATCACTCGGTGCTGTTTGCCCCGAACCGTCACTCGAGCCGCCACTGTCACGTGGTGCAGCCTGAGATTCCGGCTCTGACGATGCGGACCCCTCGCCACCGGACGACGTATCTGGCTCCGCCGAGCCGCCGACGCCACTGTCACTTTCCGAGCCGGAGTCGGGCGTCCCCTGCCCACCGGACCCGCTCGACTCACCGGACGAGGAACCCCCGCCCGACGGCGACGGCTCCGAACCTCCCGGTGTCGCAGACGAACCCGGGTCGACGGACGCAGGCTTGGTCGACGGATCCGTCGGACCGTCTCCAGAATTCGTCCCATTTCCGGACGCGCCAGAGTCCGGTACTGCTCCGCTTCCGCCGCCAGCGCCCGCTCCTGCGCCCGGCGCCGCACCGTTCGAACCTCCACCGGGTGCGGCACCATTCGAACCACCGGGCGCTGCATCGCCAGAACCTCCACCGGGCGCCGCACCGTCAGAGCCGCCTCCGGGTGCTGCGCCAGCCGAACCACCGGGTGCAGCACCACTCGAACCACCGGGCGCGGCACCACCCGAACCGCCACCGGACGCACCACCGCCGGACCCCGAACCGGCACCCGCACCGGCACCCCCGCCCGGCCCAGCACCGCCGCCCGACGAACCGGACCCACCCGGGCCCGCCGGACTGGTCGGCGCAGTGATGCCGCCGGGGGCGGACGGGCCGACGAGCGATCCGGGCACCGTTCCCGGCGTGATCCCAGGGACGTTCGGCGTGCCGGGCATCGCACCGGGCAGATCGGGCGCGCCCCCATTCCTGCCGCCGAGGCCGGGCAGGTCCGAGAACCGGGGGAGTCGTCCCTCCTCCAGAAGGCGGCTGGTGTAGCTCAGGCCCTTGGCCACGCTGCCCGATTTCGACAGTGCGCCACCGGGTACGAACAGCGACCCGATGTTGAACGCCGCCTCGCCCGCGGCTCGGCCCGGATGATCGCCCGACCACTTGTCCCAGGCGACGAACTCCTTGCCCATGTTCTCGAGCACGCCGGGCAGCGTCGACGGGTCTTCCGCCACCGACGCCGCGAGTTCCGCCATGCCCTTCCAGGTGTCCGCGTCGGCCAGCGACACGATGCCGGACACGGTGTTGATGGCGCCCGTCAGTAGACCGACCGAGAAGTCGGTCCGCAGCTTCACGTAGTCGGCCATGGCGTTGCCCGCCTCCTCGCCGAACGTCGCGACGAGGACGGGCCGTATCCAGTTCTGGAACGCGTCGGCGGCGGCGCCGAGGGCGATGGTCAGTTCTTCGAGCAGCCCGACGACGCCCTTCACCTGGCTCTGAAAGTTCTCCAACAGCTGGCCGATGTCGTCGGCGATGTCGCGCAGCATGTCGTCGGCCTCGCCGGTGAACAGACCCGTCACCGCGTCCCAGAGCCCGTCGAGCGACAACCGATCCATGAGGTCACGGATGGCGTCTTGGGTGTCCTGCACGGTCCCTGCGAAGTCCTCGATCGACTGCGCCATGGTCTTCGCCGTGTCCGACAGCGTGGTCAGGCCCTCGGCGAGATCCGAGAGGGCCTGGATGATCTTGCCGCCCTCGGGGATGTCCTGCGCCGAGACGGCACCCTTGAGCGCCGCCATGTCCCCGTCGAAGGCGGACATGCCGTCGGCGAGGTTGCGCCACTGGGCAGCGGTGACCCGCAGCAGCGACGGGTTGCCCGACGGCCACGCCGCGAACGGCCCCAGGAACGTCTGGATGATCGACCACTTCGCGGGCGGCGGCACCACGGCTCCGCTCGGGCCCATCGGCGCGTCCCCGGCGGTCGTCGGAGTCGGTTGCGGGCCAACGCTTCCCGCCGGTGCAGACCCGCCGATGGTCGACGCGGCGTCGGCGTTCTGGTAGTTGTAGCCCGTCGCCTCCAACATGTAGCCGACGATGTTGTGCGCGTCGGTGGCCTTGGCCAGCGCGTCGGCGTACTCCTGGGCCTGGCGGCCGTACTTCATGCCGAAGTTGGCACCGGCCGGGTCGAATCCGGAGGCGATGCCGCTGCCCAGCGCCGCGGCCAGGGCGTCCGACAGCTGCCCCAGTTGCGATCCGATCGAGCCGAGTTGCTTGCCGGACTGCACCAGGACGTTCGGCTCGACCTCTATGCGCACGCGCTCACTACCCCCACATCTGGCCGTTCTTTGCGACGGCGTCCGAGTAGTTCGCGTGTGCCTTCGCCGCGATCGCGCGCAGCTGTTCCAGGGCCGTGTTCATCTGCTCGGCGCCGGTGTCCCACTGCTCCTGCGCCTGAGCCTGGGAATCCGACGCCTCGCCGTGCCACGTCGACCGCAGGGCGGCCATGGCGGCGTCGACGTCGTCGAGGACCTCGGCGACCTCCTGCTTGAATCTCGCCATGTGGTCGATGGCGGCCTGCAACTGCTCGAATTCGACGAGCAACATCGTCATCGCCTCCTAGTCGCGGGGTCGCTCGACGGCGTGGGGCGTCTCGCCGAGGTTCATCGCGGCGGGATCGATCGGCGCGGCCCCCGCCGTGCCCTCACCGGCGGCGGTGTCCGCCGGCGAATCCTCGCCCTCGTCCTGGCCCTCCTGCGCCTGCTCGGCCGCGGCGGTGGCCAACTCCGTGACCTGCTGTGCGAGCCCGGCGATCGTCTGCGCGAGACCCGCCGTCACCTGGCCGACCTGCGAAAGCGGCTGCGCCGCAAGCTGACCGACCTGGCCGACGGCCGACATGGCCTGTTGCGACCCGCCTGCCGCACCCGCGGGCTGGCCCCCGCCGCCACCCACGCCACCACCGGCGGCTCCGACGGCCGCCTCACCCGCAGCCGCGCCCGGGGAAGCAGCACCGGCGCCACCCGCCGAAGCGCCGCCCGCGGAAGCGCCACCAGCACCCGCGCCACCGCCCGAAGCACCGCCGCCGGACGACCCGCCGGACGCCTGCATCGCCGAGCTCAGCGCACCCGACGCCGACTCGTCGGTCTTGGCGTACTCCTTGCCGGCGATGGTCAGCAGCTCCGACATCCGCTGCAGACCGGTGATGACCTGCTCGGCGCCGCCGTGCCACGTCTCCCAGGCCGGCGCGTACGCGGACGCGGCGCCGCCCTTCCATCCCGACCCCAGAAGCTGGGTGGTCTCGTCGTTCACGCTCGACAGACCGTCCTTGAGGCGCTGCGCGGCGTCCTCCAGTCGGGTCGCCGCCGAATGCAACTCCGAGACCACGACCTCGACCGATTGGCCCACCCGACGAACCCCCGCGTTGAAAGAGAATCAGCTTCCGATCGAGCGTAACGGCGACCGGAGGGGGCTCGGCGCACCAGTTACTGTCGACGGCGTGCTCATCGCGATCGAAGGGGTCGACGGCGCGGGCAAGCGCACGCTGACCGACGGACTCCGGGCGTCGTTCGAGGCCGACGGCAAGACCGTCACTACCCTCGCGTTCCCGCGCTACCACCAATCGGTCCACGCCGACGTCGCCTCCGAGGCGCTGCACGGCGGCCACGGCGACCTTGCCGACTCGGTGTACGCGATGGCGATGTTGTTCGCGTTGGACCGCGCCGGTGCCCGCGACGACATCGCCCGCCTCCGCCACGACTACGACGTCGTGGTCCTCGACCGCTACGTCGCCTCCAACGCGGCCTACAGCGCGGCGCGCCTGCACCAGGACGTCGACGGTGTCGGGGCGAGCGGAGCGACGGGGGGAGGATCCGTGGTCGAGTGGGTGCGGGCCCTCGAATTCGACCGGTTCGCGATGCCCACCCCGGACTGGCAGGTGCTGCTGGCGGTGCCGACCGAGCTGGCCGCCGAGCGTGCCACGCGGCGTGCCGAGATCGAGGCCGACCGGGCCCGCGACGCCTACGAACGCGACGACGATCTGCAGCGCCGGACGAGTGCCGCGTATGCCGCTCTGGCCGAACGGGACTGGTCCGGGCGGTGGCTCCGGGTGGGTCCCGAGGTGGTGGCGGCCGATCTCGCCGCCGTGATCATGAACTGACAGTCGGGAAAAACTCCGGTGTGGTAACCGGGGTTTATCGCTTCCTGGTGTCACCATGGTCACCATGAGGCAAAGGATTCTGGTCGTCGATGACGATCCATCGCTCGCCGAGATGCTGACCATCGTCCTGCGGGGCGAGGGATTCGACACCGCGGTGATCGGTGACGGCAGCCAGGCGCTCACCGCGGTGCGCGAACTGCGGCCGGATCTGGTGCTGCTCGACCTCATGCTGCCCGGCATGAACGGCATCGACGTCTGCCGCGTGCTGCGCGCCGACTCCGGCGTGCCGATCGTGATGCTGACCGCGAAGACCGACACCGTCGACGTGGTGCTCGGACTCGAGTCCGGCGCCGACGACTACGTCATGAAGCCGTTCAAGCAGAAGGAACTGGTCGCGCGCGTGCGGGCCCGGCTGCGCCGCAACGACGACGGTCCTGCCGAGATGCTGTCGATCGCCGACATCGAGATCGACGTGCCCGCCCACAAGGTCACCCGCGCCGGTGAGCAGATCTCGCTCACCCCGCTGGAGTTCGACCTGCTGGTGGCCTTGGCGCGCAAACCGCGACAGGTGTTTACTCGAGACGTGCTGCTCGAGCAGGTTTGGGGCTACCGGCATCCCGCTGACACCCGGCTGGTGAACGTCCACGTGCAGAGATTGCGCGCGAAGGTCGAGCAGGATCCGGAGAACCCGCAGGTGGTGCTCACCGTTCGAGGAGTGGGATACAAGGCCGGACCTCCGTGATCTGGGGCTCGAGACGGCGCATCCGCGGCCGCTGGGGGCCTTCGGGCCCGCTGTTGCGCGGAATGGGTGCGCTGAGTCGGGCGCTCGGATTCGCGTGGCGCCGCTCCCTGCAGCTGCGGGTGGTGACGCTCACCCTCGGTCTGTCACTGGCCGTCATCATGGTGCTCGGCTTCGTGCTGACCAGCCAGATCACCGATCGCATCCTCGACGTCAAGGTGCGCGCCGCCACCGAGGAGATCGACCGGGCCCGCACCACGGTGAGCGGCATCGTCGGTGGCGAGGAGACCCGCTCGCTCGACAGCAGCCTGCAGTTGGCCCGCAACACGCTGATCGACCGCAAGGCCGACTCCGGCGCGGGTCTGGCGGGCGCGTTCGACGCGGTCCTCGTCGTCCCCGGTGACGGCCCCCGCGCGGCGACGGCCGCGGGTCCGATCGGGCAGGTGCCCGACACCCTGCGCGACTTCGTCAAGGCCGGCCAGGTGAGCTACCAGTACGCGACCGTGCGCGCCGACGGCTTCTCCGGCCCCGCGCTGGTGGTGGGCAGTCCGACGTCGTCGTCGGTCACCAATCTCGAGCTGTACCTGATCTTCCCGTTGAACAACGAGGAGAGCACCATCGCGTTGGTGCGCGGCACCATGGCCACCGGCGGCATCGTGCTGCTGGGTCTGCTGGCGGCCATCGCGCTGCTCGTCGCGCGGCAGATCGTCCTGCCGGTGCGGTCGGCGTCGCGGATCGCCGAGCGGTTCGCCGAGGGCCACCTCACCGAGCGGATGCCGGTGCGCGGCGAGGACGACATGGCGCGCCTGGCGGTGTCGTTCAACGACATGGCCGAGAGCCTGTCCCGCCAGATCACCCAGCTTGAGGAATTCGGAAACCTGCAGCGCCGCTTCACCTCCGACGTCAGCCACGAACTGCGGACGCCGCTCACGACGGTCCGCATGGCCGCCGACCTGATCTACGACCACAGCGACGACCTGGAGCCCGCGCTGCGCCGCTCCACCGAACTGATGGTCAGCGAACTCGACCGCTTCGAGTCGCTGCTGAGCGACCTGCTGGAGATCTCCCGCCACGATGCGGGCGTCGCGGAACTGTCCGTCGAGTCGGTGGACCTGCGGTCGACCGTCGAGAGCGCACTCGAGGACGTCGGGCACCTGACGAAGGACGCCGACGTCGATCTGATCGTCGACCTGCCCGGCGAGCAGGTGATCGGCGAGGTCGATCCCCGACGGGTCGAGCGCATTCTGCGCAACCTGATCGCCAACGCCATCGACCACGCCGAGCACAAGCCGGTCCGCATCCGGATGGCCGCCGACGACGACACCGTCGCCGTCACCGTGCGTGACTACGGGGTGGGCCTGCGTCCCGGCGAGGAGAAGCTGGTGTTCAGCCGGTTCTGGCGCTCCGACCCGTCGCGGGTGCGCCGTTCCGGTGGCACCGGGCTGGGCCTGGCGATCAGCATCGAGGACGCCCGTCTGCACCAGGGCCGCCTCGAGGCGTGGGGCGAGCCGGGCAAGGGGGCCTGCTTCCGCATGACGCTGCCGCTGGTGCGCGGGCACAAGGTGACCGCCAGCCCGCTGCCCCTCAAGCCCGCCGGCCCCGACCGTCCGCCACGCCTCCCCGCCCGCGAAACGCAGTCGGCGGGGGAGCGCACGTGACGCGACTCGTCGCGCTGCTGGCGGCGCTGGTGCTCGCCGCCACGCTCGCCGGGTGTGCCGGGGTGCCGAGTTCGTCTGCGCCGCAAGCGATCGGCACCGTCGACCGCCCCGCTCCGCCGAGCCTGCCGACGCCCACCCCCGGCATGGATCCCGACATCCTGCTGCGTGAATTCCTCAAGGCGACCGCCGATCCGGCGAATCGCCACCTGGCCGCCCGGCAGTTCCTCACCGAGTCCGCGTCCGGTTCGTGGGACGACGCGGGCAGCGCGCTGCTGATCGACCGCGTGGTGTTCGTCGAGACGCGCGGGCCCGAACGGGTGACGGTGACGATGAAGGCCGACATCCTCGGCTCGCTGTCGGACATGGGCGTCTTCGAGACCGGTGAGGGGGCTCTGCCCGATCCCGGCCCCATCGAACTGGTCAAGACGCCCGGCGGCTGGCGCATCGACAAGCTGCCCAACGGGGTGTTCCTGGACTGGCAGCAGTTCCAGGCCACCTACAAGCGCAACACCCTCTACTTCGTCGACCCGACCGGCAAGACCGTCGTGCCCGACCCGCGCTACGTGGCGGTGTCCGATCCCGACCTGCTGGCCACCGAACTCGTCACCAAGCTGGTGTCCGGGCCGCGTCCGGAGATGGCGAACACCGTCCGCAACCTGCTGGGCCCGCCGCTGCGGCTGCGCAACCCGGTGACGCGCGCCGACGGCGGCAAGACCGGCGTGGGCCGCGGCTACGGCGGTGCGCGCGTCGACCTGGAGAACCTGTCGACCACCGATCCGCACAGCCGCACCCTGCTTGCGGCACAGATCATCTGGACGCTGTCGCGGGCGGGGGTCAACGGCCCCTACGTGATCAACGCCGATGGCGCCGCACTCGACGACCGCTTCGCCGACGGGTGGAGCACCTCCGACGTGGCGGCCACCGACCCGGGCGCCGATCCGGGCGCCGCGGCCGGCCTGCACGCGCTGGTGGGCGGTTCCCTGGTGTCACTCGACGGGCAGCGTGCGCCGCGGGTGTCCGGTGCGTTCGGGCAGATGCCCGGGCAGACGTCGGCGGCGTTGTCGCGCAGCGGCCAGGAGGTCGCGTCGATCGTCACGCTACGTCCCGGCGCGCCGGACATGGCGTCCTCGCTGTGGGTGGGGCCGCTCGGCGCGGAGGCCTCGCAGGCGATCGACGGGCGCACCCTGACCCGGCCCAGCTGGTCGCTCGACGACGCGATCTGGGTCGTGGTCGACGGCAACAACGTGGTGCGGGTCATCCAGGAGGCGGCGTCGGGGCAGCCCGCACGCATCCCCGTCGACACCGCGGCGGTGGCGGCACGCTTCCCCGGCCCGATCGCCGATCTGCAGCTGTCCCGGGACGGCACCCGCGCGGCGATGGTGATCGAGGGCAGGGTGATCCTCGCGAGCGTCGACCAGACCCAGGGTGGGCAGTACGCGCTGACCTATCCGCGCCGCATCGGCTTCGGCCTCGGTGACACCGCCGTGTCACTGGCCTGGCGCACCGGCGACGACATCGTGGTGTCGCGCACCGACACCCAACATCCGGTGTCCTACGTCAACCTCGACGGCGTCAACTCCGACGGCCCGAGCCGCAACCTGCTGGCCCCGGTGTCGACGGTGGCGGCCAACCCGTCGACGGTCTACGTCTCGGATCAGCGTGGCGTGCTGCAGCTGTCGGGCGCCGCCGCCGAGGGCGACCCGGTGTGGGCCGAGGTGCGGCCGCTGATGGTGGCGGGCGCGATGCCGGTCCTGCCCGGCTGACTCGGCCCGACCGCGGCGAGGCTCACGCGCCCATCAGGCGGTTCACGTGGCCCACCAGATCGGGGTAGCGCTTCATGTGGGCGCCGCCGTTGATGTCGAGCACCTCGCCGGTGATCCAGGACGCCTTGTCGGACACCAGGAACGACACGGCGTCGGCGATGTCCTCGGGGGTGCCGGCCCGGCCCAGTGCGGTGTTCTCGACGTAGTCGTCGACGACGCCGGGTACGAGGGCCGCACCCTCGGTGAGCGGGGTGTGGACGAAGCCCGGGGCCACCGCGTTGACGCGGATGCCGCGTGCGGCCAGTTCCATCGCGGCCACCTGGGTCAGCATCGACAGGCCGGCCTTCGCCGAGCAGTAGGCGCTCATGCCCGCGGCGGGCTGGCGACCGTTGAGCGACGAGATCCACAGGAGCGCACCGCCGTCGCGCAGGTGCCGCCCGGCGTACTTGGCGACGATCAGCGATCCCGTCAGGCACACGTCCACCACCGCGCGGAACTGGTCCACCGGCATGTCGACGATCGGGCTCAGGTTGCTGAAGCCGGCCGTGGTGACGACGACGTCGAGCGGGCCGGCCGCCTCGAACACCGCGACCACCGACTCCTCGTCGGTGACGTCGACCGCCGCGGACTCGTGCGGGGTGCCCAGTTCCTCGGCACGCGCGGCGGCGCCGTCGCGGTCGAGGTCGGCGAGCACGATCCGGTAGCCGTCGGCCGCGAGCGCTCGCGCCGAGGCCCACCCGATGCCCGATGCGCCGCCGATGACGAGCGCGGTCCGAGGGTCAGTCACAGTGCCTCCTGGTGATCGGGTCACCCACTGTAAGACGCTCAGGTACCGGTGTAGGTGGCCTTCCCGGGGCCCACCTCGAGGAAGCTGACCACGGCACGGCGCAGGTCGTCGGTCTCGAACAAGGCGCCCGAGACGTCGGCGGTGACCGTGTCGGCATGCCGCACCCCGCCGGACCGCCACGCCGCGATGATCTCCTTGGTCGCGGCGTGCGCCCTGGTGGGTCCGGCGGCCAGGCGCGTCACCAGTGCGCGGGCCGCGGCGTCGACGTCGTCGTGGACGGCGTTCACCACGCCCCAGT
This sequence comes from Mycobacterium sp. PTI7, assembly GCF_056679845.1. Classification (NCBI taxonomy): domain Bacteria; kingdom Bacillati; phylum Actinomycetota; class Actinomycetes; order Mycobacteriales; family Mycobacteriaceae; genus Mycobacterium; species Mycobacterium sp. PTI7. The sequence continues at coordinate 543,769 of NZ_CM155252.1, forward strand.
CCGCCAGCGTCGCCGCGTCGTACAGATCGCCGGTCATGACGAGTTCGCGCGCCCGGCCCGAGCCCGCTCGCTCGGCGAGGCGCTGCGGGCCGCCCATCGACGGCGTCAGCCCCACGACCGTCTCGACCAGACCGAACTTGGCCCGCGGGCCGGCCAGGATGATGTCGCAGGCCAGCGCGATCTCGAACGCTGCGGTCAAGGTGAGCCCGTGGGCTGCGAACACCACCGGGCAGGGCAGTGCCTCGATCGGGTCGATGATGCCGGCGAACAGATCACGCCACAGGTCGGCGCCCTGCTGGGCGGTCAGCCCCTGGAACACGTGGACGTCGACGCCCGCGGAGTTGACCTTGCCCTCGGCGCGCAGCAGCAGCGCCCGCGGCGGGTCGGCCGCCAACTCCGCGACGTGTGCGATCAGCGCGTCGAACATCGACTGGTCGAAGAGGTTCAGGGGACCGTGGTGGAAGGTGAGGACCGCGACGCCGGAGCCGTCGTCGGAACGCTCGACCGAAAGGGGTGCGTCGGACACGTCCGTCAGCGTGCCACACCACGCCGTCGCTGGAGTCGGTCGGTGAGCACGAACCTACTCGTCAGTAGATTGGGTGTCGGAAGCACGAGTCGGCGAGGAGTCAGGTCATGAAGCGCACCCTGTTCGAAGAGGATCACGACGCCTTTCGCGAGTCGGTCCGCGGGTTCGTCACCCGCACGATCGAGCCCGCCGAGGAGAAGATGATCGAGCAGCGCTACGTCGATCGCGACAGCTGGCTCGAGGCGGGCCGCAACGGCTACCTGGGCCTCGAGGTGCCCGAGGAGTACGGCGGCAGCGGGGCCGACGACTACCGTTTCAACGCGATCCTCAACGAGGAACTCGCGCACTCCAGCGCGGCCGTCGCGTCGGCGTTCAGCATCCAGTTCGACATCGTCGCGCCCTACCTGGTCACGCTCACCACCGAGGAGCAGCGCGAGCGGTGGCTGCCCAAGTTCTGCTCGGGGGAACTGATCACCGCGATCGCGATGACCGAACCCTCCGGCGGATCGGACCTCGCGGCGCTGAAGACCACCGCCGTCAGGGACGGCGACGACTACGTGATCAACGGCTCGAAGACGTTCATCACCAACGGGACCCAGGCCGACCTCGTCGTCGTGGCCACCCGGACGTCGCCGGAGAAGAAGGCCAGGGGCATCACGCTGTTCGCCGTCGAGGCCGACGACGAGGGCTTCAGCCGCGGCCGCAAGCTCGACAAGGTGGGGCAGCCGGAGGCCGACACCGCGGAGCTGTTCTTCGAGGACCTGCGGGTGCCGTCGTCGCGGATGATCGGCGAACTCGACGGCGGGTTCATCCACATGATGAAGCTGCTGCCGCAGGAGCGGATCAGCGGTGCGGTGCAGAACCTGGCGCACGCCCGCCGGTCGCTCGACGACACGCTGCAGTACGCCCAGGAGCGCAAGGCCTTCGGTCAGCAGATCGGCTCGCTGCAGTGGAACAAGTTCCTGCTCGCCGAACTGGTCACCAAACTGGACGTCGCGCAGGCGTTCATCGACAACTGCGTGGTCGCGCACACGCACGGTGAGCTGTCGGCCATCGACGCGGCGAAGGCCAAGTGGTGGAGTTCGCAGGTGCAGAACGAAATCCTCGACCACTGCGTGCAGCTGCACGGCGGCTACGGCTACATGAACGAGTACCGGGTCGCGCGGGCCTGGAAGGACGCCCGCGTGACCAAGATCTGGGCGGGCTCGAACGAGATCATGAAGGAACTCATCGGGCGCGACCTCGGCCTGTAGCGCCGGCCGCCGGCCGTCGGACCCCTGCGACACACTCGGGGTCATGCTCGCCGATCTCGTCCTGCCGCTGGAGTGCGGCGGCTGCGGCGCCCCGGGCACCCGGTGGTGCGAGGCGTGCGCGGAGCTGATCGCCGCGCGGGCCGAGGAGCCGGTCCTGGTCACCCCGCGGCTCGACCCCGGCGTGCCGGTGTTCTCCCTGGGCCGCTACGCCGGCGCCCGGCGGCAGGCCATCGTCGCGGTCAAGGAGCGCGGCCGGGGCGACCTGGTCGCGCCGCTGGGCGCCGCCCTCGAGGCCGCGCTGACCCGGCTGCTCGCGTGGGGTGTCGTCGCGGCGCCGCTCACCGTGGTGCCCGCGCCGACCAGGGCGAGTGCGGCGCGCCGCCGCGGCGGCGACCCGGTGACCAGGATCGCGCGGGTGGCCGGTCGCCCCGGCGTGACCGTCGTCGAGGCGCTGCGCATGCGCCCCTTCACCCGCGATTCGGTGGGGCTGTCGGCCGATGCGCGGCAGCGCAACGTCGCCGGCCGGGTGCGGCTGCGACGCCCCGTCGACGGGGACGTGGTGGTGGTCGACGACGTCGTGACGACCGGCGCGACGGTCACCGAATCCGTCGCGGTTCTGCAAACAGCGGGCGCCCACGTCGTCGCGGTCGTGGTGCTCGCCCACGCCTGACGCGAGCCGGGGCGTCACGGCTGCGTCAAGTCCACGTGAAGATGTCGAAACACGTATGCGAATTTTGTGGCACGAGTAGGTGAACGCGGACTACCGTCGGTGCCAACCACCCGTGAGTGCCTCACGGCGGCGCCGATCTGAACCGACGCCACATCGCCTGATCGCGGTAGGAGGTGAGTTCTCGACACCTTGCGCCGGTGGGCGGAGATTTCCACGACCCCTCGGTGCGTTTTTCGACTAGCCGGCACGCGTCAGAGCGTGCGATGCGAAGAGAAACGAGATGCCAAGTATGTCAAGTAATTCCGTACAAGCCTCATCATCGACGATGGTCGTCGAGGACGACCATCCCGCACCCACGCCCGGCGCCGAGGTGGTCGTGAAGGGCCGCAACGTCGAAGTTCCCGACCACTTCCGCACCTACGTCTCGGAGAAGCTCGCTCGACTCGAGCGCTTCGACCGCACCATCTACCTCTTCGACGTCGAACTCGACCACGAGCGCAACCGCCGCCAGAAGAAGAACTGCCAGCACGTGGAGATCACCGCCCGCGGTCGCGGGCCCGTCGCCCGCGGCGAGGCGTGCGCCGACAGTTTCTACGCCGCGCTCGAGGCCGCCGTAAGCAAACTCGAGAACCGCCTCCGTCGCAGCAAGGACCGACGCAAGATCCACTACGGCGAGAAGACGCCCGTGTCCGTCGCCGAGGCGACCAAGACCGTGGCAGCCGATGCCTTCCTCCCGCCCCTGCCGTCCGAACCCTCGTCGGGTGACGGCGAGGCCGCTGTGCAGGAGCACGAGCCGGGCCACATCGTCCGCACCAAGGAACACCCCGCCAATCCCATGAGCGTCGACGACGCGCTCTACGAGATGGAACTGGTCGGCCACGACTTCTTCCTCTTCCACGACTCCGACAGCGACAAGCCGACCGTCGTCTACCGGCGGCACGCCTACGACTACGGGCTCATCCGCCTGTCCTGAGCCCCCGACCACGCGCAAAGCCCCCCATCCGCGCGGATGGGGGGCTTTCGTCACGGCGCGCGGTGACACCGGACCATCGGGCGAGTCGCCTACGATGGATGACGCTTGAAGGTCCATCAACCCGCAGGGGATAGTTCTGTGCTGACGAAGTTGCTCCGAATCGGCGAAGGCCGCATGGTCAAGCGCCTCAAGAAGGTCGCCGAATACGTCAACACGTTGGCCGACGACGTGGAGAAGCTCTCCGACGCCGAACTGCGGGGCAAGACCGACGAGTTCCGCAAGCGCCTGGCCGACGGCGAGGAACTGGACGACCTGCTGCCCGAGGCGTTCGCCGTGGCCCGCGAGGCCGCATGGCGAGTGCTGGGCCAGCGGCCCTTCGACGTGCAGATCATGGGTGGCGCCGCGCTGCACTTCGGCAACGTCGCCGAGATGAAGACCGGTGAGGGCAAGACCCTGACCAGCGTCCTGCCCGCCTACCTCAACGCGCTGAGCGGCAAGGGCGTGCACATCGTCACGGTCAACGACTACCTCGCCAAGCGCGACCGCGAGTCCATGGGCCGCGTGCACCGCTTCCTCGGTCTCGAGGTCGGCGTGATCCTGTCGCAGATGACGCCCGACGAGCGCCGCACGGCCTACGCCGCCGACATCACCTACGGCACCAACAACGAATTCGGCTTCGACTACCTGCGCGACAACATGGCGCACGCCACCGAGGACATGGTGCAGCGCGGCCACAACTTCGCCGTCGTCGACGAGGTCGACTCGATCCTGATCGACGAGGCCCGTACGCCGCTCATCATCTCCGGGCCCGCCGACGGCGCCTCGAACTGGTACCTCGAGTTCGCGCGGCTCGCGCCGATGCTCAAGAAGGACGAGCACTACGAGGTCGACATCCGCAAGCGCACCATCGGCGTGCACGAGGCGGGCGTCGAACTCGTCGAGGACCAGCTCGGCATCGACAACCTCTACGAGGCCGCCAACTCGCCGCTGGTCAGCTACCTGAACAACGCCATCAAGGCCAAGGAACTGTTCCTGCGCGACAAGGACTACATCGTCCGCGACGGCGAGGTGCTGATCGTCGACGAGTTCACCGGTCGCGTGCTGCTGGGCCGCCGCTACAACGAGGGCATGCACCAGGCGATCGAGGCCAAGGAGCACGTCGAGATCAAGGCCGAGAACCAGACGCTCGCCACCATCACGCTGCAGAACTACTTCCGGCTCTACGACCGGCTGTCCGGCATGACCGGTACCGCGCAGACCGAGGCCGCCGAGCTGCACGAGATCTACGGCCTGGGCGTGGTGAGCATCCCCACCAACCGGCCGATGATCCGCACCGACCAGTCCGACCTCATCTACAAGACCGAGGAAGCGAAGTACATCGCCGTCGTCGACGACGTCAGCGAGCGCTACGAGAAGGGCCAGCCGGTCCTGATCGGCACCACCAGCGTCGAGCGCTCCGAGTACCTGTCGAAGCAGTTCACCAAGCGCCGCATCCCGCACAACGTGCTGAACGCCAAGTTCCACGAGCAGGAGGCGAACATCATCGCCGAGGCGGGCCGACGCGCCGCGATCACGGTCGCCACCAACATGGCCGGCCGCGGTACCGACATCGTGCTCGGCGGCAACGTCGACTTCCTCGCCGACAAGCGCCTGCGTGACCGCGGCCTGGACCCCATCGAGACCCCCGAGGACTACGAAGCCGCCTGGGACGACGTCGTCGCACAGGTGAAGGACGAGTCCAGCAAGGAGGCCGAAGAGGTCATCGCCGCCGGCGGCCTCTACGTGCTGGGTACCGAGCGTCACGAGTCGCGACGCATCGACAACCAGCTGCGCGGCCGGTCCGGTCGTCAGGGCGACCCGGGCGAGTCCCGCTTCTACCTCTCGCTGGGCGACGAGTTGATGCGCCGGTTCAACGGCGAGACGCTCGAGTCGCTGCTCAACCGGCTCAACCTGCCCGACGACGTGCCCATCGAGGCCAAGATGGTGTCCCGCGCGATCAAGAGCGCGCAGACCCAGGTCGAGCAGCAGAACTTCGAGATCCGCAAGCAGGTGCTCAAGTACGACGAGGTGATGAACCAGCAGCGCAAGGTCGTCTACGCCGAGCGCCGTCTGCTCCTCGAGGGCGAGAACGTCCAGGAGCAGGCGCAGAAGATGCTCGTCGACGTCATCAACGCCTACGTCGACGGGGCCACCGAGGAGGGCTACTCCGAGGACTGGGACCTCGAGAAGCTGTGGGAGGGCCTCAAGCTGCTCTACCCGGTCGGCATCGACCACCACGACCTCATCGACGGCGACGCCGTCGGCGAGCCCGGCGAGCTGACCCGCGAGGAACTGCGCGAGGCGCTGCAGGCCGACGCGAAGCGCGCGTACGACGAGCGTGAGAAGGCGCTGCAGGAGATCGGCGGCGAGACCGCGATGCGCTACCTGGAGCGCAGCGTGCTGCTGTCCACGATCGACCGCAAGTGGCGCGAGCACCTCTACGAGATGGACTACCTCAAGGAGGGCATCGGGCTGCGCGCGATGGCCCAGCGCGACCCGCTCGTCGAGTACCAGCGCGAGGGCTACGACATGTTCATGGCGATGCTCGACGGCCTCAAGGAGGAGTCGGTGGGTCTGCTGTTCAACGCGCAGGTCCAGGCCGCCCAGGAGCCGTCGAGTCAGGTCGCCCCGGTGGCGGCACCCGCAGGCCTGGCGCAGTTCGCCGCCAACGCCGCGGCGCAGGCGCAGCAGTCCGGCGGCGGCGCCGTCGCGACCGAGGAGCCGCCGCAGGAGGCTCCCGCGCTGAAGGTGAAGGGCATCGACGAGGACACGTCGCGGCCGATGACCTACGTGGGCCCGTCGGAGGACGGGTCGGCCGAGGTGCAGCGCCAGGGCGGCGGACGCCACTCGGCGGGGTCGGGCAACGGCACCCGCAAGGAGCGTCGCGAGGCTGCGCGCAAGCAGAACCGCGGCGGCCCGAAGGCGCGTCGCGGCTGAGCCGTGCACCCCGCGTCGGTCAGCCGACGTGTAGTGCCACCAGCTGCCAGCGGCCGCCGACCACCTCCACCCGAGCGGCGATGGCGCGGACCCGCTTGCCGCGGGTGTAGGTGGCGAACACCTCCGCGGCGGCGGGTTCCTCGGCGGACGCCTCGAGCGTGCGCAGGCGTACCCGCTTGAGCACGGCGGCGCCCTCGGCGTTCGGCGCCCGGGTGAGCGCCGCAATCGCGTCGATCAGGCCGGGTCGCACCAGGTTTCGTAGCTGCGGGACGGGTCGGCGCCGGTCGATCACCTCGAGTACGCGCCGCAGCGCCGTGTCGGCGAAGATCGCGGCGGCGCGGGGGACGGGTGGCTCGCGCAGTGGCCGGTCGGCCGGCGTCAACGGCCGGGGAGTGTGCCGGTGCAGCGCGGCGGACGCCGGCGGCGGACACGGTGCGACGGCCGCGCCGATGGGCGGCGGCTCGTAGTCGACGACGGGCGAGGTGAGCGACGGACGGTCGGTCGCGGTGCGGGTCATGACGTTCTCCAGCGGTGGGTGCGACGTGCGGACGCCTGCTGGAGAGGTGCAGACGATTCATGATCGCACGGTGCGGAGACACCTCCATGCACCCGTTATGCGGACCCGAAGATTCGGCGGCTACCGTGACGGGGTCCGTGCAGGGTTGGGGAAAAGGGTGGCGACGTCATGGTGACCAGGTTGTCGGCGGCCGACGCGTCGTTCTACCACCTGGAGAACACGTCGACCCCCATGTACGTCGGCACGCTGTCGATCCTGCGCAGGCCGCGCAACGGGCTGAGCTACGAGACGCTGCTGGCCGCCGTCGAGCAGCGGCTGCCGCAGATCCCGCGCTACCGGCAGAAGGTGCGCGAAGTGTCGTTCGGCCTGGCCAGGCCGGTGTGGGTGGACGACCGCGAGTTCGACATCACCTACCACATCCGCCGGTCCGCGCTGCCGTCCCCGGGCAGTGACGCCCAGCTGCACGACCTGGTCGCCCGGCTCGGTTCGCGCCCCCTGGACAAGTCGCGACCGCTCTGGGAGATGTACCTCGTCGAGGGACTGACCAAGAACCGCATCGCGATCTACACCAAGTCCCACCAGGCGCTGGTCAACGGCATGACCGCGCTCGAGATCGGGCACGTCATCGCCGACCGGACGCAGAAGCCGCCGGAGTTCGGCGAGGACATCTGGATCCCCGGCCGCGAGCCCGGCGACGCCCAGTTGCTGCTCGGTGCGCTCGGCGAGTGGGTCACCCGCCCGACCGCGCAGCTGGCCGCCGTCCGCTCGACGCTGACCGACGCGGTCACCAACACCGGTCAGCTCGCCGACGTGGCGCGGCGGATGGCCGACGTGGCCCGCACGGTGGCGCGGGGGACGGCGCCGAACAGTCCGCTCAACACCACGGTGTCGCGCAACCGCCGGATCACGGTGGCGTGCCACGACCTCGACGACTACCGCAAGCTACGTGCCCGCTACGACTGCGACGTCAACGACGTCGTGCTCGCGGTGGTCGCGGGCGCGCTGCGCAACTGGCTGATGTCGCGCGGCGAACCCGTCACCTCCACGTCGACGGTCCGCGCGATGGCGCCCATGTCGGTGTACCCGGACGCCGAACTCGACGTGACGGGGCCGGGGCAGGCGATCAGCGAGGTGTCGCCGTTCCTGGTGGACCTGCCGGTGGGGGAGGGCAACGCCGTCGTGCGCCTGTCCCAGATCGCGCACGCCACCGAGTCGGCGTCCACCGCCGCGAGCCTGGTCGACGCGAGGACCATCGTCACGCTGTCGGGGTTCGCGCCACCGACGTTGCACGCCATGGGAATTCGCGTGGCGACCAGTTTCTCCGCGCGGCTGTTCAACCTGCTCATCACCAACGTGCCGGGCGCGCAGAAGCAGATGTACGTCGCGGGCACCAAGCTGCTGGAGACCTACGCGGTGCCGCCGCTGCTGCAGAATCAGACGATGGCCGTCGGGGTGACGTCGTACAACGGGATGCTGTACTTCGGCATCAACGCCGACCGCGACGCGATGAGCGACGTCGACGTCCTGCCGGGCCTGCTCCGCGAATCGCTCGACGAACTGCTGGACTCCGCGCGCTGATCGCCCGCCGCGACGCTACGTCGCCGGGGGGTGCCGCGGCACGATCATGACCGGCACCGGGGCGTGCCGGAGGATCTTCGACGCGGCGGAGCCGAGGAACACCCGTGCCACCGGTCCGGCCGCGCCCGACCCGAGCAGCAGCACGTCACCTTCCTGCCAGGTGACCGACTCGACGGCCTCTCGCCAGTCGTGGCCGCTGCCGACGACGACGTCGACGTCGGGGACCGCGATCCGCTCGCGGACGGCGTCGAGCTGAGCGACGATGTCGTCGAAGGTCCGGCGCGACCACTGCTGCACGACGAGGTCCTCGGCGGTGCGCTCGATGGTTCCGGCGAACATCCGCACCGGCCGCACCGTGAACGACGTGATCCGCAGCGCCGCCGACCACTCCTTCGCGAGTTCCGCGGCGGCGGGGATCAGACCGTTGACGTCCGCCTCGTCGCCGTAGGCGGCGGTGAGTCGGCGGATCGGACCCTCGGCCGGCGCGTACCCGCGGGGGGCGATCGCCACGGGCACCGAGGCGGTGTGGACGAGCCGCTCGGTGACGCTGCCCAGCCCGACGCGGCCCAGGAGACCCGACGACGACGATCCCACGACCACCAGGTTGGCGTCGTGGGCGGCGACCAGTTCCATGAGCCCCGTGGGGATCGACGTGGAGTGGTGCACGACGACACTGACGTCGAGTCCGGCGGGGAGTCGGGCGACCACCTGCTCCAGTGACGTGCGCGCCCTCTGCGACACGTAGCCCAGGTATTCGTTCTCGACCGGGTCGTCCTGCCGTGCGGGCGACCGTTCGACGATGGCGGTGGCGATGATCTTCTCGCCCGTGCCGCGCGCGATTTGAGCGGCCAGGTTCAGCGGGGCGCTGCCCTGTCGGCTCGAACTGAATCCGGCGATGATGGCCATGGTCGGATCCTCAGCGGGTCGCGGGCGTGGCGACGACGTGGGTGACCGGCACGTCGTACTCCGCGCGGGCGCGGTCCACGACGTCGAAGCGCTGCCAGACGGATTCCTCCGGCGGCAGCGTGGCGATCACGATCTGGTCGGGATGGAAGTCGTGCACGGCACCGGCCAGCGCGCGCAACGGGCGCGCGTCACCGATCTCGCCGTTCGCCTCGAGGTCGTCCGACCGCAGCGTGCGCAGCGTGCTGTCGAGCCGGTCCTGGGCGACCTTTCGGGTGGCCTCGAGCAGGTCCAGCGGGCCCCGCGCGGCGGTGCCGGCCTCGATGGGGCTCGCGGGCACCACCACGAAGTATGTGGCGGACCTGTCGGCGTCGATGCGCCGCAGCTCGTCGAGCAGTTCCTGGGACTCGACGGTCTGGTTGGCCAGGACGAGCACCCGGTGCGGGGCGTCGGTCGCGGTGGCGCCCTCGGCCTCGGGCTTGCGGTTGATGAACCAGCGGTTGGCCAGGTACACCAGGATGACGACGGCCCACGACAGCAGGCTCAGCAGAAGCTGCGACCGGACGTCGGCCTGGATGCCCATCTGCACCAGGATCGCCAGGATCGCGACGGCGGTGAGGATCGACAGCGCCGGGAACAGCCACATCTTCACCTTGAGCTGCGAGTCGTCGGCGCGGAAGCGCAGCACGATCTGGGAGATGGCGATGAGCAGGTAGACGAACAGGATGATCGCGCCGCTGGAGTTCAGCAGGAACGCGAAGATCGTGTCGGGCGAGACCGCTGCGGCGATGACGCACAGGAAGCCGATCACCGACGACGTCAGGATCGCGGCGGCGGGCACGCCGCGCCGGGTGACGTTGACCAGGCGGGCCGGTGCCTCGCGACGCGCGGCGAGGACGAACAGCATGCGCGACGCGGTGTACATGCCGGAGTTCAGGCAGCTCAGCACCGCCGTCAGTACGACGGCGTTCATGATGTCGTCGGCGTAGGGGATCCCCATCTCGGTGAACGCGGCGACGAACGGTGACGCCGCCACCGCGTCGTCGTTCCACGGCAGGATCGTCACCAGCAGGAACGCGGAGCCGACGAAGAACACCGCGATGCGGACGATGACCGAGTTGGCCGCCTTGGCGACCGCCCGTTCCGGATCCGATGACTCCGCCGCGGCGATGGTGGCGATCTCGGCGCCCACCATCGAGAAGATGACGGTCACCACCCCCACGGTGATCGCCATGGCGCCGAAGGGGAAGAACCCGCCGTGGTCGGTCAGGTTGGAGAAGTCCATCGCCTTGTCGGGCCAGAGACCCAGGACGAACAGCGCGCCGAGGCCGATGAAGGCGACGATGGCGGCGACCTTGATGCCTGCGAACCAGAACTCGAACTCGCCGAACGACGACACCGAGAAGAGGTTGGTGGCCGTCATCAGCACCATGAGGATCAGTGCCGACATCCACAGCGGCACGTCGACCCAGTACTGGATGATCTTCGCCCCGGCGATCGCCTCGAAGCCGACGACGATGACCCAGAAGTACCAGTACAGCCAGCCGACCGAGAACCCCGCCCAGTTGCCCAGCGCGGTGCGCGCGTAGTCGGCGAACGAGCCGGTCGACGGATTGGCGACCGCCATCTCGGCGAGCATGCGCATCACCATGATGATCAGCACGCCGGCCAGCGCATAGGTGATGAACGCGCCCGGTCCGGTGTCGCCGATGACGACTCCGGAACCGACGAAGAGCCCGGCGCCGATCACGCCGCCGATGGCGATCATCGTCAGCTGGCGCTGTGACAGTGCCTTCTGCAGGGTGGGCGTGGAATTCATGCGATTCTCCTCGGAGATTCCGCTATGTGCCCAGGTAGCGGGGACTGAACTACCGGAGTCGTACGGGTGAACAGTAGGCCGCTCGATCCGCGGGGGAGGGCGAATCCCCAACCCGTCGTGCACCGCGAGGGTCGGGTCCCGACGCCAGCTACCCTCGCGGGGTGCGCGTCTACATCCCGGTGACCCTGACCATGCTCGGAGCACTCGTCGCCGACCAGATGCTGCATGCACGCAGCGGCACGGCGTTCGCGGTGACGCCGACGCTGCGCGAGTCCTACGCCGAGGGCGACGACGACGAACTGGCCGAGGTGGCGCTGCGCGAGGCCGCGATGGCGTCGGTGCGCCTGCTCGCCGCCGAGGGGCCGGACACGGGACAGCCGACCCGTCGCGCGGTCCTGGTGGCCGACGTCGAGGACGTCACGCTGCGGCCGGACCTCGACGACGCGGTGGTGCGGTTGGCGGGACCGGTCACGATGGCGGACGTGGTGGCCGCGTACGTGGACAACGCCGCCGCCGAGGCCGCCGTCGCCGCGGCGATGGACGTGATCGACGACGCGGACCTGGGTGACGAGGACGCCGAGCTGACGGTGGGCGACGCCCAGGACCACGACCTCGCCTGGTACGCGACGCAGGAGCTGCCGTTCCTGATCGACCTGCTCTGACCTGCGGCATCGCGCTCAGCACTGGCTACGCGACCGTAGGTTACGGTACCGTAGGTTGATTCCGTGGTGCGCTCGTCGCACCATCCCCACAGTCGAGCGGGAGCCTCTCGTGGCCAAGAACACGATCAAGGTCTCGGCCCAGGTCGCCGACACCGTCAAGCCGCAGATCGCGGGCGCCAAGGAGCGGCCGGGCTGGCACGCGCTGCGCACGATCGCCGGGAAGATCACCACGCCGCTGCTGCCCGACGACTACCTCAAGCTGGCCAACCCGCTGTGGTCGGCACGCGAGCTGCGCGGCCGCATCGTCGAGGTCCGGCGCGAGACCGTCGACTCCGCGACGCTCGTCATCAAGCCGGGCTGGGGCTTCTCCTTCGACTACGAACCGGGCCAGTACGTCGGCATCGGCGTGCTGGTCGACGGTCGGTGGCGCTGGCGCTCCTACTCGCTGACGTCGACGCCGGTGCGGGCGGCCACCCGGACCGGCCGCGGACCGCGGACCATCACGATCACCGTCAAGGCGATGCCCGAGGGCTTCCTGTCGACGCACCTCGTCGGCGGCGTCGCACCCGGCACCGTCGTCCGGCTGGCCGCGCCGCAGGGCAACTTCACGATGCCCGATCCCGCGCCGGCCTCGGTGCTGTTCCTGACCGCCGGCTCCGGCATCACCCCGGTGATGTCGATGCTGCGCACGCTCGCCCGGCGCGATCAGATCGGCGACGTCGTCCACGTGCACTCCGCACCGACGGAGGCCGACACGATGTTCGGCCGGGAACTCGCCGCGCTGTCCGACGCCCACGAGGGGTACTCGCTGACGCTGCGCGCCACGCGGACCGACGGCCGCCTCGACCTGTCCCGGCTGGCCGACCTGGTGCCCGACTGGCGGGAGCGCCAGACCTGGGCGTGCGGTCCCGAGGCCATGCTCGACGACGCCGAACGGGTGTGGAAGGCGGCCGGCGCCGCCGACCGGTTGCACCTCGAGCGCTTCGCGGTGTCGAAGGCGGCCGCACACGGCACCGGCGGCACCGTGACCTTCGAGCGGGCAGGCAAGACGGTCGGCGTCGACGCCGCCACGTCGCTGATGGACGCCGGTGAGAGCGTCGGGATCCAGATGCCGTTCGGCTGCCGGATGGGGATCTGCCAGTCGTGCGTGGTCGGCCTCGTCGACGGCTACGTGCGCGACCTGCGCACGGGCGTCGAACACGAGCCGGGCAGCCGCATCCAGACCTGTATCTCGGCGGCGTCGGGCGACTGTACGCTCGACGTTTAAGGTTTACTGACTGGTAACCTACGGGATCGTAGGTTACGCTAGCGTAGGTAGAGGAAGGAGGCCTGACGATGGCTATTACGGACGTACCGGAATTCACGCACTTGACCGAGGCGGACATCGAGAACCTTGGACGTGAACTCGATGCAATCCGACAGGACATCGAGGACTCCCGAGGTGAGCGCGACGCGCGCTACATCCGCCGCACGATCGCCGCTCAGCGCGCGCTGGAGGTGGCGGGCCGCATCATGCTGACCGCCGGCTCGCGCCGCTCCGCATGGTGGGCAGGCACCGCGACGCTGGGCGTGGCCAAGATCATCGAGAACATGGAGATCGGCCACAACGTCATGCACGGCCAGTGGGATTGGATGAACGATCCCGAGATCCACTCCTCGACGTGGGAGTGGGACATGAGCGGGGCGTCGAAGCACTGGCGCTTCACCCACAACTTCATGCATCACAAGTACACGAACATCCTCGGGATGGACGACGACGTGGGCTACGGCGTCATCCGCGTGACCCGCGACGCCAAGTGGAAGCCGTTCAACCTGTACGGCAACCTGCTCTTCAACACCCTGCTGGCCATCGGCTTCGAGTGGGGCGTCGGACTGCAGCACCTGGAACTCGGCAAGATCTTCATGGGTCGCGACGACCGCCAGGACACCGTCGACCGCGTCAAGGAGTTCGGCGTCAAGGCCGGCCACCAGGTCGCCAAGGACTACGTGCTGTGGCCCGCGCTGACCTCGCTGTCGCCCGGAGCGCGATTCTGGTCGACCGTGAGGGCCAACGCGATCGCCAACGTGATCCGCAACGTGTGGGCCAACGCCGTGATCTTCTGCGGCCACTTCCCGGACGGCGCGGAGAAGTTCACCAAGACCGACATGGTGGGCGAGTCCAAGGGTCAGTGGTACCTGCGTCAGATGCTGGGTAGCGCCAACTTCGACGGCGGACCTGCGCTGCGCTTCATGAGCGGCAACCTGAGCAACCAGATCGAGCATCACCTGTACCCGGACCTGCCCAGCAACCGGCTGCACGAGATCTCGATTCGCGTGCGGGAGATCTGCGACAAGTACGACCTGCCCTACACCACCGGAAACTTCCTGGTGCAGTACGGCAAGACGTGGCGCACGATCGCCAAGCTGTCGCTGCCGGACAAGTTCCTCACCGACACCCGCGACGATGCGCCCGAGACGCGCAGCGAGCGGATGTTCGACGAACTGGACCCCAGCGAGCGTCGCGGACTCAAGTCCTCGATCGCCGCAGTCCGTGCCCGCCGTCGCGACAAGCGTGCGGTGGCCCGTAGCCTGCGCGCTGCCTGACCCGCTGCACGACTGAACGACTCAACGCGAAACTGCGGGGAGATCGCGATTCGTATCGAATCGTCGATCTCCCCGCAGTTTCGGCGTTGGAGGGGTTTCGGTCAGTCGGGGATCATGTCGAACGTGTCGGGGTTGGGGCCGGTGCGGCCGTCCTCGCCCTTGTCGAGTTCGGTCAGCGCGTCGACGTCGTCGGGGCTCAACTCGAAGTCGAAGATCTCGAAGTTGTCCTGAATGCGCTTCGGCGTCACCGACTTCGGGAAGATGACGTCGCCGCGCTGGATGTGCCACCGCAGCACCACCTGCGCGGGTGACTTGCCGGTGGCCTTCGCGATGCCCTCGACCACCTGATCGTCGAGCACCTTGCCCTGCGCGATCGGCGACCACGCCTCGGTCACGATGCCGTGGGCCGCACCGTAGGCGCGGACGTCGGCGTTGACGAAGTACGGGTGCACCTCGATCTGGTTGACCGCGGGCACCGTGTCGGTCTCGGCGGCCAGCCGCTCGAGGTGCGGCACCTGGAAGTTGGAGACGCCGATGCTGCGGGCCCGGCCGTCGGCCTTGAATCCCTCCAGCGCCTTCCACGTCGACACGAAGTCGCCGTCGTACTTGGTGGGCAGCGGCCAGTGGATCAGGAACAGGTCGACGTAGTCGAAGCCCAGCTTCGACAGCGTCTCGTCGAAGGACTTGCGCGCCTTGTCCGGTTCGTGGAAGCCGTTGTTCAGCTTGCTGGTGATGAAGACGTCGGCGCGGTCGACGCCCGCATCGCGGATGCCCTGTCCGACGCCGGCCTCGTTGCCGTACATCTGCGCGGTGTCGATGTGCCGGTAGCCGATGTCGAGCGCGGTCTTCACCGCGCCGGCGGTCTCGTCGGGGTCGATTTGGTAGACGCCGAATCCGAGCTGCGGGATGGTGGCGCCGTCGTTGAGGTTGATGCTAGGTACTGTGCTCACCGCCGCAGCGTGCCCGGTGCGACGCCGGTGCAAACGGATCAGCCGGTGACGGTGTCGACCCGCCTGGCCAGGAGGAACGCCGCTAGCCCGCGCGCATCGCCGTCAGCAGGCGCCGGGTCGCGAGCACGCGGTCCGCCGCCGGGCCGGTCAGCGTGTCCAGCGCGCACTCCGGATCCGCCGGCGGTCCCAGGTGGCCGCATCCCCGCGGGCAGTCCTGAATGGTCTCGGCCAGGTCGGAGAACGCGAGCATGACGTCGTCGGGTGCGATGTGCGCCAGGCCGAACGAACGGACGCCGGGCGTGTCGATCACCCAGCCGGACCCCGCCAGCGGCAGTGCCACCGACTGGGTCGACGTGTGCTTGCCCTTGCCGACGCCCGACACCACCCCGACCGCGCGATGCTGATCGGGCAGCAGCCGGTTCACCAGCGTCGACTTGCCGACGCCGGAGTGCCCCAGCAGCACGGTGACCCGGCCCGCCAGGACGTCGGCGACGGCGTCGAGCGCGCCGCCGTGGCCCGTCGCGACGACGGTCAGGTCCAGTCCGGCGAACTGCTCGGCGAAGGGCTCCGGCGGGGCGAGGTCGGTCTTGGTCAGGCAGAGGATCGGCGTCAGCCCGCCGGCGTACGCGGCGATCAGCGCCCGCTCGACGAAACCGGTGCGCGGCGGGGGATCGGCCAGCGCCACCACGACGAGCAGTTGATCGGCGTTGGCGACCACCACCCGCTCGGTGGGATCGGTGTCGTCTGCGGTGCGGCGCAACACCGTTCGCCGGTCACCGCGTCGCACGATGCGGGCGAGCGTGTCGGGCTTGCCGGACAGGTCGCCGACGATCTCGACCTCGTCGCCGACGACGATCGGGGTGCGGCCCAGTTCGCGGGCGCGCATCGTGGTGACGACGCGGTCCGGGTCACCGCCCAGCGCGCAACCCCACCGGCCGCGGTCGACGGTGACCACCATGGCCTGCTCGGCGTCGGCGTGCCGCGGCCGGGTCTTGGTGCGCGGCCGCGAACCGCGGCCCGAGCGCACCCGGACGTCCGACTCGTCCAACTCCCGTCCGCTCAAGGTGTTTCGGTCACCTCTCGCCCAGCATGTCGGCCCACATGCCGGGGAAGTCGGGCAGGGTCTTGGCCGTCGTGCCGATGTCGTGGACCTCGACGCCCGGGGTGCGCAGGCCGATGATCGCGCCCGCGGTCGCCATCCGGTGGTCGGCGTAGGACAGCCACTCGCCGCCGTGCAGTGGCGCGGCGACGATCGACAGCCCGTCCTCGGTCTCCTCGCAGCGGCCGCCGAGGCGGTTGATCTCGGCGGTCAGTGCGGCCAGCCGGTCGGTCTCGTGCCCGCGCAGGTGGGCGATGCCGCGCAGCCGCGACGTCGAGCCCGGGCGGGCCAGCGCGGCGATCGCCGCGACCGACGGTGCCAGCTCACCGATCTCGCGCAGATCGGCGTCGAAGCCGTCGAAGCCGTCCGGCCCGGCCACCTCGAGGTGGGCCTCGCCGCGCGTGACGCGAGCGCCGATCGTCTCGAGCAGGCCGATCACCGCGGCGACGGGTTGCACGCTCCGGGCGGGCCACCCGGTGATCCGCACGCGGCCGCCGGTCACCAGCGCGGCCGCCAGGAACGGCACCGCGTTGGAGACGTCCGGTTCGATGGCCCAGTCCCGCGCCGCGATCGGGCCCGGGCTGACGTGCCAGCGGTTGCCGCGCTCGTCGTCGACGTCGACGCCCGCCGAGCGCAACATCGACACGGTCATCGCGACGTGCGGCGCCGACGGGACCGCCTCGCCGGTGTGCACCACGGTCAGGCCGTCGCGGAACGTCGCACCGGACAGCAGCAGCCCGGACACGAACTGCGATGACGCCGACGCGTCGATCTCCACCGTGCCGCCCGCGACCGAGCCGCCGCCGCTGACGTCGAACGGCAGGCCGTCGCCGTCGACGGCCACCCCGATCTGGCGCAGCGCGTCGAGCAGCGGTGCGATGGGACGCGACCGGGCCTGCTCGTCGCCGTCGAACGTCACCGACCGGCCGCCGAGAGCGGCCACCGGCGGCACGAATCGGAGCACCGTGCCCGCCAGTCCGCAGTCGATGGTGGCGCCGGGTGCCGGGTCGATGCGGCCGCTGACGGTCAGGTCGGTGCCCGCGCCGTCGACGGTGACGCCGAGGGTGGTCAGGGCGCCGATCATCAGGTCGGTGTCACGGCTGCGCAGGGCGCCCGACACGGTCGAGGTGCCCTGATCGGTGGCGAGTGCGGCGAGGACCAGTGCCCGGTTGGTCTGAGACTTGGACCCCGGCACGGTGACGGTCGCCGCAACGGGAGCGGATGCCGTCGGTGCGGGCCAGTTCGTCACGGCCACCATCCTGCCCTGTCCGCGTTCTCTGCCACCATGGAGTGCATGTGCGGGCGATTCGCGGTGACCACCGATCCGGCGCTTCTCGCGGAGAAGATCAAGGCGATCGACGAGACCACCGGGGCGTCGGCGGCGAAGGATCTGACCGGCCCCAACTACAACGTCGCCCCGACGACCACCATCAGCACCGTGGTCAAGCGGCACACCGACCCGGACGACGAGTCGACCCGCCGGATCCGGTCGATGCGCTGGGGTCTGGTCCCGCCGTGGGCGAAGGCCACCGCCGACGGCACCCCGGACACCAAGGGGCCGCTGCTCATCAACGCGCGCTCGGAGAACGTCACCAGCTCGCCCGCGTTCCGGTCGTCGGCCAAGGCGAAGCGGTGCCTGGTGCCGATGGACGGCTGGTATGAGTGGAAGCCCAACCCGGACGCCGCGGACGGCAAGAAGGCGGCCAAGACACCGTTCTTCATGTACGCCGGGGACGGCGAGCCGCTGTTCATGGCGGGGCTGTGGTCGACGTGGCGACCGAAGGACGCACCGAAGGACAGTCCGCCGCTGCTCAGCTGCACCATCATCACGACCGATTCCGCGGGCCCGCTGACGCCGATCCACGACCGGATGCCGCTGACCATCAGCGCGGCCGACTGGGACCGCTGGCTCGATCCCGACGCGCCGGTCGACGAGGGGCTGCTGCGCGGGCACGGCGACCTCGACCGCATCGAGATCCGGGAGGTGTCCCGCCTGGTCAACAGCGTCCGCAACAACGGCCCCGAACTCGTCGAACCGGCGGAGCCCCAGCCGCAGCAGGGCACCCTGCTGTGACGGCGCCGGGTCCGCTCGATTCGGCCGCCGTCGTCGACGCCCTGGCCGCCGACCTGCGGAGCGCGGACTACACCACCGACGGGGTCGCCGGCCTGCTCGGCGCCGACGCCAACGCGGCGTTCAGCCGCGGCCTGTGGTGGTCGGCGTTGCGCGCCACCGGGTCCGCCGAGCCGGACCGACAGCGGCTCGCCACGCTGGTGCGCCTGTTCCTGCTCGGCGCCGACGTGCCGACCGACCGCGTCGAGAGCGCCATGCCGACGGCGGGCGTCGACGCCCTCCTCCACGGCGGTGTCGTGGAGGCCAGTGCCCCCGGCACGCTGCGCGCCGCGCTCGACGTCCGGCCGCACGGCGGTGCCCGCGACTTCTTGGTGGTGTCCGACCTGGACGCCGCGGTGCGGCCCGGCGCGGTCCGCCACGATCACGTCCTCGGCATCGGTGGCGCGTCGGTGACCCTGGCGCACGCCGTCGTCCGCACGCCGGTGCGCCGGGCGCTGGACCTCGGCACCGGCTGCGGCATTCAGGCCCTGCACCTCGACGGGCACTGCGACGAGATCGTCGCCACCGACACCAACGAGCGGGCGTTGCGGGTCGCCGCGGCCACCGCGCGGCTCAACGGCATGTCGTGGGATCTGCGCCACGGCAGCATGTTCGAGCCGGTGGCCGGCGAGCGCTTCGACCTGATCGTGTCGAACCCGCCGTTCGTGGTGGGCGTCGGAGCGCTGGACTACCAGTACCGGGATTCCGGTATGGCGGGAGACGCGTTGTGCCGCAGCCTGATCGAACAGGCGGGTGACCACCTGGAGCCCGGCGGCACCGCGCAGGTCATGGCCAACTGGATCGTCCGCGACGGACAGGACTGGCGGCTGCGCGTTCAGGAGTGGCTGGCTGGCACCGGCCTGCACGCCTGGGTGGTGCAGCGTGAATTCGCCGACCCGATCAGCTACGTCTCGCTGTGGACGTCGGACGCGGGGGAGCCGCCCGAGGAGGCCGCGCGCCGCGGCGGACAGTGGCTGGACTGGTTCGACGCCGAGGACATCGCGGGCGTCGGGATGGGCATGATCACGGTCCGCGCGCCACGGGTCGGCGAGACCCGCGACAGTGACCAGGTGCTCGAGGAGATCACCGGCGCGGGTGAGGCACTCACCGGCCCCGAGGTCGAGGCGTTCTTCGCCCGCCGCGAGTACCTGCACGACACCGACGACGACCACCTGCTGGCTGCCCGGTTGTCCACGGCACCGGTGTTCCTCGAGGAGCAGTTCCTCCCCGGCCCCGACGGATGGCAGACGATCGGTGCGGCCGTGCGCCGTCCCGGCGGGCCCGCGGCGGTCCTCGGCGTCGACGAGGTGTCCCGTGCGCTGCTGGCCGGCTGCCGGGGCGAGGTGCCGCTGGGCATGCTGATCGACCTGCTGGCGGGCGTCCACGACGTGGATGCGGCGGCGCTGGCCACCGCGGCGCTGCCGGTGGTGCGCGAGGCCATCGGCCGCGGAATCCTCTACGAGGCCCGGTGATTCACCGTCGCCGCGTCGCGGACACGATCACGTAGGGCGCGTCGAACGAGACGGGGCCGTCTGCGTCGTGGGGGAGCAGGGCCGCACGGAACGCCTCGAGCAGTTCGTCGCGGCGGGTGTCGTCCAGACGTCGGAAGACGCTGACGTGCATCGGTGACTCGTCGGTGAGGAAGCGCAGCGCGTCGTCCATCGAGTCGAAGCGCCACGTGAGCGAGCCGTCGTCCACCTCGACGTCGTCGAAGTGCGCCGCCAGCCGCCGGGACGCCGTCGCCCGGTCGCCCCACTGGTCGGGGGTGAAGTCGCTCGGTGGCGGTGCGCCGAGGACCGCGACGATCGGGTCGAACAGCGGATTGCGTTCGTTGCGCACCCACGCCGAGAAGGCGAACGTCGCACCCGGCGCGAGGATTCGGACCGCCTCGGCGAGCAGGCGTTCGGGTTCGACGAAGATGATGCCCATGTTGGACACCGCGACGTCGAAGGCCGCCCCGGGCAGGCCGGTATCGCCGGCGTCCGCTGCCACCCACGTCACGGGCAGCCCCGCGGCGTCGGCCTTGCCGCGTGCCTGTGCGAGGAGTTCGGGCGTCAGGTCGACGCCAGTGACCCGCGCGCCGCGCTCGGCCGCCGCGAGCGCGGCACTCCCCGTACCGCAGGCCAGGTCGACCACCGCCGCGCCGTCGAGGGCGGCGCGACGCCCGGCGCGCTCGACCGTCTCGACGGCGATGCCCGAGATGCGTTGCGCCACCGACTCGTAACGGCCGCCGGCCCACACCGTCGGCTCGGACACCGGTTCAGCCCTGGTACCCGGGCGGGTTGGGGGTGTCCACCCAGAGGTCGACGCCCAGGTCGGAGCCGGGGACGCAGTCGTACACCGACAGGTCGGTGACGCCGGACTCGAGCAGCACGTCCTCGCAGAGCAGGCTGTGCCCGGTGTAGGACGAGGGCTTGGTGAGGATGGCGTACGCGGCGTCGGAGTACACCGAGGGCTTGCGGGCGCGGCCCATCGCCTCGTCGCCGCCGAGCAGGTTCTGCACCGCGGCGGTGGCCACCAGGGTGCGCGGCCACAGCGTGTTCGACGCGATGCCGGCCTCGCGCAGCTCCTCGGCGATGCCCAACGCGCACAACGTCATCCCGAACTTGGCCATCATGTAGGCGGTGGGCTTGAGCCATTCCGACTCGAGCCGGATCGGCGGCGACAGCGTCAGCACGTGCGGGTTCTCGCGGCCCTTCATGTGCGGGATGCAGGCCTGCGACACGGTGTACGTGCCGCGGACCTGGATGCCGTTCATCAGGTCGAAGCGCTTGAGCGGAACCTCTTCGATGGACCCGAGGTTGATCGCCGAGGCGTTGTTGACGCAGATGTCGATGCCGCCGAACGCGTCGACGGCCTTGGCCACGGCATCGGCGACGGAGTTCTCGTCGCGGATGTCCCCGACGATGGGCAGTGCCTGACCGCCGGCCTCCTCGATCTCCTTGGCGGCCGTGTAGACGGTGCCCTCGAGCTTGGGGTGGGGTTCGGCGGTCTTCGCGACCAGTGCGATGTTGGCGCCGTCGGCGGCGGCGCGCTTGGCGATGGCCAAGCCGATTCCGCGACTGGCGCCGGAGATGAACATGGTCTTCCCGGTGAGCGACATGCCGCCACCCTAGGACGCCGGGATCGAGCGGATGTCGGCGATCACCGCATCCGTGGCGCGGACCAGGTCCCCGGGGGCCAGCGCGACGTCGAGTCCGCGCCGGCCGGCGCTGCACAGCACGCGGTCCCACCGCAGCGCCGAGGCGTCGACGACCGTGGGCAGGCGCTTGCGCTGACCCAGCGGCGAGATGCCGCCCACGACGTATCCGCTGGAGCGCTGCGCGGCCGCGGGATCGGCCATCTCGGCCCGCGGCGCCCCGAGTGCCGCGGCGGCGGCCTTCAGCGAGAGCCGGGACGGCACCGGGAGCACGGCCACGCCGAGCCCGGACGGCAGGGCGACCACCAGGGTCTTGAGGATCTGCTCGGGGTCGACGCCGACGGTCGAGGCCAGTTCGGCGACCGCCTCGGCGCCGAATGACTCGGCACGCGGGTCGTGGTGGTACTGGAGCACTTCGTGCGGAATACCGGCGGTGACCAGTGCGGCGATCGCCGGTGTGGCTGCGCGGGGCACGCGGGAGAGCCTAGCGGCGGGTGGGAACAACGTCCGGGGACCCGCTGTTGTTGGGTGCGATGAGGAACACCGAGGTCGCCGGTGCCAGCGCCATGGCCCCGGTGTCGGGTTCAGCAACTAGGATCGAACGAAAGGGGACCCTGGTGCCGACGGTCTGCTTGGAACGTCCAGTCGATGTACTGGATCCGTTCGGCGCCGCGACAGAAGGGACGGTGTCCACCGAGATGACCGACTCGAGCGTGTCAGCGGAGGAAGCGCCCGCGAAGTCCGAGGAGAGCGACGCCCAACTGACGCAGCGGTTCGAACGCGACGCCATCCCGCTGCTCGACCAGCTGTACGGCGGCGCGCTGCGGATGACCCGCAATCCCGCGGACGCCGAGGACCTGCTGCAGGAGACCATGGTCAAGGCGTACGCCGGCTTCCGGTCGTTCCGCGAGGGCACCAACCTCAAGGCCTGGCTGTACCGCATCCTCACCAACACCTACATCAACAGCTATCGCAAGAAGCAGCGTCAGCCGGCGGAGTACCCGACCGAGGAGATCACCGACTGGCAGCTCGCGGCCAACGCCGAGCACACGTCGACCGGTCTGCGGTCGGCCGAGGTGGAGGCCATGGAGTCGCTGCCGGACACCGAGATCAAGGCCGCGCTGCAGGCGCTGCCCGAGGACTTCCGGATGGCGGTCTACTACGCCGACGTCGAGGGATTCCCCTACAAGGAGATCGCCGAGATCATGGACACCCCGATCGGGACCGTCATGTCGCGTCTGCACCGCGGACGCAAGCAATTGCGCGAACTGCTCGCCGACGTGGCCCGTGAGCGTGGTTTCATGCGAGGCGTCCAACTCGATGCGCCGGAGGGAGTCACGTCATGAGCAGTCAGTTCGAGCGGCCCGAGGGTCACGATTTCGAGCCCCCGCTGGGTCCGGTCGATCCCGAGCACCCCGAGTGCGCGTCGGTGATCGCCGAGGTCTGGACGCTGCTGGACGGTGAGTGCACCGTCGAGACTCGCGACAAGCTGCGCCAGCATCTCGAGGAGTGCCCCACCTGCCTGCGTCAGTACGGGGTGGAGGAGCGGGTCAAGCGGCTCGTCGCCACCAAGTGCAGCGGTGACAAGGTGCCCGAGTCGCTACGCCAGCGGCTGCGCATCGAGATCAGCCGCACCACGATCATCCGGGGCTAGAGACACGAAGACGGCGGCCCATCGGGCCGCCGTCGGGGTCACGCGAAGATCAGGCGTTGGGTCGCTTGCCGTGATTGGCCTTCGAGTGCTTGCGGTCACGCTTCTTGCGGCCACGCTTGGCCATGGGGGTCCTCCGTCGACGTCTCGTGTATGGGTTGCTCGCACCAGTGTCTCATGATCACACCGGCGAGTTCCAATGCGAGGGGATGCGACCCGTGTGGTTCGATGGAACACCAGGGTGGTTCTGAGACGAGCGGAGTGAAGATGGCCGAGGACGTTCGCGCCGAGATCGTGGCCAGTGTGCTCGAGGTCGTGGTGAGCGAGGGCGATCAGATCGGCGAAGGCGACACCCTCGTCCTGCTCGAGTCGATGAAGATGGAGATCCCGGTGATCGCCGAGGTGGCGGGAACCGTGTCCTCGGTGAACGTGTCGGTCGGCGACGTCATCCAGGCCGGCGACCTCATCGCCGTCATCAGCTAGGCCGCCCAGCTCAGGAGTGCCAGACCGTGTCGACTCTCGGTGACCTGCTCGCCGAGCACACGATGCTGCCCGGCACGGCCGTCGACCACCTGCACGCCGTGGTCGGGGAGTGGCAGCTGCTCGCGGACCTGTCGTTCGCCGACTACCTGATGTGGGTGCGCCGCGACGACGCCGGACTGGTGTGCGTCGCCCAGGTCCGGCCGAACACCGCGCCGACGGTCCTGCTCGCCGACGCGGTCGGCACCAAGAACGAGGCCGACGAGATGCCCGTGGTGACCGAGGCGTTCCTGTCCGGCCACATCGGCAGGGAGAGCGACGCCGCGGAGCGTCACGCGACCGGTGTCACGACCCCGCCCTCGGCCGACGGGAGCTGGCTCAACGTCGAGGCGGTGCCGGTACGGCAGGGCAACCACGTCGTGGCCGTCCTGACCCATCAGACCGCCCTCGCCGACCAGCGCAAGGCCAGCCCCCTGGAACGGGCCTACCTGGACTGCGCCCGCAACCTGCTGCACATGCTGTCGGAGGGCACGTTCCCCAACGTCGGGGACGTCGCGATGTCGCGATCCAGTCCGCGCGTCGGCGACGGCTTCATCCGGCTCGACGGCGAGGGCGTGGTCGCGTTCGCGAGCCCGAACGCGATCTCGGCGTATCACCGCATGGGCCTGGCCGCCGAACTCGAGGGGCACAACCTGGTCAGCGTCACCCGGCCGCTGATCTCGGACCCGTTCGAGGCCCAGGAACTCACCACCCACGTGCGCGACTCCCTCGACGGCGGGTCGAGCATGCGGATGGAGGTGGACGCCGGTGGCGCCGCGGTGCTGCTGCGGACCCTGCCGCTCGTCGTGCACGGGGCCGCGGCCGGTGCCGCGGTGCTGATCCGCGACGTCACCGAGGTCAAGCGCCGCGACCGCGCGCTGCTGTCCAAGGACGCGACCATCCGCGAGATCCATCACCGGGTGAAGAACAACCTGCAGACCGTGGCGGCGCTGCTGCGGCTGCAGGCCCGGCGGACCAACAACGCCGAGGGGCGCGAGGCGCTCATCGAGTCGGTGCGGCGCGTGTCGTCGATCGCGCTGGTGCACGACGCGCTGTCGATGTCGGTCGACGAGGAGGTCAACCTCGACGCCGTCGTCGACCGCATCGTGCCCATCATGAACGACGTCGCGTCCGTCGATTCGCCGATCCGCATCGTCCGCGACGGCGATCTCGGCGTACTGGACGCCGACCGCGCCACCGCACTCGTGATGGTCGTCACCGAACTGGTGCAGAACGCCATCGAGCACGCCTTCGACGGCACCAGCAAGCAGGGCTGCGTGACGATCCGCGCCGAACGGTCCGCGCGGTGGCTCGACGTGGTGATCTCCGACGACGGACGAGGTCTGCCACCGGGATTCAGCCTGGAGAAGTCAGACCGGTTGGGCCTGCAGATCGTCCGCACCCTGGTGGCCGCCGAACTCGACGGATCGCTGGGCATGCACGACGGTGCCGGGGGCGGAACCGAAGTGGTGCTCCGGGTGCCGATCGGCCGACGCCGGTTGGCGCAGTAGGCACACCACATACTGACGTCCGCGTCGAAACGAGTTGCTCCACACACGATTACGGCCCCGGTATTCACCGGGGCCGTAATGTCGTGTCGTTGCGAGCTATACGCCGGTGCGGGCCTTCGTCCGAGCGTTCCGACGCTTCAGTGCGCGACGCTCGTCCTCGCTCATGCCGCCCCACACGCCGGCGTCCTGGCCGGAATCCAGTGCCCACGTGAGGCACTCGGTGGTCACGGGGCAGCGGTTGCATACGAGCTTCGCGTCGGCGATCTGCGCAAGCGCCGGTCCGCTGTTCCCCACGGGGAAGAACAGTTCGGGATCCTCGTCACGACAGATTGCCTTGTGCCGCCAATCCATGGCTTCCACTCCTAGTCAAGTCATTTGCAGTGTGCGCCACAAAGACGCACTAGCTTTTCTTCGGCTGTTAACGCGTGCACACGAATGTTTCTGCACTGTTGCCAACGATGCTTCCACAGGCTGAACAGATGTCAATAGAACTGCGTTAACACGTGTGCAATGTCACTGGTGGACCGGGTTACCGGACCCCTCAACCATGTGTACTACACTCAACCTACTTGCGCCCTCATTCTGGGGCTTTGATAGCAAAGTCACAGCTCAGGGGTTTTCGGTGGCGGCGCCACCACTCCCAACGCATCCGGCACGGACGTGAACGTCATCGTTTCGCGCAGCCCGGCGTAATCCCCGTCGATCTGGCAGGCCACCGGTGTGTCGGCGGTCACGCGGATCCAGCCGAGGTCGTCGTCGCGCACCAGATGCTTGCCCTCGATGCGCGGCTTCTTCGACCACATCCGTCGCACCAGACCCAGATTCGCCCACACGTTCATGCTGGTGATCGCGAAGACGCCGAGCCCCGTCTCGAAGGTGGTGTCCGGGTTGGTCCAGATCGGCCGGGTGTTGGCGTAGGTCCACGGACTCGAGTTCGAGACGAACGCGAAGTGCACGTCGGACACCGGCTCGCGGTCGGGCAGGTGCAGCGTCAGCGTCGGCTCCCGGCGGGCGCTGGCGAGCATCTCCCGGACCGCGACGCGGATGTAGCGGCTGGCAGTCACCTTCCGGCCACGGTCGCGCTGCTCCTCCACGGCCGCGACGACGGCACCGTCGACGCCCATGCCGGCGGTGAACACGGCCCAGCGCTCGCCGCAGTCCATCAGCCCGATGCGCCGCCACGGCGCACCGCTGCGCCGCGCGCCGAGCAGGTCGACGAGCTGGTTGGTTGCCTCGACGGGATCGGGGCTGATGCCCAGGGCGCGCGCGAAGACGTTGGCGGCCCCGCCCGGCACGATCGCCACCGCAGGCGCATTGCGGTCGGGCTCGGCACGGTGGGGCCCGCACTCGCCGAGGATGCCGTTGACCACCTCGTTCACGGTGCCGTCGCCGCCGTGGACGATCACGACGTCGAAGCCGTCCCGGGTGGCGTCGCGGGCGATCTCGATCGCGTGACCCCGGTGGTCGGTGTGGGCGACGGTGAGGGCGACCCGGCTCTCCAGAGCGTGGGCCAGGAGGTCACGCCCGGCCGCCGTGGTCGAGGTGGCATTCGGATTGACGATCAGCACGGCACGCACGGGTCGCCAGCCTAATCGGCTCGCCGCGACCTCTACGCTGGCCGTCGTGGTGGTCTCGTGATCGTTCCGTCTCCGGCGACCGTGCGGCAGGCCGGCGCACTCGTCGCGCTCGAGGGTGTCGCGCTGGTCGGCATGGCCGTGGCGGAGGTCGTCCTGTACTTCCGCGGCTCCGGATCGATCGCGGGTTTCAACGGGCTGGGCACGGCGCTGTGGTTCGCCGTGATGGGCTCGGCCGTGCTCGCCGCGGCGTGGGCGCTGTGGACCGGTCGCCGCTGGGGTCGCGGTCTGGCCGTGTTCGCCCAGCTGCTGCTGCTGCCGGTGGCGTACTACATGGCGATCGGCTCGGGCCAGTGGTCGCTCGGCGTGCCCGTCGCCCTGGTGGCGGTGACGACGCTGGTGCTGCTGTTCAGCCGGTCGGCGATCGAGTGGCTGTCCTACGACCCGGCGAGCGCCGACAACTCCGAGCCCGACACGCGGTAGGTGATCCACTCGCTCTGCTGCTTGCCGCCCACGGCGTCGTAGAGCGCGATGGCGTCGACGTTCCAGTCGAGCACGGCCCACTCCAACCGGGTGTAGCCGGCGGCGGCGCACTCCCGCGCCAGCGTCGCCAGCAGTCCGCGGGCCAGGCCGTGCCGCCGGAACGCCGGACGCACGAACAGGTCCTCCAGGTACAGCCCCGCCACCCCGTCCCAGGTGGAGAAGGTGCGGTACCAGAGCGCACACGCCGCGGGCCGGCCGCCGACCTCCGCGACGTGCGCCCACGCGGCCGGCTCCGGGCCGAACAGCGCCGTGGTCAGCTGGCCTTCGGTGACCGTGCACTGGTCGGCGGCGTGCTCGAAGTCGGCCAGCTCGCGGATCATCGAGACGAGTTCGACCTCGTCGCCGGGGCGTGCCGGTCGGATGCTGGTGGTCATGGTCGTGCTCCCGTCGTCGATTTCGTCATCGTCGGACTCGTCATCGCCGCACTCCCAGTGCGCTCTCGATCGTCCTGAACTTGGTGCTGGTCTCGGCGACCTCGTCGTCGGCGTCGGACTCCGCGACGATGCCGCCGCCCGCACGCGCGTCGGCGGTGCGCCGGTCCGCGGACAGCTCGGCGCACCGGATCGACACCACCCACGTGCCGTCGCCGCGGGCGTCGCACCAGCCGACGGCGCCCGCGTAGAAGCCGCGGTCGCCCTCGACCTCCGTGATCAACTCGGTGGCCGCCGCGGCGGGCACTCCGCCCACCGCGGGCGTCGGGTGCAGCGACACCGCGAGATCCAGTGCGCTGGTGGCAGTGTCGCGCACCCGCCCGCTGATGGTCGTGCTGAGGTGCCATACCGCCGAGGTGCTGCTCAGTTCGGGCTCGGCCGCGATCCGCAGGTCGGTGCACAGCGGTTCCAGTGCGTCGCGCATCTGGTCCACGACCAGCTGGTGTTCGTGGCGGTTCTTGGCGGAGGCCGCGAGTGCCAGGCCGTTCGCGCGGTCGACGTCGGGGTCCGCGGACCGCGGGGCCGATCCGGCGAAGGGCCGACACGTCACCACGTCACCGCTGCGGGCCACCAGCAGCTCGGGGCTGGCACCGATCAGCGCGGTGCCGACGTACTGTCCGCCCGCGGGGGTCAGGTCGACGAGATAGGCGCTGGCCGTGGGGTCTTCGGCGAGCCGCCGCAGGACGGTGGCCACGTCGAGCGGCTCGTCGGCGACCAGTCGGAGGGCGCGGGCCAGCACCACCTTGCGCAGTCCCGAGTGCGGATCGTTGAGCGTGCGCAGCGCCTGGGCGATCCTGGCGCGGTGCACGTCGGGCGGGGGGATCTCGCGGTCCACCCGGACGGTCGGCAGCGTTCGTCCGGCGTCGGCGGGCAGGCCGTCGGTGAAGCGCACCTCGCGCGGGTGCATCAGCGCCGCGGGACGGGTGAGGTCGAAGGGCAACGCGCCCACCAGGATCGGGACCGCGCCCGACGCGAGGGCGGCGCGCGCGTCGGTCAGCGACGGGTAGGCGGTGTGCACGCCGTCGGCGATGACGGCCCCGTCGGGTCCGGCCAGGACGAACGACGGTTCACCCATCAGGCCGGCAGGCAGGGGTTGGAGTGGCCGGCGAGACCCAGCGCGGTGATCTGGCGGATGCCGTGCTCGAAGCCGCACACCGCGATGGAGGCCGCCGCCATCGACACCCGGATGCCCTCGGGCACGGGCAGCTGGATCCACCGGGTGAGCATCGCGCGGGAGAAGTGGCCGTGGCCGACGAACACCACGTCGCGGGTCGCCATGTGCGACAGCGCGGTCTCGACGGCGCGGTCGGCGCGCACGCCCACCGCGTCGACGTCCTCGCCGTTCGGGCAGCCGTGCGTCCACACCAGCCAGTCGGGCACCTGCTCGCGGATCTCCGGGGTGGTGAGGCCCTCGTAGTCGCCGTAGTCCCACTCGGCGAGCAGTGGCGTGACCTCGTCGACGCGGAGCCCGGCCAGTTCCGCGGTGGCCAGCGCGCGGTGCCGCGGGCTGCTGATCACCAGCGGGTCGTTCAGCTGCAGTTCGGCGACGGCGTCCGCGGCCAGGGTGGCCTGTTCGCGGCCGACGTCGGTGAGTTCGACGTCGGTGCGCCCGGTGTGCCGCCCCGTGCGCGACCATTCGGTCTCCCCGTGCCGCAGGAGCAACAGGCGGTGCCGTTCCACAGTCACACCGCGATTGTGCCGCACGCCCGGAGTTCGGGCCCGCGTGCTTGGATGGTGGCGTGACGCAAGGCGCGCGAAGCGGCGGTAAATGACTCGGGTACTCGCAGTCGCCAACCAAAAGGGTGGCGTTGCCAAGACGACGACGGTGGCGTCGCTGGGCGCTGCGATGACGGAGCAGGGTCGGCGGGTGCTGCTCGTCGATCTCGACCCGCAGGGATCCCTGACGTTCTCGCTCGGACACGACCCGGACACGTTGGCGGTGTCGATCCACGAGGTGCTGCTCGGTGACGTCGAACCCGACGCGGCGCTGGTGACCACGCCCGAGGGCATGACGCTGCTGCCCGCGAACATCGACCTCGCCGGCGCCGAGGCGATGCTGCTGATGCGCGCGGGCCGCGAGTACGCGCTCAAGCGTGCGCTCGCGAAGATCTCGGACGACTTCGACGTGGTCGTCATCGACTGCCCGCCCTCGCTGGGCGTGCTGACCCTCAACGGCCTGACCGCCGCCGACGAGGTGATCGTGCCCCTGCAGTGCGAGACGCTCGCCCACCGCGGCGTCGGCCAGTTCCTGCGCACCGTCAACGACGTGCAGCAGATCACGAACGCCGATCTCGTCCTCCTCGGCGCGCTGCCCACGCTCTACGACGCGCGCACCACGCACAGCCGCGACGTCGTCTTCGACGTCGCCGACCGCTACCAGCTGCCCGTGCTGGCCCCGCCGATTCCCCGCACCGTCCGGTTCGCCGAGGCGAGCGCATCGGGATCGTCGGTGCTCGCGGGCCGGAAGAACAAGGGCGCCAACGCCTATCGCGAACTGGCGGAGGGGTTGCTCAAGCACTGGAAGTCGGGCAAGGCCCTGCCCACGTTCACCCCCGAGGTCTGACGCCGGGGGCTACGGACCCAGCGCGACGAGCGTGCCCGCACGCTGCTCGACGATCATGGAACCCGCGACCGCGGGCACGACCGCGCCCTGCTCGGGAGTCCGGTTCAAAGTGATGTGGCGTTCGCCGGTGCCCGAGCGGGTGTCGAACACGTCGTAGCCGTTGGTGACGGGCACCAGGAGCTTGCCCGCCATCACGACGCCGGGACCGACCGGGGACTGGCCGTCCACCGCGTTGACCGTGAACCGGTACCGCAGCTCGTTGGCGTCGAACACCATCAGGCCGGAACCGGTCCACCACGTCACCAGGTCACCGGAGGCCGTCGCGGTCGCATCGGGGGCCGGGCCGCTGGTCAGCGGCGTGCTCGAGACGGTGGTGCCGGTGTCGTCGATGACGTTCACCGTCGGCTTCGGGGTGGGCAGGTACACCGCGGTCATCGTGTCGGCCACGGCGATCACGCGGGCGTCCGAGTTGGCGGACACACCCGGCAGGTCGACGAACTTCGTCTCCGGCTGGTCCTCCTCGTCGGCGGGCTTGAGCAGCGCGAGCCGCAGGTCCGGCTCGTCGGGGCAGGACTCCATGACCGCCACCATCGCGGTGCTCGACGCCGCCGAGGTGAACGTGCACAGCGGCTGGGCCGGCACGCCGGGCTTGATCCGCGCGTCGAGTGCGCCGTAGCTGATCATCCGGACCATGTCCGAGCGCCACAGCTCCAGCCGGTTCGGGCCGGCCGAGAGCACCGTCGCGCCGTCCCCGGACAACCGCACCCGGGCATCGGCGTACGCGCTGCGGGTGGCGTCGCGCCTGCCGGTCTTGCCGTCGATGGTGGTGACCTGCCCGCAGCCGCGGGCGTCGGGATAGACGGCCACCGCACTCTGGTACACCGACGTCACGCCGCAGAGGTCCACGTCCCGCGAGTACGTCCACAGCACGTCGCCCGTCGCCGGGTCCCGTCCGTCGACGACGGCGCCGTCACCGGTCACCACGCTGCCGCCGGCGAGCACCGGGCGGGTGGTCACCGGGCTCGGCGCCGCCCACAGCTGGCGGAGGGCGCCGGGCACGGTCTTGGCCGATTCGAGCGCGGGCACCGGGGTGGCGGCCGGTCGGCTGATGGTCGCCCTGGCGTCACTGGTCCACCAGATCAACGCCGCGGCCACGGCGATGATCGCCGCGATCGCGACGGCGACCATCACGTCGCCGCGGGTGCGGCGTTCGGGCTGGATCATGGAGCCGCGTCGGCCGCTCTAGCTGCTGGTGGTCGGCGCCGAGGCGTTGCTGCGACGGCGACGGCGGCGACGGCCACCGGACCGCGCGGCGGTGTCGCCGTCGGAGGTCTCCGTGGCCGGGGCGTCCTGCGAGGGCGCATCGGTGGACTCGACGTGTCCGCCGCCGCCCTGACCGCCGCCGCGGGTGCGCTGACGGGTGCGGTTGCGGGTGCGGGCGGGGCGCTCGCCGCCGTCGGCCTCGGTGTTGCGGGGGCCGCGGTCACGGTCGCGGTCGCGGGACTCGCGCTTGGGCTTGTCGGTGGTCCGCGTCGCCGTACCCACGGAACCGGTGGTGCCTGCCGGGATCTTCATCTCCTCGTAGAGATGGTCCGAGCTGGAGTAGGTCTCGACGGGGTCGGGGTTGTTCAGCCCCAGCGCCTTGTCGATCATGGTCCAGCGGGGCAGCTCGTCCCAGTCCACCAGGGTGACGGCGATGCCGGTCTTGCCCGCGCGGCCGGTGCGGCCGATGCGGTGCACGTAGGCCTGCTCGTCCTCGGGGATCTGGTAGTTGATCACGTGGGTGATGTCGTCGATGTCGATGCCGCGGGCGGCCACGTCGGTGGCGACCAGCACGTCGACGTCGCCGTTGCGGAACGACTTGAGCGCCTTCTCGCGCGCCCCCTGGCCGAGGTCACCGTGTACGGCGCCGACCTTGAAGCCGCGCTCGGCGAGTTCGTCGGCGACCTTCTGGGCGGTCCGCTTGGTGCGGGTGAAGATCATCGTGGCGCCGCGGCCGTCGGCCTGCAGGATCCGGCTCACCATCTCGACCTTGTCGAGCGCGTGGGCGCGGTAGGCGAACTGCTCGGTGGTGTCGTGGGTCTGCGACGACGCCGCGGACTCGGCGCGGATGTGCGTCGGCTGCGTCATGAACGTGCGGGCCAGGGTGATGATCGGGTCCGGCATGGTGGCCGAGAACAGCATCGCCTGACGGACGTCGGGGATCTGGCGCAGGATGCGCTCGATGTCGGGCAGGAAGCCCAGGTCGAGCATCTCGTCGGCCTCGTCGAGAACCAGCATGCTCAGCCCGCCGAGTTGCAGATGGCCCTGCTGGGCCAGGTCGAGCAGACGGCCGGGGGTGCCGATGACGACGTCGACGCCCTTCTGCAGGGCCTCGATCTGCGCCTCGTAGGGGCGGCCACCGTAGATGGAGGTGACGGAGAGCTTGCGGTCGCCCGCGCGCAGATACTTCGCGGCGCCGGCGATGTCCTCGTAGACCTGCAGACACAGTTCGCGGGTGGGGACGACGACCAGTGCGCGGGGGATGCCGCTCAGTTCGCGCTCGGAGTCGGTGGTGATGCGCTGCAGCATGGGGACGCCGAAGGCCAGCGTCTTGCCCATGCCGGTGCGGGCCTGACCGATGAGGTCGTCGCCGGCCAGCGCCATCGGCATCGTCAGTTCCTGGATGGCGAAGGGATGTTCCTTGCCGTCCTCGGCCAGGGCCCGGACGATCTCGTCGCGCACGCCCAGGTCGGCGAAGGAGATCTTGGCGGGCTCGGGTTCGACGATCGCCGTGATCTCCGTGATCCCGGTGGCGGGGTCGACGGTCTCGGTGGTCTCGACGGTCTCGGTGGTGTCGTGGGATTCAGTCATGCTCGAGTCAGGTGCCTTTCGGGGTCGATCTTCGTCATCGCGGATGGTCACGCGCGCACGAGTTTCGACGAAGAAGCACCGGGGCCCAGGCCTCATAGGTAAGGCAGGCCGACTGCGTGCACGCACATTGTCTCTGGTTACGGCTGCCTCAGGAACGACGAAGCAGGTAAACCAGCTGCCATGCTACCCCGCCGGGGTTCGCGGACGGTCCGGCCGTGGCTCGGAGTCTAGAGTCGACGCCATGACACCGACCCAACCGGCGGCCACCTCACAGCAGGCCGCAGACCCGGCAGCCCAGGGTGTGTCGGCGGTCCATCCTGGGGTCGGCGAGCTGTTCGCGCTGCTCGCGTACGGCGAGGTGGCCGCCTTCTACCGGCTGACCGACGAGGCGCGGATGGCGCCCAACCTGGCCGGCCGCATCAACATGGCGAGCATGGCCGCCGCCGAGATGAACCACTACGAGGTGCTGCGCGAGGCGCTCGAGCGTCGCGGCGTCGACGTGGTGCGCGCGATGAGCCGGTACGCGCCCGCGCTGGAGAACTACCACCGCCTGACCACGCCGAGCACCTGGCTGGAGGCGCTGGTCAAGACCTACATCGGCGATGCGCTCGCCGCGGACTTCTACCTGGAGATCGCCGACGCGCTGCCGGCCGAGGCGGCCGACGTGGTGCGCGCGGTGCTGTCCGAGACCGGCCACTCGCAGTTCGTCGTCGCCGAGGTCCGGGCCGCGGTGACGGCCAGCGACAAGCAGCGCCACCGGTTGGCGCTGTGGTCACGGCGCCTGCTGGGCGAGGCCATCACCCAGGCCCAGTTCGTCCTCGCCGACCACGACGAACTGGTCGACCTGGTGATGTCGAGCGGTGAGGGGATCGGGCAGCTCACCGAGTTCTTCGACCGGTTGCAGCGCACCCACGCCCGGCGTGTCGCGGAACTCGGCCTCGACTGACCCCTACCGGGTGCAGGTCGTGATGATCGAGTTGGAGTTCTGCGCGGCCAGGGCGACGCCCGCTGCGTCGCTGATCGAGCAGTTCAGCTGACCGGTGACGCTGGTCGCGGTCACGGAGCTGAGCGACACGCCCGGATCGAGCACGATGGTCTTGCGCCACGGCAGCGCGACGTTCAGGTCGGTCTGCAGCGCGCCCTGCGCGTCGGTGTAGATGACGGTCACCAGGTCGATCAGGGAGCGCGTGCCCGAGATCGTGTAGGTCACCGTGTTGGCGGCGGGCGCCGGGGCGACCGGTGCCGCGGCGACGGGCGGTGGCGGCGGCGCCAGGGTGGCCGTCGGCGTGGGGGCGACGGTCGTGACGGTCTCGGCGGGCAGTGACGCGACGGGCGGAGCGGGCCGCGCCGACGTGCTCGGGGGCGGCGTCCTGGTCGCGGCGGGCTCGCTGGTCAGCGGCGGGTTCACCGTGGCCGACACCGAGCCGCTGTCGCCGCCGCCGAGGATGACGACGGTGCACAGCACGGCGATGAGCAGGATGGCGGCCGCGACGCCGGCGACCCAGACCCACCGGCGGTCGATCGGCTCGTAGTACTCGTAGATCTCGTCGTCGTCGCGGTCCTCGTCGTCGGACTGGGGGTAGTCGACGGCCTCGTCCCGGTCGTCGTAGCGGCTCTCGTCGTAGCGGCCGTGGTCGTAGGGAGCGTGGTCGTAGGTGGCGTAGCGGTTCGTGGTGCGCGGCGGGTCGTCGAGCACCTGGTGGCTCGATCGGCCGGCCGCGTAGGACCCCGCGTAGCGCCGCGCACGGGACGCGTCCTGGTCGTATCCGGTCTGGTGATCGCCGTAGTCGCCCAGGTCGCCGTAGTCGCCGCCGCGGTCACCGCGACCGCCACCGTGGGGACGGTCGGGCTGCCACGACTCCGCGCGGGGCGGACGTGACGACGCGGACGAATACGGACGGTAATCCCTGCTCATGTCGCTTCCCGTGATCGATGAAATCTGGCTCGACCTGATGCTATCGAGACTGATGTGACGCCTGAGGCTGCCGCGCAGCGCGTCGGGTCACGGTCGGGACTCGGTCGGGCAACGGCGCGGCTGCGGCCCGTCACCGGACCCGGGCCGAGGCGCGTCGCCGTCGGCCGCCTTGCGGCGCAGTCACTTCGGTGCGGCGGGGCGCGGCTGTTCGCGCTGCGCGTAGTGACCGGCGCGCCGGGCGGACCCCGCGTCCACTAGCCTTCGGTGAGGACGAAGCATTTCGAGCATTTCGAGCATTTCGACGAAGGAGTTCAGCGGTGGAGGTCAAGATCGGTGTTGCCGACAGCCCGCGCGAGTTGGTCTTCAGCAGCGCGCAGGTGCCCAGTGAGGTGGAGCAGGCAGTCGCCGACGCGCTGAGCCAGGAGTCGAAGGTGTTGGCGCTGACCGACGAGAAGGGCCGTCGCTTCCTCGTCCAGTCCGCGCGGATCACCTACGTCGAGATCGGTGCCTCGGATTCGCGGCGCGTCGGCTTCGGTGTCGGCACGGTCGGTGCCGAGGCGGTCAAGAACGCGTAAGCGGCACGTGTGAGAGGCCGCCCCAGGCGAACTGCACGGTGCCTGCGACCGCGGCCTCCTTGGAGATCGGCCGGTTGGCGTTGAGCCAGTACCGGGCGCTGTCCACGCTGACGGCCACCAGGCCGACGGCGATCATGCGGGCGCGGTGCGCCTCCAGGCCCGAGTCGCTGCTGATCAGCTCGAACACGGCGTCGGTGCACGATTCGGTGGCGAGCCGGACCTGCGAGGACACCTGCGGCTCGGTCACGTAGTCGTTCTCGAAGATCAGCCGGTAGCCCTGGCCGTCGTGCTCGATGAAGTCGAAGAACGCGCCGACGGCGGCGTGCAGGCGCAGCCGGTTGTCGGTGGTGGTGCGCAGCGCCTGCCGCACCCCGGAGACCAGGTTGTCCACGTGGCGCTGCAGCACCGCGAGGTACAGCTCCAGCTTCGACGAGAAGTGTTGGTAGAGAACGGGTTTGCTGACACCGGCGCGTTCGGCGATCTCGTCCATGCCCGCGGCGTGGTAGCCGCGGTCGACGAAGATCTCGCTGGCGGCGATCAGCAGCTGGCCCCGGCGTTCGTCGCGGGGGAGCCGGTTGCCGCGCCGATTCCCGCCGGCCGGCCGTGCAGAGGCGCCGTCACCGCTGCTCGCTTGTGCGCCTCTCCTCTCGGCGGCGAGATCGCTCATCAGGTCCTCAATCCGGCTCGTCCGAGACGCGCCCGGTGGTGGTTGTACTGCCGGTGTGTCGCCCGGCATGTCATCGAACCGACACTACTACCCACTATCGGACGCCTGCGTGATGTGCAGCCCGTGCGCCGCGCGGTGGCGCGCCGGAGCCGCCCCGGCGTCGCTCTGTGCCATCCTGGTTCCGTGACCTACGACCCGGGGCGTCGCGCGGGCGAGCGCAGCGACGGGGGATGGCACGCCGGCGACCGCAGCCACGGGGGCGAGCGACACGACCGGGAACAGCGAGGCGGCGGTCGCGTGCCCGTCCTGCGCAACGAGTGGCGTGAGCCCCTCCGTGCGCAACGCGACCCGGTCGCGGGCGATACGGGTCGGCCGCGTTCCAACCGCGACGAGCATCAGCACCTGCGCAAGCAGACCTGGCTCGGCCGGTTCGTCTCCACCTACGGCTGGCGCGCGTACGCCATCCCGATCCTCGCCGTCCTGACCACCGTCGTGGTCGTGCAGACCATCACCTCCCCGATGCCGGTCGAGAACGCCGACGCCGGGGGACCCATCCAGGGCCCGCCCACGTTCAACGCCGCGAGCACGGCCATCATCGGCGCGCCGCCCAAGGGCCTCACGCAGTTCGACGCGAACCTGCCGACCGGGATCCTGCCGGACGGCGGGGCGTTCACCGAGGCGGGCGCCAAGACGTGGCACGTCGTCCCCGGCACGTCACCGAAGGTCGGCGAGGGCACCACCAAGACGTTCACCTACACCGTCGAGGTGGAGGACGGGATCGACACTGCCGCGATCGGCGGGGACGAGGCGTTCGCCCGGATGGTCAGCGAGACGCTGGCGAACCCGAAGAGTTGGACGCACAACCCGCAGTTCGCCTTCCAGCGCACCGACGACCCAGCGGCGGTCGCCGACTTCCGGGTGTCGCTGACCTCGCCGTTCACCGTCCGCGAGGGCTGCGGCTACGACATCCAGCTCGAGGCGTCCTGCTACAACCCGGCGTACCTGACCGATCAGCCCCGCGTCTTCGTCAACGAGGCGCGGTGGGTGCGCGGCGCCGTGCCGTTCCAGGGCGACATCGGGTCCTACCGGCAGTACCTGATCAACCACGAGGTCGGCCACGCCATCGGCTATCAGCGCCACGAGCCGTGCGCCGAGAACGGGGCGCTCGCGCCGATCATGATGCAGCAGACGTTCTCGACCAACAACGACGACGACGCGAAGTTCGACCCGGAGTCGGTGCAGGCCGACGGCAAGACCTGCCGCTTCAACCCCTGGCCCTACCCGATCGCCTAGCTCCCGGGGTTCCCTTCTCCGGCGAGCGTGCGAGTCTGCGGGCGACACGCCGAGCCCGATCCGGAGTTCGCGCACGCTCGCGGAACACTCGCGATAGCCCCGGCCACCTCACACCGGCCCGCGGGAAGCTTCCCGCCGGGATTACCGTTGAATGAGTGCCCGGTGTGACTGAGCAGCCCGATTCAGTCGCCCAGCCGTCGAGTCGAGGAGCGTGCCGGTGTCGCCGTTACCCCCGCTGGTGGAACCAGCCACGAGCCTGACGCGTGACGAGGTCGCGCGCTACAGCCGTCACCTGATCATCCCGGACCTCGGGGTGGACGGGCAGAAGCGGCTCAAGAACGCCCGCGTCCTGGTGATCGGGGCCGGCGGCCTCGGATCGCCGACGCTGCTGTACCTGGCCGCCGCGGGCGTGGGCACGATCGGCATCGTCGAGTTCGACGTGGTCGACGAGTCCAACCTGCAGCGCCAGATCATCCATGGCCAGTCCGACATCGGCCGGTCCAAGGCCCAGAGCGCGCGGGACTCCGTCAAGGAGGTCAACCCGCTGGTCGAGGTAATCCTGCACGAGGTGCGCCTCGAGCCGGAGAACGCGGTCGAGATCTTCGAGCAGTACGACCTCATCCTCGACGGCACCGACAACTTCGCGACCCGCTACCTGGTCAACGACGCGGCCGTGCTGGCGGGCAAGCCCTACGTGTGGGGCTCGATCTACCGCTTCGAGGGCCAGGTCTCGGTGTTCTGGGAGGACGCCCCCGACGGGCTGGGCCTCAACTACCGCGACCTCTACCCGGAGCCGCCGCCGCCGGGAATGGTGCCGTCGTGCGCCGAGGGTGGCGTGCTCGGCATCCTGTGTGCGTCGATCGCGTCGGTGATGGGCACCGAGGCCATCAAGCTGCTGACCGGCATCGGTGACCCGCTGCTCGGCCGCCTCATGGTCTACGACGCGCTCGACATGACCTACCGCACCATCAAGATCCGCAAGGATCCCGCGACGCCGAAGATCACCGAGCTGATCGACTACGAGGCGTTCTGCGGCGTGGTTTCCGAGGCCGCCGCGGAGGCCGCCGTCGACGCGACCGTGACGCCGCGCGAGCTGCGCGACATGCTGGACTCGGGCAAGAAGGTCGCACTGATCGACGTGCGCGAACCCGTCGAGTGGGAGATCAACCACATCGACGGCGCGGAGCTGATCCCCAAGTCGACGCTCGAGGCCGGCGACGGTCTGGCGCGGCTCCCGCAGGACCGGGTGCCAGTGCTCTACTGCAAGACGGGTGTTCGATCCGCCGAGGCGCTGGCCGCGGTGAAGAAGGCCGGCTTCTCCGATGCACTGCACCTGCAGGGCGGCATCGTGGCCTGGGCTCGGCAACTCGAACCCGACATGGTGATGTACTGACCGCTTCTGGGCCGGTCCACGGCTTAGGCTGTGGCCGTGACTGTCGACGGCCCGCCTGATCACGTCCTGGCGGCGTTCGGCCTGACCGGGCTCCGACCGGTGGAACTCGGTTGGGGCGCCGACGGTGGCTGGCGCTGCGGTGAGGTCGTGCTGTCGGTGGTCGCCGACCCCGCCCGGGCCGCCTGGTCGGCCAAGGTGCGCGAGACGCTGTTCGTCGACGGGGTGCGCCTGGCGCGGCCGGTCCGCTCCACCGACGGTCGCTACGTCGTCGCGGGATGGCGGGCCGACACGTTCGTCGCCGGATCGCCCGAACCGCGTCACGACGAGGTGGTCTCGGCCGCGGTGCGCCTGCACGAGGCGACCGCGAAGCTCGAGCGGCCGCGCTTCCTGACCCAGCCTCCCGCGGTGCCGTGGACGGAGGTCGACGTGTTCGTCGCCGCCGACCGCGCGGCGTGGGAGGACCGGCCGCTGCACTCACTGCCGCCGGGTGCGCGGGTGGCGCCCGGATCGGCCGACGGTCAGCGGTCCATCGACCTCGTCAACCAGCTTGCGGGGCTGCGCAAGCCGACCCGCGCGCCCAGCCAGCTCGTCAACGGCGACCTCTACGGCACCGTGCTCTTCGCGGGGACCGCCGCGCCCGGCATCACCGACATCACGCCCTACTGGCGGCCCGCGACGTGGGCGGCCGGCGTGGTGGTGGTCGACGCGCTGGCGTGGGGCGAGGCCGACGACGGTCTGGTCGAGCGCTGGTCGTCGCTGCCGGAGTGGCCGCAGATGCTGTTGCGCGCGTTGATGTTCCGGCTCGCCGTACACGCCCTGCACCCGCGGTCGACGGCGGCGGTGTTCCCCGGGCTGGCCCGGACGGCTGCGCTGGTCCGGCTGGTCCTGTAGCTAGAACGCGTGCCGGACGTCGCGCAGCGACACCCGGCCGTCGACCGCCAGGACGCCCTCGGCGCGCAACCGCTCGAGTTGCCGGGTGGCCAGGTGCGGTGCGGGCTTGCCCGACGCGGTGATCACCCGGTGCCAGGGCAGGTCCGACGAGTCGGTGCGCATGATCCACGCGACGATCCGCGGACTCGACAGTCCTGCGGCAGCGGCGATGTCGCCGTAGGTCGAGACCCTGCCCGCGGGAATCCGGGACACCAGCGCGCGCACCGCCTCGACCTGCTCGTCGGAGATGGGCGCCACGGTCAGGACGCGTGGTCGCGGATCAGCGCGGCGGTCTCGGCGGGCTTGGCGAGCGGCACCATGTGGTCGCAATC
This sequence comes from Mycobacterium sp. PTI7, assembly GCF_056679845.1. Classification (NCBI taxonomy): domain Bacteria; kingdom Bacillati; phylum Actinomycetota; class Actinomycetes; order Mycobacteriales; family Mycobacteriaceae; genus Mycobacterium; species Mycobacterium sp. PTI7. Next base: position 584,277 of record NZ_CM155252.1, read on the forward strand.
CCATTCCAGCAGTGCGAAGTCCGACCCGAGACCGGCGCGCAGCGACTCCACCAGTTCGTCGGACGCATAGGGCGGGGACGTGCGGGTGGCGCGCACCAGCGTGGTCCGCGTGCCGTCGCGGGGCACCGGGACGGGCCGGGTCAGCTCGCTCCAGTACGACAGCATGGCGGGGATCTCCAGGCGCCAGCCCACCCGGCCGTTCGGCTGCTCGACGAGGTGGTCGTCGAGTTCGCGTTCCACCTCGGCCGGATCGACCTCGCCCCAGGATCCGTTGACCTTCTCCTGACGGGCCTCCTCACGGTCGGTGTAGTCGGGCGAGCCGTACATGTCGTCGGCGATCTCGCGCATCCACCCGCCAACCAGCCCGACTGCCGGGTCGAGCAGCACGAGGCCGTCGATCAGATCTGGCCGCGCCGCAGCGAGATTCAGCGCGACCGCCCCACCGAAGGAGTGTCCGACCACCACGACCGGTGCGCCACCGTCGGCGTCGAGGAGCCCGGCGAGCGCGGCGACGTTCGCCTCGATCGTCCACGGCGCGTCCCACGACGACCGTCCGTGCCCGAGCAGGTCGGGGGCGGCGATCGGGAACTCGGCGAGATGGTCGTCCGCGAGCGTCGCCCAGCGGCGGCCGTGCCCGGTGAGGCCGTGGACGAGCAGGATGCGGGCGGGCCCGTCCGGGCCGTAGCGGTGGACGTGCAGCGGGGAGGTCACGCCTCGATGCTGCCAGCTTCGCCGCCGGGGACTTGTCGGACCCCCGTGGTGTCATCGTCGTGTGCCCGCTTCCCACACCGCGATGTCACCCGAGTCGCTGACCGATCCCGGTCTGCGCGGCACGGTCCGCGTGCTCGGCGGTCCCGGCGTCGGCAAGAGTTCGCTGCTGGTGCGCACCGCCGTCGCGCACGTCGGCGCGGGCACCGACCCGGAATCGGTTCTGCTGCTGACGGGTTCCGCCACGCTCGGCAGCCGCGCCCGGGCCGCGGTCACGGCCGCCCTGCTCGGTGGTGCCGGGCCGGTCGCGGTCCGCGAGCCGCTGGTCCGCACGGTCCACTCCTACGCCTTCGCGGTGCTGCGGCTCGCGGCGCAGCGCAACGGCGACCCGCCGCCGCGGCTGGTGACCAGCGCCGAGCAGGACGGCATCATCCGCGAGATGCTCGCCGGCGACGTCGAGGACGGCGACGCGGCATCGGTCGACTGGCCGCCGTCACTGCGGCCCGCACTCGGCACCGTCGGCTTCGCCACCGAGCTGCGCGACCTGCTGGCCCGTTGTACCGAGCGCGGCATCGATCCCGTTGCGCTGCAGCGTCTCGGACGCCGGCTGGGCCGCCCCGAGTGGTTGGCCGCCGGGCAGTTCGCCCAGTCCTACGAGCAGATCATGCTGCTGCGCTCCGCCGTCGGAATGGCGGCACCGCAGGCCACCGTCCCCGCGCTGGGCGCCGCCGAACTGGTCGGCGCGGCGCTCGACGCCTTCGCCGGCGATCCCGACCTGCTGGCGGCCGAACGCAGCCGCATCAAGCTGTTGCTCGTCGACGACGCGCAGCACCTCGACCCGCAGGCGGCCCTGCTCGTCCGCGTCCTCGCCGCCGGGGCCGAACTGACCGTCATCGCAGGCGATCCCAACCAGTCGGTGTTCGGGTACCGCGGCGCGGACCCGGTGCTGCTGGAGATCGGCTCCGACCCGGCCGTGGTGCTGACCGAGTCGCACCGCTGTGCGCCGGCGGTCGCCCGCGCGGTCGCCGGGATCGCGGGCCGGCTGCCGGGCGCCGACGTCGGCCGCGACCTGGCCGCGGCGCAGGACCGGCCGGGATCGGTGGCGGTCCGCATCGCGGCGACGGCGCACGCCGAGTCGGGCCTCATCGCCGACGCGCTGCGGCGCGCGCACCTGGTCGACGGGGTGCCGTGGTCGCAGATGGCGGTCATCGTGCGGTCGGTGCCCCGGGCGGGGACGGCGCTGGCGCGGGCGCTGACGGCCGCGGGCGTGCCGGTCGACCAGCCACCGTCGCCGGCGCCGCTCGCCGAGCACCCGGTGGCCGCGGCGCTGCTCGGCGTCCTCGACGCCGTGGCGGGCGGGCTCGACGGCGACACCGCGGTCGCGCTGCTGACCGGTCCGATCGGCGGGGTGGACCCGGTGTCGCTGCGCCAGTTGCGCCGCACGCTGCGCCGCGCCGACGGCGCTGCACCGCCGCGCGAGTTCGCCGAACTCCTGCTCGAGGTCCTCGACGGTGGCGGGCCGGACCTGCCCGACCACCTCGGCCGTCCCGTCCGTCGGGTGCGTTCGGTGCTGACCGCGGCGCGGCGCAGCCACCGCGACGGCCAGGATCCGCGGTTCGTGCTGTGGCAGGCCTGGCACAACTGCGGGCTGCAGCGCCGGTGGACCACCGCCGTCGAGCGCGGTGGCTCGGGCGGCACGCAGGCGGGCCGCGACCTCGACGCCGTCACGGCGCTGTTCGACGTGGCCGAGCAGTACGTCACGCGGACCACCGGCGCGTCGGTCGCGGGCCTCGTCGATCACGTCCGCGCCATCACGCTGCCCCCGGTGCCGCGGGGCGAGGCCGGTGCGACGGAGACCGTCAGCGTGTTGAGCGCCCACGCCGCGCTCGGCCGGGAGTGGGAGTTCGTGGTCGTCGCAGGTCTGCAGGAGGGCCTGTGGCCCAACACCGTTCCGCGTGGCGGCATCCTGGGCACGCAGCGTCTCGTCGACGTCCTCGACGGCGTGATCGACGGCCCGGACGCGCCCGTGTCGACCACGGCGCCGCTGCTGGCCGAGGAGCGCCGGCTGCTGGTGGCGGCGCTGGGCCGCGCGCGCAGCCACGTCCTGGTGACGGCGGTCGACAGTGACGAGGGTGACGAGGCGATGCTGCCGTCGACGTTCTGCGACGAGGTGGCCGCGCTGGCGACCGAGCGGCCCGACGCCGACGCCCCGCCGGTGCGGGCACCCCGCGTGCTGTCGCCGGCTGCGCTGGTCGGCCGGCTGCGTGCGGTGGTGTGCGCACCCGCGGAGGCCGTCGATCCGGAGTCCCGCGCGCGGGCCGCCGCTCAGCTGGCACGCCTGGCGGCCGCGGGGGTGCCCGGCGCGGACCCCGGCCAGTGGCACGCCACCACCGCGACGTCGACGACCGCGCCGCTGTGGGAGGCCGACGATCACGTCGTCACGCTGTCGCCGTCGACGTTGCAGACGCTGTCGGACTGCCCGCTGCGCTGGTTGCTCGAACGGCACGGCGGTCAGGACGGCCGCGACGTGCGCTCGGCGCTCGGCACGGTGGTGCATGCGCTGGTCTCGGACTCGACCAGGACCGAGGAGCAGATGCTGGCCGAACTCGGCACGCTGTGGTCGTCGTTGCCGTTCGACGCCGAGTGGTATTCGGCGAACGAGCTGGTCCGGCACCAGACGATGCTGTCGGCATTCGCCCAGTGGCGGGACCGGACGCGCGGCGAACTCACCGAGGTCGGCACCGAGATCGACGTCGACGGCGTGGTTGCCGCCGCCGACGGGGACGGCCCCGGCGTGCGGATCCGCGGTCGTGTCGACCGGCTGGAGCGCGACGCGGAGGATCGCCTGGTGGTGGTCGACGTGAAGACCGGCAAGAGTCCGGTGAGCAAGGACGACGCGCAGCGCCACGCGCAGCTCGCGGCCTACCAGCTCGCCGTCTCGGAAGGTGTTCTCCCGCAAGGTGATCAGGCCGGTGGCGGCCGCCTGGTCTATCTCGGCAAGATCGGCACCGCGGGCCCGACGGAGCGCGAGCAGGGCCCGATGACCGAGGATGGCCAGGTGCAGTGGCAGCAGTCGGTCCGGGAGGCGGCGGCCGCCACGCGTGGCCCGCACTTCGCCGCCCGCGTCAACGACGGGTGCGCGCACTGCCCGGTACGCGGGATGTGCCCGGCGAGGGCTGCGATGGAGGGACGGCAGTGATGCCGCGTTACAGCCCCGCAGAACTCTCCGAGGCGCTGGGCGTCTTCGCCCCCACCGACGAGCAGGCGGCGGTGATCGCCGCACCGCCGGGCCCGCTCGTCGTGATCGCGGGCGCCGGAGCCGGCAAGACCGAGACGATGGCCGCGCGGGTGGTGTGGCTCGTCGCCAACGGCTACGCGACGCCCGGCCAGGTGCTGGGTCTGACGTTCACGCGCAAGGCCGCCGGTCAGCTGCTGCGACGGGTGCGCACGCGGCTTGCCAGGCTGGCCGGCGTCGGCCTGGTGTCCGACGGGGTCGACGAGCACGCCACGGTCGGCACCTACCACGCGTTCGCGGGAACGCTGCTGCGCGAGCACGGCCTGCTGCTGCCCGTGGAGCCCACGACCCGGCTGATCAGCGAGACGGAGCTGTGGCAGTTGGCCTTTCGGGTGGTGTGCGAGCATCCCGGCAGGCTGGACACCGAGAAGACACCCGCCGCGATCACCGACATGGTGCTGCGGCTGTCGGGCCAGCTCGCCGAGCACCTCGTCGACACCGGCCAGTTGCGCGACACCCACCTCGAACTCGAGCAGCTCGTGATGACGCTGCCGCCGGGCCCGCGCCAACGCGACACGGGGCCGAATCAGTCGCTGCTCAAGATGATCGCGACGCAGAACGAGCGCACCGACCTGATCCCGCTCATCGACGCGCTGCACGCCCGGATGCGCGCCGAGAACGTCATGGACTTCGGGATGCAGATGTCGGCGGCCGCACGCCTCGCCGCGCGGTTCCCGTCGGTGGGCGCCGAGCTGCGCGGCAGGTACCGCGTGGTGTTGCTCGACGAGTACCAGGACACCGGTCACGCGCAGCGCGTCGCCCTGTCCTCGCTCTTCGGCGGAGGCGTCGACGACGACCTCGCGCTGACCGCCGTCGGCGACCCGATCCAGTCGATCTACGGGTGGCGCGGTGCGTCGGCCACCAACCTGCCGCGGTTCACCACCGACTTCCCGCACGCCGACGGGACGCCCGCGCCCACGCTCGAGTTGCGGACCAGTTGGCGCAACCCGCCGAGCGCACTGCACCTGGCCAACGCGGTGTCGGCCGAGGCCCGTCGCCGCTCGGTCGAGGTGCGCGAACTCCTGCCGCGCCCCGGTGCCCAGCCGGGGACCATCCGGTGTGCGCTGCACCCGGACGTGACGATCGAACGCGACTGGGTGGCCGACCAGGTGGCGGAGGTTTATCACGCCGCGCGCGAGGCCGGCGAGGACATCCCCACGGCCGCAGTCCTGGTGCGGCGCAACGCCGATGCGGTCCCCATGGCCGAGGCCCTGACCGGTCGCGGCGTACCGGTGGAGGTCGTCGGCCTTGCAGGTCTGCTGGCGATCCCCGAGGTGGCCGACGTGGTGGCCATGCTGCGGTTGGCGGCCGACCCCGCCGCCGGCGCAGCGGCGGTGCGGGTGCTCACCGGGCCACGCTGGCGACTCGGTGCGGCGGACCTGACCGCGCTGTGGCGCCGCGCCCGGGAGCTGGACCGGCCGGACCGCCCGGCCGACCGCGGCTCCCTGCCGGAGATCGCCGCGTCGGCCGCGCCGGACGCCGACGCCGCGTGCCTCGCCGACGCCGTCTCCGACCCGGGTGCACCGGCCCGCTACTCCGCCGAGGGTGCCCGCCGCATCGCCGCGCTGGGCCGGGAGCTGATGCACCTGCGCGCGCAGCTGCACCATCCGCTGCCCGATCTGCTCGCCGAGGTGCGCCGGGTGATGGGCGTCGACGCCGAGGTGCGTGCGGCACAACCGGTCTCGGCGGGCTGGACCGGTGCCGAGCACCTCGACGCGTTCGCCGACGTGGTGGCCGACTTCGCCGCGCGACCCTCGGGGACGGCCACCGCGCTGCTGGCCTACCTGGACGCCGCCGTGGAACGGGAGAACGGCCTGGCGCCCGCCGACGTCGCGGTATCCCGGGAGCGGGTGCAGATCCTGACCGTGCACGCCGCGAAGGGCCTCGAGTGGCAGGTGGTCGCCGTGCCGCACCTCAGCAGCCGGGTGTTCCCGTCGACCGCGATGGCGCGCACGTGGCTCAGCGACGCCGGTGACCTGCCGCCGCTGCTGCGCGGCGACCGGGCCACACTGTCCGAGCACGGCGTGCCGGTACTCGACACCTCGGACGTCTACGACCGCAAGGCGCTGTCCGAGACGATCGACCGGCACAAGCGGACGCTCGACCAGCGTCGCAGGGACGAGGAGCGGCGACTGCTGTACGTGGCGCTCACCCGCGCCGAGGACACGCTGCTGCTCTCCGGACACCACTGGGGTGCCACGGAGTCCAAGCCGCGCGGCCCGTCGGACTTCCTGCTCGAGATCAAGGACGTCATCGACCGGGCCGCGGCCGAGGGGCGGCCGTGCGGCGTCGTCGAGACGTGGGCGCCCGAGCCCGCCGACGGTGATCCGAACCCGCTGCGCGACGAGGTGGTCGAACGGCAGTGGCCGGTGGCCCGCGTGGGAGCCGACGCCATCGACCTCGGCGCCGAGCTGGTCGGGCGGGCGCTGGCCGGCGACGTACCCGACTCCGCACGGCCCGAAAGTGCCACGACAGATGCGGAACTCGCCGCGGACATGGCGGGCTGGGAGGCCGACGTCGACGCGCTGCTCGCCGAGAAGGAGCGAGCCGCCCGCCGCCCGCCGGTCACGCTGCCCGCCCAGCTGTCGGTCAGCGCACTGGTCGACGTCGGCCGGGATCCCGAGGCCGCCGCGCGACGGTTGCAGCGCCGGCTGCCGTCCCGCCCCGACCCGCACGCGCTGCTGGGCACCGCGTTCCACGACTGGGTGCAGCGGTTCTTCCACGCGGAGCGCCTGTTCGATCTCGAGGACCTGCCCGGCGCCGTCGACGGCGAGTTGGGCCTCGTGGAGGCGGAGCAGTTGGCCGAACTGCAGGCCGCGTTCGCGGTGTCGACGTGGGCGTCGCGCACCCCGATCGACGTCGAGGTGCCCTTCGACATGGTGCTCGGCGGCACCGTCGTCCGCGGTCGCATCGATGCCGTGTTCGCCGACGACGACGGTGGTTTCACGGTCGTCGACTGGAAGACCGGCGACGCGCCGGGAAACGACGAGGATCTGGCGCACAACGCCGTTCAGCTCGCGGTGTACCGGCTCGCCTGGGCGGCCACGCACGGCGTGGACCCGTCGTCGGTGCGGGCGGCGTTCCACTTCGTGCGCAGCGGGCGCACCGTCACGCCGTCCGGGCTGCCGGACGCCGAGGATCTCGCCTCGCTACTCCACGTGCCGTGAGTCGGCCAGCGTGCGCCGCGCAACCTCGGTGACCGCGAGCAGTCGCTCCCGCGGGACACCGTCGCGCGCGCGGGCGGCCAAACCGTTGAGTACGACCACGAGGAACTCGGCGAGGTCGTCGGGAGCGACGTCGGCGGGCAGGTCGCCGTCGTCGGCCGCACGGCCCAACCGGTCGGCGATCAGGGCGCGTCCCTCGTCCCGCCGGTCGCCGAGCAGGGGGTCGCTGTTGATCAGGCAGCCGAGGGGATGGCTCGGATCGGTGTACTCGACGACGGCCTTCTCGAGCATCTGGGCGACCACCTCGTAGGCGGTCGGCGCCGAGATCGCCTGCACCACCGGCGCATTGGGCCGCTGTGCATACTGCGCCACGGCCTCGTCGAAGAGTTCGCGCTTGCCACCGAACGTGCCGTAGAGGCTGGGGGAGGAGATGCCCATGGCGGCGGTGAGGTCGCTGACCGACGTGCGGTCGTAGCCGCCGCGCTCCCAGAACAGGTCCATCGCCTTGTCCAGCGCCGTCGCTCGGTCGAACTCCCGGGGTCTGGCCATGCCCCATCGTACGGTTCCCGGCGGGTCGTCGAGCGTCCTGTTAGGGTTCGATCGGGGTTTCATAACGACCGTAACAAAACTGTCTTGGCGAAGAATGGAGTGTCCGTGAAGTACGCGATCATCGGTGCCGGCAACATCGGGTCCGCCGTGGCCCGCAGGTTCGTCGCCGCAGACCTGCCGGTGGCCGTCGCCGCCGGTCGTGGGCCCGCCGCGGTGGCACCACTGGCCGACGAACTCGGCCCGCTCGTCACGCCGACGGAGGTGAGCGACGCGCTCGCCGCCGACGTCGTGATCCTCGCCGTACCGTTCGAGGCCGTCCGCGGGCTCGTCGAGCAGGTCGCGGATTGGGGCGGACGCATCGTCGTCGACGCCACCAACGCGATCGACTACCGCGACTTCTCGCCCGCGGACCTCGGCGGGCGCCCGTCCTCCGACCTCGTCGGGGAGTGGGCTGCCACTGCACGGGTGGTCAAGTCGTTCGGGTCCACCTGGGCCAAGGTGCTCGCGCGCGACCCCGGCGTCGACGGTGGCCGGCGCGTGCTGTTCGTCTCGGGCAACCATCCGGACGCCAACGCCGACGTGGCGGCGCTGATCGAGACCCTCGGGTTCGCCGCGATCGACCTGGGCCGCAACGACACCGGCGGGCTGCTGCAGCAGTTCGGCGGTCCGTTGACCACGCTCAGTCTGATCTCGCAGCCCATCGGCGGCGCCAGTCCCGGCGAGATGGACGTCGTCGACGGCTGACCGCTGCGGGGCCTAGCGCGGCGCGGTGCGGTAGACCTTCAGCGCCCGCGTGATCATCGGCACCTGGAAGGGCAGCCGGGCGATCGCGCCGATGCGCGCGGGCCAGCCCTTGTTCCACAGCACCCGGACCGAGTTGACGTTGGCCGGGAAGACGGCGACGTACAGCGCGATCGCGGCCAGCGCACCGAGTCGCCGGGTACGCGGTACCAGCAGCAGGGCGCCGGTGGCGACCTCCGCGACCCCGGACGCGTGCGTGTAGAACCGCGCGTCGCCCGGGAGTTCGGCCGGGACGATGGTGTCGAACGGCTTGGGCGCCACGAAGTGCAGCGCGCCCATCCCGATCAGCATCGCGCCCATTCGCTGCGCGGTGGCCTGGCTGGAGGAGTCGCCGACTGATGGCGTGAGAGAGGTCATGGTTACATTGTGCTGTGCCGCTCCCTCGCCCAATGATCGGCCCTCGTGGCCAGGGGTAAATTGCGTCGCCGCCTGCAGAGGCTCGAGCAGGAGAATCTGACCGCCCGCCACGATGCGGCGCTCGGCGAGGTCATCGCCATCCCCGAGGAGTTCGTCAGCCCGGCGCGCAGGATCGCGATGCGGGTTGCCTATGCGCTCGGCGCGCTGTTCGCAGCGGTCATGATCGTGTACTTCGACCGGCATGGCTACCGCGACATCGAGTCCGCGCCGGACGCGAACAACCCGCTGTCCTTCCTGGACTGCCTGTACTACGCCACGGTGTCGCTGTCGACCACCGGCTACGGCGACATCACCCCGGTCACCGAATCGGCCCGGCTCGTCAACGTCCTGGTGATCACGCCACTGCGCGTCGCGTTCCTGATCGTGCTGATCGGCACGACCGTCGAGACGCTGACCACGCAGTCGCGCCAGGCGTTGAAGATCCAGCGTTGGAGGAAGAGCGTGCGCAATCACACCGTCGTCGTCGGCTACGGCACCAAGGGGAGGACAGCCGTCAACGCGATGATCAGCGACGGGGTGGCCCCGGGCAGCATCGTCGTGGTCGAGCAGAACGACTTCGCGCTGGAACGCGCCAAGTCCGCGGGTCTGGTCACCGTGCGAGGTAACGCCACCAAGGCCGAGTTCCTCCGACTGGCCAGCGTGCAGCACGCGGACACGATCATCGTCGCGGCCAATGACGACTCCGACGCCGTGCTGGTCACGCTCACCGCCCGCGAACTCGCTCCCAACGCGAAGATCATCGCCGCGGTCCGCGAGTCCGAGAACAAGCACCTGCTGCACCAGTCCGGCGCCAACACCACGGTGGTCACCTCCGAGACGGCGGGCCGCCTGCTGGGCGTCGCGAAGCGCACCCCGAGCGTCGTCGAGGTGATGGAGGACCTGCTGACCCCCGACGCGGGCTACGCGATCGCCGAGCGGCCCGTCACGGCCAAGGAGGTCGGGTCGTCGCCGCGGCACATGAAGGACATCGTGCTGGGCGTGGTGCGCAATGGTGAGCTGCTGCGCATCGACAAGCCGTCGGCCGACGCCGTCGAACTCGGCGACAAGCTCCTGATCGTCAAGACCGCCGCGGACACGGAGGACTGACCCCGCGATGACCGACTTCACCCTGCGCAACGTCCCGCTGCTGTCCCGGGTCGGGGCCGATCGCGCCGACCTGCTCCGCACCGACGTCGACGCTGCCGTCGCCGCCTGGCCCGAGGCGCTGCTGCTGCGGGTCGACCGGCGCAACCAGGTCCTCATCTCGGGGGGACGGGTCGTGCTGTCCGCCGCCGCGAAGTACGCCGACGGCCCGGACGAGAACTCCGTGTTCCTCGGCCGACTCGACGACGGCAGGCACGTCTGGGGCGTCCGCGCCGCACTCGAGGCCCCCGAGGACCCGACCGCCGAGACCGAGGTGCTCGACCTGCGCCGCGCCGGCGAGGTGTTCGACGACGTCAGCGCGCAGCTGGTGTCGACGGCGACGGCGCTGCTGAACTGGCACGACCACGCGCGCTTCAGTCCCGGCGACGGGTCGCCCACGAAGGCGATCAAGAGCGGGTGGGCGCGGGTCAACCCGGTCAACGGGCAGGAGGAGTACCCGCGGATCGACCCGGCGATCATCTGCCTGGTGCACGACGGCCACGACCGCGCGGTGCTGGCGCGACAGACCGTCTGGCCGGAGCGGCTGTTCTCGCTGCTCGCCGGTTTCGTCGAGGCGGGGGAGTCGTTCGAGGCCTGCGTGGTGCGCGAGATCGCCGAGGAGGTCGGGCTCGCCGTCAGCGACGTGCACTACCTGGGTAGTCAGCCGTGGCCGTTCCCGCGCTCGCTCATGGTCGGGTTCCACGCGGTCGCCGATCCCGAGCAGCCGTTCTCGTTCAACGACGGCGAGATCGCCGAGGCTGCGTGGTTCACCCGCGCCGAGGTGCGCGATGCGCTCGAGCACGGTGATTGGAGCAGCGACTCGCCGTCGCGGCTGCTGCTGCCGGGGTCCATCTCGATCGCCCGGGAGATCATCGAGTCCTGGGCCGCGCTGGACTAGCGGCTGCGGCGTCCGAACTAGGCGCCGAGCTTCGCCTTGACCTGCTTGGCACTCGGGTTCGTCATCGTCGACCCGTCGGCGAACTTCACCGTCGGCACGACGTGGTTGCCGTTGTTCACCGATCCGACGAACTCGGCGGCGGCGGGATCGGCCTCGATGTCTACCTCGGTCCAGGAGATCCCCTCGGACTTCAGTGCCGTCTTGAGTCGCGAGCAGAACCCGCACCAGGACGTCGTGTACATCGTCAGACCAGTCGAAGCGCTCATGAGTACTGCAACGTAGCGGACGCCCCGAACATGCCGCACGGTCGCCGATGTCACGAGGCACTGACAAGATGGTCGGCATGGGAAGCCAAGGTTCCGCGGCGCCCCCTGGCGCGACGCTGGACGACCTGGACTCCGAGCAGCGTGAAGCCGTTCAGGCGCCGCGCGGTCCCGTCTGCGTACTCGCGGGAGCGGGCACCGGCAAGACCCGAACCATCACCCGGCGCATCGCCCACCTGGTGGCCAGTGGGCACGTCGCGCCGAGTCAGGTCCTCGCGGTCACGTTCACCTCGCGCGCGGCGGGTGAGATGCGCGTCCGGCTGCGTTCGCTCGACCAGCAGGCCGACGGGGTCGGCACCGGCAACGTCCAGGCCATGACGTTCCACGCCGCCGCCCGCCGTCAGCTCCAGTACTTCTGGCCGCGGCTGGTCGGCGACACCGGTTGGGAACTGCTCGACAGCAAGTTCGCGGTGGTCGCCCAGGCCGCCAACCGGGCGTCGATCAAGGCCAGCACCGACGACGTACGCGACCTGGCCGGCGAGATCGAATGGGCCAAGGCGTCGCTGATCAGCCCGGAGGCCTACCCCGCCGAGGTCGCCCGGGTGGGCCGCGACATCCCCCTGGACGCGGCCAAGGTCGCCGCGGTGTACGCGGGATACGAGACGCTCAAGGCGCGCCGCGAGGGCACCACGCTGCTCGACTTCGACGACCTGCTGCTGCACACCGCCGCCGCCATCGAGAACGACGCGGCGGTCGCCAGTGAGTTCCGGGACCGCTACCGCTGCTTCGTCGTCGACGAGTACCAGGACGTCACGCCGCTGCAGCAGCGCGTGCTCGACGCGTGGCTGGGGGAGCGCGACGACCTGACGGTGGTGGGCGACGCCAACCAGACCATCTACTCGTTCACCGGGGCCACGCCCAACCACCTGCTCGACTTCTCCCGGCGCTTCCCCGACGCCACCGTGGTGCGGCTCGAGCGTGACTACCGGTCCACCCCGCAGGTGGTGTCGCTGGCGAACCGGGTCATCGGCGCCGCGCGCGGCCGCATGGCGGGCAGCCGCCTGCACCTCGTCGGTCAGCGCCCGCCGGGTCCCGAGCCGACGTTCACCGAGCACACCGACGAGGTCGCCGAGGCCACCGCGGTGGCCAAGCAGGTCAAGAAGCTGATCCAGGCGGGCACGGCGCCGTCGGAGATCGCCGTGCTCTACCGCATCAACGCGCAGTCCGAGGTGTACGAGGAGGCGCTCACCGAGGCAGGCGTGGCCTTCCAGGTCCGCGGCGGCGAGGGCTTCTTCAGCAGGCAGGAGGTCCGGCAGGCACTGCTGGCCCTGCAGCGTGCCGCGGAGCGCGGCGCGGAGGTCAGCGGCGCCGAGCTGGCCGCCGGGGTCCGCGACCTCCTCGAGCCGCTGGGCCTGACCCCCGAGGCGCCGACGGGCACCAAGGCCCGCGAGCGCTGGGAGGCCCTGACGGCGCTCGCCGAACTCGTCGACGAGGACGTCGCGCAGCGTCCGGAACTCGACCTGCGCACGCTGGTCGCCGAACTGCGTCAGCGCGCCGACTCCCGCCACCCACCGGTGGTGCAGGGCGTCACGCTGGCCTCGCTGCACGCGGCGAAGGGCCTGGAGTGGGACGCGGTGTTCCTGGTCGGCCTGGCCGACGGCACGCTGCCGATCTCGCACGCCATCAACAAGGGCGCCGAGAGCGAGGCGGTCGAGGAGGAGCGCCGACTGTTCTACGTCGGGATCACCCGCGCCAGAATGCATCTCAGCCTGAGCTGGGCGCTGGCGCGCGCACCCGGCGGCAGGCAGGGCCGGCGGCCGTCACGGTTCCTCAACGGCGTCGCCCCGCAGGCGCCCGCGGATGCCGGTCCGGGCAAGTCCCGCAAGCAGCGCGGTCCCGCACCGCGCTGCCGGGTCTGCAACGGTCCGTTGACCACCCCGGCGTCGATCATGCTGCGGCGCTGCGAGACCTGCCCGTCCGATCTCGACGAGGATCTGCTGGGGAACCTCAAGGAGTGGCGGCTGCGGATCGCCAAGGAGATGAGCGTGCCGGCCTACGTCGTGTTCACCGACAACACGCTGATCGCGATCGCCGAGACGCTGCCCACCGACGACGCCGCGCTCGTCGCGATCCCCGGCATCGGTGCCCGCAAGTTGGAGCAGTTCGGGCCGGACGTCCTCGAACTCGTCCGCAACCGGTCCTAGGGACTGCCAACTTCCGTCAAGATCGCGCCAAAACCGCAGGTCAGAAAATCGCTTGTGGCGTTTTCGTGTTAGCGTCTAGCCTCATAACCGCCCGCAGGGGCACACGTACATCGAGAGGAGGTCGCGAGATGATCAGCAATCCGTTCAACGGCGTAGTCATTCCCGTCGGCGTCCTCGGCGCGTCCTGGGCAACCCCCGTCACCGCCCATGCCGCCGCGTCGGCCCACGCCGTCGCCGCGCCCGCGTCCATGCGCAAGCGCCGCGCCGCTACGGCGGCTCCCGCGTCCGTGAATCGGGGCTCCAGCTAGGAAGCCCACGACATGCCTGATGGCCACGGACCCGAGACCGGATCCGTGGCCATAGTTTTCGGCAGACCCGAAGACGACTGGTCGAAGGATCCATCTGAGACAGATGATTCGAGAACTACGACCAGGAAGCAGGAGAGTCATGTCGGACCGGACATGCCGCGAGAGGCTGACGGTGCCATGTCACGGAGAACCCGACCTGTGGTTCGCCGAGAGCCCCAACGACCTGGAGCAGGCCAAGGCGCTGTGCGCGGACTGCCCCATCAGGCGTGAGTGCCTGGAGTCGGCTCTGGAACGCGAAGAGCCGTGGGGTGTTTGGGGCGGCGAGATCCTCGACCGCGGAACCGTGGTCGCCCGCAAGCGTCCCCGTGGTCGCCCGAGGAAGAACCCGCAGGCCAGTCCTGCGGCCGCATGAGCGAGATGCCGCCCGACGTCGCGTCGGGCGGCATGTCGTGCGTTCGGCGCTAGCCCTCGGGCGCGAAGCCCGGGATCAGTTCGGTGGCAAGCGCTTTGGTGGGGATGTGCGCGTCGAGCTGGCAGGAGATCGCGACGTTCGAGGCGATGACGCGCATGGGTATCGCGAGCCGCGCGGGGATGTCCATCTGCCGCGCGGCCTTGATCTGATCGACCGAGAGGTCCATGTTGCGGGCGGCCATCTTCTGCAACCACTTGCGTGAGTAGTGGAAGACGTCGACCTCGAGGGGCTCGACGTACTGGCGCAGCATGTCGTCGACTTCCCGCGCGGAGACCTTCTCGCCGCGCTGGATGAAGCCGACCTTCTCCATCGCGGGCAGCAGCTTGTCGTAGTCCTTCTCCATCGCGTACCGCACGACGTGGCCGAGTTCGACGGGGATGCCGCCCGGCAGCGGTGCGACGGCGCCGAAGTCGAGGACGCCCATCTTCCCCTCGGGCAGCAGCATGAAGTTCCCGGGATGCGCGTCGCCGTGCATCATCTCGAGCCGGCGCGGGGCGTCGTAGGTCAGCTCGAACAGGCGGGTACCCATCAGGTCGCGCTCGTCCTCGGTGCCCTCGCGGATGATCTTCGCCATCGGGATGCCTTCCATCCACTCGGCGATGACGACCTTGGGTGCACTCGCGACGATCGCGGGAACCACGAAGTGCGGGTGGTCGCGGTAGGCCTTGGCGAAGGCGCGCTGGTTGTCCGCCTCCAGGCGGTAGTCCAGCTCCATCTCGGTGCGCTCGATGAGTTCGTCGACCACGCCCTGCACGTCGGCGCCGGGCGACAGCTGCCGGAACACCGACACCATCCGCTTCATGGTCTTCAGGTCGGCGCGCAGCGCCTCGTCGGCGCCGGGGTACTGGATCTTGACGGCGACCTCGCGGCCGTCGGACCACACGGCCTTGTGCACCTGGCCGATGCTGGCCGAGGCGACGGGTTCGTCGCCGAACGAGGTGAACCGGCTGCGCCACTTGGTGCCGAGCTGCGCGGCGAGCACCTTGTGCACCTTCTCGGCGGGCAGCGGCGGCGCGTCCTTCTGCAGTTTGGTGAGGGCTTCGCGGTAGGGCTCGCCGAACTGCTCGGGGACGGCGGCCTCCATCACCGACAGGGCCTGGCCGACCTTCATCGCGCCGCCCTTGAGTTCACCGAGGACGGTGAACAGCTGCTGGGCAGCCTTCTCCATCAACTCGGCGTTGACTTCGTCCCTCGACGAGCCGGTGAGCCGTTTGCCCAGACCCAGTGCGGCGCGCCCCGCGATCCCTGCGGGAAGCGACGCGAGCTTGACGTTGCGCGCGGCGCGGCCGCGCTTGATGTCTGCCACCCCACCATTGTCCACGACTCACCTGGCAGCGCCTCTGTGACGTCTGGAACACCGGTGCTCAGCAGTCGCAGCGGGGATGCCGCGTCCACCGCCTGCTGGTCGTCGAGCCGGTGGCGACGTCGAACTCGAGGGTGGTGTCGAGCGTCGGCGGCGGTGCGTCCGCCGGACCCACCTCGCCGGTGTCGCGCACGGCCTTGACGACGCGGTCCACCTGGTGCAGCGCCAGCGCGGCGGTGGCGAGCACCGTCGCGCGGTCCGCGGTGCCGACCGCGTGACGTAGCTGGGCGGCGACGGCGGGCCAGGCCTCGTCGCGGTCGCTGCGGTGCAGGTCGGCACACCGCAGGCAGCTGGTGCGCCCCGGCAGGACGAGCGGGCCGATCAGGCCGGTGCCGTCGCGCACCCGCACCGCGAGGTGGGGCACCTTGGCGTCGTGCAGGTCTCGACGTACTTGCGGATCGGTGGCCAGGTAGTCGGTGAGAACGACGAGGTCGGTGCTGTCCGACCGGACGCCCGCGTGGCTGAAGCTGCTGTGCCGCACGCGGGTTCCGGAGCAGCGCAGCGCGCCGGCCAGTAGGTCCGACAGCGGCCCGCGGCCGTGGATGCGCACCGACGCCGACCGGACGTGCGGTGCGGCGGCGCCGACCACCTTGGCGCGGGTGAGCGACGCGAGCAGGTCGGCCACGTCGTCGGCGTCGTCGGCGCCGCGGTTGAGGGCCAGCGACACGAGGTCGGCGAAGGTGATGCCGGACTGCATCTCACGGAGCACGTCGGCCAGCGCGGCGGCCGTGAGCCCGGCGGGTGGTCGCACCAGGATCGCCCGGCGCGGATCCCATCCCACCTGCACGGTGTGGTCGGGTCGCATGAGGACCGGCATCGCCGGGTCCAGCGTGTAGCGCAGCACCAGCCGACTCAATCACGGTCGGCGGTCGGTCCGCTTTACTTGTCCACAGGGGGATCCACAGGCGGGTCGGCGGGCGGCTCGGTGTCGCCGTCGGTGCCCTGGAAGTCCTTCTCGAGGTCGGCGATCGCCTGGTCGATCCCGCTGGTGTCGCCGCCGAGGACGCGGTCGATGAACCCGGCGGGCTCGTCGAGGTCGTCGGCGCCGGGCAGCAGGTCGGGGTGCTGCCACACGCCGTCGCGGGCGTCGGCGCCCACGGCCTCGGTGAGCTTCTCCCACAGCGCGGCGGCCTCCCGCAGTTTGCGGGGCCGCAGCTCGAGGCCGACGAGGGTGGCGAAGGTCTGCTCGGCGGGACCGCCGGTGGCGCGCCGGCGGCGCAGCGTCTCGCTGAGCGCGGAGGTGCCCGGGATCCGGTCGCCCAGCGCCGCGGTGACCACGGTCTGCACCCAGCCCTCGATGAGCGCGAGCAGCGTCTCGAGGCGTTCGAGCGCGACGACCTGCTCGGGGGAGGCCTTGGGCTCGAACATGCCCTGGCTGAGCAGCTCCTCCATCTTCGAGGGGTCGGTCAGCGCGGAGGGGTCGATCCCGCGGGCGAGGTCCTCGATGCCGGTGGTGTCGACCTTCATGCCCTTCGCGAACGCCTCGACGGCGCTGAGCAGCTGGCTCGACAGCCACGGCACGTGACTGAACAGCCGGTGGTGGGCGGCCTCGCGTGCGGCGAGGAAGGTCATGATCTCGCTGCGGGGCTGCTCGAGTCCCTCGGCGAGCGCCTCGATGGCGTCGGGCATCAGAGCGGCAACGCCCTTGGGGCCCAGCGGCAGCCCGATGTCGGTGGACGTCAGGACCTCCTTGGACAGCGTGCCGAGGGCCTGCCCGAGCTGCGAGCCGAACGCCATGCCGCCCATCTGGGACATCATCGCCAGCAGGGGCCCGGCCATGGCCCTGGCCTCCTCGGGCAGGGTCTGGGTCCAGACCGCCGAGATCTGCTCGGCGACCGGGTCGCACAGCCGCTTCCACGTGCCGAGGGTGTTGTCGATCCAGTCGCTCGGCGTCCAGGCCACCGACTTCGTGGTGCCCGCGGGCAGCGGGGTGACTCCGTCGAGCCAGGTCTCGGCGAGCCGGACCGCGTCGGAGATCGCGGTGCTGGTCTGCTCGGGGATGGGCTTGACGAAGCCGATCGAGTTGGACGCGAGCTGGCGGGCCAGGTCGTAGTTCACCGGGCCGGACTGCGCGCCGCTGCCCATGACGTTGCCTGCGCCGCTGAACATCTCGCCGAGCTTGGAGAAGATCTGACCGAGGTCGCCCATGTCGAATCCCGCGCCGCCGAAACCGAACGGATCCTGCGGGCTGTTCGGGTCGCGATCCTTCTTGCGCTTGTCGGGGTCGGGGTCGTCACCCGAGTTGAAGCCGAACGGCAGGTCAGACATGACGTCAACGGTACCCACCATGGCGGCTCGGCGCGGGCTCGCGGGTCACGCCGACAGTGAACTCCGAGGCCGTGCGGCGAGGGTCCGGTCCCGGCGAGCCCTAGTGTGGGCAGCGTGAATGGCGGGTTGAACAGGCGGCTAGTGACCGTTCTGGTGGCGTTGGTGCCCATCGTGGCGTTCGGCTTGCTGCTGTCGGCGGTCCCCGTGCCGTTCGTCGCGCTCGGACCGGGCCCCACCTTCGACACCCTCGGCGAGGTCGAGGGCAAGCAGGTCGTCGACATCGAGGGCACCGAGGTGCAGAAGACGTCGGGCCACCTGAACATGACGACGGTGTCGCAGAGCGACGGCATCTCGCTGGGTCAGGCGATGCTGCTGTGGCTCTCCGGTCGCGACCAGCTGGTGCCCCGCGCGCTGGTGTATCCGCCCGACAAGTCCAAGGACGAGATCGACGAGGGCAACACCAAGGACTTCCAGAGTTCGGAGGACAACGCCGAGTACGCCGCGCTGTCCTACCTGAAGTACCCGGTGGCGGTCACCGTCGAATCGGTCACCGAGCCGGGTCCGTCGGCGGGCAAGCTCGAGGTCGGCGACGCCATCGACATGGTGAACGACAAGCCGGTCGCCACCCTCGACGAGTTCACCGGGCTGCTCAAGGCCACCAAGCCGGGCGACCGGATCGTCATCGACTACCGCCGCAAGGGCGGCGACCTCGGGACGACGACGGTCACCCTCGGCGACAACCCGGACCGCGACTACGGGTTCCTCGGCGTCGGCGTGCGGGACGCCCCGTGGGTCGACTTCACCATCGACTTCAACCTGGCCAACATCGGCGGCCCGTCCGCCGGGCTGATGTTCAGCCTCGCCGTCGTCGACAAGCTGTCCACCGGCGATCTCAACGGCGGCAAGTTCGTCGCGGGCACCGGCACCATCACCGCGGACGGCAAGGTCGGCCCGATCGGCGGCATCACCCACAAGATGTACGCGGCGCAGGAGGCGGGCGCGACGGTGTTCATGGTGCCCGCCGAGAACTGCGCCGAGGCGAAGACCGCCGAGGACGACGATCTGCGGATGATCAAGGTGAACACCCTCACCGACGCCGTGGAGTCGCTGAAGTCGTATTCCGCCGGTGGCGAAGCTCCCACTTGCTGAGAACTCCCTTCGCAGCCTTTGCGTAAGGTTGGGTCACGCCGCGTGCTCTCCCCGGAGGTCGCGCGACCGATCTGCCAGTGCACTGGCACCCGAGAGTGGAGTTGACGAGTGGGGATGCGGCCTGCGGCAAGAATGCCGAAGCTGACGCGACGTAACCGGATCCTGGTCGGCATCGCGCTGACCTTCGTCCTGCTGTTGTTGATCGGCCCACGGTTCGTCGACACCTACGTCGACTGGTTGTGGTTCGGCGAACTGGGTTACCGCTCGGTGTTCACCACCGTCCTCACCACGCGCCTCGTCGTCTTCCTGGTGGCCGCGCTGGTGATCGGCGCCGTCGTGTTCGGGGCGCTGACGCTGGCCTACCGCACCCGGCCGGTCTTCGTCCCGTCGGTCGGCCCGAACGACCCGGTGGCGCGCTACCGCACCGCCGTGATGTCGCGGATGAAGCTGTTCACCATCGGCGTGCCCGCGTTCATCGGCCTGCTGGCCGGCATCGTCGCCCAGACCTACTGGGTGCGCGTGCAGCTGTTCCTCAACGGCGGCGAGTTCGGCGTGGCCGACCCGCAGTTCGGCATGGACCTCGGCTTCTACGCATTCGACCTGCCGTTCTACCGGCTGGTACTGAGCTACCTCTTCGTGGCCGTGTTCCTCGCGTTCATCGCGAACCTGCTGGGCCACTACCTGTTTGGTGGGATCCGGCTGGCCGGGCGCACCGGCGCGCTGAGCAAGGCCGCACGCATCCAGCTGATCGCACTGGGCGGCACGCTGATC
This sequence comes from Mycobacterium sp. PTI7, assembly GCF_056679845.1. NCBI lineage: Bacteria > Bacillati > Actinomycetota > Actinomycetes > Mycobacteriales > Mycobacteriaceae > Mycobacterium > Mycobacterium sp. PTI7. The sequence goes on from NZ_CM155252.1 coordinate 604,029, forward strand.
CTGCTGAAGGCGTTCGCCTACTGGCTCGACCGCTACGAACTGCTCAGCAACACCCGCGGCGGCAAGCCGTTCACCGGCGCCGGCTTCACCGACATCAACGCGGTGCTGCCCGCCAAGCTGATCATGCTGGCCATCGCGGTCATCTGCGCCGCGGCCGTCTTCTCCGCGATCTTCCTGCGCGACCTGCGGATCCCCGCGATCGGCGTCGTGCTGCTCCTGCTGTCGTCGCTCATCATCGGCGCCGGCTGGCCGCTGATCGTCGAGCAGTTCAGCGTCAAGCCCAACGCCGCGCAGAAGGAATCGGAGTACATCAGCCGGAGCATCACCGCCACCCGGCAGGCGTACGGCCTGACCGACCAGACGGTGACGTACCGCGACTACAGCGGCAACTCCCAGGCGACGGCCCAGCAGGTGGCGGCCGACCGGGCCACCACGTCCAACATCCGGCTGCTCGATCCGACCATCGTCGGGCCCGCCTTCACGCAGTTCCAGCAGGGCAAGAACTTCTACTTCTTCCCCGACCAGCTGTCGATCGACCGCTACAACGGGCCTGATGGACGCCTGCGCGACTACGTGGTCGCCGCGCGCGAACTCAACCCCGACCGCCTGATCGACAACCAGCGCGACTGGATCAACCGGCACACCGTCTACACCCACGGCAACGGGTTCATCGCCTCGCCGGCCAACACGGTCCGCGGCGTCGCCAACGACCCGAACCAGAACGGCGGCTACCCCGAGTTCCTGGCCAGCGTGGTCGGTGCCAACGGCGAGGTGGTGTCGCCGGGACCGGCGCCGCTGGACCAGCCGCGCATCTACTACGGCCCGGTCATCGCGAACACGGCCGAGGACTACGCGATCGTCGGTCGCAACGGCGAGGACCGCGAGTACGACGTCGAGACCAACACCGAGACCAAGAACTACACCTACGCGGGCACGGGCGGCGTTCCGCTCAGCAACTGGTTGTCCCGCAGCGTGTTCGCGGCGAAGTACGCCGAGCGCAACTTCCTGTTCAACAACACGGCCATCGGCGAGAACAGCAAGATCCTGTTCAACCGCGATCCCGCCGACCGGGTGAGCGCGGTCGCGCCGTGGCTCACCACCGACAACGGCGCCTACCCGGCGATCGTGAACAAGCGCATCGTGTGGATCGTCGACGGTTACACCACGCTCGACAACTACCCGTACTCCGAGCTGACGTCGCTGTCGTCGGCGACCGCCGACTCCAACGAGGTGGCGCTCAACCGCCTCGCGCCGGACAAGCAGGTGTCCTACATCCGCAACTCGGTGAAGGCCACCGTCGACGCCTACGACGGCACCGTCACGCTGTACGCGCAGGACGAGAACGACCCGGTGCTCAAGGCCTGGATGTCGGTCTTCCCCGGCACCGTGAAGCCGAAGAGCGAGATCAGCCCGGAGCTGCAGGAGCACCTGCGCTACCCCGAGGACCTGTTCAAGGTGCAGCGTGCACTGCTCGCCAAGTACCACGTCAACGACCCGGTGACGTTCTTCTCGACGTCGGACTTCTGGGACGTGCCGCTCGACCCGAACCCGACGGCCAGCAGCTACCAGCCGCCGTACTACATCGTCGCGAAGGACATTGCGCAGAACGACGATTCGGCGTCGTTCCAGCTGACCAGTGCGATGAACCGGTTCCGGCGAGACTTCCTGGCGGCGTACATCAGTGCCAGTTCGGACCCTGAGACGTACGGCAGGATCACCGTGCTGACCATCCCTGGTCAGGTGAACGGACCGAAGCTGGCGTTCAACGCGATCAGTACCGACACCGCGGTCAGTCAGGACCTCGGCGTCATCGGCCGCGACAACCAGAACCGGATCAGGTGGGGCAACCTGCTGACGCTGCCGGTCAGCAACGGCGGTCTGCTCTACGTGGCACCGGTGTATGCGTCGCCGGGCGCCAGTGACGCCGCGTCGTCCTACCCGCGTCTGATCCGCGTCGCGATGCTCTACAACGACAGGGTGGGTTACGGGCCGACGGTCCGCGATGCGCTCGACGAGTTGTTCGGGCCGGGTGCCGGAGCCACCGCCACCGGACCTGCGCCCACCGTGGGCCAGTCGGGCAACGCGGCACCCCCGGCGGCGCAGCCCCAGCAGGGCAGCGTCACCCCGCCGGCGTCGCCGCCACCGGCTCAGGGCCGTGCGCCGGAGGTTCCCACCCCGGCAGCGATCCCGCCGGGTGGTCCCGTGCAGCTGTCGCAGGCGAAGGCCGCGGCGCTGCAGGAGGTCAACTCCGCGCTCGACACCATCCAGTCGGCTCAGCAGAGCGGTAACTTCGCCGAGTACGGCGAGGCGCTGCAACGTCTGGACGATGCGATGGCGAGATACCGCGACGCCAACTAGGGCCTGAGCGACGACGATGCCCCCGGTCCCACGGATCGGGGGCATCGTCGTCTCGCCAAGTGGATGCCAAGTGCTCTGATCGATCCTTCCGTCGACCACTCGACGAGAGGAGACCATCCATGTCCGCGACCCACGATCTGGACACCATCAGCGGCCTGCGCGACGTCGTCGCCGGCCCGGTCGCGCTACCGGGGGAGCGCGTGTACCAGCGGGCGACGCCGTGGAACCTCGCGGTCCCCACGGAGCCGGCGGCGGTGGTGTTCGCGACCTCGGCGGCCGACGTCGCGGCCGTGACGCGTTTCGCGACCGAACGCGGCCTGCGCGTGGCCGTGCAGGCCACCGGACACGGGGCGGTCGGCGTCGATGGTGACACGATCCTGGTGCTGACGGCCGGACTGTCGGGCTGCCTGATCGACGTCGTGAACCGCACCGCGCGGGTGGGGGCGGGCGTCGCGTGGCAGCAGGTGCTCGACGCCGCCGCACCGCAGGGCCTGGCGCCGCCGTGCGGGTCCGCGCCGGGCGTCGGGGTGGTCGGCTACCTGACGGGCGGCGGCATCGGCCCGCTCGTGCGTACGACGGGTCTGTCGTCGGACCACGTGCGGGCATTCGACCTCGTCACTGCGCGAGGGGAGGTGTTGCGGGTGACCCCCGACGAGCACGCCGACCTGTTCTGGGGTCTGCGGGGCGGCAAGTCGATGTTGGGCATCGTGGTCTCCGTGGAGTTCGATCTGCTGCCGATCGCCGAGTTCTACGGTGGCGCACTGTACTTCGACGGGCGTGACGCCGAGGCGGTGGTGCGGGCGTGGCGTGCATGGAGTGGTGGTCTGCCCGAGTCCGTCACCACGTCGGTCGCGATCTTGCAGCTGCCGCCCCTGCCGGGTGTGCCCGAGCCGCTGGCGGGCCGCATGACGGTGGCTGTGCGCTACGTCGCCGTCGGCGATCTCGCGACCGGCGCGTCGACGCTGGCGCCGATGCGCGAGGCCGCCACGCCGATCCTCGACACGTCGGGGTGTATCCGTACTCCGCGATCGGCGCGGTGCACGCCGATCCCGTGGACCCGATGCCGGTGCACGAGGACCACGCGCTGCTCGCCGATCTGCCGGTGGAGGCCGTCGACGTGATCCTTGCCGCCGCGGGTCCGGATTCGTGCTCGCCGCAGGCGATCGTGGAGTTGCGTCTGCTCGGTGGTGCCCTCGCGCGTGATGCTCGTCACCCCAGCGCGTTCTGCCATCGCAAGGCGGCCTACTCGCTGTCCACGATCGGCGTGCCCGCCCCGCCCGTGGCCGAGGCGGTGGCCCCGCACGCGGCGGCACTCGTATCGGCTCTGCGGTTCTGCTCCACCGGTGGTCAGCTGCCCAATTTCGCGCCGTCACGCGACCCCGGGCGGCTCGCCAAGTGCTACGACGAGGACACCCTGCACCGCCTGGAGGAGTTGGCGGCACGGCACGATCCGGCCGGCATCCTGGCCTGAGCAGCCGATTTGGTGTTACCCCAAGGCCTTCGGTAACCTTTCGTTTACCCGACGCGGGGTGGAGCAGCTCGGTAGCTCGCTGGGCTCATAACCCAGAGGTCGCAGGTTCGAATCCTGTCCCCGCTACTAGGTGGAACGGCCCCCGGAGATGCTCCGGGGGCCGTTTCTCATCGATGGGTGCTCCCTGCATGGGCTCGGTCGCGAAACTGACGTCGACTCCGCGTACGCGCGGTCCAAAGTCCAGCAATCGCAGCACCATCCGCCTCGGCGCTGCGTCGGAGACTGCACCGGTGTTGCCAGAGATCGGTGGAGGGCGCCACGGCGTGAATCTCGAAGAGGCACAATCGACGCATGCAGCTCACTGGCTATGGGGCGCCGCAGGTGGACGTCAGTCCCGGTGTCCTCGACGTGCTCCGTTGGACCGAGACCACCGTGCGCCGGACTGCGAGTCGCGCGATGGCGTTGGCGGCGCTTGTCGATCGTGCCGGTTCGACGCTGGACGACATCGCCGAGCTTCGACGGGCGGCGGAGATCATCGCGAGCAGCCTGTCCGAGTTGGGCAGCAGCGCGGCCGGCATCAATCGAAACGCCGAGAAGATCGCCGGTCTCAGCACCGCGGCACAGGGTATCGACGATCACGCCGAGAAGTTGGCGACGGGCATCGACGAACTCATGGCCATCCTGCCGACGCTGAAGCGACTCACCGAGATCGTCGACCCGCTGGACACCACGGTCGTCCGCCTCGGTCGGTTCGTCGACCGGCTGCCGGGAGGGGGTCGGCGCAAGCCGTCCTGAGTGGAGGCCGGTATCGAGTGGCCTCCAGCCTCGGTGGTGTCGGTCAGCGAACGATGCTGGCGAGCACCTCGGCGCGGACGGCGTCGTAGGGCCGGTGAAAGTCTCCCGGGGCCGCAGACGGCTCGGTGTGCACGACGAACCCCTGAACGTCCATGCTCATGAAGCCGCCAAGGATCTCGAAGAACGGGCCAAGGACGAAGTCGGTCCGCGGGTCCGCCCCCGTCGGAGTGGCGCGCGCGGACACCACGGTCACGGGTTTGGACCGCAGCGGGTCGATGCCTTCGCCGACGGGTGAGTTGGCGCCGATGACGTGCACGTAGTCGAGCCAGGTCTTGAGCGTCGACGGCATCGAGAAGTTGTACATCGGGGAGCCGATCAGTACCCCTGCGGCGCCCGCCAACTCGTCGAGCAGCTCGTCCTGCAACCGCTGGGCCTCCGCCGACGGCGCGACCGAGTCCTCCGGACGACGAGAAGCGATGAAGTGCAGCGCATTCGTGGGCAAGTGCGGCAGTGGATCGGTATGCAGATCTCGCCGACGGATCTCGCGGTCCGGACCCACCAGGGCCCACCGCTCGGCGGCTTCCGCGGTCAGCCGACGCGTTGCCGACGAGCTGAGGTTGGCGGACGAGTCCAACTGGAGGAGGTAGGCCATGGGTCAGGAAGTCTAGTCGGGCGCGCTACCTCGAGATCGACGTGCTTCACGGGCAACCGAGAGCGGTGAGGCCACGGCAGGAAAGGTCGTCATCACGATCGATCGACTGCCCGTCAACGACCCACCTACCCGAGGTACCGCCCCGTCACGCTGTCCGGCGACTGGGCGATCTCCTCCGGCGTACCGGTCGCGACGATCGTCCCGCCCGCCGCGCCGCCACCGGGACCCATGTCCACGACGAAGTCCGCGTTGGCGATCATGTCGAGGTCGTGCTCGATGACCACGACGGTCGCGCCCTTCGCGCCGAGTCGGTCGATGACGCCGAGCAGCACGCGGACGTCGAGGGGGTGCAGCCCGACGCTGGGCTCGTCGAGGACGAACAGTGCGTCGGACTGCTTGCGGCCGAGTTCGGTTGCGAGCTTGAGCCGTTGGGCCTCGCCGCCCGACAGCGCCGGGGTGTCCTCGCCCAGCGTCAGGTATCCCAGCCCGAGGTCGATCAGGGTCTGCAACTTCCGGTGCACCTTGGGCAGATCGGCGGTGACCTCCATGGCCTGCTTCACCGTGAGCGCGAGGAGTTCGGGCAGCGCGAGCCCGCCGTCGGCCTCGCGTCGGAACGCTTGGGCTGCAGGGGCATAGCGGCTGCCGTCGCAGTCGGGGCAGGGGATGTCGACGTCGGGGAGGAACTGGACGTCGAGCGAGATCTGCCCGGTGCCCTCGCAGCGCGGACACCGCAGCGAGCCGGTGTTGTAGGAGAAGTCCGAGGCGGTGAGGCCGTGGCGCCGCGAATCGTCGAGGTCCGCGTAGACGCGGCGGAGGTCGTCGAGAATGCCGCTGTAGGTGGCGACGGTGGATCGCACGTTGGTGCCGATCGGCGTGGCGTCGACGACGTTGACCCGCTCGATTCCCGACGGCTCGACCGACGCGACGTGCGCCGGCAGCGGGTCACCCGCGGCGGTGGCCTGCAGTGCCGGCACCAGGCTCTCCAGCACCAGGGTGGTCTTGCCGGACCCGGACACCCCGGTGACCGCGGTGAGCCGGCCCTTCGGGATGTCGACGTCGAGCGCGTGCACGGTGTGCAGCGGGTGCGTCACGAGGCGAATCGTGCCGTGGTCGAACACCGTTGGCGACGAGACGGTGTCGCGCACGCGGATCGGTTCGGTGCCGTCGAGGAACCCGGCGATCAGTGACGACGGATTGCCCACCAGGTCGTCGAGGGTGCCCTCGGCGAGCACGGTGCCGCCCTCGCTGCCCGAGCCCGGGCCGATCTCGATGAACCAGTCGGACTCGCGGAGCACCTGCACGTCGTGGTCGACCAGCACGACGGAGTTCCCGTCGCGCAGCAGGTCGCGGATGACGCCGTTGAGGCCGTCGATGTTGGACGGGTGCAGGCCGATGGACGGTTCGTCGAGGACATAGAGGACCCCGGTGGTCTGGTTGCGGACGGCCCGGGAGAGCGCCACTCGTTGCCGCTCTCCGGTGGAGAGGGTGGAACCGGGCCGGTCCAGCCCGAGGTACCCGAGGCCGAGTTCGACGAGCCGCTCCGCCATCTCGAGCAGTTGCGTGACGATCGCGGTGGCCATCGACCGCATGTCGGCGGGCAGGGTGCCGACCACCGTTGGCGCCCAGGTGATCACGTCGTCGAGCGTCTTCGCGGTCGCCTCGGCCAGGTTGATGCCGGTGACCCGCGGCGCGAGCGCACGATCGCTCAACCGGGTGCCGTCACACGTCGGGCAGGTGGCGGTGTGGATGAACTTGTTGACCCGGGTGAGGCCGCCTTCGCTGGCGGCCTTGTCGAGCGCCTCCTGCACGGCGAGGCGGGCGTTGCGGTACGTGAAGTTGACCTCGAACAGCTTCCCGCTCTTGGACGGCACCGTGATGCGGTGCTTCTCGGCGGGGCCGTGCAGGACGACGTTCCGCTCGTCGTCGGTGAGATCGCGGTAGGGCACGTCGGTGCGCACGCCGAGTTCGCCGACCATCTGCGGCATCACGGTGAGGCCCATCATCTTCCACGGGGCCACCGCGCCGTCGGCGATCGTGCGGGAGGGGTCGGGGACCAGCAGTGCGTCGTCGATCTCCCGCACGACCCCCAGGCCGCCGCAGGTCGGGCACGCGCCGTCGGAATTGAAGGCGAGTGCCTCGGCGCCCGGCGGGGTGAACGTGACTCCGCAGACCGGACAGGTGAGGTCCAGGCCGGCGGCGACGTCGATGGTCGGTTCCTGGCGGTGCCCGTTGGGACAGACGTGTTCGGACAGGCGGGAGAACAGCAGGCGCAGGACGTTGAGGAGTTCGGTCGAGGTGCCGAAGGTGCTGCGCGCGCCGGGGACGCCCGGCCGCTGCCGCAGGGCCAGGGCGGCGGGCACGTGCCGGACGCTGTCGACGGTGGCCTTGGTGGCGTGCGACATCCTGCGGCGGGTGTAGGTGGACAGTGCCTCGACGTAGCGGCGGGACCCCTCCGCGTAGAGGACACCCATCGCCAGCGACGACTTGCCCGAGCCGGAAACCCCTGCGATGGCGACCATCTGGTTCAGCGGCACGTCGACGTCGACGTGCGCGAGGTTGTGCACGCACGCGCCACGCACCTCGATCGTGGTGGGCGCTGGCGGCCGCTCGCTGTTCTGCCTGGACACTGCGGCCCCTTCCGCGTCGGACGACCGGGGAAGCCTATCGGCAGGCGCCGACGGCGGCTCGGGGAATGCTTCGACATCGAAGCGGGTTGTGGAGACTATCGCTTCGACATCGAAGCAATTGACGAAGGAGGACGATCATGAAGGCTCTCTACTACCACCGCTACGGCGACGCCGATGTCCTGGCGTACGGCGACGCACCGCGACCGGCTCCCGGTCCGGGAGAGGTCCTGATCGAGGTGGCGGCCACCTCGTTCAACCCGGTGGACGCGGGAATCCGCGGCGGCTACCTGGCCGAGGTGTACTCGATCTCGTTCCCGCACGTTCCGGGCGTCGACGTCGCCGGCACGATCGCCGAACTGGGCGATGGCGTTCGCGGGTGGCAGGTCGGTGATCCGGTGATCGCGATGCTGCCGCTCGACGCCGACGGCGCCGCCGCGGAATTCGCACTCGCGCCGGCCGGGTCGCTCGCGTCCGCACCGCGGTCGCTGGACCTGGGCGATGCCGCCGCGCTGCCGGTGGTGGGACTCACGGCCTGGCAGTCCCTGTTCGAGATCGCCGACGTGACCGCCGGGAAGAGGGTCTTCGTCAACGGCGCCGGGGGCGCCGTCGGTGGATACGCCGTCCAGCTGGCCGCGCGGGCGGGCGCCGTCGTCACGGCGACGGCGAAGTCGCGTGACGTCGACCGGCTGCGGCGATACGGTGCCGACCGGGTGGTCGACTACGTCGACTTCGACACGAGGCCGCTCGCGGTGGAGGGCGCGCCGTTCGACGTCGTCCTCAACCTGGTCGTCACCACCGACGGGGACACCGAGGCGCTCATCGGGCTCGTCGCCGACGGCGGCATTCACGTCGGCACCATGGCCTTCGGGCCGACGGAGCCGGGCCGCGGGGTCCGCTCGCAACGGATCTTCGTCCGGAGTGACGCCGCGCAGCTCGCCGAACTCGTCCGTCGCGTGGACGACGGGGAGTTGGACGTCGACGTGGCCGAGCGCCTCCCGATCGATCGGGCAGCGGCCGTGCACGAGGCATCCGATGCCGGTCGCCTGCACGGCAAGACCGTGCTCGTCCCCGTGGTCGAGTAGCCGACGCCAAGGGTCGTGAGCCTGGTGCTTCGACGCCGAAGCACTAGGCTCCCGACATGGCCCCCGCGCTCGATGCCCAGCAGATGCGAACCTACTTCGCCCTGACGGAGGCGGTCAGTCTGCTGCAGTACGCGGTGCGCCGGCAGCTGCAGGCCGAGGGCGGGCTGAGCTACGTGCAGTTCGAGATCCTCGCGAAACTTGCTGACGCGCAAGGCCAGTCGCTCACCATGACCGATCTCGCCGATGGGGTGGTCTACAGCCGTTCCGGTCTAACCCACCAGGCCGGACTGCTGGAGAGGGACGGGTTGATCAGCCGCCACCCGAGCCCCGACGATCAGCGTGCCACCGTCGTTCAGATCACCGAGGCGGGTCGCACACGTGTCGCCGACGTGCTTCCCGGCCACGTGGACGTCGTCCGCGACATGCTCTTCGACGCGCTCTCCGACCGTGACGTGCGCACTCTCGGCGACATGATGGGTCGCGCCCGCGATCACATGCGGGCGCGTCCGCCCCGCTCCGCGGCTCCCCGCAGGAGAATCGGGTAGTCCACGCCCTGCGCCGTTGTCACCACAGAACAAAAACCGTCCGAATCTTCACCCGTTCGAGTCAAGAATGCTCCCGTTCGGCGGCGCAATAATGAGCCGTCCTGCCATTAGCCGCAACCGTCAATAATGGATCCCGGCCCGTGGCGACGCTCACGTCCGTCACCGATTGCGTTCGGCGACGGCATCATTCGTCAGGGGAAGCCATGAACGCTGGGGCATACGTAGGTCGGGTCGCGGGATTAGCGGTGGCCCTGGGCGTCGGGGCGGCCGTCGCAGCCCTTCCGGGGGTGGCGTCGGCCGAACCCGCATCGGAGCAGTCGGAGTCGTCGGAGTCGACGTCGTCGTCGCCGGGTCCGAACACCGGGCCGGCGTCCGACCCGAGCCAGGACCGGAGCCAAGACCCGAAGGCCGAACCGAACGTCGAACCCGGATCGGACCCCGACTCGTCGCCGAAGCGTCGGCCCACGACCGAGGGCAACGTCACGACCGTGGGGAACGGTCGCACGCCGTCGTCCGCTTGGGACACCGTGCACGACGACGAGGAGCAGGACACCAAGGAGCAGGAGCCCGCGGACACCGAGCCGACCTCGCCCCGGGACGACGAACCACAGGACTCCGCCGCGCCGATGCGGCTGATGTCGGCGCCGGCGCCCCAGGAGCAGGACTCCGACGCCGTCGAGCACCCGACGGCGCCACCGGACTCACCCGTCGACTGGATGCTGGCCGGCGCGGCGCGTCGGGAACTGGCCGATGCCCCCATCACCGTCGACCCCGTAGTCGGCCTCGTCGACGGGGTGGTCACCGGCAGCGTCAACGCGACGGGCGGAGGCAACCCGCTGACCTACTCCCCGATCGGGGCTCCGAGCGCAGGCGGCAAGCTCACCCTGGACGCCGCGGGCAACTTCACGTTCCTACCCGACGGGAGCATCGTTACGACCCGCGGCGTCGAGCGGTTCTCGATCCAGGTCGCCGAGCGCACCGCGCTGATCGCCGCGCTCGAGCAGGTGCCGCTGGCGAGTTCGATCGTGCAGCCGATCGTCGCGCTGCTCCGCCAGATCCCGATCCTGGGCACCGCCCTGCAACCGCTCATCGGCTACGCGGTGGTGGTGCCCATCGAGGTCGACGTCGCCGCCCTGGCACCGGGCGGGGCACCGATCGCGTTCACCACGCGGATCGTCTCGTTCGACGGCACCTCGATCAGCACCAACTTCTTTCCCGCGCTCGGGCTTCCGGCCGGAATCACCGCGCCCACCCTGCTGCTCGGCCCGGGCTTCGCCGACCCCGGCGACACCAATCCCACCTCGTCGTGGAGTAACCAGTACGGGGTGCCCGGCATCGCGCCGCTGCGAGCCGACGGCTACAACGTCGTCACGTGGGACCCACGCGGCGTGGGAGCGTCGGGAGGCGTTCTGCACCTGAACAATCCGCTGTTCGAGGGTCTGGATGCCAAGGCGATCGTCGACTGGGTGGCGTCGCGTCCGGAGGCTGTGCTCGACGCTGCCGGTGACCCACGGCTCGGCATGGTGGGCGGCTCCTACGGCGGCGGCATCCAGCTGATCACCGCCGCGATCGACCAGCGCGTCGACGCGATAGCGCCGTCGATCACGTGGAACTCCCTGCTGGACTCGCTGTACCCGAATCAGGCGTTCAAGACGGCGTACTCACTGCTGCTGACCCTCGACCTGCTGACCTCGGGCGTCCGGGCCATACCGGACATCTATGCCGGCACCGTCACCGGCAGCCTGCTGGGCGTGCTCACGCCGGAGCAGCAGGCAGTGCTCGCGAGCAGCGGCCCGGGCCTGCTGGTCGGCGACATCACCGCACCCACCCTGCTGATCCAGGGCACCGTCGACCCGCTGTTCCCGCTCCGACAGGCCGTCGTCAACGCCCAGCTGCTCGAGGCGAACGGCGTTCCGGTCAAGATGATCTGGTTCTGCGGCGGCCACGGCGCCTGCCTGACGAGCCTCAACGACGGCGCGCTGATCGCCGACCGCACGATGGCGTGGCTCGACCGGTACGTGAAGGGCAACGAGGACGCCGACACCGGCGCGACGTTCGAATGGGTGAACCAGTACGGCCAGAACTTCTCGTCGGACGTCCTGCCGTCCGATCCCGCCTTCTACGTTGCGCCGCTGACCGTCTCGGGGGCCGGGGGAGTGCTGCCGCTCCTGCCCATCGGTGGATCCGGACCGCAGGACATCGTGCCGTTGCCGCTGTCCCTGGCGCTGGCGTCGCGAGCCGACACCGCGATCGACGTGCCGATCCCGGCACCCGCGACGACGGTCCAGCTGGTCGGCGCGCCTGCGCTCACCTTCACCTACTCGGGCGTCGGCACCAGCCGCTTCGTGTACGCGCAGCTCGTCGACGACCAGACCGGGCTCGTCCTGGGCAACCTGGTGACGCCCGTGCCGATCACCCTGGACGGCGGGAGTCACACGGTGACCGTCGCGATGGAACACGTCGCGCACACGCTCGCGCCGGGCCAGTCGCTCACCCTGCAGATCACCGGTTCGTCGGTCGCCTACGCCAACCTCGGCACGCTGGGAGTCATGAACGTCTCCGACGTGTCCGTGGCGCTGCCGACCGCCGCGGCCGTGTCGGCGGCGCGGCTCGACGAATTCGTGGCCTAGGGACCCGAACCGTCTGAAACGCCTGCGGAGCGAGCCGCGGTTCGTATCCTGGGTGCTCGAGGACGGGGGGACATGTCACCGTCGACCGAGCACACCGTCGAGACGGGTCACGCGCCGCGGCTGCGCCTGCCCGCCGCGCTGCTCGACGCACTCCGGGACGGTCTGCCGGCGCTGGCGGAGACGACCGTGGCGGCCGTCGTCGCCGAGGTGCCGGCCTACCGCACCACGGTCGGGGTGGAGCGCCGCATGATCGAGGACTCGGTGCGGCGGACCGTGACGGTATTCGTCACCCTGGTCGCCGACGGCGTCGACCCGGACGTCTCGCCTGGTCGCGACCCGGCGCTGGCGGGAGCCTTCACCCTCGGGCAGGGTGAGGCGCGTGCGGGACGCGGATCCGACGTGCTGCTCGCCGCCTACCGGATCGGCGCTCGTACGGTGTGGCGGCAGTGGAGCGCGCTGGCCGTGGGTCACCGCGTCCCGGGTGATCAGCTGGCGGTGTTCGCCGAGCAGATCTTCGCCTACATGGATCGGTTGTCGGCGGCGTCGGTGTCGGGCCACGCCGACGAGGAGGCGAGGACGGGCCGTGCACGGCAACGCGCGCGAGAAGTGCTGGTGCGCAGTCTCCTTCGATCCGCGGCTGCGGATGACCTGACGGCCGCCGCCGAGCGGGCGGACTGGGCGCCGCCGCGGACGCTGACGGCCCTCGCCGTGCCGAGCGGGTGGCGGGCCGGCCAGGCCAGGGTGGTGGACCAGCGCACGCTGGAGGTACCCGAGGACGCCGTCGCGCCGCACCGCAGGCCGATGTCGCTCCTGCTGGTGCCGGACGTCGGTGGCTCGAGCCGCGCCGCCTACGTGACGTCGTTTCCGCTGCAGGGCAGCGTGATCGGGCCCGCGCGACCGTGGATGCAGGCGGCGTCGTCGGTGCGCCGGGTGGAGCGGGCACTCGCCATGCGCGTGCACGACGACGACGCCGTGACCGACACCGAGTGTCACTTGCCCGAACTGGTGTTGGGCGCAGACCCCGAGGCGCTGGCGGATCTGCGGGCCCGCGCCCTGGCGCCGTTGGACGGGATGCGACCACTCGTGCGGGACAACCTGATCGAGACACTGCGCGCCTGGCTGCTGCACCGGGGGAGTCGCGACGAGGTCGCCGCCGAACTGTTCGTCCACCCGCAGACGGTCCGCTATCGGCTGGGCCGGCTTCGCGAGGTCTATGGGAAGCGTCTCGACGACCCGGACACCGTTCTGGAGCTCACGCTGGCCCTGGGTCTTCGGCGGCCACCGGTTGCTCCTTCGTCAGGTGCAGCAGCCAGTCGCGGTCGGTACGAATGAGCGCGTAGCGCACCACGTCCCGCTCGCCGTGCAGGTCGAAGACGAAGCGGCGCTCGGTGCGGTCGACGAGCCGCCACCAGCCGTGGTCCGCGATGTCCTTGTCGGCGTCGGTGTACGTCGCGTGCTCGAGGTCGTGGTCGTCGACGGCCACCGCGAGCCGGTCGTGCCGGGGATCGACGGGCAGTCCCTTGGGCACCGCCCACGACCGCAGGACGCCGTCCTCCTCGAGCCGAAGGTCGAAGTGCAGCCGCGGTTTCCGGTGCTCGTGCAGGACGAAGACCGGTCGAGCCGGCACGTGGGTCAGTTCCCGGCGCGGAGCAGCGCGACGTCCGACACCATCCGGATGTGGTCGGCCATCGCGCGACCCGCCTCGACGGGGTCCTGCCGGCGTACGGCCTCGGCGATGCGGCGGTGTCCCTCCAGGGAGGCCTTCGGCCGCTCGGACTGCGACAGCGATTCGATGCGCGTCTCGCGCACCAATTCTGCGATCTCGCCCATCAGCCGTGCCAGCAGAGGGGAGTGTGCGGCGGCGGTGATGGCGGCGTGGAAGTGCTCGTCACCCGATACCCCGCGCTCGCCGCCGGTGATCTCGAGTTCCATGATCGCCAGCGCGTCGTCGATCGCGGCCATCTCGGCGTCGCTGCGGCGGGCGGCGGCGAGTTCGGCGAGCTTCACCTCGAGGGCCTCGCGTGCCTCGATGACCTCGGGCAGTCGATCGGCGTGCTCGCGCAGCGCCCGGATCGCGGCGTCGCCGACGGGTCGACGGATCAGGACCGCGCCGTCGCCGTGGCGCACCGACAGGATGCCCTGCACTTCGAGCGCCACCAGCGCCTGGCTCAGCGACGCGCGGCTCACACCCAGCTGGGCGGCCAGTTCACGCTCCGGAGGCAGCCGTTCGCCGGCCTGCATGTCGCGGTCGGCCATGTGCTTGCACAGCTGCTCGACGATCACCTCGTACAGCCGGGGTCGAGCCACCGGGCGAATTTGCTCAGCCACTGAGTCACTCACTCTCTTTGCCTTCGGACCGAGAATAGCCGTTCCCAGGAACATGACAGAAGACACAGTCGAGGGTTGACAGTGACCGGGTTCACTGTTTCACTCCTAGTGACTCAGTGGCTAGGCCAATTGGCCACATCCACACCACAGGTTGGAGAAGACGATGCCCGTTGAAGTGATCCCGATCCTGGCGCTGGTCGTCATGTTCGTCGCCGCGACGGTGTTGCCCGTCAACATGGGTGCCCTCGGATTCGTCGCGGCGTTCTTCGTCGGCACGATCTGGGTCGGCATGGACTCCGACCAGATCATCGGCGGATTCCCGAGCAGCCTGTTCCTCACGCTGGTCGGTATCACGTACCTCTTCGCGATCGCCCAGAACAACGGGACCGTCGACCTGCTGGTGCGAGGGGCGGTCCGGCTGGTCCGCGGCCGCGTCGCCCTCATCCCGTGGGTGATGTTCGGCGTCACCGGCGTCCTGACGTCGATCGGCGCGCTGGGCCCCGCCGCGGTCGCCATCGTCGCACCGATCGCCCTCGGCTTCGCCGCGCGGTACGACATCAAGCCCCTGCTGATGGGCATGATGGTGGTGCACGGCGCGCAGGCCGGCGGCTTCTCGCCGATCAGCATCTACGGCGTCACCGTCAACAACATCGCCTCCGGCGCCGGGCTCGAGAACAGCCCGCTGACCCTCTTCCTGGGCAGCCTCTTCTTCAACGCCGCGATCGGCGTCCTGCTCTTCACGTTCCTCGGTGGGCGCGACCTCATCGGCCGCAGCGTGCACGACCACGACGACGTCCGTCCCGAGGACGACACCGGCGCGGTGGGTGGCGGCAAGTCCCCGGCGACGGTCATGCGCGGCTTCGGCACGACCACCACCAAGGCCCGCTCGCAGGCCGTGACCGCGGAGAAGGCGCCGCCGCTGGCCGTCGCAGTCAAGGCCATCACCTTCGAGCAGATCCTCACCCTCGTCGGCCTCGCCTCGCTGGCCGTGTTCTCGCTGATCCTCGACCTGGACGTCGGCTTCGTGTCGATGACGATCGCGGTGATCCTGGCGCTCGCCTCGCCGAAGGCGCAGAAGGGTGCGATCAACCAGATCAGTTGGTCGACGGTGCTTCTCATCGGTGGCGTGCTGACCTTCGTCGGCGTCCTGCAGGAGGCCGGCACCGTCGAGTGGGTCGGCAACGGCGTCGCAGCACTGGGTGCGCCGATGCTCGTCGCACTGCTGCTCTGCTACATCGGTGCCATCGTGTCCGCGTTCGCGTCCTCGACGGCGATCCTGGGCGCCACCATCCCGCTCGCGGTCCCGTTCCTGATGGCCGGCGAGGTCGGTGCCGTCGGCGTGATCGTCGCACTGGCGATCGCCTCCACGATCGTCGACGTAAGCCCGTTCTCGACCAACGGCGCACTGGTGCTGGCCAATGCCCAGGGCATCGACCGGGACGTGTTCTACAAGCAGATCCTCAAGTACAGCGCGCTGGTGGTGGCGATCGGACCGCTCATCGCCTGGGCCGTCCTCGTGGTGCCCGGCTGGCTCTGACGATCTGAGGAACGCCGGGAGGCGGCGGTGCGCGAGGTCGGCGCATCGCTGCTTCCCGGCGTCGTCGTGCGTTCCGGCGACCCATGCTGACCTGCGCTGACACCCGTTGACAGGGTTCCGGCCGCCGTGGTCCAATGAATTGGCTAGGCCACTAGGTCACCAATCCACGGGAGGCGCACGATGTCGCTGGAACTCAACACGACGGGCAGGACCGGTCCGCTGCGCGGCACCGTGGTGGTCGACCTGACCCGCGCCCTCGCCGGCCCGCACGCGGCGATGATGCTCGGCGACCTCGGAGCCGACGTGATCAAGGTGGAGAGCCCCAAGGGTGGCGACGACACCCGCGCCTGGGGTCCGCCGTTCGTCGAGCCCGTCGGCGCCGACCGCGAATCCACCTACTTCCTGTCGGCGAACCGCAACAAGCGGTCGATCGCGCTGGACCTCAAGACCGACGACGGGCGCCAGGCTCTCGAGGACATGGTCCGGAAGGCCGACGTCCTGCTCGAGAACTTCCGCACCGGCGTCCTCGACCGGCTCGGCTTCTCGCCGGAGCGACTGTCCGAGTTGAACCCCCGCCTGGTGATCCTGTCGATCAGCGGCTTCGGCCACGACGGCCCGGAGGGTGGCCGGTCCGGTTACGACCAGATCGCCCAGGGCGAGGCCGGCCTGATGTCGTTCACCGGGTCCGGTCCCGACGACGTACAGCGCGTCGGCGTCCCGATCGCCGACCTGCTCGCCGGCATGTACGGGGCGTTCGGCGTGCTCGCGGCACTACGCGACCGCGATCGCACGGGGCGCGGCACCGTGGTGCGGACCTCCCTGCTCGCCAGCGTCGTCGGCGTGCACGCGTTCCAGGGCACGAAGTGGACCGTGGCCGGCGAGGTCGGCGAGGCCCAGGGCAACCACCACCCGTCGATCTGCCCGTACGGACTGTTCCCGACCGCCGATGGCGCCGTCCAGATCTCGGTGGGCAGCGAGGGACTCTGGCACCGGTTCTGCGAGGGCTTCGGCATCGATCCCGACACCGAGGGCATGGCCACGAACCCGCAGCGGGTCGCCAATCAGGCCGGCGTCATCGCGCTCGTCACCGAACTGTTCGCCGCCCACGACACGGCGTCGCTGCTGACGCTGCTCGACGAGATCGGCGTTCCCGCGGGCAAGGTCCGCAACGTCCAAGAGGTCTACGAGTGGGAGCAGACCCGCTCTCAGGGCCTGCTGATCGACGTCGACCACGAGACGCTGGGGACAGTCACGCTGCCCGGCCCGCCGCTGCGCTTCTTCGACGCCGACGGCACCGAGGTCACCGAGACCGCGCACCTGGCCCCGCCCGTCCTCGGCGCGGACGAGGATCTCGTCCGCGCCTGGCTGAAGGAAGCCGTCTGATGCGCCGGCTGTCCGCGCGCGACCTGCTCGACGTGCTGGCCGACGTCGACAGCTTCGTCAGCTGGGACGCGCCGGCCGACGAGTTCGCGGTCGACGACGCGTACGCCGGCGAGCTGGCGGCGGCGCGCGCCAAGACCGGCCTCGACGAGTCGGTGATCACGGGTGCCATCACGATCCGCGGGCGCAAGGTCGCGATCCTGCTGAGCGAATTCGCCTTCCTCGCAGGCTCGATCGGCGTCGCGGCGGGGGAGCGGCTGGTCACGGCGATCCACAGGGCGACCGCCGAGGGGCTGCCACTGCTGGCCCTGCCGACGTCTGGGGGAACGCGGATGCAGGAGGGAACGGTCGCGTTCCTCCAGATGGTCAGGATCACCGCCGCCATCACCCTGCACAAGGCCGCCCACCTGCCCTACATCGTCTACCTCCGGCACCCCACGACCGGTGGGGTGTTCGCGTCGTGGGGATCGCTCGGGCACCTCACCGTCGCCGAACCCGAGGCGCTCGTCGGGTTCCTCGGCCCGCGCGTGTACGAGGCGCTGTACGACGATCGCTTCCCCGCCGGGGTGCAGACGTCGGAGAACCTGCAGGCGCACGGGCTGATCGACGCGGTCCGACCGCCGGAACAGCTCGGCGAGATCGTCGACCGTGCCTTGCGGATCATGACCGATCAGCCCCGGCGCTGCGGATTGCCCGCCGACACCCAGGACCGGGTGATCGAAGACCTCCCGGCGTGGACCTCGGTGCTGGCGTCGCGCCGCCCCGACCGGCCCGGCGTACGCGAGCTGCTGTTCAACGCCGCCTCAGACGTGTTGCCGCTCAACGGAACCGGTCAGGGCGAGTCCGATCCCGGTCTGATCCTGGCGCTGGTCCGCTTCGGCGACATGCCGTGCGTGCTGCTCGGACAGGACCGGCACGGTCAGACGCCGCGTACACCGCTCGGCCCCGCGGCGCTGCGCGAGGCACGGCGCGGTATGCGACTGGCCGAAGACCTGCGGCTGCCGCTGGTCACCGTCATCGACACCGCCGGTGCGGCACTGTCGAAGGACGCCGAGGAGGGCGGACTGGCCGGCGAGATCGCCCGCTGCATCGCCGACATGGTCGACCTCGACACCCCGACGGTGTCGGTGCTGCTGGGGCAGGGGACCGGAGGCGGCGCACTGGCGCTGGTCCCGGCCGACCGCGTCCTCGCCGCGCAGCACGCGTGGCTCTCGCCGCTGCCGCCGGAGGGAGCGAGTGCGATCGTCCACCGCGACGTCGATCACGCCCCGGACATGGCCGAGCGGCAGGGGATCCGGTCACTCGACCTGCGTCGCGACGGGATCGTCGACCTGATCATCCCCGAATCACCCGACGCCGCGGACGAGCCCCGACGGTTCTGCGAACGCGTGGGGACCGCACTGCACCGCGAGTTGAGCAGTCTGATCGACCAGGACGCGGAGATGCGCAGGATCGCGCGCGGCAAGCGGTTCAACCGGGTGGGACGCTCAGCCGGGCAGTAGCGGGTGGAGCAGCGCCCACTCCGCGCAGCTCACCCAGGACGGGTTGGCCTGCTGCGGGGAGCGGAACACCTCCATGGCGGCCAGCCCCGGCACCGCCGTCAGTTCCGCGGCGGGCACCGGATCGGCGAACAGCGGGATGCGAACCGGGACGTGCAGGCGACCGTCGTCGCCCCTGGCCGGCTCACCGGTGACGTGACCGAATCCCCAGATGCCGCGCCGCGGATGCGCCGACACCCAGAACAGAACCCGCTGGCCGGGGCGCAGCAGCCGGGACCGGTAGTTGTCGGCGACGCACCACGACGGCTTCGTCTCGCCGGCGGCGAGCATGGGCTCGAGCGGCGTCCGCGCCGGGTTGCACTTGATCACCCACGCCCCCAGCGCGTCGAGGGTGATCATCGATAAACCGCTAGCTCGGCTAGGTTTTCGCACATCACGGTTGGGTAACCGCACCGTGCACGTCGAGTGGCGGAGGTGGCAACATGCATCTGGCCGGATCGGCGACTGCACTGCCTGGTCGGGGCTGCAACAGAGGAAGATTGCCATGATTCACACGGTTGACGAGCAAACCCGCGGCGGAATGGTGACGACGGCCTCCCGTCCGTGGCGACGTGATCTTGAACCGTCGGCACTGTCGTTCGCGTCACTTCTCGATCCGTCCAGGTCGTCGATCTGCCCCGCGTGCGGCTACCCGAGCGCCGGCATGTGCGCGGCGTGCAAACAGATCACGCAGATGTCGGTGGGCGCCTGAGTCAGGTCCGGCTCACGGCGTCGGCCAGCGCAGCGAGCGTGTCCGCGGCCGAATGCTCGGGGCGCCAGCCCAGTTGGTCCTTGGCCCTGCTGGTGTCCATCACGACCGACGCGCGGCCCGCGTGCAGCCATTCCAGCGCCGACGGCACGAACGGGAGCCGGGCGAGCACCTCGGAGGTGGCGACGGCCGCGACGTGCGGCACCCGCACCGGCCGTGCGCCGAGGGCCCGGCCGACGTCCGACATCGACAGCAGGCCGTCCCCGGCGAGGTTGTAGGCGCCCGCGGGTGCCGACGTCGTGGTGACCGCGAGGGCGATGGCCGCGGCGACGTCGTCGTGGTGGACGAGCTGCATCGGCGTACCGGGGTCGGGGAAGGGCGGCTTCGGCAGCGGTAGCGACCGGGTGATTCGCCGGACGGCGTCGGGCAGCTGGTTCCACGGCATGGCGTCGGCGAGCGCGGGCGCCTTCGGCCCGGCGACGATGCACGGGCGCAGGATGAACACCTCCAGCGACGAGCCTGCAGTGGCGTCCGCCAGCGTCGCCTCGCAGGCCGCCTTCTGCTCCGAGTAGTAGTGCTCGGCGGATCCGCGCGGCGGGACGTCCTCGGTGATCGGCGACGGATTGTCGGGGTGATACCCGTAGGCGGCGACCGACGAGGTGTAGACCAGCCGGCGCGGACGCTGCGCCGCGACGGTGGCCTCGAAGACGTTGCGGGTGCCCGCCAGGTTGATGCGGGCGCTCTCCTCCCGCGTGCCCATGATGATGAACGCCAGGTGCACCACGACGTCGGCCTCGACGACGAGGCCGTCGACGGCCTCCCGGTCGAGGATGTCGCCCTGCCGGTAGACGGTCTTCGTCCAGCCGTGCTCGCCGGGATCGAACGGCCGCCGGGCCATTCCGATGATCCGGGTGACGTCGGGGTGCTGCTCGAGCGCCTCGATCGTGGAGATGCCGATCTCCCCGGTGGGGCCGGTGACGGCGACGGTCAGTGACATGGCGACGTAGTTCCCGGTCACACCCCGCCAAAAACGTGGCTGGCTATGGTCGAACCGTGCACCTCGAGGAACTGCAGTGGTTCGTCGTCCTCGCCGAGACCGAGCACGTCACCGAGGCCGCCGCCGAACTCGGGATCAGCCAACCGACGCTGTCGCGTGCGCTGGCCCGGTTCGAGGACCAGGCGGGTACGCCGCTGTTCGACCGGGTCAACCGGAGGTTGCGGCTCAACCCCTACGGCCGGATCATGCTCGAGCACGCGCGGCGCAGTCTCGCCGAGATGCAGTCCGCCACCGAACGCATCGCCGCCCTGCGCGACCCCGACACCGGACGGGTGCGGCTGGCGTTCCTGCACTCGCTCGCCAACTGGTACGTGCCCGACCGGCTCCGCCGCTTCCGGGAGTCCGCGCCCGGCATCGGCTTCGACCTGTTCCAGGGCCCGGCGCACGAGATCACCGAACGCGTGCTGACCGGCCGATCCGACGTCGCGATCACCTCGCCGCGACCCACCGCGCCGGGCTTCACCTGGCACCGGCTCTACGCGGAACGGTTGTGCCTCGCCGTGCCGCGCGGCCACCGGCTGGCGTCCCGCGCGCGGGTGCGGATGAGCGCCGCGGCGGGCGAACCGTTCGTCGCCCTCGAGCAGCCGTTCGGTCTGCGGCAGCTCACCGACGCCCTCTGGGCCGAGGACGGGATCGACCCGGAGATCGTCTTCGAGGCCACCGAGATCCCGACCATGGAGGGGCTGGTGGCCGCGGGTTTCGGCGTCGCGGTGGTGCCGGTCCCGCGGGAGGACGACGACACGGCGTCGGCAAAGGTGGTGCACGTTCCGCTGACCAACGTCGGCGCCCGACGTGAGGTCGGGCTGGTGTGGGACGCAGACCGCGTGCCGTCGCCGCCCGCGCACCGGTTCACGACGTTCCTGCGGGAGTCCTGACCCGCCGTCACCACCGGTGATGCGCCGCCGACATGAGGTCGGCGTCGGTCATGCATTGGACACATCGACGAGGCGTTCCTAACCTCGACCCGGTGTCCATCGACAACTCCCTCGACCAGTCCTGGACCGGACATGCCCGGGGCTCGAGCGCGTACTCCCGGCTGCTGGCGGCGCTGTTCTGCGCGGGCGTCGCCACCTTCGCGCAGCTGTACTCGCCGCAGGCCGTCCTCCCGCTGATTTCCGCCGACCTCGGCGTCGGCGCCGCGAGTGCCGCGCTGATGATCTCCGCGTCGACCGTCGGACTCGCGGTCGGAGTCATCCCGTGGTCGATGATCGCCGACCGTGTCGGCCGGGTGCGCGCGATCTCGACGTCGGTCACGATGGCGACGGCCGTGGGCCTGCTCATCCCGTTCGCGCCCACCTACGAGCTGCTGCTGGCCGGCCGCTTCGTCGAGGGACTCCTCGTCGGCGGCGTCCCCGCGATCGCCGTGGCCTACCTCACCGAGGAGGTCGATCCCGTGCACGCGGCGCGGGCGGCGGGAACGTTCGTGGCGGGCACCACGATCGGCGGACTGCTCGGCCGCCTGGTCGCCAGCCCGGTCGCCGAGTTCGCGGGCTGGCGCATCGGCGTCTTCACCGTCGCGGTGGTGTGCGGTGTCGCCGCGCTCAGCTTCGTCAGGCTCGCCCCGGAGCCGCACGGCTTCACGCCCCGCAGCAGGCACGCCGAGAACCCGGAGGGCAGCCTCGCGCACCGATTGGCCGCGAACCTGCGCTCGCCCCGCCAACTCGCGCTGTTCGCGCAGGCGTTCCTGCTCATGGGCGGCTTCGTCGCGCTCTACAACTTCCTCGGCTTCCGGCTCGCGGGCGCGCCGTTCGGGTTGGCGCCGTCGGTGATCAGCCTGGTGTTCCTCGCCTACCTGGCGGGCACGTGGGCGTCGTCGCGCGCCGGTGCGGAGGCGTCGCGGTTCGGACGCAAGCGGATCCTGCTCGCGTCGATCGCCACGATGGCCGCCGGCGTCTCGATCACGTTGAGCGACAACCTCGTCGCCGTCCTCGTCGGACTGGTGATCGCCACGGCCGGGTTCTTCGGCGCGCACTCCATCGCTGCGGGCTGGACCGGGCAGTCGGCGCCGGCGGGCAAGGCCCAGGCGTCGTCGCTCTACAACCTGTTCTACTACGGCGGATCGAGCGCCATCGGCTGGGTCGGCGGGGTCGCGTTCGACGCCCGCGGCTGGACGGCGGTGGCGCTGACCATCCTGGGGCTCACCGCGGTCGCAGCCGCCATCGCCGCCGTGGTGCTGCGCGACGATCGGCGGACCGGCTAGGGGATCATGGCGCACGTGACGTCCACGCCCACGCCATCACCCCACCCGCCCGCGCGACGTGGTGTGCTCGAACGGCTCGGCGAACGCGCCGTGTCGATCCGCGCCGGGCTGCCGCCCGCGACCACGTCCTACCAGGTCGTCTCCGACCTCCCCGTCCCGATGCGCGACGGCGTGACGCTGCTCGCCGACCACTACGCACCGACCTCCCCGGCGATCGGCACGCTGCTGCTGCGCGGCCCCTACGGACGCACCGCGCCGCCGGCCCGGGTGATGGCCGGCGTCTACGCCCGCCGGGGCTACCACGTCGCCGTCGTCAGCAGTCGCGGGACGTACGGCTCGGAGGGGTTCTTCGACCCGGGCCACGCCGAGATCCCCGACGGCGCCGACACCGTCGCCTGGCTGCGCGCGCAACCGTGGTTCACCGGGACGTTCTCCACCGTCGGCGGGTCCTACCTCGGCTACGCGCAGTGGGCGATGCTGACCGACCCGCCACCGGACTTCGACACCGCCGTCATCACGATGGGACCGCACGACCTCGGCCGGTCCGCGTGGAGCACCGGATCGTTCGCCCTCGGCGACTTCCTCGCGTGGGCCGATCAGATCGCCGGGCAGACCCACGGCGGCTGGATCCGCCAGCTCATCCGGTCGACGAAGGCGCCCCGCCGGCTGCGGCCCGTGGAGGAGGCGCTGCCGCTCAATCGCGCCGCACTCGACGTACTGGGACCCGAGGCGTCCTGGTACGAGTCGTGGCTCGAGCACGAGGGCCCCGACGGCGAGTACTGGGCCCGCCTGAACCTGTCGAAGGCGTTCGGCGAACTGCGCCGCCCGCTGCTGCTCACCGGCGGCTGGCAGGACGTGTTCCTGGAGCAGACCCTGCAGCAGTACCGCGCACTGCGTGCCCGCGGCGCCGACGTCGCGATGGTGATCGGTCCCTGGACCCACGGCGAGGGCGGGGGAGCACAGATCCGCGAGTCACTGAATTGGCTTGCCGGTCATCGGCATCCGACCCCGGTCCGCATCTTCGTGACGGGCGCCGACGAGTGGCGCGACCTGCCGGACTGGCCGCCGACGGCGACCGACCACGTCCTGCATCCGACGGCGGGCGCGGGACTGGCCGCCGTCGCGCCCGATCCGTCGACGGACCGCTTCACCTACGATCCCGCCGACCCCACGCCCAGCATCGGCGGCAGGCGACTGGCGGTCGGGGCAGCCGGATTCCGCGACGACGGGGTCCTCGCATCCCGGCCCGACGTGCTCGCCTACACCGGAGCCGTCCTGGATCGCGACCTCGAGGTGATCGGCCACCCCCGCGTCGAACTCGACCACGCCACCGACCTGGACTGGGCCGATCTGGCGGTCCGGATCAGCGAGGTCGACTCGAAGGGCGTGTCGCGCAACGTCGCCGACGGCTATGTGCGCCTCGGCCGGGACCGGCCGTCGTCGATCCACCTCGAATTGGACGGCATCGCACACCGATTCGCGGCCGGCCACCGGATCCGACTGACGGTCGCGGGTGGCGCCTTCCCCCGTTACGCCCGCAACCTCGGTACCGGGGATCCCGCGGCCTCCGGCACCGCGATGACGCCGTGCGAACACGTCCTCACCCTCGGGGCGGGCACCCGGCTGGTGCTGCCGACCGCCTAGCGCACCTTGACGACGACCTTGCCCCTCGCGGAACGGTCCTCGAGCGAGGCGATGGCGTCGCCCGCGCGCTCCATCGGGTAGACGACCGGCTCCGGCGCGGTCACCAGGCCGGCGGCCAGCAGCGGCTCGAGTTCGGCCCACTGCTCCTGCAGGTATCCGGGATGCGTTGCGGCCCAGGCTCCCCAGCCGACGCCGACGGTGTCGACGTTGTTGAGCAGCAGCCGGTTCACCTTGACGGTCGGGATGTCGCCGCCGGTGAAGCCGATCACCAGCAGACGGCCGCCCGGTGCCAGCGAGCGCAGCGAGTCGGTGAACCGGTCGCCGCCGACGGGATCGACGACGACGTCCACCCCGCGCCCGCCGGTCAGGTCCTTGACCCCGTCCTTGAAGTGCTCGGCGAGAACGACGTCCGTCGCCCCCGCGGCGCGCGCGATCGCGACCTTGTCCTCGGTGCTCACGACGGCGATGGTGCGCGACGCTCCCCAGGCGGCGGCCAGGCGCAGCGTCGAGGTGCCGATGCCGCCGGCCGCGCCGTGCACCAGCAGCGTCTCGCCGGGGGCCAGGCGCCCGCGGGTGCGCAGCGCGCAATGCACGGTCAGATCATTGAACAGCAGCCCCGCGCCGGCTTCGAACGACACCGACGTGGGCAACCGGAACACCCGATCAGCGGGCAGCACAACGACTTCGGCCATCCCGCCGGACAGCATGGTGAGCCCGGCGACGCGGTCACCGGTCGAGACGTGCGCACCCGCGGGGGCGCTGCGCACCACTCCGGCGATCTCGGCGCCCGGCGTGTACGGCAATTCCGGCGCGTGCTGGTACTTTCCGCGCGTCTGCAGGGCGTCGGGGAATGCGACGCCCGCGGCGTGGACGTCGATGACGACGCCGTCTCCCGTCGGCTCGTCGACCTCCGCCAGTTCTGCGGCGTGCGGACCGTCCAGTCGGGCTACTCGT
This sequence comes from Mycobacterium sp. PTI7, assembly GCF_056679845.1. NCBI lineage: Bacteria > Bacillati > Actinomycetota > Actinomycetes > Mycobacteriales > Mycobacteriaceae > Mycobacterium > Mycobacterium sp. PTI7. The sequence goes on from NZ_CM155252.1 coordinate 629,536, forward strand.
ATGGCTCGCATCCAGACCATTTAACATCCCCCGGTGATCGACGCACGCGCCGCCGTCCTGCACGACGAGGGATCCGACCCACGACTGACCGACGTCCAGATCCGGCCACCGGTCGGCGACGAGGTGCTGGTGCGGCTCGACGCGGTGGGCATCTGCCACACCGACGTGAGCCTCGCCGCGAGGTGGCCCGCCAAGCGGTTGCCCATGACGTTCGGGCACGAGGGCTCGGGCACCGTCGTCGACGCCGGGCCCGACGCCAGGGTCCGCGCGGGCGAGCAGGTGGTGCTCACCTTCGACAGCTGCGGTGGATGCGCGAGCTGCGCGTCCGGCGCGCCCGCCTACTGCGAGCATGCGACCACGCGCAACATGCGCGGCGACCGTGGCGACGACTTGAGCGCGCTGCGGCTCGATGGCGTGCCCATCCGCGGCGGCTTCTTCGGTCAGTCGAGCTTCGCGACCCACGCCCTCGCGAGGTCGGCCAACGCCATTCCGCTGGGGGAGGCGATCGATCCCGCGCTCGCGGCCCCGCTGGGCTGCAGCGTTCAGACCGGTGTCGGCACCGTGCTCAACGCCCTGGCGGCCGGCGCCGACGACGCGCTGGTGGTGTTCGGGGCCGGCGGCGTGGGTCTGTCGGCGGTGATGGGCGGGCGGATCGCGGGGTGCCGCACGGTCGTCGCGGTGGACCCGGTGGCCGAGCGTCGTTCCCTGGCAACGACGTTGGGCGCCACGGCCGTCCTCGACCCGGCCGACGGCGACGTCGTCGCGGCGGTGGTCGAGGCCACCGGTGGCGGCGCGACGCTGGCGATCGACACGACGGCGGTACCGGACGTGATCACCGGCGCGTGCGCGGCACTGCGCGCCCAGGGCACCCTCGCGCTCGTCGGGCTCGGCGCGCTGACGGCGCCGCTGCCCGTCGGCCTGATCATGGCCCGTGGTCTGCGGCTGCGCGGCGTGGTGGAGGGCGACAGCGATCCGCACGCGTTCATCCCGCGGCTGGCCGACCTGGTCCGCAGCGGTGACCTGCCGCTGGGCGAGATGGTGACCCGATTCGACTTCGACCGGTTCGACGCCGCCTGGGACGCGGCGAAGTCCGGGACCGCGGTCAAGCCGGTCCTGGTCATGCCACGCTGACGAACGCCAACTGTTGACACGCGTCAAGTCGGCGTAGTTGACTCTTCCGAGCCGCGACAAGGGTGCCGTGGCGGAGGGAGGTCCGGTGAGTCCACGACTGCGGCACTACGCGCCGGTCGCCGACATGCCCAAGGGCAAGACCCTGATGGTGCACTCCACGGACGACACCCGCATCCACACCGAGGTGTTCGGACCCTCCGACGGCTACCCGATCGTGCTGGCACACGGCATCACCTGCGCCATCCGCGTGTGGGCCAACCAGATCACCGACCTGTCCCGCGACTACCGGGTGATCGCCTACGACCACCGCGGGCACGGCCGCAGCGGCGTGCCCAAGCGGCGCGGCTACGGCCTCGACTTCCTGGCCGCCGACCTCGACGCCGTGCTCGACGCGACGCTCAAACCCGGCGAGAAGGCGCTCATCGCCGGACACTCGATGGGCGGCATCGCCATTCAGGCGTGGTCCCAGCGGTATCCGGCGCGGGTGCGGCAGTACGCCGACGCCGTCGCACTGATCAACACCACCTCCGGCGAACTGCTGCGTAACGTGCAGCTCCTCCCGGTGCCGGAGCGGTTCGCGGCGGGCCGGGTACGCGCGGGCGGTCTGCTGCTCAAGCGGCTGGGTTCGGCGCCGCTTCTGCCCGGGTCGATCGCGCAGACCCGCCGGTTCGTGTCGACGCTGGCCGTCGGCCGGGACGCCGACCCCGCGATCGCCGACTTCGTGTTCGACCTCTTCGCCAAGACCCCGCCCGCCGGCCGTGGTGGCTGGGCCCGCGTGCTGGTGGATGCGGTGGGCGAGAACCACATCGGCCTGACCAACCTGACCGTGCCGACGCTGGTGATCGGCAGCCGGGGCGACCGGCTGCTGCCCATCGCGGCCGCACGCCGCATCGCCGCCAATGCCCCCAACCTCGCGTCGTTCGTGGAGTTGAGCGGCGGGCACTGCGCCATCCTCGAACGTCCCAACGCCGTCAACGCCCAACTGCGCGGCCTGGTCGAGTCGATCCGCGAAGAGCGGCTCAGCTCCTAGCCGTCAGGTACTCGCCGTCAGGTACGCGCCGACCTCTCCCGCCGCGCGTCGCCCCGAACGGACGGCGCCGTCGAGGAACCCGGTCCACGTGTCGGCCGTCTCCGTGCCCGCCCAGAAGACCCCGTCGACCGGCGCGCGCAGCGCCCGGCCGTACCGCGTCCACGACCCCGGCGGCACCGCCGCGGTGGGCCCGCCTGGCGCGAATTTCTCGGTGCCCCAGCAGTGCTCGACGAAGTCGATGGGCATCGCCGCCCGATCGCCGAACAGGTCGACGAAGCACGACAGCGCCCGCTCGCGGCGCTGCTCGGTGGTCAGCGGGTCGAAGGTGCGGGCGTCGGTGAAGCCGAGCAGCACGCCCGGGCCGTCGGCCGGGCTGACGTCGAAGGTGATGAACACCGGCCCGTCGTCGGACAGCGCCTGGCCCGAGTGCCCGTCGGCGCGCCAGAACGGCGTCTCGTACGCCGCATACGCCTTGCTGAGATTGCCCTGCGGCCAGTGCTCGGCCAGCCGTGCGTGCTCGTCGGGCAGCGGCGGGTCGAATGCGATCGCGGCGCGGTGCTGCGGCGGAACGGTCACCACGACGGCGCGTGCGGGCGTCGCCCCGGCGCCGGTGTGCACCACCACGCCGTCGCCGGTCCGTTCGATGCGGGTCACGGTCGCGTTGAGCCGGACCCGGTCGCCGAGTTGCTCGGCCATCCGCAGCGCGATCGACTGGGTGCCGTCGGGGAAGTGGTCCTGCTGCGCGCCGCCCTGCACGTCGAGCATCGGCCCGATGCCGCCCGCGGCCTTCACGTAGCGCACGGCGTGCAGCATCGACACCGCGTCGGGCTCGCATCCCCACGTCACGCGGGACACGAGCGCCATCAGGTCGCGGGTGGAGGCCCCCGCGTGCACCGACCGCAGCCACGCCTCCAGCGTCGTCGCGTCCAGCCGCTCGGCGATCGGTGAGTCCCACGGGCGGTCCACCGGCACCTGGCGGCTGAGCCGCTCGAACCGCCACTGGATGCGGGAGACGTCGAGCAGTTCGAGGATCGACAGCTTGGGGATCGTGCTGCGGTAGGACCGCACCCGCCCGCGCCACAGGATGAGGTTCTTGCCCCGGCTGTAGGTCGGCGTGGTCGGGCAGCCCAGTTCGGCGGCCAGCGCGAGCACGGCGTCCTGGGTGGGGCCGACGAAGGTGCCGCCCAGGTCGATCGGTACGCCGGCGATCGTGGTGGTGTGCGAGCGGCCGCCCACGCGGTCGCGACCCTCCAGGACGACGACGTCCAGTCCGCGCCGGTCGAGCACCCGTGCCGCCGTCAATCCCGCGAATCCCGCCCCGACCACCACCACGTCCGCCACACGTCCAGTGTGGCGACTCCGGCGCGTCCCGGAGCGCGTACCGCTCCTTTTCGCGCCGATCTCCCCGGGGCGCGGACCGACCACCTAGGGTGGTGGTACGCAGCGGGACCAGAGGTCTGGTCCATCGGCTCACCAAAGGAGGTTCGCCGTGGGTGTCATTGGCGACGCGGACTACTCAGACGTCCTGATCATCGGCGCGGGCATCTCGGGCATCGGAGCGGCCTACCGCATTCACGAGAAGAACCCGAAGCTCACGTACACGATCCTCGAACGCCGCGAGCGCATCGGCGGCACGTGGGACCTGTTCCGCTACCCGGGCATCCGCTCGGACAGCGACATCTTCACGTTGAGCCTGCCCTTCGAGCCCTGGACCAGGCCGGAGAACGTCGCCGACGGCGGCGACATCCGCGATTACCTCACCGCGGCGGCGCGCCACCACGGTATCGACCGGAACATCCGGTTCGACACCCGCGTCGCGTCCGCCGAGTGGGACTCCACCACCGACACCTGGACGCTGCGCACCTCGTCGCCGGACGGCACGGAGAAGCTCTACCGGGCTGCAGCGCTCGCCGACCTACATGATGTCAATGGCGCGGGTCGACCCGATGGTGCAGGCCATCCGGAGATTCCTACCCGACGGGCTCGCCCACCGGGTGGTGCGCGCCCGCAACGCCGCGTTCTCCGTACTGTCCTACTTCCTGCTGCCACGTCAGGTCGCCCAGCGTCTGGCCGGTCATCGACTCGTAGGTGGCGCGGACGTCGTCCTCGCGTAGCACGTCGGGCAGGCCGGGCAGTCCGGCGAGTCCGGCCAGCTCCTGGAACACCATGTGGGCGAACACGATCCAGGCGACGTCGAGTTCGCGCGGACCGACGGTGGCCATCTCCCAGTCGAGGACGGCCACGGGCCGGAAGTCCTGGTAGAGCACGTTGCCGATCCGCGAGTCGCCCCAGGCGAGCACGGGCGTCGACGCGGCGACGTCGTCGGGGAAGTTGTCCTCGAGCCACGCGAGCGCCTTCTCGACGGTGGGCGCCCGGCCGATGTTGGGGACCGCGAATTCGTACCAGTCCTTCAGCCAGCCGAAGTGTCGGCGCAGCGCGGTGTCCCCGGGCGGGTCGACGTCGGTGAGGAAGCCGAATCGCGTGGCGGCGTCGGGGATCGAGTGCAGCTTGGCGAGCACCTCGACGGTCGAGTCCTGCAGTTCGCGCTGCCGGTCGGGCGTCGCGTCGGCGAACCAGTTGTCGCCGAACGTGTAGGGCATGACGTCGGGTGGCACCTGGCCGTCGACGAGGTCCATCAGGAAGAACGGTGTGCCCAGCACGGTGCCCGCGTCGTCGATCCACCGGACGCGGGGGACCGGGACGTCGGTCAGCTCACCCACCTGCCGCATCACCTCGAACTGGTGGTCCAGCCGGTAGGTGGGGAAGACGGGGACGTCCTCGGGGGTCGGGGCGACGCGTGCCACCCACCGCTGCTCGACGGTTCGGCCGCCGTCCTGCCAGCGGCCGGTCAGGATGATCGTCTCCGACGACATCCCGTTCGAGTCGACGCCGCTCTCCACGGTGACGTCCGGGGCCACCCCGCCGGGCATGACGGTCGACAGCCACGTCGACAGCAGAGCGGGCAGCGTGGTGGTGTCGCGGGAGGAGTGCTGCAGGCGGCTGACGTCTTCGACAGCCGGTTCGTTCGCCACGGAAGACGCCCTCTCGATCAATACGATACGGTGAGTAGCGTTATGAAAGCAGACCCGTCCACGGTTGTCGAGACCCCGGGCGCGGGCAGGCCACGCGACCCGCGCATCGACGTTGCCATACTCGAGGCCACCGCGGACCTACTCGTCGAGATCGGTTATGCCGCCGTGACGATGGCCGCCGTGGCGGAGCGAGCCGGCACCACCAAGACCGCGCTGTACCGCCGCTGGTCGAGCAAGGCCGAGCTGGTGCACGAGGCGGCGTTCCCCGCCGCGCCGACGGCGCTGGGTGAGCCGGAGGGCGACATCGAGGGCGACGTGCGGGCGATGATCGCGGCCACCCGGGACGTCTTCGTGACCCCGGTCGTGCGGGCGGCGTTGCCGGGGCTGATCGCCGACATGGCCGCGGACGCCGACCTGAATGCCCGCGTGGTGAGCCGCTTCGTCGGCCTCTTCGACCTGGTACGGGAGCGCCTCGAGCACGCGATCGCGCACGGCGAGGTGCATCCCGGCGTCGACCCGGCCCGGCTGATCGAGATCGTGGGCGGCGCAACGCTTCTTCGCATCCTGCTCGACCCGGGTGGCCCGCTCGACGACGCCTGGGTCGACCAGGCCGCGGCGATCATCACCCACGGCGTCAAGGCGTGACCAGTACCGTTGACGGCATGTACGTGCAGCTGACCGTGAACGACGAAGACGGGGTGCCCGAGGTGTACTCCACTCCGCCCTGGACCGACGACGCCGACGGCCGCGCCGAGACCGCGCGGGTGGTGGTCGACCCCGTGGGCAGGCCCGACGGCGACCGGGCAGGGGTCCTGCTGACCATGACGATCGGCGAGGCCCTCGTGCTGGGCCGCCGGATCGTGGAGGTCGCCGAGCAGGCGGCCGAGGGCCAGTTCAGCAGACGCGGGACGCAGTGGCGCCGCGAGGTGCAGGACCGCAAGCGTCGCGAGGCCTGGAACGTGCTGATGGCCGGCTCGGACGACGACCCCGCGACCGATTAGGCCAGGGCGCCGAGCAGCTGGTTGAACGCCTCCGTCATCGACGGGTGGGTGTAGATCTCGTCGCGCAACGCCGACGCCGTGATGCCGTGGCGCATCGCCAGCGCGACGGTGTTGATCACCTCGTGCGAGTCGTAGGAGAGCAGCGCGGCACCCAGGATCTCGTCGGTCTCGGCGTCGACGACGGCCTTCATCATCCCCCTGGGCTGATGGACGATCCGGGCACGTGGCACCGTGGCCATCTTCGCCACCGGCAGGGCCGCCACCCGCACGGCGTGCCCCGCCGCGCGTGCCTCGCGTTCGGTCAGGCCCACCCGTGACAGCGGTGGCGTCATGAACAACGTGTACGGCACCGCGCGCCGGTCCGCCGTGCTGCGCGACCCGCTGCCGGTCAGCTGGTCGAGCACGATGCGGTAGTCGTCGAGCGAGATGTAGGTGAACTGGGGGCCGCCGTTGACGTCGCCGACCGCGTACACGTGCGGCACGCTGGTGCGCAGGTGCTCGTCGACCTCGATCGAACCGTCTGCGCCCGTGGCGATCCCGGCGGCCGACAGCGCGAGGTCGGTCGTGACGGGGTGCCTGCCGAGCGCCACCAGGATCAGGTCGCCGTCGACCGTGGCGGCCGCGCCGTCCACCGCGTAGTGCACGGTGGCGCCGTCGACGGCGGTCACCTCCGCCGACGTGATCAGCGTGACGCCGGCCTCGGTGATCAGGTCTGCCGCGCACGCGGCGACGTCGTCGTCCTCGCGGCCGAGGATGGCGTGGTGGCGCTCGAGCATCGTCACCTGGGCGCCGTAGCCGGCGTACATGGCCGCGAACTCGAGTCCCACGTATCCGCCGCCCAGGACCACCAGGCGTCGCGGCAGCTCCTCGGTCGAGAGCAGGTCGGTGCTCGTCACCGCGCGCGGATTGCCCTGTAGCCCAGGCACGTCCGGCCATATCGGTTCCGAGCCGGTGCCGACGACGAAGGTCTGCCCGGTGACCGTCACCTCGCCGTCGTCGGTGCGCACGGTGACGGTGTGCGGGTCGACGAACGACGCGGTGCCGGTGAGGACGTCGACGCCGGGGATGGTGTCGAGCATCGCAAAGTTCTGCGCCCGCAGATCCGAAGTGAGCGTCGCGGTGGCCCGAACCGCTGCGGTGTACGCGGCCGGGTCGGCCGATGCCGCCGACAGTTCCTCGGCGGCGAACACCATCGACTTGGTGGGCACGCACCCGATGTTGATGCAGGTGCCGCCGTACATCTGGGCCGAGCGCTCGATCATCACCACGCGCCTGCCCTGCTTGCCCAGCGTGGCGGCGAGGGTCTTGCCGCCCTTGCCGAATCCGATGACGACGAGGTCGGCCTCGATGCTGGTCACAGCGCTACCTCCGGGTTGATCTGGGCCCTGTTGCTCGAAGCAACGTCGCGACGGCGCTGGTCCAATCCCGCGAAGTCGGTGTCGTGCGTTCCGGCGATCTCACCTTCGGCGGCGAGTGCGGGCCCCGTCACGGTGGCCGCACCGCGGACGTAGATTTCCTTGAGACCCGCCATGGTGGCACCGGGCACGTCGGCGACGCGGCCGGCGAGTTCGAGTGCGCGGTCCAGGAGCCGGCCGTGCGGCACCACCTCGGTGACGAGGCCGATCCGTTCGGCACGCGCGGCGTCGATCACTTCGCCGGTCATCGACAACCGGCGGGCCATCGCCGAGCCGACCACCTGCGGCAGCCGGGCGGTCATGCCGCCGCCGGGCAGGATCCCCACGCGCGCATGGGTGTCAGCGAACACGGCGCGTTCCGAGGCGATCAGGAAGTCGCAGCCGAGTGCCATCTCGAGGCCGCCGGTGAAGGTGGCCCCGTTGATGGCGCCGACGACGGGGGTGCGCATCTCGGCGACGGCGGTGATGCAGCTCTGGCTCTTGAACTCCGCGAAGTAGTCGAGCCCGTCGCGGGCGGCCTCCTTGAGGTCGACCCCCGCGCAGAATGCCGGGTCGGTGCCGGTGAGGACCACTGCACGCACGGCGTCGTCGGCGTCGGCCGTGACCAGCGCGTCGTAGAGCGCGCGGATCAGGTTGCGATTCAACGCGTTCCGGGACTCCGGGCGGTTGAGGGTCAGTACCCGGACGGCATCGTGATCGGCCACGACCACCAGATCGCTCATGGCGGGCACGTTAGCGCACGAACTGACTTGCCCCGTTGGCCAGGTCGAGGAGCGGTTGGGGTAGCGCACCGAGAGCGAGGGTGATCGCCGCCGACAGCGTCACGGTCGCCATGCTCAGCGAACTCGGCACCACGACGGTGGGTGCGTCGTCGGGCGGATCGGTGAAAAACATCAGCACGATCACCCGCACGTAAAAGTACGCCGCGACGGCGCTGGCGCACACGCCGACGATAACCAGCGGCGCGGCGCCACCCTCGGCGGCGGCCTTGAACACCGCGAACTTGCTGACGAAGCCACTGGTGAGCGGGATTCCGGCGAAGGCGAGCAGGAACAGCGAGAACACGACGCCCACCAGCGGATGCCGCCGACCGAGTCCGGCCCAGCGGGACATGTCGGTCTCCTCGACGCCGTCGGCGGTGCGCACGACGCTGACGACCGCGAAGGCGCCGAGCGTGCTGAAGCCGTAGGCGGCCAGGTAGAACAGCGTCGCCGACAGTCCCGTCTCGTTGAGCGCGATGACACCGGTGAGGATGAAGCCGGCGTGAGCCACCGACGAGTACGCCAGCATGCGCTTCACGTCGGTCTGCGACACCGCGGTGATGGTCCCGACCACCATCGTCAGGATTGCGATGGCCCACATCAGCGGTCGCCAGTCGTCTTCGAGGCCGGGCAGCGCGACGTAGAAGATCCGCAGGGTGGCGCCGAACGCGGCGATCTTGGTGGCGGCGGCCATGAACGCGGTGACGGGAGTCGGTGCACCCTGGTAGACGTCGGGGATCCAGGAGTGGAACGGCACCGCGCCGACCTTGAACAGCACGCCCACCGACAGGAGCCCGACGCCGACGAGCGCCATCGTGGTGTTGCCGGCGCCGCGGGCGACCGCGTCATTGATGCCGCCGAGCGTCAGGCCGCCCGAGTAGCCGTACAGCAGCGCCATGCCGTAGAGGAAGAACGCCGACGAGAACGCCCCGAGCAGGAAGTACTTGAGCGCGGCCTCCTGCGACATCAGCCGACGGTGCCGCGCCAGCCCGCACATCAGGTACAGCGGGAGCGAGAACACCTCCAGCGCAATGAACATCGTGAGCAGGTCCTCGGAGGCGCCGAACAGCATCATGCCCGCGATCGCGAACATCGTCAGCGGGAACACCTCGGTCTGCGCGATGCCGGCCTTGGTGGCGAGCTTCTCGGCGACGCTGCCCGGTACGGCTGACGCCTGCGGGGTGAAGGCGTCGAGGCCGCTCGCCCCCTCCTCGGCGCCCACCTCGGAGGCGATCCGACGCTCCGCCATCAGAAGTGTGCCGAGGACGCCGATCACCAGGATCGTGGCCTGCAGGAACAGTGCCGGCCGGTCGACCGCGACCGACCCCATCACCGCGGTACGGCCCGCCGACGCCCCGAGGTCGCGCCACTGCACGACGACGGCCACCAGTGCGGCGAGCTGGGCGCCGAGCGCCACGACGAGTTGGACGGGATACCGGGTGCGGCGGGGGAGGAACGCCTCGACGAGCACGCCGAGGATCGCGGCGCCGAGCACGATGAGCATCGGGGAGACGAGGCCGTACTCGACGACGGGTGGGACGAGGTTCACCGGCTGGGTCCTTCCTGCACGACGCGGGGTGCGGGATCCTGCTGGCCGATGGTCGTGAGGGTGTGCCCCACCGCCGGGTCGATGACGTCGAGGACCGGCTTCGGGTACACGCCCAGCACCAGCAGCAGCGCGATCAACGGTGTGACGACGACGAGTTCCCGCGGCACCAGGTCGCGGAGTTTCTCGTTGCCGTCGGTCACCGGCCCGGTCATCATCCGCTGATAGGCCCACAGGATGTAGACCGCCGACAGCACGAGTGCCAGTGCGGCGAGGACCGCGAACACGGGGTAGACGGTGAACGTCCCGATGAGCACCAGGAACTCGCTGACGAACGGCGCGAGGCCGGGTAGTGAGAGGGTGGCCAGGCCGGCGACCAGGAACGTGCCCGCCAGCACCGGCGCCACCTTCTGCACCCCGCCGTAGGCGGCGATTGCCCGGGTTCCGCGGCGCGACACCAGGAATCCCGCGATCAGGAACAGCGCCGCGGTCGAGATGCCGTGGTTGACCATGTACAGGGTCGAGCCCGACTGCCCCTGACTGGTCATCACGAAGATGCCGAGGATGATGAAGCCGAAGTGCGAGATCGACGTGTACGCGATCAGCCGCATCACGTCGGTCTGTCCGATCGCGACCACCGCGCCGTAGACGATGCCGATCACCGCCAGCGTGATCACCAACGGGCGGAACGTCATCGACGCGTCGGGGAACAACTGCAGGCAGTAGCGGAGCATGCCGAACGTGCCGACCTTGTCGACCACCGCCATCATCAGCACCGCGGTGGCGGGCGTCGACTCGACCGCGGCGTCGGGCAGCCAGCGGTGGAACGGCCACAGCGGGGCCTTGACCGCGAAGGCGAACATGAAGCCCAGGAACAGCAGGTTCAGCACGGCGGGGTCGACGTCGAGGCGGCCGCTCGCGACCGCGTCGACGATGGCGCGGAAGTCGAACGTGCCCGCGTCGAACGCGTCGCTGCCCGCGGTCGCGACGTAGAGGCCGATGACGGCGGCCAGCATGATGAGTCCGCCGAACAGGTTGTACAGCAGGAACTTCACCGCTGCTTTCGGAGCCGCCCCGGCGGCGACCTTCGACCCCGAGCGGCCCGGCGCTGTGCCGCCGCCGAACCCGCCGATCAGGAAGTACATCGGGATGAGCATCGCCTCGAAGAAGACGTAGAAGAGCAGGACGTCCAGTGCCGTCAGCGAGATCAGTACCATGCCCTCGACGGCGAGGATCAGCGCGAAGTAGGTGTGTGCCGACCGCGCCCGGTCACCCGCGTCGTTCCACCCGGCGACGATCAGCAGCGGCACCAGTACCGCTGTCAGGACGACCAGGGCCAGCGCTATGCCGTCGACGCCGAGGATGTACCCGGTGCCGAACGAGGGGATCCAGGCGTGGTCCTCGACGAACTGGTACTGCTCACCGGCGGGGTCGAATTGGACGGCGAGCAGCACCGTGACGGCCAGCACGACCAGCGACACCGCCAGGGCCGCGTACTTCGCGAGACGTCCGGCGGCCGAGGGCAGCAGGATCACGACGACCGCGCCCAGCATCGGCACGGCCCACAGTATGGTCAGCCAGGGGGTCACCACACCCGCACCGCCAGGATCGCGGCGACGACGAGTGCGGCCCCGCCGAGCATCGACAGCGCGTAGCTGCGGGCGAAGCCGGTCTGGAACTGCCGCAGGCGTTCCGACGTCCCGCCGACCAGGGTGCCGAGTCCGCGGGAGACGCCGTCGATGCCGTCGTCGTCGATCTCGACCAGCCCGGAGGTGACGCGCTGGCCCGGCCGCATCAGGAACTCCTCGTTGGCGGCGTCACCGTAGAGGTCGCGGCGGGCGGCGACGGTCAGCGCCGAGACGTCGAGCGGCGCGGTCTCCGGGACCGCGCGGGTGGCGTACATCCGACAGGCGACCGCCACGCCGACGGCGATCACGGCCATCGTGATGGTGGTCATGACCCAGGCCGGGACGACGTGGTGGGCCTCGTAGGCGCCCACCACCGGTTCCAACCAGTGCTCGAGCGTGCCGCCGATGGCCAGCAGTGCACCCGCGCCCACCGATCCGATGGCCAGCACGATCATCGGTCCGGTCATGATCGCCGGCGACTCGTGCGGGTGCACGTGCTCCCTCCAGCGCTTCTCCCCGAAGAACGTCAGGATCATCACCCGGGTCATGTAGAACGCGGTGATGCCCGCGCCGAGCAGCGCGGCCCCGCCGAGCAGGATGCCCCTGACACCGCCTGCGGCGAAGGCGGTCTCGATGATCGGGTCCTTGGAGAAGAAGCCCGACAGCGGGGGGACGCCGATGATGGCGAGGTAACCGAGGCCGAACGTGACGAACGTCAGCGGCATGTACCTGCGCAGCCCGCCGTAGCGGCGCATGTCGGTCTCGTCGTCCATACCGTGCATGACCGATCCGGCGCCGAGGAACAGGCCGGCCTTGAAGAAGCCGTGGGTGAGCAGGTGCATGATCGCGATGGCGTAGCCGGCGGGGCCGAGCCCGGCCGCAAGCACCATGTAGCCGATCTGCGACATCGTCGACGCCGCGAGGGCCTTCTTGATGTCGTCCTTGGCGCAGCCGATCACGGCGCCGAAGAGCAGGGTGACGGCGCCGACCACCACGACACCGGTCCGCGCCTCCGGGGCGAGGTCGTAGACGGGCCCGGACCGCACGATCAGGTACACCCCGGCGGTCACCATGGTCGCGGCGTGGATCAGCGCCGACACCGGCGTCGGACCCTCCATCGCGTCGCCGAGCCACGACTGCAGCGGCACCTGGGCGGACTTGCCGCAGGCCGCCAGCAGCAGCAGCAGGCCCAGCGCGTTGAGCGCACCCGGCGACATCTGGTCGGCCGCGTCGAACACGCCGGTGTAGGAGACGGTTCCGGTCTGGGCGAACATCACCATCAGCGCGACGGCCAGGCCGATGTCACCGACCCGGTTGACCACGAACGCCTTCTTGGCGGCCGTCGCCGCGGACGGCTTGTACGACCAGAAGCCGATCAGCAGGTAGGACGCCAGGCCGACGCCCTCCCACCCGACGTAGAGGCCGAGGTAGTTGTCGGCGAGCACCAGCAGCAGCATCGCCGCGACGAACAGGTTGAGGTAGGCGAAGAAGCGCCTGCGCTCGGGGTCGTGCGCCATGTACCCGATCGAGTACACGTGGATCAGGGAGCCGACGCCGGTGATCAGCAGGACGAAGCACACCGACAGTTGGTCGAGTTGCAGGCCGAAGTCCACCCGCAGCGACGCCACCGGCACCCAGGAGAACAGCGTCTCGCCGACCACCCGGTCCTCGGCGGTCCGGCCGAGCAGGTCGAGCCACAGCACGACGCCGACGGCGAACGATCCCACCGCGGTGGCGGTCCCGAGCAGATGACCCCACGCGTTCGTCGCGCGTCCGCCGAGCAGCAGGATCGTGGCGCCTGCCAACGGAAGTGCGATGAGCAGCCACACCGGAAGCGTCATGGGGCCTAGTGCCTCAGCAGGTTCGCGCCGTCGACCGACGCCGACCGCCTGGCCCGGAAGATGGTCATGATGATCGCCAGCCCGACCACCACCTCGCACGCGGCGACGACCATCGTGAAGAAGGCGACCACCTGTCCGTCGAGATGACCGTGCATGCGGGAGAACGTGACGAACGCGAGGTTGGCGGCGTTGAGCATCAGCTCGACACACATGAACATGACGATCGCGTTGCGCCGCAGCAGGACCCCCGCAGCGCCGATCGTGAACAGCAGCGCGGACAGGTACAGGTAGTTGTCGGGGTTCACCGGTCACCCCGCCGCGGCGTCAGGATCGCGCTGATCGACAGCTCGGAATCCGACCCGTCCGGCAGGCGGGCGGGGACGTCGACCGCGTTGTGCCGCGCGAAGACACCCGGGTTTGGCATGGGCGTCGGGTGACCGCCCTCGGCGAAGCGCTCGATGGCCAGTTCGCGCTGGGTCTTGCGGCGGTCGATCCGCTCGCGGTGCGCGAGGACCATCGCGCCCAGCGCCGCGGTGATCAGCAGTGCGCTGGTCAGTTCGAACGCCCACACGTAGCGGACGAAGATCAGCGCGGCGAGCCCCTCGACGTTGCCGCCGGCATTGGCCTGCTCGAGTCCGGTGAACCCGTTCGCGGAGACGTTGCCGACCCCGGCGATCAGCAGCAGCCCGAACGCGCTGCCCGCCGCCACCGCGGCGAAGCGTTGTCCGCGAATGGTTTCCACCAGCGAGTCCGACGAGTCGACGCCGATCAGCATCAGCACGAACAGGAACAGCATCATCACCGCGCCCGTGTAGACGACGATCTGCACGACGCCGAGGAACACCGCGTCCTGGGCGATGTACAGCACGGCGAGGATGATCATGGTGCAGGCCAGGAAGATCGCGGAGTAGACGGCCTTCGGCGCCGCGACCACGCCCACGGCGGCGACGACCGCGAGGGTGCCGAGGGTCCAGAACAGCACGGCCTCACCGGTCGACGTGCGGAACGCCGCGTCGGCCGCGAGCACCGCGAGGTCCGCCGTCACAGCAGCGATTCCTTGGGTGCGATCTTCAGCCGGTCGGCGCCGACGTTGCCGCGGTAGTAGTCCTCGTCGGTGCTGCCCACGAGCATGGCGTGCGGCGGCGCCGTCATCTCCGATGTGAGGGGCGCGAGCAGTTTGTCCTTGCCGTAGATCAGGTCCGAGCGGTTGTCGTCGGCGAGGTCGTAGTCGTTCGTCATGGTCAGCGCCCGGGTGGGGCAGGCCTCGATGCACAGCCCGCAGCCGATGCAACGCAGATAGTTGATCTGGTAGACGCGACCATAGCGCTCACCGGGGGAGAACCGCTCCGCGTCGGTGTTGCTCGCGCCCTCGACGAAGATCGCGTCGGCCGGGCAGGCCCAGGCGCACAACTCGCACCCGATGCACTTCTCCAGTCCATCTTCGTACCGGTTGAGTTGGTGCCGTCCGTGATAGCGCTGCGCGGTGGGGCCGGGTTCCTCCGGATACTGCTCGGTGATCGGCTTGCGGAACATCGCCTTGAACGTGACACCGAACCCTGCGATCGCATCGATGAACTTAGGCATTCCGAATGGCCTCCTTCACGGGCATCGGGGGAGTCGGGAACGCGCCCGAGTCGGGGGCGGGTCCCGGGTCGAGCCGGATCCGTCTGCGGCGCAACGTTGTCGACAGATAGACAAGCAGCCCGACGCCGACGACGGCGCTCGCGATCACCAGGGTTACGGCGATCGCGCCGTAGCCCTCGGTGCGCAGGGTCCGGACGACGGCGACGGTCATGATCCACGCCAGCGAGATCGGGATGAGGACCTTCCACCCCAATGCCATGAACTGGTCGTAGCGCATACGGGGCAGCGTGGCGCGCAGCCACATGAACAGGAAGAGGAACGCCCAGACCTTGCCGATGAACCAGAGCAGCGGCCACCAACCGGTGTTGGCGCCGTCGATCAGGCTGAATGGCCAGGGCGCCTGCCAGCCGCCGAGGAACAGCGTGGTGGCCAGCGCCGAGACCGTCGCCATGTTGACGTACTCCGCCAGCATGAACATGGCGAACTTCAGCGACGAGTACTCGGTGTGGAACCCGCCGACGAGTTCGCCCTCGGCCTCGGGGAGATCGAACGGGGCGCGGTTGGTCTCGCCGACCATCGCGGTTACGTAGATCAGGAACGACGGCAGCAGCAGGAAGACGTACCAGAGGTGCTGCTGCTTGGCGACGATCTCCGAGGTCGACATGGTGCCCGAGTACAGGAACACCGCGGCGAACGACAGTGCCATCGCGATCTCGTAGGAGACCACCTGGGCGCTCGACCGCAGTCCGCCCAGCAGCGGGTAGGTGGAGCCGGATGCCCAGCCCGCCAGCACGATTCCGTAGACGCCGATCGACGTCACGGCCAGCACGTAGAGCACGGCGACCGGCAGGTCGGTGAGCTGCAGCGGGGTCTGGTGGCCGAAGACGCTCACCATGCCGCCGAGCGGGATGACCGCGAACGCCATGATCGCCGGGACCACGGCGATGACGGGCGCCAGCAGGTAGATCGGCTTGTCGACGCCCGCCGGGACGAGGCCCTCCTTGAGCGCCAGCTTCACGCCGTCGACGAGGCTCTGCAGCAGGCCGAACGGGCCGACGCGGTTGGGGCCGTACCGCATCTGCATGCGGCCCAGCACCTTCCGTTCGACGAGAATCGCGACCAGGACCGTCAGCAGGCAAAACACGAAGATGCCCAGCGACTTGCCGAGCACCAGCCACCACGGGTCGTGGCCGAACGAGCTGAGGTCCGGGTACGTCACGTCACGTCACCCGCCCGTGCGAGGGCGACGGTGGTGCCTGCCGCGGCGGGGACGGCACCCAGCGGCGCCCACACCACGCCGTCGGGCATGTCGGTGACGGCCAGCGGCAGCGTCGCGCCGTCGCCCACGGTGACGAGACCCCCGTCGGCGACGCCGATCCCGGCGGCGGTCGACGCGGACAGCCGGACGACGGCGGGCCGTGCGGTTCCCTCCAGATGCGGTTCGCCGTCCTGCAGTCGGCCGCGCAGCGATCCCTGGTTGAGCAGCAGCCGCCAGCCGGTGAGCACCGCGGTGCCCGCGGCGGGCGGCTCGACGGCGGGGGCGGCGACGTCGGGCGCCGTCGCCGGGGCGCCCTGCCACGCGCCCAGGCCGGTGATCTCGGCGCGCGCGGCGGCCGCGTCGGGGAGCGCGAGGTCCACGCCCACCTCGTCGGCCAGTGCGGCGAGGACGCGCATGTCGGCGGTGGCCTCGGGTGGCAGCGCGGGCTCGAAGGGCCGCAGCCGACCCTCCCACGTCAGGAAGGAGCCGGCCTTCTCCGCGACCGGCGCGACGGGGAACACGACGTCGGCCCGCTCGGTGACGGCGCTGTGCCGCACCTCCAGGCTCACCACGAACGGTGCGGCGTCGACGGCGGCGAGCGCGGCGGCGGGGTCCGGCAGGTCGGCGAGTTCGACGCCGCCGATCAGCAGGGCGGTGAGGCTGCCGTCGGCTGCGCCCGCGACGATGCCCGCCGTGTCACGGCCCGGGGTCTCCGGCAGGTCGTCGACGTGCCAGCCGGCGGCGACCTCGGCGCGGGCGGCGGCGTCGTCGAGCGGCCTGCCGCCGGGCAGCAGGTTCGGCATGGCGCCGGCCTCGAGTGCGCCGCGATCGCCTGCGCGGCGCGGGATCCAGCCCACGCGGGCACCGGTCGCGTCGGCCAGCCGGAGCACCGCGGAGTAGGCGCCCGGGGAGGTGGCGAGGCGCTCGCCGACCAGGATCACGGTGCCCGGTACGACGTCGGCGGTCATGGCGTCGAGCGCGGCGGCCTCACCGCCGGGCGGGGTGGCGACGAGCGTGCCGCTCATCTTCTCCAGACCGCGGGTGGCGAACGGCGCGATGGACGTGACCCGCAGTCCTCGCTTGCGTGCGGCCTTGCGGAGTCGCAGGAAGACGATCGGCGACTCCTCCTCGGGCTCGATCCCGACGAGCAGGACGGCGGGTGCGGCCTCCAGGTCGGCGTAGGTGACGGCCATGGTGCGTCCGGCGACGGCGGCGGCGAGGAAGCGGGCCTCCTCGTCGGAGTGGGCCCGGCTGCGGAAGTCGACGTCGTTGGTGCCGAGCACGATCCGCGCGAACTTGGCATACGCGTAGGCGTCCTCGAGCGTGCTGCGGCCGCCGACGAGGACGCCGGTGCGGGCGCCTGCCGCGGTGAGGCCGCGCACCGCGATCGCGACGGCCTCCGACCACGAGGCGGGCCGCTGGTTGCCGTCGGCGTCGCGCACCAGCGGCGTCGCGATCCGGTCGCCCTGCCGCGCATAGGTGAACGCCCAGCGACCTTTGTCGCAGTTCCACTCCTCGTTGACCTCGGGATCGTCACCGGCGAGGCGGCGCAACACCTTTCCGCGCCGGTGGTCGGTGCGCTGCGCGCAACCGGACGAGCAGTGCTCGCACACGCTGGGCGACGACACCAGGTCGAACGGCCGCGCACGGAAGCGGTACGCCGTGCCGGTGAGCGCGCCGACCGGGCAGATCTGGACGGTGTTGCCGGAGAAGTAGGAGTCGAACGGCGTGTCGGTGGCGATGCCGACCTGTTGCAGCGCACCACGTTCCAGCAGCTCGATGAACGGGTCGCCGGCGATCTGGTTGGAGAACCGGGTGCAGCGGGCGCACAGCACGCAGCGTTCGCGGTCGAGCAGCACCTGGGTCGACAGGTTGATCGGCTTGGGGAAGGTGCGCTTGACGTCGGTGAAGCGGGTGTCAGCCCGGCCGTTGGACATCGCCTGGTTCTGCAGCGGGCACTCACCGCCCTTGTCGCACACCGGGCAGTCCAGCGGGTGGTTGATCAGCAGCAGCTCCATCACCCCGTGCTGCGCCTTGTCGGCGACCTCCGAGGTGAGCTGCGTGCGGACCACCATGTCGGGGGTGACGGTCGTGGTGCACGAGGCCAGCGGCTTGCGCTGCCCCTCCACGTCGACCAGGCACTGCCGGCACGCGCCGACCGGCTCGAGGAGCGGGTGATCGCAGAAGCGGGGGATCTGAATGCCCATCAGCTCCGCGGCGCGGATCACCAGCGTGCCCTTGGGGACGCTGATCCGGTGGTCGTCGATCACCAGCGACACCATCTCGACGTCGGTGGGCGCCGACTGCGCGCCGGCCGTGTTCTCGGCGGTCGTCATCGTGCTTCCCTCACCCCTCTCCGCGAGCAGACGCAAATGTGCACATTTGACCGGCATGTCGCGCACTTTTGCGACTGCTCGCCGGAGAACTGAGCACGCTCATGACAGGGCCCCCTCCGGTGCGGCCAGCATCGACGCGTACGGGTCGAACGGGCACCCGCCGTCGAGGTGGGCGACGTACTCGTCGCGGAAGTACTTGACCGACGACAGGATCGGGCTGGCCGCACCGTCGCCGAGCGCGCAGAACGACTTGCCCAGGATCGCGTCGGACACGTCGAGCAGCTTGTCGATGTCGGCCTCGTCGGCCTGCCCGGCCTCGATGCGGGCGTAGATCTGCGTGAGCCAGTAGGTGCCCTCGCGGCACGGCGTGCACTTGCCGCACGACTCGTGGGCGTAGAACTGCGTCCAGCGTCGCACGGCCCGCACCACGCAGGTGGTCTCGTCGAAGATCTGCAGTGCCTTGGTGCCGAGCATCGAGCCCGCCTTGCCGACGCCTTCGTAATCGAGTGGCACGTCGAGGTGTTCGGCGGTCAGCAGCGGCGTCGACGAGCCGCCCGGCGTCCAGAACTTCAGCTCGTGTCCGGCGCGGACGCCGCCGGCGTACTCCAGCAGTTCGCGCAGCGTGACACCCAGCGGCGCCTCGTACTGGCCGGGCCGGGTGACGTGGCCGGACAGCGAGTAGAGCGTGAAGCCGGGTGACTTCTCGGTGCCCATCGACTTGAACCAGTCGACGCCGCCGCGGATCACGGCGGGCACGCTGGCGATCGACTCGACGTTGTTGACCACCGTGGGGCACGCGTAGAGCCCTGCGACGGCGGGGAACGGCGGCCGCAGCCGGGGCTGGCCGCGCCGGCCCTCCAGCGAGTCGAGCAGCGCGGTCTCCTCGCCGCAGATGTAGGCGCCCGCGCCGGCGTGCACCACCAGGTCGAGGTCGAAGCCGGAGCCCAGGATGTCGGTGCCGAGGTATCCGGCCGCGTAGGCCTCGGAGACGGCGGCCTGCAGGCGGCGCAGTACCGGCACCACCTCGCCGCGCACGTAGATGAACGCGTGCCGCGCCCGGATCGCGTACGCGGCGATGATCGCGCCCTCCACGAGCACGTGCGGCGTCGCCATCATCAGCGGCATGTCCTTGCACGTACCGGGTTCGGACTCGTCGGCGTTGATCACCAGGTACTTGGGCTTGGCGCCCGGGCCGTCGGCGCCCTGCGGGATGAACGACCACTTCTGCCCGGTGGGGAACCCCGCACCGCCGCGTCCCCGCAGTCCGGACTCCTTGACGAGCGCGATCAGGTCGTCCGGTGCCATGGCCAGCGCCGTGTCGAGCGCCCGGTAGCCGTCATGATCCCGGTAGGAGTCCAGCGTCCACGACGACGGCTGGTCCCAATAGCTGCTGAGGACGGGCGCGAGGGTCACGTGGCCGCCCCGTTCGTCGGCGGCACGTCGGCCGACGGTGCGGGCGCGGGCTCGTTGCGCCGCGCCTCCTCTGTCATCTTCTCGTCGTCGGGTCCGTCCGCGGTGGCTCCGGTCTGCCCGGGTGTGGGGGCGCTCATGCCGCGCTCGCGTGCCACCCGCAGGCCCGCGAGGGTGGCATCGCCGGGGGCGCCGTCGTTGGCACCGGGGCGCTCGTCGGAGAAGCCGGCCAGGATGCGGGCGGTCTCGCGGAACGTGCACAGCGTGGCGCCGCGGGTGGGCGTCACGGACTCGCCGGCGCGGAGGTCGTCGACGAGTGTCCTTGCCGAGCCGGGGGTCTGGTTGTCGAAGAACTCCCAGTTGACCATCACGACGGGCGCGTAGTCGCAGGCCGCGTTGCACTCGAGGTGCTCGAGGGTGACTTTGCCGTCCGCGGTGGTCTCGCCGGCGTGGACGCCGAGGTGGTCCTCGAGGACCTCGAGGATCGCGTCGCCGCCCATCACCGCACACAGCGTGTTGGTGCAGACGCCCACCAGGTAGTCGCCGGTGGGGGTGCGCCGGTACATCGAGTAGAACGTCGCGACGGCGGTGACCTCGGCGGCGCTGAGCCGTAGGACTTCTGCGCAGAACGCGATCCCGGCCGGGGTCAGGTAGCCGTCCTGGGACTGGACCAGGTGCAGCAGCGGCAGCAGCGCCGAACGCGTCTCGGGGTACTTCGCGACTGCGACGGCGGCGTCCGCGGCGAGCCGCGTCGCGACCTCCGGCGGGTAGGCGTGCTCACCCCGGGCTATCGGCGGTCCCGGTTCGTCGGGCCGTTGACCCAACTGCAGCTCGACCAGTGTCATCTGTCCACACCGCCCATCACCGGATCGATCGACGCGACCGCCGCGATCGCGTCGGCCACCATGCCGCCCTCGCACATCGCCGCCACCGCCTGCAGATTCGTGAAGGACGGGTCGCGGTAGTGCACCCGGAAGGGCCGGGTGCCGCCGTCGCTCACCATGTGCACGCCCAGTTCGCCGCGGGGCGACTCCACCGCGGCATACACCTGGCCGGCGGGCACCCGGATGCCCTCCGTCACCAGCTTGAAGTGGTGGATCAGCGCCTCCATCGAGCCGCCCATGATCTTGGCGATGTGCTCGGGGGAGTTGCCCAGGCCGTCGGGGCCGATCTTCAGGTCCGCCGGCCAGGCCAGCTTCTTGTCGGTGATCATCACCGGTCCGGGCCGGAGCTTCTCGAGGCACTGCTCGGCGATCTTGATCGACTCCCGCATCTCGCGGACGCGGATCATGTAGCGGCCGTAGGCGTCGCACTCGTCGGTGGTGATGACGTCGAACTCGTAGTCCTCGTATCCGCAGTACGGCTGGGCGCGCCGCAGGTCGTGGGGAAGTCCGGTGGACCGCAGGACGGGTCCGGTGATGCCGAGCGCCATGCAACCGGTGAGGTCGAGGTAGCCGACCCCGACCGTGCGGGCCTTCCAGATGTAGTTCTCGTTGAGCAGGTTCTCCATGTCCCGCAACCGGATCGGCAGCAGATCCAGCAGTTCGCGCAGCTGGGGGAGGGCCTCGTCGGGCAGGTCCGCGGCCAGCCCGCCGGGGCGGATGAACGCGTGGTTCATGCGCAGGCCGGTGATCGTCTCGAACACCGACAGGATCAGTTCGCGTTCGCGGAAGCCGAAGAACATCGCCGACATCGACCCGAGTTCCATGCCGCCGGTGGCCAGCGCCACCAGATGGCTGGAGATCCGGTTGAGTTCCATCAGCAGCACCCGGATGACGCTGGCGCGCTCGGGAACGTCGTCGGTGACGCCGAGCAGTTTCTCCACCCCGAGGCAGTACACCGTCTCGTTGAAGAACGGCGACAGGTAATCCATGCGGGTCACGAACGTGACGCCCTGCGTCCACGTCCGGTATTCGAGGTTCTTCTCGATCCCGGTGTGCAGGTAGCCGATTCCGCAGCGGGCCTCGGTGATGGTCTCGCCCTCGATCTCGAGGATCAGGCGGAGCACGCCGTGCGTCGACGGGTGCTGCGGGCCCATGTTGACGACGATGCGGTCACCGTTGACCGACGCTGCGCGCGCCGCGGCGACCACGTCGTCCCAGTCCTCGCCGCCGACCGTGACGAGGACGTCGCGGTCCGTGTCGAAGTCGCTCATCAGTTGTAGGACCTCCGCTCGTCGGGCGGTGGAATCGACGCGCCGTGGTACTCGACGGGGATGCCGCCCAGCGGGTAGTCCTTGCGCTGCGGGTGACCGACCCAGTCGTCGGGCATCTCGATCCTGGTGAGGGCCGGGTGGCCGTCGAACAGGATGCCGAAGAAGTCGTAGGTCTCGCGTTCGTGCCAGTCCGTCGTCGGATAGACCGAATAGAGCGACGGCACATGCGGATCCGCGTCCGGCACCGCCACCTCGACTCTGATCCGGCGATTGTGCGTGATCGAGTTGAGCGCGTAGACGGCGTGCAGTTCGCGGCCCAGGTCGGCGGGGTAGTGCACCCCGGACACGCCGAGGCACAGCTCGAAGCGCAGCGCCGGGTGGTCGCGCAGTGCGCGGGCGAGGGCGACGAGGTGCTCGCGGCGGACGTCGATGGTCAGTTCGTCGCGGAACACCACCACGCGTTCGACGGCGGCATCGAAGACGTCGTCGCCCAGGACGCCGGCGAGGACGTCGACCACCTCGTCGAAGTAGCCGCCGTAGGGGCGTGGCGAACTTCCGGGGAGCGTCACCTCGCGGACCAGTCGGCCGTAGCCGGAGGTGTCGCCGGTACCGGTGACCCCGAACATGCCGCGCCGCGTACCGATCACCTCGTGCCCGCCTCTGCCGTGGGAACCGTCGGTCATGGGCGCAGCAATCCGGTGAACTCGATGGTGGGACGGGACGCGAGGGCGGCCTGCTCCGCGGCGGCGATGGCCTCGACGCGGTTCACGCCCAGCGGCATCTCCTGAATCTTGGCGTGCAGCTTCAAGATCGCGTTGAGCAGCATCTCCGGCCGCGGCGGGCATCCGGGCAGGTAGATGTCGACGGGCACCACGTGATCGACGCCCTGCACCACGGCGTAGTTGTTGAACATGCCGCCCGACGAGGCGCAGACGCCCATCGCCAGCACCCACTTGGGCTCGGCCATCTGGTCGTACACCTGGCGCAGCACCGGCGCCATCTTCTGGCTGACCCGGCCGGCGACGATCATCAGATCGGCCTGCCGCGGGGTGGCCGAGAACCGTTCCATGCCGAATCGGGCGATGTCGAATCGTGGTCCTGCCGTTGCCATCATCTCGATCGCGCAGCAGGCCAGCCCGAAGGTGGCGGGCCACAGTGAGCCCTTGCGAGCGTAGCCCGCGACCTTCTCCACCGTCGACAGCAGGATGCCGCCGGGCAGTTTCTCCTCTAGTCCCATGCCAACCCTCCACGTCGCCACACGTAGGCGTAGGCAACGAACACCGTGAGCATGAACAGCAGCATTTCGATCACGGCGAACAGCCCGAGCGAGTCGAACGACACGGCCCACGGGTAGAGGAACACGATCTCGATGTCGAAGACGATGAACAGCATGGCCGTCAGGTAGTACTTGACCGGCATTCGCTGGCCGGTGGCCTCGCTGTTCACCCCGCCGGGCTCCATCGGCTCGATGCCGCACTCGTAGGCCTCGAGCTTCGCGCGGTTGTAGCGGCGGGGCCCGATCAGGACCGCGATGCCGACCGATCCGACCGCGAAGAGGGCAGCGATCGCCCCGATCACCAGGATGGGTACGTATGCATTCATACCGCCGCGTCGCTCCCTACGTTGGGCCGTCGATGTGAGCTACGACACAGCTTAGTCACGTTAACGGAGTGCCCGACGTGTTTTCGTTAGAGTGAAAATCGGCGAGTCGCACGGCGTGCCCCGCTGGAGCCGTACTGCGAAGAGTCAACGGCAGCAGGCCAATTGGCCGCCCGTCAGGTGGTCAGCGTGCGCAGCAGTGCGGCGACGGCCTCACCGAGCCGGATCGGGTCGATCGGATGGGGCACCGCCGCCTCCGCGCGCGACCAGTTGGCCAGCCAGGCGTCGTCCGGCCTGCCGGTCAGCACCAGGATCGGCGGGCACACCGCCACCTCGTCCTTGAGTTGCTTCGCCAGTCCCATGCCGCCCGCGGGGGTGGCCTCGCCGTCGAGGATCGCGAGGTCGATCCCGCCGCCGTCGATGGTGCTGACCACGACGGGCGCGGTGGCCACGTCGAGGTAGGTCAGCTCGGGCAGGTCGGGATGCACCCGCGTGCCGAGGGCGGACCGCACCTGATCGCGGACGAGTGCGTTGTCGCTGTAGACCAGGATGCGGATGCTGGTGGGCACGTCGCCGATGCTACGACTGCCGCACCCGTGCCGCGGCGGTTCAGCGCCGCTGCATCAGGGGTGCCATGTCGGCGGGGTCGAAGTACTCGTCGATCCGCGTGATCGCGCCGTCGGCCGTCACCTTGATCACGATGCACACCCGCAGCGCGATCGACCCTCCGCCGGTGCCGTCGGCATGCAGGACGTGCTGCTGTACGAGGCCGCCGTCGAACACCTGGCGGTCGAGGATCTCGTAGCGACGCGTGGTGGTGACGTCGAGGAACCAGCGGATCACCTCGAGTGCCCGGACCCGATCGTTGTCGGCCGCGTCGCCGCTGTGCCACACGGCGACGTCGTGGGCCCACGTCGCGGCGACGGCTGGATAATCGCCCGCCTCGATCGCCGAGAACATGCGGTCGGCCACGGCCAGTGGATCGCTACCGGTCACAGGGGAACCTCCGGGTCGTCGTAGCCGGGATGCGCGACGGCGAGGCGGCGGGCGACGAGCGCGCGCAGCACCGGTCCGACGTCGGCACCGCGGTCGTCGAGGTCGCCGCGCCGGATGGCGGCGGCGAGGTCCGCCTCGTCGGCGAAGCCGAGCAGGTCGGGTGGCGCACCGACGTCGGCCAGTTCGCGTTCGACGGTCCGCAGCACGTTGACCGCGACGCGGGCGTGGAAGTTGACGGCGCCGGTCGTCGCCTCGCGGACGTCGGTGTCGAGGAACTCCGCGACCGCGGCGATGAGTTCGGCGGCGGTGGGTCTACCGTGCGGGGTCGTCACGGGGTCTCCTCCAGCAGGGTCAACAGGTCGTACTCGGTCTCGCACACTCGACGGCCGACCGCGGCGAGTTCCACCGACCGCGTCTGGCCCGACAGGTGCCGCTCGGCCTGGTAGCGACAGATGACGCCCCAGCGCAGCGTCGACAGCACCAGCCACCAGTGCATGGCGGCACGGTCGAGGTCGACGCCCGCGGCGGACTCGTAGGCGCGGAGCAGCTCGTCGACGCTGCCGAGGCCGCCCGCGCCGAGCGACCGGGGTGCCCCGAAGCGCCAGGCCCGGATGCAGAACCAGGCGAGATCCTCGTACACCTCGCCGGCGTGGGTCAGCTCCCAGTCCAGGACCGCCGCGAGGCGGGCGGGCCGCGCGTCGGTGTCGATGATCAGGTTGCCCATCCGGAAGTCGCCGTGCACCAGGACGTGCTGTGCGGCGGGCGGTCGGTTCGCGGCGAGCCAGCGGAAGGCCCACTCGAACGTCGCGGTGGTGTCGCCCATCTCGTCGAGTTGGGCATGCGACTCCTCGAGCGGATCGGGGGCGGTCAGGCCGATGCCGGACGGGTCGGCGCGGTGGATCGCGGCCATCGCCCGGGCGCACTGGTCGAGCAGGGCGGCCCGGGATGCATCGTCGATGGCCCGCTGGATCCTGCGCACGATGGTCTCGCCGACGACGAAGTCGCAGACGAGGAACGGATTGCCCAGCGCCGCAGCCGAATTCCGGGCAACGAGGACGTGCGGCACCGGGGCGCCCGTCGCCGCGGCGCGGGTCAGCGCGGCGGCCTCGAGTTCCATGCCGGCGTGGATCTCGTCGGGCGGACCGATGCGGAGGATCAGGGGCCGGACCCCGCTGTCGGTCACGGCGTCGAACGCCCACGTGGCGCGGCTCGCCCCGCCGGTCAGCACGCGCAGGTTCTCGACCCGCAGGTCGCCGAGCGTCGGTTCGAGCAGCCGGACCAGCGCGGGCCCGTGGTCCTCGGTCACGGACGCGTGCCGCCGAACTTCAGCATCCGCTGGGCGACCCTGCGGATCTGGATCTCCTCGGCGCCCTCGGTGATCCGGTAGCGGCGGTGGTGCCGGTAGATGTGCTCGAACGGTTCGTGCCTGCTGTAGCCGAGACCGCCGTGGATCTGCATGGCGCGGTCGGCGGCCTCGCACACCAGGCGGTTGGCGCGGTAATTCGCCATGGACACCTTGTCGCTGACCTCCATGTGGTGGTTGCGATCCAGATGCCACGCGGCGTAGTAGACGAGCAGCCGCACCATCTGCGCCTCGGTCTGCAACTCGACGAGCGGCCACTGTACGGCCTGGTTCACCGAGAGCGGCTTGCCGAACACCACCCGCTCGCTCGCGTACTGGGCGGCCCGGTCGATGCAGTACTGCGCGGCGCCGAGGCTGCTCGCCGCCTGGCGAATCCTGTTCTCGTGCAGGAAGGTCTGCCCGACGTCGAGGCCGTGGTCCACCTCGCCGAGGACGGCGTCGGCCGGGACCCGGACGTCGGTGAGTTCGACCTCGGCGTGGTCGGTGGGCATGTTGAAGGTCCACCAGTAGTACGGGACGGTGAAGCCCGGCGTGTCGGTGGGCACCAGGAACGCGGTGATGCCGCGGGCCTGACCCGCCTCGCCGGAGGTGCGTGCGAAGACGAGGTCGTGGGTGGCGCGGTGGACGCCGGTGTTCCAGCGCTTGGTGCCGTTGATCACCCAGCCGTCGCCGTCGGCGACGGCGGTGGTCTCGAGCCACGTGGCGTCGGACCCGTGCGCGGGTTCGGACAGGCCGAAGGCCATCGAGCGTTCGCCGGTGAGGAGGGCCTCGCCCCACTCCTTCTTCTGGGCGTCCGTGCCGAACCGGTCCATCATGATGACCTGCGGGAAGTTGCCGACGATCGACGACTCGTCCTGCAGGTCGTTGTGCAGCCCGAGGCCCCTGTGCGCCAGGTGTTCCCGGATGACGGCCATGTCGAGGTTGGTGCCGTCCCGGCCGCCGAACCGCGCGGGCAGCCCGTACCGCAACCAGCCTGCCGCGTCGGCGCGGCGGCGCATCTCGTCGAGCAGGTCCTCCCACGCGCGCTGCGGGATGCCGTCGTTCTCCCAGTCGGTGCGCGCGTACTCGCGGCGTTTGTCGAAGTACTGCATGTGCTCGGCCTCGAGCGGCTTGATCTCCGCCTCGATGAACGCGTCCATCTCCTCGAGCAGGCCGGGAAGGTGTTCGGGCAGAGCGAAGTCCACGGTGATTCTCTCCTCAGTTGCCGTACAGGGTCTTGCGCCAGATGGTCGACAGCGTGGTGATGGCGTCGGCGTCGCCGACGTTCAGGCCCAGCCCGGACGGGCGCAGGGACACGACGGTGAAGTTCTCGAACAGCAGCGCTATCGCGGCGCCGGTGAGCAGGGGGTCGACGTCGGCGGCGTAGCCCTGCTCGCGGGCCCGGCGCACCGTGGCGGCCACCATGTCGATGCCGAACCGCCGGAACTCGTTCTGGACGTCGGCGAATCGGGGCTTGGTGTCGGCGAGCTGGTTGACGGCGATCATGATGCCGATGTTCTGGGAGAACATGTTCCAGTACCCGGTCACCACGGCGGTGAAGAACCCGGTGTCCTCCGGTGACTCGGGCAGGTGCACGGTGAGGCCCGACGGCATCACGACGTCGTGCAGGAACGACTCGGCCAGGGCGTACAGCAGGTCTTCCTTGTCGGCGTAGTAGCGGTAGAACGCGGCCGACGACTTGCCGGCAGCGGACGTGATGTCGGCGAGCGTGGTGCCGTGGAAGCCGCGCTCGGCGAACAGCTTTCGCGCGGCCCGTTCGATGCCCTCGCGGGTCTGGCGACCCTTCGCGGTCAGTGCGGGGGATGTCACCGAGGCTCAGCCCAGGATCCGGTCGCCCGCGCGCAGGAGTGCGCTGGGCAGGTCGTGGCCGACGACGGACCGGGCGACGCCCGCGGCGCGAATGGCGGCCTCGAGGTCGACGTCGGTGCGGACGTCGGAGTCGCGCAACAGGTAGACGAGGTCCTCGGTGGCGATGTTGCCGCTGGCGCCCGGTGCGAACGGACAGCCGCCGAGGCCGCCGACCGACGCGTCCAACCGGGTGACGCCGGCGCTCACCGCGGCCCACGCACTGGCCAGTCCGGCGCCGCGGGTGTCGTGGAAGTGCGCGCCGAGGGGCAGGTCGCCCACGACGGGCCGCAGCGCCTCCACCAGCCGGGTGACCCGGCGCGGGGTGGTGGTGCCGATTGTGTCGGCGATGGCGATCCGGTCGGCGCCGATCTCGGCTGCAGCGGTGGCGATGTCGATCACCCGGCCGGGATCGGTGGGACCGTCGAACGGGCAGTCCCACGCGGTCGCGATGATCACCTCGATCGTGGCGTCGCCCTCGTGCGCGATGCGGGCGATGTCGGCGATCAGGTGGGTGGAGTCCGCGGTGGACCGGCCCACGTTCGCCTGGCTGTGCCCGTCGGCGGCGGACACCACGTATTCCAGTGAGGTGAGTCCGGCCGCGATGGCACGACCCGCGCCCCCGGGGCCGGCGACCAGGGCGGAGAACTCGACGTCGTGCGACTGCCGCAGCCGGGGGAGTTCGGCGGCCAGTGCCGCCGCATCGGCCAGCGCGGGCACCTTGGACGGCGACACGAACGCGGTGACCTCGACCTCGCGGACACCGGTCGCGAGCACGGCGTCGAGCAGTTCGAGCTTGGCGGCCAACGTGATCGGCGCCTCGATCTGCAGGCCGTCGCGCAGCGACACCTCGCGGATCGTGACGTGTTCGGCTGTCACAGCACCCCCTCCGCTCGCAGTTCGGCCAACTCGTCGGCGGACCTGCCGAGCAGCTCGCCGTAGACCTCGGCGTTGTGCTGTCCGGGTGTGCTCGACCCGGCGTACCGGATGGTGCCGGGCGTCTCGGACAGCACCGGGATGACGCCGGGGCCCTTGACGTTGCGTCCGATGCGCTCGTCCCAGTGGTCGGCGATCATGCCGCGCGACAGCAGCTGCGGGTCGGTGACGACCTCGGCGACGGTGTTGATCGGACCGCTGATGACGCCCGCGGCGGACAGCGTCGCGATCACGTCGTCGGGCTGTCGGGCGGCAGCCCACTCGCCGATGATCCGGTCCAGCTCGTCCTGGTTGCGGCCGCGGTTGACGTGGTCGACGAAGCGCGGATCGGTCGCCAGTTCGGGACGGTCCATCGCGGCACACAACCTGCGGAACACGGTGTCCTGGTTGGCGGCGATCACCACCCAGCTGCCGTCGGCGGTCTGGTAGATGTTGGACGGCGCGATGCCCTCGAGACGCGTGCCGGACGGGCCGCGCACCACGCCGCCGACGTCGTAGTCGGGGATGGTCGACTCCTGCACGGCCAGACAGGCTTCGGTCAGTGCGGCGTCGACGACCTGCCCCTCGCCGGTGACGCTGCGCCGGTACAGCGCGGCCAGTGCGCCCTGCGCGGCGAACATGCCGGCCAGGCTGTCGCCCAGTGACAATGCCAGCCGCGGCGGTGGGCCGCCGGGGAAGCCGTTCATGTGCCGCAGCCCGCTGGCGGCCTCGGCCACCGACGCATAGCCGGCCTTGCCCGCGTCGGGCCCGGTCTGCCCGTAGCCCGACACCCGCACCAGGATGATGCCCCGGTTGCGTTCGCGCAGAACGTCGTAACCGAGGTCCCACTTCTCCAGCGTGCCGGGCCGGAAGTTCTCGACGATCACGTCGGACTGCTCGACGAGGTCGAGGAACAGTTCGCGGCCGCGTGCCTCGCGCAGGTTCAGCGTGACGGCCTTCTTGTTGCGGGCGTGCACGGTCCAGAAGAAGTGGTGGCCGTCGAGTTCGGCCTGCCCCCAGGTGCGCAGCGGGTCGGGCGCGCCGGGCGGCTCGATCTTGACGACCTCGGCGCCCATGTCGCCCAGCAGCCGGCCGGCGAACGGCCCCGAGATCAGCGTGCCGACCTCGATGACCCGGATCCCGTCGAGCGGACCGGTGACCGTCACACCGACAGCCCGTGCCGGTGCAACCAGTCCGTGCACACCCCGACCGCCCGGCGCAGGGTGTCCCGCTGGTCGGAGCCGGCGTAGTAGTGGTTCGCGCCGGGAATCTCGTGCAGCTCCTTGTCGGGGTGCCCGATCGCCTCGAACAGTCGGCGGGTGTGGCTGGGCGTGCAGGCATCGTCGGCAAGGTTGCCGATCACCAGGGTGGGCACCGCGATGTCCGGCCCGCAGTCGACGGCGTCACCGTGGGCGTCGTCGTAACTCCACTGCGAGAGCCAGCTGCGCAGCGTGCAGAACCGGGCCAGCCCGACGGGCGAGTTGTTCACCACTGCAGGATCGCCCAGATAGCAGGTGCCCGGGGTGCGTTCGTTGGGATCGACCGTCGGATCGAGCCATCGCGGGTCGGCCATGGTGCCGTGCACGACGAACGCGAACTCCTCGTCGGGTCGGCCCGCGGCCTTGAGGGCGGCCAGCTTGTCCTTCACCCACGCGGTGATGCGGCGGTTACGGGCGATCTGCGCCGTCCGGTACCGCTCGAGGAACTCGGCCGTGTACGGCGGCTGGTTCGGGTTGGCGGGGTCGTACAGGTCCAGTTCGGGGTCGCGGCGGGACGGGTCGGCCTCGTCGAGGATGGACGCGTCCAGCCATTCGGTCATGGTGCCGTGCCTGCTGACGTGTGCGGCGAGCAGCATGATGGCGTCGGCCGGGATGAGCCCCAGCGTGGTGAGGTCGGGACCGTCGCCGGACGGGCTGGACGTGACGGTCGGGTGCTGCGCCTGCTGCTGATAGAACACCGACAGCGACCCGCCCCCGCTCCATCCCGCCAGCACCACCTTCGTGTAGCCGAGCCGGTTCTTGGCGTCCTTGATGCACTCGCCGAGGTCCTCGACGACCTTCTCCATCAGCAGCGCGGAGTCGGTGCCGCGGAATCGGCTGTTGCAGTAGATGACGTGGTGTCCCGCGCGGGCGAGACCGTTGATCATCGGCAGGTAGGCGCCGCCGCCGATCGGGTGCATGAACACCAGGACGGTATCGCTCGGCCTGTCCGGCTTGAGCAGGTAGCTCTCCAGGACGACGAGTTCGGCGACGCCGCCATAGACGTCGCGCACGCCCGAGGTGTTCTGGTAGGCAACGAGATACGGGATGCGCTCGTAGGCATGCTTCGTCGGAGTCGTCACGAGTGCTGCCCGAGGTCGTTGGCCAGGATCTCGGCCGACGGGATCAACCGGCGCCGGGTGTCGACGGCGATGACCGTCCAGTCGACGCGGTCGTACTCGTCGAACTTGCGCCGCGCCCGCTCCCGCGCCTTCTCCGGTGCGCCGTGGTGGACCCCCTGCGGCGCATGGGAGACCAGGCCGGGTGGCATCGGGATGCCGTACAGCGCGCCACTGTGGAAGAACGCGATCTCGTCGAAGTCGACGTTGCGGTGGTACCAGGGCGTGCGCTCGGTGCCCGGCACGCTCTCGGCGCGCTTGGGCAGGAAGTTCATGATGTAGACGCCGGTCGCCTGCATGAAGAGGTGCACCGTGGGGGGCAGGTGCACGCTGTCGGAGGTGACGACGTTGTAGTCGGCGATGTTGAACGTGAACGGGAAGTTGTCGCCGCGCCAGCCCTCCACGTCGAGCGGATGGTGTTGGTAGAAGAGCGATGTCG
This sequence comes from Mycobacterium sp. PTI7, assembly GCF_056679845.1. Lineage (NCBI taxonomy): Bacteria > Bacillati > Actinomycetota > Actinomycetes > Mycobacteriales > Mycobacteriaceae > Mycobacterium > Mycobacterium sp. PTI7. The sequence continues at coordinate 661,198 of NZ_CM155252.1, forward strand.
GGCCGCCGTCGTGGATCAACCGCACCTCGTACTCGCCGTCGACCATTGGCCCCTCGCCGTCGTCGATGGGCTGCGGCTCGGGCACCTCGACCTGAGACGGGTCGAACGGGAAGTGCCGACCGAGCGTGCCGGCGGGCGGAACGCGGAACTCGTCGGTGGCCTGCACCACGAGCCACGTGGACGGACCGTCGTCGGGGATCTGGCGCCACGTGCACGCCTTCGGGATGTACACCCAGTCGCCCTCGCGATAGCGGAGCGGGCCCAATTCGGTCTCCAGGGTTCCGGATCCGCTGTGTACGAACGACAGCAGGTCACCGTCGACGTAGCGGACGAAGAACGGCATGGGCGCGCTGCGCCGCGACAGGAGGACCTGGCAGTCGGCGTTGGAGAACATCAGCAGCGGGCCGCCGTGGGCGTCGGTGCCGTCGCTGGGCTTCAGCTCGGAGGACAGCACGTCGACGGGTCGCAGGGGGCCGACCGAGCGGTACGCGGTGGGGTCGTTGCGCCGGTACATGTTCGCGGTACGGCCGACGAAGCCGGAGCGGCCCAACTCGTCGTCCTTGAGGCCGCCGAGGTCGGCGTGCAAGCGCTTCGGGGTGACGCCCTTGCGCAGGTGGACGAACGACTCCATGACAATCTCCCTCGTGCTCGAAACTGAAAGTGACATTAGTTTCACTTCTTGACGGCTGTCAACGATTCGCCCTGCCGCAGGCCGTCACACCATCGAGGTCCGGGGGATCTTCATGCCGAGCGTCAACGCGCCCGCCAACTCCCGGCTGGTGTCGTAGTCGAACACCACGTGTCCCGAGAGCACGTCGACGTCGCGCTTGAACCGCTGCAGCGGGCTGTCGAGGAAGTGCACGCTCGCCCCCGACGCCTCGAAGAGCATCGCGATCACCGCGCGGGACTCGTGGACGATGTGTGCGGCGGCCAGGCGGGCGTCACCGCGCACCTGGCGGGACACGGCGTCGCCCGTGGCGACGATGGTCTCGATCTCGCCGACCGTCGCGTCGAGCAGGCCCTGCAGTGCGCGCAGCCGCACCCGCGCCTCGGCGAGCCGGGCCTGGGCGATCGGCTTGTCCTTCTGCATCCGGCCCCCGTAGGCCAGGACGCGCTGGGCCACCCGCTCGGCGTACAGCTCGGTGACCCGCTCGGCGCTGCCGAGTGCGGGCATGGCGGCGAGCAGCGCCAGTGCGGGCACCATCGGCCAGCGGTAGGTGGGGGAGTCGTGCAGTCCGGCGCCGGGTGCGGTGCCGCCGTAGATGTCGGCGACCTTCACCAGTCGGTACTCGGGCACGAAGGCGTCGGTGACGGACACGTCGTGGGATCCCGTGGCACGCATGCCGTCGGTGTGCCAGACGTCGTCGATCACCGCCTCGGAAGCCGGCAGGAGCACCAGGGCTGGCCATAAGGCGTCGTCGGGCCCGCACAGCGCGCCGACGATCAGCCAGTTGCCGTGCGTCACGCCGGTGGCCCACGACCACCGTCCCGTCAGGCGGATGCCGCCGTCGGCGGGCAGGCCGCGGCCGGTCGGTGCCAGCGGGGCCGGGGCGAGGAACGGCCGGGTCCCGAACGCCTCCTCCTGGGCCCGTTCGCCGAACAGCGCGAGCATCCAGTTGTGCAGTGCGTAGAAGCCGATGGTCCACGCGCTCGAGGTGCATCCGTGCGCCATGCGGCGGACGGGGTCGAGCAACTCGGGGAAGGCGGCCTGCTCGCCGCCGAAGCGCTTCGGCACCAGGAGTTCGGTGAACCCCGTCGCCCCCAGGTCCGCGACGGTGGCGTCGGGCAGGTGCCGAAGGTCCTCGGCGTGCCGCGCACGGTCGGCGAGGCGGTCGACGAACTCATCGGTGATGACGCTGCTCATGCCCGAAAGCTTACATACTTTTTAGTATGGAGTCAGCGGGCGAGCATCAGATCCAGGAAGCGGCCGACGCGAGCGGCATCCTGACCGGCGGGAACCGGGCCGGACAGGTGGAGGAAGCCGATGCCCGCCGCGAACGTCGCGTTGGCGCGCAGATCGGCCTCGTCGGCATCGAAGCCGTACTCGACGTAGGCCCGGCGGACGGCACGCAGCACGCGTCGATCGGCCTCGCGCACGCTGGCGGCCACCGTCTCGTCCGATCGGGCCCATTCGCGCATGGCGCGCTCCAGCGTCCAGTGCCGGGGGTTCAGCAGCGCTGCCATCATGTTCGACAGTTGCTCTCGAGGCGCCACGCCCGTCGTGTCGTCGAAGTCACGCCGGTCTTCGTCGCGCAGCGCGCCCCAGGCCCCGATCAGCGCCGCGCGATAACTCGGCATGCCGTCGAAGTGCCAGTAGAAGCTGCCCTTGGTGACACCGAGGCGGGCGCACAGGGTGTCGACCTTGAGTGCCTTGATGCCCTGCTCAGCGAGGATCGCGTAGCCCGCGCGGAGCCAGTCGTCGACCCCCAGGCGTATCGTCGGCGCGTCGCCGGCGCCGCTGCGCGAAGTGGCCATGAACGGCAGCCTACGGGCGGTCGGTGTCGCCGAAATGATGCCGATCTGACGTGTTCGTCACCCGCGTTGGACTTTCTAGTAGTACGCGCCACATGTTTTACTGCCATGGACACAACTGCATGCTCGAGGTCTGCCCGACCAACCGGGGGTTCGTCGGGTGGGCATATCGCGGGGTCAGGTGCCGCCGCGGTGCTGGTGCGGTCAACGGATCGCAGAGTAAAGGGTTACGTCGTAACCAGGAACTGAATGGAAATTATTTGATGTTCGTTGACAGAATTGGCGGCCGATGGGCTCGCCGCTTGTTTGTGTCGGCCATGGCGGCAATGGTGCTGCCAGGTCTGGTCGGCCTGACGGGTAGCAGCGCGACCGCGGGGGCGTTCTCGCGTCCCGGTCTGCCTGTCGAGTATCTGATGGTGCCGTCGGCCGGTATGGGCCGCGACATCAAGGTCCAGTTCCAGAGTGGTGGACCCAACTCGCCCGCCGTCTACATGCTGGACGGGCTCCGCGCGCGTGACGACTTCAATGGCTGGGACATCGAGACCCAGGCCTTCGAGTGGTACAACGACTCCGGCATCTCGATGGTCATGCCCGTCGGTGGCCAGTCGAGCTTCTACGCCGACTGGTACGCCCCGGCACGCAACAAGGCCGGCCCGCCGGTCACCTACAAGTGGGAGACCTTCCTGACCCAGGAACTCCCCGCGTACCTGGCCGCCAACAAGGAGGTCCGGTCCACCGGTGGTGCCGCGGTCGGTCTGTCGATGGCCGGTTCCGCAGCGCTGACCCTGTCGATCTACCACCCGCAGCAGTTCGTCTACGCCAGCTCGATGTCCGGGTTCCTGAACCCCTCCGAGGGCTGGTGGCCCTTCCTGATCAACATCTCCATGGGTGACGCGGGCGGCTTCAAGTCCGAGGACATGTGGGGCAAGACGGAAGACCCGAACAGCGGTTGGAAGCGCAACGACCCGATGGTCAACATGGGCCAGCTGGTCGCCAACGGCACCCGGATCTGGATCTACTGCGGTAACGGCCAGCCCAACGAGCTCGGTGGCGCGGACCTGCCCGCCAAGTTCCTCGAGGGCCTGACCATCCGCACCAACCGGACGTTCCAGGAGAACTACATCGCCGCTGGTGGCAAGAACGGCGTGTTCAACTTCCCGGACGCCGGCACGCACACCTGGTCCTACTGGGGCCAGCAGCTGCAGCAGATGAAGCCCGACATGCAGCGCGTTCTGCTCGGCTGATCGAGTTTCACCGGTGAGGTGACGGGCGGCTCAGAAGCCGCCCGTCACCCGCACCACTGCTCGACCCGAATACTTACCGTCACGCACCTCGTCGATCACGGACACCACGTCCTTGACATCGACGGGGTGCGTTACGTTTTCCAGGTGCCGGGGCCGCAGCTCCGAGCCCAGCCGGCGCCACATCTCCCGGCGGGCCGCGATCGGCAGCAGCACCGAGTCGATTCCCAGCAGCGCCACGTTGCGCAGGATGAACGGCATCACCGTCGTGTTGAGTGCGACTCCACCGGTGAGACCGCTGGCGGCCACCGCACCGCCGTACGCGACCGTGCTGAGTACGTCCGCCAGCGTCGCGCTTCCGACGCAGTCGACCGCACCCGCCCACTTCGTCTTGCCGAGCGGGCGCGGCTTGGCGTCGGGGTCCTCGGGGAGCCGGCCGATGACGTCGGCCGCGCCGAGCGCCCGGAGGTGGTCTGCTGCCTCGGCCTTGCCGGTCGATGCGACGACGGTGTAGCCCGCCGCCGCGAGCAGGTCCACCGACACCGAGCCGACACCGCCCGTGGCGCCCGTGACGACGATCTGGCCGTCGTCCGGTGTGATGCCCCTGTCGATGAGTGCCTGGACGCTGAGCGCGGCCGTGAAGCCCGCGGTGCCGATGGCCATGGCGTCGGCGGCACTCAGGTCGCCGAGCGGCACCAGCTGGTCGGCGGGGAGGCGGGCGTACTCGGCGTAACCACCGTGCTTGCCGGTGCCGATGTCGTAGCCGTGCGCCAGCACCAGGTCGCCGACGTTGAAGTCGGGGGACCGCGACTCGACGACCTCGCCGGCCAGATCGATGCCGGGGACGATCGGGTAGTCGCGCACGACGCCGCCCCTGGGCGTCACCGCGAGGGCGTCCTTGAAGTTGACGCTGGAGTACGCCACCTGGATCGTGACGTCACCGGGCGGGAGGTCCGACTCGCTCAGGGTCTCGACCGACGTGGTGATCCGGTCGCCGTCCTGGCGGGCGACGAGTGCGTTGAAGGAGTCCATGGACCGACGCTAGCGCGTCGGCCCATGGCATCGAGCTACTTCAGTTCAGCCGAGGACAGGCCGAGCAGGCGACGGGCGACGACGAGCTGCTGGATCTGCTGGGTGCCCTCGAAGATGTCGAGGATCTTCGAATCGCGCGCCCACTTCTCGAGCAGGGCCTCCTCCGAGTACCCGGCCGTGCCGGCGAGTTCCACGGTCTTCAGCGTGACGTCGCTGGCGACGCGGGCGGCCTTGGCCTTGCCCATCGACGCCTCCTTGGAGTTCGGGATCTTGTTGTCGGCCTGCCACGCCGACCGCAGCGTCAGCAGGTAACCGGACTCCCAGTCGGCCTCCATGCGGATGAACTCCGCGGCGGCGGCGCTCTGCGCGTGGGCGGGCTTGTCGTAGGAGATCTCGACGCCGGCCTCGGTGAGGATCTTGCGCAGTTCCTCGAGCGATGCCCGGGCGATGCCGACGGCCATCGCGGCGACGATGGGCCGGGTGTTGTCGAACGTCTCCATGACGCCGCCGAAACCCTTGTCCACGTTGATCTCCGGGCTCCCCAGCAGGTTCTCCTTGGGGATGCGCGCGTTGTCGAAGCGGATGGCAGCGGTGTCGGAGGCCTTGATGCCGAGCTTGTGCTCGAGCCGCTCGACGGTGACGCCCGGATGTTCGCGCGGCACGATGAACGACTTGATCGCCGCGCGGCCGACCGACTTGTCGAGCGTCGCCCACACCACGATGTGCGTGGCACGCGACCCGGCGGTGACGTAGATCTTCTCGCCGTTGATCACGTACTCGTCGCCGTCGAGCTTGGCGGTGGTCGACACGGCGGCCGAGTCGGAGCCGAAGCCCGGCTCGGTGATCGCCATCGCGGCCCACACCTTGCCGAGCCGGGCGAGCTGCTCGTCGGTGGCCACACCGGAGATCGCGGCGTTGCCCAGGCCCTGGAACGGCACCGACAGCAGCAGGGCGACGTCGCCCCAGCTGATCTCGAGCGCGTTGACGAGTGCGGACATGTTGGCGCCGTTGACGTTCTCCTTGGGGCCCTCGAGCCCGCGGAAGGCGTCTGCGCCCGCGAACGAGATCGTGTTCGCGTCGGTCATGCCCTGGAAGAGTTCGGCGAGGGTGTCGAGTTCGATCGGGTATGCGTGCTCGGTCTGGTCGTACTTGCGCGAGATGGGTCGCAGCATCTCGGCGGCGCCCTCGTGGGCCATGTCGATGACGGCCTGCAGCTTCTTCGGCATTTCGAGATTGATTGCCATGACGGGTTCCGTTCCTGGTTTATGAGTTCGGCCGGTGAGTGGACTTGGAGACGACCTAGAGGACGACGACGCCCTCGGCGACGCCGATGGCTCGAAGGTCCCGGTACCAGCGCTCGACCGGGTGCTCCTTGGTGAAGCCGTGGCCACCCAGCAGCTGGACGCCGTCGAGGCCGATCTGCATGCCCTTGTCGGTGCCGATCCGCTTGGCCAGCGCGGCCTCCCGCGCGAACGACAGACCCTGCTCGGCGCGCGAGGCGCCGCGCCAGGTGATCAGGCGCAGGCCGTCGAGTTCGATGGCGATGTTGGCGCAGGTGAAGGCGACGGCTTGCCTGCGGGCGATGGGCTCGCCGAACGCCTCGCGCTCCTTCACGTAGGGCACCACGTAGTCCAGGACCGCGTGCGACGTGCCGACCGCCAGTGCGGCCCAACCCAATCGGGACAGTGCGATGGCCTCCGAGTAGTCGGACTCGGTGGCCTCGTCCTCGCCGAGCCGGTTGTGCAGCGGCACGGCGACGTCCTTGAGTTCGATGCGGCCGAGCGCCGCCGCGCGCAGACCCATGCTGGGGTCCGGCGTGACGGTCAGGCCCTCGGAGCTGGACTCGACGATGAACAGTGCGGGCTTGCCGTTGAGTTGCGCGGCGACGACGAACAATTCGGCGTCGGCGGCCGCGGGCACAAGCGACTTGACGCCGGTCAGGCGGTAGCCGCCCGGGGTCCGCACCGCGGTGGTCTTGAGGTTGGTGGGGTCGAACAGGGCGTGCGGTTCGGAGACGACGACGCACGCCTGCGGCACGTTCTCACCGGCGAAGTCGGCGAGATAAGTGGCTTGCTGGTCGGCGCTGCCCCAGTGCGTCAACGCCGACGCGACACCCGCGGGGGCCAGGATCGGCAGGGCAAGACCCATGTCGCCGTAGGCGAGTGCCTCCGCCACCAGGGCGTTGGTGATCGTGCTGCGGTTCTCGGCGATGCCGTCGAAGTCCTCCGGCACGTGGATGGCGGTGATGCCGAGTTCGGTGGCCTTGGCGATCAGATCGGGCGGGTAGGCGATGGCCGCGTCGGCGTCGTGCGCCGCCGGGCGCAGGATCTCCTCGGCGAACTCCTCGACGGTCTGGACGATCATCTTCTGGTCGTCGTCGGGGGTCAGGTCGAAGTAGTCGGCGCCGCTGGGCTTGAGCCGCGTCGGGGCCTTGCCGCCGGACTTGATCTGATTGAACTGGCGGGTCGATGCGCCGATCGCCGAGAACGCGGTCTTGACGCCGTAGCGCAGGCCGCTGTTGAGGGGCTTGCGCAGTCCGTGGCGGTCCAGGAACTCCTGGCCGACCAGCGGCGTGACGAGTGCGAGTCCCACGGACGTCGCGGTGCGCTTGGGTCGTTGCAGGCCCACGGCGCTCTCGTGTCCTGCGCGCTTGGGGCGTTGCTTGGTTCCAGCCGACTGTGCAGACGGGTTGGACGGAGAAGGTTTGGTCATGTCGCAGCCTCGCGTCGTTGGGGCAGTGCAATCTGACCGTATCTTACTCCAGAGTAAGATAGGCGGTGCGTGTTAGCCGCGTCACAGGGACGTCAGCGGTCGCGCAGCCTCTCCAGCACGGCGTCGTGCAGCAATCCGTTGCTGGCGACGGCACTTCCACCGTGCGGCCCGGGCGCCCCGTCGAGGTTGGTGAACGTCCCGCCGGCCTCTCGCACCAGCACGTCGATCGCCGCAAGGTCCCACAGCTTCACCTCGGGCTCGGCGACCACGTCGACGGCGCCCTCGGCGAGCAGGCAGTACGACCAGAAGTCGCCGTACCCGCGGACCCGCCACACTTCGTCGGTCAGGTCGAGGAAGCGCGAGCGGCGTCCCTCCCATCCGATCAGGTCGGAGTAGGACAGGCTGGCCGACTCGACGTCGGCGACCGCCGAGACCGAGATGGGTCGTGTCTCGCCCCGGAACGACGAGAACGCGCCCGCGCCGTCGGCGGCCCACCAGCGCCGGGCGAGTGCGGGTGCGCTGACCACGCCGACCGTCGGGACGCCGTCCTGCAGCAGGGCGATCAGCGTCGACCACACGGGTACCCCGCGGACGAAGTTCTTGGTTCCGTCGATCGGATCGAGCACCCACTGGCGACCCTCGAAAACCGGTGTGCCGCCGTACTCCTCGCCGAGGAGCGCGTCGCCGGGACGGTGCTGGCTGATCAGCTCGCGCAGCGCCTCCTCCGCGCCGCGGTCGGCGTCGGTGACCGGCGTCAGGTCGGGCTTGGTCTCGATGCGCAGATCCAGAGCGCCGAAGCGGTCGAGCGTCAGCGCGTCGGCCGCGTCGGCGAGGTGCATTGCGAGGGTGAGATCGTCCGAGTAGTCATCCGCAACCGTGCTCATGGCAAGCAGTCCTACCATGGCGGTGTGCTGGAATTCCTCGCGATAGTGGTGATCCTCGGCGTGCTCGCCATGATCATCGTGCCTCGACTGCGCAATCGCGGACCCGGCGGTGCCATGGGTGGCGGCGGGGGCGCGCGCGGCGGTGGACGCGGTGGCGGCGGTGTGCACGGCACGCTGCTGGTCACGGGGCTGAGCCCGCGCCCCAACGAGGACGTCGGCGAGCACTTCGTCACCATCACCGGCGTGATCAACGGACCGACGGTCAACGAGCACGTCGTCTACCAACGCATGGCGGTCGACGTGAACAACTGGCCGACGATGGGCCAGCTGATCCCGATCGTGTACTCGCCGAAGAACCCCGACAAATGGAACTTCGCGCCGCCCGAACAGCCCGAACCCCTCGAACCACCGCCACCACCGCCGCCGTCGCCATACACCTAGGCGGCGCGTCGGGTGGCGATGCGGAATCTGGCGATGTCCAGGTAGCGGACGGTGATGGTGGGGCGGCCGGGTGGTGGTGGTGCCTGGGAGCAGTGGGTGGCGCCGGTGGGGGTGGTGAGTTCGGTTGTGGGGCAGCCGTTCTCGACGGTGGTCGTGGTGTGCCAGCCGGGTGCTTCCTTGGCGTAGTTGCACGCCTCGCACAGCCCTTGGCCGTTGTCGGCGGTGGTGGGCCCGCCGCGGGCGGCCGGGATGATGTGGTCGTGGTGGCGGATGGGGGCGTTGCAGTACGGGGTGCGGCAGGTGTCGTCGCGCAACTCGATGAACCGCGCCAGCCCGGCGGGGAACAGCCGCGCCCGGGACTCCATGGCGACCAACGCTCCGCTACGGGGGTGGCGGTAGAGCCGCCGCAGCGTCGCTTCAGAGCGGGGGTCGGCGACGGCGTCGGTGATGAGGTGGCGGGCGACGGCGGCCGGGATGGGTCCGTGGCCGGGGATCCGCGCGGGTTCGGTATCGCCACCGAGCAGGGTTTCGTCGGTGATGACCAGGTCCACGGTGATGGGGATGGGGACGTCGGCGGGTCGGCCGGTGACCCGTTCGACGAGGGTGTCGGCCATGACCTGGCCACGTCCTCGGCCGTCGCCGCAGACGTCGGCTTCGCGCTTCAACGACGCGTAGACCGAGACGCCCTGGGTGAGGGGGAGCAGGGCGGTGGCCCAGACCATGCCGTCGGCGGCGGGCCGGAGCCAGAATCCGCGTTCGCCGGGGGCTTTGGTGGCGCGGTCGACGACGGCGTGCGGGTCGAGGCGGTAGGCGATCTTCTTGGCGTCGGCGGCGATCCGCTTGTCGCCCTTGCCGGCCAGCGCGGTGAGGTCGCCGCAGAGTTCGGCGTCCAGCGCCCTGCGGTCCTCGACGTCCAGGCAGGCGGATTCGCGGACGATGAGGGTGGCCCGCCATTCGGAGAGGACCCCCTGCTCGAGCGCTGCCAATGTGCACGGCATTTCGTGGACCAGGGCGCGGGCGAAGCCGAGGTGCCGGCCGCCCATGGTGGGGGAGTCGTGGCGGGCCAACGCGACTTCTGAGGCCAGGCCCTTGCCCCGCTTGGACGCCGGGACGCCGCGCTCGGCCTCGGCGGCGCGGCGCATCCCGTCGAGGGCGGCGGTGGCTCGGGCTTGGGCGGCGGCGGCGGTGCACTTGAACTTCTCGAGGGCTTCGATGTGCTCGATGAGGCCGGCCTCGTCCACCGAGGCGGGGTGGAAGTCCAGCACGTCGAACATGTGTTCGATTGTACTGACTCGCACCGACAACGGGTATGACCGAACGATGCCCGCTCCGCTTCCCGAAGGTCTCGTCGACCTCCTCCGCAAGCCCAGCCCGTGCTTCGTCGCCACCCTGATGCCCGACGGCTCACCCCAGCTCACCGAGACGTGGGTGACCACCGACGGTGAGAACGTCGTCCTCAACATCGTCGGCGGCATGCAGAAGCAGAAGAACCTCGAGCGCGACCCGCGCGTCGCCGTCAACGTGGTCGACCCCGCGAACGTCTACCGCTTCTACGCGGTCCGCGGGCGGGTCGTCTCGATGACCTCGGAAGGTGGCAGGGAGAGCATCGACGAGATCTCGCAGAAGTACCTGGGCACGCCGTATCCGAACTTCAGCGGCAATCCCGACGAGACCCGCATCATCGTCACCATCGAGGCCGACAAGGTGACGCCACCGGCGCGCGGCTAGGCGCCGACGCGATCAGCCGTGCCCGATGCGCAACAGCTCGGCGAGGCTGGTCAGCTTGACCCGCGGCCTCCCGAGTTGTTCGCCCGCCATCCGCTCGTGGTCGTCGATCAGTTTCCAGTGGTCGCCGGTCACGACGTGCGGCTGTCGCTCGAGGAGCCACTCGGCGATCTTCCGGTCGTGGTCCGCCCCGAGGTCGGCCAGCTCCCGTGAGTGCAGGTCGGCGATCAGCGTGTCGACCGTGTCCTGCGAATCCCGCTTGTTGCTGCCGATGACCCCCGACGGGCCGCGCTTGATCCACCCCACGACGTAGGCGTTGCGGGTGCCCTCGACGCGGCCGTCGGTGTGCGGGATGGTGCCCGACCGCTCGTCGAACGGCACCCCGGGCGTCGCGACGCCGCGATAACCGACCGCGCGGACCACCAACTGGGCCGGCAACTCCTCGCGTTCGCCGCTGTCCTTCGCCACGACGCGCCCGCCGTCGTCGACCAGTTCGTTGCGGCCCAGGACGATGGATTCGACCCGTCCGTCGCCCTTGATCTCGATCGGCGACGTCCGGAAGCGGAACACGATCCGTCGCGTGGCGCCGCGTGGGCCGCGCTCGGCGTATCCGCGCAGCACCTTCACGTTCTGCCGGACGGTCTTGCCCGCGGCCTCGATCTCCTCGTCGGTGATGTCGGCGACGTCCGCGGGATCGACCACGACGTCCACGTCCGCCATGGCCTCGAGGTCGCCGAGTTCACGCAACTCCAGCGTGGTGAACGGCGCCTGCAGCGGTCCACGCCGACCGACCACGACCACCTCCTCGATGCCCTTGGAGTGCAGCGAGTCGAGCGCGTGGTCGGCGATGTCGGTGGCGGCGAGCAGGTCGGGATCGCTCACCAGGATGCGGGCGACGTCGAGCGCGACGTTGCCGTTCCCGATGACCACCGCCCGGCCGGACGACACGTCGGGCAGCATCTCGCCGAAGTGCGGATGTGCGTTGTACCAGCCCACGAAGTCGACCGCGGCGACGCTGCCGGTCAGCTCCTCCCCGGGAATCCCCAGCGCACGGTCGGCCTGCGCGCCGATCGCGTAGACCACGGCGTCGTAGCGTTCGGCCAGCTCGTCGGCCGTGACGTGGTTGCCGATCTGGACGTTGCCGAAGAAGCGGAACCGCGGATCGGCCGAGATCTTCTCGAACTGCTTGCTGATCGTCTTGATCTTCGGATGGTCGGGCGCCACCCCCGAGCGAACCAGGCCCCACGGCGTGGGCAGCATCTCCACCATGTCGATGCGCACGTCGCGCCGTTCGGGTCCCTCGGGATCGGCGGGGGAGTCCGCGTACTTCAACAGCGAGGCCGCCGCGAAGTAACCCGAAGGTCCCGAGCCGACGATTGCCACGTGAAACGGCCGCATTGATCAGCTTTCTGTAGCCCCGGCGCCGGGCGGCGCGCAAGGGGGCTGTCGCGTCGTCGCCGAGCTGGTTGCATCGCCGACTCTATCCCCGCATCCGGCGTCCCGGGGGCAGGAGCGAGGGGTTTCGACGCGTCGGTCGGTACGCTGAACCACCGTGGATCCCGACCGCCAGACAGACATCGCAGCTCTCGACACCACGCTCACCACGGTGGAGCGGGTGCTCGACGTCGACGCTCTCCGCGGCCGCATCGACAAGCTCGAGCAGGAAGCGTCCGATCCGAAGCTCTGGGACGACCAGTCCCGGGCCCAGAAGGTGACCAGCGAGCTGTCCCACGCGCAGAGCGAACTGCGCCGCGTGGAGGCTCTGCGGCAGCGCCTCGACGATCTCCCGGTGCTCTACGAGATGGCATCGGAGGAGGAGGGAGCCGGCGGCCCCGAGGCGTTCGCGGAGGCCGACGAGGAACTCCGTTCGCTCCGCGAGGACATCGAGGGCCTCGAGGTGCGGACGCTGCTGTCGGGTGAGTACGACGAGCGCGAAGCCGTCGTCACCATCCGCTCGGGAGCCGGTGGCGTCGATGCCGCCGACTGGGCCGAGATGCTGATGCGGATGTACATCCGCTGGGCGGAGAAGCACGACTACGGGGTCGAGGTCTTCGACACGTCGTACGCCGAGGAGGCCGGCATCAAGAGCGCGACCTTCGCGGTGCACGCGCCGTTCGCGTACGGGACCCTCTCGGTGGAGCAGGGGACGCACCGGCTGGTGCGGATCAGTCCGTTCGACAACCAGAGTCGACGGCAGACGTCCTTCGCCGACGTCGAGGTACTGCCCGTCGTCGAGACGACCGATCACATCGAGATCCCCGAGGGCGACCTGCGCGTGGACGTCTACCGGTCGAGCGGCCCGGGTGGGCAGTCGGTCAACACGACCGACTCGGCGGTCCGTTTGACCCACGTCCCCACGGGTATCGTCGTCACCTGTCAGAACGAGAAGTCGCAGTTGCAGAACAAGGTCTCGGCGATGCGCGTTCTGCAGGCGAAGTTGTTGGAGCGCAAGCGTTTAGAGGAGCGTGCCGAGATGGACGCCCTCAAGGGGGACGGCGGCAGTTCCTGGGGCAACCAGATGCGTTCCTACGTCCTGCAGCCCTATCAGATGGTGAAGGACCTCCGTACCGACTACGAAGTCGGCAATCCGTCCGCGGTGCTCGACGGCGACATCGACGGTTTCATCGAAGCTGGAATCCGTTGGCGTAATAGGAAAGATGACGAATAACACGACGTACCTGGCGTTCTCCTTCGCTCAGCGCTGGCACGACTTCTGGCGCGGCGGCATCGGCGAATGGATCATCACGCGGGGGCTGAAGATCGCCATGCTGGTGATCTTCGCCGTGCTGGCTGCACGTTTCATCAACTGGGCCGCCCAGAAGATCACCCGTCGCATCGACGCGGACTTCCAGGAGACCGACCAGCTGGTGCGCACCGAGAGTGCCAAGCACCGGCAGGCCGTCGCGTCGGTCATCTCCTGGGTGTCGATCGCGGTGCTCTTCGTGGTCGTCGCGGTCGAGGTCACCGACGTGCTGGCCGTCCCGGTCGGATCGCTGGTCGCGCCCGCCGCAGTGCTCGGCGCGGCGCTGGGCTTCGGTGCCCAGCGCGTCGTTCAGGACCTGCTGTCGGGCTTCTTCATCATCACCGAGAAGCAGTACGGCTTCGGTGACCTCGTCGCGCTGACCGTCGCCGGCATCGCCGCCCCCGCGGAGGGCACCGTCGAGGACGTCACGCTCCGCGTCACCAAGCTCCGGTCGACCGAGGGGGAGGTGTTCACCATCCCGAACGGCCAGATCGTCAAGACCATGAACCTCTCGAAGGACTGGGCACGCGCGGTCATCGACATCCCGGTGCCCACCAGCGCCGACCTCACCACGGTCGACGAGCTGCTGCACGGCGTCAGCGAGAAGGCGATGAAGGACGAGAGCATGAGCAAGCTGCTACTCGACGCGCCGCAGGTGATGGGCGTCGAGAGCATCGAGGTCGACACGGTGAATCTGCGCATGGTCGCGCGCACGCTGCCCGGCAAGCAGTTCGAGGTCGGCCGCCGGCTGCGCCTACTGGTGATTGCGTCGCTCATCCGTGCGGGCATCGTCACCTCGGCCGAGGCGTCACCGGTGGTCAACACGATCCCGAGCCCCGCCAACGTCCCGCAGTCCAAGGAACAGCAGCAGAGGCTGGAGAACCTGCCGTGAGGTTTTGGAACTGGCTGACCCGCAAGCGTTCCGACCGCGGCTGGCCGGGCTACATCATCAACGGGCGGATCCGGACGTCGACGGCCGGGCTGATCGTCGCGTTCTTCGTCCTGTCCTGGCTGCACAACACCTACCAGCCCGCCGCGCAGACGCCCACCGCACCGGAGACGGCCGTCGTGCCGCCAGGGTTCGTGCCCGATCCCGAGTACACCTGGGTGCCCCGCACACAGGTGCAGGAGCGGCCGCGCACCACCACGTCGCGCACCCCGACCACGACGACGCAGACGCCCACCACCACCACGACGCCGACGACGGAGACCAGTCCCGGCGACACCACGTCGTCGACGCCGACCTCGCCCACCTCGCCGACGTCGGATGGCGCGCCCACCACGGTCGTCGATCCCGACGGTCCGGGACCTTTGCCACCGAGCACCCTCGGACCGTCGAGCACCACGCCGCCGAACGCCCCGGGGCTGCCGTTCCCGTTGCCCGGCATCGCGCCGCCGACCACCCAACCCCCGCGGTAGGCGGGGCCACTCGTGGCGTCCGGCTACACTGGCGTGCCGTGATGATCACCCTCGACCACGTGAGCAAGCAGTACAAGTCCTCGGCCCGTCCGGCTCTCGACAACGTCTCGCTCAAGATCGACAAGGGTGAGTTCGTGTTCCTGATCGGACCCTCCGGGTCGGGCAAGTCGACGTTCATGCGACTCCTGCTCGCCGAGGACCATCCGAGCCAGGGGGACATCCGGGTCTCGAAGTTCCACGTCAACAAGCTGGCCAACCGGCACATACCCAGCCTGCGCCAGGTGCTCGGGTGCGTGTTCCAGGACTTCCGGCTGCTACAGCAGAAGACGGTCTTCGAGAACGTGGCGTTCGCCCTCGAGGTCATCGGCAAGCGGTCGGACGTCATCAACCGCGTGGTGCCCGACGTCCTCGAGATGGTCGGACTGTCGGGCAAGGCCAACCGGCTCCCCAACGAACTCTCCGGCGGCGAGCAGCAGCGCGTGGCGATCGCCCGCGCGTTCGTGAACCGCCCACTCGTGTTGCTGGCCGACGAGCCGACGGGAAACCTCGACCCGGAGACCAGCAAGGACATCATGGATCTGCTCGAACGGATCAACCGCACGGGGACGACGGTCCTGATGGCGACACACGACCATCACATCGTCGACTCGATGCGCCAGCGAGTCATCGAACTCGAGCTGGGACGCCTGATCCGCGACGAACAACGCGGTGTCTACGGAATGGATCGCTAAGTGCGCTTCGGCTTTCTCCTGAACGAGGTCTTCACCGGGCTTCGTCGCAACGTCACGATGACGGTCGCCATGATCTTGACGACCGCCATCTCGATCGGCCTGTTCGGCGGAGGGCTGCTCGTGGTCCGCCTGGCGGACAGCTCCCGCACCATCTACCTGGACCGCGTGGAGAGCCAGGTCTTCCTCACCAACGACGTCTCCGCCAACGACCCGACCTGTGACTCCGACCCCTGCCTCGCCCTCCGCAAGCAGATCGAGGACCGCGACGACGTCCGGTCGGTGCGCTTCCTGAACCGCGACGAGGCGTACGACGACGCGATCACGAAGTTCCCGCAGTACAAGGACGTCGCGGGCAAGGACGCGTTCCCGGCGTCGTTCATCGTGAAGCTCGACGACCCGGAGCAGCACAAGGGTTTCGACGAGGCACTCGTCGGGCAGCCCGGGGTCTTGAACGTGCTCAACCAGAAGGAACTCATCGACCGGCTGTTCGCCGTCCTGGACGGCCTGAGCAGCGCGGCGTTCGCGGTGGCGCTGGTGCAGGCGATCGGCGCGATCCTGTTGATCGCCAACATGGTCCAAGTCGCGGCGTATACCCGAAGAACCGAGGTGGGCATCATGCGACTGGTGGGTGCCAGTCGCTGGTACACGCAGCTGCCGTTCCTGGTCGAGGCGATGCTGGCGGCGTTCATCGGCGTGGTCATATCGATCGTGGGGCTGGTGATCGTCCGGGCGCTGTTCCTCGAGAAGGCGCTCGACCAGTTCTATCAAGCGAACCTGATCGCCAGGATCGACTACGCGGACATCCTCTACATTGCGCCCATCCTGCTGTTCGTCGGCGTCGTGATGTCCGGCGCCACCGCGTACGCGACATTGCGCTTCTACGTACGGCGTTAGCGTGGTCAACAAGAAGAAGGTCGACGAGCAGACCCGGCGCAACAACCAGGTCGTCGCGACCAACCGCAAGGCGCGGCACAACTACACGATCCTCGAGACGTTCGAGGCGGGCGTCGCGCTGGTGGGCACCGAGGTGAAGGCGCTGCGCGACGGCACCGCGTCCCTGGCCGACGCGTTCGCCACCGTGGACGACGGCGAGATCT
This sequence comes from Mycobacterium sp. PTI7, assembly GCF_056679845.1. Classification (NCBI taxonomy): domain Bacteria; kingdom Bacillati; phylum Actinomycetota; class Actinomycetes; order Mycobacteriales; family Mycobacteriaceae; genus Mycobacterium; species Mycobacterium sp. PTI7. The sequence continues at coordinate 677,695 of NZ_CM155252.1, forward strand.
GGCTGCGCAACCTGCACATCCCGGAGTATCACCACGGCAGCTGGACCAACCACGCCCCGCGGCGCAACCGAAAGCTGCTGCTGCACCGCGGTGAGATCGACAACCTGATCGGCAAGATCCGCGACGGCAACCTCACGCTGGTACCGCTGTCGCTGTACTTCACCAACGGCAAGGTGAAGGTCGAACTGGCGCTGGCCCGCGGCAAGCAGGCCCACGACAAGCGCCAGGACATGGCCAAGCGCGACGCCGAGCGTGAGGTCACCCGCGAGCTGGGCCGCCGCGTCAAGGGCATGCGCTGATGTCGCCGCCGGAGCGGCTCCGACGCTGACCGGAATCCTGTTCGCCCTCCTGTCGGCCGCCGGCTACGGGGTGAGCGACTTCGTGGGCGGGATCGCCTCCCGGCGGGTGGCTGCGCTGCGCGTCGTGATCGTGTCCTACCCGGTGGCGATGGTGCTGCTGATCATGCTGGCGGCCGGCTTCGGCGGCACGGTGACGACGCCCGCGGTGGTGTGGGGTGCGCTGTGCGGGATCAGCCAGGCGTTCGGCGTCTGGTGGTTCTACGCCGCCTTGGGGTCCGGCCCGATCTCGGTGGTCTCCCCGCTGACCGCGATCCTCGTCGCCGGCGTGCCCGTCGGCGTCGGTCTGGCGTTGGGGGAGCGACCCAGCGGCATCGCCTACGCGGGCATCGGCGTCGCGCTGATCGCCGTGGCACTGGTCAGCCGCGAGGCGGAGGGCGCGGAAGATCGACCGCACCGGTTCACCAGGAAGGTCGCGTGGCTGACCGTCGGCGCCGGTCTGGCGTTCGGGCTGAACTTCGTGTTGATCGACCAGGCGCCGGTCGAGGCGAAGCTGTGGCCGCTGGTGTTCGCGCGGGTCGCCGCGAGCCTGCTGGTCATCGGTATCGCGCTGGCGAGCGCCAACCTGGTCGCGCCGCGAGGCGTCCCGCTGAAGCTGGCGCTCGCCGCCGGTGTGCTCGACACCATCGCCAACGTGGCGATGCTCCTGGCGTTGCAGGCGTCGCTGCTGTCGCTGACCGGCGTGCTGATCTCGCTCTATCCCGCCGCGACGGTCGCCCTGGCCATGTTCGTGCTCAAGGAGCGGGTGACGCGCTGGCAAGCGGGCGGCATGGTGCTCGCGCTCGCCGCCGTCGCGATGATCGCGGTTGGCTGACCCCCCTGCGCTGCCCGGCGTTACGGTGCTTGACGTGAACAGCCCGTCGCGCCCGCTGACCCTGCTCGACAAGGACGAGGTGACCGCCGGCCTCGTCGACGTCTGGCGCACCATCGACGCCCTGATGGCCGACGTGCCCGAGGACGGCTGGCAGACGGCGACCGCGCTGCCCGGGTGGTGCGTCCGCGACGTGGTGGCGCACGTGGTGGGCACCGAGTGCATGCTGGCCGGCCTGCCGACACCGGACGTCGACGTGTCGGGCCTGGACCACGTGCGCAACCCGATCGGCGAACTCAACGAGTGCTGGGTCCGCCACCTGTCCGCCGACGCCGGTGCGGACGTGCTGACCCGGTTCCGCGACGTGACGGCCCAGCGCCGCGCGGCCCTCGAGGCGATGAGTCGGGAGGAGTGGGACGCGCCGACGGCCACGCCGGCCGGCCAGGACACCTACGGCCGGTTCATGCGGATCCGGATCTTCGACTGCTGGATGCACGAGCACGACGTCCGCGACGCGCTGTCGCTGCCGGCGTCCGCCGCGGAACTCGACGGTGCAGCGAGCCGGTTCGCGCTCGACGAGGTGGCGGTCAGCATGGGCTTCGTGGTCGGCAAACGGGCCCAGGCGCCGGACGGGTCGCGGGTGGCGCTGGTGCTGACCGGTCCGCTCGCGCGCACCATCCGGGTGGCCGTCGACGCCCGCGCGGCGGTGGTGGACGACTTCGGCGGCGCCGAACCCACCGCGACGATCACCCTCGACGGGTTCGCATTCACCCGGCTGTGCGGTGGACGGCTCCGCGGTCCGGCCGACGTGGTCTACGGCGGCGACGTCGAGCTGGGCGAGCGCGTGGTCGCCAACCTCAACTACGTGATCTAGCTGGGAATATCTAATCGCGGAATCTTGTCGTACTCATCGCTACAATGGACTTCTCGCCGAACGTCGGCGGGGCGCGAGGGGCTGAACGGTTTCGACTTCGCGCATCGATTCGAGGGAAGCGTGCCGGTGCAGGCAATCGACCACCGTAAGCGTCGTTGCAACCAATTAAGCGCCGATTCAAATCAGCGCGACTACGCCCTCGCTGCCTAAGCGACGGTGTGTCTGTCAGACCGGGAGCGCCCTCGACCCGGACCCTGGCATCAGCTAGAGGGACAAACCCACGGGTTCGGTCGCGGAACCCATGGGGACACCAAACAGCGACTGGGATCGTCATCTCGTCTTGTTCGCGTGAACGAGAGATCCAAGTAGAGACATAGCGAACTGCGCACGGAGAAGCCTCGAGGGAATGCCGTAGGACCCGGGTTCGATTCCCGGCAGCTCCACCAACAGGAAGGGCCCCCAGCAATGGGGGCCCTTCTTGCTTGTTCTTCAAGCGCTCGCTGTTGTGTGCGGGCTCCCTCGGTTGTTTCGACAGCGTGGCACTTTGGTCATCGCGTCGGTCCTTTCCAGGTAGCACACGGGTGTCGTTGCGAGCTGGTCTCGGCTCGCCTCACCGATTGCGCGCTACAGGCTTAGTAGGGCAGACACAAAGATGCCGGCGGCGATGATGGTCAGGATGCCGAATCCGTACATCCATAGGACGCTTGCCTTCATGTCCGCGAGCCAGGAAAGTTCGCCCTTGCCGATCGGCCGGTGAAACTGCGGTAGTTGCAGAGCGGCCTCGAGTGCCATCATGTTGTCGCGGTCGAGGTTCATCATCCCCTTGTGCTTCGCCATGGACTGCAGGCAGAGCAGAGACAGCATGAAGTTGAGACCCGAGGCGATTAATCGCGCTGACGTCGAATAGTCCGAGCCGAGGGCGATGGTTAGCAGGAACGCCTCGGCGGTCAACGCGAGTGAGGGTGTCTGCCACACAAGCGTGTTGTGATTCTGTACACGATCCGACAGCACTTCGTATGCGGTGCGCCGACTTTCGTCGTCCGGTGCGCCCCTGGAGACGATGTGCTCGACCACGAGGTTGGCGCCTGGCCAGAGGTCGGGAAGCTGCTTGACCTGGCTCGGCGTGAACCATCGAAAATCCTTCGCCTCACTGCTGTCCGTGCGATGAACGATGTTGCCCTCGACCTCGGCGGCGTAGCAGCCCGTCACCGCGTGCTTGCGCGGGTCGAATCCGTACTGCAACGCCGACCCCTCGGGAACGTTGCGATCCGTAGGGAACCACTCCACGACACCCAGGGGGCGCCGGCTCGCGTTCGGGAAGCTTAAGTTCCCCTCTAGCGATTCCGTCGCGTGCCGTGCGAGTGCGTCGGCGATCGTTTCGCCGACGAAGATCCGTCCACCGAGGTGACACCACAGCGGCTTGTCTCCGAGTGGATTGTCGTCGCGTCGGATCAGCCCAACTTCGACGATCGACCCGTCCGGCCCCCGCCTGACGGGCACGAAGTCGACACCGGCGATTGGCATCTCCTTCTGGACCTGGTCCCATCGTGCCTCGGTCAGGTAGTTCTCATCTTCCACGCGGCGATGGTCCCATGCGGAATGCGGCTGCCGCCTAGTACTAGACGGTCGCGCTCCTCACGGAGCGTGTCGCGATCGGTCGACGTCGATTACCGACGGCCTCCGTCATGACGCTCATGAGCAGCAGGTGGGGCTTGATAGATTTGCTGTGGGGGAGGAGCCAATGAAACTGATTACTAGCAACGGGTCGCCAATTCGCAGGGCTATCGCCGCATCTGTGGTTGGAGTCTTACTTTGCGCCGGCCTGATCGTCGCGGCCCAAACGGTCAATCAGCATCCCGCTGAACGCGGGGTCGCCGCGTTGCGCCACGCAGTGCCCCCTGGCGACGCCTGGGCCCAGATCAACCGCGTCTCCGATTGGCCTCCGGACTGGACGGCGGCCGTGTGCAAGTCTCCGGTGTACTGGCTGAAGGCTCCGCACCCGGAGTTGCCGCATGCACTTCGGCGGGGTGCGTGTGAAGCCAAGATTGCACCAGGCGGCGAGTACTTCGACGTCACCCTCGCGCGCTTCCGCAACGAGCTGCAAATGCAGGTCGACCTGCAGAACAACGGGTACGAGCTGTATGCCTTCGCCTACGACCAGGGCAGCCTGTTGGCGTACGCCATCGCCGGATCGGCCGAAAACATGGACATCACAATAGTTTTGCAACCGCTTGAGCAGTACGGATTCAACGTCTACCACAGCCCCGGCCCGTAGGGCCTGACGCTTAGTTCAGGAGGAACGCGATGGCGTTCGGAACTGTCAAGTTCTTCAAGGCGGAAAAGGGGTGGGGTGCCATCTCATCGCCCGACCTGCCGCCCGGAAAAGACGCATTCATCATCTTTGGCAACATCCGCGGGCAGTCGGGATCCCGATCGTTCGATGCGGGAGATGAAGTCGAGTTCGAATACCGTTCCGGTGTCCAGGACAGCTTCGACTTCGTCGCAACAGCCGCATGGCGAATAACAGACGCCCACAAGCTCTGAAGGCTCGTCTCCGAACGCTTGCCAGTGACGCTCACTTGGTGGGCAGTCACTCCTCCGGCACCTCGGCAACGCCCGCAATGTCTGGGTTGAGAATGTAGAGGCCAGCCAACGTCCGGTCGTCGCGGAAGGTGAGACGAGCCACGAAGTCTCCGGCCTCGAAACTCAGGGGCGTGTTGGTGGTTGTGAAGATACCGGTGCGTGCAGCCTCGGTTTCGCCGTGACTTTCATAGGCTCCAGCGAGCCCGGCGATATGGGCCCACGCCTCGGTTAGCGCTTCTTCAGTGAGTTGGTCGCGCATCGTTGCGTCGAATCGAACGGTGACATCAGTCCATCGGCCGTGGGCGAGGTCGTCGATGATTGCGCCAGCCAAGTCGCCGGCGTCGGGGATGGGCGTGGTGTTCAGCGGTTCGCCTGTTCTCGGATCGATTGGTTTGCCGTACCGCTGAAAGGCGGCTTGCCGCGATACGCCGAGTACCTCGCCGATCTCCTGCCACGTTCGTCCCGCTTCCCGCGCCTCAGTTACGGCGGCGGCCATCAGTGTTTCGGCCCGGCCTTGAATGTCCTGGGCGGCGCGAACCAGGTCGAGCGGTGCGTCCTTGAGACGCAAGATGGGCGCCGCCAAGGTTTGTCCTAGTTGGCGGTGGAGCTGTTGGGCGGTAGCGGTGAAGGTGGCGGCCATGCGTCAATAATTTCTTGACAATACGTAATATGTCAAGTTTCTGTTGACAAGGTGCTTCCTGGCTCGGATCCTGTGGAGACGGTTTATTGCGAGCGGGTACGCGGCCAACGCCGCTTCGGTGTCAAGCAACTCGTTGAGCCGCTGGTAGTAGCGCACCGGTGTCGTCGCGAGCTGGTCGCGGATGGCCTGTTCTTTCCCGCCGGCGGTTGCCCACCACTTCGTCTCGAGGTCGAGGATGGCGCGATCGCGGTCGGTCTGGGTCGGACTGGCACCGGTCCTGTTCGGTGGCGGCGTCGCCGCGGCCAACGTGCAGTCCACCGGTCGGCACGCCCGGCCGTGACGTGGCGCCAGGTCGACCCGAGGACGTGGCGTCGCGCCCAGCTCGTCATCTTCGCGATCGCGATCGCGTGGGGCACCGACTACATGTTCGTTCCGAGCGGCTCGTCATCGCTGCTGACCACGCTCGAGGGCGCCATGCCGCTCCAGCTGTGGGGCGCGCTGCTCATCGGCGCCGGCCTGGCCGGGCTCGTCGCCGAGCTGGTGCTCGGCGACGACCCGATCTACCCCAGCACCCTGCCCCGCGGCCGATGGGGCTGGGTGACCAACGGCGCGCACACGCTGCTGTTCGGCATCTACTTCGCGCTCGCATGGAGTTCGATGTGGGACGTCCTGACCCGCGACAACGATGGCGGCACCTACGGGTGGCGCACACCGGCGTTGTGGTTCGGATTCGCTTGGCTGAACGCGCAGTTCGTGCGGCGGATCGGATAGCGCATGGACAAGGTGATCACCGATCTACTCGATCAGGCTCCGCTTTGGATACTCATCCTGGCGATCATCTGGCTGAAGCTCCCCGACTGGGCCGAGCGGCTGCCGATCATCGCGAAGCTGCTGAAGCCACTCTCGCGGCGGTGGCGGGAGCGTTCCGCGCGCCTCGAGAAGGAGCGCGCGGAGGTGGCGCTCGCCGAGGCGCGGCGACTCTCACCCGACTACGCCGAGATGGAGCGCCGACTCGCCCGCATGGACGTCCGGTTGAAGATCCTCGAGCAGTCGAACGAGGTCAACGAGGCGTTCATCCGCTACGACGCCGACTGGCACTTCGACGACGAGATGGCCGCAGTTGGCCGCCCAGAGTGTAAGCCAGCGCCGCGCCTGCCTCACGCGGAGTTCGAGCGCAGATTTCGCGATGGTTGGCGACCCGATCAACCGCGGCCTGGTGATTCCGGAACGCGGCCAAGCCCATGACAGACTCGATCCCCTACCTGAGTTACCCAAACCCCGCTACGAGCGAACTCCGTGGTGGACTTCGCAGACCGCATTTGCGGCTGCGACGTTGTTTGGGTCACCGGTGCTGGAGACATAAACGTATCCGTTCACGCTGCGATCAGTGCTCGCGCTGTACATGCAGCGTTGACGCAAATCCTCCGGAATTCCGCCGAGGTTGGCGAAGCTCGCAACTCGGACAATGGTACGGGCGATGCCTTGATTGCAAGGACTGAAATCAAATGCTGCAGAGTGTATTTCGAGGTAGAACACGCCTCGACCTCCTGTGACCTCATCAGTCACCCGACAACCAAGGGCGGTTCGCGGCGGCCCCAGAGGCGGCGCCGGAAAAGTGGCTGACGGCGAGTCAAGCCGCGGTGTCGTCTGCGAAGCGCAGGCTGAGGTCAAGGCCAGAGCCATCAAGACTGCCGCGACGCGCCACATGCTTTCACCCTAGCTAACTCATGCTGGCGGGGGACGAAGCGATTAGCGATTCGCGCCGGGCGGGCACCTCAATTCCGTTGCCCCAATGGGCTAAGTGTGCGACGGTATTGCCCGTGTCCTGGGACGAGCCAGATCGGCGTTGGTCATTCGCCATCGGTGGCGACGCACCTGGCGACTTACCCGCCGCATGGGCTGCCGCTTCCAAAGCGGTCACACGAGATCTCGAGTGCCTTCGCTACGGCCGGGCTGTCACATTTGATGGAGTGAAGTGGTCCTTTCACCTGTCGGATGAGTGGCTCGCCGTAGGCTTTGAGGCGCCCGCAAACGCCTCCGAGGCCACCGTCGGCTCTTACCAGCGTTGCCTAGGCTATCGACTAGAGACCTCGGAAGTTCAGGCTGCGGTTTGGCTAGCCGACGACGTTCAGTACGCGTTGACAGGTTACGAATTTGTGCAGTGGCCTTCGGCTGGACGGCGCCCACTCGATCCCCGCATCGTCAACGACCGCGCCGTGTGGACGGACCCCGGTACTTCGAGCGAAGTCTCATTAATTGGTGAACTTTGCGAAGCTGACTGGTTGGGCAAATAGCGCGATCTCCGGCTGGCGCTGCGGAGGCAACCTCGTCGTAGGCGGGTGTTACGTTCCGCTCGTGTCCGACATGGCCAGCCGCAACAAGCCCACCCGACCCCAGGTCGACAAGACCTCCGACCTGACGATGATCGTTCGACCGCCTGGCCGCCCGCAGGCGATCCAGGCGTACACCGACGCGGAGCGCGCCGACGCGGAGCTGTACGCGGCAGAGTTCGGCGCCGAAGTCGAGACACTCCCGCTCCCACTGCCGTGACCGACTATGACGTGCATGTCCGCTCAATCCTCGAGCCGGACGACGCCTATCTGAGACGCATCGGCCTCGCCGCTTACCTTGTGTCATCGCTCGAAGGCTTGCTCATCTCCGACCTGCCCCAGTGGGAGGAAGACTTGCCCTCAGAGTTGTCAGTGAACAGGCTCGCTGCCGAGACCACCAGAACCGTCGGCAGGCTGCTGATCAAGCATGCTCCTCGCTGCACTGACCCGAGATTCTCCGACTACCTCGCGCGGGGCGGTGAGGCGTTGGTCGAGATATCTGACGACCGCAACTCAATGCTGCACGCTCGCCCAGCAACGGACGACGACCGCAAGCAGCGGCTCTACCGATGGCGCCCACCCGACACCTACTTCATCAGCGACGACTGGATCGACGACTTCATTCGTCGTATCGACGCACTAAAGCTCGAACTCATGCAGTTACGGCCACCACCACCGCGCCGGAAAAAGGCGACGTGACTGGGCGACTCCGTAAGACACCGAAGGGGTGGGCCGAGACCGCGCCGACGAAGTGCGCCAACGGCCATCCGCTCGGGCCGGACCAGGTGCAGGTCGGCACACAGGCGTGCGGGGGAACCGCACCCCGGCCAGCACCGCACCTACTACTGCAAGCAGTGCGGCCACGTCCGGTACGTCCCGGCGCTCGGGTCGGCGTGCCGGGTACTACATGGGCCCGCGGGTGTGCGGAACGTCTGACATGGGGTTCGGGCCAGGCATCATCCTGTAACGAACAGCACCATGGCTAAGACCGCGCCAGTCATGCCAACGTAGGCACCAAGGAACATCGTGCGGTAGCTGGCGCGAAGTTTTGCGAACCCGAGCAGGATGACCGCGCAGATCGCGTAGATGCCGATGAGTGCCCTATTGGAAACGGCGTCGTAGGGGAGCACCTGCAGTCCGATGTAGCAGCCAGCGAGGATGCCCACAACCGCCAGGAGCACGTCTCGCCACGGCCAGCCGCGGATAGTTGATGCGTTCTCAGGCATTGCTCGATGATGCCTCACGCGTGCACCACGCCTGTCACTAATGGACAGTTCACGTCGTCGAGCAACTGCGACTGGCTACGCCCGTACTGTGTTGGTCAGGCGAGCACGGCCGTCCCCCCACGTGCCCACTCGCCCAGGTCTCGCTGGCTCATATCCCCCTTTGAGTCGGCGAGACCGTCTCTCATGCCGTGTTCAGTCGAGGGCCTCGCTGATGTCGCGTAAGTCCCTCGCCGCCTTCGCCCATCGCCTCTGTTTTTCGGCGTCAGTAACCGGCGCGTCGACACCCCACAGCAACCGAGCGAAGAACCCGGCCCGCGGAAAGTCCACCGGTGGTTCGTCGCTACCACCGCCGTCGTGCCGATCGCGGCTGTCCCACATGCTTTCGCTCATTCACCGTTCCGCTCGTCGAGCAGCTCGTCGACTGGCTGAATCGACGGCCGCGCACCGAACCCTCCAACCGCAGCGCACGCACGCCAGCAGCGCTAACTCGGAGTCGATGACGTCGACGGTGCGGCTCACTGGAGCACCCGCACGATGTACGCGGTGAACTTCGGGACCGTCATGTTGCCTCCCATGGTCGTGTCGTAGGACATCGACCCCGCCACCTCGACGTGCATCTCCACGATGTCGCCCTTCACGACGTTCGCGACGATTGCCGGGTCTTCCACGTGCACCATCGTGTTCTGGCTGTACTGGTTCGCCTCGACGTAGGTGTCGGGCCCGGTGTTGGCGCGGAAGTCCGACAGGCCGGTCGCCGCGTCGAACTGGGTGACCTCCCCGAAGACGATGACCTTCCGGCCGATCGCGCCGTCAGGGTTCTTCGCCAAGATCGCGAACTCCCGCTCATCCATCGGGGTGTAGCTGGCGGGATCAAGATCCCTCGGTGACGGGCCGGGAGGAACGGTGCTCGTCGGCGTCCGATACGTCGAGCTGTACGACGGCGTCGACGCCGTCGTGCGCGGCTTCTCGTCGTTGCTGCTGACCGAGATGATCGTCGCGAACGCAGCGAACGCGGCGATGACGATGAGCACCTTCTTCAGGCTCGCGGGCTTTTTCGGCGGTGGCCCGGCTGGCGCACCTGGCGGCGGCGGCGGAGGGGGCGCAGTCGGTCCCCAGTTCGTGCCATCGAAGTAACGCTGCTGACCGGTGTGCGGATCCGGATACCAACCTGGCGCGGACATACCAATTCCCCCTGCGATCGAACCAACCCCTTGCAGAAGAGACTATCGGGAGGTCCGACAAGATCACCGCGGCTTCTTTGACACGGTCAATGCCACCCGGCGAAAGCCCAGGTGACTTCGTGCAATCTCATGCGAACTAGGGCAGGTCAGAGAGCCAGCGACCTGGGGAAACACCCGAATACGCCCGGGTTCGATTCCCGGCAGCTCCACCAACAGGAAGGGCCCCCAGCAATGGGGGCCCTTCTTGCTTGTTCTTCAAGCGCTCGCTGTCCGTGCACGACGTCGACATCGACGGACGCCTCGACCGATCATCGGTCAGGGCAACGTGCTTTGACTCACGGGCCGCCGAGACTCACCGCATCAAAGGTGGGGCGGTGTCGTGGGGCGCCGACGTTCGAGGCGAATACCGGGTCGAGCGCGTACAGCGACTCGAGACCGAACAGGCCAATCGCGAAAGCTGCTGCGCCGCGCGAGTCAAGGGACGGCTTCTGTGGTGCTCGCCGTCGTCGCCGTTCCGCGAAGAACACGGCGGCGCCGGTCTCGATTACCGGCCTCGGTGGTGTGAGACGCGCGTGCCGTCGACGCAGTTCAGCGAGCACGGCGGTTCCGGCTCGGGTGCGCCTCGGCACTGTCACCATGAACACGAGGAAGAGGCCGGTGAGAACAATGGCCGCCAAGAGATCGCTGATCGGTGCGTCATCGACGAGGCCCGCCGCGAGCCGCGCCATGACGGTTCCCGCCACCACCAGCCCCGCGTACACGAACCAACGGGTACTTGCTCGCAGGGAGGGTGACAACAAGAGCCCGGACTCTTCGAGATCTTCACGGATTCGTGTAAGTGTTGCGCTGACCGAAGGGTCGCCAGGTAGTTGGACTGCAGTGGGGCCGCTCGCCGTTGCCTCGTAAACCGCCCGTTCCAGCCCAGTCGCGTCCTCCAGCAGCGGCGCAACCCGGCACAGGACGCGGTCGGGGTTGACGTCGACCGCGCCGGTGCGGCGCAGCTCCCCGAGGGCGGAGTACACGGCTAACTGAGGACCCCCTGCAAGGAAGGCCGCTTGGTGAGCGTCGACAGCATCGCTGAACACGGGGCGCCCACGGAATGCGACGAACCGGTATGCCATGGAAATGGCCATGACGAATGTCGCGGCCACCACGATCCACATCGCGAAAGTGTGATTGGCAATCCCCCAGGTCTCACGCATGTTCACATCATCATCGTTGATGCGAGCCAGGGTTCACCGTTTCCGCTCAGCTGAGCACTGGATGCGGGGCTCGCGGACCGTCATGGCTGACGCGACGCATCCGGTTGCGTTCAAGTCCTAGGGGGAGTGGGGAGTAGCGCACTGCGCGGCTGTGCGGGTGCCACCCGACCCCGTCGGCGACGTCCGTTCTAGCAACGGCGCACGGTTGCGATCTTGTTGCTCTGCCTGGGACTATTCGCTGGCACACATCGTGCTTGCTACTGAGGGGGAGCAAAATGGGGGGATTCAGGGCGGCCGTGGCTGCCGCACTACTCGGCGTCGGAGCCATCGGCATTTCGGTGGCTACCGCCGCAGGCGCCGCTGCCGGGCCAGCCGGCCAAGCGAACGAGATCAATTATTTGCAGCAGGTGCACAACACCAACGGCATGACACTCGACGAAGAGCATGTCAAACTCGCGCTCGACTTGGGTTACCTACTGTGCGCCGCCGACGCGAACAACGTCCCGCCACCGGCAGGCGCAGCGGACTACCAGATGGCCGCACGCGCCAATCTCTGCGGATCGACCGGTCCAAGCATGATTGACATCGAGCAGGGGGTTCGAGACTCCAGCAATTCGAGCGTCGACCTCTGGAATGACAATGACCAGGACGATGACAAGATCGGTAATGGCAACGACGACTTCGATTTCGACGACGACCATTACTGAGTCACCGTAGATCGCAGCCGGAGCTCTGCGAGCCCCCGCTAGAGCGTCAGGCCTTAGCGGGGGCCACTTCGTCTATCCAGATCCGCTCTCGTTCCCCGGGCTGTCCGGACCATCAACATCGCCGCCGATCCCGCTCTGGTTCGGATTCCCGGGGCCGGGCGCGCTGACACTCGGCGAGACGCTGACGTCAGGGCCGCGGGTGGTCGCGCCCGGAACCTGCCTGCTGCTGGATGGTGCTTGCGACTGCTCTCCACTGGGTGCCTCGGACTGGCCACCACCTGATCCGCCAGACGTCGGGGCGGGCGCCTGAGTCGCGGTCGTCGGAACGGGGCTCGGGCGTGACGTACTCGACGGGGCGGACGAAACAGTCGTCGACGTCGACGTCGACGTGCTGTCGCCTGAGCCCTCATCGCCGCACGCGGTCATCGAACCGGCAACGGCAAGAACGGCGACGCACGCAGCAGCGCGTGAGATCGAGCGGGGAAGGGCGGGACTCATGTAGCTCCTCTATGACGTTGGAGGCTTGGTAATGCCCGACCTCGAGCAGTGCAAACTGCGTCGGTCAGACTTCCGCGTGCTGTCAACAGCTGAGGCGGCGACGAAGGGCGACGTCGAATTCGATTACGAGCCCGTTCAGCAGGACAGCTTCGATTACGTGGCGTCGTGGGCTCGGCGGGTGGGCGACGCGTCCGACGACGGCTGAACGTCGAACCCGTGTGGCGAGGGACTCGTGAATCGTTACCGAATCCGCCGCGCATCGTGACCACGAAACGCGCGCGGCACGGCTCGGGTGACGCGCCTCGTGTCGCACCATTTCCTCAGCGGCCCGCTTGAGCAGTTGGCGACCGCTGAAGGGTTCGGCCGGCTTGAGGAGCACCACATGCATCGATCAGTTCTCGCACTACTCACCTGTCTCCTCGCCACCGGATGCGTGAGCACCGGCCACGCCGATTCGACCTCACCCAGCCGCACCCTGATCCCGCGACCCCTCGTCGAGCGGGAATTGAGCAGTCTGCTGCTCACCCCCGAGAAGATCGACGCGGCGATGGGGACGGTGGGAATGGCACCGGTCGAAAGCCGCTCGACCATGACGGACAGCTCGGCGATCATGGCGCCGCCGGAGTGCCTTCCGATCGACGGCGCGGCCGAGGCGGCCGTCTACGCGGACAGCGGCTTCTGGGCCGAGCGCGACCAGAGCCTCAACAACGGGGACGGTTTCACCCACTACCTCAAGCAGGCGGTGGTGCTGTTCGGCACCCCGGAGAGTGCGAGCGCGTTCTTCGACGCGTCGGCGGAGCGCTGGTCGCTGTGCCACGACTACACCCACACGCAAAGTGGGTCCGAGTGGTCGGTCGGCCCCGTCTCGAACGCCAAACCGACGCTGAGCGCGATCACGACGATGCACGACGCGGGAACCCCCGGTTGGGCGTGCGGCCGCGCACTCACACTGGAGAACAACGTCATCGTCGACGTCAACACCTGCAGCGCCAACCCCGCCGACTCCGCGCCGAAGATCTCCCGCCTCATCGCCGACGACGTCAAGTCGCGGTGGTGAACACGCTCCGATGGGTCACGGCACCCGCGGGTCGATCAACGTGACACCCACCGGCGACGCGGAGCCGAACGTCGGCAGCAGTCGCGCGCCCTCCTCGAGTCCGACGACACGCTCGACCAGTGCGTCCGGGCGCAGCGTGCCCGCCACCACCAGGTCGAGCATCGCCGGATAGTCCGCCCGCGCCATGCCGTGACTGCCGAGAACGTCCAGCTCCCAGGCGATCACGCGATCCATCGGCACGGGAGGATTGCCGTCCACGTTGGGGAGCAACCCCACCTGTACGTGTCGTCCGTGGCGGCGCAGGGCATGAATGGCGTCGGCGCAGGTGGCCGGCGAACCGACGGCGTCGACGGCGACGTGACTGCCGCCCCCGGTGAGGTCGTGCACGCGGGCTTCGACGTCGGACCCGTCGCTGAGCACCGTGTGTTCCGCGCCGAGGCGCCGTGCCAGCGCGAGCGCTTCCGGTGTCCGGTCCACCGCGACCACCCTGGCGCCCGCGGCCACCGCGACCTGCACGGCGCTGAGCCCGACCCCGCCGACCCCGACGACGGTCACCCACTCGCCGGGTTGGACGCGGGTGCGCGCCGTCAGCGCGCGAAAGGCCGTGGCGAATCGACAGCCGAGGCTCGTCGCCGCCGCATCGTTCACCTCGGCCGGAACCGCCACCAGGTTGACGTCGGCATCGTGCAGTGCAACGTATTCCGCGAAGGATCCCCAGTGGGTGAAGCCCGGCTGCGTCTGATTCGGGCAGACCTGCGCCTGACCCGCATGGCACCACTCGCACGTGCCGCAACCGCAGACGAACGGTGTCGTGACGCGGTCACCGACCGACCAGCGCGCCACCTCGGCTCCGACGGCGGCGACCACGCCGACGAGTTCGTGACCCGGCACGTGGGGGAGGGCCACCCCGTCGTCGTGGCCAGCCCACGCGTGCCAGTCGCTGCGGCACAGGCCGGTGGCGTGCACCTCCACCACCACGCCGCGCCGCGACGGCCGCGGATCGGCGACGGACCGAACGCCAACCGGCCCACCGAACTCGTCGACGACGATCGCACGCATGGGACCTTCTTACCCGCGACAGACCGATGGGACCCCAATCAGGGGGTCCCACCGTCGAGTGTCAGGCGCCGACGCGGCGGGCCAGCGTCTCGCCGAAGCCGGCGAGGATCTGGCTGGGCCGCTGCTGCTCGCCCTGCTGCGCGCCGAGCACGACGATCGTGCCCGTCAGCACCGGTAGCGCCCACTGCAGGTAGCGCAGGTTCTTCTGCGCGGCCGCGACGTCACTGGGCGTCGACGGCGCCGGATCGGTGGCACCCTCGATCGGATGGCCGTCGCCCTGCGCCGACTTCGCGCCGAGGGCCCCGCTGAGCGCCGTGGCGCCCAGGGCGGCGCCGGTGACGATCAACTTGGCGACGGTGTTCGACCTGACGCCGGCCTGATTCCTGGCGCGGTCGCGGTTGGCTGCCAGGATCATGCCGCCGCCGATCAGGTGCGCGCCGATCGCGGCGGCGTTCACCGGTGCCCACTTGCCCCAGCCGGTCGCCGCCACCCGGGCGCGGTCCCGAGGATCGCGCACGGCGGCGGCCGCACCGTTGACGCCGACGGCGCCCATCAGCGTCCCGCCGAACCACGCCGCGGCGCCGAGATCGTGCAGGGACCGGGAGACGGTATTGCGTGACGGCATGAAATTCCTCGAAGTCGAAAGCAGTTGACGAACGGGCGGACTCGCCCCACTGGCGGGATACACGCTTTCCCCACATCCAAACCGGGGGTCCGCTGTTCCGTTGCGGTGCAACGATCTTGAAGAACACGTGAGGTCGGATCCGTTTGTCCGAATTGACGCGGGGTATCACGGACAGGCCAGCGGCTTCCAGACCTCGCGAGCCCTGCACCATGCCGAAGCGTGCGACCGTCCGCTCGAGAACCGAACCCGTTTGCCGGAATCGGCCCGCGGCGGGGTCCGCACACCAAACTGCATCTCAGGAGATTCATGTACCTGCACACACAGCAATTCATCAACGAAATCGCCGTCGACGAGCCGGATCCCGCCGCTGCCAACGCGCTGCAGGAGGGTCTGGGTGGTCAGTTCGGTGAGATGCGCACCATGATGCAGTACCTGTTCCAGAGCATGAACTTCCGCGGCGACACCACGTCGAAGCCGTACAAGGACCTGATCCAAGGCGTCGGCACCGAGGAGATCAGCCACGTCGAACTGATCGGCACCACCATCTCCCGGCTGCTCGACGGCTCGCCCGAGTACAACGGCAAGAAGACCGATCCGGTCGATCAGCCGGGTGCCAAGGGCGCTACCCCGCTCAAGATCGCCCTGGACACCAGCAACATTCACCACTACCTGGTCGGAGCGCAGGGTGCGCTGCCCGTCGACTCCGCCGGCAATCCGTGGTCGGGTTCCTACGTGTACAACAGCGGCAACCTCGTCCTGGACCTGCTGTACAACCTCATGCTCGAGTCCACCGGCCGACTGCAGAAGTGCCGCATCTACGAGATGACGGACAACAAGACCGCCCGTTCGACGATCGCGTACCTGATCGTCCGCGACCAGGCGCACGAGAACGCCTTCGCCAAGGCGCTGGAGAGCCTGGGCGTGAACTGGGGCGCGGCGCTGCCAATCCCGAAGACCAATGCGGAGCAGTTCCCCGAGGTCAAGAAGCTCATCGACAAGGGTCTGCAGAGCATCCAGTACACCTTCAGCGCCGACGACCAGAGCCAGGCCGCCAAGCTGTACCGCGGCGCCTCGCCGTCGAACGACGGCACTGAACTGAGCACGGCCGTCATGCCCGAGGGATTCCCGATGACGATCGCACCGGAGCGTCGCGAGGAGTTCGCGCCGGGTCTGGACAAGGACCTGCTCGCGCTCATCCAGGCGACCGCCGAGGTGGAGATCGCCGCAAACGAGTGACGTGCACGGAGTAGGTGGCGCCACGACCTAGTGACGCCACCTACTTCGGCACACTCAATCCATGGCGGCGCCACCGTTGACTGCCGCGCTCACCCCGGTGACGAATGCACTGTCGTCCCCGGCGTAGAACGCCACGACGTGTGCGACATCGTCTGGAGTCGCGATGCGGCCCAGCGGAGCGAGTGCTGCCTGCTGCTGACGGTGCGCCGGTCCGAACACGTCGGCGTGACGGGTGTCGTCGACCGGCCCTGGGGACACCACGTTCACGGTGATGCCGTCCGACCCGACCTCCTGCGCGACGAATCGTGCGAACTGTACGAGGGCGGCCTTCGCGGTCCCGAGGGCCATCATCTTCTCGCGGGGACGTTGACTCAAACCCGTTCCGAGAAAGACGATTCGACCGTACTGCCGAGCCGTCATCCCGGGCAGCACGGCCTTCGTCACGAAGAATGCCGCTCGCATCTCCTCATCGATCTTGGTCCCAAGTTCATCCCAGGTCATGTCGGCGAACGTCTTGCTGGCGTAGGGGATCAGCGCGTTGTGGACGAGAACGTCGACGGGGCCCCACTCGGCGGCGATCCGTCCGGTCATGCGCTGCACCGCAGTCTCGTCTCGGACGTCGGCCTGAACTGCGATCGCCTCGCCCCCGCGAGCGAGAATTTCGGCGACCACAGAGTCGGCGGCCTCGGCGTTGCTGAGATAGTTGACGCCGACTCGGGCGCCGCGGGACGCCAACAGTCGCGCCGTTGCCGCCCCGATGCCCCTGCTCGCCCCGGTGACGAGGGCGATTCGTCCGATCATGCCAATCGTCGCGTCAGTCCGAGACCACTCGCGACCGCCGCGAGTGCGGCCACGTGCTCGTCGATCGATCCGAGCCCGGCGTCCATCGTGTTGACGGACAGGTGGGTAGCGCCGGCCGCTTGCCAGAGATCTGCTTCAGCGAGGACTCCGTCCAGGCCTTTCTTGGCCCAGCCCGATCGGCCGTCCATTCCGATGGTGGCGGGATCGCGGCCGGCCCCGATCGCGGCCGCGTCGACGATCTGCTTCGCGGCCTCGAGTTCGGCGCCGGGACCCATCTGAGGGAACCAGCCGTCACCGAGTCGTCCTGCGCGCCGGTAGGCGCGGGTCGAGGAGCCGCCGAACCAGATCGGGATCGGGCGCTGGACGGGTAGCGGGGACAAGCCTGCGCCGGTGACGCGCTCACTTGCTCCGTCGTGGGTGACGGACCCCTCGGTCCATAGCCTCCGCAGCAGTGCAACCTGCTCCTCACTCCGGACGCCGCGGTTTCCGAAGTCTTTGCCCAGCGCCTCGTATTCCACCCAGTTCCAACCGATTCCGACGCCAAGACGCAGCTTCCCATTGGTCAGCAGGTCTACCTCGGCGGCCTGCTTCGCCACCAGCACGGTCTGACGCTGAGGCAGGATGACGATGCCGGTGACGAGTTCCAGGTCGGTGACGGCAGCGAGGTAGCCGAACAGCACGAACGGTTCGTGGAACGTAGTGTGGACGTCGTAGGGCGCGGGCCAGTCGAGATGAACGGCGGGGTCGGCGCCGACCACGTGGTCGTAGGTCATCACGTGCTGGAATCCCAGTTCCTGGACGGCGGTGGCGTAAGCGCGGATTGCACCGACGTCGCCGCCCATCTCGGTCTGTGGAAACACCACACCGACCTGCATGGTGCGTTCGGGTATTCGATTCGGAGTTCCGGGGGATGTCGGGTGCATATCCAATGGACCGGACGGCGACCCGATCCGTGACACCTAGCGGGAGTTGGCCCGTCCCCGCCGGGGAATCGGCGGCACGCCGGCGAGCAGACCGCGCTGCGGGACGCCCATGATCGGCTCCGCGGCCGCGCCGAGTTCGGCGAGCACGTCATTGGCTGCGAGCACGCCCGACATCGACGATCGCTCCATCAGGCCTGCGAGATAGGGCAATTCGACGTAGTCACCGGCCACCCGCAGGCCGCGGGCGTCGGTGCGGACGCCGGGCCGCGTGCCCGACGAACCGGGCGGGAACGCCGGGGCGGTCGCCTCCAGTCGGTCGGCGACGTGCAGCACGGTGGCGTCGGCGGTCTCGGGCCACAACTCGGCGAGTTCACGGCGCATGGCCTCGGTGGCCTGGTCCTTGTCGGGGAGCCGGCACGAGTAGGAGTGCAGTTCGATCACCGACCCGCCGGTGGTCCGCGCCCACTCCGCGCTGGGCTGCTCGAGCCGCGAGTAGATCGCGATCGAGTCGAGGTTGGGCTGTCCGCTGACCGCGCTGAACGGTGCGCGCTCCGGCGCGACGTCGCGATCGAACCAGTACCTGCTCACCGCGAACGGCGGTGCCACGCGCAGTGATTCGCAGCTCGCGGCCAACTGGGGTGCGGACGCGGCCAGTGCCGGGGAGTTCGCCATCAGACTGCGCAGCGCTCCGGGATCCAGCGCGACGACGACGTCGCGGGCGGTGACGTCACCACCGTCGGTGGTGATGCGCCAGCCGTGGCCGTCGGGTGACACGTCGGACACCCGAGCGCCGAGGCGGACGTCGGCGCCGAGCGCGTCGAGGTGACGCTGCAACGGATTCCACACGGCGGTTGCGTGGTCGGTGGACGGCACGTCGAAGCCGATGCCCTCGGGATTGCCGAGGAAGTAGTAGTGGAACATCGCCACCAGTTCGGCCGCGGACAGTTCACCCTGGTTGCAGAAGAACGACCGCGCGAACGCCTCGAACAGCATGGTGCGGGTGCGCTGCGACATCCCGAGGTCGTCGAGAAACGTTGCGGCGTCGACGTGGTCGAGCTGGGCGACCGTCGTCTTGCGGTCGTAGGCCAGCAGCGCTTGTCCAGCGTCGGGGTTGGCGTTGACGAAGTCGGCACGGCCCAGGCTCTTGGACCGCAACGCCAGCGCGAGCAGGTTCAGCGGCGGTGCGGCGGGCAGACCGGACAGGTCCTCGGGCGGCCAGGTCGTCGAGATGACGGGGTAGCTCGCCACCGGCTCGAGGAACGACAGCTCCGGATCGGCGCGGCGCAGGATGGCCCGCCACGTGTAGTAGTGCCGGAAGAACGCGTGGAAGCCGTGCTCGATGAGCTGCTCGGAACCGTCGGGCAGCCGCTCGGGCCACGCGCCGAGCCGACCGCCGAGGTAGTCGTTGGCCTCGAGCAGCGTCACGTGCACGCCGCGTTCGGCGAGGATCACCGCGGCGCTGACCCCGGCGATGCCGCCACCGACGACGACGGCCTCCGCGCCC
This sequence comes from Mycobacterium sp. PTI7, assembly GCF_056679845.1. NCBI lineage: Bacteria > Bacillati > Actinomycetota > Actinomycetes > Mycobacteriales > Mycobacteriaceae > Mycobacterium > Mycobacterium sp. PTI7. The sequence continues at coordinate 697,308 of NZ_CM155252.1, forward strand.
GGCGCGACGTCACGGGGCAGCAGCGGATCGGGGGTGACGAGTTGGCGGGGGCGCATCCGGAACGGTGCGGCCCGGCTGAGGAGTGAGTCGCTCACGGGCGGTCCACGGAGGGATCGCGGTGGCGGCGGCGTAGAAGAGTGATGGCAAACGGTATCGCGACCGCCCCCATCAGGATTCCGCCGGTCACTGCCGACCCCGGCAGCCCGAAGAAGACCAGGTGCGCCATCACCGAGGAGAAGTACACCCACAGGTACAGCGTCGCGGCGGGCGCCGACGGCCCGTCCTCGCGGGGAAGCGCGGCGTGCAGGATCGCCATCATCACCAGCGACACCAGCAGCCAGCCGGCGTAGTTCGTCAGCGGGATGCCGGGGATGAGCGGAAGGCCCGGGGACGGGTGGAACCACGTCCAGTGACCTGCCGCCACCATCTGCGGGTCGAGGAAGACGTCCCACGCAGTCAGCGCCACCGCGGCCAGCACGACGACCGTCAGTCGCCGCGTGGCGAGCGTGCGGGCGACCACCAGCGCCGGCCACGCCATCATCACCCAGGCCAGTGGCACCACGAACGGCACGCCGAGCACCTCGGCGCCCAACGAGCCGGTGTAGGCGTACTGGCCGAAGGGCCACCCCGTCGCCACGCCGACCGACTCGGCGATCAGCCCGCCGCCACCCGCGACGGCCACCAGGAGCACCGCGCCCAGCACGCCGTGCACGCGCAGGATGTCGGCGACGGCGGCGAGGAAGAAGACGATCACGCTGCCGACGGTGATCTCGGTGCGCAGCCCCTCGGGCATCAGCGGGTAGGCGATCTGCACGGCGATGGCCGCCGCGACGAGCAGCCACGCGGGCTGGATGGTGCGGATCGACACGACTGGGACCGCCAACGCCACGCACACACCTCCACTGTCCAAGAGCCGGATGACCGTCGGTCTGCACCGGTGGCTCGTGGCATCCGGGGTGGGGGCTCCGTAGAGTTTGCAGGTGCCCGCACCGCGCTTCGCCGAAACCTCGCGCGCGTTCGTCGTCACCGGTTCCGCGCTCGCCTGCCTCGGCGCCGCACATCAACTGGCCAACTCGAGGCTACTGCGGCGCCCGCCCAGCGACCCGTCCGACGTCGGCGCGTCGGTGTCGCTGCTGGTCCCGGCCCGCGACGAGGCGCACCGCATCGCCCCGACGATCCGGTCGCTGCTCGCCCAGCGTGGACTGGCCGACGCGGAGGTCCTGGTCCTCGACGACGGGTCCACCGACGGCACCGCCGACGTCGTGCGCGAGGCGGCGGCCGGTGACCCACGGCTGCGGGTGCTGGTGGGCACCGACCCGCCGCCCGGAACGCTCGGCAAGCCGCACGCGTGCGCCCAGCTGGCCGCCGCCGCCCGCGGGGAGGTGCTGGTGTTCGTCGACGCCGACGTGGTCCTGGCGCCGCACGCCGTCGCCGCCGCGATCGCGGTGCTCCGCGGCCCCCGTCCACTGGACCTGGTCAGCCCGTGGCCGCGGCAGGTCGCGACCGGGCTCTCGGGCCGGCTGGTCCAGCCGCTGCTGGCGTGGTCGTGGATGACCACGCTGCCGCTGCGGATCGCCGAGCGGAGTACGCGCCCGTCGATGGCGGTGGCCAACGGGCAGTTCCTGGTGATGGACGCCCACGCGCTCGCCCGTGCCGGCGGCTGGGAGTCGGTGGCCGGGGAGGTGCTCGACGACATCTCGCTGGCCCGTGCGATCCGCGCGTCGGGTGGCCGGACGGGTGTCGCCGACGGTTCGGGCATCGCCACCTGCCGGATGTACAGCAGCGGCGCGGAGCTGCGCGACGGTTACCGCAAGTCGCTGTGGGCGGCCTTCGGGTCGCCGGTCGGGGCCGTCGCCGTGGGAGCGGTGCTCGCCGTGGTCTACGTGCTGCCCGCGGCCGCCGCTCTGACCGGTTCCCGCATAGGCGCGCTCGGCTACGCCGCGGCCGTCGCCGGCCGGATGTCCGCGGCCCGGTGGTCCGGGCTGCCCGGCGGGCGCACCCCCGTCGGCGACGCCGCCGCGCATCCGCTGTCGGTGCTCGTCCTGCTGGGGTTGCTCGCGTCGTCGTGGCGCGGCCGGGTCAACCGCTCCCTGCACTGGAAGGGCCGCGCGCTGTGAGCCACGCGATCGTCATCGGCGCGGGCCTGGGCGGGCTCGCCACCGCGGCCCGCCTCGCCGCGGCCGGCCACCGGGTCACCGTCTTCGAGAGCGCATCCACCGTCGGCGGAAAGCTCGGCGTCCTCGAACGCGACGGCTTCAGCTTCGACACCGGACCGTCGCTGCTGACCCTGCCCGACGTCCTCGAGCAGTTGTTCGCCGACACCGGCGGGGCCGTCGACCTGTCGATCACCCCCGTCGACCCCGCCTGCGAGTACGTCTTCGCCGACGACACGAGGATGGTGCTGCCGCACGATCCCGCGCGGGTGCCTGCCGTACTCGACGACGCGCTCGGCGGCGGTGCCGGTGCGGCGTGGCAGCGTCTCCACGACCGGTCGCGACGGCTGTGGGACCTGGTCGCCGAGCCCATCCTGCGCAACCCGGTCTCGCTGGCGGGCATGGCGCGCATGAGTACCCGGCCCGCCGACCTGCGCGTCGTGGCGCCGTGGCAGACCCTCGACCGGCTCGGCCGGAAGATGCTGTCCGACCCGCGGCTGCGGACGTGGCTCAACCGGTACGCCACCTACTCCGGGTCCGATCCGCGCCGCACGCCCGCCGTGCTCTCGGTGACGTCGTTCGTGGAGTTGGAGTTCGGCGCCTGGTACGTCCCGGGTGGGATGCGCCGCATCGTCGAGGCCGTCGCCGCCAGGTGCCGCGAACTCGGCGTCGAGATCCACGTCGACGCGCCGGTCGAGGCGGTGCTGACCTCCGGCGGTCGGGCCTGCGGCGTACGGGTCGACGGGCGGCGCATCGACGCCGACGTCGTGGTGAGCAACGCCGACGCCGCGGTCCTCTACGACCGGCTGCTGCCGGCGGGCAGCGCGGGAGCCGTACAGCGCCGGGCGCGGCGGACACCACGGTCGATGGCCGGTTTCGTCCTGCTCCTCGGCCTGGACGGACGTCGCCCGGGCGTGGCACACCGGGTGTACTTCCCGAACGACTACGACGCCGAGTTCGATGCGATATTCGGCCGCACACCGATGCCCGTCGCGGATCCCACCGTCTACGTGAACGCCCCCGACGACCCGACGCTGCGTCCCGACGACGACTCGGAGGGCTGGTTCGTGATGGTCAACGCGCCCGCCCACGACCCCAGCAACGGCGTCGACTGGGACGAGCCGGGGCTGCGCGAGCGGTACACGCAGCACGTGCTCGACGTGCTCGCCGCCCGCGGGCTCGACGTCCGCGACCGCATCCGATTCGTCGAGACCGTCACTCCGGCCGATCTGGAACGCCGCGCGGGGGCGCCCGGCGGCGCCATCTACGGAACCGCTTCGCACGGACCGCGGGCGGCACTGCTGCGGCCGGGCAACCGCAGTCCGCTGCCGGGCCTCTACCTCGTCGGTGGATCCGCCCACCCCGGTGGCGGCATCCCGCTGGTCCTGATGTCCGCCGAGATCGTCGCCGGTCTCATCGGTCCGGCGGGAACTCGCTCCGGGGGAACTCCGTCGGCATCGACCGCCGCACCCCGACGATCAGCTGCGCCAACCCGACGATCCCGATGGCGGTCCAGGTGATCGCGAACGTGACGCCCCAGCCCCATCCGGCCACCGGCAGCCCGGCGGGGAACGCCGCGGCGCCCCCTGCTGCCATGATGACCACGATCAGCCGCGTCGGGCGTTCGGCCACCGTCACCGCGCCCACCCCGGGCATGCCGACACCCTGTGCGCGGGCACGGACGTACTCGAGGAGCCACATCAGCGTCAGCGCGGCGAGCACCCACGGCAGCGGGGCTCCGAGTTCCCACAGGATCGCTGCCAGCAGCAGGTCGCCGAGACGGTCGGCCACGGCGTCGACCACCGAACCCAGTGGCCGCGCCCGGCCAGTACGGAGCGCCACCGCGCCGTCCAGGCCGTCCAGCACGCCGGCCACCAGGATCAGCGGCGCGGCGAGTGCGGGCCAGCCCGGTCCCGCCACGGCGGCCCACGCGCCCACCAGGACCAGCACACCGCACGCCGACAGCACGTCGGGCGGGATCCGGGCCACCGGTCCCGACGACAGCACCCGGACCATCCGCAGCCAGCCGCGGACGACGCGGGACGGCCGCACCCCGCCGTGCAGCGACGACCACGCGTCGTCCTCCGCGTCGCGACCCGGACCCTGCGTCGTCATCAGGCCAGCCTGCCAGGGCGGCCGCGGCGGCTCCAGAGCGCGCCGGTGAGCCGCACACGACGGCTCGCCTCGGAGCTGCAGAAGACCTTCCCCGGCAGCGACCTCGCGCTGTGGGCTGCGGGCGCAACGTACTTCGGCGTCATCGGGCTGGTGCCCCTGGCGCTGGTGTCGCTGTGGGCGGCCGGCGCCCTCGTCGGGCACGACACCGTGATGGCCGCGCTCGACGCGGCGATCCAGGGACTGCCCGCCGGCCACGGCACCCCCGAAGCGCTGCGCACCCTCTTCACCGTCGCGCTGTCGATGTCGTGGGTGCAGGCGCTCGTCGTGCTGTTCCCCGCGAGCCTCTACGGCGAGGGCCTGCGGCGGGCTTTCGTGCAGATGTCCGCGGGCACCGACACCCTCACCGGCTGGCGTGGTCGCGCCGGCCTGCTCGGGGTGGCGGCGGTCGCCCCGTTCCTGGTGCTGGCGGTGTTGGCCTCCGCGCCCTACGTGGGCCCGCTCTACGCCGGTCAGGGCTGGTCGCTGGTGTGGGGCGTCGTCGTCGGCTTCCACGTGGTGTGGATCGCGGTGTCGCTCGCGCTGCTGGGCGTCTTCGGTCTGATCGCGCCCGGACGGATCGGCCGGAAGGCCTTGCTGTGGGGTTCATTCGGCACCGGTGCCATCCTGGCCGGCTTCCTGCAGGGGTTCCTGGTCTTCCTCGCGATCCCGATCGAGTGGTCGGCGCCGTTCGGTGGCCTGCCCATCGTGGGTGCCGTGTCGGCGCTCGCGCTGTGGCTCTTCCTCATCCACATCCTGGTGCTGTGCGGCTACCGGGTGACCGTGGTCCTCGACCATCACGGGCGTAGCGACGGCTGAGCCCGGGGGATACATTGACCCGGACGGCCGCCCCTGTGCCGACCGACCCGAGGTGGCTGCCGTGATCGCGAACGTCAAGAGGTCAATGCGGCTGGCGGGGATGCGGCCCCTGCCCCGGCTGCCCGCCCGGACGCACGTGGACCTGAGCGGCAAACGCATCCTGCTGACCGGGGGCTCGTCGGGGATCGGCGCGGTGGCCGCGGAGAAACTGGCGGCCCAGGGCGCGTCGCTGATCCTGGTGGCCCGCCGGGCCGACCTGCTCGCCGAGGTGGTCGAGAGGATCACCGCCGCCGGGGGCACTGCGACGGCCGTGCCGGCCGATCTCACCGATCTGGACCGGATCGACGACCTCGTCGAGGCGGTGGGTCCGGTGGACGTGCTCATCAACAACGCCGCGAGGTCCATCCGCAGGCCGCTGCTGGACTCGCTGGACCGGTGGCACGACGTCGAGCGCGTCATGCAACTCAACTACTTCGCGCCGCTGCGTCTGATCCGGGGCATGGCGCCCGGGATGATCGAGCGCGGCGACGGACACATCGTGAACGTCGCGACCTGGCGGGTACTGCCGGAGTCGTCCCCGATGTTCGCCGCCTACAACGCATCCAAGGCCGCCCTGAGCGCCGTCAGCCGCGTCATCGACACCGAGTGGGGCGGCGCGGGCGTGCACTCGACGACCGTGTACTACCCGTTGGTGGCGACGCCGATGATCGCGCCCACCCGGGCCTACGACGGCGTGCCCGCACTGGGCGTCGACGAGGCCGCCGACTGGATGGTCACCGCCGTGCGCACCCGGCCCATCCGGATCGCACCGCGCAAGGCGCTGGCGCTGCGCGCACTCGACGTCGTCGCCCCGCGCGCGCTCAACGCCGTCCTCGAACGGGAGACCGCACGCATGAACGCCCGTGCCGCGACTGCCTCGGCGGTGTCCCGGTGAGCCGGTGGCTGGTGACCGCCATCCCGGCGTGGGTGCTGCTGATCGGCCTGGTGGTGGTCGTCGCCGGCGGGGCCGTCCTGATGCAGACCGTCGTCCGGCGCCGCCTGCCCGGGCTGGCCACGGGCGACCACAACGACGTCACCAAGTTCACCTACGGGTTCATCGGCTTCATCTACGCGTTCTTCATCGGGTTCGTCGTGTCCTCGATGTGGAGCCAGGTCAACTCCGCCGACGCCAACGCCCGCGCCGAGGGGGCCATCGGGGTCCAGATGACAAGGGCGGCGGACGTATTCGACGTTCCCGACAGCGAGCGCATCCGCGCGGGCCTGCTCGCCTACGAGTCGGCCGCCGTCGCCGAATGGCCGACCGCCGGCACCCCGTCACCGGACGCCGAGGCCGCGCTGGCCACCCTGTACGGGACCTACCGGCAGGTGCGGCCGTCGACCGACGTGCAGAAGGCCGTCCTCGCGACGTCGATGTCGAACCTCGACCAGATCAGTCAGGCACGCACCGTCCGGGTGCTGACGGCCCGCGAGGACACCGGGCCGCCATGGCCGATCTGGGCGGTCATCTTCCTGACGAGCGCCATGGTCCTGGGCACGGTGGTGATCTACGGCGTCGAGCGGGCCGCCCAGCACTATTCGATGGTGGCGATCGTCGGCGTGATCGTCGCGACCAACCTCTTCCTGATTCTCGCGCTGGCCCACCCATACGTCGGCGCGGTGGCGACGTCGTCGGACCCGCTGAGCGAGGTGGTCTCGGTGCTGTCGCGTGGATGAGCCGGGAACGGTGCCCCTATCGTCCGGTCACCGTCCCGAGAACCTGCCGCTGGCAGCGCTTCTGACCACCGCGGCATTCTTCTGCGTGGCACTGGTCGGCACACTGGCGAAGGTCTCGGGCCAGTACACCTCGACCGGCGTCCTGCTGCTGTTCCAGAACGCGATCTGCCTGCTGGTCATCACGCCGGTCGCGGTACGCGACGGGTGGTCGTCGCTGCGGACCGCCCGGATCGGGATGCACGTCCTGCGCGCCGCGACGGGCACGGCCTGCTGGTACGCACTGTTCTTCGCCATCACTCAGATCCCCCTGGCCAATGCCACCCTGCTGACCTACAGCGCACCGCTCTGGATGCCGTTGATCGCGTGGGTGGTCACCCGGCAGCGGGTGCCGACGCCGACGTGGGTGGGCGCGCTGATCGGCTTCGTCGGCGTGGTGTTCGTGCTGCAGCCCCAGGGACACTCCTTCGAGGTGGGCGAGCTGGTCGCCCTGTCCGGCGCGCTGTTCCTCGCCGTCGCGATGATGTCGGTGCGCTGGCTCGGGGCCACCGAGCCCACCCTGCGCATCCTCTTCTACTACTTCCTGCTGTCGACGGTGATGTCGGTGCCCATCGCGGTCCTCGACTGGCAGCCGATCGCGGGCGGGGGATACGTCTGGCTCGTCGGTCTCGGGGTGGCGCAGATGCTCTCGCAGGCGCTGATCGTGGTGGCGTACCGCTACGCGTCGGCGGAGAAGGTGGGCCCGTTCATCTACTCGGTCATCGTCTTCACCGCGCTCATCGACTGGCTCGTGTGGGATCACGCGCCCACCCTCGGCACCTACGTCGGCATGGCCCTCGTCATCGGCGGCGGGCTGGTGGCGATGCGCGCCCGGCGAGCCGCCGTGTGACACCCGCTACGGGCTAGAGCTGATGGTCGAGCGGGGAACCGGCTGTGGTCGGTCCTCCGACAGGCCGATGCACGCGCCGCTGTCGCGACCGGTGCAGCGACGACTCAGGTGTCGGTGGGTGCTGCGGTGGCGTCCTGCCGCGGCAGCGCGCTGAATGCTCCGACCGCGATGCGGACCGCGGTCATGAGCGCCACGTCCCTGGCGCTCGCGTCGTGTTCGACGTTCAGGTACTCGCTCATGAATTGACTCCCGGGGGGATGGCGACACGGCCACCTTATCCCGAATCGTTGCCAAAACGCATCCCAAACGTCGAATAAAGATGAGACGGCGATGGAAACAGCTCTTCAGAACCCTGTCGCACCTCTAACCGGATTACTCCGGAGTGCCTCGCACACTTTGCCAAAACTGCACATGCCCGTCGATTTCGGACAGAGCGCGAGGTGGGACGGCACCGATCGTCGGCAGCGCTATTGCTCGCCGAGGCCCATCATGTCCGTCACTCCGTGGTCGCGGCCGGCGGTGTACCCGCCGTCGACGGCGATCGCCTGTCCGCTGACGAAGCTGGCGTCGGCCGACAGCAGGAACGCCGCCACGGCCGCGACCTCCTCCGCGCGACCGAACCGCCGCAGTGCGTGTTCGTGACGGAGCCCCTCGCGGGCGTCGCCCATGCCGGGGATGCCGACGACGGACTCGAACAGCGGCGTCTCGATGAACCCGGGGCAGATGGTGTTGGCGCGGATCCCGCTCGGGCCGTAGTCGATCGCCGTGTTCTTCGCGAGCAGGACGACGCCACCCTTGGCGGCGTTGTACGAACTGCCGCCGGCCGTCCCCTCGAGGCCCTCCACGCTCGAGAGGGTGACGATGGCACCCCGCTCGCCCGCCACTCGGTCCTGAGTGGTCATCTGCTGGAGCGCAGCGCGTGTCACGACGAACGTGCCCGTCAGGTTCACGCGCACCACCCGGTCCCACTCGTCGTCGGGCAGCAGGTGGATCGGGCCGCCGCCCGCCACGCCCGCCGAGTGCACCACCCCGTCGAGTCGGCCGACCGCGTCGACGACCGCCGCCACCGCGGCGCCCATCGCGTCGCCGTCGAGCACGTCGGCGCTGCGGTAGGCGAACCGGTCACCGTCGAGTCCCGCCGGCGCGTCGGAGGCCAGGTCGACGCCGACCACGGTGGCGCCCTCGGCGAGCAGGCGCTGCGCGGTGGCCCGTCCGATGCCCGAGGCCACGCCGGTGACCAGAACTCCCTTGCCGTCCAGACCGTTCACGCGGGCCCCCTCCTCGAGTCGCTCAGGACGCTACCGGCCGAAACACGGGGTGCGGTCGCGATCCGGCCCCTAGTGTCGGGTCGATGGTGCGCCCAGACGTCAGACGACTGCTAGCCCGAGCGACGGCGGCGATCGTCCTCGGCACGGGCGTGGGGCTCGGTGGGGCGACCGCGTCGGCCAATCCGATCGGAATCGTGCCGGGCGGGCTCGACGTCGGTGGACTCCAACGCACCTACCTACTGCACGTCCCGACCGCGAACCCCGCAGGGCTGGTGATCAACCTGCACGGCGCGGGGATGACGGGCGGCGACCAGGCCAGGGCGACGAACTACGACGCCGTGGGCGGTCAGCACGGATTCGCGGTCGTGCATCCCGACGGCGTCGACTTCAGCTGGGCGGACGGGCGGGGCGCCTCCATCCCGGACCGCCAAGGCGTCGACGACGTCGGCTTCCTCGTCGCGCTCGCCGAGAAGATCACCCGCGACTACGGCATCGACCCCGGCCGGGTGTTCGCGACGGGCATGTCGGCGGGCGGCTTCATGGCGACGCGTCTCGGGTGCGAGCGCGCCGACGTCTTCTCGGCGATCGCCCCCGTCGGCGGCACGCTGGGCAGCGGAGTCCCGTGCGCGCCGTCACGACCGGTGTCGGTGTTGGAGGTGCACGGGACCGCGGATCCGGTGGTGCCGTTCACCGGTGGCACGATGGTGGGCCGCGGCGGCGTCAGCGACGTCGTCGCCGCCCGTGGACTCGCCGAGCGGTGGCGCACGATCGACCGATGCCCGGCCGATCTCGTCCCGGACAACACTGACGTGGCCGGCCCTGGCGTGCAACGGGTCACGGCATTCGGCTGTGCCGACGGCACCGAGGTGTCCTTCGTCCAGATCGACGGCGGGGGACACGTCTGGCCGACGGGATACCCGTTCGACGCCGCTCAGGCGTCGGCACTGTTCTTCGCCACGCACGGTCGCTGACGCCCCGAACGCACGACGACAGGCCAGGGAAGCCCTGGCCTGCCGTCGTGGATGGATCAGCGTGTGGTCAGCCTGCGTTCGCGCAGCCCACGTTGGCGATGCAGAAGCTCGCGCCGCCGGGGCCCGCCTCGGCGTTGGCGCCGGGGACGGTGGCCTGCGCGCCGCCGCCGTCAGCGCCTGCGCTGGCACCCGGGACGGCAGCGGAGGCGCCGCCACGGTCGGCTTCGACGTTCGCGCCGGGGACGTTGGCCTGCGCACCGTCGGGTCCGGCGGCCACGCCGGCTCCCGGGACCACTGCGGAGGCGCCGCCACCGTCGGCCTCGGCGTTCGCGCCGGGGACGTTGGCCTGCGCACCGTCGGGATTGGCGGTCGCGCCCGCGCCGGGCACCGTCGCAGCGGCACCCTCGGGACCGGCCACCGCACCGGCGCCGGGCACCGTCGCCTGCGCACCCTCGGGACCTGCTGCGGCGCCCGCACCCGGGACCACGGCACCCGCCCCGCCCGGTCCGGCCTCGGCGCCGACACCGGGAGCCGACGCGCCCGCACCCTCGGGTCCAGCCGTCGCACACGCGGGGCCACTGCCCTCGACGCAGGCCGGCGGGGCCGGCTCGGCCAGGGCCATCGGCACGCCGAGCGGGGAGATCGCCAGCGCGGCCGCCGACACACCTGCAATGACAAATCGCTTGGAGAAATCGCCGTTGAAGATCATGGCAGGGGGTTACCACCCCGTTACACGACCAAAACCTTCGCGCGGCCGAAACTGCGCGCCCGCTGTGTGTGATCTGGCCTACAGGATGTCGGTGATGTCGTTCTTCAAGGCCTCGGCCTGAGTACCGAACACGGCCTGCACGCTGTTGCCCACCTCGACGACCCCGGCGGCACCGAGGCGCTTCAGCTCCGCCTGGTCCACCTTGTCCTTGTCGGCGACCTCCATGCGCAGCCGCGTGATGCAGGCGTCGACGTTGACCAGGTTCTCCCGCCCGCCGAACGCGGCGATCAGCTGCTCGGCCTTGCTGGCGACGGCGACCGATCCGGCGGGCGTGGCACCGTCGCCGTCGGGCGCGACAGCGGTTGCGGACTCGGTGCCCTCGCCGAGGTTGGCCTGCTCCTCGGCGACGAACTCTTCCTCGGGCTCGCGTCCCGGCGTCCGCATGTTCCACCTCGTGATCGCGAAGCGGAACAGCAGGTAGTAGACGACGAAGAACACGACGCCCATCCCGATCAGCAGGGGGATGTTCTTGGCGGCGGGCGCCGTGCCATAGAGAAGTAGGTCGATCAGGCCCGCCGAGAACGAGAACCCGAGGTGGATGTCGAGCAGGTAGGCGATCGACATGGACAGCCCGGTCAGGACCGCGTGGACCACGTAGAGCGGGAAGGCCACGAACATGAACGCGAACTCGAGCGGTTCGGTGATGCCGGTCAGGAACGCCGTGAGCGCCGCCGCCGACAGGATGCCCACGGCCACCTTGCGCTGCTTCTTGTTGGCGACGTGGATCATCGCCAGCGCGGCGGCGGGCAAACCGAACATGAGGATCGGATAGAAGCCCGACGTCAGCAGTCCGGCCGAGGGGTCGCCCGCAGCGAACCGGGTGAGTTCACCGGTGACGACGTTGCCGTCCGGGGTCTGGTAGTCGCCGTAGATGAACCACACGTAGGAGTTCGGGATGTGGTGCAGGCCCAGCGGGATCAGCATGCGGTTGGCGAAGCCGTACACGAACGCGCCGAGTGCGCCCGCGCCACCGATGAACTGGCCGAGGCCGGTCAGACCCGCATCGAAGATCGGATAGAAGTAGCTCATCGCGAACGCGAGGAACAGACACGACAGCGACACGACGATCGGCACGAACCGTCTACCGCCGAAGAAGCCGAGATACGAGGGCAATTCGATGGTGTGATACCGGTCGTAGAGCCAGGCGGTGAGCAGGCCGACGACGATGCCGGCGAACACGCTGTAGTTGATCTGCGCCTGGTCGCCGGCCTTGTCCACCTCGCCGGCCAGCACGATCGGCGACATGGTCTTGAACACCGCCTCGACCACCAGGTAGCCGACGACCGCGGACAGCGCCGTCGACCCGTCGGCCTTGCGGGCGAACCCGATTGCGACGCCCACGGCGAACAGCAGGGGCAGGTTCGCGAAGAGCGCGTCACCAGCGGCGCTCATGGCCTTGAAGAAGGGCCCGATCACGGGCGATTCGATGCGACCCAGCAGGTCGGGCTGTCCGAGCCGGAGCAGGATGCCCGCGGCGGGCAGCACGGCGATGGGCAGCATGAGGCTCTTGCCCAGCCGCTGCAACTGGGCGAAACCGGGGATGCGAACTCCCGACTTCTTCTGTGCCTGCGGGGGTTTCACGGTGTCGCCCATGTCCTCGGACCCTCCTTCGCCGCAGCCGTCGGCAGCCGCCGAACTCTGCGGAAGCTTAGACGAGAACCCACGAACCCGGACCGACTTGGCGGCGCACTCGTATGGTTGAGGCACCCGACGAAGGAGCCCCGAGTGAGCATCACGCCAGTCCTCTCCCCGATCGCGGGGCGTGCGGTCGCACTGCAGGACGTGCCCGATCCCGTCTTCAGTCAGGGCATGGTGGGGTACGGCGCGGCGGTCGATCCGCCCCACGAGGTGGTGGAGGCCGTCGCCCCCGTCTCGGGCACGCTGCTCAAGCTGATGCCGCACGCGTTCGTGATCCTGACCCCGGACAACGTGGGCGTCCTGGTGCACCTCGGTCTCGACACCGTCGCACTCGAGGGCGAGGGGTTCACCACCCACGTCACGCAGGGTGACGCCGTCGAGGCCGGGCAGCCGATCATCACCTACGACGTCCCGGCGATCGTCGCGAAGGGACTCAACCCGATCGTCCCCGTGGTGGTCATGGACGAACGGGAGGCCGACAACGTGGTCGCCGCCGAGGTGGTCCTCGAGGGTGCCGACGTCGCCTCCGGCGCAACGCTGTTCACGGCCGCCAAGTAGTGGAGGTCGTCGTCCTGCCCGACGCCGGGCGGATCGGTGAGGTGGCCGCCGACGCGATCGGCGCGCTGCTGACCCGCACGCCCGACGCCGTACTCGGCCTGGCCACCGGGTCGTCGCCGCTGGCGATCTACGACGAGCTGGCGGCCCGGTGCCGCGCGGGAGAACTGTCGTTCGCCCGCGCCCGCGGATTCACCCTCGACGAGTACGTCGGCCTGCCCGCCGACCATCCCGAGCGGTACCGCACCGTCATCGACGCCGTCTTCGTCGCCAAGGTGGACTTCGCGCCGGGGGCCGTCCAGAGCCCGGACGGGCTGGCCGCCGACATCCCCGCGGCGTGCGCCGCCTACGAGGACGCGATCGACCGAGCCGGCGGCGTCGACCTGCAGATCCTCGGGATCGGCACCGACGGGCACATCGCGTTCAACGAACCCGGCTCGTCGCTGGCGTCGCGGACCCGGATCAAGACACTGACGCGGCAGACCCGGATGGACAACGCCCGCTTCTTCGGCGACGACGTCGACGCGGTGCCCACCCACTGCCTCACCCAGGGTTTGGCGACCATCATGGCGGCGCGCCACGTCGTCCTCGTCGCCACCGGGCGCAGCAAGGCAGAGGCCGTGCACCAGCTCGTCGAGGGACCGGTCAGCGCCATGTGGCCCGCCACGATTCTGCAGCACCACCCACACGTCACGGTGCTGCTCGACGACGCTGCGGCCCGGCGGCTCCAGCTCGTCGACTACTACCGGGAGACCTACCTCTCCAAGCCCGAGTGGCAGGGCATCTGAGTGCTGCTCGCGGCAGGCACCGTCGTCACGGGCGCAGAGGTGTTGCGGCCCGGCTGGATCGAGGTGCGCGACGGCACGGTCCAGGCGGTCGGCGGGGGAGCGCCGCCCCGGCCCGCGGATCGTGACCTGGGTACGGCGACGGTGGTGCCCGGCTTCGTCGACACCCACGTCCACGGCGGTGCTGGCGGGAACTTCTCGGCCGCGTCGGAGGCGGAGACGGCGTCGGCGGTCGCGCTGCACCGCGCACACGGGACCACCTCGATCGTCGCCTCGCTCGTCACCGCCGCACCCGACGAGTTGCTGCGCCAGGTCGCCCACCTGGCCCGCGCCGACGGGATCGACGGCGTCCACCTCGAGGGTCCCTGGCTGTCGACGCTGCGCTGCGGAGCCCACCAGCCGGCCCTGATGCGCGACCCCGACCGCGACGAGATCGACCGCATCCTCGACGCCGCCGGCGGTGCGGTCCGGATGGTGACGATCGCGCCCGAGCGCGACGGCGCGCGCCCCGCCATCGGCCGGCTCGTCGACGCGGGAGTGGTTGTCGCCGTGGGCCACACCGAGGCGACCTACGCCCAGACGCGGGACGCCATCGAGGCCGGCGCCACCGTCGGGACGCACCTGTTCAACGCGATGCGGCCGATCGACCGGCGCGAGCCGGGTCCGGTGGTGGCCCTGCTCGAGGACCCGCGGGTCACCGTCGAGCTGATCACCGACGGCGTCCACGTCGATCCGGCGATCTACCGGCACGTCACCCGCAGCGCGGGACCGGATCGCGTCTCGTTGATCACCGACGCGATGGCCGCGACGGGGATGTCGGACGGGGTGTACCACCTCGGGCCCCTGGCCGTCGACGTCGTCGCCGGCGTCGCCCGGGTGTCGGGAACCGACACGATCGCCGGGAGCACCGCGACCATGGACCGGGTGTTCCGGTTCGCCGTCGAGCACTGCGGCCTGCCGCGGGACGACGCCCTGCTGCTGGCCGCCCGCCAGGCGTCGGTCAACCCGGCTCGCGCCCTTGGCCTTCCGCAGGCCACGCTGGACTCCGGGGCCCGTGCGGACCTGGTGGTCCTGGACGACGACCTCACCGTGACCGGCGTGCTGCGCCGCGGCGAGTGGGTGGTCGTGCCGTGACGTTCGTGCACCACCAGTGACCGGAGGAATGACATGCGCGCTCGAGATCTGGGCATCGTCGTCGGGCAGCACCCGACCGGCCCGCACAATGCCATCACCGACGTGGACGGCGTGCGCGTCGGACACGTCACGCTGCACCGCGACGGTCCGCCCGCGGTGCACACCGGGGTCACGGTCGTCGTCCCGCACGCCGACATCTGGAGCGAACCGGTCTTCGCCGGCGCCCACCGCCTCAACGGCAGTGGCGAACTCACCGGTCTGGAGTGGATCCGCGAGTCGGGTGAACTGACCACCGCGATCGGACTGACCAACACCCACAGCGTGGGTGTCGTCCGGGATGCGCTGGTGGACGCCCAGATCCGCGCCCGCGGGGACGGCGTCTACTGGTCGCTACCCGTCGTCGGCGAGACCTACGACGGGCTGCTCAACGACATCAACGGCCACCACGTGACGGCCGACCACGTGCAGGACGCGTTGGCCGCCGCCACCGGGGGGCCGGTGGCGGAGGGCGGCGTTGGCGGCGGCACCGGCATGATCTGCCACGAGTTCAAGGGCGGGATCGGCACGTCGTCGCGGGTGGCCGAGACCGCGGCCGGCCGCTACACCGTCGGGGTGCTGGTGCAGGCCAATCACGGCCGCCGCGAACACCTTCGGATAAACGGCAGACCGGTGGGAGAGATGATCGGCCCCGATCGGGTGCCGCTGCCCGGCGTTCCCGCGCGCTACGAGCGGGGTTCGGGTTCGATCATCGTGATCGTCGCCACCGACGCGCCGCTGCTACCGCACCAGTGCACCCGCCTGGCCCAGCGCGCCGCCCTCGGGGTGGCCAACGTGGGCGGCAGGGGAGAGCAGTACAGCGGCGACCTGATGCTCGCGTTCTCGACGGGCAACCGCGGAATCCCGGCCTACGCCTGGGACGAGGACCCGGATGCCGGAAGGCCCGAGATTCCGCTGCGCATGGTGGCGCCGCAACTGATGACCCGGCTCTTCGACCTGACGATCGAGGCCACCGAGGAGGCCATCGTCAACGCGATGGTCGCCGCCGCGACGATCACCGGCCGCAACGGGATGACCGTGCACGCGGTGCCGCACGACCTACTGCGGCAGGCGTTCTCGAACTGACCGCACTACCCGCCGAGTGCGTCCTCGACCCGCTGCACCTTGGCGCTGAGTTGCCCGGTGTAGCCGGCGCGGATGTCGGCCTTGAGCACCAGGCCCACCCGCGGTGAGACCGCCGCGACGGCGTCGACGGCCTGCTTGACGACGGCCATCACCTCGTCCCACTCGCCCTCGATGTTGGTGAACATCGCGTTGGTCTCGTTGGGGAGGCCCGAGGCGCGCACGATGCGCACCGCCTCGGCGACGGCCCGGTGGACTCCACCGTCGTCGTCGGCACTGGACGGGGTGAGGCTGAAGGCGACGATCACGCCGTCCAGCGTGGCATACGCGGTGGCTACGCGGAGCGTGACGTGGTCGCCGCGGCGAGGACGGCGTCGTTGACGGCGGTCGGCGTCAGGCCCACGACGAGCTTCTGCACGCGGCTCGTGGTGTCGAGCAGGTAGCGGCGCTTCGGACGCCTCGACGACAACGCGTGCTCGACGGCGTCGACCACCTTCTTCGGGTCGGCGGCCAGCTTCTGCATCCTGCCGAGGAGCTTGCGCGACCCCGCGAGGTGGGCGGCGTAGAGGTCCCGGTGCGTGGGGTCGAGCCCGTCCACCATGCGGTCGTGCTCGGTCAGGATGTCGCCCCACATGTCGGTGCGGATGGGCCCGGGCTCGATGAGCGACACGCGGATCTTCCACGGTCGCAGTTCCATTCGCAGGGCGTCCGCCAGCGACTCGACGGCGTACTTCGACGCGCAGTAGGCGCCCGTGCCGGGGGTGGTGATCAACCCGCTGACCGAGGAGATGAACAGCACCCGGCCGCGCGCGGCGCGGATCAGCGGCAGGACGGCCTGCGTCACCGCGATCTGCGCGGTCACGTTGACCTCGAACTGGCGCGACAGATCGTCGAGGTGCAATCCCTCGACCGGTCCGTTGACGATGATGCCCGCGTTGTTGACTACGCCATCGAGCGTCGCGGGGAGGTGGCCGGGGAGCGCGGCGACGGCGGCGCGGTCGGTGACGTCGAGGGGTACGGCGTGCACGTGCGGCAGCCGGTCGAGGGTCGCGAGCGTGTCCTCGGAACGTGCGGCGGCGTACACCTCGAAGCCGTGGCTGCTGAGGTGTTCGGTGATCGCGAGGCCGATGCCTCGTCCTGCGCCGGTGACCAGTACGGAGGGCATGCGTTCCTTCTTTCGCCGTGGTGCGCGTGGTAAACCGATTGGTGTACGTGGACGCTACACCGCCGGGGGCCGGTTCGCGGCGATCAGCTCCTCGAGGTGGTGGGCCACCTGGGTGAGGGGAGCGGTCGAGTGGGCGGCGCGGCACAGGATCACCGATCCCTCGAGCGCGGCGACGACCGTCGTCGCCAGCGATTGCGCCACGTCCTGGGCGATCCCGTCGCGCGCCAGTCGTTCCGCGATCAGCCGGCCCCAGTCGGCGAACACGTCGGCGGCCGCCACCCGCGCGTCCGGGGACTCGTCGCCGCTGCACGCAGCGGCGGTGATGGGGCAGCCGCCCTCGAAGTCGCTGCCGATCAGCACGTCGCTCCACATGTGGGCGAAGGCGGCGACGGGGTTCGGCTCGTCGACGTACTCCCGCACCGTCGTGGTCATCTCCTCGCCTGCGGACCGTGTTGCCGCGGCGACCAACTCGGCCTTGCCGCCGGGGAAGTTCAGGTAGATCGATCGACGGGTCACGCCGCTGGTGTCGAGGATCTGGGCGATGCCGGTCCCGGCCACCCCGTGGCGCTGCATCAGGGCGGCGGTGGCAGTGGTCAGTCGTTCCCGTACGCGCATGTTTGCAATATACCAATCGGTTTACTACGGTGGCCGGGACCGCTATACCAGTCGGTATACCGAGACGCCCGCCACCGGCGTCCGCACGTTCGAAAGGCGACATGACCACCCCAGCCCAGCACACATCCCTGCACGAGCCGCTGACACTGCCCTGCGGGCAGGTGCTGCCCAACCGGATCATGAAGGCCGCGCTCAGCGAGGCGCTGGGGAACTCGGCCCACGCTCCCGACCACCGGCTGGAACGCCTCTACTCGACGTGGAGCGACGGCGGCTACGGCCTGGTGGTCACCGGCAACGTCATGGTGGACCGCACCCAGCTGGGCGAACCCGGGAACGTCGTCATCGAGGACGAGCGCGACCTCGACGCGCTGTCCCGCTGGGCGAAGGCCACCAAGGACGGCGGCGTGCCGATCTGGGTGCAGCTGAATCATCCGGGGCGGCAGTCGAACCCGCTGGCGCTGGGGCACCGGCCGGTGGCGCCGAGCGCGATCCCGCTCACCCTGCCGGGCTCGCCGACACCCCGTGAACTGACGTCGGCGGAGATCGAGGACGTCATCGAGCGCTTCGCGACGGCCGCGGCGGTGTGCGAGACGGCAGGCTTCGACGGCGTCCAGATCCACGGTGCCCACGGGTATCTGGTGGCGCAGTTCCTCTCGCCCCTGTCCAATCAACGGGACGACGAATGGGGCGGCGACCCCGAGCGCCGGATGCGCTTCCTGCTCGAGGTGGTGCGCCGCGTCAGGGCTCGCGTCTCGCCGGGCTTCGCCGTGGGCCTGAAGCTGAACTCGGCGGACTTCCAGCGCGGCGGTTTCACGGAGGACGAGTCCCGCGGCGTGCTCGCCGCCCTCGCCGGAGAAGGACTCGACCTCATCGAGGTCAGCGGCGGGAGCTACGAGACACCCGCGATGATGGGTGCCGCCGCGGACAGCACCAAGGCGCGCGAGGCGTACTTCCTGGAGTACGCCCACACGGTGCGCGCCGTCGTCGGCGACGTCCCGATCGCGGTGACCGGCGGCTTCCGGTCCCGCGCCGCGATGGCGGAGGCGGTGGCCGCAGGCGAGTGCGACGTCATCGGACTGGGCCGACCGACCGTGACCACCACCGACGCCGCCGACGCCATCCTGACCGGACGATCCGACCAGCTGACGGTGCACCGGGTCCGGGCGGGACTGCGCGGCGTCCTCGGCAAGTTCGTGGATCTCAAGTCGCTCGACGGGATCCTCGAACTGAGCTGGCACACCGACCAGTTGCACCGCGTGGGCGCCGGCCTCGAACCGGACCTGGACCGCGGCAGGATCGCCACCACCGTGGCGATGGTGCGCCGCAACGGCACCACGTCGTTCGGCCGCAAGCGCGGGCTGTGACGACGCCCTAGCGGTCGACGTAGGCGAGCAGGCGGGGATCGTCCGAGGTGAACCGGTCGACCTCCTCGGCGCCGTCGCAGCGCAGCAGGGCGATCGTCACGCCGTGACGGGTCCGTGCGACCACCTGCCAGGTGGCGCCCGCGTCCTCCCATCGAACGAGTTCCGCGACGCGATCGCGGTCACCGACGTCGGCCACGGGTCCAGGATTGCACACCCGCGAGGACCGTCGCCTGCCGTAGGCTGCCGCGGTGGACCTGAGTTCGCGCGTGGCGGTCGGCGCGGTGTTCGTGTGGCTGGGAATGGTCCTGGCCATCTCGTTCCTGGAGGCGCCGTTGAAGTTCCGAGCGCCGGGGGTGACGACGCAGCTCGGTCTCGGGATCGGACGGCTGGTGTTCCGCGCGCTGAACTTCTGCGAACTGGTGCTCGCGGTCGTGATCGCCGCGACGCTGTTCACCCATGACACCTCCACGGGGATCAGCGTGTCGATCACCGCGGCCGTGGCGGCGCTGCTGATCCAGACGGTGCTCATTCGGCCGATGCTCGCCAAGCGGACGGCGTCGGTGCTGGCGGGTGAGGAGCGGGCCCGCTCGATTGCGCACCTCGCGTACGTCGGGTTCGAGGTGGCGAAGGTGGCGGCGCTGATCACCGCGGGGATCATGTTGCTGGGGACGTAGGCCGGGCACACCGGGTCCCCCGCGTACGCTGACCCCATCCCCTCCACCGGCCCGACCCGCGACCCGCTCCGCGTCGCCGTACTGTCTCCGATCGCCTGGCGGACGCCGCCGCGTCACTACGGGCCATGGGAACAGTTCGCGTCATTGCTGACCGAGGGTCTGGTGGCGGCGGGCCATCACGTCACGTTGTTCGCCACCGCGGATTCGGTCACGACGGCCGAACTTCGGTCGACGTCGCCGTGCGGGTGGTCCGAGGATCCGTCGATCGACGCCAAGGTGGCCGAATGCCTGCACGTCGCCTCGGTGTTCGAGCGGGCCGCGGACTTCGACGTGATCCACAACGGCTTCGACTTCCTGCCTCTGACGTACGGCGATCTGGTCACGACGCCGGTGGTCACCACCATTCACGGCTTCTCCTCGGAGCGCATCGTGCCCGTCTACGAACGATACGACGCCACCACGGCCTACGTGTCGATCAGCGACGCCGACCGTCATCCAAAGCTGCACTACGCCGCGACGATTCACCACGGCATCGACCTCGACGGCTTCGCCGTGCACCCCAGCCCCGGTGAGCACCTGCTGTACTTCGGCCGGATACACCCCGACAAGGGCACCGCCGACGCCATCGAGGTCGCACGACGATGCGGTCGTCGCCTCGACATCGCGGGGATAATCCAGGACGAGGATTACTTCCACGCCGAGGTCGAACCGCACGTCGATGGCGAGCGGGTGCGCTACCTCGGTTCCGTCGATGCCGCGCACCGCGCCGAGGTGCTGGGCGGGGCGCGGGCACTGCTCCACCTGATCGACTTCGAGGAACCCTTCGGCTACAGCGTCGTCGAGGCGATGGCCTGTGGGACACCCGTGATCGCCTTCCCGCGAGGGTCGATGCCCGAACTCGTCACCGACCAGGTCACCGGCTTCCTGGTGGACGACGTCGACGGGGCGGTGTCGGCGGTCGACGCCGCCGCCGGCCTCGACCGCCGCGCGATCGCCGACCATGCGGCGAGCCGCTTCGCCGTCGGTACGATGGTGGATCGCTATGTCTCCGTGTACCGCAACGTGATAGAGGGGCGACCGTGAACGACGCATGGTGGAAGACGGCCGTCGTCTACCAGATCTATCCCCGCAGCTTCGCGGACTCCGACGGCGACGGCATCGGCGACCTCGGCGGCATCATTGCCCGGCTGGACCACCTGAGCGCCCTTGGTGTCGACGTGATCTGGCTGTCGCCGGTCTATCCCTCGCCGCAGGTCGACAACGGTTACGACATCAGCGATTACCGCGACGTCGACCCGATGTTCGGCACGCTGGCCCAGCTCGACGACCTGCTCGCCGAGGTGCACCGGCGGGGCATGAAGCTGGTGATGGACCTGGTGGTCAACCACACCTCCGACGAACATCCCTGGTTCGTCGAGTCGCGGTCGTCCCGCGAGTCACCCAAGCGGGACTGGTACCTCTGGCGCGACGCGAGGGACGGCGCGGAGCCCAACAACTGGGCGTCGATGTTCTCGGGGTCGGCGTGGACCTGGGACGAGGCGACCGGCCAGTACTACCTGCATCTGTTCGACCCCAAGCAGCCCGACCTGAACTGGGAGAACCCCGAGGTCCGGAACGCGGTGCACGACACCATGTCCTGGTGGCTCGACCGCGGCGTCGACGGCTTCCGCATGGACGTCGTCAACTTCATCTCCAAGCGCGACGGGCTGCCCGACGCCACACCGGTGCCCGGCAAGCGGTTCGTGGGCGCATTGGAGCAGTTCGCCGACGGGCCACGCGTCCACGAGTACCTCGCCGAGATGACCGCGACGGTCTTCGGCGGGCGCGACGGCGACTTCGTCACGGTGGGCGAGATGCCCGGCGTCACCACCGAACAGGCCCGCCTCTACACCGATCCCGCGCGCGCCGAGTTGAACATGGTGTTCCAGTTCGAGCACATGTCGGTCGACCAGGACCCGGCGGACAAGTACGTCGACGCGGGCCTGGACCTGGTGGTGCTCAAGCGATCGCTGCACCGGTGGCAGGCCGCCCTGGCCGACGTCGGGTGGAACAGCCTCTACTGGAACAACCACGACCAGCCGCGCGTCGTGTCCCGGTTCGGCGACGACGATCCGGAGTTCTGGGCCGCGTCGGCGATGGCGCTGGGCACCGTGCTGCACGGCATGCGGGGGACGCCGTTCGTCTACCAGGGCGAGGAACTGGGAATGACGAACTATCCGTTCGGCTCCGAACAGGACTTCGCCGACCTCGAGGCGCGCAACTTCTACCGCACCGTCACCGACGACGGCGGCGACACCGCGGCCGCGCTGACCGGTCTCGCGCGATTCGGCCGCGACAACGCGCGCACGCCCATGCAGTGGGACGCGGGACCCGCCGCCGGCTTCAGCACCGGTGACCCGTGGTTGCCGGTGAACCCCAACCACGTCTGGCTGAACGCCGCGGCGCAGGTCCGTGCACCGGACTCGGTGTTCGCCCACTACCGGTCGCTGATCGCCCTGCGGCACGAGGTGCCCGTGCTGGCGGACGGCGACTTCACGCCGCTGCTTCAGGACGACCCCCACGTATGGGCCTACGTCCGCGCCACCGATGACGAGGCGCTGCTGGTGATCGTCAACTGCGGGCGCCGACCGCGGTCGGTGGACGTCGGCACGGAGTGGCTCGGGGCCCGGCTGGTGCTGGGCAATCTGGCGGGCACGCCCGACGTGCTCGACTCGCCGGCGCTGGACCTCGCGGCGTGGGACGCGCGGATGTTCCTTCGCAGCCGCTGAGCCCAAGGTAGGCAAACCTACCCTTATCTGGTCCGGTAGGCTTCGGCGTCGAGATGACCGAAATCGATGACCCCGTCCCCGTCCTGCCGCGTGAGCTGACGACGCTGACCGACGAGGTGCGCGCCGTCCCCGCGCCGATGACGCCCGTGCTGGCGGAGCCGTATCACTTCCGGCCCGCGGACCCGGACGCCGACGCCGAGTTGATCTCCGAGTGGATGAACCGCCCGCACCTGGCCGAGGCGTGGGAGTACGACAACCCGCCGAGCTGGTGGCGGAACTTCCTGCGCGCGCAACTCGCCGGTGAGTACTCGCGGCCGTTCGTCGGGAGCTTCAAGGGCCAGCAGATCGCATACCTGGAGGTGTATCGCGCCGCCAAGGACTCGATCGCGCCGCGGTATGACTGCGACCCGCACGACCTGGGCGTGCACGCCGCGATCGCCGACCTGAAGTTCGTCAACAAGGGCTTCGCGCCCATCCTGCTGCCGCGCGTGATGGCGAGCCTGTTCGAACTCGAACCCCGTTGCCGCCGCATCATGTTCGACCCCGACCACCGCAACGCCGGTGCCCGCGCGGTGTGCGAGTGGGCCGGCTGTACGTTCCTCGGCGAGCACGACATGGCCAACCGTCGGATGGCGCTCTACGCGCTGCCCCGCACGCCCGAGGACGCCCCCAAGCCCCTCGGCTAGAGCGTTCCACGGCGTTACGTTCTTCGCGCGAGCAGTCCGCAAGCGGCTCCAGTGAACTCCCCTCATTCGTGCCGGAAGAGGGGAGTTCACGTCTGCTCGCGGGAGAAAAACGAGGTGTCAGGGGAGCTGGTCGAACTCGGCGTAGCCGTCGTAGTCGGGCTTCATCGCCGCGGCGACCAACTCCCAGAGCACCTCGTCGGTGCCGCCGCCCACGCGGGCCAGCTTCATGTCACGCCACCAGCGTCCGAGTGGCGTCTCGTCGACCAGATAGCCGGAGCCGCCGAAGATGTGCATGCACTCGTTGACCACCTCCTCGCCGAGGCGGGCGGCACTGACCTTCATCGCCGCGGCGGCGCGCAGGTCGAGCTTGCCGGTCGCGGCGATGCCGTCGAGCGCGTAGCGGAGCATGTCGACGCGCGCCTGCAGGTCGGCCATCCGCAATCGAAGCGCCTGGTGCTCGTAGAGGGTGTGGCCGAACTGGCGACGGGTCATCATCCGCGCCAACGTGATTCCGAGTACGCGCTGGGCCGACGACGACACCAGCCCGGCCACCGACATCCGCTCCTGGGCAAGGCCCCACGAGATGGCGGCCAGCCCGATGCCGGCACGGGCGACCAGTGCATCGGCGGGCACCCACGTGTCGATGTGCACCGCGGCGGTGTCGAGCGGTCCGGCGCCGACCTTGCGGTAGGGCGTCTGCACCTCGCACTGCGCGAGGGGCACGGCGATGACGACGACGCTGCCGTGCTTGCTGTTCGGGTCGTGGTCGACGCTGCGGGCCACGGCCATGACGTGATCGGCGATGGGGGACAGCGAGACGTACTTCTTGATCCCGGTGACGCGGAAGCCGTCACCCTCGGTCCGGACCTCCGTGCCGACGATCTGCAGGTCGGATCCGCCGGACTGCTCGGAGGCGCCGATGCACAGCACGGCCTCGCCGCGGATGGCCTGCTCGGCGATCTCCTTGAGGTAGTCGGACTTGCCGAAGCGGCGCAGGATCGCGATCGCCGAGTCGTGCAGTCCGACACCGACTCCGATGCCCGCGGACCCCAGGTGGCCGAGCTTGCGAGCCAGCGCGATGACCTTCGCCACGTCCGAGTTCTGCTGCCCCGCCGGCCACTTGGCGGCGAAGACGCCGCTGCTGCCGAGGTACTCGATGAGTTCGCGGGGGAAGTGCTCGATCTCCTCGGCGCGCGCCGTCCACTTGGTGACGCGGTCGTCGAAGACGTGCTCGAGCAGCTCGGCGTAGTCCTGCACCGACGGTGTCTGGGTGGCCGTCATCGCGGTGCTCCCTCCAGATTTCGTTTGACCTCCAGGCGGCGCAACTTGCCCGACGACGTGCGCGGCAGCGTGCCCGGTTCGAGGAACACGACGTCGGCGGGGACCACGCCGCACTCCGACGCGATCAACTGCACCACCTCGCTGCGCGCGGCGGGCTGGTCGGTGCCCTTGAACTCGGCGGCGATCAGCAGGCCTGGGCGGGCCGACGACTCACCGGTGCCGATCGCGACCACCGCACCCTCGCGGACGCCGTCCACCCGCGCGGCGATCCGCTCGATCTCGGTGGGGAAGACGTTGCGGCCCGCGACGGTGATCAGTTCCTTGGCGCGACCGCACACCACCAGACGGCCGTCGACGAGGTAGCCGATGTCGCCGGTCGGGAGCCACTGCGTCGGGTCGATGGGCGCCTCGCCGACGTAACCGGTCATCAGCGACGTGCCCCGCACCTCGACGTCGCCGACGTCACGGCCCAGCACCTCGGTCTCGCGTGCGGCATCGGGGTTGATCCGGACCTCCATGCCGGGGATGGCGTCGCCGAGGACGGCGAACCGGCGGGTCGAGTCGCCGCCGTCGGTGCGCACCGACGGCTCGTCGACCTCCAGGCCGGAGAATGGCGCGGGAATGGTGACCGCACAAGTAGATTCGGCCAGACCGTAGGACGCGGCGAGGGCCTTCGCGTCGAAGCCGACGCGGGCCATCTCGGTGGCGAAGCGCCGGGTGCCGTCGCAGTCGACGGGCTCGCCGCCGTTGAGGGCGAACCCGAGGTGGCTCAGGTCGACGTCGTCGCCGACGATCTTCGCGTACTTGCCGATGACGTTGTAGGCCATGTTCGGGGCCGCTGTCATCGTGGCGCGGCTCTCGGTGAGCCAGGTGAGCCAGCCGAACGGGTTGCCCGCGAACGCGGAGGTCGGTGCCTGCCAAAGGTCGGCACCGGCGAGGGCGCTCGTCATCAGGAAGGCCAGCCCCATGTCGTGGTAGATCGGCAGCCAGCTGTGCGCACGGCTGTTGTGGTCGACGTCGACGTGCCGAACCAGCCCTTGGTAATTCGCGAGCGCCGCGACAGGTGAGATGCGGGCGGCCTTGGGGGTTCCGGTCGAGCCGGCGGTGCCCTGCAGGATGGCCACGTCGCCGCCGTCGGGGCCGTGAAAGGTGGTGGAGCGGCGGTCGTGGGCGACCTCGGTGACGTCGTGCACGGTGATCGACGCGTCGCGGTCGCGCAGCAGGTCGAGTTGCGGGCCGTGGCTGAACACCGTGCGCACGTCGAGGGCGCGCAGCCGGGCGAGCGTGGTCTGCGCCCACTGGTCGGCGTCGGCACCGCGCACGGCGCTCGGCAGGATGGACAGCGCGGCGCCGGCGAAGAACGTCCCGGGGATGGCGGCGAGGAACTCGACGGTCGGTTCACCCACCAGCCCGACGGCGCGGGCGCCGTCGTCGGCGATGCGTTCGGCGACGTTCTCCGCGCGGGCATGCACCTCCGCCCACGGATGGCGGTGCCACGCGCTGCGGTCGGCGTCGAGAACGGCCAGGACGTTGGGTGACGCCGTCATCGCCTCCGACAGAGCGGACGCGAGGACGTTCACGAGTTGCTGGGCGCCGCAGGCACCTTCGCGAGGATCGCGTCCTCGAGTTCACCCACGGTGTCGCAGCTGAGCAGGTCTTCCTCGGTGAGCGCGACACCGAGCTTGTCCTCGATGGCGACCATGCCGACGGCGAACGCGACCGAGTCGAGCCCGACGTCGTCGATGAGACGGGATTCTCGCGTCACGCGGCTGATGTCGACGTTCATGTCCTCGCGCAGGATCTCGCTCAGCGCAGCGCTGACCGACTCCGATTGTGACCTCTCCATGGCGGGGGACAGTACACCGACGAGTTAAGTGAGGCTAGGCTTACAAACGGCTCCCCTGGCGACCTCGGGTGCGGTCCGAAACATCGGTAGAGTCCTCGCGACGTGGTGACGGAACCGCTCGAGACGAGGTGACCGTGAGCGGCAGACCCAGCGGCGAGCGGGACGGCGTCGACAAGCACGCCGAACTCCCGTCAGACCCCGACGCCGACGTCTCGCGGCCGCTGCATCGCCGGCCGTCGACGTGGGCGCTGGTGTTCGCCGGCGGCGTGGTGGGCACCGCGGTGAGATACCTCGTCGAAGAGCTGCTGCCACACGACCCGAGCGCATGGCCGTGGGCGACGTTCCTGATCAACCTGAGTGGCGCGTTCGTGCTCGGCGGACTTCTCGAGGGACTGGCGCGGCTCGGCGACGACTCGGGGTGGCGGCAACGCAGCCGGCTCTGCGCGGGCACCGGACTGTGCGGTGCGTTCACCACCTACAGCACCTTCGCGCTCGAAGTCGTGCAGCTCGCTCGCCATGGTCACCCGTGGACCGCGATCGGATACGGCCTCGGCAGCGTGGTCGGTGGCGTCCTCGCCGCGTGGTGCGGCATCGTGCTGGCGGCGCGGATCAGGGCGCAGCAGTCGTGATCGCGCTCCTGACGTTCCTCGCCGGCGCCGCCGGTGCGGTCACTCGCTTCGGGCTCGATTTCGCGATCAAGCAACGGTGGCGATCGCCGTTCCCGTGGGCCACGGTGATCATCAACGTCTCCGGGTCACTGCTGTTGGGCGTCCTCGCCGGCATCGTGCTGTTCGACGGCGGGTCGCCTGCCTGGCAGACGGTGCTCGGGACCGGATTCTGCGGCGGATACACGACGTTCAGCACCGCCAGCTTCGAGACCGTCCGGCTGATCCAACAGGGCAAGCGGGTCCTGGCCCTGCTCAACGCGTCCGTATCGCTGCTGCTCGCCGTCGCGGCGTGCGCGGCCGGCCTCGCGCTCGCGTGGGCCCTCTGACCGTCAGCGGCGCACGAGCAGCAGTGCCTCGGCGGTGCGTCGGCCACTGACGAGAGCGCCCTGGATGGAGGCGGTGTCGCGGTGGTCGCCGCAGACCCACCGGCCGTCGGCGAGGCGGATCGGTCGCCGCACCGTCAGCGGCGGAGGTTGCGCGGGAAGCGCACCCGGAACCACGTGCCGGGTCAGCCGCGTCCACCGCGTGCCGTCGGAGCCGAGGATCTCGGCCGCGTGCCGGCGGACCACGGACTCCTCGGGTTCGCTGCCGTCCGCGCCGATCAGCGCGGAGGCGGCGATCAGATGGCGCCCCGCGGGGGCGTAGGTGGGCGCCGCCGCGCTGATGACGGCGGTGTTGAGCACCGGTCCGGTCGCGCGGGGGCGACCGTCGACCCACAGCATCGGCGAGTCGGTCGGCGCCTCGTCGGCGGCCCACCAGTCCGTCACCACCCCGCGCATGCGTCGCTTGGGCAGCCCCGCCAGGCCAGCGGCGGTCGCCGGGTCGGTCGCGATCACGACGTGCCGGGCGCGGATGGACCCGCCGGGGCCGGTCACGCGCCACCCGTCGCCGTCGCGTGAGGTCTCGACGGCGTTGTGCTGCAGGTCGATTCGACCGCCGAGCGGTTCGGCGAGCAGGCGGGGCAGGGCGTGCATGCCCTCGGCCGGCAGCGCGGGGACACCGAGGACGAACATGCGCAGCAACAGCAGCACGAACGCGTTCGAGGTCTCGCCGGAGTCCTCGAGGAGGACGCCCGCCAGGAAGCGGTCGATCACCCGCCGCAGTTCGCCGCGCACGCCCGCGTCGTCCAGTGCGGCGCGCATCGAGGTGTCGGCGGCCGTGGACTTCAGCGCGCGGGGCCGCAGGGCGGGCGCCGCCCAGCGGGCCACCGACAGCAGGTTGCGCGGTCCGAGCCCGCGGCGGGCCAGCATCGCCGGGACCCGCGTCGGGGAGCGCAGCGGGTGCACCCACACCGTCGACCCGCCGTCGCGCCGCACGCCGACGCCCGGCCCGAACCCCTGCAGCCGCAGCGCGTCGACGTCGACGGCACGGCTCAGCTCCGGGTAGGCGGGATTGAGCACCTGGAAACCGCGGTCGCAGCGGAAGCCGTCGACCACGTCGGTGCGGACCCGGCCACCGACGTCGTCGGCGGCCTCCCACACCCGGACGTCACGGCCGGCCGCCGCGAGTACGCCCGCGCACCGCAGGCCGGCCAGGCCGGCGCCGATGACCAGGACGTCGACGTCGTCAGTACTCATTGCAGCCCATGGCTTCTGACCGCCTTCATCCGTTCCGACTCCGTCGAACGGGACGGCTACCCGACACGCTACCAACGGCGGCGTCGCGGCCCGTCGGGCGTCGTCGGGGCCACCATCCGCCGTCGCTCGATCGAATTCTCGGCGACCGGACGGTGCGGGCGGTCGAACCGGAGCAGAATCGACTCCATGGTTAATCCTCGCGCCGGGCAACCGGCTCAACCAGACGACCTCATCGACGTGGCCCGGGTGGTGACCGCCTACTACACGGTGGTGCCCGATCCCGAGAACGTCGATCAGCAGGTGACGTTCGGGACGTCGGGACACCGCGGGTCGAGTCTCGACGCGGCGTTCAACGAGGCGCACATCGTGGCGACCACGCAGGCGATCGTCGAGTACCGGGCGTCGCAGGGCACCACGGGGCCGCTGTTCATCGGCCGGGACACCCACGCGCTGTCCGAACCCGCATGGGCGTCGGCCCTGGAGGTGCTCGCCGCCAACGACGTCGTCGCGATGATCGAAGCCGCCGACCGCTACACGCCCACCCCCGCGGTGAGCCACGCCATCCTGACGTTCAACCGGGGGAGGGACAGCGACCTCGCCGACGGGATCGTGGTCACCCCGTCGCACAATCCGCCCCGCGACGGTGGGTTCAAGTACAACCCGCCCAACGGCGGCCCGGCCGACACCGACGCCACGGGCGTCATCGCGAAGCGCGCGAACGAGATCCTGCGCGGCGGCCTCGCGGACGTGAAGCGCATCCCGCTCGCGCGTGCGCTCAACACCGCCGAGCGCCACGACTACATGAACGCCTACGTCGCCGACCTGCCGAACGTCGTCGACATCCACGCGATCCGCGCCGAGGGCGTGCGCATCGGCGCCGATCCGCTCGGCGGCGCGAGCGTCGACTACTGGGCCGCGATCGCCGAGACCCACCAGTTGGACCTGACGGTGGTGAACCCGCTCGTCGACGCGACGTGGCGGTTCATGACGCTCGACACCGACGGCAAGATCCGGATGGACTGCAGCTCGCCGAACGCGATGGCCTCGCTGATCCACAAGATCGGCGAGTACCAGATCGCCACCGGCAACGACGCCGACTCCGACCGCCACGGCATCGTCACGCCCGACGGCGGCCTGATGAACCCCAACCACTACCTCGCCGTCGCCATCGACTACCTGTACGCGAACCGGCCCGGCTGGCCCGGCTCGACGGCCGTCGGCAAGACCGCCGTCAGCAGCTCGATCATCGACCGCGTCGTCGCGGGCCTGGGCCGCGAGCTGGTCGAGGTGCCGGTCGGCTTCAAGTGGTTCGTCGACGGATTGATCGGCGGCACCATCGGTTTCGGCGGCGAGGAGAGCGCGGGGGCGTCGTTCCTGCGCACCGACGGGTCGGTGTGGACCACCGACAAGGACGGCATCATCCTGGCCCTGCTGGCCTCGGAGATCCTCGCCAAGACGGGATCGACCCCGTCGCAGCGCTACGCCGAGCTGGCCGAGAAGTACGGCTCGCCCACCTACGCCCGCGTCGACGCCCCCGCGAACCGGGAGCAGAAGGCCCGGCTGGCCAAGCTGTCGGCCGAGCAGGTGAGCGCCACCGAACTGGCCGGCGAGCGGATCACGGCCAAGCTGACCTCGGCGCCCGGCAACGGTGCGGCGCTGGGTGGGCTGAAGGTGACGACGGAGAACGCGTGGTTCGCGGCGCGGCCGTCGGGCACCGAGGACGTCTACAAGATCTACGCCGAGTCGTTCAAGGGGCCCGAACATCTGGCCGAGGTGCAGGAGGCCGCCCGTGAGGTGGTGAATTCCGTCATCTCGTAAGGTCGCAAGGGTGAGTTCTGACGCGGAGACCGACTGTCCGGCTCCACCGAAGGACAAGTTGCCCGGCGAAGTCTGGGTCCTGCTCTTCTGCAACGTGGTGGTCGCGCTCGGCTACGGCGTGGTGGCGCCGGTGCTACCCCAGTACGCGCGCAACTTCGGCGTCAGCATCAGCGCCGCGACGTTCGTCATCACCGCATTCGCGCTGATGCGGCTGGTGGGCGCGCCGCCCGCGGGACTGTTCGTCCAACGGTTCGGCGAACGTCGGGTCTACGTCTCGGGGCTGCTGATCGTGGCGCTGTCGACCGGTGCGTGCGCGTTCGCGCAGACCTACTGGCAGTTGCTGCTGTTCCGCTCGCTCGGCGGGTTGGGGTCGGCGATGTTCACGGTGTCGTCGCTGGGCCTGATGATCCGGATCGCGCCGCCGAACGCCCGCGGTCGGGTGGCAGGCATGTTCACCTCGGCGTTCCTGGTCGGGTCGGTGCTCGGTCCGGTGCTGGGCAGCCTGACCGCCGGCCTGGGCCTGTCGATGCCGTTCGTCATCTACGGCGTCGCGCTGCTGATCGCGGCCGGCGTGGTGCTGATCATGCTGCGGACGTCGTCGCTGGCGACCCCCGACGAGCAGACCGAGACGGCGCTCAGCGTGCGCGCGGCGCTGCGCAACCGCGCCTACCGGGCTGCGCTGGCGTCGAACTTCGCCACCGGCTGGTCGGCGTTCGGCCTGCGCGTCGCGCTGGTGCCGCTGTTCGTGGTCGAGGTGCTGCACCGCGGCGCCGGGATAGCCGGGTTGGCGCTCGCGACGTTCGCGATCGGCAACGTGTCCGTGGTGATCCTCAGCGGGTACCTGTCCGATCGGGTGGGCCGGCGGATACCGCTGTTGATCGGCCTGCCGATCGCGGCGGCGACCACCGTGGCCGTCGGCTTCACGACGTCGCTGCCGATCTTTCTGGCCGCGGCCTTCGTCACGGGCGCCGCGACGGGCATCTTCATCGCGCCACAGCAGGCGGCGGTCGCCGACATCGTCGGCAGCAAGGCGCGCGGCGGGACGGCCGTGGCGACGTTCCAGATGACGTCGGACTTCGGCGCCATCCTCGGGTCACTCGCGGTCGGCCAGATCGCCCAGCACCTCTCCTACGGGGCGGCCTTCGCCTTCAGCGGCGCCATCCTGCTGTCCGCCGCGATCTTCTGGATCTTCGCTCCCGAGACCCGCCCCACGCCCGGTGCTGAGCACACCGAAGCCCGGCCGCTCGGTCCGGACGCCGGCGGCGAGGTGCCCTGACCAGCTGTTTTGAGCCCCAGGCGGCCAGTGGTGTAACTTCGACAGGCACGACGAGGGGCTATGGCGCAGTTGGTAGCGCACCACACTGGCAGTGTGGGGGTCAGGGGTTCGAATCCCCTTAGCTCCACTTAGATAGAGCAGGAAACCGCAGGTAGATGATTCGGACACGCTGATCGCGTTCGACGTCATCAATGGCACGTCATCACGATGTCGGTAGCCCCTGATCGAATGCGTTATGGCATCTGCTCTGATCATCAAGTCCAGTCAGTGGCTCTCGTACAAGCTGTGGTCTTGGTCGTGACGCGTGTGGGAGGACTGGCACCTCATCACGTTCGTGGACGGCGACGGTAAGCAGGTCTGCACGATCGGTTGCTTCGGGCAGTTCACCGGGTCGTGGGAGGCGCCGTACGACATGACGTGCTCGTGCGAGGCGGACGCCGCCTGATGGCACGGGTGAAGCCGAACGCCCGCAAGGACGGCAGCCTTTACCTCTGCGTCTACTGCCGCGAGCGCAATCACGAGACCGGCCAGACGGCCCAGACCCGCCTGTCGTCAATCCCATCGGCCACCTCACCGGCTCGCGCAGGGCACCCTGGCGCGCTACCGGTCCTATGTGCGCGACGACATCGGCACTCGACCGTGCGTCCGGACAGGGCAACGCCGACGCCATCGATGCCATGCTCAGAAAACAATCAGCGTTCGGGACGTTCGCCGTCCTGAGCCTCGAAGTGCTGCGTCGGGTGCTGGGTCACGACATGCCACGGTGCGGGATTCCGCGGCCGCACAGCCGGCGACCCCGCAATGTCCGGTTGCCATGCCCGCTGGCGCATCTGCTCGGCATCGGCTAGATCGACTGAGTCGAAGTGTGGGGGCGCTGCGCCGAACTGGTTGGCGTCGTCGGTCGCGGCTCGGTCGAACCGAGCCAGCAGGCCCGCCTCGTACTTTCGTCGTTGCGCGCGGCGATGGCGGGCCTGCCTTGCCCTCCGCGTGACGAGAAGGAACAGTGCCAGGGGCGCACTTACCAGCACAGCCAGCAGGGCCACGCCGGCAGCGGCTTTCCATTCGCCCGTCAGCGCCATGACACCCGCCAACCCGCCAAACACCACCGCGAACGGAATCAGGACGAACCTCTCCGGCGACACCGGCTTGCCAAGTGAAGGTTTCCGTACGGCGACATGGTCAGTCCACTGACGCCCGTCCCAATATCGCAACGACGGACCTCCACCGTGATCCGGGTACCAGCCAGGCGGCGGCCAGGTCATCGCACTCGCCGAGTCTTCATCGACCTGAAATCGCTTGCCACTCCGTATATGTCATTGCGCGCCATGCCCACTGACCCGATGCCGCGCACACGAAAGCGCCGCCGTTCAGGCCAGAGAAGTCGTCGACGGCGGGCTGCGCGCAGGAGCCGGGCGGTGGCATCGAGCATTCGGACATTGCTTCAGGGGAGCGCGGGTTGCAGTCTGGCCAGATGCCCGGCTCAGCCGAAGCAGTTGGCGCAAGACTCAATGAGCCCGCTGCCACCAGCATCGCCCCCAGGAATCGCATGATTCGAATCGTATCCACTCAGTCGGACGCTCGCTGTCGGTTCGCGGACTGTGGTGAATGCCGGGGATTGAAGCTAGGGGCAAGACTCGGTACCGGCGCGCGCCACGCCGAAGTCGACGGGCGTGGAATCGGTGAACGACTCTCCGGGTGCAGGATTCGAGTTGCATACCTGCCAGCCGCGATCCAGGACCTGCATGCGGCCCTGGCCTGTCGCGTCCGACGAGGTGCTGAAGAACGCCGGATTGCCGGTAAGGGCCTGCAGACCGTCTTGCGCCGCTTGCAGCGTTTGCCCGATGTAGTTGGGCATGACAAAACTCTGCGGCGTCGCGGGAACCTGCGACTGTGTGATGACCGGCGGAGGCGCTGACGTAGTCGGCGCGGGCACCGCGTACGTGCTGGATGGCGGCTGAGTCACCGTCACCGTGGCCGGTGCACTCGAGTCAGATCCCCCGCATCCTGCGACACCGAGCATGATCATCATCAACGTGAAAGCTGTTCTCCCCATTGAGGAGATGCTAAGGGATGAGCCGTGAGCGTTTGCGTGGTTTCGCAGAACTCAGCCGCTCTAGCCGGTGAATGATCCCGGGCCGTACGCGACCGCTGCCACGGTGTGCACAGGCGTGTGAGCCGTTGATAGTAGCGAGTCGGGGTCATCCAACGAGGTCGTGAATTGCGTCCTTCTTCTTGCCAGCGGTCAGCCACCACTCCTGCTCGAGGTCGAGGTCGCGGTATCGAGGTCGGTCAGGGAATCCAGAGCCACTGGTCCTCGGGGTGGTGTTTGAGTCAGTTCCGCCGCTGGGTCACCAGCGAAGTCCTCCCCGTGATCCGCCGCAGTCGTTCCTACTCGACCCTTGGAGCCTCGCCCGTCGGTCCCGCGGAGCGTTGACGCGTGGCCGGCTTGGTTGTCCGCGAGCGATTGTCGGGATCATCCGTGAAACTGCGATGGTCCCGCCAGCCATCGCAATGATTGGGTCCGGATTCAGGACCGGCCAAGCTGCGTGACGGCCCGCGTGGTCGGGTACGCCTCGTCCCATGAAGCGTCAGGAGCTATGCGCGCGCTACAGGCAGCTGGTTCGCCATGACTTGCCGCAGCTCGGCCAGGCCGGCCGATGGGTGGTGACCAAGGACCACTGTTTCGGACGGATTCTGCTCGATCACGCTGTCGGGGGCTGCTGGTACGAGGTGCTCGATC
The DNA here is from genome assembly GCF_056679845.1 of Mycobacterium sp. PTI7. Taxonomy (NCBI): domain Bacteria; kingdom Bacillati; phylum Actinomycetota; class Actinomycetes; order Mycobacteriales; family Mycobacteriaceae; genus Mycobacterium; species Mycobacterium sp. PTI7. The sequence goes on from NZ_CM155252.1 coordinate 731,747, forward strand.
GGCGTCGCTCCCCGGCATTCGACCAACTCGATGACGAACGACTTGCCGCTGCGGTTGCGCTCGCCGAGCGCATCGTGCGCGAGGGTGATTCTCTGCTGCGGCGGCTCAACACGCAGAGCCTGGCTTGGCGGGGCAAGCTATGAGCACCACGGTCCTCGGCAACGTAGATGAGTCGGAAACCTGTGATCCTGTAAACGGTCGTGCTGGTCCGGGACTTGCCCGTTGGGAGCGCTGAACCGCAACCCATCACCCGTCGCGTCTTCAGTTCACCGGCGGAGGCGTGCGCGAGGGCCCGATTGCGCAGCGCATCACGGGTGCGACACCTTCACGAGCGGATGAGGGAGTGGCGGCGTGACGACGCCGTCGCCCATCGACGGCTGAATTCCTGCGTCGCGGCTAAACGCTGATGGTCGACCGCTCTAAGTCGAGTAGGCGCCATCCCCCTTCAGCATGCTGCGATTGGTGCCCGACCGTACGCGCGGCGCCGGTCGTCTGACACGGCACTTCAAGCGCGTTTGGCCTCGCCCGGCGTCGGGCAAACCCCAGGCATGCGAAACCTCTTCCTTCGGTCGACGATCGTCGCCACTCCTGTCATCGCGATGGCGCTGCTTGGCGCGGGGAACGGTTCGGCGGAGCCGCTCAACTGCGTGAACGGGCAGTTCTGGGATCCCATCACCAACACCTGCCAGACGCCGCGGCCCGCGGACGACTGTGCGCCCGGTCAGTACTGGAACGCCCTGTCGAACGTGTGCCGGCCGCTGGGTCAGATCTGACCCAGTGGTCCGACGGTCCTAGATTCCCGCGCAATCGACGACCGCATGGTTCCATGAATCATGGCCACGGGGGAGTCACGAGACGACGACGGCACCGACGAGTCACCGCCGGACGTCCCGAGAGCCGGGTTCTTCGCGCGGATGCTGTGGGGCGTCGACGCGCCGACCACCGACGCAGAGTCGGAGCGACGATGGGCGAGGGCTGCGAAGGATCTGCGCGCCATTCACCGGGGCCTCACCTGACGACCGAGTGATGCCGCGATGCTCACGCGACTGACCGCCGCCGTGCTCGCCGTCGTCCTGCTCGGCGCCTGCGCTCGGGCGAGTGACGTCGCGGACGACGATTGTGGTGTGCTGCCTGCAGGTTTCACCGCGAAGAACGTCGACGTCGGCGATGCCGTCATGCACGCCGTGGTCGGCGGCGCCGGTCCCGCGGTGGTCCTGCTGCACGGTTTTCCCGAGACCTGGTTCACCTGGCGTGGCGTCATGGCGGCACTGGGGAAGACTCATCGCGTCATCGCGCCCGACCTCCTCGGCGTCGGATGCTCGACGCTCGCCCCGCGCTACGACGCCGACACCATGGCACGCGCGGTACACGACGTCGTCCGCTCCGAGGGTCTGGCCCGTGTCGCGGTGGTGGGGCACGACACCGGCGGGTGGGTGGCCTACTCGTACGCCCGCCAGTACCGCGAGCAGATCAGCCATCTCGTCCTCTCGGGTGCGGCGATTCCCGGCTTCGGTCTCGAGGAGCTGCTCGACTTCCGGACGCCCGGCCGGGGCCTGCCGCACCTGGCGTTGTTCCAGCAGCCCGACGTGCCCGAGATGCTGATCGGCGGCCGGGAACGGGAGTACTTCGGCGAGTTCGTCACCAGCGCCGCCATGCACGAGTCCGGCGTGATCGACGTCTACGCCCGGGCCTACGCGCGCCCCGACCGGCTCAGCGCCGCGCTCGGCCAATATCGAGCGATCTACGACGACGCCGCGAACAACCGACGCGACGCCGCACCCGAACTCGACGCGCCGACGATGGCGCTGTCGGGTCCCGGGGGAGTGGCGCAAAGTGCGGACGGACTTCGCCGGGTCGCGGGTGACGTCACCGAGGTCGCGATCCCCGGCGCCGGCCACTACGTGCAGGAGGACGACCCGACCGCGGTGGCCGCCGCGCTCGCGCGATTCATACGCTGACCAGAGGTCGCCGCACCCCGTCGCCGTGAAACAGTCGATGACCTGACAGCAGGGTTGTTCGTATCAATCCGAATACTCACAGGCATCTATACGGATCGATACGGGCGACCGATTCTGCCGCCGAAATTGCCTCGGCGGTCAATATCTTCTCCTACGCTACGAAGCGGATCGTCGACCCTTCGTCGACGAGAACGACCAGGCGTGGCCATGAAGGGATCCCATGGCGGACGTGACCGTACGAACGTCCGCGAAGGGCATGTCGGACAGCGCCTTTCACCGGCTCGACGTCCAGGGGCTGCGTGGATTCGCCATTCTGATCGGCGTGCCGTTCCACGCCGGACTGGCACCGCCCGGCGGGTTCGTCGGCCTGGACGTCTTCTTCGTCGTCTCGGGCTTCGTGATCGCCAACATGATCGACCGCGAATGGTCGTCGACAGGGCGCTTCCGCTTCGGCCAGTTCTACCTCCGGCGGTTCAAGCGGCTCACCCCGGCGCTGGCGCTGACCGTCGGCGTCACGATGATCGCGGCGTTCTTCCTCCTGTCACCCTTCGGACCGCAACAGCTGGCGGCGGAGACCGGTCTCGGCGCGATGCTGCTGGGCGCCAACTTCGTCATCATCACCAACACCGGCGACTACTTCGGGCCGACCGCCGAGTCGAACGCCCTGCTGCACACCTGGTCGCTGTCGGTCGAAGAGCAGTTCTACGTCGTGTTCCCGGCGATCCTGATGCTCGGCTGGGTGCTGGGGAGGCATGCGCGACGGCTGCCGTGGACGACGATCCTGGTCGGAGCGGTGGTCCTGGTGTCGTTGTCGCTGGCCCTCGCGCCGCCGCCCACGACCGGCCCGCTCGCGCCGTACGCGCACTACCTGCTCGGCTACTACGGTCCCGTGAGCCGCGCGTGGGAGTTCGCGGCCGGCGGACTGCTGGCCCTGCTGACCCGCAACCGTACGGTCGGCTCGGCTCGACGGGCGCGCCACCTCGCAGTGCTCGGCGCCGCACTGCTCCTGTCGGCGCCCTGGGTGATCACCGCCGACACCGCCTATCCGAGCGCGTGGACGCTGCTTCCGGTCGCCGGGACGCTCCTGCTGATCGCCTCCGGCACCGGACACGACACCTGGGCCAGCCGGGCGCTGTCGACGCCGCCGATGGTGGCGCTCGGCAACTGGTCCTATTCGATCTACCTGTGGCACTGGCCGATGATCGTGTTCGCCAACCACCTCTGGCCCACGGTGTCCTACGCCGCACCGCTGGCCGCCCTGCTGTCGCTCATCCCCGCCGTGGCGTCCTACCGGTGGGTGGAGCAACCCATCCGCCGCCTCCCGACGCGGACCCGTCCGCGAACGGCCGCGCTCGTGGCTGGCGTCGTCCTACCCCCGATCGTCCTGGCGGCAACCCTGAACGTGGCGGCCGACGACTTCTGGCTGCCGCGCTACGAATCCGGGGTCATTCCCATCGCACACCAGGGCGACGTCGGCGACTGGGCGAGTTACTTCCGGTCACTGGACGAGACCTACTACCCCTGTGCCGATCCGGCCGTCCGCAGTGGCGCCCTGCAGTGGAGTGGCCACGCGCGGTGTCGGCAGTCCCGGCCGGGACCGCGGGTCGACGCCGTCGTCTTCGGCGACAGCCACGCCGAACACCTCTTCGTCGGGTTGGCCGAGGCCCTACCGCGCCGGAACGTCCTCTACTCCGTGCCGGGCCCGCTTCCCGGGGGGCGGCTCGACAGCGCGGACATGACGCGGATGGTCGACTACGTCGTGGCGACGCCCTCGGTACGGACGGTGATCGTCAACATCGGGTGGTCCAAGCGCGGCCTGCAGGCCGACGACCTGCGCCACGTCCTCGAGACCCTCGCGGCGGCGGGCAAGGCCGTCTTCGTCACCGACGACATCCCGAACTACGGATTCGACGCAATGGACTGCAAGTACCGGCCCGCGCCCATCCTGCCGTTCACCAGATGCACCCTCGAGCGGTCGCTCTTCGACGAGGAGTACGCGACGTACGCCGACCACCTTCGCGAGATCGTCGCGCAGGTGCCGGGAACGCACGTGATCGCGACGGCTCGGTACTTCTGCGACGCGGACTACTGCAGGATGACCGACGGCGATCACCTGATCTACCGCGACGCCAACCACCTCAACGACGCCGGCAGCAGGTACCTGGTCGACCGGATGCTGGCGGACGATGCTCAACTCAGAGAAGCGCTGTCCTGAACCGGTTCTCGGGCCGAATCGCATCCCCGGAAAGGCGTCAGAACGGCAGGTCCACGTGTCCGTTCGTGGTGTTCACCTCGTCGTGGTTGTCGACGTGCGAACCGATCGAACTGGGCACCTGCGGATCGGGGCCGTAGGGCAGCAGCGGATCGGGGTCGGCGCCGGCGATGGGCGCCAGCGCGACGGCGCCGGCGACGAGTGCTGCGGTGACGGATGCGACGAGCGTGCGACGGGACATGATGACTCCTTCGTGGTGTCCGCCCGGGATTCGGGCATGACTCCACTCTCGGCGCGGGAGCCTCCGATGTCGTCAGTGGTGACACCCAACTCGGGTGCCTGCTAGCTGGAAGCGGGGAAGCGGGTCGCTACGCAGCGACGGGCAGCGCGTACGCCGCGGGCGGCACCATCGAGAAGTAGACGAGATCGCACTGCGAGCACACGACGTCGTAGCGGAGCCCTCGGCCCGGTTCGGCATCGAGGCGATAGTCGAACGGTGCCGCGCAGTCGGGACAGCTGGTTGCGTAGTCCTCGTTCACGAAGTCACTCCATTCGGGTCGCTAGTACGTTGCTAGTCAGTTACCCAACGGTGTGCCGCATCAATCACCGTGATGCAGTGTCGTGACCAACGTCGGAAGGAGTGCAGCCGTGCGGAAGTCGTACCTGGCCCTCGGTGGCCTGGCGGGCGCTGTCGTGATCGCGGCGGCGCTGCTGGTGCCGTCGGCGCCGGCGGCGGAGGGGCCCGTCGTCGACGTCGACACCGGGGCCCTGCGCGGCAGTGTCGACGGGGACGTGGAGAGCTGGAAGGGCATTCCGTTCGCGGCACCTCCCGTGGGTGAGCTGCGGTGGCGGGCGCCTCGACCTGCGGCGCGATGGGAGGGGACGCGGGACGCAGACGCCTACGGCAGCGACTGCATGCAGCAGCCGGCGCCCAGCGATGCGGCACCGCCGGGGACCGAACCGTCCGAGGACTGTCTCTACTCCAACGTGTGGCGGCCGGCCGGTGACAGTGCCCAGCCGCGACCGGTCGTCGTGTGGATCTACGGTGGCGGCTTCGTCAACGGCGGATCCTCACCGCCCACCTACACCGGTGCCGAACTGGCACGCCAGGGTGTCGTGGTCGCGAGCTTCAACTACCGGCTCGGGCGCTTCGGTACCTTCGCGCATCCCCGCCTGACGGCGGAGAACGCCGACGGCGGGCGGCTCGGCAACTACGGGATCATGGACCAGATCGCCGGACTGCAATGGGTCAAACGCAACATCGCGGCGTTCGGCGGCGATCCGAACAACGTCACCGTCATGGGGGAGAGCGCCGGCGGTATGTCGATCAACATGCTGCTCACGTCGCCCGAGGCGCGCGGGCTCGTACAGCGGGCCATCATCATGTCCGGCGGCGACGGTACCCAGCTGGAACCGACCACCCCCGGCGACGTCGAGCGGATGGGCACCAGCTTCGCGGAACGACAGGGCATCTCGAAGGATGATCCCGAGGCGTTGGCCGAACTTCGCGCGTTGAGCGCCGATCGGGTCCGCGGCGACCTCAGCATGGAGCGACTCTTCGATGGTTCACCCCGCGACTTCGCCAGCCCCTACGTCGACGGCACCGTGGTCGTCGACCAGCGCGCAGCCTATCGGGCGGGCGCGTTCACCCGGGTGCCCGTCATGATCGGCGCGACCAGTGCCGACCTCGGCGGGCGGGACGGCTTCATGATCGCCGGCGCCCGCGAGGTCGCGACAGTGCTTGCCGGACAGGGCGTCCCGGTGTACTCCTACCGCTTCTCCTACGTGCCGGGCTCCATCGACCCCGGCACCGGCGCAGAGCACGCCACCGACATCCCGTTCTTCCTCGGCACCGAGCGGATCCGCTACGGCGACGACACCACGGCACGCGACGAGGACGTGGGACGGATGGCCAGCGCGTACGTCGTGAACTTCGCGCGTACCGGCGATCCGAACGGGCAAGGTCTGCCCACGTGGCCCCGCTATGCCGCCGCCACGGACGAGATCCTCGACTTCACGCCCGCGGGTGCGGCCGTGGCGGGCAAGGACCCGTGGGGGCCGAGGCCTTAGGGTGGTCGGTCCGGCGCGGCGCGTCAGGCCGAACGCGCGGTCCGGGCTCGCGCCCAGTCCGGGTCGGTGGGCAGCACCGCGGCCGACGACGGCTCCGTGTCCTGGACGCCCGTCGGCACCGATTGCGGCTGCTCCAGTGCACGCGCCACCGCATCGCGGTAGGTCGTCAAACCCCCTGCGGGCGGCGGGATGATCGTGTCGACGTCGCGATCACTCATCACCGAGTCCGACTTGAGGGACTCGACCAGCGGTCCCACCAGCCCGGCGGGCATCGGGGTGAGTATCGCGATGCCTCGTCCGACCAGCGCCGGGGGCAGCAGGGGGATGGTCACGATGCGCCGCGTGGGCAGTCCGGCAACGTCGGCGAACTCGCGCAGCACGTCCTCGTAGCGCAACACGTTGGGGCCCCCCACATCCCACGTTCGCGACGCCGGGACCGCGGCCGACGCCGCCTCCACGAGGTAGTGCAGCACGTCGTCGACGGCGATCGGCTGGACGAGGTGCCGCGACCACCTGGGCACCGGAAGCACCCGCAACGCTTGGACGAGATGCCGAATCATCTCGAACGAGGCCGAACCCGCACCGATGACGACGCCCGCCTGCAGCGCGACGGTCTCGATCCCCGATTCCAGGAGAGTGTCACCGACGGTGGAGCGGGACTCGAGGTGCTCCGACAGCCGTTCGCCGGACGGGTGCAGACCGCCCAGGTAGACGATCCGCCGGACGCCCGCTGCACGCGCCGCGGTGACGGCGTTGTCCGCCGACTTCGCCTCCTCGGCCTCGAAGTCCGAGGACGTCCCCATCGAGTGCACCAGATAGAAGAGGACGTCGACGCCCTCGCACGCCGCCACCAGGGACTCGGGATCCGCGAGGTCGGCGCCCACCACCTCGACGTCGTCCACCCACGGCGTCGAGGCGAGGTCGTCGGGGTTCCGTGCCATGGCGCGCACGCGGTGACCCGCCGACAGCAGCCGCGGAATCAGGCGGCCACCGACGTAACCGGTGGATCCGGTCACCAGGCAGGTCAAGGGTTCGGTACTCACGTCGTGTCTCCTAGCGCACAGCACCGGTGCTGGCCGACCTGGCCAGGTGCCCGACGGCTGATGTCGCTGAAGGCCGTCCCGCAAATGCTCGCCGGGTTGTGATTCCCCGTGCCCACCGGATCCGAACGTGAGTCCTCTCACCTGCGGTCCCCCGCCGGGACCTAGCGCTGCGTCGGCACCACCACGATCTTGCCGCGCAGGTGTCCCTCCTGGCTCGCACGCAAGGCCTGTGCCACCTCGGCCAGGGGGTAGGTCCGCGACACGGTGGTGACGAGGCGTCCGCTCTCGGTGAGGGCGACGAGTTCGCGTAGTGCATCGCCGAGCCGGCTGCCGACGCCACCCACGTGCACGACGATCCCGCTGGCGGCGGCGTCGAACGCGACGAGGGTGAGGACCCGCCCCGGATCGCCGGTCAGTTCGATGGACATCGGGATCTCGCCGCGTCCGGAGGCGTCGAGGACGGCGTCCACGCCGTCGGGGGCGATCGCGCGCACCCGTTCGAGCAGTCCGTCGCCATAGGTGACGGGTATCGCGCCGAGTGACCGTATGTACTCGTGATTGTCTGCGCTCGCGGTGCCGATCACCGTCGCGCCGCGGGCCACCGCGAGCTGGACGGCGACGCTGCCGACGCCGCCGGCTGCTGCGTGGACGAGGAGCGTCTCACCGGCGGTGACGCCCAGGCGATCCAGGACGACGAAGGCCGTGCCGCCCGCTCCGGCGAGGGATCCTGCGGCTTCCCAGCTCACGTCGTCCGGTTTGCGCACGATGTCGGTCGCCTCGGCGAGGGCGTATTCGGCGAAGGATCCGGTGGTCGCGCGACCCAGCACCGGTGCGCCGACCTCCCAGCCGTCGACGCCCGGGCCCACCTCGTCGACGACTCCGGCTACGTCGGTACCGAGTCCCGCGGGCAGGGTCAGCGGTGCTGCGTCGCGCATGAAGCCGGCCAGGATCTTCCACTCGATGGGATTGACCGCTGCCGCGTGGACGGCGATCCGCACCTGGCCGGGCCCGGGAACGGGGGCGGGGGCGTCGACGACATGCAATACCTCGGGCTCGCCGTATTCGGCGAACTGTGCTGTCTGGGACATGGTCGTAGGTCCAATCCGTGGGTGGGCGGTGCGTCCTGTGGCGGTCGTGTTCGTCGTGAACACGACCCCCAAAGTAATGTGTCGACTGACAAGATTATTCCGATGCGATCCAATGTGCCGACCGACAGTAAACAATTTGACAATCGACATCGAAGGCGAGCGTACCCACGGGGGGTGAACGCGAAAGGCCTTGTCGGGTCACGAGTGCGTATCCATTGAACAGAGGACGATCGACGTGAACGTTGCGCTATGGGTGGCTCAAGTCCTGCTGGCGGTGGTCTTCGCCGGTGCGGGTGGGGCGAAGCTGGCGCTGTCTCCCGCGAAGCTCAGCTCGAGTCTGGGCGACTGGATCGACGGAATCCCCGGGCCGGCCGTCAAGCTGCTGGGTGCCGTCGAAGTCGCCGGTGCCGTCGGTCTCGTCGTGCCGCCACTCGTGAACGTCGCACCGGTGCTGACGCCGTTGGCGGCCGTGGGGACGGCGCTGGTGATGTTCGGCGCCATCGTGGTCCACGCTCGTCGTCGAGAGTTCCCGAACGTCGCGGTGAACGCCGTGCTGCTCGTCGCCGCCGTCGTCGTCGCGTGGGGTCGCTTCGGTCCGTACGCCTTCTGACGCCCCCGGTGCCGTCAGGTCCGTCGGGTTCGTGACTTCTTCGCCCCGGCGGGCGGTGTGGAGTCCGGCTGCAGGCCGCGAACGATGAAGTCGGCGCTCAGTTCGGCCTGCGCGGCGACGTCGAGGGGCGGGTCCGGGTCGAGTTCGGCGAACATCCGGGTCAGGGGCCGCAGCGTGAACGGGGCTGCCGCACCGTGGGTGAGAATGAAGTGGAACAGGCTCACGGGGATCGGGCGGATGCGGCCCTCGGCGGCGAGGTGATCGAGTAATCGTCGCAACGGTCCCATCGTGGGCGCGATGTAGGTGTCGAAGACGTAGGCGAGACGCTCGGTGTCCTGGCGGCCCTCGATGTTCATCAGGCCCACCAGTTCCGGGTGTTCCGCCGAGTACTCGAGGAACACGCGCACGAACGCGCGGACCTGATCCAGGGGATCGGTGAGCGTCGGGTCGAACGCGCCGGTCATCTTGCGACTCAAGGGAGCGAACGCCCAGTCGACGGTCGCGAACCACAGCGCTTCCTTGGATCCGAAACGGCCGTTCAGCAGGTTGTGGCTGCCTCCGAGTTCGCGGTTCAGCGTGCGCAGCGAGACGCCGTCGTAGCCGAGTGTGGCGAAGTGCTGCAACGACACTCGGAAGATCTCGTCCAGAGTCGCGGGGGAGTCCTCGGCTCGGGGCCGGCCGGGTGATCTGCGCGGCGTCTTGCCCGCCGAGGTGGGACTCATCTGCCGAGGTTACATCCGCCACATAAGAATGTGGCGGATGCTACGGCGCCGAACTGGGCCGCTCGGATTCGTAACCCATCGCCGTCGTGCGAAGCCGCTCTTCGAGGATCGACAAACTCGCCGCGACGCGATCGCGCTCCGTGGCCGCCAGGCCCCCAATGGTCGCGTCTTCCAGTGCGGCCCAGATGCCTTCGACCTTCTGCCGCAGGGGAAGGCTTGCCGGTGTCGGTTCGATGAGCGAGGCGCGACGGTCCGTCGGAGTCGGCACCCGGCGGACGAAGCCGGCGTTCTCGAGCCGCTTGATCGTGCGCGTCATCGTGGCTGCGTCCGAGTCCAGCGCGCGGATCAGGTCCGCCTGACGCTGCGGTCCGGTCTGCCAGAGTTCCATCATGACGAGTTCCTGACCGGTGTGCAGGCCCACCTCGCGCAGCAGGTGTCCCGCGATCATCCGGTGCAGACGGGCGACGCGAAAGATTCCGAGGCTGACGGGCCCGATGTCCGCCGCCGTCGCGACGGCGGCGGCGTCCGGCGGCCGCGCGCGCGGATCGCGAGAAGGCTTCATGTTCGGGCAGCCTAAGGCACTCATCGAGGGTGTGGTGGGACCCGAACACGCCTGCGCAGCAGACTTTCGAGCCGACCGGGAATGCCTCGGGTCATTTACCTGTTCGAACAGGTAACCGGATGCGGAACACAGGCGCCGGCCCCGCGGCAGCGCATTGCCACACGACAACAGGAGCAGACATGACCACAGCCTTCGACCCCGCGACCGTCGGCGACATCGCCTTGAACAACCGGATCGTGATGTCGCCCATGACGCGCAACCGGGCCTACGGCCCGGGCACGTCGCCGACCGCCGAGATGGCCGAGTACTACGCGCAACGCGCCGGCGCAGGGCTCATCATCACCGAGGGCACGCAACCGTCCGCGGTGGGCCAGGGCTACATGAACACGCCCGGCCTCTACTCCGAAGGGCAGATCGCAGGGTGGCGGACCGTCACCGATGCGGTGCACGCCCGTGGCGGCGTCATCTTCGCGCAGCTCATGCACACCGGCCGCATCGGTCATCCCAGCTTCCTTCCGCCCGGCCTGATGCCCGTCGGGCCGTCGGCAGTCGCCCCGGCCGGCGAGGTGCACACCCAGGCCGGTCCCGTGCCGTACGTCGTCCCGTGGGAACTCAGTGAGGACGAGATCATCGAGACGGTGTACGACTTCGCCGCGGCCGCGCGGAACGCCATCGCCGCGGGCTTCGACGGCGTCGAACTGCACGGCGCGAACGGGTATCTGCTGCACCAGTTCCTGTCGACCAACGCGAACCTGCGCACCGATCGTTGGGGCGGGTCGATCGAGGGCCGTCTCCGGTTCGTGCTGCGCGTCGTCGACGCCGTGGCCGCATCGATCGGCGCCGACCGCGTCGGGCTCCGTGTGTCGCCGGGCAACCGCTACAACGACATTCGCGAGGACGACGAGAAGGAGACATACCGCGCACTGATCCACGAGCTGGCTCCGAGAGGCTTGGCCTACCTGCACGTGATGGAGTCTGGCGATCGGGCGTTCACCACCGAATTGCGTGTCGCATTCGGCGGCACCCTGATCCTCAACCCCGCCACCCCTGGCGGAATCACCGGTGTGACCGAACTGGGTCTCGTCGAGGACGGCACCGCCGATCTCTTGTCGTTCGGCGCGCTGTTCCTCGCCAATCCCGACCTGCCGCGCCGCCTCGCCGCAGGGGGCCCGTTCAACGAGCCGGACCGGGCCACCTTCTATGGCGGCGATGCGCACGGATACATCGACTACCCCACGCTCGACGCCGCATCGGTGTAGCGCGTCCGGCGGAGGCGCCATCCGCGTCTCCGCCGGCTGAGCGTCGATGTTTGGTGCCGCGCCACCCGGGAATTCCGTCGACCCGCTCCAGTGCCGGAAGGCCCACCTTGATCAACGACGCCGTCGGTCTGCTCACCCGCGCTGCCATGCGCGCCGCCCGAGGCACACCGGTGCTCGGCCGCATGATGGGTCGGTCGCCCCACCTGGATCTCGACGGCCGGGTCGTGTTCGTCACCGGCGCGGCCCGCGGGCTCGGCGCGGAGATCGCGCGCCGGGCGCACGCCCGCGGCGCCCACGTCGCACTCGTCGGCCGGCGACTGCCCCCGCTGCAGGCGTTGGCCGACGAACTCGGTTCGCGCGCAGCGGCATTCGAGGCCGACGTCACCGACGCGGACGCGCTCGGACGGGCCGCCGCAGACACCGTCGCGCACTTCGGCGGCATCGACGTCGTGATCGCCAACGCCGGCATCGCGCCGCCTTCGGACACCGTCGCGACGATCGACCCGGCGGAGTTCGAACGAACGGTGGACGTGGACCTCCTGGGCCAGTGGCGAACGGTGCGCGCGACGCTGCCCGCCGTCACCGAACGGCAGGGCCACATCATGCTGGTCGGGTCGATGTACGCGTTCTTCAATGGGGTGCTCGCCGCGTCCTACGCCGTGAGCAAGGCCGGTGTCGAGCAGCTGGCGCGCACGATGCGCGTCGAACTGGCGCAGCACGGCGTCACCACCGGCTTCGCCTACCTGGGGTTCATCGACACGGATCTGGCCACCGAGGTGTTCGCCGACGACCACGTGGCCGCGGTGCGGCGGGCCATACCGGCGTTCATCACCCGGCCCATGACGGTGGCGGCGGCCGCGGAGGCGGTACTGACCGGCGTGGAGCGGCGTGCGGCGCGCGTCCGGGCGCCGGCGTGGGTCGGCCCGATGCTGGCCGCCCGCAGCATCACCACCGCGGTGATGGACGACGTGCTCGCACACAATCCCGGCGTGACGCAGGCGATCCGCACCGCGGAGGCGTTGCGGCGCAACGACACCGGCGGAGCCCGGCCGTGACGAGCCGCCGCCACGGAACCGACCGGTCATGACCGTTTCGACGGCCCCGTCACCGGGAAGGCCGGTGACAATCACGTCGAGGTGACGACGGGCACCTCGACGTCGGCATCATCGCCGACCGCAGGCAGATGCCCGACGTCGCCACTCTGATGGACGGCATGGAGCGCTCACTGGCGCTTCTCGAGGCGGTCGCCCGCCCCGCAGGGTGAACGGCCCCGGCGCCCACCTCAGGTCGTGCGGTTCGGCTCCGTCGGCGGATCCTCGGGAACGTCCTCGGCGGTGTGTCGTCCACCCGTCCCGCCCCCCGCACCGGCCAGCGCCAGTTCGCGGGTGCGGCGGTCGGGTCGCTGGCGCACGTTCAGCGGCCACCAGAACCAGCGGCCCATGAGCGCCGCGATCGAGGGGGTCATGAACGACCGGATCACCAGGGTGTCGACCAGCAGGCCGAGGCCGATCGTGGTGCCCACCTGCGCCATCACCTTCAGGTCACTGATCGCGAACGACATCATCGTGAACGCGAACACCAGACCCGCCGACGTCACGACGCTGCCACTGCCCGCGATCGCGCGGATGATGCCGGTGTTCAACCCGGCGTCGCGTTCCTCCTTGAACCTCGACACGAGCAGCAGGTTGTAGTCCGATCCCACCGCCAACAGGATGATCACCGACATGGCCAGCACCAGCCAGTGCAGCTCGAGGCCGATGACGTGTTGCCACAGGAGAACTGCCAAGCCGAACGACGCGGCAAGCGACAGCACCACCGTCCCGACGATCACCAGCGAGGCGATCGCTGCCCGGGTGATGATCAGCATGATGATGAAGATCAGGCAGATCGCCGAGACGGCGGCGATGACGAGGTCGTAGTTGGAGCCGTCGCGCATGTCCTTGAACGTCGCGGCGGTACCACCCAGGTAGATCTTCGACGTCTCGAGCGGCGTGCCCTTGATGGCCTCGAACGCGGCGTTCTTGATGCCGTTGATGTGCGAGATGCCCTCCGGCGTGGCGGGATCACCCTGATGGGAGATGATGAACCGCACCGCTTTCCCGTCGGGGGAGACGAACTGCTTGAGGCCCCGCTTGAAGTCGGGGTTGTCGAACACCTCGGGCGGCAGATAGAACGAGTCGTCGATCTTGGAGTCGTCGAAGGCCCTGCCGATCGCGTTCGGGTCGGACTGCTGGCGGTCCTGCAGGCTCTGCTGACCCTCCTGCGTCGCGTAGTTCGTCATGATCTGATCGCGGTTGCGTTCCTGGGTCTGGATCTGCGGCGGCAGCAGCGCAAGCAGTTTGGGCTGCAACGCATTGATCTTGTCGAGACTGGCCGTTGTCTGACCGAGCAGATCGGACAGCTCGCTGATGCCGTCGAGCGCGTCGAACAGCGACCGGATCGTGTAGCAGACCGGGATGTCGTAGCAGTGCGGCTCGAAGTAGAAGTAGCTCCGGATGGGCCGGAAGAAGTCGTCGAAGTTGGCGATCTTGTCCCGCAGGTCGTTGGTCACCGCCACCGTCTGCTTCAGCAGGTCGGTCTGCTCCTGCTGGGCGGAGGCGCTCTGCGTCTGCAGGGTGAGTTGCTGACGCAGGATGTCGATCGAGTTGGAGATGTCGGCGGCCTGGGTCAGCAGGTCGGCCGTCCGCTGCTGGGCGTAGGACTGGCCGAGCTTCTGGTTCACGCCTTGCTGGCCGACGATGTAGGGGATGGAGCTGCCCTCGATCGGCGTGCCCAGCGGTCTGGTGATCGTCTGCACGCGGGCGATGCCGGGGAGGTGGAAGACGTCCTTGGCGACCCGGTCGACGATGAGCATGTCCGTCGAGTTCCGCAGGTCGTGGTCGGCCACCAGCATGAGAATCTCGGGGTTGAGTCGCGCCTGCGGAAAGTGCTTGGCCGCAGCGGCGTAACCGATGTTCGCCTCGACGTCGGCCGGCAGGTACTTCTTGTCGTCGTAGCTCGTCGTGTACGACGGCAGCGCGAGCAGCCCGACCAGGGTCACCGCGATCGAGGCCACCAGAATGGGTCCGGGCCAGCGGACGACCGCCGTACCGATGCGCCGCCACCCCCGATTGCGGGTCGCCCGTTTGGGTTCCAATAGACCGAACCGGGAGGCGACCGTCATCAGCGCGGGTGCCAGCGTCAGTGCCGCGATCGTCACCACGAACATGCCGATCGCCAGTGGGATGCCCATGGTCTGGAAGTAGGGAAGTCGGGTGAAGTGCAGGCACAGCGTGGCGCCGGCGATCGTCAGACCGGACCCCATGATCACGTGGCCGGTGCCGTGGTACATCACGTAGAACGCGTCTTCTCGGCTGTCGCCGAGGTTGCGTGCCTCGTGATAGCGACCGACCAGGAAGATGGCGTAGTCGGTGGCCGCGGCAATCGCCAACAGCGTCAACAGGTTCACGGCGAACGTCGACAGCTCGATGATCGAGTGGTAGCCCAGGAACGCGACCACGCCGCGGGCGGCGGCCAGCTCGAGCACCACCGTCAGCAGCACGATCACCACGGTCACGATGGACCGGTAGACCAGCAGCAGCATCGTCACGATGACCACGAAGGTCAACGCCGTGACGAGTTGCAGGCTCTTGTCGCCGGCGTGCTGCTGGTCGGAGTTCAACGGGCCCGAACCGGTGACGTAGACCGTCAGGCCCGGTGGCGGCGGGTGAGCGTCGACGATGTCGCGCACGGCTTCCACGGACTCGTTGGCCAGCGTCTCACCCTGGTTGCCGGCGATGTAGAGCTGGACGTAGGCCGACAGGTTGTCCGCACTCTGCGACCCCGACGACGTCAGCGGATCGCCCCACAGATCCTGGATGTGCTGGATGTGGGTCGTGTCCTTGCGCAGGTCCGCGACCAGGCCGTCGTAGTACTCGTGGTCTTGGGCGCCAAGGGGTTTGTCGCTTTCCAGGACGATCATCGCCGAGCTGTTGGAGTCGTATTCGTCGAACAGCTTGCCCGCCAGCTGGGTGGCCTGCAGCGACGGCGCGTCGTTGGGGGTCAGCGACGTGGAGTTGGCGGCTCCGACGACCTCCAGTTGCGGCACCACGACGTTCACGATCGCCGTCAGCGCCAGCCAGCCCAGCAGCACCGGCACGCAGAACAGCCGCAGGAAGCGGGGGACCCGGGCGCGCCGGCCCGTCTCGAGGTCGCTCATGCCGACTTCACCAGGCACGACACCTGAGCGTTGATGCCGGTCGACGACTGTTCGTCGCGCACTTCGTCGTCGACGACCACGCGGCAGCCGATGCTGTCACCGTCGCCCTGGGCGATGATGGTGGCGCTGGCCGACGGCTTGGTGGTCCGCAGCGTGATGGTCCACGGCAGGGATGCGTCGTCGACCCGCTGGGGGGTCGCGTCGAGGTCGAGATAGTTGATGGTCGCCACGGCGCCTGCCATTCCGAAGATTTCATAGGTCACGACCTTGGGATTGAACGGTTCGGCGTCATCGGCCAGACCGGCACCCGGACGGGTGATCTCGTTGTCGGACCCGAACAGACCGTGCATCCGGTACACGACGACGCCGGCGAGCACGACCACCACCACGATGAGCAGCGGTATCCAGGCCCGCTTGACGATCCCGACCACTGAGGCCCTTCCTGTTCGACCGCCCACCCCGAGGTGACCCGCCGTTCCGCAGCCGCCGGTACGGATCCGCACCGTTCTTTGATTAGCTGAGCGAACTTTAAGGTGTTGACTCCCGTTCGGCAAGCCAAACGGCTAACTTGGCCAAGTCGATCGTTTGGAAAGTCGACTGCGGCGCCGTGGGCGCGGCTACCCTGTGCTCACGCGGCACCCGGAGGAGGCGAACGACGTGGCGAAACCCGCAGCACCGCGGGGCTTGGCGCGTGGACGGGTCCTGGAGGCCGCGCTCGCGCTCTTCGCCGAACACGGGGTCCACGGCACCTCGTTGCAGATGATCGCCGACCGCGTCGGGGTCGGCAAGGCTGCGGTCTACTACCAGTTCCGCTCCAAGGAGGACATCGTCCTGGAGGCCATCCGGCCCACCATCGAGGAGATGGCCAGGGTGATCAGGACTGCCGGTGCGCTACCCGATCCGGAGCAGCGCCGCGTGGTCGCCGTGAGCGGGATGGTCGAGATGGTGGTGCGCAACCGGCAGCTGGCCGTCATCTTCCACGGCGATCCCGCCATCGACCAGATCATGCACGACGAGCCCGACTTCAAGGCGGTGGCCGACGGACTCCGTGAGATCGTCGAAGGGCCGGAGCGGAACGTCGCCGAGCGGATCAACTGTGCGGTGTTCCTGTCCGGGGTGGGCAGGGCGGCCGCCGATCCCGAACTGTCCGACATCGACGACGACGACCTGCACCGGGCGCTGCTGGAGCTGTCCGGCCGGATCCTCGCGCCCCTCACCGAGATTGCGCGCTGACCCGGGCCGCCATGACGCGCGTTAGCCCTACGATGGGCCGATGACGTCAACGCCCCCGTCCGCGGGTGCTCCGCGACGGCCCACGATGGCCGACGTCGCCGCCAAGGCGGGAGTGTCCCGCACCCTGGTCTCGTTCATCCTCGACGGCAAGCCGGGCGCCAGCAAGCAGACCGCCGAGCGAGTGCTCGCCGTCGCAGCGGAACTCGGGTACCGGCCCGATTCGGCGGCACGGCTGCTGGCGCGTGGTCGCAGTCGCACGCTCGGCGTCCTGATGGACGTACGGCAGCTGTTCCAGGGCGAACTCGTCACCCAGATCTATCCCAGCGCAGAGGAATTGGGTTACGAGGTGCTGCTGTCGGCGAGCCTTCGGGACCGGGACGAGGCGATCCCCGTGGAGGCGCTGCTCAGCCACCGCTGCGAAGGGCTCATCCTGCTCGGACCCACCGCGGATGCCGGCTACTTCCAGTCCCTCGCCGCACGGGTGCCGGTGGTCGTGGTCGGGCGCAGGTTGGCCGGCGTCGGCGCGGACACCGCACTCGCCACCGTGCGCACCGACGACGCCAAGGGGATGCGCCAGGCGGTCGAGTATCTGGTCCGGCTCGGTCACCGGGAGATCCACCACGTCGACGGCGGCAAGGACCCGGTGTCCGCGGACCGGCGCCGGGCGTACCTGGCGGCGATGCGCAAGAACGGACTGGCGCACTGCGCCAAGGTGATTCCCGGTGAACACAACGAGACGGCCGGAGCGGCGGCCGCGCGGACCATGCTGGATCGACCCGAGTTACCGACCGCCGTGCTCGCCGGCAACGACCGCTGTGCGCTCGGGCTTCTGGACGTCTTCACTCGGGCCGGGATCGACGTGCCGGGTGAGCTGTCGCTGATCGGATACGACGACAGCCGGCTGTCGGACAACCCGCGGATCGACCTGACGACGGTCCACCAGGATGCGCCGGACATCGCGCGGCACGCGGTGGATCGGGCTGTTCGGATGTTGGAGGGCGACGCACCCGTCGGCGACGTCGTGCTCGACCCCACCCTGATCGTCCGCGGGACGACCGGCCCGCCGAACCGCTGACGACGCCGCGCCGGAGACGCATGATCGGCCGCCGGTCGGGTACCGCCGTCGCCACGGTGGTCGGGTATACGTCTCTTCCCGGGCAACCCAGGTCTCGCCACCCGCATCCCCGTGTGGGTGGCGAGACCGAACCCTCGAGTCAGACCGGCGCGCCGGTCGACGGCGACACCGCGTCGGCGGCGTACTGGGCCGCCTGATCGGTCGCACCGTTGTCCTTGTATGCGCTGTGCGCCGACCGGTTGAGGCCGCCGGGGAAGCAGACCGGGTCGCCCGGGTTGCACAGCTGCAGCGTCTTCGCCGCGTACGCGTTCCCGATCGCGATCGGCGGCGCGCTGTGATCGACGAGGTTGAGGAACCATGGGTCCGGCAGTCCGAACAGCACCACCGCCGCCACGTGATCGGCGATCGCGGGTGGCATCGGACCGGTGAGCCCGGCGGGCAGCGTCACGCCGGCGGGGACGCTGTCCGCGGTCGTGAACGCGGCCACCGCCGCACCCTGCGAGTAGCCGCCGAGGACGATCTTGGTGTTGGGGCAGCTGGCGGCGGTCGCCTGGATCTGGCTAGACGCGTCGGCGACACCGTCGATGGCGTCACCGAAGTCCAGTGAGGCGGGGTAGTTCACGCCATAGGCGTTGATCGACTTTCCCGGCAGCTTGGCGGTCAGCGCGTCGACGAACGCCTGCCCGGTGACGCCGACGCCCGGTGCCTCGAAGGTGCCGCGGGCGAACACGACGTCGACGTCCGAGCAGGATGCGCCCGGCGCGGCCTCGGGGTCCGGCGCCGCGGAGGCGAGCCCCACGGCCTGCGGTCCCATCAGGGCCACGGCGGACAGTGCGGCGGCCGCGAGCGGGCGCAGCATCCGCGATCGCGTCGTGGCGGTGGATGCGGCGGTGCGGGTCATGGTGGTTCCTCTCGGCGTGGCTCAATCGGCTGCACCCAGATTCGCGTGATCGGCGCGCCGGCACATCGACGCTGGCGTCACTCCGCACTACCAGCTAGCCGTAAGCGGACACACAGCCTCGATGAGTTCTGCCGGCACCGCCGGTCCACCCACCATGGGATTCATCGACATCGAGATCTTCGCGACCCTCGACCTCGTCGCGCAGGCCCCCGGCGGACCGGACGAGGACCCGGACGGATTCGACTTCGGCGGGTGGCAGGCACCGCTGGTGGACGACGTCGTCGGCGCCCAGATCGACGCGTCGTACGAGGGCACCGACGCGCTGCTGCTCGGGCGGCGGACCTACGACATCTTCGCCGCCTATTGGCCCCACCAGGAGGACGGCGACGACCACGCGATCGCGTCGCTCTTCAACGGGATACCGAAGTACGTGGCGTCGCGCGGGCGGCCGGAACTCTCCTGGGCGGGGTCCACGCTGCTAGGTCCCGATCTGGCGCGCGAGGTCCGGGACCTCCGGGACCGCCACCAGAAGGTGAAGGTCGTCGGGAGCCTGAACTTCGTGCAGACCCTGCTGCACGAGAGGCTCTTCGACCGTCTCCACCTGTGGCTGCACCCGATCGTGCTCGGCTCGGGCAAGAAGGTCTTCGACGGCGGCGCGGTACCGACCAACGTCACGCTCCTCGAACCGCCGGCCGTCAGCCCCACGGGCGTGGTCCAGCTGCGGTACCGCCTGGCCGACGGAACACCCGGGACGGGGGACATGGGCGCGCCCGACCGCGGCGTCCGGTGAATCGGTCGCCGCATCCCGCCGGCCTGCCAGAGGGGGCATACTGAGGTACTGCCCGTACGAAAACCCTCCCGACTGTGGCAGAGGGAAGTAGTCGTGATGGCGACCCGAGAACAACACGATGCCGCGATGCGCGCGGCGATGCACGACGTGGCCGACTCGCTCGTCGGTCAGCCGGACCTCCACGCCACGCTGGCGGCGGTGACCGCGGCGGCCGTCGACCTCATCGACGGCATCGACTTCGCGGACATCCTGATCATCACCGGCGACGACTTCGAATCGTTGAGTCCCACGGTGCCGGTGCTCGCCGAGTTGGATCAGCTGCAGAAGCAGTTCGGCGAGGGGCCCTGTCTGGACGCCGCCGCAGGGGAGTCGATCGTGCGGTGCCCCGATCTCGCCGGCGACGACCGGTGGCCGCGGTTCGCCAAGGGCGCGGTCGGGCACGGCATCAACAGCATGCTGTCCTATCAGCTGTACACCCACGACAACGGGGCCGGCGCGCTCAACCTCTTCGGCCGGGACACGCACCGTTTCGACGAGAATTCCGAGTCGATCGGCGCCATGTTGGCGACCCAGGCGGCCATGGCGATCATCGCCGGCGAGCGGCAGACGCAATTCCAGTCCGCGCTGGCCGGCCGTGACCTGATCGGCCAGGCCAAGGGGATCATCATGGAGCGGTTCAAGGTCGACGCCGTCAGCGCGTTCGAGATGCTCCGGAAGTTGTCCCAGGACGGCAACGAGAAGCTGTCCCGCATCGCGGCGCGCGTCGTCGACACCACGGTCGACTGAACCGTGCCCACCGACGCGAATTCCGATGCGGGCCGGCGGGCCCAGGAACTGCGGACGCGCAATGCCGAACTCACCGCCGGGGAGACGGTCACCGAACAGGACGTGCAGCGCGCCCGCGACCACGCGCAGTCGTCCAGGAGTCGCGCCGCGCGGGCCCACGACCAAGCGGCCGTGGGCCACGAACAAGCCGCGTCGACGCATCGAGACGCTGCCCTGATCCACGATCGCGCCGCCGATGACGGCGTCGGCGACCTGGTGGCGCACCGTGCCGCGGCCGACCGGCATCGGTCCGCGGCGGACGACGACGAGTCGGAGGCACGGCGCGCGCATTCGGAGGCCGTCGCCGAGGGTGCAGACGGGCAGTGACGAGGCGGTGCCTCAGGCGGGCGCCCACGCCCAGTTCTCCCGCTCGTAGATCGGTCGCAGGCCGTGTCGGCGGAGGTTGTTCAGCGACGGGTTGACCTCTCCGTCGGCGGGCCGGCCGGTTTCGGCGGCCAGCCACTGACAACCCGCGTCCGCAGCGGCCGTGGCGCGCACGGCGATCAACGCCGACTGTGCACCGCGATTGCGATGGGTGGGGAGCGTGGCCGTCGAGTTCAACGAGCCGACGGAACCGTGGACGAAGAGGTTCGCAGTGGCCACCATGTCGTCACCGTCCCAGGCGGCGAAGGGACGAAACCCCGGCTGGGTCGCGGCTTCGGCCATCATGTCCGCCAGGCCGACCGTCGGCATGCCGAAGCCGCGCAGAGTCGTCGACGCCCACCGCGGGAGGTCGAGTGGGTCCACGGCACGGATGGACAGGTCGGTGGTGTGACTCGTCTCGACGTCGTCCATCGCACTGGCCAGCTTGATCCAGGGCGACGTCGGGGTGAGACCGTGCCGGCCTGCGATCTCGGGCCAGTCCTGGGGGAGCAGGTGGGGCGCGATCTGGATGACCGCCCCGGGGGCGTGCTCGGCGAGATAGAACGCGACGACCTCGTCGACGAGTTCCGCGGTGACCGGCTCGCTGATTCCGAAGCCCAAGGCCTTGTTCCAGTACCCGGTGACGTCGTGGCGCATCGCCAGCGCCACGCCACCTCCGATCCGTGCGGTGGTGATGCCGAGCGTCTCCTTCGTGGCCGGCGGGGCCGACGACTCGTACCGGTACATGAACTCCGCTTCGGCGGTCTCGGCCAACGGGCTGATCTGATCGACGAGCATCTCGAACCTCACTGTGCGACGTGGTCCGCCTCTGGTGGCGGTCCTCTCCCTGCACGATGCGCGGGACGGGCGAATGGTTCGATTCCGCACCGATCTCGTGGTGCGATCTGCGTCACACTGCCTGTCGGAGCGGGGCTGGCCGGCGTGGATGGAAGAGCCGGATCCGGCTGACCCTGCCCTGGTCGGAGAACAGCGCCCAGACCACACCGGGTGGACAGTGAAAGGGGTCCTCCGGGGGGCTGATCAGGTCGGACTCCCAGATCATGACGTCGCGGCCGGCCACGACGTTGGCGATCCGGTGGCGGACTCCCGCGGACAGGTCGCGGTCCATCGCGGCGACGGCGAAGTCGAACCCGCGGGTGCGGGTGCCGGTCGGCCAGGTGATGTCCACGGTGGGCGCCCACCGGGCGGTCAGCTCGCCACGGAACGAGCCGTGCAGCGCGGCGTCCATGACCTCCTGGGCGTCGCGCTTCGCATGGGCGCGGGTCGAGACGTCGTCGTGGGACAGCTCTGCCGTATCCGTCAGCGCGGCATGCAGTTTCGTCCGCGCCTGACTGAGCCGGCTGCGCACCGTCCCGATCGGCACCCCGCACAGCTGCGCCATCTCGCCGTAGGTGGTGACGTCGGTGAAGTAGCGCAGGATGAGGATCAACCGGAGGTCGGGGGACAGCTCGTCGATGGCGTGCCACACCCAGTCCCGCGTTTCACGCCGTTCCACCAGCGCCGCGGGATCCATCCGGTCGACCGCCGCGAGCACCGACGGGTCGTCGGAGGCGGGCGTGGGAACCTTCGATCGCAGCTGCATTCGGCAGGCGTTGCGCACTATCGCCCGCAGCCAGGGTGCCGCAGAGTCGGGCCGGCGGAGGTCGCCGATGCGTTGCAGGGCCGTCAGCGTGGCGTCCTGAACGGCGTCCTCGGACTCGGGACCGTAGCCCAGAATGCTCAATGCCACGGCCCGCATGCTCGATTCGTGGCGGGCCAGCAGTCGGGCCAGCGCCCGTACGTCGCCGCGCTGCGCCGCCACGACGAGTTCGGTGTCGTCTTCGAGTATTCGGCCGGCCGCCATCGACGTCGCCTCCTCGAGTGTCGGTATATGCGCAGGGCATGCCGACAGTACTGGCGCGTGCTGGGAAACCCCTGTGGCGCACGATCGCTCGCCGCGCCTCAGTGCATGTGGCTGCCGCCGTTGATGTCCACGGTGGTGCCGGTCAGGTAGCTGGCGTCCTCGCTGGAGAGGAAGGTCATGACGGCAGCCACTTCCTCGGTGGTGGCGGTGCGTCCGACGGGGATGCCCGCGGCCAGGGCGGCCTCGGACTCATCGGTGGCGCCGACGCGGATGTTGGTGTCGACCGCACCGGGCGTGACGGCGTTGACGGTGACGCCCGTGTCGGCGATCTCCCGGGCCAGTGCCTTGGTGAAACCCAGGATGGCGGCCTTGGCGGAGGAGTAGGGCACCTTGCCGAACACGCCACCCCCGCGCTGTGCGGAGACCGACGACATGTTGACGATTCGTCCCCAGCCGTTGTCGATCATGTCGGGCAGGAAGGCCTTGGTCACCAGGTAGGTGCCGGTGGCGTTGACGGCCATGACCTTGTTCCAGATGTCGAGCGTCGTCTCGAGGAACGGGACGGGGGAGGTGATGCCGGCGATGTTGGCCAAGGCGCCGACCGGCGGCAGGTTGCCCGACGCCACCTCGGCGGCGACGGCCGACTGCGCGGCGGTCACCGAGTCCTCGGAGGTGACGTCGACCGCATGGCCGAACGCGGGCACCGCGTACTGGTTGCCGATGTCGGAGGCGACCTTGGCGGACTTCTCGCCGTCGAGGTCGAGGATGACGACGGCCCAGCCCTCGCGCGCATACCGCTGCGCCAGGGTCATGCCGATGCCGCGATCGGAGGTGGCTCCGGTGATGACGGCGGTGCGTTGCGTGGTGGACATGGTCGTGCTCCTTCGGGTCGTCAGATCAGGTGAGAGATGAGCCGCGCGGCACGTGCCGTCGCGGCGGGTCGTTGGTCGTCGGTGATGTCACGGGTCTCCAGCTCGAGGGAGAAGTGCCCGGTGTAGCCGGCATGCTTGAGGGTCTTGAGCCCCTGAGCGAAGTCGACGTCGCCGTTGCCGACGGAGAGATTGATGTTCCCGGGCACGGCGTCCCGGATGTGGACGTGAGCGATGTGGGGCCCGAGTTCGTCGACGAACTCGGCGGGGTCGCCGCCCGAGGCGACGACGTGACTGAAGTCCATGACCTGGCGTACGGGTGTGCCCGTGAGACGCGAGGACAGCGACTTCGCACGGTCGAGGTTCCAGCAGAGCCGATGAAAGTGCAGCGATTCGGTCCACACGTCGACACCGGACTCGCCGGCGATGGCGGCGGCCGCCGAGAGTTCAGTGGCGACGAGGTCGAGGTCGGCGTCGAGAGTGGCACGGGGCTCGTGATCCAGAGCCCCGCAGGGGAGGACCACCGCCGGTGATCTTACGGCGACCGCCAGCGCGATCAGCATGTCGAGATGCCGTCGGCGGGCCCGACGTTCGGATTCGGAGAGCGGTTGATTGAGGTCGCCGACGTCTGCGTTGATCGAGCGGACCGCGAGGCCGGACGCGCGCACGGTCGCCGAGACGGCGGCGACGGCGTCCTCGTCGAGGACGTAGGGCACGTGGTCGCACACCCCGGGTAGGGCGCCGAGGTCGATCTCGGCGAAACCCAGTCCGGCGATCGTCTCGAGTGCATCCACCAGGGTCTGGTGCCGAAAGCTGATGGTGGAGCAGCCCAATCGGCCGTCGAAGTGCGTCATCGGCTCGTCTCCCAGAAAGCGTGTGATGCAGCCCACCCTAGGCCGATCAACTGTTGACAGTCAACCGATGACGATTACCTGATGTCGACTGTTGACAATGATTGTGTGCGCGCTCACACTGAGTGACGCAGCGCACTGTTGACCGTCGACAGTGAGTGACAGACTCAGTTAGATGACCGCGAAGGGATGACCATCATGAGCGACGACGCTCTGACGATGCGGGGTCCGGTGCACGGCACCAAGGACGCCAAGCGGGTTGCGATCGGCTCCGGTGTGGGGGCCGTCATCGAGACGTATGACTTCATCGGTTTCGGCACGGCCGCCGCGCTGTACTTCGGCACCGCGTTCTTCCCGAACTCCAGTCCGCTGGCGGGCACCCTGCTGTCGTTCGCGACGCTCGGGGTCGGGTTCGTCGCCCGTCCGCTCGGCGGCATCATCGGAGGACACCTCGGCGACAAGGTCGGCCGCAAGCCGGTTCTGGTGGCGTCGCTGATCCTGATGGGTCTGGCCACCTTCGCCATCGGCCTTCTCCCGACCTACGCCGCCGTCGGCGTGCTCGCTCCGATCCTGTTGGTGACCGTCCGCATCATCCAGGGGCTGGCCTTCGGCGCCGAGTGGGGTGGCGCCATCCTCATGAGTTACGAGCACGCCCCGTGGAAGAAGAAGGGCCGCTACACCGGCATCGTCCAGGCCGGCTTCCCGGTCGGACTCCTCATCGCCAACATGGTCTTCTTCTTCAGCATCCACCTCGGTGGCGACTGGGCGTGGCGGGTGCCGTTCCTGGCGAGCGCCGTGCTGGTCATCGTCGGCCTGATCATCCGGGCAAAGGTGCCGGAGTCGCCGGTGTTCGAGGACGTCAAGGCCTCGGGCGACATCATCAAGTCGCCGATCGTCGAGGTGGTGAAGACCGACTGGCGAAACATCCTGCGCGGCATCGGCCTTCGCATCGCCGAAACGGCCGGTTACGCGGTGTCCATCACGTACATGCTGTCCTACCTGAAGAACGCGGAGCTCGCGACCAGGTCGCAGACCATCGGTGCCCTCTGCGTCGCGGCAGCCATCGGGATCTTCGCCACCTTCGGGTGGGCCCGGCTCACCGACCGGATCGGCCGCCGCCCCCTGTACCTGTGGGTGTGTGCGCTCGGGATCCCGTTCGGCATCCTGATGTTCGTGGCGGTGAACACCGGCATGTTCATCCTCATCCTCGCGACGTTCGTCATCGCGTACGGCATCTTCCAGAACGCCCTCGCCGGCTCCCAGGGCGGGTGGTTCCCCGAACTGTTCAACGCCAATACCCGCTCGTCGGGTGCCTCCCTGGCGTACCAGATCTCGGCCATCGCATCGGGTTTCACGCCGTTCATCACCACCTTGCTCTTCGAGGCATACGGCTGGTGGGGCCCCGCGCTGCTGTTCAGCGGCTACATGGCGATCGGCCTCGTGGCGGCGATCCTCACCCGTGAGACCTGGGGTCCGCGGGAGCGACTACTGGCCGACCAGGCCACCGAGAACACCGTGACGACCCACGAGGTGGCCGCCTGATGTCCATGACCACCGACACGACGACGCGTACGCGGAGCCGACGAGTCACCGATGCCGCGTACCGCATGCGCCACCATGCGCTGAACATGGGCGAGGCGCAGGGGCAGGGGTACGTGGGCCAGGCGCTCGGCGCAGCCGACATGCTGGCGGCCGTCTACGCCGACCAGTTGCGCTACCGCGCCGACGACCCGCACTGGGCGGAACGGGACAGGTTCCTGCTCTCGACCGGTCACTACGCCATCGGGCTCTACGCGGCGCTGGCCGAAGCGGGCATCGTCGACGTCGCCGAACTGGACAGCTACGGGTCCGACGGATCACGCCTGCCGATGTCCGGGATGGCCAGCTACACACCGGGAATGGAGATCTCCGGCGGGTCGCTCGGCCACGGTCTGACCGTGGCCGTCGGCATGGCGCTGGGGCTTCGCCACCAAGGATCGAAATCGCGCGTCATCAACTTCCTCTCCGACGGCGAACTCGACGAGGGCTCCACGTGGGAGGCGGCGATGGGTGCGTCCCACCACCAGTTGGGGCACCTCATCGCCATGGTCGACATCAACGCACTGCAGGCCGACGGACCCACCGCGGGAATCTTGCGCACCGAACCCGTGGCCGACAAGTGGGCCGCGTGCGGATGGCACACCCAACGCGTCGACGGCAACGACGTCGAGGCGCTGCTGGCGGCATTCGACGACGTGACGTCCGAATCCGTCGGCGCTCCCTCGGTGATCCTCTGCGACACGCGGGTGGGACGCGGCGTACCGCTGCTCGAGAACCGTGAGAAGGCGCATTTCATGCGCATCGACGCCGATGAGTGGCAGATCTGCCGCGACCAGCTCACCGCCGGCTACGAAGGAGTACCCGCATGACATCCGTTGACCCGCTGAAGACGTCGGCGATGATCGCGTCGTTCGCCGATCCCGGACAGAAGACGGCACCAGCCCCCTTCGGGCATGCTCTGGTCAAGGCGGCGCAGGCCGACGATCGCATCGTCGGGCTGACCGCGGACCTCGGCAAGTACACCGACATGCACGTGTTCGCCCGGGAGTTCCCGGAACGGTTCTTCCAGATGGGGATGGCCGAGCAGTTGCTCTTCGGCGCCGCCGCGGGCATGGCCGAGACGGGTCTGGTGCCATTCGCATCCACCTATTCGGTCTTCGCCGCCCGACGGGCCTACGACTTCATCTGCCTCGACATCGCCGAGCCGAACCTCAACGTCAACGTCGTCGGCGGACTCCCCGGCCTGACCACCGGGTACGGACCGTCGCACCAGGCCACCGAGGACATGGCGATCTTCCGCGGCATGCCCAACCTGACCATCGTCGATCCATGTGATTCGGTCGACATCGAGCAGGCGGTGCCGCAGCTGGCCGAGCATGCCGGGCCCACCTATTTACGGCTGCTGCGTGGCAACGTGCCGACGGTGCTCGACGAGTACGACTACACCTTCGAACTCGGGAGGGCGAAGGTGTTGCGCGACGGCGCCGACGTGGTGATGATCTCCTCCGGGTTGATGACGATGCGTGCGCTGCAGGCCGCCGAGGCCCTGAGCGCGCACAACGTCGACGTCGCCGTCGTCCACACGCCGACGATCAAACCGTTCGACGCCGAAACCGTGCTGGGGCAGGTGGATTCGGATCGGCTGGTGCTGACGCTGGAGAACCACACCATCGTCGGTGGCTTGTTCGAAACCGTGGCGTCGGCGGCGGTGCGACGCGGGATCGCCAAGCAGATCACCCCGGTCGGCCTACCCGACGAGTTCCTCGCCGCAGGCGCCCTGCCGACGTTGCACGAGCGGTACGGCTTGTCGACGCCGCGGATCGTCGCGACGGTGCTCGCTCAGCTGTAGAGTCAGCTGTTGACAGCTGTTTGTCAACAGTCGAAGGAGCCCGAATGTCGGTCGAACCGACCTCGCTATTGCGGCTAGAGAAGACCAGTCTGCGCGAGCAGGCGCTGACCGCCCTGCGCAAGGCGATCACCTCGGGACAGATTCCGCCCAGTACGCACCTGGTGGAAACCGAACTGTCCGAGGCACTTCAGATCAGTCGCGGGACGCTGCGGGAGGCCATGCGTCAACTTCAGCAGGAGGGGCTGATCTCCGCCGGACCACGTGGGCGGCTCTCGGTGCGCCACCTGGACACCAAGGAGATCCGCGATGTCTTCCACGTCCGGGCAGCGCTGGAGTCGCTGGCCGCACGCGAATTGGCCGGGCGGTCCGACCGGGCCGAGGCGGTCGCCGCGTTGCGCAGCGCCGTGGACGACATGGACAAGTGGGCGGCGTCGAACCTCGAGGACCGCATCGAAGCGGACCTTCGCTTCCATCGCACGATGTGCCGGCTGACCGGCAATCTGACTCTCCTGCACCAGTGGACGTCGCTGGAGGGCAGCATCCGGATGTCGATCATGTTCGCCGGCGTCGACCGCGCCATCAAGAACATGGACGCGAAGCGGCACCACGACATCGTGGACGCGATCGAGTCGGGGGACACCGCGATGGCGGCACAGTCGGTGCTCGATCACATGGCCGGTGCGGCAGACACCCTGGTGACCGCCTGACGGCGCCATCGTCAGGCCACGTCAACCGATGACGCCACCGACCAGGTGTCCGACGACGTAGGTGACGGTGAGGGCGAGCGCACCGCCGATCACGTTGCGGGCGATCGCCCGTCCCCTCGGAGCGTTGCCCAGGGTCGCCGACACGACGCCGGTGATCGCGAGCGCGAGAAGCACCGCGGCAATGGTGATCGGGACGCGCAGGCCGTGGGACGGCAGCAGGATCGCCACCAGGGGAAGCGTCGCGCCAACGGTGAACGACAGCGCCGACGACAGTGCCGCCTGCCACGGGTTGGTCAGGTCACCAGGGTCGAATCCGAGTTCTACGTCGACGTGGGCCGCGAACGCGTCGTGGTCGGTGAGTTCCTCCGCCACCGTCCGAGCGGTCGCCGGCGAGAGTCCCTTGGCTTCGTAGAGCGCGGCGAGTTCGTCGAGTTCCGCTGCGGGAAACTCCTCGAGTTCTGCTTCCTCCTTGACCAGAAGCGCCCGTTCGGTGTCGCGCTGGGTGCTGACGGAGACGTACTCGCCCAGTGCCATGGATACGGCTCCTGCGACCAGGCCGGCGATTCCCGCCATCAGGATCGGCTCCGTCGATGCCGACGCGGCTGCGACGCCCACGACGATGCCCGCGGTCGACACGATGCCGTCGTTGGCGCCCAGAACGCCTGCGCGCAGCCAGTTCAGCCTCGACGCCAACGATCCGACGTGCGGCTCAGCGGGGTGTTGGGTCGGGTACATGACGTGCACGGTAGACAGCGGAACGTCGAAGTTCCAGGAAACCAAGGCTTGCCATAGCGCTTGGCGGCGAAGGGAATGAGCCGCCTACGTCGGCAAGCCGTTCTGGTCGCACGGCGCGTCGTGGCCGTCGTCGATCAGGTGCAACGTCACCCGCATCTGATCCGGCTGGATGCTGCCCGACCAGTCGTCGTAGGGACTGTCGAGGAAGGCCACCACCAGCAGTGCCGACGTGACGAGCGCGGACACGAATGCGATGGGGACCGCCTGGACGACCGGACCCTCGCGGCGATCGGCCTGCACGCACATGTAGGAGAGGATCGCCGTGGCCCCGATGCCGAGGACGATCCAGAGCGGCATCGGCACCGACGGCGCGGCCTCCGCGGCGCGGGCGCGGCGGCCGTCGCGGCGTTGCGCCTGCTGGTCGAACCACTGGCTGTACGCCGCCTCCTGCTTCGGATTCGTCGGATCGGTGTTCTCGAAGTCGGTCACCATCTGGTCGACCCAACCCTGCACCGCGACGGACGACTGACCGCGCGCCATGGCGGGCCACTCGTCGTAGACGACGGCGCGCGAGTAGCAGATCAGGTCACCGTGCAAGCGGGTCCCATTGTGGCCCTCGAGGACGTCGGCGACGTTGTGCAACTCGGTCACGGAGATGGCCTCCATGGTGCCGCCGTCGCGGGCGCGCTGGTAGTTCTGCAGCGCGTAGAAGATGGTGAAGGCGAGCAGCACCGAGAACATCGTGCCGATCACCGTGAGAGCGCCTGCGGCGCGGGTGCTATCGAGGAACCACCCGGGATCGGGTGCCCGGCGCCGTGCCCACAGTTTCACGACGACCGCGGCCGTCACCACCGCTACGAGTACCGCCGCCGCCAACAGTGCGAGCATGAAGATCCCATCACGAACGGCGGTGATCCCCGTGAGCACCGCTCGACCATTGTGGGACCCCGGGGGCCATTCCGTTCGGTAACGGACTACTGCATTTTCGGGGAGTTCACGCGCCGACTACTGCAGCGCCGGGCGCGGTGCGCGCGATCGCCGACCTTCCTACACTGCCTGGCATGAGCGCAGGAATGTGGATCGGTGTCGTCGTGGCCGTGGTGATCGGCGCCGGTGGGGTGTTCTACGTCTTCTGGCGAGAGCGCTGACCGTCGGTCCGGACGGGTTTGGTGGGCGGCGGTTCGGGGCACCTCGCCGACGACGGTCGCGTGGTTCGGACCCGCGCCGCGTGCAATCGAGAAGGGGTTCCGATGTCCAAGCAGTCCAGTACGTCAGCCAAGATGCTGTACCGGCCCTTCGGTCTGGCCGGCTCGATCTTGGGCGGCCTGGTGGCCGGGGCGATCTTCAAGCAGGTGTGGAAGCAGGCGGCACCCGGACCGAAGTCGGACCCCCCGGGCCCGCTCGAGACGGAGTATCCGCTGCGCCAGATCCTGATCGCCGCCGCGGTTCAGGGCGCCATCTACTCGGTGGTGAAGACCATCATCGACCGGCAGGGGGCCCGGATGTTCGAGCGTGCGACGGGGGAGTGGCCAGGCAGCTAGGCGTCGCCGCGTAGCGACGTCAGCAGCGCCGCGAGTCCGTACTCGAAGACCGCGTCGTAGTCGGTCGGGGACTGCAGGGCCTCGACGAGCGCCCTATCCGGCCAGGCGTGCGCCCACAGTGACGGGTCCTCCTCATCGTGCTTGGCGCCGCGCACCGCCGAAAATTGCATCACCGCCGACGAGATGACGTGCACCTGCACCGCGCGCAGCGCCAGCGCCGCGCGCGTCCCGGTGACGCCCAGATCGGCCAGATGAGCCGCGAGCGCCCGCTGCACCGGAAGGAACAGCTGCGGCGTGCGGTCCCGCTCGTGGGCGATGCTCAGCACGTGCTGCTTGTCGATGAGCATCCGGCGCTGCGAGCGGGCGAGGGCCGCGATGCGACCGATCGGATCGTCGCCCTCGGTCGGCAGGGTGGCCATCTCGTGCAGGAGTCGCTCGACGAGTGCGTCGAAGAGGGCGTCCCGGCCCCCGACGTGCCAGTAAATGGACGTGACGGCGACGCCCAGTTCCTCGGCCAGTCTGCGCATGGAGAAGGCGTCGACCCCCTCCCGATCGACGAGGCGCGCGGCCGTCTCGAGGACCACGTCGGCGCTGATGCGGGCGCGCGAGGGTCCGGCGGTTCCCGGCTCGGGTTCGGCCATCCACCCTCTCCAATCGCGTCCGTGCGGTCTGTAACGCTATTACAGTGCTCCCTGTAACGGTGTTACATCGGCCTTTCGGGCTCGACTGCAAGGGAGCATCCGTGTTCGACCTCAAGATCACCGGCGGGACCGTCGTCGACGGCACGGGAGGCGACCGCTTCGCCGCCGACGTCGCCGTCAAGGACGGCAAGATCGTCGAGATACGCCGGCGCGGACCGGGCGACCCGGCCCTCGAGGGCGACGCGGCGGAGACGATCGACGCGACGGGTCGCATCGTCGCACCCGGCTTCGTCGACATCCACACCCACTACGACGGTCAGGTCAGCTGGGACAGCGTGCTCGAACCGTCGAGCAACCACGGCGTGACCACCGTGGTCGCCGGCAACTGCGGCGTCGGCTTCGCGCCCGTGCGCCCCGGCAGCGAGCAGTGGTTGATCGAACTGATGGAGGGCGTCGAGGACATCCCGGGAACCGCTCTGACCGAGGGCATCACGTGGGGCTGGGAGAGCTACGCGCAGTACCTCGACGTCATCGGCGCACGCGAACTCGCGGTCGACTTCGGCAGCCAGATCGCCCACGGCACGGTGCGGGCCTACGCGATGGGCGAGCGCGGTGCGCGCAACGAACCGGCCACACCCGAGGACATCGAGGCGATGAGCCGACTGGTCCGGGAGGCCGCAGAGGCTGGGGCGCTGGGCTTCTCGTCGTCGCGCACCCTCGCCCACCGCGCGATGGACGGCGAACCCGTCCCCGGGACGTTCGCCGCCGAGGACGAGCTGTTCGCCCTCGGCCGCGCCATGGCGGCCGGCGGCGCCGGCGTCTTCGAGCTGGCCCCTCAGGGCGCGGCAGGCGAGGACATCGTAGCGCCCAAGAAGGAACTCGAGTGGATGCGCCGCCTCGGCGGGGAGATCGACTGCGCGCTGAGCTTCGCGCTCATCCAGGTCGACGCCGATCCCAACCTGTGGCGCGAACAGCTGGAGATGTCGGCGGCCGCGCATCAGGCGGGCAGTCGGCTGCACCCGCAGGTCGCCGCGCGCCCGTTCGGCATGCTGCTCGGCTTCCCGGGCCATCACGCCTTCACGCACCGCCCGACCTACCGGCGACTGGTCGCCGAGTGCACAGGTGAGGAGTTGGGCGCCCGGCTCGCCGAGCCCGCCGTCCGCGCCGCGATCCTCGCCGAGGACGACCTGCCGGTCGACCCGAACGTGTTGTTCGACGGCATGTTCGCGCTGGCGCAGTACTCCGCGGACCGGCTCTACGCCATGGGTGATCCGCCCGACTACGAGCCCACCGCGGAACGCACCGTGTCGGCCATCGCGCGCGAACGCGGTCAGGATCCGCTGGCCACGATGTACGACCTGATGCTGGAGGGCGACGCGGGCGCGATGCTCATGCTGCCGATGTTCAATTACTCCAACGGCAATCACGACGCCATCCGCGAGATGATGACCCATCCTGCCGGCGTCCTCGGTCTGTCCGACGGCGGCGCGCACTGCAGCATGATCTGTGACGCCTCGTATCCCACGTTCCTGCTGACGCATTGGGCGCGCGACCGGCACCGCGGCGACAAGCTGCCCCTCGAGTACGTCGTCCGCAAGCAGGCGCGCGACACCGCCGAACTGTTCGGCCTGACCGACCGGGGTGTCGTCCAGGTCGGAAAGAAGGCCGATCTCAACGTGATCGACCTCGATCGTCTGACGCTGCACGCACCGCGCATGGCCCACGACCTGCCCGCCGGCGGCAAGCGACTGGTCCAGGGTGCCTCCGGCTACGACGCGACGATCGTCAGCGGCGTGGTCACGCGACGCGGCGACGTGGACACCGGCGCGCGTCCGGGACGGCTGGTGCGCGGGGCCCGCTGACGGCCGTCCGGGACGCGGACGCTCCGGTCAGTCCGCGAGTTCGAACGTCTTGCGCAGCTGCTTGTCGAAGATGCGGGCGGGCGCGATGCGGCGCATCACGCTGAGCTGGCGTGCCTTGACGCCGGCGGGGTAGCGCGCTTTGGGGTTCGCGTCGGTGGCGGCGGCGACGATGGCCTTGGCGACGGTCCGGGGATCATCGCCGCCGTTCACCTGCTCGGCCACCACGCGATTGGCGGTGCTGCGCTGTCGCGCGTACTCGTCCAGCGGGTTGTCCGGCGCCGTGGTGTTGTCGTCGAAACCCGTTCTGGTGCCACCGGGCTCGACGAGCAGGACCCGGATCCCGAGGTTACGGACCTCGTGGTCGACGGACTCGGAGTAGCCCTCGACGGCGTACTTCGTGGCGCTGTAGGCGGCCATGTACGGGGCGGGCATGAAGCCGAAGATCGAGGAGATGTTGACGATCCGTCCGCTTCCCCGGGAACGCATGTGCGGCAGGACGGCGTTCATCATCCGGACGACGCCGAAGACGTTGATGTCGAACAGCTTCTGCTGCTGCGCGATCGAGTTCTCCTCGATCGCGCCGGCGAGTCCCATGCCCGCGTTGTTCACCAGGACGTCGATGCGTCCGAACTCGGCGATCACGCCCTCGACGAGTACGGCGACCGACTCGTCGCTGGTGACGTCGAGGTCGCGCAGCGTCACGCCCGGACGGGGTTCCAGTCCCGTGGTGTTGCGGCTGGTGCCGATGACGTGGTAGCCGGCCTCGACGAGACCCTGGGCGGCGAACCTCCCCAGACCGGCGTTGGCGCCGGTGACGAGTGCGACCGGTGTGGATGAGGGCATGTGATCGGTTCCTGACGTCGGGTGCGGTGCGGTGGTCATGGTGTGCGGAGCGGGATGTCGTGCCGAGGGTTTCGGGCGCGCCGGTGTGCGAGGGACTCCACGGCCGTCAGGGCGAGGCCGACGACGGCGCTGGTGGCGCCGGCCGCGGCCAGCAGCGTCCAGCCGGAGCGAATGGCGGTGAACTCGGTGGGGGTGCTCGCGATGTGCGTGCCGACCACCGTGACGATCAGCGCGATGCCCAATACGGATCCGACCTGTCGGGCGGTGTTGATGAGTGACGATCCCGAACCCCAGCGGGGTCCCGGCAGCGCGGAACCGACGACCGAGGAAAGGGTGGGCAGGATCAGCCCGACGCCCAGGCCGGTCAGCAGCTGGCCGGGCAGCAGGCCGCCGACATAGTTCTCCGACGGTCCCAGCCGCCACAGCCACCAGAGCGCGCCGGCCATGAAGCTCAGCGCGCCCAGGGTGGCGACGGCTCCGATGCCCAGCCGGGCCGACACGCGATTGGCCAGTCGGGCGACGACCACGACGACGGCGGGACCGGCAGCGAGGCCGAGGCCGGCCGCCTGAGCCGACCAACCCCAGGTGGAGGTCAGGTACAGCACGTTCACCAGGAGCATGCCGGCGAAGCCGCACGAGAACGTCAGCATCATGACGGTGGCCAGTGCGAACTCCGGCACGCGCAGCACCTCGAGGTCCAGCGCGGGCACCGGGT
Source organism: Mycobacterium sp. PTI7 (assembly GCF_056679845.1). Lineage (NCBI taxonomy): Bacteria > Bacillati > Actinomycetota > Actinomycetes > Mycobacteriales > Mycobacteriaceae > Mycobacterium > Mycobacterium sp. PTI7. The sequence goes on from NZ_CM155252.1 coordinate 766,672, forward strand.
GGCGGCGCGAGCGGATGACGACCGCGGTCAGGCCCACCGCGGACACGGCCAGCGAGACGGCCACCACCGTTGCGTCCCAGCCTCGCTCGGGAACCTCGACGAGTGCGTAGGCCAGCGCACCGACTCCGAGCACCAGGAACCCGGCACCGAGCAGGTCGGGTCGTCCGATCGGCGTGGCGTCGGATTCGCGGAGGATGCGGACCGCCGCGACCATGGTGACGATGCCGATCGGAACGTTGACCAGGAACACCCATTGCCAACCCGCGGCGACCAGCAGACCGCCCAGCGGCGGTCCGAGTGCCGCTGCGACGGCGCCCACCGACGCCCACGTGCCGACGGCCTTGGCGCGCCGTTCCGCCGGCCAGGCGTTCAGGAGCAGCGACAGCGAGGTGGGGGTGATGAGCGCCGCCCCGACGCCCTGCACGGTCCTGGCGGCCACCAGTGCCCACAGGCTGGGCGCCAGCGCGCAAGCCGCCGATGCGGCGGTGAAGACCGCCAGCCCGATGAGGAACACCCTGCGGTGGCCGTAGCGGTCGGCGAGGCGGCCGGCCAGAGCGAGGACCGCGGCGAAGACGACGGTGTAACCGTTGAGCACCCAGGACATCTGGCCGAAGTCGGACGTCGGGAAGTCGGCGCTGATGGCGGGGAAGGCGATGTTGACGATGAACAGGTCGAGGGTCGCCAGGAACGCCGCCGACGACGTAATCACCAGGACCGCGCCCGGCCTCTCGCTCGTCGGGCGACGAGCGTGGCCAGCCTGCATGTCAGCGGTCACGCCATCTCCTGAGCCCGTGTCACGGCCGTCCGGCCGTGTTTGCCTGTACCCAGACACTAGGCACCTGAGTATAGTGGACGCAAGTCAGGTGATGGTGGCGACCGAGGTCAGGCGACCGCGGGCGGCGTACCCCAGCACTCGACCACCTCGCCGACGTTGCGGAGCATCACGTACCGGAGGTTCCGGTCCGACGCCGTCGACGTCTGATCGGCGTACGCGGTCCGGGCACCCGCTTCGTCGCCCTGATAGACGGTCGTCGGGACCGGCGGGACGCCCTCGGTGGTGGGGTCGTCCGACTCGCCGATCTGTACGTTCCAGGTCGCTTCTGACATGCCGTGGGTCTACCCGGCAGGGGTCGGCGCCTAACTACGACGCGGTCGTACCGGCGCGGTTCGATCGCCAGAGGCCTGCCGGCGCGCGCGGCAGGCCGACGTCGCCGAGCGTGAGTATGCCGGCGGGGGCGCGGGCGACGTCGAGGGCCGCGCTGACCGCGGGCATGGCCGTCATCGTGTCCCACTCGTGGTTGCCCCAGTGCTCCGGCGGAATGAAGCGGATGCGGGTGTGGACGTCGGGCTCGCCCGTGATCACCACGTTGTAGTGATCGTCGTCGAACACCCAGTCACCGTTGAGCTTCTTCGTGAGGTACCACGCGACGCGGGATTCGATCACCGTGTGGCCCCGCACCTTGGCATTCCACCCGCCGCGGATGGCCGCGATGGTGTCCTTCTCCATGCAGAACCACCCGAGATCGACTCTCTCCGAGGTGGTCTGGTGGTCGATGACGAACTCCATCTCGTCGACCTCGTAGCCCATGGCCACGGCCATGCGCTGCACGGAGTCGGCGAAGGTGCCGAACCCGAACTTCGCCAGGTCGGCGACCTCGGGTGTCGCCTCGGGCAGCCCCATCCCCAGCGCCTGCCAGGTCTCGGCCGACTCGTACACCGAGACGTCCGCCGACTCGACGATGGAGATCTTCTGGACGTCGCGACAGACGGCGGTCAACGCCGTCACCACCGTGTTGATCCAGCCCGGGTTGATGCCCGTGACGTAGAGCGAGCTGTTGCCCTGCCGACATGCGGTGGCCAGCCTCTCCGCCGTGTCGCCCTGGATGCCGCCCACGTTCAGGAAGAGGTTCGTGCTGATGACGTCGAGCCCGCTCTCGAGCAACCGCACGACATGGTCCACGTCGGCCAGGAACGGTGTGTACAGCACGGTGTCGGCACCCAGGGCGATGAGTTCGTCGACGTCGGTCGTCGCGAGGACACCGGTGGCGGGTCTGCCGCACAGGGAGCCCGCATCGGTACCCGCCTTGTCCGCCGAGTACGCGAAGACGCCGACGAGTTCGAGACGTGGGTCGTCGAGAATGCCGCGCAGGCTGAGCTTTCCGACCTTGCCGGTGGTCCACTGAATGACGCGCAACGTGTTCATCGGTTCCCTCGGACGACGTGGAGTGGAGATCGCCGAACGTCGGCTCAACCCGTGGAGAACGGCGTTCTCATTTCGGAGAGTAAGCCAATCACCCTGCTCGGTTCAACGGTTCGCGCGAAACCTGTGCTCACAACTGCGACGCCCCGCCGTCGACGCTGAGTTCGGCGCCCGTGGTGTACGTCGCGTCGAAGCCGAGAAAGGCGATGGCCGGGGCGATCTCCGCCGGGTCGCCCAGCCGGTGCATCGGATTATCGGCCTTCATCCGGTCGAGGAACTCGCGGGCCGCGTCGGGCGGCATCGTCCGTTCGAGGATGCCGGTGTCGACGGGTCCGGGGGAGACGGCGTTCACCCGGATGCCCCGGTCGATCAGCTCGCGCGCGAAGGTGCGCGTCAGCGATCGCAGGGCGGCCTTGGTCGCAGAGTAGACGCTGGTCGACGCGATGCCCTTGACGCCGGACACGGAGGTGACGAGCACCGCCGAACTGCCGGGCGGCATCAGGGGCAGGAACTTCTGCAGCGTGAAGAAGGGCGCCCTGGTGTTCAGTGCGAACAACTCGTCGTACTGCGTCTCGGTGGTGTCCTCGATGGCTGTCGCCAGGGTGCCGCCCGCGTTGAGCACGAGCAAATCGACACCGCCGAGTTCGGCGGACGCCCGGTCGACGAGTGCGTCGATGCCGGAGACGGCGTCGCTGTGCTCGACGAGCGCACCCGCACCGAGCGTGGCGCGCGCCGCGTCCAGCGACCTGGGAGTCCGTCCGGTGACCATGACGCGGGCCCCGCCGTCGGCGAGGAGCTTCGCGGTGGCGAGGCCGATGCCGCTCGTCCCGCCGGTCACGACGGCCCGCTTGCCCTCGTAGCGCATCATCGAATCGTCCTCTCGCCGTTGCTGATCAGAGTTGGGAGTCGCCACCGTCCACCACCATCTCGATGCCGGCGACGAACGTCGCGTCGAAGGCGAGGAACGCCACGGCGGGCGCGAATTCCTCGGGGCGTCCGAAGCGGTGCATCGGGTTGCTCGCCGTGAAGTCGGCCTTCAGCTGGGCTGCCCGCTCGGGCACCTCCTTCTCCAACTTGCCGGTGTCGATGGAGCCCGGACTGATCGCGTTGACCCGGATGCCGCGGGGCAGCAGCTCGCGGCTGAGGGTGCGGGCCATCGACCGCAGGGCCGCCTTGCTGGCCGAGTAGACGCTGAGCCGCTCCCAGCCCGTCCGGTTCGCGGTCGACGTCGTCAGCACCACGCCGCCGCCGTCGGCGAGCAGCGGCGCCAACCGCTGGACGGTGAAGAACGGGCCCTTGACGTTGATGGCGAACACCCGGTCGAAGGTCTCCTCGGTCACCTCGTCGAAGGGATCGAAGCTCCCGATGCCCGCATTGACCACCAGCGCGTGCACGGTGCCGAACTCGGCCCGGACCCGCTCGGCCAGTGCGTCGACGTCCGAGAGCGAACTCGCGTCGCTTCGGACCGCGAGGCCGCGCTCGCCGAGCAGCCGCGCGGCGTCATCGAGCGTCTCGCGCGTCCGGCCGGTCACCATCACCCGCGCGCCGCGGTCGGCCAGGAACCGCGCCGCGGCGAGCCCGAGCCCGCTGCTGCCACCGGTGATCACCACGTTCTTGTCTGCGTACCTACGCTTTTCGTCGTCTAGGTCCATGCCCCGAGTCTTCGACGCCGCGGCCCGGCTGTCCAAGACCCGTTCGGCACCCCGTCATGCCGAAACGGCATGACGACGCGCGCCACGGAATACCGTCGGTCGCGGGTCGGGTTGGACCCGGGGTGAACGACCTCGGAACCGACCTGGAGCTTCGGCTGGTGCGGTACTTCACGGCGGTGGCCGAGCACGGGAACTTCGGGCGGGCGGCGGCCGAACTCCACGTCGCGCAACCCTCGCTGAGCCGCCAGATCCAGCGCCTCGAGGGCAGGCTCGGCGTCCGCCTGCTGGACCGCACCCCGCAGGGCACCTGGCTCACCGCGGCGGGCGCGGCATTCCTTCCCGAGGCGCAGGCGCTGCTGCGGGCGGCGCGGCGCGCGGCGCAGACCGCCCGCGCGCACGCACCGGCCGGCAGCATCGTCATCGGCTACGTCGAGGATCTCGTCGTCACCCCGGCCGTGCTCGAGCTGCGCCGTCGGCATCCCGGGGCCCGGATCGGCACGCGACACCTCGACTGCCTCGACGCGTCGGCCTTTGCTGCGAACACGGTGGACGTCCTGGTCGCCCGGGATCCGCTCCCCGAGCCGGCGGACGGTGTCGGCGTGACCGTCCTCTACGAGGAACCGCGCGTGCTGGTCATGCCGGTCGACCATCGGCTGTCCCGCCGCGCCTCGGTGTCACCCGCGGACTTCGCGGGCGAGGACTTCGTGTGCCCGCACGGCGGTGCGCGCGCGATGTACCCGGTCGACGGCGGTGACCTCGATGCCGGTTCGGCGGGTCCGACGGGCGAGAGCTTCGAGGACAGGCTCGAACTGGTCGCGAGCGGTCAGGCGCTGGCGGTGCTGCCGGCCGGTGATCGGCGCAGTTCCCTGCGGGCCGATCTGACGGCGGTGCCGGTGGAGGGGTTCCCGCCCAGCCGGGTCCTGGTCGCAGCCCGGGTCGGCGATGCGAATCCGCTCGTCGCCGACTTCGTGCGGCTGGCCCGTTCGCACCTCGTGGCCGCGACGGTGTGACCCAAAGGGGAAGTGGACAGATCGTCCAGTAGTGGATATAAAAATAACAACTCGGCGTCTAGTCACACGCGCCCGTTTCCTTCGTCGATCCGATCAGTCGGTCGATATCCTCGTCTTCAGTGCTGTGCGGAAGGACTTGCGCTTGAGCGTCGAACGGCCGGACCTCTTGGTCCGCTTGGATGCTGCGGCGGAGGCGATCAGATCTCTGAACACGCTTCTCACCGCGGAGGAGTCACTGGATGACGTGCTCCAGAAGGTGGCCCTCAACGCCGTGCGCGCGGTAGCCGACGCGGATGCGGTGTCGGTCACCGAACTCCGTGACGCGCCCGTACGCACGGCCGCATCCACGAGCGACGAGGTCGTCGCCCTCGACCAGGAGCAGTACGACTCCGGTCGCGGTCCCTGCCTCGAGGCTGCCACGACCCGCCTGCCGGTTCGGGTGACGATGGGGTCGGACGGTCAGCGGTGGCCGGAGTTCGTCGAGGCCGCCCGCGCGGCCGGCGTGCAGGCGACCCTGTCGATACCGCTGATCATCCCGTCCACGACGGGCGACGACGACGAACTCGTGGGTTCGCTCAACGCCTACAGTCGCTCCACGGAGGCCTTCGACGTGTTCGACGAGAAGATCATGGGCCTGTACACCGGGGCGGCCGCACGGGCCATCGCCGAGGCGCGGCGCTGGCAGCGGCTGCGGGACACGGTGGGGCAGCTCGAGGTCGCGCTGGTCTCCCGCACGGACATCGATCAGGCCAAGGGCGTGCTGCGCACGCTCTACGGGGGCACCGCGGACGAGGCGTTCGCGCGGATGGTCGATCGGTCGCAGCGCGAGAACGTCAAGTTGCGCGACGTCGCGCAGCACATCCTCGCCGAGGTCGAGCGACGCGGCGACGAGTGACCGTCACATGCCGTGCAGCCACTCCGACTCGGTGACGTCGTCGAGGACGAGCAGGAGTTCCTCGCCACCGCGTCCGTCCGTCAGGGGCCGGGACACCGCCGCGTAGACCTCGTAGCCGTCGCGGTGGCGCCAGGTGGTGATCCGTCCCGCCATGTCCCGCAGCACGGTGGCGCCGTTCGGTTGCCCGTCGTCCGACGAGGCGAACAGGCTGCTCACCTGCCTGCCCTCGAGGCCGGAGAGGGTGCCCACCATCTCGGCGAAGGCGGCGTTCACGTACAGGATGTCGCCCCCGGGCCCGACCGCGAGGACCGGCAGGTGCAACCGGTCGAGCAGCATGCGGGCGGGGATGACGTCCAGGTACTCGAGCAAGGTCGCTTCGGAGTCGAGAGACTCGCCGTCCATTGCGCGCATGGAAATGTTGACGGTGCCGGGCGGAGAAACCGAACCGACGACGGCTGTGCCCTCGGTCACACAACGGTCTGACTAGGGCAGACGCGCTGCGAGGACCGCTTCCTGGAGGCCGCGGGTGGCCAACTCGTCGGCCAGCTCGTTGTCGGGGACGCCGGCGTGACCCTTGACCCAGAACCACTCCACCTGGTGCCGGACGCACGCGGCCTGGAGCCGCTGCCACAGGTCGACGTTCTTGACGGGTTGCTTCGCGGAGGTCATCCAACCGTTGCGCTCCCAGCCGAGCACCCACTTGGTGATGCCGTTCCGGACGTAGGTGCTGTCGGTGTATAGGTGCACGGTCACCGGTCGGGTGAGCGCCTCCAGCGCCATGATGGGCGCGGTCAACTCCATCCGGTTGTTGCTCGTCGAGGTGGGCTCGCCGCCGGACATCTCGCGTACGTGCTCGCGCATGCGCAGCACCGCACCCCAGCCGCCGGGACCGGGATTGGGCCTGCAGCCACCGTCGGTGTGGATCACCACCACGTCGTCGATGGAATCGCTCATGACCGACGAGGATAGGCCCGCTTGCGAGCCGTCCGGCTCACCGACTCGCGGGTGCGGTGGAGGACCGCGGGTGGGGCGAGATCAGTGCCGTCCGCACCGACAGCCCGAGGTCCCGATGCCGCAGGGTGGTGATCCGGCGTCCCGGTTGCACCGCGTCCTTGACCGGCGACGCGCGGTCGCCGAACAGCGCCGCGGAGGCGTCGACGTCGTCGACCACGTAGGTGAGGCCCCACAGCGTGGCCGGGCCAGGGTTCGACTCCTCGGGCGAGCCGACCACCTCGACGATCACCTCGCCGAACCGGAAGAAGACCTGCCGCATCGGCCGCCCGCCGAGCCGACCGTCCCGTTCGCGGCGCGGTACCGCACCGGCCGCGGCCAGTGCGGCCACCGTCCGGCCGAGGTCGGGGGTCAGCAGGACGACGTGGTCGATCGCGACGATGCCGTTGGCGTGCGCCGGCGCCGGTGTCCCGACGACGGCGTCCGTCGTCGCCGTCGGGATGCCGTCGAGGTCGTCGCCCCAACCGTCGGGCAGCCCGCGCAGCGACCATCCCACGATGCCGACACCCCGGTCGCGGCCGACGAGCCGGATGCCGACGCGGCCGACCCGGCAGACGTCGTCGGGACCGACCGTGAAGCCGGCCGCCGCCCAGGCATCGGCGGGATCGGCCACTTTGAACTCGGCGACGGCGATGCTCGTCGCGGTCACCGCTTGTCCGACCAGCGGAACACCCTCAGACAACAGACGAGCCCGACGATGCTCCAGGCGGCAAGGACCAGGAAGATCCGACCGTGTTCCCACGAGCCCGCCGGTTCGAACACCACCATCTCCGGTGGCAGCAGCACCGACCGGAAGCCCTGCGCCATCCACTTCACCGGGAAGACCGACCCGATGGCGAGCATCCACGCCGGCAGCACCATCAGCGGCACGTACGTGCCGGACACGAACTGCAGACCCACCGCCGGACCGTTGGTCATGACGGCCGCGGACACCGCGTTGGCGGCGAAGTTGCTGATGAAGATGCCCAGCAGCGAGCAACTCGTGATCCCGAGTGCGAAGACCCATGCGAGAGTCCACCATTCGCCGCCGGTGGGGAGCCGCAGGTCGAAGATCGACACCCCGACCACGAGCAGGATGATCGCCTCGGCCAGGCTCGCGATCGCGACCAGGGCGATCTTCCCGACGAAGTACGACGTCGCGGTCGCCGGCGTCCCGCGCAGTCGCCGGAGAGCACCGGTGTCGCGGTCTGCGGCGACGCTGATACCGAGATTGATGAACGACGTGGAGAGGACGCCGTAGGCGAGCATGCTCGCCGCGATCACCGCGCCGGTGCTGGTGTCGGTGTTCGGCAGCTTCGCCGAGAAGATCGACCCCAGCAGGATGCAGATGATCGCCGGCATCGAGAACGTGAGCACCAGCTGCTCGGGCCGCCGGTAGAACATCTTGAGTTCCGGCACCACGCGCGACAATCCGATGCGCAGCGGCGACGGCAGCGCCCTGGTGGTCGAGGGCGCGCGGTGCCGGGGCCGCGCGGCGCGGTCGACGGGCTCGGTCGCCATCAGGCGATCCCGATCAACTGCAGGTAGGCGTCTTCCAGCGTGGGCCGGGTGACGGTGAGTTCGGTCAGCTCCACCCCGTCCATCGACCGCCGGCGGATCAGCTCGGTGGGATGCTCGGTCATCTCGACGTGCACCCGGCCGTCCTCGACCCACCGGACCGTGGCCGCCGACGTGGCGTGCGCCGTCAGGCGTCCCGGCGAGTCCACCGCCACCACCCGGCCCTTGGCGATGACGGCGACGCGGTCGGCCAGCGCCGCCGCCTCCTCCAGGTAGTGCGTGGTCAGCACGATGGTGGTGCCGTCGCGGGCCAGCAGCCGGATCAGGTCCCAGAACTGCCGCCTCGCCTCGGGATCGAATCCCGTGGTGGGCTCGTCCAGGAACAGCAGTTCCGGCATGGCGATGATGCCGAGGGCGACGTCGAGCCGGCGTCGCTGCCCACCGGACAGCGTCCGCACCTTCGACCCGGACGTGAGGCCCAGGCCGACCATCTCGAGGACGTCCGCGGGCGCGCGCGACTCGGCGTAGCACTCGGCGAACATCCGCACGGTCTCGCTGACCGTGAGCATCCCGAAGTCGCTGGCCTCCTGCAGCACGATGCCGATCTTGGCGCGCCACGTCCTGCCCGCGGTGCCGGGATCGTCACCCAGCACGCGGACGTGTCCCGAGTCGCGCTTGCGGTGCCCCTCGAGGATCTCGATCGTGGTCGACTTGCCTGCGCCGTTGGGCCCGAGGATCGCCACCACCTCGCCGTAGTCGACGTCGAGGTCCAGTTCGCGGACGGCCTGCAGCCGGCCGTACGCCTTCGACAGCCCGCGCACGTGCACGGCGGGCTTCGGGACTCCGTTCGTCAAGACCCGTCTGCCTCGAGTTCGGCCAGGAGCGCCCGCAATTCGTCGTCCGACATGTCCGCCACCAACCGGTCGACGTCGTCGGTCGGACCGGCGTCCTCGACGGTCTCGACGGGCGTGTCCACCACCGTCCCGTCCGCCCGGGGGAGCCGGAGGTCGGCCAGTACCCGGTCGGACAGGGAGTCGACGCTCACGCCCTTGAGGATCTCCAGCACCGGGATGTCGATGGCGAAGGTGGCGTTGATGCGCACCCGGAACTCCATGGCCATCAGGGAGTCGAGACCGATCGCGTCGAGGGTCTCGTCGGTGGCGACGTCGTCGACGACGCAGTCGAAGATCGCCGCCACGCTCCGCCGCACCCGGTCGGTGACCACGGCGAGCCGGTCGGCTTCCGGGGTCTCGGCGAGCACGTCGAGCACCGACGAACCGGATTCCGTTCCGCTGACCGAACTCTCGAGTTCCTCGAGGTCGGAGAACATCGGTGGCAGTTGGCCCGCGAGCCCCATCTGCCGGGCCCGCCCCCAGTCGGCGGTGATCGCGACGACCGTCGCCTTCTTCTGGGCGATGAGCCGGTCGAGGATGCGTGACCCCGCCGACGGCGTGATCAACTCGATGCCGCGCTGGGCGTAGATCCGCTCGAGCTTGAGTTCCTCGACCATCCCGACCGACCACGGACCCCACCCGATCGTGAGGGCGGGCAGCCCCTGGGAGCGGCGATGGTGCGCGAACGCGTCGAGGAAGGCGTTGGCGGCCGCGTAGTTGCCCTGGCCGGGCGACGCGACCACCGAACCCGCGGATCCGAACATCACGAAGAACTGCAGGTCGTGTCCCAGGAACGCCTCGTGCAGAACCCGGGTGCCGGTGACCTTGGGGGCCATGACCGCCGCGAACGCCGCTTCGCTCGTGTTCACCAGCAGTCGGTCGTCGACGGAGCCCGCCGAGTGCACGATGCCGCGGATCGGCCGACCGCCGGAGCGCTCGTGGTCGTCCAGCCATGCCCGCACCCGACCGGCATCGGTGACGTCGACGCTCACACAGGCGATCTCGGCGCCGGAACGCTCGATCCGCCGGATCGTCTCGACCGTGCGGAAGTGGGGGTGCTCGGCGTCGAGGTCCGGCCACTGCGCCCGGGGTGGCATCTCGCGGCGGCTCAGCAGCGTGATGTGGCGCGCCCCGCGATCGGCCAGATAGGCGGCCACGGTGTTGCCCAGCGCGCCCGCGCCGCCCGTCACGACGTAGGTCGCGCTGGGCGACAGCTTCGTCGGGAAGGGCTTCGTCAGACCCTCGCACGGGCGCAGCCGCGGTACCAGCGACGCGTCGCCGCGGAACGCCACCTGGTCCTCGGCGTCACCGTCGAGGAGGTGTGCACGGATGCGCGCGGCGGCGGACGCGTGATCCTCCGCGGCGTCGACGTCGATCAGACCGCCCCAGTTGGCGGCGAACTCCTGGTGACCGATGACGCGCCCCAGTCCCCAGATGGCGGACTGGTCGACGGCGAGGCGCTCGGTGCCGAGCGCCGGTTGTGCGTTCGCCGTGACCAGATGCAATCGCGGAGTGGCGGTGTCGAGTTCGGCGATTGCGTTGGCGAGGTGCAGGATCGCGAAGACCCCCAGCCGGTGACCGGTGGCGTTGTCCGCGCCGTCGGCGGGGATGTCGAGGGGCCAGCAGTCGACGATGCCGGCGAGGTCACCCTCGCGGGCGACGTGCGCCTCGAGGAGCCCGCGGAACTGCTCGGGCCGGGCGGCGTCGATGGTGTAGCCCGACGCTGTCTCGACGAGCGCGTCGACCGCACCGTGGGCCACCTCGTGGGCGCGGTGGCCCCGGCCGCGCAGCTCTTCGGCGACGCGTGCGCCGATGCCGGTGTCGTCGGCGAGCACGAGCCAGACGCGATCTGTCGTGGCGTCGGCGGTCTCGCCGTTCGGACCGGCGGGCGCGGCGATCCACTGCATCTCGTAGAGGCCCTTGTCGATGCGTTCGGTCGACATGGCCGACGAGGCGCGCAGGGACTGCACGGTGAAGCCGTCGAACACGGCCAGCGGTTCGCCGAGGGCGTTGACGACGGCGATGTCGCTCTCGATCTCCTCGGCGGTGGTGGAGACGACGCGTACGTGCACGGTCATGGTCTTCTCGGGCGGACCGTAGACGGCGCAGTGCCGGATCTTCGTCGGCAGATACGTCGCGTCCCCGTCGTCGCCGGCGAAGCGCGTGCCGAACAACGTCTGGAACGCGCTGTCCACCAGCGCCGGATGGAAGTGGTAGCCGTCGAGTTCGTCGACTATCGCTGCGGGGACGGTGATCTCGGCGACCGCCGACTCGCCGTCCGCGGCGATGCTTGTGACGGCTCGGAAGGCGTCGCCGTAGCCGAAGCCGATCTCTGTCGTGCGGGCGTAGAAGTCGTCGCCGGGCAGCACGGTGGCGGACGCCGCATCCCGTGCGCCGTGGCGGTGCGCGGGCACCGGCGGCAGGGTGTTGAGTTCGGCCGTCGCGGTCAGCGTCCACCGGAAGTCGCCGTCGCCGGTCGCGGTGAACGCGGCGAACTCCAGCGTCCCGCGCTCCTCGTCGAGCGTGGTCCGTACCAGGGGATCGCAGGCGTCGTCGATGATCAGTGCGCGATGCAGCACCAGATCGTCGACGCTGCAGGGTGTTCCGTAGTGTTCGGTGGCCGCCGCCATCGCCATCTCGACGAACACCGCGCCGGGCACCACGACCGCGCCCTGCACCTGGTGATCGGCCAGGAACGGGCTGGTGGCGACACTGAGTTCGCCCTCCCACGTGGGGTGTACGGCGCTGACCGGCTGCCCCAGCAGCGGGTGCACCGGGTCGTAGTGCAGGTCCTCGGCGGCCTCGGGCGGCTCGTTCCAGAAGCGCTTGGCCTGCCACGGGTAGGAGGGCAGCCGGACCGGAACGGCCCCGCGTCGGGGAGTGAGGCCCTCCCACGACACGTCGATCCCGTTGCCGTGCAGCGCACCGACGCATTCGAGCAGGGTGCGGACGTCGTCCTCGCTGCGGCGCTGGGTGGCGAGCACCGACACCGCCCGGGTGCCGGCGACCTCCAGCAGCGACGACGCCAACACCGGGTGCGGGCCCAGTTCGACGAAGTGGGTGTAGCCGTCGTCGAGCATCCGGCGGGCCGCGGGCTCGAAGAGCACTGTGGCGCGGGTGTTCTGCCACCAGTAGGCCGCACCGGCGGAGTATGCGGACAGCTGCTCGCCGGTCACGGTCGAGTACAGCGGGATGGTGGCCGTCGCCGACGACAGCCCCTCGAACGCGGCGAGGAGATCGTCCTTCACGGCGTCCATGTAGTGGGTGTGGTACGGCACCGCGACGGAGAGGAACCGGGTGAAGACGTCGGCCTCGGTGAGCTGGCGGGCGATCTCGTCGAGGACCTCGCCGTCGCCCGCGACCGTCACGGCGGACGGGCTGTTGATGGCGGCCACCGACACCCGTCGGCCGAATTCGGCCAGCACCGCCGAATCGACCGTCTGCATCAGCCTTTCGGCGCTGACGCCCACGGCGAGCATGCGGCCCAGACCGGTCGTCCGCTGTTGCAGCCGGCTCCGGTGGTAGATGACGTGGACGGCCTGCTCGAAGGTCAGCAGGCCGGCGAGATGGTGCGCGGCGACCTCGCCCGCGCTGTGCCCGACCACCGCGTCGGGGGTGATGCCAAATTCGCGCAGCTGCGCCGCGAGCGCCACCTGCACGGCGAAGTTGGCGGGTTGCGCGATCTCGGTGTCGCCCATGCGGGAGTCGGACTCGTCGCGGCGGAGTTCCTCGAGCAGCGACCAGTCGGCGTAGCGGGAGAGTTCGCGGTCGCAGGCGGTGATCGTCTCGGCGAAGGTGGGGTAGACGTCGAGCAGGTCGCGGCACATCCGCCACCACTGCGGGCCCATGCCGGTGCACACGAAGGCCAGCTTGGGCGCGGTCGCGGACGTCCGGCCCGCGGACACCTGACCGCCGCCGGCGGCGAGTGCCTCGAGCTGCTCCCTGGCGTCGTCGAGGTCGTCGACGACGAACGCCCGGCGGTAGGAGAGGTGCGACCGGCGCTGACCGAGGTTGTAGCCGAGGTCGGCCAGCGTCGTCTCGGGGTGTGCCCGGACGTGCTCCGCCAGGTCGTGGGCCACCGCGAGCAGCGCGTCCTCGCTGCGCGCCGAGATCGGCAGCACCGTGGGCGTCGCCGGCGGCGCCTGGTCGCGCGCCCGCGACTCGACCGGCGCGGGCGGCTCGGCCAGGACGACGTGGGCATTGGTGCCGCCGAAGCCGAACGAGTTGACCCCCGCGATCCGCCGCGGGCCGGCGGGGAACGGACGTCCGGTGCGTGGGACGTCGACGTTGAGGTCGGCGAACACGGCGGTCGGATTGTCGAAGTGCAGGTTGGCCGGGACGTAGCCGTGCTTGAGCACCAGCGCCGTCTTGATGAGTCCGGCGACGCCGGCACCCGCCTCGAGGTGGCCGATGTTGGTCTTCACCGACCCGATGAGCAGCGGCTCGGACGTCGGGCGGTCCGACGCGAGTGCGCCTGCCAGCGCACGCATCTCGATCGGATCGCCGACCGGGGTGCCCGTGCCGTGCGCCTCCACGTAGCCGACCTCGTTCGGCTGGACGGCGGCGCGCCGCAGTGCCGTGGTGATGGCCGACCGCTGCGCGTCCTCACTGGGCACGGTGATGCCGTCGGTGTGACCGTCCTGCGTGACCGCCGAGCCCAGCACCTGGGCGTAGATGCGGTCGCCGTCGGCCACCGCCGCGGCCAGGGGCTTGATGACGACGATCGCGCCGCCCTCGCCGCGCGCGTAGCCGTCGGCGGACTCGTCGAATGCCTTGCACCGCCCGTCGGGACTGAGGAACCCGCTCTTGGACTCCGCGATGGCGGTGTTCGGCCCGACGATGACGTTGACGCCGCCGGCGAGAGCGAGATCGCACTCCCCGTTCCAGATGCTCTGCGCCGCGAGGTGAACCGCGACGAGGGAACTGGAGCACGCCGTGTCGATCGACATGGACGGTCCGCGGAGGTCGAACGCATACGAGATGCGATTCGCCAGCATCGTCATCATCATCCCGGTGGCGGAATGGGTCTTGAAGCGGTAGCGACTGGTGGTGCCCTGGTTCTGCAGCAGCTGGTAGTCGAGGGTGAACCCGCCGATGAAGACGCCCACCTCGGTGCCCTCCAGCGCCGACGCGGGAATTCCGCCGTCCTCCAACGCTTCCCACGTGGTCTGCAGCAGAAGACGCTGCTGGGGGTCGAGCAGGTTGGCCTCGCGCGGCGACACCCCGAAGAACTGTGCGTCGAACTGGTCGATCTCAGCCAGGTACCCGCCCCGACGGGTCACCATCTTGCCGGCCTTCTTCGGGCTCGGATCGTAGAAGCGTGCGGAGTTCCAGCGGCTCTCGGGGACGACGCGGGTGGCATCGGTCCCGCTGCGCAGCAGGTCCCAGAAGTCGTCGGGCGAACTCACGTCGCCGGGCAGGCGGCATCCGATTCCCACGATCGCCAACGGCTCGCGGCCTGCGTGGTCCTGCTTATCGGGCACCTTCATCCTCTTCTTCACGGCGTCGTCTCAATAGTGCGGCACTCGGCGATGATCCGTCGCGCGATCCACCGATGAGTCAGTGGGTGCCCGGGCGGCGACGGGCCACGGTCCGGGGCACGGGTCGTACGGTGGGTCACCGGTCACACGGCGGGTGCGGCGCTGAGGACCCACTCCGTGCTGATCGGGTTGGTCGACTGCTCGCGACGGTAGATCGAGCGGAGTTCTCCCACTAGGGTGTCGCGCTGCCAGGCCTGCACCCGCGCCATCGCGCCGTCGTCGGCGAAGTTCGAGGACTTGTCGGCGAGCACGTCGTCGATGATCTGCCCGGCGACCTGCCGGAGCAGGCGGGCGTTCGCGTCGAACTGGTCGTCGAAGTCCTCGGAGGTCCCGATCATGGCGTGGTGCAGCGTGTACATGAAGTCGAGAGGGGAGTACAGGTCGACGAAGTCGGGCGACGTGTCGGCGCCCTCGACCGCGGCCCACTCGCGGAAGAACGCCTGCATGCGGTTGCTGAGGTCGATCAGTCCCTGCAGGTGCGGCACGAACGCCGGGTCGTCGGCGACGCGGGTGAAGCGGTCGTTGCTGTACAGGAAGCCGACGAAGCCCCAGTAGAACGCGATGTCCCAGATGACCTTCGCCGACATCACCGTCGGCGAGCCCATCAGCACGTACTGGTCGCGGTAGATGTTGAGCCACATGTCGGTCAGCGACCGGAAGAGCGAGTCGCTGATCGCGGCTCGCGCGACGACGTCCTGGCCGTCGAGGTCGCGGCCCACCATGTCGGTGATCAGACCGTTGCCGATCGCGACGAGGTCCAGGCCCGAGGAGTACAGCGGGTCCAGGAACACGCCGGCGTCGCCGGTCACGCACCAACGGTCGGCGCCGTCGAAGGCCTTGGTCACGGTGTGGCTGTAGTGCTTCATCACGCGGAAGTCCATGATGAGGTCGTCGAACCTCCCCACCTCGGACGCGCACTGCGGTTCGTGCTCGGCGAGCCACGCCTTCGCCTTGGCGAGGGTGTTGAAGCCGTCGAACGCGTGGAAGGCGGGATCGGCGACGATGCCGACGCTGGTGGCGCCGGACGCGAGCCGGATGAGCCACACCCAGTAACCCTCGCCCATCAGGTGATTGGTGGAGAAGGAGCGGTCGCCCTCGGCCAGGCGGGAGTGCCAGTCCGGGTCGTCGCTCCACTCGCCGACGTTGATCTCGGCGCCGACGCGGAACCACGCCGCATTGCAGGCGTGGCCGTTGTCGCGCTTGAGGTCGAGTTCGCGTGGCAGCGTGCGGTTCCGGCCGGACGCGTCGACCACCCAGCGCGCCGTCGTGTGCGTCACGCCGTCATCGCCCTGGATGGACAGGCCGTGCGGGGTGTCGCCTGCGCCGACGTCGATGGACCGCACCCTGCCGACGATCATGTCGACACCCGCTGCGACGCACCGCCGGTGGAGTTCGTTCTCCAGCCTGCCGCGGTCGATCTGATACGTGGTCTGCGAGGTGAACGTCGAGCTGCCGAGTTCCACGCGTCGGGTGATGTCGGTGTTGCCCTCGCGGGAGAAGAACATCCGCAGCCCCATCTTGCGGATCTGCGAGTCGCGGAGGTGATCGGCCATCCCCAGCCGGTCGCGCAGGTAGTGCGCGGACACCTCGACGGTGGACTCGCCGACGGTGTGGGTGATCTCGGCGACGGGGTGCGGGGTCGGTTCGACGATCAGCACCCGGGTGTGCGGACGTGCCGACCGCAGTTCGAGCGCGAGGGTGAGGGCGGCGGCGCCACCGCCGATGATGCTCACGTCGTGGTCCGTGGCGGGGTTCTCGGTCCCCGCGGCGGTGCCTGCGGCGGGGGCCGTGGCGAGCCGGTCCTTGATCCGTCGCGCAAGGGCTTCGCGGGCCTCCACGCTCAGCTGAGACAGTTGCGAGTGCACGTCCACGCGACACCTTCCCTCGAGTCGGGTCGAAAAGTCCTTAAGAATCGAAAGTAACACGTCACGGGGCCTCTGCCAGGGGAGACGAGGGCGCCGAGCGCCCGTCGACGGCCACCCGCGAGTCCTCCGGCGGGCAAGTTCGCACGTCCGCCGATCGGCATCCGTCCGAACGTGCCGTCGACGTCAATTGTGTGACCGATTCCTTACGTCTCCGCGGTACCGACGTCGGACGGCCGGGGCGCGGGCGCGGCGTCCACCGCCTCGGGAACCGACGGGGGCACCGGAGGACGGTGGCGTCCGTAGACGAACTCGAAGATGGGCGAAGCCATCAGCGTGGTCACGATCGCGACGATGACGAGGATGGTGAAGAGCGTGGGAGTGATGATGCCCGCCTGCAGGCCGATGTTGAGCAGGATGAGTTCGATGAGACCGCGGGCGTTCATCAGGGCGCCGAGTGCGATGGATTCGCGGGTGGGGACCTTGTTCAGGCGCGCCGCCACCGCGCAGGCGATGCCCTTGCCGGCGATCGACACGACGAGCAGTCCCAGCGTCAGTGCCCAGAGTCCCGGGGTGTCGACGAGGCCGATCTGGGTGTTGAGTCCCGAGTAGACGAAGAACAGGGGCAGTAGGAACGTGGTGGTCATGGGTTCGACGGTGGCGGTGAAGCGTTCGGCGAAGAACCCCGACGGCATGGCGACGCCCAGGATGAATGCGCCGAAGATCGCGTAGATGCCGATGACGTCGGTGAACCAGGCGCACAGCATCAGGATCAGCAGGACGGTGCTGAGAACCGGTGCGCTGATGGTGTTCTGACGCTCGGTCATCGGGCCAAGCACGCGCAGCGCACGACGGCCGATGGTCAGGACCACGAGGGTGTAGGCGATGCCGCCGGCGATCGCGAGGACGGCGGTGGACGGGTCGTTGCGGTTGAGCGCCAGGACGATGGCGAGGATGCACCAGGAGATGGCGTCGTCGGTGGCGCCGCACGCCAGGGCGAGCGTGCCCAACGACGTTCCGGTGAGCCGCTTCTCGAAGATGATGCGGGCGAGCATGGGGAACGCGGTGGTCGCGATCGAGGCGCCGAGGAACAGCATGGCCATGACCAGCGTGACGTTCTCGCCGAAGAAGATCCCGCCGGCCAGCAGCGGCGCGGCGATCAGGGCACCCAGGGCGAGCGGCACCAGGATGCCCGCGGACGACACCGCGGCCGCGGTGCCCACGCGGTGCCTGATCAGGTTGACGTCGAAGTTCAGCCCGATCAGGAACATGTAGAGGACCAGGCCGATCTGGGCGATCGTGTACAGCACCGTGTTGGCCGGACCCGCCGGGAACATCCACTGCTGCGCCTCGGGGGCGAACAGGCCGAACAGGGACGGGCCGAGGACGACGCCGGCGATCATCTCGCCGACCACCTGCGGTTGCCCGACCCGGCGTGCCAGCAGACCCACCACGCGGCACGCCGCGAGGATGACGGCCAGTTCCAGGAAGAAGTGGATGGCGATCTCTGCGGGCACGGGCATGTCCTCCAGGTCGACGGTGCGGGTTCACACTGTCATGGTGAGTCCCCGATACGGAACGAGGCATCGCCCATGACCGCAGACCTGCCCGATACCGCGCTCGAACTCCGGTCACTGGTGACGTCGGACGGAATGCTCGAACTCTCACTGCACGACGTGCCGGTACCCGCCCCAGGACCCGACGAGGTGCTGGTGCGCGTGGAGGCGGCACCGATCAACCCCTCGGACCTGGGCCTGCTGACCGCCGGCGCGGACATGGCCGCCGCGACGGTAGCCGGCACGCCGGAGCGGCCCGTCGTGACCGCGCCGCTGCCCGACGGTGCAGTCGCGGGCCTGCGGGCGCGTCTCGACCAGTCGCTGCCCGTGGGCAACGAGGGTGCGGGCACCGTGGTGGCCGCGGGTACGTCGGCCGCTGCGCAGGCGCTGCTCGGCACGACCGTGGGCGTCGCGGGCGGCGCGATGTACTCGCAGTACCGGGTGGTCGCCGCGGCGGCCTGCCTGCCGCTGCGCGACGGCGCGACGGCGCGGGAGGGCGCGTCGTCGTTCGTCAACCCCCTGACGGCGCTCGGCATGGTCGAAACCATGCGCCGCGAAGGACATTCGGCACTGGTGCACACCGCCGCCGCGTCCAATCTCGGTCAGATGCTCGTCAAGATCTGCCTCGCGGACGGCGTGCCGCTGGTCAACGTCGTCCGCAAGCCGGAGCAGGCGGAGTTGCTGCGCGGACTGGGTGCGGTCCACGTCTGCGATTCGTCTGCGCCGTCGTTCCAAGCCGACCTCCGGGAGGCGCTCGTCGCGACGTCGGCGACGCTCGCGTTCGACGCCATCGGCGGTGGGACGCTGGCGGGCCAGATCCTGAACGGCATGGAGGAGGCCGCCAACGAGACGGCGGCGGAGTACTCGAGGTACGGATCGACCGTGCACAAGCAGGTGTACGTGTACGGCGGTCTCGACACCGGACCGACGGTGCTGCACAGGCGGTTCGGCATGGCGTGGGGCATCGGCGGGTGGCTGCTGACGCCCTTCCTGCAGACCGCGGGCGCCGAGACCATCGGCCGGCTCCGGACGCGGGTGGCCGACGAACTCACCACGACGTTCGCGAGCAGCTATACCCGCGAGGTCTCGCTGACCGAGATGCTCGCGCCCGAGGCGTTCACGGCCTACGTGAAGGCCGCGACGGGGGAGAAGTTCCTCGTCACCCCCTGACGGGTTGCCAGATCGGCAATATGCTTTGCGCATCTCGCCGTAGGCGGGAAGTGTTGCGGACATGACGAATTCATCTGCGCGTCCGGATCACGCCGCCGAATGGGACGAGCGGTACTCCGGCGAGGAACAGTTGTTCAGCGGCCGGCCCAACGGTGCGCTCGTCGCCGAGGTGGCCGACCTGACGCCGGGCCGTGCCGTCGACGTCGGATGCGGTGAGGGAGCCGACGCGGTGTGGCTGGCCGGCCGCGGCTGGACCGTGACCGCCCTAGACGTCTCCCAGGTGGCGCTCGTACGTGCGGCACGTCGCGCGGGCGACCTGTCGACGGTGATCGACTTCGTCCACGCGGGTCTGCTGGAGGCCGAGTTGACCGCCGGTGCCTTCGACCTTGTCTCGGCGCAGTACCCGGCGCTGGCCGCCACCCCCGGCCACGACGCGGAACGCGCCCTGCTCGGCGCCGTGGCGCCCGGCGGGACGCTGCTGGTGGTGCATCACGCCGACGTCGACGTCGAGGCGGCAAAGGCGCACGGCTTCGACCCCGCCGACTACGTGATGCCGGCCGACGTGGCCGCCCTGCTCGACGACGGCTGGGTGGTCGAGGTGGACGAGCGACGTCCACGCGACGTCCCCGCAGGTGCGGGCAGCGGGCACACGCACGACCTCGTGCTGCGCGCGCGACGGCGTTGAGGGCACATCGCAGTAGTCGATTACGGAACGCGCACCCGGTCGCAGGGCTCACAATCACTGACGGCCGGTTTCGGTCACCCTCGTACGGATGATCGGACGGCGCGATGACAGCGGAGAACGTGGCGGATCCCGCCATCGCGGACGACGGCGGCGGCGGTGAACCGGAGCTGAAGCGGACGCTCGGGTCGTTCCAGGTGTTCGCGGTGTCCTTCGCGTTCATCTCGGTGGCCGTGGGCATCTTCGCGACGTACGACGCGGTCCTCGGGACGGCGGGACCTGTCGGCATCTGGCTGTGGATCCTCGCCTCGATCGGACAGACCCTGGTGGCGCTGGTGGTGGCGCAGTTCGCGGCCCGCATCGCGCTGAGCGGGTCGTCCTACCAGTGGGCGTCGCGGCTCGCCAACCCCAAGGTCGGCTGGCTGTTCGGGTGGCTGACCTTCTGGTACCTCGCGATCGCCGTCGTGGCGATGGACAACGCCCTGGCGAGCCAGGCGTTCATGCCGCTGATGGGCATGCAGCAGGACGAGGACGTGGCGCGGCTCCTGACCGTGGCGATCCTCGTCGTGCAGGCGGCGCTGGTGATCGCCTCGACCCGACTGCTGGGCATCTTCACCTCCAGCGCGGTGGGCGTCGAACTCGCCATCGTGGTGATCCTCGTCGTCGGACTGCTGGGCGTCGTCGTCGTCACGGGCAGCGGACACCTCGACAACCTGACGTCGCGCGGCCTGGCCGCCGGCGAGCCGAACTACTTCGCGATCGGTGGCGGGCTGATGGCCGGCATGATCATGGGGCTGACCACGCTGGTCGGATTCGACTCCGCGGCCAACCTCGCCGAGGAGGCCAAGGACCCGTTCCGCAGCGTGCCGCGCGCGATCGTGGCGTCGGTGGTCGCCGCCGGCGCGCTCGGCCTGCTCTTCCTGATCGCCCTCACCGTCGCCATCGAGGACGTGCCCGCGGTGACCAACAGCGGCTCGCCTGTGGCCGCGATCATCCGCAGTCAGCTCGGACCCGTGGCCGAGCGGATCCTGCTGGCAGGACTCGCCTTTGCGATGTTCGGCGCCGGCATGGTGGTGATGGCCGCGTGCTCCCGGCAGGTGTTCGCGATGGCGCGCGACGAGCGGTTCCCGGCGCATGCGTTGATGCGGCGGGTGAACCCGAAGACGCAGACGCCGGTGGCGGCCACGGTCCTGATCCTGGCGGTCGGTCTGATCCTGATGGTCGTGCTGCCGGGTGAGGCGCTGCTACAGCTCATCATCGGGTCCACGATCCTGCCGGCGCTGATCTACGGCGGCATCGTCATCCTCTACCTGGCGGTGCGAAAGAACCTGGAGCGCAGGGAGGGTGGGTTCAGCCTCGGCCGCTTCGAGGTACCCGTCGCCGTCGCGGCTCTGGTGTGGGTGATCATCGCGCTGGTGGCCCTCGTGACACCCGGGGACGCCTCCGTCTCGGTGCTCATCGTCATCGGCCTGGTGGTCGCCGGCGGGGTGTACTTCGGATACATGTACCTGTTCAACCGCCGCGTACTCGAGACCGAACCCGCAGTTCCTCCCACGCACTGAGTTTCGACGCCGGCCCCGACACCGGGGACTGACTCCGGTCCGTCAGCCCGCCGTCGCCGGCAGCGGCCCCGTCAGCGTGGACGGTCGGCAAATCACCGCCACCACGACGGTCAGCACGGCGGCCACGGCGAACGCCACCTGGACATTGAAGAGGTCGGCGGCGCCGCCGAGCACCGCGGCGGCGATCGGCCGTGATCCGACGAAGCCGACCAGCCAGAGCGCCATGATGCGGCCGCGCAACTCCTCGGGGGCGCGCTCCTGCACCACCGTGCTCAGCCCGGTCATGGCCCAGCCGAAGCCGAGGCCGGCGATCCCGAAGCCGGTCAGGGCGATGGCGGGCGTGACCCCGGCGACCAGCACGGCGCTGCCGGCGGCGAGCCCAACCAGCCCAATCCACGACACCTTGGCCGAGGCCATCCGTCCGCGCATCAGGGCCAGCGTGCCCATCCCGACGGCGGCCCCGACGCCGAACACCGCCGACAGCATGCCCACCAGGCGGCTGTCACCGCCCAGCGAGTCGGCGAGCGACGGTGCCAGGGTGATCGACGGGTCCGAGGCGATGCCGACCGTCGCGACGGCCAGGAGTGCCAGCAGCAGCGGCCGGTCGCGCCAGACGTAGAGGACGGCGGTGCGCACGCGGTAGTCCGTGGTGGCGAGCCGCGCGGGCGGTGCGGGGAAGCGCACGGCGACGAGGAAGAACGCGAAGATCAGGTGCAGACCGGCTGCGGTGGCGAACGCGGCGGCGGGCCCGAGGTGCGAGGCGAGGTACGCGCCCGCGGCCGGTCCGACGATGCGTCCGATGGTGATCGGAATGCTGTTGAGCGCCATGGCCGTCGACAGCTCGCCGTCGCGGATCAGGTTCGGCACGATCGACTGCATGGCCGGTCCGCCGACCACGAAGCCGAGGCCGACGAACAGCGAGCCGGTGAGGATGGGAACGGCGGTCGCGAGTCCCTCGAGATCCGGGTCGACGAACAGCCACGCCGCGACCAGACCCGAACCCAGGATGCACAGCACTCTGCCGAGGAGGATCTGCCGCGCGGGATTGCCGGTGTCGGCCCACTTGCCGCTGGTCGGGGTGAGGACCAGCTGCGGCCCGAACTGGACGACGCCGACGAGGCCGACCATGAGAGCCGAGTGCGTCGCGTCGTACATGACGATCGCCGCGACGATGCCGTGCGTCCACACGGCGACGACGGCGAACATCTTGCCCCAGAACAGCGCACCGAACACGGGGTCGAACATCAGCCCGAGCGCGTTACGCGCCCGCGGCGGTGAGACGGCCCCCGTGGTCACCTGCACGATGCGCCACCTGACCGCCCGACGAGGCGATCGAAGGGGGAGTGCGGCATCGAATATGCATAGCACATAGATGTATCCGGAGTCGCGGCCGCGGAGTCGTCAGCGGCGTCGCGGAGGCGTATGAATGGGTCAGCGATGAACCCCGACCACGTCTGAGGAGTCCCCGTGACCGTCCGCCGCATCCTGTGCTTCGGTGACTCGCTGACCTGGGGTTGGATCCCGTCCGCCGACGGCGCGCCCACCGAGCGGTTCGCGCCCGACGTCCGGTGGACGGGCGTCCTCGCCGCGACCCTGGGCGAGGGCTTCGAGGTGATCGAGGAGGGGCTCAGCGCCCGCACCACCACCCTCGACGATCCCGCCGATCCCCGGCTCAACGGGTCGAGCTACCTCCCGTCGTGCCTGGCGAGTCATCTGCCGCTCGACCTGGTGGTCCTCATGCTGGGCACCAACGACACCAAGGCGTACTTCCGGCGCACGCCCACCGACATCGGACTCGGTGCGAGCGTCCTGATCGGGCAGGTGCTCGCGAGTGCCGGCGGGGTGGGCACGTCGTACCCCGCACCCGGCGTCCTGCTCGTCGCCCCGCCTGCGCTGGGGGAGACGCCGCATCCGTGGTTCCAGCTCATCTTCGAGGGTGCCCAGGAGAAGTCGGCCCGGCTCGCCCACGTCTACGAGTCGCTCGCGTCCTTCATGGGCGTGCCCTTCGTCGACGCCGGGTCGGTGATCACCACCGACGGCGTCGACGGGGTCCACTTCACCGAGCAGAACAACCGCGACCTCGGCAGCGCGCTCGCGGACCGGATCCGGGAGATCTTCCGCGCGGACGCCTGAGGGCGCCGTTCGCCACCTCGCTGGATCGCGGTCCAAGTATCCAGTACCTGCGGTACCGTTTGGGGGTCGGGACACGCCGATCGTCGAATGCGAAGGAGGTACCCATGAAGTTGTTCAACTGGATGACGAGCTGGCGTCGCAACATGGACGTCGGCGACGACACCGAGTACGTCGAGAAGTTGACGACGCTGTCCGAGGGCTCGGTGCGACGGAACTTCGACCCCTACACGGACATCGACTGGCACGCCATCGAGCTTGCCGTCACCGGGGACGACCCGCGGTGGATCCTCCCGTCCACCGATCCGCTGGGCAGGCACCCCTGGTATCAGGCCCAGCCCGTGCAGCGGCAGATCGAGATCGGGATGTGGCGTCAGGCGAACGTGGCCAAGGTAGGCCTGCAGTTCGAGATCATCCTGATCCGCGGCCTCACCAACTACGCGTTCTGGGTGCCCAACGGCTCACCGGAGTACCGCTACTGCCTCCACGAGTCGGTGGAGGAGTGCAACCACACCATGATGTTCCAGGAGATGGTGAACGCCATCGGCATGGACGTCCCCGGCATGCCGCGCGTACTGAAGTGGGTGGCGCCGTTCATCCCGCTCGTCGCGGGACCGCTGCCCATCCCGTTCTTCTTCGGGGTGCTGGCCGGCGAGGAGCCGATCGACCACACGCAGAAGAACGTGTTGCGCGAGGGGAAGAACCTGCACCCCATCATGGAACGGGTGATGGCCATCCACGTGGCCGAGGAGGCCCGGCACATCTCGTTCGCCCACGAGTACCTGCACAAGCGGGTGCCCGGAATGGGGCGGGTGAAGAAGTTCGCGCTGTCGCTCTACGTGCCGCTGATCATGCGTCTGCTGTGCCAGGCGATCGTGGTGCCGCCCAGGAGTTTCTGGAAGGAGTACGACATCCCGAAGTCGGTGAAGAAGGATCTCTTCTTCGGATCGACCGAGTCGAAGTCGATGCTGCGTGACATGTTCGCCGACGTGCGGATGCTGTGCCACGACACCGGACTCATGAATCCCGTCGCCAAGTTCATCTGGCGGCTCTGCAAGATCGGCGGCCCGCCGAGCCGCTACCGCAGTGAGCCGCAGCGGCAGCACGCCACCGCCGCGGCATAGCCGCCACCGCACCGAGAACACCGCCACCCAGTCGCGATTCGCGACTGGGTGGCGTGCGTTGGGCGTCAGACGGCGTTCGGCTCGGGCGGCACCGCGACGGGTGCGGGTGGGGTACGCGGCATCGCGACTACGGCCGCCGCGGTCGCGACGGCCGCCACCAGGACGCCGAGGAACACCGCCGCCGAACCCGCCTCGATCAGCGCCGGGCCCAGCGACGTGACGTCCCCGGAGCCGAAGATCGAGTTGGCGATGGCGCCGAAGATGGCCACGCCCACCGCACTTCCGAGCGAACGGGCGAACATGTTGGTACCCGTGACGATGCCGCGCTCGTTCCAGCCCACGCTCGCCTGGGCGGCGATCAGCGTCGGCACGGCGAGCAGGCCCATGCCGCCGCCGATCACGAAGCACGCGACCGCCACCGTCGCCACGTTCGGCCGGTGCGCCGTCGCGGCCAGCACCGAGGCGCCCGCGATCACCAGCACGGCGCCCAGCATCGAGGTCCGCTTGAACCCCCATCGCAGGTAGAACCTTCCGGCGATCGCCGCCGTCGCGGGCCAGCCCAGCGTCAACGCGGCGAGCGCGAGACCGGCCACGATCGGCGTGACCTGCAGCGCGCCCTCCAGGTACGTCGGCACGTACGACGTGAGGCCCATCAGGATGGCGCCCACGCCGAGCGCGACCACCGTGGTCGCGCACAGCAGTCGCCGAGAGAACACCCACATCGGCAGGATCGGTTCGCGGGCCCGCCGTTCGACGACGAAGAAGGCTCCGAGCAGGACCGCGCCGACCACGAACGCGGTGATGCTCGGCGCGGACGTCCACGCCCAGGTCTGACCGCCGCCGAGGATGGCCAGCACCAGCGACGTCATGGCGGTGGCCAGCAGCAGCGCGCCCAGGACGTCGACGCTGCGATCCGCCCGCGTGACGTTCTCGGTGAAGTGCCGGTTGAACATCCACGCCGCGACGAGGCACAGCGGGATGTTGATCAGGAACACCCCGCGCCAGATGCCCAGCTGCGAGAACGTGCCGCCCAGCATCGGCCCGACGACCGACGACACGGCCCACACGCTCGCCAGATACCCCTGCACCCTCGCGCGTTCCGCCACCGTGTAGATGTCGCCGACGATGGTCATCGCCGTGGGCTGCACGGCTCCGGCGCCGATGCCCTGGATGGCGCGGAAGACGATCAGCGCGAGCATGTTCCACGCGACCGCACACAGGATCGAGCCGAGGAGGAACACGCCGATGCCCACCAGCAGGATCGACTTGCGGCCGAAGACGTCCGACAGCTTCGCGTAGATGGGCGTCGTCACGGCCTGGCCCAGCAGGTAGGCCGAGAACAGCCACGGAAACTGGTTGAAGCCACCGAGTTCGCCGACGATGGAGGGCACCGCGGTGGCGAGCACCGTCGCATCGATCGCCACCAGCCCGGTGCTCAGCATGACCGAGATGAGGACCGGTCCGCGTTCGGACCGGAATCCGACCGCCGCGGTCGAGGTCGACGTCACCGCCGGCTAGCCCCGGCCATCGGGCTGATCGTTGTTCTTCTGCGCGCCCCACCCGTGGACCCGGTCGACGGCGATCAGGGCGCTGACCCGGGGCCGGTCCCGGTCGGGGTACTCCTTGCCCTGGTAGTGCCGCGACAGCGCGTCGATGTCGGCGAGGCCCTCGTCGTCGTAGATCTCGGTGACGTGCCCGATGACGGTCACGTGGGTGTACCAGTCGTCACCGTCGATCACCGTCAGCGAGATGCGCGGGTCCCTGCGCATGTGGTCGAGCCGCTTGCGCCCGACGTCCATGTTGACCAGCAGCTGGTCGCCGCGCAGCAGGTACCAGGTGGCGGCCGACACGGGATGGCCGTCCTTGCGGACGGTGCTGATGACCGCGGGGTTGGGCTTCGACAGCATCGCCTTGGCGTCGTCCGTCAGGGGCGAGGAGGTCTGTTCTTCGGAATTCGTGGACATCGCGGCAGAGTGCCCCGCCGCGGGCCGTTCGAAGCAGGGGAGCCGTGTGACGAATCCGGTGGTACACCGGATGGCGATGACTCACTCAGCCGCTGCCGCCGACACGTCACGCCTCGACCTCGATCGGAGGGCGGCCCTGGGGGGCGGCGCGTCCTTCTGGCGGACGAAGTCAGCGCCGGGTGTCGAGGCGGTGGCGATGTCGGACGGACCGCACGGCGTCCGGTACCAGTCGGGCGCGGGGGACCACCTCGGATTCGGCGCGAGCGACCCGGCCACCTGCTTCCCGCCGGCCGTCGGGTTGGCGCAGAGCTGGGATCCCGAGCTGGCCCGCCGCGTCGGGTCGGCGCTCGCCGTCGAGGCGCAGGCCGCCGGGTTGGGCGTGCTGCTCGGCCCCGGCATCAACGTCAAGCGGGATCTGCGCTGCGGACGCAACTTCGAGTACTTCAGCGAGGACCCGCACCTGTCCGGCGTGCTCGCCACGGCGTGGGTGCGTGGCCTGCAGTCGGGTGGTGTCGGGGCATCGCTCAAGCACTTCGCGGTGAACAACCAGGAGCACGACCGCATGCGCACCAGCGCCGAGGTGGATGCGCGCACGCTCCGCGAGATCTACCTCCGTGCGTTCGAACGGGTGGTCCGCGACGCCCGGCCGTGGACGGTGATGTGTTCCTACAACCGGATCAACGGCGTCTACGCATCGCAGAACCGGTGGCTGCTCACCGACGTACTGCGCGACACGTGGGGGTTCGACGGCCTGGTGGTCAGCGACTGGGGTGCCGTCGCCGACCGGGTGGCCGCCGTCGAGGCGGGCCTGGACCTGCAGATGCCCGGTGACACCGCGGACGACGACGCCGCGGTCGTGGCCGCCGTGTCCGATCGCCGACTGGCCGAATCGGCAGTCGACCGCGCGGCCGATGCCGTCGCCCAGCTGTCGGCGCGGGTCGCCGAGGGCCGGCGCGAGGTGACCGTCGACGTCGACGCCCACCACGCGCTCGCCCGCGAGGCGGCGGGCCGCAGCGTCGTGCTGCTGAAGAACGACTACGACCTGCTGCCGCTGGACCCGGGCCGGGACGTCGCCGTCATCGGTGCCTTCGCCGAGTCGCCGCGCTTCCAGGGCGGCGGCAGTTCCCACGTCACCCCGACGCGGGTCGATTCGCCGCTCGACGAGATCCGGGCGGCGATCGACGGCCGGTTCTCGTTCGCACCGGGGTTCGCCCTCGATGGCAGTGTCGACGGCGCCGCACTGCGCGCCGAGGCGGTGCGGACCGCCCGGGACGCCGACGTGGCGGTGGTGTTCGCCGGCCTCGCGGCCAGCCAGGAATCCGAGGGCTTCGACCGCGACGACATCGACCTGCCCGCCGACCAGCTCGCGCTCATCGCGGAAGTGTCTGCGGCGCAATCGAACACCGTCGTCGTGCTGTCGGCCGGCGGGGTGCTGCGCCTCGCCCCGGTCCACGCGGCGGCCCGCGCAATCCTGGGCGGCGCGCTCCTCGGCCAGGCGGCGGGCGGCGGCATCGCGGACGTCCTGGTGGGCACGGTGAACCCGTCGGGCCGGCTCGCCGAGACCGTGCCCCTGCGGCTCCAGGACGCCCCGAGTTATCCGCACTTCCCGGGCGAGCACTCGCGCGTGCGGTACGGCGAGGGCATCTTCGTCGGCTACCGCGGCTACGACGTCCGCGAGCAGGACGTGCTGTACCCGTTCGGACACGGGTTGTCCTACACGGCCTTCGAGTACTCGGACCTCGTGCTGTCCGCGGATCCGGACGGCGTGGCCGTGTCCGTCGGGGTGCGGAACGCCGGTGAGCGCGCGGGCCGGGAGGTCGTGCAGCTGTACGCCTCCGTGCCGGAGTCCGCCGTGACCCGCGCGCCCCGCGAACTGGTCGGCTTCGGATCGGTGGATCTCGGCGCGGGCGAGAGTGCGACGGTGTCGGTGCGCGTCGAGCGCCGCGACCTCGCCTACTGGCACGACCGGCTGGACCGGTGGGTGGTCGAAGGCGGCACCTACCGCATCGCCGCGGGTGCGTCCAGCCGCGACATCCGTCTCGAGGGCGACGTCGACGTGGCGGGCGACTCGGTGCGCCAGGACTTCGACGCGGAGTCCACCATCGGCGAACTGATGTCCGACCCGGCCGGGGCGAAGGTGCTCGAGGAGGTGCTCGCGTCGTTCGGCTCACTCGGCGACGACGGCGGCCAGGCACTCGGCGTCGACATGGTCCGCATGGCCGCGTCGATCCCCATCGGCAGGGCCGTGCGCAGCTTCGGCGGCGGCGGCGGCGGGCCCGACGATCTCCAGGCCCTGCTGGACACGATCAATTCTCGGCGCTGACGGGCCGCTGCACGCAGCGGCCCGTCCCGGCCGGACGTCAGCTCGTCTTGAGGTAGCGGATCACGAAGGCCGCCGACACCGCTGCCGCGACGAGCCCGAAGACGCTCCAGAACACGGCCGAGACCAACAGCGAGCCGGACGAGTAGCCCACACCCGACAGCATGGACATCGAGTAGAACAGCCAGAAGACGCGGTAGAGCGACCACAGGGCGGTGACGCCGGCGGCGATGCCGATCGCCAGGCTGCGCGAGCGGTCGACGCGGTTGACCTGAGCCTGGACGCGGGTGAGAACGGTGTTCATCGGTGGCTTCCCTTCATCGTGCGAGCCCCGGTGGCATCGGCACCACACGAGTACATCGGGGCGAGGCGGCTACCGATCCCAACAAGTCCGTCACCCGTCGGTCTGCCCAACGGCCAGACAGCGGTCGCCGACTCGGGTAGAGATTCGGTGGGTGTTGCTCGCGGCGCGTTGGGCGCAGGCGGCCGTACCGACGACGAAGGAGCACACGCGTGACGATCAAGACTGCCATCGGGACCGGACTGGCGGCACTGCTCGTCCTGACGATGGGCTGCCTGGGCGTCGCACCCGGCGCCGGGGCGGAGCCGTATCCCGCGGGGCCGGTGACCATGACGGCCGGAGCCAACCCGGGCAGCGGCTTCGACCTGACGATCCGCTCGGTGGTCGAGACGCTGCAGAAGGAGGGGCTCGTCGACGTCCCACTGCCCGTTCAGAATCGGCCCGGAGCCACCGGCGCGGACTTCCTCGCCACCATGGTGGACGACTACCGGGGCGCCGACGATCAGCTGTCCGTGACGTCGCTGTCGATGATGCTCAATCAGCTGCGCGGCGTGTCTCCCTACGGCTTTCGCGACGTCACCATGATCGCCCGCCTGATGACGGAGTACTTCGTGGTGGTGGCACCCGCGGGCACCCCGTTCGCGAACCTGGCCGACCTGATGGCGGCCGTCAAGGCGGACCCGGCACGCGTCCCGGTCGCGGCCGCCGACGACGATCACGCCCCGTTCGACCTCCTGGTGTCCGCTGCGGGCGGTGACCCGGCGTCGGTCGACTACGTCGACTTCGAGGGTGGTGGCGATCAGACCGCCGCCGTCCGCGACGGGGTTGCCGCCGTGGCGATCTCGGGTCTCAGTGAATTCGCGGCCCCGCTCGAGGCCGGTGACCTCCGGGCGCTCGGCGTGCTGGCGGAGGATCGGCTCCCCGGTCTCGATGCGCCCACGGCCCGGGAACAGGGGCTGGACGTCACCCTGTCGAACTGGCGCGGCATCTACGGCCCGCCCGGGATGCCGGAGGCCGCCGTCGCCTACTGGCAGCGTGTGCTGGGCGAGATGGTCCGGACGCGCACGTGGCAGGACATCGCGCAGCGCAGCCGGTTCACGACCACCTTCATGACGGGCGAGGAGTTCCAGGCGTTCCTGGGCAAGACGCAGGCCGATCTGGCAGCGGCAATCGGCACCGAATCCCGCTGAGGCTCAGGGCTTCTCGAACACGCCGGCGGTGGCCAACGCCACTCGCCGGCAGGCACGTTCCCGATCGTCGCCGAAGCGGTCGATGCCCCACGAGATCGCGGTGACGAGTTCGAAGAGTTCGTCGGCCGTGACGGCGTCCCGCGCGGACCCGTCCTCCCGGGCGCGGTCCAGGAACTCGGCCGTGCGGGCGGTGAGGCGCGTCGCGACGCTCTGCACCGGTGAGCCGGTGTCGTCGATGGACGTCGCGATGCAGGTGGGCAGGTCGTTCCAGATGCGCAATTGCCACGCGAGCCGCCTAAGCCATTCGCGCAGTGCGTCGTCGGCGGGCATCCCTCGCATCAATTCCTCGGAGTCCGAAAGCAATTCGGCGATGGTCGTCTCGATCACCGCCGCCAGCAGATCGTTCCGGGTGGGGAAGTTCCGGTAGAGCGTGGCATTGCCGACGCCGGCGGCAGTCGCTATGCCATCGATGGGCGCGTAGATGCCGTCGGTCTCGAAGATCGAGATGGCGGCGCCGAGGATCGCGTCCCGGTTGCGGCGAGCATCCGCGCGAAGGGGTCGCGTCGCCTGTGTGGCCACCATCACACCTCCACTCGTCGACAAAGTGGGGAATGTCCCCACATACTCGAACTGGGGAATTACCCCACTTATGCGTGACCTTACCTCAGGAGTGACGATGGCAGAGCGACTCGATGGGCGGACGGTGCTGGTGACCGGTGCCAACGGCGGACTCGGCGAGCAGTTCGTACGGCAGGCGCTCGAGCGCGGGGCGCGCAAGGTCTACGCGACCGCCCGAAACCCCAGGCCCTGGGACGACGAGCGCATCGTCCCGATCGCGCTCGACCTGACCGATCCGGCCTCCGTGGCAGCCGTCGCGCAGACCGCGACCGACGTGGACCTCGTCGTCAACAACGCCGGGATCGCCCCGGCCGATGACGGTTCGGTCGTCACCGGGGACGAGGACGTCGCGCGACGCATCTTCGAGACCAACTACTTCGGGACCGTGCGCGTGGCGAAGGCCTTCGCGCCGGTGCTGGCCGCACACGGCGGTGGGGGACTGCTCAACGTCTTGTCCCTGGCCGCGTGGCTGCCCCTGCCGACGGCGTACGCGGCGTCCAAGGCCGCGATGTGGTCGGCGACCAACGCACTGCGCGGCGAACTCGCGCCCGCCGGGACCGTCGTCACCGGAGTGATCGTCGGCATGATCGACACGCCGATGGCGGCGCGTTGGGACGTGCCGAAGGTGAGCGCCGAGAGCGTCGTGAGCCAGGCTTACGACGGCGTGGCGACCGGGGCGTTCGAGGTGCTCGCCGACGAGGACTCCCGCGACGTGAAGTCCCGTCTGAGCGACGGCTCCGAGGCGTTCAACGCCTACCTGGCCGTGAAGCTCGCCGACTTCGAGGCCGCCTCGGCGTAGCGCGGAATGCGCTGACCGAGTCCGATGTTGATCACCGTGTAGCACCAGCAGATCGCTGCGCTCCACGACACGAAGGACCCGTTCCACCATGCGCGCCACAGCTCGACACCTGGCCCCGCTGATCGCGGCGGGAGCTGCCGCGGCAGCGATCGTCGCGGCCCCCGCGGCCGCCGCCACACCGCTCTCGTGTACCGACGTAGGTTCGGCCACCCAGTGCATCTCACCGGGCAACAGCCAACTCACCGCCGTCGCCCCGCACGTGCAGATCTACCCGCAGTTCATCATCATCCATCGGAACCACCGCTAGACCCGTTCCGAGCACGGCACCCGGCCCGCCAGCGATCCGTCGCGGCGGGCCGGCGTGCGTCGTGGTGCTACCCGGTCCGCGAGGGTGGTACCGCCCAGGCGCTGCCCTGCTCGCGGTCCAGCACGGTCAGGCCCTTGTTCTTGAGGGCGAACACGTACACCGACAGGCTGACCGCGATCACGACCGTGACGTAGACGATGAACCAGCCGACGTTGTCACCGGACTTGGCGCCCTCGTAGAGCAGCGGGGCGGTGCCGCCGAACGCGGAGTTGGCCAGCGCGTAACCCAGTCCGACACCGAGAGCGCGGATCTCGGCGGGGAACAGCTCCGCCTTCACGATCGCGTTGACCGACGTGTAGCCGGTGAGGATGACGTACCCGACGGCGGTCAGCGCGAAGGCCACCAGCGGCGAATGGGTCTGCGGCAGATAGGTCAGCAGGACGTAGGTGTAGAGCACGCCGCCGATGCCGAAGAAGACCAGCAGCGGCTTGCGACCGATCCGGTCGCTCAGCAGCCCGCCCAGGGGTTGCAGCAGCATCAGGAAGATCAACCCCAGCAGGTTGATCCAGGTGCCGGTCAGCGCCTGGTCCTCCGTGAAGATCGTCTTCACGATCCGCGGCGCGTTGATCGTGTACGTGTAGAACGCCACCGTGCCGCCGGCGGTGATCAGGAAGACCAGCAGCAGCGGCCGCCAGTGGACGGTGAACAGCGCCTTGAGTGACCCGGCGGACTGGTCCTTGCCCTCGCGGATGGCCTCGAGGTGCGACTCGCTCAGGGACTCGTCCATCGAGCGACGCAACCAGAGCACGACGAGCGCGGCGATGCCACCGATGAAGAAGCCGATGCGCCACCCCCAGTCGGTGACGACGTCTCCGCCGAGGACGCCGAGCGCGATCAGGAGCGTGAACTGCGCGAGCACGTGCCCGCCGACGAGCGTGACGTATTGGAACGAGGACAGGAAGCCCCGTCGGTTCGCGGTCGCGGCCTCGGACATGTAGGTCGCCGAGGTGCCGTACTCGCCGCCGGTCGCGAAGCCCTGCACGAGCCGGGCGAGGATCAGGACGACGGCCGCCCAGTATCCGATGACGTCGCGCGTCGGCATGATTGCCACGACGAACGAGCACGCCGACATGATCGAGATGCTCAGCATCAGGGCGGACTTGCGGCCGCGCCGATCGGCGTAGCGGCCGAAGAACCACGAGCCGACCGGGCGCATGAGGAACGTGACCGCGAAGATCGCGTAGATGTACAGCGTCGAGTTCTCGTCGTCCGGATCGAAGAACTGCGCCTCGAAGTACATGGCGAAGACGGTGTAGACGTAGACGTCGTACCACTCGACCAGGTTGCCTGCGGATCCCCGGATGGTGTTGAGGACCGCTCTGCGCGTACTCGTCGGCGCGCGAGTCGGACCACCGGGCGCGAGGGGCCGTTCAGTCGCATCGGTCATTCGCGGAAGGATACGGAACCGTCGGCACGCCTGGGCCGGTTCTGCGTCGGGCACCGGGGATCGGCGGGTCCGCGTCGCGCTAGGTTGGCCTCGTGCTCAGCAACGCCCGCGACGGCGCCGGGGTCGGTGCCCGAGGCACCGCGGGGACCGCCGTCCTGATCGCGGGCGTGACGATCTACGTCGTCGCGCTGACGTTCGTCGCCGTGGTCAACGGCGGTCGGATCCGCTACACGGCCGACAGCACCGACACGATCCCGATGTGGCATCCGTGGCTGCCGGTGATCCTGGGCATCGCGCTGTGTCTGGTGGTGCGGACGGCGTCCGGCCGCGGCGGCGCGTCATCCTCTGCGGTGAAGTTCCAGGCGCTCGTCCTGCTCGGGCTGGCCGTGGCGTTCGCCGTGCTGCTCGACGTGTTGGGTCCCGGCGAGCCGCGCTATCTGGTGCTCAAGTCGATCCTCTTGGTGGTCGGACCGCTCGTGCTGTTCGCAGCGACGCGGCGTCGTCGCGCCGAGGTTGAGGCAGTAGCGGCCGCGCCGACGGGCCGGTGGTGGCCGCTGATGCCCGCGGCGGGGTGGGTGGCCGCCCACCTCGCCCTGTCGACCACCATTCCCGCTGCCACCGTCGTTGCCGACACCGATCCGTTCGTGCTGGTGTCGACAATCGCCATCGGGTTCCTGGTCAACGCCGTCGTCGAGGAGCTGTTCTACCGGAAGTGGTTGCAGAGCCCGTGGTCTCGGCTACTCGGTGGGGTCTGGCCCGCAATCATCGTCTCGTCGCTGGCGTGGACGTCATGGCACGTCGCGATCCAGGGCAGCGGTGACGTCGTCGCCGACCTCGCGAACGTCGTTGCGAACCAGGGCGTCACCGGCTTGTTCCTGGGGCTGCTGTGGGCGCGCCACCGCTCGATGTGGCCGCTGTTGATCGTGCACGGCGTGATGAACGCCAACCCGCTCTCCTTCTTCTGAGGGCGCCTCGGCTCGCGACTCAGAACCCCCTACTGCGCAGGAACGACGCCAGTTCGACGATCGTCGTCGGGTTGCGCGGACCCTCCACCATCGCGGCATAGGGGAACGAGATGACGTTGTCCTTCCGAACCGCCTCCGTATTCGCCATCAGCGGGTGCGTCTGCAGCTGCCGGGTCTTCGCAGCCACCGTGTTCGCCGGGCCGGCGCCGTAGTCGACGATCACGATGACCTGCGGATTGCGTTGCGCCGCAGCCTCCCACGACACCGTGGTCCACGAGTCGTCGAGGTCGTCGAAGACGTTCGTCCCGCCGGCCTCGGCGATGATCTGCTGCGGGGCGGCATTACGCCCCGAGGTGAAGGGCGACGGGTCGGCGCTGTCGAAGAGGAAGACCCTGGCCCGGCGGGCTGGGGCCGGCGCCTGCGCAGCCACCCGGGCGATCTGGGCGCGGTAGTCGTCGACCAGCTCGTCGGCATGGTCTCGAACGCCGAACAGGTCGCCGAGGTTGGTGAGGTCCTCGTAGAGCGCGTCGAGGGGCGGCATGATCCCGCGCTTCGTGGTCCCGGCTTGGCGACACGCTTCGGTGAGCTGGTAGGGAGTGGCACCGATCGACGACACCCAATCCGGTGTGACGCCGGTCGACTCCCGGAACCCGTAGTTCCACCCCGCGAACACGAAGTCGGGGTCGGCCTTCTGGATCACCTCGCGGGTGAATGCCTCGCCGAGGTACGGCGCCGACTCGAAGTCCTGGCGCCACGGCGAGCTGGCGATGTCGCGGTCTGCACCGCCCGACGTGGTGTAGCCGACGATCCGGTCGCTTAGGCCCAGGGCGAAGAGTATTTCGGTGATGCCGGTGTCGTTCGCGAACACCCGAGTCGGCGTGGTGGGAACGTGGAGCGGGACCGAGCAGTTCGAGACCGTCACGGCGCCTTCGGTTGTCTCCGCCGTCGGGCGCTCGTCGACCCGTGCACCGCAGCCGGCGAGGAGGAGCGCGGTGGCGCCGAAGGCGAGTAGTCGTGCTGTCATGGCGTCAGCCTTTCGTCGAAGATGATCTGCGGAACGCCGAGCCGGGGATGCGGGTAGACGTGACAATCGATCCCGAACCATTCGACGATGTTCTCGACCCGGAGTACGGCTCCCGGAGTTCCCGCGCAGACGACCTCGCCGTCGGAAACGAGCACCAGGTGGTCGCAGAACTGCGCGGCCAGGTTGAGGTCGTGTAGGGCTGCGAGCACCGTGACGCCGCGCGCCCGGGCGGCCGTCAGCACGCCGTACTGGTGACGGACGTCGAGGTGGTTCGTGGGTTCGTCGAGCACCAGTACCCGTGGTTCCTGTGCGAAGGCCCTCGCGATCAGCACCCGCTGTGCCTCGCCGCCCGACAGCGAGCCGAACTGCCTACCCTCGAGGTGGCCGACGCCGGCGTCGGCCACCGCGTCGGCACACACGCGCGCGTCGTGCGACGAGTAGCCAAGCGCCAGTGCGGGACGGTGCGGGAGTCGGCCGGCGCGAACCACGTCCATGACGGTGAAGTCGAGGTGCGAACTGGTGGTCTGCGTCAGTGCTGCGACCTGACGGGCGTTCTCGCGCATGCTGACCGCCCGGACGTCGCGGCCCTCGACGTGGACGGTCCCGGCATCGGGGTCGAGCGCTCGGTATAGGCAGCGCAGGATGGTCGACTTCCCGCTGCCGTTCGGTCCGATGACTCCGACGAACGAGCCGCCGTGCGCCGACAGACTGATGCCGTGCAGGATCCGTCGACCTGCGAGGTGTACGTCGACGTCGTGGTAGTTGATGTCGCCAAGAGGGGTCATCGGGTCATTCCCTGACCCGGCCGCGCATCAACAGCAGGAACACCGGGGCGCCCACCGCGGCGGTGATGGCGCCGATCGGCAACTCATACGGCGGAACGAGTGTGCGCGCGATCAGGTCGGCGAGCACGAGGAACAACGCGCCCAGCACCGGCACGAGGACGACCAGGCCGCGGTGATCGGCACCGACGAGCAGCCGGGCGACGTGTGGCAGCACCAGACCCACGAATCCGATTGCTCCGCAGACGGACACGATCAAGCCGGTGACGAACGCGGTCAGCACGAACAGGGCCAGCCTGAACCGGGCCGCGTCGATGCCGAGGCTCGCGGCCACGTCGTCACCCATCGCCAACGCGTTCAGCCGCTCCGCGCACGCCGCGGTGATCACCACCCCGGCCGCCGTGGCGGCGAGCACCACCCAGAAGGTGTGCCAACTCGATGCGGCAAGGCTGCCGAGCAACCAGAACATCACGTTGCGTGCGGCGTCACCGGTGGGTGCCAGGAAGACGAGCGCCGTGGTGAGAGCCGAGAACCCGTAGGCAAGCGCAGTTCCCATCAACACCAGGCGAAGCGGTGCCAGCCCGCTGCCGTCTCGAGCCAGGAAGTACACCGCGGCGGTGGCGACCAGGGCGCCCAGAAACGCCGCGGTGGGCATCGCGTAGAGGCCGAGGCCGCCGAGTACGCCGAACAAGACGACGGCGGTGGCGCCCACGGAAGCCCCGGACGAGATTCCCAGGACGTACGGATCGGCCAGGGGATTGCGCACCATCGCCTGGACGAGGAGGCCGACGACGCCGAGCCCTGCGCCCACGACGATGCCGGTCAACACCCGCGGCAGACGCGACTCCACCACGATCCGGTAGTCGGGCAGTTGATCGGCGGTGACGCGCCCGCCGACGATCTCGGCCCAGACCGCCCGCAGTGCGGTAGCCGGCGGGATGTGGGCGCTGCCGAACAGCAGACCCATGATTGCGACTGCGACGAGAGCCACCAGACCAAGCGTGGTCAACGACCACAGTCTGTGCCTGAGCACCGCCACCACCATTCGTCGACAGCCCGTTGTCACACACGGGTCTGCGCGGGCAGGCGGTGCCCACGACGGTTGCCGCGATCGCCATGTCCCACGAGGCGATCGAGCCACCACATCCCCGGATGTGGTGCGACGGCAGGTCTTCGGACTCTCGGACTCGGCACCTCGGTGCCACCTACTGTGCGACCGCTTCCCGGCGAACCAGTGCGTGTTGTCGCGTTCGTTTCCGATCACCGCTGCGGGGCAGCTCCGGATTCTCACCGGATTCCCTCTTGCGATCCGCGGGCAAGGAATGCCCGCGGAAACCGACGCGATCAAAACCTATCAGAACGGAGACATACTTCGACTTCAACGCAGCAGTAGCTTTTGCTGAAATTGGGTAACCCCCTGTATGCACATCCCGAGAAGTTCGACGCGCAACGGCGCGCATCTCCGTCGCGACGGCCGGCCGGCATCCACGCCGAAGCCCGTCCTCATCGGTCTGCTCGCCGTCGGACTCGTCGCCACCGGTTGCTCCGCCAGCGCGTCGGCGCTCGGCGTGCGCACGGCGCGCGTGACGATCGACGGGACCGTGCAGGCCGAGCAGCCCATCATCACCTGCGTCCAGTCGGGGTGGACGTGGGCCATCGAGACCGAGCAGAAGTCGCCGGGCTTCACCGCCCAGGTGAGCACCGGCGGCGAGGTGAAGCCCCTGGCCGTTCAGTTCACCGACCTCGGCGGGTTCACCGGCGGCTTCTCCACCGCGACGACGGGCGACGCGGAGGCCACGATGCGCGACGGCGACTTCACCATCACCGGCACCGCGGACGGCTCCTTCGACGGCAAGTACCGGGACACGGGGACCGCGAAGTTCGAGATCCGCACCAACTGCTGAGCGCCCGGGCGGGCGTCAGTCGTCGATGCGGAAGCCGACCTTGAGCGAGACCTGGAAGTGCGCCACCGCGCCGTCCTCGATCTCGCCGCGCACCGACGCGACCTCGAACCAGTCGAGGTTCCTGGTGGTCTGGGCGGCGCGGCTGATGCCGTTGCGGATGGCGGTGTCGATCCCGTCGGGAGACGTGCCGACGATCTCGATGACGCGGTAGGTGTGGTCGCTCATGCTCCGAGTCGATCACGTCCCCGACCGGCGCACCAGAGTAGGACTCGCCCGGATTCTCAGGCCGTGAGTCCGAGGGTGTTCGATACCGCGTCGTAGAGGTCGTGGTAGTCGGATGTGAATCTGAGTTCGCGTGGTTCGCGCGGACGGGGGAGGGACACCGTGAAGTCCTCGACGATGCGGCCCGGTGCCGACGACATCACCACCACGCGGTCGGCGAGCAGGAGCGCTTCGTCCACGTCGTGGGTCACGAAGATCACCGTCGTGCGAAGTTCCTCCCAGAGCCGCAGGAAGTCCCGGCCGATCTCCCGGCGGGTGAGCGCGTCGAGCGGTCCGAACGGCTCGTCCATCAGGAACACCTTCGGGTCGGCGGCGAGCGTGCGCGCGAGCGCCACCCGCTTGCGCATCCCGCCGGACAACTGGCTCGGCGTGTAGTCGGCGAAGTCGGCCAGACCGACCCGGCCCAGCAGTTCGGCGACGCGTCGATCCTGTTCTGCCCGGGGTCGTTCGGCGATCTGCAGCGGTAGTCGCACGTTCTCGTGAGCCGAGCGCCAGGGCAGCAGCGCGTCGTTCTGGAACAGCATTCCGACCCCGACGGGCGGCGCCGTCACCGCGACGCCGTCGAGCCGCACCTGTCCCGAGGTCGGGGTGACCAGGCCGGCGGCGACCTTGAGCAGCGTCGACTTCCCACACCCGCTGGGACCGACCAGGGCGACGAACTCCCCCGACTTGACCGTCAAATCCACCGTGTCGAGGGCGAGTCGCCTGCCGCCCGGCGTCCGATACGCGAGGTTGACCGCGGCGAACTCGACCGCGGTCACTTCGCGCCCAGCAGGCTGAAGTCGAACGCATCCTCGAACGACGGCGCCGAGCCGGGCTCGATCTGGCCGACCTCCTCGAGCAGGCTCGTGGTGTCCCGGTAGACCGCCGGGTCGACCGCCAGCCCGGCAGGGGCTTGCGCGAGGGTGGTCGCGAGTACGGACTCGAGGATCGCCGGATCAAGTTCCGGCGCTTGCTTCTTCGCGGCGTCCAGGCTGGCTTGGAGGTCGGACGTGCCGCGCTGCAGGGTGGCGTTCACGCCGTTGACGAACGCGGCGAGTACGTCCCGATGGGACTGCGCCCAGGACTCCTTCGCGATGACGGTCAAGGCTACGTAACGAAAGTCTGGCTTCCACACCTCGCGGAACTTCCCGGACCGGACCATCGTGGTCAGGAGCGGGTCGGTCACCATGCCCGCAGCGGCGCCGCCCTTCTCGATGGTCGCCTGCATGGTCGCGCCGGTGCCGCTGCCGACGACGCGCAATCCCTTGTAGTCGACGCCGGCATCGGCTGCCGCGCGCTGCAGTTCGGTGTCCGACAGGCTGCCCGGTGCCGTGACCGCCACCGACTTGCCGGCGAGATCGGACACCTGCCGGACGTCGGACGAGGACGCGGTGACCAAGGCGTAGGGCGGCACCTGGCTCGTGACCGCATAGCCCTTCACGTCGAGATTCTTGATCCGGTTGCGCACGATGTGCTCGCCCGCCCCGACGAAGGCGTCGATGCTGCCGCCGCTGAGTGCCTGCACCGCGTCCGACCCGCTGTCGAAGCAGATCTTCTCCGGCTTGGTGCTCGAGCCGTCCTCGTCGATCGCCAGGGCGGCGAGACTGAGCCCGCCGCAGACGATCCCGACCCTCAAGCCTTCGCTCTGCCCCTGGCTGGAGCAGCCGACGAGGGTGAGCGCGGTCGCGGTTGTTGCGGCGGCGATGACCGCGAGCGTTCTACGGGGCATGGTGATCTCCAGGGTTGATGTGTCGTCGAGGGATCGATCAGCGTGGAGCGATCCGGCGTTCCAGGGTCTTGAGCAGCTGGTCGAGCGCGATGGCGACCGCTGTGATCACGGCCAGGCCGGCGAACACGCCGGTGACGTCGAGGAGGTTCGACGAGTACTTGATGTAGTAGCCGAGACCCTGGCTGGCCGCGATCAATTCGGCGATGACGGCACCGATGAGCGCGATGCCGATGGACAACCTGATGCCGGTGATCAACCACGGCACCAGGGAGGGGAGGACGACCCACCGCAGCGTCTGGATGCGGGATGCCCGCAGGGATCGCGTCACGTCGAGCAGGTCGCGGTCGAGCTGCTGAACGCCCTGATAGACGTTGTAGAACACGACGAACACCACCATCGTGACGACCATGGTCACCTTCGACAGCAAGCCGACGCCGAACCAGATGATGAACAGCGGAGCCAGGACCACCCGTGGAAGGCTGTAGAGGGCCATCATGTACGGGAGCAGCCATCCGCCGAGCAGTACCGACGAGCCCAGCGCGATGCCCAGCACGGCACCCAGCGGCACCCCGATCGACATGCCGAGTGCCACCTCGATGAGCGTCTGGGTCAGGTGCGGCCACAGCTCGCCCGTGGTCACGAGATCGATCAACCGCCGAGCGATGGCCAGCGGTGAGGACACGTAGAACGACGGAAAGATCCGATCGGAGGACAGTTGCCACGCGCCGACGACGATCACGGCGATCGCCACCCGCCCACCGAGGATGACGATGCGGCGCGTGCGCTCGGCGCGTCGATCCGAGCGCACCAGCTCGGCCGAGGACGACGGAGCGGGGGCCGGTTCGACGGCGGCCTGCGGCCGTCCTTCGCGGCTCAGCGAGCGGCTCATGACAGTCCACCTTCCACGGACGTCTCCGCCGCGACCGGCCTGGACGGGTCGGCGCTCCAGGCCGAGAAGGAGCCGACGAACAACGGCGCCGAGATGCCCAGATGTGCGAGCACGGCGACACCGTGCGCGGCCGCGACGCCGCCGCCGCAGTACAACCCCGGGGCGTCGCCCTCGGCCAGGTAGAGCGCGCGGAGGGCGTCCGCGTCGAGCAGAGTGCCGTCCACGGACACCGTGTCACCGGATCCCACGTTGCGTGCGCCGGGAATGTGCCCGGCGCGGAAGGAGTCCGCCGAGCGTGCGTCGATCAACCGACCGTCGGCGGCGAGGTCGGCGGCACTGTCGGCGTCGAGCTGTTCGAGGTGTCCGCCGGTCACGGTGACGGTGCCGTGCCGGACGTCGGGCGCGACGTTGCCGACCGGGTGTCCGGCCGCCACCCATGCCGGCAGGCCGCCGTCGAGGATCCGGACGTCGCCCACCCCGGCCCACCGCAAAACCCACCAGGCGCGCGCGGCGACGAAGCTGCCGTCGTGGTCGTAGACGACCACCGTGTCGCCGTCGTTCACGCCCCAGCGTCGCAGCGCCGCCTGCAGCGTCGCCACCTCCGGCAACGGACGCTTCCCCTCGGTGGCTTCGGCTCCGTCGCGAGACAGGTCCGCGGTGAGGGTCGCCACGACGGCCCCGTCGACGTGCTGGTCGGGAGCGTCGACGGTCGAACGCCGAACCTCGATGACGCGCAGCGTGTCCGGTGCCTCCGACAGCCGGCTCGCCAACTCGTCTGCTCCGACGAACACCGAGGCGGTCACGAGAGTCCCGCCCTCGCGGCCGAGGTGACGAAGTGGTTGGCAGGTCGCTCCAGGCCGAGGTGGTCGCGCAACGTGCTGCCGGTGTACTCCCGCCGGTGCAGTCCCCGTCGCTGCAGTTCCGGGACGACGAGGTCGACGAATCGATCGATGCCGTAGGGCACTTGCGGAGGGAAGATCATGAAGCCATCCGCGGCGCCGCTGACGAACCACTCCTCGAGGACGTCGGCGACCCGGGTGGGCGAGCCGACAACCTCCTTGAACATGCCGCCGCGGACCACCGCGGCGGTGACCTCGGCCAGCGTCAGGTCGGCATGGCCATAGAGGTCGGTCGCAGACGTCAGGGCAGCTCCTGCCTGGGCCGACAGCGTGGACAGGTCGACGACGTCTGCGATTCGCGCGTCGTCCGGATGGGCCGAGAGGTCCACCCCCAATGCCTCGGTCAGCTTGACGCGTCCCGACGGACCGGTCCGCAGCAGATGCTGGAGTTCCGAATAGCGTTCGCGTGCAGACGCGTCCGAGTCCTCGACGTACACCGCGACACCGGGGATGATCAGCTGATCGTCAGCGGCGCGCCCGTACTCCGGGAGCCGCGACTTCAGGTCCGCATAGTAGGCACGGGCTCCGTCGAGGCCCAGGGTGGACGAGTTGGTGAACCGCAGATCCGAGAAGCGTGCCCCGAGTTCCCGCGACCGTTCCGACGCTCCGGCATTGATGATGGGGAGTCGGCCCTGGACGGGGCGTTGCACGTTGAGCGGGCCCTCGACCGAGAAGAACTCGCCGGTGAAATCGATCGAATGCACCCGATCGGATTCGACGAACTGTCCCGTTTCCGGGTCGGCGACTCGCGCCTCGTCTTCCCAACTGTCCCAGAGCAATTGCAACACCTGGATGTATTCGGCCGCCCAGTCGTATCGACGGTCGTTGTCCCAGT
This sequence comes from Mycobacterium sp. PTI7, assembly GCF_056679845.1. Lineage (NCBI taxonomy): Bacteria > Bacillati > Actinomycetota > Actinomycetes > Mycobacteriales > Mycobacteriaceae > Mycobacterium > Mycobacterium sp. PTI7. The sequence continues at coordinate 809,693 of NZ_CM155252.1, forward strand.
GCTGGTCTCGGCCGAAGTTGCGAGCCGCCTCGACGTTCTTGCCGGTGACGATGTTGAGACCCACGCGACCGGCGCTCAGGTGGTCGATGGTCGCGGTCGCTCGCGCCACGTTGTACGGATCGGAGTACGTCGTGTTGACGGTGGTGATCAATCCGATGCGCGTCGTAACCGCTGCGATGTGGGACGCCAGTGTCAGCGCTTCGGGGCGTAGTACCTCGTTGGGGTTCGCGAACTGCGAATTGGTGAGACCGACGAGTCGGTCGCCGATGAAGAAGAAGTCGAAAACGCCCCGTTCGGCGGTCTGGGCGGCGCCTCTGAGCAGGGCCGGGTTCGAATTGCCGTCCGGGTGCGAGCCGGGAAGACGCCACGCGGCGGGGTGGAAGCCCGTGGGCCAGATGGTCAATCCGAGATGCATACGACGGTCATCAGACATGTGCAAGAACGCCTTTCGCCCCGATCGGGGGATGTGAAGGACCCATCGACCATCGGCCGCGAGAGTGGCTCGGCGGAGAATTCGCCTATGGCGGTGAGGGCGGTGAGTGTCGGGCGGTGACGAACGTCAGCGGCGACAGAGGCAGCTGTTGACCAAGAGGAGGTCGACGTAGCGGCGGCGTACCAGGCTCGAGGCGTCGGCGAAGAACCGTCGCGGAGGCTGGGCGCACGTGTCACGACGGTTGCCTGCCAGAGCGGCATGCTGCAGCCATCGATTCACGTATACGAGCGTATACACTGCAACTCGGCACCGTCAACTCGGGGTGCCGCGGGAAGGAACGGCGAAAGATCATGGGCAGCATCGTGTTCACCGGCGCATCCCGTGCCGACGCGCACTATCTCAGAGTGAAGCAGGACCTGCTGGCCGGCCGCTTCGAGCCCGGCACCGTCCTACTGGAGACCACATTGGGACAGCTGTACGGCGTGTCACGCACACCCATGCGCGAAGCGCTGGCGCGGTTGTCCCACGACCGGCTCATCGACCGCACGGAGCGCGGATTCGTCGTTCGCGAGCGTTCGGCGGAGGAGATCGAGGCCATCTACGAGGCGCGCATCCCGCTCGAGGCCTCGGCCGCAGCCCTCGCTGCTCAGCGTCGTAGTGGCATCGACGTCGAACGGCTGGAACACCTGCTCGACCGGCGTCGTGACGAACCCGACCGGTCCCGGCATCCGGAGTGGAACTCCGACTTCCACGTCGCAATGCGCGACGCCGCCCGCAGTGCGGTCATCGCCTCCTCGCTGGCCCACTTCGACGACATGCTCGCCGACTACCGGCCGGACCGGTCGGCGACGGCCAAGACCGAACGCGGCTACCGCGAGCACCTCGACATCATGCAGGCGATCCGCGACGGCGACGCTGATGCCGCGAGTGCGGCGATGGCCGGCCACCTGACGCGCATGCGTGACCTGCGCATCGCCGCGCACGTGCGCCGAGCGAACGGATAGCCCGTCCCTCAGCGCGGGTTCTTCTCGCCTGCCTCGACGGCGACGCCGAGCCTGTTCTCCGGCGGCGCCACCGGGCAGGTGGCGTAGTCGGTGAACGAGCACGGCAGGTTGGCGGCCCGGTTGAAGTCCAGCACCACGGTGCCGTCGGCGGCCGGGGCGTCGATCGCGAGTGACCGTGCCGCCGGGTAGGTGGTGACACCGCTCGTCTCGTCGGTGAAGAGCACGTGCAGGCCGTCGGTCTTTCCGGCGAACGCGATCAGCCGGTGGTCCGAGCCGTCGATCTCGAACTCGATCTCCCCGACCGCACTGTGGTGGTGCTCGAGGCCCGCCACGACGGCGCCGGTGGTCACCGTGGACGGCTGGCCGTAGGGGGTGAACCTGCCGTCGACGCGCCACCGCTCGTCCGGTTCGTACGTCGGAATGCCCTGGAAGGCGGCCAGATCCGGCGACTCGGGGTCGTGCACGCGCAGTGCGACGGAGCCCGTGCGGCGGATGACCTCGATGCGTCGATCCCCGTCCTCGACCAACAGCCCGGGCGCACCCTCGACGGGTTCGAGCCGCGAGGTCCCCTCGATGCCGTCGACGTAGGCGGCGTCGGCGTCGGCGCGCCACCGGCCCGGCAGATCGGCCACGGTCTCGAATTCATCGGAGAGCCAGTGCAGGCCGGTGATGGCGACCCACCCCAGTGGGTCGCGGAAGTAGCGCTCGCGCTGCTCGTGCCACTGCCTCCACTCGGCGTCGAAGCCGGTCTGATCGGCGTGGTCGGTGATCGTCATCGTCGTTCCCTTCAGCGCGGTTGTCCGGCAACCAGATTGGGCGGGTTCTCACCCGAGGCGTAGGTGTCGATCTGGCGGCGGGCCACCTTCCAGGCCCGTTCCCAGGCGCCCGCGGTGCTGCCCGCGACGTGCGGGGTGAGGATCAGTCCGGGTGCCGACCACAGCGGATGGCCGGCGGGCAGCGGCTCGGGCTCGGTGACGTCGAGTGCGGCGCGCAGGCGCCCGGAGTTCAGTTCCGCGAGGAGGGCGTCGGGGTCGACGGCGCCGCCGCGGCCGGCGTTGACGACGATGGCACCGTCGGGCAGTTTCGCGAGGAAGGCGGCGTCGATCAGGTGGTGGGTGGCGTCGTTGCCGGGGAGCATCGCGACCACGGCGTCCGCCCGGGGCAGCAGCGCGTCGACGTCGTCGAGCGCGACGACACCCGGCCGTGCGCTGCGGCCGACCAGCGTCACCTCCACCTCGAACGGCTCGAGCCGCGACGCCAGGTTGGTGCCCAGGTCCCCGGCGCCGAGGACGACGACCCGCTTGCCGATCAGGGTCTCGGTGGTGCGCGGCCGCCATGCCCCCGCAGCCTGGTGTGCGACGAATTCCGGCAGCTCGCGGTAGATCGCCAGTAGCACGGCGACCGTCCACTCTGCGGTCGAACCGCCATGGGCGCCACGGCCGTTCGACAGCATGACCCCCTCCGGCAGGTGCGGCAGCCACTGCTCGTACCCGGCGTTGAGCGTCTGCACCAGGCGCAGGCCGGGCAGGTCGCCGAACCGCGCCCCGATGGCGTCGGCCTTCTCGAAGCCGACCACCACCACCGGAGCGTCGAGGTGTTCGGCGGGCCAAGGATCGCCCGGGGTGTAGTACACCGCCTCGATGCCCGTGGCGTCCGCCAGCTCCGTCAGCCCGAGGTCGTCGGGCACCAGTACCTTCACCGTCGTCCTCCTTCCCCGTGCGCAACCACGGCCGGGCGCCGGGTATTTCGCGGGCGGCTAGACGTCGGAACTCTCCCGCCACAGGTCGATGCCGGAGTCGGAGGCGTAGCCGTCGATCTCGGTCAGTTCCTCCGGTGAGAAGTCCAGGTTGTCGAGCGCGGCCAGGTTCTCCTTCAGCTGAGCGACGCTCGACGCGCCGATCAGCGTGGAGGTGACCGCGGGATCGCGCAGCACCCACGCCAGTGCGAGCTGGGCGAGCGACTGGCCACGGCGCTCGGCGATGCCCGCGAGCCCCCGCAGCCGCCCGAGTACCTCGTCGGTGACGAGTTCGTCGTCGAAGGTCGGCCGGGCCGTCGCGCGGTCGACGTCGCCGGCGGGCTGCTCGAGGTAGCGGTTGGTCAGCAGACCCTGCGCGAGTGCCGTGAACGCGATGGCCCCCATGCCGGCCTTGCCCAGTTCGGCGGTGAGCCCGCCCTCGATCCACCGGTTCAGCAGCGAGTACGACGGCTGGTGGATCACGAGCGGGGTGCCCAGCCGGCTCGCGATGGCCGCCGCCTCGGCGGTCTTGGCCGCCGAGTAGGACGAGATGCCCACGTAGCGCGCCTTGCCCGACCGCACCGCGGTGTCGAGTGCGCCGATGGTCTCCTCGAGCGGCGTCACCGGGTCGATGCGGTGGGAGTAGAAGACGTCGACGTGGTCCAGTCCGAGTCGCTCCAGCGAATCATCCAGGCTGGCAAGCAGATACGTTCGCCCGCCGAGCTGGCCGTAGGGTCCGGGCCACATGTCCCACCCGGCCTTGGTCGAGATGATCAGCTCGTTGCGGTACGGCTTGAAGTCCCGTCGCAGCATCCGGCCGAAGTTCTCCTCGGCGGAGCCGTAGGGCGGGCCGTAGTTGTTGGCCAGGTCGAAGTGCGTGATGCCGTGGTCGAACGCGTAGCGCAGGATCTCGCGCTGCCCGTCGAACGGCCGATTGTCGCCGAAGTTGTACCAGAGGCCCAGCGACATCGCGGGCAGCAGCAGCCCGGACGTACCCACCCGTCGGTAGGGCATCGAGTCGTACCGGTCCCGGGCCGCCACCCAGGGGTCGTTGGTGAAGGGAACGTCTGAGATCGCGAGGTCCTCGGCCATGGGTCCATCGTATTCACCGGACGGCCGCCGTTCCCGAGATCGAAGGTGATCGCCGCCGGACGGCGGCGATCGCCCTCGAGGAGCGGCTACTTCGGTGAGTTGCCGGGGAGGTTGCCGGGCGCCGGGGTCGGCGGGCCGGGAGCCGTAATCGACGGCGTGAAGAGGTTGCCGCCGGTGGGGTTGATGCTCTTCTCGGTCGGCGACGGCGCCGGCGCGGACGACTCGACGCTCGTCGTCGTGGTGGTCGTCGTGGTCGACGGGGTGTCGCTCTCCTCGCTCGCGCAGGCGGCGAACGTCGTTGACAGCGCGGCGAACAGGACGACGCACGCGGTGTTGCGTACGCGGTGGGTGGAAGTCATGGGTCGGGCACCTTTCCCCGTCGAGTGGTGCGGCCTCGTCCGGTCGCGGGGAAAGGCTATGCGCTCACGCCTCGGCGCGCGCGCCGAACACGTCGATGGGCCGCACCGTCTTCAACATGACGATGGGGATGTGGCGCGTCGTCGAGGTCTGGTAGGCGAGATACGGCGGGTACAGGTGCGTCATGTAAGACCACACCGCGTGCCGTTCGTCGTCGACGGGCTCGCGCCAAGTGGCCTCGAACGCCTGGGTGGCGATCTGCACGCCGATGGTCTCGCTCTCGAGGATGTTGAGGTACCACTGCGGGTGCTCGTCGGCACCGCCCTTCGACGCGACGATGACGATCTCCCCGGCGACGTTGCCGTAGATCAGCGGCGTCACGTACTCCCGGCCGGACGAGCGGCCGGCGCACCTGATCAGGCAGTGGGTGGTCATCGCGTGACCGCCCACCGAGCTGATGTCGACGATGTGTCCTTCGGCGCCACCCGATTTCAGGTAGGTGGCCCGGTGCTGCTCGGTCCAGTCGCCGACTTCGGCTCGGATGGCGGCGGCGTCGGCGTCGGCCATGGCGGTGTCTCCAGGTGGGTGTCGAGGCCGTCAGGCCGGTGCGGGTGCGTCGTCGTCGGCGGTCAGGGGTCGGGCGATGGACTCCAGGCTTCGCCCCTCGGCCCGGACGCCCAGGAAGATCTCGACGACTCCGGCGATCACCATCAAAGCGCCTCCGAGGAAGTATCCGGGCGCGATTCCGGTGATGTCGCCGCTGCTCGACGCGTTCTCGATGAGCACGCCGAACAGTAGCGGACCGGTGATCCCGCCGACCGCGGTGCCGATCGCGTAGAAGAACGCGATGCACAGCGCCCGTGTCTCCATCGGGAAGACCTCGCTGGCCGTCAGATACGCCGAGCTGGCGCCCGCCGAGGCGAAGAAGAAGATGATCGCGCCGAAGATCGTCAGCGTGACGGCGGTGACCGAGCCGAGGAAGAACCCGACGACGGCGAGCATGACGCCCGACACGATGTACGTGCCCGCGATCATCCTGACCCTGCCCACGGTGTCGAACAGCGGACTGAGCACCAGGGCGCCGATGAAGTTGCTGATCGCGAAGACCGCGATGTAGTAGCCGGTTCGCTCGACCCCGAAGAAGGTCGACAGGGTGTCGCCGTAGGTGAAGTAGAAGGCGTTGTAGAGGAATGCCTGCCCGACGAACAACGCGAAGCACAGCACCGTCCGCCGCGGATACATGGTGAACACCGTCCGGGCGATCAGCCCGATGCCGATCGTCTTGCGCTGCCGGATGGTGATGGTCTCCGACACCTCGGGCAGCGCCCGACCCGTCTCCCGCGCGATGTCGTCCTCGATGCCGGCGACGATGCGTTCGCCCTCGTCCTCGCGGCCGTGGATGAACAGCCACCGCGGACTCTCTGGCACGTGACGACGCACGAGCAGTACGCCGATGCCGAGGATCGCGCCGAGTCCGAACGCCAATCGCCAGCCCCACTCGGCATCGACGATGGTCGGGTCGAGCAGCGGAATGGTCAGCAGCGCACCGCCCGCCGCGCCGACCCAGAAGGACCCGTTGATGACGACGTCGACGCGGCCCCGGTACTCGGCGGGGATGAGTTCGTCGATGGCGGAGTTGATCGCCGCATACTCGCCGCCGATGCCCGCGCCCGTGAGGAAACGAGCGGCGAAGTACCACATGGGGTTCATCGAGAAGGCCGTGAGCACGGTGGCGAAGATGTAGACGCCGAGGGTGATCAGGAACAGCTTCTTGCGGCCGAACCGGTCGGTGAGCTGGCCGAAGAACAGCGCGCCCACGCACGCACCGGCGACGTACACCGCGCCGGCGAGGCCGATCTGGCTGCTGCTCAACCCGAGTCCGGTGTCGGTCGACTTCAACGCATCCGACATCGATCCCACGATCGTGACCTCGAGGCCGTCGAGGATCCACACCGTGCCGAGGCCGATGACGACGAGCCAGTGCCATCGCGCCCAGGGCAGTCGGTCCATGCGGGCGGGTATGTCGGTGTCGATCCGACCGAGTTCCACTCCAGATGCCATCCCGACCTCCCCGGTGCGCGCCTGAGGGCCGGGATGCCACCGAAGACCGTCGTTGAAACCCGCCGACGCCCACCGGCATCCGAGGCCGTCCCGCGGGGGTAGCCGGCACCCGGGGGCGCGACGGGGTGACACTGTATGGCTGACGGACCCAGGCGGGTCGGGACGGCAGACGTCGGACGAGGGACGAACGGTGACGGGTGATGAGCGCTAGCGGGTGGCGGCGCGGCGGCGACCACTACTACTGGCTGACCGCCTTCCTCGCCGCGCACGATTTGCAGCGGCGCACCTGCCGCACCGTCGCGGCGAGCATCTTCGGTCTCGGTGCGATCGGTCCGATCCTGTCCCTCGGGATGCTCGGCCCCGGCAGCACGGCGGGCATGGTGGTCATGGCCACGGTGACGTGCTGCTGCGTGGTGATGACGCTTCTGTGGCTGCGTCCGGGCTGGCCGAGCCGGCGCGTCTCGTGGGCGTGCGTGGTGGTGGGCACCGTGTGCATCGCGGCGTCGTCGATCGTGGTCCCGTCGCACTCCCTGGGCATCCTCGGCACCACGACCTACGCGGTCCTCGGCTCCTTCGTCGTGGTGTTCCACTCGCTGCGACTGCTGGTCTTCACATGGACCGTCGGGGCGAGCGCGCTGATCTACCTGGCGGTGCTGCTGGCCGAGGACGACGTGTCGATGGCCGTGGCGACGGTGCTGTTGATCGTCCTGGTCAACGTGTTCGCCGTCTTCGCGTGCCGGATGGTGGTCCGGCTGATCGCCAACGACACGCCCTACGGCGACCTCGAGCCCGTCACCGGTCTGCCCGGCCGGGACGCCTTCTTCGAGAAGGTCTCCACGTTGATCGGGGCCCGCACCCGCGACGACGACCGTCGTCTCGTGGTGGTCGTGGTCAACCTCGACGGCTACTCGCTGATGGCCGACGTGCGGGGGCGCGCCGAGGCCGACGGCGCCCGCGTGGGCGTCGCCCGGGCGTTGCGCGAGACCGCCCGCCGGGACGCGATCATCGCCCACCCCGGCGACGCCGAGTTCTGGATCGCCGATCTGTTCACCACCCTCGACCCCCACCCGTTGGCCGAACGCATCCGCGGGGCCGTCGCCGGTTCGCGATCGGGTCTGAGCGCGAGCGTCGGCGTGGTGTGTACGCCGCTCGAACCGCTGGCCACGGTGCCCACCTACGACGTCGTCGAGGAATTGGTCAACATCGCCATCTCCGCCATGTTCGAGGCGCGCAGGGCCGGGGGGAACCAGACCCGGGACGCCATCGATCCCGCGCTGACCGTGCTGGCCGACCCCTCGACTGACCAGGGCTTTCCGTCGGTGTGACGGAGGGTACAGGTCGGCGGGCGTGCGTTTCGGCCGTTCGGCCGCGTCCAACCACCATGACGAACATCAACGGACACGACGCGGCAGGATCCCTCGTGGGCGCGGGGCCCGTCGCCGGTGAGACGCTCAAGGACCGGACCAGCTGGCCGGGTTACGCCCTGATCGTCCTCAGCCTGTTCGCGCTCGCATCGGGCCTGACGGCGCTCGCCACCGGCCACGGCGGACCGGCGGCCGGGGCGCTCTCGGTCGCGGCGGTCGCGATGGTCGCGGGCATCACCTGGCTGCTGATCCGGCATCGACGGCTGTCTCGGCAGGTCAGCACCGGTACGCCGGAACGCCCCGAGGATCTCGGCCCGGTCACCTGACCGGGCGATCGACCGTAGTCGGTCGATGAATCGGACGTCGGTGAACTCCGGAGAACGAACGTCACTCGGGTATCGGGGTGTCTGCGGCTGACGGCAGCGATAATCTTTGCCCGTGGTTCTCCGACAATCCTCGTCACGTCCCGAGGACGACGACGTCTCGGCGCGGATCGTGGTCGACGACGATCTGCCCTCGACCGACGGCGTCGCCGTCCAGCCGATCGATCAGGCGCTGCTCGGCGGCGCACCCGAGCGCGTCGGCCGCTTTGCCTATCACTACGGCACGGACACGTGGACGTGGTCGGACACCGTCGCCCGGATGCACGGGTACGAACCCGACGACGTCACGCCCACGACGGAACTGATCCTGAGCCACAAGCACCCCGACGACGTGGCCAAGGTGAAGGGTCTGCTGGCGCAGTCCGCGGCCCCGTTCAGCAGCCGGCACCGCATCATCACCACGACGGGGGAGACCCGCAGCGTCGTCGTCGTCGGTGAGGCCGTCGCCGGGCCGGACGGGCAGACCGCGGCGACGCGCGGCTTCTACATCGACATCACCGCGAGCGTGGACGCCGAGGTCCAGGCGACCGTGAGCGACGAGTTGTCGGTCATCGTCGCCCACCGCGAGGTGATCGACCAGGCCAAGGGGATGCTCCAGCTGCTCTACGACCTGGACGCCGACGCCGCGTTCGGCGTGCTCCGGTGGCGGTCGCAGGACACCAACGTCAAGCTGCAGGTGATCGCGGAGAAACTGGTGGCCGAGCTGCCCAAGCTGCTGGTCGTGCCGAACGGCGCCCGCAGTCCCATCGACCACTACCTGATGACGCTCGAGACTCCCGACGAGGAGTGACTCACTCGGCCGCGCCGAGTCGACCGGAGAGGCGGTCCCGCCGGTCCGCGGAGTCGGTGTTCAGTCCGACGATCTCCACGTGCTTGCCGCGGGCCCGGTACTTCGTGGTGACGGCGTCGAGTGCGGCCACGGTCGAGGCGTCCCAGATGTGCGAGTCGGTCATGTCGATCACCACGCGGTGCGGATCCGCCGTGTAGTCGAACTGGTAGACCAGGTCGTTGCTCGAGGCGAAGAACAGCGCGCCGCTCACGCGGTAGACGACGGTGTCGGGGTCGGAATCCGGTGTGGCGGGCAGTTTCTGGACGGTGACCAGGTGCGCGACCCGACGGGCGAAGAGCACCATCGCGGTCACCGATCCGACGATGACGCCGTACGCGAGGTTGCTCGTCGCGACGGTGATCGCGACGGTCGCGACCATGACCAGCGTCTCGCTGCGCGGCATCCGGCGCAGCGTCGACGGGTGGATGCTGTGCCAGTCGAAGGTGCCCACCGACACCATGATCATGACGGCGACGAGGGCCGCCATCGGGATGGTGCCGACGACGTCGCCGAGCCCGACCACCAGCCCCAGCAGGAAGAGTCCCGCCAGGAACGTGGAGATCCGGGTTCGCGCCCCCGACACCTTCACGTTGATCATGGTCTGGCCGATCATCGCGCACCCGCCCATGCCGCCGAAGAAGCCGGTGACGACGTTGGCGACGCCCTGACCCCAGCCCTCGCGGGTCTTGTTGCTGTGCGTGTCGGTGATGTCGTCGACCAGCTTGGCGGTCATCAACGACTCGAGCAGACCCACCAGCGCCACCGCCAGCGCGTACGGCGCGATGATCGACAGCGTCTCCCACGTGAGCGGCACCTGCGGGATCAGCAGCGCGGGAAGGCTCGACGGCAGTTCGCCCTCGTCGCCGACGTTGGGCACGTGCAGGCCGAAGATCAGCACCACCGAGGTGAGGATGACGATGGCGATCAGCGGCGCCGGTATCGCCGTGGTCAGCTTCGGCAGCAGCACCATGACGAGTAGGGCCGCGATCACCAGCGGATACACCAGCGCGGGAACGCCGATCAGGTACGGCAGCTGTGAGGTGAAGATGAGGATGGCCAGGGCGTTGACGAAGCCAACCATCACGCTGCGAGGGACGAAGCGCATCAGACGGGCGACGCCCAGCGCGCTCAATACGATCTGCAGCACGCCGGCCAGCAGCACCGTCGCGACGAGGTAGTCCAGGCCGTGCTCGCGGACCAGCGGCGCGATCACCAGGGCGACGGCGCCGGTGGCCGCCGAGATCATCGCGGGCCGCCCGCCCGTGAACGCGATCGTCACGGCCATCGTGAAGGACGCGAACAGGCCGACCCGCGGATCGACCCCCGCGATGATCGAGAACGAGATGGCCTCGGGGATGAGCGCCAGCGCCACGACCAGGCCGGCCAGCACCTCGGTCTTCAGACGTCGGGGTGAGCGCAGCGCGGCCAGCACCGACGTGCTGGGATCGCCGGCCTCGCGGACCGCGGGCGTGGGCGACGGCTGGGGGAGGGACACCGCACGAGCGTAGTCAGGTGCCGCGACGTCACCGCCGTCGAGCGTCCGTCGGTTGATACGCCTCGAGCGGTCGACCGTCCGGCCACAGGGGTCGCACGGCGAGCACGCGTGCGGCGGTGACCGGCGGACTGCAGTAGAAGCCCTGGACGATGTCGCAGCCGTGCTCGGCGAGCCGCACCGCGGTGGCCGAGTCCTCGACTCCCTCGGCGACGCACGTCATGTCGAGTCGGTGGGCGAGGTCGATCATCGCGCTGACGATCGCCTCCGCGCGATCGTCGGTCAGCATCGGCGCGATGAACTCGCGGTCGAGCTTCACCTCGTCGATGGGCAGCTCACGCAGATAGGACAGTGCGGAGTAGCCGCTGCCGAAGTCGTCGATCGACACCCGGATCTTCCGCTCGCGCAACGTCTCCAGGACCGTGCGGGCCCGTCGGGTGTTGCCGAGCAGGAAGTCCTCGGTGATCTCGACGGTCAGCCGGTCGGTAGCAACGCCGCCGGCCTCGAGGATTCGCACGATGCGGTTCGGCAGTTCCAGATCGGTGAGCGACGGCGGAAACAGGTTGACCGCGAACGGCACGTCGGTGCCGTCGGCGCGCCACCCCGCGGCGTCGCGCACCGCTCGGTCGATCACGGCCTCGGTGAGCGCGCCCATCAGGCCGTTCTGCCGTGCCAGCGGGAGGAATTCGCCCGGCAGCATCATCCCGCGGTCTGGATGCTCCCACCGCACGAGCGCCTCCACGCCCTCGACGCGTCCGGTCGACACGGTGAACTTCGGTTGGTAGAGGACGCTCAACTCACCACGGTCGATCGCCCGGCGGAGTTGGGCGAAGAGCTGCAGCCCCGCGGAACCGCTACGGCGGGTGGTGAAGCCGCGGTCGGTCGGCGGATCCACCTCCGCCTGATCGATCAGCTGCATGTCCGCGGTGAAGGTCATGACGCCGCCGTGCTGGCTGCGCTTCGCCGCGTACATCGCCTGATCCGCCTGCTTCAGCAGCGCCGCCGCGGTCGCGTCGTCGGTCCCGTCGGCGTGGCCCGTCGCCACCCCCACGCTCGGGCGCATGAACACGTCGTGCCCGTCGACCGGGAACGGGTCGTCGAACGCGTCGAAGATGCGGTGCGCCACGACGAGTGGGCTGTCGGGCCCGTCCTCGAGGAGGATCGCGAACTCGTCGCCGCCGACCCGGGCCACCGTGTCGCCGGCCCGCACGCAGGCGACGATGCGCTCGGCGACGGCGTTGAGCAGAGCGTCGCCGGCCGGGTGCCCCAGGGAGTCGTTGACCAGTTTGAAGTCGTCGAGGTCCACCGACAGCACGGCGACGGGTCGGCCGTCCCGGATCTGGAGGGCCACCGCGTGGCCGAGACGGTCCTGGAACAGCGCCCGGTTCGCCAGTTTGGTCAACGGATCCCGGAAGGCCTGGTCGGCCACCGTCTCCAGCAGGCGCCGGTTCTCGTCGGCCATCAGGAACTGGCGGATCACCACACCGGTGAGCAGCAGCATGGACGCGACCACGAGCGTGGCTGATCCCTCGCTCATCACGATGCACAGGGTGGCGAACGGCAACGGCAGATACGGCAGCCAGAAGGCCACCCGGGACGGGGCCCTCGCCAAGCCGAACTCGATGTGGCTGGCCCGCGATCCGAGCAACGCCGCGACGCCGAGCAGCAGCAGGCCGGCCACCCACCCCAGATCGATGAGACCGCCACTGACGTAGTCGTCCTGGGCGTTGACGAGCACGAAGGTGCCGTCCGCGACCGCCATCACGCCCATGGCGACGGTGAAGACGGTGACCACCGCGCGTTGACCGGGCCGCGCCCGGGTCAGGATCAGCAGCGCCACCGTGAGCAGCACGAGATCGCCGATCGGGTAGGCGACGGACACGGCGAATGCGAACGGTGACTCGTCGCCCCTGTGGAAGACGTCGTCGAGACCCACCGTCCAGAAGATCACGAACAGTGAGACGCCGACCATCAGGCCGTCGAGGAGGAGGCGGGGCTGTGACTGACCGACACTCCCGATCGGGAGCAGGACCAGGGCCACGCAGGCTGCCACCGTGAAGAGCAGGTACCCGGCGTCCGCCGGTGACGGGAACGGCGCGGTGCCGATCCGGAGCACCAGTTCGTAGTAGGCCCAGACCGCGTCGCCGAAGAGCCAGCTCGCGAGCGCTACGGTGAGCGCGGTCCAGGCCCTGCGCTGGCGGCCGCGGCAGCGCCGCGCGGTGACGGCGGCGCACGTCACGGCGGTCACGCCGGCGAGCACCGAACCGACGTCACTGACGGCCAGGACGGTCCAGGGGCCGCCCCACCCGCCGATCAGCCAGGCGGCGAACACGACGACGGCCACACCGCAGAGGCCGCAGACGAGGCACAACCTCGATCGCGACATCACGTCCCCCAGCTCGTTGCACGGCGCCCGTGACGACGGTGAAATCGAGCGACGTCACTCACACTACGTCCTGCAGCAAACCGTGGGCGACAGGTGTTGACGCATCCGTCAACGCCCGGCGGTGAACCGCCTGAGGAATTGTCGGGTCCGCTCCTCGGTGGGATCGGTCAGTACCTGGGCGGCCGACCCGGATTCGACGATCCGTCCGCCGTCGAGGAAGCAGACCGTGTCGGCGACGTCGCGTGCGAATGCCATCTCGTGGGTCGCCATCACGATGGTGGCCCCACCCGCCGCGAGTTCGCCGACGAGGGTGAGGACCTCGCCGACCAATTCGGGGTCCAGCGCGCTGGTGATCTCGTCGAGCAGCAACAACCGGGGCTCATAGGCTAGGGCGCGGGCGATGGCGACGCGCTGCTGCTGCCCGCCCGACAGCTTGTCCGGGTAGGCGCCGGCGAGGTCGGCGAGCCCGACCCGGGCCAGCAGTTCGCGGCCACGCTCGTCGGCGCTCCTGCGCGACGACCCGTGCACCACCCGGGGTGCCAGGGCGACGTTGGCCAGCGCGGTCAGGTGCGGGAAGAGGTTGAACGACTGGAAGACCATGCCCATCGCCTGCCTCGCCGCGTCGGCGTCGATACGCGGGTCGCTGATGTCGCGACCGTCGAGCAGGATCTGGCCGTCGTCGATCTCCTCGAGCAGGTCGATGCACCGCAGCAGCGTCGACTTGCCCGATCCCGAGGCGCCGATCAGGACCACCACCTGGTGCTCGTCGACGTCGAGGTCGACGCCGGCCAGTACCGGCGTGCCGTGGTACGCCTTGGTCAGGCCACGCACCGACAGGATGGGCGTCACATCGCCCCCTGACGGACCGCCGAGCGGCGCGCCGCCCAGTCCGCGAGCCGCGCCGAGGGCACCGCGAGCGCAACGAACAGCAGGCCGGCCACGACGTAGGGCGTGAAGTTGTAGGTGGTCGCGGACTGGATCTGTGCGGCCCGGACGGCGTCGACGGCGCCGAGCACGGAGATGAGTCCACAGTCCTTCTGCAGGGCGACGAAGTCGTTGAGCAACGCGGGCGTCACCCGACGGGTCGCCTGGGGCAGCACCACCAGCCGCATGGTGCGCCGGTAGTTCAGGCCGAGGGACTTCGCCGCGGCCAACTGGCTCGGGTGCACCGACTCGATGCCCGCCCGGAAGACCTCGGCGACGTAGGCGGAGTAGATCAGCACCAGGGCGAGGCCACCCAGCAGCACCGGGCTGGTCGGCAGGCCGGTCAGGCGCAGGCCGGGCAGGCCGAAGCCGACGAGGTAGAGGCAGATCAGCAACGGCAGGCCGCGGAAGAGGTCGACGTATCCGGTGGCCAGCGCGCGCAGCGGGAACCACACCGGCCCGCGCAGCGTCCGGATCGCGGCGAGCGCCAGTCCGACGATCAGGACCAGCACCTGACACACCACCAGCACGCGGACGTTGAGCCACAGACCGTCGAGCAGTGCGGGGAGGCTGGCCCAGCCGACCTGCAGGTTGAAGAAGGAGTCCCGGACGCGCGACCACCCGGGCGCGGACGTCACCCCGATCAGCAGCACCGCCGCGAAGACGACCGTCGAGAGCAACGCGATGAGCGTCGACCGGCGTGCCCGCGACTGTCGGTAGGCGACCCGGTCGAGGGGTACGGAGTGCGGGTTCGCGCTCGGGTCGACCGTCGTCACGACAGGACCGGAGCGTTGCCCGCGCCGGTGAGCCACACCTTCTGCAGCTTGACGAGTTCGCCGTCGTCGCCGAGTTCGTCGACGGCCTTGGACACGCACGGCGTCAGTGCGCTGCCCTTGTCCAGGACGATGCCGAACTGCTCGGCCTTCTCGGTGCCCACCGGCAACTGGCCCACGATGGCCCCGTCGGTCAGTTCCGACTGCACGGCGAAGGCGGTCGGCAGGTCGACCACCAGCCCGTCGATCTGCCCGTTGGACAGCGCCGCCTTGCCGTCGTCGTTGTTGTTGAACACCGCGACCCCGGGATCGATGGCCTGCGCGGCGGTATAGCTGGTGGTGCCCACCTGCGCGCCGAGCTTGAGGCCACGCAGGCCGTCGAGCGTCGTCACCCCCGCTGCGGGCGAACTCTTGATGGCCACGACCGCCTGGGTGACGTCGAAGTAGGGCGAGGAGAAGTCGACGGCCTGCTTGCGCTCGTCGGTGATCGAGAACTCGTTGAGGTTGGCGTCGAACGTCTTCGGGCCCGGCGCGATCGCGGCGTTGAACGGCACCCGCACCCACGCGACGTCCTCGCGCGCGTACCCGAGCCGGTCTGCGACGGCGTAGGCCACCGCCGACTCGAAACCCTTGCCGTTGGCCGGGTCGTCGTCCACGAACCAGGGCGGGTAGGCGGGCTGATCGGTGCCGAACACGAGCTTCCCGGGGTTGAGGGTGGCCAGCGAGTCCTTCGCGCAGTCCGCGGCCGAGGCGGGCTGCGACGGACTGCTCGACGCCGGTTCGTCCGCGGGGGCGCAGCCCGCCGCGGTCAGGGTGATCGCGGCCAGCAGGCACCGGAGTTCATTGCGCATGGGCGGCATCATCGCCTACCCGTGCGCCGGGCGCCACGGTAAGGCTCAGTCGGACTCGGTGAAGACCACGACCGGGATGGTGCGGCCACCCGCCAGCTCCTCGTACTGGGCGTAGGACGGGATGAAGGTGGTGGCGAGGTCCCACAGCCGGTCGCGCTCGGCCCCGGACACTTCCCGGCCGACGAAGGTCCCCGTGTAGCCGGCTGCGGAGATCGTGACCGTCGGGTGCGCGAGGACGTTGTAGTACCAGGCGGGATGCCGAGAGCTGCCGTAGTTGGAGGCGACGACCACGGCGCGCCCGTCGTCGGTGAAGTAGGTGAGCGGCGTGGTCCGCCGCTGGCCGGTCCTGGCGCCGGTCGTGACGAGCAACAGTTCGGGCGTCACCATCGCCGAGGAGAACCGGCCGTTGCTGAGCTTCAGCAGCCGGCGGTCGATGCGCGGCGCCACCCGGCGGGCCAGCCAACGTCCGGGCTTGTTGCCGGTGAGGCGCGCGCCGTGGCGCAGCATCGGGGAGCCGGCCGTCGGATCGACCTCGGGTATGCCCATGCGCCCGATGCTAGGTGACCCGCCCGCCGGGTTTGGCGGACGTCTGCCGGGCAATGCCCGTGGCATGGGCGAGCACCTGGAACGCGAGCGGAAGTGGAGCGTCGACGCGGACTTTCGGTTGCCCGACGTCGCCGACCTGGCTCCCGACGCCGAGGTGTCGGTGGACACCGTCGAGCTGGTGAGTGCGTACGTCGACACGGCCGACGGCGACCTCCGGGCACACGGCATCGTGGTGCGTCGGCGCGACGGTGACGACGACACCGGATGGCAGGTCAAGCTCCCGACGGGGGACGGGCGGCTGGAACTGCACTGGCCGTTGGCCGACGAGCCACCCGAGGAGATGGTGCGGGCGCTTCGAGGCGTCGCGCTCGGCGGGGACCTGGTGCCGACCGCGACGATCCGCACCCGGCGGGACCGGCACACCGTGTCCTCCCGCGGGGCGGTGCTGTTCGAGATCGCCGACGACCACGTTCGCGCGTCGGTAGGCGACACACTGCTGGCGTGGCGCGAGATCGAGGTCGAACTCGGCCCCGACGTCGCCGCGGTGCCGAGGAAGCTGCGGAGGCGACTGCGCGCCGCCGGGGCGGTCCGGTCGGCGTACCCGTCCAAGCTGGCGCGTGCGGTCGGGAACCGCCCGTCGGTGTCGCGGTCGGATGCGAGCGCCGCGCTCGCCGATTACACGAGCCGGCAGATCGACGAGGTGATGCTCGGGGACGTCGCGCTGCGGCGGGGGCAGGATCCGATCCACGACACGCGCGTCGCGATCCGCCGGTTGCGCAGCGTCATCCGGGTGTTCGCCGACGTCCTCGATCCGGCCGCCGCCGACCTCGAACCCGAGCTGAAGTGGTTCGCAGGGCTTCTCGGCGAAGTGCGTGATCCGCAGGTGCAGCAGGAGCGCTTCGTCGAGGCGGTGGACGCCATCCCCGACGAGTTGGTGCTCGGACCGGTGCGGTCGCGTATCCGCAGTGACCTCCGCGGCCTGGAATTGCCGGCCCGCAGGGCGGTCGACGATGCCATGGCGTCGGACCGGTACGCCGGGATCGTCTCGACCCTGCGCGGGTGGCGCGACGAGTCGCCCGTTCCCCCCGACCTGTCGACCTCGGCGGTCCGGACGCTGGCGCGGAAGGCGAGCCGCAAGGCCGATCGGCGGCTGGCGACGGCGCTCGAGGGTGACGACCCGGACCTGCTGCACCGCGCTCGCAAGGCGGCGAAGCGGGCGCGGTACGCCGCGGAGGCCATCACGCCGATCGACTCGTCCGCTGACCGAACGATGGCTCGGCACGAGGCCGTTCAGTCGATCCTCGGCGACCACCAGGACACCGTGGTCGCCAGGGAGGTACTGCGCCGGCTGGGGGCCACGGCCGGGACCGCGCCGCGCGAGAACGGTTTCACCTTCGGCCTGCTCTACGCCCGCGAGGAGCGGCTCGCGGCCGAGTGCCGCGCGCGGGTGCGGGAAATCTGACGCCTCACCCCATCGCGATGCGAATGTTCTTGATCTGCAGGAACTCGAGGAGTCCGTCGACCCCGCCGGTGCGGCCGAAGCCGCTCTGCTTGTAGCCGCCGTAGGGGCCTTGCGGCGAGATGTCGCTGAACGTGTTCACCCACACCGACCCGGCCTCGAGCGCCCGCGCGACGCCGTGCGCGCGGCGCAGGTCCCGGGTGTGCACGAAGGCGTTGAGTCCGTAGGGCGTGTCGTTGGCGAGGCGGACCGCCTCGGCGTCGTCGCGGAACCGGATGATCGAGACCACCGGGCCGAACGTCTCGATCTGCGCCAGGTCCGACGAGTTGTCCACGTCGTAGAGCACGGTCGGCTCGACGTAGAAGCCCGCCGCGAGGTCGCCACCGATGCGGCGACCGCCGGTCAGCAACCTGCCGGTGCCGTTCGCGACGGCGTCGTCCACGGTGTGCAGGATGCGATCGACCGCGCCCTGGCTGATCACCGGTCCGAACCCGACGCCGGGGTCGAACGGATCGCCGATCACCGCGGATTCCACGACGGCGACGAACTTCTCGACGAACGCGTCGTACACCGAGTCGTGCACGAGCAGCCGGCTCGCACACGCGCAACTCTGGCCCGACTGCATCAGCGGCCCCTGATGCGCCGACAGCATCGCCGCGGCGTCGAGGTCGGCGTCGCCGAACACCAGGTTCGCCGACTTGCCGCCGAGTTCGGCGACCACGGGGACCAGATTGGTGGCGGCGGCCCGCACCACGCTGCGGGCGGTCGCACCGCCCCCGGTGAAGTGAATCTTGCGGATGCCGGGGTGGCGCACCAGGGCGTCGCCGCCGTCGGCGCCCGCGGGCACCACGTTGACCAGGCCGGGCGGCAGACCGGCCTCGAGGCACAGTTCGCCGAACCGCAGCGCCGCCAGTGGTGCCAGTTCGGACGGCTTGAACACGACGGCGTTGCCCGCGGCGAGGGCGGGGGCCACGCAGCTGCCCGCCACGGCCAGGGCACCGTTCCACGGCGCGATGACGGCCACCACGCCGAAGGGTTCACGCTCGACGAGGTTGAGATCGAACGAGCCGTTGACCGGAGTGCTGGACCCGTGCGGCTTGTCGACGTATCCGGCGAAGTGGCGCAGGAACCGTTCCAGCAGAACGGCGGTGCCGGCATAGGACAGCGGCACGGCGTAGTCGTGCACGTTGAGGGCGGCGAATTCGTCGAGGTGGTCGTGCACCAGGTCGGCGAGATCGATGAGCGCATCACGACGTCGGTCGACGGTCAGGGAGACCCACTCCCGCTGCGCGGTCCACGCGGCCCGCACCGCGAGGTCGATCTCCGCGGCGGCGGCGAGGGCGACGCTCGTATTCGTCTGCCCCGTCGCCGGATACACGTGGTCGTGGGCGCGGCCGGCGGACGTGGTCGTGATCCGGTCGCCGCCGATCAGCAGTCCGACCGGACCGACGGGTGCGGCGGGCCGGACGGACGTAGCGGCGGTCATGACGCCGCCTCGGCGTCGGTCGAAGCCTCGGCCAGGACCCGCTGCTTCTGGGCACCGATGGCCTGGTTGAGGTGCGACGCCTTGGGCCAGCCGTAGTAGGCGGCGAAGTGCAGTGCGAGTTCGTCCATCTCGTCGAACGAGACGTCGCCGCTCTTCAGTGCGGCGTAGACGTGCGACTGAATCGGCAGGTCGGCGTCCTGGAACGCGACGCATGCCACGGTGACGAGGCGGCGTTCCTTCATGCCGAGGTCGGGCCGCAGCCACATCTCGCCGAACACGAAGTTGAGGATGCCCGCACCGGAATACGGGTTGTCGCGCACCGGCGCGAACGGGATGCAGTTGATCTCCTTGAACGACTTCTCGCCGCCCTGCAGGCGCAGTTCCGGATCGCTCGCGGTTGCCAACGGCAGCAGCGGTGCGGGTGCCGGTGCCGTGGTGCCGCGTTCGGTCGTGATCCGTGCCCACTGTTGATCGACGACGATGTTGAACCGCGACGCCTTGGGCCATCCGGCGTAGACCGCGAAGTGCAGCACCGTCTCCCGCATCTCGGTGATGCTGACGTCGCCGCTGTTGAGCGAGGCGTAGACGTGGTCCTCGAGCGGGCCGTCGGCGTCTGCGGCGGCGACGCAGGCGAGCGTGACGAAGCGGCGGTCCCGGCGGCTGAGCCCGGGCCGGGACCAGATCTCGGCGAAGACGAAGTCGATCAGCCCGTCGGCGAACACCGGATCGGTGTCCGGTGGAGCGTCGACGGTCATCACCTCGGCGTACTGCCGCAGCCCGGTCTGACGCCGGTCCTCGATGGTGGTCACGTGAACTCCTATCTGATGGTGACGCCCGCGTCGACCTTGAACTGCAGGCCAGTCACATAGCGGGATTCGTCGGAGACGAGGTAGAGCACGGCGTTGCTGACGTCGATCGGGTCGATGAGCTGCGTGGGCAGCGCGTTGCCGAACAGGGGAGCGAGATCGGTTCTGGTCTCGGCGAGCAGGGTGTGCATGGTCACCGGCGCCATGCCGGTCATGACGCCGGTGGGGTGGACGGTGTTCACCCGGATGCTCTGCGCGGCAAGCTCGTTGGCCAGCGCCACGCTCATCCCGACGATGCCCTGCTTGGACGCGGTGTAGGGGATGTGCAGCGGATTGCCCTTGATCGCCGCCGCCGAGCTGATGTTGACCAGGCTGCCGCCGCCCTGCTCGAGCAGGAACGGCAGCGCGGCGGCGCAGGTGTTCCACGCGCCGATCAGGTTGACGTCCAGCACGAGTCGCCACTGTGCGGCGGTGGTCGCGTCCCAGGTGCCCGCCGTCAGCACGCCCGCGTTGGCGACCGCCGCGTCGAGGCCGCCGAGTTCGGCGGCGCCCGCGGCGACGGCCTCCTTCATCGCGATCTCGTCGCGGACGTCGACCACCGTGGTGACGGCTCGCCGCCCCTGCGCACGGACGAGGTCCGCGGTCTCCTCGAGATCCGCCACCTCGGCCAGCGGGTACTCCAACTCGGGCATCGAGGCGCAGACGTCGAGCAGGATGACGTCTGCGCCCTCCTGCGCGAGACGCACCGCGTGACTGCGGCCCATGCCCCGGGCCGCGCCGGTGACGACGACGCGCTTGCCCTCGACGCGGCCGGTCACAGCTTGTTGCAGAAGCCGGCGTCGACGGGGAACGTCACGCCCGAGACGTACCGGCCCTCGTCGGAGACCAGGTAGGCGATCGCGGCGCTGACGTCCTCGGGTTCCAGCATCCCGACCGGCATCGGGTTCTGCAGGTGAGGTCCGCCGCCGTCGGGGAAGTTCTTGAGGAAGTCCTGCATCTGCGGATTCATCGCCATCATCGTGTTGACCGCGGTGGGATGCACGGTGTTGACCCGGATGCTCTGGGCGGCAAGCGCGTTGGCGAAGGTCCGCATCAGGCCGACGATGCCGTGCTTGGACGCGGCGTAGGCCAGGCCGCCGCCCTGGGTGCCGCCGAAGCCCTTGAGTCCCGCCGTCGAACTGGTGAAGACGATCGACCCGCCGCGGTTACCCGCGAGCAGGTGGGGGACCGCGGCCTTCGCCGTGTGGAAGGCCCCGACCAGGTTGACGTCCAGGACGTCGGTCCACTGCTCGAGTTCCTCTTCGATGGTCAGCTCGCGGAAGGCCATGGTGGCGATGCCGGCATTCGCGAGCACGATGTCGAGGCGGCCGAAGTGCTCCACGCCGGCATCGAGGGCCGCCTTCAGCGCGTGGTAGTCGCGCACGTCGGCCACCGAGCCGAGCATCTTGCCGCCCTGGGCCTCGACGAGTTCGATCGTCTCGTCGAGTTCGGCGCGCGACGCCATCGGATATCCGTTGGAGTCGATGTCGGCGCAGATGTCGACGCCGATGACGTTGGCGCCGTCGGCGGCCAGTCGGACGGCGTGGCTGCGGCCCTGACCGCGGGCGACGCCGGTGATGAAGGCGACCTTGCCCTCTAGTGAACCCATCGTTCCTCGCTTCGTCGTCGTGCCCCGTCACCGTCGTGGAGTGATCTGAGTAACACGGTTACTGTCGGTACAGTAACCTGGTTATCCGTGACCGGCAAGGGTGGGGCGTCAATGAATTCGATTGACCGCGAGAGTGACTCGCGATCGTCCGACGACCGCATCCTCGGCATCGTCGTCGCGATGCTCGAGACCGACGGCTACGACGCCGTCCAGCTCCGCGAGGTGGCGAAGCGCTCCCGTACCTCGCTGGCGACCATCTACAAGCGCTACGCCACCCGCGACGACCTGATCCTCGCGGCGCTGCAGGCGTGGATGGACGAGAACCGCTACGCCAAGGTCTCCCGGCGGGTGCGGCCCCCGGACGAGACGGTGTACGACGCGATGGTCCGGCTGTTCCGGACGATCTTCGAACCGTGGGAGCAGCATCCCGAGATGCTGGTGGCCTACCACCGCGCCCGGTCGTCGACCAAGGGCAGCGCGCTGCTGCACCGCGGCCTCGACGTGGTGGTACCCGCCGCGATGGACGCGCTGGCGGGCGTCGACGAGAGCTTCATCGCCGACCTCGACGCCGTCATCGCGAGCCTGGTGTACGGACTGCTCGGCCGGTTCGCGGCGGGCGAGATCGCGATCACCGACATCGTGCCCAGCCTGGAGCGGGCGATCTACTGGATGACCGCCGGCTACGACGCCTCGAAGTCGATGAACAACTCGGTCAGTCCGCGCAGCAGGAAGGTGGGCTCGTAGGCGTACCGGCGCGCCTCGATCGGCCCGTGTGACCGCTCGCTGATGGTGATCTCGCGCATCCGGTCGAGGAGCCGGTTGACCGTGATGCGTCCCTCGACGCGGGCCAGCGGTGCGCCGGCGCAGGTGTGGATGCCGCGGCCGAACGCGATGTGCTCGCGGACGTTGCGACGGTCGATGTGGAACTCGTGCGGGTCGTCGAACTTGGCCGGGTCGCGGTTGGCCGCCCCGAGGCACAGCATGAGGACCGTGCCGGCGGGAATGTGCACGCCACCCAGCGTGGTGGTCCTGCGCGCCAGCCGGAAGTCGATCTTGGTGGGGCTCTGCATCCGCAGCGATTCCTCGATGAACGCGGGGATCAGGTCGCGGTTCTCGCGCAGCATCCGCTGGAACTCCGGCCGGTCGCCGAGCGTCTGCACCGCCGCGCTCAGCAGCTTCGTGACGGTCTCCTGTCCGGCGGCGAACAGGAACGTCGCCGGCCGCACCACCTCCAGCAGCTCGGGTGTCGAGCCGTCGGGGTAGGTGGCCGACGCCATCGCGCTCAGGACGTCGCCGCGCGGCTCCCGCCGGCGCTCAGAGATGTAACCGCTGAACTTGTCGTCGAGGTACTGCAGCGGATTGAGTCCGACCGGTGCGCCGTCGAGTGCGCCCACCTGGTTGCCTGCCGGCTTGTCGGCGCCCAGCGCGCGGCGGAACTCCGCGCGGTCGTCGGCCGGAACGCCGAGCAGGTCGGTGATCGCCAGCGTGGCAAAGGGCTTCGCGTACTCCGACAGGAACTCACACGTGCCGTTGGCGATGAACTCGTCGAGCTGACCGTCGGCCAGCTCCCACATGAAGTCCTCGTTCTCCTTCAGCCGGCGTGGCGTCAGCAGCTTGCTCAGCAGTGACCGGGCCCGCTCGTGGCGGGGCGGGTCCATCACCACCATGTGCTCGAAGATGGGGAAGAGGTGTCGGTGTGCCTCGATCTGGGCGCTGATGTCGTCGCCCTCGGGCTCGAAGGGCAGCGGGGGGAAGGGGCCGCCGATCGCATTGACGGCAGAGAACGACTCGACGTCCTTGAACGCCGCCATGACCTCCGCGTAACCCGTCACCGCGACGACCCCGTGGTGCGGCTCCCTGACGACGGGGCCCTGGCTACGCAGGTGCTCGTAGTACTCGTAGGGATCCTGTGACACCGCGGCGTCAGAGAAGTAGTCGACCTGGGCGAGGTCCGTCATCGTGGCTCCGATACGGGTAATGTTTGATCGATCGATCAAAACCTGACGGCCACAGATCTATCACGCGGTGCGAACGCGGTCAAGAAACCCCCGCCGGCGCAGAGCCTGTACGTCGAGCCGGACCGACGACGACATGGAGAATGACCGGATGGTCGCCCCTCGGAAGACGCGCGTGAAGGACGTCGACACGCGTACGCGTCTGATCGAGGCGACCGCGCAGCTCATGCGGGAGGAGGGGTACGCGGCCGCGACCTCCCGGCGCGTGGCGGAGCGCGCGGGCGTCCGCTCGGCGCTGGTGTACTACTACTTCGACACCATGGACGACCTGTTCGTCTCGGTGCTGCGCGCGGGCGCCGACGCGTCGCTCGCCCGGATGCGTGAGGCGCTGACCGCCGAGGACCCGCTGCGCGCGCTGTGGGAGATCAACGCCGATGCGCGGCTGACGGCGCTCAACACCGAGTTCGCGGCGCTGGCCAACCACCGCAAGCCGATCGGCGCGGAGTTGCGGGCCTACGCCGAGCGGGTCCGCGACATCGAGGTCGCCGCCGCGACGGTGGGACTGCGCGCCCGCGGGATCGACCTGGCGGACTACCCGCCCGTGGTCGTGTCGATGGTGCTCGCGCAGATGTCCCGCAGCCTGTGCGCCGAGGCCGCCATCGGCGTCACCGAGGGGCATGATCAGATGCTCGCCGTCCTGGACCGTCTGCTGGGCGGCGAGTCGAGCGCCGCCCCCGATGCGGCGGCGCCCAAGGAGCGCCGCCGCCACTGACGGCTACTTCAGCATGCTCCCGGCGTCGACCGTGACGGGTAGGCCGGTCACGTATCGCGCCTCGTCGGAGGCCAGGAACAGCACCGCGTTGCTGATGTCCACCGGCTCGACCCAGCCGACCGGCAGGACGTGCATCATCTGGGCGACGGGTGCCAGGTCGTCGGGCCCCGGGTTCTCCAGGTCGGGACGGAACAGCTTCATCGTGCCCTCGTTCATGAACATGGGCGTGTTCACGTTGGTGGGGTGCACCGAGTTGACCCGGATCGAGTGCTGCCCCAGCTCGACGGCGAAGGTTCGCATGAGGCCCACGACGCCGTGCTTCGCGGCGATGTAGTGCCCGGTGTGCGGGTAGGCCTTGAGGCCGCCCACCGAGCTGGTCAGCACGATCGAGCCGCCGCGACCGCCGGCCAGCAGGTGCGGCACGCCCGCCTTCACGGTCTTCCACACGCCGGACAGGTTGACGTCGATCATCTCCTGCCAGTCCCGTTCGCTGGTCTTGTCGAGCGTGTTGCCGCCATTGCCGATGCCCGCGTTCGCCACGATGACGTCGAGACGTCCGAGTTCCTCGACGCCGCCGGCCACGGCCGCCTCGAGCGCGGCATAGTCGCGGACGTCGACCTCCGCGGTGACGATGCGCCGGCCCAGGTTCTTGACCAGCCCGGCGGTCTCGGCGAGATCGTCGGGGGTCGCCGCCGGGATGGCGCTGCTGCTGCTGACCGGCGCGCACACGTCGATCGCGATGATGTCGGCGCCCTCCTCGGCCAGGCGCACGGCGTGACTGCGGCCCTGTCCGCGCGCCGCACCGGTGATGAACGCAACCTTGCCCTCGACCCGACCGCCCATTCGAACCACCTCACCTCGGGCGCCCGGCGACCGGGCGCAATTGTTTGATCGATCGATCAAAACGGTCGCAATTTCCCGCGGCGATGTCAAGGTCGGGGACGGGAGGTCGTGACGGATGACGAACGCGTCCGACCGATCGGGTTTCAGATCTGAGCGACGGTGTATCAGGTCACCATGTCCTCGACAGCACCCATCGGTTCGCATCCGCACGGTCTCCGGTCATGACCGACCCCCGGCGGATCGTCGTCACCGGAGCCTCGGGCAACGTCGGCTCCGGCGTCCTCCGCGCGCTCGCGCGCACCGTGCCCGACGCCGAGGTGGTGGGCGTGTGCCGCCGCCCGCCGGCATCGGGACGCACCTACGAGGGAATCCGCTGGCACGCCGTCGATCTGTCGTCGCCGACGGCCACCGCAGAGCTGGCGCCGGCCATGCGCGATGCCGACGTCGTCATCCACCTGGCGCTGGCGATCCAGCCCCTGCACGACGAGGACTACCTCTACCGCGCGAACGTGCTCGGCTCGCAGGCCGTGTTCGACGCCATGGCGGCCGCCGGCGTGACACAGCTGGTGTACGCGTCGAGCCTCGGGATCTACGCGGCCGGTGCCACCGGTCCCGTGGACGAATCCTGGTCGACCGCAGGACAATCCTCGTCGACCTACAGCAGGCACAAGGTGCTGGTCGAGGACATGCTCGACCGATTCGAGGCCGACCATCCCGACACGGCCGTGTCCCGCTTCCGTCCGACCGTGGTGGTCCAGCGGGAGGCTGCGTCGGAGATCCAGTCGCTGTACCTCGGTCCGGTGATCCCGCGGGCGGCACTGAAGCTGCTGCGGCGCAAGGCGCTTCCGATCCTGCCCCTCCCGACTGGGCTCAGCCTGCAGTTCGTGCACTCCGACGACGTGGGTGACGCCGTGATGCGGATGATGACGCAGCGCGCACGGGGCTCGTTCAACGTGGCGGCCGATCCGCTGGACTCCCATGCCCTCGCCGGACTGGTCGGCGGACGTCCCATCGGCGTCGACCCGGGGTTCTTCCGACGTGCGGTGGTTGCGCTGCACCGGCTTCGGGTGATCGCCGTGACGCCCGGCTGGTACGACGTGGCCACCAAGTCGCCGCTGATGGACACCACCAAGGCGAAGCGGGAACTCGGCTGGACCGCCGCGCGCTCCTCGGAGCAGGCGGCCTCGGAACTGATCGACGGACTCGCGGACGGTGCCGTCGGCACCAGCGCGGCCATGGGATGGAAGGAGGAGGACACGGTGACCACGCGAACCGCGTTCGACTGGGTGCACGACGCGACCCTGGCGCTGTGGGGTGCCTCGGTGCTGGTGGCCGCCAGGCGTCGCCGCCGTCCCGGCGCGCTCACGGCCGCAGCCGTGGCCGGAAACCTCGTCGCGGGCACGCCCGCTGCCCTGGAACGTGTGCGGCACAAGCGACGCGACCCTGCAGCACTCCTGGCACCGGCAGCCGTCGGCGCCAGCATCCTCGCGACCCTGCGGGGCGGGTGGGCGCCGGTGGCGGCCACCGCCGTCCTCGGGGGGCTCCGCGCGACCGAGATCCGCCGCACCGCCCAGGAAGGCCACCAGTGAATTCACCTACGGCACAAAACCGTCCGCGCGTCGTCGTGGTGACCGGTGCCTCCAGCGGCATCGGTCGGGAGACGGCGCTCCGCTTCGCTCGTGACCACGCCTGCGTCGTCATCGCGGCGCGGTCCGAGGGCCCGCTGCGCGAGGTCGCCCAGGAGTGCCGTGAGGCCGGTGCGGCCGACGTCGTGTTCCAGTCCACCGACATCGGCGATGCGGACGAGGTGCAGCGCCTGTTCGACCTCGCCGTCCGGACCTACGGCCGGGTGGACGTGGCCGTCCAGTCTGCCGCGAACACGGCCTTCGGCAGGTTCGAGGACCTTCCCGCCGACGTGTTCGAGAAGATCATTCGCACGAATCTCCTCGGGTCGGCGAACGTCGCGCGGTCGGCACTCGCGCTGTTCCGCGCGAGCGGATCGGGACACCTGGTCCTCGTCGGCTCGCTGCTGGGCACCGTCGCGGTCCCGAATCAATCCGCCTACGTGGCAAGCAAGTTCGCGATCAACGGCCTCGTGCGCGCGTTACGCCAGGAGAACCGGGACCTCCCGGGGGTGCGGGTGCACGGCATCTACCCGGGTCCGGTGGACACGCCCGTCTACGGCACGGCCGACAACTATCTCGAGCAGACCCCGCGGGTCCCCCCCAGTTCGGTCTCCGGCGCGACGATCGCGACGGCCATCGTCCGAGCGACCGGTCGGCGGCGTTCCAGCGAGCGGCAGGTCGGGTGGTTCAACCGGCCGGCGATTGCCGGCTACCGGTTCCTGCCGGCCCTGTTCGACGCGTTGATCGAACCGTTCCTGAAGGTGACGGCCTACACGTCCGAGCCCTCGGAGCCCGAGCCGGACAAGCCGTATTCCGTAGCGGATCGGCACGGCTGACGATTTGCCGAGGGGATCGGCACGTCTCTCGCTCGCCCATTCAAGATCAAACGACCACCGCTCGTGACTCGTGAACCATTACGGCGTCGATGCCGCCGAAAGTCATGATCGTCGTGTCGTGTCATCAAACGCCGAAGTGACGACTGTTCGCGAATCGGATCCGCCATCGTCGGTTTCGCCTCGGCACTTTGCGGATAGTCGGCGGTGGGTCCCACCGAAGCGTGATCGAGTGGTGGGTCCGGCGAGGCCCTCGGCGCGTGCGTTCAGACCAGAGCGCAGTTGAAGAACGCGTCGGGGGTTTCGTCTCGACGGTTGGCCGCAGAACGCGGACGCGCCGGAACGATCAGTCGGCGGCCGGCGCGGACAGTGCGGCGATCGCATCCGAGGTGGTGGCGTACAGGGGGACGAACTGATCCACCTGCGTGATCTTGATCGGTCTGCTGGTCGCCGGCCCATCGGCCGCGACGGCGATTCTGGTGTGCGGTTGCGCCAGCCGATGGGCCTTGACCAGCACTTCGAGGCCTGCCGAGGCGAGAAAGTCGACGCCGGTCAGGTCGATGAGCAGGGCGGACGGATGGTCCTCCAGTGCGGCGGTCACGATGTCGGTGAGATTGGGCGCCGACAGCATGTCCACGACACCGGTCACGGCGACGACGGTCACCCCGTTCGAGGCGGACACCTCGACGTGTGCGCCGCGAACCTCGGTGGGGTCCTCGGAAGCCATCGTGCGACACCTGCGTTCTCGTTGCTCGGGGACTGTCGCGAAGGCGACCGTCTGCACCCTGCGGGGTCAAATATCTCATACCGCGGGTAGCACTTCGATTCGGCTTCCGACAACGGCCGTTGTCCCGGTGCGGGGACGTGGGTGGGAACGCGTGCCGGTCACCGTCGATGAGTATGAAGAATGGCACCGCAGAGCGCGATGTCCGTTACTCCCGGCCCGCCGTCGAATTCGTCAGGAATTCGACACCCGGCTCGCCTGGAATTGCCGGAGATGAACGATAGCGTCGATTTGCCGGCGGAAATGAATTCGATCCTCCGCTGGCGTTCGATGAGACCTACGTCAGCAGGTAGCCGACCATGTCACTGGTGTGGCAGCACATGCAGAACCCGGTGCTGTATGCGGTGCCGGTCTTCCTCGTGTTCATCGCCGTCGAAGCCGTCGCCCTGAACGCCGGCGACGGACGTGGGCTGACCGGTTACGTCCGTGGCGAGACGCGGACGAGCATGATCAGCGGCGCGGTGTCCCTCGCGTTCATGTTCGTCTTCAAGCTCCTGACGCTGGTGCTGTTCACCGTCGTCTGGGTGGAGTGGGCGCCCTGGCACCTTCCCACCGAAGAATGGTGGACGTGGGCGGTGCTCCTGGTGGCGGTCGACCTGACCTGGTACTGCAACCACCGCTTCTCGCACCGGGTCCGGGTCGGGTGGGCCGGCCACCGTGCCCACCACTCGAGCGAGGGCTTCAACCTGGGCAGCGCACTTCGCCTGAAGTGGAACCCGTGGTCGGAGGCGATCTTCTGGCTACCGTTGCCGCTTTTGGGTTTTGCGCCGTGGACCATCTACGTCGCCTACGGCTTCAACATGATCTACCAATTCTTCCTGCACACCGAACTCGTCGATCGGCTGCCCCGGCCCGTCGAGTTCGTGTTCAACACGCCGGCCCATCATCGCGTCCACCACAGCCGTCACCGAGCCCACCTCGACAGTAACTACGGTGGCATGCTCATCGTCTGGGACCGGCTGTTCGGGACGTTCACCGCCGACGACGGCGTGTTCGACTACGGAGTGGCCGGTGACTCGCTGGAATCGGACCGGATGCTGCACCTGCAGTACGGCGAGTACGCCAGGATCGTGGGCGACGTGCGGCGGTCGGCGCGTGTGCGGGACGGGCTGGGCTACGTGTTCGGACCGCCAGGGTGGACGCCGGCCGACGCGCCGAAATCCCCGGTCGGCCCTGGGCGTGCCCGACTGCCGATGAGCTAGGACGCGAGGCGCCCTGCGCCGCACTCGGTGAACCGGAGACAGACGGTGGTGCCGTCGCCCCGACCGTCGATCGTGACGTGATCGGCGAGCGCATTCATCAGCCGTATGCCGCGTCCGCGCAGGGCGTTCGTCTGCTGCGGTGCCGGATCCACCCAGGCGCCGTCGTCGGTCACGCACACGTCGAGACGTGCGGAGTCGTCGTGGTAGGTCACCTCGACGCTCATCGACCCGGGATCGGACCTGCCGCGGTAGGCGTGGTCGGCGCAGTTGGACATCGCCTCGTCGGTGGCCAGCAGGATGTCCGCGCGACGCTCGGCGGTGGCGGGAATTACGTCGTCCACCCAGTCGCTCACGGCCACGCGAAACCGGGCCACCGTGCTGGGCTCGGCGGTCCCGCGGACCGTGAGCGTGGTGTCGGCACCCAACGTGTTCGTCTGCATGATGCCCGTCGGTTACCCAGACGGCCCGGCTGCTACTCCTGCAGGGCGAGGAGGGCGTCGTCGAGCGTCGCGTACAGCGGCACGATGCGGTGCACGCCGGTGATCTCCATCGGCCGGCTCGTCGCCGGACCGTCGGCAACCACCAGGAAACGCGTGTCGCCGGCCTTGCGGTGCGCCTGGATGAGCACGCGCAGTCCCGAGGACGCCAGTAGGTCCACCTCGTCGAGGCGCACGACGAGCGCGGCGGAGGCGTCGTCGAGAGCGGTGTCGATGTGCTGTGCGAAGGCGGGTGCCGTCAGGAGGTCGATGGTTCCTGCGACGGACAGCACGACCACTCCGTCGGTCACCGACGTCGAGACGTCCAGCCCGCTCGTATCCGAGCGGCGGGTGAAGGCCATGAGGCCACCCTCCATCATTCGTGGAGACAGGGTCGTCGGGCAGCCTTCTGCACCCAGCCGGCCGAGGTGGGCGCCGCGTGACCGCGGTGTGACCCCGACGTGTCGATGATATGCCGCGGACCTGCGAGGTACCCCCGCGGACCGCGGCCGGGTGCGCTAGGTGGTGTCGACGATGCCCTGCGCGATGGCCCGGACCGTCGTGTTGGTGTTCTGCGACAGTCGGGTCATGAGGCTGAACGCGTGCGTGGCATCGACCTTGAAGCGCTCCATGACGATGCCCTTGGCCTGACCGATGACGTCCCGGCTCGCCAACGCGGACTCGAACTGGTTCTGGCGGTCGGCGGCGATCAGTGCGATCGCCGCGTGGGTCGCCAGCATCGCGCCGAGGGCGCGGTCCTCGAAGCTGAAGTCACATCGGCTGCGGCTGAACAGGTTCAGGGCGCCACGACCGCCTCTGCCGCCGTCGGACTCGGTGGGGTAGCTGTACAGCTGGAACGACATCATGCTCTGCACGCCGGCGTCCAGAGCGGCGGCGGCGAAACGAGGCCACCGCTGGTCCGACGCGAGGTCCGAACAGACGATCGTGGCGTCCTCGGCGGCCGCCGCCAGACACGGACCCTCGGCGAGTTCCTGCTGGAGGGCGTCGAGTTCGTGGGCCAGCGGCGCCGTGGACGCCACCGACCGGAACGCCTGTTCGTCGACGAGTAGGACGTCCGCGAAGTCGATCTCGTGAATGAGGTCCACGGCACCGGTCGTGACGGCCGTGAGGATGGCCGTCAGGTCGGTGGGCGCGGCGAAACTCGCCACCAGATCGGCCATCGCGGTTCCCACGACATCTCCGAGGGACGCTCTGTCACTGCTCATCGCGGCCCTCCCCGGCAGCGCGCATACCGCTCACACCATGAACCTACTATCGCGATCCGCGCACCACGGTGCCGTCGGCCTTGATGGTCACCGACCGATGTGCGGCGGCGGCGGCGCCCGTGGTTCGCCGGGGGCCGATTCCGCTTCGGCAGAGGGGGTAGCACTGCGAGGTGAACTCCTCGACCCGTCCCGCCGTCCGAACCTTCGACGTCCTCGTCATCGGTGGGGGCAACGCCGGGATCGCCGCGGCGGCACGACTCCTCCGTCGCGGCGTCACCGACGTCGCCGTCATCGAGTCGCAGACCGTCCACGTGTACCGGCCGCTGCTGTCGTACGTCGGCGGTGGCGAGGCGTCGATGGGCAGCGCCGAACGGACCCAGCGGTCCGTGACGCCGCGCGGGTGCACCTGGCTGCGTGACCCGGCGGTGGAGGTCGATGCCGACGCGAAGATCGTCCGGTGCGCGGGCGGCGCCACCTACGGCTACCGCGATCTCGTGCTCGGCGTCGGGCTGGTCACCGACGAGGACGCCCTGCCGGGTCTCGGCGACGCCCTGGACAGTCCCGCGGTTGCGAGCAACTACGTCGACCGCGCGGAGAAGACCTGGGATCTGGTCCGGGCGATGCCGCGCGGTGGCCACGCCGTGTTCACGGTGCCGCGGCCGCCGGTGAGTTGCACGGGCACCACGGTCAAACCGGTGTTCCTCGCGGCCGCGCACTGGAAGCGCGCGGGCCTCCTGCCCGGCGTCACGATGACGTTGCTGATCGACCGGCCCGCCCTGCTCGGCGTCCCCGCTCTCGACGACGCGCTGCTCCACCATCTCGCCGAACTGGACGTCCAGGTGTCCCACGACACGGCGGTCACGGCGATCGATCCCGGTCACCAGGAGATCACCGCGAACGGTGCGGACGGCGACGAGCGCCGGATCCGCTACGACATGCTGCACCTGGTGCCGCCGTTCCGTGGGCCGACGTGGGTGGCCGAGTCGGGTCTGGCCGCCGCGGGCAGCCACGGCCTGGTGGACGTCGACTCGCGCACGTTCCGCCACCGGACGCATCCGGACGTGTGGGCGGTGGGAGATTGCGCGACGGTCGACACCGACCCCTCCGGC
This sequence comes from Mycobacterium sp. PTI7, assembly GCF_056679845.1. Lineage (NCBI taxonomy): Bacteria > Bacillati > Actinomycetota > Actinomycetes > Mycobacteriales > Mycobacteriaceae > Mycobacterium > Mycobacterium sp. PTI7. The sequence continues at coordinate 842,147 of NZ_CM155252.1, forward strand.
GGCGCGCTGCGACGGCAGACCTCGATCCTCGTCGACAACCTGCTCGCGGCGCGGCGGGGTGCCACGACGCTCACCGAGTACGACGGCTACACGGTGGCGCCCGTCACGACCGACACCCGCCATCTGATCTTCGGCGAGTACGACCGAACGGGTGCGCTCTCGTCGTCCCTGCCGTCGTTCATCGACCCGGTGGCTCCGCACCGATTCGCTTGGGCGCTCGACCGATTCGCGTTGCCGGTGACGTACTGGAACCTCATCCTCAAGGGCCTGGCCTGACGCGGTGGAGTTTGCCGATCCGCGGAACGGGCATCACGACGGAGGCGGCCGCCGACGACGATACGTCGGCCGGCGGACGCAACGAAGCCCCGTCGTCACGTGCGTTCAGCCACGTGCGCGGCGTGAACACCGGCGGGGCTTCGTCTCGGGAACCGAGATCTGCGGCCCTCGGGGTTACTCCGGCCAGTCGTTCGAGAGGATGACGTCGACGAAGTCCGTTCGGGCGAACGAGTCGTCGTACCGGGCGAGGACGTCGGCGTTCACGGTGCCGAACGTGCTCTCCGGGCGGTGTCGCACCCCCTCGGTGAAGGCGTGCAGGATCCGGCTCTTGAAGTCGGGTCGTGGGTGTGCCGCGGTGACCGCGGCCAGTGCGTCCGCCGGCAGGTCGTCGCGTCCGATGCCCAGGACGTCGGTCTCGACGCCGGCGGTGACCAGGGCCGTCTCCGGGTCGAGGAACTCGGGAACGCCCGGGGTGGTGTGCAGCGCGATGCCCAGCCACACCTTGCGGGCGTCGGCCTCGGGCACGTCGTGCGCCAGCAGGAAGTCCCGGGCGGCATCGGCGCCGTCGACCTCGAAGCGGAGTGTCGACGAGGTGCGGAACCGCTCGGTCAGCCCCAGGTCGTGGAACATCGCGCCGACGTAGAGCAGTTCGAGGTCGGGGTCCATTCCGCGGCGTCGGCCCTGCAGCGCGCCGAACAGGAACACCCGGCGGGAGTGGTGGAACAGCAGGTCGTCCTCGGCGTCGCGGATGAACTCGGTGGTCGCGCGCACCAGTGGTGTGTCGGGGATCTCGATGCCGGCGATGCGGGTCGGAAGCGTGGCGGTCACGTGGGGCTCCTTCGGTCTGACGGGGTGATACGTCGAGCCTGCGCCCTCGCGCCCGCGCGGTGCGGTGGCGGATCTGCCACCTTTCCCTCGGATTCGGACACAATGGACGGATGGCACCGGATCAGGCGTGGCGCGAGGTCGTCGTCGTGGTGTTCGACGGCGTCAAACTCCTGGACGCGGTCGGCCCCGCCGAGGTGTTCGCGGAAGCCAACAGGTTCGGCGCCCATTACCGGCTCCGCTTCGCGTCGGTGGACGGTGCGGACGTGACCACGTCGATCGGCGCGAAATTCGCGGTGACCGAACGGATCTCGGACATCGAGGACGTAGACACGGTGCTCGTCGCCGGTGGCGACGGGCTGGTGGGGCGGCCCATCGACTCCGACCTCGTCGACGCGGTCCGGTCCGTTGCGCCGGCGACGCGGCGGCTCGCCTCCATCTGCACGGGCGCGTTCGTGCTGGCCCAGGCGGGGCTGCTGTCCGGTCGCCGGGCCACCACCCACTGGCGGCATACCCGCCTGCTGGCCAAGGCGTTTCCGGACGTCACGGTCGATCCGGATGCGATCTTCGTGCGGGACGGTGACGTGTTCACCTCGGCCGGGGTGTCGGCGGGCATCGACCTCGCGCTGGCACTGGTGGAGATCGACCACGGCAGCCCGCTGGTCCGCGACGTCGCACGGTCACTGGTGGTCTACCTGAAGCGGGCGGGCGGGCAGTCGCAGTTCTCGGTGCTCGTCGAGACCAGTCCGCCGCCGCAGTCGGTGCTGACCAGGGTGACCGACGCGATCACCGCGGATCCGGCGGGCGACCACGGAGTGAAGGCGCTGGCGGCCCACGCCGCGCTCAGCACCCGGCAGTTGACCCGGCTGTTCCACGCCGAGATGGGGACCACGCCGGCGCGCTACGTCGAGAGCGTCCGTGTGGATCTCGGTCGCGCCGCGTTGGATGCCGGTCACGGCGTGGGGGAGAGCGCCCGGCTGGCGGGGTTCGGCAGCGCCGAGACGTTCCGCCGGGTGTTCGTCGCGAACCTCGGAGTGTCGCCCAAGGCCTACCGGGACAGGTTCCGGACCGCCGCGTCGGGCTAGCAGGCCAGCGAGATGATGCGCTCCGGGCAGGGATCCTCGGCCAGCCGGAAGGCGGTGCAACGGCACCGCTCGTAGGCGTGCGCGTCGTCGTGGGCGTCGTCGACGTCGCAGTCGTGGCAGCCGTGGCACTGCCCCGAGAGGCTGTGCTCGGGGTTGCGGTGCCCGCACTCGCACACCGATTCCAGCTCGACGTCGAGGAGGTCGTCGTCGAGCGTGAAGTCGTGAGCCTGCTGCGTGGGGCGCGCCATGGCAAGGACGTTAGCGGACCTTGGGTATGCATGTCCACCGGAAACCGGGGAAATAGTAGGTTTTGAGGTTGAGATCTTGCTCAGGGTCCTGACCTGCGGGTATCGCCCTAGGTGAGCGGCGTTCCGTGCAACACGACGCTGTCGCCGAGGGGCAGGCGATGCATTCGGAGTTCGTTCACCGACGCCTCCGGATCGGCCATGCCGAAGGAGATCCCGAACAACAACTTGAGGTCGTCGGACAGGCCGAGGGCCTCCCGTACGACGTCGGCGTACATGCCGAGGATGGTCTGCGGGATGCCGTGGAATCCGCGAGCCGTCAGCGAGAGCAGGAACGTCTGTGCGTACATGCCGATGTCGCCGGCGGTGCGCACACCGTCACCGAGCTGGGGCATGAACAGGAACGCGACATGGGGAGCGCCGTAGAAACGCAGATTGTCCCGGATCACCTCGCGTCGACCGTCTGCGTCCGAGCGGCCGATGCCCAACGCCCCGTACAGGGTTGCCCCGTGGGCGCGTGACCGTTCCAGGTGCGTTCCGTCACCGTAGTCGAACGTGAAGTCGGGGGACCCGCGCCCGTCGTCGAGGGCCCGCAGCAACTCGTCGCTGATGGCATCCCGGACGGCACCCGAGGCGACGTGCACCTCCCAGGGCTGGGTGTTGCTGTTCGAGGGCGAGGTCTGGGCATCCTCGAGCACGGCGCGGATGTCCGAGGCCGCCAGCGGAGCCGGCAGGAACCTACGGGCGGACCGCCGCGATCGGATGACGTCGACGAATGACGTCGTGCTGTCCGACATCAGAGGCCCAAAGCCGCTGCGAGCGCCCGCAGATCGGGCAGCGGGTCGTCGGTCGGGTTGTCGACGGCGACCTGCACCACCACGTGGTCTGCGCCGGCGTCGAGTTGTGCGGTGACCGAGGCGGCCGCCTGCTCGGCCGATCCCATGCCGACCAGTGCGCGTGCCAGTCGGTCGGATCCGCCGATCACGAGGTCGGTCTCGTCGAATCCCTGCCGCAGCCAGGAGTTCCGGTAGTTGTCGAGCCGCGAGTAGAGATCCAGGTGGCTGTGCGCGCGCCGCAGTTGATCGTCGACGCTGCCGCCGATGGCGACCGCTTGCTCGGTGACGATCCACCGGTCGTCGCCGAGAATGGCGCGCGTGTTACGCGTCTGCTCGGGTAGCACCAGGTACGGATGGGCGCCGTCGGCGCGCTCGCCGGAGAGTTCGATCATCTTCGGGCCGAGGGCGGCCAGTAGGCGCGTCGGCCTCGAGCCGGGCTCGAGTTCGGCAGGCACGGAGTTCATCCCGTCCAGATACGTGCGCATCATGGCCAGCGGTTTGCGGTAGGCACCGCCGAGCGAGCCCTCGACGAACGGAGCGTGGCTGACGCCGAGGCCGAGGACGAAACGTCCCGGGTGCAGGGCCGTGAGCATCCGGGCGCCACTTTCTGCCGCCGTGGGCAACCGGACATGGATGTTGGCGATGCCGGTGCCGACCACCAATCGGTCGGTGGCACCGAGGAGTGCCGATGATTCGACGAGCACGTCCTTGCCGTTGCCCTCGGGCATGAACAGCGACCCGTACCCCAGCGCCTCGATCTCGCGGGCCATGTTCTGCGCATCGCGGATCGGCCAGGGCTCGCTGTTCCAGAACACGCCGACCCTCGACGGGAAGTGAACGTCACCAGGCTTGTTCGTCATCGTGGCACCTTCTGTGTGGGTGCGCGGATCCGTGGGTGGATCTCCAGCGCGTGATTGCATAGCGCACTAGATAGTAGCACTCAAGGTGAAGACGGTGGACGCCCGTCCGAGTCGGAACTCGTGGAATGGCGACCCCGCGGTGGGCGTTGAAGACGGCAGGATGACTTCAGCGACGACACCCACTCCTCCCGACGCCGACTCCGCCACCCTGTGGACCCCCGCCCGGGTCCTGGTGACCCGATCGGCCGCCGAACTCCCGCACGGCGCCGGCATCGTCGCCCGCTGCGAGGCAGCCGGCGTGACCGACATCGAGATCCTCTCCGGCGACCGACTGCCGCCGCTGCGCGCCGAGAACGACCGCGCCGCCTACGCGCTCGCCAAGCGCACGCTGGCGGTGGTCGTGGCGCCGCCCAGCAAGCGTCGTCTGCAGCCCATCCCGCCCAGCGCCGACTGGCGGATCGACTTGGCCCAGGGCTGTCCCGGGCACTGTCAGTACTGCTACCTGGCCGGCTCGCTGAGCGGCCCGCCCATCACGCGGGTCTACGCCAACCTGCCGGAGATCCTGGCCGAGATGGACCAGCACGTGGGCAAGGGCACCATCACCTCCGGTTCGGCCGAGAGGTCGGACGAGGGAACGACGTTCGAGGCGTCCTGCTACACCGACCCGCTGGCGCTCGAGCACCTCACCGGCTCGCTGTCGACCACGATCAGCCACGTCGGCACCCACGACTGGAGTTTGCCGGTCGGGCTGCGCTTCACCACCAAGTACGACGGCGTCGCCCCCCTGCTCGACCTCCCGCACGGCGGTCGCACCCGGGTTCGCGTGTCCGTCAACGCCGACGAGGTGGCGTCCCGGTTCGAGGGCGGTACCGCTCGCCTGGGGCGGCGGATCGACGCCCTGCGGAGGCTGGCGCTCGCCGGCTACCGGGTCGGGCTGACGATCGCCCCGATCATGCCGATTCCGCTGTGGCAGGAGGGCTACGGCCAGCTGTTGCGCGACGTCGCCGACGCGCTGGCAGACGTCCCCGACCTGGACCTGACCGTCGAGTGCATCACCCATCGCTTCACGCCGGGCAGCAAGGACGTGCTCCTGGGCTGGTACCCGCGGACGAAGCTCGAGATGGACGAGGACGCGCGGACCCGGAAGTTCGGCAAGTACGGCGGGACCAAGTACGTCTATCCGAAGGACACCATGGCCGAGTTGCGGTCGTGGTTCGACGCAGAACTCGCGTCGACGCTGCCCGCAGCGCGCACGCTGTACTGGACCTGAGTGGGATCCCTACCTGCTCGGGAGCTGCTGCTCCGCCAGATAATCCTCGGTCTCCCTGACCAACTGACGCACGTCACTGCGCCACGCGAAGACGAACGCCAGGGCCGCCAGTGCGCCGCCCGCGAGCGCGACGATGGCAACGGTCCGGGTCGTCGACGCTCGTCCACTTGATTCCACGAGGCAGGTATTGCCCCGTGCCACCCGATCGAAACGGCTCACCCGGCCGGTGCGGGCTCGGGTTCCCTCGGCGGCGGGGTCGGCCACTTCGAGGGCAGCGGCCGGGGACGCACGATCTGCGGCCACCAGAACCACTTGCCCAGCAGCGCAGCGATGGACGGCATCATCAGCGACCGGACCACCAGTGTGTCGAACAGCAGACCGAGGCCGATGGTGGTGCCCACCTGACCGATCACCGTCAGGTCGCTCACGGCCATCGACATCATCGTGAAGGCGAACACCAGACCGGCCGACGTGACGACCGAACCCGTGCCACCCATCGATCGGATGATCCCCGTGTGCAGGCCGGCGTGGATCTCCTCCTTGAACCGGGCGACCAGCAACAGGTTGTAGTCGGCGCCCACCGCCAGCAGGATGATCAGCGACATCGGCAGCACCATCCAGTGCAGTTCGATCCCGATGAGGTGCTGCCAGATCAGCACGGACAACCCCAGCGACGCGCCCAGCGAGATCGCCACGGTCGCGACGATCACCGCCGCCGCGACGACGGCGCGGGTGATGATCAGCATGATGATGAAGATCAACGCCATCGCCGCGATGCCCGCGATGATCAGGTCGTAATTCGCGCCGTCCGACATGTCCTTGAACGTGGCCGCACTACCGGCGAGGTAGATGCGGGAACCCTCCAGCGGGGTGCCCTTCACGGCCTCCTTGGCCGCGGTCTTGATCGCGTCGATGCGCTCGATGCCCTCGGGTGTGAGCGGATCCCCCTCATGGGAGACGATGAAGCGCACCGACTTCCCGTCGGGGGAGATGAAGTTCTTCATGCCGCGCTTGAAGTCCTCGTTGTCGAAGATCTCCGGCGGCAGGTAGAACGAGTCGTCGTTGCGGGCGTCGTCGAACGCCTCGCCCATGGCCGTCGAGTTCTCCGACGCGGCCTGCTGCTGATCCTGCTGACCCTTCTGGGTGGCGTACTGCGTCAGCATCATCTGCTTCATCGACTTCATCGTGGCGATCTGCTGGGGCATGAGCGCCGTCAGCTGCGGCATCAGCGCGTCGAGCTTCTCCAGCTCGGGCACCAGCTCCTGCACGTCGTCCGAGGTGGTGTTGATGCCGTCCAGGGTGTCGAACACCGACCGGATCGACCAGCACACCGGGATGTCGTAGCAGTGCGGTTCCCAATAGAAGTAGCTGCGGATGGGGCGGAAGAAGTCGTCGAAGTTGGCGATGCTGTCGCGCAACTCGCCGATGTCGACGGCCATGCCCTTGGTCTTGGCGACCATCTCGTGGGTGACCGCGGCCATCTGCTCGGTGAGCGCCGACATCTTGGTCAGCGTGCCGATGGTGGTGTCCATGTCGGCGGCCTGCTTGAGCATGTCGGCCGCGCGATCGGAGTTGTACTTCTCGTTGAGCTTCTGCGTGGTGCCCTGCATCGAGATCTGGAACGGGATCGTCGAGTGCTCGAGCGGCTTGCCCTCGGGCCGCGTGATCGCCTGGACCTGACTGATGCCGGGCGTCTTCACCACGGCCTTGGCGATCTTGTCGATCACCAGGAAGTCCGCCGAATTCCGCAGGTCGTGGTCGCTCTCGATGAGCAGCAGTTCGGGGTTCATCCGGGCGGGGGAGAAGTGCCGCTCGGCCGCCGCGTAGCCGGCGTTGGCGGGCATCTCCGCGGGCAGGTAGTTGCGGTCGTTGTAGTTGGTCCGGTACCCGGGCAGCACGATCAGGCCGATCAGCGCGAGCCCGATGGTGGCGACCAGGATCGGTCCGGGCCAGCGGGTGACGGCCGCGCCGACCTTGCGCCAGCCGCGGACCTTCAGCGCACGCTTCGGTTCCAGGATCTTGCCGAACCGGCTCGCCACTGTCACGACGGCCGGGCCCAGCGACAGGGCGGCCAGCACGCACGTCACCATGCCGATCGCGAGCGGGATGCCCATGGTGTTGAAGTAGGGCAGGTTCGTGAAGTGCAGACAGAAGGTGGCGCCCGCGATCGTCAGGCCGGACCCGAGCACGACGTGCGCGGTGCCGTGGAACATCGTGTAGTACGCGGACTCCCGGTCCTCGCCGGCGCTGCGGGCCTCCTGATATCGCCCGATCAGGAAGATCGCGTAGTCGGTGGCTGCCGCGATCGCGAGGGTCACCAGCAGGTTGGTGGCGAACGTCGAGAGTCCGATGATCTCGTGGAAGCCGAGGAACGCGACGACGCCGCGCGTCGCGAGCAGTTCGAGCACGACCATGACGAGCACGATCACCGTGGTCACGATCGACCGGTAGACGAGCAGGAGCATCACGATGATGACCGTGAACGTGACGGCCTCGATGGTCCGCATGCTCTGGTCGCCCGCGGCGATCTGGTCGGCCGCGAGCGCACCGGCGCCGGTGACGTACGCGGTGACGCCGTCCGGCGCGGGCACACTGTCGACGATCTTTCCAACGGCCTCCACGGACTCGTTGGCGAGCGTCTCACCCTGGTTGCCGCGCAGGTAGATCTGGACGTAGGCGGCCTTGCCGTCCGAACTCTGCGAGCCCGACGCGGTCAGCGGGTCGCTCCACATGTCCTGCACGTGCTCGACGTGCGCGTCGTCGGCCTGCAGCTTCGCGACGATCTGGTCGTAGTACTGGTGCGCGGAGTCGCCGAGCGCATCCTCGCCCTCCAGCACGACCATCGCCGAGCTGTTCGAGTCGAACTCTCCGAAGACCTCGCCGACGTGCTTCATGGCGATCATCGACGGGGCCGACTCAGGGGTCATCGAGACCGACCGCATCTTGCCGACCTCTTCGAGCTGCGGCACCGCGGTGTTCAGGACGGCGATGATCGCGATCCACGCGAGGATGACCACGATCGCGAAAGATCGGATGGTCCGGGGGATGAAGGGCCGCGGGGTGTCGCGCGTCGCCGCGAAGCGGTCGGTGTCGACGTCCTTGGCGTGTGCGCTCACGAGGCGGTCACGGCGCGGACGGCCGGGATCGGTCGGAGGGTGGGGATGGAACGTCCCCGGTCGAGGCCGCGTGGCATGAAGCCGCGTGTCACTGTGTCACCGTTCGTCGCGTTGGCACCGGCGATGCCGGCGTGAGCCGGCTCAGAACGGCGTCGGCATCGCGCGGAGGTGGCGTGCGACCGTCTGGCGCTGCTCGGCTTTTTAAATAGTACGACTAAACAGTGCGAGCGCAATCCCTCCGTCCATGATCCTGGCCACTGTCGGGCGCTGCTGTGAGCCGGGTTACACGCGGTCGGCCGCCGGCGCATCTTTACGTTTCCCACGAAGAGTGTCACGGTGATCGGCATGGACGACCATGCCCGACTGCTCGCCATCGAGGCGATCGCGCACCTGAAGGCCCGCTACTGCCGGCTGTTGGACACCAAGGACTGGGCCGGCTGGCGCGACCTCTTCACCGACGACTTCGTCAGCGACACCTCGGGGTCCGGCGGCAAGGTGGTCAGGGGCGCGGACGAGTTCGTGGCATTCACCCGCGGGAGTCTCGGGTCCCGACCGACCGTCCACCAGGTGCACGCGCCCGAGATCGAGGTGACCTCGCCGACCACCGCGCGCGGGGTGTGGGCGATGGAGGACGTCGTCCGACTCGGGCCCGGCCTCAACCTGCGCGGCTACGGCCACTACACCGAGACCTACGAGGTGGTGGACGGCTCCTGGCGGATCGCCACCTCCACCCTGACGCGCCTACGGATGGACTTCTTCAACGGCCTGGTGAGCGTCTACGTGTCCGATCGGCTGAACCGGCTGATCACCCGAGCCGCCGCCCGGGTGACGACGTAGCCGAACGCGGGTACACGGCCACCATGAGCACACCCGACGAGTCACGCGACGACGAGCCCAAGGGCGGGCGACCAGGACCGGTCGACCACGGCCGCGAGGGCGGGATGGCGACCCGGGAGAACGCGCCCGAACTCACCGAACCCGACCACGACGACTGACGGTCACCGCCGGCGGTCGTACCAGCGGCGCCGCCGACAGCGGTCCTCGGCGGGGGTGCGGCGCAGGTCGCACCGCAGGCCGAAGTGATCCGACGGGAACACGCGCGGCAGCTCGGGTGACACCGGTTCGGTGCCGAGCAGGTCGATGGCCGACGCCGACCACCCGTCGCCCACGAGGAGCACGCGGTCGAACCGGACGTGCCGGTGCTTGTCCTTCATGTCGTAGCGCATGTGGTTGATCGTCGTGTCCTCGGTGTAGCCCGGCTCGTCCGGCCGCAGCGCCGGCCACACGTCGCGGAAGGGTGCGGTGATGCGCCCGTTCTCGGCGTCGCGCATGTTGAAGTCACCCAGGACGACGGCATCCGCGGCGGGGCGCACGACGCCGAGGATGCGGCGCAACTGGCGGGCGCGCAGACGGCTGCGCGCCTTGCCGCTGTCGAGGTGGGCCGAGCAGACCCGCAGCGTCGACTCGCCGATCACGAGGTCGGCCACCAGGAGTGCGCGCGACAACTCGGTGGGCAGCGGGACGTAGGTGACCTCGGCGACCGGGATCCGGGTGAGCAGCAGCATCCCGTAGTTTCCGGCGTCCCCGCCGACGACGGAGGCGCTCCGGTAGTCGTGCCGGATCCAGTCCTGGGCCAGGAACGTCGCCAGCGCCAGCGGCGTCACCTCTTGGAAGACCATGACGTCCGGCCGGTGCCGACGGAGGACGTCGGCGATCGCCTCGAAGCGGCGTTCCGCGTGCGAGTCGTCGAACCAGACGTTGTAGGTGGTGAGCGTCAGGTGATCGACGACGGCGGCGGGGTCGGCCCGCGGCGTCGGGATCCAGCGGGCGGCGACGGGGTCGAACCCCGTCACCGGCACTCGTCTACGTCTGCGCACCGCACGATTGTGCGTGCCGACGCGCGATCCGGGTGCGGTAGCCCCTAGCGGGGAGCGCCGACGGTCTGGTGGCGCGCGACGGCGAACGTCAGGCCGTGTGACGAGTGGCGGGCCTCGACGCCGACCGCACGCCCGCACTCGGGGCAGGTGGCGGCGGTGTTCGGCGGTGGGTCGGTGGCGAGTTCGTGGTGGCTGCCTGTGCATTCGGGCATGTTCGGTGATTCCTCGCGTCGGTGCGGTGAACGATTTCCTCCGCTGCCTACCCGCGTGACGGCCGACTTACGCCTCCGTCACTTCGTGTGTTCGGCCGGCTCGCCAAGTCGCGCACGAGTCCGTCGCAAGTGGGCCCGAGCAGGCTGCCGATCGACAGCCACCACACCGATCGAGGAGTTCGACCGTGACCACCAGCCCCACGACCCCCGCCGCCGTTCCGGACGTGCTCGGGATGCGGATCGCGCACCGGGTGATGCTGCGCGACCTGGACCGCACCACCGGGATCGCCATGGCGATGGCCGACGGCGGAGTGCCCGTGACCCGTCGCCGTACCCGCGCCCTGGTGCGGTACCTGTCGCTGATGGCCGAGTCGATCCACCACCACCACCGCGCGGAGGACGACATCCTGTGGCCGGTGATCGAGCAGCGGGCCGGGGCGGCGATCGACCTCACCGCCCTGACCGAGGACCACGCCGCGCTGGACCCGAAGCTCGACGGTCTCGCGGCCGCCGTCGGCCGGTTCGGCGCCGACCCGTCACAGCGCACCGCCGCGCTCGTGGCTGCCCGCCTGGTCGAGGTGCGCACCATGCTGGTCGAGCACATCGCGGAGGAGGAACGCGACACGTTCCCGGTGATCGAGCGCTACCTGTCGGTCGACGATTGGCGGGACGTCGAGGACCGGATCCGCAAGGCCGCCCGGATGACCTTCGAGTTGCCCCGCATCGCCGCCGCGGTCACACCCGCCGAACTCGCCCGCCTCAAGGACGGCGCGGGGCCCGTCATCGACGTCCTGCTGTTCCTCGTCACGCCGAGGTACCGCCGGATGGAGCGGGCGATCTGGGGGTGAACCCGGCCGCCTCCAGGTGCCCGTGCACGGCCGCCCGCACGGCGTCGGCGTCACGCCGGTGCCGGGCGGCGGCGTCGCCGCGGCCGAGTACGTCGGCGAGGGACGCCAGCGCATCGTCGACGACGCCGAACGCCACCGAGCCGGAGTCGATCCCGGCGACCCGTCCCGCCCACGGCAGCAGCTCCGCATAGGTGGTCGCACACTCGTCGAGATCGCGGAGGCGCGCGGCGGCGCGCGCGTGCAGCGCCGTGCGCGCGAGCCAGTAGTAGTTGCGGCGCACGGGCGTTCGCGTCGCCCACCGCGTCCGGGCCTCCTCGACGCGGCCCGCGTCGAGCAGGCACAGGACCAGGGCCTCGTTCATCGCGTCGGGATGCACCTCGTGGAGGCCGACCATGACGTCGGCCAGGGGCGACGTGTCGCCGCGGGCGAAGGCCAGCACCAACTCGAACACCAGCGCCGCCTCCGCGGCGCTCGCCATCCCGGTCTCGGCCATCCGTCGGGCCACACGGCGGTACTCCGCGGCGGCCTCGTCGAGCCGGCCGGCGAGGACGCACAGCACCGCGCGATAGAGCTCGACCACCTGGACCAGCGCCGCCAACTGGCCGCTGGTGGACCGCTCGACGGCGAGGTCGGCCTGGCGGATCGCCTCCGTCAGGTCGGTGCGGGCCGATGCGCACAGGAACAGCAGCCAGTGGGCGAGCGCCTCGTAGCCCACCAGGCCGTGCTCCCGGGCGACCGACAGCAGCTCGGCGCTCAGCGGTTCCCGCTCGTCGACCAGATCCGGCCCGAGGGACAGGTAGACCCGGGCGTTGAGCGCTGCGCAGACGGCAGTGGGATCGCCGGATCGGCGGGCCGTGGCGACCGCCTCCTCCGACCAGGCCAGCACCTCCGACATCCCGTAGGCGGCGGCGTCGTTCTCGGTCTCGAAGATCAGCGCGACCAGCAGCCACACCCGGGTGACGGCATCGACGTCGGGATGCTCGACGAGCGCGGCCCGCAGCGCCTGCTCGACGCCGGTGCCGTCGCGTCCGATCCCGGACACGGTCCACGAGATCGGCGCCCGGTAGGCGGTCAGTGCCGCCAGCAGCAGCTCGTCGTCCCCCGATGCGCGGGCCACGTCGACGGCTCTGGCGCGCGCCGGCCGCGCGTGGGCCGCCGCGCCCGACTGGGCCGCCGCCCGCGTCAGCTGGACCAGCATCCCCACCAGGTCGGCGGCCGGCACCCCCTCGGTGGCGAGGTCGGCCATCCGCACGGCGGACCCGGCCAGGTACATGGCCTCCGCGGGTGCGTTCGACTCGAGCGCCCGACGCGCCGCGGCCGACGCCAGCCCGGCGGCCTCCGCCGCGGTCGCGGGAGTCGCCGCGGACAGGGCGTGGTGGGCCAGGGCGGCGACGTCGGGCGACGGGGCCGCCCGCAGCTCGCCGAGCGCGGCCGCATGCCACCGCGCCCGCCGCAGCACCGGCGTGTCGTCGTACAGGGTGTCGCGGACGAGGGCGTGGGTGAACCGCACGCGGCCCGGCCCCGGCTCGTTCAGCAGACCGGCCAGGACCGCCGCCTCCAGGCCGTCGAGCACCTCGTCCTCGTCGCGCCGGACCATGCGCAGCAGCAGGTCGACGTCGAGTTCACGTCCCAGCACGGCGGCCTGCTGGAGCACGGTGCGGGCCGGTGCGGGAAGTCGGGACAGTCTGCGGCGCAACACGTCCCGCACCCCGGCCGGTACCTCGGCAGCTGCGGCCGCGCGCCCCTCCGAGGCGATCAGCCGGGCGAACTCGGTGACGAACAGCGGGTTGCCGTCCGTCCGCTCGACGAGCCGGTCGACGACACCCGGGTCGCGGTCGAATCCGGCGCCCGGGGCGTGTTCGGCGATCAGTCGAACCACGCCGTCGCGGTTCAACCCGCCCAGGTCGAGGCGTCCCGCGGTGACGGACGCCAGCGCGGCCCACGTCGCGGCGAGGTCGGGACCGGCCTCGGTGCTGCGGTACGCCGCGACGAGGAGGACGGGCCGGTCGGCGAGGTCGTGGGCGAGGCTGCGCAGCACTTGCAACGTCGCGCCGTCGCCGCGGTGCAGGTCGTCGAGCACCACCACCAGTGGCCCGTCGGCGGTGGCCGCACGCATCCGGTCCCGCACCTCCGCCGCGAGGTCGAACGCCGTTGCGCGCGCCGGGGCGTCGGCGCCGAGCGACCGCAGCACCTCGGTCCACGCCCAGGCCGGGGGAGCGCCGTCCACCTCAGGACACCGGCCGCGCGCGACCGTCCAGTTCCGACCGGCCAGCCGGTGCGCCACCACGTCGGCCAGCGTCGTCTTGCCCCCGCCGGCCTCGGCGCCGATCCACACCGTCCGAAGGCCGTGCGCGGCGACCGACTCCGCCACCCGGTCGACGAGCCGGAGTTCGTCGGCGCGGCCGATCAGCGTGGCGTGGTGGCGGATGTCCGGATCCGACAGCGGCGTTCGTGGCGCGGCCGGCGTCGCGTGCCGCACCGTGGGAGGCGGGTCGCGGTGCAGCAGGTCCTCGGAGTGCGCCAGGATGTCGGACTCCACCGCGCGCAACGCCGGACCGGGTTCGATGCCCAGCTCGTCGGCGAGGCGGCGGCGGATCTCGCGCAGCCGGGCCAACGCGTCGCCCTGCCTGCCCACCCGGTACAGCGCGATCGCGAGCAGGCGCACCGCCTCCTCGCGCAGCGGGTCGGCCGCGAGGTGGCGTTCCAGTTCGGGGATGAGGGCGGCGTGCGTGCCCAGACGAAGCGCGACGTCCGCCCACTGCTCGAGGGCGGTGGACCGCAGCGCGTCCAGACGGTCGGATTCGGTTCGCGCCCAGGCATCGTCGGCGAACTCGGGCAGGGCGGGACCGGTGAAGCAGTCGAGGGCCCGCCGCAGCACCTCGGTGCGCGCCACCGGGTCCGAGACGTCGTCGGCCTCGCGCAGCAGGGACTCGAACCGCCACGCGTCGACCGCGTCGGTGGGCAGCCGCAGCGCGTATCCGGGTGGGGAGCTGATCAGCACCTCGGCCGGGGTGCGGCGGGCTCGGCCGGGCTCCAGCGCGCGGCGCAGGTGCGAGACGTGGGCCTGGAGACCGCCGAGCGCCTTGGGCGGCGGTTCACCGGCCCAGATGTCGTCGATGAGCCGGTCGGTCGACACGACCTGGCCGCCGGCGAGCGCCAGCCGCGACAGGACGGCGCGGGACTGCGGGCCGCGGAGGTCGACGCCGCGTCCGCCGACGCGCACGGTCACGGGTCCGAACAGAGTGATCCGGATGTCGGTCATGCGGTCGTGCTTACGTGGTGAGGGAGGCCTCGAAGTCGGTGACGAGCACGTTCGCCACCTCGGTGAGCTTGATGTTGGTTTCCTGTGACGCCCGGACGAGTGCACCGAAGGCCTGCAGCCCGGTGAGCCGGTCGCGGTGCATGAGGATGCCCTTGGCCTGACCGATGAGGTCACGGCTGGCGACGGCCCGCTGGAGTTGCTCCTGCGCGGCGGCACCGGCCATCGCGACGGCGGCGTGCCGGGCCAGGATCTCGCCGACGGCCAGGTCGTCGTCGGTGAAGTAGTTGGGGTGGGGCCCGTAGAGCGTCAGGACCCCCACGTCGCCGGCCTCGACGAACAACCGGAACGACATCAGGCACTGCACGCCGAGCCGGACGGCCTCCTCGACGAAGCCGGGCCACCGCAGTTCCTGGCCGAGGTCGGGGATGATCAGCGACGCGTCGTCCCCGACCGCGCTGATCGCGGGCCCCTCGCCGAGGCGGCTCTGCAGTTCGTCGAGCGACCTCGCGACGTCGTCGGTGGGCGCCGCCGAGGTCACGTTCGCCCCGCGGATCAACGCGACGCCGGCCCAGCTGATCCCGTTGAGGATGTCCACGCTGGCGGTGACGACGGTCCGCAGCAGCGTCGCCGTGTCGGCACCGTCCGCCTGCATCTGAACGGCGAGGTCGCCGAGGACCCGGGCCAGGTCGAGTGAGGAGCGTTGTTCCACACGGTCAGCTTACGGAGCGTCGCCGCCGGTACAAGGGGGCCACCGCGCAGGGCGGGCCGCTCGGGACGCGGGCACCCGGTTCCGGTGGTTACTCTCGGACTGATCTGGCAATACCGTGGTCTGGCACGCGTCCGAAGCACCACTCGCGCATCGAACGATGAAGGAGATTCATGTCTCAGGCGGCGGAGGATTCCGTCTCGGGTGATCAGTCGAACGAGCCGACGGACATCACCTACGACGAACACCTGCACCCGGCCCGCCCGAGGTCGTTGCGGTACCGGCCGCGCGTCAAGGCGCCGTTCAGTCGCCGGTCCCTCGAGCAGAACGGCCCGGCGACCGCGGAGAACGCGGCCTACGTGTCCTGGCTGCTGTCGCAGTCGATGCTTGCCGACGCCAACGAGATCAGTTCCCAGTTCTCCGGGCAGGGCTCGATGTGGCAGAACCCGTACGCGACGCCAAGTCCCCGCGGCGCGGTGGAGACGGCGTCGGTGTGGTTCACCGCCTACCCGCTGTCGCTGATCACGCCGTCCAACGACTCGTTCCTCAAGGCGATGGCCGACGAGGCGATGTGGAAGGCGTTCTCGGACATCGGGATCGACGGCGTGCACACCGGCCCGGTCAAGCGGGCCGGCGGCATCTCCGGCTGGGACATGACCCCGAGCGTCGACGGGCACTTCGACCGGATCAGCACCCAGATCGACCCCGCGTTCGGCACCGAGGAGGAGTTCCGCCAGATGTGCGGGACGGCCAACTGGTACGGCGGCACGATCATCGACGACATCGTGCCCGGCCACACCGGCAAGGGCGCCGACTTCCGCCTGGCGGAGATGAAGTACGCCGACTACCCGGGCATCTACCACATGGTGGAGATCGACCCGCTCGACTGGGATCACCTGCCCGACGTGCCACCGGGCAGCGACTCGGTCAACATTGACCCCGCCACCGAGGAGTGGCTGGACAAGGCCGGCTACATCATCGGCCGCCTGCAGCGCGTGATCTTCTACGCCGAGGGCATCAAGGAGACCAACTGGAGCGTGACCCGCGCCGTGGTCGGCGTCGACGGCGTCGAGCGCCGCTGGGTGTACCTGCACTACTTCAAGGACGGCCAGCCCTCGATCAACTGGCTCGACCCCTCCTTCGCGGGCATGCGCCTGGTGATCGGCGACGCCCTGCACTCGCTGGCCGACCTCGGCACCGGCGGACTTCGCCTGGACGCCAACGGTTTCCTGGGTGCCGAGAAGACCGCGGCGGAGGACAGCGTCGGCTGGTCGGAGGGGCACCCGCTCTCGGAGGCCGCGAACCACCTGATCGCCAGCATGGTGCGCAAGGTCGGCGGGTTCACCTTTCAGGAACTCAACCTGACGATCGACGACATTCGCGAGATCGGCGAGGCCGGGGCGGACCTGTCCTACGACTTCATCAACCGGCCCGCCTACCAGCACGCGCTGGCCACCGCCGACACCGAGTTCCTCCGCCTGACGCTGCGCACGACGCTGGAGTGCGGTGTGGATCCGGCCTCGCTGGTGCACGCCATGCAGAACCACGACGAGTTGACCTACGAACTGGTGCACTGGTCCAACGGGCACCGCGACGACGTGTACACCTATCACGGCCAGGAGATCACCGGGGAGGTGCTCGGCGAGACCGTCCGCAGCGACCTCACCGAGAAGCTGACCGGTGAGAACGCCCCGTACAACCTGGTGTTCACCACCAACGGCATCGCGTGCACGACCGCGACGGTGATCGCCGCGACGCTGGGGTTCAGCGACCTCGACTCCATCACCGAAGACGATCTCGACCGGATCCGTCGCGCGCACCTGCTGCTGGTGATGTTCAACGCCTTGCAGCCCGGTGTGTTCGCGCTGTCGGGGTGGGACCTGTGCGGCATGCTCACGCTCGATCCCGCCGACGTGTCACAACTGCTCAGCGGCGGCGACACTCGCTGGATCCACCGTGCCGCACACGACCTGATGGGCACCAACCCGGACGCCACCCGCTCGGCGGCCGGAATGCCGCGCGGCCGAAGCCTGTACGGCTCACTGCCCGAGCAGCTCGCCGACGACACCAGCTTCGCGCGGCAGCTGCAGGCGATCCTCAAGGTCCGATCGCACTTCGGGATCGCGACGAGCCGCCAGCTCGACATCCCCGAGGTGTCGCACCGCGGCATGCTGGTGCTCGTGCACCAACTCGCCGACGAGGGTCGCTACCAGCTGACGGTGCTGAACTTCGCCAACGAGGACATCGCGGGAACGGTGCGCTCGGAGGCGATCCCAGCGGGGGCGCAGGTCACCGACATGTTCACCGGTCACCCGGTCGCCACCGTCGACGACCTGAACAGCTTCGCCGTCGAGATGCCCGCGCACCACGGGATGTCGCTGCTGGTCGAGGTCGCCGAGCCCGAGGTGGCCGAGGAGTAGACCGCCCGGTCAGGCGAACAGCGTGAAGAACCGGTGCGCGGGGTCGCCGTCGTCGGGCGTTCCGCGGGCGGTGTCCCGGGTGATCGGGTGGCCGTGGTCCATGGTGGACGGGTCGGTGACGCGCGCCCAGTCGGTGACGATGGATCGCTCCACGAAACCCCATGTGCCGGAGCGCTTCTCGTAGCGGTCCAGGTAGCGGCCGCCGACCACGACGTCGACGTCGCGATCGCGGGCCGCGAACGTGTGCACGGCGATCGTGTACACCTCGCCCTCGGCACGGTCGCCGGCGACGGCGAAGTTCGTGGTCGTGACGTTGTGGTGCATCTGCCGGATGAACGGCAGCGCGGCGGCGAGGTGGTCGACGAACTCGGCGGCGGATCCGGTGGAGAAGCCGCCGTGGGCGTCCGTGGCGTCGTGGTGGTAGAGGTCCGCCAGCCCCACGAAGTCGCCGCGATCGACGAGCCGGCAGTACCGGTGGACGAGCCGCCGCAGGTGGAACTCGTCGAGCATCTCCTGCAGCGCGGGATCGGCGATCATGGCCTCACCGTAAACCGGTCGTGTCAGGCGCCGACGAGTTCCGCCACCTCGCGGGCGCAGCCCCAGCTGAGCGTGATGCCGGATCCACCGTGGCCGTAGTCGTGGATCAGCCGTGCCCCGGACGGCAGTCGGGCGTCCTCCTCGAGGCGGACGGCGGCGCGTCCGGGCCGGAGGCCGACCACCTGGCCGAGCACCGTCGCGCCGCGCAGTTCGGGCACGATGTCGCAGCAGCGTTCGAGGATCGCCGCGCCAACGGCCTCGTCGACGTCCGTGTCCCACTCGTCCTCGTCGAGGGTGCCGCCGAGGATGCAGTCCTCGGTCCGAGGATGTACGTAGGCGCGACCGCCGGGGTGGTCCTCGTCCCGGACCGACAGCGAGAGACCGGGATTGGCGACGCGCACCACCTGGCCGCGCACCGGGTGCATCGCGGGATCGGGCGCCAGGTCGCGGGCGCCGAGACCCGAGCAGTTCACGACGACGTCGCACTCGTCGGCGACGTCGTCGACCGCACGCAACCGTCGCCTGGTGAACACACCGCCGAGGTCGCGCACCCGCGCCTCCAACCAGGGGAGGTACACGGGCATCTCGGCGAGGGGAACCGCGAAGCGCAGGCCGTGCGTGTAGCCCGGCGGTAGCTCGTCGGCGCGGGCGGGGCGTACGTCACCGACGGCGGCCACCCAGTCGGGTTCGCCGGGCGGGCGCCGGTAGAGCGTCAACGACTCCCGCATCACCACGCCGGGGACGCGCCGGGCGGCCTGGTCGGCGAGCACGTCGAACGTGTCCGAGCCCCACCGCCGGACCCTGTCGGCGGGGCCCACGTGGGTGGGGAACCACACCGCTGCGGCGAGCGCGGACGTGGTCGACGCGCTGGGCTCCGCGGCCACCACGCGAACCGAGTGTCCCGCCTCGAGGAGGGTGACGGCAGTCGCGAGTCCACTGACACCGCTGCCGATCACGACGATCCTCAGGCCGCTGCTCACCGGGTCGACGGTACGCCGGGCGGCGGCGGGTGTTCAGTCCGTCGGGTCGGCGATCTCCACGTCGACGTGCTCGACGGTGAGCGTGGAGTCGGCGCGGGTCTCCGGGCCGAATGCCAGGAACGCCGCGAGTGCGGCCACGCCGAAGACGACCTTGATCATGGTGCAAACCCCCTGGTACCGGGTCGGGACCCCCCGGTCGCCGACCTCTCGCGCCGACGCTAGCGCACGAGGATCCGTCCGAGAGGGCCTTTCACGGGATGACGTGAGGACCCGGCGTGGGTTAAGTGAGGCTAAGTTAACCTGGGCTGAGCTTGGTCGGGTCCGGCCGGACGATGGGGAGGGGAACGTGCGCGTGACGTCGACATCGAAGGGGTGGCGCCGCATCGTCACGTCGTGTGCGGCCGTGGTGATCACGGCGGGCGCGCTGGTGGCGTGTGGTTCGTCGTCGCAGCCGGACGCCGGGTCGTCGCAGGCGCAGACCGTCACGATCGCCCACAAGTTCGGCGAGACGAAGGTGCCGGTCGATCCGAAGCGCGTCGTCACGGTGGGATGGACCGATCAGGACTTCGTCCTGCCCTTCGGCGTCGTGCCCGTGAGCACCCGGGAGTTCTCGGAGAACTACGACGACCTGCCCTGGGTGACGGCGGCGACCGACGGCAAGGGGCTGCCGACCTGGGGGTCGGACGAGATCGACTTCGAGGCGATCGCCGCGCAGCAGCCCGACGTCATCTTCGCGATCTACGAGACGATCGACCAGGAGACCTACGACAGGTTGTCCCAGATCGCCCCGACGGTGATCCAGTCGGCCGACTACGCGGACGAGGAGACGCCGTGGGACGTGCAACTGCTGACGACGGGCACCGCTCTCGGCAAGGAGTCGGAGGCCAAGGACATCGTCGGCGAGGTCCAGGGTCGCATCGACGAGGCCAAGCGGAACAACCCCGACTTCGCGGGCAAGACCCTCGTCGTCGACTTCGGGCCGGAGAGCGGCGGCCACTACCTGCTCGGTGAGAAGGACCCGCGCCGTGCGCTCTTCACGTCACTGGGGTTCGCCACCCAG
The DNA here is from genome assembly GCF_056679845.1 of Mycobacterium sp. PTI7. Lineage (NCBI taxonomy): Bacteria > Bacillati > Actinomycetota > Actinomycetes > Mycobacteriales > Mycobacteriaceae > Mycobacterium > Mycobacterium sp. PTI7. The sequence continues at coordinate 862,562 of NZ_CM155252.1, forward strand.
GACGTGGTGGGCGACGTCAGCGAGGAGAAGCTCGGCCTGCTCGACCGCGACGTGTTGTTCGTCAACGGCGCCACCAAGGACCAGATGTGCGGGTCTCCCGCCTTCTCCCGCCTCGGCGTCGTGCGCGACGATCGCACGCTGTACACGTCGTTCGACTCCACGCTCAGCGACGCGCTGACCTACGGCGGCCCGGACTCGCTCCGGTACGCACTCGACGTGCTCGTGCCGCAGCTCGGCAACGCACTGAACGGCCGGCCGGTGGCCGACCTCTCGAACTCCTGACCTACCTCCGCGCGGTCAGATGCGGTGAGGCGCGCGGCACGATCAGCGGGGTACCGGTCTGGGGATCGTCGATGATCTGGCACCTCAGGCCGTAGACGGATTCGACCAGGTCTTCGGTGACCACCGTCGTCGGATCACCCTGGGCGACAACGTCACCCGACTTCATCACGATCACGTGGTCGGCGTAGCGGCAGGCGTGGTTCAGGTCGTGCAGTACGGCCACCACCGTACGGTCCCGCTCGCGGTTGAGCATCGCGAACAGGTCGAGCAGCTCGACCTGGTGGGCGATGTCGAGGTAGGTCGTCGGTTCGTCGAGCAGGACGAGCGGGGTCTGCTGCGCGAGGACGACGGCGACCCAGACGCGTTGTCGCTGACCGCCCGACAATTCGTCGACGAGGCGGCCCGCGAGGTCGGTCACCCCGACGAAGCGCATCGCCTCGGCGACGGCGTCGGAATCGTCCCTCGACCACTGTCGCAGCACCTTCTGGTGCGGGAACCGCCCACGGGACACCAGGTCGGCGACGCTGATGCCCTCGGGTGCGATCGAGGTCTGGGGGAGTAGGCCGAGGCGGCGGGCGACCTCCTTGGTGTGCAGCGTACCGATGTCGCGGCCGTCCAGGATCACCTGTCCCGCAGATGGTTTGAGCAATCGGGCCAGGCCGCGCAGCAGCGTCGACTTGCCGCATGCGTTGGGTCCGACGATGGCGGTGATCCTGCCGTCGGGGACGTCGACGGAGAGATCCGCGATGACCGCCTGATCGTCGTAGCCGATGGCGAGGTGGTCGGCGCGCAGCCGGGAGTCGGTCATCGTTTCCTCGATTGCGAGATGAGCAGGTAGACGAGGTACATCCCGCCCAGCGACACGGTGACCGCGCCGACCGGCAGTTCACTGCCCCCGAAGAGTCGCTGCGCCAGCAGGTCACTCACGAGCAGCAGCACCGCGCCCATCGCGGCCGACGGGACGAGGCCGACGCCGGGGCTCGCCGTCAGCCGCCGTGCGATCTGGGGTGCGGCCAGCGCGACGAAGGTGATCGGGCCGGCCGCGGCGCAGGCCAGCGCGACCAACCCGACGCCGATCACCAGGTACCCCAGCCGCGCCCGGTCGGGGTGCACGCCCAGCGCCCCGGCGGCGTCGTCACCCAGCTGCAGCACCGGCAGCAGCGGGCCCAGCGCGAGCAGCAGCACCGTCGCCACCCCCAGGCACACCGTCATCGGGAGGACCTGCGCCCAACTCAGACCGTTGAGCGTGCCCTGCTGCCAGATGGCCGCGGTGACCGCGGTGTGGACGTCGAGCTTGATGACCACCCACTGATTGACCGAGTTGAGGACGGCGCCGACGGCGATGCCGACGACGATGAGACGGAAGCCGGCGATGCCGTTGCGGTAGGACAGCGCGTAGACGACGACCGAGGCGATCAGACCACCGGCGAGTGCGCCCGCCGCCACCGCGTAGTACCCGCCTCCCACGCCCGCGATCACGACGAGCGCACCGGTGTAGGCACCCGAGTTGATGCCGATGATGTCGGGGCTGCCCAAAGCATTTCGCGTGAGGGCCTGGAAGATCGCCCCGGATACGCCGAGGGCGGCGCCGATGAGCAGCGCCATCAGCATCCGCGGCATGCGCCACTCCATGACGACCACCCGATCGAACGAGGTGTTGGTGCCGAGGAGCACCCCGAGGACGTCGCCGGGTGCGACGGTGTAGGTGCCACCGCCGATGGCGAGTACGGCGACCACGACGGCGACGACGAGCAGCCCCGCGACGACGAGGATGGCGCGCCACGACGCCCGGGCCGACAGCCCACCGACCCGGACCACGCACTGCCGCCTGCTGAAGTCGACGGGAGTGGGCGCGCTCATGACCGGTCCGCCCCGCGCTTGCGGATCAGCCAGATGAGGACGGGTGCGCCGATGAACGCCGTGACGATGCCCGCGGGCAGCTCGGACGGCCGGATCACCAGCCGTCCGGCGATGTCGGCGGCCAGCAGCAGGGCGGGGGCGAAGACGGTGGCGTAGGCCAGGATCCAGCGCCAGTCCGGACCGGTGAAGCGGCGCACCGCGTGCGGCACCATCAACCCGACGAAGCCGATCGGGCCCGCGCCGGCGGTCGCCGCGCCCGCCAGCAGGGTGACCGCGACCAGGCTGATCGCCTGCGTGCGGGCGACGTTCCCGCCCATGCTCTTCGCCAGGTCGTCGCCCAGGGCCGTCACGTTGAGGGAGCGGCCCACCACGAGGCACAGGATCGCGCCCATCAGGATGAACGGCGCGATCGCCCCGGCCACCTCGAGGGACCGCTCGTCGAGCGCACCCGCGTCCCAGAACCGCATGTCGTCGAACGCCCGCGGGTTGCGCAGTCGCACCGCGAAGCCGATGCCGTCCATCACCGCGCCGACGGCGACGCCAGCCAGCAGCACCCGGACCGGCGTCACCATGGCCCGGCCGGTCATGCCGACGAGGTAGACGAGCACCATCGCGAACAGTGCGCCTGCGAAGGCAAACCAGATGTAGGTCCAGATCCCGGTGAGTCCCAGGAATGCGATCGCGCACACCACGAACAGCGCTGCGCCGGAGTTGATCCCGAGGATCTCGGAGTCGGCGAGCGGGTTGCGTCCCACCGCCTGGATGAGGGTGCCCGACAGTCCCAGCGCGACTCCGACGAGCAGTGCGAGCACGGTCCGCGGGATGCGCAGGTCGTGCACGATCCACTGGTCGCCCACGTCGCGGTAGTCCGTGACCGCCTGCCAGACGGTGGTGAGCGGCACCGTCTCGGTGCCGAGCGCGAGGCTGGCCACGCATGCCAGCGCCAGCAGGACTGCGCCGACGAGCAGGCCGGTGATCCGCCCCCGCCCGGTCGGGTGGCGGGGGGTGGCGTGCGGTGGGGCGGGGGCGCGGATCGCCACGGCCTAGAGGCCGGCTCGCTCGAGAGCCTCGTCGAACTCCTCGGAGGCCACCTTGTCGCCCTTGCCGTCGGCGAGCGCGCGGGTGTACACGGCGACCACCTCGTCCTCCACGGCGGCGAACCGGGCGTCCCAACTCTCGCTGTCGAAGCGCCAGTAGCCGGTGACGTCGAGCTGGTCGACCGTCCAGCCGAGCCCGCGGAAGTGCTTGCGCACCGCGCGCGACTCCGCGGCCTCGCCGGCGAACCAGCAGTAGCCGCGTCCGTCGGGGAGCGCCAGCCCGGTGACGAGTTCGGCCAGCCGGCTCGGGGCGTGCCCGTTGCCGGTGCCGACGCTGGGCACGACGGTGACGCCGGGGTGCCGGGGCAGGTAGTCGAGATCGGCGGCGTCGGCCACCTCGACGACGGCAACGGCCGTCGCATCGGTCGGCAACTCCTCGACGATCCGGGCCGTGGCGGGCAGTCCGGACAGGTCCGTCACCAGGAGTTGCCACGCGCTGCCGGGCGTCGGCCGGTGCCACGACCGGGCGTGGTCGAGGCCCACCCGGTCGCCGGAGCGCGCGGCGGCGGCCCACGACGTCCCGGGGCCTCGGGCGTGCAGGACGACGTCGAGGTCGACGTGATCGTCCCGGTGGCGACGTACCGAGTAGTTGCGCCCCTCGCCCGAGGGGTCGACGACGAGCGATCCGTCCGGCCCGGTGGTGGGGAAGTAGACGCCGACGGCGGAGTCCCCGGCGACCCGGACGTCGAGGAGGTCGGGCTCGTCGACGTGGAGCGTGATGCGACGGATCCGCGGACCGATCATCGCCGTGTCGATCACGGTGGCCATCGAGAAGGACATTGATCTTAGGCTACCCTAACGACGGTGAACCCTCTCGCGGCGGCGCTCACCGACGCCCTCGGTGGTAGTGCCAACCACCTCGTCGTCCTGACCGACGGTGCGTGGCAGCACCATCCGTGGCCGGAGGTGCTCGCCCGCGCCCAGAACGTCGCGGAGCGACTGCTCGACGACGGTGTCACCGGCGTGGGACTGGTCGGAGAGCCGACCGTCGAGTTCGTCGCCGCCATCGTGGGCACGTTCCTCGCGGGCTCCGCGCTGTCGATCCTGCCGGGCCCGATCCGGGGCGCCGACGCGCAGCAGTGGGCGCACGCCACGCTGGCGCGCTTCGACGGCATCGGCATCCAGCGCGTGTTCAGCAACGGGGCATACCTGGAGAAGCTGTCGGTCGTCGACGCACGGCCGCCGGTGGCCGCGTTGACCGGCGTCGCCTCCGCGCAGCGCGCCACGACGTTCACCGCCCCGCCGGTCGACGCGGCCGTCGCCATCCTGCAGGGCACCGCCGGATCGACCGGGAGCCCGCGCACCGTGCGGCTCTCGCCGGCGGCGGTGCTCGCCAACCTCACGGGGTTGAACTCCCGCATCGGCGTCGGTACGTCCACCGTCGGATGCTCCTGGTTGCCGCTGTATCACGACATGGGTCTGAGCTTCCTGCTGTCGGGGGCCGTCGGCGGCACCGACGTCTGGCAGGCGCCGACCGCGGCGTTCCAGGCGTCGCCGTTCCGCTGGCTGAACTGGCTGACCGAGAGTCGCGCCACCATCACCGCGGCGCCGAACATGGCCTACGGGCTGATCGGCAAGTACTCCCGTCGCGTCACCGACGTCGACCTCGGCGCGCTGGTTTTCGCGCTCAACGGCGGCGAACCCGTGGACTGCGAGCTGACCGAACGATTCGCCAGCGAGATGGCGCGCTTCGGCTTCTCCGCGGGCGCTCTGGCACCGTCCTACGGTCTGGCCGAGTCGACGTGCGCGGTCACCGTGCCCCGACCCGGAACCGGTCTGCTGGTCGACGAGGCCGTGGTGCACACCGAGGACGGCATCACCACGCGTCGGCAGGCGGTGCTCGGCGAGGCCATCGCCGGCACCAGTGTGCGCATCGAACCCACCGACGCCGTCACCTCGGGCGACCGCGAGCGAGAGATCGGCGAGGTGTGGATTCGCGGCACCTCGATGATGTCCGGCTACGTCGGCGATACTGCGCGCGATCCCGACTCGTGGTTCGCCACCGGCGATCTCGGATATCTCGTCGACGGTGGGCTGGTGGTGTGCGGACGCGCGAAGGAGATCATCACCATCGCCGGACGCAACGTCTTCCCCGCCGAGGTCGAGCGCGTCGCCGCGACCGTCCCCGGCGTCCGGGAGGGTGCCGTGGTCGCCGTCGGGATCGGTGAACGCTCCATCCGCCCCGGGCTCGCCGTGGTGGCGGAATTCCGCGGGCCCGACGAGGACGGCGCGCGCGTCGCCCTCACCTCGCGGGTGGCCTCCGAGTGCGGCGTGGTGCCCGCGCACGTGACGTTCGTCCGACCCGGATCGCTACCCCGCACGTCGTCGGGGAAGCTGCGCCGGCTCGAGGTCCGGCGCAGCCTGGAGAACGCCCAGCCCTGACGCCCCTAGGCACGCTTGCATTTCCGCGAGCTGCTCAGCACGTTGGATCGAGAAGGACGGGGACGTCGGCACCCTCGGTCCAGTCAGCACCGTGCCCTCGCGTTCTTCGGGACAGACTGCACGATTCTCGAGCAAGGACAGGGTGCGCGCGCCGCTCGACGTTGCTGCCGGTTGGATGCTCGTGCTCTCGGGTGGCGGTCCCCGATGACTACTGAGGTGCAAGGTCATGGGTGGGTCCACGCGCTGGAAGACGGGGAGATTCCCGTGGTGCCGTCTTCTATCACGACTTCGGACACTGTTCAGATATCGGCGCCATCGTCGCAAACGAATAGCATCGAAATATCCGGATATCCGAGAATGGGATGGCAGTTTGGGGTCGCCGAGCCGGCGAGGCAGGCAGCCTCGGCGTGGCCGACGACGGCCAACTGGGCTCGATCCCGATGACCCGACTGATTCTCGTCCCGGCCGGTCCCGGCGGCGACGACTTCGACGTGGACGTCGGGAAATCGGCGAACCCAGCTGCTGAGCCGGCGGTCGACCTGGCGGACGGTAGCGCGGCGGAGCCGCCCTTCTCTCATTGCTTGGTGCACGATGGCGTCGTTGCCCGGCTCGTCATCGAGAACGACGCTGATGATTCCCCCGAACGAGGGCACACCGTTGCCGCCGGCACGAATGATGGCGACGCTGCACTGTGCCTCCTGAGCCAGTCTGGTGGCGGTGCCGCCGAGTGCGGTGCCGATGCGGTGGGAACTGCCCAAGCAGAGCATGGACGCCGTCGAACTTTCCTGCAGCAGCACTTGTAACTTCGGGCCGGACCGAATCACCTCGTTCACCTCGACGGTCACGGCCTGGCTGTCGACCGCGCCACGGGCGCGTCGCATGGCGACCTCAGCTCGGCACCTGTGGTGTTCGCCGTCGATCACCGAGATCAGGCGTAGGGGTACGCCACGGTCTTGGGCCTCGGCGACGGCCCACGCCGTTGCTCCTCGCGCGGCGGACGAATCGTCCACGCAGACGACGACCGGTTTCGATGAGGAGACAAACGCGACGTGCTGTTCGACGCCTGAGTTGAGGGTCGAGGAAACGTTCATGGCGGTTCCCGGTGTTGCGGTCACCGAAGCGTTCGGCCGTGAGCGTTTGCTCTGTGAGGGTGGCGGCGGACGGCTGCCCTCTGCCGAACTCGTTGAAGGCTCAACAGCCCGAACGCTACACCTCGTCAGATGAGGCTGCAGCGACGCGAATCGAGCGATATCCGGTGTCAGTGCACTTCGATGTAGCCGTCGTCGTCGCTCGGTGGGATCTCGGCGAGAGTTCGTAGGGCGGCCGCATATCGGTCGGATTGGATGTAGGCGGCGCGGGCGTCGAGTTCCCCGTCGGCTTGTTGCGGGGTGTAGCCGCGGCCCATGAGAACACCGATGGCCTGATTGATCGCTGATGCCTGGTGCAGCTCTTCTCCCGAGCGTGGCCCCGAGAAGGATGTGATGTGCTGGTCGAGCACGAAGTCGCCCAGGGGGCGCGTGGTAAGCCACGCCAGGTCCGCTGCGAGGTCGACGAACGCCCCCGGTGACCCTGCGTACAGAATGATCGCCACCGTCGACGTGGCCCGCGGTTCCGCGAGTCCCGGCAGGGCCATGTGCAGAGAGGTGCCAATAGGGCTGCTACTGGTGTCGTCGGTCAAGGTGGTAATGGTGAAAGCCGGGTCACTATGCGGCACAACAACAGTCAATCCACGATAGCTCGATACAGCTGCTGCCGCGTGGATGGTCAACAGGTCGAGGCTTTCTGCGATATCGACTTCTGGGTCATCTAGCGCGTCGCTCAGGACGGTCAGAGCGACGGCCATCGCCGCGGGCACGGTCATGAGGTAAGCGCTCCGCTGAGCGCTCCCGAGCGCCGATCGAGCCTTCCGAGGCCGGGCAGGGCGAGTCGCCTTGCACGGTGGAGACCGAGGACATGGGTCAGGACCCGTATCCGAAACTGATGTCTCCGCTTCCGACGGTACGCGGAATGCACGGCTCGCTCACAACCCCAGCCGAGCGGATGGGGTTCAGGTCGGGTTGTGGCGGGCGCGGGCTCGGCGGACGGCTTCGTCGACGATCCGCTGCGCCACGTCCGACAGCTTGCGATGCTCGGCTTGGCTCATGGCCCGTAGCTGAGCGAACGCCTCCTCGGCGCTGCGGCCACTGCGTCCACGAAGCAGTCCGATTGCCTGGTCGATCACCGGGCGCGTGGACAACGCCGTCTGAAGTTGGGAGGCCAGCGTCATCGCCTGGGAAAGAACGTGCGCGTTGTGCACCGCTACCGCCGCGGGCCTGGCGAACAGTTCACCAAGCTCGGCGGCGTGCCCGTCGAAGACGTCCTTGCCATGCGCGTACACGTTGATTGCGCCTACCACCTGGTCAGAAAGCATCAATGGGAGTGACAGTGCGCTGTGCACCCCCATCCTGCCGACACGGGGACCGAACCGCGGCCACATGCTTTCCCCGCCCAGGGAGCCAGAACGCACCGTCCGACGCTCTCGGGCCGCAGTGATGCAAGGCCCCTCCTGCAGGGTGACGTACTGGATGTGGTCGATTTCTTTGACGAATGGTGCGCTGGCTGCCAGCGCCGCGACGATGTTGTCGATTCGGTCCAACTGCAGCAGGGTCACGCCTGCGCCATCGGCGCCCGGGATAGCCCGCACTGCGAAGGTCGCCACCTCTCCGAGCAACTCGGGTAGTCCGAGAGTGCCGGCTACCAAGCCCGCCAAATTCTCGAGCCCAGCACGAAGGTCAGCGGCGTCATCCCGGTCGGAGGTCGGCGGTACGAAGGGGACGCCTTTGGCGCCCTCGGTGGAATCCGTCATCCGTTGCCGCCTGCACTCGATGAACTCCCGCTCAGGGTCCAGCCGTGGTTGGAGAAAGAGCGACGACAGATCCATGCAGCCCAGCGGCCACGAGGTGGATCGTCACGCCAAGCGTACCGCCGGCCCGACCACGAAACTCGATGCGGCGACTGCAGTCGTCGATCGGTGAAGCCGAGCTGACCGGGTGTTGGCTTTCGCAAACGTGAATCGTCTGGTGCAGGGGCGTCGGTCGGCTTGGGAACGGGGCCGGACGCGATCAGGTGTAACGTCGGAGGCGCTGAGAATCTCAGCTGGTTCGGGATGAGTTCGGCTGTCCGCCGCCGAGCTCCGGGAGCATCTGCTCCGAGGCCCCCCACATGTCGGTGATCGCCTGCCTCCAGGATCGCCATGACAGCTTCCCGAATATGAGTTCCCTCCCAGTCGCTGGCCTCGTTCTCCTCATCCTGGGTCTCTTGCTGGTTGCTATGTCGGTTCGGATCGTCAGACAGTACGAAGACGGTGTGCTCTTCCGGCTTGGCCGGGTGATCGGTGAACGCAAACCCGGTTTGCGCTTGATCATCCCCTTCGCTGATGTGCTGCAACGGATCTCGTTACGGATCGTGACGGTGCCCATTCAGTCCCAGGGGATCATCACACGTGACAACGTCAGTGTCGACGTCTCTGCGGTGGCCTACTTCAAGGTCGTCGACGCCGTGAAGTCCGTCGTGGCGATCGAGAACGTCGGTGCCGCGATCGACCAGATTACCCAAACCACGTTGCGAAAGGTGGTCGGTCAGCACACGCTCGACGAAACGCTCTCGGAGACCGACACGATCAACCGTGACATCCGGGCGATCCTCGACGTCACCACCGTCGAATGGGGGGTGCAGGTCACCCTGGTGGAACTCAAGGACATCCAACTGCCTGAGACCATGAAGCGGGCGATGGCCCGCCAGGCCGAGGCGGAGCGGGAGAAGCGCGCGAAGATCATTGCCGCCGAGGGCGAATCTCTGGCCGCTGCGGCGTTGGGTGATGCCTCGGACACCATGATGGCTCACCCGTTGGCGCTGCAGCTACGAAACCTTCAGACACTGGTCGAACTCGGTGTCGACAAGAACACGACCGTCGTGTTCCCGGCTCCGTTGATGTCGACCATCGCCGAACTTGGAGCCTTCCTGGCTCGGGCATCCGGCGCCGCCGTTCAACCGGAGCCGCAGCCGCCCATCGCAGTACCCGCAGCGGCGTCGAACGGATCTCCCGCCGAGGGGAGTCGGCCATGATGATTGCCGCACTGGTGATTCTGGTGCTCGTGTGAAGGAGCTACCGGGTGCTGTGCCGCAGCGTGCGGTTGTCTCAAGGTACGGAGATCGTGGCAACGCCCGAGCGCAGCACCACCCAGGAAACGACGTCTCCGGGAATCGAAGAAGCCCCCGATCAGTGGCGGGTCGGCCGAAGCACCTGGACGGCGATGGACGATCTCCAGCTCACCAGATTGCTGGTGGACGCGACACAGACGGCGGCGGACGCGACCGACAACGGCGTTACCGGGTGGAGCGCGAGGACGTGCCATGCCCATCGTCGCGGCGAAGTCGAGTAGCAAGACGTTGGAACCTTCACTGCTGTAGCGGATGCACGTGTACTGGCGCTCTTGCGAAGTTCTTCCGTGGGGTCACAGGCTCGTTGTAGCGGATCGTACGACTGCGGCAAGGGCGACGTCGGTCGCAGAGACTGGCGGGACGATCATATGTGGATCGTTTTCAGCGGCGGCGGCGACGCGACGCCCGCAGATGACAACTCCACTGGCTCGCCGACCTCGCCGAGACGTTGCCGCCGGGCGTTCAAGAAGGCGTATAGAACGAGGCCGGTCAGGATGACGGCGAGACCCTGATACACCACTTGGTATCCGGCGGCGAATGTCACCCACATCGAGAAGACGACACCCGTTCCGGCGACCGCGAGGTCGCGTGTCAGGGACCAGCCTTGAACCCGACGGCGCCGAGAGACCAGGTAGGTGAGTTGGGCAAGGGCCGAGAAGAAGTACGCGATGGCGACGGTCATGACCGTGAGGTTGACCAGATACGTGAAGACGGTAAGGCCTGATCCGGACATATACCGCCACAGCATGAGCAACGAGGGCAGGGCGGTTCCGACCACTATGCCGAACCACGCCGTGCCGTTGCGATCGGTCCAGCTGAATGGTCGGGGGAACAGGCCATCCTCTGCAATGGCCCGTGATGTCTCCGTCACGATGAGGGTCCACCCGTTCAACGCACCGATTCCCGAGATGACTGCGATCGCCGCGATGAACGTTCCTGCCCAGGCACTTCCGGGGAAGATCGCCTTGAAGGCGTCGACGAACGGTGCGCCAGTGTCGGCGAGCGTGTCGTGGGGCACCAGACCCATTACGGCTGCCGTGACCAACACGTACAACAATGCGCTCGCGCCGGTTCCGATCATTGACGCACGGCCGACGTTGACACGCGGGTTCACCACCCTCTTGGCCGTGATCGACGCCGCCTCGACCCCGATGAACGAGAACAACGCAACGCCGGCCGCGATCCCGATGCCGGTGTAGACGCTGCCACCGGAGGCATTGAACGGGCCGAAGTTCCCGGTGTCGACGAACAACCACCCGATGACACCGACGAAGAGGAGCGGAAGGAATTTCAGGACCACGGTGACGTTCTGGAACCATGCCATCTGGCGAACCCCGATTAAGTTCACGATCGCCGGAACCCACAGACCTACCACGGCTAAAGCCCAGTGCGTCATCCCACTCGGATCGTCGAGGCCAAGGAGGGCGTCGACGTAGAAGACCCAGGATGCCACGATGGCGGCGTTGCCAGCCCAGGACGAGACCCAGTAACTCCAGCCCACGAGGTAGCCGGCCGGATCTCCGAACTCGTGTCGGGCGTACGCGTAGAGGCCGCCGTCACCGTTCGGCACCCGCGCGGTCAACTGGCCGAACAGCACTGCGAGAAGCGTTGCGCCCACGGCGACTACGATCAGTACGAGAATGCCCATCGTACCCGCGCCGGCGAGGACCGCAGGCATCGTGAAGACGCCCGTACCCACGACGCTTCCGACCACGAGTCCGGTGGATGAGGTCAGTCCTAGAGCGCCGGCCTTCTGCTGGTCGCGCGGCAACGGGGGCAGTGTCCCGCCGGCTTCTTGATGTAACGAACTCTGCGGATTCACATGAATCGTCTCCCGTTAAGTCGAGAGTGCAATGAGATCGTCCGGAATGGTCGATGCCGTTGTCAGGGGCCTCAACGCAGAGGCGTTCACGGGCCAAAGCTGCTGTGACGACCGGCTCCTGCGGCCAGGATCCACGACGATCACCGAGTAAGGGGCCCGGGAGAACGCAGAGGGACCAACGAACCGGATGGCCGCATCGCCGCTTACCGTGTCGACGATCGCCAGAATGACGCTTCGACCGGTCCGGGTGAGGAACTCCGCGAGACGCGTGTGACCGATGACGGGGTGGACCTGCACGTCAGAAAAGCGACCTGTTAACAGGGTAATTCGCCGCTCCAAGTGGTCGTCGCAGGCATTTCCCCGAGTAGCTGGCCATACCCGTACAACCTGTAACGAAGCTGACCGTAACCGGGCTTCGTTCATTGCCACTCGCAGGACGGCGTCTGCAGTGTTCGGGTCGCCCACGACTGCTGCGATGCAACGGGACGTCCCACTCCGAACGTCCGGGGTGCGGATTACGGCGGCCGAGCAGTGCGCCGACGATGCGATCGCGTCGGCCACCGAGCCGAGTGACTTCCCGTGCGGGTAGTCGACGCCGGACGATCCGACGCACATCATCGCCGAATGGCGAGATTGTTCCAGCAGAACGGCGATGATGTCTCCACGTAGGACGACCGTGTCACACTGGATGCGCCGTCGTCCGACGTCGACGACTGCACGCGCTGCGCTCAAGGACAATTCGGCATACTCACTCTCGAGACGCTTGGCTTCCGATCCTGGCTCGATGACATGGATGAGACGCAACGGCAAACACCGGCTGACTGCCTCGTCGACCGCCCACTCGGCGGCGTGAAGCGCCGAATCCGAACCGTCGATGCCGACGACGACCGTGGCCGGTGATTCCTGGTGCATTCTGTGCTCCAACGTCGAGATTCCATGGTTGAGCGCCCTAGTCGTTCTCACGTTATTGACTGCGAGCTCACTACGTAGGGGCACTAAGGCCCTTCTTGGACGCCGGGGGACACTCACACGCGGCGGGATCCAAGCGGCCGCCATTTCGCTGAGGTCGTCGTGACGTTCGGCCGACTGCCCCAACCGCCGATCGGCGGCCGGCTGTCGTGCAACGACGGTGCACGGCATGGCAGTCGTACGGCAGACCGATTGGAGAACCTCTTTTCTTGAAGCTTCATCGACCACGAGGGACGCCGATGGAGTCGAGAGGCCCTTCTTCCCACCCGCGCTCCTGTTCGCGCGCGTGGCGTGAGGCAGACCCGGTGACCTTTTAGTGCCAAGGGAGGGTCTAAAGCCTCCGGTGCTTCTGCGGTTATTTGTCTACATTTCAATGGATCCCAGCGACGGCAAGGTTGCCCATCAAGGCGAGGACGACGAAGTGGACGCCAGTACAGCTCACCCCGGACAGTCGTCGACGTGCAGCAGCGATGCCGGAGGTGCGTACCGAAGCGCCATGGCGTCGAGCATCGACGACCCCGTGACGTTCTGGGAGCGCGCCGCCGAGGAGGTGTCCTGGTTGGTCGAGCCGACACGTGTGCTCGACGACTCCAGTCCACCGTTCTACCGCTGGTTCGCGGGCGGGGAGCTGAACACCTGCGCGAACGCGCTCGATCGTCATGTTGCCTCCGGCCGCGCTACGCAGCCGGCCCTCATGTACGACTCCCCGGTCACGGGTAGCCAGCGCACCTACAGCTATGGCGAACTCCTCGACGAGACAGCTCGGTTCGCCGGAGTGCTCCGCGGACTGGGCGTCGGCAAGGGTGACCGGGTCGTCGTGTACATGCCGATGATTCCGGAGGCCGTGATCGCGATGCTGGCGTGTGCCCGGCTGGGTGCCGTGCACTCGGTGGTGTTCGGTGGCTTCGCCCCGCACGAACTGGCCATCAGGATCGACGATGCCCGCCCCAAGGTCGTGGTGTCGGCATCCTGCGGGATCGAGCCGTCCCGCGTCGTGGAGTACAAGCCGATGCTCGACGCGGCGATGGACGCCGCGGAGCATCCACCGCACCACTGCGTCATCGTGCAGCGGGACCGGCTGCGGTGCGAGCTGACCGCGGGACGTGACCTCGACTGGCACCTGCTGATGGTCGATGCGGTTCCCGTCGGACCCGTACCCGTTGCGGCAACCGACCCCCTGTACGTCCTCTACACCTCCGGCACGACGGGTAAGCCCAAGGGCGTCGTGCGCGACAACGGCGGTCACGCGGTGGCGTTGCTGTGGAGCATGCGGTACATCTACGACGTCGGTCCTAGCGACGTGTTCTGGGCCGCGTCAGACGTCGGCTGGGTCGTCGGCCACTCCTACATTGTCTATGCGCCGCTCTTGGCGGGGGCGACGACGGTGCTCTACGAGGGCAAGCCGGTCGGGACGCCGGATCCGGGTGCGTTCTGGCGGGTGGTCTCCGAACACGATGTCAAGGTTCTGTTCACCGCGCCGACGGCAATTCGGGCGATCCGCAAGGAGGACCCGACCGGTGCCTGTCTCGCCGAACACGACATGTCCACTTTGAAGTACCTGTTCCTTGCCGGGGAACGGCTGGATCCCGATACGTACCGGTGGGCGTCGGAGAAGCTCGGCATTCCCGTGGTCGATCACTGGTGGCAGACCGAGACGGGCTGGGCGATCGCCGCCAACCCGATGGGTCTGGAACCCCTGGCGTTCAAGGCGGGATCCCCGACCGTGCCCATGCCGGGCTACGACGTCCGGGTCCTCCGTGAAGACGGGTCGGTCTGCGATTCCGGCGAGGAGGGCGTCATCTGCCTCAAACTCCCCATGCCACCCGGCACGCTCGCGACCCTGTGGAACGACGATCTGCAGTTCACCGCCTCCTATCTCACCGAGCATCCCGGGTATTACCTCACCGGCGATGGCGGATACCTCGACGACGAGGGATACCTGTTCGTGATGGGCAGGATCGACGACGTCATAAACGTTGCGGGGCATCGTATGTCGACGGGAGAACTGGAGGCCGTGCTGGGGGCGCATCCCGCGGTCGCAGAGTGTGCCGTGATCGGTGTCGCCGACGAGATCAAGGGACAAGTGCCACGGGGTCTGGTCGTACTGAAGGCCGGCGCGTCGGCAGACGGGGTCGCGGCGGAGCTCGTCGCTGCCGTGCGCAACGAGATCGGCGCCGTCGCGTGCTTCAAAATGGTCGACGTGGTCGCCGCCCTGCCCAAGACGCGATCGGGCAAGATCCTGCGAAAGGCCATGCGCGGCATCGCACATGGTAAGGACGATCCAGTTCCCTCGACCATCGAGGATCCGGCCTCACTGCACGCCCTGCGCCCGATTCTTCGTCCGCAGATACCAGCCTGATCAATCAGGAAACCATTCATCCGCAAGCGCACGAAGGAAGTAGACATGACTGTCATCGAAGATCAACCCGGCCCAACGAGCGCGACACACGAGTTGCTCCCCGACATCGGCGACCCAACGGCTGGCTCGGTCGCAATGTCCCGGGAGCTGGCATCCGAGCAGGTCCGGATGATCGCGGATCCGGCACCGTTGGGTCTCGCTGCCTTCGCCCTGACCACCTTCTTACTCAGCCTGGTCAACGCGGGCGTCATGCCCAAGGACACCGAACCGGTCGTGCTTGGTGTCGCCCTGGCCTTCGGCGGGATCGCCCAACTACTCGCCGGGATGTGGGAATTCCGCAAGGGCAACGTCTTCGGGGCCACGGTGTTCTCGTCGTATGGCGCCTTCTGGCTGTCGTTCTGGGCGTACATCGCCTTCTATGCCCAGGACGTTCCGGTTGAGCACCATGGGATCGCGGCCGGTTGGTACCTGATCGGCTGGGCCATCTTCACCAGCCTCATGCTGATCGCCGCCATGCGAACGACCGTCGTGCTTGCGGTGCTCTTCGCCGTACTGGACGTGACGTTCGTGCTGCTCGGGCTGGGCGCGCTCTTCGGCAGCGCCGGCCTGACGGTGGCTGGTGGAGTGCTCGGCCTCGTCACCGCCGCACTGGCCTGGTACCTCTGCGTCGCCGCAGTGGCTGCCTCGACGTTCGGACGGCCGCTCCTACCCAACCCGCCCCTGTTCCGACCGTGATAACAGCCCGGTACGTCCCATACCTCCATGATTAGGAGAGATTCTCATGACCCTGACGCCCACCGAAGTCCCGTCGACGTATCCGCCCTCACCGGAGTTCGCCGAGAACGCCAACGCGACCGCCGAGCTGTACCGCGAGGCAGAGGAAGACCGGCTGGCGTTCTGGGCTAAGCAAGCAAACAGGCTGTCGTGGGAGACGCCGTTCGACGAGGTGCTCGACTGGTCGCAGGCGCCGTTCGCGAAGTGGTTCGTGGGCGGAAGATTGAACGTTGCGTACAACTGCGTGGACCGTCACGTCGAGGCCGGCAACGGTGATCGGGTGGCCATCCGGTGGGTGGGCGAACCGGTGGGCGAGAGCCGCGACCTGACGTACTCCGATCTGTTGGCCGAGGTGTCACGGGCCGCCAACGCGCTCACCGACCTCGGGGTGGTCGCGGGTGACCGGGTCGCCATCTACATGCCGATGATCCCCGAGGCCATAGTGGCGATGCTGGCATGCGCGCGGCTCGGGGCCATGCACTCGGTGGTGTTCGCCGGTTACTCGGCCCCCGCGCTGCGAGTACGGATCGACGATGCGAAGGCCAAACTCGTCATCACCACCGACGGGCAGTACCGCCGCGGCAAGGCGGTGTCGCTGAAGGAGTCCGTCGACGAGGCGGTCAAGGGGTCCGCCAGCGTCGAGCACGTTCTAGTGGTTCGTCGCACCGGCATCGACGTCTCGTGGACCGACAGCCACGATCTGTGGTGGCACGACACCGTCGGGAACGCGTCACCCACGCACGCCCCAGAGGCCTTCGACGCCGAGCAGCCGTTGTTCCTGCTGTACACCTCGGGAACCACCGGCGCCCCGAAGGGCATCGTGCACACCTCGGGCGGCTACCTCACCCAGTCGTCGTACACCCATTTCAACGTGTTCGACGTCAAGCCGGAAAGCGACGTGTACTGGTGCACCGCTGACATCGGCTGGATCACCGGGCACACCTACACCGTCTATGGGCCGCTATCCAATGGCGTGACCCAGGTGGTCTACGAGGGCACCCCCATGTCTCCGGACGAGCACCGGCATTTCGACATCATCGAAAAGCACGGCGTCTCGGTCTATTACACGGCGCCCACGTTGATTCGCACATTCATGAAGTGGGGGCGCGAGATTCCCGACGCCCATGACCTGTCCAGCCTGCGGTTGTTGGGCACCGTCGGCGAGAACATCAACCCCGAGGCGTGGCGGTGGTACAGGGACGCGATCGGCGCCAATCGAACCCCGATCGTCGACACCTGGTGGCAGACCGAGACCGGAGCGGCGATGATCTCGCCCCTGCCCGGGGTTACCGCGACGAAACCGGGTTCGGCGATGACACCGCTACCCGGTATCTCGGCGCGCGTCGTCGACGACCACGGCAATCTGGTCGAGCCAAGCCCCGAACTAGGTGAGCACGCGTCCGGTTACCTGGTGCTCGACAAGCCGTGGCCATCGATGCTGCGTGGCATCTGGGGGGATCCGGAACGGTACAGGCAGACCTACTGGTCCCGGTTCGCCGAACAGGGCTGGTACTTCGCCGGCGACGGCGCACGCTACGACCTGGACGGCAACATCTGGTTACTGGGCCGCGTCGACGACGTGATGAACGTGTCCGGGCATCGAATCTCCACCGCCGAGGTGGAGTCCGCCCTGGTCGGGCACTCAGGCGTGGCAGAGGCTGCCGTCGTCGGCGCCACCGACGACACCACGGGGCAGGCGATCGTGGCGTTCGTCATCCTGATGAGCCACCACGGCGACACCCCGCGCGAGCAGATGATCGACGAGCTACGGGCCGAGGTGGCACGCGAGATCTCACCGATCGCGCGGCCGCGGGAAATCCACGTGGTGCCGGAGTTGCCCAAGACCCGCAGCGGCAAGATCATGCGGCGACTGTTGCGTGACGTCGCCGAAGGCCGTGAACTGGGCGATACGTCGACCCTGCTGGACCCCAGTGAGTTCGAGGCGATCAGGGCCAGTGAGTAGCACCTCGGCCGAGGGGCACTGGACCTGGCATGGAATGCGAGGAATGTCGGGGACGTACGCACCCGGATCGAGGACTAAAGCCTCCTCACCCCTGCGGACCGCGCCCATAGCGTGAACGTGCGCGGTCCAAACGCGCTTCACGACAAGAGATGGGACTGCGATGTCCAATACCCTGATTTCTCCGCCACCGGCGACCCGCCCGACAGGCCGCAAAGCCCGACTCGGGTTGGCGTCGCTGACCGCGATCGTCGTCGGGTCGATGATCGGCAGCGGGATCTTCGCCTTGCCCTCACAGATGGCTGGCAGCGCGGCTCCCGGCCCCCTTTTCATCGGCTGGGTGATCACCGGTATCGGCATGCTGACGTTGGCGTTCGTCTTCCAAACCCTGGCGACACGCAAGCCCGACGTCGATGGTGGCGTCTACGGTTATGCCCGAGCGGGTTTCGGCAACTACATCGGGTTCACGTCTGCCTTCGGCTACTGGGTGTCGGCCTGGGTCGGCAATGTGGCCTACCTCGTCCTGTTGTTCTCGACGCTGGGCTACTTCTTTCCCGCATTCTCCGGCGGCGCAACGGTTCCCGCGATCATCGGCGCCTCAGTCGTACTATGGGTGGTGCACGCGATGGCCCTTCGTGGCGTTCAGACCGCCGCCGTCGTCAACGTCGTGGTGACCATCGCCAAGGTGGTGCCCATCCTGGTATTCATCGCCGTCGCCGCGGTTGGCTTCAAGGCAGGACTGTTCACCGCCGACTTCTGGGGCAAGGCCGTGCAGATCGACGGAGCATCGCTCGGCGACACGATGACTCAGGTCAAGGCCATGATGCTGGTCACCGTCTGGGTGTTCATCGGCATCGAGGGTGCGTCGGTGTACTCGCAGCGCGCCGCCAGACGCAAGGACGTCGGCCGGGCCACCGTACTCGGCTTCGTCGGGGTGCTGGCGCTGCTGCTCATGGTCAACCTGGTGTCGTATGGCCTGATGACGCAGGCGACGCTCGCCGGGGTGCCCGATCCCTCGATGGCCGGCGTGCTGGAGAGCGAGGTCGGCAGCTGGGGTGCCGCATTCATCTCGATCGGACTGGTCGTCTCCCTGCTCGGCGCCCTGATCGCGTGGGTGATGCTGTGCGTGGAGATCCTGCGTCTGCCCGCCCTCGAACACGTCATGCCCAAGGCGCTCGCCCAGGAGAACTCCCACGGCGCTCCCGCGAATGCGTTGTGGCTGACCAATATCTGCGTCCAGGCCCTACTGCTGTGGACGCTCGCCAACTCGAGCACCTACACCAACCTGGTCTACCTGGCGACCTCGTTGATCCTGCTGCCCTACCTATGGTCAGCGGCCTACCAGGTGCTGCTGGCGGTGCGCGGTGAGACCTACGAGTCGGGCCACGGACGCACCCGAGACCTCGCCATCGGCGTCGTCGCCCTGGGCTATGCGGTGTGGCTGGTGTACGCCGGTGGCTGGCAGTACCTCCTCGTCGCCGCGGTGTTCTACCTCGTCGGTACCGGGCTCTACGTCTGGGCCCGCCGGGAGAGTCACCTGACCGCATTCACCAGGCCAGAGTTGGCCGTGTTCTCCGGCGTGGTGTTGACGTCGGTGCTGGCCGTCGTGCTGATGACGACCGGGAACCTGGCCGTCCTGTGAACGCCACCAATGCCCGGCTCGGCGTCTGGTCCGAGGATGGCAAGTTGCGACGGGTCATGGTGTGCGCTCCCGGCCTGGCCCACCAACGGCTCACCCCCGACAACTGCCACGACCTACTGTTCGACGACGTCATCTGGCTGCAGCAGGCGCGCCGCGACCACTTCGACTTCGTCGCCAAGATGGTCGACCGCGGGGTCGAGGTCCTCGAGCTTCAAGATCTGCTCGCCGACGTCGTGGCGAAACCCGACTCTCGCGAGTGGCTACTGGACCGCACGGTGACCGACGATCTGGTCGGCCCGGGACTCACGCACGAGATCCGGGAATGGCTGACCGAGCGGTCTCCGGATCGGTTGGCGGAGTTGCTCATCGGTGGCGTTGCCTACCAAGACGTGGTCGACGAAGTCGACAGCAGCTTCTTGACACTGCTCAACTCATTGGACCCCGCGGGGTTCGTCATCCGACCGTTGCCCAACACGCAGTTCATGCGCGACAACTCCGCGTGGATCTTCGGCGGCGTCACCCTCAACCCCATGTACTGGCCGGCCCGGCGTCAAGAAACCTTGCTCGCCACTGCCGTCTACAAGTTTCATCCCGCCTTCGCCGACGAGAAGTACGACGTGTGGCTGGGCAACACCGACGGGTCGCCCGCCGACCACGGCATGGCCACCCTCGAAGGCGGCGACGTGATGCCGATCGGCAAGGGACTCGTCGTCATCGGGATGGGGGAGCGGTCGTCGCATCAGGCGATCACCCAGGTGGCGCGCAACCTGTTCGCCGCCGGCGCGGCCGAACGGGTCATCGTCGCCCGCCTGCCGAAGACCCGCGCCGCGATGCACCTCGACACCGTGTTCACCTTCTGCGACCGCGACCTGGTGACGGCGTTCGCCCCGGTGGTCGACGGCATCGTGCCGATCAGCCTGCGCCCAGACGACAGGTCGGCGTCCGGTCTGGACGTCCGCCGCGAACCCAAGGGCCTGATCGACACGATCGGGGAGGCGGTCGGAGTGGCGTTCCGGGTCGTCACGACGGCCGGCGACGTGTACGGAGTTCAGCGCGAGCAGTGGGACGACGGCAACAACGTCGTCGCGCTCGAACCCGGTGTCGTCATCGGCTACGACCGCAACACCCTGACCAACACCGCGCTGCGCAAGGCGGGCGTGGAGGTCGTGACCATCGACGCCAGCGAATTGGGCCGCGGCCGTGGCGGCGGCCGATGCATGACCTGCCCCATCCTGCGCGACCCGCTCTACACCTGACCCCACCCGAAGGAAGGCCAGACATGGCATCCAACAACCGAAACCGCAGTCTGCTCAGCCTGGTCCACCACAGCGAGCAAGACCTGCTCGATCTGCTTCAACTGTCCCGAGAACTCAAGCACGCGAAATACTCCGGCGTCGGTCGTCCCCGCCTGACGGGAAAGAACATCGCCCTGATCTTCGAGAAGACGTCCACTCGCACCCGCTGCGCGTTCGAGGTGGCGGCGTACGACGAAGGCGCCCACGTCACGTTCATCGATCCCACTTCCTCGCAGATCGGTCACAAGGAGTCGATGAAGGACACCGCCCGGGTGCTCGGCCGGATGTATGACGCGATCGAGTACCGTGGCAGCGCCCAGCAGACGGTCGACGAGTTGGCCGAGTACGCGGGGGTGCCGGTGTTCAACGGGCTTACCGACGAATTCCACCCGACGCAGATGCTCGCCGACGTGCTGACCATGACCGAGCATTGTTCAAAACCCTTGATCGACATCTCGTTTGCGTTCGTCGGCGATGGCCGCAACAACGTCGGGAACTCACTACTGTTGGTGGCGGCCAAGCTGGGCATGGACGTGCGGATCGGTGCACCTCAAGAGCTGTGGCCGAGCGAAGACCACCTGACGATGTGTCGTGGCTTCGCAAAGGACTCAGGGGCAAGAATCACTGTCACTGACGACCCACACAAAGCGGTCAGCGGTGTCGACTTCGTCTACACCGACGTGTGGGTGTCGATGGGCGAGCCGATGGAGACCTGGGGTGACCGGATTGAAGTAATGCTGCCCTTCCAGGTCAACCGTGAGCTGATGGCTGCCGCAGGAAGCCCACGAGTGAAGTTCATGCACTGCCTGCCCGCCTACCACAATTCCGAGACCGAGGTTGGCGCACAGATCGCCGCGCAGTACCCCTTCTTGGCCAACGGAGTCGAAGTCACCGAGGACGTGTTCGAGAGTCCGGCGAACATCGCCTTCGAACAGGCCGAGAACCGTATGCACACCATCAAGGCGGTCCTCGTGGCCGCGCTCGGCTGACCCGCGTGCGGATCGTGATCGCGTTGGGCGGCAACGCGCTTCTGCGGCGTGGGCAACCCATGACCGCTGACAATCAGCGGGCCAACATCCGGGTGGCTGCCGAGGCGATCGCAGCCGTGGTCCCCGGGAACGAAATCGTCGTCGCCCACGGCAACGGCCCTCAGGTGGGATTGCTCGCACTCCAGGCCGCGGCGTACCACGAGGTGGCGCCCTATCCGCTGGACGTGCTCGGCGCCCAGACCGAGGCGATGATCGGATACGTCATCGAACAGGAACTGGGCAACCTGCTACCGGCTGAGCAGTCGATCGCCACCGTGTTGACGATGGTCGAAGTCGATCCTGACGACCCGGCATTCAGCAACCCCACCAAACCGATAGGGCCGTTCTACGACCGCGAGACGGCCGAATGCCTCACCTCCGCGAACGGGTGGACGTTCGCTGTCGAGGGAGACGAACTTCGGCGCGTTGTCGCCAGCCCAAAACCCAAGCGCATCGTCGAGATCGGACCCATCCGTGCTTTGGTCGAGCAGGGCACGATCGTCATCTGCGCCGGTGGCGGCGGTATTCCCACGATGTACGACGAATTAGGCACGTTGCACGGCGTCGAAGCCGTCATCGACAAGGATCACGCTTCGGCGCTGCTTGCCTTACTGCTGGAAGCCGACCTGCTCATCATCGCCACCGATGTCGACGGTGTCTACACCGACTGGGGGACGACGCGACAGGCCAGGCTGGGGGTCGTCACGCCGAACGATCTCGCCGGATTGATCCTGCCCGCCGGCTCCATGGGCCCCAAAGTCGAGGCTGCACAGCATTTCGTGCGCCTGACCGGCCATGACGCCGTGATCGGATCGCTCGATGACATCGCTCGAATAGTCGGTGGCACTGCAGGTACGCGGATACGCACGCACGCAATGATGTCGGCGCACTCCTGACCGTGGTAGACCGCCAATGATCTCGAAACCGATAAAGGAAGACACAGAAGTGAGCGCCAAGCAGCCGACCATCATCTATACCCTGACCGATGAGGCGCCGTTGCTGGCGACGTACGCGTTCCTCCCGATCGTTCGTGCTTTCGTCGAGCGAGAGGGCATCACGGTCGAGACCGTGGACATATCCGTGACGGCCCGCATCCTGGCGGAGTTCGGGGATCATCTGACCGAGGATCAGCGGGTGCCAGATGTCCTGTCCGAGCTGGGTGAGCTGACGCAGTTACCGGACACCAACATCATCAAGCTGCCCAACGTGAGTGCCTCGGTGCCGCAGCTGCTGGCGGCCGTCAAGGAGCTTCAGGGCAACGGTTACCACTTGCCGGACTATCCGGCGCAGGCGAACACCGACGCCGAAAGGGAGACCAAGCGGCGCTACGGTACGTGTCTGGGAAGTGCGGTGAATCCCATTCTGCGCGAAGGTAACTCCGATCGGCGCGCTACCAAGGCGGTGAAGGAGTACGCGCGCAGGCACCCGCACAGCATGGGCTCGTGGTCGCAGGCCTCGCGCACCCACGTGGCGACGATGCGGCACGGCGACTTCTATCACGGTGAGAAGTCGGTGACGCTGCGCAAGGTACACACGGTGCGGATGGAGCTTGCCGTCACGGGCGGCGAGACGATCGTGCTCAAGCCCGAGGTGAAGCTCGATGCCGGCGACGTCATCGACAGCGCGTTCATGAGCAAGAAGGCCCTCTGCGACTTCTACGAGCAGGAGATGCAGGACGCCTACGAGACGGGCGTGATGTTCTCGCTGCACGTCAAGGCGACGATGTTGAAGGTCAGCCATCCCATCGTCTTCGGGCATGCGGTGAAGGTGTTCTACAAGGACGCGTTCGCGAAGCACCAGGCGCTGTTCGACGAACTCGGCGTGAACGTCGACAACGGCCTGATCGACCTCTACACGAAGATCGAGTCGCTGCCTGCGTCGCGGCACGAGGAGATCATCCGCGACCTACACGCCTGTTACGAGCACCGCCCAGAACTGGCCATGGTGGACTCGGCCAAGGGCATCACCAACTTCCACTCGCCCAGTGACGTGATCGTGGACGCCTCGATGCCCGCCATGATCCGGCTTGGCGGCAAGATGTACGGCGCCGACGGAAAGCTCAAGGACACGAAGGCCGTCAACCCCGACTCCACGTTCTCTCGGATGTACCAGGAGATCATCAACTTCTGTAAGACCAACGGCCAGTTCGACCCGGCGACGATGGGCACCGTCCCCAACGTCGGGCTGATGGCCCAACAGGCCGAGGAGTACGGCAGCAATGACAAGACCTTCGAGATCCCGATGGGCGGCGTCGCCGCCATCGTCGACGTCGATACCGGAGAGGTGCTGCTGACCCAGGACGTGAAAGTGGGGGACATCTGGCGCATGCCGGTGGTGAAGGACGGCCCGATCCGCGACTGGGTGAAGCTGGCGGTCACCCGGGCCCGTGGGTCCGGCATGCCGGTGGTGTTTTGGCTCGACCAGGAACGTCCCCACGAGAACGAGCTGCGCACGAAGGTCGAGGCCTACCTGAAGGATCACGACACCGACGGTCTCGACATCTCGATCATGTCGCAGGTGCGCGCGATGCGGCACACGATCGAACGCGTGATGCGTGGTCAGGACACCATCGCCGCGACCGGCAACATCCTGCGCGACTACTTGACCGATCTGTTTCCAATCTTGGAGTTGGGTACCAGCGCGAAGGTGCTCTCGATCGTGCCGTTGATGGCGGGCGGCGGCCTGTACGAGACCGGTGCGGGCGGCACGGCTCCCAACCTCGTCAGCCAGCTCGTCGAGGAGAACCACCTGCAGTGGGATTCCCTCGGCGAATTTCTCGCTCTGGCGGCCAGCTTGGACGATCTCGGTATTAAGGGAGACAACAAGAAGGCCACCCTCCTGGCCAAGACGCTGGACGCCGCGACCGGAAAGCTGTTGGACGACGACAAGATCCCCTCGCGCAAGACGGGTGAGCTCGACAACCGGGGCAGTCAGTTCTACTTGGCGTTGTACTGGGCCCGGGAGCTTGCCGACCAAGTCGAGGATCAGGAGTTGGCGGGGCACTTCGCGCCGCTTGCCACGTCATTGGCCGGCGACGAGGACACCATCGTTGCCGAGCTAGGGGAGGCGCAGGGCAGTGCGGTGGACCTCGGCGGTTACTACTACCCCGACGTAGAGAAGACCGCCGCGGTGATGCGCCCCAGTCGGACGTTCAACGAGGCGCTAGCGAACTCATACAGCGGCATCACGTGACGACCTCGAGCCGATTGGCACGACTACTGCCCGGCCGCGCTGACTACGCCGAAGTGCCACGATCGTGGCGACGCGACGTGCTGGCGGGCCTCACCGTCGGCGTCGTGGCCTTGCCCCTTGCGTTGGCCTTCGGGGTCAGTTCCGGCGTGGGTGCCGCTGCCGGTCTTGTCACCGCTGTGGTGGCAGGCATCGTCGCGGCGGTCTTCGGCGGTTCGTCCGTGCAGGTGTCCGGCCCCACGGGTGCCATGGCCGTCGTCTTGGCGCCGGTCGTCGCAGCGCACGGACTGGGCAGCATCGCGCTCGTCACGGTGCTCGCCGGCGTCATCGTGGTCGTCGGTGGCGTATGTGGGCTCGGGCGCGCCGTCACGTTCATTCCCTGGCCGGTCATCGAGGGGTTCACCCTGGGCATCGCTGCCATCATCTTCTTGCAGCAGGTGCCGTCCGCGGTCGGCGCAGCAGCCCCCGCCGGTGAGCGGACCCTGGTGACCGCCTGGCACGTCATCGCTCAGGCTGACGCGTCGGCAGCGTTCAAAAGCCTTGGCATCGTGGCGTTCGTCGCGATTCTCATGTTGGGCTTGCCCCGGCTCCATCGCAGCGTCCCAGGGTCGTTGTTGGCAGTGATCGCGGCGACCGTCGTCGTTCACGTGCTGGACGTTCCCGTGGCTCGCATCGGGGAATTGCCCTCCCGCCTGGCTGCACCACTGCTCCCGCACGCGGACCTCGACGCGGCTCGGCCACTGCTGGGGGCGGCCCTGGCGATCGCAGCGCTGGCGGCCATCGAGTCACTCTTGTCGGCACGTGTAGCCGCGACGATGGCACCCACCGGTCCCTATGATCCAGACCGCGAACTCGTCGGGCAGGGGCTGGCTTCGGTGGCATCCGGCGTGTTCGGCGGTATACCCGCGACCGGCGCGATCGCGCGCACCGCGGTCAACGTGCGTTCCGGCGCCCGGACCCGGCTTTCGGCGATCGTCCATTCGATTCTGTTGCTCGGAGTGGTCTACCTCGCCACCGGCCCGGTGTCGGCGATACCGCTCGCCGCCCTGGCTGGGGTTCTCGTCGTCACCTCGTTCCGGATGATATCGACCAGCACGGTGCGAAACATGCTGCGATCCACGAGATCCGACGCTCTGATCTTCGTCCTCACCGCCATCGTGACCATCTGCTTCGACCTTATCGAGGCCGTCGAGATCGGGGTGCTCGCCGCCGCGTTCTTCGCGCTGCGCAGCGTGGCCCGACGCAGCAGCGTCACTCGGGAGGAGTTGCCAGGACCGCGCCAACTGGGTGACGACCGAATTGCGTTGCTCCGACTCGATGGTGCGATGTTCTTCGGTGCCGCCGAACGCATCTCGAACGCCATCACCGATTCCGAGCATCCGGACGTGAAGGTGGTCGTCATCCGGATGTCACAGCTGGGCATGCTCGATGCCACGGGCGCTCACACTTTGGCTGAGATCGCAGACGAGCTCGAGGCGCGCGGCATCACGGTCATCATCAAGGGCGTTCAGCCCCAGCACTTGGCCTTGTTGACCAACGTTGGCGTGATCGAGGCCCTCCGGCACGAAAACCACCTGATGGATTCGCTCGACGACGCCGTGGCACATGCCCGAACGCACGTCGTGTCATGACGGCGGTAAGGCCGTGGCACTACTAAGGGCAACGGTCCGGTGAGCCGCGGCCTGTCGTCCCTTCACCCAAATCGTAGGGCATCTCGTCGGCGCAGCCATTGGCAGATCCTCGGCCACTCGAGCGGGCACATTCGAAGGACTCAGAATAGCGGGGCCGACCAGCGCAGTACGGTGCCACCACCTGGGGCGTCAGCGAGGGTCAATTCGCCATCTGCTTGCCGGGCGCGGTCACGGAGGTTGCGTAGCCCGCTGCCCGTGACGTCGCCGGTGATGCCATCGCCGTCGTCGACGACTTCGATGCAGAAGTCGTCGTCCACGGTGACGGTGATCGCCAGCGTGCTCGCGTGGGCGTGGCGGGTGGCGTTGCTCATCGCTTCGCGCATCACGGCTTCGGCGTGATCGGCGAGCGGGGCTTCGACGACCGATAGCGGGCCCACGACTTGAACCGTCGTGCGGATGTCCGCGCTGGCGAACTGAGCAATGGCTTCGTCGAGGCGTTGCCGGAGCCGGGTCGTGCCGGGAGCGCCCCCGTGCAAGTCGAAGATGGCGGTGCGGATGTCCTGAATGACGCCCTGGAGATCGTCGACGCTGTCCGAGAGGCGTTGTCGAATCTCGTGTGTCCGCGCCCGCGGGATGGTTCCCTGAAGCGTCAGCCCGACGGCGAAGAGTCGCTGAATGACATGGTCGTGGAGGTCTCTGGCGATCCTGTCCCGGTCGCTGAGAACGTCGAGTTCATGCATCCGCCGTTGCGTGGTGGCCAGTTGCCATGCCAATGCGGCCTGGTCTGTGAAGGCTGCCATTGCGTCGAGTTCGGCCTCGCTGAATGCGAGAGCCCCTCGGGGTCGCAGTGCAATGACGACACCGGCGACGGTGTCGGTGGTGCGCAGCGGCAGGACGAGCGCCGGGCCGGCGCTGTCCACGCCGTCGACGGCCGTGGCCATGGTTTTCAGGCGTCTCGGGCTGCGTTGGCAAAAGACGTGCCCGATTGTGGTATCAACGACCAGGATGGTTTGAGGTGTCCCCGAATCTGCTGCTGTACCTATGTTTTCGACGATCAGGAGTTCGACCACCTCCGCGGTCGGCGTGTCACCGTCGAACGGTATCGCGACCAGAATGGCCGCTGCTCCGGTGAGTTTCAGCGCCTCCTCGGCGATCAGCCTGTGGACACGGGCAGGATCGGTCCCCGACAGTAATTCGGTGCCGATGTCGCGCGTCGCCTCGATCCAGGCCCGTCGAGCCTGGGACTGCTCGTAGAGCCTTGCGTTGTCGATGGCGATGCCTGCCGCTGCGGCGAGCGCCCGCACCAGCACCTCGTCGTCCTCGCTGAACGGTTGCCCGTCGACCTTCTCGGTGAGGTACAGATTCCCGTATACCTCCTCGCGGATCCGGACGGGCACGCCAAGAAAGCTCCCCATGGGCGGGTGGTTGGCCGGAAATCCCACCGATGCCGGGTGGTGGGCGATGTCGTCCAAACGGATCGGGATGGGGTCGTCGATGAGCACCCCGAGTACCCCGTGTCCTTCCGGCAGGGGGCCGATGAGGTCACGGGCGTCCTCGTCGATGCCCTCGGAGATGAATTCGGTGAGTTCGTGGTCGTCCCCGCGCACTCCCAGTGCCCCGTACCGCGCGTGCACCAGTTCGATCGCAGTGTGCACGATCGCGCGCAGCGTGGTAGCGAGGTCCAAGCCCGAGGTGACCACCAGCATCGCCTCGATCAGACCGTCGAGGCGGTCACGGCCCTGCACGATCTGATCGACCCGGTTCTGGACGTCGAGCAGCAGCTCGGTCAGGCGCGATTGGGAGAACTCGGGGTGCGCCGGCGGACCATCCCCGTCACGTTGCGACCCAAGGTCGTCGGCCAACCCGCGAATGGCGTCCAGGCCGTCTGTGATCCTGCTGGGCATGTCGTGGGCTCAGTTCCCCGCCACCGTTGGGTGGCCAGGCACGGACATGGTGGCGATGTCGGAAGCGCCGTCGTCGTTGGCCGAGTCGAGCGTGAAAGCGTCGGCGTGGTGCGGCGCCTCAGCGGAGGTGAGCATGGTGATCCCGGTACGTCGTGGTCACCGAAGCGTTCGGTCACGGGCGAGATGCCCTGCGAGAAGCGGCGGCGGACGGCCGCACTCGTTCCGAACATGTTGAAAGTCTCAACACTGTCGACGCTACACCCCGCGTGAGGTGCATGGTTGGCGATCGTAGCTGGGAGCGGAGGGACGAGGAGTAGGGCTCGATGGTGCGTTGGTCGTATACCTCGGCCCTGCTCCTGGGTCAGGATGAATCGCGTTCGCTTCAACAGTGCGACGGAGCAACGTCGCATGCGTGATCAATAGCGACACTCAGCCGCTTCGACTGATTGCTCGAATGCCGTCCATCGGGGGTCCGTTGCCGTTCGCCATGGACTGTTCGGCCACTACGGTGGCGATCGCGGTCCCGTCCGCAACGGTGCCGACGACGGCCACGACCTCACCCACGCTGAACGGCGGCTGTTGCCGTGGGATCAGCGTCACTGCCGCGGTCTCCGGCGTTACCACGTATGCCTTGATCGTCCCGTCAATGCTAGCGACGGTGAGGCTCGAGTCGGATATGGAAACGACCTCTCCGACTTGCTCGACATCCGTCGTATATCCACCCCGCGTGTCCGGGCTGGCGGATTCACGGAAGGGGGCCGTGTCCAGCGACTGCGTGAATGAAGTCGCGTTCGGCGTCACGTCCCTGGAGTTCTCTGACGCGTCCCAATTGCGCATGACACCGCCGAGAGCTGCGAGCAGAGCTGTAGCGCTCACAGCGCCGAAGATGGTGCTCATCGATTGAACAGGACGTCGTGGCATGGACTCATCATTCCTAGGAGCCGGATGTGCCACTTGAGTCGACTGCGTTCAGACACAGTGCCTTTTGGCACTCATCAATGCCTCCGGGCAGCAAGTCCGTTGGGGCTGAGGGCTTTGGACTCTATCGACCGCGCCCTAACGTTGTGACGTTGGAGGGAAGTGTGATGACTCCGCTCCCACGGAAGGGGACGGTCGAGATGAGTGCAGAATTCCCAGACGAGCCCACGATGCGAAGGGGCTTTCATTGGACCCCACGACGTGAACTTGCCGAGGTCGTCGAGTGGCTGCAGAGGTGGCCCGCGTGAGCACGAAGACCACCACCGATGAACTCGACTCCATATCGCGGATGTTGTGTGCGAAATACCCCGACCACATCGAGAGCGACATCGCGTCGCTCGTCGACGGCGTCTACAGCAGGCTGTTGTCCGAGGCCAGGGTGACTGCTCACTTGATACCCCTGACGGTTAATCGATGCCAGAGGATTCTGCAGATGCACCCGCATGCGGCCGACGAAGGCCTTGAGACCGTCGAGCTGACGACCATCGCCTCCTGATGATTGCGGTTGAACCGCTCATCGTCAAAGTGTCATTCAGTGATTTCAGTGGAGGAGCCCGAAGTGCATAGTGCCAGAACATATCCCACAATAGTCGTCGGCGTTGACGGTTCTCCCGCCTCCGATGCGGCAGTCGATTGGGCAGCCCGTGACGCCTCGATGCGCAACGTCTCGTTGACCGTCGTGCACGTCGCTCCCGCGCTGTCCACGAACTGGTCACTGGACCCGGCCCCTGCTGAGCTCACCACCTGGCAGGCAACCCAGGGGAAACAGATCCTCGGCGATGCGGTCACGATCGCCGAGGCCGCGGCCGAGGATGACGGCAGGCTACAGATCGACACGCAGTTGTTCATCGCAGTGACGGTTCCGACCCTCGTCGACCTGACCAAGGAGGCCGCGATGATCGTCGTGGGTAGCCGCGGAATCGGCGCCTTCGGCCGCACACTGATGGGCTCGGTCAGTTCGGGGCTGGTTCGCCACGCGCACTGCCCGGTAACGGTGGTCCGCGATCCGATCAGACCGTGGGCAGCCCAAACAAGACCCGTGCTGGTGGGTATCGATGGCTCACCAACGTCTGAACACGCGACGGCTATCGCTTTCGAGGAAGCGTCGCGCCGCGGCGTCGAGCTCATGGCACTGCACGCGTGGAGCGATTGGGGACGCTTGGACATCCCCGGTCTTGACTTGCCGGGTCTGGAGCAAGAGGCATCAGAAGTCTTGGCTGAGCGATTGGCCGGGTGGCAGGAGCGCTACCCCGACGTGTCGGTGCGTCGCGTCGTCGTGTGTGGCAAGCCAGCGCGCCATCTCGTCGACGCATCGGGCGAGGCTCAACTGGTGGTTGTGGGTAGCCACGGCCACGGGGGCTTCGCCGGAATGCTGTTGGGCTCCGTCAGTTCGGCGGTGCTCCAATTAGCCCGCGCCCCAGTCGTCATCGCGCGCCAGCCATAGTGCTGCCGCTGGACGCGAGCATCCATGTTTACGCTCCCCCGTCAAAAGAACTCACTCCATACCCGTGTCAACAAAGAGCCGTAAGCGCCAACCAGCGTCTTGCTGGTCCGGCGTTCGCACCACCAGCTACCCACCTCGTGGTGCTCGCGGGATGAGGAACGACCAGCGACGGGAACGCCCATGCGAAATTCCGCCCGAGGAACACGGGCGAACGAGGCCCTTTGGCCGCGCGGTCAAAGGCCAACGGCTCTCGATGAACTGGCTTGGGAATCCTACGGTCAATTCATCCGCCACACTCGTGTCCGCACGGGGGAGCGGTGCCCCACGTCGTGCCGCAACTCGATTGATGTCACCGAAGAGGACGAAATGCTCACTCTGATAGGCAATCCCGGCGTTGTAGGAGTCGGGGACGATTCGCTGGCGTTTCTGCAGCGAAGTTGCGGCAGCCGCCCGCTCCTTCACCTGCCTCGCACCCGGCGGTCTGCTTCATGGGCGACGGGCGCCACGGGCCGGAAGACCCTCTGTGACGAGAAGCCCTGAGCCCGCTCGACACGAGGACCAATGGCAGACCGGCAGGGTCCAAAGCCTCCGTCGAGTCATTGTCCTCTCGAATAGCGTGGCACTGAAACGAGATGCACGAATACTCGTGGTTGTCGAAGACGGGACGAACGATGTCGAAGAAGCTCGATGCAGATAGGGTCTGGGTCGGTGTGGACGGGTCGCCGGCATCGGATGCCGCCGTTCGCTGGGTGGCGCGCGAATACGTGATGGGCGGCTGCCCAATCACGATGGCGCATGCCGTCGCACCAGTTTTTCAGGGCGTGAACGACCATCGTCTGAAGTTGCGCATCGATCGGTGGCAGAAGTTGCAAGCATCGAAGATCTTAGACGCGGCGCGAGCCATCCTTGCAGAAAGTGTCAACGGCGTCGACGTCCTCGACGTGGAGACGAAGCTGTACACGCACGGCATCGTGCCCGCCCTCGTCGACGCGACGAAGGACGCTGCGATGGTCGTCGTCGGGAACCGTGGGACGAGTCTGTTCGGTCGGCGGCTGCTGGGCTCGGTCAGTGCAGGTCTCGTACATCACGCTCATTGCCCAGTCGTGGTGATTCACGATGATGGAGCAGCACAGCCGGCCGGCGATCCTGGGGCCCCGATCCTTCTCGGCGTGGACGGCTCTTCTGCCTCCGAGTTGGCGACGTCCATGGCATTCGACATGGCCGCGCGTCGCGGCGTTGGGGTTATCGCACTGCACGCGTGGAGCGATGTCGGAGTGTTTCCGATACTCGGGATGGACTGGAAGGTGAACCGAGCTGAGGGCGATCAAGTCCTAGCGAAGAGTGTCGCCGCGTGGCAGGAGAAGTACCCCGACGTGAAGGTGGAGCGCCACCTGCACTGCGACCAGCCAGCGCGTTGGCTGGTCGAGGAGTCGCAGCGAGCCCAGCTCGTCGTCGTCGGCAGCCGTGGACGGGGTGGATTCAGCGGGATGTTGCTGGGCTCGGTCAGTTCGGCGGTGGCTCAGTCTGCCTTCGTGCCCGTGATCGTCGCCCGCCGCTCGTGACCGGGAAGCAGAAGAGCAGATCTCTGTGAGTCTGCGGAGTAGGGCCGTTGCACATCTAGGTGAGAACGGCCCTGGCGGGGCGAAGGGGGTTGGCTTTGCCGCGCTGCTGTTCTCGGCTCTGTACCTGTTGTCGGACGTCATCGAGTCACTGCAGGGAGGCTTTTCGAAACCGCAGCTCGCGTTGACGCTGGTCGGAGAAGCAGCCGTCCCCTTCTTCGTCGTCGGCCTGTACCTGGTGCAGCGTCCCAAGATCGGCCGGCTGGGACTCGTCAGCGCTCTCGCCTACGCGTACAGCTACGTGTTCTTCACCGCCACGGTCGTGTACGCCATCGTCTACTCGACGGAAAACTATGCCGTGCTGACGGCCAAGCTAGGCGCTGTCATGACGGTGCACGGGGGCATCATGGTTGCCGCCGGACTTGGCTTCGGAGCCGCGGTGGTCAGGGCTGGCGTACTGCCGGCGTGGGCAGGGGTCCTTTTGACGCTCGGAGTGGTGGCCGTCGCGCTGACACAAACGGCCCCGGAGGGCGTTCAAGTCGGTGCCGCTGCAATTCGGGCCATCGGCTTTGGTGGGATGGGTTTGATCTTGCTCCATGATCCACGTGGTGAGAATAGGCGACGGCCGCACGCTCTCGGGATGTCTGCCAGGTAGAGGTGCCAGCAGGATGGCGGACCGTTCAGACGTAGTGTCGTGGATGGTGAGTGGATGTCCGCGATGGGCTCAGGCAACAGCCGAGGCGCGGGGTCGCCCTACGTAGGTTCGGGAACGTCGTCACCTAGTCGTAAGTAGGACTGAGCAGTCAGTGTCGCGGAGGACGAATCGGCCGTATGGGCCTATCGACCGCGAGACCGCGGTGCCCCCGTCGTTGCCCATGACTATCAATTGAACGGGAGGCTCGCGCTGAGAGAGGAAGTCCAGAATGTCCTCGCGCACGACCAGAGTGTGAGTCTGGACATCCGGGTAGCGGCGCAGGCGGTCGGCCAGGATGTCGCTGCCGCGAGTCTGCGCCGAGGTGAGGACGAGGAGCGTCGCATTGCGCAGACGTGCCTCCTCCAGCCCGACCTGAAGGACGGCCTCCGAATCGCATTCATCTACCAAGACAGCGATGTCGTCTGACTCTGACCACCGGTCATCGTCGTAGTGGCGGACTATCGCCACCGGACAGCGGGACGACTGTGCGACGGCGGTGCCGGTGGCGCCGACGAACTTGGTGGCGCGCGGTCCACTGCCCGCCGATCCGATGCACAACACAACCGCGTTGATGGATTCGGCCACCAGTGTCGCGGCGACGGGTCCATGGGCAATGACGGTCTCGACCCTCACGGGTTGGCAACTCCTGCTGACTGCGTCTCTTGCCGTGCCCAATGCCGCCGTTGCTGCGGCCGTCTCCAGGCCGATGTCGCTGGAGGTGGACTGGATGACGTGGATCAGGCGCAGTGGGACGCCGCGGCTGACGGCCTCGTCGACGGCCCACTCAGCTGCCTGTCGGGCTGAGGCGGATCCGTCGATGCCCACGACGACCGATACCGGCGACTCTGCGTGCTTCATCGTGCCCTCCAAGGTGGTGCGGGTGCGCAGGTTCAGGCTCTTGGCATGTCCCCTAATGCCTCTAGGGGCGGAAGTCACCGCTTGCCAGGGCAATTGGCCACGTGGACGCGGCGTGGTCCGATTGGCGCGCCGTCGGGGCCCTTTGGCACTAGTCGTGGGGCGGCTCCGCGGGCCATCATCACTGCATCGGTGCCGAGGACAGCGTTCCGCACCGAGTCCATTTGGGCCGGTGAACCAGCGGACCCCACCCGAAAGGAGCGTGAAGCCAGTGGAAGGAACGGGGAATCCGGTGGTCGTCGGAATCGACGGCACGGACGATGCGCTGAACGCTGCCCGCTGGGCTGCGGCGGTTGCGGCACGGTTGGGAGAGTCGCTGCACCTCGTGCACGTCATGCGCAGCGTGGACGATGCGCTGCTGGAGCTGACATCACCACGACGCGAAGATGCCGGTGCGTACCCGCGCCAACTAGGTCTGGCAGTACTCCGACGTGGTTGCGACGCCGTTCGCAATGACTTTCCTGACCTCCACATCCAGCGCACCCTCAGCCACCTCAACCGGGTCGAGGCGCTGGCCGAATCGAGCCGGGGCGCCCGGCTGGTCGTACTCTCCTGTGCGGACGTATCGCGCGCCGGCGCGTTGCTGGTGGGCTCAACCACACTCGGGTTGGCTGCGCATTCGGCATGCCCGGTAGTCGCGTGGCGTGGCGAGGTCCTCGCCCCCACGAAGCAACCCATCGTCATCGGCGTCGACGAGAGTCGTACATCTCGCTCTGCATTGGCCGCGGCTTTCGGACTGGCGGATGGTCTGGGGGCAGCACTCGCGGTGGTCACCGCGCTGTCTCCCCGGCGAGCACCCGGTGACGTCAGCATCGCCGCTATGGTCGACTGGGAGGCTCTCGAAGACGATGCGCTGAAACGACTTCCGGGCATCGTTGCACCGTTCGCGCGACGGTGGCCGCACGTCGACATCCGATACGCCGTTGGCCGGGAGAGGGCCAGCCGCGTAATCCTCGACCACGCCGTCGACGCCCAGCTCATCGTGGTGGGTTCACGTGGCCGCAGTGAGATGGTCGGCGCCCTGCTTGGCTCGACCGGCCTTGCTCTGCTGCACCACTCGCCGGCGCCCGTTGTCTTGTGCCCAGCGTCATCTGCGAAGCGTCGATTCGCGAATTCACCGGACCAAATCGACGTCGCAACCACGGTTCTTTAGCCCCGCCTGCCAGATGCCACGTGATGCGAAACGGGAAGCGCCATGACCGGTTCCGCCGACCGACGCGGCGGTGGACTTCAAACGAGGCCTTTGTTCTCTGCTGCTCAGCCTCGGATGCAGCCATGATTCGAACGGTCGAGAACGTATCGGACAGACCGAACTGATTGGGAGAGTGACATGGCGATCCGGGTGGGCGTGAATGGCTTTGGACGGGTGGGCCGCAATTTCTTCCGCGCGGTGGCCGCGCAACGCGCGCTGGGAACTACCGATATAGAGATCGTGGCGGTCAACGACCTCACCGACAACCGAACTCTGGCACACCTGCTGAAGTACGACTCCGTGCTCGGACGACTACCGCAGGAGGTGTCGGTCGCGGGCGATGACATAGTCGTCGGCGAGCAACGAATCATCGTGTGGTCCAACGCCGACGGGCCCGCAGCGCTGCCGTGGGCCGATCAGGGCGTGGACGTCGTCATAGAGTCCACCGGCAGGTTCACCGCTGCGGAGCAGGCCCGTGGCCACCTGCACGGCGGCGCAAAGAAGGCGGTGGTGTCTGCGACGTCGAAGGGTGCCGACCTGACCGTCGTGATGGGCGTCAACCACTCCGACTACGACGGCAGTCAGACCATCGTCTCGAACGCCTCGTGCACCACTAACTGCCTGGCGCCGATGGCGAAGGTGCTCGACGAGGTGTTCGGCATCGAGCGCGGCTTGATGACCACCATCCACGCCTACACACCGGATCAAAACCTGCAGGACGGTCCGCACCGCGACCTTCGTCGGGCGCGCGCAGCAGCGATCAACGTGGTGCCCACCTCCACCGGGGCGGCCCGCGCCATCAGCCTCGTACTGCCACAACTGGAGGGCCGATTGGATGGGTACGCCCTGCGCGTGCCGGTTCCCACTGGTTCGGCCACCGATCTGACCGTGGTCGTTCGCGAACCGGCTACGGCAGACGCGGTCAACGCTGCTTTCGCAGCCGCTGCGGATGGTGAGCTCAAGGGCTTCCTGACCTATACCGACGACCCCATCGTGTCCTCCGACATCGTCACCGATCCCTCGTCATGCATCTTCGACTCCGGGCTGACCAAGGTGACGGGCGACCTGGTGAAGGTCGTCGGGTGGTACGACAACGAGTGGGGCTACTCCCACCGCCTCGTGGACCTGACGGATCTCGTCGCCTCGACCCTCTGACTCGAGCCGCCGGTGGTGTTGCGTCGCGTCGAGGCCAGCCATGGAGTTCGTGAACGCGCCGGAGCGTCATCTTTGAATTCGTCTGTGACGCTGCCGAGTCGGTCAGTGTGGTTGAGGCCATCGTCATCACGCTCTGAGGACTTAAGGCTCCATTGGTAGCGGGACTTGATGGCTATCGTTGCGGCGATGACCAAAGCGCCGCAACCCGTTTCCATCCTGTCTGAGCGCGAATGCTGGGAACTGATGTCAGGCGTGCCCCTGGGACGGCTGGTCACCAGCGTGGACGGTCACCCGGAGATCTTCCCCGTCAACTTTGCCGTCCAACGACGCGGACTACTGTTCCGCACGGCTGAGGGCACCAAATTGGTCAGCGCGGTAATCAACGAACAGGTGCTATTCGAGGTCGATCAGCACGATGCAGTCGAGGGCTGGAGCGTCATCGTCAAGGAACCGCACGGACGCTGCGCACGCCCGACGAACTCGATGAAGCAGAGTCAGCTCAAGTGATTTCGTGGACCGGGACCGCGAAACAACACTGGATTCGCATTCGCCCGCTGAGCGTGACGGGCCGACGGTTCGTCTTCGGCCCGGCGCTCGACCTGGCCGCAGGATGACTACCGCAACGCCACACCGGCACGTCGAACGGGTTGTCCAGCTGGTGCCCTCCGGTGTCGCCCCCGGACAGCGAAGGAACGGGTGTGGCGCAGGGAGGTATGGCGTACCAGTTTGCGGAGAGCCTCGGCTGGTTCGGGATGAGTGCGGCCGTCCGCTGCAGACCCGTCGTGGGCCTTGGCTGCAAGATTCTCGCTGGCGATGGCCCCGACAAGCTAGCGATGAACCCCGACAAGGCAGTCACGCGGGTCGAACACCTCACTCCGAACGCCGCCCTAGACGATGACGGGCATTGGCGTATTGCTTGCGCGGGATTGCGGAGAGGGCAAGTCCAATGCTACTGGCTGCAGCCATGTCCCGTGTCGACACTCGGGGGCGGGAATTCCATGGGCTCTCGGTCCGTGGGGTTCCCGTCGTTGCGCTCTTGGTCACCCGAGCAAGGGCCTTCGTGCCCTCGTCCCTACGGGGCGGTCACGGCATGCTGGATTGAGACGAGTGATTTTCGGTGAAGGGTTGTGTGGCATGGGTTCGACGTTTCCGGACATGGCGACCATTCGAACCGTTCTGTCCCTGGCGATACGAGCTCCGTCGTTGCACAATACGCAGCCCTGGCACTGGCGTGTGGGGGAAGGCAGCCTGCAGCTGTACGCGGAACCGTCTCTTCGATTGACGCACGCCGACCCGGACAGCCGCGATTTGATCATCAGCTGTGGGGCGGCTCTCAATCACTGCACGATCGCCCTGGCCGCCCTCGGATGGCAGTGCAAGGTTCACCGACTCCCCAACCCTGCCGACCCCTACCACCTTGCGTCGGTCGAACTTCAGCCGTGGAACCCCACCAACGTGGACGTCGCACTTGCAGCTGCGATTCCGCGTCGCCGCACGGATCGGCGGCTGTACGGCCCGTGGCGGGTCTCGTACAGCGACATCGCACTGATGGGTGCCCGGGCGGCCCGCATGGGGGTCATCATGCGACGCGTGGTGCCGACGCCCGGTCTGAACGCGACCCTCGCCCTCGCTGTGCACGAACACGTCAATGACGCCGACTACCTCGTTGAGTTGGCCAGGTGGAGTGGGCGGTACGCCGCCACTGCAGGAGTGCCTGCCCGGAACTCGCCGAACTCGGTACCCGGTGCGGGAGTGCCCGGCCGGATATTCGCCGGGCCGGCATTGGCCCAGCCCCCCGAAGCGACGGCCGGAGCCGACAACGGCGTCCTATTAGCGCTTGGGACCGCCAAAGACGACGTGGCGGCGCGGTTGCGGGCCGGTGAAGCGACTAGCCTGCTGCTGTTGACCGCAACGGCGTTGGGAATGGCCACCTGCCCGATCACCGAACCCTTGGAGATCTCAGCGACCCGGGACGCGATCCAAACCGAGGTGTTCGGCGTGGTTGCCTTCCCACAGATGCTGATCCGAGTCGGCTGGGCGCCGGCCAACGCGGACCCGCTGCCGGCCACCCCGCGCCGCGACGTGGCCGACGTGGCGACGATGCTGGACGGCGCGGCCTTCGTCTGAGTATCGCCGCCTCTCCTTCGCACGGTCAGAACCGCAGCTCCGTCGAAGCGGCCGGCCTTGAGATCGCGGAGCGCACGCTGCGCGTCCGCTAGGGGGTATTCGTGCGTGGTCACCTGGAGATGGTGATCCGCGGCGAACCGGAGAAACGCCTCACCGTCAGCGCGAGTATTGGAGGTGACGCTGCGAACGTCACGTTCGTAGAACAGTTCCCGCTGATAGTTCAGCGCGGGCACATCGCTGAGGTGGATACCCGCGATCGACAGGACACCGCCACGGTCGAGCGCGCGGAGTCCGACGGGTACGAGGTCACCGACAGGCGCGAACAGGATCGCGCTGTCCAACGGTTCCGGAGGGGCGTCGTAGGCTCCCGACGCCGACGCAGCACCAAGGTCGAGGGCCAAACGTCGGGCCTGCTCGCCACGTGTCATGACGTGGACTGTGGCGCCCTGGGCGAGCGCGACCTGCGCGGTGAGGTGAGCGCTGCCACCGAAGCCGTAGATGCCGAGCCGCCCCCCCTTGGGGAGGCCGGCGCGTTGCAGGGCGCGGTAGCCGATGATGCCCGCACACAACAGCGGCGCAAGTTCGACGTCGCTGTAGCCTTGCGGCAGTCGATATGCGAAACGAGCAGGAACCGTGCAATATTCGGCATAGCCGCCGTCATCGTCCTAGCCGGTGTACAGCTAGTCAGGGCAGAGGTTCTCTGCGCCGCGTAGGCAGAAGCGGCACCGACCGCACGTCTGACGTAGCCAGGCGACGCCGACCTTGTCACCGACCGTGCGGCCGCCGACCTCGGGTCCGAGTTCGACTACGGTTCCGACGATTTCGTGACCGGGTGTGACGCGCGTGCGCTGAGTCGGGAGGTCGCCTTCGCTGACGTGCAGGTCGGTGCGACACACACCGCACGCATTCACCCGAACGAGTAATTCTCCAGCTCCCGGTCGCGGGATCGGTTTGCGTTCGTAATTCAGTGGGTTGGTCTCGATCGGGCCGGGCTGGGTCACTGTCCAGGCAGTCATGGTGTCCATTGCGATCCTCTCCAGCGGCGCGGCCCCCACGCTATTCGTCTTCCAAGAATGACGTTGGGCCCATCCGTCGGTGACGTGATACCGCACTTCGGTCCGGGGCCACTCGGAGTGCCGCGGGTGCCGATTGAACTCAGACTCACCATTGTGATGCCGGCGGCGTAGATCAGCGCGTACGACACGGGGAGTTTCCCGCCGGGGGCGAAGCCTCCGGCGCCGAACCGCCACAACGCGAAGGCCGCCGCGGCGCCGCCGGCGAGGAGCAGCGGCTCAGCCCACCGGGGTGCAAGGCCGATGTCGACGGTCGGGGTGGGCCGCGCGAACAAGGGTCGGCCCCGCCACAGCAGCGCCAACTCCACCGCGGTTACCGCCGACAGCGCCGCGACCCACGCCAAACGCCACAGCCACCACGCTCCCGAACCCAGCACGGGCTGAGGTGCCAGCCCGGTCGGATAGCACGCAAGCGCGACCACGACGACGGGCACCATGTGCCACAGATAAAGCGCCATGGCGTTCTGGTTCGCGGTGGCGAGCAGGTGTCCCCAGCGTGCGCGTCGTATCCACGTCGTCACTGCCGGTGCGGCGGTCAGCAAAACCCCGGCTTGAAGGAAGGCCAACGCGAGCAACGCGACCGTGGGGGGAGAGGTGTTCTCGATCTTCTGGCCGGGCACCCCGATCATGCTGACGGGGTAGACCCCGGACCCGATCGCCGTCGCCAGCGCGCCCGCCGCACCCATGGCCAGCAGAACGGGCCGTCGGGAACGCAGTGCCCCGCCGAACCACGCGACGCCCAGATGATAGATCGCCCCCCAACACAGCACGTAGTTGACCAAGCCGAGAACCACGACGTGACCACCGAGGGTGACCGCGTCCACGATTGCGACCGCCACGGCCATCCCGGCTGGCACCTTCAACCCCCACCGCCGCTGGACCGCGACCGCAAGGGGAGTCGCCGAGACCACCACGAGATACACCGGCAGGAACCACAGGTGCAGGGCGACCACCCACATCGCCACCGCCAGGGTCGAACCATGCACCCCGGCCAGAGTCGAGATCACGACGATGGCGATCAGGAACGCCACGTACGCCGTGGTGGGGCCGAGTGTCGCCGCGATGCGACGGCGCAACCATTCGCGCCGCGTGCCGCCACCGTCCTGCCAATGCGTCCAGGACGCCGCGTTCGCGTACCCGGCCACCACGAAGAACACTGGAACGACCTGGAAGATCCAGGTCAACCATTGCGTCCACGGCACGTCGGCAAGGACCTCGTCGTAGCCGAGGCGACCGTCGCGAAAGGTGGCGGCCGCCAGCAGCCAATGTCCGAGGACCACGACCACTACGGCGACTACCCGGTAGAGGTCCGCGGACAATTCGCGGACCGGAGGTTCGGAACGAGGGTCAGCCCAGCGCTCTGTCAGGTCCAAGATCAGCTCTGACGGGCGACTATCACCGGGGTATGGACCGCGTGCACGATGGCGTTGCCGACCGAGCCAAGCAACATCCCTGCGAAGCCACCGCGGCCGTGGCTGCCGACGACTACGAGCTGCGCCGACTCGGCAGCCTCGAGAAGGTGGCGGGCCGGCTGGTCGAACACCGCCCGGCGTCGAACGACGACGTCGGGATAGCGGTCGCACCATCCGGCGAGCCGCTCGGCCAGGGTCTCCTCGGCCGTCGATCGAAAATCAGGCCATGCCAAGCGGGGATACCCGGACGGGTCGGCGTCGATCCACGCGTGTATCGCCACCAAGTCGACTCCACGCCAACTGGCTTCGTCGAATGCGATCGCCGTCGCCGACTCCGATGCCGGCGAGCCGTCAACGCCAACCACTACCGGACCGTGGCTGCTGATATGAGCGTCACCCGCGTCATGGATGACGGCTACCGGGCAGTGCGCGTGATGCACCAGTGCGGTGCTGACCGATCCGAGCAGGCCGCGGTGCCATGCGTTTTGACCGCGACAACCAACCACGATCATCTGCGCGTCCTTGGTCACGTCGATCAGGGTCGGCACCGGACTGGCGTTGACCATTTCGCCATGGACGTCCACGTGCTGTCCGGGCGCGAGGGCTTCTTCGGCGACACTCCGCCCGGAGTCGAGGACGCTCTGCCCTTCTCTGGTCTGCACCTCGCTGTACTCCAACGGCACCGGCGCCATGGAGTAACCCATCGCCCACGCGGGCAATCCGGGAAGAACGACGTGTAGGAGCGTCAGCGTGACCTTGCGCATCTCGGCTTCCTTCACAGCCCAACGAATTGCAGCGTCCGAATGGTCGGATCCGTCAATCGCGACGACGAGTCGTTCCGATGAGTGGTTGGTCATGGCGTACTTCCTTTTCTTGAGGGGGTCGGGTGTCGCGTCCGAATCGCTTCATTGCGAGCCGATCTGAACGACAGCGCGAGTCAGAGAGACGGTGCGGCGGACCGGGAGTGCGCGCCTGCGGTCGAGGCGGGATGCCCGAAGTGAACTGGACAGCCGAAGGGCTTCGCTGGACTGGGGTGACACGGAGAACTGTGGACCGAACATCCTCGGGCACACGTCCCGCAGATGGGTCACCACGGCAATGGCCTCTCGGGGCACCGCGGTCTTGAGCATTCTGGCTCTTCCTGTCGGCCACCTGCCACCATGGTGATTCGACCGTCACCCGTTGGCCAGGGTCTTTGGACCCCGACCTCTGAGGACCTGCGGCGCGCGTTGCGGGCCTCAGGACCGCTGTCGCAGGGTGGGTCCCTACGCGACGATCGCTACATGACCTCAGCTTCGGTGTCGACCACATCGCTCGACGCCGCGGGCGACGACGCGTTCGCGACCCCCGAGATTCACGAAACGCACACTGGCTTGGTCGTCTTGATGGGAGACCGCGCGTACAAGGCCAAGAAACCCGTGGTCACCGACTTCCTCGACTTCGGTACGGTCACGCGACGCGAGGAAGCCTGTGAGCGCGAGGTTCGCCTCAATAGACGGCTGGCCCCCGACAGCTACCTCGGGGTGGCCCACCTGTCCGACCCGGTGGCGGGTGCGCCGGAACCCGTCGTGGTCATGCGGCGCTACCCCGACGCGCTTCGACTCGCGTCGATGGTGCGGCGAGGCGAACAGGTTGAAGGACACCTGTCGGCGATAGCGCGAAGAATCGCGGACTTTCACGCCCAGGCCACTCGTTCGCGAAGCGTGGACGCCTGCGCCAAGGTCCCGGCAATCGCCGCGCGCTGGCACGAGAATCTCACCGAGCTACACGGCCACGTTGGTGCCGTGCTGGGACGCAACTCAGTCATCGAGGTCGAGCGCCTTGCCACGCAATTCATCGACGGCAGGGGCGTGCTGCTGGAGGACCGTATCACCGAGCGGCGCATCGTCGACGGTCACGGCGATCTCATCGCCGATGACATCTTCTGCCGTCCGGACGGACCAATCCTGTTGGATTGTCTTGAATTCGACGACCGGCTGCGATATGTCGACGGTCTCGACGATGCTGCCTTCCTGGCCATGGATCTGGAATTCCTCGGCAGACGCGACCTCGCCGACTTCTTCCTCGACGAATATCGCCATCTTGCGAATGATCCCGCCCCGGAGGCGTTGACGCATTTCTTCATTGCCTATCGAGCCGTCGTCCGTGCGAAGGTCGACTGCATCCGGGTCGGTCAGGGCGATCTCGGCGCCGCCGGAGATGCCCGGCGTCATCTCGACCTCGCACTGCAGCACCTGCAGGCCGGGACGGTACGACTGGTGTTGATCGGCGGCGGCCCAGGGACCGGCAAGACCACGCTGGCCCGCGCGGTAGGCGAACGGATGGGCGCAACGGTGATCTCGAGCGACGACGTCCGCCGCGAGATGCAGGCCGGCGGAGAACTCGACGGTGTCGCGGGCATCTACGACGCCGGTCTCTACAGTCCTGACAAGGTGGACGCAGTCTATGAAGCGATGCTGCGCCGCGCGCGCTCGTTGCTCGGGCGCGGGCGATCGGTGATTCTCGACGGCACGTGGCGCGACGCACAGCATCGCGCGGACGCCCGTGAGATTGCCCACAAAGAGCACTGTCCCACAGTAGAATTGGCATGTACCGTGGGGATTGGCGAGGCCGTGGCGCGGATCGAGAGCCGGGTCTCAACGACGTCGGACGCCGATCCACAGATCGCCCTGGCCATTGCCCACGACCAGCACACCTGGGTGGGAGCCCACCGCATCGACACCGCTCGGCCCCTTGGCGACTCGGTTGTCGAGGCGCAGGAAATCTGCTGCATCGCGCTCTGAAGTTCGTCGACGATCGACTTACAGCCGGGGGCGACCGGCGAACGTGGAGCAGGCGACAACTGGGACGTTGAAGCGAGACGAACCATGAGCCGTGGCGTCGATGCTGCGCACCAGATTCCCTGAGCACGGACGGGTAGACGTGAAGTGGCGCGTTGCGCATGCATACCAAAGCTCGTCTGGGGGCTCCAATCCGAACCCACCTGATCCCTCAGAGATATCACGGTGACCCGGAGATCCGATGAAGGTCACTCCCAGGAGTCGCGGCGGCGTGGTCGGTCGAGCTTCGTCGCGAAGACCGCTGCCTGGGTGCGCCGTTGCATGCCAAGCTTGGCCAGGAGCCGCGAGACATAGTTCTTCACGGTCTTCTCCGCCAGGAACATCCGGTCGGCGATCTGCTTGTTGGTCAAACCCTCCCCGAGGAGATCGAGCAGGACTCGCTCCTGATCCGTGAGGCCCGAGAGGGGGTCGGAGCGTTCTGCTGCGCCGCGCAATTTTGCCATCAATGCTGCCGCCGCGCGATTGTCGAGCAGAGAGCGACCTGCGCCGACGTCCTTGATGGCCTTGGCGAGTTCCATGCCCTTGATGTCCTTGACCACATAGCCGCTGGCGCCGGCGAGAATTGCATCGAGCATTGCCTCGTCGGAGGTGAAGGACGTCAACATCAGACAGCGCAGGTCGGGCAATCGGGAGAGCAGGTCACGGCACAGCTCGATGCCGTTGCCGTCGGGTAGCCGCACGTCGAGAACTGCCACGTCGGGACGCAGCGCCGGAATCTGGGCCAGCGCATGGCTGACCGTTCCGGCTTCGCCGATGACGTCGAGTTCGGGATCCGCGCTGAGGAGATCGATGAGACCACGACGGACGACCTCGTGGTCGTCGACGAGAAAGACGGTCACCATGACGTGCCCTCGGGGTTGGCGGTGTACGAACCGGCCGATGCCCGCTCTGAGTAAACGATAGGCCCATGACGCAGAAGTGGAACCATCAGAGAGAACCGTGCGGTTCGCACACGAGCACCGAGCAGTCGGTGCCGTGCAGCGCGACGTAGCTGGGTGGCCCAACCATCTCGGCGACGCCATGGGCACGCCGATGACCGACGACGATCAGCTGAACCGATCGCTCGCGCGGTGAGACGTAGTCGAGCAAGCTGCCGTGCACGGCA
This sequence comes from Mycobacterium sp. PTI7, assembly GCF_056679845.1. Taxonomy (NCBI): domain Bacteria; kingdom Bacillati; phylum Actinomycetota; class Actinomycetes; order Mycobacteriales; family Mycobacteriaceae; genus Mycobacterium; species Mycobacterium sp. PTI7. Next base: position 907,450 of record NZ_CM155252.1, read on the forward strand.
ACGGCTCGAACGTCGAGCCCGGGATGGTGGAGTGTCGTGAAAGCGAGGCGTCGGTTGAGGGCGGCCGTAATGCGTCGATCCTGCTCGGCGACGCCTCGGCAGTCATGCGAGTCGGTGACCTGGGAGTGCCAAGCGGATACGGCGACCAGCGGCGCGCCGCGGAGCAACGCTTCGTCTATTCCGCGTTGCAACACGCCGTCGCCATCCGACGACTGGTCGACTTCGACCAGGACCGAACCCGGCTCGGCCGACGACCGATCGAACCCGCGAACGATGGCGACGGGACAGTGTGCGCGGGCGGCCAAGGCCGCCGCAGTCGATCCGACCCGCCCGGCGGTCGCGTGCGTGATGCCCTGGGCGCCGACACACAACATGGCCGCGGCGCGGCTGGCCTCCAGCAGCTTGTCGGCCGGTCTGCCATGCACGATCTCAGCTTCGACCTTGACTATCTGGTCGCTTGCCGCGACCGCGTTCTCGGCGGACACCAGTGCGCGCGTCGCGTCCTCGGAGGTGCGTGCACCGTCGCGGGGCTCGACCGCGCAGACCAACCGCAGCGGGATGTGTCGTGCGACGGCTTCGTCGACAGCCCATAGCGCGGCGGCCAAGCCGGACCGCGAACCATCTATCCCGACGACTACGGATGGCGACGGCGGGTGTGTCTCACGCATGACAGTCCCCCGTTCGATTGGTATCGCTACGACTTTAGGCGGGCTGGCGTACACCGCAGCAGGGCAGAAAGTCCCTGGGTGTCGGTCGTTGGTCCCACGTCTGGCGGACTGCGGTGGGTGGCGTGTGCTGACGGGCCAGCGCCCCGCGCCGAATGATTCAACGAGTCAAGACGAGCCGGCGGCCCACCGTTTCGCACGCTCGATCTCATCAAGACCGAATACGGCGAACTCCCCAGGGATCATCCAGGCCAGGGCGTGCAGCGCATGTGAGACCCATTCCTTGTCGGACACGACCGAGATCCGCCTGAAGGCAGAATGACGCATCAGGACAGCACCGAACCCCAGCTTCATGTCCTTGTGTAATCCGCCGGGACCAAAGCCCTCATAGTCGGATGCGATGACCTCGACGATCCGGATCTCACCCGCAGCGAGCAGCCTGTCCATTGCCGGCCGGAAATCAACCAGGTCGCTAGCGACCAGCCGGCCCGAGACCCGGATCCCCGTCACTCCGTCCGGCATGTCGGGCAATATTTCGATCACGTGCATTCTCCTTCGTAATGAACTCTTCCATCATTGCCACATGGCGGTTGCCCTCGGTCGATACGACAATGATGCCTCCGCGTAGAACAATCGCTTCACTCTCCGGAATCCGGCCGCTAACGAGGCGCGCATAGTCGTCAGAAAAGCGTCGCAATAACCGGTTTCGAGATTCAGGCTTCGGAGGTTGGCTCGATGACTTGGACCAGACGCAGCGGCAAACAGTGGCTGGCAACCTCGTCGATCGCTCACTCCGCAGCGCCTTACGCACCGGCGCAATCCGCGTCTGCCGACCTCAGCCCTCCATTGGCCAGTGGGCTGGATCGCTGCCCACGCAGCACCGAAGGCCATAGGACCTTCACGTTGATGACGATCGCCTCCAGATGTTGCCTCACTGGACTCGTACCGTCGGAGTTCACTCGATCAGTTCGGCGAAGGGGCACCACGTGCGCAGCAACATCGACCATCCCGGGATCGTCGTCGGTGTCGACGGTTCCCCCACCTCCGACTCAGCGATCGGGTGGGCGGCCCGCGCGGCCATCATGCGGAACGTCGCGTTGACCGTCGTGCACGTCGCTCCCGCCTTCTCGGTGAACTGGTCGGCGACCCCCGTACCTAGTGACGTGAATGTCTGGCAAGCCACCGAGGGACGGCAGATCCTCGCCAATGCGATCGAGATTGCCGAGGTGGCGGCGGGGAGCGAGGGCACGTTGACGATCAACGCGGAGTTGTTCATTGCGGTGACGATTCCCACGTTGGTCGATCTGACCAAAGACGCGGACATGATCGTCGTGGGGACCCGCGGAATCGGTGCCTTTGGACGCTCGCTGATGGGTTCGGTCAGCTCCGCATTGGTGCGCCATGCGCATTGCCCGGTTGCGGTCATCCACGAACATGACGCGACGACGTCGGACTTCGGCACGTTACCCGTGCTCGTCGGCGTCGATGGCTCTCCGACATCTGAACTCGCGACCGCGATCGCGTTCGATGAGGCCTCACGGCGCGGTGTGGAACTGGTCGCACTGCACGCATGGGGTGATTGGGGGAGTTACGAAGTCCCCGGGCTGAACCGACCAGTCCTCGAACAGGAGGAATCAGAAGTTCTTGCCGAACGGTTGGCGGGGTGGCAGGAGCGCTATCCCGACGTGTCGGTACGTCACGTCGTCGCGCACGGTCAGCCGGCGCGTCAGCTCGTCGAAGCGTCTAGGGACGCTCAACTCGTCGTGCTCGGCAGTCATGGCCGCGGCGGGTTCGCGGGAATGCTTCTGGGTTCAGTGAGTTCGGCGGTTTTGCAGTCGGCGATCACTCCGGTAATCGTTGCTCGCCAGCCCTAAGGATGCCGCGGCCCCGCCAGGCCCCGGGTCCTCTTGCCGGACTGCACAGACCAGCTATCGCGTGCGCCACTAGGAAGGGGATCGACGTCATGAAGGCTCTCGTCTATCACGGCCCAGACAAGCGGACCTGGGAGGAAGTGCCCGCCCCGATCATCCAGGACGTTGGCGACGCCGTGGTGCGGGTCGACGCGGTCACTATCTGCGGGACCGATCTGCACATTCTCGGCGGCGACGTACCGGAAGTAACCCCCGGCCGTATCCTCGGCCACGAAGCCGTCGGCACGGTAACGGCGATCGGACCGGGGGTGCAACGACTCTCTGTGGGTGACCGAGTCCTGGTTTCCTGCATCACGTCCTGCGGAACGTGCCGCTACTGCCGGGAGAGTGCTTACGGGCAGTGCCTGGGTGGCGGTGGTTGGATCCTCGGTCACCTGATCGACGGGACTCAAGCCGAATACGTCCGGGTGCCGTTCGCGGACAACTCCACTCACGCGTTACCCGAAGGGGTCACCGACGAACAGATGCTCATGCTGGCCGACATCCTGCCCACCTCCTATGAGGTGGGCGTGCTGAACGGGACGGTGCGGCCCGCGGACGTCGTGGTCATCGTGGGCGCCGGCCCCATCGGGCTCGCTGCGATTCTGACCGCCCGACTATTCAGCCCTAGCCACATCGTCGCGATCGACCTCGCCGGAGCTCGGGTCGAGGCGGCCCGAAAGTTCGGCGCGACCACCGTCATCAACGGAAGCACGGAGGATCCCGAGGTGGCGATCGCCGAACTCACCGGCGGTCTCGGTGCGGATGTCGTGATGGAGGCCGTCGGAACTGCACACACCTTCGAGCTGGCCGTGAGATTGGTACGCGCAGGCGGGCACGTCGCCAACATCGGAGTTCACGGAGCGTCCGCAACATTGCACCTCGAAGACATCTGGGCCAAGAATGTGACCATCACCACCGGTCTGGTCGACACCTACTCGACACCGACACTGATCGGGCTGGTCGCTAGCCACCAGCTCGACACCTCCCCGATGATCACCCACCGCTTCACGCTGGACGAGTTCGAGACGGCCTACGACGTCTTCGGCAATCCGTCCGAAACCGGAGCCTTGAAGGTGCTGCTCACCGCCCCTCGTGGCTGAACTCAGCGCCGTCCGAGTCTCGACCGCGTCGGTTGCGGAAGTGCTGACGTGGGTCGTCACCTCGACGGACGGACTGAACAGCGCGGAGGCTGCATCCCGTCTGGTCCGGGACGGACCGAATGCCCTGCGCACCCATCGGGTGAGCGCGATCGCCGTCCTCGGCCGTCAGTTGCGCAGCGCCCTGCTGGTCCTGCTCGCGGCCACTGCAGCGTTGTCGTTCTTCCTCGGCGACAGCACCCAGGCCGGCATCATCGGCGCCATCTTGCTGGCAAGCACCGCGCTCGGTTTCACGAACGAGTACCGAGCCGAACGTGCGACCGCTGCACTGCATTCAAGTGTTCATCACACGGCTCTAGCGCGTCGGAACGGACGATACGAGGAGATCAGCGTCGCCGATCTGGTCGTCGGCGACGTGGTGCGGCTCTCGCTCGGTGAGGCCATACCCGCGGATGTGAGGGTAATCGAGGCCACGGGCCTGGAATGCAACGAGAGCATTCTCTCAGGCGAGTCGGCCGCTGCCGAGAAGTGGCCACGAGAAGTCAAAGTTGCCGGCGCACTGGCTGATTCCACTGATCTGGCCTTCATGGGAACGATCGTCAGTGCGGGAACCGGCGTTGGTGTGGTGTACGCGACAGGAGCCCGCACCGAGTTCGGCCGCATTGCGGCCGGCCTGGGAGAGCGCCACCCCGAGACGAGCTTCCAGGTAGGGCTGCGGCGGTTCTCCTACCTGCTGCTGTGGGTGGCGCTCACCTTGACGACCTTCATCCTCGTCATCAACCTCCTGCTGGGCAGGCCGCTGATCCAGTCGATGCTGTTCGCCCTGGCGATCGCCGTCGGCATCACGCCACAGCTGCTGCCCGCGGTGGTCAGCACCAGCCTCGCGACCGGCTCGCGCCGCCTGGCGAAGCTGAAGGTCCTCGTCAAGCGACTGGTATGCATCGAGGACCTAGGCGACGTCGACGTCCTGTTCACCGACAAGACCGGAACGCTGACCGAGGGTCGAATTCATCTGGTGGACGGGGTAGACGTTGAGGGAACGCACTCCGACGCCGCGATTCGTGCGGGCATGCTCGCCACCGACGCGGATCCAGGTAAGGGCGGCGTCAGCGTCAATGCGATGGACGACGCACTCTGGGAGTCCCCCGACGGGCAACGCCTGACCGCCGGCGAGTTCCACCGGGTCGCTACCCTCCCCTTCGATCACGACCGTCGTGCGACGTCGACACTGGTCGACGACGGCGGCGAGCGAGTTCTGGTGGTGAAGGGCGCACCCGAGCAGGTGATGGCGCGTTGCGTGTCGGTGCCGATCGGCGCGCACGCGGTCCTGGATGCGCTGTTCGACCAAGGTCGCCGGGTGGTGGCGGTCGCGAACAGGTCGGCAACACCTTTGACGGCGATAACCGCTGCCGATGAAGCCGGGCTCACGTTGCTCGGGTTCCTGGTCTTCGCGGACGAACCGAAGTCCGCTGCCCGGAAGTCTTTGGCCCGGTTGACGGCGATGGGCATCGAGGTCAAGGTCGCTACGGGTGACAACCCCAAGGTGGCCGAAAAAGTGTGTACTGATTTGGGATTGGTCACCAAGGGCACCGTCACCGGTCCCCAACTGGAGTCGCTCGACGACGTCGAATTCGACGCGGCCACACAGAACAACACGATCTTCGCGCGAATTTCACCCGAGCAGAAGGCCCGACTCATCGTGGCGGCCAGACGCACGGGAAGGTCCGTCGGATTCCTGGGCGACGGCGTCAACGACGCCTTGGCGCTGCATGCGGCCGACGTCGGGATCTCCGTCGACACCGCCGCCGACGTAGCGAAGGACGCCGCCGACGTCATGCTCCTGGAGAAGGACCTCGGCGTGCTCGCAGACGGCGTCGCCGAGGGACGGCGCATCTTCGCCAACACCATCAAGTACGTGCTGATGGGCACGTCGAGTAACTTCGGCAATATGTTCAGCGCGGCCGCGGCGTCGGCCGTCCTGCCGTTCCTGCCGATGCTGCCGAGCCAGATCCTGCTGAACAACCTGCTCTACGACAGTTCACAACTCGCCATTCCCTCCGATCGGGTCGACGCCGAACAGCTGCACGCCCCTTCGCACTGGGACATCGCGTTCATTCGCAGATTCATGCTGACCTTCGGGCCCATCAGCTCACTCTTCGATTTCTTGACCTTCGGCCTGATGCTGGGGGCACTTCACGCCGGGCCCGCCGAGTTCCGCACCGGTTGGTTCGTGGAATCCCTTGCCACCCAAACGCTGATCATCTTCGCCATCCGCACCAGGCGGGTACCGTTCTTCCGCAGCAGACCCAGCGGCCCGATGGCGCTGACCACGTGCGCGGTGATAGCGGTCGGTGCCCTGTTGACCGTGTCTCCGTTCGGCCCCGGTCTCGGGTTCACCACCTTGCCGCTGCAGTTCTTTGGTGCGCTGGTGCTGCTCACGGCTGCATACCTCGTCCTGGTCGAAATCACCAAGAAGGTGTTCTACGCCGACCCGGTGCACCTCGTCGGGCGACCGCACCGTGCCCGCGGACGCGAACACCGCATCCAGCGCCGCGCTGCACGCTTCAGCCACGGGGGCGCCATCTAGCAGTCAGGACCAAAGCCCGCGGTTCGAGGACCAATGACCCCAGGCAAGTCGCCGTCGCACGGATAGCGTCGCAAGTGACGCGTGACATTGGCGCAGCGCGAGCACTCGACTATTCAGGAGGACCATGAACGACGCCTTCCCTCCCGCATCGATCATCGTCGGCATCGATGGTTCCAAGGCCGGAGTACGTGCCGCGGTTTGGGCGATCGACGAGGCCGTCAGTCGCGACATCCCGTTGCGTTTGGTCCACGTCATCGGGCACGACCTCGATGCCAAAATGGACTCCCACCGCCTCGACGGGGACTACGCGGAAGCCGAACGCATCGCGCATCGCGCCTGGCACGCCGTCGAAGCCACCGGCAAGCCGGTGAAGCTCGAAATGGAGATCCTCCGCGGGGCGCCGGCCCCGATGCTGGCCGAAGCATCTCGATCGGCAGCAATGGTGTGTGTCGGGTGGACGAGCCACAACAGCTCCTCCCGGCGAAACCTCGGGTCCACGGCATCTGTCCTATCGCAATCCGCTCACTGCCCGGTAGCCGTCATCCAGACGCACGCTGACGCGGCCGTCGATGGTCGTTGGATCATTGCCAGAATCGACGACACGCTGGATTCCGACGCCGTACTGCACGTGGCGAAGATGGAGGCGCGGTTGCGCAATGCCCCGCTGCTCGCACTCACCACGGGACGAGATCACGACGACGCGCGTACGGATACCGCGCAAACGGTCCACATGCGTCTTGAGCACCATATGTCCCGAGATCCCGCTCGTGCTCACGCGTCTGAGGTAGCAATCTGTTCCCTGCCGCTCGGTCACGGCGTGTTGGACTACCTCGTGAAGAACGCCAGCCTCGCCCAGCTGGCGGTGGTCAGCGCCGACGACCCCGGCCTCACTCTCCAGCTCACGACTGCCGGGTCCGTGCTCAACCACACGAGCTGCTCGGTGATGAGCGTTCGCGGACACGTCAGCGAGTAGCCACGATCTCACAGCCAACGGTTACGGCGAAAGGTGTGGTGCAGAGCGATGCAGATGGTGCCCATCACGGTGAGCAGCGTGGGGTAGCCCCACGTCCAACGCAGCTCTGGCATGTGGTCGAAGTTCATGCAGTAGATGGCGGCCAGCATGGTGGGCACCGCAGCAATGGCGATCCACGCCGAATTCTTGCGCAGGTCGAGGTTCTGTTGCATACCGGCCTGAGCGAGCGCGGCCGTGACGAGAGAGGTGAGCAGTTCGTCGTAGCTGTTTATCCGCTCTGCAGCCAGGGTCTGGTGGTCGATGACGTCGCGTAGATACCGGCGCACTTCCTTGCAGACGAGGTCTGCGTGCTCGGTCCCGATCTCCCGAAGTGCTTCGGCCAGGGGGGTTCACCGCGCGCTTCAGCTCCGTGATCTCCCGCTTGAGCAGGTAGATCTGATCGATCTCGGTGCTGCGCGGTGAGAAGAGCTGCTCTTCGATCGCGTCGATGTCGGTCTCCACTCGCATGAAGACGTCGCGATAGTCATCGACGACGTGATCTGCGATGGCGTGCATGAATGCAAACGGTCCCAGCCGCAACTGGTGGGCATCTCCGTCCACGGCCTTCCTGACCCCGGCCAGCCCACTGAAGTCTCCGTGACGCACCGTGACCACAAAGCTTGGCCCTACGAAGACCATGATCTCGCCCGTGTCGACGATGTCTCGCACTCGAGATCGATTCGTGCGGAATGTACTTCACGGTCTTCAAGACGATTAACAACGTGTCGTCGTAGCGCTCTACCTTTGGGCGTTGGTGAGCATGAACCGCGTCTTCGACGGCCAGCGGATGCAGGTCGAAGACTTCCGCGACCAAGCGCATCTGGTGTGCGTCCGGTTCATGCAACCCAATCCACCCGAAGCCTTCCCCGAGTTCTTGCACCTTCACCACGGCGTCTCGCGGTCCGTACGCATGGGTCAGTCGATGACCATCGACGTATACACCGCAGTCCACCAACCCATTGGAGGTGGCCTCGCTGTGCGGGGCGTGACCACCGTCAGCTGACGTCGCACCCGTGCTGCCAGCCGAGTCCGCCAACCGGTTGGAGATGTTCACGTCAGCACCTGGACACCTGCAAGCCGCCGTGCGTCGGCGGAGGGGCAACGCCACGCCACTCTGCACTCACTCGGATTGCCGGACAATGGAGCGGGATTCGGATCTCTGGCGCTGACGGCCGCTCGATCAGAGACGTATGTTGCCCGCACTCTGCCCCAACTCGGCCCGGGTGTAGACATGCCACCAGATCGCCTCGTAGTCCACCGCCGACATGGTCCCCCGTCGGTATCCGTCGTATGCGTGGCTCATGGTCGCCGCGCTGACTTCGATGGCGCGTACGCGTGTCCGAATGGACGGATCGTGTTGTCCTGCAGAGACCTCTGCGTAGACGGTGCGGACGTCGTCACGGGCAGGTCCCGCCATCCAACGGGTGGCGGCACCCGATCACAGGTAAGCCGTCGTCGCAACCGTCAGCGCAGTCCACGAGTCGACGACGTTCGACAGCCAGACCATCGTGAGCAGCCACGAGAGGGCGCCCCACAGAGGCCAGCCTCGCCATGCGCGAACCCACCGGCGCTGCGAGTCGCCTATGCCGGGCGGGTAGACGACCAGCTGGTAGCGGGTGGCGCCCAAGCGCTGAGGCTGCACGATCAGCGTGCCCCAGGACTCCTCGCCGTGCAGCAGCCGGGTCCACGACGGGCGTGCCGGAAAGGGGCGTTCCTCGACCCTCATGGTGCCTTCGTACCTGCAGCTCGTCGCCGGAATGCGTGCGCTGACGGGTTGTTTACGCGAGAGGCCGTGTTCTTGACGAAAATCGGCATGACACGCGTGACGATCGACACAGGCCCGCAAGGATTCCGTCAAGGCCGTCGACGGTCGACGTCGAGTGCGATGGAATCGTCGGCTTCCTTCGAGTTCAGTGGCGGGTTCGCTCCCGGATCTGTTGCCCGTCCTGGTGTTGTTCGGCCCAACGACCGTTGCCTTGCTCGCATGCCGCTACTTGAACCGTCGCGAGGAGCGTCGGCCGACCGCGGGCGCCTAGGCGACGCATCTTCGGGCTGCCCGCCAGTGACCCTCGACGCGGCCGAAGCTCCTCCCGCGAGCAGACCTCGCGGCCCGCGGGATACCGTCCGGCTGGCCGTGGTCGTAGGGGCGCTCGGAGTCGTCATGACGGAACGCGCCCGGGTCGAGGGCCCGCTGCGGGCGCTGGTATACGAACTCGCCATCCATGATCCGCCGCTGGTGCGGATCCCCGGGACCGCCGTATTCCTCAATCGAGGTGGCGATACGGCTCCACTATCGCTGTGTGCCAACATCGCTCACAACAAGGTGCTGCATGAACACGTGGTCATCGTCGCACTCGAAACCGAGCCGCAACCGAGCGTGTCGGAGGCCGACCGCACGTCCGTCGACGACCTCGGCTATGCCGACGGGATCATTCACGTCACGGTCCGATATGGCTACATGGAACGTCCCGACGTGCCTCGAGCCCTCGCGTCGCTCGACGAGACGAAGACCGAGGGATTCATCGAGTTCGAGGACGCATCGTACTTCCTGTCCAATCTCGACCTCGTCGTCGGGACGACGTCGACCATGTATCGGTGGCGGACGAAGCTGTTCGTCACCACGTCGAACGTCACCGCCGACGCCGTGGGGTACTTCAACTTGCCGCTCGACCGTACGGTGATCGTCGGGTCACGACTTGCCGTATGACTTCGTGGTCACCGACACGTGACGATCACGGCGGCGGTGGCGGCAGGATCAGCCCCGGCGGAGCCGGTGCGCTGCCGTCGTCGGGGGCGGGTGGCAGGTTCTGCACCAGCCCCGGCGAGATCACGGTGCCGGGAGGCGGCGCCGTCCCGGGCAGCGGCTCGCCGAGCTGCTGCTGGGGCATCTGACCGAGCAGCCCACCCTTGAGCCGGCCGTCGCGGTACAGGTCGACGTACCGTCCGAGCCATTCCCGCTTGCCGACGTCCGCGTTCTCCTGGCCCGGGGCCACGTCGAACTGCTGACCCTGCCCCGGCGCGGCGGGCACCTCGTTCTGTGGCAGGCCGTAGGCGTTGTTGAACACGTTGAGGTTCGGCGGGGTTCCCGGTTGCCCGTTGGGAGCGAGGGGGACCGGGTTCAGCCCGAGCACGCTGGCGGCGTCGAGACCGTTGGTCGACGGCGCCCCGACGGCACCGGGAACGGACGGCTGGCCGTTCTGGGCCAGGATGCCGAACATGTTGGCCGACGCGTTGCCCATCCCCGGGATGTAGGGACCCGCCTCCGGCGGAGGCGGCGGCACGGGGGCGCCGGGTGGGACGACGGGCAGGGGTGCGGGCGGTGGCTCCGCAGCGGCGGTCGCCGAGAAGGCGACCGCCGCTCCGAATGCCAACGCGCCGAACGCGATCGCTCGCGCGGTCCTGCCGTGTGACAGTGGGGCGTTCATGGGCAGGACGTCGCTTCCCGGATCAGACCGACTTCGTCACGCCGTAGTAGGCCACGATGTCGTCGGTGTCGGTGGTGGAACTGGTCAGCGTCGCGTAGGACCGCAGGAACGACTGTCCGACGCAGCCGTCGACCTTGACGTGGGTGTCCTTCAGGGTGACGCGCACCGGCGCGGCCTTGAAGGTCTTCTTGTCCACCGGAACCTGGGTGACGGTGCCCGGCTTGGCGTGGATCTCGATGGTGCCCGAGATCGGGAACTGGACGCTGCCCAGGCCGAGACCACCGAGCGATCCGCCGGGAGTCGAGATGCCGACGCCGACGTTGACGCCGGCCTGGCCGATGAGGCGGACCTGTCCGAGTTCGATGCCGCAGCCGATCTGGTAGCCGGCCTCGAGGACGCCGCCGGACAGCGTCGTCTTGCCGCCACCGGTGACGGTGCCGCTGAACGTGCCGCCCACCAGGTACTCCCGCGACGACACCGCCGTGGTGAGGGGCGCGATGGGCAGCTGGGTCTCGTTGCTGGCGACCACGGTCAGCGTCCAGCCGTCGGGGCTGGTGACGACGCCGGGAGGCGCCGAGGCGACGACGCCGGTGTCCGGCGGGGGAGCGACGCCACCGACGGGATCGATGGGCGGTTCCGCCAGGGCGAGCGGAGACGTGGCGGCGAAGGGGATGGCCATGCATGCGGTGGCCGCGGCGAGGGCGTAGCGGTTCATGATGTTCTCTCGTTCGAAGTCGGCTGGTGGCTAAACGGCTTTGGTGACGCCGATGTACGTGACCACGTCATCGGTGTTGTCGGTCGATGCGGTCAGGGTCGCGTACGACCGGATGAACGACTGGCCGGCGCACTGATCCGTCTTCACCCGCACACCGGTGATGGAGACGCGTGTCGAGGTGCCCTTGAACGACTTCTTGTCCAGCGCAACGCTGGTGACGGTGCCGGGCTTGAGGTAGACCTTGCCCTGCAGGCTGACACCGGCGCTGAGGGTGGGGATGCCGAGCGCGCCGAGGCCGGGCGTGATGCTGGCGCCCGGGTTGATCTCGGTCTCGTCGGAGATGATGCCGCAGCCGATCTGCTCACCGGCCTCGAGCGTCCCGCCGGTCAGCTTGGTCTTGCCGCCGCCGGTGACCTTGCCGGTGAAGGTGCCGGCCACCAGGTACTCACGCGACGAGATGGCGGTGGTCAGCGGTGCGACGGGCAGCTGCGTCTCGTTGCTGCCGACGACCTCGAGGTGCCAGCCGTCGGGGGTGTCGAGGATGCCGGGAGCCGCGGACGGGACGGCACCCTCGGGGGGAAGCGGGGCTGACACGGGGACGATCGCCGGATCCGCCGGCGGCGGTGCGGGTTCCGCGAGCGCGAGGGGTGCAGAGCCGACCGAAGCCAGCACGCATACTGCAGCGACGGTAGCGAAGCGATTGGACATAGGGCTGTGAGCACCTCTCGTGGTTCGAACCGGTGAATCCACCGGATGTGTCGCGAGGGAGCTTCCACGGCACGGGTTGCCGGACGGTGAACGGGGCGCGAACACCCGTGACCACTTTGTCATCGAAGGTGCGCGAGGTGAGCGTGTGGCAATTACGTTCTGTCCGAGTAAAAGTCGTGCACAGCATGTTCACAGCGCAGCGAATCCCAATGGACGGTGACGGGCCATCGAACCGTGGGTCCCAGTTCACCTTCCGTTCTTCTCGTCCTCTGACGGTAGGGGCGTCGACGAGCCGAGAGTCGGATTGCAGTCGCTACCCGAGGAGTAACAGTGGCAACGCCCACCGCAGCAGGACGAGTGTCGACCGCAGCGCTGCTCACCCTCGGGGTCGCGCTGGCCTTCGCGCCGCTGTCCGCCGCCGAGCCGGCGGATGCCGCCGGGCCGGGTCCGGTCGCCGTCGAGTCGCAGTCGTCGGCCGACGCCGATCCCGTCGCGTCCGCGGCGTGCGGACAGTTCGCCGAGGTCCTCGACGCCACCTCGTACTACTACGGCGACTTCGCCGAGGAGATCGAGTCGTACTCGAATCCCGACTACAACGACCCGGCGATCGCCAGCAGCAACGAGGTGGGCCGCACCGCACTTCGGCAGGGCGCGAGCGTCACGCTGTCGACCGCGAACACCCCCGGCCTGTCGCCGGACATCGCCTCGCCGATGCGGTCCTGGTCGTGGGGCGCGACGAAGCTGCTGGTGAAGATGGCCGTGCGGACCAGCGGCGACACCATGAACACCACGGCCACCGAGATGAACACCGACGCCGAGGCCGTACAGACGGCCTGCGCCGCAGCGGGAACGCATGCCTGACGTTCGACTCGCGGTGACGGGACTGCTCTGTCTGGCGATGGTGCTGTCGGGCTGCTCGAGTGAGAAGTCCAGCGCCGCAACGGCGGCGACGGTGGTTCCCGACACGGAGCTGGAGAGTCTGCTCGTCGGCGTGGCCGACATCAGCACGGTGATGGGCGTGCCCACCCTGACGCCGCACCCGGTGACCCAGGTGATGAACGACGACCGGAATCTTCTGAGCAACATGAACTGCCTCGGCGTGTGGCAGCCGGACCAGGCCGCCATCTACGGCGAGCAGGGCACGGCGGACGGGTGGCGGGCGATCCGCCAGCAGGTCCTGCGGGCGCCGGACTCCGACGACTGGTCGACCTCCGTCGCCCAGTCGGTCGTCTCGTATCCGTCGGCGGATGCGGCGCGCCGCTTCTTCGACGAGTCGGCCGAGCGCTGGACGAAGTGCACCAACCACCACGTCAACATCACACTCAACGACAGGGCGCTACCCCGCTGGCTCAGTGGGGATCTCAGTCGCACGGAGAATCAACTGGCGATGCCGATCGCCCGGGGGTCGGGCGCTCAGAGCCGGGTGTGCCAGCACGTCCTGAGCGTGCGCTCCAACGTCGTCATCGACGTCGAGGCCTGCCGGCCGCCGATCCCGGTGATCACCCAGGCGTCGGCGATCTCGGCGAAGATCGAGAAGGCGATCGCCGCCTGAGTCGCTAGCCCTCGAGTCGCAGGATCTGCCGTGCGTGATCACGGACGGCCTGCTTCGCGACCTTGCCGTTGGTGGTCACCGGCAGCGCGTCGACGAACATCACGTGGCGTGGCCGCTTGAACGCGGTGATGGCGGCGCGGACGTGGGCGACGAGGTCGTCGACGTCCGGATCGGATCCGGCGCGGGGGACCACCACGGCGCAGATGGCCTCGCCCCAGTACTCGTCCGGAACACCTACGACCGCAACCTGTTCGACGTCGGCATGCGTGGACAGCGCGTCCTCGACCTCGCGGGAGGACACGTTCTCCCCACCGGTGATGATGACGTCCCTGGTGCGGTCCAGCACGACGAGGCGCCCGGCCGGGTCGATGCGGCCGACGTCGCCGGTGCGCAACCAGCCGTCGGTGCTCATCGGTCGACGATCGGGCCAGTAGCCGACGGCGACCTGCGCGCCCCGGACCAGGATCTCCCCGGCGTCGCTGCCGTCGATGCGGACCTCGACCCCGTCGTGCGGGCGGCCCGCGCTCGCGAGTGCGGCGGTGTCGCCGGCGGCGCCCGCGCGGTGCTCGTCGGGCCCGAGGAACGTGACGTTGCCACCGGTCTCGGTCATCCCGTAACCCTGGTGGAAGCCGACGGCGAGCCGGTCGAGCGCACGGCGCAGCAGGTCGGCCGGTATCGCGGCCGAGCCGTAGGCGACGTCGCGCAGCGTCGGCAACCGGGCACTGGTCTCGTCGAGGTGGGCCAGCAGCGCGTGCAGCATCGTCGGGGCCAGTGAGCACGACGTCACCCCGTACCGGAGGACCGTCTCGACGAACGCGTCGGGCCGGAAGGCCGGGACGGGCAGCACCGTCGACCGCGCGGCGTGCTGCACGAGCATGTTGTATCCCGCGACGTGGCACATGGGGAACGGCAGCAGATAGACACCGCCGCCGCGGACCGACCGGCCCGCGACGGTGCCCCACACCGCCGCGGTGATCGAGCGGTGGCTGTGCAGGACGCCCTTCGGGGCTCCGGTGGAGCCGCTGGTGAACAACAACCAGGCCGGGTCGTCGGGGGAGGACGCGACCGGCGCGACCGGCGAACCACGTTCGGCCGCAACCCATTCGGCGGATTCGAACTCGACCAGCGGAGCGACGGCCGGCAGTGCCCGGAGATGGCGGGCATCGCCGACGATCAGTGCGGGGTCGGTGGCCTCCAGTTGCCCGACCTGTTCGGTGACGCTCAACCGCTGGTTGATCAGGACGAGCAGGCGTCCGCTGCGCGGCACGGCGTAGTACAGCCGGGCGTACTGCGCGCCGTTGTCGGCGATCACCGCGACCCGGTCGCCGGGCCGGGTGCGCTCACCCACCCAGCGCGCCACCGCGCCGATCTGCCGGTCGAACTCGGCGAACGTGCTGACGACGCCATCGGGTGCGATGACGGCGGGCCGGTCGGGCACGTCGGCGGCGGCCGCGGACACCAGGTCGTGCAGGAACGTCGTCGGAGGAGCCTGCACGGGTCAGCGCGCCGTGACCCGGCGGCGATACGACGACGGCGTCTCACCGCTGAACTGCGCGAAGCACCGCGTGAACGAGCTGATGCTCTCGAAGCCGACCGCCGACGACGTCGCTTGCACGGACTGACCCGGCCCCGCGAGCAGCGCCATCGCCCGGAGCATGCGGGCGTGCAGCAGATAGGTGCGCCAGGACAGGCCGATCTCGTCGGAGAACAGCCGGCGCAGGGTGCGCTCGGAGACGGCGACGGCACGTGCGACGTCGTCGGCGGTGACGGAGTCGAGGTGCTGCTTGGTGTAGGCCAGCGCCGCCGAGACGATCGGGTGGTCGGACGTCGGAAGGCTCAGCGGCGCTTCGTGATCGAGCGCCTCTACGACGAGCGCGGCGAGGGTGCGGAAGAAGTCGTCGGAGGTCGCTTCATCGGAGGTGTCGGACCGGTCGATGGGCCAGCGCAGCGCGTAGACCATCATCTCCCGGATCAGCGGCGAGACGGCGATGATGCGTGCGCGGGCCTCGGGCGCCGGAATGAGGTCGGGGGCGAACATCACCGCGACGGTCTTGACGTCCGGGTTCATCACCGCCTGGTGTTCGAGGCCGGCCGGGATCCACGCCGCCTGCTGCGGCGGCAGCAGATAGTGGGCCGAGTCGGTCTCGACCTCAACGACGCCGTGCAGCGCGTACTCGATCTGATGCACCTCGTGCGAGTGCCAGCCGGTGATCAGCCCGTCGCCCTCGTAGAGGTAGCTGCCCGCCGTGGCCCGGCCGCCGCGGCGCAGCTCGATGATCGGGCGGCTGGCCGAAAGTGACAAACCTTTGTCCGAAGGTGCAGAGACGGTCACGGAATCCGAGGGTACTAGTTGAATCATGCAGACCGACGACCTGATCCTGGTGAGCATCGACGACCACGTGGTCGAGCCCCCGGACATGTTCCTCAACCACGTGCCGGCCAAGTACAAGTCCGAGGCGCCGATCGTCGTGACCGACGAGAAGGGCGTCGATCAATGGATGTATCAGGGCAGGCCGCAGGGCGTCAGCGGCCTCAACGCCGTGGTGTCCTGGCCGGCCGAGGAGTGGGGTCGCGACCCCGCGGGGTTCGCCGAGATGCGGCCCGGCGTCTACGACGTGCACGCCCGGGTGCGGGACATGAGCCGCAACGGCATCCTCGCCTCGATGTGCTTCCCGACCTTCACCGGCTTCTCGGCGCGGCACCTCAACATGCACCGTGAGGACGTCACCCTCGTGATGGTGTCGGCCTACAACGACTGGCACATCGACGAGTGGGCGGGCAGCTACCCCGACCGGTTCATCCCGATCGCCGTGCTGCCGACCTGGAACCCCGAGGCCATGTGCGCTGAGATCCGGCGCGTCGCCGCCAAGGGCTGCCGCGCGGTGACCATGCCGGAACTGCCGCACCTGGAAGGGCTTCCGAGCTATCACGACGAGGACTACTGGGGTCCGGTCTTCCGCACGCTGTCGGAGCACAACGTGGTGATGTGTCTGCACATCGGCACCGGATTCGGGGCGATCAGCATGGCCCCCAACGCCCCGATCGACAACCTGATCATCCTCGCCACGCAGGTGTCGGCGATGTGCGCACAGGACCTGCTGTGGGGACCCGCGATGCGCAACTACCCGGACCTCAAGTTCGCGTTCTCCGAGGGTGGCATCGGCTGGATCCCGTTCTATCTCGACCGCAGCGACCGGCACTACACCAACCAGAAGTGGCTACGTCGCGACTTCGGCGACAAGCTCCCCAGCGACGTGTTCCGTGAGCACTCGCTGGCCTGCTACGTCACCGACAAGACGTCGCTGCGGCTGCGCCACGAGATCGGCATCGACATCATCGCGTGGGAGTGCGACTACCCGCACTCCGACTGCTTCTGGCCGGACGCGCCCGAGCAGGTGCTGGCCGAACTCAACGGTGCGGGTGCCGACGACACCGACATCAACAAGATCACGTGGGAGAACTCCTGCCGGTTCTTCGACTGGGATCCGTTCAAGCTCACGCCCAAGGATCAGGCGACGGTGGGTGCCCTGCGCGCCACCGCGACCGACGTCGACGTCTCGATCAGGCCGCGCAAGGAGTGGGCGCGGCTCTACGAGGAGAAGCAGCTCACCGCGACGTAGGGATGACGTCTAGTTCTCGGTCGTCGGTGGTGGTTCGAACGGTGTGTACCACCACCATTGAGCGCGTTCCCCGAGTGGGCCCGGGCAGGGCGGGACGTCCGGTGCTGGTGTCGTGGGTGGTCGGGCCAGTGATGCGTCGGTGAGGTGACGGCCGTCGGCGTCGGTGATGACGAGTTGGTGGGCTGTGCCGGTGATGCCGAGCCCGCCGCTGTGGTGCAGCCGGTGGTGGTAGGGGCACAGCAGTATGAGGTCGTCGAGTTCGGTGGCCCCGCCGTCCTCCCAGTGCACGATGTGGTGGGCGTGCAGGCCGCGGGTCGCGCCGCAGCCAGGGACCGCGCAGCACTGGTCGCGGTGCTCGAGGGCGCGGCGTAGCCGTCGGTTGATGGTGCGGGTGGTCCGTCCGGCGCCGATGGGCCGGCCCTGGCGTTCGAACCAGACTTCGCAGGTGGCGTCGCAGAGCAGGTAGCGGCGTTCGTCGTCAGTGAGCAGCGGACCGAGGTGCAGTGCGGCGGCGGGTTTCTCGACGTCGACGTGCACGACGACGGTGGTGCGTTGTCCGTGGGGGCGGCGGGCCACGTCGGTGTCCCAGCCCGCCTCGATGAGGGACATGAACGCGTCCACGCCGTCGGGGAACGGGGGAGCCGCATCGGAGTCGGCCCTGGTGTCGTGGTCGGCCTTCCAGTCGGCGATCAGGGCGTCGCGGTGGGACTGGTGGGCGGCCTCGAATCTAGCGGCGTCGAGGCGGGGCAGGCGGATCTTCCAGGTGACGTAGTCCTCGTTGGGTCCCACTGTCTTGGTGATCGAGCGTTGCGATTCGGGTTTGGGTGTGGGGTCGGGGCGGGGTTCGAGTTTGACGGCGCTGCGCAGTTGGGTGACGGTGGCGACGGCGGCGAGGTCGACGTAGTGGTCGTCGGACCCGTCGGCGGCGCGTTCGGCGATGACCCCGACCTGGTCGAGGGACAGTCGGCCCTCGCGGAGTCCGGCGACGCAGCGGGGAAACTGCTCGGCGCGGTGGGCGACGGCGACGAAGGTTTCGGCGGTGCGGGGTGCGGCGCCGGTCTTCCACGCGACCAACGCGGCGATGGAGCGGACGCCGGTGGCTCCCCACAGTTGGTCGCCGTCGATCTCGGCGATGATGTCGACGATCTGGCCGTCGATGGCGTTGCGCTGTCCGGTCAGCTCGGCCAGCTTCTCGAACAACGCGTCGAGACGCTCGGCCGGTGTGGCCGGTGGCGCCAAAGCCGTTGCCGTGCTGGACATGACCCCATTATTTCAGAGGGGTCCGACACGTCGTGCGAACGCGATCGGGGCGCGCTACGCACCCCGCCCGGTGAGTTCATTGGTCGCGCGGCGCTCGACGAAGAGCGGCACGAAGTCCCGCACCGGTCGGCCGTCGAAGCGCGCGTACTGCGCCCGCACGACGTCCTCGACCGTCCTGGGTGGCACCTCGGCGAACTTGGATGCCAGGCGCTGAGCGAGTTGCTCGATGATCGCCTGTTCTTTCAAATCGATCACGCGATCATCGTCCGTCCGCGTCACCTGGAAGTCAACTAGTGTTCATATTGTTCGCGGTCTTCGCACGTCCGCGGCCGTTTTGGCAGACTCGGACAGTGACCGGGCGGGTCTCGAGCGTCTTGGCGTGATGCGCACCACGCCGTGCGAGTCTGGCAAATTGAGTTTGCTCGACGTCAATTCTCGTCGGGGTGCAGGCCGAGTTCGGCCACCCGGTCGGACGGGGTCTTCGCCAGGTCGGCGAGCAGGCCGGCGTCGGTGAGGTCCATGGGAGCCGAGTGCTTCCAGTCGTGGTGCGCCACCTCGGTCAGCGGCCTGAGGACGTGGCGGTCACTGACCTCGATCGCCAGTTCGCGGCGGTGGTCGAAGCTGCCCGGCGAGAGGTTGATGGATCCCACGATGGCGCGCTCCTGGTCGGCCAGGATCATCTTCGCGTGCAACTTGAGGTGCTTGAGTTCGTGGATCTTGATGCCGACGTCGTCGAGGATGCGTAGGCCGCTCACGCCCTCCAGCAACTTGTTGGGCTTGAGGTGGTGTGCTGTCCTCGCCATGACGTGCACCTTCACGCCGCGGCGTGCGGCGCGCACCAGGCGCTCGATCACCACCGGATCCTGATAGCGCTCGTTCTGCACGAACAGCGTCTTCTCGGCGCGGTCGATGAAGTCGCAGATCCTGGTGCGGCCGTTGGTGGGGCACCAGATGAGGTGTGCGTCGTGGCCGGGATCGAAGGTCTCGCGGTGCCAGTCGGCCTCGAAGCAGTCGGTGATCTCGGCGACCTCCGACGCGCTCGGCGTGACCACCGCGTAGTCGCGCGTCGCACTGAAGTTCTCGTCGGTCCAGTTCAGCGACTCGACGAAGGCGTGCGAATCGTCGATCACCATCGACTTCTCGTGGGTGAGATCGAACTCGGGGTTGCTCTCCCGGACGTCGATTCCGTTGTCCTGCAGTGCCTCTCGGGCGGCATCGTTGTCGGTCTCGCCGTCGCGGCGTTCGGGGTTGAGCATCACCTGCACGCTGACGCCGCGGCGGTGCGCGGCCACCACGGCATCGAGCAGGGGGCGGTGGGAGAAGGCGAACATCTTGATGCGCACCGACCTGGTCGACGCGTGGATGGCGTCGAGCACGGGACGGGCCGAATCATCCGGCAGGATGATCAGCGAGCGACTCACGGGGTCTCGCCTTCGTATTGGATGCGGTGCAGCTCAGCATATCTGCCGTCGAGTGCCAGCAGCGCGCCGTGCGTTCCCTCCTCGACCACGCGACCATCCTCGAGCACGATGATCTTGTGTGAGTCGCGGATGGTGCTCAGCCGGTGGGCGATGGTGATGACGGTGCGCCCCTTCATCAATCGCCGCATCGCCGACATCACCAGGTGCTCGGATTCGGCGTCGAGTGCCGCGGTGGGTTCGTCGAGGATCAGGATCGGACTGTCACGGAGGATGGCGCGGGCGATGCCGATGCGCTGTCGCTGTCCTCCGGACAGCGTCATCCCGCGCTCGCCGACGGCGCTGTCGTAGCCCTTCGGCATGTCGGAGACGAACTCGTGCGCGTTGGCGAGCTTCGCCGCCTCCACGATCTCGTCGTGGCTGGCGTCGGGCCTGCCGAAGGCGATGTTGTCACGCACGGTGCCGCGGAACAGCACGGTGTCCTGCAGCACGTAGGCGATCTGCCTGCGCAGCTCGTGCAGCTTGTAGTCGCGGATGTCGACGCCGTCGATGCGCACGGCGCCCATGCTGGGGTCGTAGAACCGCGGGATCAGGCTGACCAGGCTCGACTTGCCGCTGCCGGTGTGGCCCACGATGCCGACGAGCTGACCGGGTTCGACGTCGAAGCTCACGTCGCGCAGGACCGGCTTCTCGCCGTCGTAGCTGAACGCGACCTTTTCGAAGCTCACCGCGCCCGACACCTGCGCCGGGTCGACCGCGTCGGCCCGCTCCTCGATGCCTGTCTCGGCGTCGAGCAGCGCGCTCACCCGCTCGACGCCCACCGACGCCATCGCGATGGTGTTGGTCAGCTTGGCGAGGTCCTGCACGGGTTTGAAGAACGACGCCAGATAGCTGATGAACACCGTCAGCGTCCCCGCCGTCATCACGCCCGCGAGGATCAGCGCCGACCCGCGCCACAGCACCAGCGCGGTACACGCGGCCACCACGACGGCCACCACGGGTGACACCACGGACTTCACCCGCCGGGCGTTGAGCGCGGCGTCCACGGCGGCCTGGCCGGCGATCGCCAGTTGGCGCTCCTGCAGCTCCTCGCGGTCGAACGCCTTGACGACGCGGATGGACTGCAGCCCTTCCTCGGCCACCGCCACGATGTCCGACTCGCGCCTTCGCACCTCGTGCGTCGCCGCCTTGACGGCCTTGCGGATGCGCGAGACGAACAGCAGCAGCAACGGGGCGATGGCCAGTGCGACGAGCGTGAAGTCCCACTGCAGCCACAGCATCAGCGACAGCATGCCGACGATGGTCAGCAGGTCGGTGGCGATGCCCAGCGTCGAGGCCGACGCGAAGTCCTGGATGGTGTCGACGTCGTCGGTCAGGGTGCTGAGGATCGGCCCGACCCGGTGGGTGTCGAAGAAGTTCAGCGACAGCTGCTGGATGTGGTGGTAGGCGCGGGTGCGCAGATCGTTGCCGATGCGCTGACCGACGGTCTCGGTGAGGTAGTTGGCGATGTAGGTCGCGACGGCCGCGATCACCGCGATGACCACCAGCATGATGGCCGCCAATCCCGCGACGTGCATCCGGCCCTCGCCGCCCAGCATCGGCTGCAGCAGTCCGTGCAGCCACGGCGGGAGGGGGCGGTCGCCCACGACGCTGTCGAGCACGATCTTCAACGGCCACGGAGCGGCCAGACTCATCGCGATCTGGACCACCAGCACGGCGAAGATGCCCGCCACGGGCCAGGCGTAGGGGCGGATGAGTTCACGGATCAGTCGCACGGTGAACTGCCTTCGCTCTGGGTCCACGGGCCCGATCGGGCGAACACACAGTACAACGCGGGCGATCGGAATGCGGGGGATCACGGGCGACGTCGGCCGGCCACGTCGCGTTCGCCGTAGGTTTCCCTGTCGCACTTACCATCCGCGGGTGCTCACCCCCATCTCGCGCCTGCGCGCCAGGACCGCGATCCTCCTGGCCTGCGGACTGGCGTTGCTCGCGGCCGCGCCTTCGGTCGCGTCGGCCGCCCGATTCGACTTCGCCGGTGCTCCGCGGACCTACGTGCTGCACGTGCCCGCCGGCGTGGAACGGCCCTCGGCCCTCGTCGTCAACCTGCACGCCGCGGGTGCCAACGGGGGCGCGCAGGCCGCACTCACGCACTACGACGCCGTCGCCGACGCGCACGGCTTCGCAGTGGTCTATCCCGATGGCATCGACGCGAGTTGGGCCGACGGCCGCGGCGCCTCGGTGCCCGACCGGCAGCGGGTCGACGACGTCGGCTTCGTCTCGGCGCTCGTCGGCAAGCTGGTCGCCGACTACGGCATCGCCCCCGGCCGGGTCTTCGTCACCGGGCTGTCGGCGGGAGCGTTCATGGCCAACCGTCTGGCGTGCGACCGCGCCGACCTCTTCGCCGCCGTGGCTCCCGTCGCAGGCACGCTCGGCGCGGGCGTCCCGTGCAACCCCTCGCGACCGGTGTCGGTGTTCGAGACCCACGGCTCCGCCGATCCGATCGTGCCCTACGGCGGTGGCGGGATGACCGGCCGCGGCGGTACCAGCACGGTGATCGGCGCCCCGGCCATGGTGGACCGCTGGCGCCAGGTCGACGGGTGCCCGCCGCCGGTCGAGGACACCCTGTTCAGCGCCGCGTACGGCACGCAGGTGCAGCGGTCGACGTCGGCGCCGTGCGCGGCGGGCACGGCAGTCGTGTTCAACCGCGTCGACGGTGGCGGCCACACCTGGCCCGGCGCACCGGCCGGCCCCGACGCGGCGGGGGCGACCACCAACGCGTTCGACGCCTCCGAGGCGTCCTGGCAGTTCTTCGACGCCCACGGACGCTGACCGCGTCGGGTCACTCGGCCGGTTCGTACCGCAGCATCGTCACCCCGGCCTCGGGGTGATCGGTGAACACCGGCCGTACCGGCATGCCGACCCGCAGGCGGTCCGGTGCGGCGGTGACGATCTCGGTCGAGAAGCGCGGACCCTCGTCCCACTCGACGACCGCGAGGATCTGCGGCACGTCGTCGACGAAGTGCGGTGACACCGGACGGAAGCTGACCGTGAACGTGTAGAGCGTTCCGGCACCGCTGATCTCGCGCCACTCGAGGTCGTCGGCCAGCGTCCCGGGCGCGAGCACCCGGGGATAGAAGACGTAGCGGTCCGACGAAGGTGAGTACTGGATGCGAATCCGGTGTTCTGCGAGCGCATCCCAGAAGGGGCGGGTGGTCGGCGTCGGGACCGGCATCGGTCGGGGCATGGCGCTCACTTCTCAGTCACCCTCCAGGACGAGTGTCGTCTGTTCGGACAGGATGCCGCCGTTGCCGGACACGAACGCGCGATGACAGTCCGGCACCTGTGCCTCGTCGGCGCGACCCATGATCTGGCGGGTGGCGTCGCACACGTGGTGCATGCCGCCCGCGGTGCCCGGCTGCCCGTATCCGAGTTGCCCGCCCGCGGTGTTCATCGGGAAGTCGCCGCGGAAGGTGAGGTCGTGGTCGGCGACGAACCGCAGGCCCTCGCCCTTGCCGCAGAAGCCGGCGTCCTCGAGGCTCAGCAGCGCGGTGATGGTGTAGCAGTCGTAGATCGACACCATGTCCATGTCCGTCGGCGCGAGACCGGCCATGCCGAAGGCCGACGCCGCGGCCTCGATCATCGGAGTCTCCAGCAGCTTCTCGGCATACGTCGGTGTCTTGTACGGCACGCGTTCGCCGAAGCCCTTGACCCACACCGGCCGGTTGCGTGACCGGCGGGCCAGGTCGGCGTTGGTGACGAGGACCGCGGCGCCACCGAACACGGGCATGACGATCTCGAGCATGTGCAGCGGGGAGGCGATGACGGGGCTGGCGAGGACGTCCTCGACGGTGAGCGGGGTGTCCGAGAAGATCGCGCTCGGTGTGTGATTGGCGTTGACCCGCTGGTCGACGCTGATCTTGGCCATCGCGCGTGCGTCGTACCCGTAGGTGGCGGCGTACAGCGTGGCCACCTGACCGTAGGGTCCGTTCTGCCCGAGATTGCCGTAGGGGATCTCGAACTCGGCCTGCGGCGACCCGTACCGGTTGCTCGACGCGCCGAAGTACAACATGTCCCCGAAGTCGACCGGCTTGGCCTCGCTCACCGGCGTCAGCGGGGTCGCGGGCACCACGCAGAGCACGGCGTTGCAGATGCCCAGTTCGATCGCCGCCGCCGCGCGCCACACCATGGCCGCCGAACTGGCGCCGCCGAGGTCGACGAGTTCCGCGAAGTTGGCCCGGATGCCCAGGTATTCGACGATGGTCGACGGCACGAAGATCTGCGACTCCTGCAGATGGCCGGTGCAGATGCCGTCCACGTCGGCGGCGTCGAGTCCGGCGTCGGCGAGCGTCGCGGCCGCGAGCCGGGCCCACTGTTCGAGGTTGAACTCGAGCGGCCCGGTGGGACGCTTGGTCGCTGGCAGCTCGGTGTATCCGACGATCGCCGCCTCACCGCGTAGGCCCATGGCCGAAGTCCCCTTCATCGTCGGATCAGGTCATCGGATCGCGGCGACCGCGGGCGTGACCCGGCAGGGCACGCCGTTGACCACCTGTGTGTTGCTCGGCACGTCGACGAGGTCGGGTGGGTTGAGCAGGTTCGCGTTGACACCCGGGTGGTCGTTGGCGACGTCCATCCGCGTGCCGGTCCGGCCGTGTCCCCAGCCGTGCGGCAGGCTCACCACGCCGGGCATCATCTCGTCGGTCACCTCGACGGTGACGGTGAGATCGCCCTCGCTGGTGGCGATCTCGGCGTCGTCACCGGTCCGCAGTGCGATGCGGTCCGCATCGACCGGGTGGATCAGCAGGGTGCAGCGCTCCCGGCCGCGCACCAGGCCGGGCACGTTGTGCAACCAGGAGTTGTTGGAGCGCAGGTGCCGTCGGCTGGTGAGGACGAGATCGGGCGTGGCCCGGTCCAACCGGGCGGCGAGCCGGGGCACGTCGTCGGCGAGGTGGGGGTGGAACAGCTCGACCCGGCCCGACGGGGTGGTCACGACGTCGGCGAGCCGGCCGCCGTCGAGTTCGGCGAGGCGCAGCCCGTTGGGGTGTCGACGTACCTCCGCGAGCGTCAGGCCGTCCGGACGCAGGCCGACCCCGTCGCCCCAGGGGCCGAGGCGGATGCCGAGGTCGACCAGGCGCTCGGGTCCGCGGTCGGGCAGCGCGGCGAGCACCTGCTGAGGATCGCGTCCGTGCAGGGGCGAGTCGGGCCGGGCGGCGAGCATCGCGATCATGCCGCCCACGTAGAGGTCGTCGACGGCGCCGACGTCCACCTCGGGGACGGGCGTGCCGAACACCGATCCGGCCAGGCGCACCAGGATCTCCCACTCCGCCGGGCGATCGGGCGGCGGCGGGAACACCGGGTCCGACCACTTCAGGCACGACGCCGTCGAGTACGCCCAGTAGAGGTCGTCGGAGTGTGGCCGTTCCAGCGGCGACAGCCCGGGTAGCACCACATGGGCGTGGCGGGTGGTCTCGTTGAGCCAGTTGTCGATCGAGATCATCGCGTCGAGGCGGGGCAGGGCGTTCTCGAGCCGCCGCGATGCGGGGGCGGAGATCACCGGGTTGCCCGCCACCGTGATCAACCCGCGGATGCGTCCGTCGCCGGGGGTGTCGATCTCCTCGGCGAGGCAGCTCACCGGGAACTGGCCCAGCACCTCGGGGACGCCGCGCACCCGGCTGCGGAAGCGGCCGAACGTCCAGCCCGGCCCGGTCTGGTCAGGAGGTTTGCCGAACATCTGCGACCACGCCGCCGGGCGTGGGAACACCGCGCCGCCGCGGCGGTCCAGGGCGCCGAGGGCGGTGTTGATTACGAAGACGAGCCACGTCGACAGCGTGCCGAACTCCTGCGTGCAGGCGCCGATCCGGCTGTACAGCACCGGGTTCCGGGCATGCACGAGATCGCGGGTGAGGCGGTGGATCACGTCGGCCGGGATGCCCGTCGCGTCGGCGACGCGCTCAGGAGTGAACTGCCGGGACAGTGCGATGACCTCGTCGAGCCCGGTGACCCGGTCGTGCAGGTGGTCGGGACGGCGCACCCAACCGTTCGCCGCCAGGGTCCGCAGGATCGCGAACAGGAGCAGCGCGTCGGTGCCGGGCCTGATCGGCACCCACTCCGAGGCGCGGTCGGCGGTCCCCGTCCGTCGCGGATCGACGACCACCACCGCGCCGCGCCGCGCGATCGCCCGGACCGATCCCATGACGTCCGGCGCCGACAGCATCGAACCCTGCGACGCAGCCGGATTGGCGCCCAGGATCATCAGGTGGTCGGTGTGGGCGAGGTCGGGGATGGGTCCGTTCCACATGTCGCCGAAGAGCAGTGCGCTCACCACGTTGAGCGGCCACTGGTCCACGGTGCCGGGAGAGTAGTACGCCTGCATGCCCGCGGCCTGGCCGAATCCGATCAGCGCCCCCACGTGCAGGCTCAGACCGATGTTGTGGGCCACGGGATTGCCGACGTAGGTGGTCAGCGCCGCGGCGCCGTACCGGTCGAGTACGGGACGGAGCACGCGCTCGCATTCGGCGAACGCGTCGTCCCACGACACCGGCACGTGCTCGCCGGCGGCGTTGCGCACCAGCGGTTCCCGCAGTCGGTCGGGATCGTGATGGACGGCGCCGATCGAGGCGCCCTTGGGGCAGAAGTGCCCCCGCGACCACACGTCGTCCGGATTGGCCCGCACCGACGTCACGTCGGCACCCGCGGTGTGGACGGTCAGGCCGCACATCGCCTCGCACAGGGGGCAGGTCATCACGTGCCCGGCGCGGTCAGCCATCGGCCTCCGGGACCACGAGCGACACCATCGTGGCCAGCCGATCGGTCATGTCGCGGTAGTCGGTCTCGCGGGACTGGGCCTGCAGCAGCGCGCCCCAAAACAGGGTCTCCAAGGTGTCCAGCACCTCCGGCCAGGCGCCGGTGCCCAGCGAGGCCGACAGCCGGCGCCGCACTTCGGCGGCGATCCGGGCCCGGACCGCGGCGACGGCCCGATCGCCGGTCGAGAGCAGCGCCGTGGTGCACGCGTGGACCAGACCCGGCCGGTCCGCGAGGATCACGGCGACGGCGGTCAGTTGGGCGCCGACCCGTTCCGCGACGGGCGCCGACGTGTCGACGCTCAGCGGCAGTGCCGTCACGTGCTGCAGGTACAGCTCCGCGAAGACGGCGTCGATCGAGGGGAAGTGCGCGCGCAGCGCGGTCTGTGCGACCCGCGCCCTGGCCGCCAGTTCCGGGACGGAGACCTCGGGCCGCACGGACTCGTCGAGCATCTGCGCCGCGGCCCCGAGCACGCGCCGGTGCGTCGAGGCGTGCCGCTCGTGCGGGTCACGGATCCGGGTGACGTGGGCCACCCGGGAACTGGACATGTGTCCAAGCTAGCCGAGGTGGCATGCCGTGGCAATGACCTCGTCAAAGCGATTGATCGCTCGGTGAATAGGCGGCCCCGGGACGAGACCGCGGCCGTCACGCACCGATGCCGGGTGTCGGCGGCGCAGCACCGTCGGACAGCTGTCCAGCCGGGTGGGACGCCTAGGCGGTGGTCAGGCGGGCGTACCGGGCGACGTGGTAGTCGGTGCTGCCGAACTCGTACTGCACCGCGGTGAGCCGTTTGAAGTAGTGGCCGATCGCGAGTTCCTCGGTCATGCCCATGCCGCCGTGCAACTGCACCGCGTTCTGACCGACGAAGCGCGCCGCGCGCCCGATCGTGGCCTTGGCCGCCGACACGGCCCGGGCGCGCTCGCTCGCCTCGGCGTCGAGATTCAGCACTGCGAGGTGCACGGCCGCGCCCGCCTGCTGAACCTCCATGTACATGTCGACCATGCGGTGCTGCAGCGCCTGGAACCCGGCGATCGGCTGCCCGAACTGCTGACGCTGCTTGCAGTAGTCGACCGTGTCGGCCAACACCTTTCGCATCGCCCCGACCGCCTCGGCGCACACCGCCGTGGCGCCCTCGTCACGCGCCCGCTCGATCGAGGGCCACGCGCCGCCGTCCTCGCCGAGCAGTGCGTCGCCGGGCACGCGCACGCCGGCGAACTCCACGTCGGCGGCCCAGCGGTCGTCGATGGTGCGGTAGCCGTGCACGGTCAGCGCGTCCGCCGCCGCGGCGACGTCGACCAGGAACGCCGTCGGTCCCGCGGCCGTCCGCGCGGTGACGATCAGGTGGGTGGCCAGGGGAGCGCTGACGACCATGATCTTGGCGCCGTCGAGCACCCACTCGTCGCCGTCGCGCACGGCGGCCGTCGCGGGCGCGTGCCAGTCGTCACCGGTATCGGCCTCGGCGGCGGCCAGCGCGACCACGCCGTCACCCGCCGCGATGCGGCCCAGCAGTGCCTCGGCCGTGGCTCCGCCCGCACGGCTGAGCAGCCCGGCGGCGACCACGGCCGTGTCGACGTACGGCTCGACGACGAGTGCGTGGCCCAGCGCCTCGGCGATCACCATCACCTCGACCGGTCCGCCGCCCGTTCCGCCGACCGCCTCCGGCAGCGCCGCACCCAGGAGGCCGAGGTCCTCGGCGAAGGCCCGCCAGATCTCCGGCTGCCACCCGGTCCGCGCGGCGGTCCGGCTCGCCGCCAGGTCGTAGCGCGTCGCAAGGAACCGCGTCAGCCCATCGCGCAGCATGGCCTGTTCGTCGGAAACGGTGAAGTCCACGATGTCCTCTCTAGAGGCCGAGAGCTGCCTTGGCCAGGATGTTGCGCTGAATCTCGTTGCTACCGGCGTAGATCGAGCCGGCCCGGTCGTTGAGGTACCGCAGCGGTGCGACGGCCTGCCACGGCTCGCCGCTGACGTAGCCGTCTGCGGGAGGCGTGAACTCGGCGATCGGGCCACCCGGGCAGGTGGCGTGCGGCTGGTAGGCGCGTCCCCGCGGACCGGCCGCCTCCATGGACAGCTCGGTGAGCGTCTGGCTCAGTTCGGTGCTGAGGATCTTCAGCATCGACGAGTCGGAGCCCGGGTGCCCACCGCCCTCGAGCGCTGCCAGCACGCGGTACTCCAGGATCTCCAGGACGTCGGTGCGGATCCTGGCGTCGGCGAGCTTGCGCGCGAAGCCGGGGTCGTCGACGAGCCGGCCGCCCGCGGGGCCCGGCTGGGTGGCTGCGGCGGCGGCCACCTCCTCGGCCATCACCTGCAGCGCCGGTGCGGTGGCGCCGCCGCCGCGCTCGAACTCCAGCAGGTACTTGGCGACCGTCCAGCCGTCGTTGATCCGGCCGATCACGTTCGACGTCGGGACGCGTACGTCGTCGAAGAAGACCTGGTTCTGGATCTCCTCGCCCGACGTCATCACCAGGGGGCGGATCTCGATGCCCGGGGTGGCCATGTCGATCAGGACGAACGTGATGCCCTGCTGCTTCTTGGCGCCGCGGGACGTCCGGACGAGCGCGAACATCCAGTTCGCCTCGCGGGCATGGGTGGTCCAGATCTTGCTGCCCGTGCACACCAGGTCGTCACCGTCGGGCACGGCCGCCATGGACAGCGAGGCCAGATCGGACCCGGACTCCGGCTCGGAGTACCCCTGGCAGAAGAACACCTCGCCGGTCAGGATGCGCGGGAGGAAGAAGTCCTTCTGCTCGGGGGTGCCGAAGGCGATGATCGCGTGGGCGACCATGCGGATGCCCATGGGCGACAGTGACGGTGCCCCGGCGAGCGTCGACTCGCGGCTGAACACGTAGTGCCGGGTGAGGCTCCAGTCGCAGCCGCCGTGCTCGACGGGCCACGCGGGCGCCGCCCAGCCGCGCTCGTGCAGGATGGCCTGCCATTCGAGGCTCGCCTCGTGGTCGCTGTAGACACTCGTCATCAGACGCCCGGAGCGGCGCAGTTCGGGCGTCAGCTTCGCGTCGAGGAACTCCCGCACCTCGTCGCGAAACGCGAGGTCGGCCGGCGACCAGGTCAGATCCATGCGTCATCCCGTCCGTCGGAACATGTCCTCGAGACAGTAAACCTGGTTAGTCAGGTGGGGAAGGCGCGGGCTCCGCCGGCTTGGGATACCGCAGCGACTGGCGGGCCAGGAACTCGCGGTAGTAGGCCAGGGAGTCCGCTGAGACCAACGCAGGCAGCATGATGGCCCAGACCCGGCTGAACCGTGCCCGGAGGTCCTTGCTGTCCGCGAGAGCGCTGCTGAGCAGCTCCGCGCCGAGCATCGCACCGATGATGGTGTTGCTGGCCTCCGCGGGATCGAGATCGGCGAGCAGGTCTCCCTCGGCGATCGCGCTGGTGGTCAGCAGCGTCATCTCGTCGAGCAGGGTGGCGTAGGTCTGCTTGGCCGCCGGGTTGAAGCCGCCGAACGTCCGCAGCAGCCGCCCCGCGGCCTGTGCCACGCGGTCGTTGCCGAGGACGTCGGTCACCACGAACAGGCCGTGCACGATGTTCTCCATCGCCGGAGAGCTGGACCGGCCCGCTGCCCGGAACGCCTCGAGGACCGTGGTGGCCCCCTCTTCGATGATGGTGGTGGCGAGCGCTTCCTTGGACTCGAAGTGGTAGTACAACGCGCCCTTCGTCAACTCGGCGCGCTCGATGATGTCTGCCAAACCAGCTGCGGGATAACCGATCTCGTTGATCAGATCTATTGCGGAGTCGATAATCCTCCGTCGGGTCGCCTCGGATCTTGCCTGGCGCACCACCTTCGGCTACCTCCGTCGGGTCAGCTGTCGCAATTGACGTGTCATTCGATTAGGTCCGGCAATCATAGATTGTCGGCGCGGAACGGTGCCGCATTCCTGATCGCGAGCGCGGTGCGGCGTCGGATGAAGGCGGTGAGGTAGTCGAGTCTGCCCGGCACGACGAACCCCGGTATCGCCAGCAGCCAGGTGCCCTCCAGCTCGCGCAGGAACGTTGCCGGATCGTCGAGGTTGCTCGTCTGGCGCAGGCCCATGTAGAGCGACACGACCATCCGCGCCACGTCGCCGTGGTCGACGTCGTCGCGCACGTCACCCTCCTGCGCCGCCCGGCGCACCAGGTCGGCGAACGACGCCACCCAGACGGCCAGCAGCTTCGACTGCAGGCCGTCGAACCTGCCCAGCGCCTCGAGCAGGTTGAACCCCGCGCGGGCCATCTGCGTCCCGATGTCGTCGACCGCGATGGCGTAACAGGTCTCGATCATCGACTCGAGGCCGGGCAGCGAGCGGAAGTGCGGCTGATCGAACAGCTCGCCCGCCACCTCCGCCCGGTACTCGACGATCGCGGTCGCCAGTTCGTGCTTGGACCGGAAGTGGAAGTAGAGCGCGCCCTTGGTGACGTCGGCGTCGTCCAAGATGTCGTCGAGGTTGACCTGGCTGTACGCCTTGTCGGCGAGTTGGCGCGCCGCGGCGTGCAGGATCGCCAGCCGGGTGCCGTCCTGGCGTCGGTCGGGCTGCTCGCGCTCGTCGGCGGGGCCCGTCATCCGGGCGCCCCCGTCGTCGTCAGCGGCCCGGGGTCCCGGCTCGGCGTGCTGGATCGTCGATCGCGTGCTGCCGTCATCGCCGCCCTCGATCCTCGATCCGTGTCGTCTACGGCCGGCGCCGTCCGGCCCCGATTGTGGGATCAGTCGTAGCCAATTTTGCTCCGAACTTCTAGTCATGGCTAGACCAGCAGAACATTCCAATAGTATGTAAAGTCGAAGGGGTGATGACTCTTGGTCTGATGCCTCGCGGCACGGGTCGCCGGGTTTCCGGCAGCCCTGCCGGGCGCGTCCGGCTCGCGCCGTCGTCACCGTCCGTCGGATGCGCGGGGGCACCGACCCCCGGTGGGCGTCCGTCGCATCCGGCAAACAATCTTCGATTCGTTGTCGGCAGTGGCCCGGATGGTGGGCCGCACCGTGGGGACCGTCACATCTCCACAGTCCAGCGTGCGGGGTCGCGGCCCGGCACCGTCGTCGAGCGGCCGGTGTCGTCCGCCCGCCGATGCTCCCGTGTCGATCTAGAGCAACTCAGAGGTACATGACGCGCATGTGGGATCACGAAGTCGACCTCATCTCCATCGGTGCCGGAATCGGCGGCCTCGCGGGAGCCATCGCCACCGTCGACGCAGGTGGTGACGTGCTCGTCGCCGGCGCCCCGACGGTGCGTCCGCACGGCGAAACGGCCGTCGCGACCCGTCACCGGGTGCACTCACTGGGCGGGTGGCTGCCGACCGCGATCGCCGATCCCGACACCCGGGATTTCTTCGCTGGATTCGCCGAATGGGTACCGGAATCGGCGTTCGTCGCCCGGGACGTGCCGGTGCCGGTACGGGTCGCCACCCCGATCGCGGGCGGTCAGCCCGAACCCTTCCTCGGCTCGCGACTCGCCGACTGGGCGGCCACGTGCCTCACCTCGCCGTACGGAATGCTCTACTCCAACGTCTTCGGCTGGGGTCGCACCACGATGCGCGCGGCCGACGGCGGCACCATCGAGGTCGCCCCGCTGGGCACCATGACGTGCCGCCAGGGCGTCGGCGCAGCCGCACTCCGCGAGTGGATGGCCGACGAGGCGCGCGACCGTGGCATCGACGTGCTCGACGACACGCCGCTGAGTCGTCTCGTCTTCGAGGCCGGCCGGGTGACCGGAGCCGTCTTCACCACACCCGATGGCGAGTTCGCGGTGCGGGCCCGGCGCGGCGTCACCATGGCGCCCGACGACCAGGACTGGATCACCCCCGCGGGCGCCGAGGGCCCGGCGGACGGCGAGTCACGCCGCGTCTGCCTGGTCGGACGCACCGCGGGCCGCTTCGGTCGGGTCGAACTGCTCGCCGCGGAGCGTCCGTCCCGCGCGGAGGGCATCCGTACGACGTGCCCCGCCACCCGGCGGTCGCTGCTCGTCGGACTGCACGACGCGCGTCAGGCGCGGTCAGCCCTCGGTCGCTGCGGGAAAGTGGACTGACACCCGGCCCTGCTCCAGCAGCGCCAGCATGTCGTCGCCCGACAGCGGCTCCGACAGCAGGAAACCCTGTGCCCGGTGACAGCCGTGGTGCAGCAGCGTCAACGCGGCCGCCTCGGTCTCGACGCCCTCGGCCACCAACTGGAGTCCGAACGCGTCGGCCAGCGCGATGATCGCGCGGACGATCGCGAGGTCGTCGGGGTTCTCGCCGAGGTCGGTGACGAACCCCCGGTCGACCTTGAGCACGTCGACCGGCAGCGACTTCAGATGCGAGAAGACGCTGTAGCCGGTGCCGAAGTCGTCGATCGCGACGCGCACCCCCGCATCGCGCAGGCCGTTGAGCGTGATCGTCGTGGTCTCCAGGTCGTGCACGACGACGCTCTCGGTGATCTCCACGCACACCGAGCCCGGGGGCAGGTCGAACTCCCTGAGGATCCCGGCCACCGTCTCCACGAACCCGGACGCGACGAGCTGGACCGGTGACACGTTGACCCGCAGCTCGACGTCCCGACCCGCCCCGGTGGCCCGCCAGCGGGCGAACTCCGCGCAGGCCGTCCGCATCACCCACCGGCCGAGTTCGCCTGCGAGATTGATGGATTCGGCCACCGCGATGAACGAGGCGGGGGAGAGCAACCCGCGGGTGGGGTGCTCCCAGCGGACCAGCGCCTCGGTGGCGAGCACCCGGCCGGTGCGCATGTCCACCTCGGGCAGGTACCTCAGGAACAGCGCGCCGTTCTCGATGACGTTCTGCAGGTGCAACTCGATGTCGTTGCGGAACTCCGACTCCAGCGCCATCGCCTCGTTCGCCATCGCGACCTGGTTGCCGCCCTCGGCCTTCGCGGTCATCACCGCCTGATCCGCACGGCGCAGGAGTTCGTTGGTGGTGTCGTGCCCGGGTTCACCGAGCGCGACGCCGATGCTCACGGTCCGGTTCAGCATCTCGCCGTCGATCGCCACGCGCTCGCGCAGCACGCCCAACAGCCGGTTGGCCAGTTCCTCGGCCTCGTCCGCCGAGGTGGGGTCGGCGGGCACCACCACGAACTCGTCACCGCCGAGGCGGGCGATGTGGCTCGACCGCTTGGTGCCCTGCTGCAACCGGTCGGCCAGCACCCGCAGGAACCAGTCGCCCGCGGTGTGCCCCAGGTAGTCGTTGATCGTCTTGAGCCGGTCGAGGTCGAAGAACAAGGTGGCCACCGGGCCGGCGGCGCCGGGTGCGAGCCGCGTCTCGAGGTGGTCCAGGAGCGCCCGGCGGTTGTACAGCCCGGTCAGGTCGTCGTGCTCGGCGAGGTGGCGCAGCCGCTCCTCGGCCGTCACGCGGGCCTGCACCTGGGCGAAGAGGGAACCGATCGCCTCGAGGGCGTTCAGCTCCTCCGGCCGCCACTCGCGGTCGCCGAACTTGACGAAGCCGATGATGCCGGTGGTCACGTCACCCGAGACCAGCGGAGCCGCCGCCATCGACGTCTGCGGAATGTTCCGGCCCTCTTCGATGCGGCGCTGGTAGTCCTGGTTCTCGGGCCGGAACACCAGGGGCTTCTTGCCGTGCTCGGACGCCGCGAAGACCGGGTCGGCGTCGGCGAAGTACACCGTGCCGAGGGGGTCGGGGTCGGGGACACCGGGACGCTGCGGCCACTCGGCGATCAGGACCGAGGCGCGGATCGCGTGGTCGTTGTACCGCAGGAAGCTCACGTCGACGTCGAAGTACTCGACGAGCATCCCGAGCACGCCCTGCGCCACCGACTTGGACGTGGCAGCACTCGACGCCATCAGGTCGACGGCGACGTTGGTCACCAGTCGATCGAGGCTTACGCGAGGCGTCTGCGTGGACATCCGGTTAAGAATATCGCTGGTCGTGGATGTTGATGCGGCGTCTCCGGCTCTTGACCGATGTCGGAGGTGTGACGGCGAGCCGCAGGATCAGCGCGGGCACCTCGTCCGCCAGCCCGGCGAGGTCGGCGAAGCGCCTCCGGAGGTCGCCGAGCGCGTCGGCGTGATCCGGCGAGACCTCGCGCAGGTCGGCGTCGGAGCGGGCATAGATGAAGGCAGGCGAGATCGGCTGCACGGACAGGTCCAGTTCCTGCGCGGTGACCCACACCGCCTCGACCGCCGCGCCACCCCGGGCGTAGTCCGACAGCGTGTCGCCCTCGATCGTGACGACGGCCAGCGCGCTGCTCGCGGTCACCCGCGACCAGGTGTCGGCGCCGAGTATCCGCCCGCCGTCCCAGGAGGCCAGCGCCGTCATCACCTCGGGCCGCTTGAGGATGTCGAGTGCCAACAGGGTGCCCGCGTCCAGCTCGAGGCTGCGGACGTCGATGCCCGAATCCAGCGGGTCGGCGCCGGGCCAGCGCAGCTCGGCGGTCATCTCCCGGTGCAGTGGCGGGGTCAGATACCGGATGCGGTCCGCGGCCGCGAGGATCTCGGCGGCCGCCGCGACCTGATCGCCCGCGGACAGCACCCGCAGCCCGCCGCCCTCCCGGACGGCGGCGTCGGTGAGGGCGGCGAGGACCGCGCCACTCAGCGTCGTCGGTTCCCCGCGATGGCGGTTGGTCTCGCGGCGCAGCACGGCGGGATACAGCCGGGCGCGCTCGGGATCGGTGCCCGGCGCCAACGTGACGGTCGCCGACAGCGGCGAGCGCTCGGTGGGCTCGGCGTAGCGGACGCGTGCCACCACCTCACCGGACGCGGCTGCGGCGACCTCGGCGTTGAAGACCGCGGCGCCGATCGCGACGGCGCTGCCGCGGAAGCCGACGTCCATGGTCGACGATAGGTCGGGCGCGAGCAGGATCTCGACGGTGTCGCCAGCCGCCTCGATCGTCCACGGCTGGGAGTTGCCCCCCGACGGCGCCCGATGCGCGGCGGCGACGATGGCGCCGAGCGTCGACCCGGGTGCCGGCGGGTCGGCGGGATCGCGAACGTCGGTTTCGGCGGGGGAGCGGGGCTCCTCGAGCCGGTCGAGTGCGGCGCCCGCGTCGAGGCGGGTGCGACCGGAGGACAGCGGTGCTCCCAGTCCGATCCGACGGACGGCCTCGGCAACGCCGCCGGCGCCGAGCGTGACGTCCCCGGCCAACTGCGGCCACGTCGCCAGCGCGTGCCCCACCTCGAGCAGCGACGCCGCGGCGCGGGCGTCGAGACCCGCCGCGTCGACCAGTCGCATGACCCGAGGCACCTTTTGCTGGCTGCTCAGGGTCGCCAATTCGGCAACGTCGACGTCGCCGAGCAGACCGTGGAACAGCGGGCGCTCCGGCTCGAGGTCGAAGCGCTCGACGTCGATGAGTCCGCGGTCGCTGGTGGCCATGACCACCGGTAGCCGGCGACGCCTCGCCTCCTGCCGGACGAGGGCCTTGATGTCGAGTGAGTCACATTCCTCGATGACGACGTCCACGCCGTCGAGGAACGCGTCGACGCCGTCGGTGGTGACGCCAGACGGCCACGGGTGCACCGTCAGATACGGGTCCAGTTCGGCGATCCGGCGGGCGGTCGCGACGGCCTTGTTGACGCCCAGATCGAAGATGCTGGCGGGCACGCGGTTCAGGTTCGACAACTCGAGTTCGTCGAAGTCGGCGAGGCGCAACTCGCCGCAGAGCCCCTGCGCGGCCAGCGTGTGGGCGATCACGTGACCCGAACTCAGGCCGACCACGCCGACCACCAGGGTGCCCAGCAGGTCCTGTTCGTCGATCGTGATGAGGTTGCGGTTGCGGTCCAGTCGTAGCCGCCGAAAGGACCGCGGACCAAGCACTTTCACGATCGTGCGGCGCCACGGATAGTAGGCCCAGCGGGGCGGTTCGGACGCGAGGTCTGCGCCGTACGACGTCTCGGCGAGCGCGGCGCGCTGCGCCTCGAAGGCGTCGAGTGCCGCGATGGACGGGTCCGACCGCAGGCGGTCCAGGGCGGCGCCGTCGGCGTCGCTCGAGGTGTCCAGCAGCACCGCGCCGAACCCCAGTTCGCCGGGGGGTGAGGTCACAGGGCGATCGCCGCCAGCGTGGACACCATGGAGGTCTCCCGGAGGATCTTCGACACCTGTTCGGGGTCCGCGTGATTGGCGAACGTGCGCCTGTCCCACCACATCATCTTGGTACGGTAGCGCTCGTCCGGATACGGGGCAGCGGGTATCGGGGCGACGACGCCGCCCGACGAGCCCCAGCGCTCCAGGACGTGCGGCGCCGAGGTTGCCATGCAGAACTGGATGCCCATCAACTCCATCGCGTGAAACCCACTTCGGGCGAGTGCGGTCGACACCGGGCGGGCTCGATCGCGTGCATCCGTGGTCCACGCCGACTTCATCTCCAGGATGCCGAACGGGACGCGGTCGTCGATCATCTTGCGCACCATGGGCAGACCGGGGTGGCCGGCCCACTCGACCACGGCGTGCGAGTCGTCGGCGCCCGTCAGCGGCCCCTTGGCCCTGACCCCGCCGATCACGTGACCGTCGTCGTCGACCATCGCCCAGAACATCGCCGTGTCGGCGCCGTCGACGATCGCGTCGACGTCGAGAGCGGCCTGCACGCCGTACCGCTGATAGCTCTGCTCGGCGCCGCGCAGGTAGTCCGACCACAGGCCCGGGTCGAGTTCGGGTGAGGACAACACCATCGTGGCCGACGAGTCAGGGTCCCACCAACTGATGGTCTCGGCCATCCGGAAGTCGGCGACGTCGTCGAATTGCACGCTCGGAACGCTCATTCTTTGCCCCATTCTTAGAGCAGCCGGCGCCGAACTACGGCGCCTCTGGCTGCCGTCATTCGCATCGGAATTAATGCGAATCGCACAGTCAGTATTGGGCCGCAGAGGGCCCATTTCCAACCCACGGAGCATGGTTACTGACGGGTTCTTCGCAGGTCACACGGCCTAAGTCACTGAATCTTGCATGACCGTCAAAACCCTGCAATGTCCATTTCGGGTGTTGTCCCAGCGTACGAACGTTCCCGGCAAAATTCGGCGACGAAACAAACCAATTCCCTGATTTATCAGCAAATGGGTGATTGTGTTCACGAGTCGTAGCGACTACATGTATTAGCGGCGGCGTTCGGCGCCGCAGGGCCATCGAGAGGAGCAGGCGTGAAGGTGTTCAAGGATCTGAACGAGTTTGCAGCGGCGCAGGGCAGCCAACTCGGACCCACCGAGTGGATGGAGATCAGCCAAGATCGCGTCAACCTGTTCGCCGACGCCACGGACGACCACCAGTGGATCCACGTCGATCCGGCCAGGGCTGCCGACGGTCCGTTCGGCGGGACCATCGCGCACGGGCTGCTCACGCTGTCGCTGCTGCCGCACTTCTCGCACGACCTGTACCGGGTGGAGGGCATCACCCTCGCCGTCAACTACGGCTACAACAAGGTCCGCTTCATCACGCCGGTGAAGGTGGGCGCGAGGATCCGGGCGCGTGGCGAGGTGAGCGAGATCAAGCAGCTCGACGGCGCCGTGCAGGCGACGACGACGATCACCGTCGAGATCGAGGACTCGCAGAAGCCGGCTGCGGTCGCGGAGTCGATCGTCCGTTACATCGCCTGAGTTCCGGCGTCAGCGGTCGCGCTGCGCGGCCTTGACGAGCCCGCCGCCGATGATGAGCCGCTGGATCTCGCTGGTGCCCTCGTAGAGGCGCAGCAGCCGGACCTCGCGGTAGATGCGCTCGACGGGGACGCCCCGCATGTATCCCGCGCCGCCGTGGACCTGCACGGCGAGGTCGGCGACCCGGCCCACCATCTCGGTGCAGAACAGCTTCGCCGTCGACGGGGCGATCCGCCGGTCCTCGCCGGAGAGCCACAGCCGGGCGGTCTCGCGCACCAGGGCGCGGCCCGCCATGACACCGGCCTGCTGGTCGGCGAGCATGGCCTGCACGAGCTGGAACTCGCCGATCGGCGTGCCGCCCTGGGTGGCGGTGGCGGCGTAGCGCACGGATTCGTCCAGCGCGCGCTGCGCGGTGCCGACCGACAGGGCTGCGATGTGGATGCGCCCGCGCGCGAGCGACGTCATCGCCGCCCGGTAACCGATGTCGACGGCCCCGCCGATCACCGCGTCGTCGCCGACCCGCACCTCGTCGAATCCGACGTCGGCCGTCCAGGCGCCCTCCTGGCCCATCTTCGCGTCCTTGGGACCGACGGTGACCCCGGGCGCGTCGGCGGGGACGAGGAAGACGGCGATGCCGGGACCGTCGGCGTCGGCGGGACGGGTACGGGCGAACACGATGAACAGGTCGGCGGTGGGCGCGTTGGTGATGTACTGCTTCTGCCCGCTGATCAGCCAGTCGTCCCCGTCGCGGACGGCCTTGGTGCGCAGTCCCGCCGGGTTGGACCCCGCGCCCGGCTCGGTGAGCGCGAAGGACGCGACCACGTCGCCCGAGGCGATGCCGTCCAGCCACCGCGTCTTCTGCTCGTCGGTGCCGAAGCCGACGAGGACCTGACCCGCGATGCCGTTGTTGGTGCCGAACATCGACCGCAGGGCGAGCGTGGTGTAGCCGAACTCCATCGCCATCTCGACGTCCTGGGCGATGTTCAGGCCGAGCCCACCCCAGTCCTGCGGGATGGCGTAGCCGAAGAGTCCGAGCTTCGCGGCCTGGTCCCGGACGTCGTCGGGGACGCGGTCGTCGGCTGCGATCTCCGACTCGCGCGGCACGACGACGGTCCGCACGAAGTCGCGCGTCGCCGACAGGATGTCGCCGAAGTCCTCGTCGCTGACGGTGTCGGTGGCGATGTCGGCCATGTCGTCTCCAGGCTCCTGCTCGGGGTGATGCGCGGACGACGAGGATCATATTTTATGTTTGATCGGACGACGCGACTGAGAGGGTGGACGACCCATGGGACTGCTTGACGGACGGACGGCCGTGGTGACCGGCGGCGCACAGGGGATCGGCTTCGCGATCGCCGAGCGCTACGTCGCCGAGGGTGCGCGCGTCGTGCTCGGCGACCTCGACCCCGAGGCCACCGACGCGGCGGTGGCCCGGCTCGGCGGACCGGACGTCGCGCGCGCGGTCCGGTGCGACGTCACGAACGCCGACGAGGTGGAGGCGCTGGTGGCCGCTGCGGTCGACGCCTTCGGCAGCCTCGACGTGATGGTCAACAACGCGGGCATCACCCGCGACGCCACGATGCGCAAGATGACCGAAGACCAGTTCGACCAGGTGATCTCGGTCCACCTGAAGGGATCCTGGAACGGCACCCGCAAGGCCGCCGACGTCATGCGCGAACAGAAGAGCGGCGCGATCGTCAACATCTCCTCGATCTCCGGCAAGGTGGGGCTGATCGGCCAGACCAACTACTCGGCCGCCAAGGCGGGCATCGTCGGACTCACCAAGGCCGCCGCCAAGGAGGTGGCGCACCTCGGCGTGCGGATCAACGCGATCCAGCCCGGCCTCATCCGTTCCGCGATGACCGAGGCCATGCCGCAACGCATCTGGGACGCCAAGCTGGCCGAGATCCCGATGGCGCGCGCCGGTGAACCCAGCGAGGTGGCGTCGGTGGCACTGTTCCTCGCCTCCGACCTGTCGTCCTACATGACCGGCACGGTGCTCGAGGTGACCGGGGGGCGTCACATCTGATGAGTCGTCCGGCCGTCATCTGCGAGCCCGTCCGCACCCCCATCGGCCGCTACGGAGGCATGTTCCGCAGCCTGACCGCCGTCGACCTCGGCGTCGCCGCGCTGCGGGGCCTACTGAGCCGCACCCGGATCGCGCCCGACGACGTCGAGGACGTGATCCTCGGGCACTGCTATCCCAGCATGGAGGCGCCGGCGATCGGTCGCGTCGTCGCACTCGACGCGGGGCTGCCGGTGACCGTGCCGGGCATGCAACTCGACCGGCGCTGCGGATCCGGGCTGCAGGCCGTCATCCAGGCGGCGATGCAGGTCTCGACGGGGCAGAACGACCTCGTGGTGGCGGGTGGCGCCGACTCGATGAGCAACGTGGTCTTCCACTCGACCGACATGCGGTGGGGCGGCGCGCGCGGCGGGGTCGCGATACACGACGCCCTGTCCCGCGGCCGCAGCACCGCCGGTGGGCGCGACCACCCCATCCCCGGCGGCATGCTGGAGACCGCGGAGAACCTGCGCCGCCAGTACGGGATTCCCCGCGACGAGCAGGACGAACTCGCGGTCCGGTCGCACCGGCGCGCCGTCGCCGCGCAGCGGGACGGGTCGATGGCCGAGCAGATCATCCCGGTCACGGTGTCCTCGCGATCGGGTGACACCGTGATCGACACCGACGAACATCCGCGCGCCGACACGTCGGTCGAGGCGCTCGCCACGCTGAAACCGGTGCTGCTGAAGCAGGATCCGGAGGCCACCGTGACGGCGGGCAACTCCAGCGGTCAGAACGATGCGGCGTCGATGTGCATCGTGACCACCGAGGAGAAGGCCGCCGGCCTGGGGTTGACGCCGCTGGTGCGCCTCGTCTCCTGGGGAGTGGCGGGGGTGCCGCCGGAGGTCATGGGCATCGGGCCGGTGCCCGCCACCGCGGCCGCGCTGGACAAGGCGGGTCTGACGCTCGCCGACATGGACCTGATCGAGCTGAACGAGGCCTTCGCCGCGCA
This sequence comes from Mycobacterium sp. PTI7, assembly GCF_056679845.1. NCBI lineage: Bacteria > Bacillati > Actinomycetota > Actinomycetes > Mycobacteriales > Mycobacteriaceae > Mycobacterium > Mycobacterium sp. PTI7. The sequence continues at coordinate 948,741 of NZ_CM155252.1, forward strand.
GGCGCTGGCGGTGACGCGGGAGTGGGGCTTCGGCGCGGCGGACTTCGACCGCACCAACGTGGCGGGCTCCGGCATCTCGCTCGGGCACCCGGTGGGGGCGACGGGCGGCCGGATGCTGGCCACGCTCGCCCGCGAGATGCACCGCCGCGGTGTGCGATACGGGCTCGAGACCATGTGCATCGGCGGCGGCCAGGGTCTGGCTGCGGTCTTCGAGAGGGTGGGCCAGGCATGACCAGACTCGCGCAGACGGTCGGCCTGACCGACGTGCAGACCGAGATCGTCGCCACCGTGCGCGACTTCGTCGACCGCGAGGTGATCCCGACCGCGCAGGAGTTGGAGCACGCCGACGCCTACCCCCAGGCGATCGTGGACGCGATGCGGGACATGGGCCTGTTCGGCCTGATGATTCCCGAGGAGTACGGCGGGCTGGGGGAGTCGCTGCTCACCTACGCGTTGTGCGTCGAGGAACTGGCCCGCGGCTGGATGAGCGTGTCCGGCGTCATCAACACCCACTTCATCGTCGCGTACATGATCCGCCAGCACGGCACCGACGAGCAGAAGCAGCGGTTCCTGCCGAGGATGGCCACCGGCGACGTGCGCGGGGCGTTCTCGATGTCGGAGCCCGAACTCGGCTCGGACGTCGCGGCGATCCGCACGCGCGGCGTGCGCGTCCCCGAGGGCGGCTACGCGATCACGGGCCAGAAGATGTGGCTCACCAACGGCGGCAGCTCCACTCTGGTTGCGGCGCTGGTGAAGACCGACGAGGGCGCCGAGAAGCCGCACCGCAACCTGACGGCGTTCCTGATCGAGAAGCCGGCCGGCTTCGGCGAGGTGTCGCCCGGGCTGACCATTCCGGGCAAGCTCGACAAGCTCGGCTACAAGGGCATCGACACCACCGAACTGATCTTCGATGGGTACCGGGCGTCGGACGACGACGTCCTGGGCAACGCCCCGGGTCGCGGCTTCGCGCAGATGATGGACGGCGTCGAGGTGGGCCGGGTGAACGTGGCGGCCCGCGCGTGCGGGGTCGCGGTGCGCGCATTCGAACTCGCGGTGCGGTACGCCCAGCAGCGCAGCACGTTCGGCAAGCCGATCGCCGACCACCAGGCGATCGCATTCCAGCTCGCCGAGATGGCGACCAAGGTGGAGGCCGCGCACCTGATGATGGTGAATGCCGCCCGGCTCAAGGACTCCGGCGAGCGCAACGACGTGGCGGCGGGCATGGCGAAGTATCTGGCCAGCGAGTTCTGCGCCGAGGTCACGCAACAGAGCTTCCGCATCCACGGCGGGTACGGCTACTCCAAGGAGTACGAGATCGAACGGCTGATGCGCGACGCGCCGTTCCTGCTGATCGGCGAGGGCACCAGCGAGATCCAGAAGACGATCATCAGCCGGAATCTGATCGATGAGTACCGACTCTGAGCCCGGCTTCGCGCCGCGTCCGCAGCTCTCCGAGGACGTAGCCCGCTACGTCCGGCGGCGGATCCTCGACGGCACGTTCGCCGCCGGTGCCTACCTGCGACTGGAGCAGCTGGCGGCGGACGTGGGCATCAGCGTCACGCCGGTGCGCGAGGCGCTGCTCAACCTGCGCGCCGAAGGCCTGCTGGTGCAGCATCCCCGTCGCGGCTTCATGGTGCTCGAGGTGACCGCCCGCGACATCGCCGACGTGGCGTCGGTGCAGGCGTTCATCGGCGGCGAGCTGGCCGCCCGAGCCGCCGTCGCCATCACCGACGAGCAGCTGGCCGGGCTGATCGCGATCCAGGACGACCTCGAATCGGCCTACGACACCGACGACCTCGAGCGGACCGTCCGGCTCAACCACGAGTTCCACCGCGCGATCAACGTGGCCGCCGGCTCGCCGAAGCTGACGCACGTCATGTCCGCCATCACGCGGTACGCGCCGGAGTCGGTGTTCCCGACGCTGGAGGGCTGGCCGCGGCAGTCGATCAAGGACCACCGCGCCGTGATCGCCGCATTCGAGCGCCGCGACGCCACGCGCGCGAGAACCGCGATGGCAGAACACTTCTCCGTCGGCGTCGAACCACTCACCGACCACCTGATCGGACGGGGCGTCATCGTCGACGACGCGCGGGCCGAGGCGGCCGGCGGGTCATAGCGGTCAGTACTGCGTCGAGCCGCCGTCGACCGCGATCGCCGCGGCGGTGACGAACGTCGACTCGTCGCTCGCGAGCCACAGCACCGCGTCGGCGATCTCCCGGGGCCCGCAGATGCCCTCCGGGAGGAACCCGGACAGCATGCCCCCGAGTTGCGGATGCGACTCCATGGTCCGGCCGATCTCGACCACCATGTCGCCCGAGCCCATGTCGGTCGCGACGGGGCCGGGATGCACGCTGTTGACCCGGATGCCGTGCCTGCCGAGTTCGGCGGCGAAACCACGTGCCATGCCCGTGACGGCGTGCTTGCTGGTGGTGTAGTGAATCATGAACGGCTGCATCTTGAGTCCGGCCGCGGAGCTGATCAGGATCACCGATCCACCACGTCCGCCGTCGACGATGTGCCGGGCGCCCGCCATCACGGCGTTCCACGTTCCGGTGACGTTGACGTCGAGGACGTCCTTGAACGACTCGGGGGTGATCTCGTCCCACGTCTGCGGGACGGCGATGCCCGCGTTCGCGACGATCACGTCGAGTCGCCCGAGTTCGGCGACCCCGTCCGCGACCGTCGCCGACAGCAGGTCGTGGTCACGCGTGTCGACCACCGAGGCGAGGATGCGCCTGCCGGTCTTCTCGACCAGGCGCACGGTCTCGTCGAGGTCGTCGCGGGTCGCGGGGTCGTACCGCACGCTCGGGGGCAGCGGGCCGGCGAGGTCGACGGCGATCACGTCGGCGCCCTCCTCGGCCATGCGCACCGCGTGCGCGCGGCCCTGACCGCGTGCCGCACCCGTAATGAATGCGACCCTGTCCTCGAGACGACGGCTCATGACTTCCTCCCGGCCGCCGGGACGAGACGGCCACCTGCCTTCGTACACGAACGCAGCGGTGGACGCGGCCGCGCCCACTTGACGACGGCGCAACAGTTTCTGCTAGTTTTGTAACGTCTAGACGCCGCAGCGTCTCACCCTGTCGAAGCGAGGTCCGAAGACATGTCCACACCCGTCATCGTCGGTGCCGTCCGGACCGCCATCGGCCGGTCCTTCAAGGGCACGCTGGTCAACACTCCTCCGGAGACCCTGATCACCGCGATCCTGCCCGAGATCGTCCGCCGCTCGGGCATCGACCCCGCCGACATCGACGACCTGATCTTCGCCGAATCGCACTACGGCGGCGGGGATCTCGCCCGCTACGCCGCCACCGCCACCGGCCTGGAGCACGTGCCCGGCCAGTCGGTGAACCGGCACTGCGCCGGCAGCCTCACCGCGATCGGCAATGCCGCCGCGCAGATCGGCTCCGGCATGGAGCGGGCCCTGATCGCCGGCGGCGTCCAGTCGCTGTCGATGACTCCGCTGGTGAACTGGCGGATCCCCGGCCCGGAGTTGAAGTTCGAGGAGCGCTGGATGCCCCCGACGCACGTCGAGACCCCGGATGCGCCGGCCAAGGACATGTCGATCACCGTCGGCTGGAACACCGCGCAGGCCGCGGGCATCTCCCGCGAGGACATGGACGCGTGGGCCGCGCGGTCGCACCAGCGCGCCGTCGCCGCCCAGGACGCCGGGAAGTTCGACGAGGAGATCCTGCCGCTGAAGATCACCCAGTTCGACGGGTCGATCACCGAGTTCGCGGTCGACGAGCACCCGCGCCGTGACACCACCGTGGAGAAGCTCGCCGGCCTGAAGGTGCTGCACCCCGAGATCGAGGGCTTCTCCATCACCGCCGGCAACGCCAGCGGCACCAACGACGCCTGCGCCGCGGTCGCGCTGACCGAGCGGGACTACGCCACGGGTGCGAACCTCGACGTGCTCGCGACGGTCAGGGCGTGGGCGTCGGTCGGCGTGGCGCCCCGCGACACCGGTCTGGGCGGCGTCCGGGTCATCGGCAAGGTGCTCGAGCGCGCCGGCCTGTCGGCGTCCGACGTGACGCTGTGGGAGATCAACGAGGCCTTCGCCTCGGTGCCGATCGCCGCGTGCAAGGAGTACGGCCTCGACGAGGAGCGGGTCAATTACTCGGGTAGCGGCTGCAGCCTCGGACACCCGATCGCGGCCTCCGGTGCGCGCATGGTGACCACGCTGGTCCACGAGCTGCGCCGGCGCGGCGGTGGCATCGGCGTCGCCGCGATGTGCGCGGGCGGCGGCCAGGGCGGCGCCGTCGTCATTGAGGTGTAGCGGTAACCCACGTTCGCGGGAGAACCTGTAGTCGGGTGCCGTCCGGCACCATTTAGTCGGGCAAAGGGGCCAGCGTGTCAGAAGTAGTCCTCCGCGAGCGTCAGGGTCGCACCCTCGTCATCACCATCAACCGGCCGCAGGCCCGCAACGCCTTCAATCTGGCGGTGGCGCAGGGCCTCGCCGATGCGGTCGACGAACTCGACGACACCCCCGAACTGTCCGTCGCGATCGTCACCGGAGCGGGCGGCAACTTCTGCGCGGGCATGGACCTCAAGGCGTTCATGGCCGGCGAGGTGCCCGCCATCCCGGGCCGCGGCATCGGGTTCACCGAGCGTCCGCCGCGCAAGCCGCTGATCGCCGCCGTCGAGGGCTACGCACTGGCCGGCGGAACCGAGATCGTGCTGGCCACCGACCTGGTGGTCGCCGCGCGGGACGCGAAGTTCGGCATCCCCGAGGTCAAGCGCGGGCTGGTCGCCGCGGGCGGCGGACTGCTGCGGCTGCCGCACCGGATCCCGTACCAGAAGGCGCTCGAACTCGCGCTGACCGGCGACAGCTTCACCGCCGAGGAGGCCTCGCAGTGGGGCTTCGTCAACGTGCTCACCGAGTCCGGTGGCGCGCTCGACGGGGCGTTGGCACTGGCCGAACGCATCACCGCCAACGGTCCGCTCGCGGTCGCGGTCACCAAGGAGATCATCGCGAAGTCGGCGGGCTGGAGCGAGGACGAGATGTGGGCGAAGCAGAACGAACTGGTGATGCCCGTGTTCTCGTCGAAGGACGCGATGGAGGGTGCGACGGCGTTCGCCGAGAAGCGCAAGCCCAACTGGACGGGCTCCTGATGCGCACCTTCGCATAGGACCCCAGCCGCGGGTATCCAGCCGGTCTGGTCGAGACGACGCGAGACTGCGGCGCCCGCTCACCCAGCGGCGCGTGACGCGGCGAACGCCGCGCTGCGGATGTCCTGGATCTCGTCGACGAGCGCTGCGGCGCGAAGGGCGTACGCACGCAACGCCTCCTCGTCGGCGACCGAGAACGCACCGGGCCGTCCGGAGTGCAGTGTGATGACGCCCAGCAGCCGATCGTCGGTGCACATCGCGCCGCTGAGGATGGAACGCGCGCCGAGGTCGCTCGCCGCCGCCATCCAGTCGGGGACCGCCGGCCCGCCGTCCGCGTGCTGGGCGCGGATGGTCGTGCGGCCGTCCCACGCCGACCGGCAGGGATTCTCGGCGAAGTGGTCGTAGAGCGCGTTGAGGCGCTCGGCCACCGGGTCCGTGCCCACCGAGGTGATGCGTCGACCGCCCCGGGTGAGCAGGATGACCCCGCAGCCGTCCCCGGCCCGCCGGACGGCGCGTTCGGCGACGAGTCGCAAGGCTCCGTCGACGCCCGCGAGGGCGAGGTCCCGGGCCTCGGGTAGTGCGGGTCCTGGCTGCGCGAGCGCAGGCCGTCCGACCAGCGCGACGACGTTTCGGGTCACGACTCTCCCTCCTCCGACGGATCGACGTGCGCGACGCGTCGGCAGGGGACCGGTACCCGGCGCCCCGGGGCGCAAACGCCGGGCCCTGGCCGGCTCAGCGGCGCGCGCCGTAGTCGCGAATGACGCGGTCACGCAGGTCTTTCAGGTCCGCGTCGAGGCGATGCTCGCCGTCGGACAGGATCCACCGGTAGACGATGCCGAGGCCCGCGGTGCCGACGTCGACCGCGGCCGCCGCCACGTCGACGTCGGCGCGCACCGAGCCGTCGACGATTCCGGCCCGCAGTCCCGCCTCGACGGTCTCCGTGCCGCCCGACAACCACGCCTGCATCCGGCGCCGGAGCGGCGACCCGACGGGCACCGACTCGAAGGCCAGGACGAACACCGCGCGGGTGAACACCGGGTCCGCGTCGTACAGCGCCACGATCCGGTCCAGGTGGCCGAGTGCGACGGTCAAACCGTCGGCATCGGGGCCTGGGGTGACGTCCGATCGCGCGTCGTAGGCGTCGCGGAACAGGGTGTCGAGGATGGCGTCCTTGCCGCCGTACCGCGCGTGCACCATCGTGCGGCTGTAGCCCGCCCTACGCCCGATCTCCGCGGCGGTCGTTGCCTCCCAGCCCTTCTCGACGATCAACGCCGCGGCGGCCTCGACCAGTCTGCGTGCCGACAGCTCGACGCGCTGGGGTTGGGTCAGCCCGCGGGCGGGGGAGGGCACCCTTGCATATTAGACGCTCGACAATTAACTTGACGGGCATCGACGTCGACCATGCTCCGACCGGCCACGCGCCACCGGTGTCCCCGTGACGCGGTCGGCGCGCGAGGTGGTGGAGGCCTACAACCTGGTGGTGTGGAACCGGCGCGAGTTCGCACTCGCCGAGGAGCTGCTGGGCGAGCACGTGATCCGCCACGGCGTCGGCGAGTCGCACACGTTGACGCACGACGAGGCGGTGGCGCGGATCGTCGACCACTGGGCGATGTTCGCGTCGATCCGGTTCGACCTCCGGCTGGTGGTGGCCGGTGACGACGGCGAGCACGTGGCGATCGTCTATCAATCGCCGATGACGTTGACGGACGGGACGGAGACCACCATCGGCAGCATGGAGGTGTTCCGCGTCGTCGACGGCCGGATCACCGAGGTCTGGAACTGTGGCTACCAGCAGGGAGTGTGGGCGTGAGGGTGTTGGACGAGCTGGGCTACTACCTGCTGGCGGGCGCAGGCGGTGAGGGCCCGGCCGCGTTGATGGACGAGGCCCGCCGCGGCGAGGAACTCGGCTTCGGCACCGGGTTCATCTCCGAGCGGTGGAACGTCAAGGAGGCGTCGTCGCTGACGGGCGCGGCGCTCGCCGTCACCTCCACCATGCGGATCGCCACGGCCGCAACGAATCACAACACGCGGCACCCGCTGATCACGGGGTCCTACGCCACCACGATGCACCGGCTCTCCGGCGGCCGCTTCACCCTCGGCATCGGGCGGGGGATCGCGGCGATGTACGACGCGTTCGGGGTGCCCGCCGTGACCACCGCGCAGATGGAGGACTTCGCGCGCGTCATGCGCAGGCTGTGGCACGGCGAGGTGATCATCGGTCACGACGGCCCCCTGGGCACGTACCCGGTGCTGTTCCTCGATCGCGACTTCGACGAGGACATCCGGCTCGCCATCGTCGCGTTCGGGCCGCAGACCCTCGCCCTCGGCGGCAGGGAGTTCGACGACGTCATCCTGCACACCTACTTCACCCCCGAGACGCTGCGGCGCGCCGTCAGGACCGTCAAGGACGCCGCCGAGCAGGCCGGCCGCGACCCGGCGAGCGTGCGCGTGTGGTCGTGCTTCGCGACCGTCGGCGACCACCTGCCCGAGGAACTGCGATTGAAGAAGACCGTCGCCCGGCTCGCGACCTATCTGCAGGGGTACGGCGACCTGCTGGTCAAGACCAACGGCTGGGATCCGGCGGTGCTCCAGAGGTTCCGCGAGGATCCCGTCGTCACCTCGATCCCCGGCGGCATCGACCACAAGGCCGGGCCCGAGCAGATCGAGCACATCGCGACGTTGATCCCCGACGAGTGGCTCGAGCCGTCCGCGACCGGGTCGGCACGGCAGTGCGTCGAGCGGATGCGCCAGGAGTTCGACCACGGCGCCGACGCAGTGATCATGCACGGCGCGACGCCCGACGAACTGGAGCCCATCGTGGCGGAGTACCGCGCGACCGACGTGTGAGCCCCGCCCGCCGAACGGCCTTCTCTATGCTGGCGGATGAGTCTGATTGGGGAGGGCATCGTGCGCGACGACGGGACGAGCGATTCCGGCGAAGGACCGGAGGGTACGGAGCCGGCTCCGGAGAAGCACAGCGCCGGATCGATCCGCTGGCAGGACGCCGCCACCACCCGCCCGAGGCCTCCGACGCTCGCCGAGGCACGTCAGCGCGACAAGGCGCAGAAGGCCCGGGAGGACGCCGCGGCGTTCGCGGAGTATCAGGAGCGCAGGCAGCAGGCGCGTTCGGCGTCGCGGCGCAAGGTGATGATGGGGTCGGTCGCCGCGATCGGCCTGGTCGGCGTCGTCGCCCTGGGTTACCACGTGCTGAACGACGACGACGAGGTCTCCGCGACGTGCGTGCGGGACGGCACCAACGAGGTCGTCCCCGAGCAGTACTGCTCGTCCGGGACCAGCGGGGGCGGCGGCGGGCTGTTCATCTTCGCCGGCTCGCCCTACCGGTACTACTACGGCGGCAACAACGGCGGCATCGGCTCCACCGCGCGGGGCGGCACCCTGGAACTGCCCAAGGGGACCAGCGGACGGACGTCGGCCGGACAGTCGATCACCCGCGGCGGTGGCGCCGACTCCGGGTCCGTCACGCGCGGCGGCTTCGGGTCGAGCAGCGCGGGCGGGTCGGGCAGCTGACGTGAGGCGCGAACGCCACGCCCCGCGCGCCGACTGGCAGCGCATCGTCGGGGAGCAGGGCATGTGCTACGGCACGCCCGCCCGCGACTCCACCGGCGCCGAGCGGCCCTACTGGGACGAGTCGGTGCACTACGTCTTCGACATGGACGAGGTGCTCGCCATCGAGGCGTCGGTCGAGGTGCTGCACTCGATGTGCCTCGACGCGGTCGAGCACGTCGTCCTGACCGAGCGGTACCGCGACTTCGGGCTCCCCGAGTGGTCGTGGGAGCACATCGAGAAGTCCTGGCGCCGACGGGATCCGCACCTCTACGGCCGCTTCGACCTCCGCTACGACGGGCGCCGCCCGCCGGTCCTGCTGGAGTACAACGCCGACACCCCGACCTCGCTGCTCGAGGCCGCGATCCTGCAGTGGCACTGGAAGACCGCGGTGTTCCCCGAGGACGACCAGTGGAACTCGCTGCACGAGAAGCTCGTCGAGCGCTGGGCGGAGATCCGCGACCTGCTGCCCGGTGCCGAGACGCACTTCACGTGGTCGTCGGCCGACCCCACCGGCGAGGACAACGTCACGCTCGCCTACATCCAGGAGTGCGCGGCCGAGGCCGGACTCAGCACCGTCGGCCTCGCGATCGAGGACATCGGCTTCGACCGCGACCTGAACCGGTTCGTCGACCTCGAGGAGGCGCCCATCGCCTCCATCTTCAAGCTGTACCCCTGGGAGTGGCTCATCGACGACGACTTCGGCCGTCGCGCAGTCGAATCGCTGCCGCAGACCATGTGGGTGGAGCCGATGTGGAAGACGCTGCTCAGCAACAAGGCCATCCTGGCCGTGCTCTGGGAGATGCACCCCGGACACCCGAACCTGCTGCCCGCCTACGTAGACGACCCGCACGAGCTGGTGGACTACGTGCGCAAGCCGAAGCTCGGCCGGGAGGGTGCGAACGTCACCATCGTGGCCGACGGGCACGAGACCCAGACCGGCGGCGTGTACGGCGAGGAGGGGTTCGTCTACCAACTCTTCGATCCGCTCCCGCAGTTCGACGACATGCGCCCCGCACTCGGGGCCTGGATCGTGGGCGACGAGTCCGCGGGCCTGGGCATCCGGGAGACCTCCGGGCTCGTCACCGACGACGGCGCCGCCTTCGTTCCGCACCGCATCCCGCTGTCCTGACCGAGAGGAACCCACTCACCCCATGACCATCGTCGCGCTCGGAGAAGACTACTGGTCCGTCCTCGGTCACGGCGTGGCCGCGATCGCGCTGTACGCCATCGTCGGTCTCGCGCTCATCGTGCTCGGCTTCTTCGTGCTCGACTGGACGACACCGGGTCCGCTGCGAACGCTCGTCCAGGCGCGGCGTCCCAACGCCGCCGCGATCGCCGCGTCGGGGTTGGTGTCGCTGTCGTTCGTCGTGGTGATGGCGATCTTCACCTCGTCGGGCGACCTGCTCGACGGGCTGATCAAGACGCTGTTGTTCGGCGTGCTGGGCATCGTGGCGCAGGCGATCTCGGTGCGCATCATCGAGCTGGTCACCGGGATCGACATCGGTGCGGTGCTGGCCGCCGAGCGCTACACCCCGGAGGTACTCGTGGTCATGGGCGCGCACGTCGGCATGGGCCTCATCACCGCCGCGGCGATTCTCTGAGAGGTCAGCAGCAGCGGGTCTGCGGGTTGGCCTCCGTGGTCGCATGGCGCATCCGCCAGTACTCACGCTCGGTGAGCACCGGCTCGCCCGGGTGCGCGCGACCGCGGAACTCGACGTAGCGACGGTAGTGGTCGTCGCCCATCAGTGATGCGGAGTACCGACTCAATGCGCTGACGTACGAACCGATCTGGCCTGCGAGTCCGGTAATGCGTCCCATTGCTTCTGCACCTCCTTCTCGGCTGCGGTGGTCAGGAGACCCGACGGCGCGTAGATCCGCGACGGCACGGGTTCGTCCTCGGAGAGCGGCCGGGCGGTGCCGCGGATCGCGCGCAGCGCGACGATGACGCCGGCGGTGAACACGATGGCGACCAGGACCGCGAACAGGATCGACAGGGTGCCCTGGATGAACGTGTTGCGGATGACGGCGTCGAGCTGACCGGCGTCCTTGGCCGCGCCGAACGCCGTCTTGCCCGCGTCCTTGGCGTCGCGGTACTGGAAGTGCTGCGTCCAGTACCCGACCTTGGGGTCGCCGGAGAAGATCTTCTGCCACGACGCCGTCATCGTGACGATCAGATCCCAGGCGAGCGGAATGCCTGGGATCCACGCCCACTTGAGCAGGCCGCGTTTGATGATCACGACGGTCACCACGGTCAGGGCGATCGCGGCGAGCAACTGGTTGGCGATGCCGAACAGCGGGAAGAGCGTGTTGATGCCGCCGAGGGGATCGGTGACGCCCATCAGCAGGATGCTGCCCCACGCGGCGACCACGATGATGCTGCAGATCCAGGCGCCCACACGCCAACTCGGGTTCTGCAGCTTCTTGAAGGGGCCGCCGAGGTTGGCCAGGCCGTCGGACAGCATGAATCGCGCGACCCGGGTGCCCGCGTCGACGGTCGTCAGGATGAACAGCGCCTCGAACATGATCGCGAAGTGGTACCAGAACGCCTTGAGGCCCTCGCCGCCGAACACCTGGTGCAGCACCTCGGACATGCCGAATGCCAGCGTGGGGGCGCCGCCGGTGCGCGAGACGATCGACTCCTCACCGACGCTCGCAGCGGCGGCGTCGATCTCCGCGCCGGTGATCGGCGGACCGGACAGGCCGAGGCCGTTGACGTACGCGGCCGCGGTCTCACCCGTCGTCCCCGTGGAGGCAGCGGGCGCGTTCATCGTGAAGTACAGGTGCTGGTTGAGGATCGCCGCGGTGATGAGCGCCATGATCGCCACGAACGACTCGGTGAGCATGCCGCCGTAGCCGATCAGGCGCATCTGGCTCTCCTTCTCCAGCAGCTTGGGCGTGGTGCCCGAGGAGATGAGGGAGTGGAAGCCCGACAGGGCGCCGCAGGCGATCGTGATGAACAGGAACGGGAACAGCGAGCCGGCGAACACCGGGCCGGTGCCGCTCGACGCGAACGACGAGACCGCCGGTGCCTCCATGATGGGGCGGGCCAGCAGGATGCCGACGGCGAGCAGCGCGATGGTGCCGACCTTCATGAACGTCGACAGGTAGTCGCGCGGGGCCAGCAGCAGCCACACCGGCAGCACCGACGCGGCCAGGCCGTAGGCGATGATGCACCACGACAGCGTGACCTTGGAGAGCGTGAACCAGTCGACGCCCCAGGCGGTCTCGGCGACCCAGCCGCCGGACACCACGGCGAGCAGCAGCAGCACGACGCCGATCAGGGACACCTCGGACACCCGGCCGGGCCGCAAAAATCTGAGGTAGAGGCCCATGAAGAGTGCGATCGGGATGGTCATCGAGATGGAGAAGACGCCCCACGGGCTCTCGGCGAGCGCGTTGACCACGACCAGCGCGAGCACGGCGAGCAGGATGACCATGATGACGAGCACGCCGACGATCGCGGCGACGCCGCCGACGGTGCCCAGTTCGTCGCGCGCCATCTGGCCGAGTGAGCGGCCGCGGCGGCGCACCGAGATGGACAGCACCAGGTAGTCCTGCACGCAGCCGGCGACGAGGGCGCCGACGATGATCCAGATCGTGCCGGGCAGGTAGCCCATCTGCATCGCAAGCACGGGTCCCACCAGCGGTCCCGCGCCGGCGATGGCGGCGAAGTGGTGACCGAACAGCACCCGCCGGTCGGTGGGCATGTAGTCGGTGCCGTTCTCGAACACCTCTGCGGGCGTGGCGTTCTCGTCCTTCGGCTGGACGATCTTGGTCTCGATCAACCGGGCGTAGAAGCGGTAGCCGATCACGTAGGTGCAGATGGCCGCGATCACGAACCAGACCGCGTTGACCGTCTCACCGCGGAAGAACGCGATCATGGCCCAGGCGACGGCGCCCAGGACGGCGATGACGCCGAAGATCACCTTGTGCTTGGTGGTGATGGGGGACCGGTCGACGACCGCGACCGGCGGCAGGACCGGGTCGGTGCGGACGTAGGTGATGTCGCCGACGGTCTCCTCGGTGCGCTCGGATGCCGGCGCCGGTGGTGTCGGGGGAGGTGCGGATGGAGATGAAGCCATGGTCCGATCCTGTCATCGTGGCGGGGGCGATTGGTGAGAACGCCCCCCTTTGGTGCGGCGGCTGAGGTCAGCGCTCGTAGAGGGCGCGCACCGTCGCGACGGTGTCGGCCTCGTCCGGGCGCTTGTCGTCGCGGTAGCGGACCACGCGGGCGAATCGCAGTGCCATTCCGGCGGGGTAGCGGGTGGACCCCTGCACCCCGTCGAGGGCGATCTCGACCACCTGCTCGGGCCGGACCGCGACGACGTACCCGTCGGTGGGTCCGTCGGCCAGGCCGAGGAACCGCTCGGTCTGCCAGGCCAGCATCTCGTCGGTCATACCCTTGAACGTCTTGCCCAGCATCACGAATTGACCGGTCTGCTCGTCGCGCGCGCCGAGGTGGATGTTGGAGAGCTTGCCCGTGCGGCGGCCCGAGCCCCACTCGACGGCCAGCACCACCAGGTCGAGCGTGTGCACGGGCTTCACCTTGAGCCATCCCGCGCCACGTCGGCCCGCCTCGTACGGCGACGTCGGCGCCTTCGCCATCACGCCCTCGTGGCCGGCGTCGAGGGTGGCCGCGAGGAAGTCGGCGGCGGCGTCGGCATCGGTGGTGGCCAGCCGGTCGACGCGCTGGGTCGCCGGGACGATTGAGTCCAGTACGGCCAGCCGCTCGGTGACGGGCGCGTCGAGCAGGTCGGTGCCGTCGACGTGCAGGACGTCGAAGAAGAACACCGACAGCGGTTGCGCCGCGGCGTCCCGGGTGCCGCGTGACCCGAACCGCGACGCCGTCACCTGGAACCGGTCGGGTCTGCCGTCGGGCCGCAGGGCGATGGCCTCGCCGTCGGCGATCAGGGTGCGTACCGGTAGCGCGAGGGTCGCGGCGACGACCTCGGGCAGCCGGTCGGTGACGTCGTCGAGGGTGCGCGTGTAGATCGAGACCCGATCGCCGTCGCGGTGGATCTGCACGCGGGCGCCGTCGAGCTTGGCCTCGAACACCGCGGTGCCGCCGAGCTTCTCGAGCGCGGCCGCGACACCCGTGGCGGTCTGCGCCAGCATCGGGCCGACGGGCGTGCCGACGTGCAGGGTGAACCGCGACAGCGCGTCCGGACCCTCGGCGAGCAGGGCCGCGGCGACGGCCGCGAGGTCGCCGCTGAGCATCGCCGCGCGCCGCACGTCGACGGCCGGTGCGCCCGCCGCCTTCGCGACCGCATCCGCCATCACGCCGACGAGGGCGCCTTGGCGCAGCTCACCACCGAGCAGGCGGCGCAGGAAGGTCTGCTCGACGGCCGTCGCCGCCCCGAACACGCCCCGAACCAACTCGGCGCGCCGGGTCTGCGATCCCTTGCCGGAGACGCCGCCGATCTCGGTGAAGGTCGCGTCGACCCCGGTGACGGTCAGCGTCGGGTCGGTGGCCGGCGCCGGGAGCGAGCGCAACGCCGCCCAGCCGACGCCGATCTGGCGTTGCGGCAGGTCACCCGAGAGCCACGACACGACCACCGCGGCCCGCCGTGGGTCGCCGTCGGTCGCGGCGAGCAGGTCTGCGATGCGGGCGGTCTTGGCCAGCCTGCTCGACGTGGCGCCCACGTCGGCGGATGCGGTGGCGACGTCGACGAGCAGCACCGCTCCAGCCTGTCACGCGCCTGCGACATCGCCCGGGAGCAGGGTCAGGTGACCGTGAACGACACGTTGTGCCAGCCGGTGGCACCGTCGGGCAGGACGTCGGCGAGCTGGGACGTCTGGACGGCGCCGGTGTCGTCGGTGGCGCGCACCGAGATCAGGTGGCGGCCCGGCTGATCGGCCTGCCACGCGAAGCTCCACAGCCGCCAGGTGTCCTTGGAGTACGCCGCACCGAGTTCGGCCGGCTGCCACGGTCCCTCGCTGCCGTCCGGGCCGTCGATGCGCACCTCGACGGCCTTGACGCCGCGGCCCTGCGCCCACGCCACGCCTCCGAAGGTGACCGCGCCGCGGGGGACGTCCTGCCCGCTGCGGGGCACGTCGATGCGCGACTGCGTCTTGATCGGGCCGCGCGCACCCCAGCCGAGCCGGGTCCAGTACGCCTCGGCGCGGTCGAACCGGGTCAGCTCGAGGTCGACCACCCACTTGGTGGCGGACACGTAGCCGTACAGCCCGGGCACGACCAGCCGCGCGGGGTAGCCGTGCTCGGTGGGCAGCGGCTGGCCGTTCATGGTGATCGCGAGCAGCGAGTCGCGGTCGTCGGTCATGGCCTCGACGGGCGACCCGGCGGTGAAGCCGTCGATCGACCGCGACATCACCATGTCGGCGTCCGATCGCACCCCGGCCTTGGCCAGCAGGTCCCGCACCCGGTAGCCGGTCCAGGTGGCGTTCGAGATCAAGTCGCCGCCGACCGGGTTCGAGACGCAGGTGAGGGTGACGACCTTCTCGATCACCTCGAACTGCGCGAGGTCGTCGAAGCCGAACGTGACCACGTCGTCGACCATGCCGTGGATGCGCAGCTTCCATTCCTCGCGGCTGAGCTGCGGCACGGTCAGGGCGGTGTCGATCCGGTAGAAGTCGGCGGCCGGGGTGATGAAGGAGGGCAGCGCGACGCCCGCGGGCTGCACGCCCGGGGGCACCGGCGGTGCCATCGACAGCGGGGGAGGTGCGGCGAACGCATTGCGATCGGCCGCCACCGACGAGCGCATGCGCGCGAGCACCGCACCGGCGACGCCCGTCAGCGCGCCCGCGGTGAGGAACCCGAAGGTGATCAGCGACAGCCGCCGCCCCGGATCGGGCGCAGGGCCCGCGGCGGGGATGACGGTGCCCGCCGACCGCGGCGAGGGTGGCTTGGCGGGTGCGGGATCGGTGAACCGCCCCGACACCAGGAGCCGCAGCACGGCGATGCCGCACACGGCGCCCACCAGCGCGGGCACCACGTCCACCGGCGACGACCCCGCGCGCGACATGACCGCGACGGCCCCGGCGATGCCCGCCAGCCCGATCGCGATGCTGCAGAGCGGGATGCGACTGGTCTCGAAGCGTGCGGTGATGCCGGCGATCACCCCGATGACCAGCAGTACGGCGACGGTGAGCACCAATTTGTCGGCGGTGCCGAACAGCTGGATCGCCGATTCCTTGACCGGGCCCGGCGTCAGGTCGATGACTGCGGAGCCGACGGCGGTCCGCGCGTCGGCACCTGGGCCGATCGGCACGGCGACGAGTTGGGTGACGCCGAGCGCGACCGCCGCAGCGGCCACGCCCGTCATCGCACGGGGGCGGGAAGCCACATCGGCCATGCACGCCAACGTACCCACTGGGCGCGCGGAAAGCCTTACCGTAAGGTGACGCTCGCCAGGGGCGTTACAGTCTGGCCTCAATCTGACACGTTGGAGAGTCGCATGGAAATCTCGGGGAAGAAGGCGATCGTCGTCGGGGGCGCATCCGGGTTCGGAAAGGCGACCGCCGAGTCGCTGGCCGCACGCGGCGCCGACGTGGCGATCCTCGACCGTGGCCAGTCGAACGGCAAGGACGTCGCCGCGGCCATCGGGGCGAGCTTCCACGAGGTCGACGTCACCGACTTCGACGGAACCGAGAAGGTCCTCGCGGCCGCCGTCGAGGATCTCGGCGCCCTGCACGTGATCGTGACCACGGCCGGCGGCGGCATCGGCGAACGCACGATCACCAAGGAGGGCCCGCACAGCCTGGAGAGCTTCCGGTCCTGCATCGACCTCAACCTGATCGGCACCTTCAACATCAGCCGGCTCGCCGCCTGGCAGATGAGCACGCAGGAACCCGTCGACGACGAGGGCGAGGAGCGCGGCGTCATCATCAACACCGCCTCGATCGCGGCGTTCGAGGGTCAGATCGGGCAGGTCGCCTACACGGCGTCGAAGGCCGCGATCGCCGGCATGTGCCTGACCATGGCCCGCGACCTGGGCAGCCTGGGCATCCGCGTCACCGCCATCGCGCCGAGCCTGTTCGCCACCGGACTCACGCAGGGCATCCCCGACGAGTTCGCCAAGGCACTCACCAAGGACGCCGCCTTCCCCAAGCGTCTCGGCAAGCCGGAGGAGTACGCCAAGCTCGCGCTCGCCATCGTGGACAACCCCATGCTCAACGGCCAGTGCATCCGCCTCGATGCCGGCCAGCGCTTCGCCCCGAAGTAGTTCGACGAGCGGATCGCGCCGAAATCAGTAAGGTGACTCCGGCGCGCTGACCGGCGCGCGGCGCGCACGAATGCGCCGACGTCGCAGGGGAAGAGGCCGTCCATGGCAACCGTCGCCACCAGAGTCATCGAGGCGTTGGCGCGCAGCGGCGTGCGCCACGTCTACGGCCTGCCCGGCGACAGTCTGAACGGCTTCACCGACGCGATCCGCCGGTCCGACGACGTGTCCTGGGAGCACGTCCGGCACGAGGAGACCGCAGCGTTCGCCGCGGCGTCGGACGCCGCACTGACGGGCAAGCTGGCGGTGTGCGCGGGTAGTTGCGGGCCGGGCAACCTGCACCTGATCAACGGACTCTTCGACGCCCAGCGCAGCCGCGTGCCGGTCCTCGCGATCGCCGCGCACATCCCGCGCTCGGAAATCGGCTCGGGCTACTTCCAGGAGACCCACCCCCAGGACCTGTTCCGTGAGTGCAGCGTCTACTGCGAGCTGGTCAGCACGCCGGAGATGGCGCCGCGCATCCTCGAGATGGCGATGCGTGCCGCCGTCGAGGAGAACGGCGTGGCCGTCGTGGTGATCCCCGGCGAGGTGTTCCTGGCCCAGGCGGGCGAGTCCGGCTGGCTGCAGAACGCGATCGAGGCCACCCGCTCGGTGATCCGTCCCGACGACGAGTCGCTGCGCCGGGCCGCCGACATCCTCAACTCCGCGCAGCGCGTCACGATCCTCGGTGGCGCCGGGGTGGCCGGTGCGCATGACGCCCTGGTCGAACTGGCCGGCACGCTCAACGCGCCCGTCGTTCATGCGTTGCGCGGCAAGGAGTTCATCGAATACGACAACCCGCACGACGTCGGCATGACCGGGCTGCTCGGGTTCTCGTCGGGGTACAAGGCCATCAAGGAGTCCGACGCCCTGCTGATGCTCGGCACCGACTTCCCGTACCAGCAGTTCTTCCCCGACCACGCCCGCGTCATCCAGGTCGACGTCCGCGGCAGTCACCTCGGCAGGCGGACGCCGATCGACCTCGGCCTGGTGGGCACCGTCGCGGACACGATCGCCGCACTGCGGCCGCTGCTGGCCCAGAAGACCGGTCGCGAGCACCTCGACCGTTCGCTGCGCCACTACGCGAAGACCAGGGCGAGCCTCGACTCGCTCGCTGTCAACGACCGTGACAAGAGCCCGATCCGGCCCGAATACGTTGCGGGACTGGTCAATCAGTTGGCCACCGACGACGCGGTGTTCACCGTCGACGTCGGATCGCCCGTGGTGTGGGCGGCGCGCTACCTGCGGATGAACGGCCGCCGGCGGCTGGTCGGGTCGTTCAACCACGGCACGATGGCTTGTGCGCTGCCCCATGCGATCGGCGCCCAGACGGCCTACCCGCAGCGGCAGGTCGTCGCGCTGGCCGGTGACGGCGGTCTGGCGATGAGCTTCGGCGAACTCATCACGCTGATGCAGAACCGACTTCCCGTGAAGCTCATCGTGTTCAACAACTCGTCGCTCAACTTCGTCGAGCTGGAGATGAAGGCCGCGGGCATCGTGAACTTCGGCACCGACCTGGTGAACCCCGACTTCGCCGCCGTCGCCCGCGCGATGGGGCTGTTCGGGCGCCGGGTCGAGGAGCCGAAGGACCTCGAACAGGCGATCGCCGACGCGTTCGCCCACGACGGCCCCGCGGTGGTCGACGTCGTGACCGCTCGTCAGGAGCTGTCGATCCCGCCGGCGATCACCGTCGAGCAGGCGAAGGGTTTCTCGCTCTACGCCATTCGGACGATCCTCGCGGGACGCGGCGACGAGCTGCTCGACCTGGTCACCACCAACGTGGCGCGGCGGTTGCTGGACTGACGCGCGGCGGCGGGATGACGCGTTTTCCCGCGCGACGACCCCCGTCCCGGCGACCATGTCAGGCATGGTCACCGAAGCCCAGACCCTCGCCGAGCCCACCCCCGTCGTCGACCTGGCCCGCGGGATGCGGGACCTCGTGCGCGCCGAAGCCGCCGACTGCGAACGACTCCGCACGCTGACCCCGGCCGTCGTCGACGGGATGTGGTCGTCGGGGCTGATGTCGGCGTTCAATCCGGTGCCCGCGGGCGGCCGCGAGCCGGGCTTCGCCGAGATGATCGAGACCTGGATCGAAATGGCATGGCAGGACGGCTCGTTCGGCTGGGTCGGGATCGCCAACCTGCCGTCGTCGTTCGCGGCGGCGACCTACCTGCCCGACGCCGGCTTCGACGAGGTGTTCACCGCGCACGACAACCGCGTCACCATGGGCGGGCAGTTCTTCCCGAACGGGCAGGGCGTTGCGGTCGACGGCGGCTACCGCCTCACGGGGTCCTGGAGCTTCGGCTCCGGCACCGGTCACGCCGAGTACGTCGCGGCGGGTTTCATGCCGATGGACGACGGCGAGATCCGCCTCGCCGGAGACGGCATCCCCGACATGCGGATCGCCGTGCTCCCGCGCGACGAGATCGAGTTCAAGGACGGCTGGCACGTGCAGGGGCTCAAGGCCACCGGGTCCTACGACTACGCGGTCGACGACGTGTTCGTGCCCGAGCACCGGACGTTCGCGCTCTTCGAGCGCGCACCGCGACGCGGCACGTCGCCGGCCACCCGGATGGGGATGATGCCCGTGACCGCGGCGGGCCACGCATCCTGGGCGCTGGGCGTCGCCAAGGGCATGCTCGACGACGTCACCGAGCTGGCCGCCACCAAGTTCCGGATGAGCGACATGGCCTCGCTGGCCAGCCGTCCCACGTTCCAGAAGGGTCTGGCCCACCACGTCGCGGCCTGGCGCGCCGCGCGGCTGCTGGTGCTCGACGCGTTCACCACCGCCGAGGCCGCGGTGGCCGCGGGCGACGACCTCACCCCGACGCTGCGGGCCGACATGCGCGTCGCCGCGGTGTACGCCACCGACGTGTCGCGCGAGTGCGCGGAGTGGGCGCACCTGGTGGCCGGCACCAGTGCGATCCGCGAGGGCAGCCGGCTGGAGCGGGCGTTCCGCGACGTCTACACCGGCACGCAGCACGCCTTCATCAGCGAGAAGATCGCGATCGACGCGGCGCAGATCTGGCTCGGTGTGATCGACGACCAGTTCGGTCTGTGATGGCCGACGAACCGGCCGGGCTCGACGAGGACGCCCGCCGCGCGGTCGAGCGCTGGGCGCGCCGGACGGGGCTCGGCACCAGCGTGTCCGACGTCGCACCGCTGACCGGAGGCACCCAGAACATCGTGGTGCACCTGCGGATCGACGACAGGCCGATGGTGCTGCGCAGGCCGCCGCTGCACCCGCGGCCGACCAGTGACAAGACGATGCTGCGCGAGATCGCCGTGCTGCGCACGCTCGCCGGTTCGTCGGTGCCGCACCCCGAGTTCATCGCCGGCTGCGACGACCTCGACGTGCTCGGCGTCGTCTTCTACGTGATGGAGGAGGTCGACGGCTTCAACCCCGGCAACGAGGTGGCCCGGGCCTACGTCGACCACCCGACGATGCGACACGACGTGTGCCTGTCCTACGCGGCCGGCCTCGCCGAGCTGGGCAACGTGGCGTGGGAGGGGAGTCCGCTGGCGGAGCTGCGCCGGCCGGGATCGTTTCTGGCCCGCCAGGTCCCGCAGTTCCTCGGCCTACTCGAGAGCTACCGGCACGACGACTACGACCCCACGTCCCTGCCCGCCGTCGACGCCCTGGCCGGGTGGCTGCGCGACCACCAGCCCGACGATCGCCCGCCCGGCATCATGCACGGCGACGCCCACCTCAACAACGTCCTGCTGCGGCACGACCGGGCCGAACTCGCGGCCTTCGTCGACTGGGAGATGTGCACGGTCGGCGACCCCCTGCTCGACCTCGGCTGGATGCTGGTCTGCTGGCCGACCGAGCCCAACACCATCGACGCCGGCTCCGCACTCGCCAAGCTGGGCGGGCTGGCCACCCGTTCGGAGTTGGTGGACGCCTACGTCGCCGCCGGCGGACGCCGTCCGGACCGCCTCGACTGGTACGTCGCGCTGGCGTGCTTCAAGCTCGGCATCGTCATCGAGGGCACGTGGTCGCGGTTCCTCGCCGGCCGCGCGAGCCGGGACGCGGGGGAGCGGCTGCACGAGTCGGCAGCTCACCTGATCGACCTCGGTGCGCGGGTCGCGGCCGGCGACGAGCCGTTCGGCTGACCCGTCAGCGGTAGGCGTCGAGACCGAGTCGGACCGCCAGGGCGATGCCCGCCACCGCGATGACCATGCGCAGCGGGGTCGCCGGCGCCCGCCGCACGATGATCGGCCCGAGTCGGGCACCGACGAGGCAGCCGACGGCCATGGGGAGCATCGCCGCCCAGTGCACCGGCGCGAAGACGACGAACACCAGTGCCGCAACGCCGTTGGCCACCCCGAGGACGACGTTCTTCACCGCGTTGGCGTGGGCGAGCGACGCGCTGCCGGTGCGTAGGAACAGTGCCAGCAGCAGCACGCCCGCCGCCGCGCCGAAGAACCCGCCGTACACGCAGACGACGAACACCACGACGCCGATCAGCACGGCGTGCGGGGACCTCGCACCGGCGGCGCGGGCGCGGCGCGGCAGCGCGATGATCACCGACGACGCCACCAGCAGCACCGGGACGACCTTCTCGAAGCCCTCCGAGGGGATGGACAGCAGCAGCACCGCCCCGGCGAGGCCGCCGACCGCCGCCATCGGCAGCATCCGCAGCAGGACGGCCCGCTGTCCCACCAGCTCGGGCCGCGACCCCCACACCGAACCGACGCCGTTGAACACCAGCGCGACGGTGTTGGTCACGTTCGCCGCGACGGGCGGGAGACCCACCAGGAGCAGCGCGGGATAGGTGGCCACCGACGCGAGCCCGGCGATGCTGCCGGCGAGGCCGCCGACGACGCCCGCCGCGACGAGCAGCGCCACCTCCCACCACTGCAGCGTCATCGGCGATGAACCCTAGACCCCGCCGAAATCGGTTGCACCCGCGGCACGAGTGCGCCTACAGTCGCGAACGTGCCGAAGCGACTCGTAGTAGTCACCCGCAGCGGGGTCTGATCCAGACCGACCCCTCGCTGTGGGTCGCTTCACCGTCGGTCGCTTCCTCGTTCACAGAGAAGACCGGCACGTGCTCTCCACATCTGCGGCGTTCAGCGCCCACTCACCATCCACCGAGGCCCCGACGACTGCGGCTCGGATTCCCGGGTCGCTGCCGCGAGGCCTTCGCGAGGAGGCCGGCTCGATGACGTTCGACGCGTTCCGCGAGACCTACGCACCCACGTCCGGCCCGCTGCGGCTCGGCAACTGGGAGTGCACCGACGCCGAGCGCCCCGGCGGCCGGATCGGCCCGCAGGCCCGCCACTACCAGGCCACGATCGCCGTCGGAGACCGCATCGGCACCTCGAGGGCATCGGCCGGCGGACCGATCGGCGCGCTGACCGCGATGCTGCACGAGCGCGGGATCGCCGTCGAACTGTGCGAGTTCCACCAGCTCCCCGCCGACGGGGCCACCGCGACCTACGTGCGCGGCACCGACGGCTTCCACGAGAGCTGGGCGATGGGACTCGCCGACGACGCGACCGACTCCGCACTGCGCGCGATCATCGCGTGCGCCAACCGGCTCTACGCCGGCTGACGCTCGTCGAGCGGCTTCAAGGCGAGCGTCGCCGCCACGCTGATCGCGGCGGTGAGCACCAGGTAGCCGCACGCCAGCCACGGTGAACCGCCCGTCGCGGCGATCAGCGCCGTCAGGATCAGCGGCGTCAGCCCCGACGCGTATACGCCCGACAGCTGATACACCGTCGACAGCCCGGTGTAGCGGATGCGGGTGGGGAACAGCGACGCGTAGAGCGTGCCCTGCGCACCGTAGAACCAGGCGTGGACGACGCCGAACACCAGGATCATGCCGATCGCGTACGCGGTGAGGTTGCCGACGGAGAACAGCGCGAACACCGGGAACACCAGCAGGCCGTAGGCCGCGATGCCGCTGGCGTACACCCGTCTCGGTCCGAAGCGGTCGGCCAGCAGACCCGACACCGGCAGCAGCGCCGCCATCAGCAGCGCCGCCACCGTCACCACCACCAGCGTCGGCACCTTGGCCAGGTGCAGGGTGCCGGTGGCGTACGAGATCGCGAACACGCCCCACGTGTTGAACGCCGCGCCCTCGCCCCAGCGCGACAGCATGCCGAGCACCGTCGACCGCAGCGCCGGCGGACGGAACACCTCCCGCACCGGCACGGTCGACGTCTCGCCGGATCGGCGCACCTTCTCGAACTCGGGCGTCTCGGTGGCCTTGAGGCGCACCACGACCCCGACGATCACCAGGGCGATGCTGCCCAGGAACGCGATCCGCCAGCCGTAGGCGAGGAACGCCTCGTCGGTCATCACGACTTGCAGCAGCGCGAACACGCCGGTGCCCAGCGCCAGCCCCAGCGCCAGGCCGACCTGCGGGATGCTGCCGAACAGGCCGCGTCGTGTGGGCGGGGCGTGCTCGACGGCGAGCAGCACCGCGCCCGCCCATTCGCCGCCGAGCGCGAAGCCCTGCACGATGCGCAACAGCAGCAGCAGGATCGGCGCGAGGACGCCGATCTGCGCGGCGGTGGGCAGCACGCCCATCAGCGCGGTGGCGCCGCCCATCAGCAGCATCGTGGCGGCCAGCGTGCGCTTGCGGCCGATGCGGTCGCCGATGTGCCCGAACACGAAGCCGCCGATCGGGCGGACGACGAAGCCCACCGCGAACGTCGCGAACGACAGGAGCGTGCCGACCAGTGAACTCTGGTCGGGGAAGAAGGCGCGGTTGAACACCAGGCTCGCGGCCGTCGCGTACAGGAAGAAGTCGTACCACTCGATGGTGGTGCCGACGAGGCTCGCGAGCAGGGGGGTGCGCAGGTTGGTCGGCGGCTCGGCCGCCGTTCCGGCGTCCGCGGAGGTGTCGGTGGTGGTCACGTCAGTCCACATAGCCCTACCGCCGCGCCGCGGGCAAGGGTTGTGCGCGCGCTGATCGCAAACCCGGGGCGTGGCCGATTGCGATCTGCACGAGTGCAATGCGTCGCCGGGAGGGGGCGGGCAGCACAATGGGCGGCTATGGCATCGGCGCAGGAATGGGGCAAGCGGCCCGACACGGTGGTCCGGGAGACGGCCCCGTTCAACGCCGAACCGGAACCGGCCGCGCTCGCCGGGCACGAGATCACGCCGATCGAGGCGTTCTACAGCCGCAACCACGGTCCCGTCCCGGACGTCGCGACGGACGACTGGCGGCTCACCGTCGACGGACTCGTCACCGACGTCCTCGACCTCGCGTTCGACCGGCTGGTGTCCGACTTCGCCCGGTACGAGGTGACCGCGACGCTGCAGTGCGCGGGCAACCGGCGCGAGGAGTTCGTCGCGATCCGGCCGATTCCCGGGGAGGATCCGTGGGGCCCGGGTGCGACGTCCACGGCCCGGTGGGGCGGCGTCCGCCTCGCCGACGTCCTCGCTGCGGCCGGTGTCGGTGACGGCGCGGGACTGCACGTGGAGTTCACCGCGCCCGACGTCGCCGCCGATGCGACTCCCGCGCAGGCCTACGGCGGTTCGATACCGCTGCGCAAGGCGCTCTCCGGGGAGGTCCTGCTGGCGTGGGAGATGAACGGCGAGCCGCTGCCCCGTCTGCACGGTGGGCCGGTACGGGTCGTCGTGCCCGGGTTCATCGGCGCGCGCAGCGTCAAGTGGGTGAACCGGGTGACCGTGCGAAACGGGCCGTCCGACAACTACTTCCAGGCCCATGCCTATCGGCTGCTGCCTGCCGACGCCGATCCCGCCGACGCCGCCGAGGGGATCGCGCTGTCGTCGATCGGCCTGAACTCGGCGATCCTGTCCCCGGCCGACGGCGCTGTGCTGCCCGCCGGGCCCATCGCGGTCACGGGGTACGCGCTCGCCGGCGACGATCGCGAGATCGCGCGGGTCGACGTCTCCGCCGACGGCGGGATCACCTGGCGAGCCGCGGACCTGTCGCCGAGTCGCGGTCCCTGGGCCTGGCGGTTGTGGACGTCGACCGTCGACGCGGTGGCCGGGAACCTCGACGTCGTCGCCAGGGCCTGGGACGACACCGGCGCCCTGCAGTCGGAATCGGCCGCCGCGCTGTGGAACCCGAAGGGGTACGCCAACTACTCCTGGCCGCGCCACCGCATCGTGGTGCGCGGGACCTGACTCAGCGGCGTGGCCGCAGCGCCCACGCCCCGAAGCCCACCGCGGCCGCGGGCACACCGGTCATCGCGGCCGCGCTGGACCGGGAGACGCCGGCCCGCCCGAGCGCGCCGGCCGCGCCGTCGGCGACGTCGCACGCCAGCCCGACCCGCGCCCAGATGCGGCGGCGCTCACCGGAACTGGCGACCGTGCCGAGGCCGACCGCGACGTCGCGGACGCCGAACAGCCGCCACAGGTAGCGGCCCTGATCGTCGGGCGCCGGGAAGCCGAACAGCGTGGACGCGAGATCCGGCCTGGCCCAGGCCAGTGCGCCGATCCCGATCCGCATGCCCGCCAGGGCGACGATGCCCGCGTCGGCCAGCTTCTCCGCCCGTGTCACGGTCAGCGCAGCGGGCGCAGGACGATGGGCATGCCGTCCATGGGGATGGGCATGCCGCCGTAGTCCCAGTGCGCCTTGTATCCCGGCCGGGCCAGTTCGAGGCGGTACTTGCGCAGCAGGCGGTGCATGACGGTCTTGATCTCGAGCTGGCCGAACACCATGCCGATGCACTTGTGGGCGCCGCCGCCGAACGGCGCGAACGCGTACCGGTGCTGCTTGTGCTCGTTGCGCGGCTCGGCGAAGCGCGCCGGGTCGAACTTCTCCGGATCGGTCCACAGTTCCGGCAGGTGGTGGTTCATCGACGGCCACGTGATCACCGATGTGTTGGCGGGGATGTGGAAGCCGCAGAGATCGGTGTCGCGCACCGTCATTCGCACGTTGAACGGCAGCGGCGTCACCAGGCGCAGCGACTCGTTCATGACGAGGTCGAGGGTCTCGAGCTTCTCGAGCGCGTCGATGTCGAGCGGACCGTCGCCGAGGCGGTCGGACTCGTCGCGTACCCGGTCCTGCCACTCGGGGTTGGCGGCCAGGTTGTAGGCCATGGTCGTCAGCGTCGACGTGGAGGTGTCGTGTGCGGCCATCATCAGGAAGATCATGTGGTTGACGATGTCCTCGTCGGAGAACGCGTTCCCGTCCTCGTCCTCGGTGTGGCACAGCACGCTGAGCATGTCGGTGCCGTCGGCGCCGCGCTTCTCCTTCACCCGGGCGACGAAGTAGTCGTCGAGCACCTTGCGGGCCTGCAGACCGCGCCACCACTTGAACGGCGGCACGGGTGTGCGGATGATCGCCCCGCCCGCGCGGGTGGTCATCGTGAAGGCGTCGTTGACCTTCGTGACCAACTCCCTGTCGCCGCCGTGCTCGTGGCCCATGAACACCACCGACGCGATGTCGAGGGTGAGTTCCTTCACGGCGGGATAGAAGAGGAAGCGCGAGTCGTTGGCCACCCAGTCGTTGCTCACGACGTCCGATGCCACCCGGTCGATGTGCTCGACGTACCCGGTGAGCCGGCTGCGGATGAACGCCTCCTGCATGATGCGCCGGTGGAACATGTGTTCCTCGAAGTCGAGCATCATGAGGCCGCGGTTGAAGAACGGGCCGATGACCGGGTGCCAGCCCTGCTGCGAGTAGTCCTTGTTGCGGTTGGAGAACACCGTCTGCGTGGCGTCCGGGCCCAGCGCCGTGACCGCGGGCAGCGCCGCCGAGTGCGTGTAGTGCACCGGTCCGTGCTTGCGGTAGATGTCGAGCGCGTACTCGGGGCCACCGCGGAACGTCTCGATCATGTGGCCGAGCACCGGCAGGCCGGCGTCGCCGAGGACGGGCTTGAGGCCACTGCCCGGAGGCGGCTCGGCCAGGACGTACTGGTCCCACTCCTTGGCCCGCAGGCGCTTCTCGATGGCACCCATCCCCGGGAAGTTGTTGATCGAGGGGGTGAGGCGTCGCTTTGCCTCGCCGAGCAGATACTCCGGGGTGTTGATGGTCGCCATGATTCTCCTGGGCTGAGTTCGTGTGGTCGATCTCACTTGCTGGCCATCCTGCCGATGCGACTTGACGCCTGTCAAGTTTGTCCCGGGCGAGCCGCGGTGCAAAGGTTGTCGTCCATGAGCGCCGATCCGATCCCCGCCGGCGGTGCCAGCCGCCGCAGTCGCGGCGACCGGCAGCGCGAGGCCATCATCACCGCCGTCCGCGAACTCCTCGAGGTCAAGTCCTTCGCCGACCTGTCGGTGAGCATGATCAGCGAGCGCGCCGGCGTCGCGCGGTCGGGCTTCTACTTCTACTTCGACTCCAAGTACGCGGTGCTCGCGGTGATCGTTGCCGAGGCCATGGACGAACTCGAGACGCTGACCCACGACTACGCGCCGCGAGACGCCGGCGAGACGCCCGCCGAGTTCGCCAAGCGCATGGTCGGCAGTGCCGCCGCGGTGTTCGGCAGCCGGGACCCGGTGATGCGTGCCTTCACGCTGGCGCAGAACACCGACGGGCAGATCCGCGAGATCATGAACGACTTCGAGGACACCGTGATCGAGAAGATCGTCGGGCTCGTCCGACAGGACTCCGGAGCCCGGCCCATCACCGACGACCTGCCCGCGCTGGTCCGCATGCTCACCGCGACGACCGCGATGACGCTGTCGCACGACACCGGCTTCGTCGGCCGCGACGCCGACCCGGTACGCGCGGTCGACGTGGTCGAGCGGCTGTGGCTCAACGCACTCTGGGGCGGGGCGCTGTGGGGCGGCCAGGACCGCTGAGGTCCGCCGGTAGGGTCCACTCCATGGCACAGCGCAACGGATATGCGGGCACACGGTGCTTCCTGACCGGAGCAGCCAGCGGCATCGGACGCGCGACGGCGCTGCGGTTGGCGTCCGAGGGCGCCGAACTGTTCCTCACCGACCGGAACGCCGAAGGTCTGGCCGAGACCGTGGCCGACGCCCAGGCGCTCGGCGCCAAGGTCAGCGCCCACCGCGCGCTCGACGTCTCGGACTACGAGCAGGTCGCCGCGTTCGCTGCCGACATCCACGCCGCCCACCCGGCGATGGACGTCGTGATGAACATCGCCGGCGTCTCCGCCTGGGGCACCGTCAGCACGCTCGAGCACCGGCACTGGGAAACCATGGTGTCGGTCAACCTGATGGGCCCGATCCACGTCATCGAGTGCTTCGTCCCGCCGATGGTCGCGGCCAAGCGCGGCGGGCACCTCGTCAACGTGTCGTCGGCGGCCGGTCTGGTCGCGCTGCCCTGGCACGCCGCCTACAGCGCGAGCAAGTACGGCCTCCGCGGTGTGAGCGAGGTCCTGCGCTTCGACCTGGCCCGCCACCGCATCGGCGTCTCGCTGGTGGTCCCGGGTGCGGTCAAGACGCCGCTGGTGCAGACCGTCGAGATCGCCGGCGTGGACCGCGACCACCCGCAGGTGAGCAAGTGGGTGGACCGGTTCGGCGGGCACGCCGTGTCGCCCGAGCACGTGGCCGACCGGATCCTGCGCGGTGTGACGCGCAACCGGTACCTGATCTACACCTCGCCGGACATCCGCGCGCTCTACATGTTCAAGCGCGTGGCCTGGTGGCCCTACAGCGTGGCGATGCGGCAGGTCAACGTCATCTTCACCCGTGCGCTGCGACCGTCGAAGAAGTCGGCCTGACGGTCAGCGGCTGCCCCAGTCCCACGGCGGCGCCGTCAGGGTCGTCTGGCCGCTGATCCGGGTCTCACCCCAGTCCTTGTGCAACTCGATCTCCGCCGCACCCGCCTCGGCGAGGTGAGCGCGCATGGACGCCGAGTGCGTGACCACCACCACCTGGGTGGTGGCGGCGGCCGACCGGATCATCGCCGCCAGCGGGGCGATCAGGTCGGGATGCAGCGACGTCTCGGGCTCGTTGAGCACCATCAGCGGCGGCGGCGACGGGCCGAGAAGCGCTGCGCCCCAGAGCAGGAACCGCAGGGTGCCGTCCGACAGCTCGGCGGTGCGCAGCGGACGGAGCATGCCCCTCTGGTGCAGCAGCAGCTCGAAGAGTCCGTCGTTGACCGCCACCGACAGCGTCGCACCGTCGAAGGCGTCGGACACGGCGCGGGACAGGTCCTCGAACCCGACCTCGACGATCGTCTGGACTGCCGCGGCCAGGTCCGCCCCGTCGTCGGCGAGGACGGGCGTGCGCGTGCCCACCCGCGGCTGGCGCGCAGGCGCCCGGGCGTCGACCCGGAAGCCGTCGTAGAAACGCCACCCGCGCAACCGGTCTCGCACCGCGGCGAGTTCGGGTAGCGCGCTCGCGTGCGCGTACTCGGCCAGCACGCTGCGGTAGGCGGGCAGCGAGCGGGTGAGTTCGTCGAAGCCGCGGCCGGACTCGGCGGCCACCTCGGCGTACGCGGCGCCGCGCGACACCAGCGTGGCGCTGGGTCGCAGCCGCGGACCCGCGAAGACGGCCTCCCGCTTGATCTCCGGATCGCGGGCGAACAGCGAGCGCGGACCCGCGTCCTTCGGCAGGCCGAGATCGATCAGGTAGCCGAAGTCGTCGGAGGCGAAGCCCATCTCGAGTGACACGGGCCGCGTCCGCGTGGTGCCCTCGGCCCGTCCGGTGCGCCGTGCGCCGCCCAGGGTCTCCGGCCCCGCCCACAGCACCGACTGGAGGCCACCCTCGCGGGCGAGCGACCCGATCACCTCGTTGCGCGCGCAGTCGGCGAGCAGCCCGAGCGCCCGGTACACCGACGACTTGCCGGTGCCGTTGGCGCCCGTGACGACGGTCAGTCGGGACAGCGGCATGACGAGGTCGCGCAGCGAGCGGTAGCCCCGGACGGCGATGGTCTGCAGCACGACCCGACGCTAACGTCCGGTACCGACGCCGTCGTCGGGCATCGCGAGTTCGAGCCGGACGCCCAGCAGTCGCACCGGGCGGTCCAGGTCGAAGCGGTCGAGCACGGCGAGCGCCGTCTCGACGATCACGTCCTCGGCGACGCCCGGTGCGGGCAGCGTGCGGATCTTGGTCCGGGTGAAGAACGTCGTGGTGCGCACCGTCACCGCCACCCGGGTCACCACGCGGCCCTGGGCGACGACCTCGGTGAGCGTGCGCACCGCGAGCAACCGGACCGCCTCGTCCATCTCCGTGCGGTCGGTCAGGTCGGTGGGGAACGTGACGACGTGGCTGCGCGACCGCGGCACCCACTCCTGCGCGCTGACGGTCTCGTCGCCGCCACCCTTGGCCAGCAGCAGGATGCCGAGACCGGTCGACGGACCGAACGTCTCGGTGAGCAGCGTGGCGTCGGTGGCCGCGAGGTCGGCGACGGTGGTGATGCCCAGTCCGGCAAGACGTTTGGTGGTCTTCGGGCCGACGCCCCACAGCGCGTCCACCGGGCGGTCGCCCATCACCGGCATCCAGTTCTCGTCGGTGAGCGTGAACACGCCACCCGGCTTGCCGAAGCCCGTCGCCACCTTGGCGCGCTGCTTGTTGTCGCTGATCCCCACCGAACACGACAGCCCGGTCTCGGCGGCGATCACCTCGCGGATCCGTTCGGCGAGCGCGACGGGGTCCACCGTGCCGTCCGGGTCGTCGGCACCGACGTACGCCTCGTCCCAGCCCCACACCTCGACCGGGTGGCCGAGGTCGCGAAGCAGGGTCATCACCTGGTCGGAGGCCTCGTCGTAGGCAGCGGTGTCCGACGGCAGGAACGTGGCGTCGGGGCACTTGCGGGCGGCGGCGCGCAGCGGCATGCCCGCGTGCACGCCGAACTCACGGGCCTCGTAGGACGCGCACGTCACCACCTTGCGCGGTTCGGTGGGATCGCCGCTGCCCCCGACGATGACCGGGAGCCCCACCAGTTCCGGGTGCCTGCGCAGTTCGACCGACGCCAGGAACTGGTCGAGGTCGACGTGCAGGACCCACATCAGGTCACCTACCGCACAGCTTGCCGACGACGTCGTCCCACCCTCGGCCCTGGTCCTCGAGGCTGCGGTCGAGATCGACGATCTGGTGGGTGACGTACTCGGCGTCGAGCAGTGCGAGCAGCGCATGGGTCTGCGCGTCGAGGTCACCGGTGGTGCCCGCCGCGGCGAGCAGCATCCGGACGTGGACGTGGTGCAGCGTGGAGGGCGCGTTGAAGCGCGTCTGCGGGTCGCGGCCCGCGTCGCTGAGCAGCGCCCGGTGGTTCCAGACGAAGCTCAGCCGCTCGTGGCCGTAGGCGATGAGACGGTCGAGCGGCGGGGCGCCCGGTCCGAGCGGCGGCGGACCGAACATGAACGCCTGCTGCTGTTCCTTCTCGTCCTCGTCGAGCAGGACGATCATCAGCCCGGACCGGCTGCCGAAGCGGCGGAACAGCGTGCCCTTGCCGACGCCCGCGGCGGTGGCGACGTCGTCCATGGTGACCGCGGTGGTCCCGCGTTCGGAGATGAGGCGCCGGGCCGCATCGAGCAGCAGCGCGCGGTTGCGGGCGGCGTCGCCACGTTCCGACGGTCCGGCATCGGTGACCGAAAGCCCGACGAACCCGCCTGTGTCATCGATGCCGGCCACACCTGTACTTTAACTCAGCGGGAATGATTCGGACCACGGTCCGGTTAAACTGTGCAAGCATCACGGGGACTCGAGGAAAGGGATTTGAGAATGTCGAACGTCAAGGTAGTGGTCCTGCTGGGCAGCCTCCGCAAGGAATCGGTGAACCGGCAGCTGGCCGAGCTGGCCGCGGAGGTGGCGCCCGAGGGCGTCTCGGTCGAGCTGTTCGACCGCCTCGGTGAGCTGCCCTTCTACAACGAGGACGACGACAACGGTGACGTCGCCGAGCCGGTGCGTGCGCTGCGTTCCGCGGCCGCCGACGCCGACGCGGCGCTCGTCGTCACGCCCGAGTACAACGGCAGCATCCCCGGCGTGCTCAAGAACGCCATCGACTGGCTCTCGCGTCCCTACGGAAACGGCGCGCTCAACGGCAAGCCGGCTGTCGTGATCGGCTCGGCACTCGGCCAGTACGGCGGGGTCTGGGCGCACGACGAGACCCGCAAGTCGTTCGGCATCGCCGGGCCCAACGTCATCGAGGACGTGAAGCTCTCCATCCCGTCGGCGACGTTCGACGGCAAGCACCCGCGGGAGAACGCCGAGGTCGCGGCCAACGTGCGCGAGGCGGTCGAGAAGCTGGTCGCCGAGGTCGGCTGACCCACGTCTGAGCCAAGCCGCCGATGGGCCCACGTCAGGGCCTGTCGGCGGCTTTGCTGTCTGTCCCGTCGGGTGCCGGAGCGTGTCGGTGGCCGGTGGTAGACACGACGCGTTGGCCCGACACGCTCGTCGTGTGACGTGCGACACGCCGGGGAAACGCCGTCGGTTCCACTCGTCACCAGGGAATTCCATGAATGTCGTTCAGAACATCTTGTATCCGTATCGATCGTCGGCCACTAGGTGTAGTGTTCTGCGAACCGACAGGCCCCAACGGTTCCCACCGCTTCAGAGGTCGGCCGGAGCGCCCAATCCGCACGATCTCGGGTCATCGACCCGGATGGATCAGACGCTCCGCTCGCCCGTGGATCGAAGGAATTTCAGAGGCCATCGGCTCGCTGAAACACAGTGGGAAGCAGTAGCCAGTCGATCCCGTACGTGAAGGAGTTGCACCAAGATGAGCGTCACCGTGTACACGAAGCCGGCATGCGTCCAGTGCAACGCCACTTACAAGGCGCTCGACAAGGCGGGCGTCGAGTACGACGTCATCGACATCAGCGTCGACGCCGATGCCCGTGACTACGTCATGGCCCTGGGCTACCTGCAGGCACCGGTCGTCGTGGCGGGCAACGAGCACTGGTCGGGCTTCCGTCCGGACCGCATCAAGAGCCTCGTCGGCGCCGCCGCGGTCACGGCCTAGCGACCGGGGTAGACGCGCGGAGGGGGAACGGGAAGCCATGGCCGGTCTGGTCTACTTCTCCAGCGTCTCGGAGAACACGCTCCGCTTCGTCGAGAAGCTGGAACTGCCCGCGATCCGCATCCCGTTGCGCGAGCGCATCGAGGTCCACGAGCCCTACGTGCTGGTGTTGCCCACCTACGGCGGCGGGCACGCGAACGGTCCCGATCCCGAGGCTGGGGGATACGTCCCCAAGCAGGTGATCGCCTTCCTCAACAACGAACACAACCGATCGCTGATCCGCGGCGTCATCGCCGCGGGCAACAGCAACTTCGGCGCCGAATTCGGCTACGCCGGCGACGTCGTCTCACGCAAGTGCGGCGTCCCCTACCTCTATCGCTTCGAACTCATGGGCACCACGGACGACGTCTTCGCCGTCCGAGCGGGGCTTGCCGACTTCTGGAAGGACCAGACGTGTCACCAACCGTCACTGCAGAACCTGTAACCACCGGAGTCCACGCTCTTCCGGGCGAGACGGACTATCACGCGCTCAACGCGATGCTGAACTTGTACGACAAGGACGGCAAGATCCAGTTCGACAAGGATCGGGAAGCCGCCAACCAGTACTTCCTGCAGCACGTCAACCAGAACACGGTGTTCTTCCACAACCAGGACGAGAAGCTCGACTACCTGGTCAAGGAGAACTACTACGAGCGCGAGGTGCTCGACCAGTACAGCCGCAACTTCGTCAAGACGCTGATCGACCGCGCCTTCGCCAAGAAGTTCCGCTTCCCAACGTTCCTCGGCGCGTTCAAGTACTACACCTCGTACACGCTGAAGACGTTCGACGGGAAGCGCTACCTCGAGCGCTTCGAGGACCGCGTGGTCATGGTCGCGCTGACGCTGGCCGCCGGCGACACCGTGCTCGCCGAGCGACTCGTCGACGAGATCATCGACGGCCGGTTCCAGCCGGCCACCCCGACATTCCTCAACTCGGGCAAGAAGCAGCGCGGCGAGCCCGTGTCGTGCTTCCTGCTCCGCATCGAGGACAACATGGAGTCGATCGGACGCTCCATCAACTCGGCGCTGCAGCTGTCCAAGCGCGGCGGCGGAGTTGCGTTGCTGCTGAGCAACATCCGTGAGCACGGCGCGCCGATCAAGAACATCGAGAACCAGAGTTCGGGCGTCATCCCGATCATGAAGCTGCTCGAGGACTCGTTCTCCTACGCCAACCAGCTCGGCGCCCGCCAGGGTGCCGGTGCGGTGTACCTGCAGGCGCACCACCCCGACATCTACCGGTTCCTCGACACCAAGCGCGAGAACGCCGACGAGAAGATCCGCATCAAGACGCTGTCGCTGGGCGTCGTGATCCCGGACATCACCTTCGAGCTGGCCAAGCGCAACGAGGACATGTACCTGTTCTCGCCGTACGACGTCGAACGCGTCTACGGCGTGCCGTTCGCCGACGTCTCCATCACCGAGAAGTACTACGAGATGGTCGACGACGCGCGGATCCGCAAGACGAAGATCAAGGCGCGCGAGTTCTTCCAGACCCTCGCCGAGCTGCAGTTCGAGTCGGGCTACCCGTACATCATGTACGAGGACACCGTGAACCGGTCGAACCCGATCGAGGGCAAGATCACCCACAGCAACCTGTGCTCGGAGATCCTGCAGGTGTCCACGCCGTCGCTGTTCAACGAGGACCTGAGCTACGCCAAGGTGGGCAAGGACATTTCCTGCAACCTCGGCTCGCTGAACATCGCGAAGGCCATGGACTCACCGGACTTCGCGCAGACCATCGAGACGTCGATCCGCGGGTTGACCGCGGTCAGCGATCAGACGCACATCTGGTCGGTGCCGTCGATCGAGCAGGGCAACAACGACTCCCACGCCATCGGCCTGGGTCAGATGAACCTGCACGGCTACCTCGCCCGCGAGCGGATCATGTACGGCTCCGACGAGGGCATCGACTTCACCAACATGTACTTCTACACGGTGCTGTACCACGCGCTGCGTGCCAGCAACCGGATCGCGATCGAGCGGGGTACGGCGTTCGGCGGCTTCGAGCGCTCCAAGTACAAGTCCGGCGAGTTCTTCGACAAGTACACCGACCAGGTGTGGGAGCCGGCGACCGAGCGCGTGCGGGAACTGTTCGCCGACGCCGACATTCGCATCCCCACGCAGGAGGACTGGAAGCGGTTGAAGGAGTCGGTGCAGACGCACGGCATCTACAACCAGAACCTGCAGGCCGTCCCGCCCACCGGCTCGATCTCCTACATCAACCACTCGACGTCGTCGATCCACCCCGTCGCGTCGAAGATCGAGATCCGCAAGGAAGGCAAGATCGGCCGCGTCTACTACCCGGCGCCGTACCTCACCAACGACAACCTGGAGTACTACCAGGACGCGTACGAGATCGGCTACGAGAAGATCATCGACACCTACGCCGCGGCCACCCAGCACGTGGATCAGGGCCTGTCGCTGACGCTGTTCTTCAAGGACACCGCCAGCACGCGCGACGTGAACAAGGCGCAGATCTACGCGTGGCGCAAGGGCATCAAGACGCTGTACTACATCCGCCTGCGCCAGATGGCGTTGGAGGGGACTGAGGTGGAGGGTTGCGTCAGCTGCATGTTGTAGTCAGTTGACTACAACCGTCGAGGTCGTCCTCGTCACCGCGCTGGTGCTCGGGATCGTCGCCGCGCTGTTCGGCTCGATCTACGCCTGGGAGAAGTGGGCCCGGGGTAGTCGGCTGGAGCGCGGCGTCGATCGTTTCTTCGACCGTCTCAGCGACATCTTCTTCCGCTGAGGGGCACGGTCGGTCAGCCCTCGCGGGCCCGGTCCTCGTGCAACGCCTTGAGGCGCCGCTCCTCGCGCAGCACGGCCTGGTAGTTCTCGCGTTCGGCGACCAGCCACTCCGGCATCTCCTCGAGCAGCTGGGCGATCTGCTCGGTGGTGAGCGCCTCGGTGACGCCGCCGCGCGCGAGGCCGGCGATCGAGATGCTGAGCTTGGCCGCGACGAGGTTCTTGGGGTGTGGCCCGTCCTTGCGGAGGTCCTTGAGCCACTGCGGCGGATCGGCCTGCAGCGCAGCCAGATCGGAGCGGGTGATCGCGTTCTCCTGGAACTCCGCCGGTGTCGCCGGCAGGTACACGTCCAGCTTCTTCGCCGCCGTGGCGGGTTTCATGGACTGTGCGTTCGGCCTGCTCATGGCATGAGCCTATCGGTAGCCTGAGGCGGTGACCCCGTCCTGCCTCACCGTCGGATACGTCCCCGGCGTGACGCCCGCCAAGTGGGCGCGGACCTGGGCGGAACGCCATCCCGAGGTCCCGCTACGGCTGCATCCGATGGCCGCCGCGGACGCGGTCGACGCGGTGCGGGACGGCACCGTCGACGTCGCCCTACTCCGGCCGCCGGCCGCCGTGTCGGGGATCGCAGTGATCGGACTGTACGAGGAGACGACGGTCGTCGTGGTGCCCACCGACCACCTGTTCGGCGCCGCCGACGAGGTCGCCGCCGCGGACCTCCGCGACCAGCCCGTCCTGCTCCCGCTCGACGACGTCGTGTCCTGGACTGCCGCACCCGGCGTGATGGTCGAGTACCGGCCCGCGACCACGGGGGAGGCAATGGAACTCGCCGCCGCCGGGACCGGGGCGCTCATCGTCCCGCAGTCGCTGGCGCGGCTGCACCACCGCAGGGACCTGGTGTACCGCCCGATCGCCGACGCACCCAACTGCCCCGTCGCGCTGGCGATTCCCGACGGCGAGCAACCGGAACTGGTGGAGGAGTTCATCGGCATCGTGCGCGGACGCAAGCCCAGTTCGTCGCGCGGCCGCGCCGAGCCGGCGCCGAAGCGCACCGCACGGGAGAAGACGCTGGCGAAGCAGGCCGCGCGCGCCGCCGCGGGAAAGGTCGCGCGGACGCCGGGTCCGACCAAGCGCGGCCGACGCTGACCGGCCCGTTTCGCGTCCGCGAGCGCGGGTAGGCGACCGGCCATGGATACGTTGTCGCTGACGGTGCTGGCCGACGATCAACTGGAGACCGCCCGAACCGCCCACGCCGGGCGTTCGGCGCGCACCGTCTACGGCGGACACGAGCACGAACTGCGCCAGACCCTGATCGCGGTGGTCGAGGGCAAGCGCCTCGACGATCACGAGAGCCCGGGCGAGGCGACCCTGCTGCTGCTCCGTGGGCGCGTGCGCGTCGCGACCACGGCGGACGACGCCGAGGCCATCGAGTGCGAGGAGGACGACTTCCTGATCCTGCCGCTCGAGCGACACAACGTGGACGCCCTGGAGGACTCGGTGATGCTGTTGACGGTCGCCACGGGGACCCGCGCCGCCATCCCGGACTGACGTCACGCTGGGCGGGCGGAAAATCGGTGGAGATCGACCGCCGGATGGATCACGCTCGACGTCATGGACGTCCGCCGGTACGAGTCGCCCGCCGAGTTCGCCTCGGTGGTGCGATGGGTGTACCGCCGCAACCCCGTCCACTTCACCAGTGAGTTGACGGCTCTCCGTCAGTCGCCGTGGCCCCGCAGCCGGATCCTCGCGTCGGCGCACCGTGTCGGCGTCGTCGGCGCTGCGGTGCAGGGCGGTGACGGTTGTCTGTTCGTCGGCGGACTCAGCGTCCGTCTCGCCGAGGACGTCGCGGTCGAGCTGGCCGCCGACGAGATCGCCTCGGTGCGTGGGCATCGTTCATCGGCCGCGGCCTTCGCCGACGCCTGGCGGGGAGCGACGGGTCGACGTGTCGTCGAGACGCGGGTCGACGTGCTGCACCGACTGGACGTGCTGCGCCGACCGACCGGGGTGGCGGGAGAGGCGCGGCCGCTGGTCGGGGTCGATCACGGCCTCGTCACCACCTGGCTCGACGGCTTCTTCGCCGACGTGTTCGGCGAGCCGGCCGACCCGCCGGCGCGCGCGGACTACCTGCGTGACGTCCTGGCCGCGAACGGCCGCGTCGTGCTGTGGACGGTCGACGGCGTCGCGGTGTCGATGGCGCGCGTGCACGCCCCCGCCGTCGGGGTGTCGCGGATCGGTCCGGTCTACACGCCACCCGAGCACCGTGGCCACGGGTACGCCGCCGCGGTGACGGCGGCGGCCGTCGACGACGCCCTCCACCGCGGCGCCCGGGACGTGGTGCTGTTCGCCGACGCCGCCAATCCGGTGTCGACCGGGGTGTACCGCAGGATCGGGTTCGAGCCGGTGGCCGAGCACGTGTGCCTCGACCTGGTCCCGGTGGCCGCGCCGACACGGCGGAACCCGCAGGTCAGCGGTCCGCCGGTCGAGGTGGTACCAGCGGGTACAGTAAATCCGTGCGCAGACCGTCGATACCTCGTCCGGCGCCCCAGCCGGGGGTGAAGGTCGACGCGCGCAGCGAGCGCTGGCGTGAGCACCGCAAGAAGGTCCGGGCGGAGATCGTCGACGCCGCATTCCGGGCCATCGACCGGCTCGGTCCGG
This sequence comes from Mycobacterium sp. PTI7, assembly GCF_056679845.1. NCBI lineage: Bacteria > Bacillati > Actinomycetota > Actinomycetes > Mycobacteriales > Mycobacteriaceae > Mycobacterium > Mycobacterium sp. PTI7. The sequence goes on from NZ_CM155252.1 coordinate 986,878, forward strand.
AGGTCAGCCTGCGCGAGATCGCCGAGGAGGCGGGCACCGCCAAACCGAAGATCTACCGCCACTTCACCGACAAGTCGGATCTCTTCCAGGCGATCGGCGAACGGCTGCGGGACATGTTGTGGGCGGCGATCTTCCCGCACATCGACATCGCGACCGACCCTGCGCGCGAGGTGATCCGGCGCAGTGTCGAGCAGTACGTGCTGCTCGTCGACGAGCATCCGAACGTGTGCCGCTTCCTGATCCAGGGCCGCTTCGCCGAGCAGACCGAATCGACCATGCGCGCGCTCAACGAGGGCCGCGAGGTCACCCTGGCGATGGCCAGCATGTTCAACAACGAACTGCGCGAGATGGAACTCGACGGAAACGCCATCGAACTCGCGGCCTACACCACGTTCGGGTCCGCGGCGGCGGCCACGGACTGGTGGCTCGGGCCGCAGGTCGACAGCCCCCGCCGGATGCCCGCCGAGTCGTTCATCGGCTACATGACCACGATCATGCTCGGGTCCATCAACGGCACCTGCGAGCTGATCGGCATCAAGATCGACCCCGAGCTGCCCCTGCACGAGGGCGTGCAGCGGAGCGAATCCGTCGCCTGATATCCGGTACCCAGGGTCCCGGTATTCTCGGCGCATGACCGACACCGTCGAACGGGCTGACGGCGCAGCCGTCCGCAGCGAACCCGTGCGGACGCGCGCACTGATCATCGGCACCGGCTTCTCCGGACTCGGCATGGCCATCGCCCTGCAGCGGCAGAACGTCGACTTCCTCATCCTCGAGAAGGCCGACGACATCGGCGGCACCTGGCGCGACAACACCTACCCGGGCTGCGCCTGCGACATCCCGTCGCACATGTACTCGTTCTCCTTCGAGCCGAAGGCCGACTGGCAGCACATGTGGTCGCTGCAACCGGAGATCTTCGACTACCTCCGGGGCGTCGCCGACAAGTACGGCCTGCGGCGGTACGTGCGGTTCGGCGCCCACGTCGAGCGGGCCCGGTGGGACGAGGGCGAGTCGGCGTGGCACGTGGTCACCGCCGACGGCGACGAGTACGTGGCCCAGTTCCTGATCTCGGGAGCCGGTGCCCTGCACGTCCCGCTGACCCCCGATTTCGAGGGGATCGAGGACTTCGGCGGGGTCACGTTCCACTCCGCCCGGTGGGACCACGACGTCGACGTCACCGGCAAGCGCGTCGCCGTGATCGGCACGGGTGCCAGCGCCATCCAGCTGGTACCGGCCATCGTGGACGACGTCGCGGAGCTGCAGGTGTACCAGCGGACCCCGCCGTGGGTGATGCCGCGGCCCAACAACGCTCTGCCGCACTGGCTTCGGCAGGTGTTCACCGACGTCCCCGGTGCCCGGGCGCTGACGCGGCTCGCCATCTACTGGGCCCACGAGGTGGTTGGCTTCGGCATGACCAAGCAGCCCGGGCTGCTGCGGATCGGGCGGCTGCTGGGCCAGTGGAACATCCGGCGCAGCGTGAAGGACCGCGCCCTGCGTCGTGCCCTGACCCCGAGCTATCGCGCCGGCTGCAAGCGAATCCTCAACTCCGACATCTACTATCCCGCCATCGCCAACCCGCGGACCGAGGTGATCACCGACCGCATCGCGGGGTTCACCGCCGACGGCATCGTCACCGCGGACGGCCGCGAGCGTCCCGTCGACGTGGTGGTGTTCGCCACCGGCTTCCACGTCACCGACTCCTACACCTACGTCCAGGTCACCGGTCCCGGTGGCGAAGACCTCGTCGACCGTTGGCGGCGCGAGGGCGTCGAGGCGCACCGTGGGATCGCCGTCGCCGGCATGCCGAACCTGTTCTTCCTGCTCGGCCCCAACACCGGGCTCGGGCACAACTCGGTGGTGTTCATGATCGAGTCGCAGATCCGCTACGTCGCCCAGGCCATCGCCGCCGTCGACGCGGCCGGCGCGACGGCGCTCGCCCCGACGCGCAGCGCCCAGGACGACTTCAACCGGAGGTTGCACGCCGACCTCGACCGGTCGGTGTGGAGCATCGGCGGCTGCAGCAGTTACTACATGGACGAGCGCGGCAAGAACCGCACGCTGTGGGGCGGGATGACGTGGCAGTACTGGCTCGCGACGCGCAGATTGCGGCGTTCGGAGTTCACCTTCAGCGGCCGGTGACGCGACACGCCACCACAATCTGTTGTGTTGCCCCGCGATGTCCGACACCAGGGGTAGTGTCGGGAACGACCGACCGAGATGGCCGGAAGCAACTCATCCGCAGGTGAAATGGGGTTCGTGGTGTCCGAGGGAATCAAACTGATCGACCGCGTTTCGGCCATCAACTGGAACCGCCTGCAGGACGACAAGGACGCCGAGGTCTGGGAGCGGTTGACCGGCAACTTCTGGTTGCCCGAGAAGGTCCCCGTGTCCAACGACATCCCGTCCTGGGGCACGCTGAACGAGCACGAGAAGCAGCTCACGATGCGCGTGTTCACGGGCCTGACGCTGCTCGACACGCTCCAGGGCACGGTCGGCGCGGTCAGCCTGATCCCGGACGCGTTGACGCCCCACGAAGAGGCCGTCTACACCAACATCGCCTTCATGGAGTCGGTGCACGCCAAGAGCTACAGCAACATCTTCTCCACCCTGTGCTCCACCGTCGACATCGACGAGGCGTTCCGCTGGTCGGAGGAGAACCCCAACCTGCAGCGCAAGGCCGAGATCGTCATGAACTACTACAAGGGTGACGACCCGCTGAAGCGCAAGGTCGCCTCGACGCTGCTCGAGAGCTTCCTGTTCTACTCCGGCTTCTACCTCCCCATGTACTGGAGCAGCCGCGCCAAGCTCACCAACACCGCCGACATGATCCGGTTGATCATCCGCGACGAGGCCGTGCACGGTTACTACATCGGCTACAAGTTCCAGAAGGGCCTCGCCCTCGAGAGCGACGCCCGCAAGGCGGAACTCAAGGACTACACCTACGAGCTGCTGTTCGAGCTGTACGACAACGAGGTCGAGTACACCCAGGACCTCTACGACGGCGTCGGTCTCACCGAGGACGTCAAGAAGTTCCTGCGATACAACGCCAATAAGGCGCTGATGAACCTCGGCTACGAGGCGCTGTTCCCGAAGGACGAGACCGACGTCAACCCGGCGATCCTGTCGGCGCTGTCGCCCAACGCCGACGAGAACCACGACTTCTTCTCCGGTTCGGGTTCGTCCTACGTGATCGGCAAGGCCGTCGTCACCCAGGACGAGGACTGGGACTTCTAGTCACCGACCCGCCACCCAGGCTCCGCCTGCCGAGCCCGCTGATCGCTGCGCTGGAAGCCGGGCTGCCCGCCCTCGCGGAGCGCACGGTCGCGGCGGTCATCGCGGAGGTGCCCACCTACCGGACGGCGGTGGGCCCGCAGCGTCGGCTGATCGAGGACGCTGTCCGGCAGACGGTCACGGTGTTCGTGCGGCTCGTAGGCGACGGGGTGGACTCGGACGTCTCGGCGGCGCAGGATCCCGGGATGGATGCCGCCTACGCGCTCGGCCAGGGCGAGGCACGTGCCGGACGCAGCTCGGAGGTGCTCCTTGCCGCGTACCGGGTCGGTGCCCGCACGGTGTGGCGGCATTGGAGCGACCTCGCCGTCGAGCACTGGTTGGAGCGCGACCAGCTGGCGACGTTCGCCGGAGAGATCTTCGCCTACATGGACCGACTGTCGGCGACGAGTGTCTCCGGGCATGCCGACGAATCGGCGCGGACCGGCATGGCCCGTCAGCGCGCGCGCGAGTCGTTGGTGCGGCGTCTGCTCGCCTCGGCGGGTGCGGACGAGTTGCTGCACGAGGCCGAACGCGCGGATTGGGTGGCGCCGCAGACGTTGACCGCGGTGGCGGTGCCGGTCGGCCGGGCCGTCGGTGCGATGCGCACCATCGACCCGCGGATCCTGGAGATACCCGAGGACGCCATCGCGGTGTCCGCCCGGCCGGTGGCGCTGCTGCTGGTTCCCGACGTCGGCGGCGCCGGCCGCGGGCGGTTCGTCACCTCGTTCTCGTTCCCCGGCAGCGTGATCGGACCGCCGCGGCCGTGGATGTCGGCCGCCGCATCGGTGCGCCGCGTCGAGCGGACCCTCGCGATGAACCTCGACGGGGACGCGGTGACCGACACCGAACGACTGCTGCCCGAGCTGGTCCTCGGAGCCGACATGGATGCGCTCGCCGATCTGCGCGAGCGGGTGCTGCAGCCCCTCGACGAGTTACGGCCGAACACCCGCGACGACCTGGTCGCGACCCTCCGTGCCTGGCTCCTGCACCAGGGCCGGCGCGAGAGCATCGCCGAGGAACTGTTCGTCCACCCGCAGACGGTGCGTTACCGCGTCGGTCGGCTGCGGGAGTTGTTCGGCGAGCGGCTCAACGACCCTCGAGCGATCCTCGAGTTGATCGTGGCGTTGGGCCTCCCGAAGCCGCCGCGGTGACGGGTCCTAGAACGCGGCCTCGTCGAGTTCCATCACGTCGTTGTCGATGTTCTCGATGACGTCCCTGGTGCTGGTGAGCAGCGGCAGGAAGTTCTTCGCGAAGAACGACGCGGCACCGATCTTGCCCTCGTAGAACGACCGGTCGTCCTGCGCGACACCGGAATCGAGGCGTCCGATGGCGACCGTCGCCTGCTCGGCCAGCAGCCATCCGATCATCAGGTCGCCGACGCACATGAGGAACCGCACCGAACCCAGGCCGACCTTGTACAGGTTGGTCCGGTCGTCCTGGGCCGCCACCAGGTAGCCGGTGAGCGTGGCGGCCATGCCCTGCACGTCGGCCAAGGCGGTGGCGAGCAGTTCGCGTTCGGTCTTGAGGCGTCCGTTGCCGGACTCGTTCTTGATGAACGTTTCGATCTGGGTGGCCACGTAGCCAAGTGCAACGCCCTTGTCCCGCACGATCTTGCGGAAGAAGAAGTCCTGCGCCTGGATGGCGGTGGTGCCCTCGTAGAGCGAGTCGATCTTGGCGTCGCGGATGTACTGCTCGATCGGGTAGTCCTGCAGGAAGCCGGACCCGCCGAAGGTCTGCAGGCTCTCGGTCAGCTTGGCGTAGGCCTGCTCGGAGCCGACGCCCTTGACGATCGGGAGCAGCAGGTCGTTGACCTTGAGTGCGAGGTCGGCGTCCACGCCGTGCACCGTGTCCGCGACCTCCACGTCCTGGAAGGACGCGGTGTACAGGTACAGCGCCCGCAGGCCCTCGGCATAGGACTTCTGGGTCATCAGCGAGCGGCGCACGTCGGGATGGTGGGTGATGGTGACGCGCGGTGCGGCCTTGTCGGTCATCTGCGTCATGTCGGCGCCCTGCACGCGGGTCTTGGCGTAGTCCAGCGCGTTGAGGTAACCGGTCGACAGCGTCGCAATGGCCTTGGTGCCGACCATCATTCGGGCCTGCTCGATCACGTCGAACATCTGCGCGATCCCGTTGTGCACGTCGCCGACGAGCCAGCCCTTGGCGGGGACGTCGTGCTGGCCGAACGACAGCTCACACGTCGCGGAGACCTTGAGGCCCATCTTGTGCTCGACGCCGGTGACGAAGACGCCGTTGCGCTCGCCCAGATCGCCGGTCTGGAAGTCGAAGTGGAACTTCGGCACGAAGAACAGCGACAGGCCGCGCGTGCCCGGACCGGCGCCCTCGGGGCGGGCCAGCACGAGGTGGAAGATGTTCTCGAACAGATCGTCGGAGTCGGCCGAGGTGATGAAGCGCTTCACGCCGTCGATGTGCCACGAGCCGTCGTCCTGGGGGGTGGCCTTGGTTCGTGCCGCCCCGACGTCGGAGCCCGCGTCGGGCTCGGTGAGCACCATCGACGAGCCCCAGCCGCGCTCGACGGCGATCTTCGCCCATTCCTTCTGCTCGTCGGTGGCGACGTCGGCGAAGATCTGCGCGAAGCCGGCGCCGATGCAGTACATGGTGACACCCGGGTTGGCGCCCAGGATCTGCTCCTGCAGGGCCCACACCAGCGTGCGCGGCAACGGGATTCCGCCGAGTTCCGCCGAGACGCCGGCCTTGTGCCAATCCGCGTCGAGCAACACGCGTGCCGACTTCTTGAACGCTGCGGGCAGCGTCACCGAATGGGTCTCGGGATCGAAGACCGGCGGGTTGCGGTCGCCGTCGGCGAACGATGCGGCGATCGGCCCCTCGGCCAGCCGTGCCACCTCACCGAGCATGTCGCGAGCCGTCTCCAGGTCGAGGTCGGCGAACCGGCCGGACCCGAACACCCGGTCGACCCGGAGGTGCTCGAACAGTGCGAACTCGATGTCGCGGACATTGCTGCGGAAATGGCTCACGCGGGGGCCTCTTTCGATGTCGGGTTTCGTCGACTCCGAGAAACCGCCGAGGCGGCCGCCGGTAGCCGCGGCATGCTTTTCTCCACAATGGCTGACCGGAGGCCGCCGAATCTCCCTCGTGGCGGTCAAGGTCGCACCAGCATGTTGTTCGCAGCGAACAATTCGGGTCGTCCTCGGCCAGTCTGCGTACCCGAATCTTCATCCCGACGTCGAGTGACATGGTGAGTTGAACTTGTATCTTGATAGTCACTGTCACATTGGCGTGGAGCGTGGGAGACGATTGATGGCCGAGTTGAACGAGCGGGAACGGCAAGCCCTCGAGTCGTACCGCAGATACGTCCTGCAGCGGGAACGATGCGTGACGGGGGAGGCGCCGTGGTCGACCATCGGCGCCTGGTTCACCGAGGACGCCGTCTTCATCGATCCGGCCTGGGGACGAGTCCAGGGTCGCGACGAGATCACCCGCTATCTCGACCACTCGATGGCCGGCTTCGAGGGGTGGACCTTCCCGGAGGAGTGGACGATGGTCGACGGCGACCGTCTGGTGACGTACTGGTGGAACCGCCTGCCCGGGAGCCGCGCCGACGGTTCGCCCTATCAGGCGCCGGCCTTCTCGCTGCTGCACCATGCGGGCGACGGGCTCTTCGACTACGAGCTGGACGTGCTCAACATCGCCGAGATCGGTGAGTTGATCGTCGAATCCGCGTGGCTGCCGGGTTCCGGCATGTCGTTTCCGGGGGCCCATCCCGACCGCGACATCACCCCGCCACGCCTCGCGTCGCCCTGACCCGCCGCGGACCTGGCCCGCATGGCGCAGTGACGTCCAAGGCCCGCGAATCGGGACGCGGCGACCATCAGGCAAGGGGCACATGCACAGTGGAGGCGGCGGGCTTCGGTGCCCACGCCTCGCGACGAGGTGCCAGGTGGTGCTCAAGACTCATCGGAGAGTGCGGCAGCGCGTATGGCGTTCGGCTGCAATCTTGCTCATCACGAGCATCCGTCCGAGCCTTCGACCGGCTGAACCGAACATAGGAGTTGGCATGCCTCTCTGGCGCATTCACACGGCGAAAGACGTGTACACACCCGAGGACAAGAAGGCCTTTGCAGAGAGCGTCACGAACTTCTACTGCGAGGCGGTCGGCTTCCCGAGGTTTTACACGAGCGTCGTGTTCGCGGAATTCGATGGCGAGAACTTTATCGTCGGTGGCGAACCTGCCGTCGACTTCGTGTTGATCGAAATCCTTCACGTCGCCCGCAACATGAACGATCTGTTCGAGAAGTACGGAGAGGTGAGTGAGGCGCAGATCTACGGTGCCATGCGCGAGGGCTTTGCAGCAGTGATCAAGCCCTTCGTCGATGACCGCAATCTTCGCTGGGAGTCGGCAGTGGTGGAGGGTCTCTTCGAGACCTGGGTGATCGATGGGATGAAGCCGCCGCCGCCATGGTCGGAGGCCGAGAAGCAGTGGGCACGCGACAACAAGCCATCGCCCTACGAGGAGCCGGCCCCGGTGACGTCCTGACCGAATGGGGCTGCCTGTGCGCGTGCACATCGCGTCCGCGCTTGGCGTGTCACCGCAGCCCTGCCGCCGTCGCGGGCCGTCGCCCACGATGGGGTGACCGCCTGGCGACGGCGGTGGGAAGCGGGGCTCGGCGATGGTCATGATGATCCGCTGGCTGTTGCGCATGGTCAGGTTCGGGGCCCCGGCCGTGGTGGGCCATCCGCTCGACACCGGTTTCCGGGTTCAGGTGGTCGATCTGGATGTCCTCCTGCACATGACCAACGGGCGGTACCTGTCGATCCTCGACGCCGCCCGCATCTCCTACTACGCCCGCACCGGCCTGTGGCGGCAATTCCGCACGCTAGGTTGGAGTCCCGTGGTGACCGCGCAGACGATCACCTACCGGCGTTCCCTTCGATTGGGGTGCCGTTACCGGGTGCGTACGGTCCTGGTGGGCACCGACGAGAAGAACCTGTACTTCGAGCAGACCTTCCATGGCGCCGGCGTCGAGTACGCCACCGCTCTCGTGTCGGTTCGCCTGATGGAGCGGTCCGGCGCGTCGGTGCGGCCCCGGGACGTCCTCGCGCTCGACGCCACGTTCGCCCTGCCCGATCACCTCCCGGCCGCCGTCGCGGCGTGGTCTGAATTCTCCCGACACCACGACACACGGATTGCGAGACGAACATGACGGCCCTCGACGCCGGCACCACCCCCGCGCACCATGCCCTCGCGATCATCGGGTCGGGCTTCGCGGGAATCGGTGCGGCGATCCGGCTCGAGAAACTGCACGGCGGCAGCGTGGTGATCTATGAGCGCGCCGAGACGCTCGGTGGCGTATGGCGAGACAACGACTATCCGGGCGCGGCCTGTGACGTGCAGAGCCTGCTCTATTCGTTCTCGTTCGCCCCCAGCCACCGGTGGCGCCACACGTTCGCCCGCCAGCCCGAGATCCGCGCGTACCTGGAACGGGTGGCGCGTGAGAACGGGTTGCTCCCGCGGCTGCGGACCGGCTGCGCGGTGACGTCGCTTTCTTGGGACCCCGAGGCGGCGCGCTGGATACTCGAGACCGAGCGCGGCACCTCCACCGCCGACCACGTCGTTCTCGCCACCGGATCACTGGCCAATCCCGCGCTACCGGCCATCGACGGGATCGAGTCGTTCACCGGACCGATGTTCCACTCCTCGCAGTGGAATCACGACACCGATCTGACGGGCAAGCGGGTGGCCGTCGTGGGCACCGGGGCCTCGGCCATCCAGTTCGTCCCGAGGATTCAGCCGGTCGTCGGATCGCTGACGCTGTTCCAGCGCACCGCTCCGTGGGTCATGCCGCGCAACGATCAACCGATCTCGTCGACGAAACGCGCTCTGCTGCGGGCGCTTCCCGGATACCAGCGGGCGCTCCGAGCGCTCATCTACGCCCAGCGGGAGATCAAGCTCCTCGCGTTCCGTCATCCGGTCCTGATGGCGATCGGGGAGAAGGAGGGCCGTGCCCACCTGGCGCACGCGGTGAGCGACCCCGCGTTGCGGGAGAAGCTCACGCCCGACTACCGCATGGGATGCAAGCGAATACTGCTCTCCGACGAGTACTACCCGGCGCTCGCGCAACCGAACGTGAACGTCGAGACCGTCGGCGTCGCGCGGGTGACCGCTGACGGCGTCGTCGACGGGAACGGCGTCGCCCACGACGTCGACGCGATCATCTTCGGCACCGGCTTCGACACCAGCCGGCTGCCCCTGACCGACCGGGTCTTCGACGCCCGCGGGCGGTCGATGGCGGAGACCTGGGGCGACAGCCCCCGCGCCTACCTGGGCACGACGGTCGCGGGCTTCCCCAACCTGTACCTGATGCACGGACCCAACATCGCGCTCGGTCATACCTCGGTCATCATGATGTTCGAATCGCAGTTGCACTACGTCGAACGCGCCATGGCCCATGCGATCCGATCCGGCGGGACCGTCGAACCGACCGTCGAGGCGCAGGCCGACTACGCGAACGACATCGACGCCCTCACCGACGGGACGGTGTGGACCAGTGGCGGATGCTCGAGCTGGTACCTCGATCCGGCCGGCCGCAACAGCAACCTGTGGCCGGGCAGCATCCTCGGATACCGCAGCCGTGCCATCAGATTCGATGGTGCACGACACCAGACCCAGCCCGCCGTGGTGTCGCGATGACGAACGCGGTGGTCCTGCTGCACGGCCTGGGCGGATCCCCGGCGACCTGGGACCGGGTGCGCCCACTCCTGCACGCGACGGTCCTGGCGCCCGCGGTGGCCGGCAGCGCGTCGATCGAACGGGATGCGCTGGAAGTGGCACGCGCCATCCGCGCGGCCGGAACCGTCCCCGCTACGGTGGTGGGTCACTCGCGGGGAGGGCTGGTCGCAACGGCGCTCGCCGAGCAGTACCCGTCACTGGTCTCGCGGTTGGTCCTGGTGTCGACACCACCCACCGCGGCCAGCCGGCTCACGGCCCGCTCGCTGTCCGAGCGAATCTTGCGGGCGCCCCTGCTGGGCGGAGCGGTGTGGAAGGCGTTGCCGCTCACCCGTTTGCGACGCGGTCTGCGATCGGCCTTCGCGCCTGGCGGCGCCGTGCCGGACTTCGCCGTGCGGGACCTGCGGGACACCGGCCTGCGCCGCTTCGTGACCTCGACCTCGGCGATCGACGACTACCTCGACGATCGACCCCTCGACGAGCGGTTGGCGGCTTTGACCTGCCCGGTGAGCGTCGTCTACGGACTGGACGACCGCCGCGTCGACCCCGCGGCGATGGCCCGGTCGGCGTCCGCTCCCGGCGTCGCGGCCTTCCCGCTGCACCGCGAAGGGCACGGAGCGCCATGGAGTTCCGCCGGTGCCGTCGCCGACGTCATCATCGGCACCGCGCGTCCGTCCGCGCCCGTGCACCCGACAGCGCGGATGGTGCCCCGTCTCGAACCGGTTCGGTGGACGCCACCGCGCGCGACTCCGCGCGCCCGAGAGACCGTCAGCGCGGAACCGATGGGCGCCCTCAGGCGCATCGAGCTTCCCGGCCGCGGCCCCGAGGACGTGCGCGTCGATTCGCGCGGGCGCGTGCTGACGGGTCTGGAGGACGGGCGGATCCTGCGCATCACCATCACCGAGGACGACGCCTCAGTCGAGACCCTCGCCGACACGGGTGGGCGTCCGCTGGGGACCACGGTCGTCGACGACGCCACCCTGCTGGTCTGCGACGGCGAACGCGGGCTCCTGCGGGTCGACGTCGACGGCGGCGCCGTCGAGGTGCTGCTCGACCGACTCGACGGCGAACCGATCACATTCGCATCGAACGTCGTTCGCGCCGCGTCGGGCCGGATCTACTTCACGGTGTCCACCCGTCGCTTCGGGTTCCACGACTTCCTCGCAGACCTCATCGAACACTCGGGGACCGGCCGGCTCGCCGTGCTCGAGTGCGACGGCACCGCACGAACCCTCGTCGACGGCCTTCAGTTCGCGAACGGGCTGACGGTGTCCGACGACGAGGATCGCGTGACGGTCGCCGAAACGGGTGCCTTCCGGGTGCGGACGTGGCCGCTCGTCGACGGCGCCGTGGGAGCACCGACGACGGTGATCGACAACCTGCCCGGTTTTCCCGACAACGTGTCGGTGGACGGCGACACGACGTGGGTGGCGATCGCCAATCCGCGCAGTGGGCTGTTCGATCGGGTGGCCGCGTTGCCGGGGGTGATCCGGCGACTGGCCTACCGGCTGCCCGAGACCGTCCGCGCCGGGGTGCCGACGAGCTGGGTCATCGCCGTCGACCCGCACGGTCTGATCGTCCGCGACCTGCAGACCGACACGTCCGAATACTCGATGGTCACCAGCGTCGTGCGACGCGGTTCGGATCTCGTCTTCGGCAGCATCACCGAGTCGGCCCTGGCCGTCGTTCCCCTTCCCGCACGAACCGGCACGGAGAGTTGAGCAATGCACACGTCGTCCTTGACCGATAGCGTCATCGTCATCACCGGGGGCGCAGGCGGTCTGGGTCTTGCGACCGCGGTCCAGTGCTCCGCGCGCGGTGCCGTAGTCGTCCTCCTCGACGTCGACGCCGATGCGCTCGCGAGCGCCGCCCGCTCGGTCCCGGGTCCGTGCGACAGCCACGTGCTGGACGTCACCGACGCGGACGCCTGCCAGCACGTCGTCGATCGAATCACCGCTGAGCGCGGGAGGATCGACGTCGTGTGGGCGAATGCCGGCATCTCCCGATTCGGCCCCATCGACGTGCTTCCCGACGGTGCCTGGAAACGGACGATCGACGTCAACTTGATCGGGGCGCAGAACATCGTCCGGGCCGCGCTGCCGGCCGTCGTCGCGTCGCGAGGGTACGTCGCCTTTACCTGCTCCTGGGCGTCGTTCGCGCACCAGCCGGGGCACGCGGCCTACGCGGCGTCCAAGGCTGGGCTCGAGGCGTTCGCCAATTCTCTGCGTCTGGAACTGTCCGGTACGGGCGTTCGGGTCGGAACGTTTCACCCCGGATGGATCGACACCGCCATGGTCCAGGGCAAGATCGCCCAGCCTGCGTTCGCGGCACTGCTCGCCGCGTTACCGGGCCCCTTCGGGAGGATCACGCCGGCGGACGACATCACGCCGCACTTCGTCCGCGCACTGGAACGCCGGCCGTCGCGCATGGTGTACCCGCGGGCGGGCCGACTCCTCCTGGCCTTCCGTGCCGTCCTCAACACGGCGCCGTTCACCGCGCGCAGTCGCGCCGTCGCACCGGAGATTCGCCGACTGTCGGCGCTGGATGTGCGACCCTCGTGACATCGACGGCGAGACGACGGCGGGAGGGCGGTGACCATGACTGACCGCGATGCCGTACGCGAGAAGGAGATCGCCGGCCGGATCGCGTCGCTGATGTCCGCCGCCGACGTCGAACTGGACGCCGTGGCCGCCGACCTCACGGCGCTGTACCGCACCAGCATCCCGGTCTACGATCAGGTGTCCAGGGACGAGATCGAACGCAACACCCGTGCCGTCCTGGACATCGTCGTGGCCCGGGTGCGAAGCGACTCACCGTCGGTGAACACCCAGGACGTCGTCGAACTCGTCCGGGCATGGGCCGATCAGCGGATTCCGCTGGAACTCGTCGCGCACAGCATTCAGCTGGGTGCGCGTGAACTGTTCAAGCTCGTCCGGCACGAGGCCGCGCACCGGAATCTGTCGTCGGAGTCGATCGACGACATGCAAGACATGATGTGGGACTGGGCGACGTCGTACTCGGCCGCCGTCAGTTCGGTCATGCAGGAGCGCGCGGTCTCCGGCGCGGTCCGCCGTGCCGATCTGATCCGGCAACTCATCGAGGGGTCCTACGTTCCTGCGGCGCTCGAGGACGATGCCCGCGAACACCGCATCGTCCTCGACCACGACTACCATGTGGCCTGCGTCGCGTGGAACGACTCACCCGCGGCGTCCGACGTGCGATCGATGCTGCGGATCCGTTGCGGCACGGCCACTCTGCCGGTGATCGACGCGGTGATCGACCGTCACCTGGTGGCGCTGCTTCCGGTGTCTCCCATGGGTCTGGACGCACGGGTGGCCGTCGGGGTGGGGAATGCGGAGCGGCCGGCCGAGGCAATGGCCTCCTACCGGCGGGCGCGTTATGCACTGGATCTCGCCACCTCATTCGGGAAGACCGGTGTCCTTGACCTGGCTGCGCTCGGACCGCTGCCTCTGCTCGCCCTCGGCGACGATGCCGCCGGTCAGCTCGTGGCCGCGCACCTTTCGCCACTGCTCGAACGGGGCGCGTCCGGTCGCGAGATCATGGACACCGTCGCCACCTATCTCGACAACGATCGCCGCGTCGACGACACGGCTGCTGGACTGTTTTTGCACCGCAACACCGTTCGCAATCGGGTGACCCGGTTCGCCGAACTGACCGGACTCGACACCGACCGGACGTCAGACCTGGTGCTGGCGTGGTGGTTGCTGGTGCGCGAGCGCACGACTCGCGAGGATCCCGCTCTCGAGTGACGGCACCGTCTTCTTCACCCTCGGGCGCAGGATCGCATCCCAGAGTCGGCCGGTGAAGACGCCCCGCACGGTGTCGACGCCGCGCAGCGCGCCGGGCACGTAGACCTTGCGACGACGGCGCACGATGGCGTCGACGAACGCGTCGGCGCAGTCCTCGAGTTCGGTGACGACGTTGAACGGCCAGGGCAGTTGTTCGATCCCCGCCCGGACGGCCTCGATGGAGTGCTGCGAGTCGAACATCGGCGTGCGGACGAACGCGGGATGCGCGACGCCCACGCCGACGCCGCGATGCGCCACCTCCAGGCGCAACCCGCCGCCGAACGCCTCGACGCCGGTCTTGGCTGCGGCATAGGCGGATTGACCGGGCACGTTCTTCAGCGCGGCCGCCGAGGACACCAGCAGGAAGAAGCCGCGCTGAGCCGTCACCGCGGGAAGCGTCGCGTGGACCGTCCGGATGACCCCGATGAGGTTGATCTCGACGATCCTCGCCAACGACTCGACGTCGCTGATGGCCACGGTTCCGGCCTCCGCGATGCCGGCGTTGGCGACCACCACGTCGAGGCATCCGTACTCGGCGAGCACCGCGGCGACCGCGCGTTCGAGCGACGCCGTATCGGTGACGTCCGCGCGCAGCGACAGATGCCGCCCGTGCCGGGAGGTGTCGAGCCCGTTCAGGACCGCCTCGGGTAGCTCGGAGCGGTCGACGAGGACGACGTGCGCGCCCAGTGAGGCGAGTCTGCGGCCGGTCTCGAGGCCGATTCCCGAGGCCCCGCCCGTGATGAGAACGACCTTGCCTGCAATAGACGTCATGGATCCTTGCCTTCGCCTCGTGGAGTCTGCGGTGTCACTCCAGCGTGGCGCGCGGCTCGGCGGGGGGAAAGGGGCACGCGTCCAGGTGGGAGTAGCGCCGTCTGTGCGCGTGCACAGCCCGGCCTACTCGGCCATCGCGGCGACCCCGCCGGTCAACCAGGCGCGCAGACGCCGAATCGCCCGAACACCGTCGGGCGTCCCCGGACGGTTCAGCACCGCGTGCTCGGATTCGGCGAAGACGTCGTGCCACAGGGGGATTCCGGCGTCGCGCAACCGTGCGACGTACGGTTCGCTGCTCCGGCGCAGCGAGTCGCGTCCGCAGGTGAGCACGTAGGTCGCGGGCATCCCGACCGGGTCGGCGAGGGCCGGCGACACGTGGGGGTCGTCCCAGGACGCCTCGCCTGCCCAGTTCGCGAACTCGTCGGTCAGCCACTGCTCGGGCACCTCCTGCGTCCGAGCCAGGGCGTCGACCATGTGCGGCTGGGCCGGCGGGAGTCGGCCCTCCAGTTGCGGGTAGGCGAGGTAGAGCGAGGCGGGCAGTGGTTCGCCGGCGTCGCGGAGGCGGAGGATCGCGCCCACGGTGAGGCAGCCACCGGCGCTGGCACCGCCGAGATGCAGATCGGCGGGGGACACCCCGAGTGCGTCGGCGTGCTCGACGGCCCAGTGCCACGCGTCGAGCACGTCGTCCAGCGGAGTCGGGTAGTGGATGCCGCCGTAGCACTTGCGGTAGTCGACCGACAGCACGGCGATGCCCGCGGCGGCGAGTTCGATGGCGGGCCAGTGCGCTTCCCTCTGGTCCAGGCTGCCCACGACGAACGCGCCGCCATGGACCCAGACGAGGGCCGCGGGGACGGCGGCGGTCCCGGTCGCCGGCGAATACAGCCGGGCCCGCACGGCCCCCTGCGGCCCGAGCGAGAAGTCCCGTGTGCGCACCGCCGCCAGCGTGGGCCGCTCGCGCAGTAGCCGGCCCTGCCATCGCGTTCCGTCGGGCGCGCCGTCGGCGGCCCGTAGGAGCCGGAGGACGTCGGGAAGCGGGGGCGGGTTCTCGCCCACCGCATCCACCACTCGATCGAGCACCCGCTCACGGACCGGCGCGGGCAGCGCCTTGATCACGCGGATGCCGTAGCCGAGGGCGGCGAAGCGGACGCGTCCCCTCGGCTCCGACGGCGACGATCGGGCCGGCGTGGGAGACACGAATTGCTCCGTTCCTCGTCGTCGGGCGGTATGACCGGGCGGGTCACCCTGCAAGGTAGTGCGGCCCAGCGACCATTCCCGGGGCAGGTGACCAAGGCGACACCCGGATATGACAGCAACAGCGATCTTGACAGTCACTCTCATACGAGCTTTGAATGGGCCATGGCGATTCGAGTGGTGCAGTGGGCAACGGGTGGGGTCGGCAAGGCGGCCATCGAGGCGGTGCTGGCCCATCCCGACCTCGAACTGGCGGGTGCGTGGGTGCACTCCGACGCGAAGCACGGCAGGGACGTCGGCGAACTGGTCGGCGTGGAGCCGATCGGCATCGCCGCCACCACCAGCGCCGACGAGATACTCGCCCTCGACGCCGACTGCGTGGTCTACAGCCCGCTGCTCCCCAACGAGGACGAGGTGGTGGCGCTCCTGCGGTCCGGCAAGAACGTGGTCACACCGGTGGGCTGGGTGTACCCGGATCTGGAGAACTGCGGAGCCATCCTCGAGGCCTGCGCCGAGGGGCGTAGCACGCTGCACGGCACGGGGATTCACCCCGGCGGCATCACCGAGCGGTTCCCGCTGATGGTGTCGGCGCTGACCGCCGGCGTCACCCACGTGCGCTCGGAGGAGTTCAGCGACATCCGCACCTACAACGCACCCGACGTCGTGCGACACATCATGGGCTTCGGCGTGCCGCCCGAGGAGGCGATGGCGGGCCCGATCGTCGGCCTGCTGGGCGCCGGGTTCAAGGCGTCGGTGCGGATGATCGTGACGGAGATGGGATTCGACGTCGATCCCGACCTCGAGACCGTGCAGGAGGTGGCGGTCGCCACCCAGCCGATCGATACGCCGGTGGGCGTCATCGAGCCCGGTCAGGTGGCCGCGCGAAAGTTCCACTGGCGGGCCCTCGTGGACGGCACGCCGGTGGTCACCGCCAGCGTCAACTGGTTCATGGGGGAGGAGCACTTCGACCCGGCGTGGGACTTCGGGCCGCAGGGCGAGCGATTCGAGATCGAGATCAGCGGCGAGCCGGACGTATTGGTGACGTTCAAGGGCCTGCAACCCGACACCATCGAGGAGGGGCTGATCCGCAACCCCGGCATCGTCGTCACCGCCAATCACTGCGTCAGTGCCATCCCCTACGTGGTGGCGGCGGAACCGGGCATCAAGACCTACCTCGACCTGCCGCTGCTGGCCGGCCGTGCGGCGCCTCGGTTCGGACGGGGTCGGGCGTCGTGATCCTCGACGACTTCCGGCTCGACGGTCGCGTCGCGGTCGTCACCGGTGCCGGGCAGGGCATCGGTCGCGGCATCGCGATCGGGCTCGCCGAGGCCGGCGCGAGCGTCGTGATCGGCGCGCGTACCGCTGCCGATC
The DNA here is from genome assembly GCF_056679845.1 of Mycobacterium sp. PTI7. Lineage (NCBI taxonomy): Bacteria > Bacillati > Actinomycetota > Actinomycetes > Mycobacteriales > Mycobacteriaceae > Mycobacterium > Mycobacterium sp. PTI7. Next base: position 1,003,993 of record NZ_CM155252.1, read on the forward strand.
TCGACGAGGTGGTCGCCCGCGTCGAGGAGGCGGGTGGCACCGCGACCGCCGTCGTGACGGACGTCCTCGTGGACGAGGACCGGCGACGCCTCGTGGATTCGGCGGTGCAGCAGTACGGCCGCCTCGATGTCCTGATCAACAACGCCGGCGGCACGGGCCCGCGGCCGGCGATGGCGACGTCGGAGCGGTTCTTCGACATGGCGATGAAGTTCAACGTCACCTCGCCGTTCCTGATGAGCCAGCTGGCCGCGCAGGCGATGGTGGACACCGCGGGCAGCGGGGCCATCGTCAACATCTCCTCGCGTGCGTCGGACATGGTCCTCGGCGCGTTCACCGCCTACGGTGCCGGCAAGGCTGCGCTCAACCAGATGACCCGGAACCTGGCGGCGGAGTTCGCGCCCCTGGTGCGGGTGAACGGGATCATCGTCGGCGGCGTCGCCACGCAGGGACTCGAGGTCGTGCTGACCAACGACGAACTGCGGGCCCAGTTCGAGGCCAACACCCCGATGGGCAGACCGGGGACGCCGCGTGACATCGCCTGTGCGGCGCTGTATCTGGCCTCGCCCGCGTCGGCGTGGGTCACCGGCAAGCTGCTCCACGTCGACGGTGGTTGCGAGCGCCCCGCGATGGACGTGCCCGTCCCGCGGTTGCGCCCCAGTTCCTGACGCCGGCCGTCGCGGGAGTCAGCGCCGGTGCGCGACCTGATCGAGGGCCTGCTCGGTGAGTTCGTGCAGGGATTCGCGCTGCCCGTAGCTCAGCCACCACTCGTAGGCGTATTCGACGGCGGCGACGGCGCTGCGGACCAGGACGCCGGCCCGCATGTCGGATGCGACGTCCGCGTGCGGCATGCGCGCCGCGACGGCGCCGATCAGTTCGTCGCACTCCTCGCGGCTCAGCAGGGACGCGCGACGCATTTCGGACGGCGCGGATGCCATTGCCCGGCGCCACGATTCGAGTGTCGCGTCGTCGTCCACGAACTGCGAGGTGCGGGCGAGGATGGCCGCGGCCAGTGAATCGGCGACGTCCTCGTCGAGGGGGCGGGCGTGAAAGTTGGCGACGATCCTTGCTCGCCCCCGCTGCGTCACTCCCAGGAGCAGGTGCTCCTTGCTCGGCACGTGCCGGAAGAACGTACTCGGCGAGATGCCGACCTCCTCGGCGATGGCCTCGGTGGTGACGTTGTCGAAACCCTGTGCGGCGAACAGTCGTAGCGCAGCCTGCTGGATCTCGGCGCGCAGCGCGATGCGTTGCCGCTCGCGCAGTGGCAGCGGGGCGGGGCCGGCATCACCCGGGGTGGTGGGCACGCCGATGAGTCTTCTGACCACGAGAGTCCCTGTCAACGTGACAGGGGGCCGCTAGCTGCGAGGCGGCGCGGCGAAGGCGCGGTGTACCGCCTCGGCCAGCGCCGTCCGGCGGCGATCGTGCACCTTGCGCGGCTCGCGCGGCGATGCCGTCACCTGCAGGGAGGACGGAGACCAGCTCAGTGCGAGCGCGGTGACCATGGACAGCACGTCCACCGGGTCGGATGACGGGTCGACGTGGCCGCTCGCCTGAGCCGCCTCGATGAGCAGGACCTTCTCCGTGTCCCGGCCGTCGGGCAGCAGCGTGCCGGTGGGGTTGCGTTCCAGTCGCATCCACGCGGCGAGCCGGACCATTGCGGGGCGGGCGAGGCAGATGTCGTAGAGGGCCACGGCGTATCCCGGCAGGTCCTGCGCGTCCAGCGGGACCCCGTCGACCAGCCACTCGACGTGGCTCTCGAAGACGGCGTCGAAGAGCTGATCCTTGCTGCCGAAGTACTGGTAGAGCTGCGCCTTGTTGGACTGTGCCGCCGCGACGATCCTGTCCACGCGCGCGCCCGCGATCCCTCGTTCGGCGAACTCGGAGGTGGCGGCGTCCATCAGCCGCTGACGGGTCGCCTCGCCGCGAGGGGTCGGTGCCGTCTGCATCGGCCGAGTGTAAACCGACTGGTTGGTCTAGCGCTCCGGAACTGGCGTACGATAAACAGACTAGTTGGTTTACTTGAGGAGTCACGATGGCGCGACGAGTACGAGGACTGGCCGCCCCCGCGGCCGACCAGCCGCTGGCGGAATGGGAGTTCGAGCGGCGCGATCTGCGCCCCGACGACGTCGCGGTCCGGGTCACCTACTGCGGCGTGTGTCATACGGACCTGCATGCCTGGCACGGGGAACCCGCCTACGGCAACGCCTTTCCGTTGGTGGCCGGTCACGAGTTCGTCGGCCAGGTGGCCGCGGTCGGCGACGCGGTGCGGGACTTCGCCGTCGGTGACGAGGTCGCGGTCGGCAACATCGTCGACTCCTGCGGGGTGTGCCACATGTGCGTCGGCGGGCACGAGCAGTTCTGCGTCGAGTTCCCCACCCTCACCTACGGCGGTGTCGACAGGCGCGACGGTCGTCCCACCCACGGCGCGTACTCCACGGAGTACGTCGTGACCGAGGGGTTCGTCTACCACCTGCCCGAGGGGCTCGATCCGGCCGGCGTCGCGCCGCTCATGTGTGCAGGCGTCACAGTGTGGGAACCGCTGGAGCAGTGGGGGATCGGGCCCGGCATGACCGTCGGTGTCGTCGGGCTGGGTGGCCTCGGCCATCTCGCCGTCAAGTTCGCCGTGGCCCTCGGTGCCGACGTCGACCTGTTCACGACGTCACCGGGCAAGGCCGACGCGGCACGGCGGCTCGGCGCGCGTCGGGTGGTCGTGTCCACCGACGAGGAGCAGATGGCCGAGGCGCGGGGCCGCTACGACTTCATCATCGACACGGTGGCCGTGGCACACGACGTCTCCGGCTACACGATGGCACTGAGGTTCGGCGGCACGCTGTGTCTGGTGGGCGCCCTGGACCCCACGTCGGTGAACCCGCTGGCGATGCTCGGGCGCAACCTCACCGTCGCGGGCGGTGGCGGCAGGCCGGCCACCCGGCGGATGTTGGAGTTCTGCGGCAAGCACGGCATCACCGCCGACGTCGAGGTGCTGCCCGCATCGGCGGTAGGCGAAGCCTTCGACCGGCTGGCGCGCAACGACGTGGAGTTCCGCTTCAGTCTGGACATGACCGCGCTCTGACGGGCGCGCTCAGGCGGCGCGTCGGGTGGCGATGCGGAATCTGGCGATGTCCATGTAGCGGACGGTGATGGTGGGGCGGCCGGGTGGTGGTGGTGCTTGGGAGCAGTGGGTGGCGCCGGTGGGTGTGGTGAGTTCGGTTGTATGGCAGCCGTTCTCGACGGTGGTCGTGGTGTTCCAGCCGGGTGCTTCCTTGGCGTAGTTGCAGGCCTCGCAGAGTCCTTGGCCGTTGTCGGCGGTGGTGGGTCCGCCGCGGGCGGCCGGGGTGATGTGGTCGTGGTGGCGGATGGGGGCGTTGCAGTACGGGGTGCGGCAGGTGTCGTCGCGAAGCTCGATGAACCGCGCGAGCCCGGCGGGAAACAGCCGCGCTCGGGATTCCATGGCGACCAGTGCCCCGCTGCGGGGGTGGCGGTAGAGCCGCCGCAGGGTCGCCTGGGAGCGGGCGTCGGCGACGGCGTCGGTGACGAGGTGGCGTGCGACGGCGGCGGGGATGGGTCCGTGGCCGGGGATCCGGGCGGGTTCGGTGTCGCCACCGAGCAGGGTTTCGTCGGTGATGACGAGGTCCACGGTGATGGGGACGGGGACGTCGGCGGGGCGGCCGGTGACGCGTTCGACGAGGGTGTCGGCCATGACGTGTCCGCGTCCGCGGCCGTCGCCGCAGGTGTCGGCTTCGCGCTTGAGTGCGGCGTAGCCCGAGACGCCCGGGGTGAGGGGCAGGAGGGCGGTGGCCCAGACCATGCCGTCGGCGGCGGGCCGGAGCCAGAATCCGCGTTCGCCGGGTGCCTTGGTGGCGCGGTCGACGACGGCGTGCGGGTCGAGGCGGTAGGCGATCTTCTTGGCGTCCGCGGCGATGCGCTTGTCGCCCTTGCCCGCCAACGCTGCCAGATCACTGCACAGTTCGGCGTCCAGCGCCCTGCGGTCCTCCACGTCCAGGCAGGCCGACTCGCGCACGATCAGGGTGGCCCGCCATTCGGAGAGGACACCCTGCTCCAGCGCGGCCAACGTGTACGGCATCTCGTGGACGAGGGCGCGGGCGAACCCGAGGTGCCGGCCACCCATGGTGGGGGAGTCGTGGCGGGCCAACGCGACTTCTGAGGCCAGGCCCTTGCCGCGCTTGGACGCCGGGACGCCGCGCTCGGCCTCGGCGGCGCGACGTATCCCGTCGAGGGCGGCGGTGGCCCGGGCTTGTGCGGCGGCGGCGGTGCACTTGAGGCGTTCCAGCCGTTCGATGTGCTCGATGAGGCCGGCCTCGTCCACCGAGGTGGGGTCGAAGTCCAGCACGTCGAACATGTGTTCGATACTACCGCCGCCCACCGACACGTCCCCCCGCCAACGACGACGCGGGGGGGGTCCCCGGAGGAACCCCGCCCGCGCAGCAGTCGGAAGGACTAAATGGTCGAGTTGTCGATCACGAAGCGGTAGCGCACGTCGCTCGCGAGCATCCGCTCGTAGGCCTCGTTCACGTACGACGCGTCGATGACCTCGATCTCGGGCGCGACGTCGTGCTCGGCGCAGAAGTCCAGCATCTCCTGGGTCTGCGCGATGCCGCCGATCAACGAACCCGAGAGGCTCCGGCGCCCGAAGATCAATGCGCCCGCGGGCACCGGCATCGGCTTCTCGGGCATGCCGAGTTCCACCAGCGTGCCGTCGAGCTTGAGCAGGCCGAGGTAGTCGGACATGTCGAGGTTGGCCGACACGGTGTTGATGATGAGGTCGAACGAGCCGCGCAGCTTCTTGAACGTGTCGGTGTCGCTGGTGGCGTAGTACTCGGAGGCACCCAGGCGGAGCCCGTCTTCCATCTTCTTCAGCGACTGGCTCAGGACCGCGACGTCGGCGCCGAGCGCCTTGGCGATCTTCACCGCGAGGTGGCCGAGGCCACCCAGTCCGATGACGGCCACGCGCTTGCCCGGGCCTGCACCCCAGTGGCGCAGCGGCGAGTAGGTGGTGATGCCGGCGCACAGCAGCGGTGCGGCCTTGTCCAGCGGAATCGACTCCGGGATGCGCAACACGTAGTTCTCGTCGACGACGATCGCGTCGCTGTAGCCACCCTGGGTGGGCTTGCCGTCGCGGCCGATGCCGTTGTAGGTGCCGATCATGCCGGGGTTGGTGCAGTACTGCTCCTCGCCGGACTTGCAGTTGTCGCACTCGCGACAGGAGTCGACGAAGCAGCCGACGCCGACGTGGTCACCCACGGCGTACTTGGTGACGTCGGAGCCGACCTCGGTGACGACACCGGCGATCTCGTGGCCCGGGACGATCGGGTAGGTGACGTCGCCCCACTCGCCGCTGACGGTGTGCAGGTCGGAGTGGCAGATGCCGGCGAACTTGATGTCGATGGCCACCTCGGCCGGTCCGACGTCGCGGCGCTCGACTGTGGTGCGCGTCAAGGGGGCGTCGGAGCCCCAGGGGGCGGTGGCGGCATATGCGTTAACGGTCGTGGTCATGTCTTCTACGTGCCTCTTCGCTTCCATCTTCAAACGGGATCTTCGCCACACTGTTAGCGAAGGTAATGAAAAAGGGCGCAGCATCGAGCCCCGTACGTGCTTCAACGGCAGATCGCGGGGGTTTTAGTCCCGCAATCCCATTCTCGCCCGTTCACGCTGGTGGCGCACGGTGACGGCTACGGCCGGGAGGGCCGCGGGCCGGGGGCGCGACGTGGACGGCCCGGAATACCTGTCACATGACAGACACACCCGTCGCGCGTTGTTAACGAGTCCGCCGAGATCGGTTACACGGGGGCAACCACCGGAGCCCGAGAACCCCGAAAACTGTCGGATGACAGAAATCGATCGCACGGGAACCGGAGGTGTCGTGACCAGCGATCTCACCAGCCAATCGGCCACCGCCACCACGGCGGGCGCCAAGGCCCACGCTCGAGCCCAGCACGGACTGGTGGCCGACGAGATGCGGCACGTCCCCGCGACGGTCAGTCCGACCGCGCCGCAGGACGTCCCGGCCGGCTCCCTGACGTGGTCGGAAACCGTTGCGGCGGGCGGATACTCGACCGCAGTGCTGGCGCGGGGCACCCGGATCCGGCTGACCGACGCCGTCGGCGATGCCTGCGCCCACCTGATGCTGCACCGCGCGGACGGAGCGCACGAGCGGCTGAACGTCGCCGACACCGTCAAGGTCCCGTGGCAGGCCTACCTCGGCGCGGGACATCCGCTGCTGAGCGGCTTCGGCCGGGTATTGGCGACCGTGGTCGCCGACACCTCCGCCGCACACGACGCCCTCGCCGGCACCACCACGCGAGCGGGCAACGAGGCCAGGTACGGCGCCGCGGCGCCCGAATCGCCATCCCCGGCGGGACGCGAGCTGCTCCTGCTCGGCGCGCTCAAACACGGCCTGGGACCGCGGGACCTACCCGGGACGGTCTCGTTCTTCAAGGGCGTCCGCGTCGACGCCGACGGGTCGCTGCGGTGGACCGGTTCGGCCGGCCCGGGCGGCACGGTCGACCTCCTGCTCCACGTCGACGCCATCGTCCTGCTCGCGAACACCGCCCACCCCTTGGATCCGCGGCCCGACTTCACGTGTTCGCCGCTGCGCGTGCACGCCTGGCCCGCCCCCACCGACCTCGACCGGCTGACGGCGGGCACCCTCGTCGGACCGCTCGGGCCCGAACACGCTCAGGCCGTCGCCAACACCGACGCCGATCTGGCCGCCCGAGGTGCCCTGTGAGCGCGCTCGTCGCCGGCCGCGTCGTCCTCGACGAACCGGTCGCCGCCCGCGCACCGTGGTCGGCCGTCGTCACCGCCGGGGACGTACTGACGATCGTCGACCTGCACGGCAACCAGGCGGTGGACTGCCTCCTGTACGCGGCCGACGACACCTCGGTGCGCTACTCCGCGCAGGAGACCATCGCGCGGCAGGGCCGGATCGCCCTCACCACGGGATCGGTGCTCCGCGCGGACACGGGTGCCGCACTGATGACCGTCGTCGACGACGAGGTGGGCATCCACGACACCCTCGGCGGCGCCTGCTCCAAGGAGTCGAACACGTTGCGCTACGGCCAGCACACCCGCGCGCAGCACGGCTGCATGGAGAACTTCCTCATCGAGGGCGCGCGCTGGGGTCTCGGTGCGCGCGACCTCGCGAGCAACGTCAACTGGTTCATGAACGTGCCGGTCGACCCCGACGGCGCGCTCGGCATCGTGGACGGACTGTCCGGACCGGGCAAGCGCGTGGCCCTGCGCGCCGACGTCGACACGCTGGTGCTGGTGTCCAACTGCCCGCAGATCAACAACCCGTGCAACGCCTTCGACCCGACGCCCGTGCGCATGATCGTGACCCGGCCGGGCGTGGCCTCGTGAGCGAGACGGTGCTCGTCGCCAACCGCGGCGAGATCGCCGTCCGGCTGGTGCGGGCGGCCCGGGTGCTCGGAATTCGGACGGTGGCGGTGTTCTCCGACGCCGACCGCGGCGCACCCCACGTCCGCCTCGCCGACGACGCCGTGCGGCTGGGCCCTGCCGCACCCAGCGAAAGCTACCTGCGCGCCGACGCCATCGTCGAGGCCGCCATCGCGACCGGCGCCGACATGATCCATCCCGGCTACGGATTCCTTTCCGAGGACGCCGATTTCGCCGAGGCCGTCGAGCGCGCCGGTCTGACCTTCGTCGGCCCCACCCCGCACCAGCTCCGGGTGTTCGGCACCAAGCACACCGCCCGCGCGGCGGCCATCGCGGCAGGCGTCCCGGTGTTCGCCGGGTCGGACCTGCTCGACGGCGCCGACGACGCCGTCGCGGCAGCGCAGACCATCGGCTACCCCGTGATGCTCAAGGCCACCGGCGGCGGCGGTGGCATCGGCATGCAGGTCTGTCGCTCCGCCGACGAGCTGCGCGCCGCGTTCGATCGCGTGACACGCCTCGCGGAGCGCAGTTTCGGTTCGGCCGGGGTGTTCGTCGAGCGGTTCGTCGAGTACGCCCGGCACGTCGAGGTGCAGATCTTCGGCGACGGCGCGGGCCGCATCGTGTCGCTCGGCGACCGCGACTGCTCCCTGCAGCGCCGCAACCAGAAGGTGATCGAAGAGGCCCCGGCGCCGGCACTGCCCGACGACGTTCGGGCGCACCTGCATTCGTCGTCACGCGCGCTGGCGGAGTCGGTCTCCTACCGCTCCGCGGGCACCGTGGAATTCGTCTACGACGCCCGTCGCGGCGAGGCGTCGTTCCTCGAGGTCAACGCGCGGCTGCAGGTCGAGCACCCGGTGACCGAGGCCGTGACCGGCGTCGACCTGGCGGGCTGGATGCTCCGGCTGGCCCGCGGCGAGAAGGACCTGCTGGCAGCCCATCCCGATGGCGCGGTACCCGTCGTCGGCCACGCCGTCGAGGCGCGGATCTACGCCGAGGACCCCTCGCGCGACTACCGGCCGAGCACCGGCACGCTGACCGCGGTCACGTTCCCGTCCGGTGCCGCGGTGCGCGTCGACACCTGGGTGGAGCAGGGCACCGAGGTGTCGGCGTCCTACGATCCGCTGCTCGCCAAGGTGATCACCGTCGCCGCCGACCGCGACGGCGCGCTCGACGCGCTGGGCGACGCGCTGGATCACACGGTGCTGCACGGCATCGAGGTCAACGTCGGCATGTTGCGCGCCGCCGTCGACGTGCCCGCCGTGCGCGCCGCGACGCACAGCACCGCCACCCTCGCCGACGTGACCGACCCTCGCCCGCGGATCACCGTCGAGCGTCCCGGGTTGCTCACCACCGTTCAGGACCTGCCCGGCCGGATCGGCATGTGGGACGTCGGCGTGCCGCCCAGCGGACCGATGGACGACCTGTCGTTCCGGCTCGGCAACCGCGCGCTCGGCAACCCCGACGGCGCGCCCGGTCTGGAGTGCACGGCGTCGGGACCGCAGCTGCGCGTGACGCATCCGACCACGTTCTGCATCACCGGCGCCGACTGCGTCGTGACCGTCGACGGCGTCTCCGTCCCCATGTGGGAGCCCGTCGACGTTCCCGCCGGTGGGCTGCTCGACGTCGGGGCCGCCGAGACCGCGGGCCTGCGGACCTACGTGCTGGTCGCCGGCGGCGTCGACGTCCCCGCCTATCTCGGCAGCGCGTCGACGTTCACGCTCGGCAGGTTCGGCGGGCACGGCGGCCGCCAGCTTGTGGTCGGCGACGTCCTCCGCGCGGCGACGACGGCGACGGGGGAGCGCGCCACCGTCCCGGTCGAGACGCGGCCCGCGATGCCGTCGGACTGGGAACTCGCCGTCACCGAGGGGCCGCACGGGGCTCCGGAGTTCTTCACCCGCGCCGACGTGGACACGCTCTACGACGCCCGTTACCGCGTGCACTTCAACTCGGCGCGCACCGGTGTCCGCCTGGAGGGCCCGCGACCCGAGTGGGCCCGACCCGACGGCGGAGAGGCGGGGCTGCACCCGTCGAACATCCACGACACGGCCTACTCGGTGGGTGCCCTCGACTTCACCGGTGACACCCCGATCCTGCTCGGACCCGACGGACCGAGCCTCGGCGGCTTCACCTGCCCGGTCACCGTCGTCGGGGCCGACCGGTGGAAGCTCGGGCAGCTGCGTCCCGGCGACACGGTCCGGTTCGTGCCCATCCGGGCGGCCGACGCGCCGTCGCGCGGGCACGTCGAGAACGTCTGTGCCGCATGGCCGTTCGTCCCGCGCACCGGTGGGGACGGGGATGACGGCGTTCTCGGCCGCCGCTCGAGCGAGGGTGCGCCCGCCGTCACCTACCGGCGCAACGGCGACGACAACGTGCTCGTCGAGTACGGAGACATGGTGCTCGACCTCGCTCTGCGCGCCCGCGTGCACGCCCTGCACCAGCGACTGCGGTCGGCGCTCGCCGACGGGACGGTAACGGGCATCCTGGATCTCACGCCCGGCATCCGCTCGCTGCAGGTGCACGTCGACCCGGACCGGCTGCCCATGCACCGCCTCCTCGGCCTGCTGTCCGACCTGGAGGACGAGCTGCCCGCCACCTCCGAGCTGGTGGTGCCGAGCCGTTCGGTCCGGCTCCCGCTGTCCTGGGACGATCCGGCCACGCGCGAGGCCATCGCCCGCTACGTCTCGGGCGTGCGGGACGACGCCCCGTGGTGTCCGTCGAACATCGAGTTCATCCGCCGCGTCAACGGTCTGGAGTCCCAGGCCGACGTGATGGACGTCGTATTCGCCGCCGAGTACCTGACCCTGGGGCTCGGCGACGTCTACCTCGGCGCCCCAGTGGCCACGCCGCTCGATCCGCGGCACCGGCTCGTCACCACCAAGTACAACCCGGCGCGCACGTGGACCGCGGAGAACTCGGTCGGCATCGGCGGCGCCTACCTCTGCATCTACGGTATGGAGGGACCGGGCGGCTACCAGTTCGTCGGCCGCACCACCCAGGTCTGGAGCAGGTACCGGCACAGCGCGCCGTTCGAGGCCGGAACCCCATGGCTGCTGCGCTTCTTCGACCGCATCTCCTGGTATCCCGTGTCGGCCGAGGAGTTGCTCGACCTGCGTGCCGACCTCGCGGCGGGGCGCGGGTCGGTGGACGTCACGGACGGCACGTTCTCCCTCGCCGACCACGAACGGTTCCTTGCCGAGAACGCGGCGTCGATCGCGGAGTTCCGCGCCCGGCAGTCGGCGGCCTTCGGTGCCGAACGCGCGGCCTGGGCCGCCGCAGGCGAATTCGATCGCGCGGAACGCGCTCAGGCGCAGGCGATCCCGGTGACGTCCGACCTGGAACTCGGTGACGGCGAGCAGCGGGTGGACGCCCCGTTCGCGTCGAGCGTGTGGCGCGTCGACGTCGAAGTGGGTGACGACGTGGTGGCCGGACAGGCGTTACTGGCATTGGAGGCCATGAAGATGGAGACCGTCGTGACCGCCCCGGCCGACGGGACGGTGGCCCGCGTGCTCGTCCGGGCAGGCAACCAGGTCGACCCGGGCGCGCCGCTGGTGGTCGTCGGGCCGTCGAGCGCCGAGGTCACCGGGATTCCCGCGTGAGCGCGGTCGACCGCGTGCGCGCCACCTACGCTGCGATCGTCGCCGCCGACCGGCCCGAGATCTGGATCACCCTGCGTCCGTTGGCCGATGCGCTCGCCGACGCCGAGGCCGTGGACGCCGCGGTGGCCGCCGGCGCGGAGCTGCCGCTGGCCGGGCTGACCGCGGCGGTGAAGAACAACGTCGACGTGGCAGGTGTGCCCACCACCGCGGGCTGTCCGTCGTACGCCACGGCACCCGCCACCGCCGACGCCACGGCCGTTGCCCGGCTGAAGGAGGCCGGCGCCGTCGTGGTCGGCGCCACGAACCTCGACCAGTTCGCGACCGGTCTGGTGGGGACGCGCAGCCCGCACGGCGCCGTGCGGGATGCCCGCCGCCCCGATCGCATCTCCGGCGGGTCGAGTGCGGGGTCCGCCGTGGCCGTCGCACTCGGCCTCGTCGACGTGGCACTCGGCACCGACACCGCGGGATCCGGCCGCGTGCCCGCGGCACTGCAGGGCATCGTCGGGATCAAGCCGACCTACGGCGTGGTGTCGACCGACGGCGTCGTCCCTGCCTGCCTGTCCTACGACTGCGTGACGGTGTTCGCCCGCGACCTCGACACCGCGGACGCCGCGATGGGCGCGATGGCCGGCGGTCCGGGCACCCGTGCGTTCCCGGCGACCGCGCCGCTGGCCGCGCCCGACGTGCCGGTGGTCGCCGTGCCGCGCGATCTGCCCGCGCTGCCGGAGTCCTGGCGCGCCGCGTTCGGCGCCGCCCGCGACCGGCTCGCAGCGCGCGGGGCGACGCCACGCGACGTCGACCTCGCCCCGTTCCTCGAGGCCGCGCGACTGCTCTACGACGGCGGCCTGGTGGCCGAGAGGCACGACGCGGTAGGCGAATTCGTCGACGCGCACCGCGACGAGGTCGACCCGACGGTGGGGTCGATCATCGCCGCCGCCGGTGCGGTGTCGGCGACGACCCTGCTGCGCGACCGCCGCAGGCTCGACGATCTCGCGGCCATCGCCCTCGCCGGACTCGACGGCTGCGACGCGCTGCTGATACCGACCACCACCGGGCACCCGACGATCGCGGAGGTCGACTCCGATCCGATCGCCGTGAACTCGCGACTCGGCGTCTACACCAACTTCTGCAACCTGATGGACCTGTGTGCGGTCGCCGTGCCGTCAGGTACCGCGGGCGACGACCAGTTCGGCGTGACGGTGGTCGCCAGAGCCGGGGCCGACGCCGTGGCGATGGACGTCGCACGGCTGGTCACCGAACCCGTTCCGTCGGTGGCGGCGCCGGGGGCGGCGGGCACCTCGGGCTCGTCCGCGCCATGGCCCACGCGCGCAGGCCATTCCGCGACGCTGCTCATGGTGGTCGGTGCGCACCTGCGTGGTCAGCCGCTCGCCTGGCAGCTCACCGACCGCGGCGCCCGATGGGCCGGCCCGGCACGCACCGCGCCGCTGTACCGGTTCGCCCGACTCGACACGACGCCACCCAAGCCGGGGCTGGTGCGGGTCGGACCCGAGGAGGGCACGTCGATCGGCGGTGAACTGTGGCTGGTGGGAACCGCGATGCTCGGTGAGTTCCTGGCCGCACTGCCCGCGCCGATGGCGCTGGGCCGGGTGACGCTCGACGACGGCTCGGAGGTCGTCGGCTTCGGGTGCGCGCTCGACGCGTGGCGCGCGGGTGTCGACATCTCGCACTTCGGGAACTGGCCGGCGTACCTGGCGGATCAGGCGTCGGACGCCTCGCGCGTGTAGCGCTCGACCTCGCGAAGGCTGCGTTCGCGCAGAGCCGGGGTGGCCTCGTCGGGGATGCCGAGCACCCGCAGGCAGGCGTCGGCGACGTGGACGGGCAACTCCGAACGCTCCGGACCGCTGGGCACCGTCCACATGTTGACCAGCGACTCGACCAGCCGGAAGGGCAGGTCCGCGGCGGCCAGGTGCACGCCGGTCCGATCGACCACCGCGCTGCTCACCGAGAGGTAGTGCAGTCGCAGACGTTCACGATCCGACCAGAACGGTTCCAGGCCGGCGTCGCGCAGCTCCGGGAGCAAGTACAGCGCACCGAGGTTCCACTGGCCGGACATCAGCTGGTCGCCGTCGAACATGGCGAGCGCATGCAGGTGTTCGGCGGCGGTCAGGGCGGGTTCCGCGCCGAGCAGCGTCGGGATGAACGACAGTGTGGGAGCGACGGTCTGGCTCAGCAGCGCGCAGAGGATGTCGTCCTTGGTCTTGAAGTAGTGGTAGAGCGACGCCTGCCGGACGCCGACCGACTCCGCGATCGACCTCGTCGAGGTGCGCGTATAGCCCAGCGTGGTGAACAATTCCCCTGCGGCGTCGAGGATCTCGTCGCGTGCGGTCGTGCCCGGGCGCCGCTGGGTGTGCAGTCGGGGACGCCCGGCGCGGGTCATCGGCATGCACCCATCGTGGACCATCGACGGCCCGTAACGGAAGCTCCCTGGTTTCTGTCACACGACAGAAACGCGCGATACGCATCGGTTACCTGGGTCGTCAATTGGTTACGCCAGCGACACCCACCGCGCCGCCGGCCCGGGAAAACTGTCAAGTGACAGGCCAGCCGACGGTGTCGTCACAGGCAGGCCACCCCAACTCACCCCGGGAGTGCTCGATGGGCATCGCCGTTTCCGCAGTCGACCCGCCCGCCGTGGCGGCCGCTGCGGTACCGTCGACACCCGATCCCGTCGCGACCGTCGCCGACCTGCGGGTCACGTTCCGCCGCAACGGTCGTGACGTCCACGCGCTGCGGGGAGTGTCGCTCGCCGTGGCGCCGGGGGAGATCCTCGGCCTGGTCGGCGAATCCGGATCCGGCAAGAGCGTGTTGGGCTTCACGCTGCTGGGCCTGCTGCCCGCGAGCGCCCGGGTCGACGGCACCGTGTCGGTGGTCGGCTCCGACATGGTCGACGGCGACGCCAAGGCGCAGCGCAAGGTCCGCCGCCTCGACCTGGGCGCGGTGTTCCAGGATCCGATGACGTCGCTGAACCCGACCATGCGGATCGGCAGGCAGGTCGCCGAGGCGGCGGGCAGCGACGTGGAGGCGCTGCGGCTGCTCACCGCCGTCGGCATCCCCGATCCGAAACGCAGGATGCGGGCCTTCCCGCACGAACTCTCCGGCGGTCTGCGCCAGCGCGTGATGATCGCCATCGCCATCGCCGGCGACCCGGAGCTGATCATCGCCGACGAGCCGACCACCGCCCTCGACGTCACGGTGCAGGCGCAGGTGCTGCGACTGCTGCAGCGGCTGCGCGACGAGATCGGCTGCAGCATCGTGCTGATCACCCACGACCTCGGAGTCGCCGCGCAGATCTCCGACCGCATCGCCGTGCTCTACGCGGGCCGCATCGCGGAGATCGGCCCCACCGAGGACGTCCTCGGCCGGCCCGCCCACCCGTACACTCACGGACTGCTGCGGTCGCGGCTGACGCTGCACACAGCCAGGGACCGCAAGCTCGCCGCCCTCGCGGGGTCGGTGCCCAGTGCGGTGACCCCGCTCCCGGGATGTGCCTTCGTGCCGCGCTGCGCACTGGCCACCGACGACTGCGCCACGGCGCCACCGGCTCCCGTCCCGGTCGGACCCGCCCGCGTCAGCGCCTGCATCCGGCCGCTCGACACGGTCGCCGAGGAACTCGGCGCGGCGTCGACCACCACCGCCGAGCCCTTCGCCGAGACCACCCGCACCGAACAGCCGCCCTCGGTGGTACTGCAGGACGTCACCAAGTCCTTCACCGTGGCCCGGCGCTGGCTGGACCGCTCGGGAACCAATCACGGCAAGCTGCAGGCGTTGCGCGGCGTGACGCTGCGCGTCGGTCACGGCGAGTCGGTGGCGCTGGTCGGCGAGAGCGGATCGGGCAAGTCGACGCTGCTGCGCGTCGTGGCCGGACTCGAGAAGCCGACGTCGGGGACCGTCGACCTCGCCGGCGGTGAGCGCCCACAGATGGTCTTCCAGGACGCCGGCGCCTCGCTCACCCCGTGGCTGTCGGTCGGCGAACTGATCGCCGAACGCCTGCGCCGCACGTCGATGTCGCGAGCCGAGCGCAAGGCCGCCGTGATCGAGGTGCTCGAGCGGGTGGGGCTGCCCGCGGAGGTCGCCAAGTCACGCGCCGGTCAACTGTCTGGCGGTCAGCGGCAACGGGTCTCGCTCGCGCGTGCCACGGTGGTGCCGCCCTCGGTGCTGCTGTGCGACGAGCCCACCAGCGCACTCGACGTCTCGCTCGCCGCGTCGGTGCTCAACCTGATCGGGGACCTCCGGCGCAGCCTCGACATGTCGGTCGTGTTCGTCACCCACGACCTGTCGGTGGCCCGCGTGGTCGCCGATCGGATTGCGGTGATGTACCTGGGCCGAATCGTGGAGGTCGGGCCCGCCGAGCGCGTCATCGGCGACCCCACCCATCCGTACACGCAGGCCCTCGTCGACTCCATCCCCGACATCGGCCGCGAATCCCGGATCCTCGCAGGCGAACCCGCAAGCCCGCTGTCCCCGCCGGACGGCTGTGCCTTCCACCCGCGCTGTCCGATCGCCGTCGACGCCTGCGGCGGCGCGGACCTCGACGTGCGCCTCGAGGGCGTGCCCGGCAATCCGCACCAGGTGGCCTGCATCGAACGGAGGGCCGTCTAGATGGCAATCGCGCTACCGGCCGCACCCCTGCCACGCCGCCGCGAGGGACGCCGCCTGCTGGCACTGCCCGAGTCGACGTCGTCGATCGTGAACTGGGTCGGCTTCTCGCTGGTGATCCTGGTGACGCTCGTCGCCGTCGCCGTCCCCCTGATCGCCCCGCACGACCCGCTGCTGCCCGTCGGCATGCCGCTGCAGGCGCCCGGCAAGGACGGCTTCCTGCTCGGGTCGGACTCCATCGGCCGCGACATCCTGTCCCGGGTGCTCTACGGCGCCCGGTCCAGCTGGTTCGCCGCACTCGCGGTGGTCGCGATCGGTCTCCTGTTCGGCGGTCTCGTCGGCCTCGTCGCGGGCACCCTCGGCGGCTGGGTCGACACGGTGCTGATGCGCATCACCGACGCGTTCCTGTCGCTGCCCGCACCGGTTCTCGCGATCGCCGTGGTGGCCGCACTCGGACCGAGCTTCCTGCACACCCTCATCGCCGTGTCGATCGTGTGGTGGCCGTTCTACGCCCGGCTGGTGCGCGGCGAGATCGTGCGGCTCGCGGCGCGTCCCCACGTGGAGGCCGCACGGCTCGCCGGCGTCGGCCCGATCCGGCTCGCGCGACGGCACCTGCTGCCCGGCGCGGTGCCCAACGCGGTGGTGGCGGCCAGCCTCGACATCGGCACCCTGATCCTCACCCTGGCCGCCCTGTCGTTCCTCGGCCTCGGGGCCGCCGCGCCCGCACCGGAACTGGGCGCGGACTCCGCGCGCAACCTGAGTTACTTCCTGCAGCAGTGGTGGATTCCGGTGATGCCTGGTCTCGGCGTGCTGGTGCTCGCGCTGATCGGGAACGTGGCGGGGGACTGTCTGCGGAATCTCATGAAGGGGAATGGCCGGTGAAGACCTTCGTGGCGACCCGGGTGGGCGCGATGGTGGCGATCCTCATCGCACTGACCGGCGTCCTGTTCGTGCTCCAGCACATCTCGCCGCTCGACCCGGTCAAGGCGCAGCTCGGCGCGCAGGCCTCCGCCGAGGCCGTCGCGGCACGCCGAGAAGCCCTCGGGCTCAACGAACCGCTGCTCGCGCAGTTCTGGAATTACCTGACCGGCGCGGTCAGCGGAGACCTGGGCACGTCCTACCGCACGCGGCACTCGGTCCTGAGCGATCTCGGCGACTTCCTACCCGCCACCCTGGAACTCGCGCTGTTCGGGCTCGCGATCGCGATCCTGCTGGCCGTGCTGCTCGCGTTCAGCACCACCCTGCGGTGGCGTGGCGCGGGCCTCCTACGGGCGGTGCTGTTCACCGGGTCGTCGGCGCCGATGTTCCTGCTCGGCATCCTCGGCCTGATCGTCTTCTACCAGCAGCTCGGCTGGGTCCCGGCCAACGGCCGCACGTCGATCACGGATCTGCCGGATGGTCCGACGGGCCTGCTGACCGTCGACGGCCTGCTGCACTTTCGGTTCGACGTCATGGCCGACGCGATCCACCACCTGCTGCTGCCGGGATTCGTCATCGCGATCGGGCCTGCCGTCGCGATCGGCCGGGTGCTGCGCAGCAGCCTGATCGGCGACATGGACAGCGACTACGCCCGCACCGCACGGGCCAAGGGCCTGTCGGAGGGCCGCATCATGGCCGGCCACATCCTGCGCAACTCCGTCGGCGCCGCACTGTCGATGACGGGACTGCAGGTGGGCCTGATGTTCTCGGGCGTCCTCGTCGTCGAGCAGGTGTTCGGCTGGCCGGGCATCGGGCAGTACATCGCGCAGAGCATCCCCGTCGCCGACTTCCCGGCCATCGCCGGTGTCACGCTGATGCTCGGCGCCCTCTACGTGTTCATCAACACGGCGGTCGACCTGCTCCAGGCGGCCGCTGATCCACGCATCGCAGTCACAGGAGGATAAGTGCCGAAACAACCGCTCATCGTGGGCAACCCCGTTCTGGTGGTCGTCGACATGCAGGAAGCCGGTGACATGCCCGCCGAGGAGGTGGGCATCGAGCACATGCCGGGCTACGACGGACGGATCGAGCGGGCGCAGAGCCTGATCGAGGCGGCACGGGCAGCGGAACTGCCGATCGTGTTCTTCCAGGAGGTACACCGGCCCAGCGGCATCGACTTCGGCCGCGAACTCGACGGCGTCGAGGGCGAGCACTGCGTGGACGGGCGGCCCGGCACGCCGCTGCACCCGGCGCTGCTGCCGAAGTTCGACGGTCCGAACCACGAGTTCCACATCGTCAAGCGCCGCTACTCCGGTTTCATCGGAACGGAATTCGAGATCGTGCTGTCGGGGCTGAAGGCCTCGACGCTGATCCTCGTCGGCGGTCTCACCGACGTGTGCGTGCACTACACCTTCGCCGACGCGCACCAGCGTGACTTCTACGTCCGGGTCGTGACCGACTGCGTGGGCGGGTCGACCCAGTACCGGCACGACGCGGCGCTCGACGCGATGGAGTACCTGCAGAGCGGTGCCATGCGCACCACCGACGAGATCCTCGAGGCGTTCGCCGCGCTCACCGCCCCCGTACTCCAAGGAGCCGCACGATGATCCGTCGCCTCAAGGTCCTCGCCGCGCTGGGTGCCACGACGGTGCTGGCGCTCACCGCGTGCGGTGGCTCCGATTCCGGCGGCGGCACGCCGAACGCCGCACCCACGGACAAGGTGCTGCACGTGTCGTTCCTGCAGGATCCGGGGCAGCCACCGGATCCCGACATCTTCTACGCCGGCCAGGGCCTGCTCCTCACGACCAACCTGTACGAGGGTCTGCTGCAGTACAAGGGCGGAACCGCCTCGCCCGAGATCGAGCCGCTGCTGGCCACCGAGTGGACCGAGTCTCCCGACCACCGGGTGTTCACGTTCAAGTTGCGCCAGGGCGTCACCTTCCACGACGGCACGCCGTTCACCTCCGCGGCGATCAAGGCCTCCTTCGACCGGCGCCTCGCGGTCGACCAGGGCCCGGCCTACATGGTCAAGGACGTCGAATCGGTCACGACGCAGGGCGATTATGACGCGACGATCACGCTCAAGGCGCCCAACTCCGCGTTCCTCGACTACATGGCCTCGCCCTACGGCCCGCGGATGGTCAGTCCGGAGGGACTGAAGAAGAACGCCGGCGGCGACAACGCGCAGGGATACCTCACCAACCACGACCTCGGCACCGGTCCGTACACGCTGACCGCGGCCGAGGTGGGGTCGCGCTACGCACTCGCCTCCTACCCGCAGTACTGGGGTGACAAGCCGTACTTCGAGACGGTCGAGATCCCCGTGATCACCGACGTGTCCGCCCAGCAGCTGCAGTTCAACAACGGGCAGATCGCGGCGATCATGCACGACCTGCCGTCCTCGGCCGTGGAGCAGTACCTGAACGACGACAAGTTCGCGCACTACTCACTGCCGACGATGATGTCGAACTACCTGTACCTCAACCCGCGGAAGGGAATGATGACCGACGTCGCCACGCGCAACGCGGTGATGCAGGCCATCGACGTCGACGCACTGGTGAAGCAGACCTACTTCGGCCGCGGCAAGAAGGCCGAACAGGTGTACCCGCCGAACATGATGGCGGCCGAGTTCGCCAAGCAGGACGTCACCCACGATCCGTCGGTGCTCTCGGGGCTCGCCGCGAATCTGCCCGCGGACCAGAAGTCGATCACCATCGGCTACGACTCGTCCAACCCCGACAACCAGCTGATCAGCAACCTGATCCAGACTCAGCTCGCCGCAGCGGGTCTCACCGCCAAGGTGCAGAGCTACCCGACGTCGGAGATCTACGGCTGGATCGGCACGGACGGGCAGACGGCGCCCGAGATCTTCTCGGCGACGGCCTGGCCGGACGCGCCCTCGCCCTACACCTGGGGACACATCTCGTTCGACCCGGACGGCGGCCTGAACTACCTCGGCTGCTCGGCCCCGCCCGTGACCGCGGCGCTGGCCGAGGGCCTGAACACGGGCCAGCCGCAACCGTTCTCGACCGCCGCCCTGGAGGCGACCAAGACCGGCTGCTGGCTCAACATGGCCGACGTCGACGACTTCGTGGTCGCGCAGCCGTGGCTGAAGGGCGTCGAGCAGGCGCACGTCGTCACCAACCCGAACTCGCTGCGGCTGTTCGAACTGTCGGCGGGCTGATGGCGACGCTGGTCCATCGCAGCGGCGTGCGCCGGATCGTCCTCCTGACCCTCGGCTGGGAGGACCTGCCGAAGTCGGTGTCGGTGCACGGCGCGCCCGCGGACCAGACCATGCGCGAGCCCGTGCCCGGTGTGCTGCTGGAGACCGACGGCGGGTGGGTGCTGCTCGACACCGGTTTCAACACCGCGCTCATCCGCGACCCGTACCTGCGTCGCCGGTACTACCCGAGCGTGGAGTATCAGCCGGTGCTGCCGGGTCCGGGGGAGCCGATCGAGGAGTCGCTCGAGAAGATCGGCGTGGACGTCGACGACATCCACCTGGTCGCGGTGTCCCACCTGCACACCGACCACGCCGGCGGCCTCAAGCTGTTCGCCGGCAAGGTGCCGGTGCACGCGCAGCGCCGCGAACTCGAGTACGGCCTGTCGAACCACCCGGAACCGGAGAAGCACGCCATCTTCCGGGTGGACTTCGACGATCCGAACATCGACTGGCAGCTCGCCGACGGTGAGTCGGAGGTCGCGCCCGGGATCACGGCGGTGCCCACCTACGGGCACACGCCGGGCCATCAGAGCTTCGTGGTCCGGCTCGACGAATCGGTGACGGGCGGTGACGGTCCGGACGGCTACGTGTTCGCGTTCGACGCGGCCGACCTGACCGAGAACATCGAGAACGAGTCGGCGATCGGCGGTTTCATCGACGTCGCGCCCGAGGAGACGGTCGAGCCGATCCGCAGGCTCAAGAAGTTGGCCGCCGACAACGGCTATCCGCTGATCCCGGGCCACGATCCGCACGTGTGGCCGGAGATGACGACGCACTTCCACGACCGGTTCGGAGCCTGAGTGGACCTGGTGCTGCGCGCCGAACGCGTCCTGCTCGACGGTGCGATCAGGCCCGCCTCGGTCGGGATCGTCGGCGGCATGGTGGTCGACGTCGGTCCCCTCGACGCCGGGTTCACGGCGACGCACGAGGTGACTTTGCCGCCGGAGACCGTGCTGCTGCCGGGGTTCGTCGACACCCACGTGCACGTCGACGATCCCGGCACGGACTGGGAGGGGTTCGCGACGGCGACTGCCGCCGCGGCGGCCGGGGGCATCACCACGCTGGTGGACATGCCGCTGGACTCCGTGCCGGTCACCACCACCGTCGCCGCGCTCGAGGCGAAACGCCGGTCGGCACGGGGCAACTGCCGCGTCGACGTCGCGTTCTGGGGTGGCGTCGTCCCCGACAACGTCGGTGCGCTCGCGCCGCTGGCCGCCGCGGGGGTGCGCGGGTTCAAGTGCTTCCTCGCCGACTCCGGCAACCCCGACTTCCCCCATCTGGAACCGGCCGCGTTCCGCGCGGCGATGGCCGAGATGGCCGCGCTCGGCGCGGTTCTCCTCGTCCACGCCGAGAGCCACCGTCTCATCGAGGCGAGCCCGCCGGCTTGCGGCACCGACTACGCGTCGTTCCTCCGGTCGCGACCCGACGCGGCCGAGGAGGACGCCGTCGCCCTGGTGATCGACGCGGCCCGCGCGACCGGAGCGCGGGTACACGTCGTGCACGTCTCGAGCGCGGACGTGCTGCCCGCGATCGCGGCGGCCAAGCGCACCGGGGTCGCGATCACCGCCGAGACCTGCCCGCACTACCTGACGTTCGACGCCGAGACGGTGCCCGACGGCGGCGTCGAGTACGCGGCGTGCCCACCCATCCGCGGTGCGGCCAACCGCGACCTGCTGTGGGCAGGCCTGCGCGACGGCACCCTCGACATGATCGTGTCCGATCACTCGCCCTGCACGCCGGACCTCAAGGGCAACGGCGACTTCGGCCGCGTGTTCGGTGGGATCAGCTCACTGCAGGTGAGCCCTCGGGCGGCGTGGACGCAGGCGTCGGCGCGCGGAATCGGGCTGCCGGAGCTGAGCCGGTGGACCTCGGAGCGGCCCGCCGCCCTCGCCGGGTTCGCCGACCGCGGCCGGATCGCCGTGGGACTGCGGGCCGACCTGTGCGCCTTCGCCCCGGATGCCGAGGAGGTGGTGCACGCCTCGACCCTGCGCCACCGGCACCCGGTGAGCCCCTACGACGGCATCGCGCTGCGCGGTGCGGTCCACCAGACCTGGGTGGCGGGGACCTCGGTCTACGCCCGGGTGCCGGAGCCGGCATGAGGATCCTGGTGCTCAACCCCAACACGTCGCCGTCAATGACCGCCGAGATCCTCGCCGCGGCGCGGGCTGCCGCGGCACCGGACACCAAGATCGTCGCGCTGCCCGCACCGTTCGGTGCGTCCGCGATCGACTCGGCCGCGGAGAGCTACCTGTCGGCCGTCGCCGTCATGGACGTCGTCGCGACCCTGCTCGACGGCGGCCGGTTCGACTTCGACGCCGTCGTGCTGGCCGGCTTCGGCGAGCACGGCCGGGATGCGCTGGCCGAGATGCTCGTGGTGCCGGTGTTCGACATCGCCGAGTGCGCCGCGCACGTCGCCCACCTGATCGGGCGCCGGTTCTCGGTGGTGACCACGCTGGGCCGCTCGATCGCCCCGATCCAGGACCGGCTCCAATTGGCCGGTCTCGCCGCGCATTGCGCGTCGGTGCGGGCGTGCGGGCTGGGCACTGCCGAGGTCGACGCCGATCCCGACGGTGCCGTGCGGGCGATCGTCGCGGAGGCGGCCCGCGCGGTGACCGAGGACGGAGCGGACGTGATCTGCCTCGGCTGCGCGGGGATGGCTGGGGTGACGGCGGCGATCGCGGCCGAACTCGGAGTGCCTGCCGTCGACGGCGTCGCCGCGGCCGTGGCGCTCGCACAGGCCGTCGTGCACCTGGGCCTGTCGACCAGCAACGTCGGCGTCTACGCGCCCGGACCGGACAACCCGCGCAGCCACTGGCCCATCTCCGCCGCGCTGGGACGTGGCGTCTCGTGACCGAGGTGGATCTGGCGTCGCGTGCCGTGGGCGGCAGCGTCATCGCCGCGAGCGACGAATCCTTCGGCGTCAAGGAACGTCTCGTCGACCCGGCGGAGCCCGCGTTCGTGCCCGGGACCTACGACCTGCGCGGCGAGGTCGTCGACGGCTGGGAGACCCGCAGGCACGCCGGTGCCGACGGCGACTGGGCGATCGTCCGGCTGGGTGCGCCGGGCCGCATCCGCTCGGTCGACGTGGACACCCGATCCTTCTCCGGCAACCACCCGACGGCCTGCCGCATCGACGCGTGCGTGCTGACCCAGACGGCGGACGCCACGGACCCGGACGTCGCGTGGACCGCGCTGGCCGACGAGACCGTACTGAAGGCCGACGCGCACAACGCCATCGTCGTGACGGACCGGAGACGGTGGACCCACGTGCGACTGCGCCTGTCCTCCGACGGCGGGGTGGCGCGGCTGCGCGTCCACGGCGAGGTGATCCCCGACCCCGACGCGTGGTCCGACGTCACCGTGGAGATGTCGGGTCTGGAGCAGGGTGGCCGCGTCCAATGGTGCAGCGACGGCTTCTATTCGGACGCCGGTGCCCTCATCGCCCCCGGCCGGCCGAGGAACATGGGCGACGGCTGGGAGACCCGCAGGCGCCGTGACGTGGGTCCCGACACGCACGACGCGGTGCTGATCTCCTTCGCGGCCGCCGCCGACCTCCGCCGCGTCGAGGTCGACACGTCGTACTTCGTGTTCAACGCCTCACCCGAGGTCTCGATCCTCGGCAGCCAGGGCGGCCCCGACGGTGAACACGGCTGGGCGCTGGTGCCGTTCGACGTCGAGGTGCTTCCACGAACGCGCCTCGCCGCCGACGCGCGGCAGGTGTTCACCGTCGACGCGCGCGGCATCACCGCCCTGCGCGTGCAGGCCTACCCCGACGGCGGCATCGCGCGGGTGCGCGCGCTCGGCACCCCGACCCCCGACGGATGGATCCGGATGCGCGAACGATGGGAGGAGTCGTCGTGACGACGGTCGTGGCAGCGGACTGCACGGGCCTCTGGCGACGCACGTTGCTCGTCGGCGCGGACGGCTCGCGGGACGCCAGCACGGGCGTGCTCTGGCTGCAGGGGCCGACGGCGTACGTCGACTCGCGCGGGTTCGCCGGCACGCTGCGCCAGCGCGGCGACGTGTTCGAGTGGCATCGCGACGTCGAGGTCGAACCGCCCGGACCGTTCCCCGACGCCGGCGCCATGCACTGGGACGGCGACACCCTCGTCGAGACCGGCGTCCACGAGGACTACGTCGAGCACTGGGCCCGGGATCCGGGACCCACCTCGCCGTGCGGAGCGGTGTTCGTGCGCGGCCCCGACGGCAGTCGCGGTCTGGTCGTGCGGTCCGGGCCGCTGTTCGGCTGGGCGGGCGGCGGAGTGGTCGTCATCGACGAGGTCGGCGGCCCGCGCTGGGCCGATCTTCGCTTCGGCAGCAACCAGATCCGTGCCAACGGCGTGCGCTGGATCATCGACGAATACGAAGGGACAGTGAATCAATGAATGGGGCAACGTCTTTCACCACCGTACCGGTCGTGGACATCAGCGGTCTCCGATCGACCGACCGCGCCGAACGCGAACGCGTCGCCGCGGAGATCGGCCGCGCGGCCCGCGAGGTGGGCTTCCTCTACGTCAGTGGCTCGGGTGTCGACGAGGCGCTGTTCGACCGCATGCTCGACGCCACCGCGGCGTTCTTCGCCCTCCCGCTGGAGGAGAAGATGCGCAGCTACATCGGACACTCGACGTGTCACCGGGGCTACGTGCCGGTGGGCGAGGAGGGCGTCGAGAACGGGACGCCCGACCTCAAGGAGGCATTCGACACGGCGCTCGACCTGCCCGCCGACGACCCGGACCACCTCGCCGGCAACCCGATGCTCGGTCCCAACGCGTGGCCGGACCTTCCCGGCTTCGCCGAGGCCGTCACCGCCTACTACGACGCCGTCCTCGACGTGGGTCAGCGGCTGCTGTGGGCGTTCGCGGTCGCGCTCGGCGAGGACCCCGACGTGTTCTCCCGGCACGCCACCAAGACGCCCAGCCAGTTGCGGCTCGTCCACTACCCGTTCAACCCGGAGGCGCAGGACGCCATCGGCATCGGCGCCCACACCGACTACGAGTGCTTCACCCTGCTCAAGCCCACCGCGCCCGGCCTCGAGGTGATGAACGGGGCGGGGGAGTGGATCGACGTCCCGCCCGTGCCCGGCACGTTCGTGGTCAACATCGGCGACCTGCTCGAGCTGTGGACCAACGGCGCCTTCGTCGCCACCAGTCACCGGGTGCGCAAGGTGGTCGAGGAGCGGTACTCGTTCCCGCTGTTCTTCAACGTCGACTACTACACCGAGGTGCGACCACTGCCGCAGTTCGCCGGCGACGGTCCGCAACGGGCGCCGCTGCGTGCCGGCGAGCACCTGTTCGCCCAGACCGCGCAGTCGTTCGCCTACCTGCGCCGCCGACTCGACAGCGGCGACCTCGTCCTGCCCGAGGGCTCGCTGGGCCTGGGCCAGTTCGGCCAGCAGGCGCTGCACGGGGCGTCCGCTAGTTGATCGGCGAGTTCAGCATCCGCAGGTCCGCGAGGATGCCGCGCGCCGCGACGATGCCCTCGCCCGACTGCCACACCTCGTCGTTGACCACGAACACCCGGTTGTCGCGCGTGGCGGACAACCGGCGCCAGGCGTCGCTGTCCATGACGTCGGGCGCTCGATCCTTGGCCGCGGAGGAGTCGAACGACACGTAGACGATGTCGCCCTCGGCGGCCGAGAAGTCGGCGTCGCCCAGGTCGGACGTGCCGACCTCCAGGTAGGGCTCGTCGCTGAAGCGCTGCGCCGGGGGACGTTCGACGCCCACCGCGCGCAGCACGCTGCCCGCGAAGTCGTCGACGCCGGAGATCCGCATGGTGTCCTCGCCGAGCCGCACCACCGACGCCTGGTAGTGGGTGGCATCGTTCTGGACCCCGGTGGCCTTGGCGTCGGCGTCGAACCCCTCCAGTAGACGGGTGCCCGCACCGCCGCGGCCGGTCGCCTCGGCCACGGTGCGCAGGGTGTCCTGCCAGGCGACGCCCGGCGGTCCGGTGAACACCGTCGGTGCGATGGCCGACAGCGGGTCGTAGTCCTGGCCCGACAACGCCTCGGAACCGAGGATCAGGTCGGGCTTCGCCGCGCGCACGGCGTCGAGGTCCGGATCCGTCCGTACGCCGGCCGCCGGCACGTCGTGGACCACCTGGCCCAGATAGGACGGCTGGGTCCGGGTGTCGTCCGCCGTCGCCGCCGCCACGATGCGGGACTGCAGACCGAGCGCGCACAGCGCGTCGAGCTGATCACCGGACAGCACCACGATGCGCTGCGGATCGGCGGGCACCTCGGACGTGCCCGCCGCGTGCCGGACCTCCCGGCGCTCGGGGCCCTCGTCGACGGGTGCGGGCTCGGGTGCGCACGACTCGTCGGGGCGGCGCTGATTTCCCAGGACGGTGGCACCCGCCACCCTGGTGGTGCTCGTCACGGGGGCGTCGGCGGCGGACGCGGAGCCTTGCTCGGCGTCGGCGCCACAGCCGCCCAGGGCGGTGGTCACCGTGGCCGCCAGGACGGCCATGCCGGCGACGACGGGACCCGGTCGCGGGCGTGGGAACGGCACTCGTAAAAAGTAACAGCCGAGTTGATCTTTCAGCGGTTTCCCAGCGGTCAGGGCCTCAGCGGCGACGCGTGGGTGGGAAATACGACACTTTGTAGGACCCCTGGCGCCAGACCCCCCGAGGAGGGTTACGATTCAACGGAGCACCCGGGGTGACCCGATCGACTTTCTTGGAGGATCTGTTGGTAGCCGAAGCGCCCCCGATCGGGGAACTCGAGGCACGGCGTCCGTTCCCGGCGCGACTGGGCCCCAAGGGCAGCCTGATCTACAAGCTGGTGACCACGACCGATCACAAGCTGATCGGCATCATGTACTGCGTCGCCTGCTTCATCTTCTTCTTCATCGGCGGCTTGATGGCGCTGTTCATGCGCACGGAACTCGCCCTGCCCGGGCTGCAGTTCCTGAGCAACGAGCAGTACAACCAGCTGTTCACCATGCACGGCACGGTGATGCTGCTCTTCTACGCGACGCCCATCGTGTTCGGCTTCGCCAACCTGGTGCTGCCGCTGCAGATCGGCGCCCCCGACGTCGCCTTCCCGCGACTCAACGCGTTCTCGTTCTGGCTGTTCCTGTTCGGTGCGCTGATCGCCATCGGCGGGTTCATCACCCCCGGCGGTGCCGCCGACTTCGGCTGGACCGCCTACTCGCCGCTGACCGACGCGGTCCACTCGCCCGGCGCGGGCGGTGACCTTTGGATCATGGGTCTGGCCGTCGGTGGTCTCGGCACCATCCTCGGTGGCGTGAACATGATCACCACCGTCGTCTGCATGCGTGCCCCGGGCATGACCATGTTCCGGATGCCGATCTTCACCTGGAACATCCTGGTGACGTCGATCCTGGTGCTGCTGGCCTTCCCGCTGCTGACCGCCGCGCTGTTCGGCCTCGCCGCCGACCGCCACCTCGGTGCCCACGTCTACGACCCGGCCAACGGCGGTGTGCTGCTGTGGCAGCACCTGTTCTGGTTCTTCGGTCACCCCGAGGTGTACATCATCGCGCTGCCGTTCTTCGGCATCGTCAGCGAGATCTTCCCGGTGTTCAGCCGCAAGCCGATCTTCGGCTACACCACGCTGATCTACGCGACGCTGGCCATCGCCGCACTCTCCGTGGCGGTGTGGGCGCACCACATGTACGCCACCGGCGCCGTGCTGCTGCCGTTCTTCAGCTTCATGACGTTCCTGATCGCGGTGCCCACGGGCATCAAGTTCTTCAACTGGATAGGCACGATGTGGAAGGGGCAGTTGACCTTCGAGACACCGATGCTGTTCTCGGTCGGCTTCCTCGTCACGTTCCTGCTCGGTGGCCTGTCCGGCGTCCTGCTGGCCAGCCCCCCGCTGGACTTCCACGTGACGGACAGCTACTTCGTCATCGCGCACTTCCACTACGTGCTCTTCGGCACCATCGTGTTCGCCACCTACGCGGGCATCTACTTCTGGTTCCCGAAGATGACCGGCCGCCTGCTCGACGAGCGCCTGGGCAAGCTGCACTTCTGGCTGACGTTCATCGGCTTCCACACCACCTTCCTGGTGCAGCACTGGGTCGGTGACGAGGGCATGCCCCGCCGCTACGCCGACTACCTGGCCTCGGACGGCTTCACGACCCTCAACGTCGTGTCGACCGCGGGATCGTTCATCCTCGGCCTGTCGACGCTGCCGTTCGTGTGGAACGTCTTCAAGAGCTGGCGCTACGGCGAGCCCGTCGTGGTCGACGACCCCTGGGGCTACGGCAACTCGCTCGAGTGGGCCACCAGCTGCCCGCCGCCGCGGCACAACTTCTCCGAGCTGCCCCGGATCCGTTCGGAGCGCCCGGCGTTCGAGCTGCACTACCCGCACATGGTGGAGCGGATGCGGGCCGAGGCCCACATCGGCGGCGGACCGCACCCGTCCGGCGGTGACGTCACCGAGAACGACGACGTCAGGGTCCGCAGCTGACGGTGAACTCGTCGAAGGTGTCGGTGCTGATCACCGTCACCGGCGTCGATCAGCCGGGTGTCACCTCGGCCCTGTTCGAGGTGCTGTCACGGCACGACGTCGAGCTGCTCAACGTCGAACAGGTGGTCGTCCGCGGCCGTCTGACGCTGGCCGTCCTCGTGGCGGGTGCCGACGAGATCGCCGGCGGGCCGGCGCTGCGCGACGAGGTCAACACGGCCATCCGCAGCGTCGGACTGGACGTGACGATCGAGCGCAGCGACGACCTCGCCGTGCTGCGCGAGCCGTCCACCCACAGCATCGTGGTGCTGGGCAGGCCCATCACCGCGGAGGGCTTCGGTGTCGTCGCCCGTGAGGTCGCGGCGCTGGGCGTGAACATCGACACCATCCGCGGCGTGTCCGACTACCCGGTGACCGGGCTGGAACTCAGGGTGTCGGTGCCACCGGGCGCCGCCTACGGCCAGCTCCAGCAGGCGCTGGCCCGGGTCGCGGTCGCCGAGAGCGTCGACATCGCACTCGAGGACTACAGCCTGTCGCGGCGGGCCAAGCGGCTCATCGTGTTCGACGTCGACTCCACGCTGATCCAGGGCGAGGTCATCGAGATGCTCGCCGCGCGGGTCGGGGCCGAGGCCGCCGTCGCCGAGGTGACCGAGGCCGCGATGCGCGGTGAACTCGACTTCGCAGAGTCACTGCACCGCCGCGTCGCCACCCTGGCCGGCCTGCCCGCCGAGGTGCTCGACGACGTCGCCGACCAGATCGAACTGACCGCGGGCGCGCGCACCACCATCCGGACGCTGCGCCGCCTCGGCTACCACTGCGGCATCGTGTCGGGCGGCTTCCGCCAGGTGATCGAACCGCTGGCCCACGAACTGATGATGGACTTCGTGGCCGCCAACGAACTCGAGATCGTCGACGGCAAGCTCACCGGCCGCGTGGTCGGCGAGGTCATCGACCGGCCCGGCAAGGCCAAGGCACTGCGCAACTTCGCCCAGCAGGTCGGCGTGCCCATGGAGCAGACCGTCGCGGTGGGGGACGGCGCCAACGACATCGACATGCTGGCGGCGGCCGGTCTGGGTGTGGCGTTCAACGCCAAGCCCGCGCTGCGCGAGGTGGCCGACGCCTCGCTCAGCCATCCCTACCTCGACACCGTGCTGTTCCTGCTCGGCGTGACGCGTGGCGAGATCGAGGCCGCCGACGCCAGCGACGGCACCTACCGCCGCGTCGACATCCCCGAATAGCTGCTACACCACGACGGCGCCGTAGTCCGCGCTGCCGGATCCCGTCACGGAATACCAGGCCCGCGAGAGCAATTCGACCGCCTCGGTGAGCCGCTCCTCGGGCAGCGTGTACGGCACCCGGATGAACCGCTCGAGTGTCCCGTCGACGCCGAACCGCGGCCCGGGCGGGATCTCCAGGCCCATCCGCGACGCGGCGGCCGACAGCGCCGAACTCATCGGCGCGGGGAGCCGGATCCACAGCGACAGGCCACCGGTCCCCGGCAGCGGCTGCCAGTCCGGCAGCAGCTCGTCGAGGAGCGCGAGCAGCAGGGCACGCCGTCGACGCAGGATGTCGCGGCGCTCGGGCAGCACCTCGTGCTCGGCGGCCAGCAGTTCGGCGGCGGCGAGCTGCTCGACGATCGGCGTGCCCATGTCGATCGACGGGCGCAGTGCCGCGATCGTGGCCAGCGTGCTGCGTTCGGCGCGGATCCAGCCGATCCGCAGGCCGCCCCAGAACGACTTCGACATCGAGCCGACGGTCAGCACCAGATCGCGGCGCGCCGTCATCGACGCGGCCAGGGGAGCGGGCACGGGCTGATCGAGCCACATGTCGGTGATCGTCTCGTCGACGATCGTCCGGGTGCGGGTCTCGGCGATCACGCGCGCCACGTCGCGCCGCTCGCGCTCGGGCATGGCGAGCCCGGTGGGGTTGTGGTTGTCCGGGATCAGATACGCCAGCGTGGGCGCCAGCTGGCGCATCGCGGCCTCGATCGCGTCGACGTCCCAGCCGTCGCTGGTGACCGCCACCGGTACCGGACGCAGTCCGCGGGTCGCCATCGCCGAGAGTGCACCGTGATAGGTGGGCTGCTCGACCAGGACGCGGTCACCGGGCTGGGTGTAGGTCGCCAGGATGAGGCCGATCGCGTGCAGCGCGCCCGTGGTCACCAGGATCTCGTCGGGCGATGTGGGAAGGCCACGCGCGCAATACCTCTCGGCGAGCGCCTCACGCAGCGGTGTGACCCCCGTCAGTTCGATGCCCAGGTCGTGCAGGTAGGGCGTCACCTGATCGGCCGCGCGCGCGAACGCCCGGGTGGCGGCCGCCACGGGTGCGGCGATCGTCGCGGCCGCGAGGTTGACCGTCGTCGGCGTCGGGACGACGGTGCCGGCGCGGCTCACGGGTATCGCGGTCGTGCTGCGCGCACCCCGCCGGCCGTTCAGGTAGCCGTCGTCGCGCATCTGGGCGTACGCGGCGGTCACCGTGGTGCGCGACACCCGCAGCGCGTCGGCGAGCGCCCGCTCGCTGGGCAGCTGCGCGCCGACCGGGAGACGGCCGTCGATGATCAGCAGCCGGAGCCCGTCGGACAGACCCTGATACGCGGGACCACTGGCGGTCGACGTCCGCCAGTTGCCGAGTTCGCGGACGAGCAGGTCCACGTCGAGCCGGCGGCCACTCAGATCGTCGATCATCAGGCCACTTTCCCTCAACTGGCCTGAATCGGCAAGGGCTGGACGGGTCAGTGGGCCAGAGAGGCCACCACTGGACCCAAAATGAGCGCAATTGGAGCCAGTCCGGCCAAACTGGATATTGATCAAGTCTGCGATCAGGGTCCACTATCGACGCATGGCACATCAGTGGACCTCTCGGATGACGACATCGGCTCGCAGGATGGGCAGGGTGTTCCGCACCGTCCCGCGTCCGGCCGGCTCGGCGGGTTACGCCGACGACGCCGACCTGCGGCGTTCGCGCGCCGACCTCGACGCCGTGCGCGCCCGTTTCCCCGACCACGCATGACGCGCGCCGGCGCACGCGGGGCCGCCCTGCTCCTGGGGCTCATCGGCTACGGCTTCTCCATGGCGGTCATGGTCCAGGCCAACCTCGGTCTCGACCCGTGGGACGTGTTCCACCAGGGACTGGCCGAGCGCACCGGAATGACCCTCGGCACCGCGACCGCCCTGGTCGGCGTCGTCGTGCTGCTCGCGTGGATCCCGCTGCGCACCCGGCCCGGCATCGGCACGGTGGCCAACGTCGTCGTGATCGCCGTCGTCGTCGACCTGGGGATCGCCCTGCTGCCGGCGCCCGACGCCATGTGGATCCGGGTGTCGATGATGCTCGGTGCCGTCGTCCTCAACGCGGTCAGCACGGTGCTCTACATCGGCGCGGGCCTCGGGCCGGGCCCCCGCGACGGGTTGATGACGGGCCTGGTCGCACGGACCGGGCTGTCGGTACGGCTGGTCCGGACGTCGATCGAGGCGACCGTGCTGGCGGCGGGCTGGCTGCTCGGCGGCACCGTCGGTGTGGGCACCGTGATCTACGCACTGGGCATCGGCCCACTCGTGCAGGTGGTGCTGAAGGTGACGCCACGGCGTTGGCTCGCCGTCAGCGGTTGGGCGTTCGTGCCGTCCCGCCTGACTACGATGGGCGAGTGCCCAGAGCCGGAGACGAGCCAGAAGAGTCGGTCGACCCAGACCTGCTGATCGACTTCGCCAAGGTCAGCCTGCGCCGCGGCGGCAAGACCCTCGTCGGCCCGATCACCTGGGCGGTCGAACTCGACGAGCGCTGGGTCGTGGTCGGGCCCAACGGCGCGGGCAAGACGTCGCTGCTGCGGATTGCCGCGGCCATGGAGCATCCCTCGTCGGGCACCGCCTACGTGCTCGGCGAGCGGCTCGGCCGCACCGACATGGCCGAACTCCGGTCCCGCGTGGGACTCAGCAGTTCCGCACTGTCGCAACGGGTTCCCGACGACGAGGTGGTCCGCGACCTGGTGGTCTCGGCCGGGTACGCGGTGCTCGGCCGGTGGCGGGAGAAGTACGACGACGTCGACTACGAGCAGGCCGTCGACATGCTGGAGAGCATCGGCGCCGAGCACCTCGCCGAACGGACCTACGGCACCCTGTCCGAGGGTGAGCGCAAACGCGTGCTCATCGCCCGGTCGATGATGACCGACCCCGAACTGCTGCTGCTCGACGAGCCCGCGGCCGGACTGGACCTCGGCGGCCGCGAGGAACTGGTGGCGCGGCTGGCCGACCTGGCCGCCGACCCCGACGCGCCCGCGATGGTGCTGGTCACCCACCACGTCGAGGAGATCCCGCAGGGCTTCAGCCACTGCCTGCTGCTGTCCGAGGGCGCCATCGTCGCGGCCGGTCTGCTGAGCGACGTGCTGACGTCGGAGAACCTGTCGGCGGCGTTCGGCCAGTCCATCGCACTCGACGTCATCGACGGTCGCTACTTCGCGCGGCGCACCCGCACCCGCGCGGCACACAGGAGGCGTGCATGACCCAGGACCCCGATCCGCTGGTACCGCGGCCCGCCTCGACGGTGATGCTGCTGCGGGACGCCGCCTCGGGCACCGCGGACGGCCCCATCGAGATCTTCCTCATGCGGCGGCACTCCGCGATGGACTTCGTGGCGGGGGTCATGGTGTTCCCCGGCGGCGGCGTCGACGAACGCGACCGCGGCACCGGGACCGCCTGGTACGGCCCCGAGCCCGCCTGGTGGGCCGAGCGCCTGGGCGTCGACGTCGACCTCGCGCAGGCCCTGGTGTGCGCGGCCGCACGCGAGACCTTCGAGGAGTCCGGCGTGCTGTTCGCCGGCCCGGCCGACGACTCCGACGTCCTGGTCGACGACGCGTCGGTGTACCGCGAGCAGCGCGCGGCACTGGCCAACAACTCGCTGTCGTTCGCCGACTTCCTGCGCGCCGAGAAGCTGGTGCTGCGCGCCGACCTGCTCCGCCCGTGGGCCAACTGGGTCACGCCGAAGGAGGAGCGCACCCGCCGGTACGACACCTACTTCTTCGTCGGTGCCATGCCGAAGGGGCAGCGCGCCGACGGCGACAACACCGAGACCGACCGCGCCTTCTGGTCGACCCCGCAGGCCGCACTCGACGAGTTCGCCGAGGGGCGCTCGTTCCTGCTGCCGCCGACGTGGACGCAGCTCGACTCGCTCAACGGCCGGACCGTCGACGAAGTGCTCGCCGTCGAGCGCACGATCGTCGCCATCGAACCCAGCCTCGCCGCCGACAAGGTGACGGGCAACTGGGAGATCGAGTTCTTCGACGGCGAGCGCTACAACGCGGCGCGCAACCGCCGCGGCCCGCAGGGCTACGACACCGCCCCGACATGACCGACGTCGTCGGAGAGTTCGTCGCCGTCCACGTCCGCGACGGGATCGGCACGCTGGCGCTGTCGCGACCACCCACCAACGCGCTCACCAGGCAACTCAACCGCGAGATCGAGGCAGGTGCCCGCGCGATCGGCGACCGCGGCGACGTCACCGCGGTCATCGTGTTCGGCGGCCACGAGATCTTCTCCGCCGGCGCCGACCTGCCCGAACGCCGGACGCTGACCGCCGCGGAGGCGGCCGCGGCCGACGACGCCGCACGCCGCGCCGTCGACGCCGTCGCCGCGATCGCCCGGCCGACCGTCGCCGCGATCACCGGCTACGCGCTGGGTGGCGGGCTGACCCTGGCGCTGGCCGCCGACTGGCGCATCAGCGGCGACAACGCGCGGTTCGGCGCCACCGAGATCCACGACGGTCTGGCCGCCACCGCGGACGCGGCGTCGCGGCTGACTCGCACGGTGGGGCAGAGCACGGCCAGGGACCTGGTGTTCAGCGGTCGCTTCGTCGACGCCGAGGAGGCCCGCGCGATAGGTCTGGTCGACGAGTCGGTGGCCCCCGACCACGTGTACGACGCCGCGCTGCGGTGGGCGGGCCGGTTCGCCGACGCGTCACCGGCGGCGCTGGCCGCCGCAAAGGCGGCGTTCGCCCTGGGCTGACCCGGCCCGTTAGGCTGCCCTTCATGAGTGTTGATCACACGGCACCGGTGCCCAACCCGCACGCCACCGCCGAAGAGGTCGAGGCCGCGCGCCACGACACCAAGCTCGCCCAGGTGCTCTATCACGACTGGGAGGCCGAGAGCTACGACGACAAGTGGTCGATCAGCTACGACCAGCGCTGCATCGACTACGCCCGCGGCCGGTTCGACGCGATCGTCCCCGACGAGATCCAGCGTGAGCTGCCCTACGACCGGGCGCTGGAGCTGGGCTGCGGCACCGGCTTCTTCCTGCTCAACCTCGTTCAGTCCGGCGTGGCCCGGCGCGGCTCGGTGACCGACCTGTCCCCGGGCATGGTGAAGGTGGCGACCCGCAACGGGCAGTCGCTGGGACTCGACATCGACGGCAAGGTCGCCGACGCCGAGGGCATCCCGTACGACGACGACACCTTCGACCTGGTCGTCGGCCACGCGGTGCTGCACCACATCCCCGACGTCGAACTGTCGCTGCGCGAGGTGATGCGCGTACTGAAGCCCGGCGGCCGGTTCGTGTTCGCGGGGGAGCCCACCACCACCGGCAACGTCTACGCGCGCAACCTGTCGACGCTGACGTGGCGGCTGGCGACCACCGTCACCAAGCTGCCCGGTCTGGACGGCTGGCGCCGCCCGCAGGAGGAACTCGACGAGTCCTCGCGTGCCGCCGCGTTGGAGGCGATCGTCGACCTGCACACCTTCGAGCCCAGCGACCTCGAGCGCATGGCCGCCAATGCCGGGGCCGTCGACGTGCGCACCGCCAGTGAGGAATTCACCGCCGCGATGCTGGGCTGGCCGGTGCGGACCTTCGAGGCGTCCGTCCCGCCGGGCCGATTGGGTTGGGGCTGGGCGAGGTTCGCGTTCAGGAGCTGGACGACGCTGAGCTGGGTGGACTCCACCGTGTGGCGCCACGTGGTGCCGAAGGGCTGGTTCTACAACGTGATGGTGACCGGGGTCAAGCCGCTGTCTTGAGCGCGGGACTGCGCTTCACCGTCGACGACGTCGCCTATCTCGGCGGCGACGACGGGCGTGACGCCCTCAGCGTCGTGGCGGCACTGCCGCTGTCCGACGCCAGCCGCATCGCCGACGTGGACACCGCGCGCCGGCGGTTCGGCGACCGCGCACCGGTCCTGATCGAGACCGTACTGCTCCGCCGGCGGGCCGCGGCCAAGTTCGCCGATCCGCACGCGTGGTTGTTCACCGACGAGGCCATGCAGCAGGCCACCCCGGAACCCGTTGCGGCACATCGTGCCCGGCGACTGGCCGGGGCTGTGGTGCACGACGTGACGTGTTCGGTGGGTGCCGAACTCGCCGCCCTGCGCTCGGTGGCGGCGCGGGTGGTGGGCAGCGACCTCGACCCGGTGCGCGCCGCGATGGCCCGCCACAACGTCGAGGGCGTCGACGTCCTGATCGCCGACGCGCTGCGACCGGTCACCCGCGACACCGTCGTGATCGCCGATCCCGCCCGCCGCGCCGGTGGGCGGCGCCGCTTCGACCCGCGGGACTACACACCTGCACTCGACGCGCTGCTCGACGTGTACGCCGGTCGCGACGTCGTCGTGAAGTGCGCGCCCGGAATCGATTTCACCGCACTGCCGGGTCTCGGCTTCCGCGGCGAGGTCGAGGTGACGTCGCTGGCGGGTGGCGTCCGCGAGGCGTGCCTGTGGGCGGCCGGACTGTCCGAACCCGGCGTCACCCGCCGCGCCACCGTGCTCGACCGGTCCGAGACGGTCACCGACGCCGAACCCGACGACTGCGTGACCGCCCCCGCCGGCCGGTGGATCGTCGACCCCGACGGTGCCGTCGTACGAGCGGGACTGGTGCGGCACTACGCCGCCCGCCACGGGCTGTGGCAGCTCGACCCCGAGATCGCCTACCTCTCCGGGGACCACCTGCCCGCAGGGGTACGCGGCTTCGAGGTGCTCGATCAGATCGACTTCAACGAACGCCGTCTGCGCCAGGCACTCTCGGCGCGCGAGGTCGGCGCCGTCGAGATCCTCGTCCGTGGCGTCGACGTCGATCCCGACGCGCTGCGCCGCCGGCTGAAGGTGCACGGGCCCCACCGCATCAGCGTCGTCATCACCCGCCTCGGCGCGGGCCGCGACAGCCGCGCGGTCGCGTACCTGTGCAGGCCGACACACTGACCGCGCGGGTATCGTGGCGGCGGTTCCGTCCCCCCACGCCGTCGAAGGGTTGCTCCGTGCGCGTTCCCGCTCTCGCTCTGGCAGCGCTCGTCGTCGCCTCGGTCGCGACCCCGGCCGTCGCATCGGCGGCGGCGCCGACGTGCGCCGACCTCGCCGGCGTCCTCGACGCCGCACGGACCTGCCGCATCCAGGCAACCGATCCCGCCTACTCGCTGTCGATCAGCTACCCGGTCGAGTACCCCGACCAGCAGGCGGTCGTCGACTACGTCAAACAGACCCACGACGGGTTCGTCAACGTCGCCCAGGCGCCGGGGGCCCACGCGATGCCCTACGAGCTGGACACCACGGCCAAGGAGTCGAGTTCCGCGCCGCCCCGCGCGACGCGGAGCCTGGTACTCACGACGTTCCAGGACGTCGGCGGTGCGCACCCGCAGACCTTCTTCCAGTCGTTCAGCTGGGACGAGGCCGCCCGCAGGCCCATCACCATCGACAGCCTGTTCCGGCCGGGCACCGCGCCGTTCCCCGTCCTCCTGCCGCTCGTGCAGGCCGAGTTGCAGCGACAGTCCGGCCAGCCGGTGTCGATCGCGCCGGGGGTCGGACTCGACCCGCAGAAGTACCGGAACTTCGCGATCCAGGACGACTCGCTGACCTTCTACTTCGGCCAGGGCGAGTTGCTGCCCGAGTCCGCGGGCGCCGTCGAGGTCACCGTTCCGCGGGCGCCGCTCGACGCGATGCTCGCCTGAGTCGTCATGCGGGAGCGAACCCGTACACCCGACCGTCGCTGGTCGCCGTGACCACCCGACGGTCGTGACCCACCGAGACCCCGACCGGGAATCCGCTCGCGTTCGGTAGCGGATAGGAGTTGAGCGTGCGGCCGTCGGCGGGATCGAAGGCCAGCAGCGACATCCCCTCGCCCGCACGCGCGACGGTGTAGGCGACGTCGTCACCCGCGCGGCTCGACGCCGACAGCGGCTCGACGTCGTCGCGGGTCCACACCACCTCGCCACGGTCGCCGTCGTCGCGGATGCCGGTCAGTTTGGCGTCGGGCCCGCCACCTGCCACCAGCAGCCCGTCGGGGGAGACCGACGGGGGCGTCTGCGGTTGGTAGCCGAGGTCGGTGGACCACTTCGCGGTGCCGTTCGCGGTGTCGAGCGCCCACAGCTTGCCGTCGCGGCCGTTGACGTAGACGGTCCCGCCGTCGGCCGACACCACGGGGCTGGCGATCGGGCCGCCGCGGACGGCGGTGCTGGTCCACTCGCGCGTCAGTAGCGGGGTCTGGCCCTCCCGGTAGCGCAGGCCCACCAGGACGGGGGCCTCCGCGCCGGGCTCCCACAGCCCGAGGACGATGATGCCCGTCTCGGGCGAGTAGCCGGGTGCCGCGGAGATCGGGCAGCGCGACCGCGCCGGCTGGCAGTCGGCGAGACCGCGGTCGGCGTCGGTGGGGTCGACGCCCTCGACCAGGTCGATCGGCGCCCCCGCGATGGTGCCCTGGTGGGCGTCGAACACCTGCACCTGGCCCAGGTGCGTCACGACCAGCAGCTGGTCGGGGGCGACGAACCGCGGCGTCAACGGCAGACCGATCACGGGCTTGCGCCAGCGGATCCACTGCGTCACCGGGAACGACAGCATCGCGCCGGGCTGGCCGGCGTACAGGTTGTCGAAGCCGTCGAAAAGGGCGCTGGACACGCCGCCGCCCTGCCACAGCCGGGTGCACCAGCGCTGCCGCGCCTTGTTGTCGGACTCCCACACCATCAGCGAGCAACCGCCCGCGGTCTGACCGTTGGCGGCCAGCCAGCCCGACGACCCGAGCGCCACCTGTGCGCCCAGCTCGCCGCGCACCGAGCGGATCCACTCGAGCCGCAGCGCGTCGGCACCCGCCACGCTGCTGAAGCTGCTGTTGGAGGCGTCGCCGTACTGCGCAGGCCAGCCGTCGGAGGCCTGGGGCTGGACCCAGGAGTCGTCCGTCCCGCACGCGGTGGACAGCCACGCCAGCATCACCACGGCCGAGGCGGCAACCATCCGGCGCAGGGCCGTTCGTCGTTCGGACATCGAGATCCGAGACTAGTCGGACGGTCCCCGTCGCTCGCGTAGGCTGTCCGGCCATGACGTCGATGTGGGGTGCACCGATTCACGTCCGATGGCGAGGATCGCGGTTGCGCGACCCCCGTCAGGCACGATTCCTCACCGCGGCGTCGCTGAAGTGGGTGCTCGCGAACAAGGCCTACACGCCCTGGTACCTGGTGCGGTACTGGCGGCTGCTGAAGTTCAAGCTGGCCAATCCGCACATCATCACCCGCGGCATGGTGTTCCTCGGCAAGGGCGTGGAGATCGAGGCCACGCCCGAACTGGCGACCATGGAGATCGGCCGCTGGGTGCACATCGGCGACAAGAACACGATCCGGTGCCACGAGGGCTCGCTGCGCTTCGGCGACAAGGTGGTGCTCGGCCGCGACAACGTGATCAACACCTACCTCGACATCGAACTCGGCGACTCCGTGCTGATGGCCGACTGGTGCTACGTCTGCGACTTCGACCATCGGATGGACAGCGTCGAGCTGCCGATCAAGGACCAGGGCATCATCAAGGGCCCGGTGCGGATCGGCCCCGACACCTGGGTCGCGGCGAAGGTGACCGTGCTGCGCGGGACGTCGGTGGGACGCGGCTGCGTCCTCGGCGCCCACGCGGTGGTCAAGGGCGAGATCCCCGACTTCTCGATCGCCGTCGGCGCCCCCGCGAAGGTGGTCAAGAACCGCAAGCTGGCGTGGGAGACCTCGGCCGCCGAACGCGCCGAACTGGCCGCCGCGCTCGCCGACATCGAGCGCAAGAAGGCCGCCCGCTAGCTTTTCTCCGGCCTTCTTCGGGGGGTCACCATCTTCGGCGCACCTTCTCTGCGGGGTCACCTTCTTCGGGGCACCTTCTCTGCGGGGTCACCTTCTTCGGCGAGCGTGCGTGTCTGCGGGCGACACGCCGATCTCAAACCCGACAATGCGCACGCTCGCGGGGCCCGGCTCAGCGGTCGGGCAGGGCGTGCTCGACGATCAGTCGCCGCCGATGCGGTTCGCGCTCACGACGTTTCGCGGCCTCGTACACCTGGGCGGTCTCGGCGGCCACCGTGTGCCACTCGAAGTCGGAGGTGAGCCGGTCCCGGGCGGCGACGGCGCGCCGCTGGGCCGCGGCCGGATCGTCGAGCACGTTGCGCACCGCGGTCGCCAGCGCCGCGACGTCGCGCGGCGGGAACGACAACCCGGTCTGGCCGTCGATGACCGCCTCGCCCAGGCCGCCGACGTTGGCCACGACGAGCGGCGCACCGGTCGCGGCGGCCTCGAGCGCAACGATGCCGAACGGCTCGTAGTGGCTGGGTAGGACCGCGGCGTCGGTGTCGTGCAGCAGGGTCACCAGCCGTCGGTGATCGACCCGGCCGACGAACGATACGGCCTTGAGTACCTTGTGCTTTCGTGCCAGCTCGACCAGCCAGTCCTGCTGCGTGCCGTCGCCGGCGATGGTCAGCGTGGTGCCCGGGTGGGTGCGACGGATGCGGGGCAGCGCGGCGATCGCCTCGTGCACGCCCTTCTCGTATTCGAGCCGGCCGAGATACAGCAGACGGGGCGGACCGTTGCCTTGGCGACGCGGCGCGTACGGCCACGAGCCGGCGTCGATGCCGTTGCGGATCACCCGCGTCTCGGCCAGACCCGGCCCGAACAACTCGTCGATCTCGTCGCTCATCGACGCCGAACACGTGATGAGGAAGTCGGATTCGTGCACCAGCCAGGACTCGGCGGCGTGCACCTGCCGGCTGATCGCACCGGAGACCCAGCCGGAGTGCCGGCCCGCCTCCGTGGCGTGGATGGTCGACACCAGTGGCACGTCGTAGAACTCGGCCAGCGCGATCGCCGGGTGCGCGACCAGCCAGTCGTGGGCGTGGACGACGTCGGGATGCCAGCGCCGACCGTCGACCTTGATGCCGAGGCCAGCGCGCACCATCGCGTGCCCCATGGAGAGCACCCACGGCATCATCTCGGTGGCGAAGTCGAACTCGTGCGGATCCTGCGCCGCGGCGATCACGCGGACGCCGTCGACGACCTCGTCGGTCGACGGGTGGGTGCTCGGATCGGTGCCAGTGGGACGCCGCGCCACGACGACGACGTCGTGGCCCGCCTCCGCCAGCGCGGTGGCGAGGTGGTGGACGTGCCTGCCCAGGCCGCCGACGACGACGGGCGGGTACTCCCACGACACCAGCAGGATCTTCATCGGCGCTCGATCCGGCGGCGCGAGCGTGCGCAGAGTTCGGTCCGGGACCGGCGTGTCGCCCGCAGACACGCACGCTCGCCGAAGGGGACGCTCATCGGGGGAGCCGCCGAGCGTCGAGCGCGCCGAACAGGCCGTCGGCGCGATTCCAGCCGTCGGCGAGCCGCTCGGCGTGCTCGCGGCGGCCCGAGGCCAGCGCGTCGGCGATCTCGCGGGTGGCGTGGGCGTGCAGGTGCGCGCGGTAGCGGGCGTATTCGGCGGCGGTGTCCTTGCTGACCATGAACGGCCAGTCGCTCGACACCGTCAGCAGCGTCTCGCGCAGGATCTGGTCGGCGACGGCGTCGCGGGGGGCCCACGCCGATCCCGCGGCGGCCTGCGCCAGGGCCTTGTCGACGGTCGTGAGCGCGGTGTCGACCACCTCGGTGTTCAGTGCAACGAGGTCGGCGACCTGCTCACCCGACCACACCTGCCAGTCCTTGCCCGATCCCCACGAGCTGGGCGGCAGGTCGACGGGGGAGCCGACGAAGCCGTCGTCGATGGCGTCGGCGAGCGTGCCGATCCGCACGCCCGCCTCGGGCAGTGCGCGCAGCACCCGCTCCAGCCACACCGGGCCCTCGTACCACCAGTGCCCGAACAGTTCGGTGTCGAACGCGGCGACGACGTGCGCGGGCCTGCCGATCCGGTCGGATTCGGAGACGAGGCGGCGCCGCACCACCTCGACGAAGTCGGCGACGTGCGCGTCGATCGCCTGGTCGGCGCGCTCGGCGTCGTACGGCGCCTTGTCCTGGGACGGGACGTTGCGGCCGGTGACTCGGGCGGGCTTGAGACCCGTGACGTGGTCGTAGGTGTGGAAGTCGCGGTAGGCGGCGTGGCCGGGGTAGCCCGACTTCGGCGACCAGACGCGGTAGCTCACCTTGAGATCGCGACCGAACGCGATGACACCGGAGTCGCCGACGGGCCGGCCGAGCGAGGTGTCGCCGTGCAGCGACGGCCCGTCCACCATGAAGTGCGTCACGCCCGCGGCGGCGTAGTCGCGTTCCATGCCGGGGGCGTACGCGCACTCGGGCGCCCAGATGCCGCGCGGCACGTGCGCGAACCGGGCGCCGGCGTCGGCGAGTCCCTCGCGCAGCGCGAACTCCCGCAGCCGCGGGTTGAGCAGCGGCTGGAAGGGGTGCGAGAGCGGCCCGCCGAGCAGCTCGATGGTCTGGGCGTCGATCAGGCCGCGCAGCAGCGGGCTCGCACCGTGCCGCCACGTGACCTCGAAGTCGTCGAGTGCGCGCCGCGCCTCGGCCTGCTCGCGAATGCCGAACGCCCGCAACGCCTCCGGTTCGGTGTAGCCGCTGTCGGCGCCGGACCGGCGGGTGGTGGCCTCGCGGGCGCGCAGCTCCCAGTTGGCCAGCCAGTGGTGCATGCCGGTGAGGCAGTAGGGGTCATCGAGCTGGGCCGTCACCACGGGCGTCATGCCGAGCGTGACGAGGTGGCTGCGGTCCTCGGCCGCGAGCGTCTGGAACACCCGCAGCAGCGGCAGGTACGCCGCCGCCCACGACTGGTAGAGCCACTCCTCGCCCACGGGCCAGCGGCCGTGATGGGCGAGCCACGGCAGATGGGTGTGCAGGACCAGGGTGAACATCCCGGGTACCGGCGGGCCGGAGCGCAGCGACCCGGGGTTCGAAGCAGTCGGACTAGTCACGGCGCACCGCGATCGCCACCAGGTCCAGGCTGTCGTCGATGTCGCGCTCGGCGGCGTCGACGAGGTCGAAGTCGCCGGTGCCGATCGACGCCACGTCGGCGAGCAGATCGTCGGACCAGGCGGCGTCGGCGAGCGCGCGCTCGATCTGCGCGTCGATGATCGATCCGCCGTGGCGCGCGTCGAGGTCGCGCAAGCGGGGGCCGTGGAAGACGCCGAGCATCGCCGCGACGTCGAAGCCGTTGTCCACCAGCAGCTCGGTGAGTTCGGCGGCGTTGAGTTCGCGGGTGTGGAACGGGTTGATGGGGGTGTCGCGGCCCGGCGAGAACGTGATGCGGTTGGGCGTCGACATCAGCAGGACTCCCGAGGGCCGCAGCACCCGCGCGCACTCCGCGACGAACTGCCCCTGATCCCAGAGGTGCTCGATCACCTGGAAGTTGACGACGACGTCCACCTCGCCGTCGCGCAGCGGAAGGTCCGCGAGGTTGCCCTGAACCATCTCCACCCGCGGGTAGCGCGCGCGTACGTGCGCGACGGCCGAGTCGTCGTAGTCGAGCCCGACCACGCGGCGGGCGACGCCGGCGAGCAGGTCGGCGCCGTAGCCCTCGCCGCTGCCCGCCTCGAGGACGTCGAGTCCCGCGCAGCGTTCGGCGAGCCGCTCGTAGACGACCTCGTGCCGGCGGAACCAGTAGTTCTCCTCGGCCAGGCCGGGCACGGTCCGCTCGCCGGTCAGCGGCAGCGCCGCCTCGGGGGACGACGTGGCCGGGGGCTGGTGGGGGGAAATCGCGCTCATTGGAAGGCAGGCTAACCCAGTGGTGGCGTTCGTCACGGGTTCACGAGGGTCCGCCCAGCTCGGGGCAGGTCCAACGGCAAAGTTCGACAAGCTATGGTGAAGCTACGCGACTACCCAACTTACTTCTGAGTAATATGTTAGTAGTCGCGAAATACGTGGTAGCAGGCCGGAGGCCGGCCTCATCGAGGAGGACGAACCAGACTCATGGGAAACATCGTGGTCCTGATCAAGCAGGTCCCAGATTACGAGGATCGCAAGCTCGCCGACGACCACACGTTGGATCGTGCGGGTAGCGACGCGGTGCTCGACGAGATCAACGAGAAGGCCGTCGAGGTCGCTCTCCAGCTCAAGGAGAAGCACGCCGACGCCGGGTACAACGTGGTCGTGCTGACCGCCGGCCCCACGGGCGCCGAGACGGCGATCCGCAAGGCCCTCTCCATGGGTGCCGACGAGGCGTACCACCTCGCCGACGACAAGCTGCACGGCTCCGACATCGTGCAGACCTCGTACGCACTCGCCAGCGCGCTGGGCCAGATCGAGGACGTCCAGCTCGTCGTCGCGGGCAACGAGTCCAGTGACGGCGTGGGCGGTTCGCTGCCCTCGATCCTGAGCTACTACCTCGGCGTACCGCAGCTGACGCACATGCGCAGCATCGAGATCGCCGACGGCAAGATCACCGGTGAGCGCGAGACCGACGACGGCGTCTTCGAACTCGAGGCGACCCTGCCCGCCGTGGTCAGCGTCAGCGAGAAGATCGTCGAGGACGCCAGGTTCCCGTCCTTCAAGGGCATCATGGCCGCCAAGAAGAAGACGGTGACCCCGCTGACCCTCGAGGCCATCGGCGTCGAGGACGGCATCGTGGGCGGCGACGTCTCGGAGTCCAAGGTGCAGACCGTCGCACCGAAGCCGCCGAAGACCGCGGGCGAGAAGATCACCGACGAGGGCGAGGGTGGTCAGAAGATCGCCGAGTACCTGGTCGCGCAGAAGCTGGTCTAGCAGCTCCCCACCCCCCAATCCACGTCACCGATTCGACAAGAGGCAGATAGGCAATGGCTGAAGTACTCGTGCTCGTCGAGCACGCCGAAGGAAATCTCAAGACCATCACCAATGAGCTGATCACCGCGGCACGCTCGCTGGGTGAGCCGTCGGCAGTGGTCGTCGGTGCCCCCGGCACCGCCGACAAGCTCGCCGAGGGACTGAAGGCATCGGGCGCGGCGAAGATCTACGTCGCCGAGTCCGACACCGCCGACCAGT
Source organism: Mycobacterium sp. PTI7 (assembly GCF_056679845.1). Lineage (NCBI taxonomy): Bacteria > Bacillati > Actinomycetota > Actinomycetes > Mycobacteriales > Mycobacteriaceae > Mycobacterium > Mycobacterium sp. PTI7. The sequence goes on from NZ_CM155252.1 coordinate 1,048,330, forward strand.
TCCTGGTCGTGCCGAAGGTCGCCGTGCTCGCCGCGCTGGCCGAGTCGGCCGGTCCGGCAGGCATTTTGGTGGCCTCCACCGCCGAGGGCAAGGAAGTTGCCGGACGGCTCGCCGCCGAGACCGGCTTCGGCGTCCTGTGGGACGTCGTCGGCGTCAAGGACGGCGGCGTCGGTGTGCACTCCGTCTTCGGTGGTGCCTACACCGTCGAGGCGACCGCGGGTGAGACCCCGATCATCGCCCTGCGCCCCGGTGCGGTCGAGGCCGCCCCGGAGGCAGGTGCCGGCGAACTGGTCACCGTCGAGGTCCCCGAGATCCCGGAGAACGCGACCAAGATCGTGTCCCGCCAGCCCGCGCAGAAGAGCGCGCGGCCGGAACTCACCGAGGCCAAGGTCGTCGTCGCCGGCGGTCGTGGCGTCGGCAGCAAGGACAACTTCTCGGTGGTCGAAGATCTCGCCGACGCACTCGGTGGCGCCGTGGGCGCCTCGCGTGCCGCGGTGGACTCCGGCTTCTACGAGGGCCAGTTCCAGGTCGGCCAAACCGGCAAGACCGTGGCACCGCAGCTCTACATCGCCCTGGGCATCTCCGGCGCCATCCAGCACCGCGCCGGCATGCAGACGTCCAAGACGATCGTCGCGGTCAACAAGGACGAGGAGTCGCCGATCTTCGAGATCGCCGACCTCGGCATCGTGGGCGACCTGTTCAAGGTCACCCCGCAGCTGACCGACGCCGTGAAGGCCCGCAAGGGCTGACCTGACGGTCGACACGACACAGTGCGAAGCCCCGGCGTCCCCGTGACGCCGGGGTTTCGTGCGTCGTGGGGACATGCGAGCGGGTGGGCATGAGTCAGATGGCCACCCGGCTGTACGGCCGGGCCGTCGAGACCGCGGCGATCGACCGGCTGCTGGCGACGGCGCGCGCCGGCTCGAGCGGAATCCTCGTCCTGCATGGCGAGGCGGGCATCGGAAAGACCGCGCTGCTCGAGTACCTGATCGGTGCTGCGAGCGGCTGTCTGGTCCTGCGTGGCGTCGGCGTCGAGTCCGACATGGAACTGGCCTACGCCGGACTGCAACAGCTGTGCGCGCCGGTGCTCGACCGGGCGACCGGGCTGCCCGAGCCGCAGCGCCACGCCCTCGAGATCGCCTTCGGCCTCCGGTCCGGTGCCGCGCCCGACCGCTTCCTCGTCGGACTGGCCGTGCTGGGTCTGCTGGCCGCGGCGTCCGAGGACCGCCCGGTGGTGTGCGTCGTCGACGACGCGCAGTGGCTCGACCGCGCCTCGGCGCAGACCCTGAGCTTCGTGGCCCGCCGCCTGCTCGCCGAGCGGGTCGTCGTCGTGTTCGCGCAGCGCGACCCGGTCACCGACCTGGTGGGCCTGCCCGATCTGACGATCGGCGGCCTCGCCGACGTCGACGCCCGCGCCCTGCTCGGCGCCGCCATGCGGGTGCGACCGGACGAGGGCGTGCGCGACAGGATCGTCGCCGAGACGGGGGGAAATCCGCTGGCGCTGCGGGAACTTCCCCGCGACATGACCGCCGCCGAACTGGCGGGTGGCTATCACCAACCGGGCACCGGTGCCGTCGTGGGCCAGGTCGAGGAGCGCTTCGCGCGCAGGATCAGCGCCCTGCCCGACGTCACCCGCAGGTTGCTCGGCGTCGCGGCGGTCGAACCGATCGGCGACCCCACGCTGCTGTTCGGTGCAGCGGGCGCACTCGGTCTCGACGCCGCGGGACTCGCGCCCGCCCAGTCGGCGGGCCTGGTGAACGTGGGCACCTGGGTACGGTTCCGGCACCCGCTGGTGCGGGCCGCGGCCTACCGGTCCGCGACCACCGATGAGCGACGCTCGGCGCACCGGGCGCTGGCAGAGGTGACCGACGCCGACCGCGATCCCGACCGACGCGCGTGGCACCGCGCCCACGGGGCAGCCGGACCCGACGAGGCGATCGCCGCCGAACTGGAACGCTCCGCGGACCGGGCCCGGGAGCGCGGCGGGATCGCCGCCGTCGCAGCGTTTCTGGCCCGAGCCACCGAGCTGACACCGGATCCGGTCGCACGCGGCAGGCGGGCACTCGCGGCCGCCGAGGCCAAGGGTGCGGCGGCCGCTCCGGAGGCCGCCGAGGATCTGCTCGCGGTGGCCGCGCTCGCGCCGCTCGGTGCGATCGACCGGGCGCGGGTGGCGCGCCTGCGGGCCCGGCTGACGTTCGCACGCAGCCGCGGGATGGGGAGTGCGGCAATGCTTCTCGAGTCGGTGACCCAGTTCGCCGACACGGCGGCCAGGGTCCGCGTGGTCGACGCCGACCTCGCGACGGAGACCCACCTCGACGCCCTGAGCGCCGCGATGTACGTGGGCCGGGAGGGCGGCACGCTGCTCTCGGACACGGCCGGAGCGGCAGCACGCTCGACACCGGGGGACCGGCCCGTCGACCTCGTCGCCCACGCGCTCGTCACCCGTGTCGCCGGACCGGGTCCCGTCGCGCAGCGCGCAATGACGAGAGCGGTCGACGTCCTGCGCGCTCCCGGCTGGTCGTGGCAGGCGTTCCCGATCGCGCACGAGGCGCTCGTGCACGAGACGTGGGACGACGAGGCGTGGCACCGCATCGCCACCGACGCGGTGCGCATCGCCACCGAGACCGGCGCCCTGGCCGTGCTGCCCGCCGCCCTGGTCGGCCGCGCCGGCCTGCACCTGCAGGCCGGCGAGCTGGCGACGGCCGCGGCCCTGGTGGCCGACGCCGCCGAGATCGCCCGCGCCACGGGCAATCCGCCCATCCGCTACCACGGGCTGGCGCTGTCGGCCTGGACCGGTGACGAGGCCACGACCACCGCGCTCGTCGAGGCGGCGACACGCGACGCCCGGGCCCGCGGCGAGGGCCGCATCGTCGGTCTTGCCGGGTACACCTCCGCGGTGCTGCACAACGGACTCGGCCGCTACCAGGTCGCGCTCGACGCGGCCGCCCGTGCCGTCGAGTTCGATGATCTCGGCCTGTACGGCTGGACGCTCGTCGAGTTGATCGAAGCCGCCGCGCGGGCCGGTCGCGACGACGCCGCCGTCGACGGCCTGCGACTCCTCGAGGCGCGCACCGTCCCCGCCGGCACCGACTGGGCGCTCGGCGTATTGGCCCGGTCGCGGGCGCTGGTCAGCGCCGGCACCGCCGCGGAGGATCACTACCTCGAGGCCATCGACCGGTTGGGCCGCACCCGCATCGCGGTGCACCTGGCCCGGGCGCGGCTGCTCTACGGCGAATGGCTGCGCCGGCAGAACCGCCGTAGCGACGCCCGCGGTCACCTGCGTGACGCACACCGGATGCTCGCGGGCATGGGCGCCGGCGCCTTCGCCGATCGCGCGCGGCGCGAACTGCTCGCCACCGGGGAGAAGGCCGCGAAGCGCGTTGCCGGGGCGGGCGACGCGCTGACCCCGCAGGAGCGTCAGATCGCCGAACTCGTCGCCGCCGGACTGACCAACCCCGAGGTCGGCGCGCAGCTGTTCATCAGCGCGCACACGGTGGAGTGGCACCTGCGGAAGGTGTTCGCCAAGCTGGCGATCCGGTCACGACGCGAGCTGCGGAGTCTGACGCTGCCGTAGCCGTCGCACCGGACTACGGACTCTCCGGGGTTCGAACCCGGGGGTCGCAATGCGACCGTGAAGGAGTGAACCTCGAACCCGCCGCGCGCGCCGTCGCCGCTGCGCGGGCGGGGTTGACCCTGGCTAGCACCACGATGAAGGAGACACTGACATGACCGATGTGAAGAAGATCACCGTCGTCGGGGCCACGGGCCTCGTCGGCTCCGCGGTGGTCGAACTGCTCACCGCCGCAGGGCACGACGTGGTCGCGGCGTCCCGCAACACGGGGGCCGACGTCGTCACCGGTGACGGGCTCGCCGAGGCGCTGGCCGGCGCCCAGGTTCTGATCGACGTCGTCAATTCACCGTCGTTCGAGGATGACCCGGTGCTGAAGTTCTTCACGGCCTCGTCGGCCAACCTGGTCGCCGCCGCGACGGAGGCCGGAGTGGGCCACTACGTGGCGCTCTCGATCGTCGGCGCCGACGGACTGCCCGACAGCGGTTACATGCGGGCGAAGGTCGTGCAGGAGAGGACGATCGCCGACTCCGGGTTGCACCACACGATCGTGCGTGCCACCCAGTTCCACGAGTTCACCGAGGCGATCACGGGGTCGCTGGTGGTGGACGGCGAGGTGCACGCACCGGACGCCAGGATCCAGCCGGTCGCGGCCGCCGACGTGTCCGCAGAGGTGGCCCGCGTCGCCGTCGCCGAGTCGGTCGACGGCATCGTCGACTTCGGCGGCCCGGAGAAGATGTCGTTCGCAGACATGGCCCGGACGGTGCTCACCAGCCAGGGCGCCGACACTCCCGTCGTCGTCGACCCGTCCGCCACGTACTTCGGCACGGCCGTGGGGCAGGACAGCCTGGTCACCGGCGACGGAGCGGCGCTGGCGTCCACGACGTTCGCCGACTGGCTGAGCGCACGGCCATGAGCGCCGAACTCGCCGGCCAGACCGCACTGGTCACCGGCGGGACGGCGGGCATCGGCTTCGAGGCGGCTCGGCTGCTGGCCGCCGCCGGTGCCACGGTGATCGTCACCGGTCGTGACGGTGCCCGCGGTGAGCGGGCAGCTTCCCCGGTGCCCTCGAATCGCTCACGCGAACCTGGGCAACGGAGTTCGGCCCCAGCGGTGTACGCGTCAACAGCGTGGCGCCCGGTCCGACGGACACCGAGGGCGTCGCCGCCGAGTGGGGCGACCAGAACGAGGAACTCGGGAGAGCACTGCCGCTCGGTCGCACCGCGCAGCCAAGCGAGATCGCAGAGGCCATCCTCTTCCTCGCCTCACCCCGGTCCAGCTTCGTGACCGGTTCCACGCTGTTCGCCGACGGCGGCGGCGCAGCGGCCTGACCCCCCCACCCACCATTCACAGCAGGAGAAGCGACCATGCCCGTGTCCCAGGAACGCACCGACGCACTGATGAACGCGATGTCGGTGATCCAGAGCGTCACACCGCCCTTCATCCCGACCGACGCGGAGGTGATGACCGCGATCATCGAATGGCCGCCCGGCGACCCCGGTGCACCGCCGCACCGCCACCCGGCGGGACCGGCCTTCGGGTACGTGCTCGAGGGCGAGATGCTGTTCGAACTCGAAGGCGAGGCGCCCCGCGTCATCACGGCGGGCGAGGCGTTCTGGGAACCCGGCGGCGACGTCATCCACTACTCCGACGCCAACAACAGAACCGACTCGTGGTTGCGGTTCGTGGTCACCATGCTGTGCGTGCCCGGGCAGCAGATGCTGGTGATCGTCGACGACGACGAACTCGACGCGCGCAAGGACCGGCGCGTCGCGCGCCACGTCCCCGATGAGTGACCTCGATGACGCCGTGCGCGCGCGCCGATCGGCGCGGAAGTTCGTCGCCGACGAGCCGGTCGACCGTGTACTGCTCGCCGGGGCCCTCGCCCTGGCGATGCACGCGCCGTCGAACTCCAACACCCAGCCGTGGCACGTCTACCTCGCCACGGGGGCACGACGGGACCGGCTGGCCACCGCGCTGCTCGCGGCTGTCGACGAGACGCCGCCGACGATCCCGTCCGCCGGTCTACCGGAGAGGTTCGCCGAGCGGCGGCGGGAGGCAGGTGCCCAGATCTACGGTGCCATGGGCATTGCCCGCGACGACGCGGCCGGCCGATGGGTGGCCCAGCGGCGCAACTGGGAGTTCTTCGGGGCGCCCGTCGCCGGCGTCGTCTGCATGCACCGCGACTTCGCCCACGTCGACGCCATGGGAGTGGGCATGTTCCTGCAGACTCTGCTGCTCGCGCTCACCGAGCGGGGCATCGACAGTTGTGTCCAGGTGTCGATCGCGCTGTATCCCGATGTGGTGCGCGAGGAACTCGGCATCCCCGAGGAACTGGCCGTCCTGTGCGGCCTCTCGATCGGTCACGCCGACCCGTCGTTCGCCGCCAACCACCTCGACGTCCCCCGGGACCCGCTCGACGATCACGTGACGTTCCTCGACGCCTGAGACCCGCCGCACGCACTCGTCATCCAGCGTGCACCGACGCGTCACGCGGCCGTAGGCATCCCGCCCGACTGCTCGGCGACCGTGCAGCCATGAGCACTGCATCATCCGTACTCATCGCCGCCGACGAGACTCTGGGCGCCGCCTCCGGCCCGTCCGGACCGCGCTACACGCTCCTGCTGTCCACCGACGAGACCCTGATCGACGCGGCCCAACGGCTGCGCCACCAGGTGTTCACCTCGGAGCCGGGCTTCGCACTGACCGACGACGGCCACTCCGAGGGCCGCGACGCCGACCGCTTCGACGAGTTCTGCGACCACCTGCTGGTCCGCGAGGACGGCTCCGGCGACATCGTCGGGTGCTACCGGATGCTGCCGCCGCCCGGCGCCATCGCCGCCGGCGGGCTCTACACCGCAACGGAATTCGACGTCCGCGCGCTGGACGCCATCCGGCCGGCCATGGTCGAGATGGGCCGCGCGGTCGTACGCCGCGACCACCGCAACGGCGGCGTCGTGCTGCTGATGTGGGCGGGCATCCTCGCCTACCTCGACCGCCGGGGCTACGACTACGTGACCGGGTGCGTGTCGGTTCCGGTGCAGGGCAGTCCCGACGAGCGGCCCGGCACCCAGATCCGCGGCGTCCGCGACTTCGTCCGCAGACGCCACGCCTCGCCGTACCTCGTGCGGCCGTACCGGCCCGTCGTCCTCGACGGCCGCGGCCTCGACGAGATCGATCCCCCCGCACGGATCACGGTGCCGCCGTTGATGCGCGGCTATCTGCGCCTGGGCGCCAAGGTGTGCGGTGACCCCGCCCACGACCCGGACTTCGGGGTCGGTGACTTCCCCGCGCTGCTCGACAAGCGCGAGGCCGATGTCCGCTACCTCACGCGGCTGCGATCGGTGTCGGCCGCGGGCGACATGGCCGACGGGGTCGCCCGATGAGCAGTCACGGCGCCATCGACACGCCCTGGCTGCCGCGCGCGTCCTGCGGCACCCACTGCCTCGCCGCCGACGGGTCACGGACGTCGCGCCGCACCGTCGTGGCGGTGCGCACGACCATCCGCGTGCTGTGCGCCGTGCTGCTCTTCACCGCGGTCCCGCTGCTCGCGGTGCCGATGCCGGGCAAGTCGCGGGTGCAGCGGGTGTACTGCCGACTGATGCTGCGGTGCCTCGGCGTGCGGATCACCCTGTCCGGCGGCCCGATTCGCAACCTGCGCGGCGTCCTCGTGGTCAGCGGCCACGTGTCCTGGGTGGACGTGTTCGTGATCGGGTCGGTGCTGCCCGGCTCGTTCGTCGCGCGCGCCGACCTGATCGACTGGCCGGTACTGGGGGTCGTCACGCGGCTCATGCGGATCATCCCGATCGACCGGGCGAACCTGCGCCGGCTGCCGGACGTCGTGCGCACCATTGCCGACCGTCTGCGCGCGGGCCACACCGTCGTCGCCTTCCCGGAGGGCACCACCTGGTGCGGCGTCGGCTACGGCTCGTTCAGGCCCGCGATGTTCCAGGGCGCGATCGACGCGGGACGCCCGGTGCAGCCACTGCGGCTGACCTATCGCCATCGCGACGGCGCGGCGTCCACCGTGCCCGCGTTCGTCGGCGACGACGGGCTGCTGACGTCGATCCGCCGGGTCATCACCGCGCAGCGGACCGTCGCCCACGTCCAGGTGCAGTCCCTGCAGCTGCCCACCGGGCACCGCCGCGACCTCGCCGCCCGCTGCGAGGCGGCGGTGCGCGGATCCGACGGCCGGGGCACGGTGCGCAGGCACTCCGCGGGGGGCCACGCACTGGTCGCCTAGGCATCACCTGGCCTGCCGGTATCCTGGGTGGGCCATGACCGCCGTCTACCTCGATCACGCCGCCACCACCCCGATGCACCCCGCTGCCATCGAGGCCATGGCGGGCGCCCTGGCGACGGTGGGCAACGCATCGTCGCTGCACACGTCCGGTCGCGCGGCGCGACGCCGGATGGAAGAGGCACGCGAGGCGCTGGCCGGCCTGCTCGGTGCGCGGCCATCGGAGATCGTCTTCACCGCGGGCGGCACGGAGAGCGACAACCTCGCGGTCAAGGGCATCTTCTGGGCCCGCCGCGACGCCGACCCGCGCCGCCGCCGCATCATCACCACCCCCGTCGAGCACCACGCCGTCCTCGACGCCGTGCAGTGGCTCGCCGACCACGAGGACGCCGACGTCACGTGGCTGCCCGTCGGCGCCGACGGTTCGGTGGCGCCCGGCGCGCTGCGGGACGCCCTGCGCGATCGCGACGACGTGGCGCTGGTGTCGGTCATGTGGGCCAACAACGAGGTCGGCACCGTGATGCCGATCGCAGAACTCGCCGCCGTCGCGGCCGAGTTCGACGTGCCGATGCACAGCGACGCCGTACAGGCCGTGGGTCAGATCCCCGTCGACTTCGCCGCGAGCGGCCTGTCGGCCATGAGCATCGCCGCACACAAGTTCGGCGGTCCGATGGCCGTCGGCGCGCTCCTGCTGCGCCGCGACACCGCGTGCGTGCCGCTGCTGCACGGAGGCGGTCAGGAACGCGACGTGCGGTCGGGCACCCCCGACGTCGCCGGCGCCATCTCCATGGCCGCGGCCGCCAAGGTCGCCGTGGAAGGACTCGACGCCTACCGTGCCCGCGTGTCGGCGCTGCGCGACGCGTTGATCGACGGAGTGCTCGCCGCCATCGACGACGTGGTCGTCAACGGTGCGGTCGGGGACGACCGGCTGCCCGGCAACACGCACTTCACCTTCCGCGGTTGCGAGGGCGACTCGCTGCTGATGCTGTTGGACGCGAAGGGAATCGAGTGTTCGACGGGCTCGGCGTGCACCGCGGGCGTCGCGCAACCGTCGCACGTCCTCACCGCGATGGGCGCCGACCCGGCCAGCGCGCGGGGCTCGCTGCGACTGTCGCTGGGACACACCAGTGTCGAGTCCGACGTGGCCGCCGCCCTGGCGGTGCTGCCCGCGGCCGTAGAGCGCGCCCGCCAGGCCGCACTCGCCAGTGCCGGGTACGGCTCCTGATGCGCGTCCTGGTCGCGATGAGCGGCGGCGTGGACTCCTCGGTGGCCGCCGCGCGGATGGTCGACGCCGGCCACGAGGTGGTGGGCGTGCACCTCGCGCTGTCGACCGCCCCCGGCACCCTGCGCACTGGCTCCCGCGGCTGCTGCTCGAAGGAGGACGCCGGCGACGCCCGTCGCGTCGCCGACATCCTCGACATCCCGTTCTACGTGTGGGACTTCGCCGAACGCTTCACCGAGGACGTCATCGACGACTTCGTGGACTCCTACGCCAGGGGCGAGACGCCCAACCCGTGCGTGCGATGCAACGAGAAGATCAAGTTCTCCGCGCTGGCCGCACGCGCGGTCGCGCTCGGCTTCGACGTGCTGGCCACCGGCCACTACGCGCGTCTGTCGGAGGGCCGGCTGCGCCGCGCCGTCGACGCCGACAAGGACCAGTCCTACGTGCTGGGCGTGCTGACGGCCGCTCAGCTCGCGCGGGCGGCGTTCCCGATCGGCGACACCGGCAAGCCCGAGATCCGCGCCGAGGCGGCCCGCCGCGGGCTGGCGGTCGCGGACAAGCCGGACAGCCACGACATCTGCTTCATTCCCTCGGGGGACACCCGGGCCTTCCTCGGCGCCCGGATCGGGGTGCGACGCGGAGCCGTCGTCGACGCCGGCGGCACGGTGCTCGCCGAGCACGACGGGGTGCACGGCTTCACCATCGGTCAGCGCAGGGGCCTCGGCATCGCCGGACCGGGCCCCGACGGGCAGCCGCGCTACGTCACCGCGATCGACGCCGAGACCCAGACCGTGCACGTCGGCGCTGCCGCCGACCTGGAGGTCCGCCGTCTCGACGGGGAGCGGCCGGTCTTCACCTCGGGCCGGCCCCTCGACGGTCCCGTCGAGTGCGAGGTGCAGGTGCGCGCCCACGGCGGCCTGGCACCGGCCGTGGTCGAGGTCCGCGACGGACGGCTGGTGGCCGACCTGCGCACCCCGCTGCGCGGCGTCGCCGCGGGACAGACGATGGTGCTGTACCGGCCCGACCCGGCCGGTGACGAGGTGCTCGCCAGCGCGACGATCGCGGGCGTCGGGCGGTAGCCGTCAGGCGTCACCCGGGGACGTTGGCCACCAGGTTGGACAGCACGATGTCGGGCACCGTCGCCGGATAGCCGCAGAACGTGACCTCCATCAGCACGACCGACTTCAGGCGGTAGTCCCGGCCACAGCCGCCGGTGCGGGTCTGCAACGAGTCCGCCGAGGTGTCCCAGTCGCCCACGTACACCGACCCCGACGGCGTCGCCCCGCATTGGTCCACCTGGCCGGCGAGGCCCTCGAACGCCCGTCTCGCCGTCTCCGGGTCGGCGTAGGCGGCCGCACCCTGCGAGATCAGCGCGCCCTTCGGTGGCTGCTGGTAGGTGGTCTTGTGGAACTCCTCGACGTCCGGGCCGAACGTGTCGGTCTCGACGTAGTACCAACGGCACGGCGGTGGCGCGGTGTCGGCCAGCACGACGATGTCGACCGGTTGCTTGCCGTCCATCGTCGGGATCACCGTCAGATCGTCGCCGCCCCCGGTGATGGCGCGCATCTGCGTCTGTTCCAGCAGGACCGCGTCCACGTCGACCGGCGAGCGGGAGTCGTCGTCGATGCCCGGCACGGACCGTACGGCGCTGCCCGAGACGGTCTGTGCGCACGCGGCGGTGGACACCAGAATCAGTGCCGCGGCCGCTCCGAGCGCACGACGTCGCAGCGCAGCGGGCATGGTTGAGAGTAACGCGTCCGGCCGCCCATCGAATAGTGTTGCCAGCGTGGACGTTTTCGCATGAGCGTGTTCAGCACGGCGACCGGCATCGGCTCCTGGCCCGGGGTGTCCGCACGCGACGCCGCAGGCGTGGTGGTGGGGGAGCTGACCGGGCTCACGCACCTGGTCGAGTTGCCCGCCCGCGGGGTGGGCGCCGACATGATCGGCCGGGCGGCCGCACTGCTGGTCGACCTGCACGTCGACACGGTGCCGCGCGGCTACCGCATCGCGTCGGGCCGCAGTGCCGCCTCGCGGCGCGCGATCAGCCTCCTCGACGAGGACGTCGACGCGCTGGAGGAGGCCTGGGAGCGGGCCGGCCTGCGGGGCAGCGGACGTCCGGTCAAGGTGCAGGCCACCGGCCCCATCACGCTCGCCGCGCAGCTCGAACTCGGCGGCGGCCACCGCGCGCTCACCGATCTCGGTGCGGTGCGCGACATCGCGGCGTCCCTCGCCGAGGGGGTCAAGGTCCATCGCGCGGAGATCGCCCGGCGGCTCGAGACCGACGTCGTGGTGCAGTTCGACGAGCCGACGCTGCCCGCCGCGCTGGCGGGCCGGCTGACCGGCGTCACCAGTCTGTCGTCGGTGCGCGCCATCGACGTGCCGTTCGCCGGGGGCCTGTTCGACGAGTGCATCGAGACCGTCGGTGGCGACGTCGCGCTGCACTGCTGCGCGTCGGACGTGCCGTGGAAGCTGCTGCTGCAGAGTCGCTTTCACGCCGTCTCCTTCGACGCGTCGCGACTGGTCGCCGCTGACCTGGACGGCATCGGCGAGTGGGTCGAGTCGGGCCGCGTCGCGATGCTCGGGGTCGTGCCGACCACCGCACCCGACCGCGTGCCGGCCCCCGAGGAGATCGCCGCGTCCGCCGCGTCGATCACCGACCGGCTCGGCTTCCCGCGCGCGGTGCTGCGCGACCGGATCGGGATCACCCCCGCGTGCGGCCTCGCGGAGGCCACGTCGGAGTGGGCGCGAATGGCCGTCGGTCTGACGCAGAAGGTCGCCGACGGCATCGCCGTCGATCCCGACTCGGCGTGACGTCCACGGGGATGCGGCACGGGTCGACGCGACGGTTGACGCGTGCGAAGATCAGTTCGCCCCATCCGTGTACGCCGCAGACCTGGGGGAGGACCGTGGCTCCGACGACACCCGGCATCGACGCCGTCGCCGGGGTGGCCGCCGTCCTGATGGCGGTCGGCGTCGCGATGGCCGGACCGGGCATCGCAGTCGCCACGGGCGACCCTGGGCCCCGCCACTCCCACTCTCGGGAAGAGCAGCGCGACCGCGACCGCGACGGCCGGGGACCGCGACCCGCCGACCGGGACCGACCCGGCGGTGGTGGACCTCGAGGCGACGCCCCGGCTCCCGCCCCCGGCTCCGCTCCCGACTCGGACCCCGAACTCCTGCTGCCCGAACCGTCGGTGCAGGCCCCGGTGGCCCGCCCCAGCGCGCTCGCCCCGGCTGCCGTCGCGGCGCCGCCCGCCGAACCCTCGGCCGTCGCACCGGCACCCATCGCCACGACGTCGTCCGGTGGCGGTGGCGGTGGCGGCGGTGGTGGTGGTGCAGCGGCCGCGACCACCGCGACGCCCCTGGTCAGCCCGCGCGTGGTGGTCGGCAATGGCCGGACGCCCGGAGCGCGCCCCGCCCGGATCCGCGCCACGGCGCCACCGCCCCCGCCCATCGTCGTGCTGCCCGCGCCGCCCGTCGTCGCACCCACGGCCCTCGCGGTCCCGGTGACCCCGCTGACCGCCACCAAAACCGGTCCGGCCGACCGCCCCGCCGCCCGCCCGGGCGCCGCGGGACTCCTGGTCGCCCCCGCGGGCAGCGGCGGCGGCATCGGCCCACTGTGGGGTCTCGCCGGCCTGGTGCTGGCACCGCTGCTCGGCGTCTATCTCGGGCACCGGCAGGCCCGCGCGAGTGACGCCGCCGCCCAACTCACGTCCTCGCTCGCCGTGCACTGACTCACCGCCGGGTTCCGACTCGTCGCGACCGGGGTATGCCCCGCTCATGACGACCCCCCGCTTGATCGTGATCGGCAGTGGCCCCGCAGGCATCGGCGCCGCCGAGACCTACCGCAAGCACCAGCCGGACGCCCACATCCGCGTCCTCACCGCCGACGACCGCGCACCCTACGAGCGCCCGCCGCTGAGCAAGGAGTTCCTCCGTGGCGAGACCGACGACGTCGAGCTGCATCCGCGCAAGTGGTTCGACGAGCAGTCGATCGAGCTGACCCTGGCATCCCCGGTGTCGGACATCGACACCACCCGACGCGTGGTCACCGCCGGCGGCGAGGAGTACGGCTACGACGCGCTCGTCATCACCTCCGGCGCGAGTCCCACCCCGCTCGACGTGCCGGGCGGGGACGCCGCCCTGCAGCTGCGGTCGCTGTCGGACGCCACCCGGCTGCGCGACTCGGCCGGAGATGCGACGTCGGCCGTGGTGATCGGCGCAGGCTTCATCGGCTGCGAGGCGGCGGCCTCGCTCGCGATGCGGGGCGTGACGGTCACGCTGGTGGCACCCAGTGAGGTGCCGCAGGAGAAGCGACTGGGCGCCGAGGCCGGCCGACGGATCCGGGGCCTCGTCGAGGCGACCGGGGCCACCTACCGCGGCGGCACGGGGGTCGCGTCGATCGACGGCCACACGGTGCGCCTGGAGGACGGCACCGCCATCACCGCGGATCTCATTCTCGCCGCGACGGGGGTGTCGCCCAACAGTGCGGTCGCCGAGAAGGCGGGCATCGCCGTGGAGGACGCGCGGATCGTGGCCGACGCCGACGCGAGCACCAACGTCGACGGCGTGTACGCGGCAGGTGACGTCGCGAAGACCTTCAACGACGGTGCCGGCCGGGCGCTGGTCATCGAGCACTGGCAGGACGCCGCCGACCAGGGCGAGGTCGCCGGCGCCTCCGCCGCCGGCCAACGGGCGCGCTGGTCCACCGTGCCCGGCTTCTGGTCCGACATCGGTGACGCGGCACTGAAGTACCACGCGTGGGGCGACGGCTTCGACGACAGCCGACTGGTCGAGCGCGACGGTGGCTTCACCGTCTGGTATTCCTCGGGCGGCAAGGCCGTCGGCGTGCTCACGTACAACGCCGACGACGACTACGACCGCGGCGAGGAACTCATCGGTGCGGGAGAGCCCGCACCGGCGGACGGCTAGGGGCCGTCACGCCTGGCGCAGATCCTTGCGCAGGATCTTGCCCGCGGCCGACTTCGGGATCGCGTCGATGAAGGCCACCTGGCGCACCTTCTTGTACGGCGCGACGTTCTCGGCGACGAACGCCATGATCGCCTCTGCGGTGAGATCGTCTGCGCCCTCCGAGGATTGGACGACGACGAAGGCCTTGGGGACTTCTTCGCCGGAGTCGGCGTCGCGCACGCCGACCACCGCAGCGTCGGCGATCTGCGGATGCGAGAGCAGCACGGCCTCGAGTTCGGCGGGCGGCACCTGGTAGCCCTTGTACTTGATCAGCTCCTTGAGCCGGTCGACGATGTAGACGCAGCCCGTCGAGTCGACCCGCGCGAGGTCGCCGGTGTGCAGGAACCCGTCGTCGTCGATGGTCTCCCGGGTGGCCGACTCGTTGTTCAGATACCCGGCCATCACGTTCGGGCCCTTGAACCACAGTTCGCCGGTCTCGCTGAGTCCCGATGCGGGAGGGTCGATCTCGGCTCCGGTCTCGCCGTCGACGATCTTGCTGACCGAGTTGGGGACCGTCCACCCGCAGGAACTCAGCGGTGCCACCGAGCCCACCAGTTCGCGGCCGCCGTCGAAGGGCGGGACGTGGCTGACGGGGCTCAGCTCGCTCATGCCGTAGCCCTGGATGACCGCGCACCCCAGCCGGTCGGCGACGTTGCGGCCGAGGTCCTCGTCCAGCGGTGCCGCACCGGACATGATGCCGCGCAGGCTGGACAGGTCGTAGCGCTCGACCAGCGGATGCTTCGCCAGCGCCACCGCGACGGGCGGAGCGATGAACGCGAGGGTGCACCGGCGGTCGGCGATGAGCTGGAGGAACCCCTCGAGGTCGAAGCTGGGCATGATGACCAGCTGGGCCCGCGCGTGCACGGCGGCGTTGAGGAGCACCGTCATGCCGTAGATGTGGAAGAACGGCAACACCGCGAGGATGAGGTCGTCGGCCCGCATCCCCTGCAGGGGCCGGATCTGGGCGACGTTCGCGGTCAGGTTGGCGTGGGTGAGCATGACGCCCTTGGGATTTCCCGTCGTGCCCGAGCTGTACGGCAGGACCGCGAGGTGGGTGCGGGGGTCGAAGTCGACGTCCGGTGCGGGGAGGCCAGGGGCGAGGAGGTCCTCGGCGTTGGGATGGCCGTCCGCGGCGGCGCCGGGACCGTCGAGCACGAACAGGTGGGCCGCGTCGAGGCCCTCTGCCGCGGCGGCCTCGGCGGCCTGGGGGAGCAGCGCGGACACCGTGACGAGGATCGTGGCCTTCGAGTCGGCCAGCTGCTTGGCGATGTCCTTCGCCGTGAACAGCGCGTTGACGGTCGTCGCGGTGGCACCCGATCGCAGGATGCCGTGGAAGGCGATCGCGAACGCGGAACTGTTGGGTGACAGCAGCGCGACCACGTCGCCCACCCCGACGCCGCGGTCGGCCAGGGCGCCCGCGAAGGCGTCGATCTTGGCGACCATGTCGCGATAGGTGGTCTCGGTACCGGTCTTGGCGTCGACGAGTGCGACGCGATCGGCGTCGGCCTCGGCGAGGTCGCCGAACAGGTAGTCGTACAGGTTGCTCGTCGGGATCTGGACCTGGGGGAAGGGGCTGGCGAAACTCATCTCGCCTGTGATCGAACCACGTCGCCGCCGTCGTCGGGTCGCCGTTCGTCGAGTCGGGCGACGAGTTTCCTGGACGCGACCAAGCGGAACGACGCGTCGATCAGCTCGGCCACTTCGTCCCAGTCGATGTCGGCCACGCTGAAGTCCAGCCCGATCCAGCCGTAGGGGCCGAGGTAGGCGGGGTGGAACGTGCGCTCGTCGGCGAGCAGGGCCGGCCGCTCGGCGTCGTCGGTCTTGACCAGCAGGCAGGACGGCACGGACACCATCTCGCCGGTCTCCCTGGTGCTGCCGCCGTAGATCGCGAACATCTTCGGCGCGCAGAACACCGGCCGGCCGTGGGACACCTTCTCGAACGCGTCGGGGAAGTCCAGCGCGATGGCCCGCACCCGCGCGAGATCGGGGTCGTCGTCGCGGAACATCGTCGGATGCGGCACGGGGAGAGTCTAGAACTCGGCACCCCGAGTCAGGATGCCCTTGCCGCCGCCACTCCTGCCATGCTGATCGCCCACGGCAGGGGTTTGACGTCGGTGGCCTCGGTTAGCCTGCCGTGGTGAGCGCAACCGAGGGTGACCCCGTCCCGCCGGACGTCCGCCGCGCCTGGCAGGAACTGGCCGACGAGGTGCGTGGCCACCAGTTCCGCTACTACGTCAAGGACGCGCCGCTCATCTCCGACGGGGAGTTCGACGCGCTGCTCGGTGAACTGACCGCGCTCGAGGAGGCCCACCCCGAACTGCGCGTGCCGGATTCGCCGACCCAACTGGTGGGCGGCGCGGGTTTCGCCACCGAGTTCGGCGCGGCCGACCATCTCGAGCGAATGTTGAGCCTGGACAACGTGTTCGACTCCGACGAGCTGACCGCCTGGGCGGCCCGTCTGACCGGTGAGATCGGCGACGACCCGGAGTTCCTCTGCGAGCTGAAGATCGACGGCGTCGCCCTGGCGCTGGTGTACCGCGACGGCAAGCTCGAGCGGGCTGCCACCCGCGGCGACGGCCGCACGGGCGAGGACGTCACGCTCAACGCCCGCACCATCTCCGACGTCCCCGAGCGGCTCACGCCCAGCGAGGAGTACCCGGTACCCCGCGTCCTCGAGGTCCGCGGCGAGGTCTTCTTCAGGGTCGCCGACTTCGAGGAACTCAACGCCGGCCTGGTGGCCGAGGGCAAGGCGCCGTTCGCCAACCCGCGCAACAGCGCCGCGGGCTCACTGCGACAGAAGAACCCGGCCATCACGGCGCGCCGCAGACTCCACATGATCTGCCACGGTCTCGGGCGCACCGAGGGGTTCACGCCCACCACGCTGCACGACGCCTACCTCGCGCTGAAGGCATGGGGCCTGCCGGTGTCCGACCACACCACGCGCGTCACCGGCATCGCCAAGGCCGCCGAGCGGGTGACCTACTGGGGCGAGCACCGCCACGACGTCGAACACGAGATCGACGGGCTGGTGGTGAAGGTCGACGACGTCACCCTCCAGCGCCGCCTCGGCGCCACCTCGCGCGCCCCGCGGTGGGCGATCGCCTACAAGTACCCGCCCGAGGAGGCCACCACCAAGCTCCTCGACATCAGGGTCAACGTCGGTCGCACCGGCCGGGTCACCCCGTTCGCCTACATGGAGCCGATCAAGGTCGCGGGCTCCACCGTCGGCCTGGCCACCCTGCACAACGCCTCGGAGGTCAAGCGCAAGGGCGTACTGATCGGCGACACCGTGGTGATCCGCAAGGCCGGCGACGTCATCCCCGAGGTCCTCGGTCCCGTGGTCGACGCCCGCGACGGCTCAGAGCGCGAGTTCGTCATGCCCACCGAGTGCCCCGAGTGCGGCACCACGCTGAAACCAGCGAAGGAGGGCGACGCCGACATCCGGTGCCCCAACGCCCGGTCGTGCCCGGCGCAGTTGCGGGAGCGCGTCTTCCACGTCGCGGGCCGTGGGGCGTTCGACATCGAGGGGCTCGGGTACGAGGCGGGCATCGCGCTGCTGCAGGCGGGCGTCATCACCGACGAGGGTGACCTGTTCACCCTCACCGAGGACGACCTGCTGCGCACGCAACTGTTCACCACCCAGAAGGGCGAGCTGTCGGCCAACGGCAAGCGGCTGCTGGCCAACCTCGGCAAGGCCAAGCAGCAGGCGCTGTGGCGGGTGCTCGTCGCGCTGTCGATCCGGCACGTCGGGCCCACCGCGGCCCGCGCGCTCGCAGGCGAATTCGGCAGTCTCGAGGCCATCGAGGAGGCGTCCGAGGCGCGGCTGGCCGGGGTCGAGGGCGTCGGTCCCACCATCGCCGCCGCCGTCGTCGAGTGGTTCACCGTCGACTGGCACTGCGCGATCGTGGCGAAGTGGCGTGCGGCGGGGGTCCGGATGGCCGACGAGCGGGACACGTCCATCGAACGCACGCTGGAAGGGCTCTCGATCGTCGTGACCGGGTCGCTGACCGGCTTCTCGCGCGACGAGGCCAAGGAGGCCATCCTGCTCCGCGGCGGCAAGGCGGCGGGATCGGTGTCGAAGAAGACGGCGTACGTGGTCGCCGGCGACGCGCCGGGATCGAAGTACGACAAGGCGATCGAACTCGGCGTGCCGGTCCTCGACGAGGACGGCTTCCGCACGCTGCTCGCGGAGGGGCCCGCGCCCGTCCCCGAGGAGCCGGCCGAGACCGACCTGGACGCCGACCCGGAGGAGTAGAGCGCTACCGCAGGATCGTCGCGACGATGCCCGCGAGGTAGCCCAGGCGCGCGACCTCGGACGGACGGAACGCCGGTCCGCCCGGGCGGCCCAGCACCACCGCGGTGTGCGGATCGCCCAGCGGCGCCGCGGCGAGCGTCGTGTCCATGTCACGCCACACCTGGGGCAGCCACTCGGCGGTGCCGTCGAGCGCCTCGGCGCGTTCCAGCGGCAGCCAGGGCGCCGACAACGCCTGGGTCTCCGGTGCGCCGCCGCTGCTCGTGACGTGGTGCAGCACCGACCCCTCGAGCCGCAGCACCGTGCACCAGCCCACCCGCAGCACCCGCGGCGCCTCGTCGGCCAGTACCCGGAACTTGGCCGCGGTGGGCCCGGCTCCGGCGATGTGGTCGATCAGCTCGAGTTCGCGGTGCGCCTCGAGCAGCCCGGTGTGCGGGCGCACGCTGTCGACGTAGACGCCGCTGATGCGCTCGGCGGCGGTGATGAGCGTGTCCGGCATGGCCCCGGCGGGCAGTTCGACCACCAGGTCGTCGACCGCATAACCGGCGGCCCGCTCGACGACGTCGAGCGACAGGATGTCCGCGCCGACCGATCCCAGCGCCACCGCGAGCGAACCGAGACGACCGGGTCGGTCCTCGAGTTCCACGCGGAGCAGGTATGACGGCACGCGCACACTGTTTCACGGAGGATGGGAGCGGAGCGACTCGGGAGAGTGGCGCTCGGGGCCGACCACTAGTCTTTTTCAACGTGTCGCAGATATCCCGGGACGACGTCGCCCACCTGGCGCGTCTCGCCCGGCTCTCCCTGACCGACGGCGAACTGGACAGCTTCGCCGGCCAACTCGACGCCATCCTGGCCCACGTCGGCCAGATCCAGGCGGTCGACGTGACCGGGGTGGAGGCGACGGACAACCCGCTGAAGGACCTGAACGTCACCCGGCCGGACACGGTGCTGCCCTCGCTGGCGCAGGACGAGGCCCTGGCCGCGGCCCCGAACGCGGTCGACGGCCGGTTCGCGGTGCCGCGCATCCTGGGGGAGGCGGAATGAGCGACCTGACGCGCCTCGACGCGGCGACGCTCGCCGGCCGGATCGCCGCGGGCGAGCTGTCCTCGGTGGAGGTCACCCAGGCCCATCTCGACCAGATCGCCGGGACCGACGACCGCTACCACGCGTTCCTGCACGTCGGGTCCGACGAGGCGCTGGCCGCCGCCGAGCGCGTCGACGCCGCGGTGGCCGCGGGCGAGACGCTTCCGTCGCCGCTGGCCGGGGTGCCGCTGGCGCTCAAGGACGTGTTCACCACCACCGACATGCCGACGACCTGCGGATCGAAGATCCTCGAGGGCTGGCGCTCGCCGTACGACTCGACGGTGACCACCCGGCTGCGTGCCGCAGGCATTCCGATCCTCGGCAAGACCAACATGGACGAGTTCGCCATGGGCAGCTCGACGGAGAACTCGGCGTACGGACCGACGCGCAACCCGTGGGACGTCGACCGGGTGCCGGGCGGGTCGGGCGGTGGCAGCGCCGCAGCACTCGCCGCGTTCCAGGCCCCCCTGGCGATCGGCTCGGACACCGGCGGCTCGATCCGCCAGCCCGCGGCGCTCACCGCGACGGTCGGGGTGAAGCCCACCTACGGCACGGTGTCGCGCTACGGCCTCATCGCGTGCGCGTCATCGCTCGACCAGGGCGGGCCGTGCGCCCGCACGGTGCTCGATACCGCGCTGCTGCACCAGGTGATCGCCGGTCACGACGCCCGCGACTCGACGTCGCTGGACGTCGCGGTGCCCGACGTCGTCGGCGCTGCGCGGGCGGGCGCCTCCGGCGACCTGACCGGCATCCGGGTGGGTGTGGTCAAGCAGTTGCGCAGTGGCGAGGGCTACCAGCCGGGCGTCCTGGCGTCGTTCACCGCCGCGGTCGACCAGCTGACCGCGCTCGGCGCCGAGGTCGTCGAGGTCGACTGCCCGCACTTCGACTACTCGATGGCGGCCTATTACCTGATCCTGCCGTCGGAGGTGTCGAGCAACCTGGCGCGCTTCGACGCGATGCGATTCGGCCTGCGGGTGGGTGACGACGGCACGCACAGCGCCGAGGAGGTGATGGCGCTGACCCGCGCGGCCGGATTCGGTCCAGAGGTCAAGCGGCGCATCATGATCGGCACGTATGCGCTGTCGGCCGGCTACTACGACGCGTACTACAACCAGGCGCAGAAGGTCCGGACGCTGATCGCCCGGGACCTCGAGGCGGCCTACCAGCAGGCCGACGTGCTGGTGTCGCCGGCGACGCCGACCACGGCGTTCCCGATCGGCGAGAAGGTCGACGACCCGCTCGCGATGTACCTGTTCGACCTCTGCACGCTGCCGCTGAACCTCGCCGGCCACTGCGGGATGTCGGTCCCGTCGGGGCTCTCGGAGGACGACGGTCTACCCGTCGGCCTGCAGATCATGGCCCCGGCGCTGGCCGACGATCGGCTCTACCGCGTGGGTGCCGCCTACGAGGCGGCTCGCGGAACGCTGCCGACGGCGATCTGACGGGGGAGGATGGACGCATGCGGATTGGAGTGCTCACCGGTGGCGGCGACTGTCCCGGACTGAATGCGGTGATCCGGGCGGTGGTCCGGACCAGCAACGTCAGGTACGGGTCGACCGTCGTCGGCTTCCTCGACGGCTGGCGGGGTCTGCTCGAGGACCGCCGCATCCAGCTGGCCAACGACGACCGCAACGACCGGTTGCTCGGCAAGGGCGGCACCATCCTGGGCACCGCCCGGGTGAACCCCGACAAGCTGCGGGCCGGGCTCGACCAGATCAAGCAGACGCTCGAGGACAACGGGATCGACGTGCTGATCCCCATCGGTGGCGAGGGCACGCTGACCGCGGCGCACTGGCTGTCGGAGGAGAACGTGCCGGTGGTCGGCGTCCCGAAGACCATCGACAACGACATCGACTGCACCGACGTCACGTTCGGCCACGACACCGCACTGCAGGTGGCCAGCGAGGCGATCGACCGCCTGCACAGCACCGCGGAATCGCATCAGCGGGTGATGCTCGTCGAGGTGATGGGCCGCCACGCCGGCTGGATCGCACTCAACGCGGGCTTGGCCTCCGGTGCCCACATGACGCTGATCCCAGAGCAGCCCTTCGACGTCGAAGAGGTCTGTCGCCTGGTCAAGCAGCGGTTCGTCCGCGGCGACTCGCACTTCATCTGCGTGGTCGCCGAGGGCGCCCGGCCCGCCGAGGGCTCGATGATGCTGCGCGACGGCGGAATCGACGAGTTCGGGCACGTCCGGTTCACCGGTGTAGCCCACCAGCTCGGCGTCGAGATCGAGAAGCGGATCAAGAAGGAAGTGCGCACCACCGTGCTCGGACACGTCCAGCGCGGCGGCACGCCCACCGCCTACGACCGGGTGCTCGCGACCCGCTTCGGCGTCAACGCCGCCGACGCCGCGCACGCCGGTGAGTACGGGACCATGGTGGCGCTGCGCGGCCAGGACATCGGCCGGGTGGCACTCGCCGACGCGGTCCGTCAGCTGAAGCTGGTGCCGCAGAGCCGCTACGACGACGCCGCGGAGTTCTTCGGCTAGGTTTTCTGCGCGAGCAGACGCGAAGTCCCCTCAACGCGGTCGATTGAGGGGAGTTCACGTCTGGTCGCGGGGGATCGTGACCCGATCACTAGGATCGAGGGCATGACTGTCGCCTCCGCCGAGCTCCTCGACTACGACGACGTCGTCGCCCGGTACGACCCCGTGATGGGCATGGAGGTTCACGTCGAACTGTCGACGGCGACCAAGATGTTCTGCGGCTGCGCCAACCGGTTCGGCGCCGAACCCAACACCCAGGTGTGCCCCACCTGCCTCGGCCTGCCCGGCTCG
The DNA here is from genome assembly GCF_056679845.1 of Mycobacterium sp. PTI7. Taxonomy (NCBI): domain Bacteria; kingdom Bacillati; phylum Actinomycetota; class Actinomycetes; order Mycobacteriales; family Mycobacteriaceae; genus Mycobacterium; species Mycobacterium sp. PTI7. The sequence continues at coordinate 1,070,448 of NZ_CM155252.1, forward strand.
CTGCCGGTGCTCAACCAGGCCGCGGTCGAGTCGGCCATCCGCATCGGGCTGGCGCTGAACTGCGACATCGCCCCGTGGGGCCGGTTCGCGCGGAAGAACTACTTCTACCCCGACCAGCCGAAGAACTACCAGATCAGCCAGTACGACGAGCCGATCGCCATCGACGGCTACCTCGACGTACCGCTGGAGGACGGCACCACCTGGCGCGTGGAGATCGAGCGCGCGCACATGGAGGAGGACACCGGCAAGCTGACGCACCTCGGCAGCGACACCGGTCGCATCGAGGGCGCGACGACGTCGCTGCTGGACTTCAACCGGGCCGGCGTGCCGCTGGTCGAGATCGTCACCCGCCCCATCGAGGGCACCGGCGAGCGGGCCCCCGAGATCGCCCGCGCCTACGTCACGGCGCTGCGAGACCTGTTGCGCGGCTTGGGCGTATCCGACGTCCGCATGGATCAGGGTTCGATGCGCTGCGACTCGAACCTGTCGCTGCGGCTCAAGGGCGAGACCGAGTTCGGCACGCGCACCGAGACCAAGAACGTCAACTCGCTGCGCAGCGTCGAGGTCGCCGTCCGCTACGAGATGCGCCGTCAGGCGGCGATCCTCGACGCCGGCGGCCGGATCACCCAGGAGACGCGGCACTTCAACGAGGCCGGCTACACCACCGCCGGCCGCAGCAAGGAGACCGCGCAGGACTACCGGTACTTCCCCGAACCCGACCTCGAACCGGTCGCGCCGGAGGCCGACCTCGTCGAACGTCTGCGGGGCACGATCCCCGAGCTGCCGTGGTTGATCCGCAACCGGATCCAGCAGGATTGGGGCATCTCCGACGAGGTGATGCGCGACCTGGTCAACGCCGGTGCCGTCGAACTGGTGACCGCGACCGTCGCCCACGGCGCCTCGAGCGAGAACGCCCGCGCCTGGTGGGGCAACTTCCTGGTGCAGAAGGCGAACGAGGCCGGCGTCGAACTCGACGCGCTGCCCATCACGCCGGCTCAGGTGGCGGCGGTGATCGCGCTCGTGGAGGGCGGCACGCTGTCCAAGAAGCTGGCCCGCCAGGTGATCGAGGGCGTGCTCGCAGGCGAGGGTGAGCCCGACCAGGTCGTGGCGGACCGCGGCCTCGCCGTCGAGCGCGACGACTCGGTGATCAAGGCCGCCGTCGACGAGGCACTGGCGGCCAACCCGGACGTCGCCGACAAGATCCGCGGCGGCAAGGTGCAGGCCGCGGGCGCCATCGTCGGCGCGGTGATGAAGGCCACCCGGGGCCAGGCCGATGCCGCGCAGGTGCGCGACATGGTCATCGCGGCCTGCAGCTAGGACGGATGCGCGTGTCCCTGCGACCGCAGGACCTCGTCTACCGCCTGCTTCAGCAACCCCTGCGGCTGCTGTCGCTGCGGTCGATCGTCATCGTCGGCCAGGTGGGCGTCATCATCCTGGTGCTGGTGCTCGGCGTCTGGGTCTGGACCGGCGTCACCAACGACCAGAACAGCCAGCTGGACCGGCGGCTGGACTCGCTGAGCAGCCTCGGTGACGTCAACACGCTGATCCGCAGCGCCCAGCAGGACAGCCCCGGCGACGAGTCGGCCGAGGACGGCTTCTTCCGCACCGCCCGGATCGGACCCACCACGGTGTCGATCCCGCCGGACGTCGTCCTGCCCGAACTCGCGCCGGGCTACGCCACCACGACGATCGACGGCGTCGAGTACCGGGTGCGGACCATCTCCACCGGAATCGCCTCGATTGCGATCGGGGCGTCGACCGCCGCCACGCAGGCGAGAATCGACGCCCTGCACTGGCGGGTGTTCTGGATCTGTTCGAGCGTGATCCTCGGCACCCTGCTCGTCGGCTGGGTGATCTCGCTGATCATGGTCAACCCGTTCCGCATGCTCGCCCAGCAGGCCCGCGCCATCAACGCGCAGTCCAACCCGGACGAGGTGCAGGTGCGCGGCGTCTGGGAGGCGGTCGAGATCTCCGAGGCCGTCGAGGGGATGCTGGCGCGCATCGGTGAGGAGCAGCAGCGCACCCGGGAGGCGCTGGAGTCGGCCCGCGACTTCGCGGCCGTCGCGTCCCACGAACTGCGCACCCCGCTGACGGCGATGCGCACCAACCTCGAGGTGTTGTCCACCCTCGACCTCGGGCCCGAGCAGCGCACCGAGGTGATCGACGACGTCATGCGCACCCAGGGCCGCATCGAGGCGATGCTCACCGCATTGGAGCGGCTGGCGCAGGGCGAGCTGACCACCGCCGACGACTTCGTCCCCGTCGACGTCACCGAGCTGCTGGACCGGGCCGCGCACGACGCGATGCGCAACTACCCGGGTCTGGACGTGTCGCTGGCGTCGTCGACGACGGTGCTGATGCTGGGCCTGCCCGCGGGACTGCGCCTGGTCATCGACAACGCGATCGCCAACGCGGTCAAGCACGGCGACGCGACGCAGGTCCGGCTCAGCGTGCTGAGTTCCGCCTCCGGCGTCGAGATCACCGTCGACGACGACGGTTCCGGCGTGCCCGAGGAGGAGCGGACCGAGGTGTTCGGCCGGTTCCACCGCGGCACGACGGCGTCTCGGTCGGGATCGGGTCTGGGACTGGCGCTGGTGGCGCAGCAGGCCGAATTGCACGGCGGCACCGCGGTATTGGAGGTCAGCCCGATGGGTGGCACCCGGCTGATGTTGCGACTGCCGGGTTCGGGGCCTGCGGCCTAGGTCTTCTCGTCGCTGCTGCGCGGGAAGCCGCCCTGCGGGAACAGCGGGAAGACGACGTCGTCGAGCTTCTCGGCGTCGCCGGAGGTCTTGTTGACCGTGGCGCCCCACACGTTGCCGTCGGGGGACATCTGCAGCGCCCACACGTGGCCGCGGGTGTCCTGGCGCAACACCTCGGGCTCACCGGTCACCGCACCGGTGTCGGGCGCCATCCGCACGGCGACGGTCTGCTTGGTGTTCACGAGGTTCACCAGCACGGTGCCGTCCTGGGCGGCGCAGCCCGCGACGCCCGGCCGGGCCGGCCAGGACCAGACCGTCGACACCGTGGAGTCCTTGGTGATCCGCTGCAGCCGGTCGGCGTCGGCCGCCCGGTCGGTGACGTACATCGAGCCGTCGGCGGGGTCGGTGCACAGTCCGCCGGCACCACCGATGCCGCTGAGCGCGGTGGTCGGCGGCGCGGGGTTGACGGTGGTGGGCTGCTCGAGGCGCAGCAGCTTCCCGGCCAGTGACGCCGGATCGGACGACGCCGCGGGATTGCCCGCATCGCCGGTCAGCACCATCAGCGTGGTGGGGCTCGCGAACTTCAGCGCGCCGGCGTTGTTCGTCGGCCCCTTCGGGATGCCGGTGAGGATGGGCTTGGGGACGTCGCCGTCGGCGATGCGGATCACCCGGTTGTCGGTCGGGGTGCTGACGTAGGCGTACATCAGCCGGTCCTGCGGGTAGGTGGGGGACAGCACGATGTCGAGCAGCCCGCCGTCGCCCGTCGGGTCGACGGGGAGCACGACCTTGACCTTCGGCTCGGCGTTGACGGCCACTTCCTTGACGGCGCCCGTGAGGCGTTCGGCCACCAGCGCGGACTTGCTGTCCGAGCCCATGATCAGACCGCTGGTGCTCTCCAGGCAGCCCTGCATGACGCCGGGCGCCGGGCACTCCTTCGGGAAGGGCTGGGCCGGCAGCGGCGGTGGCGGGGGCGGCGGCGTGCTCGCGCCCGGCTCGAACTGCGGCTCGGTGGTGAAGGGTTCGGACTGCGCGGAGTCGAAGCGCGCGCACCCCGGAACGATCAGCAACGCGCCGCACAGCAGCACCAGCACACCCCGCATCGGCCGGCGCAGTCTCATGCGAGCCAGGTTACGGATCGCGGCGCGGTCCGCGCCACGTCGGGGGCGAGCGGAGCGACGGGAAGGGGGTTTGCAGGGGCGAGCGGAGCGACGGGGAGTGGGTTTGCAGGGGCGAGCGGAGCGACGGGGAGGGACGATCCGGCATGTCACGGGTCTGCAACGAGGCCCCGGTGAACACGCGCCAATCCACGGCTGGCGGGTGACTTGCACTTACCCTGTGATTCGTGACCAGTACCTCACAGGACCCGCGCGCCTGGCAACGGCCCGAAGACCGCGATGGCTCCACCGCCGCGCGGCCGGCGTCGGCGCGCCTGGTCGACCCCGAGGACGACGTTCCCTCCCATACCTACACCGGCGAGGCCGCCACGACGGCGATCCCGCGCTACGACGCGCAGCCCGCGCCGCAGCCCGCCTACGGCCTGCTGGGCGATCCCGAGCCCCTGCCGTACGTGCAGCCCAACGGGCGGAACTCCGCGCATCCGGCCGAGCCCGCCGAGGTGGGCACCGACCCGCTGACCGACGACCGGGTGCGGGCGGCCGGCAAGCGCGGCACCCAGGACCTCGGGCTGATGCTGCTGCGGGTCGGGCTGGGCGCGCTGCTCATCGCCCACGGCCTGCAGAAGGCGTTCGGGCTGTGGGGCGGGACCGGCCTCGACGGGTTCCAGCAGTCGCTCGCCGACCTCGGCTACCAGCACGCCGGCATCCTGACCTACGTCGCCGCGGGCGGCCAGATCGCCGCGGGCGTGCTGCTGGTGCTGGGGCTGTTCACGCCGCTGGCGGCCGCCGCCGCGGTGGCCTACCTGGTGAACGCGCTGCTCGCGGCCGTCGTCGCGCAGCCGGAGTCCGGGTGGTTTCCCTTCTTCCTCCCCGACGGGCACGAGTACCAGGTCACGCTGCTCGTGCTCGCTGCGGCGCTGTGCCTCACCGGCCCGGGGCGCTACGGCTTCGACGCCGGCCGCGGCTGGGCGCGCAGGCCGTTCATCGGTTCGCTGGCAGCGCTGCTGCTGGGCATCGGCGCCGGCGTCGCGATCTGGGCGCTGCTCAACGGCATCAACCCGCTGGCCTGACCGGTCCCTACGCGTAGGGGTTGGGGACGCGGCCGCCGCTGACCTCGGTCAGTTCGGGCAACGTCGCGAACGTGACGGCGGGAAGCCGGAACTCGGTGCCGTCGTGCAGCCGGGCCAGCGCCCAGGACTTGCGGTCGAACCGCAGGCCGTCGATCTCCGTCCACGCCACCGTGCGCGAGGAGAAGTACCCGCGGGCCGTCACCGTCTCGGCGTCGGCAGTGGTCCGGTAGCGGAAGATCGCGATCGACGCGATCAGCGGGATGATCAGCGTCGGGGTGAACCACCGGGGTTCGGCGAGGACCAGCGACATCTGGGCGAGGGTGAGGAACCCGACGCCCACCATCGCCATCGGCGAGATGCGGATGACGGTCGGCGTGTCGGTGGGCTCGGTCGACCGCGATTTCATGCGTCCATCCTCCCACTGGGCCGCGCCGGCACCGTCGCGCGCTCGCACGATGGCGAATTTGACCTGCCACCTGTGCGAGGACTACCGTCGCGTGCATGCAAGACATCGGCTTTCTCGTAGTAATTGGTTCGCGCGTTGGTGCGTAACCAGGCTGAGTGACAGTCGGGCTCTACGAAATACCGACGCGCACCCTCGTACAGCGGAAGCTGACGGGGGTTTTTTGTTGCCCCAGAACATGAGTAGTCAACGGAGTGAAGAGGACACCGTGAGCGCACCAACCACGCGGCCGCCGGCATCGCAACCCGCGAGCAACCCCACAGCGGCCGTCGTCGAGACCGAGAAGAGGGCCGACTCCACGTCGTCGGCGCCGCTGCCGACAACGCTTGGGCCGGAACGGATGACCGGCGCGCAAGCCGTCATCCGCTCGCTCGAGGAACTCGACGTCGACGTGATCTTCGGCATCCCTGGCGGTGCCGTGCTGCCGGTCTACGACCCGCTGTTCGACTCGGTCAAGCTCCGGCACGTGCTGGTCCGCCACGAGCAGGGCGCCGGCCACGCGGCGAGCGGCTACGCCCACGCCAACGGCAAGGTCGGCGTGATGATGGCCACGTCCGGTCCGGGCGCGACCAACCTGGTCACCCCGCTGGCCGACGCGCAGATGGACTCGATCCCCGTGGTCGCGATCACCGGGCAGGTCGGCCGTGGGCTGATCGGCACCGACGCGTTCCAGGAAGCCGACATCTCGGGCATCACGATGCCGATCACCAAGCACAACTTCCTCGTCCGCGAGGGCGACGACATCGCCCGCGTGCTCGCCGAGGCGTTCCACATCGCGAGGTCGGGCCGCCCCGGCGCCGTGCTCGTCGACATCCCCAAGGACATCCTGCAGGGAGAGTGCACGTTCGACTGGCCGCCGGTGATGGACCTGCCCGGCTACAAGCCGAACACCAAGCCGCACAGCCGTCAGATCCGCGAGGCCGCCAAGCTCATCGCGGCCGCCCGCAAGCCGGTGCTGTACGTGGGAGGCGGTGTCATCCGCGGCGAGGCCAGCGAGCAGCTGCTGGAACTGGCCGAGCTGACCGGCATCCCGGTCGTCACCACGCTGATGGCCCGCGGCGCGTTCCCCGACAGCCACGCCCAGAACCTCGGCATGCCCGGCATGCACGGCACCGTCGCCGCTGTGGGCGCCCTGCAGAAGAGCGATCTGCTCATCGCGCTCGGCACCCGTTTCGACGACCGGGTCACCGGTCAGCTGTCGTCCTTCGCGCCCGAGGCCAAGGTCATCCACGCCGACATCGACCCCGCGGAGATCGGCAAGAACCGCAACGCCGACGTGCCGATCGTGGGTGACGTGAAGAACGTCATCAACGATCTGCTGGGGGCGTTGCGCAAGGACGGCGTCGACAGTCAGACGCTCGACATGGCCGAGTGGTGGACGTACCTGAACGGCGTCCGGGACACCTACCCGTTGAGCTACGACCCGCAGAGCGACGGCAGCCTCAGCCCCGAGTACGTCATCGAGACGCTGAGCCGCATCGCCGGCCCGGAGGCCGTGTACGTCGCGGGCGTCGGCCAGCACCAGATGTGGGCGGCGCAGTTCGTCAAGTACGAGAAGCCGCGCACGTGGCTCAACTCCGGCGGTCTGGGCACCATGGGCTACGCGGTGCCCGCGGCGATGGGCGCGAAGTTCGCCCGCCCCGAGGCCGAGGTGTGGGCGATCGACGGCGACGGCTGCTTCCAGATGACGAATCAGGAACTCGCCACGTGTGCCGTCGAGGGTGCGCCGATCAAGGTCGCGCTGATCAACAACGGCAACCTGGGCATGGTCCGCCAGTGGCAGACGCTGTTCTACAAGGAGCGCTACAGCCAGACCAACCTCTCGACGCACAGCCACCGCATCCCGGACTTCGTGAAGCTCGCCGAGGCGCTGGGCTGCGTCGGATTGCGGTGCGAGCGTGCCGAAGACGTGGAGGACGTGATCAACCAGGCGCGGGCGATCAACGACCGCCCGGTGGTGATCGACTTCATCGTCGGTGCCGACGCGCAGGTGTGGCCGATGGTCGCGGCGGGCACGGGCAACGACGAGATCATGGCGGCGCGGGACATCCGCCCGCTGTTCGACAACGTGGATCAGGTGTAGTGATGACGACCATTCACACGCTCTCGGTCCTCGTCGAGGACAAGCCCGGTGTGCTGGCCCGCGTCTCGTCGCTGTTCTCGCGGCGCGGGTTCAACATCCAGTCGCTCGCCGTCGGGGCCACCGAGCAGAAGCACCTGTCGCGCATGACGATCGTCGTCGCGGTCGAGGACTTTCCGCTCGAGCAGATCACCAAGCAGCTCAACAAGCTCGTCAACGTGATCAAGATCGTCGAGCAGGACGAGGACAACTCGGTGTCGCGGGAACTGGCGCTGATCAAGGTGCGTGCCGACGCCGCGACGCGCGGACAGATCATCGAGACGGTGAACCTGTTCCGCGCCAAGGTCGTCGACGTCTCCGCGGAGTCACTGGTGGTCGAGGCCACCGGGACGCCGGGGAAGCTGCAGGCGCTGCTGAACCTGCTGGAGCCGTACGGCATCCGCGAGATCGCCCAGTCCGGCATGGTGACGCTGGCCCGCGGCCCGCGCGGCATGGTCACCTCGAAGTAACCCCAGACCCAGAGAAGAGAGAAGGAAAGAACAAGTGGCAGTTGAGATGTACTACGACGACGATGCGGACCTGTCGATCATCCAGGGACGCAAGGTCGGCGTGATCGGCTATGGCAGCCAGGGACACGCGCACTCGTTGAGCCTGCGCGACTCCGGTGTCGACGTGAAGGTGGGCCTGCGCGAGGGCAGCAAGAGCCGCGAGAAGGTGACCGAGCAGGGCCTCGCCGTCGACACCCCCGAAGAGGTCGCCAAGTGGGCCGACGTCATCATGCTGCTCGCCCCCGACACGGCGCAGGCGGAGATCTTCACCAAGGAGATCGAGCCGCACCTGGAGGACGGCAACGCGTTGTTCTTCGGCCACGGCCTGAACATCCACTTCGACCTGATCAAGCCGGCCGCCAACGTGACCGTCGGCATGGTCGCGCCGAAGGGGCCCGGGCACCTGGTGCGCCGGCAGTTCGTCGACGGCAAGGGCGTTCCCGCCCTGATCGCCGTCGACCAGGACCCCAAGGGTGAGGGCGAGGCGCTCGCGCTGTCCTACGCCAAGGGCATCGGCGGCACCCGTGCGGGCGTCATCAAGACGACGTTCAAGGAAGAGACCGAGACCGACCTGTTCGGTGAGCAGGCCGTGTTGTGCGGTGGCACCGAGGAACTGGTGAAGGCCGGCTTCGAGATCATGGTCGAGGCGGGTTACGCCCCCGAGATGGCCTACTTCGAGGTGCTGCACGAACTGAAGCTGATCGTCGACCTGATGTACGAGGGCGGCATCGCCCGGATGAACTACTCGGTGTCCGACACCGCGGAGTTCGGCGGCTACATCTCCGGTCCCCGCGTCATCGACGCCGACACCAAGGACCGGATGCGCGCCATCCTCAAGGACATTCAGGACGGCACCTTCGTCAAGCGCCTCGTCGCCAACGTCGAGGGCGGCAACAAGGAACTCGAGGATCTGCGCAAGCAGAACGCCGAGCACCCGATCGAGGTCACGGGCAAGAAGCTGCGCGACCTGATGAGCTGGGTCGACCGGCCGATCACCGAGACGGCGTAGTCACACGTTCGACGTCGGCGCGTTCGGGAGCGGTCACCGCTGCCGGACGCGCCGAACTCGTCGTCGAGATGCATGGGGGTAGTGATCATGGGGTATGCGGAGGACGTGTCGATGACAGCTACCCGCGACGAATTGGTGGTTCTGCTCGATGAGTCGGGGCGGTCCATCGGCAGTGCGGACAAGTCGACGGTGCACGACGTGGACACCCCGTTGCACCTCGGATTCTCCTGCTACCTCTTCGACGATCACGGCCGCGTCCTGCTGACCCGTCGCGCGCTGGGCAAGCGCACCTGGCCGGGGGTGTGGACCAACTCGTTCTGCGGTCACCCCGCGCCCGGTGAGGATCCCGCCGATGCCGTTCGCCGTCGCGCGGTCGAGGAACTGGGAGCCGCCGTCGGGGAGCCGGCATGCGTGCTGCCCGACTTCCGCTACCGTGCCGTCGCCGCGGACGGCACGGTAGAGAACGAGATCTGCCCGGTGTTCTGGGCCCGTGTCGAGGGCCCGATAGCGCCGGTCGCCGACGAGACCATGGACTATCGCTGGGTCGACTGGGACGAGTTGACGGCCGCTGCGGCGTTGCCGTGGGCGATCAGTCCCTGGGCGGTGGAACAGATTCCGCTGCTCGTCGCCGCCGGTCTGCCCGCCGCCGTCCGCTAGCGGTCGGACGTCTGGCTGCGCAACGCGTAGACGCGCTCGGCGTAGACCAGGTCGTCCTTCCACAGCCGCGCCGCGGTATGGCGCATCAGCGGCTTGATCAGCGGGGTGGCCCGCAGTGCGTAGGCGAAGCCCGGCCTGTCGGAGTGCGCTATGACCGCCTCGATCACGGCGGTGCGCGGCCGTCCGTCGGGGCCTGCCGACAGAGGAGTCGCGTGGGTCTCCACCACGCTGCCGACGCCCTCGCCCTCGACGATCCGCATGGTGATGGTGCGGGGTTCGGGGCTGGTGAACTCGGCGATCACGGGGATGCCGAGGCGCCCGAGCCGGAATGTCACGGCGACGAGGAAGCGATCGAGCGCGTCGGGGACGTCGTCGTCGACCGGCGGGCTGCTGAGGACGTCGAGCCGGGTGAACGAGTAAGGGTGGAACCAGGATCCGTGCCACGGGTCCATCCGGTTGGCGATCACGTCGGACGGTTCGCAGACGCCGACCAGGTCCGCGACGGCCGACATGTGTGGCAGCTCTGGGCGTTCCGGCAGGATCGGCGCGTCGGTCGGCTCCTCGCCACCGAGGCGGTCCAGACGGACCCACACCAGCACGCCGTCGTCGTGGGCGGGATACGGGCGCCAGCCGTGCTCCCTGCCGCCGGACAGTCGCAGTCCATGCCAGGGGCAGACGAGTGCACCGCAGTCGACGGTGCCCGTCGAGAGGTCCGCGCCCAGGTGCGGACACGCGGCCGGGCCGATGTTCGGCGTTCCGTCCTCGCCGCGCCACGCCACGAGTTCGATGCCGGCGACGTCGGCGCTCAACGGTTTCCGGGTCACCTGCTCGCTGGCGCCGACGACGTACCAGTTGCCGCTGGGGCGGGCCTGCGATCGGCGCAGGGCCGAGCGGATGAGTGCCGGGGACGCCTCGCGGTAGGTGGGCCGCTGACCTGCCCACCGGAGTCGGGGGAGCACCTCGAACGGCGAGGCCTTCGCGGCGCGGGCCTTGAACTCACCGAATGCGCTCATGCCGATGGCGCCTCGGCGAGGAAGGTGTGCACCACGTTCTTCTGCCAGCCGGGCATCGTCTCGCTCCGGACGTTGACGAACCCGGTGTCCTGCAACCGCTTCCGGAACGCCGTGGCTCCGTCGAACTGGTTGACGCTGCGGCGGAGGTAGCGGTACAGCTCCGCGTCGCCGGTGCGGATGCGCCCGAACGGGATGATGATGCCGGTGCTGACGATGTTCCACGTCACGGCGGCGATCTTGTCGTCGCGCACCGAGTACTCGTGGATCGCGAGCGTCGCGCCCGGTCGAAGCAGCCGCAGGAACGCCGCGAGTTGCGCGTCCTTGTCGGCGACGTTGCGGATCAGGTAGGCCGCGAAGATGCCGTCGAAGCGACCGTCGACGCCCGCCTCGGCGAGGTTCTCGATGTAGCTGTGCACGAAGCGCACCGACGACGGCCACGACTTGGCGCGCGCCTCGGTGAGCATGCCCGCCGAGCCGTCGACGCCGATGATCTCGGCCTCCGGCGCGGCGGCGAGCAGCGCGGCGGTCGACAGCCCGGTGCCGCAGCCGGCGTCGAGCAGCCGGAGCCCGCGGCCGCGGTCGGGGATGTTCATCCGCTCGGCGGACAGCCGAAGGTGTTCGTTGTAGCCGGGATTCGCACCGACCAGCCCGTCGTAGGCGCGTGCGCCCGCGTCGAAGGAGGCCGGGACGTCATTCGTCGCTCTACTCACGTGGCATCACTCCGTTCGGTCACCATCGGATCCAGTATCCCCCGCGATCCATGCTCAGGCCCGCCCGCCTCGCGCCCGCGCCCACCACGCCTTCGACAGCCCGGTGGCCGCGACGCCGAGGCGCCGCGGGTTGGACACGGTGGCCCGCTGGGTGAAGACCTCGAAGTCGATCTCCTCGATGCGGTCCAGGATCTTGGAGTAGAGGTCGAGTGCGGCGGCGACGCACGGCCGCGACCTCGGGGCCAGCGTGTCGATGCCACGACCGGCGAACGCGTAGATGCGGCGGGTGGCGGCGTGCTGCTCGGCCAGCGCGTTGCGCACCCGGACGTCGGTGCGACGGTTCTCCCGGCACCAGGTGAGCAGGTCGCGATCCACGCCGTGCGCGGCGAGTTCGTCGGCGGGCAGGTAGACCCGCCCCCGGCCCAGGTCCTCGTTGACGTCGCGCAAGAAGTTGGTGAGCTGGAACGCCGTCCCCAGCGCGGCGGCGTACTTCCCGGCCTCCTCGCGGGGCACGACGGTGCCCAGCACGGGGAGCAGCTGCAGTCCGATCACCTCGGCCGAGCCGTACATGTAGCGATCGAGCTGCGCGCGGTCCGGATAGTCGAACACCGTCAGGTCCATGCGCATCGATCCGAGGAAGTCGTCGAAGTACTCCCACGGGATGTCGTGGCGCCGGGCGGTGTGCACGACCGCGGTCAGCACTGGATCGTCGCTCTGCCCGTCGCCCTGACCGAGGTGGTTGAAGAGCTTGGTGGCCAGCGACTGCAGGTGGTCGCCCCGCTCGGCGAGCGTGAGGGGCGAGTCGACGTCGTCGAGGATGTCGTCGGCCTGCCGGGCGAACCCGTAGAGCGCGTGCACCGCAGGCCGCTGCTCGGGTGCGAGCAGACGGGTGGCGAGGAAGAACGTCCGCCCGTGCTGCGCGTTGATCTCCCGGCACCGTCGGTACGCGTCCCGCAGCTCGGGATCCCGCACCCCCGCGGCGTCCAGCTCGGACGAGATCATCCCCGGACCGCCTCGATGGTCGGGCGCCGGACCGGTTGCCCGGTGATGCGGTCGGCCGCAAGGCGTCCCGACATGATCGCGGTGGGCACGCCCACGCCGGGAACCGTCGACGACCCCGCCAGGACGACGTTGTCGACGCCGCGCACGGTGTTCGCGGGCCGGAACGGTCCGGTCTGGCCGAAGTTGTGCGCGAGCGCGAAGGGCGTGCCGTCGATCATGCCCTGGGCGGCCCAGTCCGACGGATCGACGACGTGCAGGATCTCGGCGTCCTCGCCGACGCCGGGTAGGCGCTCCCGCATCGTGTCGAGCATCCCCTCGACGTACTCGGAACCCGTTGCAGCCCAGTCGATCTTGCCGACGGCGGTGTTCGGTGCGGGCGCCAGCACGTAGAGCAGGTCGCGGCCCTCGGGTGCCAGGCTCGGGTCGCTCGCCGTCGGCCGGGTCACCAGCAGCGACGGATCGCCCATGACGCGTCCCTCGTCGATGATGTCGCGGAACGTCTGGTCCCATGCCTTGCCGAAGAGGATGTTGTGGTGTCCGGCCGTCTGGTCGTCCACGGCCTTGCAGCCCACGTGTGCGATGACCGCCGACGGTGCGGGGCGCAGCTTCACGGCGCGGCGCGGGGTGCGGCCCAGCATCTGATAGGTCTGGGGCAGTTCGGTCGTCAGCACGAAGGCGTCGCCGGTGACGCGCTCGCCGGTGTCGGTGACCGCCGCGGTGACCCTGCCGCCCGACACGTCGAGCGACGACACGGGGGTGTCGTAGCGGAACTCGACGCCGGCGGCGGCGGCCGCGGCCGCCATCGCGTCGGGGAGGGCGCGGACGCCACCGCGCGGGAAGTACACGCCGGCCACCGTGTCCATGTAGGCGATCACGGCGTACACCGCGAGCGCCCGCTGCGGCGGCACGCCGGCGTAGAGCGCCTGGAACGTGAAGACGCGCTTGAGGCGTTCGTCGGAGACGAACTTGCCGACCATGGTCTCCCAGCGCCGGAACCCGCCCATCGCGGTGAGCCGCGCGAGCTGGGGTGTCAGCAGGGACAGCGGCGAGTCGAAGTTGGAGCCGATGAAGCCGTCGAACTCGACCTCGTACAACTTGGTGAGCCACTCGCGCATCTCGAGGTATCCGTCGGCCTGGCGCCGGTCGGAGAACCGCTCGATCTCGGCGGCCATGGCGTCGGCGTCGCTGCGGACGACGAGGTGGCTGCCGTCGGCGAAGCGCGCGTGATAGCCCGGATCCACCTGCTCGAGTTCGAGGCGCTGCGCCATCGTCTCGCCGACGGCGGCGAAGGCGTCGTCGATGATGTCGGGCATCGTGATCACCGTGGGGCCGGTGTCGATGCGGTACCCGTTGACGTCGGCGCGGCCGACGCGGCCACCGGGGTGCGACCCGCGTTCGAGGACCGTGACCTGACGTCCGCGGCCGGCCAGCTGCATGGCCGCCGACAGGCCGGACAGGCCCGCGCCGACGACGACGACGCGGTCGGTGGCGCCGGGGAGGGTGCGCATCAGGCGACCCGGTCGGTGCAGATGGCCGCCATGCCCACCAGGGCGGTGCGGGCGGCGTCGGGGATCTGATCGGTGTCGATGCGATCCAGTGCGCGGGTCAATCTCTCGTCGATCAACTGCTCGATCCATTCGGCCGCGCCGGTGGCGGCGATCAGGGTGCGCCACTGCTGGACGTCACCATCGTGGAGTTCGTCGGCATCCATCAGCGCCGACATCTCGGCGCGGGTGGTGGTGTCGGCGAGCTGGTGTGCGGCGACGACCACGCTGGTCGCCTTCCGCTCCGACAGGTCCGAACCCGCCGGTTTTCCGGTGACCTCGGGGCTGCCGAAGACACCGAGTAGGTCGTCACGCATCTGGAAGGCCTCGCCGATCGCGTCGCCGTAGGCGCCCAGCCGGTTCAGGACACGTGGAGTGCAGTCGGACATCGCGGCGCCGAGTTCCAGCGGACGGCGCACCGTGTAGTTGCCGGACTTGCGCCGCGCGACCTCGAGCACGTGTTCGAGCGTAGGCAGTCCGGCCGCGTCGTTGACCAGATCTGCGAACTGACCGATCGCGAGTTCGGCGCGCATGTGGTCGTATCGGGGCCAGGCGCGGCCGAGCGTGGCGTGGTCGAGGCCGCTGTCGCGCAGCATCTGCTCGGCCCAGACCAGGCAGAGATCGCCGAGCAGCACGGCCGCCGAGTCGCCGAAGCGTTCCGGGGACCCCGACAGTCCGCGACTGCGGTGCCAGTCGGCGAACTGGACGTGCGCCGACGGCCGGCCCCGCCGCAGGGGCGACCCGTCCATCACGTCGTCCTGGAGCAGGGCGAAGACGTGCAGCAATTCGAGGCTGCCCGCGGCATGGAGCGCGGCCCTGTCGTCGTCGGCCCGGCACAGCCAGCCGATGTACATGAAGGTCGAGCGCACGCACTTGCCGCTGTCCAGGAAGCCGGCGAGCACGTCGCCAGTGACGTCCACGTCGGTGCCGGCCAGCTCGCGGGCGCACCGCGTGGCGAAGAAGTCGCCGACGTCTCGCGTGACGGCGTCGCGGACACCGAGGCGCCAGGCCTCGAAGTCGGACTCCGGAATCAAGCCGAGCGCCTCGGTCGGCGCCGAGGTCAAGGTGCGCGCCCGCGCGGACCGGCTTCCCCTACTCAAGAGACTGCCGTTGCACGATGGCCACGTCGCGGAACATACCCACCATTCGGAACGGCACGCCCCCGGGATGGGTGTGACGAACCGCACGGTGACGTGCCGCCGCGAACCTGCTCTCGGCGTCGCCGTGCACCGCGACGCCTGCACCGGTTCACGACGGCCGGGGCGAGAGCGGCGGCATCGAACGGATGCCGAATTCGCGGCGCAGCACCGTGCGCGCGGCGTAGTACCCGGCCATGCCGTGCACGCCCCCGCCGGGAGGCGTCGCCGACGAACACAGATAGGCCCCGCGCACCGGCGTCGTCCACGGATCCAACCGCAACGTGGGACCGGTGAGCGCGCTGAACATGTTGTTGCCGCCGACGCCGATGTCGCCGCCGACGAGGTTCGCGTCGTGGTCGGCCAGCCGGGCGGCGGGGATGCTGCGGACACCCACCACCAGGTCGCGGAAGCCCGGTGCGAACCGCTCCACGATGCCGATCACGGTCTCGGCGGCGTCGACGGTCGAGCCGGCCGGCACGTGGGCGTAGGTCCACAGCGGCCGGCGGCCCGCGGCATCGACGCGAGCCGGATCGGATAGGTGCGGCAGGGCGGCGAGCACCATCGGCCACTCGGCGTGCCTGCCGCGTGCGATCTCGGATTCGGCGTGCGCCATCTGGGTTCGCGTGCCGCCGAGGTGCAGGGTGGGCGCCGTCGCCAATCTCTCGTCCTGCCACGGGATCTCACCGGACAACACGAAGTCGACCTTCGCCACCCCGGGGCCGAAGCGGTAGCGGCGCAACGCCTTCGCGTAACCCGCGGGCAGCGCGTCACCGTAGATCCCCAGCAGCGCGGTGGGGGCCGTGTCGTAGAGGACGACGCCACCGGGCGGGCTCGTCACCTCCTCACCGGTGACCAGTTCGCCGCCGTGAGCGCGGAGGTCGGCGATCAACGCGTCCGGGATGGCCTGCGAACCGCCGACGGGGATCGGCCAGCCGACCGCATGCGCGAGCGTCGACAGCATCAGGCCCGCACCCGACGACACCAGCGACGGCATCTGCGAGATCGTATGCGCTGCAACGCCACTGAACAGCGCGCGGGCATCCTCGCCGACCAGGGTGCGCCACAGCGGCGTGCCCTGCGCCAGCAGTCGGGGAGCGACGCGCAGGGCCGCCGGGATCGACGGCGGGATCGACCGCTTGTCACCGAGCAGCAGTCCGACGACGCCGTCGCAGTCCGCCGCCAGCGGGCCGAGCAGCCTGCGCCAAGAAGCGCCGTCGTCGAGTTCGGCGCACGTGCGCTCGATGTCGCGGTAGCCGATGGCCGCCGACCGGCCGGGCAGGGGATTGCCGTAGGAGATGTCGGGGACCTCCAGCCGGACGCCCCGGGCACGCAGGTCGAACTCGGCGAAGAACGGTGACGCCAGCGCGAGCGGGTGTACGGCCGAGCAGATGTCGTGGCTGACGCCACCGAACTCGGGGTCGGGCAGCGTGCGGGCGCCACCGCCCGCGGTGGGTTGCGCCTCCAGCACCCGCACCGAGAGCCCGGCGCGGGCGAGGATCACCGCGGCACTCAATCCGTTCGGCCCGCTACCGACCACGGTGACGTCGACGTCCACATGCACTCCGTCCGTAGGGCGGCTTGGGGCCTCCATTACAGCCCACTAGGCTGACCGCGTGAGTCTCCCCGTGGTGTTGATCGCCGACAAACTGGCCGAATCCACCGTCGCCGCACTCGGTGACCAGGTAGAAGTCCGCTGGGTGGACGGCCCGGACCGGCCCAAGCTGCTGGCCGCCGTCCCCGAGGCCGACGCACTGCTGGTGCGTTCGGCGACGACCGTCGACGCCGAGGTCCTCGCGGCCGCGCCCAAGCTGAAGATCGTCGCCCGCGCCGGTGTCGGCCTGGACAACGTCGACGTGGACGCCGCCACCGCCCGCGGCGTGCTGGTGGTCAACGCACCGACGTCGAACATCCACAGTGCCGCGGAGCATGCGCTGGCGCTGCTGCTGTCGACGGCCCGCCAGATCCCCGCGGCCGACGCGACGCTGCGCGCCCACACGTGGAAGCGCTCGTCCTTCTCGGGCACCGAGATCTTCGGCAAGACCGTCGGCGTGGTGGGGCTGGGCCGGATCGGACAGCTCGTCGCGCAGCGCCTGGCCGCGTTCGGCGCGCACATCACCGCCTACGACCCCTACGTGTCGCAGGCGCGCGCCGCGCAGCTCGGCATCGAGCTGCTGACGCTCGACGAACTGCTGGGCCGCGCCGACTTCATCTCCGTGCACCTGCCCAAGACCAAGGAGACCGCGGGCCTCATCAACACCGAGGCGCTCGCGAAGACCAAGCCGGGCGTCATCATCGTCAACGCCGCCCGTGGCGGACTGATCGACGAGCAGGCCCTCGCGGACGCGATCACGAGCGGACACGTGCGCGGCGCCGGTCTCGACGTCTTCTCCACCGAACCCTGCACGGACAGCCCGCTGTTCGAACTGCCCGAGGTCGTCGTCACCCCGCACCTCGGCGCGTCGACGGCCGAGGCGCAGGACC
This sequence comes from Mycobacterium sp. PTI7, assembly GCF_056679845.1. Lineage (NCBI taxonomy): Bacteria > Bacillati > Actinomycetota > Actinomycetes > Mycobacteriales > Mycobacteriaceae > Mycobacterium > Mycobacterium sp. PTI7. The sequence goes on from NZ_CM155252.1 coordinate 1,087,978, forward strand.
GCGCGGGCACCGACGTCGCGGCCAGCGTCCGGCTGGCGCTCGCCGGGGAGTTCGTCCCCGACGCGGTGAACGTGGGCGGCGGCGTGGTTGGCGAGGAGGTCGCGCCCTGGCTCGACCTGGTGCGCAAGCTCGGTCTGCTGGTCGGCGCGCTGTCGGCGGAGCTGCCCACCAACCTCTGCGTGCAGGTGCGCGGCGAGCTGGCCTCCGAGCAGGTCGAGGTGCTGCGGCTCTCGGCGCTGCGCGGGCTGTTCTCGGCCGTCATCGAGGACCAGGTCACGTTCGTCAACGCGCCCGCGCTCGCCGCCGAGCGTGGCGTCGAGGCCACCATCGACACCGAGTCGGAGAGCCCCAACCACCGCAGCGTCGTCGACGTGCGCGCGGTCGCCGCCGACGGTTCGACCGTGAACGTGGCCGGCACCCTGTCCGGGCCGCAGCAGGTCGAGAAGATCGTCCAGATCAACGGCCGCAACCTCGATCTGCGTGCCGAGGGCGACAACCTCATCGTCAACTACAACGACCAGCCCGGCGCGCTGGGCAAGATCGGCACCCTGCTGGGCGCCGCCGGAGTGAACATCCTCGCCGCGCAGCTGAGCCAGGACCACGACGGCGACGGCGCGACGATCATGCTGCGGCTGGACCGCCGGGTGCCCCCCGAGGTCCAGGAGTCGATCGGCCGCGACGTCGACGCCGTGACGCTGGAACTGGTGGACCTGTCGTGAGCGCGTCGCTGAGCAAGCTCGCCGTCATCGCCGGCGACGGCATCGGTCCGGAGGTCATCGCCGAGGCACTCAAGGTGCTCGACGTGGTGCTGCCCGGCGTCGAGCGCACCGAGTACGACCTGGGTGCCCGCCGCTACCACGCGACGGGGGAGACGCTGCCCGACGGCATGGTCGACGAACTCAGGACCCACGACGCGATCCTGCTCGGCGCCATCGGCGACCCGTCGGTGCCCAGCGGCGTGCTCGAGCGCGGACTGCTGCTGACGCTGCGCTTCCAGCTCGACCACCACGTCAACCTGCGCCCGTCGCGGCTGCAGCCCGGCGTCGAGAGCCCGCTGTCGGGCAACCCGTCGATCGACTTCGTGGTGGTGCGCGAGGGCACCGAGGGGCCCTACACCGGCACCGGTGGCGCCATCCGCAAGGACACTCCGCACGAGGTGGCCACCGAGGTCAGCCTGAACACTGCCTTCGGGGTGGAGCGGGTGGTGCGGGACGCGTTCGCGCGGGCCGACAAGCGCCGCAAGCACCTCACCCTGGTGCACAAGACCAACGTCCTGACGTTCGCGGGCACGCTGTGGTCGCGCATCGTGGCCGAGGTCGGCCGCGAGTACCCCGACGTCGAGGTGGCCTACCAGCACATCGACGCCGCGACCATCCACATGGTCACCGACCCGGGCCGGTTCGACGTGATCGTCACCGACAACCTGTTCGGCGACATCATCACCGACCTCGCCGCGGCGGTGTCCGGTGGCATCGGCCTGGCGGCCAGCGGCAACATCGACGCCACGCGTACCAATCCGTCGATGTTCGAACCGGTGCACGGCAGTGCGCCCGACATCGCCGGGCAGGGCATCGCGGATCCGACCGCCGCGATCATGTCGGTGGCGCTGCTGCTGGCGCACGTCGGCGAGGACGAGGCGGCTGCCCGGGTGGACCGTGCCGTCGCCGAGCACCTCGCCACCCGCGGCGACGACGCGCTGTCGACGTCGGCGGTGGGCGACCGGATCGTCGGCCTGCTCGGGAGCTGATCAGGCCCGTTCGTGCACCGATTCGACGGTGTAGAGGTGCGGATCGAATCCCTCGGCCACCTCCGCGGCGGCACGCATGTGCACCTGTGCGGCAGGGTCCGACTGCATGGCGACGAACGCGTCCGCGGTCTGCCACTGCGCGTAGTTGACCACCCGCGTGCCGTCCGTGCTGACGTGGATGTTGGCCGAGATGAAGCCCGGGACGTGCTGCATCACCTCCTCGGTGGCCTCGACGAGCAGAGCGGCCAACTCGTGGGCGCGGTCCGGTCGGACGGTGAAGACGTTGATGAGGGTGGCGTACCCGGCGTGCGGCGTGATGGTCGACATGAATCTCCTTTGTCAGGTTCCTTACATGCCACGGTAGCGCAATGTAAGGTTCCTGTCATGCGGAACGGGGACGTCGAAGCCGGTGCCGGTTATCTGATCAAGCGCGTGCAGCAGTCGCTGCGGCGGCGGTGCGACGCCGGTCTGCGGCCCACCGGCCTCTCCATGGCGCAGTACACCGCGCTTCGGGCGCTCGCCGACCACCCCGACGCGTCGGCGTCCGAACTCGCCCGACTGTGCTTCGTGACGCGCCAGTCGCTGCAGGACGTCCTCGCGGGACTCCGCGCGGAGGGTCTGGTGCGCAACGCCGCCCCGACCCGCGGCCGGGCCACGGCGCTGGCACTGACCGCCGCCGGACGGACGCGTCTCGCTGCCGGTCACGATGCGGTGCTGCGCGTCGAGGAGTCGATGGTCGAGGGGCTCACCGACGACGCCCGCGAACAGTTGGCCGAGCTGCTGACCCGCTGCGCGGAGAACCTCGAGGCAGACCGCGAGTGAGCCGCCTGCGCGACGCCGTGACGCTCAGCCACCAGTGCTGGGCGTTCGTCGTGGGTTCGACGTTCTTCGCGGTGGCGACGGTGCCGGGGTTGCCGGCGTCGGCGATGGCGGCCAACGCGCTGTGCTTCGTCGGATCGTGGTGGTTCACCTGCGCCGCGTGGATCCAGCTGGTCCGGTCGGGTCCCGAGGGCAGTCTCGAATGGTATTCGGCGGCAACGCAGTTCGGTGGGACCGTGCTGTTCAACGTCAGCACCGGGGCGTCGGTCTGGGCGCGTGCCGCCCTCTCCGAGCGCGATCTGGTGTGGGCTCCGGATGCCACCGGATCGGTCGCGTTCCTGGCGAGTGGCGTCCTGGCGGTCCTGGCGACCACCGTGGCCTCCGGGCGCTGGGCGCCGAGATCGGTGGACTGGCAGGCGGCGTGGATCAACCTGGGGGGCTGCGTCGCGTTCGGGGTGAGCGCGCTCGCCGCCTTCGTCACCGCGGCCGGTGCGACGGTCGACCCCGCCGTCGCGGGCGCCGGGACGTTCGTCGGCGCACTCTGCTTCCTCGTCGCAGCGCTGCTACCGCTTCCCGGGGCGCGCTCCTAGTCGCCGGCGGCGCGCAACGGATCGGCGTCGACCGGGACCAGCGGCGCGGCCAGCAGTGGCAGCACGGCGCACACCGCCCAGGCGACCGGGTAACCCGTCGCGGCGATCAGCGCCCCGAACACCGGTGGCACGACACCGGTGGTGAAGAGCTGGCTGGTGTTCTGCATCCCCAGTGCGCGCCCACTCCAGAACGGGCCCGAGATCTCGGCGATCGCGGTGAAGGCCAATCCGTTGTCGGACACCGTGACCATCGACGCCACGGCCAGCGCGACGATGCTCAGCGGTGAGTCGACCACGTCGGTGAGCGCCAGCGCCGCCATCGCGATGGCGGCGCCGACGGCGATGATGCGCACCGGGCGCAGCCGGGAGCCCACCGCGTCCGACCACCGTCCGGCCGCGATCCGGCCGGCCGCGCCGAGAACCTGTGCGCACGTGACGATCACGCCGGCCGAGCCGGCCGACCACCCGCCGTCGGTGATCAGCCACACCAGGGCGAACGTCCACACCACCGACTGCGGGACGACGAGGAGCACGGAGACGGCATGGATCCGCCACAGCGCCGACGAACCCCGGTACGGATTGGCGAGGTCCGCGGCGGGTGCCTCGGCGCGGGTCGGGCGCGGCGGATCGAGCACGCCGACCAGGCTGACCACGGCGGCCGCCGCGCACACGGCCGCCGGGAACAGCAGTGCGCCACCGATGCCGTGCTGCTCGGCCAGGCGGGGGATGACGAGGGCGCCGAGTCCGACGCCCAGCGGTTGTGCGGTCTGGCGGATACCCATCACCAGACCGCGCCGATGCGGCGGGAACCAGCCGACGACGAGGCGTCCGCTGGCGACGTTGCTACTGGCGGCGGCCATTCCGCCCAGGAACAGGAACACGCCGATGGTGGGCAGCGAGTCCGCCGCAGCGGCCGCGAACCCCGCGGCCGCGGTGAGCGCGGAACCGACGGTCAGCACGAACCGCTCGCCGACGCGGTCGACGATCCAGCCCCAGGCGATGAGCGTGACCACCATGCCGAAGCTCGGCAGCGACGACATCAGACCCGCCTGGGCCAGGTCGAGTCCCAGGTCTGTGTGCAGGGTCGGGATGAGGAACGCGACGCCGTTGATGAACACGTTGGCGAAGAGGGTGGCGATCAGCGCGATCGCCAACATCGACCACCGCCGCGCGGTGCCGATCGAGACCGTGACCATTCCGCCATCGTTCCACGCCCGTCTCAGGATGCTGAACAGTCGTCCCGACATGTGAGATGGCGGTCATGTCGGGCCCCTCGGTCCCGGCGCGGCCGAGGCCACTAGGCTGGTCGAATGCGCCTAGGTCGAATCGCCAGCCCCGACGGTGTCGCCTTCGTCACCATCGAAGGAGACGTCTCCACGCCCGAGAGCGCCGCGCGCGCCACGGTCCGCGAGATAGCCGAACACCCCTTCGGGACGCCCGAGTTCACCGGCCGGACGTGGCCGCTCGCCGACGTCCGGCTGCTCGCACCGATCCTCGCGAGCAAGGTGATCTGCATGGGCAAGAACTACGCGGCCCACGCCGCGGAGATGGGCGGCGTCGCCCCCGAGGATCCCGTGATCTTCCTCAAGCCGAACACCGCGATCGTCGGCCCCAACGTGCCGATCCAGCTGCCTGCCGACGCCCATCCCGTGCACCACGAGGGCGAACTGGCCATCGTGATCGGGCGGCCCTGCAAGGACGTTCCCGCTGCCCGCGCGGCCGAGAACATCCTGGGCTACACGATCGCCAACGACGTCTCGGCCCGCGATCAGCAGAAGAAGGACGGCCAGTGGATGCGGGCCAAGGGCCACGACACGTTCTGTCCGGTCGGACCGTGGATCGACACCGACGTCGACCCCTTCGACCTGGACCTGCGGACCGAGGTCAACGGCGAGGTGCGCCAGCACAGCCGGACGTCGCTGATGATCCACGACGTCGGCGCGATCATCGAGTGGGCCTCCGCGGTGATGACCCTGCTGCCCGGTGACCTCATCCTGACCGGAACCCCCGAGGGCGTCGGCCCGATCGAGGACGGCGACACCGTGAGCATCACCGTCGAGGGCATTGGCACCCTCTCCAATCCCGTTGTGCGCAAGGCCAAGTGATGGCCGACACGGACGTCCGCGTACGGTTCTGCCCGTCGCCCACCGGCACCCCGCACGTCGGGTTGGTGCGCACCGCGCTGTTCAACTGGGCCTACGCCCGCCACACCGGCGGCCGCTTCGTCTTCCGCATCGAGGACACCGACGCCGCCCGGGACAGCGCCGAGAGCTACGCGGCGATCCTCGACGCGCTCCGCTGGCTGGGTCTCGACTGGGACGAGGGGCCCGAGGTGGGCGGCCCCTACGAGCCGTACCGGCAGTCGCAGCGCGGCGAGATCTACCGCGACGTGATCGCCCGCCTGCTCGAGGCCGGCGAGGTCTACGAGGCGTACTCCACCGCCGAGGAGGTGGAGGCGCGCCACGTCGCCGCGGGCCGGAATCCGAAGCTGGGCTACGACAATCACGACCGCACCCTCACCGACGAGCAGCGGGCCGCGTTCGCCGCCGAGGGCCGCAAGCCCGTGCTGCGCCTGCGGATGCCCGACGAGGATCTCGGCTGGACCGACCTGGTCCGCGGACCGGTCAGCTTCCCCGCGGGCTCGGTGCCCGACTTCGCGATCACCCGCGCCACCGGTGATCCCCTCTACACACTGGTCAACCCGGTCGACGACGCGCTGATGCGGATCACCCACGTGCTGCGCGGCGAGGACATCATGCCCTCGACGCCGCGGCAGATCGCGCTGTACCAGGCGCTCATCCGGATCGGGGTGGCCGAGCGGGTGCCCGAGTTCGCGCACCTGCCCAGCGTGCTCGGCGACGGCAACAAGAAGCTGTCCAAGCGCGATCCGCAGTCGAACCTGTTCCTGCACCGCGATCGTGGCTTCCTGCCCGAGGGGCTGCTGAACTACCTCGCCCTGCTCGGCTGGGGCATCGCCGACGATCACGACCTGTTCAGCCTCGACGAGATGGTGGCCGCCTTCGACGTCCGCGACGTGAATTCCAATCCGGCGCGCTTCGATCAGAAGAAGGCCGACGCCATCAACGCCGAGCACATCCGTCGACTGTCGGTGCCCGAGTTCACCGCGCGCCTGCGCGACTACTTCGTCGCGCACGGACACGACACCGGACTCGACGACGACGGCTTCGCCGAGATGGCCGCACTCGTCCAGACCCGCATCGTCGTGCTCGGTGACGCGTGGGATCTGGTCAAGTTCTTCGACGAGCGGTCCTTCGCCCTCGACGACAAGGCCGCAGGCAAGGAGCTGAAGCCGGACGCGGTGCCGGTGCTCGACGCCGCCGTGGCGGCCCTCGAGGCCGTGGGGGAGTGGGCGACGCCGGCGATCGAGGACGCGCTGAAGGTCGCGCTGATCGACGGTCTGGAGTTGAAGCCGCGGAAGGCGTTCGGTCCGATCCGGGTCGCCGCCACCGGGTCGTCCATCAGCCCGCCACTGTTCGAGTCGCTCGAACTGCTGGGCCGCGATCGCAGCCTGACCAGGCTGCGTGCCGGCCGTGACCACGCCCAGGCGGCCGGGTGACGGGTGGCGTGCCCGGGGTGTGAAAAACGTGCGCTGAATGTTTGGTAGTCTGCTCGTCGGCCCGTGAACGGCGCGAATCGACGGAAGTCGGAGCGCTCCCGACGCGGAACAGGCCCGTGACCAGCGGTGATGGGCAGCCAGTGGGGTATGGTGTAATTGGCAACACAGCGGTTTCTGGTACCGCCATTCTAGGTTCGAGTCCTGGTACCCCAGCCATTGCGGTGAACGAATTCCGGGCACCGTGGTGATTAGGTCGGCCATCGCGCCTGAGCTATGCTGACCGTCGCAGAATGTTCTAGCCCCCGTCGTCTAGCGGCCTAGGACGCCGCCCTCTCACGGCGGTAGCGTGGGTTCGAATCCCATCGGGGGTACAACACAGAAGGCGCCTGATCCGTCCTGACGACGGAGCGGGCGCCTTTCTCGTCGGCGCGACTGCCGCCCGGTTCAGAGCCTGCGGGTGAGGGCGTCGGAGGCCGCCAGCAGATCCGACGCCCACCTGGCCCCGGGCCTGCGGCCCATCCGGTCGATGGGCCCCGACACCGACACCGCGGCGATCACGGCGCCACGCCCGTCGCGCACCGGCGCCGAGACACTCGCCACACCCGCTTCGCGTTCGGCGGCGCTCTGCGCCCACCCACGCTTGCGGACCTCGGCGAGCGTGCGGTCGGTGAACGAGGCATGGGGGAGCACCGCCTGCTGCGTGGCGACGTCGCTGAACGCCAGGAGGACCTTCGCGCCGGAGCCCGCCGTCATCGGCAGCCTGGTGCCCACGGGCACGGTGTCGCGAAGGCCCGCAGGCGGTTCGAGGGCGGCGACGCACACGCGGGACGTCCCCTCCCGGCGGTAGAGCTGGACGCTCTCGCCGGTGATCTCCCGAAGCCTGGGCAGCACCACGGTCCCCGCGGCCAGCAGCGGGTCGTTGACGTGCCCGGCCAGCTCGGTGAGTCCCGGGCCCAACCGCCAGCGTCCCTCGGCGTCGCGGGCCAGCAGGCGGTGCGTCTCGAGACCCGCGGCGAGGCGGTGGGCGGTGGCGCGGGGGAGGCCCGTGCGCTCGCACAGTTCGGCCAGGCCGCACGGTGACTCGGCCACCGAGTGCAGGACCCCCACGGCTTTGTCGAGGACTCCGATGCCGCTATCCTGTCTCACAGGGAGATACTAGCTTCCCGCATACTGAGATACCAGCTCGATATCCGCAGCGCCCTCTGCGGACGGTTCGGAGGAATCGAATTCCATGACAGTCACCAGCACCACCCACGCGGATGCCCGGCCACGCACGATGGCGGAGAAGGTGTGGGCCGACCACGTCGTCGTCGAAGGCGGCGGTGAGGGCGGATCGCGCGAACCCGACCTCATCTACATCGACCTGCACCTCGTCCACGAGGTGACCAGTCCGCAGGCGTTCGACGGGCTGCGCCTCGCCGGCCGTCCCGTGCGCAGGCCCGATCTCACGATCGCCACCGAGGACCACAACGTGCCGACGATCGACATCGACAAGCCGATCGCCGATCTGGTGTCGCGGACCCAGGTCGACACGTTGCGGCGCAACTGCGCGGAATTCGGCATCCGGCTGCACCCCATGGGCGACGTCGAGCAGGGCATCGTGCACATCATCGGCCCGCAGCTCGGCCTGACGCAGCCCGGCACCACGGTGGTGTGCGGCGACAGCCACACCTCGACGCACGGTGCGTTCGGCGCGCTGGCGATGGGGATCGGCACCTCCGAGGTGGAGCACGTCCTTGCGACGCAGACCCTTCCGTTGCGCCCGTTCAAGACCATGGCGGTCAACGTCGACGGCGTCCTGCCCGAGGGCGTCAGCGCCAAGGACGTCATCCTGGCGGTCATCGCGAAGATCGGCACGGGCGGCGGCCAGGGGCACGTCATCGAATACCGCGGCAGCGCCATCGAATCGCTGTCGATGGAAGGTCGCATGACGATCTGCAACATGAGCATCGAGGCGGGTGCGCGCGCGGGCATGGTCGGCCCGGACGAGACGACGTTCGAGTACCTGCGCGGCCGCCCCCACGCACCGACGGGCGCGGACTGGGACGCGGCGGTCGAGGCGTGGCGTGCGCTGAACACCGACGAGGGCGCCCGATTCGACACCGAGGTCCACATCGACGCCGCGAGCCTGAGCCCCTTCGTGACGTGGGGGACGAACCCCGGTCAGGGCGTGCCACTGGCCGGCGCGGTGCCCGATCCCGAATCGCTGCTCGACGACGACCAGAAGCAGTCGGCCGAGAAGGCGTTGACCTACATGGATCTTCGCGCCGGGACGCCGATGCGCGAGGTCTCGGTCGACACGGTGTTCGTCGGGTCGTGCACCAACGGCCGCATCGAGGACCTGCGGGTGGTCGCCGACGTCCTCCGCGGCCGCAAGGTCGCCGATGGCGTCCGCATGCTGGTGGTCCCCGGATCCATGCGGGTGCGCGCGCAGGCCGAATCCGAGGGCCTGGGCGAGATCTTCGCCGCTGCCGGCGCCGAGTGGCGGCAGGCCGGCTGCTCGATGTGCCTCGGGATGAACCCCGACCAACTGGCCCCCGGGGAGCGGTGCGCCTCGACCTCCAACCGGAACTTCGAGGGCAGGCAGGGCAAGGGCGGTCGCACGCACCTGGTCTCGCCCGCGGTCGCCGCGGCGACCGCCGTGCGCGGCACCCTCTCCTCACCCGCCGATCTTCCCGCCGCCGCGAACAGCTAGGAGTACCCCATGGATGCGTTCCACACCCACACCGGAATCGGCGTGCCGCTGCGACGGTCCAACGTCGACACCGACCAGATCATCCCGGCCGTCTACCTCAAGCGGGTCACCCGAACGGGTTTCGAGGACGGTCTGTTCGCCGCGTGGCGCAACGACCCGTCGTTCGTCCTCAACCTCCCGCCGTTCGACGCCGGCTCGGTGTTGGTGGCCGGCCCCGACTTCGGTACCGGATCGTCGCGCGAGCACGCCGTCTGGGCGCTGATGGACTTCGGCTTCCGGGTCGTCATCTCGTCGCGCTTCGCCGACATCTTCCGCGGCAACGCGGGCAAGGCGGGCCTGTTGGCCGCCGAAGTGAATCACGATGATGTGGAACTGCTGTGGAAGTTGATCGAGCAGAGTCCCGGGCTGGAACTGACTGTGAACCTTCGGGATAAGACGATCACCGCAGGAACGGTCATGGTGCCGTTCACGATTGACGACTACACCGCGTGGCGACTGCTCGAGGGCCTGGACGATATAGGCCTTACGCTGCGCAAACAGGAGGAGATCTCGACCTTCGAGGCGTCTCGTCCGAGCTGGAAACCACGCACGCTAGAGGTCTGAGCCGGCGTCGTCGGGGGGCCGAAAAGGGCTCTCCGCAACCAGTTCTAGGACTGGCGTACCACAGCCCATGTGGGGCAATCGGATTGCCGAATGGGGTGCCAGCTACGTCTGAAATTCGGCGTGGCTCTTGGATATCTGCTGCACGAGGGTTTACCGTGGGCACTAGTCGGTCCAAGATGGACCACTGGCTCCGGAGGTTTTGCATGAACAAGGCAGAGCTCATCGATGTCCTCACGGACAAGTTGGGCACCGACCGCCGGCAGGCAACTGCCGCGGTAGAAAACGTCGTCGACACGATCGTGCGTGCCGTCCACAAGGGCGACAGCGTCACGATCACCGGGTTCGGCGTCTTCGAACAGCGTCGCCGCGCGGCACGTGTCGCCCGCAACCCGCGTACCGGTGAGACCGTCAAGGTCAAGCCGACGTCGGTTCCGGCGTTCCGGCCCGGCGCACAGTTCAAGGCGGTTGTGTCTGGCGCGCAGAAGCTCCCGTCCGACGGCCCCGCCGTGAAGCGTGGCGCCACCGCCGCGCCGGCTCGCAAGACCGCGGTCAAGAAGGCCGCCGTCAAGAAGGCCGCACCGGCCAAGAAGGCTGCCGCGCCTGCGAAGAAGGCCGCGGCTCCCGCCAAGAAGGCGGCCGCACCTGCCAAGAAGGCTGCGACCCCGGCCAAGAAGGCTGCTACGCCTGCGAAGAAGGCTGCGACCCCGGCCAAGAAGGCTGCTACGCCTGCGAAGAAGGCTGCGACCCCCGCCAAGAAGGCTGCTACGCCTGCGAAGAAGGCCGCCACCCCGGCCAAGAAGGCGCCCGCCGCCAAGAAGGCTGCTGCACCTGCTGCCAAGAAGGCCGCGACCAAGGCTCCGGCCAAGAAGGCACCGGCTGCCAAGAAGGCACCGGCCAAGAAGGGCCGCCGCTAGATCAGAGGTACTGCCCGCACTCGCTGCGAGCAGGGGACGCGCCGTGGATCACTCGATCCGCGGCGCGTCTGCGTGTGAGGGGTCCGGCCCGTCAGTCGAGGGCGAGCGGGCTGCCGATGTGATCGGCGGACACCAGGACTCCGTCGACCACGGACAGCACCCAGGTGCTGCCCTTGCGGTTCCTCGACTTGTCCGGCTTCACCCCGTCACGGTCGCACCACCAGGCGATGAGGTCGGGAATCACCTTGCCCTGCGTACAGATCACGGGCGTACCGTCCGACCGGGTGATGTCGTCGAAGCGCTCGCGACCCGCGGCGCGATCGTCGGCGTAGGCCTCCTCGGTGAGCGTGGGCTCGTCGCCGATCGCCACGCCCAGTTCCTCGGCCAACGGTTCGAGGGTCTGATGGCAGCGGGCGCGCGGCGCCGCGTAGAGATCGGTGGCGCCGAACGCGAGCAGCAGCCCCACCAGTGACTCGGCCTGCGCACGGCCCTTCTTGTCCAGCGGCCGGGCCCGGTCGTCGCCCTTGTAGCGCGACTTGCTGCCGGCGACGGCGTGGCGCACCACCAGCACCGTCGTGGTGTCGACCGCGTTCTTGGCCTCGTACTTGGCGAAGCGGCGCAGCACCTTCCGGTCTGCCGCGTACTGCAGCCGCTTCATCGCCACCGGAATCGGCAGCCACTGCAGTTCGTCGACCTCCGAGTTCGGCGCGAACTCCCCGCCGATCGCCCGGGCGGCCCAGTACGTCACCTTCTTGGTGCCGTGCTCGATCGGGTAGCTCACCGCCGTCAGCCGCCTGCCGAGTTCGGCGGCGAAGCCGGTCTCCTCCTGGACCTCCCGCACCGCGGCAACGGGTTCGGTCTCACCGGGATCGAGCTTGCCCTTGGGCAGTGACCAATCGTCGTACCGCGGTCGATGGACGAGCGCGACCTCCACCGCCCCGCCGTCACCGGCACGCCACAGCACCGCTCCCGCGGCGAGCACCGTCTTGGGCGCACCCGGACCCTTCTTCGACACCTCTACTCCTGCACGTCATTGTCGGGCCCGCGAGGGCGCGGCGGAAGGACGGTGTCCTAGGGGTGTCGGTGCTTCTCCATCAGGGACACCTGGTGGTCGCGAACCGTCTCACCCGCGTGTGGCAGCGCCGTCCAGTGACCGTCGGCGCTCAACTCCCAACACCTCGTGGACGGGTCCAGGGCCGAGTCGAACACGTCGTTGAGCTGACCGGCCAGCCGTCGATCCTTGACCTGTGCCATCACCTCGACACGGCGGTCGAGATTACGATGCATCATGTCGGCACTGCCGATCCAGAACTCGTCGATGGCGCGGAAGTGAATGATTCGCGAGTGCTCAAGGAATCGGCCGAGAATCGAACGCACCACGATGTTCTCGCTGAACCCCGGGGCACCCGGGCGCAGCGCGCAGATCCCGCGGACCACGACCTCGACCCGCACGCCCGCCTGCGACGCCCGGTACAGCGCGTCGATGACCTGCTCGTCGACCAGCGCGTTGGCCTTCACGCGGATGCCGGACTCCGCGCCCTCGCGGTGGGCGGCGATCTCCCGGTCGATCCGCTCGACGATGCCGCGGCGCACGCCGTGCGGCGCCACCAGCAGGTTGCGGTAGGACACCTTGCGGGAGTAACCCGTCAGCGAGTTGAACAGGTCGGTGAGGTCGGCACCGATGTCGGGGGAGGCGGTGAGCAGGCCCACGTCCTCGTAGAGACGCGCGGTCTTGGGGTTGTAGTTGCCCGTGCCGATGTGGCAGTAGCGGCGGATCGCCGAACCCTCGCGGCGCACCACCAGACACGTCTTGCAGTGCGTCTTGAGCCCGATGAGGCCGTACACCACGTGCACGCCCGCCTGCTCGAGTGCACGCGCCCACTTGATGTTGGCCTGCTCGTCGAAGCGGGCCTTGATCTCGACGAGGGCCACGACCTGCTTGCCCGCCTCGGCGGCGTCGATGAGCGCGTTGACGATCGGCGAGTCACCCGACGTGCGGTACAGCGTCTGCTTGATGGCCAGCACGTTCGGGTCGGCGGCCGCCTGTTCGATGAAGCGCTGCACCGTCGTCGAGAACGAGTCGTAGGGGTGGTGCACCAGGACGTCGCCGTCGCGCAGGGTGGAGAAGATGCTCTTGGGCGTCTCGCGCTCGCCGAAAGCCGGTGGCGTGGCGGGCACGAACGGCGGGTCCTTGAGTTCCGGGCGGTCGACGCCGTAGATCTGCCACAGCGACGAGAGGTCGAGCAGGCCCGGCACGTCGATGACGTCGCCGGGATGCACGTCGAGTTCGCGCAGCAGCAGCTCGAGCATGTTCTCGGTCATGTCGCCGGCGATCTCGAGGCGCACCGGTGATCCGAAGCGTCGGCGGGCCAACTCCCGCTCGAGCGCCTGCAGCAGATCCTCGTCGCGGTCTTCCTCGACCTCGAAGTCGGCGTTGCGGGTGATCCGGAAGGCGTGGTGCTCCACGATCTCGAGGCCGGGGAAGAGCACGGTGAGGAAGGCGGAGATCAACTCCTCCATGGGGAGGAAGCGGGTCGAGCCGTCGCCGTCGCGGGGCGGCAGTTCGACGAACCGTCCGACGTTGTCGGGCACCTTGATTCGGGCGAAGTGCTGCGTGCCGTCGTCGGGCAGCCGGATGGTGATCGCGAGGTTGAGGCTCAACCCGCTCACGAACGGGAACGGGTGCGCCGGATCCACGGCCAGCGGAGTGAGGACCGGGAAGACCTGCTCGTGGAAGTAGGTGGAGAGTCGGTCGCGCTCCTGCTCCTCGAGTTCGCTCCACGTGACGATGACGACGCCCTGCTCGGCGAGCGCCGGGCGGATCAGTTCGCCGAACACGGTGGCGTGCCGGGTCGCGATCTGCTGGGTGCGCTCGCCGATGCGGCGCAGCTGCTCGCGGGGAGACAGTCCGTCGGCGGAGCGCACCGACAGGCCCATCTCGTCGCGGCGCTTCAGACCGGCGACGCGGACCATGTAGAACTCGTCGAGGTTCGACGCGAAGATCGCGAGGAACTTGGCCCGCTCGAGCAGCGGGAGCGACGGGTCGGCGGCCAGTGCCAGCACGCGGGCGTTGAAGTCCAGCCAGCTCAGTTCGCGGTTGAGGTACCGGTCGTCGGGCAGCGGTTCGGGCTTGTCCGCGCCCTCGTCTGCGGTGTCGCTGGTGGTGGCCGGTGGCGCCTCGGGCGCCGCGTTCGACGTCGTCCACTCGGCATCGGTCGTTCGAGTCTCGGCTTCGGTCACCCGACGATCATCCCTCATCGCCGGACCCGGGGGCTAGGTGGTGGACGTCATCGATCGACGCCGGGTACCTCCAGATCGGCCACCGTCCGCTTGGTCGTGGTGCCGACGCCGAGCTGCAGGGCGGCCGACAGGTCGTCGGGGGTGTCGATGTCGCACCGCAGCCCCGGCCACTCGCGCGTGAGCGCTACCGCACCCGAATCCTTGTGTCGGCGTGCGGAATTCGGGCCGAATCGGGGTTCGAGCGGCACTCCGAAGGCGAACAGCGCGACGGTGCCGCTGCCGTGCCGGTCGCCGACGAAGCTGCGCGGGTGCGCCCGTGCCGCGGAGACCGCCTGTGCCAGCTCACGGGACTGCAGGGCGGGCAGATCCCCCTGGAGCACCGCGACGTTCAGCGAATGTTCACCTACCGCAGCCTCGGCGGCCGTCAGCGCCGCGTTGAGGGGGTCGAGGTGCCCGGCGGGCGTCGGATCGACGAGCACGCGTGCACCGAAGCGGCGCGCGGCCTCGGCAGCCACCTCGTCCGGGGTCACCACCGTGATCGTCGAGATCGCGGGCACCGCCGATGCGGCGATGATGGTGTCGGTCAGCATGGCCAGGACCAGTGCCGCCCGGCCCCGAACCGTGAACGCGGGCGCGAGCCGCGTCTTGGCCGCGGACAGCCGCTTCACGGCAATGATCAGCCCGACGTCGGTCGACGTGCGGGCCGAGGAGCCGCTCATGCCTGCCATCCTGCCAGTACGGCGGCGATCGGTGTCACCCGTAGAGCAATGCCCCGACAGGCTAGATTCATTCCCGTGGTGGATGCGGCCGTGATGGGTGCCGGTGCCTGGGGCACGGCGTTGGCGAAGGTGCTCGCCGACGCGGGCAACGACGTGACGCTGTGGACCCGTCGACCGGACCTGGCAGACGAGATCAACGAGACGCACCGCAACGTGGGCTACGTGGGTGACGCCGCGCTGCCGTCGTCGATCCGCGCCACCAGCGATCCGGCCGAGGCGTTGTCCGGCGCGTGCACCGTGCTGATGGCGGTGCCGTCGCAGACATTGCGCACCAACCTCGAGACGTGGGTACCGCACCTCGGCGGCGACGCGACCCTGGTCAACGTCGCCAAGGGCATCGAGCTGAACACGCTGCTGCGGATGACCCAGGTCGTCGAACAGGTCACCGGCGTCAACCCGTCGCGCATCGCCGTGCTGACCGGACCCAACCTGGCGAGCGAGATCGTCGACGAGCAGCCCGCGGCCACCGTCGTGGCGTGTTCGGACTCCGGCCGCGCCGTCGCACTGCAGCGCGCGTTCTCCACCGGATACTTCCGGCCGTACACCAACTCCGACGTCGTCGGCGCCGAGATCGGTGGCGCGTGCAAGAACGTCATCGCGCTGGCCTGCGGGATGGCCGCGGGTGTGGGGCTCGGCGAGAACACCGCCGCGGCGATCATCACGCGTGGGCTCGCCGAGATCATGCGGCTGGGGATCGCGTTGGGCGCCAAGGGCGCGACGCTCGCCGGGCTGGCCGGAGTGGGGGACCTGGTGGCGACCTGCACCTCGCCGCACTCGCGCAACCGGGCCTTCGGTGAGCGACTCGGCAAGGGCAGCAACATGGCCACCGCGCTCGCCGCGACGGGCGGCCACGTCGCCGAGGGCGTCACGTCGTCGCAGTCGGTGCTCGCGCTCGCATCGAGTTACGACGTCGAGATGCCGCTGACCGACGCCGTGAACCGGGTCTGCCACCGGGGACTGTCGGTCGAATCCGCCGTGGCCCTGCTGCTCGGGCGCAGCACCAAGTCGGAGTAGAGGAATCGTGGACGGTCAGTACGGTGACTCGACCCGCAGCGTGACCGCCGCCGGCGCCGCCGCAGAACCGGGTGCACCGGTCACCCCGCCGCCGGTGCCCGCCGCGGCCTACCACCTGTCGAGCGACGAGGACGCCGGTCTCGACACCTACGGTCGCGCCTCGAATCCGACGTGGCGTCACCTGGAGTCGGCGCTGGCCGACCTCGAGGGCGCCACCGCGGCGCTCGCCTTCGGCTCCGGCATGGCCGCCATCACGTCGACGCTGCGGGTGCTGGTCGGCCCCGGCACGACGCTGCTGGTGCCCGCCGACGGCTACTACCAGGTGCGCCGGTACGCCGCCGAAAGACTTGCCCCACTGGGCATCACGGTCATCGAGGCCGACGCGCGCGACATGTGCGCGGCAGCCGAGACCGCCGACGTCGTAATGGCCGAATCGCCGGTCAACCCCACGCTCGACGTCGTGGACCTGCACCGGCTGGGGACGGTGTGCCGCCGTCGTGGCGCCGTGCTGGTGGTCGACAACACGACCCCGACGCCGTTCGGGCAGCGGCCGCTGTCCCTCGGGGCCGACCTCGTGGTCGCGAGTGCGACCAAGGCGCTGTCCGGTCACAGCGACCTGCTCGCCGGATACGTCGCGGGCAGCCGCGGTGACCTGATGGCCGCGGTCGAGCGCGAGCGCCTGCTGTCCGGTGCCGTCCTCGGCCCCCTCGAGGCGTGGCTGGCGCTGCGCAGCATCGGCAGTGCCGGACTGCGCTTCGAACGGCAGTGCCAGAACGCGATGGCGGCGGCACTGATGCTGCGCGCCCATCCCGCCGTTCTCTCCGTGCGCTATCCCGGCCTGCCCGACGATCCCGCCCACGACCTCGCCGCCGCGCAGATGCGCCGGTTCGGCGGACTGCTCAGCATCGAACTGGCCGACGCCGCCGCCGTGCACGCCCTCGTGGAGCGCAGCGCGCTGCTGGTCGCGGCCACCAGCTTCGGTGGCATCCACACCTCGGTGGACCGCCGCGCCCGCTGGGGCGACCCCGTCTCGCCGGGCTTCGCGCGCCTGTCGATGGGCATCGAGGACACCGACGACGTGCTGACCGACATCGAGCGCGCACTCGCCGGGTGACGCCCGGGCGGACCGGGGACGGTAGCCTCTGCAGGTTGTGACTGCCCGCATCCGCGTCGCCGTCGTCTACGGCGGACGCAGCTCAGAGCACGCGATCTCCTGCGTGTCCGCAGGCAGCATCCTGCGCAACCTCGACCCCGAACGCTTCGACGTGGTGGCCGTCGGCATCACGCCCGAGGGCTCCTGGGTGCTCACCGACGGACGGCCCGAGACCCTCGCCATCACCGACGGGCGGCTGCCTACCGTGAGCGCCGACTCCGGCACCGCGCTGGCGCTCGCCGCCGATCCCGCGCGGCGCGGCCAGCTGCTCTCCCTGGGCCGCGGCGCGGGGGAGACGTTGGCCTCGGTGGACGTCGTGTTCCCGGTGCTGCACGGCCCGTACGGCGAGGACGGCACCATCCAGGGCCTGCTCGAACTGGCCGGCGTGCCCTACGTCGGGGCCGGCGTGCTCGCGAGCGCGGCGGGCATGGACAAGGAGTACACCAAGAAACTGCTTGCGGCCGAGGGGTTGCCGATCGGCGACCAGGTGGTGCTGCGTCCCGGCGAGCCCACCCTGACGCTCGACGATCGCGAGCGGCTCGGGCTGCCGGTGTTCGTGAAGCCCGCCCGCGGCGGATCGT
Source organism: Mycobacterium sp. PTI7 (assembly GCF_056679845.1). NCBI lineage: Bacteria > Bacillati > Actinomycetota > Actinomycetes > Mycobacteriales > Mycobacteriaceae > Mycobacterium > Mycobacterium sp. PTI7. The sequence goes on from NZ_CM155252.1 coordinate 1,105,690, forward strand.
CGATCGGCGTCAGCCGCGTCACGGCCTGGGACCAGCTGCCGCAGGCGATCGACAACGCCCGCAGGCACGATCCCAAGGTGATCGTCGAGGCCGCCGTCCCCGGACGCGAGGTCGAATGCGGCGTCCTGGAGTTCCCGGACGGGTCCATCGAGGCCAGCACGCTCGGCGAGATCCGCGTGGCCGGGGTCCGGGGCCGCGAGGACGGCTTCTACGACTTCGAGACCAAGTACCTCGACGACGCCGCGGAACTCGACGTCCCCGCCAAGGTGGACGACGAGATCGCCGACGAGATCCGCCGACTCGCGATCCGCGCGTTCCGGGCGATCGACGGTCAGGGCCTCGCCCGCGTCGACTTCTTCCTCACCGACGACGGCCCGGTGATCAACGAGATCAACACGATGCCGGGCTTCACCACCATCTCGATGTATCCCCGGATGTGGGCCGCGAGCGGCGTCGAGTACCCGGCACTGCTGGCCACCATGGTCGAGACGGCGGTCGCCCGCGGTACCGGCCTGCGCTAGCGCGGCGGACCGGGGCTCGGCGGCACCGCTGGCATCGCCTGCGCGACGGCCGTCGAGATCGATTGAATGGGGGTGGGCCCCGTCCCGTCGGGCAGCGTCAGCGCGACGTAGCTCGGCCGGTCCACGGTGATCCACGTGCTGCGGCCCACGTCGGCGATCCGGAACCAGCTGACCTGATCGACCACCTGGACGGGTGCGCCGGCCACGAAGTCCACCGGCCGCTCGAGACCGCAGCGCAGGATCACGGCGTCGGGCTGGCCCTCGGCCTGCCACGCCGCCGCCCCCGCGGGCGCGGGATCGGCGAGTTCGGCGCGGCGGAAGTCACCCAGCTCGGCGGGCAGGACGTCGGCCAGCGCCCGGCACCCGTCGCCCTCGGCCTGCGGCGCCGGTATCGAGGCGACGGCGACGGGACGTGGTTGCTCGGGGGTGTGGCGTACGGCCGCGACGGCGAGGAGCCCCACGACGGCGAGGGCCGCCACCGCGAGCGCGGCGATCAGGAGACTGCGGGGTGGCCCGTCGGGTTCGGCATCGGTCACGGGAGTGACTTTAGGGCCGGCCCGCCTCGGCGACGGGACAGGTCAGCGTGCGGGTGATCCCGCTCGCTTGCTGCACGCTGGGGACCACGCCGGACGTCAGGTCCTCGAGGCTGGTGGCCCCGACGCGGACGACGACGTCGTACGGGCCCGTGACGTATTCCGCGGACAGCACTCCGGGCAGCGTCGCGAGGTGCTCGGCGACGACCTCGGCGCGGCCCACCTCGGTCTGAATCAGCATGAACGCCTCGACCACCCGGTGTGTCCTCCCTCTCGCTGCGCGGACTGAGCGCTGCATAGACTCTGCGCTGCACAGACCCTGCGCCGCAGGGGACAAAGGTACCGCAGGTCGCGCCGGTGTTCAGGGGACGAGCAGGCGCCCGGACGAGGAGCACGGTGGCGATGGCGGACCGCGAGCAACCGACGCTGGCCGGGCTCGGCGAGTTCGCCGTCATCGACGAACTCGTCGCCGGCCGGACGCAACCCGGGATCGTGGAGGTGGGCCCGGGCGACGACGCCGCCGTGGTGATCGCCCCCGATGGCCGGACGGTCGTGTCCACGGACATGCTCGTCGAGGGCAGGCACTTCCGGCTGGACTGGTCGACCCCGCACGACGTGGGCCGCAAGGCGATCGCCCAGAACGCCGCCGACGTCGAGGCCATGGGTGCGACGCCCACCGCCTACGTGGTCGGCTTCGGCGCACCCGGCGACACCGCTGCCGACGCGGCGACGGCGCTGTCGGACGGCATGTGGTCCGAGGCCGCGCGGACCGGCGCGGGCATCGTCGGCGGCGACCTGGTGGCCGCGCCGCAGTGGGTGGTGTCGGTGACCGTGCTCGGCGATCTCGGCGGCCGCGCGCCGGTGCTGCTGTCGGGTGCCCGGCCCGGTGACGTCGTCGCCGTGATCGGCGACCTCGGCACCTCGGCCGCCGGATACGCGTTGTGGCTCAACGACGTTCGGCGGTTCGGCGACCTGCGCCGCAGACACCTGGTGCCCGAGGTGCCCTACGGCTCCGGGCGCCGCGCCGCCGATGCGGGAGCCACCGCGATGACCGACGTCTCCGACGGTCTGGTCGCCGACCTGGGGCACGTGGCCGCCGCATCCGGGGTGACCGTCGAACTGTCGACGTCGGCACTCCTGGCCGATCGCGACGTCGTCGCCGCGGCCGCCGAGGCCACCGGAGGCAACCCGTGGGACTGGGTGCTGGGCGGCGGCGAGGACCACGCGCTGGTGGCCACGTTCCCCGGACCGCCACCGCCGGGATGGCGCCGCATCGGGTCGGTCGTCGACGGGCCCGCAGGGGTGCTCGTCGACGGTGAACCCTGGCGCGGCAGTGCGGGCTGGCAGTCGTACTGACCCCTCCGGGGCCGGGCGTGGGCGTCCGCCGATAGGTTGACCCACCATGACCGCGCGCCCACTGACCGAGATCGTCGAGGCGGGCTGGGCCCGCGCACTGGAACCCGTCACCGAGCAGGTCGGCGCGATGGGGGAGTTCCTGCGCGCCGAGATCGCGGGCGGTGAGCGGTACCTGCCCGCCGGGGAGAACGTGTTGCGGGCGTTCACGTTTCCGTTCGACGAGGTGCGCGTCCTCATCGTCGGGCAGGATCCGTACCCGACGCCGGGGCACGCCGTCGGCCTCAGCTTCTCGGTGGCGCCCGACGTGCGGCCGGTACCCCGCAGCCTGGACAACATCTTCAAGGAGTACGCCACCGACCTGGGTCACCCGCAGCCCAGCAGCGGTGACCTGACGCCGTGGTCGCAACGCGGCGTCATGCTGCTCAACAGGGTGCTGACGGTGCGGCCCGGCACCCCGGCGTCACACCGCGGCAAGGGCTGGGAGGCGGTGACCGAACGCGCCATCCGCGCGCTGGTGGAGCGACCCCAGCCGCTGGTGGCGGTGCTGTGGGGCCGCGACGCGGCGACGCTCAAGCCGATGCTCACCGGCGACCACTGCCGGACCATTGAGTCGGTGCACCCGTCGCCACTGTCGGCGTCGCGGGGATTCTTCGGCTCGCGGCCGTTCAGCCGGGCCAACGAGCTGCTCGCCGAGTTGGGCGCCGAGCCCGTCGACTGGCGGCTGCCCTAGCGGGCCCTAGATACGCCTGGCCCCAGAGACGCCGAAACTGCGGGGAGATCGCGGATCGGCGAACCGACGCGATCCCACCGCAGTCTCGGTGAGAGGTGTGTGGGGCTTAGCCCCGGACGACCTTGCCGGCCTTGATGCAGGACGTGCAGGCGTTGACGCGCTTCTTGTTGCCACCCGGGCGGTCGGCAGAGCGCACCATCTGGATGTTCGGATTCCAGCGGCGGCTGGTCCGGCGATGGGAGTGCGACACCGACTTGCCGAAGCCGGGGCCCTTTCCGCAGACGTCGCAGACGGCAGCCATGTGTGAAACTCCTCAATCAGTACTGGGGGCCAGCGACCGCGGCGCGGGTGACCCGACAACCCGACCAGAATACCGACATCCACGGTTATCGCCAAAATGGCGTCCCCAGGTGTGATCGACGCAGCTCGCTGTCACCGCGGATGGCTAGGCTAGCGGCCACCGCGAACGGTTGGAGGTGGGATGGCTGCTGTGCTCGACGCGACCACCCTTCGGACCTGGGCGCACGCGGCCGTCGACGGCTTGGCCGCCCACGCCGACGAGATCAACCGTCTCAACGTCTTTCCCGTCGCCGACGCCGATACCGGCACGAACATGCTGTTCACGATGCGTTCCGCGGTGGCGGGCGCCGACGCCGCGGACGTCGGCGATGTCGCAGCGGTGTCGGCGGCCCTGTTCGAGGGTGCGCTGAACGGCGCCCGCGGCAACTCGGGCGTCATCCTCTCCCAGATCCTGCGCGCGCTCGCCGAGGTCACCGCCCGGGCGTCCGAGGAGCGGGCGGGTGTCATCGACGCCGCGTCGTTCGGCGCCGCCCTCCGGCACGCGGTGGGCCTGATCGCCGCGTCGGTCGGCGACGTCGTGCCCGGCACCATCGTGTCGGTGCTCGAGGCCGCGGCGAGCGCCGCCGAGGCCGCCGACGCCGACCTGGTCGCCACCGTGGCGGCCGCGTCGGACGCGGCGGAGACCGCGCTGGACCACACCCGCGAGCAGCTCGACGTGCTGACCCGGGCCGGCGTCGTCGACGCGGGCGGCCGCGGGCTGCTCGTGCTGCTCGACGCGCTGACCCTCGTCTTGACCGGTGCCGCGCCGCAGCGCCGCCGCCACGACCCCGCGACGCTGGACCGTCCGGTGCACACCGCGACCCCGCCGCAGTTCGAGGTGATGTACCTGCTCGAGGGCTGCGACCCCGCCGAGGTCGACACCCTGCGGGCCCGGCTCGAACGGCTCGGCGACTCGGTGGTGATCGCCGCGGGTGGCGTCGGCGCGCCCGACGGCTCGGCCGACTACTCGGTGCACGTGCACGCCGACGACGCGGGTGCGGCCGTCGAGGCGGCCCTCGAACTCGGGACGCTGCGCCGCATCCAGATCACGGCCCTGACCGTCGGACGGGTGGGCGGTACCGACGACGCCGGCCGGGACCGCGCGGTGGTGGCCATCGTCGACGGCGACGGCGCCCGCGATCTCTTCGCCGGCGAGGGCGCCGCGGTGGTGTGTCTCGACGGCGACCAACCGGTGCGGGCCCAGCACCTCCTCGGCGCCGTCGTCGCGACCGGCGCGGGCCACGTCATGGTGCTGCCCAACGGCTACGTGGCGGCCGAGGAACTGGTGGCGGGGTGCACCGCGGCCATGGCCCGCGGCATCGACGTCGTGCCCGTGCCCGCCGCGTCGATGGTGCAGGGGCTGGCGGCGCTCGCCGTGCACGACCCCGCCCGGCCCGCCGTCGACGACGGCTACACGATGGCGCGCGCGGCCGGTGGGGCGCGGCACGGCTCGGTACGGGTGGCCACCGATCAGGCGCTGACGTGGGCCGGCCCGTGCCGGCCGGGCAACGGTCTGGGCATCGCCGGAGACGAGGTGCTGATCGTCGGCGCCGACGTGACGGCCGCGGGCGCCGGACTGATCGACCTGCTGCTGCTGTCGGGCGGCGAACTCGTGACCGTGCTGACCGGCGAAGGGGTGGAACCCGCTGTGGGAGAAGCGCTTCGCGAACACGTGCGCCGCGAGCACCTCGGCGCCGAACTCGTCACCTATCACACGGGGCACCGGGGTGACGTGCTGCTGATAGGGGTGGAGTAGAGGTGGTCGCGCTCACGGATTCGCTGATCCACGTGATCGGTGCGAAGTCGGCCACGCCGCTCGAGGAGCACCTCGGCATCGTCACGGTCGACGACCTCCTGCGGCACTACCCACGGACCTACAACCGGGCCGCCACCGCGCTCGAGGACCGCGACGTCGATCCACCCAAGCTGGGCGAGCACGTCACGTTCATCGACGTGATCAAGAAGTCGGACCTGCGGCGCACCAAGCAGGGCAAGCAGTTCCTCGTCATCACGCTCCGCAACCGGCCGGTCACCGCGACGTTCTTCAACGTCAACTACCTCAAGCGCACGCTGATCGAGGGCACGGAGCTGATGGTGTCCGGCGAGGTGGGCTATTTCCGGGACAAGATGCAGCTGACGCATCCGGCGTTCCTCATCCTCGACGGCAACCGGCCGGTCGGCGGGACGGCGTCGCTGTCGTCGATGGTCGCCGCCACCAGTGCCGACGGCGGCATCGATCTCGGCGTGTTCAACCGCGACTTCTTCCCCATCTACCCGGCGACCAGCAAGGTGCAGAGCTGGGACGTCTACGCCTGCATCCGCCAGGTGCTCGCCGTCCTCGACCCAGTGGCCGAGACGCTGCCGGAGGAGATCATTCGACGGCACCACCTGATGTCGGAGGACGAGGCACTGCGGGCGATCCACATGGCGGAGAACGCCGACGAGCGCGACCGGGCCCGCGAGCGGCTGCGGTTCGACGAGGCGATGGGCCTGCAGTGGGCGTTGGTGGCGCGCCGCAACAGTGAGCTCAGCGTCGCCGCGCCGCCGGCACCGCCGATCGCGGGCGGCATCGCCGACGCACTGCGCGAACAACTTCCGTTCGACCTCACCGAGGGGCAGCGCACCCTGCTCGACGTGCTGCGGACCGAGGTCGCCGCGACCACTCCGATGCACCGCATGCTGCAGGGCGAGGTCGGCTCGGGCAAGACCATCGTGTCGCTGCTCGCGATGGCGCAGATGGTCGACGCCGGCTACCAGTGCGCACTGCTCGCCCCGACGGAAGTGCTTGCCGCACAGCATGCCCGGTCGATCCGTGACGTGCTCGGTCCGCTGGCCCGCGCGGGCGAGTTCGACGGCGTCGAGCACGCCACGCGGGTGGCGCTGCTCACCGGGTCCATGACTGCGAGCGAGAAGCGGCTGGTGCGCGACGAGATCGCCAACGGCGCAGCGGGCATCGTCGTCGGCACGCACGCGCTGATCCAGAAGACCGTCGAGTTCCGCAACCTGGGCCTCGTCGTCGTCGACGAGCAGCACCGGTTCGGCGTCGACCAGCGGGACAAGTTGCGCGCCAAGGCAACCGGTTACGTGCCACACCTGCTGGTGATGACGGCCACGCCCATCCCGCGGACCGTGGCACTCACCGTGTACGGCGACCTCGCGACCTCCGAGTTGCGTGAACTGCCCCGCGGCAGGCAGCCCATCGCGACCAGCGCCATCTTCATCCAGGAGCAGAAGTCGTGGTTGCCGCGGGCGTGGCAGCGCATCCGCGAGGAGGTGGCCGCGGGTCGACAGGCCTACGTCGTCGCCTCGCGGATCGACGAGTCCGACAAGGACGCCAAGGGCGACGACGCGGGACCGCCGCCGGTGACGGTCATCGAGATGTACGAGGGGCTGCGCACCGGAGAACTGAGCGGGCTGCGCATGGGTCTGATGCACGGCCGGTTGTCCGGCGACGAGAAGGACGCCATCATGACGGCGTTCCGCGCCGGCGAGATCGACGTCCTGGTGTGCACCACCGTGATCGAGGTCGGCGTCGACGTGCCCAACGCGACGGTAATGCTGGTGATGGACGCCGACCGGTTCGGCATCAGCCAGCTGCACCAGTTGCGCGGGCGGATCGGGCGCGGTGAGCACCCCAGCCTGTGCCTGCTGGCCACCAACCTCCCGGAGGGATCCAAGGCGGGGGTGCGGCTCAAGGCCGTGGCCGCCACGCTCGACGGCTTCCGGCTCGCCGACCTCGACCTCGAGGAGCGGCGCGAGGGCGACGTGCTCGGCCTGTCCCAGAGCGGTCGGCCCATCACGCTGAAGTTGCTGTCGCTCAAGGACCATCGCGACGTGATCGAGACGGCCCGCGACTACGCCCAGGCCATCTTCGAGGCCGGCGACCGCTCCGATCGGGCCGGCATGGAGATCCTCGCGGCGCCGTTCGTCGTGGGGGAGCGCGTGACGTACCTGGACAAGGCGTGACGCGCACCTGGGGGCTCGCCGCCGCGGTGCTGGTGGCCGTGCTGGTGGCGTTGCAGGTCACGTCGTCGGGCCGCGACGATGCACCGTTCACCGCCAGCGCGGACGTGCCGACCGTGGCCCCCGGCGTCGACGTCCTCGCCGGTGTCGCCGAGATCCCGTTCCGGGTGCGCGCGCACGACTACCGCCGCGCCGCGTTCGGCGAGTCGTGGACCGACGACACCACCGCGCCCGGCGGCCACAACGGCTGCGACACCCGCAACGACATCCTCGAGCGCGACCTCGTCGACAAGACCTACGTGTCGATCACGAGATGTCCGACGGCCGTCGCGACGGGCATCCTGCACGACCCGTACACCTCCGCGATCGTCGACTTCACCCGCGGCAACCAGGTCGGCGCGTCGGTGCAGATCGACCACCTGGTGCCCCTGGCGCTCGCCTGGGACCTCGGCGCCCGGGACTGGCCCGACGACCTGCGCGTCCGGTTCGCCAATGACCCGGCGAACCTGATCGCGGTGCAGGGCAGGGCGAACCAGGACAAGGGCGACTCCGAGCCCGCCGACTGGATGCCGCCGAACCGGGTGTTCTGGTGCCAGTACTCGGTGCAGTTCGCCGACGTGCTGCGTGGCTACGGGCTGCCGATCGACCAGCGGTCGGCGACGGTGCTGCGCGAGGGCGCCGCGACCTGCCCGGTGGGGTAGGCGTTCGCCACCACCTAGCGTGGGAACCGAGAACACACCTTCGACCGATGGGAAACGACCACGTGAACGTCATCGCGCGCACGATCGCGGCCACGATGCTGGCGCTCGCGCTGGGAGTCGGTGGAGCCGCCGGCGCCGCGGCGCACACCGCGCTGACCGGTTCCGACCCCTCCGACGGCGCAGCCCTGGCGACCGCGCCGACCACGGTGACCCTGACGTTCAGCGAGGCCATCAACCCCGCGTTCGCGAACATCGCAGTCAGCGCCGCCGACGGCCGCAATCGCGTGTCCGGGCCCGCCAAGGTCGACGGCCCCCGACTCAGCGCTCCGGTGGACTCCGACCTACCGGGCGGCGACTACACCGTCGGCTACCGGGTGGTGTCCGCCGACGGCCACCCCGTGACGGGAGAGGTCCGGTTCACGGTCGCCGCCGCGCCGGGCGCGACCACGACCGCCGCAGCCGCGCCACCGGCGTCCGAGCCGGAGGACTCGAGCGGACCGCTCGGCGCGGACTCGCGGACGTCGATCCTCACCGCGGGCGCGGCGGGCCTGCTGCTCGCGGGCGGCATCGTGTTCTGGCAGTCGCGGAAGCGCCGCGGCGAGAACCTCGACGACGAGTCGCCCACGCCCTAGGCGGCTACGTCCCGGTGTAGGTCTCCGGGTCGGGACGGAACCGGGTGCCGTCGTCGAGTGCGTCGAGCGCGGCCACGTGCTCGTCGGTCAGCTCGAAGTCGAAGACGTCGAAGTTCTCGGCGATCCGCTCGGCCTTCGACGACCGGGAGATCACGACGTTGCCCTGCTGCACGCTCCAGCGGATCAGCACCTGGGCGGGCGTCTTGCCGTACGCCTGCGCGACCGACACCACCGTCGGGTTCTCGACGAGCCTGCCGACGCCGAGCGGCCCGTAGGCCTCGGTGACGATGCCGTGCTCGGCGTGCACCGCGCGCAGCGCCGACTGGTTGAGCAGCGGGTGCAGCTCGACCTGGTTGACCGCGGGCACGAAGTAGGACAGGTCGATGACGTTGGACAGGTCCTCGGCCGTGAAGTTCGCGACGCCGATCGACTTGGTGCTGCCGACGTCGCGCTGCTTCATCAACCCGCCCCAGCTGTCCACGTACTTGTCCGGGTTACCGGCGGGCCAGTGGATGAGGTACAGGTCGACGTACTCGGTGCCGATCCGCTCCAGGCTGGCCTGGATGGCGTCCTGCGAGGCCCGGAAGCCCTGGTCCTCGGTCGCCAGCTTGGTGGTCAGGAAGATCTCGGCGCGGGGGATGCCGGACGCGTTGATCGCGCGTCCGACGGCCGCGTCGTTGCCGTACGCGGTCGCCGTGTCGATGAGACGGATGCCGATCTCGAGCGCGGTGGACACCGCGTGCTCGGCCTCCTTCTCGGATAGTTCGCCGACACCGATGCCCAGTACCGGCATCGTGTTGTCGTCGTTGAGGCTCGCGTTGGGGATCGCCGCCGCCGAGGTCATGTCACCTACCCTGTGAAGTTGAACGTACGTGGATCGGGACCCAGTCGTGTGCCGTCTTCCAACGACGCGATGGACTCGAGGTCCTGCTGGCTCAACTCGAAGTCGAACACGTCGAAGTTACTCACGATCCGTTCGGGGTTCACCGATTTCGGAATGACGATGTTACCGATCTGGATGTGCCACCTGATCAGCACCTGCGCGGGAGTCTTGCCGTGCGCCTCGCCCAAGCCCACCAGGGTCGGGTGTTCCAGCAGCGATCCCTGCCCCAGCGGGCTCCACGCCTCGGTGGCCACGCCGAGCGTCGCGTGCACGTCCCGCAACTCTCGCTGCGGCAGCAGCGGGTGCAGCTCGATCTGGTTGACCGCGGGCACGATCCCGGTGGCGTCCACCAGGATTCGCAGGTGCTCGGGCTCGAAGTTGCTGACCCCGATCGATGTGATGCGACCTTGGGCCCGCAACTCGGCGAACGCCGAGAACGTGTCGACGAACGTGTTCAGCTCGGGCAGCGGCCAGTGGATCAGGTACAGGTCGAGGCGGTCGATGCCCAGCTTGGCCATGCTCGCGTCGAAGGCCTTCAGCGTCTTGTCGTAGCCCTGGTCGGCGTTCCACAGCTTGGTCACCACGTAGACGTCGTCGCGGGGGAGGTCCGAGGCGGCCAGCGCCCGGCCCACCCCCTCCTCGTTGCCGTATGCCGCCGCAGTGTCGACGTGGCGGTACCCTGCGGCGAGTGCGGCGCCCACGGCGCGCTCGGTCTCGTCGGGCGGCGTCTGCCACACCCCCAGCCCCACCGCGGGGATGGAATTACCGTCGTTGAGTCGTACCGAGTGACTCGTAGGAGTGGAGGGATCAGCCATGACCAAGAGTCTGCCAGCCGACGGCCCGATCGCCGTCGAGGCCGGGCTGATCGCCGATCCCGGCGCCGGCCGACCCAGTCGGCGCAAACTGGCCGCCGTCATCCGGGCCAGCGCGGTCACGATGCCGCTCGTCGCCCGCCTGCCCGACCGGGTCAAGCGCGCGCTGCTGCGCGGGCGCCGCGTGACGCTGGACGGCAACACCCTCGACACCACGCTGCAGTTCGTGTTGGCCGTGCAGAAGGCGTCCGGCACCGGCGGGCTGGTCGCCAGCGACGACGTCGGCGTCGCCCGCGAGCACCTCAGCAGGCTGTCGGCCACGATCGACGCGCACGTCGCCGTCGACTCGCGCGACCTCTCGATCCCCGGCCCGACGGGCCCGCTCCGGGCACGGCACTACGCGCCGGCCGACACCTCCGCACCGAAGCCGCTGCTGGTGTTCTTCCACGGCGGCGGCTTCGTGGTCGGCGACCTCGAGACCCACGACGGCCTGTGCCGGCTGATCTGCCGCGACGCGGACACCCACGTGCTGGCGATCGACTACCGGCTGGCCCCGGAGCACAAGGCGCCCGCGGCGGGGGAGGACTGCTACGCCTCCTACCGGTGGGCCGTCGAGCACGCCGCCGAGTTGGGCGTCGACCCCGCACGCATCGCCGTCGGCGGTGACAGCGCCGGTGGCAACCTCGCGGCGGTCGTGTCGCTGATGGCGCGCGCCGACGCCGACGTCCCGCTGCCGGCCCTGCAGTTCCTCATCTACCCCGCCACGAACTTCGCCGGCGAGACCCGGTCCAAGACGCTGTTCTCGGAGGGGTTCTTCCTCACCAAGCCGCACATGGACTGGTTCCGCGACAACTACGTGGTGGGCGCGACCATCGACCGCGACGACTGGCGCGTCTCGCCGCTGCTGGCCGACGACCTCTCCGGCCTGCCCCCCGCGCTGGTCCTGACCGCCGGGTTCGACCCGCTGCGCGACGAGGGCAAGCAGTTCGTGGACGCACTCGCGGCGGCGGGCGTGCCCGTCGACCACCGGGTGTACGGCTCCGTGGTGCACGCCTTCGCGAACTTCTTCCCGCTCGGCGGCGCGAGTGCCACCGCGACCGCGGACATGGTGTCCGCGCTGAGGGCGCACCTGAGCCGCGGCTGAGAACCCGTACCAGGCGTGCCGACCGGCGGGAAGCCGCCGGTACCCTGTCAGGCGTGGCCAAGAAATCCAAGAAGACACCCAGCTACGACCTGAAGGCAGCGGACCGGAAGCGCAACCTGCTGATTCAGGTCGGGCTGACCGCGATCGTGGTGATCTTCGCGGTTGCCCTGGTCCTGGTGATCGTCACCAACGCCAAGGACAAGCCCGATGCCGGCCAGGCGAAGGCGATCCGCGTCGCGACGAGCGAGGTCGTCACCAAAGAGGGCAGCACCGACCCCAAGGTGGTGCTGGGCGTCTACGAGGACTTCCTCTGCCCCGTCTGCGGACGGTTCGAGCAACAGTTCGGCCCCACGATCGCGGCACTCGTGCAGAGCGGTGCCATCGCGGTCGACTACAACATGGTGGCCATCCTCGACCGGGCCGCCAACGACAACTACTCGTCGCGCGCCGGTGCCGCCGCGTACTGCGTCGCCGACGAGGACAAGACTCCCAACAAGGAGATCTTCTCGCGCTTCCACGCCGCCCTGTACGCCCAGCAGCCCAGCGAGGTCGGGACCAGCTTCCCCACCAACAAGCAGTTGATCGAGACGGCCCGTCAGGCCGGGGCGGCCGGTTCGGTGCCGGACTGCATCACCAACGGCACGTACACCAGCATGGTCGAGGGTCTGGCCGCCGCCACCAGCGTCAACGCCACCCCGACGGTCCGGATCAACGGCGAGGACTTCCAGTACTCGACGCCCGACGCCCTGGTGGCGAAGGTCAAGGAGATCGTCGGCGACATCCCGGGTGCCACCACGGCCCCCGCCGCCCCCCTGCCCGGCCAGGCACCGGCCGCACCGTGACCGTCACCGCGCCCGACGCCACCCCGGTAGCCGACGACTCGGCGACCGGTGGCCCGGTGCGCGTGTCCCGCGCCAGCGCGATCTGGATCCTCATCGCCGGCGCGATCGGCTTCACCGCGGCGTTCACGCTGACGGTCGAGAAGATCGAACTGCTGATCAACCCGGCCTACGTCCCGTCGTGCAGCATCAACCCGGTGCTGTCCTGCGGGTCGGTGATGGTGACCCCGCAAGCCGCCCTGTTCGGATTCCCCAACCCGCTGATCGGCATCGCGTCGTTCGCCGTCGTCGTGGTGACCGGCATCCTCGCCGTCACCAACGTGCGGCTGCCGCAGTGGTATTGGAGCGGGCTCGCCGTCGGGACGCTGTTGGGCACCGTGTTCGTGCACTGGCTGATCTGGCAGAGCCTCTACGACATCGGGGCTCTGTGCCCCTACTGCATGGTGGTGTGGGCGGTGACCATCCCGCTGCTGGTGGTGGTGTCGTCGATCGCCCTGCGACCGCTGTCGGGCAACCCGGTGGCGCGCATCGTCCACCAGTGGCGATGGTCGCTGGTCGCGCTGTGGTTCACCGCGCTGCTCCTGATGATCTTCGTGCGGTTCTGGAACTACTGGTCCACGCTGATCTAGTTCCGGGCCCGAGCGGCGGCGGGTTAGGGTAGCCCGTGATTTCCAAGCTGCTCGTCGCCAACCGCGGAGAGATCGCCATCCGTGCGTTCCGGGCGGCCTACGAGATGGACATCGCGACGGTCGCGGTCTACGCCCACGAGGACCGCAACTCGCCGCACCGGCTGAAGGCCGACGAGTCCTACCAGATCGGCGAACTCGGCCACCCCGTGCGGGCCTACCTCTCCGTCGACGAGATCATCCGCGTCGCACGCCATTCCGGTGCGGACGCCGTGTACCCGGGATACGGGTTCCTCTCCGAGAACCCGGAACTCGCCTCGGCGTGCGAGCAGGCGGGCATCAAGTTCGTCGGCCCGGGCGCGCACGTCCTGGAACTGACCGGCAACAAGTCCCGCGCGATCGCCGCGGCGCGGGACGCCGGTCTGCCCGTGCTGGCATCGTCGGCACCGTCGTCGTCGGTCGACGAGCTGGTGGCCGCGGCGGAGTCGATGGAGTTCCCGCTGTTCGTCAAGGCGGTGTCCGGCGGTGGCGGTCGCGGCATGCGGCGCGTCGCCGAGCGCGACGGGCTGGCCGAGGCGATCGAGGCCGCGTCGCGGGAGGCCGAGTCGGCATTCGGCGACGGCAACGTCTACCTCGAGCAGGCGGTGATCAACCCGCGGCACATCGAGGTGCAGATCCTCGCCGACGGCCGCGGCGAGGTGATCCACCTCTACGAGCGGGATTGCAGCGTGCAGCGCCGCCACCAGAAGGTGATCGAACTGGCGCCGGCCCCCAATCTCGATGCGGCGCTGCGGGATCGGATCTGCGCCGACGCCGTCGCGTTCGCCCGCGAGATCGACTACTTCTGTGCGGGCACCGTCGAGTTCCTGCTCGACGAGCGCGGGCACCACGTCTTCATCGAGTGCAACCCGCGAATCCAGGTGGAGCACACGGTGACCGAGGAGATCACCGACGTCGACCTGGTCGGCTCACAGCTGCGGATCGCCGCCGGTGAGTCGCTGGCCGATCTGGGCCTCAGTCAGGACGCCATCCGGATCCGCGGTGCGGCCCTGCAGTGCCGGATCACCACCGAGGACCCCGCCAACGGCTTCCGGCCCGACACCGGCCGCATCACCGGCTACCGCTCGCCGGGCGGTGCGGGCATCCGCCTCGACGGCGGCACCACCCTCGGCGCCGAGATCGGCGCCCACTTCGACTCGATGATGGTGAAGCTGACGTGCCGCGGCCGCGACTTCTCGATCGCCGCCGCGCGTGCCAAGCGCGCACTGGCGGAGTTCCGCATCCGCGGGGTGTCGACCAACATCCCGTTCCTGCAGGCCGTGATCGACGATCCGGACTTCCGCGCCGGCCGGGTCACCACGTCGTTCATCGACGACCGGCCCCAGCTGCTCACCGCACACGCCTCGGCCGACCGCGGCACGAAGATCATCAACTACCTGGCCGACGTCACCGTCAACAAGCCGCACGGGGAGCGGCCGTCGACGGTGTACCCCTTCGACAAGCTCCCGGCCTGCGACCTGACGGCCACCCCGCCGCCGGGCAGCAAGCAGCGTCTGACGACGCTGGGTCCCGAGGGTTTCGCCGAATGGCTGCGCGACTCGCCCGCGGTGGGCGTGACGGACACGACCTTCCGCGACGCACACCAGTCGCTGCTCGCCACCCGGGTGCGGTCCAACGGGCTACTGATGGTGGCGCCGTACGTCGCGAGGCTCACCCCCGAACTGCTGTCGATCGAATGCTGGGGCGGGGCCACCTACGACGTGGCGCTGCGGTTCCTCAAGGAGGACCCGTGGGAGCGGCTGGCGGCGCTGCGGGAGGCGATCCCCAACATCTGTCTGCAGATGCTGCTGCGCGGCCGCAACACCGTCGGCTACACCCCGTACCCGGAGTCGGTGACGAGTGCCTTCGTCGAGGAGGCGGCACGCACCGGGGTGGACGTCTTCCGCATCTTCGACGCGCTGAACAACGTGGACTCGATGCGACCGGCGATCGACGCCGTCCGCGAAACCGGTTCTGCCGTGGCCGAAGTCGCGATGTCCTACACCGGCGACCTGTCGAACCCGGCCGAGACGCTCTACACGCTCGACTACTGGCTACGGCTGGCCGATCAGATCGTCGCCGCGGGTGCGCACGTGCTCGCCATCAAGGACATGGCCGGGCTGCTGCGGCCGCCGGCGGCGGCGACGCTGGTGTCGGCCCTGCGCAGCAGGTTCGACCTGCCCGTGCGCGTACACACCCACGACACCCCCGGCGGACAGCTGGCCACCTACCTCGCGGCCTGGCAGGCCGGCGCCAGCGCGGTCGACGGCGCGGCGGCACCGCTGGCGGGCACCACCAGCCAGCCCGCGCTGTCGTCGATCGTCGCGGCCGCCGCGCACACCGAGTACGACACCGGCCTCGACCTCGCGGCGGTGTGCGACCTCGAGCCCTACTGGGAGGCGCTGCGGCGGGTGTACGCGCCGTTCGAGTCGGGACTGCCCGCGCCCACCGGCCGGGTGTACACCCACGAGATCCCCGGCGGGCAGCTCAGCAACCTGCGCACCCAGGCCGTCGCGCTCGGCCTCGGCGACCGGTTCGAGGACGTCGAGAACGCCTATGCGGGCGCCGATCGCATCCTGGGCCGGCTGGTGAAGGTGACCCCGTCCTCCAAGGTCGTCGGCGACCTCGCGCTGGCGCTGGTGGGTGCGAGTGCCACCGCCGACGAGTTCGCGGCCGATCCCGCGCGGTTCGACATCCCGGACTCCGTGATCGGCTTCCTGCGCGGCGAGCTGGGCGACCCGCCCGGCGGCTGGCCGGAACCGTTGCGCACCAAGGCACTCCGGGGCCGGGCCGAGGCCAAGCCCGTCGTGGAGTTCTCCGTCGAGGACGACGCACTGCTGCGCGAGCCGGGCGTCACCCGCCGGGCGACGCTCAACCGCCTGCTGTTTCCGGGTCCGACCAAGGAGTTCGAGGCGCACCGCGAGCAGTACGGCGACACGTCGACGCTGAGCGCCAACCAGTTCTTCTACGGCCTGCGCCACGGCGACGAGCACCGCGTGCACCTCGAGCGCGGCGTCGAGCTGCTGATCGGTCTCGAGGCGATCTCCGACCCCGACGAGCGGGGCATGCGCACTGTGCTGTGCATCCTCAACGGACAGCTCCGGCCCGTCGTCGTGCGTGACCGCAGCGTCGCCGACACCGTCCCCACCGCCGAGAAGGCCGACCGGACCAACCCCGACCACGTCGCCGCCCCGTTCGCCGGCGTCGTCAGCGTCGGTGTGGCCGAGGGGGATCGGATCGAGGCGGGGCAGACCATCGCCACCATCGAGGCGATGAAGATGGAGGCCGCGATCACCGCGCCCAGGGCGGGCACGGTCGATCGGGTGGCCGTCTCGGCGACCGAACAGGTCGAGGGCGGTGACCTGCTGGTGGTCGTCCGTTCGGCGGAATCCCCGCGTGAGCGCGGCGCCGGCGACGCGAGCGGGGGATCGGACTGACCCGCATCATCGGCGGCCGGTTCGGTGGCAGGCGAATCACCGTGCCGCAGAGCCGATCCGGGACCGGGACGCGGCCGACCACCGACCGCGTCCGGGAAGCGCTGTTCAACGTCCTGGCCGCACGGATCGACTTCGACGGCGTCCACGCACTCGACCTGTACGCGGGGTCGGGCGCACTGGGCCTCGAGGCACTGTCGCGGGGCGCCGCGACCGTGACGTTCGTGGAGTCCGACCGCCGCGCCGCCGACGCGATCTCGGCCAACGTCGCGGAGTTGGGCGTCCGCGACGCAGCGGTGCGCCGCATGGCCGTCACCGCCGCCCTCGCCGGCACCGCCACGCGCCCGTTCGGGCTGGTGTTCGCCGATCCGCCGTACGCCGTCACCACGGGCGAGGTGGAGACCGTCCTGGCCACGCTGGCGACCGGGGGATGGGTGGACGCGGGCGCCGTCGCGGTCGTCGAGCGGCCGACGTCGGCGACGCCGCTGGCCTGGCCCAGCGGCTGGGCGGCGTGGCCGGAGAGGCGCTACGGCGACACCCGGTTGGAGTTCGGCGAATACGGCGTCCCGTAGCCTCTTCTGCCATGAGCGGCGCGGTATGCCCAGGTTCGTTCGATCCGGTCACCCTCGGCCACGTCGACGTGTTCGAGCGGGCGTGCGCCCAATTCGACGAGATCGTCGTCGCGGTCCTGGTGAACCCCAACAAGAAGGGGTTGTTCACCGCCGACGAGCGCATCGACCTCATCCGGGAATCGACCACGCACCTGCCGAACCTGCGCGTGGAGGCCGGGCAGGGCCTGGTCGTGGACTTCGCGAAGGCCCGGGGGATGACGGCGATCGTCAAGGGTCTGCGCAGCGGCACCGACTTCGAATACGAACTGCCGATGGCGCAGATGAACTCCCACGTCGCTGGCGTCGACACGTTCTTCATCGCCGCCGACCCCCGCTACTCGTACGTGTCGTCGTCGCTGGCGAAGGAGGTCGCCGGTCTCGGCGGTGACGTCTCCGACCTGCTCCCGCAGCCCGTCAACGACAGGCTGCGGGCCAAGCTCAAGGGTTGAGATCGGCGCGGCGGGGAATCACGGGAGCAGGCGTCGACAGCCCCCGGCGCCCCACCACACCCACACCGGAGATCTCCCCATGGTCGAGACATTCGTCCAGTCCACCGACGACGTCGTCAGGTTCCTCAAGGATCAGCACAACCTGATCCGAGACATGTTCGAAGAGGTGTTCTCCGCGTCGACGACCGAGGCGCGCCAGACCGCCTTCACCGAACTGCGCCAGTTGCTGGCCGTGCACGAGACGTCCGAGGAGATGGTGGTGCACCCCGTGGTCCGGCGCGAGGTCGACGGCGGCGACCTCATCGTCGACGCCCGCGTCAAGGAGGAGCACGACGCCAAGGAGCACCTGTCGGCCCTCGACGCGATGGACGTCGGATCCGACGAGTTCCTCGCCGAACTGGTGCTGTTCCGCGGCGCGGTGATCGACCACGCCGAGCGCGAGGAGATCGAGGAGTTCGACAAGCTGGTGCGGGAGGTCGACGCGGCCGATCTGCAGCGCATGGCCGCCGCCGTGATCGCGGCGCAGGCGATCGCGCCTACCCGGCCGCATCCCGGCGTCGAGTCGGCCAAACGCAACTTCCTCGTCGGGCCCGTCGCGTCGGTCCTCGACCGTGCTCGCGACGCCATCGACAACGTGCTGAAGTAGCCGGCCCACCCGCCTGGCGAACACGCGGAGGCGACACACCGCCGTCGTTGCGCAGTCACAGGAGTAACACCAGGCACACTGGTCTCAACAACTGAGCCTGGGAGGGTGTCGCCGTGTACCGAGTTTTCGAAGCGCTCGATGAGCTGGGGGCGATCGTGGAAGAGGCCCGTGGCGTGCCGATGACGGCAGGCTGCATGGTGCCGCGAGGCGACGTGCTCGAACTCCTCGACGACATCAAGGATGCGATCCCGGGCGAGCTGGACGACGCGCAGGACGTCCTCGACGCGCGTGACGCGATGCTGCGCGACGCCAAGGAGCACGCCGACACGATGGTCGGCAATGCGACCGCAGAAGCGGATTCGCTGCTCAACCACTCCCGCGCCGAGGCCGATCGGCTGCTCGCCGACGCCAAGGCCCAGGCCGACCGCATGGTCGCCGACGCCCGCCAGCACAGCGAGCGCATGGTCGGCGACGCCCGCTCCGAGGCCGAACGCATTGCGGCGACCGCGAAGCGGGAGTACGAGGCGAGCACCGGCCGGGCCAAGGCCGAGGCCGACCGCCTCATCGAAAGCGGAAACCTGGCCTACGAGAAGGCCGTTCAGGAAGGCATCAAGGAGCAGCAGCGCCTGGTCGCCCAGACCGAGATCGTCCAGACCGCCACCATGGAGGCGACCAGGATGATCGACTCCGCCCACGCCGAGGCGGACCGGCTCCGCGGCGAATGCGACATCTACGTCGACAGCAAGCTCGCAGAGTTCGAGGACTACCTCAACGGGACGCTGCGCTCGGTGGGACGTGGACGTCATCAGCTGCGCACAGCGGCCGGCACCCACGACTACGCCCAACGCTGACCTCGGCGTCACGCGCGGCACTGACCCTCGCCTAACGGTCGTAGAATGGCGTCCATGGCAGGGACGAAGGGGCAGCACGCACGGCCCAACCACCGATCCCCATTCGTCATCGACGTCTCGCGACTCGGCCGGCGACCCGGATCCATGCAGGAACTCCACGACACGGTGCCCGCGCCGGGCCGCATCGGTCTCGACCTGATCGCGATCCAGAAGGACGCACCGGTCGAACTCGACCTGCGGCTCGAAGCGGTGTCCGAGGGCGTGCTGGTGACGGGGACGGTGTCCGCGGACACCGCGGGGGACTGCGCCCGGTGCCTGGCGCCGGTGACCGGTCACGTCGAGATCGACCTGACCGAGCTGTACGCCTACCCGGACAGCGCCACCGAGGCGACCACCGAGACCGACGAGGTCGGCCACGTCCTGGACGACACCGTCGACCTCGAACAGCCGATCGTCGACGCCGTCGGGCTCGCGCTGCCGTTCGCGCCGCTGTGCACCGACGACTGCGCGGGGCTGTGCTCGGAGTGCGGCACCCGCCTCGCCGACGCCGAGCCCGATCACCACCACGACGTGATCGATCCCCGCTGGGCGAAACTCACCGCCCTGCTGCCCACCGACTCGGACGCCCCCGGCGTCGACGGGAACCGCGCGTGACGGTGGAGCGGGCGCAGTTGCTCGCCGCCCTCGGGGTGGACCTCCCGGACGACAAGCTCACCATCGCGCTGACCCACCGCAGCTACGCCTTCGAGAACGGCGGGCTGCCCACCAACGAGCGGCTCGAGTTCCTCGGCGACGCCGTCCTGGGACTGCTGATCGCCGACATCCTCATCCAGCGCCACCCCGACAGCCCCGAGGGCGAGCTGGCCAAGCTGCGCAACAGCATCGTCAACACCCAGGCGCTGGCCACCGTCGGACGCACCCTGGCCGACGTCGGTCTCGGTGCGTTCCTGCTGCTGGGCCGCGGCGAGATCGTCACCGGCGGCGCCGACAAGGCCAGCATCCTGGCCGACGGCGTCGAGGCGCTCCTCGGGGCGGTGTACTCCGAGCACGGCTTCGACGCCGCCCGCGGCGTGGTGCTGCGACTCTTCGGCGAACTGCTGGACGCCGCACCAGGACTCGGGGCGGCTCTCGAATGGAAGTCGAGCCTGCAGGAACTCACCGTCGCCCGCGGTCTCGGCGTCCCCAAGTACGTCGTCACCTCCGACGGCCCCGATCACGACCGGGTGTTCACCGCGATCGTCCTCGTCGACGGCGAGGAGTACGGCACCGGCATCGGCAGCACCAAGAAGGACGCCGAGATCAAGGCGGCCGCGCAGGCGTGGACGACCCTCGATTCGGAGGTCGCGCAGATCCCGCCGCCCACCGACGATGCCTGAGCTGCCCGAGGTCGAGGTGGTCCGGCGCGGGCTGGACGCCCACGTCACCGGCAGGACCATCACCGCGGTCCGCGTGCACCACCTGCGCGCGGTCCGGCGCCACGAACCCGGCCCCGCCGACCTCACCGCACGTCTGCTCGGCGCCGAGGTGCTCGGCACCGGCAGGCGGGGCAAGTTCCTGTGGCTGGCGCTCGGCGGTCCCGACCGTCCCGCGGAGGCACTGGTGGTGCACCTCGGGATGAGCGGCCAGATGCTGCTCGGCCCCATCGCGAAGACCGACCACCTGCGCATCGCGGCGCTCCTCGACGACGGGACCGCGCTCAGCTTCATCGACCAGCGCACGTTCGGCGGCTGGATGCTCGCCGACCTCGTCACCGTCGACGGCACCGACCTGCCGGCGCCGGTGGCGCACATCGCGCGCGACCCCCTGGACCCCGAGTTCGACCGCGACGCGGTGGTAAAGGTGTTGAAGCGCAAGCACTCCGAGATCAAGCGTCAGCTCCTCGACCAGACCGTGGTGTCCGGCATCGGCAACATCTACGCCGACGAGTCGCTGTGGCGCGCCAAGGTGAACGGCGCCCGGCTGGCCGAGTCGCTGACCAAGCCCAAGCTCGCCGAGATCCTGGACCATGCGGCCGACGTGATGCGCGACGCGCTCAGCCAGGGCGGCACGTCGTTCGACTCGCTGTACGTCAACGTCAACGGCGAGTCGGGCTACTTCGACCGGTCGCTGGACGCCTACGGCCAGGAGGGGCGGCCGTGCCGGCGGTGCGGGACGGAGATGCGGCGGGAGAAGTTCATGAACCGCTCGTCGTTCTACTGCCCGCGGTGCCAGCCGCGGCCGCGTCAGCCGAAGCCGAGCCGGTGACGAATAGACCGCCGAGCGTGCGCGTTGTTCGTCTCGTGCCCGGCGTGTCGCCTGCAAACACGCCCGCTCGCCGGATGAGGTTCGCCGGATGACCAGAGAAGAGGAACCGTCATGACCGAACTGTGGGTCGAACGCACCGGGGTGCGGCGCTACACCGGGCGCAGCTCGCGGGGCGCCGAGGTGCTCGTCGGGTCCGAGGACGTCGAGGGCGTCTTCACCCCCGGCGAGCTGCTGAAGATCGCTCTCGCCGCGTGCAGCGGACTGTCCAGCGACCACCCGCTGCGGGCCCGGCTCGGCGACGACTACCAAACCACCATCCGCGTGTCCGGCGACGCCGACCGCGATCAGGAGCGCTACCCGCTGCTCGAGGAGAACCTCGAAGTCGACCTGTCCGCGCTCAGCCCCGAGGACGTCGCGAAGCTCGCGACCATCGTCGAGCGCTCGATCGACAAGGTCTGCACCGTCGGCCGCACCCTGAAGAGCGGCACCGAGGTGCGGTTCGGGATCACCGATGTCGGACGCGACTGACCCCGACGACGCGGTCCGGCTGACCGCCTGGGTCCACGGCCGGGTGCAGGGCGTCGGCTTCCGCTGGTGGACCCGGGCGCGGGCACTCGAACTCGGGCTCACCGGCTTCGCCGCCAACAAGCCCGACGGACGGGTGCACGTCGTCGCACAAGGCCCGCGACCGGCGTGTGAAAGTCTGCTCGACCTGCTGCGGAGCGATTCGACACCCGGTCACGTCGACCGCGTCGTCGAGGACTGGGCACCCGCCGGCGACCCCATGGTCGGCTTCGTCGAGCGGTAGCTCGCGCGCGCCGGATCGCGACGGTGCCGAACGGTAAGGTGCCCGTCATGCATCTGAAGAGTCTGACGCTGAAGGGCTTCAAGTCCTTCGCCTCGCCGACGACTCTGCGCTTCGAGCCGGGAATCACGTGCGTCGTCGGGCCGAACGGATCGGGTAAGTCCAACGTGGTCGACGCGCTGACGTGGGTCATGGGCGAGCAGGGCGCCAAGACCCTGCGCGGCGGCAAGATGGAGGACGTCATCTTCGCCGGCACGTCGTCGCGCGCGCCGCTGGGCCGCGCCGAGGTGACGCTGACGATCGACAACTCCGACAACGCGCTGCCGATCGAGTACTCCGAGGTGTCCATCACCCGCCGAATGTTCCGCGACGGCGCCGGCGAGTACGAGATCAACGGCAGCAGTTGCCGTTTGATGGACGTCCAGGAACTGCTGAGCGACTCCGGCATCGGCCGCGAGATGCACGTCATCGTCGGTCAGGGCAAGCTCTCGGAGATCCTCGAGTCGCGTCCCGAGGACCGGCGGGCCTTCATCGAGGAGGCCGCGGGCGTGCTCAAGCACCGCAAGCGCAAGGAGAAGGCGGTCCGCAAGCTCGACTCCATGTCGGCGAACCTGGCCCGCCTGACCGACCTGACCACCGAACTGCGCCGCCAACTCAAGCCGCTGGGCCGCCAGGCCGAGATGGCCCGCCGCGCCCAGACCATCCAGGCCGATCTGCGAGACGCCCGCCTGCGGTTGGCCGCCGACGACATCGTGACCCGGCAGACCGAGTTCGACGACACCAACCAGGCCGAGACCACCCTGCGTCGCGAGCACGACGAGGTCACCACCCGGCTCGAGACGGCGAGCCTCGAACTGTCGGCGCACGAGGCGGCGGTCAGCGGGCTCTCCGAGCGTGCAGAGGCCGCGCAGCAGACGTGGTTCCGGCTCTCCGCGCTCGCCGAACGGGTCAGCGCCACCGTCCGCATCGCCCGCGACCGCACACAACTCCTCGACGCGGACGTGCAGACGTCGCAGGGGCGGGATCCCGACGAACTCGACGCGGAGGCCGAGGAGGTCGCCGACGAGGAGCGCCAACTCCTCGAGGACCTCGAGGAGTGCCGGCTGCGCCTCGAGACGGCCCGCGAGGAACTCGCCGACCGGGAGCAGACCGCGGCGGACGCCGAGCGCGCCCACATGGCGGCGGCCCGCGCCGAGGCCGACCGGCGCGAGGGCCTGGCCCGCCTCGCCGGCCAGGTCGACACCATGCGCACGCGGGTCGAGTCCACCGACGAGACCGTCGCCCGCCTGACGTCGGGCATCGAGGACGCCGCCGCGCGCACCGAGTTGGCGCGCACCGAGTTCGAGACCGTGCAGAGCCGCGTCGGCGAGCTGGATGCCGGCGAGGCCGGTCTCGACGACCACCACGACCGCACCGTCGCCGCGCTCCGCCTCGCCGACGAGCGGGTCTCCGAGCTGCAGGCCGCCGAGCGGAGCGCGGAACGCCAGGTGGCATCGCTGCGCGCCCGCATCGACGCCCTGTCCGTCGGCTTGGAACGCCGGGACGGCGCCGCCTGGCTGCAGGACAACCGCGGCGGCCCGTGGCTGTTCGGCTCGGTGGCCAAGCTGGTCCGGGTCCGCGAGGGCTACGAGGCCGCGGTCGCCGCCGTGCTCGGCCCGGCCGCCGACGCGCTGGCCGCCGAGGACTTCGGGGCGGCCAGCTCCGCCGTTGCGGCGCTCAAGGAGGCCGACGGGGGACGCGCGGCGCTCGTGCTCGGCGACTGGCCGGCGGACCTCGACGCCCACCGCGGCGCAGCGGGCGACCTGCCGCAGGGGGTGACGTGGGCGCTCGACCTGGTGGACGCCCCGGCGCGGCTGCGCGGCGCGCTGGTGGCGCTGCTCGGTCAGGTCGCGGTGGTCACCGATCTGGATGCCGCCCGACGGCTCGTGGCGGAGCGGCCCCGGCTGCGCGCGGTCACCGTCGACGGCGACCTGGTGGGCGCCGGGTGGATCAGCGGCGGCTCCGACCGCAAGGTCAGCACCCTGGAGATCGCGTCCGACATCGAGAAGTCGACGCGCGAACTCGAGAGCTACGAGCGGCAGGTGGGCGAGCTGGCCGCCGCCCTGGACGGCGCGCTGACCGAGCAGCGGGCACGTCAGGACGCCGCCGAACAGGCGCTCGCCGCACTCAACGAGTCCGACGCCGCGATCTCCTCGATCTACGAACAGCTCGGCAGGCTCGGCCAAGAGGCCCGCCTCGCCGACGAGGAGTGGCAGCGACTGATCCGCCAGCGCGACGAACTCGAGACCAGCCGGTCGCAGACGGTCGAGGAACTGGCCGAGCTGGAGTCGCGGCTCACCAACGCCCAGCAGGTGCCGACAATGGACTCCGCGCCGGCGGACCGGCAGGTGTCGACGGCGGCTGCCGAGGCCGCCCGCGCCGCGGAGGTCGAGGCCCGGCTGGCGGTGCGCACCGCCGAGGAACGCGCGAATGCCGTTCGCGGACGGGCTGATTCGCTACGGCGCGCCGCGGCCGCCGAGCGGGAGGCGCGGCTGCGGGCCCAACGCGCCCAGCAGGCCCGCGAGCAGGCGTCGAAGGTGGCCGCCGCCGTCGAGGAGTCGGGTCGGCTGGTCGCGGCGCGGCTCGCCGAGGCCGTCGCGGTCGCCTCCCGCACCCGCGACCACCTCGCCGAGGAGCGCAAGGTCCGCGCCGAGGGGCTGACCCGGTCGCGCGCCGAGACCACCGAACTCACCACCCGGCTCAACGCCCTCACCGACGCGCTGCACCGCGACGAGGTCGCCAAGGCCCAGGCCGCGCTGCGCATCGAACAGCTCGAGGCCCAGGCGCTCGAGCAGTTCGGCATGGCCGTCGCCGACCTGGTCGCCGAGTACGGGCCGCAGACCTCGCTGCCGCCGTCGGAACTCGAGATGGCCGAGTACGAGCAGGCCCGCGAGCGCGGCGAGCAGGTGACCGAACCGGCGCCCATGCCGTTCGACCGCCCCACCCAGGAGCGGCGCGCCAAGAAGGCCGAACGCGAACTGGCCGAACTGGGCCGGGTGAACCCGCTGGCGCTCGAGGAGTTCGCGGCCCTCGAGGAGCGCTACAACTTCCTGTCGACCCAGCTGGAGGACGTGAAGGCCGCCCGCAAGGACCTGCTCGACGTGATCGCCGACGTCGACGACCGCATCCTGCAGGTGTTCGCCGAGGCCTACGCCGACGTCGAGCGGGAGTTCACCGGCGTGTTCGCGTCACTGTTCCCGGGCGGCGAGGGCAGGCTGCTGCTGACCAACCCCGACGACATGCTGACGACGGGCATCGAGGTCGAGGCCCGCCCGCCCGGCAAGAAGGTGAAGCGGCTCTCGCTGCTGTCCGGCGGCGAGAAGTCGCTGACCGCGGTGGCGATGCTGGTGGCGATCTTCCGGGCCCGCCCGTCGCCGTTCTACATCATGGACGAGGTCGAGGCCGCGCTCGACGACGTCAACCTGCGCCGGCTGCTGGGGCTCTTCGAGCAGCTGCGGGAGCGGTCACAGCTGATCGTCATCACCCACCAGAAGCCGACGATGGAGATCGCCGACGCGCTCTACGGCGTGACGATGCAGGGCGACGGCATCACGCAGGTGATCTCGCAGCGGATGCGGGGTCACGAACTGCCCGCGGCCACCGGGTGACGCGGGCCGGGGTCACCGGTGGTCGTCACGATCACCGCCCCCTGAGACAATGACGCCGTGACCGAGATACTGCCTCTAGGCGTGTGGATCGCGATCGCGGTCGTCGCGATCCTGCTCATCGTCGCCCTCGTCGTCGGACTGCTCCGCTATCGCCGGCGACGGATCAGCCTGTCGGCCCCCGACACGACCACCCAGCTCGACAAGTCGGGCGGCTACACGGCGTCGACGGGGATCACGTTCAGCCAGTCGGCGCCGACGGCCCCCGCGGAGCGCCCCACACCGCCGCGGCGTCCCCGGCTCGACACCAGCGGTCTGCCCGCGGTGGGCGACGACGCCACCGTCCCGCGCGACGCACCCAAGCGGCCCATCGCCGACGTGCGGCTGCCCGACCCCGTCGAGGTCGAGCCCGAACCGCCCGCGACCCCCGCGGAGCCCACCGAGACCGTCGAACCCGTCCTCGAGCCGGAGACCGACGAGCCCGTCCTCGAGCCCGAAACCGTAGAGCCCGAGACCGTCGAGCCCGAACCGCCTGCCGAGCCCACCGTCGACCTGTCGGGCATCGAGCCCGCCGAGGGCCGGCTCGAGCGGCTGCGCGGCCGGCTGTCCAAGTCCCAGGGAGCCCTCGGCCGCAGCATGCTCGGCCTGCTCGGTGGCGGCGATCTCGACGAGGACTCCTGGGAGGCCATCGAGGACGTCCTGCTGATCGCCGACCTCGGCCCCGTCGTCACGCAGTCCGTGGTGGCGGCGCTGCGCGTGCGGATGGCCAGCAGCACCGTGCGCACCGAGGCCGACGCCCGTGCCGTCCTGCGCGACGTGCTGATCTCCGAGCTGTATCCCGAGATGGACCGGTCGATCCGGGCGCTGCCGCACGAGGACAAGCCGTCGGTGCTGCTCGTCGTCGGTGTGAACGGCACCGGTAAGACGACCACCGTCGGGAAGCTGGCGCGCGTACTGGTCGCCGACGGCAGGCGCGTCGTGCTGGGGGCGGCGGACACGTTCCGTGCCGCGGCCGCCGACCAGTTGCAGAGTTGGGCGTCGCGCGTGGGCGCCGACGTCGTCCGCGGCCCCGAGGGCGCCGATCCGGCGTCGGTCGCGTTCGACGCCGTCGACCGCGGCATCGCCTCGGGCGCCGACGTGGTCGTCATCGACACCGCGGGCCGCCTGCACACCAAGACCGGCCTGATGGACGAACTCGGCAAGGTCAAGCGCGTGGTCGGCAAGCGGGCCGAGGTCGACGAGGTTCTGCTGGTGCTCGACGCGACGATCGGCCAGAACGGCCTGCCCCAGGCACGGGTGTTCGCCGAGGTCGTGGACATCACGGGCGTGGTGCTGACGAAGCTGGACGGTACGGCCAAGGGCGGAATCGTCTTTCGCGTGCAGCAGGAACTCGGCGTCCCGGTGAAGCTCGTCGGGCTCGGCGAGGGCCCCGACGACCTTGCCCCGTTCGAGCCCGCGGCGTTCGTCGACGCGTTGCTCGGCTAGGGGCCGGCGCGGTCGCTTCTACCACCGTTCGCCGTGGGGAAACACAGGTGTAACAGGTGGGGCCGATCCGTTCACGTCGGCGAAACACCTGCGATTCACCGATGAAACGACGGCGTCGGAGTCTCTTCGGGAGGCCGATTCACGTCGGCGCACTTCCCAAGGAGGTTCACACAAAGTGCTCTTAGCCTTACCAGACGAGATGTTCGCGCCATTCGGTGCGGGCGACGGCATGCTGAGTGCCGGCGATACGGCCTGGGTGCTCACCTCGGCCGCGTTGGTGCTGTTCATGACGCCGGGCCTGGCGTTCTTCTACGGCGGCCTGTCCCGCCAGAAGTCCGTCCTGAACATGATGATGATGTCGTTCGGCTCGATGGGGCTGGTCAGCGTCATCTACGTGCTGTGGGGCTACTCGATGTCGTTCTCCTCGGCGCACACCGGCGAGAGTGACATCGCGGGGATCTTCGACAATCCGTTCTCGCTGTTCGGCGTGAGCCAACTGCTCGAGACCAAGGAACTCGCCGACGGCCAGACCGGTTACGTGCTCGGCGGCTTCGGCACCGTGCCCGCGATCGTGTGGGTGGCGTTCCAGTTGACCTTCGCCGTCATCACGGTGGCGCTCATCAGCGGTTCGGTCGCCGAGCGCATGAAGTTCGGGACGTGGATGCTGTTCGGCGGCATCTGGGTGACCCTGGTGTACTTCCCGCTGTCGCACATGGTGTGGGGCGGCGGCCTGCTGTCGGGTAGCGAGAAGGGCATCGCCGCCAAGCTGTTCGGCGTCGACGAGGAGGGCGCGGCCAACGTGGCGCCCATCGACTTCGCCGGTGGCACCGTGGTGCACATCAACGCCGGCATGGCGGGTCTGGTCCTGGCGCTGCTGCTCGGCAAGCGAGCGGGCTTCGGCAAGACCGCATTCCGTCCGCACAACATCCCCTTCGTGATGCTGGGCGCCGCCATCCTGTGGTTCGGCTGGTTCGGCTTCAACGTCGGCTCGGAGGGTGCGGCCGACATGATCGCCGGTCAGGTGTGGGTGAACACCACCGCGGCCACCGCGGCGGCCATGCTGTCCTGGCTGGTCGTCGAGCGCCTCCGGGACGGACACGCCACCAGCGTGGGCGCGGCATCCGGTGTGGTCGCCGGCCTGGTCGCCATCACCCCGGCGTGCGGTGCCCTGACCCCCATCGGGTCGCTGGGCCTCGGTGCGGTGGCCGGTGTGCTCTCCGCACTCGCCATCGGCCTGAAATACAAGTTCGGCTACGACGATTCGCTCGACGTCGTCGGCGTCCACCTGGTCGCCGGACTGTGGGGCACCATCGGCATCGGCTTCCTGGCCTACTCCGCCGACGGGTCACCGGGCCTGCTCTACGGCGGCGACGCGAAGCAACTCGTGGTGCAGATCGTGATCGCGCTGTCGGCGGTCATCTTCACCGGCATCATGACCGTGATCATCGCGTTCGTCGTCAAGCCGCTGGGCTGGCGGATCGACAGGGAGTCCGAGGACACCGGCATCGATGAGACCGAGCACGCGGAAACTGCTTATGAACTCGCTTGATCGGGAACAATCGACTGTGTCTTTGGAAGGGATCGACTAAATGAAGCTGATCACTGCGATCGTCAAGCCGTTCACACTCGAGGACGTGAAGACCGGTCTGGAGCAGACCGGCATCCTCGGAATGACCGTCAGCGAAGTTCAGGGTTACGGACGGCAGAAGGGCCACACCGAGGTCTACCGCGGTGCGGAGTACTCCGTCGACTTCGTCCCGAAGGTTCGGGTCGAGGTGCTGGTGGACGACTCGGCCGTCGACAAGGTGGTGGACGTCATCGTCCAGGCCGCGCGCACCGGAAAGATCGGTGACGGCAAGGTCTGGGTCAGTTCCGTGGACACGGTGGTGCGCGTGCGCACCGGCGAGCGGGGAACCGACGCCATCTGATTCTCCCGCGCCGTCTCCCGGACGCGCACCGAGCGACAACTGACCGCACGTCCGGGGAAGGGCCGAGATGAACAAGCAGACACCAGATCCCGCCGCCGGGGCCTCTCGTTGGGAGGCTCCGCCGGCGGGATCGTCGCGTCCGGCACACGATCTCGCCAAGGCGGCCGGGCAACTGCTGAACGGCAGTGCCCATCGACTCGACTCGGCGGCGCTGCGCGACGCGCTGCTCGACCTGCACGAATTCTGGCTCACCACCAAGGCCACCGAGATCGGCATCACCCCCACCAGTGGCTTCGCGATCGTCGCCACGGGTGGTCTCGGCCGCGGCGAACTGCTGCCGTACTCCGACCTCGATCTCACCCTGATCCACGACGACATGCCGCGCGACGTCGTCACCCAGGTGGCCGAACTGCTGTGGTATCCGTTGTGGGACGCCAACATTCACATCGACCACAGTGTCCGCACGGTTCCCGAGGCGCTGCAGGTGGCCGGCGAGGACATCTCCGCCGGCCTGGCGATGCTCGACGCCAGGCACATCGCCGGCGACGCCGATCTGTCCGCGCTGCTCGTCGGCGGCGCCCGCAGGCAGTGGCGCACCGGCATCGGCCCGCGCTTCGAGGAACTGGTCTCGCACGCCGAGGCGCGGTGGCAGCGCAGCGGTCAGATCGCCCACCGTGCCGAGCCCGACCTGAAGAACGGCCGCGGCGGCCTGCGCGACGTCCAGCTGCTGAATGCGCTGGCGATCGCCCAGCTGGCCGACGTGTATCCCAGCACGTTGCTCGCGTCGCCCACCGGAACGCTCGGCGACGCGCACCTCGCACTACTCAACGTGCGCACCGAACTGCACCGGACGTCTGGCCGCGGACGCGAGATGCTGCTGGCCCAGTACGCCGACGAGATCGGCGCCGCGCTGCGCATCGGCGACCGGTTCGACCTGGCTCGCACGCTGTCCGACGCCGCACGCACCATCAGCTACTACGTCGACGCAGGACTGCGGACGGCGTCGAACGCGTTGCCGCGCCGGGGTTTCGCCGCGTTGCGCCGTCCCATCCGCCGACCCCTCGACGAGGGCGTCGTCGAGTTCAACGGCGAGGTGATCCTCGCCAAGGGCGCCCGGCCCGCCCGCGACCCGGGCCTGATCCTGCGCGTGGCCGCCGCGTCGGCGATCACCGGGCTGCCGATGGCGTCGTCGACGCTGAGCCGGCTGTCGGAGGACGCCCCCGAACTGCGCACCCCGTGGCCGCGCCAGGCGCTCAAGGACCTCCTGGTGCTGCTGGCCGCGGGCCCGGCCACCGTGTCGACCGTCGAGGCGCTGGACCGCACCGGACTGTGGGGCCGGCTGTTCCCGGAATGGGGCGCGGTTCGCGACCTGCCGCCCCGCGACGTCGTGCACATCTGGACCGTCGACCGTCACCTCGTCGAAACCGTCTCGCGCGCAAGCGCGTTCACAACCCGCGTGTCACGGCCCGACCTGCTGGTGCTCGGCGCGCTCTGTCACGACATCGGCAAGGGGCGCGGCGGCGACCACAGCGTGATCGGCGCCGACCTCGCCACCCAGATCGGCACCCGGTTGGGGCTGTGGGACCACGACGTCGACCTGCTGTCCAAGATGGTGCGCTACCACCTGCTGCTGCCCGAGACGGCGACGCGCCGCGACCTGCAGGACCCCGTCACCATCTCGGCCGTCGTCGACGCCCTCGGCGGCGACTCCGTGCTCCTGGAACTGCTGCACGCGCTCGCCGAAGCCGACTCCCTGGCCACCGGCCCGGGGGTATGGGGTGAGTGGAAGGCCTCGCTGATCGGCGACCTGGTGCGGCGGTGCCGCCTGGTCATGGCGGGGGAGCCGCTGCCGCACCCGGATCCGATCGAACCGCGCTACCTGGAGCTGGCGGCGCAGGGCGGCGTGCACGTCGACCTGGTGACCGCCGACGCCCACGTCTACCAGGTGACGATGATCGCCGCCGACCAGCGCGGGCTGCTATCGAAGGCCGCGGGCATATTGGCGCTCAACTCGCTGCGCGTGCACTCGGCGTCGGTCAACAGCCACGACGGGACCGCCATCAACACGTTCGTGGTGTCGCCGCGGTTCGGCACGCCGCCCGGGGCGGACCTGCTGCGCCAGCAGTTCATCATGGCGCTGGCGGGCGACCTCGACGTCATCGGCGCGCTCGAGCAGCGCGATGCGGACGCCGCCCTGACCACCACCACGCGGGCCGGCGACGTGCCCGCGGCGGTGCCCGGCAATCCGGCGCTCGCGCCGCCGCGGATCCTCTGGGTCGACGATCCGGCGGCGGGTTCTGCCGAGAGCCGACCGGTGGTGCAGATCCGCAGCACCGACCGGGCCGGCCTGCTGGCACGGCTCACCGCGGCGATCGAGCGCGACGGCCTGGACATCGCGTGGGCCAAGGTCACCACGCTGGGATCGTCGGTCGTCGACGTGTTCGGCCTCGTCGTCCCGGCCGACTCGGAATGGGACGCCGACGCGAGGGTGGCGCTCGAGGGAGACCTGTATGCCGTGCTGCCTGCGCCGCCGCCCGTCAAGAAGGTGTCCGAGGCCAGCTGAGGGCCGAGACGAGGTTAGTCTGGTCGGGTGTTCGAATCCCTCTCCGACCGGTTGACCGGGGCGCTCTCCGGCCTGCGTGGCAAGGGGCGTCTCACCGACGCCGACATCGACGCCACCGGCCGCGAGATCCGCCTTGCGCTGCTCGAAGCCGACGTCTCGCTGCCCGTCGTCCGCAACTTCATCGCCCGCATCAAGGAGCGAGCCAAGGGCGCGGAGGTCTCCGGCGCGCTCAACCCGGCTCAGCAGGTCGTCAAGATCGTCAACGAGGAACTCGTCGGCATCCTCGGTGGCGAGACCCGAACGCTGCGATTCGCGAAGACGCCGCCCACGGTCATCATGCTCGCGGGCCTGCAGGGCTCCGGCAAGACGACGCTGGCGGGCAAGCTCGCCAAGTGGCTGAAGGCGCACGGTCACACCCCGCTGCTGGTCGCATGTGACCTGCAGCGCCCGGGTGCGGTCACCCAGCTGAAGATCGTCGGCGAGCGCGCCGGGGTGTCGGTGTTCGCGCCGCACCCGGGGGTGTCGCCGGGCGGCGAGACCATCGAGCACATGACGGTGGGCAACCCCGTCGAGGTCGCCGCCGCCGGTCTGGCCGAGGCCAAGGCGCGGCACTTCGACGTGGTCATCGTCGACACCGCGGGCCGCCTGGGCATCGACGAAGAGCTGATGAAGCAGGCCGGAGCCATCCGGGACGCGGTCAACCCCGACGAGACGCTGTTCGTCCTCGACGCCATGATCGGCCAGGACGCCGTCACGACCGCCGACGCGTTCCGCGAGGGCGTCGGGTTCACCGGCGTCGTGCTGACCAAGCTCGACGGCGACGCCCGCGGCGGTGCCGCGCTGTCGGTCCGCGAGGTCACTGGCGTACCGATCCTGTTCGCCTCCAGCGGTGAGAAGCTCGAGGACTTCGACGTCTTCCACCCGGACCGCATGGCCAGCCGCATCCTCGGCATGGGCGACGTGCTGTCGCTCATCGAGCAGGCCGAGCAGGTCTTCGACGCCGATCAGGCCGAGGCCGCCGCCGCGAAGATCGGGTCGGGCGAACTCACCCTCGAGGACTTCCTCGAGCAGATGCTGGCCATCCGCAAGATGGGCCCGATCGGCAACCTGCTGGGCATGCTGCCCGGCGCCGGTCAGATGAAGGACGCGCTGGCCGCCGTCGACGACAGCCAGCTCGACCGCGTGCAGGCCATCATCCGCGGCATGACGCCGCAGGAGCGCGCCGATCCGAAGATCATCAACGCGTCGCGCCGGCTGCGCATCGCCAACGGGTCCGGTGTCGCGGTCTCCGAGGTCAACCAGCTGGTCGACCGGTTCTTCGAGGCCCGCAAGATGATGTCCCAGATGGCCGGCCAGATGGGAATGCCGTTCGGCCGCAAGGGATCGACGCGCAAGGCCGCGAAGGGCAAGAACAAGCAGGCGGGCAAGAAGAAGGGCAACCGGGGGCCGACGCCGCCGAAGGTCCAGAACCCGTTGGGCGTCGGTGGCATGCCCGCCGGATTCCCGGACCTGTCCAACATGCCCAAGGGTCTCGACGAGTTGCCGCCGGGCCTGGCGGACTTCGACCTGTCGAAGCTGAAGTTCCCCGGCCAGAAGTAGGCGATGACTGCGCTGCACGTCCGCGGTCGGGGTCTCCCCGACGGTGAGCCCGTGCAGTGGTGGATCCACGACGGCGTCCTGAGCGCCGACCCGATCGCCCACGCGGAGACGGTGTTCGGCGCCGACGGGGACGACGGCTGGATCATCCCGGGGTTGGTCGACGCCCACTGCCACGTGGGGCTCGGTCCCGGCGGCGCCGTCGAGTTCGACGAGGCCGTCGACCAGGCCAGGACCGAACGCGACCGCGGCGCACTCCTGCTGCGCGACGCCGGCTCACCCGTGGACACCCGCAGCCTCGACGACCGCGACGACCTGCCGCGCATCATCCGCGCCGGCCGACACATCGCGCGGCCCAAGCGCTACCTGCCCGGTGTGCCGATCGACCTCGAGGACGAGTCGCTGCTGCCCGAGGCCGTCGCCCGGCAGGCCCGGCTCGGGGACGGCTGGGTCAAGCTGGTCGGTGACTGGATCGACCGCAGCGCAGGCGATCTCGCGCCGCTGTGGTCCGACGGCGTCCTGAAGGCCGCCATCGACGCGGCCCACGCGGAGGGCGCGCGTGTGACGGCGCACGTGTTCGGTGAGGACGCTCTGCCCGGCCTGATCGGGGCGGGCATCGACTGCATCGAGCACGGTACCGGCATCACCGACGACGTGATCCCGCTGATGCTCGAGCACGGCACGGCACTGGTCCCGACGCTGATCAACATCGACAACTTTCCCGGGATCGCCGACGGCGCAGCGAAGTACCCGACCTACGCGAAGCACATGCGCGACCTGTACGCGACCTGCCACCAGCGGGTGGCCGCCGCGCACGACGCCGGCGTGCCGGTCTTCGCGGGGACCGACGCCGGCGGCATGATCGCGCACGGCCGCATCGCCGACGAGGTCCAGGCGCTGCGCGGCGTCGGTCTGACCCCCACCGAGGCGCTGGGCGCCGCGTGCTGGGACGCCCGGCGGTGGCTCGGCAGGCCGGCCCTGGAGCACGGCGCGTCCGCCGACCTGGTGTGCTACGCCGACGACCCGCGCCGCGGTGGCGTCCTCGACCATCCGGCGCTGATCATGCTGCGCGGCAAGGTGTTCGGCTAGTACACGTCACGCACGTAGCGGTGCGACCGGATGAGGTCGTTGACGTAGGCATGGGCGGCGCCGGCACCGACGTGCCTGCCGACGACGTCGCGCAACGTGGCGTCGACGTCCTTCGCCATCCGCTTCTCGTCCCCGCACACGTACACGTGTGCGCCGTCGCTCAGCCACCCGAACAACTCGTCCGCGTGCTCGGACATCCGGTG
Organism: Mycobacterium sp. PTI7; assembly: GCF_056679845.1. Taxonomy (NCBI): domain Bacteria; kingdom Bacillati; phylum Actinomycetota; class Actinomycetes; order Mycobacteriales; family Mycobacteriaceae; genus Mycobacterium; species Mycobacterium sp. PTI7. Next base: position 1,140,356 of record NZ_CM155252.1, read on the forward strand.
CTGCACGTACGTCTTCGGGTCACCGTCGGCGCCGTCGCGGGAGAACGCGAGGTCCAGCCGGGTGAGCGTGCCGGCGGCCGAGAACGCCTTCAGCTCCTCGCCGTAGAGGAAGTCGGTGCTGCGCCGCCGGTCGCCGAAGAACAACCAGGAGCGCCCGCGCGCCCCGGTGGCCCGTCGATGCTGCAGGAAGGCGCGGAACGGGGCGATGCCGGTGCCCGGGCCGATCATGATGATCGGGACGTCGTCGGCGGGCAGCCGGAACTGGTGGTTGGGCCGCAGGTGCACGCGCAGCGTCTCGCCCCGCTCGGCGAGGAACGTGGACGCCACGCCACCGTGTCTGCGGTCGGCGGCCGCGTACCGCACGGTGGCCACGGTCAGGTGGACGTGATCGGGGTGCGCGAGCGGGCTCGACGCGATGGAGTAGTCCCGAAACTGTAGGGGCCGCAGGCAATCGACGACCTGCTCCGCCGTCAGTCCGCCGCGCAGCACCAGGTCGAGGACGTCCTCGCCGTAGCCGGCGATGCCCGCCACGTCCTGCAGCGCCCGCGACGGCGTGCGGATCTCCAGCCGCTCGGTGAGCAGCACCCCCAGAGGTTCGTCGTGCCCGGGAACGGTGTCGTCGCGTCCGACCCCCAGCGCCGCGAGCAGCAGCTCCACCAGGGCGGGGTCGTTGGTCGCGTGGACGGCGAGCGAATCACCGGCCTCATAGGCGATTCCGAGTCCCGCCACGTCCACCTCGTAGTGGCGGACCTCCTTGTCGGAGTCCGGGGAGTTCAGCAGCCGGTTCACCGACAGGCGGGCGTCGACGGGGAGGTGCCGGTCGCGGGTCGACGGTCCGGCGTCGACGACGGCAGCCGCGGGGGAGGGCCCGGACTGCGCAGCCTGCAGCTGCTTGACCACGTCGGTCGTGAACGCCGCGGCGGGTTGTTCGTAGAAGCCGTCGACGTCCACGCGGTCGACGAGGCGCGTGGCGCCCAGCGCCTCGAGCCGCTCGTCGAGCAATTTGCCTGCATTGCAGAACAACTCGTAGGAGGTGTCACCCAGGGCCAGTACGGCGAAGCCGAGGTGCTCGAGGCGTTCGGCGTCGTCCGCGGCGAGCGCCTCCCAGAACAGCAGGGCGTTGTCGGGGAACTCGCCCTCGCCGAACGTCGAACACACGACCACGAAGTGGGTGGCGGTCGCGAGGTCGGCGACGTCGACCTGGTTGAGTTCGACGGCCTCGGCCGGGATGCCCGCCGCCGTGGCGCCCTCGGCGAGCGTCATCGCGGCGTCCTCCGAGTTCCCCATGTCGGTGCCGTAGGCGACGATCAGTGAGAAGTCGCGCTGGTCGGTCACGGTCGCCTCCTGGGTGCTCGAACTTAGGGTGACCTTAGTTGCGTCGCGGCTGCCGTGGTGGCCTCCCTCCGCCGCCACCGGTTCCCTACGCTCGTCGACATGTCGAACGAACGTGCCCACACCCCGCCCGAGGACGCCGCGACCGGGCGACGGGTCGTCGACCTCAGCCACCCGATCCGGGCCGGCCTGATCACCTACCCCGGTCTGCCCGCGCCGGTGATCACCCCGCATCTGACCCGTGCGGACTCGAGGAGTAGGTACGCGCCCGGCACCGAGTTCGCGATGGACGTCATCACGATGATCGGCAACACCGGCACGTACCTCGATTCGCCGTTCCACCGGTACGCCGACGGCCCGGATCTCGCGGGCCTCGACCTGGCGACGCTGGTCGGCCTGCCCGCCGAGGTCTTCCACCTCACCGACGCCTGGACCGCCGACCGGCGCGGCATCGCGGCCGAGACGTTCGCGGACCGCGACGTCCGCGGTGCGGCGGTGCTCCTGCACACCGGATGGGACCGGCTGTTCGGCACCGAGGACTACGGCAGGGGAGCGCCGTTCCTGACGGGAGAGGGCGCCCAGTACCTGATCGACGCCGGCGCGGTCCTGGTGGGCATCGACTCGGTGAACATCGACGACACCGAATCCGGCGGCGAACGGCCCGCCCACACCCTGCTGCTCGGCGCGGGGGTCCACGTGGTCGAGCACCTCGCCAATCTCGGCGCCGTGCCACCGCGGGGCGCCCGGTTCACCGCCGCGCCGCCCGCCATCGAGGGGTTCGGCACCTTCCCGGTGCGGGCGTTCGCCGAACTCGGTACCGATCGCGGCTGACGCGTCCGCCGCCGGGGCTCCTCAGGCCTGGGCGAATCCCCAGTCGAGCAGGTCGGTCGCCTGGCCGTACAGATCACCCGTCCCGTACATCTGCACCACGACGAGGCGGCGGTTCCCGCGCTGTGCGGCGCCGACGTAGGTCTTGCGGGCCAGGTTGGTGAACCCGGTCTTGCCGCCGAGGTCCCCGGGGTACCGGCTGAGCAGTTCGTTCTGGGCGCTGATGGTCTTGCCGGGAAACGCGGCCGACGGCTGACGCAGGATCTGCGCGATCAACGGATAGCCCAGCGCCGCGCGAAACATCGCCGCGAGGTCGCGAGGTGTCGTGACCGACTCCCAGCCGGGCCCATCGAGGCCCGAGGGCGACGACGCGCGCGTGCTGCGGGCGCCCAGGGCGGCGGCCTTGCGGTTCATCGCCGCGACCGCGACCCGCTGGCCGCCGAGCATGTCGGCCAGCATCGTGGCCGCGTCGTTGCCCGAGACCATCAGCAGCGCCTCGAGCAGTTGGCGGGTGGTGTACGGCTGCCCGGGGGTGAGGCCGACGCACGAGCACTCGACCCGGCCGTGGGAGGCGTTCGCGCGGGCGAAGTCGCCGGGCTTGAGATTGTCGACCACGACCATCGCGAGCAGCACCTTGATGGTGCTCGCCGGTGCGTACGAGCCGTTTGGGTCCTTGGCCGCCAGCACGGCGCCGGTGTCCAGGTCGGCGACCAGCCAGGCCTTGGCGGGACCGTCGGCGATGGCCGCGGCGGGCTCGACGGCGGGCTGCGCCGATGCGGCGGCGGTGGCGCAGAGCACGGTGAGGGTCAGCGCGAGCGCCGCCGCCGTCAGGAGTCGCCCGCGATGCTCTCGTCGATCGCGGGCCGGCACGGTCGCCGACGCTACGGATCCCAGGACTCGTTCGGGTCTCCGTCAGGTCTCGGGTCGCTAGAGGACGCCGATGCTCGCCGATCGGTTCTGCGCGAAGCCCCAGTCCAACAGGCTGGTGGCCTGATCCCAGTACGTGGGTCCGCCCTCCTTCACCAGGCCGAACATCATCGCGACCACCAGGCGGCGGCCGTCCCGCTGAGCCGCGCCGACGAAGGTCTTGCGTGCCACGTCGGTGAAACCGGTCTTGCCGCCGATCATGCCGGGATAGCGGAACAGCATCTCGTTCTGGTTGACCAGCGTGACGGGGCCGGCCTTGCCGGGGAACGGCGCGTTCGGCGAACCGGTGATCGCGGCGAACGCGGGGTTGGCGAGTGCGGACCGGAAGATCAGCGCCAGGTCGTGCGGTGTCGTGTAGCCGTCGATGCCGGGACCGTTGAGTCCGGACGGCGATCCCGCCCGCGTCGCCGCTGCCCCCAGCGCCGCGGCCTTCGCGTTCATCTTCGCCACCGCGGCGTCGGTTCCCCCCAGCATGTGCGCCAGGGTGTTGGCGGCGTCGTTGCCCGAGACCAGCAGCAGCCCGTCGAGCAGTTCCCGGGTGGTGTAGGTGCGGCCGGCCTCGACGCCCGCGCAATTGCACTCCACGTCGGTGTCGTGGGCATCGGCGACCACGGTGGCGTCGAGCGGCAGTTCGTCGAGGGCTACCAGCGCGAGCAGCGTCTTGATCGTGCTGGCCGGTGCATGCGTCACGTACTGGTCGCGACCAGCGAGGATCTGTCCGGTGTCCATGTCGGCGAGGATCCACGCGGGTGCCGGTCCGTCCGCGATCGGGACGGCTCCGACGGGTGCCACGTCGACGTCGGCGGACGTCACCGGTGCCAGCACGAGGCCGACGCCGACAAGACAGCCGAGGAGCGCGGTCGCATACTTGCCCATGGGCACAGGAGCCTATCCCGGCCGCCCGGGTGTGACGACCGTCGTGTTTGGTGGCATGAATCAGGGGCTATTCGTGCGGCGCGGGTGACGATCTTGATCGAGGACGTCATTGCACTCCGTCGCCCCATGACGAGAGGTGGACCAGTTCATGTGCGGCATCGCCGGCGAGATCGCCAGGGGGCGCGCGGCCAATCTCGCGGCCGTCGCCGCCATGACCGACGCCATGGTCCCGCGCGGTCCGGACAGCTCGGGCATGTGGTCGAACGACGGCATCGCGATGGGTCACCGCCGACTCGCGATCATCGACCTGTCCAGCCACGGCCACCAGCCCATGCACGATCCGGAACTCGGCCTCACCGTCGCGTTCAACGGCTGCATCTACAACTATCCCGAGCTGCGCCGCGAACTCCTCGGCAAGGGATACCGCTTCTTCTCCCACAGCGACACCGAGGTGGTCCTCAAGGGCTATAAGGAGTGGGGTGAGCGCGTCGTCGACCACCTGTTCGGCATGTTCGCGTTCGCGGTCACCGAGACCGACAGCGGCCGGGTGCTTCTCGCGCGCGACCGGCTGGGCATCAAGCCGCTCTACTGGTCGGAGGTGTCGGAGGGCAACGGCACCGGCGCACTGCGCTTCGCCTCGTCACTGCCCGCGCTGGTCGCCGCCGGCGGCGTCGACACCGACCTCGATCCCGTTGCGCTGCATCACTATCTGAGCTTCCACTCGGTGGTGCCCCCGCCACACACCATCCTCAAGGGCGTGCGCAAGCTGCCGCCCGGCACGCTCATGCGCATCGAGCCCGACGGCTCGCGCAGCGAGAAGACCTACTGGGAGCCGATGTTCGAGCGCTCCGAGGAGCGGGCCGGCTGGTCCGAGCGTGACTGGCAGGACGCGATCCTCGCATCGCTGCGCACGGCCGTCGAGCGTCGCCTCGTCGCCGACGTGCCGGTGGGCTGTCTGCTGTCGGGCGGGCTCGACTCCAGCCTGATCGTCGGTCTGCTCGCCGAAGCCGGCCAGCACGGCCTGCAGACGTTCTCGATCGGCTTCGAGGCCGCCGGCGGCGAGGAGGGCGACGAGTTCAAGTACTCCGACGTGATCGCCCGGCACTTCGACACCGACCACCACCAGATCAGGATCGACACCGCGCGCATGCTGCCGTCGCTGACCGGGGCGATCGGCGCGATGGCAGAGCCCATGGTCAGCCACGACTGCGTGGCGTTCTACCTGCTGTCCGAAGAGGTCAGCAAGCACGTCAAGGTGGTGCAGTCCGGCCAGGGCGCCGACGAGATCTTCGCCGGCTACCACTGGTACCCGCCGATGGCCCACGCCCGCGACGACGATCCCGCGGACGCCCTGTCCCGCTACCGCACCGCGTTCTTCGACCGCGACCACGCGGCGGTCAACCGGCTGCTGCAGCCGCAGTGGCGTCTCGACGACGACGTATCGGGTGACTATGCGCTGCAGCACTTCTCGCACCCCGGCGCGGGAACCGCGACCGACCGGGCGCTGCGCCTGGACACCACCGTCATGCTGGTCGACGATCCGGTGAAGCGCGTCGACAACATGACGATGGCGTGGGGCCTGGAGGGCCGCGTGCCGTTCCTCGACCACGAACTCGTCGAGTTGGCGGCCACCTGCCCGCCCGAGCTGAAGACCGCCTTCGACGGCAAGGGCGTGCTGAAGGAGGCCGCCCGCAAGGTGATCCCGTCGGAGGTGATCGACCGGCCCAAGGGCTACTTCCCGGTGCCGGCCCTCAAGCACCTGGCCGGGCCCTACCTGGACCTGGTCCGCGACGCCCTGCACAGCGACGCGGCGCGGTCGCGCGACCTGTTCACCACCGGCGCCGTCGACGACATGCTCGCCGATCCCAACGGGAACCTCACCCCGCTGCGAGGGAACCCGCTGTGGCAGCTGGGCCTCCTGGAGCTGTGGTTGGCGCGCCACGTCGACGGGGTGTCCTGACCGTGGCGTCGCGGGGCGGGTCCGACGACGACGCCGAACAGGGCGTCGTCCAGGACCTCGGCTGGGGGCGGCTGGTCTTCGGGCAGACCTTCTCCGACCCCGACCAGTTCGGCAACGCCTTGCGCGCGGAGGCCAGCGGGCGCCGTGACATAGGGATGTACCTCGATGCCCCGCACGTCTTCGTCGCCCTGCACCCCCACGAGTTCTTCATCGACCCGAGCTTCACCTACCGGTTGACCTTCGAGCGGCCCGGCGAGTTCCGTCCGCCGGACGTCCCGGGCCTGTCCGTGCGGACGGTCCAGAGCAAGGAGGACTGCGCGGCGATCAACCACATCTACGTGCAGTGCCGGATGGTGCCCGCCGACGTGGACCTGATGTGGAACAACAGCCACTCCGAGCCGCACATGATCTACCTGGTGGCCACCGACGACGAGACCGGTGCCGTGGTCGGCACGGTCACCGGGATCGACCACGCCGACCTGTTCGCCGACGAGGAGAACGGGTCGAGCCTGTGGTGCCTGGCCGTCGACCCGACGATCTCCCGGCCCGGTGTCGGCGGCCTGCTCGTCCGGTCGCTGGTCGAGGAGTTCGTGAAGCGCGGCCGCGCACAGATGGACCTGTCGGTGCTGCATGACAACGAGGGCGCCATCGCGCTGTACGAGCGGATGGGATTCGAGCGGGTGCCCGCACTCGGCATCAAGCGCAAGAACGCGATCAACGAGAAGCTGTTCGCGCCCGTCCAGGAGGGGGAGGGGCTCGCCGAACTCAACCCCTACGCCCGCATCATCGCCGACGAGGCCATCATGCGCGGGATCGCCGTCGAGGTGCTCGACGGCAAGGGCGGCTACCTGCGTCTCACGCACGGCGGTACCAGCATCGTCACGCGGGAGTCCTTGTCCGAGTTGACCAATGCGGTCGCCATGAGCCGCTGCGACGACAAGCGGGTCGCCCGCAAGGTGGTCTCGGACGCCGGCATCCGGGTGCCGCTCGGACGCACGGCGACGTTCGACGACGAGGACTACGCCTTCATGGCCGAGGTCGGCTCGGTGGTGGTCAAGCCCGCCAGGGGCGAGCAGGGCGCCGGCATCACCGTCGGCGTGAGCGCACGCGACGATCTGGACCGCGCGCTGGCGTGGGCCGCCAAGCACTGTCCCGACGTCATCGTCGAAGAGCGTTGCGAGGGTGAGGATCTGCGCTTGGTCGTCATCAACGGCAAGGTCATCGCCGCCGCCATCCGGCGGCCCCCCGAGGTGGTGGGCAGCGGCAAGCACACCATCCGCCAGCTCGTCGAGGCCCAGAGTCGACGACGGGCCGCGGCCACCCACGGCGAGTCCGTCATCCCGGTCGACGCGCTCACCGAGGACACCGTCCGGGACGGGGGGTGGGAACTCGACGACGTCCTGCCGACCAACGAGCGTCTGGTGGTTCGCCACACCGCCAACCTGCACACCGGTGGCACCATCCGGGACGTCACCGACGACCTCCACCCCGTGCTCGCCAAGGTGGCGGTGGAGGCTGCCGACGCGATCGGCATCCCCGTCACCGGCATCGACCTCATGGTCCCGTCGGTGCAGGGGGAGGAGTACGTCTTCATCGAGGCCAACGAGCGACCCGGCCTGGCCAACCACGAACCTCGGCCCACCGCACAGGCTTTCGTCGACCTGCTGTTCCCCCGCACCGCTGCGACCCCGTGGGCGTGGCAACCCGGACCGGTGGATCAGAACTGACCGGGCACGGGTAACGTCACGGTTCTCTGAGAAGAAGAGGGAGGCACTGTGCCCGAAATCGCCGCCATGCCCGCGGATGACCGCGCGTGGATGGTCGACACGTTGCTCGCGCTGCTGCAGACGCCCAGCCCGTCGGGACGCACCGACGCCGTCATGCAGCTGATCGGTGACATCCTCGACGAGATGGGCGTGCCGTTCACGCTCACCCGGCGCGGCGCGCTGAACGCCGAGTTGCCCGGTGAGTCGGACACCATCGACCGGGCGATCGTGGTGCACGCCGACACGATCGGCTGCATGGTGCGCGAGCTGAAGGACAACGGCCGCCTCGAGCTGATCCCGGTGGGCACGTTCTCCGCCCGCTTCGCCGCAGGCGCACGCGTGCGCATCTTCTCCGACGACCCCGAGTCGTTCATCACCGGAACGATCATGCCGCTCAAGGCCAGTGGGCATGCGTTCGGCGACGAGATCGACACGCAGCCGACCGACTGGGAGCACGTCGAGGTGCGGGTCGACCGCAAGGTGTCCTCGCGCGCCGACCTCGAGAGGCTCGGCCTCCACGTCGGCGACTTCGTCGCGTTCATCACCAGCCCCGAACTCACCGAGGACGGCTTCGTCGTCTCGCGGCACCTCGACGGCAAGGCGGGCGTGGCCGTCGCGTTGGCGCTCGCGAAGTGCGTCACCGAGAAGAAGTTGGTGCTGCCGCACCGCACCACGATCATGGTGACCATCACCGAGGAGGTCGGTCACGGTGCGAGCCACGGCCTGCCGCCCGACGTCGCCGAGCTCATCTCGGTCGACAACGCGGTGTGCGCGCCCGGGCAGCACTCCATCGAGGACGGCGTGACCATCCCGATGGCCGACCTGCACGGCCCGTTCGACTACCACCTCACCCGCAAGCTCTGCCGGATCGCCGACGAGCACGAGATCCCGTATGCGCGGGACGTCTTCCGCTACTACCGCTCCGATGCCGCCGCCGCGATCGAGGCCGGTGCCGGTACCCGTGCCGCACTCGTCGGCTTCGGGCTCGACGGCAGCCACGGCTGGGAGCGGACGCACCTGGACTCGCTCGAGGCCACCTACAACCTGCTGAACTGCTGGATGCAGACGCCGCTGACGTTCGCCAAGTGGGACGCCCAGCCCACCGGCAAGCTGCGCGACTTCCCGTCGTCGCGGCAGCCGGCGCCGAGCGAGCAGTGGGTGCCGCTGTCCCGCGGCGACCACACCGAGCCCGGGCACGCGTCGCTCGGCGAGCACTGGCCGCCTGCCGAGGGGCCGCAGGCCTAGGCCGCCGGAGCCGCTCGCGCATTCACCTGCCGGGGGTGCGGGCCCGGCGGTACAACTGGTGGCGTGCTGAGCCTCGAAGAGATCTCCGACCGCCTCGAAATCCAGCAGTTGCTGGTCGACTACTCGACGGCGATCGACACCCGCCGGTTCGACGACCTCGACCGCGTCTTCACCCCGGACGCCTACATCGACTACCGGGCGATGGGCGGCATCGACGGCCCGTTTCCCGACGTCAAGAAGTGGCTGGCCGACGTGCTGCCCAACTTCCCGGCGTACTCGCACCTGATCGGCAACTTCGACGTGAAGATCACGGGGGACACCGCGACGTCGCGGATCCTGTGCTTCAACCCCATGGTGTTGGGTGGCTCACCGGATGCGGGTGGGCAGATCATGTTCTGCGGACTCTGGTACGACGACGAGTTCGCGCGGACCGCGGACGGCTGGCGGATGACCCGTCGCGTCGAGACCAAGTGCTTCGACAAGGTCGTCTAGCCGACCGACCGGCGATTTCCGTCCGACCACGACGTTCTGGCACAATGGGCGGCTGTCTGCCCCGCGACACGGTTCGAGCCAATCGCTCGATGAGCCGCGCGGCGGTCACACGCGCAGTGCAAAACCGGACCGGGCAACCTGCTCGAGTCGCTGAATTGCAAGCGCGGCAAGCACAGGAGAAGTAGTTCGACATGGCTGTCAAGATCAAGCTCGCCCGCTTCGGCAAGATCCGCAACCCCCAGTACCGCATCTCGGTCGCCGATGCGCGCAACCGTCGCGACGGTCGCGCCATCGAGGTCATCGGCAAGTACCAGCCGAAGGAAGAGCCGAGCCTCATCGAGATCGACTCCGAGCGCGCGCAGTACTGGCTGAGCGTCGGCGCGCAGCCCACCGAGCCCGTCCTCGCCCTGCTGAAGATCACCGGCGACTGGCAGAAGTTCAAGGGCCTGCCCGGTGCCGAGGGCACGCTGCGGGTCAAGGAGCCCAAGCCGTCGAAGCTGGACCTGTTCAACGCGGCCCTGGCCGCCGCCGACGACGCGCCGACCGGTGACGCCACCACGCTGAAGAAGAAGAAGGCGCCCGCCAAGAAGGCCGACGCCGCCGAGGGCGACGCCCCGGTCACCGCGGGCGAGACGCCCGAGGCCGCCGCCGACGCCGCGGAGATCGCGCCCGCCGAGACCGACGCGCCCGCCGCCGAATGAGCACGGTCGTCGTCGACGCCGTCGAGCACCTGGTGCGCGGAATCGTCGACAACCCGGACGACGTCCGCGTCGACCTGGTGACCAACCGCCGCGGCCGGACCGTCGAGGTGCACGTGCACCCCGACGATCTGGGCAAGGTGATCGGTCGCGGCGGCCGGACCGCCACGGCGCTGCGCACGCTGGTCGCCGGCATCGGTGGCCGCGGCATCCGCGTCGACGTGGTCGACACCGACCAGTAGGTTCGGCACGTCTGTGGACCTCGTCGTCGGGCGGGTCGCGAAGGCGCACGGCGTCACCGGTGAGGTCGTCGTCGACGTCCGCACCGACGACCCGGACTCCCGCTTCACCGCCGGAAGTACGTTGCGCGGCAAAGTCGGTCGCACCGGGCCCGAGCGCGAGTTCGTGATCGAGTCGGTGCGCGATCACGCGGGCCGTCTCCTCGTCCGGCTCGAGGGCGTCGCCGACCGCAACGCCGCCGACGCCCTGCGCGGCACGCTGTTCCTCGTCGACTCCGGCACCCTGCCTCCGATCGACGACCCCGACGAGTTCTACGACCACCAGCTCGAGGGGCTGCGGGTCCGGACCGTCGCCGGTGACGCCGTCGGGACGGTGGCCGAGGTGCTGCACACGGCCGCGGGGGAGCTGCTGTCGGTGACCACGGAGGCCGGCGCCGAGATCCTGGTGCCGTTCGTCGGCGCCATCGTCACGTCGGTGTCGCTGTCGGATCAGACCGTCGTCATCGACCCGCCGGACGGTCTGCTGAACATCGAAGACCTCTAGGAGCGACGTGCGGATCGACGTCGTCACCATCTTCCCCGACTACCTCGCACCGCTACGGCAGGCGCTGCCGGGCCGGGCCATCGAGTCGGGTCTCATCGAACTCGGCGTCCACGATCTGCGTCGCTGGACGCACGACGTGCACCGCTCCGTCGACGACTCCCCGTACGGCGGCGGGCCCGGCATGGTGATGAAGGCGCCGGTCTGGGGTGACGCGCTCGACGAGATCTGTTCTGCCGAGACGCTTCTGGTGGTTCCCACGCCGGCGGGGCGGCCGTTCCGGCAGGCCGACGCGCAGCGGTGGACCACCGAGCCGCACCTGGTGTTCGCGTGCGGCCGCTACGAGGGCATCGACCAGCGGGTCGTCGACGACGCGGCCCGCCGGATGCGGGTCGAGGAGGTGTCGATCGGCGACTACGTGCTCAACGGCGGGGAGTCCGCGGCGCTCGTGATGATCGAGGCCGTCGTCCGGCTGCTGCCCGACGTCATCGGCAACCCGGCGTCTCACCGCGAGGACTCGCACTCGGTGGACAACGACGGTCTGCTCGAGGGGCCGAGCTACACGCGGCCGGTCCGCTGGCGTGACCTCGAGGTGCCCGCCGTGCTGCTGTCCGGGGACCACGCGAAGGTGCGGGCCTGGCGACACGAACAGTCCCTCGAGCGGACCCGCCACCGCAGGCCCGACCTGCTCGACTAGACGCGCCCCTCGGGGAAGATCGTCCGGACGGCCTTGGTGATGGTCTCGCGCGCCTCGTCGGCGTCCGCGGGCTCCATCGAACTGATCGCCATCACGTACCGCCGGTCGGGACCGATGACGCCGGTGGACAGGTGCATCCAGTCCGAGCCGACGCAGCACATCCAGCCCTGCTTCACCGCGACGCGGTCGCCGGGCAGCCCCTCGGGGATGCCGAAGCGCTGCGGATAGACGCCGCCGGGCACCATGCCGTCCGGGGCCGTCGGGGTGGAGTTCGCGAGGTTGGACAGGATGATGCTGGACTGCTCGGGCGGCAGTCCGCCGGTGCCTGCCAGCATCATGTCGTAGTAGCGCACGAGGTCGGTGGTGGTGCTGATCGTGTTGAACCACCGCCCATTGTTCGGTGGCCGGGTGGACTCGAGGCCGTAGCGGGCGACCACCCGATTGATGATCGCGCTGCCGCCGCTGCGGTTCCAGAACGTCTCGGCCGCACTGTCGTCGGACGAGCGCAGCATGACGTCGAGCAGCTGCCGGTCGGCGGGGGACAGCTGGGTCTGGCCCTTGGACACCTGCAGCAGCAGGTCGTCGGCGATGAAGAGCTTCACCACCGACGCGATCGCGATCGCGGAGCCGTTCCCGTTGGTCACCAGCTGTCCGGTGTTGCGGTCCAGCACGGCGACGCTGATGTCGGCACCCTCGGCCGAGGCGTCGGCGGTGGCCTGCCGCTCGCGATCCGCGAGTCCGGTGAAGGTGGCTGCGGGTTGATCCGGGGGAGCCTCCGGCAGCGGCGCCTTGCTGCCGAGCGGAGCGACGACGGTCAGCTGCGGCGGTGCGCCGGGGGCGGGTCCGGGATCTCCGTAGTCCCGTGCGCCGCAGCCCGACACGACCGTCAGCGCGGCGGACAGCACCGCCGCGGTGATCAGTGATGACGTCGACCGCCGCCGAGACACAGTCCCTCCTCGTACCATCGGGTGAGCGGGGTGCGGCGTCGGCGAACGACGCGCCTCGACCCGACACCTCTGCTCAGCCAGCCTAACCTTTGGGTGCGGTGCACGCGTCCCGGCCGAGGGCCGTCCGGCGGACCCGACGACGCGATTTCGCTCGGCGGGGGGCGGTCTGGCACAATTGAGCAGTTGTCCGCGCAGGTTGCGGGGCTCGGTTCGCTCACGGGCCATGGTCTGCCGCGGGATACACCTCACACGTACACACGAGATCGGCCCGGTGTCCGAGTCGCGACCAGCGACCCGCACCGACGCCCACATGCTAAGGAAGTGTCTCCGATGAACACGCTGGACTTCGTCGACCAGACGTCGCTACGCGACGACATCCCGACTTTCGGCCCCGGTGACACCGTCAACGTGCACGTCAAGGTCATCGAGGGCTCCAAGGAGCGCATCCAGGTCTTCAAGGGCGTCGTGCTGCGTCGCCAGGGTGGCGGGGTCCGCGAGACCTTCACCGTCCGCAAGGAGAGCTACGGCGTCGGCGTCGAGCGCACCTTCCCGGTGCACTCGCCCAACATCGATCACCTCGACGTCGTGACCCGCGGTGACGTCCGTCGCGCCAAGCTGTACTACCTGCGCGAGCTGCGCGGCAAGAAGGCCAAGATCAAGGAAAAGCGCTGACCCACGAGCGCCTCGCGTCCCGTGCCGTGATCGCCGCCGTGATTACTCTGTTGGCGTGACCGGACCCGCTGACGCCGCCGACGCGCCAGAGACCGACGACGCGACCGAGGCGGAGCCGCCGAAGAAGAAGCGCGGCGCGATCCGCGAAGCGGCGATCCTGCTGACGATCGCGATCGTCCTGTACTACGTGATGCTGACGTTCATCGCGCGGCCGTACCTCATCCCGTCGGAGTCGATGGAACCGACGCTGCACGGATGCCCGGGCTGCGTGGGCGACCGCATCATGGTCGACAAGATGACCTACCGCTTCACGTCGCCGGAGCCCGGCGACGTGGTGGTCTTCAAGGGGCCGCCGGCCTGGAACATCGGCTACAAGTCGATCCGCTCCGACAATCCCGCTCTCAAGGTGGTCCAGGACGCGCTGTCGTTCGTCGGATTCGTGCCACCGGACGAGAACGACCTGGTGAAGCGGATCATCGCGACCGGCGGTCAGACCGTCGAGTGCCGCGCCAACACCGGTCTCACGGTCGACGGCAAGAAGCTCGACGAGCCCTACCTCGACCCGACGACGATGATGGCCGACCCCGCCGTCTACCCCTGCCTCGGCAACGAGTTCGGTCCGGTGACGGTCCCCGACGGCAGACTGTGGGTCATGGGCGACAACCGCACGCACTCGGCCGACTCGCGGGCGCACTGCACCAACCTGCCCGCCGACGCGCAGCGCGGACTGCTGTGCACCGGCGATCCGGAGTCGGGCACGGTCCCCGTCGACAACGTCATCGGCAAGGCGCGATTCATCGCCTGGCCGCCCGGACGGTGGGGCGGGGTCTCCAGCGTGAACCCGCAGACGTCGCACTGAGAGTCCCGTGGCTCTGACCTGGCCCCCGCGCACGGTGATCCGCAAGTCATCGGGCCTGCGCACGCTCGAATCCGCGCTGTACCGAGGCAATCTCGGCCCCGTCGCGGGTGTCGACGAGGTCGGCCGCGGCGCCTGCGCCGGACCGCTGGTGGTCGCCGCGTGCGTACTCGGGCCGAACCGGTTGGAGAGCCTTGCTGCGCTCGACGACTCCAAGAAGCTGACGGAACGCGAGCGGGAGCGGCTCTTCCCGCTGATCCGTCGCTACGCGCTGGCCTACCACGTCGTGTTCATCCCCTCGACCGAGGTGGATCGGCGCGGGGTCCACGTCGCCAACATCGAGGGCATGCGCCGCGCGGTGGCCGGCCTGCCGGTGCGGCCCGGGTACGTGCTGAGCGACGGGTTCCGGGTGCCGGGCCTGCCGATGCCATCGCTGCCGGTGATCGGCGGCGATGCCGCGGCCGCGTGCATCGCCGCGGCGAGCGTGCTGGCCAAGGTGAGCCGCGACCGGCTGATGGTCGCGATGGACGAGACCCACCCGGGCTACGGGTTCGCCCTGCACAAGGGGTACAGCACGCCGACGCACACCGCCGCGATGGCGGAGCTGGGGCCCTGCAGCGAGCACCGCCGGTCGTTCATCAACGTGCGCCGGGCGGGTGCCTGGGGCGAGCGAAGCGACGGGGAGAAGACGGGGTTCACGGAGATCACGCTGGGTGATCGTGATCTCGAATGGGACGACACGTCGCTCCTCGAGGAGCCGACGCAGCACGCCGAGACGAGCTGAGGGAAGATGGATCGCACACCGACCGGAGGACCGCTGAACCGATGAGTGCCGAAGATCTCGAGAAGTACGAAACCGAGATGGAACTCTCGCTGTACCGCGAATACAAGGACATCGTGGGGCAGTTCAGCTACGTCGTCGAGACGGAGCGACGGTTTTACCTCGCCAACAGCGTCGAGATGGTGCCGCGCAACGCCGACGGCGAGGTGTACTTCGAACTGCGACTCGCCGACGCCTGGGTGTGGGACATGTACCGGCCCGCCCGCTTCGTCAAGCAGGTCCGGGTGATCACGTTCAAGGACGTCAACATCGAAGAGGTCGAGAAGCCCGAACTCCGCCTGCCGGAGTAGACGTGCCCGCCGATCCCCCACGCACGGCCGTCGTGACCGGTGCGAGCCGCGGCGCCGGACTCGGCATCGCCACCGCTTTGCTCCGATCGGGGTGGCGGGTCTACCGCACCGGCCGCTCCGCGGCGGACGACGGCGCCGGTGGCATCCCAGTGGCGGTGGACCACCGCGACGACGACCAGGTCGCGGCGCTGTTCGCCCGGGTCGCCGACGAGTGCGGGTCGCTGAATCTACTGGTCAACAACGTCGCGTCGATCGACGACGAACTGACCGGCGCAGCGCCGTTCTGGGAGAAACCGCGCCACCTCGGCGACGTACTGGACGTGGGGCTGCGGTCCGCCTACGTGGCGTCCTGGCACGCGGCGCCCCTGCTGCTGGGCAGCGCACGCGGGCTCGTCGCGTTCACGTCGTCCCCGGGCGCGGTCTGCTACATGCACGGCCCCGCGTACGGAGCCCAGAAGGCGGGCGTCGACAAGATGGCCGCCGACATGGCCGTCGACTTCAGGGGGACCTCGGTGGCGACGGCGTCGATCTGGATGGGCATCCTGCTCACCGAGAAGTTCCGCCGCGCCTTCGACGGCCATCCCGACGCGCTGGCGCGCACCGCCGAGCACGCCGAGACCCCCGAGTTCACCGGCTACGTCATCGACGCGCTGTACCGGGATCCCGACCTGCACGATCTCAGTGGACGCGCGCTGATCGGCGCCGAGCTCGCCGCCCGGTACGGGATCACCGACGAGGGCGGCCGCACGCCGCCGTCGCACCGCGACGCACTCGGCTCGCCGCGCGAACCGTCGACGGTCGTCGTCCGCTGACCCGGCGCGCCACCTGACACACTGGACCGCATGCGCACCACACCGCAGTGCTGGCTGACCGACATGGACGGCGTCCTGGTCCGCGAGGACCACGCCCTGCCCGGGGCCGCCGAGTTCCTGCAGACCCTCACCGACAAGCAGCGGCCGTTCCTGGTGCTCACCAACAACTCGATCTTCACGCCGCGCGACCTTGCGGCCCGGCTGGCGCGCTCGGGGCTGATCGTCCCCGAGGAGGCGATCTGGACGTCCGCGCTGGCGACCGCGGCCTTCCTGCACGACCAGCTGCCCGGCGGCTCGGCCTACGTGATCGGCGAGGCCGGTCTGACCACGGCGCTGCATCACGTCGGCTACACGCTGACCGACGTCGGCCCGGACTTCGTGGTGCTCGGCGAGACCCGCACGTACTCGTTCGAGGCCATCACCAAGGCCATCCGCCTGATACTCGGCGGCGCCCGCTTCATCGCCACGAACCCCGACGTCAGCGGCCCGTCGGCCGAGGGGCCGCTGCCCGCCACCGGGTCGGTCGCCGCGCTCATCACCAAGGCCACGGGCCGCGAACCCTACTTCGTCGGCAAGCCCAACCCCATGATGTTCCGCAGCGCGCTGAACCGCATCGAGGCCCATTCCGAGGACACCGTGATGATCGGCGACCGCATGGACACCGACGTGGTCGCCGGCATCGAGGCCGGCCTCGAGACCATCCTGGTGCTCACCGGCTCCACGACCCGCGGCGACATCGAGCGCTATCCGTTCCGGCCCAGTCGCGTGTTCGAGTCGATCGCCGACGTCGTCGACCTCGTCTGAGCCGGTGGCACCGCGCCCCATATCGTGATCGCATGACCGACCGTCCCGATCCCGCCCGGCCGCTGGCCGGGGTGCGGATCGTCGAGATCTCCAGCTTCGTCGCCGTCCCGCTGGCGGGCATGACGCTCGCCCAGCTGGGCGCCGAGGTGGTCCGGATCGATCCCGTGGGCGGTGCGGCCGACTACCACCGCTGGCCCGTCACCGACGAGGGGGTCAGCATCTACTGGGCGGGTCTGAACAAGGGCAAGCAGTCCGTCGCCGTCGACGTGCGGTCCGACGACGGGCAGGACCTGATCCAGCGTCTGATCGCCGACGCGGGCGTCTTCATCACGAACGTGGCCGGGCGCGAGTGGCATTCGTACGAGACGCTGCAACGGCTGCGGCCCGACCTGATCCAGGTCGAGGTGTCCGGCCGGGCCGACGGCGGCACGGGCGTGGACTACACCGTCAACGCCGGCGTCGGCTTCCCGCTCGTCACCGGACCCACGACGATCGACACCCCGGTCAACCACGTGCTGCCCGCGTGGGACGTCGCGTGCGGGATCTACGCCGCGCTCGCGGTCGCCACCGCGGTCCGGCACCGCGACGTCAGCGGGGCGGGCCAGCACGTGGCCATCCCGCTGGAGAACGTCGCGCTGGCGACCGCGGGCAACCTGAGCTTCCTGACCGAGGCCATGGTCACCGGTGAGTCCCGGCAGCGCCTCGGCAACTCCATCTACGGGCAGTACGGGCAGCAGTTCAGCAGCGCTGACGGCCAGTCGTTCATGGTGGTCGCGCTCACCGGTCGGCACTTCCGCGATCTGACCGAGCTGACCGGCACCACGAAGGCCGTTGCGGCGCTGGGCGATTCGCTGGGTGCGGACTTCGGCACCGAAGGTGACCGGTTCCGGCACCGCGACGCGCTGACGGGCCTGTTCACCACGTGGTTCGTCGACCGCACCGCCGACGAGGTCGGGGCCGCGCTGGCGACGACGTCGATCCTGTGGGAGCGCTACCGGACGTTCGCCGAGGTCGTCACCGACCCCAAGGTCACCGACAACCCGCTGTTCACCCCGCTCGATCAGCCCCGGGTGGGCACCTACCTCGCACCCGGATTGCCGATGGCGATCGACGGTGACTACCCGGCGGCCGTGGCCGCTCCCGAACTGGGCGACCACACCGCGAACGTGCTCCGCACCCGCCTCGAGATGTCCGACGCCGACGTCCGCGCGCTGATCGACGCGGGGACCGTCGCGTGACCGGACTCCTGGCGCTGCTCGACGTGCGGCCCGGGCCCGACGACGGCACCTGGGTGGGGCCGGCCAGCGGCCCGGAGGGCAAGCGCGCGTTCGGCGGGCAGTTCATGGCGCAGAGCCTCGCGGTGGCCGCGCGCACCGTCGACCCCGCGAAGCCGGTCACGAACATGCACCTGCAATTCCTGCGCGGCGGCGAGGCGGGCGACGCCATCGACTACGCGGTGACCGACGTCTACGAGGGGCGGACCGTCGCCGCGCGCCGGGTGGACGCCACGCAGGCCGGCCGGCTCCTGACCACCGCCAGCGTCACGTTCGCCGCGCCGATGGCCGGCCCCGAGCACGGGACGGTGCCCCTGCCGGGTGACCCGGAGTCGTTGCCGCGCACCGGTCCGGCGGGCCCGGCGCCGTCGATGCCGCTCGACGAGATCGACATCCGGATGAGCGACGACCGGTCGTCGGGCGAGTTCGTCCGGCGGCTGTGGTGGCGCGTCACCGCGCCGGTGCCCCCGGACGAGACCCTGCACACCGTCATCGCGGCGTATGTCTGCGACGTCTACATGATTGATCCGGCCCTCGCCGTGCACGGCCACTCGATGGCCGCGCGCACCCACCGCAGCGGCACCACGGACTCGTCGATCTGGTTCCACCGGCCGGTGCTGGCGGATCGGTGGAATCTGTTGGAGACCCGGTCGCCCGCCGCGGCGCGCGGCCGCGGCGTGATCACCGGAA
Organism: Mycobacterium sp. PTI7; assembly: GCF_056679845.1. Taxonomy (NCBI): domain Bacteria; kingdom Bacillati; phylum Actinomycetota; class Actinomycetes; order Mycobacteriales; family Mycobacteriaceae; genus Mycobacterium; species Mycobacterium sp. PTI7. The sequence goes on from NZ_CM155252.1 coordinate 1,159,143, forward strand.
GCCTGATCGGCGCCGACGGATCGATCGCGGCGACCCTCGCTCAGGAGGGACTCATCGCCGAGCGGGAGCCGCGGCCGTCCTGACCGGTGCGGTCCGGCGCAGCCGGATCCATCGACGCGCCCACGTGACCAGGCGGGTCAGCAGGACGCCGACCACGACGGCGACGACGACGCCCGCCAGCGTGTGCTCGCCGAACAGCGGATACACCTGGTAGTGGGTGAGATAGGTGAACAGCGACGCCTCGGCGACCAGGCCCACGACGACGGTCAGGGCGGACGGGCACCGGATGGCGGGCAGCCAGATCAGCAGCGCCAGACCGACGAACACCAGCGCCTCGCGGTCGGGATTGCCGAAGTATCCGACGACGCCCACCGCCAGGACCGCGGTGACGGCCAGCCGCTGCCATGCGGTGGTGGCCTTCGACGCGGCCCAGCCGATCGCGAAGAACCAGAACGCCAGCACCGTGAACCACGCGGCGCGGCCGAGGCCCAGACCGAACACGTCCCAGCGCAACGCCATGCCCACCGCCAGGAAGCCCACCGCGAAGCCGAACGGCCAGCGGCGTTCCACGCGGTCGCCGAGCGGCGACCAGCAGATCAGCGCCAGTGCCGCGAGCACCCAGACGATCACCTCGACGAACCACAGGCGGCCGGCGGTCATGCTGTCGTCGGGACCGAGAAACTTGTTGGCCAGCAGCAGGTTCGACGCGGTGTAGTCGTCGGTGACCAGGAGCGCGAAGGCGATCCAGACGATCGACGGCACGGCGATCCACGCGATGGTGCTGCGTAGATGACGCATGCGCGTGGCCCTCGGCAGCGGTGTCAGGCAGAAGCGGCCGAAGTTGTAGCCGGCCACGCCGAGCAGGATGTGCGCGCCACCCCACAGCACCCACAGTTCGGCGTGCGATCCCACCACCAGGACGATCGCCGCGGCGCGCAGGGCCACGCTCGTCTCCACCGTCGTACCCCACCACCGTCGCGTCTTCTGCGCGGACTCCAGCTGACGCAGCGGCAGCCGCTGCCAGTCGGACGGCAGGTGCCCGAGTGCCCGCTCCAGCCGGACCGACATGGCGACGTAGGACAGCGAGTTGCCGCCGAGGTCGACGAAGCTCTGTTCCGGGGCGATGTCGTCCGGGTCGATCTGCAGCACGTCGGCGAACAGGCCGCGCAGGTCGAGCGTCGCGTCCCCGGCGGGGGTGCGCTCGGCGGCCAGCTCGCGGACGCTGCGGTAGTCGGGCTTGCCGGTGGGCAGCCGGGGGATCTCGTCGACCTCGACCACCCGGATCGCCGCGCGCGGGAGCCCGGACGCCTCGGCCGCCGCACTCGCCACGTCGCACCCGTCGGGCCGCTCTGCCGCGGCGACGAGCAGCAGCCCGTCGCCGTCGGTGCAGATCGCCGTGACGTCGTCGGCGCGCAGGGACGACTCGACCCGCTGCAGGTCGATCCGCAGTCCGTACAGCTTCACGAACCGGTCGCTGCGGCCGACGACCTCGTAGAGCCCGTCGGCGCCGAGGCGCGCGACGTCGCCGGTGCGCAGCTCGTCGACGTCGCCGGGCAGCGCCAGGTCCTCGACGGCGTGCGCGTAGCTCATCATGACGTTGGGGCCGCGGTAGCAGAGTTCGCCCGTGCCGTCGGGCATGCCGTCGACCGGCGCGATGCGGAACGACCCGCCGGGAATCGGCACGCCGATCGAGCCGGGATGGTCGCTCGCGAGGTCGGGTGGCAGGTAGGCCATCCGCGCGGTGGCCTCGGTCGCGCCGTACATGACGACGAAGTCGAAGCCCGTGGCGCGGCCCAGGTCGGCGAAGCGGCGAACGCGGTCGGGCGGCAGTCGGCCACCGGCCTGGGTCACGTAGCGCAGGTCCGGCAGCGCGCCGGACCGGCAGGTCTCGTCGAAGCCGATCCGGTCGAGCAGGTCGAACGTGTGCGGCACCCCGGCGAACGTCGTCCCGCGGTGTTCGCGGAACAGGTCCCAGAACGCGTCGTCGACCACGGACCGCTCGGTCAGGATGATGGCGGCGCCGCGCAGCAGATGACTGTGGATCACCGACAGGCCGTAGCAGTACGACATCGGCAGAGTCGTTGCGGCGCGGTCGCTTCGGTGAATGTCGAGGTAGGTGGCGATCGACTCGGCGTTGGCGGCCAGGTTGAACCGCGACAGCCGCACCAGCTTCGGCGACCCCGTGCTGCCCGACGTGGACAGCAATAGCGCCAGATCGGGATGCAGGTCGTGGCTGCCGCGGTGCCGGTGGACGAGCAGCCCGTCGCAGACGGTCACGTCCGGCTGGTAGGCGTCGACGACCGCGGTGTGGTCGCCGCCGCCGGGCACCGGCAGCACGACGTGGTGTCCCGCCAGCGCGGCGAGGTAGGTCACCAGCGTCGGCAGGTCGTTGCGCGTCTCGAGCAGCACCAGTTTCCGGCGCGTGCCGAATTCGGCCGTGCGCGAGGCGACCTCGGCGGCCAGCTCCCGGTAGGTGACGGTCCGGTCCTCGGTCAGGACCGCGGGGTCGTCACCGTGGCACGACAGGTGGTCGACGAGACGCTCGAACATCACGACGCCGGGGCCGTCCCCGGCCGGTGCGGGGGTCGCTCGTCGAACACGACGGCGGACCCGATGACGTGGATGCGGACCTTGGCGTCGACGGCGGGGGGTGCGACGCTGTGCTGGCGGACGGTGATGGGTTCGGCGTCGGCCCCGAGGTCGACGGTGAGCAGCACGTCGTGACCGCGGAACTCCGACGCCAGGACCGTGGCGATGCCGTCCCCGCGATCGTCGTCGGCCACCGCCGTGGCGTCGAGCTGCTCGGGCCGCAGCATCAGCGTGCCCGGACCGTCGGAGGGGTTGCCGCGCAAGGGGATCCGGCCCAGGGCGCTGTCGGCGACGCCCCCGTCGACGCGGCAGGCCATCAGCACGCAGTCGCCGAGGAACTCCGCGGTGAAGCGGTCGTTGGGCTCGCGGTAGACGCCCTGCGGGGTGCCGACCTTCGTGAACCGACCGTCGCGCATGACCGCGACCTGGTCGGCGATCGACAGCGCCTCCTCCTGGTCGTGGGTGACGATCAGCGTCGTCACGCCCGCGTCGGAGAGCAGCGCCGCGACGGCCTTGCGGGTCGAGGCGCGCAGCCCGGTGTCCAGAGCGCTGAACGGTTCGTCGAGCAGCATCACGACGGGACTGCGGGCCAGCGCGCGGGCCAGCGCGACGCGCTGCTGCTGGCCGCCGGACAGCTCGTGGGGCCGCCGCCCCGCGTAGGACCCGTCCAGCGACACCGTCGCCAGCAGGTCCGCGACGCGGGTCTTGACGTCGCGGGTGCGCCGGGGGAGGCCGTACGCGATGTTCTGGCCGACCGTCAGATGCGGGAAGAGGGCGCCGTCCTGTGCCACGTACCCGACGTCGCGGCGGTGAGCCGGCGTACTGGTGTGGGGTCCGACGACCTGGGTGCCGCCGATGGAGATGGTGCCGGTGTCCGGTGTCTCGAACCCGGCGACCAGGCGGAGCAGCGTGGTCTTGCCGCAGCCCGAGGCGCCGACGACGGCGGTGATGGTGCCCGGCGCCACGGTGAGGTCCACGCCGTGCAGCACGGTGTGCGCGTCGAACGACTTGACCAGGCCGGTGACCTCGAGCGCGTGGGGAGCGGTCACAGTGCCGCCGCCCGCGTCGACTCGCGAAACAGGACCACCGTCACGGGGATGGCCAGGACGATGAGCAATAGCGCGTACGGCGCGGCGCCGGCGTAGGCCAGTTCACTGGACAGCGACCAGAACCGCATCGCCAGGGTGTTGGTCCCCGTGGGTGCGAGTAGCAGGGTGGCGGTCAGTTCGGTGGCGACGCCCACGAAGACCAGCGATGCGCCCGCGGCGGCGGCGGGCGCGGTGAGGCGCAACGTGACCCGCAGGAAGCTGAGCGTGGGCGACACCCCCAGCGAGCGCGACGCCTCCTCCAGACCCGGAGGTACCTGCGCCAGACCCGACCGGATGTTGACCATCGCGCGCGGCATGAACATCAGCACGTACGCGGCCAGCACCAGCGACACGGTCTGGTACAGCGGCGGCAGGTAGCGGATCGCGACGGTGACGAGGGCCAGTGCGGTGACGATGCCGGGCATCGAGCTGGTGACGAAGTTCGAGCCCTCCACGAAGCGGGCGAAGAAACCGCTGTAGCGCACCGCGACCCAGGCGAACGGGAACGCGAGCACCGTCGTCAGCGCCGCGGCCGCGGCCGCGAGCGCCACCGTCTGCAGCACCGACGGGACGATCTCGTCGACGGCCCAGACCTTCGCGCCACCGATCCACAGCCACCGCAGCACGGTCCACACCGGTACGCCGAGCGACAGCACGGTCAGCGCGGCGAGCGCGCCCAGGGCGGGGATCGTCATGGCACCCAACCGGTGCGACACCATCGCGCGTTGCGCGCCGGACCCCAGCCGGGCGTAGCGCGCGGTGCCTCGGACGCGGGCCTCGCCCACGAGCAGGACCAGGCACAGCAGGATGAGGATGCCGGCGAGCGTGCTGCCCGCGGCGCCGTTGAAGGTGGCCTGGAACTGCTCGAAGATCGCGGTGGTGAACGTCGAGAAGCGCAGCATGGCGAACGCGCCGTACTCGGCCAGCAGGTGTACCCCGATCAGCAGGCCGCCGCCGAGGACCGCGAGCCGCAGCTGGGGGAGCACCACGCGCCAGAACACCGCGGCGGGGCTGGACCCCAGCGCGCGGGCGGACTCCTCGATCGCCGGATCGAGCCGCCGCAGCGTCGCCGCCGCGGGCACGTAGACGAACGGGAAGTAGGACAGCGTGGCGATCAGGACGCCGGCGCCGAAGCCGTGCAGGGTGGGGACCACGCTGACCCACGCATAGCTGTTGATGAAGGCGGGCACGGCGAGCGGGGCGACGAACAGCGGCCGCCAGACGGACCGCCCGGGTACGTCGGAGCGTTCGACGAGCCACGCCGCGGCGATGCCGAGCGCGACGCAGATCGGCACCGTCACGACGAGCAGCCCGACGGTGTTGACGAGCAGTTCGAGGACCCGGGGCCGGGCGATCAGCTCGTAGGCGCGCGCCGGACCCAGCGACGCCACCGAGAACGCGACGTAGCCGATCGGGACGAAGGTGGCCGCGACGAGGAGGACGACGACGGCGACGACCAACGGACCCGGCCGCCTCCGGGCGCCGCGGCCCGTCGGCGATGCGGGGTCGGTCGGCAGCGCTACGGTCGGCAGTGCCTCGGTGGTGACCACCTCAGTCGGCCATCTAGAGCAGGCCCGCCTTCGTCATCAGGTCGGTGACCTTCTGCGAGTCCAGGTTCGACGGGTTCACGGTGGGGGCCTGCAGCTGATCGAGCGGAACGAGTGCCGGGTTGGCGGGCACCCCGCTGGCGACCGGGTACTCGAAGGACGTGCCCTTCTCGAGCACCTCCTGGCCGGCCTTGCCGGTGATGAACGTCAGGAACTTCTGCGCGTCGTCCTTCTTCTTGCTCGACTCGAGGATGCCGCCGCCCGAGATCGAGACGAAGGCGCCCGGATCCTGGTTGCGGAAGTAGTGCAGCGCGGTGTTGCCGCTGATCTCCTTGGTCTCCGCCTGATCGCGGAACCAGTAGTAGTGGTAGATCACGCCACCCTCCACCTGGCCGTCGTTGACGGCGCGCAGCGTGGCGATGTTGTCGGAGTAGATCTCCGCGTTCGTCTTCATGCCGGCGAGCCACTGCGCGGTGGCGGGTTCGCCGGTGAGTTCGAGCATGGCCGCGACGATGGCCTGGAAGTCGGGCTTGACCGGCGGGGCGCCCCAGCGGCCCTTCCACTCCGGCCGCTCCAGATCCATGATCGACCGCGGCAGTTGCGCCTCGGTGAGCTTGGTCTTGTCGTAGGCGAACACCGTGGTGCGCGCGGCGACGCCGGTCCACTTGCTGGTCGCGGGACGGAACTGAGCCGGGACCTGCGCGATGGTGGCCTGGTCGACGTCGGCGAACAGACCGGCCTTCTCGACCGCGGCCATCGCGGGGGAGTTCTCGGTGAGGAAGACGTCGGCGGGCGAGGAGGCCCCCTCGGCGATCAGCTGGTTGCCCAGCTCGGTGTCACCGCCCTGGCGGTAGGTCACCTTGATGCCGGTTTCCTTGGTGAAGGAGTCGATCCACTCCTTGGTCAGCGACTCGTGCTGCGCGTTGTAGATCAGCAGGCCGTCCTCCTCCTCGGACGACGAGCAGGCGGTGAGGCCCGCCGCGAGTGCGACCGTGGCGAGGACGGCGGTGATGCGACTCCAGCGATTCCGACGAGGTGACAACGACCAGCCCTTCTTATGCCAGGTGAGGATTGCCTAACGAACATTACCCCGTCGACCTGGGAGGTTCGGCGTGCCCGGCGGGAAGCGTCCCGGCTCCGTCATCAGCCCTCGAGGTCGACCGACAACCACTGCTCGAGGGTGATGCCGAACGCGTGCGCCTGGCACAGTTCCGCGTTCCGCCGCCTCCCGACGTCGGGGCTCACCCATTCCACGAATTCGCGCTCCGGATGGCTCGCGTCGCGCATGTGGATGAAGTAGTCGAATGCGCCGTATCCCTGGACGCGGTCGGCACGGATGCGAAAGGGCAGTGGCAATCGGTACAGCCGGGTGCCGCGCACACCGACGTCGAGCAATTCGGCGTCCGAATCGACGACGAGCCGCTCGAACGACATGTAGGTGACGGCGACCGACCGCTGATCGGCATTCTCGAGTTGCGCGATCTCCTGGATCAGCAATTCGCTGCGGATCACCTTCAGATAGGCGACGCGGGTGAACTCGGCGCCCTGCAGGTAGTAGGACCCCGTGCCGTCCCACCACTCGACGGCGGGCCGGCCGGTGTCGTCGTGCAGGACGTCGGGCCGGCCCTCGGCGGTGCGGACCGCCGGCATCGGCACCAGGAGCAGCTCGCCGCCGGTGGGCAGCACCCACCCGACGCCCGCCGCGTGGAGATCGGTCATCGCGCGGGAGAACCGCGCCCACCGGCTGGTCGACAGGATCGCGTTGCCGTCGAGCCGGCGGGCCGTGGACACGCCGCGGCGCCGGGTCTCGGCGGCGAGCACCCGGTCTTGGACGGTGCGTGCCCGGTCGTCGACGGTCGCGCGGAACTCGTAGCCGAACAGGGTGTCGCCGGGATCGTCGTCGGCCACCCAGAAGGGCGCGGTCCGCCAGCGCGGATCCGGGCCGCGGTGACGGGCGGTCGTCAGCGCCCGGTCCAGGCGGGCGACGACGCCGACCTTCGCCGGGGTCAGGTCGCGGAGGTCGCAGAACCGCGCCACTGCCTCGAGGGCGGCGGCGCCGTCGAACGCCATGGCGCCGGGTCAGTCCTGGACGTACCGGACGCGGGGGTGCGGATCGACGGTGGAGCCGACGTCGAACTCGGTCTTGCGCAGCACCCGCCAGACCCCGGCTGGGACCTCGAGTTCGCGGTGCTGGTCGTGGTCCTTGCGGTGCGAGAGCTGCGTGGGCTGGTCGAGGTCGACGTAGACGTCCCCGTTGGCGGCCACGATCCGGGCGAACTCGCGGTCGCTGTCGAGGACGTGATGATGGCCGGACTCGCTGTGGCCGACGATGCAGGTGGTCACCCGTTCGCGGATGCCGGCGGGGGCGGACCGGACCGGGAGCAGCATGACCTCGCCGTGGCGGATGGGGTTGTGCATCGACGTCTCCTCGAGTGGTGGTGGGTCAGGCGAACGTAGCGCCGGGGTCCGACACGTCCGCGTCTACGCTGAGCGCGAAACGTGCTGTGTCCGTTGCTCGGTCGAATTCACGTGCAACGGCGCATTCGCCGGTAACGGACTCGTCACGATTCCTTGAGCGAGTGTGCGCGAATTCTTAATCGTCCTGCCATCGTCTTATCGCTCGCTTAGGAACATCGGCCGAATTGCGGCCAACGTCACGCTCTTCGGCGTAACGATTTCCGATGCGTGGATGTGCAGTTTGAGGCCGCCGATTGGGAGGTCGTCGCGTGGGTACCTTGGCGTCCGGGCGGGGGGACTGCCCAACCAATCGAACCAAGGAATCAACTGATGACATCGATGAACACCACCGTGCGACGCGGACTCGCGGGCGTCCTGGCCACCTGCGCGCTGGGCGTGGGCGTCGGCGCCGTCGCCATGCCGGCGGCCAGCGCGGCCCCGTGCGACGCGGCCGGCTACGCCAACACCACCAGCGGCGTGCTGAGCGCCGCCGGCGGCTACCTCGCCTCGCACCCCGGCGCGAACGACGTCCTCACCCGGGCGGCGTCGCAGTCGGACGCCGAGGCGGAGGCGTCCGTGCGGGCCTACTTCACCAACAACACCAACGAGTACTTCGACCTGCAGCGGATCGTGCAGCCGCTGAAGGACCTGCGCGGCCAGTGCGGTGTGACCGTGTCGCCCGCGCAGCTGTCGAGGCTGCTCGACGCGCTGTGAGCTAGCTGATCGGCCACGCCGCCGCCGCAGTCCTTCGGGCTGCGGCGGCGGTGTCGTCCGTGCGGGCTTCTGTGTGGGGTGCGTTCTGCGTGGGGGTGGTGGTCCTTCGGCGAGCGTGCGTGTCTGCGGGCGACACGCCGGGTGCGAACCCGAGTTTGCGCACGCTCGCGGGGTGGCTGGGGTCGGGCGGATGTCCGGTCTCGTCGTTTGCGGTCCTCCGCGTCGTTTCTGGCCGCCGTACGTGCGATTACGGCGCGATTTCGGCCGTTTCGCCGCCATGGCCGCACGTTCGGCGCGGCGGGCTCGGGGGTTGGACGCATTGGCCGCGGCCAAGCGCCCCTGTGGATGAAGTCGCGTCTGGGGATGAACGGCCCTGCACCGCCCGGTTCTGTCCGGGTGACCGCTCATCGTCGGTGGCATGACCCAACCTCTGACCCGCGCCCAACTCGGAGCGCTCGGTGAACAACTCGCCGTCGATCACCTGACGTCGCTGGGCTGGAGCGTGCTGGCCCGCAACTGGCGCTGCCGCTGGGGTGAACTCGACGTCATCGCCTACGAGCCCGCGGCGTCGGCGGTGGTGTTCGTCGAGGTGAAGACCCGCAGCGGCGACGGGTTCGGCGGGCTGGCGCAGGCCGTGACCCCGACCAAGGTACGGCGGCTGCGGCGTCTCGCCGGGCTGTGGCTGGCAAGTCAGACGCGCAGCTGGCCGCAGATCCGCCTGGACGTCGTCGGCGTCCTCGCCGCACCCGGGACGACGCCACAGCTCACGCACCTGCGCGGGGTCGGCTGATGGCGCTGGGGAGGGCCTTCTCGGTGGCGGTCCGCGGTCTGGAGGGCCTGCTCGTCGAGATCGAGGCCGACATCACCTCGGGGTTGCCCGGCGTGCACCTGGTGGGTCTGGCCGATGCGGCGCTGCAGGAGTCGCGAGACCGGGTGCGCGCGGCGGTGACCAACTGCGGCAACACGTGGCCGCAGGCGCGGCTGACACTGGCGCTGTCGCCGGCGACGCTGCCGAAGATGGGGTCGGTCTACGACATCGCACTCGCCATGGCCGTCCTGTCCGCCGAACGCAAGACGCAGTGGGCGCGCCTCGAGAAGACCGTCCTGATGGGCGAATTGGCGCTCGACGGTCGGGTCCGTCCGATCACCGGGGTGCTGCCGGCGGTCCTCGCCGCCAAGAACGAGGGGATCCAGTCGGTCGTCGTGCCGCGGGACAACCTCGCCGAGGCGTCCCTGGTGGACGGTGTCGACGTGTACGGCGCCCGCGACCTCCGTCAACTGCAGGACTGGGTCGAGGGCAAGACCCAACTCGAGGGACGGGTCACTTCGTCGCCCGCGACCGACGACGTGCCCTCCGACCTGTCCGACGTCGTGGGGCAGGCGCATGCCCGCTACGCCGTCGAGGTGGCCGCGGCCGGTGCCCACCACCTGATGATGACCGGCCCGCCAGGCATCGGGAAGACGATGCTTGCCCAGCGGCTGCCGGGTCTGCTGCCCGATCTGACGTCCGACGAGTCGCTCGAGGTGACGGCGATCCACTCGGTTGCGGGCTTGCTGTCGGGCAGGTCGCCGCTCATCACGCGTCCGCCGTTCATCGCGCCGCACCACACGTCGTCGGTCGCGGCGATGGTCGGCGGCGGCTCCGGCATGGCCCGACCCGGCGCGGTGAGCCGGGCGCACCGGGGCGTCCTCTTCCTCGACGAGTGCGCGGAGATCGGCGTCAGCGTCCTCGAGGCGCTGCGAACACCGTTGGAGGACGGCGAGATTCGTCTGGCGCGGCGCGACGGGGTCGCTCGGTATCCGGCCCGCTTCCAGCTCGCGATGGCAGCGAACCTGTGCCCGTGCGCTCCGGCGGATCCGCAGGACTGCGTATGTCCGGCGGCGACCAAGCGGCGCTACCTCGGCAAGCTGTCCGGCCCCCTGCTCGATCGGGTGGACCTGCAGGTACAGATGCACCCGATCAAGTCCGGCGCCATCGCGATGCAGGTGGCGGGGGAGCCGACGACGGCGGTGCGGGCCCGCGTCGCGGCCGCTCGGGAGGCGGCGGCCGACCGGTGGCGCGAGCACGGCTTCCGCACCAATGCCGAGGTGGGCGGATCGCTGCTGCGACGGCGGTACAAGCCCACCGTCGCGGCGATGAAGCCACTCGTGAGCGCGCTCGACCGCGGCCGGCTCAGCGTCCGGGGAATGGACAGGACACTGCGGGTGGCCTGGACGCTTGCCGACCTGGCAGGCCTGGAGATGCCGGGCCTCGACGAGGTCAACACCGCGCTGAGCTTCCGCGACGCCGGGTGTGCGCTGTGAGCGCCGACGAGGAGGCACGCGCCTGGGCCTACCTGTCGCGGGTCGCCGAACCGCCGTGCGCACCGCTCGCCGCACTGGTCGCGGAGTTCGGCCCGGTCGAAGCCGCCGACCGGGTACGCCGCGGCAAGGTGTCCGACGAGGTGCAGGCCCTGACCCTCGCGCGCCGCGACGTCGATTGCGCCGCAGACGATCTGGAGACGCTCGCGCGACTGGGTGGACGTCTGCTCACACCCGAGTCCGACGAGTGGCCGCACTACGCGCTGTCGACGTTCGGGGCCGGCGAGGGTCGGGACACGCCGCAGAACCATCCGCCGCTGGTGCTGTGGATGCTGGGGCCGGAGCGACTGGTGGACGTCACCGATCGGGCGTGCGCGATCGTCGGGACCCGCGCCGCGACGGCCTACGGCGAATACGTCGCGTCGGACTTCGCGGCCGGGCTGGTCGAGCGCGACGTCGCGGTGGTCTCGGGCGGTGCGTACGGCATCGACGGCGTCGCGCACCGCGCGACCCTGGCCGCCGGCGGCCTCACCGCCGCGGTGCTGGCGGGCGGCATCGACGAGCTGTACCCGGCGGGCCACCGCTCGATGCTGCAGCGCATCGGCCGGGAGGGGCTCATCGTCACCGAGTACCCGCCGGGCGTGCGACCCGCGCGGTTCCGCTTCCTCACCCGCAACCGTCTGGTGGCGGCACTGTCGGGCGCGACGGTCGTCGTCGAGGCGGGACTGCGCAGCGGCGCCGCGAGCACCGCCGCGTGGGCGAAGTCGCTGAACCGGCCGGTGTGCGCGGTCCCCGGCCCGATCACGTCGACCTCGTCCGCCGGGTGCCACGTGCTGCTCCGCGGCGAGGCCCACCTCGTCACGCGGGCCTCCGACATCGTCGAGTTCGTCGGACACATCGGCGAACTGGGCACCGAACTGACGGGTCCTACCAGTCCGCTCGACGACCTGACCGACGTGGAACGCCGGGTCTACGAGGCGCTGCCGGCCCGCGCCGCGCGAACCGCCGAGCAGATCGCCGTCACCGCCGGCATTCCCGTGGAGCGCCTGTTCGGACCGCTCGCCAGCCTCGAGATGGCCGGTCTGCTGACCCGCAGGCAGGGGCGATGGCAAATCGCACTCCGGTAAGTTGGTGCCGTGAACAGGCTCGTCATCGGGAGGGGCGGCCGAATTCTCACCGCCCTCCTGCTGATCCTGATCCTGTCGGTCGGGGGCTGTCGCAGGGCCGGAGCCGACCCCGTCGTCCCGGCCGATGGCTACGGATTCGCCGTCGGCGCCCCGCAGGCGTGGATGAGCCCCGAGGACGCGGACCGCGAACTCGACGCGGCCGCCCTGACCAACGCGCGGTGGCTACGCGTCCACATCGACTGGCACTTCATCGAACCGGTGAAGGGTCAGTTCGACTGGGCGTACGTCGATCACTGGATCGACGGCGCGCGCATCCGCGGCCTGAAGGTCCTCGGGCTGATCACCAACACCCCGGAGTGGGCGCGGCAGCCCGGCACGTACTTCAGCGCCCCCGCGATCAACGCGTCGGACTACGCCGACTTCGTCAGTGCGGTGGTGAAGCGCTACCGGGACCGCGTATCGGACTGGGAGATCTGGAACGAGCCGAACCTCCCGCTGTTCTTCGGCTACGCCGAGCGCCGCCCCGAGCAGTACGTCGCGCTGCTGAGGGCCGCCTACCCGGCGGTCAAGGCGCTGCAGCCGAACAGCACCGTCGTAGCCGCGGGCCTCAGCCCGGCCGACGGCGTCGACGCCCCGCCGAACTTTCTCAACGACATGTACATCGCCGGCGCGAAGGGCTTCTTCGACGCGACGGCGATGCACCCGTACGTGTTCCCCGACGGCATCGCCGCCGACCCGCAGCGCGGCTGGGCCGACATCGCGGGCATGCACGACGTGATGACGATCTACGGCGACGGCGACAAGCTGATCTGGATGACCGAACTCGGCGCCCCCACCAGCTCGCCGTCGGCGCGCGGCGTCAGCCAGGAGGAGCAGGCCCAGCAGATCGTCGACGTCTTGGAGGGTGTGGCCGCCACCGGTTTCAGCGGTCCGGCCTTCATCTACTCGATCCGCGACGAGGACACGGGCAACCCCGAGGAGTGGCTCGACAATTTCGGGGCACTCCTCACTACCGACTTCCGACCGAAGTTCGCGGCCTCGGTGCTGGCACGGTAGACCGCCACCGAACCACGGCCGCTCGTATAGTCGATGACGTCGGCAAACGACGACACGAGACTGGAGGACACCGTGGCAGGGCGCCCGATCCATACGTTCGAGGTGGTGCGCAGCGAGCAGCTGACGCCGCACATGATCCGGTTGGTGCTGGGCGGTAGCGGGTTCGACACGTTCACCCCGAACGCCTACACCGATGCCTACGTCAAGCTCGTCATCGTCCGCGACGACGTCGACGTCGAGGCGCTCGAGCAGCCGTTGACCAACGCCAGCTTCGAGGCGTTGCCGCCCGAGCGGCGGCCCGTGGTCCGCACCTACACCGTGCGCAAGGTCGACGCCGAGCGACGCGAGATCAGCATCGACTTCGTCGTGCACGGCGAGCTGGGCGTCGCGGGCCCGTGGGCGGCGTCGGCGAAGCCCGGTCAACGCGCCTTCCTGATGGGACCGAGCGGAGCGTACGCACCTGACGCCGCCGCCGACTGGCACCTGATGGCCGGCGACGAGGCGGCGCTGCCCGCCATCAGCGCCGCGCTGGAATCCCTGGCACCCACCGCGTGCGGTCAGGTGTTCATCGAGGTGAGCGGCCCGGACGACGAGGTCGAACTGAGCGCGCCGGAGGGCGTCAAGGTCCGCTGGCTCTACCGCGGCGGCCGCGCCGACCTCGTGCCGGAGGACCAGGCGGGCGACAACGCGCCGCTGGTCGCAGCGGTCAAGGAGGCGGTCTGGCTGCAGGGCCAACCGCACGTGTTCATCCACGGCGAGGCGCAGGCCGTCATGCACAACCTGCGGCCCTACATCCGCAAGGAGCGCGGCGTCGACGCGAAGTGGGCGTCCATCTCGGGCTACTGGCGGCGCGGCCGCACCGAGGAGACCTTCCGGGAGTGGAAGGCCGAACTGGCCAAGGTCGACGAGAAGGCCGGCTACTGACCCGACCCGTCGGCACCGCAGGCGCGCGGGCTGGCAGGCTGGAGCCATGGCGTTCGGTGACTACCAGCTAGAGATCTACCTGCAGGGCCTGTCCGGGGTCGTGCCGTCCCTGCCGATGGCGTTCGCGGACCTCGAAGCCAAGGCGGCGGCGGCGATGTCGCCGTCGGTGTGGTCCTACGTCGCGGGCGGAGCCGGTGACGAGCGGACCCAGCGGGTCAACGTCACCGCCTTCGAGCGCTGGGGACTGATGCCCCGGATGTTCGCCGCCGCCACCGAGCGCGACCTGACGCTCGACCTGTTCGGGCTGTCGCTGCCGTCGCCGGTGTTCATGGCGCCGATCGGCGTCATCGGCATCTGCGCGCAGGACGGACACGGCGACCTCGCGGCGGCGCGCGCCGCGGCCCGCACCGGCGTGCCGCTGATGGTGTCGACGCTGACGTCCGATCCGCTCGAGGACGTCGCCGCTGAACTCGGCGATACGCCGGGGTTCTTCCAGCTCTACACGCCGAAGGACCGCGACCTCGCCGCGAGCCTGGTGTCGCGGGCCGAGGCCGCCGGCTACAAGGGCATCGTCGTCACGCTCGACACCTGGGTGCCGGGATGGCGGCCGCGCGACCTGTCCACGTCGAACTTCCCGCAGCTGCGCGGACACTCCCTGTCGAACTACACCAGTGACCCGGTGTTCCGTTCGCGGCTGGCGCAGTCATCGGAGGAGAACCCGCAAGGCGCTGTCCTGCAATGGGTGTCGACGTTCGGCAACTCCCTGTCCTGGGACGACCTGCCTTGGCTGCGGTCGCTGACCACACTGCCCCTGCTCGTCAAGGGCATCTGCCATCCCGAGGACGCGCGGCGCGCCATCGACGGCGGCGTCGACGGCATCTACTGCTCCAACCACGGGGGCAGGCAGGCCAACGGCGGCATCCCCGCGATCGACTGCCTGCCCGGCGTCGTCGAGGCGGCCGACGGCGTGCCCGTGCTGTTCGACTCCGGCATCCGCAGCGGCGCGGACATCGTCAAGGCCCTCGCGCTCGGCGCCACCGCGGTCGGGATCGGCCGGCCCTACGCCTACGGCATGGCGCTCGGCGGCACCGACGGCGTGGTGCACGTCCTGCGATCGCTGCTCGCCGAGGCGGACCTGACGATGGGCATCGACGGCTACCCGTCGCTCAAGGACCTGACGCCGGCGGCGCTGCGGCCGGTGCGCTGACCCCGAGCGAGCGTGCATCGACTCGGTATCGGAACCGGCGTGTCGCCTGCAGACACGCACGCTCGCCGAAGAAGGTGGTGGGCATGGAGGCGGTCCTCGAGGAGTTCGACGAGTACCTCGCGCTGCAACGGGGCCGGTCGGAGCACACCCGGCGCGCTTACCTCGGCGACCTGAGGGCGCTGTTCGCGTTCGTCGGGCAGCGCCACCCGGGCCCGATGCCGCGGGACCTCACGCTGCCGCTGCTGCGGTCGTGGCTGTCGACGCAGGCCACGTCCGGCGCGGCGCGGACGACCCTCGCCCGGCGCACGTCGACGGTCAAGACCTTCACCGCGTGGGCGTCGCGGCAGGGGCTGATGGACGTCGACCCGGCGACCCGGCTGCAGATGCCCAAGGCGCACCGCACGCTGCCCGCGGTCCTCCGGCAGGACCAGGCGCGCGACGCCATGGACGCCGCGGCCCTCGGCGCCGAGCAGGGCGATCCGATGGCGCTGCGCGACCGGCTGATCGTCGAGATGCTCTACGCCACC
Source organism: Mycobacterium sp. PTI7 (assembly GCF_056679845.1). Lineage (NCBI taxonomy): Bacteria > Bacillati > Actinomycetota > Actinomycetes > Mycobacteriales > Mycobacteriaceae > Mycobacterium > Mycobacterium sp. PTI7. Next base: position 1,174,680 of record NZ_CM155252.1, read on the forward strand.
GGCATCCGCGTCAGTGAGCTGTGCGGACTCGACGTCGACGACGTGGACACCTCGCGTCGGCTCGTGCGGGTGCTGGGCAAGGGCGACAAGCAGCGCACCGTCCCCTTCGGGGAGCCGGCCGAACGCGCCCTCGCCGCCTGGCTGTCCGACGGCAGGCCGACGCTCGCGACGCCGACCTCCGGAGCGGCGCTGCTGCTCGGCGCGCGCGGTGGCCGCATCGACCCCCGGCAGGCCCGCACCGTGGTGCACCAGACGATGTCGGCCGTCGGCGGCGCACCCGACATCGGGCCCCACGGACTGCGGCACAGCGCCGCCACGCACCTCCTCGAGGGCGGCGCAGACCTGCGCGTCGTCCAGGAACTGCTCGGACACTCCACGCTGGCCACCACGCAGCTCTACACCCACGTCACCGTGGCGCGACTGCGCGCCGTCCACGATCAAGCACACCCCCGCGCCTGACGCTCACGAGCGCAGCAGGGCCACGACCTTTGCGATGTCGGGCAGCGCCGACGGACGGCCCGGCAACTCGTCGAACACCGTCCAGTAGCTGATGCCGAACCGGCGTTGCCGGTCGACCAGCGTCTCCGCCATCTCGTCGTGCGTGCCGAGCAGGACGAACGGCGAGTCCAGGATCTGCGCCGGGCTGAGGCCGCTGACCGTGGAGGCCAGCTCGGTGGCCGCGGCGGCGCGGTCGATGGTCGGCACCACGAACTGGATGAGGGCCTGCAGTTCGACGTCCTCGAACCGGTCACCCGCGGCCTGGCGCACCACGTCGATCCGATCGATGAGGCCGCGGTCGTCGAAGTGGCTCATCCGCACCTCGGTCGCGTCACGGCTGTGCGCGATGCCCGCGAAACCGGCGATGTCGGCCACCCGACCCGCCAGCTCCAGTACCCGATCGCCGTTGCCGCCCAACAGGAGTGGCACCGGGGTCTTGGGTGCCGCGACCAGCTGGCCGGCGTCGGCGTGCACCCGGTAGTGCTCGCCGTCCACGTCGATGGCCTCTCCCGCGAGCAGCGCGCGGATGATCCGCACCGACTCGACGAGCCTGTCCACGCGCGTCGCACTCCAGTCGAACGCCAGGCCCGCGGCGTCGTACTCCGACTTCATGTGACCCGCGCCCAGGCCGAGTTCGAACCGGCCACCGGACACCGCCGCCAGCGTGGTCGCCTCCCGGGCCACCTCGACGGGATGGCGGAAGTCGTTGTTGAGCACCAGCGTGCCGACGTGCATGCGGGTGGTCGCGACGGCGGCCGACGCCGCGCCGGCGATCGGCGACAGGGTCGGGACGATGTGGTCGGCGAACGTCATGACGTCGATGCCGAGATCCTCGACCGCCCGCGCGTAGTCGGCGAACTCCCCGCCGCGCGGCAGAGCAGTGGTCAACCCGAAGCGCATCGGTCGGGTGCGGTGGGATCGCGCTGCCAGGCTCTCCATCTCCCGTGTGTTCCCCTGATGACGGGCGTGTCAATCACCGCCTCCGTCACCTTTGCAGCGGCTTGAGCCGGATCGGGGTCGACGCGAGCAGGCCGAGCGGGTCGACGTAGGCCGCGCGGGACGACGGTCCCCACATCGCTCCCCAGTGCAGGCACGCCGTCGACCCGCAGCCGGGATGGCCCGCCTCGAGGTGGCCGAGCGGCGTGCCGGGTCCGACGGTCGCACCGGCGCGGACCGCCGCCCGAACCGGTTCGTAGCTGGTGCGCAGCCCGCCGGAATGGGCGATCGAGACCACCGGCTTGCCGGCCACCCGGCTGGCGAACACCACCGTGCCCTCGGCAGGGGAGTAGACGGGCTGGCCGACCCGACCCGCCAGGTCGACGCCCCGGTGGCCGGGCAGCCAGTTCGGGGACGGCGCGTCGAAGGCGCGCAGCACCGCCGGCCGGGGCCGCAGCGGCCACTCCAGTCGCCCGTCGTCGGCCCGCGCCGGCGCCGCGACGACGACTCCGATGAGCACCGTCACCGCCAGCCAACGCATCACCCCAGTTCAGCGCGCCGGGCGCAGGCGCACCAGGGGTGCGCACGCCATCTGGGGATCGAATCGGCACTGGGGATGGATCCGCCGGGCCGCCGGACGGGGGCGGGCGGTCCTCGCGTGGCAGAAGCACGCATGTCAACGGTGTAAAGTCATAGCCGCAGTTCGCTTCGGCGGGCTGACTTCGCGCGCCTGTGCGCAGCCCCGTAGTACCCCGGTACCCGACGAGGTTGCACCCAGCATGCCGGACGGTCCCGACCCAGGTCGGGTCCGGCACGCAACAGGCGCCAGGGTCCGGCATCACCCGATTCCGGACGTCAACCGATCAACAAGAGGACCAAGCCACCATGGCTGTCGTAACCATGAAGCAGCTGCTGGACAGCGGCGCTCACTTCGGGCATCAGACCCGACGCTGGAACCCCAAGATGAAGCGGTTCATCTTCACCGACCGCAACGGCATCTACATCATCGACCTGCAGCAGACGCTGACCTACATCGACTCGGCCTACGAGTTCGTGAAGGAAACCGTCGCCCACGGCGGAAGCATCATGTTCGTCGGCACCAAGAAGCAGGCGCAGGAATCCATCGCCGACGAGGCGACCCGCGTCGGCATGCCCTACGTGAACCAGCGCTGGCTGGGCGGCATGCTCACCAACTTCCAGACCGTGCACAAGCGCCTTCAGCGGATGAAGGAGCTCGAGGCCATGGAGCAGACCGGTGGCTTCGAGGGTCGCACCAAGAAGGAAATCCTGATGCTGACGCGCGAGAAGACCAAGCTCGAGCGCAGCCTCGGCGGTATCCGCGACATGGCCAAGGTCCCGTCGGCCATCTGGGTCGTCGACACCAACAAGGAGCACCTCGCGGTCAGCGAGGCGATCAAGCTGGGCATCCCGGTCATCGCCATCCTGGACACGAACTGCGATCCGGACCAGGTCGACTACCCGATCCCGGGCAACGATGACGCCATCCGGTCGGCAGCGCTGCTGACCAAGGTGATCGCGTCCGCGGTGGCCGAGGGACTCAAGGCCCGTTCCGGCGCCGGCTCGAGCGACAAGCCCGACGCCGAGGCCGTGGAGCCGCTGGCCGAGTGGGAGCAGGAGCTGCTGGCCGGTGCCACCGCATCTGCGCCCGCCGCGCCGGCCGCTGCCGAGGCGTCGGCACCCACCGAAACGACCACTGAATCCTCCTAGGAGAGTCGAGAATGGCGAACTACACCGCTGCCGACGTCAAGCGACTTCGGGAGCTGACCGGCGCAGGAATGATGGACTGCAAGAACGCGCTGGCCGAGTCCGACGGTGACTACGACAAGGCCGTCGAGGTGCTCCGGATCAAGGGCGCGAAGGACGTCGGCAAGCGTGCCGAGCGTGCGACCGCCGAGGGTCTGGTGGCCGCCAAGGACGGTGCGCTCATCGAGCTGAACTCGGAGACCGACTTCGTCGCCAAGAACGCGGAGTTCCAGGCCGTCGCCGATCAGATCGTCACGGCGGCCGCGGCTGCCAAGGCGGTCGACGTCGACGCGCTGAAGGCTGCGCAGGCAGGCGACACCACGGTCGAGCAGGTCATCGCCGACCTGAGCGCCAAGATCGGCGAGAAGCTCGAACTGCGCCGTGCGGTCTACTTCGACGGACAGGTCGAGACCTACCTGCACAAGCGTTCGGCCGACCTGCCGCCCGCAGTGGGCGTGCTCGTCGAGTACACCGGTTCCGACAAGGGCGCCGCACACGCGGTGGCCCTGCAGATTGCCGCGCTGAAGGCCAAGTACCTGACGCGTGACGACGTGCCCGAGGATCTGGTCGCCAACGAGCGTCGCATCGCCGAGGAGACTGCCCGCAACGAGGGCAAGCCCGAGCAGGCGCTGCAGAAGATCATCGAAGGCCGCCTCACCGGCTTCTACAAGGACGTCGTGCTGCTGGATCAGCCGTCGGTGTCCGACAACAAGAAGTCGGTCAAGGCACTGCTCGACGATGCAGGCGTGACCGTGACGCGGTTCGTCCGCTTCGAGGTCGGACAGGCCTAGTCGTCGTCTGCGCGGCGTACCAGCCGCGCATCGAAGGACCCCGCGCCCGCACCTTGGGCGCGGGGTCTTCTCGCGTCTAGGGGCCTGCCGCCCCGGTACGACTTGGTACCGTCGGCGGGTGACCCGAATCTCCGCCTTCGACGACGATGCCCTCGGTGACCTCGACGCGGTGGGAGTGGCCGCCGCGCTCGCCGCGGGTTCGGTGTCCCGCACCGAGGTGATCGATGCGGCGATCGCCCGTGTCGAGAAGGTGAACCCCGTCCTGAACGGCCTGGCCTTCGAGGCGTTCGACCGCGCCCGGGTGCGCGCCGCGGCGCCGCACCCGTTCGGCGGTGCCTTCGACGGCGTCCCGACGTTCGTGAAGGACAACGTCGCGGTCGCCGGCATGCCGACCATGGAGGGCACCGACGCCTGGGCACCGCGTCCCGCAGTGGCCGACGGCGACTTCGCCCGCGCCTACCTCGCCACCGGCCTCGTCCCGCTCGGCAAGACCCAGCTCTCCGAGTTCGGGTTCAGCGCGTCCGCCGAGCATCCCCGGCTGGGCCCGGTGCGCAACCCGTGGAACCCCGAGTACACCGCGGGCGCGTCGTCGTCCGGGTCGGGTGCGTTCGTGGCGGCGGGCGCCGTGCCCATCGCCCACGCCAACGACGGCGGCGGCTCGATCCGCATCCCGGCGTCGTGCAACGGACTGGTGGGGCTCAAGCCCACCCGCGGCCGACTGCCGCAGGACGCGTCGATGCGCGAGATGCCGATCCGCATCGTCGCCGACGGCGTGGTGACCCGCAGCGTGCGCGACACCGCCGCGCTGTACCGCGAGATGGAGAAGGGCTGGCGCAACCCGCGACTCGCCCCGATCGGCGACGTCACCGGGCCGGCACCCGCCCGACTGCGCGTCGCGGTGTACACGACGTCGGTGATCCGCGAGGCCGGCCCCGAGGTGCGGGACCAGACGCTGGCGACCGCCGAGCTGCTGGAGCGGATGGGACATCACGTCGACCACCTCGGCCGGCCTCCGGTGCCCGAGTCCTTCATCGACGACTTCCTGCTCTACTGGTCGCTGCTGTCGTTCGCGCTCGTCCGTGGAGGCGCCAAGCGGTTCGGTCCCTCCTTCGACCGCAGCAGGCTCGACAACCTCACGCTGGGACTCGAGCGTCACGCGGGCCGCAACCTGCACCGGTTGCCGCTGACCATCGCCCGGCTGGCCACGCTCGGACGCCGCATGCGCAAGCGGGTGGCCGACTACGACGTCCTGCTCACCCCGACGCTCGCCGAGCCGCCGCCACGCATCGGCCACCTCGACCCCACCGCGGACTACGCCCAGATCATCGACCGCCTGGTGGACTGGGTGGCGTTCACGCCGCTGCAGAACGTCACCGGTGACCCAGCGATCTCGCTGCCGCTGGGCGTGTCCGGCGCGGGCCTGCCCATCGGCATGATGTTCACCGCCCGGTGGGGGGAGGAGGCCACGCTGCTCGAACTGGCCTACGAACTCGAGGCGGCCGGCGCGTTCCGCCTGCCGCAGGCCGCCACCTAGGGTTCGTTCGCCTCCGAATCAGGTATGGCCGTTGGTGTTCCGTCGACATGGGGGAGTGGTGATCACGCCGCCCGGCGGACCGCGAAGCCGGTCGGGGTGGGGGTCGGCGCGGCAGCCGGACGACGAAATCCGTTGTCCTGCTGACACGATCCGGTAACCGGAGCCGGGTGTCGTTAACCTCCCGGATACCGGCAACGGCTTTCTGCGAAACACGTCAATTTCACCATTGCCCGTGTGGAGACACCTACGCTCACCACCGGCCGGTCACCGGACATCGCCGCCTCGGCATCGGGAAGCACCGTCATGTGCCTCGTCCGATTCGCGCTGGCGAACATCCGTCGACGGCCGGAACGGTTCGCGCTGTCCGTCGTGGGCATCGCACTGGCAATCGCGTGCGTGACGATCGTCCGCACCATCTCCGCCAGTTTCGCGATCACGGGGGCGGATTCGGTCACCGACGTCCTCGACGGCGCGCAACTGTGGGCGGTGCCCGCGGCGGGGGTCCACTACGACGCGGAGGTCGGGGCGCTCGTCGCCGACGGTCCCGCACCCACGTTCACGCTGCCCGACGGGTGGCGCACGGTACGGACCCTCTCCGGCGTCTCCGAGGTCGACGGCACCCAGGTGTCACTGCGCGGCGACGACGACACACCCTCGGGCCGAGCGGTTGTCGGCACCGCGCTCGCCGAGCAGCTCGGCGTCGCAGCGGGGGATCCGATCACGATCGGCGGCCAGTCCCTGACCGCGGAGGTCGCCGGGGCCGGGCACAGCGTCACCGTCGCCTCGAGCCTGGCGCAGAACGTCGTCGGCGCGAACGGGTGGTGGACGGTGTTCGCCCCGCCGGGGGAGGAGAACCGGCGTGACCTCGCGCAGCGCTTCGGCGCCGCGGTGGACCTGCCGCACACGGCCGACCCGGCGGTCCTCCCGGACCCGTCCGGGACCGGCCTGGTCTACGACACCGTGGGCGGATCGGGTCCGCTCACGTTCGAGCAGAAGTTCTCGGCGCTGTTCTCCGGCAAGGTGACGAGTTCGACGCTGGGGCTGATCTCGCTCATCGGGCTGGCCCTCGGCTTCGTCATCGCGCTGTCGTCGTTCCTCGCGGCCGTCGCCGAACGCAAGCGCGAGTTCGGCATCATGTCGAGCATCGGCCTCGCCGACGAGGTCCTCTACTTCTTCCTGGTGGAATCGGCGATCACGTTCGTCGTGGCCTATCTGGTGGGCGTGCTCGGCGCGGGAGCAGCTGTGGCGCTGGTGATTCCGAGCATCGCGACGCCGCTCGCCTGGTTGCAGGCGGCAGGCATGGTGGCTGCGTTCCTGCCGGCGATGGCGATCGTCGGAGCGTTGGTGCCGGTGCACAAGTTGCTGCAGCAGAAGCCGGTCGATCTCCTGGGGGACCGATGAGCGCTCGCGCGAAGAGGATCAGGCACCGATGAGCGCTCGCGCGAAGAGAATGAGGCACCGATGAGCGCTCGCGCGAAGAGGATGGGACGTGCACGATGCTGAGCAAGGGACTTGCCTACGGCTGGCTGTCGGCCCGCCGCCGCCTCGGGGAGATGGTGCTGCCGGTCATCACGACCGCGACGGGTGCGTTCCTGGTCGTGATCGTCTTCGGCATGGCGGACGGCATCAGGGCGCAGTCGGCGTCGCTCGGCCACGCCGACGAGATCGGTCGCGCGGTCATGCTGATCGCCGTGACGGTGCTGCTCGTCGGCGTCGTCGAGGTCGCGGTGGCGACCACCCGTACCGTCGCGCACCGCACCCGGGAACTCGGTGTGTTGAGCGCCAATGGAATTCCCCGCAAGCCGGTGATCGCCGCGCTGCTCGTCGAGCCCATGGTGGCCGCCGTCCTCGGCGCCGTCGCGGGCGCGGCACTCGCTGCGATGACCGGGGTCGCGCTGGGCACCCTCGGTCTGGTGGCCACCGGCGTCTCGATGACGGGCCTGCTCGCGGGCGCCGGCATCGCCGTCGTGGTGAGCATCGCCGCCGCGCTCGCCACCAGCATCCTGCCCACCTGGAACGCAGCGTCGCGGCCACCCATCCGATCACTCTCCACGGGAGGCTGACATGACCACCATCGACGACGCAGGCGAGATCACCGACGTCGCCGCTCCGGCACCGGCCTTCGAGGCGGATCCCGGCGCGGCCCCCGTCATCGAGGTCTCCGACGTCTGGAAACTGCACAAGCTGGGCGACGAGGTCGTCAAGGCTCTGGTGGCCGCCGAATTGACCGTCATGCCTGGCGAATTCGTCTGTCTGATGGGGCCCAGCGGCAGCGGGAAGTCGACGCTGCTCAACATCATCGGCGGACTCGACCGTCCCACCAAGGGCGTGGTGAAGGTCGGCGGCCGCGACACCGCGCAACTGTCGGAGAGCCAGTTCGCGGCGCTTCGGCACGACACCATCGGATTCATCTTCCAGAGCTACAACCTGATCCCGTTCCTGTCCGCGGTCGAGAACGTCGAGCTGCCACTGATGTTCGAGCCGTACGACCGCAAGGCGTTGCGCACGCGCGCCACCGAACTGCTCGAGCTGGTGGGCCTCGGCCACCGGATCAACCATCAACCGACGAAGATGTCGGGCGGCGAGCAGCAGCGCACCGCGATCGCGCGGTCGCTGATCAGCAACCCGACCCTCGTGCTGGCCGACGAACCGACCGCCAACCTCGACCACCGCACCGGCGAGACGGTGGTGCGCATGCTTCGCGACCTGTGTTCCACGCTCGGCGTCACGGTCGTCGCCAGCACCCACGATCCCACGGTGGCCGACGAAGCGACCCGTGTCGTCCGCATGAAGGACGGACAGATCGTCACCTGACCAGCACGTCCCCCCTTCGTCGATCCCTCTTGAAAGAGAACGCATGACACAGAACATCGAGGCGACACCGCCCGCCACGCCACCACCGGACCGCGACAAGCTGATGACCACCGAGCTGGTCCCCGAACAGATCCTGCCCAAGGTCATGAGCACCTTCGGGCTCACGGCCGCCTACGTGTTCATCATCTGCTGGGTCACCGGATCGTCGATCATGGCCGCCGGCGGCTGGACCGCGATCCCCATGTGGGTGCTCGGCATCCTCACGTTCCTGGTGCCGGCCGGCATGGCCGTCGTCGAACTCGGTAACCTGTGGCCCGGCCAGGGCGGGGTGTACATCTGGGCGTACCGCACGATGGGCGAGACCTGGGGCTTCATCGGCGGCTACCTGTCGTGGGTGCCGGTGATCCTCAACGCCGCATCCTCACCGGCCGTCGTCCTGCAGTTCCTGCTGCTGGCCTTCCACACCGAACTGGGACTGACCACCAGCATCATCCTGCAGCTGGTCATCCTGTGGACGGTGATCGGCCTGGCGCTGGCGAAACTCGCTGCCAACCAGAAGATCATGAACGTCGTGTTCGTCGTCTACGGCGTGCTGACGCTGACGATCTTCGTCTGCGGTCTGCTGTTCGCCGTCGAGAACGGCTCGGCCACGCCGTTCAGCTGGGCCGAGGCGACCATCCCCAACTTCGCGGTCGCCGGCTTCCTCTACGGCACCGTGCTGCTGTACCTGCTGGGCGTGGAGACGCCCTACAACATGGGGGCGGAATTCCTCTCGGTGCGCCGCAGCGGCCCGCGGATGATCCTGTGGGGTTCGGTGGCGCTGGTGGCGATCTACCTGCTGACCACGCTCGGCACGATGATGGCCCTGCCCACCGACGAGATCGATCCGGTGACCGGCATCATCGGCATGCTGGACGTGGCGGGCTTCCCCGGCCTGATGGAGGTCGCCGCCGTCGTTCTGGCCGGCATCATCATCGTCGCGCTGATGACCTACCAGGTGGCGTACTCGCGGCTCATCTTCGTGTCCGGGCTGGAGCGCCACCTGCCGCGCATCTTCACCCACCTCAACCCGCGGACCCGCAACCCGGTGTCGGCCATCCTGATCCAGGGCGTCATCTCGTCGCTGATCCTGGTGGGGCTGTACTCGCAGAGCAGCATGGCGAACGTCACCATCTACCTGCAGGGCGGGCTGAGCACGGTCTGGCTGCTGTCCGGCTTCTTCTTCCTGATCCCCGTGGTGGTGGCCCGCAAGAAGTACGCCGATCGCTATGCCGCGGAGACGTTCTGGCGGATCCCCGGCGGCATGGTCGGCGTGTGGCTGGTCGTCGTCGTCGGGTCCATCGGCACGGTCGGCGGCATCTACTACTCGTTCGTCACCCCGTGGATCGACGTCCCGCAGGCCACCTGGATGACGTGGGTGGGCAGCATCAGCCTGGGCATGTTCGCGCTCGGCCTGGTGGTCTACGTCTTCGGTCGCCGGTCCGCGCACAAGGTAAGCCAAGAGGACTCGCTGGCACATCTGGCGGTCTTCGATCTCAGCAAGGACGCGAAGTCCGACACGGAAGCGGTGTAGCACGATGACGATGGAAGACACGGTTCTCGGTACCACCGGCGCGAACTCGTCGCGGTACCCACTGGACCCCCTGGACGGCGCCGAGATCGAGGCGGCCGCAGCGGTGATCATGGCGTCCGAGTACGCCACGCCGACGCTGAAGTTCGTGATGATCCACCTCGCCGAGCCGGCGAAGAACGCGGATCTCACCTACGCCGGAGTCGACGTGCCGCGGTGTGCGTTCGCCTCGATGTACGACGCCGACGCCAAGTCGATCTACGAGGCGGTGGTGGACCTCGGCGCCCGCGTGATCGACTCGTGGAAGACGATTCCCGGCCGGTTCCCGTCCTACCTCGTCGAGCACATGACGGGCGTGGAGGAGAAGGTGCGGGAGGATCCGCGCTGGCAGGAGGCGATGCGCAAGCGCGGTGTCACCGACTTCGACCTCGCGATGATCGATCCCTGGCCCGCCGGGTACTACGGCGCGCAGGACCACCACGACAACTCGCCACTGGTGTGCCGGCCCCTGACGTTCATGCGTGCCGCACCGTCCGAGCACGGCTATGCCCGTCCGGTGGAGGGATTGATCGTCACCTTCGACCTCGACCAGATGGCGGTCATCGACATCGAGGACCACGGTGTGGTGCCGCTGCCCCCGACGGCGGGCAACTACTCCGAGCAGTTCATGTTCCACCCCGACAACCGGCCCGCGTTCACCGAGTTCCGCTCTGACGTGAAGCCGATCGAGATCACCCAGCCCGACGGCCCGAGCTTCACCGTCGACGGCTGGAACGTCCAGTGGCAGAAGTGGTCCCTGCGGATCGGCTTCAATCCGCGCGAGGGCATCACCCTGCACGAGGTCACCTACACCGATCGCGGCGAGACTCGGCCGATCCTGTACCGCGGATCGCTGTCGGAGATGGTGGTCCCCTACGGCGACACCTCACCCACGCACTGGAACAAGAACGTGTTCGACATGGGCGAGGTGGGGATGGGGTTCTCCGCGAACCCGCTCACCCTGGGCTGCGACTGCCTGGGGGAGATCCACTACTTCGACGGCACGGTCAACGACTCCAGCGGGAACGCCGTCACCATCCCCAACGCCATCTGCATGCACGAGGAGGACTTCGGGATCTCCTGGAAGCACACCGACTTCCGCACCGAGGAGGTCGAGGTGCGCCGGTCGCGCCGGCTGGTGGTGTCGATGATCTGCACGGTGGGCAACTACGAGTACGGGTTCTTCTGGTACTTCTACAACGACGCCTCGATCGAGGTCGAGGTGAAGCTGTCCGGAGTGCTCACCACCGGTGCGATCGCCGAGGGCGAGGAGCCGCGGTGGGGCAAGATGGTGGCCCCCGGCATCTACGGACCGAACCATCAGCACTTCTTCAACTTCCGGCTCGACATGAACGTCGACGGCCCGGGAAACAGTGTCTACGAGGTGGATTCGATCCCCGAGCCGGACCCGGAACTCAACCCGCACCACAACGCGTGGATCACGCGCGACACGCTGGTGGCGTCGGAGGCCGAGGGCGCACGGGACTGGGAGTGGAAGACCGGACGCTACTGGAAGGTCGCCAACCCGACGAAGAAGAACGAGCTGGGCAGCCCGGTGGCGTACAAGCTGGTGCCCAAGGAGATCGTCCCGGTGATGGTGCAGGAGGGCTCCTACATCTACGACCGGGCCCGGTTCGTGCAGCACAACCTGTGGGTGACCAAGTACGACGAGGCGGAGAAGTTCGCCTCCGGCGACTACATGTACCAGTCGGCCGATGCGCAGGGCCTGCCCGAGTTCGTCGCCGACGACGCGCCGCTCGAGGACACCGACGTCGTGCTCTGGTACACCCTGGGCGCGCACCACGTCGTCCGGCCCGAGGACTGGCCCGTGATGCCCTGTGCCTACACGGGTTTCCACCTGAAGCCGGTGGGCTTCTTCGACGGCAACCCGGCGCTGGACCTGCCGCCGTCACCGCCCAAGGCGTGCCACGGACGCGGCGGCGGCCATCCGGTGGCCGAGCGGGCCCGGGAGTCCTGAGGGTCAGGGCTTGACGGTGTAGTGGCTTGAGATCGCGACGCGGTTGAACGCGTTGATGACGATCGCGACCCACCGCACCGCCGCGGCCTGCGCGGCGGTCAGTGACTCGTCGTCGTCGTGCGCCGCGGCGCGGGAACCGATGTGGGCGATCTCCTCGGCGATGCCGAGCGCGGCGCGCTCGGCGGGGGAGAAGTACTGCGTGTCCCGCCATGCGGTGAGGACGGCGATGCGGTCGGTGGTCTCACCCTTGGCGACCGCGTCGCGGACGTGCATGCGCAGGCAGAACCCGCAGCCGTTGATCTGCGATGTCCGGATGCGGACCAGTTCGACGGTCAGCGGTTCCACGCCGGCGGCCAGTGCGGCGTCCTCGGTCTGCTGGTTCATCGTCAGCAGCGTCTCGTACGCGGTGGGCACCGCCGTGTTCAACGAGGTTCTCGCCATGGTCATCACTCCCGTGCGTCGACTGTGCACCGCGGACGCGGCACCTCCATCAGACGACGTAGCCGGCCGGTTCGTGAGGCGTTCGGTGACGGTCGCGGTCTCGCTGCTCTCCGCACACCACGAGTGACGGTGCGGATGGTCGGGTCTGCGCCCGGCGTGTCGCCCGCAGACCCGCACGCTCGCCGGAGAAGTGACGCGCCGCGACCCCTGCGCGCCCGGGGCCCAGCCGTTTGGCAGGATTGAGGTCGCCGTCGCGCGGGGAATGCCGCGGATGGCAGCCCTGGTGGGCAACGTGGCGCGGACCCGAAGGAGTCAGATGACGGAGACGGTCCCGACAACCGACCGGGCCGACGAATCCGGTTACTCCCGCGTGCTGCTCAAGCTCGGCGGGGAGATGTTCGGCGGCGGCCAGGTGGGGCTCGACCCCGACGTCGTCGCCCTCGTCGCCCGGCAGATCGCCGAGGTGGTGCGCACCGGCGTGCAGGTGGCGGTGGTCATCGGCGGCGGCAACTTCTTCCGCGGCGCGCAGTTGCAGCAGCGCGGCATGGAACGCAGCCGCTCCGACTACATGGGCATGCTCGGCACCGTGATGAACAGCCTCGCCCTGCAGGACTTCCTGCAGAAGGAGGGCATCGACACCCGCGTGCAGACCGCCATCACCATGGGCCAGGTCGCCGAGCCCTACATCCCCGGTCGAGCCCGCAGGCACCTCGAGAAGGGCCGCGTCGTCATCTTCGGCGCGGGCATGGGCCTGCCGTACTTCTCGACCGACACGACCGCCGCGCAGCGGGCACTGGAGATCGGCGCCGACGTGGTCCTGATGGCCAAGGCCGTCGACGGCGTCTTCACCGCCGATCCCCGCACCGATCCGGACGCCCAGCTCCTGACCGCGATCACGCACCGCGAGGTCATCGATCGTGGGCTGCAGGTCGCCGATTCCACGGCGTTCAGCCTCTGCATGGACAACCGGATGCCGATCCTGGTGTTCAACCTGCTCGTGGACGGAAACATCGCGCGTGCGGTCGCGGGTGAGAAGATCGGAACACTGGTCACCACCTGACGTCGTCTCGGACGACGGGGTGACACGAGCGACGGGAGCTGAAGTGCGCGAGCGACGGCGGGAGAACACACTGTGATCGACGAGACCCTCTTCGAGGCCGAGGAGAAGATGGAGAAGGCCGTGTCGGTGGCGCGCGACGATCTGTCCGCCATCCGCACCGGCCGTGCCAACCCCGGCATGTTCAACCGCATCAAGATCGAGTACTACGGCTCGCTCACCCCGATCACCCAGCTGTCCAGCATCAACGTGCCGGAGGCCCGCCTCGTCGTCATCAAGCCGTACGAGGCCAACCAGCTGCGCGCCATCGAGGACGCGATCCGCAACTCCGACCTCGGCGTGAACCCCGGCAACGACGGCAACGTCATCCGCATCTCCATCCCGCAGCTCACCGAGGAGCGTCGCCGCGACCTCGTCAAGCAGGCCAAGGGCAAGGGTGAGGACGCCAAGGTGACGGTGCGCAACATCCGTCGCAAGGCGATGGAGGAGCTGGCCCGCATCAAGAAGGACGGCGAGGCCGGCGAGGACGAGGTCAGCCGCGCCGAGAAGGAACTCGACAAGAGCACGGCCACCTACACCGCCCAGGTCGACGACCTGGTCAAGCACAAAGAAGGCGAGCTGCTGGAGGTCTAGGCGCGCCGCCGACCTGCAGCGACCGACCGTGGCCACCGACACCGTTCCCGCCGACGGCGCGTCCGACGACGTGCCGCCCCCGGCGCCCCCGAAGAAGTCCGGGCGCGCCGGCCGCGACCTCCCCGCCGCCGTGGCGGTGGGGTCGTTCCTCGGCTTCGGCGTCATCGCGATCCTGGTGTGGGCGCCGCTGGGCTGGGTGCCCGTCGTCGCGATCGCGATGGCCGTCGGCACCTTCGAGGTGGTGCGCCGCCTCCGCGAGGCCGGCTACTCGATCCCGCTCGTCCCGCTGATCGTCGGGGGACAGGCCATCGTCTGGCTGACCTGGCCGTTCGGCGAGGAGGGTGCGCTCGGCGCCTTCGGCGGCACCGTGGTGGTGTGCATGATCTGGCGGCTGCTGTCCGGCGGGCTGAAGACCGCGGCTGAATCTGATGTCGCCGGCCCCCCGGCTCCGGAAAACTACCTGCGCGACCTCACCGCCACGATCTTCCTGGCCGCCTGGATACCGCTGTTCGGCGCGTTCGGGGTGCTGCTCGTCTACCCCGAGGACGGCCGCTGGCGCGTGCTCTGCCTGATGCTGGGCGTCGTCTTCTCCGACATCGGCGGCTACGCCGCGGGCGTCCTGTTCGGCAAGCACCCGATGGTGCCTGCGATCAGCCCCAAGAAGTCGTGGGAGGGCTTCGCGGGATCGCTGATCTTCGGCACCGCCGCGTCGGTGCTCGCCGTGACCTACCTGCTCGACAAGCCGGCGTGGGTCGGCATCCCGCTCGGCATCATGCTCGTCATCACCGGCACGCTCGGCGACCTCATCGAATCCCAGGTGAAGCGCGACCTGGGCATCAAGGACATGGGGACGCTGCTACCCGGTCACGGCGGGCTGATGGACCGGCTCGACTCCGTGCTTCCCTCGGCCGTCGCGACGTGGATCGTCCTCACGCTTCTCGCCTGACCCCGAGCGCGCGTTCAGCCAGCACGCCAGCGCGCCCAGCACCAGTCCCACCCCGACGCCCACGTCGACGCGCTCGCCGAGCATGACGTACGACATGACGCCCGCCACCGCCGGGATCACGCAGAACAGCATGGCCACCGCCGACGCCCCGTGCAGGTTGATGGCCCGCACGTAGAGCGACACGCCCAGCACCGCGTTCAGCAGCACCACACCGGCCACCGCGAATGCCGCCCGGTGCACGTCGTGCACCTCGAACGGGGTGGTCAGCGCCAGGATCGATGCCGGCACGAACGCGACGAGGTTCTGGATCGCGGTCGAGGCGCGGAAGTCGACGTCGGCGCAGAACCGCTGCTGGTACACCCCGCCGGCCGCGAGACCCAGCAGCGCGACGAGCAGGAGCAGCACCGCCGGGTCGAGACCGCCCTCCTCGATCAGTCGGCTCGCCGACGCCGCGAGCACCGCCGCCACCCCGAGCAGCAGGGCGACGATGCGGCCACGGGTCAGTCGGTCTCGCAGGAACGCCGCGGCGAGCAGTGCGGTCGCGACCGGATTCATGGCGATCAGCACGGCGCACAGCACCGCCGGCGCGCCGTGTTCGATCGCGAAGTACAGCGCACAGAACTGCACCGCCTGCATCAGGAGTCCCGTGACGGCCACGTGCCCGAGCTTCCGGCCCCGCGGCAGCCCGACCTTGGCGATCACGGCCCACGCGCCGAGGATCAGGCCCGCCAGGCCGAAGCGGAACACCAGCACCGCCATCGGCGACATCGCGTGCACGGCGATGTTCCCGATGGGATAGCCCAGCGCGTAGAACACGGTCACGACCGCGGCGGTCCGCAGCGGCATTCGGGTGGGGGTCACCGAGCCATCGTCCGCGCCGGTGCGGTGGGCAGTCCAACGAATAACGGTGATCGTGAACGATCGGGATTTCTGATCGATTCGTGGGAAGGTGCGCTGGATCACCCGTGACGTGCCGGATCTTTGATCGTTTCTACTGATCGGAGTAGTTTGGCGGCATGAGTCAGGTGCTGGACATCGCGCCGCTGCGCAGTGTCGTCGCGGTCGCCGACTGTGGCGGATTTCACCGCGCCGCGGCGGTCCTGCACGTCACGCAGTCAGCCGTCAGTCAGCACGTCCGCCGGGTCGAGGCCGTCGTCGGCGGCCCCGTCGTCGAGCGCTCCGGGCGCGGCGTCGCGTTCACCGAACTCGGCCACCGCGTGCTGACCCACGCCCGGACCATCCTCGCCGCGCACGACGCGGCGCTCGCCGACCTCGGCGCGGCCGAAGAGCGGGTGCTCCTGATCGGCGCCACCGAACACGGTGCCGACGTCCTGCTGCCCGGACTCACCGCAACGCTCGGCGAACGGCTCGGCGACTGGCGACTGCGGTTCCGGCTCGACCGCAACGTCATGCTCGCCGACGCGATCGAACACGGCGTCATCGATCTCGCGGTCATGCTCGACGGCTCCGGCCTCGATCCCGCGAACGCCTCGGGGATGGTGGCGCTGAAGTGGATCTCCGGGCGCACGTTCTCGGCGCCCGCCGCCGAACCGCTGCCCGTGGTGATGTTCTCGGAGCCGTGCACGTTGCGGGAGCCGACCTTCGCCGCGCTCGACCGCCTCACCGTGCCCTATCGCATCGCCGCGGAGAGTTCGGACCTGTCCGGACTGTTCGCCGCCGTGCGTTCCGGGCTGGGCGTCGCACTCCTGCCGATGATCGGCAGGCTGCCCGACGGCCTCTGCCTCGCCGAGGGCCTGCCCCCGACCAACCGCGCCTCGGTGTTCGTCCGCGGGCGCGCCGGCGTCGACCCCGACGTACTCGCCACCGTGGAGCGCGCGGTGCGTGACGTCATGACCGAGCAACGCTGATACTGGAAGTGACATGACACAGGACCTCGTCTTCGAAGCACCGCGCCGGGGGATGCCCCCGCGGCACTTCGCCGACCTCGACGCCGACGGCCACACCGCCGCCGTCACCGACCTCGGGCTGCCGGCGTTCCGCGCCAAGCAGCTGTCGAACCAGTACTTCGGCCGGCTCATCGCCGACCCCCAGCAGATGACCGACCTACCCGCCGCCGTGCGCACGCAGGTCGCCGACGCGCTGTTCCCGGAACTGCTGTCCGTGGTACGCGCCATCCAGTGCGACGCGGGCGAGACGCGAAAGACGTTGTGGCGGGCGGGTGACGGCACCACGCTGGAGTCGGTGCTGATGCGCTACCCGCAGCGCAGCACGCTGTGCATCTCCTCGCAGGCGGGCTGCGGCATGGCCTGTCCGTTCTGCGCGACGGGGCAGGCCGGGCTGACGCGCAACCTGTCGACGGCCGAAATCCTCGAGCAGGTGCGCGCCGCCGCGGCCACCATGCGCGACGAACACGACGGCCGCCTGTCGAACATCGTGTTCATGGGGATGGGCGAGCCGCTGGCCAACTACAACCGCGTGCTGGCGGCCGTCAAGCGCATCATCGCACCCGCGCCGTACGGGTTCGGCATCTCCGCCCGCTCGGTGACCGTGTCGACCGTGGGACTCGCGCCCGCCATCCGCAAGCTGGCCGACGAGCAGCTGGGCGTCACGCTGGCGCTGTCGCTGCACGCGCCCGACGACGAACTGCGCGACACGCTGGTGCCGGTGAACAACCGGTGGAAGGTCGGCGAGGCGCTCGACGCCGCGAAGTACTACGCCGACGTCACCGGACGCCGCGTGTCCATCGAGTACGCGCTGATCCGCGACGTCAACGACCAGTCGTGGCGGGCCGACATGCTGGGCAAGAAGCTGCGCGCCGCGCTCGGACCGCTCGCGCACGTCAACCTGATCCCGCTGAACCCCACCCCGGGCAGCGAGTGGGACGCCAGCCCCAAGCCCCAGGAGCGCGAGTTCGTCAGGCGGGTCCGCGAGCGAGGCGTGTCGTGCACGGTGCGCGACACCCGCGGCCGCGAGATCGCCGCCGCCTGTGGGCAACTCGCCGCGGAGGGCTAGGGCTCGCGTCCGCGAGATTGACGCCACCGTGCTCGCCACTCGCACTTCGTGACGGCTGCTTCAATCTCGCGCACTCAGCGGCCCGGCCGGTTGACGAACCAGACGTTCTCCTCGCGAAGCCGCCGGCTGCGCCAGCCGTCCGACGTCCGCACCATCTCGTGGTGGTAATACCCGCCGCACGACGACGTCTCGGCCATGCCGGGCAGCTGCATGGGGTTGAAGAACATCGCCCTGACAGTCGCCGTGTCACCGTCGGCGTCCACTATCTCGACGTTGGTGACGTAGTGCATGCTCCATGGCAGCAGCCCCACGTTGCCCGCCATCCAGTCGACCACCTCGTCGAGGGTTCCCACCGCGGCGCCCGCCGAGGAGTAGTCGATGTGGGCGTCGGCCGTGAACACCGACCGGTAGAGGTCCCAGTCCTTGGTGTCGACGGCGCGCGCATAGCGGTAGAGCAGCGCGGCGATCTGGGCCCGGTCCGCATCCGCTACGCCGTTCACTCCGGCATGCCGATGGTCTTGCCCTCCAGGTACTCCCGGTAGCCCTCGTCGCCGTTGCGCCGGCCCAGGCCGCTCTGCTTGGTGCCGCCGAACGGGCTGGTGATGCCGAAGTGGCTCTTGCCGTTGATGGTGACGTTGCCGGTGCGCATGCGGGTGGCCACGGCGAACGCGCGGTCGACGTCGCCGCCGGACACCTCGCCGGACAGGCCGTAGATCGAGTTGTTCGCGATGGCGACGGCCTCGTCGTCGGTGTCGTACGGCGTGACGGTGAGCACGGGACCGAAGATCTCCTCCTGCGCCACCCGCGAATCCGGATCGACGTCGGCGAGCAGGGTGGGCTGCACGTAGTACCCGACCGGCAGGTGCTCGGGGATGCCGCCGCCGGTGACGAGTCGCGCGCCGGACTCGATGCCCGAGGCGATGAGTCCCAACACCTTCCGCCGCTGCCCGTCGCTGATCTGCGGGCCCTGCATGTTGCCCGGATCCCACGGGTCCCCGTACGGGAAGTTCTCCATGCCGTTCTTCAGCATCTCGATGCCCTCGTCGTACCTGCTGCGCGGCAACAGGATTCGGCTGGGCAGGATGCAGGATTGGCCCGACATCACGCACGCCATCATCGCGGCCATCGGCAGCGCGGAGCCGAAGTCGGCGTCGTCGAGCACGATGTGCGCCGACTTGCCGCCCAGCTCCAGCAGCGTCTTCTTCACCGTGGGCGCACCCGCGGCCAGGATGGCCCGGCCGGTCGCCGTGGAACCGGTGAACGTGATCATGTCGACCCGCGGATCGCCCGCCAGGGCCGCGCCCACCTCGTTGGCGTTGGACACCACGACGTTGAAGACGCCGGCGGGAATGTCGGTCTCCTCGGCGACGATCCGGCCGTACTCGCTGCCCGACCACGGCGTGAGCTGAGCGGGCTTGAGCACCACCGTGTTGCCCGCCATCAGCGCGGGCACCGTCTCGGCGACGTTGAGGTAGAACGGCACGTTCCACGGCGTGATCGCGCCGACGACGCCGATCGCCTCGTAGTGGATCTTGCGCCGCGCGGGGCCCATCTGGGTGGGGTGCACGCCGGTGTCGACGAGGTACTCGAACGCCCGGCCGTGCTCGGCCCAGTGCGTGACCTCCTCGATGGGACTCTCGATCTGCGAGCCGCTCACGGTCACCGGACACCCGACCTCGGTGATCAGGATGCGGCGCAGTCGTTCCCTGTTGCGCTCGAACGCGTCGTGCAACTGGGTGAGGCAGTGATGGCGGAAGTCGAGGTCGCGCGACCAGTCGGTCTCGTCGAACGCCCGCCGCGCAGCTGCGACGGCCCGCGACATGTCCTCGACGGTGCCGTCGGTGGCCTGGCCCGCGACCTGTTCGCTGGCGGGGTGGATGACGTCGAACGTCGCGCCGCTGCCGGTGTGCTGCAGCTCCCCGTCGATGAGCATGCGCTGCTCGCCGGCCAGGATCCCGGATTCACTCTGCACTGTCGTCATGCCGGTAGCTTTACAAATCGACGACGAAGTGTCAGGGCTTTCGGCGAGCCCGTCAGTCTCGGGCGGGGGCCTTGATCCCGACCGCATGCCTGAGCTGGGCCAGGAACTCGTCGTCGTCGTCGGCGCGAACGATGTAGTGCGACACGGCGACCCGGGTGGCCGTCGCCGCCTTCACGCTGCGATTGGGGCCCTGCAGCAGCTTCTCGAGGCGGGTTCGCATCACCGGGATCACGCGCGTCAACTGGGCGATCACGACCTCGGGTTCGATGTCGATGACCCGCACGCCGGAGTACGAGTGCTGGAACTCCACGATGAAGCGCAGCGCGGCGTCGAGCTTCTCGTTACCGCGCAGTCCGGCCGTGACCGTGCTGAGGCCGGAGTCGAACACGTGCTGCTCGTAGGCGCCGAACGCGTCGAGCAGTTCCTCCTTCGACGCGAACCAGCGGTACAGCGTCGGCCGGGACACCCCGGCCTGCATGGCGACGTCGGACAGGCTCAGCTTGGTCTGCCCGCTGCGGGCGAGCACCTCGGTGGTGGCAGACAGGATGCGCCGGCGCGTCGACGTGTCGTCACCGAAGTCAGGGGTGGCCCGCTCGGCGGTCATCTGCGCACTCGCTTTCAGCGTCGGGACGTTTACGGACGCACTGCTGATCGTAAGGTATCCCGAGGTCACGACGGTGGCCGAACGGTGTGATCCCGAACCGGAGGGGAGCAGACGTGACCGGACCGCTCGACGGCATCACGGTCGTCGAACTCGGCGTGTGGGTGGCAGCGCCCGCGGCAGGCGGCATCCTCGCCGACTGGGGTGCCGACGTCGTCAAGATCGAACCGCCGCAGGGCGATCCCGCCCGCACGTTCGGCCGGATGCTGCAGATCGAGTCCGGCGTCAACCCGCCGTTCGAGATGGACAACCGGTCCAAGCGGAGCATCGTCGCCGACCTCGGCAGCGACGACGGCCGCCAGGTCGCGATGGAGTTGCTGGCCGACGCCGACGTCTTCGTCACCAACGTGCGTCCCGGCGCACTGGCGCGCCTCGGCCTCGACTTCGGCACGCTCGCCGAGCGCAATCCGCGACTGGTCTACGGGCTGATCACCGGATACGGCGCCGAGGGGCCCGACGCCGACCGCGCGGCCTACGACGTCGCCGCCTTCTGGGCTCGCTCCGGGATCGCCGACCTGCTGACCCGGCCCGGCGACGTGCCGCCGTTCCAGCGCGGCGGCATGGGCGACCACTCGGCGGGCATGACGCTCGCGGCGGCCATCTGCGCCGCACTCGTCGCCCGGCAGCGGACGGGGGAGGGACAGCTCGTCACCACGTCGCTGTACCGCCAGGGCGCGTACACGGTGAGCTTCGACCTCAACACGCTGCTGCTGACCGGTCAGCAGATCGCGATCGGCCGGCGCGAGACGATGGGCAACCCGTGCATGAACAACTACGCCACCGCCGACGGGCGGCGGTTCTGGATCGTGGGGCTGCAGGGCGACCGGCACTGGCCCGCGCTGTGCCGCGCGGTGGGGCGGACCGACTGGCTCGACGACGAGCGGTACGCCACGGCCAGGGCGCGCGCCGCCAACGCGGTCGACCTCATCGCCGAACTCGACGCCGTCTTCGCCACCCGGCCGCTCGACGAGTGGGCCGAGGTGTTCGCCGGTGAGCCCGACTTCTTCTGGTCCCCGGTGAACTCGCTCGACGACGTGCTGGCCGACGAGCAGTTCCACGCCGCGGGCGGCATCGTCTACGTCCCCGACGAGGACGGCGGCAGCCAGCCGATGGTCGCGACGCCCGTGGACTTCCACGGCACCCCGTGGGAACCACGTTCGGGGGCACCGACTCTCGGCCAGCACACCGACGAGATCCACGCCGAACTCGCACGCCGCCGCGAACGGAGCTGAGTCAGCGCCGCGGCGGCCTGACCCCCGCGGCGTGGCGCAGCTGCGCCAGGAACTGGTCGCCGTCGTCGCTGGGCACCAGGTAGTGCGCCATCGCCACGCGGGTGACGGTCGCGGCCGCGGCGGCGGCGTCGGGGCCGGGGATCAGCCGTTCGAGCCACTGGCGCATCAGCGGGACGACGCCCGCGACGCGGGCCATCACGTGCGCGGGTTCGACGTCGACCATCCGCAGCCCCGGATAGGACTGCTGATGGGACACGATGGTGCGCAGCGCCGCGTCGAGGTGCTCCTCGGGCGGTAGTCCGGCGCAGGCGCTGCTGATCGCCCGCGCGTAGAACTGCTGCTCCCACACGATGAACGCGTCGAGCAGGTCGGGCTTGGAACGGAACCAGCGGTACAGCGTCGGCCGCGACACGCCCGCCTGCGACGCCACCTCCGACAGGCTCAACCTGCTGGTGCCGCTGCGGCCCACGACCACGGCGGTGGCCGCGAGGATGCGGTCACGGGTCGAGGCGTCGACCTCGTCGCCGGTCGGGCGCACCGGCACGCTCAGTGGTGGTGATGGTGGAGGACGCCGGCCGCGGGCACGTCGACCAGCAGCGCGTCGACGCGGGAGTCCCTCGAGGCGGCCAGCCGCTCGGGGCGGGCGTCGACGCACGACAGCAGGAACAGCGTCCGGCCCTCCGGTCCGCCGAGCGTGCAGGCGATCGCCGTGCGACCCGCGACGTCGATGCGGTCGGTGACCTCGTGCCGGCCGCCGCCTGCGTCGACGATGCGGTCGAACCGCTGGGCCACCGTCATGGCCACCCACAGGCCGCCCTCGCTGTCGACGGTGAGACCGTCCGGCGGACCGTCGAGGCCGTCGGCGAACACCCGCCGGTCCGAGAGCGCGCCGTCGTCGTCGATGCTGAACGCGGTCAGGCGCCTGCCGGTGGACTCCGCCACGACGAGCGTGGCGCCGTCCGGGGTGATGGCCATCCCGTTCGGCAGGTCGAGCCGGTCGGCGACCACGGTGGCGGTGTCGTCGGGGTCGATGCGGACGAGCACGCCGCCCGCGCGGGCCTGCGAGCCCACGTAGGCCCGCCCCCGCTCGTCGATCACCATGTCGCCGAGGTCGGCGGGCACCAGTCCGGAGAGGTCGGCGACGAGCGTGACGTCGTCGCCGTCGTAGCGCAGCACCTGACGGTCCCGCGTCGAGACGATGAGGAGGGTGCCGTCGGGTCGGAAGCCGAGGCCGGACGGTGCCCGCCCGGGCAGCGGCAGCGTCGTCATGGCGCCGGTGAGGTCCACGGTGTGGACGGCCTCGCCCAGGACGTCGGAGAACCAGAGCATGCCCTCGAACCAGCGTGGGCCCTCGCCGAAGCGGAATCCGCCGCCGAGCCGAATGGGGTTCACGGGGTGCCGATCGGGTGCATTACTTTACAAAACACGCCCCAAGTGTCACGCTCGCCGATGTCACTGTCAAACGGCGGTGCCATCCGCGCGACGCGCGACGGGGACGTCTCGGGAAGGCAGCGCACCGGCCGATGCGGTACACCGTCACCCACCCCCTGCACGGGCACCCCTACGATCCGGGACTCGTCACCGGAGCGGGCGTCGCCGCGGTGGCGACCGCGGCCGAGCGCGCCGGCTTCGGCGGATTCGGGTTCACCGACCATCCCGCGCCGACCCGGCGCTGGCTCGAGTCGGGCGGACACGACGCGCTGGATCCGTTCGTGGCCATGGGTTTCGCGGCGGCGCACACCACGACGCTGCGTCTCATCCCGAACGTCGTCGTGCTGCCGTACCGCAACCCCTTCCTCGTCGCGAAGGCCGGCGCCACACTCGACGTGCTGTCGGGTGGCCGGTTCACCCTCGCCGTCGGAGTCGGATACCTCAGGGGCGAATTCGCCGCGCTCGGTGTCGACTTCGACGATCGGGGTGCCGTCTTCGAGGAGGCGCTGGAGGTGATCCGCGCCGTCTGGACCGGCGACGACGTGACCGTCGAGGGCCGCCACGTCACCGCCCGCGGCATCACCGCCCACCCGCGACCGGTGTCCGATCCGCATCCGCCCATCTGGATCGGCGGCAACACCGCGGCCGCACGCCGCCGCGCCGCCCGGTTCGGCGCGGGGTGGTGTCCCTTCCCGGCGCCTGCGGTCCTGGCGCGGACCGCCCGCACCGCGCCGATGGAGACGCTCGCGGACCTCGGCGCGGCCGTCGACGACCTGCGCCGCCGGTGCGAGGCGCTCGGCCGCGACCCCGGCGGCCTTGACGTCACGTTCGCCAACGCGCTCGGCGGGACGCCCGGTACCGACGGCTTCGACGCCGCCGCCTACCTGGCCGGTGTCGAGGAGCTGGCGGCGCTCGGCGTCACGTGGCTGCAGGTGCCGGTGCCCGGCGACGGCCTCGCCCACGCCCTCGAGGCGATCGACCAGTTCGGCCGCGAGGTCATCGCAGCGGGCTGAGCGTGCGCGACGTCGCCGGTGACGGTGCGCAAAGTCGTGCTTCCGACCGGCGTGTCGCCCGCAGACCCGCACGCTCGCCGGAAAAGGCGGGGGAAATGAGGTACACAGACACCGGCGGCGACGGCGACGGCGGGAGATCGGGTGCGGCGGCTCAACGGTGTGGATGCCCTGCTGCTGTACAGCGAGGCGCCCGAGATCCACATGCACACGCTCAAGATCGGCATCATCGACGTGTCCGGGATGGCCGGCGGGTTCAGCCTCGAGGCGTTCCGCCGCATCGCCGAGGAACGCCTGCACGCGCTCACACCGCTGCGCTACCAACTCGTCGACATCCCCTTCCGGCTGCACCACCCGATGTGGGTCGAGAACGCCGACATCGACTTCGACTACCACCTGCGCAGCGCGAGGGTGGCGGCACCGGGCGGCAGGCGCGAACTCGACGAACTGATCGGCGAGATCGCGAGCACCCCGCTGGACCGCACCAGGCCGCTCTGGGAGATGTACGTCGCCGAGGGCCTGGCCGACGACCGGATCGCGATCATCCACAAGGTGCACCACGTCCTCGCCGACGGCGTCGCGTCGTCCAACCAGATGGCGTGGGCCATCCAGCCGCATCCGCCCGAGCTGAACACCCCGCCGATCCACACCACCGACGCCGACCGCACCTGGGCGGGCCTGATGAGGGCCGCGGGCCGCGACCACGCCCGCCAGCTCACCCGCCTGCCGGGGCTGCTCGCCGAGACCGGCCTGGGCGTCGCGCGGGTACGGCGGCGGGCCCGGGAGCGCGGCAGGCACCCCGAACTCGCGTCGAACTTCGCGCCGCCACCGTCGTTCCTGAACCACGTGGTGTCGCCGGTGCGTCGATTCGCGACGGTCCCCGTGGCGCTGAGCGACGTCAAGGGCATCGCGAAGGCGCTCGGCGTCACCATCAACGACGTGGTGCTCGCCGCCGTCGCCGGTGCGCTGCGGGAACTGCTGCTGCGCTACGACGGGAGCGCCGACGCGCCGTTGATCGCCGGCGTCCCGGTCAGCTACGGCAACCCGGACCGCCTGGTGGGCAACGAGTTCAGCTACATGACGCCGTCACTGGCCGTCCACGTCGCCGATCCGATGCAGCGGGTCCGGCTGACGTCCACCGCCACCCGGATCGCCAAGGAGAACCACCAACTGCTCGGCCCCAGCCTGCTGCCGTCGTGGATGAACTTCCTGCCGCCGTCGGTGGCGCCGGGCGCCTTCCGCTGGCAGTCCAGGCGGATGGAGTCGAGCACGATCATGAACCTCACCGTGTCCAACGTGCCCGGACCGCGGGAACGGGGCTCTATCGAGGGAGCCACGATCACCGAGATCTACTCCGTCGGCCCGCTGGTCCTGGGCAGCGGCATGAACGTCACGGTGTGGAGTTACGTCGACCAGTTGAACGTCTCGGTGCTCACCGACGACCTGACGACCGACGACCCGCACGAGGTCACCGACGCGATGCTCCGGGCGTTCGCCGAACTGCGGGAGGTGGCGGGCATGACGGGCGGCCTGACACCGCTCGACGCGGTGCTGCCCGCGGTCTGACGACCGGGTGGGCTAGCGGGAGATGCCGCGCTTGCGCAGCCACTGGTAGCGGGCCACGACGCCGAACACGACGACGGCGAAGAAGACCAGGAAGATGTCCTCCACCTTGCCGGTGTGGTTGCCGTGCAGCATCGCGAGCAGGAACAGGCCGACGACGATGCCGGCGATCTGCTGGATCCGCGGGTTCTCCTTGGACCAGCCCCAGTCGGCCGAGGGCACGTCCTCGATGTCGACGCCGTTGTGTCGCTCGACCTCGGTGTTCGCCACGGTTGCTCCTCATGGTGGGTGTTGTCGCCAATTCTGACATACGACGGTCCGTCGTAGCAGATGGGTTCGGGGGTCAGCGGATCTGTTCGTAGCGGCGCAGCGCCTCCACGCGTTCGGCCTTGTGGTCGACGATCGGCTCGGGGTAGTCGTCGGTGCCGTGCTCGGGCACCCACTGCCGCACGTAGGCGCCCTCGGGGTCGAACTTGTCGCCCTGGGTGGTCGGGT
This sequence comes from Mycobacterium sp. PTI7, assembly GCF_056679845.1. NCBI lineage: Bacteria > Bacillati > Actinomycetota > Actinomycetes > Mycobacteriales > Mycobacteriaceae > Mycobacterium > Mycobacterium sp. PTI7. The sequence goes on from NZ_CM155252.1 coordinate 1,201,027, forward strand.
TGAACACCCGGAAGAACGGCGATGCGTCGGTGCCGCATCCCGCCGTCCACTGCCAGCCGTGCTGATTGTTGGCCATGTCCCCGTCGACGAGCTGGTCGAGGAACCAGCGGGCGCCCCACTGCCACGGCAGGTGCAGGTCCTTCACCAGGAACGACGCCGTGATCATCCGGACCCGGTTGTGCATGAAGCCGCTCTCGGACAGCTGCCGCATCCCGGCGTCGACGATCGGGAAGCCGGTCTTGCCCGCCTTCCACGCCTCGAAGCGCTTCTCCGCCTCCGGGCCCTCGTCGACCTCGATCGCGTCGAAGGACCGGTTCCAGTTCCACCACACGCTGTGCGGCCACTCGTGCAGCACGGTGGCGTAGAAGTCGCGGAACGCCAACTCGCGCAGATAGGCCTGGGCGCCCTGCCCGGTGCCGAGGTCGGCGGCCATGGTGCGCGGGTGGATGGCGCCGAACTTGAGGTGCGCCGACATGCGGCTGATGCCGTCGATGTCGGGACGGTTGCGGTCGTCGGCGTAGTCGGCGACGCGTTCGGCGATGAACTTCTTCCACGCCTTGCGTGCCGCGGTCTCGCCGGCCGCGATGTCGATCTCGGCGTCGATCTGCGGCACGTCCTCGTTGGTCACGCCCGTCACCGACGACGGATCGATCCACGATGCCGTCTTCGGGCCGGTCTTCGCCGGGCCCCGCCAGCCGTGCTGCTGCCACGCGGTGAAGAACGGGCTGAACACCTTGTAGGGGGTCCCGTCGTCCTTGGTGACGCGCCCGGGTGACACCAGGTAGGGCGAGCCGGACGCCTCGAGTGGCACGCCGTCGCCGATCCCGGCGAGTGCCTCGCGCACCGCCGTGTCGCGGCGGACGCCGAACGGGGTGAAGTCCTCCGACACGTGCACCGACGTCGCCCCGACCCGCTTCGCCAGGTCGGGGATGCGCTCCTCGGGGCGGCCGGTGGTGATCAGCAGGCGGCCGTCGAGGCCGGCCCGCAGGTCGCTCAGCGCGTCGTACAGGTAGCGCAGGCGGCGCGCACCGGAGGACTGGTGCAGTCGGGGGTCGAGGACGAAGCAGGCGAGGACGTCGCCGTCGGCGCCGTCGGCCTTGGCGGCGTCGAGCGCCGCGGGCAGGTCGTGCAGACGCAGGTCCCTGCGGAACCACAGCAACGTGGGCATGGGAGTGATCTTGCCCCGTATCGGCCGCGCGGAAACCCAGGCCTCGACCCTCCCGCAGCGGACGGACGCGGGACCGTCACCACCCGACCCCGGAGACGACACGAGGCGGCCCGGCCAATGGGCCGGACCGCCTCGCGTCGAGCGGGAAGTACTTACATCATCGGCGGCATGAGAACCGTGTCGATGAGGTAGACGTTCGCGTTCGCGGTCTGCACGTTGCCGCAGACGAGGTTCGCGTCGTTGACCTTCAGCGCGTCGTAGACGCCGGTGACGTCGACGTTCTGACCCTCGACGGACTTGTTCATGCCGTCGAGGTCGGCGGGCGTCACGCGGCCCGGGATGACGTGGTAGGTGAGGACCTTGGTCAGCAGCGGGGCGTCGGTCTTGAGCTTCTCGACCGTCGCGGCCGGGAGCTTGGCGAACGCCGCGTCGGTCGGGGCGAACACGGTGAACTCGCCACCGTTGAGGGTGTCGACGAGGTTGACGTCGGGGTTCAGCTTGCCGGAGACGGCCTTCGTCAGCATGGTGAGAACCGGGTTGTTCGAGGCGGCCGTGGCCACCGGATCCTTGGCCATGCCGGCCACCGATCCCGGTCCGTTGGGCACCGTCTCGACGTAGCCGGCGCAGCCCGTGCCAAACGGGCCGGGGGGCGGCTCGGCGCCTGCGACACCCGTCGCGGTCAGGAGTCCAGCCGTGGCCAGCGCGGCGATCGATGCGCCGGTGACGGCCTTCTTGGTCTTGGTGCCGATCTTCATGGGTGGAGCCTTTCGTTGAACGGGTGGAGCGTGTGGTGCGGGGTCACGGATGACGCCCCGGCGCGAGCACGGGGATGAGGCGACGGAGCGCCATCCGTGAGATCACGGGGCCATGAACGGCCTCGCAGGTGGGGCGCTATCAGGCAGGCGGCATCATGACGGTGTCGACCATGTAGACCGTGGCGTTGGCGGTCTTGACGCCACCGCACACGAGTCCGGCGGTGTCGTCGTCGAACTTCAGGCCCTCACCGGAACCGGTGACGGTCACTTCGCCACCCTCGACGGTCTTGTGCGTGCCGGCGATCTGCGACGGGCTCAGCTGACCGGGGATGACGTGGTAGGTCAGGATGCTGGTCAGCAGCGGGGCGTCGGTCTTCAGCTTCTCGAGCGTGGCCGCATCGATCTTGGCGAAGGCGTCGTCGGTCGGCGCGATCACGGTGAACTCGCCACCGTTGAGGGTGTCGACCAGGTTGACGCCCGGGTTGAGCTTGCCGGAGACCGCCGAGGTGAGGGTGGTCAGCACCGGGTTGTTCGAGGCGGCGGTCGCGACGGGGTCCATCGCCATGCCCGAGACGGAGCCCGGGCCGTTGGGGACCTGCTCGGCGTAGCCGGCGCAGCCGGTGCCGACCAGGTCGGCGGCGGGGTCCGCCATGGCCGAACTCGACGGGGCCGCCGAGGAAGAACTGCTGACGACGCTCGAGGAGGCGCTGCTCGCGCTGCTGGAGACCTCGTTGGCGGTCTCGCTCGAACACGCGGCGACGGTCAAGACCGCCACTGCGCTCAGGCCTGCGGCAGCGGCCGCCCTGCGGTGAGCTCTGTTCATGTCGGTTTCACTCCAATGTGTCTGGGACGACGGGGTCGTCGCCCAAGGTCGGTGACGCGGGTGATTCGGGGTGATGCAGGACACGGATGGGTCACGACGCCGCGCGTCACATTCGCGTCACATTTCCGGCCTGGGCTCGCAGCGGAGCACAATGGGCACGTGAGCACCGATCGTCTGCGCGTACTGGTGCTTGGTAGCACCGGGTCCATCGGCACCCAGGCGCTCGACGTCATCGCCGCCAATCCCGACCGCTTCGAGGTCGTGGGGCTCGCCGCGGGCGGCGGCAACGCCGACCTGCTGGCCCGCCAGCGGGCCGCCACCGGCGTCACCAAGGTCGCCGTCGCCGACCCCGAGGCCGCCGCCCGGATCGGCGACGTCACGTTCGCCGGGCCCGACGCCGCCACGCGGCTCGTCGAGGACTGCGAGGCCGACGTCGTGTTGAACGCGCTCGTCGGCGCGCTGGGCCTGCGGCCGACGCTGGCAGCGCTGGAGTCCGGCGCCCGGCTCGCGCTGGCCAACAAGGAATCGCTCGTCGCCGGCGGTCCGCTGGTGCTCAAGGCCGCGGCGCCCGGCCAGATCGTGCCCGTCGACTCCGAACACTCCGCGCTCGCGCAGTGCCTGCGCAGCGGAACGCCCGACGAGGTCGCGCGGCTGGTGCTGACGGCGTCCGGCGGACCGTTCCGCGGCTGGTCGGCCGCCGACCTCGAGCACGTCACGCCCGAGCAGGCCGGCGCCCACCCCACCTGGGCGATGGGCCCGATGAACACGCTCAACTCGGCGTCGCTGGTGAACAAGGGTCTCGAACTGATCGAGACCAACCTGCTGTTCGGCATCCCGTACGACCGGATCGACGTCGTCGTGCACCCGCAGTCGATCGTGCACTCGATGGTCACGTTCTGCGACGGGTCGACCATCGCGCAGGCCAGCCCGCCCGACATGCGGCTGCCGATCGCGCTGGCGCTCGGCTGGCCGGCGCGCGTCCCCGGCGCGGCTGCGGCCTGCGACTGGACCACCGCCTCGACCTGGGAGTTCGAACCCGTCGACGAGGCCGTGTTTCCCGCGATCGACCTGGCCCGGGAGGCGGGCACCGGCGGCGGTTGCCTGACCGCGGTCTACAACGCGGCCAACGAGGAGGCCGCCGCAGCGTTCCTCGCGGGGCGGATCGGCTTCCCGGCGATCGTGCGGACCGTCGGTGACGTGTTGCACGCCGCAGGTCAGTGGGCCGCGGAACCGGCTACCGTGGACGACGTACTCGACGCGCAGGACTGGGCCCGCGACAGGGCTCGCCGAGCCCTGGGTCAGCCCACACAGGAGGTTGCAGGAACCCGATGATGTTCGCAACGGGCATCGTGCTGTTCGCACTGGCCATTCTCGTCTCGGTGGCCCTGCACGAATGCGGTCACATGTGGGCGGCGCGCGCCACCGGCATGAAGGTGCGCCGCTACTTCGTCGGCTTCGGCCCGACGCTGTGGTCGACGATGCGGCCCAACCGCCTGGGCCAGACGGAGTACGGCGTCAAGGCCGTTCCGCTCGGCGGGTTCTGCGACATCGCCGGCATGACCGCCGTCGAGGAGCTGACGCCCGACGAGAGCCGGTACGCGATGTACCGCCAGAAGGTGTGGAAGCGCGTCGCCGTGCTGTTCGCCGGACCCGCCATGAACTTCGTCATCGGCCTCGTCCTGGTCTACGGCATCGCCATCGTCTGGGGCCTGCCCAACCTGAATCAGCCCACCAATGCCATGGTCGGCGAAACCGCCTGTGTCGCATCGCAGATCAGCAAGGAAGAAGTGGGCGAGTGCACCGGCCCGGGTCCCGCCGCGCTGGCGGGCATCCAGGCCGGCGACGTCGTGACCAAGGTCGGCGACACGGACGTGGCCAACTTCGACGAGCTGGTGGCCACGGTGCGCAAGCTCGACGGCCCGACCGCGTTCACCGTCGAGCGGCCGGACCCCGCACGCGACGGCGCCACGCGCGAGTTCACCACCACCGTCGACGTGACCCGTGCCGACCGGTTCACCTCCGCCGACGCGACGGCGCCCACCCCGGTCGGAGCCGTCGGCATCGCGCCCGCGACGTTCGGGCCCACGCAGTACAACCCGCTGTCGGCGGTGCCCGCCACCTTCGCGTTCACCGGCGACCTCGCCGTGGAACTCGGCAAGTCGCTCGCCAAGATCCCGACCAAGGTCGGGGCGCTGTTCGACGCCATCGGCGGCGGCGAGCGCGACAAGGAGACGCCGATCAGCGTCGTCGGGGCCAGCATCATCGGCGGCGACACCGTCGACCACGGGCTGTGGGTGATGTTCTGGTTCTTCCTGGCGCAGCTGAACTTCGTGCTCGGGGCCATCAACCTGCTGCCGCTGCTGCCGTTCGACGGCGGCCACATCGCGATCGCCACCTTCGAGAAGCTGCGGAACATGTTCCGCAGCGCCCGCGGGATGGTGGCCGCCGCGCCCGTGAACTACCTCAAGTTGATGCCCGCCACCTACGTCGTCCTGGTCGTGGTGGGCGCGTACATGCTGTTGACGGTCACCGCCGACCTGGTCAACCCCATCAGGATCTTCCAGTAGGAGCCCCCGTGACCACCTCCATCGGACTGGGCATGCCGGCACCGCCGGCCCCCACCCTCGCCCCGCGACGCAAGACCCGCCAGCTCATGGTGGGCGACGTCGGCGTCGGCAGCGACCACCCCATCGCGGTGCAGTCGATGTGCACCACCAAGACCCACGACATCAACTCGACGCTGCAGCAGATCGCCGAACTGACCGCGTCGGGCTGCGACATCGTCCGCGTCGCGTGTCCGCGGCAGGAGGACGCCGACGCTTTGCCCGCGATCGCCAAGAAGGCGAACATCCCGGTGATCGCCGACATCCACTTCCAGCCGAAGTACATCTTCGCCGCGATCGATGCCGGCTGCGCTGCGGTCCGCGTCAACCCGGGCAACATCAAGGAGTTCGACGGCCGGGTCAAGGAGGTCGCCAAGGCGGCCGGCGCGGCGGGCATCCCGATCCGGATCGGCGTCAACGCCGGCTCGCTGGATCCGCGGCTCATGCAGAAGTACGGCAAGGCCACCCCGGAGGCGCTCGTCGAGTCCGCGCTGTGGGAGGCGTCGCTGTTCGAGGAGCACGGTTTCGGCGACATCAAGATCAGCGTCAAGCACAACGATCCGGTGATCATGGTCGCGGCGTACGAGATGCTCGCCGAGAAGTGCGACTACCCGCTGCACCTCGGCGTCACCGAGGCCGGCCCCGCCTTCCAGGGCACGATCAAGTCCGCGGTCGCCTTCGGTGCCCTGCTGTCGCGCGGCATCGGCGACACCATCCGCGTGTCGCTGTCCGCGCCGCCGGTCGAGGAGATCAAGGTCGGCAACCAGATCCTGGAGTCGCTGAACCTGCGGCCGCGTGGTCTGGAGATCGTGTCGTGCCCGTCCTGCGGGCGCGCGCAGGTCGACGTCTACACCCTCGCCAACGAGGTCAGCGCCGGCCTCGAGGGCATGGACATCCCGCTGCGCGTCGCCGTGATGGGCTGTGTCGTCAACGGACCGGGCGAGGCGCGCGAGGCCGACCTCGGCGTGGCGTCCGGCAACGGCAAGGGTCAGATCTTCGTGCGCGGCGAGGTGATCAAGACCGTGCCCGAGTCGATGATCGTCGAGACGCTGATCGAGGAGGCGATGCGGATCGCCGAGGAGACCAACGCGGCCGCGGGCCCGGACGCAAGTGCGAGCGGTTCGCCGGTCGTGACCGTAAGCTGACGATGACCCTGTGAGCCGGGTCACCGCACCCCGCTGAACGTCGCACGTCCAGAAAGAAGCCCCATGTCGGCTCCTCCGCTCTTCCGCCTCGCCGACGAGCGTCGCGTCACGGTGGTTCGCGACGCCGCGGCGGTGCGCCGGGTGCTCGCCGACGACCCGGTTGGCTCCTGCATGGTGGCGTCGCGGGTGGCCGACCACGGGGTGGATCCGACGGCCATCGGCGGCGAGCTGTGGACGCGACGCGAGCCGGGGCAGTCGCTGTGCTTCGCCGGCGCGAACCTCATCCCGCTGCGCGGCACGCCGTCGGACGTCACCGCGTTCGCGGACAAGGCGATGAGTTCGCCGCGGCGGTGCTCGTCGCTGGTGGGCCACGCCGAACTGGTGCTGCCGATGTGGGAGCGGCTCGAGGGTGCCTGGGGGACCGCACGCGACGTGCGCGAGGACCAGCCGCTGATGGCCCTCGACCACGATCCGGAGTGCGCGATCGACCGGAACGTGCGACCGGTCCGGATGGACGAACTCGACGCCTACCTCGTCGCCGCCATCGACATGTTCATCGGTGAGGTCGGCATCGACCCCCGGCTGGGCGACGGTGGCCGCGGCTACCGCAGGCGCGTCGCCGGACTGATCGCGGCGGGTCGGGCGTGGGCCCGGTTCGAGCGCGGCGAGGTGGTCTTCAAGGCCGAGGTGGGCTCGCAGTCGCCCGCGGTCGGCCAGATCCAGGGCGTGTGGGTGCATCCGGACTGGCGCGGTCGCGGCCTCGGGTCCGCGGGCACCGCCACGCTGGCCGGCGCGGTGGTCCACAGCGGACGCATCGCCAGCCTGTACGTCAACGCGTTCAACGCGGTGGCGCGCGCCACCTACGACCGGATCGGCTTCACCCAGGTCGGCACGTTCGCCACCGTCCTGCTCGACTGACGCCCGGAACGCACGATCTCGCGGGGATCAACGCACGATCACGGTCGGATCTCGACGACGTCGGTGCGCCTCCGCCGGATCGGCGAGTCATACTCTTAACATCAGCCTCAATGGCATCGCTAACCTCATCCGTATCACGGGCAGCCGCGTTGCTGACGGTCACCGTCCTCGCCGCGAGCGCCCTCGGCGCGTGCACGCCCAAGCCGCAGGGTCCCGAGCCGACGGCGGAGGCGTTCTTCGCCGCCCTCGCCACCGGCGACACCGCCCGTGCCGCCGACCTCGCCGACAAGCCCGCCGACGCCCGCGCCGCGCTGAACGAAGCGTGGAAGGGGTTGCAGGCCTCCGAACTCGACGCCCAGGTGCTGGGCTCGCGCTGGGCCGAGGACACCGGCAGCATCACCTACCGGTACACCTGGCACCTGCCCAAGAACCGCACCTGGAGCTACGACGGACAGCTCAACATGGTCCGCGACGAGGGGCGATGGGAGGTCCGCTGGAGTGCCGCGGGTCTGCACCCCAGCCTCGGCGAGCACCAGAAGTTCGTGCTGCGCTCCGACCCGCCGCGCCGCGCGTCGGTCAACGAGCACGGCGGCAGCGACGTCCTGGTCCCGGGCTACCGGTACGGCTACGCCCTGGACGCGCGCGCCGCGGCCGGCGACCTGATGGCCACCGCCACGGCCGTCGCCGACGCGCTGCGCCCGTTCGACCCGGCCATGGACGCGCAGCGGCTCGCCGAGACCGCCAGCTCGTCCACCCGCCCGCTGACGCTCGTCACCCTCAACCAGGCCGACCACGACCGCGTGCAGGCGCTGATCGGCAACCGGCCCGGCGTGGCGGTCACCCCCCAGCCCGATCTCATCGCCACCGACGACAGCTTCGCGCCGGCCATCATCGACCAGGTCAAGAAGTCGGTCACCGATCAGGTGGACGGCGAGGCCGGCTGGCGCATCGTCACCGTCAACCAGAACGGCGCCGAGGTCGACGTGCTCAACGAGGTGCCGGGTGCGCCCGCCCCGTCGATCACGATCAGCTTGGATCGGGCCGTCCAGAACGCCGCGCAGGACGCCGTCGACATGGTCGGCAGGAAGGCGATGATCGTCGCGATCAAGCCGTCGACGGGGGAGATCCTCGGCGTCGCGCAGAACGCGGCGGCCGACGCCGACGGCCCGACGGCCACGATGGGCCTCTACCCGCCGGGATCGACGTTCAAGATCGTCACCGCGGGCGCCGCCATCGACCGCGACATGGCCACGCCCAACACGCTTCTCGGCTGCCCCGGCCAGCTCGACATCGGCCACCGCACGGTGCCCAACTACGGCGGCTTCGACCTCGGGACCGTGCCGCTGTCGCGGGCCTTCGCCAGCTCGTGCAACACCACGTTCGCCGAACTGGCGAGCAAGATGCCGCCGCGCGGCCTCACCGCCGCCGCCGCCCAGTACGGCATCGGCCCCGACTACGTCGTCGACGGCATCACGACGGTCACCGGCTCGGTGCCCCCGACCGTCAACCTCGCCGAGCGCACCGAGGACGGCTTCGGCCAGGGCAAGGTCCTCGTCAGCCCCTTCGGCATGGCGCTGGTCGCGGCGACCGTGGCCGCGGGCAGAACGCCGGTGCCGCAGCTGATCGAGGGTCGCAACACCGCGATCACCGACGGCGGCGCACCCATCTCGCCGAAGATGATCGACGGACTCCGGCCGATGATGCGACTGGTGGTCACCAACGGCACGGCCAAGGACCTCAACGGCGTCGGCGACGTGCGCGGCAAGACCGGCGAGGCGGAGTTCGAGGGCGGCTCGCACGCCTGGTTCGCCGGATACCGGGGCGACCTCGCCTTCGCGGCGCTCATCGTCGGCGGCGGCAGCTCGGAGTACGCCGTGCGGATGACCCGCGACATGCTCAACGGCCTGCCGCCGGACTACCTCGCCTGACCCGACCGCGGTGATCACCCCGGCGGTAACGTTGGTGTCCTCATGAACGGGATGGACGCGAACGGCATGAACGGCATGAATGGCATGGACGGCGACCCCGCGCGCATGCAGGTGGCCGTCGGCGCCGACGCGCTGCGCATATCGGACGCCGACCGCAACGGGACGCTGCGCCGCCTCCACAACGCGGTCGCGCTGGGCCTCATCGACATCGACGAATTCGAGGAGCGCTCGGCGGCGGTGTCGCGTGCCCGGCTGCAGTCCGAACTGGCCGCGCTCGTCGGCGACCTGCCGGGTCCCGGCGCGATCGTCACCACGGCCACCGACCGGGTCGAACTCCGCGGTGTCCTGGGATCGCTGAAGCGGCAGGGGGAGTGGGTGGTGCCGACCCGGCTCGCGCTGGTGCGCCGCATGGGCTCCATCGACCTCGACCTGACCCGGGCACGGTTCGCCGGGTCGATCGTGGTCATCGAACTCGACATGAAGTTCGGCTCGCTGGACCTCCGGCTGCCCGACGGCGCCAGCGCCTCGATCGACGACCTCGAGGTGATCGTCGGCAGCGCCCGCGACCACCGCAAGGACGCGCCCGCCGAGGGCAGGCCGCACGTGATCCTGACCGGGCGCAGCGTCTGCGGCTCGGTCGACATCCGCGGACCCCGCCGGGCCGGGCTCGGCCGCCTACGGCGCGGCTAGCGCGGCGCCAGCACCGCGAACGTCAGCGTCGCCCGTGCCGCGAGCCGGTCACGGCCGGCGTCGACGACGTCGACCGCGGTGACGATCAGCCGCCGGCCCGCCCGCACCACCGTGGCCTCGGCCCGCGCCGGCCCCTCGACGATCGGGGCGAGGAAGTGCACGTTCATGTCGGCGGTCGTCACGTCGCAGCCCGCGACGTCGCCGGCGAGACGACCCGCGGCGATGTCGATGAGCGTCGCCACCAACCCACCCTGGATCGCGCCGCGCACGTTGACGAGGTCGGGCCGGTTGTCCATCTCGATGACCAGCCGCTCGCGGTCCTTCTCCAGCGACTGCTCCACGTCGCGCATGCCCAGCCGTCTCAGCAGGTGTTCCTGATCGCTCACCGCCCGACGGTAACACCATTACCGCTGGTTGGGGCATGGTGGCGGCGGAGCCCGATCCCGACTGATTAGGCTGGTCCGATGGCCGTTCGCACCGCCCTCCGATCCGGTGAGTTGTCACCGACGCTGCCCGTCCCCAACGCCATCGAGCGTCCGGAGTACGCCTGGAAGCCGACCGTCCGCGAGGGCTCGGAACCCTGGGTGCAGTCACCCGACGTGATCGAACGGATGCGCGTCGCAGGGCGGATCGCCGCCGACGCGCTGGCCGAGGCGGGCCGCGCGGTCGCACCCGGCGTCACCACCGACGCCCTCGACCGCATCGCGCACGAGTACATGGTCGACCACGGCGCCTACCCGTCGACGTTGGGCTACAAGGGCTTTCCGAAGTCCTGCTGCACGTCGCTCAACGAGGTGATCTGCCACGGCATCCCCGACTCGACGGTCATCGAGGACGGCGACATCGTCAACATCGACGTCACAGCGTTCATCGACGGCGTCCACGGCGACACCAACGCGACGTTCCTCGCGGGGGACGTCGCCGAGGAACACCGTCTACTCGTGGAGCGCACCCACGAGGCCACCATGCGCGCCATCAAGGCCGTCAAGCCCGGACGCGCGCTGTCGGTGGTGGGCCGGGTCATCGAGTCGTACGCGAACCGATTCGGCTACAACGTGGTTCGCGACTTCACCGGCCACGGCATCGGCACCACCTTCCACAACGGACTCGTCGTCCTGCACTACGACCAGCCGGAGGTGGACACCATCCTGCAACCGGGGATGACGTTCACCATCGAGCCGATGATCAACCTCGGCGCGCTCGACTACGAGGTGTGGGACGACGGCTGGACCGTCGCCACGCGGGACAAGAAGTGGACCGCGCAGTTCGAGCACACCCTGGTGGTCACCGACGACGGCGCAGACGTCCTGACGCTGGCGGACTGATCCCGGTGGGCGGACTGCGCATCCGCGTGCTGGCACTGGCCGCCGCGGCCGCCCTGTGCGCCGGCTGCGGTACCGCCGTCGAGGGGACGGCGACGTGGCCCGGCGCGCGACTCGAACGGGCCGTCCTCACCGCGGCCGACTTCCCGCCCGGCGTCGAGTACGACGTCGTGGAGAACGCGCCCGCCGCATCCGACGGTCCCGGCGGGCCGCCGGCGATGCTGTCCGAACCCCGCGGGTGTGCCAACGGACTGACCGAGGTCATCGCCGCGTCCGCCGAGCGCGGGCCGGGCAGCGCGATCCGCTACGTCGTGGCCTACGACGGCGCCCGCATCCTCGTCACGGTGCTGTCGTGGCCGTTGGACCTCGACGGACTCGCCGAAGAGGCGGACCGGTGCGGCGCCTTCCAGGCGTTCTTCGACTCGTCGTCGCCGGGGATACCGATGACGACGACCGAGCTGCCCGCGCCGCGGCCCGACACGCTCACCTACCGCCAGACGATGCGGCTCGGTGGCGCCGAGAGCAGCGTCTACTTCTGGTTCGGCAACGTCGGATCGTCGGCGGTGTTCGCCGTGGCGTTCCCGACCCCGAATCCGGCGATCGGCGTCAAAGCCGAATTGCCGCAGACGTTTATGGACGTCGCCGTCAAGCAGGCCGACCGGTTGGGAGCCTCCTGAACGGCGGGTGCGAGAGCCATGCCGGGCAGAGGAAATCGTCCCCCCACATGATCAATCCCTGTAGCGTTGGCTGATGCCTTCGTCCGTGCTCACCGTCGACGGGTTCTCCGCGACCGTCGACGTCTCCGGTCCCGAACAGGGGTCGGTGGTGGTGCTGCTCGGTGCGGCCAACCAGGGTCCGTCGGCGTACGAGGGCGTCTGTCAACGACTGCACACGGCGTCGCTCAAGACCATCGTGATCGCACCCGATCCGCGGCTGTCGGCCAAGGTGGTGGTGAGCATCCTCGACACCCTGGGCGTCCGCTGGGCGCTGCTCGTCGGCGACCGCGTCGGCGGGGAGCTGGCGTGGGAACTCGCCGCGACGCGGCTGGACCGGTTCATCGGCCTGGTGGTCGTCGACCGGGGACACCCGTGTGTCACCGACCAGGCCGGCATCATCCGCGACGCCGACTGCCCGCCCGTCGAGGTCAACGTCACCGCACTCGTCAGCTCGCCTGCCGCGAAGGCCGTGGCCCGGGCCAGCCAGCGCTTCGTCTACGGCGACTACCGCCTCGTGGAACTGCTGGGCCGCCGCAACGCCCACGAGTCGACCGCGCAGCTGGCCGCCGAGATCGTGATGCGCACCAGCACCTGGTAGTCACCGCCGGGCGGGGCGGAACCGATCCCCTCGATCTGGGATCGGTTGTCCGCCACGCCTTCTCCTCAGGGCTTGTCGAGCACCACCTCGTCGCCGGTCGCGGTTAACTCGACCTGCTTGATCGGGCCGGTGAACCACTTCTTCACCGATGCGTGCCAGTAGACGTACAGCAGGATCAGCACGCCGCCGACGAGCAGCGGGGTGTAGTTCACGAACTTCCACTCGAAGGCGTCGCCCCACGGCACGCCACCCGACGACGTCGGGAACATGGCGATGATCGACGTCACGACGATCTCGATCACGGCGACCGGCGCCATCCAGCGGTGATGTCCGCGCAGGTTCCACTTGCCCACCGGGAAGTCGTCACCGGCGCGCCACCGCAGGTAGATGGGCACGGCGAAGCACAGGTACAGGCCCACCACGCCGATCGACACCACCGCGAAGAACGCCACCGGCACGGGCGCCCCGTTGATGTCGACCTCGACGAGCGCGGGCAGCGTGATGATCATCGCCAGTACCGCCGTCACGATCACGCCGTTGGCCGGGATCTTGTTCTTGCTGACCTTCGACCAGAGCTGGTGGCCGGGCACGGCGCGGTCGCGGCTGAAGGCGAACAGCATGCGCGATGCGCTGGTCTGGCACGCCGTCGCGCAGAACAACTGGCCGGCCGTCGAGATCAGCAGCACGACGCCGACCCAGGGCGGGTCCATCGCCTGGGCGAAGATGCCGACGACGGCGCCACCGCCCGCGGACACCGCGTCGGAGTCGTTGACCGCGAACAGGAACGTCAGCAGCAGGATCCAGCCGCCGATCGCCGAGTAGAAGATCGACCGCCAGATGCCCTTGGCCGCACCATCGGCCGCGCTCTTGGTCTCCTCTGACAGGTGCGCCGAGGCGTCGTAGCCGGTGATCGTGTACTGCGTCAGGATCGCCGAGATCGGCAGCACCAGGAACAGGAAGCCGATGCCCGACGTGGTGCCGCCGAACATGCCGCTGTTGTTGATGGTCTTGGCGAACACGTCGCCGAAGCTCGCGTGCTGCGCGGGGACGACCCACAGGATGACGATGACCGCCGACGCGCCCGCGACGTGCCACCACACCGACACGTTGTTGATGACGGCCAACAGGTGCGAGGAGAAGATGTTGACCGTCGCCGACAGCGCCAGGATCACGACGAAGATGACGAACGTCCGCGTGAGGCTGTAGCCCGCGAGCCACGTCTCGCTGAACGTGCCGAGGGTCAGGTCGAGGAACGTCGCGGCGCCGTAGGCGACCGACGCCAGGATGGCGATCAGCCCGATCAGGTTGAGCCAGCCGGTGTAGAAGCCGGCCTTGGGCCCGCCGAGTCTGGCCGCCCACCAGTAGATGCCGCCCGAGGTGGGGAAGGCCGACACCAGTTCGGACATGCACAGCCCGATGATGAGGATGAAGACCGAGACGACCGGCCAGCCCCAGGCGATCGCGGCGGGGCCGCCGTTGTTCCAGCCGAGGCCGAACGAGGTGAAGCAGCCCGCCAGGATCGAGATGATCGAGAACGAGATGGCGAAGTTGCTGAAGCTCGACCAGGAGCGGTTCAGCTCCTGGGTGTAGCCCAATGACGCGAGGTGCTTCTCGTCGTCGTCCAGTAGTTCGTGACCCTCTGGCACGGTGATACTCCTTCTCCGGAGCGCTAGCTCGTCGGGGCCGGTCCTTGACGCGGCTCACTGCCTAGGCAGAATAGGACTGCATTGGTCGGCTGTCCTACCTTTGGCGGTGACAGTCGTGTAAATCTGAGGGGGATTCGCCGGAACGTCGGCGGGCCAATGGTTGAATTTCCGGCACGTCCGATGAGGGAGAGCCCATGACGCCCAGCACCAACCCCCGGCCCGGCATGCTTCCGCAGGCGGAACTGGAACGGCTGATCGCCGACGGCGACGTGGACACCGTGATCGTGGGCTTCACCGACATGCAGGGCCGGTTGATCGGCAAGCGCATCTCGGCGCGGCTCTTCGTGGACGACGTCGCCGCCCACGGCGCGGAGTGCTGCAACTACCTGCTCGCGGTCGACGTCGACAACAACACCGTCGACGGCTACGCGATCTCGAGCTGGGAGACCGGCTACGGGGACATGGTGATGACGCCGGACTTCTCCACGCTGCGGCTACTGCCCTGGCAGCCCGCGACGGCGCTGGTCATGGCCGACCTGTCGTGGACCGACGGCACGCCCGTGCACCAGGCGCCGCGCACCATCCTGCGCAAGCAGCTCGACCGGCTCGCCGAGCGCGGCATGGGCGCCATCGCCGCGACCGAACTCGAGTTCATGGTGTTCGACGACTCCTACCGCGACGCCTGGAAGGCCGATTACCGCCACCTGACGCCCGCGACCGACTACAACATCGACTACGCGATGCTGGCGTCCACGCGGATGGAGCCGCTGCTGCGCGACATCCGCCGCGGCATGGAGGGCGCGGGCATGTACTGCGAGGGCGTCAAGGGGGAGTGCAACCTCGGGCAGCAGGAGATCGGCTTCCGCTACGACGAGGCGCTGGTCACCTGCGACAACCACACCATCTACAAGAACGGTGCCAAGGAGATCGCCGACAAGCACGGCAAGAGCCTGACGTTCATGGCCAAGTTCGACGAGCGCGAGGGCAACAGCTGCCACATCCACATCTCGTTCCGCGGCGAGGACGGTGGTGCGGTGTTCGCCGACGAGGACGACGAACTCGGGATGTCGGCGATGTTCCGCAGCTTCATCGCGGGCCAACTCGCCACGCTGCGCGAGTTCAGCCTGTTCTACGCGCCGAACGTCAACTCCTACAAGCGATTCGCCGACGGCAGCTTCGCGCCCACGGCCGTCGCGTGGGGCATGGACAACCGCACCTGCTCGCTGCGCGTCGTCGGCCACGGACCGGGCATGCGCATGGAGTGCCGGGCACCCGGCGGCGACGTCAACCAGTACCTTGCCGTCGCCGCGCTGATCGCCGGCGGGCTGCACGGCATCGACCAGGGCCTCGCGCTGCCGGACATGACCGAGGGCAACGCGTACACCTCTGGCGCGGAACGTCTTCCGACCACGCTCGCCGAGGCGGCCGAGCTGCTCGACGGGTCCACCGTCGCGCGGTCGGCCTTCGGCGACGAGGTGGTGGACCACTACCTCAACTACGCGCGCGTCGAACTCAAGGCCTACAACGCGGCCGTCACCGACTGGGAGAGGCGACGTGGCTTCGAACGCCTCTGAGCGGCACGTCCGCCCGGTCGTCGGGCTGACCACCTACCTGCAGCAGGCGACGACCGGCGTGTGGGACGTGAAGGCGAGCTTCCTGCCCGCCATCTACATCGAGGGCGTCACCCTCGCCGGCGGCATCGCCACGCTGCTGCCCCCGCAGCCGGTCGACGAGTCGATCGCCGAACGCGTCCTCGACGGCCTGGACGGCCTGGTCATCACCGGCGGCAAGGACGTCGACCCCGCCGCCTACGGGCACGACCCGCACCCCACCACCGACGACCCGGCGCGCGACCGCGACGCGTGGGAGTTCGCGCTGCTGCGCGGCGCCCTGGCGCGACGGATGCCGGTGCTCGGGATCTGCCGTGGCGCACAGGTGCTCAACGTCGCGCTCGGCGGGACGCTGCACCAGCACCTGCCCGACGTACTGGGCCATTCGCGCCACCAGGCGGGCAATGCCATCTTCACGACGTCGTCGGTGCGCACGGTGCCCGGCACCAGGCTGGCCGAGCTGATCGGCGAGTCGTCCGACGCGCAGTGCTACCACCACCAGGCGATCGACCGGCTCGGCGACGGGCTGGTGATCTCCGCGCAGGACGGCGTCGACGGCGTGATCGAGGCGGTCGAACTCGACCGCGTCGCGCACCCGGACACCTGGGCACTCGCGGTGCAGTGGCACCCCGAGGAACGATTGGACGATCTGCGGCTGTTCGCCGGCGTGGTGCACGCCGCGGCCGCATACGCAGGAGAAGGGGTTCGATGACGGACAGCACCGGCACGCTGATCAACCCGGCGACCGAGGAGGTGCTGCGCACCGTCGAGCACCTCGACACCGGGGCCGTGGACGACGCGGTCGCGCGGGCCGTGGCCGCCCAGAAGCGCTGGGCCAAGCTGGCTCCCGCCGCACGCGCCGAGGGGCTGCGTGCGTTCGCCGAGACCGTCGACGCCCACGTCGACGAACTCGCCGCACTCGAGGTGGCCAACTCCGGGCACCCGATCGGCAACGCGGAGTGGGAGGCGGGCCACGTCCGCGACGTCCTTCGGTTCTACTCGGGCAGCCCGGAACGGCTGTCCGGTCAGCAGATTCCCGTCGCGGGCGGACTCGACGTGACCTTCCACGAGCCGCTCGGCGTCGTCGGCGTCATCACGCCGTGGAACTTTCCGATGACCATTGCCGCGTGGGGGTTCGCCCCGGCGCTCGCGGCGGGCAACGCCGTCGTGGTCAAGCCGGCCGAGTGGACGCCGCTGACCACCGTCCGGCTCGGCGAACTCGCCGTCGAGGCGGGCCTGGACCCGGACCTGTTCCAGGTGCTGGTGGGCCGCGGGTCGGTGGTCGGCGACCGGTTCGTCACGCACCCGGACGTCCGCAAGGTCGTCTTCACCGGGTCCACCGAAGTGGGCACCCGCGTGATGGCCGGGGCGGCGGCGCAGGTCAAGCGCGTCACCCTGGAACTCGGCGGCAAGAGCGCCAACATCGTCTTCGACGACTGCGACCTCGAGAAGGCCGCCGCGACCGCACCCTACGGCGTGTTCGACAACGCCGGCCAGGACTGCTGCGCCCGCAGCCGGATCCTGGTGCAGCGCAACGTCTACGACCGGTTCATGGAACTCCTCGAACCGGCCGTCAAGGGCGTCGTCGTCGGCGATCCGACCGAGCGCGGCACCGAGATGGGCCCGCTGGTGGCCAAGCGGCACTGGGAGTCGGTCTCCTCCTACGTGCCCGACGACGCGCCGGTCGCGTTCCGCGGCTCGGCGCCGACGGGCCCCGGCTACTGGTTCGCGCCGACGGTGCTCACCCCGCAGCGCACCGACCGCACCGTCACCGACGAGATCTTCGGCCCGGTGGTCACGGTGCTGCCCTTCACCGACGAGGCCGACGCCATCGAGATGGCCAACGACACCCCGTACGGGCTGTCCGGGTCGATCTGGAGCGAGAACCTCTCGCGTGCCATGCGGGTGTCCCGCGCGATCGAGTCGGGCAACCTCAGCGTGAACTCGCACAGCTCGGTCCGCTACACCACGCCGTTCGGCGGGTTCAAGCAGTCCGGACTGGGTCGTGAGCTGGGTCCCGATGCGCCACTGCACTTCACGGAGACCAAGAACGTCTTCTTCGCCATCTCAGAGAACACCTAGAAAGGACATGATGGATCTGACACAGCGCCTTGCCGGCAAGGTGGCCGTCATCACCGGCGGCGCCAGCGGCATCGGCCTGGCCACGGCCAAGCGGATGCGTGCCGAGGGCGCCACCATCGTCATCGGCGACATCGACCCCACCGCGGGCAAGTCGGTCGCCGACGACCTGAACGGCACCTTCGTGGCCGTCGACGTGTCGGACCAGGCGGCAGTCGACGCGCTGTTCGACACCGCGGCCGAGACGCACGGCTCGGTGGACATCGCCTTCAACAACGCGGGCATCAGCCCGCCCGAGGACGACCTGATCGAGAACACCGGCATCGACGCGTGGGACCGGGTGCAGGACATCAACCTCAAGTCGGTGTTCTTCTGCTGCAAGGCCGCACTGCGCCACATGGTGCCGCAGCAGCGCGGCTCGATCGTCAACACCGCGTCGTTCGTCGCGGTCATGGGGTCGGCCACCTCGCAGATCTCCTACACCGCGTCCAAGGGCGGCGTGCTGGCGATGTCGCGG
The DNA here is from genome assembly GCF_056679845.1 of Mycobacterium sp. PTI7. NCBI lineage: Bacteria > Bacillati > Actinomycetota > Actinomycetes > Mycobacteriales > Mycobacteriaceae > Mycobacterium > Mycobacterium sp. PTI7. The sequence continues at coordinate 1,219,545 of NZ_CM155252.1, forward strand.
GAACTCGGCGTGCAGTACGCCCGGCAGGGCATCCGCGTCAACGCGCTGTGCCCGGGACCGGTGAACACGCCCCTGCTGCAGGAGCTGTTCGCGAAGGATCCGGAGCGGGCGGCCCGCCGGCTGGTGCACGTCCCGGTGGGGCGGTTCGCCGAGCCCGAGGAACTGGCCGCCGCGGTGGCGTTCCTCGCCAGCGACGACGCCTCGTTCATCACCGCGTCGAGCTTCCTCGTCGACGGCGGCATCAGCGGCCACTACGTGACACCGCTGTAGGGCGACCGTCGTGACGTCCGTACCAGAGCAGCAGCCGACGGCCGAGCGCCCCGACGCCAAGGCGCCGGCATCGGACCTGCTGCGTCCGGTGCGGCTGGGCAACGCGTTCGAGGACACCGTGGCGCGACTGCTCGAGACGATCCGCCTCGGAGTGCTCGCGCCCGGGGAGTCGCTGCCGCCCGAGCGGGAACTGGCGACGCGGCTCGGGGTCAGCCGCGACACGGTGCGCGAGGCCATCAAGTCACTCGCCGACGCGGGCTACCTGGTGTCGCGGCGGGGTCGCTACGGCGGCACCTTCCTCGCCGACGACCTGCCGACGCCGCGCGCCGACGCGATCCGGTTCGACCGTGCCGACATCGACGACGCGCTGCGGCTGCGGGAGATCCTCGAGGTCGGTGCGGCGCGGATGGCGGCGAGTCGCACGCTGACCGCCACCGAGCGCGAGACGCTGTGGAGCAGGCTGTGCGACGTGCGCGGCGCGGACCCGGAGGACTACCGACGCCTCGACTCGCGGCTGCACCTGGCGATCGCCGAGGCCGCGGGTGCGCCGTCGCTGGTGCCCCTGGTCGCCGACAACCGGATGCGCATCAACGAACTGCTCGACCAGATCCCGCTGCTCTCGCTCAACATCGCGCACTCCGACGAACAGCACGAGGCCATCGTGATGGCGATCCTCGCCGGCGACGCCGACGGGTCCGCCGAGGTGATGGCCGCCCACGTCTGGGGTTCGGCGGCGCTGCTGCACGGCTTCCTGGACTGACGACCCCTCCGGCGAGCGTGCGTGTCTGCGGGCGACATGCCGAGCGCGGACCTGACTTTGCGCACGCTCGCCGGGGGCGTCACCGACTAGATTGCACCTGGTGGAGGACGAGTCGGCGGTGGAGCGGGCGGCGTCGGCGCTCGCCGACGTCGACACCGCCGGGTGGGCGCAGCGCTTCGACCTGCTGTCCGATCCGCACCGCCTGGAGATCCTGCTCGGCCTGCACCGCGCCCCGGGCATCCGCGTCGGCGACCTGGCGGCGGCGCTGAATCGCTCGGAGAACGCGGTGTCGCAGGCGCTGCGGGTGCTGCGCGAGCAGGGGTGGGTGACCAGCACCCGGCAGGGGAGATCGGTGAGCTACCGGCTGGACGACGAGACCGTGCACGACCTGCTGCACTGGATCGGCGCCCGCCACGGGTGAGTCCGCGTCGTCAGTCGAAAGTCCTTTGTCGAAAGTCGTCCGCGAGCGCCGAGTGTGCGCAACAGTCGCTGAGATGAGCACCGCCGAGGATCCGACCGCCGACCGGGCGCTGAAGGCCAGGCACCGCGCGCTGTGGGCGTCCGGCGACTATCCGGCCGTGGCGTCGGAGCTGATCCCCGAACTCGGTCGGGAACTGGTGCGCGCGTGCCGAATCAGTGCCGGTGACCGGGTGCTCGACGTCGCCGCGGGGGCCGGCAACGCCGCCATCCCGGCCGCGGCCGCGGGCGCCGTCGTCACCGCCAGCGACCTGACGCCCGAACTCTTCGCCGCGGGCCGTGACGCCGCGGCCGCGCACGGCGTCGACCTCGAGTGGACCGAGGCCGACGCCGAGGCGCTGCCGTTCGACGACGACTCGTTCGACGTCGTGATGTCCTGTGTCGGAGCGATGTTCGCCCCGCACCACCAGGCGACCGCCGACGAGCTGGTCCGGGTGTGCCGGCCGGACGGCACCATCGGGATGATCAACTGGACGCCCGCGGGCTTCATCGGTCGGCTGTTCGCCACGCTCAAGCCGTACGCGCCGCCGCCCCCGCCGGGCGCGAGCCCGCCGCCGCTGTGGGGCGACGAGGACCACGTGGCGGAGTTGTTCGGCGATCGGGTGACGGCGCTGACGACGCACCGGCAGACGGTGCGGCTCGACCACTGCACCGACCCGCTGGAGTTCCGGGAGTACTGGAAGCGCAACTACGGCCCGACGATCGCCGCCTACCGGTTCACCGCCGACGACGCAGGCCGGGTGGCCGCCCTCGATCGCGAGTTCCTGGCGTTCCTCACCGACTGGCAGCAGGACGACGGTGCCTGGGACGCCGAGTATCTGGTGGTGACCGCGACCGCCCGGTAGGGCCTGCCCGCTCGATATCTGTTCACCTGGACAGATGTCGAGGACTGCGCCTACGCTCCACCGATGAGCGTCGAGTCCACCGCGGGGGCGTCACCGACGATCCGCTCCGCCGCCTTCGACCGTGTCGACGGTAGGTCGATCGCCGGGATGTCGGCGGTGGTGCTGGTGCTGCACGTCTTCGGGTGGGGGGTGCTGGTCTTCGGGGTCGCACCGCAGCACATCACGCTGGGGTCGGAGGGGGTGTTCGGCGTCGGACTCGGGGTGACGGCCTATCTGCTGGGCGTCCGTCACGCCTTCGACGCCGACCACATCGCCGTCATCGACAACACCACCCGCAAACTCGTCGGCGAGGGCCGACGATCGGTGTCGGCCGGATTCTGGTTCTCCCTGGGACATTCCAGCGTGGTGTTCGCCCTGGCGCTGCTCCTCGCCCTGGGCGTGCGCGCGCTGGCCGGGCCCGTCACCGACGACGGCTCACCGATGCTGCAGACCCTGGGCCTGATCGGCTCGGTCGTCGCCGGCACCTTCCTCATCCTGATCGGCCTGACCAACCTCGTCGCGGTCGTCGGCATCGCCAAGGTGGCCCGCCGCATGCGCGCCGGGGACCTCGACGAAGCCCAACTCGAACACCACCTGCACAACCGCGGCCTCCTGGCCCGCCTGCTGGGACGGGTCACCAGCCGGGTCGCCGAGCCGTGGCATCTCTATCCCGTCGGGCTGCTGATGGGTCTGGGCTTCGACACCGCCACGCAGGTGGCGCTACTGGTACTGGCCGCCGGGACCGCCGCGTTCACCCTGCCCTGGTACGCGATCATGGTGCTGCCGGTGCTGTTCGCGGCCGGGATGAGCCTGTTCGACGCCCTCGACGGCATCCTCATGTCCCGCGCCTACGGCTGGGCGTTCCTGCAACCGATCCGCAAGGTCTACTACAACCTGACCGTGACGGTGCTGTCGGTGCTGGTCGCCCTGGTCATCGGCGTCGTGGTCCTCGCGGGCCTGATCGCCGAACGCCTCGACCTGCACACCGGGCCGCTGGCCGCCATCGGCAACGCCGACCTCGACGCCGTCGGCTTCCTGATCGTCGCCATGTTCCTGCTCGCCTGGCTGATCGCCGTGGCCATCTGGCGACTCGGCCACCTCGACGAACGCCCGGCACCCACGTCCTGACCGGCGCTACACGATGCCGAGCAGTGCGTTCTCGACGATCTCCGACAGCGCGGGATGGATCCAGTACTGCCCCGTGGCGATCTCGGCTGCCGTCTGCCCGAGGCTCATGCCCTGGATCAGCGGCTGGATGAGCGTCGACGCCTGGTACCCGAGCAGATGCGCGCCGAGCAGCGTGCCGGTCGCCCGGTCGCCGATCACCTTCGCGATGCCGGTCTGATCCTCCATGGCCCAGCCGTAGGCGGTGTCGCCGTACCTCTGCACCTTGACGACCACGTCGTAGCCCTGGGCGCGGGCCTCGGCCTCGGTGAGTCCGACCATCGCGATCTGCGGGTCGGTGAACACCGCCGACGGGACGTACCGGTGGTCGCTGCGGACCATGCCGGCGGTGTCGTCCCAGTCGCGCAGCAGGTTGTGTCGCACGACCCGCATCTCGTGGTTGGCGACGTGCTTGAGCTGCCAGGCCGACGACACGTCGCCCAGCGCGTAGATGCCGCGTGCCGTGGTGCGCTGGTGATCGTCGACGACCACCATGCCGCCAGCGGTGACCTCGACCCCCGCAAGGTGGGCATCGAGCATGTCTCCGTTGGGGATTCGTCCGGTGGCGACGAGGAGGACGTCGGCGCTCAGCTCCTTGCCGTCGTCGAGTTCGAGGACGATCCGATCGCCGTCGTGGTGCGAGCCGACGACGTTCTCGTGGGTCCGCACGTCCCACTTCTCGGTGGCAAGGCTGGTGTAGGTGTGGCAGATCGTCTCGTCGCAGTGCGTGAGCAGGCCGTCCCCGCGGACGACGATCGTGATGCGCACGCCGAGTGCGGAGAACACGTGCGCGAACTCCGCGGCGACGAACCCGCCGCCGACGATCACCATGTGCTCGGGCAGTTCGGGCATCCGCATCACGGTGTCGCTGGTCTCGTAGTGCACGCCGCATTCGAGGATGGCCGGCGGCACGTTGATCCGCGAGCCCGCGGCGATGACGACCTGATCGGAGGTGAACTCCTCGCCGGCGGCGGTGATCAGCAGGTACCGACCGTCGGACCGGGTCGGCCCGAACCGGGTGTGGCTGCGGTACACGTCGATGTTGGGCTGGCTGCTCTTGTACGCCTCGCCGCTCGGACCGATCGGGTCGATGCGGCCGAACACCCGATCGACGACGTCGCGCCACCGGACACCGTCGATGTGCGCGTCGACGCCGAATCGCGAAGCGTGCCTGACGGTTTGGGCGACCTCGGCGGCGTAGACGAACATCTTGGTGGGAATGCAGCCCACGTTGAGGCACGTCCCGCCGAAGGTCCCCTCCTCGGCGATGGCGATGCGCATGTCGCCGTAGCGCGGGTCGAACGCCGTGTCGGGGATGCTGTTGCCCGATCCGGTGCCGATGATGGTCAGGTCGTAGTGCTCCACGTGTGTCAGCCTCGTTCGGGTCGGATGGGGGTGGACGGCAGGTCGGCCATCGGGTCGGCCACCGCCTCGGGGACGAAGCGGTCCAGCCAGCGGTCGAGTTCCCGGTACGCGGCCTGACGGGGCTCGGCGAGGGAGAGGAAGACGTCGTGCTTGGCGTCGGCGATGGGCGCCACCGTCGTGTGGTTGCCCACGCAGCCCGCCCATCTCGCGATCTGTGCGACGTTCAGGACGGCGTCGCCCCGCTGGATGGCCTCGGAATCGGGCGCCTCGCGCACGCTGTGGTCGGACCGCAGCACCAGGTTGGGCACGCCGACGTCGAGGCCACGGTGCAGCGCGGCCTGCCCGCGACGGATCGCGTTGATCCACCCGAACGTGATGGGGAAGCCGCCCACGGGCTTCCAGTCCAGGTTGTAGTCGAACTCGCCCGCGTAGTCGCGGTGCAGGGAGGTGCCGTAGCCACCGGGGGTCGGCTTGCGGACCACCGTCGTCTTGCGCCACCTGCCGAGCGCCTTCAGTGCGGCCGACGTCGGTGCCGACCGCAGGATCGCCGGCCCGTGCAGGTCGAGGAACGGACTGTTGAGCACCAGGCCGCAGACGTCGGCCGCGGCCGTCGCGCCGCGGCTGCGCAGCCGGTCCAGGAACAGCGTGGCGATCAGGCCGCCGGCGGAGTGGCCGTAGACGATCACCTCGGCACCGCCGGTGTCGGCGGCCACCACCTCGAGCGCGCGCTCCAGTTCGGCGTCGTAGCTCGCGAGGTCGGTCGTGAAGTGCGGGGTCTGGTCCCCGCGCCGCGAGCGTCCGCACTTGTGCAGATCGACGGCGTAGAAGGCGAAGCCGCGTGCGGCGAACCGGTCGGCGAGTTCGGTGTGGAAGAAGTAGTCGGTGTACCCGTGCAGCGCGAGGATCGCGAGATCGGAGCGGCCGCCCCCGCCGCGGCGCACCAGGGTGGCGACCAGGTCGCCCTCGCCGTCGGGGTCCGGGCCCAGGGGGAGCGTGTGCTGCCAGTAGTCGGGTAGTACGTCGGGCTCCCATGCGGACGGTGACCCATTCACGTCGTCAACTCTAGGCCGGGGGCCTTCCGCGAGGTCCGTGGACCGCCGGACCGGGTGTGATTCGTCACCGTGCGGCGCGGCCGGTATGCCACCCGTGCTCGGGCGGGGCCGTAGGCGACCGGGTGGGTGCCCCGCACCCGGCCGCCGACGCATCGGTCCGGCAGGCACTCTGACCTGCCCGTACGGCGAGAATCACGGCGCTCGCGCCCGCGCCGCCACGGACGCGAACGGGCGCCGGAGCAGCCGGGGTCGGGCGCCCCGTGGCCTCCGCCACCGGCGGGCACCGCCCACGGGATGTGCGCCGTCACCGCGGCAGTGGGTACCCGATAACCTGATAGACCGGTAAGCCGTGTGAATCGGGTGCGCGATGACGAAGGGCCAAAGATCAGGTGACTGAGTCGAAGACAGTGAAGACGGACGTCGTCCTGGTGGGCGCGGGGATCATGAGTGCGACGTTGGGCGCCCTGCTGCGCCTGATGGAGCCCGACTGGAACATCACGCTCATCGAGCGCCTCGACGGTGCCGCCGCCGAGAGCAGCGACCCGTGGAACAACGCGGGCACCGGGCACTCCGCGCTGTGCGAGCTGAACTACACCCCGCAGCGCAGTGACGGCACGGTCGAGATCAGCAAGGCCGTCCACGTCAACGAGCAGTTCCAGGTCTCGCGGCAGTTCTGGTCCTACGCCGTGTCCAATGGCGTGCTGCCCGACGTCCGCAGCTTCCTCAACCCCATTCCGCACGTCAGCTTCGTGCACGGCGCGGGCAGCACCGGCTACCTGAAGGCGCGGTACGACGCGCTCGTCACGAACCCGCTGTTCGCCACGATGGAGTACATCGACGACGAGGACGAGTTCGCCCGTCGTCTGCCGCTGATGGCGGCCGGGCGCAACTTCGCCGAGCCCGTCGCGCTGAACTGGACGCAGGACGGAACCGACGTCGACTTCGGGTCGCTGTCGCGCCAGCTCATCGGGTTCACCGCGCAGCGCGGCATGGACACCCTGTTCGGCCACGAGGTCCGCGATCTCGCGAAGGAATCCGACGGTTCCTGGACCCTCAAGGTCGTCAACCGTCGCACCGGCCTCAAGCGCAAGATCAACACGAAGTTCGTGTTCGTCGGCGCGGGCGGTGGCGCGCTGCCGCTGCTGCAGAAGTCGGGCATCAAGGAGGCCAAGGGATTCGGCGGCTTCCCCGTCGGCGGGCAGTGGCTGCGCACCGGCAACCCGCTGCTCGCCGCCGACCACCAGGCGAAGGTCTATGGCGCGCCGCCGCTGGGTGCGCCGCCGATGTCGGTGCCGCACTTGGACACCCGCGTCATCAACGGCCGTTCATACCTGCTGTTCGGGCCGTTCGCGGGCTGGTCGCCGAAGTTCCTCAAGCAGGGCAAGGTCACCGACCTCCCGTTCTCGGTCAAGCCGAACAACCTCGCATCGATGCTCGGCGTCGGTCTCACCGAGATGAGCCTGGTGAAGTACCTCGTCGGCCAGTTGCGTCTCAGCGAGGCCGACCGCGTGGAGGCCCTGCGCGAATTCGCGCCCAGCGCACGGGATTCCGATTGGGAGCTCGACATCGCGGGTCAGCGCGTGCAGGTGATCCGTAAGAAGGGCGCCGGTGGCGTGCTGGAGTTCGGCACCACGGTGCTCGCCGCCGAGGACGGCTCGATCGCTGGTCTGCTGGGCGCGTCGCCCGGCGCCTCGACCGCCGTGCCCGCCATGTTCGACGTCATGGAGCGCTGCTTCCCCGACCGCTACGCCTCCTGGCAGCCGAAGCTGAAGGACATGGTGCCCTCGCTGGGCGTCGAACTGTCCAAGGAGCCCAAGCTGTTCGAGGAGGTGTGGGCCCACGGCACCGAGGTGCTCAAGCTCGACAAGCCCGAGGCGCAGGTCGCCGCGGCCGAAGCCGTCACCTGACCGTGACGATTGCTTCACGACGTAGCTGGGCCAAGGACCTCGACGCGACGACGCTCTACGAACTGCTCAAGCTCCGGGTCGAGGTGTTCGTCGTCGAACAGGCGACGCCGTACCCGGAACTCGACGGCCGCGACCTGCTCGCCGAGACGCGGCACTTCTGGCTCGAGGACTCCGACGGCGTGGTGGTCTCGACGCTGCGCCTCATGGAGGAACATCCCGGCGGTGAGAAGGTGTTCCGCATCGGCCGGGTGTGCACCAAGCGCACCGAACGCGGGCACGGCCACACCAGCCGGTTGATGCAGGCCGCTCTGGCCGAGGTCGGCGACTACCCCTGCCGGATCGACGCCCAGACCTACCTCGAGGACATGTACGTCAAGCACGGCTTCGTCCGCAGCGGCGACGAGTTCCTCGACGACGGCATACCGCACGTCCCGATGCTGCGGAGCGGATCGACCGGTGGCTGACGCCGGCTTCCCGTTCAGCGCGGTCGTCGGACAGGACCGGCTCAAGCTGGCCCTCGTGCTGTGCGCGGTGCGGCCCGAGATCGGCGGGGTGCTGATCCGCGGCGAGAAGGGCACGGCCAAGTCGACGACGGTCCGCGCACTCACCGCCGTGCTCTCCGCGATCGACGAGGACGCCCGGCTGGTGGAGTTGCCGATCGGCGCCACCGAGGACCGCGTGGTCGGATCCCTTGACCTACAACGCGTTCTGCGCGACGGCGAGCACGCCTTCTCGCCGGGGTTGCTGGCCCGCGCGCACGGCGGCGTGCTCTACGTCGACGAGGTCAACCTGCTGCACGACCACCTGGTGGACGTCCTGCTGGACGCCGCCGCGATGGGCCGGGTGCACGTCGAGCGCGACGGCGTCTCGCACAGCCACGACGCCCGCTTCATCCTGATCGGCACGATGAATCCCGAGGAGGGCGAGCTGCGCCCGCAGCTGCTCGACCGGTTCGGGCTGACCGTCGACGTCCGTGCCTCGCGTGACGTCGACGTGCGCGTCGAGGTGATCCGGCGCCGGATGGCCTTCGAGGCCGACCCCGAGGGCTTCGCCGGCCGCTACGTCGCCGACGACGAAGACCTCGCCCGGCGGATCGCCGCGGCGCGCGACGCGGTCGCCGGCGTGGCCCTGCCCGACGGCGAACTCCGCCGGATCGCCGCGCTGTGTGCGGCCTTCGACGTCGACGGCATGCGCGCCGACCTGGTGGTCGCACGCACGGCCGTCGCGCATGCCGCGTGGCGCAGCGCGGAGGCCTGGGCGAGCGGAGCGACGGGGACGATCACCGTGGCCGAGGAGGACATCCGCGTGGCCGCGGAACTCGCGCTGCCGCACCGTCGCCGGCGCGACCCGTTCGACGATCCGGGTCTGGACCCCGACCGGCTCGACGAGGCGCTGTCGGACGCGGCGGACGCCGCCGGCGACTCCGATCCCGAGCCCGACGCCGGCGCCGATCCCGACGACGGACCCGAACCGGAACCCGAACCCGATCCGCCCGGTGGTGGCGGCGGCGCCGCGGACCCGGCCAACGGGGATGGTGCGCAACAGAAGTCGGCCGCACCCCCGAAGGCCCGGCAGAACGCGCCGCCGTCGGCGACGTTCCGGGCCAAGGCCCTGGTGGTGCCCGGCGTCGGCGAGGGTGCACCCGGCCGTCGGTCCCGCGCACGGAACCGGACCGGCACCACGGTCGCGGCGACCGAGGACCCCGACACCGGACACGGCGTGCACCTGTTCGGCACGCTACTGGCCGCCGCCGGTCATCAGGACGGGCGCGGTCGGCTCTCGGTGGTGGCCGACGACGTACGCCGATCGGTACGCGAGGGCCGCGAGGGCAACCTCGTGGTGTTCCTCGTCGACGCCTCGGGCTCGATGGCCGCACGCGACCGGATGGCCGCCGTGGGCGGTGCGACGCTCTCCCTGCTGCGCGATGCCTACCAGCGGCGCGACAAGGTGGCCGTGATCACCTTCCGCGGCGGTCGGGCCGACGTCGTGCTGCCCCCGACGACGTCGGTGCACATCGCGAGCCGCCGGCTGGCCCAGTTCGAGACGGGCGGCAAGACGCCACTCGCCATGGGTCTGCTCAAGGCGCGCGACGTGGTGGTGCGCGAACGGGCGCGCGACCGGGCCCGCCGCAGCCTCGTCGTGATCCTGACCGACGGTCGCGCCACCGGCGGCCCGGATCCGTTGGGCCGCACCAGGACCGCCGCCAGACTGCTGCTCGCCGAGAAGGTGGCGTCGGTGGTCGTGGACTGCGAGACCTCGTACATCCGCCTGGACCTGGCCGAGGAGCTGGCCCGCCACCTCGGCGCGCCCGCCGTGCGGCTGGCGGAACTGCGCGCCGACGGCCTGGCCCAGCTGGTCAAGCACTCGGCCGCCTAGATCGAGACGGCACGGGAGGACACGCATGCCCCAGGGACGACCCGTCGCGGTACCGGCCGACGGACTGACCACGAAGGCGCGCCGCAACGCTCCGCTGCTGGCCGTCCACACCGGCCCCGGCAAGGGCAAGTCGACCGCGGCGTTCGGGATGGCGCTGCGCGCCTGGAACCAGCGCTTCGACGTCGGGGTGTTCCAGTTCGTGAAGAGCGCCAAGTGGAAGGTCGGCGAGGAGTCCGCCTTCCGGGAGCTTGGCCGCCTGCACGACGAGCACGGCGTCGGCGGACACGTCGAGTGGCACAAGATGGGGTCGGGCTGGTCCTGGTCGCGCAAGCAGGGTGACGAGGTGGACCACGCCGCGGCGGCCGCCGACGGCTGGGCCGAGATCGCCCGGCGCCTGCACGACGAGCGGCACGACTTCTACGTGCTCGACGAGTTCACCTACCCGTTGAAGTGGGGCTGGGTGGACGTCGACGAGGTGGTCGAGGTGCTGGCCACGCGGCCCGGCACCCAGCACGTCGTCATCACCGGCCGCGACGCACCGGCGGCCCTGCTCGACGCGGCCGACCTGGTGACCGAGATGACGAAGGTCAAGCACCCGATGGACGCGGGCCGCAAGGGTCAGCGCGGCATCGAGTGGTGAACGCCGGGCCGGTCGTCCTCGTGGGGCCGGGCATCGCACCAACCTCTAAGCTCACCGGGTGACCGAGAACGCCTACCTCGTCGGGCTGCGCCTGGCCGGCCGGAAGGTCGTCGTGGTCGGTGGCGGCACCGTCGCCCAGCGGCGCCTGCCGCTGCTGCTCGCCAACGGCGCCGACGTCCACGTGATCGCGCGCGCCGCCACCCCCGCGGTCGAGGCCACCACCGGAATCACGTTGGAACTGCGCGACTACCGCGACGGCGACCTCGACGGCGCCTGGTACGCGATGGCCGCCACCGACGATCCGGACGTCAACGCCGCCATCGTCGCCGAGGCCGAGAGCCGACGGATCTTCTGCGTGCGTGCCGACGTCGCACAGGAGGGCACGGCCGTGACGCCCGCGTCCTTCGAGTACGACGGGCTCTCGGTCGGCGTGCTGGCGGGCGGCGAGCACCGCCGCTCCGCGGCCATCCGCACCGCCATCAACGAGGCGCTGCAGAGCGGTGTGATCGCCGACACCAACACCGAGTCGCTGCGCGGGGGAGTGGCACTGGTCGGCGGCGGTCCCGGTGACCCAGAACTGATCACCGTGCGCGGCCGCAGACTGCTTGCCCAGGCCGACGTCGTCGTGGCCGACCGCCTCGCGCCACCGGAGCTGCTCGCCGAGCTGGCTCCGGACGTCGAGGTGATCGACGCCGCGAAGATCCCGTACGGCCGCGCGATGGCGCAGGACGCGATCAACGCCGTCCTCGTCGAGCGGGCCCGCGAGGGCAAGTTCGTCGTCCGCCTCAAGGGCGGCGATCCGTTCGTGTTCGCGCGCGGCTACGAAGAGGTGATCGCGTGCGCCGATGCGGGCATTCCGGTGACCGTGGTGCCCGGTGTGACCAGTGCCATAGCGGTTCCGGCGCTGGCCGGCGTCCCGGTCACGCATCGGGCGGTCAACCACGAGTTCGTGGTGGTCAGCGGCCATCTCGCACCCGACCATCCCGAATCGTTAGTGAATTGGGATGCGCTGGCCGCGCTGAGCGGCACGATCGTGCTGCTGATGGCGGTCGAGCGCATCGAACTGTTCGCCAAGGTGTTGCTGGCGGGCGGCCGACCAGCGGAAACGCCGGTGATCGTGGTCCAGCACGGCTCGACGCCCGCGCAGCGCACGCTGCGCACCACCCTCGTCGACGCCGCCGAACACGTCCGCGCGGAGGGCATCAGACCGCCCGCGATCATCGTGATCGGGTCCGTGGCGGGCTTCGGCGCCTAAACGAATTCTAAGATTACTGTAAGGTAATCGAGCATGCCCGCTCTCAACGACGCGGAGCGCGCCGTTGCCGGCCGTAAGTCGCAGGACGCCGGCGACGAGGTGCTCCCAGCCCCCATACCCACGCCGATCACCCCCACGCAGATCACGCGAAGCAGTTGGTACCCAACGTGGTTGCCGTCACGCCGCTTCCTCGCCGCGGTCATCGCGATCGGCGGCATGCAGCTGCTCGCGACCATGGACAGCACCGTCGCCATCGTGGCGCTGCCCAAGATCCAGGACGAACTCAACCTCTCCGACGCGGGACGCAGCTGGGTCATCACGGCCTACGTGCTGACGTTCGGCGGTCTCATGCTGCTCGGTGGGCGCCTCGGCGACACCATCGGCCGCAAGCGCACCTTCATCGTCGGCGTCGCGGTGTTCACGCTCGCCTCGATCCTGTGCGGTGTTGCCTGGAACGAGAGTTCGCTCGTCGTCGCCCGTTTGCTGCAGGGCGTCGGCGCGGCCATCGCGTCGCCCACCGGCCTCGCGCTGATCGCCACCACCTTCCCGAAGGGCCCCGCGCGCAACGCCGCCACCGCCGTCTTCGCGGCGATGACCGGCGTCGGATCCGTGATGGGCCTCGTGGTCGGTGGCGCGCTGACCGAGGTGTCGTGGCGCTGGGCGTTCCTGGTGAACGTGCCCATCGGCATCCTGATGATCTACCTGGCCCGCAAGACGCTGCGCGAGACCAACCGCGAGCGGATGAAGCTCGACGCGACGGGTGCGATCCTCGCCACGCTGGCCTGTACCGCCGCCGTCTTCGGCTTCTCGATGGGACCCGAGAAGGGCTGGCTGACACCGCTGACGCTCGGCTCCGGGCTCGCCGCGGTCGTGTGCTTCGCCGCGTTCGTCTACGTCGAACGCACCGCGGTGAACCCCGTCGTGCCGTTCAGCCTGTTCCGCGACCGCAACCGCGTCGCCACGTTCGCCGCGGTGTTCCTCGCGGGCGGCGTCATGTTCACGCTGACGGTCCTGATCGGCCTGTACGTGCAGGACATCATGGGCTACAGCGCACTTCGGGCCGGCATCGGGTTCATCCCGTTCGTCATCGCCCTGGGCATCGGCCTCGGCCTGTCGTCGTTCCTGGCGTCCCGGTTCCCGCCGCGCATTCTCGTGATCGCCGGTGGCGTCCTGGTGCTCGCCGCGATGCTCTACGGCTCCACGCTCAACGGCGACATCCCGTACTTCCCGAACCTGGTGCTGCCCATCACGATCGGTGGCTTCGGCATCGGCATGATCGTGGTGCCGCTGATGATCTCTGCCATCGCGGGCGTCGGATTCGACGACATCGGACCGGTGTCGGCGATCGCGCTGATGCTGCAGAGCCTTGGCGGCCCCGTGGTGCTGGCGATCATCCAGGCCGTCATCACCTCGCGCACGCTGTATCTCGGCGGCACGACGGGACCGGTCAAGAACATGGACGCCGCGCAGCTGCACGCACTCGACCAGGGCTACACCTACGGCCTGCTGTGGGTGGCCGCGGTCGCGATCGTCGTCGGCGTCGTGGCGCTGTTCATCGGCTACACCGCCGCGCAGGTGGCCCACGCCCAAGAGGTCAAGGACGCGATCGACGCCGGGGAGCTGTAGCTCCCCGAGCGTGGAGGCCGTCGGCGACGGACTCCAGCGCGTCGATCACGGCACGCGTCTCGGCGCTCGGTTCCGGCCGGGTGACCGCCAGCGTGACGCGGCCCAACCACCGGGGATCGTCGACCAGGACCGTCGTCACCCCCGTCGGCACCGATGCCGCGGCGAGTTCCGGCATGACGCAGACGCCGAGTCCGGCCGCCACCATCCCCAGCCGCGACGGCCACCCCTTCACGCGGTGCGCGATGATCGGATTGCGCAGCGTCGGCCACGCCTCGAACTGCGGGCCGCCGGCGGCGCCGTCGCCGACCACCCACCGCTCGCCCGCCAGCTCGGCGACCGCGACGGGGGCCGCACCCGGGTCCCGGGCGAGCCGATGGTCCGCCCGGACGGCCACGCACAGGTCGCCGGTGGACACCCGGCGGGTCGCCAGCCCGTCGAGGTCGTAGTGCGGCAGGCCCTCGCCGGTCCCGATGACGGCCACCGCGAGCCGCTCCCGTCGTAGGTCGCGCAGCAGTGCCGGCGTGGATCCCTCGGCGAGCGTGACCGTCAGGCCCGGGTGCTCCACCCCCAGGCGAGCGATCGCCCGCGGCGCCAACACCGATGCCGCGCTGGGGAAGACGCCCAGCCGCAGCGTGCCGGCCAGCCGATCGGCCAGGCCGTCCAGATCGCGGCCGAGCGATTCCACGTCGGCCATGATGCGGGCCGCATGGGCGATCACGGCGCCGCCCGCCGCGCTGAGCCGGACGCCGCGGGTCTCCCGGACGAACAGCGGCGTGCCCGTCGCCGCCTCCATCGCGGCCACCTGCCGCGAGATCGCCGGCTGCGAGTAGCCCAGCGACCGTGCGGCCGCCGTGAACGAACCGAGCAGGGCGATCTCGCGACACACCCGGAGTCCGGTGAGCGTCACCTCGTCCAGGCGCGGCTGATTCGGCATGCGCGAAGCGTATGCCTCGGCGCCACAACCGTCATGTCACTTATGGATCAATCAGGGGTGGGCGCGCCGTTGAACGGCATGACCGACCCGAACCCGAAGGAGTCCCCATGACCACCGACACGGCCCGGCACGACACACCACTCACCTGGTTCATCGCCGGCGCGTCCCGCGGCATGGGACGCGAACTCGCGGAGCAACTGCTCGACCAGGGACACCACGTGGCCGCCACCGCGCGCGACGCGGCGTCGCTCGACGATCTCGCCGAACGGCACGGTGACCGCCTGTGGCGACGGTCGCTCGACGTCACCGATACGGCGGGCCTGCGCGCCACCGTCGACGCGGCCTTCGAGGCGCACCCGCGCATCGACGTCGTCGTCGCGAATGCCGGGTACGGGGTGTTCGGCACCGCCGAGGACCTCTCCGACGACGACGTCGACAGGATGATCGCCACCAACCTGACCGGCTCCATCCAGCTGGCGCGCGCCGTCGTCCCCCACCTGCGGGCCCTCGGCGGAGGCCACCTGATGCAAATGTCCAGCATGGGCGCGCACCTCGCGTTCCCGGCGTTCTCGATGTACCACGTGACGAAGTGGGGGATCGAGGGCTTCTACGAGTCGCTCGCGCAGGAGGTCGCGCCGTTCGGCATCCGCACGACCCTCGTCGAGCCCGGTGTGGTCCGCACCGGCTTCTTCGACGCGGCACCCCGCGTCCCGCTCAGCGAGCCCTACCGGGGCGGACCCGCCGATCGGCCGCCGACGTCGGTCGAGGAGATGGTCGACAGCCAGGAGAAGACCGTGGCCGCCATCATCCGCGCCGGCCACTCCGCGGACCCGCCCCGGCGGCTCGTCCTCGGGTCGGATGCCTGGCGGCTGGTGACCGACGCGCTGCGCGGGCGACTCGACGAACTCACGCCGCAGCGCGAGAACGCGGCGACCGCCGACATCGGCTAGGCGCGCACACACTGCGGTTCCCGGCGTCCTTACCCATCGGTAGGGTGCGAGTCATGTCCGCCGAGCGCAGTACCGCGCCGCTGTCCTCGTCGGTGCTCGGCGTCGCGATCATCGCCATCACCGGCATGCAGTTGATGTCGACGCTGGACGGCACGATCGTGATCGTCGCGCTGCCCCGGATGCAGGCCGACCTCGACCTCAGCGACGCGGGCAAGAGTTGGGTCATCACCGCCTACGTGCTGGCGTTCGGCGGCCTGCTGCTGCTGGGCGGGCGGATCGGCGACGCGATCGGCCACAAGCGGGCCTTCCTGTCCGGCGTCGGCGTGTTCACGCTCGCCTCACTGGTCTGCGGCCTGGCGCAGGACGAATACACCCTCGTCGCGGCGCGGGCGCTGCAGGGCGTCGGTGCCGCGGTCTCGGCCCCGACCGGGTTGGCCCTGATCGCGACCACCTACGCCGTCGGCGCCGCCCGCAACCAGGCGATGGCCGTGTCGGCGGGCATGCAGGCGATCGGCTCGGTGATGGGCCTGGTCCTGGGCGGGCTGTTCACCGTCGTCTCGTGGCGGCTCGCGTTCCTCATCAACGTCCCGGTGGGCATCGTGATCATCGCCATCGCCGTGCTCAAGATCGCCGAGACCAACCACGAACGGCTCAAGCTCGACATCACCGGCGCGCTGCTCGCGACACTCGGCTGCACGTCGGCGGTGCTGGTGTTCACCCAGGGACCGCCACGCGGGTGGGTCGACCCCTGGGTGATCGGCGCGGCCATCGCGGCGATCGCGTTCTTCGTCGCCTTCTTCGTGGTGGAGCGCACCGCCGACAACCCGCTGGTGCCGTTCTCGGTGTTCAGCGACCGCAACCGGGTCGCCACGTTCACCGCCTGGTTCCTCGGCGGCGGCGTCCTGCTCACCGTGACCGTCATGGTCGGCCTGCTGGCCCAGGACGTGCTCGGCTATTCGGCGCTGCGAGCCGGCATCTGCTTCCTGCCGTTCGCGGTCGCCGTGGGCGTCGGCAACGTGCTCGCGACCAAGCTGGCGCCGATGTACGCACCGCGCTGGCTGATCATCGGTGGCGGCCTGTTCGTCCTCGCCGCGATGCTCTACGGCTCGACGCTGGACCGCACCATCCCGTACTTCCCGAACCTCTTCCTGCCGATCGTGATCGGCGGGTTCGGCATCGGCATCATCTCGGTGGTCCTGCCACTGTGCGCGGTGGCGAAGGTGGGCCCCAGCGAGATCGGGCCGGTCTCGGCGATCACCCTGATGGTGCAGAACCTCGGCGGGCCGCTCGTGCTGGTCGCCATCATGGCCGTCCAGCAGTCGCGCACGCTGTACCTCGGCGGCACCACCGGGCCGGTGAAGAACATGTCGCCGACCCAGCTCGACGCCCTCGGCGAGGGTTACACGTACTCGCTGCTGTGGGTGGCGGGCGTCTCGATCCTGGTGGGCGTCGCCGCGTTCTGGATCGGGTTCTCCGCCAAGGACATCGCTCGCGCGCAGCACACCAAGGAGGCCGTGGAGGCAGGCGAGCTGTGACGGCGTCCGACGGCGCGGCGCTCACCCGCGGGCAGGTCGCCGAGGCCGTCGACCCGCTCGGCTGGCGGCTGATCCTGGGCGTGGTCACGACCCACGTTCCGGTCGGCTCTCTAAAAGGCGCGGGCCGCGCCGCCACCGCGGCGATCGAGGCCGCCGGCGCCGACGGGCCCGGACACCTCACCGCCGAACTGCTCGCCGACCGGTTGGTGCTGCGCCTGCAGACGGCCGCCGCCGGCAACGTCACGGCGCTCGACCTCGCGCTGGCGGCCAGGATCACCGACGCGCTGGCCACCGCAGGCCTGCACACCGCCCCCGGTGACGCCGTCGCGCCACAGACCATCGAGATCGCCATCGACGCGCTCGACATCGCGCGCGTGCGGCCCTTCTGGCAGGCCGTCACCGGCTACGTCGACGAACCGCACCCGCCGGACCTGCCGCCCGATGCGCTACAGGACCCGCTCCGCCGCGGGCCGACGATCTGGTTTCAGCAGATGGACGAGCCGCGTGTCGAACGCAACCGGATCCACCTCGACGTCGACGTGCCGCCCGAGCATGCCCGGACCCGGATCGACGCCGCGCTCGCGGCCGGCGGCACGCTGCTCGACGACGGGGCGGCGCCGTCCTTCTGGGTGCTGGCCGATCCCGAGGGCAACGAGGCGTGCGTCTGCACGTGGCAGGGGCGGGACTGACCGCGTACATGGCTAAGGTGGTCGCCTGTGATCACCCGCATGTCCGAGTTGTTCCTCCGCACCCTCCGTGACGACCCGGCCGATGCCGAGGTCCCCAGCCACAAGCTGCTGATCCGCGCCGGGTACGTCCGTCCGATCGGCCCCGGCCTGTACTCCTGGTTGCCGCTGGGCCTGCGGGTGATGCGCAACGTCGAGCGGGTCATCCGCGAGGAGATGGCCGCCATCGGCGGTCAGGAGATCCTGCTGCCCGCGCTGCTGCCGCGCGCCCCCTACGAGACGTCCAACCGGTGGACAGAGTACGGCGACAACCTCTTCCGCCTGCAGGACCGGCGCGGCAACGACTACCTCCTCGGCCCCACCCACGAGGAGATCTTCACGCTCACGGTGAAGGGGGAGTACAGCTCCTACAAGGACTTCCCGCTGCGGCTCTACCAGATCCAGACCAAGTACCGCGACGAGGCGCGGCCGCGTGCCGGCATCCTGCGCGGCCGTGAGTTCGTGATGAAGGACTCCTACTCGTTCGACGTCGACGAGGGCGGCCTCAAGGACGCCTATCACGCGCACCGCGAGGCCTACCAGAAGATCTTCGGCCGCCTCGGGGTGCGGTACGTCATCGTGTCCGCGGTGTCGGGAGCCATGGGCGGCAGCGCGTCCGAGGAGTTCCTCGCCGAGAGCGAGGTCGGCGAGGACACGTTCGTGCGCTGCGTCGAGTCCGGCTACGCCGCCAACGTCGAGGCCGTGACCACGCCCGCCCCCGCCGCGCGGCCCGTCGACGGTCTGCCGGACGCCGTGGTGCACAAGACGGGCAACACCCCGACCATCGCCACGCTGGTCGAGTGGGCCAACGGCGCCGGTCTGCCCGAATTCGAGGGGCGCGAGGTCACCGCCGCGGACACCCTGAAGAACGTGCTGATGAAGGTCCGCGAGCCCGGCGGCGAGTGGGAGCTGCTGGCCGTCGGCGTGCCCGGCGACCGCGAGGTCGACGACAAGCGCCTCGGCGCCGCGCTGGAGCCGGCCGAGTACGTGCTGCTCGACGATGCGGACTTCGCCGCGAACCCGTTCCTTCAGAAGGGCTACATCGGCCCGAAGGGCTTGCTGGCCAACGGCGTCCGCTACCTGGTCGACCCGCGGATCGTCGACGGCACGGCGTGGATCACCGGCGCCGACGAGAAGGGCAAGCACGTCGTGGGTCTGGTCGCCGGCCGCGACTTCACGCCCGACGGCACCATCGAGGCCGCCGAGGTGCGCGACGGCGACCCGTCGCCGGACGGCATGGGCCCGCTGGTGTCGGCGCGCGGCATCGAGATCGGCCACATCTTCCAGCTGGGCCGCAAGTACACCGACGCGTTCAGCGCCGACGTCCTGGGCGAGAACGGCAAGCCCGTGCGGCTGACCATGGGCTCTTACGGCGTGGGCGTGTCGCGCATGGTGGCCGTGATCGCCGAGCAGCAGCACGACGACATCGGGCTGCGGTGGCCCGCCGAGGTGTCGCCGTTCGACGCGCACGTGGTGATCGCCAACAAGGACGAGGACGC
This sequence comes from Mycobacterium sp. PTI7, assembly GCF_056679845.1. Classification (NCBI taxonomy): domain Bacteria; kingdom Bacillati; phylum Actinomycetota; class Actinomycetes; order Mycobacteriales; family Mycobacteriaceae; genus Mycobacterium; species Mycobacterium sp. PTI7. The sequence continues at coordinate 1,238,964 of NZ_CM155252.1, forward strand.
CCGGACCGGAGCGACGGGTCTGGCCCGCGACCTGGATCGCCTCGGGTGCGAGATTCTCCTCGACGACCGCAAGTCGTCGCCGGGCGTGAAGTTCAAGGACGCCGAACTGCTGGGCGTGCCGTGGATCGTCGTCGTCGGCCGCGGGTGGGGTGACGGCGTGGTCGAGCTGCGCAACCGGTTCACCGGCGAGAGTCGCGAGATCGCGGTGGACGACGCCGCGACCGAGATCGCGGCGGCACTCGCGGCGCGCTAGACCTTCTCGTTGCCGCCGGGGAAGGCGACGGTGATGGGCTCGATCCCGAGCACCCGTCGCCAGGTCGCTGCGGTGACGGCGGCGTCGGTGAGTGCGGTGACGGCGAACGCGCGGTCCTCGGCAGTGGCCGACTGTTCGAGCACCGCCCGCCACGCCACCGCGCTGTCCTCCTCCATGCGCACGGCGAGAGTCGCTGCGGCACTGGGGCTGTCGACCACCGTCGGGATCTGGTAGCCGGCCGCGGGCAGCGGCGGCGTCACCGAGCGCGCCTTGAGTCTGGCGATGCCCTCCTCGCGGAGTTCGCGGTGCCTGCGCATCGCCCCGGCGACGACGTCGTTGACGTCCGGAGTCGAGTGCGCCGACACCAGTCCGTAGCCGTAGATCACGCCGTGCTCGGTGGCGACGGCGTCGTACAGCGCCCCGTCCGGCCCGTCCTCGGGGCGTGCGGGATCGGGCGTGCGACTGACCGACGTCGTCGACGTCGTGGTGCTCGCGGTCGAGGTGGTGCGGGCCGGGGTGGACGGCGCGGGCGTCGTCGGGGTGGTGGGCGTCGGCGAGGTCATGACGACACCGCGGCCAGCGAGACGGTCCGAGCGGCGGTGCACGACGCGGCGATCGACCCGAGCAGACCCGCGGCGTAGCCGGTCTGCGCGGCGGCACCGGTGGCGGCGGTGCTGGCCGACTCCTCGAGCGCGGCGACCAGGGCCGCGGCGGTGGGCGGCGGGGGCGGCGGCGCGGTCGTCGTGGGGGAGGTGGACGTCGAGGTGGCCGGTGCGGTGCCGCTGATGCGGGTGATCTCGTCGGTCAGCGCCTCGGCGTGCGCGGTCCGCTCCGCGGCAATCGCGGTCAGGGCGGCTGCCAGGTCGGGGGCGGCCGCACCGGCGGCGCCCGCCGCGAGTCGACTGTCCGCGCGGGCGCGGTCGAGCGCGGCCGAGAGCGTGCTGACGTCCGGCGGTGGTGTCTTCGCCCCGCAGGCCGCCGACGTCCCTGCCAGGGCTGCCAGGGCTGCCGCTCCGATCAGGACGCGCCGCCTGCTGACGGTCGGTAGGGCGCTCGGCACACCGGCCATCCTGCCATCCCGGCACCGCAGGACCGGTGCCCGGCGGCGGCCGCCGCCTGACTCGTTCAGCAATCGGGCCTCGTCGGCTGGCGTATCGTGGACAGCCGACCCCGTCACTGGCTGGGGTCGTGTCCGTACAACTCAACACGAGGAGCTCGCCGTGGCATCGGATGCCCCGCTACGGTCCGCCGGTCTGCCGTCGCCGGCAGAGGTGACGCAGCTGCTCGAGTCGGAGTTCGCGCGTGCGGGCTACGTCATCGAGGACGTCACCGTGGTGGCGTCGGCCCGGCCCCCACGCGTCGTCGTGGTCGCCGACCCGGATGACGAGCACGACGGGCTCGACCTCGACTCGGTGGCCGAACTGGCCCGGGCGGCCTCGGCCCTGCTCGACGAGCACGACGCCGCGTCGGCGGACGAGACGCCCTACGACCTCGAGGTCACCTCGCGTGGGGTCGACCGCCCGCTGACCGCTCGCCGCCACTACCGGCGGGCCCAGGGCCGCAAGATCGAATTCACGCTCACCGACGGATCGCACCTCGACGGGAGGCTCGGCGCGCTGAACGGCGACGCCGTCGACGTCGTGGTGCCCGAGGGCGGCCGGGGCCAGCTCGGAATTCGCAGGTTGTCCCTGGATGAAGTATCCAAAGCCGTTGTCCAAGTGGAATTCTCACCGCCGAACCGGCGCGAGATCGAACTGGCCGGCCAGTACGGAGAGGAGCCGGGCCCATGAACATCGACATGGCCGCACTGCACGCCATCGAGGTCGACCGCGGGATCGCGGTCGACGAGTTGCTCGAGACCATCAAGACGGCGCTGCTCACCGCCTACCGGCACACCGACGGTCACCAGGCCGACGCCCACATCGACATCGACCGCAAGACCGGCGTCGTGCGGGTCATGGCGCGCGAGACCGACGACCAGGGCGCGTTGATCCAGGAATGGGACGACACACCCGAGGGTTTCGGCCGCGTCGCCGCGACCACCGCGCGGCAGGTGATGCTGCAGCGGTTCCGCGACGCGGAGAACGAACGCATCTACGGCGAGTTCGCCGCCCGCGAGGGCGACATCGTCGCCGGCGTGGTGCAGCGCGACGCCCGCGAGAACGCGCGCGGCAACATCGTGGTCCGACTGGGCACCGAGGCCAAGGGCTCCGAGGGCATGATCCGACCCGCCGAACAGGTGCCCGGGGAACGGTACGAGCACGGGGAACGGCTGCGCTGCTACGTGATCGGCGTGACGCGCGGCGTCCGCGAACCTCGCATCGAGCTGTCGCGCACCCATCCCAACCTGGTGCGCAAGCTGTTCTCGCTGGAGGTCCCCGAGATCGCCGACGCGTCGGTCGAGATCGTCGCCGTGGCCCGCGAGGCCGGGCACCGGTCGAAGATCGCCGTCGCGTCCCGGATGTCCGGGCTGAATGCCAAGGGCGCCTGCATCGGACCCATGGGCCAGCGCGTGCGCAACGTGATGAGCGAGCTGTCCGGCGAGAAGATCGACATCATCGACTACGACGAGGATCCGTCCCGCTTCGTCGCCAACGCGCTGTCACCGGCCAAGGTGGTGTCGGTCACCGTCATCGACGAGGCGCTGCGCGCGGCCCGGGTCATCGTGCCCGACTTCCAGCTGTCGCTCGCCATCGGCAAGGAAGGGCAGAACGCGCGCCTGGCCGCCCGCCTCACCGGGTGGCGCATCGACATCCGCAGCGACGCACCGGCCGCCGACGAGGGACGGTCGGCCCCGGGAGCGGCTCGCAGCGCCGCCCGCGAGGGATAGCCCGAGCGTCGATTCTGTCTGGGACGACGGTGAGGCTAGACTGAGACGTGATCCAGCGCGAGACCTCTGCCTCGACGCGCGAACGCACCGATACGCCCCAGGGCCCGGTACGGACGTGCATCGGCTGCCGAGGACGAGAGTTGGCCGTCGACTTGCTCCGCATCGTCGTTGAGTCGGACGGGAACGGAGAACGCATCCTGACCGTTGACTCAGCGGGTAATCTTCCGGGGCGGGGTGCGTGGTTGCATCCCGACCGGCAGTGCCTCGATGCGGCGATCCGACGGCGGGCCTTCACCCGAGCGTTGCGCATCACCGGTCCGCCGGACACATCCGCGGTGGTCCAGTACTACGTCGACCAGCTGGTCGACGCGGAACGGGTCCACCCGGCAACAGAACAGGTAGCGAAGAACATGAGCACACCGTGAAGTCTCGATGACCATGCGTCATAGCTAAACCCGAGGCGCGGCCACCCACCGCCGTGTCTCCAGACAGGAGATGTAGTGGCAGGCAAGGCCCGCGTGCATGAGTTGGCAAAAGAACTCGGTGTCACCAGCAAGGAAGTACTCGCACGGCTGAGCGAGCAAGGCGAATTCGTCAAATCAGCATCCTCCACCGTGGAGGCCCCCGTAGCGCGCCGGTTGCGCGAAGCACTGGGCGGCGGCAAGCCCGCCAAGGCCCCGGCAGGCAACGGCTCCGCGGCCCCCGCACCGTCCTCCGCACCCAAGCCCGGAGCCCCGCGCCCCGCGGCTGAGGCTCCCGCGTCGACGGCCCCCAAGCCCGGCGGCCCCAAGCCCGCCGCACCGGCCCCGCCCGCGGCGGCCGCACCCCCGGCACCGCCCGCCCCTCCGGCGGCTCCCGCTGCTCCGGCGGCCCCCGCCGCACCCGCCGCCCCGCCGGCGGCGCCCGCAGCGGCGGCGGCGACCACCCCGCCCGCAGCAGGCGAGGCCGCGCGCCCCGCAGGTCCGACCCCCGGACCCCGGCCCGGCGCACCCAAGCCCGCCGCGCGCACGCCGCGCGTCGGCAACAACCCCTTCTCGTCGCAGCAGCCGGTCGAACGGCCCGCTCCGCGCCCAGGCGCGGCCGGCCCCGGTGGGCCGCGGCCCGCAGCGGGCCCCGGCGGCCCGCGTCCCGGTCCTCGTCCCGGCGCGACGCCCGGCAACATGCCCCCGCGCCCGCCGGGCGCCCGGCCCGGTGCCATGGGTCGTCCCGGTGGCCCGCGTCCCGCTCCCGGCGGTCGTGGACCCGGTGGCGGCGGTCGCCCCGGCGGTCCTCCCGGTGCCGGTGGTGGCGGTAACTACCGCGGCGGTGGCGCCGGCGGTGGCGGTGGCGCGCCGGCTGGTGCCGGCGGCGGTTTCCGCGGCAGGCCCGGTGGCGGTGGCGGCGGTGGTCGTCCCGGCCAGCGCGGCGGAGCTGCCGGTGCGTTCGGTCGGCCCGGCGGCGCAGTCCGTCGCGGCCGCAAGTCGAAGCGGGCAAAACGCGCCGAATACGAGAACATGCAGGCACCGGTCGTCGGTGGCGTGCGGTTGCCGCACGGCAACGGCGAGACCATCCGGCTGGCCCGCGGCGCGTCCCTGGTGGACTTCGCCGACAAGATCAACGCCAACCCGGCCTCGCTGGTGCAGGCGCTGTTCAACCTCGGTGAGATGGTCACCGCCACGCAGTCGGTCGACGACTCCACGCTGGAGCTGCTCGGCGGCGAGATGAACTACGTCGTGCAGGTCGTGTCCCCGGAGGACGAGGACCGCGAGCTGCTGCAGTCGTTCGACCTCACCTACGGCGAGGACGAGGGCGGCGAAGAGGACCTCGAGTTCCGTCCGCCGGTGGTCACCGTCATGGGTCACGTCGACCACGGCAAGACCCGCCTGCTGGACACGATCCGGAACGCCACCGTCCGCGAGGGCGAGGCCGGCGGCATCACCCAGCACATCGGCGCCTACCAGGTCCTCACCGAACTGGACGGCAACGAGCGGCTCGTCACCTTCATCGACACCCCGGGCCACGAGGCGTTCACCGCCATGCGTGCCCGTGGCGCGAAGGCCACCGACATCGCGATCCTCGTGGTCGCGGCCGACGACGGTGTCATGCCCCAGACGGTGGAGGCCATCAACCACGCGCAGGCCGCAGACGTGCCGATCGTGGTCGCGGTCAACAAGATCGACAAGGAGGGCGCCGACCCGGCGAAGATCCGGGCGCAGCTCACCGAGTACAACCTGGTGGCGGAGGACTTCGGTGGCGACACCATGTTCGTCGACATCTCGGCCAAGCAGGGCACCAACATCGACGCCCTGCTCGAAGCGGTCCTGCTGACCGCCGACGCCGCACTGGACCTCCGGGCCAACCCGGACATGGAGGCCCAGGGCGTCGCGATCGAGGCTCACCTCGACCGTGGCCGTGGTCCCGTGGCGACCGTGCTCATCCAGCGCGGCACCCTGCGGGTCGGCGACTCGATCGTCGCGGGCGACGCCTACGGTCGCGTCCGCCGCATGGTCGACGAGCACGGCGAGGACGTCGTCGAGGCGACCCCGTCGCGCCCGGTGCAGGTCATCGGCTTCACGTCGGTGCCCGGCGCGGGTGACAACCTGCTGGTCGTCGACGAGGACCGGATCGCCCGCCAGATCGCAGACCGCCGAAGTGCACGCAAGCGCAACGCGCTCGCCGCACGGACGCGCAAGCGCATCAGCCTGGACGATCTGGACGCCGCGCTGAAGGAGACCAGCCAGCTGAACCTGATCCTCAAGGGCGACAACTCCGGCACCGTGGAGGCGCTGGAGGAGGCCCTGCTGGGGATCGAGATCGACGACGAGGTGGAACTGCGCGTCATCGACCGCGGTGTCGGTGGCGTCACCGAGACCAACGTCAACCTGGCGTCGGCCTCGGACGCGATCATCATCGGGTTCAACGTGCGCGCGGAGGGCAAGGCCACCGAGCTGGCCAACCGCGAGGGCGTCGACATCCGGTACTACTCGGTCATCTACCAGGCCATCGACGAGATCCAGAGTGCGCTCAAGGGCATGCTCAAGCCGGTCTACGAGGAGAAGGAACTCGGTCGCGCCGAGATCCGCGCCATCTTCCGCAGTTCGAAGGTCGGCAACATCGCGGGTTGCCTGGTCACGTCGGGCATCATGCGGCGCAACGCCAAGGCGCGGTTGCTGCGTGACAACATCGTGGTCGCCGAGACCGTCACCATCTCCTCGCTCAAGCGCGAGAAGGACGATGCCACGGAGGTGCGCGACGGCTACGAATGTGGTCTGACGCTCACCTACAACGACATCAAGGAAGGCGACGTCATCGAGGCCTACGAACTCGTCGAGAAAGCCAGGACCTGATGGTCGATGTCGGACGGGCCCGCAGGCTCTCCAAGCGCATCGGCACGGTCGTGGCCTCGGCCATCGAGTTCGAGATCAAGGATCCCCCGTTGGCCTTCGTGACCGTCACGGACACGAAGGTCACGGGTGACCTGCACGACGCGACCGTGTACTACACCGTCCGGGGCGAGACCCTGCAGGACGAACCGGACTACGCGGGTGCGGCGGCGGCGTTGGAGCGGGCCAGGGGAATCCTCCGGAGCAAGGTCGGTGCGGCCACCGGTGTCCGGTTCACCCCGACGCTGGCGTTCGTGCTCGACAAGGTGCCGGAGACCTCGGCACACATGGAGGAGCTGTTGGCCCGGGCGCGGGCCGCGGATGCGGACCTGGCACGGATTCGCGAGGGGGCCACACCTGCGGGTGAGGCCGACCCGTACCGTGTGAGCGGGGGAGAGGAATCGGGCGGGGAGCCAGACGTGCTTGACCGAGAGTTGTCCGATGAGTTCGACCCCGAGGACGCCCGTGACCGCGATCGAACCGACGACTGAGTCGCCCGCTGCGGCTCACCGCGTCGACGCGCGCGAAGCTGCTGCCCTCCTGAGTGCGGCCACCGACGTGGCCGTGGTCTGTCACGTCTTCCCCGATGCCGACACCATCGGCGCGGGGTTGGCGTTGGCCCTCGTACTCGAACGGTCCGGCAAGTCGGTTCAGGTGGCGTTCGCGGCGCCTGCCGAGCTGCCCGAGTCGCTGCAGTCCCTGCCGGGTGGTCACCTGCTGGTGTCGCCCGAGGAGATGCGGCGCGACCCCGACCTCGTCGTCACCGTCGACATCCCCAGCGTCAACCGGCTGGGCGCGCTGGCGGGTCTGGCCGACGAGGACCGCCAGGTGCTGGTCATCGACCACCACGCCTCCAACCGGCTGTTCGGCACCGCCAACTACGTCGACCCGTCCGCGGATTCGACGACGATGATGGTCGCCGAGCTGCTCGACGCGTGGGACGAGCCGATCGACCGGCCCGTCGCGCACTGCCTGTACGCCGGCCTGACCACCGACACCGGCTCCTTCCGGTGGGCGTCGGCGCGGGCGCACCGCCTCGCCGCACGCCTGGTCGAACTCGGCGTCGACAACGCGTCGATCAGCCGCACGCTGCTCGACACCCACCCGTTCTCCTGGCTGCCGCTGCTGTCGCGGGTGCTGGCGACGGCGTGCCTCGTACCGGCCGCCGTCGGCGGGTTGGGCTTCGTCTACGCCGTGGTGCCGCACCGGGAACTGGCGAATGCGCGGCCCGAGGAAGTGGAGAGCATCGTCGACATCGTGCGCACCACGTCGCAGGCCGAGGTGGCGGCGGTGCTCAAGGAGATCGAGCCCGAGCAGTGGTCGGTGTCGATGCGCGCCAAGTCCGAGATCGACCTCGCGGCCGTCGCCAGCGGGTTCGGCGGGGGCGGGCACAAGCTGGCCGCCGGCTTCTCGGCCACCGGACCGGCCGATGACGTCGTGAAGGCCCTCACCCATGCCCTCGGCTGACCCCGCCGGCACCCGACTTGGCTGAGCCCGCCGCACTGCCGCCCGCCACGGGCCGGCGCATCGCCGGTCTCGCGTTCCCCGCGCTCGGGGTGCTGGCCGCCGAACCCCTCTACCTGCTGTTCGATCTGGCGGTGGTCGGACGCCTCGGCGCGCTCGCGATCGCCGGGCTGGCCATCGGCGGACTGGTGCTGTCGCTGGTGTCGTCGCAGCTGAACTTCCTGTCCTACGGGACGACCGCCCGCTCGGCGCGTCACTTCGGCGCCGGTGACCGCCCGTCCGCCGTCCGGGAGGGCGTGCAGGCCACCTGGCTGGCGATCGGGATCGGCGTGTTCGTCGTCGCGGTCGTGCAGGCCGCCGCCGCCCCGATCGTCGCGGTGATCGCCGACGGCGGTGACATCGCCGCCGAGGCGCTGCCGTGGCTGCGGATCGCGATCTTCGGCGCCCCCGCCATCCTGATCTCGTTGGCGGGCAACGGCTGGATGCGCGGCGTCCAGGACACGGTGCGTCCGCTGCGCTACGTGGTGACCGGGTTCGCGGTGTCGGCGGTGCTGTGCCCGCTGCTGGTGTACGGCTGGCTCGGCATGCCCCGCCTGGAACTGGCGGGGTCGGCGGTCGCGAACCTCGTCGGCCAGTGGTGGGCGGCGCTGCTGTTCTGCCGCGCGCTGCTCGTCGAGCGGGTGCCGCGCCGCGTCGACGTCGGCATCCTGCGCGCCCAGGTGGTCATGGGGCGGGACCTGATGGTGCGCACGTTGGCGTTCCAGGCCTGCTTCGTCTCGGCCGCCGCGGTGGCGGCACGCTTCGGTGCGGCCGCCGTCGCCGCCCACCAGGTGGTGCTGCAGCTGTGGAGTTTCCTTGCGCTGGTGCTCGATTCGCTGGCGATCGCCGCGCAGTCGCTGGTCGGCGCGGCGCTCGGCGCGGGCCACCTGGCGCACGCGAAGTCGGTGGCGTGGCGGGTGACGGTGTTCTCCGCGCTCGCCGGCGTGCTGCTCGCCGCGGCGTTCGCGGTCGGCTCGTCGGCGGTACCGACGTTGTTCACCAGCGACCGCGCCGTCCTCGACGAGATCGGGGTGCCGTGGTGGTTTCTGGTGGCGCAGTTGCCGATCGCCGGCATCGTGTTCGCCCTCGACGGCGTGCTGCTCGGTGCGGGGGACGCAAAGTTCATGCGCAACGCGACGCTGGCCAGTGCGCTCGTCGGGTTCCTGCCGCTGATCTGGCTGTCGCTGGTGTTCGGGTGGGGCTTGCTCGGCATCTGGTCCGGTCTGACCACGTTCATGCTGCTGCGCCTGGTGTTCGTCGGCTGGCGCGCGCTCTCCGGTAGGTGGTTGGTCGCCGGCACCGGCTGACCTTGCGGCGGCTTTCGGCGGTGATGCGTCCTTCGGCGAGCGTGCGTGTCTGCGGGCGACACGCCGAGGGCGAACCGGACTCTGCGCACGCTCGCGGTGACGCGCGACCCTCGGATCAGTCCGCGGCGGTCGAACTGCCGAGCAGATCCCGGACGCGGTTGGCCACGCGGATGAACTGCGGGCGCTCCATCGTCTCGCCGTAGTCCCGTTCGGACGGTAGGTCGACGTCGAGTGTCTCGATGATCCGGCCGGGCCGCGCGCTCATCACGACCACCCGGTTGGCGAGGTAGACGGCCTCGGCGACGGAGTGCGTCACCAGCACCACGGTCGTGCCGGTCTCGCGCCAGATCCGGTGGAGTTCGACGTTCATCTTCTCGCGGGTCAGCGCGTCCAGAGCGCCGAACGGCTCGTCCATCAGGAGGACGTCCGGTTCGTGCAGGAGGGCACGGCAGAGCGAGACGCGCTGCTGCATGCCGCCGGACAGTTCGTAGGGCATCGCGTTCTCGAAGCCACTCAGACCGGTCATCTCGATGAGGTGATCGCACCGACGGGTCGCGGCCTGCCGTGACATCCCGCGCATCTCGGCCTGCAGCAGGATGTTCTTGCGGACGTTGCGCCACTCCAGTAGCGCGGCCCGCTGGAACACGTAGCCGATCTCGCGCTGCGGACCGCGAACGGCGTTGCCGCGCAACCTGACCTGCCCGTGGGTGGACTCGGTCAGACCGGCGATCACCTTGAGCAGGGTGGACTTCCCGCATCCCGACGGGCCCGCGATGGTGACGAATTCGCCGTCGGCGACGCGGAGATCGATGTTCTCGACCGCGGTGGTGGTGCCCCGCTTCGACGAGAACGTGACCGTCACGTCGTCGATCGCGATGGCGGCCGGCCGTACCCCGGAGTGCGCGTCGATCATGGCTGTGCTCATGTCCGATCGACTCCTACTGTTCGCCGCGCGGGCTGAACGACGAATCCCAGTAGTCCGCGGGGCTCTTCGCGGTCGTCAGCAGGCCCGCCTCGTTCAGCGTGTCGATGGTGGCCTGCCAGTCCTGCTCGGCGTTCACGCCCGGTGCCTTGCCCGCCGTCGCCGGGGTGCTCAGCAGCGGGATGGTCTGACGCCACTGCTCGAGCAGGACGTCGCGCGCGGGCATCTGCGGGTCCTTACCGGCCATGGCGTCGACCGCGGCCTCCGGGTTCTCCGCGGCCGCGGCGTAGGCCTCGCTCGTCGCATCGGCCATGGCCTGCACCATCTCCGGCGAATCGGCGATGGTCTCGGTGTTGGCGATCAGCCCGTTGCTGTAGAAGTTGAGGCCCGCGTCGGAGTAGCGCAGGTAGCGCACCTCGCGGCCGCTCTTGGAGGCGATGGTGGGACCCTGATCGTGCGCGAAGCCGATCAGCCCGTCGACCCGGCCGGACAGCATCGCGGACATCTTGCCCGCGGCGTCGAGGCTCTGCTGCTTCACCTGGTCGTCGGCGACGCCCGTCTTGTCGAGGTAGATCGGGAACGTAGTGGTGGGTGCGTCGCCTGCGGAGACGGCGATCGTGCGGCCGACGAGGTCCTGCGGAGTGGCGATGCCCGAGTCCGCGAACACCTGCACCGCCGATGGCGTCGTCTGCAGGAACACGCCCGCGCTCTTCACCTCGACGCCCTTGTCGATGTTGCTCAGTACTGCAGGCGTATCGGCCCAGCCGAAGTCGGTCTGCTGAGAGCCGACGGCCTGGACGGTCTTGGTGGAGCCCTGTCCGGCGTCGATCGACAGGTCGATGCCGTGCTTGGCGAAGATGCCCTGCTCGACCCCGTAGTAGAAGGGCGCGTGCTCACCGTAGGGGTACCAGTTCAGCATCAGCGTCGCGGGTGCCGTGGAACCGTCTGCGGCGGTGCTGTTCTCGGTGGCATCACCACCGCAGGCGGACAGTGTCAGCAATGTGGCGGTGGCTGCCGCGGCGACTGCTGCGGCGCGGCGTCGGATGAACGTCATCGGTCTCTCCTGGTCTGTGTGCGGGTGCGGTCAGGCGTTGCTGGTGGTGGACGAGCCGGCACGCCGCGAGGAGTGCCACGGGATGAGGAGCTTCTCGGCGATCTCGATGATCGCGAACAGGACGATGCCCAGGAACGACATGATGATGAGCGCCGCGAACAGCATTGCGGTGTCGACGTTTCCGTTCGCCTGCAGGATGACGTATCCCAGTCCCTCGTTCGAGCCGACGAACTCGCCGACCACGGCGCCGGTGACGGCGAGCGTCGCCGCGACCTTGAGGCCCGACATGAGCTGCGGCAGCGACGCGGGGAACCTGATCTTCACGAACGTCTTGACGCGGCTCGCGCCCATGGTCGAGGTCAGTTCGAGGATCTCCGGGTCGACGGTCCGCAGTCCCGCCAGGCAGGAGATGACGATCGGGAAGAACGCCATCAGCACGGCGACGAGGATCTTGGGCGATGGGCCGAAGCCCAGCCACACGATGAACAGCGGTGCAATGGCGATCTTCGGGACCACCTGCGCGAACAGGATCAACGGGTAGACCGTCTTCTCCACGGTGGAGGAGTAGACCATCACCACGGCGACCAGGATTCCGACGGCCGCGGCGATCGCGAAGCCGATGACGGTCTCCCACGTGGTGACCCAGGTGTTCTCGGCCAGGTAGGCGGCGTTCTCCTGGGCGGTGCGCCAGGTGTCGGCGGGTGACGGGAGGATGTATGGCGCCACCAGTTCGGCCTCGGTGACGGCCCACCACCCGACGAGCAGTGCGAGCATCAGAGCCGCTGGGCGCCAGAGTCCGGCGATGGCGGCTCGGGGGGAGAACGACCGGCGCGGTCGTCGTGGTGCCGGCTGCGAGACCGAATGCGCGCCGTCACGCAGTCCGGTCGGAGCGGTTACGGCCATGGACAGTCCTCGGTTCGAAGGTTCGAGCGATCGACGTCACCCGGTGGGAATGCGCTTTCCGAAGCGATTCCGACACTAACGTGATGCAGCGCACACTGTCAACGGTCAGCCCGCGATCGGCGGGTCGTCCCTGGTCACAGTCTCGTGCTGTCGCGCAGCACCACGCGTCCGGCGATCCGCTCGCGGAGGTCGACGGACTCCGGATCGGCGAGCAGCGCCAGTTCGACTGCGCGCGCACCGATCTCCTCCAGCGGGAGGGCGACCGTGGACAGGCTGGGGGTGTGATCGCGCAGCGTCGGGATGTCGTCGAACCCGGCGACGCACACGTCCCGCGGCACGCTCAGGCCCAGTTCTCGCCACGCCGCGATCGCCCCGATGGCCATGACGTCGGTGACGGCGAAGACGCACACCGGTGCGACCCCGGAGTCGGGACCGAGCTGCAGTGCCGCGGCGAGGCGCCGGGCGGCCGAATGTCCTCCGTCTCGGGTGAAGTCGCCGGACACCTCGACCAGCGGGGTCAGTCCCCGTCTGCCGAGCGCGTCGACGAAGCCGTTGCGGCGGTCGACCGAGGTCCGGATGTTGCCGGGGCCGCCGATGACGGCGAAGTGCCGATGCCCCGCGTCGATCAGCGCCTCGGCCAATTGTCCTGAGGCGAAGTGGTTCTCCGGCTCGACGGCGCCGCCGAATGCCAGCGGCTGACCGATCGCGACCACCCGTCCACCATTGGTCTCGTATCGGCCGAACCGGGTCTCGAGGTCGCGGTCGAGGTGGCCGCTCTGCCGCGAACCGGCGAGCACGATGGCGTCGGCGCGGTGGGAGATGAAGGTGCTCACCGCGTCCCGTTCGACGTCGAAGTCGCGGTCGGTGCTGGCCAGCAGGACCAGCTTGTTCGCGGTTCGCGCGGCACTCTGCACGCCGCGTGCGATCGATGAGAAGTACGGGTCGGCGATGTCGTGGACGATGAGGCCCAGCAGTCCGGTCGACGACCGGGCCAGGGCCTGGGCCTGCGCGTTGGGCACGTAGCCGAGTTCGTCGGCGGCGGCGCGGACGCGGTCCGCCACCCCCTCGCCGGGAACGCGGGCCGATCCGTTGAGGACGCGGGATGCGGTGGCCTGCGACACGCCGGCCCGGTGTGCCACGTCCTGCAAGGTCACCGCCATGTCACTGCCCTCCGTCGCAGTCGAGGCTTGACCCTCGCGCTCTGGCAGCTTACCGTGGAAAGCGCATTCCGAAGTGCAATCGACCGCACTGCGCGGGTCGTCGTCGACGGCCGCGCCCACAGACGGGGCACACACCATGACCGAATCCCAGAACTCCGCGTCGCCCACCGGCGCCCGCAGACCACGGCGCACGCTGCGCATCGCCATGAACGGCGTCACGGGCCGGATGGGTCACCGACAGCATCTGATGCGGTCCATCCTGCCGCTGCGCGAGACCGGTCTGCTGCTCGACGACGGCACCCGCGTCGACGTCGACCCGATCCTGATCGGCCGCAACGCCGACCGGCTCGCAGCCATGGCCGAGGAGCACGACGTCGAGCACTGGACCACCGACGCCGCCGCCGTGATCGCCGACCCGAGCGTCGACGTCTACTTCGATGCGCAGGTCACCTCCCGCCGCGTCGAGGCGCTCACCGCGGCGATCAAGGGGGGCAAGCACGTCTACACGGAGAAGCCCACCGCCGAGACCCTCACCGAGGCAATCGAACTCGCCAGAATGGCCGAGAACGCGGGCGTGGTGGCCGGCGTCGTGCACGACAAGCTCTACCTGCCCGGACTGGTGAAGCTGCGCCGGCTGGTCGACGAGGGCTTCTTCGGCCGGATCCTCTCCATGCGGGGGGAGTTCGGCTACTGGGTGTTCGAGGGCGACGGCCAGGCTGCGCAACGCCCGAGCTGGAACTACCGCGCCGAGGACGGCGGCGGAATCACGGTCGACATGTTCTGCCACTGGAACTACGTGATGGAGGCGCTGCTGGGCACCGTCGAGGCCGTCACCGCGAAGGCCGTCACCCACGTCCCGACTCGGTGGGACGAGGCGCACGAGCCCTACACCGCGACGGCCGACGACGCCGCGTACGGCATCTTCGAGATCGAGGGCGGCATCATCGCCCAGATCAACTCGTCGTGGGCGGTCCGCGTGTACCGCGACGAACTCGTCGAGTTCCAGATCGACGGCACCCACGGCTCCGCGGTCGCCGGGCTGCGCAACTGCGTCGCCCAGCAGCGGGCGCACACGCCGAAACCCGTGTGGAACCCGGACCTTCCCGCCACCGAGAGGTTCCGCGAGCAGTGGCTCGACGTGCCCGCCAACGGCGACCTCGACAACGGCTTCAAGCTGCAGTGGGAGGAGTACCTGCGCGACGTCGTGGCGGGCCGGCCGCACCGCTTCGGTCTCCTGTCCGCCGCGCGGGGGGTGCAACTGGCCGAACTCGGGTTGGCCAGCTCGGCGCGCGGCGCCCGCGTCGAGGTGCCGGAGATCGTGCTGTGAGCGTCGTACAGGAGTCGACGTCGACTCTCGTCACGCTTCCCGTCGACGGCGAGCTGCGCGCCCATCGGCTCGGGGCTCCGGGTCCGTGGCGGCGGCCCGAGCGTCCGATCGAATCGCGGATCGCCTACGCGGCAGCACACGTCGTGCCGCGCGTCACGGCGGAGAACGTGCCGGGCGCCCCGGCCGACCTCGACTGGGACGCCACGCTGGCATACCGCCACGAGCTGTGGTCCTACGGGCTCGGCGTCGCCGACGCCATGGACACCGCCCAACGCGGCATGGGGATGAGCTGGCCGGCCACCGCCGAGCTGATCAGGCGCAGCGGCGAGGAGGCCGCCCGCGTCGGCGGGCGGCTGGCGTGCGGCGCGGGCACCGACCAGCTGGAGCTGCTCGACGTCCCCTCCGGCACGGCGGGTCTGCGGATGATCGCCGACGCCTACCGCGAGCAGATCGGGGTCGTGCGCGACGCCGGCGCGAACGTGGTGGTCATGGCGTCGCGCGCGCTGGCAGCCGTTGCGCAGTCGCCGGCGAACTACCTGACGGTGTACCGCGCGCTGCTGGCCGAGACGGACCGACCGGTGATCCTGCACTGGCTGGGGGAGATGTTCGATCCCGCACTGCGGGGTTACTGGGGGAGCGCCGACGTCGCCGCGGCGACCGAGACGTTCCTGCGTCTCGTCGAGGAGAATGCCGACGCGGTGGATGGCGTCAAGGTGTCGCTCCTCGACGCGAATCACGAGGTCGCGCTGCGCAGGGCCCTGCCCGCGGGTGTGCGGCTCTACACCGGCGACGACTTCAACTATCCCGAGCTGGTCGTCGGCGACGGCCGGGAGCACTCGGATGCGTTGCTCGGCATCTTCGCGGCGATCTACCCCGCGGCGTCCACGGCACTGCAGGAAATCGACGCGGGCGACCCGGTCCGCGCCCGCGAGATCCTCGACTCGACACGCGATCTCGGCCGCCTCGTGTTCGAGGCGCCGACGTACTACTACAAGACCGGCATCGCCTTCCTGTCCTGGCTCAACGGCCGCCAGCCCGGATTCTCGCTCGTAGGAGGCCTGGCCAGCGGCCGGTCGGTGACACACCTTGCGCAGGTGTTCGTGCTCGCCGACCGGGCAGGTCTGCTCGCCGACCCCGAACTGGCCGCGCACCGCATGCGCACCTACCTCGAGGTGAACGGAGTCGCGCAGTGACCGTCACCGCGCCGACCGGCGAGGTCCCCGACGTCGAGTCGGCCTTCGCCCGGCTGTCCCTCAACACCAAGACCACCAACGGGTGGACACTGCCCGACGCCGTGGCCGGCGCCGTGGCCGCGGGCATCCCCGCGGTGGGGCTGTGGCGGGACCGGGTGGCGGAGAGCGGAGTGAACGAGGCCGCGAAAATTTTGCGAGACAGTGGCATTCGCGCCTCCAGTCTGTGTCGCGGCGGGTTCCTCACCGGCCATGACGCGTCGGGCCTCGACGACAATCGGCGGGCGATCGACGAGGCCGCCGCTCTCGGCGCTCCGGAGCTGGTGATGGTCGCCGGGGGGATCCCGGACCGCGACCTGGCCGGGGCGCGCGAGCGGCTGGCCGAGCGGCTGGCGGTCCTGGTGCCGCACGCCCTCGCGAGCGGTGTGCGGATGGCGTTGGAGCCCCTGCACCCGATGTACTGCGCGGACCGCGCCGTCATCTCGACGCTCGGTCAGGCGCTCGCGCTGGCAGCCCCGCATCCCGCGCAGGCCGTCGGCGTGGTCGTCGACACCTTCCACGTCTGGTGGGACCCCGACCTGCGCGACCGGATCGCCGAAGCCGGTGCCCAGCAGCGGATCAGCAGCTACCAGGTGTGCGACTGGCTGGTGCCGATGGCGGCCGACCCCCTGATGTCGCGGGGGATGATGGGCGACGGCGTCATCGACTTCGCGTCGATCACCGCGATGGTGTCCGCGGCCGGCTACCGCGGCGACGTCGAGGTGGAGATCTTCAACGAGGACGTCTGGGCGACCGACGCGCGCGCCGTGGTCGAGACCATGAAACGGCGCTACCGAGACCTGGTGCTGCCCGCGCTGCGGCCCTGACCCTGCGGGTGAGCGTGCGCATAGTTGGGTTCGCGAGCGGCGTGTCGCCCGCAGACTGGGGCACCCCGCTTGCGGGGAGCACGCTCGCCGAAGGACGGGACGGGCTCAGCGCACCTGGGCGCGGCCGCGCTCGAAGACGGCGGCGCGGCTCTCGGCGACGTCGTCACCGCTGGTCGCGCGCATCCACTGATTCGCCGACTGCGCCTCGATCCACAGACCGGCGCTGGTCTGCTGGTCGTCGATGCGGTGATAGGAGTCGAGCAGCGCCCGCACCGCGCGCGGGTTGTTGCCGACGATCGACGCGGCGACCCGGCGCGCGGCCGGCAGCAGGTCGTCGTGCGCGACCACCTCGGTGACCAGGCCGGCCCGCAGCGCGTCCTCGGCGGACAGGTAGTCGCCGGTCAGGCTCATCCGGCGGGCCATGCCGACGCCCACCTTCTGCGGCAACCGCACCGAGAGCCCCCACGTCGGCAGCAGGCCCACGCGGGCGTGCGTGTCGGCGAACCGGGCGTGCTCCGAGGCGATCAGGATGTCGCAGTACAGCGCCAGCTCGAGGCCGCCGGTCACGGCCGCGCCGTTGATCGCGCCGATGACGGGCGTGTGCATCGACGGCCACCGCGGCGAGATGTCGGGCAGCTGCGTGCTGCCGCCGAGTTCCTTGAGGTCCAGGCCCGCGCAGAACACCGGGTCGGCGCCGGTCAGGATCACCACGTCGACGTCGTCGTCGGCCTCCGCCTCGTGCAACGCGGCGTAGAACTCGGTGCGCAGCGCCGACGACAGCGCGTTGCGCGCCTGCGGGCGGTTCAGCGTCAGCGTGCGCACGCGGTCGGTGGTGTCGATCAGCAGGACGTCGGTGATGTCGGGCATGGGGTCACCGTATCGACCTATCGTTGGGGCATGTGCCGGAACATCACCGAGTTGCGCGGCCTCGAGCCCGCAGCCACCGACGAAGAGATCGAGGCGGCCGCACGGCAGTACGTCCGCAAGGTCAGCGGCGTCACCCGTCCGACCGCGGCCAACGCCGACGCGTTCGAGGTCGCCGTCGCCGAAGTCACTGCGACCACCCTGCGTCTGCTGTCGGCGCTGCCGCCGCGCCGTCAGCCGCCCAAGACCGTGCCGCCGTTGCGTCGCCCCGAGGTGCGGGCCCGCATCGAGGCGCGCGCGGCCAGGATGGAGTGAGCACGCCCGCGCTCAAGGAGTGGAGCGCCGCGGTCCACGCCATGCTCGACGGCCGCCAGACGGTGCTGCTGCGCAAGGGCGGCATCGGCGAGAAGCGCTTCGACCTGACGGCGTCGGAGTTCGTCTTCTTCCCGACCATCGCCCACGGTCACGCCGAACGCGTGCGCTCCGAACACCGCGACCTGCTCGATCCGTCCGCGCCGGACAGCACCGAGGACGCCGTCGTCGTCCGCGCGGGCGCGAGAGTGGTTGCGGCCGTTGCCGTCGAGCGCCCGGACGGGCTGGACGCGATCGCCGATCACCACATCTGGACCGCCGAGTCGGTGCGCGCCGACCGGCTCGACTTCCGGCCACGGCACCGGCTCACCGTCCTTGTGGTCGCGGTGCGGCCGCTCATCACGCCGGTGGCGTTGACGCGGACGCCCGACTACGCCGGGTGCACCAGCTGGGTGGACCTGCCGCTCGAGCCCGAGTGGGGCGCACCCGTCCACGACGCGGCCCTGCTGGCGGACGTCGCCGCGCGGGTCCGGTCGTCAGTCGGCTGACGGACTACCCACCGGCAGGACGAGCGTCGACTGCCCGCCCGTCCCGTGGTGAAGGGTGTGCGTCGCCGTCGCCATCCGCGTCCCGGTGGCGACCGGCTCGTCGGTGCCGAGGTTGCGGATGAAGCGCGGGTGCGATCCGCCGGCGACCAGCAACCGGATCCGCGACCCGGCCGTGAAGCGGTGGGCGACGTCGTCGAGGTCGAGGCGCACCGTGCCCGCCGTCGCCGAGTCGCCGGTCAGACGCCGGAAGCCGTCGGTCACGTTGTGCGACCGTCCCTGGGCGTCGACCTCGCTGACGCGGACGAAGACGTCGTTGTACGGGTTGTCGCAGGAGTGCGCGAGTTCGACGTAGGGCGTGCCCAATACGTCGAGGTTCTCGGCGAGCACGGCTCCGGTGAACTCGGCGACGTCGCTGCGCAGCGCGAGCGCGCTGTCGTCGCGGTACCCGCCCTGCGGGGAGAGGAGGCGGCCGCCGATGGTCGGCGTGGGGTCGGACGGGTCGAACGTGAACGTCGACGGGCTCG
Organism: Mycobacterium sp. PTI7; assembly: GCF_056679845.1. Classification (NCBI taxonomy): domain Bacteria; kingdom Bacillati; phylum Actinomycetota; class Actinomycetes; order Mycobacteriales; family Mycobacteriaceae; genus Mycobacterium; species Mycobacterium sp. PTI7. The sequence goes on from NZ_CM155252.1 coordinate 1,257,889, forward strand.
CATCGTCGGCGGGCGGGGTGTCCGAGAGACGATGTGCGGGTGCGAGATACAGGGTGCGCGAGGTCGTGACGGGCGGCCAGTCGGGCAGGTCCAGCCAGTCGCCGCGGTGCACGTGCGCACGCACCCGCGCCCGTGGCGTCGCGGGACGGCCGGCGAGGTGCTCGTCGAGCCAGCTCAGCGATTCGCGCAGCACGGTCGGGGCGCCCTTCGTCATCACCTGGGCGTGCGTCCACGACCCGACCGTGAGCGCGGTCGCCACGCCGCGGTCGCGCAGGTGTGCGTACTGCGACAGGGTCTGCTCGAGGAACAGGTCCTGCCAGCCGCCGAACAGCAGCACTGGTACGTTCACCCGGTCGAGTGCGTCGCCGAGGCTCACCCGCGCCCAGAACTCGGGGTCGCTCTCGGGGTCGGTGACCCAGGATTCCCACCACGCCGCGCCGGTGCCGAGCAGGGTGCGGCCCGACTCGCCCATCGGGACCTGCCCGGCGGTGCGTCCCACGGCCGCGTTCGATCGGGCCTGGCGCACGACCTGCCGGAGGCGGCCCGAATCCTCCTGGTGCGACACCATCTCGCTCCAGCCGAGGAAGTCGTTGACCGTGAAGGCGCCGGTGCCCCAGGTGGCGCGGCTGAAGTCGTGTGGTCCCACGCTGATGATCGCGGCCGTCAACTCGGGCGGCGGGTCCATCAGCAGCGCCCACTGGGTGTACCCGAGGTAGGACAGTCCCATCGTGGCGAACGTGCCGGTGAACCAGGGTTGGTGGCGCAACCACTCGACGGTGTCGGCGCCGTCGGCCACCTCGTCGACCATGGGGGCGAAGACGCCGCCGGACCCGTACGTGCCGCGCACGCTCTGGAACACCACGTGGTAGCCGCGGGTGGCGTACACCGACCCGAACACGGCCGCGAACGGGAAGCCGCGACCGTACGGCGCCCGGACCAGGATGGTGCCCGCCGGCGACGGCGTCAGCGGCTCGTAGTGGTCGGCGATCAGGTCGACGCCGTCGCGCATCGGGACGCGGACCTCGCGGTGCACCTCGAACCCCGTCGTCGGGGCCGGGATCGACAGCGCCCGGGCGAGGACTCTGGACGTCAGGGGCGGACGGCTGGGCGCGACGCTCGAATCGGAGGGCACGTCTGCAGGCTACGCATCGCCGCGGGGGCGGTGGGTGACGGTCAGAACTTGTAGTAAGGGGCCAGTTCGTTGGCGCGCTGCAGGTTTGTCTGCAGGCAGTCGACGTCGTTGGCCGAGTACACCGGGGCGTAGAACAGCGACTGCTGCAGCACCCCGTAGCTGGTCTTGAAGGCGATCATGCAGGTGATCCAGAAGCGGCTGTTGCGCTCGGTGGGCTTCATGATCCAGAACTGGGCGGCGCGGTGGCCCTGGACGTCGAGTTCGACGGCGTCGGCGGGCAGGGTCTGCTCGTAGGTCCGCCAGACGAACGCCTCGACCGCCATCTGGTAGTTGCCGGCGTCGTAGTGGCAGCGCAGCCCGTCCTCGGGGATGGGCGGCGTGAACCCGAGGCCGAGCCGCTGGACGACGTCGAGGGGGATCTCGGCGCACGGATCGAACGGCTTGGGGTCGACGGTCTCGATCACGGGCCACTTGATCGTCGACGACACCCCGCTGAGCGGCACGGACGTGGACCGCAGGTCGACGCGTTCGCCGGCGGGACCGGTCAGCGGATTCGTCTGGGCGACCACGACGACGGCGACGACCAGTGCGCACGCCGCCGACAGAAGGCGGAATCTGGCGGTCAGTCGCATTCCGGTGCGCTCCTCGCGGTCGTGGCCCATTGCGGGGAGTGTACAAGTCCGTGACCACGATCACGGCGGTAAACCAGAACAGGTTCTAGTTGCCGGGTCTGCACCACGCGTGCGCGCAAGTACGCTGGACCGTTGTGTCCGAGCCATCAGGAGAACAGCGACAGCCCGCGTCGGAGTCGGCCCGGCGACGACCAACCCTGTGGGCGGTCAGCGATCTGCACATCGGGCACATGGGCAACAAGCCGGTCACCGAGTCGCTGTATCCGGCCACGCCGGACGACTGGCTGATCGTCGCCGGTGACGTCGCCGAACGCACCGACGAGATCCGCTGGTCGCTGGATCTGCTGCGCAAGCGGTTCGCGAAGGTCATCTGGGTGCCCGGCAACCACGAGCTGTGGACCACCAACAAGGACCCGATGCAGATCTTCGGGCGCAGCCGGTACGACTACCTGGTCAACATGTGCGACGAGATGGGCATCGTCACCCCCGAGCACCCGTTCCCGGTTTGGAACGAGGAGGGCGGGCCGGCCACGATCGTGCCGATGTTCCTGCTCTACGACTACAGCTTCCTGCCCGAGGGCACGGCGACCAAGGCCGAGGGGCTGGCCGTCGCCCGCGAGCGCAACATCGTGGGCACCGACGAGTTCCTGCTGTCCGCCGAGCCGTACGCCACCCGCGACGCGTGGTGCCGGGACCGGGTGGCCACGACGCGCAAGAAGCTCGAGGACCTCGACTGGATGACGCCGACCATCCTGGTCAACCACTTCCCGCTGGTGCGCGAACCCTGCGATGCGATGTTCTATCCGGAGTTCGCGATGTGGTGCGGCACGACCGCGACCGCCGACTGGCACACCCGGTACAACGCGGTCTGCTCGGTGTACGGGCACCTGCACATCCCGCGGACCACCTGGTACGACGGTGTCCGGTTCGAGGAGGTGTCGGTCGGTTACCCGCGGGAGTGGCGGCGCCGCAAGCCGTATCGCTGGCTGCGGCAGATCCTGCCCGACCCGCAGTACCCGCCCGGCTACCTGAACGACTTCGGCGGGCACTTCGAGATCACGCCCGAGATGCGGGCGAGCGCGCAGAAGATGGAGCAGAAGATCAAGGATCGGCGGTCGAGGTGAGTTCGTTGCTGTCGGCGGTCCTGCCCACCACGGTGGCGTCGGCCGAGCTGTACTCCGATCCGGATGACCTCGCGCCGCTGCCCGAGGAGGAGCCGCTGATCGCGAGGTCGGTGGCCAAGCGGCGCAACGAGTTCGTCACCGTGCGGTACTGCGCGCGCCAGGCACTCGGCGAGATCGGCGTGGGCCCGGTGCCGATCCTCAAGGGCGACAAGGGCGAACCGTGCTGGCCCGACGGCGTCGTGGGGAGCCTGACGCACTGCGAGGGCTTTCGCGGTGCGGTCGTGGGGCGGGCCGGCGACGTCCGGTCGGTCGGCATCGACGCCGAACCGCACGGCGTGCTGCCGAAGGGCGTGCTGGACGCGGTCAGCCTGCCCGCCGAACGGCTGGCGATCGGCGCACTGCCGGGCGACCTGCACTGGGATCGGATCCTGTTCTGCGCCAAGGAGGCCACGTACAAGGCGTGGTTCCCGCTGACGCACCGCTGGCTCGGCTTCGAGGACGCGCACATCGCCTTCGAGGTCGACGGCTCGGGCGCGGCGGGCACGTTCACCTCGCGCATCCTGATCGACCCCGCCGCCGAGCAGGGCCCGCCGCTGGAGGTGCTGCGCGGCCGCTGGTCGGTACGCGACGGGTTGGCGCTCACGGCGATCGTGCTGTGAGCGGGTCACCGCCACCGCCCGGCATCGTCGTCGTCGACAAGCCCGGGGGGATGACGAGCCACGACGTCGTGGGCCGCTGCCGGCGGCTCTTCGGGACGCGCAAGGTGGGGCACGCAGGCACGCTGGATCCGATGGCGACCGGCGTGCTGGTCGTCGGCATCGAACGCGCCACCAAGATCCTGGGCCTGCTGACCGCCACCGACAAGTCCTACGCCGCCACCATCCGGCTCGGGCAGGCGACGTCGACCGAGGACGCGGAAGGCGAACTGCTGCAGTCGGTTCCGGCCGGACACGTCACGGACGGCGCGATCGACGACGCGGTCGCAGCGCTGCGCGGCGACCTCGACCAGGTGCCGTCGTCGGTCAGTGCGATCAAGGTGGACGGCGAGCGCGCCTACAAGCTGGCACGGGAGGGCCGGTCGGTGGAACTCGCCGCCCGCCGGGTCCGGATCTCGCGCTTCGACGTCGGGGCCGTCCGTCGCACCGGCGACCTGGTCGACGTCGACGTCGAGGTGGACTGCTCGTCGGGAACGTACGTGCGGGCGTTGGCGCGCGACGTCGGCGTCGCGCTCGGCGTCGGGGGCCACCTGACCGCGCTGCGACGGACCACGGTCGGCGGGTTCGGCCTCGACGTGGCCCGAACCCTCGACGAGCTGGCCGACGAGCCGCGGCTCAGCCTGTCGCTCGACGAGGCATGCCTGCTCGCGTTCCCGCGTCGCGAACTGACCGCCGAGGAAGCCGAGTCCGCGCGGCACGGCCGGGCGCTCGCGCCGGCCGGAATCGACGGGACCTACGCCGCGACCGCCCCCGGTGGCGACGTCATCGCGCTGCTCGCCGACGACCGGACCCGCACCACGTCGGTCGTGGTGATCCGGCCGGCCACGCTGTAGCCCTCAGGCGTACAGCTGCTCGAACTTCTTGACCGACCGCTCGATGTCGCCCTTGACCGCGCGCGCCGCGGCCATCCCGATGGGTCCGAACAGGGGAGCGCCGCCGAGGTCGACCTTGACGGTGAACGAGCAGCCCTCCTTCGTCGGCGACACCTTCATGGTCAGGGCGTACCTGGTGCCGCCCACGCCCTCGCCGGTGATCTCGAGAAGCCTTGGGGGATCGACCTTCTTGATCGTCCACGTGACGCGGTTGCGCATGCCCTTGGCGCCGGCCACGCCGATGATCGTGGTGCCGACCTCAAGGGTCTCCGGCAGGTCGGAACGCCAGCCCTCGTGCATCGACAGCCACTCGTCGAGGGTCGACAGGTCCGACACGTGCGACCACGCCTCCTCGGGGGACAGCGTCAACGTACGGGACAGCTCGACTTTGGCCATCCCCGGATAGTAGGGGGGTGCGTGACCGCCAGGTCAGCCGACGACCCAGATCGCCTCGGCAGCAGGACTGCCCAGGTCGACCGTGGTGACGTCGTCGGACGGTCCGGGCTTCTCCACCGCGACCGAGATCATCCCCGCGAAGTCCCGCCGGGCCAGGACCCGCAGGCGCGAGTCGAGGCTGATGCCGACGCTGTCGAAGTACCGCAGCATCTCGGGGTCGGCGTCGGAGATCCGGGCGACCACGCCCGAGTCGCCGTCCTGGCACACCGACAGCTGGCGCGCCGGCGGCGTCGGGACGTTGCCGTCGGCGGCGGGGATCGGATCGCCGTGCGGATCGCGGGTGGGGTAGCCGAGCTTGGCGTCGATGCGGTCCAGCATGCGGTCGGACACCGCGTGCTCAAGCACCTCGGCCTCGTCGTGCACCTCGTCCCAGCCGTACCCCAGCTCGTTGACGAGGAAGGTCTCCATCAGCCGGTGTCTGCGGACCATGCCCAGCGCGGCGCGCCGGCCATCGTCGGTCAGGGTGACCGCACCGTACTTCTCGTGGTCGACGAGGCCCTGGTCGGCGAGCTTGCGGATGGACTCCGACGCGGTGCTGGCGGAGACGCCGATGCGCTCGGCCAGCATCTTCGTACTGACCTTCTCGTGCGACCACTCCTGGGCGGTCCAGATCACCTTGAGGTAGTCCTGGGCCACCGACGACAGGTCGCGGGGGTTCGCGTCAGGACTCACGATCACAGAGTTTAGGCAATCGACACCTCAACCGGGGGATCCAGCGCGCCCACGGGACGCGCCGCGCCGTACGCTGGGGGAGTGCAGCGCTGGCGGGGTCAAGACGAGATCCCCACGGACTGGGGCCGATGTGTCGTCACCATCGGAGTGTTCGACGGGGTACACCGTGGGCACGCCGAACTGATCAGCCATGCCGTCAAGGCGGCACGTGCGCGCGACATCCCCGCCGTCCTCATGACGTTCGACCCCCACCCGATGGAGGTCGTCTTCCCGGGCAGCCACCCCGCGCAGCTCACGACGCTCACCCGGCGCGCCGAACTGGCCGAGGAACTCGGCATCGACGTGTTCCTGGTGATGCCGTTCACCACCGACTTCATGAAGCTCACGCCGGAGCGCTACATCCACGAGCTGCTGGTGGAGCGGTTGCACGTGGTCGAGGTGGTGGTCGGCGAGAATTTCACGTTCGGCAAGAAGGCCGCGGGCAACGTCGACATGCTGCGCAGGGCCGGTGAGCGCTTCGGCTTCGCCGTCGAGGGCATCTCGCTGGTCGCCGAACACCATCGCGACGAGTCGGTCACCTTCTCGTCGACCTACATCCGGTCGTGCGTCGACGCCGGCGACATGGGCGCGGCCAGCGAGGCACTGGGCCGGCCGCACCGCGTCGAGGGCGTCGTCGTCCGCGGTGACGGGCGCGGCAGGGTGCTCGGCTTCCCGACGGCCAACGTCGCGCCGCCGATGTACTCGGCGATCCCCGCCGACGGCGTCTACGCGGCGTGGTTCACGGTCCTCGGTCACGGCCCGGTGGTCGGCACGGTGACCCCGGGGGAGCGCTACCAGTCCGCCGTCTCGGTGGGCACCAACCCGACGTTCTCCGGGCGGACCCGCACCGTCGAGGCGTTCGTCCTCGACAACGAGGCCGACCTCTACGGCCAGCACGTGGCGGTCGACTTCGTCGCCCGCGTCCGCGGCCAGGAGAAGTTCGACTCGGTCGACCAGCTGATCACCGCCATGGAGGGTGACGTGGGACGGGCCAGGGCGATCCTGGCCAAGATGCTGTAGCGACGGTTCCGCCGCCGCCGCGAGGCGACGAATTCGTGACCGGGCCTCGTCCTGTTAAACTTCCCGGCGACCCAGCGCGCGCTGCAGTTCGCGGCGGCCGCGCCGAAACATTCATCCTCGCGGACCAATAGATGGAGTAATTCGTGGCGCTCACCGTCGAACAGAAAAAAGAGATCCTCGGCCAGTACGGCCTGCACGACACCGACACGGGCTCCCCGGAGGCGCAGGTCGCGATGCTGACCAAGCGCATCTCCGACCTCACCGAGCACCTGAAGATGCACAAGCACGACCACCACTCGCGTCGCGGTCTGCTGCTGCTCGTCGGCCGTCGCCGTCGTCTGCTCAAGTACATCGCCGCAGTCGACGTCGCCCGCTACCGCTCGCTCATCGAGCGTCTCGGCCTGCGTCGCTGACGCTGGTGGTACCCCGCCGCCTACGCGCGGCCCTGGTCGCCGCGGCACTGGCCGGCGCCGCCCTCACCGGGTGCTCGTCGGCCGCTGCCGCGGACATGCAGGTGGGCGACTGCCTCAAGGTGGGCGGTCCACCCGACCGCCCGGAGGCCACCCGGGTCGACTGCGGCAGCACCGCATCGAACTTCAGGGTGGTCGCCACCGCCGAGAACACCGACGGTTGCCCCTCGGACGCCGACACGTACTACTCGACGAAGAGTTCGTTCAGCGGCGAGGGCAACACCATCTGCATGGACGTCGACTGGGTGGTCGGCGGCTGCATGAACGTCGACCCCGAGAACGACGTCGACCCCTACCGGGTCGACTGTGCCGACTCCTCCGCGCCGCACCGGCAGCGGGCCACCGAGATCCTCTCGGACGTGGCCAGCGCCGACCAGTGCGCGAGCGGGGTCGGGTATCCGTACGACCAACGGCTGTTCACGGTCTGCGTGGAGGACGTGCGCTGACCTGAGGCATCTGGCGGTTCGAGCAAATGCCGCCATGTAACATGGACCTGTTTTGAGCCGTACGGCATCCGATCGGCTCGGGACACGAGGTGCGATTCGCGCACGACCGCGCGAAGAGTTCCAGTGCGTCACCGCAAGCGCCCGATCTCGCATGGGCGGTCTTCGGTAGTGGCTGCCGGATCAAGCGATCCGGCCGCTTCGATCGACGGCCGTCAGGAAGTTCGGCGGGCCCGCGTGCGTGATGTCGCGAAACAGACGAACACGAGAATCAAAGAGGACGACATACGTATGTCAGCAGTTGAAATCGAAGACGGCGTCTACGAAGCCACCGCAGTCATCGACAACGGGAGCTTCGGTTCCCGCACCATCCGATTCGAGACCGGCCGGCTGGCCAAGCAGGCCGCCGGCGCCGTCGTCGCCTACCTCGACGACGAGACCATGCTCCTGTCGGCCACCACGGCCAGCAAGTCGCCGAAGGACCACTTCGACTTCTTCCCGCTGACCATCGACGTCGAAGAGCGCATGTACGCCGCGGGCCGCATCCCCGGCTCGTTCTTCCGCCGCGAGGGCCGTCCCTCGACGGACGCCATCCTGACCTGCCGCCTGATCGACCGGCCGCTGCGTCCGACGTTCGTGTCGGGGCTGCGCAACGAGATCCAGGTCGTCGTCACGATCCTGAGCCTGGATCCCAAGGATCTGTACGACGTGCTGGCGATCAACGCCGCGTCGGCGTCCACCCAGATCTCGGGTCTGCCGTTCGCCGGCCCCGTCGGCGGCGTGCGCGTCGCCCTCATCGACGGCCAGTGGGTCGCGTTCCCCACCGTCGAGCAGCTCGAGGACGCCGTGTTCGACATGGTGGTCGCGGGTCGCAAGGCCGGTGACGACGTCGCCATCATGATGGTCGAGGCCGAGGCCACCGACCGGGTCATCGAACTCGTCGCCGGTGGCGCGGGTGCTCCCACCGAGGCCGTCGTGGCCGAGGGCCTGGAGGCCGCCAAGCCGTTCATCGCCGCACTGTGCACCGCGCAGCAGGAGCTGTTCGAGGCCGCAGGCAAGGAGACCGCCGACTACCCGCTGTTCCCCGAGTACCAGGACGACGTGTTCTACGCCGTCTCCTCGGTCGCCACCGACGAGCTGTCGAAGGCGCTGACCATCTCGGGCAAGGAAGAGCGCAACGACCGCACCGACGAGATCAAGGTCGAGGTGCTCGAGCGCCTCGCCGACACCTACGCCGGACGCGAGAAGGAGATCGGCGCCGCCTACCGCGCGCTGACCAAGAAGCTGGTCCGCCAGCGCATCCTGACCGATCACTTCCGCATCGACGGCCGCGGCATCACCGACATCCGCGCGCTGTCCGCCGAGGTCGCGGTCATCCCGCGCGCCCACGGCAGTGCGATCTTCGAGCGCGGCGAGACCCAGATCATGGGCGTCACCACCCTCGACATGGTCAAGATGGCCCAGCAGATCGACTCGCTGGGGCCGGAGACGTCCAAGCGCTACATGCACCACTACAACTTCCCGCCGTACTCGACCGGTGAGACCGGTCGCGTCGGTTCGCCCAAGCGTCGCGAGATCGGCCACGGCGCGCTCGCCGAGCGTGCGTTGATGCCGGTGCTGCCGAGCGTCGCGGAGTTCCCGTACGCCATCCGTCAGGTCTCGGAGGCGCTCAGCTCCAACGGTTCGACCTCCATGGGTTCGGTGTGTGCGTCGACGCTGTCGCTGCTGAACGCCGGCGTGCCGCTCAAGGCGCCGGTCGCGGGCATCGCGATGGGCCTGGTGTCCGACGACGTCGAGGTGGACGGCAAGACCGAGCGTCGCTTCGTCACCCTCACCGACATCCTCGGCGCCGAGGATGCGTTCGGCGACATGGACTTCAAGTGCGCCGGCACGAAGGACTTCGTCACCGCGCTGCAGCTCGACACCAAGCTCGACGGCATCCCGTCGAGCGTGCTGGCCGGTGCGCTGTCGCAGGCCAAGGACGCCCGCATCACGATTCTCGAGGTCATGGCCGAGGCCATCGACGAGCCCGACGAGATGAGCCCCTACGCGCCGCGCATCACGACCATCAAGGTGCCGATCGACAAGATCGGCGAGGTCATCGGCCCCAAGGGCAAGATGATCAACTCGATCACCGAGGAGACCGGCGCGTCGATCTCCATCGAGGACGACGGCACGGTGTTCGTCGGTGCGTCCAACGGCGAGGCGGCGCAGGCGGCGATCGACAAGATCAACGCCATCGCCAACCCGCAGCTGCCCAAGACCGGTGAGCGGTTCCTCGGAACCGTGGTCAAGACGACGGACTTCGGTGCGTTCGTCTCGCTGCTGCCCGGCCGCGACGGCCTGGTGCACATCAGCAAGCTGGGCCGTGGCAAGCGGATCAACAAGGTCGAGGACGTCGTGAAGGTCGGTGACAAGCTCCGCGTGGAGATCGCCGACATCGACAACCGCGGCAAGATCTCGTTGGTGCTGGTCGCCGAGGACGAGGCAGCCGAGGCCCCGGCCAACGGCACCGCCCCGGACGCGGCTGCTGCACCTGCCGATGCCGCGACCGCGGACAGCTGACTCGGTACGGCGCACAACCCTCCCCGGAGGGTTGCGCGTCGTCACGGAGTTCATCCCGTCGGTGCACTCGGCGTCGGTCGGCCTGTGGGTCGGCGTCGGGTCCCGCGACGAGGGACGCAGCGTGGCAGGTGCCGCGCACTTCCTCGAACACCTGCTGTTCAAGTCGACCCCGACGCGGTCGGCGGTGCAGATCGCCCAGGCGGTCGACGCCGTCGGCGGTGAGCTGAACGCGTTCACCGCGCGTGAGCACACCTGCTACTACGCCCACGTGCTCGACGACGACCTGGAACTCGCGGTCGATCTGGTGGCCGACGTGGTGCTGCGCGGACGGTGTGCCGCCGACGACGTCGAGGTCGAACGCGACGTCGTGCTCGAGGAGATCGCCATGCGCGACGACGATCCCGAGGACACCCTCGGGGACGTCTTCCTGTCGGCGATGTTCGGCGACCATCCGGTCGGACGTCCGGTGATCGGCAGCGTCGAGTCGGTCACCGACATGACGCGTACGCAGCTGCACTCGTTCCACGTGCGGCGGTACACGCCCGAGCGCATGGTCCTGGCGGTGGCGGGCAACGTCGACCACGCGAAGGTGGTGCGTCTGGCGCGCAAGCACTTCGGGCCGAAATTGGCCGTGGAGGCGACGCCCACCCCGCCGCGCAAGGGCACCGGCAAGATCTCGACCGAGCCGACGCTGCAGCTGGTCAACCGGGACACCGAGCAGACCCACATGTTCCTCGGGGTGCGCACGCCGGGCAGGCACTGGGATCACCGCTGGGCGCTGGCGGTGCTCAACGGCGCGCTCGGTGGCGGATTGAGTTCCCGCCTGTTCCAACAGATCCGGGAGACCCGCGGGCTGGCGTACTCGGTGTACTCGACCATCGACACGTTCTCCGACGCGGGCGCGCTGTCCGTGTACGCGGGCTGCCTGCCGGAGCGGTTCGACGAAGTGGTCCGCGTGACCACCGACGTGCTCGCCGACATCGGGCGCGACGGGATCACCGAGGGCGAGTGCCGGATCGCGAAGGGCTCGCTGCGGGGCGGTCTGGTGCTCGGCCTGGAGGACTCCGCGTCGCGGATGCACCGACTGGGCCGCAGTGAGATGAACTACGGCAGCCACCGCAGCATCGCCGAGACCCTGCAGCTGATCGACGCGGTCACGCTCGAGGAGGTGAACGGGATTGCACGCCAACTGCTCTCGCAGCCGTTCGGTGCGGCAGTACTCGGACCTCACCGGTCGCGGCGCTCGCTGCCGAAGCCGCTGAAGTCCCTGGCGGTGTGATGCGCCGCCGCAGCCTGCTGATCGGCGGTGGCGTACTCGCCGCGCTGGCGGCGTGTGCGGAAAAGCCGACGCTCGCCGACCCGGTGATGCCGATGCCGCCGGTGGAGGACCGCCTCGCCGCGCTGGAGCACCGGTTCGGGGCGTTCGTCGGCGTGTACGCCGAGAACCTCGACACGGGCCGGTCGGTGGCGCACCGCGCGGACGATCCGTTCGCGATGTGCTCGACGTTCAAGGCGTACGCCGGGGGCCGCGTCCTGCAGAAGGCGGCGGCCGGCGAACTGAACCTCACCGACGCCGTCACCATCGACCGCTCCGACATCCTGCCGTACTCGCCGGTCACCGAGACGCGGGTCGATCAGACCATGACGATCGAGGAACTGTGCGTGGCCGCGGTCCAACTTAGCGACAACGCCGCGGCCAATTGGCTGCTGCGGATCATCGGGGGTCCGTCGCGGATCACCGACTTCGCGCGCACGCTCGGTGACGACCGGACCCGGCTCGACCGCTGGGAGCCGGAGTTGAACTCGGCGATCCCCGGCGACCTGCGCGACACCAGCACGCCGCGCGCGATCGGCTCGAGCTTCCGCGCGATGCTGACCGGGGAGGCGTTGGGCGCGCCCCAGCGCCGCACCCTCGACGAGTGGCTGCGGGGCAACGAGACATCCAGCATGCGTGCCGGGCTGCCGCCGGGGTGGACCACCGCCGACAAGACCGGCAGCGGCGACTACGCCACCGCCAACGACGTGGGCATCGCCTACGGGCCGGACGGCCAGCGCCTGCTGCTGGCGTTCATGACGCGCACGCAGTCCGACGATCCGGACGCCGCGACGCTGCGTCCGCTGGTGGGCGAGCTCGCCACCGTCGTCGTCCCGTACGTGACCGGCGGCTAGCGCAGGCGCAACGAGTCGTCGCGGCGCAGCACGAAGAAGTACGGGTTGCGCAGGCCGCGTAGGTCCATCGCGCCGATCACGGTCTGCTCGTCGAGCTGACGGAAGACGTCGTTGATGGGCAGCTGGTCGTACAGCATGGTCGCGGTGTCGACGCCGCGGTAGCGCGTGGTGCGCAGCCGGGCCTTCGGGGCGCGGGTCTTCAGGACGGGATCCAGCACGTTGATCACGCCGCGCAGGTTCTGCTTCTTGAGCGCGGGGATCTTGGTGGCCACGCCCATCCCGCCGAATGCGAGGAGCGGATTGAGCGCCCACAGCGCGGCGCGGTCCCTCGTCGGGAACAGCAGCGGGTGCACGGTTTCGGCGTCCACGAACTGCTTGCCCCACCATCCGCTGGACTCGAGCATGCCGTCGAGCGGGTGGCCGGTGGGCAGCTCGTCACCGTGCCAGGTGCCGATCATGAACTCGGGCGTCGCGGCGGGCGACGCGTCGAACAGGGCCAGGGCGTCCGCGGTGGTGGTCGGCGCGGTGGGGAGCACGTCGGCGAGAGTCATGCGACCACCGTACTTGACACCCGTCAAGAAAATCATCGCCCGGCCGGCGCACTGAGGCACCGACCGGGCGAGAGGGGGAGAAGCGTGCAGCGGATCAGGCGAGGACGGTCGCCGGATCCGTGAAGGGGAGTTCGAGGTCGGCGGCCACCTGCTCGGACAGCAGAGCGCCCTCGTGCGTCGAGAGTCCCTTCGCCAGCGCCGGATCGGCCGCGCATGCCGACTGCCATCCCTTGTCGGCCAACTTGAGCACGTACGGCATGGTGGCGTTGGTCAGCGCGAACGTCGAGGTCCGCGGGACCGCGCCCGGCATGTTGGCGACGCAGTAGAAGACGGTGTCGTGCACGGCGAACGTCGGATCGTCGTGGGTGGTGGGCCGGGAATCCTCGAAGCAGCCGCCCTGGTCGATCGCGATGTCGACCAGCACCGCACCCGACTTCATGTGCGAGACGGTGGAATTGGTGACCAGCTTGGGCGCCTTGGCACCCGGGACGAGGACGGCGCCGATCACCAGGTCGGCCGCCTTGACGGCCTCCTCGAGTTCCAGCGTCGACGAGTAGCGGGTCTCGATGCTGCCGCCGTACTCGGCGTCGATCTTGCGCAGCGTGTTGACGTTCAGGTCGAAGACGGTGACGTGTGCGCCCATGCCCTTGGCGACGGCGGCGGCGTTGTCGCCGGCCATGCCGCCACCGATGACGACCACCTTCGCCGGTGCGACGCCGGGGACGCCACCCATCAGCACGCCGCGACCGCCGTGCGTGCGCATCAGGTGGTAGGCGCCGACCTGTGCGGCGAGGCGGCCCGCGACCTCGCTCATGGGGGCCAGCAGCGGCAGTGCGCCGTCGGCGGTCTGCACGGTCTCGTAGGCGATCGAGGTGGTGCCCGACGTCATCAGGGCGTCGGTGCACGGCTTGGACGCCGCGAGGTGGAGGTAGGTGAAGAGCGTCTGGCCCTTCCGCATGCGGCCGTACTCGGCCTCGATGGGCTCCTTGACCTTGAGCAGCAGCTCGGCCTCGGCCCACACCTCGTCGGCGGTGTCGACCACCGTCGCGCCGGCGGCCTTGAAGTCGTTGTCCGAGATCGCGGAACCGGTGCCGGCTCCGGCCTCGATCAGCACCTCGTGGCCGCGGCGGGTCAGTTCGGCCACGCCCGCGGGGGTGATGGCGACGCGGTACTCGTTGTTCTTGATCTCGGCGGGGACTCCGACGCGCACGATGGCTCCTAGGTTGGCGATGCGACCCCTAAATTGTGAAGAAACAGCGGTAATGCCGCAATAGATGTGCGGATCATTCGATAAAGTCATGTCATGACGCAAGGATCATCGATCTCGTCGGCAGGCGCGACGGCCTCGCCGAAGAATGTTCGACCCGTCGACCTCGACGACGTCGACCGCCGGATCGTGACCGCCGTGCACGCCGATGCAAGGATCTCCAACAGCGCGCTCGCCGACCTCGTCGGCGTCGCGGCCTCGACCTGTCACGGGCGGGTGCGACGCCTGCAGGAGGTGGGCGTGATCCGCGGGTTCCACGCCGACATCGACCCGTCGGCGATCGGACTGCCGCTGCAGGCGATGATCTCGGTGAGTCTGCAGTCCAACGCCCGCGGCAAGATCGAGGGCTTCATCGAACACATCCGGCGACGACCCCAGGTCATGGACGTCTACTTCCTGGCCGGCGCCGACGACTTCATCCTGCACGTCGCGGCGCGCGACACCGACGACCTGCGGTCGTTCGTGGTGCAGAACCTCAACGCCGACGCCGACGTGGCGGGCACCCAGACGTCGCTGATCTTCGAACACCTGCGTGGGGCGTCGCCGCTGTGAGCGTCGACGACGACCTCGACGCGCTGTACGGCGTGCGGCCCGAGGAGTTCACGGCCCGCCGCAAGGAGCTGTCGGCGGCGGCGAAGAAGCGCGGTGAGGCCGATGCGGCCAAGGAGATCGCGGCGGCACGGCGGCCGACCACCGCCGCGTGGGTGGTGAACCGACTCGTGCGCGCCGACGCGACGGCCGTGCCGCGTCTGGCCGACCTCAGCGAGGGACTGCGATCCGCCCACGCCGAGATGGACGGCGCCCGCATCCGCGACCTCACCGCGGGGCAGCGGAAGCTGGTGCACGAGCTGGTTCGTACCGCGTTCTCCGCGGCCGACCTCGACGACCCGTCGGCCGCGCTGCGCGACGAGGTGACCGACACGCTGCAGGCCGCGATCGCCGACCCCGACGTCGCCGCGCGGCTGGGCAGGCTGGCGAAGGCCGAACGGTATTCGGGCTTCGGGGGATTCGGCCCGTCTGCGGTGGAGCCGGTCTCGCGGGCCACGCCCTCCACGCCAAAGCGGTCCTCGCGTCCCGCCCGTCCGGAGCGCTCCGCGGCCGCCGAGCCCGCGCCTGCCGCGCCCGCACCTGCCGCGCCCAAGGGTCCCACCGCTGCGGAGCGACGGGCGGCCGCCGCTCGCGTCAAGCGGGCGACGCAGAAGGCCAAGGCCGCTCGGTCGGACCAGGAGCGCGCGGACAAGGAGGCCGCCGAGCGGCGCAGCACCGTGTCGACCGCGCGACGGCGCTACGAGCGGTTGCTCGAGCAGCTGAGCGAGGCCGAGCGCGAAGTCGACACGGCGAGTTCGCGATTGACGGACGCCGAGGCCGAGGCGTCCGCGGCCAACGACCGACTCGAGGCGGCCACCTCGGCGCTGGCCGAGGCCGAGTCCGCGCAGGCCGCACTCGACGGGTGAGTCGCGACTCAGGCGGCGTCGTCCGCCTCGGGTGGCTGCAGGAGCCGCTCCGGGTGGTGCAGGTCGTTGACACGGGCCTGGCCGTTGTCGGCGTCCGGCGGGGGGATCCATTCGGTGCGGCCGTCGTTGCGGCGCCGGGTGGTCCAGTCGGTGCGTTCGACGAGTCGGTTGTCGGGCCCGCACGCGAAGGTGAGGTCGTCGACGTCGGTGCGGCCGCCGTGCTTCCAGTCCGCAGCGGCGTGGTGGACCTGGGAGTGGTAGCCGTCGACGAGACAGCCGGGTCGGGTGCAGCCGCGATCGCGGGCATGCAGCACGATGCGTTGAGCGGCGTTGGCGCACCGCTTGGTTCGGCCCAGGTAGAGGCTCTGCCCGGTGTGGGCGTCGTAGACGTAGAGGTAGTGGTGGGCGTGTGCGGCCATCCGGATGAGGTCGCGCATCGGGAGCAGCGTTCCGCCGGCGGTGACGGCGTGCCCGGCTGCTGACTCCAGGTCCTGCAGGGTGGTCGAGACGATGACGGTGACCGGTAGGCCGTTGAGCTGACCCAGGGTGTTCGAGCCGAGGATCATGCGGCCCATGGCGAGCAGCGCGTCGTGGTTTCGCTGTGCGGGGCTGCGATGGTCGCGGGTGGCGGTGTCGGCAGCGGGTTCCCCGTCGATCGTGGGTTGGTCGTCGTCGGGGTTGCTCGTGCCGGGGGCGGCGAGCTTGGCCAGGACCGCTTCGAGGACCGCCCGCATCTCCGGGGTGAGGTCGCCGCGGATGGTGCTCATCCCGTCGGGGCGCTGTTGGGAGAGGGTGACACCGCGCTGGCGTTCGCGGTCGGCGTCGGTGAAGTCGCCGTCGGGATGCAGGAGCGCGTTGAGTAGGTTCACGGCCTTGCGCAATCCTTCGGGGCCGTGGTGGCAGGCGATGCGGACGAGGTCGGCCTCGGCGGCGATGCGGGTGGTCGGGTCGACGCGGTCGGGCAGCTTGGCGAAGAACTTGCGGATGAGGGCGACGTGCTCGGAGGTGATCGATCCCGCGCTCTGAGCGGCGGCGGTCTGCTCGAGGACCGGGGGCAGGGGTTGCCCGGTGAGGGTGCGCCGGGGGCCGAGGTCCTTTGCTTCGCCGATGCGGCGGGCGGCTTCGCCGGCGCTGATGCGGAGTCGGTGGGCCAGCAGCTTGGTCGGCGAGGTGGCGCCGTAGTCGATCGGGTTGATCTCGGTGACGATCCGGTTGAGGACGCGGTGATCGACCGCGGGCAGGGAGCGTCGGGTGTGCTCGATGGCGTCGAGGACGGTGAGGAGTTCGGAGTGGCTGGCGGCGTCGACGTCGGCGGCCAACAGATCGGCCACCGCGGCGCGCAAGGCCTGCGCCGCGTCCACCAGATCGATTGCCATGGTTCGAACACTAGTACGAGGGTCCGACAGGTTGGGCCGTCGGTGAGACGGATGAAACCGTTGTGGCGCATGAGTTTTGGAGAATTCTTGAGTGGCCAGTTACGTGCCGTTTCCGGGCATGCATGCGCACCAACTGGCCATTCGCGAGCGTGCGCACAGTCAGGTTTTCACCCGGCGTGTCGCCCGCAAACACGCACGCTCGCCGGAGAAGGGAGCACGCTCGCCGGGGGAGGGGGTCAGGCGCGGATCAGGTCCGGGTGGAAGGCGGCGACCATGCGGCGGATGCCGTCGCGCCAGTCGACGGTGGTGCCGCCGACGAGGTCGCGCATCAGCGTCACGTCGGTCGGCCCGCCGCGTAGCGCCTCGTCGGACTCGACGAATTTCGGCTCCCTGCCGATGAGTTCGCCGATGAACGTGCACCACTCCTGCAGGCTGACGGTCTGCTCGCCGCACCAGTTGACGGTGGTCGCCGGCACCGAGGCCGCCGCGAGCAGCTTGGGGACGGTGGCGATCACGTCGTCCTCGTGGATGGGGTTGTAGCGGGCGGGGCCACCGGGCGGCACTGGAATCGGCGTGCCCGCCAGCATCATCTCCATGTGGAAGAACGGCCAGCCGCCGTTGTCGCCGTAGGGCACGTTGAGTCGCGCGATGACGGTCGGCAGGTCCAGTGCCCGCGCCATCGTCCGGGCGACGACCTCGCCGGCGATTTTCGAGATCGAGTAGGTGGGGAGCATGGGCTTGTGATTGTCGCCGAGGGCCGAGCGCTCGGTTCGGGGTTCGTCGTCGGGTGGGTCGTAGACCGCCGCCGACGAGCAGTGCAGGAACGCCGTCGCCTCGCGGCAGTGCGCCATCAGGAGTCCGACGGACTCGGCGTTGGCAGCCAGGTCCTTGTCCCAGCGGCCGCTCTTCGCGACGGCGAGGTTGATCACGTAGTCGAAGTCCGTCGGTAGCGCGCTGAAGTCGCCCGCCGCGAGGTTGACCGTCTCGCAGCGAATGTTGGCCCGCTCCAGCCTCTCTCGCGCATCTTGATCGGTGAAGCGGGCGATGCCCCACACCTCGTTGTCGCGGGCGAGCGCGAGGGCCAGGGGAGTGGCCACCTGACCGGTGGGCCCCGTGATCAAGATCTTGGATCCGAACATGGGCCCGATGCTAGGGCTCGCGTGGCGGGCGATGGCTCGAATCACGGATGCCGACGACGACGGCGCCCCCACCGAAGTGGAGGCGCCGCCCTTGGGTCGATCGATACTGCTAGCCGTCGGAGCCGCTGTCGCCGCTGCTGCTGCCGGCGCCACCCGAACCGGAGCCGCCCGTTCCGCCGGAACCACCCGCGCCGCCGACGTCACCCTGGCCGCCGTCACCGCCGCTGCCACCGGTGGCCTTGCCCGAACCGGTGGTCGCGGTGCCACCGCCGCCACCCGAGCCGCCGTTGCTCACCAGACCGCCGCCCGTGCCGCCGGTCCCGCCGGAGCCGCCCGTGCTGGCGCTGCCGCCCTTCGTCGAGCTGGTGCCGCCGGTGCCGCCGGTGCCGCCGCCGCCCACGATGGAGCCGCCGCTGCCCGCGTCGCCGCCCGAGCCCGCCGTCGAGCTGCCGCCGCTGGTGTTGGTGGCATTGCCGCCCGAGCCGCCGTTGCCGCCGGTGCCCAGCACCGCCGTGCTGCCGCCGTCGCCGGCGTTGCCACCGGTGGTGGAGCCGTTGGTGGTCGTCGCGGAGCCTCCGCCGCCGCCGGTCCCGCCGTTGCCGAGGACGCCCGTCGCGCCGCCGTCGCCGCCGGACCCGCCGGTCGCGGGACCGCCCGGGAAGATGCTGATGTTGGACGTCTGGCCGGTGCCACCCGCTCCGCCGTTGCCGGCGTCGCCGAGGACGACGCCACCGTTTCCACCGTTGCCGCCGGCACCGCCGTTGGCGGCGTTGATCCCGGTCTGCGCGTTGCCGCCCGTGCCGCCGCTGCCGCCGGCCCCGAGCGCTCCGGCCTGCCCGCCGTCGCCGCCGGCGCCGCCCTGGGACGCGAGAACGCCGGCGCCGTTGCCCGCCCCGCCGTTGCCGCCGCTGCCCGCGTTGCCGAGCACGATGCCGCCCGCGCCGCCGTCGCCACCCGCGCCGCCGACGATCCCGGCCCCGCCGTTGCCGCCGTTGCCGCCGCTGCCGAGCAGGCCGCCGCCGTTGCCGCCGTCGCCACCTGCCTGGCCGCCGACCCCGGGCAGGCCGCTGCCGCCGGCGCCGCCGGTGCCGATCAGGCCGGCGTTCCCGCCGTCGCCGCCGATGAGCGACGTGCCGCCGTTTCCGATGATGCCGCCCTGACCGCCGTTGCCCGCGAGCGACGAGCCGCCGCTGCCGAGGACGAGCGCGCCGCTGCCACCGTTGCCGGTCGTCAACGCGGTGCCGCCGTTGCCCGCCACCAGGCCGCCGGTGCCACCGGTACCGGTGGCGGTCAGCCCGCCGTCACCGATGAGGAGGCCGCCGTTGCCGCCGGTGCCGGAGCCGGACGCGCCGCCGGTGCCGATCAGGCCGGCGTTGCCGCCGTTGCCGGTGAGCGACGAACCGCCGTTGCCGAGCAGCAGACCGCCGGCTCCGCCCTGTCCGCCTGCGGCGCTTGACGATCCGCCGGTGCCGATGAGGAGGCCGGCGTTGCCGCCGTTGCCCGTCGCCGACGAGGAGCCGTTGCTGATCAGGGCCCCGAGGATGCTGTTGAGGAAACTTCCGAGGAAGACCGGCTGGATCTCGTATGACCGGGTCTGCGGCGCCGCCACGGTCCCCGACGTCATCGCGGCGGTCAGTCCCGCCGCGCCACCCCCGGCCAGCACGCCCGCGGCCAGGGTGGCGGTGGCGATGGTCCTCTTCTTGCCGGCCTTCTTCTTGCTGTGCTTCGCCATGAAACGAACTCCCCCTCATTTGCCAATGCAGTGACCAAGTTTGTCTGCAGCTAATCAACGACGCCCGTGCACGCAGTATGTTGCCACGTGTTTCAGTTCGGGTCCAGCAAATCTTCGGTGAAGTCGATACGCGTGTCGAGCAGACCCGTCGGGATCACGCACCACGACGGTGCGTTGCATCAATCATGCTGCTACAAAGCCGGATACGTTGTCACGGGTGCCGTTAGGGGCCTGTGATTGACCTCAGCGAAGATTTCCACCATGGCCGTCGGCGTCGACCGAGATCGCACGACGGGGCGTCACCGGACCACCCGGCAATCACCGGATCGACCGTCTCCACGCGATGCGGACAGGACCATGGCTAGGTAGTGGCACCGGCGGCACAACGTTGCTCGACAGTGCAGGATTCGCTCGTCGGTCCGCCGCTGAGCCCAGTCGATAGGGTGAGCGCATGCGAGTTGGAGTGCTGGGCGCCAAGGGCAAGGTCGGAGCCACCATCGTCGAGGGCGTCGACGCCGCCGACGACCTCGTGTTCTCCGCGGGCGTCGACGCGGGGGACGCGCTCTCGACGTTCGTCGACACCGAGACGGCCGTGGTCGTGGACTTCACCCATCCGAGCGTGGTGATGGACAACCTGAAGTTCCTGATCGACAACGGCATTCACGCAGTGGTCGGAACCACCGGGTTCACCGACGAGCGGATCGCCCAGGTCGAGCAGTGGCTCTCGGACTCGCCGGGGACCGCAGTGCTCATCGCGCCGAACTTCGCGATCGGCGCGGTGCTGTCCATGCAGTTCGCGAAGCAGGCGGCGCGATTCTTCGAGTCGGTCGAGATCATCGAACTGCACCATCCGCACAAGGCCGACGCGCCGTCGGGAACGGCGGCGCGGACGGCCCGGCTGATCGCCGAGGCCCGAAGGGGATTGCCGCCCAACCCCGATGCCACCAGCACCGGGATCGAGGGGGCCCGCGGCGCCGACGTCGACGGCGTGCCGGTGCACTCGGTGCGGCTTGCCGGTCTGGTGGCGCATCAGGAGGTGCTGTTCGGGACGCAGGGCGAGACGCTCGTCATCCGGCACGACAGCCTGGATCGCACCTCGTTCGTACCCGGGGTGCTGCTGGCGGTACGGCACGTCGCGGAGCGGCCCGGCCTGACGGTGGGCATCGAGCCACTGCTCGACCTCTGAGGACTGGGACCATGGCGACGTCCGATGACTCCCGCGCACTGCGCATCCAGATCCTGATCGGCTTCATGTGTCTGGCGCTGGTCGTGTACTTCGTGCTGCTCGGGCGGGCCGGGGTCCTGCTCGTCACGTCCGGCAAGCCCGCCGCGATCGGTCTGGGCGCCGCGATCTTCATCATGCCGTTCATCGGACTCTGGGCGATGGTGGCCACGTTGCGTGCCGGGTTCACCCATCAGCGGTTGGCACGCCAGATGCGGGAGCAGGGCCGCGAACTCGACGTCAGCGCGCTGCCGCGCAGACCCTCCGGCCGGATCGAACGGGATGCGGCCGATGCGCTGTTCCAGGACGTCAAGGCCGAGGTCGAGGCGGATCCCGACGACTGGCGCGGCTGGTACCGACTGGCCCGCGCCTACGACTACGCGGGGGACCGCGGCCGGGCCAGGGAGACGATGAAGACCGCGGTCGAGATGGAGCGAACCGGTGGCAGCACGGTCGAGTGACGTGACCTGCCAAGCAGGGCCCGCCATCGCGGATACCGGGCTAGGTTGACACGACCAGCGGTCGCGTCGAGCCGGTGGATCATTGGATCGGAGGCCCGAGCATGGACGCCCTCGTCAACGCCGACAACTTCACCCGCGCGGAGACACACCGGATGTTCGCCGACATCCAGGCCGATGCCGGCGGGGTCGGCGTGTTCCGGCACAACCGTGAGCCCGCAGCGATCGACGAACAAACCGTCATCCGCCTGAACCGCGACACCCTGTACAGCTTCGCCGTCGTCGACCTCGCGGAGCCAGCGTGGCTGACGTTGCCCGATGCGGGTGACCGGTACATGTCGGTCATGGTCGTGAACGAGGATCACTTCATCAACGAGATCCTGCACGATCGGGGCCGTCATCAGTTGACGCGCGAACGCTGCGGATCGCGGTACGCCATGGTCGGGGTGCGGACACTCGTCGACCCGCTCGATCCCGTCGACGTCGCCGCCGTGCGGGCCCTGCAGGACAGGATCGTCCTCGAGACCGGGTCGTCGGAACCGTTCGCGTCGCCCGCCTACGACGAGTCGAGTCTGGACCGAACGCGCCAGTCCCTCCTCGACCTCGCCCGCGGGCTCACCGGCTTCGAGCGGTCGTTCGGCGCCCGGGACGAGGTGGACCCGGTACGTCACCTCATCGCCACTGCTGCCGGCTGGGGAGGGCTCCCGACCTCGGAGGCGTCCTACGTCGGCGTCGACCCCGGTCTGCCGCCAGGCTCCCATGACCTGACGCTCGGAAACGTCCCCGTCGATGCATTCTGGTCGGTGTCCGTCTACAACGCAGATGGGTTCTTCGAGCCCAACGCGCGGAACCTGTACTCCGTCAACAGCGTCACGGGAGTGCGCAACGGCGACGGCTCGACGACCGTACGGTTCCGCGCCGACGCCGACGGCGACGTACCGCCCAACTGCATCGTGACCCCGACGGGTTGGAACTACCTGATCCGGTTGTACCGACCGCGTGCCGAATACCTCGACGGAACGTGGACCGTGCCGTCACTCGTGCCAGCCGACGCCGACACGGCCACCTAGTGCCGCTCCTACTGATCGTCCACCACACCCCGTCACCGCACTGCCAGGAGATGTTGGAGGCGGTCGTCGCAGGTGCCACGGCGCCCGAGATCGAGGGCGTCGAGGTGATGCGCCGACCCGCCCTGACCGTGTCGCCGGTCGAGATGCTCGCCGCCGACGGGTACGTGCTGGGGACGCCGGTCAACCTCGGCTACCTCAGCGGCGCGCTCAAGCATGCGTTCGACCAGTCGTATTACCAGCTGCTGGACACCGGCCGGGGACGGCCCTTCGGGGTCTACCTGCACGGCAACGAGGGCACCGAAGGCGCCGAGCGCGCCCTCACCGGCATCACCGCCGGCCTGGGGTGGGCCCGCGCCGCTGACGACGTCGTCGTCTCCGGCAAGCCGAGCAAGGCCGACGTCGATGCGTGTTGGAACCTGGGCGCGACGGTCGCCGCCCAGCTGATGGACTGAGCCGACGAGGACGTGGATGAGCGTGAGCGGTGGGACTGAAGGATCCGGGCGGCTGGCCGGCAAATCGGCGTTGGTCACCGGGGCGGCGATGGGCATCGGCCGGGCGACCGCTGAACTGTTCGCCCGCGAGGGCGCCCGGCTTGTCGTCACCGACGTCGAAGGCGAACTGCTGCTCGCGCTCGCCGACCGGCTCCGGGAGCAGGGCACCGACGTGGAGACCGTGATCGGCGACGTCTCGGTCGAGGCCGACGCCCGGCGGATGATCGCGGCGGCCACCGATCGATACGGACGGCTCGACGTGCTGGTGGCCAATGCGGGCATCATCACCCTCGGCGACGCGACGGAGACGACGACCGCGGACTGGGACGAGGTGATGGCCGTCGACGGGCGGGGCATGTTCCTCACCTGCAAGTTCGCGATCGAGGCGATGGTGCCCACCGGTGGTGGGGCGATCGTGTGCCTCTCGTCGATCTCCGGTCTGGCCGGCCAGAAGCGGCAGGCGTCCTACGGTCCCGCGAAGTTCGTCGCGACCGGTCTGACCAAGCACCTCGCGGTCGAGTGGGCAGACCGCGGCATCCGGGTGAATGCCGTTGCGCCCGGGACGATCCGCACCGAACGCGTGATCGCGCTGCGTGGCGAACCCGGCGGGGCGGAGTACCTCGACGACGTCCAGCGCATGCACCCGATGGGACGTCTCGGCGAGCCGGTCGAGGTCGCCCGCGCCATCGCCTTCCTCGCCTCGGACGACGCCTCGTTCGTCACCGGCGCCGTGCTGCCCGTCGACGGGGGATTCCTGGCGCAGTAGTACGTGCCGCGCGTCCGTCTCCGATACGGTCGAGACCCGCTGGACTGACGGAGGAGAAGCATGCCTGGATTCGCCGAACTCGCCCTAGCCGGTGCACCGATCGCAGGAGGAGCACTGCTCGGCGCGGCCGCCGGGAACCTGCGCCCGCCGGATCTGCGCGGCACCATCAAGAAGGACATCGAGCTGCTCGAGAGCCTGCCGCCCGAGCAGACCGAACGCCGGGCCGAACTGCAGCGGGTCATCGACATGCGCATCGACGACATCATCGCCGGCATCGACAAGAGCCGGTCGATGCGTGAGATCGCGACGTCCTACCAGGGCAACTGGCGCGACATCGTGCTGTTCCTCTGCGGCATCCTCTTCACCATCGTGTGGTGGAACGTCCCGCACGGCCGCACCAACTGGCTGCTGATGTTCATCGTGATGGTCATCGCGTCGGTGCTGGCGGGCATCTACGCCGCCCGCGGCATCGTGCGGGCCGTCAGGTCTCTGAGGCGCTCCGGCGATCAGTAGTGGTAGGTGTCCGACGGCGCGGCCACGTGGCCGTCGTCGTCGCCGTACTGCGACTCGTGGATGCCGTAGGACTTCGCGAGGTCCAGGATCTTCGTCGCCCGCGCGATGCGGGGCAGGTCCGATCCGTTGCGGATCTCGCCGCCGTCGCGCTGGAACTCGGCGAAGAACTCCTTGGCCCAGCTGATCTCCTCCTGAGACGGGGAGAGTCCCTCGTTCACCGTCGAGCACTGATCCGGCGTCAGGCAGATCTTGCCGGTCATGCCGAACTCCGCGGACACGGCCGTGGCCTCGCTGAGCTTCAGTGCGCTGGACCCGACGGTCGGCCCG
This sequence comes from Mycobacterium sp. PTI7, assembly GCF_056679845.1. NCBI lineage: Bacteria > Bacillati > Actinomycetota > Actinomycetes > Mycobacteriales > Mycobacteriaceae > Mycobacterium > Mycobacterium sp. PTI7. The sequence goes on from NZ_CM155252.1 coordinate 1,282,565, forward strand.
TCGATGGCGCTGGGCAGGTGTGCGGCCTTGGCGGCGATGGTGAACCGCGAGCGGGCGTAGGCCAGCGTCGCCGGGTTCTCCCCGAATCCCGTGTCGCGGCGAAAGTCGCCGATGCCGAAGGCCAGCCGGAACGTGCCCTTGGTCGCGGCGATCTCGGTGATGCGTTCGAGCCCGCGGGCGGTCTCGACGAGCGCGACGATCGGCACGCCGGGGATGCGCTTCGCGGTCTCGGTCACGTGGTCGACCGACTCGACCATCGCCAGCATGATGCCCCCGATGGACGTGTCGGCCAGCGTCTCGAGGTCGTCGGCCCACCACGGGGTGCCGAAGCCGTTGATACGGACCCAGTCGGACCGACCCTCGCCCAGCCACCGGGTGACGTTGTCCCGTGCGGCGGCCTTGTCCTTGGGCGCCACCGCGTCCTCGATGTCGAGGACGACGATGTCCGCGCGGGAGTGCGCCGCCGGGGCGAACCGCTCGTACTGCGCGCCGTTCACCAGCAGCCAGCTGCGTGCGAGCACCGGATCGATGCGGAATCCCGCGTCGCTGTCGTCTGATTCGGAGAACGTCTGGTCGTACACCGGCCAATCGTCGCCTACCGGCCCACGACGTGGCAAAACAGGTCGGTGAAACCCGCTCAGCGCAGCGCGGCGCCGAACACGCTCGCCATCGCCTGCCAGTGCCGTTCGGCGGCCGCCTCGTCGTACGGACCGTTGTCGGGGACCGCGAATCCGTGTGCGGCGTCGTAGAACTCGATGGTGTGCTCGACACCGGCCGTAGTGAGCGCCTTGTCCAGCGTCTCGGCCTGCTGGGGGGTGAACGACGCGTCGTCCGTGGCGCCGCCGACGTAGACCGTCGCGGAGATGACGTCGGCGAACAGGTGCGGGCTGTCCGAGTCATCGGTGACGAGGCCGCCGCCGTGGAACGACATGGCCGCGGCCACCCGTTCCGGCAGCCGGCCCGCGACCACGAGCGAGGTCCGGCCGCCCATGCAGTAACCCGTGGTGCCGAAGCTCGTGCCGCCGACCTCGGGTCGAGCCTCGAGGTAGTCGAAGAACGCCGCGGCGTCGCTCGCCATGATCGGCGGGGTGATCTGCGAGATCATCCCGAACAGGCGCTTGCGCTCGTCGGCATCGCTGAACACCGTCCCCATGTCGAACGGGGCCCAGTCGCCGTCGCGGTAGTAGACGTCGGGGACCAGCACGGCGTAGCCGAGGGCCGCCAGCTTCTCGGCCATGTCGACGAAGGTCCGTCGGGTGCCGCCGGCGTCCGGGTACAGGACGACGCCGGGCCAGGGACCCTCGCCGTCCGGTGTACTGAGTGTCACGGGGCAGGCCCCGTCGGCTGTGGTGATGACGTCGTTGATCGTCGGCATGGTCTTGGTTTTCTCCCGTCGCTTCGCTCGCCCCGGCGACTCTCCCGTCGCTTCGCTCGCCCTTACGTTCTACTCCTCGGCCCTGCACTAAACTGGACGCGTGCCGATTCCGACCCCGTACGAGGATCTCCTGCGGCTCGTCCTGGAGACCGGAACACCGAAGGCCGATCGCACGGGCACCGGCACGCGCAGCCTGTTCGGCCACCAGCTGCGCTACGACCTCGCCGCCGGCTTCCCGCTGATCACCACCAAGAAGGTGCATCTGAAGTCGGTGATCTACGAACTGCTGTGGTTCCTACGCGGTGACTCCAACGTCGCCTGGCTGCACGAGCACGGCGTCACCATCTGGGACGAATGGGCCAGCGAGACCGGCGATCTGGGCCCCGTCTACGGCGTCCAGTGGCGCTCCTGGCCGACGCCGTCGGGCGAGCACATCGACCAGATCAGTGCCGCCCTCGAACTGCTGAAGCGCGACCCGGACTCGCGGCGCAACATCGTCTCGGCGTGGAACGTCGGTGAGATCCCCCAGATGGCGCTGCCGCCGTGTCACGCGTTCTTCCAGTTCTACGTCGCCGACGGCAAGCTGTCGTGTCAGCTGTACCAGCGCAGCGCCGACCTGTTCCTCGGCGTGCCGTTCAACATCGCCAGCTACGCGCTGCTGACGCACATGATGGCCGCGCAGGCGGGCCTGGAGGTCGGCGAGTTCGTGTGGACCGGCGGCGACTGCCACGTCTACGACAACCACGTCGACCAGGTGACGTTGCAGCTCGGTCGCGATCCGCGGCCCTACCCGGAACTCGTTCTTGCGCAGCGGGATTCGATCTTCGACTACGCCTACGACGACATCGCCGTCGTGAACTACGACCCGCATCCGGGCATCAAGGCACCCGTCGCCGTATGAGCGTCGGGCTGATCTGGGCGCAATCCACCTCGGGTGTCATCGGCCGCGACGGCGGCATCCCGTGGCGACTGCCCGAGGATCAGGCCCGCTTCAAGGAGCTGACCGTGGGCCACTCGGTGATGATGGGCCGGCTGACGTGGGAGTCGCTGCCCGCCAAGGTGCGGCCGCTGCCGGGCCGCCGCAACGTCGTGGTGACGCGGGATGCGGACTATCGAGCGGACGGCGCGACCGTGGTGGGGGACCTCGACGCCGCGCTGGACGCCGAGACCTGGGTCATCGGCGGGGCGCAGATCTATGCGCTGGCCCTACCGGTCGCGACGCGGTGCGAGGTCACCGAGGTGGACGTCGACCTGCCCCGCGAGGACGACGATGCCGTGGCACCCGTCCTGGACGAGGAGTGGGCCCGAACCGACGGCGACTGGCTGATCAGCGAGTCCGGCCTGCGCTACCGGTTCTCCACGTACGTCAGGGCATGACCCGACTCACCGCCGACGCCGCGCGGCGCACGGCCATCGCCGCCCAGGGCTTCGCCGAGCCGAAGCCCGCCGGACCGGTGACCCGCGCCCACCTGCGACGGCTGGTCTCGCGCCTGCAGGTGCTGCAGCTGGACTCCGTGTCGGTGTCGGTGCGCGCCCACTACGCACCCGTGTTCAGCCGTCTCGGCCCGTACGACCGCGACGTGCTGGACCGGGCGGCGTGGAGCCACAGCGCGCGCTCGCCGCGACTGCTCGTCGAGTACTGGGCGCACGAGGCCGCGCTGATGTCGGTCGACGACTGGCCGCTGCTGCGGTGGCGGATGCGGGAGTACGAGCACGGCCGGTGGGGCACCGAGATCGTCCGGAAGAACGCGAAGCTCGCCGAGGACGTCGTCGCCGCCGTCACCGAACTCGGACCGTCCACGGCCGGGCAGATCGAGGCGCACCTGGAGTCGGAGCCGCGGGGACGCAAGGGTCCGTGGTGGGACCGCAGCGACACCAAGTGGGTCGCCGAGGCGCTGTGGTCGTCGGGCGTGCTGACGACCGCCACCCGGGTCGGGTTCGCCCGGCACTACGACCTGACGGAGCGGGTGCTGCCCGCCGAGGTGGTCGCGCGCGAGGTCGACGACGAGGAGGCGCTGCGCGAGTTGACGCTGCGCGCCGCGACCGCGCTCGGCGTCGCCACCGAGACCGACATCCGCGACTACTTCCGGCTCGGCGCCAAGCAGGCGAAGCCGGCCATCGCCGCGCTGGTCGCCGAGGGCGAACTCGAGCCCGTCGAGGTCGACGGGTGGGGTGCGCCGGCGTACCTGCGGGTGGGCCAGACGGTGGCGCGCCGCGACCGCGGCACGGCGCTGCTGTGCCCGTTCGACCCGCTGGTCTTCTTCCGGCCGCGCGTCGAGCGGCTGTTCGGCTTCCACTACCGCATCGAGATCTACACGCCCGCGCCCAAGCGGCAGTTCGGCTACTACGTGTGGCCGTTCCTCCTCGACGGACGGCTCGTCGGCCGCGTCGATCTCAAGGCCGAGCGCCTGCGGGACGAACTGCACGTGGTGGGCGCCTTCACCGAGCCGGGGCAGGGCGCGGTGCGCGTCGCGGCCGCGCTGGCGGTCGAGCTTCGGTCGATGGCGTCGTGGCTCGGACTGTCCGACGTGGTGGTCGGGGAGCGCGGCGACCTGGTGGACGCGCTGCGCGCGGCGCTGTAAACGTCACTCCCACAGGTCGATTCGCGCGTTGTTCACACGGGTCAGGACGCGGCTGACGGCTAGTCCGTACGTCGTGGGCTCCCAGTCCTCGCCAAGTGAGTTCAGGAGTTCGTCGTTGAGGACCGTCACGATCATCTCGGCGTCCGTGCGCGACAGCGTCCGGTCCCGGTCGAGGCGCTCGGCGAGTGTTGGATTTCTGCGGCGGACGACAGCGTCCAGGAGGCGGCTCTGGTCCGCGTCGAGGCACTCGAACGGGTAGTCCACCTCACACCCGCTTGGACACCTCGCCGTAGAGGTCCGGCCACGGCGGACGGCGGACCAGCGTGAGGCCGGCGAACGCAGTCGCGACGAGGCCGACCAGGATGCCCGCCAGAGCGACGCGGGTGTCGTCGGTGGCGGGTCGCCACGTGGACCTGCCGTCCTTGATCACGAAGATGCCGACCGGTTTCGACACCGGGATGATGACGGTCCCGTCGGCAGTCTCGTACTGCGGTCCGAAGGCGGGGTCGTCATCTCCGTCGAACGGGCGCCGAGCGGGTCGAAGAGTCATGGTCCCTGCATACCTGGTGTGCGCCGGTTCCGTCTCAGGCCTGCGGAATGTCCTGTTTGCCCGTATGACCTGGAACGCCAGCGGCGAGTCGTTGTAGCGCGATCGCCGCCAGCGGTCCGTTCGCAAGATCGCCGGAGGCTATCTGCATTACCTGCGCTTTCGGTCCTTCGCACCAAGACGCTCGATCGTTCCTGCCAGAACCGTTGGAGCTATGCGACGGCGACTCTTTGACTCGCTGCTCCATGTTGCTCAGCCTCGCAAGAGGACGCCAATATCGGACGGCCAGCACCAGATCGCGCGTCCGCTCTCGGTGAGGGTGGTGTGCTCATTGATACGGATTAGCAGGTTGTCGTCCGACGCTGCTCGCCGCCGATACGCGAAACCTCCACCGCCCATTCCAGGGCGTGGTGCGATCTCAGGGTCGAACTCGATCACCACATTTCCGCCGTGCAGTTCCCGCCACCACGATTTAAGGAGCTTCAGCTTGCCTGCCGACATCCGCGGCCGGCGGTGACTCGGAACTCGCCGTGGTCGCGAAGGCGTTGGTACACCTTGGACTTCCCGTGTTGATTGGTGGTGCGCCAGGGCCACTCTAGATTCACAATCTGCCGCGGAGTCAGGCTCCCGCCATAAACCTTCTTGTGCCACGACACCGCCTGACGCGAAACGCCGTACATCTTTGCGATCTCGCTCTGGTTGAAGCCTCTCCTGCGCAGCTCCTCGATCTCGCTGAAGACCAAAGGTGTCCGATGGGGGCTCGAGGTGGTGTCCTCGCGCCACTCAGAACGCGATTGGCTCAATGGGTCGGTCATCTTCTCCGCATCGTCGTGTACGTGAGTTGGAAGTGGTTCACTGCTCAATAATTGATCTGCTGCATCCAATGGAGAACCGCATTGATTCTGCATCGAATTCTGCGGTCGTGCCAGGGCCTGTTGTCATCACGCCAGCGGAATGTCGTTGTCGCCCTTAGTGTCCTGATAGTCCCGCGACAACTCGTCGTAGCGCGACCGCAGCCGGGCGGCCTGCTCGGTCAGCCGGCCGCGCAGCGGTTCGTCCTCGTCGTCGATCAGCGCGTCGATCGAGTACGCGGTCCAGAACGCGTTGCTGCGGCGGTACCCACCGGGTTTGAGGCCGAAGAGTTCCTCGAGGATCACCAGGTCGTGCGGGATCGCGAAGCTGTCCCGGGAGTCCTCGTGGCTGTAGAAGTAGTAGAAGTTGTCGAACCCGGCCCACGTGATGGCCGACATGCACAGCGTGCACGGCTCGTGCGTGGTCAGGAAGATCAGCTCCGACGCAGGCGGTCGCTCCGCGAGCCGGTAGAACGCATTGAGCGTGCTGATCTCGCCGTGCCACAGCGGGTTCTCGGTCTCGGCATTGGTGCCCGCGACCACCAGCGACAGGTCGGACTTGCGGAGGATCGCCGCGCCGAACACCTTGTTCCCGTCGGCCACACCGCGCGTGGTGAGTGGCAGGACGTCGTGTTCGATGACGTCGAGCAGGCGGGACGTCGGGGACGGGCTCATGCCCGAACCCTAGGCGGCTAGGCCTTGGTCGTCTCGTCGGAGAACTTCGGCACCCCGTGACCGCGGACCACGTTCACCCCGAAGACGATCGCACCGAGCACCAGCCACACCAGGCCGCCGATCTTGGCGAGCACGTCGGCGTTGAACAGCACGTAGGCGATGATCACGAAGCCCAGGACCGGCACGACGAGGTGCAGCAGGTAGTTCTTCGACTTCTGGCGCACCACGTAGTACCAGATGACCGAGACGTGCAGCAGGCAGAACCCGAACAGCGCGCCGAAGTTCACGAGCGACGAGATCAGGCCGATCTGGCCGACGAAGAAGAGCACCAGCACCAGGCTGATCGCACTGACGAACAGCAGCGCGGCCATGGGCACCTGACGGCTGCTGATCTTCGACAGGAAGCTCGGCAGCTGCCGGTCGCGGCTCATCGAGTAGAGCAGCCGGCTGGTGGCGGCCTGCGCGGCCATCGCGTTGGCGAAGCCGACCGCCATCACGTTGACGGCGAAGAACGCGTTCATCCAACCGGTGCTGGACGCGGCCTGCACCAGCGTGAAGAAGGCGTTGCCCATCTCGTCGTCGCTGAACGACTCCCGGCCACCGGCGAGCAGGCTGGCCAGCCAGGTCTGCGTGACGAACAGCGTCGCGACCACGAACAGCGCGATGATCATGGCCCGGCCGGCCGGATTCTTGCGTCCCGTCGACTCCTCGGCGAGCGTCGAGATGCCGTCGAAGCCGAGGAAGCTCAGCACCGCGATGGACAGCGCCGCGGCGAGCAGGGGAGCGCTGACCGTCTCCGGATTCCAGACCGGGGCGGTGCTCCACCCCACGTTGGGCAGGGACTGACCGTTGATGGCGCGGACCGCGATGACGATGAACACGGCGACGAACACCAGCTCGATGGCGAGGAAGACGCGGTTGGCGATCTTCAGGGAGCCGATGCCCGCCAGGTTGATGATGGTGTTCACCACCACGAACACGTCGGCCCACAGCCAACGCGGCGTGTCGGGGAAGAGCCCGATCATCGACTCGGCCGCGAACACGTAGAGCAGCGTCGGCACCAGCAGGTAGTCGAGCAGGATGGCCCAGCCGGCGAAGAACCCGACGCCGGGGTGGATGCCGCGGCCGACGTAGGAGAACACCGACCCGGCCAGCGGGAACGACTTGGCCATCTGCGCGTAGGCCAGCGCGGTGAACACCATGGCCACCAGGCCGATCACGTAGACCAGCGGCACCATCCCCGACGCGCTGTTGTAGACGGTGCCGAAGATCGCCCACGGCGCGATGGGCACCATGAACACCAGCCCGTAGACCAGGAGGTCGAACGTGGAGACGGAACGTTTGAGTTCCTGTGTGTAGCCGAACGATTCGAGTTCGCGCTCGTTGGCCTTGATCGCCTCGGTGGCCTTGATGTCGGAGTCAGACATGCGGGGGTCCTGTCTCGTGCGTGGGTGGTGCCGATGTGGGGTGCTGATCAGGCGTGGGCTGAGGCCGGGGTGTCGTGCTGGGACAGGAAGTCGGCGATGACCGCCCTGAATTCGTCGGGCTGTTCGAGGTGCGTGCAGTGGCTGGCGCCCGGGAAGACGTGGCTGCGGGCGCCGGGGATGCGCTCGGCGAACGGCGCCCAGGTCGCGGGGGTGGCCTCGTCGAACTCGCCGGCCACCACCAGCGTCGGCGCCTCCACCCGATCGAGACGGTCGACGATGGTCCAGGAGCCGAGAGTGCCGAGGACGTAGAACTCGTTGGGGCCGTTCATCGTGTGGTAGACGGTGGGCTCGGCCTCCATCTGCCGTTCACTGTCGACGAAGTCCTGGGGCATGGGCGTCACGCGGCACACGTGGCGCACGTAGAACTCCTGCGTTGCGGCGACGTACTCGGGGTCGGTGATGGTGCCGGCCTGCTCGTGGCGGTCCAGCGCACGCTGGGTGTCCTCGGGGAGCTGGGCGCGCAGTTCCGCTGCGGCCGCCATCCACAGCGCCATGGAGGCGGGGGAGTTGCAGATGGACAGCGAGGCGAGCCCCTCCGGCCGGCGGACCGCGATCTCGGCGCCGAGCATGCCGCCCCAGGACTGGCCGAGGACGTGGTACTCGTCGATGCCGAGGGCGGCACGGACGGCGTGGAACTCCTCGACGAACAGCTCCGGCGTCCAGAAGTCGGCCGGCGCCTGCGGCAGGTGCGTGCTCCTGCCGCAGCCGATCTGGTCGTAGTGCACGACCAGCCGACCGGTCTGGTCCGCGAGGTCGGCGAGGTTGCGCACGTAGTCGTGCGCCATGCCCGGTCCGCCGTGCAGCACGATCAGCGGGAGCGCGCCGTCGGTGACGACGTCGGGAGTGCTGGTGCGGACCCACGTTTCGTGATCGTGAAACGGCACGGTGCGCTCGGTGACCTGCATGGCGATCAGCATGGACCCGTAAAGGTCTCCTTGCAAGACCAAAAATGACAATTAACATTCTGGTGACGAGAAGGGGTGATGATCAACCATGGCCGACGCCAGCTCTGCGCCGACGTCCCCTCGGCATGGCCTCCTCACCCGCCAGCTCGCGATGCCCTCACGCGCCGACGAGATCACCGATCGCCTGGTCACCGCGATCGCGATCGGGGAATACCTGCCCGGCGCACGGCTGCCCGTCGAACGCGACCTCGCCGCTGCGCTCGGGGTCGGCCGGATGACGGTGCGCACCGCGCTGGCACGACTGGTCGAGCGCGGGCTGCTCGAGACGCGCCGTGGCCGCGGCGGCGGCTCCTACGTCGTCGACCAGTGGCCCGAGTCGTCGACCGCGGCGGTCGGTCGGATCCTCACCATGCGACTGGACGAGTTGCGCGACCGCTGCGACGCGATCTGCCGGATGCACGGCGCCGTGTGCCGCGCCGCGGCCGAGTCCCGCTCGGACGACGACGTGTCGGCGTTGCGCTCGATGCTCGAGGGATACCGGGCGGCGGCCAGCGGATTGGACGCGCAGCAGGCGGACAGCCGCCTGCACCTGGCGATCATGGCGGCGGCCCACAACCCGGTGCTGACCCGGGTGCTGCTGGACCTCGAGGCCTCGGTCAGCATCGGGGCGCCCGCGCACGTCTGGGGTGAACCGTCGACCATGCGCGAGATGGAGTTGCGCTCGCTGCACGAGCACGTCGAACTCGTCGACGCGATCGCCGCGGGCCGGGGCGACGACGCCGACGCACTGGCCCGCGCCCACGTCGCGATCGACTTCGAGAACATCTCCACCGCGATGCGTCGCGCCGGTGTGCTCGAGGGTTGACCGGATTCGGGGTACGCCGCACCTGATCGCCGACGGTCGCCGGGTAATCTCGACCCCGTGACCACCAGCGGATTCGATGCGCATGCACGGCTGGGCACCGTGCTTACTGCCATGGTGACGCCGTTCGGCCCGGACGGCTCCGTCGATCTGGCCGCCGCCAAGAAGGTCGCAACGCACCTGGTCGACGCGGGGTGCGACGGGCTGGTGGTCTCCGGGACCACGGGCGAGTCGCCGACCACCAGCGACGACGAGAAGATCGCACTGCTCGCGGCCGTGCTGGAGGCCGTGGGCGACCGCGCCCGCATCATCGCCGGCGCGGGCAGCTACGACACCGCCCACAGCGTGCACCTCGCGAAGGCCTGCGAGAGCCAGGGTGCGCACGGGCTGCTGGTGGTGACGCCCTATTACTCGCGGCCGCCGCAGGCGGGCCTGATCGGGCACTTCACGGCGGTTGCGGACGCGACGGCGCTGCCGAACGTGCTCTACGACATCCCGCCCCGGTCGGTGGTACCCATCGAATGGGACACCATCCGCGTCCTGGCGGCGCACCCGAACATCGCCGCGATCAAGGACGCCAAGGGCGACCTGCACGGTGGTGCGATGATCATGGCCGAGACCGGCATCGCCTACTACTCCGGCGACGACGCGCTCAACCTCCCGTGGCTCGCCATGGGGGCGACGGGGTTCATCAGTGTGTGGGGGCACGTCGCGGCGAGCCAGCTGCGGGGCATGTGGTCGGCGTTCGCGTCCGGCGACGTGGGCACCGCGCGGAAATATCACGTCGCACTGGGCAGATTGAACGACGCGCAGACCCGATTGGGCGGCGTGACCATGGCGAAGGCGGGACTACATCTCTTGGGCATCGACACCGGCGCACCCCGGCTACCGCAGGTTCCCGCCACCGGGGAACAACTCGAGGAACTGGCCGCCGACATGCGCGCAGCCGCGGTGCTGACGTGACCGCCCCCACCGCTCCGCTGACGCCGCCGGGACCGCTCGCCCCGGGCGGTCTGCGGATCACGGCCCTCGGCGGCATCGGCGAGATCGGCCGCAACATGACGGTGTTCGAGCATCTCGGCCGCCTGCTGATCGTGGACTGCGGCGTGCTGTTCCCCAACCACGACGAGCCCGGCGTCGACCTGATCCTGCCGGACCTGCGCCTGGTCGAGGACCGCCTCGACGAGGTCGAGGCCGTGGTGATCACCCACGCGCACGAAGACCACATCGGCGCGATCCCGCACCTGCTCAAGCTGCGGCGCGACGTGCCGATCGTCGGCTCGAAGTTCACGCTGGCCTTGGTCGCCGAGAAGTGCCGCGAGCACCGGATCAAGCCGGTCATGATCGAGGTCGCCGAGGGGCAGCGGACCACGCACGGCGTATTCGAGTGCGAGTACTTCGCGGTCAACCACTCCATCCCGGGCTGCCTGGCGATCGCCGTGCGCACCGGCGCAGGCACGGTCCTGGCCACCGGCGACATCAAACTCGACCAGATGCCGCTCGACGGCAGACCCACCGATCTGCCGGGCATGTCCCGCCTCGGTCTAGAGGGCGTCGACCTGTTCCTCTGCGACTCCACCAACGCCGAGCACCCCGGCGTCAGCCCGTCGGAGAGCGAGATCGGCCCCACGCTGCACAGGTTGATCCGCGGTGCCGACGGTCGGGTGATCGTGGCGTGCTTCGCCTCGAACGTCGACCGGGTCCAGCAGATCGTCGACGCCGCAGTGGCATTGGGCCGCAAGGTGTCGTTCGTCGGCCGCTCCATGGTGCGCAACATGGGCATCGCGCGGGAGCTGGGCTACCTGACCGTCGCGACCGACGACGTCATCGACATCGCGGCGGCGGAGATGATGCCCGCCGACCGGATCGTGCTGATCACCACCGGAACCCAGGGCGAGCCGATGGCCGCGCTGTCGCGCATGTCGCGCGGTGAGCACCGCAGCATCACGCTGACCGACGGCGACCTGATCATCCTCTCGTCCTCGCTGATTCCCGGCAACGAGGAGGCGGTGTACGGCGTCATCGACGCGCTGTCCAAGATCGGCGCCCGCGTGGTCACCAACGCCCAGGCGCGCGTCCACGTCACGGGCCACGCCTACGCCGGCGAACTGATGTTCCTCTACAACGGGGTCCGTCCGAGCAACGTCATGCCGGTGCACGGCACGTGGCGGCACCTGCGGGCCAACGCGAAACTCGCCGTCCTCAGCGGCGTGCCCGAGAAGAACGTCATGCTGGCCGAGAACGGCGTCAGCGTCGACCTGGTCCACGGCGCCGTCTCCATCGCGGGCGCGGTTCCGGTGGGCAAGATGTTCGTCGACGGTCTCGTCACCGGTGACGTCGGCGACACCACGCTGGGTGAACGCCTTACGCTCGCATCGGGTTTCATCGCCATCACCGTCGCGGTGCGGCGGGGGACCGGCAAGCTCGTCGGCCAACCGCACCTGCACTCGCGGGGCTTCTCGGAGGACCCGAAGGCGCTCGAGCCGGCGACGCGAAAGGTAGAGGAGGCCCTCGAGTCGCTGGCCTCCGAACGCGTCACCGATCCGGCACGCATCGCACAGTCGGTCCGTCGCGCCGTCGGCAAGTGGGTCGGCGAGGTGTACCGCAGGCAGCCGATGATCGTGCCGACGATCCTCGAGATCGACTGACTCCTAGGCGGTTCCGACGATCACGTAGCGGGTCGTCGTCGAGTCGTCGGCGTGCCGCGACTGGGCGGCGTAGGTGAGCCGCGCGTCGTCGTCGCTGAACCGGGTGCCGATCGGCTCGCCGTCCAGCACCAGCGTCCCACCCACCCGGGTACCGTCCGACGTGTCGACGACGACCGCTCGCGTGGTGTGCCCGTCGGCCGTCGTCGCGGTCTGGGTGACGCGGGTGCCACCCGGGCTGAACGTCGCCTCGCCGGGCAGGCCCGCGATCTCCACCGGGTCGCCGATCCGCGTGCCCGTCACCGCGTCGATCAGTACCAGCGTGGTGATCGGCGCCCCCGTCTCGGGGTCCGCTGCGTAGGTGGTGACCGCCACGGCCGTGCCCCCGTGGCCCACCGTGGTGCGCTCCTCGAGGCCGGCGATGACGAGGGTGTCGGCGACGCGTGAGCCGTTCGCCACGTCGAACACCGTCACGTTGGTGCCGAAGGCGCCGGTGGCCGCGTCGAAGGCATCGCTGACGACGACCGCTCGGTCGACGCCCGCGACGAACGACACGCGGCCGATCGACTGGTCGACGGTGCCGGCCTCGCCGATCGGCGAGCCGGTCGCGGTGTCGGCCACCGACATCCGGTTGGCGTAGCCACCCGTGGCGACGTCCCGGGTGTAAGTGGTGACCGCCACCCGGCTGCCGTCGAGGGCGTGGGCCACGCCCGTCGCCCGGCCGTCCACCTCGACGGGGTCGCCCATCAGATCGCCGGTCGCGGAGTCGGCGATCGCCAGGCGCGTGACGTCCGCGTCGGCGGAATGCGTCTGCAGCGTGATGCGCGATCCGTCGGGCGTGAACGCGACATCGTCCACGGTCTGCCCGACCAGGATCAGCGGCTCGCCGACCGGGGCGCCCGTGGCGGCGTCGATCACCGTGACGTGGGCGTCGGCGGTTCCCCCGTCGGACACCGACGTCGTCCGCACCGCCCACGCACCGTCGGCGCTCACCGCGGCCCTGCCCGCGTCACCGGCCAGGTCGAGTGCCGCGCCGATGCGCCGGCCCGAGGTGAGGTCGACGAGTGCGACGTGCGTGGTGGCGGTGTCGCCCACGCCGGCGTCGCCCACGCCGGTGCCGAGCAGCAGGCGGGTGCCGTCGGCGCTGACCGCGAGCGGCGGCCGCGGACGGCCGGGGACGTCGATGGTGTCGCCGACCCGCGCCCCCGTCGCCGTGTCCACGATCCGCAGGCGCGTGGTGGTCTCGCCGGTGACCGCGTCGAACACGTCCGTGGTGAGTGCCGCCCGGCACGACGCCACACCGAGGTCGACGATGCGTTCGCCGACGACGGTCGTCTGACCGGCCTTCCGGCCGAGGACGTTGTCGACCACCGTCAGGCGGGACAGTCGTACCGGGGCGTCCCCGATGGTGGTGATCTGCAGCGTCCGGGCGCCGTCGGGCGTGACCAGCGTGCTGCCGGGGTGCCATCGCCCGCCGACGTCGACCGGGTCGCCGACCTGGCGACCGGTGGTGGTGTCGACCACCGTGATCGTGGTGGCCCACACCGTGGACGAGTCCCCGACGGTGAAGGTCGTGTGCGCGGCGCGCGTTCCGCCGTCGGCGAAGGCGGTCGCGGCGCCGCCGTGTCCGGCGACCGTGACGTCGCCGAGGACCCCGCGCCGATGTGCCTGGCCATTCGAGAGCTGGGCGTTCGGGCGTGGGTCGGCGTTGGCGTCGGCGACGCCCGACACCGCGGCGTCGAACTCGCGGCGCACCCAGGCCAGGACGGTCCACACCAGCGGCGGGGCCACCGGGCTGCCCGTGCCGGGCACCAGGAACGGGGCAAGCAGGGCGATGCCTGCCTTGGCGACCAGGCCGAGCACCGTGCCCGCCGCGAGGTACGGGCTGGCGCCGATCGCCGGTGCGGGCGTGTCGAGCAGCGCCGTCCAGGCGTCCTGCGTCGGTCCTGCCGGCGCTGCGGCGGTGGTGGCGTCGAGTCCCCGGGCGGCCGGATCGTTGGTGGCGAGACGGAGCCGAGGGCGCGTCGACGGACGGGGCGTCCGGGGGTCCCCGCCGGTGACCGAGGTCGACCCTCCGCCGTCGGGGGACGAGACCTCCGGCGTGGTCTCGAGCGTCACCGGCGTCGGCGCGACGAGTGTCTGCGGAACGGGCGTCGGGGGAACGGGCGCCGGGGGAACGGTCTCGAGTGTCTCGGTCGGGACCGGGGCGGGCGGCTCCGCCGCCGGCTCGGGTTCGGGCGGGTCGGCGGCGGCGGGAGCGGTTTGCGTTGCGGTGGCGTTGGTCTCGCCGTTGATCGAGGTGTTGGCGCCGCCGGTGCTGCTGACCGTCACCGGCGGCGACGAGTCGGGCCCCACCTGCGAGGTCACCTGCGAGGACCCCTCGTTCGACGGCGACTCGGGGCTCGTGGTGCCGCCCGATGGCGTGCCGGGCGTCGAGCCGGTGTCGTCTGCGGGGGTCTCCGTGCCGACCTCGGCCGTCGTCGCGTCCTCGTCGGGGGTGGCCCACGCGAGCCCGGTCGGGTCGCCCGATGCGAGGCCGATGCCGAGTGCGACTGCGAGCGCGCCGATCCGCCCGACGTACCGGGCGTGCCCCCCGTGGTGCGTCGGCGTAGGTGGTGTCCTGCGAACCGCCGAGTTCGCTCGCGTCCAACTCGAAATCGTCGTTCCCCCGTCGAAAGGCATCGAGGCCTCGATTCGAAGTTACGGAGTGGCGGCGGGCCAGGAATCGGGGGAAACCCTAGTAATCTGTTCTCGCTGGTGACGGTGTCTTCGAACGGTTCTCGACGGTGCCGGCGGGCCGTTGGGGGCATGGAACTCCGACCGCCGATGGCCGGGTCGAGGTGTTGACGTCCGACGTCGCGGATCGCATAGAGTATCCAATATCAGCTGAAAGCGAGATACGATGCCACCGCGCACCGCGAGCCCGCGCTCCGGCACCAAGAGTGCTGCAAAGGGCGCCACCACCGCTCGTCCCAACGACGACCGGGGTCCCCGATCCGACTTCGTGCGACCCAAGACCGCACAGCAGGCCGTCGCCGAGGCGCTGCGTCACGACATCACCACGGGCAAGCTGGCGCCGGGCAGCTGGATCGTGCAGGAAACCCTTGCCGAGCAGTTCGGCATGTCGCGCATCCCCGTTCGCGAGGCGCTCAAGACGCTCGAGGCGGAGGAGTACATCACCTATGTTCCGCACAGCGGATACCGGGTGGCCAAGCTCGGCCTCGACGATCTCGTCGAGGTCTTCACGCTGCGCGCCATCCTGGAGGAGGCGCTCATCCGGGATGCGATGCCCGGCGTCACCGACGACGTCGTCGACCAGATGCGCGCGTGCAACGCGGAGATGGATGAATCGCTGAAGGCGGGTGACCTCATCGCAGTGGGCGTGTCCAACAGGCACTTTCACTTCCTGACGTTCCAGCAGAGCCGGATGGCCCGCACGAAGCGCATCGTCACCCAGCTGTGGAACACCGCGGATGCCTATCGGCCGCTGTACTCGTCGCTGCTCGACATGACGAAGGTGTGCAAGGAGCACGTCCTGATGATCGACGCCATGGCCGATCGCGACGTGGAGCGCATGGTGGCGCTCAACCACGAGCATCGGGCCCACGCCCTCGCTCCCATCCACGAGATGTTCGCCGCCGAAACCGCGGCCGCGTCGGAGTGACCGTCGCCGACCGGCTCGCGAGCCTGGCGCTCGACGTGCCGCCGCCGGCGCCGCCGAAGGGCGCCTACGCCCCGAGTCGGCTCTGGGGCGACCAGCTCTGGGTGTCCGGAGCGACGGCGCGCCGTGACGAGATACCCGCGCTGAGTGGGATCGTCGGTGCCGACGTGTCGGTGGACGCGGCGCGTGAGCAGGCGCGGCTCGCCGCGCTCAACCTGCTCGGAGCTGTGCAGGGCGCAGTCGGTCTCGACGCGGTGATCGCCGTGAACCACCTGCGCGGTTACGTGCGGGCGGTCCCGGACTTCGCCGCGCATCCCGCGGTCATCGACGGGGCCTCCCGGCTGCTCCTGGACGTCTTCGGCGACACCATCGGCTCGCATGCGCGCACCGCGGTCGGGGTGGCTTCGCTGCCCGGCGGCGCGTGCGTCGAACTGGAACTCGTGGTCAGCGTGGCGACGGGGGACTGAGACGGTTCAGCCACCTTCCCACCGCGACGCCGAGCGCGACGCCGGCCAATCCGTTGAGCAGCAACGGGAACCATCCGGCGTCGTACGGCCCGGCCCCGGGCGCAGATCCCGTGTCCTCGTGCGGGGCCGGCGTGGCGTCGTCGCCCGAGATCGCGGCATTCAGTCGCTTGGTGAACTGGCCGATGATGCGGTTGCTCACCTGCACGATCACGCCCCGACCGAATTGCGCGATCCGCCCGCTCAATTCGAGGTCGGTGGTCACCGTGATCACGGAGCGGCCACCGTCGCCGCGCGCCACCATGTGCACCGTCGCCTCGGTCGATCCGTTGCCCGCGCGGTCGCGGGCATTGCCCCGAACCACCATCTGCTTGGCCGCATCGTCACGGCTGACCACGGAGGCCTTTCCGGACAACGTCATTCCGACCGGGCCGACCTTGATGGCGACGTGCGCGTGATAGTCGTCGCCGTCGCGGTGGTCGAGTTCGGCACCGGGTACGCAGGCGATCACCGCAGGGATGTCGGTGAGTACGGACCATGCGACGTCCAGCGGTGCGTCGACGGCGAATTCGTTGACGAGTTGCACTGTCGGGCTCCCATTCGGTGCTAGCGGTTGTGGAATCGCAATCACGAGAACTACGATTGGATACACTATCCAACGCGAGCCCGCCATGGGCAAGGAGGTTCCCGGCATGCTGAGCAAGGGCGTCGGACTGTTCCCGACCGAGCCGACGGGGGCCATGTGTTCGTACGTGCGTCTGTGCGAGGACCTCGGGTACGACAACGTGTGGTTCGGTGACTCCCAGAACATCTGGCGCGAGTCGTCGACCGTGATGGGCGCGGCTGCGGTGGGGACCGAGCGCATCGTCTTCGGTACCGGGGTGACGAATGCCGTCACGCGACATCCGTCCGTGCTGGCGTCGACGTGGGCGACGCTCGCCGAATTCACCGGCGGGCGAGTGGCACTGGGTATCGGAACGGGTGACTCCTCGTTGCGGACGATGGGCCTCAAGCCGCAGAAGCTCGCCGAACTCGAGACGTCGATCGGACAACTCAGGTCGTTGTTCCGTGGTGACGCGGTCACCGAGGCGACCAGTGGCGCCGAGTTCCACTTGAACTACCTCGACGGGCCGATGGACATCCCGATCTACGTGGCCGCCTCGGCGCCCAGGATCCTCGAGATGTCGGGTCGCATCGCCGACGGTGTCATCGTGCTGGTCGGCACGGCACCGCACTTCATCGAGGCTGCGCTCCAGACCATCGAGAAGGGGGCGGCGCAGAGTGGGCGCACGCTCGACGACCTGCACATCGTGCTGTGGACGCCGACGGCGATCGCCGACGACAGCACCGAGGCGCGCGATCTGGTGCGCGCGCACGTGTCCCGGGTCGCCATCCGGCCGCTGCCGGCCAAGGTCGACCCGTCGCTGGAGAAGGCGATCGACCGGATCCGGGAGAAGTACGACTACTACGAGCACATGAACACCGAGGCCGCCCACGCCGACCTCGTCCCGGACGAGTTGGTGGACCTGTTCGCGCTCGCCGGGACGCGGGACGAGTGTGCCCAGCGGCTGAAGGAGATCGAGTCACTCGGCGTCGATCAGGTGTCGATCGTCCCGTTCGTGCGGCCCGGCCAGAGTCGCGAGGGCACGATCCGGGCGTTCGCCGAGATCGTCGACGGACCGTCGAGCGCCGTGCAGGCGCCCGGGGCCGATCCGGCATGAACGCCTTCGACGCGTCCGAGCGGAGGTTCCTTCCCGCCCCCGGGAGCGCCGTGCCAGGGGCTCCGCCGCCGTTGCGTCGACGATTGACCTCAGCGGACGGCGATCTCGATCCGGTGCCGCACTCCACTCCGAATGCGCCGGAACGCGCTGCGGCGCAGAATGAATCGACCCCACCGACGAGGACCACGGGTGCGCGCTTCACGGCGGCGGCAGTGGTGACGGGCGTCGCGGTGGGTCTCGAGGTCGCCGGTCTGTTACGCCGGCCATCTCGTCGCCGCTAAGTGTTGCGGCACGTCACGACCGTTCGTATAGTGTATCCAATATCCATCGACCTACTCGGAGGCCTCCCGATGGCACGGTTCCGCAAGCTGTTTGGTGCAATTGCCGCCACGACGTCGCTGCTCATCGGCACCACGGCGTGTGCCGACGAGTCGGCCGGACCCGCCGGGGCCGGTGGCGCCGCCGCCGACACGCTGAGCATCTCCGCGACGGGGGTCGACAGCCTCCCGTTCATGGCGATCCTGCAGGCCGGCATCGACAAGAAGTGGTTCGAGGACGAGGGACTCAAGGTCGACCTGTTCTCCGGTGGCGGTGGCGGCAACACGTTGCGGGTCGTCACCAGTGGGGACGCCGACATGGCCATCGCGGGCAATACGTCGGTACTCCTGGCCGCGCGGCAACCGAATTCCAACCTCAAGGTCGTCGCCCCGTGGTTCCAGGTCAACGACTTCTCCTGGATCAGCCCGCCGGGACGCACCATCCAGGGCGCCACCCTCGGCTTCAGTTCGGCAGGGTCGTCCACCGAACTCCTGGTCAAGGGTCTCGAGCGCGAACTCGGTGATGGCGTCAAGGCGCAGGCCGTCGGACAGATGGGCGACAACTGGACCGCTGCGAAGGCCAACCAGATCACCGCCGGCTGGGCGATGCAACCGTTCATCGCCGACAAGCAGGCCTCGGAGAATGCCGAAGTCGTGGTCAACTCCCGAGAGGTACTCGGGGATCTGCCCGCGGACCTGGTGGCCGTCAACACCGAGTACGCCGACGCCAACCCGGAGAACCTCAAGACCTTCTTCAAGGTGGCCGACCGGCTGAACGAGTGGGTGGTGTCGAAGCCCGACGAGGCAGCCGCAGAACTGGCACCACTCGTCGGCGTCTCGCCGGAGGTCATGAAGGCCGCATTCGCCGCCAGCCCCGACCTCGCCAAGGGCTACTCGCTGAAGGTCGATTCCGCCGGGCTGACGAACCTCTCCGAGTTGATGGTCGCCGCAGGCCAGATCACCGAGCCCGTCGATTGGGCCACCGTCCTGGATCAGCAGTACCTCCCCGAGGACGCCAGGACCACGTTCTGACCGTCTGCACCTCCGACCTACCGGAAAGGCGACGTCATGGAATCCCAGGGCATCGAATTGGCAGGGGTGTCAGTCGTATTCGACACCCCGGCGCGCAAGGTCACGGCGGTCACCGGGATCGACCAGGCCGTGCCGCAATCGAGCTTCGTCTCGATCGTCGGACCCAGTGGCTGCGGTAAGTCCACGCTCCTGGCGGTCGTGGCCGGCCTGCAGAAGTCGACCACCGGCACGGTGAGCGTCGCCGGCAAGCCGGTGACGGGACCCGACCCCAAGATCGGGGTCGTGTTTCAAGAGGACTCGACGCTGCCGTGGCGCACCGTCGAAGAGAACACGAGCTTCGCGATGGAGATGATCGGTACCCCCAAGGACGCGCGCCGCCAACGCGCCCGGGAGGCCATCGAACTCGTCGGGCTCGGTGGATTCGAGAAGTCCTACCCGTCGCAGCTGTCCGGCGGCATGCGGCAGCGCGTCGCCTTGGCGCGGACCCTCGCGGTGCAGCCAGAGGTGGTGTTGATGGACGAGCCGTTCGCCGCACTCGACCAGCAGACCCGGCTCTTCCTCGGCGCCGAGGTGCGCCAGATCTGGGCCAGGACGAAACAGACGATCATGTTCGTCACCCACGACATCTCCGAGGCGATCCTGCTGTCCCAACAGGTCTGGGTCATGTCCTACCGGCCGGGGACGATCATCGACGTCGTCGACATCGATCTGCCGGACGAGCGAGACGCGGGCGTGGTGTCCACGCCACGCTTCAACGAATTGCACAACCGCATCTGGGGCTCGCTGCAGGCCGAGTCGATGCGGGGTTTCAAGCAGCAGGAAACCGCAGGCAAAACGGCGTCGCAGCCCGGTAAGGAGGCCGTGAACACGTGACGACCTCCTTCGCGGCCACCGACGACCTGCCCCACGACACCGTGCCGTCCCCTCGTGACTCACCGACACCGGCGAGGAGGAACCGACGGCTGGGCTCACTGGCCATCAGCGTGGGCTCGACGCTCGGCCTCGTCGTCATGTTCACGGTGTTCGCCGAGATCGGTTCGCGCGCAGGTTGGTGGAGCGACAACGTCCTGCCTGCGCCGTCCGTGGTCCTCGGCGCCCTCGGCCCGCTGCTCACCGAACCGCAGTTCTGGCTCGACGCGCAACGCACCGGAGTCGAGGTGTCCCTGTCGATCCTGTTCGGCTGTCTCCTGGGGTTCTGCGCGGGACTGGTGTTCTGGAAGATCCCGTTGATCGGCCGGGTGTTCGAGCCGTATCTGGTGTCGTTCTACGCGGTTCCGCTGGTGTTGTTCTATCCGGTGATGATCGTCCTGGTCGGGATCAACGCGATGTCCGTGATCATCCTGGCCACGATCATGGCGACCATACCCATGGCGCTCAACACGGCCGTCGGACTGAACCAGATGCCGCCCGTCTACCTGAAACTCGCCCGCTCGCTGCGCGCCTCGCCCCGCCAGACGCTCTTCGCGATCGCCATCCCCGCCGCCGGCCCGTACATCGTCGCCGGTCTGCGACTGGCCGTGGTATACGCACTGATCGGGACCATCGCCATGGAGTTCACCACTGCCCAGGCGGGTCTCGGCTATCGGATCCGCTACCTCTACGAGATCTTCGACAACACGACGATGTTCGCCTACATCGTGGTCGTGCTGCTGCTGTCGTGCGTGTTGACGGTGGCCCTGGCGGCGGTCGAGCGAGTCCTGCTGCGGGGGAGGAACACGTGACCGCCGTCCTGCCGAAGCCCGTCGACGGCGCGACCCCGGCACGGGGACGGTTCTCCGTGCGGGGGATCCTCAACAGCCAACTCGTGGGCGCCACCCTGTTGGCCGTCGTCATCGTCATCGCCTGGGAGGTGCTGTCGGGTCTCACGTTCGTGATCCCCTCACCGGTGCAGACCGTGACGGTGCTCATCGCGAACCTGTCCGACCCCGCCTACCTGTTCGACCTGAGGGTCACGGCGCAAGCGGTACTGCTCGCCTTCGTGATCGGGACGGCGATCGGCGGCGGTCTCGGTCTGGTGCTGGGCCTGTCCAGCCGGATGCGCCTCGTCTTCGAACCGCTCCTCATCATTCTCAACGGCATCCCGAAGATCGTGCTGTACCCGGTACTCCTTCCGATCTTCAGCCTGTCGGGTTCGAAGGTGGTCATGGGCGTGTTGTTCGCGCTGTTCCCGGTGCTGATCAACGTCTCGACCGGCGTGCAGGAGATCCCCAAGGTCTACTGGAAGCTCGCCCGGTCGGTTCAGGCGAACGCTTGGCAGACGTTGACGCACATCATCTTTCCGGCCATCCGGCGGCCGTTGCTCACCGGCATCCGGCTGGCCGTCAGCCTCGCGGTGGTCGGCGTGGTGCTGTCCGAGTTCTTCGCGACGCGCCGCGGGCTGGGGCGCGTCGTCCTCCAGGCGTACAGCCACGGCGACTATCCGTCGATGGTCGCCACCATCATGCTGCTCATCACCATCTCCTTCGGCATCTCGATTGCGCTGTGGCAGTGGGAGAAGCGGATTCATTGATGTCCGACACGACTGACACGGGCTACATCGGTAGTTCGGTGCGGCGACGGGAGGACGACCGCCTGCTGGACGGGAACGGGAGCTTCCTGGCCGACCGAGCCGCCGGCGCTCACCATGTCGTCTTCGTCAGGTCGTCGTGCGCGCACGCCAGGATCGTCGGCATCGACACGGCGGCTGCCGAGCGGATGCCCGGCGTACACGGTATCTTCGATGCAGAACGACTGGGCTTGGCCGGGGTGCACATCCCGTCGCTGACCATTCCCGATCCGGACTTCACGGCCGCGACGTCGCTGGTGCTGGCGGAGCAGCGGCTGCCCATTCTCGCCTCGGATACCGTGCACTACGTCGGTCAGCCGATCGCCGTCGTCGTCGCGGATGACCGCTACCTCGCCGAGGATGCCGCCGAGCAGGTCGAGGTGACCTACCAGACGCTGCCGCCGGTGCTCGACGCCCACGCCGCGCTGGCTCCGGAGGGTCCGGTGCTGTTCGACCACCTCGCGACCAACGAGGCGGCGCGGCTGGAGTATTCGTTCGGCGATCCCGGGTCGGTCTTCGCCGCCGCGGACCACGTGGTCGAGGGCACGTACCGCATGGAGCGCCACGGCGCCGTGCCGCTCGAGTGTCGAGGTGTGCTGGCCGAGGTCGACGGGGTCAGGCAGCGCGTCGAGGTCACCACCTCGACCCAGGTGCCGCACATGGTGCGCAACGCCATCTGCACCGTGACGGGCTGGGGTCGCGAGGACGTGAAGGTGTCGGTTCCCGACGTCGGAGGCGGCTTCGGGACCAAGGCCAACGTCTACGGCGAGGAAGTGGTGCTCGCCGTCCTGGCCAGGCACACCGGGCGACGGGTGATCTGGGTCGAGGATCGTCAGGAGCACCTGGTGTCGAGCGCACAGGGACGCGATCAGGAACACCGGGCACGACTCGCGGTCGATGCCGAGGGGCGGATCCTCGCGTGGGAGGTCGACTTCGTCGTCGACATCGGTGCGGGCAGCCTGTGGGTCGCCGGCATCGTGGCCAACACGGCGATTCACCTCATGGGGCCGTACCGCGTGCCCGCCGTCCACGTGCGGGGTCGCGCGGCGCTCACCAACAAGACGCTCGTCGCGCAGTACCGCGGCGCGGGGCGGCCCGAAGCGACCTTCGCGCTGGAGCGCAGCCTCGACGCAGCCGCGGCGCACGTCGGGCTCACGACCAGCGAGATCCGGCGCCGCAATCTGCTGACCGCCGCGGACATGCCCTACGCACGCCCGATCCCGTACCGCGACGGTGTGCCCGTCGCGTATGACGGTGGCGACTACCTGGCCTGCCTGGACTCGGTGACCCGCGCCCTCCCCGCCACCGAGGTGGACGTGTGCGCGGTCGAGAACCCCGACCACCTCATCGGATACGGAGTGGCGTCCTACCTGGAGGCCACTGGCCGCGGACCGCACGAGACGGCCAGGATCCGGCTGCTGGGCGACGGCCGGTTCGAGGTGACCGCCGGCGCCGCATCGGCGGGGCAGGGGCACGAGACGGTGTTCGCCCAGGTTGCCGCCGAAGCCCTTTCGGTACCGCTCGACCGGGTGCGCTACGTCGCGTCCGACACCGAGCGGCTGCCCGACGGCGTCGGCACGTTCGCCAGTCGGTCGGCCGTCCTCGCGGGGTCAGCGGTCCACCAGGCAGCCAACGAACTCGTCGACGCGGCATCGGTGCGGGCGGCCCGCCTGTTCGAGGTGGACCACGTCGACTACGCGTCCGGTCGGTTCGCTTCGGCCGAGCGCTCCATCGGCTGGGAGGAACTGGCGGCGGCCTCGCGCGTCGGTGGCCGTGACGAGGGTGCAGCGGCACTGGACGTCACGACGGTCTATCGGGTTCCGACGGTCACGTGGACGATGGGCGTCCACGCGGTGATCCTCGGCGTGCACCGTCGGACCGGCATCGTCAAGGTCCTGCGGTATGCGGTGTCCCACGAGGGGGGCCGCGAGATCAATCCACGGATCGTCGAGGGGCAGATCGTCGGTGGTGTGGCCCAGGGCATCGGCGGCGCGCTGTTCGAGGCGTGGGGATACTCGCCCACCGGTGACCCCACGTCCACCACCTTCGCCGCCTATCACCTCCCGCTGACCACCGACGTCCCCGACGTCATCGTCGACCACCTGCACGTCGACACCCCGAGCAATCCGCTCGGTGTCCGGGGAGCGGGGGAGAGCGGCACGATTGCGGTGTACGCCGCCGTGGCAGGCGCCGTCGATTCGGCACTGGGCGGTCGATACCACGTGACGACGACGCCGATCGGCACCGGGGACCTGTGCCGCGCACTCGCCGAGGTGGCGTGATGAAGCCTGCCGAGTTCGCCTATCACCGACCGGATTCGGTGGCTGAGGCACTGCACCTGCTGGCGGCGGATCCCGACGCCAAGCTGCTCGCGGGTGGGCAGTCGCTGCTGACTCTGATGAACCTCCGGCTGGCTCGACCGTCGGCGGTGATCGACATCGGCCGCCTCACCGAGCTGAACCGCGTCTTCGACGACACCGACGACCTGGTGCTCGGCGCTCTGGTCACCCACCGCGCCGTCGAGGTCGACCCGTTGATCGCAGCGCGTGCACCGCTGCTCGCCGACGCCGCGCGGTACATCGGTCACGTCGGCATCCGCAACCGCGGCACCATCGGCGGATCGGTCGCGCACGCCGACCCGGCGGCCGAGATGCCGCTCGCCACATTGGTTCTGGACGCCGTCTTCCACGTCGAATCCGCGACGACGGGTCGGCGGCAGGTGCCCGCCGACGAGATGTTCGTGTCGTTCTACACCAGTGCCCTCGCCCCGGACGAGATGATCACGTGGATCTCGGTACCGGCGATCCGGCCCGAGCAGGGCTGGGGATTCGTCGAATACGCCCGTCAGCACGGCGACTACGGGCTCGCGGGTGCCGGCGCCATGGTCACCCTGCGACCCGACGGGTGCGTCGAGTCGGCTCGGGCCGCCGTGCTCAGCGTCGCCGACCGGCCGCTGCTGTTCGTCGCCGACGACGTCGCCGGCGCCCGACCCACCGAGGCGCTCTGGCGCGACCTCGCCGAGACGTGGTCCCGCGCGACCGAACCGGCGGCCGACGATGCCGACTACGTGCGCCGACTGTGCGCGGTCGCGCTGGTCGAAGCGTTGATGGATGCGTCGCGGCGCGCGACGGGAGGAGACGACGATGAGTGAGAACCCCCAGCCGGTGTACGTCTCCGTCACGGTGAACGGCACGCTGGTCAGACGGTCGGTGTCGCCGCGGCTCTCGCTGGCGGACTTCCTCCGCGACGAACTCGGCCTGACCGGAACGCATCTGGGCTGCGAGCACGGGGTGTGCGGTGCCTGCACCGTGTTCGTGGACGGGCGGTCCGCCCGGGCGTGTCTGATGCTCGCCGCCCAGGTCGACGAGATGCGGGTCGACACGGTCGAGGGTCTTGACCAGTTCGAGGAGACGGCTCGACTGCGACGGGCCTTCTCCGACCGCGGAGGCCTGCAGTGCGGCTTCTGCACGCCGGGCTTCCTGGTGAGCGCGGTAGAACTGCTTCGCGACACCGACGCCGAGAAGCCGTTGACCGCCGACGTCGTGCGGGAGACGTTGTCGGGCAACATCTGCCGCTGTACGGGTTATCAGGGGATCGTGAACGCCGTGCTGGACGCCGCGGCGTCGCAGGATGGAGAGGACCCGTGACGTCGCGTCGGCGACACCGGTGATGCCGTCGCGCTGGCACTCGGCGCTCCTGCGTCCGGTCGGTAGCAGCCGGTGGGGGATGGCGGCCTGGCTCGCGTCTGGGCTGGCCGTGATCCTCGTGGTGCCGATCGCCGTCGGGCACGCGGGGCTCGCATCGGCGACGGCGCTCGCCTTCGTGTTGACCGCGGTACCCACGTTGCCGCGGACCTGGCGTGCGGCGGTCGCCACGATCGGCGCTCGCGGCGTCGCGGTGGTCGTCGGCGCCTCGTGCGCCATGCTGGCCGTCGGGCACCCGTTGGCGCTCGCCGCAGTGACGGTCGTCGCGGCGGTGTGCGGCGCACTGCTCGAGCGGGTGGGGCCGACCGCCGGTCTCGCGGTGGTCCTCGTCGCCGTCGACGTCCGCGGCGCGGTCCCGTCGGCGGTGGTCCTCGTCCCGTACGTGGTGGGCGCATTCGTGGTGATGGTGGCGTGGACTGCATGGTTCTGGTGCAGACGGGCGACGGCCCGCCGTGCGGACCCGGAGTTCGACCGTGGGACGCGGCGGCAGTCCGGGGCGCATGCCGTCCGGGTCGGAGTCGCCGTGGCAGCGGCAGTGGCGATTGCGGGACTTCTCCCCGACGGGTTCGTGGGAGGGCACTGGTTGGTGACCGGCGTGCTGCTCACCGTGCAACCCACCGCCGCCGATACGGGACTGCGATTGGCTCAGCGCCTGGCGGGCAACGGCGTGGGCGCGGTGATCGCCGCCGGACTGCTGGGGACGCACCCGTCGGTCCCCGTGGTCGCGGCCGTCACCGTCGGGTTGTTCACGGTGGCCATGGCCCTACGGCCGGTCAACTACACCTGGTGGGCGGTGACCGGCCCGCCCGTGCTGCTGGTCGTCAGCGAGTATCCGCTGCTCTTCCCCTGGTACGAGGGTGGCGTCAGGCTCGCGATGAACCTGGTCGGGGCGGCGATCGTGGTGGCGGTGGTGTTCGGGACACCGCTCGTGCTGCGTCTCGGTGCCGCGCGGCGCCGGGGCGGCTACCACCCGCAGGCGCCGTCGGATATCGTATACAGAATCCAAACGAGGAGGCTTTAGGTGGCGACACTGCTCGTGGAGGACATCGGCCTCCTGGTTCACGGCGACCGCGACGTCGCTCCGGTCCGAGACACCACGCTCGTCATCGAGGACGGTGTCATCGCCGAGATCGGGGGCTCCGCGTCCGCCCCGGACCGGGTCCTGTCCGCCGGCGGGCTGACCGTCATCCCCGGTCTCGTCGACGGCCACGTGCATCCCACCTTCGGCGAGTGGACGCCTGCGCAGAACGCGGTCGGGTGGATCCACAACTACCTGCACGGCGGCACCACCTCGATGGTGTCCGCCGGCGAACTGCACATCCCGGGCCTCGCATTCGACGCGCTGACACCGGAACTCGTGCTGAGCATCGCCATCACGTCGAAGCACACGACCGGGCGGATGCGCCCGTCCGGCGTCAAGGTCGACGCGGGAACCGTGCTCCTGGTTCCCGGCATGACCGAGGACCACTTCGATCGCGCCGCACGCGAGGGCATCGATCAGCTGAAGTTCATCTTCTACGACTGGAACCGTCTCGGCGACGGAGAAGCCCAGCGGTACGTGCGCTGGGCCCACGAGCGGGGCATGACCGTGAAGCTGCATTCCGGCGGGGTGTCGCGTTCGGGTTCGAGCAGGGTCGCCGGTGCAGACGTCGTGGTCGCGGTGGGACCGGACGTCGTGGGGCACATCTCGGGCGGACCCATCCCACCACCCGACGCCGACATCGTCGCGATCATCGAGGGCCTGCCCGACACCTTCGTCGAGGTGTGCAGCTCGAACAACTACCGCGCAACCGGTGTCGTCGTCGACGAGTTGACCCGCCGCGGCAGGCTGGACCGCCTCACCCTCGGAACCGACACCCCGGGAGGGACCGGTGTCATTCCGCGGGGCATGCTGCGCAACGTGTGCTACCTGGCGTCCGTGTGTGGCATGGACCCGGTGTCCGCCGTCGCGGCGGCGACCGGCCAGACCGCCCGTGCGCACGGACTCGACACGGGCGTCATCGCGGAGGGTAGGCCGGCCGACCTCGTGGTGCTCGGTCCGATCACCGGGTCCACGGCGAGAGATGCGCTGGAATCGTTCGCCCTCGGCGATCTGCCCGGCATCGCCACCGTCCTGGTCGACGGTGAGCCGCTGGTGAGCACCCGCAGCGAGCAGACCCCGCCGCCCAGCCGGTCGGTCACGTGGCAGGGTGCCATCATGCGCCGCGCCACACCGCACCCGGCCCCGGTCGGAGCCCACGCGTCCGGCTGCTGCTGAAACCCGTCCCATCGATCTAGGAGCCACCGTGTCCCGACAAGCACCATCGCAGTCCGGTCCCACCACTCCCGACGTCCTCTTCCGGGTGGACAGCCTGCTCGACGACGAGGAACGGCAGATCCGCGACACCGTGCGTGCGCTGGTGAAGAGCCGGATCGCCCCCGACATCGCCGGCTGGTACGAGGCCGGGGAGCTGCCCGTCCGCGACCTCGCCGTCGAACTCGGTCAGCTCGGTCTGCTGGGCATGCACCTCGAGGGCTACGGCTGCGCGGGGACGTCGGCCACCGCCTACGGGCTGGCCTGCCTCGAACTGGAGGCCGGGGATTCCGGGATCCGCTCGCTGGTGAGCGTGCAGGGGTCGCTCGCGATGTTCGCCCTGCACGCGTTCGGTAGCGAGGAGCAGAAGCAGCAGTGGCTGCCGGGAATGGCCGAGGGTCGCACGATCGGCTGCTTCGGCCTGACCGAACCCGACTTCGGATCCGATCCCGCCGGCATGCGCACCCGTGCCACCCGCTCCGGCGACGACTGGATCCTCAACGGCTCGAAGATGTGGATCACCAACGGCTCGGTGGCCGACGTCGCCATCGTGTGGGCGCGCAGCGACGACGGCGTGCGGGGCTTCGCGGTCCCGACCGACACACCGGGGTTCACCGCCAACACCATCAAGAACAAGATGTCGCTGCGCGCGTCGGTCACCAGCGAGCTGGTCCTCGAGGACGTCCGTCTGCCCGAGAGTGCCCGGCTGCCGGGGGCGACGAGCCTGCGGGCACCGCTCAGCTGCCTCAACGAGGCGCGCTTCGGCATCGTGTTCGGCGCCGTCGGTGCCGCGCGGGACTGCCTGGAGACGGCCCTCGCCTACAGCCAGTCGCGCACCCAGTTCGACCGGCCCATCGGCGGCTTCCAGCTCACCCAGCAGAAGCTCGCCGACATGACGCTCGAATACGGCAAGGCCTTCCTGCTGGCGCTGCACCTCGGTCGGGCCAAGGACGCCGACGGTCTGCTGCCCGAACAGGTCAGTCTGGGCAAGCTCAACAACGTGCGCGAGGCCATCGAGATCGCCCGGACGTCGCGCACCATCCTGGGCGCCAGCGGCATCACCGGCGAATACCCGGTGATGCGGCACGCCAACAACCTCGAGTCGGTGCTCACCTACGAGGGCACCGTCGAGATGCACACGCTGATGATCGGGCAGGCCCTCACCGGCACCCAGGCATTCCGCTGACCAGGCGATAGGGGTTCACCAGCGTGGCCGAGTCGATCGACGACCACTTCACCACGACCGTCGGTGCGCTCGACGAGCCGTCCGCGCCGAGTACGGAACGTCTGCGTGGCCTCCCGGCCCAGCAGTGCCTCGACGTGTTCGACGCACAACTGGGCAGCCGCCACCTCGATCTGGCCGCGCGCTGGCTGCGGTCGAAGGGCAAGGGCTTCTACACCATCGGCTCGTCCGGTCACGAGAGCAACGCGGCGGTGGCCGCGGCGCTGCGACCCACCGATCCCGCTCTGCTGCACTACCGTTCGGGTGGCTTCTTCCTCGCCCGGGCTCAGCAGCAGTCGGGCAGTGACGCCCTGCGCGACGTGCTGCTCGGTCTGGTCGCCGCGACGGAGGAACCGATCTCCGGTGGTCGGCACAAGGTGTTCGGACGGCACGACCTCGCCGTGATCCCGCAGACGTCGACGATCGCCTCACACCTGCCGCGGGCGCTGGGCGTGGCGTTCTCGATCGCGCGGGCGCGCAAGCTGGGCGTCGAGTCGGCATGGCCGTCGGATGCCGTGACGGTGTGCAGCTTCGGAGATGCGTCGGCGAACCACTCGACCGCGGTGGGCGCCATCAACGCCGCCATGCACACCGCCTACCAGGGGCTTCCGATGCCGCTGCTGCTGCTGTGCGAGGACAACGGCATCGGCATCAGCACCAGGACGCCGCAGGGTTGGATCGCGCGGACCTACTCGAATCGCGAAGGCCTGCAGTACTTCTCCGCCGACGGCGCCGATCTGCCCGCCGTGCTCGCGACGGCCGCGGAGGCAGCCGCCTTCGTACGGACGCAGCGGCGGCCCGCGTTCCTGCACCTGCGGACGGTGCGGCTGATGGGGCACGCCGGCTCGGACTACGAGCCCTCCTACCGCACGCCGAGCGACATCACCGCCGACTACGCCCGGGACCCGCTGCTGGGCACCGCGCGCCTCCTGATCGATGCCGGTGTGCTGACACCGGCGGACGTGCTCGACGCCTACGAGGCGAAGCGCACCGCGGTGCTCGACATCGCCCGCGAGGTCGCCGAACTCGATCAGCTGGATAGCGCGGCCGCGGTGATGACGCCGCTGCGGGACGCGCTCGACGAGGCCGTCGCCGCCACCGAGGCGGGTGCGCGGACTGCGCCGGCCGGTGGCGACGGTGCGCCGATGACGTTGGCGCAGGCCATCAACGGCGCGCTGCACGGGATCCTGGCCGACAGCCGGGACGCCCTGGTGTTCGGCGAGGACGTCGCGCGCAAGGGCGGCGTCTACGGGGTGACCCGGGGGTTGCAGGCGGCGTTCGGCACGGCACGGGTGTTCGACACACTGCTGGACGAGCAGTCGATCCTCGGGCTCGCGCTGGGCGCGGGCGTCTCCGGGATGCTGCCGATCCCGGAGATCCAGTACCTGGCCTACCTGCACAACGCCGCCGACCAGATTCGCGGCGAGGGCGCGACACTGCAGTTCTTCTCCAACCGCCAGTACCGGAATCCGATGGTGGTGCGCATCGCGGGGTACGGGTACCAGAAGGGCTTCGGCGGGCACTTCCACAACGACGACTCGATCACCGCCATCCGCGACATCCCCGGCGTGGTGGTCGCCTCGCCGTCGCGGCCCGACGACGCCGCGGCGATGCTGCGGTCGTGCGTCGTCGCGGCGCGCACCGCCGGCCTGGTCTGCGTATACCTCGAACCGATCGCGCTGTACCACACCCGCGATCTGCACTCCGACGGCGACGACGGTTGGCTGGCAACGGATTCCGGCGGTGTGGTGCCGATCGGCCGCGCCCGCACCTACGGTGACGGCGGCGACCTGACCATCCTCACGTTCGGCAACGGCGTGCCGATGAGCCTGCGGGTGGCCCGCACGCTGGCGGAGCACGACGTCGCGGCCCGGGTGGTCGATCTGCGCTGGCTCGCGCCGCTGCCGGTGGCCGACGTGCTCGCCGAGGCCGCGGCGACGGGGCGGGTGCTGGTGGTCGACGAGACCCGGCGCAGCGGCGGCGTCAGCGAGGGCGTCCTGACCGCGCTGATCGACGGCGGCTTCCGCGGCGCGATGGCCCGGGTCGCCAGCCACGACAGCTTCATCCCTCTCGGCGACGCGGCCCTCGAGGTGCTGCTGTCCGAGCAGACGATCCTCGACGCCGCCCTGGAGCTGGCGGGCCGGTCCTAACGCTTGTTGACGAACCCGTCGTCGACGGGCAGGGCGACCCCCGAGATGTGCTTGCCGGTGTCCGACACCAGCCACGCGACGGTGTCGGCGATGACCTCCGGCTCGACGGTCTCCATGTTGGCCGCGCTCGCCATGGTCTGCGACCCCTCCTCGGCGCCGGTCATCTCGCTGAGCCACTGCCGGGTGAACTCGTTGTCGATCATCGGGGTCCGCACCCCCGCGGGGTGCACCGAGTTGACCCGGATGCCCTGTGGCCCCAGCAGATTCGCGTACGAGCGCATCAGTCCGACGACGCCGTGTTTGGCGGCCGCGTAGCCGATCGAGCCGGCGAACGGCGACGCAAGACCGACGAGTCCCATGACCGAGCTGATCAGGACGATCGCACCGCCGTTGCCTGCCTTGATCATCGGACGCATCGAGACGTCGACGGTGTGGTGGACGCCGGTGAGGTTCACGTCGATCACGTCGTGCCAGGCGTTCTCACCCGCCATCGGTGCGATGCCCGCATTGGCGATGACGATGTCCAGCCGGCCACCCAGCTCGTCGACGCCCGCCCGCAGCGCGGCCTTGAGCGCGTCGCGGTCGCGCACGTCGGCATGGGCCGCGACGATCCGCGCACCGGTGTCCTCGACGAGCTTCACCGTCGCGGCCATGTCGTCGGGCGTGGCCATCGGGTAGGGGACCGAGGCGATCTGGTCGCAGAGGTCGACGGCGATGACGTCGGCGCCGTCCGACGCCAGCCGTACCGCGTGTGCACGACCCTGTCCGCGGGCCGCACCGGTGATGAAGGCGACCTTGCCCGTCAGCGGGCCGTCGGGCGCAGCCACGTCAGGGACGCAGCCGGCCCTTGGCGGGATCGCCGGCCACCACCGGCGTCAGCATCTTGATGTCGGGTGCGCCGTCGAGCAGCTCACCGATCGCGCCGAACAGTGCGCCGATCGCGGGTGCGGTGCTGTGCACCTTCAGCGCCTCCTCGTCGGCCCACTGCTCGACGAAGACGAAGGTGCCGTTGGCCTCGTGCAGGGAGTACAGCTCACAGCCGGGCTCGCCGTGCACCGCCTCGATCGCCGTCGTGCAGGCGTCGCGCACCGCGTCGACGGATTCGGGCTTGGCGGTCATGGTGGCGACGACGACGACGGGCATTGGTGCTCCTCATACTCTCCGGCGAGTGATCCGGCGCACACCTTACCGAGGGACGGGCGACCTCACCCGACGACCTCCTCGACGCCGGCGACACCGGCTCCGCGCTGGTCGATCTCGGTGATCTCGTCGGCCCCGACGAGGTAGAGCCGGGCCGACGCCAGGTCGAGGAACAGCCCGACGACGGTCACCGTGCCCTCGGCGAGGCGTTCGGCCACCTGGGGGTGCCGCTGCACGGCCTGCACCTGCGTGGCGACGTTGACGACGCTCAGCTGGTCGGCGCCGACGAAGCCGGCGTCGGCCGCCGCCTTCGCGACGGGGTGGTAGTCGCGGAACGCGGCGAGGCTGTCGGCGCCCAGGTCGAGCCAGCGACCGACGGACCCGTCGGCGGAACCGTGCATCAGGTCGTGCATGGCGTCGCAGCCCGAATGGCCGCAGATCGCGATGGTCGACACCGACAGGCGCCCCACCGCGTAGCTCAGTGCGGATTCCACCGACAGATCGCCGCCGACCAGGTTGCCGACGTTGCGCACGTTGAGCAGTTCACCGGGTGCGCTGTCGGTGATGAGGTTCGGCAGGATGCGGGCGTCGGCGCACGTCAGCAGCATCGTGTGCGGATCGTGGTCGGAGGCCGCGCTGTTGGCGTTGTCGCGCAGCAGCGGGGCCAGCCCGCTGCTGAAGCGGTCGACGCCGCCCGCGAACTGCGGGGGCAGGATCTGGCGCAGGGCCGAGATCACCCGACGCCCTTCGGTGTTGCGACGCGGTGGCTGGGCGTGCGCGAACTCCATTCGGGCGGTGCCGGTCTCGGTGACGGTGACCTCGTCGCCGTTGGCGCGGCGCTGCCGGATCCACTCGTCGAGCGTGTCGAGCGCGGCGTGGTCGAGATAGTCGACGTTGAGGTCGATGGAGGTCTCGGCGCCGGGCGGGATGGTGGCGAGTGCGGCCGTGAGGCGGGGGAGTGCGAGGAAGCTGCACGACCCGGTGATGGCGACGTGCCACCGTGGCGGCCCGCCGGCCCCGATCCGGTTGGTGAGGTCCTCGGCCACGATCGACACCCGGACGATGCGCCACGCGGCGATCGCGATCGCGAGGACGAGCCCGATCAGGACGCCCTCGAGCAGGTTGAGGAAGACGACCGCCACCAGGGTCACGCCGTAGATGATCAGCTCCCCGGTGCGCCGCGCCAGGTCGATGTGCGCGAGCTTGACCAGCTGGACGCCGATGACGATCAGCAGGCCCGCGAGTGCGGCGTTGGGGATCATCTCGACGACGTTGACGAGGAACACGGAGAACAGCAGGAGCCACACGCCGTGCAGGGCGGCCGACGCCCGGGTCTTGGCGCCGGCGGTGACGTTCGCGGTGCTGCGGACGATCACGCCGGTGATCGGCAGCCCGCCGAGCAGGCCGGACGACACGTTCGCCGTGCCCTGGCCGACCAGTTCCCGGTTGAAGTCGGTGCGGACGCCGCTGTGCATCTTGTCGACCGCGCTGGCCGAGAGCAGGCTCTCCACGCTGGCGATGAGCGCCACGGTGAGCACGGCCATGGCGATCACGCTCCACGAACCCTGCGGCATCTCGGGCAGGCCGATCGCGTCGATCACGGACTCGTCGAGCGCGATGCGATCGGTGCCCAGGCCGGGCAGGTAGCTGACCGCAGTGGCGACCACGATCGCGACCAGCGCCGCGGGGATCACGCGGACCGCGGAGGGCACGAAGCGCCACGACAGCATGATGGCGATCACCAGCCCGCCGATGAGCACCTCCGACCACTGCGGTGAGGCCAGTTCGCCGGGCAGTGCGGTGAGGTTCGCCCAGGCGTTGCTCCGGGGCCCGCCGCCGAGCAGGACGTGCACCTGCTGCAGCGCGATGGTGATGCCGATGCCCGCGAGCATGGCGTGCACGACGATCGGGGCGATGGCGAGGGCGGCGCGGGCGATCCGGCTCAGCCCCAGCAGGATCTGCGCCACGCCTGCGGCGGCGGTGATCGCGCACGTCGCCTTCCAGCCGAACTGGGCGACGAGTTCGGCGACGACGACCGTCAGTCCCGCGGCGGGACCGCTGACCTGCAACGGCGACCCACCGACGACGGCGCAGACGATGCCGCCGACGATGGCGGCGATCAGGCCTGCGACCACGGGTGCCCCGGAGGCGACGGCGATGCCGATCGACAACGGCAGCGCCACGAGGAACACGACCAGTGAGGCGGGAACGTCATAGCGAAAGACATTGTGTAACAAGGGCTTAACATGGCGGGATTCCGTCTGCTGGCTCACGGCTCCGACAGTAGCGGCGACGACGGAATCCGTCGTGTTACCGATCGGTGACGCTGAGCACGTTCGGGTCGTCCGCAGGTGGGGCGCCACGCCGCAGCGCCGCGCATTTCGTAGTCCGATGGTTAGCCGTTTGTTACCTGTGTGGCTGATGGTGCAAATGGGTTGCCTGCGACTAGTCTTACCCGCATGGCAAGTAAGACCGTGAGCCGCTCGGGATCGCGAAAGCCCAGCTCAGGGGCGGGTGCGCGGAATGCGGCTCGACCGGCCCCGCCGAAGAAGAAGCCCGCGCCGCCGCGCCGCAAGCCGGCCAAGCGGAGCAGCTCCGGCGCAGCCGTCGGGACGGCGGGGGCAGCCGTCGGCAGGGGCGCCCGAGCCGGCTGGCTCGTGCTCGCCAAGGGGGCGGGCAGCACGGCGCGGTCGATCGGCCGCGCCCGCGACCTCGAACCGGGACACCGTCGCGACGGAATCGCGCTCGCCCTGCTGGGCCTCGCCGTCGTCGTCGCCGCCAGCTCGTGGTTCGACGCAGCACGTCCGGTCGGCGGCTGGATCGACACCGCGGTGCGCACCGTCATCGGTGCCGCGGTGGTCCTGGTCCCGATCGCACTGGCCGTCATCGCCGTCGTCCTCATGCGGACCGAGCCGCAACCCGAGACGCGTCCGCGCCTGATCCTCGGCACCGCGATGATCGCGCTGCCGGTGCTCGGCCTCTGGCACCTGTGGTCGGACTCGCCCGCGGATCCGACCGCGCGGCGCGACGCCGCCGGCTTCGTCGGGTTCGCCATCGGGGGACCGCTGTCCGACGGCCTGACCCCCTGGATTGCCGCACCCCTGCTCGTCATGGCGGCGCTCTTCGGCGTACTGCTGCTCACCGGGACCACCATCCGCGAGGTGCCCACGGCCCTGCGCGAACTGTTCGGCGCCGGCTACCGCGACGACGACGACTACTACGACGAGGACGAGTACGTCGACGAGCAGGACGCCGACCGTCCCGCCGCCGCGGTCGACGACTTCTCCGACGGCTACTACGACGATCCCGCCGGCTACCGCGGTGACGAGGCGGCCGCATGGCCGGGGGCAAGCAAGCCCACCTCTGGCACCCCACTCGACAACTACCCGCTCGACGACGAGACGCCCACGGCGCCCGAGCCGGCACCGGCGCCCGCGCCCGTCCGCCGGAAGAGGACGCCGGCGCCGGTCGCCGACGCCGAGCCCGCACCCGCGCCCAAGAAGCAGGAGACGTTGGTCATCGACCGCGTCGTCGACGGGTCGTACGTGCTGCCCGCGCTGGACCTCCTCGTCGCCGGCGATCCGCCCAAGCGGCGCAGCGCCGCCAACGACAAGATGATGGACTCGATCAACTCGGTCCTCGAGCAGTTCAAGGTCGACGCGGCGGTCACCGGATGCACCCGCGGGCCCACCGTCACGCGCTACGAGGTCGAACTCGGCCCCGGCGTCAAGGTCGAGAAGATCACCGCGCTGCAGCGCAACATCGCCTACGCCGTGGCCACCGAGAGCGTCCGCATGCTGGCGCCCATCCCGGGCAAGTCCGCCGTCGGCATCGAGGTGCCCAACATCGACCGCGAGATGGTCCGCCTGGCCGACGTCCTCACCGATCCGGTGACCCGCAGCGACCACCATCCGCTGGTCATCGGCCTCGGCAAGGACATCGAGGGCGAGATGATCTCGGCGAACCTGGCGAAGATGCCGCACCTGTTGGTCGCGGGGTCGACGGGCTCGGGCAAGTCCAGCTTCGTCAACTCCATGCTGGTGTCGCTGCTGACGCGTGCCACGCCCGACGAGGTCAGAATGATCCTGATCGACCCGAAGATGGTCGAGCTGACGCCGTACGAGGGCATCCCGCACCTCATCACCCCGATCATCACGCAGCCGAAGAAGGCTGCGGCGGCACTGACGTGGCTCGTCGAGGAGATGGAGCAGCGCTACCAGGACATGCAGGCGTCGCGGGTGCGGCACATCGACGTGTTCAACGAGAAGGTGCGCTCCGGTGAGATCACCACGCCGCTGGGCAGCGAGCGGGTGTACAAGCCGTACCCCTACATCCTCGCGATCGTCGACGAGCTGGCCGACCTGATGATGACGGCGCCCCGCGACGTCGAGGAGGCCATCGTGCGGATCACGCAGAAGGCGCGCGCCGCCGGCATCCACCTGGTGCTCGCCACGCAGCGTCCGTCCGTCGACGTCGTCACCGGCCTGATCAAGACCAACGTGCCGTCGCGGCTGGCGTTCGCCACCTCGTCGCTCACCGACAGCCGCGTCATCCTCGACCAGCCCGGCGCCGAGAAGCTCATCGGCATGGGCGACGGCCTGTTCCTGCCGATGGGCGCCAACAAGCCGACCCGTCTGCAGGGCGCCTACATCAGCGACGAGGAAATCCACGCCGTCGTCGAGGCCACCAAGGCGCAGGCGGAGCCGGAGTTCATCGACGGCGTCACCGCGGCCAAGCCCAGCGGCGAGCGCACCGACGTCGACCCCGACATCGGCGACGACATGGACGTCCTGCTGCAGGCCGTCGAACTCGTCGTGTCGTCGCAGTTCGGCTCCACCTCGATGCTCCAGCGCAAGCTGCGGGTGGGCTTCGCGAAGGCGGGCCGCCTGATGGACCTCATGGAGACCCGGCAGATCGTCGGGCCGTCCGAGGGGTCCAAGGCGCGCGAGGTGCTCGTCAAGCCCGACGAACTGGCCGGCACGCTCGCGCTCATCCGCGGTGGCTCCGACGCGGGCGGCGGGGACGAGGAGCCCGACTTCTAGCGGCGGCACCCCGTCAGAGGTGCAGCAGCATCCGCGTGTTGCCGAGCGTGTTCGGCTTCACGTACGACAGGTCGAGGAACTCCGCCACGCCGATGTCGTAGGAGCGACACATCTCCTCGTACACCTCGGCGGTGACCGGCGTGCCGTCGATCTCCTCGAAGCCGTGCGCCGAGAAAAAATCCGTCTCGAAGGTCAGCACGAAGATCCGTTCGAGACGAAGCTCACGGGCGACGTCGAGCAGACACTCGACGACGGCGTGGCCGACACCCCTGCCCCGCACCTTCGGATGCGCCGCGACGGTGCGCACCTCGCCGAGGTCGGACCACAGGACGTGCAATGCGCCGCAGCCCACGACCTCGCCGTCGACCTCGGCCACCCAGAACTCTTGGACCGCCTCGTAGAGGGTGACGAGGTTCTTCTCGAGCAGGATCCTGCCCGCGTAGATGTCGACGAGTTCCTTGATCCGCGGAACGTCGGACGTGCGGGCGCGGCGGACCACCAACGCGTCGCTTTCGGGTGCCTCGCTCACAGGTGGAGGGTATCGGTCCCGGCAACGGATATTCTGATGCGGTGCAGAGCCAGTCTGAGAGCAATCCAGTGGTTCCGCACGTCAGCGTCGTCAACGTCGCCAACATGCTCACCGGGTTGCGCATCGTCCTGGTGCCGGTGTTCCTGGCCGCCCTGTTCGTCGGCGACGGCCACGAAACGTTCTGGCGAGTGGTCGCTTTCATAGTGTTCACCGCCGCCGTCATCACCGACCGGCTCGACGGCGAGATCGCCCGCAGCTACGGGATGGTGACGGAGTTCGGCAAGCTGGCCGACCCGATCGCCGACAAGGCGCTGATCGGCGCGGCGTTGATCGGGCTGTCGATGCTCGGCGACCTGCCGTGGTGGGTCACCGTGGTGATCCTGCTGCGTGAGGTGGCGGTCACCATCCTGCGGCTCGTCGTCATCCGGCGAGGCGTGATCCCCGCCAGCCGCGGCGGCAAGCTCAAGACCCTCGTCCAGGCGGTCGCCATCGGCCTGTTCGTGCTGCCGCTCACCGGCGCGTGGCTGGCCGCCGCCTGGGTCCTGATGATCGCTGCGGTGGTGCTGACCGTGCTCACGGGCCTGGACTACCTGCTGTCCGCCGTGCGGGGCGCCCGCACGGCGTGACGTCTTCGGATCTCTGCGACCGGTCGGGAACCAAACCGACGCGTGTGGGCGTTTCACTTCAGAGATGACCGCCAAGCGTTCGAGCCGAAGGAGCCTCCGATGACTGCATTGCTGCGTGAAGTGATCGGCGACGTATTGCGTCAAGCCAGGACCGCTCAGGGGCGCACGCTGCGCGAGGTGTCCGACGACGCCCGGGTGAGCCTCGGATACCTGTCGGAGGTGGAGCGCGGTCGCAAGGAGGCCTCGAGCGAACTGCTCGGCGCCATCTGCACCGCGCTCGAGGTGCCGCTGTCGCGGGTGCTGACCGACGCCGGCCAGGTGCTCGAGCGCGAGGAACGGCCGGTCGCGGGCGCGACGGGTGCGGGGATCGTCGACGTCACGACCAAGGTCGTCATCCCGCACGCCGTCACCATGGCCGTCGCCTAGCGCCACGCGCGCAGGCCCGTCCGCACCGGCGAATCGACCGCAGGGGTGTAGTCGTCTGCGCGAAACCGATAGGTTGGCACGTAACGCAGGCGGGCGGGCGACCCCCGATCCTGCAGGCACGAACGACACGACATCGACTCATAAGGCGGGAATGCACTCATGGCCAATCCTTTCGTCAAGGGCTGGAAGTACCTCATGGCGCTGTTCAGCTCCAAGGTCGACGAGTACGCGGACCCGAAGGTGCAGATCCAGCAGGCCATCGAGGACGCGCAGCGCCAGCACCAGGCGCTGACGCAGCAGGCCGCGCAGGTCATCGGCAATCAGCGCCAGCTCGAGATGCGGCTGAACCGTCAGCTCGCCGACATCGAGAAGCTCCAGGTCAACGTCCGTCAGGCGCTCACGCTGGCCGACCAGGCCGCCTCCTCGGGTGACGCGGCCAAGGCGACCGAGTACACCAACGCCGCCGAGGCGTTCGCCGCGCAGCTCGTCACCGCCGAGCAGAGCGTCGAGGACCTCAAGGGTCTGCACGATCAGGCCCTGCAGGCCGCCGGTCAGGCGAAGAAGGCCGTCGAGCAGAACGCGATGATGCTGCAGCAGAAGATCGCCGAGCGAAGCAAGCTGCTGAGCCAGCTCGAGCAGGCCAAGATGCAGGAGCAGGTCAGCGCTTCGCTGCAGTCGATGGGCGAGCTGTCCGCGCCGGGCACCACGCCCAGCCTCGACGAGGTGCGGCAGAAGATCGAACGCCGCTACGCCAACGCGATGGGTGCCGCCGAGCTGGCGCAGAACTCGGTGCAGGGTCGGATGCAGGAAGTCCAGCAGGCCAGCGTCCAGATGGCCGGTCACAGCCGGCTGGAGCAGATCCGCGCCTCGATGCGCGGCGACTCGCTCGGCACCGGCACCTCGGCCACCAACCCGGCGACGCCGGCGGTCAACCCGCCCGCGGCGGCGCCGGAACCTCCGCTGTCACAGTAACTTTCACGAACGGTCTGCCTCATGCCGAACGCCCGAAGTCGTACCTGGACGACGCTGCTGCAACGCGGTGTGGACACCGCCGCCGAGTGGTCCGACGTGGCGGCGCAGCGCCTCGGCGCGGCGGCCGACCCCCGTGCGAAGCTGCTGCGGAAGCGGCGGTGGGCGTTGCGTGCGACGGTGTTCTTCGCGTTCGCGACGGCGTTCTGGGTGGCGGTGACCCTGGTCCTGGCGTCGTGGAGCACGCCGGCCTGGGCGCTGCTGATCCCCAGCCCGATCGCGGTGGGTGCGGCGTTCCTCGCGACGTTGGCGTTCTCCCGGTACCGCTGGCTGAAGCGGGCGCCGCTGCCCGCGGAGCGTCCGAGTCGCCGCCTCCCGCAGTGGGGTTCGGCGGCGCGTCAGCCGATGGCGTCGCTGGCATCCGCCGAGCGCGGCCTGTTCTCGCTGCTGGGCGTGATGGAGCGCGGCCGGATGCTGCCGCCCGACGAACTGCGCGAGATCACCGAGGCCGCCAACCAGACCTCGGCGGCCATGGCGTCGACCGCCACGGAGATCGTGTCGATGGAACGCGCGATCGCCTCGGCGCCCCAGGCGCGGGCGCACCTGGCGCCGACGATCGGCGCGTTCACCGGCCAATTGCACACCGGCGCGCGGCAGTACGACGAGATGGTGACGGCGGCGGCCCGGCTGGTGTCGGCGGCGAACAGCGGCTCGATGTCGACGTCGGCGATGTCGGCCGACCGCTACCGCCGGGAACTGGTGTCGGCCACCGACCGGCTCGCCGGGTGGGCGCACGCGTTCGACGAGCTGGGCCACCTGCGCGGCGCCTGACCCCGGGTCACATGGCGGGTCGGAGCGCCGGGATCGCGATCCCGGCCAGGCCCCGCACGAACGACTTGGTGAAGTCGAAGAAGTCGAAGTAGTCCCGCCACAGCGTGATCTTGCCGTCGCGGATCTCGAAGACGCCGCACACCCAGAACTGCATGCGCAGCGGTCCCAGCACCAGGGCGTCGGTGCGCTCGTTGAGCACGGTCGTGCCCTCGGCGACGTTGCGGTGGAACTTCACCTCGAACGCCATCCGCCCCTCCATGCCGCTCAGCAGCTTCACGACGCGGGCGCGGCCGTGGATCGTCGGGAGGCCGACGTTCTGATAGGCGACGTCGTCGGCGAGAAGGTCGTCGGCCGTGGCGAAGTCCTGGTCGGACAGGGCGAAGAGGAACCTCTCCACGATGCGTGCGTTGGTCGTGTTGGTCAACGCCGATGTCTGCTCGCTCATGACTCGAAGAGTAGTCACGCGGGCTGTGGCAGGGTAGGCCGATGCACGTCGCGGTCGTGGCCGGTCCCGATCCGGGGCACGCGTTCCCGGCCATCGCGCTGTGTCTGCGGTTCCTCGCCGCCGGCGACCGTCCCACGCTGCTGACCGGCAGGCAGTGGCTGGAGACCGCCCGAGCGGCGGGCATCGACGCCGTCGAGCTGGCGGGCCTCGACGCCACCGACGCCGACGACGACACCGACGCCGGCGCCAAGATCCACCGTCGCGCGGCCACGATGGCGGCGCTGAACGAGCCACGGTTGCGCGACCTCGCCCCGGACCTGATCGTCTCGGACGTCATCACGGCGTGCGGTGGCATGGCCGCCGAGATGATCGGTCTGCCCTGGGTGGAGCTGAACCCCCATCCGCTGTACCGGCCGTCGAAGGGGCTGCCACCGATCGGCAGCGGACTGGCGCCGGGGACGGGAGTGCGGGGTCATCTCCGCGACGCCGTCATGCGCACGCTGTCGGCGCGATCGGTCCGCCAGGGTCTGGCGCAGCGGACGTCGGCGCGGATCGGCATCGGGCTGCCCGCCGCGGATCCGGGTCCGGCGCGACGCCTGATCGCGACGCTGCCGGCTCTCGAGGTGGACCGCCCGGACTGGCCCGCCGAGGCCGTCGTGGTCGGCCCGCTGCACTTCGAGCCCACCGACGCGGTACTCGAGGTACCCGCCGGCGACGGGCCCGTGGTCCTGGTCGCGCCGTCGACCGCGACGACGGGCACGGAGGGTCTCGCCGAACTCGCGCTGCGCACGCTGGTCCCGGGTCGGACGCTGCCCGCGGGGTCGCGGGTGGTGGTGTCGCGGCTCGGCGGCGCGGACGTGACGGTGCCGCCGTGGGCGGTCGTCGGGCTGGGCAGGCAGGACGAACTGCTGCGCCGGGCGGACCTGGTGATCTGCGGCGGCGGGCACGGCATGGTGGCCAAGACGCTGCTGGCCGGCGTGCCGATGGTCGTGGTGCCCGGCGGGGGAGACCAGTGGGAGATCGCCAATCGCCTTGTGCGGCAGGGGAGTGCGGAGCTGATCCGACCCCTGGGCGAGGAGGCGCTGGTGGCCAGGGTGGCCGACGTGCTCGCCCATCCGCGCTACCGGGACGCCGCGCGGCGGGCCGGCGACGACGCCGACCGCGTCGCCGATCCGGTACGGGTGTGCCATGACGCGCTCGGGGTCGCTCGGTAAGTTGGTGGGCGTGCGGTTGACGGAATTCCACGAGCTGGTCTACGAGCGGTTCGGTGAGGTGCGGGCCACCTCGCTGCTCGTCGACCACGTGCTGAGCGCGCTGGACGGGCGCACGTCCGCCCAGGCCATCGAGGCCGGCGTCGAGCCCCGGGACGTGTGGCGCGCGCTGTGCGCGGACTTCGACGTGCCGCGCGACGAGTGGTGACGACCGTCCCGGTCTGACGTCGGCGGGTCCGACGGCGTGTCCACTTGAATCGAACACGTGTTCGTCTACTGTGGGAATCGTTCGAACGCGGGACTTGTCGGTGGCCTCCTCTAACGTCGCGGCCAACCGATCGGAAACCGATCGAGAACCCACCAGGACGGAGACACACCATGCCGCAAGCACCGGATCGCGAGAAGGCCCTAGAGCTGGCCCTCGCGCAGATCGAGAAGAGTCACGGCAAGGGCTCGGTGATGCGCCTCGGCGAGGAGGTGCGCCAGCCGATCTCGGTCATCCCGACCGGATCGATCGCGCTCGACGTGGCGCTCGGCATCGGCGGTCTGCCGCGCGGCCGAGTCGTCGAGATCTACGGCCCGGAGTCGTCGGGCAAGACCACCGTCGCCCTGCACGCGGTGGCCAACGCCCAGGCCGCAGGCGGCATCGCGGCGTTCATCGACGCCGAGCACGCGCTCGACCCCGACTACGCCAAGAGGCTGGGTGTCGACACCGACTCCCTGCTGGTCAGCCAGCCGGACACCGGTGAGCAGGCCCTCGAGATCGCCGACATGCTGATCCGGTCGGGCGCGCTCGACATCCTGGTCATCGACTCGGTCGCCGCACTCGTGCCCCGCGCCGAGATCGAGGGCGAGATGGGCGACAGCCACGTCGGTCTGCAGGCCCGCCTGATGAGCCAGGCGCTGCGCAAGATCACCGGCGCCCTGAGCAATTCGAACACGACGGCGATCTTCATCAACCAGCTGCGCGAGAAGATCGGCGTGATGTTCGGCTCGCCGGAGACCACCACGGGCGGCAAGGCGCTGAAGTTCTACGCCTCGGTGCGTCTCGACGTGCGTCGCATCGAGACCCTCAAGGACGGCACCGACGCGGTCGGCAACCGGACGCGCTGCAAGATCGTCAAGAACAAGATGGCGCCGCCGTTCAAGCAGGCCGAGTTCGACATTCTGTACGGCAAGGGCATCTCCAAGGAGGGCTCGCTCATCGACATGGGCGTCGAGCACGGCTTCGTCCGCAAGTCGGGCTCCTGGTTCACCTACGAGGGCGAGCAGCTGGGGCAGGGCAAGGAGAACGCCCGTAACTTCCTGATGGAGAACCCGGAGACCGCCGCGGAGATCGAGAAGAAGATCAAGGAGAAGCTCGGCATCGGTGCCGTGTTGACCAACGACGATGACGTCCTTCCCGCTCCCGTCGACTTCTGATCCGGCGGATTCCCCGTCGCGCGACGAGCAGGCGCGGGCGATCTGCCTGCGCCTGCTCACCGTGCGGGCACGCACCCGCGCCGAACTGGCGACCAAGCTGGCCGGTCGCGGCTTCGCCGAGGAGGAGATCGCCCGCTCGCTCGACCGGTTGACCGACGTCGGTCTGATCGACGACGAGGACTTCGCCGAGCAGTGGGTGCGGTCCCGACAGGTCAACGCGGGCAAGGGACGCCGCGCCCTGGCTGCCGAATTGCGCACCAAGGGCGTCGACAAGGAGATCATCGAGGACGCCCTGGCGGGAATCGACGCCGACACCGAACGCGTGCGTGCCGAACAGCTGGTGGCCGACCGGCTCCGGCGGGAACGGTTCGACGACGAGGCCTCCGAGGCCAAGGTGATGCGGCGGCTGGTCGGAATGCTCGCGCGACGCGGCTACGGGCAGTCGATGGCGCTCGACGTCGTCAAGGTCGCATTGGCCGGCGAGCGGGAGCGGCGCCGGGTGTAGTCCGCCGCCACCAATCCCCGGGTCACCACCCGGCGCAGCACCACCACTCCCGCCGTGGCCGTGATCGTCGGCCACGACGCGTCGGCGCTGAGCCGCAGCAGGCCGGCGGCGAGGAACAGGTCGAGCAGCACGTGCAGCGCGAGCACCGGCCGACCGAACACCACCAGCGCGGCCCCCGCCAGCAGGATCGCCGACACGGCCACCAGCCACGAGACCGCGATCACGGCGGTGTGGGGTCCGGCGGTGCCGCCGCGGCCCTCTCGCGCTCGACGGCGGCCTGCTCCTGGGCGATCTCCTTGGCCAGGAAGTAGTTGAGGGCGGTGCGGATCGCGGCGATCGCCGCCAGCTTGCCGATCTCCTCGAACGACGGCGAGATGGCCGTCCGCAGCACGTCGGCCGCGAGTTGGAAC
The DNA here is from genome assembly GCF_056679845.1 of Mycobacterium sp. PTI7. Lineage (NCBI taxonomy): Bacteria > Bacillati > Actinomycetota > Actinomycetes > Mycobacteriales > Mycobacteriaceae > Mycobacterium > Mycobacterium sp. PTI7. Next base: position 1,327,159 of record NZ_CM155252.1, read on the forward strand.
TCCAGGCCCAGTGCCAGGAAGCGGCCGAGTGTGAGCCGCACGGAGGAGAATTCGACCACGTCGCGGCGTGCCAGCACCAGTACGAACCGGACGATCGCGACCAGCGCGCCGGTCACGATGACCACGGCCCCGCACGCCTCGACGAGGCGCGCCATCACGTCCACGACGTTGCGCAGCATCGACTCCGGGAGGATGTCGAAGGCGATGGTCGAGGTCATGGCGGCGCTAGACCGCCTTCGCGCCGGGCGCGCCCTCCTGCTCGACGGCTTGGCTCGCGAGGGGAGCGGGCCCACGGCGTGAACGTCGTAGTCGGCCCTCCAGCCGGGTCGCGAACGCCGACAGCGCGAAGTTGACGCTGATCATCAGCAGCGCGATGACGATCAGGGCGGGCACGTAATTGCCGTACGACGAGCCCACCACCGTGCCCTGGCGCACCATCTCGACGAACGTGATCTGGTAGCCGATCGCGGTGTCCTTGAGCACCACCACCATCTGCGACACCAGCACCGGCAGCATCGACGTCACCGCCTGTGGCAGGAGGATCGACCGCATCGTCTGACTCCACCGCAGGCCCAGCGCTTCGGCGGCCTCCGCCTGGCCGCGCGGCAGCGCGTTGACGCCCGCTCGCACGATCTCCGCGATCACGGCACCGTTGTAGAGCGTCAGACCGGTGATCACGCCGGCCAGTGCCAGGTACTTCGACGGGAACACGTCGTACAGCGCGAAGAGGAAGTACGCGAAGATCATCATGATCAGCACCGGGATGGCGCGGAAGACCTCGACGATCACCGAGCACAGCCACCGGATGGGCGTGTGCGTCGACAGCCGCCCGACGCCCAGCACGAACCCGAGGACCAGCGCCAGCACGATCGACACGGCCGCCGCGGTCAGCGTGCCCTCGATGCCGGGAAGGACGTAGGTGGTCCACAGCTCCGGGGTGAGGAACGGCTCCCACTTCGCCGAGTCCAACTGCCCCTTGCTGTTGAGGCGCGCGAGGACGATCCCCGCGACGAGCAGCAGGACGACGACCGTGATCGCGCTGATGATCCTGTTGCGCACCCGGGCGCGGGGGCCCGGCGCGTCGAAGAGGACCGATGAACCCGTCATGACCCTCTGTTCTTCGCGCAGGCGCTCATCACCGTGCGACCGCCAATCTCTTGCCCAGCCACCCGAACAGCAGGCCCAGCGGCAGCGTCAGCACCATGAACCCGAGGGCGAAGATCGTGCCGATCACGAGCAGCGCTGCCGTGTTCTCGATCATCTCCTTCATGAGCAGCGCGGCCTCGGCCACGCCGATCGCCGAGGCGATGGTCGTGTTCTTCGTCAACGCGATCAGCACGGACCCCAACGGGATGAGCACCGCGCGAAATGCCTGCGGCAGCAGGATGATTCGCAGGTTCTGTCCGAACGACAGGCCCAGCGACCGAGCTGCCTCGGCCTGTCCGAGCGGCACGGTGTTCACCCCGGAGCGGATGGTCTCACAGACGAACGACGCCGTGTAGACGGTCAATCCGAGCACCGCCAGCCGGAAGTTGCTGTCCTCGATCGACGTCGTGGACTGCGAGTCCACCAGCGTGATGCCCAGCGTCTGCGACAACCCGAACGAGCAGAACAGGATGATCAGCGTCAGCGGCGTGTTGCGCACGACGTTGACGTACGACGTCCCGAGCCAGTTCAGCATCGGCACGGGCGACAGCCGCATCGCGGCCAGCAGCGTGCCGAGGATCAGGGCGCCGACGGCGGAGAACACCGTCAACTGGATCGTCGTCCAGAACGCCTCGAAGATCTGGTCGCGATACTCGGAGAACACCTCCACGTGAGATCCGCCGGCTCCTGATCAGCTCGTCTAGCGCCGGGTCAGCTCTTGGCGATCGCCGGCGGAGCGGGCGTCGGGATGCCCGCGGGGCCGAGGTTCTTCTCGAACGCGGCCGCCCACGCGCCGTCGGACTCCATCTTGGCCAGCGCGTCGTTGATCTTGGTCTGCATCTCGGTGTCGTCCTTCTTCAGGCCGATGCCGTAGTTCTCCTCGGAGAAGGTGTCGCCGACGATCTTGAACACGCCGGGGCTCTGCGCGGCATAACCCGCCAGGATCACCTCGTCCGTGGTCACGGCGTCGATGGCGCCGTTCTTGAGCGCCTCGATGCACGCCGAGTACGTGTCGTACTGCTGCAGCTGCACGCTGGGGAACTCGTCCTTGATCTTCTGCGCCGGCGTCGAACCCGACACCGAGCACAGCTTCTTGTTGTTGGCCAGCGAGTCCTTGCCGGTGATGTCGGTGTTGTCGGCCTTGACGAGCAGGCTCTGACCGGTGACCAGGTAGGGCCCGGCGAAGGACACCTTCTCCTTGCGCGCATCGGTGATCGAGTAGGTGGCCACGACGTAGTCGACCTGGCCGTTCTGGATCAGCGTCTCGCGCTGGCTCGACGGTGATTCCTTCCACTCGATCTTGTCCGGCTCGTAGCCCAGTTCCTTCGCGACGTAGGTGGCGACGTCGACGTCGAACCCGCTGTAGGTGCCGTCGGGGTTCTTCAAGCCGAGACCCGGCTGGTCGAACTTGGTGCCGATGACGATCTTGCCCTCGTCGGAACCACTCCCGCCGCCACACGCGGTGAGGGACAGGGGCAGTGCGACGGCGACCGCGACGACGGCGGCCATCTTGATGAACGGCCTAGGGGAGGACACGGTGATGTTTCCTTTCGCCAATGCTCAGTGGTTGAGGATCTTGCCGAGGAAGTCCTTGGCTCGATCGGATTTCGGGTTGGAGAAGAACTCTTCGGGTTTCGCGTCCTCGACGATGGCCCCGTCGGCCATGAAGACGACGCGGTGCGAGGCCCGCCGGGCGAACCCCATCTCGTGGGTGACGACGACCATCGTCATGCCGTCCGACGCCAGCGACGTCATGACCGCGAGGACCTCGTTGATCATCTCGGGGTCCAGGGCGCTGGTCGGCTCGTCGAACAGCATCACCTTGGGGTTCATGGCGAGGGACCGGGCGATGGCGACGCGCTGCTGTTGGCCGCCGGACAGCTGGGCGGGGTACTTGTCGGCCTGGTTGGCCACCCCGACCCGCTCGAGCAGCGTCATGGCGTGCGCGCGGGCCTCGGCCTTGTTCTTCTTGCGCACCTTCATCGGTGCGAGCGCGACGTTGTCCACGATCGTCTTGTGGGCGAACAGGTTGAACGACTGGAACACCATGCCGACCTCGGACCGCAGTTCGGCGAGCTTGCGCCCCTCGGCAGGCAGCGGCTGACCGTCGACGGCGATGGTGCCCGAGTCGATCGGTTCGAGGCGGTTGATGGTGCGGCAGAGCGTCGACTTGCCCGACCCCGAGGGGCCGAGGACGACGACGACCTGGCCACGGTCGACCTCGAGGTTGATGTCCTTGAGGACGTGCAGTTCGCCGAAGTGCTTGTCGACGTTCCGCATTGAGATCATCGGCTGGGTGGTGGAAGCCGGTTCGCTCATGAACCGCCCCGGCGCGGACCGCGACCCATCGATTCCATGCGGACAGACCTTACCCAGGTAACGCCCAGACCGCCGAGGTCTGCGCAATCCGAGGAATTTGGTGTCGTCGGTGGCGCCGATACCATTGATGGGTGACCTCCTCCATGACGCGCGACCCCTCGGTGGCGGCCGGCGTCGGACCCGCGGTCGACGCGGACGTCGAGGGACGCACCTATCAGGTTCGCACCTACGGCTGCCAGATGAACGTGCACGACTCCGAGCGACTCGCGGGACTGCTCGAGGAGGCCGGCTACCGTCGGGCCGCCGACGGCATCGACGCCGACGTGGTGGTGTTCAACACCTGTGCCGTCCGCGAGAACGCCGACAACAAGCTGTACGGCAACCTCAGCCACCTGGCCCCCCGCAAGCAGTCCGATCCCCGCATGCAGATCGCGGTGGGTGGCTGCCTCGCGCAGAAGGACCGCGAGGCGGTGCTCCGCAAGGCGCCCTGGGTCGACGTCGTGTTCGGCACCCACAACATCGGCTCGCTGCCGGTGCTGCTCGAGCGCGCGCGGCACAACCGCGAGGCGCAGGTCGAGATCGCCGACGCGCTGCGGGAGTTCCCGTCCGCGCTGCCCGCGACGCGCGAATCGGCCTACGCCGCGTGGGTGTCGGTCTCGGTGGGATGCAACAACACCTGCACGTTCTGCATCGTGCCCGCGCTGCGCGGCAAGGAGGTCGACCGCAGCCCCTCCGACGTGCTGGCGGAGGTGCGCGCGCTGGCCGAGCAGGGCGTCCTCGAGGTGACGCTGCTGGGCCAGAACGTCAACGCCTACGGCGTGTCGTTCGCCGATCCGCACCTCGACCGCGACCGCGGCGCCTTCGCCAAGCTGCTGCGCGCCTGCGGTGAGGTCGACGGCCTCGAGCGCGTCCGGTTCACCTCACCGCACCCCGCCGAGTTCACCGACGACGTCATCGAGGCCATGGCCGTCACGCCCAACGTGTGTCCCACGCTGCACATGCCGCTGCAATCCGGCTCCGACCGCGTGCTCAAGGCGATGCGCCGCTCCTACCGCGCCGAGCGCTACCTCGGCATCATCGACCGGGTCCGCGCCGCGATCCCGCACGCCGCCATCACCACCGACGTCATCGTCGGCTTCCCCGGTGAGACCGAGGAGGACTTCGCGGCGACCCTCGACGTGGTCGAGCGGTCCCGCTTCGCGACCGCCTTCACCTTCCAGTACTCCAGGCGGCCCGGTACGCCGGCGGCCGACCTGCCGGATCAGCTGCCGAAAGCCGTTGTGCAGGAACGCTATCAACGGCTCGTCGACCTGCAGGAGCGGATCTCCCTCGAGGAGAACCGCGCGCTGATCGGCCGCGAGGTCGAACTGCTCGTCGCCGCCGGCGAGGGACGCAAGGACGTCGCCACCGCCCGGATGTCCGGACGGGCCCGAGACGGCCGGCTGGTGCACTTCGCACCCGGCGGCCGCGACGTGCGACCCGGCGACGTGGTGGTCACCACCGTGACCGCCGCGGCGCCGCACCACCTGACCGCCGACGCCGAGGTCGTCGACCACCGGCGCACCCGGGCCGGCGACAGCCACGAGGCCGGCCGGCGCGTGACCACGAACGTCGGTCTGGGCATGCCCGCCATCGGTGTGCCCGCCGTCCAACCCCTCTCGACGGGATGCAGCCTGTGACCAAAGACCGCGCCTCCACCGGCGGCGCCTCCGCCGGAGGCGACTTCGACGACTTCAAGGGCGACCTCGAGGACGCCGAACGCCGCGTGTCACGCGAGATCGACCCGGGCGCCCGCGCGGTCGTCGTCGCCATCCTGGTGTTCGTGCTGCTGCTGTCGTTCCTGCTGCCGCACACCGGATCGGCCCGCGGGTTCGACGCGCTGGTCGGCAGCGACGCCGCCGTCCGCGAAGCGGTCGCGCTGCCGTCGCGGGTGTTCACCTGGCTCGTCCTGGTGTTCGGCGTCGGGTTCTCGATGCTGGCCCTGCTGACGCGCCGCTGGGCACTGGCCTGGATCGCCGCCGCCGGATCGGCCATCGCATGCCCGATCGGCATGCTCGCGGTGTGGTCGCGCCAGACCGTCTCCGACGGGAATCCCGGCCCGAGTTACGGCCTGGTGGTGGCGTGGGTCGCGGTCATCCTGCTGACGTTCCACTGGATCCGCGTGGTGTGGGCGCGCACGGCCGTGCAGTTGGCGGCCGAGGAGGAGCGCCGCCGCATGGTGGCCCAGCAGCAGCGGCCCACCCTGCTGGACGACGGCGACGCCGGCCGACCGCCGACCGGCTAGCGCTTCTTGCCGAGCGCCTCGACGGCGGTCTCGGCCCACTGACGCCACTGCGCCGCGCTGGTCCTGGCCTGCTCGGCGTCCTTCGCGCGCCCGGCCGCCTCGGCCTTCTCCGCCTGGCGTTCGAACTGCTCGGCGCGCTCGCGGAACTGATCGGCCCTGGCCTTGGCCTCCGGATCGGTCCACCCGGTGGACGCGGCGTCGCGGACCTTCTTCTCGATGTTGCGCAGGCGGCGTTCCAGGTCGGCGTCGCGGTCGCGCGGCGCCTTGCCGATCGCATCCCACTTGTCGCCGATCGCCCGCAGCGCTGCCCGCGCGGCGTCGACGTCGGTCGGGTCGATGGCCTCGGCCTGGGCGAGCAGGGCCTCCTTGGCGGTGGCGTTGCCCGCGAACTCGGCGTCGCGCTCGGCGTTGACGGCGTTGCGCGCCTTGAAGAACTTGTCCTGCGCGCCCTTGAAGCGCTTCCACAGCGCGTCGTCGACGTCCTTGGCGGTCCGGCCCGCGGCCTTCCACTGCACCAGCAGGTCGCGGAACGTCGCGCCGGTGGGTCCCCAGTCGGTCGAGTCGGCGAGTGCCTCGGCGCGCTCACAGAGCGCCTCCTTGGCCTGCCGGACGCCGGCCCGCTCGCGGTCCAGTTCGGCGAAGTGCGAGCCGCGGCGGCGGTTGAACGTCTCACGCGCCGACGAGTAGCGCTTCCACAGCGCGTCGTCGGTCTTGCGGTCGAGCCCGGTGATGGTCCGCCACTCGTCGAGGATCTCCCGGAGTCGGTCGCCGGAGGCCTTCCACTGGGTGGACGACGCGGCGATCTCCTCGGCCTCGACGGCGAGGGCCTCCTTGCGCGCGGTCTGCGCGGCGCGGTGCTCGTCGCGGCGCTGCCTTTCCTCGCTGGCGTGGGAGTCGGCCGTCTCGACGATGGTCGCGAGTCGCGCGGCGAGTGCGTCGACGTCGCCGAGCACCGATGCGGTGGGCAGCGTCTCCGCCAGCGCGGCGGCGGCGGTCTTGATCTTGCGGGCGTCGCCGGTGCCGGACGACAGCCGGTGCTCCATCAGCGCGATCTCGGTGTGCAGGTCGTCGAACCGGCGACCGAAGTGCGCATAGGCGGCCTCGGTGTCGCCGGCCTGCCAGGACCCGATCTGCCGCTCGCCGGACGAGGTGATCAGCCACACCGTGCCGTCCGGGTCCACCCGGCCGAACCGGTGCGGATCCGCGGTCGGCGCCACGGTCGGGGCAGCGGGTGCCACCGCCGCGGCGGGTCCGGGCCTGGGGCCGGGCCGAGGGGGTCCGGGTCGGGGCGCGGGCTTGGGTGTTCCGCCTGACTCGCTGATCGTCATGTCCGTCATCTCCGTGCACTCTGCGTGGCTGTCCACGCTCCTGCCGCGCGACGCGGCGCCGTCTGTCTCGCCCGCTATTCAAACAGGTCGCCGTGCGGCGTGCGCACGCCTTCGCACGAGCGGTTGCCTAGGCTCGACCTTCGCGGGCCGGTCATCGGTGGTCCGAGGGCCCGGGAGGAGGACGGTGTGGACGTGAACCGTGCCGACGTCGCCGCGCTCCTCGCGCTCGCGGCGGCGTTGTTCATCGCGATCGGCGACGTCATCCACCAGCGGTCCGCGCACGACGTCACCGACGAGCCCGTCGGCCACGTGCAACTCTTCCTCCGGCTGCTGCGGGACGGGCAGTGGTGGCTGGGCAGCGGGGTGTCCGCGGCGGGGTTCGCCTGCCAGGCCGCAGCGCTCGGGCTCGGCTCCGTGCTGCTGGTCCAGGCGGTGATGGTGACGTCGCTGCTGTTCGCCCTGCCGATCAGCGCCCGCGTCACCGGCCGTTCGGTGACGCGCTTCCAGTGGACGTGGGCGGCACTGCTCGCGGTCGCCATCGCCGTCATCGTGACCATCGGCAATCCGACCGAGGGCCAGTCGCGCGCCGACGTCGAGACGTGGTCGCTGGTGCTCGCGGTGCTGGTCCCGGCGATGGTCGTCTGCGTGGTCGCCGCGCGGTTCCTGCCAGGGTCGGCGGGTGCGGTGCTCCTGGCGCTGGTGTCGGGCGCGCTCTGGGGCATGTTCGCCGTCCTGCTCAAGGGCGTGATGGACCGGCTCGACGACGGGGTGTGGGAGCTGCTCAAGACCCCCGAGATGTACGCGGCGGCGGTGGTCGCCGTGCTGGGGACGGCGTGGCAGCAGTCGGCGTTCCGCGCGGGCGCGCTGACCGCGTCGCTGCCGACGATGACCGTCACCGAACCCGTCGTCGGTTCGGTGCTGGGCGTGGTGCTCCTCGGGGAGGCGCTGCGGCCCGGCGAGGCGGGCTGGATCACGCTGTCGATCGCCTTCGGCGTCATGGTGTTCGCGACCGCGGCACTCGCTCGCGGCGAGGCCGCCAACACGCAGGCCGCCGGTATGGCGGACCCCGCCGGCCGCGGCGCTGACTAGCGTGGAGACGTGCTGAGCGCCATCGCCGTCGTCCCCTCCGCGCCCGTGCTGATACCCGAACTCGCCACCGGCGCCGCGGCCGAACTGGTCGACCTGCGGGACGCGGTGATCCGGGCGGCGCGCGGGCTGCCGGACCGCTGGGTGGTGGTCGGCGTGGCGGACACCGGCGAGATCGTCCCCGCGACCGCCCGCGGCACCTTCGCCGGCTACGGCGTGGACGTGCCCGTCGCGCTGGGACCCGACCCCGCCGACGAGCCGCGCGACCTACCGCTGTGCGCCCTGATCGCGGGATGGCTTCGGGCGCAGGCGAACCCGCGTGCTGCCGCCGAGGTCCGCGCCTACGCCGCCGGACTCGACGCCGACGCCGCCGTGACAGCGGGTCGGAAGCTGCGCGTCGAGGTCGACGCACTCGCCGAGCCGGTGGGCGTGCTGGTGGTCGCCGACGGCGCCAACACCCTGATCCCGTCCGCTCCCGGCGGCCACGACCCCGATGCGATTCCGGTGCAGGCCGCACTAGACGACGCGCTCGCCGCCGGCGACGCGGCCGCGCTGGCCGCGACCGACGCGCGCATCGTTGGTCGCGTCGCCCACCAGGTGCTGGCCGGGCTGCTGGGCGAGCGCGCGGCGTCGGCCACCGAGCTGTACCGCGGCGCACCGTACGGGGTGGGGTACTTCGTGGGTGTGCTGAGGCCATGACGCGACCGGTCGCGATCGTCGGGCCCACCGGCACGGGCAAGTCGGCGCTCGCGCTGGAGGTCGCCGAGCGGCTCGGCGGCGAGATCGTCAACGCCGACGCCATGCAGCTGTACCGGGGCATGGACATCGGCACCGCGAAGCTGCCCGTCGGCGAGCGCCGCGGCGTCCCGCACCACCGGCTCGACGTCCTCGACGTCACCGAGACCGCGACCGTCGCGAACTACCAGCAGGCGGCCGCCGCCGACGTCGAGGCGATCGCCGCACGCGGTGCGGTGCCGGTCATCGTCGGCGGGTCCATGCTCTACGTGCAGTCGCTGCTGGACGAGTGGGCGTTCCCGGCGACCGATCCGGACGTGCGGGCGCGGTGGGAGGCCCGGCTCGCCGAGGTGGGCGTCGCCGCGCTGCACGGGGAGCTGGCCCGGGTCGACGCCGACGCCGCAGCCTCGATCCTGCCCACGGACGGCCGCCGCATCGTGCGCGCGCTGGAGGTGGTCGAGCTGACGGGCCTGCCCTTCGCGGCCAGCGCACCCACCATCGGCGAACCCCGGTGGGACACCCTCATCGTCGGGCTGGACTGGGACACCGCCGTGCTCGACGACCGGCTCGCCCGGCGCACCGACCTGATGTTCGACCAGGGCCTCGTCGACGAGGTGACGACGCTGTCCGCGCGGGGGCTGCGCGAGGGGGTCACCGCAGCCCGCGCGCTCGGCTACGCGCAGGTGCTCGAGGCGCTCGACGCCGGGGGGAGCGCCGAGGCGCTGACCGCCGCCCGCGAGCGCACGTTCATCGGGACGCGGCGGTACGTGCGCCGGCAGCGGTCGTGGTTCCGCCGGGACCACCGCATCCTCTGGCTGGACGGTGCGGCCGAGGGGAACCCCGAGGCGGTGCTGGCGGCCGTCCGCGCAGGTTGACGCCTATCCTGGTCGGATGAGGTTCGCGAAGGGGCACGGCACGCAGAACGACTTCGTCGTGCTGCCCGACCTCGACGCGCGGATCGACCTCGCCGCCGACTCGGTCGCCGCGCTGTGCGACCGCCGGCGCGGCCTCGGCGCCGACGGCGTCCTGCGGGTGACGACGGCCGGCGCAGCCCTGGCGGCCGGCGTGTTCGACCGCATCCCGGAGGGCGTGGCCGCCGGCGACTGGTACATGGACTACCGCAACGCCGACGGGTCGATCGCGCAGATGTGCGGCAACGGCGTCCGGGTGTTCACCCACTACCTGCGCGCCAGCGGCCTCGAGTCGCGCGACGAGTTCGTCGTCGGTTCGCTGGCCGGTCCGCGACCGGTGGTCCTGCACCGCGTCGACGACGTGCACGCCGACGTCACCGTCGACATGGGCAAGGCCAACACCACCGGCACCGGCACCGCCGTGGTGGGTGGGCGCACCTTCACCGGCACGGCCGTCGACGTCGGCAACCCGCACCTCGCCTGCGTCGACGAGACCCTGACACTCGACGACCTGGCCGCGCTCGACGTCGCGGCGCCCGTCCGGTTCGACGCCGCCCAGTTCCCCGACGGCGTCAACGTCGAGGTCCTCACCGAGGAGCTGGACGGCGCCGTCACCATGCGCGTCCACGAACGAGGTGTGGGCGAAACCCGTTCCTGCGGAACGGGAACCGTGGCGGCAGCCGTCGCCGCCCTCGAGCATCGAGGCGTCCAGACCGGGGCGCTGCTGGTCCGGATCCCCGGCGGCGAGGTGACCGTCACCGTCACCGATGCCACCAGCTTCCTGCGCGGTCCCTCGGTGCTCCTGGCACACGGGGACCTCGCGGAGGAATGGTGGCGCTCCCATCTGCGTTAATCGAGGTGCATGAACAGTGATCTCCGTGCGAACGTGTATTCGCCCATGACGTCCGATTTCTTCTCCAACTCCGTCCCGAGTACCGGTGAACTCGCGCTCGAGGACCGCGTCGCGCTGCGTCGCGTCGCCGGTCTGTCCACCGAACTCGCCGACGTGTCCGAGGTCGAGTACCGCCAGCTGCGCCTCGAACGCGTCGTGCTGGTCGGCGTGTGGACCGACGGCAGCGCCGCCGACGCCGACGCCAGCCTCGCCGAACTGGCCGCACTGGCCGAGACCGCGGGCTCCGAGGTGCTCGAGGGCCTCATACAGCGCCGCGACAAGCCCGACCCGTCCACCTACATCGGGTCCGGCAAGGCCCAGGAACTGCGCGACGTCGTCGAGGCCACCGGCGCCGACACCGTCATCTGCGACGGCGAGCTGAGCCCCGCGCAGCTGAACGCGCTCGAGAAGGCCGTCAAGGTCAAGGTCATCGACCGCACCGCGCTGATCCTCGACATCTTCGCCCAGCACGCCACGTCCGCGGAGGGCAAGGCGCAGGTCGCCTTCGCGCAGATGGAGTACATGCTGCCGAGGCTGCGTGGCTGGGGCGAGTCGATGTCCCGCCAGGGTGGTGGCGCCGGCGGCAGCAGTGGCGGCGTGGGTACGCGCGGCCCCGGTGAGACCAAGATCGAGACCGACCGCCGTCGGATCCGCGAGCGGATGAGCAAGCTGCGCCGCGAGATCAAGGACATGAAGAAGATCCGCGACACCCAGCGCGGCGGACGCCGTCGCAGCGAGGTGCCGTCGGTCGCCATCGTCGGCTACACCAACGCCGGCAAGTCCAGTGTGCTGAACGCGCTCACCGGCGCGGGCGTACTGGTGGAGAACGCGCTGTTCGCCACGCTCGAACCGACCACGCGCCGTGGCACGTTCGACGACGGCCGGCCGTTCGTGCTCACCGACACCGTCGGATTCGTCCGGCACCTCCCGACCCAACTCGTGGAGGCGTTCCGCAGCACGCTGGAGGAGGTCGTCGACGCCGACCTGCTGGTGCACGTCATCGACGGGTCCGACACCAACCCGCTGGCCCAGATCAACGCGGTCCGCAAGGTGGTCAACGACGTCGTCGCCGACTACGACATCGCCCCGCCGCCGGAGTTGGTGGTGGTCAACAAGACCGACGCCGCGTCGGGTCTGATCCTGGCGCAGCTGCGCTCGGCGCTGCCGGACGCGGTGTTCGTCTCCGCGCGCACCGGTGACGGCCTCGACCAGCTGCGTCGCCGGATGGGGGAGATGGTGATCGCCACCGACGAGGCCGTCGACGTGACGATCCCCTACGACCGGGGTGACCTGGTGGCCCGCATGCACGCCGACGGGCGCATCGACGCCACCGAGCACACCCCCGACGGGACGCGCGTCAAGGCGCGCGTGCCCGCGGCGCTGGCGGCCAGCCTCGGCGACTTCGCCACCTACTGAGCGTCGGGCCGCCGGACGATCACCGGCGGCTGGTGCGCCCGGACGGGCGGCAGCGGGCGGTCGTACCGCTCGATCTGCACCAGCACGTGCGCACCGGTGCACCCGTGGGCCAGCGCCGAGGTGCCGACGTCGGCGGTGAGCACGTTCGGATTGCCGTGCACGCACAGTGAATTCACGTCGGCCGGATCCTCGGGGTCGTACCAGGCGCCGGTCGACAGCTGCACCACGCCGGGACGCAGGCCGTCGTCCACCACGACCCCGGCCAGGCACGCGCCGCGGTCGTTGAACACCCGCACCACCTCGCCGTCGTCGACGCCGCGCGCGGCCGCATCGGTGGGGTGCATGCGGATGGGCTCGCGGCCCTGGACCTTCGAGGCCTGGCTGACCGCGCCGCCGTCGAGCTGACCGTGCAGCCGCGTCGCGGGCTGGTTGGCCAGCAGGTGCAGCGGAAACTCCTGGGCGCGAGGACCACCGAGCCACTCGTCGGGCTCCAGCCACGCCGGGTGGCCACGGCAGTCGTCGTAGCCGAACCCGTCGATGTCGTCGGAGAAGATCTCGATGCGGCCGCTCGGGGTGTGCAGGCGGTGCGCGACGGGGTCGGCGCGGAAGTCGGCCAGCAGCGTGAGGCCGGGTTCGGTCGGCAGCCGCACCGAACCGGCGCGCCAGAACTCCTCGAACGGCGGAACCTCGAACGTCAGTCCGTACGACCAGGTTTGATACATGTGCTCGAGCCACTCGCGGACCGTGCGTCCCTCGGTGAACTCGGCGCCGAACCCGAGGCGGTGGGCGAGCGCGGAGAAGGTCGCGTAGTCGTCGCGCGAGTCGGCGTGCGGTTCGGCCAGCGCGGGCATGGCCACCAGCAGCGGATCGTTGTGCGAGCCGGAGTAGTCGTCGCGCTCGTACGGCGTGGTGGACGGCACGACCACGTCGGCGTGCTTGGCCATCGCGGTCCAATAGGGATCGTGCACCACGACGGTGTCCGGTCGGGCCATCGCGCGGCGCAGCCGGCCGATGTCCTGGTGGTGGTGGAACGGGTTCCCGCCGGCCCAGTAGACCAGCCGGATGTCGGGATAGGTGGGCCGTAACCCGTTGTAGTCGAACGGTTCTCCGGGATGCAGCAGCATGTCGCTGACCGCCGCGACGGGGATGAACGTCCGCACCGGGTTCGGGCCCTGCGGCAACGAGGGCAGCCGGCAGCGCAGCGGCGGCAGGCCCGCCTCGTTCATCGAGCCGTAGCCGTGGCCGAAACCGCCGCCGGGGACGCCGATCTGGCCGAGCATGGCCGCCAAGGTCAGACCCATCCACGGTGCCTGCTCGCCGTGCCGAGTCCGCTGCAGCGACCAGCTGATGGTGACCAGGGTGCGGCTCGCGGCCATCCGGCGGGCCAGGTCGCCCACCTGGGCGGCGGGCAGTCCGCAGATGCCCTCGGCCCAGTGCGGCGACTTCGGGACGCCGTCCTCGACGCCCAGCAGGTAGCGCTCGAACCTGTCGTAGCCCGTGCAGTACCGCTCGAGGAACGCCCGGTCGGCCAGGCCTTCGGTGGCCAGCACGTGGGCCAGGGCGAGCATGACGGCGACGTCGGTTCCCGGGACCGGGGCCAGCCATTCGCAGTCGCCGTCGACGTCGTCGCGCAGCGGCGAGAACGACACGATGCGGCCGCCGCGGTCCCGTAGCCGCCGCAGCGCGTCCCGCGTCGGGTGGGCCGTGGTGCCGCCGTCGTTGATGCCGGTGTTCTTCATGGGTACGCCGCCGAAGCACACCAGCAGGTCGGTGTGGGCGGCGATGACGTCCCAGTCGGTGGAGCGCTTGAACAGGTCGTCGTGCGTGCCCACGACGCGCGGCATGATCACGCCGGTCGCGCCCAGGCTGTAGGAGTGCCGCGAGTAGGTGTAGCCGCCGAGCAGCTTGAGGAACCGGTGCACCTGGCTCTGGGCGTGGTGGAAGCGGCCGGCGCTGGACCACCCGTACGAGCCGCCGTAGATCGCCTCGTTGCCGTGCGTGTCCACGACGCGGCGCAGCTCGGTCGCGAGCAGTTCGGTCAGCTCGTCCCACGACACGGCGACGAACTCGTCGGCGCCGCGCCGGTCGGTCGGGCCGGGCCCGTCCTCCAGCCAGCCGCGGCGCACCGCGGGGCCGTCGACCCTCGACCGGTGCTTCAGCGACCCCGGCAGGTTGCCCAGCAGGGGGGAGGGATCGGCGTCGCCGCGCATCGGGCGCACGGCCTCGATGTCACCGTCGACGACGTCGGCGGTGAACGCGCCCCAGTGGGCGAGGCTGCCGGTCATGGTGACGATCCTAGGGGCGACGACACCGGTACCACGGGTACCAACCATCCGGTTGGGTGGTATAGGGTCGAAGACACATCCCGTACGCCGATCCGGAGGTTCTCCATGAGCGCGGCCAGCCAGGTAGTCAAGTTCGAGCGCACGCTCTTCGAACCCGAGCACGACATGTTCCGCGAGGCGTACCGCTCGTTCCTCGACCGGCACGTGGCGCCGTTCCACGATCAGTGGGAGAAGGACAAGATCGTCGACCGCGGTGTCTGGCTCGAGGCCGGTAAGCAGGGCTTCCTCGGCATGGCCGTCCCGGAGGAGTACGGCGGCGGCGGCAACCCCGACTTCCGCTACAACGTCATCGTCACCGAGGAGTCCAGCGCCGGCCGGTTCAGCGGCCTGGGCTTCGCGCTGCAGAACGACATCATCGCGCCGTACCTGCTGCGGCTGGGCACCGAGGAGCAGAAGCAGCGCTGGCTGCCCGGCTTCTGCTCCGGCGATCTGATCACCGCGATCGCGATGACCGAGCCCGGCACCGGCAGCGACCTGCAGGGCATCAAGACCAGGGCGGTCAAGCAGGACGACGGCAGCTGGGTGCTCAACGGCTCGAAGACGTTCATCACCAACGGCATCCACGCCGACCTGGTCATCGTCGTCGCGTGCACCGACCCGGAGAAGGGTGCCCTCGGGTTCTCGTTGCTGGTGGTCGAGCGCGGCATGCCCGGCTTCGAGCGCGGCAGGCACCTCGACAAGATCGGTCTCGACGCCCAGGACACCGCCGAGCTGTCGTTCACCGACGTCGTCGTGCCCGCCGAGAACCTGCTGGGCGACGAGGGATCCGGCTTCGTCTACCTGATGGAGAACCTCCCGCAGGAGCGGATCAGCATCGCCGTCATGGCCGCCGCCGGCATGGAGGCGGTCCTCGAGCAGACGCTGCAGTACACCAAGGAGCGCAAGGCGTTCGGCAAGCCGATCGGCAGCTTCCAGAACACCCGCTTCACGCTCGCCGAACTCTCCACCGAGGCCACCGTCGTCCGGATCATGGTCGACGAATTCCTCGCCCTCCACCTCGAGGACAAGTTGACGGTCGAGCAGGCGGCGATGGCCAAGTGGTACGCCACCGAGGCCCAGGTGCGTCTCAACGACCGGTGCCTGCAGATCCACGGCGGGTACGGATACATGCGCGAATACCCCGTGGCCAGGGCTTACCTCGATTCCCGGATCCAGACGATCTACGGCGGCACCACTGAGATCATGAAGGAGATCATCGGCCGGAGCATGGGCGTCTAGCCCTCCGTCGCACGTCGCGCGGCGGCCGTTCGACGGGACCGGTGGCGCGACACTCACCCGCGACCGCTTGGATATCCCTCAAGATGGACGTCGACTGACGCAGAGTTGACGCACACGATACTTCGAGGGAACCGTGAGCGGACCACGGGAGGGACTGATGACTGGGCTTCACACCCTGCTCCGCAGGTTCACGGGACGCGCGAGCGTCGCCGTGCTGATGGCGGTGGCGGTGGTCGCGTTGGCGCCCATGGTCCCGCTCGCGTCGGCGACGCCGGACGGTGACGCCGACGTCGCGATGACCCAGGCCTGGGAAGCAGGTGGTGGTCCCACCGGTCCGCTGGGCCCCAAGGACGGCGGCGTCTATCCGGTCGGCGCGGGCTTCGGGCAGAACTTCGCCGGTGGCCGCATCTTCTTCACCCCGGACACCGGGGCGCGCGTCATGCAGGGCGCCATCCTCGACAAGTACCTGGCGCTGGGCGGGCCCGGCGACGGCGACCTCGGCTTCCCGAACATCGACGAGGGCGCGGGCCGCGCCCCGAACAGCCGCAACACCACGTTCAGCGCCGCCGACAACCCGGTCATCTTCTGGACACCGGACACCGGCGCGCACGTCGTGCGCGGTGCGATCAACGCGGCATGGGACCGGCTCGGCGGATCGGCGGCCGCGCTCGGCGTGCCCACCGAGGACGAGGTCTACCGCGGCGACGTGGTGTCCCAGACGTTCAGCGGCGGCGAGATCTCCTGGAACCGCGTGACCAAGGCGTTCACCACGACGCCGCCTGAACTGGCCGCCCAGCTCGAGGGTCTCGAGATCCCCGGCGACGCCACCACGGAGATCGCCGCGGCACGACGCGCGGCCGGCGGACCGCTCGGCCCGCTCGGCGCGGCCGAGGGACCGCCCACCTCCGTGGGTGCCGACGGCCTCGAGCAGACGTTCGCCGGCGGCAAGATCTTCTACAGTCCCGCCACCGGCGCCACTGTGATCACCGGTCAGGTGCTCGCCAAGTACGAGAGCGTCGGCGGCCCCGGCGGCGACCTCGGGTTCCCGACCGCCAACGAGGCCGACGGCGGCCTCGCCCCGGCGAGCCGCTTCGCCACCTTCGCGGCCGAGGACCGGCCGGTGATCTTCTGGACCCCCGACTTCGGCGCGATGATCGTGCGCGGCGCCATGAACGCGGCCTGGAGCAAGCTCGGCGGCGCCGAGGGGGAGCTGGGCGCGCCGACCGCGGACCAGACCGAGAGCGACGACCTCGTCACGCAGAAGTTCGCGAACGGCGCCATCTCCTGGAATCGCGCCACGGGTGCGTTCACCACGGAGCCGCCGAACCTCGCGTCGCAGCTGTCCGGTCTCGAGGTGCCGGGGCAGACCGCCCCGCAGGCCCCGCAGGCCGAGGACTCCGACACCGGGGGCGGCCAGAAGTGGTACCGGCAGTGGTGGTGGGTGCTGGCGATCATCCCGGTGCTCGTCCTCGTCGGCGCCGTGGTCGCGGCCGTGGTGCTCAACCGCCGCCGCAACGACGACCGGCCCCCGCTCAACCACTTCGACGACTACGACGACGACTATGACGACGACGAGGACCACGACGCCGATTCGGGTCCGATCCCGACCGACGATCAGTCCACGGTGGGCCAGCCGCCCTACGTGCCGCTCAGCGCGTGGGCGATGCAGAGCGACGACGACAAGGCCGCCGATCCCGCCGGGGTGCCGCGCGGTGGCGTGTTCCCCAGCAGCTTCCCCGACGACCAGGACGCCATCGACACGACGCCGACCCGCGTGGTGACCGAGGCCGAGGTCGCGGCAGCAGACGCCCCCGCACGGGAACCGGCCGACGACGTCCCGGCCGAACCGGACGCCCCCGAGGACGCGACCGGGGTGCTTGCGACTGAGGTGCCTGCGACCGGGGTGCCGGAGCACGTCATCGCGGCGGAGCCCGATCCCGACCCCGATCCGGTGATCCCCTCGCCGTACGACGTGGACGCGGTGAGCGGACCGCCGAGCGGGCGGCACGCGGCGATCTCGCGCGACGCGACCGGACCGTCGCAGACCTCGTTGCAGCTGGCGATGAACAATCCGTTCGACGCGCCGGACGGCTATCCCATCAAGGCCGACACCAAGACCGGGCTGTACTTCCTCCCGGACTCACCGCACTACGACCGTGTCGGTGCCGAAATCTGGTTCGCCAGCGAGGAATTCGCCCTCACGAACGGCTTCGTCAGGGGCTGAGCGCGCTCAGATCTTGCGGATGACGGTGACGACCTTGCCGAGGATGGCCGCGTCGTTGCCGGGGATCGGATCGAACGCCGGGTTGTGCGGCATCAGCCACACCTGACCGCGAGTTCGCTTGAACGTCTTGACCGTTGCCTCGCCGTCGATCATGGCGGCGACGATGTCGCCGTTGTCGGCGACGTTCTGCTGGCGGACGACCACCCAGTCGCCGTCGCAGATCGCGGCGTCGATCATCGACTCGCCGACGACCTTGAGCAGGAACAGCGAACCCTCGCCCACGAGGACCTTCGGCAGGGGGAACACGTCCTCCACCGCCTCCTCGGCGAGGATGGGCCCGCCGGCCGCGATGCGGCCCAGCACGGGCACGAAGGTGGGCTCGGGCAGCGAGTCCGACCCCGCGACGTCGGTGGTGACGACGGGCGTCACGTGGTCGTCGGCGCCGCGGACGTCCACGGCGCGTGGGCGATTGGGATCGCGGCGCAGGAAGCCCTTCTTCTCGAGCGTGCGCAGCTGATGGGCCACCGACGACGTCGACGTCAGGCCGACGGCGTCGCCGATCTCCCGGATGCTGGGCGGATAGCCGCGGGTCGTGACCGACGAGCGGATCACGTTGAGGATGGTGCGCTGGCGTTCGGTGAGGTCGGCGTCACGACGTGACTCGGAGCCGGTTCGCGTGTCGCTGCTGTCAACCATGGCGCCGAATCTAGTCGTCGGCGGACCGATAATCAAACATGTGTTCGACGCGTGTCGCGCCGATCCGGCTTGTCGGTGTCATCTCTCAAGACATCGGTGACAGTTCTGCATCAGGACATCGGTGACAGTTCTGTTGGTCTTGGTGGTGACACTCGTGCGCCAAGGCTTCGGTGGTGGCTGTCAATGAACCGATCGATCCTTTGGTCCGTCTGGCGATCTCGCAGTGGCCCGATGACGCTCCTCGGGGTGCGGTGTCGACCTTCTGTGCCGAGTACGGAATCTCTCGTAAGTCGTTCTACGAGTTGCGCAAGCGTGCGGCGACCGACGGGCCGGCGGCGGTGCTCGAACCCAGGACGCGGCGACCGAAGTCGAGCCCGTCGAAGTTGAGTGACGAGGCCAAGGACCAGGCCCTTGCGGTACGCGCCGCGCTGGAGGCCACCGGGCTGGATCACGGGCCGATCAGTGTGCACGACAAGATGCACGCGATGGGCCTAGAGCAGGTCCCGTCCACGGCGTCGTTGGCGCGGGTGTTCCGTGAGGCCGGCGTGGCTCGCCTGGAGCCGAAGAAGAAGCCCCGCTCGGCGTGGCGCCGGTTCGTCTATCCGGCCCCCAATGCATGCTGGCAACTCGACGCCACCGAGTACGTGTTGAGCGGTGGGCGGCGGTGCGTGATCTTTCAGCTCCTCGATGACCACTCCCGCTACGCGCTCGCCTCCCACGTCGCGCTCGGCGAGACCGCCACGGCGGCGATCGCCGTGGTCGACAAGGCCATCGCCGAACATGGAGTGCCACAACGATTGTTGTCCGACAACGGGCATGCATTGAACCCGTCGCGCCGCGGGCACGTCGGCCAACTCGTCACCCATCTGGCTGCCCTGGGCGTGGAGGCGATCACCGGCAAGCCCTACAAGCCGACCACCCAAGGAAAGAACGAACGGTTCCACCAAACCCTGTTCCGCTACCTCGACAAGCAGCCCATCGCCGAGTCGCTGACCGAACTCCAACACCACGTCGACGCCTTCGACCACATCTACAACACCGAGCGCCCCCATCAAGGGCTACCGGGACGCGTCACTCCCCGCACGGCATGGGAAGCCACCCCGAAAGCGTCAGCGCCTCACCCCAAGCCCGCCCCTTTGTCCTTCGACCATGCCGTAGTCAAGCCACACCGGCCCGCACCAGCGCCCGCCGACCTCCCCCACGGAACCTCGGTCAAGACCCTCAACACCGCCGGTGCCTTCGTCCTCGCCGGCGTCACCTACAAAGTCGATGGACGACGCAGCTTCGAGCAGATCCTGGTCGTCATCGACGGCGACAACATCATCGCGACCGATCTCGACGGCGAAGTCCTCATCGAACACACCCGGCCCGCACCCGGGATCACCTACGTCGGCAACGGACGACCCCGCGGCCCACACCCCACAACCACCCAACCGTCACCGAAGTCCTGACACACCAACTGTCACCGATGTCCTGACACAGAACTGTCACCCATGTCCTGAGACATCACAGATCCGGCTTGTCGGTGGTCGCCGATATCGTTTGCAACAGTTCGATCACATGTTCTATTCATCGAACACCTGATCGATTATGGTTCGAACACAAGAGCGAACGATCACTCTTCACCGGCGACGACGGAAGGCCCTGACATGACCATCATCACCCGCGAATACCCCACCGAACTGGTCGCCCGCCCGGTGCGGCCGCGCCCCGACGCACGGCGCGGCCCGCAGCGTCGCCGGCCGGCCGGCGAGCCGCTGCGCTACCGCGGCACGGGAGTGCTGATGTCGCGGGCGTCGCACCGGCGCAAGCCCATCACCCCGGCCACCACGGTGCTGCTGGCCCTCGTCGCCGCGGGCATCACGGTGTGGCTCGGCCTGGTCGCGCAGTTCGGCGGCGCCACCGAGGAACCGGCCGCGGTGCCGGGCCAGCTGGCGGTCGTTCAGGTGCAGATGGGGGAGTCGCTGCAGCAGCTCGCGCAGCGCGTGGCCCCCGATGCGCCGGTCGGTGCGATGGTCGCCGAGATCCGCGAACTCAACGAACTCGACTCTCCGGCGCTCGCCGCCGGGCAGACGCTGATCGCGCCGGTCGGCTGACCGCGCCATGCGCCACGGGATCCGCTGCCGAACGACGGTAGGCTCGTATCCGTCCGGAACGCCCGGGCCGGTAGGGGAAGGAGCGGAGATGCACTGTCCGTTCTGCCGCCACCCCGATTCCCGGGTGGTGGACTCCCGCGAGGCCGACGAGGGCCAGGCGATCCGCCGCCGGCGGTCGTGCCCCGAGTGCGGCAAGCGCTTCACCACCGTCGAGACCGCCGTGCTGGCCGTGGTCAAGCGCAGCGGCGTGACCGAGCCGTTCAGTCGGGAGAAGGTCATCAAGGGTGTCCGACGGGCTTGTCAGGGCCGCGACGTCGACGACGATGCCCTGAACCTGCTCGCGCAGAAGGTGGAGGACGCCGTGCGGGGCACGGGATCACCCGAGGTGCCCAGCAACGAGGTCGGTCTCGCGATCCTCGGACCGCTGCGCGACCTCGACGAGGTGGCCTACCTGCGGTTCGCGTCGGTGTACCGGTCCTTCTCATCGGCCGAGGACTTCGAGCGCGAGATCGAGGCGCTGCGCGCGCATCGCGAAGTGTCCTCGCAGAGCTGACGTCTCGACCGCGCTAGTCGATCCGGCGGTGTCCGTCGTCGGCCACGCGCCCGGCGACCTTGACCCACCCCTGCGGATCCCACCAGGTGCGGATCTGCGAACCCTTGCCCTGGGTGATCGCGAGGTCACGGCTCAGATGGTCGGTGATCCGAACGGCGGCCGCACCGGTCGCCTCGTCTTCCCGCACACCGAGGTGGCTCGCGAACATGCGTGACCGGATGGCGCCCGCCTCGTGGTCCTCCCACGCCCACAGATAATGGGCGACGTCGGCGTCGTAGTCGTCGGGGTCCGCGGCGAGCACCTCGTCCACGGATGCCATGTCGTGGATCGCGAATTCCGGTGCCCACGCCGGCCGGGCGGTGATCACCGTGAACGCGCCGTCGGGCAGATCCTCGTAGGCGACCTGGACGATGCCCGCGGGCACCCGCAGCGTGTGCACGGGTGTGCCCTGCTGCCTCAACCACCAGGCGGCGCCGACTGTCGGGTGGCCGGCGAAGGGCATCTCGACTGCGGGGGTGAAGATGTGCGCCGACGCGGCCGCCGAACCCGCCGCGGGCAGGTCGACGAAGATCGTCTCGCTGTAGCCGAGGTCGGTCGCGAGTGCCTGACGGTCCGACGGCGCCACCGCGGCGGCGTCGACCACGCCCAGCGGATTGCCGAGAGCGCCGGAGGCGTCGGTGAAGACCCGCAGCACGGTCACGTCGATGGCCATGCCGAGATTTTACGTCGCCGGGTGGCCCGCGGGACGGCGGTTCAGGTGGCGCTGCGCTCGTCGGCGCCGATCGCGTCGAGCACCGCCACGCGCGTGTCGATGGGGCCGCTGATCGTGTTCTCGCCCGTGCCGTCCCGCAGCAGACTGCGCAGCAGATCCTGGTCGTAGACGGCGGGCGTGGTGGTGTCGATGAACTTCTCGAGGAGTTCGACGAACCGGTCGGGGTCGTCGTGGAAGGGGAAGTGGCCGGAGCCGTCGAAGATCTCGAGCTGACTGCCCGGCATCGCCGCGTGCGCCATCCGGCCGTGGCCGACGGGGATCACCGAGTCGTGCGATCCCCAGACCAGTTGCACGGGAACCGATTCGGTCAGATAACACCGGTCGAGCATGGTCACCACCTGGCCGCGCCAGTCGACGACGGCGCGCAGGGTGCGGGCGAAGGCGGACGAGGCGGTGGGCTCGGGCAGGTCGGCGAGGATCCGCAGCATGTTCGGGATGTCACGACCCACCGCGGTCTTGCCGAGCAGCAGTCCACCGATCCGGCCGGCGACCTGAACCGCGGGCAACACCATCGGCAGTCGCAGCAGCGCCAGCGCCTCGGTGCCCATCGGCAGCGAGGCGATCCGCAGCGCCACGTTGACGTCCTTGGTGACCCCGCCGGCACCGACCAGGATCAGCCGGTCCACCAGTTGCGGGAACTGGTAGGCGAACTGCATGGCGACCCCGCCGCCGAGCGAGTGGCCCACGACGGTGACCCGTTCGACGTCGAGCACGCTCAGCAGGTCCCGCATGCCGTTGGCATAGGCCGCCACCGAGTAGTCGGCGCGCGGCTTGTCGGACTTGCCGTGGCCCAGCAGATCGGGCGCGATGACGGTGAACCGCTGGGCCAGCTTGGCCTGCACGGTGCTCCACGTCGTCGAGTTGTCACCGATGCCGTGGATCAGCAGGATCGCCGGCCCGGAGCCCGCGATGCGGAACGCCCGCCGGTAGCCGTGGATCGTGCGGTATTGCAGCGTGGGCGTGACCTCGCGCACCGTTCGCAGGTTGGGCTTGCGGTCCGTCATGGCCACTCCTCGCCGACTTCATCATCGGGCCCCGGGGGTCAGGGCGCTGCGGTGCCGTCGTCCCCGTCGGAGGGTTCTTCACCGACCTGCTCGGCGAGGAACTTCTCGAACTCGGCGCCGATCTCGTCGCCGCTCGGAAGGTCCTCGTCGCGTGCCAGCAAAGACCGGTTTTCCTGTGCGGCGACGAACGCATCGTACTGTCGCTCCAGCGCCGTCACCACCTGAGCGACTTCTTCGCTCGATTCGACCTGCTCGCCGATCTTGGTGCGCACCTCCGCACCGGCCTCGCTGAGCGCGGCGAGCGGCAGCTGTAGGGCCGCTGCGCGCGACACCTCCGCCAGCAACGCCTCCGCGGCCGGCGGGTAGTCGGTCTGCGCCAGGTAGTGCGGCACGTGCACGGTGAAGCCCATCGCTTCGTGGCCGTGCTGCGACATCCGGTACTCGAGCAGGTTGGACACACTGCCGGGCACCTGCACCTCGCCGACCCACGGCTCGTGGTCGGTGATCAGCGACTTGTCCGACGCGTGCGCCGTCATCGACACCGGCCGGGTGTGCGGCACCGCCATCGGGATCGTGCCGAGCCCGATGACCCGGCGCACGCCGAGGCGCTCGGACAGCAGCCGCACCGCGGTGATGAACCGCTCCCACTTGAGGTCGGGCTCCAGCCCCGCGAGCAGCAGGAACGGCGTGCCGACGCTGTCGTGCAGGGCGTAGAGGTTCAGCTCGGGGGTGTCGTAGTGCGTGAAGTGGTCGGTCTTGAACGTCATCAGCGGCCGCCGTGACCGGTAGTCGAGCAGCTCGTCGATCGCGAACGACGCGACGAGTTCGGTGTCGAGCGAGTTCTTGAGGTGGTCGGCGGCCAGCTTGATGGCGTGCCCGGCATCGGAGAAACCCTCCAGGGCGTGGATCATCACCGGCCCGCGACCGTCCGCTGCGGACAGTTGTGGAGCGGGGAACTCCAACTCGTACATCCCGGTCTGCTCGGGCTGATACTGCTGTTCTGGTTTGTCGTCCGTCATGTCTGCCTCCTCACCACGGTTTCCCACGGCTGCGCCGTTCGAACCGGTGACCTCAAGTGTCCCGTACGCCGGGACCGCTGCCGCGTCTGCCCCGGTCAATCCATCGAACGCAATGGGGCGGGTGAGCATTCCGCCGTCGTGCCGGGTCGTGGGTCGTCGGGCAAGATCGATCAGATGTGGACTCGGTGGGTGGCGCTCGCGGCGGTGGCGTTGCTGGCCGCGTCGTGCGGTGGACGTCCCGAGCAGGGCCGCCCTACGGGCGACGCATCCGGCGCGACGTCGACGTCGACGTCGAGCGCGGCCATGCCGACCGACGAGGCCGGGGCATCACCCGTCGCCGCCGACCGGCGGGTGGGGGCGGTGTTCCTGGGCAGCGAGACGCTGCACACGTGTTCGGGTTCGGTGCTCGATTCGGCGGGCGGTGACCTGATCCTCACCGCCGCGCACTGCATGGCCGACGGCGTCGACGCCTACTTCGTGCCGGGCTACTCGGGCGACCTGCTGCCCGATGACCCGTGGCACGTCGACGCCGTGTACCTCGACCCGCGCTGGCTCGACGATCAGGACCCGCTGGCCGACTTCGCGATCGCCCGGGTCAGCCGCGACGGGGACGGCACGCTCGAGCAGGCGGCGGGCGGCGGTCTTGCGCTCGGTGCGGCGCCGGGGCCCGGCACCGAGGTGGCGATCACCGGATACGAACTGGGCGTCGGTGGCGGCCCCATCGGGTGCCGCACGGCGACGACGTCGGCCGATCAGGGCTTTCCGTCGCTGCCGTGCGCGGGCATGGCCGACGGCACCAGCGGATCGCCCTGGGTGGCCGGGAACGCGGTGCTGGGGCTGACCGGCGGCCTCGACGGGGGCGGCTGCGAGGACGACGTCTCGTTCTCCCCGCCGTTCGACGGGGCGGTCGCCGCGCTGCTGCGGCGCGCGGACCAGGGCGGGCCGGGCGATGCGCCGCCGAGCGCGTTCGGGGACGACTGCTAGAGCCGGAACTGGCTCAGTGCACGCAGCTTGTTCATCACGTCCAGGGCCGCCACCTTGTACGCCTCGGAGAACGTCGGATAGTTGAAGACGGCGTCGACGAGGTACTCGACCGTGCCGCCGCAACCCATGACCGCCTGGCCGATGTGCACCATCTCGGTGGCGTTGGTGCCGAAGATGTGCACGCCCAGCAGTCGCAGGTCGTCGGTCGCGACCAGCAGCTTGAGCATGCCGTAGGAGTCGCCGGCGATCTGCCCGCGGGCCAGTTCGCGGTAGCGCGAGACCCCGACCTCGTAGGGCACCGAGTCCTTGGTCAGCTCGACCTCGGTGGCGCCGACGTAGGACACCTCGGGGATGGAGTAGATGCCGATGGGCTGGAGTTCGGTCATGTGCTTGCAGGGTTCGCCGAACGCGTGGTAAGCGGCAAGACGGCCCTGGTCCATCGACGTCGCGGCCAGCGCGGGGAACCCGATCACGTCGCCCACGGCGTAGATGTGGTCGACCTTGGTCCGGTAGTCGTCGTCGACGAAGATGCGGCCGCGGGCGTCGGCCTCCAGACCCGCGGCGGGGAGGTCGAGGTGCTCGGTCTGGCCCTGCCGTCCCGCCGAGTACATGACGGTCTCCGCGGGGATCTGCTTGCCGCTGGCCAGGGTGGTGACGGTGCCCGAGGCGCCGACGTCGACGGCGGTGACCTCCTCGCCGAAGCGGAACGTCACGGCGTAGTCCCGCAGGTGGAACTTCAGCGCCTCGATGATCTCCGGATCGCAGAACTCGAGCATGTTGGCGCGCTTCTCGACGACGGTGACCTTGGTGCCCAGCGCGGCGAACATGGACGCGTACTCGATGCCGATCACGCCCGCGCCGACCACGACCATCGAACCGGGGATCGACTTGAGGTCGAGGATGCCGTCGGAGTCCAGGACCCGCGAATCGTCGAACTCGACGCCTGCGGGCCGCAGCGGCTTGGTGCCGGTGGCGATCACGACGTGCCGACCGGACACGGTGATCTTCTCCGACCCGCCCGGCTCCTCGATCACC
This sequence comes from Mycobacterium sp. PTI7, assembly GCF_056679845.1. Taxonomy (NCBI): domain Bacteria; kingdom Bacillati; phylum Actinomycetota; class Actinomycetes; order Mycobacteriales; family Mycobacteriaceae; genus Mycobacterium; species Mycobacterium sp. PTI7. The sequence goes on from NZ_CM155252.1 coordinate 1,353,222, forward strand.
AGTGAATGCGCGTCGACGAAGCGGGCGTGCCCGACGTACAACTCGACGCGGTTGCGCATCAGCTGCGACCGGACGACGTCGATCTCCTTGCCGATGACGTGTTGCGTGCGCGCGAGGAGGTCGGCGGGGGTGATCTTCTCCTTGACGCGGTAACTCGCGCCGTACAGTTCGCGCTGGCTCATGCCGGTGAGGTAGACGACGGCCTCGCGCAACGTCTTCGAGGGGATGGTGCCGGTGTTGACGCACACGCCGCCGAGCATGCGGCCGCGTTCGATCACCGCGACCGTCTTGCCCAGCTTGGCGGCGGCGATGGCGGCCTTCTGGCCGCCCGGGCCGGAACCGATGACGACGAGGTCGTAGTCCTGCGTGGAACCCATGGGTGTAGTCCTACGCCCGCTGGGGTGAATCCGCATGGCGACGACGTCACCAGCGGGTGAACATCCCATCCATCCACAGACGCGCGTTCATCCACGAGGGTGCCGGAGACCCCAGGTGACGAGGGCCCGGGCGTCGGCGGCGGCTGACAACTTCGGCTCATGACCTCCTCACCGAATCCCGACTTCCACCTCGACCGCCCCGGCGCCCTGATCGCCGCAGTGCCCGCCGTCCTCGGCTTCATCCCCGAGGACTCGCTCGTCCTCGTCACCCTCGACCGGGGCGATCTCGACGCCGTCATGCGCGTCGACCTGTCCGACGCCCTGATCGACGGCGTCGACGAGATCGCGACGGTCGCCGCGCGGAACCGCGCCGACGCGGCGATCGCGGTGATCGTCGACGACGACGGCGCCGCGTGCCGGATGTGCGGGGACGAGCACGCGCTGCTCTCCGACGCCCTCACCGAGGCACTCGACCGGCACGGCATCACGCTGTGGGCCGTGCACGTCGTGGACCGCATCGCGGCCGGTGGCAGGTGGCACTGTGCCGACGGGTGCGGCAGCAGCGGCCTGGTCGAGGATCCGTCGGCGACGCCGATGGCGGCCGCGGCGGTGCTCGACGGCCGCCGGCTGTATCAGCGCCGGTCCGACCTGCAGGAGGTCATCGCGATCGTCGACCCCGAGCGCACCGCGGCGCTGCGGGAGGCGATCGCCGCAGCGGCGGCCACCCGTGACGAGACCGGATCCGACGCCGATCGCGACGCCCGGACGAGGGCCGACGCGGAGTACGCGATCGGGGCGGCGAGGACCGTCGGACGGTGGACCGCGGAGGGGCCGCCGGATGCGCACCTGGCACGTCTGGCCTGCGTGCTGACCGATCCCCGGGTGCGCGACATGCTGTACGCCCTGGCGGTGGGAAGCCATGCCGCGCTTGCCGAGTCGCTGTGGGCGATGCTCGCGCGGGCGCTTCCGGAGCCGTGGCGGGCCGACGCGCTCGCGCTGCTCGCGTTCTCCGCCTACGCCAGGGGGGACGGGCCGCTCGCGGGCATCGCGCTGGAGGCCGCCCTGCACGGCGATCCGAACCACAACATGGCGGGCATGCTGGACGAGGCGCTGCACAAGGCGATGCGTCCCGATCAGATCCGCGAGCTGGGGCTCAGCGGCTTCCGCGTCGCCGCGCGCCTGGGCGTCGACCTGCCGCCCCGCGAAACCTGGGGCAGCAGAGCGGGTTAGCGGGTTAGACCTTTTCGACCTTGACGGCGTGTGCCATGTGGTGGGGGAGTTCGACCTGTTCGTGGCCGGGGATGACGATCAGCACGCTGCCGTGCTCGCTGACCTGGACGGTCACGCGCGCGTTGGGCACCACGCCCGCGTCCTTGAGCCGGCTGATCAGGTCGGCGTCACCCTGGACGTGTTCGGTCAGCTGTCGGACCCGCACCGCGATCGGGAAGCCGTTCGGCAGCTCGGTGAGTCGAACCAGGTTGACGTCCTCGGGATTCGACATCGTGACCCCGAGGTCGGACAGGCCGGGAATCGGGTTGCCGAAGGGCGACGTCGTGGGGTTGTCCAGCACGCGCACCAGGCGCCGCTCGACGTCCTCGCTCATGACGTGCTCCCAGCGACAGGCCTCGGCGTGCACCTCCTCCCAAGGGAGGCCGATGACGTCGACCAGCAGCCGCTCGGCGAGTCGGTGCTTGCGCATGACCGACACGGCGAGGGCGCGGCCCTTGTCGGTGAGTTCGAGGTGACGGTCACCGGCGACGTGCAGCAGCCCGTCGCGCTCCATCCGCGACACCGTCTGGCTCACGGTGGGACCGCTCTGTTCGAGGCGTTCCGCGATCCGGGCGCGCAGCGGCACCACGCCCTCTTCCTCGAGGTCGTAGATGGTCCGTAGGTACATCTCGGTGGTGTCGATCAGATCGTTCATGGTGCCGCCCTCCGTCGATCGCCCAGTCTACCGGTGCAGGCGGCTGAACTGGGCTCCATCGCCCGTCGCGTCACAGTGTGATGCCCGCCGCGGGTGGCGGCGGGCATCACGGGGTCTGGCGGTCTGGGGTCAGCTGGCGTACGAACGCAGCCGCTCGGCGCGATCGCCGTGGCGCAGCTTGGCCATGACCTCGCGCTCGATCTGGCGGACGCGCTCACGGGACAGCCCGAAGAGCTTGCCGATCTGGTCGAGCGTGCGGGGCTGACCGTCGTCCAGGCCGAAGCGGAGCCGGATCACCTGCTGCTCGCGCTCGTCGAGCGTGGCGAGCACGTGCCGGATGTCGGTGTGCAGCAGCTCCGAGATGACGGCGTTCTCGGCCGACATGGCGTTCTCGTCCTCGATGAAGTCGCCGAGCGGCGCCTCCTCGTCGCTGCCGACCGGCATGTCCAGGCTCACCGGGTCGCGGCTGTGCTCGAGGAGATCGGCGATCTTCTCGGCGGGGATGCCCGATTCCTCGGCCAGCTCCTCGTCGGTGGCCTCGCGGCCGAGGTTCTGGTGCATCTCGCGCTTGATGCGGGCGAGCTTGTTCACCTGCTCGACGAGGTGGACGGGCAGCCGGATGGTGCGGCTCTGGTCGGCCATGCCGCGCGTGATGGCCTGACGGATCCACCACGTGGCGTAGGTGGAGAACTTGAATCCCTTGGCGTAGTCGAACTTCTCCATCGCGCGGATGAGTCCGAGGTTGCCCTCCTGGATCAGGTCGAGCAGCGGCATGCCGCGACCGGTGTAGCGCTTGGCCAGTGACACCACCAGGCGGAGGTTCGCCTCGAGCAGGTGGCGGCGGGCCGCCTCGCCGTCGCGGACGATCGCCGCGAGGTCGCGCTTGCGGGCGTCGCCGAGCCGCTTCTTGGTGGCCAGCAGGTGCCGTGCGTACAGGCCGGCCTCGATGCGCTTGGCCAACTCGACTTCGTCGGCGGCATTCAGGAGGGCGGTCTTGCCGATGCCGTTCAGGTACACGCGGACGAGGTCGGCGGCTGGGCTCTGGCTGTCCAGGTCGGAATCAATGCGGCTTGCGGTGGCAACCATTCAATGGCCTCCTGCTCGGCTGGAACTGTCATGAACTACAACGTCGTGGTAGTCCAAAGAGTTCCCAAAGCCTGCCGGTCTAACCCCTTCTGACCTGCAGTTTTTCGCCGATGACCTGAGAATGTCCTGAGAAGGCGGGAACTTCTCGGTCAGTGCGGAACATCGTGCGGGGTTTCGGTCGGCTCCGGCTCGGGGCGTTCCGACAGCGGCGGTCGATAGCCCTGCAGGGCAGGCCGCTCGGCGGTGGGGAAGAGGGGGATCTTGCGTCGCGACTCGTACCGCCGCGGCTCGTCGGCCGTGCGCGGCGGACGGTCGTTGGCAATCAGCACGGCGATCCACGGCAGCGGAGCCGACGCGATGAGGATCGCCAGCGAGATCAGCCCGTTGTGCCAGACGCTATAGGCCCAGACCGCGAGGATGAGTGCGGGGATCCGGAAGGACATGATCCGGAGGTACTTGCGCACCCGCTCACGGTGCTGCTCTTCGTAGGGAATTGCTGCGCGTGTGATGAGAACCGGGCGACCATCGTCGTCGAAACTCAGCTCCTGGCCGTGTTTCATATACTCCACTGTTCCACACCCTGGACATATCAAACTGCCCAGTTCATTACCGAAGTATGGCCGGGCACAATGGACCCATGCAGACCGAGACTCTCGAACGGACCGACACCGACGAACAGGTCGACGACGGCACCGATGACGACGCCCCCAAGGTGTTCCACTACGTCAAGAAGAACAAGATTGCCGAGAGCGCCGTCATGGGGACCCACGTCGTGGCCCTGTGCGGCGAGGTGTTCCCGGTGACGAAGTCCGCCAAGCCCGGCTCCCCGGTGTGCGCGGACTGCAAGCGGATCTACGAGTCGCTCAAGACCTAACGGCGGGCTCGTCGGGGGCCGGCGCGGCGGCCTCGGCCCCGTCTTTCTTCGGAGTGGCGGCGCCGCTGCGCGTCTCGGCCTTGTCCTCGAGCCATCCGCGCAACCGGCGTGCGTGGGTGGTGGGTGCCGGCCACTCCTCCTCGATGGCGGCGTTGAGTTCGGCGCCCATCATCACGGCGAAGCCCAGGAAGAACGCGAACAGCAGGAACGCGATCGGGGTGGCCAGCGCGCCGTACGTGTATCCCGTCGCCGTGATCCAGGTGAGGTAGATCCGCAGGCCCAGGGTCGCGACCAGGAACACCACGGCCCCCAGCACCGAGCCGTAGACGAGCCGGTGCGATGGCAGCGGACGGGGCAGCGCCACCCGGTAGAGGATGGTGAAGATGATCACCAGCGCCAGCAGGAGCACGGGGAAGTACCCGTAGCGCAGCACGTTGTCCCAACTCTGGGGGATGTACTCCGCGACCTTGAGCGGACCGAGTGCCAGGAACGGCGCCGAGACGATGATCCCGACCAGCATCACGATGTAGAGGCCGAGCGCGTAGAAACGTTGGCGCACCGGATGTCTCAGGTCGGTCTGATCGTGTGCCTCCACCACCGAGTCGACGAAGGCCGAGATGGCGGACGACCCGGCCCACAGCGAGATGACGAAGCCCACCGACACCACCTCGCCGCGGGCACCCGCGACGATGTCGTTGATGGTGGGCTCGATGATCTCGGTGACCACGTTGCTCGAGAACAGATTGCCGGCCGTCGAGATCAACTGGTTCTCGATGGTCAGCAGCGTGTTGGGCCCGAACAGTGGCGCCACATAGGCGAGGCTGCCGAGCATCCCGAGCAGCAGCGGCGGCAGGGACAGCGCGCACCAGAAGGCGGCCTGCGCCGACTCCGAGAAGATGGAGTCGTCCCAGCTCTTCGACAGGGTGCGCTTGAAGACGCGCCAGACGTGGTGTTTGGACGGCTTCACGCGAGGGGGCTGGTCACTCATGACCAGACCAGCATCCATGAAGTCGCGCCGTCATGCCGATTCGGCACCCGGCGCGTCCCTCAGGAGTCGAGCGGGCTCATCTCGATGACGGCCGCCAACTCGACCAGCTTCGCCTCGTGCTCGTTGGCGTGATGCTGGCAGAAAAGCAGTTCTGCACCCGATGGCAACTTCGCCCTGACGCGAGCGGCAGCACCGCAACGGTCGCAGCGATCAGCCCGGGTCAGTTCAGGACTGGTCAGAGTTGCGTTCATGGCTCCTCCTCCAAAACTCGCGTAGGTCTACTGTGTCAGACGTTTTCGGTTCCGGTGTTGTTCCCTGGGGGTTCACCGGTGTGTCGTGTCTCACCTAGTACCCCGGTTGCGGGCACCGCACACTGGGCTGATGGTCACACCCGGCGCGTTGCTGGTTCACCTCTGCTCCGTCGACGAATGGGACGTCGCACGCGCCGCCGGCGAGCGGAGGCCGCCGTCGCTCGCGGAGGTCGGCTTCGTCCACCTGTCCGCCCCCGCACAGGTGCACCTGCCCGCCAACCGCCTCTATGCGGGCCGCACGGACATGCTGCTGCTGTGGTGCGACCCCTCCCGGCTGGGAGCGCCGATCGAGTGGGAACCGGGCGTACCGGGCGATCCCGAGTCGATGCGCTTCCCGCACCTCTACGGTCCACTGCCGGCCGCGGCCGTGACCGACGTCACGCCCTACCTGCCGGGCGACGACGGCCGCTTCGGCGAGATCGGTCAATCCGACACGTAGGCGTCGACCTCGATCTCCACCAGCAGGTCCGGAGCGATGAGTGCCGACACCTCCACCATCGTGGCCACCGGACGCACGTCGCCGAACACCTCGGCGTGGACGGCGGCCACCTCGGGCCACCGGCCGATGTCGGTGACGAACATGCGGGTGCGCACCACGTCGGCCAGCGACGCGCCGCAGTCCGACAGCGCGGTCTCGATGCGCTCGAGCGCGGCGCGGGTCTGAGCGGCCACGCCGTCCCCGGGTGCCGTCGTACCGGCGACCGCGACGAGCGGTCCGACGCGTACCGCCCGCGAGTACCCGACCTGGTCCTCGAACGGGGACCCCGACGAGACGTTCATCCGCTGTCCTGGCATGGCGGCGACGCTATCGGGGGAGCCGGTCACTCGCGGCGAGGGTGACAGGAACGCGTCCGGGTGTAACGGTCGTTGCCTAGACTGGCGGCATGGGAATCCTGTCCGGCTTCGCGCCGTGGATCGTCTACTGGGTGCTGGTCGGCAACGTGCCCTTCCTGGCGGCGGTGCTGGTGGCGCTCGCGGTGGCCGTCGTGTCGCTGCTGCTGAGCCGGGCGCGGCGACCACCCGGCGGGTCGCTCGAATTCGGCGCGGTCGCAACGTTTCTCGTGCTCGTGATCGTGACGGTCACGACGAGTCAGACGTTCATGGAGCGCTGGATCCAGCCGCTGAGCAGTGCGGGCATCCTCCTCGTCGCCCTCGTCGGGGTGCTCGTGGGACGGCCCTTCGTGCGGGAGATCGCCGAGGTCGACCAGCCCAAGGAGGTGGTCAAGAGCGAACTGTTCGCCGAGGTCACCACGCGGGTCACGTGGATCTGGGTCGCGGCGTTCGCGGGCATGACGGTGTCGTCGGCCATCCCGCCGATCGTGCAGGGCGACGCCACCATCCTGGACACCAGGACGCCGTTGTCGTTCGTCTGCTATTGGCTGATCCCGTTCGCACTGCTGGGCGCCGCGGTGCTCGGCGGTCGGCTGCTCGTCGACCGGATGGTGGCCGAGGCGACGAGTCCCCACGTGGTGCGGCGCAGCACGTTCGTGGCGTTCAAGGAACTCGGCATCGACGAACTCCTCTACCTCGCCAAGGAGAAGGCCGACCGCGAGGTGGGCGCGGGCATGGAGGCCTACGCCGTGCAGGTGGGCGGCAAGGGCACCCCGCTCACCGGCGACGAGTCGCGAGAGTCGTGGCCGGTGTCGTACAAGGTGCGCGAGCGCGCCTAGCGCTTAGTCCAGGTAGTCGCGCAGCACCTGGGAACGGCTGGGGTGGCGCAGCTTCGACATGGTCTTGCTCTCGATCTGACGGATGCGCTCGCGCGTCACCCCGTAGACCTGGCCGATCTCGTCGAGCGTGCGCGGCTGACCGTCGGTGAGGCCGAAGCGCAGCCGGACCACGCCGGCCTCGCGCTCGGACAGCGTCTCCAGCACTGACTGCAGCTGATCCTGCAGCAGCGTGAAGCTCACCGCGTCCACCGCGACGACGGCTTCGCTGTCCTCGATGAAGTCGCCGAGCTGGCTGTCGCCCTCGTCGCCGATGGTCTGATCCAGCGAGATGGGCTCACGCGCGTACTGCTGGATCTCCAGCACCTTCTCCGGCGTGATGTCCATTTCCTTGGCCAGCTCTTCGGGCGTGGGCTCGCGGCCCAGGTCCTGGAGCAGCTCGCGCTGGATGCGGCCAAGCTTGTTGATGACCTCGACCATGTGCACGGGGATGCGGATGGTGCGGGCCTGGTCGGCCATCGCGCGGGTGATCGCCTGACGGATCCACCAGGTGGCGTACGTCGAGAACTTGTAGCCCTTGGTGTAGTCGAACTTCTCGACCGCGCGGATCAGGCCGAGGTTGCCCTCCTGGATCAGGTCCAGGAACGCCATGCCGCGGCCGGTGTAGCGCTTGGCCAGCGAGACGACGAGGCGCAGGTTGGCCTCGAGCAGGTGGTTCTTGGCGCGGTCGCCGTCACGCTGGATCCACTGGTAGTCGCGACGGACCTGGGTGGTGAGCTTCTCGCCCTTCTCGGCGAACTCCGCGAACTTCTGCGTGGCGTACAGGCCGGCCTCGATGCGCTTGGCGAGTTCGACCTCCTCCTCGGCGTTGAGCAGCGCGACCTTGCCGATCTGCTTGAGGTAGGCGCGGACGGAGTCGGCCGAGGCCGTGAGCTCGGCGTCCTTGCGAGCCTGCCGCAGCGCCTCGGATTCCTCTTCGTCCCAGACGAAGTCGCCCGACGCCTTGTCCTTCTCGGACGGCTCGGAGATGTCCTCGTCGCCGTCCTCGGTCTCGGCCTTGCCCGCCTCGGTGACCTTGGCGGCGGGGGCCTTTTCGCCGGTGGCCGCGCCCTCGACGACGACCTCGTCCTCGTCGATCTCCTCGAGTTCGATGTCGGCCTCGTCGATGTCCTCGGGCGCGATGTCCTCGGCGCCCGCGGTGTCGTCGGCGGCGTCGACGTCGTCGCCCTCACCCTTCTTGCCGCGGGTGGCGGGGCCGGCCTTCTTGGCGGCGGCCTTCTTCGCGGGTCCCTTGGCTGCGGTCTTGGTCGCGCGCTTCACGGGCGCGGCGCCGTTCGCGGTCTTCGTAGCGGCCTTCTTCGCGGGGGCCTTCGCAGGTGCCTTGGCGGCCACCGGCTTCACCAGCTCCTCTGTTGCCGGACTTGCCTTCGTCGCTGCCACGGGCACCCCTTCGGTCGTGCGGAATCGGGGGCGTGGGCGTGCGCCACCGAAAAGTATGTCGGCTGTCAGATGGTGGCGTCGATATCAATTCGGATACTCGCCGCTATCCGTCGTGCGGCCGCCGGTGTCCATTGTAACGACAGAGCGGCCACCCGCCCGCCTCGAGCGACATTTATCCGATCGTGGCGTCGCGTCGAACGGCAGCGGCGTGGGCGGTTCAGGCGACCGTCGGCGCGGATCGTGCCCTCCATCGTGCCCATTGTGCCCCCTGACGTACCGCGGGGTGGCCGGATTGCCGATCGAGACACTTCATAGCCATGATTGCACCGTCGAGGCGAGTGCGATCGACTCATGACGTGCGACCTGCGATTGTAAGTGGTGTTATGCCGGACCGGACCATGATCGGCGGATCGTCGTACCGGATGCCCTTTCCTTTGCTAGATGACACAATTGACGACGTGTCCGTCGCAGCCGTCGCTCGCACTGCCGAATCGAAGGCAGTCGACGCCCTCTTGACGAACGCCGCCGCGCGCCCGTGCGCCCTCGTGGTCGCCGGCGAGGCCGGGATCGGCAAGACCACGCTGTGGAACGCCGCGATCGAGCAGGCGCGTGCGGCCGGATTCCGCGTGCTGGCGGCGCGCGCGGGTGAGGCCGAGTCCGTGCTGGCCTACACCGCCGTCGCCGACCTGCTCGCCGACGTCGAGGACGAGGTGCTCGACGCGCTGCCGGACCTGCACCGGCTGGCGATCGACCGGGTGCTGCTCCGGGCCGACGGCGAGGGCCCGCCCACCGATCAGCGCGTCACGGGGGCGGCGTTGGTGTCGATCGTGACCGCGCTCGCGCAGCGCACGCCGGTCCTGCTGGCGATCGACGACGCCCAGTGGCTGGACTCGTCGAGCCAGCCGGTGCTCGCCTACGTCGCCCGCCGCCTGTCCGGTCGCGTCGGGATGGTGCTGACCGAGCGCACGCCGTCCGAGGGCGCGGTCGCCGCGCCGTGGCTGAAGATGACCGCACCCGACGTGGCCTACCGGATCCGGGTGGGACCTATGAGCCTGGGCGCGCTGACCGCCGTCATCCACCACCGGTTGGGCCGCGCCGTGCCCCGGCCGACGCTGGTCCGCATCGCCGAGGCGTCGGGCGGCAATCCGTTCTACGCGCTCGAACTCGCCCGTGCGGTCGACGGCCGCTCGGTCGCCGGCGACGACGTGCTGCCGAGCACGCTCGCCGAACTGATGCGGCTGCGCACCGGCCACTTCGGCGAGGCGGTCAGCGACATGCTGCTGGCGGCCGGCTGCGTGGCGGACCCGACGGTGGACCTGCTCGCCGAGGCCACCGGATCGTCGTCCCAGCGGGTGCTGGAACTGCTGGCCGAGCCGGCCCGCGACGGCATCGTCACGATCGACGGCGATCACGTCCGCTTCACCCACCCACTGCTGGCACGCGGCGTGTACACCCAGGCCGGACCGGGGCGGCGCAGGCGCATGCACCGCGCACTCGCGGCGGTCGAGGCCCAGCCCGAACTCAAGGCGCGGCACCTGGCACTCGGTACCGCCAGTGCCGATCCGGACACGCTGGTCGCGCTCGACACGGCGGCCCGTGCCGCCGGAGTCCGCGGCGCGGCCGCGGCTGCCGCTGAATTGTGCGAGCTGGCAATCGGTTTGGGTGGCGACACCCCGGCGCGACGGCTGCGCGGCGCCGCGGAGCACTTCCGGTCGGGGGACACCGACCGCTCCCGCCGTCTCGTCCACCCGTCCCTCACCACGCACCCCCCGGGCCGGGTGCGGGCGATGGCGTGCATCATCGCCGGCGGCTCGCTCATCTACGACCACGACTACGCCGGCGCCATCGAGCTGCTCTCGCGGGCGGCCCAGGACGCGGCCGACCTGCCGCTGCAGCGGATCCAGGCCGAACTCGGACTGGCGCTGGCCTACACGATGACCGGCCGACAGCAGGAGGCGGAGGTGCACGCGGGGGCCGCCGTCGCCCGCGCCGAGGAGTTCGGCTCCGGACCGCTGATCAGTCAGGCGCTGGCCCTGCACGCGCACGTCGCGTGCGGACTGGGCAGGGGCCGCGACGAGGAGGCGGTGCGGCGGGCGCTGAACCTCGAGGATCTCGACGCCGACGTTCCCGCACCGTTCCGGGCCCGCGCGGTCGACGCGATCACCCTGGCCTGGACGGGCCGGCTCGAGGAGGCGCGCAGCGCGATGCTGGCCGTCCGGCGGCGCTGCGGGGAGCAGGGCTCGGATGCCGACATGCTGTGGGTGTCATGGCATCTGATCACGATCAACGTCTGGCTGGCCCGCTACCGGGACGCCCACATGATCGCCGCCGACGCGATGGAGCGCGCCGAACAGCTGGGCAGCCCGCACTCGATCGTGATGGCCCGCACCCAGCTCGCCCTGGTCGAGACCCACCTCGGCCGTGACGATGAGGCGCGCGCCGACCTCCGCCGTGCCGTCGACGAGTCCGCCCGCCTCGGGCAGCCCATCCTCGCCGGACTGGAATCGACCATTCTGGGCTTCCTCGAGGTGTCGCGGGGGGACTACGCCGCGGCGCTGATCGCTCTGCGGCCCGTGCTCGACCTCGCCGCCGAACTCGAGGGCACCGAGATCGTCACGGCCGAATGGATCCCGAACGCCGTCGAGGCGATGGTGGCCGTGGGACGGCTCGACGAGGCCGAGCCGCTCGTCGCGGCGCTGGAGCGCAACGGCGCCCTCCACGACCGCGCGTGGATGCTCGCGGTGGGCGCGCGGTGCCGGGCCATGGTGCTCGCCGCCCGGGGCGACCTGGTGGCCGCCGAGAAGGCGATCGGTCAAGCGATGGACGCGCACGAGCGGCTGCCGATGCCCTTCGAGCGCGCGCGGACGGGACTGTTCCTCGGTCAGCTCGCGAGGCGGCAGCGGCGCAAGCAGGTCGCCTCGCGCGCCCTCACCGAGGCGATGACCACCTTCGAGTCGCTGGGCGCCACGTCGTGGGTCGAGCGCGCGCGGACCGAACTGACCCGGGTCAACGTCGCCCGCGGACGGGACTCGGCGCTCACGCCGTCGGAGGCGAGCGTGGCCCGGCTCGCGGTCGCGGGCATGAGCAACCGCGACATCGCGGCGGCGCTGTTCATCAGCCCGAAGACCGTCGAACACAACCTCAGTCGGGTGTACCGCAAGCTGGGCGTCCGGGCCCGGGCGGAACTGGCCAGGCACGCCGACGCCATCGCGGACTGATCATCCGCGCGTCCGGCAAAGCTGGGGTTATCCCCGATTCGTCGGGACCCTCGCCGGCATTAGCGTCGGACCGATGGATGCGCAACGGTGTCACCTCGCGGAGTGGTACCGCGCCGACCTGACCGACGCCGTCGCCGGCGAACTGGTGGACGCGCTGCGGGCCGCCTCCGATGCGGATCCGGCCGATCACCCGGTGCGCGTGCTGGTGTCGCTGTCGGTGCCGAGCGACGAGGTGGTCTACGTGGTGTTCAGCGCGCGCGAGTCCGACCACGTGGTCGACGTCTGCCGCGGTGCCGGCCTGCCACCGCAGCGGGTGACGTCCGACATCGGGCTGGGTCTGCCGGCACCGGTCTGAGGCGTCAGGGCGTGGTGACGTCGACGTCCGCGGCCATCGCCGCACCGACGATGCCCGCGCTGTTCTGCAGCGTCGCGGCGACGACGGGGGTCCTGTTCTTCAGCAGCGGGATCCACTTGTCGGCCTTGCGGCTGATGCCGCCGCCGGCGATGAACAGATCGGGCCAGATCGCGTTCTCGACCGCCACCAGGACCTTCGTCACCTCCTGGCTCCAGCGCTCGTAGCTCCACTCCTTGCGTTCCTTCACCGACGACGCGGCACGGTGCTCGGCTTCCTTGCCGCCGACCTCGAGGTGCCCGAACTCGGTGTTGGGCAGCAGCAGTCCGTTGTGGATCACCGCGGACCCGATGCCGGTGCCGAACGTGAGCAGCACGATCACGCCGGTGTTGTCCCGGCCCGCACCGAACTTCTCCTCCGCGAGGCCTGCCGCGTCGGCGTCGTTGAGCACCGTCACCTGCTGGCCGTCGAGTTCGGCGGAGATGACGTCGCGGGCGCTGGTGCCGATCCACCCCTTGTCGACGTTGGCGGCGGTGCGGACGATCCCGTCGGTCACCACGCCGGGATAGGTGACGCCGAGGCCGCCGGTCCAGCCGAACTCCCGCACCACGGCCGCGACGGTCTTGGCGACCGCCTCGGGGGTGGCGGGTTGCGGCGTGTCGAGCTTGAACCGTTCACCGATCAGCGCGCCGGTGTCGAGGTCGACGATGCCGCCCTTGACCCCGCTCCCTCCGACGTCGACACCGAACCCGCGGTGCTGTGAGGGTTCGGCGGACGGGGTGTCGGTGGCGGTCATGTGCACTCCTGGGTTAGGTGGCCGGCAGGTGCGACGCGACTCACAACACTAGTGCGTCACCTCGGGCGACGTCGGGCTGCCGCGCAACCGGATCGGGTTTTGTGCTGCGATGTGATGGTGACGGACATAGACACCGAACCGACCGAACTTCGCCGCGTCGCCGAGGCCCTCGCGGCCGAGGCCGCCGACTACGTCCGCCGCCGCCGCACCGAGGTGTTCGGCGCCGACGCGAGCGTCGAGGGCGTGCAGTCGGCGGTGCGGTCCAAGAGCAGCCCCACCGACCCCGTGACCATCGTCGACACCGAGACCGAACGGCTGCTGCGCGAGCGTCTCGCGGAGGTGCGGCCGGGGGAAGACGTGCTCGGCGAGGAGGAGGGCGGTTCGGCGCTCGGCCGTCCCGGCAGCCCGCTGTGGGTGCTCGACCCGATCGACGGCACGGTGAACTTCGTCTACGGCGTCGAGGCGTACGCGGTGTCGATCGGCGTGCAGGTCGACGGCGTGTCGGTGGCCGGCGCCGTCGCCAACGTCGCCACCGGCGAGGTGTTCTCGGCGGCGCGCGGGCAGGGGGCGACGGTGCGGCGCGGCTCGGTGGTCACGCCCCTGCGCTGCACGCCGCTGACGGATCTGTCGCTGGCGCTGGTGGGGACCGGCTTCGCGTACGACCGTGACCGCCGCGAGCGGCAGGCGCACGTGATGGCCCGACTGGTGCCCGCGATCCGCGACGTGCGGCGGATCGGGTCCTGCGCACTCGACCTGTGCATGGTCGCGGCCGGCCGGCTCGACGCGTACTACGAGGACGGCGTCCACGTGTGGGACTGGGCGGCGGGCGCACTGGTGGCGCAGGAGGCCGGCGCGATGGTCGAGTTGCCGCCGGTGGACGGCAGCGAGGGCGAACTGATCATCGCCGCGGCGCCAGGAGTGTCCGACGGTCTGCGTGCCGCGTTGCGCGAGGCGGGTGCGCCGCTGCGCTAGCGGCGGGTCAGCAGGCCGACGCGTGGATCTTCTCGAGCTGCGTCGCGTCGGGCGGTTGCGTGGCGTCGGGCCGCAGGCTCGACAGCATCGCCTCGATGTCGTCGTTGCTGCTCAACTCGGAGTACTCGGTGCCGATCGCGAGGTCGACGGTGTCGTCGCCGCGCTGGTCCTGGTACAGCTCGGTGCACGGCGCGACGAGCCACAGGGCTGCGGCGGCGGCGCGACCCGAGGGGCCGAACCTGATCTGGCCCTGGCACTGCAGACGGCTCTCGGCGTAGACGGTGTCGTTGGCAGCGGTCGGCGGCGCGAAGCCGAGATCGCGCAGTGCGCCCGCGACCTCGCCGGCCTGCCCGCCCTGGCCGCTCGCGTTGAGCACCCGGATCTTGGTGTCGGCGAGCTTGGCGGGGACCACCTCGGACATCGTCGCGCCGGTGACCCGGTCGCCGAGGATCGGCTGGTCGCCGTTGGCGGGCGCGGGCGGCGCATTGCAGGCGGCCACCTCCTGCACGTCGGTGGGCTGGTTGAACGCGACGACCCAGACCATCAGCGAGGCGACGGCGAGCACGGCGAGCAGGGCCAGCCCGGGGACGTAGTTGCGTCGACGGAACGGCCTGCCGTGCTTGTCGAAGGCGGTTCCGGAGGTGATGTGCGCGACCACCCCGTCACCTTAAGGGCATTCGGCACCACCGACCGCTACCTGGCGTTTTGGGTTGTGATATAAATCACAACCAATCCGACGGCCTGCGGGGCACGAATCGTTTGGTGGATGCGTTCAGCGCTGGTACAAAGCTCTGTCGCAGCATTTCTGGAGGGGAAGAGGTACATGGCCACCGACTATGACGCGCCACGGCGCACCGAGACCGATGACGTCTCCGAGGACAGCCTCGAAGAACTCAAGGCTCGGCGCAACGAAGCCCAGTCGGCCGCCGTCGACGTCGACGAATCCGAATCGGCCGAATCCTTCGAGCTGCCCGGTGCGGACCTGTCCGGCGAGGAGCTGTCGGTGCGCGTCGTGCCGAAGCAGGCCGACGAGTTCACCTGCTCCAGCTGCTTCCTGGTGCACCACCGCAGCCGTCTCGCCAGCGAGAAGAACGGCCAGCTGGTCTGCACCGACTGCGCGGCCTGAGCGGCGTCAGGCGTTCAGCGCGGCGAGCAACCGGTCCGGATGGCGGCAGCTGACGAGCCAGTACGGCGTCGGGTCGTCCGGATCGTCGAGCACCACCAGGATCATCGGACCGACCCATGCGCGGTGGACGACGTAGGCCGCCGGGTCGAGCTGCCGACCGAGTGCGGCCGACTTCGCCGTGCGCGGCACCTCGGCGGTGCGTGCGATCGCGCTGACCGGCAGGTGGGCGCCCCCGGCCCACAGTTCCGTCTCGCCGCCCGGACCGGCACCCGAGACCACCCGCACGTCGACGCGGCCGAGCCACGTGAGCGCCGCGGCGGCGACGAGTCCCAGCACCACGAACGGAATCCACATCGGGATGGACTCGATTCCGAGGTTCACCTCGAACGCGATGATCCCCGCCAGGCCGAGCCCGGGCAGCCACCACCACCACGGCACCCGGAGGCGCTCGCGGTAGCGCACGGAATCGGCGGCGGCACGCGTCTCGGACACCCGGCCAAGAGTAATCTCGTGCATCGTGTCCACCTCTCTGGCGGTCGTGCGGCTCGATCCCGAGTTGCCGATGCCCGCCCGCGCCCACGACGGTGATGCCGGCGTCGACCTCTACAGCGCCGTCGACGTGCACCTCGCGCCGGGACACCGCGCACTGGTACCCACCGGCATCGCGGTGGCCGTCCCGCACGGGATGGTCGGCTTGATCCACCCGCGCTCGGGACTCGCGACCCGGGTGGGTCTGTCGATCGTCAACAGTCCCGGCACCATCGACGCGGGCTACCGCGGCGAGATCAAGGTGGCACTGATCAACCTCGACCCCGACGCGGCGATCGCGATCGCGCGCGGCGACCGCATCGCACAGCTACTGGTGCAGCGGGTCGAACTCCCCGAACTCGTCGAGGTCATGTCCTTCGATGAGGCAGGGTTGGCAGACACCACCCGTGGCGCAGGCGGCCACGGTTCCTCCGGCGGACACGAGAGTTTGTAATGGCACTGGGTAGACGCAAGCGCAGCGACGAGGACGACGCGGTTCGCGGATCGGAGACGCCGGCCACCACGGACGTGGCCGCCGACGACGACCTCGACGGGCCGTTCGACATCACCGACTTCGACGACGTCGCGGTCGCCACCGTCGGCAGGCACGACCTCGGGTCCGTGCTCATCCCCGAGAACGAGACCGCCGAGCTGGTGTTCGAGGTCAATCAGCAGGGCGTGCCGTCCGCGGTGTGGATGGTCACCCCCAACGGGCGCTACAACGTCACCGCGTGGGCGGCGCCGAAGACCGGCGGCCTGTGGCGCGAGGTGGTCACCGAGATCGCCGACTCGCTGCGCAAGGACGGCGCGCAGGTCACGATCGAGGACGGCCCCTGGGGGCGCGAGGTCGTCGGCGTGGTCACCAACGGTCCCGAGCCGGTCGTGATGCGCTTCATCGGCGTCGACGGCTACCGCTGGATGGTGCGCGGCGCCGCGATCGGACCGCCGCCCTTGGCCGACCAGATCGCCGCCGAGACGCGGAAGGCGTTGGCGGACACGGTGATCCGACGTGGCGACACGCCGCAGCCGGTGCGTGCGATGCTGCCGCTCCAGCTGTCTGAGACCCTGGTCAACCGCCTCCGTGCCCGCGCCCAGCAGATGGTCGAGGCGCAGGCCCAGGTGCAGCCGCCGACGCCGGACCCGATGGCGCCGCCGGAGCCCGCGGCCCGTCGCAGCGAGCAGGGTTCGGCCATGCAGCAGCTGCGGACCATCACCGGCGGCTGAGTCCCGGGCGGCTCAGGCTTCCAGAAACGCTCAGGCTTCCAGAAGTGCTCAGGCTTCCAGAAGTGCAGCGACGCACGCCGCGCCCAGCACGGCGGGGTCGGCGCCCATGTCGTCGAGGGTGACGGTGCGCAACGCCGCCCGCGGTGCGGCGGCCACCCACTCCAGCGCCACTTCGATCGGGTGTACGGCGTCGTCGGTGGCGGCGGCCACGCCCAGCGGCACCGCCAGTCCGGTCAAGTCGTCGACCGTCGGCGCGCCGTACCCCGCGGCCTCCAGCATCGCGTCGGGCAGCCCCGGCCACTGGCCGGCCCACGACCTCGTCAGCTCGTCGGCCAGCCATGCCGGGCTCGTCGCCCGCATGTCGGTGATCGTGGCGGCCAGTCCGTCGCGGCGGAGCAGCTCGGCGGTGTGGCGGGCGGCGGCCGCGGCGGGCGCGGTGTGTGACGGCCCGGTCCACGCGGGCAGCGCGGCCAGGACGCCCACCGCGTCCGCCGGGTGATCCAGCGCCCACGCGGTGGCCACCGCGGCGCCGATCGAGACGCCGCCGACCACGATCGGACCGCTGCGTGCGGCGTCGTCCAGCGCAGCGAGGTACCCGGCGACCAGCGCGCCCGGATCGGGCCGCGGGGTGATCACCGCAGCGCCGAGATCGTGCAGTGTGGGGGAGAACACACGGTTGACGTAGTCGTCGTCGGAGCCGGTCCCGGGCAGCACGACGACGGTCTTCCCACGCAGGTCCAGGGCCATCCGTCGATGGTGCCGTGCGGGCCGCGCGCACGGGCTCCCGACACCCGGGGAGCGGCGTGGCAAATCGGAACCAAGAGGTCTACCGTGGCGTTGGTCAGGGAGGATCCACGGTGGATCCGCCACAGCGGTCAGGAGAGACCATGGCCACGGCCGAAGGTTATCTGCGTCGACTCACCCGTCGGTTGACGGAGGACCCAGAACAACTCGACGTCGAAGAGCTGTCCGACGAGGTCACCCACACCGGCGCCCAGAAGGCCATCGACTGTCGTCGCGGCCAGGAGGTCACGATGGTGGGCACGCTCAGGTGCGTCGAGACGGCATCCAAGGGATGCGCAGGCGGCGTGCGCGCCGAGCTGTTCGACGGCACCGACTCGGTGATGCTCGTCTGGCTGGGCCAGCGCCGCATCCCGGGCATCGAATCGGGTCGCACGCTCCGGGTGCACGGTCGCCTCGGCACGCTGGAGAACGGCAGCAAGGCGATCTACAACCCGCACTACGAGATTCAGAAGTGACCCGCCCCGACACGGGGACGGAGGACACCGACGCCGGTGCAGGCGAGCAGCCGGAGCCGGAGAACAAGCTCAGCGCGCAGGCCGTACTGCAGCAGATGGGTGGCGTCAGCGGCCTGATCTACTCGTCGCTGCCCGTGCTGGTCTTCGTGCCGGTGTCGTCGCTGTTCGGGCTGATGCCCGCCATCTACTCCGCGCTCGGCGTCGCGACGCTCATCCTGATCTGGCGCATGATCCGCCGGGAATCGCTGCAGCCCGCGGTATCGGGCTTCTTCGCCGTCGGCATCAGTGCGCTGATCGCCTACGTCGTGGGCGAGTCCAAGGGCTACTTCCTGCTCGGCATCTGGTCCTCGCTGGTCTACGCAGGCGTGTTCACGCTCTCGGTGGTGATCCGCAGGCCGCTGGTCGGCTACGTGTGGGGCTGGGTCGGTAACCACGACCGGGACTGGCGGCGGGTGCGCAAGGCGGTCCGCGCCTTCGACGTCGCGACGCTGTTCTGGGCCGTGGTGTTCGGCGCCCGCTTCATCGTGCAGAACCGGCTCTACGACGAGGATCAGACCGGGCTGCTCGGCGTCGCCCGCATTGCCATGGGGTGGCCGTTGACGGCCATCGCCGCGCTGGTCACCTACCTCGCGATCCGGGCCGCACAGCGCGCGCTGAGCGCCCACGAGACCGCGGCCGCCACCGACTGACGGGCACCCATGCCAGCAGCGCCCGAGGCCGGGCGATCGGTCATCGCCGTCGCGGTGCTCGCATCCTTCGTCGCCTTCCTCGACGGTTCGGTGGTCAACCTCGCGCTGCCCGCCATCTCCGCCGACCTGGGCGGGGGAATCGCCCTGCAGCAGTGGGTGCTCGACGGCTACCTGCTCACCCTCGGCGCCCTGATCCTGGTCGCCGGGGCCATCTCCGACGAGTACGGCCGCGTGCGGGTCCTGCGGGTAGGGCTCGCGGTGTTCGCCGTCGCCTCGGTGCTGTGCGCACTGGCGCCCACCGGTGCCGTCCTCGTCGCGGCGCGGTGCCTGCAGGGCGTCGGCGCGGCGTTCCTCGTGCCCAGTTCGCTGGCGATGATCAACGCGACGTTCACCGGCACCGCGCAGGCCCGGGCGATCGGCACGTGGACGGCGTGGACGGGTACCGCGTTCGTGATCGGGCCGCCGCTGGGCGGGATCCTGGTGGACGCGCTGAACTGGCGCTGGGTCTTCGGGATCAACGTGGTCCCGCTGGCGGTGACGCTGTTCTTCGTCGCCCGCCTGCCGCCGGATCCCGTGCGGGTCGGCGCCGCCCGCCGGATCGACGTGGTGGGCGCGGTGCTGGGCGCCGTCGGCCTGGCGGGCACGGTCTTCGCGCTCATCGAGCAGCAGCGGCTGGGGCTCGCGCATCCGGCGGTCGCGGCGAGCCTCGCCGTCGGCGTGCTGTGCCTCGCGGCGTTCCCGTGGTGGGAGCACCGGACACCGCACCCGATGATGCCGCTGGGCCTGTTCGCCCGGCGCAACTTCGCCGTCGGCAACCTCGCCACGGTGTTCTTCTACGCCGCGGTGTCACTGGGGCTGCTCGTCGTCGCGCTGTTCCTGCAGGAGACCGTCGGCATGTCGGCGACGCTCGCGGGGCTGGCCACCTTGCCGGTGCCGGTGCTGTCGTTCCTGCTGGCGTCACGCTTCGGCGGCCTGGCCGGCACGTACGGGCCGCGGGTGTTCATGGCGGTCGGGCCGCTGGTCGCGGCGCTCGGCTTCGTCCTGATGACCCGCGCCGGCGAGCCGTTCGACTTCTGGACCCAGCTGCTGCCCGGCGTGGTCGTGTTCGGTCTGGGCCTGACGATCACGGTGTCACCGCTGACGGCGGCCATCCTCGCGGCCGTCGACGCCGGGCAGAGCGGCATCGGGTCGGCGGTCAACAACGCGGTCTCGCGCATCGCGGGACTCATCGCGGTGGCGATGATGAGCCTCATCGCGGGCGGAGCGCTCGACCTCGCGGGCTTCCATCGCGTCGTGCTCGTCGTGGCCGGACTGTTCGCGCTCGCCGGCGTGATCAGCGCGATCGGGATCCGCAACGGGCCCGGCGTCGCCGACGTCCCGGTCGACGTCACCGCGCAGTGCCACGACAGGGTCACGCCGCCGCCCGCACGGGTGGCGCGCCCGCGGCCGTGACCCGGTCAGGTGACGGTGCGCAGGATCAGCTCGCGGAGCTGCTCCTCGACCTCGGCGACCGCGACGAACAGCAGCTCGTCGCCGCCCTCGAGCGGCTCGTCGTCCTCGGGCACGATCACCCGGGACCCGCGCAGGATCGTCACCAGCGACGCGTCACGGGGTAGTTCGAGGCGCTTGACGGCCTTGCCGCCCCACGGCGTGTCGTCGGGCAGCGTGATCTCGACCAGGTTGGCCTGGCCCTTGCGGAAGCTCATGAGCCGCACCAGATCCCCGACCGACACGGCCTCCTCGACGAGCGAGGCCAGCATGCGGGGTGTCGAGACGGCGACGTCGATGCCCCAGTTCTCGTCGAACAGCCACTCGTTGCGGGGGTCGTTGACGCGTGCCACGACGCGGGCCACGGCGAACTCCGTCTTGGCCAGCAGGCTGAGCACCACGTTGGCCTTGTCGTCGCCGGTGGCGGCGATCACCACGTCGAACTCCTCGAGCTTGACCGACTCGAGCAGGCTCAGCTCGCACGCGTCGCCGAGACGCCACTGCGCGGCCGGGATGGCGTCGACGTCGAGGTGGTCGGGGTTGCGCTCCAGCAGCGTCACGGAGTGGTTCTCGACGAGTTCGCGGGCGATGGAGCGGCCGACGGCGCCGGCCCCTGCGATGGCGACCTTCACGGCTTCCTCACTCGTCGTCGACGTCGGGGGAGGGCGCCAGGGCCGAGATGGCCATGGCCTCGGCGACGTGACCGGACACGGCGGCCAGGTACACCTGATCGCCGGCCTGGATCACGGTCTTCGCGTCCGGCAGCAGCCCGCTGCCGAACCGGATCAGGAACGCGACGCGGCCGCCGGTCGCCTGCTCCAGCGCGGTGACGCGGTGGCCGGCCCACTCCTCGTGCAGCGGCAGCTCGGTCACGCCGACGTTGCCCGACGGGTCGCGCCACTTGGTGGTCTCGGTCTCGCGGGTCAGGACGTTGAGCAGCCGGTCGGTGGTCCAGGGCACCGTCGCGACCGTGGGGATGCCGAGCCGCTCGTAGACGGCGGCGCGCTTGGCGTCGTAGATGCGGGCCACGACGCGTTCGACGCCGAACGTCTCCCGGGCCACGCGGGCGGAGATGATGTTCGAGTTGTCGCCCGAGGACACCGCGGCGAAGGCGCCGGCCTCCTCGATGCCCGCGCGCAGCAACACGTCACGGTCGAACCCCATGCCGAGCACCCGCTCGCCGGGGAACTCGGGGGACAGCCGGTGGAAGGCCGTGCCGTCCCGGTCGATGACGGCCACCTCGTGGCCGATGCGGGCCAGCCCGTCGGACAACGATGCGCCCACCCGGCCGCATCCCATCACCACAACACGCACGCGTCGGTCCTTCCTGCGGGTGTGTCGATCACCCCATGTCCACGCCTGGGCACGAAGAACGCTACAGCTATTCGGACGGCCCGCCACCCATGGGCTTACCCTTGGCACTCGTGTCCAAGCTCTCGACCGTCGCCCGGCGACTGGTCCTAGGAACGCCGTTCCGCAGCGACAAGCTCGCGCACACCCTGCTGCCCAAGCGGATCGCCCTCCCGGTGTTCGCCTCCGACGCGCTGTCGTCGGTCGCGTACGCGCCCGAGGAGATCTTCCTGGTGCTGTCGGTGGCGGGTGTCGCGGCGTACACGATGGCGCCGTGGATCGCGCTCGCGGTCGTCGCGGTCATGCTCGTCGTGATCGCGAGCTACCGGCAGAACGTGCACGCCTATCCGTCGGGCGGTGGTGACTACGAGGTGGTCACCACCAACCTGGGCGGCACGGCGGGTCTCACCGTGGCCAGCGCGCTGATGGTGGACTACGTGCTGACGGTGGCGGTGTCGATGTCGTCGGCGATGTCCAACATCGGTTCCGCGGTGCCGTTCATCGCCCAGCACAAGGTGTGGTTCGCGGTGGTGCTCATCCTGATCCTCGCCTCGCTGAACCTGCGCGGCATCCGGGAATCGGGAACGGCGTTCGCGATTCCCACGTACGCGTTCATGATCGGCATGTTCGTGATGCTGGGCTGGGGCTTCTTCCAGATCTTCGCCCTTGACCAGCCGCTCAAGGCCGAGTCCGCCGACTTCGAGATGCACTCCGAGCACGGCGACGTGCTCGGCTTCGCGCTCGTCTTCCTGGTGGCGCGGGCCTTCTCGTCCGGATCGGCGGCGCTCACCGGTGTCGAGGCGATCAGCAACGGCGTGCCGGCGTTCCGGAAGCCGAAGTCCCGCAACGCGGCCACCACGCTGCTCCTGCTTGGCGGCATCTCCGTCACGCTGCTCATGGGAATCACGCTGCTGGCCAAGGAGACCGGCGTGCAGATCGCCGAGCGCCCGCTGGAGCAGCTCGGCGGCGCGCCCGAGGGCTACCAGCAGAAGACGCTGATCGCGCAGCTCGCCGACGCGGTGTTCCACGACTTCCCGCTGGGCCTGTTCCTGATCGCGTTCGTCACGGCCCTGATCCTGGGCCTGGCGGCCAACACCGCGTTCAACGGCTTCCCGGTGCTCGGCTCGATCCTCGCGCAGGACAGCTACCTGCCCCACCAGCTGCGCACCCGCGGCGACCGGCTGGCCTTCTCCAACGGCATCCTGTTCCTGGCGTTCGCCGCGATCGCGTTCGTCGTCGCCTTCCAGGCCGAGGTGACCGCGCTCCTGCAGCTCTACATCGTCGGGGTGTTCGTGTCGTTCACGTTCAGCCAGATCGGCATGGTGCGGCACTGGACGCGGCTGCTGTCGGTCGAGACCGACGGCGACGAACGCAGCCGGATGCAGCGGTCCCGGGTGATCAACACCATCGGCTGCGTGTGCACCGGCACCGTCCTGGTGATCGTGGTGGTCACCAAGTTCATGGCGGGTGCGTGGATCGCGATCCTGGTGATGGGCTTCTTCTTCGTGGTGATGCGGATGATCCACAAGCACTACGCCAGCGTCCGAACCGAACTCGCCGCCGCGGACGAGGAGGCGGGCGACGACGTGGTGCTGCCCAGCCGCAACCACGCCATCGTGCTGGTGTCCAATACGACGCTGCCCACCAAGCGCGCGCTGGCCTATGCCCGCGCGACCCGGCCCGACGAACTCGAGGCCATCCACGTCAGCATCGACGACGGGGAGGCGCGGGAACTGAAGACCCGCTGGGAGGCGTCGGACATCTCGCTGCCGCTGAAGATCGTCGCCTCGCCCTACCGCGACATCACCCGCCCGGTGCTCGACTACGTCAAGCGGATCACCCGCGACGCGCCGCGCACGGTCGTCACGGTGTTCATCCCCGAGTACGTCGTGGGGCACTGGTGGGAGCAGGTGCTGCACAACCAGAGTGCGCTGCGCCTGAAGGGACGGCTGTTGTTCGAACCGCAGGTGATGGTCACGTCGGTGCCCTACCAGCTGAACTCGTCGGAGCGGCTCAAGGACCTGGAGCCCAAGTCGGCGCCCGGCGACGCGCGCCGCGGGTTCCTGGAATGAGCGACACCACGCTCGAACTCACCGTCGAGGCCGCGGCGAACGGCGGCAGCTGCATCGCCCGCCACGACGGCCGCGTCGTGTTCGTGCGCTACGCGCTGCCTGGCGAACGGGTGATCGCGCGGGTGACCGACGAACGGGCCAAGCTCTGGCATGCGTCGGCGATCGAGATCCTCGACGCGTCGCCCGACCGGGTCGACTCCCTGTGTCCCATCGCCGGCGTCGACGGGTCCGGCTGCTGCGACCTCGCCTTCGCCGATCCCGCGGCCGCCCGGCGGATCAAGGGCGACGTGGTGGGCAATCAGCTCGGCAGGCTGGGCGGGTTCGAATGGTCGGGGACGGCCGAGGCCGTCGGCGACGACGGCGCGACCGGGTGGCGCACCCGCGTGCGGCTCGACACGACGTCCGACGGCCAGGCGGGGTTCCACCGCTATCACAGCGCCGACCTGGTCACCGACCTGTCGTGCGCGCAACTCCCCGACGGCATGCTCGACGGGCTCGACGGGTCGCGGTGGCCGCCCGGCGCGGAGGTGCACGTCGCGGTCGACGACGACGGTGCGCGCCACGTCGTCCGGACCGGCCCGAAGGCCAAGCGCGGCAAGGCGTCTCCGACGCAGGTGATCGAGGGCGACTACGAGGCGGTGCAGCGGGTGGGGGACCGGGTGTGGCGCGTACCGGTCACCGCGTTCTGGCAGGCGCACCGCGGCGCGGCCGCGCTGTACAGCGACCTGATCGCCCGCCACGCCCGCCTGGAACCTGGCATGACCGCGTGGGACCTGTACGGCGGCGCCGGGGTGTTCGCGGCGGTGCTGGCCGACGGCGTCGGCGAGTCGGGCCGCGTGGTCACCGTCGACACCTCCCGCGGATCGGCGCGCGCGGCGCGGGCGGCACTCGCCGACCTCGGCTGGGTGTCGGTCGTGACCGACTCGGTGCGACGCGCGCTGGCCGCGGAGAAGGACCGGGCCGACGTGGCCGTCCTCGACCCGCCGCGCACCGGCGCCGGGCGCGAGGTCATCGACCAGCTGGCGGCCGCCGCGGTGCCGCGGATCATCCACATCGGCTGCGAGGCGGCGTCGTTCGCCCGCGACGTCGGCCTGTACCGGGAGAACGGCTACGAGGTGGAGGAGCTGCGCGTCTTCGACTCGTTCCCGCTGACCCACCACGTGGAGTGCGTCGCGGTGCTCAGTCGGTCCTGAGGTCCTCGGACCGCTGGTAGACGTCGGGGATGCCGTCGAGGTCGGCGTCCCGCGACTCCTCCTCGTGCACGGCGCGGTAGTGCCGGTTGCGCAGCCGCAGGACGATCGATGCCAGCATCGCCGCGGTCAGCGAGCCGGTGAGGACGCCGATCTTGACGTGTTCGGCGCGGTCGGAGTCCGGGCCGTAGGCCAGTTCGCCGATCAGCAGCGACACCGTGAACCCGATGCCCGCGAGCATCGCCATGCCGAACACGTCGATCCACTTGAGCGCGCTGTCCAGCGACGCGCGGGTGACGGCCGCGAGGATCGCGGTGGTGCCGAAGATGCCGATCACCTTGCCCGCCACCAGCCCGACGACGATGCCGATCGCCACCGGATCGGTCAGCGAGGCGGTGAGCCCGGTGAGACCGCCGACGGTCACGCCCGCGGCGAAGAACGCGAACACCGGCACCGCGATGCCCGCCGAGAGCGGACGGATGCGGTGCTCGAAGTGCTCGGCCAGGCCTGGCCCGGCGTCCGGTCCGCCCGCCCGCTCGCTGCGCAGCACCGGCACCGCGAAGCCGAGCAGCACGCCGGCCACCGTCGCGTGGATGCCGGACTCGTGCACCAGCGCCCACGTCGCGACGGCCAGCGGCACGAGCAGCCACCAGGACCGGATGCGCCGCTGGACGCACACCGCGAACAAGGCCAGCGGGATCAGCGCCAGACCGAGGGCGCGGGCGTCGATGTCCTCGGTGTAGAACACGGCGATCACGGTGATCGCCAGCAGGTCGTCGACCACGGCCAGCGTCAGCAGGAACGTGCGCAGCGCCGAGGGCAGGTGCGTCGAGATGACGGCCAGCACTGCCACCGCGAAGGCGATGTCGGTGGCGGTGGGGATGGCCCAGCCGCTGGTGGCGCCGTCCCCGGCGGGCGCGGTGAACGCCACGAAGATCAGCGCGGGGACCACCATGCCGCCCACCGCGGCGGCGACGGGCAGCGCCGCCCGCCGCGGATCGCGCAGATCGCCGGCGACGAACTCGCGCTTGAGTTCGAGGCCGACCACGAAGAAGAAGATGGCGAGCAGTCCGTCGGCGGCCCACGTGCCGAGACTGAGGTCCAGGTGCAGGCCGAGCGCGTCGCTGCCCACGTGCAGGTCGCGCAGCGCGTCGTAGGACTCCGACCACGGCGAGTTGGCCCAGATGAGCGCGATCAGGGCGCCGACCATGAGCAGGGCGCCGCCGACGGTCTCCTTGCGGAGCACGTCCGACACCCGGGACGTCTCGGCCCAGGAGCCGCGGCTGAGCAGCGCGGCGGTCAGGGGACGGCGGGGGTTCGTCACGGGGGACACCTCGTTCGGTAGGGGGTCACGGACAGTGCGAATCGACTCGCCGACCAGACTTCCCGGCACACCTGGAACGGAAGTCTAACGTCGTGGGCCCGTGCTGTCCGGCCAGGGGGCTGGCCTGACGTGCACCGATGGGTCGACGGCCGGTTCAAACTGTGGCGGACGTCTATGAGCCATGAAGGGTCGCCGACGGCCCGGGTGCGTAAACTGGGTGGATGCTCGAGACGGTCCGTGGCCCCGCCGATCTGCAACACCTGTCGCAGTCTCAGCTGGACGGTCTCGCCGCCGAGATCCGCCAGTTCCTGATTCACAAGGTTGCTGCGACCGGTGGACACCTCGGCCCCAACCTCGGCGTGGTGGAGCTGACGCTCGCACTGCACCGGGTGTTCGACTCCCCGCACGACCCGATCATCTTCGACACCGGACACCAGTCCTACGTGCACAAGATGCTGACCGGGCGCTGCGACGACTTCGACAACCTCCGCATGAAGGACGGTCTGTCGGGCTACCCGTCGCGCTCGGAGAGCGAGCACGACTGGGTCGAGTCCAGCCATGCCAGCACCGCGCTGTCCTACGCCGACGGCCTGGCCAAGGCATTCGAACTCAGCGGCCACCGCAACCGGCACGTCGTCGCGGTCGTCGGGGACGGTGCGCTCACCGGCGGCATGTGCTGGGAGGCGCTCAACAACATCGCGGGATCCAAGCGGCCCGTGGTGATCGTCGTCAACGACAACGGCCGCAGCTATGCGCCCACGATCGGTGGCTTCGCCGACCACCTCGCCGCCCTGCGGTTGCAGCCCGGCTACGAGAAGCTGCTGGAGAAGGGCCGCGACACCATGCGCGGCATGCCGCTGATCGGCGAGATCTGCTACCAGTGCATGCACAGCGTCAAGGCCGGCATCAAGGATGCGCTGTCGCCGCAGGTCATGTTCACCGATCTCGGCCTCAAGTACGTCGGGCCCATCGACGGCCACGACGAGCGTGCCGTCGAGGCCGCCCTGCGCAACGCTCGCGGCTTCAACGCGCCGGTGATCGTTCACGTCGTCACCCGCAAGGGCAAGGGGTTCGCCCCCGCCGAGGCCGACGAGGCCGAGCAGATGCACGCGACCGGCATCATCGACCCCTACACCGGGCTGTCGACGTCGGTGGCGGCGCCGGGCTGGACGTCGGTGTTCTCCGACGAGCTGATCAAGCGGGCCGCCAAGCGCCGCGACGTCGTCGCGATCACCGCCGCGATGCCCGGACCCACCGGCCTGAGCGCGTTCCGGCAGCGCTTCCCCGACCGGTTCTTCGACGTCGGCATCGCCGAGCAGCACGCGGTGACGTCGGCGGCCGGTCTCGCGATGGGCGGCATGCACCCCGTCGTCGCCATTTACTCCACGTTCCTCAACCGCGCCTTCGATCAGCTGATGATGGACGTGGCGCTGCACCGACTGCCGGTCACGCTGGTCCTCGACCGTGCGGGCGTGACGGGTCCCGACGGCGCCAGCCACAACGGGATCTGGGACATGTCGCTGCTCGGGATCGTGCCCGGCATGCGCGTCGCGGCACCCCGTGACGCCGCCCGGTTGCGCGAGGAACTCGGCGAGGCCCTCGACGTCAAGGACGGGCCCACCGCCGTGCGCTTCCCGAAGGGCGCCGTGGGCGAGGACATCCCGGCCGCCGAGCGGCGTACCGGTGTCGACGTCCTCGCACTGCCCGCCGACGAACTGTCGAGCGACGTCCTGCTGGTCGCGGTCGGGTCGTTCGCGTCGATGGCACTGTCGGTGGCCGAGCGGCTCCGCAAGCAGGGCATCGGCGTGACCGTCGTGGACCCGCGGTGGGTGCTGCCCGTGTCGGACGTCGTCGTCGAGCTGGCCACCTCGCACAAGCTGGTGGTGACGCTGGAGGACAACGGCGTGCACGGCGGCATCGGGTCGGCGGTGTCGTCGGCGCTGCGCCGCGCGGAGGTCGACGTGCCGTGCCGTGACGTGGCCATGCCGCAGGAGTTCCAGGACCACGCGTCCCGCAACGAGGTGCTGACGTCGGTGGGATTGACCGATCAGCACGTGTCGCGCCAGATCACCGGCTGGGTGGCGGCCCTGGCCAGCTCGGTCGGCGAGTCCGAGATCAGCGGACGGGTCGACTAGCGGTCCGTGCGGCATAGGCTGCTGACGTGGACGCCGAACTCGAGAGCTGGAAGGCCGCGGGTCGGTACTTCGACTACCTCGGCTTCGACGTCTTCTACCGCGTGGCCGGCAGGCCGCTCGGCGAGGCGCCGACGCTGCTGCTGATCCACGGCTACCCGTTCAACTCGTTCGACTGGGCGCCCATCTGGCCCACGCTCGTCGAACGCTTCACCGTCGTCGCGCCCGACATGCTGGGCATGGGGTTCTCGTCCAAGCCGTCGACGTACCAGTACTCGGTCCACGATCACGCCGACGTGCACGAGGCGCTGCTCGCGCATCTCGACGTCTCGGAGTGTCACGTGCTGGCGCACGACCTCGGCGACTCGGTGGGCCAGGAACTGTTGGCGCGCCACGAGTTCGGTGGCTGGTCCCACCGCCCCGTGGACCTCGAGTCGATCACCTGGCTCAACGGCGGCATGTTCAACGAGGCGTACACCCCGCGCCTGGTGCAGAAGCTGCTCTCGCGCACCCCACTCGGTGACGTGTTCGCCCGGGTCGGGAGCGGCCCGGTGGTCCGTCGCCTGCTGGACCGCACCCTCGACGAGTTGTTCGGCGTCGACACCCGGCCCAGCCCGCGACTGCTCGAACAGTTCCACCAGATCATGGAGTTCAACGACGGGGCGGCGGTGACGCATCTGGTGGGCCGGTTCGTCGCCGACCGGTACACCCATCGCAACCGGTGGGTGCGCGCCATGCGCGAGACCGACGTGCCGATGCGGTTGATCGACGGCCCGGCCGACCCGAATTCGGGGGCGCACATGGCCCGCCGGTACGCCGAGGTGATCCCCGACGCCGACGTGGTGCTGCTGGCCGACGCGATCGGGCACTGGCCGCAGATCGAGGCGCCCGACGCGGTGCTGACGCACTTCCTGGCCCACGTCGATCGCGTGCTCGCGGGCTGACTACCCCTCGGTGGCGGGCTCGTCGTCGACGGGTGCGTCGGTTGCCGGAATGTCCGCCGTGGCGGTCAGGGCGGCGGCGAGGACGGGCACGGTCAGTTCCCGCTGCCATGGCCGAGCCCTGGCCTCGGTGAGGAACTCCTCGACCCGGGCGGCGACGTCGGGCACCGGCTGCCAGTCCCAGCACAGCCTGCGCACCGTGTCGGGGGTCAGCAGGTTCTCCGGCGGCACCGAAACCCGTTGCGACAGTTCGGTGAGACCCGCCCGTGCGGCCTCCAGTCGGGCGGCGGCCTCGGGCTTGCGGCGCGACCACCGCGCGGCGGGCGGCGGTCCGGTCTGCGGCTCCGACGACGTCGGCAGGTCCTCGGTGACGCGGGCCCGGGCGAGGGCGTCGAGCCAGACCTGCGCACTGCGCCGCTGCTTGCCGCCACCGAAGATCGGCAGCGCGGTCAACTTCTCGACGGTGTCGGGGTCGGCGGTGGCGGCGTTGACGATCGCCGCGTCGGGCAGGATGCGTCCGGGCGCGATGTCGCGCCGCTGGGCGATGCCGTCACGGGTGGTCCACAGTTCGCGCACGGCGGCCAGTGTCCGCGGGTTGCGCACCTTGTGGATACCCGACGTCTTGCGCCAGCGGTCGCGCCGCGTCGGCGTGGGCGCCAGCGTGCGCAGGTACTCGAATTCCTGTGCGGCCCAATCGGTCTTGCCCTGCTCCTCGAGCACGGCTGCCACGGCTGCGCGCAGTTCGAGCAGCACCTCGACGTCCAGGGCCGCGTAGTTCAGCCACTCCGCCGGCAGCGGTCGCTTGGACCAGTCGGCCGCGCCGTGGCCCTTCACCAGGTGCAGGCCGAGCAGGCGCTGCACCATCGCCGCGAGGTTCACCCGGTCGAAGCCCGCGAGCCTGCCCCCGAGTTCGGTGTCGTACAGGCGCGGCGGGGTCATGCCGATCTCGGCGAGGCACGGCAGGTCCTGATCCGCGGCGTGCAGCACCCATTCGTCCTCGGCCAGCACGCGGGCGACGGGCGCCATCACGGTCAGGGCATCCCCGCCGTGGTTGACGGGATCGATCAGGACACTGCCCGCGCCGGCCCGCCGGATCTGGACCAGGTAGGCGCGGTTGGAGTAGCGGAAGCCCGAGGCGCGTTCGGCGTCGATCGCGAACGGCCCGTGGCCGGACGCGAGGAACTCCGCGGCGCGGGCGATGTCGCTGGGGTAGCTCGCCAGCGCCGGAACGCCCTCGGCGGGGGCCAGCAGCGGCGTGGCCTCGATCTCGGGTTCTGCGTCGTCCTGGCCGTCGTCGGCCTCCGGTGGAGGTGCGTCCGTCATCAGGCGCGCGTGCGGGAGTTCAGGTCGGTGACGCCCGCCGGCGGGAGACCCGCAGCGTGCTCGAGCACCTCGCAGAAGGCCTGCACGTGCGGTCCGAGCACGAGGTCGGTCGCGGTCCACGACGCCCGGAGTTCGAGCTGGTGAGCACGCGGGGGGCCGGAGATGTCGCCGTAGCGCACCGACGTCGTCGCCGTCACGGTGCCGCCGAGCGCGGTGACCGCGTGGGCGTTGGTCTCGAGGGCGTCGGCCAGCCAGCTCCACGCGACCTCGGGCAGCAGCGGGTCGACGGCCTCCATGGAGTCCAGGTCGGCCTGGATGTACGCGACCAGGCGCATGGTCCCGTCCCACGCCTCCGCACCCTCCGGATCGTGCAGCAGGATGAGCCTGCCGAAGGCCTCGCCGCCGAGGGAGTCCTCGGACACGACGGCCGTCTCGGGGTGGCGGACCTCGGCGCCCAGGGCGTAGCTGAAGGGCGCCAGACGCTGGGGCGGGCGGATGGGCCCGAGTTCGATCTCCGGCCGCACGGTCGCGGTGTTCATCGCCGCGACCGCTTCACGGAATGGAGCCGGTTCGGCGGAGGTCACGGCGTTTGACGCTAGCCGATCTCCCCTGGTGGCGGCGCAGGCGCGCCGTAGCGCCGCGGCATGGCAGCATGGATGGCGATGAATACCCGCCGTGACCTGCCCGACTCCCCGTACCTGGCTGCGGCCGGCGGCCGCAAGCCCACCCGTGTCCCGGTGTGGTTCATGCGGCAGGCCGGACGTTCGCTGCCGGAGTACCGGGCCCTGCGCGCCAAGAACACGATGATGCAGGCCTGCTTCGACGCCGACCTCATCTGTGAGATCACCCTGCAGCCGGTCCGGCGGCACGGTGTCGACGCCGCGATCCTGTTCTCCGACATCGTCGTTCCGCTGCGTGCGGCGGGCATCGACCTCGACATCGTGCCCGACGTCGGCCCGGTGATCGCCCACCCGATCCGCACGGCCGCCGACGTCGCCGCGGTCCGCCCGCTCGACCCCGCGACGGTCGCGCCGGTCGCCGGCGCCATCGGCATGCTCACCGGCGAACTGGGCGACGTGCCGCTGATCGGCTTCGCGGGCGCGCCGTTCACGCTGGCGTCCTACCTCGTCGAGGGCGGTCCCAGCCGCAACCACGAGCACACCAAGGCGATGATGCTCGGCGAGCCGCAGACGTGGCACGCGCTGATGACCGCGCTCACCGACGTGACGATCGGCTTCCTGCGCGCGCAGCTCGAGGCCGGCGTGGACGCCATCCAGCTGTTCGACTCCTGGGCGGGCACGCTCTCGCTGGCCGACTACCGCAGCTTCGTGCTGCCGCACAGCACGCGGGTGTTCGCTGAGCTCGCTGAGCACCTGGGGCAGGAGCGCAGCGACTCGGGTATTGGACCGCGCGTCCCGATGACGCACTTCGGCGTCGGCACCGCCGAGCTGCTGGGCGCGATGGGGGAGGCGGGCGCCTCCGTCGTCGGCGTCGACTGG
The DNA here is from genome assembly GCF_056679845.1 of Mycobacterium sp. PTI7. Classification (NCBI taxonomy): domain Bacteria; kingdom Bacillati; phylum Actinomycetota; class Actinomycetes; order Mycobacteriales; family Mycobacteriaceae; genus Mycobacterium; species Mycobacterium sp. PTI7. Next base: position 1,385,372 of record NZ_CM155252.1, read on the forward strand.
CGCACCGCCCTGGTGGACGCCGTGCCGCGGGTGGGCCCCGGCAAGGCGCTGCAGGGCAACCTCGACCCGGTGGTGCTGCTCGCGGGGTGGCCCGCGGTGGACCGGGCGGTCCGGTCGGTGGTCGAGGACGGCAGGCGCGCGGTCGACGCCGGCGCCACCGGCCACGTGTTCAACCTCGGACACGGCGTCCTGCCCGCCACCGATCCCGGCATCGTCACCGATGCAGTGGCGCTGGTGCATTCGTTGTGAGTCCGCGCGCCTACTGCGTCGTGGGAGGCGGCATCTCCGGACTGGTGGCCGCGTACCGCCTGCGGCTGGCGGCAGGACCGGACGCGCCGATCGCGCTGTTCGACCCCGCCGATCGGCTCGGTGGCGTGCTGCGCACCGAGCGCGTGGGCGGCCAGCCGGTGGACGTCGGCGCGGAGGCGTTCATCGCGCGCAGGCCCGAGGTGTCGGCGTTGCTCGCCGAGTTGGGGATGGCGTCCAGGCAGGTCGGCACCACCGGTGTGCGGCCACTGATCTACGCGCGGGGACGGCTTCTGCCGATGCCCGCGGGCACGCTGCAGGGCATCCCCGCGACCGCGGAGTCGGTGGCCGGTCTGGTCGACGATCCCACCGTCGCGCACGTCGCGGGCGAGGCGCGGCGCCCGCTGGCATGGCGGCCGGGCGCGGATCCGTCGGTGGCCGAACTCGTCGGCGACCGGTTCGGCAGGCAGGTGGTGGAGCGGTCGGTCGATCCGCTGCTGGGCGGCGTGTACGCCGGTTCGGCGGCGACCATCGGGCTGCGGTCGGCGCTGCCGACGCTCGCGGCGGCCCTGGACCGCGGCGCGCCGTCGCTCACCGACGCCGTGCGGCAGTGCATCCCGCCGCCGACGAATGCGCCGGTGTTCGGCGCCGTCGACGGTGGCTACCAGGTGCTGATCGACGAACTCGTCCGCCGCGCCGCGTTCCGCTGGATGCACGTCGGCGTCCAGCGCATCGAGCGGTCGGCCACCGGCTGGGACCTGCTCGACGACGACGGATCCCACTGGCACGCCGACGGCGTGGTGGTCGCGGTGCCCGCGCCGCGCCTGCCCCGGCTGGTCGAGCGCGTCGCGCCGCGGACGGCCGCGGCGGCCACCCGTATCCAGGTCGCGTCCAGTGCGCTGGTGGTGCTGGCACTGCCCGGCGGCACCCCGGTGCCCGAGCAGTCCGGGGTGCTGGTGGCCAGCGGTGAGCGCCTGCACGCCAAGGCCGTCACGCTGACGTCGCGCAAGTGGGGCAGACGCGGCAACGCCGAACTGCTGCGGCTGTCGTACGGCAAGTTCGGCGACGGCATCGCGCGCAACACCGGCGACGAGGAACTGCTCGCCTGGGCGGCCGAGGATCTGCGCGACCTGTTCGGACTCCGGCAGGAACCCGTCGACTGTCACGTGCAGCGCTGGATCGACGCGCTGCCGCAGTACGGTCCGGGACATCCCGAGCTGATCGCCGAACTGCGGGCCGGGCTGCCGCCGACGCTGGCGGTCGCGGGCGGCTATCTCGACGGCATCGGCGTGCCGGCGTGTGTGGCGTCGGGCACCCGGGCGGCCGCGCGGCTGACGGTCCCGCCCGTGGCACGATAGGAGACATGGCGAAGCTCGACTACGACGCACTCAACTCCGTGACCCGCTACATGATGATCTCGGTCTTCGCGGTCCGGCCGGAGGCGTTGGAGGACGAGCGGTCCGCACTCGTCGACGAGATGGCCACCTTCCTCAAGCACCAGGAGGAGGGCGGGGTCGTGGTCCGCGGTCTCTACGACGTCGCGGGCTTCCGCGCCGACGCCGACTTCATGATGTGGACGCACGCCGAGCGCGTGGAGGACCTGCAGGCCACCTACCGCGCGTTCCGGCAGACCACGCTGGGCCGTGCGAGCGATCCGGTGTGGAGCGTGGTGGCGCTGCACCGGCCAGCCGAGTTCAACAAGAGTCACGTGCCCGCGTTCATCGCCGGCGAGGATCCGGGTGACTACGTGTGCGTCTACCCGTTCGTCCGCTCGCTGGACTGGTACCTGCTGCCCGACGACGAGCGCCGCAAGATGCTCGTCGAGCACGGCATGGCCGGCCGCGAGTACCCGGACGTGCGGGCCAACACGGTGCCGGCGTTCGCGCTCGGTGACTACGAGTGGATCCTCGCCTTCGAGGGGCCGGACCTCGGCCGCATCGTCGAGCTGATGTGGAAGCTGCGCTACACCGACGCCCGTCGCCACGTCCGCGAGGAGACGCCGTTCTTCACCGGCCCGCGCCTGGCCGTCGAGGACCTGATCGCCCGCCTGCCGTAGCTCTTCACGACGAGCAGACGTCAACTCCCCTCTTTTGCGGCAGAGCAGGGGAGTTCACGTCTGCTCGCGGGACGGAGTTCGAGTTCAGCCCGCGGGACGGAGTGGGAGTTCAGCCCTCGGCAGGCACCAGCTTCAGCGAGATCGAGTTGATGCAGTACCGCTGGTCGGTCGGCGTCGGGTAGCCCTCGCCCTCGAAGACGTGTCCGAGGTGGCTGTGGCAGGTGGCGCAGATGACCTCGACGCGGTGCATGCCGAGCGTGTCGTCGGACACCAGGATCACGGCGTCGGAGTCGGCCGGGTCGAAGAACGACGGCCATCCGCAGTGGGATTCGAACTTCTCGGTGCTGCGGAACAGTTCGGCGCCGCACGCGCGGCACTGGTACACGCCCTCGGTCTTCGCGTCGGTGTACTCGCCGGTGAACGGCGGCTCGGTGGCCGCCTCGCGCAGCACCGCGAACTCGGCCGGGTTGAGCTTGGTGCGCCACTCGTCGTCGGTGAGCTGGATCTTCGGGCTGGTCATCCCTCAACGCTAGCGCGAGGTCGCGCGTCCGTCATCCACGGCGGATCGATGCCGTCGTCGAGGCGTCCGTCGGACTTGGCGTCGAGGTAGCGGAAGTACAGCACGCTGAACACCACGATGAGCATCAGCGACCAGCCGTAGGTGATCTTCGAGTACTCGAGGAACCGCCCGGTCGTCGGCCAGTGGCCGAGCAGCCACCGGTCCATGGTCATGAAGCCGTAGATCGCCAGCCAGGCCACCCAGTTGCGGATCGTCGAGTTCGCCAGCACCACCGTCATGAGGAACGGGAACAGCATCATCGAGTAGTAGCCCTGGCCCAGCGAGAGCACCAGGAACGACGTGATGAGCAGTACGCCCGAGGACGTCAGCATCCAGAACAGCGGGTCGCGTTCGCGGTAGTAGCGGTACAGCAGCCACAGGGTGGCCACCGCGAGCAGTCCGAAGGCGATGCGCAGCAGCAGGATCAGCCACGTCGGCAGGCCGTAGTAGACGCCGTTGCCGAGGATCGAGCTGTTGAAGTAGTCGCGGGTGGACAGGATGTAGGGGATGGTGCGGGTGACGAAGTTCATCGGGTCCGACACCATCGGCCACGCCACGGCGTTGAAGACCAGCGGTACGCCGATCGCCGTCACCAGCGGCCGCCACTGGCGGTTGAGCACCGGGATCAGCAGCAGCGGCGCGAGCGAGGGTTTGACGACGAGGGTGAGTCCGATGGCGGCGCCGGCCAGCCATTCGTGGTTGCGCTTGCCGTCGAGCAGCCACCGGAAGAACAGCACCTCGGCCAGCAGCATGCAGCCGTTGATGTTGGTGAACACCAGTGTGTTGGTGACCGATTCGGTGCAGAACATCGCCAGCAGCAGCGCGGGCGCGGCCACCGACGCGAGGCCGAACTTGAACAGCCGCAGCAGGAAGTAGGCCGCCAGCAGGATCGCCACGGTGTTGAAGGAGATGAACCAGTAGCGCGATGCGTCGACTGGCAGGTAGCCGAAGGGCGCCAGCAGGAGGGTGCCGCCGGGTGGGTACAGGTAGTGCGGGTCGACGTAGTCGAAGTGCTCGTTGTAGATGTCCCAGCCGAGCTTGAAGTTGACGACCGCCCGGTAGACGGGCCCGAAGTCGTCGGTGATGTAGCCGTTGGTGGCCAGCACGTAGGTGCGGTGGATGATCGACAGGATCGCGATGGGCCACAACACCGACCGCAGCACGGTTGCGGTGTCGGGCGCGGACGTACGCGGTCGGAACGCGCGTACCAGGGAGTCAGCTACCGCCACCAGCGCACCCTATAACGCTGTCGGCGGGGGTCTGGTCAGGCGGGGCAGTACGTGTCGGTGCTCGGCAGTGCACCGCTCTGCAGGTACGCGAGGACCGGGCCGAGCGCGCACGGCGACGACGTCGCGGCGCCGTGGCCGATGCCCTGCCAGATGACGCGGCGGTTGGCGGCCCCGCCGTTGATCACGGTCGCGGCGACGGCGGCGACGCCCTCGTTGCCGACGATCGGGTCGTTCTGGACGCCCAGGAGCAGCACCGGGGTGCGCAGGTTCTGCGGTTCCTTGGGCGGCGTGCTGCTGGGCCAGTTGAGGCAGTCGACGAGGTCGAGCGCGCCGACGCGGCCGAACTGCGGGTACAGCCGGCCCCAGCCGACCACCAGTTCGCGTACCCGGTCCGGCGTCGGCCGGCTCAGCGCGTCGCTGCAGGAGTTCACGAACTGGCCGTCGGTGTGACGCAACGTCTCGGCCTGGTTGATCAGGGTGGTGAGGTCGGCGGTGTTGCCGTCCCGGGCGGCGGCGAGCGCCGTGGCGAGGGTGCCGCGCGATCCCGTCTGGTCGAAGGCGAGCGCCGTGGTGATGGCGTCGACGAGGGACGACTCGGAGACGCCGCCGGGTCCGCGGCCCTCGCGGGCGGCGGTCACCAGTGCGTCGACGGCGCCGCGCGGATCCGGACCGAGCGCGCATCCCGTGGCGATGCACTGCGCGGCGAACGCGTCCAGCGCGGCCTGCTGGCCCTTGATCCGCTGTTCGACGGCGGCCTCGGCACCGATGCCGAGCGGCAGCGGTGAGTCGAGGACGAGGCGCGACACCTTGTTGGCGTGCGTGCCGGCGTAGGTGAGGGCGATCTGCGCGCCGTTGCCGATGCCCAGCAGCGCGAGCGTGGGCACGTCCAGGGTGCTGCGCAGGCGTTCGATGTCCTCGGCGGCATGGGCGTTGTCGTAGGCCGAGTCGCCGGGGGCGATGGTGTCGGTGCAGGCCGTGGTCGCGGTCTGCACGATGGCGCCGAGGTTGGCGACGGGGTCGTTGCCGGCTTCGAACTGCGCCTGGTCGATCATCTCCTGGCGGTCGAAGAGGTCGCGGCAGTCGAGTTCGCCGGACGTGCCGGTGCCGCGGCGGTCGACGGCGATGATGGAGTTGGTCCGCAGCACGTCGGTGCCGTTGCGCGCCAACCACATCGGCAGTTGCACCGACGACGGCAGGTCGGTTCCGGTGGTCATCACCAGCGGCCCGGCGTCGGCCGGCGTGGCGACCGACTTGGCGCGCACCACGCCGATGGTCACGCTGCCGCTGGCGCCGTTGATCGAGTCGAGGTCGGCGTCGTAGTCGGCGCAGTCGAGGGTGACGCCGGGGGGCGCGGCCACCTGCGCATCGCGGAACACCCGGCTGGTGCAGTCCTGCCAGGCCAGCTCGTTCTTGGGTGCCTCGATCGGGGGCGGGCCGGCCTGTGCCTGGGTGGTCTCGGGCTGACCCTGCGGGCCGGCCCCGGAGTCGGTGGCGAAGCGTGGGTTGGCCGCGAGGATCGGCGCGCACCCGGCCAGGACGGCCGACGCGACGGTCGCGAGGCAGAGGGCCCGGAATGGGTGACGACGCCTACGCATGCTGACCACAGTAGCGATCGCGGGGGTGGCGACCCGGACGCTGGGCTCAGTCGGCCTTGACGTACCGGGTGTACAGGTAGCCCTCGGCGTCGGTGAGGAGGTGGCTGCGGCGCATGCGGGTGTGCGCCTCGCCGGAGCCGGTGGCGATGCGCCGGGCATTGCCGCCGACCAGGATGGGGGCGATCGTCACGCACAGCTCGTCGAGCAGGTCGAGTTCGATGAACAGGCTGAGCAGGGACGGGCCGCCCTCGGTGAGCACGCGGCGCAGGCCGCGCCCGTCGAGGATCTCCAGGACCCGGACGGGGTCGACCCGGTCGGGCTGCTTGCCGGAGGCGTCGATCACCTCGGCGGTGTCGGTGAACCGGCGGGACGCGTCGTCGACGGTCTCGGTGCAGGTGAGGATCAGGGGCGGGACCTCGGACCGGGTGAACAGCTTGGCGTCGTGCTCGAAGTCGGCGTGGTGGGTGACGACCGCGATGGGCGGCACCTCGGACTGGCCGCGGCGCTGCCGTTCCAGGCGCGCGGCAGGCGACATCTGGGCGCCCGAGTAGTTCTCGATCCGCACGGTCGACGCGCCGACCAGGACGACGTCGGCCTCGCGGCGCATGCGGTGGAAGATCGCGCGGTCGCCTAGGCCGGCCAGGCCGCCGGACGTGCCGTCGTCGGTGGCCGCGCCGTCCAGGCTGGAGAGCATGTTGGCCCGCACCCAGCACCGCTCGAGCCCGTCGGGATAGGCGTAGAACGCCGCCAGGCGGTCGTCGTCGTCGGTGTCGAACGTGGAGCCGACGGCTCCCAGCTCTGTGAGCTCTGTCGCAGCGTCGGCCTCGGACACGTGGACAATTGCAACACGTCGATAGGGTGCCTGCATGCACGGGGCTTCTCCTTCCACTTCATCCGGCACCACCGCACATCTGGTGGATCGCCATCCGAGCGTCACGCCGGAGCGGTTGGTGGCCCAGCTCGTGCCGCCGCCGACGTTCGCCGACGTCTCGTTCGACACCTACCGGCCCGACCCGGGCGAGCCGTCGCAGGCCGACGCGGTCCGGTCGTGCGAGGAGTTCTGCGCCCAGGCGGCGCAGCGGCGTGCGGGCAAGAAGAAGATGTTCGGCAAGCGCGAGGTGCTGCCCGGCGTGGGCGTGTACCTCGACGGTGGGTTCGGCGTCGGCAAGACCCACCTACTGGCGTCCACCTACTACCGGCTGGCGGGCGCCGACGCCGGCCCCGCGGCCTTCGCGACGTTCGGCGAGATGACCCAGCTGGCAGGCGTTTTCGGCTTCGTCGAGTGCATCGAGCTGCTGTCGGAGTACGTGGTGGTGTGCATCGACGAGTTCGAGCTGGACGACCCGGGCAACACGACGCTGATCTCGCGGCTGCTGTCGGCACTGGTGGAGCGCGGGGTGTCGATCGCCGCGACGTCGAACACGCTGCCCGAGCAACTCGGTGAGGGCCGGTTCGCAGCGCAGGACTTCCTGCGCGAGATCAACACGCTGGCGAAGATCTTCACGACCGTCCGCATCGAGGGCCCGGACTACCGGCACCGCGACCTGCCGCCCGCGCCGGTGCCGCCCAGCGACGACGACGTGCGGGCGCGGTCGGCGACCGTCGACGGTGCGACGCTGGACGACTTCGACGCGCTGTGCGCCCACCTGGCGACCATGCACCCGTCGCGGTACAACGCGCTGATCGAGGGGGTGACCGAGGTGTTCATCACCGGCGTGCACCCCATCGAGGATCAGAGCGTGGCGCTGCGCCTGGTGTCGCTGACCGACCGGCTCTACGACGCGGGCGTCCCGGTGGTGGCGTCGGGGTCGAAGCTCGACACGGTCTTCAGCGAGGAGATGCTGGCGGGCGGGTTCCGGAAGAAGTACCTGCGCGCCACGTCGCGGCTGCTGGCGCTGACGCACGCCGGCCAGGAGTAGTCATCCCCTGCGCAGCATCACGTAGTCGTTCTCGACGCCCGCGCCGAGCCGGAACGTCTTGGTGCCGGTGATCAGAAAGCCGTGCTTGGAGTAGAAGCGTTGCGCCCGTTCGTTGTCTTGGTTGACGCCGAGCCACGTCGCCACGTTGCCGCGGTCGCGGGAGCGGTCGAGTGCCGCGGTCATCAGCGCGGCCGCCACGCCGGCGCCGTGCGCGTCGGGCAGGACGTACATCTTCGACAGTTCCATGGCGGGCAGCAGGGGCACCGCGCGGCGCACGTCCTCGTCGTCTCCGACGCCGTCGACGAGCATCGCGTAGCCGACGATCCGGTGGTCGACGCGGCCGACGAGCACCTCGCGGGCGGGGTCGTCGAGATAGCCGGCGAAGCGCTCCTGGGACAGGTTGGCCGCGATGAAGTCGGCGACGTTGGCCGCCGTGGCCGACGGCGGGCACGCGAGCGGGAACGTGCGGGCGGCGACGTCGGCGAGGTCCGACAGGTCGGCGACGGTGGCCGGGGTGACCTGGGTGGGCATGGGACTCAGGGGAGCGGCGCGCCCGGCTGCCAGATGTTCCACTGGGCCAGGTGCTCGCCGGTCTTGGGGTCGAGCAGCACCACGTTGGTGACGAGGTCGCGGTAGACCTGCCAGTAGACGGCGCCGTTGACGGTGGATCCCGCCGGCGCGTTCAGCAGCGCGTACTGCAGGGCGTCGGGTGCGTCGGTGGCCTTGGGCGCGTACGCATCTCCGTACGGCGTGACGCCGTTGAACGCGAAGCCGAGGGACTGCGCGTAGGGGGCGGGCGTCTTGATGGTGTGCACGGTGACCCCGGCCCGCCACGGTCCGCCCTCGTAGCGCCAGCGCGGCGAACCGGTGGGCGCGTAGCCGGGCGGGGGAGCGGTGGGCAGGACGTCGTGCACGGTCACGTCGGCGACGATGCCGCGGTACTCGACGCGCAGCGTGTCGCCCAGGTTGCCGATCGGGTTGAGGTCGGCGGCGGCGGGTGGGGCGACGCCCAGTCCGAGCGCGGCCAGTACGGTGACGACCAGCGCGAGCCACCGTCCCGATGCGGTCCGCGTGGGTGGTGCCGTGCCGATGCCACTGCTCATGGACTCTTCGCTCCCGTCGTGTGCTGCCTCGCATGATGGCACATCGCGGTGCGGCCGACGACGGGTTCGACGGTCAGGACGCCCAGGGCCCCGAGCCGCCGACCTTGTCGATGCGGATGCGGGTCAGCAACCCCTCGGGCGCGCCCGCGGGCGGGAAGTGCTCGCTGGAGCCCAGCAGCACCTCGGCGAGTTCGGTGAGCAGCTCGGGTGCGCCGCCCTCGGTGATGCGGGCCGTGCCCTGGATCGACAGGTACTTGCGCTGCTGACCGGGCTCGGGCGGCGCGACGATCGTGACGGCGACGCGCGGGTCGCGGCGGACGTTGCGGGTCTTCTGGTACTCGCTGAGGTGTGCACTCACCAGTTCCTCGCCGTCGGGCGTCGACCGGAGTGCCACCCACACCAGGGACACCTGCGGGCTGCCGTCGGGGTTGATGGTGACGAGCGTGGCGTCCACGCCGTCGCCGATGAGTGCGCGAGCGGAGTCCGGGAGGGTCATGCGTGTAACTACCGGGGACGCCGCCCGTCTATTCCCCCGTGCTGCCGGCGAGGATGCGCAGTGCCTCGGCGAGTTCGGCCTCGGCCCTCTGCGGGTCGACGCCCAGGCTGTGCAGCGGTCCGTCCGCCTCCTCGGACTCCAGCAGGGCCAGCAGCACGTGCTCGGTGCCGACGAAGTCGTGTCCCATGCGGAGTGCCTCGCGGAACGTCAGTTCGAGCACCTTCTTGGCGGGACCGTTGAACGGGATCAGTTCGTGGCGTTCCCCGGTCGCAGGCGGCAGCTCGACGGCGCCGCGGATGCCCGCCGCGTCGACGCCCTGGCTCGCCAGCAGCCTGATCGCGAGCGACTCGTCGTCGCCGAGGAGGCCCAGCAGCAGGTGGTCGGGAGTGATCTCGACGTTCTCCGCCGCGCGTGCCACGGTCTGCGCTTCGACGACGGCCGCACGGGCTCGCGGCGTGAAGCGCGCGAAGCCCTCGTTGGGATCCATCGGTACGGTGCCGGCCTTGGGCACGAAGCGCTTCTGGACGGCCTGCTTCGTGACGCCCATGCACGTGCCGATGTCCGTCCACGACGCGCCGGACCGGCGGGCCTGGTCGACGAAGTGACCGATGAGGTGATCGGCGACGTCGCCGAGGGCCTGGCCGGCGATCACGGCGTCGGTGAGTCGCTCGAGCGGTTCGTCGTGGGCCTGCCGGATGGCGGTGATGAGGTCGTCGAGGCGGACGGGATGGGTGATGTCGGGTGCCGGAGCCATGCGTCAACCCTAGGTTGACGATCAGATGCCGTCAACCATCGGTTGACGACACGTCAGCCCTTCGGGTACCCGCGGCGCACGGTGCGGTCGAGGATGCCCAGCGTGCCGCGCAGAGCCGTCTCGGAGATCACCGGGAAGATGCCTGCGTCGCGCCAGTGCTGGTCGATCTCGCTCCAGTCGTAGAACGAGGTGACGAGCGTGCCGCCGGGGTTCGACGGGTCGGGTTCGAGACGGTAGCCGTACACGTGCCCGATCTGCGGCTTGATCTGGCCCTCGATGGTCCAGGCGATCAGGGCGTCCTTCTCGTAGTCGGTGATCTGCACGGTGACGTCGTACTTGCCGAGCGGGAAGTCGTTGAGCGCCTCGCGGTCCATGTGCACCACGAAGCTGTCGCCGTTCGCGGTCACGGGCTCGCCGTCGGCGCTCTGCAGCATGCCGGTGGCGTCGATGGCGACGTGTCCCTGCGGGTCGCACAGCAGCGCGAAGACCTCGGACGGCGGTGCGGCGATGGGGCGTTGGACTTCGATGCGGTCGGTCATGCCCCGATGGTGTCAGTCCCGCGGCGCGACGTGTCCCGTTTCGGGGTGACGGGGTCGTGAACTGATCGCTCGGACGTCAGGCGTCGAGCGCGGCGAGTTCGCGGCGGGCGCCGCGCTCGACGAAGAGCGGCACGAAGTCGCGCAGGGGGCGGCCGTCGAATCGCGCGTGGATGGTCTGGACGACCTCGACGACGCGCGTCGGGGGGACTGCGGGGTACGTGGCGCTGAGCCGGGTGACGACGTGCTCGATCTGGGTCTGCTCACTCGTATGTGCCACGGCAAGAGGGTCCCACCCCGTTCATCTGCCGGTCAATCGCCGGACACGTGACGTCCATCGCAGTCCTGATCGGGGCGGCCAGTTTGACGATCTGGTTAATTGTGGTCGGCTCGACGAGACGGAATTGCGCTATGCCCGTAGCGTTTACGGCATGCTGGCCGAACCGCCGACCTCACGTAGGACCTTCGCCGAACTGCTGTCGGCTGCGCTCGCGTACGGCGCGGTGCCGACGGTCGACGCCGGTCTCGGCCCGCTGTCGCAGCAGGCGCTCGCGGCGGTCGCCCGCGAGCACCCCGATGCCACCGTCCACCTGATCGCCGACGCGTACGACGCGTTCGACCGGGAGTCCGCGTAGCGGATCAGACGCCGAGCTGTGGCGGCACGTCCGCCGGCGCGGGACCCGTCTGCTCGCCCGCGGGCGGGCCGGTGCGGTACATGACGTCGTAGCTGCGCGACGAGTCGTCGTCGGCCCGCCGCGGCGGGCCGTAGTCGTACTGTGCGAGCCATTCACCGGTCGCGGCGAGCTGGGACTGCAGCGCCTCGCGGACACCGTCGCGCAGCTGTGCGGGGCCCAGGCTCGCGGGCAGGGTGACCGACGCCGTGCCCGTGCGGTATTCGAGGCTGCCGGTCATGAGTCCATTGTGTCGTGTGGTGCGCGACCGGGCTCGGCGAGAGCGGCTCCGGAGACGACGAAGGCCCGGTCGAAACCGGGCCTGGGCCGTGCTGGTGCGCGATACTGGGATTGAACCAGTGACCTCTTCCGTGTCAGGGAAGCGCTCTCCCGCTGAGCTAATCGCGCCGGGGTTCATTCGTCGGAGGTGGAGACGGGAATCGAACCCGTGTGCACGGCTTTGCAGGCCGTTGCCTCACCACTCGGCCACTCCACCGTCGGGGTTGATGCCACTGCACCCTCCGAGCGGACGACGGGATTCGAACCCGCGACCCCAACCTTGGCAAGGTTGTGCGCTACCAACTGCGCCACGTCCGCACGCTGCGGCCGAGGTCGTCGGCCGTTGCGAAGCACGACACTAGTGCAATCCGGCGAGGCGACACAAATCCCCTCGCCAGGACGGTTCTTCACGCACTCGAAAGGTCTCGGCCGCGCTACGGCGGGCTCGCTGACACCAGCCCGCTGTAGCCGAGTCGTGTCGGAGCCGCCGCTGTCGGGATTCCCGGGCGCACCCACGGCCGTGTTAATCTTCTACGTCCGTCGGGCTAGTGTCGACGGAGTCCCCGGTCTCGTAGCTCAGGGGGAGAGCGTCCGCCTCACACGCGGAAGGTCGCTGGTTCGAAACCAGCCGGGACCACCACACGTGGCGTCGTCCGGAGTTGCGGACGCGCGATACCCGCCGAGCGTGACGCCATGGCGACGAATCGGCCAATTTCTCGCCACCAGTGCACGTTCGGCGCGAGCGACCTCCCGCCGGCCGACTCACTCCAGGTTGGCGAGTGCCTGTCGGGCAGCCTCGAGTTCGGCCTCCAGAGCCGCGACCCTGGCGGCCTGCTGCGACCGTGCCTCCTCGATGACGGCGTCGAGCGGCGTCGCCAGGTCCTCGTGCAGCTCCTTGGCCGCCCGGGACACCGCGGCGGCCGCCACGGCGACGTCACGGGCCAGGAAGGTGCTGCCGTGCCGCAGCTCTGCGCGCCACTCGCCATCGGCGGTGCCGGTGACGGTGAGGGTCAGCTCGACGGTCTTGGTCCGTCCGGCCGACTTCTTGGCCGGGCCCCGCTTGGGCTTCACCTCGGCGGCGGGGACGGGGGCCTCGGTGGCGGGGGCAGCGGACTCGGCGGGGGCTTCCGCGACGAGGTCGGTGATCGGTGCCTCGGTCAGGATGTCGGTCATGCCGAACATTAGAACACACGTTCGACGGCTGCCCGACGCCACCAACTACCGCTGCGTCGCAGGCACTTCCGACGTCTCGGACTCCGGGACGAGGAGGATCGGGACCTCCGTGTGGGCGGCGACCGCGGACGCGACGCTGCCCTGCAGGTGTCCGAGGAGGCCGGCGCGCCGGTGCGGTCCGAGCACGATCACGGCGGCGTCGTGGTCCTCGGCGGCGGCGACGATGCCCTTCCACGTGGGCGTCGCCTCGACGGCGACGCCGGTCGCGTCGAAGCCCGCGTCGCGCGCGAGTGACGCGCCGTGCGCCGCGGTCCGCTCGGCGGCCGCGCGGACCTCGCTGGCGCGGTCGGCGTCGAAGTGCCGGTCGTCGGTGGGGGTGAAGCCGACGTCGACGGGCTGCCACACGCACACCACCACCGCATCGCCGCTCGGGACGCGACCGACGGCGTGGGTGATCGCACGAGCGGCGCGGTCCGATCCGTCATAGGCGAACAGCACGCGTCCGGCACGGTGGGGTGCGGGCTGCCGAGGGGTGGGCGCCGAATCGGGATGCGCTGCGGGCGCGGGCGGTTCCGCCGACGCGTTGGGGCGGAGCCGTGCGAACAGCGGCGGCGAGTACCAGGCCGGTTCGTCGCCGTCGAGGAACTCGTCGAGGTCCGGGGTCTGGGGGCGGGCCCCGCTGAGCGCGTACACCGCGACGCCGAAGACGGCACCGACGATGGCGAGCCCGAAGCCGATCCACAGCGCGATGCCGGTGCCCTCGACGAGGTCGCCGGACACGCGGGTGGCGAAGTGCACGAAGATCGGCGCCACCATGAACGCCGCGACGGCCCTGAGCAGTTCGATGATCGCGAAAACCCGCTGCAGGCTGTTCGACTTCAGCGAGAAGCCCGCGACGAAGAGCGCGGGCGCGACGGTGGCGCCGAGCGCCAGGCCCGTCAGCGTCGAACCGAGCAGCGCCAGTGGCTGGTTGGCCGGCAGCGCGAACCGGAACACGACGATTCCGGCCGCGAGCAGGAACATGCCCACCAGTGGCAGGTAGTGGATGGCGCGGCGCGAGATGACGAAGCCGAACACGAAGGCCATGATCACGGCGCCGCCGAGTTCGGGCAGGTAGAGCAGTCCGACGTGCACCGGGCTGTAGGTCTGCAGGAACACCGCTGCGGTGAGCACGGTGGCCGCGACCGACGCGGCGGCGGCGAACAGTGCGACGCCGACGCCGGCGACCGGGATCGCGCTGGTGAGCATCGTCCGCACGGTCAGCAGCGGGCGGCGGGCCCGGAACTGGTACACGATCAGCACGACGATGAGCGCGAGGCCACCCAGCATCGGCACCGTCACGGCCAGGTCGGAGAAGTCGTGGCTCGTCAGCTGCGCGGCACCCACGAAGGCCGCGGTGCAGCCGACGGCCGCCAGCGCGATGGCGGGCAGGTCGCGCGGGGCGTCACGGTCGGCGGGCGGCGCATCCTCGAACGTGAGGACGGCGAGCACCAGCGCCAGGCCGGCGATCCCCGCGACGATCCAGAACAGCGGACGCCACGCGTTCGACTCCGCCTGCGCGCCACCGATGAACGGTCCGAGCGCCACGGCGCCGAACACGCACATGTTCATGATGACCGCGGTGATGCGGAGCTTGTCCCGCGGGAAGCCGATGGTCAACGGCGGCGCGGCGGCGATCAGCAGCATGCTGGTGGCCAGGCCCTGCAGGACGTGGCCGACGATGAAGGCCGGCGCGTTCGGGGCCGCGGCGGCGGTCACCGATCCGACGACCAGCAGTACGGCGTACGAGAGCAGCATGCGGCGCTGCGGAAGGTGTTGGGCGAATTGGACGGCCAGCACGGTGCCCACGGCGTAGGCGGCGTTCCCCAGTCCTGAACTCAGGGTCATCGTCTGTTCGCTCATGTGCAGCGACTCGGTGATGATCGGCACCAGCGGATCGACCGCCGCGGACAGCGCCAGGTACGGGATGAGCGCGAAGGTGACCATCGCGGCGACGGCGGGGTAGCGGCCGGCGAGGGGGCCCTGGCGCATCAGCGCGGAGCTTTCTGGGGCTGGGACACGCTCTGCGGCAACACCCGTTCGAGCCGGATGATTCCATCCCGGGACGTGGCGGTCGTCACCGCTTCTTCGACGGGATCACGATCACCACGATGAGCGTGATGATCGAGAAGAACAGCCCGAGTAGTCCCCAGCCAAGTGCGCTGCGGCCCTTGGTGGCGGCGACGACGGCGCAGATGATGGCCGCGATGACACTGCCGATCGCGACGAAGATGCCCTTGATGCCCCGCAGGATGAAGCCCGCGGCCTCGGGCTGTTGGCTGGCGGCGAGGACGAGGTCGTGAATCATGACCGTTGGTTACCCGCGAATCGTGTTTTCGCGCTGGGAGTTAGCTGTCAATCGTCGGTGGGGTGTCCACGAACACCGCGGCGTGCACCAGGAGTTCGGCGGCCTCGTCGACGCGGGTGCGGTCGGCCGTCACCAGCAGGTCCTGGCACAGTCCGCGCATCCCGGACACGACGAGGGTCGCGCGGCTCGCGGCGTCGCTCGGCGGGAATCCCGCATCGCGGAAGGCCGTCGAGATCGGGTCCAGCACCACCTCGACCGCTCGGCGGCCGTAGGGGCCGTAGGTCTCGGGTGCTGTGGTGGACAGGGCGAGCACCTGCAGCAGCAGGCGCACCCGGTGGCGCTGGGCGTCGCGGGTCAGCGCGTGCCACAGGTCCCGGGCCGCCGCGGCGAGCCGTTCGCGGCCGTCGACGCCCGCGAACATCTGCCCGACGTCGGGCCGGCTGAACTCCATGGCCTGCGCGATGAGTCCGCCACGGTCGCCGAAGTAGTAGAGCAGCATGCGCTTGCTGGTCCCGACGGCCTCGGCCAACGGGGCGAGCGAGAGGTCGTCGATCCCGGTCTGCTCGAGATGGTCGACGATCGCGCGGAGGAGTTCGGCGCGCTTGTCGGCGTCCGGTGGTCGTGGCACGCCTTTACCGTACCGATCGGTACACGTACGGTCAATGGTGTGCCGATCGGTACACGAACGAGAAACACGGAGGCGTGACCATGTCCCTACGGGTAGCAATCGTTGGTGCCGGCATCGGCGGGCTGACCGCCGCGATCGCCCTGCGCGCCCGCGGCGTCGACGCCACGGTCTACGAACAGGCCCACGAACTGAAGGCGCTCGGTGCCGGTGTGGCCATCGCCACCAACGGATCTCGCGTACTCACCGAACTCGGACTCGGTGACGCGATCGATGCCGTGGCAGGTCGCGTCTCGGCCTACGCCTATCGCACGTCGACCGGTGACGCACTTCCCGCCGATCCCGCCGAACTGTCCCTCGGCGACCCGGAGCGCACCTGGTTCCTGCACCGCGGTGAGTTCCAGCGGGTGCTGTCCCAGGCGCTGCCGTCCGCAGCTCTCCAGATGGGCCGCCGGTGCACGAGGGTCGTCCAGACGCCGGACGCGGCACGGATCGAGTTCGCCGACGGCAGTGCCGTGGAGGCCGACGTGGTGGTGGGCGCCGACGGCATCCACTCGCGACTGCAGGGCGCGGTGACCGATCCCGCGGGCCCGGTGTCCGAGGGCGTCATGGCCTACCGCGGTCTGCTGCCCGCCGAACGCGTCCGCGGCGTGGTGGACATGGACGTCAGCGCCATGTGGCTCGGCCCCGGCCAGAGCTTCCTGCTCTACCCCGTCTCGTCGGGGCGGCTGATGAACCTCGTCGCCTTCGTACCGACCACCCTCGACGTCGAGGAATCCTGGACCGCACCGGGCGACGTCGCGGAACTCGCGCTCGCCTACCGCGGCTGGGACGATCGCGTGCTGCGCGTGATCGACGCGATGGACGAGACGTTCCGGTGGGGGATCTACGACCGCGAGCCCCTCGACCGCTGGTCGGCCGGGCACGTCACGCTGCTCGGCGACTCCGCCCACGCCGTCACGCCGCACCTGGGGCAGGGCGCGAACCAGGCGATCGAGGACGCGATCACGCTCGCCGTGACACTGGCCGACGCGGGGCCGCGGGACGTCCCGGACCGGTTGGCGCTGTACGAGTCGCTGCGCCGCGACCGGACGCGGCTGGTGCGGTCCCGGGCGCGCGAGGCGGGCGCTCTCTACCGGTCGACCGACGTGACGCCGGCGCAGCAGGCCGACCGGCTCAAGGTCATCTACGACAGCATCCAGATCAACACTCACGACGCGGAAGCCGTTGCGGCGGAAGCGCTGTCGTACGCGACGGCGTCGCGCTAGCCGGTCAGCTCATCGACTCGAAGACGAACGTCCGGACGCTGCCCTCGACCTTCGCCGAACACATCGACAGCAGCGGATCGGACATCTTCTCGGTCAGCACCACGTCGACGGGACCGGACCGGCCGCGCAGCCGCACGGTGATCCGACCGTCGTCGTGCGCCACGTCCAGCGGCGACAGGGCGTGGATGCGGTCCTCGCCCGTCGCCTCACGGGCGAAGTACTGCGCCGCCTGCACCGCGTGCGGCAACGACGTCCGTCCCCGCAGGAAGCCGTTGTGCAGTCGCCCGTCGAAGTACAGCCGGATCAGGTCCGCCGAGTCGGCGGAGTCGACCCGGCCGTAGCAGAGCCCCTCGGGCAGCACCAGCATCGTCGCGGCGAACCGGTCACCGCCCAGATGCGAACACTCCCAGGTGATGTCGGGATAGTCGGCGGCGATCGCCGCGCAGGCGCCACGTCCCCGCACCGCGCAGCACTGGTCGTGCCTGCCGTGCGCGCAGATCGCGACCAGCGGATCCGGGCACGGTCGGCCGTCCGACCCGTCGGGCGCCAACTCGAGATACTCCTCCGGTCCGCCGACCTCGCCGGTCCACAGCGCTTCGCGGCCCTCGTCGGAGTGGGCGATGAACCAGCGCCATCGCGGCGTGGTGTCGCGCTTGCCGGGTCGGCGGATGGCGGCGATGCGCATGCCCGCGGTCTCGAAGTGCCGGGCGATCGACCGCCCGAGTTGGGGATCGACGATCGAGGGGGAGCCCAGGAACGCCGAATGTCCCCAGGCGCCGCTCAATTCGAGCATCGCCCACGAGTGGCCGGCCGACGCGGTGCCGTACATGGGGTCGTCGCGCAGCAGCGACTGATCGCTGCACCGCGGCCGCTTCGCTTCCGTCATTCGAGAACCGCCGTCATCCCGTGGTCGCCGACCGTCCCGCCGCGGGGACGACGACGGCCTCGCGCAGCAGCCTGCGCAGCAGCACCGTCGCGTCCGCGGTGTCGAGTCCGGGCAGTGACGTCGGCCCCGCGGCCGACCCGGCGTGCAGCGCGCGGACGGCGGACGCGCAGTAGTCCGGAAACGAGATGGTCCGATCCGCCAGGCGCAGGTGCACGCGGCCGTCCGCTTCGTCGACGGTGGCCACCAGACCGTGGCGCCAGCGGAAGGTCGCCGAGCCCATCGCGTCGATCGCGTCGAGTGTGGCCAGCGGCCGGACTGCGACGGGGCGGGTGCGGTCGGCGTGCCGCCGGGACAGGCGCGTCGCGGCGTGCTCGCCGAATTCGGTGCTGCGGTCGCGCAGGGTGGTGACCAGTTCGGCCATCAGCTTCGACGCGGTGGCGACCATCTCGTCGTGGTCGGTGAGGTCGATCCCCATCGGCAGCGACCGGCGCAGGTCCTCGACGGCGGCCAGCGAGTCGACGATCTCCCGCACCACGTCGAGGCCGGTCACCGTGGACACGCCGATCGTCAGGTGGATCGAGGTGGTGTCCAGCGCCTCGGCGGAGTGCAGCCAGCCGCGCGGGAGGTAGAGGGTATCGCCGGCCGACAGCACCGCGTCGATCACCGGTTCGCCGGCAGCCCGGCGTTCGACGGCGTCGCGGTGGTCCGTCCACGGTTGGGACGGCAGCGGGTCGGGATGCACCGGCTCGTGCACGATCCAGCGCTTCTGCCCGGACACCTGGAGGACGAAGACGTCGTGCACGTCGTAGTGCGGGTCGAAGCCGCGGCTGCCGCGGGGCGTCACGTAGGCGTTGGCCTGCACGGGGTGGCCGAGGTCGTCGACCATGCCGCGGACGAAGTCGATGACGGGCGGCCACAGGCGGTGCAATCCCTGCAGCACGATCGTCGAGCCCGTCGCGAACTGTGCCAGCACGCCCGCGGAGTCGACCTGGTCGGGCATTTCGGCGCCGAACCCGGCGGGACCGAGGTAGCAGTCCTTGGCGAGGAGTTGGCCAGACCTGGCCATCCGGATGAACGGTGCGCGTACCCCGCGCTCGGCGATCAGTTCGTCGACCGCAGTGGGCGACAGGAGATCGGCGAAGTCGCGGGGTAGCGCACCGGACCGGCTGAGCAGCGGCGTGCGGCCCCAGTGCTGCACCGCGAAGTCGCGAGGATCGGCGGCGATGCAGCGACTCAGCATGACGACTATTTAAGCGGTGCCGTCGGCTCCGCCGTCGTGGCCGTCGGGGTTGGAGCCACCGTCGGCCGGGCCTTCACCGGCGCTGCCGTCGGCTCCGCCGTCGTGGCCCTCGGGGTTCGAGCCGCCGTCGGCAGGTCCCTCGCCACCGGCCGAGCCGTCCGCGCCGCCGTCGTGGCCGCCGGGGTTGGAGCCGCCGTCGGCGGGTCCTTCGCCGCCCGCGCCGGAGGTGGTGATGTCGTCGTCGTCGAGTGCCATGGTGCAATCCCTTCGTCGAGCTGCCGTGGCAGCTTGGTGCGCACGGTGGGAATCTGCGTGGGCTGCCAACGAGTGGCCGCAGCACTGTGCACCGACGATTTGCCCACCAGCGGATGCCGCCAAACGTCGATCGGGTGGCACGTGTGTGACGCCGACGCGCAGTTGGCGGTACCAGCGGTACCGTGACGTCCGTTACGGAGTAGCTGTCCGCCGCCGGGGGTGTGGTTCACTCACTCCATGTCCGTGCCCCGCCACACCACGATGTGAGTGGGTCGACCGTGAGCGTTGATCCGATCCTGACCCCCGGCGAGACCTGCTGGCGGGTCGACCGAGCGGACCAATTCGCCTGCATCATCGACGCGGCGGACTACTTCCGACACGCAAAGGCGGCGATGCTGCGGGCCCAGCACCGAATCGTGCTCGTCGGCTGGGACTTCGACGCCAGGACGCCGTTCGAGCGTGGCGCCACAACACTTCCCGGTCCCAATCAGCTGGGCGCCTTCCTGCAGTGGATCGTCTGGAAGCGGCCTGCGCTGGAGATCTACCTACTCAAGTCGAACCTGAAGTTGCTGCCTGCGTTCGACGACTTCTGGTTCGGCGTGACGCCGGTGTCGCTGATGAACCGGATCAGCAGCAAGCGCTTGCACCTCGCGATCGATCCCGCGCATCCGGTGGGGTCGGTGCACCATCAGAAGATCGTCGTCGTGGACGACTCCTTCGCGCTGTGCGGTGGTCTCGACTTCACGCTCGACCGCTGGGACACCCCCGAGCACGCCGACGACGACGAGACGCGCAAGATCGGCGGCCGCACCCACGGTCCGCGCCACGAGGTGGGGCTCGGGGTGGACGGCGCCGCGGCCCGTGCGCTGGGCGAGCACGCCCGCGACCGGTGGGAGTGGGCGACCGGGCAGCAGCTCGAAGAGATCGAGGCGCGGCACGTGGTGTGGCCGCGGGACCTGTCGCCGACGCTGCCCGACGTCGACGTGGCGATCGCCCGGACCCTGCCGACCTTCGAGGACCGCGACGAGGTGCGCGAGGTCGAGGCGCTGAACCTGGCCGCGATCGCGGCGGCCCGCGACACCATCTACCTGGAGAACCAGTACCTGGCCTCGCGGCGGCTGGCCGAGGCGCTCGCGGAGCGGCTGCGGGAGCCGGACGGGCCCGAGATCGTCGTCGTCCTGCCGCGCAGCTCGGAGAGTCGCCTGGAGCAGGAGTCGATGGACAGCGCCCGGCAGCTGCTGCTGCACCTGCTGTGGGAGGCCGACGAGCATGGCAGGTTCGGCGTCTACTGGCCGGTGACCGACGGCGGCACCCCGGTGTACGTGCACTCGAAGGTCATGGTGATCGACGACCGGTTGCTGCGCATCGGCTCGTCGAACCTCAACAACCGCTCCATGGGCTTCGACAGCGAGTGCGACGTCGCGCTGGAGGTCGAGCCGGGCAGCGACCGGGAGGACGACGTCCGCCGCGAGATCTCGACGCTGCGCAACCGCCTCGTCACCGAGCACCTGGGGGTGCCGGTGGCGGAGTTCTCCGACGAACTCGCGCTCAACGGGTCGTTCCTGACGACGGTCGAGACGCTGCGCAGCAGTGGGCGCACGCTGCGGCCGTTCACGGGCCGCACGGTGGCCGACGAGGGCAGCCCGCTGGCGGAGAACGACCTGATGGACCCCGACCACGTCCCGAAATCGTTGACGCGCAGTTTCGCCCGGCTCATCGAGGGACTGACCGAGCGACGGTTCCGGCCGGCGTCGGTGGGCGTCGAACTCGCCAAGGGCGGACTCGAACCCGTCCCGGGCAGCGACGACGTGCAGCAATCAGACGGCGACGAGGACGACGGCGAGGTCAGGACCCGAAGCTCAACGTGACCTTGCCGCCGAAGGCGACGCCCGCGCCCGCGGGGGGATCCTGGGCGACCACCCTGGCGCGGTTGGCGTCGCCGCCCGTCACGTCCGGGCCGCGGTCCATGCCGCCGGTCCAGCCCATGCTCAGCAGGCGTTGCTGCGCCTCGTCCCAGAACTGGTTCCGCAGGTCCGGCATGACGAACTGATTGGCCAGCGACACCTGGATCTGGATCACGCTGTCGACGGCGGCGAGCTGGCCCGCGGGCGGGCTGGTGTCGACCACCTCGCCGACGGGCAGCGGGCTGTCGACGCCGACCCGGAACGGGGACGTGAACCCGTCGGCGCGCAGGATCTCCTCGGCGACCTCGGCGGGCCGGCGCTTCACGTCGGGCACCGGCTTGCTGTCCGGGCCCCCGCCCACGACGATCTCGACGCGGGTGGTGTTGCCCGTCGACGAGCCCGCGGGCGGGCTGGTGGACAGCACTCGGTCCTTCATCTCGGGCGTGGACTGGTCGGTGGTGCGGGTCAGGTTCTCGAAACCCGCCTGGCGCAGCCGGTTCTCGGCGTCGGCGGGCGTCAGGTCCTTCACGTCGGGAATCTGCAGCTGCGGGGGACCCGACGACACGTTCACGACGATCTCGTCGCCCGACCCGGCCTGGGCGTCGGCGGCGGGCTCGGTGTCGATCACGGTGCCGCGCGGCACGTTCGCGTCGGTCTGCTCCTCGGAGCGCGTGTCGAAGCCACGGCTGCGCAACTCGGCGACGGCGGCGGCCTCGGTGCGGCCCCCGACGTCGGGCACGCGTTGGTCCTCGACCCCGCCGAACACGGTGATCGAGACGGCGGCGACGACGGCGAGCACCGCGAGGAGTGCGACCGCGACGATGGACCGCCGGCGGGTGGACGACCGCCGGGGCGGTTCGTCCGGCGGTCGCGGCGCGGGCTGCGTGTCGTGGACCGCGGTCGAATCCCGTTCCCGCGGTTGGGTGTCGGCGGCGTGCCGTGCGGTGGAGGTCTGCCGGGGCTGGGGGTCGGCGAGCGCCTTGGGCGACTCACCGCCGTGCACCCGGATCAGGTCGGCGCGCATCTCCGCTGCGTTCTGGTAGCGCTTGTCGGCCTTCTTGGCCAGCGCCTTGAGCACCACGGCGTCCAGCGCCGGGCTGATGCCGGGGCGCCGCTGCGACGGCGGGGTGGGTTCCACCCGGACGTGCTGGTAGGCCACCGCGATCGGGGAGTCGCCGGTGAACGGCGGGTCGCCGGTGAGCAGTTCGTAGAGCACGCAGCCGAGCGAGTAGACGTCGGAGCGGGCGTCGACGGGCTCGCCGTGCGCCTGCTCGGGCGAGAGGTACTGCGCGGTGCCGATGACGGTCGCCGTCGAGGTGAGGCTGTTGCCCGCATCCGACAGGGCGCGGGCGATGCCGAAGTCCATGACCTTCACCGCGCCGGTCTTGCTGATCATGATGTTGGCGGGCTTGACGTCGCGGTGGATGATGCCGTGCTGGTGGCTGAAGTTCAGGGCCTGACACACGTCGGCGATGATCTCGATGGCGCGCCGCGGGGCCACCGGGCCGTCGGTGCGCACGATGTCGCGCAGCGTCACGCCGTCGACGTACTCCATCACGATGTAGGGGAGTAGCCCGTGGGAGGTCTGGGCGTCCCCGGTGTCGTGCACGGCGACGATCGCGGGATGGTTCAGCGCGGCGGCGTTCTTGGCCTCGCGCTTGAACCGCAGCTGGAATTGCGGGTCGCGGGCGAGGTCCACGCGCAGCACCTTGACCGCGACGTCGCGGTGGAGCCGGAGGTCGCGGGCGAGGTGCACCTCTGCCATGCCGCCCAACCCGATGATGTCGCCGAGTTCGTAGCGGTCGGACAGGCGTTGCGGGGTGCTCATCGAGCGTTCGTGGTGATGGGATCCTCCGCGGATGTTTCGGCTGTCCGTATCAGGATGGCCGATCACCGCTCGAAAGGTCCACTCCGCAGGTCAGGCAGAGAGCGTAGCCCGTCCTGATCGCTGGCTGCCGTCGACGGCGACGAAGGTCACGTCGACCGTGTCACCTGGGGATCGCCGGTCCAGGACCGACGTCAGCAGCGATCCGGAGTCGACGGGGGCGCCGTCCACGCTGGTGATCAGGTCCCCGGGGCGCAGACCGGCCAGATCGGCGGGACCGCCGCGGATGATCTGGCGTGCGACGACGCCGGAGCCGGGCCGGGCACCGGCGGCGCTCACGCCGACGCCGAGCAGGGCGGGCGGACCGATGTGCACGGTGTCGGTGGCGGTCCGGGACCGGATCTGACCTGCGATGGCGGTGGCGCGGTCGATCGGGATGGCGAAGCCCTCGCCCCCGGCCTGCATCTGGAAGGTCTGGGAGGCGGCCGTGGTGATCCCGACGACGCGGCCGGCGTCGTCGACCAGCGGTCCGCCGGAGTCGCCGGCGCGCACGGGTGCGCCGAACTCGATGAGACCGGTGAGCTGCTCGGCGTTGCCGGTCAGCTCGTCACGGGCGGTGATCTCGCGTCCGAACCCCGTCACGGTGCCCTGTTCGCGCGTCAGCGGCCCTGCGGTGCCGTCGGCGTTGCCGAGGGCGACGACGGACTCGCCCTCGGTCAGGTCGTCGACGCTGCCGAGCGGGGTGGCCCGCAGGTCGCCGGCTCCGCGCAACTGCAGCAGCGCGATGTCGTTGCTCCGGTCGTAGCCGAGGAGGTCGGCGTCGAAGCGGCGCCCCGCGACCGTGGCGGCGATGGTCTCCGCACCCTGCACCACGTGGAAGTTGGTCAGCACCTCCCCGCCGGGGGTGAGCACGATCCCTGTCCCCGCGCCGAGCGCGCCCTGGAACGGGATGGTGGTGTCGATGCGGGCGACGCCGGGTTCCACCTGCGTGGACAGCAGGCCCTGGTCGACGGGCGCGAGCGCGACGTCGGTGGGCGGCGCGGGGCTGGCGAGCGGCGGCACGGCGAGCGCGAGCATGCCGAGCAACGCGATGATCGGGGTCAGGATTCTGCGTGCGGACACGAGCCGCCTCTCTGCGGTGGGTGCGGGTGATCCGAGGTCGGGCGTGCAGCCGAGCTACCCCGGAGCCGTCAGCCCGAAACAGCTGTGCGGCGGATCGGCGGCCTCTAGGCTCCCCCACGAGTGCTGTGCAGTCGCTCAGGTTCGAGGGAGGCCACATGACCACGACGTCCGCCGGCGCCGAGGTGTACTACGACCCCTACGACACCGGCATCGTCGCGGATCCGTACCCGGTCTACGCGCGGCTGCGTGACGAGGCGCCGGTCTACCACAACGAGCGGTACGGCTTCTGGGCCATCTCCCGGCACGCGGACGTCGAACGGGCACTGGCGGATTGGCGGACGTTCTCGAACGACCGCAGCGACATCCTCGAACTGATCACCTCGGACTTCGACATGCCGGAGGGCGTGATGATGTTCGAGGACCCACCCGTGCACACGATGCTGCGCGGTCTGGTGTCGCGGGTGTTCACGCCGCGCCGGATGGCCGCCATCGAGGATCAGATCCGGGCCTACTGCGTGCGCTGCCTCGACCCGCACGTCGGGACGGACGGCTTCGACGTGATCGCCGAGCTGGCGGCGATGATGCCGATGCGGGTGATCGGGATGCTGCTCGGCATACCGGAATCCGAGCAGATCGCCGTGCGCGACGCGAACGACGCCGGCCTACGCACTCGGCCCGGCGCACCGATGCGGGTGTCGGACCCCGATGCGATCGCCGACGGCCGGATCTACGCCGATTACGTCGAGTGGCGGTCGAAGAACCCCTCCGACGACCTGATGACCGCGCTGCTCAACGTCGAGTTCACCGACGGTGACGGCGTCACCCGCACGCTGACCCGACGCGAGGTGCTGCACTACACCCAGGTGGTCGCCGGTGCGGGCAACGAGACCACCGGCCGCCTCATCGGGTGGCTCGCCAAGGTGCTCGCCGACCACCCCGACCAGCGCCGCCTCGTCCACCGCGACCGCACCCTGCTCGACCGCGCGATCGACGAGACGCTGCGGTTCGAACCCACCGGGCCGCACGTCGGCCGGTTCGTGGCCGCGGACGTCGAGTGCCACGGCCGGACGATCCCGGCCGGCAGTGCCGTCCTGCTGCTGTTCGGCGCCGCCAACCGCGATCCGCGGCGCTACGCCGACCCGGACGTCTTCGACGTGCGCCGCACCGACATCTCGCACCTGACGTTCGGCAAGGGCGTGCACTACTGCCTCGGGGCGAACCTCGCCCGGCTGGAGGGGCGCGTTGCCCTCGACGAGATGCTGAACCGGTGGCCCGACTGGGGGATCGACGAGTCGACGGCCCGGCTCGCCCCGACGTCGACGGTGCGGGGCTGGGAACGGCTCCGCGTCGTCCTCGACTGAATACGCCGGACCAGAGCGGGTACTGCACCGCTCATGGCGAAGATCGGCTACTTCCTGTCCTGTGAACAATTCGGTCCCAAGGAACTCATCGACCAGGCGAAGCGCGCCGAGGCGGCGGGATTCGAGGCCCTGTGGATCTCGGACCACTTCCACCCCTGGAACGACGAACAGGGCCAGAGTCCGTTCGTGTGGGGCGTGATCGGCGCGCTGTCGGAGGCGACGTCGCTCCCCGTGACGACGGCGGTCACCTGTCCGACCATCCGCATCCACCCCGCGATCATCGCGCAGGCCGCGGCGACCGCGGCCGTCCAGCTCGACGGCCGGTTCGTGCTGGGCGTGGGCAGCGGCGAGGCGCTCAACGAGCACGTGCTCGGCGATCCGTGGCCGTCGGTGGGGATCCGGTTGGAGATGCTGGAGGAATCCCTCGAGGTGATCCGAAAGCTGCACGAGGGCAAGGAGATCAGTCATCACGGCCTGCACTACGAGGTGCAGGAGGCACGGATCTACACCCTGCCCGAGCAGCCGGTGCCGATCTACGTGTCCGGCTTCGGCACCCAGGCCGCCGAACTCGCCGGGCGCATCGGCGACGGCTTCTGCACCACCATGCCCGACGCCGACCTGATCAAGACCTTCCGCGAGTCCGGTGGCGGCGGCAAGCCGGTGCAGGCCGGCACCAAGGTGAGCTGGGACCGCGACGCCGACGCCGGCCTGGACGCCGCGCACCGACTGTGGGCCAACGAGAGCCTGCCGGGGCAGCTCGCCCAGACGCTGCCGCGGCCGAAGGACTTCGCCGACGCGATGAGCCTGGTGCCGCGCGAGAAGGTCGGCGAATCGGTGACGTGCGGACCCGATCCGGACGCGCATGCCCAGCAGATCCGGCCCTACCTCGACGCGGGCGTCGACGAGGTCTACGTGCAGCAGATCGGGCCCGACCTGGAGGGGTTCTTCACCAGCTGGGAGAAGGACGTGCTGCCGCAGCTGCGGGGCTGAGTCAGTCCCGGACGCCCCAGACCAGACAGAAGGTGTGGCCCGCCGGATCCCGGAAGACCCGGAACTTCTCGTCGACCTCGTCGCCGACGTCCGGGATCCGGTGGGCACCCAGCTCGAGCACGCGGCGCTCCGCGTCGTCGACGTCCGCCACGGCAACGTCGAGGTGGAACTGCTGGGACGCATGCGCGTCGGGGAAGGTCGGCGGTCGGTGCTCCGGTGACGACTGGAACGCGAGCCGGGTGCCGGACGGCTCGTTCAGCACCACCCAGGCGTCGTCGGAGTCGTCGGCGTCGATGTCCCCACCGATGAGGCCGGCGTAGAAGTCGGCGAGTGCTCGAGGGTCGGGGCAGTCGACGACGACGGTGCGCAGTGATCCGATCATGGCCGCGGGATTGCCGGGGTGCGGCCATCCAAACGCGTCCGACGAACGCCTCAGACGCCGACCCGGCGCGACGGCTGCGCCAGGCCCAGGTGATCGCGCAGCGTCGTGCCGGTGTACTCGCTGCGGAACACGCCGCGCTCCTGCAGGAGCGGCACCACGTGGTCCACGAACGGATCCAGGCCGGTCGGCGTCACGTGCGGCACGAGGATGAAGCCGTCGCTGGCGTCGGACTGCACCAGGTGGTCGATCTCGGCGGCGACCGTCGTGGGTGAGCCGATGAAGTTCTGCCTGCCGGTGACCTCGATGATGAGTTCCCGGGTGGTCAGATTCTCGGCCTCCGCCCTCGCGCGCCACTCGTTGGCGACGGCGACGGGATCGCGGTGCATGCGGACGCTGGCCCGGCCCTTGGCGATGGTGTTCTCGCCCACGACGGGGTCGACGGTCGGCAGGGGCCCGTCGGGGTCGTGGTCGGACAGGTCGCGATTCCAGAGTTGCTCGAGGAACTTGATGGCGGTCGCGGGGGAGACCTGGGCGAGGCGGACGTCGTGGGCGATGTCGGCGGCTTCGGCGTCGGTGTCGCCGAGCACGAAGGTGGCGGCGGGCAGGATCAGCAGCTCGTCTTGGCTGCGGCCGTAGAGGTGGAGACGGCCCTTCACGTCGGCGTAGAACGCCTGCCCCTCGGCCAGCGTGCCGTGCCGGGAGAAGATCGCGTCGGCGGCCGACGCCGCGAACTCGCGACCGCGGTCGGAGTCGCCGGCCTGGAAGATCACCGGCCTGCCCTGGGGGCTGCGCGGGACGTCGAACCGGCCGGCGATGTCGAAGTGCTCGTCGGCGTAGGCGAATTCGCCCGCGCGCGGATCGGCGAGGAACCGCCCGGTGTCCTTGTCGGCGACGATCTCGTCACCGTGCCACGCGTCGAACAGCGTATGGGCGGCCGCGAGGAAGCCCTCGGCGCGGGTGTAGCGCTGATCCTCGGCGAGGTAGCCGCCGCGGCGGAAGTTCTCGCCGGTGAACGCATCCCACGACGTGACGACGTTCCACGCCGCCCGCCCGTCGGAGAGGTGGTCGAGGGAGGCGAACTGGCGGGCCACCTCGTAGGGCTCATTGAACGTGGAGTTGATCGTGCCCGTCAGGCCGAGGCGTTCGGTGACCGCCGCCAGCGCGGCCAGGACCGTGAACGTGTCCGGCCGGCCGACGACGTCGAGGTCGTAGATCTGCCCGCCCTGCTCGCGCAGGCGGAGGCCCTCGGCGAGGAACATGAAGTCGAACTTGCCGCGCTCCGCGGTCTGGGCGAATCGGACGAACGAGTCGAACTCGATGTGGCTGCCCGACGCCGGGTCGCTCCACACCGTGGTGTTGTTGACGCCGGGGAAGTGCGCGGCGAGGTGAATCTGCTTGACGGGCTTGGTCATCGGTACTCCCTGACGCTCAGACGGCGGCGTAGCGGTTGACGGGGCGGGGCAGTCCCAGGGCGTCGCGGAACGTGCGCGCGCCGTACCCGGTGCGGAACGCCCCTCGCCGCTGCAGTTCGGGGACCAGGGCGTCGACGATCCGGGTCAGATCGTCGGGGAGGACGGCGGGCCGCAGTCGGAAGCCCGTCAGGCCGGCGGCGTGCCACTCCTGCAGGAGGTCGGCGAGTCCCGCCGGCGTGCCCACGAATCTGTATGCGTCGCTGCGGTGTTCGGCGCCGGCCCGCTCGTCGAGCCGATCACGGCGTGCGGCGGCCGCGGCGTCGGTGTCGGCGAGGAGCACCTCGACGTCGGCGAACACTCGGGCCGGTTCGAGCCCGTCGGGACGCAGCGCGGCGATGTCACCGACCCGCGTGATGGCGTGAGCCGTGTCGCGGGGAGTGACGAAGCCGACGTCGGTGCTGGTGGCGACGAGGCCGTCGGCCTGCCGGCCGTGGGTGAGCGCGGCGACGATGGGCTGGCCCTGCGGGGGTCGCGGCGTGATCGACGGCCCGCGCACCGAGAAGTACGCGCCCTCGAAGTCCACGTAGTGCAGGCGATTGCGGTCGACGTACCGGCCGGTGGCGACGTCGCGGATCACGGCGTCGTCCTCCCAGCTGTCCCAGAGCCGTCGCACGACCTCGACGTAGTCGACGGCCTCGGCGAACAGCTCGTCGACCGAGGGGACGTCCCTGCGGCCGAAGTGCCGCGCCGTCGCCGGGCCGGCCGCCACCCGCACCCGCAGGCCCGCGCGTCCGGAACTGACGTAGTCGAGGGTCGCGATGGCCTTCGACAGGTGGAACGGCTCCGTGTGGGTGACGACGGCGGTCGGCAGGAACCCGATGTGCCGGGTCAGGGGCGCGACGCGCGAGGCGATCAGCACGGCGTCGAGGCGCCCGCGGACGCGGTCGGTGCGGTCGTCGGGACGGATCCCGTCTCTGGACTGCAACGCGAGCGCGTCCTCAATCGTGACGAAGTCGAGCAGCCCGCGCTCGGCCTCGGTGACGAGGTCGGCCCAGTACCGCGCGGTGAGGAGGTCGTGGGGGCGCGCGTCGACCTCCCGCCAGGACGCCGGATGCCAGCCGGTGCCGTCGAGGGCGACGGCGAGGTGCAGTGACGGTGCGGGTGAGGACACGGACGGTGCTCGCTTTCGTCTGGCGCGGTCCTGAGGTCAACGGTGGGCGATGGCGGGTTGATTCCGCCTCGATCCTGCCCGCCGCGGTGATGACGCGCTTCCGGAGGCCGTTCTGCGATGCCGACCAGGCATGACGGCGCTCGGTGCCGATCGCGTCGTCATTCGACTCGCGCCGGGTTTTAGTGGCGGGTCTCGATTCACGGCGAGTCGATGTCTTCTGCGGGGGTGGGGCCGGCGGTGACACTGACGGTCATGACGACGTCGCACGTGGATGAGCGGGGTGGACCGCGTCCGTTGATCGAGGAGTGGGACTGGCAGTACGAGGGGAACTGCCGTCGCCTGCCGCCGGAGGTGTTCTTCCCGGAGGACTCGGGCCGCACGGGCCTGCGTGCACGCGAGGAGCGGGCGAAGCAGATCTGCCTCGATTGCCCCGTACTGAACCGTTGCCGCGAGCATGCGCTGTCGGTGCGTGAGACGTACGGGGTGTGGGGAGCCATGTCGGCGCGCGATCGGGCGAAGGCTCTGGCGGCCCGCGCGGGTTGACGCTCGAGTGTGAATGTGGCGACGCTGGATCGGCCTGTCGCGTCGTCACTTTCACACTCGAGCATCCAGTTCTGTGGAAGGTGGCCGGTGTCGGTGGGCGGCGGTAGAATCGAACACGTGTTCGACGAATCCTCGCCCGGTGATCTGCTCAGTGTCATCTCTCAAGACATCGGTGACAGTTCTGCATCAGGACATCGGTGACAGTTCTGTTGGTCTTGGTGGTGACACTCGTGCGCCAAGGCTTCGGTGGTGGCTGTCAATGAACCGATCGATCCTTTGGTCCGTCTGGCGATCTCGCAGTGGCCCGATGACGCTCCTCGGGGTGCGGTGTCGACCTTCTGTGCCGAGTACGGAATCTCTCGTAAGTCGTTCTACGAGTTGCGCAAGCGTGCGGCGACCGACGGGCCGGCGGCGGTGCTCGAACCCAGGACGCGGCGACCGAAGTCGAGCCCGTCGAAGTTGAGTGACGAGGCCAAGGACCAGGCCCTTGCGGTACGCGCCGCGCTGGAGGCCACCGGGCTGGATCACGGGCCGATCAGTGTGCACGACAAGATGCACGCGATGGGCCTAGAGCAGGTCCCGTCCACGGCGTCGTTGGCGCGGGTGTTCCGTGAGGCCGGCGTGGCTCGCCTGGAGCCGAAGAAGAAGCCCCGCTCGGCGTGGCGCCGGTTCGTCTATCCGGCCCCCAATGCATGCTGGCAACTCGACGCCACCGAGTACGTGTTGAGCGGTGGGCGGCGGTGCGTGATCTTTCAGCTCCTCGATGACCACTCCCGCTACGCGCTCGCCTCCCACGTCGCGCTCGGCGAGACCGCCACGGCGGCGATCGCCGTGGTCGACAAGGCCATCGCCGAACATGGAGTGCCACAACGATTGTTGTCCGACAACGGGCATGCATTGAACCCGTCGCGCCGCGGGCATGTCGGCCAACTCGTCACCCATCTGGCTGCCCTGGGCGTGGAGGCGATCACCGGCAAGCCCTACAAGCCGACCACCCAAGGAAAGAACGAACGGTTCCACCAAACCCTGTTCCGCTACCTCGACAAGCAGCCCATCGCCGAGTCGCTGACCGAACTCCAACACCACGTCGACGCCTTCGACCACATCTACAACACCGAGCGCCCCCATCAAGGGCTACCGGGACGCGTCACTCCCCGCACGGCATGGGAAGCCACCCCGAAAGCGTCAGCGCCTCACCCCAAGCCCGCCCCTTTGTCCTTCGACCATGCCGTAGTCAAGCCACACCGGCCCGCACCAGCGCCCGCCGACCTCCCCCACGGAACCTCGGTCAAGACCCTCAACACCGCCGGTGCCTTCGTCCTCGCCGGCGTCACCTACAAAGTCGATGGACGACGCAGCTTCGAGCAGATCCTGGTCGTCATCGACGGCGACAACATCATCGCGACCGATCTCGACGGCGAAGTCCTCATCGAACACACCCGGCCCGCACCCGGGATCACCTACGTCGGCAACGGACGACCCCGCGGCCCACACCCCACAACCACCCAACCGTCACCGAAGTCCTGACACACCAACTGTCACCGATGTCCTGACACAGAACTGTCACCCATGTCCTGAGACATCACACGGTGATCTGCTCAGTGTGGTGGAGCAGTGCCGTCGCGAGGAGTCCGCGATCATCGGGCGGCGGATGGCGGCGATCGGGGAACTCCTGGGCCGCCGCACCGCCGAGGCCGAGGGCGTCGACGACGACCCCGGCTACGCCATGATCACCGGGTTCGCCCGCACCACCGCCGAGATCGGCGCCGCACTGAACCTGCCACCCACCACGGCCGGCACCATCGTCTCCCACGCCGAGGCACTCGAGCGGTTGCCCGAGATCGCCGCACTGCTCGCCGACGGCCGCGTCGACTGGCCCACCTGCGAGGTCGTCATCCGCCGTTGCGAACTGGTCGACCACGACGCGATGGTGGAGCTGGACCAGCGGTTGGCGACCACCATCTCGACCTGGCCGTCGTGGTCGCGGCGGCGGGTCGTCCACGCCGTCGACGCCGCGATCGCCCGGCTGGACCCGGAGGCGGCGAAGAAGCGCCGGCAGGCCGCCGACACCGATCGCTACCTGCGGGTCACCGCGAAGCCCAACGGGATGGCCGACATCCGCGGGTCGGTGCCCGCACCCGCGGCGGCGATGTTCGACAAGCGGGTGTCCGAGATGGCGGCCGCGGTGTGCGCCGAGGACCCGCGCACCACGATGCAGCGCCGCGCCGATGCGATCGAGGCGCTCACCGAGGGCCGCGAACTGGGGTGCGCGTGCGGGCGCTCGGACTGCCCGATCGAACCGCCCGACCCCGAGGTGCGGGGTGGGGTGCGATTCGTGATCAACGTGATCGCCGGCGAGGCGACGCTGAACGGCGACGACGAGGAACCCGGGCACCTGGAGGGGTACGGCGTCATCGACGCCGACCAGGTCCGCCAGATCGCCGGCAAGAAGGCGATCCTGCGGCCGGTCGGTCCGCCGCCGTCGAGCAGGGAGGTCGCGGCGTCACTGCGGTATCAGCCGTCCGCGGCGGTGGAACGGTGGATCAGGTGCCGGGATCTGATCTGCCGGTTCCCGGGCTGCGACCGCCCGGCGTGGCGCGCCGACGTCGACCACACCGTGCCGTTCGACCACGACGATCCGTGCGCGGGCGGCCGGACGGTGTGCGCGAACCTCGACTGTTACTGCCGTCAGCATCACCGGCTCAAGACGTTCCTCGGCGGGCCCGGCGGCTGGCGGGACGTGCAACTCGCCGACGGGACGATCGTGTGGACCTCGCCGACCGGACGGGAGTACCGCACCACCCCCGACGGCGCGGAACTGTTCGACGGGATCGCCGCCACGTGCGGCATCCCTCGGCCACGGAAACGAAATCGGCGGCGGGAGAAGGCGATGCGCACCGCCGCCGCCCGGCGCGGCATGCACGCCAAACGCGCCGCCAACGACGCGACCCTCGCCCTCAACCGGGCCAGACTCGCCGAGATCGACATCCGCAAGTGGCGCAACGACATGCGCCGCACACTGCTCAACCTCAAGGGCGGCGCACCGAGCACCAGCCCGTGGTGCATCTGGGTCAACGACCCCCGTGAGGACGAACACATCTCCGCGGACTGGCGACCATCCGAACGCGACCCCGACCAGACCCCCGACGAACCACCGTTCTGAGCGGGCACGGTCAGGACGCGACGCTGAGGTCCCCGGCCGTCATGCTCTGCAGCGTCTCGGCGGCGACGGCCCGCAGTGTGTGGAGGATGAGCGCGATGTTCGGATCCCGCTGTCGGCCCTCGCGCACGACGGCGCTGAGAGTGCGCCCGCCGAGGTCGAGATCCGGCACGATCAGACCGGCCAGCGACTGCGGCACCGACAGCCGGGGCACGATCGCGGACCCCACCTCCGTGGCTGCGAGGTCGCAAATGTTTCGGGCGCCCACCAGCCGATGCTTCACCTGCGGCGTGAACCCTGCCTTTTCGCCGGCCCGCATCACCGCGTCGCTGAGGCCCGAGTTCTGCGGTCCGCTGATCCATGGTCCGTCTGCGAGCGCGGCCAGTCCGTGTGTGCGGACCCGCAGGTGCTCGCGCGGGGGAGCCAAGAGCACCAGCGGCTCGAGCAGCAGTGCCTCGCCGGCCACTCCGGTCGACGTCTCCTGCCCGACGAAGTCGTAGCGGCACGTGATGGCGACGTCGATCTCACCCTGACGCAGCAGCCGCAGACCATCGGCACTGATCTCTTGCCGGACCTGAATTCGCAATGCGGGGTCGGACGTACTCAGCCGCTGCACCATCGGCGCGACGAGCGTGGACACCGCCATGTTGAACGCGGAGACCACGACGTGCCCGGAGACGTGATCACGGCTCTCGGCCACCGCGCTCACCGCCTCGTCGACGGCCGTCAGCACCCGCCGGACGTGCTCGACGAGCACGTGGCCGCTGCGGGTCAGGCCCAGCGTCCGCCCCTCCCTACGGAACAGGGTCGCGTCCGCCTCATCCTCCAGTACCCGGAGTTGCTGCGATACAGCCGAACTGGTGATGCCGCGGCGCTCCGCCACGGCGGTCACGGACCCCAGGTCGGCGAGGTCGCAGAGCAGCATCATGCGACGCAGATCAAGCATCCGACACCTCCGCAGGGGATGGACAGCAGATGGCCTTACGATGGCACAGCCCCCACGCGCGATACGGTTCGCATGGTCGTGCGTCCACACGGCGACCCACGCTGAGCTGCGATTACCGCACGGGCACCTCTTCGATCACGGCGGACGAAACTCCCGCCGCATCGAGTCGGCGCCGGGCCTCGGCGTACACGTCCTCGTCCAGCACGCCTCGACGGGCCGCGGCGACGTTGTCGCGCACGTGGCCGGGATCGGCCGTCCCCGCGATGACCGTCGTGACGCCGGGCGTCGTGATCGCGTACCTCAGCAGGAAACCGTGCCGGCTGTCGCCGTCGCGCAACTCGTCCAATCCCGTCTCGTCCCACGTCACCGGTCGACCATCGGCAGTCGTCTTCTCCCGCTTGCCGCCCTGCGCGACGCCGCCGCGCACGATGATCCCGAAGCCCCGCCGACCGGCGAGCTCGATGCGACTCTCCAACTCGCGCTCCAACGCCGAGAACGGCACCTGGAACGCCGAGAACTCATCGATGCCGAGGTGATCGTCCAACGCCGGCAGCGTCGACGACACCCCGAAGGCGATGATCTTGCCCTCGTCGCGAAGCCTGTTCAGCGTCTCCACCGCAGCATCGCGCCGCAAAACCTCCACCGACGGGCTGATGTGCAGCTGGACGAGATCCAACCGATCGGTCCTCAGCCGCCGCAGGCTCTGCTCCACCCCGGCGCGAATGTTCGCCGCCGAGTAGTCGTGGTCGAGCGGGCGGCCCGGTGTCGCGTCGGGCTGAAAGTCCAGGGGACAGCCGGCCTTCGAGGCGAGGACGTACTCGTCACGCCGCGAGCCGATGTACGTACCGATGCGCTCCTCGCTCAATGCGTAGTCGATCGACGTGTCGATGAAGGTGATGCCTTCGTCGAGAACGGTGGTGAGCACCTCGGCGGCAGTCGCCTCGTCGAGCACGCGGGGATTGCGGTGCGGCGTGCCCCGCAGTTCCATGGCTCCGAAGCCCAGAACCGTCACCTCGGGTCCGTCGTCGCCCAACCGGCGGGTCTCCAGTTCAGTCACGCACACCATGATTGCCAAACCGTCTGCCTTGCAGAAGGATTGGAATCACCGTGATCGCCGTCGAGTTAAGGACGACTGAAACGTTCCCGTAGCCGATCGGGCTTGTTCGACCCGCTGTAACGCTGGACGCTGACGGGATGACCGAACTCAAGGACAGCCCACCGCTCACCCACGACGCGACACTCGACGTCGTCCCCCTCGCCGGCTACATCGGCGCCGAGATCGGCGGCATCGACCTGCGGGGTCCGCTGGGCGACTCGGTGATCGACGAGGTCCGGGATGCACTGCACCGCCACAAGGTCGTGTTCTTCCGCAACCAGGAGATCGGCCACGCAGAGCAAATCGCGTTCGCTCGCCGGTTCGGCAGGGTCACCCCGGCGCATCCCCACGAGGACAACCCACCGGAGGGCTTTCCCGAGATCTTCCCGATCGACAGCCGGCGCTACGAACGCCAACTCGGCCGCAAGCGGACCTCGTACGACAACAGCTGGCACACCGACGTCACGGCACTGATCAACCCTCCCGCGGCGTCCATCCTCCGTGCCCACGTCCTGCCTCCGTTCGGCGGCGACACGGCGTGGACGAATCTCGTCGCCGCCTACGAGAACCTTCCGAAGGACCTCCGCGACTTCGCCGACACGCTCGACATCCGGCACCAGTTCAACAGCAAGGCCGCCGCCGGCAGTCAGCGCGACCGGAAGATCCAGGAGGCCAACCTCGCGGCGTACCACCCGGCCGTCCGCGTGCACCCGGTGACGGGGGAGCGCGCCCTGTTCGTCAGCCCCGGCTTCACGCGTGGTCCGCGCGACATCCGCGGCTTCACGCCCACCCAGAGCGAACGCATCCTGCAGCTGCTGTGGGACGAGGCGACGCGTACCGAGTACACCGTGCGCTTCCGCTGGGCGCCCGGCAGTGTCGCGTTCTGGGACAACCGAG
Source organism: Mycobacterium sp. PTI7 (assembly GCF_056679845.1). Classification (NCBI taxonomy): domain Bacteria; kingdom Bacillati; phylum Actinomycetota; class Actinomycetes; order Mycobacteriales; family Mycobacteriaceae; genus Mycobacterium; species Mycobacterium sp. PTI7. The sequence continues at coordinate 1,421,418 of NZ_CM155252.1, forward strand.
CGACCGCGCACCTCGCGATCGCCGACGCCGGACATCTGGACTACGACCGCGTGCTGTACCGCGTCACCCTCGAGGGCGAGGTGCCCAGAGGCGTCGACGGTCGCGAGTCCGAACCGATCTCCGGTCGACCGTTCTACGGATCCTGACATGACGCAACCATCCACCCGCCGTCTCGGCACCCACGGCCCCGAGGTCGGCTCGATCGGGCTCGGCTTCATGAGCTTTCGCTCGTCGGCCGACGCCGAGGACCAGAGGGAGGCCACGGCCCTCGTCGACGCGGCCATCGATCGGGGTGTCACGCTGTTCGACACCGCGGACATCTACGGCCCAGAGGTCAGCGAGATACTGCTGGGCAGGGCGATCCACGGCCGCCGAGACGCGCTGACCATCGCGACCAAGTTCGGCAACACACTGGACCGCGACACGAATCCGCGTGCCCTCGACGGTCGCCCGCAGTACGTGCGCAGCGCAATCGAGGGGTCGCTGCGCCGGCTCGGTGTCGACCACGTCGACCTGTACTACCTGCACAGGGTCGACCCCGAGGTGCCGATCGAGGACACCGTGGGCGCCCTGAGCGATCTCGTCGACGCGGGAAAGGTCCGCTACCTCGGTCTGTCCGAACCCGGTCTCGACACCGTGCGCCGTGCCCACGCGGTGCACCCGATCACCGCCATCCAGAACGAGTGGTCGCTGTTCACCAGGGACATCGAGTTCGGCGCCGTGCCGCTGGCCAGGGAACTGGGCATCGGGATCGTCCCCTACTCGCCACTGGGGCGCGGCTGGCTGAGCGGCCGGATCGACACCCCCGCGGACGTCGAGGGGAACCGCCGCAGTCACCCGCGCTTCTCCGAGGCGGCGTTCGAGCGCAACCGGGCCCTCGTCGGCGTCGTGTCGGCCGTCGCCGCCCAGATCGGCGTCGCCCCCGGCCAGGTCGCGCTGGCCTGGGTGCTCTCCCGCGGTGACGACGTCGTGCCGATCCCGGGCACCCGACACGTCGAGTTCCTGCACGAGAACCTCGGCGCTCGCACGGTTGCGCTGACCGCCGAGCAGCTCGCCGGGCTCGAGCACATCGCCGGCCAGGTGGCCGGTCACCGGTCGGTCCGCCCCGAGAACCTCGGCACCGAGGCGCCACTCGCGGCGGCCGGGCAGTGACTCAGTAGAAGCTGGACGGGGGGAGCTGGGCGCCGTTGACGGCGACGTCGCCCAGCACCCGCGCCTTGTACACGGTCGGGTTGTGCGAGAACAGCGTTCGCAGGTTGCGCCAGTGCCGGTCGAGGTTGGTCGAGGCACGGATCGACGATGCGCCACCCACGTCGAACAGTCTCGCCGCCGCGTGCAACGCCGGACCCTCCAGCGCGACCTTCACCCGGGCCGCCGCCAGCGACGCCGCGTCCTCCAATTCCGCGTCGATGCCCGAGACACGTGCGGCGTCGAGCGCGGTGGCGAGTTCGCCGGCGGCGCGGAGCACCAGCGCCTCGGCTGCGTAGGCGGTCGCGTCGATCTCCCCGACGACGGCGAGCAGTTGCGGATCCGAGGACGGAGACTCGGCCGTCGCGAACGTGTACGTGCGGTGCCTGCTCCGGACCACCTCCGCAGCGTCCGCGGCGACGGTCCGGAGGATGCCGGCGGCGATCGCATGCAGGTACAGCTGCACCAGCGCACCCCGCGCCCGGTCGACGCCGAGTGTGGTTCCCAGCGCGAACAACTCGTCGTCATGGACTACCACGTCGTCCAGAATCGTGGTTCCGCTCCCGGTGTGGCGCTGTCCGACGCCGTCCCAGTCGTCGACGTGCACGATGCCGGCCCGGTCGACCGGGACCACGGCGGCGACCGGCCTGCCGTCGTCGTCCTCGGCGCTCACCCGCACGTAGTCCGAGAACCGGGCGCCGGTGCTGTAGAACTTCCGACCCCGCAGCCGCAGCCCGTCACCGTCGCGGATCAGCTTGGTGTCGAACGCCTGTGCGCCGACCTGCCGGGAACTCTGCTCCGAGGAGGTCCCGCCGATCAACTGGCCCGCCGCGACGATGGCGATCCACCGGTCGGCGCCAGGGCGTCGTGGCACCCGCTGCAGTTCCTCGACTATCGAATAGTGCACGCGCAGAATGTGCGTGAGGTCGGGGTCGGCGGCGGCCAGCGCAATCGCGAACTCGAAGAACTCGGTTGCGGTGTAGCCGTGGCCGCCGAGGTCGCGGGCCAGCCGCACCGCCCCCAGACGGTGCGCGCGCACCAGGCGCAGCCCCTCGACCGGGGGTTCGTGCCCTCCGTCGCGGAGTCGCCGCCCGTGGTCCGCCGCGATGGCGTCCAGTACCTCGGACAGCGGCGCCTTCGCCTCGGCCGACTCCGCCCGTACCGCGAACTCCGTCGTCATCGTGATCAGTCCCTTCCAGGTTGGGTGTCGTCGATCCACGCGCCGTAGAACCACGGCACCGAGTTGGCGGCGTTCGCGAAGCCCCGAACGCGCGGTGCGACGGCGAAGATCTGGGTGTCCTCGAGCAGCGGGATCGTGTACGCGTTGTCGATGACGTAGTCGTTGTACTGCTCGAGAATCTTGAGTCTCTCGGCCGGGTCGGTGGCCGCGATCTGCGCGTCCAGCAGACGGTCGATTTCCGGATCGGCGCCGTCGAGGGCGTACAGATCACCGCCGTCCTTCCCGTAGTTCTGCCACAGGCGAACTGGATCCGCAGTGGGCCAGCCGTTTCGGCGCAATCCCACCGAGTCCTCGACGCTCGCGGTCGGGTAGTTCGCGAAGTCGGTCTGTCGGATCACCAGGTTGACGCCGATCCGGGCGAGCTGTCGTTGGATCAGTTCGTACATCGGCTTCGCGGTGTGGTCGTAGACGTCGACGTAAATCTTGACGGACAGCTCCGCACCGTCTTTGACGCGGTACCCGGCGTCGTTCCGACGGGTCCACCCGGATTCGTCGAGGAGCCTGCCCGCTTCGTCCGGGTCGTAGCGGACGGCGTCGCTGCGGTCGGTGTACCCCGGGAAGCCGGGAGTGACGATGTTCTGCGCAGGTTTCCAGTTGTTCGTGTACAGCGTCGACAGGATCTCGCGCCGGTCGATGCCGAAGCCAAGCGCCCTGCGGACGTCGACGTCCTTCAGGAACGGCGCGGTCTGCCGGATGTCGAGCGTGTTCGAGAGACCGGGTGTGCGCAGGCCGCGCACGTCGAAGCCCTCGCGCTCGAGCAGACGTTCATCGGGTGGCTGGGCGTAGCGGATGGCGTCGGCCTGCCCGGCACGCAGTGCGCCGACTCGGACGCTGTCCTCGGTGACGGGGATGACGGTCACGGTGTCGAGGAACGCCTCGCCCTGGTGCGGTGCGCCGACGGGCGCCCAGTCGTACCCGTGCCGTCTGGCCAGGACGATCTGCTTGTCCGGGATCTCGGACTCCGCGACGAACGGTCCGGATCCGATCAGGTTCGTGACGACCGACTGCTCCTCCTTCGTCGCGTCGATGGTCGCGTCGGCCACCAGCCCCGAAGTGTTCAGCGACAGGACCCCGATGAACGGTGCGTACGGTTCGTCGAGCGTGACCCACACCGTGCGACTGGCCTGATCGGCGGTGATCGACGCGACCCTGGGGAAGTAGGTGTTGCGGGTGATGCCCTTGGGCTTGTCGCCGTGGGCCTCCCAGTCCAGGTTGCGACGCACCGACTCCGCGTCGACCGGCTGTCCGTTGCTATAGGTGACGCCCTCGCGGATGGTGAACTCGTAGACGGTGTGCGTGTCGTCGAGCGTCCACTTCTCGGCGATCCACGGCCGGTAGTCGAACGTCTTCGGGTCCTGGTAGACGAGCCGATCGAGCATCTGGTCCTTCAGCAGGCTGTTCTGCCAGTAGCTGACCTGGATCTGCAGTGAGGCAGGAGCCTCGGCGTCGAGGTACACCAGGTTGCCGCCCCGCTGCCCACCCGTCGGGGACGCACTGCGCGGGACGTCCGTACCGCACGCAGTCAGGCCCATCGTGACGACGAGCAACGCGACAGCCAGTCGCCGCGGGACGTTCATGCGGCGCGTGCCCGTGCGCCGGGCACCGCGTCGAGCAGTCGACGCGTGTACGCGGCTGCGGGGGAGGAGAACACGTCGGCCACCCGGCCCGTCTCGACCAGGCGGCCGTGCTCGAGAACGCTGACCTCGTCAGCGATCTGGCGCACCAGGCTCAGGTCGTGGGAGATGAAGAGGTAGGTGAGGCCCAGTTCCCGTTGCAACTCGATGAGGAGATCCACCACTTGCGACTGGACGGTCACGTCGAGCGCCGACGTGGGCTCGTCGAGCACCAGGATCGGCGGTTGCAGGACCAGGGCGCGCGCGAGGACGACGCGCTGCCGCTGGCCGCCGGAGATTTCGCGAGGCCTGCGGTCGAACAGCGCGGCGGGCAGACCCACCCGGTCCAGTGCACCCAGCACCTCGGCGCTCTGCTCGTCGCGATTGCCGATCCGGTTGATGCGCAGTGGTTCGGCGATGGCGTCGCCGACGGTGAGCCGTGGATCCAGAGCGGCGAGCGGGTTCTGGTGCACCATCTGCAGCGTCCGCGCCTGCGCCCGCTGCTGCGTGGCTCCGAACGGCATCGTCGACGTTCGGACGGCGCCGTCGACGCGCACCGAGCCCGCGTCGAATCCGGTGAGGCCGGCCAGCACGCGGGCCGCCGTGGTCTTGCCGGAACCCGATTCGCCCACCAGCGCGTGGATCGACCCGCCGCGCACGTCGAACGAGACGTCGTCGAGCGCCGGGACGCCGCCGAAGCGCTTCACCAGACCGGACACCCGGAGCAAGGCATCGTCGTCGCGGGAGACGTGTAGTGGCCGGGCGTACTTGTCCGGCGACAGCGCAGGCGCGTCCGCGATCAGCTGACGGGTGTATTCGTCACGAGGCGCGACGAGTACCGTTGCAGTACTGCCCGTCTCGCGGATCCGCCCGTCGCGCAGCACCACCACCTCGTCGCTGTGGTGCTCGGCGAGGGCCAGGTCGTGGGTGATGAAGACGATGCCGAGCCCACGTTCGCGGCGGAGTTCGTCCAGCAGCTCCAGGATGCGCTGCTGGACGGTCACGTCGAGCGCCGACGTCGGCTCGTCGGCCACCAGGATCTTCGGGTCACCCGCGATGGCGATCGCGATGAGTACCCGTTGCAGCTGACCGCCGGACAGCTGATGCGGGTAGTCGTTCGCCCGCCGGTGTGCGTCCGGGATCCCGACACGCTCGAGGATCGACACCGCCTGGTCGCGGGCCCGTCCGCGGCCGGCGATGCGATGGACGGTCAGGACCTCCGCCACCTGGTCGCCCACCCGCTTCAGGGGATCGAGCGAGCCGAGCGGGTCCTGCGGCACGAAGCCGATCGTGGTGCCGCGCAGCTCGCGCCACTGCCGCTGCGTCAAGCCCACGGCGGACACGCCGTCGACGCCGATGCGACCGGCCGTCACCCGTCCGTTGCCGGGCAGCAGGCCCTGGACGGCGCGGGCGATCGTCGACTTACCGGAGCCGGACTGCCCGACGACGGCCACGACCTTGCCGGGGTGGACGTCGAAGGAGACGTCGTGCACCACCGGGGTGTCGTACTCGACCGTCAGACCCGAAACCGAGAGCAATGGTGGAGAACTCATGTCAACCGACCTTCCTTCGAACGATGTGAGCGAGCCGGGACAGGCTCATCACGGTCAGCACGATGGCCAGCGAAGGGAAGTACACCAGGCCCGGTGCGGAGTTGATGTAGTTGCGCCCCTCGGAGATCAGCAGACCCCACTCGGGCTCGGGCGGCTGTGCGCCGTAACCGAGGAAGCTCAGCGACGCGATTGCGAGGATCGCGGTGCCGAATTGCAGCGCGGCCAGCGACAGGACCGACGAGTACGAGTTCGGCAGCACGTGGCGGAAGAGCAGCCGCAGGTGCCCCGCGCCGAGGTGCTCACTGGCTTCGACGAACGGCAGGTTGCGGGTGGCGAGTACCTCGGAGCGTGCCAGCCTGGCGAACACCGCGATCGACGAGACACCGACGGCGATGGCCGCGTTCACCGTGCCGAAGCCCAGCGCGACGATGATCGTGATCGACAGCAGCAGCGTCGGAATCGACAGCAGGACGTCGACGATCCTGCTGATGATGCTGTCGGTGGCGCGACCGAAGTACGCCGCCAGCAGTCCGAGCACCGTCCCGACCACGAGGCCGATGACGACCGCGATGAACGATCCTGCGATCGTGGCAGCGGTGCCCGCGACGACGCGGCTCAGCAGATCCCGACCGATGTAGTCGGTGCCGAACGGGTGGGCCAGGCTGGGGCCGGCCAGCGGCAGCGCCGGGTTCTCCTGCAGGGGGTCGTACGGCGCGACGACACCCGGTGCGACGATCATCAGCGTCACCAGGGCGAGGACCAGTAGTGGCGGAACGTCCGACGCGCTCAACGAGAGCCGGGGCAGGGTCCGCGGGAGCCGGACCGTCGGCAGGGCGGTCGTGATGCTCATGCGGGTACCACCTCGCGGGTCGTCGACACTCTGCCGATGCGTGGGTCGATCAGGGGATAGAGCAGGTCCACCACGAGGTTGATTGCGACGAACGTCACCGACACCGTGATGACCACGGCCTGGATGATCGGGGTGTCCTGGTTGCGCACCGCAGTTTCGGTCAGGTATCCGATGCCCGTTCGGTTGAAGATCGTCTCGGTGATCACCGACCCGGCCAACAGCTCGCCCACCGTGATGGCGACGATGGTCAGGGTGGGGATCGAGCCGTTCTTCACCAGGTGGCCGAAGATGACACGATCGTTGGACAGGCCCTTGGCACGGAGCACCTCGACGTAGGGCTGGTCGGCGGCGTTGCTCAGCCCTTGGATCAGCACCTGCGCGATCGGGGCCGCCACCGGTAGGGCCAGTGGCAGCGCCGCCAGCGCCGTGGATCGCAACCCCTCGTCGTGCACGGCCGACACCCAGCCGAGACTGAATGAGAAGACCTGCAGCGCAATGAGACCGGTTACGAAGACGGGTACGGACAGGAACAGCGGCGGCAACGACCGTACCGCCTCGCGGACGGCGGGCCACGGCGCGAACACCGCGGCAAGCGCGATGCCGAAGCCCAGTGCGGCGGCCAGCACGAAGGCCACCCCCGCGAGGGCCATCGTCGACGGCAGTGCATGCCCCAGCAGCGTGGCGACGGACTGGCCGCTGTTCAGCGAGTAGCCGAGATCGCCGGTGAGCAGCCGCTGGACCGAGACGCCGAACTGCACGATCGCCGGATCATTGAGCCGGTAGTAGTCGCGCAGCACTTCGGCGTCGTCCTTCGAGATGGCGTTCTCGGGGTTCGAGATCTGCGTCTCGATGGGATCCCCGGGCAGCACGTTGAGGACGAAGAAGACTGCCGTATAGGCAAGTACGATCACGACGATCGACTGTCCGACCCGTCTCAGCGCGAAACTCAACACATGCCGAAAGGTATTGCCGGCGATCGCGAGCGTCGACGGTTCCGTCCGTTAGGAGTTTTAAGCCGTTGGTTCACCGCAGCTTAACTGTGCGGGGCCGACGGACCTTTCGGTTGCGGTGATTGCAAACGTTGTGCCGCCCGGACCGCGGATTACATTCGGCGCAATGACATTCGCACTGTCGGTGGGAGTTGAAGTCGTCGGCGATGGATTCGAGGACGGGTCCTCGCTCACGAACGGGCGGGTCGGAGGCATCGCCTCGCTGGCCGGCCGGCTGGAGGCGGCCGGCGTGTCCTACTGGTTGATCGGCGCCGAACGCGGCGAGAAGCCGGTGACCAAGAGTGCGACGCTCGACCCGTCGCTCGTCGCGACCGTCGCTGCCCGGCACAGCACCGATCTGGGACTGGTGGTAGCCGCCGCGGCCCACCGCGACCACCCCTACAACCTGGCTCGACGGCTGGTGTCCGCCGACCACGCGGCAGGCGGCCGATTGGGTTGGCTGGCATTGGACTTCGACCACGGCATCGCCCTGAACGCCGTGACCGACACGTGGACCGGCGCTACCCTCGCGCCGGCGCACACGGCGGACGCGGTCGACGCCGTCCGCACGCTGTGGCGGACCTGGCCGCTGGAATCGGTGGTGGGCGACCGATCCGGCGGCGTCTTCGCCGACCCGTCCCAGATCCGGCGTGCCGACGTCACCCGCGGCTACTCGATCTCCGGCCCGCTGAACGTCCCGGGATCCGCGCAGGGCGATCTCCCCGTCTGGCGGCAGTGGACACCGGCCGACCCCGCATCGGTCGGCGGCGCCGACCTCGCGGTCGTCGAGGACGGCGACGAGCTCCCCGACGGCCTGCCCGCGGTCGTCCGGCTGCGGACCATCCAGCGCATCGGCGCCGCACTCGAGCGCACAGCACTCGCGGACGGCGTGGTCGGTGTGCTGCTGCGGCTCGAGAAGAATTCGCTGGCAACCGTTCTGGACGGCATCCTGCCCGTCGCGCGCCGACGTGGCCGGATCGCCGACCCGATGCGCGGCACGCTGCGGCACCGACTGCGCCTGCCCGTCCCGACCGCCCCCGACGTGTCGACGAACCCTCCGGCCTTCGCGCCGGCACCCAACCCGGGAGGACGGCTGTGAACCTGCCCCACGACCACGTGATCCTCAACGTCAACGTGCTCAACACCGGCATCCACACCGGTTCCTGGCAGCGCACGAACGAACCGCCCACGGCGTTCGCAGACCCGGGCTACTACGTCCGGATGGCGCGGATCGCCGAGCGGGGCACCCTCGACGCACTGTTCCTCGCCGATGGACCGGCACTGCGAGAGCACCCCGCGCTCCGCCCGTCGCAGGCGCTCGAGCCGAGTGTCATCCTCGGTGCGGTCGCTGCCGAGACCGAACGGCTCGGCATCATCGGCACGCTGTCGTCGACGTTCAACGACCCGGTGGAACTCGCGCACCGGCTCTTGGCGCTCGATGAACTGTCCGGTGGGCGGCTGGCGTGGAACGTCGTCACCACGTACTCGCTGCCCGCCGGTGGCAACTTCGGCCTCGACGACTATCCGGACCGTGACACCCGCTACCGCCGCGCCGCGGAGTTCGTCGACGTCGTGACGCAGCTGTGGCGCGACGCGGCGTACGTCGGCGGCAAGGGCATCGACCACCATGGCGAGTTCTTCACCGTCGTCGGCTCGCTGCCGCAGGGCCCGTCGCCGCAGGGACACCCTCTCCTGGTACAGGCGGGCGGCTCACCCCAGGGCCGCGAGCTGGCCGGTCGCGCTGCCGACGCGGTGTTCAGCGCCGAACTCGACCTGCGCGCAGGCATCGATCACTGCCGATTGGTCAAGGACGTCGCGGTTGCGCACGGCAGGCGGCGCGGGGACGTGAAGATCCTGCCCGGGCTCATCACCACGATCGGCAGCACCAGCGCTGAGGCTGATCGCCGCTACGACGAGCAGAACGCGCTGCTACCGCCCGACCACGACCTGGAACGGCTGTCGCAGACACTCGGCGAGGACCTGACCGGTCTCGCGCTCGACGAGCCGGTGCCGCCGCGGGTGCTCGGCGACGTCGACGCCGCCACGTTCGTCGCTTCGTTGGGCTTCCGAGAGTCCGTCGTGCGGCTGATCCAGAGCGAGGATCTGACCCTGCGGCAGGCGCTTCGGGCGTTCAGCGGTGCCGGCCACCGCGTCGTCGTCGGCACTCCCGTCGACGTCGCCGACACCATCGAGCGGTGGTTCCTCGCCGGAGCCGCCGACGGATTCAACCTGATGCCCGACGTCTTCCCCGACGGCCTCGAGGTGTTCGTCGACGAGGTCGTCCCGATCCTGCGGGAGCGCAGGCTATTCCGCTCCGAGTACGCGGAATCGACTCTTCGCGAGCGCTTCAGCGGCCGCGCCCACCAGATCGACGAACTGGCGCTGATCCGGCAGGCGTGACTCTCGCCTACAGTTCCGCGTCGGCCACGTCGAACGCGGCGTCGAGGATGCGCAGACCCTCGGCCACCTCGTCGTCGGTGACGTTGCACGCGGGCACGGCGTGGATGCGGTTGAAGTTCGCGAACGGCAGCAGGCCACCCGACTTGCAGGCGCCGATGACCGCGTTCATCGCGGGGCTCGAACCGCCGTACGGCGCCAACGGTTCCCGGGTCTGCTGGTCGGCCACCAGCTCGATCGCCCAGAACACGCCGAGGCCGCGGACCTCGCCGACGCAGCGGTGCTTGGCCGCCAGGTCGCGCAGTCCGGGGCCGAGGACGTCGGTGCCGATGCGCTTGGCATTGGCCACCATTCCCTCGTCCTCCATCGCGTTGATCGTGGCGACGGCCGCCGCACACGCCAGCGGATGGCCGGAGTAGGTGAGCCCGCCCGGGTAGGCGCGATCGTTGAACGTCGCGGCGATCTCCTCGCTGATCGCGACGCCGCCCAGCGGCACGTAGCCCGAGGTGACGCCCTTCGCGAACGTGATGAGGTCGGGCGTCACGTCGAAGTTCTGGATCGCGAACCACTCACCGGTGCGGCCGAATCCGGCCATCACCTCGTCGGCGATCATCACCATGCCGTACCTGTCGCAGATCTCCCGCACGCCGGCCATGTAGCCGGGCGGCGGCACCATGATGCCCGCGGTGCCGGGCACCGACTCGAGGATGATCGCGGCGAACGACGACGCGCCCTCGTGCTGGATCAACCGGTCGAGGTACTCCAGCGCGCGTTCGGTCTCCTGCTGCTCGTTCTCGGCGTGGAAGGAGCTGCGGTACAGGAACGGGCCGTTGAAGTGCACGACACCGGCGCTGGCGTAGTCGTTGGGGTAGCGGCGCGGGTCGCCGGTCAGGTTGATCGCGGTGTCGGTGCCGCCGTGGTACGAGCGGTAGCGCGACAGCACCTTGTAGCGGCCGGTGTGCAGCCGGGCCATGCGCACGGCGTGCTCGACGGCGTCGGCGCCGCCGTTGGTGAAGAACACCCGGTTCAGGTCACCCGGCGTGCGCTCGGCGATCAGGCGGGCGGCCTCCGAGCGCGCGTCGTTGGCGTGCTGCGGCGCGACCGTGCACAGCTTGGCGGCCTGGGCCTGGATCGCCGCGACGACCTTGGGGTGCTGGTGGCCGATGTTGGTGAACACCAGCTGCCCGGAGAAGTCGAGCAGCTTGTTGCCGTCGCCGTCCCACACGTAGGAGCCGTCCGACGCCACGATCGTCATCGGCTTGATCTGCCCCTGCGCCGACCACGAGTGGAACACGTGGGTGCGGTCGAGTTCGTAGGTGCGGGCTGCCTCGGCGCGCGCGTCCTCGACCGACAGGCCGTTGGGCAGGGTCGCGGTGTCCTGGGTGGTGGTCATGGGTCCATCTTTCACTGTGGTCGGCGTGGGCAAGCAACTAGTTCCACGACGAGCGTGCGCGAACTCGGGTACGCGTCCGGCGTGTCGCCCGCAGACACGCACGCTCGCCGGAGAAGGGGGTTAACTGTTCTCGGGGAAGCCCAGGTTGATGCCGCCGTGGCTCGGGTCGAGCCAGCGCTGGGTGATGGCCTTCTGGCGGGTGAAGAAGTGCACGCCGTCCATGCCGTGCGCGTGGGAGTCGCCGAACAGCGAGTTCTTCCAGCCGCCGAAGCTGTAGTACGCCATCGGCACCGGGATCGGCACGTTGATGCCGACCATGCCGACCTGCACCTCGTTCTGGAAGCGGCGGGCCGCACCGCCGTCGTTGGTGAAGATCGCGGTGCCGTTGCCGTAGGGGTTGGCGTTGATCAGCTCCATCGCCTCGTCGTAGGTCTCGACGCGCACGACCGACAGCACCGGGCCGAAGATCTCGTCGGTGTAGACGCTCATCTGCGGCGTCACCTGGTCGATCAGGGTGGGGCCCAGCCAGAAGCCGTCCTGACCACCGTCGGCCGTGACGGTGCGGCCGTCGACGACGATCTTCGCGCCGTCGTTCTCGCCGGCGTCGATGTAGGACGCCACCTTGTCGCGGTGGGCCTTGGTCACCAGCGGGCCCATGTCGGAGTCCTTGGTGCCGTCGCCGATCTTCAGCGGCGTCGTGCGCTCGGCGATCTTGGCGACCAGGTCGTCGGCGATCGGGCCGACGGCGACGCAGGCCGAGATCGCCATGCAGCGCTCACCGGCGGAGCCGAAGCCGGCATTGACCATCGCGTCGGCGGCCAGGTCCAGGTCGGCGTCCGGCAGCACCACGGCGTGGTTCTTGGCGCCGCCGAGGGCCTGGACGCGCTTGCCTGCGGTCGTGCCGGTGGCGTAGACGTACTGCGCGATCGGGGTGGACCCGACGAAGCTGACCGACTTCACCTTCGGGTTGGTGAGCAGCTCGTCGACGGCAGTCTTGTCGCCCTGCAGCACGTTGAACACGCCCGCGGGCAGGCCGGCCTCGGCCCAGAGTGCGGCGATCCACAGCGACGCCGACGGATCCTTCTCCGACGGCTTGAGGACGACGGTGTTGCCGGTCGCGATCGCGATGGGGAAGAACCACATCGGCACCATCGCGGGGAAGTTGAACGGCGAGATGACGCCGACGACGCCGAGCGGCTGGCGGATCGAGTAGACGTCGACGTTGGTCGAGGCGTTCTCGGTGAAGCCACCCTTGAGCAGATGCGGGATGCCGCAGGCGAACTCGACGACCTCCTGGCCGCGGCTCACCTCGCCCAGGGCGTCGGACAGCACCTTGCCGTGCTCGGCGGTGATGAGTGCGGCCAGCTCGCCCTTGCGGGAGTTGAGCAGCTCGCGGAAGTTGAACAGGATCTGGGTGCGCTTGGCCAGGCTGGTGTCGCGCCACGCCGGGAACGCGGCGGCCGCGGCGTCGATCACGGCCTGGGCGTCGGCGACGCTGGCCAGCGACACCTCGCCGGTGACCTCGCCGGTCGCGGGGTTGGTGACGGGGGCCGTCGCGCTGCTCTCGCCTGCGAAGGTCTCGTTGTTCAGCCAGTGGGAGATCGTGGGCATGGAGGCGTCCTTCGTGCGGTGGTGGACCGGCCCAGCCGCGCTGCTGGTGGTGACACCGTCGAGTCTGGCAGCCGCGGCGCCGCTCGCGCGGATACACACCGTCACCGCTCTGGCCGATTTGATTACACTGTGTACATGCCCCTGACCGTGGCCGACGTCGTCGCACTGCCCGTCGTCCAACGCGGTGAACCCGAGGTGGTCAGCGACAGCCGCTGGCACGACGAGATCCGCTGGGTGCACGTCGGCGACGTCACCGACTTCTCCTCGCTGCTGCAGGGCGGCGAACTGCTCCTCACCACGGGCACGGCCCTGCGCCGCTCGCCGCGGGTGTACCTGCAGAGCCTGGCCGACGCGGGAGCACTCGGCGTCGTCGTGGAGCTGGGGCCCTCGCTGCCCGCCGTGTCCGCGACGGTCGCGGCCACCGCGCGGCGCCTGAACCTCGCCCTGATCGCGCTGCACCGCGAGATCAAGTTCGTCGAGGTGACCGAGGCCGTCCACCGCCGGATCGTCGCCGAGCAGTACGAGGAGGTGGCCTTCGACCGGCGGGTGCACGAGGTCTTCACGGAGCTGAGCATGAAGCGTGCCTCGGTCACCGGGATCGTCGCCGCGGCCGCACGGATGCTCGACGAGCCGGTGGTGCTCGAGGACCTCGCCCACCAGGCGCTCGCGACGTCGGCCACCGGACGGGTGGCCGCGGCCCTGCTCGACGACTGGGAGACCCGGTCGCGGCGCGTCACCGACGGCGGCGACGAGCAATGGCTGGTCACGTCGGTGGGTCCGCGCGCCGAGGAGTGGGGCCGGCTGATCGTGCCGAGGCCGCCCGCCGACGCGGGGCGCGCCCGCCGGGTGCTCGAGCGCGCCGCGGCGGCCCTGGCGCTGCACCGCATGATCGAACGCGACCGGTCCGGCCTGCACCAGCAGGCGCAGAGCGGCCTCATCGACGACGTGGTGCGCGGCCGCATCACCGACGAGCGCGAGGCCGCGGCCCGCGCGCATGCCCTCGGGCTCCGCAAGGCGTCGCGCTACCTGCCCGTGACGGTACGCGTGGACCGGCCGACGGCAGGCACCGATCCCGTTGCGGCGCAACGGCGCAACGTCGAGCTGCTGGACACCGTCGCGCACGTGGTGAACGCGTCTGGGCACACCGGGCTGTTCACCATCCGCCGCGACGGCGAGGTCGGCGCTGTCCTGGCGCTCAGCACCATTCGCGCGGGCGCCGACGAGAAGGCGCTCACCGCGCTCGGCGAGGAGCTGCGCACGGAGATCCGGCGCGTCCACGGCGTCGGCGCGGTGACCGCCGTGGGACCCACCTCGGCCGACGTCGTCGACGCGGTGGGCGGACTCGGCGAGGCCGCGCACGTCGCGGAGGTGGCCCTCGGCCTGGGCCCCGACGCGCGCTCCTACTTCCGGGCATCCGACGTGCGGCTGCGCGGGCTGCTCGCCCTGCTGCGCGACGATCCGCGCGTGCAGGGCTTCGCGGAGACCGAACTCGGTGCGCTGCTGCGCACTTCGGATACCGCCGAGCCGACGAACCTGACCGTGCTGCGCGAGTACCTCCGGTCGGCGGGCAACAAGGCCGCGCTCGCCGGCCGGCTCCACATCAGCCGACCCGCGCTCTACAAGCGCCTCGCGACCATCGAGCGGATCCTCGGCGTCGACCTCGACGACGCCGAGTCGATGACCTCGCTGCACGTCGCCATGCTGGTGCACGACGCGCGCCGCGGCATGACCGCGCGGCTGGACGGATAGCGCGGTGACGCCCGGCGTCTACCGCGCACCGATGCGCTCGCGGCGCGACGACGTCCCGCTCGAGGCGTCGGTCGCACGGGCGCTGCGCGTGGCGGTCTGCGGCGTCGGCGGCGTGCTCGCTCCGCCGCCGGGTGACCTCGACGACGCGGTGCTGCTCGCCCGGGACCGGTACGACGAGCGGCTGGCCCGGCGGATCGAGCGCTTCGCCGCGGTGCCCATCGGCGCCTTCGTGTGGACCCGCGACGGCGACGGCGAATTCTGGCTGGGCAGGCTCGCCGGGCCGTGGCGGTACGACGACTGTGCCGCCGCGGCGGCCGTCGACCTCGTCCACGTCCGCGACTGCGAGTGGCTCGACGCGCCGGTGCCGTACGGGACGGTGCCGGCGGCCGTGCTCGCGACGTTCGCGCGCGGCGGGCGCAACTTCCAACGCATCCACGACCCCGGAATCGATGCCCAGACCCGCCGTGCCTGGCGCTGACTACGGTTACAGTCGAGGCTTCAACTGTAACGACCAACTGTGACGACCGAACGGGGAGTACCGACGTGATCAAGGTGATGCAGGGCGTGCGGGTCCTCGAGGTTGCGCAGTTCACCTTCGTCCCCGCGGCGGGCGCCATCCTCGCCGACTGGGGAGCCGACGTCATCAAGGTCGAGCACCCCGTCCGCGGCGACACCCAGCGCGGCTTCCTCTACATGGGCGGCATCCAGCTGGATCCCGACCGGCACCCACTGATGGAGCATCCCAACCGCGGCAAGCGCAGCGTCGGCATCGACGTGTCGACACCCGACGGCCAGGAGGTGCTGTACGAACTCGCCAAGACCGCCGACGTCTTCCTCACCAACTACATGCCGCAGGCGCGGCAGAAGAACAAGTTCGACGTCGAACACATCCGCGCCGCCAACCCCGACATCATCTACGCGCGCGGCAGCGCCTACGGCGACAAGGGGCCGGAGCGGCTCGTCGGCGGATTCGACGGGACGGCGTTCTGGACGCGCAGCGGCGTCGGACACGCACTGACCCCCGAAGGCATCGGAGGCGCGCTGCCGCAGGGGATCCCGGCGTTCGGCGACTCGATCGGCGGCATGAACATCGCCGGTGGCATCTCCGCGGCGCTGTTCCACCGCGAGCGCACCGGCGAGACCGCCGAGATCGACGTGTCGCTGCTGAGCACGGCGTGGTGGGCGGCCGGGGCCAGCGTGACGCAGGGCATGGAGACCGGGCAGACGATGCGCTCGACGCTGCCCACCGAGGTCGGGCTGACCGTCAACCCGTTCCTCGGCAACTACCTGACCTCGGACCGCGGCACGATCAACCTGTGCATCGTCAGCCCCACCGGCTACATCCGGGACGCGTTCGAACACCTGGGGTTGCCCGAACTCGCGGACGACCCCCGGTTCTGCGACGTGCTGCCGCTGATCGAGAACGCCTCCGCCGCAGCCGAACTGATCGCCGAGTCGATCCGGAGCAAGCCGTTCGACTACTGGCGGCAGCACCTCAAGACCATGCGGGGCCAGTGGGCGCCGTTCCAGAGCCTGATCGACCTGGCCGCCGACGAGCAGGCGCTGGCCAACGACATGGTCGCCGAGTTCGAGGCCGGCGACGGCGGTGCGCCGTTCAAGGTGGTCCGCGGGCCCGTGCAGTTCAACCACGAACCGTTGGAGACCACCAGGGCCCCGCAGGCGTCCGAGCACACCGAGGTGGTGCTGATGGAACTCGGTCTCGACTGGGACCGCATCGAGGCGCTGAAGGATTCCGGCGCCATCGCGTGACGTGCCGCGCTGCTCGGTAGTGTCGCGAGCGTGACGACGAACTGGACACCGGACAGGCTCGGCGACCTGAGCGGTAAGCGCATCATCGTGACCGGGGCGACCAACGGCGTCGGCCTCGGGACCGCCCGGGCGCTCAGCCGGGCCGGCGCACACGTGATCCTCGCCGTCCGCAACACCACCCTCGGTGCCCAGCGCGCAACCGAGATCGGCGGATCGACGTCGATCGTCGAACTCGACCTCGCGAACCTCGCGTCGGTGCGCGCGTTCGCCGAGCGGATCGACGGGGACGTCGACGTCCTGATCAACAACGCCGGCGCGCTGTCGCAGCACCACACCGACACCGTCGACGGCTTCGAGATGACGATCGGCACCAATCTGCTCGGCCCGTTCCTGCTCACGAACCTCCTGTTCGACCGCATCCGGTCGACGATCGTCAACGTCGGCTCCGACGCGCACCGCTCGGCGACGTTGCGCCTCGACGACATGCACCTGCGGAACACGTCCTGGAACGTGATGGGCGCCTACGCGCGGTCCAAGCTCGCCGTGATGCTGTGGGGGCTGGAACTGGACCGCCGCCTGCGCGCCGCCGGATCACCCGTCGTCGCACAGCTGGTGCACCCGGGCTGGGTGGCCTCCAACCTGTCGCACGTCTCCGACAAGCCGCTCATGTCGCTGCTGCACCGAGGTGTGCAGGCCGTGGGCGGCGTGCTGGCCAACGACATCGACCAGGGTGCCGCCCCCACGCTGTACTGCCTCAGCGAGCCGATCCCGCCGGGTAGCTACGTCGGCGTCGACGGCCGATTTGGGCTGCGCGGCGGCCCGGTGCTGATCGGCCGCTCCGCCGTGGCGTGCGACTACGAACTCGCCGCGCGCCTGGTCGACTTCGCCGAGAAGGAAACCGGCTCAACGCTTCCCGTGTAGCGCCTCGGCGAGCAGCGCCGGATCGTGGGCGGAGACGATCAGCAGGTCCGGGTCGCGGCGGGCGTACAGCTCGGCGAGCCGGGCGTGGTTGTCGCGGACCCGCTGCTTGTCGTAGGCGATCAGCGACTCCGACAGCCGCATGCCCAGCGGCACCGCGCCGACGCCGTCGATGGTGCCGCGGTAGTAGAACGCATCGCCGGCATGCAGGATCCACCGGTCGCCCGCGTCGACGGCGACGCACGCGTGGCCCGCGCTGTGTCCGGGCAGCGACACCAGCACGATGCCCGGCGCGATGTCGTCGAGTTCCTTGGCGGCCGCGAACCCGCGCCACGCCTCGCCGTCGGGCTCGTGGGTGACGAGGTGCGGGCCGTGCTCCCACTGCGGCGGCCGAAACCGGAACCGCTCCCGGCGGATCGGATGCAGCGCACCGCGGAGTTCCGCGGCGGTCACGTGCACCTGGGCGTCCGGGAAGTCCGCGAGGCCGCCGATGTGGTCGATG
Organism: Mycobacterium sp. PTI7; assembly: GCF_056679845.1. Classification (NCBI taxonomy): domain Bacteria; kingdom Bacillati; phylum Actinomycetota; class Actinomycetes; order Mycobacteriales; family Mycobacteriaceae; genus Mycobacterium; species Mycobacterium sp. PTI7. The sequence goes on from NZ_CM155252.1 coordinate 1,439,191, forward strand.
TCGAAGTGGGTGGTCACGATGTGGCGCACGTCGTCGATGCGGAACCCGAGCCGCTCGACCTGCCGGGCCGCGGTCTCGGCGGCGTCGAACCGCGGCCGCAGCACGTGCCGGACGGGCCCGATCCGCCGGGGGTCGGCGCAGTCCCGGAGGCCGAAGCCGGTGTCCACCAACACGAGTCCACCATCGGTCTCCACCAGCAGGACGTGGCAGACGATGGCGGCGCCGAGGGAGTCCATGGTGCCGCAGTTGAGGTGGTGCACCCGCATGGCGTGTGGTGGCTCCCTTCGCTCGGCACCCGCAACATACCCACTCCGGCGGTGGCAAACGCGCGGGGGTTACCCCGGAGGTAATCGATCTCCGGCGATCCCCGCGCGACACTGGGTCCGTGACAGCACCGCGACGATCGCCGATCCTGTTCCTGCACGGCCTGTTCGGGTCGCCCGGACTGCTCGATCCGTGGACTCGGCTGCTGCGATCGGCCGGCCACCGCGTCTGCGTGCCGACGCTGCCGGGTCGCGATCCCAGCGACGACGCGGTGCTCGCGTCGGTGCCGCCCGGCGTGCTGTGGCCTCGGCTGCGATCACTGCCGCATCTGCTGGCGATCCTGCCGAGAGTGCTTGCCGCCGAGCCGTTCCTGCCGTCGCCGCGGGCGCCGATCGCAACGTCGCGCCATGGCTGTCGCGAGCGGACCCTCGCCTGACCCGGAGGTCACACCGCCCGCACGTAGCGTCGGCTCATCCAGCCCTGGATCAGCGACGTGACCGGCCCCGCGAGCCTGCTCCACCACGTCCCGTGCCGGGAGAACGCCGTCACCTCGGCGTACACCGCGCCGTCGGCCGGGTCGTACCGGACGGCGAAGAGTTCCTCGCCGGTCTCCGCGTGGCCGCGCAGCGTGCCGTAGGCGAAGCCGCGCCGGTCTGGCTCGTCGAGCACGTAGACCACCCGGCACGGCGCGCTCACCGGCCCGAGTCCGACGATCACCTCGGCGCCCACGCACGCGACCTCCGACGTCGCCCGCACCCGCGCGCCCGCGCCGCGCAACATGCCCCAGCGCAGCACCGCGTCGCCGGCCGCCTCGAACCGGTCGCGGCCGTGCCCGATCGGCGCGGTCTCGCGCACGTGGTGGTAGCCGCCGGGCAGCGGGCCCCTCGTCGCCCCGATCTCGGGGTAGGTAAAGGGCAGGTTTGCGAGGTCGCTGAGGCGCACCCGACCACCTTGCCATCGTCGACCGCAGGCACACCGAATACGGTGGGCGGGTGGACACCGACCAGGATGCCCAGGGCCGGACCCCGGTCGCCGCGGCCGGGGGCGGGTTCAACGCACCGGAGCCGACCACCAGGGGCGGCCCGGACTACGGGCGGTTCGTCGAGGCCGTCCGCACGCTGCAGGACCTGACCCGCGGCGCCGACGCCCCCGACGACGTCGTCACCGAGGCCGCCGACGCCATCGAACGCGTCAACCGGTTGCTGCGCCCCCACGAGGCCGACGAGTGGCACGCCCCGTCAGGACGCCGCATGGATCTGCCGAACCGGGGCAGCATCCTGTCCGTCCCCGTCGACCTCCACGTCACCGACGACGGCTGGATCCGCGGCACCGCGACCTTCCGGCGCTTCCACCTCGGCCGCAACGGCGCGGTGCACGGCGGGTCGCTGGCCCACCTCTTCGACTCGCTGCTGGGCTTCACGGCCTACAAGCTGACCGAGAGCAAGAAGCAGCGCACGGCGTTCCTGCACGTCAACTACCGCAAGATCGCACTGATCGACAAGGAGCTTCGGGTGGAGTCGACCATCGACCGGATCGAGGGGCGCAAGATCTTCGTGGCGGGCCGGCTGCTCGACGGCGACGACGTGCTGTGCGACGCCGAGGCCCTGTTCGTGATGCTGAAGCCCGGTCAGCCGTGACCGACGAGGGCAGGACCGACGAGGGCCGAGCCGACGCGAACGAGGCCGGTGACGGCAAGAAGCACCGCCTCTCCGAGCTGAAGCGCCGGTGGGGCCGCTGGCGCGACCGCCTGCGCGAACGCCCGCGGATCGACTTCTTCTACCGCATCGCCGTGGGCGTCGTCGGACTGATCGTCCTCGGGCTCGGCATCCTCGCCATCCCGTACCCCGGCCCCGGCTGGGCGATCGTCTTCGTGGGCCTGGGCATCCTGGCCACCGAGTTCGACTGGGCTCGCAAGCTGCTGGCCTACGCCAAGGAGCGCTACGACAGGTTCATGGACTGGTTCCAGAGCCAGCCGGCGTGGGTTCAGGTGCTCGGCGGGGTGCTCACCGCGCTCTTCGTCGCGGCGACGCTGTGGTTGCTCGGCGCGCTGGACTGGGGTGCCGAACTCGTGGGCCTGAACCCCGACTGGTTCAACAGTCCCATCGGCTTCGGTGACTAGCCGGGCGAGCGGAGCGACGGGTTCTCTGACTGAGCCCGCACCCCGATAGCATGGTCGCGGTCACCACCCCCCACGACCCGATGGAGATCCGCCGATGACCGCCGCCGCCAGCACCGCCCCCGCAGCCCCGATCCGGGTGCCTGCCGGGACGACCGCGGCGTCCGCCGTGCGCGAGGCGGGGTTGCCGAGCCGCGGCGCCTCCGACGCGATCGTCGTGGTCCGCGACGCCGAGGGCCGGCTGCGCGACCTGTCGTGGACCCCCGCCGAGGACGTCGAGGTGACCCCGGTCGCCGCCGACACCGAGGACGGCCGCAGCGTGATCCGGCACTCCGCGGCCCACGTCCTGGCGCAGGCGGTGCAGGGACTGTTCCCCGAGGCGAAGCTGGGCATCGGCCCGCCGATCACCGACGGCTTCTACTACGACTTCGAGGTGCCGCGTGCGTTCACGCCCGACGACCTCGCCGCGCTCGAGAAGCGTATGCGCCAGATCGTCAAGGACGGGCAGCTGTTCGACCGCCGCGTATACGCCTCGCAGGAGGCGGCACGCGAGGAGCTGGCCGACGAGCCGTTCAAGCTGGAACTCGTCGACGACAAGTCGGGCGACCCGGACGTGATGGAGGTGGGCGGCGACGAGCTGACCGCCTACGACAACCTCAATCCCCGTACACGGGAACGCATCTGGGGCGATTTGTGCCGGGGCCCGCACATCCCGACCACCCGCTTCATCCCGGCCTTCCGGCTGACCCGCAGCTCGGCGGCCTACTGGCGCGGCAACCAGGCCAACGCCAGCCTGCAGCGCATCTACGGCACCGCCTGGGAGTCGCAGGAGGCGCTCGACCGCCACCTCGAGCTGATCGAGGAGGCGCAGCGACGCGACCACCGCAAGCTCGGCGTCGAACTCGACCTGTTCAGCTTCCCCGACGAGCTGGGCTCCGGGCTGCCGGTGTTCCACCCCAAGGGCGGCATCATCCGCCGTGAACTCGAGGACTACTCGCGCCGGGCGCACGAGCAGGCCGGCTACGAGTTCGTCAACACCCCGCACATCACCAAGGAACACCTCTACGTCACGTCCGGCCACCTCGAGTGGTACGCCGACGGCATGTTCCCGCCGATGCACATCGACGAGGAACTCAACGCCGACGGCACGGTCCGCAAGCCCGGCCAGAACTACTACCTCAAGCCGATGAACTGCCCGATGCACCACCTCATCTACCGGGCGCGCGGCCGGTCGTACCGCGAACTGCCGCTGCGGTTGTTCGAGTTCGGGTCGGTGTACCGCTACGAGAAGTCCGGCGTCATCCACGGGCTGACCCGCGTGCGGGGCATGACCCAGGACGACGCGCACATCTACACCACCCGCGAGCAGATGCGCGACGAACTCACCTCGCTGCTGCGCTTCGTGCTGGACCTGCTGGCCGACTACGGCCTCGACGACTACTACCTCGAACTGTCCACCAAGGACCCGGTCAAGTACGTCGGCGACGACGACGTGTGGGACGAGGCCACCGACACGCTGCGCGAGGTCGCCGAGGCGTCCGGCCTGGACCTGGTGCCCGATCCGGGTGGCGCGGCGTTCTACGGCCCGAAGATCTCGGTGCAGGTCAAGGACGCCCTGGGCCGCACCTGGCAGATGTCGACCATCCAGCTGGACTTCAACATGCCCGAGCGCTTCGAGCTGGAGTACACCGCGGCCGACGGCACCCGGCAGCGTCCGGTCCTGATCCACCGCGCGCTGTTCGGATCGATCGAACGCTTCTTCGGGGTGCTCACCGAGCACTACGCCGGCGCCTTCCCTGCGTGGCTCGCCCCGGTCCAGGTGGTGGGCATCCCGGTGTCCGACGCCCACGTCGACTACCTCGTCGACGTCGTGGCCCAGCTCAAGGCGCGCGGCATCCGCGCCGAGGTGGACCGCAGCGACGACCGGATGGCGAAGAAGATCGTCAACCAGACCAACCAGAAAGTGCCGTTCATGCTGCTGGCGGGGGACCGCGACGTCGAGGCGGGCGCGGTCAGCTTCCGGTTCGGCGACCGGACGCAGATCAACGGCATCAGCCGGGACGAGGCCGTCGACGCCATCGCGGGCTGGGTCGCGCGCCGCGAGAACGCCGCTCCCACGGCCGATCTCGTCGAGGTGGGCAGTCCCGCGTGAGTACCGCCGACGAGGGTTCCGACGAGCGGACCGTGATAGACCGCGGCGTCGGCGACGGCGACCACCTGCAGCGACTCTGGACGCCGCACCGGATGAACTACATCGCCGACGCCATCAAGTCCGGTTCGGCGAAGTCGTCCGAGCCGTTCACCGACATCCCGACGATGACCGACGAGGACGGCCTGGTGGTCGCGCGCGGTGAGCACGTCTACGCGGTGCTGAACCTGTACCCGTACAACCCGGGACACCTCATGGTGGTGCCGTACCGCCGGGTCGCCGAGCTGGAGAACCTCACCGACGACGAGAGCGTCGAGCTGATGGCCTTCACGCAGAAGGCGATCCGCGTGATGAAGCGCGTCTCCCGGCCGCACGGCTTCAACGTCGGCCTCAACCTGGGTACCTCGGCGGGCGGCTCGCTCGCCGAGCACCTGCACATGCACGTGGTGCCGCGCTGGGGCGGCGACGCGAACTTCATCACGGTGATCGGCGGGGCCAAGGTGATCCCGCAGCTGCTGCGCGACACCCGTGAGCTGCTGGCGACGGAATGGGCCCAACAGGCGTGAGCGACTTCTACCTCCTGACCCGCGCGGCCTACGCGAAGCTGAGCGGACCGGTCGCCCGGGCCGCGCTGCGCGTGGGCCTCACGCCGGACGGCATCACGATCCTCGGCACCGCGGGCACCGTCATCGCCGCGCTGACGCTGTTCCCGCACGGCCAGCTGTGGTGGGGTGCGTTCACGGTCGCCGTGTTCGTCCTCGCCGACATGCTTGACGGTGCGATGGCCCGAGAACGCGGCTACGGCACCAGGTTCGGCGGCGTGCTCGACGCCACCTGCGACCGGATCGCCGACGGGGCCATCTTCTGCGGGCTGCTGTGGTGGGCCGCGTTCGGCATCCACGACACGCCGCTGGTGGTCGCCACCATGATCTGCCTGGTCACCTCGCAGGTCATCTCCTACATCAAGGCCCGCGCCGAGGCCAACGGCCTCAGCGGCGACGGCGGCACCATCGAACGCCCCGAACGGCTCCTCATCGTGCTGATCGGCGCCGGGCTGTCCGGCGTGCCGTTCCTGCACGTGCCGTGGCTGATCCACGTCGCGATGTGGGCACTGGCCGTCGCCAGCCTGATCACGCTGGGCCAGCGGGTGCACTCGGTGCGCACCTCACCGGGGGCCGTCGAGCCGCTGCGGTCCGCCGCGCCGCCGTCCGCCGGGGAGACGGGCGAGTCGTGAACACCGGCCGGCTGACCGACCTCGGATACGCCGCCGGGTGGCGGTTGGTGCGGGCACTGCCGGAGTTCGCCGCCCGCAACGCCTTCGAAGCCGGCGCGGCGTACGCGGCGCGCGGCGGCGGACCCGACCAGCTCCGCAGGAACCTGGCCCGCGTGACCGGCGTCCCGCCCGCCGAGGTGCCGGACAGCCTGCTGCGCGCGTCGCTGGGCTCCTACGCCCGCTACTGGCGCGAGGCCTTCCGGCTGCCCTCGATGGACCACGAGCTGCTCGCCCGGCGGCTCGACCAGGCGGTCCGGGGCGCCGACCACCTCGACGAGGCGCTGAAGGACGGCCGCGGCGCGATCATGGCGCTCCCGCACAGCGGCAACTGGGACATGGCCGGGGTGTGGCTGGTCAACACCCACGGCCGGTTCGCCACCGTCGCCGAGCGGCTCAAGCCCGAATCGCTGTACCACCGGTTCGTCGAGTACCGGGAGAGCCTGGGCTTCGAGGTGCTGCCGCTGACCGGCGGCAACCGCCCGCCCTTCGACGTGCTCTCCGAGCGGCTGCGCGACAACGGCCTGGTGTGCCTGATGTCGGACCGCGACCTGACGCGCTCCGGCGTCGAGGTGACCTTCTTCGGCGAGGCCACCCGGCTACCCGCCGGGCCCGCCCGCCTCGCGGTCGAGACCGGGGCCGCGCTGCTGCCGGTGCACACCTGGTACGAGGCAGACGTCACCGTCATCGGCTTCGACCCGCCGCTGGACACGTCCTCGGGCGACGTGGGCGCGATCACCCAGGCGCTGGCCGACCGCTTCGCCACCAACATCGCGGCCCACCCCGCGGACTGGCACATGATGCAGCCGCAGTGGATCGAGGACCTGTCCGAGGAGCGCCGGTCCCGGCTCGCGGGTGAGCACGGCGGGTCCTGATGCGCATCGGCATGGTGTGCCCGTACTCGTTCGACGTGCCCGGGGGAGTGCAGGCGCACGTCCTGCAGCTCGCGGAGGTCATGCTCGGGTACGGCCACGAGGTCAGCGTGCTGGCGCCGTTCTCGCCCGGCGCGACCCTGCCGGACTACGTGGTCTCCGGCGGCAAGGCCGTGCCCATTCCCTACAACGGGTCCGTCGCACGGCTGCGCTTCGGTCCCGCCACCCACCGCAGGGTCAAGAAGTGGATCGTCGACGGTGACTTCGACGTCCTGCACCTGCACGAACCGAACGCGCCCAGCCTGTCGATGCTGGCGCTGATGATCGCCGAGGGGCCGATCGTCGCGACCTTCCACACGTCCACCACGAAGTCGCTGACGCTGTCGGTGTTCCAGGGGATCCTGCGGCCGTGGCACGAGAAGATCGTCGGCCGCATCGCGGTGTCCGACCTGGCGCGGCGGTGGCAGATGGAGGCCCTGGGCTCCGATGCGGTCCAGATCCCCAACGGCGTCGACGTCGCATCGTTCGCGTCCGCACCGCCGCTCGAGGGCTACCCTCGCGCCGGGCGGACGGTGCTGTTCCTCGGCAGGTTCGACGAGCCGCGCAAGGGCATGAGCGTGCTGCTCGCGGCGCTGCCGGACCTCGTCGCCGCGTTCGACGACGTCGAGGTGCTGATCGTGGGTCGCGGTGACGAGGAGGAACTCGCCGAGCGGGCCGGTCCGCTGGCGGGCCACCTTCGCTTCCTCGGACTCGTCGACGATGCGGCGAAGGCGTCCGCCATGCGCAGCGCCGACGTGTATTGCGCGCCCAACACCGGCGGCGAGAGCTTCGGCATCGTGCTCGTCGAGGCGATGGCGGCGGGCACGCCCGTGGTGGCCAGCGACCTCGACGCCTTCCGCCGGGTGCTCGAGGACGGCACCGCTGGACGGCTGGTCCCCGTCGACGACGCCGCCGCGCTGGCCGCGGCGCTCGTCGAGATGCTCGGTGACGAGGAGGCCCGGTCGCGCTACGTCGCGGCCGCGAGCGCCGCGGTGCGCCGCTACGACTGGTCGGTGGTCGCCCGCCAGATCCAGCAGGTCTACGAGACGGTCGCCGGATCCGGCACCAAGGTGCGGGTCGCCGGCACCACCACCCGCGAGAACGCGAGGGGGACCGGCCGATGACGGTCGGGTGGCTCGTCGGCGTCCTGCTCGCACTCCTGGTCCTGGTGCTCGTCGTCGGCGGCACCTGGGCGTTCCAGACCGCCAACCGGCTGGACCGCTTGCACGTCCGCTACGACCTGTCGTGGCAGGCGCTGGACGGCGCGCTGGCCCGCCGGGCGGTCGTCGCCCGCGCCGTCGCCACCGACGCCTACGCCGGGAGCCCACCGGGGCATCGGCTCAGTGCGCTGGCCGACGCCGCGGAGCACGCACCGCGCTCCGCCCGCGAGGACGCCGAGAACGAGCTGTCCAACGAACTCGCCCAGGTCGATCCGGCGTCGTTGCCGCTGCCGCTGGTCGCCGAACTCGCCGACGCCGAGGCGCGGGTGCTGCTCGCCCGCCGCTTCCACAACGACGCCGTGCGCGACACCCTGGCCCTGCGCGAACGTCCGCTGGTGCGGGCGTTGCACCTCGGGGGGACCGCGGCCATGCCCACCTACTTCGAGATCTCCGAACGCGCCAACCGCACCGTCGTCGGCGCGAGCGGCACGCGGACGTCGGCGCGGGTGATCCTGCTCGACGAGGACGGCGAAGTGCTGCTGTTCCGCGGCTCCGACCCGGCCAACGCGTCCGGCAACGCCCCGCGGTGGTGGTTCACCATCGGCGGCGCCGTGCATCCCGGCGAGGCGCTGCCCGACGCCGCGGTGCGCGAACTGGCCGAGGAGACGGGGTTGATCGCGTCCGTCGACGACCTGGTGGGACCGGTGTGGCGCCGCGACGCCGTCATCGACTTCAACGGCTCCGTGGTGCGCAGCGAGGAGATGTTCTTCGTCCTCCGGACCACCCGCTTCGAGCCGGTCACCACCGGTCACACCGCGCTCGAACGCCGGTACATCCAGGGCCACCGCTGGTGCGACGCGGACGCCATTCGCGAACTGGCCGCCGGCGGTGAGACGGTGTACCCGGTGCAACTCGCCGATCGGCTCGCCGAGGCCAACGAGCTGGCGGCGGGTGCGCCGAGGGTCTCGAGCGCCGCGCTGGAGTCGATTCACTGACGCCGTGCCGTTGCGGATCGAAGCGATTTGGAGCGGCCCTTAGACTGAATCAGAAGACTCATGGAGGAGATGGCAGTGGATATCGGCAGCGATCGCGTCAACGGGTCCGCCAATGGGTCGGGCAGTAGCCAGACCGGTACCGCCCGCGTGAAGCGCGGCATGGCGGAGATGCTCAAGGGTGGCGTCATCATGGACGTCGTCACCGCCGAGCAGGCCCGCATCGCCGAGGCCGCCGGTGCGGTCGCCGTGATGGCGCTCGAGCGGGTACCGGCCGACATCCGCGCCCAGGGCGGCGTCTCCCGGATGAGCGACCCCGACATGATCGAGGGCATCGTCGCCGCCGTGACCATCCCGGTGATGGCCAAGGTGCGCATCGGCCACTTCGTCGAGGCGCAGATCCTGCAGAGCCTCGGCGTCGACTACATCGACGAGTCCGAGGTGCTGACGCCCGCCGACTACGCCAACCACATCGACAAGTGGAAGTTCACCGTGCCGTTCGTGTGCGGCGCGACCAACCTCGGTGAGGCGCTGCGCCGCCTGACCGAGGGTGCGGCGATGATCCGCTCCAAGGGCGAGGCGGGCACCGGCGACGTGTCGAACGCGACCACCCACATGCGCAAGATCGGCGGCGAGATCCGCCGGCTCGGGTCGCTGTCCGAGGACGAACTGTTCGTCGCCGCCAAGGAACTGCAGGCGCCCTACGACCTGGTCGCCGAGGTCGCGCGGTCGGGCAAGCTGCCCGTGACGCTGTTCACCGCTGGCGGCATCGCCACCCCCGCCGACGCCGCGATGATGATGCAGCTCGGTGCCGAGGGCGTCTTCGTGGGCTCCGGCATCTTCAAGTCCGGCAACCCCGCGGAACGCGCCGCGGCGATCGTCAAGGCCACCACCTTCTACGACGATCCGGACATGCTCGCCAAGGTGTCGCGCGGGCTGGGCGAGGCGATGGTCGGCATCAACGTCGACGACATCCCCGTCCCGCACCGGCTCGCCGAACGCGGCTGGTAAGCCCCGACGTGGCGATCGAAGAGATCCTCGATCTGGAGCAGATCGAGATCAACATCTATCGCGGCGGCGTGTTCAGCCCGGAGTCCGGATTCCTGCAGCGCACGTTCGGCGGTCACGTCGCCGGGCAGTCGCTGGTGTCCGCCGTGCGCACCGTCGACCCGAAGTACCAGGTGCACTCGCTGCACGGCTACTTCCTCAAGGGCGGTGACGCGCGGTCGCCCACGGTGTACAGCGTCGAGCGCATTCGTGACGGCGGATCGTTCTGCACCCGCCGGGTCAGCGCGATCCAGCACGGCGAGACCATCTTCTCGATGTCGGCGTCGTTCCAGACCGACCAGAGCGGCATCGAGCACCAGGACGCCATGCCCACCGCTCCACCGCCGGACGACATCCCCGACTTCAAGTCGGCGAGCAAGGTGTTCGACGACGCCAGCTTCCGGCAGTTCGACGAGTGGGACGTCCGCATCGTGCCGCGCGAGCAGATGAGCTTCCTGCCGGGCAAGGCGTCCCAGCAGCAGGTGTGGTTCCGGCACCGCGATCCGCTGCCCGACGACTCGGTGCTGCACATCTGCGCGCTGGCCTACCTCAGCGACCTCACGCTGCTCGGCTCCGCGCAGGTCAACCATCCCGAGGAGCGCAAGCACCTCATGGTGGCCTCGCTCGACCACGCCATGTGGTTCATGCGCACGTTCCGTGCCGACGAATGGCTGCTGTACGACCAGTCGTCGCCGTCGGCGTGCGGCGGCCGTGCCCTGACCCAGGGCAAGCTGTTCAACCGGTACGGCGAGATGGTGGCCGCGGTCATGCAGGAAGGTCTGACCCGCTACCAGCGCAGCTTCACGCCGTCGGCCACGTGAGCGCCCCGCGCGTCGGCGTCCTCGCGCTGCAGGGGGACACCCGAGAGCACCTGGCCGCCCTGGCCGAGGCCGGGGCGGATGCGGTCACCGTGCGCCGCGCCGGCGAACTCGCCGCCGTCGACGCGCTGGTGATCCCCGGCGGGGAGTCGACGACGATGAGCCACCTGCTGCGCGAACTCGACCTCCTCGAACCGCTGCGCGAACGGCTGCGCGACGGCATGCCCGCCTACGGTTCGTGCGCCGGGATGATCATGCTGGCCAGCGAGATCGTGGACGCCGGCGTGCCCGGCCGCGAGGCACTGCCGCTGGGCGGACTCGACATCACGGTGCGGCGCAATGCCTTCGGCAGGCAGGTGGACTCCTTCGAGGAGGACATCCCGTTCTCCGGCCTCGACGGCACCGTGCACGCGGTGTTCATCCGGGCGCCGTGGGTGGAGCGGGTCGGCGACGACGTCGAGGTGCTGGCGCGCGCCGCCGGGCATCCCGTCGCCGTCCGCCAGGGCCGGGTGTTCGCCACCGCGTTCCATCCCGAGATCACCGGCGACCGGCGCGTGCACCACCTGTTCGTCGATTCGCTCTAACCCGGCGGCGCGGGCAGCATGGCTGCCCGGCTCGGTGTCCGGATAGACTGGTCGATCGGACTTCGCAGAAGACAAGAAGAGGTAACAGCTGCATGAGCGGCCATTCCAAGTGGGCCACCACCAAGCATCAGAAGGCCGTCAAGGACGCCCGCCGCGGCAAGGAATTCGCCCGGCTGATCAAGAACATCGAAGTGGCCGCCCGAACCGGCGGCGGCGACCCGTCGGGCAACCCGACGCTGTTCGACGCCATCCAGAAGGCCAAGAAGACGTCGGTGCCCAACGACAACATCGAGCGCGCCCGCAAGCGCGGCGCCGGTGAAGAGGCGGGCGGCGCCGACTGGCAGACCATCATGTACGAGGGGTACGGCCCCAACGGCGTCGCGGTGCTCGTCGAGTGTCTGACCGACAACAAGAACCGGGCCGCCGGCGAGGTGCGCGTGGCGATGACCCGCAACGGCGGCAACATGGCCGACCCGGGATCGGTGTCCTACCTGTTCTCCCGCAAGGGCGTGGTGACGCTGGAGAAGAACGGGCTCACCGAGGACGACGTGCTGACCGCGGTGCTCGATGCCGGCGCCGAGGACGTCAACGACCTGGGCGAGATGTTCGAGGTCATCTCCGAGCCGACCGACCTGGTGGCCGTCCGCACGGCGCTGCAGGACGCCGGCATCGACTACGACTCGGCCGACGCCAGCTTTCAGCCGTCGGTGTCGGTGCCCGTCGACGTCGAGGGTGCGCGCAAGGTGTTGAAGCTCGTCGACGCCCTCGAGGACAGCGACGACGTCCAGGACGTGTGGACCAACGTCGACATCTCCGACGAGGTGGCGGCTCAGCTCGACGAGGACTGAACCGACGACGCGAGGAAGGCCCCGATTTCGCGAGCGGTCCGCTCCGGTTGATCCAGCATGATCAGCACCTTCGCGTCGTCGAGTACGCGCAGGGTGCCGCCGGTCAGGCGGGCCAGTTCCTCGCCGTGTCGCAGCGGCATCACCCGGTTGCGGCTCCACAGCACCAGGACGTCGCCGCGGAAGTCGGCCAGCCGCTCGGTGGCCCTCGTCAGTTCGGCGTCGTCGAACCGGGTCCGGCAGTACTTCAGCAGATCGCGCCGCACCCGGACGTCGGCCAGCCCCGGGTCGGTCCACGCCTCCATGACGTCCTGCGGGACGGAGCGGGCGGCCATCATGCCGAACATGAAGAACCGGTCGCGCAGCCGCCTCGCGCGCATCTGCCGCATCGCGAGTGCCAGGGTGCCGGTGGTGCGACTGGCCAGCCACGTCATCTTGCCGGGAAACCCGGGTGGGAAGTTCGTGAACGCCTCGGCCGGACAGACGATCATCCGGGCCACGCGCTGATCGCGGCCGTAGTGCGTGAGGAAGAGCGGCCCACCCCAGTCGGTGACCACCAGCGTGACGTCCTCGAGGTCCAGGGCGTCGAGCACGTCGGCGACCACGTCCACCGCCCCCGGCAGGTCCAGGCGGGCGTCGTCGCGCATGGGCACGCGGTGCCCGCCCAGCGGCAGGACGGGTAGCACGTAGCGAAAGCCCTTGGGCAGCAGGGGGAGAACGAGCTGCCACTGCGCGTCGTTCATCAGCACCCCGTGCAGCAGCACCACGGGTGGGCCGTTAGGGTCGCCCTCGTCGCGGTACTCGATGGTCCCCGCGTTGATCTCCACCGACTTCATCGGACCTCCCCTAGAACACTGATTCTAGAATGAGTGCTCTAGTCTGACCTCGGGAGGTCACGATGGCAAGGTCCACCAGGGAATCGATCCTGACCGCGGCCGCGGAACTCATGCGCCACCGCGGGTACGCGGCCGTCGGCATGAAGGATCTGGTCGCCGCGGCGGGCGTGCCCATCGGCTCGCTGTACCACCACTTCCCGCGGGGCAAGGTGCAGATCGCACGCGAGGCGCTGGTGAATGCCGGCGCGGCCTACGGCCTGCTGATCCCGACGCTGGTCGATCCGCACGACGACCTCGGTGACGCCATCGAGTCGGTGTTCGCGCAGGCCGCGGACGACATGGCGGCCACCGGCTACGCCAACATGTGCCCGGTCGCCGGCGTCGCCGCCGAGACCGCAGACACCGTCGAGGAGTTGCGCGAGGCGACGGCGGAGGTGTTCACCGGCTGGCTCGACGGCGGCACTGCCTACTTCCGGGCGCGGGGACTGGCCGCGACGGAGGCGCGGGACCTGACCGTGGCCCTGGTGGGTGCACTCGAGGGCGCCTTCATCCTCGCCCGCACGCTGCGCAGCCCCGAACCGCTGCTGGCCGCCGGCCGGGTGCTGGCCCCCGGGTACCGCGGCGTCGCGCTCGAAGCGCGCGCCGCGGTCTCCGGGTAGGAGTCAGGCGCGACCGCGTCCGTTGGACGTCGCGTAGTCGTCGGCCGGTTCCTCGAACTGCCGTTCGTCGAACAGCCGGGCCCGCTCGTCGGCGTGCGGGCTGCCCGAGAACAGGCTCGATCCCACGCGCGAGGTCTCGCCGTCGCCGTGGCGGCGGTGCACCGTCTCCGAGTCGGGGTCGTACTGGACGAGGCGCTGCATCGGCAGCGCTCCGCCGGTGCGGTGCAGCCAGTCGACGAGACCCTCGCGGACCACGCAGCGCAGGTCGAACAGCGCGCCGGCGTTCGGCGCGCTGACGACGATGCGCACGCGCACGACACCGCCGATGGCGTTGGTCACCTGCAGGACGCCGCGCCGGCCGTCCCATTGGTCGCTCTGGGCGAGCAGACGGTCCACCTCGGCGCGCATCTCGTGCAGCGGCACCCGGAAGTCGACGTCGAACTCGACGGTGCCCATGATCTCGGTGGCGTTGCGGGTCCAGTTCTCGAACGGCGTGGTGGTGAAGTACGTCGATGGGAGGACGAGGCGTCGCTCGTCCCACAGCCGGACGACCACGTAGGTGAGGGTGATCTCCTCGATGCGGCCCCACCAGCGCGCCTCCTCCAGCTCGACCACGTCGCCCACCCGGATCGCGCCGGAGAAGGCGATCTGCAGGCCGGCGAACACCGCACCGAGTGACGTCTGGGCCGCGAGGCCCGCCACCACCGACAGCACGCCGGCCGACGCGAACACCGTGGTGCCGATGTCGGAGAACGACGGGAACGTCATCATGATCGCGGCGGCGCCGAGGACGACCACCGCGGCGACGGCCAACCGCCGCAGCACGGTGACCTGCGTGCGCACCCGGCGCCAGCGACGGTCGGCGTCGGTGATCTCGTCGTCACCGCCGGCGAACCGGGCGATCGCGCGTCGCTCCGCGACCTGCACGAAGCTGACCATCAACCAGGTGATGGTGGCGATGTTCACGATCAGGAGCGTGTGGTCCACCCAGTCGCGCCACGGGTCGGCGTCGCTGGACGTGCGCTGCACCGCGATCGAGGCGGCGAACACCGTCAGCGTCGCCCGCACCGGGAGCCGGCTGAACGTGGCGACGTCGTCGACCACGTCGGCGCGCCGGCCGATCCGCCTCAACACCCAGGTGAGGACCACCCCCACCAGGTACGCGATCACGATGGCGCCTGCGACCCAGGCGAGTGTGACGGCGAGGTTGGTGGCGGACTCCAGTTCGGTGTCGTCTGGCATCTAGTGGCTTGCTCCCTGATTTCTGGTGTGATGGACGTCTTCGACGGTAGCGACGAAGGCCACCGCCGTCACACGCGTAACCGCGATCGCGGACCGTCACGCGTGCTGTGGCGAATCGCACGAATGGCGCCGCCGCGCACCGGCGGTGGCGGCGTGTCCTGCTCCGCGGCGTCCGAGCGGGCCGTTAAGGTATCGAACAGCTGTTCTAGACCCTGAGGAGATCGCGTGCGCGTGATGGGCGTGGACCCGGGCCTGACGCGCTGCGGCCTGTCGGTGATCGAGAGCGGCCGTGGCCGCACGGTGACGGCGCTCGACGTCGACGTGGTGCGCACGCCGGCCGACCATCCGCTGGCCCACCGGCTGCTGGCCATCAGCGACACCGTCGAGCACTGGATGGACACCCACCTGCCCGACGTGGTCGCCATCGAACGGGTCTTCGCCAACAACAACGCCAACACGGCGATGGGGACCGCGCAGGCCGGTGGCGTCATCGCGCTCGCGGCGGCCAAGCGGGGCATCGACGTGCACTTCCACACGCCCAGCGAGGTGAAGGCCGCGGTCACCGGCAACGGCCGCGCGGATAAGGCCCAGGTGACCACGATGATCACGAAGATCCTTGCGCTGCAGGCGAAGCCGACGCCCGCCGACGCCGCCGATGCGCTCGCGCTGGCGATCTGTCACTGCTGGCGCGCCCCGATGATCGCGAAGATGGCCGAGGCGGAGGCGATGGCCGCAGAACAGAAGCGCAGATACCAGGCCAAGCTCAAGGCGGTCCGGTGATCGCCTCGGTACGCGGCGAGGTCCTCGACATCGCGCTCGACCACGCCGTCATCGAGGCCGCCGGCGTCGGATACCGGGTACTGACCACCCCCGCGACGCTGTCGACGCTGCGGCGCGGCACCGAGGCCCGGCTCATCACCGCGATGATCGTGCGCGAGGACTCGATGACGCTGTACGGCTTCGCCGACACCGAGTCGCGCGACCTGTTCACCACCCTGCTCGGCGTGTCCGGCGTCGGCCCCAAGATCGCCCTGGCGACGCTCGCGGTGTACGACGCCCCGACGCTGCGGCAGGCGCTCGGCGACGGCGACGTCACCGCGCTCACCCGGGTGCCGGGGATCGGCAAGCGCGGCGCCGAACGCCTGGTGCTCGAACTGCGCGACAAGATCGGCCAGTCGACGGCCAGCGGCGTGGCCGTCATGGGCGGGCACGCCGTCCGCGCGCCGGTCGTGGAGGCGCTGATCGGCCTAGGCTTCGCGGCCAAGCAGTCCGAGGAGGCCACCGACACGGTGCTCGCGGCGACTCCCGACGCCACCACGCAGACGGTGCTGCGGGAGGCGCTGTCCATGCTGGGCAGGAAGTGATGGGCCGCTTCGAGGACGATCAGGAGCCCGACGACGAACGGGACGTCTCCGCGGCGTTGACCGTCGGCGAGGGCGACGTCGACGCCAGTCTCCGGCCGAAGTCGCTGCGGGAGTTCATCGGTCAGCCCCGGGTGCGCGAGCAGCTGCAGCTCGTACTGGAGGGTGCGAAGAACCGCGGCGGCACGCCCGACCACATCCTGCTGTCCGGTCCGCCCGGGCTGGGCAAGACCTCGCTGGCGATGATCATCGCCGGTGAACTGGGCTCGTCGCTGCGGGTCACCTCCGGCCCCGCCCTCGAGCGCGCCGGCGACCTCGCGGCGATGCTGTCGAACCTCGTCGAGGGCGACGTGCTGTTCATCGACGAGATCCACCGCATCGCACGGCCGGCCGAGGAGATGCTCTACCTGGCGATGGAGGACTTCCGCGTCGACGTCGTCGTCGGCAAGGGGCCGGGGGCGACGTCGATCCCGCTGGAGGTCGCCCCGTTCACGCTCGTCGGCGCCACCACGCGCTCCGGCGCGCTGACCGGTCCGCTCCGCGACCGGTTCGGGTTCACCGCCCACATGGACTTCTACGAGCCGGTCGAACTCGAACGCGTGCTGACCCGGTCGGCGGGCATCCTCGGCATCGAGCTGGGCAGCGACGCCGGATCGGAGATCGCCCGCCGCTCGCGCGGCACGCCACGCATCGCCAACCGGCTGCTCCGGCGGGTCCGGGACTACGCCGAGGTGCGGGCCGACGGCATCATCACGCGCGACATCGCGAAGCTCGCACTCGCGGTGTACGACGTCGACGAGCTGGGCCTCGATCGGCTGGACCGCGCCGTGCTGTCGGCGCTGACCCGCAGCTTCGGCGGGGGACCGGTCGGCGTGTCCACGCTGGCCGTCGCGGTCGGCGAGGAGTCCACCACCGTCGAGGAGGTCTGCGAGCCCTTCCTGGTCCGGGCCGGCATGATCGCCCGCACCCCGCGAGGCCGCGTCGCGACGTCCAAGGCGTGGGGGCACCTGGGCCTGACACCGCCGATCGGTGTCACGGCGCTGGGACAGCCCGACCTGTTCGAGTAGGTTCCCCTGATGATCAACGCCGGTCTGGTGTTCGCCGCGCTCGCCGCCGCGCTGCACGTGTACATCTTCGTCCTGGAGTCGTTCCGGTGGACCGCGCCGAAGACGCGCGCCACCTTCGGGACGACGGCCGAGGAGGCCGAGACCACCCGGCTCCTGGCGTTCAACCAGGGGTTCTACAACCTCTTCCTGGCCATCGTCGCCGCCGTGGGCGTCGGGCTGATGACGTCGGGCGGCACCGCGGTCGGCGCGGCCCTGGTCTTCGCGGGCGTCGGGTCGATGCTGGCGGCGGCGGTCGTGCTGGTCGTCTCCGCACGCGACAAGCTGCGGTCCGCAATGATCCAGGGGACGTTCCCCCTGGTGGCCGTGGTCCTGCTGGGCATCGGGCTCTGGCTGGGCGCCGGGGCGTAGTCCACCGGCGGCGCACCCGCGACGTGCACGCGGTTCCCGCCGGCGCGCTTCGCGACGTACATGGCGCGGTCGGCCGACTCCACCAGTCCCTGCAGGAAGGCGCGCAGTCCGTCGGCGGGCGTGCGGCCGAGCGTGACCGTCGCGACGCCCACGCTCGCGGTGATGCGGCGCGGCGTCTGCGCGATCTCGCGGCGCAGGCGCTCGGCGAGGCCGACGGCATCGTCACGCGTACCGGCCAGGCCGACCACGAACTCCTCGCCCCCGATGCGCGCGACCACCGAGTCGCCGCGGCGGGTGTGGCGCAGGATGTCGGCCACCTCGATGAGCGTCCGGTCGCCCGCGGCGTGGCCGGCGGTGTCGTTGACCCGCTTGAACGCGTCCAGGTCGATCATCACCGCCGACAAATCGGTGGACCGACCATTGATCGACTCGACGGCGAGCCGGCGCATCGCGCGGTGGAAGCCGCGCCGGTTCGGCAACTCGGTGAGCGGGTCGGTGTCCGAGCGCAGGGCGTCGACGCCCAGGAAGTGCGTGAGCACCTGAGCCGAGAACGGCACCGCCAACACGCCGACGAACAGAATCAGCAATTTGCTGAGCGCCCCGTAGAAATCCCCGGCCGCAGCGACGTGAACTGCGCAGATCGCCGCCGTCGACACCGCGACGAGCAACGAGAGCAACAGGGCCCGACTGGAGTGGAAGAACGCCACGTAGCCCGCGACGGCGGCGAACGTCGTGGCCGCATGCAGGCCAGCGCTCGGGGTGGGCTGGATCAGGCACACGGTGGCGACGCACGCGTTGGCCACGGCGACGAACGCCAGCGACTGACGGTGGCTCGGCCAGGCGGCGACCCACAGCACCGCCATGACGGCGCAGACGACCGCGACCGCGATCGAGAGTGTGCGGGTCAGGGGGCCTTGCGGGCCCGTCGGGCTGCCCAGCATCAGCACCGGCGCGACGGCCAGCAGGAGCACGATCGCCGCCATCATCAGCCGCGTGAACCGCTGCAGGTTGCGCGCCGCGAGGTAGGCGGACAACCAGTCGAAGTGATCGGGTTGTCGCCACCACTGACGAATCGGCTCCACTGCGATGTGCTCACTATTCGTGGTAGTCGGCCCGGACCGCGGTCGCGGCGCGGACGGATCTGCTCGGACTCCATCGCGCCGGAGAGCCCCCACGTGAATGGTACAAAACCGTGATGCAGTTTGCTGCGGAAGTTTTGATCTTCCGCGCGCCGCGCCGCGACACGCCCCGACGGTGGTCGGCGGCCACGGCGCGGTGGGTTACCGGCGGGCCCGCATGGGTACTCCTCCGGCCAACCTAGGAGGACCCCATGACCGATCCCGACACCCGCGTCCGCGGTGGACGTCTCACCATGCCGCGGAGTCGCGGCGCACTGAGCGGGCTGCTCGTGGTCCTGCTCGGCATCTGGGGGGCGCTGGTCCCGTTCCTCGGCCCGAACTTCGACTTCGCCTACAGCCTCGGCGGCGACTGGACGATGGGACGCGGCTGGCTCGAAGTGCTGCCGGGTGTCGTCGCGGTCATCGGCGGACTGCTCCTGCTGACGTCGCGCAACCGCGTGTCCGGGATGCTCGGCGGCTGGCTGGCCGTCGCCGCGGGCGCGTGGTTCGTCGTGGGACGCGCCTTCGCCGGCCCGTTGGGCCTCGGCGACGTGGGCACGCCCGTCGCCGACACCGACACCAAGCGGGTGTGGCTCGAGCTGTCCTACTTCTACGGTCTCGGCGCCGTCATCGTGTTCCTCGGCGCCCTCGCGCTCGGCCGCCTCTCGGTGCGTTCCGTCCGCGACGTGGAGTACGCCAACCGTCCGATCGACCGGCACGTCGGCCCGGGGCAGACCACCGGCACCGGCCCGATCGTCACCGACGGCACCGCCGACACCACGGTGGTCCGCCGCGACGGGCGTCGCGGTGGCCTGCGGAACATGCTGCGCGGACGCGGCCGCCGCGACCGCACCCTCGCCGACCGCTGACCGCTGTTCGCTCGGTCACACGGGGGCCGCGTGGGTGGCAGTCGGCCGGTGCGGCGCGGTAGACATCGACCATGGGATCGACCCACGCCGCCACGGGCGCACTGATCCGCTCCGAACCGCTCACCGACGACGTCAGCAGGCGCAGCGTCGCGGCGCTGCGGGCCGAGGTGCTGGCCGCGGTCGGTGGGCCCGACGACGTCATCCGGAGCATTGCGGCGAGGTCGCCGATGCGGCTGGTGTGCGCGACTCTCGGTGTGCCCCGCAAGGATTGGGCCCGGCTGTCCCGGCTGGTGTGGCAGGACGACGAGCGGTCGACCGAGGCGCTGAGCGCCTACGCCGACGTGATGATCGCCGACCGGTGCTGGCGACCCACCGACGACCTGACGAACGATCTCGTGCTCGCCGACGTCGACGGCGAGGGACTCACCGCCGACGAGCTGCGGGCGATCGTCGTCACCCTCGTGGCGTCCTGACCTACAGGTCGGCCAGCACCCGCTCGAGCACGTCGAGCCCCTCTTCGAGGAGTTCGTCGCTGATCGCCAGCGGCGGCAGGAAGCGCAGCACGTTGCCGTAGGTGCCGCACGACAGCACGATCACGCCCTGGGCGTGGGCGCCGGCGCACAGCGCCTTCGTCAGATCGGCGTCGGGCTCGAGGGTGCCGGGCTTGACCAGTTCGACGGCGATCATGGCGCCGCGGCCACGGACGTCGCCGATGCGGTCGTCGTCGGCCTGCAGCCGGCCGAGGCGGGCCTTCATCAGCGTCTCGACCTGCTGGGCGCGCTCGACCATCCCGTCGGTCTCGATCGTCTCGATCGTGGCCAGGGCCGCCGCGCACGCGAGCGGGTTGCCGCCGTAGGTCCCACCCAGACCGCCGACGTGCGGGGAGTCCATGATTTCGGCGCGGCCGGTGACGGCCGACAGCGGCAGGCCGTCGGCGATGCCCTTGGCGGTGACGATCAGGTCCGGGTCGATGCCCTCGTGCTCGCACGCGAACATCGCGCCCGTGCGCGCGAACCCGGTCTGCACCTCGTCGGCGATGAAGACGACGCCGTTGGCGCGGCACCACTCGAGGAGCGTGGGCAGGAAGCCCTCGGCGGGCACGATGAACCCGCCCTCGCCCTGGATCGGTTCGATGATGATCGCGGCCAGGTTGTCGGCGCCGACCTGCTTGTCGATGACGCTGATCGCGCGCCGGGCCGCCAGCTCGCCGTCGGTGGCCAGCTCCTTGCCGAACTCCGCGTCGCGGAAGGGATAGGACAGGGGAGCGCGGTACACCTCGGGAGCGAACGGCCCGAACCCGTGCTTGTAGGGCATCGACTTGGCGGTCAGGGCCATGGTCAGGTTGGTGCGGCCGTGGTAGGCGTGGTCGAACGCGACGACGGCCTGCTTGCCGGTGTACGCCCGCGCGATCTTCACGGCGTTCTCGACGGCCTCGGAGCCGGAGTTGAACAGGGCCGACCGCTTCTCGCCGGCCACCGGGGTGAGGCGGTTGAGGTGCTCGCACACGGCGACGTACTCCTCGTACGGCGTCACCATGAAGCAGGTGTGGGTGAAGTCGGCGGCCTGGGCGGCCACGGCCGCGGCGACGCGCGGCGACGCGTTGCCGATGGTCGTGACGGCGATGCCGGAACCGAGGTCGATCAGGCGGTTGCCGTCGACGTCCTCGACGATGCCGCCGCCGGCGCGGGCCGCGTACACCGCCATGGTGCTGCCGATGCCGCGGGCCACCGCGGTGCCCCGGCGCTCGATGAGGGCGGCCGACTGCGGCCCGGGGATGGCGGTGGCCAGGTAGCGGCTCTGGTCGAGGGTGCTCACGTCTGACTCCAGTTCTCGGCGCAAGGGTGTCGTCTCGGTCGAGCCTAGTCCCCGCACCGGCTCGCTCCACCGGAACCGTCGGTACGCGACCCGACGATCGACGAGATGGACCGCGATCGTCGATTTCGGCTGCGGTTTCCGTGGGCGCCGGGTGCCGGAGCGACGGGCGGTCCGCGGCGACGTGCGGTGATGGCACACTAGGGGCTGACGAGGCGCCTCCGTGACCCCCGTGACACATCCGTCCGGACGCCGCCAACCGATGCGCAACCGACACGAAAGATTCTCGAGATGGACCTGGTCGTCTTCCTTCCCCTGCTCATCATCCTCGGCGCGTTCATGTTCTTCGCGTCGCGCAAACAGAAGAAGGCCATGCAGGCCACCATCGACCTGCACGAGTCGCTGACCGTGGGCGACCGCGTGCACACCACGTCCGGCCTCGAGGCCACCATCACCGGCGTGAACGCCGACAGCGTGGACCTGGAGATCGCCCCCGGTGTCGTCACCACGTGGATGAAGCTGGCCGTGCGCGACCGCATCGAGGCCGACGACGAGTACGACGAGGAATACGAGGACGACGAGACCGCCGTCGAGGACTACGAGGTCGGCTTCAACAGTGCCGGTGCGTCGTCGTCCGCCGTCGAGCCCCTTCCCGGCGAGAAGAACAACCCCGACCAGGTCAAGTAGGACTGACAGCGGGGTACTCAGTTCGACCCCGTACCCTTTGCGGTTGCTTGACGTACAGACCTGAGGAGATACGAGGAACGTGGCATCGTCTTCCGCGCCGGTGCACCCGTACCGCTACCTGACGCTCTTCCTGGTTCTGCTGATCGGTGCCTACCTGTTGGTCTTCCTCACCGGAGACAAGCAGGCCGAGCCCAAGCTCGGCATCGATCTGCAGGGCGGGACCCGTGTGACCCTGACCGCGCGCACGCCCGACGGCTCGCGCCCCACCCGGGAAGCCCTGGACCAGGCGCAGCAGATCATCAGTGATCGCGTCAACGGTCTCGGCGTCTCCGGGTCGGAGGTGGTGATCGACGGCGACAACCTCGTCATCACCGTCCCCGGCAACGACAGCAGCGAGGCGCGCAACCTGGGCCAGACCGCGCGTCTCTACGTGCGACCGGTGATCCACTCGATCCCGGCCGAGGGACAGGGCCCGCCGCCCGGCCAGGCGCCTGCCGGCGGTGCGCCCGGACTGCCGGGTCTGCCCGGCGCGCCCGGTCTGCCCGGTGGACCCGGCGGCATGCCGCCGCTGATCTCGCCCGCCGAGCCGCAGGCGCCGATCGTCTCGCCGAACCCGGGTCAGCCCGCCGGCCAGCCGCCGGCCTCGCCCGCACCGCAGCCGCGGCCCTACCCGGAGGAACCGGCACCCTCGCCGACCCCGGCGCCGTCCCCGTCGGCCCCGGCACCCACGCCCGCGTCGCCCGCCCCCGGTGCGCCGGGCGCGCCGGGCGCACCGCCGGCCAACGGTGATCCGCGTGCGCAGCTCGCGCAGCGCATCACCGACGAGAAGGCCCTGCGTCAGAGCGCCGATCAGCAGATCCAGCTGCTGGCCCTGCAGTTCCAGGCCACCCGCTGCGACGACGAGGACGTGCTGGCCGGCAACGACGACCCGAACCTGCCGCTGGTGACCTGCTCGCAGGACCACAAGACGGTCTACCTGCTGGACAAGTCGATCATCAACGGCGAGCAGATCGAGACCGCGTCGTCGGGGCTGGATTCGCAGCGCGGCGAGTACGTCGTCGACGTCCAGTTCAAGGGCGACGCCGCCACCATCTGGGCGGACTTCACCGCGGCCAACGTGGGTACGCAGACGGCCTTCACGCTGGACTCGCAGGTGGTCAGCGCCCCGCAGATCAACGAGCCCATCCCCGGTGGCCGCACGCAGATCACCGGATCCTTCACCAACGACTCGGCGCGCGAACTGGCCAACGTGCTGAAGTACGGCTCGCTGCCGCTGTCGTTCGAGTCGTCGGAGGCCGAAACGGTCTCGGCGACACTGGGTCTGACGTCGCTGCGGGCCGGTCTGATCGCCGGCGCGATCGGCCTCGGGCTGGTGCTGGCGTACGCGCTGGTCTACTACCGCGTGCTGGGCCTGCTCACCGCGCTGTCGCTGATCGCCTCGGGCGCCATGGTGTTCGCGATCCTGGTGCTGCTAGGCCGCTACATCAACTACACGCTCGACCTGGCGGGCATCGCGGGTCTGATCATCGGCATCGGTACCACCGCCGACTCGTTCGTCGTGTTCTTCGAACGCATCAAGGACGAGATCCGCGAGGGCAGATCCTTCCGCTCGGCGGTGCCACGCGGCTGGGCACGCGCCCGCAAGACCATCCTGTCGGGCAACGCGGTCAGCTTCATCGCCGCCGCGGTGCTCTACGTGCTGGCCGTCGGCCAGGTCAAGGGCTTCGCGTTCACGCTGGGGCTCACCACCATCCTCGACGTCGTCGTGGTGTTCCTCGTGACGTGGCCGCTGGTGTACCTGGCGTCCAAGTCCACACAGCTGTCCAAGCCCGGACTGAACGGCCTCGGCGCCGTTCAGCAGATCGCCAGAGAGCGACGGGCTGCGGCGGCCTCAGCGGGAACGAGGTAGCGACATGTCGAAACACGAATCGACCGGCGACGAGACCGCCGGTGACGACGTCGAGGTGACGTCGACCGGCGCCGAACTCGGCACGGCCACCGCGGGTGCGCCGCAGCACGGCTTCTTCATCCGGCTGTACACGGGTACCGGCGCGTTCGACGTCGTCGGCAAGCGCAAGCTGTGGTTCGCGATCAGCGGTGGGATCGTGCTGATCTGCCTGGTCAGCATGCTGCTGCGCGGCTTCACCTTCGGCATCGACTTCGAGGGCGGCACCAAGGTGTCGATGCCCGCGCAGGGCGCCCAGGGGCAGATCACCACCCAGCAGGTCGAGGACGTCTACGACCGGGCCCTCGGTCAGGCGCCCGACACCGTCGTCATCGTCGGCAGCGGCGACTCGGCGACGGTGCAGATCCGCTCGGAGGCGCTCGACAACGACCAGACCGAGACGCTGCGCTCCGCGCTGTTCGACGAGTTCCAGCCCAAGGGCGGGGACGGCCAGCCCAGCCGGGCGTCGATCTCCGACTCGGCGGTGTCGGAGACCTGGGGCGGGCAGATCACCCAGAAGGCGCTCATCGCGCTGGTGGTCTTCCTCGTGCTCGTCACGATCTACATCACCCTGCGGTACGAGCGCTACATGGCGCTCGCGTCGCTGGCCGCGCTGGTCTTCGACCTCATCGTCACCGCGGGGGTCTACTCGATCGTCGGCTTCGAGGTGACACCGGCCACGGTGATCGGCCTGCTGACGATCCTCGGTTTCTCCCTCTACGACACCGTCATCGTGTTCGACAAGGTCGAGGAGAACACCAACGGGTTCGAGCACACGACCCGCCGGACGTTCGCGGAGCAGGCCAACCTCGCGATCAACCAGACGTTCATGAGATCGATCAACACCAGCCTCATCTCGGTGCTGCCGATCCTCGCGCTGATCGTGGTCGCGGTGTGGCTGCTGGGCGTCGGGACGCTGCAGGACCTCGCCCTGGTCCAGCTGGTGGGCGTCATCATCGGCACCTACTCGTCGATCTACTTCGCGACGCCGCTGCTGGTGACGATGCGTGAGCGGACCGAACTGGTGCGCAACCACACCCGACGCGTCATGAACCGGCGCCAGGGCAAGGCCGCGAAGACCGTGACCGCCGACGAGTCGTCGACGGGATCCGAGCCCGCGACCGTGGCGGCCGGGCCGGCGATCATCGCACCGGACAAGCCCGCGCCGGGGGCCAGGCCGTCGCGCCCGACGGGCCGCCCGTCCGGCAAGCGGAGCCCCAGGCGGTAGTAGTCATGACTGCCCGGTCCCGGCGAGCCGCGATCCTGGCGGCCACGCTGTCGCTCGTCGCTGCGCTGACGGCGTCGTGTTCGGGCGGTACCGCCGACACGATCGACTACGCCGTCGACGGCGCGCTGCTCACCTACAACACGAACACCGTCACCGGTGCCGCGTCGGGTGGTCCGCAGGCGTTCTCGCGCGTGCTCACCGGGTTCAACTACCACGGTCCGGACGGCCAGATCGTCGGCGACCGGGACTTCGGGTCGATCGCCGTGGTGGGGCGCAACCCGCAGGTGCTCGACTACGAGATCAATGACGCCGCGGTGTACTCCGACGGCAAGCCGATCACGTGCGACGACATGGTCCTGGCCTGGGCCGCGCAGTCCGGCCGCTTCCCGGCGTTCGACGCGGCGAACCGGGCGGGCTACTCGGACATCGCGAACATCGACTGCGCACCGGGCCAGAAGAAGGCCCGCGTGACGTTCGCCCAGGACCGCGCGTTCGTGGACTTCGGCCAGCTGTTCGCGGCGACGTCGATGATGCCGGCGCACGTCCTCGCCGACGAACTCGGACTCGGGGACGGTGGCATCGTCGCGGCGGTCCAGGGCGGCGACGCGCCCACCATCGACCGCATCGCGCGGGGATGGAACGAGACGTGGACCCTGACGCCGGACGTCGACCTCGCCAAGTTCCCCTCGTCGGGCCCCTACGCGCTCGAGTCGGTGACCGAGGACGGCGCGGTCGTGCTGGTCGCCAACGACAAGTGGTGGGGCGCCAAGCCGCTCACCCCGCGGATCACCGTCTGGCCCCGCGGCGCCGACATCCAGGACCGGGTCAACGAGAGCTTCTACGACGTCGTCGACGTGGCGGCGGGATCATCGGGCACCCTGACGCTGCCCGACGAGTTCCGGCGGACCGACACCCCGTCCGCCGGCATCGAACAGGTGATCTTCGGCGCCCGGGGACCGCTGGCCGACCCGGCCGCCCGGCGGGCGCTCGCGCTGTGCACGCCGCGGGACGTCATCGCCCGCAACGCCGAGGTGCCGATCGCGAACAGCCGGCTCAACCCGGCGGCCGAGGACTCCATCACCGCCGCGGAGAGCGGGGGAGGCGCGGAGCAGTTCGTCGTCGCCGACCCGGCGGCCGCCCGGGCCGCGCTCGGCAACCGGCCGCTCACCGTGCGGATGGGGTACCAGAGCCCCAACGCCCGGCTCGCCGCGATCGTCGGCACCATCGCGCGGGCGTGTGCGCCCGCCGGTCTGGTGGTCGAGGACGCGGCGGGTGACGCCGTGGGCCCGCAGACGCTGCGGGACGGCCAGATCGACGCGCTGCTCGCCAGCACGGGTGGTGCCGCGGGCAGCGGATCGACCGGATCGTCGGCGATGGACGCCTACGACCTGCACACCGGCAACGGCAACAACCTGTCCGGATACTCCAACGAGCAGATCGACGGCATCATCGGCGCGCTCGCGGTGACGGCCGATCCGAAGGAGTCCGCGCGCCTGCTGGGCGACGGCAGCCGGGTGCTGTGGGACGGCATGCCGACCCTTCCGCTGTACCGGCAGCAGCGCATGCTCCTGGTATCCACCAAGATGGACGCCGTGAGCAGTAATCCGACCCGTTGGGGTGCAGGCTGGAACATGGACCGTTGGGTCCTCGAGACGTGACCGACGAGCGCAACGACACCGAGGTGGCGCGCATCATCGCTCAGCTGACCCGGGAGGTCCCCGACTTCCCGGAGCCGGGCATCCAGTTCAAGGACCTCACCCCGGTGCTGGCCGACGCCGGCGGGCTGGCCGCGGTCACCGAGGCGCTGGCCGCGGTCGCCGACGGCTCGGACCTCGTCGCCGGCATCGACGCGCGCGGGTTCCTGCTCGGCGCCGCGGTGGCCACCCGGCTGCGCACGGGCGTGCTGGCCGTACGCAAGGGCGGCAAGCTGCCGCCGCCGGTGTTCAGCGAGTCCTACAGCCTCGAATACGGCACGGCCGTGCTGGAGATCCCGTCCGATGGAATCGATCTGACCGGGAAACGCGTTCTCATCATCGACGACGTGCTCGCAACGGGCGGCACCGTCGCCGCGGCGGCCCAGTTGCTCGAGCGTGCCGGTGCGATCGTCACGGGCGCGGCCGTCGTGCTCGAACTGACCGCGCTGGGTGGACGCGACCGCGTCCGGCCGGTGTCGGTCAGCAGCCTGTATTTGGTGTGATGAGCGCTCGCGCGAAGAACATCGGGTCCTGAGGGATATCCTCGACCATGCGCGCGTCGTGGGCAGGAGGTGGTGGCGGTGACCAGTGAGGACACGCGGGCCGACGCCCTGACCCAGACCCAGCCGATGCCGGTGATCCCGGCCGACGCGGTGTCCGACGCCGAGGCGCCCAAGGCGACGTCGAGTGCGTCGCGGCGGGTGCGGGCGCGGCTCGCGCGCCGCATGACCGCGCAGCGCAGTCCGGTCAACGCGGTGCTCGAACCGCTGGTGGCGGTGCACAAGGAGTTCTATCCGAAGGCGAACCTGGCGCTGCTGCAGCGGGCCTACGACGTCGCCGAGCAGCGGCACGCCGATCAGCTGCGCCGCTCCGGCGATCCGTACATCACCCATCCGCTGGCGGTGGCGAACATCCTGGCCGAGCTGGGCATGGACACCACCACGCTGATCGCGGCGCTGCTGCACGACACCGTCGAGGACACCGGGTACACGCTCGAGGCGCTGACCACCGAGTTCGGCACGGAGGTCGGCCACCTCGTCGACGGCGTCACCAAGCTCGACAAGGTGGCGCTGGGTTCGGCCGCCGAGGGCGAGACCATCCGCAAGATGATCATCGCGATGGCCCGCGACCCGCGCGTGCTGGTGATCAAGGTCGCCGACCGGCTGCACAACATGCGCACGATGCGGTTCCTGCCGCCGGAGAAGCAGGCCCGCAAGGCGCGCGAGACCCTCGAGGTGATCGCCCCGCTGGCCCACCGCCTCGGCATGGCCACCGTGAAGTGGGAACTCGAGGACCTCTCGTTCGCGATCCTGCACCCCAAGAAGTACGAGGAGATCGTCCGCCTGGTGGCCGACCGGGCGCCGTCGCGCGACACGTATCTGGCGAAGGTGCGGGCCCAGATCACCGCCTCGCTGAACGCCTCGAAGATCAGCGCGGTCGTGGAGGGCCGGCCCAAGCACTACTGGTCGATCTACCAGAAGATGATCGTGAAGGGCCGCGACTTCGACGACATCCACGACCTGGTGGGCATGCGGATCCTGTGCGACGAGATCCGGGACTGCTACGCCGCCGTCGGCGTCGTGCACTCGCTGTGGCAGCCGATGGGCGGTCGCTTCAAGGACTACATCGCGCAGCCCCGCTACGGCGTCTACCAGTCGCTGCACACCACGGTGGTCGGCCCGGAGGGCAAGCCGCTGGAGGTGCAGATCCGCACCGAGGACATGCACAAGACCGCGGAGTTCGGCATCGCCGCGCACTGGCGGTACAAGGAGTCCAAGGGCCGCAACGGATTGCCCGCCACCCACGCCGCGAACGAGATCGACGACATGGCGTGGATGCGCCAGCTGCTCGACTGGCAGCGGGAGGCCGCGGACCCGGGGGAGTTCCTCGAGTCGCTGCGCTACGACCTCGCGGTGCAGGAGATCTTCGTGTTCACCCCCAAGGGCGACGTCATCACGCTGCCCACCGGGTCCACGCCGGTCGACTTCGCCTACGCCGTGCACACCGAGGTCGGACACCGCTGCATCGGCGCCCGCGTCAACGGCAGGCTGGTGGCGCTCGAGCGCAAGCTGGAGAACGGCGAGGCGGTCGAGGTGTTCACCTCGAAGGCACCCACCGCGGGGCCGTCGCGGGACTGGCAGACGTTCGTCGTCTCGCCGCGCGCCAAGGCCAAGATCCGGCAGTGGTTCGCCAAGGAGCGCCGCGAGGAGGCCCTCGAGTCAGGCAAGGACTCGATCGCCCGCGAGGTGCGCCGCGGCGGACTTCCGTTGCAGCGCTTGATGAGTGCGGACTCGATGGGTGCACTCGCCCGGGAGTTGCGCTATCTCGACGTCTCGGCGCTGTACACGGCGGTGGGCGAGGGACACGTCTCCGCGCGCCACGTCGTGCAGCGCCTGCTGGCCCAGCTGGGCGGTGACGACGAGGCGGAGAACGAGATCGCCGAACGGTCGACGCCCGCGACGATGCCGGTGCGCCAACGCACCAGCGACGACGTCGGGGTGTCGGTTCCCGGCGCGCCGGGCGTGCTGTGCAAGCTCGCCAAGTGCTGCACGCCGGTGCCGGGCGACAACATCATGGGCTTCGTCACCCGCGGCGGCGGGGTCAGCGTGCACCGCACCGACTGCACCAACGCCGAGTCGCTGCAGCAGCAGTCGGAACGGATCATCGAGGTCAAGTGGGCGCCGTCGCCCTCGTCGGTGTTCCTGGTCGCCATCCAGGTGGAGGCGCTCGACCGGCACCGGCTGCTGTCCGACGTCACGCGGGTGCTGGCCGACGAGAAGGTCAACATCCTGTCGGCGTCGGTGACCACGTCCAACGACCGCGTGGCGATCAGCCGGTTCACCTTCGAGATGGGCGATCCCAAGCACCTCGGGCACGTGCTGAACGTGGTGCGCAACGTCGAGGGCGTCTACGACGTCTACCGGGTGACGTCGGCGGCGTAGCCGCTCCGGCGTTCGCCAGCCGGTCACAGCGGTGACGATTGTGTGACCCGTTCCATGCGTGCGCCCTAGCAATACGTCGGAAAACATTGGTTTGCAACGTTTCTCGCGATGCCTTCCGGCCCGCCCGCCGTCGGGCGAGAACCGGCGTCTGCGGGCCGCCTTTGCTAGCATTGATCAACCTCACCGTCGAGGTCCGTCGTGGCCTCCGGTGCGCGGCACGCACAGTGCCTCCCGTGGACGCCCGGCGCCCGTCTGCGCCATCCAATACGTGGAAGCGGTCTCTCCTATGTCCCGTCGTCATGCCCGTCGTCGCTCGCCGACGGCCCACCGTCCCGCCGCCGTGGGCGGTGAGCGGCGATGATCACCAAGGAAGACGCCATCGGGACCGAGGCCCGGCTGTCGTGGGTGCTCGCGGCGGTCGCCGGAATGATCGGCGCGGCGGCGTTCCTCGACTCCGACGGCTACTTCGTCACGTTCATGACGGGCAACACCGAACGTGCGGTGCTGCAGGGCTTCGAGACCACCGCCGAACGCGGCGTGATCGGTCCGTCGGCGATCAACGCCGGACTCCTCATCGTCGCGTTCGTCAGCGGCGTGGTGGCCGCCATGTACCTACGGCGCCGGTTCTGGTCGAACCATCCGCACGGCACCACGGTGCTGACCACCGTCGGGCTCTTCGCCGCGGGCCTGACGGACTTGACGCTCAACGGATTTCAGCAGAACGACGTCACCTACGTGCCGATCGTGATCGTCGCGTTCTCCGTCGGTGCGCTCAACGCCGCGTTCGTGAAGAACGGTGAGGTGTCGATACCGCTGAGCTACGTCACCGGCACCCTGGTCAAGCTCGGGCAGGGGATCGAGCGGCACGCCCGTGGCGGCGGCACGATGTACGACTGGCTGGGGTACTCACTGCTCTATCTGGGCTTCATCACCGGCGCGGTGCTCGGCGGCATCGTGGCCACCATCATCGACGGCGGCTACGTGCTCTTCGGGGCCGGCGGTCTGTGCCCTCGCCACCGCCGTCACGTTCTTCCACACCGATCGTCAGACCGTCCTGGGCTGAGACGCCGCGCGGCGGGTGCTGAGCGCACCGATCCCCGCGGCCGCGAGGCACGCCAGCGCGACCGCGCCCGCGAACCAGGGGAACACCTCCGACAGCGGCCACCGCGTGGCCGCCCAGCCGGCGACGATCGTCGGGACGGCCATCGCCGTGTAGGCCAGCAGGTAGTACGCCGACATCGTCTCGCCGCGTCGGTCGGCGGGCACGACGTGGGACAGGTGGCGCAGCGATCCGCCGAAGCCGAGGCCGAACGTCGCGCCGAGCAGCGCGGCGGCGCCGAGGACCAGCCACCAGTGATGGGTCGCGAGCGCGGGGATGGTGAGCATCAGGGCGACGGCCATGCCGACGTCGCCGATGATCGCCGACCGGTGGGCCGGCACGCGCGTCGCGAGCAGTTGGGCCATGGCCGCCGAGAACGCCGTCGTGCCGACCACGGCGCCGCCGAACACCAGGTTGTGCACGCCGGTCTGCTGCGAGGCCAGCGACGGGTACAGCGACAGCAGCACGCCGAGTACCGACCAGGAGGCGATCACGCCGAGCGCCGAGAACCAGAAGTCGCCCCGGATCTCGCGCGGCACCGCGGGTTTCGCGATGCGGATCGGGCCCTTGGCGCGGTCGAGGTGCGGCTCGCGCAGCGCGACGATGCCGATGCCGACGACGGCGCAGACGACCGCCACCACCGCGTACGGGGTGCGCATCGGGTGGGGCACGTACTGGGCGAGCAGCGACGAGCCGAGGATGGCGACCGTCATGCCGACGTTGAAGCTGACGCCGCTGAGCTGGCCGGACCGGACGCCGTGGTCGGGCCGCAGGTCCAGCAGCGCCGCGGCGCCGGCGACGACGATGGATCCGACAGCTGCACCGTGGATGGCGCGGGCGACGATCAGCAGCGCCATGTTGTCCGCGATCAGGAACACGCCGAGGCCCACGATCATCGCGGCGAGCGCACCGAGCAGGACGGGCTTGCGGCCGACGACGTCGGAGATGCGTCCCGACACCAGGACCGCGCCGAGTGCGGCGACGGCGTAGACGGCGAACACGATCGTGGTGGCCAGCGGGGAGAGGTGCCAGACCTCCTCGTACATCCGGTACAGCGGCGCGGGCAGGCCGGAGACGCCGAGGGCGACACCGGACAGCACCAGCAGCAGCGAGTACGCCCAGCGCTGGGTGTCGACGGGAGTCGTGTCGGCTGCGACCACGGTCACCGGGTGCCTCCTGCGTAGGGTTTGACGGACGTCGAACTCGATCGACGGTACGCTGGGGTTTGATGATCATCAAACCAGTTGTGACGGAGGGCACGATGTCGACCGACCCGGCGCCCGTGGCCGGCGTCCAGCACGTGCTCGCCGCCCTGGCCGACCCCGTCCGCCTCGAGATGGTCCGCAGGCTGAGCAACGCCGGCCGGCCCACGCAGTGCGCGCTGCTCTACGACGGCATCAACAAGTCGACGGCCACGCACCACTTCAAGGCGCTGCGTGAGGCGGGTCTGATCGAGCGGCTGGTGCTCGACGGTCAGATCCATCAGCGGCTGCGCCACGACGAGGTCGAGGCGGCCGTCCCGGGTCTGCTCGGATCGGTGGTCGCCCGCGCCAACGAGGAGGCGTCCGACCGGGTGGTGTCGAGCCGCTAGGGGTCGAGTCGGATGGCGTCGATCGTGACCGGCTCGCGTGGCGGGCCGTCGTCGGAGCCGTCCGCCACGCCCGCGGCGGCGACGTCGTCCACCCGCTGCAGCCCGACGTCGTCGATCGTGCCGAACACGGTGTAGGCCGGCGGCAGGTTGGAATCGGCGAACACCAGGTAGAACTGGCTGCCGTTGGTGCCCGGTCCGGCGTTGGCCATCGCGAGCGTTCCGCGTGGGTAGACGACCGGCCTGGTGAGCGCCGGGTCCGTCATCCGGTACTGGTTGGTCGGGTACTCGTTGGGGAACCGGTAGCCCGGTCCGCCGGTGCCGGTGCCCGTCGGGTCGCCGCACTGCAGGACGCCGAGGTGCGGGGCGGTGCTCAACCGGTGGCATCGGGTGCCGTCGAAGAAGCCCTGCTGCGCCAGGCTGACGAAGTTGTTGACCGTGCACGGTGCCTGGGCGTTGTCGAGCAGCAGACCGATCGGGCCGTTGGAGGTGTCGACGGTCGCCGACACGGTGGGCGGCGTGGTGGGCACCCGGCCGGTGCGCGGGGGAGCGACCGGCCTGCTCGCCGGCTCGGTGGTCGCCGGGTATTGGCAGTTCGAACCGAGGGTGGCCGGGGGAGCGAACGTCGGCAGGTCCGCAGCGGGCACCGGATCCGTGGCCGGGAAGCCCGGGCTGCCCGGCCGCCAGTCGTCGACGGCGCGGATCGCGAGGCTCGCGACGACCAGCGTCGCGACGAGGATCAACGCACCGACGACCGTGAGCACGTAGCCGATCACCAGACCGGCCACCGCCAGCCCGTGGCCTTGCTCGCCGGTTCGCCTGATCTGCGACAGCGAGAGGTGCCCGAACAGGATGCCGAGCGGAGCGAACAGGACCGCGCAGACCAGCGCCGCGATCGCCAACCCGTTGGTGCCCCGCGGGGGCGGCGCGTAGCCGTACCCGTGCTCGTACCCGTTGCGGTACGGCGGGACGGTCACCTCGGCGACCCGGGCTCGTGGCGTGTCAGTCGAGCGCGATCAGCTTGATCTGGACCGGCTTGGCGGGTGGGCCGTCGCCGCCGCCACCCTCGACGCCGGCGGCCGCGATCTTGTCGAGCGTGGCCAGCCCGGTCTGGTCGATGGTGCCGAAGGCGGTGTAGTTCGGCGGCAGCTGCGAATCCTGGTAGACGAGGAAGAACTGGCTGCCGTTGGTGCCGGGTCCGGCATTGGCCATCGCCAGCGTGCCGCGGGGATAGATGACCGGCGACTGCAGCGCCGGGTCGTCCGGGCGGTACTGGTTGGCCGGGTACTCGTCCGCGAATGCATAACCGGGGCCGCCGGTGCCCTTGCCGGTCGGGTCGCCGCACTGCAGCACGGCCAGGCCGCCGGTGGTCAGGCGGTGGCACGGGGTGTCGTTGAAGTAGTCCTGCTGCGCGAGGCTGGCGAAGCTGTTGACGGTGCAGGGCGCCTTGGCGTTGTCCAGCTGCAGGCCGATGTTGCCCTCGCTGGTGCCCATGCTCGCGCTCACCTCGGCGGGATCGGTCGGCACCTTGCCGGTACGGGGCGGGTTGACCTTCTTGCTGGCGGGCCCCGCGGCCGGGTACTGGCAGTCGGCACCCAGATCGGCGGGCGGGGCGAACGCGGGCAGTGCGGAACCCGCGGCGCTCGGCTGCGTGGGGGCCGCCGACGTCGACTCGGCGGTGGTGGTCGACGCCGAGGCCGTGGTGCTGCCGGAGTCGCGGTTGGTGACGACCAGGGCGACCACGACG
This sequence comes from Mycobacterium sp. PTI7, assembly GCF_056679845.1. Taxonomy (NCBI): domain Bacteria; kingdom Bacillati; phylum Actinomycetota; class Actinomycetes; order Mycobacteriales; family Mycobacteriaceae; genus Mycobacterium; species Mycobacterium sp. PTI7. The sequence goes on from NZ_CM155252.1 coordinate 1,473,649, forward strand.
CCGATGACGACGACCGCAGCGAGTGCGGAACCGCCGATCGTGACCAGGCGCCGCCGCTTGGCCTGGGTCTCCCGGCGTTCCATCTGACGTTCGAGCTTGCGTTTGGCCGCCGCTCTGCGCTGTTCGTTGGTCGGCACCGCCGCTGTCCTCCTGGTGATCGACTGGGTCACCGGGCCGGCGACCGCGCTCACAGTCGGGTCCGAGTGTGCCAGCAGATCCTGACGACGGGCTGTTCGACCCGCGGAACCCGGCCGGCGGGTGGGGATGGGAAACTGGTCGGTGTGTTGATCGAGGCGTTCCCGGCGGGCTGGTTGCAGTGCAACTGCTACGTGCTGGCGCCGCGGCAGGGGGCCGACGCCATCGTCGTCGATCCCGGCCAGAAGGCGATGCCGCGGCTGCGCAAGATCCTCGACGAGAACCGGCTCACCCCGGCGGCGGTGCTGCTGACCCACGGCCACATCGACCACATCTGGTCGGCGCAGAAGGTGGCGGACACCTACGGCTGTCCGGCCTACATCCATCCCGAGGACCGCAGCATGCTCACCGACCCCATCAAGGGGATGGGGCCGCGGCTCGCGCAGCTCGCCGTCGGCGTGCTGTTCGGCGAACCGCGCCAGGTGGTCGAACTCGACCGGGACGGGGACAAGATTCAACTGGGCGGCATGACCGTGACGGTCGACCACACGCCGGGACACACCCGCGGGTCGGTGACGTTCCGGATCCCCGACGGCCCGGTCGACCTAGCGTTCACCGGTGACACATTGTTCAAGAAGTCGATTGGCCGCACCGATCTCGAGGGCGGCAGCGGCCGCGACCTCTACACCTCCATCGTCGACAAGCTGCTGACGCTCGACGACGCCACCGTGGTCCTGCCGGGACACGGCCCGAAGACCACCATCGGCGCCGAGCGCCGAACCAACCCGTTCCTCGAAGGTCTCTAGATGAGTGAGTTTCAGGCGCCCAAGGGCGTCCCGGATTACCTGCCGCCCGCCTCGGCGCAGTTCGTCGCCGTGCGCGACGGTCTGCTCGAATCCGCACGCCTCGCCGGCTACGGCTACGTCGAGCTGCCGATCTTCGAGGACACCTCGCTGTTCGCGCGCGGTGTCGGCGAGTCCACCGACGTGGTGTCCAAGGAGATGTACACGTTCGCCGACCGCGGCGACCGGTCGGTGACGCTGCGGCCCGAGGGCACCGCCGGCGTGATGCGCGCGGTCATCGAACACGGCGTCGACCGCGGCGCGCTGCCCGCGAAGCTCTGCTACTCGGGACCGTTCTTCCGGTACGAGCGGCCGCAGGCGGGGCGCTACCGCCAGCTCCAGCAGGTGGGCGTCGAGGCGATCGGCGTCGACGACCCGGCGCTGGACGCGGAGGTCATCGCGATCGCCGACGGCGGCTTCCGGTCGCTCGGGCTCGACGGGTTCCGCCTGGAGATCACCTCGCTCGGCGACGACACCTGCCGGCCGCAGTACCGGGAGCTGCTGCAGGAGTTCCTGTTCGGGCTCGACCTGGACGAGGACACCCGGCGACGGGCGGAGATCAACCCGCTGCGCGTGCTCGACGACAAGCGTCCGCACGTCCGCGAGATGACCGCCGACGCCCCGCTGATGCTCGACCACCTGTCGGAGGTCGCGCGGACGCACTTCGACACGGTGCTCGCCCACCTCGACGCCCTCGGGGTGCCGTACGTGATCAACCCGCGGATGGTGCGCGGGCTGGACTACTACACCAAGACGACGTTCGAGTTCGTCCACGACGGTCTCGGCGCCCAGTCCGGCATCGGCGGCGGCGGCCGCTACGACGGGCTGATGCGCCAGCTCGGCGGCCGCGACCTGTCCGGCATCGGGTTCGGGCTCGGCGTGGACCGCACGTTGCTAGCCCTGCAGGCGGAGGGCAGGACGGTCGGCCAGACCAGTGCGGTCGACGTGTTCGCCGTGCCGCTCGGCGACGCGGCCAAGCTGGAACTGGCCAAGGTGGCGGCCGCCCTGCGCGCGGCGGGGATCCGCACCGACCTCGCCTACGGCGACCGCAGCATGAAGAGCGCGATGAAGGCCGCCGACCGGTCGGGCGCCACCATCGCGCTGGTGGTCGGCGACCGCGACGTCGAGGCCGGCACCATCGGCGTCAAGGACCTCGCGACGGGCGAGCAGGTCGACGTCGCGGTCGACGCCGTGACGAGCAACGTGCTCGCCCGCATGGGCCGCGTCCGCCTGCTCTAGCGCGGCGGGCCGAACACCGCGGTGGTCAGCACCGCGTCAAGGTCGCCGAGGCCGCCATTGAATGGGTTGCCGCGCTTGATGATTCGTGTGCCCGCGGGGGTGGTCGCCACGAGCATCGGTGAACTCGAGGTCAGCTGCGTCTTCCGCTGGAACCGCACGTGGTCCAGAGCGCAGACCGCCACGCCGTCGGCGTCGACCAACACCCGCCGGGCCCGGTCGAACACGGCGACCGGACGGTAGGCCTCCACTGCGGTGCGGTTGACCCGTCGGATGTGAGCGATCGCGCCGCTGAGTGCCGTCCCGAAGACGAGTCCCACGGCCAACGCGACCGCGCCGATCGGCCATGGCACGGTGGCATCGCCCATGGCGGCGGAACCGAGGGTCGCGACGCCGAACAGGCCGAACACCGTCGTCAGGACGCCGAGTACGAACGCGAGCGTGGCCCACGAGCCGGTGCGCCGGTCCACGACCACCACCAGCGCACCGCGCTCGACCACCACGATTCCGCCGACGTCGGCGAGGACGCGCGGATCGCCCGGTGCGGTCATTCCCGAAGTGTGTCACCTCGGTCAGGACTTGGTGGTCCTCCCGAACGTCATCCGGGACAGCATGCGGTCGCGCAGCGTCACCGTGTGCATCAGGATCATGCTGACGTGGGCGGCGATGACGACGACGAGCAGGTACGCCAGCACCGAATGCGCCTGCCGCAGGACGAAGAACAGCCCGTCGTCGAACGGCGCGATGCGCGGCAGCGCGAGGCCGCCGAACACCACGACGGGCCGACCCGCCGCCGAGACCATCGCCCAGCCGACCAGCGGTTGGGCCACCAGCAGCGCGTACATCAGGCGTTCGAGGTTCGAGATCAGCTTGCCCTCGACCCGTCCGACCGTCGACGGCCAGTTCGGCGGCGTGGTTGTGTACCGGTTGATCAGCCGCACGATCACGATGGCGAGGATCGTCACGCCGATCGTCATGTGCACCGCGACCAGCGCCGCGTACGAGCCGATCGAGTTGACCATGGCGAAGCCGATCAGGAGCCCGGCGAAGACGAGGACGGCGGTGGCCCAGTGCAGGATCCGCGACCGGACGGGGAAACGCGTGGTCACGACGCCACCTCGTCGACCTGGACGGCCGACGGCGACTTCGGCTCACCCGACCGCGCGCGGTAGGACGCGGCGTAGACGGCCGATCGCGCGCTGAGGATCGGGTCGTCGGACGGCTCCAAGCCATCGGGCAGCACCAGCGGGTCGAAGTTGACGTCGCGGGCGTTGCCTGCGGCTTCGGTCTCCACGGTGTCGAGGGTGAGTACCCCCGCGTGCACCACCCGCCGGTCGCCGGGCCAGGGCAGCGTCGGATCGACCGGGTCGTCGTCGGTGCCGACGGTGAACCGCAGATCCCAGTGCAGCGCAGCGGTCTTCAGCTGCCGGACCAGGGCGTCGAAGAGGACGTCGTCACCCGTCTTCGCCGCAGGGAGCGCGGCCTGCCGGGGGACCAGCGCCCACCGGACCGGCGTGCGCGTGCCCGAGGCGTCGACCGCCCAGAACGTGTTGAGACTGGAGAAGGTGCTGTCGGCGAAGCCGGGGGTCGGCGGGTGCGCCTTGACGATCGCGGTCGCGGCGACGGTCTCGGGGTGGGCGTCGAGGAACGCCGCCATGGTCGCGGGATCGGGCTTGCCGGTCGCGGGGTCGGCCTTCGACGCGAGCAACTGGTCGAAGAAGCCCTGCGGCGAATTGACCGTGAACACCGGCAGATTCAGCATCGCAGTGCGCCACTGGTGGCGGCCGGGGAACCCGATGGCCAACCCGAGGCCGCGCACCGTCCCGGCGGCGTCGACGGCGGCGGGATTGCCGCCGCCCAGCGAGAAGCGGCCGACGACGGGTGACGTGCCCGCGCGCAACACCTCGGCGCTGGAGAGTTCGCCGGCGTCGCCGGTGCTCTCGAAGCGTCCGCGGACGGCGACGCCCTTGGCGTGGTTGCGGCGGAAGCCGGGGTGTACGCCGAACACCGATTGGAACCGGTCGATGAACGACTGCCGGGTCAGCGTCGTCGCGCCGCCGATCCAGTCGTTCGCGTAGGCGACGGCGCCGAGGTCGACGGCGAGGAACGCGCCGACCGCGCCGAGGCCGAGCAGGAGGGAGCGTCGGGAGACGGGTGTGCCCCGCCAGTGCATGCCGGCGGGTGGGGGCTGGTCCACGTCCGCTTTCTAACACGCGTACCTCCGGGTTGCCTGGCAGCGCTCGTGGCACCATCGCGGCCGTGCGGGTATTGGTGCAGCGGGTGACGTCGGCGCGGGTGCGGGTGGACGACGCGGTGGTGGGCGAGATCACGCCCGTGGGCCAGGGATTGCTCGCGCTGGTCGGCGTCACGCACGCCGACGACGCGGCGGTCGCCGCGAAGATGGCCGAGAAGCTCTGGCGACTGCGCATTCTCGACGGTGAGCGCAGCGCCGCCGACGAGAACGCACCGATCCTGGTGGTGAGCCAGTTCACGTTGTACGCCGACACGGTCAAGGGACGCAGGCCATCGTGGAGCGCCGCGGCGCCCGGTGCGATCGCCGAACCCGTGGTCGACGCACTGGTCGGGGAACTCCGCGCGCTCGGTGCCGAGGTCCAGACGGGGCGGTTCGGCGCGGACATGCAGGTGGAACTCGTCAACGACGGACCGGTGACGCTGCTGCTCGAACTGTGACGGATCGACCCCGGTTCCAGCGGTGGTGCGGGCCGTAACGATCCGCTAACGTCCGCCGATGTGACGAACATGCGTACAGCGACTACCAAGATCATGGCGGCCTGCGGTTCGATCGCGATGCTGGCGGGCGGCTCCCTGGCCGTCGGCCAGGCCACCGCCAATGCCGAACCGGCACATCAGATCACGTACACGCTCACCTCGCAGGGCCCCGGGGACTTCAACCTCTACTACGCGTTCGCGGCCCCGCCCAGCCTCGAGGCCTACCACGCGGATCCGAACGCGTTCGTGAAGAGCGACAAGGTCGATCTCGCACCCGGTACGCCGTGGGTGTTCCAGACCACCCTGTCCGACTCGCAGTGGGCGTTCCTCTCCGCCAGTGGTGCCGCCCACGCGGGGCAGGCCGACCCGAACGTGCGCTGCGAGATCGCCGTCGACGGCCAGGTGGTCGTGGACCAGACCGGGCCGTTCACCACGCAGTGCCAGCTGCGGTCCTGGAACTGATCCGCTAGCCGGCGGTCACGCGGCCGCGGGTGGCGCCGACCACGCCGATCCCGACTGCCGCGGCCGACAGCACCGCCGCGACGCCGAACGCCGTCCCGAATCCGGCCGCCTCGATCAGGAACCCGAGGAACCCGGCGCCTGCGGCCTGGCCGAGGACGAGCGCCACGAACAGCATCGCGGTGCCCGCCGCCGACCTCGTCGGGTCGATGACGGACGTCCAGCTGATCAGCGCCGAGGTGCCCGCCGTGAATCCCCAGCCGAACGCGAGGCAGGCGACCAGGGTCACGACCCGAACCTGCGGCGCGACGGCGAGCAGTGCGGTGCCGCCGGTCATCAGCGAGCAGCTGAGCACCCAGGCGCGAGCCGGGGCCAGCGTCGACACGGGTCCGGCCGTGGCGATCACCGCGGTGGCGCCGATGCCGAGGACGATCCACGCGACGACGGTGGCGCGCTCCGATCCGGCGCCCGCCTCGACGAGCAGGCTGCGACCGTAGATCCACGTGGCGCTCGACCCGGCGCCCATCGCGAGGGCGGCCGCCAGCGGCAGCGCGTGGGCGCGGACCCACGCCGTGGACGGCGGGGCGGGCGCGTCGCCGTGCGCCGACGACGGTCCGCGGTCCACGACCAGCAGGGCCGCGGCCAGGGCGGCGGTCAGCACGCCGATGAGGATCCAGGCCGTCCGCCAGTCGGGGAGCAGGAGCAGGGCGAGCAGCCCGGAGACCACCAGCCCCGGTCCCGAGCCGCCGTTGACCATCGCCTGGGCGCTGTCGAGCCGGCGCCCGCCGACGTTGCGCGCCACGATGGTCACCAGGGCGGGTGAGGCGAAACCCGCTGCGGCGGAACTGATCACCGCACTCCAGCCGAACACGGCGATGCCGTCGGCGGCCGCCATTCCCCACACGCCGAGGCAGGCCGCGGTGGTCGCGGCCAGGACGAGCGTGCGCGGCAGTCGGCGACCGAGGACGAAGCCGATCGCCGCCGCCACGCAGTACGCCAGTGACGACCCCGACGACACCACGCCGGCCATCGTGGGGTCGAGGGGCAGGTCCCGCTGGACGTCGGGCAGGAACAGCCCGTAGGCCAGCCGCACCAGGCCGTAGGCGGCGGCGATGAACGCCGTCCCCGACGCGATGACGCCCGCCGTGCGTAGACTCTCCAACGAAAACGATCGTTTCACTTCGACGAGTCTAGGGCGTCCGCCATGCCACTGCGCAAGTCCTCGGAGGACAAGCTGCTCGACGCCGTCGACGAGTTGGTCTTCTCCCGGGGCATCGAGGCCACGCCGGTCGACGCGGTGCTCGCCCGCGCGGGCGTCTCCGCGGCGACGCTCTACCGCGGCTTCCGCAGCAAGGAGGCCCTGATCGGCGCCGCGCTCGAGCGGCGCCACGACCGGTGGCGGCAGGTCTGGGACGACGCGGTGGCCGGGGCGCCCGACGGCCGCGGGCGGCTGCTGGCGGTCTTCGACGCCATCGACGGATTCGCCGCCCGCCCCGACGGCGCGCGCTGGTGCGCGTTCCTGGGTACGGCCGCGGAACTCGCCGACCCGCCCGCCGAGATCGTCGACGCCCTCGCCCGCGACACCGAACACATGCGGCGCACGCTCGAGGGGCTCGCGGCGGCGCTGCCCTGCGACGATCCCGACGACCTCGCCGAGGAGATCCTGCTGGTGGTGTCCGGTGAACTCGCGATGCGGCTGCGGGACCCGCGCCGCCGACGGTCCACGACGGGCCGGCGGATCGCGACGGCACTCGTCGACGCGGCGACCGCCAGGGGTCATTGACATCGCATCGAACGTGCGTTCGAATGGACGCATGCGATGGGACGGGCAGGGGATCGAGGTCGACGACGGCGCGCTGCCCGGGCTGGCCCGGCTGGGCCTCGTCCGGTCGGTGCGGACGCCGCAGTTCGAGGGGATCACCTTCCACGAGGTGCTGTGCAAGTCGGCGCTGAACAAGGTGCCGGACTCGACGAACCTCCCGTTCCGGTTCACCGTCAACGGCTACCGCGGCTGCAGCCACGCGTGTCGGTACTGCTTCGCCCGGCCCACCCACGAGTACCTCGACTTCGACTCCGGCGAGGACTTCGACACCCAGCTGGTGGTCAAGACCAACGTCGCCGAGGTGCTGCGACGCGAGCTGCGCCGTCCGTCGTGGACGCGGGAGACGGTCGCGCTGGGCACCAACACCGACCCCTATCAGCGAGCCGAGGGCCGCTACGCGCTGATGCCGGGCATCGTCGCGGCGCTGGCCGACTCCGGGACGCCGATGTCCATCCTGACCAAGGGCACACTGCTGCAACGCGATCTGCCGCTGATCGCCGACGCCGCGCGGCACGTCGAGGTCGGGATCGCGGTGTCCCTCGCCGTCGGCGACCCCGAACTCCACCTGGCCCTCGAGCCGGGCACGCCCACGCCGCGTGCCCGACTGGCGATGATCCGGGCCATCCGGGACGCCGGCCTGCCCTGTCACGTGATGGTGGCCCCCGTGCTGCCGCACCTGACCGACGGCGCGGATCAGCTCGACGCGCTGCTGGCGGACGTCGCCGCGGCCGGGGCGACGGGGGCGACGGTGTTCGGGCTGCACCTGCGCGGGTCGACGCGCGGGTGGTTCATGTCGTGGCTCGAGCGGACGCGACCCGACCTGGTGCCGAGCTACCGCGACCTCTACCGGCGGGGGGCGTACCTGCCGCAGGACTACCGGGACGGGTTGCGCGAGAAGGCGGCTCCGCTCCTGCGGCGCCACCGCCTCACCGGTGGCGACCGGCCGTTCCGCTACGTCAGCGCGCCGCCGCCGCCCCCGCCGGCGGCGGTGGCGGAGCTACAGCCGACGCTGTTCTGAGGTCTCGGTGGAGGCGGCCAGCGAGCCGAGCAGGGCGAGGGCTTCGGCGCTGGGCGACCCCGCCGCGGCGTGATAGACGACGAGTTCGCGGCCCGGGCTGGCGCGCACCTCGAAGGCCTGCATGGTCAGCTCAACCGGTCCGACGTCCGGATGCACGAAGTGCTTGCGCTGCAGCGACTTTCCCCGCACTCGGTGTTCGGACCACAGTCTGGCGAACTCCGGGCTGGCCTCCAGCATGTCGGCCAGGACCTCGCGCACCCGCGGATTGCCCGGGTCGTGGCCGTGGCCGAGCCGGAAACCCGCGACGGCGTCCGCGGCGACCTCCGGCCAGTCGCGGTAGAAGGTGCGCGCAGCCGGGTCCGTGAACACGACGTGCAGCAGGTTCCGCGAGTGCCGCCACCCGCAAAAGAGCGCGTCGGCAATCGGATTGGCGGCCACCACGTCGTAGGCGCGGTCGAAGACGACCGCCGGGTTGTTCGGCCACGCCGCCATCAGCTCGGTCAGGTCCTCTCCGATCCCGTCGGTCCGGGGCTCGCGGGCGACGGGCGTCGCCTCGGCGAGCCGGTAGAGGTGCGCCCGGGCGTCGTGGTCGAACCGGAGCGCCGCGGCCAGCGCCTCGAGCACCTGCGGCGACGGCCGTCGTTCCCGGCCCTGCTCCAGCCGGGTGTAGTAGTCCATGCTGAGGCCGGCCAGCATCGCCACCTCTTCGCGTCGCAGTCCGGGGACGCGGCGGGTCTCGCGCGCCGCCGCCCGCAGGCCGGCCTGCTCGGGGGTGACGCGGGACCGTCCGGCCCGCAGGAAGTCGCCGAGTTCGCCAGTCATGGCAACACGTTACGACGCACCGCGCCGACGTGCCTGGGTGTGTCGCACCCAGGTACGACGGGGCCTGGTGGGCGGGCGCGCGTCAAGGTCAGCATGGATCCCGACGCGACACCCGACTCCCGAGAGGACACCCGACATGACCGAACACGACACCCCCATCGCCCTGGTGACCGGCGCCAGCAGTGGCATCGGCCATGCGGTGGCACGCCGCCTCGCCGCCGACGGATTCCACGTCCTGGCCGCCGCCCGACGGGCAGAGTTGCTGGCGGACCTCGCGGCCACCCGGCCCGGCATCGAGCCCGTCACCCTCGACGTCACCGACGCCGCCGCCGTCCGCACGGTGGTGGACGACGCCGTCGCGCGCCACGGCCGCATCGACGTGCTGGTCGCCAACGCGGGCGTGATGCCGCTGTCGCGCCTCGATGCGGGCCTGGTCGAGGAGTGGGACCGGATGATCGACGTCAACGTCCGCGGGCTGCTGCACTCGATCTCCGCGGTGCTCCCGCACTTCACCCGGCAGGACCGCGGCCACGTCGTCACCATGGCGTCGATCGGGGCGCACGAGGTGAGCCCGACGGCCGCGGTGTACTGCGGCACCAAGTACGCCGCGTGGGCGATCACCGAGGGGCTGCGTCAGGAGTCCGCCCCCGGCATCCGCGTCACCACGATCTCCCCGGGCGTCGTCGAATCCGAGCTGGCGAGCACCATCTCGGATCCGGTCGCACAGGCGGTGATGGACGACTACCGCCGCAACGCCATCGCGCCGGAGGCGATCGCGGACGCGGTCGCCTACGCCGTCGGCCAGCCCGAGGGCGTCGACGTCAGCGAGATGATCGTGCGGCCCACCCGACAGCGCTGAGCGCGCCCGCGTGACGCGTTATGTTGCGTGGGCCACCGCCGTCGATCCCGAGGAGAGTCCATGCCCGTCGTCCTGGTCCACGGAGTGCCCGAAACCGCCGCCGTGTGGGACCTGCTCGTCGAGCACCTCGCCGAGCGCGGTGAGACGGACGTCCGCCGGCTGTCGCCGCCGGGGTTCGGCGCCGACGTGCCGGACGGGTTCGACGCCACGATGCACGGCTACCGCGACTGGCTGGTCGGCGAACTGGAGGCGATCGGCGGACCCGTCGACCTCGTCGGCCACGACTGGGGTGGCGGACACGTCCTGAACGTGGCGATGACGCGCCCCGACCTGATCCGGACGTGGGTCTCCGACGTGCCCGGCGTGTTCGACGAGGAGTACGTGTGGCACGACCTCGCGCAGCAGTGGCAGACCCCGGAGGTGGGCGAGGGCGTGGTGGCGGGGCTCGCCGCGATGGCCGTCGACGACCGTGCGGGATTCCTGGTGGCCGGGGGCATGGCGGCGGAGATCGCCGAACGCGTCGCGCCGGGGATCGACGAGGCGATGGGCCGCTCGATCCTGACGCTCTACCGCTCGGCGGCCCAGCCCCGGGCGGCCCGGGCCGGCGGGGATCTCGAGAAGGCCGCGGCACGACCGGGTCTGGCGTTGCTGCCCACCGACGACGACTACGTGGGCACCGACGAGCAGAGGCGGCGCGCGGCCGCCCGAGCGGGCGCCCGGGTGGAGGTTCTCGACGGTCTCGGCCACTGGTGGATGACGCAGGACCCGGCGGCCGGCGCAGCCGTGCTCGTCGACTTCTGGCAGGGCCACCGCCAGGACTGACGGCGGGTGACCTTGCGTTACTCGGTACCGATCCGTACCGTCAGTCGGTACTGCCGTGTACCGAATCGATGGAGGTCGAGCGACGTGGCTGAGGCAACGACTGAACCGGTGCGGCTACCCCCGTCGCCGCGCATCCCGAAGCTGGTGCAGGGGATCGGCTTCCTGACCGCCCGCGACCGTGCCATGGCGCTGCTGGGTCGCAGGCACGGCTCGGAGTTCGTACTCAACCTGCCGATCTTCGGGTCGACGGTGGTGGTGAGCGATCCGGCACTGGTCAAGGAGGTGTTCACGATGAACACCGACCTGATCGGTCGGGCGGGAACCCTCGGGGAGGTACTCGGCCCCGGGTCGACGTTCAGCCTCGACGGTCAGGCACACCGCGCCCGTCGGAAACTGCTCGTCCCGCCGTTCCACGGCAAGCGGATGCAGGGCTACGAGCACATCATCGCCGAGGAGGTCCGCCGCGAGAGCGCGGGCTGGGCCGACGGTGAGGAGTTCGAGACGCTGCCCGCGATGATGCGGATCACCCTCAACGCGATCCTGCGCGCGGTGTTCGGCGCCGACGGCGCGGAGCTCGAGGAGCTGCGCGAGCTGCTGCCGCCGATGGTGCTCCAGGCGTCCCGGCTGGCCGTCCTGCCGCCGGTCTTCCGGCGCGACTACGGCCCGCGGAGTCCGTGGGGCCGGGTCGAGACGATGCGCCGCCGGTACGACGCGGTGGTCGCCCGACTGATCGCCGACGCCCGCCGGGATCCCGACGTCGCCGACCGCGGCGACGTGCTCGCGATGCTGCTGTCGGCGCGCTACGACGACGGGTCGTCGATCACCGACGACCACGTGGCCGACGAACTGCTCACCCTGCTCGCCGCGGGCCACGAGACCACAGCGACCACGCTGGCGTGGGCGGTCGAGCGGATCACCCGCCATCCCCGCCTGCTCGCACGCCTCGCCGACGAGGCCGCGCGCGGCGATTCGGACCTGCTGCAGGCCACCGTCTTCGAGGTGCAGCGCGTCCGGCCGGTGATCAACGGGTTCGCGCGCGTGACCAAGCAGCGCATCCGGTTGGGCGAGTACGTGCTGCCCGAGCGGCAGGTAATCCTGGTGAGCATCTCGCTGGCCCACGCCGCCGAGCGCAGCTTCCGCGACGCCGACGCGTTCGACCCCGACCGCTTCGTGGGCAACCCGCCGGAGAACCACGCCTGGATCCCGTTCGGTGGCGGCGTCCGGCGGTGCATCGGCGCCGCGTTCGCGAACATGGAGATGATGGTGACGTTGCAGACCCTGTTGCGCGAGTTCGAGTTCCGCACCACCTACGCCGACGCCGAACCCGTCCGTTCCCGTGGCGTCGCGAGTGCGCCGGGGCGGGGCGGACGTGCGATCGTCTACCGCCGCCGGACGCCCCGCGACGTCACGACGGCCGATCGGGCCCGGGTGTCGGCATGAGCGCCGACGAGACGGTCACCGAGGAACTGGTCGACGTCGGCCGCGGAATCACGCTGTGCCACGACGGTTTCGGCGACCCCGGTGACCCGCCCGTGGTGCTGATCGCCGGCCTCGGCCAGCAGAAGCACACCTGGCCCGCGGGTTTCGCCGCGGCGCTGGCCCAGCGTGGACACCGAGTCATCAGGTTCGACAACCGCGACGTCGGGCGGTCGACGCACCTGGACTTCCCCGCGCCGGGGCCCGTCGCGACGCTGCGCGGCGGCAACCACCCGCGCCAGTACCACCTGGGCGACATGGCCCGTGACACCGTGGGGCTGCTGGACGCGCTCGGTCATAGCGACGCGCATCTCGTGGGCGTCTCGATGGGCGGCATGATCGGTCAGACCGTGGCCGCGCAACATCCCGGCAGGGTCCGGACCCTGACGTCGATCATGTCGACCACAGGCGCCCCGCGGATCGGCAGGCCCGCGCCGTCGACGTGGTGGTTGCTGGCCAGGTCGAAGCCTGCCCGCACGCGTCAGCAGGCCGTGGATGGCGCCCTGGCGACGTTCCGCCACATCGGTTCGCACGGCTTCCCGTTCGACGCCGAGTGGGTGGCCGACAAGGCCGGTGAGGCGTGGGACCGCGATCCGACCTCCGACGGCGTCAACCGGCAACTCGCGGCCATCTTCGCCTCCGGCAACCGCACCGCGGAACTCGCGGCCATCGACGTGCCGACGCTCGTGATCCACGGCGACCGCGACCGCATGGTGCACCCGACCGGTGGCGCCGCGACCGCGCGGGCCATTCCCGGCGCCCGGCTCGAGACGATCGTCGGGATGGGCCACGACCTCCCGACCGGGGCGTGGGCCCGGCTGCTCGACCTCGTCGGCGAGCACGTCGCCGAGCCGGCGCGCTAGTTCTTGTTGCGCTTCACCTGATTGAACGGGACGCCGCGGTCGGCTGCCGGTTCGCGGGGGAACTCGAGGATGCGCTCGCCGATGATGTTGCGAGCGATCTCGGTGGTGCCGCCGCCGAGCGAGGCGGTCTGCCGCGACGGGTACCGCTCGCCGTAGCGGAACAGGCCGCGACCGTCGTCGACGACGGCGCTGCTGCCGGCGATCGCGAGCGCCGTGTCGATCTCGAACTGGATGGTCTCGGCGTGGGTGATCCGGATGATGGAACCCGCTGCGGGCGGCAGGGATTGGTCGAGAACCCCGTGGTAGACGTGGTCCACCAGTTGCTCCTGCACCATGCGGCGGACGAGGGCACGTCCGGCCATCTCGCGGATCCGCTCGCTGGCGGACTGGCCGGTGGCCTCGAGCAGCGCGACGTAGTCGACCGGCTGGTCGGTCTCGCCCTCGGCGCCGATGCCGCTCGAGAACTCCGATCCGCCGCCCACCGCACGCCGCTCGTGGAACATCTGCCGGGAGGCGACGGCCCAGCCGCCGTCGACCTCGCCGACCACCGCGTCGAGGGGCAGTTCGAGGTCGTCGAAGAACTCCTCGCAGAACTCGTTGCCGCCGTCGACCTGCTTGATCCGCCGCATCGTGATGCCCGGGCTGTCGATCGGGACCAGGAACATGGTCAGTCCCTCGTGCTTGGGCACGTCCCAGTCGGTGCGTGCCAGCAGCAGGCCGTAGTCCGCCGCGAACGCGCTGGTGCTCCACGTCTTGGCGCCGTTGACGATCCACGTGTCGCCACGGCGTTCGGCGCGGGTGATCACGCCGGCGAGATCCGACCCGCCACTGGGCTCGCTGAGCAGCTGCACCAGGATCTCGTCACCGCGGATGGCGGCGGAGATGCGGTCGCGCTTCTGCTGCTCGCTGCCGGTGTCCAGGATGGTCGCCGCGCAGATGGTGAACGTCGGCGTGTTCAGGATCAGGGGCAGTTCGTAGCCGCGCGACACCTCGTCGAAGGCGCGCTGGTAGGCGATCGGCAGACCGAGACCGCCGTACTCCACGGGGAAGCAGATGCCGGCGAATCCGCCTGCGTACAGCATCTTCTGGAGTTCGCGGGCGCGCTGCCAGGGTGCGTCGGCGCCGCGGTCGGCGTCGGGCGGGTTGGCGGGATCGACGCGGGGCATGTGCTCCGCGAGCCACGTCCGCGCGCGCTCGGCGAACTCGGCCACCGACTCGGTCGTCTGGGCGGGTGCCGCCACGGTCTCACTGGTCACGACGCGGCCTCCACCTTCTCGGTGAGCGCGTAGACGCGCAGGTTGTGTTCGTCGGGGGTGCCGAGCATCGAACGGTTGAGCGTGACCCGGCGCAGGAACAGATGCAGGTCGTGCTCCCACGTGACGCCGATGCCGCCGTGCATCTGCACGCAGTGCTGCATCATGTCGGGCGCGTGCTCGCCGACGTAGGACTTGGCGACGCCGACGAGGAGGTCGGCGTCGGGGGAGCGTGCGCCGACGGCGGCGACGGCCGCGCGGGTGGTGGCCCGGCAGGCCTCGAACCAGATCTTCATGTCGGCGTAGCGGTGTTTGAGGGCCTGGTAGGACGCCAGCGGCCGGCCGAACGAGTGCCGGTCCTGAGCCCACTGGATGCTGAAGTCCAGCACCGTGTTCAGGATGCCGACGACTTCGGCGCACTGCAGCACCTGGGCGATCTGGGCCTGCCGTGCGATCAGCGCCGGGGTCTGCGCGGCCGAGCCGACGACGGCTCCGGCATCGATGTCGACGCCGTCGAACGTGACGCGCCCGTACCGCTTCACCAGGTCGAGCGAACGCTGCGGCTCGACCGTCACGCCGTCGGCGTCCGCGGGCACCAGCACCTGGCGGAGTTCGCCGTCGACGGTGACGGTGACGAGGAAGACGCCACTGTCGGGGCCCGCCTCGACCCGGTCCTTGACGCCGTTGACGCGGTAGCCGGTGTCGGTCGGGATGGCCGTGACCGTCGTCCGGCCCGGCGCCCACCCGCGCCCGGGCTCGTACACCGCCCAGGTGGCGACGAGTTCGCCGGCGACCAGGGCGTCGATGGTCGACGAGTGCGAGGCGGCGTTCTCCGCGTCGACCAGGCCCGCCAGGACGGTGCTGACGGGATGCAGGGGTCCGGGTGCCACGCTGTGGCCGATCAGCTCGGCCACCAGTGCGAGGTCGGCGACCCCGTCACCGGAGACGCTGCCGCCACCGAGTTCCTCCGGCACCAGCAGGCTCGCCCATCCCAGTTCCGCGGCGCGCTGCCACCAGTCGGCCTCGAAGGACGTTCCCGCCGAATGGAGTTCGCGGACGCGGGTGAGCGACGCCTCCTTGTCGAGGAACGCCTGCGCCGTGGACGCGAAGAGGACCTGCTCGGGATTGGTGGTCCGCACGGGCATTTCCGTCTCCTGGAAGTCACGTTATCGCTGGCGGTAATGACGTTACCACTCGGAGCGCGCGGAGGGCAGCCGGTTCGTGGAGCGGTCATGCGGGGGTGCGACGGTCAGGCGGACAGCGCGCGGATGCAGAAGTCGTAGATGTGCCGGCCCTCGAGCGGAGTGCCGTTCAGCTCCGCCCCCAGCACGCGCAGCCGCATGGAACCCATCGTCGACTGCATGATCAGCGTGGCGGCGGAGTCGACGTCGAGATCCGCCGAGAACACGCCGTCCGCGACCCCGCGATCGATGATGTCGCCGATCAGCACCTTCACCGGGGACAGCACGCGCGCGTACTCGGCGGGCACCGTCTCGGCCAGGTGATCGTTGTAGAAGGTCAGGCCGCGGTTGATGCTGTCCTGCGTGGTGGAGGACGCCGGGGCGCAGATCCGGTCGATCAGCGCCCGCAGTGCCTCGGGCGGCGCGAGCGCGTCGGTCTCGGTGCGCCACCGCAGCGTCGACTCGGCCATGATCTTCTCGATCAGGGCCAGGAGCAGCTCGTCCTTGCTGGAGAAGTGCTGGTAGAACGACCGCAGGGACGTCTTCGAGCGCTCCACCACCTCGAGCACGGTGAAGTCGGCCCGACCGGTCTCGCCGAGGATCGCCAGCGCCGACCGCATGAACCGCGTGGCGCGCGACTCCTCCTCGACCGTGCCCGCCGATGCGGACCCGGCGGGGGAGCGTCCCGTCGACTTCACCACGAGAACGACGTTACCGTTTCGCGGGAGTCTGTGGTGTGCTTGCGCCACGCGCGTCGCGTCCGCGACCGGAACCCCCTGCGCACGGAAAGGGTGCCCACACCATGACCGCTCAGTCCGAGACCACACCGTCCGGGACCACGTCATCCGAGACCGCGCCGGCCGAGACCACGCCGTGGACGCTCGCGAATCTGCTCGACCTCTTCGACGTGGAAGCCGACGGTACCGACCGGTTCGTCGGCCGGACCGGCATCGTCGGCGCCGACGAGCGTCAGGTCGTCGAGGGCACGCAGGTGCTCGCGCAGGCGATCGTGGCCGTTGCGAAGCGGTTCCCCGGCAAGTCGGTCCGATCGGTGTCGGCGGTGTTCTCCCGTGCCGTCCTCGTCGGACCGCCGGTGGAACTCGCGATCGACGTGATCGCGGAGGGCCGCACCACCGCGACGGCCGTCGTGTCGGCCAGTCAGAACGGCAAGCGCGCGATCACGGCCACGGTGTTCACCGACGTCCCCTCGGGCGACGTGATCCGGCACCAGGCGCCGCGCCCCACGGTCAGCGCCCCGGCCGAGGCGAACGACGCCGCGATGCCCATGGGGGGCAGGCAGATCCGGCTGGTCGACGTCGTCGACGTCAACAGCCCCGACGAGGTCGGGCCGCCCGAACTGCATGCGTGGCTGCACTACGATCCGGTGCCGACGCGCGACGACCTCGCCAAGGCGCTGATCGCCTACTTCACCGGCCACCTCGGCATCTCGACGACGATGCGCGCCCACGCGGGCATCGGCACCAGCCAGGCGCACCTCACGGTGTCCACGGCGCCGATGACCATCGGCGTCAGCTTCCACGAACCGTTCACCTGGTCGGACTGGTTGCTCTACACCCACGAGAGCACGCAGGTCGGCGCCGGCATGTCCTACGTCCGCGGCACGGTGCACACCGAGGACGGCGACCTGCTCGCGTCGTTCACCCAGGACGCGATGATCCGTCCGCTGCGCACCACCGACACCTCGATCGACGCCGCCGCGCGGCTCTAGGGCACGTGAGCCTGGTCGCGGGCAACGGCCCGCTCAGTTCACGCCGCGCCGGGTGGTTCACCCCTCCGGTCGAGGGTCCGATGACGTTCGTCGAACCGCATCCGCGCCGGGTCCAGGGCCTCCGCGGCGGAGCGCCGCTCATCGACACCGAGCGCGCACTGCTCGTCCACCGCGAGGGCCGACCGCTGAGCTACGCCTTTCCCGCCGACGCGGTGAACGGCGTCGTGGCCGAGCCCGTTCCGGAGGCGCCCGGGTACGTCGAGGTGCCGTGGTCGGCGGTGGACGCCTGGCTCGAGGAGGGGCGGCTCCTCGTCCACTATCCGCCCAACCCCTACCACCGGGTGGACTGCAGACCGACGCGGCGGCGGCTGACGGTGTCCGTCGCCTGCGTCACGCTCGTCGACACCGACGACACCGTCATCGTGTTCGAGACCTCGCTCGCGCCACGCCTCTACGTCGATCCGCGGCACGTGCGCACCGATCTGCTGCGCACCACCGACACGTCGAGCTACTGCAACTACAAGGGTGCGGCGACGTACTGGGCCGCGGCGGTCGGCGACCACGTGGTGGCCGACGTCGCGTGGAGCTACCCCGACCCGCCGCCGGAGACCGCCCCGATCCGTGGGTTCCTGAGCTTCGAGGGTCCCGGGGTCGACGTCACGGCCGATCTGCCCGATCCCGGTCAGATCTTGAGATAGCCCTTCTCGGCGGGGATCTGGGCGGCGGTGATCAGTGACGACGAGTCGCCGGCCAACCAGACCACGATGTCGGACACCAGGTCCGGGGCGGCCAGCGAGTCGGTGGGCAGCGCGCCGGGGGAGAAGCTGTGGATGAACGTCGGGTGGTCGGCGAACATCTGGTACATCGACACGTCGTTCCCCATCGGGGTGTCGGTGCCGTACGGGTGCACCGAGTTCACCCGGATGCCGTAGCCGCCCAGTTCGACCGCGAGCGAATTGGTCAGGCCGACGACGCCGAACTTCGAGGCGCAGTAGTGCCCGCAGCCGGGAACGGCCTTGACGCCCGCCGCCGAACTGACGGTCACGATCGATCCGCCATGGCCGGCCTCGATCATCGCGGGCACCGTCGCCCTGATCGTGTTCCACACCCCGGTGAGGTTGGTGTCGATGGTGTCCTGCCACTGCTCCGCCGAGATCTCCCACAGGCGGCCCCAATTGAGCACGCCGGCGTTGGCCACCACGACGTCGAGGCGGCCGAACCGTTCGACGGCGTCGGCGACCAGTCGCTGCTGGCCCTCGAGATCGCGGACGTCGAGTTCGCGCGCGACGACCTTCCGGCCCTCGCCCTCGACGAGCCGGACGGTCTCGGCGAGGTCCTCCGACGACGCCGGTGCGTACCCGTTGTGCCGGGCGACCGGTCCGCACGCGTCGACCGCGATCACGTCGGCGCCGGCGCGCGCGAGGCGGACGCAGTGCGAGCGGCCCTGCCCCCGTGCCGCGCCGGTGACGTAGGCGACCCGGCCCTCGAGCGGGGTGTCGGTCATGCGGTCCGCTCCCTCGGGATGCCCGCGGCCGGCCGGACGGTGGCCTGGCGCCGGGCGAACTGGTAGTCGCCGAGCGGTGACCGCCGCGCGAAACGCCGTGAGCCCGTGATGGTCTGGGGCCGGTGGTAGACCGTCTCCCGCCGGGAGTTCACGAAGTAGGTGTTGAGCCCGGGATTGCACTCGGTGAAGTACAGGTGGGCGGTGCGGCCGCGACGCGCCATCAGGGCGTTCCACCGGTTGAAGGCGTCTGGAGCGACGGCGGCAACGTGGGCGCCGCGCCGTCGGGTCTCGTCGATGACGCGTACCGCGTGCGCGGCGATGGTCTCGACGAAGTCCGGCCACGCGAAGCCGACGAAGCCGTTGGGGCCGACGATCTCCCACCGGTTGGGCAGCCGCGGATGTGCGGTGCCGGCGTAGCTCTGCAGCCCGTGGGCGCGGTAGTACGCGGCGAGGTCGAATCCGTCGCTGCCGAGCACGGTGCCGGTGCGGTGGGTCTCGGGGTCGGTCCACAGCTCGTAACCGGTTGCGAGCACGATCAGGTCGACGGGGTGGTCGCGTCCGTCCACGGTGCGGATGCCGTCGCGGGTGATCCGCTCGATCGGCGTCGTGACGAGGTCGGTGGTCGGGTGGTTCAGCGCGGTCAGGAAGGCGCTCGAGATCACCGGCCGCTTCGCCATGATCCCGTAGCGCGGCACCAGCGCCGCCCGCGTGGCCGGGTCCTTCACCACGGCCCGCAGCAGCAGGCGGTACAGCGTGCGGCAGTAGGCGTCGTACCAGGGCATCACCCGCAGCAGCAGCCGGGTGGGCAGCCGGGAGAACACATGCACGATCGGCGCGATCATCGCCGCGTCCATCAGCAGCCGCCCGGCGGCGTTGACCCCGGCCACCACGCCCGGCAGGCGCAGCACGCGGCGCATCAGCGGCGGGATGTCGAAGTCCACCTTCGGCAGCACCCACGCCGGCGTGCGCTGGTACACCCGGAGGCTGCTCGCCTGACCGGAGAGCGCGGCGCTGATCTGCACGCCGCTCGATCCGGTGCCGATCACCGCGATCCGCTTCCCGCGCGGGTCGTAGGAGTCGTCCCAGGCGTTGGGGCGCAGCACTCTTCCGGTGAAGTCGGCCAGCCCCTCGACGTCGACGGTGTCCTTCGCATTGACGTAACCGCCGACCGAGCTGATCAGGAACCGTGCGGAGATCGTGCGACCGTCGGCGACGTCGAGCCGCCACAGGCCGGCGGCGTCGTCCCAGCGCTGGCGGACCACCTCGGTGTCCGGCAGGAGCTTGGGGTACAGGTCGAGCGCGGCCGCGGTGTCGCGCAGGTAGCGGTGGATCTCCGGGCCCGGTGCGAACAGTCGGGTCCAGTCGGGATTCGGTGCGAACGACAGCTGGTACCAGAGGGTCGGGATGTCGACCGCGAGGCCGGGGTAGTGGTTGTCGCGCCAGGTCCCGCCGAAGTCGTCATCCCGCTCGATGATGACGACGTCGTCGATGCCCTTGCGGCTCAACAGGTGCGCCGCGGCGATGCCGCCCGGGCCGGCGCCGATGATGGCCACCTCGTGGTCGGGCTCAGGCATGGTGACCTCCGGTCAGTCCGGTGACCGCGAACTCGGTCACGAAGCGGGTGACGGCGCGTGGACTGTCGAGGTTCACGCCCATCGGGGGGAGCAGCTCGAAGCTGAACAGGATGCGCACGATCCACTCGGCTGCGCGGCCGGGGTCGATGCCCGGCGCCACCTCGCCGCTCGACTGCGCGGCCTTGACGCGCGACTTCCACAGCTGGACGGCGCGATTGGCCACGTCGTCACCGACGTTGCGCAGCAGCAGCACCAGGATGCTCTCGTTGATGCCGCCGGCCTGCAGGTGGCCCGACCGCTGGCGGTGAGCGCACACCAGCAGGGCGGCCGCCGCGATCTGCTCGGTGAGGGTGTCGGCGTCCGCCATCTCGTCGGCCATGGCGTCGACGAACACCGACGCGAGGTGGTCCAGCGCGACCTTGATCGCGTGGTCGCGGCTACCGAACGCGTTGTGCACCGTGCCGCGGGACACCTGGGCGGCGTCGGCCACGGCGGTGAGGGTGAACTGGCGCGGACCCAGCCGGCGCAGCGTGTCCGCGGTGGCGGCGAGCAACGCAGGGGAGACCGCCCGTCCCGACGCCGCATCGCGCATGTGAACACATTAGCGAGATGTGTTCAACGAGGTCAATGGATGCGGGGCCGCACGTCCCACGCGTGATGCACCACGTCGTGCACGTGGTAGACCGCGATGGTGGCCACCGTGAACTCACTTCCGTTGCTGCGCAACCCCCGTCGGGACCACAGACCGTCCCGCACCGCGGAGTAGACGTCCGCCACGCGGTGCGCGGCCACGACGAGGTCCCTGGCCACCTCCGCCGGATCCTGCGACGCGTAGTCGTCGGCCAGCGCGGTCGCGTCCTGATCCCAGTTGGGGAAGACGGGGTCGTCCTCGGCGAGCATCAGGGTGACCCGCTGCTCGAAGATCCGGTGGACGTCGCGGACGTGGCAGCCGTACTCCAGCACCGACCAGGTCGACGGCCGGGGTCGCACGGTCGCCTCCGGGGCCGTCAACCGACGGCTCCAGTCGGCGGCGTCACGGCGGACGATGTCGGCCACGTCGGCATAGCTCACCGTCGAGGAGTCGAAACCGCAGTCCGGACAGGGACGTTCGAGGACCCAGGTCCAGTCCTTGGTGTCGGGCTGGATCGCGTCGTCGCCGCGGCCCGTCGTCATCCCTGGTGCAGGTCCTGCGCGCTGAAGGTGTCGCACGCGTTCGGCTGTCCCGTGCGGTACCCCTCGGTGAACCAGTACTGGCGGCCCGCCGCCGATCCGTGCGTCCACGACTCCGGGCTGACCCGGCCGGTGGCGGCCTCCTGGATGCGGTCGTCGCCCACCGAGGCCGCAGCCGAGAGGGCGTCGGCGATGTCCGTGTCGGTCAGCGGCTCCAGGAACGGCTCGCCGGTGCTCTCCTGCTTGGTGATGGCGGCGTAGTGGGCCCAGACGCCGGCGTAGCAGTCCGCCTGCAGTTCGGTGCGCACGCCGCCGCCCTCGGGACCGGTGGGGTCCTCCTGGGCCCGGCCGAGATCGCCCTTGAGTTCCTGGACGTGGTGGCCGAACTCGTGGGCCACGACGTACTCCTTGGCGAGCGGTCCGCCGCTGGCGCCGAACTGGGTGGTCAACTCCTCGAAGAACGTCGTGTCGAAGTAGGCGGTCTGGTCGGGAGGGCAGTAGAACGGCCCGACCTCGGTGGTGGCCGGCCCGCACCCCGTGTTCACGCTGCCCGAGAACAACTCGACCGATGGCCGGGTGTAGCCGGGCATCTGCTGGGCCCAGACCGCGTCGACGGAGTTGCCGGTGGCCACCACGAGGCACTGGTCGATGTTGTTGGCGTCCTCGGCGGTCTTGCACTGGCTCAGGTCGAAGCCGGGGGTCTGCACGCCCTGCGAGTCGTATTCGCCGGTGCCGCCCTGCGGCAGCCCGACGGTGCCCGGGTCGACGCCGAGGAAGAGCGCCACGACCATGATGATGAGGCCGCCGACGCCACCGCCGATCGCGATGCCGCGGCCGCCGCCTCCGCCGCCACCTCCACTCGACCTGGACGTGCTGGTGTCGATCTGGATGCCCTCGTTGAAGGTCACTTCTCGCTCCGTCCCAGTTCACCGGTCGTTCACCGGCCTGTCGCCGGGGAGGCTGGGCGCCAGCCGCGTTCAGCTTCCCACACTACGATTCAGCCGTGGCCGCACAGCGTGAATCGACGGACCCGACCGTGGCGCACACCGGGTACGGGGCGCTGCGGGGGACCGTCGAGGGCGGCGTCACCGTGTGGCGCGGCATCCCCTACGCCGAGCAGCCACTCGGGTCCCGCCGGTTCGCGGCGCCGGCCCCGCCACGACCGTGGTCGGGCGTGCGCGACGCGATCGAGCACGGACCGCTGCCCCCGCAGGGCCGGTCGTTCGTGGGCGGCGGCCGAGACGATCCGAAGATCCGCGACGAGGCGTGCCTGACGCTGACGGTGTGGTCACCGGACCCGCGCGGGAACCTGCCCGTGATGGTGTGGATCCCCGGTGGCGCGTTCGTCTACGGCGCGGGCCAGCTGCAGCTGTACAACGGGTCGCGGTTGGCCGCCAACGGCGACGTCGTGGTCGTCAACGTCACCTACCGACTGGGTGTGTTCGGCGGGTTCGACCTCGGCGACCTGGGCGAGGGCTTCGACGACAACCTCTGTCTGCGTGACCAGTTGGCCGCCCTGGCCTGGGTGCGGGACGACATCGCCGCGTTCGGTGGCGACCCGGACCGCGTCACGGTCTTTGGCGAATCCGCCGGTGCCACATCCGTTCTGGCGTTGCTCGCCAGCCCCGCGGCTCGCGGCCTGTTCACCCGCGCGATCGCGCAGAGCCCCGCGCTGCCGCTGATCGCCGACCGCGAGACCCGGGCCCGTCGGGCCCACGAGTTCCTCGGGCGGCTCGGCGTCGGCGTCGACGAGGTCAAGGCGCTGCCGCAGCGCCGATTGCGCCGCGCGGCGGGCCAGTTGCAGGCCGAGAGCGTCGCCGACAGCCCGGTGCTCGCCTACGGGCTGACCCACGGGGTGGACCTGCTACCGCACCACCCGGTCGAGGCCGCGCGGATGGGCGCCGTGTCCGACGTGCCGCTGATCGTCGGCACCAACACCCACGAGGCGTCGATGTTCGCGTGGGGCAAGCCGCCCATGCTGCCGACCACGCTGGACGGCATCGACGCCTACTTCGCACGCACCGCACCCGACGCCAAGCCCGGGGTGCTCGCGGCGTATCCCGCCTTCCCGCGGCGCAGCGCGCTGGTGGCGATCGGCGCCGACGCGATGTTCGGCGCGCCGACGTGGGCGTTCGCCGACGCCTACAGCGGCCGCGCCCCCACGCACGTGTACCGCTTCGACCACACCACCTGGACGCTGCGGGCCCTGGGCCTCGGGGCGACGCACGGCAGCGAGATCGTCCACATCCAGCACAGCTACTCGTCGTATCTGGGCCGCAAGCTGCACCCGCTGGGCCGTCGGGTGCTCCCGGCGGTCGGCCGGCGGATGCAGCGCACGTGGCTCGACTTCGCCAAGGGCAGGCTCGGCGTGCAGGAGGGCGGCGAGTGGCCGCTCTACGACGACCGCGACCGTCGCACCCGGGTGATCCGGTCCACCCGCGACGAGACCGTCGCCGACCCGGACCGGGTCAGGCGGTCGGCGTGGGAGGGGCTGTACTGAATCGGTCGTCTACCCGGGTCCGTCGCTCGCGGCCGCCAGCAGCGGCACCAGCACGTCGCCGATCGGTGTCGGCAGCCCGTGACCGGCGGCCCTGCGCACCACCACCGCGTTGCGCACGTCCCACTCCAGCGGCCTGCCGTGCTGGCGGTCGGTGAGGATCGACGTCGTCAGGTCCTCGGGCAGCTGCGCGAACAGCGCCACCGTCTGGTCGATCACCTCGTCGTCCAGGTGCGCCCCCTCCGCGCGTGCCACCGCGAGGCATTCGGCGAGGTAGGCCTTAGCGAGGGTGGCCACGTCGTCGCGGCGGAAGGTCCCCGACGTGCGGCCCGACAGCACCATCAGCGCACCGACGGCGTTGACGAGCAGCTTGTGCCACGCGGCGCTGACGAAGTCCGGGTCGGCCTCGACCGACATCCGTGGGCCCGCCAGCGACTCGACCAGGCCGCGCCCCGCGGGATCGTCGGGCAGGACGAGCCGCACCGGGGTGCGCAGCCGCACCCACCCGTCGGGCTGCGTCTCGGCCGAGAACCACACCACGCACGGCACCACCGTCGAGCCTGGGCAGTACCGCCCGACCCGCTCGACCTGCTCGACGCCGTTCTGCAACGCGCACACCACGGTGTCCGGGCCGCACAGCGCACGCAGCCACCCGGCTGCGGCCTCGGTCTGGGTGTCCTTGACCGCCAGCAGCACCACGTCGACCGGACCGTCGACGTCCGCGGGATCGGTGCGCACCGGGTGCGGCACGACGACGGGGTCGCCGTCGTCGGGGCGCAGCTCCGAGGTGGCGCGCGGCGTGCGCCCGCAGACCAGGACGTCGTGCCCGGCCTCGTGCAGGAGCGCCGCGACGGTGGTGCCGATGGCGCCGGGCCCGACCACGGCGATCCTGGTGACGTCGGCTTCTCCGCGAGGGTGCTGGTCCACGGGCCGAAAATACCCCGGCACCGCCCGCACTAGACTCATCAGTCGGTTCGTTCCCAGTACCACCCCCCAGGACGAGGAGTCTTCGTGTTGCGCAGTCACGCCGCCGGATCGTTGCGGTCCACCGATGCCGGGCAGACGGTGACGCTCGCCGGCTGGGTGGCGCGCCGGCGCGACCACGGCGGGGTCATCTTCATTGATCTGCGCGACGCCTCGGGGGTATCCCAGGTGGTGTTCCGCGACGCCGGCGTCCTCGAGCAGGCGCACCGGCTGCGCGCCGAGTTCTGCGTCTCCGTCACCGGTGTCGTCGAGGCCCGGCCCGAGGGGAACGCCAACTCCGACATCGCCACCGGCGACATCGAGGTCAACGCGACGACGCTGACCGTGCTGGGGGAGAGTGCGCCGCTGCCGTTCCAGCTCGACGAGACCCCCGGCGAGGAGGCGCGCCTCAAGTACCGCTACCTCGACCTGCGCCGCGAGGGCCCCGGTGCGGCGATCCGGTTGCGCTCGAAGGTGAACGCCGCGGCGCGCGGCGTGCTCGCCGGCCACGACTTCGTCGAGATCGAGACGCCCACGCTGACGCGGTCGACGCCCGAGGGCGCCCGTGACTTCCTGGTGCCGGCGCGGCTGCAGCCCGGATCGTTCTACGCGCTGCCGCAGAGCCCGCAGCTGTTCAAGCAGCTGCTGATGGTCGCGGGCATGGAGCGGTACTACCAGATCGCCCGCTGCTACCGCGACGAGGACTTCCGCGCCGACAGGCAACCGGAGTTCACCCAGCTCGACGTCGAGATGAGCTTCGTCGACGCCGACGACGTGATGGCCGTGTCGGAGGAGGTGCTCAAGGCGCTGTGGGCGCTGATCGGCTACGACCTGCCGCTGCCCATCCCGCGGATGACCTACGACGAGGCGATGCGCCGGTTCGGTTCGGACAAGCCGGATCTGCGCTTCGGCGTCGAGCTGGTCGACTGCACGGAGTTCTTCTCCGACACCACGTTCCGCGTGTTCCAGGCGCCGCACGTCGGTGCCGTCGTCATGCCGGGCGGGGCGTCGCAGCCGCGGCGCACGCTGGACGGCTGGCAGGAGTTCGCCAAGCAGCGCGGGCACAAGGGGCTGGCCTACGTGCTCGTCGCCGAGGACGGGTCGCTGGGCGGACCGGTGGCCAAGAACCTCACCGACGCCGAACGCGACGGACTGGCGGGCCACGTCGGCGCCGCACCCGGCGACTGCATCTTCTTCGCCGCCGGCCCGACCAAGTCGGCGCGCGCGCTGCTCGGCGCGACCCGCATCGAGATCGCCAAGCGCCTCGACATGATCGACCCGGACGCGTGGGAGTTCGTCTGGATCGTCGACTGGCCGCTGTTCGAGGCGGCCGACGACGCGACGGCATCGGGTGACGTCGCCGTCGGGTCGGGCGCCTGGACGGCGGTGCACCACGCGTTCACCTCGCCCAAGCCCGAGTCCGAGGCCACCTTCGACACCGACCCCGGCACCGCGCTGGCCAACGCCTACGACATCGTGTGCAACGGCAACGAGATCGGCGGCGGGTCGCTGCGCATCCACCGTCGCGACGTCCAGGAACGCGTGTTCGCGATGATGGGCATCGACCACGACGAGGCGCAGGACAAGTTCGGCTTCCTGCTCGACGCGTTCACCTTCGGCGCCCCGCCGCACGGCGGCATCGCGTTCGGCTGGGACCGCATCGTCGCGCTGCTCAGCGGCGTCGACTCGATCCGCGACGTCATCGCCTTCCCGAAGTCGGGCGGCGGCGTCGACCCGCTGACCGACGCGCCCGCGCCGATCACGCCGCAGCAGCGCAAGGAGTCGGGCATCGACGGCAAGCCGAAGGCCGACACCCCGGCCTAGCGGGAATACGCACCCACGACCGAGAGCTGAGTCACACATGACAGAGATCGACAAGGGGAAACTCGTCTCGGATACCAAGGCGCTCGACGACTTCAACCGCAACGTCGTCGCGGAGTTCCGCGCCAACGGCGGCAAGGTGGGCGGCCCGTTCGAGGGCGGCACGCTGCTGCTCCTGCACACCACCGGCGCGAAGTCCGGAGCGCCACGGCTGTCGCCGCTGGCGTACATGGAGATCGACGGCAAGCTGATGATCATCGGCTCGTATGCCGGCGCCCCGAAGGATCCGGCGTGGGTGCACAACCTGCGCGTGAATCCGAGTGCCCGCATCGAGGTGGGTACCGACGCCTACGACGTGACGGCACGCGAGCTGCCCGACGACGAGCGCGACGCGACCTACCCGAAGGTCATCGAGCGGGCGCCCGTGTTCGCCGAGTATCAGGCCAACACCACGCGCAGCATCCCGCTGTTCGAACTGGTCCGCGCCTCGTAGCGCGTCGAGAATGCGATGAGGGCCGTGATCCGGTGTGGATCACGGCCCTCAGCACAGTCTTCGGATCAGTTGCGGCCGGGCGCTCCCGGGGTGCCCTGCGGGCCGGCGTTCGAGCCGGGCAGGTTCTTGCCCGTCGGGGGTGACGGGGTGCTCTCGACCGACGGCGGCGTGGCCGAGGGTCCAGCGCTGATCGTGGAACTCGGGTTCGCCGAGCCGGTTCCGCCCGTACTGCCGCCACCCGAGGTAGTGCCGCCGCCGCCACCCGCGCCACCGGAGCCGCCGGTGGGCGACGGTGCCGTCGGGTTCGGCGACGGGTTGGCCGGGGCCGACGTCGAGGGCGGTGCGACCGCGGACGACGTGGCGGGTGCGGTGGAGACGGATGACGTGTCGGTGGGGGCGTCGGTGCTCTCGTCGCTGCTGCAACCGGCCAGCAGTGCGGCGGATGCGATCGCGGCCGACGCGGCCAAAACGGCGGCGCCCCTCGTGTTGTACGTGAACTTCATGGCCGCTTGATAGCCGCCACCGACATTCGACAAACGCGCTCTACCTGCCACGTCATATATCCGTAACGCGGCTACAGCCTTTCGATGATGGTCGCGTTGGCCATTCCGCCGCCCTCGCACATGGTCTGCAGCGCGTAGCGTCCGCCGGTCTGGTGCAGCGCGTTGACCATCGTGGTCATGATGCGGGCACCGGACGCGCCGAGCGGGTGGCCGATGGCGATGGCGCCGCCGTGGACGTTGGTCTTCGCCAGGTCGGCGCCGGTGTCCTTGGCCCAGGCGAGCACGACGGGCGCGAACGCCTCGTTGACCTCGAACAGGTCGATGTCGGACAGCGACAGACCTGAGCGGGCCAGCACCTTCTCGGTGGCGGGGATGACGCCGGTGAGCATGTACAGCGGGTCCGACCCGACCACGGTCGTCGTGTGGATCCGGGCGAGCGGCTGCAGTCCGAGCCTGCGGGCCGCGGCGCCGCTGGTGATCATGATCGCGGCGCTGCCGTCGGACAGCGGCGAGGAGTTGCCGGGCGTGATCTCCCAGGTGATCTGGGGGAAGCGTGCCGCGTAGCCCTCGCTGAAGAACGCCGGGCGCAGTCCGGCGAGCGTCTCGACGGTGGTTCCGGGACGGATGATCTCGTCGGTCGACAGGCCGGCGATCGGGGCGAGTTCGGCGTCGAACAGGCCCTCCTTGGTGGCGCGGGCGGCCTTCTCGTGGCTGTTCGCGGAGAACTCGTCGAGTTCGGTGCGCGAGAACCCCCACTTCGCCGCGATCAGTTCGGCGCTGATGCCCTGGGGCACCAGGCCGTCGGGGTAGCGGGCCGCCATGCCGGCGCCGAACGGGTCGCTGCCGGGCAGCACGCTGGAGCCCATGATCACCCGCGACATCGACTCGACGCCCGATGCGATCACGACGTCGTAGGCGCCGGCGATCACGCCCTGCGCGGCGAAGGAGATGGCCTGCTGACTGCTGCCGCACTGGCGGTCCACGGTGGTGCCGGGCACGCTCTCGGGGAAGCCGGCGCCGAGCAGCGCGTTGCGCGCGATGTTCACCGACTGGTCGCCGACCTGGGTGACCGCGCCCGCGATCACGTCGTCGACGAGGGCCGGGTCGACGCCGGTGCGCTCGACCACCTCGCGCAGGCTGTGGGCCAGCAGGTCGACGGGCAGGACGTCGTGCAGCGCACCGTTCGCCTTGCCCTTGCCGACGGGCGTTCGCACCGCTCCGACGATGACTGCGTCCCGATCCGAAAACGATCCGGCCATGATGTCCTCCTGAAATCCGCGTCGCTGAGTATTCTCAGATGTACCTAGATGTGTATCACCTGGGTATAGTTAGAACAACTCAGAGGGAGGGAAGATTCCGTGAACGTGCTGCAGGGTCCACTGCTCGACCGTGACTCCTGGTCGGCCGTCGGCCGCTGCCCGGTGGAGAAGACCATGGCGCTCGTCGGCACCAAGTCGGCGATGCTCGTGATGCGCGAGGCCTACTACGGGACGACGCGCTTCGACGACTTCGCCAAGCGGGTCGGCGTGACCAAGGCCGCGATGTCCGCCAGGCTCGCCGAACTCGTCGAGATCGGCCTGCTCGAGAAGCGGCCCTACCGCGAGCCGGGGCAGCGCAGCCGGGACGAGTACGTGCTCACCGAGGAGGGCACCGACTTCATGCCGGTGGTGCTCGCCATGTTCGAATGGGGACGCAAGCACGCCGTCGAGGACTCGCGCCTGCGGCTGACCCACCTCGAGTGCGGCGCGGATGCCCGCGTCCAGATCCGGTGTGCCAACGGCCACGACGTGGCTCCCGAGGAACTCGGCGTGCGGCTCCGCGGCCGCACGCCGGCGTGAGTCAGACCAGCTGCTTGCGGAACTCCCGCGCCCCGGACATCAGTTCCTCGACGCGGGAGCGCTGTGCCCGGTTCTCGAACACGCCGCCCTCCTTGAAGTAGGTGCCGACGATCGCGCCGTCCGCGACCTCCAACTGGGTGCCGACGTTCTCCGCGCGCACACCGGTGTTGACGAACACGGGCACCGTGCCCGCGGCGGACTTCACCACGCGCAGCGCCTCGGTGTCGGTGGGGGCGCCCGCCGTCGCGCCGGAGACGCAGATCGCGTCGGGCAGCGTGGCGAACACCGTCGTCCGCGTGATCGCGGCGAGGTCGCGGTGGGCCAGGTAGGTGGCCGACTCCGGCACGATGTTGAAGAACAGCTTGACGTCTGCGCCGCCGACCCGCGCGCGATGGCGTGCCGTCTCGCCGACGTTGGTGTTCCACAGCCCGAAGTCGCTGGCGTACACGCCGGTGAAGATCTCGCGCACGAAACGGGCACCGGTCGCGACGGCGAGGTCGATCGACGCCCGGCCGTCCCACAGCACGTTCACGCCGAACGGCACTGCGATGTCGGGCAGCAGTTCGCCGATGATGCGCGCCATCGTGATCGCGGTGATCGGCTCGGTCTGCGTCAGGTACGGCAGGCTGAACTCGTTGGAGATCATCACGCCGTCGACGCCGCCGGACTGCAGTGCGTCGAGTTCCTCGCGGGCACGCGCCACGACGGCGGCGATCCCGGCCTTCCCGTCGTACCCGGGGTCGCCCGGCAGTGCGGCGAGATGGAGCATCGCGATGACGGGTTTGCGAACGATGAAGACCTCGTCGAGCCAGGTCTTGGTCAAGGTCGTGCCTTTCTCTGCAGAAGAATGATGGAGTGGCGCAGGCTAATCCATGTAGGCGCCGCCGTTCACGGCCAGCGCCTCGCCGGTGATGAACCGTGCGTCGGGGGACAGTAGGAACGCGACGGCCAGTGCGACGTCCTCGGGCTGCTCGAGGCGTCGCAGCGGGGTGTCGTCGAGCATCATCCGGCGCACGCCGTCGACCGTGGTGCCGCGCAGTTCGGCCTCCCACTCGAGTTCCCGTGACTGCATGGGGGTGTCGACGTAACCGGGGCAGACGCAGTTCACCCGCAGGTCGTGCTCGCCGAGTTCGAACGCCATGGCCTGGGTCAGCCCGACGACGCCGAACTTCGACGCCACGTAGTCGGCCAGGAACGGCACGCGACCCTGCTTGCCCGCCATGGACGCGGTGTTGACGATCGCGCCCGGCGTGCCGGTACGGACCATCGCCCGGGCGGCAGCCTGGCCGCAGACGAAGACGCCCTTCAGGTTGACGTCCATGGTCTTGTCGTAGTGCTCGACGGGTGCGTCGAGGAAGCGGTGCATGAACGAGATGCCGGCGTTGCTCACCCACGCGTGCAGCCCGAGCCGGTCGGCGACGTCGTCGGCGACGGCCGTGGCCGCGGCCGGTGAGGTCACGTCGAGCGCCGCGGACTCGTGGGCGACCCCCGCCTCGGCGGGCAGGCCGGCGGCGACGGTGCGTGCGGCGTCGCCGTCGACGTCGGTCACCACCACCTGCCACCCGCGCTGCGCGAGGGTCTGCGAGATCGCCCGTCCGATACCGGAACCCGCGCCGGTCACCACCACTGTCGTCGTCATGACTGAAGGTCACTCCCATCGTTGTCGTCGCCGACGAGGCGTCGGCCGGTCTGCGCATCGAAGAGGTGGGCGGCGCCGGGCCGCACCGCGAGGGCCACCGTCGCACCCTCGGTGATGCCCGAGAGGCGTTGCGCCTCCACCACACTCGTCAGCTCGATGCCGCGCGCGGCGATCGTGACGATCGCGCGTGGTCCGAGCAGCTCGATGAGCGTCACGCGGGCGTCCGATCCGTCCAGCGGCGTCGGCAGCAGGTCGTCGGGGCGCACGCCGAGCGTGACGGGCCCCGTCGCGCCGACGCGTTCCAGGTCGAGCCGCAACCCGCCGGGGGTCGTCAGCGCACCGTCGGCGAGGTCGCCGTCGATCAGGTTCATCTTGGGGCTGCCGACGAAGGACGCCACGAAGCTGTCGACGGGCCGGTTGAACACCTCCAGCGGCGTGCCGACCTGCACCGCGCGGCCGTCGCGCATCACCACCATGCGGTCCGAGAGGGTCATCGCCTCCTCCTGGTCGTGCGTCACGTACAGCGAGGTGATGCCGAGCCGGCGTTGGATCTGCAGCAGCTCGGTGCGGGTCTCCACCCGCAGCTTGGCGTCGAGGTTGCTCAGCGGCTCGTCGAACAGGAACACCGACGGCTCGCGGATGATGGCGCGCCCGATCGCGACACGCTGCTGCTGGCCGCCACTGAGGTCCTTGGGCTTGCGGCCCAACAGCTTTCCCAGGCCCAGTGAGTCGGCGACCGCGTCGGCCCGCGACAGCGCCTCCGCCCGCTTGGTCTTGGTCGCCCGCAGGGGGAAGGCGATGTTCTCCCGCACCGTCAGATGCGGGTAGAGCGCGTAGTTCTGGAAGACCATGGCGATGTCGCGGTCCCGCGGCTGCAGGTGCGTGACGTCGCGATCACCGATCGTGATGGTGCCCGACGAGACGGTCTCCAGGCCCGCCAGCATGCGCAGCGACGTCGACTTGCCGCATCCCGACGGTCCGACGAACACCGTGAACGATCCGTCGGGGAGTTCGAGGTTCAAATCGCTGACCACGGCGATGTCGCCGTAGGACTTGGTCACCTCGGAGAAGCGGACGGTTGCCATGACGTGTGTGACCCCAATGCCTAGAACTTGACCGCGCCACCGCTGATGCCCTGCACCAGCTTGCGCTGGATGAAGAAGCTCGCGATAACGACGGGGACGACCGCGACCAGGATGGCGGCGCTCATCGAGCCGATCTGCACCCCGCGGAACGTGTTGAACCCGGCGATGGCGACGGGCAGGATCGCCGCCTTGCCGGGCGCGAGGATCAGTCCGTAGAACAGGTCGTTCCAGGACAGGGTGAAGCCGAAGATGCCTGCCGCGCCGATGCCCGGCAACACCTGGGGGAGGACCACCAGGCGGAAGGCCTGCCACCGGGTGAACCCGTCGACCTGCGCCTGCTCCTCGAGCGAGCGCGGCACCGCCTCGAAGAAGCCGATCAGGAACCAGGTGACCACGGGCAGGACGAAGCTCAGGTGCGCGAAGATCACCGGCACCAGGGTGTCGTTGAGTCGCAGCGCGTACGCCATCGTCAGGAACGGGAACACCAGCACGGCCGGCGGCAGGACCTGGGCGGCGAGCATGCCGAACCGCGTGGCGGTGCCACCGGCGCGGTAGCGGGCGATCGCGTAGGCGCCCATGCTTCCGACCACCACGCTGATGCCGACGGTCACCAGGGCGACGATCGCGCTTCGTCCCGCCGCGGCGAGGATGTCGGAGGACAGCACGTTGCGCCAGGCGTCCATCGACGGCGAGAACCACAGCAGGAAGGGATCGTTGAGCTGCTGCGGCGTCTTGACGCTCGCCACGGCGATCCACACCACCGGGAACAGCACCGTGATGACGGCCGCCCACAGCAGCGCGATGCGGCAGACCGTCAGCACGGTCGAGTCGCGCATCGTCGACGTCTGCGGAGCCCGAGTCACGACCGGCCGTCCTCGACGGTGCGGGCCCTGTCCATGCGGCGGAACGCGATCACGATGATCGTCAGCACCACCAGCAGGACGACGAAGGCCATCGATGACGCCGAGCCGAGCCGGAAGAACTGGATTCCCGTCTGGTACACGAAGTACTGCAGCGTCTCGGTCTCGGTGCCCGGGCCGCCGCGGGTGGTCGCGAAGACGTACTCGAACACCTTCATCGCGTCCAGGCTGCGCAGCAGGATTGCCACCACCATCACCGGTGCGAGCAGCGGCAGGGTGATCCGGCGCAGAACGTAGAACCCGCTCGCGCCATCCACCCGGGCCGCCTCGAGCGGTTCACCGGGGATGGACTGCAGGCCGGCGAGCAGGAGCAGCACCATGAACGGGGTCCACTGCCA
This sequence comes from Mycobacterium sp. PTI7, assembly GCF_056679845.1. Lineage (NCBI taxonomy): Bacteria > Bacillati > Actinomycetota > Actinomycetes > Mycobacteriales > Mycobacteriaceae > Mycobacterium > Mycobacterium sp. PTI7. Next base: position 1,507,241 of record NZ_CM155252.1, read on the forward strand.
GACGTCGATGAACGCCAGGGTGAACAACGCGCGACCCGGACCGAAGAAGTCGTAGTCCAGGCCCACGGACTGCAGCAGGTGCGGGATGGCGCCGAGCTGGTCGTTGAGCAGGAAGCGGAAGACCAGTCCGACGGCGATGGGGGTGATGAACATCGGCGCCAGCAACATCGACCGCGTGAGATCCCGTGCCCAGCGCTGCTTCTGGAGCGCCAGCGCCAACGCCAGCCCGATCGCGAGTTCCAGTCCGACGGCGACGCACACGTAGAGCGCGGTGGTGCCGAACGCATGCCAGAACGACGAATTGGACAGGGTGGCGACGTAGTTGTCGGCGCCGACGATCGCGGGCGTGCCGCGATCGGTCAGCTTGTAGTCGGTGACGCTGAGGTAGAACGCGTACACCAGAGGGAAGCCGACCACCCCGACGAAGAGTGCGATGAGGGGACCGACCATGCCGTGGTGAAACTTCATGGTCGTCGCTCCTTTCGTCGGGGTGGTCGGTGTCGTGCGGGCCGGGGGCCGGTCAGCCCTGGATCTTCTCCGCGGCGGCCTGTGCTGCCGCCAGCGCGTCGTCGACGCTCTTGGTGCCTGCCACCGCCTCGTTGAGTTCGGTGCCGACGGCCTGGATCATCTCCTCGCCGCTGGGCCCCTGGGTGAGCGGTGCGGCGTCGGCGAGCAGTGCCTCGACGGTCCGGTAGTAGTCGGCGCCCAGCGGACTGTTCAGCACGGCCGGATCCTTCAGCGTGCTCTGCCGGATCGCGGCGCCACCCTTCTCGGTGCGGGCGACGTCATGGGTCTTCGACGTCAGCCACGACGTGAACGCCCACGCGGCGTCCGACGCCCCGGAGTTGGCCGGGATGGCCCAGCTCCACGAACCGAGCACCTGCTTGCCGCCGGGGATCGTGGCGAGCTTGAACTTGCCTGCGGCGGGCCCGGATCCGGGCTCGTTGAGGGCGGGCAGCTGCCAGTTGTAGTTGATCATCGAGGCGGCCTGGCCGGCCGACACCGAGCGCTGCGCCTCGTCCATGCTCCAGTTCAAGCTGTTCGGGGGAGCGGCCGTCCGGTACGTGTCGACGTAGGCCTCGAGTGCACGCTTGGCCTCCGGCGTGTTCAGCGTGACCTTGCCGTCGTCGCCGTAGATGGAGCCGCCGGCCGCGAACAGCCAGTTGCCCCACTCCTCGAAGATCTTGTACCCGCGCTGCGGCTGCATCGCGATGCCGGCGCGGTCACCGGTCTTCAGCGCCTTCGAGGTGCTCACCAGTTGGTCGAGGCTCGTCGGCACCTGCTGGTTGGCCTGGGCCAGGTCGTCGGTGTCGTAGATGTAGCCGAGCGCGTAGTTGTAGAACGGCACCGCGTAGCGGACCCCGTCGACGGTGGTGATGTCGGTCAGCGACGGGAAGAAGTCCGCCGCGTCGTAGTCCGGGGTGCTGTCGATGCGACTGTCCAACGGCTGCAGGAACTTCGCGTTCGCGAAGTCGACCATCCACGGGTTGTCGACGACGATCAGGTCGTACGTCGGGGCCGAGGACTGGAAGCTCGACACCAGCTTGTCGCGCATCTGGTCGTAGGTCAGCGTCTCGACGTCGATGGTGACGTCGGGGTAGTCGGCGTTGAAGTCCGCGACCATCGACTTCACGATGTCGGTGTCGGGCACGTTCTCCATCAGGATGCGCACGGTGCCGGAGACGTCCTTGCCGACCTCACCGGTGCCGGTCGCCTCCGCCTGCTCCGGTCCGCCGCTGCCCGCGCACGCGCTGAGCATCAGCGCGAGCACCGCCAGCAGGGCGAGGACGGTGAGGCGGACGGTGCCGAAGAATCTCCGCCGGTGTGTCGTGGTGGTTCGGGTGGTGTGAGTCACTGCGGCACTGCTCCCTTCATTTCCGTGGTTGTCGATCACTGGGTCGTGCGTCGTGCCAGGGTGTGCGAGATCGGCGCCACGGCGTCGCCGAGGCGGCGCCACGTCCGGTAGGCGTCGTCGTACACGGCCCGGCGCGAGGGGTCCGGTACGACGGGCGGGTCGAGCGCGACGAAGCGGGCGGCGTCGGACCAGTCGTCGAGCGCGCCGATGCCGATCGCGGCGATCACCGCGGCACCCAGCGATGCCCCGGGGTGCCCTCGCACGGGCAGCATCTCGAGGCCCAGCACGTCGGCGTGGATCTGCTTCCACAGCGTCGACGAGGATCCGCCGTTGGTGATCATCACCCGTCTCGGACCGATGCCGATGTCGGTGAACACGTCGACGTGGTGGCGAAAGCCGAACGCGATGGCCTCGAGCACCGACCGGTACATGTCGGCGCGGCCGTGTCCGAGGTGCATGCCCGCGAAGGTGCCGCGCAGATCCGGGTCGTGCAGGGGGCTCTTCTCGCCCAGGAAGTACGGCAGGCACAGCACCTCGGCGGGCGCGGCGACGGCGGCCTCGTCGTCGAGGGCGGCGAGGTCCGCGCCGCCGATCAGCGCCTGGAACCACCGGATCAGGCTGCCGCTGGTCGCCATGCAGCCGTTGGGCAGCCAGTGTCCCGGTACCGGGTGTGCATCGAGGTAGAGCCGCTCGTCGACGATCTGGGTGTCGCTGGCCACCAGGATGTCGCCCGCCCCACCGAGTTTCACCAGTGCGTCGCCGGGTCCGTTGACTCCCGCGGCGAAGGCCGACAGCACGTGGTCGGCGCCGCCGACCACCAGTGCGGTGCCGGGACGCAGCCCGGTGAGTTCCGCGGCGGCCCGGCTGACCTCGCCGACCCGGGTGCCCGGCCGGTGGACGGGTGGCAGCGTCGCGGTGTCGATCCCCGCGGCGGTCACCACGGGCGCGGCGACGGCGCCGTCGATGGTGAACAACCCGGACTCGAGCGCCCAGTTCTGTTCGACGTGCACGTCCGCGCCGAGCGCCGTCAGCACCCAGTCGTAGGAACCCAGGTAGTGCGCGGTGCGGTCGTAGGTCTGCGGTTCGTGCTCGCGCAGCCACACCACCGTCGGCGCCACCGACTGCTGCGTCAGGGCCGACCCCGTCATCGTCACCAGGTCGACCCCGGTGAGTGCACCGGCGAGCGCCCGCACCTCGTCGGTGGCCCGCGCGTCGTTCTGCAGGATGGCCCGGCGCAGCGGCCGGCCGTGCTCGTCGACCGGGATCACCGCGGGCACCATGCCCGACACGGCGACGGCGCCCACGGCGGCCGGATCGACGCCGCTGGTCTGCAGCACCTCCCGGATCGACTCGACGACGTTGCGATGCCACTGCTCGGTGTCGGCCTCCGCGCTGCCGGGGATGGGGGAGTGCAGCGCCGACTCGCGACCCGCCTGCGCGACGATGCCCGTCGCGGTGTCCAGCAGCACCGTCTTGGTACCGGTGGTGCCCACGTCGACGCCGATCGTGTGCGTCGTCATCGTGCCTCGCCGAGTTCGGCGTGGCTCGCCACGGTGCTCGATTCGTGGCTCGCCACGGTGCCTGACTCATGGCTCGCCACGGTGATGACCTCGACGCCCGCGCTCCTCGCCGCCACCAGCGCGGGGTGCTCGCTCGGGCCGTCGGTGATGATCACGTCGACGTCGGACAGCGCCGCGATGCTCACGAAGGTGACCCGGCCCAGCTTGCTGGTGTCCGCGGCGACCACCACCCGGTCGGCCCGCCTGCTCGCCGCCCGCTTCACCCGGCTCTCCGCCTGGTGGTAGTCGGAGATGCCGCGGTCGCCGTCGATGCCCGCGACGCCCATGACGTACGTGTCGCAGTTGTAGTTGCCGAGGGTGTCCTCGGCGTCCGGCCCGATGAGACTCAGTTCGCCCGAACGCAGTTCGCCGCCGGTCAGCACCACCGTGGTGTCCGGCTCGCCGACCAGTTCGAGTGCCGCGAGCACGCTCGGCGTCACGATTGTCAGACCCAGCCCACGGCCCTTGAGCGATCGTGCGACGGCGAGCGCGGTGCTGCCGGAGTCGAGGATCAGCGTCTCGGCCGGTCCGATGAGGTCGGCGACGGCGTCGGCGATGTGCCGCTTCTCCTCGGCGGCCTCGGCCACGCGCGTCGCGAAGGACGGTTCGGAGTCCTTGCGGGCCACGGCGATCGCGCCACCCACCACGCGGCGGACGACGCCCGTCGACTCGAGGGCCTCGACGTCGCGGCGGATCGTCATCTCGGAGACGTCGAACTCGGCGGCCAGTTCGGCGTAGCCGACCTCGTGGTCGGCGCGGACGCGCTGGGCGATGCGATCTCTGCGGGACTTGCCGTCCATCGACCTCACCGACCCTTCGTCCGACTGCGTGGTGTGAGAATTTCACAGGAACGGGGAGGAAACATGCACGAAACACGCGCTTTCCGATCCAGTGGTGTGAATCTATAACACAGACGTGTGCAATGCCCACAGATGTCGGAGATTGATTCTCGAGTCGTCCGTCAGACGCCGCGCATGCGTCGCGGATCCCCGGGTAGCCCGCGGTCGGCATCCACGACCCAACGACGCGAACGGAACCCCCGATGGCCCACCGCGATACCACCACCTCGCCGATCCGAGTCGTCGTCACCGGCGCGTCGAGCGGCATCGGCCAGGCGACCGCAGAACTCTTCGCCGGACGCGGCGCCCGGGTGGTGCTGGCGGCCCGCAACGTCGACGCACTCGAGGAGGTCGCGGCACGCTGCCGGGCCGCCGGCGGTGAGGCCGTGGCCGTCGGCACGGACGTGACCGACGTGAATTCCGTTCGTGCGCTGGCCGATCGGGCCGTGGCGCAGTACGGCGGGATCGACGTGTGGGTGAGCAACGTGGGCGTCGGCGCGGTCGGCCGCTACGTCGACACCCCCATGGAGGCGACGACCGCGTGATCCGCACCAACCTGATCGGCCACATGAACGACGCGCACGCGGCGCTGCCGGTCTTCCTCGATCAGGGCAGCGGTGTCTTCGTGAACATGATCTCCCTGGGCGGATTCGCCGCGGCGCCGTTCGCCGCCGCCTACAGCGCGAGCAAGTTCGGCCTCCGCGGCTTCACGGAGTCACTGCGCGCCGAACTCGCCGACCATCCCCGCATCCACGTGTGCGACGTCTATCCCGGTTTCGTGGACACGCCGGGCATCCGCCATGGCGCCAACTACGTGGGGCGCAGGCTGTCGGCGCCGCCGCCGGTCCTCGACGCGCGCCGGGTCGCCGCCGCCATCGTGCGGGTCGCCGACCGGCCCCGCCCCACCACCTCGGTGGGCGCCGCGGCAGTCCTGACCCGCGTGGCGCACGCGATGAGCCCGACGCTGACCGGGCGTGCGCTGGCCCGCTTCATGGCGTCGTACTTCGAGCGGGCCGAGCGGGTCCCGACCAGCGCGGGCAACCTCTTCGAGTACCCCGCGGACGCCGCCGTCGTGGACGGTGGGTTGCGTGCCCCGGGGCGGCGCCTCGCCGTCGGTGCGGTAGCCGGCACCGCCGCGGCGGCGGCGGGCGCCCTCTCGGTCAGGTATGGGCTGGGGTGGTCGCGAACTGGTCGGTGATGGCCTGGCAGAACGCGTCGAGATCCTCCGGTGACCGGCTGGTCACGAGGTTGCCGTCGATGCACACCTGCTGGTCGACGACGGTGGCGCCGGCATTGCGCAGATCGGTCCGGATGCTCGGGTAGGACGTGAGTGTGCGGCCTCGCACGACGTCGGCCTCGACCAGCGTCCAGGGACCGTGGCAGATCGCCGCGACGGGCTTGCCGGAGCGGACGAAGTCGCGGACGAACGCCACGGCCGATTCGTCCATCCTGAGCTTGTCGGGGTTCACGGTCCCGCCCGGCAGCACGAGGGCGTCGAACTCGTCGACCGTCGCGTCGGACACCTTCCGGTCGACCGGGAACGTGCCCGCGGGCTCGAGGTCGTGGTCGCGCGCGGCGATCTCACCCGAGTCCAGCGACAGCAGTTCGATGCTGCCGCCGGCGTCCTCGACGGCCGCACGGGGGCGTTCCAACTCGACCTTCTCGACGCCGTCGGCGGCCAGGAAGGCGATCCTGCGTCCGTTCAATTCTCCTGACATGTGGTCCTCCTCGTCGGTGGTGCTGATGGTCGGGGCACGGCTACCCGGCCGAACCCGGTCGAATCACCGTCCCCGGCCCGATAGCGTCGACGCGTGCTGCATCTGCGCGTCATCACCCCGGCCGACCTGCGTGACGACGTGCTCGACGTCCTGCGGGCGGAGGTCGGCGTCGCCAACCTGCTGCTGCACCCCGGGGCGGCCCTGGAACCCGAGGGCGACGAGATCACCGCCGACATCGCCCGCGAGTGCGCCAACGACCTGATCCGCCGCCTCAAGGACCTCGACATCCAGCATCGCGGCGCCATCACGCTCGAGATCCTCGACACCGTGCTGTCCACCCGCGCACACCGCGCCGAGGACCGGGCGGAGGGTGACCCCGCGGACGCCGTGGTCTGGGACGAGCTGATCGGCCGCACCCGGGAGGAGGCGACGCTGAGCGTGACCTTCGTCCTGTTCCTCACCCTGGCGTGTCTGCTCACCGCGATCGGCGTGGTGACCGACTCGACGGTCACCGTCGTGGGCGCGATGGTGCTCGGCCCCGAATTCGGGCCGCTGGCCGCGCTGTCGGTGGCGCTCGTGCAGCGCCGGCTCAACCTCGCCCGCCGTGCGGCGGTGGCGCTGCTGGTGGGCTTCCCGATCGCGATGGGCATCACGGCGCTGGCCACGGCGGGCGCCGAGGCGGTCGGCTGGTTGACCCCGGAACGCGTCGAGAACGTGCACGAGGTGGACTTCATCTTCCAGGTGGGACCGCTGTCCTTCGTGGTCGCGCTGCTGGCGGGCGCGGCGGGCATGCTGTCGCTGGTGTCGTCGAGGGCCACCGGTCTGGTCGGGGTCTTCATCTCCGTATACACGGTGACGGCAGCCGGATTCGCCGTGGTGGCCGCCACGGTGGGTCAGTGGGACGTCGCGGCCAAGTCGGCGCTGCAGCTACTGGTAAACCTCGTCGGCATCGTGGTGGCCGGCGTGCTGGTCCTCGTGCTGCGTCCGCGGGGCCGATGGGTACCGCATTCCGCCACCTCGTGACGGCGGCGGCGGCCATCGCGGTTCTGCGTCCGGGGTGCCGGTGTGGTGGGATCAGTCGCTATGGGCATCAAGGTGGCGCTTGAGCACCGCACCAGTTACTCGTTCGATCGACTGGTCGAGGTGTTCCCTCACATCGTGCGGCTGCGCCCCGCTCCTCACTCGCGTACGCCCATCGAGGCGTACTCCCTGCAGGTCGAGCCGGCGGATCACTTCGTCAACTGGCAGCAGGACGCGTTCGGCAACTTCATGGCGCGCCTGGTGTTCCCGACCCGTACTCGCAGCCTCACCATCACCGTGGGGCTGATCGCCGACCTCAAGGTGATCAACCCGTTCGACTTCTTCATCGAGGACTACGCCGAGCACGTCGGGTTCACCTACCCGCGTGACCTCGCCGAGGACCTCAAGCCCTATCTGCGACCCGTCGACGAGAACGACGAGGGCTCCGGCCCCGGCGACCTCGCCACCGAGTGGGTCAAGGACTTCCACGTCGCGACCGGCACCAGGACCATCGACTTCCTGGTGGCGCTCAACCACGCGATCAACGCCGACGTCGGGTACAGCGTCCGCATGGAGGCGGGGGTGCAGACGCCCGACTTCACGCTGCGCAGCGGGATCGGATCGTGCCGCGACTCGGCCTGGCTGCTGGTGTCGATCCTGCGGCAGATGGGGCTGGCGGCACGGTTCGTCTCCGGCTACCTGGTCCAGCTGACCTCCGACGTCGCCGCGCTCGACGGACCGTCCGGCCCCGCCGCCGACTTCACCGACCTGCACGCCTGGACCGAGGTGTACATCCCCGGTGCCGGCTGGATCGGGCTCGACCCGACGTCGGGTCTGTTCGCCGGCGAGGGTCACATCCCGCTCTCGGCCACCCCGCAGCCCGCGTCGTCCGCGCCGATCACCGGCGCCACCGAGCCCGCCCAGACCACGCTCGACTTCGCCAACGTCGTCACCCGGGTGCACGAGGACCCGCGCGTCACCCTGCCGTACACGCCCACCGCGTGGGAGGCGATCCAGTCGCTCGGCACCCGCATCGACGAGCGCCTCGCCGACGGCGACGTGCGGCTGACCGTCGGCGGCGAGCCGACGTTCGTGTCGGTCGACAACCAGGTGGACCCGGAGTGGACCACCGACGCCGACGGTCCGCACAAGCGCGAGCGTGCCTCGGTGCTGGCGAAGCTGCTGAAGGAGCAGTGGGCGCCGCACGGCCTGGTGCAGCGCAACCAGGGCAAGTGGTACCCGGGAGAACCGTTGCCGCGCTGGCAGATCGGGCTCATGTGGCGGGCCGACGGTCAGCCGCTGTGGACCGATGCGTCGCTGCTGGCCGACCCGTGGAGCGCCGAGGCGTCCACCGCGGCCACGCCCGTGGACGCCGCCGGCCGGCTGCTGGACGGCATCGCCGGTGGGCTCGGGCTGCCCGACAGCCAGGTGCGGCCCGCGTTCGAGGACGCGCTCGCCGAGCTGGCGGCGCAGGTCCGCAGGCCCGAGGGCGAGCCCGTCTCCGGAGCCGACGACCTCGGTCCCGATGCCGACGGCGCCCGCGCCCGCGCCGACCTGGTGGAGGCGCTGGACGCGTCGGTCACCGGACCGGCCGCCTACGTCCTGCCGCTGCACCGCCGCGAGGACGGCACCGGATGGGCGAGCGCCGACTGGCGGTTGCGCCGCGGCCGGATCGTGCTGCTCGAGGGGGATTCACCCGCGGGCCTGCGCCTGCCGCTGAAGTCGATCAGCTGGGAGCCGCCGCCGGTCACGCCGGAGGGCGACCCGCTGGCCGCGCGCGGTGCGCTGCCCGATGACGACGACGCCGACGACGACGCCACCGTGGAGGAGGCCGAGGGGCTGCCGACCACGGCGATGGTCGCCGAGGTGCGCGACGGCGTGCTGTACGTATTCCTGCCTCCCACCGAGGAACTCGAGCAGTTCGTCGACCTGATCGGCCGGATCGAGAAGGCGGCCTCGGCCATCGAATGCCCAGTGGTCATCGAGGGGTACGGCCCGCCGCCGGACCCGCGTCTGGTGTCGATGAGCGTCACCCCCGACCCCGGTGTGATCGAGGTCAACGTGGCGCCCAGCAGCAGCTTCGCCGAGCAGCGCAGCCAGCTGGAGGCCCTGTACGCACAGGCCCGTCTGGCGCGGCTGTCCACCGAGTCGTTCGAGGTGGACGGCACCCACGGCGGTACGGGCGGCGGCAACCACATCACGCTCGGCGGGGTCACGCCCGCCGACTCTCCGATGTTGCGCAGGCCGGACCTCCTGGTGTCGATGCTGACGTATTGGCAACGGCACCCGGCACTCTCGTACTTGTTCGCCGGACGGTTCGTCGGCACCACCTCGCAGGCGCCGCGCGTCGACGAGGGTCGGACGGAGGCGCTCTACGAACTCGAGATCGCGTTCGCCGAGATCGCCCGTCAGACCGAGGAGGCGCCGGCGGTCGACCCCGATGCCGGTGAGGACGCCGACGCGGACCGGGCGTCGGGCCCGTGGATCACCGACCGCGCCCTGCGGCACCTGCTCACCGACATCACCGGCAACACCCACCGCGCCGAGTTCTGCATCGACAAGCTCTACAGCCCCGACAGTGCGCGCGGCCGGCTGGGCCTGCTGGAACTGCGCGGGTTCGAGATGCCGCCGCACTACCAGATGGCGATGGTCCAGTCGCTGCTGGTGCGGTCGCTGGTGGCGTGGTTCTGGGACCAGCCGCTGCGCGCCCCGCTGATCCGTCACGGCGCAAACCTGCACGGCCGATACCTGCTGCCGCACTTCCTGATCCAGGACATCGCCGACGTCGCGGCCGACCTTCGCGCGCACGGCATCGACTTCGACACCAGCTGGCTCGACCCGTTCACCGAGTTCCGCTTCCCGCGCATCGGCACGGCGGTGTTCGACGGCGTCGAGATCGAGCTGCGGGGCGCGATCGAACCGTGGAGCGTGCTCGGCGAGGAGTCGACGGCGGGCGGCACCGCACGCTACGTCGACTCGTCGATCGAACGCCTGCAGGTGCGGCTGATCGGCGCCGACCGGCACCGCTACGTCGTGACGTGCAACGGCCACCCGATCCCGCTGCTGGCCACCGACAACGCCGACGTCCAGGTGGGCGGGGTCCGCTACCGGGCATGGCAGCCGCCGAGCGCACTGCACCCCAGCATCACCGTCGACGGACCGCTGCGGTTCGAGTTGGTCGACACCGCGACCGGCGTCTCCCGCGGCGGCTGCACCTATCACGTGTCGCACCCCGGCGGTCGCTCGTACGAGGGACCACCGGTCAACGCGGTCGAGGCCGAGTCGCGCCGGGGCAGGCGTTTCGAGGCAACCGGTTTCACGCCCGGCCGCGTCGACATGGCCGATCTGCGCGAGAAGCAGGCCCGGCAGTCGACCGACGTCGGCGCGCCCGGCATCCTCGACATGCGTCGGGTGCGTACCGTTCTGCGGTGATGGTGCTTCGAGCAAGCGGCCCACCAGAGCCGATGTCCGCTGCCGGCGGGGTGCTGCCCGTCGAGGCCGACGAGGTCATGGCGCGGTATCGCGAGGTGCGCGCCCAGCGCGGGCTCTTCGACGTCCGCAACGGTTCGGTGAGCCGCTACGACGAGTTCGTCGACGAGGCGGGCGACGTGCGGCCGGCGTGGCGCGACCTCGCCGACTGCGTCGTGGAGCGCGGTCCCGGCGGCCTGGAGCGGCTGCGGTCGACGGTCCGGCGGCTGGTCGACAACGATGGCATCACCTACGTCCAGGTGGACCGCGACGGTGCGGTCCTGGGCAACGCGGCCACGCCCGGCGAGGATCCGCCTGCGTCGGGGCCGTGGCACCTCGACGCGCTTCCGCTGATCGTGTCGGCGGATGACTGGGACACCCTCGAATCGGGTCTGGTGCAGCGTTCCCGGCTGCTCGACGCCGTGCTCACCGACCTGTACGGAGCGCGCCGGTCGATCACCAGCGGCGTGCTGCCCGCCCAGCTGGTGTTCGCGCACCCCGGATACGTCCGGGCGGCGCGCGGCATCGAGGTGCCGGGCCGTCACCCGCTGTTCCTGCACGGCTGTGACGTGAGCCGAACCGCCGGTGGCGAATTCGCGGTCAATGCCGACTGGACCCAGGCGCCGTCGGGCGCCGGCTACGCGCTCGCCGACCGGCGCGTCGTGGCGCACGCGGTGCCCGATCTGTACGAGCGCGTCGGACCGCGACCGGCGTCGCCGTGGGCGCAGGCGCTGCGGCTGGCGCTGATCGACGCCGCGCCGGAGTCGGCGGAGGAACCGGTCGTCGTGGTGCTCAGCCCGGGCATCCACTCCGAGACCGCCTTCGACCAGGCCTACCTCGCGAGCGTGCTCGGGTTCCCCCTGGTCGAGAGCGCCGACCTCGTCGTCCGCGACGGCAAGCTGTGGATGCGCTCGCTGGGCACGCTGAAGCGCGTCGACGTCGTGCTGCGCCGCGTCGACGCGGACTTCGTCGACCCGCTGGACCTGCGGGCCGATTCGCGGCTCGGCGTCGTCGGGTTGGTCGAGGTGCTGCGCCGCGGCGCGGTGACCGTGGTCAACACCCTCGGCAGCGGGATCCTGGAAAGCCCTGCGGTGCTACGGTTCCTGCCCGAGCTGGCCGAGTTGCTGCTGGGGGAGACGCCCGCGCTGCGCAGCGCCCAGACCTACTGGGGCGGCATCGACGTCGAGCGCTCGCACCTGCTGACGCACCTGTCGTCGCTCGTCCTCAAGCGCGTCGACGGCGCCGAGCCCATCGTCGGGCCTGCGCTGTCGGCGGAACGCCTGGAGTCGCTCGCCGCCCGGATCGCCGCGGCGCCGTGGCAGTGGGTGGGCCAGGAACTGCCCGAGTTCTCCTCGGCCCCCACCGATCAGCCCGGCGGGCTGTCGGCGGGCAAGGTCGGCATGCGGCTGTTCACCGTCGCCCAGCGCGGCGGTTACGCGCCGATGATCGGCGGCCTCGGCTACCTCATCGCGCCCGGGCATGCCGGCCACCTGGTGAACACCGTTGCGGCCAAGGACGTCTGGGTGCGGTCGCCGTCCCGCGTGACGGCCGAGCGGACGCCGACGCCGGACCTGCCGGCGATGACGCCCAGCCCGACGCGGGCGATCAGTTCACCGCGCGTCCTGTCCGATCTGTTCTGGCTGGGCCGCTACGCCGAACGCGCGGAGAGCACGGCGCGTCTGCTCGTCGTGACCCGCGAGCGCTATCACGAGTTCCGCTACCGGCGCGAGATGTCGGGCAGCGAGTGCGTTCCCGTGCTGCTGACCGCGCTCGGGGAGATCACCGGGACGGACACCGGCGCCGACGGCGACGACGCCGAGATGGTCGCGACGGCGCCCACCACCCTCTGGTCGCTGACCGCGGACCGGCACCGGCCCGGCGCGCTCGCACAGTCCGTCGAGCGGCTCGGCCTGGTGTCGCGTGCCGTCCGCGACCAGATGTCCAACGACACGTGGATGGTGCTCGCCGCAGTGGAGCGCGCCGTGCTGAATCCGACGACGCTCAATCCCACCGGCGGGCCGCCGGACTCGCAGACCGAGGGCGAGACCTATCTCGCTGCGGCGCACAGCCAGACGCTCGCGGGCATGCTCGCGCTCTCGGGTGTGGCCGCCGAGTCGATGGTCCAGGACGTCGGGTGGACGGTGATGGACATCGGCAAGCGCATCGAGCGCGCCGTGTGGCTCGCCGCGCTGCTGGGCGCCACCCTCGTCACCGTGCGCAACCCCGGCGCCGAACAGACCATCACCGAGTCGACGCTGGTGGCGTGCGAGTCGTCGATCAGCTACCGGCGACGCACGTTGGGCAAGGTGAGCGTGTCCGCCGTCGCCGACCTGGTGCTGTTCGACGAGCAGAACCCGCGCTCGCTGGCCTACCAGTTCGAGCGGATCCGCACCGACCTCAAGGCGTTGCCGTCGTCGTCGGGATCCACCCGGCCCGAACGGCTGATCGACGAGATCGCCGGGCGGTTGCGCCGCACAGACCCCGCCGATCTGGAGGACGTCACCGCCGACGGCCGGCGAGGGGAACTGGCCGACCTGCTCACCGGCCTCGTGGCGAACCTGCGCGAGCTGTCGCGGCTCATCACCGCGACGCATCTGTCGCTGCCCGGCGACATGCAGCCGCTGTGGGGACCCGACGAGAGGCGGGTCATGCCGTGAGACCCTTCCAGCGAGAAGCGGAGCGGGAGCGCTCGTGAGTACGTTCGACGACGGTCCGACGCCGAACCCTGGTCGCTCGTACGAGATCACGCACCGCACCACCTACGACTACTCCGACGACGTCACCAGTTCCTACGGCAAGGGCTTCCTGACGCCCCGTGACTCGCGGCGGCAGCGGTGCATCTCCCACGAACTCCTGATCGACCCAGAAGCGAGTGACAGCTCCACCAGCCGAGACGGTTACGGCAACGTGTACTCGTACTTCCACGTCACCGAGCGGCACCGGCGCCTGTCGGTGACCAGCCACTCGGTGGTCGAGGTGGACGCCCCGCCGCCCGACGAGTACGGGGGAGGATCCGCGCGGGCGCCCTGGGAGATCGCCCGGCCGGTCGGCCCGGACGGCGCGCTCGCCACCGAGTTCACCCTCGATCTGCGGGAGCCGGAGATCACCGACGAGTTGCGGGCCTACGCCGCCCCGAGTTTCGAGCCGGGCCGGCCGTTGATCGACGTGCTGCGCGAATTGAACGCCAGGATCCACACCGACTTCACCTACCGGTCGGGGTCGACGACGGTGTCCACGCGGGTCGCCGAGGTTTTGCAGGCCCGCGAAGGGGTATGTCAGGACTTCGCGCGGCTGGCCATCGCCTGTCTCCGCTCCAACGGTCTGGCCGCCAGTTACGTCTCCGGATACCTCGCGACCGACCCTCCTCCTGGAAGGGAACGCATGGTCGGCGTCGACGCCACACACGCGTGGGCCGCGGTGTGGACACCGCAGAACCATTGGCTCGGACTGGATCCGACCAACGACCAGATGGTCGACGAGCGCTACGTCGTCGTCGGCTACGGCCGCGACTACGCCGACGTACCGCCCCTGCGGGGCATCATCTACACCGACTCCACCAGCAGCAAGATCGACGTGTCGGTGGACGTCGCGCCATTCGAGGGTGGGCTGCTCCATGCGTGACTTCAACTGCCCCAACTGCGGCCAGCGGTTGGCGTTCGAGAATTCGGTGTGCCTCAACTGCGGCAGCGCACTGGGCTTCTCCCTGGCCGACCGGGCACTGCTCGTCATCGCGCCGGGCGAGGAGAGCGACCACGCCGGCGCCGTCGACTCCAGCGAGTACCGGCTGTGCGCCAACCTCCATGCGGCCAAGTGCAACTGGCTGGTGCCGAAGGGTCCCGTCGCCAAGCTCTGCGAGTCGTGCGCGCTGACCCGCACCCGGCCCAACGACAACGACCCCAAGGCGATGGCGGCGTTCGGCAACGCCGAGCGGGCCAAGCGCCGGATGATCTTCGAACTCACCGAGCTGAAGCTGCCGATCATCGGCCGCGACGAGGATCCCGACTTCGGTCTGGCGTTCGACCTGCTGTCCAGTGAGACCGAGAAGGTGTTCACCGGCCACCACAACGGCGTGGTCACCCTCGACCTCGCCGAGGGTGACGACGTGCACCGCGAGCAGTTGCGCATCGCCATGGCCGAGCCGTACCGCACCCTGCTCGGGCACTTCCGCCACGAGATCGGCCACTACTACTTCTACCGCCTGGTCAGTCCGTCGGCCGACTACTCCGCGACGTTCCGCGAGCTGTTCGGCGATCCCGACCTCGACTACCAGGATGCGCTGGACCGGCACTACAGCGAAGGTGCGCCCCCCGGATGGCCGAAGGACTACGTGTCGTCCTACGCCACCATGCATCCGGCGGAGGACTGGGCGGAGACGTTCGCGCACTACCTCCACATCCGCGACACGCTGGACACCTCGGCGTCGTTCGGATTCGCGCCCGCGGGTGCGACGTTCGACCGACGCGTGCTGGGCCCCAGCGGTTTCGACACCATCATCGAGATGTGGCTACCACTGTCGTGGGCGCTGAACATGGTGAACCGCTCGATGGGCCGCGACGACCTGTACCCCTTCGTCCTGCCGGCCGCCGTGCTGGAGAAGATGCGCTTCATCCACGCCGTGATCGACGCGCTGTCCTGACCGGTTTGACCTCGCGCACGCCGTAGAGCACGATTCCGCACCATGACTCGTACCCTCGGCGCACGCGTCGGCCTCGGTCTGCTGGCCGGTGCGGTCGCGGTGACCCTGGCGGCCTGCGGCGACGCGACCATCACGCCCGACGGTGCCGCGAAGTCGATCGTCGACCTGGTGTCGAAGCAGACGAAGTTCACGCCCACCGACGTGACGTGCCCCGAGGGCGTCAAGGCCGAGGTCGGCGGCGAATTCGACTGCGGCTTCACGGGTCCGGAGAACACTCCGTACACCGCGCACATGAAGATCGTCCAGGTCGACGGCGAGAACGTGACGTTCGACATCAACACCGAGCCCACGCCCTGACCCTTCGTCGCGGATTGGTCTCGCTGCCGTGGCGTTGCCGGGTTTCGGAGGCCCGGCTTCCTAGGATCGCTCGCGTGAACGATCGATACGGCTCCGACATCCTCGCCAGCGACCCGCATGCCGCACGGCGGCCGAAGTCCAAGGAGTTCGCCGCCGAGACCGGGCTGGTGGTCGAGGACGTCCAGACCGGATGGGTGGGCGCCGTCGTGGGCGTCGAGTACAACGCGGTGACGCTGGAGGACCGGCACGGCCGGCGCAGGAACTTCCCACTCGGACCGGGTTACCTGGTCGACGGCAAGCCCGTCATCCTCAACCCGCCGATGCGCCGCCGGGCACCGGCCGCGCCCACCCGGACGGCATCGGGATCGGTGGCCGTCGCCGGAACCCGTGCACGCACCGCGCTCGCCAGCCGCATCTACGTGGAGGGCAGGCACGACGCCGAACTCGTCGAACAGGTCTGGGGCGACGACCTCCGCATCGAGGGCGTGGTGGTCGAGTACCTGGGCGGCGTCGACGATCTGGTGGGCGTCGTCGCGGAGTTCCGGCCCGGGCCCGGCCGCCGGCTCGGCGTGCTCGTCGACCACCTCGTCACCGGATCCAAGGAGGCGAGGATCGCCGACGCCGTCGCCAAGGGTCCCGGCGGGGCGCACACACTGGTGGTCGGGCACCCGTTCATCGACATCTGGCAGGCGGTCAAGCCGGCCCGGATCGGGAAGACCGAGTGGCCGGTGATCCCGCGCGGCACCGAGTGGAAGCACGGGGTCTGCGACGCGTTCGGCTGGCCGCACGGCGACCAGGCCGACATCGCGCGGGCCTGGCAGCGGATCCGTGGAAGCGTCCGCGACTGGACCGATCTCGAGCCCGAACTGATCGGCCGCGTCGAGGAACTCATCGACTTCGTCACCCAACCCGCCGGGTGATCTCCGACCGGGCGGCGTGGTAAGCAGAACTCGTGTCCGACGGACTGTTCGACGACCCGGGCCCCGAGCCGGGCCCGGGCATCACCGCCTCCAGCCCGCTGGCGGTCAAGATGCGGCCCGCCGCCCTCGACGAGGTGGTCGGTCAGGACCACCTGCTCAAGCAGGGGTCGCCGCTGCGTCGGCTCGTCGAGGGTTCCGGCGCGGCGTCGGTGATCCTCTACGGCCCGCCCGGCACGGGCAAGACCACACTGGCATCCCTGATCTCGGGTGCGACGGGCCGTCGCTTCGAGGCGCTGTCCGCGCTCACCGCGGGCGTCAAGGAGGTCCGCGCGGTCGTCGAGCAGGCGCGGGTGGCACTGCTGCGCGGTCAGCAGACGGTGCTGTTCATCGACGAGGTGCACCGGTTCTCCAAGACCCAGCAGGACGCACTGCTCGCCGCCGTCGAGAACCGGATCGTCCTGCTGGTGGCGGCGACGACGGAGAACCCGTCGTTCTCGGTCGTCGCGCCGCTGCTGTCGCGGTCGCTGATCCTGCAGCTGCAACCGCTGGGCGCCGACGCGGTGCGGGCGGTGGTGCGGCGGGCGATCGACGATCCGCGGGGGCTCGGCGGCCGGGTGACCGTCGACGAGGACGCCGTCGAACTGCTGGTGTCGCTGGCCGCGGGCGACGCGCGCCGGGCCCTCACCGCGCTGGAGGTGGCCGCCGAGGCCGGTGAGCACGTCACGGTGGAGGTCATCGAGCAGTCGCTGGACAAGGCGGCCGTGCGCTACGACCGCGACGGCGACCAGCACTACGACGTCGTCAGCGCGTTCATCAAGTCGATCCGCGGGTCCGACGTCGACGCGGCGCTGCACTATCTGGCCCGGATGCTCACCGCGGGAGAGGATCCCCGGTTCATCGCGCGCCGGCTGATGATCCTCGCCAGCGAGGACGTCGGCATGGCCGACCCCACGGCGCTGCCCACCGCCGTGGCGGCCGCGCAGACGGTGCAGCTGATCGGTCTGCCGGAGGCGCAGCTGACGCTCGCGCACGCCACCGTGCACCTGGCGACCGCGCCGAAGTCGAACGCCGTCACCACCGCGCTGGCGGCGGCGATGGGCGACATCCGGGCGGGCAAGGCCGGGCTGGTGCCGCCCCACCTGCGCGACGGGCACTACTCGGGAGCCGCGAAACTCGGCAACGCGCAGGGCTACTCGTACCCGCACGACGATCCCGACGGCGTCGTCGCGCAGCAGTACCCGCCGAGTGAACTGGTGGGCGTCGACTACTACCGGCCGACCACGCACGGCGCCGAGCGCGAGATCGGTGGCCGGCTCGACAAGCTGCGGGCGATCATCCGCCGCCGGCGGGGCTGAGACCCCCGGACGCGGACACGCCGAAACTGCGGGGAGATCACGATCCCGGCCGGATCGACGATCTCCCCGCAGTCTCGACGGGTGCGGTGGGACTAGCGGCGCAACGTACCGGTCCTGCGCCGGCCCATCACCGCGGCCGCGATCGCGACGCCGATGGCCGCGATGACGACCTGAACCAGAAGCAGAATCCAGTCGATGGGTCCGCTCGTCCCCGTGGGGATCCCGAGCTTCGGGGCCAACCACGCGCCGATGAACGCCGCGACGATGCCGACGAGGATCGTGACCAAGAAGCCGATGGGCTGTCTGCCGGGGACGACGAGACGGCCCAGAACGCCTACCACGACGCCGATGAGAATCGTGATGATGATGCCTGTGGGAGTCATTGGTCTTCGCTTTCGCTCGGGAATTGAGTGGGAGAGAAGTACCCCCG
This sequence comes from Mycobacterium sp. PTI7, assembly GCF_056679845.1. Taxonomy (NCBI): domain Bacteria; kingdom Bacillati; phylum Actinomycetota; class Actinomycetes; order Mycobacteriales; family Mycobacteriaceae; genus Mycobacterium; species Mycobacterium sp. PTI7. Next base: position 1,525,398 of record NZ_CM155252.1, read on the forward strand.
CGAGGCGAAAATAAACGGCGGCGTCAAACCGCGTGTCGGACGTAGGCTCGCAAGGGTGCACAGCGAGGTACTCGACGTAGACACCAGGCGCCGGCGGACGGTCGACCTCACCGACGAGGTGCGGTCGTTCTGCACCGGGCGAGGCGACGGCCTGTGCAACGTGTTCGTACCCCACGCGACCGCGGGCGTGGCCATCCTCGAGACGGGCGCCGGGTCCGACGACGACCTGGTGGACGCCCTGGAGCGACTGCTGCCGCGCGACGAGCGCTACCGGCACTCGCACGGTTCCCCCGGTCACGGCGCCGACCACGTCCTGCCCGCGCTCGTGGCGCCGTCGGTCACGGTCCCGGTATCCGCAGGTGAACCGCTGCTGGGCACGTGGCAGAGCGTCGTCCTCGTCGACCTCAACCGCGACAATCCGAATCGTTCGGTTCGGCTCAGCTTCGTCGCCGGCTGACGTGGTCGGCCCGTCACCACGCGGGCTCGCGGACGCTCCCGGAGCGCACCCGGGACGACCGGTACTGTGATGCGGTCGAGAAGCATCGGCGCAGATCGCGGGATCGGCACGCTCATCCCCGAGGGGCCACGGAACAGCTAAGGACAGCAGCAGTGCAGACACACGAGATCAGGAAGCGCTTCCTCGATCACTTCGTGACGGCGGGACATGCCGAGGTGCCCAGCGCATCGGTCATCCTCGACGACCCGAACCTGCTGTTCGTCAACGCGGGCATGGTGCAGTTCGTCCCGTTCTTCCTCGGCGCCAGGACGCCGCCGTGGAACCGGGCGGTCAGCGTGCAGAAGTGCATCCGCACCCCCGACATCGACGAGGTGGGCATCACCACCCGGCACAACACCTTCTTCCAGATGGCCGGCAACTTCTCGTTCGGCGACTACTTCAAGAAGGGCGCCATCGAGTTCGCCTGGACCCTGCTCACCAACCCGCAGGACCAGGGCGGCTACGGCTTCGACCCCGAGAAGATCTGGGCGACGGTCTATCTCGACGACGACGAGGCCATCGGATTGTGGCAGGAGGTCGCCGGGCTGCCGCTCGAGCGCATCCAGCGGCGCGGCAAGGCCGACAACTACTGGTCGATGGGCATCCCCGGCCCGTGCGGCCCGTCCTCGGAGATCTACATCGACCGCGGCCCCGAGTACGGCGTCGACGGCGGTCCGGAGGCCAACGAGGACCGCTACATCGAGATCTGGAATCTCGTGTTCATGCAGAACGAGCGGGGGGAGGGCACCTCGAAGGAGGACTTCGAGATCCTCGGCCCGCTGCCGCGCAAGAACATCGACACCGGCATGGGCGTCGAGCGGGTCGCGTGCCTGCTGCAGGGCGTCGACAACGTCTACGAGACCGACCTCGTCCGTCCCGTGATCGACCTCGTCGCGGCGATCGCGCCCCGCGGCTACGGGGCGGGCAACCACGACGACGACGTGCGGTACCGCGTCATCGCCGACCACGTCCGCACCGCCGCCATCATCATCGGCGACGGCATCAGCCCCGGCAACGACGGCCGCGGGTACGTCCTGCGCCGCCTGCTGCGCCGCGTGATCCGGTCGGCGAAGCTGCTCGGCATCGACACCCCGATAATCGGCGATCTGATGGCCTGCGTCCGCGACGCCATGGGACCGTCCTACCCGGAACTGGTCACCGACTTCGACCGCATCCAGCGCATCGCCGTCGCCGAGGAGACCGCGTTCAACCGCACGCTCACCTCGGGGTCGAAGCTGTTCTCCGACGCGGCGAGCGCCACCACCACCTCGGGATCGTCGGTGCTGTCGGGCACCGACGCCTTCACGCTGCACGACACCTACGGCTTCCCGATCGAACTCACCCTCGAGATGGCCGCCGAGTCGGGGCTCTCCGTCGACGAGGAGGGCTTCCGCGGCCTGATGGCCGAGCAGCGTCAGCGCGCCAAGGCCGACGCCGCCGCGCGCAAGCACGCCCACGCCGACCTGAGCGCCTACCGCGAACTGGTCGACGCGGGACCGACCGAGTTCACCGGTTTCGACGAGTTGACCTCCGAAGCCCGCATTCTCGGCATCTTCGTCGACGGTCGCCGGGTGCCCGTGGTGGCCCATGGCGCCGAGGCGCAGGCCGCCGACCGCATCGAGCTGGTGCTCGACCGCACCCCGCTGTACGCCGAGTCGGGCGGCCAGATCGCCGACACCGGCACCATCTCCGGCACCGGTGCGAGCGGGGCGGCGCGCGCCGCGGTGGCCGACGTGCAGAAGATCGCCAAGACCATCTGGGTGCACCGGGTGACCGTCGAGTCCGGCGAGTTCGTCGAGGGCGACACCGTCACCGCCGCCGTCGACGCCAAGTGGCGCCACGGTGCCACGCAGGGCCACTCCGGCACCCACATGGTGCACGCCGCACTGCGGCAGGTGCTGGGGCCCAACGCCGTTCAGGCCGGCTCGCTGAACCGGCCCGGCTACCTGCGCTTCGACTTCAACTGGCAGGGCGCGCTGTCCGACGAGCAGAAGACCCAGATAGAAGAGGTCACCAACGAGGCCGTCGAGGCGGACTTCGCGGTGAACACGTTCAACACCGAACTCGACACCGCGAAGGCCATGGGCGCGATGGCGCTGTTCGGGGAGAACTACCCCGACGAGGTCCGCGTCGTCGAGATCGGCGGACCGTTCTCGATCGAACTGTGCGGCGGCACCCACGTGCACAACTCCGCGCAGATCGGTCCCGTCACCATCCTCGGCGAGTCGTCGGTGGGTTCCGGCGTGCGCCGCGTCGAGGCCTACGTGGGTCTCGACTCGTTCAGGTACCTCGCCAAGGAACGCGCGCTGATGGCCGGCCTCGCGTCCTCGCTGAAGGTGTCGTCCGACGAGGTGCCCGCCCGCGTCGCGAACCTCGTCGACCGGCTCCGCGCCGCCGAGAAGGAACTCGACCGCGCACGGCTCGCGAACGCCCGCGCCGCGGCCGGGAACGCCGCCGCGGGAGCCGAGACGGTGGGTAGGGTCCGTCTGGTGGCACAGCGCATGGCCGGCGGCGTCTCCGCGGCCGACCTCCGCAGCCTCGTCGGCGACGTCCGCGGCAAGCTCGGCGCCGACCCGGCGGTCGTCGCGCTGCTCGCCGAGGGCGAGAACGACTCCGTGCCCTACGTCGTCGCGATCAACCAGGCGGCCCGGGATCTCGGGCTCAGCGCCAACGATCTCGTCAAGGTGCTCGGCGGGCCGCTCAACGGCCGCGGTGGCGGCAAGCCCGACCTGGCACAGGGATCCGGCACCGGCGCCTCGGGCATCGACGCGGCGCTCGCGGCCGTGCGTGCCGAGTTGAGCCGGAGCTAGCTCCGGTGACCGACGCCGACGGGTACCCGGCCGATCGCCAGCCCGATCGACCCGGGGCCTCGGACCCCGGACGCGGGCGACGGCTGGGCGTCGACGTCGGTACCGTCCGCATCGGCGTGGCGACGAGCGACCCCGACGGCATCCTCGCCACACCCGTGGAAACGGTCCGGCGCGACAAGGGCGACAAGCACATTCGGCGGATCGCACGGATAGCCGACGAACTCGGTGCGGTGGAGGTCGTCGTCGGCCTCCCGCGCACCCTGGCCGATCGGGCCGGCTCGTCGGCCCTGGATGCCATCGCCGTGGCGGATGCGCTCGCCGCGCGCATCGCACCCACGCCGGTGCGGCTGACCGATGAACGATTGACGACCGTGACCGCACAGCGCTCACTGCGTGACGCAGGGGTGCGGGCGAAGGGACAGAGGGCGATGATCGACCAAGTTGCCGCCGTAGGCATCCTGCAGAACTGGCTGGATCAACGACGCCACCTGCTGGCCCCGCACGGCGGAGCGGCCGATGACTGACGACGACGGATACCGCGAGCAGGTCGAGGACTGGCCGCACGAGCGTCCGCAGCCCACCGCGGTGGGACGTCCGCGGCGGACGATGAGCCGCACCGAGCGCGCCCGTGCGGTCCGCAACAAGCGCCGGCGCCGCAACGTCACCGCCCTGGCCGTCATGGCGCTGGTCGTGGTCGTGGTGGGTGCGGTGTTCCTCGGCTCGCAGCTGTGGCACGGCATCTTCGGCACCAGCGACGACTTCGAGGGCGGCGGCGTCCAGGACGTGGTCATCGAGGTCAACAACGGCGACTCGACCACCGCGATCGGGCAGACGCTCGCCGACGCCACCGTCGTCGCCAACGCGGCGACCTTCGTGTCCGCCGCCTCGGGCAACTCCGCGATCGGCGCCATCCAGCCCGGCTTCTACAAGGTGCGCACCGAGATCCCCGCCGCCGACGCGGTCAAGCGGCTCGCCGATCCCGCCAACCGGGTGGGCCGGCTGGTGATCCCCGAGGGCAGGCAACTCGACGACATCGCCGACGTGAAGACCAACGCCGTCACCGAGGGCATCTTCACGCTGATCTCCCAGGCCACCTGCGTGGACCTCGACGGCGGCCAGAAGTGCGTGTCGGCCGACGACCTCGAGAAGGCCGCGGGCGCCGCCACTCCCGCGGAACTGTCGATCCCGCAGTGGGCGATGCAGCCGATCGTCGCGCTCGGCGCCGACCACCGCCGCATCGAGGGCCTGATCGCCCCGGGGACGTGGAACGTCAACCCGTCGGCCACGGCGCCCGAGATCCTCTCGACGCTGATCGCCTCGAGCGTGGCGATGTACGAGGCGGGCGGGCTGCTCGACGCCGGTGCCGCGGGCAACCTGTCGCCCTACGAGATCCTGATCGTCGCCTCACTGGTGCAGAAGGAATCGCTGCCCGCCGACTTCGCGAAGGTCGCACGCGTCATCTACAACCGGCTCAACGATCCCGTCTACCGCAGGCTCGAGTTCGACTCCACGGTGAACTACGCGCTCGACCGCCAGGAGATCGCCACCACCGACGTGGACCGCGGCCGGGTGACGCCGTGGAACACCTACGCCAGCGAGGGACTGCCCGCGACGCCGATCTGCTCACCGGGCCAACCGGCGCTGGCCGCCGCCGAGAACCCGGAGCCGGGGGATTGGCTGTTCTTCGTGACCATCGACATGCAGGGCACCACGCTGTTCACCCGCGACTACCCGCAGCACCTCGCCAACATCGAGGTGGCGCGGCGCAACGGCGTGCTGGACAGCGCCCGGTAGTCGGTCCGAATGTCCGCTCGCAGGGCCGCGGTCCTGGGTTCCCCGATCGCCCACTCGCGGTCACCGCAGCTGCACCTCGCGGCGTACCGGGCACTCGGGCTGGCCGACTGGACCTATGAGCGCATCGAGTGCGCGGCCCACGAACTGCCGGGTCTGGTCGGCGGCCTCGGCCCGGAGTGGGTCGGCGTCTCGGTGACGATGCCCGGCAAGTTCGCCGCCCTCGCCGTCGCCGACGAACGCACCGAGCGCGCCGAACTCGTCGGCTCCGCCAACACTTTGGTGCGCACCGCCGCCGGGTGGCGGGCCGACAATACCGACGTCGACGGCGTCGCGGGAGCACTGGGGCCGGTGGCCGGCGCGGCGGCCGTCGTCGGCTCGGGCGGCACCGCGCCCGCCGCCGTCGCCGCGCTCGCGGGCCTCGGCGTGACCGACGTGGTGATCGTCTCCCGCGACCGCGACAAGGCGGTGCCGATCCTGTCGATGGGCCGCCGGCTCGGCGTCGCCGTCGAGTGGGCGGAACTCGGCACCCCGCTGCGCGACCTCGGCGCGGTGGTCAGCACCATCCCCGCCGACGTGGCCGCCCGGTACGCCGAATCGATCGCCGGGGTGCCGCTGCTGCTCGACGCCATCTACGACCCGTGGCCCACCCCGCTGGCCGTCGCGGTCGAGGCGGCGGGCGGCCGGGTGGTCGGCGGGCTGGAGATGCTGCTGAACCAGGCCTTCGCCCAGGTGGAGCAGTTCACCGGGCTGCCCGCGCCCAAAGAGGTGATGAGAGCCGCACTCCCGCGGCCCTAGCCTTCATACGGTGGGGATCGCCGGGGTGATCGCGGGGGCGGTGTGGCTGGCCGCGCTCAGCGTGCACGACGTCCGTACCCGGCGGCTGCCGAACCTTCTGACGCTGCCCGGTGCGGCCGTCGTGCTGGTGCTGGCGGCGGCGAACGGCCGGGGGACCGCCGCGCTGGTCGGTGCCGTCGCACTGGCCGCCACGTACCTGGTCGTGCACCTCGCCTCGCCGGCGGGCATGGGCGCCGGTGACGTCAAGCTCGCGCTCGGCGTGGGCGCGCTCAGCGGTGCGTTCGGCCCGGAGGTGTGGCTGCTGGCCGCGCTCGCCGCACCCGTCCTCACCGCCGCCGCGGCACTCCTGGTCCGCCGCCGCGCCCTGCCACACGGACCGTCGATGTGTGCGGCGACGGCCGCCGCGGTCGCGCTGGTGCTCTGACGCACCCTCGTCCGAGGCGTCGTTTTCGCTGGGCCCGGCCCCGCGTGGGAGACTGGGACGCGTGTTGCGATGGACTACTGCGGGTGAATCACACGGTCGTGCGCTGGTGGCCGTGATCGAGGGCATGGTCGCGGGTGTCCGGATCACGTCCGACGACATCGCGAGCGAGCTGAAGCGGCGCCGACTCGGCTACGGCCGGGGTGCGCGGATGAAGTTCGAGGCCGACGAGGTGACCATCCTGGCCGGTGTCCGGCACGGCGTCACGCTCGGCGGACCGATCGCCATCCAGATCGGCAACACCGAGTGGCCCAAGTGGGAGACGGTGATGGCGTCGGATCCGGTGGACGCCGACGTGCTGGCCGAGACGGGCGCCGCGCGCAATGCGCCGCTGACGCGCCCCCGGCCCGGTCACGCCGACTACGCGGGCATGCTCAAGTACGGCTTCGACGACGCCCGCCCGGTGCTCGAGCGGGCCAGTGCGCGCGAGACCGCGGCCCGTGTGGCCGCAGGCACCCTGGCACGCGCCTTCCTGCGCCAGGCGCTCGGCGTGGAGGTCCTCTCGCACGTCGTGTCGATCGGCGCGTCCGCGCCCTACGACGGCCCGCCGCCGCGGCCGGAGGACCTCGCCGCGATCGACGACAGCCCGGTGCGCGCCTTCGACAAGGCCGCCGAGGAGGCGATGATCGTCGAGATCGAGGCCGCCAAGAAGGACGGCGACACGCTCGGCGGCGTCGTCGAGGTGGTCGCCGACGGACTGCCGATCGGGCTGGGCTCGTTCACCAGCGGTGACAGCCGGCTGGACAGCCAGCTCGCCGCGGCCGTCATGGGCATCCAGGCCATCAAGGGCGTCGAGATCGGCGACGGGTTCGAGACCGCGCGCCGCCGCGGCAGCGTCGCCCACGACGAGATCTACCCCGGGCCCGACGGCGTGCTGCGCTCCACGAACCGCGCGGGCGGTCTCGAGGGCGGCATGACCAACGGGCAGGCCGTCCGCGTGCGGGCCGCCATGAAGCCGATCTCGACGGTGCCGCGCGCGCTGGCGACCGTCGACATGGCCACCGGCGAGGAGGCCGTCGCGATCCACCAGCGCTCCGACGTGTGCGCGGTGCCCGCCGCCGGCGTGGTCGTCGAGACCATGGTGGCGCTGGTGCTGGCGCGGGCCACGCTGGAGAAGTTCGGCGGCGACTCGCTCACCGAGACGCGCCGCAACGTCGAGGGCTACCTGGCCGCGGTCGCGGCGCGCACCGCCGGCCGGCACACCGATACCGCGGCGGCACTGGGCTGATGGCGCCCCGGGCCGTACTCGTGGGCATGCCCGGATCGGGCAAGTCCACGATCGGCCGTCGTCTGGCGAAGGCGCTCGGGGTGCCGCTGCTCGATACCGACGCCAAGATCGTCGAGACCACCGGGCGCAGCATCGCGGAGATCTTCGTCGACGGCGAACCGGAGTTCCGCCGCATCGAGGCCGACGTGGTGCGGGCGGCGCTCGCCGAGCACGACGGCGTCGTGTCCCTCGGCGGCGGCGCGGTGACCTCGCCCGACGTCCGCGAGGCGCTCGCCGGACACACCGTGGTCTACCTGGAGATCAACGTGTCCGAGGGGGTCCGGCGGACCTCCGGGGGCGGCAGGCCGCTGCTCGCGGGCGACGATCCCGACGCGAAGTACCGGGCTCTCATGTCGGAGCGGGTGCCGCTGTTCCGCAAGGTGGCGACCATGCGGGTGAACACCAACCGCCGCAACCCCGGCGCGGTCGTGCGGCACATCGTGCACCGGCTCGACTGCGCCGACTCCGTGCAGCGCCGCCGTCGCCGGTCCGCCTGGCGTCGTCTCCCCACCGTCCTGACCCCGGCCCCAACCACCGAGTCTCCGCCCAGCCCTGCGGCGTTGGCTCGTCGAGCGGAAGCGCGCAATGACTGAACCCGTGACCGTCGACGTCCTCGTCGATCGGCCGTACCCCGTGATCATCGGCACCGGACTGCTCGGCGACCTGGTGCGCATCCTCGACGGCAGGCACAAGGTGGCGATCCTGCACCAGCCGACGCTCGCCGCGACCGCCGAGGCAGTCCGCAGCGCGCTCGCCGAGAACGGGGTCGACGCCCACCGCGTCGAGATCCCGGACGCCGAGGAGGGCAAGGAGCTGCCCGTCCTGGGCTTCATCTGGGAAGTGCTGGGCCGCATCGGGATCGGCCGCAAGGACGCCGTGGTCAGCCTCGGCGGGGGCGCGGCCACCGACGTCGCGGGCTTCGCCGCCGCCACCTGGCTGCGCGGCGTCGACGTGGTGCACGTGCCCACGACGCTGCTCGGCATGGTCGACGCCGCGGTCGGCGGCAAGACCGGCATCAACACCGACGCGGGCAAGAACCTGGTCGGCGCGTTCCATCAGCCGCTGGCCGTGCTGGTGGACCTGACGACGCTGGAGACGTTGCCGCGCAACGAGATCATCGCGGGCATGGCCGAGGTCGTGAAGGCCGGCTTCATCGCCGACCCCGTGATCCTCGATTTGATCGAAACCGACCCCGAGGCCGCGCTCGATCCGACCGGAACCGTGCTGCCGGAACTGATCCGGCGCGCGATCGCGGTCAAGGCGGAGGTGGTCGCGGCCGACGAGAAGGAGTCGGCGCTGCGCGAGATCCTGAACTACGGCCACACCCTCGCCCACGCCATCGAGCGCCGCGAGCGCTACCGGTGGCGCCACGGTGCCGCCGTGTCGGTGGGGCTGGTGTTCGCGGCCGAACTCGGCCGCCTGGCAGGACGTCTCGACGACGAGACCGCCGACCGCCACCGCACCGTGCTGACGTCGCTGGGCCTGCCGATCGACTACGACGCCGACGCATTGCCGCAGCTGCTGGAGTACATGGCGGGGGACAAGAAGAACCGCGCGGGCATGCTGCGCTTCGTGGTGCTCGACGGGTTGGCCAAGCCGGGCCGCCTCGAGGGACCCGATCCGGCGCTGGTGGCCGCGGCCTACTCGGAGATCGGGACCCGCCAGTGACCACCGCCGCGACCGTCAACGTCATCAACGGCCCGAACCTGGGCCGGCTCGGCCGCCGCGAACCCGCGGTCTACGGCAGCACCACCCACGACGACCTGGTGGCCCTCATCGAGCGGGAGGCCGCCGAACTGGGCCTGTCTGTCCGCGTGCGCCAGTCCGACAGCGAGGCCGACCTGATGGGGTGGATCCACGACGCGGCCGACGCGGGGGAGGCGGTGATCCTCAATGCGGGGGCGCTGACGCACACCTCGATCGCGCTGCGCGACGCCTGCTCGCAGCTGACGGCGCCGCTGATCGAGGTGCACATCTCGAACGTGCACGCCCGCGAGGAGTTCCGGCACCACTCGTACCTGAGCGCGGTGGCCACCGGCGTGATCTTCGGCCTCGGCGTCCAGGGGTACCTGCTGGCCCTGCGTTACCTGGCGGCCGCGGCCTGAGTCAGGGCTGCTTGTAACCCTTGTCGGTGGCCGGCTCGGCGCCGGACTCCTCCGCCGTCCGCGGCTGCGTGACGGTCGAGGTGACCGACTCGGTCCTGGCGGACTCCACGCCCTCCCGCTCGTTCGCGTCGTCCGGGTAGTCGCGCGCCCCAACGGCGGCGAAGACGTCGGTGTCGGCACGGTCGTCCTCGGCGCTGCGGCGCTGCTGCGGCGGCGCCTTGCGGTCGACGAGCAGCCGGCCCACGGCCACGCCGGCGATGGCGAACACGAACGTCAACAGCGCGGTGAACGCGGCGAACGTCGTGATCTCGTTGAGGATCGACTCCGCGTACACGTTGTCGTAGAACAGCGAGATGAACCACGCGACGAAGCCGCTGACGACGCCCGCGAACAGGCCGGCGAGCAGCCAGGTCATCGCGAGATCGCTGCGGCGGTCCGGGTCCGGGTTGGCGCGGGCGTCGCCGCGACCGTCGGAGAGACCCCAGACCAGGGCGCCGATCGCGTACAGCACGACCAGCGCGATGCTGATCAGGAGTGCCTGCGTCTCGAACACGTTGATCAACGCACCCTGCAGCAGTCGGATCACGACCATCAACGCCGCGAACACCAATCCGCGCAGCAACCACTTACTCATGAGGCGACAGCGTAGCGAGTAGCGTCATGCGCCGTGACGATTTCCCACCGCAGGGACCTGCTGCGTCGTCGTCTGGCGGCCGTCGACCTGGACGCGATGCTGGTAACGGACCTGGTCAACGTCCGATACCTGTCCGGTTTCACCGGATCGAACGCCGCATTATTGGTCCGCGCCGATCACGACGTGCCCGTGTTGGCGACCGATGGCCGATACGTCACGCAGGCCGCGGCCCAGGCGCCCGACGCCCAGGTGGTCATCGAGCGGGCGTGCGGGCCGCACCTGGCGGCCCTCGCGGCAGGCAGTGGCGTGCGCAGGCTCGGCTTCGAGAGCCACGTCGTCACGGTCGACGGATACGCGCTGCTGCAGAAGGCCGCGGGCGACGGCGTCGCGTTCGTCCGCGCCGCGGGCACCGTCGAGTCGCTGCGCGAGATCAAGGACGCGGGGGAGGTGGCGCTGCTGCGCCTGGCCTGCGAGGCGGCCGACGCGGCGCTGGCCGACCTCGTCGCCGCGGGCGGACTGCGTCCCGGGCGCACCGAGAAGGACGTGTCGCGCGACCTCGAGTCCCGGATGCTCGACCACGGCGCCGACGGCGTCTCCTTCGAGACCATCGTCGCCGCCGGCGCCAACTCCGCGATCCCGCACCACCGGCCGACCGAGGCGACGCTGGCCGCGGGCGACTTCGTCAAGATCGACTTCGGCGCCCTCGTCGCGGGCTACCACTCCGACATGACGCGCACGTTCGTCCTCGCCCCGGTCGCACAGTGGCAGCAGGACCTCTACGGCCTCGTTCGGACCGCTCAGCGCAGCGGCCGGGAGGCCCTGCACGCGGGCGCGGCGCTGCGCGACGTCGACGCCGCGTCGCGGCAGGTCATCGCCGACGCGGGCCACGCCGAGCACTTCGGCCACGGGCTCGGGCACGGCGTCGGCCTGCAGATCCACGAAGCGCCGGGAATCAGCGCCTCGTCCGCCGGTACACTGCTTGCTGGCTCCACGGTCACCGTGGAACCCGGTGTCTATCTGCCAGGCCACGGCGGTGTCCGGATCGAGGACACGCTGGTCGTCGGCGGGGATGAGACACCCGCACCCGAATTGCTCACCCGGTTCCCCAAGGAACTGGCGATCATCTAAAGAGGCTAGGAGTACCACCCACCGTGGCATCGACCGCAGACTTCAAGAACGGGCTCGTCCTGCAGATCGAGGGCCAACTCTGGCAGATCACCGAGTTCCAGCACGTCAAGCCGGGCAAGGGCCCCGCGTTCGTGCGCACCAAGCTCAAGAACGTGCTGACGGGCAAGGTCGTCGACAAGACCTACAACGCCGGCGTGAAGGTGGAGACGGCGACGGTCGACCGCCGCGACGCCACCTACCTGTACCGCGACGGCAGCGACTTCGTGTTCATGGACTCCGAGGACTACGAGCAGCACCCGTTGCCCGAGCCGCTCGTGGGCCGGCTCTCGGACTTCCTGCTCGAGGGCATGCCGGTCCAGATCGCGTTCCACGACGGGGTGCCGCTGTACCTGGAACTCCCCGTCACCGTCGAACTCCTGGTCGCCAGCACCGAGCCCGGCCTGCAGGGCGACCGGTCCAGCGCGGGCACCAAGCCCGCCACGATGGAGACCGGCGCCGAGATCCAGGTGCCGCTGTTCATCAACACCGGCGACAAGCTCAAGGTCGACTCGCGTGACGGCAACTACCTGGGAAGGGTTAATGCCTGACCATCGGTCGGAACGACACGACGGCAACTCCACCCGGGGCGAGTGGAGCAACGACAAGGCCCGCCGACCCGACCGCGGCAGGCATCAGGCCCGCAAGCGTGCCGTCGACCTGCTGTTCGAGGCGGAGGCCCGCGGGATGACCGCCGCCGAGGTGGCCGAGGCGCAGAAGGGGTTCGCCGAGACGGACTCCGACATCTCGGCGCTCAACTCGTACACGGTGACCGTCGCGAACGGCGTCACCGAGCACGCCGCCCATGTCGACGATCTGATCTCCGCGCACCTGCAGGGCTGGACGCTGGAACGCCTGCCCGCCGTCGACCGTGCGATCCTGCGCGTCGCGGTGTGGGAGCTGCTGCACGCCGAGGACGTCCCCGAGCCGGTGGCCGTCGACGAAGCGGTGGAGCTGGCCAAGAAGCTGTCCACCGACGACTCGCCGGGATTCGTCAACGGCGTCCTCGGTCAGGTGATGCTGGTGACGCCGCAGATCCGCGCGGCGGCCGCCGCCGTCCGCGGCGGAACGTCGGAGCAGTAGCGGCGGTCGCAGGTCCCTAGGTGTCGCGCACGAACCGCGCGATCACCTCGCCGAGTTCCTCGCCACGCTGTTCCTGCACGAAGTGACCCGCGCCGCTGATCTCGTGGTGCGCGACGCCGCGGGCGCCCGGCACCCGGGTGCGGAAGACGGTCTCCCAGCCGCGGGTGGCGGGGTCGCCGTCGGAGTAGGCGGTCAGGAACGGCCGCTCCCACCGCTCGAGGACGGCCATGGTGGCCCGGCCGATCGCCGCACCGGGGTCGTTGCGCGTCAGCGGCACCAGCGCGATCATCTGCCGCAACCCCGCCGTGTACGAGCGGTCGGGGAACGGGGCGTCGTAGGCTGCGAGCACCCCGGGGTCGAGCGGTCCGGCGACCGCGTCGACGAAGAAGCTCGGCGTGATGTCGGGGGCGCGCTGGTAGTAGCTCACGTAGTCCAGCAGCGTCTCGTCGTGCAACACCTGGTGGTCGCCGACGCCGTGGTGCGGCCACGCGAGCAGCCCCGCCAGTGCCGGGTCGCAGGTGTGCAGGATCGTGTTGGTCGCCACCACCCGGGCGAAGCGGTCCGGGTGCCTGGCCAGCACGCTCAGCCCCAGCGGCCCACCCCAGTCCTGCACGACCAGCGTGACGTCGCGCAGGTCGAGGCCGGTGACGAGGTCCGCGAGCCAGTCGACGTGCCGGGCGAACGTGTAGTCCGTTGCCTCGGTGAGCTTGTCGGAGCGGCCGTAGCCGATGTTGTCGGGCGCCACGACGCGCAGGCCCGCGGCGGTGAGCACCGGGATGACCGTGCGGTAGAGGTAGGACCACGTGGGCTGGCCGTGCAGCAGCAGCACCACGGGGGCGTCCGGGGGACCGGTGTCGACGTGGTGCATGCGCAGCGGTTCGACGCCGCGCGTGCGGACCTCGACGTAGTGCGGCGGGTGGTCGAAACCCGGTAGCCCGGAGAAGCGTTCGTCCGGAGTCCTCAGCACGCCCATTGCCAGCCACTCCCTGTATGGTATCCATCCCTCGGCCGTGGGAAGTCTAGGTATCCCGGGGCCGTCGAGGCACCTTCGGCACGAAATGGGGGCACGACGATGACCGACGACACCACGGTGGGATCCGATCCGGTGGCGGGCGATCAGCGCGGCCTGGGCACCAGTCTGAAACCACGCCACATCACCATGATCTCGATCGCCGGCGTGATCGGGGCCGGCCTGTTCGTCGGCTCGGCCAACGCGATCAAGGAGGCGGGGCCCGCGGTCCTGATCTCATACATCCTGGCCGGGACGCTGGTGGTGCTGGTCATGCGGATGCTCGGCGAGATGGCCACCGCCAACCCAGACACCGGATCCTTCTCGGTGTACTCCGAACGGGCGCTTGGGCATTGGGCCGGCTTCTCCGTCGGGTGGCTGTACTGGTGGTTCTGGGTGCTGGTGATCCCGGTCGAGGCGACGGCGGCCGCGGCGATCCTCACCGACCTGGTCGGCGGTGCGCAGTGGATCTGGGCGCTCGCGGTCACGCTGCTGCTGACCATCACCAACCTGGTCAGCGTCGGCAACTACGGAGAGTTCGAGTTCTGGTTCGCGCTGATCAAGGTCGTCGCCATCGTCGCGTTCATCGGCATCGGCGTGGCCGCGATCCTCGGCCTGATCCCGGACAGCCAGGTCAGCGGCATCGAGAATCTGTGGCAGCCCGATGGTTTCATGCCCAACGGCTTCGGCGCGGTGATCGCCGGTCTGCTGGTCACCATGTTCTCGTTCATGGGCACCGAGATCGTCACCATCGCCGCGGCCGAGTCGCCGAACCCGGTCAAGGGCATCGGCAAGGCCGTCAACTCCGTGATCTGGCGCATCTCGCTGTTCTACGTCGGATCCATCTTCGTGATCGTCGCGCTGATGCCCTACGACCAGCTGTCCGACGGGTCCTACCAGTCGACGCTCGAGGCCATCGGCATCCCCGGGTCCAAGCTGATCATGGACCTGGTGATCCTCACCGCCGTCGCGTCCTGCCTGAACTCCTCGCTGTACACCGCGTCGCGGATGCTCTACTCGCTCGGCGAGCGGCACGACGCGCCACGGGCCGTCCGCAAGGTCGCGAACAACGGTGCGCCCTGGGTGGCGGTGCTGGCGTCCATGGTGGTCGGCTTCGTCGCGGTCGCGGGCAACTACCTGCTGCCGGAGAAGATCTTCGGCTACCTGCTCGCCACCAGCGGCGCGGTGGCACTGTTCGTCTACCTCGCGATCGCCACCAGCCAACTGGTGCTGGGGCGCAAGATGCGTGCCGCCGGCGAGCGTGCGCCGGTGGCGATGTGGCTGTTCCCGGGGCTCACGATGGTCACGATCGTGGTGATCGTCGCGATCCTGGTCCTGATGGCCTTCGACGCCGACCAGCAGCAGGCGATCCTGTTGTCGGCCATCTCGGCGGCGTTCATCGTCGCGGCGGGGCTCATCGTGCAGCGCCGCCACGCGGGGACCCGCGGGTCTCAGTCGTCCAGCGCGCGATAGGTCCGGCGGACGAACTTGGGCTGCGCGGCCTGCATCTTCTGCATCGACGTGTTGCCCGCCACGGCCGCCGCCGCGGAGTCCGGGCTCAGGTCGGGCAGGTTCTGGATCAGGTAGATCAGGATGCGGTCCGCCGACGGATCGGCCTGCCACCACGTCCCGTACGCGCCGGGCCAGCTGAACGTGCCGAGCCCGCCCGGGCCGTAGAACTGGCGGGACTGCGCCGGGTCGGTGACCACCGACAGGTTCAGGCCGAAGCCGCGGCCGCGCCAGAACGGCATGCCCAGGAACGGCACCCGCTTCTGCTCGTCGGTGAGCCGGTTGGTGCGCATCGCGGTGACCGACTCCTCGGACAGCACCTGGACGCCGTCCACCGCGCCGCCGCCGAGCAGCATGCGGGCGAAGGCCAGGTAGTCGTCGGCCGTCGACCACAGACCTGCGCCGCCCGCGCAGAAGGTCGGCAGCGTCACCGGGGCGGGGCCCATCGCGTCGTCGCTGAGCGTCAGGCCGGCCTCGGTCTCCTCGAGCTTGTACATCGTCGCGGCGCGACGGCGGCCCTCGTGGGTGACGGCGAAGCCGGTGTCCGACATGCCGAGCGGCCCGAAGACGCGCTCCGACAGCACCTCCGCGAGCGGCTTGCCCGCGATCCGCGACACCGCGATGCCGAGCACGTCGGTGCCGTGGCTGTAGGTCATCCGCTCCCCGGGCTGATGCGCCAGCGGCAGCGCCGCGAGGTCGGCGAGCCAGCGGTCCTGGTCCTGGCGGAACATCAGCCTGCCGTAGCCGCGGTTGAGCGGTGGGCCGACCGAGAACGCGTAGGCCAGTCCGCTGCGGTGGGTCATGAGGTCGTCGAACGTGATGGGCCGGCGGCCGGGCACCGTCCTGTCCAGCGGGCCGCCGGGATCGGCCAGCACGCGCAGGTCCGCGAGTTCGGGAAGCCACGGCGTGACCGGGTCGGTCAGCGCGAACCGGCCCTCCTCGAGCAGCGACATGGCGGCGGCCACCGTGATCGGCTTCGTCATCGACGCGATGCGGAAGATCGTGTCGCGTTGCATCGGCAGCCCCGCCGAGACGTCGCGGTGACCGAGTTCACCGACCTGCAGGACGCGACCGCCCTGCCACACCAACGTGACGGCACCGGCCAGCAGACCGGCGTCGATCACCTCCTGGATGGACGCGTGGTTACCGTCGAGATTCATCCCCGCCAGCCTAGCGAGGCCCACCCGCACCGGGCGTCCGCGGCAGTGCTCGCCGATCGTGGTGCCCCGCCCCGGTGGTGATAGAGTCCCGGCAGTTCGACGTCCTTTAACGATCCGTCCAGAGAGGCGGAGAAGGAGGTCCGGGTACGCCCATGCCCACCTCGACCGGCCCTGCCGACGCAGACCGGGAATTGATGTCCGCGGCGGACGTGAGCCGCACCATTTCCCGTATCGCACACCAGATCATCGAGAAGACCGCACTCGGCGGTCCCGACGCTCCGCGCGTCGTGCTCCTCGGCATCCCCACCCGCGGTGTGACGCTCGCCTCGCGCCTGGCCCACAACATCGCCGAGTTCTCCGGCGTGCCGGTCCAGGCGGGTGCCCTCGACGTGACGCTCTACCGCGACGACCTGATGTCCAAGCCGCCGCGCGCGCTCGCCGTGACCACCATCCCGGACGGCGGCGTCGACGGCGCGATCGTGGTGCTCGTCGACGACGTGCTGTACTCCGGGCGGACCGTGCGCGCCGCGCTCGACGCGCTCCGCGACGTCGGCCGGCCCCGGGCGGTGCAGCTCGCCGTGTTCGTCGACCGCGGCCACCGCGAACTCCCGATCCGCGCCGACTACGTCGGCAAGAACGTGCCGACGTCGCGCCACGACAACGTCAAGGTGCGGCTGGCCGAGCAGGACGGGCACGAGGGCGTGACGATCGCGAGCACCGGAGGGCCCACCCGTGACTAGACACCTGCTGGCGGCCGCCGACCTCGGCCGCGACGAGGCCACCGCGATCCTCGACGACGCCGACCGCTTCCGCGAGGCGCTGCTCGGCCGCGAGGTGAAGAAACTTCCGACGCTGCGCGGCCGCACCGTCATCACGATGTTCTACGAGAACTCGACCCGCACCCGGGTGTCGTTCGAGGTCGCGGGGAAGTGGATGAGCGCCGACGTCATCAACGTCAGCTCGTCGGGATCGTCGGTCGCCAAGGGAGAGTCGTTGCGCGACACCGCACTCACGCTGCGCGCGGCGGGTGCGGACGCGCTGATCATCCGCCATCCGGCGTCCGGAGCGGCGCAGCAGCTGGCGGAGTGGACGGCCGAGCCCAACGGTGCGGGTCCCTCGATCATCAACGCCGGCGACGGGATGCACGAACACCCGACGCAGGCCCTGCTCGACGCGCTGACCATCCGGCAGCGCCTCGGTTCCGTCGAGGGCAGGCGGGTCGTCATCGTCGGCGACGTGCTGCACAGCCGCGTCGCCCGGTCCAACGTCTCGCTGCTGGCCACCCTCGGCGCCGAGGTGGTCCTCGTCGCCCCACCGACCCTGCTGCCGACCGGCGTCTCCACGTGGCCGGTGACGGTGTCGCACGACCTCGACGCCGAACTGCCGGGGGCGGACGTCGTCCTGATGCTGCGGGTGCAGGCCGAACGCATGAACGGCGGGTTCTTCCCCTCGGCGCGGGAGTACTCGGTGCGGTACGGGCTGTCCGACCGACGGCTCGCGGGGCTGTCCGACGACGTCGTCGTACTGCACCCCGGGCCGATGCTGCGGGGCATGGAGATCGCCTCCGCGGTGGCCGACTCCTCACGATCGGCCGTGCTGCAACAGGTCTCGAACGGAGTACACGTGCGAATGGCAGTCCTGTTCCACCTGCTCGTGGGCAGCGGCGCGGAGGTGAGTGCATGACCAGCCTGATCATCAGGGGCGTCCGGCTCTACGGCGAGGGCGACCCCGTCGACGTGCTGGTGTCCGACGGCCAGATCGCCGAGATCGGGCCGGACCTGACCGCCGCCGACGGCGTCGACGTCGTCGAGGCCCGCGACCAGGTGCTGCTGCCCGGCTTCGTGGACCTGCACACCCACCTGCGCGAACCCGGCCGCGAGTATGCCGAGGACATCGAGACCGGTTCCGCGGCAGCGGCACTCGGCGGATACACCGCCGTGTTCGCGATGGCCAACACCGACCCCGTCGCCGACACCGCCGTCGTCACCGACCACGTCTGGCACCGCGGCCAGCAGGTCGGCCTGGTCGACGTGCACCCCGTCGGCGCGGTGACGGTGGGTCTGGGCGGCAAGCAGCTCACCGAGATGGGCCTGATGGCCGCGGGCGTCGGCAAGGTCCGGATGTTCTCCGACGACGGCATCTGCGTCGACGACCCGCTGGTGATGCGCCGCGCCCTCGAATACGCCACCGGCCTCGGGGTCCTGATCGCGCAGCACGCCGAGGAGTCGCGGCTCACGGTCGGCGCCGTCGCCCACGAGGGACCCCACGCCGCACGCCTCGGACTGATGGGCTGGCCGCGCGCGGCCGAGGAGTCGATCGTCGCGCGCGACGCGCTGCTGGCCCGCGACGCCGGCGCGCGCGTCCACATCTGCCACGCGTCGACCGCGGGCACCGTCGAACTCGTCCGGTGGGCCAAGGAGCAGGACATCGCGATCACCGCGGAGGTGACCCCGCACCACCTGCTGCTCGACGACGCGCGGCTGTCGGACTACGACGGCCGCAACCGGGTCAACCCGCCGCTGCGCGAGGCGAGCGACGTGCTGGCCCTGCGGCAGGCGCTCGCCGACGGGGTGATCGACTGCGTCGCCACCGATCACGCGCCACACGCCGAACACGAGAAGATGTGCGAATTCGCCTCGGCGCGACCGGGAATGCTGGGCCTGCAGACCGCGCTGTCGGTGATCGCCGAGACCATGGTCGGCACCGGCCTGCTCACGTGGCGCGACGTCGCACGGGTCATGAGCGAGGCGCCCGCCGCCATCGTCGGCCTCCCCGACCAGGGGCGCCCGCTGGCGGTGGGCGAGCCGGCGAACCTCACCGTCGTCGACCCCGACGCGACGTGGACCGTCACCGGTTCGGACCTCGCCAGCCGGTCGGACAACACGCCCTACGAGTCGATGACGCTGCCCGCCGTCGTCACGTTGACGACGCTGCGCGGCAGGGTGACCGCGCGGGACGGCAAGGTGATGGCCCCGTGAACACGCCCACACTGGTCGCGTCGCTGGTCCTGGCCGCCGTCCTCGCGGTGCTGATCGCGTTCTTCATCCGGCAGATGATGCGCGGCTGGCTGCGACGCGCGCAGCGCCAGGTGGAACTGGTGGGCAGGCTCCCGGCGATGCCCGACACCGTCGGTCCCGCACTGATCCCCGCGACCCGCGGGCTCTACGTCGGCAGCACGCTCGCACCGAGCTGGCAGGACCGGATCGCCGTGGGAGACCTCGGCTTCCGCAGCAAGGCCGTGCTCACCCGCTACCCGGAGGGCATCATGCTGCAGCGCACGGGAGCCAGCCCGATCTGGATCCCCGACGAGTCCATCACCGCCATCCGCACCGAACGCGGCATCGCGGGCAAGGCGCTCACCCACGAGGGCGTGCTAGCCATCCGCTGGACACTGCCCTCGGGCACCGAGATCGACACCGGGTTCCGCAGCGACGACCGCCGCGAACTCGCCAACTGGGTACAGGAGGACGCCGCATGAGCGAGCAGCGCAGCGGATCGCGCATCGGACCACGCGGGCCGAGGGCCGTACTGGTGCTCGACGACGGACGGGTCTTCACCGGCACCGCGTTCGGCGCCGTCGGCCAGACCCTCGGCGAGGCCGTCTTCTCCACCGGCATGTCCGGCTACCAGGAGACGCTCACCGATCCGAGCTATTACGGCCAGATCGTGGTGGCCACCGCACCCCAGATCGGCAACACCGGCTGGAATCACGAGGACGCCGAGAGCCGCGGCGACAAGATCTGGGTGTCCGGGTACGCGGTGCGCGATCCCTCGCCGCGCGCGTCCAACTGGCGCGCCACCGGCACCCTCGACGACGAACTCACCCGCCAGGGCATCGTCGGCATCGCGGGCATCGACACCCGGGCCGTGGTCCGTCACCTGCGCACGGTCGGATCGATGAAGGCGGGCGTCTTCAGCGGCGACGCCGCCGACGCGCCGATCGACGAACTGGTCGACCGGGTGCGCCGCCAGCCGTCGATGCTGGGCGCCGACCTCGCGGGCGCGGTCAGCACCGACGCCGGCTACGTGGTGGAACCCGAAGGCGGGCACCGGCTCACCGTCGCCGCGGTGGACCTTGGCATCAAGACCAACACCCCGCGCAACTTCGCCGAACGCGGCATCCGCAGCCACATCCTGCCCTCGAGCGCGACGTTCGAGCAGATCGCGGAGATCAAGCCGGACGGGGTGTTCCTGTCCAACGGCCCCGGCGACCCCGCCACCGCCGACCACGTCGTCGCCGTCACCCAGGCGGTGCTCGACGCAGGGATCCCGCTGTTCGGCATCTGCTTCGGCAACCAGCTGCTCGGCCGCGCGCTGGGCCGCTCGACCTACAAGATGACGTTCGGCCACCGCGGCATCAACATCCCGGTGATGGACCACCTCACCGGCCGCGTCGCCGTCACCGCGCAGAACCACGGGTTCGCGCTCGAGGGCGAGGCCGGCGAGGAGTTCGACACGCCGTTCGGCCGAGCCATCGTCAGCCACACCTGCGCCAACGACGGCGTGGTGGAGGGGATCCGGCTGATCGACGGCCGCGCGTTCTCGGTGCAGTACCACCCGGAGGCGGCGGCCGGTCCGCACGATGCGAACTATCTCTTCGACCAGTTCGTCGAACTCATGGCAGGGGAGGGCAACTAGATGCCACGCCGTACGGACATCAACCACGTCCTGGTGATCGGATCGGGACCCATCGTGATCGGGCAGGCGGCCGAGTTCGACTACTCCGGCACCCAGGCGTGCCGCGTGCTGCGCGCGGAGGGGCTCCAGGTCACGCTGATCAACTCCAACCCGGCGTCGATCATGACCGACCCCGAATACGCCGACAACACCTACGTCGAGCCCATCACGGCGACCTTCGTCGAGAAGGTCATCGCCCAGCAGGCCGAGCGGGGCAACAAGATCGACGCGCTGCTCGCCACCCTGGGCGGCCAGACGGCGCTCAACACCGCCGTCGCCCTCGCCGAGAACGGCGCCCTCGAGCGGTACGACGTCGAGCTGATCGGCGCCGACTTCGAGGCCATCCAGCGCGGTGAGGACCGGCAGAAGTTCAAGGACATCGTCGCTAAGGTCGGCGGCGAGTCGGCCAAGTCGCGGGTCTGCTTCACCATGGACGAGGTCCGCGAGACCGTCGTCGAACTCGGCCTGCCGGTCGTCGTGCGGCCCTCGTTCACCATGGGCGGCCTGGGCTCGGGCATGGCCTACTCCGCCGAGGACGTCGACCGGATGGCCGGCGACGGCCTCGCCGCCTCGCCGTCGGCCAACGTGCTGATCGAGGAATCCATCTACGGCTGGAAGGAATTCGAACTCGAGCTGATGCGCGACGGCAAGGACAACGTCGTCGTCGTGTGCTCGATCGAGAACTTCGACCCGATGGGCGTCCACACCGGCGACTCGGTGACCGTCGCCCCGGCGATGACGCTGACCGACCGCGAGTACCAGACGATGCGCGACCTCGGCATCGCGATCCTGCGCGAGGTCGGCGTCGACACGGGCGGCTGCAACATCCAGTTCGCGATCGACCCCGCCGACGGCCGCCTGATCGTCATCGAGATGAACCCCCGGGTGTCGCGGTCGAGTGCGCTGGCGTCCAAGGCCACCGGCTTCCCGATCGCGAAGATCGCTGCCAAGCTGGCGATCGGCTACACCCTCGACGAGATCGTCAACGACATCACCAAGGAGACGCCGGCCTGCTTCGAGCCGACGCTCGACTACGTGGTCGTGAAGGCGCCCCGCTTCGCGTTCGAGAAGTTCCCCGGCGCCGACCCCACGCTGACCACCACGATGAAGTCGGTCGGCGAGGCGATGTCGCTGGGCCGCAACTTCATCGAGGCGCTCGGCAAGGTCATGCGGTCGCTCGAGGCGGGCCGCACCGGCTTCTGGACCAAGCCCGATCCCGACGTCGGCGTCGAGGAGCTGCTGACCCGGCTGCGGACGCCCACCGACGGCAGGCTCTACGACATCGAGATGGCGCTGCGGCTCGGCGCGAGCGTGGAGGCGGTCGCGCAGGCGTCCGGCGTCGACCCGTGGTTCGTCGACCAGATCGACGGCCTGGTGTCGCTCGGCGACGAACTGCGGGTGGCACCCGTCCTCGACGAGCAGCTACTGCGCCGGGCCAAGCACAGCGGGCTGTCCGACCGCCAGATCGCCGCGCTGCGTGACGAACTCGCCGGCGAGATGGGCGTGCGCGCACTGCGTCAGCGGCTCGGGATCCACCCGGTGTACAAGACCGTCGACACCTGCGCCGCCGAGTTCGAGGCGAAGACGCCGTACCACTACAGCAGCTACGAACTCGACCCGTCGGCCGAGACCGAGGTGGCGCCGCAGACCGAGAAGCCCAAGGTGCTGATCCTGGGCTCCGGGCCCAACCGCATCGGCCAGGGCATCGAGTTCGACTACAGCTGCGTGCACGCCGCGACCACGCTCAGCGAGGCCGGCTTCGAGACCGTGATGATCAACTGCAACCCCGAGACGGTGTCCACCGACTACGACACCGCCGACCGGCTGTACTTCGAGCCGCTCACGTTCGAGGACGTCCTCGAGGTGTACCGCGCCGAACAGGCCTCTGGCGAGGGCGGTCCTGGCGTGGTCGGGGTCATCGTGCAACTCGGCGGGCAGACGCCGCTCAGCCTCGCCGAGAAGCTCGAGCGGGCCGGCGTCCCGATCGTCGGCACGCCGCCCAAGGCGATCGACCTGGCCGAGGACCGCGGGGCGTTCGGCGAGGTGCTCAACGCCGCCGGGCTGCCCGCGCCGCGGTTCGGCACGGCCACCAGCTTCGACCAGGCCCGCAAGATCGCCGCCGAGATCGGCTACCCGGTCCTGGTCCGCCCGTCGTACGTGCTCGGCGGGCGCGGCATGGAGATCGTGTACGACGAGGAGACGCTCGAGGGCTACATCACCCGCGCCACCGAGCTGTCGCCCGAGCATCCCGTGCTCGTCGACCGGTTCCTCGAGGACGCCATCGAGATCGACGTCGACGCGCTGTGCGACGGGACCGAGGTCTACATCGGCGGCGTGATGGAGCACATCGAGGAGGCGGGCATCCACTCCGGCGACTCCGCGTGCGCGCTGCCGCCGGTCACGCTGGGCCGCCAGGACATCGAGTCGGTGCGACGGGCCACCGAGGCCATCGCGCACGGCGTCGGCGTCATCGGCCTGCTCAACGTCCAGTACGCGCTCAAGGACGACGTGCTCTACGTCCTCGAGGCCAACCCGCGGGCGAGCCGGACGGTGCCGTTCGTGTCGAAGGCGACGGCCGTGCCGCTGGCCAAGGCGTGCGCCCGCGTGATGCTCGGCGCGACCATAGCCCAGCTCCGCGAGGAGGGCGTGCTGATCGCCAGCGGCGACGGGGCCAGCATCTCGCCCGGCGCGCCGATCGCGGTCAAGGAGGCGGTGCTGCCGTTCAACCGGTTCCGCAAGACCGACGGCTCGCAGGTCGATTCGCTGCTCGGCCCCGAGATGAAGTCGACCGGCGAGGTCATGGGCATCGACCGGGACTTCGGCACCGCATTCGCCAAGAGCCAGACCGCCGCCTACGGATCGCTGCCGTCCAGCGGCACCGTGTTCGTGTCGGTGGCCAACCGCGACAAGCGGTCGCTGGTGTTCCCGGTGAAGCGGCTCGCCGACCTCGGCTTCCGCGTGCTGGCCACCGAGGGGACCGCGGAGATGTTGCGCCGCAACGGCATTCCCTGCGACGAGGTGCGCAAGCACTTCGAGGAGGCCACCCCCGACCGGCCCGCGATGTCGGCGGTCGAGGCGATCCGCGCCGGCGAGGTCGACATGGTGATCAACACGCCGTACGGCAACTCGGGACCGCGCATCGACGGGTACGAGATCCGCTCGGCCGCCGTCGCGATGAACATCCCCTGCGTGACCACCGTCCAGGGCGCGTCGGCGGCGGTGCAGGGCATCGAGGCCGGCATCCGGGGTGACATCGGGGTGCGGTCGCTGCAGGAGCTGCACAGCTCACTCGGCGCCCACCAGTGACGGCGTTCGGGACGCGGTTGGCCGCGGCGACCGCGGCACGGGGGCCGCTGTGCCTCGGCATCGACCCGCATCCCGAACTCCTCGAAGCATGGGGACTGACCGCCGACGCCCGCGGGCTGCGCGCGTTCAGCCAGGCGTGCATCGAGGCCTTCGCGGGCTTCGCCGTCGTCAAGCCGCAGGTCGCGTTCTTCGAGACCTACGGCGCCGCGGGCTTCCTGGTGCTCGAGGAGACCATGGCCGCGCTGCGCCGCGACGGCGTGCTGGTGCTCGCCGACGCCAAGCGCGGCGACATCGGCACCACGATGGCCGCCTACGCCACGGCCTGGGCCGGTGCGTCGCCACTGGCCTGCGACGCCGTCACCGCGTCGCCCTACCTCGGCTTCGGGTCGCTGCGGCCGCTGCTGGACACCGCCGAGGCGAACGACCGCGGCGTGTTCGTACTCGCGGCCACGTCGAATCCCGAGGGCGCCGAGGTGCAGCGTGCCGTCGCGGGCGGACGCACGGTCGCGCAGACGATCGTCGACCACGCCGCCGCGGAGAACGCGCGCACCGGCACCGGATCCGTCGGCGTGGTGGTGGGTGCGACGCTGACCGACGTGCCCGACCTGAGCGATCTCGGCGGCCCGGTGCTGATCCCCGGCGTCGGCGCCCAGGGCGGCCGGCCCGACGCGCTGGCGGGCCTCGGGGGAGCGACCACGGGGACGCTGCTGCCCGCCGTGTCACGCGAGGTGCTGCGGGCGGGCCCCGACGTCGCCGCGCTGCGTGCTGCCGGTGAGCGCATGCGCGACGCCGTGGCCCACCTGCGGCCCTAACCCGCGGTCACAGCGGGATCCACAGGCCGAGGAACCAGAAGCCCCAACCCGCGCCGTTGCCGGCCGGCATGGGCGTGACCTGCTGGCCGTTCCAGTTGAACGGCTGGTGGTCCTGACGACCCTGGTCGACGCCGCGGTTCTGCCAGCCGGCGGGCGCGGGGCCCCGGTCGTTGCGGTTCTGGTCGTTCTGCCCGCCACGGTTCTGACCCTGGTCCTGGCAGGTCGGGGCGCCCGGCGCGTTGCACGGCCGGCCCGGATCGGCGGCGGCCGACCCGATGCCGAGGACGGCGCCGAGGCCGACTCCGAGTGCGATCGTCGATGCGCCCAGCGCTCGCGTGAAGGTCATGTCCTGGTACTCCGTCTTCGTCCGTGCGGCGCGAGTTCGCCGCACACTCGGAACGCTAGGAACGGCCGATGGGACCGCCCCGTGTACTGCTTAGGTGGCCGCTGTGCGTCCGGTCTCGGATCGGTCACCGCCGCGCGCTGCCGGGGGCGCGGAGGATTGCGAGTGGCCGACGTGACCGGAGTAACGGCTGTGACGGACGGGACGTGACGCCGTGTCCGATCACGGTCACGACACGCCCGACACGCGGTGACCAGCGAAAATTATGAAATGCGAGGTCGCCCGGACGCGCCGCGGCCGCCCCGGCAACCTCGCCGGTCGTCGGGATTTCCCGGCGAATTCCCGAAAACCCCAGATGAACAGGCATGTCGGCAGTCGGCGGGGGACCGGCACCGCGACGTCGGCACTGCTCGCAATGGTCCGACGTCGCCCACTCGCGCCTTACACGCTGGGAAAACGGCCTTCCGAAGCGGGGGTGGGGTTAGCTTTCGTCAGCCAGCGTGGGTACGGTCGTCCACGCTGGCTGGTTCTACCAGTCAAGACACAACATTTGTACGGCGAGAGACGGAGGAAACCGTGGCCCTTCCCCAGTTGACCGACGAGCAGCGCGCGGCAGCGTTGGAGAAGGCTGCTGCCGCACGTCGAGCACGAGCTGAGCTCAAAGATCGGCTCAAGCGCGGCGGCACCAACCTCAAGCAGGTTCTCAAGGACGCCGAGTCCGATGAGGTCTTGGGCAAGATGAAGGTCTCCGCACTTCTGGAGGCACTGCCCAAGGTCGGCAAGGTCAAGGCGCAGGAGATCATGACCGAACTGGAGATCGCTCCGACCCGCCGCCTGCGCGGCCTCGGCGATCGTCAGCGCAAGGCGCTGCTGGAGAAGTTCGACTTCACCAGCGATTAGGCAATACGTGTTCGCCGGCCGAGGGGCCGGACGCCCATGACACGCGTCGTGGTGCTGTCCGGTCCCTCTGCCGTCGGTAAGTCCAGCGTCGTGCGATGTCTGCGCGAGCGGATCCCCGACCTGCACTTCAGCGTCTCCGCCACCACCAGGGCCCCGCGCCCCGGCGAGGTGGACGGGGTCGACTACACCTTCGTCACCGCAGAACGGTTCCAACGGCTGATCGACGACGGCGCCCTCCTCGAGTGGGCGGACATCCACGGCGGGCTGCACCGTTCGGGCACCCCGGCGGCTCCCGTCCGGGAGGCCGCCGCAGCGGGTCGTCCCGTCCTGATCGAGGTGGACCTCGAAGGCGCCAGGGCCGTCAAGGCCGCGATGCCGGAGGCCGTCTCGGTGTTCCTCGCCCCGCCGAACTGGGAGGCGCTGGAGCGCCGGCTCACCGGCCGCGGCACCGAGAGCGCGGAGGTGATGGCCCGCCGACTCGACACCGCACGCACCGAACTCGCGGCGCAGGACACCTTCGACACGGTGGTCGTGAACGCGCAATTGGAGTCGGCTTGTGCCGAATTGGTATCCTTGCTGGTGGGCCGTTGACCGTCCGGGCTCAAAAGGTGCCCGGACCGGCCAACCGAACACCCAGCCCAGACTGACACTTCAGGAGAATTCTTCGTGAGCACCCCTGTCGAGAGCCTTGACTCCGACGCCGCCAACGCCTACGACACGCCGCTGGGCATCACCAACCCGCCCATCGACGAGCTGCTGAGCCGCGCCTCCAGCAAGTACGCGCTGGTGATCTACGCAGCCAAGCGCGCCCGGCAGATCAACGACTACTACAACCAGCTCGGCGACGGCATCCTCGAGTACGTCGGACCGCTGGTCGAGCCCGGTCTGCAGGAGAAGCCCCTGTCGATCGCCATGCGCGAGATCCACGCCGACCTCCTCGAACACTCCGAGGGCGGCGAGTAGCGGTCACCGGCGCGGTCATGGGCGAGCGCAAGCGGATCATCGTCGGCGTCGCCGGCGGCATCGCCGCATACAAGGCGTGCACCCTGATCCGGCAGCTGACCGAGGCCGGTCACTCGGTCCGCGTCGTGCCGACCGAGTCCGCGCTGAACTTCGTCGGCGCGGCCACGTTCGAGGCGCTGTCCGGTCACCCGGTGCAGACGACGGTGTTCCAGCACGTCGACGAGGTGCTGCACGTCCGCATCGGCCAGGAGGCCGACCTCGTCGTCGTCGCACCGGCCACCGCGGACCTGCTCGCGCGGGCCGCGGCGGGCCGCGCGGACGACCTGCTGACCGCCACGCTCCTCACGGCGCGCTGTCCGGTGCTCTTCGCACCGGCCATGCACACCGAGATGTGGCACCACGCCGCCACCGTCGAGAACGTGGCGACGCTGCGCCGTCGCGGCGCGATCGTGCTCGAACCCGCCTCCGGCAGGCTCACCGGCGCCGACAGCGGCGCGGGCCGGCTGCCCGAGGCCGAGGAGATCAGCACGCTGGCGAACCTGCTGCTCGAGCGCACCGACGCGCTGCCGCACGACCTCGCGGGCGTCAACGTCCTCGTCACCGCGGGCGGCACCCGTGAGCCCATCGACCCCGTGCGCTTCATCGGCAACCGCAGTTCCGGCAAGCAGGGCTACGCCGTGGCCCGGGTCGCCGCACAACGCGGTGCCAACGTCACCCTCATCGCGGGCCACACCGTCGGCCTGATCGACCCGGCCGGCGTCGACGTCGTGCACATCGGGTCGGCCCACCAGCTGCAGGACGCGGTGTCCAAGCACGCGCCCGAGGCCCACGTGCTGGTGATGGCCGCCGCGGTCGCCGACTTCCGGCCCACCCACGTCGCCACCAGCAAGATCAAGAAGTCCCACGAGCCGGGACACACCGCGGACGCGCCCGCCATCGAACTCACCCGCACCGACGACGTGCTCGCCACCACCGTGCGCGCCCGCGCCGACGGCCAGCTGCCCAACATGCGCGCCATCGTCGGGTTCGCCGCGGAGACGGGCGACGCCAACGGCGACGTCCTGTTCCACGCGAGGTCCAAACTGCAGCGCAAGGGATGCGATCTGCTGGTGGTCAACGCCGTCGGCGAGGGTCGCGCCTTCGAGGTCGACAACAACGACGGGTGGCTCCTCGGCGCCGATGGCAACGAGGTCGCACTGGAGCACGGTTCGAAGACGTTGATGGCCAGCCGTATCGTGGACGCGATCGGAGCGTTCCTCCACCACCGTGACGGGTGACTCGAACCACCCGACACGCTGCGTGTAAGGGTTGCACGACACAGTGCGGCCAGCTTGGCTGCACCGGGACGACCACGTGATCTTCACGACGAAGCAAGTGAAAGGGACTGAACCGTGAGCAAAGCTCGGCTGTTTACCAGTGAGTCGGTAACCGAGGGCCACCCCGACAAGATCTGTGACGCCATCAGCGACTCGGTACTCGACGCGCTGCTCGCCCAGGATCCCAAGTCGCGCGTCGCCGTCGAGACGCTGGTGACCACCGGACAGGTGCACGTCGTGGGTGAGGTCACCACCACGGCGAAGGAGGCCTTCGCCGACATCACCAACACCGTCCGCCACCGCATCCTCGAGGTGGGCTACGACTCGTCCGACAAGGGCTTCGACGGCGCCACCTGCGGCGTCAACATCGGCATCGGCGCACAGTCGCCCGACATCGCCATGGGCGTCGACACCGCACACGAGACCCGCGTCGAGGGCGCAGGCGACCCGCTGGACGCTCAGGGCGCCGGCGACCAGGGCCTGATGTTCGGCTACGCCATCAAGGACACCCCCGAACTGATGCCGCTGCCGATCGCCATCGCGCACCGGCTTGCCCGCAGGCTGACCGAGGTCCGCAAGAACGGCACGCTCGACTACCTGCGTCCCGACGGCAAGACCCAGGTCACCGTGCAGTACGACGGCAACACCCCGGTCCGGCTCGACACCGTCGTGCTGTCCACCCAGCACGCCGAGGGCATCGACCTCGACGGCACGCTGACCCCGGACATCCGCGAGAAGGTCGTCAACAGCGTCCTGGCCGACCTGAACCACGACACCATGGACACCTCCGACTTCCGCCTGCTGGTCAACCCGACCGGCAAGTTCGTCCTCGGCGGGCCGATGGGCGACGCCGGTCTGACCGGCCGCAAGATCATCGTCGACACCTACGGCGGCTGGGCCCGCCACGGCGGCGGCGCGTTCTCCGGCAAGGATCCGTCGAAGGTGGACCGCTCGGCCGCCTACGCGATGCGCTGGGTCGCCAAGAACGTCGTGGCCGCGGGACTCGCGGAGCGCGCCGAGGTCCAGGTCGCCTACGCGATCGGCAAGGCGGCCCCGGTCGGTCTGTTCGTCGAGACCTTCGGCTCCGAGACCGTCGACCCGGAGAAGATCGAGAAGGCCATCACCGAGGTCTTCGACCTGCGTCCGGGCGCCATCGTCCGCGACCTCGACCTGCTCCGCCCGATCTACGCGCCCACAGCGGCGTACGGGCACTTCGGTCGCACCGACATCGACCTGCCCTGGGAGCGCACCGACAAGGCGGACGCACTCAAGAACGCCGTGTAACCCCGCTTCGGCGAGAAGACGCCAAGTCCCCTGTTTCCCCGCGAAACAGGGGATTTCGCGTCTGTTCGCGAGTCGGGTCCGGTCGCACGTTTGCGTCTGGTCGCGGGGACGGCGTGCATCCAGCAGGATGGACGCATGGACCACGTCACGTTCGTTCCGACGGTCGACCAGATGAACTACACGTTCGGCGGGGCGGACCCCGTGATGCGCATCCGGCCCGGCACCGCGCTGACGCTGTGGACCGAGGACGCCTACGGCGGACGGATCACGAGCCGCGACGACGTGGCGACCACCTCGCTCGACACCGAGGACCTCAACCCGCAGACCGGGCCGTTCTGGATCGAGGGTGCCCAGCCCGGTGACACGCTCGCCGTGCACCTCGTCGACCTCACGCCGTCCCGCACGTGGGGCGCGTCGACGCTGATCCCGTTCTTCGGCGGCCTCACCAGCATCCCGGCCAGCCCCACGCTGCAGGACCCGCTGCCCGAGCGCACGTACATCTACGACTACGACGCCGGCACCCACACCGTCGGCTTCTCGGCCCACGCCAGCGACTTCGAGCTGCGGCTGCCGGCCAACCCGATGCTCGGCACCGTCGGCGTCGCACCCGCCCACCGCGAGGTCCGCACGTCCCTGGTGCCCGACTACTTCGGCGGCAACATGGACACCCCCGAGATGACGACGGGCGCAACGTGTTTCCTGCGCGTC
This sequence comes from Mycobacterium sp. PTI7, assembly GCF_056679845.1. Classification (NCBI taxonomy): domain Bacteria; kingdom Bacillati; phylum Actinomycetota; class Actinomycetes; order Mycobacteriales; family Mycobacteriaceae; genus Mycobacterium; species Mycobacterium sp. PTI7. The sequence continues at coordinate 1,556,014 of NZ_CM155252.1, forward strand.
AACGTCGAGGGTGCGCTGTTCTCGCTCGGCGACGGCCACTACCGGCAGGGTGAGGGCGAGTCGTGTGGCACGGCGGTCGAGGGCGCGATGAACGTGACGGCCATCGTCGACCTGGTCAAGGGCGGCGCCGCGCCGGCCTGGCCGCGCATCGAGTCCGACACCCACCTGATGTGCATCGGGTCGGGCCGTCCGCTGGAGGAGGCGTGGCGGGCCGGTCAGGTCGAGATGATCGACTGGCTGGGGGAGCTGTACGGGCTCGACCGCCTCGACGCCTACCAATTGCTCAGCCAGATCTCCGAGGTGCCGATCGCCAACGTGGTCGACACCAACTACAGCGCCGTCACCAAGGTCGACAAGCGACTGCTGCCCGCCGCATCGGTCTTCGGTGGCATGCACGACCGGATGCGCAGCGCCGCACGATCACTCGGCACCATCGGCTACTGACGAACGGACACCATGGAACTCGGACTGCAGGGCAAGCGCTTCCTGGTCTCGGGCGGGACCCGCGGCATCGGCAGGGCGGTGGTCGAGGGACTGCTCGCCGAGGGCGCGGCCGTCGCCTACTGCGCCCGCACCCAGGACGCGGTCACCGCGGCGCAGGGCGAGCTGACCGCGGCCGGAGCCACCGCGATCGGCACCGCGGTCGACGTCGGTGACGCCGGCGCGCTCGCGGCGTGGGTGGCGGCCAGCGCGACCGCCCTTGGCGGGATCGACGGCGTGGTCGCCAACGTGAGCGCGCTGGCCATCCCCGAGAGCCAGGAGAACTGGCGCAGCAGCTTCGACGTCGACCTGATGGGCACCGTGGGCCTGGTGGAGGCGGCGCTGCCCCACCTCCTCGAGGCCGACGCCGGGTCCATCGTGACGATATCGAGTGTCTCCGGACGCGAGATCGACTTCGCCGCAGGGCCGTACGGCACCATGAAGGCCGCGATCATCCACTACACCCAGGGGCTGGCGTACCAGCTGGCCGGCAAGGGCGTGCGCGCCAACACCGTCAGCCCCGGCAACACCTACTTTCCCGGCGGGGTGTGGCCGTCCATCGAGCAGAACGACCCCGAGCTGTTCGCGACGGCGCTGGGCCTCAACCCGACGGGGCGCATGGCCACCGCCCAGGAGGTCGCCAACGCCGTCGTGTTCCTCAGCAGCGGCGCGGCCAGCTTCATCACCGGCACCAACCTGCTCGTCGACGGAGCGCTCACGCGCGGCGTCCAGTTCTGACGTCAGCCGGTGAACTCGTAGTCGCGCAACGGGAATCGGCGACTCCGCAGGTACACCTCGAACGTCGTGCCGGGCCGTAGCGGGACGTCGCCGTTGCGGTCGAAGTAGTAGCTGTTGGCCAGGCTGCAGCTGTCCTGCCAGAAGATCTGACGATGCCGCTTGCGCATCATCTCCGCGAAGTAGCGGTCGTTGGCCTCGGCGGACACCTCGACGCGGGCCGCGTCCCGTTCGCCGGCCTGGGTGAGGCAGCGGACGATGTGGTGGGTCTGCGCCTCGATCAGCGCGAAGTACGACGACCCCACGTAGCCGTACGGCCCCATGACGGAGAAGAAGTTCGGGAACCCCGGCACGCTCACGCCCTCGTAGGCCTGCATGCGGTTGCTCTCCCAGAAGTCCGCGAGGGCAAGGCCGCCGCTGCCCGTCACGTCGAACGTGACCGCGTCGACGTCCATCACCTTGAATCCCGTGGCGAGGATGAGCACGTCGACGTCGTGGGCGACGCCGTCGGCGGTGACGACACCCGACGCGGTGACCCGCTCGATGGGTTCGGTGACCAGGTCGACGTTCTCGCGGTTGTACGTCGACAGGTAGGTGTTGTGGAAGCCGGGCCGCTTGCACCCCACCGCGTAGCGCGGGGTCAGCTTGTCCCGCACCACCGGATCGCGGACCTCGCGCTCGAGGAACGCCCGCCCCAGCTTCTCGGCGCGGTCGGCGAGCGGCAGGGTGGTGTAGTAGTGCGCGGAGATGGGAAAGGTCAGCTCGACGTAGGCCTGGCTGAGCAGCCGGTGCAGTGTCCGGCCGCCCGGGATGCGCATGGCCCAGCGGGCGACGGTGGGCAGCGGGACGTCGAACTTCGGCAGACACCAGATCGCAGTGCGCTGAAACACGGTGAGGCGCTCGACGATCGGGGCGATCTCGGGGATCACCTGCACCGCCGATGCGCCGGTGCCGACGATCGCGACGCGCTTGCCGGTCAGGTCCTGGTCGTGGTCCCACCGGGCGGTGTGCATCGTGACGCCGGCGAAGTCCTCGACGCCGGCGATGTCGGGCGGCTTGGGCACGGTGAGCACGCCGCTGGCGTTGACCACGAACCGCGCCGTCAACGACTCGCCGGAGGCGAGGTCGATCCGCCACGTGCTGGTGTCGTCGTCGAACGTCGCGGCGGTCACCTGGGTGCCGAACCGGATCCGGTCGCGCAGGCCGTACTTCGCGACGCAGCGGTCGGCGTAGCCCTTGAGTTCGCGGCCCTTGGCGTAGGTGCGGGACCAGTCGGTGCTCTGCTCGAACGAGAACTGGTAGGAGAACGACGGGATGTCCACGGCGATGCCGGGATAGGTGTTCCAGTACCAGGTGCCGCCGGGCTCGTCGCCGGCCTCGAGGATCACGTAGTCGCGCAGACCGGCGCGGTCCAGCTGGATCGCGGCGCCGATGCCCGAGAAGCCGGCTCCGATGACGACGGTGTGGTGCTGCGGGGCCGTCACGCGACCGCACCGGGGTGCAGGGCGGCCCGGAGTGCGGCGATGCCCGAGTCGGTGGCCGCCGCGGCCACGGGGGACGCGAGGGCGAGGCTGACGTACCCGTGGACCATCGTGGGCTCGTTGCTCAGCTGGACGGGAACCCCTGCCTCGGCGAGCATCTCGGCGTACCGACCGCCGTCGTCGCGCAGCGGATCGTGTTCGGCGGTGCCGATGAACGCGGGCGGCAGCCCGGCGAGCGTCTCGGCGTTGGCGGGGGCGAAGTCGGTGGGCAGCGTCCGCGGGTCGGCCACGCTGGTGCCCGGCGCGTACCAGGCCAGGAACGCGGACATCACGTCCGGATCGAGGATCGGCGCGTGCGCGTTCTCGGTGAACGACGGTGCCGTCATGTCGCCGATGACGCACGGGTACCAGAGCAGTTGGAAGACCAGCGGGGGACCGCCGGCGTCGCGGGCCCGCAGCGCCACGACGGCCGACAGGTTGCCGCCGGCCGAGTCGCCCGCGACCGCGATGCGGGTCGGGTCGCCGCCGAGTTCGGCGGCGTGCTCGCCCACCCACAGCAGTGCCGCCCAGGCGTCCTCGACGCCCGCGGGGAAGGGGTGTTCGGGTGCCAGCCGGTAGTCGACCGAGACGACGATGGCCTCGGCGCCGACGGCGTGCGCCCGGGCGACGTGATCGTGGGTGTCGAGGTCGCCGATGCACCAGCCGCCGCCGTGGTAATACACCACGATCGGCAGGTCGTCGTGCCGGTCGACCGGCGGCCAGTACACCCGGACGGGGACGTCGGTGACCGCGCCGTGGCCGACGGTCCGGTCCTCGATCCGCATGGCGGGCAACATCTCCGGCGGCGGTGTGACCGCACGGAACTTCTCCCGCGCCACCTCGACGCCGTCGTCGACGGTGAACTTGAGCGGGACCAGATCGAGGAGCGCCTTGAGCGCGGGGTCGATGCCGGGCCGGGTGGAGGAGGTGTCCGCCATGCCGGTCACGTTAGCGCGGCGCGCAACGCCGCGAGGGCGGTCCGGACGGCCTCGGTGGCGGCGGGGACGATGTCGGTGTAGCCGAGGTACCCGTGGACGAGCGTCTCCGCGTTGTGCACCTCGACGGGCACTCCCGCCGCGGCGAGCAGCTCGCCGTAGCGGATGCCGTCGTCGCGCAGCGGATCGTGACCCGCGACGGCCACGTACGCCGGCGGCAACCCCTCGAAGGACTCGGCCCGACCGGGGATCAGGGTGGCCGGCGCCGCCGACAGGTCGACGTGCCCGGCGTACCAGCGCGAGAAGCCCTTGACGCAGGCGGTGTCCAGGATCGGCGCGTCGGCGTTCTCGGTGAAGGAGGGCAGCGACATGTCCCACGTCGTGGCGGGATACCAGAGCAGCTGGAACCGCAGGGCCGGGGCGCCGGCGTCGCGGGCCAGCAGGGCGACCACCGCGGCCAGGTTGCCGCCCGCGGAGTCACCTGCGACCGCGATCCGGTCCGGGTCGGCGCCGAGTTCGGCGGCGTGGGTGCCCACCCACTGCGTGGCGGCCCACACGTCGTCGACCGCGGCGGGATACGGGTGCTCGGGGGCGAGCCGGTAGTCGACGGCGACCACCAGGGCGCCGGTGTGGACCGCGTGGTTGCGGGCGGTGCCGTCATAGGTGTCGAGGTCGCCGACCACCCAGCCGCCGCCGTGCAGGAAGATCACGACCGGCGGCGGGTCGTCGAGCGGTTCGGCGGGCCAGTACAGCCGGATGGGGATGGCGCCGCCGGGTCCGTCGATCGTGCGGTCCTCGGTGCGCACCTCGGGGTGGACCTCGCCGCGCGGCAGGTCGCGGAATCGTTGCCGCGCCGCCTCGGCGCCGCCGTCGACGGTCAACTTGAACGGGACCGCCTCGAGGACCTTCTCGAGGATCGGATCGAGACCGGGCCGTGCATCACTGTCGGACATGCCCCGACGGTACGCAGCCGGACCGGCCGGCCGGGGTGCGGGTATGACCGTGGCCAACGACGCCCAGGCGGAGCGGATTTGGCCGCCGACGGCCGCGGCGGCGTCTAGTACGTTCTCTCAGATGGCGACGACCGCGGACCACGTCACGGGGACGGCCGTCCGCGCTCCCTGGGTGGCCGCCGCCGTGGCGGGCGCGGCGTACGGGACGTTCCTGATCGTCACCGCGGCGGGACTGCCCGCCGGTGCCGAACTGACCGGCCGGTTCGCGCTGCAACCTGCGGCGAAGGCGTTGACGGCGGTGCTGCTCGCCGTGGCCGTGCTCGGCCACCCGATTGCCCGCGAGCGCCGCTGGCTGGTGGGCGCGCTGGTCTTCTCGGCCGCCGGTGACGTGCTGCTCGCGCTGCCGTGGTGGGAACCGTCCTTCGTGCTGGGCCTGGCCGCGTTCCTGATCGCCCACCTCTGCTTCCTGACCGCCCTGGTGCCGCTGGTCCGGCGGCGCACGTCGCGGGTGGTCGCGTGCGGGGTCCTCGTCGTCGTCTGCGCGGGCCTGCTCGTCTGGATGTGGCCCCGGCTGGTGTCCGACGGCATGGCGCTGCCGGTGACCGTCTACATCGCGGTACTCGGTGCGATGGCGTGCGCCGCGCTGCTCGCCGACCTGCCCACGCCGTGGACGGCGCTCGGCGCGGTGTGCTTCGCGGTGTCCGACGGCATGATCGGCATCGGCACGTTCGTCCTGCGGTCCGAGGTGCTCGCCGTACCGATCTGGTGGGCGTACGCGGCCTCGATCCTGTTGATCACCGCGGGCTTCCTCTTCGGTCGCGGGCCCGCGGCGTCGGTGGGCGCTGCTACACCGGCGACGTGACCGTCATCCAGCGCAAGGCTCCGGACCACGAGCCGATCGCGCGCGTGCTGCCGATGCTGTCGGTCCCACACCTCGACCGCGAGTTCGACTACCTGGTCACGGCCGAACAGTCCAACGACGCGCAGCCCGGCGTCCGGGCGCGGGTGCGCTTCCACGGCAGGCTCGTCGACGCGTTCATCCTCGAGCGCCGCTCCGACACCGACCACGTCGGCAAGCTGGGCTGGCTCGACCGGGTGGTGTCGCCGGAGCCGGTGCTCACCGGCGACGTCCGCCGCCTGGTCGAGGCCGTCGCGTCGCGGTACGCCGGCACGCGGCCCGACGTGCTGCGGCTGGCGGTCCCGCCGCGCCACGCCAATGTCGAGAAGAAGCCGCCGCCCGACGTCGCACCGCTGACCCCGATCGACGTCGACCCCGCCGCGTGGGACACCTACCGCGGCGCCGCGGGGTTCCTCGGCGCGCTCGCCGAGGGCCGCGCCGCCCGGGCCGTGTGGCAGGCGTTGCCGGGGGAGGCGTGGGCCGACCGGCTGGCCGAGGCCGCGGCGGTGGTGGTGAACGCCGGGCGCTCGGTGCTGGCCGTCGTGCCCGACCAGCGCGACGTGGACGCGGTGCACGCTGCGGCTGTCCGCCACGTCCAGGCCGACCGGGTGGTCGCGCTGTCCGCGGGCCTGGGCCCCGCCGAGCGGTACCGCCGGTGGCTCGCGGTGCTGCGGGGCGACGCACGCGTGGTGATCGGTACGCGCAGTGCGGTATTCGCGCCCGTGGCCGACCTCGGTCTGGTGGTGGTGTGGGACGACGGCGACGACTCCCTGGCCGAACCGCGCTCGCCCTACCCGCACGCCCGGGAGGTGGCGATGCTGCGCGCCCACCAGATGCGGTGCGCGGCGATCATCGGCGGGTACGCGCGCACCGCCGAGGCGCAGGCGCTGGTCCGGTCGCGGTGGGCGCACGACCTGGTGGCCACCCGCCCCGTCGTGCGCTCCCGGGCCGCCCGCGTCATCGCGATCGACGACAGCGCCTTCACCCAGGAGCGCGACCCGGCCGCCCGCACGGCACGGCTGCCGTCGATGGCGCTCGACGCCGCGCGACGCGCCCTGGCCGCCGACACCCCGGTGCTGGTCCAGGTGCCGCGCCGCGGCTACGTGCCCGCGCTGGCCTGCGGGCGGTGCCGCGCGATCGCCCGATGCAGGCACTGCACGGGGCCGCTGTCGCTGCCCGACCGCGACACCGCCGGCGCGGTCTGCCGGTGGTGCGGCAGGCACGAGGCCGCGCTGCGCTGCTCCCGCTGCGGTTCGGACACCGTGCGCGCGGTGGTGGTCGGCGCACGGCGCACCGCCGAGGAGATCGGCCGCGCGTTCCCCGGCGTCAGCGTGCTGACCTCGAGCGGGGAGGGCGTGCTGGGGACGGTGCCGGGGTCGGCGGCGCTGGTGGTGTCGACGCCGGGTGCGGAGCCGGTCGCCGACGGCGGCTACGGCGCCGCGTTGCTGCTCGACGGGTGGGCGCTGCTCGGCAGGCAGGACCTGCGCGCCGCCGAGGACGCGCTGCGCCGCTGGATGGCCGCCACCGCGCTGGTCCGGCCGCAGGCCGACGGCGGGGTGGTCGCGGTGGTCGCCGAGTCGGCGATTCCCACGGTGCAGGCGCTCATCCGGTGGGATCCGGTGGCGCACGCCGAGTCGGAACTGGACGCCCGCACGGAGGTCGGCCTCCCGCCGGCCGCGCACATGGCGGCGATCGACGGCGCACCGGAGGCGGCGGCCGCGCTGATCGACGCCGCCGCGCTGCCCGAGGGCGCCGAGGTGCTGGGGCCGGTGGACCTGCCGCCGGGTGCCCGCAGGCCCGCGGGCGAGCCGACGGGCGAGCCGGTGCTGCGGATGCTGGTGCGGGTGCCGCGCGAGAGCGGGCTGGACCTCGCGGCCGCGCTGCGCAGGGCCACCGGTTCGCTCAGCGCGCGTCATGATCACGAGCCGGTTCGCGTCCAGATCGACCCGTTGCACATAGGGTAGGTCTGCCCTCGTCGGGGGCGCGACGTGCTCGAGCAGGAGGGTGACGTGCGACGGGCCCTGAAGTGGTTGATCTTGATCGGGCTGGTCGCCGCCGGTCTGCTGTGGCCGCTGATGTTCTCCGGCACCTCGGGCGGAGGCACGGCCGAGGACCCCGTCGTCATCACCGACTACCGCGCCGACCTCACCGTGTCACCCGACGGCACCCTCGACGCCGTCGAGACCATCACCGGTGAGTTCCCGCCCGGCCGGCACGGCATCTTCCGGTACTGGGACGTCGCCAACCGCAACAGCCCCGGCGTGCGACAGCGCCCCGAGGTCACCTCGATCCTGCTCGACGGGGAACCGGTCCCGTACGAGCTGCTCTCCGAGGACGGCGGCCGGTTCCGCGTGGCCAAGATCGGCGACCCCGACAGCACGCTGTGGACGGGATCGCACACCTATGAACTCCGCTACTCGATCCCCGGCGTGCTCGACCCCGGCGCCACCGGCGCGGACCGCCGGTTCGCGAGCCAGGTCGGCGACCCGAACTCGACGTCGGCGTTCTACTGGAACGTGATCGCGCCGTCGTGGAACAACCGCATCGACCGCGTCCGCGTGCGGGTCACGCTGCCCGACGCCGTCACCGGTGCGCAGTGTTCGGTGGGGGTCGGCGTCGGATCCGCGTGCACCGGTCTGACGGTCACCGGCGACACGATCGAACTCGCGGCGGCCGACCTGCCGCCGCGCACGCCGGTGACGCTGCGCGCCGGGGTGGACGTGCCGACGCCACCGCGGGCGACGCTGCCGTGGGCGCAGCACTGGGACCGCATCGCCGGCCAGTCGGTGATCGGCGTCGTGTGGGCGCTCGGGCTCACCGTGGCGGCGGGCGCGCTCGCGTATGCCTACTACCGGACCACCGTCGAACCCGAGCCAGGCTTCCCCGTGCAGTACGCGCCGCCCCCCGGGCTCGGCCCCGTGCAGACGGAGTACGTGCGCACCGAGAGCGTGCCCAGGGACGGCCTGACCGCGACGCTGTTCTACCTCGCCGAGCGCAAGCTGGTGGACCTGCGCCAGGTGAACGACGACCAGTGGAACGTCACCGGCACCGCCGAACGCAAGGCGTGGATCGACGTGGACCCGGTGAGCGCCGCCGTGGGCTCCGCGCTCGGCGTGACGGGGCCCGGCCGGGAGTTCGCGGCCAAGAAGTCGGTCGGCGCGGGCAAGAAGCTGACGTCGGCGAAGACCGACATGGCCGCCGCGGTCAAGAAGTGGGCCGTCGACGAGGGCCTGATCGTGACGCGCCGCAAGGAACTGTGGGTGCGCTCGGCCAACGCGCTCGCCGCGATCCTCGCGGTGTGCGGCTTCTTCCGCTGGGGCTTCCCGGCGACGATGTGGGGTCTGCCGTTCGCCGCCGTCTTCGTCGTCACGATCGGCTCGTGGGCCGACGGCGTCGGCACCAGGCGCACCGACGCCGGCCGCCGCCTGTGGTCGCAGGCCGGGGGATTTCACCGCATGCTCGCCACCGAGTCGGCGGAGACGCGGTTCGACTTCGCGGCCCGCAAGGACCTCTACACCGCCTACGTGCCGTTCGCGGTCGCCGCGGGCACCGCGGCGCTGTGGGCCAAGAAGTACCGCGACGAGACGGGTGACGTTGCGCCGCAACCCGACTGGTACCAGTCCTCGTCGACGTCGAACTCGGGGTATGGCGGCGGCGGCTCGTCGGGGCCGGACTTCGACGGCTTCGAGTCGGCGCTGTCGTCGTCGATCGGCGCGTACACCGCGTCGCAGTCGTCGTCATCGAGCAGCAGTAGCAGCAGTGGCGGATCCAGCGGCGGCGGTGGTGGCGGCGGCGGTGGCGGAGGAGGAGGTTCGTGGTGACGGCGGTCTTGGTCTTGGTGCTGGTGCTCCTGGTACTGGTGCTGGTCGGTTTCGTGGTGGGCTACAACAAGATTCGCTCCGCCGACGTGCGCGTGTCCGAGGCGTTGGCCGGCATCGACGTCGAGCTGACCCGGCGCGCGTCGCTGATGCACGTCGTGGCGACGTTCGCGGCGCACGAGAGGGCAGTCCTGGATCGCGTCGACCAGGCGCGCGGCGCGCTGACGTCGGCGACCGCGGGCGGATCGGTCGCCCAGCGCAGCGCCGCCGAGCGCGACCTGGACGGCGCGCTGGGACGGGTGCTGGAACTCGGCCGGGACCACCCCCAACTCGCCTCGTCGCGCAACTTCCTCGACCTGCAGGACAACCTGGCCGACACCGAGGACAAGCTCGCGTTCGCCCGGCAGTACTACAACGACGCCGTCGCGACATTGAATAGGGTGGTCGGCACCATCCCGTGGATGTTCGTCGCCCCGCTCGCCGGGGTGCCCGAGCGGGAGTACTACCAGCTTCCCCAGTAGGCCAACCCCTGGACAGGATCATGCGCATCGTCTTCGCGGGCACACCCGAGCCCGCCCTGCCCTCCCTGCAGCGCCTCGTCGACTCCACCGAGCACGAGGTGATCGCCGTGCTCACCCGGCCGGACGCCGCGTCCGGGCGGCGTGGCAGGCCGTCGCCCTCCCCGGTCGCCGCGCTGGCCCTCGACGCGGGCATCCCCGTGCTGCGGCCCGATCGCCCCAACGGCGAGGAGTTCGTCGCCGAGCTGGCCGCGCTGGCGCCCGACTGCTGCGCGGTGGTCGCCTACGGCGCGCTGCTGCGCGACGGACTGCTCGCCGTGCCGCCCGCAGGGTGGATCAACCTGCACTTCTCGCTGCTGCCGGCCTGGCGGGGCGCCGCGCCCGTGCAGGCCGCCATCGCCGCGGGCGACGAGGTGACCGGCGCCACGACGTTCCTGATCGAGCCCAGCCTCGACTCCGGGCCGGTGTACGGCGTGGTGACCGAGCGGATCCGTCCGGACGACACCGCCGGCGACCTGCTCGGGCGGCTGTCGGCGTCGGGGGCGCTACTGCTGGAGAGCACGCTCGACGGCATCGCCGACGGGTCCCTGACCGCGGTGCCCCAACCCGCCGAGGGCGTCACCGTGGCCCCCAAGATCACCGTCGAGGAGGCGCGCGTGCGGTGGGACCTGCCGGCCCACGTGGTGGACCGGCGGATCCGCGCGGTCACGCCCAACCCCGGCGCCTGGACGATGATCGGGGACCTGCGGGTGAAGCTGGGACCGGTGACGGTGTCGGACGGGGAGGCGCTGCCCCAGGGCAGGATCGCCGCCGATCGCGACGGCGTCCGCGTCGGCACCGCGACCGCACCCGTGACGCTCGGCTGGATCCAACCGCCGGGCAAGAAGCCGATGGCCGCGTCGGACTGGGCCCGCGGCGCCCGCCTCGACGAGACGGCGAGCGCATCGTGACCCGTCCCCGCGGTGGCGACCGGCCCCACGGCAACCGGCCGCGCCGGCCGCAGCCCCGCCGGACGCCGCTGGACCCGGCGCGTCGGGCCGCCTTCGACGTCCTGCGCGCGGTCGCTGAGCGCGACGCCTACGCCAACCTGACGTTGCCGGCGCTGCTGCGCGAACGCGGGATCACCGGCCGCGACGCGGCGTTCGCGACCGAACTCGCCTACGGCACCTGTCGCAGTCTTGGCCTGCTCGACGCCGTCATCGCCCGCGCGGCGAACCGCCCGGTGGACCAGATCGACGCCGTGCTCCTGGACCTGCTGCGGCTCGGGGCCTACCAGCTGCTGCGGACGCGCGTCGACGCGCACGCCGCGGTGGACACCACCGTCGAGCAGGCGGGTCTCGAATTCGACACTCCGCGTGCGGGATTTGTCAACGGCGTACTGCGGACCATCTCGGGCCGCGACGAGGCGGCCTGGGTCGCGGAATTGGCGCCGTCGGCCACCGCCGATCCGGTGGGCCACCTCGCGTTCACGCACTCCCATCCCCGGTGGATCGCGCAGGCCTTCTCCGACGCACTCGGCACCGACGCCGGTGAACTCGGCGCGCTGCTCACCAGTGACGACTCCCGGCCGCTGGTGCATCTGGCGGCCCGGCCGGGGGCGATGACCGCCGACGACCTCGCCGCCGCGGTCGACGGCACACCCGGCCGCTACTCGCCGTACGCGGTGTACCTGTCCGGCGGCGATCCCGGCGACCTGGTGCCGCTGCGCGACGGCGCCGCGCAGGTGCAGGACGAGGGCAGCCAGCTGGTCGCCCGCGCGCTGACCCTGGCGCCGGTCGCCGACGACGGCGGCCGCTGGCTGGACCTGTGCGCGGGTCCGGGCGGCAAGACGGCGCTGCTGGCCTCGATCGCGGCGTCGTCCGGCGGGAAGGTGACCGCCGTCGAACCGACCCCGCACCGGGCCGACCTGGTCGAACGGAACGTGCGCGGCCTCGACGTCGACGTGCTGCGCGTCGACGGTCGCGACACCGGGCTGCCCGCGGCGTCGTTCGACCGTGTCCTCGTCGACGCCCCGTGCACCGGCCTCGGCGCGCTGCGGCGCCGGCCCGAGGCGCGCTGGCGGCGCGTCCCCGGTGACGTGCCGCCGTTGGCGAAGCTGCAGCGCGAACTCCTCGCCTCGGCCATCGCCCTCACCCGGCCGGGCGGCGTCGTGCTGTACGCCACGTGCTCACCGCACCTCGCCGAGACGGTCGGCGTGGTGGCCGACGCGCTGCGCAGGCAGCCCGTCACCGCGCTCGACACCTGGCCGCTGTTCGATCCCGTGCCCGCCGGTTCCGGTCCGCACGTCCAACTGTGGCCGCACAGGCACGGGACGGACGCGATGTTCGCCGCGGCCCTGCAAGTAGGGTGACCGCCATGGCAGGCCACTCTCCCGTCGCTTCGGCCCCTCTGATCGCGCCGTCCATCCTCTCCGCGGACTTCGCCCGGCTGGCCGACGAGACCGCCGCCGTGCACGGCGCCGACTGGCTCCACGTCGACGTGATGGACAACCACTTCGTGCCGAACCTGACGCTCGGGCTGCCCGTGGTGGAGAGCCTCCTGAAGGTCACCGACATCCCGATGGACTGTCACCTCATGATCGAGGACCCGGCACGGTGGGCGCCGCCGTACGCCGAGGCCGGCGCCTACAACGTCACCTTCCACGCCGAGGCCGCCGACGATCCGCGCGCGGTGGCCCGTGACATCAGGGCCGCGGGGGCGCGCGCGGGCCTCAGCGTGAAGCCGGGTACCCCGATCGAGCCGTATCTGGAGATCCTGCGGGACTTCGACACGCTGCTGGTGATGTCGGTCGAGCCGGGATTCGGCGGGCAGAAGTTCATGCCCGAGGTCCTCGCCAAGGTCGCGGCCGTCCGCCGGCTCGTCGACGCCGGTGAGCTGACCGTGGTGGTGGAGATCGACGGCGGCATCAATGCCGACACGATCGAGGCCGCCGCCGAGGCCGGTGTCGACTGCTTCGTCGCAGGGTCCGCCGTCTACAGCACCGCCGACCCCGCCGAGGCGGTCGCGTCGCTGCGCAGGCAGGCGGCCGCGGCCTCCCCGCACCTGTCGTGACGTCGCTCGAGGCCGCCATGCGGCGCGCCGTCGAGCTGTCCGACCGGGTCAAGGGCACCACCTACCCCAATCCGCCGGTGGGGGCCGTCATCCTGGACCGCGACGGCGAGATCGCGGGCGTCGGCGCCACCGAACCCGTGGGCGGGCCGCACGCCGAGGTGCTCGCACTGCGGCGGGCGGGGGAGCGGGCGGTCGGTGGCACCGCCGTGGTCACCCTCGAACCCTGCAACCACCACGGCCGCACCCCGCCCTGCGTGGACGCGCTCCTCGCCGCCGGCGTCGCGGCCGTCCGGTACGCCGTCGCCGACCCCAACCCGGTCGCGGCGGGCGGCTCCGCGCGGCTCGCCGACGGTGGCGTGTCGGTCGAGAGCGGGCTGCTGGCCGACGACGTGTCGGGCGGGCCGCTGCGCGAGTGGCTGCACAAGCAGCGCACCGGCAGGCCGCACGTCACGTGGAAGTACGCCGCCAGCATCGACGGTCGCAGCGCCGCGGCCGACGGCACCAGCCAGTGGATCACCGGCGAGGCCGCGCGTGCCGACGTGCACCGGCGGCGCGCGGTGATCGACGCCATCGTGGTGGGCACGGGCACGGTGTTCGCCGACGACCCCGCCCTGACCGCCCGGCTCCCCGACGGCAGCCTCGCCGACCGGCAGCCGCTGCGGGTGGTGGTCGGCGAGCGCGAGATCTCCTCGGATGCGCGCGTGCTCAACGACGACTCGCGCACGATGGTGATCCGCACCCGCGACCCGCACGAGGTGGTGCGCGCCCTGTCCGACCGCACCGACGTGCTGATCGAGGGCGGTCCCACGCTCGCGGGGGCGTTCCTGCGCGCCGGTGCGATCGACCGGATCCTCGCCTACGTGGCCCCGATCCTGCTGGGCGGACCGGTGACGGCGGTCGACGACGTGGGCGTGCTGAGCATCGCGCAGGCCATGCGCTGGCGCTTCGACGGCAGCGAGCGCCTGGGGCCGGACCTCCGGCTCAGTCTGGTGCCGAACTGATCTCACCTGTGCCGCAGAGTGATTGGCGTCACTCGGGCCACCGGGAGTTGGGCCACTCGTTACCGGTTCGAGACCCCGAAGCGGTCTCGTGGCCCGCGCCGGGCTGATCCACGCCCGTAGAATCGAAGACATGTTCGGGTCGCACGACCCGACCGCCCACATCGCGCCTTACCGACGACGTCTGCGCGGGTAAGCACGAGCAAAGGACGATCGAGCATGACTGCACTGCAGGACTGGCTCACCCTCAAACCAGTCGACCAGGGGATCCGGGACATGGTGTGCCGCCCGTTCCGCGCGGTCCTCGCCACCCCCGCCACGGCGGGCCGGCGCACCGGCGCCGATCTGGCACCGCTGGAGTTCACGCTGCAGCGTCCCGGCATCGAGCGCTGCTGACGCCCGACGCCGGTCCCGCGTTCGGCTAGTTCTGGGCGCCGACCGTCTCGGTCGCCACGTCCGGCTCCTCGGCGCGCTCGTCCTTGCCGGCGATCAGCAGTCCGAGGAACGCACCGACGACGCACACGACCATCGTGATGAAGAAGATCTGCCCGTACTGCATGGTGTAGGCGGCCCGCACGTTGGCGGCGAGTTGCGCACCGATCTCGAGCAGGTTGGTGCCGGTGGGCTTCGGCATCTCGGCGAGGTACTGGTTGAACTTGTACAGTCCCCACGCGCTCAGCGACGCCAGGCCGATGAGCATGCCGATCATGCGTGCCACGACCACCGACGCGGACGCGATGCCGTGCTGGGCGCCCGGAACGGTCCGCAGCGTCGCCGAGGTCAGCGGCCCGATGACGAGGCCGAGCCCGATGCCGGCGAGCACCAGGTCGGTGTCGAACGCCGGGAGCGAGAACAGCCCGAGGTCGTGGCGTGCGGACAGGACGTCGACGGTCCAGTGCGACACCAGCCAGTAGCCGAACCCGGCGATCAGCAGGCCCACGAACGCGACGATGCGATCGCCGACACGGGTGGCGATCCAGCCGCCGAGCACCGCGCCGATCGGCAGCGCGCCGAGGAACCACAGCAGCAGGAGCACGGTCTCGTTCTGCTCCTTGCCGAGCACGCCCTGGCCGAACAGTTCGACGTTGACCAGCGTGACCATCAGCGCGGCGCCGGTGCACAGCGATGCGCCGAGGGCGGCGAGGAACGGCCGGAACCGCACGCCGGCCGGGTCGATCAGGCGGGTCTTGGCGAACTTCTCCCACACGAAGAACGCGATCGCCGCCGCGAGCGCCGCACCGAGGACCGGCAGTCCCCAGCTCGGGAAGACCTGCTTGCCGTCGGGCGACGGGTTGTACATGCCGAAGACCATCAGGCCGAGGGCGACGGCGAGCAGCAGTCCGCCCACGACGTCGATCTTCTCCCGCGGCGCGTCCTTGTCCTTGGACGGCAGGCTGAAGTGGATCATCACCATCGCGATGATCGCGAGCGGCACGTTGATCCAGAACACGTCGCGCCACGAACTCAACGCCCAGACCACGGCCACGCCGTAGAGCGGGCCCAGGACGGCGCCGAGTTCCTGCGCGGCGCCGATGCCGCCGAGCACGGTGGCCCGGCTCTTCGCGGCCCACAGGTCGGCGGCCAGGGCGAGCGTCACGGGCAGCAGGGCGCCGCTGGCGGTGCCCTGGATGAGTCGGCCGATGACCATCGTGAACAGGTCGTCGGACAGCGCGGTCACCACGGAGCCGGCGGCGAAGCCGGCGAGGCTCACCTGCAGCACCAGCTTGCGGCCGAAGCGGTCGGATGCGCGGCCCAGCAGCGGCATCGCGGCGATGTAGCCGAGCAGATACATGGTGATGATCGGGGTGACGCGCTGAATTTGATTCAGCGAGATTCCGATGTCGCGCATGATGTCGTTGATGATCGTGATGACGACATAGGTGTCGAGTGCGCCGAGCAGCACGGCGAGCCCGCCCGCGCTGATCGCGATCCGCCGGTTGGTCGCCTTCGGCTCGACCGCGCCGTGGGCCCCCGCCATCACGCGGCGGGCTTGGTGACGTTGACGGTCTTGCCCCACTCGCTCAACGTCATCTGCACGCTGTTGCCCTCGCTGGGATCGAGCTTGGCCTGCACCAGTTCGTGATCGCCGTCCTCCTTGATCCACGCGGTCGCGGGGACGTCCCCGGTGGCGCCGATCTGGACGAGCCCGTTGACCGCCTCGGCGCTGACCGTGCCGGTGATCTTGACGGTGTCGACGCCGCCGACGTTCTCGCGGCCCTCGGCCTTGGACTGGGTGAAGTTGGCCAGCAGGTTCGCCAGCCCGGCGTCGGGGCTGAGGATCTTCGACACGTCGTAGATGTCGGCGGCGGGGCCGAAGTTGGTGAAGCTGCCGGGCGTCAGCGCGCCGTAGAGGTTGCCGTCGGCGACCACGAAGTCGACGTCCTTGAAGGTCTGGCCGAAGGCGATGATGCTGGCCTTGCCCTGCGCGGCGACGGCGGGGACGTTGGTGAGGTCACCGCTCAGCGTCTCGATGGGGAGTTCGGCGATCGTGCCGGTGACGGCCAGCTCCAGGTGCACGCTCTGCTTCGACTTGGTGGTCGCGGTGGAGTCGGTCAGCAACGTGGACGCCTCGGGCAGCGGTGCGTCGGACGTCTTCTCGGACGACGAGCATCCGGCGACCAGCACGGTGGCGGTCAGGAGAGCGGTGAACAGGGAGAGGACGGCAAGCCGGGGGCGCGTCTGCATGTTTGCATCGTAGAGGGTACGGACCGGTGGACGGATGCCCCGGGCACCCGGTAGAAGTGGACTCGTGCCGCGTGAGCTGGAGTTTCGCCGGGTAAAGGTCGACGAGGGTGACGCGTTGCGGCTGGTCTCGGCGATGGTCGCCGAGATGCGCGAGCTGTACTGGGACGTCGGTCCCGCCGCCGGCTCGGGCGGACTGGACCTCGACGCCCCGGACATGCCGAAGGCCGGGCCCGCCGAACTCGGCCCGCCGCACGGCGTCTTCCTCGTCGGATATCGCGACGGGGCCGCGGTGTGCGGCGGCGGCCTCAAGCGCCTGCCCGACGGCGCCTGCGAGATCAAGCGCATGTACGTGGTGCCCGAGCACCGCGGCAGGGGAGTCGCCCGGGTGCTGCTGGACGCGCTCGAGGACGAGGCGCGCGCCCTCGGCTACGCCGTGGCCCGCCTGGACACCGGCCCCCGGCAGGACGGCGCCCGGCGAATGTACCTCGCCCGGGGGTACGCCGAGGTGGGCAACTTCAACGCCAACCCCGTGGCCACCTTCTTCGGCGAGAAGCATCTCTGACTAGCCTGGATCGGGTGTTCACGGGAATCGTCGAAGAACTGGGTGAGGTCGTCGCCAAGGAGGACCTGGTGGACGCCGCCCGGTTCGTGATCCGGGGTCCGGTGGTCACCAGCGACGCGGGCCACGGCGACTCGATCGCCGTCAACGGCGTCTGTCTGACCGTCGTCGAGGTGCTCGCCGACGGCGCCTTCTCCGCGGACGTGATGGCCGAGACGCTCGACCGGTCGAGCCTGGCCGGCGTCGGCGTCGGCAGCCGGGTGAACCTCGAGCGCGCGGCGGCGATCAACAGCCGCCTCGGCGGGCACATCGTGCAGGGCCACGTCGACGGCACCGGACACGTGATCGCGCGCACCCCCTCGGAGAACTGGGAGGTGGTGCGGATCGCGCTGCCGGACGCGGTCGCCCGCTACGTCGTGGAGAAGGGCTCGATCACCGTCGACGGCATCTCGCTGACGGTGTCGGGGCTGGGACCGGACTGGTTCGAGGTGTCGCTGATCCCCACCACGCTGCAGCTCACCACGCTCGGCACCGCGCCGGTCGGGACGCCGGTCAACCTCGAGGTGGACGTGATCGCCAAGTACGTCGAGCGCCTCCTCGGCGCCCGGGGGGACGGCTGACCCACCCACCGGTCGGTAGCGGCAATAACTCGTGGCCGCCGGTGGTTCATACTGAAGTCGAGTGATGGTCCCGGGCAGCACGCCCCTTCGAAGTAGGTGACTGAGATGACGAGGCTTGATTCCGTCGAACGGGCGATAGCCGACATTGCGGCGGGCAAGGCCGTCGTCGTCATCGACGACGAGGACCGGGAGAACGAGGGCGACCTCATCTTCGCCGCGGAGAAGGCCACGCCCGAACTGGTGGCGTTCATGGTGCGCTACACCTCCGGCTACCTCTGCGTGCCGCTGTCGGGCGAGATCTGCGACCGGCTCGGCCTGCTGCCGATGTACGCGGTCAACCAGGACAAGCACCAGACCGCCTACACCGTGACGGTCGACGCGCGGCGGGGTGTCGGCACCGGCATCTCGGCGTCCGACCGCGCCACCACGATGCGCCTCCTGGCCGACCCGACGGTCGTCAGCGATGACTTCACCAAGCCCGGGCACGTCGTGCCGCTGCGCGCCAAGGATGGCGGCGTGCTGCGCAGGCCCGGACACACCGAGGCGGCGGTCGACCTGGCCCGACTGGCCGGACTGCAGCCCGCGGGCGCCATCTGCGAGATCGTCAGCCAGAAGGACGAGGGCTCGATGGCGCAGACCGACGAGCTGCGCGTCTTCGCCGACGACCACGACCTGGCGCTGATCTCCATCGCCGACCTCATCGAGTGGCGCCGCAAGCACGAACGCCACATCGAGCGGATCGCCGAGGCCCGCATCCCCACCCGCTACGGCGAGTTCCGCGCCGTCGGCTACACCAGCATCTACGACGACGTCGAGCACGTCGCACTGGTGCGCGGCGACATCCCCGGACCCGACGGCGACGGCCACGACGTGCTGGTGCGCGTGCACTCGGAGTGCCTGACCGGCGACGTGTTCGGCTCGCGGCGCTGCGACTGCGGCCCGCAGCTGGACGCCGCGCTGGCGATGGTGGCCCGGGAGGGACGCGGCGTGGTGCTCTACATGCGCGGCCACGAGGGTCGCGGCATCGGGCTGCTGCACAAGCTGCAGGCCTACCAGCTGCAGGACGCCGGGGCCGACACCGTCGACGCCAACCTGAAGCTGGGCCTGCCCGCCGACGCCCGCGACTACGGCATCGGGGCGCAGATCCTCGTCGACCTCGGCATCCGGTCGATGCGGCTGCTCACCAACAACCCCGCCAAGCGCGTCGGCCTCGATGGCTACGGACTGCACATCATCGAGCGCGTGCCGCTCCCGGTGCGGGCCAACTCGGAGAACATCCGCTACCTGATGACCAAGCGCGACCGCATGGGTCACGACCTGACCGGCCTCGACGACTACGCCGAGTCGGTCGACATGGACGGCTACGACGAGGCCGTCTACCTCCTCGGGGACCGGCTGCCGCCGACCGCGGGCGAGTCGGGGAGCGCGGCACCGTGAGCGGCCACGGGGTACCGGACCTGCCCGTCGTCGACGCGTCAACGGTGAGCCTGGCGATCGTGGCGAGCACGTGGCACGACGAGGTGTGCAACGCCCTGCTCGACGGCGCCCTGCGCACCGCCAAGGACAGCGGCGTCACCGAGCCGACGGTGGTCCGCGTGCTCGGTGCCATCGAGATCCCGGTCGTCGCACAGGCTTTGGCCGCCAAGCACGATGCCGTCGTCGCGCTCGGCGTGGTGATCCGCGGCCAGACCCCGCACTTCGACTACGTGTGCGACGCGGTGACCCAGGGCCTCACCCGCGTCTCGCTCGACGAGTCGACGCCGGTGGCGAACGGCGTGTTGACCGTCAACGACGAGGCGCAGGCCTTCGACCGGGCGGGTCTGCCGGGATCGTCGGAGGACAAGGGCGCCCAGGCCGCCGCCGCCGCGCTGTCGACGGCGCTGACGTTGCGCGACATCAACGCATCGTGACCGACCAGACCCGCTGGGACCTCGAGGTGCGTCCGCACCTCACGCCGTACTTCGCGTTCGCCGCGGCCTTCCTCATCGCCGCGGCCCACATCGCGGTCGGCTTCCTGCTCAAGGTCGGGTCGAGCGGCGTCATCTTCCAGACCGCCGACCAGGTGGCCATCGCATGCCTCGGCATCATCATCGGCGGCCTGGTGCTGCTGTTCGCGCGGCCCCGGCTGCGCGTCGGGCCCGAGGGCATCGCCGTGCGGAACCTGGTCGTCGAGAAGGTGATCCCGTGGCGGGACGTCGTCGACGTCTCGTTCCCGAAGGGCGCCCGGTGGGCCCGCGTCGACCTGCCCGACTACGAGTACGTGCCGGCCATGGCCATCCAGGCCGTCGACAAGGAACGTGCCGTCGACGCGATGGAGCGGGTGCGCGCCCTCGTGACCCGCTACCGCACCGACGTCAGCTGACGTTCAGCCGCATCGTCACCTCGTGCGGCCGACCGGAGGTCGCGGCGCCGTCGAGGGTGAAGCCGAGTCCCTCGTAGACGCCCAGCGCCGCCACGTTCGCCGCCTCCACCCGCAGCGTCACCGACCGGGCCCGCTCGCTGCGCGCCCACCCGACCGCCGACGTCACCAGCTCCCGGGCCAGGCCGCGCCGCCGCGCGGACGGCTCCAGCCACAGCGAGTAGAGGTAGACGGTGTCGGAGGTCTCCCGCTGGGCGCCGATCAGTCCGACCATCCGCTCGTCGACCACGGCGGCGAACTGGGCGTGCGTGCGCAGCCGGCGGCGCCACCGCGCGGCGGTGAACGCCACCTCCGTCCGGTACTGGAGATCGTCGGTGCCGAGGGTGTCTCGCAGGGCCCGCAACCGCAGCGTCGCGAAGGCGCGCCAGTCGGTCTCGGCCAGTCGGACCACCGTCGTCGGGCTCATGCCGTGTCCGTCTGCCCCTCGCGTCGCGTGCGATAGAATCTGCTGACAGTGACCGATTTTCGTAGTACGCAGACCGCGGACCCGGTGTCCTCGGCACCCGGGATACTCGAAATCGATACTCCGCTTCTGCCGG
This sequence comes from Mycobacterium sp. PTI7, assembly GCF_056679845.1. Taxonomy (NCBI): domain Bacteria; kingdom Bacillati; phylum Actinomycetota; class Actinomycetes; order Mycobacteriales; family Mycobacteriaceae; genus Mycobacterium; species Mycobacterium sp. PTI7. The sequence goes on from NZ_CM155252.1 coordinate 1,576,742, forward strand.
TGACGCAACTCATCGCCCACCCGGGCACCAATCCGACGCTCGTCGTCCCCGTTATGGGCGCGGCGGCACCGGACGTCGAGGTCGTCTGGCGCCACCTGAGCGAGCCCGCGGACTTCTTCGGCGTGCCGATGCCCAGCCGCGACGACCTGGGCGGGGCGCTGGCCGAGCGCCTCCGCGGGTCCGGCCCGTCCGACGTCCACGCCGTCACGGTCACGCTGTTCGCCGTGGCGGGCCGGGCCACGCTCGTCCACGTGCGCGCGGACGCCGTCCGGCCGTCGCGGCCCGAGCCGGTGCGGATCGCGGTCCTCGACGCACCCGTCGACCGGCCGGATGCCGACGCACCGCACTGGCGGCGGATGGCCGCGCGCACCACCAGCCGTGGCCGCACCGACCACCTCGGCCGGCGGCTCGCCGACCTCGGCTGCGTCGACGCCGTCCCGCCGACCGGCGCACCCCACCTCGGCGCGCTGGTCTTCTGCACCCCGACCGGCCTGATGGGTCTCGATCGCCTCGAGCCCGCGTCGATCCTCGATCAACTCGGGGCCGTCGGCCTCGTCGTCGGCGTCACCCGGGTCGAGCACCGTCCGGCCGACGCCACCGCGGCCTGGTGGATCTCGCCGGGCTTCGAGACGCATCCCGTGGCGGACATCGGCGGCACCCCGTACGAGACCGCCGCCCAGACGTTCCTGGAGCACCCATGATCGACCGGTTCGACCCGGCCGCGTACCGCGCCTTCGGCATCGACGGCTACGAGTTCGCGGAGGGCAGGTTCACCGCCCAGTACACGCTGCGGGGCGACGACCCCGCCGACGACGTGACGTTCGCCGAGGTCGTCGACTTCGGGCGCGAACTGCCCGGACCCGTCGACGACCGGCTGCTGCGGCTGCTGGCGCTGACGTGTTCGCCGAGCTACTACAAGGCCGCCGCGCCCGCCCGCATCGAGATCGATTTCCCCACTGGCGAATTCGAGAAGGACTACCTGCGCGAACTGCTCGCCGGCGGCCTCGGCGAGTTCGCCTACACCAACGGGCTGCCCGCGGCGCTCACCCCGGAGGTGTCCGGACCGTCCGCCGACGGCGCGCCGCCGCGCCCACCCGACCGCTTCGACCCCGAGGCCGAGCCGCTGGTGCCGGTCGGCGGCGGCAAGGACTCGGTGGTCACCATCGAGCTGCTCAAGCGGCACGGCTTCGATCCGATGTTGTTCAGCGTCAACGAGTTCACGCCGATCGACCGGTGCATCGCGATCAGCGGCCTGGCCAGCACGCGGGTGCGGCGGACCATCTCCCGCACGCTGATCGAGGTCAACGCCCTCGGCGCGCACAACGGCCACGTCCCCGTCACCGCCATCAACAGCGTGATCGGCCTGATCGTCGCCGACGCCCTCGGGCTCGGACCGGTCGTGTTCTCCAACGAGCGGTCGTCCAACGTCGGCAACGTGCACTGGATGGGTCGCGACGTGAACCACCAGTGGTCCAAGAGCATCGGCTACGAGACGCTGCTGCGGGACACGCTCGCGGGATACGGCCTCGACCCCGACCGCTACTTCTCGCTGCTGCGCGCACTGTCGGAGTCCGAGATCGCCGACCGCTTCCGGGACTGCCCGCAGTACTTCGACGACTTCATCAGCTGCAACCGCCCGTTCGCCCTCGACCCGGCCCGCCGCGCGGCGTCGTGGTGCGGACACTGCCCGAAGTGCCTGTTCGTATTCCTGCTCATGGGACCGCGCCTCGGCCGGCCCCGCCTGGAGGGGATCTTCGGCCGCGACCCGCTCGACGACGACGCGAACCGTGCCTGCGTGGAGGACATCGTCGGGCTCGGCGCGCACAAGCCGTTCGAGTGCGTCGGTGAGTACTACGAGGCCGCCGAGTCGATGCTCGCCATCCTCGACGACCCGGCCTGGCAGGGGCTCGCGGTCGTCGAGGCGGTGCGGGCGCGTCGCGACGAGCTGACCGCCGTCGCGGGCACCGACGACGGCGGCGCGGGCGCCGTGAACTACGTACCCGCCCGCTACTCCCGCGTGCTGAACTGATCCGGCGCCCGTGAGCACCCGGTGACCGAGTCTCGACAGCCCGACCTCGACGGTCGGGTGGTGGGCATCTGGGGATTCGGCCGCGAGGGCATCTCGATGGCCCGGATGGCCTCGGCCGCAGGCGCTCTGCGCGTCGAGGCGGTCGACGATGCCGGCCGGCTGCCCTACGAGACGCCCGACGGAATCGACCGGCTCGAGGTCTACCGCGGCCCCGAGCACCTCGGGCGGCTGCGGGACTGCGACGTCGTGTTCGTCAGCCCCGGCGTGCCATGGCATCAGCCGACCTTCGAGGACCTGCGGTCCTCGGGCGTGCGGATCTCCAGTGCCGCCGACTGGTTCGTCACCCGGTTCGCCGCGCAGACCATCGGGGTCACCGGCACCAAGGGCAAGTCGACCACCGCGTCGTTCCTGGGAAAGGTGTTGTCCGCGTTGGGCGTCGACGTCGTGGTCGCGGGCAACATCGGCACCCCGCTGTCGGATCTCTCACCTGGCCCCGCCGAGATCGTGGTCGCCGAGCTGTCCAGCCAGCAGGCCGCACTGCTGACGGCCTCGCCCGCCGTGGCCGTGATCACCAACCTCTACGAGGACCACCTCGACTGGCACGGCGACACCGCCTCCTACTACGCGGCGAAGGCCAACGTCTTCCGGCACGGGTCCCGCACGCTGGTGTGCACACCCGACGTGGTCGCGCGCCTCGCGTCGATCGGCGTGACCGACCTCCCGCCGGCGCTGCACCTGGTGGACCCGGCGGATGTCCCCGACCTGCCGGGCGACTCGGTGATGTCGTTCGCGCACAACGCCGTCAACGCCGCACTCGCCATCGCCGCCGCCGCGGAGGCCACGGGCCGCACCGTGGGCGACGACGTCGTCGCCGCGGCCGCCGCGGCGTTCGAGGGACTGCCGCACCGGCTGCAGACCGTCCGCGTCACCGACGTCGACGGCAGGCCGGTCCGCTGGGTCGACGACACGTTGGCCACCACGGGGGAGAGCGTGGTGGCCGCGCTGCGCTCCACCGGCACCGACGAGACCGTCGCGCTGATCGTCGGCGGCATGGACCGCCACCTCGACTACGGCCAGGTGGACGACTACCTGTGCAGCGGTGAACGGGACGTCACGCTGGTGCAGTCGCCGAGCAACGGCGTCCGGATCGGCACGCGCTTCGCGGCCGCCCACCCGGACCGCACGCACGTGGCAGGCAGCCTCGAGGAGGCGGTGCGGGTCGCCGGCGCGGTGCCCGGTGTCGACGTGGTGCTGCTCTCACCCGGCGCGGCGAGTTACGACCTGTTCGCCAACTACGTCGCCAAGGGCGCGGCGTACTGCACGTTCATCGACGCACTGGGTTCCGGCACCGATGGCCCCCCGGGGTCCGTCTCACCCGCGAACTAACCTGGAACCCGTGCCCGATCCGCAGACGTACCGACCCGCCGTCGGGTCCATCCCGGTCGAGCCGGGCGTCTACCGATTCCGGGATCCCCGCGGCCGCGTCATCTACGTCGGCAAGGCCAAGAGCCTGCGCAGCAGGCTGAACTCCTACTTCTCCGACCTGTCCGCGCTGGCCCCCCGAACGCGGCAGATGGTCACCACCGCGGGCAGCGTCGAGTGGACCGTCGTCACCACCGAGGTGGAGGCGCTGCAGCTCGAGTACAACTGGATCAAGGAATTCGACCCGCGGTTCAACATCCGCTACCGCGACGACAAGTCCTACCCCGTGCTGGCCGTCACCCTCAACGAGGAGTTCCCGCGGCTGTTCGTCTACCGCGGGCCGCGCCGCAAGGGCGTGCGCTACTTCGGTCCGTACTCGCACGCGTGGGCCATCCGCGAGACCCTCGACCTGCTGCTGCGGGTGTTCCCGTCGCGCACCTGCTCGGCCGGCGTGCTCAAGCGGCACAACCAGATCGGCCGGCCCTGCCTGCTGGGATACATCGACAAGTGCTCGGCGCCGTGCGTCGGCAAGGTCAGCGCCGCCGAGCACCGGGCGATCGTCGAGGACTTCTGCGACTTCCTCGCCGGCAAGACCGACCGTCTGGTCCGCGACATGGAGAAGCAGATGACCGCGGCGGCCGAGGACCTCGACTTCGAGCGGGCCGCACGGCTGCGCGACGACGTCGGCGCACTCAAGCGCGCACTCGAGAAGCAGACCGTGGTGTTCGGCGACGGCACCGACGCCGACGTCGTGGCCTTCGCCGACGACGACCTGGAGGCGGCGGTACAGGTGTTCCACGTCCGCGGCGGCCGGGTCCGCGGCCAGCGCGGCTGGGTGGTCGAGAAGTCCGGCGAGCCGGGTGAATCCGGCCAGGAGCACCTCGTCGAGCAGTTCCTCACCCAGTTCTACGGCGATCAGGCCGAACTCGGCGGTTCGGCCGACGAGGCCACGGCCGCGGTGCCCCGTGAGGTGCTGGTGCCGGTGCTGCCCGACAACGTCGACGAACTCGCAGAGTGGCTGACGGCGCTGCGCGGGTCCCGGGTGCGGGTGCGGGTGCCGGTCCGCGGCGACAAGCGTGCCCTGGCCGAGACGGTGCACCGCAACGCCAAGGAGTCGCTGGCCCAGCACAAGCTCAAGCGTGCGGGCGACTTCAACGCGAGATCCGCTGCGCTGCAGAACATCCAGGAGTTCCTCGGGCTGGCCGAGGCGCCGCTGCGCATCGAGTGCATCGACATCAGCCACGTGCAGGGCACCGACGTCGTCGCATCGCTGGTGGTGTTCGAGGACGGGCTGCCCCGCAAGTCCGACTACCGGCACTACGCGATCCGGGAGGCCGCGGGCGACGGCCGCTCCGACGACGTCGCGTCGATCGCCGAGATCACCCGCAGGCGGTTCCTGCGCCACGTCAGCGACGCCGACCGTCCGCTGCTCGAGGACGGCAAGGCCCGCCGCTTCGCGTACCCGCCGAACCTGTTCGTGGTCGACGGTGGCGCCCCGCAGGTCAACGCCGCCGCCGACGTGCTCGAGGACCTCGGCGTCACCGACGTCGCGATCATCGGGCTGGCCAAGCGCCTCGAGGAGGTCTGGGTGCCCGGCGAGGCCGACCCCGTGATCATGCCGCGCAACAGCGAAGGGCTGTACCTGCTGCAGCGGGTGCGTGACGAGGCGCATCGGTTCGCGATCAGCTACCACCGCAGCAAGCGGTCCAAGCGGATGACCGCCTCGGCGCTGGACTCGGTGCGTGGGCTCGGCGAGCACCGGCGCAAGGCGCTGGTCACCCACTTCGGCAGCGTCGCGAAGCTCAAGGACGCCAGCGTCGAGGAGATCACCTCGGTACCCGGAATCGGCGTCGCGACGGCCAAGGCGGTCCTCGCCGCACTGGGCGCACCCGTCGAACCGGACGCGGGCGAGGCGCTGATCGACCATGATTCAAGTCGGGCATCGGGATGACGGGCGAGGACGTGCAGAGCGAAGTGGTCGGCGAGTCGGGGGACGGCATCGACGTCGTCCTCGTCACGGGGCTGTCCGGGGCCGGTCGCGGCACCGCCGCCAAGGTCCTCGAGGACCTCGGCTGGTACGTCGCCGACAACCTCCCGCCGGAACTGATCGCGCGGATGGTCGAACTCGGCCTGGCCGCCGGATCGCGGATCACCCGGCTGGCGGTGGTCATGGACGTGCGCTCGCGCGGATTCACCGGCGACCTCGACTGGGTGCGCAGCGACCTGGCCACCCGCAACATCGCGCCGCGCGTGCTGTTCCTCGAGGCGTCCGACGACATCCTGGTCCGCCGCTACGAGCAGAACCGCCGCAGTCACCCGCTGCAGGGCAATCACACCCTGGCGGAGGGCATCGCGGCCGAGCGCTCGCTGCTCGCCCCGGTGCGCGCCGCGGCCGACCTGGTGATCGACACCTCGAAGCTGTCCGTGCACGACCTGCGGGCCAGCATCGAACGCGCGTTCAGCAGCGAGACGAAGGCCCACACCAGCGTCACCGTCGAGTCGTTCGGCTACAAGTACGGGCTGCCCATGGACGCCGACACCGTGATGGACGTCCGGTTCCTGCCGAACCCGCACTGGGTCGACGAACTGCGGCGGCACACCGGCCAGCACCCCGCGGTCCGCGACTACGTCCTCGGCCAACCCGGCGCGGAGGACTTCCTGGACACCTACCATCGCCTTCTCGAGGTCGTCATCGACGGATACCGCCGGGAGGGGAAGCGCTACATGACCGTCGCCATCGGCTGCACCGGCGGCAAACACCGCAGCGTCGCCATGGCCGAGGCGCTGGCCGCCCGCCTCGACGGCGGGGCCGACGAACTCACGGTTCGGGTGCTGCACCGGGACATGGGACGCGAATGAGTGCCCGCATCGTCGCGCTCGGCGGCGGCCACGGCCTGTATGCGACCCTGTCGGCCGCGCGCCGGCTCACCCCGCACGTGACGGCGGTGGTGACCGTCGCCGACGACGGCGGCTCGTCGGGCCGGTTGCGCAACGAACTCGACGTGGTGCCACCGGGTGACCTGCGAATGGCGTTGGCGGCGTTGGCCGCCGACAGCCCGCACGGACAGCTGTGGGCCACGATCATCCAGCACCGCTTCGGCGGCAGCGGCGCGCTGGCGGGCCACCCGATCGGCAACCTCCTGCTGGCCGGCCTCAACGAGGTGCTCGCCGACCCGGTGGCTGCGCTCGACGAACTCGGCCGCGTCCTCGGCCTCAAGGGCCGGGTGCTGCCGATGTGCCCGATCGCGCTGCAGATCGAGGCCGACGTGGGCGGCCTCGAGTCGGACCCGCGCATGAGCCGGGTCATCCGCGGCCAGGTCGGCATCGCCACCACCGTCGGCAAGGTGCGGCGCGTGCGGCTGCTGCCGGGCAACCCGCCGGCCACCCGGCAGGCCGTCGACGCGATCATGGCGGCCGACCTGGTGGTGCTCGGCCCGGGGTCCTGGTTCACCAGCGTGATCCCGCACGTCCTGGTGCCGCAGCTCGCTGCGGCGCTGAAGGCGACGACCGCGCGGCGGGCGGTCGTCCTCAACCTCGTCTCCGAGCCGGGGGAGACCGCCGGGTTCTCCGCCGAGCGGCATCTGCACGTGCTCGCGCAACACGCACCGGGCTTCACGGTGCACGACATCGTCGTCGACGCGGCCAGCGTTCCCAGCGAACGCGAACGCGAACAACTGAGGCGCACGGCAGGCACTCTCGAGGCATCGGTCGAGTTTGCTGACGTGTCGCGACCTGGTACACCATTACATGACCCGGCGCGCCTGGCCGCGGCTCTGGAGCGGGTGCGACTGCGGGGGACTGCACCCGCAGGCCCCGCGCACCAGCCGACGACCCCCACGCCTGCCTTCCGGTCGGTCGACGAGAGGTGACGATCACGTGGCGATGACTGCCGAGGTCAAGGACGAACTGAGCCGACTGGTGATCAACTCCGTGAGCGCGCGGCGTGCCGAGGTGGCATCGCTGCTGCGTTTCGCGGGTGGCCTGCACATCGTGGCGGGCCGCGTGGTCGTCGAGGCCGAGGTCGATCTGGGCATCATCGCGCGCCGACTGCGCAAGGACATCCACGACCTGTACGGCTACAACGCGGTGGTGCACGTGATGTCGGCGACCGGCATCCGCAAGAGCACGCGCTACGTGGTGCGGGTGGCCCAGGACGGCGAGGCACTGGCACGTCAGACCGGACTGCTCGACGTGCGCGGCAGGCCGGTGCGCGGCTTGCCCGCACAGGTGGTCGGCGGCAGTGTCGGAGATGCCGAAGCCGCTTGGCGCGGAGCATTTCTGGCGCACGGCTCGCTCACCGAGCCGGGGCGCTCGTCGGCGCTCGAGGTGAGCTGCCCGGGACCCGAGGCGGCGCTCGCACTCGTCGGCGCCGCACGGCGGCTCGGCGTCAGCGCGAAGGCGCGCGAGGTCCGCGGCGCGGACCGGGTGGTGGTGCGCGACGGCGAGGCCATCGGCGCGCTGCTCACCCGGATGGGCGCGCAGGACACCCGACTGACCTGGGAGGAGCGCCGGATGCGGCGCGAGGTGCGCGCCACGGCGAACCGTCTCGCGAACTTCGACGACGCGAACCTGCGACGGTCGGCGCGCGCCGCCGTCGCGGCCGCGGCACGCGTCGAGCGGGCGCTGCACATCCTGGGCGACACCGTGCCCGACCATCTGTCCAACGCGGGCCGGCTGCGGGTCGAGCACCGGCAGGCCAGCCTCGAGGAACTCGGCCGCCTCGCCGACCCGCCGATGACGAAAGACGCGGTGGCAGGACGCATCCGGAGGCTGCTGTCGATGGCCGACCGCAAGGCCAAGCAGGACGGGATTCCCGACACGGAGTCGGCGGTCACCCCGGATCTGCTCGACGACGCCTAAGGTCGGGCCGGTCCCGTCGCGGGGTGTCCTGACCAGGCTGCACCGGCGCGACGCTGCGGCACTAGGCTGGTCGCGAGTGTTCAAACCGGCTAGTCCAACCGACTAAAGGAGACATGGCGTGACCATCCGCGTAGGCGTGAACGGCTTCGGTCGAATCGGACGAAACTTCTTCCGGGCGCTCGACGCGCAGAAGGCCGCAGGCAACAACCAGGACATCGAGATCGTCGCGGTCAACGACCTGACCGACAACGCGACCCTGGCGCACCTGCTGAAGTTCGACTCCATCCTCGGCCGCCTGCCCTACGAGGTGAGCCTCGAGGGCGAGGACACCATCGTCGTCGGCGACCACAAGATCAAGGCCCTCGCGGTCAAGGAAGGCCCGTCGGCACTGCCCTGGGGCGACCTGGGCGTCGACGTGGTCGTCGAGTCCACCGGCATCTTCACCAAGCGCGACAAGGCCCAGGGTCACCTGGACTCGGGCGCCAAGAAGGTCATCATCTCCGCGCCGGCCACCGACGAGGACATCACCATCGTGCTCGGCGTCAACGACGACAAGTACGACGGCAGCCAGAACATCATCTCCAACGCGTCGTGCACCACGAACTGCCTCGGCCCGCTGGCCAAGGTCCTCAACGACGAGTTCGGCATCGTCAAGGGCCTGATGACCACGATCCACGCGTACACGCAGGATCAGAACCTGCAGGACGGCCCGCACAGCGACCTGCGTCGCGCCCGCGCCGCCGCGATCAACATCGTCCCCACCTCGACGGGTGCCGCCAAGGCGATCGGCCTGGTGCTCCCGGAGCTGAAGGGCAAGCTCGACGGCTACGCGCTGCGGGTGCCGATCCCCACGGGTTCGGTCACCGACCTCACCGCGCACCTCGCGAAGTCGGCCAGCGCCGCCGACATCAACGCCGCGTTCAAGGCCGCGGCCGAGGGCAAGCTCAAGGGCATCCTCAAGTACTACGACGCCCCGATCGTCTCGAGCGACATCGTCACCGACCCGCACAGCTCGCTGTTCGACTCCGGCCTGACCAAGGTCATCGACGATCAGGCGAAGGTCGTGTCCTGGTACGACAACGAGTGGGGTTACAGCAACCGCCTCGTCGACCTGGTCGCCCTGGTGGGCAAGTCGCTGTAAGACGATGGCTGTCAAGACGCTCGAAGATCTGCTGGCCGACGGCGTCGAGGGTCGGGGCGTGCTGGTGCGCTCCGACCTGAACGTCCCGCTCGACGACGACGGGAAGATCTCGGACCCGGGCCGCATCATCGCCTCGGTGCCGACGCTGAAGGCGCTCGCCGAGGCCGGCGCGAAGGTGATCGTCACCGCCCACCTCGGTCGGCCGAAGGACGGGCCCGACCCGAAGCTCTCGCTGGCGCCGGTCGCGGCCGCGCTCGGCGAGAAGCTGGGCAGGCACGTCCAGCTGGCCGGCGACGTCGTGGGCACCGACGCGCTCGCGCGCGCCGAGGGACTGACCGACGGCGACGTGCTGCTGCTGGAGAACATCCGGTTCGAGCCGCGCGAGACCAGCAAGGACGACGGCGAACGCCTCGCCCTGGCCAAGGCCCTCGTCGAACTCGTCGGTGACGACGGCGCATTCGTCTCCGACGGCTTCGGCGTCGTGCACCGCAAGCAGGCGTCGGTCTACGACGTCGCCACGCTGCTCCCGCATTACGCGGGCACGCTGGTGGCCGCCGAGGTCGAGGTCCTCCAGCAGCTGACGAGTTCCACCGAGAAGCCGTACGCGGTGGTGCTCGGCGGGTCCAAGGTCTCCGACAAGCTCGCGGTCATCGAGAACCTCGCCACCAAGGCCGACAGCCTGATCATCGGCGGCGGCATGTGCTTCACCTTCCTTGCCGCGCAAGGGGTCTCGGTCGGGAACTCGCTGCTGCAGGAGGAGATGATCGACACCTGTAGGAAGCTGCTGGAGGACTACGGCGACGTGATCCACCTGCCGGTCGACATCGTGGTGGCCGAGAAGTTCGCCGCCGACTCGCCGCCCAGCACGGTGGCCGCCACCGACATCCCCGACGGCACCATGGGACTCGACATCGGTCCCGAGTCGGTCAAGCGCTTCACCGCGCTGCTGTCGAACGCGAAGACGGTGTTCTGGAACGGCCCGATGGGCGTGTTCGAGTTCCCCGAGTTCGCCGCGGGCACCAAGGGCGTCGCCGAGGCGATCATCGGCGCCACCGCGAAGGGCGCGTTCAGCGTCGTCGGTGGTGGCGACTCGGCCGCCGCGGTCCGTCAGCTGGGTCTGGCGGAGGACGGCTTCTCGCACATCTCGACCGGCGGCGGAGCGTCGCTGGAGTACCTCGAGGGCAAGACGCTGCCCGGCATCCAGATCATCTCGTCCGACAGTCCCTCGAGCTAGGAGCCCTCCCGTGGCACGCAAGCCGCTCATCGCCGGCAACTGGAAGATGAACCTCAACCACTTCGAGGCCATCGCCCTGGTGCAGAAGATCGCATTCTCGTTGCCGGACAAGTACTTCGACCACGTGGACGTCACCGTCATCCCGCCCTTCACCGATCTGCGCAGCGTGCAGACGCTGGTGGACGGCGACAAGCTGCGGCTGACGTACGGCGCGCAGGACGTCTCCCAGCACGACTCGGGGGCCTACACCGGCGAGATCAGTGGCACGTTCCTGGCCAAGCTCGGCTGCACGTTCGCCGTCGTGGGTCACTCCGAGCGCCGCACGTACCACGCCGAGGACGATGCCCTGGTCGCGGCGAAGGCGGCGGCGGCGCTCAAGCACGGGCTCACCCCGATCGTGTGCATCGGCGAGGCACTGGAGGTCCGTGAGGCGGGCGATCACGTCGCGTACAACGTCAACTCGCTGCGGGGCTCCCTGGCCGGCCTGTCGGCCGAGCAGATCTCGCGGGTGGTCATCGCCTACGAGCCGGTGTGGGCCATCGGCACCGGCCGCGTCGCCAGTGCCGCCGACGCGCAGGAGGTGTGCGCGGCGATCCGGTCGGAGCTGGCCGAGCTGGCGTCCATCGACGTCGCCGCCGCGGTCCGGGTGCTCTACGGCGGATCGGTGAACGCGAAGAACGTCGGCGAGATCGTCGGCCAGAACGACGTGGACGGTGCGCTGGTCGGTGGAGCGTCCCTGGACGGCGAGCAGTTCGCGACCCTGTCGGCCATCGCCGCGGGCGGTCCGCTGCCCTGATCCCGGGCTGACCCGTGGCGGGGATCGCCGCTGCTGCACGGTAGTCTGGTCGCCATGTTCCTGGCTCTGCAGATCACCCTCATCGTCACCAGCCTCCTGGTGGTCCTGTTGGTGTTGCTGCACCGCGCGAAGGGTGGCGGCCTGTCCACCCTGTTCGGCGGCGGTGTGCAGTCCAGCCTCTCCGGATCGACGGTCGTCGAGAAGAACCTCGACCGCCTCACGTACTTCATCACGGGCATCTGGCTGGTGTCGATCATCGGCATCGCGCTGCAGATCAAGTACGGCGTCTAGCGCTTCGGCGGGCACACCCGCCGCCTCACCCTGCGTGCCGGTGACCGCACGTCGATACTGGTGGCATGGCAGACGCATCCGACACCGCGCTGGAACCCATTGGCTCGGTGCGCCGCACCCAGGGTGGCCGCGAGGCCACCGAACCGATGCGCGAGGACATCCGCCTCCTCGGCACGATCCTCGGCGACACCGTCCGCGAGCAGAGCGGTGACGAGGTCTTCGAACTCGTCGAGAACGCCCGCGTCGAATCGTTCCGGGTACGCCGCTCCGAGATCGAGCGCGCGGAGGTCTCCCGCCTGTTCGACGGCATCGACGCCCGCCAGGCCATCCCCGTCATCCGTGCCTTCACCCACTTCGCCCTGCTGGCCAACGTGGCCGAGGACATCCACCGCGAACGCCGCCGCGCCGTGCACGTCGCGGCGGGGGAGCCCCCGCAGGCGAGCAGCCTGGCCGCCACCTACCTCAAACTCGAATCGGCCGAACTGGATTCGGCGACCGTCGCCGACGCGCTGACCGGCGCGCTGGTGTCGCCGGTGATCACCGCACACCCCACCGAGACCCGCCGCCGCACCGTGTTCGACACCCAGCACCGGATCACCGAGCTGATGCGGCTGCGCGCCCACGGCCACGACACCACCGACGACGGCCGCAGCATCGAACTCGAACTGCGCAGGCACATCCTCACGCTGTGGCAGACCGCGCTGATCCGGTTGTCGCGGCTGAAGATCCAGGACGAGATCGAGACCGGGCTGCGCTACTACCCGTCGGCGTTCTTCGACGTGATCCCGCGCGTCAACGCCGAGGTCCGCACCGCGCTGCAGGCGCGGTGGCCCGACGCCCACGTGCTCACCGAGCCCATCCTGCGGCCCGGCTCGTGGATCGGCGGCGACCGCGACGGCAACCCGAACGTCACCGCCGAGGTGGTGCGCCTCGCGACCGGCAGCGCCGCCTTCACCGCGCTCGACCACTACTTCGCCGAGATCAGCACGCTCGAGGAGGAGCTGTCCATGTCGGCGCGGCTGGTAACGGTCACCGACGACCTCGCCGCGCTGGCCGAGATCTGCGCCGAGCCCGCCCGCGCCGACGAGCCGTACCGGCGGGCGCTGCGCGGCATCCACGGCAGGCTCACCGCCACGGCCCGGGAGATCCTCGACCGCCAGCCCGAACGCATCCTCGACCTGGGTCTCGAACGGTACGAGACCCCCGACGAGCTGCTCGCCGACCTCGACGTCGTCGACGCGTCGCTGCGCGCCAACGGCAGCGCGGTCGTGGCCGACGACCGGCTGGCCCGGCTGCGGGAGGCCGTGCACGTCTTCGGCTTCCACCTCTCCGGCCTCGACATGCGGCAGAACTCCGACGTGCACGAGGAGGTCGTCGCCGAGCTGCTGGCGTGGGCGGGCGTGCACCCCGACTATGCGTCGCTGCCCGAGGACGAGCGCGTCGAGCTGCTGGCCGGCGAACTGGCCACCCGGCGTCCGCTGGTGGGCCCGGGCGCGGAGCTGTCCGACCTCGCCCGCAAGGAACTCGACATCGTCGCCGCCGGCGCCCGCGCGGTCACGGTGTTCGGCCCGAACGCCGTGCCGAACTACATCATCTCGATGTGCCAGTCGGTGTCGGACATGCTCGAGGCGGCCATCCTGCTCAAGGAGGTGGGGCTGATCGACGCGTCGGGTGACCGGCCGTACGCCCCGGTGGGCATCGTGCCGCTGTTCGAGACCATCGACGACCTGCAGCGCGGCTCGGCGATCCTCGAGGCGGTGCTGGACCTGCCGCTGTACCGGTCGCTGGTCACCGCCCGCGGGGAGCAGCAGGAGGTGATGCTCGGGTACTCCGACTCCAACAAGGACGGCGGGTACCTGGCGGCGAACTGGGCGCTGTACCGGGCCGAACTCGACCTCGTCGAGAGCGCCCGCACGACGGGCATCCGGCTGCGGCTCTTCCACGGTCGCGGCGGCACCGTCGGCCGTGGCGGCGGCCCCAGCTACGACGCGATCCTCGCGCAGCCGCCCGGCGCGGTGCGCGGGTCCCTGCGGATCACCGAGCAGGGCGAGATCATCGCCGCCAAGTACGCCGAACCCAGGATCGCGCACCGCAACCTCGAGACGCTGCTCGCGGCGACGCTGGAGTCCACCCTGCTCGACGTCGAGGGACTCGGCGACACCGCCGAACCCGCCTACGAGGTGCTCGACGACCTCGCGGCCCGTGCGCAGCGCGCCTACGGCGAACTGGTGCACGACACCGAGGGCTTCGTCGAGTACTTCAAGGCGTCCACGCCCGTCAGCGAGATCGGCGCGCTGAACATCGGCAGCCGGCCGACGTCCCGCAAGCCCACCACGTCGATCTCGGACCTGCGGGCGATCCCATGGGTGCTGGCCTGGAGCCAGTCCCGGGTGATGCTGCCGGGCTGGTACGGCACGGGTGCCGCGGTCGAGGACTGGCTCGACGCCGGCCCCGAGACGCGGGACGAGAAGGTGGAGGTGCTGCGCGATCTCTACCGGCGCTGGCCGTTCTTCCGGACCGTGCTGTCCAACATGGCGCAGGTCATGGCGAAGGCCGACATGGGTCTGGCGGCGCGCTACTCCGAACTGGTCGAGGACGAGGCGTTGCGGCGCAGGGTGTTCGACAAGATCGTCGCGGAGTACGACCGCACGATCCGCGTGTACGAGCTGATCACCGGCCACGACGACCTGCTGGCCGACAACCCCGCGCTCGCGCGGTCGGTGTTCAACCGGTTCCCGTACCTGGAGCCGCTCAACCACCTGCAGGTAGAACTGCTCCGCCGGTTCCGCGCCGGCGACTCCGACGAACTCGTGCAGCGCGGCATCCTGCTCACGATGAGCGGGCTGGCGACGGCACTGCGCAACAGCGGCTAGCCCACCAGCCGGGCCAGGTCGTCGACGGCGGCGCGGACGGCTGCGCCGAACGCGGCGCTGCCGGTGTGCCCGGCGTCGTCGATCAGCGCGAGTTCCGCTGCGGGCCAACGCTTTGCCAGCTCCCAGGCGGTCTGGGCGGGACAGCCCAGGTCGCGTCTGCCGTGCACCAGGCGGCCGGGGAGGTGCGCGATCGCGTCGACGCCCGCCAGGAGTTCGCCGTCGCGCAGCCATGCGTGGTGGCCGAAGTAGTGCGCGGCCAGCCGGACGAACGCGATGCGATCGGAACCCGTTCGGCGACTGTAGCTTCCGGGTGTCCCCGTCGACTCGTGGGCGATCAGGGCGTCCTCCCAGGTGCACCAGTCGCCGGCGGCGCGCTCCCGGACCGCGGGGTCGGGGTCGGCGATCAGCCGGGCGTACGCCGCGATCAGGTCGACCGTCGAGTCGGTGCCGAGGCCCGGTCCCGCGCCGGCCCGGAACTCGTCCCACGCGTCGGGTGCCAGCCGGCCGGCGCCGCGGTAGAGCCAGTCGACCTCGTCGGGCGTCGTGGTGGTCACCGCGACGAGCAGCAGCCCGGTGACGCGTTGGGGGTGGCGTTGCGCGTACGCCAGCGCCAGCGTCGATCCCCACGACGCGCCGTACACCAGCCACCGGTCGATGCCGAGGTGCTCGCGGAGGCGTTCGACGTCGCCGATCAGGTGCGAGGTGGTGTTCGCGTCGAGCGACACCGCCGGGTCGGCGACGTTGGGCAGGCTCTCCCCGCAGCCGCGCTGGTCGAACAGCACGGTCCGGAACCGCTTCGCGTCGAACGTCTTCCAGCCGCTTCGGGATCCGCCGCCGCCCGGGCCGCCGTGCAGGCACACCACCGGGATGCCGCCGGGATCGCCCGCCACGCCGTACCAGACGTGCTGACCGTCGCCGACGTCGAGCATCGCCATCCGCTCACCGTACGGCGTACGCCACCGGGCAGGGATCGGCGGCCCGCGCCACCCCGCCGATCTGGGCGGGCACCGGTACGGGGTGCGCGGCCCATCCCGCCGTCAGGTCGTACCGGCCGAGCAGTCGCGTCATCGCGGCGGTCATCGCGGACAGCGAGAACGGCTGGGCCGGGCAGGAGTGCCTGCCGTGGCCGAACGCGGTGACCAGCATGGGCGAGGAGAGCGCGTCGGCATCGGCGAGGCGGTGGCGATGCCATCGGGAGGGCTCCCACCGGTCCAGGCCGGGCGCGACGGAGGTGTTCAGCAGGGGCAGCAGCGTCGAGATCGACCAGCCGGCGGGCACGTCGACCACCACGTCGCCGGCGTCGAACCTCACCGGTTCGAGAACCACCCGCGACATGATCGACCGCTGCGCCATCCGGGTGCTCTCCAGCGCGCAGCCCCGGGCCCACTCGACGTCGCCGGCCGCGACGCGGGCGGCGTGCCCGGGATGCTCGACGAGGTCGACCAGCGCCCAGCCCAGTGCGGCCATCAGATTCGACATCGACGCGACGTGGATCAGTGCGACGTCCAGTGCCACGCCGCGGTGCCGGACGTCCTGCGGCTCGTCGGCCCAGGCGGCCAGGATGCGCCCGAACAGCGAATCGCCCGCGACGGTCGAATGCCGTTCGCGCAGGGCGTGTCCGACGACGGCGACGACGTCCTCGAGCGCGGCACGCTCGGCGGCCTGGCCGGAGTCGGCGATCGCGGCCATGGCGTCGGGGTGTACGAACGCATCCGACCCGTCGAGCGCGTCGAACGCCACCACGAGCCGCTCGAACCCGTGGTCGTCCGCCGCGGCCGGGCCCGCCCACGACGCCAGCCCCATCCGGTGCCCGAGGCGACGGGTCAGTGCGAACACGTCCACCGTCCCCGCGTCGCCGAGTTCGGCGCACGTGGCGTCGAGCGCGGCGTCGAGGTTGGCGAGGTACGACGTCACGTCGTCGCGGCGGAACAGCGAGCCGGGCAGCGTGCGGCGGCCCGTGAAGATCTCGTCGGGCAGCTTGCGGCGCAGCATCAGGTAGTCGGCGACGCCCTTGCTGGCGGTCTCCTCGGGCAGCGCGTAGAACGACTCGACGCCGGTGGGAGAGAACGTGAACAGGTGGCGATGCCCGCCGCTGTCGACGACGAAGGTGTCGCCGTACCGGTCCCGCGCCGCGGCGATGGCGGCGACGCCGTCGGTGACCGCGACGTCCCACGGCAGGCCGACGCCCTCGGCCACCGGAACCCGGTCGTTCACAGACCGGTGGACCGCCGCACCGCGCCCAGTGCGCCCCGCACGGCGTTCTCCGTCGCGGCCCAGGGCGCGACCACCGATTCGCCGAGTCCAACGATGCGCTCGACCCGGTCGACGATGTGCTCGAGGCGTTCGACGACGGCGATCAGGCGCGGCGCCAGTTCGTCGATGCGGGTGATGGTGTCGTTGAACCGGGCGAGCGTCTCGTCGAGACCGCTGGTGGTCTTGTCGAGGCCCGTCAGGGTGTCGCCGAGATCGGTGAGCAGCGTGTCGACCTGCTCGACGGTGGCGTCCGCGTTGAGCGCGGCCTGGGTCAGCGTCTTGATGCGCTGCCGGCCGCTGACCGCGCGGCTGCGGCCGTCACCCTTGTCTGCCATGCCGCTCAGTATGCGACGTGTCAGAGTGCCGAGGCGGCGGCTTCGTCGAGGAGCCACACGGTGGCGTCGTGGCCGACCGCACCCGCGGCGGGGACGTCCTCGGGCTTCGCGCCGCCGATGGCCGCGGCGACGGCGTCTGCCTTCTCCTCGCCCGACACCACCAGCCACACCTCGCGGGACAGCGTGACCGCGGGGAAGGTCATCGTGATGCGCCGCGGCGGTGGCTTGGGGGAGTCGGTCACGCCGACCACGAAGCGCTCGGCCTCCCGGGTGGCCTCGGTGTGCGGGAACAGCGAGTTGACGTGCCCCTCACCGCCCATGCCCAGCAGGTGGACGTCGAACCGCGGTGCGGCGAGCCCGTCGTCGGCCTGGCCCTTCAGCATCTGTTCGTAGGCGAACGCGGCGGCGTAGATGTCGTCGCCGTACTCGCCGTCGCTCGGCGCCATCGGGTGCACGTTGGCCGCCGGGACGTCGACGGCGTCGAGCAGCGCCTCGCGGGCCTGCTTCTCGTTGCGCTCGTCGTCGTCGGCCGGGACGAACCGCTCGTCGCCCCAGTAGACGTGGACCTTCGCCCACTCGACCTCGGCCGCCCGCTCGGCGACCCGCTTGAGCAGCTTCACGCCGGTGCCGCCGCCGGTGAGGGAGACGTGGGCGACGCCGCGCGCGCCGATCGCTGCGGCGATGGCGTCCACCAGGCGGTCACCTGCGGCGGCGACGAGTGCGTCGGTGTCGGCGTACTTCTCGATCACGGTGTCAGACATAGGTCACCTCGTCGATGCCGCGCAGGGCGGCCTGATAGATCTCGTCGGCGTCCAGGCGTCGCATGTCCTCCGCGAGGCACTCGCGGGTCTCCCTGCGCGCCAACGGAACCAGGGCGTCGGGCTTGCCGGTCCGGGTCAGCGAGGCGGTCACGCCCTCCTGGGGCCGGCTCAGCGTGATGGTCTCGCCGGCGCGCACCAGCTCGACCTTGAGGTCGCCGACGGCGCGCGTCACGGGCCCGTCGATGTTGCTCGCCAGCCAGCCGGCCAGGATGTCAAGCGCGGGTTCGTCCTTCAGGCCGGACACGTGTGCCGACTCGACCTTCTCGAACGGTCCCTGGTCGAGCGTGGAGGTCAGCAGGGCACGCCAGTACGTGATGCGGCTCCAGGCAAGGTCAGTGTCGCCCGGCGTGTAGCCGGCCAGGCGGCCCTTGATGGCGGCCAGCGGATCCTCGTCGTTGGTGGCGTCGGTGATGCGCCGCAACGCCAACTGCCCCAGCGGATCCTGCGCGGGCACCGCGGGTGAGACGTCCGGCCACCACGTCACGACGGGCGTGTCGGGCAGCAGGAACGGCATGACGACGCTGCTGGCGTGGTTGGCCAGCGGGCCCGACAGACGCAGCACCACGACCTCGTTGGCGCCGGCGTCGCTGCCCACGCGCAGTTGGGCGTCGAGGCGGGCGTCGGTGGCGAGCCGGTCACCCGGGCTCACCACGATCACGCGGCACGGATGTTCGCGGCTGGCGGCGTTGGCCGCCTCGATCGACTCCTCGAGCACCGCCTCGGTGTCCGGGGCGATGACGAGGGTCAGCACGCGGCCCAGGGTGATGGCGCCGCCCTCTTCGCGCAGCGCCTGGATCTTCTTGTTGATCGCGCCGGTATTGGTGTCCGGCAGGTCGACTATCACGGTCTCCTCCAGGACCGACCGGTCCGGTTCATCATCTCGAATGCCGAGTCCGGACCCCAGCCGCCTGACTCGTAGGGGTCGGGCTTGCCGTGCGACTCCCAGTACTCCAGCGCGGGATCGAGGATCTTCCAGGCCAACTCGACCTCGGCGTTGACGGGGAACAGCGAGGGCTCGCCGAGCAGCACGTCGAGGATAAGCCGCTCGTAGGCCTCGGGCGACTCCTCGGCGAACGCCGACCCGTAGGAGAAGTCCATGCTGACGTCGCGGACCTCCATCGCGTTGCCCGGCACCTTGGAGCCGAAGCGCAGCGTGATGCCCTCGTCGGGTTGCACGCGGATGACGAGCGCGTTCTGGCCGAGTTCCTCGGTCATCGTCGCGTCGAAGGGCAGGTGCGGTGCGCGCTTGAAGATCAGCGCGATCTCGGTGACCCTGCGGCCCAGGCGCTTTCCGGTGCGCAGGTAGAACGGGACGCCGGCCCACCGGCGGGTGTCGACGTCGACGGTGATCGCGGCGAACGTCTCGGTGGTGGAGGTGGTGGCGAACCCCTCCTCCTCGAGCAGTCCGACCACCCGCTCACCGCCCTGCCAGCCCGCGGTGTACTGGCCGCGGGACGTGGTCTCGTCCAGCGGTTCCGCCAGCGTGCTGGCCGAGAGCACCTTGATCTTCTCGGCCTGCAGTTCACTGGGGGAGAAGCTGACGGGCTCCTCCATCGCGGTGAGCGCCAGCAGCTGCAGCAGGTGGTTCTGGATGACGTCGCGTGCGGCGCCGACCCCGTCGTAGTACCCGCCGCGACCGCCGAGGCCGATGTCCTCGGCCATGGTGATCTGCACGCTGTCGACGTAGTGCGAGTTCCAGACCGGCTCGAACAACTCGTTGGCGAAGCGGAGCGCCAGGATGTTCTGCACCGTCTCCTTGCCGAGGTAGTGGTCGATGCGGAACACCGACGCCTCGGGGAACACGCTGTTGACCACGCCGTTGAGCGCCTCGGCGCTCTTCAGGTCGTGGCCGAACGGCTTCTCGATGACGACCCGCGACCAGCAGCCCTCCGGCTTGTCGGCCAGCCCGGACTTCGACAGCTGCTCGCACACCACGGGGAACGCGTTCGGCGGGATCGACAGGTAGAAGGCGTGGTTGCCGCCCGTCCCGCGTTCCTCGTCGAGCGTGTCCAGCGTGGCCTTGAGCCGCTCGAACGACGACTCGTCGTCGAACGTGCCCTGCACGAAGCGGATGCCCTCGGCGAGCCGGTCCCAGACCTCCTGGCGGAACGGCGTCCGCGCGTGCTGCTTCACCGCGTCGTACACGACCTTGCCGAAATCCTCGTCGGCCCAGTCCCGGCGCGCGAACCCGATCAACGCGAACGACGGTGGCAGCAGCCCACGGTTGGCCAGGTCGTAGATGGCCGGCATCAGCTTCTTGCGGGCCAGGTCACCCGTCACGCCGAAGATCACGACGGCGCAGGGCCCCGCGATCCTCGGCATCCGCTTGTCGCGCTTGTCGCGTAGCGGGTTGACCCAGTCGGCCGGACGGCTCGCGCAATCGCCCATGGAGAGCTAGGACTTCTTCTCGTCGAGCTGCTGCTGAGTGGCTTCCATCAGTTCGCTCCACGACTTCTCGAACTTCTCGACGCCCTCGTTCTCGAGCGCGAGGAACACGTCGGTGAGGTCGATGCCCACGGACTCCAGGCCGTCGAACACCTGCTGCGCCTCGTCGGCGGTACCGGAGACGGTGTCGCCCTTGATCTCACCGTGGTCGGCGACGGCCTCGAGCGTCTTCTCCGGCATCGTGTTCACGGTGTCGGGTGCGACCAGCTCGGTGACGTAGAGGGTGTCGGAGTAGTCCTCGTTCTTGACGCCGGTGGAGGCCCACAGCACCCGCTGCACGCGGGCACCCTCGGCCTTGAGCACGCCGAAGCGCTGACCGCTCTCGAACACCTTCTGGTAGGCGGCGTAGGCCAGCCGTGAGTTCGCGACGCCGGCCTTGCCGCGCAGCGCCAGCGCCTCGTCGGAGCCGATCGCGTCGAGCCGCTTGTCGATCTCGCTGTCCACGCGGGACACGAAGAACGATGCGACGGAATGGATCTTGGACAGGTCGTGGCCGGCTTCCTTGGCCTTCTCCAGGCCCGCGAGGTAGGCATCCATGACCGCCTCGTGGCGCTCGACGGAGAAGATCAGCGTCACGTTGACCGAGATGCCCTCGGCGATCACCGCGGTGATGGCCGGCAGGCCCTCCTTCATCGCGGGGATCTTGATCAGCAGGTTGGGCCGGTCGACGATCTTCCACAGCTCGATCGCTTGGGCGATCGTCTTGTCCGCGTCACGGGCCAGACGCGGATCCACCTCGATGGACACCCGGCCGTCGACGCCGCCGGAGGCCTCGAAGGTCTTGGCGAAGACGTCGCACGCGTTGCGCACGTCGTCGGTGGTGACGGTGCGGATGGTGGCGTCGACGTCGGCGCCCCGCTCGGCCAGTTCGGCGATCTGCGCGTCGTAGGCGTCGCCCTTGGACAGGGCGGCCTGGAAGATCGACGGGTTGGTGGTCACGCCGACGACGCTGCGGGTGTCGACGAGTTCCTGGAGGTTGCCGGACTCCAGTCGCTCACGCGACAGGTCGTCGAGCCATACGGACACTCCTGCGGCACTCAGCGCCGCGAGGTTCGGGTTCTGAGTCATGTGTGTTGCCTCAATCCAGTGGTTAGTTGTCGATGGATCGTTCCGCCGCGGCCACCACTGCTTCAGGGGTGAAACCGAACTCGCGGAACAGCGTCTTGTCGTCGGCGGACTCGCCGAAGTGCTCGAGCGAGACGATCTCGCCGGTGTCGCCGACGAGCTTGTACCAGCTCTGCGCCACCGCAGCCTCGACGGCGACGCGCGCCGACACCTCGGGCGGGAGCACGCTGTCGCGGTACTCCTTGGGCTGACTCTCGAACCACTCCACGCACGGCATCGACACCACGTAGGCGACGATGTCCTTCTCCGCCAGCTGCTTTCGCGCCTCCACGGCGAGCTGCAGCTCGGAACCCGTGGCGATGATGATGACGTCCGCATCGTCGGCCGGGTTGCCTCCGCCCAGGACGTAGCCGCCCTTGGAGACGCCGTCGAAGTCGGTGCCCTCGAGCACCGGGACGCCCTGCCGGGTCAGGATGAAGCCGACCGGGCCGCTGCCGTTGCCGCGCGCGATGATGCTGCGCCACGCGTAGGCGGTCTCGTTCGGATCACCCGGGCGGACCACCGACAGGTTCGGGATCGCCCGCAGCGCGGCCAGGTGCTCGACCGGCTGGTGGGTGGGACCGTCCTCGCCGAGGCCGACGGAGTCGTGCGTCCAGATGTAGATGGTGTCGATGTCCATCAGCGACGCGAGTCGCACGGCGGGCCGCATGTAGTCCGAGAACTGCAGGAACGTGCCACCGAACGCGCGGGTCGGGCCGTGCAGCACGATGCCCGACAGGATCGCGCCCATGGCGTGCTCGCGGATGCCGAAGTGCAGCACCCGGCCGTACCAGTCGGCGGTGAAGTCCTCCGTCGAGATCGACGGGGGACCGAACGACTTGACGTCCTTGATGGTCGTGTTGTTGCTGCCCGCGAGATCGGCCGAGCCGCCCCACAGTTCGGGCAGCTTGGGCGCCACGTCGTTGAGCACCTGGCCGAACGCCGCGCGGGTCGCCACGGCCTTGGAGCCGGGCTCCCAGTAGGTGACGTCGGCGTCCCAGCCGTCGGGGAGTTCTTCGGCGGTCAGGCGGTCGAGCAGCTTCTTGCGCTCCGGCTCGCGCTCGGCCCACGCGTCGAACTCGGGCTGCCACTTCTCGTGCGCCTCGCGGCCACGGTCGACCAGCTTGCGGGTGTGCTCGATGACCTCGTCGCGCACCTCGAAGGTCTTCTCGGGATCGAAGCCGAGCACCTTCTTGGTGGCGGCCACCTCGTCGTCGCCGAGCGCGGAACCGTGCACGCCACCGGTGTTCATCTTGGTGGGCGCCGGATAACCGATGATCGTGCGCAGCGCGATGAACGACGGCTTGTCGGCGACCTTCTTGGCCTCCTCGATGGCGGCCTCGATGCCCGCGACGTTCTCGCCGCCCTCGACCTCCTGGACGTGCCAGCCGTACGCGCGGTAGCGGGCCGGGACGTCCTCGGACAGCGCGATGTCGGTGTCGTGCTCGATCGAGATCTGGTTCTTGTCGTAGAACACGATCAGGTTGCCGAGCTCCTGCGTGCCGGCGAGCGACGACGCCTCGCTGGTGATGCCCTCTTCGATGTCGCCGTCGGAGGCGATGACGTAGATGAAGTGGTCGAACGGGCTGGTGCCCGGCGCGGCGTCGGGGTCGAACAGCCCGCGCTCGAAGCGCGCCGCCATCGCCATGCCGACCGCCGACGCGAGACCCTGGCCCAGGGGACCGGTGGTGATCTCGACGCCCTTGGTGTGCCGGAACTCCGGGTGGCCCGGCGTCTTCGACTTGTAGGTGCGCAGCGACTCGATGTCCTCGAGTTCCAGTCCGAAGCCACCCAGGTACAGCTGGATGTACAGCGTCAGGCTGCTGTGGCCGCACGACAGGATGAACCGGTCACGGCCCAGCCAGTGCACGTCACTGGGGTCGTGGCGCAGCTGTCGCTGGAACAGCGTGTACGCCAGCGGCGCCAGGCTCATCGCGGTGCCGGGATGGCCGTTGCCGACCTTCTGCACGGCGTCCGCGGCGAGAACCCGCACGGTGTCGACGGCGACGGAGTCCAGGTCCGTCCAGTCGTCGGGATGATGGGGTTGGGTGAGTGCGGAAATTTCTTCCACGGTGGTCACGAACTCACTCCTAAAGGTAGGCAAGCCAGTCCCCACCACCCTAGTGCGCGGAGGTCGCGCGTCGCAGTCCGCGTGGGACATCCGCGGCTGTGAGCGAGTCGAGGCGGGTGAACGGACCCTGGATTGCCGTCCCGGCACCGACGCGGTCTACCATCGTCTGTAGTAGAAGCTGCGCGCCGCTGCCACGAAGAATGAGGAGTCAACTGCGTGAGCATTCGCGAGCGCGTTGCGCCCAGCCGGATCCGCACCATCCTGTTGGCATACGTCGGACTGACGAAGCCACGGGTCATCGAGCTGCTGCTCGTCACCGCGATCCCCGCCATGCTGCTCGCCGAGCGCGGCACCGTGAACCCGCTGCTGATCATCAACACCCTGGTGGGCGGCATGCTGGCCGCCGCGGGCGCCAACACGCTGAACTGCGTGGCCGACGCCGACATCGACAAGGTGATGAAACGCACCGCGCTCCGCCCGCTGGCCCGCGCCACGGTGCCGACGCGCAACGCCCTGATCTTCGGCCTGGTGCTGTCGGTGGGCTCGTTCTTCTGGCTCTGGACCACCACCAACCTGCTGTCCGGCGTGCTGGCGATCGTGACGATCCTGTTCTACGTCTTCGTCTACACGCTGCTGCTCAAGCGGCGCACCTCGCAGAACGTCGTCTGGGGCGGCGCCGCAGGCTGCATGCCCGTGATGATCGGCTGGTCGGCCGTCACCGGGACCGTGCAGTGGCCCGCGCTGGTGATGTTCGCGATCATCTTCTTCTGGACGCCGCCGCACACGTGGGCGCTGGCCATGCGCTACAAGGACGACTACAAGGCCGCCGGCGTGCCGATGCTGCCGACCGTGGCGACCGAACTCCAGGTGACCAAGCAGATCCTGATCTACACCTGGTTGACGGTGTTCGCGACGCTGGGGCTGGCCCTGGCCACCGGCTGGCTGTACGCGGCCGTGGCGCTGCTGGCGGGCGTCTGGTTCCTGGTCATGGCCCACCAGCTGTACAGCGGCGTCAAGCGCGGCGAGCCCGTGAAGCCGCTGCGGCTGTTCCTGCAGTCGAACAACTACCTCGCCGTGGTGTTCTGCGCGCTCGCCGTCGACTCGGCCCTCGCACTGCCGACGCTGCTGCACCTCTAGCCTTCGCGCTAGCTCCCGTCCCACCCCGCGCGCCGGCCCTGCTTGGTCTGTCCGCGGCGCTTCTTCTCCGCGATCCGCCGTTCCTTCGAGCCGCGCGTCGGCCGCGTCGGACGCCGCGTCGGCGGAGGTGCGGCCGCGGCGTCGCGCAGCAGCCGGGCCATCCGCTCGCGGGCGGCGGACCGGTTCTGCAGCTGCGCCCGGTGCTCGCTCGCCGTCACCGTCAGGACGCCGCCGGTGAGCCGGTTGCGCAGCGCGCACAGCATGCGGTGCCGCAGGTGGTGCGGGACCGACGGCGAGTTGGCCACGTCGAACGACAACTCCACGCGGCTGTCGGCGGTGTTGACGCCCTGCCCGCCGGGCCCCGAGGAGCGGGAGAACCGTTCGTGCAGCTCCGACGCCGGCACGGCCAGCGTCCGGGTGACGATCAGGTCGGCGGGCACGGGGTCAGATTAAGCGTTGATGCGGATAACGCTCGCTCATACCTAGCCCTGACAGGTGCCGGCTGGAAGCTCGGCGATGTGGTCAGAGATCCAGTCGGCGATCGTGTCGAGTTCTCCGGTGCCGTCGCCGAATGACCCGGAATCCGGTTCCGTGGCTATCGCGATCGCGACGGAACCACGATCTGTTGGGATCACACCGAACTGACGGACGAGATAGGCGCCCGACTCGGACGGACCCCAGCCGCCCTTGAACCGCGCACCAGAGAGTCGTCCGAGGCCCCAGGACTGGCCGGGTTCGACCTGTCCCATGAGGCCGAGCACCGGATCGGCGCGCCCATCACACGATGCCTTCGCAAGGAATGTCGCCTGATTGGCGAGAGACCACGTGGTCTGACCGAACGCGGTGTACTCGGGACGTATACGGGCCGACTGCACGGACGTGGGGTCGCCCGCGTCGGTCAGAACCTGTTCCACCTTGGCCTTTGCAGTGCCCGGATCCCCCAGCGAGGCCCACACAGCTTCTGCGGCCGCATTGTCCGATTCGGTGATCGCCGCGTTCATGTCCGATGAGATCGAGCCCTGTTCACGCAGAGCAGCCATGACGACGGGAACCTTCGACGTCGACCACGCGGGCCCAGTGGTCCACGTGCCGAACGTTTCACCCGGGCCGCCACCCACGGGTGCCAGGGCCAAGCCGACTTCGCCATCGAGACTGGCTGCCAGTTCGTCGAAGGACGCGCGCAAGCTGTCTGCAGGCGGCGGTGACGGCGACACAGGCGCCGTCATGGGTGCCGGCTGCGGCGCTGGCGGCGGCTGAAGCGGTGAACTCGATGACCGCTCCGTCGCGGCAACAGACGGTGTACTCGACTCATCAGGGTTATTGATGACGAAGAACAAGCCTATCGACGCGATGAGGCAGCCAACCAACACAGATAGGAGCAGACGCGTCGTCCGAGACCGTTTGGTCCCAGTCGAATGGCCTCCGCTGTGATGACGTCCCGGAGGCGGACGGCGATTGTCAGTCATGGGCTAGTAGATGTAGACAATTGCTCGCCTGCCACCGATGCAGGTCACCCATCGATCGCCGCTGCGCATACCGCACTCCATGACGAAATTTGATCCACTGCATCTCGGCGGCCCCTCCACGTTTCGGCAGTCGACCGCTCCCGGCGCGCTGATATCGACGATGGACGAAGGGTCCGGATTCGATCCGATGTACGCGTTACCGACACTTTCGGCGAAGTAGCAAGATGTGACATTAGAACCGCGCGCTGCACGGAATTGAGTGGCCCCTAACGCTATTGCGCTCGAGCAGTATGCGTCGCTCGGGTCCGGTCCGGTTTGAACGAGGCTAGCGGGAGGGGGCGCGAAAGCCGGAGGCTGAGGCTCAGATTGCCTCGCAGTTGTAGACCTCGAACCGTCCACTCCAGAGTTCGTGGCGGTCCTCGAACTCGAAGTGCTCGGCCGGGTAGTTCCGTAAGTCGGCTCGTCGTAGGAGTTCGACGAAGTCGAACGCGCAGTCCTGTTCGTCGAATTCCCGTCTGAGGAGTTGACTGCCAGCACCGACACGAGAATAACCGCGAAGACCGCCGCAACCGCTATCGCGGCGCCGATCAGCTGATTGCGACGGCGTAGGTCGTTGGCCGGTGTGGTCGACGCGACCTGACTGTCAACGGGGGGTGGGGGCGGCGGCGGCGTTGGGGCCGGCTTCGGAGGGGAGACGGCGCCCTTGGGTTTGGCTTGCGGCCTTGAGCGCACGATTGGGACCGGCGGCGTCGGACTGTCTTCGGCATCGTCTTCGCCTCCGAAGTCAAGCTCCCGTTGCTGCGCTTCCTCGATTGCGTGGCCCAGGATGTAGGTCCACGCCGTAGGAAGGGGTCGCCTTTCGGCCTTGCTCGTCAGCGAATCGCCAATCAGCTTCTTTAGCATTGACGGCGTCTTGGCCGGGAGCCGCTTCGGATCCCGTGTGTCCTGGTCGCCGACCAGAAGGCGCAGTGCCAACAGCCCAAGCTTGTACGAGTCTGAATAAATCGTCGCGAGTTCCTCGCCCTCTGGCACTTCCCAGCCGGGCGTCTCCACTTGAGGAAGTGCCGAAACGCCATTGACGCTCATGGTGTCGCAATCGATGAAATACGTTGCCTCGCTGGGCAATAGGGCGAAGAGCAGATTCTTCGGTGAGATGTCACCGACGCAGATTCCATTTCGATGGAGAAATGCCAGCTCGCCTGCAATCTCTCGCAGCAACGAGAAGCGCTGCACATCAGTCAGTTCAATCCCGCGCGCAGTCAGCACGGACTTGTGATTCAGAAGGTGCTGAATCTCGGCGTTGATCTGAGAAGTGCCCTTCGCCGTCGTGATCGGCATCGTGAAACGGTCCGGGATGGCGGGCATCACCTGCCCGATCGCGCTGCCGTTTTGCTCGACAATCCCGCATGGCCACGCTGCGATGGCCACCAGACGCTCGGCGTCTGCGTAGGACATAGTGTCCTCGACCAGAGCCGGCATGGCGCTCAAGGCATCGAAGTCCATTTCGGACAGCGCTTCTGGCTTGTACTCCTTGAAGACCATTGAGTCCGTGAACTTCGTCTTGAAGCCAGGCGCGTCGTAGACGATGCCCTGGCCGCCCTGACCGATTCGCTTCAAGGACCCGAGCTTGTTGCGCGGGATTCCGTACCGGGTCACCAGGTGTCTCCTCGAGGATCGGCTGGACCGCTCAGCCCGACGGCGACAAGCGTTCGATCGTCGTCGAAGGATTCACGGCTGAAGTCGAGCGCATGCGCGAATTCGATCAAGGTTGGCGGTGACGGCCGGCTCAACACATCTCGGAA
The DNA here is from genome assembly GCF_056679845.1 of Mycobacterium sp. PTI7. Classification (NCBI taxonomy): domain Bacteria; kingdom Bacillati; phylum Actinomycetota; class Actinomycetes; order Mycobacteriales; family Mycobacteriaceae; genus Mycobacterium; species Mycobacterium sp. PTI7. The sequence goes on from NZ_CM155252.1 coordinate 1,604,822, forward strand.
CAAATTGCCGACGCCACCATCGCCGCCGCCAAGCGGGTCGCCGAAACCATCTGTTCCCACTAGAAGCAGTTCACCCGGGCTTAGATCAACAATCGTCGGCCTCAGCCCAACCGGGACTCGGGGCAAGCCTGTCACTTCGGACGAAGACAGCCCGTCTGGCCCGTCCCCAGGCGTTGCCAGGAGATCGGTGAACCTGCCGCCGATGAGAGTCCATGCGCTCGAATCACCGACCGAAACGATGTGCGCACGCAACAGTCCCGGGGCCTTGGCCTCGAGCACCGCGCAGACCAACGTGGTAGCCAAGTTGGCTTCGGTCGCGACGGGGTCGGGTTGAGCGAGCCCAAGAATTCTTTGGGCTTGTTCATTGAGTGCCCAGGCGACGCTGGCGAAGCAGTGTTGCCAGTCAGTGGCTTCGGTCTCAGATGCTAGTGACGTGTGAAGCCATTCCGCCGCACTACGGACCGCCGCTGCGGAGCCGATGTGTGATTGATGAGCTTCCGAAACGCCATCTGCCACGAGAACGATGATCCGTCCGTCACGAAGTCGGTGGACGGCGAAATCATCCTCTCGCGGTGCACCGTTGAAACGATGCTGATGGCCGCGCAGGGAGGCGCCCCTGACCGTGACGCCATCAACGGTCCACCCGTCGACGATGGTGTCCGCGCGATAAGGCATCGGTTTGAACGACGCACTGATCACCGACGGTTCGTATACGGGCGACGGTCGGCCCACCGCCAAGGGCGGCACGGCCGTCGATCCGGAAACCTCGGCGATGGTTGAAGTCTCCACGGGTGACCTCCAAGCCGAGGAGTCGGTGGTGTCGAAGACTGGTCCTGCCGGCTGAAATGCCCTAGCCGGAGTCTTGTCAAGATGGACGCCGGGTTCGCGCGCGGCCTCTTCGGCCTCATTCTTCGCGCGCCAAAATTTGGCCAAGAGTGGGGTGCCTTAAATCATGTCGACCGCGAGCGAGAAGCCCGCGGGTCTCTCGAACTGCAATTCCGCCGTGCCCGCGGCTACGTTCCGACCGGAGCTGATGACGGACTGAGTGAGCGAGATGATGAAGTCGGATACGGCGGCCGCCGTGTCTCTGCCGTGCGCCGCGACCAGCGCGAACTCAGGCTTCGTGGCGAGTTCGTTGACCACGGCCGGATCGGCCTCACCGATGCCGAAGGCAAGAATGTTCGGAGCGGTCGGGTGCGAACGGAGACGAGCCTGCGCTGCGCGCCAGTCCTCCCGTTCGTTCGGTAACCCGTCCGTCAGAAAGAAGACGGCGGGACGCAGAACGCTGAAGCCCTGCGCTTTGAGGGTTGGTACGTCTGTCGAAATTCTGACGTACAACTCGTCGAATGCCGACCGGTAGGAAGTGAGACCCTGTGCAGATAACACCGGCATCGACGGCAGTTGGCGCAAGTCAGCCGCATCCAGATACGTGAATGCGTCGTTTGAGAAGCCTATGACGGACAACCTGACCTTCGCGGCGGCAAACGACTCTCTTTGCAGCGCGTCATGAAGCGAAATAAGACCGTCGTTGAGTTCGCCGATGTTGCGAGCCATCGAACCGGACTCGTCCGCCACGAAGTAGATCAACAGGACTTTCCCCTGCGGTTCCACCATGAATACCCCCCACCCCTGCTCGCGGAGAACGCCGAATCTGTTCGGAATCGATGTTGCGTCCGGATCTACCGCAACCGTAGCACCCATGGTCGAGATTGCTGTCTGAACCCTCGCATCGCGAACTAGCGCCGTTGCGAGGACGATTGATCATCAATCTCCGCGATACGCGTCGATCCGACGTTGCTGTGAACACTCGTTAACCGCATTCTGGTCCCGGCGGTCGGGTTAATGTGTGCGCATCTAGTTAGTATGAAGCGGGGGAGGGGTGGCCATGTCGACGCCAATCGGACCTGGGTGGTACGACGATCCCGACGACCAGAGGGCCGAGCGCTGGTGGGATGGCCAGGCATGGTCTCCTAACCGGCGGCGGAAGCAATCGACGTTCTCGTCACAGGCGCCAGAACCGCCGCCAGCAACCTATTTTCCGGTCGCGCCTCCCGACCCTCTGCCGTATCCAGGGCCATCGGCTGCCACGTACCCGGCGTATTCCGCTGGCGGCCCGATTGCTGGTTCCCAAATCCCACCTGACGCGCCGCAGCAGGTGATTGGCCGCCGCTCCACGTTTGGGGTTGACGAAGTCGTTGCACTGATCTTCGCTTTGAGTGGGCTTGGTCTGGTGGCTTCCGCATTCGCCGTCTGGGCCCGCGTCAGCGACGCTGACAGCGTCTTTTCTTTCTCGCTTGAGTATCCCGGTATTGGATCGCCTTCGTTCACAGGTCGGACCTCAGACGTGGCGATGGATTTAACGGAGCTGGCCCAGCACAAGACGAACAGCCCGGGTTGGATCGGTTTGGTCCTGGGTGTAGTTCTGATTGCGCTTGGAGCGAGTCACTACTTCGCATTGAACCGGAAACTCTCGGACGTAGTTGCGGCCGCTCTGAGCGGGATCGTCGTGATCGTTTGCATAAGTTATGCAACAGACCTGCGAGGCGCGTTCGGCGACCCGCCGGTGTTTCCTGGGATTGACTTTGCTCAGGGGCTCGGCCTGATTGCCTCGATTGCGCTGTCGGTCCTAGTGCTGGTGACGGGCGTCGCGGCTTTCATCTACGAGCAACGCCGGCCTTAAGGCACCAGCACCACGGAGCCGACGGTCTTGCGGCCCTGCAGGTCGGCGTGCGCCCGTGCGGCCTCCGCGAGCGGGTACTGCTCGCTGACCGTCACGTCGAGCGTGCCGGTCGCGATCGCGTCGAGCAGTTCGCCCGCCCGCCAGGAGAATTCGTCGGCCGTGTAGGTGTAGTGCGCCAGGGTGGGCCGGGTCAGGAAGATCGATCCCGCGGCGTTGAGGCGCTGCGGGTCGAACGGCGGGACCGGGCCGCTGGCCGCGCCGAACAGCGCGAGCGTGCCGCGGATCGCCAGGCTGGCGAGACTGGCCTCGAACGTCGAGGCGCCGACGCCGTCGTACACCGCCGCGACGCCCACGCCGCCGGTGAGGTCGCGCACCTTCGCGCCGAAGTCCGAGGGATCCTCCGGGTAGTCCAGCACCTCGATGGCGCCGGCCTGCCGCGACAGCTCCGCCTTGGCCGGCGTCGACACGGTCGTGATGACCTTCACCGCCATGCTGGTGGCCCACTGGGTGAGGATCAGCCCGACACCGCCCGCGCCGGCGTGCACCAGGACGACGTCGCCCTGCTGCACGGGGTAGACGGACTTGATCAGGTAGTGCGCCGTCATGCCCTTCAGCAGTGACGACGCGGCGACCTCCGCGGGGACCGCGTCGGGCACGTAGGCGACGAAGTCGGCGGCGGCCAGGCAGTACTCGGCGTAGGCGCCGACGGCCTGAGCGGTGACGACGCGGTCGCCCACGGACAGGGCCGCAACGTCCTCGCCGACCTCGGCGACCGTGCCGCACACCTCGGTGCCCACGACGAACGGGAGTTCCCGCGGATACTGGCCGGACCGGAAGTAGGTGTCGATGAAGTTGACGCCGATGGCGTCGGCCTTGATCAGGACCTGGCCCGGCCCGGGGGAGGGCGTGGCCCTCTCGACGTAGGTGAGAACTTCGGGCCCGCCGGTTTCGGCGACTTCGATGGCGTACATGCCACCTATCATGCAGGCGTGAAACTCGCTCGGCCCGACGTTCGCCACCCCTCCGTCGTTCTGGCAGGTTGCAGCGCTCTCGTGGAGGGCGACGGTGACGACGCCGGCCTCGTCGGCGCGCTCCGGGCGCGCGGGATGCACGCCCGGTGGCTCGCCTGGGACGACCCCGAGACCGAGCGGGCGGACCTGGTGATCCTCCGGGCCACGTGGGACTACACCGAGCGGCTCGGCGAGTTCCTCGACTGGACCCGACGGGTGCCCCACCTCCTCAACGCGCCGGACGTGGTGGCGTGGAACAGCGACAAGCGCTACCTCGACGACCTCGCCGCGGCGGGCGTGCCCACGGTGCCCAGCGAATTCTTCGCACCGGGCGACGCCGTCGCGGTGCCGTCCGGCGAGGTCGTGGTCAAGCCAGCCGTCGGTGCGGGATCGGTCGGCGCGCAACGGTTCACCGACGCCGCCTCGGCACGCGCGCACGCCGCCGCACTGCACGACGCGGGCCGCACGGTGCTCATGCAGCCCTACGATCCCCGCATCGAGGCCGGCGAGACGGCCCTGGTGTTCCTCGGTGGCGCGCAGTCCCACGCCTTCACCAAGGGCCCGCTGCTACCCGCGCCCGGCAGCAGCGCGGCGATGGACGAGTCGGGAACCTACGCCGAGGAGCAGCTGCGGCCCGCGGACCCGGACTTCGAACTGTGGGACGTCGGCCACGCGGCCCTGCGTGCGGCGGCCGACCGGCTGGGCTGCTCGCCGTCGGACTTCCTGTACGCGCGGGTCGACGTGATCGGCGACGCGGTGGATCCGCACCTGCTGGAGCTGGAACTCGTCGAGCCGTCGCTGGGGTGGCGGCAGCTCGACGACGAGAGCCGTGGGCTACGGCAGCGAGAGTTCGCGCTCGCCGTCGAGTCGGCTCTCGACCGGTTCGGCCTCGGTCCGCTGTCGCATCGACGCCCATAGCGCTGCCGTCGCGGCGGTGCAGATCGCGGCGCCGGCCACGTGGACGGCGACCAGGACCGCCGGCACGCCGGTGAAGAACTGCACCGTCCCGACCATGCCCTGCATGCAGACCAGGACCACCAGCACGACGAGCCGGATCGTGACCGGGCGAGGCGCCTTCACCGCCAGCAGCGCGAAGCCCAGACCGATCAGCAGGCACAGGTACGCGGTGACGAGCGCCGAGTGCCGGTACACCAGCGTGACGATGTCGAGGCCCAGTCGCGGGACGGGCGACTCGATGCTCTTGTCGCCCGCGTGCGGCCCGGCGCCGGTCACCATCGTGCCCGTCACCAGCACCACCGACAGCGCCATACCGCTCAGCATGGTCAACTGCCGCAGCGGCTTCGGGACCAGACGCTGGGGGACGCCGTCGTCGGGTTCGCCGATCTTGGCGTAGAGCACCACCGCGAGCCACACCATCAGCATGGACACCAGCAGGTGGATGGCGACCGTCCACCACAGCAGACCGGTCAGGACGGTGATGCCGCCGATGACGGCCTGCAGGACCGTCGACGCCGGCATCAGCCAGGCGTAGACGAGCACCTCGCGGCGACGGCGCGCGCGGACGACCGCGAGCACCGCCAGGGCCGCGGTCAGCACCACCAGGAACGTCAGCAGGCGGTTGCCGAACTCGACGGCCTGGTGGATGCCCGGCACCTCGGCGTGCGGCACCGGGACGAAGCTGCCCGGGAAGCACTGCGGCCAGGTAGGGCAGCCGAGTCCGGAGGCGGTGACGCGGACGATCGAGCCGGTGACGGCGATGCCGCCCTGGGTGATCACGACCGCCAGGGCGATCAGGCGCTGCACCCGCAGGCTGGGTAGTGGCAGCACGTCGACGCACCTTCTGAACACGCGTCCGACGAGCACGCTCCGATCGTAGAGCAGATGTAACTACAGGCCGTAGTAGGGGCGGTCCCGGCCGGTCAGGTGAAGCGGAACCAGCGCAGCGCGCACAGTGCCGCGACCACGCCCCACACCACCAGCACCAGGACGTCCACCGCCGACACGGACTGCGCGAGCGCCTGGCTCAAGGCCTCGGTGAGCGCACCCGACGGCGTGAGCCGCGCGACCCAGCTCAACCAGCCCGACACGATGCCGCCCTCGAGCGTGAGGGCGCCCAGCCCGGCGAAGACGAACCACAGCAGGTTCGCCAGGGCCAGCACGATCTCGGCCCGCAGCGTGCCACCGAGCAGCAGGCCCAGCGCGGTGAACGCGGCGGTGCCCAGCGCGATGATCACCCCGCCCAGAGCCAGCCCGGCCAGCGCCGGCCGCCAGCCGAGCGCAACGCCGATGGCGCCCAACAGCATCGACTGCAGGAACACCACCGTCACTACGGCGAGCGACTTGCCCGCGATGATCCCCCACACCGGCAGCGCGGTGGCGCCGAGCCGCTTGAGGGCGCCGTAGCGCCGGTCGAAGGCCACCGCGATGGCCTGCCCGGTGAATGCGGTGGAGATGACGGCCAGGGCCATGATCGCCGGTACGAACGTCGCCGCGCGGTCGGGTCCGAAGTCGCCGAACGGCAGCAGTGTCAGGCCGATCAGCAGCGTGATCGGGATGAACATCGTCAGCAGCAGCTGCTCGCCGTTGCGCAGCAGGAGCTTCAGCTCGAGCCCGTACTGGGCGGTCAGCATCGCCGGGACCGTCGCGGGCCGCGGGTCGGGCGCGAACGTGCCGGGCTCGAATCGGTTCGTCACGGCCGCAGCTCCCGTCCGGTCAACTCGAGGAACACGTCCTCCAGGCTGCGCTGCTCCACCCGCATGCCGGTCGCGAGCACGTCGAGACGCGCGCACCAGCCGGTCACCGTGGCCAGGACCTGCGGGTCGACGTGGCCCTCGACGAGGTATTCGCCGGGCGTCACCTCGACGGCGCGGTAGTTCTCCGGCAGCGCCGTGATCAACAGCGCCAGGTCGAGTTTCGGCGGTGCGGAGAACCGGAGCTGGTTCTCGGCGCCGCGCTGCATGAGTTCCGACGGTGTCCCGATGGCGACCGGGACACCGTGATCGATGATCATCAGCCGGTCCGCGAGCTGTTCGGCCTCGGTCAGCTGATGGGTGGTCAGCACGATCGTGACGCCGTCGCGGCGCAGGCCGTCGATGAGGTCCCACACGACGATCCGGGCGTGCGCGTCCATGCCCGCGGTCGGCTCGTCCAGGAACACCAGCTCGGGCCTGCCGACGACGGCGCAGGCCAGCGCCAGCCGCTGCTGCTGTCCACCCGACAGCCGGCGGTAGGTGGTGCGCGCCGCCTCGGTGAGCCCCAGCACGTCCATCAGCCAGTCCGGGTCGAGCGGGTTCGCCGAGTACGCGGCGACCAGGCGCAGCATCTCGCCCGCGCGCGCTGCCGGATAGCCGCCGCCGCCCTGCAGCATGACGCCCATGCGCTCACGGAGCTTCGCGTTGTCGGCGACGGGGTCGAGGCCGAGGATCGCGATGCTGCCGGAGTCGGGCTTGAGGAAGCCCTCGCACATCTCGATGGTGGTGGTCTTGCCGGCGCCGTTGGGGCCGAGCAGGGCGAACACCTCGGACTGCTGCACGTCGAGGTCGAGTCCGTCGACCGCGAGGGTCGAGCCGTACCGCTTCGTCACGCCGCGCAGCAGCACGGGGGCAGCGGAACCGGAGGTCACGGAGATTCAGCGTAGGCGTCCGGTCGCGTGACCGGTGGTGGGGGAGGTTCGTGGGCCGCGGCGGCCGCCTCGGGAGCGGGACGCCACGGCAGCCGCCGGTAGGTGAGGACGATCAGCAGCGCCACGATGAGCGCGCTCGCCAGCGTCGCGTCGATGATCTGGAACAGCGCGAATCGGTCGCCGTTGGCCGTCGGCCCGAAAATGCCCACGACCAGCGACAGCACGATCGTGGTGCCGCGGAATCCGGGCCGCGTGGCCCACGTCGCGAGCGGGATGATCGCCCACAGCAGGTACCACGGCTGCACCACGGGGAAGAGCAGGACGGTGGCGCCGAGCGCGACGCCGAGGCCGCCGACCGGATTCAACCGGCCGCGCAGGACGGCGAACAGCAGCCACGTCACCAGTATTGCGATGATGATCACACCGATCGCGCGGGTGAGGCCCAGGACGGCGGTGGTGTGGTCGCCCAGGCCGAGCAGGATCCCGACCTGGCCGGTGCCCAGCGCGATGAGGGTGGGCGGCGACATCCAGGACCGCACGACGTTGGCGGTGCCGAGGGTGAACAGCCAGCCGAAGCCGAGTCCGCTGGCCCACCCGACCAGCGCCATGACGGCCACCGACACCGCCGCCAGCGAGAAGCCGGCGACGAAGAAGGCCTTGACGGTGCCACCCCACCGGCACGCGAGCGCCATCGCGACGAACCCGACGGCCAGCAGCGACGGCAGCTTCACCTGCGAGGACAGCGCGATCAGGATGGTGCCGAGCAGCAGCATGGCCATCGGCGTCCAGCGCACCCACTCGCGGCGGCTCCGTGGCAGGTGCAGCGGCTTCGGCAGCAGGGGCTTGGCGGCGTCGATCCCGCGCAGCGCGAACTCCGTGCCCGCGAGCATCAGGCCGAGCATCAGGGCCTCGTTGTGGATGCCTGCGACGAGGTGCATGAACAGCAGCGGGTTGCACGGCCCGAGCCAGAGCGCGCTGACCTCGGCGACGCCGCAGCGCAGTGCCAGACGTGGCGTCGCCCACACGATGAGGCCGACGCCGACCAGCACCACCAGCCGGTGCAGCAGCACGGCCTCCACGATGTTGTCGCCCGTGATCTCGGAGATGCCGCGCCCGATCCAGAGGAAGAGGGGTCCGTAGGGCGCTGGCGTATCGCGCCACAGGCTGGGCACCGACAGGGTGAAGACGTGATCCAGGCCGAGGCCCGGCGCAGGGCCCACGACGTACGGGTCGAGCCCGTTGCGGGCGATCTGGCTCTGCGCGAGGTAGGAGTAGACGTCCTTGCTGTACATCGGCGGGGCGATCAGCAGCGGGAGCGCCCACAGGATGACCGTCCGGTCCAGCTGGGCGCGTGACATCCGGCGCGGGCCGAGGGCGAATCGGCCCAGCATCAGCCAGGCCAGGGCCATGATCACCGCACCGGTGGTGGTCATGGTCAGCGAGACCGTGGCGATCCGCGACGGCAGGTTCAGCAGCCGCACCCCGAACGTCGGGTCCTGCACCACCGGGCGCGCGCCCGCACCGAGGGCGCCGATCGCCATCAGGACCGTGCCCGTCGCGCCGAACACCCGGGTGCGCCGCATCGATGCGACCTCGGAGGCGATGAGCGGGGACCCGACCGTCACCTCGTCGGCGTGCCACCTGGCGACGGCCGAACTGAGCTGCTGCAGGCGGGCGGCCATCAGAGCACAATAACGGGCGGGTTATTCCCGCCGGCCGGTGTGATTGTTCAGACGGGGCACTAAGGCTGACCTTGCTAGACCGCCTGTTCGAATTCCGACACAATGGTGTTGTGGAATTCGGAACCAAGGGTGCGAGCGTGGACGGCGGCGTCGCCGTCGCGCCCGCGACGCTGCCCTCGGGAGACGGCCACACCCGCAGCGCGATCGTCCAGCTGCTCCTCGAGGGTCCCACGACGGCCGTCCAGATCGGGGCCCGCCTCGGCATCTCGGCCGCCGGCGTCCGTCGCCACCTCGACGCGCTGATCGATGCGGGCGACGCCGAGTCGACCGCTGCCGCCAGCTGGCAGCACACCGGCCGGGGCCGGCCCGCCAAGCGCTTCCGCCTGACCGCCGCGGGCCGCAACAAGCTCGACCACACCTACGACGACCTGGCCGCGGCCGCGATGCGGCAGCTGCGCGAGATCGGCGGCGACGACGCCGTCCGCACCTTCGCCCGGCGACGCATCGACACCATCCTGGCGGGCGTCGGCGAGATCGACGAGGCCGCGGGCGAGGACGTCGCCCACGCCGCCGACCGCGTGGCCACGGCACTGACCAACGCCGGGTACGCCACCACCACCGCGCCGGTCCCCGGCCCGATCGGCGGGGTGCAGATCTGCCAGCACCACTGCCCGGTGTCGCACGTCGCCGAGGAGTTCCCGGAACTGTGCAACGCCGAGCGCGAGGCCTTCGCCGAGATTCTGGGCACGCACGTCCAGAGGCTCGCGACCATCGTCAACGGCGACTGCGCGTGCACCACCCACGTCCCCGTGGCCCCGAACGAGCAGCACCCGCACGACCCGAAAACCGATCGACAAGCAGTATCCGATCGACAAGCAGCCACTAATCAGCAAGGAGCGTCGACATGACGACCACCCCCGAGGCACCACAGCTGACCCAGGACGAGGCCATCGCGTCGCTGGGCACCTACGGCTACGGCTGGTCGGACTCCGACGTCGCCGGCGCCAGCGCACAGCGCGGCCTGTCCGAGGCCGTCGTCCGCGACATCTCGGCCAAGAAGAGCGAGCCCGAGTGGATGCTCGACATGCGCCTCAAGGCGCTGCGCACCTTCGGCAAGAAGCCGATGCCCAACTGGGGTTCCGACCTCGACGGCATCTTCTTCGACAACATCAAGTACTTCGTGCGCTCCAGTGAGAAGCAGGCCGCCACGTGGGACGACCTGCCCGCCGACATCAAGAACACCTATGACCGGCTCGGCATCCCCGAGGCGGAGAAGCAGCGTCTGGTGTCGGGCGTCGCCGCCCAGTACGAGTCCGAGGTGGTCTACCACTCGATCCGCGAGGACCTCGAGGCCCAGGGCGTCATCTTCCTGGACACCGACTCCGCGCTGAAGCAGCACCCCGAGCTGTTCAGGGAGTACTTCGGCACGGTGATCCCGGCCGGCGACAACAAGTTCTCCGCGCTGAACACCGCGGTGTGGTCGGGCGGCTCGTTCATCTACGTCCCCAAGGGCGTGCACGTCGACATCCCGCTGCAGGCCTACTTCCGGATCAACACCGAGAACATGGGCCAGTTCGAGCGCACGCTGATCATCGTCGACGAGGACGCCTACGTGCACTACGTCGAGGGCTGCACCGCGCCGATCTACAAGAGCGACTCGCTGCACTCCGCGGTCGTCGAGATCATCGTCAAGCCGGGCGGCCGCTGCCGCTACACGACCATCCAGAACTGGTCGAACAACGTCTACAACCTGGTGACCAAGCGGGCGCGCGCCGAGGCCGGCGCCACCATGGAGTGGGTCGACGGCAACATCGGCTCCAAGGTCACCATGAAGTACCCGGCCGTGTGGATGACCGGCGAGCACGCCAAGGGCGAGGTGCTCTCGGTGGCGTTCGCCGGCGAGGGCCAGCACCAGGACACCGGCGCCAAGATGCTGCACCTGGCACCCAACACGTCGAGCAACATCGTGTCCAAGTCCGTCGCGCGCGGCGGCGGCCGGGCCTCCTACCGCGGCCTGGTCCAGGTCAACAAGGGCGCGTACGGCTCCAAGTCGAGCGTGAAGTGCGATGCGCTGCTGGTCGATTCGATCAGCCGCAGTGACACCTACCCCTACGTCGACATCCGCGAGGACGACGTGACGATGGGTCACGAGGCCACGGTCTCCAAGGTCAGCGCGGACCAGCTCTTCTACCTGATGAGCCGCGGCATGACCGAGGACGAGGCCATGGCCATGGTGGTGCGCGGCTTCGTCGAGCCCATCGCCAAGGAACTCCCGATGGAGTACGCGCTCGAGCTGAACCGGCTCATCGAGCTGCAGATGGAAGGGGCCGTCGGATAGTGACCCAGGATCTGACAGCGGCGGTCGAGGGGACCGCCAAGCCCGGCTCCGCACTGGCCGGCGCCAACAAGGGCGACGCGTTCTCGTCGTTCGACGTCGACGCGTTCGAGGTGCCCGGCGGCCGCGACGAACTGTGGCGCTTCACGCCGCTCAAGCGGCTCCGCGGCCTGCACGACGGGTCCGCACCCGCGACGGGCTCGGCACTCATCGAGGTCACCGAGCGGCCCGGCGTCACCATCGAGTCGGTCCGCCGCGGCGACGAACGCCTCGGCCAGGGCGGCGTTCCCGCCGACCGCGTTGCGGCGCAGGCGTTCTCGTCGTTCGAGGCGGCCACCATCGTGACCGTCGGACGCGAGGTCGAGGTCGCCGAGCCCATCGAGATCGTCGTCAACGGTCCGGGTGCGGGCGAGGTGGCGTACGGCCACCTGCAGATCCGCCTCGAGGAGATGGCCCGCGCGATCGTCGTCGTCGACCTCCGCGGCAGCGGCACCTACGCCGACAACGTCGAGATCATCGTCGGCGACGCGGCCGGCCTCGGCGTCATCTGGATCGCCGACTGGGCCGACGACGCGGTGCACGTCAGCGCGCACCACGCCAAGCTCGGCCGGGACGCGGTCCTGGGCCACGTCAACGTGACCCTCGGCGGCAACGTCGTGCGCACGTCGGCGACCGTGCGGTACACCGGGCCCGGCGGCGACGCCAAGCTGCTCGGCACGTACTTCGCCGACGACGGCCAGCACTTCGAGTCGCGGCTGCTGGTCGACCACTCGCAGCCGAACTGCAAGTCCGACGTGCTCTACAAGGGTGCGCTGCAGGGCGATCCGGACTCCGATCTCCCCGACGCCCACACCGTGTGGGTGGGCGACGTGCTCATCCGCGCCGAGGCGACGGGCACCGACACCTACGAGGCCAACCGCAACCTGGTCCTCACCGACGGGGCGCGCGCCGACTCGGTGCCCAACCTCGAGATCGAGACCGGCGAGATCGTCGGCGCCGGACACGCCAGTGCCACGGGGCGTTTCGACGACGAGCAACTGTTCTACCTCCGGGCCCGGGGCATCCCCGAGGCCCAGGCGCGTCGTCTGGTGGTGCGCGGCTTCTTCGGCGAGATCATCGCCAAGATCGCCGTGCCCGCGGTGCGCGAGCGCCTGACCGAAGCCATCGAACGAGAACTAGCGATCACCGAAGCGAGAAACAGCTGATGACCACACTCGAAGTCAAGGACCTGCACGCCTCCGTCGTCTCCGCCGAGGGTGGCGACGACATCGAGATCCTCAAGGGTGTCGACCTCACCGTGAAGTCGGGGGAGACCCACGCGGTCATGGGGCCCAACGGATCCGGCAAGTCGACGCTGTCCTACGCGATCGCCGGCCATCCCAAGTACACCGTCACCTCCGGTTCCATCACGCTCGACGGTGAGGACGTCCTCGCCATGAGCATCGACGAGCGGGCCCGCGCCGGCCTGTTCCTCGCGATGCAGTACCCCGTCGAGGTGCCCGGCGTGTCGATGTCGAACTTCCTGCGCACGGCCGCCACGGCGGTCCGCGGCGAGGCGCCGAAGCTGCGGCACTGGGTCAAGGAGGTCAAGGGTGCGATGAGCGACCTCGACATCGACCCGGCGTTCAGCGAGCGCAGCGTCAACGAGGGATTCTCCGGCGGCGAGAAGAAGCGCCACGAGATCCTGCAGCTGGGCCTGCTCAAGCCGAAGATCGCGATCCTCGACGAGACCGACTCGGGCCTCGACGTCGACGCCCTGCGCATCGTCAGCGAGGGTGTGAACCGCTACGCCGAGTCCGAGAACGCCGGCGTCCTGCTGATCACGCACTACACCCGGATCCTGCGCTACATCCGTCCGCAGTTCGTGCACGTGTTCTTCGACGGCCGCATCGTCACTTCGGGTGGACCCGAGCTGGCCGACGAACTCGAGGAGAACGGCTACGAGCGCTTCACCCAGGCTGCGGCCTCGGGAGCCTGACGTGACGGCCGCACGGACCTCGGATCTGGGCCTCGACCTGGCCGGTATCCGAGCGGACTTTCCGATTCTGCAGCGCGTCATGCGGGGCGGCCATCAGCTGGCCTACCTGGATTCCGGTGCCACGTCGCAGAAGCCGCTCGCGGTGCTGGACGCCGAGCGGGAGTTCCTGACCACCTCCAACGGCGCGGTGCACCGCGGTGCGCACCAGCTGATGGAGGAGTCGACCGACGCCTACGAGCAGGGGCGCGAGGACATCGCCCGGTTCGTGGGTGCCGACTCCGACGAGCTGGTGTTCACCAAGAACGCCACCGAGGCCATCAACCTGGTGTCGTATGCGCTGGGGGACAAGCGGTTCGACGGTGCCGTCGGACCCGGTGACGTCATCGTGGTCACCGAACTCGAGCATCACGCCAACCTGGTGCCCTGGCAGGAGCTGGCGCGACGGACCGGCGCCACGCTGCGCTGGTACGGCGTCACTGACGACGGCCGCATCGACCTGGACTCGCTCGATCTCGACGAGAACGTGAAGGTCGTGGCGTTCAGCCACCACTCGAACGTCACGGGTGCGATCGCGCCGGTCGCCGAGATCGTCTTGCGCGCCAAGGCCGTCGGTGCGCTGACGGTCCTGGACGCCTGCCAGTCGGTGCCGCACCAGGCCGTGGACTTCCACGCCCTCGACGTCGACTTCGCCGCGTTCTCCGGCCACAAGATGCTGGGGCCCACCGGCATCGGCGTCCTCTACGGGCGGCGTGCACTGCTGAACGCGCTGCCGCCGTTCCTGACGGGCGGGTCGATGATCGAGACGGTGACCATGGAGGCCACCACCTATGCGCCCGCACCGCAGCGCTTCGAGGCCGGCACCCCCATGACGTCGCAGGTGGTCGGATTGGGGGCTGCCGCACGCTATCTGGAGCGCATCGGCATGGCGGCCGTCCACGAGCACGAGCGCGACCTGGTGGCCGCGGCGCTCGCGGGGCTGTCGGACGTCGACGGCGTGCGGATCGTCGGCCCGCTGACCACCGAGCTGCGCGGGTCGCCCGTCAGCTTCGTGGTGGACGGCGTGCACGCCCACGACGTGGGCCAGGTGCTCGACGACGACGGCGTCGCCGTCCGGGTCGGACATCACTGCGCGTGGCCGCTACATCGTAGGTTCGGCGTCGCCGCGACCGCGCGGGCATCGTTCGCGGTGTACAACACGTTGGACGAGGTCGACCGGCTGGTCGCCGGGGTCCGGCGGTCCATCGAGTTCTTCGGCAGGGACTGACCCATGCGCCTCGAGCAGATGTACCAGGAAGTGATCCTGGACCACTACAAGCACCCGCACCATCGCGGGCTGCGCGAGCCGTTCGGCGCCGAGGTGCAGCACGTCAACCCGACCTGCGGCGACGAGGTGACGCTGCGCGTCGCGCTGTCCGACGACGGCGAGACGGTTACCGACGTGTCCTACGACGGACAGGGCTGCTCGATCAGCCAGGCGTCCACGTCGGTCCTCACCGACCAGGTGATCGGGCAGAGCGTCGGCGCGGCGCTGAAGACCGTCGACGCGTTCACCGAGATGATCTCCTCGCGTGGCAACGTCGAGGGTGACGAGGACGTGATCGGCGACGGCATCGCCTTCGCAGGCGTGGCCAAGTACCCGGCGCGGGTGAAGTGCGCGCTGCTGGGGTGGATGGCGTTCAAGGCTGCGCTGGCGGAGGCCAAGCCGTTCGGCGACGAAATGACCGACGATTCGGAGGAACGACGATGAGCGACACCACGCAGGCAGGCCCGGACACGGGTTCGGCCGCACCCGACGACGAGTTCATGGCAGACCTCGAGGAGGCGATGCGCGATGTCGTCGACCCCGAACTCGGCATTAACGTCGTCGACCTCGGGCTGGTCTACGGCCTGAACGTCGAGCAGGCCGACGCCGGCAAGGTGGCGCTCATCGACATGACGCTGACCTCGGCCGCGTGTCCCCTGACCGACGTCATCGAGGACCAGTCGCGGACCGCGCTCGTCGGCACCGGCCTCGTCAAGGACATCAAGATCAACTGGGTGTGGAACCCGCCGTGGGGCCCGGACAAGATCACCGAGGACGGTCGCGAGCAGCTGCGCGCCCTCGGCTTCACCGTCTAGCTTTCGCACGCCACATACCGCGCAACGAGTTTCGTTGCGCGGTATGTCGCGTTGTGGAGGGTTAGAAGGGTGGTGGGTTGGCGAGTCGGTGGGCGATGTTGGCGTCGCGTTCGGTGGTGATGCGGCGTTGGTGTTCTTGCGCTCGGGTGCGGGGGCGTTTGGGCATGCGCAGGCCCTTGAGGTCGCGGGGGTTCTCCGGTGGCGGGGTGGTGATCGGTGGGGTGCCGGTGGAGGCGGCGAGATGGGGGAAGAGTGTCGCGCCGAGTGGGGTGGTGGTGTAGATCAGTCCGGTGGGGCTGGTGAACGTGATCGTGCCGTCGGGGTGTTGAGTGTCGCTCCACCCGCCGGGGCCGACCCAGAAGGTCTTCATCAGGTGGTGGTGGCGGCAGAACTTCTTGTTGTTCGACGGGTGGGTCGGCCCGTAGGGCCAGGGGATGGTGTGGTCGTCGTCGCAACGTTCAGCGGGGTGGGAGCAGCCGGGCCAGCGGCAGGTGAGGTCGCGGCAGAGCAGGAAGTCGGCCAGCCCGCGGGAGGGCCGGTAACCGGGTTCGACGACGAGGTCGTCGGACGTCGGGACGGGACGCACCTTGGTGTGGGGGGAGGTGGCGAGGTCGCGGGTGTGGTCGGCGGGCAGGGGTCCGTGGCCGGGGAGGTAGGCGGGGGTGTCGGTGGTCCCGTCGAGGGTGGCCTGGTTGGCGAGGACGTGGATGACGATCTGATGCCCACCATTCCCGCGCCCGTTCCCGACACCATCGCCTCCCGGGCCGGTGGCGGTGCAGGTGTCGGTGCCGCACTGGCAGTCGAGGTGGGTGAGGCCGTCGCAGAGGGCGGTGATGGCGTCGGTGCGGCGGCGGTCGAGGCTGCGGGGATCGGCCGGACAGACGGTGGTGGCGACGGCGGTGAGGCGTTGGTCGAAGTAGGTGCCGATCTCGGCGGAAACCCGCCCGGTGAGATCTGAGGTGCCGTGTTGGTCGGGGTGGATGGTGACGTGGTGGTCGTCGCGACGCTGGCGGGTGAGGCGTTGGGCGTCGGCGTCGAGGTCGGTGACGAGCCAGTCGAGGATTTCGGTGAGCTTCTGCTCCGAGAGGTGGTTCCAGTGGGGTGCGGCGGCGGCGATGCGGGCGTCGATCGCGGCGAGCACCTTCGGGTCTTGGATGAGGAGGGTGCGGTCGTCGATGGTGGCGATGACGCGGCGGTCGACGTCGCCGGCGAGGAACACCGCCGCCAAACCCGGCAACCGTTGGATGAGGCAGGTGCCGAGGGTCATGTCGGTGCGGGCGCGGTGGCGGCTGATGCCGAGGGCGGCGGAGACTTCGGCGATGGTGACGTCGAGGTCGTCGACGGTCCACAGGGCGGTGGTGGCGTCGGGGCCGGGGTCGCGGCGCAACCCGAGGGTGCCCGCGGCGATCATCCGCCGCGCTGATGCCATCCTCTCGGCGCGCAGGTCTGCGGTCATGGCGGCCAGCAGTGCGGCGTCGCCCATACCGTTCCATTCATCGAACACGTGTTCTATTCTGCCCGCCACGACAGCCCACCGGGGCCCGCACAGCCTGATCTGGGGATGAACCGCTGACTGTGGACAACCCGTCCGCACAACACGATTCACAACGCGAGATGTCAGACCTCGGTGGTAGGCCACCAAGCCCGACGCCCACACCACAGCCGGCCGAGATCCGCACCCCGTAGCGTCGAGTGCGTCACCCGGGAGCCACCTCCGCCGACGAAAGGGATCCCGCCATGCCGGACGCCGACCAGGTCGCCGCGTACGTCTCGACCCGCCGCCAGTTGCGCGGCATCGCCGAGAGTCTCATCGCGGGGCCGCAGCACCGCGCCGCGGGAACCATCCGGCTGGCCGTGCGTCCCGACGGCTTCGCGGGCACGGCGCTGACCCTGGCGGTGCACGGCGCCGACTTCGCCTGGCAGGACGGCAGCGCTGCCCTCACCGGCCCCGTCGAGGCCATCGCCGCGGCCGCCGGCGTCGACTACGGCCCAC
Organism: Mycobacterium sp. PTI7; assembly: GCF_056679845.1. Taxonomy (NCBI): domain Bacteria; kingdom Bacillati; phylum Actinomycetota; class Actinomycetes; order Mycobacteriales; family Mycobacteriaceae; genus Mycobacterium; species Mycobacterium sp. PTI7. The sequence goes on from NZ_CM155252.1 coordinate 1,622,201, forward strand.
CGGTCGGCCTCTACGACGTCGTGGACCCGATGCCGATCGACACCGTGCTGTCGATCGATCCCGCCGCCGCCGAGGTACTCCATCGCAGCCTGTACGCGGGCGGCTTCGCGCTCACGCAGGTGCTGCCCGACGGTCACCCGGTGCTGTGGCCCGAGCACTTCGACGTCGCGTGCAGCACGGACGAGGCCACCTACGGCGTCTGCGCGGGCGACGACTTCCATCCCATGCCGTACGCCTACGTCGCGCCATCGAACCCGTCGACCGCGAGCGACCCGGGTGGGTTCTGGAACGCCCCGTTCGGCGCCGCCCGTCCGCTCGACCTCGGGCACGGCGTCGACGAGCTGGCGGCCGACGTCGCGGCGTTCCTCGCCCACGGCGCGTCACGACTCACGGGGCTCTGACCCGACCCCGACGATCCCGATGAGCGACACGGAATCGGGGACACCGGCGCCGCGTTGAGGTGGGGACGAGCCGCGCAGTGGGTATGGGGCTCGTAGGCCCTTCATCAGGCGACGGCCAGGAACAACGCAGTTGACGACGACGTTAGGAACAGTGTGAGCACGCAAGACATCACCGCAGCCAAGTTCAACGAGACCATCACCGACAACGAGATCGTGTTGGTCGACTTCTGGGCGGAGTGGTGCGGGCCGTGCAAGGCCTTCGCACCCACGTTCACCGCGTCGTCGGACAAGCATCCCGACGTGGTCCACGCCAAGGTCGACACCGAGGCCGAGCCGGGGCTCGCCCAGGCCGCCGAGATCCAGGCGATCCCGACCCTGATGGCCTTCAAGAAGGGCCACATGGTGTTCCGGCACTCGGGCATGCTGCCCGCCAAGGAACTCGACAACGTGATCGCCAAGATCAAGGAGTTCGACGTCGAGGCGGCCGTCGCCGCGGACTCGGCCTCCGAACCGTCCTGATCGACGTCGCCGGTTGGCGGCGCCGCACGCGATAGCGTGCAGCCTGTGAGTGACACGCCGCCGTTGGTCCTGCTCGACCGTCCGCGACCGCACGTCGCGGTGATCACGCTGAACCGTCCCGAGCGGATGAACTCCATGGCGTTCGACGTCATGCTCCCGCTCAAGGCGGCGCTCGACGAGGTCACGCACGACAACTCCGTGCGTGCGGTGGTACTGACCGGCGCGGGACGCGGCTTCTCCTCGGGCGCCGACCACAAGTCGGCCGGCGCGGTGCCGCACGTCGACGGACTGACCCGCCCGACGTTCGCGTTGCGCTCCATGGAGTTGCTCGACGACGTGATCCTCGCCATACGCAGGCTGCACCAGCCGGTGATCGCGGCGGTCAACGGCGCCGCCATCGGGGGAGGGCTGTGCCTCGCCCTGGCGTGCGACATCCGCATCGCCGGACGGGCGGCGTACTTCCGCGCGGCGGGCATCAACAACGGCCTCACGGCCAGTGAACTCGGCCTGTCCTACCTGCTACCACGCGCGATCGGCACCTCCCGGGCGTTCGAGGTGATGCTGACCGGCCGGGACGTCGACTCCGACGAGGCGGAACGCATCGGACTGGTGTCCCGGACCGTGGCCGACGAGGACCTGCTGACGGCTTGTTACGACGTCGCCGACCGCGTCGCGGCGTTCTCGCGACCGGGGATCGAGTTGACCAAGCGGACGCTCTGGAGTGGACTGGACGCCGGTAGCCTGGAAGGTCACATGCAGGCCGAAGGCCTGGGTCAACTCTACGTGCGCCTACTCACCGCCAACTTCGAGGAAGCGGTCGCTGCGCGCGCCGAGAAACGACCCGCCGTCTTCACCGACGACAAGTAACCGAACGTACGCAACAGAAGGGCAGGACGAGCAGCGTGATCACCGCAACGGACCTGGAGGTCCGCGCCGGCGCGCGCACGCTGCTGTCCATCGAGGGCCCGGCACTGCGCATCCAACCCGGCGACCGCATCGGCCTCGTCGGCCGCAACGGCGCAGGCAAGACCACCACCATGCGCATCCTCGCGGGCGAGGGCGAACCCTACGCCGGCAAGATCGACCGCACCGGTGAGATCGGCTACCTGCCGCAGGATCCCCGCGAGGGCGACCTCGACATGCTGGCGCGCGATCGCGTGCTGTCCGCGCGCGGCCTGGACACGCTGCTGTCGGACCTCGAGAAGCAGCAGACGATCATGGCCGAGGTCGCCGACGACGCCGCTCGCGACAAGGCCGTCCGCCGGTACGGCGAACTCGAGGAGCGCTTCGCATCCCTCGGCGGGTACGCCGCGGAGAGCGAAGCCGGTCGCATCTGCGCGAGCCTCGGACTGCCCGAGCGCATCCTGACCCAGCCGCTGCGCACCCTGTCCGGCGGGCAGCGACGCCGCGTCGAACTGTCGCGGATCCTGTTCGCGGCGTCGGACACCGGGTCGGGATCGGACACCACGCTGCTGCTCGACGAGCCCACCAACCACCTCGACGCCGACTCGATCGGGTGGCTGCGGACCTTCCTGCAGAGCCACACCGGCGGCCTCGTGGTGATCAGCCACGACGTGGACCTGCTCGCCGACGTCGTGAACCGCGTGTGGTTCCTGGACGCGGTGCGCGGCGAGGCGGACGTCTACAACATGGGGTGGCAGAAGTACCTCGACGCCCGCGCGACCGACGAGCAGCGCCGGCGCCGCGAACGTGCCAACGCCGAGAAGAAGGCGGGTGCGCTGCGTACCCAGGCCGCCAAGATGGGCGCCAAGGCCACCAAAGCCGTTGCCGCACAGAACATGCTGCGCCGCGCGGAGCGCATGATCGCCGAACTCGACGACGAGCGGGTGGCCGACCGGGTCGCGAAGATCAGGTTCCCCACCCCCGCGGTGTGCGGTCGCACGCCGTTGGTGGCGAAGGGCCTGACCAAGACCTACGGCTCGCTGGAGATCTTCACCGGCGTGGACCTGGCGATCGACAAGGGCTCCCGCGTCGTCGTGCTGGGGTTGAACGGCGCGGGCAAGACCACGCTGCTCCGCATCCTCGCGGGCGCCGAGAAGGCCGACGGCGGTGTCATCGAGCCCGGCCACGGCCTCAAGCTCGGCTACTTCGCGCAGGAGCACGACACGATCGACGGGTTGGCGTCGGTGTGGGAGAACATCCGCCACGCCGCGCCCGACACCGGCGAGCTGGAGCTGCGGAGCCTGCTCGGTGCGTTCATGTTCAGCGGACCGCAGCTCGAGCAGCCGGCCGGCACGCTGTCCGGCGGCGAGAAGACCCGTCTGGCGCTGGCCGGCCTGGTGGCGTCGACCGCCAACGTGCTGCTGCTCGACGAGCCCACCAACAACCTGGACCCGGCGTCCCGCGAGCAGGTCCTCGACGCACTTCGCAGCTACGTCGGCGCCGTCGTCCTCGTGACGCACGACCCGGGCGCGGCGCAGGCGCTCGAGCCCCAGCGCGTGGTGCTGTTGCCCGACGGCACGGAGGACTTCTGGTCCGACGAGTACCGCGAACTCATCGAATTGGCCTGATCGGAGCGGGTGCGGGTCGACGATTTCCCGCAAACTTCGTTTCGCCGACGGGGGATTGAGGCCCCATGCCCCCGGGTACCTATGAGGCAATGAGCGCCTTGGAGGTAACGATGAGAGATGGAAGCAAGCCGCGCGATCAACTGCTCGGCGAACTCCGCAGCGAGTACGAGAAGGGTGCGAGCATCCGTTCCCTGGTGGCCAGCACCGGCAGGTCCTACGGCTCCATCCACGCCATGCTCCGCGAGTCGGGCACGACCATGCGCAGCCGTGGCGGCCCGAATCACCGCACCCGCGGCTAGTCCGCGCGTGCGTCAGCGCTGACGGACGGACGCCTCGACGAGGTCCAGCACCGCGCCGAGGCGTGCCGTGTCATCGCCCGAGGCCAGACGCGCCACTAGCCCGTCGAGCACCAGATCCAGGTAGGTCTGTAGCACCTCGCTCGGCACGTCGTCGCGTAGTCGCCCGGCCTCCTTCTGCATGGCCAACCGCTCGGCGGTGGCCGCCGACAACTCCGCCGACCGCTCGGCCCATCCCTGGTTGAACACCGGATCGTTGCGCAGTTTGCGCGCAATCTCCAGGCGCGTGGCCAGCCAGTCGAATTGCTCTGGCGCGGCGAGCATGTCGCGCATCACCTGCACCAGACCCTCGCGGGCGGCCACGTCGGCCATCCGCTCGGCGTCCTCGTGCGCCAACTCGAAGAACAAGGTGTCCTTGTCCTTGAAGTGGTGGAAGATGGCGCCGCGCGACAGCCCGATCGTCTGTTCGAGCCGCCGCACGGTCGCCTTGTCGTAGCCGTACTCCGCGAAGCACGTCCTGGCACCGTCGAGAATCTGACGGCGACGTGCCGCGAGATGGTCGTCGGTCACCCGGGGCAATGAATTGCCTTGTCTACTCTTCCGATTCCGTCGTTACTTCGCCTTCAGCATGTTCCGCAGCACGTACTGCAGGATGCCGCCGTTGCGGTAGTAGTCCGCCTCGCCGGGGGTGTCGATGCGCACGACCGCGTCGAACTCGACCGTGTCGCCACCGGTCTTGGTCGCGGTGACGTGCACCGTCTTGGGGGTCGTGCCCTCGTTGAGCTTCTCGATGCCCGAGATGTCGAACGTCTCGGTCCCGTCGAGCTTCAGCGACGCCGCCGACTCGCCCGCGGGGAACTGCAGCGGGATGACGCCCATGCCGATCAGGTTCGACCGGTGGATGCGCTCGAACGACTCGGTGATGACCGCGCGGACGCCGAGGAGCGACGTGCCCTTGGCCGCCCAGTCACGCGACGAGCCCGAGCCGTACTCCTTGCCGCCCAGCACGACCAGGGGAGTGCCCTGGGCGGCGTAGCTCTGCGCCGCGTCGTAGATGAACGCCTGCGGGGCGTCGTCCTTGGTGAAGTCGCGCGTGTAGCCCCCGGACACGTCGTCGAGCAGCTGGTTCTTGAGCCGGATGTTCGCGAACGTGCCGCGGATCATCACCTCGTGGTTGCCACGCCGCGACCCGTAGGAGTTGTAGTCCGCCTTGTCGACACCGTGGCCGTCGAGGTACTGCGCGGCCGGGGTGCCCGCCTTGATGTTGCCCGCCGGCGAGATGTGGTCGGTGGTGACCGAGTCGCCGAGCAGCGCCAGCACGCGAGCGCCGCTGATGTCGGTGACCGGCTGCGGTTCGGCCGGCATCCCGTCGAAGTACGGGGGCTTGCGCACGTAGGTCGACTTGGGATCCCACTCGAACGTGTCGCCACTCGGGGTGGGCAGGTTGCGCCAGCGGTCGTCGCCCTTGAACACGTCCGCGTAGTTCTTGCGGAACATCTCCTGGTTGATCGACGCCGCGATCGTGTCGGTGATCTCCTGCTGCGTGGGCCAGATGTCCTTGAGGAACACCTCGTTGCCCTGCTCGTCGGTGCCCAGCGCGTCGCTCTCGAAGTCGAAGTCCATCGTGCCGGCCAGCGCGTAGGCGATGACGAGCGGCGGGGACGCCAGGTAGTTCATCTTGACGTCCGGGTTGATGCGGCCCTCGAAGTTGCGGTTGCCGGACAGCACCGCGGTGACCGACAAATCGTTCTCGTTGATCGCGGCCGAGATCTCGTCGGAGAGCGGCCCGCTGTTGCCGATGCACGTGGTGCAGCCGTAACCGACCAGGTAGAAGCCCAGCTTCTCCAGGTACGGCCACACGCCGGCCTTGTCGTAGTAGTCGGTCACCACCTGCGAGCCCGGCGCCATCGTGGTCTTCACCCACGGCTTCGAGGTGAGGCCCTTCTCGACGGCCTTCTTGGCCAGCAGCGCCGCGCCCATCATCACCTCGGGGTTCGAGGTGTTGGTGCACGACGTGATCGCCGCGATCGCCACGGCGCCGTGATCGAGCACGAACTCGCCGCGCTCGTCGGAGCGCACCGTGACCGGCTTGGTGGGCCGGCCCTCGGCGTTGATCGCCGCTGAGTGCAGCGGCACCGAACCCTCGTCGGCGAAGCTCAGCGTCGCGGGGTCGCTGGCGGGGAACGTCTCCTCGACGGCCTCGTCGAGCTTGGTCTCCGGCGCGGGGTTGCCGTTGGTGACGTAGTTGTGGATGTCCTTGCGGAAGGCCGACTTGGCGTCGTCGAGCGCGATGCGGTCCTGCGGACGCTTGGGTCCGGCGATCGACGGCACGACGTCGGACAGGTCCAGCTCGAGGTACTCGGAGAACACCGGCTCGCGGCTCGGGTCGTGCCACATGCCCTGCGCCTTCGCGTACGCCTCGACCAGCGCGAGCTGCTGCTCGTCACGCCCGGTCATGCGCAGGTAGTCGATGGTGACCTCGTCGATCGGGAAGGTCGCTGCGGTGGAACCGAATTCGGGGCTCATGTTGCCCAGGGTGGCGCGGTTGGCCAGCGGCACCTCGGAGACGCCTTCGCCGTAGAACTCGACGAACTTGCCGACGACGCCGTGCTTGCGCAGCATCTCGGTCACGGTGAGGACGACGTCGGTGGCGGTGACGCCGGGACGACGCTCGCCGCTGAGCTTGAAGCCGACGACGCGGGGGATCAGCATCGACACGGGCTGGCCCAGCATGGCGGCCTCGGCCTCGATGCCGCCGACGCCCCAGCCGAGTACGCCGAGACCGTTCTCCATCGTGGTGTGGGAGTCGGTGCCCACGCAGGTGTCCGGGTACGCCACGCCGTCGCGGGTCATCACGACGCTCGCCAGGTACTCGATGTTGACCTGGTGGACGATGCCGGTGCCTGGGGGCACGACCTTGAAGTCGTCGAAGGCGCCCTGTCCCCAGCGCAGGAACTGGTAGCGCTCGCCGTTGCGCTCGTACTCGATCTCGACGTTGCGCTCGAAGGCGTTGGCGGTGCCGAACAGGTCGGCGATCACGGAGTGGTCGATCACCAGGTCGGCAGGCGCCAGCGGGTTGACCTTCTGTCGGTCGCCGCCCAGGTCGCCGACGGCCTCGCGCATGGTGGCGAGGTCGACGATGCAGGGCACGCCGGTGAAGTCCTGCATGATCACGCGCGCGGGGGTGAACTGGATCTCGACGCTCGGGTCGGCGGAGGGATCCCAGCCGGCGATGGCCTCGATGTGTTCCTTGGTGATGTTCGCGCCGTCTTCGGTGCGGAGCAGGTTCTCGGCCAGCACCTTGAGGCTGTACGGAAGCTTCTCGGTACCGGGTACCGCATCCAGTCGGTAGATCTCGTAGCTCTCGCCGCCCACCGTCAAGGTGTCGTGCGCGGAGAATGAATTAACTGAATTGTTCAAGGCCACCGTAACTCCCGTGTAGTCGTCGCCGCGACGGGGCTGTGTCGGCGGCGCTTCGATTTCCTACAGTACGCTTGTCCTTTTAAGCTTCCAAGGGCAGGGTCCAGTCTCGTCCCCGACAGCGCGTGTTGCCAGTCGATCGACGGCCGATCACGTAATCTCCCCGTCATGGGCGAGTGGAGCGACGCGGGACTGCCAGTGACCGGACCCCACGTCACCCCGTCCCTGCCTGCCTACATTCCGCCGGACGTGGACATGGTCGCGGTCAACGCGGCGGTCGGTGCCGACGGGGTGAGTGCTCCCGCCGCCGACGTGCCGGCCCTCAAGCAGGTGGTCGCCGACGCGCAGTCCAAGGGCATCGACCTCAAGATCGTGGTCATCCAGAACAACCCGCCGATCGACACTCCGCTGCGCGACATCGCCACCGAGGTGGGGGAGGCCCACCCCGGCTCGACGGTGCTGACGCTCAGCCCGTCGTACGCCGGGACGTACAGCACGCAATTCGATCGGGCCACGCTCGAGGCCGGCCAGGACGTCGCCAAGAGCGGCAATCCCGTGCTGTCGTCACAAAACTTCGTCGGCGAGGTGACCGCCGCGCACTTCCCGTGGACCGCGTTCACGATCGCGCTCCTGATCGCGGTCGCCGCCGCGGTCGCCGGTACGCGTGCCCTGCAGGTCCGCGCCCGCCGCGCGGTCGGCACGCCGGTCGAGTCCGAAGGCGTGTCGACGCCCGTCGAGTAGGCCCGATCCGGGGTCCATTCGAATTCTTGATAACCGTTCGGTAACAACGGTTTCAATTACAACTTTGTAGTTCTCCACGAGCGTTTCTTTGGCGCTTTTTGTGACGTACGGTGCAGAAGGTGCTTGGAGTTGCAGTAGTGCTCAGTGTTGCAATTGTGCTGGATGTGACGGTGTGACCAAGGACCCGACGGACGCCTCGGTGCGTTCGCGCCGAGCCCGAGAAGACCGGAGTCCCATGAGACGCATCACCAGCGCCTCTGCGTACCGCCTGTGCGGCCGCCTCGGCGCGAGTTCACTCGCCGTCGGCATGCTCGTCGCCACGGTGTTCAGCCACGGCCCGGGGATGGCCGTGGCTGACCCGGGCGGCCCCGACGGGATCGCCCCCCTCGTCGCCGCCGTCGCCGACGCCAACCAGAAGCTGCAGGACCTCGGCGCCGCGATCCAGGCGCAGCAGGAGAGCGTCAACCAGGCTCTCGTCGGCGTGCAGACCGCCCGCGACACCGCCACCAACGCCCAGCGTGACGTCGACGTCAGCCAGGTGGGCGTCAAGGACGCCAATGCCGCGATCGGCGCCGCACAGCAGCGCTTCGACACCTTCGCCGCCTCGACCTACGTCAACGGACCCTCGGCCGCACTGGTGACCGCGTCGGACCCCGCGGACATGCTGACCACCGCCGCGACCGGACAGACCCTGTCGATGTCGGCGCAGAAGGTGATGGGCGATCTGCAGCGGGCCAGGACCGAGCAGATCAACCGCGAGTCGGCGGCGCGGATGGCCAAGCAGAAGGCCGATCAGGCCGTCGTCGACGCCCAGAACAGCCAGACGAACGCGGTCACCGCGCTGACCCAGGCGCAGCAGACCTTCAAGGACCAGCAGACCCAGCTCGACCAACTGGCTGCCGAAAGGGCCGCGGCGCAAGCCAAACTCGCCGCCGCCAAGGAATGGGCGGCACCGGCGGGCAACGCGGGACCCGCCGCGGCGGCACGCCCGCAGGCCGCGGCCGCCCCCGGCGGGGCCCCCGCGGCCGACTGGGACCGGGCGCCCGGCGCCGCGGCCGGTCAAGGGCCGACGGGCGAGAAGTGGGTCGGCGGTTGGGATCCCGCGCTGCCGGCCATCCCCAGCGCGTTCGTCAGCGGTGACCCCGTCGCGATCATCAACGCCATCCTCGGGATCGCGCAGACCTCCGTGCAGGCCACCCAGCAGATGGGCCGCAGCTTCCTGCAGAAGCTCGGCATCCTGCCCACCCCGACCGGCTTGACCAACGGCGCCATCCCGCGCGTCTACGGCCGCCAGGCCACCGAGTACGTGATCAAGCGCGGCATGGCCGCGATGGGCACGCCCTACTCCTGGGGTGGCGGCAACGCCGCCGGCGCCAGCCGCGGAATCGACTCGGGCGCAGGCACGGTCGGCTTCGACTGCTCCGGCCTGATGCTCTACATGTTCGCCGGCGTCGGCATCAAGCTCGACCACTACTCCGGCTCCCAGTACAACGCGGGACGCAAGGTCCCGTCATCGCAGATGCGTCGCGGCGACATGCTGTTCTGGGGACCCAACGCCAGCCAGCACGTCGCCATGTACCTCGGCGACGGCCAGATGCTCGAGGCGCCGTACACCGGTTCGACGGTCAAGATCTCGCCCGTCCGCACCAGCGGCATGACGCCCTACGCAACCCGACTGATCGAATGGTGACCCGTCTTGCCGAATAGGTTCCCCGTCCGCGTCGCCAACGCCGTCGTACTGTTGCTCGGCGCACTCGCGCTGACGCTCGGCACCGCGATGCCCGCGTCGGCCGCCCCCGACGACGGCCAGTGGGACCCCACGCTGCCGAAGACGGTCAGCTCGGGCGCACCCGGCGACCCGGTGGCTGCCGCCAACGCTGCGTTCGAGGTCAGCTCGATCGCACTGCAGACCACCCAGAGTCTGGGGTCGCAGTTCCTGCAGACCATCGGCCTCGCCCCGAAACCCTCCGCAGGCGTCTCGCCCGGCGCACGGGTCCGCGGGCCGGCGGCCATCGAGTACGTGATCCGGCGCGGCGGCTCGCAGATCGGCGTGCCCTACTCGTGGGGCGGCGGCGCGTTGAACGGACCCAGCGCCGGCGTCGACTACGACGCCGGGAAGATCGGCTACGACTGCTCGGGCTTCACCCGCTACGCCTTCGCCGGCGTCGGCGTCCAGATCCCCAAGTACTCCGGCGACCAGTACAACACCGGGCGCAAGGTGCCGCAGTCGCAGGCCAAGCGCGGCGACCTGTTGTTCTGGGGTCCCGGCGGCAGCCAGCACGTCGCCATCTACCTCGGCGGCGGCAAGATGCTCGAGGCGTCCGGCAGCGGCGAACAGGTCAAGGTCAGCCCCCTGCGCACCGCCGGACTGCAGCCGTACCTGGCCCGCATCATCGAGTCCTGAGCCGCCCCCGGGCGGGACGCGCCGCGACCGGCGACGTCGACGGATTCCGAAGTGCCTGGAATAGTTGACGAGAGCGCCCGCCGCCAGGCCGGGCGAGGTCGGACCCATGGGTCCGGCGCGAACTACGTTGGAGGATGCTTGATGACGTCACCGAGTGGGCCGCCCCAGGGCGCCGGAGGCTTTCCCGGCCCCGGCCAGGCGCAGGGTTACCCCGGCGGTCCGCAGCAGACGCCGCCCGCGAGTTCGGGCCTGCAGGCCGAGGTGCACACGCTGGAGCGGGCCATCTTCGAGGTCAAGCGCATCATCGTCGGCCAGGATCAGCTGCTCGAGCGCATGCTGGTCGGCCTGCTCGCCAAGGGACACGTCCTGCTCGAGGGCGTCCCCGGCGTCGCAAAGACCCTCGCCGTGGAGACGTTCGCGAAGGTCGTCGGCGGCAGCTTCGCGCGCATCCAGTTCACGCCCGACCTGGTGCCCACCGACATCGTCGGCACCCGGATCTACCGCGTGGGCAAGGAGGAGTTCGACACCGAGATCGGCCCGGTCATGGTGAACTTCCTGCTCGCCGACGAGATCAACCGCGCACCCGCCAAGGTGCAGTCCGCGCTCCTCGAGGTCATGGCCGAGCGCAAGGTGTCGATCGGCGGCAAGACGTTCCCGCTGCCCAACCCCTTCCTGGTGATGGCCACCCAGAACCCGATCGAGCAGGAGGGCGTGTACGCGCTCCCCGAGGCGCAGCGCGACCGCTTCCTGTTCAAGCTGAACATCGACTACCCGTCGCCCGAGGAAGAGCGCGAGATCATCTACCGGATGGGCGTCACCCCGCCCACGCCGAAGCAGATCCTCAACCCCGACGACCTGCTCCGCCTGCAGGGCGTCGCGTCGGGTGTCTTCGTCCACCACGCGCTGGTCGACTACGTGGTCCGCATCGTCACCGCCACCCGCGAGCCGGAGAAGTTCGGCATGCCCGACGCGAAGGCGTGGATCGCCTACGGCGCGTCGCCGCGCGCATCGCTCGGCATCATCGCCGCATCGCGCGCGCTGGCCCTGATCCGCGGCCGTGACTACGTCATCCCCAACGACGTCGTCGAGATCATCCCGGACGTGCTGCGGCACCGCCTCGTCCTCACCTACGACGCGCTCGCCGACGAGGTGTCCGCGGAGACGGTGGTCAACCGCATCCTGCAGACGGTCGCGCTCCCGCAGGTGAACGCCATTCCGCAGCAGGGGAGTTCGGTTCCGCCCGCCGTACCCGCCGCAGCGGCAGCGGCCAGCGGTCGGTGACCCGTCCCAAGAGCCGGTCGGTCGATCTACCGTCGCTGCAACGCGGTCAGATCCGTGACCCCGAATTGTCGGCCGCGCTGCGCAAGCTCGAAATGCAGGTGCGCCGCAAGCTCGACGGCGTGCTGCACGGTGACTACCAGGGCCTGATCCCGGGCCCCGGCTCGGAGCCGGGGGAGTCGCGGGTCTACCAGCCCGGCGACGACGTCCGCCGGATGGACTGGTCGGTGACCGCCCGCACGACCACGCCGCACGTGCGCCAGATGATCGCCGACCGCGAGCTGGAGACCTGGCTGGTGGTCGACGTCTCGGCAAGCCTCGACTTCGGCACCGCCGGGTGCGAGAAGCGCGACCTCGCGGTGGCCGCGGCGGCCGCCGTCGCGTTCCTCAACAGCGGGGGCGGCAACCGTCTGGGCGCGGTGATCACCAACGGCGACACCACCAAACGGGTCCCGGCGCTCTCGGGGCGGATGCACGAGCACGAACTGCTGGCCGCGATCGCGACGATGCCGAAGGCGCCCCCGGGCGTCCGCGGCGACCTCGCCACCGCGATCGACGCGCTCCGCAGGCCGGAGCGCCGCCGCGGGATGGCGGTGATCATCAGTGACTTCCTGGGTCCGATCAACTGGATGAAGCCGCTGCGCGCGATCGCCGGGCGCCACGAGGTGCTCGGCATCGAGGTCATCGACCCCCGCGACGTCGAACTCCCCGATGTGGGCGAGGTGATCTTGCAGGACACCGAATCCGGCGTCACCCGCGAGTTCACCATCGACGCCCAACTGCGCGAGGACTTCGCGAAGGCGGCGCAGGCGCAGCGGACCGAGGTGGCCCGCACGCTGCGACGGTGCGACGCGCCGCTGCTGACACTGCGGACCGACCGGGACTGGATCGCCGACGTCGTCCGGTTCGTCGCGAACCGGCGACTGGCGTTCAGGTAGATCGAATCAGCGCGCGACGAGACTGAAATGACAAGCCGTACATGACTTTGCCGTTGCTCGGACCGATGAGCCTGTCGGGCTTCGAACACGCGTGGTACCTGCTGTTCCTGCTGGTGGTGCTCGCCGTGATCGGGCTGTACGTCGTGGTGCAGCTGGCGCGCCAGAAGCGGATGCTGCGCTTCGCCAACATGGAGCTGCTCGAGAGCATCGCGCCCAAGCGCTCGACGCGGTGGCGGCACCTGCCCGCGATCCTGCTGGTGACGTCGATGGTGCTGTTCACCGTCGCGATGGCCGGGCCCACCCACGACGTGCGGATCCCGCGCAACCGCGCGGTCGTGATGCTGGTGATCGACGTCTCGCAGTCGATGCGCGCCACCGACGTCGCCCCGAGCCGCCTGATCGCCGCGCAGGAGGCGGCCAAGCAGTTCGCCGATCAACTCACGCCTGGAATCAATCTCGGGCTCATCGCCTACGCCGGCACCGCGACGGTGCTGGTGGCGCCGACCACCAACCGCGAGTCGTCGAAGGCCGCGATCGACAAGCTGCAGCTCGCCGACCGCACCGCGACCGGTGAGGGCATCTTCACTGCGCTGCAAGCCATTGCGACCGTCGGCGCCGTGATCGGCGGCGGCGACGAGGCGCCCCCGGCGCGGATCGTGCTGATGTCGGACGGCAAGGAGACCGTGCCGTCGAACCCCGACAACCCCAAGGGCGCGTACACCGCCGCCCGGACGGCCAAGGACCAGGGCGTGCCGGTCTCCACGGTGTCGTTCGGCACGCCGTACGGCACCGTCGACATCAACGACCAGAAGCAGCCCGTCCCGGTCGACGACGCGATGCTCAAGAAGATCGCCGAACTGTCTGGTGGCAGCGCCTACACCGCGTCCAGCCTCGAGCAGCTCAAGGGAGTCTTCACCACGCTGCAGGAGCAGATCGGCTACGAGACCATCAAGGGCGACGCGAGTGTCGGCTGGTTGCGCCTCGGGGCGTTCGTGCTGGCGCTGGCGGCACTCGGCGCGCTGCTGCTCAACCGCAGACTGCCGGGTTGATTTCGGGCGCACGCGGCGGAGGCGATAGGTTGAGCCGCATGCCGGAATTCGTATCCCGCTCGGTCCTCGTCACCGGTGGCAACCGTGGTATCGGGCTCGCCATCGCCCAGCGACTGGCCGCCGACGGACACAAGGTCGCGGTCACGCACCGCGGCTCCGGGGCCCCCGAGGGCCTGTTCGGCGTCGAGTGCGACGTCACCGACTCCGCAGCCGTCGACCGTGCCTTCACCGAGGTCGAGGAACACCAGGGTCCCGTCGAGGTCGTGGTGTCCAACGCCGGCATCTCGGCGGACGCCTTCCTGATCCGGATGACCGAGGAGCGGTTCGAGAAGGTCATCGACGCCAACCTCACCGGCGCGTTCCGGGTGGCGCAGCGCGCGTCGCGCAGCATGCAGAAGAAGCGCTTCGGCAGGATCATCTTCATCGGCTCGGTGTCCGGTACGTGGGGCATCGGCAACCAGGCGAACTACGCGGCCGCCAAGGCCGGTCTGATCGGCATGGCCCGTTCGATCTCGCGCGAGCTGTCCAAGGCGGGCGTCACCGCGAACGTGGTGGCCCCCGGCTACATCGACACCGAGATGACCCGCTCGCTGGACGAGCGGATCCAGGAGGGTGCCCTGCAGTTCATCCCCGCCAAGCGGGTCGGCACCGCCGAGGACGTCGCGGGGGCGGTCAGCTTCCTGGCGTCCGAGGACGCCGGGTACATCGCCGGTGCGGTCATCCCGGTCGACGGCGGCATGGGCATGGGTCACTGAGCGTCTGCTCACAGGCAATCCCGGGCAACTCACGGCAACAGGAGAGAACAGACATGGCAGGGCTACTCGAGGGCAAGCGGATCCTCGTCACGGGCATCATCACCGACGCCTCGATCGCATTCCACATCGCCAAGGTCGCGCAGGAGGCCGGCGCCGAACTCGTGCTCACCGGCTTCGACCGGCTGCGGCTGATCCAGCGCATCGCCGACCGGCTGCCGAATCCGGCGCCGCTGCTCGAACTCGACGTGCAGAACCCCGAGCACCTCGACTCGCTGGCGGGCCGCATCACCGAGGTGATCGGCGAGGGCAACAAGCTCGACGGCGTGGTGCACTCGATCGGCTTCATGCCGCAGACCGGGATGGGCGTCAACCCGTTCTTCGACGCGCCCTACGAGGACGTCGCGAAGGGCATCCACATCTCCGCCTACTCGTACGCGTCACTGGCCAAGGCCACGCTGCCCGTGCTCAACCGCGGCGGCAGCATCGTCGGCATGGACTTCGACCCGACCCGCGCCATGCCGGCCTACAACTGGATGACCGTCGCCAAGAGTGCGCTCGAATCGGTCAACCGGTTCGTCGCGCGTGAGGCGGGACCCCACGGCGTGCGATCCAATCTCGTTGCGGCAGGACCGATCCGGACCCTCGCGATGAGCGCGATCGTCGGCGGTGCACTGGGCGCCGAGGCCGGTGACCAGATGCGTCTGCTCGAGGAGGGCTGGGATCAGCGTGCCCCCGTCGGCTGGGACATGAAGGATCCGACGCCCGTCGCCCGGACCGTCTGCGCGCTGATGTCGGACTGGCTGCCCGCCACCACGGGAACCGTCGTCTACGCCGACGGCGGCGCCCACACGCAGCTGCTCTAGCGGTGGACGATCCGAGCGTGGGCCAGGACCCGCGGGGCCCGTTCGACGCCGTGCTGCTGCTGTCGTTCGGCGGCCCCGAGGGCCCCGAGCAGGTCAGGCCGTTCCTCGAGAACGTCACGCGCGGCCGGAACATCCCGCCGGAGCGGCTCGACGGCGTCGCCGAGCACTACCTGCACTTCGGCGGCGTCTCGCCGATCAACCGGATCAACCGCGAGGTCATCGACCAGCTGCGGATCGAACTCGACGCTCGCGGACGGGATCTGCCGATCTACTTCGGCAACCGCAACTGGGAGCCCTACGTCGAGGACACCGTCGCCCGCATGCGCGACGACGGCGTCCGGCGCGCGGCGGTCTTCGCGACGTCCGCCTGGGGCGGGTACTCGAGCTGCACGCAGTACAACGAGGACATCGCCCGCGCCAGGGCAGCGGTGGGGGACGACGCCCCCGAACTGGTCAAGATGCGGCACTACTTCGACCACCCGCTGTTCGTGGAGATGTTCGCCGACGGCGTCCGCGCCGCCGCCGCAGGCCTGCCCGACGACCTGCGGGACGGGGCACGCCTGATCTTCACCGCGCACTCGGTGCCGACCGCCGCCGACGACCGGCACGGACCACGCCTCTACAGCCGCGAGGTGACCTACGCCGCCTCACTGGTCGCCGCGGCCGCCGGCTTCGACTCCTACGACCAGGTGTGGCAGTCCCGGTCCGGCCCGCCCCAGGTGCCGTGGCTGGAACCCGATGTGGGCGACCATCTCTCGGAGCTCGTCACGCAGGGCGTCAGGGCGGTCGTCGTCTGCCCGATCGGCTTCGTGGCCGACCACATCGAGGTGGTGTGGGATCTCGACAACGAACTGCGCGAGCAGGCCGACGCCGAGGGCGTCTTACTGGCGCGCGCCACCACGCCCAATGCCGATCCCCGCTTCGCCCGGCTGGCCGCCGACCTCATCGAGGAGGTCGAGACCGGTGCTCCGCCCGCGCGGGTCGTCGGACCGGATCCCGTCCAGGGCTGCGCGTTCAGCCTGAACGGTCAGCTCTGCATCGACTCACCGCGGTGCGTCGCGGACATCACGCCCGCGGTCAGGCCTGCCACGCCGAGTACAGGATCGCGCTGACCGCTGCGAGTCGCGCCGACCGCACGATGCCCCCGAGCGGGCGGAGCGCGTCGTTGGCCAACTGCATCTCCGAGGACGACTGCAGTCCGATCGGCATCAGCCCGGCGCTCACGGTGATGATCGCGTCGACGTGCGCGGCCTGCTCGAGGACCCGCAGCGCCCGGGTGGGCGCGTGGTGGGGTGCGCGGTGCGGGCGACCCGCCTCGAGGATCTGCTCGACCATGCCCCGGGGATCGTCGACGTCGATGCTGGTCCCCGCACGCAGCGTGGTGAGCGCGTCGGCGGCGGCGCGCACCGCCGAGCGCAGATCGTGTTCGGCGTGGCCGAGGTCCGGGTGGTCGGGCATGGGTGCCGACGGCAGCGAGTACACCGTCCAGGACAGTGCCGTGGGCTCGGCGTACTCCGGATCCTCGTCGACGTCGGGGTCGTCGGCGTAGACGTACTCGGGCACCAGGCCGACCGCGTCACCGCCGATCCGGGACACCAGGATCGCCTCACCGGCGTCGATCGCGTCGATCTGGAACTGGGTGCCTGCGGGCAGGCCGCGGACGTCGCCCGGCACCGGCACCGCGACGGACATCGCGGGCTCACCCGTCGCGGGCCCTGCGGCGGTGCGCAGCGTCTGCAGCATCGACACGGCCCCGGCATCCGTCAGGTCCGGCCACGGCAGGCCGGTGCGGCCGGCGGCGACGGAATCGTAGGCGGTCACGGAATGCCTTGGCGCCCATAGGGACAACGCATCCAGCACGTCGTCCGGCGCGGCGGCACCGGCGAGCCAGGCATTGGCCCACACGGAGAGGGAGACACTGGGACACCACATGATGGACGCAGTGTAATAGTTCGCCTCGTGTGTCGGCGGTCATGCGTAGGCTGTGACCATGCCCGTCTGGTTGATCTGGCTGATCGCCGCCATCGGTCTGGCCGGTGCCGAGGCGCTCACCGGCGACCTGTTCCTGCTGATGCTCAGCGGCGGCGCCCTCGCCGCAGTCGGGTCGAGCCTGCTGGTCGACAACGTCGTGGTCGACGGCGTCGTGTTCCTGCTGGTGTCGGTCCTGCTGCTCGTCCTCGTCCGCCCCGTGCTGCGGCGCCGATTCGCGGCGGGCACGGGTCTGCCGGACTTCGCGAAGGCGCTCGAGGGCAAGAACGCACTCGTGCTCGATCGGGTGGCCCGCCACGAGGGGCAGGTCAAGCTCGACGGGGAGGTCTGGACCGCGCGCCCACTGAGCGACGACGACGTCTACGAACCCGGTGACCACGTGACCGTCGTGCGCATCGACGGCGCGACCGCAGTCGTCTTCAAGTCCGTCTGAGGTAAGGGGAAACCGCAATGGAAGGTGCAGTCGCCGGGCTCGTCCTGGTCGCCGTGCTCGTCCTGTTCGCCATCATCGTCGTGGCCAAGTCGGTCAAGGTGATCCCACAGGCCGAGGCGGCGGTGATCGAACGGCTCGGCCGCTACAGCAAGACGGTGTCGGGACAACTCACCCTGCTGCTGCCGTTCGTCGACAAGATCCGCGCGCGGGTCGACCTCCGCGAGCGGGTGGTCTCGTTCCCGCCGCAGCCGGTGATCACCGAGGACAACCTGACGGTCAACATCGACACCGTCGTCTACTTCCAGGTGACCGAGCCCCAGGCCGCGGTCTACGCGATCAGCAACTACATCGTGGGCGTCGAACAGCTCACCACCACCACGCTGCGCAACGTGGTCGGCGGCATGACGCTCGAGCAGGCGCTGACCTCGCGCGACCAGATCAACGGCCAGCTCCGCGGCGTCCTCGACGAGGCGACCGGACGGTGGGGACTGCGGGTGGCGCGCGTCGAGCTGCGCAGCATCGATCCGCCCCCGTCGATCCAGGACTCCATGGAGAAGCAGATGCGGGCCGACCGCGAGAAGCGCGCCATGATCCTGACCGCCGAGGGCAACCGGGAGGCCTCGATCAAGCAGGCCGAGGGCCAGAAGCAGGCACAGATCCTGTCCGCCGAGGGCGCCAAGCAGGCCGCGATCCTCGCCGCCGAGGCCGACCGGCAATCCCGGATGCTGCGCGCCCAGGGTGAACGAGCCGCGTCGTATCTCAAGGCCCAGGGCGAGGCGAAGGCGATCGAGAAGACCTTCGCCGCGATCAAGGCCGGCCGGCCGACCCCCGAGATGCTGGCCTACCAATATCTACAGACCCTGCCGGAGATGGCCAAGGGCGAGGCCAACAAGGTGTGGCTGGTCCCCAGTGACTTCGGTTCGGCGCTCGAGGGGTTCACCAAGATGCTCGGCGCGCCCGGCGCGGACGGCGTCTTCCGCTACACCCCGTCGCCCGTCGAGCACGACCTGCCGAAGCCCGAAGACGACACCGACGAGGTCGCCGCGTGGTTCGACACGCAGACCGACCCCGAGATCGCCCGCGCCGTCGCAAAGGCCGAGGAGGAGGCCCGCAGGCCCGTCGCGAGCGTGGTCGAGCCGCCGCCGCAGTACCTGCCGCTGTCCCAGCAGTCCCAGACGCAGGCGCCGCGACACGGATCGTCCGAGCAGTGAGCGCCTGGCCGTCGACCCGGACCTACGCCGCGCTGGCCGCGGTCCAGGCCGGTGACGCCGTCGCGTGCGCCATACCGATCGCACCGATCGAGGAGGCGTTCGACGGGGTGAACCTCGCACCGGAACTGCGGCGGCTGATCCCGTACGTCAAGACCGCGTCGGCGATCGGGCTCCTGTCGGTGTACCGGTTCCCCCGGCTCGCGCGGCTGACGACGTTCATGCTGACCGTGTACTTCGTGCTGGCGGTCGCGTTCCACGTCCGTGCCAGGGACTGGAGTCCGGGCATCGTCGCGGCCGCGGGCTTCCTGGGCCTCTACGGGGCGATGACGGCGAAGGGTCCCCAGGTCAGGGCGTGACGACGGGCTGCGACGGCGCTTCCGGCGCCGGACGCTCGCTCCTGCGGTGCGAGCGCACCTCGTAGACCAGCCCTGCGACGCCGAGGCTCGCGGTGGCCGCGGACACCAGGAAGAGCAGTGGGCTGACGTTGCCGGTGAGTGCGTCGCCGAGGATGACGATCGCCGCCGTGCCGGGCAGCAGGCCGACGAACGACGCGATCGCGAACGGCACGGGTCGCACGGCCGATGCGCCCGCGGCGTAGTTGAGCACAGAGAACGGCACCGCGGGGATCATCCGCATCGACAGCACCGTCGGCCAGCCGCGCTGCCGCAGCCGCGCGTCGACCATCTCGACCCGCGGGTGCGACACCAGCCGGTTGAGCTGCAGGCCCGCGGCGCGGACCAGGAGCAGCGCGACGATCGCACTGACCGTCGACGCGACGACGGCGAGCGAGACGCCCAGCAGCGGCCCGAACAGCAGGCCCGCCGACAGCGTGAACGCGGTCCGCGGGAACGGGAAGATCGTGACCACCACGTGGGCGAGGAAGAACACCAGCGGGAACCAGGGACCGGCCGACGTGGCCCAGTCGCGCATCTGCACCGCGGTGGGCAACGGCACCAGATAGGCGACTGCGACGAGAATCACAACGGCGGCCACGATGGCCACCAGCTTGCGGCGGGGAACCTGCGCCACGGACGCCACGATTGCGCCCCGCACCGCACGCAACGTGCTGACTATCCCCTTCACGTCTCCCGAGAGTACGGGGCGGCGGGCCGTCCCTCGAGACGACGCGACGCAGCTACCCGTCAGTAGCCTCGGGCCTGCCGGTTCGCGCCGTGACGGCGATCATTTAGCCTGTTGGACAGTTGTCAAGTCACACGCTGCATCAAGGTCGATGACAGGGGAGTCAACAGTGTCCGAACAGGTGTCCAGTTCGCGTCTCGGCATCGCCGAGTCCGACCGCGACCAGTGGCGTGCGGCGGTCGCCGGCGTCCTCGCCAAGAGCAGGCGGACGGATCCCGCCGACCTCGGACCCGAGCCCGAAGCACTCCTCGACTCGACCACCTACGAGGGCTTCCCCATCCGGCCGCTCTACACGATGCTCGACTCGCAGCCCGAGCCGCCGCTGCCGGGCAGGTGGCCGTTCGTCCGCGGCGGCGACGCACTGCGCGACGTCAAGTCCGGGTGGAAGGTGGCCGAGACCTTCCCGCTGCCGGGCCAGGTGGCCGTGTCGGAAGGCAACGGTGCGGTCCTCAGCGCGCTGACCGAGGGCGTCAGCGCCCTGGTGCTGCGGGTCGGGGCGACGGGAAGCGGAGTGGCCGTCGCCGATCTCGACCGCCTGCTCGAGGGCGTCTTCCTCGAACTGGTGCCGGTGATCCTGGACGCCGCGGAGGATTACACCGCCGCCGCCCGGGCCATCCTGGCGCTGGTCGCCGACCTCGACGACGACGGCCGCGCCCGGTTGTCGATCGACCTGGGTGCCGACCCCCTGACCGCCGCGCTGACCGGACGGCCCGCGCCCGCGCTCGACGACGTGGCGTCGATGGCCGCCACGCTCGGCGACCACGGCGGCGGGGTGCGCGCGATCACGGTCGACGGACCCACGTTCCACGACCTCGGGGCCAGCGCATCCTGGGAACTGGCCGCGTCGGTCGCCGCCGGGGTGGCCTACCTGCGGGTGCTCACCGAGCGCGGTATGGCCGTCGAGGACGCGATCCGCCAGATCAGCTTCCGGTTCGCCGCGGACGACGACCAGTTCACGACGATCGCGAAACTGCGTGCGGCACGCCAACTCTGGGCCCGGGTCGCCGAGGTGGTCGGCGCACCCGATGCGGGTGCCGCCACCCTGCACGCCGTGACGTCGATGCCGATGATGACCCAGCGCGACCCGTGGGTGAACATGCTGCGCACGACGCTGGCCGCGTTCGCGGCGGGCGTCGGGGGAGCCGACACCGTCGGCGTCCTGACCTTCGACAGCGCCATCCCGGGCGGTCTGCCCGGTGTGGCGACCACGTTCTCCCGCCGGATGGCCCGCAACACCCAGCTGCTGCTGCTCGAGGAGTCGCACGTGGGACGCGTCCTCGACCCCGCGGGCGGGTCCTGGTTCGTCGAGGATCTGACCCGCAGCCTCGCCGAGCAGGCGTGGACCCACTTCCGCGAGATCGAGGCCGAGGGCGGCTTCGTCGCGGCCGCCGACCACGTGACCGCACGGATCGCCGAGGTCCGCGAGCACCGCCGCGCCGACGTCGCGCACCGCCGGACCGCGGTGACGGGGGTCAACGAGTACCCGAACCTCGCCGAGGCCCCGCTCGCACGTACCGATTCCCAATCCCCGGTGGCCCGCTACGGAGCCGACTTCGAGGCGCTGCGCGACCGTTCCGACGCGCACCTCGCCGCCCACGGCGCACGTCCCGCGGCGCTGCTGCTGCCGGTCGGGCCGCTCGCCGAGCACAACGTCCGCACCACGTTCGCCGCCAACCTGCTCGCGTCCGGCGGCATCGAGACCGTCAACCCCGGCCAGCTGTCCGCCGACGGCGTGGCCCGGGCGGTCGCCGACGCGAGCGGTCCCGCGGCGGTCGTGCTCTGCGGCACCGACGCCCGCTACGCCGAGGAGGCGTCGGCCGTCGTCGCGGCCGCCCGCGCCGCGGGTGTCTCGCACGTGTACCTCGCCGGACCCGAGAAGGCCGTCGCCGGCGCCGAGGACAGGCCGGACGACTATCTGACCGCCAAGATCGACGCGGTCGAGGCGCTGTCGACCCTGCTCACCCGATTGGGGGCCTGACATGACCGCATCCGATGTCGCCGGCGGACCGGCTCCGGCGCTGGAACCGAACCCGGGCACGACGATCGGCAGCTTCGCCGACGTCCCGCTCGCCGGCGAAAAGACCGGCGAGCCGGCGACGCCCGCGGCGGTCGGCGACCACGTCGACGCGGCGGCCCGGGCCCATGGCTACGCCGCCGAGCAGCTCGACTGGGCGACGCCGGAGGGCATCGACGTCAAGCCGGTGTACATCGCGGCCGACCGCGACGCCGTGGTCGACGCCGGGTACCCGCTGGACGGCTTCCCGGGCGCACCGCCGTTCGTCCGCGGGCCGTACCCGACCATGTACGTGAATCAGCCGTGGACCATCCGGCAATACGCCGGGTTCTCCACCGCGGCGGAGTCCAACGCGTTCTACCGACGCAACCTCGCCGCCGGGCAGAAGGGGCTCTCGGTCGCCTTCGACCTCGCCACGCACCGCGGCTACGACTCGGACCATCCGCGGGTGGCCGGCGACGTGGGGATGGCGGGTGTGGCGATCGACTCGATCCTCGACATGCGCCAGCTGTTCGACGGCATCGACCTGTCGACGGTGTCGGTGTCGATGACGATGAACGGTGCGGTGCTGCCGATCCTGGCGCTGTACGTGGCCGCCGCCGAGGAGCAGGGGGTGCCGCCGGAGAAGTTGGCGGGGACCATCCAGAACGACATCCTCAAGGAGTTCATGGTCCGCAACACCTACATCTATCCGCCCGAGGCGTCGATGCGGATCATCTCGGACATCTTCGGATACACCAGCGTGAAGATGCCCAAGTACAACTCGATCTCGATCTCCGGCTACCACATCCAGGAAGCCGGGGCGACAGCCGATCTGGAGCTGGGGTACACCCTCGCCGACGGCGTCGAGTACATCAAGGCGGGTCTGGCGGCAGGGCTGGACATCGACTCCTTCGCGCCGCGACTGTCCTTCTTCTGGGGCATCGGGATGAACTTCTTCATGGAGGTCGCCAAGCTGCGCGCGGGCCGGCTGCTGTGGAGTGAGCTGGTGGCGCAGTTCGCGCCGAAGAGCGAGAAGTCGCTGTCGCTGCGCACCCACTCGCAGACGTCGGGATGGTCGCTGACCGCGCAGGACCCGTTCAACAACGTCGCCCGCACGTGCATCGAGGCGATGGCCGCCACGCAGGGGCACACGCAGTCGCTGCACACCAACGCACTCGACGAGGCGCTGGCGCTGCCGACCGACTTCTCGGCCCGCATCGCCCGCAACACCCAACTGCTGCTGCAGCAGGAGTCCGGCACCACCCGTCCGATCGACCCGTGGGGCGGCTCGTACTACGTCGAGGCGCTCACCCACCAGCTGGCCGAGAAGGCGCGGGCGCACATCCGGGAGGTCGCCGAGCACGGGGGCATGGCACAGGCGATCGGCGAGGGCATCCCGAAGCTGCGCATCGAGGAGGCCGCCGCACGCACGCAGGCGCGCATCGACTCCGGCACGCAGACCGTGATCGGCATCAACAAGTACCAGGTCGACGAGGATCAGGCGGTCGAGGTCCTCAAGGTGGAGAACGGCCGGGTGCGCGCCGAGCAGATCGCGAAGCTCGAGCAGCTGCGCGCCGACCGCGACGAGGCCGCCACCCAGGCGGCGCTGGCCGAGTTGACCAGGGCTGCAGCGGTTTCCGGTACCTCCCGAGCGGAGGGTCTGGCGGACAACCTGCTTGCGCTGGCGATCGACGCGGCGCGCGCCAAGGCCACGGTGGGCGAGATCTCCGACGCGCTCGAGAAGGTGTACGGACGCCACCAGGCCGAGATCCGCACCATCGCAGGGGTCTACCGGGACGAGGTGGGTAAGGCGAGCAACGTCAGCGCTGCAACGGAACTGGTCGAGAAGTTCGCCGAGGCGGACGGTCGGCGGCCGCGCATCCTGGTGGCCAAGATGGGTCAGGACGGGCACGACCGCGGGCAGAAGGTGATCGCCACCGCGTTCGCCGACATCGGCTTCGACGTCGACGTCGGCTCGCTGTTCTCGACCCCCGACGAGGTGGCACGCCAGGCCGTCGACAACGACGTCCACGTGGTCGGGGTGTCCTCACTGGCGGCGGGTCACCTGACGCTGGTGCCGGCACTGCGCGACGCCCTGGCGCAGGCCGGTCGGCCCGACATCATGGTCGTGGTGGGCGGCGTCATCCCGCCGGGCGACTTCGACGCCCTGTACGAGGCGGGCGCCGCGGCGATCTTCCCGCCGGGCACCGTGATCGCCGATGCCGCGATCGGTCTGCTTCGGGAACTCGCCACGCGGTTGGGTCACGACCTCGGGTGACGAAGGCCCCCTCGTGAGCGACGGCGTTCGCGACCTCGCCCGGTCCATTCGCGGCGGCGACCGTGCTGCGCTGGCGCGTGCGATCACCCTGGTCGAGTCGACGAGGGCGGATCACCGCGACCGGGCGCAGGCGCTGCTGCTGGAGCTGACCCCGGACGCCGGTGCGGCGCAGCACGTCGGCATCACGGGCGTCCCCGGCGTGGGCAAGTCGACGACCATCGAGGCGCTCGGCATGCACCTGATCGACCGTGGACACCGCGTCGCCGTGGTCGCCGTCGACCCGTCGTCGACCAGGACCGGCGGATCGATCCTGGGGGACAAGACGCGGATGGCCCGTCTCGCGGTGCACCCGGACGCCTACATCCGTCCGTCGCCGACGTCCGGCACTCTGGGCGGGGTCGCGAGGGCCACCCGCGAGACCATCGTGCTGCTCGAAGCCGCCGGGTACGACGTGATCCTGGTCGAGACGGTGGGGGTGGGCCAGTCCGAGGTGACCGTGGCCAACATGGTCGACACGTTCGTGTTCCTGACGCTGGCCCGCACCGGCGATCAGCTGCAGGGCATCAAGAAGGGCATCCTCGAACTCGCCGACGTGGTCGCGGTCAACAAGGCCGACGGCCCGCACGCGATCGAGGCGCGTTCCGCGGCACGGGAACTCGCGGGCGCCATCCGGCTGATCCACCCTCGCGAGAGCCTGTGGCGTCCGCCGGTGCTGACGATGAGCGCGCTCACCGGTGACGGGCTCGCGGAACTGTGGGAGACCGTCCTCGAGCACCGCCGGGTGCTCACCGAGGCGGGGGAGTTCGACCGGAAAAGGCGGACCCAGCAGGTCGACTGGACGTGGTCGATGGTGCGCGACACCGTCCTCGACCGCGTGCTGTCACATCCCGAGGTGAAGGCGATCCGTGCCGACGTGGAGCGGCAGGTGCGCGACGGGGAGCTGACCCCCGCGCTGGCGGCACAGCGGATCCTCGACGCCTCGGCACCCTGACTTCCTCCGCACGGGTCGATCCTGGCAACGGGATCCGTGTCGATTCAGCCGCTTTCGCTCACGGATCGGTAACGAGGCGGACCTTTGCCGGCGGTTCCTCGGTATGGTCCTAGATGTGACCTCGGCAACAATCGGGGAGCGCAGCGCCGCGCTCTCGCACGGTGTCCTTCCGCACGGCGTCCAGGGCGCTGCGGACCCGAACTTCGCGCGTGCGGTGAGCGCCTTCGCGCGGCTCTTCCCGCATCCCCGGCTCGGCGGCGGCGCCCTCGCCATCTACCTCGACGGCGAACCGGTGGTCGACGTGTGGACCGGCTGGCAGGACCGGCGCGGCAGGCGGCACTGGAACGCGGACACCGGCGCGATGGTGTTCTCCGCGACCAAGGGTGCGGCCTCGACGGTGATCCACCGGCTGGCCGATCGCGGTCTCATCGACTACGACGCTCCCGTCGCCGAGCACTGGCGGGCGTTCGGCGCGAACGGCAAGGGGCGCGTCACGGTCCGCGAGCTGATGCGGCACCGCGCGGGGCTGTCCCACCTCAACCGCGTGACCAGCGCCGACCTGATGGACCACCTCCTGATGGAGGAGCGGATGGCCGCGGCCCCGATGGGACTGCTGCGCGGCCGACCCGCGTACCACGCGATCACCTACGGCTGGTTGATGTCCGGGCTGGCGCGCGCGGTGACCGGTCGCGGCATGCGCGACCTGTTCCGCACCGAACTGGCCGAGCCGCTCGACACCGACGGCATCCACCTCGGCAGGCCACCCGCGGGGGCGCCCACGCACCCCGCACGGATCATCGGTCCGCAGAGCGCGATGCAGAATCCGGTGTTCAACTTCGTCGCCCCGCATCTCGCGGGTCTCCCGGTGTCCGGCGGGTTCGGATCGCTCTACTTCCCGGGGATGAAGGCGATGGTTCAGCGCGACATCCCACTGCTCGACACGGAACTGCCCGCCGCCAACGGCGTCGCCACCGCGCGGTCGCTGGCGAAGATGTACGGCGCGATCGCGAACTCGGGCGAGGTGGCCGGAAAACGTTTTCTCTCAAGCGAATTGGTCGCTCAACTGACCGGTCGGCGCAGCCTGCACCCGGACGGCAGCCTGTTCATCCCGATGTCCTTCCATCTCGGATACCACGGACTGCCCCTGGGCGGGATCCTGCCGGGGTTCGGACACGTCGGTCTCGGCGGTTCCCTCGGGTGGGCCGACCCTGCGACGGGGCTCGCATTCGGCTTCGTCCACAACCGCCTGCTGACCCCGATGGTGGTGGGCGACCAGGCCGGTTTCGTCGCCACGGCGGCACTGATTCGGCACGGAGTCGCGCGTGCCCGCAAGCACGGCTACGCACCGATCGCGCCCTTCGGAGAGCCGTTCCGGAACCTCGCGCGAACCGCGGTCTGAGGTCACGGCAACGTTCCTGAAATGGCGCGGCTACGTACGGTAGCCGTCCGACGTCATTGCGCCGCACTCGTTTCCACGCCAAGCCGTTGACGGAGTACGGTTTGCCGGTTCAAAACCGACCAATGACCCGATGTGTTGCCAGAGCGGCCAGAGCGACGCATCACGTTACCGAGGCCACAGTTGCCGGTGGTCCTCGCAGGGACTCACAGCCCCGTTCCAGCCGGCCCGGCATTCGGTAGCCACCGGCAAATGAATACCTTTTGCCGGATTGGTTCTACCTGCGCACTTCTGTGGCGATGCGCGTAAGTCGCAAACCCGAACGTGACAGATGCATGGAAGTCGCCAAAGCGCAAATCATTGGGTTGGACGCCCCCGTATTGCACACCTATACAGTTTGCTAGAAAGGATCTAAGCGAATTCTCACATAGGCATTGACGCGGTCGCCAGTTTTGAACAAGATCGTTAATTTTCGGCATTTGCGCAGCTCAGGGGCCTGATAGCGGTGGGGGAGACGAAATGGTACGGCGGGGTGTAATCTTTCCGCCGAGCAAAGGTTTGCACCGATGCGCTGAAGTAGATTTGCCGAGGTGCCCACTGGATGGCAGGTTGTTCGCGTGATGTTCAGGTGGCTGCAGACGAATGTCGAGGAGAAAAGAGGTAGCGGGGCGCATATGCGGCGAATCCACCTTTGACGCCATTGACGCACGCTGCATCTCGTCGGGGTCCTGAAGTCTGTCGTAGAAGAGGTTGAATTTCGTGGTTGACACTCCGGTCTCTCCAGTCGCCGTGGTCGGCATGGCATGCCGACTGCCTGGAGGAATCGACTCGCCGGCCGGCATGTGGGAAGCCCTCCTGCGTGGCGATGACACCGTCACCAAGGTGCCCCTGGACCGCTGGGACGCCGAGGAGTACTACGACCCCGAGCCAGGCGTACCCGGACGCTCCGTCTCCAAGTGGGGCGCGTTCCTGTCCGACGTCGGCGGCTTCGACGCCGACTTCTTCAACATCAGCGAGCGCGAGGCCACCGCGATCGACCCGCAGCACCGCTTGCTGCTCGAGACGTCCTGGGAGGCCATCGAGCACGCCGGCATCGACCCGGCAACGCTGGCCGAGTCGCTGACCGGTGTCTTCGTCGGCATGACCCACGCCGACTACCAGCTGCTGGCGGCCGACGCGAACGCCGTCGAGGGCCCCTACGGCTTCACCGGCAACAACTTCAGCCTGGCGTCCGGCCGCATCGCCTACCACCTCGGCGTGCACGGCCCCGCCTTCACCGTGGACTCCGCCTGCTCGTCGAGCCTGCTCGCCGTGCACATGGCGTGCCGCAGCCTGAACGACGGCGAGAGCGACCTGGCGCTGGCCGGCGGCGTGTCGATGATGTTCGAGCCGCGCAAGATGTCGTCCGGCTCGGCGCAGGGCATGCTGTCGCCGACCGGTCGCTGCCACGCGTTCGACGTGAACGCCGACGGCTTCGTCAGCGGCGAGGGCTCGGCAGTGGTCCTGCTCAAGCGCCTCGACGACGCCCTCGCCGCCGGCGACCGCGTGCTCGCCGTCATCCGGGGCACCGCCGCCAACCAGGACGGGCACACCGTCAACATCGCGGTCCCGTCGCGCACCGCACAGGCCACGGTCTACCGCGCGGCACTCGCCGCGGGCGACGTCGACCCCGCCACCATCGGCATGGTCGAGGCGCACGGCACGGGCACCCCGGTGGGCGACCCGATCGAGTACGCCAGCCTCGCGGAGGTCTACGGCACCGCGGGTCCGTGCGCGCTCGGCTCGGCGAAGACCAACTTCGGTCACGGCCAGTCCGCGTCCGGCGCGATCGGCCTGATCAAGGCCGTGCTCTCGCTGCAGCACGCGACGGTGCCCAAGAACCTGCACTTCACCGAGATGCCTGCCGAGATGGCCGCCGTCGAGACCAGCCTCTTCGTGCCGCAGGACAACGCGCCGTGGCCCATCGAGGGCGACCACCCGCTCCGCGCCGCCGTGTCGTCCTACGGACTGTCCGGCACCAACGTGCACGCCGTCCTCGAGGCCGCACCCCAGGCCCAGTCCACCCGGACCGTCGAGCAGACCGCCCGCCCGGACGCGGCGACGGGCACCCGCCTGTTCCCGATCTCCGCCACCTCGGCCGACGAGCTGCGCCGCACCGCCGGCCGGCTCGCCGACTGGGTCGAGGCTCAGCCGGAGGGCTCGGACACCGCACTCGCCGACCTGGCCTACACGCTGGCGCGTCGGCGGGCACACCGCCCGGTGCGCACCGTCCTGATCGCGGGGGACCGCGCCGAGCTGCTCACCGCGCTGCGGAACGTCGCCGACGGCGACGACCCCTACGAGCCCGCCGTCGCCGCGGGTGAGCGCGGACCCGTCTGGGTGTTCTCCGGCCAGGGGTCGCAGTGGGCCGCCATGGGCGCCGAACTGCTCGCGACCGAGCCGGCGTTCGCCGCGGCCGTCGCCGAGATCGAACCCCTCATCGCCGCCGAGTCCGGCTTCTCGGTCACGGACGCCATGTCTGCCCCGGAGGTCGTGACCGGCATCGGCCGCGTCCAGCCGACCATCTTCGCCGTCCAGGTGGCGCTGGCCGCCGCCATGTCGTCCTACGGCGTGACGCCGGGCGCCGTCATCGGACACTCGATGGGCGAGGCCGCCGCGGCCGTCGTCTCGGGCGCCCTGTCGCTCGTCGACGGCGTCAAGGTGATCTGCCGCCGCTCGAAGCTCATGGAGACCGTCTCGGGCTCCGGGGCGATGGCGTCGGTCGAGTTGCCCGCGCAGCAGGTGCTCTCCGAACTCGCCGCCCACGGCGTCACCGACGTCGTGCTGTCGGTGGTTGCGTCCCCGCAGTCCGCGGTCGTCGGTGGTGCGAAGGAGTCCATCCGCACGCTCGTCGCCGAGTGGGACGCCCGCGGCGTGATGGCCCGCGAGGTCGCCGTCGACGTCGCCTCGCACTCCCCGCAGGTCGACCCGATCCTCGACGACCTGATCGAGGCGCTCGAGGACATCGAGCCGATGGAGCCGACGGTCCCGTACTACTCGGCCACGCTGTACGACCCCCGCGACCCGGCCGACTTCGACGCGTACTACTGGTCGGACAACCTGCGGCACGCGGTGCGCTTCGCCGCCGCCGTCCAGGCCGCCCTCGAAGACGGCTTCCGGGTGTTCGGGGAGCTGTCACCCCACCCCGTGCTCACCCACGCGGTCGACCAGAACGGCCGGGGCCTCGACGTCACGCTCGCCGCGCTGGCGAGCGTGCGGCGCGAGCAGAAGCTGCCCCACGGTCTGCGCGAGTTCGTCGCCGACCTGCACCGCGCCGGCGCGGCCATCGACTACTCGGTGCCGTGGCCCGACGGCGACCTCGTCGAGGCACCGCTGCCGACGTGGACCCACCCGCACCTGATGCTGACCCGCGACGAGCAGGGGCACAACTCCGCCACCGTCGCCGTGCACCCGCTGCTCGGTGCGCACGTCCGGCTGCCGGAGACGCCCGAACGGCACGTCTGGCAGTCCGAGGTCGGCACCGACGCCCAGCCGTGGCTCGACGACCACCGCGTCCACGACGTCGCGGCGCTGCCCGGCGCCGCCTACTGCGAGATCGCCCTCGCGGCCGCACGCCAGGTCCTGGGCGACGGGGCGTCCGTGCGTGACGTGACGTTCGACCAGCTGCTGCTGCTCGAGGATCAGACGTCGCTGTCCGCCGTCGCGTCCGTGACGCCCACCGGCGTCGTCGAGTTCGTCGTGAAGACCCACACCGAGGGCGAGGAACTCCAGCGCGCCTCCGCCGTGCTCCAGGCCGCCGACGCCGTCGACGCCCCGGCCGCCTACGACGTCGCCGAGCTGCTCGCGGCGCACCCCTCGGCGATCGAGGGCCCGGCGCTGCGCGACTTCTACGCCGCCCGCGGCATCGGCTACGGCACCGCGTTCGGCGGCCTGACCGCCGCCCATACCGCGGAGGGGTCGACGACGTCGGTGCTCGCCGAGGTCGCGCTGCCCGGCTCGATCCGATCCCAGCAGGGCGCGTTCATCGCCCACCCCGCACTGCTCGACGCCTGCTTCCAGGCGGTCGGCGCGCACCCGGACCTGTTCTCCGACACCAGCGGCGCCCTGATGCTGCCGCTCGGGGTCCGCGAACTGCGCGCGTACTCGTCGACCCGCAACGCGCACTACTGCTACGTGCGGCTGACCAGCACGCAGCCCACGCAGGTCGAGGCCGACATCGACGTCCTCGACGACAAGGGCGCGGTGCTGCTGACGGTCACCGGGCTGCGCCTGGGCACCGGCGTCTCCGAGGAGGGGCAGCGCGACAAGCGCCTCAACGAGCGCCTGCTCACCATCGACTGGCGCCGCCAGGACACCCCCGTCGCCGACGTCGTCCGCGCCGGCAACTGGCTGGTGATCGCGACCAGCGACGCCGACCCGTTCACGACCGAACTCGCCGACGTCCTCAAGGCCGGCGAGGTCGACGTGGCCACGCTGATCTGGCCCGCCGACGGCGACCACGCGGCCACCGAGGACGCGGTCCGCGAGGTGCTGGTGGCGCGCCACCACACCGGCGTCGTCCTGGTCGAGTCGCCCGCCGACGCGGGCGACCCCGTGAGCCAGGGCGCCGAGCACGTGCGGCACCTGGTCCGCGTCGCCCGGATCCTGCCCGACGTCCCCGGCGAGGCACCCCGGCTCTAC
Organism: Mycobacterium sp. PTI7; assembly: GCF_056679845.1. Lineage (NCBI taxonomy): Bacteria > Bacillati > Actinomycetota > Actinomycetes > Mycobacteriales > Mycobacteriaceae > Mycobacterium > Mycobacterium sp. PTI7. The sequence goes on from NZ_CM155252.1 coordinate 1,653,510, forward strand.
GTCCTCACCCGGGACGCGCAGGCCGTGCTCTCCGGCGAACAGCCCAACCTGGCCCAGGGCGGCCTGCGCGGGCTGGTGCGCGTGATCGGCATGGAGTACCCGTCGATCAAGCCCACCCAGATCGACGTCGACGACGCCACGGGTGCCGAACTGGTCGGCGCTGAGCTGCTCTCGAACTCCGACGAGGACGAGACGGCCTGGCGCGAGGGCCAGTACTACACGGCGCGGCTCAACGTCACGCCGCTGCAGGCCGAGGAACGGCACACCACCGTCGTGCACCCCGAGCGCGACGGCATGCGCCTGCAGATCCGCACGCCGGGAGACCTGCAGTCCGCCGAACTCGTCGCCTACCAGCGCACCGCGCCGGGACCCGGACAGATCGAGGTCGCCGTCTCGGCGTCGAACCTCAACTTCGCCGACGTCCTGGTGGCCTACGGCCGCTACCCGTCCTTCGAGGGCCGGCTGCCGCAGCTCGGCGCCGACTTCGCGGGCGTGGTGACGGCGGTGGGCGCCGGCGTCACCGGCCACGAGATCGGTGACCGCGTCGCCGGCATCTCCGCGACCGGCGCGTGGTGCACGTTCGTCACGTGCGACGCCAACCTCGCCGTCCGCATCCCGGACGACCTGCCCGACGCCACCGCCGCGGCCGTGCCGAGCGCGCATGCGACCGCCTGGTACTCGCTGCACAACCTGGCGAGGATCGGCAAGGGCGACAAGGTCCTGATCCACTCCGCGACCGGCGGCGTGGGACAGGCCGCCGTGGCGATCGCCCAGGCCGCCGGTGCCGAGATCTACGCCACCGCGGGCAGTCCCGATCGTCGCGCGATGCTCGGCGACATGGGCGTCAAGCACGTCTACGACTCGCGCACGGTCGACTTCGCCGACCAGATCCGTCGGGACACCGACGGGTACGGCGTCGACGTCGTGCTCAACTCGCTGCCCGGTGCCGCGCAGCAGGCGGGCCTGGAGCTGCTGACCTTCGGCGGCCGGTTCGTCGAGATCGGCAAGCGCGACATCTACGGCGACACCAAGATGGGCCTGTTCCCGTTCCGGCGGAACCTGTCCTTCTACGCCGTCGACCTGGCCCTGCTGATGCTGGTCAACCCTGACACGCTGCGCAGCCTGCTCGAGGTGGTCTACCAGCAGATCGCCGACGGCGTCCTGCCGCCGCCGCAGACCACGCACTACCCGCTGGCCAACGGCGCCAACGCCATTCGCGCCATGGGTGCGGCCGAGCACACCGGCAAGCTGGTGCTCGACGTGCCGCGGGTGGGGCAGTACGCCGCCGTGGTGCCCGCCGACGAGGCGCCCGCGTTCCGCTCCGACGGCGCCTACGTCGTCACCGGCGGACTCGGCGGACTGGGCCTGTTCCTGGCCGAGCAGATGGCCGCCGCGGGCTGTGGGCGCATCGTGCTCAACGGCCGGTCCGCGCCCAAGCCGGACACCCTGCGCGCCATCGAGCGGATCCGCCGCACCGGCACCGAGGTCGAGGTCGAACTCGGCGACGTGTCGACCGCGGAAACCGCGGCCCGGCTCGTCGCGGCCGCGACCGCGACCGGCATGCCGCTGCGTGGTGTGCTGCACGCTGCCGCCGTCATCGAGGACGCGACGCTGGGCAACATCACCGACGAGCTGATCGATCGCGACTGGGCGCCGAAGGCGTTGGGCGCGTGGCGGTTGCACGAGGCCACCGCGTCGGCTCCGCTGGACTGGTTCTGCCTGTTCTCCTCGGCGGCCGCGATGGTCGGATCGCCCGGTCAGGGTGCGTACGCGGCGGCCAACAGCTGGCTCGACTCGTTCGCCCGCTGGCGGCGTGCCCGCAACCAGCCGGCCCAGGTGGTCGCCTGGGGCGCGTGGGCCGAGATCGGTGCCGGCCAGGCCATGGCCACCACCGACGGCATGGCGATCGACCCGGCCGACGGCGCCTTCGCGTTCGACACGTTGATGCGCCACACCCGGGTGTACAGCGGGTACGCGCCGGTCGCCGGCGCCGCCTGGCTGACCGCGTTCGCCCAGACCACGCCGTTCGCCGAGGCATTCGCCTCGATCGGCGGCGACCGGTCCGGGTCCAGCGAGTTCCTCGAGGAACTGCGCCTGATGCCGCGCGAGGACTGGCCGGCCCGCGTGCGGCGCCTCATCTCCGAGGAGATGAGCCTCATCCTCCGACGATCGGTCGACGCCGACCGACCACTGTCGGAATACGGCCTCGATTCCCTGGGCACGCTCGAACTGCGTACCCGGCTGGAATCCGAGACCGGTGTGCGGATCGGGTCGACGGACGTCACGACCGTGCGCGCGCTGGCCGAGCGTCTCAGCGAGACGATCGCCGGCGAGATGAACCTCGACAGCGAGACGACTGCGGTGTCGTCATGACCTTCCTTCAAGCGCCGATGACGTCGCTCACCCACGTACGGCGAGCGAGGGACGAATAAATGGTTGCTATCAAGGCGATCCACGACTGGGTCGGAACGTCGGGCGACGTCGTGTCATGGCACCCGTCGCCGGCCAGCCGCGCGAAGGTGGCCAAGGCCCCGATCAGCCCGGTGCCGGTCAGTTACCAGCAGGCCCAGCACGTCCGGGGCTACCTCAGTCACGTCGAGGGCGGCACCGACATGGCCCGGCTGAACATCCCGGCCTGGGACATGCAGGGCCAGTGCGACGTCCGCGCGATGACCCACGTGATCAACGCCTACCTCCGCCGGCACGACACGTACCACAGCTGGTTCGAGATGGCGGCGGACGGCGACGAGGTGGTCCGGCACACCGTGGCCAACCCCCGCGACATCGCGTTCGTGCCCACCAAGCACGGTGAGATGAACGAGTCGCAGTGGCGTGAGCACGTGCTGAGCACCGCCAGCCCGCTGCAGTGGGACTGCTTCTCGTTCGGCATCATTCAGCGTGCCGACCACTTCACCTTCTACATCAGCATCGATCACGTGCACACCGACGCCATGTTCATGGGCATCGTGCTGATCGAGATCCACATGATGTACGCGGCGCTGGCCAACGGTGCGGCACCGATCCCGCTGCCGCCCGCCGGCAGCTACGACGACTACTGCGTGCGCCAGCACGAGTTCCTCTCGTCGCTGACGCTCGAGTCGCCCGAGGTCCAGGAATGGGTGCGGTTCGCGGAGCGCAACGACGGCACGATGCCGCACTTCCCGTTCCCGCTCGGCGACCCGCCCTGGTCGAAGACCGGTGACCTGGTCACGGTCCGGTTGATGGACAAGGCGCAGTCCGAGCGCTTCGAGGCGGCGTGCACCGCGGCCGGCGCCCGCTTCATCGGTGGCGTGTTCGCCTGCGCCGCACTGGCACAGCACGCGCTGACCGGGTCGACCGACTACCACGTCATCACCCCGACCACCACGCGCACCTCGCAGATGGAGTTCCAGACCACGGGCTGGTTCACCGGCGTCGTGCCGATCTCGGTGGCCGTGCAACCCGAGTCGTTCGGTGCGACCGCCAAGGCCGCGCAGGACTCCTTCGACGGACGCATGCCGCTGGCGAACGTGCCCTACGACCGCGTCGTCGAACTCGCCGACGAGTCCATGGGACTGCGCAAGCCGGACCCCGGCGTGCCGATGGTGTCGTTCCTCGACGCCGGCCTGCCGCCGCTGTCCGCCAGCATCATCGCGGAGTGGGAGCGCATGAACGGTCGGGTGTTCAGCGACGCACGGTCGGCCTACCAGATCGGCCTGTGGGTCAACCGTGGTGAGCACGAGACCTCGGTGACGGTGGCGTTCCCCGACAACCCGATCGCCCGCGAGTCGATCGACCGCTACGTCGCGGCGATGACCGCCGCCTACCTGGCCGTCGCCGACGGCGCCGTGCCCGTGCGCCACCGTGGCCACGCCGACATCGCGGATGCGTTGCACCGCAAGGGTGCCCACGAGCGCGACCGCGAGGCGCTCGCACGGGTGGCCAAGGGCTGACCATGGGTGCTGCGCAGACCCGGCCCGGTGCCGACCATCTGCTCGAGTTCGTCGACCAGGCGCTGTTCCTCGGCCTGCGGGCCACGGGTCAGGCCGCCGCGATGCAGATGGTGTGGGTGTACGACGGACCGGTCGACGTGGAGCAGCTGCGGCGGTTCCACCGCGAATTCGGCTACGGCCTGGCGGGCAGGCTGATCGAGCCGTCGCCGCTGCCGTTCGGCCGGCACCGGTGGGTGGCGTCGCTCGGCCCGGCCGCGCCGCTCGAGGTGATCGCCGAGCCACGCCCGCGGGCCGAACTGAGCGACTGGATCGACGAGCACTCCCAGCGCCACATCGACCCGGAGCACGGTCCCGCCTGGCACATGGGGATCCTGCCCCTCACCGACGGTGGGACGGCCGTCAGCCTGGTGGGGTCGCACTGCATCGGTGACGGTGGCGCGGCGCTGCTCAGTGTGTTCGACGCCGTACACGGCAATCGACGCGACCTGGGATATCCGCCGCCACAGTCGCGTTCGACGCGCCAGGCGGTGCTCGGCGATCTCCGCCAGACGGTCGGCGACCTCCCCGAACTCGGTCGCACGCTCGTCACCGCCGCGAAGTTCCTCAACCGCAGGCGCAGGGAGCAGGCCGCGAAGGCCCAGCCCGCCACGAAGCCACCGCGCGTCCGCGACGACGGCACCGTCGTGGTCCCGGTCGTGTCGGCGTTCGTGTCGCTCGCCGACTGGGACGCCCGCGCAGCCGAACTCGGCGGCAACAGCCACTCGATGCTGGCCGGCGTGTCGGCGCGGATGGCGGTGCAGCAGGGCCGCGAACTGGGCGACGACGGAACCGTCGGACTGATCGTCCCGATCAACGACCGCACGCTCACCGACACCCGCGCCAACGCCGTGACCCTGGCCTACGTGCGGGTGGACCCGACGTACGTCACCAAGGACCTGTCGGAGACGCGCACCGCGATCCGGGAGGCGTTGCGTGTCATGCGCGAAACCCCCGACGAGACGTTCGAGTTGCTCGCGCTGACGCCGTTCGTCCCGAAGGTCGCGGTGCGCCAGTCCGCCGACCTGGCGTTCGGTTTCACCGCTCAGCCGGTGTCCTGCTCCAACCTCGGCGACCTGCCCCTCGACGTGGCCCGCCCCGGCGGGACCGTCGCCGACCAGGTGATGCTGCGCGGGGTCGACCAGCACGTGTCCCGGCGGGTGCTCGAGGAGCGACAGGGGCTGCTGACCGTGGTCGGTGCGCGTCTCGACGGCAAGGTCACGCTGACGTTCGTCGGCTACCAGCCCGGCGCGGAGAACACGAAGGCCCGGCTGCGCGAACGCGTGACGGCGACGCTCGAGGAGTTCGGGCTCACCGGAGACGTGGTGTGACGACCGACGATCGCCTGGCCTACATCGACCAGGCGACGTTCCTCTCCTGGGAGGCGACGGGTCGAGCCCAACTGGCACAGTACGTCTGGGTGTACGGCCGTGCCGTGGACCGGGCGGGCATCGAGCGCTTCCACGCGAACTTCGGCCACGGACTCGCCGGCCGCCTGATCGAGCCGTCGGTGCTCCCGTTCGGCAGGCATCGCTGGGTGTCGGCGACCGGTCCTGCCGGACCGCTCGACGTCGCCGACACCAGGCCGCCGGGCGAACTGGGCGACTGGATCGACGAGCGGTCGCAGTTGCCGGTCGATCCCGTTCGGGGTCCGGGCTGGCACCTCGGAATGTTGCCGATGAGTGACGGTTCCACGGCGGTGACCCTGGTGATGTCGCACTGCCTGCTCGACGGCGGAGCGTCGCTGCGCACCATGGCGGACGCGGTGCGCGGGGAGCGCCGTGACTTCGGCTACGACCGGCCCGGCACGCGAACCCGTTGGCAGCGCGCCCGTTCCGACGCCCGTCAGACGGTGGCGGACCTCCCCGAATTCGGCCGCACGGTGGCCCACGCGGTCAGGTTCGCCTACCGGCGCCGCGGCGAGATCTCGTCGTCGGGCGCCACCCGACCGTCGTCGACGACCGGTCACGGCGGCACCGTCGTCCTGCCCGCGGTGTCGGCCATCGTCGACGTGGCGGACTGGGACGAGCGGGCCACCCGACTCGGGGGCTCGGCGTACAACCTGCTCCCGGCCTTCGGGGCGCTGCTGGGCCGGCGACTGGGCCGGGTGCGCGACGACGGATCGGTGACGGCCCTGATCGCGATCAGCGACCGGGGTGGCGACGAGGACCGGCGCGGTAACGCGATGAAGATCGCGACCGCGATCCTCGACCCGTCCGGGGTCACAACCGATCTCGAGCCGACGCGGGCGGCGGTGCGGGCGGCGTTCGCCGAGGTGCGCGACGTCCCCGACGAGACCCACGCGCTCCTGCCGATCACGCCCTTCGTCCCGAAGCGGGCGGTGCGGCGCACCGCGGACGTCCTGTTCGGCGACCTGCCGGTGTCCTGCTCCAACCTCGGCGTCGTGCCGCCGGAGATGGCGCGGCCGGACGGCACCGAGGCCGGCCACGTCCTGTTCCGGCCGGTCGACCAGAACGTCTCCCGCGACGCCGTCGAGCGCGCCGGCGGCCAACTCGTGCTGGCGGCGGGCCGGGTGGTGAACACCATCTCGATCGGCGTCGTCGGGTACCAGGTGGGTGCCCCCAACACGCGGGAATGGCTGGGGGAGCAGGTCCGTCAGGCGCTGGCCGAGTTCGAACTCAAGGCCACCATCATCTAGGCCGGGACCCGGCCCCGGTCGGCCGCCGCCTCGAGCAGGTCGGCCGTCCTGGCAGCCGCGCGCGCCGGTGACGTCATCCGCGTGGCCGCCTCCCGCGCCCGCTCCCGGTACTCGGGGCTCAGGGCCGTGCGCAGCGCCGTGGTCAGGGAGCGGGCGTCGGTGCTCGAGAAGCGCCGCGCCACGCCCACTTTCAGCCGGTTGACCTTGCCCGCCCACACCGGCTGGTCGGCCGACACCCACAGCACGACGGTCGGTACGCCCGAGCGCACGCTGGCGGCCACCGTGCCCGCGCCGCCGTGGTGCACGACGGCCCGGCAGGCCGGGAACACCTTCGAATGGTTGACGGCACCGACGAGACGGACGTGGTCGTCGACCGGCGTGCCGGACACGTCCCACACGCCGGTGCTGATCACCGCCCGCTCACCGAGTTCGGCGCACACGGCGGCGATCATCTCGATCGCGGCGGCGGGATCCTCGACCGGCATGCTGCCGAAGCCGAAGTAGATCGGGGGCGTGCCCCCGGCCATCCAGGCGAGCAGGTCGTCGTCGCCCGGGGTGGGCAACTCCAGCGACAGCGACCCGACCAGCGGACGGACCCCGTGCCACTCCTCGGCGAGACCGGGGAAGAACACCTCGTCGTAGGCCTGAATCTCCAAGGCGCCGCCCTCGACGATGCGGCGGATGGCACGCACCTTCGCCTTCGGCAGACCCAGCGCGTCGCGCTGCCTGTTCTCGGCCTGGCTCAACACCTTCCAGTGCGCCCACTCGACGGCCGACCAGCCCGTGTGGAGCACGGGCCGGGGGAGTGGCACGGGGAGCACCTGCGCGTTCTCGCGGCACGGGAAGTAGTGCAGCGCGGCCAGCGGCAGCGCCGCGGCCTCCGCGACGTTGGCCGCGACCTCCTGGTAGGTCGTGCCCGTCAGGATCAGGTCGGCGCCCCGAGCGAGTTTAGACAGCGTCGTGCTCATCTCGGCCCAGCCCTCGGTGACGTAGTCGCGGCTGCGCTGCAACACCGTCATCGGGTTCTGCAGCTTCCACCAGTCCTTGAAGATGTCGGCCTCGAGTTGCTTCTGCGAGTCGACGCCGTAGACGGCGGCCGGACCCAGGCCCACGTCGTCGACGAACCGCACCAAATTCGGTGGTACCGCGAGTCGTACCTCGTGGCCGCGGCGGACCAGTTCGAGTCCCGCCGCCGCGCACGGCTCCACGTCACCACGCGTGCCGTGTACGGCGATCACGAACGTCTTGGGCTGCACTGCGTCAGGCACGGGGCGAATTCGTCCGAAGGTATGAAAAAGCGTTGCAATCGAGCAACTTTCCGAATTCGAGCGTGAGCACGGTTGATTACAGTACGCGGGCGTCGAATGCGTTGCTGTCGGTCACCGCCGGTGACAACGCAACGGAGGTGGGGTGATTGCTGGTCGGTGTAACCTCACATGGTGTTCAGCCGCGCCGATGTCCGTGGCGCCTCTGTACATGGGGCGTTCGAATCGCTGGGGCGATTCGTGGTTCGGCGTCCCCTCACGATCATCGCCTCCTGGATCGTCCTACTCGCGGCGCTCTTCCTGCTGATCGACCCGCTCTTCACGGTGGCGCAGAAGAATCCGCCCGACCTGATCCCCAAGGGCTCACCGGTCCTGGCGTCGGGCGAGCTGATGAAGAAGGCGTTCAACGAGGCCGACGGCGGCAACCTCGTGATCGTCGTGCTCACCAACGAGAACTCCGACAAGCTCACGCCCGCGGACGAAGAGGTCTACCGCAAGCTGGTCGACCGCTTGCGCGCCGACAAGGCGAACGTCAACTCCACGCAGGACTTCGTCAGCATCCCCGAACTCCGGGAGGCGATGACCAGCAAGGACGGCAAGGCGTGGACGCTGCCCGTCGGTCTGGTCGGCAACATGGGCACCGGTCCGGGACAGGCGGCCTACGACAACGCCCTGAAGACCGTCAACGAGGCGACCGCCGGATCCTCGTTGACGGTCAACGTGGTCGGCGCGTCCGCGACGTTCGCCGACCTCAACAAGATCGGCGCCGAAGACCAGCTGATCATCGAGATCTCCACCGTCGTCACGATCTTCACGATCTTGATCCTGGTGTACCGCAACCTGGTCGCGATGGTGATGCCGCTGATCACCATCGGCATCTCGATGGGCGTGGCGCAGCAGGTCGTCGCCGGCATGGGCGAACTGGGCGTGCCGCTGGGACCGCAGACCATCGTCCTGATGACCGGCATGATGATGGGCGCCGGCGTCGACTACGCGGTGTTCCTGTTCAGCAGGTACCAGGAGTGCATCCGCAAGGGGATGGCCTCCGACGAGGCTGTCGTGACCTCCCTCGCCACGATCGGCGAGGTGATCACCGGGTCGGCCCTGACGGTGGCCCTGACGTTCATGGGACTGTCGTTCACCACGCTCGGGGTGTTCCTGACGGTCGGTCCGTCGCTCGCGGCGACCATCATGATCGCGGTGGCCGGTGCGCTGACAATCCTGCCCTCGCTGATGGTGCTCGCCGGCAGACGCGGCTGGATCAAGCCGCGCAAGGACATCACGGGCCGGTTCTGGCGGAAGACTGCCGTGCACATCGTGCGCAGGCCCAAGTCGCACCTCGTCGCCAGCCTGGTGATCCTGCTCGGACTTGCCGGCTGCGCCTCGCTGATCCACTACAACTACGACGACCGCCGCAACCTCCCGGACGACGCCGAGAGCAACAAGGGCTACGACGCGTTGACCGCGCACTTCCCGGTGAGCACCACGATGCAGCAGTTCATCATGGTGCACGCGCCCAACGAGGACCTGCGGTCTCCGAAGGCGCTGGCGGACCTCGAGCAGATGGCGCTGCGCATCAGCCAGGTGCCGGGCATCGACATGGTCCGCGGCATCACCCGCCCGACCGGCGAGATGCTCAACGAGGCGAAGTCCACCTACCAGGCCGGCGAGGTCGGCTCGAAGCTCGCCGACGCGTCCGGGCTGATCGCCACCAACGACAGCAACCTCAACCTGCTGTCCGGTGGCGCCCGCCAGCTGGCGGACGTGAACGACCAGATCCGCGTCCAGGTGCTCGGCTCCATGGGATCGATCCGCGAGGTGGTCAGCGGCCTCATCGCGATCAAGGAGGCCATGGGCGACGACGTGACGTTCGACGAACTCGAGCAGCAGGCCGCCCTCGTCGCGAACATGCGCTCGGTGGGCGACTCGCTGGGCGGCAGCCTGCAGCAGGTCACCGACGCCTACCGCTCGTCCAAGTCGATGCTCGTGGTGCTCAACGGCAGCATGGCGTGCAACATCGACCCCGCGTGCGTGTCGTCACGCGCCGAACTGCAGCGCCGCGTCGACGGCTACAACGAGGCCGACATCACCTACCTCGAGGCGCTCAGCCGCGGCCTCAAGGAGACCAAGGGCACCGACCGCGTCGACAACCTGCTCCGCAAGGTCGGGTCGAACCTCGAGCGCGCGCTCGGCGGCCTGAAGTCGCTGGGCATCGAGAACGAGAGCGATCTGGACCGCAAGCTCGGGGACCTGCGCGACAACGTCAACAAGCTCGCCGACTCGAGCAAGCAGCTGGCCGACGGCGTGCAGCTGCTGGTCGACCAGACCCGCAACATCGGCGGCGGCCTCGACCAGGCGTCCAGCTTCCTGCTGGCCATGAAGCGCGACGCGTCCGACCCGTCGATGTCGGGCTTCTACATCCCGCCGCAGATCCTCGACCAGGCCGAGTTCAAGAAGGCCGCCCAGCTGTTCGTCTCCGAGGACGGCCACACCGTCCGGTACCTGGTGCAGACCGCGCTCAACCCGTTCGGCGTCGAGGCGATGGACCAGGTGGACGACATCCTGGACGCCGCCAACAGCGCCAGGCCCAACACCACGCTGGCCGACGCGCAGATCGACATGGTCGGCTTCTCGTCGTTCAACAACGACATCCGCAACTTCTACAACGCCGATCTCCGCTACATCATCATCATGACGCTGGTGGTGGTGTTCCTGATCTTGGCGCTGATCCTGCGGGCCATCGTGGCGCCGATCTACCTGGTGCTGTCGGTGGTGCTGTCGTTCGTCTCGGCGATGGGCATCGGCGTCATCTTCTTCCAATTCATCCTGGGCCAGGACATCTATTGGAGCGTCGCCGGAATGGCGTTCCTGGTGCTGGTCGCGGTGGGTGCGGACTACAACCTGCTGTTGATCTCGAGAATTCGCGACGAGGCGAAATACGGCGTCCCGTCAGCGGTGATCAAGACCGTCGGCGCCACCGGCGGTGTGATCACCTCGGCGGGCCTCATCTTCGCCGCGTCGATGCTCGCGCTGACCGTGTCCAGCCTGGCCACCGTGGTGCAGTTGGGCTTCGTCATCGGCGTCGGCCTGCTGCTCGACACGTTCATCGTCCGCACGATCACCGTGCCCGCCGTGGCCGTGCTGATGGGCGACAAGAACTGGTGGCCCTCGAAGACCCCGCGGCAGCTGATCGCCGACAAGAAGGCGAAGGACGCGTACGACGCGAGCCTGCAGGAACCCCGTCCGTTCCCCGACGAGGATCCCGACGACGACGTGCCGGACGCCGACACCGACGTCTACTCCCTGGCGGTGCGCAACGCGACCGCGGTCACGACCGCGTGGCGCACCCCGTCGGGCGGCGACTCAGACCGCTGAGGCGGTCTGCGGCGTGGGCAGCGGCTTGCGGACCGGGACGGCCTTCTTGAGCGCCCGGAACGTCCCGCGGCCGTGCAGGCGCTTCATCGCCTTCAGCTTGTCGCGGTTGGCCCGCATCACGTAGCGGTGCTTGCCGAACGCCTCGCTGGCGCTGACCTTGTCCGCGTGGTTGAGGAACGAGCGCTCGGTCACGTAGACGCCGAAGCCGGCGTTGCGCATCCGGATGGCGAGATCGATGTCCGCGCCCCAGGCGAACTTGCCGAACGACCGCTCGTCCAGGCCCCCCACGACCTCCCAGGCGGCCTCGGTGACCAGCAGGGCGGTGCCGTCCACCATGGCGACCTCGCGGTAGTTGTCCGCGGGCACGTAGCGGTCCGCGGGACCGGTGAAGTCAGAGGCCTGGGTGGCCCACCAGCTGTCGTAGGTCGGGCCGACGATCCCCGCGTCGTCGGGCAGCCGGGGATCGAGCAGGCCTGCGAAGAACCCCGTCGACAGCCGCGTGTCGTTGTTGAGGGTGACGCCGCTGCCGTAGCCGTGGCTGAAGGCGACCCGGAAGCCGAGGTTGGACGCCGCCGCCCACCCGATGTTGCGCCCCGGCCGGATGACCCATTCGTCGGCGAGCTGGTGATAGTTCCCGCCGTTGTCGACGACCAGGAGATCGACGAGTTCCGATTCAGCCAAAACGTCCGGAATGACGGCATGAGTAAGGGAATCGGAACCAAATGCCGGAATTGTCACCAGGCATTTCTTGGTACGTGGAATTGCGAACACCCCCGTGTAAGAAAACGATCTTGAATTTCGTCGATACGGGGATCAATTTACTGTGTCCAGCCGAATGCTTCAGCGCATTACCAGGAACATCGGGATGCTCGCCGTGCGCAATTCAATTCAGCCGGACTGCGCGGCCTTGCGATAACTCCGCATGGCCAACAAGCCGACCAATGCGCCCACCGCAATCACCCACGCAAAAGTCCACGCCAAGGGCTGCACCGCAAACCCGTCGCGCGCCAGCGCCTTCATCGACTCGATCGTGGGCGACATCGGCTGATACTGGACGATCGGATAGATGAAGTCCGGGAAGACCTCGCGGGGCGCGACGGCGGTACTGCCGAAGACGGCCCCGAGGGAGAACGTGCTGAACCACGTCAGGATGGTCCTGCTCTGGAACTCGAGGGCCACGACGACGACCAGCGTCGCGTAGACAGTCACCCAGCACACCGGGATCAGCACGAAGAGCACCGCAGCCCAGGGGCCGCCCTCGAACCGCAGGCCCAGCAGGACTCCCACGAACGTGATCACGACGGTGGCGACGAGCGTGCGGGCCGCTTCTGCCGCCAGGGTGCCTAGCAGGGCGCTGGCACGGTGCACCGGCATCATCCAGAAGCGGCTCAGCAGCCCGTTGTCGCGTTCGTCCGGGATGGACAGTGCCGCGGCCAGCGAGCCCGACATGCCGCCGGCGAGCGCGCACATCGCCACGACGACGTCGAGGTTGTTGCTGCCGGTGAGCCGCGCCATCGACGTGCTCACCAGCATGTAGTAGACGAACAGCAGGATCGTGGGGAAGAGCAGCGACTGCAGGGGGATCAGCGGGCTGCGTCGCCACTTGGTGAGCAACCGGCCCGCGAAGACGGCGCTCTCGGAGAGCAGCGGAAAGCGCGACGGCTCGATGGTCGACGAGATGGGGGTCGTCATCGCGGCACCCGCTGGGACCGCAGGGCCAGCACGCCGAGACCCACGACGAGCGCGACGCACCACGCCAGGGTGATCGCGAGGTTGGGTGCCTCGACCTGCCCGCTGGCGAAGTTGCGCAGCGTCTCGGTGATCTGCGAGATCGGTTGGTACTGCACGAACGGCTGCACCCAGCCGGGGAACGACGCGACCGGCGCCATCCCCGTCGACAGCAGGACCAGCAGCAGCTGCGGAATAAGGAGCAGCTGGCTCGACGTGTCCGAGCGCTTCGCGCGTGCGCCGATCGCGTCGGCGCCGAACGACAGCGCGAGCGTCAGCGTCAACGACAGCACGACGAACGCGACGCCGAGGAGGAAGCCGCCCTCCATCCGGAAGCCGAATGCGTAGGCGACGCCGACCGCGGCCGCGAGCGCCAGCAGCCCGCGGATCAGGCAGTAGGACATGCGCGCCACCAGCGGCGCATAGATGGAGATCGGCAGGGTCCGCAGCCGCACGCCGAACTCCGTGGCCCGCTCGGTGGCCGCGATGTCGGTGGTGTTCAGCGCCCCGAAAAGCATGGCCTGCACCACGACCGCGGGCAGGACGTACTGGGAGTAGCTGATGCCGCCGGTGTCGATCACCTCGCGTAGCGCGACCACGAAGCCGACGAAGGTCAGGATGGGGGCGAGCACCGCGAAGACGATGTCGAGGTTGCGGACACCGCGGTGGATCAACCGTTCGGTGAGGGCGACGACTCCGGTCATACCGTCAGCGTGGGACCGGTGAGGTGCAGGAACACTTCGTCCAGCGACGGCTTGCGCAGCGAGATGTCCATCAACTCGACGTCGAGTTCCTCGAGCTTGCGGAACACCTCGCCGAGCGTCGACACACCGTTGGGCGCCGGCACCGAGACGGTGTTGTTGTCGGCGTCGACCTCGGCCCCCTCGTACACGCCGAGCACCGCGGCGACGCGGGCCAGGTCCTCGGGATGCAGGGGCGTGACCTCGCAGTAGCTGAAGCCCATGCGCCGCTTGAGCGCATCGGCGGTGCCGGAGGCGATCACCCGGCCGGCGTCGAGGATGACGATCGAGTCGCTGAGGACGTCGGCCTCCTCGAGGTACTGCGTGGTGAGCAGCACGGTGACGTCCTGGGCGGCGAGGTCGGAGACCAGCGACCACACGTCGCGGCGGCTGCGCGGATCGAGTCCGGTGGTCGGTTCGTCGAGGAACAGCACCGTGGGCGGGACGACGAGCGAGACGGCGATGTCGATGCGGCGCCGCATGCCGCCCGAGTATGTGCCGACGCCGCGGTCGGCGGCGTACCCGAGGTCGAAGCGCTCGATGAGTTCGTCGGCGCGGCCACGGGCCTGCTTGCGCCGCATGCCGCGCAGGCGGCCGAACAGGATGAGGTTCTCGCGGCCGGTCAGCGCCGGGTCGAGTGCGGCGTCCTGACCGGTGACGCCGATGCTCGCGCGCACCTCGTCGGGGGCGGCGACCACGTCGTGACCCGCGACGATCGCCCGGCCGGTGGACGGTTCGAGCAGGGTCGAGAGGATCTTCACCATCGTGGTCTTGCCGGCGCCGTTGTGCCCCAGCAGACCGCAGATGGAGCCCGTCGGAACGGAGAAGCTCACGTCCCGCAGGGCCGGCAACGGGCCGAACGACTTGCCGACGCCCTCCACCTCGATCACGGGATCACGATACCGTGGTCGCGCCGGTAGGATGACTTCCCGCTGCGCCGTTCGACTTTCGGGCGACGCATTCCGTCGCGGCGAGGGTGCCCACCGATCTCCTGGAGGATTGACTGCGTGAGGTACCTGACATGATCTCGTTCGTCATCCCGACGCTCAACGAGTCGAAGACCATCGAGAAGACGCTCCGGTGCCTGGCCGAGTACTCCGGTGAGCACGAGATCCTGGTGTCCGACGGCAACAGCCACGACGGCACCATCGAGCTGTGCCGTGCGTACGCGGACGACGTCATCGTCTACGACCGGCCGGAGCGGCAGACCATCGCGATGGCCCGCAATATGGGAGCCGCCGCGGCCAAGGGGGACTACCTGGTCTTCGTCGACGCGGACGTCGTGATCCCCGACATCGACGACTTCTTCCGCGTGGCGCACGACGAGTTCCGCCGCCGCCCGCGACTGGTCGCGATGACGGTCAGGTACGGCGTGTTCGCCGACGCCGCGACCCGCTTCGACCGCTACGTCTTCCGGATGCTGGGTTATCAATTCCTGTTGCAGAACAACGTGTTCGGCATCGGCGCCTCCGGTGGAGAGTTCCAGATGATCACCGCCGACGCGTTCCGTGCCGTCGGCGGATTCGACGAGCGGCTCGCCGCGGCCGAGGACATGGACCTGTTCCGGCGCCTGTCCAAACGCGGTCAGACGCGATTCGTGGGCTCGCTCAAGGTCTTTCACACCGGTCGCCGTGCGCACGCGGTGGGCTGGCCCCGGCTGCTGTGGAGCTGGTTCACGAACTCGCTGACGGTGTTCCTGTTCCGGAAGTCGACGAGCAAGGAGTGGAAGGAGATCCGCTGATCCTCGGGCGGTCACGAGCCGTCACGAGTCCAGACGGACGAAGCGTCCCTGCCGATACTGTTCGACACACGCCTGCCTGCGGATCTTGCCGCTGGTGGTGATCGGGATCGACCCGCGCGCAACGAGAACCAGGTCGGCGGCGCTGATGCCGTGTGCGGTCGAGATCGCCGCGGTGATGTCGCTCTTCACGCTGGCGAGCCGCTCCCGGGTCTCCTCGGGGGTGGCACGCTCCTTCATCTCCACGATCGCGACCAGCTGCTCGGTCGTGTCGTCGGTGACCGAGATGGCCGCGACGCGGCCACCCGAGACCGCGCCCACGGTGGCCTCGATGTCGTCGGGGTAGTGGTTGCGGCCGCGGACGATCAGCAGGTCCTTGATGCGGCCGATGATGAACAGCTCACCGTCGTCGATGAACCCCAGATCGCCGGTGCGCAACCACTTCTCGTCGGACTCCGGGTCGGCCGCCAGCACGCCGCCGAAGGTGTGCTCGGTCTCCTCGGGCTTGTTCCAGTACCCGGCGCACACGTTCTCGCCGCGCACCCAGATCTCGCCGATGGTGGCGGCGGGCGCCTCGTGGCGACTCTCCGGGTCGACGATGCGGATCTGCGGCGACTGTGGAACGCCGTAGCTGATCAGGCCGGTCCCGGTGGTGCTGCGCTTCGCCATTCCGGCGGTGAGCTTCTCGGTGTCGAACGTGACGACCACCGGGGGCACCGCGGGGTCGTCGGTGGCGACGAACAGGGTGGCCTCGGCCAGCCCGAAGGAGGGTCGGACCACCCGGCCCTGGAAGTTGAACTTCGCGAACCGCGACGTGAACCGCTTGACCGAAACCGGTTGCACGCGTTCGGCTCCGCAGATGATCGCGAGCACGTCGCCGAGGTCGAGTCCCGCGAGGTCCTCGTCGGTGGTGCGGGCCGCCGCCAGGTCGAGCGCGAAGTTGGGACCCGCGGTGAGCGCGCGGCTGCGCTTGGCCAGCTGCTGCACCCAGCGCGCCGGCCGCTGCAGGAAGGCGATGGGGCTCATCAGCACCGACTGCCAGCCGCCCATGATGGGAGCGCAGATTCCGAGGATGAGGCCCATGTCGTGGTAGAAGGGCAGCCAGGACACCGTGGTGGTGCCGACGGGCGCGACCTTGCCGTACTCGCTGAGCAGTGCCGCCACCTGCTGCTCGAAGTTCGCGAACAGATTGCGCTGCGAGACCATGACGCCGGCCGGGATGCGGGTCGAGCCGGACGTGTACTGCAGGTATGCGGTCGCCGGCGGGGTCTCGCGGCGCGACGTGGACCGGCGGCGAACGCTCAGGTCGAGTTCGTCGACCACGATCACCGCGGGCGCGGGCTGGTCGTCCTGCGGCGTGGCGTACGGCGTGACGGCGGCGACGGTGTCCGCGGTGGTGAGCAGCACCGTCGGACGGGCGTCGCGCACGACGGCGGCGACGCGCTCGTCGTGTGCGCCCACCATCGGCGTGGACAGCGGTACGGCGACGACGTTGGCCTCGAACGAGGCGAGGAACCCGAGCACGTAGGACATGCTCTGCGGCGCAAGGATGACGACGCGGTCGCCGATCTGAGCGTGCTCGCGGATCTCGGCGGCGAGCGCGACCACCCGCTGCTGCAGTTGCCCCCACGTCAGCGTCTCCTCGACGCCCTCCCAGTCACGGTCGTAGTCGATGAACGTGAACGCAGGGTCGTTGGGTTGCAGGCTGGCTCGTTCGCGAAGGATCGCGGGAATCGACGAGTCGAGCATGGCGGACCCCCTCTGCTTCGGATGTGGATGGGATGGTTCGAGCTTAAGGAATCAAACCACGCGATGCGCAGCATAGCGAAAACGGCTACTGCACAGTAAGTTAGCCCGTCGCGCCATTGCGAATACGTCTCCGACCGGCGACGATGCCCGTCGGTGGGTCACCGAACACGTTGGTTCAGTACCTTTTTCCTCATTTGCCGCCGTTCGGATACGAAAGATCGGTATGAGGTGCCGAGCAACGAATTCATTCGCCGCGTCGGTGGTGGAGCGGTCAGCGGTCGGCGGTCGAGAACCACTTCGTCTTGACGCGCCAGGAGTGTGCCGAGGTGAGCGCGAACACCGCGCCGCACATGCAGGCGAACAGCCAGACCAGGGTGCCGTTCTCGATCGCCTGCAGCGCGGGCACGAACGACGTCACGATGCGCACGACGCAGGCCAGGATCCCGCAGAACGACGCGAAGAGGTAGATGTTGGCGACGCGCCGCGAGCGGGGGTCCTTGCGCAGGATCATCAGCGCCCGCGACCCGTAGCCGAGCAGGTAGATGAGCGTCCCGCACAGCAGCACCCAGTAGGCGGTCAGCCAGAAGTCCGTCGGGACCTCGAAGAAGTCGGGCCGGTAGATCGCCGCCCCGTTGCCCAGCGTGAAGGTGGCCAGGAGTAGCGGGATGCACAGCGTGGCCGGCCGCTCGACGTACTGCTTGAAGGTGGCGTGCAGCGCGTGGTCGTCCTGGAGGCGTCCGAGTGCGTTGTAGACGATGGCCGACGCCGCGACGATGTAGAGGTCGTGGCCGATGTAGTCCTCGAGGTTCCACTTGCCGGTCAGCGAGTGCAGCCAGTGGCCCAGGGTCTCGGACGCGAGCGGCGACATCAGCAGCACGGTGGCGCCCTGCAGTGCGATGTTGAGCGTGGCGGCGACCTCCCACCGGCACGACCAGGTCAGCCGCCGGATCCACAGACTCCACGCGATGCACAGCATCGTGATGACGATGAGTACTGCCAGGGCCATGACGTGTCGCCTTTGAGCGCGGAATTGATTCAGCAAATACTACTGCTAAAGCGGTGGCGCGTCCTGCCGCGGAGACATTTCGGACAGCTTGGGCCGCCGAATCGTGCGTTGTTCGGTAACTGTCTCGGTCGCGGTGGCCACCGTCACCGGTGCGGACTCGAGGTAGCTCCAGACCTCTTCGCGGCTCATCAGGCCGAACCGGACCTGCAGGTCGGGGTAGCTGAGGGCGAAGCGGTCCGACACCTGGCGCAGCTCCTCGGCGTTGGGGTAGTCGGCTTCCTTGATCCGCCGGTAGTACGTGCTGCTAGAGGTACCCAGCGCGTCGTAGATCGCCTTCGCCTCGACGTCACCGTCGAGCAGGTAGTCGAGCAGGGCCTTGAGCTGCCTGCCGTTCTCGTCTGTGCGTGGCATCGATACACCATAGCTGGACATCCCGCATTTGGGCACTGCGGGCCAAAACCCGGACTGATTGCTCCTTATTGACATGGTCGTCACAGTTCTGAGAGAGGTATCCCATTTCTGGGAATGAGGCTGTACCGTGATCGACATGATCCGCGCAAACATGCAGCTGACCGATTACGACGCCGATGGACGGCCCGTGCGCGACGACCTCGCCGTGCACTCCGCCCCGCTGACCGACGTCGTGACGATGGAGCTCGACGGCGCCGGTTCCGCGCTCGGTCTGACGGCCGAGGAAATTTTGCTCGCGGCGCTCGGCCGGGCGCTGCAGCGCACCGTCGGCGACGGTGCCGTCACCGTCGACGTCGCAGGTCACGGCGCAGCGGTCCACCCGGTCGCGCTGGCCTGCGCCGGACCGGCCGACCTGACCGCCACCGAGATGCTGTCCGGCGTCCACCGTGCCGTGGCCGCGCTGACGCTCTACCAGGTCGTACACGGCGCGCACGGTTCCGCCGACGCGGTCGCCGACGTGCTGTTCGCCCTCGACAAGGGCGACGCCGGCTCCGCCGGTCTCGGTCACGCGCTCGAACTGCACGCCTACCGCCGGGGCGGCGTCATGGTGCTCGACTGGTGGTACGACGCCCGCAGCTTCGAGGCCTACACGGTCGAGGAGATCGCCGAGCAGTTCCCGTACGCGCTGATCGAACTCACCTCGGAGGCCTCGGCACCCATCGTCGCGGGCGCCGAACTCGCCATGGCGTACTGACCGTCCTAGAATCCTGGGTGCGGCGCTGATCCGGCCATCACCGGGGAGCCTTCGGAAGAACGGCACGCGCGAGCGCGCCCAGTAGAACCGAACGGGTGGGCCCGTCACAGCCCCACACCAGAGAGGCGCACCCCGGTGCGCAAGCGGGGTGGTACCGCGGTGTTCGCGCAACTGCGCGACGTCGTCCCCGTGCCGATGACCTGGCACAGGAGACCCGAGACGCCATGAGCGCCTACCCCAAGCCGACGAGCGGCTCGCCGAGCTTTCCCGACCTCGAACTCGAGGTCCTCGACTACTGGGACCGCGACGGCACGTTCCGCGCCAGCATCGACCGGCGCGACGGCGCCAAGGAGTTCGTCTTCTACGACGGACCGCCGTTCGCGAACGGCCTGCCGCACTACGGACACCTCCTGACGGGCTACGTCAAGGACATCGTGCCGCGCTACCAGACCATGCGCGGGCACAAGGTGGAACGCCGCTTCGGGTGGGACACCCACGGGCTGCCCGCCGAACTCGAGGTGCAGCGGCAGCTCGGCATCACCGACAAGAGCCAGATCGACGAGATGGGCATCGAGAAGTTCAACGACGCCTGCCGGGCGTCGGTGCTCCGGTACACCGAGGAGTGGCGCGCCTACGTCACCCGGCAGGCGCGCTGGGTGGACTTCGACGACGACTACAAGACGCTCGACCTCGGGTTCATGGAGTCGGCGATCTGGGCGTTCAAGCAGCTGTGGGACAAGGGCCTGGCCTACCAGGGCAACCGGGTGCTGCCCTACTGCTGGAACGACGAGACCCCGCTGTCCAGCCACGAGCTGCGCATGGACGACGACGTCTACCAGAGCAGGCAGGATCCGGCGCTGACGGTCGGCTTCCGGATCGTCGGCGACGGCACGGCGGCGGCCCACGACCTCGACGGGGCCCACCTGCTGATCTGGACCACCACGCCCTGGACCCTGCCGTCGAACCAGGCGGTCGCCGTCAACCCCGAGATCGACTACGTGGTGGTCGAGGCCGACGGCCGCAGATTCGTGCTGGCGCAGTCGCGGCTGGCGTCCTACGCCCGCGAACTGGGCGACGAGCCGACCGTCCTCGCGACCCATCCCGGCCGGGACCTGGTGGGCCTGCGGTACCTGCCGCCGTTCGCGTACTTCGTCGACTCCGACGAGGCGCGCAACTCCTTCCAGGTGCTGCCCGGCGACTTCGTCACCACCGAGGACGGCACGGGCATCGTGCACATGGCGCCGGCCTACGGCGAGGACGACAAGGCGACCGCCGACCTCGCCGGCATCGTGGCCGTCACCCCGGTCGACGCCAAGGGCCGGTTCGACCGGACGGTCCCGGACTACGCCGGCCTGCAGGTGTTCGAGGCGAACCCCGACATCATCCGTGACCTCAAGAACGGCACCGGCCCCGCCGCGGTCAACGCGCCGGTGCTGCTGCGGCACGAGACCTACGACCACTCCTACCCGCACTGCTGGCGCTGCCGGAACCCGCTGATCTACCGCGCCGTGTCGTCCTGGTTCGTCCAGGTCACCGCGTTCCGCGACCGCATGGTCGAACTGAACCAGCAGATCACCTGGTACCCCGAACACGTCAAGGACGGCCAGTTCGGCAAGTGGCTGTCGAACGCCAGGGACTGGTCGATCTCCCGAAACCGCTACTGGGGCACGCCGATTCCGGTGTGGACGTCGGACGATCCGGAGTACCCCCGCATCGACGTGTACGGCAGCCTCGACGAACTCGAGCGCGACTTCGGGGTGCGGCCGGACAACCTGCACCGGCCCTTCATCGACGAGCTGACCCGGCCCAACCCCGACGACCCGACGGGCCGGTCGACGATGCGCCGCATCGAGGACGTGCTGGACGTGTGGTTCGACTCCGGGTCGATGCCGT
This sequence comes from Mycobacterium sp. PTI7, assembly GCF_056679845.1. Lineage (NCBI taxonomy): Bacteria > Bacillati > Actinomycetota > Actinomycetes > Mycobacteriales > Mycobacteriaceae > Mycobacterium > Mycobacterium sp. PTI7. The sequence continues at coordinate 1,674,796 of NZ_CM155252.1, forward strand.
ACGCCCAGGTGCACTACCCGTTCGAGAACCGGGACTGGTTCGACGGATCGGGGAACGAGAAAGCACATTTCCCAGGGGATTTCATCGTTGAATACATCGGTCAGACGCGCGGTTGGTTCTACACCCTGCACGTTTTGGCCACCGCATTGTTCGACCGGCCCGCGTTCGAGACGTGCGTCGCCCACGGCATCGTGCTGGGCAATGACGGTCAGAAGATGAGCAAGTCGCTGCGCAATTACCCCGACGTCAGCGAGGTGTTCGACCGCGACGGATCCGACGCGATGCGCTGGTTTCTGATGGCGTCGCCGATCCTGCGCGGCGGCAACCTGGTCGTCACCGAGCAGGGCATCCGCGACGGGGTCCGTCAGGTGATGCTCCCCTTCTGGAATGCTTACACGTTCCTGACGCTGTACGCCCCGGAGAAGGGCACCTGGCGGACCAACTCGCCACACGTCCTGGACAGGTACGTGCTGGCTAAACTCGCCGTGCTGCGCGACGACCTCACGGCGTCGCTCGACGTGTGCGACATCTCCGGCGCCTGCGATCAGCTGCGGCAATTCACCGATGCGCTTACAAACTGGTACGTGCGCCGGTCGCGTTCGCGGTTCTGGGAGGAGGACGCCGACGCGATCGACACCCTGCACACCGTCCTGGAGGTGACCGGCAGGCTTGCGGCGCCTTTACTGCCATTGATCGCCGAGGTGATCTGGCGGGGCGTCACGGGCGAAAGGTCGGTACACCTGACCGACTGGCCGGAACCTGGTGTCGTGCCCGCAGACTTGGATCTGGTCGCCGCCATGGACCAGGTACGCGAAGTCTGCTCGGCCGGGTCGTCACTGCGTAAAGCGAAGAAGCTGCGAGTGCGGCTGCCTTTGCCCAAACTGACAGTGGCGCTTGAAAATCCGTCGATGTTGAGACAGTCAGAGCAGGATTGGGACGAGTTCAGACGGTTGATCAAGGATGAGGTCAATGTCAAGGAGGTCGACCTGACCGAAGATGTACGCCGATATGGACGTTTTGAGCACTCCGTGAACGCGAGGATCGCCGGGCCTCGGCTGGGCAAGCAAGTGCAGGAAGTGATTAAAAGGATGAAGGCGGGTGAGGGACAGTTTGACGGGCATAGAGGCACCATGACCGTCGGAACGACTGTGCTGCAGCCCGGTGAATATTTTTCAAAATTGGTTGCCGTTGAGCCGGAGTCCACCGCAGCGCTGCCTTCTGATGCCGGCCTGGTGGTGCTGGACGGGACGGTCACTCCGGAACTCGAGGCCGAGGGCTGGGCGCGTGACATGGTTCGTGAGATTCAAGAGTTCCGTCGGCAAGGCGGTCTAGAGGTGAGCGATCGTATTGACCTAGAGCTAGGGGTTCCGGCGTTGCCGGAGGGCTGGTTCGACGAACTCCGGAACCTAATAGCGCATGAAGTTCTCGCGACCAGCTTCATCATCCTTCTCGACCCGTCGATCGCAGTGCGCCCCCGGGATCGTTCAGAAGCCGATATGCAGGGTGGCGTAGTACGCAACCGGGACGGTCAACTCGACGGAACCGTGGGAGGGGGTTACCGCATCAAACTTCGGAAGCACCAGCCGTGATCGAGTCGGCACCCGTCACTCGACGGCGCCGACCAACCCGAGGTCGTCGAGCGTGCGGCGCACCGAATCCTGGATCGCCGCACGGGTGTTGGGGCCGCCGGGCACCCAGCTCGCGACGGTCACCGAGACGCGGCCGCCGATGCGGGCGCAGCCCAGGAACAGCAGGCCGCCCATCCGGTCGAGCACGTCGGTGGTGACCTTGGGCTCGATCAGCCGGGCCGCGAACCGGTCCGCGTCGGTGCCGTCGGGGCGGTTCACCTCGGCGGAGAACTCGCCGAGGTTCGAGCAGCCGATGGGACTGCCGACCTGCTGCACCATGCCCTCGAGGCGGCGCACGAGCACGGCCGGCGTGAGGGGGACCAGGGCCAGCGGGCCGAGGAGTTCGTTCGGGGCGACGCCGAGCGCGGTCAGGGCCGCCTTGACGTCGCGGCGCAGATCGGTCAGGTCGGTGACCACCTTCTCGGGGTCGACGGTGACCGACGCCTCGGTGAGCGCGTTGGCCCGGGTGTCGTCGGGGCCGCGTTCGCTGACGGGCAGCGACAACCTGACCAGACCGTCGTCGTCGACGCGCCCGAGGAGTCGGCCGAGGCGCGCGCCCACCGCCGCGAACAGCGAATTGCTGGTGCCGTTCAGGCTCTTCGCGCGCTCGTCCCACTGCGCCGCGTCGAAGAAGACCGTCGCGTTGGGCACGACCACCTGCACCGGCGCCCGTCGCGAGCGCTGCTTGGACCCGGACTTGACCGACGTGGCGAGACCGTCGCGCTCCGAACGTGCGACGCGGACGGCCGACGCCACCGCGCGGGCCATCTCGGGCACGTCGCGCAGCGTCTGGCGGCCGTCCTCGAGCATCGAGCGGCCGCGGGGCCGGGAGCCCGGCGGCGGGTAGCCGAGGTCGCGGCGCAGGCCGCGCGCCGCGTCCATGACCGCCAGGTTGATCGCCATCGCATCGCCGATCGAATGCGACACCACGAGGGTCACCGCCGCGCCACCGTCGGTGAGGGGCTGCACGCCCAGATGCCACGACGGCCCGGTCTGCGGGTCGATCGGCAGGCGGACCCGTTCGTCGGCCCACACCCACACGTCCTCGCGGGCGCGGTCGCTGGTGCCGATCTCGAGCGTGTCGGGCCCCGGCGCGGCCACCCACCGGTCCCGTCCGAACGGCAGCGGTGATCGTTCGATGCGGCGGCCGAGCAGGCCGTGCCCGAGGTTGGCGTGGAAGCGGCGCAACCCGTCGACGTCGACCGGCCGGTCGTACACCCAGGTGAACTGGATCAGCGGACCCCGGCCGAGGGCGCGCAACGCGAGGAACGAGCCCTGGTCGATGTATGCGAGCGTGTTGTCCACGCGGACATGCTATGTCGGCGGGTCAGCCCTGGGTGACCCGTGCCGTCGCGCCGTTGATCGTCACGGTGTCGCCGGGGTGGAGCTGGCGGCCGCGCCGCACCTCGACCTCGCCGTTGACGGTGACGAGCCCGTCGGCGATGGCGGCCTTGGCATCCGAACCGCTGTCGAGCAGCGACGCGAGCTTGAGGAACTGTCCGAGGCGGATCGACCCGTCGCCTATCGGGACGTCGTGGTCCATGGACGTCAGGCTAGCCCCCGGACGCCAACTAGCATCGCGATGATGGACGGACGCTGGGTCCTGCACTTCGACATGGACGCGTTCTTCGCGTCCGTCGAGCAGTTGACGCGTCCCACGCTGCGTGGCCGGCCGGTGCTCGTCGGCGGTCTGGGCGGCCGCGGCGTGGTCGCCGGCGCCAGCTACGAGGCGCGCCGCTTCGGGGCGAAGTCCGCGATGCCGATGCACCAGGCCCGTCGGCTCGTCGGCGCGGCGGCGGTGGTCCTGCCGCCGCGCGGCGTGGTCTACGGCGTCGCCAGCAACCGGGTGCTGGACACGGTGCGTGCGATGGTGCCGGTGCTCGAACAACTCTCGTTCGACGAGGCGTTCGGCGAACCCGTCGAATTGGCCGGCGCCTCGGCCGCCGACGTCGAGCGCTTCTGCGAACACCTGCGGGCGCGGGTGCGCTCCGAGACCGGCCTGGTGGCGTCGGTGGGGGCGGGGTCGGGCAAGCAGATCGCCAAGATCGCCTCGGATCTCGCCAAGCCCGACGGCATCCGGGTCGTCGACCGCGACCGGGAGGTGTCCCTGCTGGCCGGCCTCCCGGTACGCCGGTTGTGGGGCATCGGTCCGGTGGCCGAGGAGCGACTGCACCGGCTGGGCATCGACACCATCGGCGCGTTGGCCGCCCTGACGCACGCCGAGGCCGCCGACGTCCTCGGAGCCACGGTCGGGCCCGCGCTGCACCGGTTGGCCCGCGGCATCGACGATCGCCCGGTCGCCGAGCGGGCCAGTTCGAAGCAGATCAGCGCCGAGTCGACGTTCGCCGTCGACCTGACCACCCTGGCCCAGGTCCGCGACGCCGTGGGCCCCATCGGGGAGCACGCCCACGCCCGGCTGGAGAAGGACGGTCGCGGCGCGCGCACCGTCACGGTCAAGATGAAGAAGTCGGACATGGGCACGCTGACCCGGTCGGCCACGCTGCCCTACGCCACCACCGACGCGACCACGCTGATCACCGCCGCCCGCCGACTGCTGCTCGATCCCGTCGAGATCGGTCCGATCCGGCTGCTCGGGGTGGGCTTCTCGGGTCTGTCCGACGTGCAGCAGGAGTCCCTGTTTCCCGACCTGGAGCAGACGCTGGAGACCGCGGCCGGCGTGCCGCCGCCTGCCGAGGTCGATCCGGCGACGCCCGCGGCCGCGGAGTGGCGGATCGGGGACGACGTCACGCACACGTCGTACGGGCACGGCTGGGTGCAGGGCGCGGGACACGGCGTGATGACCATCCGGTTCGAGACCCGGGGTTCCGGTGCCGGGCCCGCGCACACCGTGCCCATCGGGTCGCCCGAGGTGACCCGGGCGAACCCGGTCGACAGTCTGGACTGGCCGGACTACGTCCGCCGGATGACGGGCGACGAGCCCCGGGACCCCTAGTTCGAGCGTCAGGGCCCGGGCTCCGGCCCGCTACCCCCACTCGGCGAAGACGGTCGCGACGTCGGCGCCCGCCGCGATCGTCGCCATCAGCAGCACCCGGGCCTGCGCGGGCCGCAGCGTCGGCGCGGGGACGGCGCCCACGTCGGCCAACGCCCGGCCGGGACCGTACCGCGCCGAGACCCGCCCGCCGGGAACCCGCGTCGACACGACGACGGCGACGCCCGCCTCGTGCGCGCGGCGCACGCCGTCGACGACCGCCGGCCCCGCGTTGCCCGACCCCATGGCCTCCAGCACGATGCCGCGGGCACCGGCGGCGACGTGGGCGTCGATGGCGACGGCGTCACTGCCGGCGTAGGTGGCGACCACGTCGACGCGGGCCGACGGCTTCAGCGCCCGACCGAGCCGCGGTCGTCTGGCCTGCCCGGTGACCGTGACGCCCGCGGCCGTCACCGCCCCGATGACCTCGCCCACGAACCCGGACGAGGTCTTGGTCAACCCGAGCGGCTGCCACACCGTGCCGGCCAGACACACCGCCACGCCCGGGGCCGACGCGCCGGGGTCACCGGCCAGGGCGACCGCGTCGCGCAGGTTGGCCGGGCCGTCGGAGTCGGGCGCGTCGGCGCTGAGCATCGCGCCGGTGAGGACCACCGGGCCCGCCACCGGCCCCGACAGGTCGAGCCACAGCGCCGTCTCCTCCATGGTGTCGGTGCCGTGGGTGATCACGACGCCCGTCGCACCGGCGTCGAACGCCGCCCCGGTCGCGGCGGCGATCCGCGCCCACTCGTCCGGTCCCAGCTCGGAGCTGTCGACCGCCAGCAGGTCGACGACCTCGACGTCGACGCCGGTGTCCAGGGTCCGTACCAGGTCCGCGCCGCCGTGCGTGGGCCGCGCCACCCCGTCGGCATCCGCGCTGGTGGCGATCGTCCCGCCGGTGGTGATCACGACGATCCGGGTCACCAGTCGCCGATCCGCTCGCACGCTTCGCTCATGCGCCGATCATTCCCCACGCAGATGCTGGGATGATGGAGGAGTGACTGACGATTCAACGGGCTCGGTCGAGCCAGTGACCGCGGACGGGGCCATCGCCCCGCGGTCCCCGCGACGCCGCATGCGCCTGCTGCTCTCGGTCGCGGCCGTGGTGCTCGCCCTCGACGTCGTGACCAAGGTGCTGGCCGTGCGGCTGCTGGTGCCGGGGCAGCCGGTGTCGATCATCGGGGACACCGTCACGTGGACGCTGGTGCGCAACTCCGGCGCGGCGTTCTCGATGGCCACCGGATACACCTGGGTGCTGACGCTGGTCGCCGCGGGCGTGGTCGTCGGCATCGTGTGGATGGGCCGCAGGTTGGTCTCGCCGTGGTGGGCGCTGGGGCTGGGGATGATCCTCGGCGGCGCGCTGGGCAACCTCGTCGACCGGTTCTTCCGGTCGCCCGGGCCGCTGCGCGGGCACGTCGTGGACTTCCTGTCGATCGGCTGGTGGCCGGTGTTCAACGTCGCCGACCCGGCCGTGGTGGGCGGGGCGATCCTGCTGGTGGTGCTGTCGCTGTTCGGGTTCGACTTCGACGCCGCCGACCGGCACCGGTCCGGCGACGACGTGGCCCACGACCCGGCCGATGACCCGGGTGACGAGGTCGCCGATGAGCCCGTCACCCCCCGCGCGTCGGACGACGCCGAGAAGTGACCACCCGCTCCATGCCGGTCCCCGAGGGGCTGGCGGGCATGAGGGTCGACGCCGGCCTGGCCCGGATGCTCGGCCTGTCCCGCACCGCCGCCGCCGGGATCGCCGAGGACGGCGGCGTCGCGGTCGACGGACAGCCCGCGGGCAAGTCCGACCGCCTGGTCGCCGGCTCCTGGCTCGAGGTCACCCTGCCGGAACCGGCGGGCCCGCTGGAGAACCCGGCGGTCGACATCGAGGGCATGACCATCCTCTACGCCGACGACGACATCGTGGCCGTGGACAAGCCGGCGGGGGTCGCGGCGCACGCGTCGGTCGGCTGGACCGGCCCGACCGTGCTCGGCGGTCTGGCCGCCGCGGGCTTCCGGATCACCACCTCGGGCGTCCACGAGCGGCAGGGCATCGTGCACCGCCTCGACGTCGGGACGTCGGGCGTCATGGTCGTGGCGCTCTCCGAGCGTGCGTACACGCTGCTCAAGCGCGCGTTCAAGGAGCGCACCGTCGACAAGCGCTATCACGCGCTGGTCCAGGGCCATCCGGACCCGTCGAGCGGCACGATCGACGCGCCGATCGGACGCCACAAGGGCCACGACTGGAAGTTCGCGGTGACCGAGGGCGGCCGCGACAGCGTCACGCACTACGACACCGTCGAGGCGTTCGTCCGCGCCAGCCTGCTGGACGTGCACCTCGAGACCGGCCGCACGCACCAGATCCGGGTGCACTTCTCGGCACTGCACCACCCGTGCTGCGGCGACCTCACCTACGGCGCCGACCCGACGCTCGCCGCCCGACTGGGTCTCGAGCGACAGTGGCTGCACGCCCGGTCGCTGGCGTTCGCCCATCCCTCGGACGGTCGCCGCGTCGAGATCACCAGCCCGTATCCCGCCGACCTCCAGCACGCCCTGGACACCCTGCGCCACGAGTCGTGACCTCTCAGCTCGAACGGGCGCGACACCGCTCCGGGGTGTTCTTCGGGGTCGGCGCCTTCACGTGGTGGGGGCTGTGTCCGGGGTTCTTCCCGCTGCTGCTGCCCTCCGGTTCGCTGGAGGTGCTCGCCCACCGGATCGTGTGGAGCGCAGTGTGTCTGGTGCTGGTGCTGCTCGTCGCACGCCGGATCGGCGACCTGCGCAGGCTGAGCGTCCGGACGTGGCTGCAGCTCGCCGCGGCGTCGGCGCTGGTCTCCTGCAACTGGGGCATCTACATCTTCGCGGCCACCCACGGACACGTCGTCGACGCCGCGCTCGGCTACTTCATCAACCCGCTGGTGACCGTCGCGCTCGGCGTGCTGGTGCTGCGCGAGCGGATCAGCCGCTGGCAACTGGTCGCTCTGGCGATCGCCGTCGTCGCCGTCGTGGTGCTGACGACCGGGGTCGGGTCGCCCCCGTACATCGCGGTCGGCCTGGCGGTGTCGTTCGCGCTGTACGGACTGGTGAAGAAGGTCGTCGACGCCGACCCTCGGGTCAGCGTCGCGGTCGAGACTTTGCTGGCGTTGCCGATTGCCGGCGGCTACCTGGTGGCGCTCGAGGTGCTGGGGAACGGGCACTTCGTCGGCTACGGCACCGGCCACACCGTGCTGCTGGTGCTCGCGGGTCCGGTGACGGCGATCCCGCTGCTGCTGTTCGCGGCGGCCTCGCAGCGACTGCCGCTCATCACCGTGGGTCTGCTGTTCTACCTGAACCCGGCGCTGCAGATGGCGTGGGGCGTGCTGGTGGGCCACGAGCCGATGCCGACGGCGCGCTGGATCGGCTTCGGCCTGATCTGGGTGGCCCTGCTGGTGATGACGCTGGGTGCGTTGCGCGGCAAGTCCGCGTCCGCTCCCGCTGCCGACGCCTAGCAGGCATTCGCGCACGTAAGCACATCGGGGTGCTGCAGTTGACGGTCGGGTAGCTATGTCATACGGTTTGCTCGGCGCGTACCCGAACCCCCGCCGGTGAGGTCGAGACCCATGTCGCAAACCGATGAACGCCCGCGCACGGCGAGGCGGCGCGGTCGGCCGGTCGGGTCGGATTCGGTGGTCACGCGCGGCCGCATCCTGGATGCCGCACGGCGGGTGATCAACCAGCGCGGCTACCCGGCGGCCACCTTCCAGGCGATCGCCGTCGAGGCCGACCTGAGCCGCCCCACGCTGCACTACTACTTCTCCTCACGGGAGGAGATCTACGACGCGCTCGTCGCGGAGGCCGGCGGCCTGGTCGCCGAGAGCATTGCCAACGCCCCGAGGTGCGACACGCTGGCGGAGTCGCTGGCCGCGTTGGTGACCGCCATCCACGACACCGAGTTCCACGACGCGTCACAGGTCGCGTTCCTGATCAGCGCGCGGCTCGAGGCGAGCCGCAACCCGTCGCTCGGCTTCGAGCGCGGCGGCGCCCTGCGCGCCCACCTGGTGACCCTCGTCACCGAGGCCGTGGATCGCGGCGAGTTGGTGGCCGACACGCGGATCGGCCCGATCGCCGACATGCTGCACTCGGTGCTGTGGGGTGTCGGGATGTGCGCCGGATTCCTCGACGAGCGGACCGACATGACCAGGGTGACCAGGCAACTCGGCGCGCTGTTCGCACACGGACTGGTCACCGGACCGGCCGCGGACGCGACTTCCGGGGACACGTACCGCGACACGCCGAGCGCCGTCGGAGGTCGGCCATAGACTGACGACCCTATGAGCGGATCCTTCGTGCACCTGCACAACCACACCGAATACTCCATGCTCGACGGTGCGGCGAAGGTCAAGCACATGTTCGCCGAGGCCAAGCGCCTCGACATGCCGGCACTCGGCATGACCGACCACGGCAACATGTTCGGGGCCAGCGAGTTCTACAACGCCGCAAGAGATGTGGACGTCAAGCCCATCATCGGCGTCGAGGCCTACATCGCCCCCGCGTCGCGGTTCGAGACCAAGCGCGTGCAATGGGGCGATCCCAGCCAGAAGAGCGACGACGTCTCCGGCAGCGGCGCCTACACGCACATGACGATGGTCGCCGAGAACGCGACCGGCCTGCGCAACCTGTTCAAGCTGTCGTCGCTCGCCTCGTTCGAGGGCCAGCTCGGCAAGTGGTCGCGCATGGACGCCGAGATCATCGCCGAGAACGCCGCGGGCATCATCGCCACCACTGGCTGCCCGTCGGGCGAGGTGCAGACCCGGCTGCGGCTGGGCCAGAAGCGCGAGGCGCTCGAGGCCGCCGCCAAGTGGCGCGACATCTTCGGCGCCGAGAACTTCTTCCTCGAGCTGATGGACCACGGCATCGAGATCGAGCGCCGCGTCCGGGAGGGGCTGCTCGAGATCGGACGCGAACTCGGCATCCCGCCGCTGGCGACCAACGACTGCCACTACGTCACCAAGGAAGCCTCGCGCAACCACGAGGCGCTGCTCTGCGTGCAGACCGGCAAGACCCTGTCCGACCCCGCCCGGTTCAAGTTCGACGGCGACGGTTACTACATCAAGCCGGCGTCGGAGATGCGCGCCCTGTGGGATGCCGAGGTGCCGGGCGCCTGCGACTCGACGCTGCTCATCGCCGAGCGCGTGCAGTCCTACGACGACGTGTGGGCGCCCAAGGACCGGATGCCCGTCTTCCCGGTGCCCGAGGGTCACGACCAGGGCACCTGGCTGCGGCACGAGGTCGCCGAGGGCCTCCAGCGGCGGTTCCCGGGCGGCGTGCCCGAGGAGTACACCGTCCGGGCCGACTACGAGATCAACGTCATCTGCGACAAGGGTTTCCCGGCGTACTTCCTCATCGTCGCCGACCTGATCAACTACGCCCGCTCGGTCGACATCCGGGTGGGTCCCGGCCGCGGGTCGGCCGCCGGATCGCTGGTGGCCTACTCGATGGGCATCACCAACATCGACCCGATCCCGCACGGCCTGCTGTTCGAGCGGTTCCTCAACCCGGAACGCCCGTCCGCGCCCGACATCGACATCGACTTCGACGATCGTCGCCGCGGCGAGATGCTGCGCTACGCCGCCAACAAGTGGGGCAGTGACCGCGTCGCGCAGGTCATCACGTTCGGCACCATCAAGACCAAGGCCGCGCTGAAGGACTCCGCCCGCGTCAACTACGGGCAGCCCGGCTTCGCCATCGCCGACCGCATCACCAAGGCCCTGCCGCCGCCGATCATGGCGAAGGACATCCCGCTGTCGGGCATCACCGACCCCACCCACGAGCGGTACAAGGAGGCCGCGGAGGTCCGCAGCCTCATCGACACCGACTCCGACGTCCGCACCATCTACGAGACCGCGCGTGGTCTCGAGGGTCTGGTCCGCAACGCCGGCGTGCACGCGTGTGCGGTCATCATGAGTTCCGAGCCGCTGATCGAGGCGATCCCGCTGTGGCGGCGCGCGCAGGACGGCGCGGTCATCACCGGCTGGGACTACCCGTCGTGCGAGGCCATCGGCCTGCTGAAGATGGACTTCCTCGGGCTGCGGAACCTGACGATCATCGGTGACTGCATCGAGAACATCAAGGCCAACCGCGGCATCGACCTCGACCTCGAGACGCTGTCGCTCGACGATCCCGCGGCCTACGAATTGCTGTCCCGCGGTGACACTCTGGGCGTGTTCCAGCTCGACGGCGGCCCGATGCGCGACCTGCTGCGCCGCATGCAGCCCACCGAGTTCAACGACATCGTGGCCGTGCTCGCGCTGTACCGGCCCGGCCCGATGGGCATGAACGCCCACAACGACTACGCCGACCGCAAGAACGACCGGCAGGCGATCAAGCCGATCCACCCCGAACTCGAGGAACCGCTCAAGGAGATCCTCTCCGAGACGTACGGCCTGATCGTCTACCAAGAGCAGATCATGCTGATCGCCCAGAAGGTCGCCTCCTACTCGATGGGCAAGGCCGACGCGCTGCGCAAGGCGATGGGCAAGAAGAAGCTCGAGGTACTCGAGGCCGAGTACCAGGGCTTCAAGGAGGGCATGACCGCCAACGGCTTCTCCGAGAAGGCCGTGAAGGCGCTGTGGGACACCATCCTTCCGTTCGCCGGCTACGCGTTCAACAAGTCGCACGCGGCGGGCTACGGCCTGGTGTCGTACTGGACCGCCTACCTCAAGGCCAACTTCCCGGCCGAGTACATGGCCGGCCTGCTGACCTCCGTGGGCGACGACAAGGACAAGGCGGCGGTCTACCTCGCCGACTGCCGCAGGCTCGGCATCACGGTGCTGCCTCCCGACGTCAACGAGTCGGTGCTCAACTTCGCCTCCGTCGGCACCGACATCCGGTTCGGGCTGGGTGCGGTGCGCAACGTGGGCACCAACGTCGTCGCCTCGCTGATCGACACGCGCGCCGAGAAGGGCAAGTACACCGACTTCTCCGACTACCTGAACAAGATCCACGTCACCGCCTGCAACAAGAAGGTGACGGAGTCGCTGATCAAGGCCGGTGCCTTCGACTCGCTGGGGCACTCCCGCAAGGGCCTGTTCCTCATCCACACCGACGCGGTCGACTCGGTGCTCGGCACCAAGAAGGCCGAGGCGATGGGTCAGTTCGACCTGTTCGGCGGTGCGGACGGGTCGGCGTCGGACGCGATGGACAGCGTGTTCACGATCAAGGTGCCCGACGACGAGTGGGAGGACAAGCACAAACTCGCCCTCGAGCGGGAGATGTTGGGCCTCTACGTCTCCGGCCACCCGCTCAACGGCGTCGCGCACCTGCTGGCCACCCAGGTCGACACGCAGATCCCGGCGATCCTCGACGGCGACGTCGCCGCCGACACGCAGGTCCGCGTCGGCGGCATCCTGGCGTCGGTCAACCGACGGGTCAACAAGAACGGTCTGCCCTGGGCGTCGGCGCAGCTCGAGGATCTGACCGGTGGCATCGAGGTGATGTTCTTCCCGCAGACGTACGCGACGTTCGGCGCCGACATCGCCGACGACGCGGTGGTCGTGATCGGCGCCAAGGTGAACGCCCGAGACGACCGGCTGTCGCTGATCGTCAACGACCTGGTGGTGCCGGACTTCTCGAGTGCGCAGGCCAACCGACCGCTGGCCGTGAGCCTGCCCACGCGGCAGTGCACCGTGGAGAAGGTGACCGCCCTCAAGCAGGTGCTTGCGAACCATCCGGGAACGTCACAGGTGCACCTGCGGCTGATCAGCGGGGAACGCATCACCACGCTGGAACTCGATCAGGGGCTGCGCGTCACGCCGTCGTCGGCGCTCATGGGCGACCTGAAGGCGCTGCTCGGCCCGGGGTGCCTCGGCAGCTGACCCCTCGGCGGGTTCGCCGTCGTCCGAGGTGAACGCCCTACGGGCACAGCCGTTCTGCGGCGGCGGGCGCCGGCTGTTACGGTGCTCTGACCGCCGGCTCGAGGGAACATCGCCATGAACGTCGCGGTCGACAGCGATCGCCGCACCACGTCCACGACAGTGGGTGGGCGCTGGGACGCCCTGCTGATCGGAGTCCTCGCCTTCGCGGTGAGCGTGGTGGGTGCGCCCAATCCGTCGCTGTGGTTCGACGAGTCGGCCACGGTGTCCGCCGCGACGCGGACGCTGCCGGAGATGGCGGACCTGCTCCGCCACGTCGACGCCGTCCACGGTCTCTACTACCTCGTCATGCACGCCTGGTTCGCCGTCTTCCCCGCGACCGAGGGATGGGCGCGCGTCCCGAGCGCGCTGTTCGTCGGCGTCGCCGCAGCCGGCGTGGTCGTGCTGGGCAGGCAACTGTCCACCCGCTCGGTCGCGGTGGCCGCGGGAGTGGTGTTCGCGGTGCTGCCGCGCACGACGTGGGCGGGCGTGGAGGCACGGTCCTACGCCCTGTCGATGGTCGACGCCACGTGGCTGACGGTGCTATGTGTGGTCGCCTGTCGGCGCAACCGCGGGTGGCTCTGGGTGGTGTACGCGGTGGGCGTCGCGTTGGCGGCCGTCGGCAACGTCTTCGTCCTGTTGGTCGTCGGGGCGCACGCGGTGCTGGTCTGGGGGAGTGGGCCCGAGCGTGGCCGGGTGATCCGGGCCTGGCTGACCGCCGTGGTGGCCGCGACGGCCGCGGTGGCGCCGTACCTGCTCGTCATCAAGTCCCAGCAGGGTCAGGTCAGCTGGATCTGGCCGATCAATCCGGGCACGCTCGGACAGATCCTCGGCGACCAGTACTTCCCCGCGGTCTACTCGGACAGCGCCCGGGCCACCGGACTCGACGCGCAGCAGACCGTGAGCCCCGAGCAGGTCTCGGCCGCCCTGCACGCCTGGGCGCTCGTCGCGCCGTTCATCGTCGCGGTCCTGGTGCTGGCCGTCGTCGCCGTCCGGAGGCGGGCGCGCGGCGGACCGGTCGCGGGTTCGGCGCTGCTCCTGCGGCTCGCAGGTGCCTGGATCGCGGTGCCCACCCTGGTGGTGGTGGCCTACTCGCTCGTCGGCAATCCGATGTACCAGCCGCACTATCTCGCGTTCACGGTGCCCGGGCTGGCGCTGGTGCTCGGCACGTGCGTCGCCGTCGTCGGCCGGGACCCGCGGTGGATCGCCCTGATCCTCGTCGTACTGGCGGTGGCCGCGACGCCCAACTACGTCGCACAGCGCGGCCCGTACGCCAAGATGGCGCAGGACTCCAGCCGGGTGGCCGACCTCGTCGCCGCCCGGGCAGCGGACGCCGACTGCCTCAACGTGGACGTCACGGCCCCGCCCGACGTCGTCGAGGCGCTCACCGCGGGCAGGCGGTCGGCGTACGCCAAGCTGCGCGACGACGGCCTGATCGCGACCGGGGTCGAGCGCGGCGCGCTGTTCGAGTCGCGGCGCCCGATCACCGAGTGGGCCGGCGCCCTGCGCGGTTGTCCCGCGGTGTGGACGATCACCGAGCGCGACCGCACCCGGCCCGCGCACGAACGGGCCGACGCGCTGGATCCCGGCCCGCGGCTGGGGTCCGTGGCGGCCTACCGGGTGCCCGCGGCGATGGGCTTCCGCGCGGTGGAGCGCTGGCAGTTCAACATGACCCAGGTCTTGCGGTCGGTCCCACCGTCGACGTGAGATGGACCCATGAATTCCCAGCACCCGCAGGAACGGTCACGGCACCTCGGCGTGTGGATCGAGGCCGCGCCGGAGGCGGTGTACGCCTTCGCGTCCGATCCTCGCCATCTGGCGCGATGGGCGGCCGGTCTGGCCGACCCCGCACTCGGTGACGCGGACGTCGCCTTCGCGCCGACCAACGCGTTCGGCGTGCTCGACCACGTGGTGACCCTGCCGGGCGGGGACGAGTTCTACAACCCGATGCGGGTGATCCCGGCGGATCCGGGTCGGTGCGAGGTGGTCTTCACGCTGCGGCGTCAGCCGGGGGTGACCGACGAGGCCTTCGAGGCGGACGCGCGTGCGGTGGTCGCGGACCTGGAGAGGCTGCGCGAGCTGCTCGAGCGTTAGCGCTCGGAGCGGAACAGGCCGAGCCCGAGCCAGGTCACGGCGGCCGCGGCGGCACCGGCGACGACGGCGGACTCGACGGCGAGGGTGGCCACGCCGACCAGGACGAACACCAGCATTCCGACGGCGAGCGCCACCAGCTTGTAGACCGGCCACGGGACGCCCGCGATGAGCACCCGTCCCGGTGTGTTCGTTGGTGCGGTCATGTTCTCCACAGTAGCTCGCAACCGAAGTTTCGGCCACCCGAAACACCGGATCAGGGTCGCACGGTTTCGGTACCGGACCTCTGCGGTGGCACCATTGAGCGGTGTCCGCCGAGCTGAGCCAGGAACCCCGTCGATCGCCGCTGAACTCACCCCTGTCCGCAGCGGACATCGATGCGGCCGCCGAGCGGATCGTCGACGTGGTCGCGAAGACCCCGCTGCAGTTCAGCGACCGGCTCTCCACCCTCACCGGCGCCCGGGTCTACCTCAAGCGCGAGGACCTGCAGGCGGTCCGCTCCTACAAGCTGCGCGGCGCCTACAACCTGCTCATGCAGCTCGGCCCCGAGGAACTCGCCGCGGGCGTGGTGTGCTCGTCGGCGGGCAACCACGCGCAGGGCTTCGCGCTCGCGTGCCGCTCGATGGGCGTGCACGGCCGGGTGTACGTGCCGGCGAAGACGCCCAAGCAGAAGCGTGACCGCATCCGCTATCACGGCGGCGACTTCATCGAGCTGATCGTCGGCGGCAACACCTACGACGTCGCGGCGGCCGCGGCGCTCGACGACGTCGCACGCACCGGCGCGACGCTCGTGCCGCCGTACGACGACCTGCGCACGATGGCCGGTCAGGGCACCATCGCCGTCGAGATCCTCGAGCAGCTGGGCGAGGAGCCCGACCTCGTCATCGTCCCCGTCGGCGGGGGTGGCTGCTTCAGCGGCGTCACCACCTACCTCGCGGAGCGGACGGCGACCACGTCGGTGCTCGGCGTGGAACCGGCCGGCGCCGCCGCGATGGTCGCCGCGCTCGCCAAGGGCGAACCCGTGACGCTCGAGCACGTCGACCAGTTCGTCGACGGCGCGGCGGTCGCACGCACCGGTGCGCTGCCGTTCGCCGCGCTCACCGCCGCGGGCGACATGGTGTCGGTGACCACCGTCGACGAGGGCGCGGTGTGCACCGCGATGCTCGACCTCTATCAGAACGAGGGCATCATCGCCGAGCCCGCGGGCGCGCTGTCGGTCGCCGCGCTGATCGAGGCCGACGTCGAACCGGGGTCGGTGGTCGTGTGCCTGGTGTCCGGCGGCAACAACGACGTGTCGCGCTACGGCGAGGTGCTGGAGCGGTCGCTGGTGCACCTCGGCCTCAAGCACTACTTCCTGGTCGACTTCCCCCAGGAGCCGGGTGCGCTGCGCCGCTTCCTCGACGAGGTGCTCGGCCCCAACGACGACGTGACGCTGTTCGAGTACGTCAAGCGCAACAACCGCGAGACCGGTGAGGCGCTCGTCGGCATCCAGCTGGGATCGGCCGCCGACCTCGAGGGCCTGCTGGCGAGAATGAAGACGTCGGACTGCCAGTCCGAACTCCTCGAGCCCGGCTCGCCGACCTACCGCTACCTGACGTAACCGCCCGGTTCGACTGTCAGGCCGACGCGGTGCGCAGCACGGCGAACGAGTGCCCGGGGATCGTGGTCGCGTCGGCCACGTCCGGCTCGTCCCACGCGCACACGACCTCGCCGGTGACGGGCACCCGGGCCGGTGACTCGCCGAGGTTGCACGCGATGGCCAGGCTGCCTCGTCGCATGACGATCCAGCGGGCGTCCTCGTCGAAGTCGACGCCCAGGTCGTCGAGCCATGGGTCGGCCATGTCGGGTTCGTCGCGTCGCAGTGCGATGAGCCGGCGGTAGGCGTCGAGCAGGCGGCCGTGGTCGGCGTCGCCCACCTCGTCCCACTTCAGCTTCGAGTTCTGGAACGTCTGAGGATCCTGCGGGTCCGGGATCTCGTCGGCGTCCCAGCCGTGCGCGGCGAACTCGGCCTTGCGGCCCTCGGCGGTCGCCCGGGCCAGTTCCGGTTCCGGGTGACTGCTGAAGAACTGGAACGGGCTCGACGAGCCCCACTCCTCGCCCATGAACAACATGGCGGTGTAGGGGGAACCGAGCACCAGGGCGGCCTTGACCGCCTGCTGCCCCGGGGTGAGGTTCTGCGAAGGCCGGTCCCCGGTCGCCCGGTTGCCTACCTGGTCGTGGGTGGTCGTGTAGGCGAGCAGCCGGGTGGCGGGGATGGTCGCGGTGTCCAGCGGCCTGCCGTGGCGGCGGTGCCGGAACGTCGAGTACGTGCCCGCGTGGAAGTACCCGTTCTTCAGGGTCTGGGCCAGCGTCGCGAGCGACCCGAAGTCGCCGTAGTAGCCCTGCCGTTCACCCGACACGGCGGTGTGGATGGCGTGGTGGATGTCGTCGTCCCACTGCGCGGTCATCCCGTAGCCGCCGCGGTCGCGCGGTGTGATGAGGCGGGGGTCGTTCTTGTCGCTCTCGGCGATCAGCGACAGCGGGCGGCCCACGTCCTCGGCCAGCCGGTCGGTCTCGGTCGAGAGTTCCTCGAGGATGTGCACCGCGGTGGTGTCCACCAGCGCGTGCACGGCGTCCAGGCGCAGCCCGTCGGCGTGGAAGTCGCGCATCCACCGCAGCGCACAGTCGATGATGTAGCGGCGGACCTCGTCGGAGTCGTCGTCGGCGATGTTGATGCCCTCGCCCCACGGATTGCTGGCGCTCGACAGGTAGGGCCCGAACATGGGCAGGTAGTTGCCGGACGGTCCGAGGTGGTTGAACACGGCGTCGATCAGCACGCCGAGTCCCTTGCGGTGGCACGCGTCGACGAACCGCACCAGCGCGTCCGGGCCGCCGTACTGCTCGTGCACGGCGTACCAGAGCACGCCGTCGTAGCCCCAGCCGTGCGTTCCGCCGAAGGCGTTGACCGGCATCAGTTCGACGACGCCGACACCGAGGTCGAGCAGGTGGTCGAGCCGGTCGATGGCGGCGTCGAGGGTGCCCTCGGGGGTGAACGTGCCGAGGTGGAGTTCGTAGATGACCTCGCCCTCGATGGACCGTCCGGCCCAGTCGCCGTCAGTCCAGGTGGCCTGCCCCGCGTCCCAGAGCGCGGACCGCTCGTGGACGCCGTCGGGCTGGCGCGGCGAGCGCGGGTCGGGCAGGACCTTCGGATCGTCGTCGAGCAGGAAGCCGTAGCGCGCGTCGGGGGAGACGTCGACCGTGGCGCGCCACCAGCCGTCGTCGGAGCGCGTCATGTCGTGGACGGTGCCGTCCACGTCGAGTCGGACGAGGTCGGGCCGGGGCGCCCAGACGGCGAATTCGTGGTCGGTCACGCGTCCTTCTCCAGTAGTGCGACGGGCAGCTCGGCGAACAGGTCGGCGGCGGCCACCCGTCCCTGGAGGCTGCGGCCGGTGAGTCGTTCGGTCCAGGTGCCGTCCGGCAGGTCCAGTGCGGTGTCGCCCCAGCCGGGTTCGGCGAGGCGGGCCGTCCACCTGCTGACCGCCACCAGGACCTCGGTGCCGCGCTGGAACGCCACGACGTGTTCGCGTGCGGCGCCCGCGGCGGGCACCGGCCGGTAGTCGCCCGAGGTGAACACGTCGGGCCGTTCGCGGCGCAGGTGCAGGGCCGCGGCGGTCACGCGCAGCTTCTGGTGGTCGCGCGTGTTGAGCGCCTGCCGGTGCATCGCGTAGTCGACCGGCCTGCGGTTGTCGGGGTCGACGAGGCTGTCCTCCCACAGTTCGGTGCCCTGGTACACGTCGGGCACACCGGGGGCCGTCAGGTGGATCAGCTTCTGCCCGAGCGCATCACTCCGACCGTAGACGTCCAGCCGGCCGACCAGGGACGTCAGCTCGGTGGCGACGGGCCCGTCCAGCACCGCGTCGAGCCAGCCGTGCACGGCGTCCTCGAAGTCGGCGTCCGGATCGTTCCAGGTGGTGTGGGTGGCGGCCTCCCGGATGGCCTTCTCGGTGTAGGCGTGCAGCCGCTCCCGCAGCTCCTGGGTGACGTGGCCGGTGATGGGCCAGACGCCGAAGACGTTCTGCAGCAGGAACAGTGCGGTGCCGGTGTCCGGCGGCGGCGTGGCGGCCAGCCACCCCCCGACCAGTTCGCTCCACAGCGACGGCACCTGCGACAGGACGCCGATGCGGGCCCGGACGTCCTCGCCGCGCTTGGTGTCGTGGGTGGTGAGCGTCGTCATCGCGGCGGGCCACGAGCGGGCGCGGACCGCGGTGCGATCGTGGAACTCCGCCTTGGAGACGCCGAACCACTCCGGTTCGCCACCCACCTCGTTGAGCGACACCAGCCGGGCGTCGCGGTAGAACAGGCAGTCCTCCATGGACTTGGCCGTCGCCGCGCCGCACAGCTGCTGGAGCCGGGTCGACACCTCGGGGCTGGTCTCGGCGGCCGTGATCACGATCGACAGCGCCTCGGCGAGTTCGGGTGCGGCGTCGACGCTCTCGGCCGCGGCGACCGAGAGGACCGTCGACAGCGGCGTGTAGTCCGACCGGTACACGCCCACGTGGCTGAGCAGTTCTGCGACCGCGGCGGGCACGCCCGGGTGGTCCTCGCCCGCGGCGACCACGATGGCGCGGGTCAGGCGGGCCAGCTCGCTGCTCAACGTGTCGGTGACGGCCTTGACCTTCAGCGCACGGGCCTGCTCGGGCATCTCCGAGTGGTCGGTGTCGCCGGTGTCGACCAGCTCGGTGAGGGCGTCGCGGCCGGTCGGATCCACGAACAGGCCGCCGATCTCGCGCAGCGCGTCGTACCCGGTGGTGCCCTGCACGGGCAGCGTCGGATCCAGCGGCTCGGTGACCGCGAGGATCTTCTCGACGACGATCCACGCGTCGGGTCCGGTCAGTTCGCGCAGCCACCGCAGGTACAGCGTGGGGTTCGACAGGCCGTCGGGGTGGTCGATGCGGATGCCGTCGACGATGCCCTCGTCGAACCAGCGCTTCACCTCGGTGTGCGTGGCGTCGAAGACGCCGCGATCCTCCTGGCGCAATCCCGCCAGTGAGGTGATGGAGAAGAAGCGGCGGTAGCCGCAGACGTTGTGCTTCCAGCCGATCAGCCGGTAGTGCTGCCGGTCGTACACCTCGGCGGCGGTGCCCGAGCCGGTGCCCGGCGCGATGGGCCAGGTGCGGTCGCCGAGGCGCAACACGTCGCCGTCCACCTCGAGTCCGTCGAGGTCGCCGTCGGACCCGAGCACCGGCAGCACGATCCGCCCGTCCGGGTCGAGGGTCCAGTCGACGTCGAAGAACGACGCGTACGCCGACTCGCGGCCGTGGGTCAGCAGGTCCCACCACCAGGCGTTCTGGGTGGGGTCGTCGACGCCGACGTGGTTGGGCACGATGTCGACGATCACGCCCATGCCGCGCGCGTGGGCGGCGTCGGCGAGTCGCGAAAGGCCTTCCGGGCCACCGAGTTCCGCCGAGACCGTCGTGGGATCGGTGACGTCGTACCCGTGCGTCGAGCCCGTCGCGGCGGTCAGGATGGGGGAGAGGTACAGGTGGCTGACGCCGAGGTCGTCGAGGTAGTCGAGCAGGTCGAGGGCGTCGGCGAAGGTGAACTGGTCGCCGCGCATCTGCAGGCGGTAGGTGGAGAGGATGGGGGATGGCACCCGGCGGGCGGGAGCGGAGCCACTGGGGGATGACATGTTCGTTAAGCCGTCTTTCGTAGGACGATGACGGACCGGCCCTGCAGGGACGCCGTCTCGCCGGCCTTGAGCACCAGGTCGGTGGCTCCGGTCGGGTCGGCGGTGTCGAGGGCGCCGGTCCATTCTGCCGCGTAGTCCGCGTCGGGTGCGACGAAGTCCACGGGGTTGCTGTGCGCGTTGAAGCACAGCAGGAAGGTGTCGTCGACGACGCGTTCGCCGCGTGCGTCGGGTGAGGGGATGGCGTCGCCGTTGAGGAACATGGCCACGAACTTGAAGCCCGAATCCCATTCGCGCGACGTCATTTCCGTGCCGGACGGGGTGAGCCAGGCGATGTCGCGGATCTGGTCGTCGGTGCGTACCAGCGGTTTGCCCTCGAAGAAGCGGCGCCGCCGGAACACGGGGTGTTCCTTGCGCAGCGTGGTCACGCGGCGCGAGAACGTCATGAGGTCGGCGTTGGTCTCGCACATCGACCAGTCCATCCAGGAGATCTCGGAGTCCTGGCAGTACACGTTGTTGTTGCCGTGCTGGGTTCGCCCGAACTCGTCGCCGTGGCTGATCATCGGCGTGCCCTGGCTCACCAGCAGGGTGGCCATCACGTTGCGCTGCTGACGGGCGCGCAGGGCGAGGATCTCCGGGTCGTCGGTCGGGCCTTCGACGCCGCAGTTCCACGACCGGTTGTGGCTCTCGCCGTCCCGGTTGTCCTCGCCGTTGGCCTCGTTGTGCTTCTCGTTGTAGGACACCAGGTCCGCCAGCGTGAAACCGTCGTGGGCGGTGACGAAGTTGATGCTGGCGCTGGGGCGCCGGCCGGTCGCCTCATAGAGGTCCGAGGACCCCGTGAGTCGAGATGCGAATTCGCCAAGGGATGCGGGTTCTCCTCGCCAGTAGTCACGAACGGTGTCGCGATACTTCCCATTCCACTCGGTCCACAAACCCGGAAAATTGCCGACCTGATAGCCGCCCTCGCCGAGGTCCCAGGGCTCGGCGATCAGCTTGACCTGACTGATGACGGGGTCCTGTTGCACCAGGTCGAAGAACGCGGAGAGCCGGTCGACGTCGTAGAACTCGCGGGCCAGCGTCGAGGCGAGGTCGAACCGGAAGCCGTCGACGTGCATCTCGAGCACCCAGTAGCGCAGCGAGTCCATGATCAGCTGCAGGGTGTGCGGGTGGCGCACGTTGAGGCTGTTGCCGGTCCCGGTGAAGTCCTTGTAGTACTTGGGGTCGCCGTCGAGCAGCCGGTAGTAGGCGGCGTTGTCGATCCCGCGGAAGTTGATGGTGGGCCCGAGGTGGTTGCCCTCGGCGGTGTGGTTGTAGACCACGTCGAGGATCACCTCGATGCCCGCCTCGTGGAACGACCGGACCATGGTCTTGAACTCGGCGACCGCGCCGCCGGCGCTCTGGTTGGACGCGTACTGGTGGTGGGGCGCGAAGAAGCCGAACGTGTTGTAGCCCCAGTAGTTCCGCAGCCCGAGGTCGACCAGCCGGTGATCGTGCAGGAACTGGTGCACCGGCATCAGCTCGATGGCCGTGACGTTCAGCGCCCGGAGGTGGTCGACGATCACCGGGTGCGCCAGGCCGGCGTAGGTGCCGCGCTGCTCCTCGGGGATCGCGGGGTGGGTCTGCGTCATCCCCTTGACGTGCGCCTCGTAGATGACGGTCTCGTGGTACGGCGTGTTGGGGGCGCGGTCGGACTGCCAGTTGAAGTACGGGTTGATCACGACGCTGGTCATGGTGTGGCCCAGCGAGTCGACCTCCGGCGGCGTGCCGCCCGTCGCGAGGTCGTCGGCGGCGAGGTCGTAGGAGAACAGGGCCTGGGTGAACTCGAACTCGCCGTGGAACGACTTCCCGTACGGGTCCAGCAGCAGCTTGCTGGGATCGCACCGGTGTCCGGCGGCCGGATCCCACGGCCCGTGCACGCGGAAGCCGTACCGCTGGCCGGGGGCGACGCTCGGCAGGTAGCAGTGCCAGACGAATCCGTCACACTCGTCGAACGGGACCCGTTCCTCGGTGCCGTCGGGGGCGATCAGGCACAGGTCGACGCGGTCGGCGACCTCGGAGAACACCGAGAAGTTGGTGCCCGCGCCGTCGTAGGTGGCGCCCAGCGGGTAGGCCGAGCCCGGCCAGATGGCGGAGACCACCCGTCACCACCAGCCGGTGATGGCGGCGATCTGACGGCCCAGCTCGGGGGTCATGGTCCGCATGTACGTGGTGGTGAAGTGATGAGAGTCGTGATAGATCAACACGTTTCCCTCCACGGCTCGACACTGGTCCTCACGGCACACCGCGTCACTCATGTCGAGCGGCTTCAGCAGTGGGAACTGCGCGACGTAATCCAGAGTGGGGTTGCGGTCGGACAGTACCTCGGAGCGCTTGATGCCGCACGAGATGGCGTCGCCGCCCTTGGCCAGGCAGTCCGCCGGGAAGAAGGGGTCGCCGTCGCGGACGTTCCACGGTGTGTCGCGCATCGCGAGCACCGGGATGCCGGCGTCCGACAGGGCCTGCCAGATGCCGACGTACGAGCCGGGCATGACGTCGCCGTCCTTGACGTTCCACGGCCGGGTCGACGTCGTGAACACGTAGTCCGGGTGGTCGGCGATCAGCCGCGGCATCACCTTCTCGTTCCACTCGTGGCACGCCGGGTACTTCCGGTTGTCGCCCATGACGAGCGGCATCTCCTCGGTGGTCAGCGGACAGCCCATCTTCAGGTAGGTGACGATCTTGAAGCCGTGCTTGCGGCCGAGCAGGTCGAGCGCGGTGAGCCAGTGTTCGGCGTGCGAGCCGCCGGCCAGCGCGATGGTGCGGCTCGCCGACTCGTCGCCGTAGGCGCAGCTGATGACGTCGACGTCGTCGAAGTCGCCGATGCACCCGTCGGTGGTGCTCTGCGGCAGGTCGTCCTTGGCCTCGAGGACCGTCGGTCGCATCGGCAGCTTGGGCACCTTGGCGTTGTTGATCAGGGCCCGTGCGCCGGGGTAGTCGCGCGACGACAGCCCGGAGAGTTCCTTGCCGTTGGCGCGCTGGATGGTCATGTGCTCGCGCCAGGTGAACGACGTCGCGGTCAGGGCCACGCCCAGCAGGGTCACGATCGAGCCGAGCACGATGGTGGGCCTGCGCAACCTCCTGCGCAGCGGCACGGCCGACTTGACCTTCTGCGCACTGGAGGCGCGCAACCGCAGCGGGTCCTCGACGAAGCGTGTGGTCAGCCACGCCAGCACGCCGGAGAGCAGCAGGACGACCGCGCCCTCGAGCAGGTTGGCCTGGGTGTGGCCGCTGTAGGCGAGCCAGAAGATCAGCAGCGGCCAGTGCCAGAGGTACAGCGAGTACGCCATGGCGCCGAGCGAGACGAACGGCGCGGTGGCGAGGAGGCGATTGGGCAGCGGCATCCGGCCGTCGGCGCCGGCGAGGTGCGGATCGGCGGCGCGGTTGGCGGCGCTGAGGATGAACAGGATGGTCGCCCCGACCGGCACCAGCGCCCACGGTCCGGGGAACTCCGCGACGCCGTCGATGAACGCGCCGCACGACAGGATCGCGGCCAGCGCGATCACCGAGACGATGGTCCGCAGCCACATCGGCCACCGGACGTGCTGCACCAGTGCGCCCGCGAGCGCACCCAGGAGCAGCTCCCAGGCGCGGGCGAAGCTGTTGTAGTACGCGGTGGCCTGGTCGGCCTGGTGCGCGCCGATGGCGAAGACGAAGGAGGCGATGGTCAGCGCGGACAGGACGACGATCAGCACGATCCGCAGGTGCCTGCCGAGGAGCCGACGCAGCAGCAGGGCCAGACCGAAGACCAGCGCCAGGAACGCGATGTAGAACTGGCCCTGCACCGACATCGACCAGATGTGCTGCAGCGGGCTGACCGCCTCGCCGGCGCGCAGGTAGTCCGAGGCCGTGTTCGCCAGTTCCCAGTTCTGGTAGTAGCCGAGGCTCGCGAGGCTCTGGTCGGCGAACGTCTCCCACCGGGTTTCGGGCTGCACCAGGATCGTCAGCACCGCGGACGCGGCGAGCACCACCACGAGAGCGGGCAGCAGGCGGCGGACCAGGCGACGCACCTCGGGGAGGGGCGCCAGGGACGCGGTCGGGGTGAGGGCCGCGCGCAGCAGTCTGCCGCCGAAGAAGAAGCCGGACAGCGCGAGGAAGACGTCGACGCCGCCGGAGACCCGGCCGAACCACACGTGGAACACCGCGACCAGTGCGATGGCGATGCCGCGCAGGCCGTCGAGATCGTGACGGTAGAACCCGGACGCCCTGGTGCCCATCGAGGCAGCGGCGGGGGACCCGGAATCGGTACGCGGCGCCGTCCGGGGTGGGGCGAGGGTCAGCATGGTCGTCGGACAATCTACCGTGCGGGCACGAGAGCGCTCATCTCGAACAGCGCCGCCCACGACTGGAGAAGGATGAGCCCGTGCCCGCGTTGACGCCCGCCCAGATCACTGCGATCGACGCCGCCCACGTGTGGCATCCGTACAGCACCATCGGCGTCGAGGCGGTGCCGCCCGTGGTCGCGGTGGCCGCGAAGGGGACGGGCGTGACGGTCGTGCGCGACGGCGGCCCGGTCGAGGTCATCGACGCGATGAGTTCGTGGTGGACGGCGATCCACGGGCACGGCCACCCGGTGCTCGACGCCGCCATCACCGACCAGCTGGCGACCCTGAACCACGTGATGTTCGGCGGGCTGACCCACGAGCCCGCGGCCCGGCTCGCGCAGCTGCTCGTGGAGGTCACCCCGGCGGGCCTGGACACCGTCTTCTTCAGCGACTCGGGGTCGGTGGCGGTCGAGGTCGCCGCCAAGATGGCACTGCAGTACCAGATCGCCCGCGGCCGGCCGGGACGCCACCGGCTGATGACGTGGCGGGGTGGCTACCACGGCGACACGTTCACGCCGATGAGCGTGTGCGATCCGGACGGCGGCATGCACTCGCTGTGGGCGGGCGTGCTGGCGCCGCAGGTGTTCGCCCCCCAGGTGCCCTCGGAGTACGACCCGGAGTACGCCCGCGCGTTCGCCCGGCAGCTCGCCGACCGGGCCGACGACGTCGCCGCGGTGATCGTCGAGCCCGTCGTGCAGGGCGCCGGCGGCATGCGCTTCCACGACCCGCGGTACCTGGCCGATCTGCGGGCGGCGTGCTCGAGCCACGACGTGCTGCTGATCTTCGACGAGATCGCCACGGGGTTCGGCCGGACCGGCGCCCTGTTCGCCGCGGACCTGGCCGGGGTGACGCCCGACGTCATGTGCGTGGGCAAGGCGCTGACGGGCGGCTACCTGACGCTGGCCGCGACGCTGTGCACCGGCGAGGTCGCAGAGACCATCAGCACCAGCGCGGCCGGGGCGCTCATGCACGGTCCGACGTTCATGGCGAACGCACTGGCGTGCGCGGTGTCGGTGGCGTCGGTGGAGCTGCTGATCGGCCAGGACTGGCAGTCCCGGGTGCGCGACATCGAGTCGGGGCTGCGCGAGGGGCTGGCCCCGGCGGGCGCGTTGCCGAACGTGGCCGACGTGCGGGTGCTCGGGGCCATCGGCGTCGTCGAGATGGCCCGGCCCGTGGACATGCGCGTCGCGACCGCAGCGGCGCTGGACCACGGGCTGTGGCTGCGTCCGTTCCGGAACCTGGTGTACGCGATGCCGCCGTTCGTCTGCACGCCGGACGAGGTGGCCACGATCGGGGCCGGGATGGTGGCGGTCGCCCGTGCACTAACCTGAACGGTGTTCAGGTAGAGGTCTCGGCCGGAGGAGCACCAGGTGACGCGCCCACATCCGTCGCACGCCGTGTCGGCGGCGCCGTCCCCGCTCGCCTGGCTCGAGGACGTCGAGGTCCGACGCCGCGCCGCGGGCCTGCGGCGGTCGCTGCGCACCCGGCCGCCCGTCGGGGTCGACCTGGACCTCGCCTCCAACGACTACCTCGGACTGTCGACCCATCCCGCCGTGCTCGAGGGCGGCGTCGAGGCGCTGCGCACGTGGGGCGCCGGCGCCACCGGCTCGCGTCTGGTGACGGGCAACACCGAACTGCACGAGGGCTTCGAGGAGGATCTGGCGGACTTCGTCGGCGCCGAGTCGGCACTGGTGTTCTCGTCCGGATACACCGCGAATCTCGGTGCGGTGGTTGCACTCTCGGGGCCCGGTGCGGTCGTGGTGTCCGACGCCCACACCCACGCGTCCCTGGTCGACGCCTGCCGGCTGTCGCGGTCCCGGGTGGTGGTGACCCCGCACCGCGACGTCGGCGCAATCGACGCCGCGCTCGGCGCACGGACCGAGGAACGTGCCGTCGTGCTGACCGACTCGGTGTTCAGCGCCGACGGGGCGATGGCACCGCTGCGCGACGTGCACGACGTCTGCCGGCGCCACGGCGCGCTCCTGATCGTCGACGAAGCGCACGGTCTCGGCGTCCGGGGGAGCGGCGGCCGGGGTCTGCTGCACGAGGTGGGTCTGGCGGGTGCGCCCGACGTCGTGATGACGACCACGCTGTCCAAGGCGCTCGGCAGCCAGGGCGGCGTGGTGCTCGGACCCGCCGCGGTCCGCGCCCACCTGATCGACACCGCCCGGCCGTTCATCTTCGACACCGGCCTGGCGCCCGCCGCCGTGGGCGCGGCATGGGCGGCGCTGACGGTGCTGCGGGCCGAACCGGGCCGCGCCGACGCCGTCCTGCGCCACGCGGCCGCACTCGCCGAGGCGTGTGGCGTACCGGACGTGCCGGGGTCGGCGGTGGTGTCGGTGATCCTCGGTGAGCCGGACGTCGCGTTCGCCGCGGCCGCCGCCTGCCTGGATCGGGGCGTCCGGGTCGGCTGCTTCCGCCCGCCGACGGTGCCCGTGGGCACGTCGCGGCTGCGGCTCACCGCGCGGGCGTCGCTGGACGCCGATGAGCTGGCGCTGGCCGGTCGCGTGCTCGGCGAGGTCCTCGCGGGCGCACGCCGGTGAGCGTCGTCGTCGTCACCGGCACCGACACCGGCGTCGGCAAGACCGTCGCCACCGCCGCACTGGCCTGCCATGCGCGGCTGGCCGGCATCCCCGTGACCGTGTGCAAGCCGGTGCAGACCGGATCGGGCCCCACGCTGACCGAGGGTGACGACGACCTTGCCGAGGTGGCCCGCCTGGCCGGCATCGACACGCTGGTGCGCGGCTGGCGGTATCCGAAGCCGCTGGCGCCGGTCGCCGCCGCCGAACTGGCGGGCACTCCGCTGCCGACGCGCACCCAACTGCGCGAGTCGATCTCGGCCGCCGACGAGCCGGGACGCCTGGTGATCGTCGAGGGCGCCGGCGGCGTCCTGGTCGAGATCGGCGCGGACGGGGTGACGCTGCGCGACGTCGCCGCGGACGCGGGGGCCCCGGTCGTCGTGGTGGCGGCCGCCGGGCTCGGGACGCTGAACCACACCGCACTGACCGTCGAGGCACTCGTCCGCACCGGCGTGCGCTGCGCCGGCGTGGTGGTGGGGTCGTTCCCGGCCAGGCCCGGACCGGCCGAGGAGTCCAACCGCACGGCGCTGGCCACGATCGCGCCGGTGCGCGCGGTGCTGCCCGAGGGCGCGGGCGCGCTGGACCCCGCGGCGTTCGCCGACCTCAGCGCGTCGGTGTTCGAACCCGGTTGGGTGCGGAGTCTGCTCTAGTGGCCCACTCGCTCGAACTGCTCGTCGACGACGCCACCGATGCGGCGGTCCGCCTCGAGTGGACCGCGCTGGCCGACGCCGGACTGCCGAGCCAGGCCAACTACCGATCGCCGTCCAACCGGCCCCACGTCACGGTCGCGGTGTCCGATCACATCTCGCCCGACGTCGACCCGCTGCTGCGCGAGGTCGTCGGGGAGCTGCCGCTCGGGTGCCGCCTCGGCGCACCGGTGGTGTTCGGTGGGCGCAGTCTGACGCTGGCCCGGCTGGTGGTGCCGTCGGCGGCGCTGCTCGGATTCCAGGACCGCGTCTCGGTGGCGTGCGCACCGCACCTGACGCCGGGGCCGTTCCCGCACTCGGTGCCCGGCCGGTGGACGCCGCACGTGACGCTGTGTCGGCGGCTCGCGCCGTCGGATCTGCCCGCCGCGCTGGCCGTCCTGGGCCGCGACGACCTGGTGGGCGTCTTCGACCGGTTACGTCGTTGGGATGGTGACGCTCGCGTCGACACCGTCCTGGGGCCCTGAGCCCCGCTGCGCCGACATCCCGTCGACCAGCAGGCCCAGCCCGAACGCAAAGCGGCCGTTGGCATTCGACGCCCACACCGACTGCGACTCGCTCAGCGCGCCCGCCGCGTCCCACTGCAGGCGGGACTGCTCGTCGGCGGTGAAGCCCAGCACGTAGTAGACGACGGTGCGTGCGGCCTGCTCGGCGTTGACGGTCTCGAAGCCCGCGTCGGCCGCGGCCTCGACCAGCCGCGCGACGATCCGGACGAGCGCCTGCGACCGGCCGGAGGCGAACGTCGCGGACACCAGTTCCGCACCGTCGGTGGAGGACAGCAGCGCGTCGCGCAGTGCGGCGCCGATCCCGAGGATGCGACGGTCCCAGGCGGCGTCGGCCACCGGGCGGTCGGCCGGCTCGAGGATGCGGTCGGCGACGGCGCCGAGGAGTTCCTGCTTGTCGGCGAAGTGCCAGTAGAGGGCGCCGGGCGTGAGGCCCAGTTCCCGGGCCAGCCGGCGCATCGTCAGGTCGGCGATGCCGTACTCGTCGAGCAGGTGCGCAGCACGGTCCACGACTTCGGACCGGCCGTAGCGGCGGTGCGGTTCCACGCCTGTATCCTAAACACCGTTCAGGTGGGATGTTGGCGACGGACGAAGAGATGGAGTGCCGGGTGACGCGAGCGGCGACGGACGTACTGGGAATGGCGCGGGAGCAGGTGCTCGAGCGGGGTGAGGGCCTCGGTCAGGAGCAGGTGCTCGAGGTGCTCCAACTCGCCGACGACCACCTCGAGGAACTGCTGGCACTCGCGCACGACGTCCGGATGAAGTGGTGCGGACCCGAGGTCGAGGTCGAGGGCATCATCAGCCTCAAGACCGGCGGCTGCCCCGAGGACTGCCACTTCTGCTCGCAGTCGGGTCTGTTCGCGTCGCCGGTGCGCAGCGCCTGGCTCGACATCCCCAACCTGGTCGAGGCCGCCAAGCAGACCGCGAAGTCGGGTGCCACCGAGTTCTGCATCGTCGCTGCCGTCCGCGGACCCGACGAGCGGCTGCTGGCACAGGTGGCCGCGGGCATCGAGGCGATCCGCAACGAGGTCGACATCCAGATCGCGTGCTCGCTGGGCATGCTCACCCAGGAGCAGGTCGACCGGCTCGTGGCGATGGGCGTCCACCGCTACAACCACAACCTGGAGACGGCGCGGTCGCACTTCCCGAACGTCGTCACCACGCACTCCTGGGAGGAGCGCTGGGGCACCCTCGAAATGGTCCGCGAGGCCGGCATGGAAGTCTGCTGCGGCGGCATCCTCGGCATGGGCGAGACCCTCGAGCAGCGGGCGGAGTTCGCCGCGAACCTCGCCGAACTCAACCCGCACGAGGTGCCGCTGAACTTCCTCAACCCGCGCCCGGGCACGCCGTTCGGCGACCTTGAGGTGCTGCCCGCGTCGGAGGCGCTCAAGGCCGTCGCGGCCTTCCGCCTCGCGCTGCCGCGCACCATGCTGCGCTTCGCGGGCGGCCGCGAGATCACCCTCGGTGACCTCGGCGCCAAGCAGGGCATCCTCGGCGGCATCAACGCCGTCATCGTCGGCAACTACCTGACGACGCTCGGCCGCCCCGCCGAGGCGGACCTCGAACTCCTCGAGGATCTGCAGATGCCGATCAAGGCCCTCAACGCCACGCTGTGACATCCGTGACGGCGCAGAGGTACAACGTCTACACCGGCGAGCCCGAGGGCGGCGACACGCCGGCCGCGGCGATGCTCGGTCTGGAACCCCCGCGGTACTGCGCCGAGTGCGCACGCCGGATGATCGTGCAGGTCCGGCCGGACGGCTGGTCGGCACGGTGCTCGCGGCACGGTGCCGTGGACTCCAAGGATCTGGAGAAGCGATGACCCACGCCGCCGAACCGGTGGTCGTCCCGTCGGCACCGCCCGCCACGTCCGGCACCTCGCACGGCCGCGCGGCCGTGCGAACCGTGCTGGCGCTGACCCTCGCGGGTGCGGTCGCCGGCGCCGCGTGGGCGGGGCTGGCCCCGCCGATCTCGGCGGCGATCGGACTCAACCGCTCGGGCGAGCGCGTGCACGGCTACGTCGGCGACGGCGCCGACCACCTGTTCCTCGGAGCGTTCCTGCTCGTCGGCCTGGTGTCGGTGGTGGCACTGGCCGGTGCGGTGTGGGCGTGGCGGGGGCAGGAGCACCGCGGCCCGCTGGCCGTGGTCGCCCTGTCGATCGGCTCGATGACCGCCGCCGGAGCCGCCGCGGGAGTCGGTGCGGCACTGGCACTCTGGCGCTACGGCGCGCTCGACATCGCGTCGGCGCCGGTCACCCCGGAGCGTCGGGTGTACTACGTCACCGAGGCGCCCGCGGTGTTCTTCGGGCACGCCCCGCTGGAGATCGCCCTCACGATCGTCTTCCCCGCCGGGGTGGCGGCACTGGTCTACGCGCTGTTCGCGCTGTCGACGGTGCGCGACGACCTCGGTGTGGCCGCGCCTAGCGGTCCAGCACCGACAGCGGCCGGCGCTCCACCTTCCGACCCAGGATCACCTTCGCGCTGATCAGGCCGAGCCGCAGCATGCCGCGGTAGGTGGACGGGTTCAGCATGGTCGGCCACTGCGTGCGCAGACGGTTCTCCGAGAGCGGCCGGTCGTTGATGCGGTCGCGCAGCCACCGCAGCGCCATCGGCGCGGACAGCGGGTGCAGCAGCATGTGCTCGCTGAACATGTCGCGGTGGTAGGTCACGTGCGCGCCGCCGCGCTCGTAGGTATCGCTCAGCCGGTCGATGTCGTCGACCGAGACGATCTTGTCGTGCACGGCCTGCACGATCAGCACCGGCGGCGTGGGCGTGTTGGTGCCGAGCTTGATGCTGTCGAAGACGTGCTGCACCTCGGGCGTGTCGAGGATCTCCTGAAGCGGCCGGTCGACGAGGTCGTCCATGTCCTTGCGGATCAGCCAGAGCACGGCGTGCGCGGTGGTCATCCGGTGGACGCGCGCCAGCATCTTCTTGCCGTCGGGCGTCGCGTGCTGGTCGATCACGCGGTCGAGTTCCGGATAGACGTGGGTGAGCGCGGCGACCACCATCGCGGGCAGTCCGGAGAAGAGGCTGCCGTTGAGGCGCTTGTACGCGCTGCCCAGGTCGGCCACGGGGGATCCCAGGACGGCGCCGACGACGTTGAGTTCCGGCGCGTACTCGCCGTAGGTCTCCGCGGCCCACGCGGTGGCGAGGCCGCCGCCGGAGTAGCCCCACAGGCCGACCGGCGCCTCGTCCGACAGGTTGAGGGGCTCGAAGTTCAGGGCGGCACGCAGGCCGTCGAGGATGTGGTAGCCCGGTTCGCGCGGTGCGCCCCAGATGCCGTCGGAGCCCTCGTGGTCGGGCACCGAGACCGCCCAGCCCTCGGCGAGCGCCGCGGAGATGAGCAGGAACTCGAACTGTGCCAGCGCGCCGACGGCCTTGGCGCCCCGGCGCAGGGCGTACGAGGGGAAGCACCGGCCGGAGATGGCGTCGATCGCGCACTGGTAGGACACGATCGGACACGGCCGCACGCTGTCGCGCTCCGTGGGCACGATCACCGTGGTGACGGTCGTATCGGGGAGCCCGTTCATGTCGACGGTCCGATACAGCAGCTGCGTGGCGCTCAGCTTCTGCGGTACCAGACCCATGAATGCCAGCGACACGTCGCGCGAGCGCAGCACCGTGCCGGGACGGGCGTGCTCGAAGCCGTCCGGGGGCAGGTAGAACGGATCGCGATCAGGTAGCTGTGGCCGTTGGCGCGGCTGAAGTTCCTGGTGAGGGACCTGGCCGATCCACTCGGCGCCGGTTGCCTCGGCCGCATTGCCAAAATCCATCCGGCCATTGTCTCTTACGGATCCCTTAGGTCCAAGCAGGGTCGGCGTTTCAGCTCGGTGGCCGCAGTGCGGCGAACTCGTCGGTGACCCGGTAGCGGGACTCGATGAAGCGGTACATGGCCGCGGGCCGCCCGCCGCTGCGGCCCGACTTCGCGGTGGTTCCGGTGGGCGTGATGACGCCGCGGCGCACCAGGACGCGCTGCAGATTGGTCGCGTCGACCAGGTATCCGAGCGCGGCGCCGTAGACGTCGCGCAGGGTCGACAGCGCGAACTCCCGGGGCGCGAGCGCGAAGCCGATGTTGGTGTAGGAGAGCTTGGCGTTGAGGCGCGCGTGGGCGTTGGTGACCATCGTCTGGTGGTCGAACGCCATCGGCGGCAGTGCGTCGACCGGATGCCACCGGGTGTCGGGCGGGAGCGCCGGCTCGGCGGGGGAGGGCACCAGTCCCAGGAACGTCGAGGCGATGGCGCGGCCGCCGAACACGCTGTCCGGCACCCGATCCGGCTGGCTGAACACCGCGAGTTGCTCCAGGTGGGCCAGCTCGCGGAGGTCGACCTTCTCGGCCAGCTGTCGGCGCACGGAGCTGGTCATGTCCTCGTCGTCGCGGAGTTGACCGCCGGGAAGCGACCATGCACCCCGCTGCGGATCCATGGCGCGTTCCCACAGCAGCACGCTGAGTCGGGGGGTGCGGGTGTCGAGGTGGCGGACCTGAAACACGACGGCCAGCACTTCGTGGGAGGTGCTACGATGAGGCATGTTTTCGATCATAAGTCGAAAACCTCCCGAGTCAAAGGAGACGGCCATGACGGTGTTGGACCGCACGGCGGAGTCAGGCGGCGGATGGGCCGCACGGATCACCGACGGCCCGGGTGGCTACGGCGGCGTCGTCGCCGACGAGGAGTGGGCCGCCGAGATCCGCAGGCTCGCCGACCTGCGCGGCGCGACGTTGCTGGCGCACAACTACCAGCTGCCCGCCATCCAGGACATCGCCGACCACGTGGGCGACTCGCTGGCGCTGTCCCGCGTCGCCGCCGAGGCACCCGAGGACACCATCGTGTTCTGCGGCGTCCACTTCATGGCCGAGACCGCGAAGATCCTCAGCCCCGAGAAGACCGTGCTGATCCCCGATCAGCGCGCCGGCTGCTCGCTGGCCGACTCGATCACCGCCGACGACCTGCGCGCCTGGAAGGCGGAGTACCCCGACGCCGTCGTGGTGTCCTACGTGAACACCACCGCCGCGGTGAAGGCGCTGACCGACGTCTGCTGCACCTCGTCGAACGCGGTCGAGGTGGTCGCGTCCATCCCCGCCGACCGCGACGTGCTGTTCTGCCCGGACCAGTTCCTCGGCGCACACGTACGCCGGATCACCGGCCGCACCAACCTGCACGTCTGGGCGGGCGAGTGCCACGTACACGCCGGCATCAACGGCGACGAACTCGCCGCGCAGGCGCGCAGCCACCCCGACGCGGAACTGTTCGTGCACCCCGAGTGCGGCTGCGCCACCTCGGCGCTGTACCTCGCGGGTGAGGGCGCCGTGCCCGACGACCGCGTGAAGATCCTGTCCACGGGCGGCATGCTCGACGCCGCGAGGCAGACCACCGCCCGCCAGGTGCTGGTGGCCACCGAGGTCGGCATGTTGCACCAGTTGCGCCGTGCCGCACCGGACGTCGAGTTCCTCGCGGTCAACGACCGCGCGTCGTGCGGCTACATGAAGATGATCACGCCCGCGGCGCTGCTGCGGTGCCTCATCGAGGGCGCCGACGAGGTCCACGTCGACGTCGAGACCGCGCGACTGGCGCGGGCCAGCGTGCAGCGGATGATCGAGATCGGGCAGCCCGGCGGCGGAGAATGACCGCCACCTCCTGCGGCGGGCGCGACCGGTGGCAGCAGCGCGCCGACGTCGTCGTGATCGGCACGGGTGTCGCGGGCCTCGCCGCCGCGCTGGCGGCGCAGCGCTCGGGCGCACGCGTCGTGGTGCTGAGCAAGGCGCCCGAGACCACCGGGGCGACGGCCACGTTCTACGCCCAGGGTGGCATCGCGGTCGTCCTCCCCGACGGTGACGACTCGGTGGAGGCGCACGTCGCCGACACCCTCGCCGCTGGCGGCGGGCTGTGCGACCCGGCGGCGGTGACGTCGATCGTCGCCGACGGATACGGCGCCATCGCCGACCTGGTGGGTGACGGCGCGCGGTTCGACGAATCGGAACCCGGCCGGTGGTCGCTCACCCGCGAGGGCGGCCACTCCCGCCGCCGGATCGTGCACGCCGGCGGCGACGCCACGGGCGCCGAGGTGCAGCGGGCCCTCGACCGCGCCGCCGATCTGCTCGACGTGCGACGCAATCACGTTGCGCTGCAGGTGCTCCGGACCGCGGACGCCGTGACCGGCGTCCTGGTGCACGACGGCGACGGGCTCGGCGTCGTGCACGCCCCCTCGGTCATCCTGGCCACCGGCGGGCTCGGCCACCTGTACTCGGCCACCACCAATCCGGACGGCTCCACCGCCGACGGCGTGGCGCTCGCGCTGTGGGCCGGGGTTGCGGTCAGCGATCTCGAGTTCGTGCAGTTCCACCCGACCATGCTGTTCGACGGCAACGCGGCGGGCCGGCGCCCGCTGATCACCGAGGCGCTGCGCGGCGAGGGCGCGCGCCTGATCGACGCGCGCGGCCGGTCGGTCACCGCGGGCGTGCACCCCATGGGCGACCTCGCCCCGCGCGACGTCGTCGCCGCGGCGATCGAGGCGCGGCTCGCCGACACCGGCGACGCCTGCGTCTACCTCGACGCCCGCGCGGTCGTCGACGTCGCGGCGCGCTTCCCGACGGTGACCGCCGCGTGCCTCGCGGCGGGCATCGATCCCGCGGTGCGGCCCATCCCCGTGGTGCCGGGCGCCCACTACAGCTGCGGTGGCGTGGTCACGGACGTGTCGGGCCGTACCGAACTGGCCGGCCTGTTCGCCGCCGGCGAGGTCGCACGCACCGGCATGCACGGCGCCAACCGGCTCGCGTCCAACAGCCTCCTCGAGGGTTTGGTGGTCGGCGGGCGGGCCGGTCGCGCCGCGGCGAGCCACGCGGTCGCGGCGGGGCCGACGCCGGTGGTTGCGCCGAGCGTCGAACCACGGCTGACGCTGCCCCGCGGCGACCTGCAGCAGGCGATGTCCCGCGACGCGGGCGTGGTGCGCGACGCCGACGGTCTGCGCCGACTGACCGGCCTGCTCGACACCGCGACGCCGCGACCACTGCGTGGTCGCGCCGACCTCGAGGACGCCGCTCTGACGGCGGCCGCGCGGGCCGTCGCCGCAGCCGCGATCGACCGTACGGAGAGCAGGGGATGTCACCACCGGTCCGACCACCCCTCGACCGATCCCGGACAGGCGTCGAGCACGCTCGTCCGCGACGAGCAGGGGCGTACGACGGTCGGCCGGACCACCGATCGACCCGTGGAGGTGTGTGCATGAGGCTCTCCGATGCCGAACGCGCGGAGGCGGCCGCCGCCATCGGGCGGGCCCTCGCCGAGGACCTGCGCTACGGCCCCGACGTGACGACCGAGGCGACCGTCGCCGCCGACGCCACGACGATCGCCGCGATGGTCACCCGGGAACCCGGGGTCGCCGCCGGCGTCGAGGTGGCGCTGATGGTGCTCGACGAGGTCCTGGGCGCCGGCGGTTACCGGGTGCTCGACCAGGTGGAGGACGGCACTCGGCTCGACGCCGGCGCGGCGCTGCTGCGCGTCGAGGCGCCGACCCGCGGACTGCTCACCGCCGAACGCACCATGCTCAACCTGGTCTGCCACCTCAGCGGCATCGCCACGGCCACCGCGCACTGGGTGGACGCCGTCGCGGGTACGCGCGCCGCGATCCGCGACACGCGAAAGACCCTGCCGGGGTTGCGAATCCTGCAGAAGTACGCCGTGCGGGTCGGCGGCGGGGTCAACCACCGGATGGGTCTGGGCGACGCCGCGCTGATCAAGGACAACCACGTGGCGGCAGCGGGCGGCGTGCTCGAGGCGCTGAAGGCCGTCCGCACGATCGCCCCCGACCTGCCGTGCGAGGTCGAGGTCGACTCACTCGAACAGCTCGACCAGATCCTCGGCGAGGACGTCGAACTGATCCTGCTGGACAACTTCCCGGTGTGGCAGACCCAGATCGCCGTGCAGCGCCGCGACTCCCGGGCGCCCGGCACCCTGCTCGAGTCCTCCGGAGGGTTGTCGCTCGAGTCGGCCGCCGAGTACGCGGGCACCGGCGTCGACTACCTCGCCGTCGGCGCGCTCACCCACTCCGTGCGGGTGCTCGACGTCGGGCTCGACGTCTAGTCCGCGGCGCCCGACGTCGACGAACCCGACGTCGACGAACCCGACTTCTCGGAGCCCGACTCCGCGGTGCCCGACTTCGCGGTGCCCGACT
Source organism: Mycobacterium sp. PTI7 (assembly GCF_056679845.1). Taxonomy (NCBI): domain Bacteria; kingdom Bacillati; phylum Actinomycetota; class Actinomycetes; order Mycobacteriales; family Mycobacteriaceae; genus Mycobacterium; species Mycobacterium sp. PTI7. Next base: position 1,711,352 of record NZ_CM155252.1, read on the forward strand.
TCGCGGTGCCGGCTGTCTCGGTGCCCGACTTCGCCGTGACGCCCGACGCCGTTGCTGCCGATCCCGTCGTGGCGGTGGACCGGGCGGAGGTGGCGGCGGTGGAGGTGGAGGTGGAGGTGGTCTCCGAGGTGCCGGGAGCGCCGTCGGGTCCGCGGGTGCCGGCTGTGGTGCCGCCCCGGCCGCCCGTGCCCGGGGTGCCACCCGTAGCGTCGGTCGGTGCGGTGGCCGCCCCGCCCGCGCCGCCCGCGCCGCCGTCTCCGACGGTGCCCGCCGACCCGCCGTTACCGCCGGCGCCGCCGGTGGCCGTGCCGGTGCCCTGAGCCTGGCCACCCTCGCCGCCGGACCCGCCGTCGCCGGAGAATCCGCCGCCGCTGCCGCCCGCGCCGCCGTCGCCTCCGGTGGCGTTGCCGGCGACCGTGTACGCGACGCCGCCCGCACCGCCTGCGCCGCCGGTGCCCGCCACCATGCCGCCGTTGCCGCCGCGGCCGCCGTCGCCTCCGGACGCGTTGCCGAAGCCGACGGCGATGATCGATCCGGTTCCGCCGGTGCCGCCGTTGCCGAACAGTCCGGCGTTGCCGCCGTCGCCGCCGTTGCCGCCGCGCGTGCCGAACCCGCCGTTGCCGCCGTTGCCGAGCAGGAGTCCGCCGTTGCCGCCGTTCTGGCCGGGCAGACCGTCGCCGCCGTTGCCGATCAGCAGGCCGCCGTTCTCACCCGGCCCGCCGTTGCTGACGAAGATCTTGAACATCGCGCCGACGACGTCGCCGAGCGCGGGGGCGGGGATCGCGGACGTCGGTGCGCCGGGCGCGAGGAACAGCGACGGGGTGGTCGCCAGCGTCGCCGACGGCGCCAGGGCCGACCGGCCATTGTCTGCCGGGCCGCCGCCCGTCGGCGCGGACGGAGCCGCCGTGCGCAGTGCGGGGATCGCGACGAAGCCGGTGCGGGCCGGTGCGGCCCCGCCGCCGGAGACCGCGCCGGTGGCGTCCGCGCCGGGGACGGCGGTGCCGGCGGTCGTAGTCGTCGACGCGGCAGCGGCGGCGGGCCCGACGAGGCTCGCCTCCAGCAGGCCGGTCGGCGTGGCCAGTGCAGTGAGGGCGGGTGCGTACGCCGCGGCTGTAGTGGGTTCCGGAGCGGGTCGGACGCCACCGGGGGCGGAGCTGCCGACGGCCGTGATCACCCCGACGGCCAGTGCGGCGGTGAAGATCGTGGATCGGCTGGCGGTACTCGTCCCCAAGGACATCCGGTGCTCTCCCGTGCGTCGGCGATGTGTGTGACCGATCGTTTGTACCGCACCCGCGGGCACAGGTAAACATCCGTTCACGAAATCGCCGGTTAATTTGCCCAGATCGACGGCGACGTCATTTCAGCGAGCTAGGAGGGACGCAAAGACAGCTCGACGACGTCACTGGAATCATCCCCCCGGGACTGGGCGACGGGACCGTCAGGCGGTCGCGGCGCGCCGCACCAGGGACAGCAGGACCGCCGCCGTCGCGAACAGTCCGGAGAACACGCGGTTGACCAGCGTCTGCCGGCGGGGGGTGTGCATGATGCGCAGCAACCGCACCGACAGCCGCGTGTACAGGCCCATGACCACGACGTCGACCGCGATCATCGTGACGCCGATCGCGAGGTACTGGGGGAGCAGCGGAGCCGTCGGCACCACGAACTGCGGCAGCACGGCGAGGAAGAAGACCAGGCCCTTGGGGTTGGTGGCGTTCACCAGGAAGCCCCGGGCGACCAGTGCCAGCCTGCCGCCGTCGTGGCCGGCGTCGAGTTTCTCGCCGAGGTCGTGCGTGGCCGCGCGCCACTGCCGGACCGCCAGGTACAGCAGGTATGCGACGCCCACCCACTTGATCACGGTGAACGCCACGATGGAGCTGGTGACGACGGCGCCCAGGCCTAGTGCCACGAGCGCGAGCTGCAGCATCAGCCCCACCTCGAGGCCGAGGATGCTCCAGTACCCGCGGCGCACGCCGTGGGTCAGCCCGGTAGCCATGGACTGGATGGCGCCCGCACCCGGCGAGATAGCGATCAGGATCGCCGCACCGAGGAAGGCCAGCCACAGTTCCCACGTCATGGCTCGAAGTGTCGCAGCCGGGCGCGGCACCGCTCAAGCGACTTTCAGGCGCGCGGTGCGGCAGCGACGTCGGCGACGAAGGTGCCCTGCCGCTTGGCGAGCGTGCGCGCCATCCGCGGCAGCGTCGGATCCACCGTGCCCGCGGGCAGCACGCGCGGGTTGACCAGGTGCAGGTCCTGCCGACCGACGTGGATGTCGGCCTCGCCGGCGGCCAGCACGTTCTTCACCCAGTTGGTCTTGCCGTGCATCAGCCCGATGGCGATGACGTCGTCCTTGCGGTACGCGGTGACGATGGTCTCGAACGGCCGGCCCGAGGTGCGCCCGCGATGGCTGATCACCGCGAAGCCCGGCATCCGCTTGGACAGCGGCCGCAGCAGCGGGTTGACGTACTTGATCTGAAAGCGCTCCAACCACACCGGCATCAGCATGGGTACGCCCGGTGCGTTGTTGGGGTGGTCTTTCCTCGACGACGACGTGGACATGACGGCTCCCGAATTCGATTTGGTCTGCTCTGGGACAATAGACAGCATGGAGGTAGCCGTGAACAGCTCGTCACCTGATTCGGACGAAGTCGCCGGGACGTCCCCGACGTTGCGCCGCATCGACCTGCGGGGCGAGACGCTGTCGGTGGCCCGGCTGCGGGCCGTGCTGCCCCGCGGCGGCGTCGACGTCGACTCGGTCCTCCCCACGGTGCGACCCATCGTCGACGCGGTCGTGGAACGGGGTGCCGAGGCGGCGCTCGAGTACGGCGAACGCTTCGACGGCCTGCGGCCCGCGGCGGTCCGCGTGCCCACGGCCGGCCTGACGGCCGCGCTCGAGACGCTGGACCCGGAGGTGCGCGCCGCGCTGGAGGTCGCGATCGAGCGGACCCGCGCCGTGCACGCCGACCAGCGCCGCACCGAGACCACGACCACGCTCGGCCCCGGCGCCACCGTCACCGAGCGGTGGCTGCCCGTCGAGCGGGTCGGCCTGTACGTTCCCGGCGGCAACGCGGTCTATCCGTCGAGCGTCGTGATGAACGTGGTGCCTGCCCAGATCGCGGAGGTCGACTCGCTGGTCATCGCGAGTCCGCCGCAGTCGGATCCGGGTGGGCGCTTTCACGGCCTGCCGCACCCGACCATCCTCGCCGCCGCGGCACTGCTCGGCGTCGAGGAGGTGTGGGCGGTCGGCGGCGCGCAGGGCGTGGCGCTGATGGCCTACGGCGGCACCGACACCGACGGCACCGAACTCGCACCCGTCGACATGATCACCGGCCCCGGCAACATCTACGTCACCGCCGCCAAGCGGATCTGCCGGTCCGAGGTCGGCATCGACTCCGAGGCGGGCCCCACCGAGATCGGCATCCTCGCCGACCACTCGGCCGACCCCGTCCACGTCGCCGCCGACCTGATCAGCCAGGCCGAGCACGACGCGATGGCCGCCTCGGTGCTCGTCACCACCAGCCCGGAACTGGCCGACGCCACCGATGTCGAGCTGGCCGCACAGCTGGCCACCACCGTGCACCGCGAGCGCGTGACCACCGCGCTGTCCGGGGAGCAGTCGGCCATCGTGCTGGTCGACGACCTCGACACCGGGATCCGCGTGGTCAACGCCTACGCCGCCGAGCACCTCGAGATCCAGACGGTGGACGCCGCCGCCGTCGCGCGCCGGATCCGTTCGGCCGGAGCCATCTTCGTGGGCGCGTGGTCGCCCGTCAGCCTCGGCGACTACTGCGCGGGCTCCAACCACGTGCTGCCCACCGCCGGGTGTGCGCGGCACTCGAGCGGTCTGTCCGTCCAGACGTTCCTGCGTGGCATCCACGTCGTCGACTACGACGAGGCGGCCCTCAAGGACGTCGCTGGTCACGTCATCACGCTGGCCAACGCCGAGAACCTGCCGGCCCACGGTGAGGCGGTTCGGCGGAGGTTCAGCAAGTGACCCGACGGATCACGCTCGACGACCTGCCCCTGCGAGACGACCTGCGCGGCAAGTCGCCCTACGGCGCCCCGCAACTGTCGGTTCCCGTGCGGCTCAACACGAACGAGAACCCGCATCCGCCCACCCAGGCGCTCATCGACGACGTGGCCGCCTCGGTGCGCGACGCCGCCTCGGAACTGCACCGGTATCCCGACCGCGACGCGGTGCTCCTGCGCAGCGACCTCGCCGGCTACCTGACCACCCAGACCGGGGTGGCCGTCGGCACGGACAACGTCTGGGCCGCAAACGGATCCAACGAGATCCTGCAGCAGCTCCTGCAGGCGTTCGGCGGTCCCGGGCGCAGTGCGCTGGGGTTCGTGCCGTCGTACTCGATGCATCCGATCATCTCCGACGGCACGCAGACCGACTGGCTGGAGGCGAGCCGTTCGGCAGACTTCGGTCTCGACGTCGAGGTCGCGGTCGCGGCCGTCACCGAGCGCCGGCCCGACGTGGTCTTCGTGGCCAGCCCCAACAACCCGTCCGGACAGAGCGTTTCGCTGGCCGACCTGCGCCGGCTGCTGGAGGCCGCGCCGGGCATCGTCATCGTCGACGAGGCGTACGGCGAGTTCTCCTCCGAGCCCAGTGCCGTGCACCTGCTCGCGGACTTCCCCGCCAAGCTCGTCGTGACGCGCACCATGAGCAAGGCGTTCGCGTTCGCGGGCGGCCGGCTCGGGTACCTGGTCGCGTCTCCCGCGGTCGTCGACGCCCTGCTGCTGGTCCGGCTGCCCTACCACCTGTCGGTGGTGACGCAGGTTGCGGCGCGGGCCGCGCTGCGCCACGCCGACGACACCCTGGGCAGCGTCGCGACGCTGATCTCCGAGCGCAACCGCATCGCGGACGCGTTGTCCACCATGGGTTTCCGGGTCATTCCCAGCGACGCGAACTTCGTCCTGTTCGGCGAGTTCGCCGACGCCCCCGCCGCCTGGCAGCGCTACCTGGACGACGGCGTGTTGATCCGCGACGTGGGCATCCCCGGTTACCTGCGTGCCACCGTCGGCATCGACGAGGAGAACGACGTGTTCCTCGACGCGAGCGCCCGGCTGGCGGAGACCCACCTGACGACCACCAGCAGCCCCCAAGGAGTGCCACGATGAACAGTCCGGCGAACGCACCGGCTCGCCGCGCGAGGGTCGAACGCAAGACGAAGGAATCCGACATCGTCGTCGAGATCGACCTCGACGGCACCGGTAGGACCGACATCAGCACCGGCGTGCCGTTCTTCGACCACATGCTCACCTCGCTGGGCAGCCACGCCAGCTTCGACCTGACGGTCCATGCCACGGGTGACGTCGAGATCGAGGGCCACCACACCGTCGAGGACACCGCGATCGTGCTGGGTCAGGCGCTCGGTGAGGCGCTCGGCGACAAGCGCGGCATCCGTCGCTTCGGCGACGCCTTCATCCCGATGGACGAGACGCTGGCGCACGCTGCCGTCGACGTGTCGGGCAGGCCCTACTTCGTGCACACCGGCGAGCCGGAGTTCATGGTGCACTTCACGATTGCGGGTTCCAGCGCGCCGTACCACACGGTGATCAACCGCCACGTCTTCGAGTCGCTGGCCTACAACGCGCGGATCGCCCTGCACGTCCGCACGCTGTACGGTCGCGATCCGCACCACATCACCGAGGCCGAGTTCAAGGCCGTCGCCCGCGCGCTTCGTCAGGCCGTCGAGCCGGATCCGCGCGTCTCGGGCGTGCCGTCCACCAAGGGCACTCTGTGACCAAGAAGTCCGTCGTCGTCCTCGACTACGGTTCGGGCAACCTGCGGTCCGCGCAGCGCGCCCTGGAACGCGTGGGCGCCGACGTGGTGGTCACCGCGGACCCGGCCGCCGCCGCGGCCGCCGACGGGCTGATGGTGCCCGGCGTCGGGGCCTACGAGGCGTGCATGACCGGCCTGCGCGAGATCGGCGGCGAGAAGATCATCGCCGCGCGGCTGGCCAACGACCAGCCCGTCATGGGGGTCTGCGTCGGCATGCAGATCCTGTTCGCCCGGGGCGTCGAGTTCGGCGTCGAATCGGTGGGCTGTGCCCAGTGGCCCGGTTCGGTGGTCCGGCTCGACGCGCCCGTCATCCCGCACATGGGATGGAACGTGGTGAAGGCGCCGGAGGACACCAGGCTGTTCGCCGGTCTGGACCCCGAGACCCGCTTCTACTTCGTGCACTCCTACGCCGCGCAGACGTGGGAGGGGGATCCGGCCGCAAAGCTCACCTGGGCCGACCACCACGTGCGATTCCTGGCCGCGGTGGAGGACGGGCCGCTGTGGGCCACCCAGTTCCACCCCGAGAAGAGCGGCGACGCCGGTGCGGCCCTGCTGGCCAACTGGCTGAAGGAACTAGGGTGATCCGACGTGTCTGCTGAGAACCCGCTGATCCTGCTGCCCGCCGTCGACGTCGTCGAGGGCAAGGCCGTCCGCCTCGTCCAGGGCGTGGCCGGCAGCGAGACCGACTACGGCTCCGCGCTCGACGCCGCTCTCGGCTGGCAGCGCGACGGCGCCGAGTGGATCCACCTGGTGGACCTCGACGCGGCGTTCGGCCGCGGCTCCAACCGCGAACTGCTCGCCGAGGTCATCGCGAAGCTCGACGTGGCCGTCGAACTGTCCGGCGGCATCCGCGACGACGACTCGCTCACCGCGGCCCTCGCCGCGGGCTGCGCGCGGGTCAACCTCGGCACCGCGGCGCTGGAGAACCCGCAGTGGTGCGCCAAGGTGATCGCCGAGCACGGCGACAAGGTCGCGGTCGGGCTGGACGTGAAGATCGTCGACGGGCAGCACCGTCTCCGCGGCCGCGGGTGGGAGACCGACGGCGGCGACCTGTGGGACGTCCTGGAACGCCTCGACCGCGAGGGCTGCTCGCGCTTCGTCGTCACCGACGTCACCAAGGACGGCACGCTCGACGGGCCCAACCTCGACCTGCTCGGCCAGGTCGCCGACCGCACCGGGGCGCCGGTGATCGCGTCCGGCGGCGTGTCCAGCATCGCCGACCTCGAGGCCATCGCCACCCTCACCGGCCGCGGTGTCGAAGGGGCGATCGTCGGCAAGGCGCTCTACGCCGGGCGGTTCACGCTGCCGCAGGCGTTGGACGCGGTCAGTCGCTAGGCGGCCGGTCATGGACGACACAGCGCCGGACGACGTGGACCTCGACGCCCTGGTGAGCCTGGCCACGGGGATCCTCGACGAGGCCGCCACGCCGTTCATCGAAGGACACCGCGCGCAGTCCGCCGTCGCCAAGAAGGGCGACGACTTCGCCACCGAGGTCGACCTCGCCATCGAGCGCCAAGTGGTGGCCGCACTCGAATCGGCCACCGGCATCGGCGTGCACGGCGAGGAGTTCGGCGGCGCCGACATCGACTCCCACCTGGTGTGGGTGCTCGACCCGATCGACGGCACCTTCAACTACGCGGCGGGCCTGCCCACCGCGGCGATCCTGCTGGGTCTGCTCCGCGACGGCGAGCCGGTGGCGGGCCTGACGTGGTTGCCGTTCACCGATCAGCGCTACACCGCGGTCGTCGGACAGCCGCTGTACCTCAACGGCGTCGAGCAGCCGCGGCTCGGCTCGGCCAACCTCTCGGAGTGCATCGTGGGCTCCGGCACGTTCAACATCGCCTCCCGCGGTCGCTTCCCCGGCCCGTACCGGGTGGCGTTCCTCGAGAAGCTCAGTCGCAAGTGTTCGCGCATCCGCATGCACGGTGCCACCGGCGTCGACTTCGCCTATGCCGCAGCGGGAATCCTCGGCGGCGCGATCAGCTTCGGTCACCACGTGTGGGACCACGCCGCGGGGGTGGCGCTGGTCCGCGCCGCGGGAGGCGTGGTCACCGACCTCGCCGGCGAACGGTGGACGCCGTCCTCGCTGTCGGCGGTCGGCGGCGCACCCGACGTCCACGCCGAGATCCTCGAGATCGCCCAGTCGATCGGGTCGCCGGAGGACTACCGGTGAACCACGACGGCACGGCAGGCGACAGCCTGGCCGTCCGCGTCATCCCGTGCCTCGACGTCGACGCGGGCCGCGTGGTCAAGGGCGTGAACTTCGAGAACCTCCGCGACGCAGGCGATCCCGTGGAGTTGGCCGCCGTCTACGACGCCGAGGGCGCCGACGAACTCACCTTCCTGGACGTCACGGCATCGTCCTCGGGCCGCAGCACGATGCTCGAGGTGGTGCGGCGCACCGCGGAACAGGTCTTCATCCCGCTCACCGTCGGCGGTGGCGTGCGCTCCATCGACGACGTCGACACGCTGCTGCGCGCCGGTGCCGACAAGGTGTCGGTCAACACCGCGGCCATCTCGCGGCCGGAACTGCTGGCGGAACTGTCCCGCCAGTTCGGTTCGCAGTGCATCGTGCTGTCGGTCGACGCCCGCACCGTGCCGGCCGGCTCGACGCCCACCCCGTCCGGGTGGGAAGTCACCACGCACGGCGGCCGCCGCGGCACCGGCATCGACGCCGTCGAATGGGCCAGGCGCGGAGCGGAACTGGGCGTCGGCGAGATCCTGCTCAACTCGATGGACGCCGACGGCACCAAGGCCGGCTTCGACCTGGCGATGCTGCGGGCCGTCCGCGCCGCGGTGACGGTGCCGGTGATCGCCAGCGGCGGTGCGGGATCGGCCGGTGACTTCGCGCATGCGGTCGAGGCCGGCGCCGACGCGGTGCTCGCGGCGAGCGTCTTCCACTTCAAGGAACTCACCATCGGCCAGGTGAAGTCGGCGATGGCCGCGGAAGGGATCGTGGTGCGATGAGCGCTCGCGCGAAGAGCGGTGTGGCCCGATGAGCTTGGATCCGAACGTCGCGGGGCGGCTGAAGCGCAACGCCGACGGCCTGTTCGCCGCCGTGGCGCAGGAACACGGCACCGGCCAGGTGCTGATGGTGGCGTGGATGGACGACGAGGCGCTGGCCCGCACCCTGGCGACGCGCAAGGCCACCTACTTCTCGCGGTCGCGCGGCGAGTACTGGGTCAAGGGGGAGACGTCGGGCCACACGCAGTACGTGCACTCGGTGCGTCTCGACTGCGACGGCGACACGGTGCTTCTCGACGTGGACCAGGTGGGCGCGGCCTGCCACACCGGCGAGCACACGTGCTTCGACGCCGACGAACTGCTGGCGCCGGAGCGCTAGCCGGTCGGGCCGACGTCAGAAGACGGTGAACGCGTCGACCGACAGGACGAAGCCCCGCGGCCCGGTTCCGCCGGCCAGGGTGCACGTCAGCCCCTCGACGGCCGACGAACAGGTGACCGTGCGCCCCGGCGACAGGTCGGCGGACACCGCCTCGTCGTAGGCCAGCGTGTGCGGTGAGCGGAAGCCGTCGCCCTGGATGATGGTCGCGCATGGCGTCGGTCGCTGCTCCAGGAACCCGAACCGCCGCGCTCGTCCCTGTTCCTCGCCCGGATAGAAGCCGCACAGCGCGCTCTCGGCGACGGTGTGCGGATGCTCGTCGGTCTGGCACGCCAGGCTGCCGTCCACCACCCGGCACTGGATCTGGCCGCTCGGTGTCCCAAAGGAGTAGAACGGGTTCTGGCCGGGCGCGGTGGCGTCCTCGACGAAGTCGGAGAGCGGCCGCGGCGTCGCGGGAGCGGCCGGCGCCGATGACGACGCCGGGTCGGTCGAGGCGGTCGCGGGTGCGTCGGCGGATGGCGAGGACCCCGAGCAGCCCGCGAGGGCGGCGGCGAGGGCGATACCCGCGACGGCCGTCGCGCCGAGACGGGCGATCACCGGTGGCTCGACTTCGCGCGGGCGCTCCACCGGCCGTCGGAGAATCCGACCTCGACGGGGTACGCGAACGCGGCCGTCACGTGGTCGGTGGTCACCACCTCCCGTGCCGGACCCGACGCCACCGTCCGGCCGTCGGCGATGAGGATGGCGTGCGTCGTGGTGGTCGGCAGCTCCTCGAGATGATGGGTCACCAGGATCGACGCCACGTCGGGATGGGTGTCGTCGAGTGCGTCCATGGTCTCCAGCAGTTGTTCGCGTGCGGCGACGTCGAGGCCCGTGGTCGGTTCGTCGAGCAGGAGCAGGCGCGGCTCGGACACCAGGGCTCGTGCGATCAGCGCTCGGCCGCGCTCGCCCTGCGACAGCGTCGGCCACTGGTCGTCGGCTCGCAGCCGCAGGCCCACCGACTCGACCATCGCGTCGGCACGCGCGACCTCGTCGGCCGTCGGCGCCCACCGCATCGGCAGGTCGACCGTGGCGGTGATGCCCGTCAGCACCACCTCGCGCACGGTCAACGGACTCCGCAGCCGGTGTCTGGGGTCGACGTGGCCGATGTGGTGGCGCAGGGCCGACAGGTCGACCCGGCCCATCTGGGCGTCGAGCACCCGCACCGTTCCCGTCGTCGGGAACGTCTGCGCCGCACAGAAACCGAGCAGCGTGCTCTTGCCCGCGCCGTTGGGACCCAGCAGCGCCCAGTGCTCACCGGCGGCGACCGTCAGCGAGATGCCGTCGATGATCTGCTTGCCGTCGCGGCGGAACGTGACGTCGGCGAGTTCGAGGACCGGACCCATCAGGCGGACTGACGTTGCCGCAGCACCTCCAGCGCCTTGTCGGCGTGGGTGTCCATGCTGAACTCGCTGGCGATCACCTCGAGCACGGTGCGGTCGGTGTCGATGACGAAGGTGGTGCGCTTGACGGGCATCAGCTTCCCCAGCAGTCCGCGCTTGACGCCGAACCGGGTGGCGACCGTCCCGTCGGCGTCGGACAGCAGCGGGTAGTCGAACTTCTGCTGCTCGGCGAACTGGGCCTGCTTGGCGACGGCGTCGGCGCTGATGCCGACCCGGCTCGCGCCGACTGCGGCGAACTCCGAGGCGAGGTCGCGGAAGTGGCAGGCCTCCTTGGTGCATCCCGGCGTCATCGCGGCGGGGTAGAAGAACAGCACGACGGGCCCGTCGGCGAGCAGACCGGTCAGGCTCCGCACGGTGCCCGTCTGATCGGGAAGCTCGAACTCGTCGACGCGGTCACCCTGCTTGAGAGAGGTCATGATCGAAGACGTTACGCCCGGAAATTCGCTGGCGGCCCGCCGACCGCGATGCGAGGCTCGCACCGATGACCGACCTCGACGCCTTTCTCGCGCACGGCTACGTGCGGGTGGAGCGCACCGTCCCGCGTGCCGTCGCCGACGCCGCGCGGGACCTGCTGTGGAACCGACTGGGACTGTCGCCCGACGGCGCGTGGACGGAGCCGGTGCGGTGGACGGCCGACCTCACCGGTGCGGGTCCGTTCGGTGAGTTGGTCGCCAGTCCGGTGCTGGCGGCCGCCCTGGACACCGTCTGCGGCGCGGGTCGGTGGCGGCCGCGCGGGTCGGTGGGCAACGTCCCGGTCCGGTTCCCGGTCCCGCCGACGGCGGACGACCGGGGCTGGCACGTCGACGCGAACACGCCGGGACCGGACGGGGCCTGGACGGTCAGCGGACGGCCGCACACCGTGCTGGTGCTCACCCTGCTGTCCGACGTCGGCCCCGACGACGCGCCGACGAGGATCCGGGCGGGATCGCACCGCGACGTCGCGCGCGTCCTCGGCGCCGAGGGACTGGACCCGTTCGTGGCCGGACCGATCGTCGATCGGGCCAGTGCGGGCCGACCGGTGCACCACGCCACCGGTGCGCCCGGCGACGTCTATCTGGTGCACCCGTTCACCGTGCACGCCGCCGACGAGCATCGCGGCCGCACGCCGAGGTTCATGGCGCAGGCGCCGGTCGTGCTGACCGAGCCCGTCGAGCCGGGCGCGTCCACGCCCCTGGCGTCGGCGTTCGGCTAGCTGTCTCGCGGCAGCCGGTCCCCGATCTGGGAGAATCGACCCGTGCCCTCGACCGCCCTGCCATCCACGCTCGCCGTCACGACCTCGCGCGAGGACTTCCGGGCGCTCGCCGCCGAGCATCGCGTGGTGCCCGTGACCCGCAAGCTGCTCGCGGACAGCGAGACCCCGCTGTCGGCCTACCGGAAGCTGGCCGACAACCGGCCGGGCACCTTCTTGCTGGAGTCCGCCGAGAACGGACGGTCGTGGTCGCGCTGGTCCTTCATCGGTGCCGGCGCCCCGTCGGCGCTGACCGTCCGCGACGGCGAGGCCGTGTGGCTCGGGGTCACGCCCCGGGACGCCCCGAGCGGCGGCGATCCGCTGCGCGCGGTGCGCGCGACCCTGGAGCTGCTGGAGACCGCCCAGCTGCCCGGTCTGCCGCCGCTGTCCAGCGGCCTGGTCGGCTTCTTCGCCTACGACATGGTGCGTCGGCTCGAGCGCCTGCCCGAACTCGCCGTCGACGACCTCGGGCTGCCCGACATGCTGCTGTTGCTGGCCACCGACGTGGCCGCCGTGGACCACCACGAGGGCACCATCACCCTGATCGCGAACGCGGTGAACTGGAACGGCACCGACGAGCGCGTCGACGAGGCCTACGACGACGCGGTGCGCCGCCTCGACGTGATGACGGCGGCGCTGGCCAAGCCGCTCGGATCGACCGTCGCCACCTTCAGCCGGCCCACGCCCACCCACCGCTCGCAGCGCACGGTCGAGGAGTACACGGCGATCGTCGACAAACTCGTCGGCGACATCGAGGCCGGCGAGGCATTTCAGGTGGTGCCGTCGCAGCGGTTCGAGATGGACACCGCCGCCGATCCGCTGGACGTCTACCGGATGCTGCGGGTCACCAACCCCAGCCCGTACATGTACCTGCTCAACGTGCCGGACGCGGACGGCAACCTCGACTTCTCGGTCGTGGGGTCCAGTCCCGAGGCGCTCGTCACGGTCGCCGACGGCAAGGCGACCACCCATCCGATCGCCGGCACCCGCTGGCGTGGGGACACCGAGGAGGAGGACGTCCTGCTCGAGAAGGAACTCCTCTCCGACGAGAAGGAACGCGCCGAGCACCTGATGCTGGTGGATCTTGGCCGCAACGACCTGGGCCGGGTGTGCCGGCCGGGGACCGTCCGCGTCGAGGACTACAGCCACATCGAGCGCTACAGCCACGTCATGCACCTCGTCTCGACGGTCACCGGCCACCTCGCCGAGGGCAGGACCGCCCTCGACGCCGTCACGGCCTGCTTCCCGGCGGGCACCCTGTCGGGCGCGCCGAAGGTCCGGGCCATGCAGCTCATCGAGGAGGTCGAGAAGACCCGCCGCGGTCTCTACGGCGGCGTGCTGGGCTATCTCGACTTCGCGGGCAACGCCGACTTCGCGATCGCGATCCGGACGGCGCTCATGCGGTCGGGCACCGCCTACGTGCAGGCAGGCGGGGGAGTCGTGGCCGACTCCAACGGCCCGTACGAGTTCAACGAGGCGGCCAGCAAGGCGCGGGCCGTGCTCAGCGCCATCGCCGCCGCCGAGACCCTGGCCGAGCCGTGACGCGCATCGGGCAGCTGCTCCTGCTGCTGGCGGCAGTCGGCGTCTGGGGTGCGTCGCGGATGACGTGGGCGGTGCTCGAGTCGGCCGACGGGCTCGGCCAGCCGAAGACGACGACGCTGACGGGTTCGACCTGGTCCGCGGCGCTGGTGCCGGTGGCGGCGCTGCTCGCTGCGGCCACGCTCGCGCCGCTGGCGGTCCGGGGCTGGGCGCTGCGCATCCTGGCGGTGCTGCTCGCCGTGGTGAGCGCGGGGATGGCGTACCTGGCCATCTCGCTGTGGGTGATGCCGGACGTCGCCGAATACGCCGCGTCGGTGGCCGACGTGCCGGTGGTCGCGCTGACGGCGAGCGATCGGCAGTACTCCGGCGCGGTGCTGGTGCTGGTGGCAGCGGTGCTCACCCTGGCCGGCGCGGTGCTGCTGCTGCGGGCGGCGACCCGGCCGGCCGCGGCGTCGAAGTACGTCGCGCCCGCGACCCGGCGCGAGGACGCGATCCGCGATGCCGAGGGTCCCGCGGGGGCCGGGATGAGCGAGCGGATGATCTGGGATGCCCTCGACGAGGGGCGCGACCCGACCACGGAGCGCACCGAGGGTCGGTGACGACGGACGGCTCGTCGGCGGTTACGCTTCGAAGCAGAAGAATCCGGCGGCATCGGGGTGGCCGGTAATTCCCGGAAGGACACCGACGGCTCATGACGGGCACCGTGCTCGACTCCATCATCGAGGGAGTCCGCGCCGACGTTGCCGTCCGCGAGGCCGCGCTCAGCCTGGCCGACGTCAAGGACAAGGCCAAGCACGCCGCGCCTCCGCGTGACGTGCTCGCTGCGCTGCGCGAGGACGGCATCGGGGTCATCGCCGAGGTCAAGCGCGCGAGCCCGTCCCGCGGCGCGCTGGCCTCCATCGCCGATCCCGCCGATCTGGCCCGGGCCTATCAGTCCGGTGGCGCCCGCGTGATCAGCGTCCTCACCGAGGAGCGTCGCTTCCACGGATCGCTCGACGACCTCGACGCCGTGCGCGCCGCGGTGTCGATTCCCGTGCTGCGCAAGGACTTCGTCATCGGTCCGTACCAGATCCACGAGGCCCGTGCGCACGGTGCCGACATGCTGCTGCTGATCGTCGCCGCCCTCGAGCAGCAGGCTCTGGTGTCGATGATCGACCGCACCGAATCCCTCGGGATGACCGCGCTCGTCGAGGTCCACACCGAGGAGGAGGCGGACCGTGCGCTGTCCGCCGGTGCGCGCGTGATCGGCGTCAACGCACGCGACCTGAAGACCCTCGAGGTCGACCGCGACTGCTTCGCCCGCATCGCACCCGGTCTGCCCTCCAATGTCATCCGCGTCGCCGAGTCCGGCGTGCGCGGCACGGCCGACCTGCTGGCCTACGCGGGAGCCGGCGCCGATGCCGTCCTCGTCGGTGAGGGACTCGTCACCAGTGGCGATCCGCGCAGTGCGGTTGCCGACCTGGTCACGGCGGGTACTCACCCGTCCTGCCCAAAACCCTCTCGCTGACCTGGCGAAGAGCCGCTTGCGCGGAGAGAAGTCGAGATGTCCTTGTCATCCGGTCCTGAATTGCCGCGCTCGAGCGCGGCCATCGCCGAACCCACCGCCCACGATCCCGACGCCCGGGGGCACTTCGGCGCGTACGGCGGCCGTCTGGTCGCCGAAGCGCTGATGGCCGTCATCGAGGAGGTCACCGCCGCCTACGAGAAGGCGCGCACCGACCAGACGTTCCTCGACGAACTCGACGATCTGCAGCGGCACTACACCGGCCGTCCCTCACCGCTCTACGAGGCGGAGCGGCTCAGCGAGCACGCCGGTGGAGCACGTCTCTTTCTGAAGCGAGAAGACCTCAACCACACCGGGTCTCACAAGATCAACAACGTCCTCGGTCAGGCCCTGCTGGCACGTCAGATGGGCAAGAAGCGCGTCATCGCCGAGACCGGCGCGGGCCAGCACGGCGTGGCCACCGCCACGGCGTGCGCGCTGCTGGGGCTCGAGTGCGTCGTCTACATGGGCGCGGTCGACACCGCCCGCCAGGCGCTCAACGTGGCACGGATGCGCCTGCTCGGCGCCCGCGTGGTCTCCGTGGAGTCCGGCTCCAAGACGCTGAAGGACGCCATCAACGAGGCGTTCCGCGACTGGGTGTCCAACGCCGACGAGACCTACTACTGCTTCGGCACGGCCGCGGGACCGCACCCGTTCCCGACGATGGTCCGCGACTTCCAGCGCATCATCGGCATGGAGGCCCGCGCGCAGATCCTGGATCAGGCCGGACGCCTGCCGGATGCGGTCACCGCCTGCATCGGCGGCGGATCCAACGCGATCGGGATCTTCCACAGCTTCATCGACGATCCCGCGGTCCGGCTCGTCGGATACGAGGCCGCCGGTGACGGCGTCGAAACCGGTCGGCACGCCGCCACCTTCACCGGCGGGACGCCGGGTGCGTTCCAGGGCTCGTTCTCCTACCTGCTGCAGGACGAGGACGGCCAGACCATCGAGTCGCACTCGATCTCGGCGGGCCTGGACTACCCGGGCGTCGGGCCCGAGCACGCGTACCTCAAGGACCTGGGTCGCGCGCAGTACCTCCCGATCACCGACACCGAGGCGATGGATGCGCTGGCCCTGCTGTGCCGCGCCGAGGGCATCATCCCGGCCATCGAGTCGGCGCACGCGATCGCCGGCGCGCTCAAGCTCGGCGTCGAGCTCGGCCCCGGGTCGATCATCCTGATCAACCTGTCCGGCCGCGGCGACAAGGACGTGGAGACCGCCGCCAAGTGGTTCGACCTGCTGGACGACAAGGGACCGACGACATGACCGGCACGCTGTCAGACATCTTCGCGACGTGCCGTGCCGAGGACCGCTCGGCGCTGATCGGCTACCTGCCCACCGGCTACCCGGACGTGTCGACGTCCATCGAGGCCATGGTCGCCATGGTGGAATCCGGCTGCGACATCATCGAAGTCGGGGTCGCGTACTCCGATCCCGGGATGGACGGGCCCACCATCGCCGCCGCCACCGAGACGGCGCTGCGCAACGGCGTCCGGGTGCGCGACGCACTCGCGGCGGTCGAGGCGATCAGCGACGCCGGCGGCCGCGCGGTCGTCATGACCTACTGGAACCCGGTGCTGCGCTGGGGCATCGACTCCTTCGCCCGCGACCTGGCTTCCGCCGGCGGGCTCGGGCTGATCACGCCCGACCTGATCCCCGACGAGGCCGACGAGTGGATGGCCGCGTCCGACGAACACGGTCTCGACCGCATCTTCCTGATCGCGCCGTCGTCCACGCCCGAACGGCTCGCCGCGACGGTCGAGGCGTCCCGCGGCTTCGTCTACGCCGCCTCCACGATGGGTGTGACGGGTGCGCGCGACGTCGTGTCCAACGCCGCGCCGGAACTGGTCGCCCGCGCCAAGGAGATCTCTGACATCCCGGTCGGCGTCGGCCTGGGCGTGCGCTCCCGTGAGCAGGCCGCCGAAATCGGCGCCTATGCCGACGGCGTGATCGTGGGGTCGGCGCTCGTCACCGCACTCGCCGACGGTCTGCCCGCCGTGCGGGCGCTCACCGCGGAACTCGCCGAGGGCGTCCGACAGAGGGTCTCCGCGTGACGACGACACTGCTGGCCTACATCCCGAGTCCCGACCAGGGCGTCTGGCACCTCGGCGCGTTCCCGTTGCGGGCCTACGCGCTGTGCATCCTCGCCGGCATCGTGGCCGCCCTCATCCTCGGCGATCGGCGTTGGACCGCCCGCGGGGGCGAGCCCGGCGTCATCTACGACATCGCCCTGTACGCGGTGCCGTTCGGTCTCATCGGCGGCCGCCTCTATCACGTCCTCACCGACTGGACCACGTACTTCGGTCCCACCGGCAGGGGGTTCGGCGCTGCCCTGCGCATCTGGGACGGTGGCCTCGGCATCTGGGGTGCCGTCGCGCTGGGCGGCGTGGGTGCGTGGATCGGGTGCCGGAAGAAGGGGATACCGCTGCCCGCATTCGGTGACGCCATCGCGCCCGGAATCCTGCTGGCGCAGGCCATCGGTCGCCTCGGCAACTACTTCAACCAGGAACTCTACGGTCGGCCGACGACGGTGCCGTGGGGTCTCGAGGTCTACGAACGCCGCAACGCCGCAGGGGTTCCGGACTCGTTGAACGGCGTGTCGACGGGCCGGCTCGTCGAGGTCGTCCACCCGACGTTCCTCTACGAACTGCTGTGGAACCTGGCGATCGTCGCACTGCTGCTGGTGATCGATCGACGGTTCAAGATCGGGCACGGCCGGCTGTTCGCGCTGTACGTCGCCGGCTACTGCCTGGGACGCTTCTGGATCGAACTGATGCGCAGCGACTACGCGACCACCATCGCCGACACCGGCATTCGAGTGAACACGTTCACCTCGACGTTCGTCTTCATCGCCGCCGTGGTCTACGTGATGGTCGCGACCAAGGGCCGCGAGGCGCCGGAGACGCTGCGGGGCAACGCCTACTCGCCGCTCGAGAACGTCGCCGAGGGCGTGACCGCCGCCGCCGCGACCACCGGTGTGGTGGCCGCCGCGGTCGTCGCGAGCCGCGAGGACGAGCGCGACCAGTCCGCCGACGACGTGGCCGACGCGAACGTGGACGACACCGGCGACACCCGGACGGCCATCGTGGTTCCCGACGACATCCCGGCCGACGCCGATGCCGGCGCGTCGGAGGCGAAGAACGAGGCCGAGGATCTGGCCGAGCAGGTGGAGACGGCGTCGTCGGAGGACATCGCGGAAGCGGTGGCGTTCGCCGAGGCCGGTGACGAGGCAGACGCCGAGGCCGGTGCGGCTCGGCCCGAGGACGGGTTGGGTTCGGTGGACGGCGACGAAGTGGATGCGGCTCGGGACGACGCGGTCGAGGTGCACGAGGCGGCCGCGGAGGGCGCCCGGGATGCCGACGCCATCGCCGACGACGTGGCCGGTGAGCCCGCCGAGGTCGTGGGCGTGGACGGTGACGTGGCCATCGTGGTTCCGGACGACATCCCGGCCGACGCCGATCCCGGTGCGTCGGAGGCGAAGAACGAGGCCGAGGATCTGGCCGAGCAGGTGGAGACGGCGTCGTCGGAGGACATCGCGGAAGCGGTGGCGTTCGCCGAGGCCGGTGACGAGGCAGACGCCGAGGCCGGCGCGGCTCGGCCCGAGGACGGGTTGGGCTCGGTCGACGGCGACGAGGTCGTCGCGGCCCAGGACGATGCCGTCGAGGTGCACGAGGCCGCTGCCGAGAGCGCCCAGGACGCCGAGGCCATCGCCGACGACGTGGCGGGCGAGGCCGACTCGACCGAGGCTGCGCCCGAGGACGGTCTGGGTTCGGTGGAGGGTGACGAGGTGGTAGCCGCCGAGGGTGACGCGGCGGAGGTGCACGCGGCTGCCGTCGAAGGTGCCGCCGACGCAGACGCATTGGCCGACGACGTCGGTGACGAACCCGCACCCGTCGCCGTCGAGGGCACCGAGGTCGCCGAGGCGCTGAACGCGGAGCCCGAGCCGGAGTCGGAGCTGGAGTCGACCGAGGCTGCGCCCGAGGATGGTCTGGGTTCGGTGGACGGTGACGAGGTGGTCGCTGCCGAGGGTGATGCGGCGGAGGTGCACGCGGCCGCCGCCGAGGGTGCCGACGATGCGGACGCGCTGGCCGACGACGTGGCGGCCGAGTCCGAGACGACCGAGCCGGAGCCGGAGCCGGAATCGGAAGTCGAGTCGACCGAAGCTGCGCCCGAGGATGGTCTGGGTTCGGTGCACGGTGACGAGGTGGTCGCTGCCGAGGGTGATGCGGCGGAGGTGCACGCGGCCGCCGCCGAGGGTGCCGACGATGCGGACGCGCTGGCCGACGACGTCGCGGCCGAGTCCGAGACCCCGGACGCGACGCCCACGACGCCGCCGAGCACCACCACCTTCGTGCCGCCGCCGCGCCGGCGGTTCTGGCAGCGCACCAGGCGATGACGCCGGCGGTCCCGTCGATCGGTCCCACCGGACGACGGGCCCGTCTGGCATGCTGAGCGCATGACGGAACCGCAGTTCGGTGGTCGCGAAGACTGGTCCGCGTCGACGCCGCCCACCCCGCCGCCACCCGGCTATCAGGACCAGTCCGGATACCCGCAGCAGCCGGGTTACCCGCAGCAGCCGGGTTACCCGCCGCCGCCCGGCTACCAGCCGCAGCCCGGCCAGCCGCCGCAATACCCGCCGCCCGCGCCCGGCGGCGGCTACTACGACCCGTCGGCGCCCTTCGGCCGGCATCCGCTGACCGGTGAGCCGTACTCGGAGAAGTCGAAGCTCGTCGCCGGACTGCTCCAGCTGGTGGGCCTGGTCGGCGTCCTGGGCATCGGCCGCTTCTACCTCGGCGACACGAAGATGGGCGTCATCCAGCTCGTCGTCGGACTCGTCACGTGCGGCATCGCCGCGGTCATCTGGGGCATCATCGACGCGGTCCTCATCCTGACCGACAAGGTCCGAGATCCCGAGGGCCGCCCGCTCCGCGATGGCACCTAGCGCGACGTCGCGCCGTCCTGCCATCGCGATCGGCACCGGCGCACTGGTCGCCGGCAGCCTCGCCTACATCGGGCTGGCCGATCCGCACCGCCCGGGTTTCCTCTTCCCCCCGTGCCCGTTCCGTGCGCTGACCGGGTGGAACTGTCCCGGCTGCGGCGGGCTCCGCATGACCCACGATCTGCTCCACGGCGACCTCGGCGCCGCGGTCACCGACAACGCGTTCGCCCTCGTCGGCGTGCCGTTGCTCGTCCTCTGGCTGGTGGTCCGGTGGCGCCGTGGACTGCGGCTGATGCCGGTCCCCGCGATCGTCGTCATCGCACTCGCCGCGGTCGCGTGGACGGTCCTGCGCAACTGGCCCGGATTCCCGCTGGTCCCGACGTTCGCCGAAGGGTGGACCTGAGGGTCCGCTGTTAGACTCGGCTACGGGCCGGTGCAGTCCCGGACGAACTTTTTCCGGACTGCGGAGGTACACCTCGATGCTGTTCTCGGCTCTGCCCGTTGCCCAGGGTCTGTACGACCCCGACCACGAATCCGATTCGTGCGGCGTCGCCATGGTCACCGACATCAAGGGACGCCGATCCCACGGCATCGTGGCCGACGGACTGCTGGCCCTCGAGCACCTCGACCACCGCGGTGCCGCCGGCGCGGAGACCAACAGCGGCGACGGCGCGGGCATCCTGATGCAACTCCCGGTCGACCTGCTGCGCGAGGTCGTCGACTTCGACCTCCCCGCACCCGACGCCGACGGGAGGAGCACCTTCGCGGCCGGAGTCTGCTTCCTCCCCATGGACGCCGACGACAGGGCCGCGGCGATGCGGCGCGTGGAGGGGATCGCCGAGGACGAGGGCCTCGTCACGCTCGGCTGGCGGCCGATGCCCGTGGATCCCGACGGCGCCGACCTGGGTGAGACGGCCCGCGGCTGCATGCCCTTCATGGCGCAGTACTTCGTCACCGCTCCCGAGGTCGACGGAATGCGTCCGGGCGGAATCGATCTCGATCGACGGGTCTACCCGCTGCGCAAGCGCGCCGGCCACGTGCCGAGCGACGACGAGGCTCGCACCGGCGTCTACTTCACCGGCCTGTCGAGTCGCACGATGACCTACAAGGGCATGCTCACCACGAAGCAACTGCCGCTGTTCTTCACCGACCTCCGCGACGAGCGGTGTACGAGTGCCATCGCGATCGTGCACAGCCGCTTCTCCACCAACACCTTTCCGTCCTGGCCGCTGGCGCACCCGTTCCGGTTCGTCGCCCACAACGGCGAGATCAACACGGTGCGCGGCAACCGCAACCGGATGCACGCCCGCGAGGCGATGCTCGAGAGCCCGCTGCTGCCCGGCGATCTGGGCCGGCTGTCGCCGATCTGCACCCCCGACGCATCGGACTCCGCGTCGCTGGACCAGGTGCTCGAGCTGCTGCACCTCGGGGGTCGTAGCCTGCCGCACGCGGTGATGATGATGATCCCGGAGGCGTGGGAGAACAACACGACGATGGACCCGGCGCGCAAGGCGTTCTGCCAGTTCAACGCGTCGATCATGGAGCCTTGGGACGGACCGGCGTGCGTCACCTTCACCGACGGCACGCTCGTCGGGGCGGTGCTGGACCGCAACGGATTACGGCCGGGCCGGTGGTGGCGCACCATCGACGACCGGGTGATCCTCGCCAGCGAGAGCGGCGTGCTGCCCATCTCCTCGGCCGAGGTGGTCGCGAAGGGCCGGCTCGAGCCCAACACCATGTTCCTGGTCGACACCGCGGCGGGCCGGATCATCGGCGACGACGAGGTCAAGGCCGAGATGGCCGCCGCCCACCCGTACGACGAATGGCTCGACGCGGGTCTGCTGGACGTGGCGACCCTGCCCGACCGGGGCCGCATGCAGCCGGACCACGACTCGGTGGTGCGGCGTCAGATCGCGTTCGGCTACAGCGAGGAGGATCTGCGGATCCTGCTGACCCCCATGGCCGCATCGGGTGGCGAACCGCTCGGATCGATGGGCACCGACACCCCGGCCGCGGTGCTCTCGCAGCGGTCCCGCCAGCTCTACGACTACTTCGTCGAGATGTTCGCCCAGGTCACCAATCCGCCGCTGGACGCGATCCGCGAGGAGATCGTGACGTCGATGGCCCGCGTGATGGGTCCGGAGCACAACCTGCTGATGCCGACGCCGGCGTCCTGCCGGCAGATCCTGCTGCGGTGGCCGGTCCTCGACAACGACGAGATCAGCCGCATCGTCCACATCAACGACGACGGCGAGCACCCCGGCCTGCGGACCACCGTGCTGCGGGCGCTGTACGACGTCGAGCGTGGCGGCGAGGGTCTGGCCGAGGCCATCGAGGATCTCCGCACCCGTGCGTCCGAGGCGATCGCCAATGGCGCACGGACGCTGGTCATCTCCGACCGCGACTCCGATCACACCCGGGCGCCGATCCCGTCGCTGCTGGCGGTGTCGTCCGTGCACCACCACCTGGTGCGCACCAAGGAGCGCACCACCGTGGCGCTGGTGGTCGAGAGCGGCGACGCCCGCGAGGTGCACCACATCGCGCTGCTCATCGGCTTCGGCGCCGCGGCGGTCAACCCCTATCTGGCGTTCGAGTCCATCGAGGACCTGATCCGCGAGGGCGAACTCACCGGCGTCGAGACGACGACGGCGGTACGCAACTACCTCAAGGCGCTCGGCAAGGGCGTGATGAAGGTGATGAGCAAGATGGGCATCTCCACCGTCGCGTCCTACACCGCCGCACAGGCCTTCGAGGTCATCGGACTCGACCGTGCCGTCATCGACGAGTACTTCACGGGGACGCCGGGCCGCCTCGGCGGCGTGGGACTCGACGTCGTCGCGGAAGAGGTCAAGCTGCGGCACCGCCGCGCGTACCCGGAGAACCCCACCGAACGCGTGCACCGGCGCCTCGAGGTGGGCGGCGAATACGCCTTCCGCCGCGAGGGCGAACTGCACCTGTTCACCCCGGAAACCGTGTTCCTGCTCCAGCACTCGACCCGCACCGGTCGCGACGAGGTCTTCGCGCAGTACACCGACGAGGTGGACCGGTTGTCCCGCGAGGGCGGCACCCTGCGCGGGCTCTTCGAACTCAAGACGGGCCGCCGGGCACCCGTGCCACTCGACGAGGTCGAGTCGGTGGAGTCGATCTGCACCCGGTTCAACACCGGCGCCATGAGCTACGGGTCCATCTCGGCCGAGGCGCACGAGACGATGGCCATCGCGATGAACCAGATCGGCGGCCGCTCGAACTCGGGTGAGGGCGGTGAGGACGTCGACCGGCTCTACGACCCGAGGCGCCGCAGCGCGGTGAAGCAGGTGGCCTCCGGCCGGTTCGGCGTCACCAGCGACTACCTGGTCAACGCCACCGACATTCAGATCAAGATGGCCCAGGGCGCCAAACCCGGTGAGGGTGGCCAACTCCCGGGCTACAAGGTGTACCCGAACATCGCCAAGACGCGGCACTCGACGCCGGGCGTCGGGCTCATCTCCCCGCCGCCGCACCACGACATCTACTCGATCGAGGATCTGGCGCAGCTGATCCACGACCTGAAGAACGCCAACGACCAGGCGCGCATCCACGTGAAGCTGGTCAGCTCGGTGGGCGTCGGCACCGTCGCGACCGGCGTCTCCAAGGCGCACGCCGACGTCGTCCTCATCTCGGGGTGGGACGGCGGCACCGGCGCGGCGCCGTTGACGTCGCTCAAGCACGCCGGGCTGCCCTGGGAGATCGGCCTGGCCGACGCGCAGCAGACGCTGATGCTCAACGGGTTGCGCGATCGCATCACCGTGCAGGCCGACGGCGGCATGCGCACCGCACGCGACGTGATCGTGGCGGCCCTGCTGGGCGCCGAGGAGTTCGGCTTCTCCACCGCGCCGCTGGTGGTCGCCGGCTGCATCATGATGCGGGTGTGCCACCTCGACACGTGTCCGGTCGGGGTGGCGACGCAGAACCCCGAGCTGCGCGCCCGGTTCAACGGCAAGCCGGAGTTCATCGTGAACTTCTTCCGGTTCATCGCCGAGGACGTGCGCCGGTACCTGGCGGAACTGGGCTTCCGCAGCATCGACGAGGCCGTCGGCCAGGCGGACGTGCTCGACACCGCCGTCGGCGTCGCGCACTGGAAGAGCAAGGGACTCGACCTGAGCCCGATCTTCGCGATGCCGACCAATGCCCACGGCGGAGAGACCCCGCGCCGCAAGACGACCGACCAGTACCACGCCCTCGACCAGGCGCTCGACCGGACGCTCATCGCGCTCGCCGAGGGTGCCCTCGAGGACGCCCATCCGGTCCGGCTCGACCTCCCGGTGCGCAACGTCAACCGCACCGTGGGCACCATGCTCGGCGCGGAGGTGACGCGTCGCTACGGCGCACAGGGGTTGCCGGCCGACACCATCCACGTGCGGCTCACCGGGTCCGCGGGACAGTCGGTGGGCGCGTTCCTCCCGCCGGGCATCATGATCGAGTTGATCGGCGACGCGAACGACTACGTGGGCAAGGGGCTCTCGGGCGGGCACGTGGTGGTGCGACCACCCGACGACGTCCTGTTCATCCCCGAGGAGAACGTGATCGCCGGCAACACGCTGCTCTACGGCGCCACGTCCGGTGAGGTGTACCTGCGCGGCCGGGTGGGGGAACGGTTCTGCGCGCGCAACTCCGGGGCCATCGCGGTGGCCGAGGGCGTCGGCGACCACGCCTGCGAGTACATGACCGGCGGCCGGGTGGTGGTGCTCGGCCGGACGGGACGCAACGTCGCGGCGGGCATGTCGGGCGGCATCGCCTACGTGCTGGGCCTGAACCCGGCGAACGTCAACCCGGCGATGGTGGAACTGCAGCGCCCCGAGTCCGAGGACCTGGAGTGGCTGCGCGAGATCGTCACGGCGCACTCCCATCTCACCGGCAGCACCGTGGCGAGGTCGCTGCTGTCGGACTGGCCGCGGCGTAGCGCCCAGTTCACCAAGATCATGCCCACCGACTACCAGCGCGTGCTGCAGGCGACCCGGATGGCCAAGGCCGAGGGTCGCGACGTGGACGCGGCGATCATGGAGGCGACCCGTGGCTGACCCCACCGGATTCCTGAAGGTGCCCAAGGTCGAGGCGGCCAAGCGCCCCGTCGACGAGCGGGTCGGCGACTGGCGGGAGGTGTACGAGCGCCAGGATCCGGTGCAGCGTGCCGCCGAGGTGTCCGATCAGGCCCGACGGTGCATGGACTGCGGTATCCCGTTCTGCCACTCGGGAAGTGCGGGCTGTCCGCTGGGCAACCTGATCCCGGAGTGGAACGACCTGGTGCGCCGCGGCCGGTGGGACGCGGCGAGCGACCGGCTGCACGCCACGAACAACTTCCCGGAGTTCACCGGTCGGCTGTGCCCGGCACCGTGCGAGGCGGCGTGCGTGCTGTCGATCTCCGACGAGACCACCGGCGGCGCGGTCACCATCAAGCGCATCGAGAACACGATCGCCGACCACGCGTGGCAGCTCGGCATCGTGGAGCCGCAGCCCGCGGCGATCTCGACGGGTAGGAGCGTCGCCGTCGTCGGATCGGGTCCCGCGGGACTGGCTGCGGCACAACAGCTCACGCGGGCCGGCCACCACGTCACGGTCTACGAGCGCGACAACCGGATCGGTGGCCTGATGCGCTACGGCATCCCGGAGTACAAGCTGGAGAAGTCGACGCTCAACCAGCGCCTGGCGCAGATGCGGGCCGAGGGCACGCGGTTCGTCACCGACTGCGAGGTCGGCGTCGACCTGAGCGTCGAGGCCCTGCGCGCCCAGCACGACGCGGTGGTGCTGGCGGTCGGGGCGCTGCGCGCGCGGGACAACGGCGTCGAGGGCAGGCAGCTCGAGGGCGTGCACCTCGCGATGGAGCACCTGGTGCCCGCCAACCGCGAGTGCGAGGGCGACGGCAGGTCGCCGCTCTCGGCGGAGGGCCGGCACGTGGTGATCATCGGCGGCGGCGACACGGGCGCGGACTGCCTCGGCACCGCGCACCGGCAGGGCGCGGCCTCGGTGACGCAGCTCGACTACAACCCCGAGCCGCCCGAGCAACGCGACCAGGCGAGTTCGCCGTGGCCCACCTGGCCGATGGTGCTGAGCACGCGGCTGTCCCCGGCGCACGCCGAGGGCGGCGCGCGCCGCTACGAGGTGGCCGTGCAGCGGTTCATCGGCGACGACCGGGGTCACGTGCGGGCGTTGGAGATCGCCGAGGTGCGGGTCGAGCGCGACGCCGACGGACGCCGCGTCATCACCGCGGTCGGCGATCCGATCGAAATCCCGTGCGATCTCGCGCTGTTGGCGATCGGCTTCGAGGGGGTCGAGCACATGCGGCTGCTGGACGACCTGAACCTGCGGTTGAACGGACGCGGTGCGTTGCCGTGCGGTTCGGACTGGCAGACCGACGCGCCGGGCGTGTTCGTCTGCGGGGACGCGCACCGCGGCGCCTCGCTGATCGTGTGGGCCATCGCGGAGGGCCGCAGCGCCGCGCACGCGGTCGACGTGTTCCTGATGGGCGAGTCGGATCTTCCCGCGCCGGTCAGGCCGGGTGCGCTACCTCTTGCGGCAGTGTGACGCCGTCCTCTGAACTCGTCATCTGAATCGATCAACGAGTAAGCTCGCCAGACGTGACTAGACGCGGAAAGATCGTCTGTACCCTCGGCCCGGCGACCGGCAGCGACGAGATGCTGAAGGCGCTCGTCGAGGCGGGCATGGACGTCGCCAGACTCAACTTCAGCCACGGCGACCACGCCGACCACAAGTTGAACTACGAGCGTGTCCGGCACGCGTCGGACGCGACGGGACGCGCGGTGGGCATCCTCGCCGACCTGCAGGGCCCCAAGATCCGGCTGGGCCGGTTCGCCACCGGTGCCACCCTGTGGGTGGCCGGCGAGACGGTCCGGATCACCGTCGACGACTTCATGGGCACGCACGACCGCGTGTCCACCACGTACAAGAACCTCGCGATCGATGCATCGCCGGGTGACCGGCTCCTCATCGACGACGGCAACGTCGGCTGCGTCGTCGAGCACATCGACGGCAACGACGTCGTCTGCACCGTCACCGAGGGCGGCCGAGTCAGCAACAACAAGGGCCTGTCCCTGCCCGGCATGAACGTGTCCGTCCCCGCGATGTCGGAGAAGGACATCGCCGACCTCGAGTTCGCCCTGGAACTCGGCGTCGACCTGGTGGCGCTGTCGTTCGTGCGGTCGCCGGCGGACATCGAACTCGTCCACGAGGTGATGGACCGCGTGGGCCGCCGGGTCCCGGTGATCGCCAAGCTGGAGAAGCCGGAGGCCATCGCCGACCTCGAGGCCGTCGTGCTGGCCTTCGACGCGATCATGGTCGCGCGCGGTGACCTCGGCGTCGAGCTGCCGCTCGAAGAGGTGCCGCTGGTGCAGAAGCGGGCGATCCAGATGGCCCGCGAGAACGCGAAGCCGGTGATCGTCGCGACGCAGATGCTCGAATCGATGATCGAGCACTCCCGCCCGACGCGCGCCGAGGCGTCCGACGTCGCGAACGCGGTGCTCGACGGCGCGGACGCGGTAATGCTGTCGGGGGAGACCTCGGTCGGCAAGTACCCGCTGGAGGCGGTCCGGACCATGGCGCGGATCGTCAGCGCCGTCGAGGAGAATTCGACCGCGGCCCCGCCGCTGACCCACGTACCCCGCACCAAGCGCGGCGTCATCTCCTACGCCGCCCGCGACATCGGGGAGCGTCTGGATGCCAAGGCGCTGGTGGCGTTCACCCAGTCCGGCGACACCGTCAAGCGGCTGGCCCGGCTGCACACGCCGCTGCCGCTGCTCGCGTTCACGCCGCTGCCCGAGGTGCGCAGCCAGCTCGCGCTGACGTGGGGCACCGAGACGTTCATCGTGCCGCACATGCAGACCACGGACGGCATGATCAGGCAGGTCGACGAGTCGCTGCTGTCGCTCGGCCGCTACAAGCGCGGCGACCTGGTGGTCATCGTCGCGGGTGCGCCTCCCGGCACAGTAGGCTCGACCAACCTGATCCACGTGCACCGGATCGGCGAGGACGACCACGCCTGATCGCCGGACCCACGGCGCATCGGACCCGACGAACATGACGAGGAGGTTCGGGTGACCGGCGCTCGTACGGCGGGCAGGCACCCGGACTTCGGTGAACTGCTCCGCGTCCTCGACCTGACCCGCGTCGGGGACGACGCGTTCACCGGCGCCCACCCGAGCAAGAACCCGATCCGGACCTTCGGCGGTCAGATGATGGCGCAGGCCTTCGTCGCCGCGAGCCGGACGGTGGGGGCGTCGCTGCCGCCGAGCGCGTTGTCGATGCACTTCATCGCCGGCGGCGACACCACCCGGGACCTCGAGTTCACGGTGGTCCGACTGCGCGACGAGCGCCGCTTCGCCAACCGCCGTGTCGACGTGACGCAGGACGGCGTCCTGCTCGGGTGCGCGCTGGTGTCGCACCTGGCCGGGGGGCGCGGCCTCGAGCACGACGTCGAGGTGCCGGTCGTCGAGCCGCCGCACGACCTGCCGAACATCGACGAGGTGTTGCGCGGCTACGAGCAGACCGTGCCGCACTTCGCGGAGGCGTTGCGCCCCATCGAGTGGCGCTACACCAACGATCCGGCGTGGGTCATGCGCGACAAGGGGCAGCGGCTCGCCCACAACCGCGTGTGGATGACCGCCCAGGGGGAGATGCCCGACGATCCGGTGCTGCACGCCGCGGCGCTGGTGTACTCCTCGGACACGACCGTGCTCGACTCGATCATCACCACCCACGGCCTGTCGTGGGGGTTCGATCGGATCTTCGCGGTGACGATGAACCACTCGGTGTGGTTCCACCGCCCGATCCGCTTCGACGAGTGGGTGCTCTACTCCACGACGTCGCCGGTGGCCGCCGAATCACGCGGCCTGGGGACCGGGCACTTCTTCGACGAGTCCGGACGCGTGCTGGCGACCGTGGTGCAGGAAGGCATCGTCAAGCACTTCCCGGGACGCTAGCGCGACGGCGTGGACGGCGCGGTGCTGAACTGGCCGTCGACGCGCTCGGTGAGCTGGTCGATGCACCGGTCGAGTGCCTGCTGATCGTCGCCGGCCTGCTGGACGCAGTCCAGGTAGTCGGTGCCGCCGACCTCCTCGAACACCCCGGCCCACACCGCGAGGAACGCGGCGGACACCACGATCGCCAACGCGCCCAACGCGATTCCGGCGATGGCCACCCCGCCGTTGTTCGCCTCGCCGCGCGTGACGCGGCCCCGCGCGATCAGGCCCACGATCACCGCGGCCGCACCGAGCAGGATGCCGCCGACGACCGACCAGAACGCGAGCAGCGCGACGATGCCGAGGACGAGCGCGGTGATGCCGAGACCGTTGCGCGGCGCCTGCGGCGGCGGTGCGCCGTAGCCGTAGCCGTATCCGGGTGGCCCGTACGGGTAGGGACCGTATCCCGGGGGCGGCTGCTGAAAGGGCTGCTGCGGGAACGGTTGTTGCTGCGGCGGCTGCTGTCCTTCGGGCCCAGCTGGCGGTGGATACCCGCCCGGATATCCGGTCATGCCTGCCGAGGGTACCCGCCGGCGTCGACCCGCACGACGGGACAGTCGAGGTCGTCGGGCAGGTGGTGGGTGGCGACGACGACGGTGCGCGTGGCGTCGAACATCGCGCCCGGCGTCAGCATCTCGGCGAGCAGCCGCGCGCCGTCGGCGGCGTCGAGGTGCTCGGTGGGTTCGTCGAGCAGGACCACGGGGAAGTCCGAGATCAGTGCCCGGGCGAGCAGGAGCCGTCTGCGCTGTCCGGCGGAGACGGCGGCTGCTCCGCCGGTGAGGATGGCGCCGAGGCCGTCGGGGAGTCCGTCGAGCCACGCATCCAGTCCGACGGTGCGGAGCGCGTCGGTCAGGTCCCGATCGGTCGCGTCGCCGCGGGCGACCAGGAGGTTGTCGCGAACGGTGGTCTCGAAGAGGTGTGCGTCCTCGGCGAAGAAGCCTGCGGTCAGGGATCGTCGGTCGCCGGCGATCGCCATCAGCAGCGTGGTCTTGCCGCTGCCGCTGGGCCCGACCACGGCGAGGCGGTGCCCGGGCAGGAGTACCGGAGGGTCGGCGGCCGGGCGGGGGCGGACCACGGCGGGGGCGGTCAGCCCGGCGAGTCGTCGGAGCGCGACGCGGGCCCGCACCAGCTGGACGCCGGCGCCGGGCAGAGCGGTGGTGGCCTCGAACGCCGACAGCGGCAGCAGCATCAGGATCGCCGCGGTGGTGGGCGACAGCGTCGACGACAGGGTGATGGCCGCGACGACGGCGCCGAGGACGCTGACGCCGACGGCGAGGGTCGGCATCGCCACGGCGGTGGCCGCCGGGCGTGCGGCACGGTCGGCGGCCGCACCCCAGGCCCGTTGTCGGCGTGCGGTTTCGGCGACGACGTCGGCCAGGCGGCCCGCGACGAGCAGTTCGCCCGCGTGGTCGAGGGCCGCCATCGCGGCGGTGTCCCGTGACGACCGTTCGGCGGCGGCGTGGGTCTCCTCGGCGGTCGCGGCCCTGGCCGCCGCCCAGGGCGCCACGACCCCCGCGACGAGGAGGCCCGCGAGCAGGACGGCGCCGGCGGCGGGCGAGATGACCGCGACGGCGATCACCGCTGCCGTCGACAGGATGGCGGCCACCGCCATCGGGAGCACGGAACGGACCAGGACGTCGGCGAGTTCGTCGACCGATCCGCCGAGGCGGGACACCAGTTCGCCACCGTGCCAGCGCATCACGGTCTCGGTCGGCGCGTGCGCGAGTGCGAGGTAGGTCTCGGTGCGGGCGTGTCCGGCGGCGCGCAGCGCGGTGTCGTGGGTGGCCAGGCGCTCGCAGTAGCCGAGCAGGCCGCGCGAGATGCCCAGTGCGCGCACGGCGACCACCGCGACGGTCAGGTCGAGGATGGGGGGCATCTCCCAGGCCCGGGCGATCAGCCACGCCGCGACGCCGGCGAGTGCGAGCGCACTGCCGAGCGACAGCACGCCGAGGGCGATCGCCGCGGCGAGACGGGGCAGCCGGGGGCGCAGCAGCGCGACGGCCGCGGTGGTGTCGGCGGCGAGGGTGTCGGTGCCGACGGTGTCAGCGGACAAGGCTCGCACCTCCGACGGTGATGACGCGGTCGCCGATCGACGTCACCTCGGCGCGGTGTCCGACGACGACGACGGTGGCGCCCTCGCGGGCGCGGCCGGCGATGGCCCGAAGCACGCGTCGCTCGAGGTCGTCGTCGAGGTGTGCGGTCGGTTCTTCGAGGAGCAGGATCGGCGCGGGGGAGCCGAGGGCGCGGGCCAGCCCGAGCCGTTGGCGTTGCCCGAGGGACAACCCGACGCCGTCGCGGCCGATCTCGGTGTCGAGACCGTCGGGCAGGCCGGCGACCACGTCGTCGAAACCCGCTGCGCGGCAGGCGCCGTCGAGGTCGGGCAGGGTGCCGAACAGGTCGAGGTTGGCGCGGACGGTGCCCGGGATCAGCACCGGACGCTGCGCCAGCCAGGAGATCTGTGCCCACCACTGCGTGCGGTCGAGGGTGGCGACGTCGCGTCCGTCGACGAGTACCCGGCCCTGCGACGGCGGGGTGAGGCCGAGGACGGTCTGCAGCACGGTGCTCTTGCCCGCCCCGTTGGGACCGGTGAGCACGGTGACGGCGCCGGGTGCGAGCGTCGCCGACAGTCGGTCGGGTGCGGGGCCGTCCCGTCCGTCGACGGTGACGGTGTCGAGTTCGATGGTGGCGCCGCGGGCGTCGACCGTGCCCGTGGCTGCCGGCGGGTCGGCGATGCCGTCGAGGAGGGCGGCGG
Organism: Mycobacterium sp. PTI7; assembly: GCF_056679845.1. Classification (NCBI taxonomy): domain Bacteria; kingdom Bacillati; phylum Actinomycetota; class Actinomycetes; order Mycobacteriales; family Mycobacteriaceae; genus Mycobacterium; species Mycobacterium sp. PTI7. The sequence continues at coordinate 1,742,934 of NZ_CM155252.1, forward strand.
CGCGGTCGGCGGCGGTCTTCCCGTCCTGGGCGGCGTGGTATTCGACGCCGACGCGGCGGAGCGGCCAGAACACCTCGGGCGCCAGCAGGAGCGCGGTCAGCGCATGGGCGAGCGGGATCTCGCCGAACACCAGGCGCAGGCCCACCGACACCGCGACCAGGGCCACGCCGAGCGTGGCGAGCAGTTCCAGCACCAGAGACGACAGGAAGGCGATGCGCAGCGTCGCCATCGCCGAGCGGCGATGCGCTGCAGCGAGTTCGGCGATGCGTGGCGCGGCGCCGTCGGCGCGACCGAGCGCGCGCAGCGTCGGGATGCCCGCGACGAGGTCGAGCAACCGGGCCTGCAGCGTGCCCATCGCCTGCAGCGAGGCCGCCGAGCGGTCCCTGGTGACCAGCCCGATCAGCACCATGAACAGGGGGATGAGCGGCAGCGCGATCAGCACCACCACGGCCGACCCGAGGTCGTAGTAGGCGATGGTGACCAGGGCTGCGGGCGTGACGATCCCGGCGAGGACGACGGCGGGCAGGTAGCGGGTGTAGTAGGGCCGTAGTCCGTCGACCCCACGCGTGACGAGCAGCGCCGCGTCGTCGCGCAGGACGGCAAGGTGTCGCGGCGGGAGCGCGGTGACGGTGGTCAGGATGCGCTCGTTCGTCTCGGCGATGGCCGACGTCGCGCCGCGCTGCCCGAGTCTGGCCTGCGCCCACTGCGCGGCGGCGCGCACCGACCACAGGGCGGCGAGCGCCGCGAGCGCAGGCGCCCAGTGGCCGAGCGTGCGGGTGCCCGGGTCGCCGATGACGCCCGCCACGACGTGGGCGAGCAGGACCGCACCGGCGATGGAGGCGCCCGCGAGCACCACGCCGCAGCACACCGAGGCGGCGAGGTGCCGTCGCGCGGGCGTGGACGCGCTCGCGGGGATCATGACGGGCGCCGCGACAGACCGGTCGGGTCGGGGATCCGGTCGGCCGAGATGCGTTGGCGGAACACCCAGTACGTCCACGCCTGGTACCCGACGACCAGCGGCGTGACGATCAGTGCGGCCCAGGACATGATCCGCAGCGTGTACGGCGAGGACGAGGCGTTGTCCACCGTGAGGCTCCACGCCGGGTTCAGGGTCGACGGGATCACGTCGGGGTACAGCGACCCGAAGAGCAGGACGACGAGCGCGGCCACCACGATCGTGGTGCACGCGAACGACCAGCCGTCGCCACCGCGGCTCCACACCAGCATCACCGCCGTCAGCTGGGCGACGGCCGCGACGCCGAGCACCAGCCACGTCCAACTGTTGCCGTGTGCCAGCTCGGTCCACAGGCCGAAGCAGGCGACGGCGCCGGTCACCGGGAGGGCGAGCCGCGCGGCGAACGCCGTCGCCTCGTCGCGGACCGCGCCGGAGGTCTTGAGCCGGATGAACACCGCGCCGTGGAAGGCGAACAGTCCGGCGGTGGTGAGGCCGCCGAGCAGCGTGTAGCCGGTGACGAGATCGGTGATGCCGAGGCGGATCTGGGCGTCGGCGTCCACGGGAAGGCCCTGCACGATCGCAGCGAAGGCCACCCCCCACAGCACCGCGGGAACCCACGAGCCGACCGCGATCGCGGTGTCGGCCGTCGACCGCCAGCGCGGGTCGTCGATCTTGCCGCGCCACTCGATGGCGCAGACGCGCACGATCATCGCGACCAGGATCGCGAGCAGCGGCAGGTACAGCCCGGAGAACAGGGTGGCGTACATCGCGGGGAACGCCGCGAACATCGCGCCGCCCGCGGTGATCAGCCAGACCTCGTTGCCGTCCCACACCGGTCCGATGGTGTTGAGCACCGCACGCTGGTGGCGCTCCCGTTCGGGACCGGCGTCGCCGCCGAAGAACCGCATCAGCATCCCGACGCCGAAGTCGAAGCCCTCGAGCACGAAGAAGCCGAGGAACAGCGCGGCGAGTGCGATGAACCAGTAGTCCTGAAGTTGCATGACGGTGCTCCTCGGTGCGCGAACGACTCAGTACGCGAATGACAGGGGTGCGATCACGTCGTCACCCGGAGGGGTCGGCGGCGCGGGCTCGGAGTCGTGCTCCAGGGGACCTTCGACGACGTAGCGGCGCAGCAGCCAGAACCAGATGACCGCCAGGACCGCGTAGACGGCGGTGAACACCACCAGGGAGGTGAGGACCAGGCCCACCCCGTGGGTGGACACGCCCTCCGCCACGGTGAGCCGGAGGTCGGGATCGCCGGTCGGGTTGGGCACCACCACCCACGGCTGGCGGCCCATCTCGGTGAACACCCAGCCGGCGCTGTTGGCGAGGAACGGCGTGGGCAGGGTCAGCAGCGCGAACCTCGACAACCAGCGCTGGTCGGGGATGCGGCCGCCCCGGGTGAGCCACAGCGTGGTGAGGGCGAACAGCGCGGGTACGGCGAGCAGGCCGATCATCGCCCGGAAGGACCAGTAGGTCACGAACAGGTTCGGGCGGTAATCGCCCGGACCGTACTGCGCCTCGTACCGCTGCTGCAGGTCGTTGACGCCCTCGAGGGTGACGCCCTCGAACTGCCCCTGCGCGAGGAACGGCAGCACGTAGGGCACCTCGATCACGTGGGTGACGCTGTCGCAGTTGTTGTGGGTGCCCACGGTCAGGATGGAGAAGTCGGGGTCGGTCGCGGTGTGACACAGCGACTCCGCGGACGCCATCTTCATGGGCTGCTGCTCGAACATCAGCTTGCCCTGCACGTCGCCGGTGTAGGCGAGCGCGCCCGCGGAGACGAGTGCGACGAGGCAGCCGAGGATGGCGGCAGGCCGGTACATCGTGCGCGACTCGGTGGTGTCGCGGGCGCGCACCAGCCACCAGGCGCAGACCGCGGCCACGAAGGTGCCTGCGGTGAGGAAGGCGCCGGCCACCGCGTGCGAGAACGCGGACACCGCGGTGTTGTTCGTGAACAGCGCGACGATGCTGGTCAGCTCGGCGCGACCGTTGTCGGGGTTGACCCTGGCGCCGACCGGGTGCTGCATCCAGGAGTTCGCGGCGATGATGAAGAACGCCGAGGCGTTCACCGCGATCGCGACGATCCAAATGCACGCGAGGTGGACCAGCCGGTGCAGCCGGGTCCACCCGAAGATCCACAGCCCGATGAACGTCGACTCGAAGAAGAAGGCGACGAGGCCCTCCATGGCCAGCGGTGCGCCGAAGACGTCCCCGACGAAGCGGGAGTACTCACTCCAGTTCATGCCGAACTGGAACTCCTGGACGATGCCCGTCGCGACGCCGAGGGCGAAGTTGATCAGGAACAGCTTGCCGAAGAACCGGGTCAACCGGTACCAGGCGGTGTTGCCGGTGACCACCCAGGCGGTCTGCATCACCGCGATGAGCGGTGCCAGCCCGATGGTCAGCGGGACGAAGATGAAGTGGTACACGGTGGTGATGCCGAACTGCCACCGTGACACGTCGAGGGCGTCCATGTTCACCTCTTCCGGGCTCCGTTGCCCTATCTACGACACATCGTAGTAGGCAGCGGGCGCCGGGCCCGGAAACGTGACGCAGTGAACGTCAGGCGGTGGTGGGGACGCTCGGCGGCACGGCGTTCGTGGTCTTGCGGATGCCGATCGCGGCCACGATCTCCATGATGCCGAGGAAGATCAGCGAGATGCCGACGGCCAGCGCCAGGGTCGCCATCGACTCGAAGGGCGAGGCGAGCACCACGACGCCCGCGACCAGGCTGATGACGCCGACGAAGACGTTCCAGCCGCGGCCGGGCAGCGTCGGGTCGCTGATCGCCGACACCGTGGTCGCGACGCCACGGAAGATGAAGCCCACCGCGATCCAGATCGCCAGCAGCAGCACGGCGTCGTACAGGTGGCGGAACGCCAGGACGGCGAGGATCAGCGATGCCGCGCCACTGATGAACAGCAGTACCCGCCCGCCCGCCGCGACGTGCAGGCTGAACGCGAAGATCACCTGTTCGATGCCCGTGATCAACAGGTAGGCGCCGAAGAAGATGGCCGCGACCGTGATCGAGATGTCGGGCCAGGCCACCACCGCGACACCGAGGGCGAGTGCCAGCACGCCCGACACGAGCACCGATTTCCACAGGTGGGGCAACAGACTCGGAGTCGAGGGCAGGGCCGAATGCGCCGTCATGCCCGCAGTGTCGCACAGGCCTCGCGGCCGAGCGTGCTTTCCTCTCAGGCCACGCCGGTCGTGGTCGATAACGCCTCGGTCGGCGCCGCTGGGTCGTTAATGTTCGATTACCGGCCATGCGCGGACGGTGCATGGCCGTTAACCTCCTCCGCTGGAGGGAACCCCGATACGGCTCGACGTAGAAAGATGAGGCAACTCGTGTCACGTGGAAAGATGTGGCGTCTGGCAGCGGTCTTCGCCGCCACCGGCGCTCTGGCCGTTTCCGGCTGTTCGTCGAGCACCGAGAGTTCAGCACCATCGACCAGTCCCGCAGCGGCGCCCAACGCCAGCAAGGTCGACGACATCGCCAACACCGTGCCCGAGGACATCAAGTCGTCGGGCAAGCTGATCGTCGGCGTCAACATCCCCTACAAGCCCAACGAGTTCAAGGACGAGTCCGGCAAGATCGTCGGCTTCGACGTCGACCTGATGAACGCGATCGCCGGAACCTTGGGACTCACCCCGGAGTATCGCGAGGCGGACTTCGCCAAGATCATCCCGTCCATCCAGGGCGACAGCTTCAACGTCGGCATGTCCTCGTTCACCGACACCAAGGAACGGGAGCAGACGGTCGACTTCGTCACCTACTTCTCCGCGGGCACTCAGTGGGCGCAAAAGGTCGGGGCGGGTATCAACCCCACCGACGCGTGCGGGAAGAAGGTCGCGGTCCAGGCGACCACCTACCAGGACACCGACGAGCTGCCGGCCAAGAGCAAGGCGTGCACCGATGCGGGTAAGCCTGCTATCGAAATCGTGAAGTTCGATAGTCAGGACGCCGCTACCAACGCGGTAGTGCTCGGCCAGACCGACGCCATGTCGGCGGACTCGCCGGTGACGTCGAATGCAATCAAGGAAACCAAGGGCAAGCTCGAAGCCGCCGGTGAAATCTTCGATGCTGCCCCCTATGGCTGGCCCGTCAAGAAGGGCTCGCCGCTGGCGCAGTCGCTGCAGAAGGCGCTCGAGCACCTCATCGAGAGCGGTGACTACAAGACCATCGCGACCAACTGGGGCGTCGAGAACGGCATGATCGACAAGCCCGTCATCAACGGCGCGGTCAGCTGACCCACCCGATGAGTGTCGACGCCCCGCCGCCACCCAGTGATCCAGCCGCCATCGACGCCGTTCCGCTACGGCATCCGTGGCGGTGGGTGTCGGCGGGCGTCATCGTCATCCTGGTCGCGCTGTTCCTGTACGGCGCGGCCACCAATCCCGCGTACGGCTGGAAGACCTACGGCGAGTACCTCTTCAACGATCGCATCATGCTGGGGGTCTTCAACACCCTGCAGCTGACCGTCTACTCGATGGTGATCGCGGTGGTGCTCGGCGTGCTGCTGTCGGTCATGCGGCTGTCGAACAACCCGGTCTTCCGCTCGGTGTCGTGGGTGTACCTCTGGATCTTCCGCGGCACCCCGGTGTACGTGCAGCTGGCGTTCTGGGGTCTGGTCCCGGTCATCTACTCCAAGCTCCAAGTCGGCGTTCCGTTCGGGCCGACGTTCTTCACCCTCGACCTGCAGTCGCTGTCCATCCCGTTCCTGCTGGCGATGCTGGGTCTGGCACTCAACGAGTCCGCCTACATGGCCGAGATCATCCGTGCCGGAATCAGTTCGGTGCCCGAGGGCCAACTCGAGGCGTCGACGGCGCTCGGCATGTCGTGGGGGCTGGCGATGCGTCGCACGGTCCTGCCGCAGGCGATGCGGGTGATCATCCCGCCGACGGGCAACGAGGTCATCAGCATGCTGAAGACCACGTCACTGGTCACCGCCGTGCCGTACGCGTTCGACGTCTACAGCATCGCGACCCGCGAGATCGCCGCGCGCATCTTCGATCCCGTGCCGCTGCTGCTGGTGGCGTCCACGTGGTACCTGGTGGTGACGAGCGTCCTCATGGTCGGTCAGTACTACCTGGAGAAGTACTACGCACGCGGTTCGTCGCGGAAGCTGACCACCAAACAGCTCGAGGCGCTGGCGAAGGCGCAGATGGGGGAGCCGCACCCGTGACGACCATGGTCAAGGCCGAGCAGGTCTGCAAGAGCTTCGGCGCACTGCAGGTACTCAAGGGCGTCACGCTGGAGGTGCAGCGGGGCCAGGTGATGTGCATCGTCGGCCCGTCGGGCTCCGGCAAGTCCACGTTCCTGCGCTGCATCAACCACCTCGAGCAGGTCAACGCCGGTCGGCTCTACGTCGACGGCGACCTCATCGGATACCGCGAGCGTGGCGGCAAGCTGCACGAGATCAGCCCGAAGGACGCCGCCAAGCAACGACGTGACATCGGGATGGTGTTCCAGCACTTCAACCTCTTCCCGCACCGCACGGCGCTGGACAACATCGCCGAGGCGCCGATGCAGGTGAAGGGCGTCAAGCGCGAGGCCGCAGTGAAGAAGGCCCGCGAACTGCTCGACCGGGTCGGGCTGTCGCCGAAGGCGGAGGCCTACCCGGCGCAGCTCTCCGGCGGGCAGCAGCAGCGGGTGGCCATCGCGCGGGCCCTGGCCATGGAACCCAAGCTGATGCTGTTCGACGAGCCCACCTCCGCGCTCGATCCCGAACTGGTCGGCGAGGTACTGGCCGTCATGAAACAGCTTGCCGGAGAGGGCATGACGATGCTGGTCGTGACCCACGAGATGGGCTTCGCCCGCGAGGTCGCCGACGAGCTGGTCTTCATGGACGGCGGCGTGATCGTCGAGAGCGGCAATCCCCGCGAGGTGCTGGCCAACCCGAAGCACGAGCGCACCAAGGCCTTCCTGTCCAAGGTGATGTAGGCGGCGACGGTGCAGCAGGACCCGGCCACACCGCTGTGGCGGGCGGCGCAGGGCTTCCGGCTGCTGAGTTGTGGCTACGCGCTGTACTTCCAGGTCGCCGTCAACGACGACCTCGACCGGCGGGTCGCCGGCTGGGTGCTGTTCGGCGTTCTCGTCGCCTGGAGCGCGGCATGCGCCGTCGCCTACCTCCGGGGCTTCGGCCGGCGCCGGGCGTGGGTCGGCGCCGAACTGGCCGTGGTCGTCGCGCTCGTCCTGTCCACCGAACTCGTCGCCTCCGACCGGTGGGTGTTGGACAACCAGTCGTGGCCGACCACGCTGTGGGCCACCAATGCCACGATCTCGGCGGCGATCCTGCTGGGTCCGGTCGGCGGGATGGCCGCCGGACTGGTCGTCGTGGTGGCCAACGCCGTCCTCAAGGGATACGTCAGCGTCGACCTGGGGCGCAACGCCACCGTCGTCATCGAGCTGGCCGTGGGGCTCGCGGTCGGCATGGCGGCGCTGACGGCGCGGCGTGCGCACGCCGAACTGGAACGCGCGGTGCGGCTCGCGGCCGCCGTCGAGGAGCGGGAGCGCCTGTCGCGCGAGGTGCACGACGGCGCCATCCAGGTGCTCGCCCTCGTCGCGCGTCGCGGCCGCGAGATCGGCGGCAGCACGGCCGAACTCGCCGAACTGGCGGGCCAGCAGGAGAGGGCGCTGCGCCGACTGGTGAGTGCGGGCTCGCACGAGACGTCCACCGGGGGAGCGACGGTGGACGTCGCCGCGCTCCTGCGGGCTCACGAGTCGGACCGGGTGTCGCTGAGCCTGCCCGCGACCGCAGTGCCGCTGGACGCCGCGGTGGCCATCGAATTGGTTGCGGCGGTGCGCAACGCGCTCGACAACGTCGCCGCCCACGCGGGCGCCGGGGCCCGGGCCTACGTGCTGCTCGAAGACCTCGACGACGCGGTGGTGGTCAGCGTCCGCGACGACGGAGGGGGTATCGCGGACGGCCGTCTGGACCAGGCCGTGGACGAGGGCAGGATGGGCATCGCGAAGTCGATCGTCGGCAGGCTCGACTGGCTGGGCGGGACCGCACGGCTCGTCACGGCGCCCGGCGAGGGCACCGAGTGGGAGCTGACCGTGCCGAGGAGGGGTGAGGTGGATGGCGGACGCTGAACGCACGTGCACGGTGATGGTCGTCGACGACCACCCGATCTGGCGCGATGCGGTGGCCCGCGACCTCGAGGAGCAGGGCTTCGACGTGATCGCGACCGCGGACGGTGTCGAGTCGGCCCGTCGGCGCGCGGGGGTCACGAGACCCGACGTCGTCGTGATGGACATGCGCCTGGGCGACGGCACCGGCACGCAGGCGACGACGGCCGTGCTCGAGGTGTCCCCGGACACCCGGGTTCTGGTGCTGTCCGCCTCCGACGAGCGCGACGACGTGCTCGAGGCCGTGAAGGCCGGCGCCACCGGGTATCTCGTCAAGAGTGCGTCGAAGACCGAACTGGCACGGGCGGTTCGGTCGACGGCCGAGGGGCGCGCGGTGTTCACGCCGGGCCTGGCCGGCCTGGTGCTGGGGGAGTACCGGCGGATGGCACGCACGCCGGACGCCGGTCCGTCGACGCCGAGCCTCACCGACCGCGAGACCGAGGTGCTGCGCTACGTCGCCAAGGGCCTCACCGCGCGCCAGATCGCCGAGCGACTGTCGCTGAGTCACCGGACGGTCGAGAACCACGTGCAGGCGACGTTCCGGAAGCTGCAGGTCGCGAACAGGGTCGAATTGGCCCGCTACGCCATCGAACACGGCCTCGACGAATGAGCCGCTTCGGGTAGTACTACTCATCCGCCGTCCTGCCGTGAACTGCCAGCATGGCGTCATGACCGAACCCGAGCAGGCCATCATCGGCAGACTGTCCTCCGATTTCGCCGTGCTGGCGAGCTACCTGGCGCGGGCATCGTCGGACCTGCGCGAGCTGTCCCGCATCGTCGCGGAGCGGTCCGCCGCCCCCACCGCCGCCCCGCGTGCCGAACCCGTTCCGGCCCCCTGGCCCGCCGTGCCGGCGCACGTTGCGCCCGCCCCGCCCTTGCCGCCCCGGCCGGCGGTGCCGCCGGTTCCGCGGGCACCCATGGCCGCCGCCGTGCGGTCCGAGGGGTGGGTCGGCAAGGCGCTCGCCGTCGCGGGCGTCGCGGTGACACTCATCGGCGTCGCGCTGCTGGTGGTGCTCGCCGCGCAGGCCGGCATCCTCGCGCCGGGCGTCCGGGTGGCAGCCGGCGCGGTGCTGTCCGCCGCACTCGTCGGCGCCGGGTGGGCGCTGCACCGCCGCCCCGGCGGACGGGTGGGCGCGATCGCGCTCGCGTCGACGGGCATCGCCGCGGCCTACCTCGACGTCATCGCGGTCACGACGATCTACGAATGGTTAGCCGCCGCAGCAGGATTGGTGATCGCGTCGGTGGTGGCCGGTGCCGGTCTGACGTTGGCCCGCCGGTGGGACTCCGAGCACCTCGGGCTGCTGGTGCTGGTCCCACTGATCGGTCTGGCGCCCGCCGTGGTCGGCGGCATCACGCTGCTCGTCGTGGGCTTCATGCTCGCGCTGTCGGCCGCGGCGCTGCCGATCCAGCTCGGCAGGGACTGGTTGGCCCTGCACGCCGCCCGCGTCGCCGCCGCGACCATCCCGCTGCTCGTCGTCCTGGTGGCCGTCGATCCGGCGCCGGGGCGCGCGGCCTGGATCGCCGGCGCCTGCGCGATCGCTGCGGTCCTGGCGTTCCTCGGTGCGCTGCTCCTGCTTCCGAGTTCCACTCATCCCCGCGGCGTGGCACTGCTCGCCGCGGCGGGGTCGCTTCCCGTGCTCGGGCTGGCCACGACGGCCGGGCGCGTGACGTCCGCGGTACTGGCCGGCGCCCTGTCGGCGGTGGTCCTCGGTCTGGTGCTGCTCGGCGACGGGTTGCCCGGCGTGACGGCGCCGGTTCGCCGGATCTGGGCCGCACTGTCGGCCGGCGCGGCACTCGTCGCAGTCGTGGTGGCCTTTGACGGCCCGGTCGCGGCGCCGGTGCTGTTCACCATGGCCCTCGCCGTCGCGGTCGCCGGCCGGTCGAGTGTGGTCGCGCGGCTGTCGGCGAGCGCGTTCACCGCCGTCGCCGCCCTCTACTACCTCGACACCGCGCCGCTGGGGACGCTCGTCACCCCGACCGCACTACCGGTGCCGCACGCCGTGTCCACTCTGATCAGCAGCCTGCTCGCCGTCGGGTGCGCGGTCGTGATCTCGTCGTCGTGGGTGGCCCGCGGTGGCCTCGACGCCGACGTCAGCCGCATCTTCTGGGCGATGTCCGGACTCGGCGCCCTCTATGCCGTCACCATGTTCACGGTCACGGCCGGCGTTCTCGTCGGCGGCGGCGACGAGGGCTTCTTCGCCGGGCACGTGGCGGCCACCATCGTCTGGATCGGCGTCGCGGCAGCACTGCTCCGCCATGCGGTGCGGCTGCCACGCGCCGAACGGTCGGTCGCAGTGGGAGGCGGGATGGCCTTGGTGGCGGCGGCGATGTGCAAGCTGTTCGTCTTCGACCTCGGCACGCTCGACGGGATCTTCCGCGTGGTGGTGTTCATCGTGGTCGGGCTGGCGCTGCTCGGCATGGGCGCCGGATACGCGCGCCTGCTGTCCCAGCAGGACCACCAGGTGTGAGTGCTCTCACCCCGTGTTCGGCCATGACCACGCATCAGGTGTTCGTTGATTCCACTGAGAGAAGGGACGAACCATGACCGAGATCAAGACCAACCGCCGCGACGATGCCGACGTGACCGGGGTGCAGGCGTCACCGGCACTCACCGCGAGCCTGCAGCGGGTCCTCGTCGACCTCGTCGAACTGCACCTGCAGGGCAAGCAGGCGCACTGGAACGTCGTCGGCACCAACTTCCGCGACATGCACCTGCAACTCGACGAGCTGGTCGACTTCGCCCGCACGGGCAGCGACACCATCGCCGAACGACTCCGGGCGCTCGACGCCGTCCCGGACGGCCGGTCGGACACGGTCGCGGAGACGACCTCCCTGCCGCGGTTCCCCGCCTACGAGGTCAGCACGTCCGAGGCCGTCGACCTGGTCACCACCCGCGTGTACGCGACCGTCGGCACCATGCGCGACGTGCACGACGCGGTCGACGCGGAGGATCCGTCCACGGCCGACATCCTGCATCAGCTGATCGACGGGCTCGAGAAGCTCGCGTGGCTGATCAAGTCGGAGAACCGCAAGGTCTAGCCGGCGGCACGGCCGGTGAGGTACCAGGTGTGCATGACGCCCTTGCCCTTGACGTCGACGTCGCCACGCTCCTCGAACGTGAAGGTGGCGCGCAGGCGCTCGTACACGTCGGAGGGCACCTGGATGCGTCCCTCGACGTCGGTGGACTCCATCCGCGACGCGACGTTGACCGCATCGCCCCACACGTCGTAGAAGAACTTGCGCGATCCGACGACACCGCCGACGACCGGCCCGGCGGCGATGCCGATCCGCAGGGGGACCTCCCGCCCCTGCGGGTCGGTCAGTCCGGCCACGGTGTCGGCCATGTCGAGGGCCAGCGCGGCCAACGCGTCGAGGTGGTCGTCGCGAGGTTCGGGCACGCCACTGACGACCATGTACGAGTCCCCACTCGTCTTGATCTTCTCGAGCCCGTGACGATCGACCAGCGCGTCCAGGTCGGTGTACAGGGCGTCGAGGAACGTCACCAGGTCCGTCGGCGTCGTGTCGCTCGCGCGCTTCGTGTACCCGGCGATGTCGGCGAACAGGATGGACGCGTCGTCGTACCTGTCGGCGATGACGCCGTGTTCGGGGTTCTTGAGCCGCTCGGCGATCGACATGGGGAGGATGTTGGCGAGCAACGACTCCGATCGCTGGTACTCCGTCTCCATCGCCCGCTCGGCGCGGGCGATCTCCCGCAGGGCGAAATACACCGTCGCGACGACGAGCACCCATGCCGCCACCGTGTTGACGACGAACCCGAGCCGGAACGCCCACGCCGGCTGTGATCCGGTGTCGTGCGGCACGAACGACTCGAGCAGCAGGACCGTGACGGCGCCGAGGATCGCGAATCCCGACGCCAGCACGATGTGCTCGATCCCCAGGATGAGGACGACGATGGTGGCGGCCACCACGTAGTAGAACTGCAGTCCGATCCCGCTGCCCACGTAGATCGCCGACACGGTGATCGACAAGTAGGCGACGGCCACGAACACCATCGGGGGCACCAGGTCGCCGAACCGGCCCAGCCGCGGCACCGCGAGGAACGCCGCGGCGGTGGCGAGGTTCACCGCTGCCAACCACCGCGCGTCGGCGACGACGAAGAACTGTTGCAGGCCGAAGAAGACACTGACGACTGCGGCGATCCGCGTCGTCACCGTCAGCACCCGCATCTGGCGGGAGGTGGACTCCGCGTGGTGCCGGGTGCGGCCCGCATCGGCCAGCTCGAGCGCCGGCGGACGCGAGCAGGACGCCCGGGGGCGTAGGTGCGGTACGCCCTCGGGCCATGATCGATCTCCCGTGATCGCCACGTGATGAGCGTAACTCGCAGCCTCGTGCATGCTTGCCCGAAATATCGTCGTACAAGTTAATTTATGTTTGCTCACATACCCCGTTTCCTTGCTACCTAAGAGTAGTTATTGCCCATAGCCAGCTAACCGGTCTGACGCGTGTCCAGTGAACACTCGTAGCGCCGGACAGTCGTATCGCGACAAGGCCATCATCCTGGGGTTTCTCCGGTCTTACTGGGCCGAAAGTCCGTAAAATCCCAGGTAAGGCGACTGTTGGTATGAATTTGCTATACCCGCACCTGAGCGACCGAAATGCAGCGTCTGCCAAATTGAGCTGTCGGCCATTTAGCAAACCCCGAAACAAGTTGCGATCAATCACTGTGCGGATTTGCTGTCGCCTGTATACGGTTTGGCTCAACCGCACTGACGGTGCCGATGAATCACGAACGTATATAGGAGCCCCATGAAGAAGAAGAAGTCCGGGTTGCTTCGCAGCATCGCCACCCGATCGGTCATCGCGGCCATCCCGGTCGCCATGGTGAGCGCCTACGCCGGCGGGGTCTCGGTCGTCCCGCGTAGCGCGTCCTACGACATCCAGACGGTGGCCGAGATCAACGTCTCGAAGACCACCGTCGGCGTCGCCGACTCCTCGCTGTACTTCCTGTCGCCCACCGAGATCAACAAGCAGCTCGACCAGCTTCAGGCCCTCGGGGTGCAGAACGTCCGCGTCTTCGTGCCGTGGGCCTTCGTCGAGCCGGTGAAGGACAGCTACGACTGGTCGATCATGAACACGATCATGGAGGCCGCCGCCGCCAGGAACATGGGCGTCCTCGCCGAGATCAACAGCACGCCGGCATGGACCGCGCCTGCGGGCACGCTGCCCGGTGCAGGGCAACCGGAGATCGCGCAGTTCTCTCAGTTCGTCAAGGACTTCGCCACCAAGTACGGCCAGACCGTCTCGGCGTACGAGATCTGGAACGAGCCGAACTACGTGGCGTTCCACCAGCCCATCTCGCCAGAGGCCTACACCGAGCTGCTCAAGGCCGCGTACCCCGAACTGAAGCAGATCGACCCGACCGCCACGGTGGTCGCCGCCGGACTCGGCGCGGTGCAGAGTTTCGGCAACTTCACGCTGAACCCGGTCGAGTACGTCCAGCGGATGTACCAGGCGGGTGCCGCGAAGTTCTTCGACGCGTTGGCGTTTCACCCCTACCAGGAGTCGCTGCCCTTCTCGCAGGGCGTGACCAACGGGCTGTCGCCGCTGGCCCAGCTGCAGGCGATCAAGAGCCTCATGGACCTCTACGACTCGGCGCCCGGCACGACGCAGAGCGCAAAGTTGGTCTGGGTCACCGAGTATGGGCTCCCCACGTCGAACGTGACCCAGACCCAGCAGGCCGCGTACATCAAGGACTTCCTGCAGAAGTGGTCCACGCTGGCGTGGGCCGGGCCGGCCTTCATCTACACCACGCGCGACCAATACGCGCCCGGCACCCCGAGTGCATCACTGCCCGACTACAACTACGGCCTCTACAACTATGACGGGACGCCCAAGCTGGCGGCCGACATCATCAAGCAGTGGATCGCCAGCCACCCCGGCCAGACGGTGCCGCCGGTGGTCGTGCCCCCGGTGGTGACCCCGCCGGTTGACCCGATCGCGCAGTTCTTCGCGGCACTGGCCCAGCAGCTCGCGCAGGCGATCGCCCAGGCGGTCGCGAACTGGGCGGCGCAGATGGCCGCACAGATGGCCGCCCAGGCGGCGACGCCGGTCGCCACCGCCGCTCCCCAGGTGCAGGCACGCACGCTGGCGGCGGTTACGCAGTCGGTCGACGAGACGGGAACGGAGATCGCGGCGCCCGCCGCCACCGATGGCGCTCCCGTCAAGGAGGCCGCGGCATCGGACGGCGCCACTTCGCCCGCGTCGACTGCCCCGACCACGCCCGCCACCGACACCGCCGGGATCACTCCCGTCGCGGCCGACGTCGAGGTCACCAAGCCAGCAGCCGTCGAGCCCGAGGCCACCACCCCGGTTGCCACCGAGCCCGCGGTCACGAAGCCGGAGGCAGCGGCGCCGGCGGCGACGAAGCCGGCCGACACCAAGCCCGCCGACACCAAGCCGGCAGCGACGAAGCCGGCCGACACCAAGCCCGCCGACACCAAGCCCGCCGACACCAAGCCGGCCGACACGAAGCCGGCGGCGACTAAGCCGGCCGACACGAAGCCGGCCGACACGAAGTCGGCAGCGACGAAGCCGGCCGACACCAAGCCCGCCGACACCAAGCCAGCCAAGGCCCCGGCATCGGAGAAGCCCGCGAAGGCGGACCGGGGCGCGGACGGCACCACGTCCCGTCACGCCACCCGACGCGGCGCCGGCCAGGCGGACGGCGCGAAGCCCGCGGCGGCGGTCGGCGCCTCGGTATCGGGAGCGGGGGAGTAGCACCGGACACACGCACCCGTAGGCCGCCGCGGCCCCTGTCTTCTCAGGGGTCGCGGCGGTCTGCGTTCATCTCACCGTGCGTTTGCTGATCACCGCCGAGGAGCACGCGATCGACCGCGTACGGGCGGTGTGCCCGATCGCGTCGCGTCGCCATCGAGCGGCAACCCGCCGACGGCGCCCGCAGGATGGCCTGGCCTCGAATGAGGCTGTCGATCAACGGCATTCAGGATGCGGCCATTCGGGGACGCCAACGCCTGCGGCGCCGGCCCGGCGTCACCGCACGCGGTCGGCGCGGACCATGCCGATCGCTTCGGAGAAGTTCCCTCCGTTTTGCTAACGGCGGCGTAAATTGACGGCATCGGTTGACGACTCCGACAATTTCCGGCCCACCAAGGGAGACTTCGATGGCAACATCCACGAGGCGGCTGCTTCGCAGCATCGCCACCCGTAGCGTCGTTGCGGCTCTCCCGGTCGCGATGATGGGTGCCTACGCGAGCGGCATCTTCCTACCACCGCCGGGTCTGACGGCGGCCGAGATCGAACTCGTCGCGGAGATCAGCGCGTCGCCCACGACGGTCGGCGTCGCCGTGTCCCCGCTGTACGGGCAGACGAGGGCGCAGATCGACGAGCAGTTGGACGACATGCTCGCGATCGGCGTCACCAATATCCGGGTGTTCGTCCCGTGGGGCCTGATCGAGATAGCGGACGACACCTACTACTGGGACATGATCGACGACGTCATGGAGGCGGCCCAGGCGCGGAACATGGGCGTACTCGCCGAGATCAATGCGACTGCAGCCTTCGCGGGACCCAACCCCGTCAACCCGTTCCCGTTGGGGAACGAGCCGCCCGATCCGGCCAAGTTCGCAGAGTTCGCAGGTGCCTTCGCCGACAGGTGGGGCGACGTCGTCTCGGCGTACGAGATCTGGAATGAGCCGAACTCCGTGCAGTTCTACAACCCGATCAGCCCCGAAGGCTATGCGGCACTGATCAAGGCCGCCTACCCGGTCCTCAAGGGCATCGATGCCACCGCGACCGTCGTCGCCGGCGCGGTGGGCACCGTTCAGAGCAGCGCCTGGACGCTCAACACGGTCGAGTTCGTGACGCGGATGCTCGCCGTCCCCGGCGCTGCCGCCGCCTTCGACGCGTTGTCCGTTCATCCCTACAGTCAGGAGATCCCGTTCTCGGGGACGTGCCCCACGTGTGCGCCGGGGCTCCTGACTCCACGTGAGCAGGTCGAGGCCCTGATGGCGCTAGGGGGGCTCGCCGGCAAGAAGTTCTGGATCACCGAATACGGCGTGCCGACGTACACACCGCTCCCGCCCAACCTCCAGACGCCGGCACCGCCGCCCATCACCCCCACTCAGCAGGCGGCGTGGATCATGGACCTGCTCAATTACTGGGACAACTATGGTGACCGCGCCGGGCCGATCTTCCTCTATACGGGAAGGGATTCGGTCACCGCGGTGCCCTTCCTCGACGAGGGCAACTTCGGGCTCTGGTACTCCAACGGTTCCGAGAAGCCGATCATCGAGCAGTTGCGGGACTGGCTCGACAACCCGACGGATCCCACCGATCCGGGCACTCCGGGCAACCCGATCGCCCAGTTCCTCCAAGCGTTGGTGCAGCAGATCCAGCAGTTCGTGCAAGCGATCGTGCAGGCCATCACCAACTTCCTGGCAGCGCTCGGAGGGCAGGCGCCGGCGGCCGTCTCGACGGCGGTCGGGCCCGATCCCGCCGACGTGTCGGGCTTTGCGGCGTCCCGACTCGTCTCGCTGAGCGCGTCGACCGACGCCGTCGACGCATCCGGAGCGCTCGGAGTCGGTGAGGTGGAGGACGCCGACGCGCCGCCCGTGCCCGCGACGGCCGAGCCGGACGCCACGGTGCCCGTCGCCGAGGAACCGGTGGCCGACTCGCCGGTCGCCGAGGAACCGGTGGTCGAGGAACCGGTCGCCGAGGAACCCGCTGTCGAGGAGCAGGACGCCGATCCGGTCGAACCCGCGGAGGTCCCGGAACCGGGGGTGGGCTCGTCGTCGGTCAACCCGGTCGACCCCGACCCGTCGCCGTCGACCACCGATCCGGCACCGTCGCAGTCGGATTCGACGTCTGCCGACGAGGAGGGGGCGGCCGGCGATTCGGGCTCCACGTCGTCGAGTCGTACCGACGATGACGCGTCGACGGCGACGAAGTCCTCGTCGCCGTCGTCCGATACCTCGAACCCGGCGGGCACGCCAGGTCGCGCCAAGGCGGCGACCAAGGCCGGAGCCGGCGACGCCTCAGAGTCGTCCGGCGCTTCGTCGGACTCCGCGGACAGCGGATCGGACGACTGACTCCGCACCTCCACCACCGACCGACGCGACGCCGCGGCTCCCGGAATGACGGGAGTCGCGGCATCGTGCGTTTGCTGGCCAATTCTCATGTGATCACTGACCGAGGCTGTCAATTCCTCGTCGTGCCCGCTCGGATCGGCCGTGACCACTACGTCGGAGTTGCTGATCGCGCCATTACCGGCACAACGGCTACGTCGTATCGTAATCGCCGTGCAGGTTATCGCAGTGCCCTGAACTCGCTATATGGGTGCTGCCGCACATCGTACTGACGGTTGTAGCAGACGCGCACCAAGTGGTTCCAATTTCGCCATAAGTCGACTTGTGGGAATGCTCATATGAGCGCTTCAATGGTTAAAACAATACCATTCACCGGTTTCTCCTTTCGGTTGCGCAAATTTGCTGACGCCGGGGTAAATTCTCGCTACCGAATGACGGTGCCGACAATTTTCAGGGGAGAACTCCAATGGCAACATCCACGGGGCGTCTGCTTCGCTCGATCGCGACGCGCGGCGTGATCGCTGCTCTACCAGTCGCGATGGCGAGTGCCTACGCCAGTGGCCTCTTCATTCAGCCGCCGCGTCTGGCGGCTGAGTTCGATTACGTCCCGATCGCGGAGATCGCCGCTGCTCCCACCACCATCGGCATTGCTGATTCGCCGCTCTACGGAATGAGCCGCGCGGAGATCGACAAGACGCTCGACAAGATGCTGTCGATCGGTGTCACCAACATTCGGGTCTTCGTTCCCTGGGGACTCGTCGAACCGCTCGACAACCAGTACAACTGGACGCACATCCAGGACGTGATGGACGCGGCCGCGGCGCGCAACATGGGCGTCCTCGCCGAGATCAACGCCACGCCGCTGTGGGCGGCGGCGAACCCGCCCGGGCCCGGAACCATCCTGTTCCCGGGGTCCGACACCCCCAAGGTCGAGGCCTTCGTCGACTTCATGAAGGTGTTCGTCGGCAAGTACGCGAACACGGTGTCCGCCTACGAGATCTGGAACGAGCCGAACTGGGTCGGCTTCTCGGCGCCGATCGATCCCGAGGCCTACGCCGCTCTGCTGAAGGCCGTCTACCCCGTCATCAAGGACGCAGCCTTCGGGCTGGACAAGACCGCCACGGTGGTCGCCGGTGCGTTGGGCACCGTCCAGAACCATCCCTTCGGCTTCACGATGAGCCCCGTCGACTTCGTGCAGCGCATGATGGCGGCCGGCGCAGGCAACTTCTTCGACGCGTTGTCCATCCACCCGTACAACGAGGAGATCCCGATCACGGGAACCTGCCCCACGTGCCCGGCCTGGATGCTGACACCCCGTCAGCAGCTCGAGGCCATCAAGTTGATGATCCAGGGGAAGAAGATCTGGATCACCGAGTACGGCCTACCGACGACGCCCATCGAGACCGGCTTCACCGAGCTGCAGCAGGCCGCCTGGCTGAAGGAGATGCTCGACTACTGGCAGACCTTCGGCGACCAGGCCGGACCCGTGTTCCTCTACAACCTGCGCGACAAGCTGCTGGGGAGCGTGGACCCGCAGGCGAACTACGGCTTCTTCTACAACAACTGGGACCCCAAGGCAGCCGCCGCGATGCTGAAGACGTGGATCGAGACCCACCTGGTGCTCCCGCCGCCGGTGACGCAGCAGCCCGCGGCGAATCCGATCGCGCAGTTCTTCGCCGCGATCCAGCAGATGATGCAGTCGTTCAGCCAGGCGCTCTCGCAGATGTTCAACCCGGGATCGATCATCCAGTCGATCGTGCAGGCGATCCAGGGGCTGTTCGGCGTCCGCCCGGCTCCGGCGCCCGCGGCCGTGGTCACCACGTCGGCTCTGGTCGGTCCGGAGTCGGCAAGGATGGCCACGCTGACGGCCGACACCGAGCCCGCCACCGACGCGACGGTCTCCGGGGACGTCGCATCCGAGGCGGAAGGCGAGCCGGCGGCCGACGCCGAGCCCGCCGCCACACCGATCGACACCGCACCCGAACCCGCCTCCGGCGCGATCGAGACGGTGTCCGCCCCGAGCGACGTCACACCGGAGCCATCGGAAGTCGTTGACGAGCAGACGGATTCGGTCGAGCCGGCAGACGACGCGGCGGTGGACGGTTCGGACCCCACCGGCACGGACGGCGACGACTCCGACACCGCGGCGGACGGCGGCTCGACGAGCACGAAGACCGACACCGGGAAGACCGAAACCGACCAGACCGACACCGGGAAGGCCGGCGACGAGTCCGGCAGCTCGACGTCCGGCATCTCCACGTCCCGGATGTCGACGACGGGTGACCGGTCCTCGACGCGCAGGTCGACGACGGCCGATTCGGAGTCGACGAGCAGCGCGACGAAGTCCGGTCCGAAGCATGCGAAGGCATCCGACCCGGGTACGGCGTCGGCGGACTCCGATGCGGCAAGCGCGAGTGGGGGTGCGTCGGATTCATCGAGCGGTGCGACCGACGACTGAGGGTTCCGGCGCATTCACCGGACGCCGCCGCGACCACCCACCCGGGGTCGCGGCGGTGCCGCGTGACGGGCGGGAAGTCGCACGTGGTGCCCCCGGTGAGATTCGAACTCACACTGGACGGGTTTTGAATCCGTTTCCTCTGCCAGTTGGGATACGGGGGCCAACGCTCGAGCGCGGTCTCTCACCATAGAGGATCACCGGTTAACCCCGTTACGGCCCCGAGGTCGCTGAACTGCGTCCGTCACGCGACAATGTCGGGATGACAGCTTCTACGCCGGACGCCCCCGTGGCGCGTCGCGTCCTCATCGCCGAGGACGAGGCCCTCATCCGCATGGATCTCGCCGAGATGTTGCGCGAGGAGGGATACGACGTCGTCGGCCAGGCCGGCGACGGCCAGGAGGCCGTCGAACTGGCGGAGAGTCTGAAGCCCGACCTCGTCATCATGGACGTGAAGATGCCGCGCCGCGACGGCATCGACGCTGCCGCCGAGATCGCCGAGAAGCGCATCGCGCCGATCGTGGTGCTCACCGCCTTCTCGCAACGCGAACTCGTCGAGCGGGCCCGCGACGCGGGTGCCATGGCGTACCTCGTCAAGCCGTTCTCGATCAGCGACCTGATCCCCGCCATCGAGCTGGCGGTCAGCCGGTTCGGCGAGATCGCCGCCTTGGAGCAGGAAGTCGCGACGCTGTCCGACCGCCTCGAGACGCGCAAGCTGGTCGAACGCGCGAAGGGTTTGCTGCAGGAGAAGCAGGCGATGACCGAACCCGAAGCGTTCAAATGGATTCAGCGTGCCGCGATGGATCGCCGGACCACCATGAAGCGCGTCGCCGAGGTGGTCCTCGAGACGCTCGGCACACCCGGCGACGAGTAACGACTGCGTTTCCAAACCCGGTGTTTCACCGGGTGGTTCAGCCCGCACGCGGCTCGCATTTCCCAACAGCACGCACTACGGCCACTCGTTGGCTATGTTCTACCCGAAGCGTCGCCGCCCAGGCCGATCCGTGCCGCGGAGACGACGCCGATGACAACTCTGACCCGGAGGTGAAACGTGCACGGTCGTGTCGCACGGAGTGCATTTGCTCTCGGTAGCGCAGGCATGCTTGCGCTGGCCCTGGCCGGCTGTAATCAGTCGGCCCCTGAGGAGAGCTCCTCGCAATCCGCTCTCAAGATCGTCGAGCAGGTCCAGATCGATCAGAACGGCGGAGAGGTGAAGCCCGCCGAGGGTGCGGCCCCGGCCGATCCCGCGGGCGACGGCAAGGCCACCTGCCCGCCGGTGTCGATCGCCATGGCCGGAGCCCTCAACGGGCCCGACGCCGCGCTCGGCATCAACATCGTCAACGGCGTCCAGTTGGCCATCGACAAGCACAACGAGGCGAACCCGGGCTGCCAGGTGCAGCTCAAGAAGTTCGACACCGAGGGCGACCCGCAGAAGGCCACCGCCATCGCACCGCAGATCGTCGACGACCAGTACACGATCGGGCTCGTCGGCCCGGCGTTCTCGGGTGAGACCAAGGCCACCGGAACGGTCTTCGATCAGGCCGGCCTGGTCGCCGTCACCGCGTCGGCCACGAACCCGACGCTGAGCGAGAACGGCTGGAAGACCTTCTTCCGCGGCCTCGCCAACGACGCGGTCCAGGGTCCGTCGGTCGCGAACTACCTGAAGAACACGCTGGGGCAGAAGAAGATCTGCGTCGTCGACGACAGCACCGACTACGGCCTCGGCCTCGCGACCGCGGTCCGCGAGACGCTCGGACCCGTCGCCGACTCGACGTGCAACATCTCGGTCAAGAAGGGCGACAAGGACTTCTCGGCCGCGGTGACCCAGCTGAAGGGTGCCAACCCCGAGGCGGTGTTCTACGGGGGCTACTACTCCGAGGCAGCACCGCTCGTCCAGCAGCTCAAGGACGGTGGCGTGACGGCGACGTTCGTCAGCGCCGACGGCACCAAGGACCAGCAGTTCGTCGACCAGGCCGGCGAGGCCGCCAAGGACGCGCTGCTGTCCTGCCCGTGCGGCCCCGCGACGGGCACGTTCGCCGAGGAGTACAAGACGAAGTTCAGCGCCGACCCCGGCACCTACAGCACCGAGGGCTACGACCTCGGCACCATCCTGCTGAAGGGCATCGACTCCGGGGCGATCACCCGGCCGGCGCTGCTGGACTACGTCCGCAACTACAACGGTCAGGGCGTGGCCCGCAACTACCAGTGGACCCCCGCCGGTGAACTGACGACGAACCTGATCTGGATGTTCAAGGTTCAGTAGAGAATTCGACGACGGGAACGCGTCCGGAACCAGTCAGTTCCGGACGCGTTTTCGTTGAAGTCGCCCGTCCCTCGCCGCAAGGAGCCGCCCCCGGATGCCGTCCGACTGTCTGGGTGAGTACGTCTGTACCGCCGCCAACATCAACTTCAACGTCGACAATCTGCTGAACGGGTTCTGGCAGTTCACGATCGACGGGCTGTCGTGGGGTGCGATCTACGCGCTCGTCGCGGTCGGCTACACGCTGGTGTTCGGCGTCCTGCGGCTGATCAACTTCGCGCACTCCGAGATCTTCATGCTGGGCATGTTCGGGGCGTACTTCTGCCTCGACGTCATCCTCGGATTCACCCCGAGCGGCAACGCCTACAACAAGGGCATCGCACTCACGGTGCTGTACCTCGCGATAGCCATGATCTTCGCGATGCTGGTGTCCGGCTCGGCGGCGGTCGGCCTGGAGTTCGTCGCCTACCGTCCGCTGCGCCGGCGCAACGCGCGACCGTTGACGTTCCTCATCACGGCGATCGGCATGTCGTTCGTGCTGCAGGAGTTCGTGCACTTCATCCTGCCGCGCCTGATCGACGGGTACGGCGGTTCCAACGCCCAGCAGCCGATCGTCCTGGTGCAACCCAAGACCCAGTTCACGATCTTCGGCGCCTCGGTGTCCAACGTGACGATCGTGATCGTCGTCGCCGCACTGGTTCTCGCCCTCCTCACCGACATGGCGATCAACCGGACCAAGTTCGGCCGCGGCATCCGCGCCGTCGCGCAGGATCCGACCACCGCGACGCTGATGGGCGTGTCCCGCGAGCGGATCATCATGACCACCTTCCTCATCGGTGGCCTGCTCGCCGGCGCCGCCGCGCTGCTCTACACGCTGAAGGTGCCGCAGGGCATCATCTACTCGGGCGGCTTCCTGCTGGGCATCAAGGCCTTCTCCGCGGCGGTGCTCGGCGGCATCGGCAACCTGCGGGGCGCCCTGCTCGGTGGTCTGCTGCTCGGCATCATGGAGAACTACGGCCAGGCGGTCTTCGGCACCCAGTGGCGTGACGTCGTGGCCTTCGTCCTGTTGGTGCTGGTGTTGCTCATCCGGCCCACCGGCATACTCGGCGAGAGTCTCGGAAAGGCGCGAGCATGACCCGGCCCGGTGACGACGACACGACCACGACCGACACCGACCCCACCGACGCCGCCGGCGGTGCGACGCCGACCCGTCGGACGAGCCATCTGCTGGCCCCGGGCGACGGGTTGCGGAGCTGGTGGGCCGGGCTCGGCCGGTCGCACAAGTGGCTGGTGGGCGCCGTCGGATTCGGCCTGCTGGCGCTCCTGCCGCTCTACACCCCGCCCTTCCTCGACACCCCCGGCATCAGCTTCGGCGGCACCATGGCGCAGTTCGCGATGATCGCCATCATCGCGATCGGCCTGAACGTCGTGGTCGGTCAGACCGGCCTGCTGGACCTCGGGTACGTCGGCTTCTACGCGGTGGGCGCCTACACCGTGGCGCTGCTCACCAGTCCGGACAGCCCGTGGAACGTCATGGGCGCCAGCGGATTCTTCAGCTCGGACTGGGCGTGGTTGTCGTGCGTGCCGCTCGCGATGGCGGTCACCGCACTCGCCGGTCTGATCCTGGGCACCCCGACGCTGCGTCTGCGCGGCGACTACCTGGCCATCGTGACGCTCGGTTTCGGCGAGATCATCCGCCTGCTCGCCGACAACCTGGCCGACGTCACCAACGGCCCCCGCGGACTCAACCAGATCGCCTATCCGCACGTGGGGGAGAAGGAGGGCCTGCCCAACGGCGTGTTCTCCAACGGCAACTCGGCCGGCGACGCCAACTACGGCACCTGGTGGTTCTGGCTCGGCCTGCTGTTCATGGTGGGGATCCTGCTCCTGGTGGGCAACCTCGAGCGCAGCCGCGTGGGCCGCGCCTGGGTGGCGATCCGCGAGGACGAGGACGCCGCAGAGGTGATGGGCGTCAACACCTTCCGCTTCAAGCTGTGGGCATTCGTGATCGGCGCCGCCATCGGTGGCCTGTCCGGAGCGCTCTACGCGGGCCAGGTGCAGTACGTCGCACCACCGACGTTCAACATCATCAACTCGATGCTGTTCCTGTGCGCAGTGGTCCTCGGCGGCCAGGGCAACAAACTGGGCGTCATCTTCGGGGCGTTCATCATCGTGTACCTGCCCAACCGGCTGCTCGGCGTGGAGTTCCTCGGCATCAACCTCGGCGACCTGAAGTACTTGTTCTTCGGACTCGCGCTGGTGGTGCTGATGGTCTTCCGGCCGCAGGGCCTGTTCCCGGTGCGCCAGCAGCTCCTCGCCTACGGCCAGTCGGCGAAGAAGCTGTTGCGCAGCGCCGACGACTCGAAGGCGGCGGCATGAGCGATCAGCCCGGCACCGACGACACCCTGATCGACGAGGACCTGGCCGTCCTGCACCGGCCCGTCCAGGTGGCCGAGGGCGAGACGCTGCTCGCCACCAACGAACTCACCGTCAAGTTCGGCGGCCTCACGGCGCTGGACGCCGTCACCTTCGACATCCGGCGCGGCGAGATCCTCGGACTCATCGGCCCGAACGGTGCGGGGAAGACGACGTGCTTCAACGCCATCACCGGCGTCTACCGGCCGACGTCGGGCAGCGTGACGTTCGACGGTGCGCCGCTCGGCAAGATCAAGCGACACGAGATCACCCGCCGCGGCATCGCGAGGACGTTCCAGAACATCCGGCTGTGGGGCGAGATGACGGCGCTCGAGAACGTCGTCGTCGGCACCGACGCCCGGCACAAGACCTCGGTGCCCGGTGCGCTGATCCGGACGCCGCGGCACCGCCGCGAGGAACGCGACGCCATCGAGCGTGCGGCGGCGCTGCTGCAGTTCGTCGGGATCGCGCACCGCGGCGAGGAGAAGGCCAAGAACCTGCCCTACGGCGACCAGCGGCGGCTGGAGATCGCCCGCGCGCTGGCCACCGAGCCGAAGCTGCTCTGCCTCGACGAGCCCGCGGCCGGCTTCAACCCGAGTGAGAAGTCGGCGCTCATCGAACTGATCCAGGCGATCCGCGACGACGGCTACACCGTGCTGCTGATCGAACACGACATGCGACTGGTCATGGGTGTCACCGACCGCATCGTCGTCCTCGAGTTCGGCCGCAAGATCGCCGACGGCCTGCCCGCGGAGATCCGCGAGGATCCCGCCGTGATCGCCGCCTACCTGGGAGTCCCCGATGACGAACTCGCCTGAGACGCCTCCGGCCACCGACCTCGACCCGCGGCCGGTGCTGCTGGAGGTGCGCGACGCCGTCGTGCACTACGGCCGCATCCAGGCGCTACACGGTGTCTCGCTGACGGTCCGCCAGGGCGAACTGGTGACGCTGCTGGGCAGCAACGGCGCCGGCAAGACCACGATGATGCGCGCGATCTCCGGGTTGCGGCCGCTGACGTCGGGCTCGGTGTGGTTCGACGGCCAGGACGTCTCGCGGGTCAAGGCGCACAAGCGGGTCGGCGACGGTCTCATCCAGGCGCCCGAAGGCCGCGGCGTGTTCCCCGGCATGTCGGTGGTCGACAACCTCGAAATGGGTTGCTACGGCCGCAAGTTCCCGTCCAAGGGCGAACACCGCGAGCGGTTGGACTGGGTGTTCACCACGTTCCCGCGGCTCGCGGAGCGGCGAACGCAGGTGGGCGGCACTCTCTCCGGCGGTGAGCAGCAGATGCTGGCGATCGGCCGTGCCCTGATGGCCCGGCCCAAGGTGCTGCTGCTCGACGAGCCGTCGATGGGACTCGCGCCGATGGTCATCTCGCAGATCTTCCGGATCATCTCCGAGATCAACGGCCAGGGGACGACGGTGCTGCTCGTCGAGCAGAACGCCCAGCAGGCGCTGAGCCGGTCGGACCGCGCCTACATCCTCGAGACCGGCCGCGTCACCCGCGAGGGCAACGCGCGGGACCTGTTGAAGGACGACAGCATTCGCGCCGCCTACCTCGGCGTCGCCTAGCCCCTAGCCCCCACCCCGGCCCCGGGCACCTTCTCCGGCGGCACCTTCTCGGGCGGCACCTTCTTCGGCGAGCGTGCGTGTCTGCGGGCGACACGCCGGTCGAGAACCCGACTTCGCGCACGCTCACGCACCCCTCAGCGCGCGACGATCACCGACGAGCCGTGGCCGAACAGTCCCTGGTTGGCGGTGACGCCCACCGTGGCGCCCTCGACCTGCCGGCCGATGGCCTGACCCTTGAGCTGCCAGGTGAGTTCGCAGACCTGCGCGATCGCCTGCGCGGGGATGGCCTCGCCGAAGCACGCCAGCCCGCCGGATGCGTTGACCGGTACGCGGCCGCCGATGGTGGTCGCACCGCTGCGGAGCAGTTCCTCGGCCTCACCCTTGGCGCACAGTCCGAGGTGCTCGTACCAGTCGAGTTCGAGCGCCGTCGACAGGTCGTAGACCTCGGCGAGGCTGACGTCCTCGGGTCCGATGCCGGCCTCGGCATAGGCGGCGTCGAGGATCTGATCCTTGAACACGCGGTCCGGACCGGGCACCACCGCCGTGGAATCGGTGGCGATGTCGGGCAGTTCGGGCAGGTGCTGCGGGTACTGCGGCGTCACGGTGCTGACCGCACGCACCGACGGCACACCCTCCAGCGAGCCTAGGTGCTTCTCGGCGAACGCCTTGCTCGCCACGATCAGCGCCGCGGCGCCGTCGCTCGTGGCGCAGATGTCGAGTTGCCGCAGCGGGTCCGAGACGACGGGGCTCGCCAGCACGTCCTCGACCGCGGATTCCTTGCGGTAGCGGGCATTCGGGTTCTGCAGGCCGTGGCGCGAGTTCTTCACCTTCACCTGGGCGAAGTCCTCGGACGTGGCGCCGTAGAGGTCCATGCGCCTGCGGGCCAGCAGCGCGAAGTACACGGGGTTCATCGCGCCGATCAGGTGGAAGCGCTGCCAGTCCGGGTCGTTCTTGCGCTCCCCGCCGACCGGCGCGAACGCGCCCTTCGGAGTGGTGTCGGCGCCGATCACCAGCGCGACGTCGCAGAATCCGGCCAGGATGTGGGCGCGTGCGCTCTGCAGCGCCTGCGAGCCGCTGGCGCAGGCCGCGTAGCTCGAGCTGACGGGGACGCCGTTCCACCCCAGCTTCTGGGCGAACGTCGAGCCCGCGATGAAGCCGGGGTAGCCGTTGCGGATGGTGTCGGCACCGGCCACCATCTGGATCTGACGCCAGTCGAGTCCGGCCTCGGCCAGCGCGGCCCGCGCAGCGACGACGCCGTACTCGGTGAAGTCGCGCCCCCACTTGCCCCAGGGGTGCATGCCGGCCCCAAGGATGTACAGCGGGTCCGGGCTGGAGCGAAGCGACTCGGGGGATGTTTCAGCGCTCACGAGATCCTCCAGGCGTAGACGCTGCGCACGAAGCCGTCGTCGTCGGTGTACAGCGGCATCGTGGTCAACTCCATCTCCATGCCGACCTTCAGGTCGGCGGCCAGCGTGCCGTCGGCCACCTTGCCGAGGACGATCAGGCCCTCGTCGGCGAGTTCGACCGCGGCGATCGCGAACGGCTCGAATGTCTCCTGCGCGGGGTAGGGGGCCGGCGGGGGATATCGGTTCTCGGTGTAGCTCCACACGGTTCCGCGGCGGGAGAGCGGCACCTGGGCGAGTTCGTCGCCGTCGCACGCCGGGTTCGGGCAGTTGTTTGCCCGGGGCGGGAAGACGTAGGTGCTGCACTGGGTGCACTTCCCGGCGATCAGGTGGGGGGCGCCGGAATCGTCCAGGCTCCACCATCCGTCGATGGCCGGTAGTTGCGTTGCGGCGTCGGTTTCACCTGGCACCCGGTCAGCGTAAACGATCGCCATGCAGAAACTGCAACGTGTTGCAGTTCCTCGTCGGCCGGGCCGCGCGCCCCGATCCCGCTCGGCGGCGGTGGCACGTCGGAGCCCCCGAATAGAGTGAGGGCGTGAGCCCTGCCAAGACCGCGCCGCAGAGCGCCGCCGCCGCCAAATCCGCAGACGCGAAGCACACGCTGCTGCTGCTGGACGGCAACTCGCTGGCGTTCCGTGCGTTCTACGCGCTGCCCGCCGAGAACTTCAAGACGCAGAGCGGGCTCACCACCAACGCGGTGTACGGCTTCACCGCGATGCTGATCAACCTGCTCCGCGACGAGCAGCCCACTCACGTGGCCGCCGCCTTCGACGTCTCGCGCCAGACCTTCCGCATGGACCGCTACCCCGAGTACAAGGCCGGCCGTTCGGCGACGCCGGACGAGTTCCGCGGTCAGATCGACATCACCAAGGAGGTGCTCGGCGCGCTGGGCATCACCACGCTCGCCGAGGCCGGCTTCGAGGCCGACGACATCATCGCCACGCTGGCCACCCAGGCCGAGAGTCAGGGCTACCGCGTCCTGATCGTCACCGGTGACCGCGACGCCCTGCAGCTGGTCTCCGACGACGTCACCGTGCTCTACCCGCGCAAGGGTGTCAGTGAACTCACCCGCTTCACGCCCGACGCGGTGGTGGAGAAGTACGGGCTGACGCCACGGCAGTACCCGGACTTCGCCGCCCTGCGCGGCGACCCCAGCGACAACCTGCCGGGCATCCCGGGCGTCGGGGAGAAGACGGCGTCGAAGTGGATCGTCGAGTACGGCTCGCTGCAGGCGCTCGTCGACCAGGTCGACACCGTCAAGGGCAAGGTCGGAGAGTCGCTGCGCGCCAACCTGTCTCACGTCATCCTGAACCGCGAACTCACCGACCTGGTGAAGGACGTGCCGCTTCCGCAGACCCCCGACACGCTGCGCATGCAGCCGTGGGACCGCGACCAGATCCACCGCCTCTTCGACGATCTCGAGTTCCGGGTGCTGCGGGACCGGCTGTTCGAGACGCTGGCGTCGGCCGATCCGGAGGTCGAGCTGGGCTTCGACGTCCGCGGCGGCGCGCTCGTTCCGGGCACGCTGGCGGCCTGGCTCTCCGAGCACAGCCTCGGCGACCGCTTCGGCGTGGCCGTCGTGGGCACGCACCTCGCCTTCGACGGCGACGCGACGGCACTGGCGCTCGTCGCCGCCGACGGCGAGGGCGTCTACGTCGACACCACCACGCTCACCCCCGAGGACGAGGCTGCGCTGGCATCGTGGCTCGCCGATCCGGGCCCGCCGAAGGCGCTGCACGAGGCCAAGCTCGCGATGCACGACCTGGAGGGTAGGGGCTGGACCCTGCGCGGCGTCACCTCCGACACGGCGCTGGCGGCTTACCTGGTGCGCCCGGGCCAGCGGAGCTTCGCGCTGGACGACCTGTCCGTGCGCTACCTGCGCCGCGAGTTGCGCGCGGAAAGCCCCGAGCAGCAACAGCTCTCGTTGCTCGACGACTCCGAGGGCGTCGACGAACAGGCGGTGCAGACGCTGCTGCTGCGGGCGTCGGCCGTGATGGACCTCGCCACGGCGCTCGACGAGGAGTTGGCCCGCATCGACTCGTCGTCGCTGCTGGGGCAGATGGAGCTGCCCGTGCAGCGCGCGCTGGCGGAGATGGAGTCGGCCGGCATCGCCATCGACACGACGCTGCTGGGCCGCCTGCAGAGCCAGTTCGCCGACCAGATCCGCGACGCCGCGGAGAGTGCGTACGGCGTGATCGGCAAGCAGATCAACCTGGGATCGCCCAAGCAGCTGCAGGTCGTGCTGTTCGAGGAACTCGAGATGCCGAAGACCAAGCGCACCAAGACCGGCTACACGACCGACGCCGACGCGCTGCAGTCGCTGTTCGACAAGACGGGCCACCCGTTCCTGCAGCACCTGCTGACGCACCGCGACGCCACGCGGTTGAAGGTGACGGTCGACGGGCTGCTGAACTCCGTGGCCTCCGACGGCCGGATCCACACCACCTTCAACCAGACCATCGCGGCCACCGGCAGGCTCTCCTCGACCGAGCCGAACCTGCAGAACATCCCCATCCGCACCGAGGCCGGGCGGGAGATCCGCGACGCGTTCGTCGTCGGCGACGGCTACGCGGAACTGATGACCGCGGACTACAGCCAGATCGAGATGCGCATCATGGCCCACCTGTCGGGTGACGAGGGCCTGATCGAGGCGTTCAACACCGGCGAGGACCTGCACTCGTTCGTCGCGTCCCGGGCCTTCGACGTCCCGATCGACGAGGTGACCGCGGAACTGCGCCGGCGCGTCAAGGCGATGTCCTACGGGCTGGCCTACGGCCTCAGCGCCTACGGGTTGTCTGCCCAGCTGAAGATCAGCACCGAAGAGGCCAAGGTGCAGATGGACCAGTACTTCGACCGCTTCGGCGGCATCCGCGACTACCTGCGCGAGATCGTGGACCAGGCGCGCAAGGACGGCTACACGTCCACCGTCCTCGGCCGGCGGCGCTACCTGCCGGAACTCGACAGCAGCAACCGCAACGTCCGCGAGGCGGCGGAGCGTGCCGCGCTCAACGCGCCCATCCAGGGCAGCGCCGCCGACATCATCAAGGTGGCGATGATCAACGTCGACTCCGCGATCAAGGAGGCCGGCCTGCGGTCGCGCATCCTGCTGCAGGTGCACGACGAACTGCTGCTGGAGGTCGCCGACGGCGAACGCGACACCCTCGAGGCGCTGGTCCGGCGCGAGATGGGCGGGGCGTACCCGCTGAACGTCCCGCTCGAGGTGTCGGTCGGCTACGGCCGCAGCTGGGATGCCGCCGCGCACTGACCCGGTCAGCGTCCGTTCGGCTCGACGCGGTGGCGGTGCGCGTGGGCGATCAGTTCGCGCGGGCCGGTGGGCAGTCGCCAGTGGAAGGTGATCGCCGCCAACCGGAGCAGCGTCGCGACCAGTGACCCGACCACCACGGCGAGCCACTGCGCGCCGGTGTGGTCGAGCGCGACGTACAGCAGGGAGCCGAGCATCGCGGGTGCGGCGTACATGTCGTCGGGGCCCATCACCATCGGCACGTCGCGCGCCACGACGTCGCGCATGATGCTGCCCGCGACCGCGGTGATCATGCCGAGGACGGTCGCGGCGAACCAGCTGGCGCCGTGGTCCACCGAGATGGCCGCACCCGACGTCGCGAAGAAGCCCATGCCGAGCGCGTCGAGGACGAGGACCAGCTGACTCAGTCTGATCACCGTCTTGGCGAAGACGGTGGTGACGATCGAGACGACGACGCACAGCGTGACGTCGGGCCACCGCTGCAGCGCCGAGGGTGGATCGATGTCGAGGAGGACGTCGCGCAGGATGCCGCCACCGACGCCGGTCAACACGGCCAGCGTCGCGATGCCGAAGAGGTCGAATCCCTTGCGGACCCCGACGACCGCACCCGATGCGGCCAGTGCGGCGATGCCCGCGTAGTCGACGATGTGCTGGATCATCGCCGCAGGTTATGGCCCGAACCTGGATGCGGGCTGACGGTCAGCCCGGTGGTCGGTAGCTCGCCAACCGCTGCAGCGCCGGCGCCTCGGCGCGCGCCGCGTGCACCCAGTAGGCCTCCTCGGCGAGCAGCGCCGCCACGCGCTGGTCGCCGAAGCCGCGGTCGATGCGGTCCCGCACGAACGCCAACTCGACCACCTGGGCGGCGAACCGCCGCACCTGCGCGGCCGCGGCCTTGCCGTCGTGGGTGCGGGTCGCGGTGATCGCCATCTTCCGGTTCCGGAGCGAGCCGAGCCAGGTCGCCTCGTTCGGCGTGACGAGGCCCGCCGCGACCATGCCGGGCAGTTTGTCGGCCACGACGCGCTGCTCGCGGCGCCTGCCGTGCACGCCGAGCCCGATCACCAGCAGGAAGATCGGCACCATCCACAGCAGGTACACCCCGAAGTACGCCTCGGGGCCCAGCAGCGAGGAGCCGTTCCACAGTCCGTGCATGAACACCGCACCGGCGTAACCGAGCGCGACGAACGCCACCTTCGCGAGCGGACTGCGGCGCTGCATCGCGAGGTAGACGCCGATGCCGAACATGGTGGTGAAGAGGGGATGGGCGAACGGCCCCATGATCAACCGCATGGCCGCGGTGAGCAGCGAATCGCCGATCGAGTCACCCCCGCCGATGTAGAGGATGTCCTCCAGCCAGGCGAAGCCCGCGCCGGTGAGGCCGGCATAGACCAGGCAGTCGGTCAGCGAGTTCATCTCGTTGCGCCGCCTACCGGTCAGCATGACCAGCAGGAACAGTCCCTTGGCGGCCTCTTCGACGATCGGGGCCGTGATCGCCACCGACAGGAAGCTGGACGAGTCGGCGTCGGCGGGTCCCGGCGTGATCAGGGTTTCCAGCCACAGGCTCAGGACGATCGAGACGATGACGGCGACCGACGCGCCCCACAGGAACGCGAGGACCAGCAGCCGCGGCGGCTCCGGCTCCCAGCGGTCGAGCCACAGATAGGCGAGCACCACGACCGCGATGGCCAGCGTGGACAGGACGAAGCCGAGGGCGGTGCCGACGGGGTTGAGGGCGGTCAGGCCGATGACGATCAGGCCCGTGACCAGCGCAAGGAGGATCAGGATGCCGATCGGGGCGCCCACCGCGCGGATCCGCCGTGGAAATGCGGGCAAGAGGACGCGGGCGGGTGGCGGCGGGTGCACAGGAGCAGGCTAGTCGGGAACCGGACCGGGTTTGGCCTGCATGGACCCCGACGAGTACGATCTACCGGTACCTGTGTGCGTCATCTCGAGTTACCCGGGTGCACAGGGTGTCGGTGCTGTCGCGCCGGAACCTCACCACAACTGTCCCTACCATTAAACCTGTCCGGAGCCACCCACCATATGCCAAGTCCCTCCATCACCTCGCCGCAAGTAGCCATCAACGACATTGGCTCGGCCGAGGACTTTCTCGCCGCGATCGACAAGACCATCAAGTACTTCAACGATGGTGACATCGTCGAGGGCACCATCGTCAAGGTCGACCGCGACGAGGTCTTGCTCGACATCGGGTACAAGACCGAAGGCGTCATCCCCTCCCGCGAACTCTCGATCAAGCACGACGTGGACCCCTCAGAGGTTGTGTCCGTCGGCGACGAGGTCGAAGCGCTGGTCCTCACCAAGGAGGACAAGGAAGGCCGCCTGATCCTGTCCAAGAAGCGGGCTCAATACGAGCGCGCCTGGGGCACGATCGAAGAACTCAAGGAGAAGGACGAGGCCGTCAAGGGCACCGTCATCGAGGTCGTCAAGGGTGGCCTCATCCTCGACATCGGGCTGCGTGGCTTCCTGCCGGCGTCGCTCGTCGAGATGCGTCGCGTCCGCGATCTGCAGCCGTACATCGGTCGCGAGATCGAGGCGAAGATCATCGAACTCGACAAGAACCGCAACAACGTGGTGCTGAGCCGCCGCGCCTGGCTGGAGCAGACCCAGTCCGAGGTGCGCAGCGAGTTCCTCAACCAGCTGCAGAAGGGCGCCGTCCGCAAGGGTGTCGTCAGCTCGATCGTCAACTTCGGCGCGTTCGTCGATCTCGGCGGCGTCGACGGCCTGGTGCACGTCTCCGAGCTGTCCTGGAAGCACATCGATCACCCCTCCGAGGTGGTTCAGGTGGGCGACGAGGTCACCGTCGAGGTGCTCGACGTCGACATGGATCGCGAGCGGGTGTCCCTGTCGCTCAAGGCGACTCAGGAAGATCCGTGGCGCCACTTCGCCCGCACGCATGCCATTGGGCAGATCGTGCCGGGCAAGGTCACCAAGCTGGTGCCGTTCGGTGCGTTCGTCCGCGTCGAGGAGGGCATCGAGGGCCTGGTGCACATCTCGGAGCTGTCCGAGCGCCACGTCGAGGTCCCGGACCAGGTGGTCCAGGTCGGCGACGACGCGATGGTCAAGGTCATCGACATCGACCTGGAGCGTCGCCGGATCTCGCTGAGCCTCAAGCAGGCCAACGAGGACTACACCGAGGAGTTCGATCCGTCGAAGTACGGCATGGCCGACAGCTACGACGAAGCGGGCAACTACATCTTCCCCGAGGGCTTCGACGCCGACACCAACGAGTGGCTCGAGGGCTTCGAGAAGCAGCGTGACGAGTGGGAGGCCCGGTACGCCGAGGCCGAGCGTCGTCACAAGATGCACACCGCGCAGATGGAGAAGTTCGCCGCGGCCGACGCCGAGGCGGCCAGCCGCCCCGCATCGTCCGGGACGACGACGTCCTCGCGTGGCGACGAGCCCACCGGCGGAACGCTCGCCAGCGATGCTCAGCTTGCTGCGCTTCGCGAGAAGTTGGCCGGCAACGCCTAACCAGTAGTCGTTCACGACGGACGCCCCGGCTCACCGAGCCGGGGCGTTCGCCGTCTTCGGGGGCTCTCCTGCGCCGAACGACGGTCAGCGCCACGCCAATACGTGCACACATCGCTTTTTGACAATGATTTTCAGTAGCTGGTTGGCTTCCCGTCGTGATCCCGACGCCCCGCCTCATCGCCCTGTTGTCCGCCTCGATGCTCGCCGCAGCCTGCGGCGCCGACCAGGACGGTGATCAGGCCGAGTCGTCGACCACCGCGTCGACGACGGCCGCGCCGGTCGAACGCGCCTCGGCGACTCCGCGTCTCGCGCTGAGTTATGACGGTGGCGTCCTGGTCGTCGACGCCCGCACACTGCAGACCGTCGCCGACGTCCCGGTCGAGGGCTTCGTACGCCTCAATCCCGCAGCGGACGGCCGCCACGTCCTGGTGTCGCAGTCCGGCGGCTTCGCGGCGCTGGACCTGGGCACCTGGACCGAGGCGCACGGCGACCACGGCCACCACTACACGGCCCCGCCCGCCATGACCGACATCCGCTACGGCGGAGCGGAACCCGGCCACGCGGTCGCCCACGACGGCAAATTGACCCTGTTCACCGACGGCACCGGGGGAATCGACGTCGTCGATCCCGCGGCGCTGCTCGAGGGCGACGGCGCCGTCGAGAAGTCCATGACCACCGCACCGCACCACGGCGTCGCGGTGGCACGCGCAGACGGAACGACGGTCGTCAGCGTCGGTGACGAGGAGAGTCGTTCCGGCGCAGAGATTCTCGACCCGTCGGGACGGCCCGTCGCCACCAACGACCAGTGCCCGGGCCTGCACGGTGAGGCCGCCGCCGCCGACGGAGTGCTCACCTTCGGCTGCGAGGACGGCATCCTGATCGTCCGCGGCAACGACATCCGCAAGGTCACCGGGCCCGACCCGTACGGCCGGATCGGCAACCAGGCCGGCAGTGAGGAATCGACCGTCGTCCTCGGGGACTACAAGACCGATCCGGACGCGGACCTGGAGCGGCCCCGCCGGTTCACCCTGACCGACACCGCCGCGGGCACCATCCGGATCGTGCCCATCGACGCCAGCTACAGCTTCCGGTCGCTGGACCGCGGACCCGGGGGCGACGCCGTCATCCTCGGCACCGACGGGCACCTGCACGTGTTCGACCCGGTCACCGCGCAGCGCACCGCACACGTCCCGGCCATCGGCGCGTGGACGGAGCCCGACGAGTGGCAGTCGCCGATGCCGAACCTGCACGTGCAGGACGGCGTGGCCTACGTCAGCGATCCCGGCGCCCGCCGCCTGGTCGCGCTCGACCTCGCCGACGGTTCGACGATCGCCGACACGACCCTCGAGCACCCGACCGTCGAACTGACGGGCGTCGAGGGCTGACCGGACGCCGACGCCTGACAGACTGGTCCCGTGCTGAGAATCGGTCTGTCCGGCGGCATCGGTGCCGGCAAGTCGACGGTGTCGTCGACCTTCAGTGACCTCGGGGGCGTCGTGGTCGACGGTGACGTGATCTCCCGCGAGGTCGTCCAACCCGGGACGGAGGGCCTCGCGAAACTGGTCGAGGCCTTCGGCGAGGAAATCCTTCAGGACGACGGCTCGTTGAACCGGCCCGCCCTCGCGTCGATCGCCTTCAGCGACGACGAGAAGCGGGCGACGCTCAACGGCATCGTCCATCCGCTCGTCGGCGCGCGCCGGGCCGAGCTGATCGACGCCGCCGCCGACGACGCCGTGATCATCGAGGACATCCCACTGCTCGTGGAATCGCAGATGGCGCCGATGTTCCCACTCGTCGTCATCGTGCACGCCGACGAGGACGTCCGCATCGCCCGGTTGATCGAACACCGCGGGTTCACCGAGGCCGACGCCCGCGCACGGATCGCCGCGCAGGCCACCGAGGACCAGCGGCGCGCCGTCGCCGACGTGTGGCTGGACAACGCCGGCACCGCGGACGATCTCGCCGCGGCCGCCCGTGCGCTGTGGCAGGACCGCATCGTCCCGTTCGCCGACAACCTGCACGCCGGCCGGCCCGCCCGCACCGCTCCGGTGGTCGTCTCGGCCGATGCGACGTGGCCCGAGCAGGCTCGGCGCATAGTCACCCGGCTCGCCACGGCCTGCGGGCACCGGGCGGTACGCATCGATCACGTCGGATCGACGGCCGTGCCCGGTCTCGACGCCAAGGACGTCATCGACGTCCAGGTGACGGTGTCCGCACTCGACGTCGCCGACGAGTTGGCCGACGCGCTGACCGCGGCCGGCTACCCGCGGGTGGGAACCGTCGTCGGCGACGAGGTGCACTCCGACGACGAATCGCAGTGGCACAAGCGGTTTCACGCCTCGGCGGATCCGGGTCGGCCCACCAACGTGCACGTCCGCGTGGACGGCCGGCCGAACCAGCGGTTCGCGCTGATCTTCCGCGATTGGCTGCGTGCCGAACCCGACGTCCGCGCCGAGTACGCGGCGCTCAAGCGCGAAGTGGCCGCCGCGGGCCACGACGACTCCGGCGACTACGCCGACGCCAAGGAGCCGTGGTTCGCGGACGCGTATGAGCGTGCGATGGCGTGGGCGACGGAGACGGGCTGGACGCCCTGAGCCGGATCAGGCCAGGGGAGCGGCGGCGGGGGGTGCGGTGTTCGGGTCGGCCGGCGCGGGCGGCTCGGCACCCGGGGGCGGCCCGTCGACGGTCGCGGTGTTGCCCTGCGGGAAGTTCGTCACCGAGCCACAGCTGAGCACGCCGTAGCCGGGGTCGTTGCGCTGCGGCGTGAAGCGGGGCGCCACGAACTGGTCCGCCTGCGCCACCACCTGGTCGTCGACCAAGATGTCGCAGTGCAGGCTCGCCGAGTACGGCCACTGGATCGACACCTGCATGCCGGCCTGCTGAGGGTCGGACACGACGCCCGTCGCCTCGAACGTGCGGCCCGGCACCATGGTCGGCACCGCCGTGTTGAACTCGGTGTCGGACATCTTGTAGGTGATCGTCGCGCCGCGTGAGACGCCGTCGACGCGCGCTCGGTAGACGACGTTGTGCGGTCCGGGACCGAACTGGGGGGCGGCGTCAGCCGCTGGGAGGTCCGCCGCCTCCTGCTGAGCACCCGGTGGGGGCGGGGGCGACTCGGGGTCTGCCGATGCGGTCGGGGCGCCCGCCTGTGCCCCGATCGCCAGGACGGCCGCAGCACACACCGCGAACCATCCACTCGTGCCGGTTCTCATGATCAACGACATTACGCCGACCGCCACGTCAGGACCATGTCGTGACCGTTCAGCCACCGCCCCAGGTCATAGTCGTGCCGGGCCAGACCGTCGACGGTCCGGACGGCGGTGTGTACCGCTCGTTCGGCGGACGCGGGGTCGAGCAGACCCTCGGCGCGCGCTTCCAGCAACTCGTCGACGTCGGTGATCCCGACCCCGCGACCGGTCCGGACGACGAGGTCCAGATAGTGGTCCTCGGCGTGCCAGACGTCGCCGTCGACGGTGTATCGACCGACGTCGAGGTAGAAGTCCTGGTCCCGCTCGTGACCGGGGCTGAAGTGGAAGACCGACGCCCGCAGGTCGAGGGACGGCAGCAGCCACGAC
The DNA here is from genome assembly GCF_056679845.1 of Mycobacterium sp. PTI7. NCBI lineage: Bacteria > Bacillati > Actinomycetota > Actinomycetes > Mycobacteriales > Mycobacteriaceae > Mycobacterium > Mycobacterium sp. PTI7. Next base: position 1,780,520 of record NZ_CM155252.1, read on the forward strand.
TCGAGGTAGTGGAACTGGGCGCGCCCGGGTGTCGGCCTGGCCATGTAGAGGCCCCAGGGCCGGACGTCGTAGACGTCGACGGCGCGGACGATGCCCTTGGGGTCGGTGTTGGTCCGGTTGCCTACGTCGAAGACCTCCCGTTTGGGCGGGTGCACCGGGCCCGTCACCGTCGCAGCCGGGAGAGATCGATCACGAACGGTCGGCTGCCCTCCGGGCGGGTCAGCATCCGCAGCACGAAACCGGCGAGCAGACCGCCGGTGACGCCGCTCCACAGCAGGAGGGCCGCGTCGAGCCACCCGCACCGGTGTGACGGGCCCAGACCGCCGTCGCCGCACGTCACGCCCATGATCTCGGCCACCCGGCCCGGGCCGGGCCACACCAGCAGGACCGCGCAGGCCAGGCTGAGCACCAGCAGCACCGCGCCCAGCAGCCGCAGGGCGATCCGCACGGGTTCGCGCACGGCGTCACGGTAGCGCGTGCGAGGGGGCGGCGGGAATGAACTTGTCGTAGTCGGTGCTTACCCTGTGACCATGGCCTTCGCGACAGAACACCCGGTGCTCGCGCACTCGGAGCACCGTCCCGTGGAGTCGATGGTCCGGTCCGGCAACCGCTTCGACGTGGTCAGCGAGTACGAGCCCGCGGGCGATCAGCCGGCCGCCATCGAAGACCTCGAACGGCGCATCCGGGCGGGCGAGCGCGACGTCGTGCTGCTCGGCGCCACCGGTACCGGCAAGTCGGCCACCACGGCGTGGCTCATCGAGCGGCTGCAGCGTCCCACGCTGGTGATGGCGCCCAACAAGACGCTCGCCGCGCAGCTCGCCAACGAGTTGCGGGACATGTTGCCCAACAACTCGGTCGAGTACTTCGTCTCGTACTACGACTACTACCAACCCGAGGCGTACATCGCGCAGACGGACACCTACATCGAGAAGGACAGCTCGATCAACGACGACGTCGAGCGGCTGCGGCACTCGGCGACGTCGAGCCTGCTGTCCCGGCGCGACGTCGTGGTGGTGGCGTCGGTGTCGTGCATCTACGGTCTCGGCACGCCGCAGTCCTACATGGACCGGTCGGTCGAGCTGCAGGTCGGTCAGGAGGTGCCGCGCGACGCACTGCTGCGGCTGCTGGTCGACGTCCAGTACACCCGCAACGACATGTCGTTCACGCGTGGCTCGTTCCGGGTCCGCGGCGACACCGTCGAGATCATCCCGGCGTACGAGGAACTCGCGGTCCGCATCGAGTTCTTCGGCGACGAGATCGAGGCGCTCTACTACCTGCATCCGCTCACCGGCGACATCGTCCGCAAGGTCGACTCGCTGCGGATCTTCCCCGCCACGCACTACGTGGCCGGGCCCGAGCGGATGGCGCAGGCCATCTCCAGCATCGAGAAGGAACTCGAGGACCGCCTGGCCGAACTGGAGGGGCAGGGCAAGCTGCTGGAGGCGCAGCGGCTGCGGATGCGCACCAACTACGACCTCGAGATGATGAAGCAGGTCGGCTTCTGCTCGGGCATCGAGAACTACTCCCGCCACATCGACGGGCGTGGCGCGGGCACGGCGCCGGCCACGCTGATCGACTACTTCCCGGAGGACTTCCTCCTGGTGATCGACGAGTCGCACGTGACCGTGCCGCAGATCGGTGGCATGTACGAGGGCGACATGTCCCGCAAGCGCAACCTCGTCGACTTCGGCTTCCGCCTCCCGTCGGCCGTCGACAACCGCCCGCTGACGTGGGAGGAGTTCGCCGACCGGATCGGCCAGACCGTCTACCTCTCCGCCACGCCCGGCGCGTTCGAACTCAGCCAGGCCGGCGGTGAGTTCGTCGAGCAGGTCATCCGGCCCACCGGCCTGATCGACCCGAAGATCGTCGTGAAGCCCACCAAGGGCCAGATCGACGACCTGATCGGCGAGATCCGCAAGCGCACCGAACTCGACGAGCGCGTGCTGGTCACCACGCTCACGAAGAAGATGGCGGAGGACCTCACCGACTACCTGCTGGAGACGGGCATCCGGGTGCGGTACCTGCACTCCGAGGTCGACACCCTGCGCCGCGTCGAGCTGCTCCGGCAGCTCCGCCTCGGCGAGTACGACGTGCTGGTTGGCATCAACCTGTTGCGCGAGGGTCTCGACCTTCCCGAGGTGTCGCTGGTGTCGATCCTCGACGCCGACAAGGAGGGGTTCCTGCGATCGACGCGCAGCCTCATCCAGACCATCGGCCGCGCGGCGCGCAACGTGTCGGGCGAGGTGCACATGTACGCGGACAAGATCACCGACTCGATGCGCGAGGCCATCGACGAGACCGATCGCCGTCGGGCCAAGCAGGTCGCCTACAACGAGGCCCACGGCATCGACCCGCAGCCGTTGCGCAAGAAGATCGCCGACATCCTGGATCAGGTCTACCGCGAGGCCGACGACACCGAGACCATCGACGTCGGGGGCTCGGGCCGCAACGCCTCGCGCGGACGGCGGGCGCAGGGCGAGCCGGGCCGCGCCGTCAGCGCCGGCGTCTACGAGGGTCGCGACACCAAGTCGATGCCGCGCGCCGAACTGGCCGACCTCATCAAGGACATGACGGCGCAGATGATGACCGCGGCGCGCGACCTGCAGTTCGAACTCGCGGGCCGCATCCGCGACGAGATCGCCGACCTGAAGAAGGAACTGCGCGGCATGGACGCCGCCGGCCTGAAGTAGGTCGGCTTGACCTCAACGGCGGTTGAGTTCCTAACGTAGGGCCGATGACGAGAACCGCGGCAGCAGCGCCGACCGGCTGGCGTGCTCTTCTCGGGCCGAGGTACCTCGGCGCATCGACGGTGCTCGCCGGCGGCGTCGCGCTGTACGCGACCAACGAGTTCCTCACCATCAGCCTGTTGCCCAGCGCCGTGGCCGAGATCGGCGGCCAGCGGTACTACGCGTGGGTGACGACGGTCTACCTGGTCGCCTCGGTGGTCATGGCGACCACCGTCAGCTCGACGCTGTCGCGGCTCGGGCCGCGCTGGTCCTATCTGGTGGGGCTCGGCGTCTTCGCGGCCGGCAGCGCCGTCTGCATGCTGGCGCCGACCATGGAGGTGCTCCTCGCCGGTCGGATGGTGCAGGGCGCCGCAGGTGGGCTGCTCGCCGGTCTGGGCTACGCAGTCATCAATTCCGTTCTCCCGCAATCGTTGTGGACCAGGGCGTCCGCGCTCGTCTCCGCGATGTGGGGCGTGGGCACCATCCTCGGGCCGGCGTCCGGCGGCCTGTTCGCGCAGTATGCGTCGTGGCGGTGGGCGTTCGCGGCGCTGGCCGTCCTCACCGTCCTGGTCGCGGTGGTGGTGCCGTTCGCGCTGCCGGGACGAACGGGCGGACGAGCGGCGGCGGAGACGGTCAGCCGCGTGCCGGTGTGGTCACTGCTGCTGCTCGGGTCGGCGGCACTGACGATCAGCGTGGCGGGCATCGTCCGGACCGCCGCGCTGACCGCGGGTCTGCTGGCCCTCGGCGTCGCACTGGTGGGGGCGTTCCTGATCGTCGACCGCCGCGCGTCGGCGACGGTGCTGCCCGCAGGCGCCTTCCGGCCGGGCCCGCTGAAGTGGATCTACCTGACGCTCGGGCTGCTGATGGCGGCGACCATGGTCGACATGTACGTGCCGCTGTTCGGTCAGCGGCTGGCGGGGCTCGCGCCCGTCGCCGCGGGCTTCCTGGCGGTGGCGCTGTCGATCGGCTGGACGGTCAGCGAGATCTCGAGTGCCTCCCTGAGCAGCGAGCGGCTCGTCGCGCGTCTGGTCGCCGGCACGCCGCTGATCATGGCGGTGGGCCTCACCTTCGCCGCGGTGAGCCAGGTCGACGGGGCCGGCGTCGGCGTGGTCGGCGTGTGGGTCGTCGCCCTGTTCATCACCGGCATCGGGGTCGGTACGGCGTGGCCCCACCTGTCGGCATGGGCGATGGGTTCGGCCGAGGATCCCGTCGAGGGGCGGACCGCCGCGGCGGCGATCAGCACCGTGCAGCTCATCTGCGGGGCGTTCGGCGCGGGCCTGGCCGGTGTCGTGGTCAACGCCACCGAGCGCGGTGACGCCACGGCGGCGCGGTGGCTGTTCGGGTCGTTCGCGGTGCTGGCCGTGGTGGGCCTGGTGGCGTCGTCGCGGGCGGCCCGGGGCCGCGTCTAGTCCGGATCGTCGTCGAGCTGGCGGACACCCGAGACGCCGTCGACGTCGGCGAGCAGCATCGGGGCGCGCAGGATGCCGGACCCGGTCAGCGTCACCTGGACGCCGACGTGCCCGTCGGGCGCCCCGAGCGGTTCACCCACCGGGTCGGCCGCCAGTTCGGTCAGCTGCCAGTTGCGTCGACTGCACGCCTCCAGGATCCGGCGTAGTACGCCGCTGCCGTCCTCGTAGGTGATGTGCAGCGTGATGGCGCCGCTCAACCGGGACGCCAGGCGTCGCGCCACGGGCATGAATCCCAGGATGATGATGAAGTGCATGGCCGTCACGGTGCACGCGAGCAGCAGCAGGCCCGAGCCCGCGGCCATGCCGATCGCCGCGGACTCCCAGACGGCGGCCGCGGTGGTCAGCCCGTGCACCGAGCCGCGCCGGAAGATGATGATGCCCGCGCCGAGAAAGCCGATGCCGGAGACGATCTGGGCGGCGACGCGGGACGGGTCGACCACCACCAGGTCGGGGGTCAGCACGTCCTGGAAGCCGTACTTGCTGACGAGCAGGATCAGCGCCGACGCGGTGCCGACGATGGTCTGGGTGCGCAGGCCGGCGCTCTTGCCCTGCACCTCGCGTTCCAGGCCGATCAGCGCCGTCAGCCCGAAGGCGACGAACAGTTCCACGATCTGACGCGTTCCCTGGCCCGGTCCGCCGAAGAACGGGGGATCGGCCAACCACTGCAGCATGCCGAACAAGCTATCGCGCGGCGGCCGATCGCACGCCGCAGTCGTGGAGCCGCTCGTCGGGTCGAGCGATCATCGCGAGCGAAAGGGTGGTGGCCGGTGGCCGGCGCTGGCATCGTCAGTGTCGATGCGGGTGTGGCCGAGTGGCTAGGCACCGGCCTGCAAAGCCGTTCACACGGGTTCGAATCCCGTCACTCGCTCGCATCGATGGGCACCGCTTCGGCGGTGCCCATCGCTCGTCGAAGGGGCTCAGCCCGCGGGTGCGGGTGCCGGCGCGGCGGAGGCCGGCGGCGGACCGGGCGCGGTGGCGCCGGGATTGATCTGGCCGCCGAGGATGCTCAGCAGCGGTCCGAGGGCGCCGGGCGGCAGGCCGCTGGGGCCCTTGCAGTCGACCTGCGAGCAGTCGGTCATCTGCCAGGTCTGGCAGTCGCTGGTGCGGAACGTCGTGTCGGTGGGGTCGATGGTGACCACCGGCGCCTTCTTCGTCAGCCCGTTGTCGACCATCGCGTCGCCGTTGAGGCGCTTCCAGTAGCAGGCGCCGCCGTCGATCGGGCCCGCGGACTTGTACACGCCGGGCGCGATGTCGACGCCGACCTGGTAGGTGCCGTTGCCCTCGATGGTGGTCTTGGGTGCGGGCGGCGGCGCGGGCGCAGGCGTGGGTTCGGCGTTGGCGACCGCGGCACCCGCCCACAGACCGGCGACGGCCAGGGCCCCGGCGACCGCTGCTCTGATGGACGACATGCCGCCCAGCTTAGCTGGCCTAACCACCAGGGCGAAATGTTCGGCCGTCGGGAGCACGTGGCTGCGGGTCCGTGATCGCGCTGCGGCATGATGCCGCCGTGAGCTTCCCATCGCCGTCGCTGTCCGACGTGATCACCACCCTGCAGGTCGACCAGGTCGACGACGACCACTTCGTGGCCGACCAGATGGACAACCCGGCGCACCACATCGTCGGCGGGCACATCGCGGGCCAGGCGCTCATGGCGGCGAGCCGGACGACACCGGGACGGTTGCCGCACAGCATCCACGTCTACTACCTGCGCGCGGGCGACGCCCGCCATCCGGTGGACTTCGAGGTGGTCCGATCCCGCGACGGCGGGACGCTCTCCACCCGCAAGGTGACGGCGAGCCAGGGCGGTGTCGTGCTGCTCGAGGCGCTCGCGTCGTTCAGTACCGCGGTCGGCGGCGACCAGCACCAGATCGCCATGCCCGACGTGCCCGCCCCGGAGGCGCTGCCGCCGGTGCAGGACCAGCTCGGCAGCTACGGCGACGAGTTCGGCGGGTACTGGGTGCGGCCGCAGCCTTTCGACCTCCGGTACGTCGACCCGCCCCCGCGGCTGGCCGTCGACTTCCCCGAGCCGTCCCCCCGCGTGCGGCTGTGGTGGCGGCCCATCGAGTCGGTGGCGCCGGACCCCGTGCTGCACAGCTGCCTGCTGACCTACCTCTCGGGGACGACGATGCTCGAGACGGCCCTGGTGATGCGGCGCGCCACGGCGATCAGCACCTTCAACGCGCTGATCGACCACGCGCTGTGGTTCCACCGGCCGATCGACCTGGACGACTGGGTGCTGTCGGACCAGTTCTCGCCGAGCGGCCTGGACGGGCGCGGTCTCGCCACGTCGACGATGTACAACCGGGCGGGGCAGCTGGTCTGCATCGCCACCCAGGAGCTGTACTTCGGCCGCGGGTGACCACGCGGCTCAGCCGTCGTCGGGCAGCACCGATCTGCCGTCCCACCGCTTGATGCCGGGCACTGCCACGTCGAGCAGTTCGAGCGCCCGGCCGACGGTCTGGTCGACGATGTCGTCGATGGTCGTGGGCATCGCGTAGAACGCGGGCACCGGTGGCATCACGATCGCGCCGTTGGCCGTGGCCCGGGCCATCAGATCGATGTGGCCGGCGTGAAAGGGCGTCTCCCGCAACAGCAGGACCACGCGCCGGCGTTCCTTGAGGCACACGTCCGCGGCGCGGACCACCAGTTCGTCGCCGTAGCTGTTGGCGATTCCGCTGAGCGTCTTCACCGAGCACGGCGCGACGAGCATGCCCGCCGTCACGAACGATCCCGACGACACCGCCGCGCCGATGTCCCTCGGGTGGTGCAGGTGGTCGGCCAGGTCGCGGATATCCTCGGGGCGGTAGTCGGTCTCGTGGGCGATGGTGCGGTGCGCCGACGGGGTGACGATGGCGTGCGTCTCGACGTCGGAGACCTTCTGCAACTGCTCGAGGGCCCGGACGCCGTAGATCGCCCCCGAGGCTCCGGTGATGGCGACGATCACCCGCCGCGTCACGACGGGCACCGTCCCGCCAATTCCACTGCGGCCGAGGCGATCACGTCGACGGCAGCGCGCTCGTCGCCGGCCGGACCCGCACCGCCCAGGGCCAGGTCGATGGCCGCCGACGTCCGTTCGCCCGTGGACGGAGAGTCACGTGGTCCGTCGTCGACCAGGGCCTCGGCGTGCCCGCGCAGATGCTCGAGTTCGATCATCTCCGCGTCGAGTTCGACGCCCCTGATCCGGTCCCGCAGGGCGGTCGTCGCTGCGGTGGGTGCGGGCTCGGGTCCGTCGGCGAGACGACGGCGCATCCGGCGCAGGGGCACGACCACCTCGTCCTGCCAGGGCCGGACGCTCGCGGCCACGCGCGCGAGGTCCGCCGCGGTCAGCGGCCGCCCCCGGTGGGCGCCGACGTAGGCCGCGAACAGGACGAGGTTCACGTCCACGGCGCGTCGCTCCTGCAGCAGCAGGCACGCCGGGGAGACGCCGGCGGAGCCGTAGAGATCGAGCGCGAAGTCGGTGAAGCCGGCGCGGCCGCTCATCGGGCGGCTTCGGGGAACCAACCCCTTGCCACCGTGATCTTGGCACGGTAGTTCTTGTATTTGCTCGCCACCTTCACGCAGAGAGTATGGGGCATCCCACCATGGCGTTCCAGGATTTCCGCGAGTTCCTCGACGCGCTGCGGGCCCGGGGCGAGCTGATCGACGTCGACCGTCACGTCGCACCGGAACTCGAGGTGGCGAAGGCCATGCGCAAGAGCGCGTCGGTGGCGGGACCGGCGATCGTATTCACCGACAACGGAACGGACTTCCCGTTGGTCGGCGGCGTGTACAACTCGCGTGCCAAGGCGCTCATCGCCTTCGGATGCGACGAGGACACCGTCGTCCCGCACATCCTGAACGGCCTGTCGCACCGCATCCCGCCCGTCGTGGTCGACGACGGCCCGGTCCACGAGAACGTGATCCTCGGCGACGACGTCGATCTCACGACGTTGCCGGTGCCGAGGTACAGCCCCGACGACGGCGGCCCGTACATCACACCGGGCATCGTGGTGAGCCGCGATCCCGAGACCGGGATCCCCGACATCGGCCACTACCGCTTCGAGATCATCGACGCACGCACGCTGTCGTTCATGGCCCAGCCGTTCCACCGCTTCGGCAAGAACATGGCGAAGGCGGTGGCGCGCGGCGACAAGACCTTTCACGCCGCGCTGGTGATCGGCGTGGACCCCATGCTGGCCTACACGGGCCCCATCCAGGTGCCGGACGACACCGACGACTTCGAGGTCGCGGGCGGGCTCCGGGGTGCGCCCGTCGAGCTGGTGCGGTGCCGGACGATCGACGTCGAGGTGCCCGCGCACGCGGAGTTCGTCATCGAGTTCGAGGTCGTGTTCGACACCACGGTGATGGAGGGACCGCTGGGGGAGTACACCGGTTACTACACGCCGGCGTCGATGAAGCCGATCGCGCGACCGACCGCGATCACGCACCGCAACGGCGCCTACTTCCAGGCACTGCTCACCGGTGTCCCGCCGACCGAGAACCACACCCTCAAGCAACTGGCCTTCGAGGCGTCGTTCCTGCAGATGATGCGTCAGCAGTTCCCGACCATCGAACGGGTCGCGATCCCGCAGTCGGGCGGCGTGTCCTTCTACGTCGTGATCGCGATGCGCCCCCGGTACGCCGGCGAGGCGCGTGCGGCGATCCTCGCGGCGATGTCCACCAACGTGCGGCCCAAGACCGTCATCGTGGTGGACCCCGACATCGACGTCCAGGACTCCGAACAGGTCGAGTGGGCCGTGTCGTTCCGCAGTCAGCCCGCACGCGACGTCATCGTCGTCGACGGGCTCGGTGCGGGACCGCTCGATCCGTCGATCCCCGACTCGATTCCGCTGGATCAGCGCACCGGTTCCGCGCTGGGGATCGACGCGACCTACCCGTACGGGACCGTCATCAGGGTGGCCGGTGACGCCTGCGGGCCGTCGGTGGCCGAGCACGGCAAGGAGTTCGTCGAGGTGGCCGACGTGCCCGGCTGGCGGGACTACGACTTCCCCGAACTCGACCACCACGGCAGCTAGGAGACCGACGTGCCCGAGATCGACCACGAGATCAGGATCCAGGGATCACCCGAGCAGGTGTACGCGGCGTTGACCACCGTGGACGGGATCAGGGCCTGGCACGCGCCCGGTGCGCGCGGCACCGGCGAGATCGGCACGGAATGGGTGTTCCCCTACGCCGGCCATCCCGAATTCGTCTGGGAGGTGGTCGCATCGGACGCACCCACCCGGGTGGACTGGCGCTGCACCGGCGGGCCGGGCGACTCGGTGGGCACCACGGCGACGTTCACGATCGGTCCCGCCGGCGACCGCACGGTCGTGGAACTCCGCCATGCCGGATGGCCGGGCACCCACGGGAACTTCCGCAAGTGCAACACGACGTGGGGCGTGCTCCTGCACCACCTCCGCGACTACGTCGAGACCGGCGACGCCGCACCGGCATTCGAGTGAGGGGCCGATCGTGCCGCAGCAGAGCCTGAGTGAGTTCGTCGAGGACATGGAGAAGGCGGGTCTGCTGGTCCGCGTCACCGAGGAGAAGCGCGTCGACGAACTGCCCGCGGTCATGGAGGCGCACCCGTTGACCGCCGTGCTGGTGGAGAAGGTCACCGACTGCGAGTTCCAGTTCCTCGCCAACGCGTATTCCAACCAGGATCAGACGGCCTGGGCGCTGGGGTGCGACAAGAGCGAAACCGGCCGCCGCATGGTCGAACTCGGCAAGGGCCGCATCCCGCCGGAGGTGGTCGAGACCGCGCCGTGCAAGGAGGTCATCCTCACCGGCGACGACGTCGATCTGACGCGGCTGCCGCTCTTCCTGCACCACGACCGTGACGGGCACGCGTACACGAACGACAACTTGGTGGTCAGCAAGCACCCGGACACCGGCGTCTACGACTGGGGCATCTATCGCAGCATGTTCCGGACGAAGAACGAGAAGATGTTCGACATGACGTGCACGTCGCATCGTGCGCGGCTGAACGCACAGGCGGCCCAGGCCAAGGGGCACAACCTGGAACTGGCGATCGTGCTCGGGGGCCCACTGGTGGACAAGGTGGCCGCGCTGACGGGCGTCCCACCCGGTACCGACGACTTCGAGGTGCTCGGCAACTTCTACGGACATCCGGCCAAGCTGGTCAAGTGCGAGACCATCGACCTGCTGGTGCCCGCCAACGCCGAGATCGTCATCGAGTGCGAACTGATGGCCACCGAGGGACTCACCCACGACGAGGGCCCGTACGGGGAATTCACCGGAATGTACGGCGGCGGAATCAAAGCCAACTTCCGCGCGGTGGTCAAGGCGATGACGTTCCGCAGGGGCGGCATCTTCCAGCACGCCACCATCGGCGGCACGCACCCCTGGTACACCGACAACATGCTGCAGCTGCCCATGATCGAGTCCGACCTCTACGGGGGACTCGCGATGGCCGGCATCGACGTCAAGGAGGTCCGCGCTCCACTGGGCGGACTGTCGAACATCGCCTACGCGAAGATCCGGACGCGCGGCGCGGGTGATTCGAAGCAGGCGCTCGGCGTGATGCTGACCTGTTCCAAGCAGGGACTGCCGAAGATCGCCATGGTGTTCGACGAGGACGTCGACATATGGGACGACAACGCCGTGCAGTTCGCGATGGCGTTCCGGTACATGCCGCACCTCGACACGGTCACCATCGGCAGCGGCAACACGATGACCGTCGACCCGATGATCGCCGAGGACGCCGCGCCCGGCACCGCGTCGAAGATCGGACTCGACTGCACCATCCCGATCAGCCCGAAGTTCGTGCGCTCGCACTTCGACCGCAGCACGGTCTTCGAACTCGGTGACCCGCCGCCCGGCGTCGTCGCGATGTCGGAGGACGAGCTGACGGCCGACATGGCCGCGTTCATCCGCGCCGCGCCAAGGACGTGGAAGGAGATCCTCCAGCAGTACAACGGACAGTCCTACCGCGTCGTCTACGGTGCGTTCAGCAATCTGCGCCACCAGCTGGGGCGGTGCGACGACGAGCCGTGGTACCGCTATACGTTCTCCGACACCGACTTTGCCGTCGACGTGGGGGAGGGTCCACCGCACAACTTCGACCCGCGGCACCGGGAGTGATCCGACCCCCGTCGAATGCCGTTGACGGACACGATGATTCCGCGCTCGCGACGCCGGTGATGACCCGCGTCACGTACCCGGGGGCGCTGCGACCCGGGTGGCACGACTCGCCACGGGTACGTTTCGTCACCAATGGGGGAGGTCCGGTGCCCCCGCCGGTTACCATCGGTGCCGGTAGAACGCCCGTCATCCGGGCGAATCAGCCCCCGCTCGCGGGGTGACGGGTTAGGGTCTCGGGTGGCGTTGGAATCGATACTTGGAGGGCATGCATGAGCGGCTACACCACCGTGGTTGTCGGAACGGACGGCTCGGATTCGTCGCTGCGCGCAGTCGATCGCGCGGGCTCGATCGCCGCGGGTTCGGGCGCCAAGCTGATCGTCACCACGGCCTACTTCCCGCAGAACGAGGACCAGCGTGCCGCGGACGTCCTCAAGGACGAGGGCTACAAGATGTCCGGCAACGCACCGATCTACGCGATCCTGCGCGAGGCCCGTGACCGCGCCCACGCGGCCGGCGCCGAGAACGTCGAGGAGCGCGCGATCGTCGGCGCCCCCGTCGACGCCCTCGTCGAACTCGCCGGGGAGGTCAAGGCCGATCTGCTGGTCGTCGGCAACGTCGGCCTGAGCACGATCGCCGGACGCCTGCTGGGCTCGGTTCCGGCGAACGTCGCCCGTCGGTCCCAGACCGACGTGCTCATCGTCCACACGTCCTAGTTCCGGTGGGCTACCAGCCCATCGAGCCCGGAATCCCCTTGAACGGCCCGGTCACCCAACTGGTGACCCAGCCGCCGTAGAAACCGCCCGGTTGTGGCCGTACCTCTTCGCCGTTGACCGTGCACCGGTCGACCTGAGACGCCATGACCGCGATGGCGCCGGCGATCGGCGTAAAGCCGCGCGTCGGCGCGAGGTACGTCCAACCCGAGCGTTCGGCGGTTCGGGCGGGGGTCACCAGGTCGTAGTAGCTGGCCTGACCCTTCCACTCGCACCACGACGAACCGGCGGTCTCGCGCAGCGTGCCCGGCGCGAACGCGCCCGCCGGCACGTAATAGGTCGGCGGGTGGCTGGTCTCGAGGACCCGCCAGCCGCGATCGGTCGTGGCGATCGTCTCGCCGCCGAGTTCGACGGTGATTGAGCCGCGGAACTCCTCGAGGCGCGGCGGCCGCGGGTAGTCCCAGACCGATTCCTGGCCTGGGCCCGGCTTGTCTGGTGTGGGCCATGGACTCATCGTCGTCACCAGCCCCGCTCGCGCCACTCGCCGAGGTGTGGCCGCTCGGCGCCTAGGGTCGTGTCGTCACCGTGGCCGGGGTACACGATCGTCGAGTCCGGGTAGACGTCGAACACCTTGCTGCCGACGTCGTCCAGGAGTCGCTCGAAGTCGCCGTCGCGCCACGTCTTGCCGACGCCGCCGGGGAAGAGGCAGTCGCCGGTGAAGAGGTGGACCGCGCCGTCGGTGGCAGGTCCGCCGAGCGCCAGCGCGACCGAGCCCTCGGTGTGGCCGCGGAGGTGGATGACGTCGAGGCGCAGGTCGCCGATCTCGACGGTGTCGCCGTCGGCCAGCATCCGCGAGGGCGTCACGGGCAGCGGCCCGGCGTCGAGTTCGTGCGCGGCGGTGGGCACGCCGGTCGCGGTCGCGACCTCCTCGAGGGCCATCCAGTGATCGGGGTGCTGGTGAGTGGTGACGATGAGGACGAGTCGGGGCGCGTAGCGTTCGACGAGGTCCAGGAGGACGGGCGCATCGTTGGCCGCGTCGATGAGTAGCGACTGCCCAGTGTGGGAACACGTGACCAGGTAGGAATTGTTGTCCATCTGGCCCACCGACGTCTTGACGATGGTGGCGCCGGGCAACGTGCGCCGGGCAGCGGCTCCGGTGTCGACGTGTCCGGTGTAGTCGTCGGTGACGGCAGTCATGTCTGCCACGGTAGCGGGCGCGGCAGAGACGTGTCGGTGGGTGGACATAGCATGTGCGCGGACAGCTCTCTGCGGTGCGGAGAGTCATGAGAAACAGGAGACCCATCAGTTGGCCGACCGCCTGATCGTCAAGGGTGCACGCGAGCACAACCTGCGCGGAATCGACCTGGACCTGCCGCGGGACGCGATGATCGTCTTCACGGGCCTGTCCGGTTCCGGCAAGTCGTCGCTCGCGTTCGACACCATCTTCGCGGAGGGTCAGCGTCGCTACGTCGAGTCGCTGTCGGCCTACGCGCGGCAGTTCCTCGGCCAGATGGACAAGCCCGACGTCGACTTCATCGAGGGCCTGTCGCCCGCGGTGTCGATCGACCAGAAGTCCACCAACCGCAACCCGCGTTCGACCGTCGGCACCATCACCGAGGTCTACGACTACCTCCGTCTGCTCTACGCCCGCGCCGGCACGCCGCACTGCCCGGTGTGTGGTGAGCGGATCGCGCGGCAGACGCCGCAGCAGATCGTCGACCAGGTCCTCGCGATGGAGGAGGGCACCCGCTTCCAGGTGCTCGCGCCCGTGGTCCGCACCCGCAAGGGCGAGTTCGTCGACCTGTTCGACAAGCTGAACACCCAGGGCTACAGCCGCGTGCGGGTCGACGGCGTGGTGCACCCGCTCACCGATCCGCCGAAGCTCAAGAAGCAGGAGAAGCACGACATCGAGGTGGTCGTCGACCGCCTCACCGTCAAGGCGTCGTCGAAGCAGCGGCTCACCGACTCCGTCGAGACGGCGCTCGGCCTCGCCGACGGCATCGTGGTGCTGGAGTTCGTCGACCAGGACGAGGACACCCCGCAGCGCGAGCAGCGGTTCTCCGAGAAGCTGGCGTGCCCCAACGGACACCCGCTCGCGGTCGACGATCTCGAGCCGCGGTCGTTCTCGTTCAACTCGCCGTACGGTGCCTGCCCGGAGTGCACCGGCCTCGGCATCCGCAAGGAGGTCGACCCCGAACTGGTGGTGCCGGACCCCGACATGACCCTCGGCGAGGGCGCCATCGCACCGTGGTCGATGGGCCAGTCCGCCGAGTACTTCACCCGCATGCTGTCGGGTCTGGGCGACGCGCTCGGCTTCAACATGACCACCCCGTGGAACAAGCTGCCGGTCAAGGCGCGCAAGGCGATCCTCGAGGGGTGCGACGAGCAGGTGCACGTCCGGTACAAGAACCGGTACGGCCGCACCCGCTCCTACTACGCCGACTTCGAGGGCGTCATGGCGTTCCTGCAGCGCCGCATGGAGCAGACCGAGTCCGAGCAGATGAAGGAGCGGTACGAGGGCTTCATGCGCGACGTCCCGTGCCCGGTCTGCCAGGGCACCCGGCTCAAGCCGGAGATCCTCGCGGTGTCGCTGACGGCCGGCGAGTTCGGCGCGAAGTCCATCGCCCAGGTCTGTGAGCTGTCCATCGCCGACTGTTCGGGCTTCCTGAACGCGTTGACGCTGGGCAGCCGCGAGACGGCGATCGCCGGGCAGGTGCTCAAGGAGGTGCAGTCGCGCCTGGGCTTCCTGCTCGACGTGGGACTGGACTACCTGTCGCTGTCGCGGGCCGCCGGCACGCTCTCCGGTGGCGAGGCGCAGCGGATCAGGCTGGCCACGCAGATCGGCTCGGGGCTGGTCGGCGTGCTGTACGTCCTCGACGAGCCGTCGATCGGCCTGCATCAGCGTGACAACCGGCGGCTGATCGACACCCTGGTGCGCCTGCGCAACCTGGGCAACACGCTGATCGTCGTCGAGCACGACCTCGACACCATCGCCCACGCCGACTGGGTGGTCGACATCGGCCCGGCGGCGGGTGAGCACGGCGGCAACATCGTGCACAACGGCACCTACCGTGACCTGCTGAAGAACCGCGAGTCGATCACCGGCGCCTACCTCTCGGGCCGGGAGAGCATCGCGGTGCCGGAGATCCGGCGACCCATCGACCGCAAGCGGCAGATCACCGTCGTCGGGGCGCGCGAGCACAACCTGCACGACGTGGACGTGTCGTTCCCGCTGGGCGTGCTGACGTCGGTCACCGGCGTCTCCGGATCGGGCAAGTCGACGCTGGTCAACGACATCCTCGCCACGGTGATGGCCAACAAGCTCAACGGCGCCCGTCAGGTGCCGGGCAGGCACACCAGGATCAACGGCCTCGACCAGCTCGACAAGCTGGTGCGCGTCGACCAGTCGCCGATCGGGCGGACCCCGCGCTCGAACGCCGCCACCTACACCGGCGTGTTCGACAAGATCCGCACGCTGTTCGCGGCCACCACCGAGGCGAAGGTGCGCGGCTACCAGCCCGGCCGGTTCTCGTTCAACGTCAAGGGCGGTCGCTGCGAGGCGTGTTCGGGTGACGGCACCCTGAAGATCGAGATGAACTTCCTGCCGGACGTCTACGTGCCCTGCGAGGTGTGCCACGGAGCCCGCTACAACCGCGAGACGCTCGAGGTGCACTACAAGGGCAAGACCATCGCCGAGGTGCTCGACATGTCGATCGAGGAGGCGACGGACTTCTTCGAGCCCATCTCGTCGATCCACCGGTACCTGAAGACGCTGGTGGACGTCGGCCTCGGGTACGTGCGGCTGGGCCAGCCCGCGCCGACGCTGTCCGGCGGCGAGGCGCAGCGCGTGAAGCTGGCCGCCGAACTGCAGAAGCGGTCGATGGGACGGACCATCTACATCCTCGACGAGCCGACCACCGGCCTGCACTTCGAGGACATCCGCAAGCTGCTCAAGGTCATCAACGGACTGGTCGACAAGGGCAACACCGTCATCGTCATCGAGCACAACCTCGACGTGATCAAGACCTCCGACTGGATCATCGACATGGGCCCCGAGGGTGGCGCCGGCGGCGGCACCGTCGTGGCGACCGGGACGCCCGAGGAGATCGCCGCGCACCCGGACAGCTACACCGGTCACTTCCTGGCCGAGATGCTGCCGGTCGCGGAGACGCCCGCGAAGAAGCGGCGCAAGGTGAAGGTCAGCGCCTAGCCGACCGACCTCGACAGGGGTGACGGGAAGCGCGGCTTGACCCGCACGCCGCCGAGCCACTCCGTCAGCGCGGCGGCGCGGCGGTTCAGGTCGGCCGTGGCGTCGGTCGGCAGGTCCTCGGCGAGGGCCAGCACGACCCGGCCGCCGGCATCCTGACCCCACGCGCCGACGACGCGGCCGTCCCACCACGCGGTCGGTCCGGCGTTGCCGTTGCGGTCGAACACCCGGTCGCGGTGGCCGCCGAGGTACCACTCGCGGTCCTGCCAGCCCATCGTCGTGACGTCGAGGCCGGGCAGCAGCGCGCCCCACGGTCCGGCGTCCGGTTCCGGCTCGAGGTCGTCGGGCAGCAGGTAGCCGGGCGCGCTGCCGCCCTCGAGGTCGACCTCGACGGCGCCGACGTCGCGCAGGCCCTCGCGCGCCCACGTCAGGGTGTGGCCGAACCACCACTTCACGTCCATCGCGGTGGCGGGGCCGAACGTCCGCAGCCAGCGGGCGATCAGCGTGGCCCGCGCCACGTCTGGCGACACCGGTTCGGGCTTCGACCCCAGCCACTCCGACAGCACGAGCCACCGCGGCCGCGACGTCGTCCACGTTCCCTCGTTGGGACCGCGGACCAGGTCGCCGCGGACGCCCATCACCGTCATCACCCGCGGCGACACCGGACCCATTCCGCCCCAAGTCCTTTCGGGCGCCGGATCGTAGTCGCCCGCCAGCTCCGGCAGCGCCGCCCGCAGTTCGCGGGAGCTGGCGTGCCGGTGTTCGGCGAGGTGGCCCAGCACCGCGGCGGTCGCCGTGTCGAGCCAGGCGTCGCCGTCGGCCGCGATGCCGGCCTTGACCAGATCGGCCACTAGACGTCTGCGTTCGGTGCCCGCGACGCGGTCACTGGCCGCGGCCTGGACGGCGGGCAGGTCGTCGGTGTCGACCACCCACAGCGTCCGTCGCATCGCGAGGTGCTTGACGACGGTGCGCGCCTCGTACATTGCGTGGTCGAGGCCGGCCACCCGGAAGCCGGGGACCCGGGCCCACAGCGTCAGATACGGCGTGGCGGGGTCGGTGGCGTGCAGTCCCACGAACCGGTGGGCGACCGCGGGAACCGACGCGTCCGCGTCCTGGACGGACGGCGCGAGGAGGTGCCGTCGTCCCAGCCGGGCCCGCCGCTCGGCGATGCTGACGTGCCGCACCGTCAGGAGTCGTCGGTGGACTTCATGGCGGCGCGGATCTGCGCCAGCCGGTCGGCGGCCGCCTTCTGCCGAGCCTCGTACTGCTCCTCGGCGCTGCGGCCCTCGGGCGTCTCCGATGCCAGCTCGGCCGCGCCGATCGCGGTGCCGAACCGTGTCTCGATCTTCTCCCGCACCGAGTCGAACGTGGGCACGCCGGCCGCGGTGTAGCCGGTGTCCATCGGGGAGGTGGAGACGGGCCCGTACGTCAGGTCGACCGGTGCCGTTCCCGGCTCGACCTGGTCCGCGGGAACCACCTCGGCGTCCAGCACGTCGTCGTCGTGCGGGTCGTCGGCGGGCTGATCGACGGGGTGAGTGTCGGGCACACCGTCACCGTACCGCGCCGAATAGTTGGGATCGGTAGCGATTCGCGCCTCGTGTACTTGCTCCACGACGACGCCACTGGGGCGACGTGACACGAAGGAGCAGACATGAACATGGGCATGCAGCGAGTCGGAACCGCGACGATCGGCCTGGTTGCAGCGGCCCTGCTGCTGGTCGGGTGCTCGGACGACAAGACCGAGACCACTGCCGCCGGAGACGGCGGCTCGAGCAGCGGCACCCAGGTCAAGGTCGAGGGCAAGGACCTCGCCGGCCTGGACCTCAAGTCGGTCACCTGCGTGAAGCAGGGCGGCAAGATCAACATCGCCAGCGCACCCATCGGTGGCGGCGCACAGGGGCTCGGCGTCGTGATGACCGACGAGGCCACCCCCAAGGTCGAGTCGCTGGGCCTCGTCGTCGACGGCAGCGCACTCGCGGTGTCCGAGATGGGCGGCATGAAGACCGGCAGCGCGGCCGTCGCGGTCGACGGCAGCAGCTACACGATCACCGGTGACGCGCAGGGCGCCGACATGAACAACCCGATGGCGGGGATGGTCTCGAAGAAGTTCGAGATCACCGTGACCTGCTCCTGACGGCTCGCTCCCGGGGCGGCGGACGTGCTCGACGCGTCCGCCGCCCTCCGTCGTTCCGCGTCCGTCACGCACCCTCCGGCGGCGCGGCGGCGCACTATGCTGACGCCGTGTCGATCGCCGACGACCTCGAGCGGGCCCGTCACCTGGCGCTCGCGGCCGACGAGACTGCGGCCAAGGAACTGCTGCTGTCGTCGATGCCGCGGATCGAGCAGGCCGACCGCGACGATCTGATGCTCGAGGCGCTCGCGCAGCTCGGTGAGCTGTACCTGGTGCGGACGGCCTACGACGGCACGCGTGAGGCCGTCCGCCGGATCACGGAGTGCCTGGCGATTTACGCGACGATCCTCGCGGGCACCGCACCTGCCGACGTCGTCGCGCGGTGCACGATGACCGTGCCGGACATCCGGCGGATGACGTCCCGCTACACCCGCCGCGCCCGGTTCCTCGACGTCGGTCTGGCCGCGGCCCTCGGCGACCACGAGTCCGCGGCCATCGAGTTGGCGGACCTCGACGCGATGGGGCCGGGAGACGGACCCGCCGACGAGTACGGCTACCTGTGCACCTACGCACGGATCAACTGCGCGGTGGCGCTCTGCGACGACGACCTCCACGTGCGTTCGGTGCCGCTCTGGCAGAACGTGATCGCCGAGATCGGCGCGAATCGTCACGAAGACGAGTCGGGGGACAACCTCTTCGTGATCGGTGCGCTCGGCTACGCGCGGTACTGCATCGAGACGGGGCGGCTGGACGAGGCGGAACCCTGGCTGCAGCGGGCGGGCGCCCGTGCGGCGGCCAGGGGATGGGAACTCGCCACGGCGCGGACCCGGCTGGAACGGGGCACGGCGTGCTGGGCGCGGGGCGATCAGATGGCGACCGAACGGCTGATCAACGAGGCGTACCCGGCGATCGCGACCCACGCCCGGGCGCACGACGTGTCGCGGTGCTGGTTGTACTTCGGGCTGACCAGGATGGGCGCTGGCCTGCTGCGGGCCGCCGACGAGAGCTGGGAGCACGCCGAACGGCACTGGCGCGAACTCGGCAAGCCGCTGCACATTCATCGAATCCTGCTGCAGCGCAGCTGGATCGCCATCACCCGGGGCCGCTACCAGGACGCCGTCGGCATGGTGGAGCAGGCCCGCGACTGCCTCGACGAGTCCCCGCGCAGCAGCTGGCTCGCCTACGCGCGGCTCGACGACCACCTCGGCACGGTGTGGCGGGCAGACGCGCTCGCCGATCTCGGCTTCGACGGCGCGGGTCGTCCCGACGACGGCTGGGACGAACTCGAGGCGCGGTACCGCTCCTCGCTCGGGGCCATACGGGCCGACCCCGCCGGCCCGGGTTTCGCGACCGCGATGACCAAGCTCGCCCGCGCGGCCGATCTGAAGCTGCCCGCCGCGCTCGCCGTCGACTCCGTGCGGTACTCGATCGCGGACGCCGAGGCACGGGCGCGGTGGGCGGCCGGCATCTCGGCGCCGCTGCTGGCGGGTGCGTTCGCGGTCGCCTCCGAGTGGGAGAACACCGGGCTGCTCAGCGAGCTGATCGAATACCACGGTGCGCGCGGCACGTTCACCGCCGACAGGGCGCCGGCGGAGGACGTCGAGTGGTCCCGAGTCACCACCGCGCCTGCCCCGCCGAGCGACGTGGACGAACTCGCCCTCGTCGCCGCCGGGCCGCCCGTCGACGTCGGCCCGTCGCTGACCCGGCTGGGCCCGCTGCCGCCGCTCGCGATGGATCCCACCGGGGGACCGGTACTGGCCCGGTATCGCCGCCTCGCGCTCGAGCGCTACGGACAGCACGTCACCACCGACGAGGTTGCCTGGATCACGTGGCCGTGAGCGATTCGACGCTGGTCCTGCGGTACGCCGACGTGGGGATCGCCACCTATGCCAGCCTGCGAGTCGTCGGCGACCCCGCCCGCACCGTCACCTGGGTGATCGAGGAACCGCTGCTGCTCGCCGCGGTCGCGGAACTGGCCGGGGCGCTACCGGAACCGACGTCCGACGAGTCGGTGGGCGACGCACTGGGCCGGGCGCTGACCCGGGGGCCACTCGCCACGCCGGCCGCCGAACTCGTCCTCGCCTACCGCCTCGGCGTGCTCCTGCTCTCCGACGACGCGTGGCGGCTGCTGATCGAGTCGGTCGCGTATCCCCGCGCAGTGCTCTTCGTCTCGCCGAGTGCACGGTTGGCCCGGATGCCCTGGGTGCTGCTGGCCGTGCCGGCCGCGCGTCCCGACGCCGAGGCCACGCGGCGGGCCCGCGTCGCGGCGGTCACCGTCGAGGGCACGGCGCCCGCGCGCGTTCCGTGGCCGGAGGGCGAGCCCTCCGAGTGGACGGCCGGCCGGCGCCTGCTCGACCTCGTCGACGTCCTGATGTCCGTCCCCGCCAACATCGTGAACACCCCGCGGCCGCAGCGCGATCCGGCGTCGGACGCGCACCGCCCACCGCTGCTGGTCCTCGATCCGCGCGTTCCGGGCCAGCGGGTCGACTCCGCGCTCGGGTCGGTGCTGGGCCGCCCGCACCCGGACACCCCGCTGGCGCGCCACTTCTCGGAGTCGATCGCGCGCGGACCGGTGCTTCCCCCGGTCGGCGCCGCCGTCGAACTCTTCCGGCGGACCGACGCGGATCGGCGCTGGCTGGCCGCGATGCTGGCCGAGCGGCCCGGCCGGCTCCTCTACGTCGGACACGCGACGGCGGCCGAGTCCGGAAGTGCCGACCGCGCGGCCCTGCACCTCGCCGAGGCGGAACCGCTGACGGCGGCGGACCTGATGTCGCTGGAACTCCCGGTGCCGTCGCGCGTGGCCCTGATCGCCTGCGCCTCGGGTGGCGACTACCGGTTCGACGAGGCCACCGGGTTGGTCGCCGCGGCGGTACTGGGCGGTGCCCGGGTCGTCACGGCGACCTCGTGGTCGCTGCCGACCACCGCGGGTCACCGCCGGTTCGTCGCATCGGACGCCGACCCGATGTCCGACGTCGTCATCGCGGTCGACCGCGCCCACCGGGACGACGACGCCGGCCGTGCGGTCAACCGGTGGCAGCGCGACCAACTGGGACGCTGGCGGTCCGGCGACGTCGCGGCGAGTCCGCTGTACTGGGCCGCGCTGGTCACCTTCGCCGTCGACGGCGCCCGCTGACCGTCACCTCGCGGCGACGGCCGACCGGATGGCATCGGCGTCGTCCGCCAACGAGAGCCGTTCGCGCGCAGCCGGATCGAACGACACCAGCAGGACCACCCCGGGACGCAGGGCCGCCGTGAGGACGTCGTCGGACCGGTGCAGACGGCCCACGAACCGCTGGCCGGACACGCTCTCGACCTCGACGGTGACGGGGTCGGCGACCGATCGGACCGTACCGATGCCGACGCTCGGCGGCCGCTCCGGCGTCGTCGGCGTCGAGGGCGTCGGGAACCGCGTCCACCAGAGATTGGCGGCCACCACGGCGAGCGCGGCAAAGGCGATGAACGTGAACGAGGTGAGCAGGGCGTCGGACATCGGCACAGCGTCGCGCAGGCGCGGCGCTACCGATCCCAACTTCCGTACGGCCCCCTATGGTGGACCGATGAGCACCGGTCAGGTCGAGGCATCCGTCGCCGTCGCCGTGCCCCGACGCGCCGTCATCGACCGCGCGTGGCGGGCCATCGGCCCCGGTGTCGAGGCCCTCAGTGCCGGTGATGGTGGACCCCTGCGCCGCACCGTCAAGCGCATCCTCGACCCGCTCGTCCTGCGGTTGCGGGCCAACCCCCGGTTCTCGGCCCCGATGCTCGACCCGGACGCCGCCGCGGGCGTCCTCGAGGCGATTCTCGACAATGCGCCTCGATTGCGTTGCACGGCAGCATGGTTCGAGCTGCTCAAGGCGGAGCGGCGGCGGCTGAAGATCACCAGTGGCAACGCGCAGGAGCTGTACTTCCCGATGTGCTTCGAACTCGCGGCCATGAGAGGGCATCCGGCGCAACAGGACTCGCCCCGCGCGGCGGCGGAGGCAGTGCTGCGGGAGATGCACGACGACCGGGACCGCACCGCGATCGAGGTGCTCAACCGGTACGTCGGCGACGAGACCGTCATCGACGACCTCGAGGCGCAGCTGGTGCGCAGCTGGGGTGACGTGCGGCCGGGCACGACCGCCCCAGAGCCCTTCTTCGCGGGCCTGACGACGGTGCTGGGTGCCGCGGACGGCCACGGCGCCCGGGTGGCGCGGCAACGGGTGTGGACCGCGCTGGTGGCCGACGCGACACCGTTCGACCTGGGCGCCCGCGCACGGTCGTCTCCGCGGGCCCTTCCGTGGTCGATCACCGACGTCGGGCTCAGTTCGACCGAACCGCAGGGCCCGCCGCTGGTGTGGACCGCCTCGGAACGCTCGCGGCCGTTGGACCGCAGCGTGGTCGAACGCGTCAGGGCGACCCTGCGGCGGGCGCTCGACCGCGAGGAACTCCCCGACATCCCGGCACTGTGCGCCGAGGAGGTCGACCGTGCGTGCGCCCCGTGGGGGCTGCTGGCCGAGGACAAGCAGGCCACGCTCGTCGTCGGCATCGCCGTGGCGGTCGAGCTGGCGCCGCTGAACGAGTCGGCGGCGCCACGGTTCGAGCTGAGCCGCGTCGTGCAGGCACGCCTGCGCAAGGAGGCCTACGTCATGCATGCGCGGCGCTACCTGGCGGACGGCGAGCCGATCCATCCCCGGCAGCAGCAGGTCATCGACGACCTCGGTACCTTCGCGCGGCCCTACGTGTCCCGGCTGTGGGCGAGGCTGCACGGTCGCGACGTGTGGCAGGAGCCCTGCGGGGACGTCGACGACGTCCGCAGCCTCATCGAGGGCGTCGCACGGTCGGTCAGTCTCGACCACCGGCAGCGCATCAAGTCGATGCTCGAACTCGAGGTGGTCCGATGAGGTTCGACGTCGACGGCGGACTGTGGAGCAGCGGTCCGGAGGTCACCGGACCGCCCGTGCTCGCCGTGCTCGAGGTGGCCGGCGCCGTGCTGGCCTGGACGGTCGACGACCCGGCTGGTGCCGATGCGGCACGGATCACGATCACCGACGTGACCGCGGCGCACTGGTTGTGGCGCGTGGTCGGCAGCGACGGGCACGCCGCCGTGGCGGCCGCACTCGACGGGCGGACCGTCTCGGGATCCGTCGACGTGCCGGGTGCGCAACCGGCCGTCGACGCGCTGAATCCAGTGCGCCGCATCGCGATCGGACACTGGGCGCGCAGATGGTGGCCGGCGAGCCTGCGGGACGGCATCGCCGGTCTCGACGGCGCACTGCTCGACGCGGAGTTGGCCGTCGCTCTCGTCGCCGCGGAGGACTACCTCGACGAGGACGCCGTGGACGCCGAGGTCCGCGAACTCCTCGCCGGACATCGGGGCGCCCTCGCCGCGCACCGGGGGGCCGGCGATCCCCGGGTGGTCGCACTCGTCGACGCGTGCCGGGAACTCGCCGAGGACGCGGGTGTGTGGGACGCGACCTTGCCGGCGCTCGACGTGGCATCCGCCCGGCGTGCGGACTACGCCCTGGCCGCGGGTGCCGGCGGCGGCGGGGGAACCCCGGCGGCCGTCGCGGACGGCACCGGGTCGCTGAACTGGGACGCGGTGCCACCCGGCGTGTTCGACGCCGCCGACCACACCGTGTCGTGGCGGGTCGATGCCGGCGACGACGGTGTCGCGGCGACGGTGCGGGTGGCGATGGCGGGCGGGCTGTCCGCGTCCGGCATCGAGGTACGACTCGACGCGGGCGGGATCACCGGCCGCGGCGCCCTCGACGCCGACGGCGTCGCCCGGGTGGAACTCGTCGGCGACGGCGCCCCGCTCACCGGGGACTCGGCGTGGAACCACGACTGGACCTCGACGAGCGTCGACGTCGGTGCCGACGTGCCGGCTGCACCCGCCGCCGCGGAGCTGCGGTCCCGCGCGCGGGACTACGCGCGCGCTCGCCTCGGACGACCCGGCCCGGACGCGTTCCTCGCCGAGATCCTGGCCGCCGAGGCGGACTACTGACCGGGCGCGCCGCCGCGAGGGGCTAGGCGTCGCGGCGGACGGTGGTCCAACGCCCGCTGCGGGCACTGGCCTCGACGGCGTCCGCGACGAGTGCCTGCTCGAGGCCGTCGTCGAACGTCGGGTAGTCCGGTGTCGTCGGAGCGCCGCCGGAGTCGATCGCCGCGTACGCCGCACGGAACAGCGCCTTGAACGTGTCCTGGTAGCCCTGGGCGTGTCCGGCGGGAACGTCACCGGCGTCACGGAACTGGATCTGGTTCGGTCCGTCGCGGTGGCCGATCCACAGCCGCTCGGGATCCTCGGTGCCCCAGGCGAGCGAGGCCTCGGAGCCGCTCACGTCGAAGCTCAGGTGGTTCTTGCGCCCCGGCGACACCTGAGACAGCGACAGCACCCCGCGGGCACCGCCCTCGAATCTGAGCAGGATGCCTGCGACGTCCTCCGTGGTCACCGGGACCGGCTCGGCGTCGGACGACGACTGCGCGAACGTCTCCACCGAACCGAGCGGGCGCCGCCTCTCGGGCACCACCGTGGTGAGGTCCGCCATCACGGCCTCGACGCGGCGGCCGCTGACGAAGCCGACGAGATCGAGCCAGTGCGAACCGATGTCACCGACCACCCGCAGCGAGCCGCCCAGGTCCGGATCGAGACGCCAGTTCCAGTCGGTGTCCTTGGACAACCAGTCCTGCAGGTAGCCGCCGGTGACGAGGCGCACCGCACCGACGCTGCCGGAGGCCACCCGCGCCGCGGCCTCCTGACAGAGCGGGTAGTGCCGGTTGATGAAGCAGACGGCGTGGACGAGGCCCGAATCCGCTGCGACGTCCCGAAGTTCGCGGGCCTGGGCCGACGACATCGCCAGGGGCTTCTCGCAGATCACGTGCTTGCCGGCTCGGAGCGCGGCCAGCGCCTGCTCGAAGTGCGAGTGGTTGGGCGAGCAGACGTGGACGGTGGTGACGCGGTCGTCGGCCAGCGCCTCGGCCACGCTCTCGTAGACCGGCGCCAGTCCCGCCAGTGCGGCGCGTTCTGGGGACGAACCGACGACACCGAGCACCGGGACGCCGATGCGGGCCAGTGCCTCCGCGTGCACGCGTGCCATGAAACCGGTGCCGATGATCGCTGTGCTCATTAGCCGGAGTGGACCTTTCGACCGGGTGCCGGGTGGCAGCCCAGTATGCCCGCAGGACGGCGTGGACGGTGTCTACTTGGCGGCCGCCTGCAGGACCGGCGCGGCGACGGCCTGCGGTGTCGGACTCGGCAGGGGTTGCGCCGGAACGCCCGGGGTGCCGATCTTGCCGGCCATCCACGGCAGCGCCGCCACGAACGCCTGCGCGGCGAAGGGCCAGTCGTGCTTGCCCGGTTGCTGCACCACCGCGCAGTCGATCCCGTTGACTCCGCCCAGCCCGCAGAGTGATTCGGCGGCCGTGGTCTGGTCGCTGGTGTGGCCCGCGGCGTCGCGGCCACCCAGCCCGTTGCCGCCGTTGGCGACGTCGACCACGGTGGGGGCCGACGGCATCGACCCGTTGACGTCGAACCAGCCCGACAGTCCGGAATACGGGCCGTGCTTGGTGATCACGGCGGTCGGATCGAAGCTCGCGTACTGCGCCTCGCTGCCGCCGAACAGCCGGTCGACGGTCTGCTGCTTGGTGCCCGAGTTGGGCGCGATGTCGCCGGCGATGTCCTCGAACGAGCTGAACATGTCGGGGTGCATCGTCGCCAGGTCGACCGCGCAGGTGCCACCCATCGACCAGCCCACGATGCCCCAGTTGGCGCGGTTCGCGCTCACGCCGTACGTCTTCTCCATGAACGGCACGACGTCCTTGGTGAGGTGGTCGGCGGCATTGCCCCGCGACCCGTTCACGCATTCGGTGTCGTTGTTGAAGGCGCCGCCCGAGTCGACGAAGACGAGAACCGGTGCGTTGCCCCCGTGGTGGGCGGCGAAGTCGTCGACGGTCGTGACGGCGTTCCCCGTCCGCAGCCAGTCGGCCGGGGTGTTGAACTCCCCGCCGATCATCATGATCGTCGGCAGCGGAGGGGGCGGATCGGAGGCGAACCACGCCGGCGGGAGGTAGACGAGTTCGCCGCGGTGCTTGAAGCCCGACGGCGTCGAGTCGATCGTCACCGGCACCACCGTTCCGCGGTCGGGAATCGTGCGCGCCCGCTGCATGGCGACGACGGTCGCCTGATCCGTCTGGTCGGGCAGGGGACCCGCCGTCAACTGGTTCCACGCGACCTGCACGGTGGGGAAGTAGCCGACCCACAGGTTCAGCGCGAGGGCCGCGCACAGCACGCACAGCGGGACCGCGACCGCGGCCGCCGTACGTCGCCACCACGGTGCGCTGCGCCACCCGGCGACGAGGACCACGACCGCCGCGCCGGTGATCGTCGTCCACATCCAGAGCCGCTTCGGCGCCGGGTCGCCCGCGAGCCCCTCGGACGACACGTACCAGTAGGCGATCTCGGTGAGCGCGACCCCCGCAGCCGCGGCCACGGGCAGCCACAGCAGACGCCACCGTGGGTGCCGCCAACCGACGGCGGCCACCACGATCACGGCCGCCACCACCTGGATGGTGAGCGGCAGCCATCCGTGCATCAGCGAAAGGTGTTCGCGCCCCCACGTTCCTGCGCCGTCCGCCAAGACGTCGCCGGCGATCATCGGCATCGAAGTCGTCACCACGTCATCGTGGACGCCGATGCTGTAGGGAGGCTGTGAGGTTGCCGGACGCGACCTCGGAGTCGTGCGACGGCTAGCGCGGCTTGGCCAGTGGGAACGGCAGGGTCTCGCGGATGCTGCGGCCGGTGATCAGCATGACCACGCGGTCGACGCCCACGCCGAGCCCCCCGGTCGGCGGCATGGCGTACTCCATGGCCTGCAGGAAGTCCTCGTCGAGTTCCATCGCCTCGGGATCGCCACCCGCCGCCAGCAGGGACTGCTCCTGCAGACGCCTGCGCTGCTCCACGGGGTCGGTCAGTTCGCTGTACGCGGTGCCCAATTCGACGCCCCACGCCACCAGGTCCCACCGCTCGGCGACGCCGGGGATGCTCCGGTGCGGGCGGGTCAGCGGCGACACCGTCGTCGGGAAGTCCTTGTAGAACGTCGGGTGCTGCGTCTGTCCCTCCACGAGTCGCTCGTAGAGTTCCAGCACCACCGCACCCGCGTCCCAGTGCGTCAGGTAGGGCACGCCTGCGCCGTCGCACAGCGACCGCAGCGTCGCCAGGTCGGTGTCCGGGCCGATGTCGCGTCCGAGCGCCTCGGACACCGCCCCGTGGACGGTCTTCACCGGCCACGTGCCGGAGATGTCGACCGCCTGAAGCGTGCCGTCGACCTCGCCGGGCCGCATCACCACCTGGCTGCCGTTGGCCGCCTCGGCCGCGTTCTGGATCAGCTGGCGGCAACCGTCGATCCACACGTTGTAGTCGGCGTGCGCCTGATACGCCTCGAGCAGCGTGAACTCGGGGTTGTGGCTGAAGTCGACGCCCTCGTTGCGGAAGGCGCGGCCGAGTTCGAAGACCCGTTCCACGCCGCCCACGCACAGCCGCTTCAGGTACAACTCGGGGGCGATCCGCAGGTACAGGTCGAGGTCGTAGGCGTTGATGTGGGTCATGAACGGCCGCGCGTTGGCCCCGCCGTGGATCTGCTGCAGGATCGGCGTCTCGACCTCGAGGAAGCCCTTGCCCACCAACGTCTCCCGGATCGAGTGCAGGATCCGGCTCCTGGCGGTGATGAGGTCGCGCGACTCGGTGTTGATGGCGAGGTCGACGTAGCGGGTGCGGACGCGGGCCTCCGGATCGGTCAGACCCTTCCACTTGTCCGGCAGCGGGCGCAGGCACTTGCCGATCAGCCGCCACCGGTCGACGAGCAGCGACGGGGTGCCGGACCTGCTCTGCCCGATGACGCCGGTGACCTCGACGAGGTCGCCGAGGTCGATCGCGTTGGTGACGTCCGCCGTCCGGCCCTCGGTGAGGCGCGCGTCGTCGAACAGCACCTGCACCTCGCCCGACCAGTCGCGGACCTGGGCGAAGAGCACGCCCCCGTAGTCGCGCATGCGCAGCACGCGGCCCGCGACGCTGACGGCGACGTCCGAGGTGGTCATCGCCTGGGCGATGGTGTGACTGGGCGCCTGGCCGACGGGGTAGGCGTCGATGCCCTTGTCCTGCAGCGTCTTCAACTTGGCCATCCGGACCCGTACCTGCTCGGGCAGCCGCGACCGGCTCGGCGTGTCGTCGTCGACGGTGATGCCGGTCATGTCCGGCAGCGAGCCGTCGTCGTGCAGTCGACCGCTCTCGGCCAGGCTCACCGGCACCGCGGAGTGCTGCCCGGTGTGCTGCTCGTGTCGCCTGCTGAAGGGCAGGATGAGGAATCCCTCGGCGATCACCGATGCGATGCCGACCCGGGGCACCAGCCTGGCGTCGTCGTAGCAGGCGTAGCGCGGGACCCACTCCGGTTGGTACTTCATGTTGGAGCGGTACAGCGTCTCGAGCTGCCACCAGCGCGAGAAGAACACCAGCAGGGCCCGCCACAGCCGCGCGACGGGGCCGGCGCCGAGCTGGGCGCCCTCCTCGAACGCCGACCGGAACATCGCGAAGTTCAGCGAGATCCGCGTGACGGCGATGTCCTCGGCCTGCAGGCAGAGTTCGCTGACCATCAATTCGATGGTGCCGTTGGGCGACTGGGGGGAGCGCCGCATCAGGTCCAGCGAGACGCCGTTCGTGCCCCACGGCACCAGCGACAGCATCGCCACGACCTCGTCGTCGGTGTCCCCGTGCTCGGGACCGCCGGCGCCCTCGCGCACGGCCTCCACCAGCAGGCAGTCGCCGTCGGCGGGATCGCCGAGACGGCCCAGCGCCATCGAGAAGCCGCGTTCGGTCTCGGTGTCGCGCCAGGAGTCGGCCCGGGCGAGGACGGCGGCCATCTCGGCGGGGGAGAGGTCGCGGTGCCGGCGCAGCCGGACGGTCAGTCCCGCACGGCGGGCACGGGTCACGGCCTGGCGGACCGGCTTCATGTCCGGGCCGGAGAGCTTGTAGCGATCGGGGTACAGGATCGCCTCGTCGCCGAGTTCGATGGCGTTCAGGCCACCCTCGCGGAACGCTTGCGCGGCAGCGAAGCTCGCGCCCATCACCCCGGGTGCCCAGCCGTAGGTGGTGCACAGCTGAAGCCACGCGGCGATGGCGGCGGGCCAGGCCTTGGGGTCGCCGACGGGGTCACCGCTGGCCAGGCAGACGCCCACCTCCACGCGGTAGGTGATCGCCGCGCGCCCGTTCGGCGCGAACACCACCGACTTGTCCCGGCGGGTGGCGAAGTAGCCCAGGGAGTCGTTCTTGCCGTACAGCTCCAGCAGGCCGCGGATGGCGGATTCGTCCTCGCCGGTGAGCGCGTTCTCGGCCCGCTGACTCTGGAACAGGACGATCGCCGCGACCATGAGTGCGACCGCGCCGAACAGGCCGAGCAGCGCGTTGACGAGGACGTGCGGGTGCCCGCTGAACGTGTCGGCGTCGGCGCCGGCGAACGCGCTCACCCGGTTCAGTGCGTACCAGGGCCGATCGGAACGGGCCAGGGACCCGGGGAACAGTTCGAGCAGTGCCCAACCGATCAGCGTGCCGACGGCCATGCCCGCCAGCAGCGCGGCGGCGGCCTTGACCAGGGCGCCCCGCCTGACCCGCGCCCAGAACTCGCCGCGAGCGAGGACCAGGAACGCGATGGCCGCGACGTGGAATCCCAGTCCGATGACCTCGCCGATGTCCTCCATGACGCTCTCGCCACCGGTCACCAGGTCGGCGACGTTCCACCCGGAGGCGGCCACCATGTAGAGCACCAGGATCCACCAGGCGATCCGCTTGCGGGCCGCCAGTGCCGCGGCCAGCAGCGCGAGCACGAACGCCCACGCGAAGCTGGTGTCGGGGAAGTTGAAGACGTAGTCGTTGACGAATTCGCGCGGGATCCTGATGATCCAGCGGATCAGCGGAGAGACGCTCGCCAGCAACGACAGCGTGGCGATGACGCCGACCGTCCAGCCCGCGGCCGCGGGAACCCACCAGAAGGCGGAGCGGGTCTTCTTGTTCGCCGGCTTGTCGGTCGGGGCCAGGGTCATAGGGCGCGAGGATATTCGGTCGAACCGGGAAATGGGTGGGACTGCGGGGGAGCGGGTTACCAGACGGGTCCGGTGAACCACTCGCCCGGACCCTTGCCGGGCTCCTCGGGTGCGGCGCTGGATTCGCGGAAGGCGAGCTGCAAACCCTTCAGTCCGTCCCGGATCGGGCCGGCGTGCAGACCGAGGTACTCGACGGAACCCTTCAGCAGTCCGGCGAGCGCGTTGATGAGGCGGCGGGCCTCGTCGAGGTCGCGGTGCGGGCTCTCGTCGGGATCGTCGTCACCGAGTCCGAGCTTCTCGGCGGCGGCGCTCATCAACATGACGGCGGCCCGGGTGATCACCTCGACGGCCGGGATCTCGGCCAACTCGCGGGTCTGCGGCTCCGATGCCTGGTCCGGGTGTTCGGGAAGATCGGTCATGGCTGTTAGACTGGCACGTGCGACCGTCTCGGCAACTGCCGGGACAGCAAGTGGAGTCCCGCTCCCACCGTTGGCCCCATGGGCTCGACGGTCCGGTCACAGGCACCGTGAGGTGCCCGTTCTGTGCGACGCACAGGCGACGTCTTCGTCGTGACCGGTCGGCATTCGGGCCCTGTCATCGACGGGGCCCGACCTGTTTGGGTGCCGTGGTGCTGGTCTCCTCGAAGACTACATAGGAGGCCCCATCAGCACTGAGACACGCATCAACGAGCGCATTCGCGTACCCGAAGTCCGCCTCATTGGACCGGGTGGTGAACAGGTAGGCATCGTGCGCATCGAAGATGCCCTCCGCGTCGCCGCGGATGCCGATCTCGACCTTGTCGAAGTAGCCCCCGACGCCAAGCCGCCGGTGTGCAAGATCATGGACTACGGCAAGTTCAAGTACGAGACGGCTCAGAAGGCTCGCGAGTCTCGCAAGAACCAGCAGCAGACCGTCGTCAAGGAACAGAAGCTGCGGCCGAAGATCGACCCCCACGACTACGAGACCAAGAAGGGTCACGTCGTCCGCTTCCTCGAAGCAGGGTCCAAGGTCAAGGTCACGATCATGTTCCGTGGACGTGAGCAGTCGAGGCCCGAACTCGGGTACCGACTTCTGCAGCGGCTGGGCGCCGACGTCGCCGATTACGGCTTCGTCGAGACGTCCGCCAAGCAGGACGGCCGCAACATGACGATGGTGCTGGCACCGCACCGCGGTGCGAAGACTCGCGCCAAGGCGGCGCACGACGCAGACGCCCCGGCTGCTCCGCGCACCAATACGCAGGGCGCCAACGCGCAGGCACCGAACGCGCCGGCGGCACCAGCCCCGGCCGCCCCGGCGCCGGCCGACGAAGCACCGACCGACACCCCATAGAACTGAGGACTCATGCCCAAGGCCAAGACCCACAGCGGCGCATCCAAGCGGTTCCGCAAGACCGGAACCGGCAAGATCGTGCGTCAGAAGGCGGGCAAGCGACACCTGCTCGAGCACAAGGCGACCAAGCGCACGCGTCGGCTCGATGGACGTACGACCGTCGCAGCCAACGACACCGCCCGCGTCACCAAGATGCTCAACGGCTGACCCAGCCCGCAGGCCTTCGTGGCCTCCCATCGCACCGACTGAGAATAGGAACACCCCATGGCACGCGTGAAGCGCGCAGTCAACGCCCAGAAGAAGCGGCGCACAGTCCTCAAGGCCTCCAAGGGCTACCGCGGCCAGCGTTCGCGGCTGTACCGCAAGGCCAAGGAACAGCAGCTCCACTCCTTGACCTACGCCTACCGCGACCGCCGCGCCCGCAAGGGTGAGTTCCGCAAGCTGTGGATCTCGCGGATCAACGCAGCGGCCCGGGCCAACGACATCACCTACAACCGTCTGATCCAGGGCCTCAAGGCCGCAGGCGTCGAGGTGGACCGCAAGAACCTGTCGGAGATCGCGATCAGCGACCCGGCCGCCTTCACCGCACTGGTCGAGGTCGCGAAGGGCGCCCTGCCCGAGGACGTCAACGCACCGTCGGGCGAAGCCGCCTGACCTCGCTGCTGACGGAGAAGTCCAACCGGGTGGCTGCGGCGATCAAGCTGCAGCGTCCCGCCGGTCGACGCCACGCCGCACGCTTTCTCGCCGAGGGTTCCAACCTCGTCGAGTCGGCGTTGCGGCGTGGTCTCGTCGACGAGGTCTTCGCCACCGAGGCCGCCGCCGATCGCTATCGCGACCTCCTGGCCGACGCCTCCGTCCAGCTGGTGACCGAGCGCGCCGCGAAGGCGTTGTCGGACACGGTCACCCCCGTCGGACTGGTGGCGGTGTGCCGGATGCCGGACGCCTCGCTGGCCGCGGTGCTGGAGGCGCCGCGGCTGATCGCCGTCGCCGTCGACACCTCGGACCCGGGCAACGCGGGCACACTCATCCGGCTGGCGGACGCCATGGGCGCCGACGCGCTGGTCCTGGCCGGTGACGGCGTCGACCCCTACAACGCGAAGTGTCTGCGTGCCTCGGCGGGCAGCATCTTCGCCGTGCCGGTCGTCGAGGCGCCCGACACCCTCGCTCTGATCCCGGAACTCGTCCACGCGGAACTCGTCGTGATGGCCGCGACGCTCGACGGCGAACGGTCGCTGGACGAAGTGAACCTCGACGTGCCGACGGCCTGGCTGTTCGGGTCGGAGGCACACGGACTGCCCGCGGAGGTCGCCGCGGCGGCCGACGTGCGCGTCCGCATCCCGATGCGGGGGAGCGCGGAGAGCCTCAACGTGGCTGCCGCGGCGGCGATCTGCCTCTACGAGAGCGCGCGCGTCAGCCGCTGAGCAGCCCCTTGGCCACGTGGGTGATCTGCACCTCGTTGCTTCCCGCGTAGATCATCAGCGACTTGGCGTCTCGCGCGAGCTGCTCGACGCGGTACTCGGTCATGTAGCCGTTGCCGCCGAACAGTTGGACCGCCTCCATCGCCACGTCGGTGGCGGCCTGCGAGCAGTACCACTTCATCGCCGACGCCTCCGCCAGCGAGATCGACGCACCGGACTGCGCGGCCTCGATGACACGGAAGAGCATGTTGCGCACGTTCATTCGCGCCACCTCCATGGTGGCGAGCTTGAGCTGGATGAGCTGGAACTGGCCGATCTCCCGGCCCCACAGCGTGCGCTCCCTGGCGTAGTCGACCGACAGCCGCAGACACTCCTCGATCACCCCGAGCGCCATCGCGGCCACGCCGATGCGCTCGGCGGAGAAGTTGGACTTGGCGCTGTCGCGGCCGTCGCCGGCCTCGTTGTCCTCGGTCTCCCCGAGGAGCCGATCGCGGCCGAGGCGCACGTTGTCGAAGAACAGTTCTCCCGTGCGGGAGCTGTGGATGCCCATCTTGCGGAACGGCTCGGACTGGACGAACCCCGGCATGCCTCGGTCGAGGACGAACGTCAGGACCTTGCGCCGGCGCGGATCGAGGGGCTCGCCCGCGGAGTCGTCGTTGAGCTTGGCGTACACCACGGTCACGTCGGCGTCGGGGCCGTTGGTGATGAACGTCTTGCGCCCGTTGAGGACGTAGTCGTCGCCATCGCGGACCACGTAGGACTTCATGCCGCCGAACGCGTCGGAACCGGAGTCCGGCTCGGTGATCGCCCACGCCCCGACCTTCTCGTAGGTCACCAGCTCGGGCAGCCACCGCTCCTGCTGAGCCAGGGTGCCGCGCGATGCGATGGTCGGCACCGTCAGCCCGAGGCTGACGCCCATGCCCGTGACGACGCCCATGCTGACCCGGCACAGCTCGCTGATCAGGACGAAGCCCATGCCCGCCTGATCGGTGCCGCCGCCGAACATCCCGCCCGACGAGGAGCGCGCCGACGTGCCGCCGTCGCGCATCTTGGCCAGCCGCCGCTCGAGCGACTCCTTGGCCATCGCGTCGATCCCGAAGGTGGCGAACAACGTCCGCACGATCGGGTAGGGAGTCATGTCACCGCTCTCGAGATCGTCGAGGTGCGGTCGGACCTCCTTGTCGACGAACTCGCGAACTGCATCGCGCACGGCGATGTCGACGTCGGACCATTCGAGCATGTGTCAGGGGGCCTTCCGTTGGCGTGACCGTCCACGATATGGCTGACAACGGACGTTGTCCACGACGCGACCACCGTCGTTGCCGGTGTTCGGAACAGCCACCTAGGGTTGGCGGCGTGGATGTCGAGTCGTTCGAGGAACGGCCCGGCGGACTGGAGCGCACCGACTCGGGATACGGCGCGAGCGGTCCGCTCGGGTGGCTCAAGGCCACCAATCACAGCCCGGGCGTCGTCGCGCTGATCAGGCGGGCACGGCGCGCGCTCCCGGGTGACCCCGACTTCGGCGATCCGCTGTCGGCCGCGGGGGTGGGCGGCCCGCGCGCCGCGGCCCGCGCCGCCGACCGGATCCTGGACCGCGAGGCGGCGTCGCGAGAGGTGAGCCT
This sequence comes from Mycobacterium sp. PTI7, assembly GCF_056679845.1. Taxonomy (NCBI): domain Bacteria; kingdom Bacillati; phylum Actinomycetota; class Actinomycetes; order Mycobacteriales; family Mycobacteriaceae; genus Mycobacterium; species Mycobacterium sp. PTI7. The sequence continues at coordinate 1,815,281 of NZ_CM155252.1, forward strand.
CGGCGCCCTGCAGGTGTGGCAGGCCCTGACCGAGCGGGTGTCCGGGCGGCCTGCCTACCGCGAGGTGACCCTCGTCTTCACCGACCTCGTCGGGTTCTCCGAATGGTCGCTGGGCGCCGGCGACGACGCGACGCTGCGACTGCTCCGCCGCGTCACCCAGGTGATGGAACCGCCGCTGCTGTCCGCGGGCGGGCAGATCGTCAAGCGGATGGGCGACGGCGCGATGGCCGTGTTCGCCGACCCGACGACGGCCGTGCGCGCGGTGCTCAGGGCCCTGGAGGCCGCGAAGACCGTCGAGGTCGACGGTTACACCCCGCGGGTGCGCGCCGGGGTGCACACCGGCCGCCCGCAGCGCATCGGCTCGGATTGGTTGGGCATCGACGTCAACATCGCGGCGCGCGTGATGGATCGGGCGACCCGGGGTGGGATCGCGGTGTCGCAGACCACCCTGGAGCGCATCTCCGCCGAGGACCTGGACGCGATGGGCGTCACCGCCAAGCGCATCCGCAAGCCGCTGTTCGCGCCAAAGATCACGGGTGTGCCGGAGGATCTCTCGATGTACTGGTTGAAGATTCGCAGGGATCTGCCAGCCGCCGACACCCGGGAATCGGCGCCACCGGGGGCATAGTCGACCCAATGGTGCGTGCCGGTCTGCTGCAGTTGGGTCGGCTGCGGGTGACCCTGGCGTACGGCGCGATGCTGCTGGTCGTCACGTCCGCGCTGTCGGCGCTCGATCCGGATGCCCAGGAGCGCATCGTCGAACGCGCCAGCACCAATCTGCACAATCTCGCCCACGGGCACGTCGGCACCCTGCTCGGCAGCGCGTTCGTCGTGGACGCCGGTGCGATCGCCCTGTGGTTGCCGAACCTGCTGTGCCTGCTCGCCCTCGGCGAATTGCTGTGGGGCAGCACCCGTCTGGTCGTGGTGTTCCTGGTGGGCCACGTCGGGGCGACCCTGCTGGTGGCTGCGGGCCTGGTCGCGGCGGTGAAGGAGGGCTGGACCTCGACCGACATCACCCGGGCCACCGACGTCGGGATGAGCTACGGCGCCATGGCGGTACTCGGGGCCTTGACCGCTGCGATCCCACGGCGGTGGCAGCCGATGTGGATCGGGTGGTGGGTGGGCGTCGGTGCGGCCGTCATCGCCGCGGACGGCGACTTCACCGACGCGGGACACGGCCTCGCCCTGGTGCTCGGCGTGCTGGTGGGCATGCGCTTCGGTCCGCCGCAGACGTGGAATCCGTGGCGGCTGGGGCTCCTCGCCGTCGCATCCTGGTTCGGGTTCGCGATGGTGGTCGGCAGCAGTGACGTCGTACTGACCGCGACGTCCAGCGGACTGCTGTGTGCGCTGGCCGGTGGTCTGGCGTCGCGGTTGAACGGCGGGCGATCGATGGCGTTCGGCCAGGACGCGGTGCGGCGTCGGACCACCCGGGATCCGACGCCGCACCCGTGCCGATGACGCGCCTACCCGCGGCTGGCCGCCGCTGTCATGCGCGGCTCGCCGCCGTGAGGTCGAAGCTGCCGATCGTCGTCGACCGCACCCGCCACGGCGCCGCGCTCGCGATGTCGTAGAAGACGCCGATGACCTCCAGTTCGCCGCGCCGGTGCAGATCGGTCACCAGGGGGTGGACGATCAGCGCCTCGGCCTGCGTCACGACGTTGACCATGGCCAGCTGATCGACCGCGCCGAACCCGGCGGCGGCAGCCTCCCGAGCGACCGGGTGCCGCCCGTCGTCGTACGCCTCGAGCGCCGACCCGCCGTTGGCGAGCCACGTGTGCAGGTGCTGCTCACCGGGGCTGGTGGGCTCACCGCCGGCGAGCATCGAGTTCATCGCACCGCAGCTCGAGTGGCCGCAGACGACGATCGACGAGACCCTCAGCTTCTCGACCGCGAATGCGATCGCTGCCTCGATCGACGGGTCCTGCTGTCCGGCGGGCACCAGGTTGCCGACGTTGCGGACGGTGAACAGGTCACCGGGCCCGCTGCTGGTGAGCACGTTCGGCACGATCCGCGAGTCGGTGCAGGTGATGAACAGCGTCTCCGGTCGCTGGGCGTGGGCGAGCTTCGCCATGTGCGGCCGCAGGTACGGCGCGGTGCGCCGCTGGTAGGTCGCCAGGCCGCTCACCACGGACGCCTCGGAGTCGCCCTCGGCGGGGTCGCCCTCGACGTGCCCGGTCTGCCACGACCGCCACGGCATCACGCCGGACCGCGCGTCGACGCCCTGGATGTCGCGGATGGGCGGTCCCACCAGTGCGCTGTCCATGTCCACCGAGCCGAGCTGCCGGATGTCGACCGACCCGCCCGACGCACAGTGCTGTCTGCGCCAGTCCTCGATCGCCTCGTGCGCGGCGTGGTCGATGAAGTCGACGGACAGTTCGATGGTCGCCTTCGTGCCGGGCGGTACGGAGGCGAGCACGCCCGTCAGCCGCGGCAGTGACAGGAAGCTGCAGGAGCCCTCGATCACCACCCGCCACGTGCTCTCGTCGTCGTCGGACTCCGCGGAGATGCGGGTACGGACCACCCGCCACACGGTCAGCGCGATCGACAGCGCCAGGCCGATCAGCACGCCCTCGAGCAGGTTCAGGAACACGACGCCGAGGATCGTGACGACGTAGACCGCGATGTCGCCGGTCCTGCGGGCGGTCTCGATGTGGGCCCGCTTGACCAGCTGGACGCCGATCATGATCAGCAGGCCGGCCAGCGCCGCCATCGGGATCATCTCGGCCATGCCGGCGAAGGGCAGCGCGAACACGAGCACCCACACGCCGTGCAGGATGGCCGACGCGCGGGTCCGGGCCCCGGCCGCGACGTTGGTGGAGCTGCGCACGATGACGCCGGTGACCGGGAGGCCGCCGAGCGCGCCGGACGCGATGTTCGCCGTGCCCTGGCCGATCAGCTCACGGTCGAAATTGGTGCGGGGGCCGTTCTGCATCCGGTCCACCGACACGGCGGACAGCAGGCTCTCCACGCTGGCGATCAGTGCCACGGTGATGACGCCGACCGCGAACGCGCCCCAGTTGCCCTCCGGGAGGCTCGGCAGCGCGATGGCGTCCAGCAGCGAGCCGTCGAGACGCACGCGGTCCACGTCGAAGGCGAAGACGAGCGACGTGACCGTGGCCGCGACGATGGCGACCAGCGGCGCGGGAACCCGTCCCAGCGTGCCCGGCACCCAGCGCCAGCCGACGAGGATCGCGATGACGATCAGGCCGAGCAGTAGCCCCGGCCCGTGCGCCCCGGCGATCTGCGCGGGCAACTCGGTGACGTTGCGCAGCGCCGAACTCTGGGACTCGCCGCCGAGCAGCACGTGCACCTGCTGCAGCGCGATCGTCACGCCGATGCCGGCCAGCATGGCGTGCACGACGACGGGCGAGATGGCCAGCGCCGCGCGCGCGACGCGGGACAGTCCGAACAGCACCTGCAGGACGCCCGCCGCCACGGTGATCATGCAGGTGACCTTCCACCCGAACTCGGCCACCAGTCCGGCCACGATCACGGTCAGCCCGGCGGCGGGGCCGCTGACCTGGAGTGGGGACCCGCCGAGGGCGCCCGCGACGACGCCGCCGATGACGGCGGCGATGATGCCCGCCAGGGCCGGGGCGCCGGAGGCGATCGCGATGCCCAGGGACAGCGGCAGGGCGACCAGGAAGACCACGAGGGATGCGGGGAGGTCGTAGCGGAGCAGGGGGCCGATCCGCCGTGATGCGGAGTCCCACCGTCCTGGTTCGTCGACCTCGCCCGGTTGCGCTTTCTGAAGGATGTCGGACTCCTGACGCTCGCGACATGCCACGGCATGCCGGGTATCGGCTCTCAAAGGGATTGCATGGCAACGTCTTACGGCGATGTAAGAGCCAATCAACAAGTGCCAGAGTATTTATCGGCGAACATCGTGGTCAAGGAAGAACACCCGATCCATAGACGATGCACATGATGTCGCCGCCGTCACACCGACGGGCGGACCGTGACCCGTGCCCGTACCGTCGGGCTCGGCGAATCCCGATGATCGACAGGCCAATCCGCGCGTCCCCGCCCGCGGCGAGGAGCCCCAAACCACGCCGGCCGAGATCGGTGGTTTCTGAGAATCGCGTATGAGCTCCGTGACAGGTCGGTGTGCGGTCCGGAGAATCGGTGACATGACGACGATGTCCGTGAACCCTCGCACCCGGCAGCCGAGGCCCGCGATCCTCGGGCAGCTCCCTCCCATCCGGCGCGGCGACGGGTCGCCGATCCGCGTGCTGCTGGTGGACGACGAACGGGCGCTCACCAACCTGGTGAAGATGGCCCTGCACTACGAGGGCTGGGTCGTCGAGGTGGCGCACGACGGTCGCGAGGCCATCGCGAAGTACGACTCCATCGAACCCGACGTCGTCGTCCTCGACATCATGCTGCCCGACCTGGACGGCCTGCAGATCCTGGAACGCGTCCGCTCGACCGGCAACTACACGCCGGTGCTGTTCCTCACCGCGCGCGACTCGGTGACCGACCGCGTCACGGGCCTGACCGCCGGTGCGGACGACTACATGACCAAGCCGTTCAGCCTCGAGGAACTCGTCGCGCGGCTGCGGGGACTGCTGCGACGGGCGGGGGAGACCACGCCGGTGGAGGACGAGACGCTGCGCGTGGGGGACCTCGTCCTCGACGGCGCCAGCCGCGACGTCACCCGCGACGGCGAACGCGTCGACCTCACCGCGACCGAGTTCGAACTGCTCCGCTACCTGATGCGCAACCCGCGCCGGGCGCTCACCCGCGAGGAGATCCTCGAGCGGGTGTGGAACTACTCCTTCGGCGGCCGTACCAGCATCGTCGACCTGTACATCTCGTATCTGCGCAAGAAGATCGACGCGGGACGCGAGCCCATGATCCACACCATCCGGGGCGTCGGATACCAACTCCGGTCGAGTCGGTGACGGCGCGGCGGAGGACTCCGTGGTGGCGGCCGCGGACCCTCAGCCGGCAACTGATGCTGTGGGTCTCCGCGCTGGTCACCACGCTGGTGCTGGCGGTCGGCGCGCTGTCGGTCTACACCATGCACACCTACGTGGACGCGATCAGCGACACCGAGGTGGCGCACTCGCTCGCCGCCTTCCAGCACTCCTACGTCGAGCGCGGTGGCGGGCCCGCGGACCTGACCGGGTTCACCGGCCAGGCGCCCGGCACGCTGATCGCCATCGTGGACGGTGACGACGTCCTGTCCTCGGCCATGTTCGACGACGACGGGCCGACGCGTGCGCCGGCCGGCGTGGTCGCCGACCTCGAGGGCGTCGACTGGACCGCGGGCCGGCCGCAGACGGTCGCGCTCGGCGACGAGGGCGGCTTCCGGGTGGCGGGCGCCGACACCAGGGACGGTCTCCGCCTGGTCTCCGCGGTGTCCCTGGAGAGTGCCAACGAGGCGATCGCGAAGAAGATCGTCGCGGTCGCCGTCATCACCGCCGTCGCCGCGCTGCTCGCGGCGGGGGGCACCGTGGTCCTGGTCCGTCAGGCGTTGCGGCCGATGCGTCGTGTCGCCGCGACGGCGGCCCGGGCGGCCAGGATGCCGCTCGCCGACGACGAGCACCGCATCTTCACCCGGGTGCGGCGGGCCGACACGGACCCCGACAACGAGGTCGGCATCGTGGGCGAGACGCTCAACCGGCTGCTCGCCAACGTGGACACCGCGCTGGCGGTGCGCGCGGAGTCCGACCGCCGCATGCGGCGCTTCCTCACCGACGCGAGCCACGAACTCCGCACGCCCCTGGCCGCCATCCAGGGGTACGCCGAACTCACCCGGCAGGACGGTGCCGAGCTGCCCGACACCACCGAGTACGCCCTGGCCCGCATCGAATCGGAGTCCCGGCGGATGACCGCGCTCGTCGGCGACATGCTGCTGCTGTCGCGCATGGACGAGGGTCAGGGCCTGGAGATCGAGCCCCTCGACCTGTGCGCGCTGGTGGTCGACGCCATCAACGACGTCGCGGTCACCGCCCCGGACCATCACTTCCTGGCCGATCTCCCCGACGATCCGGTCTGGGTCGGCGGCGACCGGGCGCGGCTGCACCAGGTGGTGAGCAACCTGCTGACCAACGCCCGCAACCACACCCCGGCCGGCGTCACCGTCACGACCACCGTGCGGCCGTCCTCCGACGATCCCGAGCAGTGGGTGGCACTGTCGGTGGTCGATGACGGGCCGGGCGTGGACCCCGAGCTGTTGCCCGACCTGTTCGGGCGGTTCGTCCGCGCCAGCACGTCGCGGTCACGGGACGCGAACAGCTCCGGCCTGGGCCTGGCGATCGTCTCGTCGATCGTGGAGGCGCACGGTGGCACCGTCGGCGCCCGGTCCCGCCCCGGTCGCACCGAGTTCCTGGTGCGGCTGCCCGGGGAATCCGCCGCACGGCGTGATGCGCCGGATCGGGGCGCGAGGGTAGCGCGAGTCACACCTGCGCCGTAGCTATGATCGCCGGGTGTCAGAGCCGTCGAGCGAGCCGTCGAGCGAGAAGACCCCGGAGGCCCCGGGTTTGACCGAGCAGGCCCTGACCGACGCGGTCGGTGCCGCCCGGAGCGCCTTCGACGCCGCCCCCGACCTCGACGCCCTGGCTCGCGCCAAGACCGACCATCTCGGCGACCGCTCGCCGATCGCGCTGGCCCGCCAGTCGCTGGGCTCGCTGCCCAAGACCGAGCGCGCCGACGCCGGCCGTCTGGTGAACGTCGCCCGCACGGGTGCCCAGGCCGCCTACGACGAGCGCCTCGAGGTGCTCCGCGTCGAGCGGGATGCCGCCGCGCTGGTCGCCGAGCGCATCGACGTGACCCTGCCGTCCACCCGGCAGCCGCTCGGCGCCCGGCACCCGATCACGATCCTCGCCGAGCACGTGGCGGACACGTTCGTCGCGATGGGATGGGAACTGGCCGAGGGGCCCGAGGTCGAGACCGAACAGTTCAACTTCGACGCCCTGAACTTCCCGCCCGACCATCCGGCGCGCAGTGAGCAGGACACGTTCCACGTGGCCCCCGAGGGGTCGCGCCAGGTGCTGCGGACGCACACCTCGCCGGTGCAGGTGCGGGCGCTGCTCGAGCGCGATCTGCCGGTGTACATCGTGTCGATCGGGCGGACCTTCCGCACCGACGAACTCGACGCCACCCACACCCCGGTGTTCCATCAGGTCGAGGGCATGGCGGTGGACCGCGGCCTGACCATGGCGCATCTGAAGGGCACCCTGGACGCGTTCGCGCGCGCGACGTTCGGCCCCGAGGGGCGCACCCGCTTCCGGCCGCACTTCTTCCCGTTCACCGAGCCGTCGGCCGAAGTGGACGTGTGGTTCGAGAACAAGAAGGGCGGACCCGGCTGGGTCGAGTGGGGTGGCTGCGGGATGATGAACCCGAACGTGTTGCGCGCGTGCGGGATCGACCCCTCGGACTACTCGGGCTTCGCGTTCGGCATGGGTCTGGAGCGCACGCTGCAGTTCCGCAACGGCATCCCCGACATGCGGGACATGGTCGAGGGCGACGTGCGGTTCTCGCTGCCGTTCGGGGTGGGTGCCTGATGCGCTTCCCCTACCAGTGGCTCCGTGACGTCGTCCGGGTCGGCGTCCCGGACTGGGACGTCTCCGTCGACGAACTCGAGCGCACCCTGATCGACATCGGTCACGAGGTCGAGGGCATCCTGCCGGTCGGCCCGGTGACCGGGCCGCTCACCGTCGGCCGGGTCGTCGAGATCGAGGAACTCACCGACTTCAAGAAGCCGATCCGCGCCTGCAAGGTGCACGTCGGCGCGCACGACGTCGACGGCGAGCCGCGCGACATCGTCTGCGGTGCACGGAACTTCGCCGTGGGCGACCTGGTGGTCGTGGCGCTGCCCGGCACCACCCTGCCGGGCGACTTCACCATCGCCAAGCGCAAGACCTACGGCCGCACGTCGGACGGCATGATCTGTTCGGCGGCCGAACTGAACCTCGGCGCCGATCACAGCGGGATCATGGTGCTGCCCCCCGGCACCGCGGAACCCGGTGACGCGGCGGCCGACGTCCTCGGCCTCGACGACGTCGTCTTCGACCTCGCCATCACCCCGGACCGCGGCTACTGCCTGTCGATGCGCGGCATGGCCCGCGAGATCTGCTGTGCGCTCGACCTCGACTACGTCGATCCCGCCGACGTCCCGCCGCTGCCCGCCGAGGGCGAGGCGTGGCCGCTCGTGGTGCGGCCCGAGACCGGCGTGCAGCGCTTCGGCCTGCGCCCCGTCACCGGCATCGACCCGACGGCGGTCTCGCCGTGGTGGATGCAGCGCCGACTGCTGCTCAGCGGCATCCGTGCCATCTCGCCCGCGGTCGACGTGACCAACTACGTCATGCTCGAACTCGGTCAGCCGATGCACGCCCACGACCAGACGCTCATCACCGGAGGCTTCGACGTGCGCCTCGCCGAGGAGGGCGAGACCGTGGTCACGCTCGACGACGTCGAGCGCAGGCTCACCGCCGGCGACGTCCTCATCGTCGACGACGTCGCGACCGCCGCGATCGGCGGCATCATGGGCGCGGGCACCACCGAGGTCCGCGACACGACCACCGACGTGCTGCTCGAGGCCGCGGTGTGGGATCCCGCCGCGGTGTCGCGCACCCAGCGCCGGCTGCGCCTGGTCAGCGAGGCGGGCCGCCGCTATGAGCGCACCGTCGACCCGGCCATCGCGGTCGCCGCACTAGACCGCTGTGCCACCCTGCTCGCCGAGATCGCCGGTGGCACTGCCGAACCCAGGCTCACCGACTGGCGAGGCGACCCGCCGCGCACGGACTGGTCGCCGTCGGCGGTCAGCATGCCGATCGACCTGCCCGACCGCACCGCGGGCGTGACCTACCCCGACGGCGCCGCGGTCCGTCGGCTCGTGCAGATCGGCGGTCGGGTCGAGACGTCGGACGGCCTGCTGACCGTCACGCCGCCGAGTTGGCGGCCCGACCTCAAGCAGCCCGCGGACCTCGTCGAGGAAGTCCTCCGACTGGAGGGCCTCGACCGCATCCCGTCGGTACTGCCCACGGCGCCCGCCGGCCGCGGACTCACGCCCGGCCAGTTCCGCCGGCGCGCGATCGGACGGGCGTTGGCGCTCAACGGCTTCGTCGAGGTGCTGCCCACGCCGTTCCTGCCCGCCGGGGTCTTCGACGCCTGGGGCCTCCCGGTGGACGACCCGCGGCGCGCCACCGTGGCCGTGCTCAACCCGCTGGAGTCCGACCGCCCCCGGCTCGCATCGACGCTGCTGCCCGGTCTGCTGGAGGCGTTGAGCCGCAACGTGTCCCGTGGCGCCGTCGACGTCGCCCTGTTCGGCATCGAGCAGGTCGTCGTCGCCACCCCGCAGACCAGGTCGCTCGACCGGATCCCGGTCGACCGTCGGCCCACCGACGACGAGATCACCGCGATCGACGACTCGCTGCCGCATCAGCCGCTGCACGTCGGCATCGTCCTCACCGGGCTGCGCGAACCCGCGGGCCCGTGGGGGCCGGGACGGCCGGTCGAGGCGGCCGACGCGTTCGAGGCCGTCCGCATCGTCGCGCGCGCCTGCAACGTCGACGTCACCCTCCGCGCGGCCCGGCACCTGCCGTGGCACCCCGGCCGCTGCGCCGAGGTGCTCCTCGGCGACGTGGTGGTCGGGCACGCCGGCCAGCTGCACCCCGCGGTGGTCGAGCGGACCGGGCTGCCCAAGGGCACCTGTGCCGTCGAACTGGACCTCGGCGCCGTGCCCGTCACCGAGCGGCTGCCCGCACCCGCCGTGTCGCCGTTCCCGGCGGTGTTCCAGGACGTCAGCCTGGTCGTCGCCGACGACGTGGCGGCCCAGTCCGTGGTCGACGCGGTCCGCGCCGGAGCGGGTGACCTGCTCGAGGACGTCCGCCTCTTCGACGTCTACACCGGTCCGCAGATCGGGGAGGGGCGCAAGTCGCTCACCCTCGCCCTGCGGTTCCGCGCCGGCGATCGCACCCTCACCGAGGACGAGGCCAGCGCGGCCCGCGACGCCGCCGTGGCGACCGCGGGCGAGCGGATCGGCGCCACCCTGCGCGGGTAGCCGACACCCCGTATAAATGAGTTTGCAAGTCGCTGCATAAACATGCAGACTTCGTGCATGACATCTGAGGCGATCACCGTCGCCGTGGCCGGGGCCAGCGGGTATGCCGGCGGCGAGATCCTGCGCCTGCTGCTCGGCCATCCCGCGCTCGCCGACGGACGCCTGACCATCGGCGCGCTGACCGCGGCCGCGAGTGCGGGCACCGACGTCACCGAGCACCACCCGCACCTGCTGCCGCTCGAGGGCCGCGTGCTCGACGCCACCAGCATCGACGTGCTCGCCGGTCACGACGTGGTGTTCCTCGCGCTGCCGCACGGCCATTCCGCCGAGCTGGCCGAGCAGCTCGGACCCGACACCCTGATCGTCGACTGTGGCGCGGACTTCCGGCTCACCGACCCGGCGGCGTGGGAGCGGTTCTACGGTTCCCCCCACGCCGGGAGCTGGCCCTACGGCCTGCCCGAGCTGCCCGGCGGACGCGACGCCCTGCGCGACACGAAGCGCATCGCCGTCCCCGGCTGCTATCCCACCGCCGCGCTGCTCGCGCTGCTGCCCGCCGTCGCCGCCGACCTGGTGGAGCCCGCCGTGACGGTCGTCGCGGTCAGCGGCACCTCCGGTGCCGGACGCGCGGCCAAGGTCGACCTGCTCGGAGCCGAGGTGATCGGCTCGGCACGGGCGTACAACATCGGCGGTGCACACCGCCACACCCCGGAGATCGCCCAGGGCCTGCGGGGCGTCACCGACCGCGACGTCACGGTGTCCTTCACCCCGGTGCTGATCCCGACGTCACGCGGGATCCTCGCGACGTGCACCGCACGGACCACCGCCTCGGTGTCCGAGATCCGCGCCGCCTACGAGAAGGCCTACGGCGACGAGCCGTTCGTCCACCTGCTGCCCGACGGCCGGCTGCCGAAGACCGGCTCGGTGATCGGCAGCAACGCCGCCCAGATCGCGATCGCCGTCGACGAGGACGCCGGCGTCCTCGTCGCCATCTGCGCGATCGACAACCTCGTCAAGGGCACCGGGGGAGCGGCCGTGCAGTCGATGAACCTCGCCTTGGGATGGGCGGAGACGGAAGGACTGTCGACCGTGGGGGTGGCACCGTGACGAGCACCAGCGCCCAGAACCTCGTCCGCACGCAGGGCGTCACCGCGCCGGCCGGCTTCCGGGCCACCGGGATCGCCGCGGGCATCAAGGCCTCCGGCGCACCCGACCTCGCGCTGGTGTTCAACGAGGGCCCCGATCACGCCGCCGCGGCGGTCTTCACGCGCAACAAGGTCAAGGCCGCACCCGTGCTGTGGACCCAGCAGGCCATCACCACCCGCCGGCTGCGTGCGGTGATCCTGAACTCCGGCGGCGCCAACGCCTGCACCGGGCCCGGCGGCTTCCAGGACACGCACGCGACCGCCGAGGCCGTCGCCGCCGCGCTGTCGGACTGGGGCTCCGACACCGGGGCCATCGAGGTCGGGGTCTGCTCGACCGGCCTGATCGGGGACCGGTTGCCGATGACCAAGGTCCTCGCCGGTGTCACGGACGTCGTCCGGGAGATGGCGGGCGGCCTCACCGGCGGCACCGAGGCGGCGCAGGCGATCATGACCACCGACACCGTGCCCAAGCAGGTCGCGCTGCACCACGCGCAGAACTGGACCGTCGGCGCCATGGCCAAGGGCGCAGGCATGCTCGCGCCGTCGCTGGCGACCATGCTGTGCGTCATCACCACCGACGCCGCGGTCGACGCCGACGCGCTCGACCACGCGTTGCGCGCCGCGACGGGACGCACCTTCGACCGGCTCGACGTCGACGGCAGCTGTTCCACCAACGACACCGTGCTGCTGCTCGCCTCGGGCGCCAGCGAGGTGACCCCCAGCCAGGAGGAACTCGACGCCGCCATCCTGGCCGTCTGCGACGACCTGTGCGCGCAGCTGCAGGCCGACGCGGAGGGCGTGACCAAGCGGGTCGCCGTCACCGTCACCGGCGCGGCCACCGAGGACGACGCCGTGACCGCGGCCCGGGTGATCGCGCGCGACAGCCTGGTGAAGACGGCGCTGTTCGGGTCCGATCCCAACTGGGGCCGCGTGCTCGCCGCCGTCGGCATGGCGCCGGTGGACCTGGAGCCGGACCGGATCAGCGTGTCGTTCAACGGATCTCCGGTGTGCATCGACGGCGCCGGCGCGCCGGGCGCCCGTGACGTCGACCTGTCGGGTGCGGACGTCGACGTCGTCGTCGACCTGGGGGTCGGGTCCGGGTCGGCGACCATCCGCACCACCGACCTCTCGCACGCCTACGTCGAAGAGAACTCGGCGTACTCCTCGTGACCGCCGCCGAGAGCGCGACGATCCCGACCGCGACCAAGGCCGCGGTGTTCGCCGAGGCGCTGCCCTGGCTGACCGAACTGAACGGCAAGGTCGTCGTGGTCAAGTACGGCGGCAACGCCATGACCGACGACGTCCTCAAGGCCGCGTTCGCCGCCGACATGGTCTTCCTGCGCAACTGCGGCATCCATCCCGTCGTCGTGCACGGCGGGGGACCGCAGATCAGCGCGATGCTCAAGCGTCTCGGCATCCCGGGCGAGTTCAAGGGCGGCTTCCGCGTCACCACGCCCGAGGTGCTCGACGTGGCACGCATGGTGCTCTTCGGCCAGGTGGGCCGCGAACTCGTCGGCCTGATCAACGCCCACGGCCCGTACGCGGTCGGCATCACCGGCGAGGACGCGCACCTGTTCACCGCCGTCCGGCGCAGCGTCGTCGTCGACGGCCTCGCCACGGACATCGGGCTCGTCGGCGACGTGGAGAAGGTCGACACGTCCGCAGTGCTCGACCTGATCCGGGCCGGCCGCATCCCGGTGGTCTCGACCATCGCGCCCGACGCGGACGGCGTCGTACACAACATCAACGCCGACACCGCGGCCGCCGCCCTCGCAGAGGCACTCGGCGCCGAGAAGCTGCTGATGCTCACCGACGTCGAGGGGCTCTACACCAACTGGCCCGACCGCGGCTCGCTGGTCAGCGAGATCGACGTGGCCGAACTGATGGGGCTGCTCCCGACGCTCGAGGAGGGCATGGTGCCCAAGATCGAGGCGTGCCTGCGCGCCGTCTCCGGCGGCGTGCCGAGCGCCCACGTCATCGACGGCCGCGTCGGACACTGCGTGCTGGTCGAACTGCTCACGAACGAGGGATCGGGGACCAAGGTGGTACCGAGATGAGTTCCGCGATGACGAACACCGAAGCGCTGCAATCGCGTTGGCGCGCGGTGATGATGGACAACTACGGCACGCCCGCGGTCGCACTCGCCAGCGGGGACGGCGCGGTGGTCACCGACGTCGACGGCAAGTCCTACGTCGACCTGCTCGGCGGGATCGCCGTCAACGTGCTCGGCCATCGGCATCCGGCCGTGATCGAGGCCGTCACCCGCCAGCTGAACACGCTGGGTCACACGTCGAACTTCTACGCCACCGAACCGGGCGTCGCGTTGGCGGAGGCGCTGGTCGCCCACCTCGGCGCCGACGTCCGGGCCCGGGTGTTCTTCGCGAACTCCGGCACCGAGGCCAACGAGGTCGCGTTCAAGATCACCCGGCTGACCGGGCGGACCCGGCTCGTCGCCGCCGAGAACGCGTTCCACGGCCGGACCATGGGCTCGCTGGCGTTGACCGGGCAGCCAGCCAAGCAGGCACCGTTCGCGCCGCTGCCGGGCGACGTCACCCACGTGCCGTACGGCGACGCCGACGCCCTGGCCGCCGCGGTGACCGACGAGACGGCCGCGGTGTTCCTCGAACCGATCATGGGGGAGGGCGGGGTCGTGACGCCGCCACCCGGGTACCTCGTCGCCGCACGGGAGATCACCGCCCGGCACGGCGCGCTGCTGGTGCTCGACGAGGTGCAGACCGGCGTCGGCCGCACCGGCACCTTCTACGCCCACCAGCAGGACGGCATCACACCCGACGTGGTCACCCTCGCCAAGGGGCTCGGCGGCGGGCTGCCCATCGGCGCGTGCGTCGCGATCGGCGAGGCCGCAGACCTGCTGACGCCCGGCATGCACGGCAGCACCTTCGGCGGCAACCCCGTGTGCACGGCGGCGGCGCTCGCGGTGCTGACGGCGCTGGCCGACGAGGACCTCGTCGCCCGCGCCGACGTCCTCGGCAAGACGCTGGCGCACGGCATCGAGGCGCACGGCCACCCGCTCGTCGACCACGTCCGCGGACGCGGCCTGCTGCGCGGCATCGTGCTCACCGCCCCGCACGCCAAGGCCGTCGAGACGGCGGCCCGCGACGCCGGCTACCTGATCAACGCCGCCACCCCCGACGTCGTGCGGCTCGCGCCGCCGCTGGTGGTCACCGAGGCTCAACTCGACGCGTTCGTCACGGCCCTGCCCGCGATCCTCGACACCGCCACCCAGACCGCCGCGGAGGCACAGTGACCACGCAGAACCCCGTCCGCCACTTCCTGCGCGACGACGACCTGACGCCCGACGAGCAGGCCGAGGTGCTGGCACTGGCCGCCGACCTGAAGAAGGCGCCGTTCAGTTCGCGACCGCTGGAGGGGCCGCGCGGCGTCGCCGTCATCTTCGAGAAGAACTCGACCCGCACCCGGTTCTCGTTCGAGATGGGCATCGCCCAGCTCGGCGGGCACGCCGTCGTGGTCGACGGCCGCAGCACGCAGCTCGGTCGCGAGGAGACCCTCGAGGACACCGGCGTGGTGCTGTCGCGCTACGTCGACGCGATCGTCTGGCGGACCTTCGCACAGGAGCGCCTCACCGCGATGGCCTCCGGGGCGAGCGTGCCGATCGTCAACGCCCTCTCCGACGAGTTCCACCCGTGCCAGGTGCTGGCCGACCTCCAGACGCTGGCGGAGCGGCGCGGTGCGCTGGCGGGCCTGCGGATGACGTACTTCGGCGACGGCGCCAACAACATGGCCCACTCGCTGATGCTCGGCGGGGTCACGGCCGGCATCGACGTGACCATCGCCGCACCCGCAGGCTTCGAACCGCACCCGATGTTCGTCGCGGCCGCCCGGAAGCGGGCCGCCGACACCGGCGCGACCGTCTCGGTGACCTCCGACGCCCGCGCGGCCGCCGACGGCGCCGACGTCCTGGTCACCGACACGTGGACGTCGATGGGCCAGGAGAACGACGGTCTGGACCGGGTGCGACCGTTCCGGCCGTTCCAGGTGAACGCCGGGCTGCTGGAACTCGCCGACCCCGCCGCCGTGGTCCTGCACTGTCTGCCGGCGCACCGCGGGCACGAGATCACCGACGACGTGATCGACGGTCCGCAGAGCGCGGTGTGGGACGAGGCGGAGAATCGGTTGCACGCCCAGAAGGCGCTGCTGGTGTGGCTGCTGGAGCGGCGCGGATGAGGTGCCCGTGACCACCTCGACCAGGGCGGGCAGGCAGGCCCGCATCGTGACGCTGCTGTCGTCGAACTCCGTGCGCAGCCAGGTGGAACTCGCCGGCATGCTGGCCGCCGACGGCATCGACGTCACCCAGGCGACCCTGTCGCGCGATCTCGAGGAGCTCGGCGCGGTGAAGCTGCGGGGCGCCGACGGCGGGACCGGCGTCTACGTGGTGCCCGAGGACGGCAGTCCGGTGCGCGGGGTGTCGGGTGGCACCGAGCGGATGTCGCGGTTGCTGGGCGACCTGCTGGTGTCGACCGATGCGAGCGGTAACCTCGCGGTGCTGCGCACCCCACCGGGCGCGGCGCACTACCTGGCCAGCGCCATCGACCGTTCGGCGCTGCCCTACGTGGTCGGCACGGTCGCCGGCGACGACACCATCCTCGTGGTCGCTCGCGATCCGATGACCGGAGCGGAACTCGCCGACCGCTTCGAGGAAGCACACCGGGCGCAGCCCAGAACGTCTTGACCACGCAGCAATTCAGAAGTGACTAGAAGGAGACTTTCAATGTCCGAACGCGTCATCCTCGCGTACTCCGGCGGTCTGGACACCTCGGTGGCGATCAGCTGGATCGGCAAGGAGACCGGCCGCGAGGTCGTGGCAGTGGCCATCGACCTCGGGCAGGGCGGTGAGGACATGGGCGTCATCCGCCAGCGCGCCCTCGACTGCGGCGCGGTGGAGGCCGTGGTGGTCGACGCGCGCGACGAGTTCGCCGAGGAGTACTGCCTGCCGACCATCCAGTCGAACGCGCTGTACATGGACCGCTACCCGCTGGTGTCGGCGATCAGCCGCCCGCTGATCGTCAAGCACCTCGTCGAGGCGGCCCGCGAGCACGGCGGCGGCATCGTCGCGCACGGCTGCACGGGCAAGGGCAACGACCAGGTGCGCTTCGAGGTCGGCTTCGCCTCGCTGGCGCCCGACCTCGAGGTGCTGGCCCCCGTCCGCGACTACGCGTGGACCCGCGAGAAGGCGATCGCGTTCGCCGAGGAGAACGCGATCCCGATCAACGTGAGCAAGCGCTCGCCGTTCTCGATCGATCAGAACGTGTGGGGCCGCGCGGTGGAGACCGGCTTTCTGGAGCACCTCTGGAACGCGCCGACGAAGGACGTGTACGACTACACCGAGGACCCGACGGTCAACTGGAGCAGTCCCGACGAGGTCGTCGTCGGCTTCGAGCGGGGCGTGCCGGTGTCGATCGACGGCAGGCCGGTGAGCGTGCTCGAGGCCATCGTCGAGCTGAACCGTCGCGCGGGCGCCCAGGGCGTCGGACGGCTCGACGTCGTCGAGGACCGCCTGGTCGGCATCAAGAGCCGCGAGATCTACGAGGCGCCGGGCGCCATGGTCCTGATCACCGCGCACACCGAACTCGAACACGTCACGCTCGAGCGCGAACTCGGCCGGTTCAAGCGCAACACCGACCAGAAGTGGGGCGAGCTGGTGTACGACGGCCTCTGGTACTCGCCGCTGAAGCGCGCGCTGGAGTCGTTCGTGGCGGACACCCAGCAGCACGTCACCGGTGAGATCCGGCTGGTGCTGCACGGTGGCCACATCGCCGTCAACGGCCGCCGCAGCGCGGAGTCGCTGTACGACTTCAACCTCGCCACCTACGACGAGGGCGACACCTTCGACCAGTCCAGCGCCAAGGGCTTCGTCCACGTGCACGGCCTGTCGTCGAAGATCGCCGCGAAGCGGGACCTGGCGGGCAAGTGAGTGCCCCAACTTCTCCGGCGAGCGTGCGTGTTTGCGGGCGACACGCCGCTGGTGAACCCGAGTTCGCGCACGCTCGCGCCCGCGGGGTGACGGCGTGAGCACCACCAACGAGGGATCGCTGTGGGGTGGCCGGTTCGCCGACGGACCGTCCGACGCCCTTGCGGCGCTGAGCAAGTCGACGCACTTCGACTGGGTGCTCGCGCCCTACGACGTCCGCGCCTCGAAGGCGCACGCACGCGTGCTGTTCACCGCCGGACTGCTCACCGAGGAGCAGCGCGACGGCCTGCTCGCCGGCCTGGACAGCCTGGGGGCCGACGTCGCCGACGGCAGCTTCGGCCCGTCCCCGTCCGACGAGGACGTGCACGGCGCGCTCGAGCGCGGGCTGATCGACAGGGTCGGCGACGAACTCGGTGGCAGGCTCCGCGCAGGCCGCTCGCGCAACGACCAGGTGGCCACTCTGTTCCGGATGTGGTTGCGCGACGCCATGACCCGCGTCGGCAACGGCGCACTCGACGTGGTCGCCGCACTCGCCACCCAGGCGGCGGCACACCCGACGGCGATCATGCCCGGCAAGACGCACCTGCAGTCGGCGCAGCCCGTGCTGCTCGCGCACCACCTGCTGGCGCACGCGCATCCGCTGCTGCGCGACGTCTCGCGCATCCTCGACTTCGACGCCCGCACCGCGGTGTCGCCGTATGGCTCCGGGGCGCTCGCGGGCTCCTCGCTCGGCCTGGACCCCGACGCCATCGCCGCCGAACTCGGCTTCGACGCGGCCGCGGACAATTCCATCGACGCGACCGCGGCCAGGGACTTCGCCGCGGAGGCGGCGTTCGTGCTGGCGATGATCGCCGTGGATCTGTCCCGGCTCGCCGAGGACGTGATCCTCTGGAGCACCACGGAGTTCGGCTACGTCACCCTGCACGACGCGTGGTCGACCGGCAGCTCGATCATGCCGCAGAAGAAGAACCCCGACATCGCCGAACTGGCGCGCGGCAAGTCCGGACGTCTGATCGGCAACCTCACCGGCCTGCTCGCCACGCTCAAGGCGCAGCCGCTCGCGTACAACCGCGATCTGCAGGAGGACAAGGAGCCGGTGTTCGACTCGGTCGGCCAGCTCGAGATGCTGCTGCCCGCCGTCGCCGGTCTGGTCGGCACGCTGCGCTTCGACACCGACCGGATGGCCGAGCTCGCGCCGCTGGGCTACACGCTCGCCACCGACGTCGCCGAATGGCTGGTTCGCCAGGGCATCCCGTTCCGCGTGGCCCACGAGGCGGCGGGTGCAGCGGTGCGCGCCGCGGAGGCGCGTGGCGTCGGGCTCGAGGAGCTCGCCGACGACGAACTCGCGGGCATCCACCCCGGGCTGACCGCCGAGGTCCGCGAGGTGCTCACCGTCGCCGGCTCGGTGGACTCCCGCGACGCTCGCGGCGGCACGGCGCCCATCCAGGTGGCCAAGCAGTTGGGCATCGTCCGGGACACCGCCGACCGGTTGCGGGTGGGGCTGCGCCACTGACCCACGGCGTCAGCCGTCGGCCAGTTCGAGCCACTCCTCCTCGAGTGCGTCCTTGCGGGCGGCGAGGTCGCGCAGTTCGTCGTTGAGTTCGGCGACCTTGACGTGGTCTGCTGCCGCGTCGGCCATGGCGTCGTGCACCTTGGCGATGCGGTCGTCGATCTTGCGGAGCTGACTCTCGATGCGCGACAGCTCCTTTCCGGTCCGCCGCTCCCGGGCGGACGCGGTCTCCGAGCGGTCGGCCGTCTTCGCCGGCGCCGTGGACTCCGCGGCGATCCGCCCCTCGAGGTATTGCTCGATGCCGCCGGGCAGGAGGTCGCAGTGGCCGCCGCCGGTCAGCGCGTAGGTGACGTCGGTGACGCGCTCGAGGAAGTACCGGTCGTGGGTGACGACGATCAGCGTGCCGGGCCAGCCGTCGAGGTAGTCCTCGATGACCGTCAGCGTGTCGATGTCGAGATCGTTGGTCGGTTCGTCGAGCAGCAGCACGTTGGGCTCGTCGAGCAGCAGGCGGAGGAACTGCAGCCTGCGGCGCTCGCCACCGGACAGGTCGCCCAGCCGGGTGGTGAGCTTGTCGCCGGTGAAGCCGAAGTCCTCGAGCAACGTCGACGTGCTGACCTCACGGCCGCCCGCCACCTCGGTGAGCCGCTTCTTGCTCTCGACCGCGTCGAGCACCCGTTCGTTCGGATTCAGTTCGGCGAGCGCCTGACTCAGGTAGCCGATCGACAGCGTCTGACCGCGCTTTACGGTGCCCGAGGTCGGCGGGAGTTCGCCGACGAGCAGCTTGAGCACCGACGACTTGCCGGTGCCGTTGACCCCGACCAGGCCGATGCGGACACCCGGCCCGATCGACCAGTCCAGCTTGTCCAGCAGGGTCTTGCCGCCGAGTTCCAGCACGACGCGGTGCAGATCGAATACGTCCTTGCCGAGCCTCGCCGTGGCGAACTTCTGCAGCGACAGCGAGTCGCGCGCCGGTGGCTCGTTGGCGATCAGGTCGTTGGCGGCCTGGATGCGGAACCTGGGCTTGGACGTCCGCGCGGGCGGGCCCCGGCGCAGCCACGCCAGTTCCTTGCGCATGAGGTTCTGGCGACGGCTCTCGGTGCCCGCCGCGATGCGCATGCGCTCGGCCCGCGCCAGGACGTAGGCGGCGTATCCGCCGTCGTAGGCGTCGACGACCCCGTCGTGCACCTCCCAGGTCTTGGTGCACACCGCGTCGAGGAACCAGCGGTCGTGGCTGACCACGACGAGTGCCTGCGAACGCTTGGCGGCGAGGTGGCCGGCCAGCCAGCCGATCACCTCGACGTCGAGGTGGTTGGTGGGCTCGTCGAGCACCAGCACGTCGTGCCCGGCCAGGAGCACGGCCGCCAGCGCGACGCGGCGGCGTTCACCACCGCTGAGGTTGACCACCTGCTGGTCGAGTGACACCTCCGACAGCAGGTGCTCGACCACCGCGCGGGTGTCGGCCTCGGCGGCCCAGATGTGGTCGGGGCGGCCACCCACGATGACGTCGCGGATCGTCGCCTCTGCGGCGAAGTCGTCGGCCTGGTGCAGATATCCGACCGACGATCCCGAGGTGTGCGTCACCCGCCCGGAGTCGGGAGGCCGAGTCTCGGTGAGGATCTGGAGCAGGGTGGTCTTGCCGTCGCCGTTGCGGCCCACGACACCGATCGCATCGCCCTCGTCGATGCCCAGGCTGACGCCGTCGAGAAGGGTGCGGGTGCCGTAGCCGACGCTCGCGCGCTCGACGTTGATCAGGTTCGCCATCGGCCTCCGATCATAGGCGTCGGTTCGCCGCCACCCACGCCCCGATGCCGACGGGGCGCTCAGCCCGCTGTGCCATGATGACGTCGGCAAACTGCGGGCCCGGGGAGCACGAAGGGAAGCACAATGGTCGACCTGTCGGCATTCACCAGGCCCGTGGGGCGGTTGATGGCGACCGCGCAGAACGGCCTGGAGGTGCTGCGCTACGGCGGGCTCGAGACCGGTGCGTTGCCGTCGCCGTTCCAGATCGTGGAGAGCGTCCCGATGTACCGGCTGCGCCGGTACTTCCCGCCCGACGTCCGTCCGGGTGCCACGCCGCCGGGACCGCCCGTCCTGATGGTGCACCCGATGATGATGTCGGCCGACATGTGGGACGTCACCCGCGCGGAGGGCGCCGTCGGCATCCTGCACGCCGCGGGTATCGACCCGTGGGTGATCGACTTCGGATCACCCGACCAGGTCGAGGGCGGCATGCAGCGCAACCTCTCCGACCACATCGTCGCCCTGAGCGAGGCCATCGACACGGTCAAGAAGGTCACCGACCGCGACGTGCACCTCGCGGGCTACTCGCAGGGCGGCATGTTCTGCTATCAGACCGCCGCCTACCGCCGGTCCAAGGACCTCGCCAGCATCGTCGCGTTCGGTTCGCCCGTCGACACCCTGGCCGCACTGCCGCTGAACCTCCCCGCCGGACTCGCGGTCGGCGCCGCCGACTTCATGGCCGACCACGTGTTCAGCCGCATCGACATCCCGGGGTGGATGGCGCGCACCGGTTTTCAGCTGCTCGACCCGATCAAGACCGCGCAGTCGCGTCTCGACTTCGTCCGCCAGCTGCACGACCGCGAGGCGCTGCTGCCCCGCGAGCAGCAGCGCCGCTTCCTCGCCTCCGACGGATACATCGCGTGGTCGGGCCCCGCGATCGCGGAGCTGCTCAAGCAGTTCATCGCCCACAACCGGATGATGAGCGGCGGCTTCGCCATTCGCGGCGACCTCGTCACGCTCGCCGACATCGACTGCCCCGTGCTCGCGGTCGTCGGCGAGGTCGACGACATTGGTCAACCGGCGTCTGTGCGTGGCATCAAGCGTGCCTCGCCGCAGGCCGACGTCTACGAATACCTCATCCGCACAGGTCATTTCGGTCTAGTCGTGGGATCACGGGCGGCCGAGCAGACGTGGCCGACCGTCGCGGGGTGGGTCAAGTGGCTGTCCGGCGACGGCGACGTTCCCCCCGACGTCGTCCCGATGGCGCTGCAGCCCGCGCAGGGCAGCGACACCGGCGTTCCGCTGGCGTCGCGCATCGTGCACGGCGCGGGCGCCGCCGCGGAGCTGACGTTCAGCGTGGCCCGCTCCGCCGCGGGTGCGTTCATCACGGCCAACAAGTCGGCCCGCGCGCTCGTCGTCGAGACCGCGCGCACGCTGCCCAGGTTGGCCCGTCTGGGACAGATCAACGACCACACCCGGATCTCCTTGGGCCGCATCATGAGCGAGCAGGCCCTCGCAACCCCGGAGGGCGAGTTCCTGCTGTTCGACGGGCGGGTGCACACCTACGAGGCGGTGGACCGCCGCATCAACAACGTCGTGCGCGGTCTGATCAGCGTCGGGGTGCGTCAGGGCGCGCACGTCGGCGTGCTGATGGAGACCCGGCCCAGCGCGCTCGTCGCGATCGCCGCGCTGTCGCGTCTCGGCGCGGTGGCGGTGCTGATGCCGCCTGACGCGGACCTGTCCGAGGCCGCACGGCTCGGCGGCGTCTCGGACGTGATCGCCGACCCGAGCAACCTCGACGCGGCGACCCGACTCCCGCTGCGCGTGCTGGTGCTCGGCGGCGGCGAGAACCGCGACGTGGACCCGCAGGGCAACCCCAACGTCGTCGACATGGAGCGGATCGACCCGGACGTCGTCGCCCTGCCCGGCTGGTACCGGCCCAACCCCGGCTTCGCCAAGGACCTGGCCTACGTCGCGTTCGCGACGGTCGGCGGCACCCTGGTCGCCCGCCAGATCACCAACTTCCGCTGGGCGCTGTCGGCGTTCGGCACCGCGTCGGCCGCGAACCTCGAGCGCGGCGACACCGTCTACTGCCTCACGCCGCTGCACCATCAGTCCGGGCTGCTGGTGAGCCTCGGTGGAGCCGTGGTCGGCGGGACCCGGATCGCCCTGTCGCGCGGGCTGCGGCCCGACCGGTTCGTCCACGAGCTCCGGCAGTACGGCGTCACCGTCGTGTCCTACACGTGGGCGATGCTGCGCGACGTGGTGGACGATCCGTCCTTCGTGCTCAACGGCACCCACCCGGTCCGGCTGTTCATCGGGTCCGGCATGCCGACCGGTCTGTGGAAGCGCATCGAGGAGGAGTTCGCGCCGGCGCACATCGTCGAGTTCTTCGCCACCACCGACGGGCAGGCCGTGCTGGCCAACGTGTCGGGCGCGAAGATCGGCAGCGAGGGCCGCCCGCTCCCGGGCGGCGGACGCGTCGAACTCGCCGCCTACGACGTGGACGACGACCTGATCCTCGAGGAGGACAACGGCTTCGTCCGGGTGGCCGAGACGGGTGAGGTGGGCGTCCTGCTCGCCCAGTCGCGCGGACCCGTCGACCCGCGTGCCTCCATCAAGCGCGGCGTCTTCGCCCCCGCCGACACCTGGGTGTCGACGGAGTACCTGTTCCGCCGCGACGAGGACGGCGACTTCTGGCTCGTCGACAACCGCACCGGCGTCATCCGCACCGACCGCGGCCCGGTGTACGCCGCGGCGGTCAACGACACCGTCGGGCGCATCGGCGCCGTCGACCTCGCCGCCACGTACGAGGTGACGGTGGGGGACCGCTCGGTGGCGGTGACCGCGCTGGCGCTCGCACCGGGCGGCAGCGTCCCCACCGCAGACCTGAACGAAGGCATGCACGCGCTGCCGGTCGGCGCGCATCCCGACGTGGTGCACGTGGTCCCCGACCTCAAGCTCAGCGCGTCCTACCGTCCGCTGCTCGGTCCGCTACGGGCCGGCGGCCTGCCAAAGCCGTCGCGTAACGCCTGGTACCGGGACGACGACACAGGGGTGTACAAGCGGTTCACGGCTGCGGTGCGCGCCGAGATGCTGGGCGAGGAATCGGCCGGCTGAGGTCGTGCGTCACATTGGCCACACTGTTAGGCTCCCGGCTGGCGGCAGAGCGTCGCAGGGCCCCGTTCGCGTGGAGGATTCATGACGTCGCTGAACAGCACGAACACCCGGTGGCGTCGCGCCACGACGGGTGCGGTCGCCAGTGGCGCCCTGGTCGCCGGGATGCTCGCGGGGATGCCGTCCGCTCTGGCGGAGCCGGTCTCACCGGTCACCCCCGGTGGTGCGGCGAGCCCCACCACGCCTGCGGAGGCGGCCCCCGGCAGCCCGGTCACGCCCGGCGGCAGCGCCGCGGGCGCCATGGCGAACGACGCCCAGGCCGGTGACGCTGCGCTGCAGGCCATCGCCGCCGAATACGACACCGGCAACGGTGGCGGTCAGGTGTCGCAGCTGATCCACAGCGTCATGCTGCTCCGATCGCAGGGCTACTACCCGTCCAAGGGCAACGTCATCGCACTGCAGGAGGGTCTGGCCAAGCGGCCGAACCAGGTGCCGCTGCGCACCGCGCTCGAGCAGACGCTGTCGTACCAGCGTCGCGCGCAGCAGCGCGGCATGATGCAGCAGTCGCAGAGCCCCACCAGCTTCGGCATCGGGCAGATCCCCCCGGGCAGCGGACAGCCGATCAACATCGGTAGCCCGCTCGACATCCCGCAGGGCTGACCGTGGCACTCGACCAGCGACTGCTCGACATCCTCGTCTGCCCGCAGGACCGCGGTCCGTTGCTGCTGGTCGCCGACGAGCACGTGCTCTACAACCCGCGGCTGCGTCGTGCCTACCGGATCGAGGGCGACGTGCCCGTGCTGCTGGTCGACGAGGCGACGGACGTCACCGACGACGCCGAGCACGCCCGGCTGGTGGGTCTCGCCGGCTGAGATCTTCCGGGTAGCCGGCATGCGCCCGCTGGGTATGGCTGACCATACTTAGAAGATGACCGCCAACAGCTTCATCGAGCACACCACCCGCCGTCTCGTCATCGCCTTCCCTCGCGACTACGGCGACCTCGTCGAGCACTACGAGACCGTCGTCCCGGAGGCCGATCTCGGTGCGTTCGCCGCCGCCGCCAGCTGGCAGGAACACCTCGACCTGATGGCCCGGCGTGCGCCGCACGGTTTCCTGCGGTACTACGGCGGCGATCTGTCCGCGGTGTTCGCGACGGCGTCCTCCGACTGGTCGGCGCGGCAGTACCTGATGGGCAACCACACCATCGCCGAACGCATGTACCGCCACGACCCGTCGGTGATGCTGCACGCACCTCTGCGCACACTGATCTACGTCGACGCACGGGGGACGACGAACCTCGCGGTGGATCAACCCAGCCTGTTGTTCGGTAGCTATGGCAGCCCCGAGATCGAGGACGTCGGCCGTCACCTGGACTCGCTGCTCGGCGACCTCGTGGTGACGCTCGGGGGCGAGGCACCCGGGGAGTTGCGGCACGACGGCTAGGTGCCGTCGACCTCGCGCGCGGGCGCCCGGCACAATCGGACGGTGTCAAGCGACGACCTGCCCGCCGATCCGCTGCACGCCGGTCGGCGACTTCTCGGCGCCGAACTCGTCGGCCGGGACGTGACGGCGGTGATCCTCGAGGTCGAGGCCTACGGCGGTCCACCCGACGGACCGTGGCCGGACTCCGCGTCGCACTCGTTCCGCGGTCCGCGTCCGCGCAACGCCGTCATGTTCGGGCCGCCGGGCCGGCTCTACACCTATCGCAGCCACGGGATCCACGTGTGCGCGAACGTGGTCTGCGGGTATGACGGCGTCGCAGGCGCCGTGCTCCTCCGGGCGGCCGTCGTCGACGACGGTGACGCCGTCGCATCGGGCAGGCGCGGATCGGCCATACCGCCGGTCAAGCTCGCCAGGGGACCGGGGAACCTGTGTTCCGCTCTCGGAATCCTGATGGAGGACAACGGAATCGACCTGTTCGACGACGACAGTCCGGTTCGGCTGCGGCTCGGTGACCCGATGCCGGCGTCCACCGGACCGAGGGTCGGGGTGAGCACGGCGGCCGACCGGCCGTGGCGCTTCTGGGTCGGTGGCCGTCCCGAGGTGTCGCCGTACCGGCGCAGCCCGCGGGCGCCCGCACCGGGGGACAGCGACTGACTGGTTGTGGCCATCGGGTGCCGGTGCGCGAAGATCGACGCATGGGTAACGACATCCTCGCCGAATTGGATTGGCGCGGCCTGATCGCGCAGTCGACGGATCGAGAGGCGCTGGCAGCGGACCTCGCCGGCGGTCCGCTGACCCTCTACTCGGGCTTCGACCCGACGGCGCCGAGCCTGCACGCCGGACACCTCGTTCCGCTGCTGGTGTTGCGTCGATTCCAGCAGGCCGGCCACCGTCCGATTGTCCTCGCCGGCGGCGCCACCGGCATGATCGGCGACCCGCGCGAGACCGGCGAGCGGACGCTGAACACCGCGGACACCGTCGCCGACTGGGCGTCGCGCATCCGGGGCCAGCTCGAGCGGTTCGTCGAATTCGACGAGTCGCCCACCGGCGCCGTAGTCCAGAACAACCTCACCTGGACAAGTGAGCTGTCGGCCATCGAGTTCCTCCGCGACGTCGGCAAGTACTTCTCGGTCAACGTGATGCTCGACCGCGACACCGTGCGCCGTCGACTCGAGGGTGATGGCATGTCCTACACCGAGTTCAGCTACATGCTGCTGCAGTCCAACGACTACGTGGAGTTGCATCGACGGTTCGGCTGCGCCCTCCAGATCGGTGGATCCGACCAGTGGGGGAACATCGTCGCCGGCGCACGGTTGGTGCGCCAGAAGGCGGGCGCGACCGTCCACGCGATGACGACACCGCTGGTCACGGACTCCGAGGGCAGGAAGTTCGGCAAGTCGACCGGCGGTGGGAACCTCTGGCTGGATCCGGAGATGACGAGCCCGTACGCCTGGTACCAGTACTTCGTGAACACCGCGGACGCCGACGTGGTGCCCTACCTGAAGTGGTTCACGTTCCTCTCCCGCGAAGAGGTGGACGACCTCGACGAGGCGACCCGGGCGCGGCCACACGAACGCGCGGGTCAGCGTCGACTCGCTCGCGAGCTGACCACGCTGGTGCACGGACAAGCGGCGACCGACGCCGTGGAGCTGGCGAGCCAGGCGCTGTTCGGGCGAGGGGAACTCACCGACCTCGACGAGTCGACGCTGGGCGCAGCGCTGCGGGAGGCCGGCAACGCCCAGGTCGCCGAGCTGGCGCCGGGTGGGGACGATGCGATCACCGACCTGTTGGTGGCCACCGGACTCTCCGCGAGCAGGGGAGCGGCGCGACGGACCGTCGCCGAGGGCGGCGTCTACGTCAACAACACGAGGATCGAGAGCGACGAGTGGACGCCGGCCGATGCCGACTTCCTGCACGGCTCCTGGCTCGTGGTGCGGCGTGGCAAGCGGAACATCGCGGGCGTCCGACGCGTTGACTAGGGACAACGGCGAGGAAAAGTACGTCTCACCAGCGGATTTGACTCCGTGTTTCCACTGACGTAACTTATTCCAAGTCGCCGCGACACGGACTTCGGACCGGGGAGCGCGGCAGACTCCCAGAGGGAAACCCGCACTTCGGTGAGGGTCCTCATCCGCCCGCAGTACGATTCAGCGGCTTTTCGCCGCGGGGTTTGTGCGCGGTCGGAGCGGGTGTGTTGTTTGAGAACTCAATAGTGTGTTTGGTGGTTTTTGTTTGTTGTTTGGTCATGCCCTTTTTTTCCCGTTTAGGGGTGTGATGTTTTTGGGATGCCAGTTTTGGTGTTCTGGTTTTGTGATCGGATTTTTCTGATTCGGATGCACCTGATCTTCGGGTTGGGTTGTTTTTGTTTGGAGAGTTTGATTCTGGCTCAGGACGAACGCTGGCGGCGTGCTTAACACATGCAAGTCGAACGGAAAGGCCCTTCGGGGTACTCGAGTGGCGAACGGGTGAGTAACACGTGGGTGATCTGCCCTGCACTTTGGGATAAGCCTGGGAAACTGGGTCTAATACCGAATACACCTCATTGACTGCATGGTTGGTGGGGGAAAGCTTTTGCGGTGTGGGATGGGCCCGCGGCCTATCAGCTTGTTGGTGAGGTTACGGCTCACCAAGGCGACGACGGGTAGCCGGCCTGAGAGGGTGACCGGCCACACTGGGACTGAGATACGGCCCAGACTCCTACGGGAGGCAGCAGTGGGGAATATTGCACAATGGGCGCAAGCCTGATGCAGCGACGCCGCGTGGGGGATGACGGCCTTCGGGTTGTAAACTCCTTTCAGCACAGACGAAGCGCAAGTGACGGTATGTGCAGAAGAAGGACCGGCCAACTACGTGCCAGCAGCCGCGGTAATACGTAGGGTCCGAGCGTTGTCCGGAATTACTGGGCGTAAAGAGCTCGTAGGTGGTTTGTCGCGTTGTTCGTGAAAACTCACAGCTTAACTGTGGGCGTGCGGGCGATACGGGCAGACTTGAGTACTGCAGGGGAGACTGGAATTCCTGGTGTAGCGGTGGAATGCGCAGATATCAGGAGGAACACCGGTGGCGAAGGCGGGTCTCTGGGCAGTAACTGACGCTGAGGAGCGAAAGCGTGGGGAGCGAACAGGATTAGATACCCTGGTAGTCCACGCCGTAAACGGTGGGTACTAGGTGTGGGTTTCCTTCCTTGGGATCCGTGCCGTAGCTAACGCATTAAGTACCCCGCCTGGGGAGTACGGCCGCAAGGCTAAAACTCAAAGAAATTGACGGGGGCCCGCACAAGCGGCGGAGCATGTGGATTAATTCGATGCAACGCGAAGAACCTTACCTGGGTTTGACATGCACAGGACGCCGGCAGAGATGTCGGTTCCCTTGTGGCCTGTGTGCAGGTGGTGCATGGCTGTCGTCAGCTCGTGTCGTGAGATGTTGGGTTAAGTCCCGCAACGAGCGCAACCCCTATCTTATGTTGCCAGCGCGTCATGGCGGGGACTCGTAAGAGACTGCCGGGGTCAACTCGGAGGAAGGTGGGGATGACGTCAAGTCATCATGCCCCTTATGTCCAGGGCTTCACACATGCTACAATGGCCGGTACAGAGGGCTGCGAATCCGTAAGGTGGAGCGAATCCCTTCAAAGCCGGTCTCAGTTCGGATCGGGGTCTGCAACTCGACCCCGTGAAGTCGGAGTCGCTAGTAATCGCAGATCAGCAACGCTGCGGTGAATACGTTCCCGGGCCTTGTACACACCGCCCGTCACGTCATGAAAGTCGGTAACACCCGAAGCCGGTGGCCTAACCCCTTGTGGGAGGGAGCCGTCGAAGGTGGGATCGGCGATTGGGACGAAGTCGTAACAAGGTAGCCGTACCGGAAGGTGCGGCTGGATCACCTCCTTTCTAAGGAGCACCACGAGACTCGGTCCCGCCCACATCGTGTGGGGGTTCGGTGCACCGGGCGATTCGTTGGATGGCCTCTCGCCTGTAGTGGGTGGGGGTCTGGTGCACATGGCAGACATGCGGGTACCGGTGGGGAAATGCCGGCCCGCGATGAAATCACTGAACACACTATTGGGCTTTGAGACAACAAGCCCGCGGCGCGTGTACGCCACCCCGAATGCATCGTCCCCAGTGTGGGGAGGGTGTGGGGGTGGGGTCGGGGCGCCGGCTCGCAGGGATGCGGGTGGTTTGGTTGTTGCCCCAGGTTTTGGTGGTGGGGTGTGGTGTTTGATTCGTGGATAGTGGTTGCGAGCATCAAGCTGGCATGCGTGGAGGGGACGTCCGTCTTTCGGGATGGCGCCCCCCGCCTGTGTGGTGGCTTGTTGTGGTGTGATTTTTTCTTTGTTTATGGTTTTGTGCTTTGTAAGTGTTTAAGGGCGCATGGTGGATGCCTTGGCATCAGAGGCCGATGAAGGACGTGGGAGGCTGCGATATGCCTCGGGGAGCTGCCAACCGAGCGTTGATCCGAGGATGTCCGAATGGGGAAACCCAGCACGAGTGATGTCGTGTTACCCGTACCTGAATACATAGGGTGCGGGAGGTAACGCGGGGAAGTGAAACATCTCAGTACCCGTAGGAAGAGAAAACAAAAGTGATTCCGTGAGTAGTGGCGAGCGAAAGCGGAGGATGGCTAAACCGCATGCATGTGATACCGGGTAGGGGTTGTGTGTGCGGGGTTGTGGGACCCATGTTTCCAGTTCTATCCGACTGGAGGGCAGTGAGAAAATGTCGTGGTTAGCGGAAGTGGCTTGGGATGGCCTGCCGTAGACGGTGAGAGCCCGGTACGTGAAAACCCGACGTCTGCCTTGTGTGGTGTTCCCGAGTAGCAGCGGGCCCGTGGAATCTGCTGTGAATCTGCCGGGACCACCCGGTAAGCCTGAATACCTTCTGATGACCGATAGCGGATTAGTACCGTGAGGGAA
Organism: Mycobacterium sp. PTI7; assembly: GCF_056679845.1. Classification (NCBI taxonomy): domain Bacteria; kingdom Bacillati; phylum Actinomycetota; class Actinomycetes; order Mycobacteriales; family Mycobacteriaceae; genus Mycobacterium; species Mycobacterium sp. PTI7. The sequence continues at coordinate 1,845,098 of NZ_CM155252.1, forward strand.
TGGTGAAAAGTACCCCGGGAGGGGAGTGAAATAGTACCTGAAACCGTGCGCCTACAAGCCGTCAGAGCCTTCGATTCGTCGTGGGGTGATGGCGTGCCTTTTGAAGAATGAGCCTGCGAGTCAGGGACATGTCGCGAGGTTAACCCGTGTGGGGTAGCCGCAGCGAAAGCGAGTCTGAATAGGGCGTATCCGCACAAGAGTGTGTGGTGTAGTGGCGTGTTCTGGACCCGAAGCGGAGTGATCTACCCATGGCCAGGGTGAAGCAGCAGTAAGATGTTGTGGAGGCCCGAACCCACTTAGGTTGAAGACTGAGGGGATGAGTTGTGGGTAGGGGTGAAAGGCCAATCAAACTCCGTGATAGCTGGTTCTCCCCGAAATGCATTTAGGTGCAGCGTTGCATGGTCCTTACTGGAGGTAGAGCTACTGGATGGCGGATGGGCCTCACAAGGTTACTGATGTCAGCCAAACTCCGAATGCCGGTAAGTCAACAGTGCGGCAGTGAGACGGCGGGGGATAAGCTCCGTGCGTCGAGAGGGAAACAGCCCAGATCGCCGGCTAAGGCCCCTAAGCGTGTGCTAAGTGGAAAAGGATGTGCAGTCGCGAAGACAACCAGGAGGTTGGCTTAGAAGCAGCCACCCTTGAAAGAGTGCGTAATAGCTCACTGGTCAAGTGATTGTGCGCCGATAATGTAGCGGGGCTCAAGCACACCGCCGAAGCCGCGGCATCCGCAAGGATGGGTAGGGGAGCGTCCTGCACACCGATGAAGCAGCCTAGTGATGGAGCTGTGGAGGGTGTGGGAGTGAGAATGCAGGCATGAGTAGCGATAAGGCAAGTGAGAACCTTGCCCGCCGAAAGACCAAGGGTTCCTGGGCCAGGCCAGTCCTCCCAGGGTGAGTCGGGACCTAAGGCGAGGCCGACAGGCGTAGTCGATGGACAACGGGTTGATATTCCCGTACCCGTGTATGCGCGCCCGTGATGAATCAGCGGTACTAACCGCCCAAAACCACGTTCACCGATCACCTTCGGGTGTGAGGGAACGTGGGGCTGCGCGGGACCTTCGCTGGTAGTAGTCAAGCGATGGGGTGACGCAGGAAGGTAGCCGTACCAGTCAGTGGTAATACTGGGGCAAGCCCGTAGGACGACATCTAGGCAAATCCGGATGTCACATAGTCCGAGAGGTGATGCATAGCCGATTGAGGCGAATTCGGTGATCCTATGCTGCCAAGAAAAGCCTCTAGCGAGTGCAGACACGGCCCGTACCCCAAACCAACACAGGTGGTCAGGTAGAGAATACCAAGGCGTACGAGTGAACTATGGTTAAGGAACTCGGCAAAATACCCCCGTAACTTCGGGAGAAGGGGGACCCCTATACCGTCCATGCCCTAGCGGCGGCCGGCGGGTGGGGGTGGCACAAACCAGTGAGAAGCGACTGTTTACTAAAAACACAGGTCCGTGCGAAGTCGCAAGACGATGTATACGGACTGACGCCTGCCCGGTGCTGGAAGGTTAAGAGGACCGGTTAATGCCCTTCGGGGTGTGAAGCTGAGAATTTAAGCCCCAGTAAACGGCGGTGGTAACTATAACCATCCTAAGGTAGCGAAATTCCTTGTCGGGTAAGTTCCGACCTGCACGAATGGCGTAACGACTTCTCAACTGTCTCAACCATAGACTCGGCGAAATTGCACTACGAGTAAAGATGCTCGTTACGCGCGGCAGGACGAAAAGACCCCGGGACCTTCACTACAACTTGGTATTGGCGCTCGGTACGGTTTGTGTAGGATAGGTGGGAGACTGTGAAACCCGCACGCCAGTGTGGGTGGAGTCATCGTTGAAATACCACTCTGATCGTATTGGGCTTCTAACCTCGAACCGTATATCCGGTTCAGGAACAGTGCCTGGTGGGTAGTTTAACTGGGGCGGTTGCCTCCAAAAAAGTAACGGAGGCGCCCAAAGGTTCCCTCAACCTGGACGGCAATCAGGTGTTGAGTGTAAGTGCACAAGGGAGCTTGACTGCGAGACGTACATGTCGAGCAGGGACGAAAGTCGGGACTAGTGATCCGGCACCCCCGAGTGGAAGGGGTGTCGCTCAACGGATAAAAGGTACCCCGGGGATAACAGGCTGATCTTCCCCAAGAGTCCATATCGACGGGATGGTTTGGCACCTCGATGTCGGCTCGTCGCATCCTGGGGCTGGAGCAGGTCCCAAGGGTTGGGCTGTTCGCCCATTAAAGCGGCACGCGAGCTGGGTTTAGAACGTCGTGAGACAGTTCGGTCTCTATCCGCCGCGCGCGTCAGAAGCTTGAGGAAACCTGTCCCTAGTACGAGAGGACCGGGACGGACGAACCTCTGGTCTACCAGTTGTCCCACCAGGGGCACCGCTGGATAGCTACGTTCGGACAGGATAACCGCTGAAAGCATCTAAGCGGGAAACCCCCTCCAAGACCAGGCTTCTCACCCATTAAGTGGGATAAGGCCCCCCGCAGACCACGGGATTGATAGACCAGACCTAGAAGCCCAGCAATGGGTGCAGGGAACTGGCACTAACCGGCCGAAAACTTACACACAACAACCACCCCCACACGGGGGTTCAAAGAAAACGTGTAAGTCACACCACAACACGCGTACGCAACCACGCATCCACATATGAGTCGAACAGACCACACCCCACCACCAAATAACACCAAAACCATTGGGGCTGACAATAAAATAGAGTTACGGCGGTAATAGCGGCAGGGAAACGCCCGGACCCATCCCGAACCCGGAAGCTAAGCCTACCAGCGCCGATGATACTACCCCTACGGGTGGAAAAGTAGGACACCGCCGAACACACATTAGGAATCACCCCCCCACTTCACTGTGGGGGGGTGATTCTCTTTATCGGGTAAATGGACGAATTGAATTCGACTTGGTGAATTCGACGTCGTATGAATTCGTTCGTCTTCGCTGAACCTTCAGCCAGCCCGTATCCTTTGCGAGACGACGTGTCGAGATCAGGAAGGCGCAACGTGGCCGAGGACAGGCATGGTGGCGGCGATCGCCGATCACAGCGACCATCGACTGGAGGCGGACCCCGCCGGCCGGCACGCAACGGCCAGAACGCACCGCGTTCCTCGGGGCCCGACCGTGCTCGACGCACTCAGCCGCGCGACGACCAGGACTTCGAAAGGTCCGGTCCGCCAATCCCTCCCGAGATCGAGGCCAAACAGCTCGCGCCCGACGTGCGCAGCGAGCTGCTCACACTCGACAAGTCGACCGCCGACTTCGTCGCTCGCCACCTGGTGGCCGCCGGCGACCTCCTCGAGGAAGATCCGGAGGCTGCGCTGGCGCATGCGCAGGCCGCACGGACCCGGGCCGGCCGCATCGCCGCCGTCCGCGAAGCCGTGGGCATCGCCGCCTATCACTACGGTGACTGGTCACAGGCGCTCGCCGAATTCCGTGCCGCCCGCCGGATGGGCAGCAAGTCCGCCCTCCTTCCCCTGATCGCCGACTGCGAGCGCGGCGTCGGCCGCCCGGAGAAGGCCATCGAACTCGGACGCAGTGCCGAGGCGGCCGAACTCACCGGCGACGACGCCGACGAGTTGCGCATCGTCATCGCCGGCGCCCGATCGGATCTCGGTCAGCACGAACAGGCGCTCGCCGCGTTGTCGAGCCCGCCACTTGACCGCACCCGCACCGGACTGACCGCGGCGCGACTGTTCTACGTGTACGCCGAGACGCTGCTGTCGCTCAACCGGACCGCGGATGCGTTGCAGTGGTTCATGAATGCCGCGGCGGCCGATCTCGAAGGCCAGACCGATGCCGAAGAGCGCATCACGGAACTCTCCTGAGGTGAGCACGCTCGCACAGGACCACGACTGTCTCCTCCTCGACCTCGACGGCACGGTGTTCCGGGGGAGTCAGGCCACCGTCGGATCCGTGGCGACCCTCGCGTCGATCGGCGCCCGCACCCTCTACGTCACGAACAACGCCTCCCGCGCGCCCGAGGGCGTCGCCGAGCACCTCCGCGAACTCGGCTTCACCGCGTCCGCCGACGACGTGGTGACGAGCGCGCAGAGCGCAGCCCGACTCCTCGCCGACCAACTCCAGCCCGGCGCCAAGGTGCTCGTCGTCGGAACCGACTCCCTCGCCGCCGAAGTCTCGAACGTGGGCCTGCAGCCGGTCCGGAACTTCGACGACGATCCGGTCGCCGTGGTCCAGGGTCACTCACCCGACACCGGGTGGGCGATCCTCGCCGAGGCCGCGCTCGCCATCCGTGCCGGAGCGCTGTGGGTAGCGGCGAACGTCGACCGCACCCTGCCCTCGGAGCGAGGACTGTTGCCCGGCAACGGATCCATGGTCGGTGCGCTGCGTACCGCCACCGACCGGGATCCGCAGGTGGCGGGCAAGCCCGCGCCGACCCTGCTCCGGGACGCGCTGGCCCGCGGCGACTTCCGGACGCCGCTGGTGGTGGGTGACCGTCTGGACACCGACATCGCGGGCGCCACCGCCGCCGACCTCCCGAGCCTGCTCGTCCTCACCGGCGTGAGCACTGCCGCCGACATGGTGCGTGCCATCCCGGCCGAGCGACCGGACTACGTCGGTGCGGACCTGCGGTCACTCGACGACGACGCGGACGCCCTGCGCGTCGCACCGCATCCCGCGTGGCGGATCGACGTGGATGATGCCTCGGTGACCGTGCACTCGGCCGGTGCGGACGCCGGCGACGAGTTGAGCGTGGTGCGTGCGACCGCACACGCGGTGTGGAACGCGGACCTCGACGGCACGGATTTCACGATCGGCGCGGGTGACCCGACGGCTCGCGATGCCCTGCAGCGGTGGTCGCTGCTGCCGGACCCCGATCGGCTAGCGTGAACGTCGACATGACTACCGAGCCCGACCAGATCCGCCACGAGATCGAGGCGTTGCTCGCAGGCCTGCCCGCACCGGATGCGCCGGACGCCGACGTGAACGTCATCGCAGCCCGTCTCGAGCAGGCCAACGACCTCCTGGTCCGGGCCCTCGAGTCGGTCGAGCACGGCCAGGCGGGCGGCGGCGTCGCCACGTCGACGCACCGCGGGTGACCCGACGTGACGCGGCGTGCCCGGGTTGATGCCGAGCTGGTCAGGCGTGGCCTGGCCCGGTCGCGGCAGCAGGCGGCGGAGTTGATCGGTGCGGGACGGGTCCGCATCGACGGCATGCCCGCCGCCAAGCCCGCGACGGCGGTGTCCCTCGACGCCCGTCTCACGGTGGCCGCCGACGAGCGCACGTGGGTCTCACGGGGCGCACACAAGTTGATCGGCGCACTGGACGCCTTCGGGATCGACGTCACCGGTCGTCGCTGCCTCGATGCCGGCGCGTCCACCGGCGGGTTCACCGAGGTGCTGCTCGACCGGGGGGCGTCCGTGGTGGTGGCCGCCGACGTCGGCTACGGCCAGCTGGCGTGGTCCCTGCGGTCCGACGACAGAGTCCAGGTCCTCGAGCGCACCAACGTGCGTTCGCTCACCCCGGACGCCATCGGTGGACCCGTGGACCTCGTGGTCGCGGACCTGTCGTTCATCTCGCTGGCGACCGTGCTTCCGGCGCTGACGTCGTGCACGTCCGCCGACGCCGATATCGTTCCCATGGTGAAGCCACAGTTCGAGGTCGGGAAGGACCGCGTCGGAGCGGGCGGAGTCGTCAGCGACCCGGAACTGCGGGTGGACGCCGTCACAGCGGTGGCACGGCGGGCGGCCCAACTAGGCTGGCCGGCGGCCGACGTGACGGCCAGCCCGTTGCCGGGACCGTCGGGCAACGTCGAGTACTTCCTCCGGTTGCGGACCCGCACACCGGAGTCACTGGACGGCATCGCACTCGACGACGCCGTCCGTCGCGCCGTCGTGGAGGGCCCACAGTGACCAGCGAACGATGCGTGCTCCTGGTGGTACACACCGGCCGCGACGACGTCTACGAGACGACGCGTCGCGTCGAGAAGGTGCTCGGCGACAACGGCATCGCGCTGCGGGTGCTCGCCGCCGAGTCCGTGGATCGCGGCTCGGCGCAGTCGACGCCCGACGGCGTGCGGGCGCTGGGCGTCGAGATCGAGGTCGTCGACGCCGACGAACGCGCCGCGGAGGGCTGCGAGCTGGTGCTCGTCCTCGGCGGCGACGGCACGTTCCTGCGCGCCGCGGAGTTGGCCCGCAACGTCGAGATCCCGGTGCTCGGAGTGAATCTCGGCAAGGTCGGCTTCCTCGCCGAGGCCGAGGCCGAGGCGATCGACTCCGTGCTCGACCACGTGGTGAAGCGCGACTACAGCGTCGAGGAGCGGATGACGCTCGACGTCGCCGTCCGCGTCAACGGGCAGATCGTGCACCGCGGCTGGGCGCTCAACGAGGCCAGCCTGGAGAAGGGACCCCGGCTCGGGGTGCTGGGCGTGGTGCTCGAGGTCGACGGACGTCCGGTCTCCGAGTTCGGCTGCGACGGCGTGCTGGTGTCCACGCCCACCGGGTCGACGGCCTACGCCTTCTCGGCCGGCGGACCGATCCTGTGGCCCGACATCGAGTCGATCCTGGTGGTGCCCAACAACGCGCACGCGCTGTTCGCCCGTCCCATGGTGACGAGCCCCAACGCGTCGATCGCCATCGAGACCGAGGCGGGGGGATACGACGCGATGGTGTTCTGCGACGGCCGCCGCGAGATGGTCGTGCCGCCGGGTGGACGGCTGGAGGTCCGCCGCTGCGGTACGCCGCTGAAGTGGGTCCGGCTGGACAGCGCGCCCTTCACCGATCGTCTGGTGCGCAAGTTCCGGTTGCCCACCACCGGGTGGCGCGGTCAGTAGTGCTCTCCGAGATCAGGATCGAGGCGCTCGGCGCCATCATCGCGGCCACCGCCGAGTTCGACCGCGGGTTGACGGTGCTCACCGGGGAGACCGGCACCGGCAAGACCATGGTCGTCACCGGTCTGCACCTGCTGGGCGGCGCCCGGGCGGATGCCACCCGGGTGCGGTCGGGCTCCGAGCGGGCCGTCGTCGAGGGCCGGTTCACCACCGATGACCTGGGCCCGCGGGTGGCCACCCGCATCGACGAGGTACTCGACTCGTCGGGTGCCGAACGCGACGACGACGGCAGCATCATCGCGGCGCGGTCGGTCAGCCGTGACGGACCGTCGCGGGCGTACCTCGGTGGCCGCAGCGTGCCCGCGAAGTCGCTGGGCACCTTCACCACCGAGCTGCTGGCGCTGCACGGCCAGAACGATCAGCTCCGGCTGATGCGGCCCGAGGAGCAGCTCGCGGCGCTCGACCGGTTCGTCGACGTGCAGTCGGCGCTCGGGCGCTACCGGGAGGCCCGCAGTCAGTGGCTCGACGCGCGCCGCGACCTGACCGACCGTCGCCAGCGCGCCCGCGAACTGGCTCAGGAAGCCGACCGCCTGCAGTTCGGCCTGAACGAGATCGACACGCTCGCACCGCAACCCGGCGAGGACGACGGACTGGTCGCGGAGATCCGGCGGCTCTCCGAACTGGACGCGCTCCGCGAGGCGGCGTCGGTGGCACGCACCGCGCTGTCGGGTTCGCTCGACGAACCGACGTCTGACGTGTCGTCGGCGGCCGACGGCGTGGGTCACGCGAAGGCGGCGCTGGCCGGCACCGACGACGACGCGCTCCGCACGCTGGCCGACCGGCTGACCGAGGCCATGGCGGTGATCGGCGACGTCTCCACCGAGCTCGGCGACTTCCTGGCCGAACTGCCGAGTGACGCGAGCACGCTGGAGACCAAGCTGAGCCGTCAGGCGGAGCTGCGGACGCTGACCCGCAAGTACGCCCCGGACATCACCGGTGTGCTCGCCTGGGCCGACGACGCGCGCGGCAGGTTGGCCCAGCTCGACGTGTCGGAGGAGGCGCTGGCCTCGCTCGCGTCGCGGGTGGCCGACCTCGAGTCGGCGGTCGTCACCGCCGCGGCGGTCATCACCAAGGCCCGCACCAAGGCCGCCAAGGCGCTCGCGAAGGCCGTCACCGCCGAACTCGCGGGCCTCGCGATGGCGGGCGCCGGCTTCGCGATCACCGTGACCGCGCTGCCCGCCCGGGCCGACGACACCGCACCCCTCGTCCTGCCCGCCGGGGACACCGTCCACGCGGGCCACGACGGCGTCGACGCGGTCGAGTTCGGCTTCACCCCGCACTCTGGGTCCGACGTCCTGCCGCTCGCGAAGAGCGCCTCGGGCGGCGAGCTCTCGCGGGTGATGCTCGCGCTCGAGGTGGTCCTCGCCGCATCGGCGGAGGGCACGACGATGGTGTTCGACGAGGTCGACGCCGGCGTGGGCGGACGGGCCGCCGTGCAGATCGGCCGCCGGCTGGCCCGGCTGGCCAGGACGCACCAGGTGATCGTCGTGACCCACCTGCCGCAGGTGGCGGCCTACGCCGATGCCCACCTGATCGTCGACAGTGCGCGCGGTCGCGGGAAGTCCAGCGAGGTGCGCCGACTCGACGACGACGACCGCGTCGCCGAACTGGCCCGGATGCTGGCCGGTCTCGGGGAGTCCGACAGCGGTCGGGCGCACGCCCGGGAACTCCTCGAGGCAGCCCGTCAGGAGTCACGCCAGGACGCGTGAGCGACCGACGGCGTCACCGGACGGCAGCCGAATCGTGTTGCAGATGTGACGCGATGTAACTCATGTGACTGGTGTTACGGCGCGCCTCCACCTGTAGTTGAGGGTTGGCCGACAGAATCGGCCGCATGAAGATGTCAGCGCTGCTCTCCCGCAACACCGGCGCGCGCCCCGGTGTCACAGGTACCGCCCGCGTCGACCGCGACATCGATCGGCTGCTCCGCCGCGTCGGGCCCGGTGACATCGTGGTGATGGACGCGCTCGACCTCGACCGCATCACCGCAGACGCCCTCGTCGAGGCGCAGGTGGCCGCGGTGGTCAACGCGTCCCCGTCGATCTCCGGCCGCTATCCCAACCTCGGCCCCGAGGTCCTCGTCGCCAACGGCGTGATGCTGATCGACGAGACCGGCCCCGAGGTCTTCAAGAAGATCAAGGACGGCGCCCGCGTCCGGCTGCACAACGGCGGCGTCTACACCGGCGACCGCCGCCTCGCGCTCGGCCACGAACGCACCGACCTCGAGATCCACGACCTCATGGTCGAGGCGAAGACCGGCCTGGTGGCGCACCTCGAGGCGTTCGCCGGCAACACGATCGAGTTCATCCGCAGCGAGAGCCCGCTGCTGATCGACGGCATGGGCATCCCGGACATCGACGTCGACGTCAGCCGCAGGCACGTGGTGGTCGTCGCCGAAGGTGCCTGCGCCGCCGACGATCTGAAGGCGCTCAAGCCGTTCATCAAGGAGTACCAGCCGGTGCTCGTCGGCGTCGGGATCGGCGCCGACGTACTGCGCAAGGCCGGCTACCGGCCCGCGCTCATCGTCGGCGACCCCGACACCATGAGCGTCGAGGTGCTGCGCTCCGGCGCCCAGGTGGTGCTGCCCGCCGACGCGGACGGACACGCCAAGGGCCTCGAGCGCATCCAGGACCTCGGCGTCGGCGCAATGACGTTCCCGGCGGCCGGTTCGGCGGCCGACCTCGCGCTGCTGCTCTGCGACCACCACGGCGCATCGCTGATCGTGACCGCCGGACACAGCGCCAGCATCGAGGAGTTCTTCGATCGCACGCGTCAGCACAGCAACCCGTCGACGTTCCTCACCCGGCTCAAGGTCGGCGAGAAGCTGGTCGACGCCAAGGCCGTCGCCACCCTGTACCGCAGCCGCATCTCGGGCGGCGCGATCGCCCTGCTGGTGCTCGCGATGCTCGTCGCGGTGATCGTGGCGCTGTGGGTCTCCCGCGCGGACGCCGCAGTCCTGCAGTGGGTCTCGGAGTACTGGGACCAGTTCACGCTGTGGGTCCAGGGCTTCGTCACCTAGACCGCGACGACGAGCGCCCGCGTGACGAGACGAATCTAGGAGACTCCCGGTGATTTCCCTTCGATCGCATGCGATATCACTCGCTGCGGTGTTCCTGGCACTCGCCATCGGCGTGATGCTGGGGTCGGGTCTGCTCTCGAACACGCTGCTGTCGGGTCTACGTGACGACAAGCACGAGATGCAGAGCGAGATCGACGACCTCACCGACCAGAAGAACGCCCTCAACGAGCGGCTCAGTGCGGCAGGGGAGTTCGACGCCCAGATGTCGCCGCGGATCCTGCGCGACGCGTTCACCGACAAGTCGGTCGTCGTGTTCCGCACCCCCGACGCCGCCGACGACGACGTCGACGCACTCACCCGCTACGTCGGGGCGTCCGGCGGCACCGTGACCGGCACCGTCTCGCTGACCCAGGAGTTCGTCGACGCCAACTCGGCCGAGAAGCTGCTGTCGGTGGTGAACTCGCCGATCGTGCCCGCCGGTCGCCAGCTGAGCACGACGCTGATCGACCAGGGCTCCCAGGCCGGCGACCTGCTGGGCATCTCGCTGCTGCGCGGCAAGGACCCCGCGTCCGCCGCCGTCGACGACGCGCAGCGCGACACCGTCCTCGCCACCCTGCGCGACACCGGGTTCCTCACCTACGGCGATCAGCGGATCGGCGCCGCCGACACCGCGCTCATCGTCACCGGCGGACCCCTCGCCGACGACGCGGGCAACCAGGGCGCCACCGTGGCACGCCTCGCCGCCGCCATGGCGCCGCACGGCACCGGAACGGTGGTCGCGGGGCGCAGCGGGTCGGCGACGGGAACGTCGGCCGTCGCCGTCGTCCGATCGGATCCGGCGCTCAACGGCGCGGTGACCACCGTCGACGACGCCGACACCCAGGCGGGCCGGCTGACCGCGGTGCTGGGTCTGGCCGACCTGTCGAGCGGCGGCAGGCCGGGGCAGTACGGCACCGGTCAGGGCGCGACCGCGGTGACCGTTCCGCAGTAGCGACCACGGCGCGTCAGCCACGCCGTGTCGGCGTCGGTGTTAGGGTGAGATTCCGTGGGTCGGCAGGCCCCGAGCTGGACTTCCAGCGTAGAAACCAAGACCTGCCCAGTTGCCACGGAGGTAGGCCTTGCCAGCGCTACGCAAGCACCCACAGACCGCGACCAAACACCTCTTCGTGAGTGGTGGCGTCGCGTCGTCACTCGGCAAGGGGCTCACGGCCAGCAGCCTCGGCCAGCTGCTCACCGCACGCGGTCTGCAGGTGACGATGCAGAAGCTCGACCCGTACCTCAACGTCGACCCGGGGACGATGAACCCGTTCCAGCACGGTGAGGTCTTCGTCACCGAGGACGGCGCCGAGACCGACCTGGACGTCGGCCACTACGAGCGGTTCCTCGACCGGAACCTGTCCGGGTCGGCCAATGTCACCACCGGTCAGGTGTATTCGACGGTGATCGCCAAGGAACGCCGCGGCGAGTACCTCGGCGACACGGTGCAGGTGATCCCGCACATCACCGACGAGATCAAGGCCCGCATCCTCGCGATGGCCGAGCCGGACGCCGACGGCACGCGCCCCGACGTGGTGATCACCGAGATCGGCGGCACCGTCGGCGACATCGAGTCGCTGCCGTTCCTCGAGGCCGCGCGACAGGTGCGCCACGAGGTGGGCCGGGACAACTGTTTCTTCCTGCACGTGTCGCTGGTGCCCTTCCTCAAGCCGTCGGGCGAGCTGAAGACCAAGCCCACCCAGCACTCGGTCGCAGCCCTGCGCAGCATCGGCATCTCCCCGGACGCGCTCATCCTGCGCTGCGACCGGGACGTACCCGAGCCGATGAAGAACAAGATCGCCCTGATGTGCGACGTGGACATCGACGGCGTCATCTCGACCCCCGACGCGCCGTCGATCTACGACATCCCGAAGGTGCTGCACCGCGAGGAACTCGACGCCTACGTGGTCCGCCGGCTGAACCTGCCGTTCCGCGACGTCGACTGGACGCAGTGGAACGACCTGCTGGAGCGGGTGCACGAGCCGAACGAGACGGTGCGAATCGCGCTGGTGGGCAAGTACATCGACCTGTCGGACGCGTACCTGTCGGTGGCCGAGGCGCTGCGCGCCGGCGGCTTCTGGCACCACGCCAAGGTCGACATCCACTGGGTGGCGTCCGACGACTGCGAGACCGACGCGAGCGCGGCGGCCGCCCTCAACGACGTGCACGGCGTGCTCATCCCCGGCGGCTTCGGCATCCGCGGCATCGAGGGCAAGATCGGCGCCATCTCCTTCGCCCGCAGGCAGGGCGTGCCGGTGCTGGGCCTGTGCCTCGGACTGCAGTGCATCGTCATCGAGGCGGCCCGGTCGGTGGGTCTGACCGAGGCGAGTTCGGCGGAGTTCGACCCCGACACCAAGGATCCGGTGATCGCGACCATGGCCGACCAGGAGCACATCGTCGCCGGCGAGGCCGACCTCGGCGGCACCATGCGCCTCGGCGCGTACCCGGCCGTCCTGGAGCCCGACTCGATCGTCGCGAAGGCCTACCAGTCCACCGACGTCTCCGAGCGGCACCGGCACCGCTACGAGGTCAACAACGCCTACCGGGACCGGATCGCCGAGAGCGGCCTGCGGTTCTCGGGAACCTCGCCCGACGGCCACCTCGTCGAGTTCGTCGAGTACGACGCCGCCGTGCACCCGTTCGTCGTCGGCACCCAGGCGCATCCCGAGCTGAAGAGCCGACCCACCCGTCCGCACCCGCTGTTCTCCGCGTTCGTCGGTGCGGCGCTGGACTACAAGGCGGCCGAACGGCTTCCGATGGAGATCGCCGAGCAGCGGTCGAACGCCGCCGAGCGCGTCGAGGAGTCCGCGGCCCGTGGCTGAGCACGACTTCGAGACCGTCTCGAGCGAGACGCTGCACGTCGGCAAGATCTTCGCGCTGCGCGCCGACGAGGTGCGGATGCCCGGGGGCGGTACCGCCCGCCGCGAGATCGTCGAGCACTACGGCGCCGTGGGCATCGTCGCGCTCGACGACGACCGCAACGTGGTGATGGTGCTGCAGTACCGCCACCCCGTTCACCGGCGGCTCTGGGAACTCCCCGCCGGCCTGCTCGACATGGGGGACGAGCCACCGCATCTCACCGCCGCCCGTGAACTCCAGGAGGAGGCCGGTCTGGCCGCCGACACCTGGCACGTGCTGGCCGACGTCATCTCCGCGCCCGGCTTCAGCGACGAGAGCGTGCGGCTCTACCTGGCGACCGGCCTGACCGAGGTCGATCGTCCCGAGGCACACGACGAGGAAGCCGACCTGACCGTGCAGCGGATTCCGCTGAGCACTGCCGTCGACATGGTGCTGGCAGGCGAGATCGTCAATTCGCTTGCCGTGGCCGGAATCCTGGCGGCATCCGTCACGACGGACGTCACCGCGCTGCGCGGCGTCGACGCGCCGTGGCCGGACCGGTCGACGGCGTTCCGGGCCCGCCAGTCGTGACGACCGTCGCGCCCGTCCTGGACGATCAGGTGCAGGGCTACCTCGACCACCTCGTCATCGAGCGTGGCGTGGCGGCCAACACGCTGAGTTCCTACCGGCGCGACCTGCGGCGCTACGCCGCGCACCTCGAGTCGCGGGGGATCCACGACCTGCGCGACATCACCGAGACCGACGTCAGCGAATTCCTGGTCGCCCTGCGCAAGGGCGATCCCGATGCCGGTGCCTCCGCGCTGTCCGCGGTGTCGGCGGCCCGCGCGCTGATCGCGGTGCGCGGACTGCACAAGTTCGCCGCGGCCGAGGGCCTCACCGACGTCGACGTCGCCCGCGCGGTGAAGCCGCCGACGCCCGGTCGGCGACTGCCCAAGAGCCTCGGGGTGGACGAGGTGCTCGCGCTGCTCGACGGCGCCGGTGGCGACGGCGAGGCCGACGGACCCCTGTCCCTGCGGAACCGGGCGCTGCTCGAGGTCCTGTACTCGACGGGGGCCCGCATCTCGGAGGGTGTGGGACTCGACGTCGACGACGTGGACGTGGAGTCCCGGTCGGTGCTGCTGCGCGGCAAGGGCGGCAAGCAGCGTCTGGTGCCCATCGGCAGGCCCGCGGTGAATGCGCTCAACGCCTACTTCGTGCGCGGCCGACCCGACCTCGCCCGTCGCGGCACGGGCACCCCGGCGATCTTCCTCAACGCCCGCGGCGGCCGGCTGTCCCGGCAGAGCGCCTGGCAGGTCCTGCAGGACTCGGCGCAGCGGGCCGGCATCACCGCCGCGGTGTCGCCGCACACCCTGCGACACTCCTTCGCCACGCACCTGCTCGAGGGCGGGGCCGACGTCCGCGTGGTGCAGGAGCTGCTCGGGCACGCGTCGGTCACGACGACGCAGATCTACACGCTGGTGACGGTGAGTGCGCTGCGCGAGGTCTGGGCCGGAGCCCATCCGAGGGCCCGGTAGGCACGTCGGACCGGGTCGGGCCCGCGGGTCTGGCTCTCCGGGCGCGTCGTCGCCGTTAGACTCGTGCGGATGTCCGCCATGCCCCGAGGTTGCCTGACCAGCGTCGGGCCGCGCGCGAGCGCCCCAGCGAGAAGCGGAGCGGATCGCGCATGACGACGGCGAGAAGCGGAGCGGATCGCGCATGAGTGACGAAGTCGGCACGACCGACGGCACCGGCCTCACCGGACGCCCCAATCGCACGATCCCCGACCCCCAACCTCGCACCAGCCACGGCCCCGCCAAGGTCGTCGCGATGTGCAACCAGAAGGGTGGCGTCGGCAAGACCACGTCCACCATCAACCTGGGTGCCGCGCTGGCCGAGTACGGCCGCCGGGTGCTGCTGGTGGACCTCGACCCGCAGGGCGCGCTGTCCGCGGGACTCGGCGTACCGCACTACGAACTCGACCACACCGTGCACAACCTGCTGGTGGAACCGCGCGTCTCGATCGACGAGGTGCTGGTCACGACCCGCGTCAAGGGTCTCGACCTGGTGCCGAGCAACATCGACCTGTCCGCCGCGGAGATCCAACTGGTCAACGAGGTGGGCCGCGAGCAGTCGCTGGCCCGTGCGCTGCACCCGGTGCTGGACCGCTACGACTACGTGCTGATCGACTGCCAGCCCTCGCTGGGGCTGCTGACCGTCAACGGGCTGGCGTGCGCCGACGGCGTCATCATCCCGACCGAGTGCGAGTACTTCTCGCTGCGCGGTCTCGCGCTGCTGACCGACACCGTCGACAAGGTGCACGACCGGCTCAACCCGCGACTGTCGATCAGCGGCATCCTCGTCACCCGGTACGACCCCCGCACCGTCAACGCCCGCGAGGTCATGGCCCGCGTCGTCGAGCGGTTCGGCGACCTCGTGTTCGACACCGTCATCACCCGCACGGTGCGCTTCCCGGAGACCAGCGTCGCCGGCGAGCCCATCACGACGTGGGCCCCGAAGTCCGGCGGCGCCCTGGCGTACCGGTCCCTGGCGCGCGAGGTCATCGACCGGTTCGGCGCGTGACGATCGACACAGCAGCCCGGACGTCGGAGGAGACAGCGCCGCAGGCGGGTTTCCAGGTCCGGCTGACGAACTTCGAGGGTCCGTTCGACCTGCTGCTCCAGCTGATCTTCGCCCACCGGATGGACGTCACCGAGGTGGCGCTGCATCAGGTCACCGACGACTTCATCGCCTACACCCGGACGATCGGACGTCAGCTCGAACTCGACGAGACCACCGCCTTCCTGGTGATCGCGGCCACGCTGCTGGACCTGAAGGCGGCTCGGCTGCTGCCCGCGGGCGACGTCCACGACGAGGAGGACCTCGCACTGCTGGAGGTCCGTGACCTGCTGTTCGCCCGCCTGCTGCAGTACCGGGCGTTCAAGCACGTCGCCCTGATGTTCGCCGAACTCGAGGCCGCGGCCATGCGGAGCTACCCGCGCGCCGTCGCGCTCGAGGACCGGTTCGCCGAGCTGCTGCCCGAGGTGATGCTGGGCGTCGACGCCGACGACTTCGCCCAGATCGCCGCGACCGCGTTCACGCCGCGGCCCATCCCGACGGTGGCGCTGGACCACATGCACGTGTCCGGGGTGTCGGTGCCGGAACAAGCGGAGCGGCTGCTGGCGTTGCTCAGGCAGCGGGGGATCGGGGAGTGGGCGTCGTTCACCGACCTGGTGGCCGACTGCTCGGGCGGTCTCGAGATCGTGGGCCGCTTCCTGGCGCTGCTCGAGTTGTACCGCGCCCGGGCGGTAGCATTCGAGCAACCTGAACCGCTTGGAAACCTGCAGGTTTCGTGGACCGGCGACCAGCCGTCCAGCGACGACCTCGCGGCCGCGGTGGAGGAAGACTCATGAGCGACGACGATCGGCAGCCCGACGACGCGGTGTCCACGGAGGACCCCGCGCTCCTCGACGTCGCCGACCTCGGCGCCGAGACCGCCGACGCACCCCAGATGTCCGACGACGAACTCGTCGCGACGCTGGAGGCACTGCTGCTGGTGGTCGACACGCCTGTGCCCGTCGACGCCCTCGCGGGTGCCGTGGACCAGCCCGCCCAGCGGGTGACGGCCACGCTGCACCTGATGGCCGGCGAACTCACTGCGCGGGACAGCGGCATCGACCTGCGCGAGGCGGGCGGCGGGTGGCGGATGTACACCCGCAACCGCTACGCCCCTTACGTCGAGCGACTCCTGCTCGATGGCACCCGGTCCAAGCTGACCCGCGCGGCACTGGAGACGCTGGCGGTGGTGGCCTATCGGCAGCCCGTCACCCGTGCGCGGGTGAGCGCGGTCCGCGGCGTCAACGTCGACGCCGTGATCCGAACGCTGGTGGCGCGCGGCCTGATCACCGAGGCGGGCGTGGACTCCGACAGTGGCGCAGTGACGTTCGCCACCACCGAGCTGTTCCTGGAGCGGCTGGGCCTGTCGTCGCTGGCGGACCTGCCGGACATCGCCCCGCTGCTACCCGATGTCGACGTGATCGACGACATCACCCAAACCCTGAGCGACGAACCACGTTTCGTGAAGCTCGGTGGCGTGCCCGCACCCACCGGCCAACCGCTCGCCTTCGACGTGGACAAGGACTGACGTGAACGAGTCAACTGACGGCGTACGACTACAGAAGGTGCTGTCGCAAGCCGGCGTGGCATCGCGCCGCGTCGCGGAGCGCATGATCCTCGACGGCCGCGTCGAGGTCGACGGGCACATCGTCACCGAACTCGGCACCCGGGTCGATCCCGAGAACGCCCTCATCCGGGTCGACGGCGTTCGGATCAAGTTCGACGACACGCTCGTCCACCTCGCGCTGAACAAGCCGAAGGGCATGCAGTCCACCATGTCCGACGATCGCGGCCGACCCTGCATCGGCGACATCGTCGAGTACCGGGTGCGGGGGAGCCAGAAGCTGTTCCACGTCGGCCGGCTCGACGCGGACACCGAGGGTCTGATGATCCTCACCAACGACGGCGAACTGGCACACCGTCTGATGCACCCGTCCTTCGAGGTGCCGAAGGCGTACGTGGCGACGGTGCTGGGCGCCGTGCCGCGCGGACTGGGCAAGAAGCTGCGCGCCGGAATCGAATTGGAGGACGGTCCGGTTGCGATCGACGACTTCGCCGTCGTCGGCACCGCGCCCGGCAAGTCGATGGTGCGGGTCACGCTGCACGAGGGCCGCAAGCACATCGTGCGTCGGCTGCTCGGCGAGGTCGGGTTCCCCGTGCAGGAGCTGGTGCGGACCGACATCGGCGCCGTCACGCTCGGTGAGCAGCGTCCGGGCAGCATCCGGGTGCTCACCAGCAAAGAGGTCGGCGAACTGTACAAGGCGGTGGGGATGTGAGTGACGCGACCGTCGCCATCGACGGACCCGCCGGTACCGGAAAGTCCTCCGTGTCACGGGGTTTGGCGCGCCGACTGGGCGCCCGCTACCTCGACACCGGTGCGATGTACCGGATCGTCACGCTCGCGGTGCTGCGGGCGGGCGTCGATCCCGAGGACGCCGACGCGGTGGCAGCGGTGGCCGGTGACGTCGACCTGTCGGTCGGCTACGACCCGGACGACAGCCGGTCCTACCTCGGCGGCGAGGACGTCTCCGCCGAGATCCGCGGCGACGCCGTGACGAAGGCGGTGTCGGCGGTGTCGGCCGTCCCGGCCGTGCGCACCCGGCTGGTCCGCCGGCAGCGCGAACTCGCCGACGGCCCCGGCAGCGTCGTCGTCGAGGGACGCGACATCGGCACCGTCGTGCTGACCGACGCCGACCTGAAGATCTTCCTGACCGCCTCGGCGGAGGAACGCGCCAAGCGTCGCGACGACCAGAACGTGGCCAACGGCCTGCCGGGCGACTACGAGACGGTGCTCGCCGACGTGCGCCGCCGCGACCACCTCGACTCCACCCGTGCGACGTCGCCGCTGCGCGCGGCCGACGACGCGGTGGTGGTCGATTCCAGTGACATGACGGAGTCCGAGGTGGTGGCGCACCTCGTGGAGCTCGTCCAGCAGAGGGCCGCCCAGCAGGGGGCCGGAGTGAGGAACAGATGAGCGACGACGACGGCACGTGGGCCGACGAGAGTGATTGGGAGCTGGGCTCCGAGGAGTTCACCGTCGATCTGGAGGAGGACTTCGCACCACCGCCGGTGGTGGCGGTGGTCGGGCGCCCCAACGTCGGCAAGTCGACGCTGGTGAACCGGATCCTGGGCCGTCGCGAAGCGGTGGTGCAGGACATCCCGGGCGTCACCAGGGACCGCGTGTCCTACGACGCCAACTGGCTCGGACGCCGGTTCGTCGTGCAGGACACCGGTGGCTGGGAGCCCGACGCGAAGGGACTGCAGGGGCTGGTCGCCGAGCAGGCGACGGTCGCGATGCGGACCGCCGACGCGATCATCCTCGTGGTCGACGCCGTGGTCGGCGCGACGACGGCCGACGAGGCCGCCGCCAAGCGGCTGCAGCGATCCGGCAAGCCGGTGTTCCTCGCCGCCAACAAGGTCGACACCGAACGCGTCGAGTCCGAGGCCGCCGCGCTGTGGTCGCTGGGACTGGGCCAGCCGCACTCGGTGAGTGCCGTGCACGGTCGAGGCGTCGCCGACCTGCTCGACGTGGTGCTCGAGGCGCTGCCCGAGGCGTCGGCCGTCGCGACCAGCGGCGGGGGACCGCGTCGCGTGGCGCTCGTCGGCAAGCCCAACGTCGGCAAGAGTTCGCTGCTGAACCGGCTGGCCGGCGACGAGCGGTCGGTGGTGCACGACGTGGCCGGGACCACCGTCGACCCCGTGGACTCGCTGATCGAACTCGACGGCAAGACGTGGCGCTTCATCGACACCGCAGGACTGCGACGCAAGGTGGGCCAGGCCAGCGGGCACGAGTTCTACGCCTCGGTGCGGACCCGCGGGGCCATCGACGCCGCCGAGGTGGTCGTCGTCCTGATCGACTCGTCGGAGACGCTGACCGAGCAGGACCAGCGGATCCTGTCCATGGTGATCGAGGCGGGCCGCGCCCTGGTGCTGGCGTTCAACAAGGCCGACCTGGTCGACGAGGAACGGCGCTACACCCTCGACAAGGAGATCGACCGCGAACTCGCGCAGGTGCAGTGGGCGCAGCGGATCAACATCTCCGCGAAGACCGGACGTGCGCTGCAGCGGTTGGCGCCGGCGATCGAGGGCGCGCTCGCGTCCTGGGACGCCCGCATCTCGACCGGGCGGCTCAACACGTTCCTGAAGGAGATCGTGGCCGCGACGCCGCCGCCGGTCCGCGGCGGCAAGCAGCCCAGGATCCTGTTCGCGACGCAGGCGGCGTCGCGGCCGCCGACGTTCGTACTGTTCACGTCCGGCTTCCTGGAGGCCGGGTACCGCCGGTTCCTGGAGCGGAGGTTGCGCGAGACGTTCGGTTTCGAGGGCAGCCCGATCCGGATCAACGTGCGGGTGCGGGAGAAGCGCGGAGCGAAGCGCTAGTGGGAGCGAAGCGCTAGCGCGCTGAGCACGTCGGCGCGAGCCGCACGTACAGTGGTGGGAACGTTCGACGACGGGGGATGGCTGGTGGCTGAGAGCGACCATCGCACGGCGCCCTCGTCGGCGTTCGCGCTGGAGCCGTTCTGGCCCTCTCGGCGTCTGATGGCCTTCGATGAATGGTGTTGTCCGCGTAGCTGATACGCGCTCACACTCATCTGGTCGACCGTGACGGTCGGCCTCTCCATCGAAAGTCGACGAACCCATGCGTTCGCTCATCATCTTCACCCTCGTCGGCGTCGGCGCGCAGCTCGTCGACGGCGCTCTCGGCATGGCGTTCGGCGTCACCGCGTCGACGCTGCTGGTTCTCAGCGGCGTGGCGTCGGCCCAGGCCAGCGCCGCCGTGCACCTCGCCGAGGTCGGCACGACGTTCGCGTCGGGGCTGTCGCACTGGAAGTTCAGGAACATCGACTGGCACATCGTGCTGAAGCTGGGTGTGCCCGGTGCGGTCGGCGCATTCGCGGGTGCGACGGTGCTGTCGTCCCTGTCCACCGAGGACGCCGCGCCGGTGATGGCCGCGATCCTGCTGGCCATCGGTCTCTACGTCCTGCTGCGCTTCTCGCTGCGCCATCCGCCGGCCGTCAAGGTCGGGACCACGAAGCACGGTGCCAAGTTCCTGGCCCCGCTCGGGCTCTTCGGCGGGTTCATCGACGCGTCCGGTGGCGGTGGCTGGGGTCCGGTGACCACCAGCACGCTCCTGTCGAGCGGCAAGACCGCGCCGCGCACGGTGATCGGCTCGGTCAGCGCGTCGGAGTTCCTCGTGGCGGTCTCGGCGTCGCTGGGATTCCTGATCGGGCTGCGCGAGGAGTTCTTCGACAACCTGCCGATCGTGCTGGGTCTGATGGTCGGCGGCGTGATCGCCGCGCCGCTCGCCGCATGGCTGGTGAGTCGGGTCAGCCCCGCGCTGCTCGGTACCGCGGTGGGCGGCGTCATCGTGCTGACGAACTCGCAGAAGCTGGTGACGTACTTCGGCGTCGGGAGTCCGTGGTCCACGTTGATATACGGGGGGATCGTCGTCGCGTGGGCGGCCTTCGTGTACCTCGCGTGGCGGCTCTCGAAGGCGCCGCGGTTCGTGCCCGGCGAATTCGAGGACGTGGCGCGGCCGACGGCGACGGTCGACGATCCTCGCTGACGGTCGGCTCAGGATGACCCGCTAACCTCTGGACGGTGCCCGTCGTCGACATGATCCTCATCGCCCTCGCGGGCGTGGGGGCCGGTGCCATCAACGCGGTCGTGGGATCCGGCACCCTGATCACGTTTCCCACGCTTGTCGCGCTCGGCTATCCGCCGGTCACCGCGACGATGTCGAACGCGGTCGGCCTGGTGGCCGGCGGCGTCTCCGGCACCTGGGGGTATCGCCGGGAACTGCGGGGTCAGTGGCATCGGCTGAAGTGGCAGATCCCCGGCTCGTTCCTCGGCGCGATCGGCGGCGCGTGGCTGCTGCTGCACCTGCCCGAGAAGGTGTTCATCACCGTCGTGCCGATCCTGCTGATCGGCGCGCTGATCCTGGTGCTCGTCGGGCCGAGGATCCAGTCGTGGGCCCGGGCGCGCTCGGAGCGCGCCGGCCGCTCACTGGAGCACATCTCGCGAGGCCGGATGGCCGCCCTGGTGGTCGGCACGTTCGCCGTCGGCGTCTACGGCGGGTACTTCACCGCCGCGCAGGGGATCCTGCTCATCGCCGTGATGGGTGCGCTGCTGCCCGAGGACATGCAGCGCATGAACGCCGCCAAGAACCTGCTGTCGCTGATCGTCAACGTCGTTGCGGCGGTGGCGTACACGCTGGTGGCGTTCGACCGCATCAGCTGGGCTGCGGCCGGGCTGATCGCGATCGGATCGCTGATCGGTGGGTTCCTCGGCGCGCACTACGGCCGCCGCCTGTCGCCCAACGCGTTGCGCGCCGTGATCGTGGTGGTCGGCCTGATCGGGCTCTACCGGTTGGTGACCGTCTAGCGGCTGCGGCTAGAACTGGGTGCGTTCGGCTTCCTGCTCGAGGACGGGTTCGAGGTCGGCGAGCCGGTTCATCGACGACACGGCGCGCTGGGTGCGGTTGTTGCCGGCCAGCAGGTCGCGGTTGCGGTGCACGAACTGCCAGTAGCCGGCCGTGAAGGGGCACGCATCGTCGCCGAGGCGTTTCTTGGGGTCGTACTGGCAGTCGCCGCAGTGGTCGCTCATCTTGTTGATGTACGCGCCGCCCGAGGCGTAGGGCTTGGTGGCGAGCTTGCCGCCGTCGGCGTGCTGGCTCATGCCCACGACGTTGGTCGGCATCACCCAGCGGAAGCCGTCGACGAACGCGGTGGAAAACCATTCGGTGAGGTCCCGCGGTTGGTATCCGCGTTGCAGCGCATGGTTGCCCAGGATCATCAGCCGCTGGATGTGGTGGGTCCAGCCGCGGTCCCGGACACCTGCCATCGCCTGGCGCAGGCACTCGGCCGTGATTGCATCGGCGTCGAGGTCGGTCCACCAGTCCGGCAGCGGCTGATGAACTCCGAGTTCGTTCTCGTCGACGTACTCCTCGCCGAAGTGCCAGTACAGGTGCCACATGTACTCGCGCCAGCCGAGGATCTGCCGGATGAAGCCCTCCACGGCGGACAGCGGTGCACCGTCCTCGCGGTAGGCGCGTTCGGCGGCGTGCACGGCGTCGAGCGGGTGCAGGACGCCCAGGTTCAGCGGGACCGACAGCAGAGAGTGCGACATGGCCCAGTCGTCGCCCATCATCGCGTCCTCGTACTGGCCGAACAGCGGCAGACGCTGCTCGATGAAGCGGTCCAGCGCGCGCTTGGCCTCGAGGGGCGTCACTGCGAACAGGCGCGGTCCGTCGACGCCAACCGTGTCGAGGTCCATCGCGTCGAGGTCGGCGCGGACCCGTTCGTCGATCTCGTCCTCGCGCGGCTGATAGGGCTTGGGGACGCCGAGGGTCTTCTGCTTCTTCGGGGGTGATCCCCGGTTCTCCTCGTCGTAGTTCCACCGATTGCCGACGGGGTCCTTGCCCTCCATGAGCACGTCGAAGCGGCGGCGTTGGTCGCGGTAGAAGTCCTCCATGCGGAAGCGGGTGCGCTCGCCGGCCCACTCCTCGAAGTCGCTGCGCGGCAGCGCGAACGTCGGCGTGGGCAACACGTCGGCGACCAGACCCTGCTCGCTCAGCTCGTTGACGAAGCGTTCGGCGGCGAACGACGTCGGCTGGTAGACGAGGACGGGTCGGCCGAACTGCTCGAGGGCGTCGGTGTAGTCGTCGGTCTGCAGCAGCGTCGCGCGGTCACCGAGGCCCTTGTCGGCGTGCCGGAGCGCGGAGAGGACGAGGTGCAGCTTCTGGCGGTGGTAGCGCCGCTTGCGGAGCGCGGACTGCGCCTCGACCAGCAACACCTCGCGGTGGGCGTGCTCGCCGCCGTACGTCGAGGTGCCGAGCTGGTCGGCGAACAGCCAGAGCGGGGTGTCATCGCCAACCTTCGTCACCCGTCCGTATTACCCCGGTGGGGCGGTCACGACGCACGGTCCGTGCGATTCGGGGAGACGGCGGACCGTGGGGTAGCATTTCGACCGCTGCCGGCGATCCCGGCAGCGCCGCGGGCTGTGGCGCAGCTTGGTAGCGCACTTGACTGGGGGTCAAGTGGTCGCAGGTTCAAATCCTGTCAGCCCGACGCAGGTCAGAGGCACTTTCCGGAAGTTCGGGAGGTGCCTTTTTCCTTGCTTACCCAAACCCCGTACCCAAACCAGTTCGAACGGGCGTTCACACGCCTTGCTTGCTCTACCCACGCGCTACGACGGCAACTTGGCGACGCGACGGAAGTCCGCGATGAGTGTTCGATGAAGCTCGTCCAGCCCCTTCGCCGAGAGCAACTCGATTTCAGTCATTGGGTCGATCTGTTCGTGGGTCGATGCGAGTGCTCTTTCACCGTCAGAGTGGGCTTTCCACACGGCCCCAGCACTCTCGGCAAGACCATTATCGAGCAGCCGAATCTGCTCGACGATCAGCTCCATCTGCCAGACATGCTGCCTTGTTATGCGTTCTTCTCGGCCCGGCAAGCGGGAGCCGAAGTTCGACTCGAACACCTCGTACTCGTCATCGAGGTCACTCTGCCGGTCTCGAGAAAGCTGGAGCAGATTGCTTACAAGCTTCTGCAGCTCTTCTCGCCGCCACTTGACGGTGTCCCGGTGGGTCGTCGCCCATTGGGTGTATAGAATGTTGACAATAGTTCCAACGACAGCCAGCCCTGAGAACACAGTTGCCCACACACCTTGCAGTATGCGTTAGGGGCAACGACTTAAAGCCCGAGCGCGCTACCCAAACCGTCGACCGCTGCTCGCGCCGTGTCGTCGGAGGTGTGACCATATAGGTCGCCAGTGATGGCGATCGACGAGTGCCCGAGCAGGTCGGCCGTCGCTTTGATGTGGACGCCCGATTCCAGCCACGCCACGGCAGCACTGTGACGGAGTGAGTGCGCGCCGACGTCCCGATGCCGGCCTTCGGCGCCGCTAGTTCCACGGTGCGCAGAAGGTTGCGGGATCGAGCATCGAGCCAAACTCGGTGGCGAACACCAGGCCCGTATCGGTCCACAGATCCCCGACCGCGAGACGCTCCTGGAGCTGCTGTGTCCGCCATCCCTTGAGCACTGTCACGACACCCGCGTGCAGCGGCACTCGGCGGCGGGATCGTTGCGTCTTCGGCTCGGTGAGTACGAGGTCCCCGTCGACTCGCGAGAGGGTGTGCCGGACCATTAGCTCACCCTTGCCGAGGTCGACGTCGGACCACCGGAGGCCGGCAACCTCCCCCCGGCGGAGGCCCGTGGTCGCCATCACTACGAGTGCTGCGTGGTATCGCAGACCGGTGCCAGCCTCCAGTAGGCGGGCGACGTCGGGAGCCGGCAAGTACTTGGCCTCCGTGCGCGACACCTGGCCGCTTCACCTTCACCGTCAACCCGCACTCGCAGGCCAATTCTGGTCAGGTGGAGTTCACTCTGTGGGCGCGCGCTGACGGAACCGTTCAGGAGGCCAACCGATTCCGCGTCCTCCAGAACGACGTGAGCTATTTGGCAGAGCTGCTCTCCCGGGACAACCTTGACCCAACCGCGCTCACCACTGCGCAACTGGTCACCGCCCGGGACACCGAGGCGCGCTTGGTGGGTTTCGTCCGAACGGAACTCGCCACCCGCGCCGGGGTGACGGATCTCAACGCCGTACCGGCCGTCCTGCCTATTCCGCTTCCGCTCGACGGTCGGGCGTTCCTTTATTCCGTCGATTCGCTGATCTCACAAGGCGATCGGTATGAGCGAGACCTCCGTCTCATCTGCGAGGAAATCGGCCGGCGGGCGGGACGGGTCTGATGGTGAAGCGCACCGTAGCCCAACTCGCCGCGCGCGAGGCCCAACTTGGTACGGCGTTCCAATGTTGTCCACTCTGCAACTTGTCCTGCAACATTACACGCGATGACGGACCGGCTGATTTTGAACTACACCGAGGCGTGCCGCGTTCTCGGCAACATCGGACAGTCCACGTTGGACGACCTCCTGCGAACCGGGCGACTCACGAAGGTGAAGATCGACAGCCGGAGATTCGTCCTCACGCAGTTGATCGCCGACTATGTCGACGGACTCCAGTCCCAGGCTCGCGCCGGAGGCGGCGACGCCCGTGAACGCAACCGTGCAGCGGCGCCAGCGTGCCCGCAGCCACCGTTGAAAGGCCGGCGAATGGCCACTCAGACATCAGTCACAAGCGCGAAAGCCTGGGCACCCGATGTCACCGCCTCGGCGCCTATGGACGCGGATACAAGTCCAGTCTCCTCGGCGCCGGAGTCACCGATGCGCAGCAGGTCCTGCGAAGCCTGCCGGTGATCGTGAACCCGGCCGTGCCGGATTACACCGGGGGATCTCGATCGCAACGCCGTCGTGAGTGCCATGGGTCCGGCGGAGGTGGCGAGCTTCGAGCACGCCGCGTCGCGTAAGACTCCGTGTTGCTCAAAGCCCCATGGCGATTCGGCCCCACGGTCGTCCGGCCCGATCGAATCGGAACGTTCACGATCGCGGCGGCCGAATCCTATTCGGGATCCCGCAGACGTGACGGCGGCGACGGTTGGGCATCCTGCTCAATCAAATCTGTTGGCAGTGAACCTTGTTTAGTTTGGCCAACGGAGCGGTAATCGGGGCCGCCGCCGCCGTCACCTCGATCCCTGGGGAGGGTCCCCCCTGGTGGCCGCCAGCGCGCCGATGAGCATAGCCTCCTGCCACAGTGCACTGCACTGTGAACTATCGGGCCGTGCAACGCGCGCTGACCTCACCCGACGGGAGTGGCTGTCGTATAGAACAGGTACACCGCGGTAACGTTCGCTTCGATGTCGATGATCGTCGGCGCACCCTCCTGTGTGATCGTCGAGTCGATGACATTCTCAGTGTTCGTCATGTCGCAGACCACGCTGCTGCACAACTTCACGAAGCCGGAACCCTCTTTGCCCTCGATCCGGTAGCGCCCTGGTGGGATCACTTGCGTCAGGCCACCACGGGGTTGGCCGACCGCGTAGGCGCCATCTCCATACTGAGCTGCCACCGATGTGGTCGGTTCGTTGACCGTCGACGATATTGGCGGGGGCATCGGAACGGGTGTACTCGCAGCGGCCGTAACGGTCACTGTGGCAGGTGTCGCGGTCACCGTCACCGTGGATGCGACTGGCTGAGTTCCACTTCCGCACCCGGTCAACGTCATAACGGCAGCAGCTGCAACAGCGACTCTCTCCAACGTCATGGCGATCTCCCTCCCAGAGTCCCATCACCTTACGACCGATGCCGGATTGGTTTACTACTTCCGAAAGGACAATCGATGACCGCAGGTGAGACGCTACGGGCCGCGATGGCCCGTGCCATCGAGCACGCCGGTGCCGATGCAGAGCGGCCACTGGAAGCGCAGATCATCGCGAGCGCGGCGGCCACCGCCGACCGTGCCGAGGAGTCGCGCGCCCTGCTGCGCACCGAGATGTCCGGCGAGACCCGCGCCTTGGTGGTCGTCAAGATCGCCGCCGAAATCGGGCTACATGAAAAAACGCCGCCGATCTGCTGGCGCGTGTGAACCAGGGGTCGGTCGCCGCGAAGAGCGAAAGACGTTCGGGGCGCGCCCGGTCCCGGTGAGACCGGGACCCGCACAGTCGCGACGGGACCCCGCACGGGGCCGCCGGGACCCGGCGTAGTGGCCCGCGACGCGGTCCCAGCCGAACGCCGCGGTGCGCTCTACGTCGCCCTGCTCCGGCAAGCCAAAGTTGACGCTTCGCACATGCTGGTGACGCCCGGAGTTGACGAATGGCTTGACGCCGCGCGCCGGGCTGCCCGTGGACGTGCCAGTGGGAGAACTGCCCGAGTGGGCGCGGGCCGGGCTGGTGGCGCACTGGTGGAGCCGGGCAATCGTCACCGCGGCCGGGCATGTCGACTTCTGCCAGGACCTCGACGGCGATCGGTGGCTGGCCGATCAACGTTTGTAGCTAAGACCCTTCATCGCCACCGGACTCAGGGGTCGGGAGTCTATATCCGTATTTCGTTAGAGCTCTGCCCGGAATCGATTCGAGTGCACCGGCTTTGATCATGCGCTGAAATATGCGCTTTACCTGATTCTCAGAACCGATGCCGGTGAGCTGCCGCACCGTCATGTTCGTTATCTCGTCGTGGGTCTGCAAGTACTCGGTGATGATCTCTTCGGGCGACGCAAGGCGTTCGTGCCGAATGATCACAAGAACCGACGTCTTTCGATCCTCCACCTCGGGCGGCTTCAATTTGAGCTCGCTCATTGCGTGAAACGCGGTGTTAAGTCCCTCGCCGACGTCTTTGTTGGGCGGATCAGGGAACTTATTGATCCACCTGACGATGTTGCCGTTACGTGAATATCGTTGATCGAGAATGTTTTCCGGCGTGATGTGACCCGGAAGGCCGCCAGGGCTCTCAACCTCCACCCGGTTATCGAAAATTCGCACGTGGATGTCGTCGGCAATGCTGTAGTCACGATGCAGCACCGCATTGGTGATGATTTCGTGCAAGGTCACCTGGGGGTAGGAGATCTCCTCAAGCCCCGCGGCCCCGAGAATCCTAATGCCCTGCACAGTGTCGACGGCGATAGTGACAGCTTCCTTGATCACGTCGTAGGCAGGACCCTCGATCGTGAGCGGCTGCCCGACTAGGTTCGCGCGCGAGCCTTCCGCATCGGCAGTCGCGTATCGATACAACTTCACTGCGGACTGCTTCGGAAGTGCGGCTTGCGGCTCATCTGAGAAGAGCAGAAGCGCAGCAACTGTCGGCTTACCGTCCCGCACCAACAACTGCTTACTGAGCCAAGGTTCTACTGCGTCTACGGATGGCACGACCTCCATCACGAACTGCGTTGCGGTGAGTGAATCACTTACCATGTCGATTGGAGCATCGACCGTCTGTGTCTCGAAGCTTGAGACACCTTTTAGGTACTCCAAACGCTTCAGCGCATCTCCCGAGATTGGAAGGCACTGCGCTCCTCTGCGAACGTAGACCGTCCCATCCGCCGCCGCACGAATGTCCGGCGTCTTCAACACAGAGACCTTGAGGACGAGGCCATCGCCCGGCGCGTCCGATACCCGCAAGAACTGGTAGTCGACAAATTGGCCGAGCGGGAACGTTGCCTCTAGCGCCTGAATGTGACCGTTCGCCGCCTCGACGTCCTCGAACCCCCGCCACTCACGAACCTTGGCCGGTCCGTTCTCCTCGATGCCGATGTAGAGCTCACCCCCCTCGGCATTGGCGAACCCGGAGAGCGCCTTCGTCAGCTTGCTTGGCGAAACCGCACGGCCCTTGAGGTCCGCGATATGCGACTCCTCGATCGCCAGGAGCTGAGTTCGCCCCACTTCGTCGATCTCGACGACATCGAAACTCATGGGTGCCACTCTGACACGAGGGGGCGACGCGCAGGCCGTAGGCCGTGCGGCAGTGTTACGAGTGGATCGATCACACGTTGACATCCTCGTTGATGGACTGTCATTGGCTGCTCCCGCTGAGGAGGCCGTTCCATGCTGCGTCACTTCACCGAGACGGTGGGCGCGGATCAACCGCGTGGCGGGGTGCGGTCGCACAAGCGTTTGGTACACGACAACCGGTATGAACAACCCGAGTCGAAAACCGTTGCGAACGTTCCCGACACCCGCCGACGCCCGTAAGTGCCCGCCGAGACCAAAAAACCGCTCTACGACCTCGGCAAACAGAGCGATCGAGCGACGAGTAAGGAGGCCTCGGCATGGACGCGCGGGCGTCGCCGGATAGCCTGGGGGTCAAGTGGTCGAAGGTTCAAATCTTGTCAGCCCGACGCAGGTCAGAGGCACTTTCCGGAGATTCGGAAGGTGCCTTTTTTCGTGCGTAGGCGTCGACGCCTGCCTTGCCGCCTCGAGAGCCGGAGTCCTCGTGTCGGCCGGGCGCCCGACGGCGCGACCGTGTCGCCGCTACGGCCGCTCCCGCTTCGCCCGGATGAGGCGAAACTGCCGACGGCGCAGGATCTTCAGGATGGTTCGGGCAGGTAGGGGATAGGCGGCGAACCCGGCCGCCGCCGGATAGTCGTCGATGCCGGTGACCTCGTATCGGACGCCACCCACCAGGATTTCGCCGCGGCCGTTGGCTCGAAGATTGCGGTACCAGGACACTCCGTCGCCGTAGGTCAGTTCGGCGACGAAACCGTCGTCGACGCGCGCGAGGATCAGCGGCGTCCGATAAGTCCTACCCGTGCGACGCCCGACGTAACTCAGCTCGGCGAAGGGTCCTCGTCCCGTGTGTGCCGCCCGCAGGGCCAGCGGGTTGACGGTCCGGCTCAGCAGCTGAAGGAAGCGACGCTTCACGATCCCACCTCCCAAGACGCCGTGAACTCTGGTGACGGTCACGCGTCCCGGTCAGCGTCGCACGTCGTGATCGAAGTGGTTCGAGGATGCACCGAACCGTTCCGCCGGGCACCGGGTGATCGTCGTACCGCGATGAGATCCGGCCGCCGGGGAAGTCCTACCCGCATGGGCAGACTCATCTATGGATTCAACGTCTCGGTGGACGGCTACATCGCCGACGCGAAGGGAAGCATCGACTGGTCCGGTCCGAGTGCAGAACTGCACCAGTACTGGAACGACTTCGAGCGGCAGACTGCGGTGTCGTTGTACGGGCGGCGGCTCTACGACCTGATGTCGGCGTACTGGCCGACGGCCGACGAGGCCCCGGACGCGACCCCCTTCATCGTCGACTACGCGCGCACCTGGCGCGACATGCCCAAGGTCGTGTTCTCCCGCACCCTGGAGTCCGTCGACTGGAACACCCGCCTGGAACGCGGCGATCCGGTCGAGGTGGTGGGGAGGTTGAAGGCGGAGACCGACGGCGATCTCGAGGTCGCCGGCGCGACCCTGGCCGCACCGATCGTCCGCGCCGGACTGGTGGACGAATACCGGCTGGTGATCGCGCCGACGGCCCTCGGCGGGGGCACACCCTTCTTCCCGACACTGCCGTCCTGGATCGCACTGCGACTGGTGGAGAACCGCATCTTCCCGGGCGGCACGGTCCTGCTTCGCTACGAGGCGACACACGACTGAACGGGCCCCGGGGTTTAGCGGTCGTACCTCGCGGGGCACTGTGCAGGTATGAGCAACGACGGAACGGTCACCGTGGAACGAACCATCGACGCGCCGGTCGACGCACTCTTCGACATTCTCTCCAACCCGCAGCGGCATCAGGAACTCGACGGCTCGGGCTTCGTCCGCAGCGTCGACCATGCCGACCGCATCCAAGAGGTGGGTCAGAAGTTCACGATGAACATGCAGGGCGAC
The DNA here is from genome assembly GCF_056679845.1 of Mycobacterium sp. PTI7. Taxonomy (NCBI): domain Bacteria; kingdom Bacillati; phylum Actinomycetota; class Actinomycetes; order Mycobacteriales; family Mycobacteriaceae; genus Mycobacterium; species Mycobacterium sp. PTI7. Next base: position 1,875,668 of record NZ_CM155252.1, read on the forward strand.
CACATGGGCGGCGAGTACAAGACCGACAACCACGTCTCCGGGTACGCGAAGGACAAGCTGCTGGCGTGGAAGACCGCGCCCGAGGGCACCGACCCGCCCGGATGGGAATGGTTGTGGGAACTGGAGTCTCAGGGGCCGAAGGAGACGCTGGTGCGCCATACCTACGACTGGTCGAAGGTGACCGACAAGAAGCTGCTCGAGAAGGTCAAGTTCCCGCTGGTGACCGAGGACCAGCTGAACGACACGCTGTCACGGCTCGCAACCGCCGCCTCGTCCTAGCGCGCGTGCGGCGATGAGCGCCCGGTTCGAGGTGCTCGACTGGACCGAGACCCGGTTGGGCGTCATCAGCCTGCGTCGGCGGCTCGAACCGACCTTGAACGTCGACGTGTACGAGGTCAAACTCGGCGACGAGTTCCTGATGTCCAGCCTGTTCACCGTCGCCGAGGTCGAGTTGGCGCGACTCGGGTTGGCCCAGGCGGTGGACGGCGACCTGGACGTGGTCGTCGGCGGATTGGGCCTCGGCTACACCGCGCAGGCAGCGCTCGAGGATCCGCGTCTGCGATCGCTCCTCGTCGTGGAGGCCCTCGGCGAGGTCATCGACTGGCATCAGCGCGCGCTCCTGCCCGACACCGCCGAACTCGCCTCGGACCCACGGGTCCGCCTGCAGCGCGGCGACTTCTTCGAATTGGCAGCCGGTGACGCCGGTTTCGACTCCGAGACGCCTGGGCGGCGGTTCCACGCCGTGCTTCTCGACATCGACCACACGCCGCGACACGTCCTGCATCCGAGCCACTCCGCGCTCTACACGACTCCCGGCCTGACGCAACTCGCCCGGCACCTCCATCCGGGTGGGGTCTTCGCGCTATGGTCAGACGATCCGCCCGACCCGGCGTTCGAGGACGTTCTCGCCACGGTCTTCGACCGGTCGGAGTCGACCGTCGTCCGATTCGCCAATCCGCTCACCGGCGGTCACTCCACGAACACGGTCTACGTCGCGAGGTGAGGACGCACCGCCGAGGGTGACTCACCTCGGCAGACGCAGCGGCGGACGCCATTTTTGACCGATCGTTCTTGAACGACTATTCTCAAATCATGGGTCGTCCGCGTGGCTTCGACGAGGCCATCGCCGTGGACGCCGCTGCGGAAGTGTTCCGACGCGGGGGATACGCGGCGGCATCGGTCGATCACCTCGTCGAGGCGACGGGCATGCACCGGGGCAGCCTGTACAACGCCTTCGGAAGCAAGCACGGACTGTTCCTGCGGGTCCTCGACGCCGCCGCGGATCCCGACGCGGATCCCGGCGATCGGCTCGACGTCTTGCTGGTGGCGTTGCTCGAACTCGCCGCCGTCGACGTCCGAGTCCGCGATCGAGCCGCGGGCATGATCGACGAATATGGCTTGACGGCAGAACAATTGGGTGAGCGCCTGCTCGCCCGTGCAGAAGTCCACAGTGAAGGGAAGCCATGATGAGCAGCAACAGAGTCACCGTCACCGCAGACCGCCTGGTGGTCGAGCCACTGGGCCTGGACAAACTGTGGTCGTTCACCCGCCGCCTCGAGATTCCGCTGGCCCACGTTCGGGGAGCCACCTTCGACCCGGGCATGAAGGACGAACCGAAGGGGTGGCGCGGCCCCGGACTCGGCCTCCCGGGCAAGAAGTCCGGCACCTTTCACTCCGACGGAAGTAAGCAGTTCTGGAACGTCTCCGGGTACGACCGCGCAGTCGTAGTCACCCTGGATCCCGCGGAACGATTCGACCGTCTCGTGATCACGGTCGACGATCCGAACGGCGTGGTCGACGCCATCAACGGCGCCCGCGGCGCGCTGTGACGAGCCGAGTCGCGAGGGGTGGGCGCCCATGATGAGAACGCACACCATCGACGCCGCCCTCTTTCGCGGCCTGAGCGAGCTGGAACGCACCGACGCCGGGTGGCTGCCGCACCGGCTCCCCGCCCGGGCCCGCGCACAGATCGCGGATCCCCAACTGGCGTCGGCGGAGGCGCAACCCTCGGGTGTCCGAATCGCCGTCCGAACCCGTTCCACCACAATCGAACTCGACCTCCTCCGCACGCGGACGGTCTTGGTGGGTGTCCCAGACCGGCCGGCGGGCACCGTCGACGTGACCGTCGGCGGTCGCCTCGTCGGCCAGGCCACCACGACGGGCGGCAACGTCATCCGCGTGGACATGGCCACGGGACGGGCCGAGTTCGAGCCCGGCGCGCCGGGAACCGTGCGCTTCGACGGCCTGTCCGGCCAGGACGAGGACGTCGAGATCTGGCTGCCCTTCCACGAGCGCACCGAGATCGTCGCGCTACGAACCGATGCGCCGATCACCCCCACCCCGACGGGAACTCGCCCGGTCTGGCTGCACCACGGCAGCTCCATCAGCCAGGGATCGAACGCCTCCAGCCCGAGCACCACCTGGCCCGCGGTCGCCGCGACGCTCGGCGGGGTCGACCTGGTCAATCTCGGGCTGGCGGGAAGCGCCATGCTCGACCCCTTCACCGCACGCACGATGCGGGACACGCCGGCCGACGTCATCAGCGTCAAGATCGGCATCAACCTGGTCAACGCCGACGTCATGCGGCTGCGTGCCTTCGGCCCCGCCGTCCACGGATTCCTGGACACGATCCGCGACGGCCACCCCGAGACGCCGCTGCTCGTCGTCGGACCGCTGTACTGCCCGATACACGAAGACACCCCTGGGCCAGGCGCTTTCGACCCGACCGCGCTCACCCACGGTGCGGTGCGCTTCATGGCGACCGGTGATCCGGCCTCGGTGAGCAGCGGCCGCCTCACGCTGTCGGTCATCCGCGAGCAGCTCGCCGGCCTGATGAGCGTTCGGATCCCGAATGATCCACACCTGCACTACCTCGACGGTCTGGACCTCTACGGACCCGATGACATCGCCGACCATCCGCTACCCGACAACCTGCATCCCGACGCGGACACGCACCTGCTGATCGCCGAGCGTTTCGCCCGCACGGCGTTCGCGGTCGACGGCCCGCTCGCCCGACGGTAGCGGTGGTCGACCGGACTGCCTGCACCCCTAGGGATCGGCGATCCGTCAAGACGATCGCGAAGCATTTCGAGACGCATCGGCGTTGTCCGGGGAGGCCCTGCTCGTTAGCTTTTGATCATGACAACAGTGCTCATCACGGGCTGCTCCTCCGGCTACGGCCTCGCCACCGCGCGTCGGTTCCTCGACGAGGGGTGGGACGTCGTCGCGACCATGCGAACCCCCCGTCAGGACCTCCTTCCACCGTCGAGCCGGCTGCAGGTACGTGCGCTCGACGTGACCGATCCGGACAGCATCGCGGCCGTGATCGAGGCCAGTGGGCCGATCGACGTCCTGGTCAACAACGCGGGCATCGGAGTCGTCGGTGCGTTCGAGGCCACTCCGATGGCCACCACCCGAGAGCTGTTCGACACGAACACCTTCGGCGTCATGGCGATGACCCAGGCGGTCGTCCCGCAGATGCGGACGCGTCGCTCGGGCGTGATCGTCAACGTCACCTCCAGCACCACGCTGGCAGCCATGCCGCTCGCCGCGGTCTACACCGCGAGCAAGTCGGCGATCGAGGGATTCTCCGGGTCGGTGGCGTTCGAGTTGGCGTTCTTCGGCGTGCGGGTCAAGCTCGTCGAACCGGGTTACGGACCGACGACGGCCTTCGGTGACAATGGCGCTCAACGGATGTCGGGTCTCATCCCCGAGGACTACCTCCCCTTCGCCGCACCCGTCATGGGTGCGTTCGACCGGCCCGATGCGGTGACCACCCCCGACGACGTGAGTGACGTGGTGTTCGAGGCCGCCACCGACGCCTCGGACCGATTGAGGTACCCCGCCGGCGCCGATGCCGTGGCGTTGGCCCAGTCGGTCTGAGTGGATCCGCCTGCTAGGGACCCGTACCGACGGTCGTCCGGCTAGCGTCTGCGGCATGGGCGACACGGAACCATTGGAGGAGCTCGTGTCGCTGCTGCGTCCCGAGGCGGTCCTGGCGAAGGTCATCACCGGCAGCGGGCAGTGGGGCATTCGCAAGCCTCGCTACGGCGACCCGGCGTTCTGCCTGATGCTGGAGGGATCGTGCGTGCTCGATCCCGAAGGGCTCGGCGTACTCGAACTCCGTCGTGGTGACTTCGTGCTGTTCCCCAGACGCCGGAGTTCACCATGGGGAGCGGCACGGCCGCCGTCCCGATCTTCACACCACTCGACCACTCCGGCGACGTCCACCACGGCTCCGCGTCGGAACCGGTGGCGATGCGGATGCTCGGCGGGTACTTCCGATTCGACCCGGCCAGCGCCGCCCTCCTGGTGGCGCTCCTGCCGCCGGTCGTCGTCGTTCGAGGTGGCCAGGCCGGTGCGGGCAGGCTGACACGGCTCGTCGAACTCATCGTGGAGGAAGCAGACACGACGGGCCCCGGGCGCGACGTGATCCTCAAACGCCTCGTCGAGGTTCTGTTGATTGAGGCCACCCGGGTTCCTGCGGCGCAGGAGTTGAGTTGCGGTGGTAGGGGATTGATCGCGGGGCTCGCCGACCCGGTGCTCGCGTCGTCACTTCGAGCGCTGCACGCCGACGTCGCACGCGGCTGGACCGTCGAGCAACTCGCCGGCGTCGCCGCAATGTCTCGCGCTGTCTTCGCGCAACGATTCACCCGCACGGTCGGATTGACCCCGATGCAGTACCTGCTGGAGTGGCGGGTCGCGTTGGCCAAGGACCTGCTCAGGACCGAGCGACCGGCCGTCGCGCACCTGGCGCAGCGCGTCGGCTACCAGTCCGCCACCGCGTTCACCACGGCCTTCAGCCGGGTGGCGGGATGCTCGCCCACGGAGTACGCCCGCTCGTTGGCATCGGGATCGGCCGCTGGCTGACTCACGACCCGTAGAGGTGAAGCGCGCGTGCGGATTCGGTGGCGATACGACCGCTCAGCCCGGCGATGGGCGGACCGCCGCGCTGATGAATCACGTTCGCGAGGATGACCACGTACGTGTCCGATCCCGGGTCCATCCACAACGTGACGCCGGTGAACCCCGTGTGGCCGAAGCTGCCGACGGGGAAGACGGCGCCGCGCGGCCGGGAGTGCGGGGTGTCGATGTCCCAGCCGAACCCGCGCAGATCCTGGCCCGGTATCGCCGGATAACTGGCGGCCAGTAGCGGATCGGTGGCGCTCACGGCACCCGCTCCGGCGGCGTTCGCCGCGTCGACCTGACCGGGATCGTGCCCCGGTTGCTGCGGGGTCGTCATCGTCAGCGAGGTGGCTCGAGTCAGCGGAAAGGTGCTGGGCCGGTCGGCGAGCCGGTCGAGCAGCGATTGCGTGAAGAGGCCCACGTCGTGCACGGTCGTGAACACGCCGGCGCTTCCCGCCACCCCGCCCATGCGCCGTGCCGTCGGGTCGTGGACGGTACCGCGGAGCGGGTGTCCGATGTCGGGGTTGATACCCGGGGTGTCCTCGTCGATGGCCGTCGGCGCGACGCGCTGGAGGAGGTCGGTGCTCCAGGACCCGGCCGGGCAGTTCTCCGGCACCGATGCCCGGACATCCAGCGCAATCGCCGTGCCCCGAATGTCGTGCGGTCCGCACGCCTTCGTGGCGGGAAGGTAGTGGGTGTCCGACATGCGCAGTGGCTCGAAGACGTTGCGCTGCACGTAGACGTCCTCCGGCTCGCCGGTGATCTTCTCCAGCAGCGCGCCGAGGATGATGAAGTTGATGTCGGAGTAGTGGAAGCCCGCGCCGGGTTCGAAGACCACCCACGCGGCGAGGGCCCGGCGCACGCCCTCTTCCTTCTCGGCCCTCTGCAAGCCCCACGGACCGTCCAGGCTGAGATCGCCCGCGATCCCCGACGTGTGGGTGAGCAGCATGCGCAGCGTCACCGCCGCCCGGCGTGGATCGCCGGACGGGTTGAAGTCGGGGAAGTACGCCTGCACCGGGTCGTCGACCTGGATCCTCCCTCGCTCGGCGAGCTGCATGATCGCGGTCGTGGTGGCGACGCTCTTCGTCAGCGAGGCGATGTCGAAAATGGTGTCCTCGGTCATCGGTTCCGCGGGCGCGGGGACGCCGTCGAGTCCGGGTTCGCCGTCGAGCTTGCGTGACCCGAAGGCCTGCCGGAAGACGACCTTGCCCGCGTGACCGACCTGCACCACGGCGCCGGGCAGGCGTCGCGCCGCGATCGCGTCGTCGACGAGACGCGACACCGCGGAGAAGTCACCGGTCGGAGTCACCTCGACGACCACGGGCGGCGGTGCGGTGGTGGTCTCGGCTCGCACCGTCGACGTACCCGTCCCCGACGGCAGAACCGGGGACTGCCCGCACGCCGCCGCTGCCAGCGTGCACACGACGACGCCGGCGGCTCCTAGGTGGGTGCGCGATTTTCTCACCAGTCCGACCGTAGTCGGGTGGGGATCAGGTGGCGCTCGACGCCACCGACGGGCGCTAGTTGTCGTTGGTGGGTGGCGGTTCGAACGGGGTGTACCACCACCATTGGGCGCGTTCGCCGAGTGGGCCGGGGCAGGGTGGGACGTCCGGTGGTGCTGTGGTGGGTGGGCGGGCCAGGGATGCGCCGGTGAGGTGACGGCCGTCGGCGTCGGTGATGACGAGTTGGTGGGCTGTGCCGGTGATGCCGAGCCGGCCGCTGTGGTGCAGCCGGTGGTGGTAGGGGCAGAGCAGTATCAGGTCGTCGAGTTCGGTGGCGCCGCCGTCCTCCCAGTGCACGATGTGGTGGGCGTGCAGACCGCGGGTGGCACCGCAGCCGGGGACCGCGCAGCACTGGTCGCGGTGCTCGAGGGCGCGGCGTAGCCGGCGGTTGATGGTGCGGGTGGTCCGTCCGGCGCCGATGGGCCGGCCCTGGCGTTCGAACCAGACTTCGCAGGTGGCGTCGCAGAGCAGGTAGCGGCGTTCGTCGTCGGTGAGCAGCGGACCGAGATGGAGTGTGGCGGCGGGTTTGTCGACGTCGACGTGCACGACGACGGTGGTGCGTTGCCCGTGGGGGCGGCGGGCCACGTCGGTGTCCCAGCCGGCCTCGATGAGGGACATGAAGGCGTCGACGCCGTCGGGGAACGGCGGAGCCTGGCCGGAGTCGGAGTTCGCATCGTGGTCGGCCTTCCAGTCGGCGATCAGCGCGTCGCGGTGGGACTGGTGGGCGGCGTCGAATCTGGCGGCGTCGAGGCGGGGCAGGCGGATCTTCCAGGTGACGTAGTCCTCGTTGGGTCCCACGGTCTTGGTGATGAAGGACGTGGGTTCTGGCTTGGGTGTGGGGTCGGGGCGGGGTTCGAGTTTCACGGCGCTGCGGAGTTGGGTGACGGTGGCGACGGCGGCGAGGTCGACGTAGTGGTCGTCGGACCCGTCGGCGGCGCGTTCGGCGATGACCCCGACCTGATCCAAAGACAGTCGGCCTTCGCGGAGTCCGTCGACGCAGCGGGGGAACTGGTCGGCGCGGTGGGCGACGGCGACGAAGGTTTCGGCGGTGCGGGGTGCGGCGCCGGTCTTCCAGGCGACGAGGGCGGCGATGGAGCGGACGCCGGTGGCTCCCCAGAGTTGGTCGCCGTCGATCTCGGCGATGATGTCGACGATCTGGCCGTCGATGGCGTTGCGCTGTCCGGTCAGCTCGGCCAGTTGGTCGAACAGCGCGTCGAGGCGCTCGGCCGGGGTGGCCGGTGGCGCCAAAGCCGTTGCCGTGCTGGACATGACCCCATCATTCCAGAGGGGTCCGACACGTCCGGGTGATGCGCGAGGGGAGCGGGTCTACTCCGCCGGCGTCACGTCCGCACCGGATCCCTTGATCGACGCCTTGGCGCGTTTCTCGGCCCGGACGGCCCTGGTGCCGCGGACGAATCCGGTCGCCGACACTGCGGCCGCCATCAACGCCGATTCGCCTGCGACGAACGGGTGGAAGCCGACGCCGGCGCCACCGCGACCCTTGACCGGGATGTCGGCGACTTCGGTGACCTTCCAGGCCTTCTCGGAGACCGAGAGGATCGCCTCGCCGTTGCCGCAGGTGAGCGGCAGGGCAGCGATCACCTCGTCGCCGTCGGCGGCCAGCTTGACCCCGGCGACGCCGTTGCCCGCGGCGCCCTGCGGGTTCACGGCGGCGGGATCGATGCGCAGCACCTTGCCGCGGCGCGTGACCAGCGCCAGGTGCGAACCGGGCGCCATCACGCCGGATCGAAGGAGGCCGGTGATGTCGGGTGCGACAGGGATGTCGCGAATCTTGTACGGCAGTCCGCTGCCGTTGGTGAACTTCACCCGGCCGTCGGTCCACACCGCCCAGCCGAGCCCGGAGTTCAGCAGATCACCGTGGCTGTCCGAGAAGACGCCGCGATCGTCGAGTCGCCACGCGGCGTTGACCTTGCGCTCCTTGGCGCCGTCCTCGTCGCCGGCCGTCACGGTGGGGGTGGCCTCGTAGTCGAGCACGGTTCGGCGGTCGAACTCGGGACCCTTGAACAGCTTCGCGGTCTCGACGAGTTCCTCGTCGATCACCACCCGGCGTGCCTCGGGATTGGACACCAGCTCCGTCAACTCCAGGAACTCGGCGTCGAGCTTCTCGGCCTCGGCCTGCAGTTCGATGACGTCGAGCTTGGTCAACCGTCGCAACTGCAGGGCCAGAACGTAATCGGCCTGAACGGCATCGATGGCGAACCGGTCCTGCAGGCCCTGGCGGGCCTCGTCGACGGTGTCGGAGCCGCGGATCACGGCGACCGCGGCGTCGATGTCGAGGTGAATCGTCATCAGACCCGACACCAGATGGCGCCGCGCCGCGACCTTCTCCAGCCGATACTCGCTGCGGCGCAACACCACCGAGTCACGCAGGTGCAGGAACGCCGAGATCAGTTCCCGTACCGACCACCAGCGCGGCACCCGGTCCTCGTCGAGCGCGACGAGGCTGGCGGCGAACGAAGACTCCAGCGGCGTGAGGGCGAGCAGCTGCTCGCGGATCTGCTCGGCGCTGTGGCCGCGCTTCGCGGTCACCACGATCCGCAGGCCGTTGCGGCGGTCGGTCAGGTCGGACATGTCGGCGACGCCGGCCAGCTCGCCGGATTCGACCAGCGCCCGGATCCGTTCCTGCACGGTGTTGCTCGCGACTCCGGGCGGCAGCTCGGTCACGATGACGTTCTTGCCGTCCACCGAGACCGTGCCGCGCACGGTGAACAGCCCGCGGCCGGTGGTGATGTACTCGCGCAGGCCGGCGGTGCCGACCACCGTCGAGCCGCAGCCCCAATCGGGGCCGGGGATCATCTTGACCAACCGGTCGTCGGTCATGTTCGGCGTCTTCAGCAGTGCCCGGCAGGCGGCCATGATCTCGCGCGGGTTGTGGGCCGGCACCTTGGTGGCCCACCCCTCGGCGATGCCGACGGCGCCGTTGCACAGGAGGACCGGCCACCGCGCGGGCAGCACCGTCGGTTCGACCCATTCGCCGTCGAACGTCTGCACCATCGGTACGGCGTGGTCGTCGAGTTCGGCGGTCAACGCGGCGCCGGGCGCCGACAGCCGCATCTCGGTGTACCGGTCGGCGGCGGGGATGTCGCCCTGGATGCGGGGGAACGCGCCCTGTCCGTCGATGACCTTCACGCGCTGGAACTCCGCGGCCATCAGCGCGGCCGCCCCGTACATCGACGCCCCGCCGTGCGGGTGCAGGTTGCCGGTTACCGCCGAGCAGACCTTGGACGACTTCTGCGGCTTGTTGCCGGGCAGCAGCCGGGACTCGTGCATCTGGTAGAGCAGGCGACGCTGGCCGGGCTTGAGCCCGTCGAACGCCGACGGGATGGCACGGTCGCTGACGCTGTAGAGCGCGAACGTCAGCTGGTAGTGGTTCCAGTAGTCGTCGGCGCTCTGGTCGAGCACCAGGTCCGGGTTCTGCTCGGGGACGTCCAGGGTGGCGGTCACGGTCGTCGTTCTCCTAGGTCAGATCGAGAGCAGCGGTGTCGACGCGGGAGGCGACGTCCGCCATCCACGTCCGCCGACCCTCGGGCGGCCCGCCGAAGAGGGTGTGATGCAGCTTCGGGTCGCCGTCGTCGAGATGCACCCGAATGACGGTGCGCCGCTGCGGATCCAGCACCGTGTTCCAGAAGTCGTCGGCGTCCATCTCGCCGAGGCCCTTGTTGCGCTGCACCTCCACCTTGCGTCGCGAGGTGGCGCGCAGCTGGGTCACGGCGGCGTCGCGCTCGGACTCGTCCTGGCAGTAGATCCGCTCCTGGCCGTCCTTGACCACGAACAGCGGCGGCAGCGTCACGTAGACCATCCCGGCCTTGACCAGCGGCCGGTAGAAGTCCAGGAACATCGAGATGAGGCTGGAGTTGATGTTGCCGCCGTCGGGGTCGGCGTCGGATGCGAAGAGGATCCGGTCGTACCGGCAGGACTCCGGGTCGCAGTTGTCGCGGACTCCGCAGCCCAGGATCCGCTCGATCGAGTCGAATTCGTCCTTGATCCGCGCCTTGCTCAGCGTGAACCCATACACGTTGGGCGGCTTGCCCTTCAGCGGGAAGGCCGCCTGGAAGGTGGCGTCGCGGGCAGCCTTGATGGTGCCCAGCGCGGAGTCGCCCTCGCACAGGAACAGTTCGGCGCCCGACCCACGTCCGGTCTCGCGGCTGGGCAGGAGCTTCGGCGGCAGGGAGAGGTTGGTGCCGAGCCCCTTCGCCTTCGACGCGGCACGGGATCGGGCCTTGGCGCCCTCCGCGCTGCGCCGCGCCCTGGCGGCCTCGAGCGCGAGCTTGGTCCACAGCGATACGGCGTCGCCGTTGCCCGGGTTGGCGGCCCAGATGGTGACGCTGCGGGCCACGTCGGGCGCCATCGCGACGTTGAGCGACCGGGACGACACGGCGGTCTTGGCCTGGGAGTCCCACGCCACGTCGGGCGCCCGGGTGTCCACGGCGAGTGCGGTCACCGCCGCGAAGTCCTGTGCCTCCGGGCCGTCCTCGCCCTTGGCCAGTCCCAGGTCGCGGATGCGTGACGCCCGGTCGGCCAGCGCCTCGGACAGTCCCTTCACCGCTGCGGTCAGGTGCGATCCGCCGCCGGGCGTGCGCACGGTGTTGCAGAACGCCGAGACGGTGGCCGGTTCGGCGGGGCCGGCGGTCAGGGACCAGCGGAACGGGGTCGGCCCGCGGCCGGTGGTGTACTCGCCGCGCCCGTCGACCGCCGCGCGCACGCCGGGCACGGGGGTGCCGGCGGCGACGCACATGAGGTCGAGCAGCGTGTCGGTTCCCCAGGGGCCGCTGAACGGTTCGAGCAGCTGGGGCCGCACCTCGTCGCCCGGCCAGCCCTCGTCGACGACGTAGAGGTGCACGCCGGGGGACATGCGCGCCGCCGCGTGCGCCCGCAGCAGCACCTCGTTGACGTCCACGGTCGAGTCCGGCACCACGGTCGCGTCGAAGAGGATGCGCACGTCCGTGCCATGTGCGTCGGGTTTGCGGTTGGCGGCGCCGCGTAGCTTCTGGGCGTCGGCGCGGGTGAACGGGGCGGCGGCGTCGAAGTCCTTGCCCTCGAACGTGCCCGGGTAGCCGCCGCCGAAGCTCTGCACGTAGGTCTTGCCCGCGCGGCGCACGGTCACGTCGGTACGCGCGGAGATGAAGACCGCGGCAGCGGCGCCGATCCCGTTCAGGCCCGCTCCGGTGCTCGCGGCGTCGGCGTGCACGGAGAACTTGCCGCCCGCTCGCGCCGTGCCCAGCGTCTTGACGATGCCGTTCTTGCCGTTCACGGGGTCGGAGTCGACGGGCAGTCCGCGGCCGTCGTCGGCGACGCTGACGGATCCGTCGGCGTGCAGGGTGATCGTGACGGTGGATCCGCCGTGGCTCGGGTCGGCGACCTCTTCGATCGCGTTGTCCACCAGCTCGCGCAGTGCGGTGTTGAGGACGTCCAGCCCGAGGTTGACCGCCGGTCGCAGGCGTGTGTGCTGGACATCGTCGAGTTCGGTGATGTCGGCGGCGGTATAACTCACTGCTCGCCCCTTCCATCGGTCATGGGTGTGCCGCAGGAATGGTAGACGGCCGATCGGACATCGTCGTGCAGCCGCGGCGGGGGTATGAGCAGACTCATAGCGGCGACGCCGGCGACGTCCGGCCCGTGCGCCGAGCGAGTCTCCCGATCGGACACGACGGCGGGGAGTCCTACGTCGTGGCCACGATGAGGACGACGAGAAGCGCGAGCAGGACGGCGACCACGGCACCCGTGATCAGCAGCGACGTCCGCGTCACGGTGAACCCGCTCCGCGGTGGCGGCGGCCCCGGCGGATGCTGGAACCGCTCCGGCAGGTGCGGCGGGATGTTCGACATGACGTTCCCCTCGCCGGCGCAGTGTCTCGCTGACCGAAGTGTAGTGCCGACCCCGTCGGCCGTCCGGCGCGCTTCCAGCCCTCCCACGAGCGGAGCGTCCACGATGGAGGCGTGAACGCCGACGATCGCGTGCAGAGCATCTGGTTGGGTGACGTCGAGGTCATCCGCGTCGTCGAATGGCACGAACCGTTCCTGCCCCCTGCCGACTTCCTGCCGGACGTGCCGTCCGAGACCTGGACGCGAAACGCCGAGTGGCTGGCGCCCGACCACTGGCAGCCCGATACGGACCGCGTGGTCATCGCGCTGCAGACGTGGGTCCTGCGGAGCGCCGGGCGGACCATCGTGGTCGACACGGGTGCCGGCAGTGATCGTGACCGGCCCGGCATGGCGCCGTACTTCGACAGGCGGCCGAGCGACCTGCTCGCCGCGCTCGCGGTGGCGGGCGTCCATCCCGCCGACGTCGACGTGGTGGTCAACACCCACGTCCACGTCGATCACGTCGGCGGCAACACCGTCGACCGGGACGGTCAGTGGGTGCCCGCATTCCCCCACGCGCAGTACCTGATCCCCGCCGCAGACGATGCGCACTTCGGTCCCGACGGCGGCGACGGTCTGCAGGAGGTGGATCGCCTGGTCTACGCCGACAGCGTCGCCCCGATCCACCGGGCGGGGCAGGCCGTGCTCTGGGACGAGACGTACACCATCGATGAACACCTCGTCCTGGAGTCGGCCCCCGGCCACACGCCCGGCAACTCGGTGCTCCTGCTGTCGTCCCGCGGCGATCGGGCCGTCTTCGCCGGCGACCTTGATACCGGCGCACTTCGGCGGCGCGGGCGCGCTCGAGATCCGTCGGCGCGGCGACGAATTCGCCCTCGGTCCGTGGGCGTCGTTCCACCCGGGGCCGGCGACCGACGCGGACTGACCCCGACTCGGGTCGGTCCGCGTCGGTCTGGGTTCAGACGTCGGTGTCGAGGTACCGGATCTTCACGGGTGGGGCCGCCAGCAGTGGCGGGAGTCCCGCGATCTTGCCCTCGCCGGCCCGGAACGCGCGGTACGCCTCGTCGTGTTCGACGGACTCCCAGCGCTCGTAGATGACCCAGTGGGCCGGATCGTCCTCGTCGACGATGACGTCGGTCGCGAGATTGCCCTCGAAGCCGCGGGTCGTCTGGAGCTCGCGCCCCATCAACTCCCGTGCCTCGGCGACTGATTCGGGCTTGAGCGTGAATTCCAGCAGCACGGTGATCGCCATGGTTCAGCCTCCCACGCGCTGCAGTTCGAACACCGGGATGACGCGCTCGGTCTTGCGCTGATAGTCCCCGAACTGGGGCTCCACCTCGACCTGCTTGGCGTAGACCTCGTCGCGTTCGGCACCGGTGAGCAGCCGGGCCGTCACGTTGAACGTCTCGGTGCCGTACTCGACGACGGTGTCGGGGTGGGCCACCAGGTTGTGGTACCAGTCCGGGTTGGTGTCCGTACCGCCCTTGCTGGCGAAGATGAACAGGCGATCGCCGTCCACGTAGGGCACCAGCGGCGCGATGCGCTCGGTGCCGGACTTGGCGCCGGTGTGGTGCACGAGCACCAGCGGCTTGCCCTCGAACACGCCGCCTGCCGTGCCGCCGTTCTCGCGGAACTCGGCGATGACCTTGCGATTCATCTCGTCGAAGTCGATGGCTTCCGGCACGGGCGTCTCCTCGTGGTGCGTGGGCGAAGTCGGTCGGCGTCGTGACGGCGCCACCTGTGGTCAGCGGTCGGCGTCGGGGATTCATTCCCCGCTAGCCGATGAGGGGCACTCGCGTTGCGGTCATGTCGGTGAGCGCAGCCTGCATCGCGGTGTGGACGCGGGCCGCATACTGCTCGGCGTCCTCGCCGTCGGCCGCGGGCATGGCGGGCAGCACGCGGGTGAGCAGCTTGGTGGGCAACGGGAGGTAGGGAAGCAGGCCGACGGCGCCGACGTTCAGACCCCACGGGAGCGAGACGCTGATCGGGGCCGTCTTGAGGCGGAGGAGCTTGTCCAGGCGGAGAGCCCGGGCCAGACGTTCGCCGCTGGAGATCACCAGCAGGGATTCGCCCGCGCCGGCGGTCACGATGGGGACGATCGGGACGCCGGCGTCGATGGCGAGCCGGGCGAAGCCCGAACGTCCGTCGAACTTCACGAGGTTGCGTTCGTCGAACGCCTTGGCCGATTCGACGTCCCCGCCGGGGAACACGGCGACGTGGTCGCCCCGCGCGAACGCCTCCTCGGCGGACTGCTGACTGGCCGGCCGAGCACCGAGGGGTTCGATCAGGCTGCCCACCCCCAGCGTCCACGCCAGCTGGTGGGTCAGGATGATCACCTCGCGCTCCAAGCTCGAGCTGTTCGAGCGTGGCGCTCACCGCGAAGACGTTGAGGTCGAAGATCCCGCCGAAGCCGTGGTTCGCCACGAAGAGGACGGGTCCGTCGGGCGCCGTCAGCTCGGTGGTCACCTCGAGGCGGTTGTAGCGGCGGACGAATTCGATGGCGAGCCGGCGGAAGGCGCCCGCCGCAGCGCCGATGAGGTCCGTCGAGGTGTCCTCGGCCTCGGCGTCCTCCTCCATCGCCGACAGAAGTGCGTCGGCGAGGTTCTCGACGTCGTCGTGGTCCTGCGATTCGCTGTCGGGCACGGATTCCTTCGACTGGTCGGGTGGCGCCTGCGCGATCATTCCGCATCGGTCGTCGGCCGGGAGCGCCTTGGGTGATACTCACGTCGGATGCGCCCTGCTGCCGACGGTGACGTACCGTGCGCGCAGTCCGGCACGGACGGTGTTCCAGGAAGAAGGACGGTACCGATGTCTTGGCGCATGCCATCAGAGACGGCTCCACACGACAGGACGTGGATGGCGTTCCCCCGTGAGGGCTACACGATGGGCGACACCACCGCGGCTCGCGAGGAGTGCTACACCGCGTGGACCGACGTGGCGCACGCCGTCCTCGACTTCGAACCGGTGAGCATGGTGGTCGATCCCTCCGAGATCGAGCGGGCGCGCCGGATGCTGTCCGCGGAGATCGACGTCGTCGAGGTGCCGCTCGACGAATTCTGGATGCGTGACTTCGGTCCCACGTTCGTCGTCGACGACGACCGCCCCGACGTGCTCGGGGCGGTGGACTGGACCTTCAACGGGTGGGGGTCACCGGACTGGGCGGAGTGGACGAAGTCGGCGGAGGTGGTCCGCGCCGTCGCGCCCCTGGTGGACGCCGAGATCGTCAGCTCGACCCTGGTCAATGAGGGCGGCGGCATCCACGTCGACGGCGCGGGCACCGTATTGCTCACCGAGACCGTGCAATTGGACCCGCGGCGGAACCCGTACGCCGACAAGCAGCGGGTCGAGGCGGAGATGGCGCGCACGATCGGTGCCACGCACGCCATCTGGTTACGCCGTGGTCTGACAAGGGATTACGACGATCTGGGCACCAACGGCCACGTCGACATCGTGGCGACCATCCCGTCGCCGGGCCGTCTGCTCCTGCACGCTCAGGCCGACCCCGAGCACCCCGACCACCAGGTGATGCGGGAGCTGCGGGCGGCCCTGGCGACCACGGCGGACGCCGCGGGCCGCGCGTGGGACGTCATCGACGTGCCCGCGCCCGCCACGCTGCGTGACGCCCACGGTTTCGTGGACTGGAGCTACGTCAACCACCACGTCGTCAACGGCGGCGTGATCGCCTGCGGCTTCGGCGAGGAGTCGGCCGACCGGCGCGCCGGCGAGATCCTCGGCGACGCCTATCCGGGCCGGCGGGTGGTGAGCGTCGACGCGCGGCCCATCTTCGCGCGCGGCGGCGGCATCCACTGCATCACCCAGCAGCAGCCGCGGCTCGGGGCGTCGTAGCCGCTCGCCCCACCGCGTCAGTGCCCCCGCGCCTGCGCGATCTGACTCTTGATCTCGCGGTAGGCCTGCACTCGCGCCATCACCGCATCGGCCGCGGAGTCGGTCGGCGTCGACGTCGGCGCCGCCTCGATGCCGTACAGCATGCCGCCCAGCTTTCCGTGCAGCTTGGCGCGTTGCTCGGCGACGCGTGCGTCCTCGCGCTCGGTGCGCAACGACTCGTCGATGCGGCGCGCCTCGGTGGCGCACTGGCCGATGAGTTCGACCCGCTGCCTGGCTGCGTGTTCGAGTTCCGCCGCGGTGTCCTTCGCCTCCTTGAGGATCTTGCGATCGTCGGGACTCGGCTTGCTCAGGGCGGACAGTTGGCTCGCGACGTCCTGCAGCGCGTACGCCTTCTGGAACTTGTCGGTGATCTCGCGGATGTCGGAGGTGAAGTCGACGTCGCCGAGCCATCCGGCTCGAGCGGCCTCCGAGGCCTTCACCTGCTTGATCGCGGCGAGCGCGGTCTCGACTCGCGTCGCGTTCTGTCGGCCGAGGAGCTTGAGACGCAATTGCTTCTGCCGCAACGCATTCTCCTCACGCTCGCGCTTCTCCGTGGCGGCCCGTTCACGGCGTTCCTCCTCCGCCCGCGCCGCCGCCTCTTCACGACGCCTCGCGTTCGCGGATACCGCCCAGGAGGTTCCGGCGATCAGGATCGCGACGACGGCGAGCACGCCCAGGGCGATCCAGACCTCCTTCGGGATGAGCGAGACGATGACGAAGGCCCCGAAGATGACACCACCGACGACCTTGCCCACACCGTCATTGGAGTCGTTCGCCATCGTGCCCCCCTTGCCGCCGCCTCGGCGGACGTGCCGGCCGCCGTCACCCACCGATCGCCACCGACCCGGAGGACGGGCGCCGATCGACTTTCCCCTGGGGACAGGTTAGCCACGCGGTCCGACATGGGTGCGATTGCGACGGGGGTCCCCGTCACCGGCGACGGAGCCGGCACCGATCGGCCGTGTCGGGCACTACTGGCGCAGGAAGGGACGTCAGCGGCCCGGCGGGACGGCCGGCACGGGCACGGGCGCGGAGCCGCCGAACGTCGTCGTGCCCTCCGGGGTGACCTTGAAACCCTGTGCGGGACCGCCGATCGCGCCGTAGCACGCGACCCCGCCGGTGATGGCCATGCACGTCGATCCGATGCCGTTGATGCGGTATCCGACGGGCAGCTTCCGGACGTTCCCGGGGTACGCCGGGGTGTCGAACTTGCCGTCGTCGACGCGGCGGATGCCGCTGGGGCCGGGCAGCTGGGTGAAGACCTCGTTCTCGCCGCCGGTGACCCGTGGCAGCGGGCCGTCGCAACCGATCTCGCCGCCGCTGAACACGACGATCGAACAGGTCAGCCCGCCGTCGACGGTGAAGACCGGGAACAGGTTCTTGGGGCCCGAGCCGACGACGTAGGTGTCGTCGCCCACGACGTAGTCGTTCGGGTCGGGGAAGCCCGCGGGCAGGCCGTCGGTGGCGGGACCGATGCCGGTGCGGCTGGGTGAGATCACCATCCACTGCGCCACCGGGGCGCCCTTCGTGCACGCGGTCCGCGGCCCGGGGCCGACGGCGCACTCGATGTCGCCGACCACGAGCTTCTGACCGTCGTGCAGCACCGGGGCGGCGTCGCCGGACGTCTTCACGAAGCGTGAGTTGGCGGTGGCGCGCAGACCTCGGGAGTCGACGTCGTCGGCCATCGCGATCTCGTTGACGCCGAGCAGCGTGGCGGGGAGTTGTCCGTCACAGCCGGCGGTGCCGCGGGCCGGCAGGATCGCGCACAGCAGCCCGTCGGGTGTCTGGAAGTAGGCCTCGCCGACGGGGGAGAGGAACGGCTCGGGGGCCACCTGGTCGTAACCGCCGAGGTCGGGCATCGGCGGCTGGGCGCCCGCGGGCGGCGCCGCGATCGTCAGCGCGATCCCCAGGAGGACGGCGAGCAGGGTCATCGTGGAACGCATCGAGTGCAACGTAACGCACGGTGCGCCGTGTCCCCGAATGACGAGCGACACCGTCAGCCGAAGTACGTCTCGAGGCCCGTCGGGTAACCGCCGCCCTCGGTGGCGATGTGCACGTGGGTGAAGTGGTCGGCGTCGGCGGACCCGGAGTGCGTCATCACGTGCGGGGCCGCACGACTCTTCGACCAGATGATCTGCCGCCAGATGACGTGGTCGAGGCCGAACCGCTCTTTGTTGGCCAGCACGTAGGCCACCACCTCGTTGCCTAGTGCCTTGCCGGCATCGGTGTCCCACCCCGGGATCATCACGTCGATCGCGAGACCGTTGGGATGCCACTTCAGATAGTCCTGTCGGAGCCCGCCGATGGCCGTGACCTCGGGGAACACGGCACTGACGGACCGTGCCGCCAAGATGGTCTTGACCTGCAGGCCGGTCTCGGGGGCGACACCCTGGGGCAGTACGCGCCGGTGGCTGCGGCTCGCGGCGCTGGCGCTGAGCACCACCGACTCGCCGGCATCGGGGTTGAACACGAACGCGGCGTTCCGCATGGCGCGCACCGGCACCGGTGCGGCGACGAGTTCGGCCCCGCTGGCCTGGAGTGCGGCCGTCGCACCGGCCGTCGAGGGGCCGCTCGCGGTGCCCGACGACAGGAACGCGGCGACGGGAACGACGACGGCAGCCACGGCGACCGACCAGCGGCGGCGGCGCCGGGGCTTGGCCATCGAGTGCCGTCCCATGAATGGCACGATAACAGCAAGGTAACGGTGGGACCGAAACGTCGGTTTCCGCAGGTGGGGGCATCGCCCCCGTAGTCGGCGAACGCGTAGTCCTACTCGTGGCCCGGCGCACGCGAACCCGGCATGCTTGAGACATGCCGCTCTCGGAGACCACGTCGGACCCGCGCGTCGCCGCCGACGGCACGCGCCTGGGCCGCGACCGCGCCGTCGACGTCGCCCGCATCGCCGCCCTCGTGGTGGTGATGTTCGGGCACTGCGCACTGCTGCTGGCCACGATCGACACCCGCGGCCTGCGGATCGGGAACCTGCTCGGGGAGGTGCCACCGCTGGCACCGATCACGTGGGTGGTGCAGGTGATGCCGCTGTTCTTCCTGGCCGGGGGTGCCGCGGGTGCCTACGGCTGGCAGAACGGAATTGCTTGGGGCAGTTGGTTGTTCGCGCGGGCGCAGCGACTGTGCCGGCCGGTGTTCTGGTACCTCGCCGCCTGGTCGGTGGGCCTGCTGGTCGTGCGGCTCGTCCTCGGCGCCGAGTCCGCCGCCGGGATCGGCCGGGAATCCGTCGCGCTGCTGTGGTTCCTCGGCGTCTACCTGGTGGCGCTGGCCTTCGTGCCGGCACTGACCCGGCTGCGCACCGGCCGGGCCGTCGCCGCCGTGGTCGCGGGACTGCTCGCGGGCGCCGCCGGCATCGACGCCGTCCGCATCGCCGTCGGCACCCCGGAGGCGGGTGCGCTCAACTTCGTCGTCGTCTGGTTGATCCCCGTGGTGATCGGCGTCGCCTACGCGAAGTCGTTGATCAGCCGCCGTGCCGCGCTCGTCGTCGCAGCCACCGCGCTGGCGGCGCAGGTGGCGCTCGTGATCGCCGGCCCCTACGAGGTGTCGCTGGTGGTCACCGGTGCCGAACGCCTGTCGAACGTCTCGCCGCCCACGCTGCTGCTCGCGTTGCACTGCACCTGGATGTCCTGCCTGTTCGTCGCCGCAGCCGACCCGATCCGGCGATGGGCTCAGCGGCCCCGGGTGTGGCACGTGGTCAAGGTCGGCAACGGCGGCGCGATGACCATCTACCTGTGGCACATCCCGGCCATCGCCGTCGCCACCTTCGCCCTGCACGCCGTCGGCCTCGACGCCTGGGACGTCGACGCCCCCGGCTTCTGGGGTCTGCTGGCGCTGCGGGCAGTGGTCTTCGCGGTCGTCATGGCCGCGGCGTTCTGGCTGCTCTCACCGCTCGAGCACCGGCGCCTGCCGTGGTGGGACGCCTCGGTGACGTCGACCGGTGTCCGCTCGGTCGTCGCCGGTGCGCTGATCTGCGCCGCGGGCGTCGCGCTGGTGCTGATGGCGAAGAACGGCCTCGACGGCGTCGAGGGCTGGACCTCGCTGGCCTGCTTCGTGGGCGCCGCCGCGGCGGCCCGGGTCAGCGCAGGTCAGGCGTCGCGCAGCACACCCGCCAGGTAGCAGCGCAGGAAGCCCGCGAACAACTCGTCGGGGCTCTGCCCCTCGACGGCGTCGAGGGCGTCGCGCAGCGCGGGATGGGTGGCCGCGTCGGGCGAGGGACCCGGCCCGCTGTCGGCGTAGTCCGCGGCGTTCTCGCGGAGGAAGGCGGCCCCGATCGTGAGCGCCGTCAGCCCGTCCACGATCGAGACGTGCAGGCGCGCGGGAACCCCGGCGGCGGACAGGAACTGGCAGGTCTGCTCGTACTCGCCGAACATGTCGTCACGCGGCATGAAGCGGACCAGCAGAGGCGCGCAGTGCGGGTGCGCGACGATCCTGCTGCGCAGGGCGACGGCCTGGCCGACCAGCACGTCCATCCAGTCGCCGGTGGGCGCGCCGGGGTCGACGGTCGGCGTGGCCACGACCCGCGCGACCGACGCCAACAGATCGTCCTTGTCGGTGAAGTAGTGGTAGAGCGACGGTGCGCGGACGCCGAGGGTCGAGGCCAGCTTCGGCAGGCTGAACGCCTCCAGACCGTGCGCGCCGATCAAGTCGATCGCGGCGTCGACGACCTTGTCCCTGGTGAGGGTCGCGGTCCGGGGTCGTGCCATCGTCTCATCGTGTCACTGACCCCGACGGTGAAGCCGGTCAGGCTTCGAGTCGAGCCCGCACCGCCGACAGCCGTTGCGAAAGTTCCGACTCCGTGATCACACCGCGTTCCAGCAGCGAATGGGCGAGGGAGACCAGCTGGCTCTCCGGATACGGCAGGTCGGCGTAGACCGTCGCCGCGAGAGAGTCCTCCTCGTCGCGCCGCTCCTTGAAACTGGGTACGTCGGCGTCACAGGACGCGTGGTCGAGCGCGTCGCACAGTCCGTCGAGACTGGTCTTCCACGGCGGGACCGGGTTCTCCACCCCGTACTTGGCCGCCATCTCCGGCCACACCTGGTTCCGCGCGACGATGTCGGTGAGCGGAGCGTGCCCGGTCATTCGCCGACCGGGTGGACGGCGCGACGGGTGTCGACGATGACGTTGGTCGTCACTCCCGGCTTGGGCAGCGCGACACCGATGACGCAGTCACGGGTGACGATCTCCGTCAGCTGGTCCTCGGTCCAGCCGTCGGTGCCCTCGGGCCGCATCGGCATGACCATGAAGCGGTGCTTCTGGTTGGAGTCCTGCACGCGGACCTCGACGTCGTCGGACAGATAGAGCCCGAACTCGGACAGCACCTGACGCGGGTACCGGACCAGCCGGCTGCGGTAGTTGGGCGTGCGGTACCACTCCGGGCTGTTGCCCAGGATGGGGCGGGGATAGCAGGAGCAGAGCGCGCAGACGATGACGTGGTGGACGTGCGGGGTGTCGGCGAGGATCTGGAAGGCGGTGAAGTCGCTGGGCGTGCCGAAACCCGTCGGCTCCATCCAGTCGACGCCGACCTCCTTGCTCGCCGTCATGGGCTCGGCGAGTGCCAATGTCTTGAAGTCCGGGTCGAGCCAGGCGCGGGCCACCAGCCGGGCGGCCGGGGTGGGACCGATCTGCTCGGCGAACTCCGTGAAGCGGCGGTGCTCCTCGGCGGTGAAGATGCCCTTCTCGATGCACAGCTCGCGCACGGCGATCTCGAGCACCTCGAAGTCGGTGACCTCGTCGACCATCGGCTTCACCGTGCGGTCGTGGTCGTGGTCGTGGTCGTGGTCGTGGTCGTGTCCGTGGTCTGACATGTCCATCGGTTCCAATCGTCGTCGTGGTGGCGGGCTCAGACGGCCGGGGTCAGCCAGTGCTCGGGGATCTCGGTGCGCAGCGTGTCGCTCGCGGTTCCGGTGTAGCCGTGCCAGAGGTCGGCCTGTCTGAAGCTGACGACGTAGAACCATTCGGGCGGCGCGTCGGGGATGTCCCAGGTCTCGTCCTCGGCGGCCGGGCTCTCGTAGGACACCGCGGCGATCTCACCGGTCGCCCCGCGGACGTACTCGGGAGTGCGCGTGTAGAACAGCACGGGGAGCTCCCGCACCGTCACGGCGTCGCCGACCGCGAAGCGCGGGGTCCCGGCCTTCCCCGCGTAGACCTGCGGGTCGCCCTTGCCGACGGCGTGCAGGTGGTGGGCGTTGCGGACGACCTGCGAGCCGTCTCCCTCGCCCGTGGGACGAGCCTCCAGCTTGGTGCCGTCGAGCCCACCCCGGTAGCGCTCCTGGACCTCCGCCATCCGCTCGGTGAGTTCGGTCAGGCCGATGTGGTGCTTCTCGACGAGGATCCGAGCGCACGCCCACAGCCACCGCCCGTAGTACGGCAGGCCATGGTAGATCGCACGGCCCACGTCGACGTTGCCCATCCGGCGTCGCTCCTCCGACAGCCAGATGCCGCGCCACGCGAGGACCTTCGAGAGCACGTAGGTCATGTGCTCCCAGTACTCGTAGTCCTTGTTCTCGTACTTCATCGGGACGTCGGGCTCGCCACCCACGTCGTGCACCGGCTTCATGTACGCGACGAAGCGGTCGTGGTCCAGCAGGTCGGGGGTCGGTGCGTCCGGCAATTCCGGATACGCGGACTTCAGGCGGGCAACCAGGTCCAGTTGCGCGGCGCGGTCGGCTGCAGTGCTCACGGGGTCCCCGGTCCGGGTGATGGGTGCCGCGTCCTGGTCCACTCGAGACCGGCCGGCATCGTCACGGGCAAGCTCACTAACGGTCGTAGGCTAACACTGCACGTGCTGCTCCGGTGCGGTTTTTGACCGATCGTCCGATCGCGTCGGCGACCAGGCTTCGCGGCGGCGCGACCGGACACGCGCGGTCGGTGCGCGTCACCGCGTCGGGGTCGTTCGGTAGGGTTCCCGCGTGACTTCGACCCCCGCCGTCAAGACCGTAAACGCCCGTCTCGCTGCGGAACTCGCCGTTGCCGAGTCGCAGGTCGCCGCAGCCGTCCGCCTGCTCGACGAGGGGTCGACGGTTCCGTTCATCGCGCGCTACCGCAAGGAAGTCACCGGCAGCCTCGACGACGGGCAGCTCCGGACCCTCGAGGAACGGCTGGCATACCTGCGCGAACTCGACGCGCGCCGGACCGCCGTCCTCGCGTCCATCGAGGAGCAGGGCAAGCTCACCGACGAACTCCGTACCGCTCTGCTGACCGCCGAGACCAAGTCGCGCATCGAGGACGTGTACCTGCCGTACAAGACCAAGCGCAGGACCAAGGCGCAGATCGCGCGGGAGGCCGGCCTGGAGCCGCTCGCGGAGCGGTTGCTCGCCGACCCGACGCTGAACCCCGAGGACGCGGCGGGGGAGTTCGTCACCGGCGACGTCGCCGACACCGCCGCCGCCCTCGACGGCGCCCGGCACATCGTGATCGAGCGCGCGGCCGAGGACGCCGAACTCGTCGGGGCGGTGCGCGCCAAGTTCTGGGCCGACGGCGCCGTGCGCACGACGCCGTTCTCCGACGAGGTCGCGGCCAGCGCGGCGGGGCAGAAGTTCCGCGACTACTTCGACTTCTCGGAGCCGCTGGAGAAGATGCCGTCGCACCGCGTGCTCGCGGTGATGCGCGGCGAGAAGGAGCAGGTGCTGTCCCTGACGTTCGACGGCGGCGACGACGCGGTCTACCAGGCCATGGTGGCCCAGGCGCTCGGCATCGACCTGAGCGGACCCGGCGCGGCGACGCCGTGGCTGGCGACCACCGTGCGGTTCGCGTGGCGGGTCAAGCTCATGGTGTCGGCGTCGGTGGACGCGCGGATCCGGCTGCGGCAGCGCGCCGAGGAGGACGCGGTGGCGGTCTTCGCCCGCAACCTCAAGGACCTCCTGCTCGCCGCGCCCGCGGGGACGCGCACCACGCTGGGCCTGGATCCCGGCTTCCGCACCGGTGTCAAGGTCGCCGTCGTCGACGGCACCGGCAAGGTGCTCGACACCTGCGCGATCTTCCCGCACCAGCCGCAGCGGCAGTGGGACGCCGCCAAGGCCACGCTCGCCGCACTGGTCGCCCGCCACGGCGTGCAGCTGATCGCGATCGGCAACGGCACCGCCTCACGTGAGACCGATGCGCTCGCAACCGAACTCGTCGCCGACATCCGCACCGCGGGTGCCGCCCCGCCCGCCAAGGCGATGGTCAGCGAGGCGGGCGCATCGGTGTACTCGGCGTCGGCCTACGCCTCGCACGAGCTCCCCGGTCTCGACGTCACGCTGCGCGGCGCGGTGTCCATCGCCCGGCGGCTGCAGGATCCGCTGGCCGAACTGGTGAAGATCGAACCGAAGTCGATCGGCGTCGGGCAGTACCAGCACGACGTCACCCCGGGCACGCTGGCCCGCAGCCTCGACGCCGTGGTGGAGGACGCCGTGAACGCCGTCGGCGTCGACCTCAACACCGCATCGGTGCCGCTGCTCGCACGCGTCTCCGGCGTCACCGACTCACTCGCCGAGGCCATCGTCTCGCACCGCGAGAAGAGCGGCCGGTTCCCCAGCCGCAAGGCGCTCCTCGACGTTCCGCGGTTGGGTCCCAAGGCATTCGAGCAGTGCGCCGGCTTCCTGCGGATCACCGACGGCGACGATCCGCTCGACGCGTCGGGCGTGCACCCGGAGTCGTACCCCGTGGTGCGTCGCATCCTCGACCGGGCGGACGTGACGCTCGCCGAACTGATCGGCGACGAACGGTCGCTGCGGTCGTTGCGGCCCGCCGAGTTCGCCGACGACCGGTTCGGCATCCCGACGGTCACCGACATCCTCGCCGAACTCGAGAAGCCGGGCCGTGACCCGCGGCCCGCCTTCACCACCGCGACCTTCGCCGCGGGCGTCGAGAAGGTGTCCGACCTCAAGGTCGGGATGATCCTCGAGGGTGTGGTGACCAACGTGGCCGCGTTTGGGGCGTTCGTCGACGTCGGCGTGCACCAGGACGGTCTGGTCCACGTGTCCGCGATGGCCGAGCGCTTCGTCTCCGACCCCCACGAGGTGGTGAAGTCCGGTCAGGTGGTGCGGGTCAAGGTGCTCGAGGTCGACGTGGACCGGCAGCGCATCGGGCTGACCCTGCGCCTCAAGGACGCGCCGCAGCGCGAACAGGGCCGCAAGCCCGAGCGCACCGAACGGGGCGGCCCCGGCGGCGCGCCGCGTCGCGACCGTCCCGGCCAGGGGCAGACCGACAAACGAAATGCCAACGCGGGCAAGCGATCCGACCGCAAGGACGCCGCACCCGCGGCGGGCGCGATGGCTCAGGCGCTGCGCGACGCCGGCTTCGGGCGGTAGCTACCGGTGTAGCGGCGACGCCGACAGCGGACGCTCGCGCACCACCTGCGGCCACCAGAACCAGCGGCCCATCAGGGCGGCGATCGACGGTGTCATGAACGCGCGGATCACCAGCGTGTCGAACAGCAGACCCAGCCCGATCGTCGTGCCCACCTGCGCCACGACGGTCATCTTGCTGACCATCATCGCCATCATCGTGAACGCGAACACCAGACCGGCGGCCGTCACGACCGAGCCGGTGCCGCCCATCGCGCGGATGATGCCGGTCTTCACCCCGGCGTGGATCTCCTCCTTGAGGCGCGCCACCAGCAGCAGGTTGTAGTCGGCGCCGACGGCGAGCAGCACGATGACGGCCATGGCCATGACCATGAAGTGCAGCGGGATCCCGAGGACGTGCTGCCACACCAGCACCGAGATGCCGAACGACGCACCCAGCGAGAGCACGACGGTGCCGACGATGACGGCCGCGGCCACCAGGCTACGGGTGATGATCAGCATGATGATGAAGATCAGGGACAGCGCGGCGATGCCGGCGATCAGCATGTCGTAGCCGTTGCCGTCCCGCATGTCCTTGAACGCAGACGCCGTACCGCCCAGGTAGACCCGCGATCCCTCGAGCGGCGTGCCCTTGATGGCCTCGGTCGTGGCCTGCTTGATCGCGTCGATCCGGTCGATGCCGTCGGCGGACAGCGGGTCGCCCTCGTGGGACACGATGAAGCGCACGGACTTGCCGTCGGGGGAGATGAAGCTGTCCATGCCGCGCTGGAAGTCCGCGTTGTCGAAGATCTCCGGCGGCAGGTAGAACGAGTCGTCGTTCCACGCGTCGTTGAACGCGTCGCTCATCGCGGTCTGGTTCTCCCCGGCCGCCGCCTGCTGATCCTGGATGCCGGACTGCGTGGCGTACTGGGTGAGCAGCATGGTCTTCTGCGACTTGATGGTCTCGATCTGCCCCGGCATGAGCGCCTGCAGCTGCGGGAGCAGTTCGGCCAACCGTTCGAGGTCGGGAACGAGCTGCTGGATGTCGTCACTGGTGGTGTTGATGCCGTCGAGGGTGTCGAACACCGACCGGAAGGCCCAGCAGCCGGGGATGTCGTAGCAGTGCGGCTCCCAGTAGAAGTAGCTGCGGATCGGGCGGAAGAAGTCGTCGAAGTTCGAGATGCTGTCCCGGAGTTCGGCGACGTCGACCGACATCGCCTTGGTCTTGATCACCATCTCCTGCGTGACGGCGTTCATCTCGCCCATCAGCGAGTTCATCTTGGTCAGCGTGCCGATGGTGTTCTCCAGGTCGTCGGCCTGCGCGAGCAGATCGGCCATGCGGTCCTGGTTGTAGCTGCGGTTGAGGTCCTGGTTGACGCCGCTCAACCCCATCTGCGCCGGAATGGTGCTGAACTCGATGGGCTTGCCGTCGGGACGGGTGATGGCCTGGACGCTGCCGATGCCCGGCACCCGGAACACCGCCTTCGCGATCTTGTCGATCACCAGGAAGCTCGCCGAGTTGCGCAGATCCTGGTCGGTCTCGACCATCAGGAGTTCGGGGTTCATCCGGGCGGGGTCGAAGTGCCGCTCCGCCGCGGCGAATCCCTGGTTGGCGGGCAAGCTGGCCGGCAGGTAGTTGCGGTCGTTGTAGTTGGGCTCGTAGCCGGGCAGCGTGAGCAGTCCGATCAGGGACAGCGCGAGCGTGCCCAGCAGCACCGGGCCGGGCCAGCGCACGATGACCGCGCCGATCTTGCGCCATCCGCGGATCCGCATGGCGCGCTTGGGCTCCAGCCAGCCGAAGCGGGTGGTGACGGTGATCAGCGCCGGGCCCAGCGTCAGCGCCGCGATCACCGCGACCGTCATGCCGACGGCGAGCGGGACGCCCAGCGACTGGAAGTACGGCAGCCGGGTGAACGACAGACAGAACGTGGCGCCCGCGATGGTCATGCCCGAACCCAGCACGACGTGCGCCGTGCCGTGGAACATCGTGTAGTAGGCCGACTCCCGGTCCTCGCCGAGGGTGCGGGCCTCCTGATATCGCCCGACGAGGAAGATCGCGTAGTCGGTGGTGGCGGCGATGGCGAGCGTCACCAGCAGCTGGGTGGCGAACGTGGACAGGCCGATCAGCTCGTGGTGACCCAGGAAGGCCACCACCCCGCGTGACGCCGCCAATCCGAGGACGACCAGGACGAGGGTGAGGAACACCGTCTTCAGTGAGCGGTAGACCAGCAGCAGCATCGTGATGATGACGCCGAACGTCGCCATCTCGATCATGCGGACGCTGTCGTCGCCGGCAATCTGCTGATCGGCGGCCAGCGCCGACCCGCCCGTCACGTAGACCTCGACGCCCTGCGGGGGAGTGAGCCCCTCGACGAGCTCCTGGACCGCCTTCACCGACTCGTTGGCCAGCGTCTCGCCCTGATTGCCGGCGAGGTACACCTGGACGTAGGTCGCCTTGTGATCGTCGCTCTGGGCGCCCGCCTCGGTCAGCGGATCGCCCCAGAAGTCCTGGACGTGCTCGACGTGGGTGGTGTCGGCCTCGAGCTTGTCCACCATGTCGTTGTAGAAGCGGTGCGCGTCGTCCCCGAGCGCCTGGTCACCCTCGAGCACGATCATCGCCGAGCTGTCGGACTTGAACTCCTCGAACACCTGACCGGTGCGCTTCATCGCGATCACCGACGGCGCCTCGGCCGGGCTCATCGAGACCGACCGCTCCTGGCCGACGATCTCGAGCTGCGGGACGGTGAGGTTGAGGACGGCGACCAGCAGGATCCAGCCGAGGATGATCGGGATCGCCAGCCGCCGGATCCACAGCGCGAGGCCGCCGCGACGTCGACGATCGGGTGCCGGCGAGGGCTCGACGGTCGGAGCGCTCACGGCGTTGGAACTCCTCGGTACGGGGTTAGGACGCCCTTAGTAAAGCAGACTAGGTAAGTGTGTAGCGAGGACTGCTGAGCGACGTCTCAGTTTGATCGTCGCGGTCGGGGATTCCGGCCCGGCGCGTCGACCGTCCGACCTAGGCTGCCTGCCATGCCGACCGATCGCGCCGCGCTCGTCGCGGGCAGCATCCGTCTCGCCTCCGGCGTCTCGTTCCTCGTCGATCCGCTGCGTGCCAACCGGCTGTGGGGCGAGCCGAACGACCCGGGTCCCTCGGCGCGTCTGCTGCTGCGGTCCATGGGATACCGCGACGCCCTCATCGGCGGCCTGCTGGTCGCGGCGGGGCTGCGCGGCGGCGACACCCGCGGGTGGTTCCTCGCCTCGGGCGGCGCCGACGCCGCCGACCTGCTCGGCGGGATGAGCGTGCACGACGATCTGACCCGCGGGCAGCGGGTGATCGGCCTGGGTGGGGCCGTCGTCGGGATCGGCGTCGGACTCTGGGGCGCCCTGCGCCGGCCCGCTCCCGAGGGGTAGCGACTACCGTCGAGGCATGCGCGTTTCGATCATCGGTGTGGGCGTCGTCGTGGCGCTGTTCGGTCTGCTGTTCACCCTGCAGGGATTCGGCGTGGTCGGGGGCAGCCCGATGAGCAACACCACGACGTGGTCGGTGCTCGGACCGGTGATCCTGCTGGTGGGTGTCGCCGTGGCGGTGGCCGGGTCCCGCATCCGCCGATAGCGAATACGGCTGTCAGCCTTCGGCTTTGACGTCCATGTCGGCGGCGAACTGCGCGACGTGGACCATGGCGTGGTCGAGGCGCTCCATGACCACCTCCGGTCCGAGAGGCACGCCGTCACGGTCCTCGACGAGATCGCGGCACGCACTGACCAGCGTCGTGGAGAACAGCGCCACCGCCAGGTCGAGTTCCCGGTTGTCGGCTGCGACGCCCATCTTGCGCGCGAGCAGTTCGATGGCCGCGGTGTTGCGGTAGTCGATCGCCGCCTGACGCAGTACGTCCGACGAGTTGACGACCCGCAAGATCAGCGCGACGCGCTCGGTGGTCAGGCCGGCCAGCGGACGCCTGACCACGCGCATCAGGACCGACATGTGGGCCGCCCGCAGGGCCTCCATGGGGCTGAGGTCGGACTCCTGGGCCTCCAGCTCGGCTACGACTTCGGCGGCGAGGTCGTCGAGCACCGCGATGAACACCGCGTCCTTGGTGGCGAAGTACCGGCTGAAGGTGCGGGTGGAGATCTCGGCGGTGGCGGCGATCTGTTCCACGGTCGTGCTCTCGTAGCCCTGCTTGAGGCAAAGATCAACTGCCGCATCGACGAGCATGCGGCGCGTGTTCTGCTTCTTCCGCTCGCGCAGGCTCGGACGGACCTCTTCTGACCTGTCGCTCACGGCACCGATCGTACCCGGCATCGCACCGGCTTCCGCATTCGTGAACGATCCGTCACCGATCGCGCATCGGTTAGCTCAGCAAACCTTCGTCGATCAGCCAGTCGCGGGCGACGAGCGCCGGATCGTCGCCGTCGCTGTCCACCTTGGCGTTGAGCGACAGCATGACCTCGTTGGTGATCCTCGGGTTCAGCTGGCCGAAGATCTCGGCGAGTTCGGGATGCGCCGTCAGCAGGTCGCCGTTGATCACCTCGGTGAGGTTGTACAGCGGGAAGAATTGGCGGTCGTCCTCCAGCACCCGCAGGCCGAGCGCCGGGATGCGACCGTCGGTGGTGAACACCTCGCCGAAGTTGCAGTCGCCGTTGGCGGTCGCCGTGTAGATGACGCCGGTGTCGAGGTTCGTCACCGGGCCCAGGTCCGCACGGGTCAGGTCGTAGGTGGCCAGCATGGGGACGAAACCGTCGTTGCGGCTGGCGAACTCGCTCTCCACGCAGAACGAGAGGTCCTGCTTCGGGAGGCGCTCGAGATCGGACAGCTTCGTCACGCCGAGACGTTGACCCTCGGACTCGCGGATCGCGAAGGCGTACGTGTTGTTCATCGGGGCGGGCGGAAGCCAGGTGAGGTTGTTGGCGCGGTCGGCGTCGTTGACGGCCTGCCACTGCTCGCGCGCACCCTTGATCGGCTGTTCGTTGCCGAGGTAGTTGATCCAGCCGGTGCCCGTGTACTCGGGCGAGACGCTCGCCCGGCCGGTCAGCATCGCCTGCCGGACGCCGAAGCTGCCGGGCGTGTTCGTCAGGTTGGTGACGTCCGCGCCCGCGGCCGCCAGCACGATCGACACCATGTTGCCCAGGATCAGCTGCTCGGTGAAGTCCTTGGCGATGACGGTGATCTCGACGCCGTCGAGCGACGAGTAGTGGCCGATGCTGCCGGGTCGCGCCTCGAGCACCGCGCCGCTGGCGGAGCGCAGGCCGCAGCCCGAGACCGCGGCGGATGCCACGACGACTCCGGCGATCAGAGCGGTGAAGCGGCGCATCGTCTTTCGGCTCACGCGATCACAGCCCCTTCGGCGAGGCGACCATCTCGACCACCCGCGCCAGCCAGTCGATGGCCAGTGCGAGGGCGGCGACGAGGATGGCGCCGACGATCAGCGTCGTGCTCTGCTGCAGTTTGATGCCGGTGGTGATCAGCTGGCCGAGGCCGCCCGCACCGGTGAACGAGGCCAGTGCGGCCGTGCCGACGATCAGGACCAGCGCCGTGCGGACGCCGGCGATGATCACCGGCAGGGCGAGCGGCAGTTCGACGCGTCGCAGCGTCGAGAACGACGACATCCCCATGCCGCGGGCCGCCTCGACGAGCCGGCGGTCGACGCCGTTCAGGCCGACCACGGTGTTCGCGATGATGGGCAGCGCCCCATAGATGGTGAGTGCGGCGATCGCGCCGATCTTGCCGATGCCGAACAGCACGGCGCCCAGCGCGATGAGCCCGATGGCCGGGGCCGCCTGGCCGAAGCCGGCGACGGTGATGATCGGCTTGGCGAAGCGGCGCATCGGCCCGCGGGTGAGCACGATGCCCAGCGGGATCGCGATGAGGCAGGTGAGCACCGTGGCCGCCAGGCTGACCTGCATGTGCTCGCCCAGCAGTGTCAGCAGTGACGGGATGGCCAGCGAGCGCTTCTCGGACTCCGAGACGTCGGCGGCGTTGACGTACAGCAGCGCGGCGACGACGGCGGCGACGCACAGCGTGGGCTGCAGGAACCACCGCAGCCGACCGGGCGTGGCGCCGGGCGCTCCGGGTGCGTCGACGATGACGACGTCGGGCAGTGCCGCGGTCACGAGCCGTCCCGTGCCGGGGCGCCCCGGAGGTCTGCCATCGCGTCCATGATCGTCTCGACGCGGATGACTCCCTGGTAGGCGTTGCGCCGGCCGGTCACGACGACGACGCCGTGCGACGACGTGAGCATCGAGTCCAGTGCGTCGTTGAGCGTCGACGCGAGGCTGACCACTTCGACGCCCTCGTCGCGGGTCACCGCGGTCAGCGCGTCCGGTGCCCGCAACTCGTCGAGCGACAGCCAGCGCTGCGGGCGGTCCTGCTCGTCGAGCACGATGACGTGCTGCCTGCCGATCGCCTCCGCGGCGCGGACGGCCTCGGCGGCGTCGCCACCGACGTGGGCCACCGCGGCCTCGTTGAGTTCGACGTCGCGGACCCGGGTCAGCGTCAGCTGCTTGAGCGCCGCACCGTGCCCCACGAACCCGCGCACGAAGTCGTTGGCCGGGTTGGCGAGGATCTCCTCGGGGGTGTCGTACTGGACGATCTTCGAGCCCTTGTCGAGGATCGCGATCTTGTCGCCCAGCTTCACCGCCTCGTCGAAGTCGTGGGTCACGAACACGATGGTCTTGCGGAGTTCCTCCTGCAGCCGCAGGAGCTCGTCCTGCAGTCGCTGCCGCGTGATGGGGTCGACGGCGCCGAACGGCTCGTCCATCAGCAGCACCGGCGGATCGGCGGCCAACGCACGCGCCACGCCCACGCGCTGCTGCTGCCCGCCGGACAGTTCGCGCGGGTAGCGGTCCCGATACTGCGCGGGGTCGAGGTTGACCAGGTCGAGGAGTTCGTCGATCCGGGCGGCGATGCGCTTCTTGTCCCACTTGAGCAGCCGCGGCACGATCGCGATGTTGTCCCCGACGGTCAGGTGCGGGAACAGGCCGGCGCCCTGGATGACGTACCCGATGTGCCTGCGCAGTTCGTCGGGATTGCGCTTCGTCACGTCGTCGTCGCCGATGAGGATGCGCCCGCTGGTGGGCTCGATGAGCCGGTTGATCATCTTCATCGTCGTGGTCTTGCCGCAGCCTGACGGGCCGACCAGCATCACGATGTCACCGGCGGCGATCTCCAGGGTGACGTCGTCGACCGCGGGGTCGTCCTGAGGGCCGTACCGCTTGGTGACGCCGTCGAGCAGGATCCGGGCCCCGCCCGTACCGGCGTCGCTCGTCTCGGAGTCGGACGCGACGGTCGCTGAATCAGACAAGGATCCCCCTCGGGGTGGTGAGCCGGGTGACGGCGTTCAGGATGGTGTCGAGGACGACGGCGAGGATGAGGATGCCGACGGTGCCCGCGACGATCGAGTTGGTGGCGTTGGCGCCGCCGGTGCGGGAGATGCCGGAGAAGATGTAGCCGCCGAGCCCGGGGCCGAGGGCGTAGGCCGCGATCGCGGCGATGCCCATCAGCATCTGCGCGGAGATCCGCACGCCGGTCATGATGACCGGCCAGGCGAGGGGGATCTCGAGGCGGACCAGGGTGGTCAGGCGGCTCATGCCCATGCCGCGGGCCGATTCCACCAGGGTGCGGTCCACGCCGGTCAGTCCGACGACGACGTTGCGGAGGATGGGCAGGAACCCGAAGAACACCAGCATGACGACCGACGGCAGGACGCCGATGCCGACGATGCCCACGAGGACGCCGAGCAGCGCGTACGAGGGGATGGTCAGGCCGACCGAGGTCAGGGCGTTGCCGAAGGCGAGTCCCCAGCGGGACCGGTAGATCAGTACCCCGATCAGCACGGCCGCGAGCGTCGCCAGGAGGAGCGTCTGGACGACGAGGCTCATGTGCTGATAGGCCAGGAACGACAGCACCGACCATCGGTCCCGGATGAAGTCGATGAAGCTCATGGACTACTGACTCCTCCTGCGCCTCGTTGCGTCGCCCGGATTACCCGGAGCGACCCGAGTGTAAACCCCTCGGTTTGCCGGGCACGGCGAAATAGACGCCCGAGTAACCGGTTTCGGGGCCTTACGCGCAGGACCGCGTCGCCTGCTCCGTCGCGCGGATCGGTGCGCGGCGCGCGGACAATGGATCTCGGGGTTGAGGGTCGTGCCGTGGGGCGGCGCCTACCGGTTGGCGGGCTGCGAGTGCCGGCGTGCGAGACGAATCACGTTGCTGGGGCGGCGGTGTCGAGGAGTAGTTCAGATCGCGGTGGGCGGCGCAGGTGGCGGGGGCACGAGATCGGGTGCCGGCGCCGGCACGGCCTCGGGTGGCACCGGCGGGAGTTCCACGCCGGGAGGCGGCGGTGCCAGGGCCGGATCGGGGGCGGGCACGCCGGCGGGCGGCGGGGGCGGCGCGAACGGGTCGAGCGGTGGCGGGGGCGCGTCGACCGGGGGGTCGAGCGCCTCGACGGGCAGGTACATGTGCTTGGTGAACTGCGCCTGGTAGGCACCGCCACCGCCCACGCGGACGCCTCCGCCGCTCTCGCCGCTGGACACCGGCGTGCCGTCGGGCAGCGTGACGGCCGTGTGGCCGCCGTTCCAGCCGATCACCAGGGCGCCGGGCTCCGAGCCGTACCTGAAGCCGCGGGCGAGCAGTGCCGACTCCTGGTTTCCGGTGTTGAACCTGTCGCCGTAGACGGGCCGTCCGGTGGCGGCGTTGGCCACCCACGATGCGAGACCCGAGCAGTCCGTGCCGGCGGGGGAGTCGCCACCCGAGACGTACGGCGTCCCCGAGACCTGATTGACGAGCGTCATCAACGCTGCGGTCGCTAAACCAATCATGCGGCCGGACGCTAGCAACGACCTTTGCGGCACACCAAAATCTGTGGCTGCGGTCACGTTTGACGGCTTTCAGTGCCCTGGGCGACAGATTCTGCTGGCCGCGTTGCGGTTTCGCCGTCCGACTCGGCGACGGATCCGGCTCCCGGTGCCGTACCCAGCTTTTCGACGACCGCGTCGATATCGCGGCGAAAACCGCTGTTCACGGCGATGTTAGATGGGTTACCGGTCGACGTGCCACGGCGGCCGGGGTCTTCGTCGCGTCCGGTACTCGAAGGCGTTGCCCGTTCTGCACTTCCGGGCGAGTGGCGCGCGTGGTGAATCGATCCAGACGGGTCGACGGTCAGGACGTCAGCGGTGTACGCCGGAGCCACCGTCGACGTGGATGGTCTGCGCAGTGATGTAATCCGCGTCGTCGCTGACCAGGAACGCCACGACGGCACCGACGTCCTCGACCGTCCTCCCGACACGGCGCAGCGGCACGGATCGAACGGCCCGCTCGAAGTCCTTCGGCGCCAACGTTTCCCACAGTTGAACGCCTTCGGAGTTCGCGAACGGACAGACCACGTTGACCCGTACGTTGTCGCGGCCCCACTCCAGGGCGGCCGCCTTCGACATGCCGCGCACCGCCTCCTTGGCGGCGGCGTAGGCGGCGAACTTCGACTGGCCACCCGTGCCCGAGGCCGAGCCCAGGTTGACGATCGCTCCACCGCCGGCCGCCGCCATCACCGGGTGGACGGCCTGCATCAGGAAGAAGGTGGCGCGGGGAGCGGTGTCGAACACCAGGTCGTAATCCTCGGCGGTGATGTCGACGAGCGGCTTGGGCTCGTTCGTGGCGACCGCGTTGTTGACGAGCGCGTCCACCCGTCCGAACCTGCTCGTCGCAGCCTCGACCACGAGGGCCGGCGTGGCCGGATCCCGGAGGTCCGCCACCAACCACTCCATGGTCGCGCCCGCGGCGGCGAACCCCTCGGCCGTGGCGGCGAGTCCGTCCGCGTCCCGGTCCATGCCGAGCACCGACGCACCCCGGGTCACCAGTGCCTGGGCGATGCCGCGGCCGACACCGCGGGCGGCGCCCGTGACGATGACGGCCTTGCCGGCCAGGGACGAGGAATGCGAGTACTCCGTCATCGACACGAGGCTATCCAACGCACGGATACATTCGGGTGGTGACGCGCAGACGATGGACGAGCAGCAGCGATCACGTGGTCGCCGAGGTCGTGCCCGCCGCGCCGAACGTGGTGCGCGACTTCTACGTCGACCTCGACGAGGTCGCCGAACTCCATCCCCTCGTGGTGTCCGTGCGGACGACGCATCGGCGGGAGACCGCCGACGGCTACGAACGCACATACCGCGTGCGCGACCGAATCCCGTTCGGTCCGTTGCGGTTGCCGATCGTCTACGACGCGGTGGTGACCGTTCCGCGGGATGGCGACGTGCGCACCGAGGCTCGGCAGTTCCCCGCGGTCCGCCTGTACGGCACGGTGTCGTTCGTCGCGGTCGCCGGTGGCACCCGACTCGTGGAGCGGTTGCGGATCCACGCCCCCAGACCGCTGTCGGGCATCACCGCCCGCCGGGCCGTCGCGGCGCACGCGGAGCTGTTCGCGGGCATCCGCGGGCACTTCGGGTAGCCCACGGAGCTACCCGGCCGCCGCGCCCGCCTCCGTCGCGACGCCCTTGGCCCAGCGGTAGTCGGCCTTCCCCGCCGGCGATCGCACGATGGTCTCCGCCCGGACGAACGCCTTGGGGATCTTGTAGCGCGCGATCGCGGTACGGCAGACCTCGGCGAGCTCGTCGTCGGTGGCGGACGCGCCGTCCGCGAACTGGACGACGGCGACGACCTCGCTGCCCCACCGCTCCGAGGGCCGGCCCACCACGACGACGTCGTAGACGGCGGGGTGTGCGGCCACCGCGCGTTCCACCTCTTCGACGAAGATCTTCTCGCCGCCGGAGTTGATGGTCACCGAGTCGCGGCCGAGCAGTTCGATCCGGCCGTCGTCGAGGACGTTGGCCCGGTCACCCGGCACCGACCAGCGGACGCCGTCGACGGTGGGGAAGGTGCGCGCGGTCTTTTCGGCGTCGCCCAGGTAGCCCAGCGGGATGAGATCGCGGCGGGCCAGCCAGCCCGGCCCCTCGCCCGGCTGCAACACCCGATCGAGGTCTGCCGAGACGACCGCGGTGTCGAACTGTGGGGTGAACGTGGCGGGCGCGGACTCCGACCCCGCGGCGTTGAACGTGCTCATCTGCGCGCCGGACTCCGAGGCGCCGACCGCGTCCATGACCATGACGTGGGGGAGTGCGGCGAGGATGCGGGCACGCACCGTCGGCGACATGGGTGCGCCGCCGTTGGAGATGGTGAGGAGGCCGGACAGGTCGTAGTCGCCGCGCTCGATCTCGTCGACCAGTGGCCGGGCGATCGCGTCGCCGACCACGGGGATGGACAGCACTCCCTCCCGCTCCGCCAACCGCAGCACCGCCGAGGGGCGCATCCGTTCGACGTCGTCGGGGATGACCACCCGGCCGCCCATCGTGACCATGTTGAACGTGGCCCACTGGGCCGCCCCGTGCATGAGCGGCGGGATCATCAGCAGCGACATCGCGCCCGGCGAGGCGCTCGCCTTGACGGCGAGTTCGTCGTAGGACCGCAGCGGCTGATCGCTGCCCCAGGGCCGGCCGCCCATCGACGACAGGAAGATGTCGTGCTGGCGCCACAGCACGCCCTTCGGCATGCCGGTGGTGCCGCCGGTGTAGAGCACGTAGAGGTCGTCGCCGGTGGGCGCAGGCAGGCCGCCGTCCGGGGCGGGCGTCGCGATGATCGACTCGAAGTCGACGGCCCCGGGCAGCAGGTCGTTGCCCGAGTCGTCGGCCACCTGGATCAGGACCGACAGGTTGGGCAGCCGGTCGCGGATGGCCGCCACGCGCGGCGCGAACTCCGACGGGTACACCAGCGCCCGCGCGTTCGAGTCGGTGAGCAGGTAGAGCAGTTCCTCCTCGACGTAGCGGTAGCTCACGTTGAAGGGGGCGACGCGGGCGCGGAAGCTCCCGATCATGGCCTCGAGGTACTCGTTGCCGTTGCGCAGGTAGATGCCGAGGTGGTCCTGGCCCGACTCGTGACCGGCGAGGCCGTCGCGCTCGGTGTGGGCACCGAGCCCGAGCGAGGCCAGGTAGTTGGCGAACCCGGTGATGCGTCCGTCGATCTCGGCGTACGTCATCCGGCGGTCCCGCCAGACGAGGAACGTCTCGTCGGGGATGGCCCGGGCGACCGAGCCGAACACGTCGGACAGGTTGAAGGTCACGTCACCGTTCACGAGCACGACCATACATCCCGGCGGTCACCGTATGGTCGAGGTTGGGCGGGGTCAGCCCGGGAAGAATCCGGCGCCCGTCAGCGTGCCCGGCTGCCACCCCTTCGCGCCGAGGCACACCATGGGCCGGCCGTCCGGCGCCTGCGCCGCGGACTTGGGTCCGGGGCACGGCGCACCGATGTCCTGCTGGCCGTGCAACGGGTAGGACGCGACCCAGAAGCCCGTGTAGACGGGCGGCCACTGGTTCGGGATGTAGTGGCACACCATCGGCTGACCGCCGCGGCCGCGGCCGAACGTGAACAGCTGATAGTTGTCGCAGGGGCCGCTGAGCGGAGCGCCGTAGACCGTGCCCGGCGGGTCGGACGGGTAGCGGCCCGGATCGTCCGGGAACATCGGTCCCGGATCCGCGGAGGCGGTGGGGGCCAGCGTGACGGCCGCAGCCAGGGCTGCTGCGGCAACGGTCAACTCGCGAAACATGTGGTGCCTCCTCGACGTCGTGGCAAAGCCTAACGGGTGGGCGGCGCCGGTCGAGGAGTATCGGGTTGTTTCGCGCGCGTCACTCGTTGGCGTCGAGGACGCTCACCGCGATGCCGTAGGGCAGGAAGCGCACCTTGCGCGTCGGATCGGTGTTGTTCTTGTTGGCGCGCAACGCTTCCAACTCGTCGGGATAGACCTCTTCGATGTGCGCGCCGCCCTCGCCGTCCATCGTGTAGATGGCCCAGACGCCGTCGCCCTTGTCGCCCGTGGTCTCCGGTTGGGGCTTCGGCCGCGACGTCCGGGTGAAGTCGTCGAGCAGCGTCGCCCAGTTCGCGCCGCGCCCGATCTTGTCCATCGCGTCGCGCAGGCCCTCGCCGGCCTCGCGGATGGCCCGGTCGAAGTCCTCCGGGTTGATGCCGAACGGTCCGTTCTGGCTCATCGCCGTCCTCCTCGTACTGATCGTCCAGCCGACGTGGACGTTTCTCCCAGTGTGCGCGTCGGCGGCGAACTTCGCCACGACCGACCTGCGGCGCACCACCACGAGGGACGATGAGCCCGTGTCCGATCACACCGCGGCCGACCTGCTCGCCGCCGTCGAACGCTCGCCCGCGGCGGCCGGGGCGCACGACCGGTCCGGCTGGGTGGGACTGTTCGCGCCCGACGGCAGCGTCGAGGACCCCGTCGGGTCCAGACCTCACCGCGGGCACGTCGAGATCGGCCGCTTCTACGACACCTTCATCGGGCCCCGCGACATCGTCTTCCACCGCGACCTCGACGTGGTCGCCGGACCGACCGTCGTCCGTGCCCTCGACCTCGAGGTCACCATGGCGGCGGCGCTCACCATGACCATCCCGGCCTACCTCCGCTACGACCTGGTGGGCTCCGACCTCGCGATCGGCCGCCTCCGGGCGCACTGGGAGCTGCCGGCGATGGTGGCCCGGTTCGCACGCGGTGGACTCGCGGCGGTGCCGGCCGGTGCGGCGCTCGCCGTCGGCCTGCTGCGCAACCAGGGTGTCGGCGGTGCCGCGGGCTTCGCGTCGGGCTTTCGCGGCGTCGGCGCCCGGGGCGCCCGCGCGGTGACCGACCTGCTCGACGACGCGTGCGCCGGAGACGAGGTGGCGGTGCGGCGCCGACTCTGCGACGCGGCGTCCGTCACGCTGGGCGACGACACCCGGATCGGCAGCTCCGGACTGGTGGAACGCCTCGCCGGAGGTCGATGGTCGCGACCGATCGCGGCGGGGAACTGCGTCGCGGTGACCGTGGACTCCGACGGCCGCCGGGCAATCCTCGTCGCCGACGTCACCGGGCGGCCCGCGACGATCGGGAGCATCCGGCTGTTCACGCAGACGGCGTGACGTTTCCGGCGGGTTGGGTTGACTGGCCACGCGGACGTGAGAACGTAGCAGGACCATGCCTGACCACCAGTATCTGACCTACGAGGAATTCGGCCGCAAGTTCTTCGAGGTCGCCGTGTCCGAGCAGCGCGTCGGCGATGCGATCGCCGCCATCGCCGGTGACGAGTTCCAGATGGGCCCGATCGCCCAGGGTCCCGGCAAGATCGCCAAGGTCACCGCCCGGGTCAAGATCCAGACGCCCCAGGTCACCCGGCACGTCGGGGAGCTGATCACGTTCGCGATCCGGATCCCGCTCGAGATCGACATGGTGGTCGACCTGCGCATCGACAAGCCCCGGTTCATGGTGTTCGGCGAGATCGCGCTGCGCGCCGAAGCCCTGGCCGCCGAGCCGCTGCTGCTGATCCTCGACGTGCACAAGCCGCGCGCCGCCGACATCGCCATCCACGTGACGTCGAAGTCGTTGCGCGCCGAGGTGGTCCGCATCGTCGGCGGGGTGGACGCCGAGATCAAGCGCTTCATCGCCGCGCACGTGTCCGGGGAGATCGACAGCCCCGAGTCGCACCGGGCCAAGGTCATCGACGTCTCCGAGCAACTCGACGAGACGTGGACCGGCGTCTGATTGGGCGGTCCGCCCCGAACGCCCGTACGCTCACCTCGTGTCTCGCCGAATCTCGTCTGCCCGTCTGGCCGTCGCCGCCACCAGCATCGCCGCCGCCGCCGTCCTGGCCGCCGCACCCGCGCACGCCGATCCGATGGACGACGCGTTCCTCGACGCGCTGGGCAGTGCCGGTGTCGCGATGACGGAGACCAACCCGGGCGACGCCGTCGCACTCGGCCAGTCGGTCTGCCCGATGCTGTCGCAGCCCGGTCAGACCGCCGCCGACGCGGCCTCGCAGGTCGCCAACGCCGCGGGCATGTCGATGGGTCCCGCCACCATGTTCACCGGCCTCGCCATCTCGATGTTCTGCCCCGGCGCCGTCGCCGCGATTGGCAACGGCCAGAACCCGATCCCGTTCGGCCTACTCGGCGGCTTCTGACCGTTCGGCGCGCGCCGCCAGGTCCCGCACGCCGGCCAGCTCGGGCCGCTTCGGTCCCTTGCCGTCGCTGCCGGACCTGCCGCGGGCATGCCGCCACACCCACGGCATCAACAGGTTCCGCCCCCACATGGCCTGCGAGACCATCCGCGAGCCCAGGCCCGGCATCACCACGTCCGGCCGCATCACGGCCCACCCGTGATCACTGCCGGGCAGCTCCAGTGACTCGGCGGCCGCGGCCGCGAACAGGGCGTGCCCCCGCGGTGACCCGTGCACGCGGTCGGCGCTCCAGGTGTCGGTGTCGACCATCGACGGCGCCCCGTACAGGTCGACCAGGCGGAAGCCGTGCTCGCGGGCCGCGCTGCGGATGGCGGCGTTGATCGACTTCACGCGGTCGGCGATCAACCGGCCGACCGGGAGGATGCGGGCCAGATCGGGGAACGTCGTCGTCACCACCGTCGCCCCGGACCCGGCGACTTCCCGGTGCAGCAGGTCGAGGTCGGCCAGGGCACGCTCGAACGTCCGCCCGGGTCGGGTGACGTCGTTCATCCCGATGCACGTCGTGATCAGGTCCGGTTGCATCGCCAGCGCCGCGGGCAGCTGCTCGTCGATGACGTCGCGAATCCGCTTGGCGCGCACCGCGAGATTGGCGTACAGCAGCCCCGGGTGCAGTGTGTCGAGGTGGACGGCGAGTCGATCCGCGAAGCCGAGCAATCCCGTCGCGTCGCTCCCGTCCCACAGGCCCTCGGTCTGACTGTCGCCGAGCGCCACGTACCGGGTGTAGGCGCGGGGGGTCTGCGTCACGCCGAAACTCTAGCGAGCCGCGCTCACCGCTCCCGGGCGGGCCAGATGAGCGTGAGCGGACGGCCGACCGCACTCAGCTGGGCGACGAGGTCGTCCAGCCGGGTCCGCGGGACGTCGGCCTGCCACCGCGGCAGGACCCCGCTGATGCGGACCGTGCCGGGCAGCACCTCGACCGCCGAGATCGTCGTGCCGCCGGGCAGTTCCGGCAGCTGGATCGGATAACCGGGGGTGCGGGCGGGCAGCGACCAGCGGCGGCGCCGGACGACCGCGCGGGGCAGCAGCCACAGGGTCGTGCCGTCCAGCCGCGTCTCGACCTCCACCCGGCCTGCGGTCGCGCCGCGGGCGAACCCGACCGTCGCGATCCCGTCGTCGTCGACCCGTCCGGACCATCGCGGCGCGGCCCACCGGAACAGGTCGGTCAGGGCGGGCGCGGGGACGTCCACCGTCACCTCGACCGGCTCGGCGACCAGGACCGGGGGCATCGTGGTGCGAAGGCGCACGTCGCGCAGCACGGCGGTCGCCCGGTCGACGTGGTGTCCCTGCCACCGGACGTCGCGGGCGGTCAGCCGGACGTCGCCCAGCCGGCCCGCGGCGATGCTGCGCAACCCGGGGCGGGACATCAGCTCGGTGACGGTCAGCGTCAGGTCGCCGTCGGCCGTGCGCACCGTCAGCCGCCTGCCGATGATCAGCCGGCGCACGGTGGCGAAGACGCCGAGATGCGCAGCGGCGACACCGGTGTGGGCCAGCAGGTCGAGCGCCCGGAGTGACTCCCGGCGGCGGGACGGTCCCGGACTCGTCACCCCTCCAGCATCCGGTATCTGGAGGGGAGTGCCAAGCCGCGCAGGTGAGGGCGATACTGACCACGCCGAGCCTGCTGTGAGATCGTGTCGGACGCCGAAACCTCGGTCCCACCGCAGTTTCGGCGCAACGGGAAGGAACGGGTGGACGTGCCCAAGCTGAGTGCGGGACTGCTGCTGTACCGGATCGCCGACGGCGGGGTCGAGGTGCTGCTCGGCCACCCCGGCGGACCGTTCTGGGCGCGCAAGGACGACGGCGCGTGGTCGATCCCGAAGGGCGAGTACGACCCCGACGAGGACCCGTGGACGGCGGCCCGGCGGGAGTTCCGCGAGGAGATCGGCTTCGACGCCCCGGACGGGCCGCGCATCGACCTGCCGCCCGTCAGGCAGCCCGGCGGCAAGGTGGTGACGGCATTCGCGGTGCGCGGCGACCTCGACGTC
Organism: Mycobacterium sp. PTI7; assembly: GCF_056679845.1. Taxonomy (NCBI): domain Bacteria; kingdom Bacillati; phylum Actinomycetota; class Actinomycetes; order Mycobacteriales; family Mycobacteriaceae; genus Mycobacterium; species Mycobacterium sp. PTI7. Next base: position 1,918,102 of record NZ_CM155252.1, read on the forward strand.
ACCGACAGCGTCAGCAACACGTTCGAGCTGGAGTGGCCGAAGGGTTCGGGGCGCATCCGCGAGTACCCCGAGATCGACCGCGTCGCATGGCTTTCCGCCGACGCGGCCCGAGTCAAGCTGCTCAAGGGCCAGCTGCCGGTGCTCGACGGGCTGCTCGAGCGGCTCTGAGGCCGGCCCGGCCTCAGAGGTCCAGCACCAGCTCGTCGTCGTCGGACGCCCGTGACACGCAGACCAGCATCATCCCGGCCTCGCGCTCGGGTTCGGTGAGCAGCGTGTCGCGGTGGTCGACGGCGCCGGCGATCACCCGTGTCCGGCAGGTGCCGCAGAACCCCTGCTGGCACGAGTACGGCACGTGTACGCCCGACCGCACCAGCGCCGACAGCAGCGTCTCGTCCGCGGCGACGGCCACCCGGCCGCCGGTCGTCGGGACGGCCACGCTGAACGGGCGGCCGTCCACCACCGGTGGCGCGGCGAACCGCTCGAAGTGCAGCTCGACGTCGTCGCGGCCCACGAGGTGCGCGCGCACGCTGGTCAGCAGCGCGGCGGGCCCACAGGCGTAGACCGTGGTGCCGTCCGGACAGTCGCCGACGAGGTCGGCCGCGGTCGGCACCCCGTGGTCGTCGTCGGTGCGGATCTGGATGCGGTCGCCGAAACGTGCGACCTCGTCGAGGAACGGCAGGCTGTCGACGTTGCGCCCCACGTAGATCATCGACCAGTCCACCCCCAGTGCCTCGGCGGCGGCGAGCATCGGCAGGATCGGCGTGATGCCGATGCCGCCCGCGACGAACCGGACCCGACGGGTCGGCGAGCCGTAACCGGGAACGCTGAGCGGGAACGCGTTTCGCGGTCCGCTCGTGGTGATCCGGGCGCCGACGTGCAGGGCGTCGTGGATCTCGATCGACCCGCCGCCGCCGGCGGGGATGCGGCGCACCGCGATCCGGTAGGCGTGCCGGTCGGCGGGATCGCCGCACAGCGAGTACTGCCGGAGCCGCCCGCTGGGGAGCCGGACGTCGATGTGGGAGCCCGGATGCCACGGCGGCACCTCCGTCCCGTCGGGTGCGGTGAGCCGCAGGGCGATCACGTCCTGGTCGTGGGCGACGACAGTGCGGTCGGCCACGACGAGCGGGATGTCCCTGTCGATCTCGGCCGGGGGCGCCATGTTGCGGATCGCGCCGGACAGCGCGAACAGCCCGTGCACGGCGGCATGGGCGAATCCCATGGACCAGGCCCGGCCGTCGCCACCGGGGGAGGACGGCAGGTCGCGCAGGCGGTCGCGCAGCCCCATCACAGGTGGGCGGCCCGGGCCGCCGGCGAACTCGCCAGGTAGGCCACCGCCTGCGCCGTCGATCCCATCCGCTCCGGGGTGAAACCGGGCCGGAAGTAGGTGAAGGTGTTGGCGCCGAACAGCTTCCGGTAGCGCGGCAGCAGGCCCAGCTTGGAGTCGCGCATGCGCTCGCGCTGCATGCGCCACCAGCTGACGTGGGCGGTCGGATCGTTGTCGACCAGGTACCAGGTGCCGCGCTGGAAGAACGCGATCATCATGACGACGGCCATCGACATCGCGCGGATGCGGTCGACGTAGCTGTCGTGGAAGTAGGCGGCGACGTCGTGCGCCACCATCCGGTGCTCGACCTCCTCGCTGCCGTGCCAGCGGAACAGGTCCACCAGCGTCGGGTCCGCGTCGAAGTCGTCCCACGTGCAGTTCAGGGAGAAGTCACCGAGGACGGCGGTGTAGTGCTCGATGGCGGCGATCAGCCACAGTCGGTCACACAGGTCGTTCATGCGGCGCTTCGGGTCGGGGTTGTCGGTGGGGGCGAGCATCTTCTCGAAGATGTAGTCGACCAGTTCCAGCATGGGGGCGACGTCGAGGCCGCTCTTCTCCATGAACTCGCGCAGTACCAGCTCGTGCGTGTCGGCGTGCGTCGCCTCCTGGCCGATGAAGCCGCGGATGTCCTCGGCGAGCTTCGGATCCTTCACCAGCGGCAGCGCCTCGTTGTATGTCTGGACGAACCACCGCTCGGCCGCGGGTAGGACGATGTTCAGCAGGCTGATCATGTGCGAGGCCACCGGATGGCCCGGGATCCAGTCGAGCGCGGTGCCGGCGACGTCGAACTGGACCTGCCTGGCCTGGATCTGTACCGGACCGGGATCGATCTCGGTGGCGAACCGCTGGGGACGCAGCATGGTGAGACTCCTCGTCGGATGAACGGACGATCGGAGTCTACGACGTTATCTGGGAACGCAGGTAGCGGATACCTGCGGGCGAGCCGTGGCTAGGCGCCGGGGACGGGCATCCCCGGCTGCGGGCCGACCGGGGTCGCCGTCACCGTGGTGACGCCGTTGCCGCCGACCCGGGGGCCACCACCGGCACCCGCGCCGGCGGGGGTGTTGTCCGTGGCGTTCAGCACGGCGGCCTCGGTGCAGTCGACGTTGAGGTACATGCGGCCGCCGCCGGTGATCTTCTGCTGCGAGACGATGCACTCCTGCTGCGGGTAGTCACTGCCCACCGATCCGCCGAAGAACGCCTTGACGCCCTGGCTCTTGAGGATCGCCATGGCGCGGCCGAACGGCTCGCCGACCACGTTGAGCGACGCCGCGCTGGCGGGTTCGGACTCCGCGATGCTGGGGCTGATGAGCGCGACCGTGGCCGCGGCGATGGCGCCTGCGCCCAGAACGGCGAGTTTCTTCACGTGACCTCCGAGTATCGCGATGCGCTGCGAACCTATCGCAGTTGAGTCCCAACGAGAACTTCGGTCACTCGTGCGCAGGCGTTACCTGATCGTGCATCACCCCGGCCAGAATCGCAGCGCGGGCGTCGGCGAAGACGTCCTCCAGCAGCATCGTGCGGCCGTCCGGCCCGGCCAGCGGCACGCGCCAGTTCGGATACTCGTCGACCGTTCCGGGCTGGTTCTGCGCGCGCAGGTCCCCGACGGCGTCGGGAAGCGCCAGCGCCAGCAGCCGTGACGGCGTGCGGCCCAGATACGCGTAGAGCGCCCGCACCACGTCGTCGACCGACGGGGTGTCCGCCTCCGTCCCCCCGAGCAGCCCGAGGCGGCGCAGCTCGGCCAGCCACGCCGCTTGCTCGGCGCGGTCGTCGGCGAGTTCCTCCTCGGCCGGGCGGGCCAGCAGGCCGAGTTCGCGGCGGATCCGGACGTGCTCACCGGCCAGGTAGCCGGCGGTCGGCGGGAGGTCGTGCGTGGTGACGGAGGACAGGCAGTACTCCCGCCACCGATCCGCCGCGAGCGGCCCGCCCGAACCGCCACCGTCGCGGTCCAGTTCGAACCACAGGATGCTCGTCCCCAGCAGCCCGCGGTCGGACAGGTAGTCGCGCACCCACGGCTCCACGGTGCCCAGGTCCTCGCCGACGACGACGGCGCCCGCGCGCTGCGCCTCGAGCGCGAGGATGCCGATCATCGCCTCGTGGTCGTAGCGGACGTACGTGCCCTCCGTCGGGAGGACGCCACGCGGGATCCACCACAGCCGGAACAGCCCGATGATGTGGTCGATCCGCACCCCGCCGGCGTGCCGCAGGACCGAGCGGACCACGGCGCGGAACGGTTCGTAGGCCGTCTCGACGAGGCGGTCGGGCCGCCACGGCGGCTGCGACCAGTCCTGGCCGAGCTGGTTGTACTCGTCGGGCGGCGCCCCGGCCGAGACGCCGAGGGCCAGCACGTCCTGCAGCGCCCACGCGTCGGCGCCGTTCGGGTCGACGCCGACGGCGAGGTCGTGCATGACGCCCAGCGCCATACCGGCCTGCAGGGCGGTGGCCTGCGCGGAGGTCAGCTGATCGTCGAGCTGCCACTGCAGCCAGCGGTGGAAGTCGACGGCGTCGGCGTGCACCGACGCGAAGTTCGCCACGGCCGGGCTGGACGGGTGCCGCAGCGGCTCGGGCCAGTGATGCCAGTCGTTGCCGTGCCGCTCCGCCAGCGCGCACCACGTCGCGAAGTCGTCGAGGCTCTGCCCCTCCCGCCGGCGGTACGCCGCGTAGGCGAGTTCGCGGCCCGCCGACCGCGGCACGCGGTAGACGTTCGCCAGCGCGCGGCGCTTGCTCTTCCACGTGGCGTCACGCTCGACGAGGTCGGCGGCGCCCGCGCGGGCCTGGGTGGCCATCCGCGACTTCTGGAACTTGCCGCGATTGCGGGCGTAGGCGTACTCGGCGATCGCCTCGACCCGCAGGTAGATCGGGTTGACGAAGCGACGCGACGTCGGCAGGTACGGCGACGGCTCCATCGGTGCCGTCGGCGCGGCCGCGTGCAGCGGGTTGACCAGCACGAAGCCCGCGCCGTGCACCCCGGCGGACCACACCGCGAGATCGGTCAGGTCGGTGAGATCGCCGATGCCCCAGGACCTCTCGGAGCGGACGCTGTAGAGCTGCGTCGCCAGCCCCCAGGCCCGCCCGGCGCCGAGCCGCGGCGGCAGACGCAGCGTCGAGGGCACCACCACCAGGGTTGCGGCGTCCTCGCGGTCGCCGGCCTGGACGTGCAGCCGGTGATAGCCGAGCGGCAGGTCCGCGGGCAGCTCGAAGGTGGCCTCGCCGACGGCCCGACCGTCGAGGTCGTAGGGCGGCGTGTCGTTCACCAGCTGCCGCAGGCCCGTGCGCACGGACCCGTCCTCCAGTCGGATCCACACGCCCACCGGCGCGCCGTGGTCGACGTGCACCCAGAACGACGACGGCCGGTCCGACCGGGTGACGATGGTCGGCGGGACGCACCGCCGCCAGTGATCGGAGATGTGGGCGTCGAGTGCCGCGGTCCGCTCCGACTCGTCGGCGGCCGGCACGCCGAGCGCGCCGAGCACCGCGACCAGCGTGGACTCGGCGACCGTGCGGTGCCGGCCCACCCAGTCGTCGAAGCCGGTGGCCACGCCGTACCGGTTCGCCAGGTCGACCAACGTCGGGGGCAGTTCGCTCATGGGAGACGATCTTGCCGGTTCGCGGGCGTACGGGCCGCACCTAGGGTTCGACGTCGCGGGCCAGCAGGTCGTCCCAGGTGTCGCGACGGACCACCAGCCGGGCGTCGCCGTCGCTCGCGAAGACCACGGGCACCCGCCGGGCGCCGTTGTACTGGTTGGACATCGTGTAGACGTACGCGCCGGTGACGGGGACGGCGAGCAGGTCGCCGACGGCGGGCTCCGGGAGTTCGATGCCGTCGATGAGCTGGTCGCCCGACTCGCAGTGCCGGCCCACCAGCGACACCCTCTCGCCGCCGCGCCGAACCCGGTTCACGATCGCCGCCTCGAACCGCTGACCGGTCAGCGACACCTCGAGGTTGTCACCCATGCCGCCGTCGACCGCGACGTGGGTGAGCACATCGCGCTTGACCGTCGTCACGCGGTACACCGTGCACGCCGCCGACCCGACCATGCTGCGGCCTGGCTCCACGATGATCCGGGCGCCGGCGGGCAGCAGCTCGCGCGCCCGTCCGATCATCGCGTCGGCGTACGCGTCGAGGTCGGGGGCCGTCTCGCCGTAGGTGTAGCGCACGCCGAGCCCGCCGCCGAGGTCGTACACGTCGAACGTCCCCAGTTCGGCGATCGGCCGCACCGCCGCCGCCAGCTGGTCGACGTCGAGCAACTGGGAACCGACGTGGGTGTGGACGCCGGCCATGTGCAGCACGGCGCTGCGCTCGATCCGGTCGATCGCAATCCGCGCCTGCGCCGGTGACAGCCCGAACTTCGAACCGGCGTGGCCGGTGGCCTGTGAGGCGTGCGTGGTGGCCTCGACACCGGGGATGACGCGGACCAGGCAGGCCTGCGGCCGGTCGGCGGTGGCGACGCGTTCCAGGCGGTCGACGTCGTCGAAGTTATCCACCACGACCAGGCCGATGCCGACGTCGACCGCCAGCGCGATCTCCTCGTCGGTCTTGGCGTTGCCGTGCAGGATCAGCCGGGCCGGGTCCGCGCCCGCCTTCAGCGCACTGAGGACCTCGCCGCCGCCCGCCACGTCGAGGTGCAGACCCTCGTCCACCATGACCCGCTGAACGGCGGTGCAGGGGAACGACTTCGACGCGAAGGCGACGTCGGCCCTCGGCCAGCGGCTGCGGAACGCCGACAGGTAGTCACGGGCGCGCTGCCGAAGCGCGTCACGGGCGACGACGATCACGGGGGTGCCGAACTCGTCGGCGATCTCGTCGAGGCGGCACCCTCCGACGACGAGCGTGCCGTCGTCCGCGAGCCGCGAACCCGGCGGGAAGAGGCCGAGCAGGTCGTCGTCGGCCGGGGCGAGCTGATCGGTCACCGCCCCAGTATCGTCGTCGCACATGGTCGGCGGCACGGTGGAATCGACGCAGGACCGGACCACCCGCCGGGCGAGGATGGCCACCGCCGCGCTGTTCCTCACCAACGGCGCCCTGTTCGCGAACCTCGCGCCACGCCTGCCGGAGATCAAGACCGACCTGGCGCTGTCCAACACCGCGTACGGCATCGTCGTCGCCGCGTTCCCGGCGGGCGCCCTGGCCGCCGGTCTCACCGCGGGTGCGCTGATCCGCCGGTTCACCTCGGCGCGGATGGCGCTCGCGGGCACGGCGGGGATCGCGGTGACGACGGCGGTGGCGGCGGTGTCGCCGTCGGCCGTGCTGGTGGCGGTGGCCCTGTTCCTGGGCGGGGCGTGCGACGCGGTCACCGACGTCGCCCAGAACACCCAGGGACTGCGGGTGCAGCGGTCCTACGGCCGCTCGATCATCAACTCGTTGCACGCCATCTGGTCGGTGGGCGCGGTCCTGGGCAGTGCGACGGCGGCCGGCGCGATCGCGGTGCACCTGCCGCGCGAGATCCACCTGGCCGTCACCGCCGTCGTCTTCACCTCGGTCGCGGCCGTCGCCTACCGCTTCCTGCTCAAGGGCGTCGACGCCGACGGCGAGCAGGCCGCCGCGGCGGAGCGAACCGGCAGGGTGGGGGCGAAGGTGTACGGGATCCTGCTGCTGCTGGTGCTCCTCGCGATGGCCGGTGCCGTCGTCGAGGACGCAGGCAGCTCGTGGGCCACCCTCTACCTGCGCGACGACCTCGGGGCGGCCGGCGCCGTCGCCGTGCTCGGCTACATCGCGCTGCTGTCGTTCCAGTTCATCGGCCGGCTGGCCGGCGACCGGGTGGTCGACCGCTTCGGCGAACGCGCCGTCGCGCGTGTCGGCGGTCTGATCGTCGCGGCCGGCATGGGGGCGGCACTGCTGTTCCCGAGCGTGCCGTCGACGATCGCCGGGTTCGCCGCGGCGGGCATCGGCATCGCCACGGTGATCCCCGCGGCGATGCACGGCGCGGACCGGTTGCCCGGACTCCGGCCGGGGAGCGGGCTGACGGCGCTCGCCTGGCTGATGCGGATCGGCTTCGTCGGCGCACCGCCGCTCGTGGGCGCGGTCTCCGACGCCATCAGCCTGCGGTGGGCGCTGCTCATCGTGCCGATCTGCGGCATCCTGGTGGTCGCCGCGTCCGGCGCACTCAGTGGCCGGCGCTCGCCAGCTCGATGACGAGCACGCCGGCGACGATGAAGCCGATCCCGATCAGCATCTTGACGGTCAGCGGATCGCCGAACAGGTAGCGCGCGACCACGGCGACCAGGGCGACGCCGCACGCCGTCCAGATGCCGTAGGCGATGCCCACCGGCAGGCCCAGCGACAGCGTCAGCCACAGCAGATAGAAGGACGCCAGGTAGCCGAGCACGACCGGTGCGATCCACGCCTTCTTGCGGAACCCGTCCGAGGCGCGCAGCGCGAGCGTCGCGCACACCTCGATGCCGATGGCGCTGAACAGCACGACCCACGTCACGGTGCCGTCTCCTCGGCCGCCGGATGCGAGCCCAGCTCGACGAACAGCACGCCGACGATGATCAGCCCGATGCCGGCGGCGATCACCCACGTGAACGCCTCGCCGAAGACCAGGGATGCCAGCACCGCGGTGGCGGCCGTGCCCGCGGCGCCCCAGATTCCGTAGGCGACGCCGATCGCGATGCCCGCCCGCAGCACGAGGGTCAGGAAGGCGAACGACGCGAGATATCCGACGACCACCACGACCAGCCACGCGCCGTGCTCCTGCGACGCCCGCAACGACAGGGTGGCGGCGACCTCACTGATGATGGCCGCGGCCAGCAGCACCCACTTCCGCACCGCACCAACCTAGACCCCTAGTCGCGGCGACCGGTCGGCACGCATCGCCGCCGGCCGCCAGGTGTTTGCCCGGCCGCTGCCGCGAACGTGCTGTTCAGCGGTGTTGTCGGTGCCCGCGAGTAACCTGGGTCTCAGTGAACGGCACCCCGTCCACGTCTTGCGAAGGAGTCCCGATGACCGATCCCCAGCGCACCCTCGTCGCCGTCCTGCTCGACCGTTCCGGGTCGATGGAGTCCATCAGAACCGACACCGAGGGTGGCTTCAACGCCTTCATCGCCGACCAGCGCAAGGAACCGGGGGAGGCCACGGTGACGCTCGCGCAGTTCGACACGCACTACGACGTCGTCTACCAGGACCGGCCCATCGCGGACGTGCCGCCGCTCGAACTGCAGCCCCGCGGCGCCACGGCGCTGTACGACGCGCTCGGCAAGCTGATCACCGACGTCGGCGCCGAACTCGCCGCCCGTCCCGAGGACGAGCGGCCCGGGCACGTGATCGTGGTCGTCATGACCGACGGCATGGAGAACTCGAGCGTCGAGTGGACCCACGACGCGATCAGCGCCGCCATCGCGCGGCAGGAGAAGGAGTACTCCTGGTACTTCGTCTTCCTCGGCGCCAACATGGACGCGGTCGCCGTCGCCGCGAAGATGGGCTTCGACCAGTCGCGTTCGATGACGTACGGCGCGAACGACCAGGGTGTCGCATCGGCCATGAGCGCGACCACCGCCTACGTGTCGCGCCAGCGGCGCAGCAGCGCCGGGTTGGCCGCGCCGGGCTTCTCGCCGGACGATCGCGAGGCGTCGCTGGGTCGCAACCGGTGACGGCGGGCGGCCCGGTCATCGACACCGCGTACGGACCGGTGCGCGGCGTCGACGATTGCACGGTGAAGGCCTGGAAGGGCGTTCGGTACGCGGCGCCCCCGGTCGGCGCGCTGCGCTGGCGGGCACCGCGGCCGCCGGACCCCTGGACCGAGCCCGCCGACGCCACCAGGGTCGGGCCGGCCTGTCCGCAGCCGACCGACCCGCGGATCCCCATCGACCTCGGCGCGCCGCAGGGCGACGACTGCCTGACGCTGAACGTCTGGGCGTCCTCCGACACCGAACCGGGCGACCGCAAGCCCGTCATGGTGTGGGTGCACGGTGGCGCGTACATCCTGGGGTCGGCCGCCCAATCCCTCTACCACGGCGGCGCACTCGCCCGCGGTGGCGAGGCGATCGTCGTCACGGTCAACTTCCGGCTGGGCGCACTCGGCTTCCTCGACCTGTCCGCGTTCAGCACGCCCGACACCACGTTCGAGACGAACCTCGGGCTGCGCGACGTGGTGTTCGCGCTGCAGTGGGTGCGCGACAACGTCGGGGCGTTCGGGGGAGACCCGGGCCGGGTGACGCTGTTCGGTGAATCCGCCGGCGGGGGCGTTGTGACGACGCTGCTCGCCAGTCCCGCTGCCGCGGGCCTGTTCCACGGCGCGATCGCGCAGAGTTCACCGGTCACGTCCATCTACGACGCGGCGCGCGGCCGCACCGTGGGCCGCCGGTTCCTCGACGCGCTGGGCATCGGCGAGGACGAGGCCGATCGCCTGCCGGACGTACCGCTGGCCGAGGTGCTCGCCGCGAGCAAGCGGGTCTTCGACGAGGTGCCCGTCGACACACCCGGGACGCTCGGCTTCGCACCGATGGTCGACGGTGACCTGGTTCCGGAGTATCCGGTCGAGGCCGCCCGCGCGGGCCGCACGCACCCGGTGCCGCTGATCATCGGCACCAACAAGAACGAGGCCGCACTCTTCCGCTTCATGAAGTCGCCGCTGATGCCGATCACCCCGGAGGCGATCAAGCGGATGTTCGACCAGATCGGCGCCGAACAACCGGATCTGCGTCTGCCCACCGAGGCCCAACTCGGGTCCACCTACCGCGGCCGCGGCAAGACGCCGGGCATGGGCGTGGCACGCGACATCGGCTTCCGCATGCCGTCCATCTGGTTCGCCCAGGGTCATGCGGCCGTCGCGCCGGTGTACCTGTACCGCTTCGACTGGGCCACCCCGATGCTGCGGCTGGTCCGCCTCGGCGCTGCGCACGCGACCGAACTGCCCTACGTGTGGGGCAACCTCGTGATGGGTCCGCGGGACCCGACGTTCAAGCTCGGCGGTCTCAAGGCCGGGATGGCGGTGTCCGAGCGGATCCGCCGGCGCTGGCTGAGCTTCGCGACGAGCGGCGAGCCGTCGGGCGGCGACGACGACCCGGTCTGGCGGCCGTATCGTCCCGACGACCGCGCGACACTCGTCATCGACAAGCGCGACGCCGTCCTCGACGATCCCGACGAATCGCTGCGGACCGCCTGGGGCGAGGACGTTCTGAGCTTCCGGTGAGCGCCGATCGCTAAGCTCTGCCCTCGGAGGTGACGACGTGGACACTCTGGCCGGAATCCGGGACGTCCTCGACGTGCTGCCGCCGCAGATGCGGGATCCCGTGCTGTTCGCCGTCCCGTTCTTCCTGCTGCTGCTGATCGTCGAGTGGACCGCGGCGCGCAAGCTCGACCAGCTCGAGGACGATCGCGCGCCGTCGGGGGCGTACCTGCGCCGCGACGCGTGGGCCAGCCTGTCGATGGGCCTCGTCTCGATCGCGACGACGGCGTTCTGGAAGTTCGTCGCGCTGCTCGGCTACGCCGCGCTGTTCACCTACGTCGCGCCCTGGCAGCTGCCGTCGACGGCCTGGTACACGTGGGTGATCGCGATCCTCGGGGTGGACGTGCTGTTCTACGCCTATCACCGGGTGGCCCACCGGGTCCGGTTGATCTGGGCCACCCACCAGGCCCACCACTCCAGCCAGTACTTCAACTTCGCCACCGCGCTGCGGCAGAAGTGGAACAACAGCGGCGAGATCCTGATGTGGGTTCCGCTGCCGCTGCTCGGCGTCCCGCCGTGGATGGTGTTCGCGAGTTTCTCGCTGAACCTGATCTACCAGTTCTGGGTCCACACCGAGCGGATCGACAAGCTGTGGCGCCCACTGGAGTTCGTCTTCAACACCCCGTCGCACCACCGGGTGCACCACGGCATGGACGCGGAGTACCTGGACAAGAACTACGGCGGCATCCTCATCCTGTGGGACCGGATGTTCGGCACGTACCAGGACGAACTGTTCCGGCCGCACTACGGGCTGACCAAGCAGATCGACACGTTCAACGTCTGGACGCTGCAGACGCACGAATACGCATCGATCGCCCGGGACGTCCGGCGGGCCACGCGGTGGCGCGACCGGCTCGGGTACGCGTTCGGCCCGCCCGGCTGGGCGCCGCCCGCCACCGTCCAGCCCGACATCGCCGCACCCGCCACGACCGGCTAGCGACGGAATCCGTCGCCGATCCCCCGATTCGATCAGGAATACGCACCTGCCGGTAGTCTCGGGGTGTGGAAACGGTCTTCGACGGCGATGTCGACCCCGGTCTCGTCGAACGGTCACTGGCCGGCAGCGCCGCCGGGGCGGTGTGGCTCGACGTCGACCGTCCCCGTCACCCCACGCTGACGGGCGCCCTCGCGTGCGACCTGGTCGTGGTGGGCGGCGGGTACGCCGGGCTGTGGACCGCGCTGCACGCCGCGCGCCGCGATCCCGGCCGGCGCGTCGTGCTCCTCGAGGCCAACCGGATCGGCTGGGCGGCCTCGGGTCGCAACGGCGGATTCGTCGAGGCCAGCATCACCCACGGCGCGCAGAACGGCCGTACCCGGTGGCCCGACGAGTTCGACGTGCTCACCGCGATGGGCCTGGAGAACCTCGACGGCATGCAGGCCGAGATCGAGGAACTGTGCCTCGACGTGGAGTGGCAGCGCAGCGGCATGCTGCTGGTCGCCACCGAACCGCACCAGGTGCCCTGGCTGGAGACGTCCGCCGCGGACGGTGACGGCACCTTCCTCGACACCGCGGAACTCCGCGCCGAGATCGACTCCCCGACGTACCGGGCCGGCCTGTTCGAGCCCGACACGTGCGCGATCGTCCACCCCGCGAAGCTGGCGCTCGAACTCGCCCGTGCCTGCGTCGAGGCCGGCGTCCAGATCTTCGAGCACACCAACGCCCGCGCCCTCGACTCCGGCGGCGCGGACCTGCGCATCGACACCGGCGACGGCGTCGTGACCGCCGGGCAGGCCGTCCTCGCCACCAACGTCTACACCAGCCTGCTGCGCCGCAACCGGCTGTACACCGTGCCCGTCTACGACTACGTCCTCGCCACCGAACCGCTGACCGACGCGCAGATGGACCGGGTGGGCTGGCGCAACCGCCAGGGCATCGGCGACGCCGCCAACCAGTTCCACTACTACCGGCGCACCGAGGACAACCGCATCGTGTGGGGCGGCTACGACGCGATCTACAACTTCGGCGGCAAGGTGGATCCCGCGTACGAGGAGCGGCCGGAGTCCTACCGCAGGCTCGCCGAGCACTTCTTCCTGACGTTCCCGCAACTCGACGACGTCCACTTCAGCCATCGCTGGGCCGGGCCCATCGACACGAACACCAGGTTCTGCGCGCACTGGGGTCTGGCGCGGGAGGGCCGCGTGGCCTACGTCAACGGGTTCACCGGACTCGGCGTCGGCGCGGCCCGCTTCGGCGCGGACGTCTGCCTGGATCTGCTCGCGGGCGCCCCGACGCCGCGCACCGAATTGGAGATGGTCCGGAGCAAGCCGCTGCCGTTCCCGCCGGAACCGTTGGCCAGCATCGGGATTCAGGCCACCCGGTGGTCGCTCGACCGTGCCGACCATTCCGCGGGGCGACGGAATGCGCTGTTGCGCACCCTCGACGCGCTGGGACTCGGCTTCGACTCCTGACCTGCGGCGACGGGTGCGCCCGGCCGGTCGCCGACGGGTCGTGCATCTTTTCTGTAACGCTGAGGTCTCGATTGGCTATGGGTAGGGTAGGAAAGCCCCCTACCTCACGGATCGGAGCCGGCGATGCGTCAGCCGAGTTTGCGAGTGTCGACTCTCGCCACCGCCGCAGTGATCGCCGCGATCTTCGCGCCGACGACGAATGCCCTCGCCGATCCCGGCACCCCGGTGTTCCCGGGCATGGAGATCAGGCAGGACAAGAGCCTGTGCACGTTGGGCTTCGTCGACATGCAGACCCGGACGGGCTACACCGCGGGACACTGCCGGGGCTCCGGCGCCGTCACCGACCGCGGTGGCGTCTTCGTCGGAAACCAGAATCAGTTCTCGGACAACACCCCCGACGGCGCCACCGTCTCCACCGACCACGTGATCTCGGACTGGGAGACCATCTCCTTCGCCCCCGACGTGGCGATCAACGACGTGCTCCCGAGTGGGCGGCCCCTCGTCGTCGACGGCGGCGTGGTTCCCCAGCAGGGGCAGCGCGTCTGCCACTTCGGCGTCGTCACCGGTGAGAGCTGCGGCACCATCGAGTCGGTCAACAACGGCTGGTTCACCATGACCAACGGCGTCGTCAGCCAGAAGGGCGACTCCGGCGGCCCGGTGTACGTGCCCATGGACGACGGGCGGGCCGTGATCGTCGGCATGTTCAACAGCACCTGGGGTGCGCTGCCCGCCGCGGTGTCCTGGTCGACGATCGACCAGCAGAGTCGCGGGGGCGTCGTCTCGGCGGCCTCGGGCGCCGTTCCCGCCGCCTAGCGTGTCGACGGACGCACCGTCACGCCGGCTCTCCTAGGATTCGCCGGGTGGCAACGTCAACGAGCCGGTGGTCGCGCCGCAAGATCACCATCGCGATCCTGGCGTCGATCGGCATCCTCGCGATGATCGGCACCACGGTCGCGGCGATGGTGATGCCGTTCCTGCAGCCCGACCCGCGCGACGTGCCGTCGCGGGCGTCGGCCGCGCCCACTCCCACCGAGCCGCGGCTGGTGATCAAGCCGCTCGCGGTGCGGCTGGTCGTCGAGGCCTTTCAGGCGCAGCCCGGCCAGTGCGACCCGCCGCCACCCCCGTTGCCGCCCACCGAGCCGCAGCCGGCGTGCGACGTGGAGCGCAAGGCCCACTACCAACTGGAACCGGTGTCGATGGAGATCGGGCTCACCAACGCCAAGGCGCTCAAGCTGCCGACGTCCGAGTTCTACAGCGTGCAACTCGTCATGGACTCCCCGTCGAGCGCGGCTTTCGCGCAGTACACGGCCGCACACGTCGGCAGGCAGGTGGCGTTCGTGCGCGACGGCCTGGTGCTGGCCGCTCCTGGCATCACCGCGCCGATCGACGGTCAGTCGATCCAGCTGTCGGGCGACATGACGAAGGCCACCGCCGACACGATCGCTCAGATGCTGCGCGACGGGTCCTGAGCCAGCTCGAACACCGGGATCGACGGTGCGACGGCCCGCAGGTGGTCGGCGCTCGACGTCGGCGACAGCCCGCCGACGTGGCCCTTGACCTCCCAGTACCAGCGCCGCAGGTAGGGCTGCAGGATCGCCGGCTTGGCGTCGTCGGACAGCTCGGTGACGGCGACGACCCGACGACGCCAGCGCGGCCCGAGTTCGACCTCGCCGGCGGCCCTGGCGTTGCGTGCCCACTGCGTGTTGCCGCGCGGTGACACCAGGTAGCGGCGGCCGTCGACCTCGAGGAGGTTGACGACGACCCCGCGCATCTGGCCGGACGTGCGGCCGCGCATCCGTAGCGCCCGGGTGCCCGCGATGCCGACACCGGCCTCCGCCAGGAGTCGGAAGGCGCCGTTGAGGAGTCGCGCCGCTCGGTTCGGACGGTCGTATCTGCTGGTCGTGGTCATGGGACTCCTTCAGTCGGATTTCGAGAGCGCTGCTCTCTGATCGAGCATGACACGTCGAGGGGATTGAAACAAGAGCAGCGCTCTCGCGATATGCGAGACTGCGTCGATGGGTAAGCGTCAGGACACGCGGGAGCGCATCGAACGCGACATCGTTGAGGTCGGCCGCGCCCACCTCGCCACCGACGGCGCGGCGGGACTGTCCCTGCGGGCGATCGCCCGCGAACTCGGGATGGTGTCGTCGGCGGTGTACCGCTACGTCGCCAGCCGCGACGACCTCCTGACCCTGCTGCTGATCGACGCGTACACCGACCTCGCGGACGCCGTCGACGAGGCCGGCGGTGACGCGGTCGACTGGCGTGCCCGGCTGACCGCTCAGGCTCGCGCCGCCCGCGCGTGGGCGCTCGGGGATCCCGCGCGGTGGGCGCTGCTCTACGGCAGCCCGGTTCCCGGCTACCACGCACCGTCCGAGCGGACCGTCGGCCCCGGCACCCGCGTGGTCGGATCACTGTTCGGCACGATCGCCGAAGGCATTGTGGCAGGGGAGATCCCGTCGTCCGCGATCGCCGTCGGGGGGTCGACGTCGACGGACTTCGACGGTCTTCGCGACGAATTCGGCTTCGCGGGCGACGACGCCGCGGTGATGAAGTGCCTGACGCTGTGGGGCGGTCTGGTCGGCGCCATCAGCCTCGAGGTGTTCGGGCAGTACGGCGCCGACACGTTCACCGACGCCGATGCGGTGTTCGACGGTCAGCTCCGGCTGCTGATCGTCCTGCTGACCGCGCCGCCCGACGCGCAGAACTAGAACACGTTCTAGCCAGCGGGTGGGCTGAGCGATATCCTCGGGGTGATGCTCAATCAGACACCTGTCCAGATCGCGTGGGTCACCCACGACCTGGACGTCACCGAGGCCGCACTGAGCGCCACGCTCGGTGCGCGCACGTGGGTGCGGATGAGCGACGTGCACTTCGCGCCGGAGGCGTGTACCTACCGCGGCGCGCCCGCCGACTTCACCGCGCACGTGTCGTTCTCGTACGCGGGCGACACCCAACTCGAGGTGATCCAGCCGGTGACCGGACGCGGCGTCTACTCCGACTTCCTCGCCGAGTCCGGCGCCGGCCTGCACCACGTGTGCGTCGCCGCCGCGGACACCGAGGCGTTCGACGCCATGGTCGCCGACGCCGAACGCGACGGCGTGGACGTGATCGGCCGCGGCACCATGCCCGGCGGCATGCAGTTCGCCTACCTCGCGGCCGCGGACGCCGGCGTCCCCTGCGTCGAGTTGGCATACATCCCACCCGACATCCAGAAGTTCTTCGACTACGTGAAGCAGGAGCAGTTGTGAGCACTGACATCCCGGAGACCATCGACGCCGGCACCGTCGACGACTGGTCCGAGGACCGGCCCGACGTGATCGTCGTCGGGTTCGGCATCGCCGGCGGGTGCGCCGCGGTCAGCGCCGCGGCGGCCGGAGCCGACGTGCTCGTCCTCGAACGCGCCGCCGCCGCCGGCGGGACGTCCTCCATGGCCGGCGGGCACTTCTACCTCGGCGGCGGCACCGCGGTGCAGAAGGCCACCGGGCACGAGGACACCGCCGACGCGATGTACGACTACCTCGTCGCGGTCGCCCAGGATCCCGACCACGAGAAGATCCGCCTGTACTGCGACCAGAGCGTCGAGCACTTCGACTGGCTCGAGAGCCTCGGCTTCCAGTTCGAGCGCACCTACTGGAAGGGCAAGGTCGTCGTCCCGCCCGGCACGGAGGGCCTGTCCTACACCGGAAACGAGAAGGTGTGGCCGTTCTCCGAGCAGGCCGCTCCTGCGCCACGCGGACACTCGGTGCCGGTGCCCGGTGAACTCGGCGGCGCCGACATGGTCATCCAGCTGCTCGTGAACCGTGCCGCCGAACTGGGCGTCACCACCCGGTACGAGACCGGTGTCACCCACCTCATCACCGACGACACCGGCGCGGTGGTCGGCGTGCGGTGGAAGAACTTCGGCGAGAGCGGGTCGATTCGCGCGGGATCCGTCGTCATCGCCGCGGGCGGCTTCGCGATGAACCCGGCGATGGTCGCCGAACACACGCCTGCTCTGGGCCAGAAGCGAAAGACCAAGCACCACGGCGAAGTCGAGCCCTACATCTTGGGCAACCCGCACGACGACGGCCTCGGCATCCGGCTGGGCGTCTCGGCCGGTGGCGAGGCGAAGAACCTCGACGGCCTGTTCATCACCGCCGCGGCGTATCCGCCGGAGATCCTGCTGACCGGTGTGATCGTCAACAATCGGGGCGAGCGCTTCGTCGCCGAGGACTCCTACCACTCACGGACGTCGGCGTTCGTCCTCGAACAGCCCGATCAGCAGGCGTATCTCGTCGTCGACGAGGCGCACATGCAGATGCCGGACATGCCGCTGATCAAGTTCATCGACGGCTGGGAGACGATCGCCGAGATGGAGACCGCGCTCGGCCTGCCCGCCGGGAACCTCGCCGCGACGCTCGACCGCTACAACGCCCACGCCGCCGCCGGCGAGGATCCCGACTTCCACAAGCACCCGGATTACGTTGCGGCACAGGACACCGGCCCGTGGGCGGCGTTCGACCTGTCGCTGGGCGTCGCCATGTACTCGGGGTTCACGATGGGCGGATTGACGGTGTCCGTCGACGGCGAGGTCACGCGCAGCGACGGCACGGTCGTCCCCGGGCTCTACGCCGCCGGGGCGTGTGCGGCGAACATCGCGCAGGACGGCAAGGGATACGCCAGCGGTACCCAGCTCGGCGAGGGCTCGTTCTTCGGTCGTCGCGCCGGCGCGCACGCCGCCACCCGAGCCCGCGCGAGCGCCACCTCCACCCCTGCGCAGTAGGGATCCTCCCGCGAGCAGACGTAAGTGTGCGCGACACGCCGGGTTTCTGCGCACACTTACGTCTGCTCGCGGGGGAGGGTGACCGGCTCGCGGGGGAGGGGCGGGGCGAGGGTCGTGAGGTGCCAAGCGCCGCCGCCCAGCAGTTCGAGCC
Organism: Mycobacterium sp. PTI7; assembly: GCF_056679845.1. NCBI lineage: Bacteria > Bacillati > Actinomycetota > Actinomycetes > Mycobacteriales > Mycobacteriaceae > Mycobacterium > Mycobacterium sp. PTI7. The sequence continues at coordinate 1,935,918 of NZ_CM155252.1, forward strand.
GGCGGGCGTGGTGGCGCTCGACGGCGGGCCGGTGGCTGACGCTGACGACGACGCAGTCGGGCAGCCGGCTGCGCAGCGTCCGATACAGCTCGAACTCCTGACCCTCGTCGAGCGCGGACGTCGCCTCGTCGAGGAACACCGCGCGGGGCCGGGCGAGCAGCACGCGCGCGAACGCGATGCGCTGCTGCTCGCCGGGGGAGAGCGCGAAGGACCAGTCGGCCGCCTCGTCGAGGCGATCGGCGAGGTGCTCCAGCGCCACCGCGCGCAGCGCGTCACGAATGTCCGCGTCGCCGAACGCATCCCGGTCCTCCGGGTAGCAGACGACGTCGCGCAGAGCGCCCAGCGGCGCGTACGGCAGCTGCGAGAGGAACATCGTCCCGCCGCGATCGCCGGGCAGCCGAACCGTCCCCGAGGCGCGAGGCCACAGCCCGGTGATGCTGCGCAACAGCGTGGTCTTGCCCGAGCCCGACGGGCCGGTCACCACCAGTGAGTCACCGGGCGCCAACCGGACGTCGAGGCCGTCGGCCAGCACCAGGCCAGCGGGTGAGGTCACTCGGACGTCGACCAGCTCGACGCCGCCGTCGGCACCGTCCTCCACCGTCAGACGGGGCAGCGACCTCGCCTCCGCGTTGGCGGTGACCAGCCCGTCGAGGCGGATGATGGCGGCCCGGTAGCTCGCGAACGCGTCGTAGACCGCGCGAAAGAAGCTGAGCGAGTTGGTGACCGACGCGAACGCGCTCGACGACTGCGTGACGTCGCCCAGGTTCAGTTCGCCGGCGAACAGCCGCGGCGCCTGGACGATCAACGGCAGCGGGTCGATGATCTGGCTGACCGACCGGTTCCATCCGAGGAACGCCACGCCCCGCAGCACGAAGCGGCGGTAGTTCTCGATGACCCTGCTGAACCGCTCCGCCAGCGTGACGCGCTCGACGCGTTCGCCGCGGTACAGGCCGACGGCCTCCGCCGCGTCGCGCACCCGCACCAGTGCGTACCGGAACGCCGCGTTGGTCGCCTCGTTGCGAAAGCTCAGCCCGATGATGGGTCTGCCGATCCAGATCGCCACCACGGTGGTGACGGCGACGTAGAGCAGCGCGATCCAGAACAGTGCCTTCGGCACCGTCACGCCCAGGATCGTCAACGGCCCGGCCAGATTCCACAGGATCGGCGTGAACGCGACCACCGACACCACCGCGTACACCGATCCGAACAGCAGCGTCTGCGACGTCGCGACGGTCGGGGTGTTGGTCTCCGGGCCGGTGCCGGTGGTGAAGACGTCGACGTCGTGCTGGATGCGCTGATCGGGGTTGTCGATCGGGTCGGGGAGGAAGCGGCCGCGGTAGTAGGCGCCGCCGTCGAGCCAGTCGCCGGTGAGCCGGTGGGTCAGCCACACCCGCCACCGGACGATGAAGAACTGCATGAGGTAGAGGTCGCCGAGCGTTCGGACGAGGTCGGCGGTGACCAGCATCGCGAAGATGACGATCGACTGCCAGAAGCCCCGCACGCCGGACGCCCGGACGGCGTCGTTACCGGCGCCGCTGCCCTCGAACGCCACCTGCAGCGCGGTGAACTGGTCGTTGGCGTAGTAGCTGAACAGGACGTCCATCCGCACCGACACCATCACCGACAGCATCAGGACGCCGAGCAGCGCCCACACCGTGACGGCCTGCCGCCCAACGAAGTACGCGCCCGTCACGCGCCAGAACTGCCGCCCCCAGGTGGTGCACCGCACGACCAGCGCGAGCACCGCCACCGTCGCGACCGCACTGATCAGCCAGGCCTTGGCGATCCACCGCAGCGAGCCGAGGACCTCGCTACCCCAGTCCAGCGACGGGGTGAACATCTCCATGCCGGGAAGCTACTCCCGGCGAGCCGTCACGACGTGGTCGTCGAGAACTGTTTACCGACGTCCTCCAGGGACCACTCGCCGCCACCGTGCAGTCGCAGCCGCCGGGAGTGGTGCTGCTCGACGGTGCTGCGGTGGCTGACGCTGACCAGGATGATGTCGGGCAGCTCGCCGCGCACCAGGCGGTACAGCGTCATCTCCAGACCCTCGTCGAGCGCCGAGGTGGACTCGTCGAGGAAGACGGCCTTGGGCTTGGTGAGCAGGATGCGCGCGAACGCGATGCGCTGCTGCTCACCGGGGGACAGCACCTTGGCCCAGTCGAGCACCTCGTCGAGGCGCTCGATCAGGTGCGGCAGGGCGACCTTGTTCAGCGCGTCGTGGACCTGCGCGTCGGTGAGGGTGCCCTCCTCGCACGGGTAGGACACCACCGCGCGCAGATCTCCCAGCGGGACGTAGGGCAGCTGCGAGAGGAACATCGTCGCGTTCGTCTCGCACGGGCACTTCATGGTGCCGGTGGCGAACGGCCACAGCCGCCCGACGCTGCGCAGCAGCGTGGTCTTGCCGCTGCCCGACGCACCCGTGATCACCAGCGACTCACCGGGATCGAGATGGAGGCTCAGCGGATTGATCAGCTGCCTGCCGTCGGGGGTTCGCACCTCCACGTTCTTCAACTGAACGGTGCCCTCGACGCACGCCTCCAGCTCGATCTCGGGGAGCTCGCGGGCCTCCTCGTTGGCGAGGACGAGGCCGTGCAGACGGATGATGACCGCCTGGTACCCGGCGAACTGGTCGTAGACATTCCGGAAGAAGGACAGCCCGCTCTGGATATTGCCGAAGGCAATAGCGGTCTGACTCAAGTCGCCGAGCTTGATTTCGCCGTTGAAGAAGCGGTGGAATTGCACTAGGTACGGCAGCAGTGTGATGGCCTGGTCCATCGACAGGTTCCAGCCGTAGAACCCGATCATGCGGTTGATGTACCGCTTGTAGTTGCCGACCACCAGCGAGAATCGTTGCCGCAGCGCGGATCGTTCGGCCGTCTCGCCACGGTAGAAGGCCACCGCCTCGGCGGCGTCGCGCAGACGCACCAGGGCATAGCGGAAGGCGGCGTTGAACTTCTCGTTGTTGAACGACAGCCAGATGATCGGCCGGCCGATCCAGAACGCGATCACGGTCGCGAAGAGGACGTACCCGATCAGCAACCAGAACATGGCGCGCGGCACGTTGACCCCGACGAAGGGGAGCGTCAGCGGCCCAGACAGGTTCCACAGGATCGCGGTGAACGAGATCATCGATGCGATCGAATCGACCGCGCCGAACAGTAGTGTCGCCCCCGACGTGTTGTTGGGCGTGTTGGGCAGCGAACCGACTCCCGCAGTGAAACTGTCGATATCGGCTTGAATGCGCTGGTCGGGGTTGTCGATGGTGTCGTCGATGAACCGGCCACGGTAGTAGGCCCTGCCCTCGAGCCAGTCACCGGTAAGCCGGTCGGTGAGCCATGCGCGCCAGGCGAGCATGAAGCGCTGGGTGATGAACAGGTCGAGCATGATCCGCGAGATGTGCAGGATCGCGAGCACGGCGAAGACTTGGATCGACAACCAGAAGCCGTCGCCGCCGGACTGCCGGACGGCGTCATCGCCACCAGCCAGTCCCGAGGCCACCACCTGGAAGCTCGTGGACATGTCGCTACTTTGAAAGCTGAACAGCACCGTTAGTCGCACCCCGGCGATGACCGACAGCATCAGCGTCGCGAGCCACGCCCAGACCCTAATGCTCTCAGGGCCCTTGAAGTAGTCGCCTGTGATCCGCCAGAATTGCCGGCCCCATTGGGTGAAGCGCCCGATCGAGTACAGGACGACAAGGGTCGCCACCGACGCCATTGCCCAGCCCTTGACGATCCAGACCAGCGAGGTCCAAATTTCGGTACGCCAGTCGAGCGTCGCGGTGAACATGTCCACCCCGGCAAGGTACTCCGACATTCCGCAGTCAGCCGCGCGGAGGGTTCAACTGGTCGTGGCGAGCCGCACCAGGCGCCACGCGCCGTCGCCCAGCAACTCCAACTGCTGATCGTGGTGACGTTCGACGGTTTCGCGATGGCTCACACTCACCACGATCGCGTCCGGCAGCTCCGCTCGCAGCAGCTGGTAGAGCATCAACTCGAGTCCCTCGTCCATCGCCGAGGTCGACTCGTCGAGGAAGACGGCCCTGGGTCCGGTGAGCAGGATCCGTGCGAACGCGAGCCGCTGCTGCTCTCCGACCGACAGCAACTTGCCCCAGTCGCGGACCTCGCGAGTTCGGATCACCAGGTGAGGTAAGGCCACCTTGAGCAACGCCCGCTGCACCTCGGCGTCGCTCACGCTGCCGTCGGGGCACGGGTAGGAGGCGGCCGCCCGCAGGTCGCCCAGCGGGAGGTAGGGCAGCTGGGACAGGAACATCGTCTCGCGGTCACCGGCCTCGCCGATCGGTAAGCGCACCGCGCCGGAGGCGTGCGGCCACAACCCGGCGAGGCTCTGCAGCAGGACCGTCTTGCCGGCGCCGGAGGGTCCGGTGACGACCAGGCTGCCGCCCGGGTCGATGGCCAGGCTCAGCGAGCGGATCAGCGGCGCGCCGTCGGGTGTGCGGACGTCGACGTCGTCGAGGCGGACGCCGTCGGCACCGGAGTCGGCCGCGACGAGCCCGGCCGACGCGCCCGCGCGGTCGATGGTGTCCTTCAGACCGTCGAGCCGCATCAGCGCGGCGCGGTAGCTCGCGAACGCGTCATAGGCGTTGCGGAAGAAGGACAGCGACTCGTGGATGGCGAGAAACGCCGTCGCCGATTGCATCACGTCGCCGAAGGAGATCTGGCCGGCGAACAGGCGCTGCGCCTGGACGATGTAGGGCAGCGGGTTGATCAGCTGACTCACCGATACGTTCCAGCCGAGGAACAGCACCATCCGGTTGAGCCAGTTGCGATAGTTCACGACGATCTGGGACAGCCCGTGGCGCAATCGATGTCGTTCGCTGTCCTCGCCGCGGTAGAGGCCCACCGCACTCGCCGAGTCCTTCAGCCGGATCATCGCGTACCGGAAGCTCGCGTTGCGCACCTCGTCGAGGAAGCTCAGCCGGATCAACGGCCTGCCGATCCAGAACGCGACGGCCGTCGCGAGCAGGACGTAGCCGATGACGATCCAGAACAGCGCCCTGGGCACCGTCACGTTCAGCACGGTCAGCGGCCCGGACAGGTTCCACAGGATGACGCCGAACGACGCGACGGCGAGCACCGACTCGATGGCGCCGAAGAGCAGCATGCTGCCCGACCCGTGGGCGGGTGAGTTCGGTTCACCGGTGCCGGCGGTGACGACGTCGACGTCCTGCTGGATGCGCTGGTCGGGGTTGTCGATCGGGTGCGACGCGAGCTGGCCGCGGAAGTAGGCGTGGTCGCCGAGCCAGTCGTCGACGAGGCGGTGGGTCAGCCACACCCGCCAGCGCAGGATGAACCGCTGCGTCAGATAGAGGTCCACCAGGTAGCGGACCGCCGACACCGTGCCCAGCACGGCGAAGACGATCATCGACGTCCAGAACGCGTCGATGCCGCTCGACTTCAGTGAGCCGTCGTCCGACGCGCCGCCCTCGAACGCGACCTGCAGCGACGTGAAGAGGTCGTTGGCGTAGTAGCTCTGCAGCACGCTGATGCGCACGGAGACGACCGCCGACATCAGCAGCGCGGCGAGCTGCAGCCACGCGGGGATGCTCGCCCGGCCGACGAAGTAGGCGCCGCTGATCCGGGTGAACTGGCGTCCCCAGGTGGTGACGCGTCCGAGCAGCGCGAGCACCGGGACGACCACCACCGCCGAGGCGGCGAACGCCGTCAGGACCCAGACGGTCGAGTTGAGCGCCTCGTGGTTCCAGTCGATGGACGAACTGAAACCGTCCACGTCCTCGAACTCCTTCGCGGCGGTCGGCCCGCCATCGGGCGAAATTACCTCAGCGGGGCGCTGTCCCGGCTCGGTTTTCGGGTAGGTCGGACCCGTGTCGCGGATTTCGTTGGACCCGTCGGCGACCGGGGTACAAGCTGGGATCGTGCAGGTGCGGATACACGACTCGGCGGCGGAGTTCCGGGCGCTCGCGTGTCCGCTCTACGAGCGCGATCCGGTGGGCCACACCGTGGAGCTCACGGGGCTGGCCGCGCCCGAGCTGCCCGCCGACGCGGTGCTGGTGACGGTGAGCGACGGGGGAGAGGTGGTCGGTGCGGCCGTGCAGACGCCGCCCTATCCGCTGGTGTGCGCCGGCCTGCCCCGCGCCGCGGTCGTACCGGTCGTGACCGCGCTGGCCGACGTCATCCCGGGCCTGCGTTCGGTGCGCGGCATCCGCGAGGTGACGGCGGCGTTCGCGGCCGAGTGGGAGCGCCGCACCGGCGTCACCGTCGCCGACTCCACCGAGGAGCGGCTGCACGTCCTCGGCGACCTCGTCGCACCGACCGGCGTGGCGGGGGAGGCCCGTCCACACGGCGACGACGACGGCGACCTGCTCGGCGACTGGTCGGGACGGTTCTTCGTGGAGAGCTTCGGCGTGGCGCCGCGGCCCGTCGCGCACCGGGCGTTCGTGACGAACTACCTGCGCGCCGGTGCGCGCTTCCAGCTGTGGTGCCACGACGGGGAGCCGGTCAGCATGGCGATGGTCCGCCGACCGGTGCAGGGCGTCGCGCGGATCGGGCCGGTGTACACCCCCGACGCCGAACGCGGGCACGGCTACGGGTCGGCGGTGACGGCGGCCGCCGCGGCCGCGGCACGCGAGTCCGGCGCGACCGACGTCGTGCTGTTCACCGACCTCGCGAACCCGGTGTCGAACTCGATCTACCGCACGATCGGCTTCCGGCCGGTGGCGGACTGGCTGTCCGTCGGGTTCGCGACGAGGGGCCCGTCGACCGGCGGGTGAGCCGCGTACCTTTGACACGTGGCCAAGACTGCACCCAAGCCGAAGACCCGTACCTCGGGGCGCGTGAGCAACCGATTCTGGAAGATGCTCGGCGCCAGCACCGATAAGGATCAGTCCGACTCGCTCGCCCAGGTGACCGCCTCGGCGGCGTTCGACGACAAGGCCAAGGCCCTCGACGACGAGAAGTTGCGCAAGGCCGCCAAGCTGCTGGAACTCGGCGACCTCGCCGAGTCGGCCGACATCCCGCAGTTCCTGGCGATCGCGCGCGAGGCATCCGAGCGGGCAACCACGTTGCGGCCCTTCGACGTTCAGCTGCTCGGCGCGCTGCGCATGCTCGCCGGCGACGTCGTGGAGATGGCGACCGGTGAGGGCAAGACCCTCGCGGGCGCGGTCGCCGCGGCAGGCTATGCGATCGGCGGGCGCAGCGTGCACGTCATCTCGGTCAACGACTACCTGGCCCGACGCGACGCCGAGTGGATGGGCCCGCTGCTCGAGGCGATGGGCCTGACCGTCGGCTGGATCACCGCCGACTCCACCGCCGACGAGCGGCGCGCCGCCTACGCCTGCGACGTCACCTACGCCTCGGTCAACGAGATCGGCTTCGACGTACTGCGCGATCAGCTGGTCACCGACGTCGAGGACCTGGTCTCCCCGCATCCCGACGTGGCGTTGATCGACGAGGCCGACTCGGTGCTCGTCGACGAGGCGCTGGTGCCCCTGGTGCTCGCCGGCACCACCCACCGCGAGACGCCGCGGCTCGAGGTCATCCGGCTGGTGGGCGAACTGTTCTCCTCGCCCGACGCGCGCACGTACTTCGACACCGACTCCGACCGCCGCAACGTGCACCTCACCGATACGGGCGCCCGCAGGCTGGAGAAGGCGCTCGGCGGCATCGACCTGTACTCGGAGGAGCACGTCAGCACCACCCTCACCGAGGTGAACGTGGCCCTGCACGCGCACGTCCTGCTGCAGCGCGACGTGCACTACATCATCCGCGACGGCCGGGTGCAGCTGATCAACTCCTCGCGCGGCCGGATCGCGGCGCTGCAGCGTTGGCCCGACGGTCTGCAGGCGGCGGTCGAGGCCAAGGAGGGAATCGAGACCACCGAGACCGGCGAGGTGCTCGACACCATCACCGTGCAGGCGCTGATCAACCGCTACCCGCGCGTGTGCGGCATGACCGGCACCGCGCTCGCGGCCGGCGAGCAGTTGCGGCAGTTCTACAAGCTCGGCGTGTCCCCGATCCCGCCGAACACGCCGAACGTCCGCGAGGACGACGAGGACCGCGTCTACATCACCGCCGCGGCCCGCAACGCCGCCGTGGCCGAACACATCAAGACGGTGCACGCCACCGGCCAGCCCGTGCTGGTGGGCACCCGCGACGTCGCCGAGTCCGAGGAACTGCACGAGCGCCTCGTCAAGGCCGGCATCCCAGCCGTCGTCCTGAACGCCAAGAACGACGCCGAGGAGGCCGCCGTCATCGCCGAGGCGGGCATGCTCGCCAAGGTCACGGTGTCCACCCAGATGGCGGGCCGCGGCACCGACATCCGGCTCGGCGGATCCGACGAGACCGACCACGACGCGGTCGCCGAGCTCGGCGGCCTCCACGTGATCGGCACCGGGCGCCACCACACCGAGCGGCTGGACAACCAGCTGCGCGGTCGCGCCGGACGCCAGGGCGATCCCGGTTCGTCGGTGTTCTTCGCCAGCTGGGAGGACGACGTGGTCGTCGCCAACCTGGAGCCGCAGAAGCTGCCGCTGCAGACCGACGAGGACGGCCGCATCCTGCACGCCAAGGCGCCGCAACTCCTCGGGCACGCGCAGCGCGTCGCGGAGGGCAAGCTGCTCGACGTGCACGCCAATACCTGGCGGTACAACCAGCTGGTGGCCCAGCAGCGGTCGATCATCGCCGAGCGCCGCGAGAAGATCCTGCGCACCGACACCGCACGCGTGGAACTGAAGGAGCGCTCGCCGGAGCGGTACGCCGAACTGGCCGAGCAGATCGGCGAGGACCGCCTGGAGCGGATCTGCCGGCTGATCATGCTGTACCACCTCGACCGCGGGTGGGCCGATCATCAGGCCTACCTCGCCGACATCCGGGAGAGCATCCACCTGCGCGCCCTCGGACGGCAGAACCCGCTCGACGAGTTCCACCGGCTGGCGGTCGACGCGTTCGGTTCGCTGGCCGCCGACGCCATCGAGGCGGCGCAGCAGACCTTCGACACCGCCAACGTCGCCGAGGACGAGCAGGGACTCGACCTGTCGAAGCTGGCGCGCCCCACGTCGACGTGGACGTACATGATCCACGACAATCCGCTGGCGGACGACACGATGGCAGCGCTGAGCCTGCCGGGGGTGTTCCGCTAGGTTCATGGCCATGGCTGACCCGGCGGGCAGGAGCGCAGCGACCGGGGGAGATGGTCCGGCGAGTGGCGGCGATCGGGTCCTCACCATTCCCAACGCGCTGAGCGTGCTGCGGCTGGTCCTGGTCCCGGTCTTCCTCTACCTCCTGCTGGTGACCGAGGACTACGGGCCTGCGGTCGCGGTGCTGATGTTCAGCGGAGCGTCCGATTGGGCCGACGGGAAGATCGCCCGGCTCTTCGACAACCAGTCCTCGCGGCTGGGCGCCCTGCTGGACCCGGCAGTCGACCGCATCTACATGATCACGGTGCCGGTGGCGCTGGCGCTGGCGGGCATGGTGCCGTGGTGGTTCGTGGCGGTGCTGATCGGTCGCGACCTGGTGCTCGCCGGCACGCTGCCGGTGCTGCGCGGCCGCGGGCTGACGGCGCTGCCGGTGACCTACATCGGCAAGGCTGCGACGTTCGCCTTGATGTCGGGCTTCCCGCTGATCCTGCTCGGGCAGTGGGATGCGCTGTGGAGCCGGGTGATCCTGGCCATCGGGTGGGCGTTCGCGATCTGGGGCATGGCGATGTACCTCTGGTCGGGCGTGCTGTACCTGATCCAGGTGGGCATGGTGATGCGCCAGATGCCCCGTGTCGCGGCCACCCCGAGGGGGTGATCCATGGCGGACGACGAACGGGCGCTCGGCGGGTACAGCCGGGACGCGGGCCGCAACGCCCACGAGGCCGACGCCCCGACGCTGATCCCGGTGCCGTCGCTGCTGCGGGCACTGCTGTCCGACCATCTCGACCCCGGGTACGCGGCCGCCGCGGCGAAGCGTCCGGGCCGGCGCCGGTTCGAGTGGGCGTGGCAGTTGACGGCCGGGCTCGTGGTCGCCTCGGTGCTGGCGACTGCCGTCGCCGAGGCCCGATCGGTGGCCCCGGCGACCGAGGAGACGCAGCACGTCCTGGCCGACGGGGTGCGGGCGGCCGAGGCGGCCAACGCCGATATGGCGCGGCAGCGTGACGACCTCGCCGTGGAGGTGGAGGCCGACCGGCGCAGCAGGCTCGAGGGCGACGCCACGGGCCGTTCGTTGCTCGCGGGACTCGACGACGCGGAGTTCACGGCGGCGGCGACCCCGGTCTACGGGCCGGGACTGACGATCACCGCCACCGAACCGGGCACGGCGAGCGACCTGTCGGACGTCTCCCAGCAGCGCGTCGAGGGCAGTACGCAGGTGGTGCTCGACCGCGACCTGCAGCTGGTCGTGAACTCGCTGTGGGTGAGCGGCGCGGAGGCGATCGCCGTGGGCGGGGTGCGGATCGGCCCGAACGTGACGATCCGGCAGGCGGGCGGCGGCATCCTCGTCGACAATCAACCCGTGACCAGCCCGTACGTCGTGTTGGCGATCGGGCCGCCGCACGCGATGCAGGACGTCTTCGACCGCAGCCCCGGTCTGCAGCGGCTGCGGCTGCTCGAGGCCTCGTACGGCGTGGGGGTCGGCGTCGCGGCGGGCGACGACCTGTCCGTGCCGGCGGGCCCGGTGCGGGAACTGGTCTTCGCCACACCGATGGCGCGGTGACGGGGGAGAGATGATGACGAGGGCCCGAGGGCAGGCCGGGACACCGGAACGGAACGGACGTACATGATCGGGATCGTCGCGCTCGTCGTCGGCATCGTGCTGGGTCTGATCTTCCATCCCAGCGTCCCCGACGAGATCCAGCCGTACCTGCCGATCGCGGTGGTCGCCGCGCTCGATGCGGTGTTCGGCGGTCTGCGCGCCTATCTGGAGCGCATCTTCGACTCGAAGGTCTTCGTCATCTCGTTCGTGTTCAACGTGCTGGTCGCGGCGATCATCGTCTACGTCGGGGATCAGCTCGGCGTGGGCACGCAGCTGTCCACGGCGATCATCGTGGTGCTGGGCATCAGGATCTTCGGCAATGCCGCGGCCCTGCGGCGCAGGCTGTTCGGGGCGTGAGCATGGACGAGCAGCGGTCCGACCGGCCGGCCGAACACCACGGCAGACACGAGCTCCCGCCCACGGAACACGCCCGGCCGATCGGCGACCTGCAGCCCGCGGGCGTCGGCGGCGTGCTCGGCCGCGGCCGATCGCAGATCCTGTTCGGCGCGCTCGCGATCCTGCTGTGCCTGGTCCTCGGCATCGCGATCGTCACGCAGGCCCGGCAGACCGAGTCCGGTGACTCGCTGGAGACGGCGCGCCCCGCCGACCTGCTGGTGCTGCTCGACTCCCTGCAGCAGCGCGAGGCGGCGCTGAACACGGAGGTCGCCGATCTGCAGCGGACACTAACTGCCCTGCAGGCCTCCGGCAGCGACGACGAGGCCGCCATCCAGAACGCGCGCGATCGGTTGGCGGCGCTGTCGATCCTGATCGGCACGGTCGCCGCGACGGGGCCCGGGGTGACGTTGACCATCGGCGACACCGCGCCCGGCGTCGCGCCGGAGACGATGCTCGACGTGATCAACGAGCTGCGGGCGGCGGGGGCGGAGGCCATGCAGATCAGCGGCTCCGGCGGGCAGGAGCGGAGCGACCCGGGAAGCGGCTCCGGCGGGGATGCCATCAGGGTCGGGGTCGACACGTGGGTGGTCGGGGCGCCCGGCGCGCTGGTGGTCGACGGCGTCACCGTCGCGCCGCCCTATTCGGTGCTGGCGATCGGCGATCCGCCGACCTTGGCGGCTGCGATGAACATCCCCGGCGGGGCGATGGACAGCGTCGAACGCGTCGGCGGCACAATGTCGGTGCAGCAGACCGACGTCGTCAACGTGACCGCCTTGCGGCAACCGAAACCACGCCAATACGCTCAGCCGGGCAAGTGACTCCCGCCGGCCGTGCGGAGACCGAGCGACACAATCTAGGAGCGCCGTGAGCGAGACCCCGTCCGACCTGTCCTACACCTCCGACCACGAGTGGGTCCGAGTCACCGGGGACGACACCGTCCGCGTCGGGATCACCGACTACGCGCAGGCCGCGCTGGGCGACGTGGTCTTCGTGGACCTGCCGTCGGTGGGCGACGAGGTGACCGCCGGCGGCGAGTTCGGCAACGTCGAGTCGACGAAGTCGCAGTCCGAGCTGTACGCCCCCATCACCGCGAAAGTGGTTGCCGTCAACGAGGATCTGTCGGACTCCCCGGAACTGGTGAACTCCGACCCGTACGGCGGCGGCTGGCTGATCGACCTCCAGGTCGAGGGCGCCTCGCTCGAGGAGGCCGTGTCGGCTTTGCTGGACGCCGACGGGTACCGTGCCACTCTCGACGAATGACGAAATCCGGCGGTGGTGGACACACCGGCATGGGCCGCGCGGTACGGTCGAGTAGATCCAATGACGGTCGCCCGCAATGCCGAGCGGCCAGCCAGACATCGCCACAGCAGCCAGTTAGGAGCAGCGGGTGACGGATAACGACACCAGTTCGGCAGACGATTCCTCAGAGATGACGGTCGAGACCACCTCGGTCTTCCGTGCCGACTTCCTCAACGAGTTGGACGCCCCGGCCGCGACGAGCACCGAGGGTTCGGTCTCGGGCGTCGAGGGCCTGCCCACGGGTTCGGCGTTGCTCGTCGTCAAGCGCGGCCCCAACGCCGGGTCACGCTTCCTGCTCGACCAGGCCACCACCTCGGCCGGTCGGCATCCCGACAGCGACATCTTCCTCGACGACGTCACGGTGAGCCGCCGACATGCGGAGTTCCGTCTGGAGTCCGGCGAGTTCCAGGTCGTCGACGTGGGCAGCCTCAACGGCACCTACGTCAACCGCGAGCCGGTCGACTCGGCCGTGCTGGCCAACGGTGACGAGGTTCAGATCGGCAAGTTCCGGCTGGTCTTCCTGACCGGCCCGAAGACCGACGACGGCGGCTCGGCCGGCTAATGACCGCCCCCGACACCCCTGCGCTGGCCGGGATGTCGATCGGGGCGGTCCTGGACCTGCTGCGACCCGACTTCCCGGACGTCACGATCTCGAAGATCCGCTTCTTGGAGGCCGAGGGTCTGGTGACGCCGGAGCGCACGCCGTCGGGATACCGGCGGTTCACCGCCTACGACTGTGCGCGGCTGCGCTTCGTACTGACCGCGCAGCGCGACCACTACCTGCCGCTCAAGGTCATCAAGGCCCAGCTCGACGAGCAGCCGGACGGTCAGCTGCCGGCGATGGGGTCGGCCTACGGAGCACCCCGGTTGGTGCCGGTGTCCGAGGAGTCGGACTCCTCCGACGCGGTCGCGGCGTCGCGCACGCAGGTGCGCTTGAGCCGGGAAGACCTGCTCGCCAAGTCCGGCGTCGACGACGCGTTCCTAGGTGCGCTGGTGAAGGCCGGGGTCATCAAACCGGGTCCGGCGGGGTTCTTCGACGAGTTCGCCGTGGTGACCGCACAGTGCGCGAAGGCGCTCGCCGACTACGGCGTCGAACCGCGGCACCTCCGGGCGTTCCGGTCGGCCGCCGACCGACAGTCGGACCTGATCGCGCAGATCACCGGGCCGGTCGAGAAGGCGCGGCGCGAGGGCGCCAGGGACCGCGCGGACGATCTGGCGAGAGAGGTCGCCGCACTGGCGATCACGTTGCACACCTCGCTGATCAAGTCCGCGGTGCGCGACGTTCTCGAACGCTGAGGACTAGACTCGACATCACTATCCCGAGGGTGCGGAGGGCATACGCAGATGGGTGAGGTTCGTGTGGTCGGCATTCGCATCGAACAGCCGCAGAACCAACCGGTCTTGCTGTTGCGCGAGTCGAACGGTGACCGGTATCTGCCGATCTGGATCGGTCAGGGTGAGGCCAGTGCCATCGCGCTGGAACAGCAGGGCGTCGAGCCGGTTCGGCCGCAGACGCACGACCTGATCCGAGATCTGATTGCCGCGCTGGGGCATTCGCTCAAGGAGGTCCGGATCGTCGACCTCCAGGAGGGCACCTTCTACGCCGACCTGGTCTTCGACCGCGACATCACGGTGTCGGCACGCCCGTCGGACTCGGTGGCCATCGCGCTGCGCGTCGGGGTGCCGATCTACGTCGAGGAGGCGGTGCTGGCCGAGGCCGGCCTGCTGATCCCCGACGAGGGCGACGAGGAGAGTTCCGGCCCGGTCCGCGAGGACGAGGTGGAGAAGTTCAAGGAGTTCCTCGACAGCGTGTCGCCGGACGACTTCAAGGCCACCTGACCCGGAGCGTCCGGGTTTGTCACGGATGCGTCTCAACTGGTGGCGACGCGTCGACACGCGGTCCAGGTTTCGCTGATCGGGCATTCGGGCAGCCATAATTCGAGCAGTCTTCAGCCAGTCACCAGCATGGCCGGAAGCGTATGCTCGACACACACTCGAGCTTGGAGCACACCGCGCTGCGTCTCGGCTGCGGCGCACGAAGCGACTTGAATTCGGCGAGAGGATGCACGGTGGGCGACACGCCACGGCAGGGGCAATTGGATCTCTCCTCAGACGGGAAGCCGGTACCGCCGGCTCCCGTGGCGGTGACCGAACCCGTGCAGGGCGGACTGTTCCCGGACGACTCCGTGCCCGACGAACTCGTCGGCTACCGCGGACCGAGCGCATGCCAGATCGCGGGCATCACCTACCGGCAGCTCGACTACTGGGCGCGTACCTCGCTGGTGGTGCCGTCGATCCGTAGCGCGGCGGGCTCCGGCAGTCAGCGCCTGTACTCGTTCAAGGACATCCTGGTCCTCAAGATCGTCAAGCGGCTCCTGGACACCGGCATCTCGCTGCACAACATCCGCGTGGCCGTCGACCACCTGCGTCAGCGCGGGGTCAAGGACCTCGCCAACATCACGCTGTTCTCCGACGGCACCACGGTCTACGAGTGCACGTCGGCCGAAGAGGTCGTCGACCTGCTGCAGGGCGGTCAGGGCGTGTTCGGCATCGCCGTCTCCGGCGCGATGCGGGAACTCACGGGCGCCATCGCCGACTTCCCCGGTGAGCGTGCCGACGGGGGCGAGTCGATCGCGGCTCCCGAGGACGAACTGGCATCGCGCCGCAAGTCACGCGACCGCAAGATCGGCTGACGTCACCGCTGTCGCACTCGGCCGGTAGACTCGCCACTGCATCGTCCCCCTTGCGGGAGAGTTCCGTGGTTGCCAGCCGCGGACGCCGAAGGAGCAACACCTCTCCGTCAACCTCTCAGGCACAAGGACCGCCTGGGGCCCCGATGCCTCTGGAAAGCGGTGTACCGGCATGCCCGGTCCGCCCGCCCATGGGGAAAGGCGACGTGACACCGAGGCAGTGACGCCTCAGTCGCCGAATCTCTCAGGCGCCCGGTCTCGGGTCGACGACAGAGGGGGAGGACCGCGAGCGGTTCTGGGCACGTTCCCCTGCCCCTTTCCCCTCGGCCACCGTCGAAAAGAGGCCCACTGTGTCCGGTAGTGCCACCCACCCCGACAACGAGCGCCGCATGCCGCGGTTCGCCGACCGCCACATCGGACCCGATGCGGATGCCGTCGCGACCATGCTGAACGTCATCGGCGTCGACTCGCTCGGCACCCTCGCCGAGAAGGCCCTGCCCGCCGGCATCCTCGACGCGCTGACAGGTGAAGGCCTCGCCCCCGGTCTGGACCAGCTGCCGCCGCCGGCCACCGAGGAGCAGGCACTGGCCGAACTGCGCGCGATGGCGCTCACCAACACCGTCGCGACGTCGATGATCGGGCAGGGCTACTACGACACGCTGACCCCGCCGGTGCTGCGCCGCAACATCCTCGAGAACCCCGCCTGGTACACCGCCTACACGCCGTACCAGCCCGAGATCAGCCAGGGCCGCCTCGAGGCGCTGCTCAACTTCCAGACCATGGTCGAGGACCTCACCGGCCTCGAGGTCGCCAACGCCTCGATGCTCGACGAGGCCACCGCTGCGGCCGAGGCGATGACGCTGATGTACCGCGCCGCCAAGGGCTCGGTGAACCGGCTCGCCGTGGACGCCGACGTGTATCGCCAGACCGCCGCCGTCATCGAGACGCGCGCGCAGCCGCTGGGCATCGAGATCGTGTCGGCCGACCTGCGTGACGGACTGCCCGAGGGCGACTTCTTCGGCGTGATCGTCCAGCTGCCCGGTGCGAGCGGTGCCGTGATCGACTGGAGTTCGCTGGTCGACCAGGCCCACGAGCGTGGTGCCCTCGTCGCCGTGGGGGCGGACCTCCTCGCGCTGACCCTGGTGACGCCTCCCGGGGAGATCGGCGCCGACGTCGCGTTCGGCACCACCCAGCGCTTCGGCGTGCCGATGGGCTTCGGCGGACCGCACGCGGGCTACCTCGCCGTGCACACCAAGCAGGCCCGGCAGCTGCCCGGCCGCCTCGTCGGCGTCTCGGTCGACGCCGACGGTTCCCCCGCCTACCGCCTCGCGCTGCAGACGCGCGAGCAGCACATCCGGCGTGACAAGGCCACCAGCAACATCTGCACCGCGCAGGTCCTGCTGGCCGTCATGGCCGCGATGTACGCCAGCTACCACGGCGCCGACGGCCTCACCGCGATCGCCCACCGGGTGCACGGCAACGCGCTCGGCATCGCCGCCGGCCTGCGCAGCGCCGACGTCGAGGTGGTGCACGACGCCTTCTTCGACACCGTGCTGGCCAAGGTCCCCGGCCGCGCCGACGAGGTGCGCGCCGCCGCCAAGGAACGCGGCATCAACGTCTGGGTCGTCGACGCCGACCACGTCTCGGTGGCGTGCGACGAGGCCACGACCGCCGAGCACGTCGAGAAGGTGCTCGAGGCGTTCGGCGCGACCCGCGGCGGGCAGCACCAGCCGGGCCCGGCGATCCACACCCGCACGTCGTCGTTCCTGACGCACCCGGCCTTCACGCGCTACCGCACCGAGACCGAGATGATGCGCTACCTCCGGTCGCTGTCCGACAAGGACATCGCCCTGGACCGCAGCATGATCCCGCTCGGCTCGTGCACGATGAAGCTGAACGCGGCCGCCGAGATGGAGCCCATCACCTGGCCCGAGTTCGCCCGTCAGCACCCGTTCGCGCCCGCCTCGGACACCCCGGGCCTGCGCCGGCTCATCTCCGACCTCGAGGGGTGGCTCACGCAGCTCACCGGCTACGACGCGGTGTCGCTGCAGCCCAACGCCGGCTCGCAGGGCGAGTACGCCGGACTGCTGGCGATCCAGGCGTACCACCTCAGCCGCGGTGACGACCAGCGCAACATCTGCCTGATCCCGTCGAGTGCGCACGGCACCAACGCCGCGTCGGCCGCACTGGCCGGCATGCGCGTCGTCGTCGTGGCCTGCCGCGAGAACGGCGACGTGGACCTCGACGACCTGCGTGCCAAGATCGCCGAGCACGCCGACGCCGTCGCGGCGCTGATGATCACCTACCCGTCGACGCACGGCGTGTTCGAGCACGACGTCGCCGAGATCTGCGCGGCGGTGCACGACGTGGGCGGCCAGGTGTACGTCGACGGCGCCAACCTGAACGCGCTGGTCGGGCTGGCCCGGCCGGGCAAGTTCGGCGGCGACGTCAGCCACCTGAACCTGCACAAGACGTTCTGCATCCCGCACGGCGGCGGCGGTCCCGGCGTCGGCCCGGTCACGGTGCGTTCGCACCTCGCGCCGTTCCTGCCGGGCCATCCGATGGCCGAGGAGCTGAGCGACACCTACACCGTGTCGGCGGCGCCGTACGGTTCGGCGTCGATCCTGCCTATCACGTGGATGTACATCCGGATGATGGGTGCGCCGGGCCTGCGGGCGGCGACGCTGACCGCGATCGCGTCGGCGAACTACGTCGCGCGTCGTCTCGACGAGTACTACCCGGTGCTCTACACCGGCGAGAACGGCATGGTCGCTCACGAGTGCATCCTGGACCTCCGCGGGATCACGAAGAGCACCGGCGTGACCGTCGACGACGTCGCGAAGCGCCTGGCGGACTTCGGTTTCCACGCGCCGACCATGAGCTTCCCCGTCGCGGGGACGCTGATGGTGGAGCCGACGGAGAGCGAGAGCCTGCGCGAGGTCGACGCGTTCTGCGAGGCGATGATCGCCATCCGGGCCGAGATCGACCAGGTGGGGTCCGGGGCGTGGCCGGTGGACGACAACCCGCTGCGCGGCGCGCCGCACACCGCGGACTCGCTGCTGGTCGACGAGTGGAACCACCCGTACACCCGTGAGCAGGCCGCCTACCCGCTGGGCAAGGCGTTCCGGCCGAAGGTGTGGCCGCCGGTGCGTCGCGTCGACAGCGCGTACGGCGACCGCAACCTGGTGTGCTCGTGCCCGCCGGTCGAGGCCTTCGCCTGACCCGGTCGGGTCCCTTCCCGCGAACGTTGGTTACCGCCACGCCGAACCCCGGTGGAGCGTGGCGGTAACCGACGTTCGGCGGTGAATTGGTTGGACGCCGGGGTCAGCCGAGCGCGCCGGTGAGCGCGGTCTGCAGTTCCGGGCCCGCCGAGGTGGCGAGGTTCTGGTAACTGCCGCCGGTGATCTGCGACAGCGCCTCCCACGTGGCACGGTCGGGGTCGCCACCGAAGTCGATGACGTTCACCGCGACCGGCCTCGCCTGCTGGAACGCCGAGCGCACGACGTCCTGCAGACCCTGCCCGTCGAGCGACTGGTCGGTGTGCGGACCGGACGTGATGACGAGCACCGAATTCGGCTGTCCCTCGCGGTAGTTCGCGTTCGCCTCGGTGTAGACCAGCCGCATGGTCGTGAACGACACGGCGCCGCCACCCGATGCGACCTGCCCGCGCAGGTTGTCGGTCAGCACCGTCGATCGCGGCTGGGCGCCGACGGGATCGCTCAGCGGTCCGAGCGGCACTTCGTTGCGGCCGGCGACGCCGTCGAACGTCCACAGCCCCATGGCGGCGGTCGGCGGTAGCGCGCCGAGGCGGTCGATCAGCGCCGCGGTCACGTTCGCGACGCGGCTGCGGCCGCCTTCGTCGACGTTCATCGACTGGTCGAGCATGACCGTCACGGCCGGGTTCTGCGCCGGTGATCCCACCGCGTCGGCCAGGGTGGTGCGGGTGGCGGCGTCGCCCACCGCGACCGGCGCACCGAGTTCGGCGAAGTCGGTGACGTCGCTGGCGGGCGGCTCCGCGCCCTCGACGCGGAAGCCCGCGTTGCCGAACTCCGTCATCGCCTCCGGCTTGCGCAGGAAGCGGGCGAACTCGCTGGCCGCGCTGACCTGTTCCTGGGACAGCCAGTCGCCCGCGAGCAGCACCGTCGGGTAGTCGGCGATCGCGGTCGGGCCGGACGGCATCCACCCGGCGAGCTTGTCCTTGGCGTCCGCCAGCGAGGCACCCTGCTGGAACAGCTGCTGTTCGGTGGTGGCGACGGCGTGCACCGACGAGGCAGCCGCGTCGTCGCCGGCGAGCAGGGCGTCCATCGCCGTGGACAGCTTCGCGTCGGCGAGGTCGGGTTGGCCGTTCATCAGCGTGCCGATCGCCGAGGCGCCCGACGTCGCGGGAGCACCGTCGGGTGCGGCGGCGGTGGCGACGGCCTCGGCGGCCAGGTAGGTCGCGTCGGCGTCGCCCTCGGTGGGCAGCGCGAGGCGCAGGCCGCCCCAGCCGGGCAGGTTCAGCGCGTCGAGTGACGTCCTATTGCTCTGCAGCGCGGGGAGATCCGCCCACGTCCGCCGGCCCAGCGCCGCGTCGAGCTGCGGCCGGACCGCGAGCAGGACGGGCGAGGTCACCAGCGAGCGGCTGTCGCTGACGGCCTGCGTGCCGGCGGCGGTCTCGAGGCGCGCCTCCGACACCGAACTGGCCGGGACCCACAGCGCGGGCTTATCGCCGAGTTCGCCGGGCCACGCCTGGCCGAAGCCGCCCAGCACCTGCTCGGAGTCGGCGCGCTGCACGCCCACCTTGACGCACTTGTCGCCGACCGGTGCGGCGGTCTCGTTGTACTTGTCGGCGATGGTCTTCAGCTGGTCGGCGATGGTCGGGTCGGCGGTGACCGCGACCGCGACCTCACCCTCGACGCAGCGTGCGGCCGACACCTGCGACCGGTTGGACAGGGCGTCGCCGAGGAAGCGCCACACGATGACGCCGCCCACCACCACCACGACGGTGACGAGCGCGACGATGACGCTGACGCTGACCCCGCGACGCTTGGGCGTGATGGCGCGGTGGCTGCCGGTCCACTCGCCGCCGTCCCATTCGCCACCGTGCTGCGGGCCCGACGCCGTCGGGCGCGCCGGCGTCGAGGCGAAGGCCCGTGTGGGGCTCTCGTCCGCCGCGGCACCGTCGTCGGGGTCGTCGGCACCGAACCGCGGGGTGTCCGCGACCGCGTCGGGGGAGTCGTCGTAACGGGCGTCGCGCTGCTGGGTCCAGTAGGCGTCGTCGCGGTAGTCGGGCTCCTCGACGCCCGGCACCGGGTCGGACCCGGGGTCACCGTCGACCGGCGCGTCGTACCCCGGGGAGTCGTATCCGCCTGCGCCGCCGAAGGTTTCGTCGGACCGGTCGAAGCGGCCCGACTCCTCCGGCCCGGTGTCGGCGGGAACCTCCGGGATGCGCCCGTCGGAGTCGTCGGGGTCGGGAACGCTGTGCCTGCCCATCCCTAGCCCCTGTGCTCCTCGTGCTCGCTGGTCACCTCGGGTTGCCCGGAGTGACTCGTGATCCGGTTCCGCCGAAGTCTAGTCACTGGCCGCGGTGGCGCGCTTTGAACTCCCGGCGGCGGCGATGCAGGATCGGCTCGGTGTAGCCGCTGGGCTGCTGGCCGCCGGACAGGATCAGCTCCTGAGCAGCCTGGAAGGCGACGCTGTTCTCCGGATCGGCGGCCATCGGCAGGTAGCTTCGGTCCGACGAGTTCTGCTCGTCCACCACCGCGGCCATCCGGCGCAGGCTGGTCGTGACGTCGTCGGCGGTGATCACGCCGTGCCGCAGCCAGTTCGCCAGCAACTGGCTGGAGATGCGCAGCGTGGCGCGGTCCTCCATCAGCGCGACGTCGTGGATGTCGGGCACCTTGGAGCAGCCGACGCCCGCCTCGACCCAGCGCACGACGTACCCGAGGATCGACTGGCAGTTGTTGTCGACCTCCTCGCGGATCTCCTCGGGAGCCCACGCGAGTTCCTTGGACAGCGGGACCGTCAGCAGCTCGTCGATGGTGGTGCGGGCCTTGCCGGCCAGCTCCTGCTGCACCGCCGCGACGTCCACCTGGTGGTAGTGCATCGCGTGCAGCGTCGCCGCGGTGGGCGAGGGCACCCACGCCGTGGTGGCGCCCGCCTTGGGCTGACCGATCTTCTGCTCCACCATGTCGGCCATCAGGTCGGTCATGGCCCACATGCCCTTGCCGATCTGCGCCCGTCCGGACAACCCGCACGCGAGGCCCACGTCGACGTTCTGGTCCTCGTAGGCCTTGATCCACGGCTGGCTCTTCATCGCACCCTTGCGGATCATCGGACCCGCCTCCATCGAGGTGTGGATCTCGTCGCCGGTGCGGTCGAGGAAGCCGGTGTTGATGAACACCACCCGGTCGGCCGCGGCCTTGATGCAGGCCTTCAGGTTGAGCGTGGTGCGGCGTTCCTCGTCCATGATGCCGACCTTGAGGGTGCCCTGCGGGATGTTCAGGACGTCCTCGACGCGGCTGAACAGCTCGCAGGTGAACGCGACCTCGTCGGGGCCGTGCATCTTCGGCTTGACGATGTACGCGCTGCCGGTGCGGCTGTTCGCGTAGGGACCGTTGGCGCCGTCGTTCTCGGTGCCCTCGCGCAGGCCGTGCACGGCGATCAGGCCGGTGAACAGCGCGTCCTGGATGCCCTCGGGCACCTCGTTGCCCTCGGCGTCGACGATCGCGTCGTTGGTCATCAGATGGCCGACGTTGCGCACGAACAGCAGGCTGCGGCCGGGCAGCACCAGTTCGGACCCGCCGTCGGGGGTCGTGTAGGTGCGGTCGGGGTTGAGCACGCGGGTGAAGGACTTGTCGCCCTTGCTGACCTCTTCGGACAGGTCGCCGCGGTTCAGGCCCAGCCAGTTACGGTAGCCGAGGACCTTGTCGTCGGCGTCGACCGCCGCGACGGAGTCCTCGAAGTCCATGATCGTGGTGATCGCCGACTCCAGCACGACGTCCTTGATGCCGGCCTGGTCGGTCGAGCCGACGGGGGAGTCCGCGTCGATCAGGATCTCGACGTGCAGGCCGTGGTGGGCGAGCAGCACGGAGGTCGGGGCATCCGGTTCGCCGAGGTACCCGACGAACGCCGCGGCATCGGCGGGTCCGGTCGCGTCGTCGCCGAGCGCGACCGACAGGCGGCCGTCGGCGACGGTGACGGCGGTGACGTCGGACCACGAGCCGGACTCGAGCGGCACGGCCTCGTCGAGGAAGGCGCGGGCGTAGGCGATCACCTTGTCGCCGCGCACGCGGTTGTAGCTGGTGCCCTTCTCGGCGCCGTCCTCCTCGGAGATGACGTCGGTGCCGTAGAGCGCGTCGTACAGCGAGCCCCACCGCGCGTTGGCCGCGTTGAGGGCGAACCGCGCGTTGAGGATCGGCACCACGAGCTGCGGGCCCGCGGTGGTGGTGATCTCGTCGTCGACGCCGGAGGTGGTGATCGTGAAGTCGTCGGGCTCGGGCTGCAGGTACCCGATCTCGGTGAGGAACTGCTTGTAGGCCTCGACGTCGAGCGGCTCGATGACGCGCTGGCGGTGCCACTTGTCGATCTGCGCCTGCAGGTCGTCGCGGCGGGCGAGCAGGTCCTGGTTCTGCGGCGTCAGGTCGGTGACGACCTTGTCGACGCCGGCCCAGAAGCTGTCGGCGTCCAGACCGGTGCCCGGAAGGGCCTCGTTGGTGATGAAGTCGTGCAGCACCTTGGCAACCCGCAGGTTGCCGACGGACACGCGATCGGTCCCCGGGGCGGTGGTTTCGTTCATCTCTCTCCTCTGCGAAGCGTCGATCAAGCTTACCCGTGGGTAACTGCGGTCAACCGCTGCGCGCGGCCTGCAGCAGCAGGTCACATGCATCGGCCAGCGCGGCACGCAATGGCACCGCGCGATCCGCGACGTCCTGCTGGGCCCGCACGTACTCGGCCCGGCCCGCGGGCGTCTCGATGGCGATCGGGTCGAAACCATAGTCGGTCAGGTCGTAGGGGCTGGCCCGCATGTCGATCTCGCGGGCGTCGGCGGCCAGTTCGAGGCAGTCGAGCACGAGGGCCGCGTCCACCAGCGGACCCAGTTTGTAGGCCCACTTGTAGAGGTCCATCGACGCGTGGATGCACCCCGGCTGCTCGGTGGCCACCTGGTCGGCCCGGCGCAGCGGGGTCGCGTTCCTGGGCGCGGCGGCGTCGGTGAAGAACCGGAACGCGTCGAAGTGACTGCAGCGCAACGGCATCGACTCGACCACCTCGTCGGTGCCCGCGGGACCGAGCCGCAGTGGTACCTGACCGTGCCGGACGTCGGGGGCGCGGTACACCATGGCCCACTCGTGCAAGCCGAAGCAGTTGAGCCGGGCCGGCCGGCTCGCGGTGGCGCGCAGCAGGTCGTCGATGAAGCGCACCGTCTCGATGCGCGAGTCGACGTATTGGAGCGACACCCCGACGCCGTGCTCGGTGACCGCGTACCCGCTGCGCTGCAGGAACGCCCGCGCAGACGGTCCGGTCAGGTGGGTGCCGAAGCCGGGATGCCACCGGCGCAGCTGCCGGGGACGCAGGCTGTAGTAGGTGAACAGGAAGTCCCAGACCGGATGCGGTTCGCCGCGCGTGGCGCGCTCGCGGTGCGGCCCGGCGAACCGCTCGGCACGTGCCCGGTGCAGTTCGGCGCGGTCCGTCCACTCCGTCTCGGCCAGCACGGTGACCGCGCGGCAGAGGACGTCAGACACGGTGCGTTCCGTCACGCACCGTCCCGACGAGGTCCTCGACCAGGTCCTCGAGCGCCACCATCGCCGTCACCCGGTCGTCGGTGGTGACGAGCGCCAGGTGGCTGTTGTCGCGGCGCAGCCGGGACAGCGCGATGGCCAGCGGCAGCGACGCCGACACGGTGGGCAGCGGCCGGATCATCGACGGTTCGACCACGGCCTCGGGACGGTTGATCAGCGACAGCACGTCCTTGATGTGCAGATAGCCGATGAAGCCGCCCGCGTCGTCGGTCACCGGGAAGCGCGAGTAGCCGGTGTCGGCGAGCGCCCGTTCGATCGCGGCGACCGTCGGACCCGCCCCCGGCGCCGAGACCGGCACCGCACGGATGTCGGCCAGCGGGATCGCGACGTCGCTGACCACCCGGTTGCGGATCTGCAGCGCCCGGGTCAGCCGGGTGTGCTCCTCGGGGTCGAGCAGGCCCTCGGACAGCGACTCGGCGATCATCTCGGACAGTTCGACCGTGGACACCGTGACGTCGAGTTCGTCCTTCGGTTCCACGCCCAGCGCGCGCAGCGTCGAGTTGGCGCACCAGTTGTAGAACGCGATGAACGGCTTCGCCAGGCGCATGTAGACCAGGTAGACGGGGATCAGCAGCATCGCCGTCGACTCGGGGCCCGCGATCGCGATGTTCTTGGGCACCATCTCGCCGAGCAGCACGTGCAGCGTGACGACCACGCCCAGCGCGATCAGGAACGACACCGTGTGCAGGACCGAGTCGGGGATGCCCAGCGCGCCGAACGGCATCTCCAGCAGGTGCGCCACCGCCGGCTCGCCGACGCGGCCCAGCAGGATCGAACAGATGGTGATGCCGAGTTGGGCGCCGGCCAGCATCAGCGACAGCTGCTCGCCTGCCCGGATCACGGTCACCGCGCTCTTCTTGCCCTGCTCGGCCAGCGCTTCCAGCCGGTCGCGCCGTGCCGAGATCAGCGCGAACTCGGAGCCCACGAAGAAGGCGTTGAGGCCCAGCAGGACGGCGGTCAGCAGCACGCCGAGGAGGTCGGTGGTCACGGCTGCTCGCCCTCCGCCACGTCGTCGGCCTCGGGGTCGACGAGGTCACTGCGCCGGCCCAACTCGGTGAGCTCGAGCAGGTCGATGCGCCTGCCGTCCATCTGGATCACCTTCGCCTGCCACTGGATCGGATCGTCGAGGGGGCCGTCCGGATCGAACTCGGTGAGTTCGACGGTCTCGCCGGGTTCGGGGATGTGCCCGAGTTCCTCGAGCACCAGCCCGCCGATCGTCTCGTACTCGCCCTCGGAGGGACGGAAGGCCGTCGCCGCGCTCACCTCGTCGATGCGCAGGAGGCCCGACATCCGCCAGCCGTCGTCGATCGTGACGACGTCGGGGGTGGCGTCGTCGTGCTCGTCGCGGACGTCGCCGACGATCTCCTCGATCAGGTCCTCCACGGTCACCATGCCCGCGGTGCCGCCGTACTCGTCGACCACCAGGGCCGTCTGCAGACCGTTGGCGCGTATCTCGGTCATCACCGAGTCGCCGTCGAGCGTGGACGGCACGGTCGCCACCGGGAACGCCACGGCGGCGAGCGTGGTTCGCGACCGGTCGGCCACCGGCACCGAGAACACCTGTTTGACGTGCACGATGCCGATCGTCTCGTCGAGGTCGCCCTCGATGATGGGGAAGCGGGAGTAGCCGGTCTCCATGGCCTTGATCAGGAGGTCGGCGACGGTGTCGTCGGCGGCGAGCGACTCGATCTTGGGTCGCGGGGTCATCAGTTCCTCGGCGGTCCGCTCACCGAACTTCAGGGAGCGGTCGACGAGGTCGGCGGTGCCGGCGTCGAGGGAACCGCTCTGTTTGGAGTTGCGCACCAGCGACACCAGTTCCTGCGGCGAGCGCGCGGAGCGGAGTTCCTCGGCGGGCTCGATGCCAAGCCGGCGCAGGATCCAGTTCGCGGTGCCGTTGGTGACGTTGATCGCGGGGGTGAGCAGCCGGGAGAACCACCACTGCGGCGGCGCGGCCCAGCGGGCGGTGGGCGCCGGCTTCGCGACGGCCAGGTTCTTGGGCACCAGTTCGCCGAAGACCATCGAGATGGAGGTGGCGATCAGCAGTGCCAGGACCAGGGCGACGCCGTCGAGCATGCTCTCGGGGACGCGGATGGCCGTCAGCGGCGCGCGCAGCAAGCGGGCGACGACAGGTTCGGCGAGGAAGCCGGTGGCCAGCGTGGTCATCGAGATGCCCAGTTGAGCGCCGGAGAGCTGGAAGGACAGCGACTTGTGCGCCTTCTGCACGACGCCGTCGCGCCAGCCACCGTTCTTGGCGTTGGCGTCGACGGTGCTGCGCTCGAGGGCGGTGAGGGAGAACTCCGCCGCGACGAACACCGCCGTCCCCGCCGTCAACGCGACGATCGCGAGGATGCTGAGCAGGGTGAGGGTGAGGCTCACGCGCGACCTACCCGGGCGCCGGGCTCGTGGCCCGGCTTCCTACTGGAAGGTTCGGCGTCGGTCGGTTCCTGGGCGTCGGCAGGCAAGCAGCCCGCGTCCCTCTCGGTGCCAGGGGCCTCGGTGGGTGCCTGTGGCACGTGTTCCCTTTCGATCGACGGCGATTCGGTCCATGCTAACCGAGACGTACCCCGTTCGACCGCGGTGCATTCGCGGTCTCACCAGCCGGTCGGTAGCGGGTGCCCCTCGGCGAAGCCCGCCGCGGACTGCACGCCGAGGATCACCTTCTCGTGGAGTTCGGGCAAGGTGGCCGCGCCGACGTAGGTGCAGGTGCTCCGCACGCCCGAGGTGATGTGGTCGAGCAGGTCCTCGACGCCGCCGCGGGCGGGGTCCAGGCTCATCCGCGAGGTGCTGATCCCCTCCTCGAACAACCCCTTGCGGGCGCGGTCGAACGCGCCGTCGGAGGCGGTCCGGGCGGCGACGGCACGCTTGGAGGCCATGCCGTAGCTCTCCTTGTACAGCCGGCCGTCGCGGTCGGTCAGCAGGTCGCCCGGCGACTCGTAGGTGCCGGCGAACCAGGAGCCGATCATGACGTTGGAGGCGCCCGCCGCGAGCGCGAGGGCCACGTCGCGCGGGTGCCGGACGCCACCGTCCGCCCACACGTGCGCGCCGAGTTGCCGTGCGGCGTGGGCACATTCGACCACCGCGGAGAACTGCGGCCTGCCGACGCCGGTCATCATCCGGGTGGTGCACATCGCGCCGGGGCCGACGCCGACCTTGACGATGGAGGCGCCGGCGCTGATCAGGTCGCGGGTGCCCTCGGCCGAGACGACGTTGCCCGCGGCGAGCGGCAACCCCAGGTCCAGCGACGCGATGACCTTGATCGCGTCGAGCATCTTCTCCTGGTGCCCGTGGGCGGTGTCCACCACCAGCAGGTCCGCGCCGGCCTCCGCCAGCGCTCGCGCCTTCGCGCCGACGTCGCCGTTGATGCCGACGGCCGCGGCGATCCGCAGCCTGCCCTCGGCGTCGACGGCGGGGGAGTAGATGCCCGCCCGGATCGCCCCGGTGCGGGTGAGCACGCCCGACACCGTGCCGTCGGGCCTGGTGAGCACCGCCACACCGACGGGCGCGTGTTCGAGGCGGTCGAACACCTCCCGCGGGGCGGTGCCGACGGGCACGGTGACGAAGTCGCTCAGCGCGACGTCGCGGACGCGGGCGAAGCGGTCGACGCCCGCGCACGACGCCTCGGTGACCAGGCCGACGGGCAGGCCGTCGGCGACGACGACGGCCGCGCCGTGCGCACGCTTGTGGATCAGGGCCGCCGCGTCGGACACCGAGTCGTCGGGCGACAGCAGGACCGGGGTGTCGGCCACCAGGTCGCGGCTCTTCACGAAGTCGACGGTGTGCTGGACGGCGTCGATCGGGAGGTCCTGCGGCAGCACCACGATGCCGCCGCGCCGCGCGACGGTCTCGGCCATCCGCCTGCCGGCCACGGCGGTCATGTTCGCCACGACCACCGGGATGGTGGTGCCGGACCCGTCGACGGTGGCGAGGTCCACGTCGAACCGGGACGTCACGTTCGAACGCCCCGGCACGACGAAGACGTCGTTGTAGGTCAGGTCGTACGGCGGCCGATGGCCCTCGAGGAAACGCATGGCCTACAGCCTAGTTTCCGACCGACCAGCCCTACCCCGCGAGCAGTCGCCAACTCCCCTCAAACGGCGCAAAACAGGGGAGTTCGCGACTGCTCGCGGGAGGGGTGTCAGGCCTCGATCTGCGTGCGGTCTCCGCTCCACAGGGTGTGGAACTTCTTGCTCGGGTCCTCGTCGATGCGTCCGTAGGTGTGCGCGCCGAAGAAGTCGCGCAGACCCTGGGTCAGCGCCGCGGGCAGCCGCTCGGTGCGCAGCGCGTCGTAGTAGGACAGCGCGGAGGCGAACCCGGGGATCGGGATGCCCAGCTCTGTCGCCTTGACCACGACACGGCGCCAGCTGTCGATGCCGGCCTCGACGGCGTCCCGGAAGTACGGCGCGGAGATGAGGGTGGCCAGCTCGCCGTTCTCGTCGTACGCCTCCTTGATGCGGTTGAGGAACTTCGCGCGGATGATGCAGCCGCCACGCCAGATGGTCGCCATGTCGCCGAGGGTGACGTCCCAGTCGTACTCGGCGCTGCCCGCCTGAATCTGGTTGAAGCCCTGGGCGTAGGCGATGATCTTCGACGCGTACAGCGCCTTGCTGACGTCGTCGACGAACTGGGCTGCGTCGTCCGGCTTGGCGCCCAGATTCCCCGACGCCAGTCCGGTGGTGGCCTTGCGCTGGGCGACCGAACCGGACAGGGCGCGGGCGAACACGGCCTCGGCGATGCCGGTCACCGGCACTCCGAGATCGAGGGCCGACTTGACCGTCCAGCGGCCGGTGCCCTTCTGCTCGGCCTCGTCGAGGATGACGTCGACCAGCGGCTTGCCGGTCGTGGCGTCGGTCTGCTTGAGCACTTCGGCGGTGATCTCGATCAGGTAGCTGTCCAGGTCGCCCTTGTTCCACTCCGCGAAGATGTCGGCGATCTCGGGCGCGGTCTTGCCGAGGCCGTCGCGCAGCAGCTGGTAGGCCTCGCCGATGAGCTGCATGTCGGAGTACTCGATGCCGTTGTGCACCATCTTGACGAAGTGTCCCGCGCCGTCGGGCCCGATGTGGGTGCAGCAGGGCACGCCGTCGACGTGGGCGGAGATCTCCTCGAGCAGCGGGCCGAGCGACTCGTAGGACTCCTTGGGTCCGCCGGGCATGATCGACGGCCCGTTCAGCGCGCCCTCCTCGCCGCCGGAGATGCCGGCGCCGACGTAGTGCAGACCGCGCTCGCGGATCGCCTTCTCGCGGCGGATCGTGTCGGTGAAGAGGGAGTTGCCGCCATCGATGATGATGTCGCCCTCCTCCATCGCGTCGGCGAGTTCGTTGATGACGGCGTCGGTGGGGTCACCGGCCTTCACCATGATCAGCACGCGGCGCGGCTTCTCCAGCGTGGCGAGGAACTCGGGGATGGTGTCGCCGCGGACGAAGTTGCCCTCGGACCCGTGCGCGTCGAGCAGCGCGTCGATCTTGGCGGTCGTGCGGTTGTGCAGGGCCACGGTGTAGCCGTGGTGGGCGAAGTTGCGCGCGATGTTGGAGCCCATCACCGCCAACCCCGTCACGCCGATCTGAGCTGTAGCGGTGGTGTCCGACGATGTCACGGGCAGCCTTTCGTTGTTTTCGTGTGGCATGGAGAAGTATCGGCCCAGACGAGCGTCAGGGCAGTGCGGCGAACAGTCGGGTGAGTTCGTTCAGCCAGGGGACGGCCACCGCGATGGTCGGGACGACGAGGACGGCGGCCGCGGCGACGTAGGCGACGGCGGCCAGGATCACGCTGTTGGGCTTGCCGCCCAGGCGCCGCACCCGGATGACGGTGGTGGGTCCGCCCGCCGCGAGCGCACCCCTGGGCGTGCGACCCGCCGCGCAGGCGACGAGCGCGCGGGCCAGGGGCCGCGGACCCGCGGTGCGGACGGCGGCGTCGTCGGCGAGCGACTCGATGAGCAGCCGGACGGCGTCGAGGGCGTTCGCGCTGCGGACGAAGCGGGGGAAGGCGGCGTGCACGGCGGTGAACATCTCGAGCACGAGGTCGTGGCGGGCGCGCAGGTGCGCCTGCTCGTGGCTGAGGATCGCGGCGATCTCGCTGTCGGTGAGCGCGGTGAGCGTGCCCTGGCTGACGACGACGCGGCTGCGCACACCGGGCAGGCAGTAGGCCAGCGGCTGCTCGACGTCGAGGATGCGCAGGCCGCTTGCCCTGCTACAGACGTCCGGGGCGTGGTCGTGGGACGTGCCGAGCAGATCGACCATCATCCGGTGGTGCGCCCGGCGCCTGCGCGTGGCGATCGCCACCTGCAGCACGGCGACGACCAGCCGGGCACCGACCATCAGGGTCAGGGCGAAGACGACGACGTAGAGCAGCCACATCGGCAGGCCGAGGGCCTCGATCTCGCTGGTGATGGTGGCCGTCGGGCGGCCGTCGGGTCCGGGGACGAACAGCCGGCTGGCGATGGCGATGCCTGCACTGAACGCCGAGAGGACTGCGGCCAGGGCGATGCTCTGCCAGAGCACGATCGCGGCCCGCGGTGCCCGTAGCGGCCAGGATGCTCGCGCGAGCAGTGCGGGCACGGGTCCGACGAGGGCCAGCGCCACGAGGGAGAAGGCCAGCGCGGACACACTGTCAGTGTCCCTCAGCGCAGGCCCGAATTACCAGCCGAATCGGTGG
Source organism: Mycobacterium sp. PTI7 (assembly GCF_056679845.1). Taxonomy (NCBI): domain Bacteria; kingdom Bacillati; phylum Actinomycetota; class Actinomycetes; order Mycobacteriales; family Mycobacteriaceae; genus Mycobacterium; species Mycobacterium sp. PTI7. The sequence continues at coordinate 1,966,443 of NZ_CM155252.1, forward strand.
TGTGTTTGGTCTCCAGTTCCGCGAGCGCCCGGCGCAGCGCCGCAGCCTCGTCGGCGTTGACCCGCTCGACGAAGTGGACGAGGGCCGCCTCCCGGCTGCCGGAGTCCGCCGCTTGGTCGAGCGCGTCGACCATCAGTCCGGCGACCAGGACGTCGCGTCCGTGGGTGGGGGCGTAGCGGTGTGCGCGGTCGTCGCGGTGCTGAACCACCAGGTTCTTCTTCGCGAGGCGCTGCAGGACCGTCATGATCGTGGTGTAGGCGAGGTCGCGCCTAGCCGCCAGGGCTTCGTGCACCTGGCGCACGGTCTGGGGTTCGCGGGTGGACCACAGGTGGTCCATCACCTCGCGTTCGAGTTCCCCGAGTCGCGTCAACTTGGCCATCTTCCGTCACTCTCCTGAGCAGTGGTTCAAGGGTACTACGGCGTTACTACCGTGCGTCGTATCCGTCCGGTGCGCGTGTGCCGAGCGCGGTCCGATCGGTCGGGATCGCCGGTGAACACCCAGTTCTCCCCGGGTTGTGAGTCCGGTCACAAGGGGTGGCCCCCTCCTTCGGCCTCACTATAGTAAGGCTAACCTAACCAAAGGAGGCTCCATGACGGTCATGATCGACGACCCGCTGATCGCCCGCATGACCATCAAGCGGACGCTTCCACTCCACGAATCCAGCCGGCGTCTCCGCGAGCTGTATCCGGAGTGCCCGCGGGTGTACGGGGTCGCGGTGATGGGGGACCTGTCCCGGCGCCGATGGTGGCCGCTGGCCGAGATCCTGACCACCGACCGCCTCCAGGTCATGTTCGACGCCGCCGCGGCCGAGACCGACAGCCGTGCGGCGGTGACGCAGCAGCTGGCGGCGACGCTGGCGCATGTCGTCGTCGGCCGGGTGGTCCCGCTGCTCGCGCTCGAGGGTCGCGCCTGGGACACCGGGCTGGAGAACCTGTGGGTGCACGTCGACTCCGAGGGCGCGATCGACTGGGTCGGCGTCGTCGACCCGACCCTGCGCGCACTGCCGGAGGACCCGTACTTCGGCGGCCGGCCGGGGATGCGCCGCAGGCCCGCCGGTCGTGACCGCATCGTGGCGCTGCCCAGCGAGGCCGCGCTCACCACCTGGGTGGCACACCGCAGCCATCGGGCTCTCGAGCCGCTGTTCGACGCGCTGCACGCGGTCAGCGACGGCGCCATCTCGGTGGCCGCGATGTGGCACCTGGTGGGCGGCGCCGTGGTCAGCGCCTCGACCCAGGTGCCGCTGCTCGCCGGCTCGAGCGAGCTGACGAGCATGCGCAGGGGTCAGGCCGTCCTCGACGCGCTGGTCGGATTCGGCGCACCCGTTCGCGGCGCCGCCCGTCCTGCTGCGACGAAGGCCTTGCTTAATTAGGGCAGCCTTGCCTATGCTGATGACACGCACGACGACAACCACATAGAACCACCGGACCGAGCCGGAGTCCTGAGGGCTGCAGAGACCCCCGGTCCATTCGAAGGAAGGGTCCCGCACTTCGGTGCGGGGCCCTTCCGCATCTCCCGGGTCCCCGCATGTCCGCCACGATCGAGAGCGGTGTAGAACATGGGCGTGACGACTTCGGGCATGAACGTCTTCGATTCCGGATTCAGTGAAGTCCTCGGACTGACGTACCTCGAGGCGACGCCCGACCAGGTGCGCGCCGAACTCCTGATCCACGACGGGCTGCTGCAGCCGCACGGCATCGTGCACGGCGGCGTCTACTGCTCCATCGTCGAGAGCGTGGCGAGCGTGTCGGCGGGGGTGTGGCTGGAGTCGACGGGCGGCGGACGCAACGTCGTCGGCGTCAACAACAACACTGACTTCCTGCGCGCGATCACCGCGGGCGTCGTGACCGCGACGTCCACGCCGATCCACCGCGGCCGCCGCCAGCAGCTGTGGATGGTCGAGATCGCCGGAGCCGACGGCAGGCTCGTCGCCCGTGGCCAGGTGCGCCTGCAGAACCTCCCGGCCGACGCACCCGAGGCCTGACCGCTCCCGACATCCACGCTGCCGTCCTGACTCTCGCGTCCGGGCGACGCCGACGCCGACGTCGACGACCGCGCGGATCGACGCGCTGCCGAGTCCCGCCCGTCGTGGCAGGATCGCGCACTATGCGTCTGAGCCCCCACGAGCAGGAACGCCTGCTCCTCTCGTACGCCGCGGAACTGGCGCGCCGTCGGCAGGCGCGGGGTCTGCGCCTCAACCATCCCGAGGCCGTCGCCCTCATCAGCGACCACATCCTCGAAGGTGCCCGAGACGGTCGGACCGTCGCCGAACTCATGGTCAGCGGCCGCGGCGTGCTGACCCGCGAGGACGTCATGGACGGCATCCCCGAGATGCTGCACGACGTCCAGGTCGAGGCCACCTTCCCCGACGGCACCAAGCTCGTCACCGTCCACCACCCGATCCCGTGAGGCAGTGATGACCAGCGAGCAGCCGGAGGCGCAGCGCACATCGATCGTGCCTGGTGAAGTGCTGTTCGGCGAGGGGGACATCCCGCTGAACGCCGGCGCGGTACGCGTCGAGATGGACGTCGTCAACACCGGCGACCGGCCGGTGCAGGTGGGCAGCCACGTGCATCTGCCGCAGGCCAACGCCGCGCTCGACTTCGACCGCGCCGCAGCGCACGGCCACCGCCTCGACATCCCCGCCGGCACCGCGGTGCGCTTCGAACCCGGTGTCGCCCAACATGTCTCGCTGGTGCCACTGGGCGGCAGCCGAGAGGTGTACGGACTCTCACTGAACCCACCGGGAAGGCTCGACACGTGATGAGCGCCTGTACGAGGAGTCGACGCCGATGACCGACCTGACCCGCGAGCGCTACGCCGCACTGTTCGGGCCCACCACCGGCGACCGGATCCGGCTCGCCGACACCGACCTGCTCATCGAGATCACCGAGGACCGCAGCGGCGGTCCGGGACTCGCCGGTGACGAGGCCGTGTTCGGCGGCGGCAAGGTGCTGCGAGAGTCCATGGGGCAGTCGCGCGCCACCCGCGCCGACGGCGCGCCGGACACGATCATCACCGGTGCGGTCATCCTCGACCACTGGGGAATCATCAAGGCCGACGTCGGCATTCGCGACGGCCGCATCGTCGGGATCGGCAAGGCGGGCAACCCCGACGTGATGTCGGGCGTGCACCCCGACCTCGTCGTCGGGCCGTCCACCGAGGTCATCTCGGGCAACGGCCGCATCCTGACCGCGGGCGCCATCGACTGTCACGTCCACCTGATCTGCCCGCAGATCATGCCGGAGGCGCTCGGCGGCGGCATCACGACGATCGTCGCCGGCGGCACCGGCCCGGCCGAGGGCAGCAAGGCCACCACCGTCACGCCCGGATCCTGGCACCTCGCCCGGATGCTCGAGGCACTCGACACCTGGCCGCTCAACGTGGCGCTGCTCGGCAAGGGCAACACGGTGTCGGCGGACTCGATGTGGGAGCAGTTGCGCGGTGGCGCAGCGGGTTTCAAGCTGCACGAGGACTGGGGCACCACGCCCGCCGCGATCGACGCCTGCCTGACCGTCGCCGACGCCGCGGGCGTACAGGTGAACCTGCACAGCGACACCCTGAACGAGGCCGGCTTCGTCGAGGACACCCTGGCCGCCATCGGCGGTCGCGCCATCCACGCGTACCACACCGAGGGTGCCGGCGGCGGCCACGCACCCGACATCGTCACGGTGGTCTCGCACGGCAACGTCCTGCCGAGCTCCACCAATCCGACCCGTCCGCACACCGTCAACACCCTCGACGAGCACCTCGACATGCTGATGGTCTGCCACCACCTGAACCCCTCCGTGCCAGAGGATCTCGCGTTCGCCGAGAGCCGCATCCGGCCGTCGACCATCGCCGCCGAGGACCTGCTGCACGACATGGGCGCCATCTCGATGATCGGCAGCGACGCGCAGGCCATGGGCCGCATCGGCGAAGTGGTCATGCGCACCTGGCAGACCGCGCACGTGATGAAGCGCAGGCGCGGCGCACTCGAGGGCGACGGCCGGGCCGACAACAACCGCGCCCGGCGCTACGTCGCCAAGTACACGATCTGCCCGGCGATCGCGCACGGCATGGATCGCGAGATCGGCTCGGTCGAGGTCGGCAAGCTGGCCGACCTGGTGCTGTGGGAGCCCGCGTTCTTCGGCGTCCGACCGCACGTCGTGGTGAAGGGCGGCATGATCGCCTGGGCCGCGATGGGCGACGCCAACGCGTCCATCCCCACGCCGCAGCCCGTGCTGCCGCGGCCCATGTTCGGGGCGAGCCCCGCCGCGGCCGCCGCCACCTCCGTGCACTTCGTGGCGCCGCAGGCCATCGAGGACGGCCTGGCCGACCGCCTGGCGGTGAACCGCCGGCTGGTGCCGGTCGGGAACGTGCGTCGGATCGGCAAGTCCGACATGCCGCTCAACGACGCGCTGCCCCGCATCGAGGTGGACCCCGACACCTTCACCGTGCACGTCGACGGCGAGGTGTGGGCCGAGGAGCCCGCGGTGGAACTCCCCATGGCGCAGCGCTACTTCCTGTTCTGATGAGCGGTCTCGCCACGCTGCTGGTGCTGTCCGACTCGCGGCTGCCGACCGGCGGTCACGTGCACTCCGGCGGCGTCGAGGAGGCCATCACCGCCGGTCTCGTGGTCGACCTGATCACCCTGCGCGCCTTCCTGATCCGACGCGTCCGGACCCACGGCCTGGTGTCGGCGTCCATCGCCGCCGCGGTCGGGTCCGGGTCGCTCACCGTCGCCGCCGCCGACGCCGAGACCGACGCGCGGACCCCGTCGCCGGCGGCCAGGGCGGCGTCCCGCGCGCAGGGCAGGGGACTGGCCCGGCTGGCGCGGCGGGTGTGGCCCGACGACGACTGGTCGACGCTGGGCGCCAAGCCGCACCTCGCGGTCGCGACGGGTCTCGTCGGCGCGGCAGGCGACCTGACGCCGGAGCAGACCGCCCTGTCGCTGACCTATACGACGATGACGGGGTCTGCGACGGCCGCGCAGCGACTGCTGGCGCTGGATCCCGGGGACGTCGCCGCCCTCACCTTCGAGCTGTCGCCCCTGTGCGAACAGACCGCGTCCGTCGCGGCCAAGGAACTCGCCGACCTGTCCGACCCGCTGCTCGACGTGCTCGCCCAGCGACACGTGGAACGCGACCGCCCCCTGTTCGTGTCCTGAAGGAGTCCGCATGCCACCACATCTCATCGACGGCGAACCGCACGTCCACGTCGACCGGCCGCGCCGCCGACGCGAGCCCGGCGAGCCGCTCCGCATCGGCGTGGGCGGGCCCGTCGGCTCGGGCAAGACCGCGCTCGTCGCGGCGCTGTGCCGCCAGCTGCGCGACGAACTGTCGCTGGCGGTGCTGACCAACGACATCTACACCACCGAGGACGCCGACTTCCTGCGGCGGCACGCCGTGCTACCCGACGAGCGGATCGCCGCGGTGCAGACCGGTGGCTGCCCGCACACCGCGATCCGCGACGACATCACGGCCAACCTCGACGCGATCGACGACCTCGTCGCCGGCAACCCGCGCCTCGACCTGATCCTCGTCGAGTCCGGCGGCGACAACCTGACCGCCACGTTCTCCTCGGGGCTGATCGACGTGCAGATCTTCGTCGTCGACGTGGCCGGTGGGGACAAGGTGCCGCGCAAGGGCGGCCCCGGCGTCACGTTCTCGGACCTGCTGGTGATCAACAAGACCGATCTCGCGCCGATGGTGGGCGCCGACCTCGACGTGATGCGGCGCGACGCCGCGAAGGTCCGCGACGACCGGCCGTTCGTGCTCGTCTCGCTGACCGAGGATCCGACGGCGGGACCCGTCCTGGAGTGGGTCCGCACACAGCTGCGGGTGTCGGTGTAGATGCTCTCCGACGTCCTGATCGTCGCGCGACCGGGGCGCGAGCCGCGCATCGAGTGCTCCGGCGGCTTGGCCGCCCGGCGCACCGAGGCCCACACCGTGCACCTGGTCGCCGCCGCCGCGACACCGCTTGGCGGGGACACCATCTCGGTGCGCGTGGTGGTCGAGGCCGGCGCACGGCTGCGCGTGCGCACCGCCGCGGCGACGATGGCGCTACCCGGTCCGGCGACCCCGGAGTCGCACGCGACCTGGGACGTGGAGGTGCTCGGCGACCTCGACCTGGACCCGCAGCCGACGATCGTCGCCGGTGGGTCGCGGCACGTGACCCACACGCGGCTGGCGGTGTCCGGGCAGGGGCGGCTGCGGCTGCGCGAACGGGCGCAGATCGGCAGATCCTTCGAGCGGCACGGCTTCTGGTCGGCCGCGCTGCACGCCGACGTCGACGGCAGACCGCTGCTGCGGCACCGGATGGAACTCGGCACGGACGCCGTCGCCGACGATGCGCTGGGGGCGCCGCGGGCGTGCGTCAGCGAACTGCGCTACCCGGAGACCACGTTCGACGCGGCGGGCACCCTGCTCGAACTCGCCGCGGGCGGAAGCCTGGCGACGTGGCAGGGGGAGCGGTTGTGACGCCGCCCTCCCGCTAGCTCGCCCGTTCCTCCTGAACCGAGGCCGCGATCTCCTCGAGTTCCTCGATCCTGGTGCGCGCGTAGGCCTGCTGCTCGGTGATGGTGAGCTGACCGCGCTGGCGGCTGAGGAACGTCACCGCCCACGACAGCAGCGTGGCGATCTTCGTCTTGAAGCCCACCAGGTAGATCAGGTGCAGACCCAGCCAGGCGAGCCACGCGATGAAGCCGCCGAACTCGAGCTTGCCGACCTGGGCGACCGCGTTGTACTTCGACACCGTGGCCATCGAGCCCTTGTCGAAGTAGTTGAACGGCTCGCGCGGCTTGGGCATGGTGCCGTGTGCCCGCGCCTTCACCTCGTTGTCGATGATCTTGGCGACGTACTTGCCGCCCTGGATGGCGCCCTGCGCCATGCCCGGTACGCCCTCGACGAACGCCATGTCGCCCACGACGAACACGTTGGGGTGGCCGGGGATCGACAGGTCGGGGTTGACCTTCACGCGTCCCGCCCGGTCGACCTCGGTGTCGGACTGGTTGGCCAGGTCGCGGCCCAGCGGGCTGGCCTGCACGCCGGCCGACCACACCTTGCAGGCCGCTTCGATGCGCCGGCTGCTGCCGTCCTTGTCCTTGACGGTGATGCCGTTGCGGTCGACGTCGGTGACCATCGCGTTGAGCTGGATCTCGACGCCCATCTTCTCCAGGCGGTTCTTCGCCTTGAGGCCCAGCTTCTCGCCCATGGGCGGCAGCACGGCGGGCGCGGCGTCGAGCAGGATGACGTGGGCCTCGGTCGGGTCGATGTGCCGGAAGCTGCCCTTGAGCGTCTGGTCGGCGAGTTCCTGGATCTGGCCCGCCATCTCGACGCCGGTGGGGCCGGCGCCGACCACGACGAACGTCAGCAGCTTCTTGCGCCGCTCGGGATCGCTGGAGCGTTCGGCCTGCTCGAAGGCGCCCAGGATGCGGCCGCGCAACTCCAGCGCGTCGTCGATCGACTTCATGCCGGGTGCGAACTCGGCGAAGTGGTCGTTGCCGAAGTAGGACTGTCCGGCGCCGGCCGCGATGACGAGGCTGTCGTACGGCGTGCGGTAGGTGTGTCCGAGCAGGACCGAGTCGACGGTCTTGTTCGCGAGGTCGACGTGCGTGACGTCACCGAGCAGCACCTGCGCGTTCTCCTGCTTGCGCAGGATCAGGCGGGTGGGCGGCGCGATCTCGCCCTCGGAGATGATGCCGGTGGCGACCTGGTACAGCAGTGGCTGGAACAGGTGGTGCGTGGTGCGTGCGATCAGCTTGATGTCGACGTCGGTGCGCTTGAGTGCCTTCGCGGCATTCAGCCCGCCGAACCCCGAACCGATGATGACGACCTTGTGCCGATCCGACGCCGTAGCTCCGGGGTGGCTCATTTCTGCTCCTAGACCGATGTTCCGCTTCTTCGACTGATACAACGATCAGGTTAGTCGGCGGCCATCCCGGGGGCGCGGTGAGATCCCACACCGCGCCCCTCCTCTTCTCGGGTCGCTGCGCTCCCGGCCTCCGAGAGCACCCGTCCCTACAGGCCCAGATGCGGCTTCAGGAGGTCGGCGACCGCGGTGGCGCCGCCCGGCTGGTAGCCGTTGATGCTCGTGACCGGGCTCAGGATCACGCCGCCGACGCCCGCGTCGAGGACCTTGGTCTTGATCTGCTCGGCGACCTGCTCGGGGCTGCCGAAGACCGCCTGCTGGCGGAAGTCCTCGGGGATCATGTCGGCGGTCACGTTCTCGTCGATCATGGCGACGACGAGCATGCTGGTCTCCAGGGTGGCGGGGTCGCGCCCGATCTCCTCGCAGCGCTCCTTGACCACCTGCAGCTTGCGCGGCAGCTCGTCGAAGCCCGCGATGATGTTGAGGTGGTCGAAGTGCTTGGCGGCCAACGGGATAGTCTTCTTCTCGCCGCTGCCGCCGATCATCAGCGGGACGTGGTCGCGGAAGCGCGGCTCGGCCATGGCCTCCTGTGTCTTGTAGTACTTGCCCGACACCGTCGGCCGTTCGCCGGCGAGCATCGGCAGGATGATGTCGAGGGCCTCGCCGAGCTTGTTGAAGCGGTCGGTGAAGGTGCCGAACTCGTAGCCCAGTGAGTCGTGCTCGAGTTCGAACCAGCCGGTGCCGATGCCGAGGACGGCGCGGCCCTGGCTGATCACGTCGAGCGTGGTGATCGCCTTGGCCAGCAGCGTGGGCTGACGGTAGGTGTTGCCGGTGACCAGGGTGCCGAGCTGCACGCGCTCGGTCGCCGCCGCGAGCGCGCCGAGGGCGGTGTAGGCCTCGAGCATCGGCTGGTCGGGCGTGCCGAGGCCGGGCAGCTGATAGAAGTGGTCCATCAGGAAGACCGAGTCGTAGCCGGCCGCTTCGGCTTCGCGGGCCTGGGCGAGCACGGTGGGGAACATCTCCTCGACACCGGTGCCGTAGGAGAAGTTGGGGATCTGGAGTCCGAGTCGAATCGTCACGGACCTGACCATAACCACGGCTCGGCCGCGCTCGCGCTCCCTTTCGCTGGGCGCGAAGCGGGAATAAACCGCCGGTCAGGCGAAGTGCGCGAGCGCTCCGTGACTCACGTGCAGCGTCTCGCCGGTGATGTGCCGCGCGGCGGGCGTGGTGAGGAACAGCGCGAGTCGGGTGATCTCGGCGGCGACCGACGGGCTGGTGTCGCCGACGCCGTCGTACCCGGGCTCGACGCCCTTGCCCGCGGCGACCGTGTTGACGGTGATGCCCCGGATGCCGAAGTGGGTGGCCTGCCCCGCGGTCCAGTTCGACATCGCGGCCTTGATCGCCGCCTCGGCGCTGCCCTCGACCGGGTTGGCCGGCACGACGTTGACGATGGAGCCGCCCGAACTCAGCTGGTCGCCCAGGATCGAGACGGTGAGCACCGCGGACAGCACGGTGGCGTCGAGGTTCGACCGCCACGCGGCGGCCTGGTCGGTCAGCGTGTAGGTGCGCGGGTCACCGAGGACCTGCCGGGGCGCGGGCACGTTGACGATCGTGTCGAGGTGGTGCGGGTACTGGCTCCGCACGGACTCCAGAGCCGACGGGTCGGTGTTGTCCAGCACGATGTAGTCGACGTCGAGTTCCTTCGCGTTGACCTCGAGGTCGTCGCGGCGGGCACCGGTGATGACCACCTGGTGTCCGGCATCGCGGTATCCCTGCGCGATGGTGCGGCCAAGTTCCGTGTCGCCACCGGTGAGAAGCACCTCGGACATCACGACCTCCTCGTGTTCGACGCTGAACCCAGCGAGTTCCCGGCAATGTTACTGGACGGTAGCTAGCCGACGAAACTCGCCACGCGGGACGTCGCCGAACCGGCACCGCGACGTGTCCTAGGGTTGACCGCATGACCCGAAGCGGCCGGTCGGGCGGGTCCGCGACGATCCGGCCTGCGGGGTTGCCGCGCTGGCTGTACGTCCCGGCAGCCCTCGGCGCCGTGTTCGTGGTGTTACCCCTCGTGGCGGTCGCCGCCCGCGTCAACTGGCCCCGGTTCGGATCGCTGATCACCAGCCCCTCGTCGCTGACCGCGCTGGAACTGAGCCTGCGGACGGCCACGGCGAGCACGGTCCTGTGCATCGTGCTCGGCGTCCCGATGGCGCTGGTGTTGGCGCGCAACGACTCCCGCGCCGTGCGCTGGCTGCGGCCCCTGATCCTGCTGCCGCTGGTGCTGCCGCCGGTCGTGGGCGGCATCGCCCTGCTGTACGCGTTCGGCCGGCTCGGGCTGCTCGGCCGACACCTGGAGGCCGCGGGCATCAGCATCGCGTTCACCACGACGGCGGTGGTGCTGGCGCAGACGTTCGTGTCGCTGCCGTTCCTCGTCATCGCCCTCGAGGGTGCGGCGCGGACCGCCGGTGCGGACTACGAGATGGTCGCGGCGACCCTGGGCGCACGCCCCACGACGGTGTGGTGGCGGGTCTCGCTGCCCCTGCTGGCGCCGGGGTTGGCATCGGGCGCCGTGCTGGCCTTCGCGCGGTCGCTGGGGGAGTTCGGCGCGACGCTCACGTTCGCCGGCTCCCGGGAGGGCGTCACGCGCACCCTGCCCCTGGAGATCTATCTGCAGCGGGAGAGCGACCCGGACGCCGCCGTCGCGCTGTCGCTGCTGCTGGTCGCCGTGGCCGCCGTCGTCGTGATCGCGCTGGGCAGCAGGCGTCTGCGGGCGGGTGGCCTCAATGCCTGGTGACCGGCGGTGAGCGGCATCGCGGTGCGCGCCACGGTGGCGGCGCGGTCGCTGGACGTGGAGTTCGAGGTCGCCGCGGGGGAGGTGGTGGCGCTGCTGGGCCCCAACGGCGCTGGCAAGTCGACGGTGCTGCACGTCATCGCCGGCGTCGTGCACCCCGACGCCGGGACGGTCCGGGTGGGCGGGCGGACGCTGACCGACACGGCCTCCGGCGTGCGGGTCGACACCCACGACCGCCGCGTCGGACTCATGCTGCAGAACCCGCTGCTCTTCCCACACCTCACGGTGGCGGCGAACGTCGCGTTCGGGCCGCGCAGCACGAAGCGGTTGAGCCGCCGGGCATCTCGCGCCGCGGCGGAGCGCTGGCTCGCCGAGGTCGACGGCACCGACCTGCTGGATCGGTCACCCCGCCGCCTGTCGGGCGGACAGGCGCAGCGGGTGGCCCTGGCCCGGGCGCTCGCCGCCGAACCCGACGTCCTGCTCCTCGACGAGCCGATGGCGGGCCTCGACGTGACCGTGGCCGCCGCCATGCGCAAGGTGCTGCGCGGCGTGTTCGGCGCCGGCGAGCGGTCGGCGGTGCTGGTCACCCACGACGTGCTCGACGTCGTCACGCTGGCCGACCGCGTGATCGTGCTCGAGGGCGGGCGCATCGTCGAGTCCGGTCCGGTGGCCGACGTGTTGGCCGCCCCGCGCAGTCCCTTCGCCGCCCGCTTCGCCGGCGTCAACCTCGTCGCGGGCCGGATGTCGGGGTCGGATGCCCTCGTCACCGGGTGGGGCGGCACCTGGCACGGCGAGGTCGGCGACGTGACCGTGGCCGACGGTGCCCGCGCGGTCGCGGTGTTCCCGCCGTCCGCCGTGGCGGTGTACCGGACCGAACCGCACGGCAGTCCGCGCAACGCGGTCGAGGTGGTGATCGCCGAACTGGACGGCCGGGGCCCCGCGATCCGGGTGCGCGCCGAGGAGCAACCAGACGGCGCCCCGGGCCTCGCCGCGGACGTGACGGCCGACGCCGCGGCCGACCTGAGGCTGGCGCCGGGGGACCGGGTGTACTTCACCGTCAAGCAGCAGGCCGTCGCCCTGCACCCGCGGCCGTAACGGACCGGCGCCGTACCGCGATACAACCCCCGACACGACCGAGAGCCGGCGCCGGAGGGCCGCCGGGGCACCGCCGTGCCGGCAATCCGCCCGAGCCGCGCTTCGCTGTAGATATCTGTCGCACAGCAACTTCCAAGAACGACACTCTAAGAGCAACTCACACTTGCGTCACGGCCGTAACACGGTAGTTTCTTCCCCATGCAACACCCCGATCGAAGCAGCCGTCGGCGCGAGGCCCTGGCCAGGACGCTGGCCATCGCCGCGGCCGGCGCCACCGCGGTGACACTCGTCCTGCCCGGCGTCGCGAACGCCGAACCCGTTCCGCCCCCTCCGCCGCCACCGGCGCCGGCCCCCGTGGTGCCGGCCGCACCACCGCCGCCCGCGGACCCCAACGCCGCGCCGCCCGCGCCGAACGCGCCGCCGCCCGCACCCGTCGATCCGAACGCGCCGCCGGCACCGGTGGATCCGAACGCACCCCCACCGCCGGCTCCCGCGCCGCCGCCGGAGCCGGGCCGGGTCGACAACGCGTCAGGCGGGTTCAGCTACGTCGTGCCCCCCGGCTGGAAGATCTCCGACCAGACCCAGTTGTCCTACGGGCAGGCACTTCTCACCAAGATCCCCGCGACGGAGACCGAGCAGTCGCCGAGCGACACCAGCGTCCTGCTGGGCCGCCTCGACCTCAAGCTGTTCGCCGGCGCCGAAGCCGACAACGGCAAGGCCGCGACTCGGCTCGCCTCGGACATGGGTGAGTTCTTCATGCCGTTCGCCGGCACCCGGATCAACCAGGAGTCGGGCGCGCTCGACGCCGCGGGCATGCCGGGCGCCTTCTCCTCCTACGAGGTGAAGTTCACCGACGCCGCCAAGCCGACCGGTCAGATCTGGGCGGGCGTCGTCGGCAACACCCCGCCGCCCGGAGCGCCGCGCGGTCAGCGCACCCCCGAACGGTGGTTCGTGGTGTGGCTGGGAACGGCCAACAACCCCGTCGACAAGGGGGCGGCCGCCGCGCTGACCCAGTCGATCCGGCCGTACACCCCGCCGCCGCCGCCTCCGCCGCCGGACCCCAACGCGCCGCCGGACCCGAACGCGCCGCCGCCCGACCCCAACGCCCCGCCGCCACGTCCCGGCGTCGGCGTGCCGGTGCCGGTGACCAACGCGCCGCCGGAGATGCTGCCGCCGGCCTGAGCCCGGACCCGAAAGGGGTCGCCGTTCGTGCCCCTTTCGTTGCCTTAACCGTTACCCGCCGTGGGTATACCTGACGTGAGCCAGCACTCGCTGGCCGCACGAGGCAGGAGTTTCCATGGACATGTTCGCGGCTACCGAGGTTCTGGCACGGTCGACGACGCAGACGAGCGTCGGCTGGATCGGCTACATCATCATCGGTGCGCTGGCCGGCTGGATCGCGGGCAAGATCGTCAAGGGCGGCGGCTCCGGCATCCTGATGAACATCGTCATCGGCATCGTCGGTGCCCTCATCGGCGGTTTCCTGCTGAGCTTCTTCCTCGACACCGCAGGCGGCGGCTGGTGGTTCACCCTGTTCACCGCGATTCTCGGTTCCGTGATCCTGCTCGCCATCGTGGGAGCCGTCCGCAAGAGGTAATTTCGGAGGGCCGCCGGGACGCCGTGCACCGCGGCGTCCGGGCTTCCCGCCTCGGCGGTACCGCGGGAGCCGCGACCTAGGTCGAGGCGTGCCAGACCAGCGCCGCGGCCAGCGCGCCGAGGCCGTTGAGCGACCAGTGCAGCGCGATCGGGGCGATCAGGCTGCCGCTGCGGCCGCGCAGCCACGTGAACACGAAACCCGCGGCGCCCGTCGCGATCACCGCGAGCACCACGCCCGCGACCATCCCGACGACGCCACCGCCGAGGATGCGGGTGAAGCCGACGTTGCTGCTCGTCAGTCCCATCGACGTGGCGACGTGCCACAGTCCGAACAGCAGCGACCCGGCGGCGGCGACGCCGCGGAATCCCCACGCCCGGTTGAGTGCGCCGTGCAGGACCCCCCGGAACGCGAGTTCCTCCGGGATCACGGTCTGCAGCGGGATGATGATCATCGAGGCCAGCAGCGCGCCCGACAGCGAGGCGTAGTGACTGTTCATGAACATCGGCCGCGTCCACGGCAGGGCGATCCCGATCGCGATCACGGTGGCCACCACCGCGACCGCCGCGAGGGCGTACCCGGCGCCGGACCTCCAGTGCTCGCGACCCAGACCCAACTCGGCCCACCCGAGCCCGCGGGACCGGACCAGCGCCACCAGACCGAGCGCGGCGAGGGGAACGGTGATCACGTTGGCCCACGGCGTGGTGAAGTGGGCGATCAGATTGGTCGCCACCAGCACCGTGACCACTACGCCGATGTCGACGTACATCCGGTAGTGGTGCAGTACGGACAGCTGCTCGACCAGCGGGTGCGGCGGTGGCGCGACGGCGGCGCTGGGCTCGGACATGACCGCTCAAGTGTAGGGGTGTGCGGCGATCCCGCAGCTCAGCGCGACGCTGCCGGGTCCACCACCACCCGGGACGCCGGCGCGGCGACCGCTGGACGATACTGATCACCATGCTTGACACGTGTCAGCTGCTGGCCTCGCTGCGCGTGCTGGACGTCGGTGACGCCGGGTCCGACGGCGTCGGACGCCTGCTCGCCGATCTGGGCGCGGACGTCCTGAAGATCGAGCCACCCGGCGGGTCGCCCGCCCGCCACCGCGCGCCGACCGTGGCCGGGGTGGGCATCCCGTTCGCCCTCGACAACGCGAACAAGCGGTGCGCCGAACTCGACGCCGGTGTCGCCGACGACCGCGACCGGTTGATGGCGCTCGCGGCCGAGGCCGACGTGGTCGTCGACGGCGGCACGCCCGGCGGCCTGGCGGCGTTCGGGACGTCGACGGCCGACCTCGCCGACAGGTTCGGCCACCTCGTCACGCTGTCGGTGACCGACTTCGGCACCACCGGGCCCCGCGCCTCGTGGCGTGCGACCGACTCGGTGCTCTACGCGATGTCGACGGCGCTCTCGCGGTCCGGCCCGACGGTCGGGCGCCCGGTCCTCCCGCCGCACGGCATCGCCTCGGCGACGGCGGCAGCGCAGGCGGCCTGGGCGGTGCTGGTCGCCCACCACCAGCGGTTGCGCACGGGCAGGGGCGACCACGTGGACCTCTCCCGCCTCGAGGCCGTCGTCCAGTCGCTCGACCCGCCGTTCGGGTCCGAGGGGCAGGCCGCCGTCGGTCTCAAGGCGTCGGGGCAGCTGTGGCGCGGTAGACCCCGCAACCAGCAGATCTACCCGACGTTCGCGTGCCGGGACGGGCGCGTGCGGCTCTGCCTGCTCTCAGCGCGCCAGTGGCGGGGCATGCGGGCCTGGCTCGGCGAGCCGGAACGCTTCGCCGACCCGTCGTTCGAGACGATCGCCGCCCGCTACGCCGCGTCGGCCGAGCTGAACGCCCTGATCGGCGCGTGCTTCGCCGACCGGACGATGGCCGAACTGGTGGCCGAGGGGCAGACGCGCGGGGTGCCCGTCGCCGCCGTCCTGAGTCCTGCGGAAGCGCTCGCGCAGGAACACTTCCGCACCGTCGGCGCGCTGACCCCCGTCGAGTTCGCCGATGGGTTCTCCATACCGGTGCCCGCCGGTGCGTTCGTGGTCGACGGCGCGCACGCCGGGCTCCGGGCGCCGGCACCTGCGGCGGGACGGGACCGGGCGGAGTGGCTGGCGCGGGCACGACCCACGCCGTCGGTGACCCCGGCGCCTGCGGGGTCGCGTCCGCTGGCCGGCATCCGGATCCTCGACCTCGGCGTCATCGTCGCGGGCGGCGAACTCGGGCGCATCTTCGCCGATCTCGGCGCGGACGTCGTGAAGGTGGAGAGCGCCGCCTATCCCGACGGGCTGCGCCAGACGCCGCCGGGCCGACCGATGAGCAGGTCGTGGGCGCTGACCCACCGCAACGAGCGCAGCCTCGGCCTCGACCTGCGACACCCCGAGGGCGCGGCACTGTTCCGGCGCCTGGTGGCGTCCGCCGATGCGGTGTTCGCGAACTTCAAGCCGGGAACGCTTGCCGCACTGGGGTTCTCACACGACGAACTACGGGCCGTCAACCCACGCATCGTGCTCGCCGAGAGCAGCGCATTCGGCGCCACCGGGCCGTGGAGCACGCGAATGGGATACGGGCCGCTGGTACGCGCGACGACGGGCGTCAGCAGGCTGTGGGCGGACCGTCATCCCGGCGGCGACGGACCCCACGGAGCCGCCGACCACCACGAGCCCCTGTTCGATGCCACCACGATCTTTCCCGACCACGTCGCGGCGAAGCTCACCGCGGTCGCCGCACTGGCCGCCCTGATCGCCCGCGACGACACCGCCGCACGGGTGCACGTGTCGCAGGCCGAGGTGGCGATCAACCAGCTCGCCGCGTCGTACGTCGCCGACGCCGCGCGTGCGGCCGGCGCGGACGTGCGGGCCGACGATGCCGTGAACGCCGTCCTGCCGTGCGCCGGCGACGACGAGTGGTGCGTCGTCTCGGTGACATCCGACGAGCAGCGCGCGGCGCTGGCCGCGGCCATCGGTCTGGCCGGAACGCCCGCGGGCGACACCGATCTGGTCGACGCCGCGGCCGCGTGGACGGCGCTGCGGGACGGCCCGGAGGTCGCCCGCACGCTGCAGGACGCGGGCGTGCCCGCCGGACCGATGAACCGCGCCGTGGACGTGCTCGCCGACCCGCAGCTCACCGCCCGCGCAGTGTTCGGCGAGATGACGCACCAGCTGTTCGACGTCGTGATGCCCACCGAGGTCCGCCCCGCCCGGTTCCGGCACGTCGCCGACGCCGACCTCCGCCCGGCACCCATGCCCGGCGAGCACACCGAACGGATCTGCCGCGAGGTCCTCGACATGACGGCCGACGAGGTGGCCGCACTGGTCGCCACGGGCGCGCTCTTCACCGGACCCGGCTCCGGTGCACCCTCGACCACCGAACCCACCGCGTGACCCGGCGAGCCGGTCACCCCAGCAGGAAGGTCCATCCGTGACCATCGATCCCCGCACCCCGGTCCTCGTCGGCTACGGCCAGGTGACCCAGCGCGACGTCGATCCGACGACCGAACCGGTCGACCTGATGGAGTCGGCGGCACGGGCAGCCGCCGACGCGCGCGTGCTCGAGGCCGTGGACTCCGTGCGCATCGTCAATCTGCTGTCGTGGCGGTACCGGAATCCGGGACTGCTGCTGGCGCAACGGATCGGCGCGTCCGGCGCCGAGAGCCGGTACACCAGCATCGGCGGCAACGTGCCGCAGTCCCTGGTGAACCAGGCGTGCCTCGACATCCAGGCCGGCCGTCTCGACACCGTCCTCATCGCCGGTGCCGAGACGTGGCGCACCAGAACGCGGGTCAAGGCGGCCGGCGACCGCCTGAACTGGACGACGCAGGACGACTCGGTCCCCGTGCCCGTTGGCGGTGACGAGCAGTTCCTGATGGCGGGCGAGGTGGAGATCCGCATCAAGCTGGACCGGCCGTCCTACGTCTACCCGATGTTCGAGCAGGCCGTCCGGATCGACGCGGGGGAGACCCCCGACGCGCACCGGAGGCGGATCGGCGAGCTGTGGGCCCGGTTCAGCGAGGTGGCCGCGGCCAACGAGTACGCGTGGAGCCGCGAACCCGTAAGCGCCGAGGACGTCTGGCAGCCCAGCGAGAAGAACCGGATGGTCAGCTGGCCGTACACCAAGCTGATGAACTCCAACAACATGGTCGACCAGGGTGCCGCGCTGGTGCTGACGTCCGCGGAGAAGGCCACGTCCCTGGGGATTCCGCGCGACCGCTGGATCTTCCCGTACGCGGGCACCGACGCGCACGACACGTACCTCATCGCCGAGCGGGCCGAGTTCCATCGCTCGCCGGCGATCCGGATCGCCGGGCGCCGGGCGCTCGAACTCGCGGGCGTCGGCATCGACGACGTCGATCTGGTCGACGTGTACTCCTGCTTCCCGTCGGCGGTCCAGGTGGCGGCCCGCGAACTCGGCCTGCCCCTGGACGATCCGCGGCGGCCACTCACCGTCACCGGCGGACTGACCTTCGCGGGCGGGCCGTGGAACGACTACGTGTCGCACTCCATCGCCACGATGGCGGAACTCCTCACCGCCCGGCCGGATTCGATCGGGCTGATCACCGCCAACGGCGGCTATCTGACCAAGCACAGCTTCGGGCTCTACGGTGCGACGCCGCCCACGGCCGAGTTCCGTTGGGACGACGTGCAGTCGGAGGTCGACGCAGAGCCCACCCGGGTGGCCGAGGGCGCCTGGGCGGGCGCCGGGACGGTGGAGACGTGGACGACGCCGTTCACCCGCGAGGGCGCTCCGGAGAAGGCCTTCGTCGCGGTCCGCACACCCGACGACACCAGGGCGCTCGCGGTGCTCACCGACCCGTCCGACGCGCTGGCCAGCGTCGCCGAGGACATCGCGGGCGCGACCGTGACGGTGGCGGCCGACGGCACGGCGGCGCTCAGCTGATCTCTAGCGGATCGTGTAGCCGCCGTCGATGAGGAGGTCGGCGCCGTTGATCATCGCCGCCGCGTCGGAGGCGAGGAACACTGCGGCCGCAGCGATCTCGTCGGGATAGGCGAACCGGCCGGTCGGGATCAGCTTCTTCAGCGCGTCGCCGCGCGGGTTGTCCCACGCCGTGATGCCCAGGTCGGTCAGCACGACGGTCGGCGAGATGGTGTTGACCCGCACGCCGCGCCCCGCCCATTCACTGGCCAGCACCTTGGACACGCCGACGACCCCGAACTTGGAGGCGCAGTAGGCGACGTGCTGGTCGAGTGCGACGGTCGCCGCCTGCGAGGCCATGTTGACGATCGCGCCCCGGCCCGCCGCCAGCATGTGCCTGCCCGCGGACTGGCACACCAGGAACGTGCCGGTGAGGTTGATCGCGATGGTCCGCGTCCACATGTCGAGCGGCAGGTCCTCGGCGGGTGCCAGCGCGGCGATGCCCGCACTGTTGACCAGGACGTCGATCCGGCCGAAGTGGCCGACCACCGCGTCCACCGTCGCGTCGACCGACGTGGGATCCGCGACGTCGCAGGCGAAGCCGCGGGAGCCGTCGAGCCGGCCGGCGATGGCCTCCGCGCCGCCGCCGTCGAGGTCGACCGCGGCGATCACGGCACCCTTGCCCGCCAGCGCCTCGGCGATCGCGGCGCCGATCCCGGATGCGGCGCCGGTGACCATGGCCACCTTGCCGTCGAGTCGAAAGTCGAAGTCCACCTGCGGGGTTGACACGTTTCGAGTCCTCTCGGTCATGCGAGCACCGCGGCCGCGATGTCGCTGTCGGTGACCAGGGACGAGACCAGACCGGACCGCAGCACGGCACGCGTGGCGGCGATCTTCTCGTGGCCCGTGGCCAGGGCTATCCGGGTGGGGATGGCGCGCAGCAGCGCCTCGTCGATCCCCATCCGGCGTTCGTCGAGGCCCGCGACGCGCGCGCCCTCGTCGTCGAGCAGCAGTGCGCAGGTCTCCGCGACGACGCCGGCGGCCTCCAGTGCCGCCGCCTCGTCCTCGGCCAGCGAGCCGTACACCTGGGACGCGCCGGGCACCCACGCGCCCACCGAGACGATCGCGCAGGTGACCTTCTCGTGGCGGGCGACCGTCTCGCGGATCTGCGGGTTGTCGTACAGGCTCTCGGACGTCCGGGCATCGGTCACGACGAGCGGGGCGTACAGCGGCCAGGACTCGCCGCCACTGACCTCGCTGATCCGGCGCACCAGGTCGACGCCGCTGTGCGTGATGGCACCCGCCATGCCGGTGAGCTGGACGACGTCGCAGCGGGGCAGCGTCGTGAGGTGGGGCGCGATGTTGGTCAGGGTGCGGCCGCAGTCGACGCCGATCACGTCGCCGTCGCGGAGGATCGACTGCAGCAGCTCGGCCATCGCCTTGGCGACGGCGTCCACGCGGTCGGCGTCGTTGGTGGTGTCGGCGGCGACGGCGTACGCGTGCTCGAGGCCGTAGCGCCGCTGAAGTGCCGTCGACAACTCCACGTCGACCGATCCGGGGTTGTGGATCCTGATCTCGACCATGCCGGACTCGATGGCCTCGTCGAGCATCCGCGCGACCTTGAACCGGGACAGCCCGAACTCCTCGGCGATCTGGACCCGGGTGCGTCCCTCCAGGTAGTAGCGGCGTGCGATGACCGCGCGCTGGAACAACTCGTCGGGTCCCACGACGGCCTCCTCGCCCTATCTGACCAGCACTCCACCGGCCGGCTGCACATATGTGCAGCGGCGTTGACATATGAGCATAGGGGTTGCATGATCCAAGTCACAACGATTCGACAGCTTCCGGCACGACACGAGCGCGCCGCACCACACCGGAGATCTGACACGCATGGGCATGGACGACACGGCGCTCGCCTCCGTGGCGGGAACGGTCCTGCGGCGCGAGTCCGCAGCCGTCGCCGCACTCGTCGGCTCCGCTGAGCCCGGTGTCGTCGACGTCGCACGGCGGATGGTCGGCATCACGGGCAAGGTCGTCACGACCGGTTCGGGGACGTCGGGCATCATGGCCGAGCGGCTCGCGCACCTCCTGTCGGTGTGCGGCACGCCCGCGGTGTACCTCCCCGCGATGGACGCCCTGCACGGCGGCATGGGCGCGATCACCGACACCGACCTCGTCCTCGCCGTCTCGAAGACCGGCCAGTCCGCCGAACTCACACGACTGGTCGACCGACTGGTCGCCCGCGGCGTGCACGTCGTCGCCGTCACCGAGTCACCCCGGTCGCCGTTCGCGGCAGCCGCGACGAGCGTCGCCACCTTGCCCGCGACGCCGTCCGGTGCGGACCCCGGCGACATGATCGCCACCGCCAGCACCCTGGTGGTCGGCGCGTGGGGCGACGCGGTCGCCGTCGTCGCGATGGCGTTGCGCGGACACACCCTCGACGACGTCGTGGACAGCCACCCGGCCGGCGGCGTCGGCTTCCGGGGCAGCAGGCCCGGCGACGATGCCCCGGTGGTGTCGGCATGAGCGATCCCGAATCCGTCGTCCTCGGCGTCGACTCGTCCACCCAGTCGTGCAAGGTCGAGGTCCGCGACCTCGTCACCGGCAGGCTTCTCGCGACCGGTTCCGCACCGCACCCGCCGGCGTATCCGCCGAGCAGCGAACAACATCCGAGCGAGTGGGTGTCGGCGTTCGTCGCGGCCGCGACCGAGGCGCTGTCCCGGTGTGCCGCGCCGCCGCGGGTGCGCGCCATCTCCGTCGCCGCGCAGTGCCACGGCCTGGTGCTCCTCGACGAGGCCGGCCGCCCGCTGCGCGCCGCGAAGCTCTGGAACGACACCACCGGCGCCGCGCACCTCGCCCGCCTGGTCGACGACATCGGCGCCCAGCCCTGGATCCGTCGCATCGGCTCGCTGCCCACAGCAGCGTTCACCATCGCCAAGGTGGCGTGGATGGCCGAGCACGAACCCGGCATGCTGGACCGCGCCGCGGCGATGGTGCTGCCGCACGACTACCTCGTCTACTGGCTGACCGGCGCCCTGGTGACCGACCGCTCGGAGGCGTCGGGCACCGGCTACTTCGACACCGCCGCCCGACAGTGGGTGCCCGAATACCTCAGCCTCGCAGCGGGTCACCGCGACTGGCCGGCGCTGCTGCCCACCGTCCTCGGCCCGTGCGAGTCCGCGGGCACGCTGCGCGGCGCGGCCGCCGAGGCCCTCGGCATCCGCGACGCCGACGTCGTGGTCGGACCCGGTGGCGGCGATCAGCACGCCGCCTACCTCGGCCTCGGGCTCGACGACGGCGACCAGTACATCGGCATCGGCACCTCCGGCGTCGTCGCCACGTCCTCTCGCGCACCGGTCTTCGACCCGACGGGGATGGTCGACGGGGTCGCCGACCTGACGGGCGGCTACCTGCCGCTGGTGAGCACGCTCAACGCCGCCCGCGTCGGCGACGTCGCGGCCGGACTGCTGGGCACCGACCCGGCCACGCTGGCCGACCTCGCGCTCGCCGCCGGCGACCGGCGCGGCCCGATCCTGGTGCCGTTCCTCGACGGCGAGCGCAAGCCCAACCGGCCCGACGCCCACGGCACCGTCGCCGACCTCACCTCGCACACGACGCGCGAGGAACTGGCCCGCGCGTTCGTCGAGGGGCCGCTGCTGTCGCTGATGAGCGCGCGGGACGACCTGCGCGCGTGCGGCGTCGACGTCGGCGGCAACCCCGTCGCCGTCGGTGGGGGCACCCGGTCGCGGGCGACCCTGCAGCTGCTCGCGGACCTGCTCGGCGACGAGATCACCGTGCTCGACGCCGACGAGGCCACCGCGCGCGGCGCCTGCGTGCAGGCCGCCGCCGTCGCGTCGGGCAGCGACGTGGGCGGCCTGCGCGACCTCGCCAAGCGCTGGCAACCCGCAGTGCGGGCACAGGTTTCGCCGCGCACCACCGGTCGCGACCTCGGCGCGGTGCGCGGCCGGTACGCCGACCTGGCGCGGCTCACCCAGCTCGACGGGGAGGCCGGGCGATGACCGCGCCCGCCGTGCTCGCACCGTGGCACCGCGACTACCCGGGCCGGATCGCCGGCTCCATGTACGCCGCCGCACCGGACGACCGGGTGGCCACCGCGGCAGCGCTCGCCGGCGCAGGCATGGCCGTCCACGCCGACGTGATGGCCGCGGACGAGGGTCTGCCCGCCGGCGTCACCCTGGCCGAACTCGCGGCCGCCGCCGAGCGCGTCGCACCCACCCGGATCGACGTGCACCTGATCGGCTCGGCGGACTTCGTCGACGACGTGCTCGACGACGTGCTGGCCACCCGCCCCGCACGGGTCTTCCTGCCGTGGGCGGCCTTCACCGAGGGCCGTGCCGACGGGATCCGCACCGCCGGCGCCGGCGCGTGGATCACGGTGTGGGACGAGTGGGACGGCGTCACCGACGGTCCGCACTGGCCCGCGGAGCCCGACGGCATCCTGGTGATGCTGATCGAGCCGGGTACCTCCGACCGGTGCCGCATCGCGCGGTTGAACCTCGTCACCGCGTGCACCATCGGGCACCCCGAACTGCCCGTGATGGTGGACGGCGGCGTCACCGAAGACATTGCGCCACTGTGCATGACGGCCGGCGTCGAGCAGATGGTCGTCGGCCGCGCACTACTGAACTCCAACCGAAGGGAAGCGACGTGACCGACACATTGCCCGACACCATGCGGGCCAGCGTCATGACGGGGGTCGAGACCCTGCGCATCGAGGACCGGCCCGTGCCGGCACCCGGACCGCGCGAGGTCCTCGTCGAGGTCGCCGCGGTCGGCGTCTGCGGCTCCGACGTGCACTACTACCGGCACGGCCGGATCGGCGACTTCGTGGTCGACGAACCGATGATCCTCGGCCACGAGCTGTCCGGCCGGATCGCCGCGGTGGGCGACGGCGTCGACCCGGGCCGCATCGGCCAACGCGTCGCCGTGGAACCGCAGCACCCGTGCCGGCGGTGCACGCAGTGCACGGCGGGCCGCTACAACCTGTGCCCGGAGATGAAGTTCTACGCCACACCGCCCGTCGACGGCGCGTTCTGCCGCTACGTCACCATCGACGACGACATGGCCCACCCCGTGCCGGACTCGATGTCGGACGAGGCCGCCGCCCTGCTCGAACCGCTGTCGGTCGCGATCACCACGATGCGCAAGGCCGGTGTCGCGCCGGGCACCTCGGTGCTGATCGCCGGCGCAGGCCCGATCGGGGTCATCTGCGCGCAGGCCGCGCGGGCGTTCGGCGCGGCCCGCATCGTCGTCAGCGATCCCGTCGCGTCGCGGCGTGAGGGCGCGCTGCGGTTCGGCGCCACCGAGGCGCTGGACCCGATGACCGACGACGTCTCGTCGATCGACCCCGTGGACGCCTTCATCGACGCCAGCGGCGTTCCCGTGGCCGTGGTCGCCGGCATCAAGGCGGTGGGACCCGCCGGACGCGTCGTGCTGGTCGGCATGGGCGCCGACGAGTACGCGCTGCCCGTCAGCCACATCCAGAACCTCGAGATCACCGTCACCGGGGTGTTCCGGTACACCGACACCTGGCCGGCCGCAATCCATCTGGTGGCCAGCGGGGCCGTCGACCTCGACGCGATGGTCACCGGTCGCTACGACCTCGAGCACGCCGCCGACGCCCTCGAGAGCGACACCGACCCCGACAGCCTCAAGTCCATCGTCCGTCCGAATTGAGTGAGCTTCCAGTGACAACCGCGACACAGACCGGCGCAGCGAGCGCGACCAAGACGTCCCCCTTCGACCTGACCGGCCGCACCGCCCTGGTGACCGGTGGAAACCAGGGTCTGGGCAAGGCCTTCGCCTTCGGCCTCGCCGAGGCCGGGGCCACCGTGGCGATCGCGGGGCGCAGCGGCGAACGCAACGACGTCGTCGTCGCGGAGGCCGCGGAGCAGGGCCACGTCTTCCACCCGATCACCGCCGACATCACCCGCGCCGACGACGTCGCGCGGATGACCGCCGAGGCCATCGCGGCGCTCGGCCACGTCGACATCCTGGTCAACAACGCGGGCACCTGCTATCACGCCGAGTCGTGGGACGTCACCGAGCAGCAGTGGGACGACGTGTTCGACCTGAACGTGAAGGCCCTGTGGGCGTGTTCGCTCGCGGTGGGCGCCCACATGCGCGAGCGCGGCAGCGGTTCGGTGGTGAACATCGGCTCGATGTCGGGGCTGATCGTCAACCGCCCGCAGATGCAGCCCGCGTACAACGCGTCCAAGGCCGCCGTGCACCACCTCACCAAATCGCTTGCCGCGGAATGGGCGCCGCTCGGCATCCGGGTGAACGCCGTCGCGCCGGGCTACTGCAAGACCGAGATGGCGCCGGTCGACCGGCCCGACCTCAAGCGGCACTGGATCGACGACGCACCGCAGCAGCGGTACGCGATGCCCGAGGAGATCGCGCCCAGCGTGGTGTTCCTCGCCAGCGACGCCGCATCGTTCATCACCGGCTCCGTGCTGGTGGCCGACGGCGGGTACACCGCATGGTGACGCCCACCGTCGCCGACGTCACCACCATCAGGCGCGTCGTCGTCAACGCCCTCGACGACGTGGTGTTCGAGACCGTGCCCCGCGCCGATCCCGCGGCGGGGGAGGCCAGGGTCGACACGACGCTCGTCGGCGTGTGCGGGTCGGACCTGCACGCTGCCTGCGGCCGCCACCCGTTCATCGACCTGCCCTACCGCCCCGGACACGAGGCCGTCGGCGTCGTCGAGGCCGTGGGCGATGGCGTCGACCAGGACTGGGTGGGCCGCCGCGTGGCGCTCGAACCCAATCTCGCCTGCGGACACTGCACGCAGTGCGTCGCCGGTCGGTACAACATCTGCCGCGACCTCCTGGTGTTCGGCTGCCAGACACCCGGTGCGCTGGCCGACTCGTTCACCGTCGCCACCGACCGGCTGGTGCCGATCCCCGACGACCTCGACGACGTGCGCGCGATCCTGATCGAGCCGCTGGCGACCCCGGTGCACACGGTGCGCCGTGCCGCCGAGCTGGTCGGCGACCTGCGCGACCGTGCCGTCGTCGTCATCGGTGCGGGCCCGATCGGCCTGTTCGCGTTGCTCGCCGCGCGGCACGCGGGTGCGCGCGTCGTGGTGGCCGACCTGCTCGACTCCAAGCGCGCCCGCGCCGAACGCCTCGGTGCGGTGGGCACCTTCGACCCGACCGCCGACGACGCGGTGGCCCGGGCACTGGACCTGCTCGGCGGACCCGCGGCGGTGGTCATCGACTGCGTGTCCCGCGAGAGTTCGGTGGCCCAGGCCGTCGACCTCGTCGACAAGGGCGGCGCGATCATGGTCGTCGGCGTGGCCGAGGGCCCGGTGAGCGTGCCGCTCAACCTCATTCAGGACCGGGAACTCGCCCTGGTGGGCAACCTGATGTACGTGCGGGAGGACTTCGAGGCGGCGATCGACCTGCTGCGCTCGGGCACCGTGCCCGTCGGTGAGATCGTCAGCGCCGAGTTCGACCTCGATCACGCCCCCGAGGCGTTCACCGCTTCGGCGGATCCGGAGAACGTCAAGGTACTCATCCGCGCGGGAGGTTCCTCGTGACCGAGACAGTGCTCGAATGCGCCGACATCAGCAAGAGCTTCGGCGGCGTCCCGGTGCTCAAGGGCATCACGCTGAACCTGGCCCCGGGCACGGTGACCGCACTGGCCGGTGAGAACGGCGCGGGCAAGTCGACGCTGATGAAGATCGTGAGCGGCCAGTACACCGCCGACTCCGGCACCGTCACCGTGCAGGGCGCCCACCTCGCGCCGGGCAACACCCGCGACGCGGTGCGCCACGGCGTGGCCATCGTGCCCCAGGAGCTCGCCTCGATCGAGGACATGACCGTCTACGAGAACCTGTTCGTGGGACGGGAACTCACGGTCGGGCCGTTCCTCAACCGACGCGCCATGATCAGCGAGGCCGAGGACACGCTCGCGGTGTTCGACGTCGCCATCCCACCCACCGCACGCATGGGCAGCCTGCCCGTGGGCCTGCGGCAGATCGTCGAGATCGTCAAGGCCGCCCGCACCGGCGCACGCGTGGTCATGCTCGACGAGCCCACGTCGGCCATCTCCGAGCGGGAGGTCGAGGGTCTCTACAAGATCGTGCGCCGGCTCCGCGAGCACGGTGTCGCCATGGTCTACACCACCCACAAGATGGCCGAGATCCGCGCCATCGCCGACCGCGTGGTGGTGCTGCGCGACGGCGGCCTGATCCTCGACGAGACCATCGACCGCGTCACCGACGACGACATCGTCACCGCAATGATCGGGCGCGAACTCGACGCACTGTTCCCGTCGCGGGTCCCCCCGACGTCGGAGGCCGTCCTCGAGGTGCGGGACCTGCGCGTCGACGGTGCGTCGGAGCCCGTGTCGTTCTCGGTGCGGGCCGGTGAGATCCTCGGTCTGGCAGGCCTCGTCGGTGCGGGCCGAACCGAACTCCTGGAGGCCATCTTCGGCGCCAGGCACACCTCGGCCGGCGACATCGTGGTCCGCGGCCGCTCCGTGAAGCGCAATTCGCCCGCAGCCGCCATCACCGAGGGCATGGCCATGGTGCCCGAGGACCGCAAGATCTCGGGCGTCGTGCTGTCGATGAGCGTGCTGGACAACGGTTCGCTGCCGCGGTTGTCGTCGTTCAGCGTGGCGGGCTGGCTGCGCGGCAAGTCGCGGTCGAAGGCCGTGTCGGACGTCATGCAGTCGGTCCGGCTCCGCAGCAGCGGTCTGGGTCAGCTCGTCGGCACGCTGTCGGGCGGCAACCAGCAGAAGGTGGTGCTGGCCCGGTGGCTCACCGGTGACGTCAACGTGCTGCTGCTCGACGAGCCGACGCGCGGCGTCGACGTCGGCGCCCGCAGCGAGATCTACCGCATCATCACCGAGTTCGCCGAGGCCGGCATGGCCGTCGTGATGGCGTCCTCGGACATGCCCGAGATCATCGGGCTGTCACACCGGGCGTTCGTCATGCGAGAGGGCGCGTTCGTCGGCGAACTCGACCGCGACGCCCTCGATCACCCGGCGGTCCAGGAATCCGTGTTCCGGATGGCCACCGCACTCGACGGGCCCCGGCACGTCGATGGCACCCCAACCCCGACGGCCGACGCTCGGCCTGATTCATCGGAGGCAGCACAGTGAGCACCCCACTCGACACCGAGGACGCACCGGAGTCGTCCAAGACCGTCGTGACGTCGCCGATCACCGGGGAACCGGTCAAGCTGTTCTCCCGGGAATGGCTCGGCGGCATCGCGCTGCGGTACTCGATGGTCATCATCATGCTGCTGGTCATCGCGTACTTCAGTTACCGCAGCGCGCGATTCGGCACCGTCGACAACCTGGTCACCATCCTCGTCGCCGCGGCGCCCTTCGCGCTCATCGCCCTCGGGCAGACGCTCGTCGTCCTCACCGGCGGCATCGACCTGTCGGTGGGCAGCGTCATCGCGGTGTCGGCGATGGCCGGTGCCGCGACCGCCAAGGCGAACCCGGGCCAGGTGTGGATGACGGTCTCGGTCGCCATGCTGGTCGGCCTGGTCGTCGGCTCGGTGAACGGGATCCTGGTCTCGCGCATCAACGTTCCACCGTTCATCGCGACACTGGGTACGTTGACGGCCGGCTCGGGCCTGGCGTACGTCATCGGCGGCGGCGCCCCGATCAACGGTCTGCCCGCCGAGTTCGGGTCCATCGCCAACACCAAGGTGCTCGGGCTGACCATCCCGGTGCTCGTCATGATCCTCGGCATCGTCGTGCTGGCGGTCGTGATGAAGCGGACCACCTACGGCATGCGCGTCTACGCCGTCGGCGGCAACCGCAACGCCGCCGAGATCGCGGGCATCAACGCCAAGAACGTGCTGTTCAGCGTCTACGCCCTGTCCGGCCTGCTCGCCGGAATCTCCGGCGTCATGCTGGCGTCGCGCGTCATCTCCGGCCCGCCGAACCTGGGCCAGGGCTACGAGCTGGACGCGATCGCCGCCGTCGTCATCGGCGGCGCGAGCCTGATGGGCGGCCGCGGCACCATCTGGGGAACGGTGTTGGGCCTGTTCATCATTCAGACCCTGAACAACGGCCTCGACATCCTCGTCGTACCCGCCTACTGGCAGGACGTGATCAAGGGCGTCCTCATCGTCGCCGCCGTGGCCGTGGACGTCTGGTCCTCGCGACGGCGAACGTGACCGCCCGCGCGCCGGGCCACCGAAGTTTTGGAACCAACCCCACCGAAGGAAAGAGAACACAGATGAGACTGGGAACGAAGATGTTCGCGGTTGCCTCGGCCACCGTGCTGGGCTTCGGCATGACGGCGTGCGGGGCGGGTGACACCGAGGCCAACAGCGACACCACCCGCGTCGGCGTCTCGGTGTACGACATGAGTTCGTTCATCACCGCCGGCAAGGAAGGCATGGACCAGTACGCGAAGGACAACGACATCGAGCTGGTGTGGAACTCCGCCAACCTCGACGTGTCCACCCAGGCCAACCAGGTCGACTCGATGATCAACCAGGGTGTCGACGCGATCATCGTCGTTCCCGTGCAGGCCGATTCACTCGGACCGCAGGTCGCCTCGGCCAAGGCCAAGAACATCCCGCTGGTCCCGGTCAACGCGGCGCTCGACAGCAAGGAGATCGCAGGCAACGTGCAGCCCGACGACGTCGCCGCCGGTGAGCAGGAAATGCAGATGATGGCCGACGCCCTCGGCGGCCGCGGCAACGTCGTGGTCCTGCAGGGTCCGTTGGGCCAATCCGGTGAACTCCAGCGCACCGAGGGAATCAACAACGTCCTTCGCAAGTACCCGGACATCAAGGTGCTCGCCATGGACACCGCCAACTGGAAGCGCGACGAGGCCGTCAACAAGACGAAGAACTGGATCTCCGGTTTCGGTGACCAGATCAACGGTGTGGTGGCCGAGAACGACGACATGGGTCTCGGTGCACTGCAGGCGCTCAAGGAGTCCGGACGCACCGTGCCGATCGTGGGCATCGACGGCATCGAGGACGGCCTGAACGCCGTCAAGAGCGGTGAGTTCATCGGCACGTCGCTGCAGAACGGCACCGTCGAGCTGTCCGCCGGACTCGCCGTCGCCAACGCGCTCGCCAAGGGCGAGCAGGTCAACAAGGAGCCGGTGTACATCATGCCGGCGATCACGAAGGACAACGTCGACGTCGCCATCGAGCACGTGGTGACCGAACGACAGAAGTTCCTCGACGGCCTGACCGAGCTGACCACGCAGAACCTCAAGACCGGCGACATCGCCTACGAGGGCATCCCCGGCCAGAAGCAGCCGTGACCACCCATTCCACCCATCAGGAAGTGAGATCGATCAGATGAGACTGTTCACCAGAATTGGGGCGATCGCCGCGGCAGGCGCCCTCGGACTGACCATGACCGCCTGCGGCGCAGGCGATACCGAGGCCAACAGCGACACCACCCGCATCGGCGTGACGGTGTACGACATGAGTTCGTTCATCACCGCCGGCAAGGAGGGCATGGAGGCCTACGCCAAGGCCAACGACATCGAGCTGGTCTGGAACTCGGCCAACAACGACGTGTCCACCCAGGCCGGCCAGGTCGACTCGCTGATCAACCAGGGCGTCAAGGCGATCATCGTCGTTCCGGTGCAGGCGGATTCGCTGGCCCCGCAGGTGGCCTCGGCCAAGGAGAAGGGCATTCCGCTGCTCGCCGTGAACGCGGCGCTGGACACCCCGGACCTCGCGGGCAACGTGCAGCCCGACGACGTCGCCGCCGGTGAGCAGGAGATGCAGATGATGGCCGACCGGCTCAACGGCCGCGGCAACATCGTGATCCTGCAGGGCCCGCTCGGCGGCTCCGGTGAGATCAACCGCGGCAAGGGCATCGACAACGTCCTCGCCAAGTACCCCGACATCAAGGTGCTCGCCAAGGACACCGCGAACTGGAAGCGCGACGAAGCCGTCAACAAGACGAAGAACTGGATCTCCAGCTTCGGACCGCAGATCAACGGCGTCGTCGCCCAGAACGACGACATGGGTCTCGGTGCGCTGCAGGCACTCAAGGAGGCCAACCGCACCGACGTGCCGATCGTCGGCATCGACGGCATCGAGGACGGCCTCAACGCCGTCAAGAGCGGCGAGTTCATCGGCACGTCGCTGCAGAACGGCACCGTGGAACTGTCCGCGGGCCTGGCCGTGGCCAACGCCCTGGTCAAGGGCGAGCAGGTGAACACCGAGCCGGTGTACGTGATGCCGGCGATCACGAAGGACAACGTCGACGTGGCCATCCAGCACGTCGTGACCGAGCGCCAGCAGTTCCTCGACGGACTGGTGGACCTGACGAAGAAGAACCTCGAGACGGGCGACATCGCCTACGAGGGCATCCCGGGGCAGAAGCAGCCCTGACCGAGGGTTCCGGCAGGCTCTCGCCGGGGCGACCGTGGGCCCCGTGTGCGCATTCGACAGGATGCGGACACGGGGCCCACTTCCGTCCGCGATGAGTTCCACCGCCGGCGGCGGTCTACCCCTGACAACCCGACGAGAGGATGGACCGTGTCCTTCGAACACGTGCTGGCCGTCGTCCCCGTATCCGACATCGAGGTGTCGGGTGCGTGGTACGCCAAGCTGTTCGGCCGCCCGGCCGACAACAACCCCATGCCGCCGCTCGTCGAGTGGCAGGTGGTGCCCGGCGGGTGGGTGCAGGTGTTCGTCGACGAGCAGCGCGCCGGCTCCGGGCTTGTCAACGTCGCCGTCGACGATCTCGCGGCCCACGTCGAGGGTGCCCGCGCGGCGGGCCTCTCGCCCGGCGACGTCGAGGACGTGAACAAGGGCGTCCAGCTGTCGACGCTCACCGACCCCGACGGCAACCTCGTCCGCATGATCGGCGGCTTCCGCGTCGAGTACTGACCGCGCGACCGCTCAGGCGCCCGGACCGCCGCGCGCGAGGTCGAGCACCTCGTCGGCGGTGGGCGGACTCTGCGGATGGTGCGACAGGCACCACGGCGTCCGGACCTCGTGAAAGGCGTTGCCCTCCAACGCCACGTAGAAGTTGCCTGCCCGCAGCTTGCTGATGTTGGGCACCTCACCGCCCTTGGCCCGGGCCATCTCGCGGGCCACGGTGATCTGCGCCTGCGAGTTCAGCAGACCGTAGAACTGGGTGGTCGCGTTGCCCGGGATGAAGTTGTGCAGGCCCCGCGGCGCTTGCGTGGCGAACACCAGGCCCAGGCCGTACTTGCGGGCCTGCGACACCAGCGCGAGGGTGCTGCGGGTGCTGGCCGTGTAGCGGTCCGACGGCGCGAAGTTCTGCGCCTCGTCCATCACCAGCAGGCCGCCGAGCGGGCGGTCCGCCGCGGGATGGCGTTTGATCCAGGAGAACAGGGCCATCTGCAGTTGGTTGACGAAGCCCTCCCGCTGCTCCTCGGTGGTGAGCCCCGCCATGTTGATCACCGACACGCGCGCGCGGCGACCCGGCGACGGCGTCAGCAGCGCACCGGGATCGGCGGACGCGCCGCGGCCCCCGAACAGCGGGTCGTTGACCATGGCGGCGTGCAGGTTCCCCGACAGTTCCTCGGCCAGCTTCGGCCCCCGGGGGAGTTCGCTGACCCCGTCGGGCAGGTCGCCGAGCATCGCGATGAAGCCGGGTAGCGTCGCCGGTTCCGCGCGGCGGGCGTAGTACCGGAGCGCCACCTTCAGCACCGCCCGCGACTGCATCGCCTTCGCGGTGTTGCCGGTGATGAGTGCCCGGGACTCCAGCGCCGACACCGCCGAGTCGACGGCCTCCTCGAACTCCTCGTCGCTGTCGCGGACACCGGCGAAGTCGGGGAGCGGCTGGAACGACAGCGGCCGTCCGGAGTTCTTGCGCGGGGTCCACACCACCACCTCGGTGTCGGCGAAGTAGTCCGCGGCGCGGCCGTCGTCGGCCGGGTTCCAGCCGTCCGGCGTCTGCGGCCACGGTCGTCCGAGCCGGGACAGGTCGTTGTTGGGATCCAGCACGATCGACGAGACGCCGCGCAGTGCGCACTCCTCGACCAGCCGGCGGATCAGCACCGTCTTGCCCGAGCCGGACCCGGCGAAGATCGCGGTGTGCTTGCGCAGGGCGGCCAGATGCACCGACAGCGGCCGTCCCGTGGCGTCGACGCCGAGCGGCAGCTCGTCGGGCGACGCGGTGACCGACGGGTACGCCGGGATGCTCGGTTGCGGTGCGGCGGTGGGCGTTTCCGGGGCGGGCTCGGGTGCCGGGGGAGCGTCGCCGGCCACGTCCGCGAGTGCGGCCCGCAACAGCGTGGTGCCGTGGGCGGGCTGGCGTCGCCGCAGCCACTCCTGGAGATCCGGATGACCTTCGTCGATCAGGTCGCGCAGCGCCGACAGCGTGCGCAGATCGTCCTCGCCGACGGGAAGCGTGACCGCACCCGCGGAGGTGATGTCGTCGATCAGGGCGGACGTCTTGGCGCCGCTGGGCCACGGGACGTTGCGCAGCAGCACCAGCCGTCGCCGGTCCGGGTCCGAGGCGATTCCCGTTGCCTCCCAGGCTTTCTGGATTCGCGTCTGCACCGCGCGGGCGTGTCCGTGGGCGATCGCCCGGAACGACCAGTGCCGCTCGTCCTCGGTGGCGGCGTCCAGGCTCTGCCGCAGCCGTGCGTGCAGGGCCACCACCCGCCCCGGTGGCGGGTCGGTCCGGAAGGTCTGGTCGGCCGACCCGCGTTCGGCGATCCACGCGGTGAGGCCGGCCGCGAGCAGTGTGGGCACCGCGGTGTCCTCGCCGTCGGGGTCGAGTGCCGATGCCACGGCCGCCCGTCGCCGGTACTCGGCGAACCGGCGGTCCAGCTCCTCGTCGACCACCGGTGGCGTCGGCTCCGGGTCGACCACGGGCGTCGGCGCGTCGTCGGCGAGGTGGGCGAGCTCGACCACCTCGTCGGCCCGCAGGCAGGCGCGGACGTGTTCGTCGGCGCGCTGCAGGAGCCGGCGCGGCGTGTAGTCCGTGGCGTCGTCGAACGCCGACGGGAGGATCGGCCAGGTGGGGTACGGCGGGGTGAAGTCCACGGTCCGGTACCGGGCGTCGAACCTGCGCTCGAGCATCGCGCGGCCCACGTTCGCGGTGGGCAGCCGCTCCAGCACGGCCGTCTCGCGGAACCGGTCGGCCACGGTGGCGGTCGCCTTGCTGCGGATCAGTTCCCAGACACTCGGCAGGCAGGCGACGACCGCGACGGTGCGTCGCATCGCCTCCTTGACGCTCATCAGGCCGTGCGCGACGTGTTCGAGGTTGCGGCTGTCGTCGAGTGCCACGTCGTCGGCGCCGGTGCCGGAGTTCGCCTGCGCCAGCAGCGTGTCGATCTGGTCGATCGCGAGCACCGCGGGTCCGGCGAGGGCGACCAGCCGCGAGATCTCGGCCACCGTCTGCTGGGCGGTCCGGTCGTTGGTGCGCAGACCCCACCGGGCCCGCTCCTCGGCGTCGATGTCGCCGCCCGACCCGAGGAACGCCTCGCCGATGTCCTGCAGATCGGGGTCGGTGGAGGCGACCAGCACCAGGGCGCGCAGCGTGTGCCTGCAGTTGCGCACGGTGACGCCGCGGGCCTTGGTCAGGGCCTCGACGAACTCGTCGAGGATGCCCGGGGTGAGGTCCTCGTCGCCGATCAGGGCGCGCCGAGCCGCGCGGGAGACGTGCGCGATCTGCTCGAGCTGCCAGATGAGGTCCTTGAGCTGGGTGTCGCGGACCAGGCCGGGCCTGCCCAGGCTGTCCATGATGCCGCCACGCGTGGACTGCCAGAAGTTCGTCGCGTCCAGCAGCTGCACCATGAAGAAGAACCCGCCTGCGGCCTGCACGCGGTGCCGGACGTGGCCGAGGAGGTGTGTCTTGCCCGACCCCGCCCGGCCGCGCAGTGCGACCCCGATCGGACTGGACTGCTCCTGGCGTTCGGCGTCCTCGACCGCCGCCAGCACGTCGGCCAGGGCATCGTCGTGCAGGCCCGAGACGTGCGAGTCCTGCGGGTGCCAGATGTCGTCGAGCGTCTCGACCCAGTTGAGCCGCAGCTCGCGCAGTGCCGTGCGCCGGCGGTCGTCGATCATGCCTGGATCGCCATCAGATGGTTCTTCTCTCCGCCGATCAGGATGGCCGCGGCATCGTCCGCACCGGTGATGGCCTTCTGGTTCTCCTCCGGGATCAGGCTGGCCTCTCGCGCCCGGAGCAGGTCGCGCAGCGCCGCGTCGACGTCCGCGCGTGCGACGTCGGCGAGTGCGTTCCGGAGGTCGGCCAGCCGCACCCAGCCGCCGGGCCGGGTGGCCAACCGGGAGTAGGCGTCGCGGACCCGTCCGCCGGTGCCGTCTGCGTGCGCTGACGGTGGCGGTGGACTTGGTGGCGTGGACGCGGGGGCCTGCGGACTCCCGGCGGGCCGGATGACGTCGGCCAGCGCGAGGTCGTCGTCGGCCAAGTGCCGGTCGAGCGCCTTGAGCACCGTGTAGAGCGCCCGCTTCTGCCCGGTCACCCCTGCCGGGGCGTCGGTGCCGATGATGGCGCGGCACATGCGCCACCCCTTGTCGGCGAGTTCGATCACCATCGGCCGGCCCGGCCGCACCTCGATGAGGTCCTTGCGCAGCAGCTTGTCGCGCTGATCCTTCGTGAGTTCGGGCCCCAGATCCCTCAGTTCGGGGTTGGGCACCGGACGGCACTCGGCCATCAGGACGAGCAGTACCGCCTGCTCGTTACCGGTCAACTCGTCGGGGTGGACGCTCACTGAGCAGCACCTTTCTGCGGTCGTCGGGTGGTCACGAGGCGCTCGATCACGTGCAGGACGCGTGGTGCGTCGCCGAGGATCTCGTCGTTGGTGAACCTCAATACTGCATACCCGTCGAGCACGAGGGAGTTGTCCCGTCGCCGGTCGTCGGCGTACTTGAGGATGCCGCGGTGGTCCGGTCCGTCGATCTCGACGACGCACCGGGCGTCCGGCCACATCAGGTCCACGCGCATCGGCGGCGCCAGGGGATGGGTTCGGTGCACCTGGTTCCACACGCGGTCCCGCCCCCAGGGCAGGTGGCGCAGGTGGCTCTCGAGCCGCGTCTCGGCGGCGCTCAGCGGGTGCGGTCGGCCGGCGACGGCGGGGAAGTCGAGGGCGGGCGCGGCGGCCTGCTCGTCGCGCGTCAGCCGCCCGACGAACTCGGGCAGGTCGGGTGCCGCCGCGGCGACGCGGTCGACGGCGGCGCCGAGGAGCCAGACGCCGACACCGCCGTGATCGGCGAGCCAGGCGCCGGCCGTGGCGACGGCCGCGTCGGCGGCCTCGAGCAGCAGCACCAGACCGTCGCGACCGTAGGCGGCGCGCAGGATCCGGGTGAGGCCGCGGAGCCGGATCTCGGGCGGGAACGTACCGGCGACCGGGCGGCCCACCAGCGCGGCGTCGGCGAGCGCGGCGACGAAGGGACCGTAGTGGTCGGTGGTCGACGCGAGGGCCAGCGCGCGGCGCCGCACCAGACCGCGATCCACGCGACCGGCGCCGTCGACCTGGTCGGCGCCGGGCAGCCAGGCGGGGAACAGCGCGGCGGCCACCGACCCGAGGTGGGCGATGACGGCGTCGACCACGTCGGCGGCGGACTGCCCCGCACCGACCCGGCAGCCGATCACCGCGGGTGCGTCGGCCGGCGCGGCGCCGAGCGCCACCGCGAGTTCGTCCCGGCCGACGCCGACGACGCGCACGACCCCGGCGACCGGCAGTCCCGACCACGTCCGCGGAACGGTCACCCCGACGGTCAGAGCGCGCTCATGGCGCATCGACGGGCACGTCGACGTACTCCCACGTGAACCCCTCCGCCGAGAACGTGAAGCCGCGGGTGGTCTTGTCCGACATGCACGACACCCCCGTCGCCTCCTGGACGTTGCACCGGAAGCCGGCCACCGACAGCACGCGGTCGAACGGCAGGACGACGGCCGTCGCACCGGCCAGACCGAAACCCGGGTTCGTCACCGCACTGAACCGCGGCTCGGCCTCTCGGGGCACCTCGATGACGTTCGGGGTCGCCGGTTCGCCGTCCGCGCCGGGCACGCTCGACGGTGCACCCGTGACGCCGAGCGCCGACTGGGCGGCGGTCTGGCAGCCGGCCGTGACCCGCGGGATGATGGCGCACTGCCAGCGGCCGCTCGGGCTGGTGAAGTAGTACGCGGTGTCGCCGTTCACCCGGGCGGCGTAGTCGAAGCCGTTCACCAGACGCGTCGGGCTCGGCTGCGGCGGCGGTGGCGGCGGCGTGACGCTGGTGCTCGTCGTCGGAGGCGGTTCACCGGTGTCGGTCACCGGACCGGAACAGCCGAGGGTCAGCAGTGCGACGCCAGCGGTCGCCATTCGTCTCAGGACAGCCATCTCGCGGTCAAGCCTGCCGGAACGTCCGCGCGCCCGCACACCCGGGACCTACCGGTCGGTGGGCGGTGGCCCTTCGTCGGCATCGGACGGCCCGTGCTCGAACATCCCGGCGGACACCGATTCGTGGGTGCGGTCGCGCACCCACGGCCACACCGCTTGGATCTCCCGCAGGAAGACCTGCGCACCCCGGCGACCGACGCCGTCGAACGTCATCACCTCGTCGGCCAGCCGGTCCGGATCCTGACCGGACCGGGTGCGGAGGTTGCGCAGATCGCCGTCGAACTCGTCGCGGACCCGCCGTGCGACGTCGCGCAGACGGCTCGCGGAGCCGTCGTCCTCGCGCGCATAGCCCGCGCGGTGCAGGGCCAGCACGGCACGGTCGCGGTCGCCGTCGAGCACGGCGCGCGGCGATCGGAAACCCGCCCGGAACAGGTGCCGTGCGGCGCGCGCGGCGACGTCGGCTGCGACCGGTTTGCCGGCCAGCAGCGCGAGGATCAGGAGCTGGAAGATCGGGCCCGGCCTGTCCCGCAGCCGGATCCCGCCCTGCTGGGCGTAGGTCCGGCGTGACGCACCGAACGGCCGACGTACGGCGTCTCTGGAGTCCCTCATCCCACGTCGGCTACCCCGGGGTCCCGGCACCGAAACGGGCGGACTACCTGGGCGGCAGACCCTTCGCGCACTGGACTCCGCGCGCGACCCAGGCCGCCAGCCGGCGGGTCGTGCGCAGCCCGTCGTCGCCGACGAGCAGCCATCCGCGCGTCTCGCGGCCCGCCATCGTCATCGGCGCGACGTGGTCCCGGGACAGCAGCTCCTCGGCGTCGGCGGGCGGGACCCGGACCATCAGCCCGCCCCGCCCGCTGGCCGCGACGGCCATGTGCCCGTCGACCAGGAAGGCCAGCCCGCCGAACATCCGCTTCTCCTCGACGCCACGTTCGGCTGCGAGGAGTGCCCGGATGCGGTTGGCGAGGTCGTCGTCGTACGCCACGGTCGGAATTCTAGGTCGGCAGCACCCCGCCGAGCAGCTCCTTCAAGGTGCACGCGTTGCGCACGGCGTTGCCCTCGCCGTCGTTGTTGAAGTAGACGAGCACGTCGCGACCCTGGTCCTGCCACTCGCCGATGCGGTCGGCCCACCACCGGAGCGCGTCGTCGGTGTAGGAGCCCGCGTACAACCTGTCATCCGGGCCGTGCGTCCGCACGTAGACCAGCCGGCTGGTGGCCCTCGGGACGAGGGGCAGGCCGTGACCACTGGTGACCACGTAGGCGGCGCCGTGACGTTCGAGCAGTTCGTAGACCTCCGGGACGTCCCACGACGGATGGCGGAACTCCACGGCGACGGGGATCCAGTCGGGCATCACGCCGAGGAACCGGTCGAGCAGTCCGACGGAGTCGTCGGTGCGGTCGATCGCCGGATGCAGCTGCACCAGGAGTGCCTCGCGGCGGTCGCCGAGTGCGCGCCAGCAGCGTTCGAACCGCTCGACCCACGGTTCCGGGTCGCGCAGCCGGCGGAAGTGCGTGAGTCCGCGGTGCGCCTTCACGGTCATGGTGAAGCCGTCGGGCAACCGGTGCCGCCACCCCTCGAAGGTCGCGTCCTTCGGCCACCGGTAGAAGCTCGCGTTGAGTTCGACCGTGTCGAACTCCTGGACGTAGCGCGCGAGACGGCGTGCGACGGGCAGCCCGGGTGGGTACAGGACGCCGTCCCAGTGGTCGTAGGACCACCCGGAGGTACCGATCCGGACGGTCACCGCAGCGGTGCCCTCAGGAGGAGACGGCGTCGCGGACGTCGTCGTCGAGTGAGGCGCGCACCAGCGCCGCGGCCAGTTCGGCGTTCCGTCGACCCGCGAGCTTACCGAGTTCGACTGGGTCGGTGGGCAGGCCGAGCCGACGGGCGGCCGCCATGGCGCGGTCGTCGAAGTAGGGGCGCACCCACGTCCAGGTGTCCTGCACCTCGCGCAGGAAGATGTCGCTGCCCGTCTCGCCGATGCCCTTGAAGCGCTGCAGCAGCTTCGCGGCCGTCGCCGTGTCGTTTCCGGCGGCCTCGGCGAGCCTGCGGAGGTCGCCGCCGTACTCGTCGCGGACGGCCTCGGCCATCTCGACGAGCCGGGTCGCCGAACTCTCGTCGTAGCGTGCATAACTCGCGCGTCCGAACGCCTCGATCATCGTCGAGCGATCGGCGTCGAGCACCGAGTCGGGGGTCCGGATCCCCGCGTGGGACAGCTCGCGTGCGGCGGCGACGGCGATGCCGGCATCGATGGGCTTGCTCGCCAGCATGCACAGCGTCAGCAGCTGGAACAGCGGCATCGGGGCGTCCTTGAGCGTGATGCCCGCCTCGGCGGCGTACGTGGTGCCGGCCTTCTTCAGCAGCCGCGACGCGGTGTCCTTGGCGGTCGTCTGGTCTTTCGGCACGGTGGCTGCCTACCCGCGCCCCACGCGGACAAACTCCTTGCGCGCCGACGGGCTCACTCGGCCACGGCGTCGACCGACCAGGAACCGATCCGGGTGTGCTCGGCGTCGTAGACGTCCTGTTTGTCGCCGGGCACCAGCTCACCGAGATCGGCGATCTCGTCGGCCCAGCCGTGTAGGAGCCGGCCGAGTTCGGCGTGGGCGTCGGGTGTTTCGGGTAGGTCGACCTCGAGGAAGAACTTCACGGCGCCGTGATACCCGCTCGGCGGCGTTTGTCACGCGGCAGGTTGCCACCCCAGTCGCGGTCCGAGGTGGCGGGCCAGATCGTCGACGATCTGGGTGTAGTCGTCGGGCCCGAACGAGAACGGCAGGGCGAAGGCCACCTCGTCGGCGCGCTGGAAGCCCGCGTGGTCGAAGAGCCGGTCGGCGAGTTCGTCGGACGTGCCGACGTAGTCGGGGGAGAACAGCATGCCCCGGGGACCCTGCGGCGCCGTGGTGCGCTCGAAGCGGCTCGCGGCGTACTCGCGGTAGCGCCGGATCTGGTCGTCGGTCGCCGAGTCGGTGGGGATCACCACCAGGCCCTGGGACACCCGCGCCGCGTCGGGCCGCGGATGGTGCGCACGGAACGCGTCGATCTGCTCGCCCTGGATGGTGGCGAAGTCGCGCGACTCGCTGCCCTCGGTGCTGACCACCGAGCTGGTGAGGTAGTTGATCCCCTGCTCACCGGCCCACCTCGCCGATTCCAGTCCGCCGCCGTACCAGACGCGGTCGGCCAGGCCGGGGGAGTGCGGCTGGATGCGGTCGGTGAACTGCTCGATGCCGACCGTGCCGGAGAAGTCGCTGACGGGCTCGCCGCGCAGGCAGCGCAGCAGGCGCAGCACCCGCTCCTTCGAGAAGTCTTGCACGTCATGGGATTCGGGGTAGAGGGCGGTCTTGTAGTGCTCGTACATCATGGGCGTGCCCACCGAGACGCCGGGGTTGACGCGTCCCCCGGATATGACATCGACGGTCGCCAGGTCCTCGGCGAGGCGGAACGGGTTCTCCAGGCCCAGCGGGATGACGGCCGTGCCCAGTTCGATGCGGCTGGTGCGCTGGCTCGCGGCGGCCATGATCGCGACGGGTGAGGAGATCCCGGGTTGCAGGTGACGGTCACGCAGCCACACGCTGTCGAAGCCCAGCGCCTCGGCCCGCTCGATGGTCTGAAGCGTCTCCTCGATCCCCGGTCCCGGGTCGGCGGCGTCGAACCGGCCGATCGTCAGGAACCCGAGCTTGCGCAACGGTTCTCCGCGTCGTGGCATGTGCTCACTCTCCAGTGCGCGAGCAGACGCAAGTGTGCTCGACACGCCGGTCGATTGCGCACACTTGCGTCTGCTCGCGGTATTCGGTTGTCAGGCAGCGACGGTCGCGGCCTCGGTCACCGGCTCGAGGGCCAGCGCGACGATCTCCGCCACGTCGGTCATCGGCCGGACGTCGACCGCGGCGAGCACCTCGGCGGGCACCTCGTCCAGGTCGGGCTCGTTGCGCTGCGGGATGAAGACTGTCTTCAGCCCGGCCCGTTGCGCCGCCAGCAGCTTCTGCTTGACGCCGCCGATGGGCAGCACCCGGCCGTTCAGCGTGACCTCACCGGTCATGCCGACGTCACCGCGCACCTTGCGGCCGGTCGCCATCGACACCAGCGCCGTCACCATCGTGACGCCCGCGGACGGACCGTCCTTGGGCACCGCGCCGGCCGGGAAGTGCACGTGGATCTGGCGATCCAGCGCCTTCGGGTCCACGCCCAACTGCTCGGCGTGTGCGCGGACGTAGGACAGCGCGATCTGCGCCGACTCCTTCATCACGTCGCCCAGCTGACCGGTCAGCTGCAGTCCCGCGTCACCCTCGTTCGAGTTCGCCTCGATGAAGAGCACGTCGCCGCCCAGACCCGTCACGGCCAGACCGGTCGCCACGCCCGGCACCGCGGTGCGCTCGTCGGACTCCGGGGTGAACCTCGGACGCCCCAGGTACGCAACCAGGTCGGGCTCGTCGATGGTCAACGAGTCGCCACCCTCGGCGAGCTTCGTGGTCGCCTTGCGCAACGCCTTGGCCAGCAGCCGCTCGAACTGCCGCACCCCCGGCTCGCGGGTGTAGTCGGCCGCGATCTTGTGCAGCGCGGCGTCGGTGACGGTCACCTCGTCGGACGTCAGCGCGGCACGCTCGGTCTGCCGGGGCAGCAGGTAGTCCCGAGCGATGGCCACCTTGTCGTCCTCGGTGTAGCCGTCGATCTGCACCAGCTCCATGCGGTCCAGGAGCGCCTGCGGGATGTTCTCGATGACGTTGGCCGTCGCCAGGAACACCACGTCGGACAGATCCAGGTCGAGGTCCAGGTAGTGATCGCGGAACGTGTGGTTCTGCGCCGGGTCCAGGACCTCCAGCAGCGCCGCACTCGGATCACCGCGGTAGTCCGAACCCACCTTGTCGATCTCGTCGAGCAGCACGACGGGGTTCATCGAGCCGGCCTCGCCGATCGCACGGACCAGCCGGCCCGGCAGCGCGCCGACGTAGGTACGCCGGTGACCGCGGATCTCGGCCTCGTCGCGGACGCCACCCAGGGCGACGCGCACGAACTTGCGACCCAGTGCGCGGGCGACGGATTCACCCAGCGACGTCTTGCCGACGCCGGGAGGGCCCGCCAGCACCATCACGGCACCGGACCCACGCCCACCGACGACCGCCATGCCGCGCTGGGTACGTCGGGCCCGCACCGCCAGGTACTCGACGATGCGGTCCTTCACGTCGTCCAGCCCGTGGTGGTCGGCGTCGAGGATCTCGCGGGCTCCCGCCAGATCCGTCGAATCGTCCGTGCGCACGTTCCACGGCAGGTCCAGGACGGTGTCCAGCCAGGTCCGGATCCAGCCACCCTCGGGGCTCTGGTCGCTCGAGCGCTCCAGCTTGCCGACCTCGCGCATCGCGGCCTCGCGGACCTTCTCCGGCAGCTCGGCGGCCTCGACGCGGGCCCGGTAGTCGTCGGACCCCTCGGGCTCGCCCTCGCCGAGTTCCTTGCGGATGGCGGCGAGCTGCTGGCGCAGCAGGAATTCCTTCTGCTGCTTGTCCATTCCGGCGCGGACGTCCTCGGCGATCTTGTCGTTCACCTCGGTCTCGGCCAGGTGCTCGCCGGTCCACTCGACCAGCACGCGCAGCCGCTCGCCGACGTCCTCGGTCTCGAGGAGCTGACGCTTCTGCACGTCGGTCAGGTAGGCGGCGTAACCGGCCGTGTCGGCCAGCGCCGACGGATCGCTGATCTTGTTGACCACGTCGACGATCTGCCACGCCTCACGACGCTGCAGCATCGCCAGCAGCAGCTTCTTGTACTCCGCGGCGAGCGCCTTGACGGCGTCGTCGACCGGCGTGTTCTCGACCTCGGTCACCTCCACCCAGAGCGCCGCACCCGGTCCGGTGGTACCCGACCCGATGTGAGCGCGCACCTCGCCGCGCACGACTGCGGCGGCGCCACCACCGGGCACCCGCCCGACCTGGACGATCGAGGCGAGGACGCCGTAGGTGGGGTAGCGGTCGTCGAGACGCGGTGCGATGAGCAGCTTTCCGGACTCGCTCGCCTGAGCGGCGTCGACCGCGGCGCGGGCGGCGTCGTCGAGTTCGACCGGCACCACCATTCCGGGCAGCACGATCGGCTCGCTGACGAAGAGCACGGGCACTGAGATAGCTTCAGCCATCAATCCTCCAAAGTTGAACCTGATGCGCTCAACCCTCGGGGGCGTCGGATTGTTCCCCGGCCCGGCCGGGCGCCGCCGCCGGCGCGGCGGTCCTGCGGCCGACGACGACGGTGGCCAGCACCAGCACGCCGATCACCGGCAGCGTGATGGCCGAGTTCACGGCGTTGGCGGCGTCCACCGACAGGTGCGCGATGACCACCAACCGCGCAACCACCTCGGCGAGCAGACCGATGCCCCACATCGCCGAGAGCGCAACGTGGACACGCCGGGCGCGGGCCGCCTCGATCGCGGTCGGTACGGCGTCGGCAGGGTCTTGGAACCGCTCGCCGACGACCTGCGTCAATGGCGTGCCGACCACGCAGCTGCCCAGGAATACGAGTCCGCCGACACCGTTGACCAGCGTGTTGCCGACGAGGATCGTCGTCGGATTGGTGGTGGCCAGTCCCACGGCCAGCGACAGGCCGAAGGTCATCAGGAGGTAGGCGGCGAAGGGGTCGAGGCGGCGGGTCCGCACGACGCCGTACCCGACGCGCACGCCCGACACCACGGTCGCGGTGATCAGTGCGACGTACTCGGACAAACCCGCCGCGCGCAGGCCGTAGTAGGCGACCAGCGGGGGCGCCACGTCCACGAGCACCGTGTGGACCACCGGTGGCAGGGACCTCCGGGGCTTCCGGTCCAATTCGATCACCGTTCCGACGGTATGAGCAGGGCCTGTGCTTTGGCTGTCAGGGAATAGCCGGCCGGCCCGCGGTGTCGTGACGCTCGTGGACGACAACGCGATTCAGGACGGCATCACTGGCAAGGTGGTCGCGATCACGGGAGCGAGCAGCGGCATCGGCGAGGCCACGGCGCGCCTCCTCGGCGCCCGGGGCGCGCTCCTGGTACTCGGTGCCCGCCGCACGGATCGGCTCGACGAGATCGCGGCGGACCTGCGGGGCGACGGGGTTCGGGTGGTGACGGTGCGAACCGACGTGACGCGACGGGAGGATCTCGACGGACTGGTCGACCGGGCCGTCGACGAGTTCGGCACGCTCGACGTGCTGGTGAGCAACGCCGGCATCAGCCGGATCGGCCCGCTCGCCGACGGCGACGTCGCGGGGTGGACGGCGATGCTCGACGTCAACGTGAGCGGCGTGCTGTACGGGATCAGTGCCGCCACACCGGTGTTCCGTCGGCAGGGATTCGGTCACTTCGTGACGACGGTGTCGACGGCCGGTCTGAAGATCGTGCCGGACATGGGTGTCTACGCCGCGACCAAGAACGCGGTCCGGACCGTCATGGAGGCGCTGCGGCAGGAGTCCACCGACGGCGTCATCCGGACGACGTCGATCTCGCCGGGGTTCGTCAACACCGAACTCGACGGTTCGATCGACGACCTCGACCTGCGGGCCCAGATCCGTTCCAGCATGGACTCGTTCGGGCTCGCACCCGCGGCGGTCGCTCGGGCCATCGCCTTCGCCGTCGAGCAGCCCCGTGACGTCGAGATCGGTGACAT
Source organism: Mycobacterium sp. PTI7 (assembly GCF_056679845.1). NCBI lineage: Bacteria > Bacillati > Actinomycetota > Actinomycetes > Mycobacteriales > Mycobacteriaceae > Mycobacterium > Mycobacterium sp. PTI7. The sequence continues at coordinate 2,010,530 of NZ_CM155252.1, forward strand.
GACGATCCGCCCGACGGTGCAGGGCTGACGATGCCGGTGGGGGTCTGACGAGGCCGTCCACGCACGAAGGGAGCCTGCCGCGGGGGGTGTGCGACAGGCTCCCTGGTCGTGCCGGTGGGTCTAGGCGACGGCTTGCGCCCCGAGGACCCGCTGGATGTCCGGCTTCATCATCTGCAGCTGCTGGCCCCAGTATCCCCAGCTGTGCGTCCCGGCGGCCGGGAAGTTGAACACGCCGTTGGTGCCGCCCGCGGCCACGTAGTTGTCGCGGAAGGTCAGGTTGGTGCGCAGCGTGAACCCCTCGAGGAACTGCGCGGCCATCATGTTGCCGCCGCCGGCGCCGTCGAGGTCCGACGGGGTTCCGGTGCCGCAGTAGATCCAGACTCGGGTGTTGTTCGCGACCAGTTGGCCCATGTTCACCATCGGGTCGTTGCGCTTCCACGCCGGGTCACTGGACGGTCCCCACATGCTCTCGGCGTTGTATCCGCCGGCATCGTTCATCGCCAGCCCGATCAGCATCGGCCACCATCCCTCGGAGGGGTTGAGGAAGCCGGACAGCGATGCGGCGTAGATGAACTGCTGCGGGTGGTAGATGGAGTAGGTCAGCGCGGTGCCGCCGGCCATCGACAGGCCGACGACGGCGTTGCCGGTCTGCGACACGCCCTTGTTGGACTCCAGGTAGGCGGGCAGCTCCTGGGTCAGGAACGTCTCCCACTTGTAGGTGTAGTCCTGGCCGTTGCCCTCCGACGGGCGGTACCAGTCGGTGTAGAAGCTGGACTGACCGCCGACGGGCATCACCGTCGACAGGCCCGAGTCGTAATACCACTCGAATGCGGCGGTGTTGATGTCCCAGCCGTTGAAGTCGTCCTGCGCACGCAGCCCGTCCAGGAGGTAGACGGCGTTGGGGCCGCCGCCCTGGAACTGCACCTTGATGTTGCGGTTCATCGACGGTGAGAACACGTCGAGGTACTCGACGGGGAGGCCCGGTCGCGAGAATGCGCCTGCGGTTGCCGACCCTCCCGCCAAGCCGATCAGGGCGGGCAACGCGGACACCGTGACGGCGAGGACCGCCATCCGACGCAACCACGTCCCACGAATCTTTCCGATGAACTTCATAACGGCAACCGACCTGCCTTCCTATGTCCTTCAAGCAATCTCCGTTGCTTATCGGAGATGAGTGAATCACGTCGGTGTGGTTCGACCCGCGCGGCGACGCCGCGTGTGACATCGCGGTTGGCTAACGATTCCGACTCGACGTCGAGACCAGGACGGCCGATCGGGGGTGTGACCAGTGGTGTCGATGTGACTCACGAGGTCTCGCCGGCATGAGTCGCTCGTGTTCTTCTCGGCGTCTGCGGGCGCGCGAGGCCACGGTGGCGGACGTCATCGGGCGACGAGTCAGCGCGCATCGCGGCGACTTTCACGAGATCCGCGCGATGGGCGTGCTGCGCGGGCGAGGCCGGCCGCGGTGCGGAGTTCGGCGGGGCAGGCCGGGACGTCCACTCCCGCGCGACGGCGCCGCCGTGCGATTCCAGCAAACGACCGGCGGAGCCGGCCTAGTCGGTGGCGGCGGCCAGCGCGCGCCGGACCTCGTCGCTGCGCTCCTCGATGGTGCGGCCGATCTCCTGCAGCAGCAGCGGCTTTCGCATCACCAGTGCCTCCATGTGCTCGCGTTCGATCTGCAGCACGGTCACCTCGTCCACCGCGTAGGCGCCCGACCGCACCGGCTCGCGGGTCAGCGTCGTCGACCCGATGAAGTCGCCCTCGTCGACGATCCGCACGGGCACCAGCGCGCCGTCGTCGGCCGCCGCGACGAGGCGCACGCGGCCGTTGACGATGAACGTCATCCGCTTGGGCACCTGCCCGGGGGACTGGATGGTCTCGTCGGCGCCGTAGCGGGTGATCCGGACGTGCGGCAGCAGCAGCTGCTGATCGGTGTGGCTGAGCCGCAACGTCGGTGCGATGATCCGCAGCGACGTCTCCAGCCGCTGCGCCGAGCCGAAGCCGTCCTCGACCCCGTCGAGCTTGAGGCCGGCCCGCCGGGCGGCGTACCAGGTCCAGCGCAGGAACGTCGCCCGTGCCCCGCTGCCGTCGGCGGGGGAGGTCACCGGGATCGTCGTCGTGTAGGTGCCCGCACCGGTCACCACGCTGGTCGGTGCGGCGCCCGGGCGCAGGTGGGGCAGCGTCCGGGCGACCGTGATCAGCAGCCGGCACACGTCGTCGGGGGGATCGTCGGGACCGAACTCCGTCTCGACCGAGATGGAGTGCTCACCCGCGGGTCTGCTGAGGTTCGCGAACGAGGCGTTCGCGAGCACCGAATTCGGGATGATGTGCAGGCCGCTGCCCGTATCGATGTGCGTCGCACGCCAATTCACCTCGACCACCCGGCCGCGCGCCGACGGCGTGTCCACCCAGTCGCCGATTCGGAACGGCTGCTCGAAGAGCAGCAGCAGCCCGGAGATGATCTGGCCGACGGAGTTCTGCAGCGTCAGGCCCAGGACGATCGACGAGATGCCGAGCGCGGTGAACAGTCCGCCGACGTTGGCGCCCCAGATGTAGGAGAAGATGATCGCCAGGCCGACCGCGATCACCAGGAACCGGGCGACGTCGAGGAAGATCGACGGGATGCGTTGTCGCCAGGAGCCTTCCGGTGCGCCCTGGAACAGGGTCGCGTTCAGCCCGGACAGCAGCAGCACCAGCACCACGAACCCGAACACCGTCGAGACGATCCGCACGGGGGTCGCCTCGGCCGACACCTCGGTGGCCTTGACGAGCAGGAGCAGCAGCGCGGCCAGCGGCAGGATGTAGTTGCGGATCAGGCCGACCGGACGGGCGAGCGAGCTGCCGCGCCGGGTCAGCGCCACCCGCAGTTCGGTGAGGACCACTAGTCCGACCGGTAGGCCGATCGCGACGCCGACGGCCCAGTAGAACCACGGCGCGTCGACCACGCTGGTCACGACTGCCGCTCCGCGAGCCGCCAGATCGGTCGAGCGTCACCGTCGACGGAGATCTCGCCCGCGGCCGTGAACTGCCGGGTGTCGCGCATCGCGTCGTACACGTCGGTGGTGACGTAGACGCCGGGTTGTGGCGAGCCGCTCTGCACCTGGTAGGCCAGATCCACCGCCGCTCCCCACATGTCGTAGGCCAGGCTGGACCGGCCCACCAGACCGCTGCTGACGGTGCCGGTGTCGATGCCGGCGCGCAGTCGCAGCGAGTGACCGTTCTCGCCGTTGAACCGGTTGACGATCCGGTTCATCTCCAAGGCGAAGTCCACGGTGCGGCGGACGTTGTCGATGCGCGGCACGTTCAGACCGCAGCTGGCCAGGTAGCCGTTGCGCAGGGTGCGCACCCGCTCGATGCCGAGGCTCTCCGCCGCGGCGTCGAACTGGCGGACGAGTCGGTTGACGATGGCCAGCGACTCGTCGGACGTGAGGTCCGCGGAGAGTTCGTCGAGTCCGACGATGTCGGCGAAGATCACCGTGACGTCCTGATGGTCCTGGGCGATGGTCTCCTCGCCGTCGCGGTACCGGGCGACCACCTGCTCGGGCATCAGGGACAGCATCAGCCGGTCGTTCTCCCGCCGCTGCTCGTTGAGCAGGTCCTCCTTGATGGCGAGGTTGCGGCTCATGTCGTTGAACGCCACGGTGAGGTCACCGAATTCGTCGCGGGAGGCCACCGGCACGGTGGCCCCGTAGTCGCCCGAGCTGATCCGCTGCGCCCCGCTCTCGAGGCGTCGGATGGGCCGAACGAACAGCCGTGCCAGCAGCATCGCCGCGATGCAGACCGTGAAGATGATTCCGACCGTCCACAGCACCAGCGTCTTGGTGAACGCCGACACCGGCGCGAACGCCTCGGCGGTGTCGATCTTGGCGATCACGTTCCACCGCAGACCGGGTATGTCCGCGGGCGCGTACGCCTGCAGCGTCTCGTGCCCCAGGTAGTCGTCGGCCACCAGCGTGCCCTTCTGGCCGCGCTGGGCGAACTTGGTCGCCTCGGTCGGCACCGGCTGCACCAGTGTCGTGCCGTTGCGGGCGATGGCCTCGTCGGCGACGTCGGGCGGCGTTCCCGCGTCGACGACGTCGCGCTTGTACGCGTCGCGGTCCTCGATGAAGAGCCTCGAGTCCGATCGCATCAGATCGTCGGGGCCGACGATGAACGTCTCGCCGGTGGTCCCCATGCCGGACTCCTCCCAGCGCTGGTCCATCGTCATGAGGCGGTTGATCTTCGAGATCGGGAACTGCAGTGCCAGAACGCCCGTCACGTTGCCCTCGGTCCCGACGGGGGAGGTGAACCATGCGGTCGGCTCGTCGGCGGGGAGGTACTTGCTGAAGTCGGTGATGCCGACGTAGTCGACGGTGTTGGACTCCAGCGCATCCATGTACGCGCCGGTGAGCGCGCCGCCCTTGTACGGTCCGGTCAGGATGTTGGTGCCGAGGTCGACGCCCTTGTAGGCGCTGTAGACGATGTTCCCCCGGGTGTCGAGCAGCATGGCGTCCTCGAATTCGAAGCGCTGCACGATCTCCCGGAAGAACTCGTTGAACCGGGCGTTGGCGGCCGACCAGGCGCTGCCGTCACGGGCGTCGTCGAACCGGACCGCCTGCTCCCAGTTCGAGAACGGCGCCGTGTAGTAGGCCTGCAGGTAGCGTTCCGCGTTCGAGTCGGGAAGCAGCGACGCCACGTCGACCTGGTTGCCGCTCTCCTTGAACTCGTCCCTGGCGAACTGGTTGGTGTAGTAGTCCACCAGCGACTGCTGCTGAGCGGGAGTGATGGTCGACGGGCCCAGCTGGTCGAAGCCGTCGGTGAACGCGTTGACGGCCATCGTCGCGGTCGATCCGCGGGAGTAGATCACCAGCGAGTTCTTGAGGTCCTGGATGCCGGCCTGCAGCTGCCTGCTCTGCGACTGGCGGATCTCGGTCAGCCGGTCGAACACCGAGGCGCGCAGGGAACTGCGACCCGACTCGTATCCGATGGCGCCCACGACCGCCGCGGACAGGATCGAGGTCAGCAGCAGCATCACCAGCAGCTTGGACTGGATGCTCACGCGTGACATCACGCGGCGGCGGTTGCGCTTCGCGGTGGCGCTCTCCGTGGGGGGCTCGACGCGGGCGGGCTCGACGTGGGCGGCCTCGTCCTGTGTGGTCGTCATCGGTTGCACAGACTAATGCCCGGAACGCGCTGGTCGGGGTCAGTAGGGAATGTTCGGCGGACGTGGACGCGGCGGTCGTCGTCGTGCACGGTGGAGGCATGGCCGATCCGTACGAGCTCCAGCGCTTCGTCACCGCGCAGCACCGCGTCTACGACGACGTGCTCGCCGAACTCCGCGCGGGCCGCAAGCGAAGTCATTGGATGTGGTTCGTGTTCCCGCAGGCTCGCGGTCTGGGCGGCAGCAGCATGGCCGATCGGTACGGCATCGGGTCGCGGGCCGAGGCGGTCGCCTATGCAGCGCACCCGGTGCTCGGACCGCGGCTGCGCGAGTGTGCGCGTCTGGTGGCCGCGGTGCCCGACGCCTCGGCACGCGACGTGTTCGGCTACCCCGACGACCTCAAGCTGCGGTCGTCGATGACGTTGTTCGCGTTGGCCACCGACGACGACGCCGACGTGGTGGCGGTGCTCGACGGGTTCTACTCCGGCGAGCGCGACGAGCGGACCGTGCGGATCTGGGAGTCCTGGTCGGACTAGTCGGCTGGCTCGATGATCGCCCACCCGTGCGGCGCGACGGTCACCTCGGATACGACGTCCTCGGCGGGTGCGCCCGATCCGGCGACGATGCGCCCGTTGGAGCCACCGTGCTCGGCAGGCACCACCCGCATGGTCTCGTCGCCGACGTTGAGCGCGACGAGGAGGGCGTTGGTGCCGTCGGCGACGCGGTAGAGGTACTGCTCGTTGGTCAACGTCAGCGCCGTGGTGCGCGCGGCGTACAGCCACGGATGTCGCCGCCGCAGCCCGATCAGGTGCTGGTGGGTGCGCCGCACGTCGTCGCCGAGGTTGGTCTCCGGTGGTACGGCGTCGAATTCGGGACGGACGGCGTCGTCACCGCCGACGCGGTCCTCCTTCACCCCGCGGTAGCCCCACTCGTCGCCCGCGTAGACGCTGGGCGTGCCCGCGATCGTGAACAGCAGGGCCAGCGCGTGCTCCACGTGCCGGGTGTCATCGAGCTTGCTGGCGATGCGGGTGACGTCGTGGTTGCCCACGAAGGTCATGGGGACGAACGTGTCGAGGAACTCGTCGTGCCGCCGCAGCGCGTGGTCGAGTTCGTGGAAGTTGCCGTCGTTTAGGCTGCTCCAGATGGCCTTCCACAGCTCGTACTGCGTCACCGAGTCGTAGGTCGCCGCGCTGACCATCGCGGCGTAGTCGCCGTGGATGACCTCGCCGACGAACCACGCGTCGGGGTGGTCGCGCCGCACCTTGGGGAGCACGGCCGCCCAGAACCGGTCGGGCACGGCGTACGCCGCGTCGAGCCGCCACCCGTCCGCGCCGCGGGCCAGCCAGTGCGACATGACGTCCGCGACGTAGTCGATCACCTCGGGGCTGTCGTGGTTGAGCGCGATGAGACCGTCGTGGCCCTCGAACGTCTCGAACCGGGACTGCTTGCCCCGCAACCGGAACCACGCCGACGACGGGTGGTCCGGGCCGCCCTCGAGCGCCTCGCGGTACTTCGCGAAGTCGGTGCCGACGTGGTTGAACACCCCGTCGAGCAGCACGCGCAGACCGCGTCCGTGCGCCTCGGCGATCAGCCGGTCGAAGTCGGCGTCGTCGCCGAGACGCGGATCGATGCGGAGGTGGTCGGTGGTGTCGTATCCGTGGGTGCGCGAGGCGAACACCGGTCCGAGTGCCACGCCGGACGCGCCGAGCGACACCGGGTGGTCGAGCCAGGCGGTGACGCGGTCGAGCCGGTGCTCGTCGGCGGTGGGCGCGGGATCGGCGGGGAAGGCACCGACGAACCCCAGCGGGTAGACCTGCCACCAGATGGCGTGCCGGACCCAGTCGGGCTCGCGCGAAGACTTATTCATGCCTTGAACTTCTCCTCGTAGAGCGCCTTCATGTCCGCCTCGAGTTCGAGGGCGGGTCCGTCCACCGGCACCTTGGGGGCGACGGCGGTGATCGGCAGCGGCACGACCGGTGCCGGGGTGGTGCCCCACTCGGCCTGCCAGGCGATCAGCTGTTCGGACGACGCGGCATACACCACGCGGCCCAGACCTACCCAGCCGTGCGCCGCCGCACACATCGGGCAGTGTTCGCCGGAGGTGTAGACGGTGGCCCGAACGCGTTGCACCGGCGCGAGGTTCGCCACCGCCCAGCGGGCGATCGCGAACTCCGGGTGCCGTGTCGCGTCGCCGTCCTTGACGCGGTTGCGGTCCTCGAAGCGGACGACCCCGTCGGCGTCGACCAGCAGTGAGCCGAACGGCTCGTCGCCGTCGTCGAGGGCCTCGCGTGCCAGCTCCACGCAGCGGCGCAGATGTTCCAAATCGCGGGCGGTGATCGACACCACCGCGAGTTTACGCAGGCGGGGTGCGACGACCTCCCGGCGTCACCGCAGCCCCGTCAGGTCACGTCCAGCCGACAGGCGCAGGAGGCGACGACCGGCACGTCGGCGCGTGCGGTCGCAATCTCGAGCTGCTTGCCGATGACGGCCGCCTCGGCGTCGCGGCCCAGCCGGGTCAGACATTCGTGGTAGCCGTGCAGGCTCCACACGTTGCCGGGGTGCTGGCAGGACCGGGTCAGCGTCGGGTCCAGGCCGAGGTCGGCGGCGTACACCGCCGCGGCCTCCTCGACCCTGTCCTGTTCGAGCAGCAGCGCCCCGTAGGCGTGCCGGGTGGGTTGCATCCAGCCCCACGGTTCGTCGTAGGGCAGTGCGTCGTCGAGGTCGATGGCCCGCCGGAGCGCGGCGAACGCGTCGTCGAATGCGCCTGCCCGATAGGCGATCTCACCGTCGAGCATGGCGGCCGCGATTGCGAGGATGTCGCGGCTGGTGTTGTTGAACAGGTAGCGGGACTCGGGGACGCGCTCGTAGGAGGCGGCGAAGGCCTCCCGTTCGGCGCGGGCGGCGGTCAGGTCGCCGGTGGCGGCGTGGGCCACGCCGCGGCCGTAGTGGACGGTGGCCGCGGTGGTGCAGTACAGGTCGGTGTCCTCGGGCAGGGGCTCGGCGATCAGGTCGGCCCACCGGCCGAACCGGACCAGCACGTGGATCCGCAACGGCACGAACGCCTCGAGCCAGTTGGCCATCGGGGGCGACTCGACCGCCAGCAGGTCGGGCGTCAGCTGCGCGGCGAGTTCACCCGCGGCGGCCAGCGCGGTGGCGTACTGCCCCTCGAACATCGCGGAGTACACGATGAAGTGCAGGTCGTGCGCCCGGTAGAGCGAGTAGAAGTTGAACGGCCCGGAGCGTTCGACGAAGCGGCGGTCGGCGCGGACGGCCGTCTGGTTGGCGACGATGGAGCTGCGGTAGTCGCCGCACAGCACGTCGATGTGGCTCGGCATGTGCTGCAGGTGTCCCGCGTCGGGCACCAGGCCGCGCAGCAGGTCCGCGGCGGGCAGCGCCTCCTCGGGGTGGGCGGACATCTCCATCGCGTGGATGTACAGGTGCAGGACGCCGGGATGCTGGCGGCCCGCGGGCGTGCTCAGCGCCTTCTCGAGGATGGCCTTCGCCTCGAGCACCCGCGACCCCGGCGCGGGATCGCCGGTGGCGTTCCACAGCGCCCAGGCGGTGACGTTGAGCAGGGCGTCGGCGGCCAGTGCCTGGACGTCGACGTCGCCGGGGTGACGGTCGACGAGGGTCAGCATCGCGTCGGCGTAGGTGGTGTGCGCGGCCGCCAGCGCGTCGACGTCGGACGGGTCGTCGGTCGAGAAGCGCGATCCCAGAGCGGAGATCAGGTCCCGTTCGGCGTCCGACGCGCGGCCGCGGCCGGCGAGTTCGAGTTCCTGGCGGGCCCGGTCCAGCGACTGCGCGCGGTCGGCCGGGTCGAACGCCTCCCACGCCTTGTTGTAGTTGGGTCCGATCGCGTACGCGATGCCCCAGCGGGCGATCGCGAGGTCGGGGTCGAGGTCGAGCGCCCGCTCGAAGCAGGCGATCGCCTCTTCGTGGTTGAACGCGTACGCCCACACCAGCCCGCGGTCGAACCAGGTCTGCGCCTCCGGCGCAGGGGTGTCAATCGGCCGGTGATGTGACCCGAGGTCGTAGTACGGCTCGGTCGCGGCCGTCGGTGTCGTCACGTCCAGCACGATAATTGAGCGCCGACCGCAGCGCTCCGGATCGGATCGCCGTCGCGCCGACGGCGAGGGCGCAGCCGACCGCCGCCCAGACGCCGAGCGTCACCAGCGGGGTCACCGCGCCGTGGCCGCCGAAGTACTCGACGCTGCGCAGCAGTGCGACGCCCGATCCCTGCGGAACGATCGCGTTGAACGCCACGTAGAAGCCCGACAGCAGCGGCAGTCCCACCGGGCCCGCGGCGGCGGCGTTGCCCACGATCACCAGGAACCCCGTCAGGGTGGCCGAGGCGATGGTGCCGAAGGCGGCGGCCACTCCGGTGACCGCACCCGCGACGGCCAACGCGTAGAGGAACAGTGCGCCGAACAGCTGCCAGGTGTGGCCGGTCAGCGCGCCGAGGATGACGTCGACGTAGAGCGTGACGCCGCCGGCCAGCACGGCCGAGTAGGCGGCCAGGCTCAGCGTCCGCCAGGCCAGCGTGGTGGCGTGCCGCACGCTGCCCATCATCCGGTTGAACACGGTCGCGCCCACCGATGCGCCGATCGACAGGAAGATGACGGCGTAGAACACGACCGTGCCCTGGGGGTCGGCCGCCGTGGGCGGGGCGACGTCGGTGACGGTGGCGACCAGGCCGGCCTTCTCCGCCACGCCCTGCCCGACGGTCTGGGCCGCGTTGGCGACGCTGCGGCCGCCGCCACCGGCGACCAGGACGTCGAGGCGCCCGGGTGCCGGCACGACGAACGCGGCGTCGGCGCGGCGTTCGTAGACCTGGGCGCGGGCGGCGGCCTCGTCGGCGACGGGCGTGACCGTCAGGGTGTCCTGACCACGCAGGCCGTCGACGAGCTGGTGCGGGCCGGCCACCGCGACGTTCAGGTGGTGCAGCGTGGGCTTGGCGAAGGCGCCGGAGTAGCTCGCGATCATGGCGATGACGAACACGGCCAGCGCCGCCATGACGAGCGCCATCTTGCGAACGTCGTTGCGCGACGGACGGTTCGGCGCGGCCGCGGTCGTGTCCGCGGGGGTGTGGTGCTTGCCCATGGTGTGGGCCTCTCTACTTGGTCGTGTCGTCGTGGTGGTGGTGGTCGAGGCTGACGGGACGGCCGATCAGCGCGTCGACGGTGTCGAGCGCCGCGGTCACCCGCGCCCGGAGGTCGGTGGCGTCGTCGTCGGCCATCCAGGAGCGCAGTACTTCCTGGAAGCCGCCGACGAGGAACCGGCTGACCGCGTCGGGCCTGGGCGCCGACACGGGGCCGAGGACGGGCATGGCCCGCCGTGCCATCTCCTCGCATGCGGGCAGGAGTGCGGCGCGGAACGCCGTCACCACCCGCTGGGTCACCGCGCTGGGCACGACGTTGTGATACATCGCGCGGTGGTCGGCGGCCCGGTCGAAGATGCGCAGGATGCGCTCGCGGGGCTCGCCGTCGATGTCGGCCGTCGCCGCGGCGAAGGCCACGTCGAAGGCCGAGCCGACCGCATCGTCGCGGTCGGCGAAGTGCTGATAGAACGCCTGGCGGCTCACACCTGCGCGGGCCACCACGTCGGCGACGGTGATCCGGTCGACGGGTCGCTCGTGGGCGAGGTCGAACGCGGCGTCGCGCAGCAGCGCGCGAACGCGTTCGGCGCGGGGGTCCACGCTGTTCGTCCTGGCTGCCATGCACCGAGTCTACGACCGTTCGTAGACACTTGACCACGAAAACATAGATGATCTATGGCACGTGTTCGGGCCCGTGTGACCCCCGTCGCCCATCTCCGGCGAGCAGTCCGCTTCGCGGCTCCAGTGAACTCCCCTCAATCGCGGTGAAACAGGGGAGTTGACGTCTGCTCGCGGGAGGACGGTGGCCGTCCCTGTTCCCCGCGAAAAGACGTGAACTCCCCTCGATTGCGGTGAAGGAGGGGAGTTGACGTCTGCTCGCGGGAGGAACGAGGGGGGCTAGTGGCCGGCGACGATGTCCGACTCGTCGACCACGACGGGCTCGCGCGCGCCGGGCAGGAACCAGAACAGCACGCAGACGAGACCGAAGAACAGGTAGCCGAGCGCCACCGCGGGATTGGCGGCCCACGCGACGGCGGGGGCGTGGATCAGGCCGATGAACGACAGCAGCGCACCGACGGCCGACGCGATCGCCGCGTACAGGAACTTCTTCTCCAGGATGAACGTCACCATCGTGCCGAGCACGAGGCCGACCAGCACCGCGCCCTCGCCGAGCGTCTTGAGTCCCTCGTAGACGACGCCCGCGCCGTTGAGCGCCTCCATGCCGACCTCGGTGGCCGACGTCCCGGCCGCGTTGAGAGCGTTGTCGATCAGCCCGTGCGCCCACTGGGCGAGGTTGGGCAGGATGGCCGCGACCACCGCCACCGCGTGCAGGCGCGGCACCGCCTGGAACGCCTGGGCACCGATGAGCAGGCCGATGTAGAGCAGGATCGGCACGATCGCCGGCACCGGCAGCAGCGCGTCGAGCACGCCGAACAGCCCGACGAAGCAGAGGATTCCGATGACCACGCCGCTGGCGAGCGAATACCCCGCGCGACCGCCGGCGTCCTTCCAGCCGGGGTGGCCGATGTACACCGCGGGCGGGAACGGCGACCCGAACGCCGAGCCGATCACTGCGCCCGCACCGTCGGCGAGCAGCACGCTGCGCAGGTTGTAGTCGTCGCCGGCGGCCGCGGCGCTCTCTACGTTGCTCATCGCCTCGGTGAAGTTGTAGACGCCCAGCGGGATGGCGGTGCCGAGCAGGGGAGCGAGGTTGGACAGGCCGGACAGCAGCATGTCGATGCGGAGGTCGGGCACGCCGATCGCGATGTCGGAGACCGCCTGGCTCACGTCGGGTGCCGACATGTAGCCGCCGATCCATCCGATCGCGGTGCCGACGAGCAGCGCGGCGAGGCCGATCGGAATGCCGAAGGGCAGCTTCACGTCGGTGAAGAAACCGATCAGGATGATCGCGAGGACGGGCAGCCCGATCCAGGCCACCTCCCACATCTGCGCGGCCGGACGCATCGAGATGAACGTGATCGAGATGCCCGCCAGCGTGCCGAGCATCGCCGCGCGCGGCGTGAGCTTGCGGACGTACGGGCCGACGAACGCGCCGATCATCACGATGATGCCGATCATGAACGCCCATGCCAGTCCGGCCTGCCAGGCCGCCATCGCGTCGTCGGTGTTCAGGTAGACCGGCAGCATCACGACGAAGACGACGATGAACATGTGCGGCACACTCGGCCCGTACGGCAGAGCCGTGACGTCCGAACGGTTTTCGCGCGATGCCAGGCGACGGGCGAGGAACGTGTAGTACAGATTGCCGAGGATCAGCGCGACGCCGAGCGCGGGCAGCACGGTGCCCAGCACGTCGCCGGCCGGCACGTTGACCACCCCGATCATCAGGCCGGTCAGCGTGAGGACGTTGACCAGGATGTTGAACCCGAGCCCGAAGAACGCGTTGGTGTCGCCGCGCGTCCACCACGGGATCGACGTGGGCTTCTCGGCGGCCGGCTCCACCGGCGGATCGCTGATCTCGGTCGACATGGCGGGTCCTCTCAGGGCAGTGACGGAGACGTGGCGAGTTGCCGGAGCACGGGGGTGACGGCGGCGCTGTCGGCGACCCAGCCGAAGATGCCGCCCTGCGCCTTGATCATCTCGAGCCCGACGCGGTGGAAGTCGGCGAAGTACGAACCGCAGCAATCGGATACGACGAGGCACTCGTAGCCCCGGTCGTTGGCCTCGCGGGTGGTGGTGTGCACGCAGACCTCGGTGGTGACGCCGGTGACGAGCAGCGACGTGATGCCGGCGGCGGTCAGGACGTCGGACAGTTCGGTGGCGTAGAACGCGCCCTTGCCCGGCTTGTCGATGACCACTTCGCCGTCGATCGGGGCGAGCTCGTCGACGATGTCGTGGCCGTACTCGCCGCGGATGAGGATCCGTCCGTACTTCCCCGCGTCGCCGATGCGGTGCGACGGCGCGCCGCGGGTGAGCTTGGCGGGCGGGCAGTCCGAGAGGTCGGGGGAGTGGCCCTCCCGCGTGTGGATCACCATCACGCCGGCCTGGCGGGCGGCCGCGATGAGCGCCGCCAGCGGCGGAACCACCTCGAGCAGTCGACTGACGTCGTTGCCCAGGCTCTCGCCGAATCCCCCTGGCAGCAGGAAGTCCCGCTGCATGTCGATGACGAGGAGCGCTGTCCGCGCCGGGTCGAGCGTGAATGGCGACGGCTCGGCGGGCACGGTGATGGTCGGTGTCACGGGAGCTCCTGGAGTGCGCTGGTGGACGGCGACGTCGTCGCGTCCCGGCCGGCCGGGCGGGAGCGCGGCTCGTCGAGGATGCGGGCGGCGAGTTGCAGGACGGTGTCGTCGCCGAGCGCCGGGCCGAGCAGCATCGCCGAATAGGGCCGCCCGCCCGCGGTGACCCCGAGCGGCACCGCGACGCCGATCAGGTCGAGCAGGTTGCCGAAGTGGGTGTAGTGCCCGAGCATCGTGTTGCAGCCGATGGGGTTGGCGAGCACCTCGCCGACGGTGAAGGTGGTCCCGATCGTCGGTACGACGAGCACGTCGAGGTGCTCCCAGATCCGGCCGACCTCGGCGGTGAGTTCCTTGAGTCGCTGCAGGGCCGCGAAAGCGTCCACGGCCGTGTACTTCTCGCCGCTGCGCAGGATGTCGCGTACCACCGGATGGATGGATCCGGGGTGCTCGGCGAGGAAGTCGCCGAACTCGACGAGGCGTTCGGCCACCCACGGCCCCTGGTAGAGCAGCGTGCCGGCGGCCAGGAACGGCTGCAGCGACACCTCGGTGGGCGTTACGAGCTTCGCCAGGTGGTCGCGGAACCCGAGGTGTGCGTCGCGCATGTCGGTGTCGCCGAAGAACTCCAGATCGCCGACCGGCGGCAGGCCCACCCGGATGGGGGCGCCGTCGTGGCGCGGGCCGCGGTCGCGCGACCATGGGTCGGCGTCGTCGCGGGCGATCATCACGTCGAGGGCCCGGTCGGCGTCGTCGATGCTGCCGGCCATCACGCTGAGGCAGTCCAGCGACTTGCACGCCGGGACGAGGCCCACGGTGCTGATCAGCCCGCGCGACGGCTTGACCCCGACGACGCCGTTGAGCGCGGCGGGCACCCGGCCGGATCCCGCGGTGTCGGTGGCGACGGCGAACGGCACCTGGCCGAGCGCGACGGCCAGCGCGGAACCGGAACTCGAACCGCCCGAGATCATCTCGCCGCCGAACACGCTGCGCGGCACGGTGTACGGGGTCCGGGTGCCGTTGAGTCCGGTGGCGAACTGGTCGAGGTTGGTCTTGCCGACGTACAGCGCACCGGCGTCGAGCAGTCGCTGGACGGCCGGCGCCGTCGCCGCGGCGACGTATGCGTAGTCCGGACACGACAGCGTGGTCGGCACGCCCTCGACGTCGATGCTGTCCTTGACGCCGAACGGCACCCCGTAGAGCGGCAGCGTCCTGGCGCCGGGCCGGTCCTCGATCTCGGCGGCCGCGGCGAGGAGTCGCTCGCGCGGCACGGTGGACAGCCAGGTGCCGTCGTCGCCCCGGGCCGCGATCGCGTCGGCCACCCGGGTCGCGGTCTTCGTCGGCGAACCCGTGCCGCTCGCGTGGGAGGCCAGGATCTCGGCGACCGATGGGCCTATGGACGGCCCACGGGCGTCACGAGTCATACCCGTTGATTGTCAGCACGTTCATGCCGATCTCGGGACGGTTGTGTGTCGTTCCTGTTAGGTCACACCCGCGAGTTCTCCCGCGAGCAGACGTCAACTCCCCCCATTCGGCCCGAAACAGGGGAGTTCGCGACTGCTCGCGGAAAGAAGGTGACCGGGGCCGGCCTCCGGGAGTGTCAACGACGGGTGACTTATCCTGGTGGCATGGCCGCCACCAGAGCCCGCAACGCCGCGGACACCCGAGCCCAGATCCTCGCCGCCGCACGACAGCGGTTCGGCACCGACGGGTACGACCGCGCGACGCTGCGCGCCATCGCGGCCGACGTCGGGGTGGACGCCGCGCTGGTGATCCGGTACTTCGGCAGCAAGCAGGACCTCTTCGCCGCGGCGGCCGAGTTCACGCTCGACCTGCCCGACCTCACCGGCGTGCACCCCGACGAGGTGGCCGACGTGCTGCTCCCCAAGTTCTTCGCCGTCTGGGAGGACGACACCACGTTCGTCGCACTGCTGCGCGCGGCGATGACCAGCCCGACCGCCGCGGACACGATGCGCACGGTGTTCGCCACGCAGGTGGCCCCGGCGCTGGCGGCCGTCACGCCCGACCATCCGGCCCAGCGCGCGGGACTCATGGGCGCGTTCATCATCGGGCTGGCCACCACGCGCTACGTCCTGGCCAACCCCGCCGTCGCGATGCTCAGCCACGACGAGCTGATCCGGTGGGCGCGGCCCGTCGTGCGGCAACTCCTCCTCGACGAGGCGCCGTCGCAGGCGTGACCCCGCGTGGGGTGACTCGACACCGCCGCCTAGAACGTGTTCTAGTGCAGCCGTGGTCGAGTTCACCGTCGCAAACCTGGATTCCGCCGACGTCGAGCGCCTGCGCGCCGTCTTCGGCCCGCTCACCGAGTCGGTGCGGGACCTGATCGACGCCACCATCCGCACCGAGGTCGACGCCGACGTCGTCGCGGTGGCCAAGGCCGAGATCGACGCGGCGACCGCGCGGCTGCGCAGCAGGCAACTCGACGGGCCGTTCGGCGTGCGGATCGCCGAGGGGGGTCAGATGCCGTGGGGCAACCCGGTGATCGGCCTGCGCAACCCGATCGCGCCGCCCCTGGTGCTGCACCGGACGGCCGATGGCGGCAAGGCCGCCGACTTCCACCTCGGCGCGGCCTACGAGGGGCCACCCGGACACGTCCACGGCGGGGTGTCGGCGCTGATCCTGGACCACGTGCTGGGGGAGGCCGCCAGCAGCGCGGAGTCCCCGCGGCTCACCGGCACCATCTCGATGCGCTACCTGCGCACGACGCCGCTGGGGGACCTGCACGTCGAGGCGCGGATCGTCCGCACCGAGGGCGTCAAGACCTTCGCGGTCGGCCACCTCTCGGACGCCGACGGGGTCACCGTCGAGGCCGAGGGCGTGTTCATCACCCCGAAGTGGGCTCGCTGACGCGCTGGAGTTCGCCGATCTGCACCAGATGCTCGGTGACGGCCTCGATCTCGGCCAGCAGCACCCGGGCCGAGGCGTCGTCGACGTTGGTGAGTTCGGAGCGCACCCGCCCGACGGCGGCGGTCAGCGCCGAGACGTCGAGCGTCCACGCCAGTCCGGCGGTCTGCGGGTCGCCGCGCAGCGCCTCGACGTACTCGTCGACCGCACTCGCCAGCGCGGTGCTCGTCTCGGCCGCGCGGCGGGCGGGCAGGTTGGCCTCGAGCGCGGCGCACGCCGCGGTGACCGCATTGAGCCCCGCGCGGTAGGAGCTGAGCCAGCGGCGCAACTGCCGATCGTCCATCAGGCCCGTCGCGGCCGACTCCTCGAACGCGGCCCTGGCCCGCAGGGCGCGCTCCCACGCCGCCGACATCTGCTCACCCGGCCGCTCGACGTCGTGCACCGATGCCCGCAGCACCGTTGCGGCGTAGTCGATCTCGGCCTTGAGCAGTTCGCCGGCCCGCTGCCGCAGCCGGACCGAGGTGCGGTCGGGCAACGCGACGTGCGCCAGCACGGCGAGCACGCCGCCGATCAACGCGGCGAGCACCCTGTCGCCCATCGTCGCCAGCCCGGCGACGCCCGACACGTCGACGAGGAACACCAGACACGCCGCCAGCGCCGCCGTCACCACCACGTAGCCGCGGCCCGCGACGGCGTAGACCGCGCCGAGCAGCACCACGCCGCACAACGCGGCGAACGGTCCGGCGGGATGCAGCACCAGCGTGATCAGCGTCGCGACGGCCACGCCGATCGCGATGCCCGCCACCCGTCCCACACACCGCGTGTACGTGTGCGCGGTCTCGGGCCGCAGCACCATCACGATGGTCAGCGGAATCCAGTAGCCCTGGGCCACCTCGGCCACGCGCGCGATCGCGACGCCGGCGCCCGCGGCGACCGAGAGCCGGATCGCGTGCCGCATCACCGGTGAATCGGCGCTCAGCTGGTCGCGAATCAACGAGCCGGCCTGGTCGAGCGTGCCCGCCAGTCCCGGCCGACGGACCTGCGCCAGCTCGGCGGCATCCGGGGCGGCCTCGCCATAGCGCAGCGCCGCGGCGTCCCGCAGCTGCGCCGAGAGGCGGCGGATCAGCGGCGTCTCCAGCTCGGACGCACCGGCCGCGACCGCGTCGAACCGTCCCATCGCGTAGCCGGTCACCTTGGCGTTGGCCCGGGTGGGACGTGCGACGGCGTCGAGCACCTCGGCCGCCGCGGCGAGGATCGGCGACAGCCCGGGATCGACGGTGGACCTGCCCGCCAGCGCCGCCAGCGTCACGCCGATCCGCTCCGGCAGCTTGTACCAGGCCCGGTAGGCGAGCGGATGACGCACGGCCTGCTCCGGAGTGAAGGTGAACGTCTCCCGCAGCCGGTGCAGCGGCGCGGCCGCGATCTCACCGCTGGGGTCCGCGGCGAGGGCACGCGCGTCGGCGGCCAGCGACCGGTACGCGACGGTGAGCGCCTGCCGCTGCACCTGCCACCGCCGGCGCGGCCACAGCGCGATCAGCGCCGCCTGCGCCAGCCCGCCGACGATGGCCAGTGCGGTCGATCCGATGACCCCCGACCACGTCGGCGCCGTGGGGGGCGCCACCACCAGCAGCACGCAGCCCGCGGCGGACAGCAGGCCCGCGTTGCGTCCCGCCGCCCAGGCGAGCCCGGCGAGGAAGCAGCCGGCGGTGACCGCGGCGACGAAGAGCAGCCAGTAGTACGACGTGGAGGCCCCGAGCAGGACCGCGGCTCCCATCGCGAAGGACACCCCGATGACGATGGGGAAGCGGCCGTGCGGACTGTCCTGCAGCGCCGCCGCTCCCGCGATGGCCGCCGCACCGCCCGCCGCCAGCGCCGCCGCGGGGCCGAGCAGATACAGGCCCAGACCGACGACCACGGCAACGCCCAGCAGGCTCCGGATCACCGCGCCGGCATCCGGCGCGGCCGGGCGCACTGCCAGACCTCTGATCACGGCTTCTTTCTACCTTGACCACGCGTCGCCGCCCATCTTCCCCGGTGAGTAGGTTCGAGTCGTGGAAAAGGTGGTCGTCACACTCGGACGTTCGGAGGCCGACGAGGCGTGGTGCACGCGCCTGCGGTCGGAGGTCGCGGGGGAGGTGCTCGACCTCGGCGTGCCCGGGCTGGCGGTCAACGTCCGCGACGACGCCGTGCGGAACTCGCTGATGACGTTGACGACCCTCGAGCCGCCGGTGGTGGCGCTGGTGACGGTGTGGACGCAGCAGTACTACGGCGGGCAGCTCGCCGCGGTGCTCGACCTCCTCGGCCGCGAGGGCGACTCGATGGCCGCGTACCTGGTGACCGAATCGGTGCCGCTGCCGCCCCCCGACGTGCTCGGCGACCGCACCCCGGGCTTCGCCAACGTCGCGCTGCTGCGGCGGCCGGAGTCGATGGACGCCGAAACCTGGCTGACGCGTTGGCACTCCGACCACACGCCCGTCGCGCTCGCCACGCAGTCCACGTTCGGCTACGTCCAGAACACCGTCGTCAGGGCGCTCACCCCGGGCGCACCCGTCGTGTCCGCCGTCGTCGAGGAGAACTTCCCGATCGAGGCCACCGGCGACCTGCACGCGTTCTTCGGGGCGGCCGACGACGCCGACCTCGACCACCGGATGACCCGCATGATGGCCAGCACCGCGGCATTCGGCGCCAATGAGAACGTCGACACCATCCCCACCAGCCGCTACCTCCTCCGCACCCCCTTCAGCCAGGAGCCATCATCGTGACCACCCTCCACGACGCCCACGCACTGGCCGCTGCCGACAACGGACTCGCCGTCGTCGCCACGCTGCGGGCCGACCAGACGATCCAGGCGTCGCTGATCAACGCCGGCGTGGTCCCGCATCCCTCGTCGGGCGAAGACGTGCTGGCGTTCGTCACCTACGGCAAGGTCAAGCTCGCCAACCTGCGGGCGCGCCCGCAGACCGCCGTGACGTTCCGCGGCGGCTGGCGCTTCGCGACGGTCGAGGGCACCGCCGAACTCGCCGGCCCGGACGATCCCCAGCCCTGGCTCGACGGACCCGACGCGCTGCGACTGCTGCTGCGCGAGGTGTTCACCGCCGCGGGCGGCACCCACGACGACTGGGAGTCCTACGACGCCACGATGGCCGAGCAGCGCCGCACCGTGGTCCTCATCGCACCCACGCGCATCTACGGCACTGGCTGACCATCCCCCGTCGCTCCGCTCGCCCCGGTGATGATCCCCCGTCGCTCCGCTCGCCCCAGCTGACCATCTACGCTGCTGACGTGCTCGTAGCCACCCACGACGCCGACGGCGTACGCACCCTCACCCTGAACCGCCCCGAGGCGCTCAACGCGTTCAACGAGGCCCTCTACGACGCCACCACCGACGCACTGCTCGAGGCGGACGCGGACCCGGCCGTGGCGGTCGTGGTGCTCACCGGCACCGGCCGCGCGTTCTCGGCGGGCAACGACCTCGTCGAGATGCAGGCCCGCATCACCGATCCGGAGTTCACGTCGGGCAAGCACGGCTTCCCCGGCATGATCGAGGCGCTGACGGCGCTGCGGAAACCGCTGATCCTCGCGGTGAACGGTCTCGGCGTCGGCATCGGCGCGACGATCCTCGGCTATGCCGACCTGGTCTTCATGTCGTCGACGGCCCGGCTGAAGTGCCCCTTCACCAGCCTGGGGGTGGCGCCGGAGGCGGCGTCGTCCTATCTGCTGCCGCAGTTGATCGGCAGGCAGAACGCGGCGTGGATGCTGCTGTCGTCGGAGTGGGTGGGCGCCGACGAGGCGCTACGGATGGGCCTGGCGTGGAAGGTGTGCGAACCCGACGACCTGCTCGCCGAGACCGACCGGCATGCCAAAGTGCTTGCCGCGAGGTCGATTCCGAGCCTGATGGCGGTGAAGCAGACGATCGTCGACCCGATGCGTGACGAGATCGCCGCGGCGGCCAAGCGGGAGTACGCGCAGTTCGAGGTGCTCCTCGGCAGCATGGCGAACGCCGAGGCGCTCGCCGAGTTCGCCGACCGGAAGTCCGACTGAGTCAGCTCGCGGCGTGCAGCGGGCACTCCCGCGTCGCCGACGCGGCGATGATCGCGCGGACCGTCCGTCGGCAGCGCCCGCAATCGGAGCCCGCCCCGCAGGCGTCGGCGATCTGACGCGAGGTCGACGCGCCGGACGCCACCAGGTCGGTGACCACCTGGCTGGTGACCCCGGTGCAGAGGCAGACGAACATCAGCCGGCCTGATCCGGCGACGGCGCGGAACGGCGGGGGACAGCGGTGGAATTCGCGAATTCAGGCGTTGCCGGAATGGCGGACGAATGGCGCCCACGAATGGCGGCCGGAATGGCATGAATACGACACCCGTTCACCGCCACCGCCTCTGCTCGAACGCGCCCGGCACCGCACGGTGAGGCCGCTGTCTTGGACTTAGCCCAGTCTAACCTTACTTAGGGTAGCCAGTCCAGAGCCTAGGGCGAAAGGCGCCGAACTCCGAGGTATGCCTAACCAACGCCGCACGTCAATCGGTAGAAATGTCCGGCGATCCGTGCTGTCGGACGCGCCGCGGTGCACTAGATTGAGGACGTCAGACAGTCTCTGACGAACCGACGATCTCGGCGCCGACGCCCAGCCCGGCTCGCGCCCAAGGAGCGATCAATGCAAGGCGATCCAGAAGTCCTGAAGCTGCTCAACGAGCAATTGACGAGTGAACTCACGGCGATCAACCAGTATTTCCTGCATTCGAAGATGCAGGAGAATTGGGGATTCACCGAACTGGCGAATCACACGCGCGACGAGTCCTTCGAGGAGATGCGTCACGCCGAGGCCGTCACCGATCGGATCCTGCTCCTGGACGGGCTGCCCAACTACCAGCGGCTGTTCTCGCTGCGGGTGGGACAGACCCTGCGTGAGCAGTTCGAGTCCGACCTCGCCATCGAGTACGAGGTGGTGGCACGGCTGCGGCCGGGCGTCACCATGTGCCGGGCCAAGGAGGACCAGACCAGCGCCTCGCTGCTGGAGATGATCCTGGCCGACGAGGAGAAGCACATCGACTACCTCGAGACCCAGCTGCAGTTGATGGACAAGCTCGGCGAGCAGCTGTACGCCGCACAGTGCGTCTCGCGCCCCCCGGGCAGCAACAGCGAGTAACCCGGTAACTCTTTTAGCTCGCCTAACGATATAGTTCTCGGTGCGCTCACCCGAGCGCACCGGGAACGTCGGGAGGCGTGCATGGCGAGTCCGGTGACGACGGGCGGGTCCTCGGTCGCGGACCCGGAGTCGGCCAACGCGCTGATCAGTCCGCAGCGCCGCAACTTCATCTTCGTGGGCGTGCTGCTCGGCATGCTGCTCGCCGCGCTCGACCAGACGATCGTCGCGACGGCACTGCCCACCGTCGTCGCCGACCTCGGCGGTGCGGGACACCAGTCCTGGGTGGTGACGAGCTACCTGCTGGCCTCGACGATCGCCACCGCCATCGTGGGCAAGCTCGGCGACCTGTTCGGCCGCAAGGCCGTGTTCTGCGCGTCGATCCTGTTCTTCCTGCTCGGCTCGGTGCTGTGTGGTCTGGCCGGATCGATGACGGTGCTCGTCGCGGCCCGCGCCCTGCAGGGCATCGGCGGCGGCGCGATCATGGTCACCGCCATGGCCGTGATCGGCGAGGTCATCCCGCTGCGCGAACGCGGCCGCTACCAGGGCGCGCTCGGCGCGGTCTTCGGCGTCACCACCGTCATCGGGCCCCTGCTCGGCGGATTCTTCACCGACCACCTGACGTGGCGATGGGCGTTCTGGATCAACGTGCCCATCGGCATCGTGGTGCTCCTCGTCGGCATCGCCGCCATCCCGTCCCTGACGAGGACCGTGCGGCCCGTCATCGACTACGCGGGCATCCTGTTCGTCGGGCTCGCGGCGTCCGGCCTCACCCTGGCCACCAGCTGGGGCGGCGGCGAATACGCCTGGACGTCGCCGATGATCATCGGGCTGTTCGTCGCGTCGGCCGTCGCGCTCGCCGTCTTCGTGCGGGTCGAGACCAGGGCGGCCGAACCGATCCTGCCGATCCGCCTGTTCCGCAGCCCGGTGTTCACGGTCTGCTGCATCCTCGGCTTCATCGTCGGCTTCGCGATGCTCGGCGCGCTCACGTTCCTGCCCACCTTCATGCAGTTCGTCGACGGCGTCTCGGCCACCGAGTCCGGCCTGCGCACGCTGCCCATGGTCGCCGGCATGCTGATCACCTCGATCGGCAGCGGCAACATCGTGGGCCGCACCGGCCGCTACAAGGTGTTCCCCGTCGCGGGCACCGCCATCATGGCGGTGGCCTTCCTGCTGCTGTCGGGCATGGACGCAGGCACGCCCACCTGGCAGCAGTCGGCCTATCTGTTCGCCCTCGGCACCGGCATCGGGCTGTGCATGCAGGTGCTGGTCCTCGTGGTGCAGAACACCTCGAGCTTCACCGACCTCGGCGTGGCGACGTCCGGCGTCACCTTCTTCCGCACCATCGGAAGTTCCTTCGGCGCCGCCATCTTCGGGTCCCTGTTCGCCAACTTCCTGGCCTCGCGCATCGGGCCGGCGCTGCTCGCCGGCGGCGCCCCGCCGAACGCGGCCGAATCGCCGCAGGCACTCCGTGCCCTGCCACCCGAGATGGCCGCACCCATCGTCGCGGCCTACGCCGACTCGCTCGGCACGGTGTTCCTCTGCGCGGTGCCGGTCGCGATCGTCGGCTTCGTCGTGTCGCTGTTCCTCAAGGAGGTGCCGCTGCGCGAGATGGACGCCACCGCCGCCACCGACCTCGGCGAGGGGTTCGGCATGCCCACCGGCGACTCGGCGGAGAAGATCCTCGAGGTGGCCGTCGGCAGGATGTTCCGCGACTCGCCGGACATCCGGTTGCGCAGTCTCGCCGCGGAACCGGGCTGCGACCTCGACGTCGCCCAACTGTGGGCGCTGCTGCAGATCTACCGGCACAACCAGGTGTTCGGGTCGGCATCGCTGACCGCCATCGCCGAGCGGCTGCGAGTGCCCTACGAGGTCGTCGAGCCCACCTTCGACCGCGTCGTCGCCGACGGGCTGGCGCTGGGCACCGGCGGCAAGCTGTGGTTGACCCAGGCCGGCGCCACGCGGGTCGACGCCGTGTCGGCCGGACTCGTCGGCCGCATCGTCGAGAAGCTCGCGCAGTCACCCACGTTCGAGGGCAGTCCCGACCGCCTCGAGGTGGAGGCAGCCGTCGAGCGGATCGCCTACCGCATGCTGGTGCAGCGCGACTGGACCGACGACAGGGGAGCGCTGGCGGCGTCGCGCTGACCGGGAAACTAGAACGTGTTCCACTTCGGCCGCGGCGGGCGTACCATCCGACCATGAGCCGGATTGGGAACTTCGCCGCCGACGACGCCGCCGCCTGGATCGTGCAGTCACCCGACATCGGCACCGCCATGGCCGGATTCACCCACGCGGTCTACACCAAGAACCGCCTCCCGATGCGGGTCCGCGAACTCGCCCGCATGGTGATCGCCCTCGACAACGAGTGCGTGGTCTGTCAGAACACCCGCGACGCCGACGGTCTGGCGGCCGGTGTCGACGAGGATCTGTACGACCACGCCGCCGAATGGCGCACGTGGCCCGGGTACGACGACCAGGAACGCGTCGCCGCGGAGTTCGCGGAGCGCTTCGCCACCGACCACACCGCGCTGCGCGACGACGAGGACTTCTGGGAGCGCTGCCGTGCCCAGCTCAGCGACGAGCTGCTCACCGACCTCGCCCTGTCGTGCGCCATGTGGATAGGCATGGGGCGCATGCTGCGCACCCTCGACATCGGACAGGCCTGCAAGATCACGCTGTAACCGGCCGCCGCAACCGGCACAATGGCCGGATGTCAGCCAACCGCGTCGCCGACCTGAAGACCCACGACGTCTCCACGATCCTCGGCACGGTGGTCAATCCCGCGGGATTGATCCACGCCAAGACCGTTCCGGTACACCGCATCGGCTCGTTCGCCGATCCCGGACTGGGTGCCAGCCCGGTCTGGCACGTCTTCGCCATCGACCAGAGCGGCATCGTGTTCGGCCCCGACACCGGCGTCGTCGGGGATCGCCGGATCCGCATCGACGTCGAGGAGCTGCACCTGCTCGGCAACGGACTGGCCTGGGCGCCCGGCTCGTTCTTCGACCAGTCCGGCACACCCGACCCGTACTGCACCCGTGGCGTGCTGCGGCGCGTCGAGGAACGTTTGGCCACAGCGGGATTCACGGCGCTCGTCGGCCACGAGATGGAGTTCGTCCTCGTCGCGCCCGACGGCAGCCGCCTTCCCTCGCACCTGTGGGCGCAGTACGGCCTGGCCGGCGTCCTGGAGTTCGAGGGCTTCGTACGGGAGGTCACCGAGGCCGCGGCGTCGGCGGGCGTGCTGATCGAACAGCTGCACCCGGAGTACGGCGCCAGCCAGTTCGAGATCTCACTCGGGCCGCGCACCCCCGTGGCCGCGGCCGACGCGCTGGTGCTGGCCAAGATCGTCGTCGCGCGGGTGGCCCGAAACCACGGCGTGCGGGTCAGCCTGTCCCCGGTGCCGTTCGCCGGCGCCGTCGGATCCGGTGCGCACCAGCACTTCTCGCTGCAGCGCGACGAGCAGCCGATCTTCTCCGGCGGGACCGGCGCGAGCGGGTTGACGCCGGAGGGCGAATCGGCGATCGCCGGACTGCTCGACGGCCTGCCTGCCGCACAGGGCGTGCTCAGCGGATCCATCCTGTCGGGGCTGCGCATCCAGCCCGGACACTGGTCGGGGGCGACGCTGTGCTGGGGCACCGAGAACCGGGAGGCGGCGATCCGGTTCCTGACCGGCGGGCCGGGCAACCCGCACGGCGCGAACGTCGAGGTCAAGATCGTGGATCCGTCGGCCAACCCGTACCTGGCGTCGGCGGCCATCCTCGGTCTGGCCCTCGACGGGATCGAACGCGGGCTGTCGGTGCCGGGGGAGGTCACGGTGGATCCCGCCGACCTGTCCGACGAGCAGCGCAGGACGGCCGGGATCACCGAACTCCCGTCGGCGCAGCGCGAGATCGTCGACGCGCTCGACGCCTCGGCGACGATGCGCGGAATCCTGGGCGACGCGGCGGTCGACGCGACCGTCGCCGTCCGGCGGTACGAGTCCGACACGTACGGGCAGCTGACGCCCGAGGAACTCGCGGACAGGTTCCGGATGGCGTGGAGCGTCTAGACGGGGTCAGACCTCGCCGGTCGCGTCGTAGACCCACGACATGTCGGCGTTCGCGAAGTCCTCGAGCCAACTGGGCGGCGCATGGTTGGCCAGTGCCCCCATGTCCCAGTAGTCCTTCCACAGCGTGACCTTGCCGTCGACGACGCGGTGCACCGACACGAAGTTCAGCACCGCGGATTCGCCGCTGCGCCAATGCCATTCCTCGTGGTGCTCGTACATCGCGGTGCTGCCGTCGTCGACGAGCAGCCCGCTGAAGTTCTCGTAGGACGCCAGCGGTTCCAGTCCGATCTTGAGCCGCTTGACGATGTCCTCGGGCCCCTTGGCGGCCGCCGCCGGGCCGACGGGGACGTCGAGGTAGATGCAGTCGTCGGAGAGGTGGGCCCGGACGCCGTCCCAGTCCCGCGCCGACAGTGCCTCCCAGAGGCCGTGCACCACGTCCCGAACGGCGATCGCGTCAGCCGACACGGGTGAGCTCGTCCTGCTGGGTGGGCAGCGCGGGCACCCGGTGCGCGGCGCGCAGGAACCGTCCCGTGCGTTCGCGGCCGACCACCTCCGTCGGCACGCCCGAGGCGAACACCTGTCTGCCGCCGACGAACACGGCGGTGACGGTGTCGTCGTTGCGGTTGACCATGCGGGACAGTCCGCCGTACTCCTCGACGGGTTCCTCGGCGTAGGCGTCGAGTGAGTCGTCGAGGCGCTCGGGATCGATGATCGCGATGTCGGCCCGGTCGCCGATGCGCAGGTGCCCGGCGTCGAGGCGGTACCAGTCGGCGAGTTCACCGGTCAGGCGGTGCACCGCGGCCTCGATGGTCATGAACGGGGTGCCTGCCGACTGGGCGTCGCGGACGTGGCGCAGCAGGCGCAGCCCCATGTTGTAGAACGCCATGTTGCGCAGGTGCGCACCGGCATCGGAGAAGCCCATCTGGATGCCCGGCTCGCGGGCCATCTTCTTGAGCACCTCGGGACGGTGGTTGGAGATGGTGGTGTGCCAGCGCAGCGCCTTGCCATGCTCGAGCACCAGGTCGAGGAAGGCGTCGACGGGGTGCAGCCCGCGCCGGTCGCCGACCTCGCCGAACGACAGACCGACGAGGTCGGCGTCCGGGCACTCGGAGATGTGGGCGTCGAAGAAGTCCCGGTGCCACACCCGCAGGCCGAACTTGCTCTCGTAGTCCTTCCGGAACCGGCGGCGGTACTCCTCGTCGCGCATCAGGTCGTTGCGGGCGACCTCGTCGGCGAGGTGCAGCGCCGCGGCCCCGGCGCCGAACTCCTCGAACACCACGAGGTCGATCCCGTCGGCGTAGACCTCGAACGGGACCGGCAGGTGCTGCCACCGGAAGTTGCCGCCGAGGGTGTTGACGAACCGGGACAGCGGGCCCATCAGCATGATGGCGTAGGGGTTGGACTTCACGTCGGCCGCCGACAGCAGGCTCGTCTTGAGCGGATTGCGGACGATCCCCACCGACTGCAGCAGTTGCGACCCCAGGTTGATCGGGTTCTGGATGTCGGGACCCGACTGCAGGATGCGACCGGTCTTGCGCAGCAACGACTTCAGGCGCCGCAGCTCGCGTGCCCTGGCGTACGTCGACGGCAGCGTGCGCGACCGGCAGACGTCGCCGTCGATCTTGTCGAACAGCAGCTGCTGTGACGACATGCCCACGAAGCCGGCCCGCAGCGCCTCGTCGAGCATCTGTTCCATGCGGGCCTGCTCGGCGCGCGTCGGCCGGACCTCCTTGCGGGTGGCCCGGTCCAGGCCCATGACGGCCGTGCGCATGTCGGAGTGGCCGATGAAGGCGGCGAGGTTGGGGCCGAGCGGCCGATCCTCGAGCGCGTCGACGTACTCGTCGCACGACGTCCACGTCTTGTGCCGGTCCACGGCGTCGATGACGTGCTCGCGGGGGATCGCCTCGACCCGGCCGAAGAGGTCACCGGCGTCGGTGCCGTCGACGTGGATGGTCGACAGCGAGCACGAGCCGAGCATGATGGTCGTGACCCCGTGGCGCAGCGACTCGGCGAGCGCGGGCCCGACGAGGACCTCGACGTCGTAGTGGGTGTGGATGTCGAGCAGCCCGGGCAGCACCCACTTGCCTGCGGCGTCGACGACGTTCGGGCAGCCGGTCGCGTCGAGGTCGTCGGCGGAGATGGCGACGACGTGGCCGTCGCGGATCCCGAGGTTGCGCACGGCCGAGGGGCCGCCGGTGCCGTCGAACCAGAGGCCGTTGCGGATGATGGTGTCGTAGCTCACTGCGGGGGTCACCCGCTCATTCGACCGCGCACGGCCTGCGCTGTCAACGACATCGTGAACACTTCTCGGGTTTTGTCTACAGCGGTGCGGGTCCGGTCGGACTACTGCTCGGCCCAGGCGTCCGGTTGCCGGCCGTCGGTGTCGGTGAACCCGTACACCTGGGCCAGCGCCGCCGACGACACCGACCGCTGGTTCCACCGTCCCCGTCGGGGGTCCGCGGCGAGCGCGACCACGCCGCGGCCGACGAACCTCGGCGTCTCCGACGCCTCGAAGCCCGGTGGCGCCACCGGGTAGCCGTCGGTCCGGCCGTGGTCCATCGCCATCGTCCAATCGGCCTCGGTGACACCGTAATTCGCCAGCATCATCTCCGAGCGCAACCACCCCGGGGTGACCGACACCGCCGTCGCGCCGTACTCGGCCAGGTCGTGTCCCTGGCTGTAGGCCAACCGGTTCACCGACACCTTCGCCAGGTCGTAGAACGCGGAGACGCGGTAGTGGTTCGCGTTGAACTCGGCGGTCCCGTCGGTCACCTCGACCAGCAGACCACCCGGTTTCGACACCATCAGCGGCAGCAGGCAGTGCGAGGTGATCAGGTGGGTCTCCACGCCGAGGCGCAGGATGCGGAGCCCGTCGGCGAGGTCGTGCTCCCAGATCGGCCGGTTCCAGGACGGTGGCGGACCCTTGAGGATCTCCGCACCCCACAGGTCGTTGACCAGCACGTCGATGGCGCCGAACTCGGCCCGCAACCGGTCGGCGAGCGCCTTGACCTGCCCGGTGTCGAGGTGGTCGACGGCGATCGGGATGCCGACACCACCCAGCTCGGTCACGAGGCGCGCCGTCTCCTCGATGGTCTCGGGCCGGTCGTAGTCCGACACCATCGACACCGTCTCGCTGGTGCGGCCCGTGCAGACGACCGTGGCACCCGCCTCGCCCAGCGCAGCCGCGATGCCCCGCCCCGCGCCCCGCGTCGCACCGGCGACCACCGCGACGCGGCCACCGAGGTCCGGTGTCGTCGCGACGAGGGAGGGGTGGGCCATCCGGACAGTATTCGCTGTCGGGACCCGTTTTCAGCAGCAGTTGGTCAGACCCGTGCATACTCGCGGAGGTGACCCCGCTGCAGCGCTACATCGCCGAGGAGATCGCCACCGACCACGTCGACGGGTTGATGTCCCGCCGCGAGGCCCTACGCCGGATGGCGCTGATCGGCGTCGGCGCCACCGCCGCCGGTGCCCTCATCACCGCGTGCGGTGGGGACCGTGGACAGCCCGCGGCCTCGAGCGACTCCGAGACCTCGTCCCCGACGTCGGCTCCGACGACGCCCGCCGCCACCGGCCCGGCGCCCGGCGCCGACACCGCGGTCGCCACCGAACCGGTCACGTGGGCCGGCCCGGCCGGCGAACTCCGGGGCGTGTGGGCCCCCGCGGCGACCCCCAAGGGCGCGCTGCTCGTCATCCACGAGAACAAGGGCCTGACCGAGTGGGCCCAGTCGGTGGCCGGCCGCCTCGCCGGCATCGGCTACTCCGCGCTCGCGATCGACCTGCTGTCGGGCCAGGGCGGTACGGCCGCGTTCGACGATCCCGCCAAGGCGACGGCGGCGCTGAGCGCGATCACGCCCGACCAGTTCACCGCCGATCTGCGCTCGGGCCTCGGCGAGGTGGCCCGCCGCGCACCGGGCGTGAAGCTCGCCGCGATCGGCTTCTGCATGGGCGGCGGGCTGGTCTGGCAGCTGCTGGCCGCGGGCGAACCGCAACTGGCCGCGGCGTTCCCGTTCTACGGTCCGCTGCCCGACGGCGCCAGGCTCGAGGGGTCGCGCCAGGCCGCGGTGCTGGGCTTCTACGGCGAGAAGGACGCCCGTGTGAACGCCACCCGCGAGGCCGCCGAACAGGCGCTGACCGCCGCGGGCATGGTGCACGAACTCTTCGTCGAGCCCGGTGCCGACCACGCCTTCTTCAACGACACGGGGCAGCGCTACGACCCGACCGCCGCCGCCGACGCGTGGCAGCGCGTCCAGGGCTGGCTCACCCAGCACGTCGGCTAGCTTCGCGGCCGGCGACGCCTATTCGTCACCCGTTCAGCCCGCCGTCGACCCGCCGTCGACGCCCGCACACGCGCACCGCATTCGATGGACGGACATGCGGGTCGTGCAGGTGGCCAACTTCTACGGCCCACGTTCGGGCGGTCTGCGGACGGCCGTCGACCGGTTGGGCGCGGAGTACTGCGCGGCCGGCCACGAGGTGTACCTGATCGTCCCGGGCCCGGCGAGCGACGAACGGCACCTGCCCTCGGGGGTGCGGCGGATCTCGTTGCCCGCGCGGCTCATTCCGCTCACCGGCGGCTACCGTGCGGTGCATCCCGGCCCCGTCGCCGACCTGCTCGAACGCCTCGCCCCCGACGCCCTCGAGGTCAGCGACCGGCTCACGCTGCGCTCGCTCGGCCGGTGGGGTCGCGCGCACGGCGTGCCGACGGTGATGATCTCCCACGAACGCCTCGACCGCCTCGTCGGGCAGGTGCTGCCGCACCCGCTGGCCCGGGCGGTGGCCGACCTCGCGAACCGCCGTACCGCCGCCGACTACGACGCCGTCGTGTGCACCACCGGGTTCGCCCGCGCGGAGTTCGACCGGATCGGGGCGCGCAACGTGACGACGGTTCCGCTCGGGGTCGACCTCGACCAGTTCCACCCACGGCGACACAGCACCGCCGAGCGGGCCAGGTGGGCCGCGCCCGAGCAGACGCTGCTGGTGCACTGCGGCAGGCTCTCGGTGGAAAAGCACGTGCACCGCAGCATCGACACCGTTGCCGCTCTGCGTGATTCCGGCATGGACGTCCGGCTGCTGGTGGTCGGGGAGGGGCCCCTGCGGGCGCGTCTGGAGCGCCGGGCCGCGGGCCTGCCGGTCGACTTCGCCGGATACGTCGGCTGCCGCGACACCGTGGCCACCATGCTCGCGTCGGCCGACGTCGCCCTGGCCCCCGGCCCGCACGAGACGTTCGGCCTGGCCGCCCTCGAGGCGCTCGCGTGCGGCACCCCCGCGGTCGTGTCGAAGACGTCCGCGCTGGCCGAACTGGTGGCCACCGACGGCGGCGTGGCGGCCGAGAACGATCCCGGTGCGATCGCGCGCGCCGTCGCCGGGGTCGTCGGCGTGCCCGAGCGGCTGCGCCGGGTGAACGCGCGCCGGCGTGCCGAGGAGTTCCCCTGGCCCCGGTCCGCCGCCGGGATGCTGAGCGCGCTCGGCGCCGGCTGACCAGCCCTCGGCCCTTCCGCTCGTGCTGACCCGAGGGGTGGTGTGGTCGTCGGGCCGGCCATACAGTCCGGCCATGACGCAGACCGTGGACCGCCGCAGCCCGTCGGGCGCCGAACTCGAACTGGTCCGCCTGCTCGACGAGGGCGCGCTGCGCGAGATCGAGGTGGCCTGGAGTGACCCGTTCGGTCACGCCGCGGGCAAGCGGATCCCGGCCGCGAGCTTCCTCACCCGCGCCCGCGGAGGCGGGTTCGCGTTCTGCGAGGCGGCGCTGAGCTGGAACGCCGACGGAACGGTGATCGACTCGCTACGCGAGACCAATTGGGACACCGGCTATCCCGACGTCCAGGCCGTTCCCGACCTCGCGACGTTCCGGCCGCTGCCGTGGCGTCCGGAGGCGGGACACGTCATCTCCGACGTCGTGCGGCACGGCGGGATACCGTCGCCGCTGGACCCCCGGGGCGTGCTGAAACGGGTGCTGGCCCGGCTCGGTTCGCTGGGATACACGGCGAAGATCGGCGTGGAACTCGAGTTCTACCTGCTCGAGCCGGACGGCACCCCGTTCCAGGACGACGTCCACGCCTACTCGTTGGAGAACGCGAACGCGCTCGACCCCATCCTCTCCGACCTGCAGGAGACGCTCGGCGCGTTCACCCGGCTCGAGGGCGTGCACACCGAGTACGGCCCCGGCCAGGTCGAGGCGAACCTCGTCTACACCGATGCCCTCGAGGCCGCCGACGACAGCGCGCGGCTGAAGTACGCCGCCAAGGAGGTGGCCCGCAGGCACGGCAAGCTCGCCACCTTCATGCCCAAGCCGTTCTCCGGCCACTCGGGGAGTTCGGGACACCTGCACCTCTCGCTGTGGCGGGACGGCCGACCGGCTTTCGCCGCCGACCGGGGCAACGAGAACGACGTCGCGCTGCACGCCATCGCCGGACTCCTAGAGCACCTTCCGTCGATAACGCTGTTCGGTGCGCACTCGGTGAACGCCTACCGCCGGTTCGTCCCCGACTCCTTCGCGCCGGCCACGGTCACGTGGAGCCGCGACAACCGCAGCGCGGCCGTCCGGTCGCTCATCGAGGACGCGCCGGAGGCCACCCGCATCGAGTTGCGCACCGGCGGCGCCGACGCGAACCCCTACTGGCTCGTCGCGAGTGCGCTCGCCGCCGTGGTGGCGGGCCTCGAGGCGGGTCGCCGACCGCCGCTCGCGGAGGGCGGCAACCTGTACGGCACCGGCACGGCGCTGCCCGAGTCGCTGGGCGTGGCGATCGCGTTGGCGACGCAGGACGACACGATCGGGGAGATCCTCGGCGAGGAGTCGGTGCTGGACTTCGCCGCGATCGCCCGCAGCGAGTGGATCGAGTACTCCGCGCACGTCAGTGACTGGGAGCGGAACCGCTACCTGAGCAGGTCGTAAGGCCCGCCGACGTTTGAGCGGCGTCCCCATCGGGCACTCGAAATCGTCCGGTGCGTCAATACCTTGCTGGCGTGCCACCGATCGAAGGAGTCGCCATGACGACCACCACCTGGATCATCATCGCCGTCGTCGTCCTGGCGGTGATCCTGGTCGCCGCGCTGCTCGCTCGCAAGGCCACCCACCGCAAGCGCGCCGCCGAGGCCGATCGCATCCGCGAGGAGGTGCACGTCGAGGGCCAGCGGCTCGAGAAGCGCGAGGCCATCGCCGCCGAGACCGAGGCGAAGGCGCGAGCCGCCGCCGCCGAGGCCGAGGCCAAGGCCGCCGAGGCGGCCCGTCTGCGGGACCGCGCCAGCAGTCACCGCGAGGTGGTCGACTCCGCGCGCACCGACCTCGACGAGCGTCGCGAGCACGCCGATTCCCTCGATCCCCGCGTCAAGGCCTCCGACGCCGCCGATCGCGACCGCATCGACCAGAACGACCGCATCGACGACAACGGTCGCGTCACCGTGCGCGACGGCGTCGACGCGAACGACCCCCGGGTGCAGGACGTCCAGGGTCGGCACGCGGACGGCCGGCCCGGCCGCTAACCGAGCGGCGTCCAGCTGACCGGAAGTCGCTTGATTCCGTGGATGAACGCCGACTGGAGACGGTCGGGTTCCTCCACGGCGGCGATGTCGGGCAGCTGGCGGTGCAGTTCCTCGAATGCCACGGTGATCTCGCGGCGGGCGAGGTTCGCGCCGAGACAGAAGTGGGCGCCGCCGCCGCCGAACCCGACGTGCGGGTTGGGGTGGCGCGTCACGTCGAACGTCCACGGATCGGCGAACGTGGACTCGTCGCGGTTCGCCGAGCCGTACCAGAGGGTCACCTTGTCGCCGACGCCCAGGCGCACGCCGCTGAGTTCGACGTCCCGGGTGACCGTGCGCCGCATGTAGCTGACCGGTGACGCCCAGCGGACGATCTCCTCGACCGCCGTCGGGGCGATCGCGTCGTAGTCGGCCCACCACGCGTCACGCTCCCCGGGGTGGCGGCTCAGCGCCAGCACGCCGTGGCTGATGGCGTTGCGGGTGGTCTCGTTGCCTGCGACGACGAGCAGGATGAAGAACGACGCCACCTCGCTGGAGGTCAGGCGTTCCCCGTCGAGATCGGCCACCACCAGGCTGGTGGTGAGGTCGTCACCGGGATGGGCGCGACGGTCCTCGGCCAGCGCGGTCGCGTAGGCGCCGATGTCCATGGCCACGCGGAAGAACTCGTCGAAGTCGGTGGTGATGTCCGGATCGCCGAAACCGAGGATGACGTTGGTCCAGTGGAAGATCCGGTCGTGGTCGTCCTCGGGGATGCCCATCATGTCGCAGATGATCTGCAGCGGCAGCGGACCCGCGAGTTCGGACACCAGCTCACCGCGGCCGTCGGGGTGGTTGGTCACCATGTCGGCGACGAGGCGGCGCGCGCGATCGCGCACGGAGTCCTCGATCAGCGCGAGCACGCGGGGGGTGAAGGCGCTGCGCACGATGTTGCGCAGCCGGGTGTGCCGCGGGTCGTCCATCGCGATCATCGAGCCGAAGTACTCGGTGAGTTCCGGCGTCTGGTCACCGATCGTGATGCCCTGCGCGGAGCTGAAGATCTCCGGGTGCCGGCTGGCGTAGAAGACGTCGTCGTACCGGGTCACCGCCCAGTGGCCGCGGCCACCCTCGAACCCGTCCTGGACGAACTCGGGGTGCAGCGACACCGGATCCTCGCGGCGCAGGGTGGCGAACGCACCCTCGCGCAGGTCGTCGTCGAGCGCCCAGAAGTCCCACGAACCGAGGTTGACGTCCTCGCGCGAAACGTTCGGCGGCACCGCACCGTTGACACGGGTCGTGATTCCCACGTCGACCCCTTCATCGTCGAAGGACCAGATGCGACGAGCCTAGCGCCTCGTCAGGGCGTGCCCTCGTGTCCGGCGCGACCGTGGCTGCGCCGGTCCTCCTTCATCCGGGCCTCGAAGACGTGGCGGTGGCCCTCCTGCAGTTCGTCGCGCACCCGACGCTCGTGGTCGCGGAAGGCGGACCAGTACCCGTCGTCGAAGTCCTCCACGATCTGGAACGTCCACCGCCCGGGGAGCACGTTGCGTCCCACCATCTCCGTCTCGAGCCGGTCCGCCACCTCGGGGTGCCCGGCGTCGCGCAGCTTGTCGCAGGCATCGCCCAGCGCGAGGTCGGCGTGGCCCATCAACTGATGGAAGGAGTAGAGGTGTCCGCGGGCGCGTTCGACCCATTCGAGCGCCTCGGACACCGCGCCGACCGCCTCGACGGTCTCGTCGGAGATGTCGTCGGGCAGTTTGCGGTCGTGGTCTGCGGGCAGATCGTCGCGGGCTGACTCGGTCATCGATGCCAGATACCCGCCCGGGGGGCCTGAAAACGTGATAGCACTCAAGCGGTGCGCAACCCACATGCCGGACAACCGTTTACGGATTCCGACGAGGCGATCGCCGAGGCGCTGCTCGACGTCAGCATCCCGACACTGCTGCTGTCGCTGGTGCACGTGTCGGGCGATCCGGGCCTGATCCGCGGTGCGCTGAAGCCCGCGGGCCTATTCCTCAACGAGGTGCAGGGCTACATGTCGGAGGACGACAAGGCCGCCGCACGCAGCCTCGCGCTCGACGTGATCCGCGACTACCGCGACCGCGGCTGTCCCGAACCCGAGCCGATCGGTCCGGATCTCCTCAAGGAGATGATGGAGTGGCTGGTCTGCGAACCCGTGCCCGACGAGTACGTGCCGATGCTGCTCGAGGAGATGGAACTCGACGGTCGCGACGTACGGGCCGCGGGGCCGCCACCGGACGCCGCCGCACGCGCCGACTTCCCGGTCGTCGTCATCGGGTGCGGGGAATCGGGTCTGCTGGCGGGGATCCGGCTGAAGGAGGCGGGCATCCCCTTCACCATCGTGGAGCGCAACGCCGGCGTGGGCGGCACCTGGTACCAGAACACCTACCCCGGCGCCCGCGTCGACGTCGGAAACCACTTCTACTGCTACAGCTTCGAGCCCAGCGACCAGTGGACGCACTACTTCGCCGAGCAGCCCGAACTGCAGGCGTACTTCGAGGGCGTGATGGCACGCCACGGCATCGGCCCGCACGTCCGGTGGGAGACCGAGGTGACCGCGGCTCGGTGGGACGACGCGAGCGCGACCTGGACGGTGACGACCGTCGACCGCGACGGCACGGTCACCGACCTCACCGCGCGGGCGGTGATCAGCGCCGTCGGTCAACTCAACCGGCCCAGGGTGCCGGACCTGCCGGGTCGGGACACGTTCGCGGGTAAGGCATTTCACTCGGCCGAGTGGGACCACTCGGTGGACCTGCGTGGACGGCGGGTGGCGATGATCGGCGCGGGGGCCAGCGGGTTCCAGATCGCGCCCGCCATCGCCGACGACGTCGAGCACCTCACCGTGTTCCAGCGGACCGCGCAGTGGATGTTCCCGAACCCGAACTACCACGCGGAGGTGGGACCCGGCGTCCGGTGGGCGCTGCGCCATCTCCCGTTCTACGGCAGGTGGTACCGCTTCCTGCTGTTCTGGCCGGGCTGCGACAAGGGTCTCGCCGCGGCCCGCGTCGACCCCGACTATCCCGACCAGACCCGCGCTGTCAGCGAGATCAACGAGATCACCCGGCTGATGTTCACCGACTGGATCACCGGCCAGATCGGCGACGACCCGGACCTGGCCGCCAAGGTCGTGCCCGACTACCCGGCCACCGGCAAGCGGACGCTGCAGGACAACGGCAGCTGGCTCGCCACGCTGACGCGCGACGACGTCGACCTGGTCCGCACCCCGATCACCAGGATCGAGCCCGACGCGGTGATCACCGAGGACGGCGAGCGGCACCCGGTGGACGTCATCGTCTACGCCACCGGCTTCGAGGCCAACCGGGTGCTGTGGCCGATGGCGATCACCGGACGCGACGGCGCCGACCTCGCGTCCCGGTGGGGGGAGCGTCCGGTCGCCTACCTGGGGATCACGGTGCCCGGCTATCCCAACCTGTTCTGCATGTACGGCCCCGGGACGAACCTCGCCAGCGGCGGCAGCCTGATCTTCCATTCCGAGTGCCAGATGCGGTACATCACGCAGTGTCTCGAGTTCCTCATCGATGGCGGGCACCGGTCGATGGAGCCGTCTCGGGAACGGTGCGACGACTGGGTGCGCCGCAGCCAGGAGGAGATGGCCACGATGGTCTGGGCGCACCCGTCGGTCGAGCACTCCTTCTACAAGAACGCCCACGGCGAGGTCTACACGCTGAGCCCGTGGCGGCTCGTCGACTACTGGACGTGGACCCGGACACTCGACCCGGGCGACTTCGTCGTGGAGTGAGCGCGGTCGTCGAGTGAGCGGGCCTCCGCTGCGCGCGGGACGCCGATGGCGTTGACTGGGCCGGGTGGTGGACTGGAGCGGGCGCGACTACGCGGAGGTGAGCGGCCTGCAGCGGGCGATGATCACCGATGCGCTGGCCGACCTGGTGATCGATCCGGGGGAGTGGGTCCTCGACATCGGCTGCGGCGACGGCTTTCTCACGCGGCTGATCGCCGATCGACTCCGCGGGGGCATCGCCGTCGGCGTCGACGCCTCCCCACGGATGGTCGCGGCCGCAGCCGCCGGCCCGGTGGGCCCCCGGCCTGCGGCCTATGTCGCCGGCGACGCGCGGTCGTTGCCGTTCGCGGCGTGCTTCGACGTCGCGGTGTCCTTCAACGCGCTGCACTGGGTGCCGCAGCAGGACGAGGCGCTGGCACGGATGGCGGCGGTGCTGAAGCCCGCGGGCCGGGCCACCGTCCAGATGGTCTGCGCCGGCCCGCGGCCCAGCCTCGAGGCGACCGCGATGGACGTGTGCCGCCGGCAGCGGTGGGCGCGGGAGTTCGACGGCGTCACCGCTCCGTTCGTGCACGCCGAGCCGGACCGTTTCGGCGACCTCGCCGCCGGTGCCGGGTTCACCGTCCGGCGGCTGACCGTCACCGATCGCGAATGGGACTTCGGCTCCCGCGAGGACTTCGAACGCTGGTGCGGGGTCGGCTGCACCGCCTGGACCGACCGCCTCGCACCCGCGGACCGCAACCGGTTCGTCGCCGACCTCGTCGACGCCTACGAACCGGTCGCCGGCCGACCCGGTCTGTTCCGCTTCACCCAGCTGCGCGCAGAATTGCGGCGATGAAGATCCGCTTCGGCGTCGGGCTGGCGGGCGAGACCGCACCCGATGCCCTGCCCGCGCTCGTCGACCGGCTCGAGGCGCTCGACGTCGACTCGCTGTGGTTCTCCGAACTGGTTCACAGCCCGGCGGTCGACCCGTTCGTCGGCATGGCCTACGCGCTCGCCAGGACCACCCGGCTGAAGGTCGGCACCTCGGTGGTGGTGCTGCCCGGACGCCACCCGGTGCTGGTCGCCAAGCAACTGGCCTCGCTCGCCGCCCTCGCGCCGCGCCGGGTGCTGCCCGTCTTCGGGTTGCGCTCGGCGCTACCCGCCGAACGCGACGTGTTCGTGGTGCCCGACGGCAAGCGCGCGGCCGTCTTCGACGAGTCGCTCCGACTGCTGCGGGCCGCGCTCGACGGCGACGGGGGCGCGTTCAGCGGCGAGTTCTTCACGGTGCGCACCCCGGCGGTCGAACCGCGACCCGCCCGTCCACTCGACATCTGGCTGGGCGGCTCCGCGCCCGCGGGTCTGCGCCGGATCGGCCGTTACGCCGACGGTTGGCTCGGCAGCTTCCTCACCCCCGACGAGGCGGGGGC
This sequence comes from Mycobacterium sp. PTI7, assembly GCF_056679845.1. NCBI lineage: Bacteria > Bacillati > Actinomycetota > Actinomycetes > Mycobacteriales > Mycobacteriaceae > Mycobacterium > Mycobacterium sp. PTI7. The sequence goes on from NZ_CM155252.1 coordinate 2,048,657, forward strand.
GGCCCGGGAGGCGATCCGGTCGGCGGCCGCCGAGGCCGGTCGCGAGATCGAGGACGACCACTACGGGATCAACCTGGCCATCAGCGACGGCGGACTGGACGACGGCCTGGCCGCGGCGGTGCGCCGGCGGCGGCCGGACGTCGACCCCACCGAACTCGTCGCCGACGGCTGGCCCGAACTGCACCGCCGCATCGACCGGTACGTGGCCGCCGGCATCTCCAAGTTCGTCGTACGGCCGGCGGGCCCCGTGCCGCTCGACGAGTTCGTCGACCGCTTCGCCGCGGAACTGGTGCCCCGGGAGAACTGACCCACCCCGGACCAGCAAACTCGACCGGTCGTCGGGTGGCGGCCTCGACCCACGCCGGCGGACCGCGAGCGGGGCCCCCTGAGACGCCACCACGCCCCGCACGGGCGTTTGGTTCCGAACTTCCGGATTCGGTACTGTGCATAAACTGCGGAGACGTACGGGGAGGGCTCCCCAGCCGCGCGGAGCCCGGCACGCAATACGAGAACACCGACGCCGAAGGCCATGGACTTGCCAGACACGACCAGCAACAACACGGACTTGACGCCGCACTTCGAAGACGTGCAGGCGCACTACGACTTGTCCGACGACTTCTTCCGTCTCTTCCTCGACCCGACGCAGACCTACAGCTGCGCGTACTTCGAGCGCGACGACATGACCCTCGAAGAGGCCCAGATCGCCAAGATCGACCTCTCGCTGGGCAAGCTCGGTCTCGAGCCCGGCATGACGCTGCTCGACATCGGCTGCGGCTGGGGCGCCACGGTGAAACGCGCACTGGAGAAGTACGACGTCAACGTCGTCGGGCTGACGCTGAGCCGCAACCAGCAGGCGCACGTCCAGAAGGTCCTCGACCAGACGGACAGCCCGCGCAGCAAGCGCGTCCTGCTCGCCGGGTGGGAGCAGTTCCACGAGCCCGTCGACCGCATCGTGTCGATCGGCGCCTTCGAGCACTTCGGCCGCAAGCGCTACGACGACTTCTTCTCGATGGCGCACTCGGTGCTGCCCGCCGACGGCACGATGCTGCTGCACACCATCATCAAGCCCAGCAACGAAGAGTTCGCCGAGCGCAACCTGCCGCTGACGATGAACAAGATCAGATTCTTCAAGTTCATCATGGACGAGATCTTCCCCGGCGGTGACCTGCCGCAGGTGGCCGGCGTCGAGAAGCACGCCACCGCAGCGGGTTTCGAGGTCGCCCGGGTGCAGCCGCTGCGTCTGCACTACGCACGGACGCTGGAGATCTGGTCGGCCGCGCTGGAGTCGCGCCGTGACGAGGCGATCGCCATCCAGTCCGAAGAGGTCTACGACCGGTACATGCGCTACCTGACCGGTTGCGCCGAACTGTTCAACGAGGGCTACACCGACATCGCCCAGTTCACCCTGCGGAAGGGCTGACCGGGCCCGTCGCGGTCAGGCCCCCGGCCACGCCGGGGGACCGGGCTTTCCGCCCGCGGCGTCGCGCCGACGGGCCGCCATCCCGGCGAGCGCCTCGAACACCACCCGGTGGGCGGCGTTGACGGTCAGCTCGGCGTGGTCGTAGGCGGGGGACACCTCGACGACGTCCACGCCCGCGACGTCGTTCTCGTAGCAGAGCTGCCGCACCATCCGGAGCAGGTCGGCGCTGGTGATGCCACCGGGTTCGGGGGTGCCCGTCCCCGGGGCGTGCGCGGGGTCCAGCACGTCGATGTCGACGGACAGATACAGCTTGTCGGCCTTCGCGAGTGCCTCGCCGACCGCGTCGGCCATCACGGCCTTGACGCCGCGGTCCCAGATCTCCTGCATGGTGTGCCACACCATGCCCTGTTCCTGCATCCACTCGAACGTGTCCTGCGGCGGCCAGTAGCCGCGTAGACCCACCTGGACGAAGTGGGTTCCCGGCACCGCACCCGACTCGATGAGCCGGCGCATCGGCGTGCCGTGGCTGGCCAGGTTGCCGTCGATGATGTCGGCGGTGTCGGCGTGCGCGTCGAAGTGCACGATGCCGACGTTGCCGTAGCCGTGCACGTCGGCCACCGCCGTCGCCGACGGCCACGTGATCGAGTGGTCGCCGCCGAGCACCACCGGAACGATGCCGCGCGATGCCACCGCCGCCACGCGCTCCCTGATGTTGGCGTGCGACACCTCGGTCTGGCCGTGCGGACAGTGCGCGTCGCCGAAGTCCACGACCTCCAGCCAGTCGAAGATCTCGAGCCCGAGATCCATGTGATAGGTGCCGGGCTCGTAGGCCGTCGCGCGGATCGCCCGCGGCCCGAACCGCGCTCCGGGGCGGTTCGTCGTGCCCACGTCGAACGGCGCGCCGACGATCGCGACGTCGGGCTGCCACGCGTCGAGCTGGCTGGTCTCGGTGAGGAACGGCCGGTGGCCGAACGTGGCGAGACCCGAGTGGGGGAGGTCCAGTTGCTCGGCCATCCCCGGCGGCAGGTCGCGCTGGGGACCGTGCCCGTGGTCGTGCCCGTGGCTCATGTGCCGACAGTAGTGCCTGGCGTCAATCGCTGGGCGGCAACGGGATCGCCGACCGGAGCACCTCCGGGACGGGCCGCTTCGCCCAGTCCTCGGTCGAGACCACGACGTAGACGTTGCGACCCGTCACGGCGCGGACCTCGGGTCCGCCGTCACCGGCACCGCGGCGCCACACGTCGAACTCGAGCGTGATGCTGGTCGCCCCGATGGCCGTGCAGCACACCGCGACGCGCACCTCGTCGCGCCAGCGGACCGAGGCCAGGTAGTCGACCTCGGCGTGGCGCACCTTGAGGTCGTACCGGTCGGCGTTCAGATCGTCGAAGGAGACGCCCAGGTTCTCGAAGTACGCGGTGGACGCCTCGTCGAACCACGTCAGGTAGTGACCGTTGAACACGACGCCCTGCTGGTCGATCTCGGCGTAGCGCGGCACCACCGGCAGGGAGAACGGCTGACTCACGTCCGCCACTGTGCCCGCCGGGAGCGCGGCGACGCCGATCGGCCCCCGCAACGCTCGCTAGGCTCGTCCCGTGCAGCAGGTGACCATCGACGACATCCGCGCCGCGGCCGACAGGATCCGCGGGTCGGTGCTGCGCACCCCGCTCGTCCCCGCGCCGTGGGCGGACCCCGACCGTCCGCTCTGGATCAAGCCGGAGAGCCTGCAGTCGATCGGCGCGTTCAAGGTGCGCGGCGCGTTCAACGCGATCGCGGCGCTCGACGACGCCACCCGCGCCCGCGGCGTCGTCGCGTACTCCAGCGGAAACCACGCCCAGGCGGTCGCCTATGCGGCGTCCCGCTGGGGGATCACCGCCCACATCGTGATGCCGGAGGAGACCCCGAACGTCAAGGTCGCCGCTACCCGGGCCTGGGGTGCGACCGTGGTGCTGTGCGGTGCCGGTGAGCGCGAGCGGGTCGCCGCGGGACTCGTCGCCGAGACCGGTGGAGAGCTGATCCCGCCGTTCGACCACGTCGACGTCATCGCCGGGCAGGGCACCGCCGGACTCGAGATCGCCGAGGACCTCCCCGACGTGGACACCGTCCTGGTGCCCGTCAGCGGCGGCGGGCTGGCGTCGGGGATCGGGACCGCGATCAAGGCGCTGTGTCCCACGGCCCAGGTGATCGGCGTCGAACCCGAACTCGCCGCCGACACCGCGGAGGCGCTGCGGGTGGGCCACCGGGTCGACTGGCCCATCCAGGATCGCAACCGCACCATCGCCGACGGCCTGCGGTCACAACCGTCCGACCTGACGTTCGCCCATCTCCGGAGCGTCCTCGACGGTCTGATCACGGTGTCGGAGAACGACATCCGCGCCGCGGTCCGCGAACTCGCCCTGCGTGCCCACCTCGTCGCGGAGCCCAGCGGAGCGGTGGCGCTCGCGGCCTACCGAAGCGCGCCGACGCCGCCGGGGCGCACCGTGATCGTGCTGTCCGGTGGCAACGTCGAACCCGCACTCCTCGCGGAGATCCTCGCCGGCTGAGACCGGGTCACCACGGCGTGACGAGCGGGCAGGACACCTCGCACCGGTCGTGCATCGCGTGGAACCAGGCGTCCTGCTCGGCCGCCGCCCGCAGGAAGCGCCGGCCGCCGGACCAGCCGCACGAGCACGAGGCCGCGGCGCGTGCCATGCCCGTCACGTGCACCGACACGACGCCCGGCGCGAGCTGGTCGGCAGCCGCGGTCGTCGCGCGCCGTCCGGTGGCGTCGCCGCCGAGGTCGAGAACCGTCGAGATCGTCACGAGACCCTCCTTCGCCCGACCCCGACCGGACCGGTCGACGTGATCGTCATCACATCATCACCCTCGTCGACGTCCGACGCGGTCAACGACAGGTCACACTTCGGTCAACGTGGCTTGGGGCGTGGATCGGACACTCCCGGAGCGACCGTGGCCCCGTCGTTCGGTAATGTCGGCCCGAAAGGTTGGCCAACCCCGACGAGGCGCATCCCCCGCGCGCCTCAGCGGCGCCGGGTCCACGGATCCACGAGGCGCTGCCAGGTGCGGTCACCGCGCGGGTTCGAAGGGATTCATGTGGACGCGGTTCTCGGGTTGTCGATGACGCCCACGTCCGTCGGCCTCGTCCTGGTCGAGGGCGCCGACGCCGACGGTGCAACGATGGACGGCAGCGCGTTCGACGTCCGCGACGACGCCTTCACCTCGGCGCAGCAGGCCGCCGAGGCCGTGCGACGGACCGAGGAGTTGGCCGCCACCCGCGGGTTGCGACTGCACTCCATCGGGGTGACGTGGAGCGAGGACGCCGACGCCGAGGCGTCGCTGCTGATGAAGTCGCTGTCCGAGTCCGGTTTCGACAACGTCGTCCCCATCCGCATGCCGGCGGCCACCGAGGCGCTGGCGCGCGGAATGGCCGCGGTGATCGGCCACGACACCACCGCCGTCTGCGTCATCGAGCCGGACACAGTGATCACCCTGATCGTGCACACCCGCAACGGCGCCGTGCAGACCGCGTTCAACCACGCCATCGACTCCGACGAGAGCCTGATCGGCTGGCTCAGCACGGTCTTCGCCCGGGCCGACTGGCAGCCCGAGGCGCTGGTGCTGGTGGGTTCGGCAGGCGGCTTCGAAACCATCGTCGGCCCCCTCGAGGATGCGCTCGGCGTGCCGGTGTTCGCTCCCGAGGAGGCACAGCTGGCGCTCGCCAGGGGCGCCGCGCTCGCATCCGCCCAGGGCCTCGACGGCCCGCTCGACCTCGGCGCACCGCCGGCGGCGGGGGAGTTCGCGGCCTTCGCCGCGCGGCCCACCGCCGCACCGGCCAGGCGCCGCGACCGCGCGTCGACGGGCGTCGCGACCGTGCTCGTCGCCGGGGTCCTCGTCTTCGTGGTGTCCGTGTCGGTCGCGCTGAGCCTGCAGCTCACCCCTCGCGACGATGCGGCGTCGGCCCGGCCCGCGTCCGCCGCCGACGACGTCCCCCGGGCGCCTGCGGTCGCGCGGGCGAATCCCGCCGTCCTCGCACCGCCGGTGGCGGTCTCTCCGTCGCCCGCTGCGCTGCCGCCGGTCGCCGAGGCGCCGCCGGTCGACGTCGCACCGCTGCCCGAGGCGCCACCCGCCGACGTCGCACCGCTGCCCGAGGCGCCCCCCGCCGACGTGGCACCGCTGCCGGAGTCGGCGTACGTGCCGGAGGCACCGGTCGTCGAGCAGGTTCCGGTGGCCGATGCGCCGGCCTACGTGCCGCCCGTCGCGCCGGTGGCACCCGCGTACGTGCCGCCCGCCGCCGGGACGCTCCCGCCCGCCTACGTCCCACCGGTCGAGACCAAGAAGCCGGGCATCTTCGGCCGTATCCGCGACAAGCTCCGGATCGGCAATTAGTGCCCGACCGCGGCGTCGGTGACGCGCTGCGCGTTCCGCTCCGTCTGGCGATCGTGCTCGCGGTGGTCCTGGCCGTGGTGCTCGTCGAACTGACCTCCAGGTCGGGCGTCCTGTGGCGGTTGATCACCTTCACCTACCAGGCCAACATCTTCGCGGCCGCCTACTACGCGTGGACGCTGGCGTCGCCGAGGGCCGACGCCCGTACCGGGCTGCGCGGCGCCGTCGTCCTCTACGTCGCGGTCGCCGGACTGGTGTGGAACCTGTTCCTGACCGAGCGCAGCATGGGCTACACCCCGGCGAACTTCCTGCTGCACGTCGTGGTCCCGGTGCTCGCGGTCGTCGACTGGCTCGTCGTCGGCCGCGGCGCGGGCGCGGTGCGCTGGTGGCAGCCGATCGCCTGGCTCGCCTACCCGGCCGTCTACGGCGCGGTGGCGCTGATCGTGCTCAACGGCCTCGGCAGACGGGCGCCGTACTACTTCCTCGACCCGTCCAGCGTCGGCGGTCTGACGGTGCTGGCGAACGCGGCGTTGCTGATCGGTGGGTTCCTGGCGCTCGGCTACCTGCTGCTGGCGCTGGCGCGCGGACGCTCGGCTAACACTTAGCGCCTCGGCGCCGATCTACCATGGAGACGACCCTCGACTCTAAGGACTGACCTTGCGCAACTCCGTGCGACGCGTACTCGCAGCAACCGGTATGGCCGTGCTGCTCGTGACGACGTCGAGTGCCCTCGGCAGTGCGGGGACGGCGACCGTGCCGACGTCCACGCCGGTGTCGAAGGTGTCACCCGCTCCCGGTGACGTCGTCGGCGTCGCCCATCCGCTGACGGTCACCTACGCCGGGCCGGTGGCCGACCGCGCCGCGGCCGAGCAGAGCGTCCGCGTCACCTCCGCGGACGCCCCGGCCGGCGAGTTCGCCTGGCTCGGCGACGACGTCCTGCAGTGGACGCCGACGTCGTACTGGCCCGCGCACTCCACCATCGCGCTGTCCGTAGGGGGCGCCAAGACCAGCTTCCGGACCGGTGCCGCGGTCCTCGGCGTCGCCGACGTGAACGCCCACACCTTCACGGTCAGCGTCGACGGCGTGACCCAGCGCGAGATGCCGGCGTCCATGGGCAAGTCGAAGTTCCCCACCCCGATCGGCTCCTTCACTGCCCTGGGCAAGGAGAACGTCGTCGTCATGGACTCCCGGACCATCGGCATCCCCCTCAGTGACCCCGAGGGCTACAAGCTCACGGTGTACGACGCCGTACGCGTCACCTGGGGCGGCGTCTACGTGCACGGCGCACCGTGGTCGACCGGCGCGCAGGGCAATTCGAACGTCAGCCACGGGTGCATCAACCTCAGCGCCGACAACGCGGCCTGGTACTACGACATGGTCAGCGTCGGCGATCCGATCATCGTCCAGGCGTAGCGGTCAGGCCGTCGAACGCAGCGCCTGCGCCGTCGCCTCGTCGGCGGGCAGGAACGCCTCGATGCTCAACTCCGCGGCGGTCAGGTCGAGCGCCGTCCCGAACGTCGTGACCGTGCTGAGGAACGTCAGCACGGCGCCGTCGGGGCCGGCGATCTCCAGGGGCACCACCACGCCACCGAGGTCCTGAACCTCCTCGGACCCGCCGGGGTAGGCCTCGATCTCGGCCAGCAGGCCGGCCAGGTCCGGCGCGCCGCCCGCACCCACCTCGCGGCGCAGACGCGCGATCACGTGGTGCCGCCACTGGGCCAGGTTGCGGATCCTGGGTGCCAGACCGTCCGGATGCAGCGACAGCCGCAGCGCGTTCGGCGCCTGCAGCAGATGGTCCGCCACGCCGGACATCAGCACCGTCGCACCGGTGTTCGCCGCGACGATCCGCCATCCCCGGTCCACCGCCAGGCACGGGTACGGCTCGTAGGCCGCCAGCACCCGCCGGATGCCGTCGCGCACGGCCGTCATGTCCGGATCGTCCAGCGTCCGTTCGACGTACGCGGGTGCGAGCCCCGCGGCGAGCAGGAGCTGATTGCGTTCGCGCAGCGGCACGTCGAGCGCCTCGGCGAGCCGGAGCACCATGGCCCGGCTGGGCACCGACCGCCCCGTCTCGATGAAGCTGACGTGCCGTGCGGAGACGTCGGCCTCGAGCGCGAGGTCGAGCTGACTGATGCGGCGACGCCGACGCCACTGCCGCATCAGCGGGCCGAACTGGGCGGGGGAGGCCACGGTCACGACGCCAGTGTGGCGCACTCGATTACCGCACTCCACTACCTCGCGGGTAATTGTGCCGGCTACCTCTGCGCGCGACGCTGATGGTGCCGGAGCCGCGCCACCCGAGGAGAGACGATGACGACCCTGCCGAACGTCCCGCCGATTCCCCGCTGGCTGCGCTTCGTGCTGACCTCGGACCGCGCGGGCTCGTCGTGGTACGTCGGGCTGGGCTTCTTCTTCGCCCCGGCGCTCGCGGTGGTGTCACCGTGGCCGGTGCTCACCGCCGCGCTGTGGGTGGCGATCGCGCTGGCCGGCCTGTGGCTCGGACTCCTCGGTCTGGCCATGGCCACGGGCCTCGCCCTGGTGCTGAGGTCGAATCAGGAGATTCCCGAGGACTATTGGCGGTCCATCCTCGACTACCCGTCCGCGCCGAAGGTCAGTGCGTCGCCGCCTTCGTGACGCCGCCGGTGTAGTCGACCTGCCAGTGCTTGATGCCGTTGAGCCAACCCGACCGCAACCGTTCCGGTGCGGCCAGCGAGGTGATGTCGGGCATGGCATCCGCGATCGCGTTGAACATCAGGTCGATGGTCATGCGAGCCAGGTTGGTGCCGATGCAGTAGTGCGCGCCGGTGCCGCCGAAACCCACGTGCGGGTTGGGGTCGCGCGTGATGTCGAACGAGAACGGGTCGTCGAAGACCTCCTCGTCGAAGTTCGCGGAGCGGTACATCATCACCACGCGCTGGCCCTTCGCGATCGAGACGCCCGCGAGTTCGGTGTCCTCGAGCGCGGTGCGCTGGAACGACGTCACCGGCGTCGCCCACCGGACGATCTCGTCGGCGGTGGTCGCCGGCCGCTCCCGCTTGAACAGCTCCCACTGGTCGGGGAAGTCGGTGAAGGCCATCATCCCCTGGGTGATGGAGTTGCGGGTGGTCTCGTTGCCTGCGACGGCCAGCAGGATCACGAAGAAGCCGAGCTCGTCGTCGCTGAGCCTGTGCCCCTCGACGTCGGCCTGGACGAGCTTGGTGACGAGGTCCTCGCCGGGACTGTCGGCGCGTTCGGCGGCCAGCTGCATGCCGTAGGTGATCAGTTCCACCGACGCGCTGATCGCGTCGTTGTTCGCGAACTCGGGGTCCATGTCGCCGACCATCTGGTTGGACCAGTGGAAGAGCTTCATCCGGTCCTCCTGCGGCACGCCCATCAGGCCGGCGATGGCCTGCAGGGGCAACTCGCAGGACACCTGCTCGACGAAGTCGCCCGTGCCCTCGGCGAGGGCCTTGTCCGCGATCTCGTGGGCCCGTTCGGCGAGGTCGGCACGCAACCGCTCGATCGCACGCGGAGTGAATGCCCGGGAGACGATCTTGCGCAGGTGGGTGTGGTGCGGGGCGTCCATGTTGAGCAGCACGAACTTGCCCGTCTCGATCTGGGAGTCGACCGTGCCGTCCTTGTAGCGGGGCAGCGCGGTCTTCTGCAGGCTCGAAAAGACGTCGCTGCGCCGCGACACCTCCTTGACGTCGCGGTGCTTGGTCACCACCCAGTAGCCGCCGTCGCCGAACCCACCCACGCCGTCCGGTTGGGCGTTCCACCAGATGGGTGCGACCTTGCGCATCTCGGCCAGTTCCTCGACGGGCAACCGGTGCGCATAGATGTCCGGGTCGGTGAAGTCGAAACCGGGGGGCAGGTCGGGGCTGGTCGCGCTGTCCGGCATGCGAACGCTCCTCACACGAGGTGGTCTAGTGGCCTATGGCATTGCTACACCACAGTTCGCAGGCGTCGCGGCAGGTTGACGAAAGTCCCGAGTGACACGTGTTCTCGTCGGACCCGGTGGCGGCTCCGAGACCCATCCGGGGGGACCGGTGTAACGAATCTCGTCCGAAGGTGGAAGACACATAGCGAGCACCGGTAACATTCGACCCTGCCGTAACACCTCCCGAGAGGCCACCGTGATGGTTGACGACACACGAAGGTTTCTGACCACCGCACTCTGCGGTGCGTCCGGTCTGATCGCCGCGATCTGCCTCGCGGCACCCGCGTCGGCCGAGCCCGCCGTCCCGGCCCCGCCGCCCGCGCCCGTCGTGGGGCCCGCGGTGCCGGCGCCCGGCCCGGCCGCCGCGCCCGTGCAGGCCGCCGCCGCACCGATTCCCGGACCTGCCGCTCCGGCGCCCGCCGACCCGCTCGTCCCGCCGGCTCCCGGCGCACCGGCACCCGGCGCCGGTGACGCCGCCGCCCTGGCCGGGCCCGCTCCCGCCGAGGGCAAGCCGCACCTCGCCAGTCCCGATGCGCTGCCGCCGGGATCCACCATGGATCCCGCGACGCAGGACCGCGAAGGGCCCAACACGAGCTACCTCAGGGATCTGTGGCAGGCCGTCCAGAGCAACGAGATCAGTGGCAAGGAAGCGCTCATCATGGGCCTCGCGCAGCGCGGCATGAACACGCCGTACCCGACGCAGGCCGCGGGTCCGAACGTCCCGCTCACCCCCGCCAACTCGCCGCAGCTCGCCGCTCCGCCGGCACCGGGAGTTCCCGTACCGCCACCGGCACCCGTGGCGCCCGTTCCGCCGCCGGCGCCGCTGCCCACTCCGTAGCGGACCGCCCGCCGGTCAGACCGCGGGCAGCGCCTCGACGCGCGCCGGGACGTGCTTGTGCCACGGCGTGCCGGCGTAGGAGTCGCGCCACCCGGTCGACGTCAGCGCGTTCGGCGCGACCCCCGGCGTGTGCGACCGCCCCTCGGCGTCGACGTGGTCCACGCCGTACCCGTTGGGTAGCGAGACGTGCCCGGCCAGCATCACGTCACTGATCTCGACGGTCGCCTCGGCGGATCCCGCCGCGGTGGTGATCCGCGCGCGGCCGCCGTCGACCAGACCGAGCGCCGCGGCGTCCGCCACGCTGATCCGCAGGGCGCCGTCGACGTCGCGCTTGCGCCACGACGGGTCGCGCAGGATGTCGTTGGCCGTGTACGCGCGTCGCTCGCCCGCGGACAGCACGATCGGGAACTCCTCGCTCGTCAGTGGCGGGGTGTCGTCGCGCAGCGCGCGGACGTCGGCCAGCATCTCGGGCATCGCCACCCGAATCCGCTTGTCCTCGTGGGTGATCAGGTCGACGTCGTCGCCGTACTCGTGCTCGGAGAAGGTCACGCCCGAGCGGCCGGCGAGGATCGCCTCGAAGAGTGCGTTGCCGTCGGAGTGCCCGGCCCGCCGCACGGCCTCGGGGTAGGTCATCGCCGCCTTCTGCGCCAGACCCCACAGCGCGGCCGCTCCCGCCAACCCGTCGGGGAGTGCGGGGCCCAGCGTGTCGTACAGCACGAACGGCAGGACCCGGCCGAGCGCGGGGTTGGCGCTCACCGCGACGAGGAACGCCTCCGCGTACGCGTCGAGTCCCCGCGTCGCCGCGAGCCGCAGCGGGCGCAGGTCCTCCTCGTCGACGACGTCGAGCGCGCGCACCAACCGCGCCCAGATCTCCGGTTCCGGCAGCGTCCCCTGCAGCGGCTCGAACAGTGCGTGCCGCAGGTGAAAGGTGTTGTGCGGGAACTCGAGGTTGAAGAACGTCGCCTCGGGCTTCTCGAACTGGCTGGCCGCGGGAAGCACGTAGTGGGCCAGCCGCGCGGTCTCGGTCATCGCGACGTCGATGACGACCAGCAGTTCCAGGGCGGCGAGAGCCTCGCCCACGGCGGCCGAGTCGGCCACCGAGTGGGCGGGGTTGCTGCTCTCGACGATCATGCCGCGAATCCGGTCCGGGTGGTCGGTGAGGATCTCCTGGGGTACGACGTTGCTCGGCACCAGGCCCGCGATGATGGGCGCCCCGGTCACCGGTGTGCGTCCCACGCCGCTCGTGCTGAAGAGCGGCGCGAACATCGAGTGCAGGTGTTGCGTACCGGATCTCGCGAAGTTCCCGGTGAGGATCCACAGCAGCTTGTTGAGGTAGGAGCACAGCGTGCTGTTCGGCGCCTGCTGGATGCCGAGATCCTCGAACACCGATACGCTCTCGGCCGCGCCGATCCTGCGCGCCGCGGCCCGGATCAGTTCCGCGTCCACGCCGCATCGCTCGGCGAACTCGTCGATCGGCACGTCGCGCAGCACCTCGCGGACGTCGTCGACGCCGGTGACGTGCTCGGCGAGGAACGCCTCGTCGCAGAGGTTCTCGGTCACCAGCACCGCGGCCAGCGCCGCCAGACACCAGGCGTCGGTGCCGGGGCGGACGCGGAGGTGGAAGTCGGCGAGCGCGGCGGTGTCGGTCAGGACGGGGTCGATGACGATCATCGAGCGTCCGGGGTCCTTGGCGATCTCGTTGAGGACCACGCGGGCGCGTGGGAAGCTCTGCGACATCCACGGGTTCTTGCCCACGAACACCGACACCTCGGCGTGCTCGAACTCGCCGCGCGTGTGACCGCCGTACATGTGCCGGTCGACGAGGTGCTCACCGGTCTTCTCCTGCGCCAACGCATTCGAGCGGTAACGTGACCCGATCGCCTTGAGGAACGCACCGCTGTAGGCGCCGCCGAGATGGTTGCCCTGACCGCCGCCGCCGTAGTAGAAGACCTTGTCGCCACCGTGCGCGTCGCGGATGCGCGCGAAACCGGCAGCGATCTCCTCGATCGCGGTGTCCCAGTCGATCTCCTCGTAGCTGCCGTCGGGCCGACGGCGCAGCGGGGACGTCAGCCGGTTGCGGTCGTTCTGGTAGTGGTCGAGCCGCAGCGCCTTGTTGCACGTGTACCCCTGCGACGCGGGATGGGCCTTGTCGCCGCGGATCTTGGCGATGGTGCGATCGTGGGTCTGCACCACGATTCCGCAGTTGCACTCGCAGAGGATGCACGCGGTGGGTTGCCACTCGGCGGCGAGGTTAGTGGTCATGGCGTGCTCCCGTGGTCGTCGAGCTGGGTGGCTGCGGCGACGATCGCGCGCAGTTGACGGTGGACGAGGTCGAGCGGCGTGACGTCCCGCGCCGTCCGCGCGACGACGAGTGCGCCCTCGATGGACGCCATGGCCAGCATCGCGATCTCCTCGGCCTGCGCGGCCGGTACGCCGTCGGATTCGAGTCGCTCGCGGATCAGGTCGGTCCAGCGGGCGAACGCCGCGGCCGCCCGGTCGAGCACCGGCTGGTTGTCCGCTTCGACCGCGACGGCCACCACCGGGCAGCCGGCGCGGTAGTCGGTCGCGAGCAGCTGGCTGCGGAAGCCACCGAACACGACGTCGACGGCCTCGACGCTGTCGGCGGCCGTCGCCATCCTCGATGCCGTGAAGTCGGCCGCGTAATCGACTGCCTCACAGAGCAATTGCGTGCGACCACCGGGGAAGTAGTGGTAGGCCGAACCGCGCGGCGCGCCACTGTGCTCGAGGACGTCGGAGATCGCCGTCGCGTGCGCACCGCGTTCGCGGATCAGGAGCGCAGTGGAGATGACCATTCGTTCGCGTGGGCTGACCACCCGGTCCCTCCTTCTCGAGGCGTTATGTAGAGCATCATACATAGCGCCTGCCGAGACGGAAGCCCTCTTCGCCGGCCGAGGTCCCCCGATCGGTGGACCCCGGATTCCTCCGGTCCATCCACCGGTCGCCGGACAGACCACGGCCGCCCGCCGCGACATAGTTGAGTCATCGCCGGAACACACCGGCTCCGAACGCCAAACAGACTCTCCGACAGAAGGAATCGACATGACCACCATCCTGCGCCTGGCCGCACTGCCCATCGCCTCGGCCGCCATCCTCGGCGGGGTCGCCCTCGGACTGGCCGGCGCCGCCAACGCCACCGCCGGCCCCGGCGGCCAGGAGCCCACCGGCCCCGGCTACTCCTACGCCCCGCAGGTGCACGCCCACCCCGCACCGACCGCCACCCCCGGCTGGCACGGCAACCACGGGCCCGCCCACATCGCCCACCTCACCGGCGCCGACCTGGCCTGATATCCCCCCGAACCCGAAGTCCCCTCCCCTGAACCATCCCCGGGGGGAGGGGGCTTCGTCATGTCGACGTCGAGATAGCACCCTCGGCCACGGCCACTCGCACTTCCACCGCCTGAGCGCTATCTCGACGGGCAAGCCGGCGAATCCACGACCCTGATGCCCGCATTCCGATAGCAGCCAGAACGTCCACCCCCGAGACTGCGCAGAGGGTCGTGAATCCGCGCGGAGAGCAGCCCTGGACGCAGTCTCAACGCGGCTCTCAGCGGGGCAAGGAGGCGAACGGGGCGAGACGATAAGGCCCCCGTCACCCGGCGGCGAGGACCGCCAGGGATCGCTCGACGTCGCGGGGGAGCCGTCGCCGTCCGCGCCACACGCTGGGCAGCAGCCGCAGCGCCTCGGCCAGCGCCTTGCCGTGCTCCTCGTCGCGTGCGGCGGCGCGGGCCAGTCGACCGGCCGCACGTACGCACTCGCCCGGCGGTCGCCGGAGCCAGGTGGTCAGGACGTCGTTGCGGAGGCTGCGGGCCCGCTGCGCCGCGTCGGGCGGACGGACCGACGACGGCTGGTGGTAGGCCACCAGGTCGGGGGAGAAGCACAGGTCCCATCCGGCCGCGGCGAGGTCGAGCGCGAGCAGCCCCTCCTCGCCACGAAAGTGCAGGATGCGGCTGAACCCGCCGACGGCCTCGAACGCGTCCTTGCGGACGATCGACGAACACGCGAGGAAGCCGAGGATCGACGGCCCGGGCAGTGCGGGATCGTGGCCGAGCGCGCTGCCGGCCAGCAGGTCGGACAGCTCGTCGACCCGGCCGCTGGGCAGCACCACCGTGCGCGCCGCAAGCAACGCCACCGTCGGGTGCCGGGCGAAGATCTCCTCGGCGCGGGCGGTGGCGTCGGGCGCCCACCACGAATCGTCGTCGCAGAACGCGACGTAGGGGGTGTCCGCCGCAGCCACCCCGACGTTGCGTCCCACGGCGCCGAGGTTCTCGGCCAGCGGGATCACCACGAGGCGGTCCGGTGACCGTGCCGCGAGGACGCTCAGGGCGGCCACCGAGTCGTCCCGAGACCCGTTGTCCACGACGATGATCGGGCACGAGGACTCCCGGAGCAGCCGTCCGACGACGGCGACCAGCTCCGGTGACCGGTCGCGGCTGGCGATGACGAAGGACGTCAGGCACCCGCTGCGGTTCGCTCCGGAACCCTTCGACGACACGCGTCGGCGGCTACCCACCGATGCGTCGGCCAAACAGGGGGCTAGACCGACGCCGCCTCGTTCAGCGCATTGAGCGTGCCGGTGGCCTCGAGGTACTCCTGCACCCACCGCTCGATCACGACGGAGGTCTTCTCGACCTTCTCGAACTGACCCACGACCTGACCGACCGGGTTGAACGCCACGTCCACGCTCTCGTTGGGGTATTTGTTGGTGGCGGACACCGCGATCCCCGACACCATGAACTGCAGCGGCATGCCCAGCGGCTTCGGGTTGTCCGGGCTCTCCCACGCCTCGGTCCAGTCGTTGCGCAGCATGCGCGCGGGCTTGCCGGTGAACGAGCGGCTGCGCACGGTGTCGCGGCTGCCGGCCTTGACGTAGGCGGCCTGCTGCACCGGCGTGTTCTCGGCCTCCTCGACCATCAGCCACTGCGACCCGGTCCAGGCGCCCTGCGCGCCGAGCGCGAGTGCCGCCGCGATCTGCTGGCCGCTGCCGATGCCACCCGCGGCGAGCACGGGAACGGGCGCGACCTCCTTGACCACCTGCGGCCACAGCACGATCGAGCCGACCTCACCGCTGTGCCCGCCGGCCTCGCCGCCCTGGGCGATGATGATGTCGACTCCGGCGTCGGCGTGCTTGCGCGCCTGCGACGGCGACCCGCACAGCGCGGCGACCTTGCGGCCCTCCGCGTGGATGTGTTCGATCATGTCCCGCGGCGGGGTGCCGAGCGCGTTGGCGATCAGCGTCATCTTCGGGTGCTTGAGCGCCACCTCGACCTGCGGGGTGGCGGTGGCCTCGGTCCAGCCCAGCAGCTGCAGCGTGCTCTCGTTGTCCTCCGCGGTCAGCGGGACGCCGTGGTCGGTGAGGATCTTCTTGGCGAAGTCGAGGTGCTCCTGCGGCACCATGTCGACGAGCATCTTCGTGAGCTCGTCGGCCGACAGGTTCGAGTCCATGCCCTCGTACTTGTTGGGGATGACGATGTCGACGCCGTAGGTGTGGTCGCCGATGTGCTCGTCGATCCAGTTCAGCTCGATCTCCAGCTGTTCGGGCGTGAAGCCCACCGCGCCGAGCACGCCGAATCCGCCCGCCTTGCTGACGGCGACCACCACGTCACGGCAGTGTGTGAAGGCGAAGATCGGAAATTCGATGCCGAGTTGATCGCAGAGGGGAGTATGCATGCCAGCTCCTTGAGGGGCGTGAGCGGAGAAGAACGAACTGGAACGTGTTCTAGTTTACTACCCGCAGGGGTCCCCGTCGGCCGATGGGGCCACCCAATTCCGCGGGATTCGCCGTCGACAGCGGCCGAGAATCCCATTACCGTCATCGAGAATCGCGTTGACACACGTGATCGTGTCGCCGAAGGGGCAGCAGATCGTGACGCACTGGCTCAACCATTCGCTCGTCCTCGCCTCCGACTACCGCATCCCGGAACCCGAGAAGGTCCTGCCGCTGCTCGAACGGCGCCAGGACGCCCTCGCCGACATGGGCGCGCACCACGTCCTCGTCTACACCTCGACGACGGACCCGGGCCGCGTGATGGTGATGATCGCGATCCACACCCGCGAGACGGTCATCGAACTCCTGCGGTCGCGGGTGTTCTTCGACTGGTTCGACGCGGTGGGCGTCGACGACATCCCCGCGGTGTTCGCGGGCGAACTGATGGAACGCCTCGACCTCGTCGGCGAGACCGACCCCACCGCACCCGAGGTCCTGGTCGCCGTCGTCACCCCCGTGGAGGACGTCACCAACCTGATCCTGCACGTCCACGACACGCTGCCCGACCTACGCGCCTCGGGCATCCGCAAGATGTCGATCTTCAGCGCCTTCGACGATCCGCGCGAGGTCATGATGCTGTTCCAGATCGACGAGGAGGGCCACGCCCGGCACTGGCTGCGCGACTCGGACCTGTCGTCGGAGTGGCTCGGCCGCGCCGGCATCGGCGCCTATCCGCCGGTCTTCGTGGGCAGGTTGCGCCAGATGCTGCGGATCGGGGAGCCCGACCCGACGGGCACCGTCTGATGTACGTGTGCCTGTGCGTCGGCGTGACGAGTCAGGCGGTGATCACCGCCGTCCTCGCCGGCGCGCGCACGACGAACCAGGTGGCGACGGCGTGCGGCGCCGGTTCCGAGTGCGGACGGTGCCGGCGCACGGTGCGCGCGATCATCGACGGGCAGTCCGGCGCGGCAACCTCGTCGACCACCCAGGCCGATTCGGGTCGGTGAGCAGCAGCACCGGCCAGCCCTCGCGCCTGGCCTCGGCGGCGAGGCGTGCGCGCGGATTCACCGGCCGCGGCATGCCGACGGCCCGCATCAGCGGGATGTCCTCGTCACCGTCGGCGTAGAAGTAGCTGCGCTCCAGCGCGACGCCGTGCGACGCACTGAACCGGCCGACCGCCGCGGCCTTGCCCGCACCCCACACGATGGGTTCGACGATCCCGCCGGTGAGGGTGCCGCCGTCGTCCACCTCGAAGTGGTTGCAGATCACGGTGTCGACGCCCAGGAACCGGGCGACCGGCTCGGCGTGGATGGTCAGCGCCGACGAACTCAGCGCGACGGTGTGACCGCGTTCCTGGTGGGCCGCGACGATGCGCCGCATGGTCTCGAACACCCGCGTCTCGATGTGGCGGCGGAACAGGTACTCGCCCAGACCGTCGAGATCGGCGAGCGAATCGCCGCGCAGGTAGCCCGCGGCCTTGACGATGAGCCGCTCGAACTCCATCCGGCCCAGCCGGTAGCGCACCGACGCCTCCACCACGCCGAGCACCTCGCCCACCCGGGCCTGGCGGCGACGGATGCGATGGCCGGCGTGGGCGGTTGCGGTGAAGCCGGACACCAGCGTGCCGTCGAGATCGAAGAAGGCGCCGATCCCGGCGTCGCGCGGGCTGGCGGCGATCGCCGCCAGTTGGTCGTCCGAGGTGGCGGGGGTCGCCGCCGCCGCGCTCACGGGGTGCTCGTCGGGCGGCGCGC
This sequence comes from Mycobacterium sp. PTI7, assembly GCF_056679845.1. NCBI lineage: Bacteria > Bacillati > Actinomycetota > Actinomycetes > Mycobacteriales > Mycobacteriaceae > Mycobacterium > Mycobacterium sp. PTI7. The sequence goes on from NZ_CM155252.1 coordinate 2,066,690, forward strand.
CGCCGGGGTGTGTGTCACCCCACCCATTTGAGCATCGTTGCCCGCCGAACGCCGCCGCAGACGGCAGCCGATAACCACGACGTCACGTCCATCCGCTAGGTTCGACCAGAGCAGTTTCGTTCTTGCCGGGTTCAGTCTGCAGCCTCGCGAGTATGGAAGTACCGCCGATTCGCAGCCAGCGATGCGGCCGAACAGGGAAGATGGGCCTTGGACGAAAATCGCGAAGCATCAGCCGCCAACGCGGCCTCCTCGTCATCGGCGTGTGAGGTCAGCGAGCGGCAGATCGGGGAGGTCGCCGTGGTGGCGCCGTCCGGGGTGGTCGACATGCTGACCGCGCCACAGCTCGAAGAGGCCATCCGCACCGCGATGGGCAAGAAGCCCAGCGGCCTGGTCGTGGACCTCACCGCGGTCGAGTTCCTCGCCTCGGCGGGCATGGGCGTCATCGTCGCCGCGCACGAGGAGAAGGACGACGCGACGACGTTCTTCCTCGTCGCCGAGGGACCCGCGACGAGCCGTCCGCTGAAGCTGGTCGGCATCGCCGACATCGTGCCGCTGTACGCCACCCTCGACGAGGCACTCGCCGCGCTCAACGCCTGAGACCAACTCGAGACGCCCGAGCGCTTATCGGGGGGATCGACCGGGTAACCATCACCTGCGATGATCGATTCAATGCCTACCACCGACGTTGCCGATGCCGAACGCTTCGAGCGCATCGGAGTGGTCGCCGACGCCGCCACCGCCGGGCGGATCCGCGACGAGTTCGCGGAGTGGCTCCGGCTGTTCTTCCGCCTGGACGCCACCCGGTCCAGCGACCTCGTCCTCGCCATCAACGAAGCCCTGGCCAACTGCGCCGAGTTCGCCTACGTGGGCGCCGAGCACATCGGCACGATGGACGTGCGCGCCGCCCATGACCCGTCGCGTTCGACCATCTCGGTGGTCGTGGCCGACCGCGGCCACTGGCGCAGCCCGGACTCGCCCAGCCAGCTCAGCCGCGGCCGGGGGATCCCGCTGATGGAGGCGCTGGCGGACAGCGCCACGATCGACGCCTCCGACTCGGGCACCCACGTTCGGCTGGAGTGGTCCAACGTGGACCGCCGCGACGCCTCCTGACGTCTAGCGCACCAGGCCCCGCCCCGTCACCAACGGCATGTCGAGCGTGGTGCGGATGCCGGGCGCCGCGGCCACCACGTCCGGGATCGCGTTGACGATGCGGCCCGCCGCCGCCAGGATCGCGGCGTAGTTGTGGTCCCCGTTGCGGCTCGTCGGGCAGACGTCCATGACGTACGACGGCTCGCCGGTGATCTCGACGCGGTAGGACCCGCCCTCCTGCGCGGGCTGTGCCCAGTCGGGCCGCAGATCGCCCCGCAGCCGGGTGACGTGCTCCACGACGATCACCGGTTCGCCGGCGACGAGACCCTCGATCTGGAACCGCAGGGCGGCCACCGTGCCCTTCGCGATCCGGCCGACCGCGACGTCGATGTCCTCGGGAGCGGGTTCCTGCTCCACCGAATCCCTGATCTCGTCGAGTTCGACACCCAGGCCCGCGGCCAACTGCCGGATGGCCGTGCCCCATGCGATGCTGAGCACGCCCGGCTGGAACAGGATCGGGAAGTCGCCGATCTGGTTGCCGAAGCCCATGACGTCGAACATGACGGTCGCGCCGTCGTAGGTGGCGTAGTCGGCGATCTCCATCGTGCGGATCTGGCTGATGCTCTGGCAGGTGCCCGCGAGCGCGAAGGGGAGCAGGTCGGTCGCGAAGCCGGGGTCGACACCGGTGATGAATACCGTCGAATCACCCTCGCGCGCAGCGTCTTCCACGCGTCCGATGTACTTGTCCGGGACCACGCCCCACGGGTACTGCAGCACGCCGGGCGCCGAGCCGACCACGTCGATGCCCGCGGACAGGAGACGCCGGATGTCGGACATCGCCTCGGGGAGCCGGGTGTCGCCCATCGCGCAGTAGACGACGCAGTCCGGCGCCGCGGCGATGATCGCGTCGAGGTCGCCGGTCGCGGCGACACCGGTGGTGACGTCGAGCCCGGCGAGTTCACCTGCGTCCCTGCCGACCTTGGCGGCACTGGACACCCAGACGCCGATCAGGTCGAAGCGCTGGTCCTCCACGAGTTGCCGCAGCGCGAGGCCGCCGCAGTTCCCGGTGCCGACGAGTGCGACGCGGATCGCCATCCTCGTTCCTCCTCCCGGCCGAGGTTCCCGGCCGCCGTTCCCGACGAATGCCCACGCAGTATGCGTGCTGGACACGCGAATTGGAACAGGTTCTAGTTGGTTTTCGGCACGAGGTAGCCTGTCGCGTCATGGGACGCGTGGACGGCAAAGTTGCACTGATCAGCGGCGGCGCGAGGGGCATGGGAGCCGCGCACGCGCGGGCGCTGGTCGCCGAGGGCGGCAAGGTGGTGATCGGCGACATCCTCGACGACGAGGGCAAGGCACTCGCCGACGAACTCGGTGAGAGCGCGCGGTTCGTCCACCTCGACGTCACCGACGCCGAGCAGTGGGACGCCGCCGTCGCGACCGCCGTCGACGAGTTCGGTTCGCTGAACGTCCTGGTCAACAACGCCGCCATCGTCGCCCTGGGCCAGATCGGCAAGTTCGACATGACGAAGTGGCAGCAGGTGCTCGACGTCAACCTCACCGGCACCTTCCTCGGGATGCAGGCGGCGGTGGGCGCGATGAAGACGGCCGGCGGCGGCTCGATCATCAACGTGTCGTCGATCGAGGGTCTGCGCGGCGCGCCGATGGTGCACCCCTACGTCGCCACGAAGTGGGCGGTCCGCGGCCTGTCGAAGTCGGCCGCGATCGAGTTGGGCAAGTTCAACATTCGGGTCAACTCGCTGCACCCGGGCTTCATCCGGACCCCGATGACCAAGCACTTCCCCGACGACATGGTGACCGCCCCGCTCGGCCGGCCCGGCCAGTCCGAGGAGGTGGCGACGTTCGTCGTGTTCCTCGCCAGCAACGAGTCGTCGTTCTCGACCGGCGCCGAGTTCATCGTCGACGGCGGTCTCGTCACCGACGTCCCGCACAAGGACCTGTTCTAGTCCCGTCACGCCCCGCGGGCCGCGCCCACCCGCGTGATCGCGTCGGCCACCTCGTCCGGCGCGTCGAGTGCGACGAACGTCCGCGCCCCGGGCACCTCGACGAGCGTGACGTCGGGGAACAGCCCCGCCAGGCGTCTGCCGAGCGCGGGCGTGAAACAGCGGTCCGCCTGACCCCACACCAGCGTGACGGGCTTGCCGAACCGTGGCAGCCGTGTCGCGACGTCGGTGAGATCCGTTGCGGCGACCCCGCGCAGCAGCGTGGCCAGGTTGCGTGCGATGCGCGGGTCGTCGACGCACGGCCGCACCCAGGACGCCGTGAGTTCGTCGTCGCGGCGCAGCAGCAGGCCGTATCCCAGCGGCGAGTTGCGCAGGGCGGGCACGCGCATCAGCCCGGCCAGCACCTTGATGCTGCGGGGACCCCGCATCGTGGCGAACACCGCGTTGAACGGGAAGGGCGGGAACTTCTCGAAGGCGTCGCAGTTGGTGAAGACGACGCGACCCACGCGGTCGGGGTGGGCGTCGATCAGCAACTGACAGAGCCCGCCGCCGGTGTCGTTGCCCACCAGCGTGACGTCCGCCAGGTCGAGGCCGACGAGGAATGCGTGCACCAGCTCGGCGACCGTGGACGGACTGGTCAGCACCTCGTCGTCGACCGGCAGCACGTGCGAGCCCAGCGGCAGGTCCGGCAGGTAGCAGCGAAAGCCGTTGCGCGCCAGACGCTCCGCGACCCCTAGCCAGAGCCGGTGGTCCACCAGGATGCCGTGCACGAACACCACGGGCGGGTGCGGTGAATCGTCGGGCCCCAGGACCGAATAGGGGATCGTCGCTCCCGGCAACCTGATCTCGGCCATCTCCGCTACCCTTCCCTGACACTTGCGAACACTCGGTATGAAAGTTACGTGCAGACTGTATGAAAGTCAACGACGAGGCGGGCGGCGCCACCCGACGCACCCAGGCCGAACGCACGGCCGCCACCCGGGCGCGCCTGCTCGAGGCCGGCCGGGCGCTGTTCGCCGACGAGGGGTACGCCGCGGTGTCCACCCAGGCGATCGTCGACGCGGCCGGCGTGACCCGGGGTGCGCTCTACCACCAATTCGGTGACAAGGCAGGACTTTTCGCCGAGGTCTACGAGGACGTCGAACGCGGACTGGTCACCGCGATCACCGCCCGCATCGCCGCGGCGGCACCGGCCGACCAGCTCGCCGCGATGCGCATCGGCGCACGCCTGTTCCTGGAGGAGTGCTCCTCGCCGAGGGTCCAGCGCATCGTGCTCATCGACGCGCCGGCCGTCCTCGGCTGGGCACGGTGGCGCGAGGTGGGCGCCGAATACGGCCTCGGGATCATCGAGGCGATGCTCACCCAGGCGATGTCCGACGGCGCCATCCCGGAGCAGCCGCTGCGTCCCACCGCGCACGTCCTGCTCGGCGCGCTCGACGAGGCGGCGCTCTTCGTGGCGCGGGCCGCCGACCCGGACGAGGCGCTGACGCAGATGTTCGTCGTCTGCGATCGCCTGATCAGCGGTATCTCGGGTAGCCCGCGCCCCTGACCCGCGGCACGGGCAGAATGGGCCCGACGACGCACCTCGCGATCGACTCGGGAGAACAGGGGAACCGCGCCATCGCGACCGAGATGCGCCGGACGGCCGTCCTTGGGCTCGTCATCTCGCTGGTGCTGCTGCTGGTCGTCGCCGGTGACCTACCCCGCTTCGCCCAGCCCGAGCCGCCGGCCACCGAAACCGAACTCGCCGACGGCTGGCAGCTGGCCTCGTCCCGCGACGTCGGCGACGACGGCGCCACCGTCTCGCGCGCCGACTACCAGCCCACCGGATGGCACCAGGTGCGCACCATGCCGGCCACGGTGCTGCAGGCGCTCGAGGACGACGGCACCTACCCGAACCTGTACTACGGCAAGAACCTGCTCGAGGACGTCCCGCAGGACCTGTGGCGGCAGGACTGGTGGTACCGGACGACGTTCGACGCGCCCGCGGGGCACACCAGCTACCAACTCCGCTTCCCGGGCATCAACTACCGCGCGCAGGTCTGGCTGAACGGACACCTCGTCGCCGGCGACGACGAGATCGTCGGCATGTACGTGGACCACGAGGTGGACGTCTCCCGCTGGATCGAACCGGGTCGCTCCAACACCCTGGCGGTCAGGGTCACCCCCGAACGCGCCCTGCAGGACGTCGACGGCGTCGAGCTCGCCGACAGCTGGTTCGACTGGATCAACTGGAACTACCTCGGATACCAGGGGCCGAACAAGAACCCGGCCAACGGCAACTCGTTCGTCGCCGACCGCAACGCGGGAATCTTCAAGCCCGTCTCCCTGCGGTCGTCGGGCACGGTGACCATCGGCGACGCGACCGTCACCACCGACCTGCCGCTACCCGCCACCGACAGCGCACGTCTCACCGTCTACGCGAACCTGTCGAACACGTCGTCCGACCGTGCGCGCGGCGTGCTGCGAGCCACCATCGGGCGCCCCGGCAGCCCGACGATCACCGTGGAGCGTCCGGTCAGCATCGGACCCCGCGAGACCGTGGAGGCCACGTTCGGTCCGGACGACTTCGCCGCGCTGACGCTGTCGGAGCCCACGCTGTGGTGGCCGTACACGATGGGGGAGCCCGCGCTGTACGACCTGCGCCTCGAGTTCGTCCAGTTCGGTCGCGCGGTCGACACCACGACGCAGCGCTTCGGCGTGCGGGAGGTCGCACAGTTCCGCGACGACGACGAGAAGTTCCCCGAACTCGGTCTCGGCGGCAGCTTCTACCTCCAGGTCAACGGCCGCGACTTCCTGGTCCGCGGCGCGACCTACACGCCCGACCTGCTCTACGACCACGACCCCGCACGCGAGGACGCCATCCTCGGCTACACCCGCGACCTCGGGCTGAACATGCTGCGCCTGGAGTCGAAGATTCCCACCGAACGCTTCGTGGAGCGCGCCGACGAACTCGGCATCCCGCTGATGGTCGGCTGGATGTGTTGCAACCAGTGGGAGAAGTGGCCCCAGTGGGACGCCGAGGACAACCGGGTCGCGCGGGAGAGTCAGCGGTCACAGGTGTCGATGCTGCGATCGCACGCCTCGGCGTTCGTGTGGGCCAACGCCAGCGACGGGCGGCCACCCGCACCGGTCGCCGACGCCTACCACGCCGTGTTGCGAGACCTGCACTGGCAGAACGCCGTCGTGGACAGCGTGTCCTCCTACACCGTCGACGCCGACGGCCGGCGACTGTGGGACGGCATCCAGATGGCGGGGCCCTACACGTGGCGGCCGCCGACGTACTGGTTCAGCGGCGAGTACCGGGCCGCCCGCGGCGCGTCGGCCGAACAGGGCGACAACGAGCACATCCCACCGTTCGCGAGCCTCGAGCGCTTCATCCCGCCGGACAAGCTGTGGCCCGTCAACGACTACTGGTACTTCCACGCCGGGTCCAACCCGGACAACGCCGGCCTGCGCAGCATCCAGCGGGCGGTCAACCGGCGCTACGGCCCGTCCGGCAGCGCTCAGGAGTTCGCCGCCAAGGCCCAACTGGCGCACTACGAGTCGACGCGGGCACAGTTCGAGTCGTTTGCCGCGCTCGGATGGGCCGGGCACAAGATGACGCTCTACTGGATGCTGAACAACCACTGGCCGTCGTTCTTCGGCAACCTGTTCGACTACTACCTGCGGCCCGGCGGCGCCTACTTCGGCGCGAAGAAGGGGCTGCGGCCGTTGACGGTGACCTTCGACTCGTACGCCACCGGAAACCACGAATCCGCCCTGGTCACCGCCGTGAACCAGACCCCGACCGACCAGTCGGACCTCCGGGTCCGGGTGCGGGTGTACGACACGCAGGGACGCGTCCGCGACGACCGGACCAGCGGGCCGCTGGCGGTGCCCGCGGGCGGCGCGGTGCCTGCGCTGCGGCTGCCCCGGGTGGCCACCGACGCGCGGGTGTTCTTCGTCCGGGCCGAGCTGCTGGGCCGCGACGGCCGCGTCGTCACCGAGAACGTCTACTGGCAGTCCCGGCAGAACGACGACGTGGGCGACCCCAACCGAGACTTCGCCTTCCAGCTCAACCAGTCGAACTGGGCGGACATGACCGCCCTGAACGCGCTGCCGCCCGCCCCGCTGACCATCTCGGCGCGACGGGAGGCCGGCGACGTCACCGTGCGCCTGACCAACCCGACGGCGCGGATCGCGTTCTTCGCGCGGGTCGAGGTGACCCCCACCCGGGACGGCGACGAGGTCCTGCCGATCACCTACGACGACAACTACGTGACCGTGTTCCCCGGGGAGACCGTCGAGGTGCGCGCGTCGGTCCCGGACCCGGCGGCCACCGCCGACTGGGTTCGGGTGACGCCCTACAACGCGCCCGCCGTCGAGGTCCCCGTCGAATCGCGCTGACCGTCCGCGGGACGTTACCGGCCGCCGCCGGCGGGGTATGCGCGTCGCCGGGGCGGAACCGCCCCCGGAGACGGCAGAGGGGAGATCGACCGATGTCCAGCATGGAACCACCGAACGAGGCGAACCCGGCCGACGTCGCCGAGCAGGCACGTGACACCGCCGAGCGGCCGGACGTCGGCATCGACGGCGTCGGCGAGGTGAGCCTGGAGTCCGATCCCGCGGACTACGTCGAACAGCAGCAGCCGGTGGTGGGCGACGAGGACGACGACGACCGTCGCCGCTACTGAGCCGAGTCGGGCGTCCGTCCCACCTGCTCGGACTCCCACTTCGACTCCAGCGCACGGGTCACCGGCGCGTCGGCGGCGTACTCGAGGTCGAACGTCTCGCCGTCGTCGTCCTCGAAGGTGAAGAGCACCGCGGGGCTGCCGTCGCGGCTGGTGTCGTCCCTGTGCACGACCTTGAAGGGGCGCGGTCCGTCGCCGCGGTCGACGTCGACGAGGTCACCCGCGGCGACGTCGGCGGCACGGTCTTCGCTGGATGTGGAGGCCATGGGACCACGGTAGCCGCCGCCCGCGGGGCCCCGTCGTCGTAGCACCGCCGTGCGCCCCACGGACACGGCGACCGGCAGGACCGACAGCGCGGCGACGAGCAGCACGATCAGCTCCAGGTGTGCACTCACCACCGGCAGGGTGCCCAGGTGATAGCCGACCCGGGTCAGGCCGAACGCCCACGCGGCGGCGCCGATGACGTCGACGACCAGGAACACCCGGTACGGCATGCCCGATGCACCGGCGACGACCGGCACGAACGTCCGCACCACGCCCACGAAGTGACCGATCAGGATCGTCGTGCGGCCGTGCCGTTCGAAGAACGCGTGCGACGCCGTCAGGTAGCGCTTCTTCAGGAATCGCGCGTCGTCCCTGCTGAACAGTGCCGGGCCGAGACGCCTGCCGACGACGTAGCCGAGCTGCCCGCCGGCCACCGCCGCGAGCATCGCACCGAATCCCAACGTCCAGACGCCGACCGGTGCGTTCGCTTGCGCGGCAAGCAGACCGGTGGTGACGAGCAGGGTGTCACCGGGAAGGAAGGGAAAGAACAGCCCCGTCTCCACGAACACGATGACGATCACGCCCGGCAGCAGCGCCGCGGCGAACGGTCCGCCCTCGCCCAGCCAGTACAGCGGGTCGAACACCGCGGGCATGGCCAGGACGGCGGTCGTCACGGCCGCCGAACCTAGCGGGCACGTGTGACGAAACGCTGAACGGAGTGCGTCGACGCCCGCCGCGCCACGTGACGGGTGAGGTGGTCGTAGTGTCATCTCCCGTGAGCGCTCGCGCGGGAATCGTCGTCACCGGTACCGAGGTCCTGACCGGACGGGTCCGGGATCTCAACGGCCCCTGGCTTGCGGACCAGCTGCTCGAACTCGGGATCGAACTCGCCCACATCACCATCTGCGGCGACCGGCCGGCCGACATCCTCGCCCAGCTGCGCTTCCTGGCGGCCGAGGGCGTCGACCTGATCATCACCAGCGGCGGCCTCGGCCCCACCGCCGACGACGTCACCGTCGCCACGGTCGCCGAGTTCTGCGGACGCGACCTGGTGCTGGATGCCGCCCTCGAGGAACAGATCGCCGACATCTTGCGCCGGATGATCCGCGGCCGCCAGGGCAGCGGATCGGTCGACTTCGACGCCGTCCTCGCCGCGAACCGCAAGCAGGCCATGGTGCCGGTGGGTGCGGAGATCCTCGATCCCGTCGGCACCGCGCCCGGCGTCGTGGTGCCCGGCTCACCCACCGTGGTGGTGCTGCCCGGGCCGCCGCGCGAGTTGCAGCCGATGTGGCCGCGCGCCGCCGCCACGGCCGCCGTCGAGCAGGCCACCGCCGGCCGCACGGTGTACCGCCAGCAGACGGTCCGGACGTTCGGACTGCCCGAGTCGGGTCTGGCCGAGACGCTGCGCATCGGCGAGCAGAGCATCGCCGGGTTCGATCGCATGGAGATCACGACGTGTCTGCGGCGCGGCGAACTCGAGATCGTCACGCGGTACGAGCCGGCCGACGAGCAGGTGTACTCGGACCTCGTCGACCTGCTGCGCGAGCACCACGGGCGCGAGATGTTCTCGACCGACGGCGCATTGATCGACGATCAGGTGGCGGCACTGCTGGCCGGCCGCACGATCGCGACGGCCGAATCGTGCACGGCGGGAATGGTCGCCGCCCGCCTGACCGACCGCCCCGGGTCGTCGGCGTACGTCGCCGGCGGTGTGGTGTCGTACTCCAACGAGGCGAAGGCCGAACTGCTCGGGGTGGATCCCGCGTTGATCGCGCTGCACGGCGCGGTGTCCGAACCCGTCGCGGAGGCGATGGCCGCGGGCGCCCTGCGCCGCTTCGGCGCCGACACGGCCGTCTCCACCACCGGCATCGCGGGTCCCGGCGGCGGCAGTGACGAAAAACCGGTCGGCACTGTCTGTTTCAGCGTGATGCTCGGCGACGGCACCACGACCACCCGGACGCTGCTGCTGCCCGGCAACCGCTCCGACGTCAGGGAGCGGTCGACCACCGTGGCGATGCACCTGTTGGCCCGCACCCTCACCGGCGGGGACGGAGCCTGACCGGGTGTCGTTCGCCGCGCTACCCGACGCCGAACTCGACGAGCTGCTCGGCCAGTTCCCGGCGCTGGCCCGCGGGCCCCGACTACTCGAGGATCTCGACGGGGGACTGACCAACCGCAACGTCAAGGTCACCACGCCCACCGGGATGTACGTCGCCCGCTGCTGCGACTCGGCGACGAGCCTGCTCGCCATCGACCGGGACAACGAGTACGTGAACTCCCGGGCCGCGGAGGAGGCGGGGGTGGGCGCACCCGTGATCGACTACCGGCCCGATCTCGGCATCCTGCTGATCGGCTTCGTCCCCGGCCGCACCCTGTCCGACGACGACTTCGCCAGACCGGGCGTGCTCGCCAAGGTCGCCGCGGGATGCCGCACGCTGCACGGCGGGCCGCGTTTCCGCGACGACTTCGACATGTTTGCGATCCAGTCGCGTTACCTCCAGACCGCCCACGACAACGGCTTTCGCATCCCCGACGACTACGAGTCCTACGCCGGCCAGTTCGCCGCCATCGGTCGGGCACTGGCGGGCGAGCACGCCACCGTCCCCTGCAACAACGACCTGCTGGCGGCCAACTTCGTCGAGGACGGCGACCACATGTGGCTCATCGACTACGAGTACTCAGGCAACAACGACGCCTGCTTCGAACTGGGCAACGTGTGGCGGGAGTGCCGGCTGTCGCTGGATCAGCTCGAGGAACTCGTCACCTGCTACTACGGCAGGCCGCTGCGCCACAGGATCGCCCGCGCACGGCTGCAGGGCACGGTGTCGCAGTACGGCTGGACGCTGTGGGGCTGCATCCAGAACGGTTCCAGCCCCTTGGACTTCGACTTCTGGGGATGGGGGATGGAGCGCTACGAGCGCGCCGTCGCCGAGTTCCGGGGGCCGGACTTCACCCGCCTGCTCGACGACGCCTCCGCACCGGACTGAAGGAATGACGACAGTGGCCCAGCACACCGACACCGGCCTACCCGACCGCGCCCGGGTGGTCGTCATCGGCGGGGGCGTGATCGGTACCAGCGTCGCCTACCACCTGACCAAGCTCGGTCATACCGACGTGCTGTTGCTCGAGCAGGGCCGGCTGTCGTCCGGAACCACCTGGCACGCAGCGGGTCTGGTGGGCCAGCTGCGGGCATCGGAGGGCGGCACGCGGCTGGTGCAGTACTCCACGGCGCTGTACACCGAACTCGAGGCGGAGACGGGCCTCACCGCGGGATACCGGCAGTGCGGCGGCGTGACCGTGGCACGCACCGAGGACCGGATGGTCCAGCTGCGGCGGACGGCGGCCAACGCCGCCGCGTTCGACATGGAGTGCGAGCTGCTCACCCCCGACGAGGCGCTCGCGCACTATCCGGTGATGCGCGTGGACGATCTGGTCGGCGCGATCTGGCTGCCGGCCGACGGCAGGGCGAACCCCACGGACCTCACCCTGGCGCTGGCCAAGGGCGCCCGGATGCGGGGCGCCCGGATCCGCGAGCGCACCAGGGTGATCGGCATCCTGACCGAGGGCGGCGACGACGATCGGCGGCGGCCCCGCGTCACCGGGGTCCGCACCGACGCCGGTGACGTCGAGGCCGACGTCGTCGTCAACTGCGCCGGCCAGTGGGCCAAGCAGGTGGGCGCCATGGCGGGGGTCAACGTGCCGCTGCACTCCGCCGAGCACTTCTACGTGGTCACCGAATCCATCGCCGGGGTCGGCACCAACATGCCGATCCTGCGCGATCCCGACGGCTACACCTACTTCAAGGAGGAGGTGGGCGGTCTGGTGATCGGCGGGTTCGAGCCCGAGGCCAAGCCGTGGGTCGGTCCGGACGCCATCCCGTATCCGTTCGAATTCCAGCTGCTGGAGGAGGATTGGGAGCACTTCCAGATCCTCATGGACAACGCCCTGCTGCGGATCCCGGTACTGGAGGAGACCGGGCTGAAGAAGCTGTACAACGGGCCGGAGAGCTTCACGCCCGACAACCAGTTCATCCTGGGCGAGGCGCCCGAGTGCGACCACTACTTCGTCGCCGCGGGGTTCAACTCGGTCGGCATCGCGTCGGCGGGCGGCGCGGGCCGGGCACTGGCGGAGTGGATCGTCGAGGGCAGCCCCACCACCGACCTCACCGGCGTCGACATCCGCCGGTTCGCCGCGTTCAACGGCAACAACCGCTGGTTGCACGACCGGGTCGCCGAGGTGCTCGGCCTGCACTACGAGATCCCGTGGCCCAACCGCGAGATGAGCACCGCGCGGCCGTTCCGCCGGTCGCCGGTGCACCACCTGCTGGCGGCCGCGGGCGCCAACTTCGGCAGCAGGATGGGCTGGGAGCGGGCCAACTTCTTCGCACCCCCCGGTCACGACCCCGTCATCGAATACTCCTGGGGCAAGCAGAACTGGCTGCCGTGGTCGGCCGCCGAGCAGACCGCCACCAGGACGGCGGTCGCGGTGTTCGACCAGACGTCGTTCTCGAAGTACCTCGTCACCGGTCCCGACGCCGAGGCCGCCCTGCAGTGGCTGTGCACCGCGGACATGGCCGTCCCCGTCGGCACGTGCGTCTACACCGGGATGCTCAACGCCCGCGGCACCTACGAGGCCGACGTCACCGTGACCCGCACCGGCGCGACCGAATACCTGATGATCAGCAGCGCGGCCAGTACCGAGCGCGACCGGGACCACGTGCGCCGGAACATGCCCGCGGGGCACCGCGCCGAACTCGTCGACGTGACGTCGGCGATGGCGGTGTTCGGCGTGATGGGGCCGCGGTCGAGGGAGCTGCTGTCCGCGCTCAGCGACGCCGACCTGTCCGACGAGGCGTTCCCGTTCGGCACCAGCCGCCGAATCACCCTGGGCTACGGCATGGTTCGCGCCACCCGCATCACCTACGTCGGCGAGTTGGGCTGGGAACTGTACGTGCCCGCGGAGTTCGCCGTCGGCGTCTACGACGACCTGATGGCCGCGGGCGAGGCGCTCGGGGTGGCCCGCGGCGGCTACTACGCGATCGAGTCGCTGCGACTGGAGAAGGGTTACCGGGCCTTCGGCCGCGAGCTGACCCCCGGTGACAACCCGGTCGAGGCGGGGCTGCTGTTCACGTGCAAGCTCGACACCGACGTCGACTTCCTGGGCCGTCCCGCGGTCGAGGAGGCCAGGGCGGATGGGCCGCGGCGCCGGGTGGTGAGCTTCGCGGTCAACTCACCCGACGCGATGCTGTGGGGCGGGGAACTCGTGCTGCGCGACGGCGTCGTCGCCGGCCAGGTCACGTCGGCGGCGTGGGGGGAGACCACCGGCGCGTGCGTCGGACTGGCCCACGTGCGCTCGACCGATGGCTCGCCGGTGCGCGCCGAGTGGATCGACACCGGTGGGTACGAGGTGAACGTCGGTGGCACGCGGTATCCGATCACGCTGTCGCGCAAGGCCGTCTACGATCCCACGAATGCCCGGATCCGGTGATCCGGACACCGACCGAGAGGATGGACGCCCGCACGATGGATGTCGCGAAGGGAACGGACGAGGCGTGAAGAACCTGGTGGACGACGCGGAGATGAACGCTCAGCTCAGCCGGACGCTGATCGCCGTCGCCGCCGAGGCGGCCGACCTCGGCGAGGCGATGGCGACGGCCGAGCGGACGCGGGCGGGGGACTACGACTCGTGGTTCGACGAGTGGTCGGCGACCGCCGAGGTGGCGCGCCGGCTCGGCGACGAAGCGCTGGCGAAGGGCCGCGCCGTGACCGCCCGCAAGGCGTACCTGCGCGCCGCGGAGTACTGGCGGCAGTCGTTCTTCTTCCTGCGCCGCGACGTCAAAGACGAGCGGGTGCAGCGGGCGTGGCGCAACCACCGGGCCGCGTTCCGCGCGGCGCTTCCGCTGCTCGAGTGGACCAGCATCGTGGCCGAGATCCCGTTCGAGGGCGCCACGATGACCGGCTACCTGTTCAAGGCCGCCGACGACGGAGTGCCACGTCCGACGGTGTTGGCGCCCTGCGGATTCGACTCGACCGCCGAGTCCGGCTACGCCGCGACCGGGTACATGGCGCTGCCGCGGGGCTACAACTTCTTCGTCTTCGAGGGCCCCGGGCAGGGCGGCATGCTGGTCGAGCACGGCACGGCCCTCCGGCCCGATTTCGAGGTGCCGTTCGGCGTCGCGTTCGATTGGCTGCTGGAGCAGACCGGCGTGCACCCGCAGGCGGTGGCCGTCCTCGGCCGCTCGTTCGGCGGATACCTGGGCCCGCGTGCCGCCGCCTTCGAGCAGCGGGTGGCGGCGCTGATCGCCGATCCCGGCCAGTACGACTTCGCGTCACGTCTCGGCGCACTCGCCGCGAGCGTGCCCGGTGATCCGGATCGGTTCCTGGACCGGGTGCGCGACGCCGACCCCGAGGTGGACGCCGCACTCGAGGGCCTGGTGACCGACGCCCGGTCCCGGGAGTGGTTCGGGTCGCGGATGGCCGCCATGGGCGCGGTCACCGTGGGCGACTTCCTCCGCAGGCAGCTCCAGTTCAGCCTCGAGGGCGTCGCCGGCGAGATCCGCTGCCCGACGCTGCTGACCGAGGGGGAGGGCGACTTCGCCGCGCAGGGCGAGGTGCTCTACGAGCAGCTGACGTGCCCCAAGCGGCTGACGACGTTCAGCGCCGCGGAGGGCGCGGGCGGGCACTGCGAGGGATTCGGCGCAACCCTGTTCGAGGGGTACGTGTTCGACTGGCTCGACGGCGTGATGGGCCGGCCGGGCTGACCGTCGCTCAGCGCTTCCCGTCGACCTCGTCCCAGAGATCGATCAGCGAGCCGATGATCTCCTCGGCGACACCCAGGCCGCCGAGATGGCTCTCACCGGGCAGCGCGGTCAACTGGGCGTCGGGAAGCCGGGCGACCACGTGCTCACCGTGCGCGAACGGCACGATGTGGTCCTTGTCGCCGTGCCACCAGCGCACCGGCACCTTGACCTCGTCGAGCCGGAATCCCCAGTCCTTGGCGAACACCGCCACGTCGGCGAACGGGGCGGCGAGCTGCTTGCGGCTGCCGTTGAGCAGGTCGTCGAGGAACATCGCGCCGAACTCGGGGCGTTCCAGCAGGCGGCGGTCGCCGGGAGGGGAGATCCGGCCGTAGGCGTACAGGGCGACCGGCGCGATGGGGCGGATGGCACGCACCAGGCCCACGGCGGCCAGTCGCAACGGCAACCCGACGACGGGCAGGGCGGGGGCGATCTTCGAGCCGAAGCCCATCAGGCCACCGCCGATGCCCTCCTCGCCGACCGTCGGCGCGACGCCACCGAGGACGCCGGCGACCACCACGCGGTCGGGCATCGCGGCGGCGCAGGCCAGGGTGTACGGGCCGCCGCCGGACAGGCCGATGACGGCCATCTGCCCGATGCCCAGCACGTCGGCGATGGTGCGGAGGTCGTCGGCGAAGGCCAGGACGTTCGGGTACTGATGCGGTGTCGACGAGCCGATGCCGGGGCGGTCGATGCCGATCAGCCGGATGCCGTGGTGCGCGGCGTAGGCACGCGCCTCGATCGGGATCTGGCGGCGCGCGCCGGGCGTTCCGTGCAACCAGAACATGGCGCGGCCGAGCGGGTCGCCGAACTCGGCGAACCCGAGCTGGCGGTTGGCCCCGACGGCGACGTTGCCTTCCAGCTTGGGGCGATCGATTGACATGACCATGAGCAAGAGTGTCGCACGCACGCCATGCCGTCCCGACCGGCTTCGCTGCATCGCTTACGCGCGAACGTGGCAAACGGCCGCGGGACGACGATGCCTGTCAGCGAGCGTCGAAGTGGCTGTGGGTGCGACAATTCCCGGAATGAGTGCCATACGGGTGGTGGTCGCCGATGACGACGTCCTGCTGCGGGAGGGGTTGTCGAGCCTGCTGGAGCGTTCCGGGTTCGACGTGGTGGGTCAGGCCGGCGACGGCACCGGTCTGCTCGACCTGGTCCGGGATGCCGAACCGGACCTGGCCGTCGTCGACATCCGGATGCCCCCGACGCACACGACCGAGGGGCTCGACGCCGCCAAGAAGATCCGCGAGGAGTGGCCCGGCGTCGCGATCCTGGTGCTGTCGTCGCACGTCGACGTCGACCACGCGATGGAACTGCTCGCGGGCGGCCACTCCATCGGATACCTGCTCAAGAGCCGGGTGACCGACGTGGCGGACTTCGTCGACACCGTCGGCCGGATCGCCGGTGGCGCGTCGGTGGTGGACCCCGCACTCGTCGCCGAACTGGTGTCGGCACGCCGGCGCGACGATCCGCTGGGTGCGCTCAGCGCCCGCGAGCGCGAGGTGCTGACGCTGATGGCCGAGGGGCTGTCGAACGCGGGCATCGGGCGCCGGATCTGGGTCACCGAGGGCACCGTCGAGAAGCACGTGCGCAGCATCCTGACCAAGCTCGGCCTGCCGGAGGCCGGCGACGACCACCGTCGCGTCCGCGCGGTCATCATGTACCTCGACTCGCTCTGAGCCGGTCAGTCCCGCCCGTCGACGAGTTCCCGGATGGCGGCGGCCGACAGCGCGAACTTCGGGACGAAGCCCAGCGCCGGACTGGCGGCGATCATGTCGGCGAAGTCCTGTTCGGAATGCGTCGAGATGAGGATCGTCGACGGCGCGGGCGTGTCACAGCCGTGCAGTTCGGCGACCAGGTCGAAGCCGCTCTCGGCGCCGAGGTCGACGTCCACCAGCGTCACGTCGGGATGCAGGTCGCGGTACTGCGCGAGCGCATCCTGGGTGTTACTCGCGATGCCCACGACGTCGATGCCCGCCCGCTCCAGCATGCTGCGCGCGGCATCGCGGAAGTTGGCGCTGTCGTCGACGATCAGGCAGCGCACGAGGTACCTCCTGAATTCGACATGCCTCGAGTGTGGCAGCGCGGCGCGACGCCGGCATTGCTGCTAGCGGGAATCACCGTATTACCGCTGACGCACTACCATCCGGATCGATGACCGACCACGGAGAACGTCTCGATGGGCAGCGACCGCTCCGCAGTCGTCTGCTCGGGGTGGTGCTGCGTCCCGACGCCCGCCCGCTCGGCTGGGGGATCGTGGTCGCGATCGGCTTCCTCGCCGTCGAGACCGCCGTCGTGCTGGTGCTGGCCCGGGTGGCGCCGGAGAACGCGTTCGGCGCGATCTTCCTGCTGGGCGTGCTCGTCGTGTCCGCCGGGTGGCACGTCGGGCTGGCGGTCGCGATGTCGGTCGCAAGCACGCTCGTCTACCTGTACTTCCACCTCGACGGCGTCGCGGCCGCGCTGTTCGTGTTCCTGCCCGTGGCGCTGCTGGCCAACGTCCTCGCCGGCCAGGCCCGGTTGCGAGCCGCCGAGTCCGAGCGGCGTAGGCGCGAAGCCGACGCGCTCGCCCGTCAGCAGGCCTCGCTGCGGCGCGTCGCCACCCTGGTCGCGCGCGGCGCCGAACCCGGCGAGATCTACCCGGTGGCCGTCACCGAACTGGCGCACGGACTCGGCGTCGAGCACGTCACGCTGACCAAGTTCGAGTCCGAGGACACGTGCGTGGTGCTGGCGGCCGTCGACGCCACCGACCGGCTCAAGCTGGTGGTGGGCGAGCGGCTGTCGCTCGACGGCGACAGCGTCACCGCCCGGGTGCACCGCACCGGCTCGCCGGCCCGGATCGACGACTACACCGGGGTCGAGGGGAGCATCGCGACGCGCCTGCGCGACCTGGGGCTGCGCTCGGGGGTCGGCGCGCCCGTCGTCGTCGACGGCGTCTGCCGGTGCGCGCTGATCGTCGGCTCGGCGCGTGCCGAGCCGATGCCGCCGCAGGCCGAGGAGCAGATCTGCGACTTCGCCGATCTGATCGGGACGGCGATCCGCAACGCCGAGAACCGCGAGGAACTCAAGGCCTCGCGCTCACGGATCGTGGCGGCGGCCGATCAGGCGCGCCGCGGCATCGAGCGAGACCTGCACGACGGCGCGCAGCAGCGCATCGTGTCGCTGGGTCTGGGGCTGCGGACGCTGGAGGCGTCGATGCCCCAGGGCGACCCGACGCTGCGCCAGCAGGTGGAGAACCTCATCAACGGCATGGCCGACCTGTACACCGAACTGCAGGAACTCTCGCGGGGCATCCACCCGGCGATCCTGTCGAAGGGTGGGCTCGCGCCCGCGCTGAAGACGCTCGCTCGGCGCTCGGTGGTGCCCGTCGGCCTCGAACTGTCGGTGGCGGGCCGGCTGCCCGAGTCGATCGAGGTGGCGGCCTACTACGTGGTGGCCGAATCGCTGGTCAACGTCGCCAAACACGCCGAGGCGTCCGAGGTCGTGGTGCGGGCGACGCTCGACGACGCCGGGTTGACGCTGGTGATCGCCGACGACGGCATCGGGGGAGCAGCGACCGGGGGCGGCAGCGGTCTCATCGGCCTCAAGGACCGCATCGAGGCGGTGGCGGGTGAACTCGCCGTCGCGAGCCGGACCGGCGTGGGCACGACGATCACGGCACGCATACCGGTGCCGGCCGCAAACCCCGTCCCGGTGGACTGACCTCGCCTCAGGCGCCGATCCAGGCGGCCGGGTGGCGATCCCGCCACGGCATCGCGTCCTCGAGCTGGGCAGCCAGCTGGAGCAGCACCGTCTCGTCGGCCGCCATCAACTGCACCCCGATCGGCAGACCGTCCGCGCTGACGCCGAGCGGCAGGGAGATCGCGGCCCAGCCGGTCACGTTGGCCAGGGTGGTCCATCCCGTCGTCGCGAACTCCACGTCGAAGAACGCGCGGGTGGTGCCGCGGGGCCGGTCGAGCAGGGCGTACGGCGGCGGTAACGTCAGCAGCGTAGGCACCAGCAGCACGTCGTGATCGCCCATGCCCGCCACGAACCGCCGGGTCTGGGCGTGCACGGCACCGATCGCCTCGGCGTAGGCCACCCCGGTGGTGTGGAGGCCCTCCCGGATCATCACCCAGGTGCTCTCCTCGAACTCGTCCTCGCGGGGTTCGCGGCCCAGGTGGTCGGTGGCGAAGGCGTGCAGTTGCGCGTTGCTCACGGTGTGCAGCACGGCGATGGCGTCGGCGACCGCGTCGGGATCGATGGTCGGCGCGCCCGCGTCGACGTGATGACCGAGCCCGTGCAGGACGGTGGCCACGGCGTCGACGGCGGCGGCGACCTCGGGATGCGTCGTCGCACCGGGAAACGGTGACGCGGTGGTGGTGAGGACCTTCTGCGCCGCGACCGGTTCGGCGAGCGCCGCGAGGAACCCGGTGGGCCGCGGCGCGGTGTACGGGTCGCCGGGTGCGGATCCGGCGACCGCGTCGAGCAGGGCGGCGCTGTCCCGGACGGTGCGCGTCAGGGCGTGCTCGTTGACCAGGCCCTCGAGGCCGTGCCCCGCGCCGGGGGCGAACGACGTCCGGCCGCGGCGCGGCTTCAGGCCCACCAGCCCGCAGCACGACGCGGGCACCCGGATGGAGCCCGTGCCGTCACCTCCCGAGGCGGCGGGCACCACGCCGGCGGCCACCGCGGCGGCCGACCCGCCGCTCGACCCGCCGGGCGTGACGTCGGCCGACCACGGGTTCGCCGTCGGCCCGAAGAGCGACGGCTCGGTGGTGCAGTGGTTGCCCCACTCGGGGGTGTTGGTCTTGCCGAACACCACGAGGCCGGCGTCGAGGTAGCGGTCGACGATCCAGGCGTTCTGCCCTGCGACGTGCGTGCGCAGTGCCCGCGAGCCCATCGCCTCGGGCGCACCGGCCAGTGACGCGCCGAGGTCCTTGAGCAGGAACGGCACACCCGCCAGCGGGCCGACCCGCTCGACCGCGGCAGCCTGCCGGCGCCCACGGTCGAACAGGTCGGTGACGACGGCGTTCAGGTCGCGCGTGGCGTCGACCCGGAGGATCGCCGCCTCGAGCAGGTCGGTCGCGGTGAGGTCACCGGCGGCCACCAGGGCGGCCTGCCCGAGGGCGTCGATGTCGGCCAGTTCACGTGCTGTGGTGAGGTCCATCGACTCGGATCATGCGGGCTGCCGATCCGATCGGCAACCCGACCGGCCCTAGGGCGAACCGGGCAGGTTGCGATCCTTGTCGACGGGCTGCGTGGGGTCGGCGGTGTCGTCGGCCCGAGCGGTGTCGTCGCCGTCGAGCGTGTTGATGTCCGCGACGTCCTTCTTGTCGACCACCCGGGTCTTGTAGAGGCTCGCGACCGTCGTGACGATCAGCGTCACGATGATCACGCCGAGGCTCAGCAGCGTGGGGATCTCCGGCACCGGGACGTGCTCGCCGCCGTTGATGAACGGCAGCTCGTTCTCGTGCAGCGCGTGCAGGACGAGCTTCACGCCGATGAAGGCGAGGATGAACGCGAGCCCGTACGACAGGTACACCAGCCGCTTCAGCAGGTCACCCAGCAGGAAGTACAGCTGGCGCAGACCCATCAGCGCGAACACGTTCGCGGTGAACACGATGTAGGGCTCCTTTGTGAGCCCGTAGATCGCGGGGATGGAGTCCAGCGCGAACAGCAGGTCGGTGGTGCCGAGCGCCACGATCACGAGGAACATCGGCGTCATCAGACGCTTGCCGTCCTCCTTGATCCACAGCTTCAGACCGTCCCACTTGTCGGTGATGGTGAAGTGCTTGCGGGCGAACTTCACGACGGAGTTCTCGCCGTCGTCGTCGTGGTCGGTGTCGCGCACCAGCGTGATCGCCGTGTAGACGAGGAACGCGCCGAAGACGTAGAAGATCCAGGAGAACTGGTTGATGGCGACCGCGCCGAGCGCGATGAAGATGCCGCGGAAGATCAGCGCCAGGATGATGCCGATCAGCAGTGCCTCCTGCTGATACTTCCTGGGCACCTTGAAGCTGGCCATGATGATCAGGAAGATGAACAGGTTGTCTATCGAGAGGCTGTACTCGGTGAGCCAGCCCGCGAAGAACTCGACGCCGTACTGGCTGCCGTGGAAGTACGTGACCCAGACGCCGAAGGCGATGGCCAGGCCGACGTAGAAGGACAGCGCGATCGCGCATTCCTTGAACGTGGGTTCGTGAGGGTTGCGGGCGATGAAGATGATGTCGAACAGCAGTACGGCGAGCGTCACGCCCAGTGTCACTGCCCACTCGATGGTGGTTACGTTCACGAGAAAGTCCTCCGGTCGCGACAAAACGGCCGAGGTCTCTGCCACCGCATGATGCGGCCCGCGGCACCGGCCGCCCAACGTTGGACGACGTGATGACGAAACCGCGGCGAAGGAATACTCCCCTCGCGGCACAGTCTGTCAGATCGCTGCCAGTCCGGAAAATCGGCCCGTGCCGCGGCGTGTCCGTGCCCGCGCGTTCCGGGTGCGCGTCGTACGTGCGGGTACGGCGGGATTTCGGCCGTTCGGCCGCCGTAGCCGCACGTTCGGCGGGTCAGTCGGCGTCGGCGTTCTCGGGTTCGCGCACCACCTGGTCCGGCCGCATCCCGGAGACGAGCCACAGCGCGATCAGCACGTCGGCCGCCGTGATCAGCAGTCCCCACCAGTACATCCACTTGATCGACGGGTCGGGCTGCAAGGCGAAGAAGAGGACCAGGAAGATCGGCCCGACGATGCCGCACACGAAGGTGCCGGCCTGGATGCGCACGTAGCGCCAGAACGTCTGCACCGGTGGTCCCTCCTCGCATGGATGCGGTGAGACTACGGTCGCCGGCCGCGACGCGTTCGGCCAATCGCCGCCACGACGTCCACGCGCGTGCTTGACGAACGGCTACGCTCCGACGCGGAAGTACCCGACTGCGATCGCGCGAGGTGACCGTGAAGCTCGACCTGCTCAGCCCCACCGTCGAGATCGGGTTGGTCACCACCAACCTCGACGCGATGGTCGCCTTCTACGAGGGCTTCCTCGGGTTGGAACTGCAGGGCGAGATCGAGTTCGCCGAGGGTTCGCAGCGCAGATACGTCCTCGGCGGGAGCGTCCTCAAGCTCGTCAGCTATCACACCCCGCCGGCCGCCCCGCCCGTCGCGGGTGGCGGCAAGGCCCAGGGCGGACTGCGGTACTTCACGATCGGGATCACCGGGTTGGGCGCGGCGGCCGAGCAGATCGCCGCGGCCGGCTACGAGATCGTCGAGCCGCCGACCGAGTTCGCGCCCGTGCCGGGGATGGGGTGGATGTTCATCGCCGATCCCGACGGCAATTCGATCGAGCTGTTCGGGACGCTCTGAGCGCCTCGCACCGCTGACGAGAAGGGGACGACGCCCGTCATGCCGGACACCCGAGACGACGTCTGGGAGGTCATGTCGACCGCCAGGACCATCCGCAGGTTCACCGACGAGCCGGTCGACGACGCCGTGCTGGCCCGGTGCATCGAGGCGGCCACGTGGGCGCCGTCGGGTGCCAACGCGCAGGCCTGGCGCTTCGTGGTGCTGCGGTCGGCCGAGCAGCGGGCCGTGGTCGCCGAGGCCGCGCGTCAGGCGTTGACCGTCATCGAGGAGGCCTACGGCCTGACCCGTCCCGCGGTGGACGACGAGTCCCGGCGCGCCCGGGACAACCGCGCCACCTACGAGTTCCACGACCGCGCAGGGGAATCCACGTCGATCCTGTTCGCCCAGCAGCGTCTGCGGCTGGCGTCGGACATGCTGCTCGGCGGCTCGATCTTCCCGGCGATGCAGAACTTCCTGCTCGCCGCGCGTGCGCAGGGGCTGGGCGCCTGCCTGACGAGCTGGGCGTCCTACGGCGGCGAGACACTGCTGCGCACCGCGATCGGCGTGCCCGACGACTGGATGCTCGCCGGACACGTCGTGGTCGGGTGGCCCAGGGGCAGGCACGGACCGGTGCGGCGGCGGCCGTGGCAGGCCGCGGTCAACGCCGATCACTGGGACGCGCCGGCGCCCGGGATCACGTCGCTCGGCTGAGGGACTCGCGAGCGTCGACTTTCCGTCGAGTCCGATGCGAATGAGCGACGGAAGCTCGACGTTCGCGCAGTGGTCCCGCCCCGCTGAGCCTCCCGCGAGCGTGCGTGAACTCGCCCTTTGGCTCGGCGTGTCGCCCGCAGACACGCACGCTCGCCGAGGGATCTATCCCGGCCCCTAGGCGGGGATGACGACGAGCAGCGCGTTGCCGTCGCGTTCGACGGTCATGCCGGCCCGCCGCGCGATCGCGGCGACCTTGGCGGCGTCGTCGGGTTCGGCGCGGGAGGTGACCAGCGCGCGGGCCAGCCGCCCCTTGTGGGCCTTGTTGAAGTGGCTGACCACCGCGCGGCTGCCGTCGGGCTTCTCCGACACCACGTCCACGTCGACGGCGCCCGGCACGCGCCCCAGCGACGCGTACGCGCCCGATCGCAGGTCCACGACCAACTCGGTGCGGGACAGCGCGGCGAGTTCGGGTTCGAGCGTCGGCTTCCAGCGCGCGGCCAGCGTCTGCCCGCCGGGGAGCTTCGAGCCCGCGGACAGCCGGTACGCGGGGATCTCGTCGTCGGCGCGCAGCAGCCCGAACAGCGCCGAGCCGACCATCAGCCGGGCCCGCGCCCGCACCGCCGTCGCGCCGCGGAGCGATTCGACGTCGAGCGCGTCGTAGAGCACGCCGGTGTAGCGGCTGATCGCGGGCATGGTCGGCGCCGTCAGCAGGGCGGCGTTGCGGTCGATCTCGCCGTCCTGCTTGGCGGAGATGCCGAGGGCGGCCCGGCTGGCCGGGCGGTCGGCGGCGAGCGCGACGAGTTCGTCGGCCAGGCTGCGGCGCACCGGGTCGAGGTCGGGGGAGCCAAGCGCCTCGAACCGCACCGGCGGACCGTCGCCGCCGTCGCGCTTGGTCTCCGACGGCGGCAGCAGGACGATCACGGGCGTCGAGGGTAGCCGGGTCAGCGGTGGGCGAGCAGCAGTGGTACCCGCTGCTCGGCCGTCGTCAGCGACCCGTGGTGGCCGATGAACGACGACTCCACCGGTTCGGTCGCGCGGCGGACGAGTGCCACGTCGTCGCGGGCGGCGGCGATCACGTCACCAATACGCGCCCGGACACCGTCGGACACCCGCGGACCGAACCAGCCGGCAGCGATCGCCTCGTCGCGCGACACCACCCAGGCCCGGTCGCCCAGCGTGCCCCGCCAGGCGGCGAGGACGTCGTCGGCGGCGCCGCGGTCGACGTAGACGTGCCGGGCCCGCACCTCCCCGCCGATGGCGGCGACGCCGCGCAGCAGTCCGGGGGAGTCGTCGACGTCGACTGTCCGTGCCGTGTCGACGGCCACCATCCCGTGGTCGGCGACCACGGCGAGCAGGCCGCCGGGCGGCAGGCCGTCGACCACGGACTCGACGAGGCGGTCGACCTGGCGCAGCTGCATCCGCCACGGGTCCGATCCCGGCCCGTACAGGTGGCCGAGCATGTCCAGGTCGGCGTGGTAGCCGTAGCAGAAGCCGCCGTCGTCGATCACGGAGCGCACGCGCGCGGCCAGGTCGCCGATGGCGTGGACGCCGACGTAGCGCCCGCCGCGCAGCACCGCGCGGGTCAGGCCGGATCCCTCGAACTTCGCGGCCGACACGACGCTGACGGCGACGCCGGCCGTCGCCGCCCGTTCGAACGTCGTCGGAAGTGGCTGCACGCGTTCGGGTTCCGCGCGGCCACGCAGGTCGTCGCCCCAGGGGTGCGGTCGCCAGGTGAGGGCGTTGACGACGCCGGTGCCCGGCAGCAGGAAGCTGTAGCCGACCATGCCGTGTTCGCCCGAGCGGTGTCCGGTGCCGACGGCGGCCAGCCCTGCGGCGGTGGTCGACGGGAAGCCGACGCTGAGCGCCCGGCCCCGCATCCCGGCGAGCACCGGCGCGTCGGCGGCGTGCGCGTCGAGCAGGTCGGCGCCCAGGCCGTCGATCAGCAGCACGCACGCACCCGAGACGTCGGCGGGCAGGTCGATGGGGCTGGAGAAGCCGGTCGCACCCATCGCGGTGAGCACCGCGGGCACGACGTCGGCGAGGTGGGGCAGGCGTCCGTCGGGCGTCGGCAGCGCGTCGGTCACGCGTCCGCCCGGCCGTGCACCGACACCGCGTAGTCGCCGCCGGTGAACGGCTCGCGGTCCCAGGTCGCCCACCGCGCGACGAGCCGCAGTCCGGCATCGGCGGCGAGGGCGTCGTACCGGTCCAGCGGGAGCCGCGGCTCCACCTGGAAGCCCGCGACGAGAAGCCCGCCGGGCGCCAGCCGCGCGGTGAGGGCGGCGAGCACGCGGGCCTCGCTGCCCGGCTCCACGAAGATCATCACGTTGCCGGCGAGCAGGACGACGTCGAACGGGTCGCCGCCCAGCCCGGCCACGTCGGTCAGGTCGGCCGCCACCCACGTCAACCCCGGCGCCTTCGCACGGGCGGCCGACAGCATCGCCTCGTCCAGGTCGACCCCGACGACCGACCGGCCGCGCCCGGCCAGCTCGATCGCCACGCGACCGGTGCCGCAGCCGGCGTCGAGCACCCGGGAGCCACCGATCTCGTCGAGCAGGCCGTCGACCAGGTCGGCCTCACCGTGGATCGGTCGGCCATCGGCCTCCAGCGTCCGCCAGCGGTCGTCGTACTCGTCGCCGCGAGGGGCGTCGGTCTGCTGCCAGCGCGTGCTCACCCGGCCATCCTCGCACCGCGACCGCGGATCAGCCGGCGACGATCGAATCGCCGCGGACGGCGACGGCCTTCGGCTCGAGGGGCTTGGTGGCTGGGCCCTTCACGACGGCGCCCTCCAGGTCGAAGGTGCTGCCGTGGCACCGGCAGACGATGGTCGCGTCGGCGATCTCGGAGACCTTGCAGCCGGCGTGCGGGCACTCACTGGAGAAGCCCTTGAACACCCCGGCGGTGGGTTGGGTGACCACGACGTCGTCGAGGATCACGCCGGATCCGACGGGGACGTCCGCCGTCGCGGTCAGCGTTCCCGGCGGTCCGGCGGCGGTCGACGCGGCGGACGGCTGGGCGCCCTCACCGTCGCTGCTGCACGCGGCGGCCGTGGCGGCCACCCCGAGGACGGCACCGGCGAGGACGACGCGGCGTGGTGGCTGGAGATCCTTCAGGGGCATGCGGGCTCGCTTCGGTCACGCCGCGCCGGGGCTGTGGCGCGGGCTTCACCGTGGAGTGTGGACCCCGTGGCCGCGGCGCGGCGCCGGGATGGGGGAAAGTGGTCCCGGCCTCGGTCGCGACGCGCCCGGGCCGACGGTCGCCGGGCGGCCCGCGACGGCGGTCCGGCCGGGCCCGGCCAGGCCACGCGCCGGACGCAACCGCCGGCCACCACCAGCGAACCGTCCCGTCCGATCCGGCATCGAATCCCGTTGCAGCAGAGCCTGGTAGGCATAGAGCGCAGAGCCACCCACCTCCGGCGGACACCGCGCCCGAGCTGGGCCGCGACCGGCTGCATCCCACCGGGCTGCCAGCGATCACACAGGTCGCGGGCCGCGCCACCGGCCGCCCCGCGCTGTTACCCTGCCAGTGCTGTCCGCCTGGTCACCGAACCCCGGCAGCCCAGGGCAGTGACGTCCCCGAGACGTGCCAGTGACGCGAAGACGGAATTCGAGAAGTCGTACGGAATGAGTGTTGTGCGCAGCGGTGAGATCAAGGCCCTGACAGGTCTTCGCATCGTCGCCGCCGTGTGGGTGGTGCTCTTCCACTTCCGGCCGCTGTTCTGGGAGGCCGCACCGGGATTCTCGTCGGCGCTGAGCCCGGTCCTCGATCGCGGCGCGCAGGGCGTCGACCTCTTCTTCATCCTCAGCGGCTTCGTGCTGACCTGGAACTACCTGGACAAGATGGGGCGCACCTGGTCGACGAGGGCCACCATCCGCTTCCTGTGGCTGCGGCTGGCCAGGGTGTGGCCGGTGTACCTGGTGACGCTGCACCTCGCGGCAGCGCTCGTCATCTTCACCATCTACGTCGGCCACGTGCCGCCGGAGAGCACGGCGGAGTTCAACGCCACCAGCTATCTGCGTCAGCTGTTCCTGGTCCAGCTCTGGTTCCAGCCGTACTTCGACTTCTCCAGCTGGAACGGTCCGGCCTGGTCGATCAGCGCCGAGTGGCTGGCCTACCTGCTGTTCGGCGGCCTGATCCTGGTGGTGTTCCGGGTGGCCCGCGCGACCCGTGCCCGCAGCCTGCTGGTGCTCGCGATGGCGGCGTCGCTGCCGCCGGTGGTGCTGCTGCTGGCGTCGGGGGAGTTCTACAGCCCGTGGAGCTGGCTGCCGAGGATCGTCATGCAGTTCACGGCGGGGGCGCTGGCCTGCGCGGCGGTGCGCAAGCTCCGGGTGGGCGACCGCGCCGCTCATCTGGCGGGCGGCGCGTCCGTGCTCATCCTCGCCGGAGTGGTCGGCGCGCTGTACTACTTCGACGCCCACCCGAACCCGCGGATCCCCGACGCCGGCGGCCTGGTGGACCTGCTGTTCGTGCCACTGATCGTGACGCTGGCCATCGGGGCGGGGACGCTCCCGCGCCTGCTGTCCACGCGGGTCATGGTGTACCTCGGCCAGGTGTCGTTCGGGCTGTACATGGTGCACGAGATCGTGCACAACGCGTGGATCTGGGCGACCAAGCAGTTCGAGCTGACGCTGGCGGGCCCCGCGGGCGTGGTCATCCTGCTCGGCCTGCTCGCCGCCGCCCTGGGCGTCGGCTGCCTGATGTACCACCTGGTCGAGGAACCGGCCCGGCACTGGATGCGGCGGATGGTCGACGTCCGAGGGGTGGCGACCGCACCGCGCGACGCGTCGGCGAAGGACTCAGCCGGCGGCGGTAGGCTGCAGAACCTCTCCGATCACGACCCCCGATCGGAACCCCGTCCGGCCCGCGCCGGCTGACGTCGCGTCCGGCCTCGGCCGGCTGAATGTGGAGGTACCTGGTGGGCCGTTCGGTGGCGATGCTGCTCGCACTGATGGTGCTGGCCGGCGCGTGGACGAACCCCGCCACACCCGAGATCACCATGGCGGGCCGCGACGCGCCGTCGATCCCCATCGCCATCGTCGGCGACTCGTACACCACCGGCAGCAACGAGGGCGGCAACGGCGCCAGGAACTGGACCACGCTGGCGTGGCGGCAGCTCGCCCGGCAGGGCACCCAGGTGGACGCCGACGTCGCCGCGGAGGGCCGCGCCGGGTACGTCGTACGCGGCTACCAGAACAGCGTCTTCGGCGACCTGGCGCCGCGTGCGGTACACCCCGACGACACACTGGTGGTGTTCTACGGGTCGCGCAACGATCAGGGCGTCGACCCCCTGACGCTCGCCTCGATGGCACGGGGCGCCTTCGACTTCGCCCGTGGCACGGCGCCGTCGGCGCGGCTGCTGGTGATCGGTCCGCCGTGGCCGACCGCCGACGTTCCCCCCGCCGTCCTGCAGATCCGCGACGTGTTGCGGCTGACCGCGGGCGTCGCGGGCGCCACCTTCGTCGACCCGATCGCCGAGGGCTGGTTCGTGGGCAGACCCGAGCTGATCGGCGGCGACGGCGTGCACCCCACCGACGCCGGACACGCCTACATGGCGGACAAGATCGCACCCCTGATCGGCGCCGAGCTGAACCGCCGCGTCTGACGTCCGCTCAGCCCTGCACGGCCTTGGCCACCGCGATGCAGGTCGTCAGCCAGGACCGATCGACCTCGGCGGCGCGCAGCGCGACCATCGCGTCGCACACCATCCGCAGCACCACCCAGTCCCTGGCCCGCTCGTCGGACAGCCCGGCCGCGTCGACCAGGGCGAAGAACCGTCGGCGGATGCCGTCGCGGGTGTCGCCCGCGAGGTCGTCCCACCGGGTCCACAGCATCGGGACGATCTCGTAGTGCGGGTCGCCGTTGAGCGGCTTGGGGTCGATCACCAGCCACGGCTCGCGCTCGGCGGCCAGCACGTTGCGGTAGTGCAGGTCGCCGTGCAGGACCGTGGCACTGGTGGCGGCGTCGGTCGCGAGGTCGCGACCCACGCCGACGGCCTGCTCGACGAGTCGGTGCGGGATGGGTGCGCTGCGGGGGAGGGCGGCAAGGTCGTCGACCCAACCGGTGACCAGGTCGGCGAGGTCGGTCAGCTGCGGCATGGCCGGGACGTGCAACCGCGGGTACAGCGCCGCGACCACCTCGCACGCCTCGACGTCCCAGAGGTCGACGAGATCGCGCGGCAGCGCGCGTTCGAGCAGCAGCGCGCCGCGGCGGGGATCCGCGCGCAGCAGCCGGACCGCACCCGCGCCCGCCCACCGGCGCAGCACCAGGTGGTCCTCGACGGGGGCGACGCCGGGGATGGCCACCTTGAGCGCCGCGGGCACGCCGTCGGACGTCGTCACCGGCAGGATCACCGAGCGGAAGCCGCGCCGCGGTGGGCCGTCGGCCCGCAGCGCCCACTCGCCGACCTGGGTGGCGACGTGTCCCGCCACGCCGTCGTCCTCCGTCACGCCGTCCATGGTGTCAGTCGGGCCGCGCGCGCCGGGAATGCCGTAGTCCGGCCGCTGGTTGCGCCCACCATGTCCGACGCCTTCGATCCTCGAGACCTGCTCGCCGACGCCCGGCTCGGGGTCCTCGCCACCATCAAGTCCGACGGGTTGCCGCAACTGTCGCCCGTCACGCCGTTCTACGACCGCGCCTCCGAGACCATCCGGGTGTCCATGACGGAGGGCCGCGCGAAGACCGCCAACCTCCGCCGCGACCCGCGGGCGGCACTCGAGGTCACCAGCGCCGACGGCCGGTCCTGGGCCACCGCCGAGGGACCGGTCACGCTGATCGGACCCGGCACCGATCCGGCGGGCCCGGAGGTCGAGGCGCTGGTCGACTACTACCGCACGGCGGCGGGCGAGCATCCCGACTGGGACGAGTACCGCGCGGTGATGGTGTCCGACCGCCGGGTGCTGATGACGCTGGCCGTCGACAGGGTCTACGGCGAGCGACTGGGCTGACGCCCGGCCACCTGCGGTCCCGCTCCGAGACGGTGGTTTCGGCGACGGACAGCGGGTACCCCGGGCCGCGATCCGGCGGTCGGTCGACACCGACGAGCCGGTCGTGATCCGAGGAGGACAGTGACCGACACCATCGAACTGACAGTGCTCGATCCGCGGACGGGTGACGTCGTCACCCGCCTGCCCGTCACCGGACCGTCGGCGTGTGACGCCGCCGTCGAGGCCGCCGTCCGCGCCGGCGAGGGCTGGGCGCGCACCGCCCCCGCCGAACGCGCCGCCGCGCTCACCGCGGCCGCCGCATCGGTCGCCGCGGCCGCCGACGAGCTCGCCGACCTCAACGAGCGCGAGGCCGGCAAGCCGCGCGCCGACGCGCTCGGGGGCGTCGAGGCCGGCGCGGCCACGCTCGTCCAGTACGCCGAACTCGGTCCGCTGCACGGCGGCCGCGTGCTGCAGGGCAATTGGGCGGCAACGGAGTGGGCGCCCGGTTGGCCGACGACGACCGGGTGGCGGCCGTGGCGCACGTCGGCAGCACCGCCACCGGACGGCAGATCGCCGCGGCGTGCGCCCGACGCGGTGCCAAGGCGCTGCTGGAGAACGGCGGCAACGACGCCCTGATCGTCGACGCGGGCGTCGACCCGCGGTGGGCCGCGGAGCAGGCGGCGCTGGGCGCGTTCGCCAACGCCGGCCAGATCTGCACGTCGGTGGAACGCATCTACGTCGTCGCACCCGCCGCCGACGCCTTCGTCGCCGAACTGGTGACCGCGGCGCGGGAGTGGGACGCCCGGATCGGGCCGGTGGTCGACGGACGACAGCGCGACGCGGTCCACGGGCACGTGACCGACGCGGTGCGCTCCGGCGCGACGGTGCGCACCGGCGGTGAGCCGCGCCCCGGCCCGGGCACCTTCTACCCTCCGACGGTGCTGACCGACTGCACGCCGGACATGCTGGTGATGCGCGAGGAGACGTTCGGGCCGGTGGCGCCCGTGCGGGTGGTGCCGGACTTCGAGACGGCGCTGGCCGAGGCGTGCGACGACCGGTACGGCCTCGCGGCGACGGTACTCACGGCCGACATGACCCATGCCCAGACCGCGTGGCGCTCGCTGCCCGTCGGCACGGTGAAGATCAACGCGGTGTTCGGGGGCGCGCCGGGTGGCGCCGCGGAGCCCCGGCGGGCCAGCGGCAACGGCTTCGGGTTCGGTCCCGAACTGCTCGACGAGATGACGTGCGTCAAGGTCGTGCACTGGGAGCCACCCGGCGGGTAGCCGTCGCCCCGGCGTGACTAGCTTGGGCCCGGTGAGGACGCTGATCGACTTCGACACCGCGCCGGTCTTCGCGATCCCGGTCCGGTACGGGGCGGGCGGACTCACCGTGCGCGAGGGCGTCCTCCTCGAAGGGCCGCAGGGCTGGGGCGAGTTCGCGCCGTGGCCCGGCAGCACCGCCGACGGGTTGACCCGATGGCTCACCGCCGCAACCGAACCCGGCACCGTCGGCTGGCCGGAACCCCTGCGCGGCGACGTGCCGATCGCGGCGACCATCCCGGCGGTCGATCCCGCGCGCGCCGCGGCGCTCGCCGCCGAGTCGGGGTGCGCGGTCGCCGAGGTCACCGTCGGGACCGGGCCGATCGACGACGACGTCGCGAGGGTCGTCGCGGTGCGCGACGCTCTCGGCCCGGGCGGCGCCGTCCGCTGCGATGCGGGCGGCCGGTGGGACGCCGACACCGCGATCCGGGCGATCGGCGCCATCGTCGACGCGGTCGGCGACCTGCAGTACGTCGAGCGGCCGTGCCGGGAGTTCGGCGATGTCGCCGCCGTGCGCCGGCGGGTGGGCGTGCGGATCGCGATGCCCGCCGTCGGTGGGGACCTGGACGCCCTGGCCGACGCCGCCGACGTCGCCGTCCTGGCGTGCGCGCCGCTGGGCGGCGTCCGCCGGGCGCTGCGCGTCGCCGAGACGGTCGGCCTGCCGTGCGTAGTCACCTCGACGTTCGGCACCTCGATCGGGCTGGCCGCGGGGCTGGCGCTGGCCGGGTCACTGCCCGCGCTGCCGTACGCGTGCACGCTCGGCACCCGCGCGCTGCTCGACGGCGACGTCGTCGGCGAGGGACGGTCGTTGCTGCCGAGGAACGGCCGGCTTCCCGTTGCGCCCATGCCGCCCGGTCCCGACCCCGCGCTGGTCCGGCGGTATGCGGTGACCGATCCCGCGAGGGTCGACGGGTGGCGCCGGCTGGTGCGCTCGGTGCTGGACTGACTGTTCGCATCCCGAGCGGGTAGCCCCTCCGGGTGACCGACGACGACTTCCGGCCCCTGCTCGGCGAGCTGCTGAGTACCTACGGACCCTGCGGTCAGGAGGACGCCGTGCGCGACGTCTGCCGCCGCGAACTCGAACCGCTCGCCGACGAGACCTGGGTGGACGAGGCAGGCAACCTGATCGGGCTGATCCACGGCGCGGACCGGGCGGACGCCCGGGCGACGCGGGTCATGGCACACCTAGACGAGCTGTCGATGCTGGTGAAGCGCGTCGAACCGGACGGCTCGCTGCGCCTGTCACCACTGGGCACGATGTATCCCGGCAACTTCGGTCTCGGCCCGGTGGCGATCCTCGGCGACGGCGAGACGCTGTGTGGCGTGTTGACCCTCGGGTCGGAGCACACGACGAAGGAGAGCCAGTCGATCTGGGAGACCAAGCCGGACCAGGGCGACAAGGCCCTGGACTGGCTGCACGTCTACGTGTTCACCGGCCGCACCACCGAGGAGCTGTCGGCGGCGGGGGTCGGACCGGGCACGCGGGTGTGCGTCGACCGGAGCAAGCGGACGCTCGTCGAGTTCGGCGACTACCTCGGCTGCTACTTCATGGACGACCGGGCGCCGGTCACCGCCCTGCTGCTGGCCGCGAGGCGCATGCGGGAGCGCGGGATCCGGCCGTCCATCGACGCCTACCTGGTGTTCACGACCAACGAGGAGATCGGTGGCGTGGGAGGCGCGTATGCAGCCCGCACCCTGCCCGGCGACCTGGTGATCGCGCTGGAGGTGGGCCCGGCCGAGGCGGAGTACTCGACGGCGGTCGCGGGGGACCGATCGTCGCGTACGGCGACGCACTGAGCGTGTACGACAAGTCGGTCGCCGACCATCTGATGCGCAGCGCCACCGAGTCGGGGTCGTCGCCGCAGGCCGCGGTGCTCGGGGCGTTCGAGTCGGACGCGTCGCACGCCAAGGCCGGCGGGATCGCGCCGCGGGCGGGTCTGCTGTGCCTACCGACGCTGAGCACCCACGGCTACGAGGTGGTCGCGCGCGAGGCCATCCCCGCCATGGCGGACACGCTGATCGGTTACCTCGCCGCGCGGTGACGCGCCTACCATCGGCAGGCGTGACTACTGGCGACTCCGCGCTCACGGCCGACGAGGTCCGTTCCACGACGTTCGAGAAGTCGCCGTGGAACAAGCGGGGATACGAGGAGAAGTCGGTCTACGACTTCCTGCAGCTGGCGGCGCGGCGCCTCGACGGCAGGGGTCACCTGTCCGCCGCCGACGTGCGCAGCGTCGGATTCACGAAGTCCCCGCTGGGGAAGCGGGGACTCGACGCGGATCAGGTGGACGCGATGCTCGACCGGATCGCCCGGACGATCGACGCGCTCTAGACGCAGTCGGAGCAGATCTGCTGCTGATCGGTCTGCAGCGCCATCCGGTTGCGGTGCTGGACGAGGAAGCAGCGCGAGCAGGTGAACTCGTCGGCCTGCTTCGGCACGACCCGGACGGTCAGTTCCTCACCGGAGAGGTCTGC
This sequence comes from Mycobacterium sp. PTI7, assembly GCF_056679845.1. Taxonomy (NCBI): domain Bacteria; kingdom Bacillati; phylum Actinomycetota; class Actinomycetes; order Mycobacteriales; family Mycobacteriaceae; genus Mycobacterium; species Mycobacterium sp. PTI7. The sequence continues at coordinate 2,100,213 of NZ_CM155252.1, forward strand.
GCCGGGGAGGTCGAACAGTTCCCCCTCGTCACCGTCGTCGACGTCGAGCACTGCGGTGGCGGCGTCGTTGCGACGGCCCGCCAGGGCTTCTAGTGACTCGTCGGCGACATCGTCGGCTTCGGTCTTGCGCGGTGCGTCGTAATCGGTAGCCATGGCAATGTCCTCTCGAGTTCTGGTACAGCGTCTCGTCAACGTCGGTGATGGTGCGGTTGTTCCCGAGCGCGGCCACCTGAAACTCGGGACGTGACGTCCTCCGGCCGCCGTCGACGACCGCGCCCGTGGCAGTGCCTGCCACCTGCCTGCCACTCACATTCCGGACCCGCTGGCCGCGTAACCGAAGTGTCTGTCCGACAACGGTTTACGTGGCGAACCGATCAGACCGGCCAGGCTTCCCGGCGGTGGGCGGCCTCGAAGAACATCCACTCGTAGCGCGCGGTCGTCACGAAGTGGTCACCAGCGGCGGCCCTGTCGTCGGCGGACAGCGTCGGGCCGGTGCGGTCGGTGAGCACCAGCACCTCGGCGACGGTCGCGGCGAACTCCTCGCCGGAGTATCCGTCGATCCAGCGCTGGTAGCGCGGATCGGTCGAGCCGCGTTCGGCCAGTGCGGCGCCCACCCGCGCGTAGATCCAGTAGCAGGGGAGGATCGCGGCCAGCCCCTCGGCGAAGCTCCCGCCATAGGCGGCGGCCAGCAGGTAGCTGGTGTACGCGGTGGTGGTGGGGGCGACCGGCGCCGCCTCGAGCGCGTCGACGTCCAGCCCCAGTTCGGGCAGCAGTGACCCGTGCAGCGCCAACTCGACGTCCAGCACCTCGGCGGCGTGACGGGCGAACATCGCGGTGTCCGCCAGGGTCGGCGCCTTCGCCCCGACGATCGCCAGGGCCCGCGCGTAGTCGCGCAGGTAGTACACGTCCTGCGCGACGTAGTGCGCGAAGGCCGCGTCGTCGAGGGTCCCGTCGGTGAGGCCGGTGATGAACGGGTGGGCGAGGATCGCGTCGAAGACCGGTTCGATCGAACTCCACAGCGCGGTCGACCAGGGCTGTTCCGGCATCGGCATCACGTCCGCCATCCTCGCACGGCGACCGTTCGGCGTGGCATGCGAAACCGCAACCAGCAAAACGTGATTGGGCACACACCCGGTGATAACCGTTCGGTCACGGTCCGACAAAGTTCGCGACCGACACCCGGTTATTGACAGGAGGACTGGCACACTTGAGACGGGTGTGACTCGAGTGATTCGTGTGACTCCTTCGACCACGGCTCCAGCACACGTGGCCGCCGACTGCAGAAGTAGGAAGAACGATGACACGCACCAGGGCATTCACCGCCATCACCGCCATGGCGATCAGCTTCGCCATGCTGTTCGCGGGCGTGGCGAACGCGGACACCTACGCGACGCCCGCGCAGCGCCAGCAAGCCATCGACCTGGTGGTCAAGCGCGCCCTCTCCCAGCAGGGCGTGCCGTTCACCTACGGCGGCGGCGACGTCAACGGCCCCTCGCTGCCCCCGGCGAGCGCCGAGCGCGCGATGCAGCCCGAGCAGTCCGCGACGGGCCTGGCGGCGGCCAACCCCGATCCGCTGGTCCCCAGCCTCCTGGTGCCCGCGGCCCCCGCCGCGCCGACCGCACCGCGGGTGGCGGGCTTCGACGCGTCCGGCCTGATCGTGTACGCCTTCGCCGGCGCCGGCATCAAGATGCCGCGCTCGTCGGGCGAGCAGTACAAGGTCGGCCGCAAGATCCTGCCCTCCCAGGCCCTGCCGGGCGACCTCCTCTTCTACGGCCCCGACGGCACGCAGAGCGTGTCGATGTTCGTCGGCAACGGCAAGATGGTCGGCGTCAGCGACACCGCGGTGGCCGTGTCGCCGGTGCGCACCACGGACATGGCGCCCTACCTCGTACGCATCATCGAGTGGTGACGCGCACCCCACGGTGACTCCCGCGAGCACCCTGACCGCCCACCCGCCGCTCCGGCTTGGCAGACTGTGCCCATGGCACAGATAACCTTGCGCGGAAACCCCATCAACACCGTCGGCGAACTGCCCGCGGTCGGCAGCCCGGCCCCGTCGTTCACGTTGACCGGCACCGACCTCGGCGTGGTCGACAGCGAGCAGTTCCGCGGGAAGTCCGTCGTGCTGAACATCTTCCCGTCGGTCGACACCCCGGTCTGCGGCAACAGCGTCCGCACCTTCAACGAGCGTGCCGCCGCCGGCGGTGCCACCGTCGTGTGCGTGTCGAACGATCTGCCCTTCGCGCAGAAGCGATTCTGCGGTGCCGAGGGCATCGAGAACGTGACCACCGGTTCGGCGTTCCGCGACAGCTTCGGCGCGGACTACGGCATCACGATCGCCGACGGTCCGATGGCGGGACTGCTGGGCCGTGCGGTCGTCGTCGTCGGTGCCGACGGCAACGTCGCCTACACCGAACTGGTTCCCGAGATCGGCCAGGAGCCCGATTACGACGCGGCACTCGCCGCCGCGGGCTGACCCACCCCCGTTCACCGCAGAGACCGGTGTGGCCGGCCGTGACCACCGTCACGGACCGACGACCGCCCTCGGAGCGCGGCCTAGACTGACGTCATGGCCTCGAGCGTCCGACGGGAGTCGTCAAGCCGCACCGGTCTTTTGCGCATCGAGGACTGCCTGGATGCGCGCGGGCGCGTGGTCCTGCCGCCGGGCGTCAACCTCATCTCGCTGATCGACCGCAACGTCGCGAACGTCGGCGACCGCGTCGCCTACCGCTACCTCGACCACACCCGGTCCGACGCCGGCGTGGCCGTCGAGATGACGTGGCGGCGGCTCGGCGTACGCATCGCCGCCGTCGCGGCCACGGTGCAACGGTTCACCTCGCCGGGGGACCGGGTCGCGATCCTGGCCCCGCAGGGCCTCGACTACGTGGTCGGGTTCTTCGGCGCGATCAAGGCGGGAACCATCGCGGTGCCACTCTTCGCGCCCGAATTGCGCGGCCACGCCGAACGTCTCGGCACCGCCATGGCCGACGCCGGCCCCACGCTGATCCTGACGACCGGCGGCGCCCGCGGGGCCGTCGACGCGTTCCTGCCCACCCTTCCCGCGTCCCGCCGCCCGCACGTCGTGGCCGTCGACGAGATCGACGACGCCGCCGGCGACGACGTCACCGAGGTCGACCTGGACGTCGAGGACGTGTCGCACCTGCAGTTCACGTCCGGCTCGACGCGCGCGCCGGTGGGCGTCGAGGTGACCCACCGCGCGGTGGGGACCAACCTCATCCAGATGATCCTGTCGATCGACCTCCTCGATCGAAACACCCACGGCGTCAGCTGGTTACCGCTCTACCACGACATGGGCCTGTCGATGATCGGCTTCCCCGCCGTCTACGGCGGCCACACGACGCTGCTGTCACCCACGGCGTTCATCCGCCGTCCGCAGCGCTGGATCCGGGCGCTGTCCGACGCCGCCCGGGTGGGCCGCGTGGTCACCGCCGCCCCGAACTTCGCCTACGAGTGGACCGCGCAGCGCGGCGTCCCCGAGCCGGGTGACGACGTCGACCTGCACGACGTCGCGATGATCATCGGATCCGAACCGGTCAGCGCCGACGCGATCCGCACGTTCACCGAGGCCTTCGAGCCGTACGGTGTGTCGCCCACGGCGTTCAAGCCGTCGTACGGCATCGCCGAGGCCACGCTGTTCGTCTCGACGATCGCGCCCGACGCACGACCGACGGTCATTCACGTCGACCGCGAACGCCTGGTGGCCGACCACGTCGTGCCGGTGTCGCCGGACGCACCCGACGCGGTCGCGCTGGTGTCGTGCGGGCAGGTGGCCCGCAGCCAGTGGTGCGTGATCGTCGACCCGGAGACGGCCGACGAGGTCCCCGACGGCACGGTGGGCGAACCCTGGCTGCACGGCGCCAACGTCGGCCGCGGGTACTGGGGCAGACCCGAGGAGACGCGGCGCGCCTTCGGAGCCACGTTGGCCTCGCGACGAACCGACGGGCACGCGGGTGACGTTCCCGACGGCGCCGCCTGGCTCCGCACCGGCGACCTGGGCTGCTACCTCGACGGCGAGCTGTACGTCACGGGACGGCTCGCCGACGTCGTGGCCGTCGACGGGCTCCGGCACTACCCGCAGCACCTCGAAGCCACCGCCGCCGACGCCTCCGCACTGGTGCGACGCGGATACGCGGCGGCGTTCACCGTGCCCGACGGCCGGGTGGTGATCGTCGCCGAGCGGGCGGCGCGGACCAGCCGTACCGATCCGGCGCCCGCCGTCGAGGCGATCCGCGCCGCGGTGCGCGACCGGCACGGCGTCGACATCGCCGACGTGAGATTCGTTCCGGCGGGGTCGATTCCGCGTACCACGAGCGGCAAGCTCGCCCGCCGCGCCTGCCGCAGCGCCTACCTCGCCGGGGAATTCGAGGGTCCGAACCCAAGATCGCGCTGAGTTTATCCATCGACCGAGTCGGCCCCGGGTTCGTACCGTCACGCCACGTGACGATCAACGCCCTCTCACGTCGACGTGCGCTGCAGCTGTTCGGCCTCGCCGGCGGCGCCGCACTCCTCGGCCCAGCTCTTGCCGCCTGCGGCTCATCCGGCGGGGGCGACGCGCTCGCCACCAACGCCCCCGTATCGGGCCGGTTCGAGGGGGTGACGCTCAAGCTCCTGGTCAACCAGCCACACGTCACGTCGTTCCGCGACGTGCTGGCCCCGGCCTGGAACAGGGAGACCGGCGGCACCCTCGACGTCACGCCGGCGCCCTACGACCAGCTCACCAGCAAGCAGATCCTCGACGTGCAGAGCGGCACGGGCGAATTCGACGTCTTCGACTACTTCTACTTCGGTCTGGGTGACCTCGTCGACGCCGGCGCGCTCGTCGACCTCACCGAATGGATCGCGGCGAACGCGCAGCCGATCGGCGTGGACGGCTATCTGCCCTCGATCTACGACCCGTACACACTGCTCGACGGCAAGCGTTACGGATTGCCCTACGACGGCGACGTCCACATTCTGTTCTACAACGCCGAACTGCTCGATCGGTACCGGGTCGCACCGCCCACCACGTGGGACGAGTACGACGAGGTCGCCGCGAAGATCACCCGGGACGCCCGTGGCGCGGCCTACGGCGCGATCGTCTCCGGTCAACAGGTGCCGATGATCCTCGGCTGCTCGTTCATCAACCGGCTCACCGGCTACGGCGGAGAACTGGTGGATTCCGACGGCAGACCCACCTTGACGTCTGACGCCTCGATCGCCGCGTTGCAGCACCTCGTCGACGTCGCGCCCGTCGCCCTGCCGACACCACTGCAGGTCGGATTCGATCAGGCCAATCAGGCCTTCCTGTCCGGACAGGGTGCCCTGCTGGACACCTGGACCGACATGGCGTTGCGCGCCGAAGATCCGACGGCGTCGAAGATCGCCGGCCGCTGGGGTGCGGTGTCGCTACCGGTCGGCGGTGCCAACACGACACCACGCACAGCGCTCGATTCCGGCTTCGGACTGGGCATCTCGACGGCGTCGAAGAATCGGGACGCCGCCGCGGCATTCCTGAGCTGGGCCACTGCGGGGCCACAGAACCTCGCAGTGTCCTCCACCCCGGGCGCCGGCATCGACCCCGTGCGGGATGAGGTGCTCGGCGCGCCGAGCTACGCCACGGTGGTCACCAGGGCCATCGAGCCCATCCGGCAGGGACTCGGCGGCAAGCCGCTGGTCTGGCCGAAGCAGAAGGGTGCCCCAAAACTCTTGCAGGACCTCGTCGATCAGCTGGCTCTCGCCATCGCCGGAACGCAGACGGTCGAGCAGTCCCTCGAGAACGCGCAGGGCAGCTGGGAGAACGCCGCGACATGACGCGACGCGTCCCGCTCTGGCTCGCGCTGCCCGCCATCGCAGGATTGGTGCTGTTCCTGGTCTATCCGACGGGCTACCTGCTCGCCCTGGCCTTGACCGACTCGTCGCTGGCCCATCCGCTGCGGATCTTCAGCGGCGGCGACAACGTCGAAACGGCTCTTGCCGTGCCGGCGTTCGTACCATCGCTGTGGAAGTCCACGGCCTTCGCCGTCCTGGCGACGGTCGTCACCACCGCCCTCGGGCTCGCCCTGGCGCTGCTGCTGCGGGCCCGCGGGACGCGCTTCGGCGCGGTCGGCGCACTGCTGCTGCTGCCGTTGGTGACGGCGCCGGTCCTCATCGGGGTGGCGTGGAAACTGCTGCTCGCCCCCGTGGGCGGCGGTCTCGCCGGATTGTTCTCGGTCATCGGGCTGGCCGGCTTCAACCCACTGGGGTCGGGAACCGGAGCGTTCCTCGTCCTGCTCGTCATCCACGTCTGGCAGTGGACGCCGTTCGCCGCGCTCATCCTGTTCGCGGCACTCGGCGTCGTACGGCAGGAACTCGTCGAATCCGCGCGCATCGACGGTGCCGATCCGTGGCGCACCTTCACGACGGTGACGTGGCCGGCGATCGCCCCGACCGCGTGGGCCGTGCTGGTCCTGGAGCTGGTGATCGGCTACAAGGTCTTTGACCTGATCGTCACGATCACCTCGGGTGGACCAGGTTTCGCGACGACGCTGGCCCCCTACGTCATCTACCAGACCGGTCTGCGCGGCAGCTTCGACATGGGCACCGCCGCGGTGCAGACGTTGATCTTCGCCGCCGTCGTCGGCGCGGTCGCCACCGCGTTCACCGCCGCCCGGGCACGCGTCGTGCGGTCGGAGCGGTCATGACGGGCGGGTCGCGCCGCTGGGCGGTGCGGACGGCGCTGGCCGTCGCGGTGGCCGTGGCGCTGCTGCCGGTCGGTTACCTCGTATCACTGTCGGTACGCCCGCCCGGTGACGTGCTCAACTCAAGTCTGCTGCCCGGCGAGTGGACGACGTCGAACTTCACCTCCGTCTTCGACACCATCGCCCTGGGCACCATGCTCGAGAACTCGTGGACGAGCGCGGTCGGCGCCGCCGTCCTCGCCATCGTGATCGCCGCGCCCGCTGCGTACTTCACCGCACGCAGCGTCCGCGGTGAGCGCCTGCTCACGGCGCTGCTGGCCAGTTACTGCGCACCACCGATCGTGGCGATCATCCCGCTGTTCTTCCTGCTGCGCGATCTCGGCCTCGTCAACCACGCCGCCGGTCTGGTCCTCGTCAACGGGATCGCCGGCGTTCCGGTCGCAGCATGGTTGCTCGACGGCTTCGTCCGGCGGATCCCGATCGAGATCGACGAGGCGGCGGTCATCGACGGCCTGTCCGTCGCCGGTGCGTTCCGCAAGGCCATCCTCCCGCTGCTGTGGCCGGGCATCGTCGCAGCGTTCCTCGTCGTGTTCTTCCTCAGCTACAACGACTTTCTGTTCGCCGTATACCTCGGAGTGACGAAGGAGAGCCAGACCTTGACCGTGGGACTATCGCTGTTTCAGGGCGACCGCACCGTTCAATTCGGTCAGCAGGCCGCCGCCGGACTGATGGGAATCGCGCCCGTGTACGTGCTGGCGCTGCTCGCCCAGCGCTACCTGGTCGGCGGGCTCGCGGCGGGGGCGACCAAGTGAGCACCGTCGAACTGCGCGGCATCACCAAGCGATTCGGCGGTGACGCCGTGGTCGACGATCTGAGCCTCGTGCTCGACGACGGCACGCTCACGGTACTGGTCGGGCCGTCCGGTTGCGGTAAGTCGACGACGCTGCGGATCCTGGCGGGCTTGGAGTCTGCGGACGACGGGTCCGTGCGCATCGGCGACCGGGACGTCACGGCAGCCTCGCCGCGTGCCCGCGATGTGGCCATGGTCTTTCAGAACTATGCGCTCTATCCGCACCTGACCGTCCTGGGCAACATCTCCTTCCCGCTCCGCAACGCTGGGGTGGGCAAACAGGAGGCCGCGAGCCGATCCCGCACGGCAGCCGAACAGGTCGGCATCACCGCGCTGCTCGATCGCAAACCGCGTCAGCTCTCGGGCGGTCAGCAGCAGCGCGTCGCCATCGCCCGGGCCTTGGTGCGCACGCCGTCGGTGTTCCTCTTCGACGAACCGCTGAGCAACCTGGACGCCAAGTTGCGCGTCGAGTTGCGTTCTGAGATCAGGCGTCTGCAGCAGGAGCTGGGGATCACTGCGCTCTACGTCACCCACGATCAGGAGGAGGCGATGACCATCGCCGATCAGCTGGTGGTGCTCGACGGCGGGCGGGTTGCTCAGCGGGGTACGCCCGCGGAGTTGTACGGCACGCCGACCAACGAGTTCGTCGCGGCCTTCATCGGTTCGCCGAGCACCAATCTGGTCCGCGGCGTGGTGGCGGACCGGGTGTTCTCCGCCGACGGCATCACCTGGGCGGCACCGGGCGACGTGGCGGGGGCGGCCACCTTCGGGGTCCGGCCCGAGGACCTGCTGGTCGAGCCGGACGCACACGGGAACGGCACGATCGAACTCGTCGAGCTGCTCGGCCCCCGGTACGTCGTCATCGTGACGGTGGGGCCCCGCCGGCTCACCGCGGTGGTCGAGGCATCGGTGGTCGCGGGCTGGCCCACACCGCCGGCACCCGGCGACGCCGTGTCGGTATCGGTCCGGCCGGGACGTGCCCACCTGTTCGACGCGGCGACGGGGGAGCGCATCGTCGCGTGACGCCTCAGTTACGCGTCGGCGTGGTCCCGATCGACCACGCGTAGGGCGGCGGGGTGTCGTTGACGTCGAAGGCGCCCAGCACGCGCGCCTTGAACAGCCGGGGATTGTGAGACGCGACGGTGCGGGCGTTGCGCCAGTGCCGGTCCAGGCCGCGTCCCGTCGACGTTGCCGACGCACCGAGCGCGTCGAACAACCCGGTGGCCGCATCGAGGACGAGCCGGGACACGGTGATCTGGGCGGCCGTCGCCTCGAGTTCGGCCCGCTCGGCGGTGGCCCGGCGCTCGTCGTCCGACCCGGTGGCGGCCTCGAATGCGGCGTCCAATGCGCCGGCCGCCCGGACCGCGATGGCCTCGGCGGCATATGCGGCCGCGGAGATCTCGCCGATCAGCGCGAGTACCTGTGGATCGTCGCGCACACGGGCGGCGTTGGCGTGCGAGTAGTTGCGCGACCGTGCCCGGACCTCCTCGACGACGTCGCGGTGGATCGCCCGGGCGATGCCGGCGAGCGTGGCGACCAGGTTCACCTGATAGAGCGCCGTCTGGTGCGGATGCCGCTCGGCGAACGGCAGGAGGTCGGCACGCTCGACCCGGGCATCGACGAACTCCGCCGTGCCGCTTCCCGTCCCGCGCTGACCGAAGCCGTCCCAGTCGTCGTGCACCACGACGCCGGGCTGACGGGTGTCGACGACGGCGATCACGTGGGTCGACTCACCGTTCTCCTCGAGCCGCGCGTACACGTCCGCCCACTGCGCGAATATCGTTCCGGTGGTATAGAACTTGCGGCCGTTGAGCACGTAGCGATCGCCGTCGGGTACCACCACGGTCTGCACGTCGCCGATCACCGTCGACCCGGTCTCGGTCCACGCGTTGCCGACGATCTCACCGGCCGTGAACCGCTCGAACCACGGCCGCTGGTCGGCGCCGCGCACGTGCCGGTAGAGCACGTCCTCGACGAACGTGAAGTGCCCGCGCAGCGCCTGCGCCAAATTCGCATCCGCGGCGGCGAGGTCGATCCACACCTCCGCGATCCGAGCCCAGCTCAGGCCCCTGCCGCCGAACTTCGTGGGTACCCGCAGTGCCCCGAACCCGGCCGCGGCCAGGTCCTCGAGCGCCGCGGTAGGCAGACCGCGATCCCGGTCGCGCTCCACGACGCCGGAGACGGCGCGCTGGATCACCTCGTTGAGTTCGGCGCGGACGCCATCCGATCGCCGTACGTCGTCGGCCGATGATGTCGTCACCCGGCCACCTCCTTCGTCTGATCGATTCAAGCAGTGCACCGCCGAACCGCCCGCCACCGATCGAATTTCGTTCGCCACGAATAGAACCCGTGGCCTGCGGCGAGATGCGCTCTACGCTGCTCGTGCTCCTGCCCCGAAGGAAGGACCGTCGATGGCGCGTACGCCCTGGACCACCCCGCTCGATGCGGACGAGACCGCACACTGGGATGCCGTGGCGTCGGAGGTGGCTCGCGTCCTGGAGGTCGACGCGCTCGCCCGCGACCGCGCCAACGAGCAGCCCGATGCGGAGTTGAAGCTCCTCAAGGAATCCGGGCTGGCCACCCTGCTGATCCCGACCGCTTACGGCGGGCACGGTGGGCATTGGTCGACGGCGTTCCGGGCCGTGCGCATCCTCGCCCGCACCGACGCATCGATCGCCCAGCTGCTGAGTTATCACTACTGCAACCACGCCGGCATCGTCTTCTTCGGCTCGCCGGACCGCTGGGAGCACTGGTTCACCGCGTCCGCCGACGGCCGCTGGTTGTGGGGCGATTCGGTCAACCCGGTGGATCCAGACCTCGTGCTCAGCCCGACGGACGGCGGCTTTCTTCTGAACGGTCGCAAGCGATTCTCGACGGGCGCCTCGACGGGCGACGTGACGTTGGTGATGGCGGTGCCCGAGGGCACCGGTGACGTCCTGGCGTCCGTCGTCGACCACGACCGCGACGGCGTCGCCTTCCCCGACGACTGGGACAGCCTGGGACAGCGGCTGTCGGCGAGCGGCAGCGCCGTATTCACCGACGTGTTCGTTCCGGACGGTGACGTGCTCGGGCCGGTCGGCGATGAGCCGTACTCCACGCTAGTCACCCCTGGCGTGCAGCTGGGGTTCGCCAACCTGTATCTGGGCATCGCCGAGGGAGCCATCTCCCGCGCTCGCCAACTGGTGCTCGGCCGCCGCGGCTCCTGGCTGCTCAGCGAGGCCACGCACTACTCGCGGGACCCGTTCGTGCAGCGCGTGTTCGGCGAACTCCTGTCGCGGATCGCGGCGACGGAGGCGCTCGCCGACCGATGGAACGTGAACTTCGACCGCATCATCGCGCGCGGGTCCGACGTCACCGCCGCCGACCGCACCGAAGCGGAGATCGGAATCGCGACGTGCAAGGTCGTCGCGACGGAGACGGGACTCGAGGTCGCGCACCGCGTCTTCGAGGTGACGGGGTCGAGTGCCGCGCGGGCGGACGTCGGCCTGGACCTGTTCTGGCGCAACGTCCGCACGCATTCACTGCACGACCCCATCGACTACAAGAAGCTCGAAGTCGGGGCCAACTATCTGACGGGCGACGTGGCGCCGATCACGCTCTACACCTGACCGTGGCGCGGCGGCCTGGTGCCGGACAGCGCGTGCCGGCCGATGTGCTGCAGCTTCCACCGGGTGGCGTCGTGCAGCGTGTGCGTCCGCGCGTCCCGCCAGTAGCGAGACAGGTTCGCCGACGCCGACGCACTCCGCGTGCCGCCGAGGTCGAACAGCACGCTCGACGCCTCGAGTGACGCGCGGACGGCGGCCACCTTCGCCACGGCGACGGCGATCGACGCCGTGGCAGCCGACTCGTCGGTGAGATCCGCACGGGCGGCGTCGACTTCACGCGCCGCGTCGGCGAGCAGTGCCCGGGCCCCACGCACGGTGACCACGAGTTCACCCGCCACCTGGATCAGCGTGGGATCGTCGGCGGCCACGGCCACACCGGCCTCGAAGTGCGGGCGGGCACGGGCCGCCTGGCGGACGCCCTCGGCGAGCGCGCCCGTGGCGATGCCGACGTCGATGGCCGCGTGGATCAACTGGGCATGCGCTCCGTACACCGTCGGGCCGCCGAAGATGGGCGAGAACGGCACGACGTGCTCGGCGGGCACCCGCACCCCGTCGAGCGTCACGGTGCCCGAGGCGGTGGTGCGCTGACCCATCCCGTCCCAGTCGTCGACCACGTCCACGCCGGCAGTGTCACGGGGGATGAACGCCAACGACTTCGGCGTGGACGCATCCGGCGCCTCGCCGCCCGCGACGAGCGAGGCCCGCACGATGAGCCAGTCGGCGAACAGCGCGCCCGTCGAGTAGAACTTGCGCCCCGACAGGACGAAGTCGGTGCCGTCCGGGGTGAGGGTGGTGGTGTCGACGTCGACCGCGTGCGGGCCGCGTTCGGTCTGGGCGTTGGCGAACAGCGCCCCATCCGCCACCAGCGAGTAGAAGAACTCCTGCTGCGCGGCTGTGCCCTGCAAGCGCAGCGCCTCGAGGAACGTGTAGTGCGACTGCGGGATCTGGGCCAGCGACGGGTCCGCCTCGGCGATCGTGCGGAACACCTCGGCGACCACCGTGGCCGGTGCGTCCACCCCGCCGAACTCGGCCGGAACCGACAGGGCCAGCAGACCGGACCGCTGCAGCGCCCCGACCTCGTCGTGCGGCAGCCGGCGTTCGGCGTCGCGCACCGAGGCGCCCGCGGCGAACTCGGCCGCGATTCGCCGGGCCGCGGAGAGGACGTCGTCCGCCGCTGGTGTCTCGGTCACGGCGGCGGCCGACGTCACCGCGGTGCGCCGACGAACGGGATCGAGGCGGGCGCGGCGTTCGAGCGGCCACCGTCGAACAGGCCGCGCTCGCGCAGGATCGGCACGACGCCCTCGCCGAACCAGAAGAGTTCCTCGAGGTGCGGGTAGCCGGAGAAGATGAACTCGTCGATGCCGATCTCGGCGTACTCGGCGATCCGGTCGGCGACGTCGGTATGGCTGCCCACCAGCGCCGTACCGGCGCCGCCACGCACCAGTCCCACGCCGGACCACAGGTTCGGTGCGATCTCGAGGCTGCGGGCGTCGTTCCAGCTACCGTCGGCGCGGTTGGCCTCGTGCAGGGCGAGCATCCGCTTCTGCCCCTCGGACTGACTGCGGCTCAGACCCGCCTGCGCGTTGCGCACGGTCTCCTCGTCCAGGGCGTCGATCAGGCGGCCCGCCTGCACCCAGGCCTCGTCGGCGGTGTCCCGCGAGATCGTGTGCAGCCGAATGCCGAAGCGCACCGTGCGACCCTGGTCGGCGGCCTCCTTGCGGATCCACTCGACCTTCTCCCGGACGGCCTCGGGCGGCTCGCCCCACGTGAGGTAGACGTCGGCGTGGCGGCCCGCGACCGGGCCGGCTGCCTTCGAGCTGCCGCCGAAGTACAACGGCGGCACCGGGTTCGGCGGTAGCGCGAGAGCAGCTTCGTCGACCTTGATGTGATTGCCGTCGAGCGTGACGGTCTCACCAGCCCACAGCCGGCGCACCACGTCGAGGAACTCGTCGCACCGCTCGTAGCGGGCGTCCTTGTCGAGGTAGTCGCCGAAGGACCGCTGCTCGTGCGCCTCGCCGCCGACGACCACGTTGAGCAGGATCCGGCCGGGCGCGTGCCGGGCGAACGTGGCGGCCATCTGCGCCGACAGCGTCGGGCTGACCAGTCCCGGCCGGAAGGCCACCAGGAAGGCCAGTGACGTCGTCTCGCGCGCGAGCAGCGCGGCGGTGACGAAGGCGTCCTCACACCACGCGCCGGTCGGGATCAGCGCACCGGTGAAGCCGAACGTCTCGGCGGCGCGCACGATCGACGCCAGGTAGTCGGCGGACGCGTCGCGGTCGCTGTGCGCGACGCCCGCGGGGGTGCCGTGGCCGCCGCCGACGATCAGCCGGCTGTCGCCGTAGGTGGGCAGGAACCAATGCAGTTTCACGGACACGGGGAAATCCTATCGACCGGAGGTGGGTTGCGATGCCGACGAGACCGCCGACGAGGGAACGGTCGACGGCCGCTCGATGATGGTGGAGCGTGCGCCGCCGACGCGGTAGCTCGCGCCGCGATGCTCCTCGGGCAGTTTGTCGCCGCGACCGAAGAGCTTGTGGCGCAACGTACCCGGCGTGTACTCGGCCTGGTAGGCGCCGCGCTCGGTGAGCACGGGCACGACGTGGTCGACGAAGTCGGCGAAGCTGCCCGGCGTGATCGCGTAGGCCAGGTTGAAGCCGTCGACGTCGGTCTCGTCGACCCACTCCTGCAGGACGTCGGCGACGTGGGCGCCGGAGCCGACGATCAGCGGTCCGATGCCGCCGATCTTCCCCCAGGTCGCGATGTCGTCGACCGACCACTCGCCCCCGTCGGGATCGGCGGACTGGAAGGCCTTGACGGCGGACAGGATCGCGTTGGAGTCGACGTTGCCGATCGGTTCGTCGCGGCCGTAGCGCGACAGGTCGACGCCCATCCACCCGGACATGAAGACCAGCGCGCCCTCCGGGTCGCCGAACGACAAGTACTCGGCGTGCTTGGCGCGTGCCTCCTCCTCGGTGGCGGCGGTGATCACGGTGGAGAGGTTGAAGATCTTGGCCGAGTACGGGTCGCGGCCGGCGAGTTCGAGTTCGCGCCGGATCGTGTCGACCGTCTCGCGCAGGATCGCCTTGGTGGGCGCCGCGGTGAAGATGGCCTCGGCGTTCTCCGCGGCGAACCGCACGCCGCGCGGGGAGGCACCGGCCTGGAAGAGCACCGGCGTCCGCTGCGGCGACGGTTCGGACAGGTGGATGCCCGGCACGGTGAAGTGCGCGCCCCGGTGCCCGATGTGGTGGACCTTCGCCGGGTCGGTGAACACGCCGCGCTCGCGGTCGCGCACGACGGCGCCGTCCTCCCAGGAGCCCTCCCACAGCTTGTAGAGCACCTCGAGGTACTCGTCGGCGTGGTCGTAGCGCGCGTCGTGGGCGGGCTGGTCGGTCTGGCCCATGTTGCGAGCCGCCGCGGGCAGGTAGCCGGTGACGACGTTCCAACCGACCCGGCCCCCGGTGAGGTGGTCGAGCGTGGAGACGCGCCGCGCGAAGGGGTAGGGGTGCTCGAAGCCGGTGCCCGTGGTGATCCCGAACCCGAGGTGCTCGGTCACCAGCGCCATCGCCGACACCAGCAGCAGCGGATCGTTGACGGGTACCTGCGCGGCCTGCCGGATGGCGGCCTCGTCACTGGCGCCGTAGATGTCGTAGGTGCCGAGGACGTCGGCGATGAACAGGCCGTCGAACCGGCCCCGCTCGAGCAGCCGGGCCAGGTCGGCCCAGTACTCGAGATCCTTGTAGCGCGCGGACTGGTCCTCGGGATGTCGCCACAGCCCGGGGGACTGGTGGGCGACGCAGTTCATGTCGAAGGCGTTGAAGCGAATGATGCGTGTCACTGACCAGATACTCGCGATCGCGTCGGCATCCGTCACGGTTTCACCTCACCGCGATTCGAACGGCGTCGCCCGCGACGTGGGCGGACGTTTGCGTCCGACGGTCCCCGGGGTAGAGACACGGGCACGGCCCCGGCACCCATCGCAGCGGAAACGGACCTGGCGAGAGACACTAGAAGCGTCGGCGAGAGGACACGAGGTGAGCGAGAGGGGCCCCGAGCGCCGTCTGCCCGCGGTCACCGACGCGGCCGTCTTCGACGCCGACCCCGAGGTGGGCGCCGACCTGGTCCGGGTCGACTGGTCGGCGACGCCGCTCGGGCCGCCGCCACAGTGGCCGCAGAGCCTCCAGACCGCCGTCAGCATCCTGCTGTCGTCGAGGTTCTCGATGTGGATGGCCTGGGGGCCGGACCTCACCTTCTTCTGCAACGCCGCCTACCGGCGGGACACGCTGGCGGGCAAGTACCCGTGGGCGCTGGGCCGGCCGGCGAGCGAGGTATGGGCGGAGATCTGGCCCGACATCGGTCCGCGGATCGAGCGGGTCCTGTCGACGGGCCTCGCCACGTGGGACCAGTCGCTGCTGCTGTTCGTCGAGAGGTCCGGGTACCCGGAGGAGAGCTACCACACCTTCTCCTACAGCCCGTTGCGCGACGACGCCGGTGACGTCGTGGGCATGCTGTGCGTCGTCAGCGAGGACACCGAGCGCGTGATCAGCGAGCGGCGCCTCGCGACGCTACGCGACCTCGGCTCCGACCCGAGCGTGATGCTCGCCGAGGAAGACATGCTGGCCGCATCCGCGACTCAGCTCGGACGCAATCAGCGGGATCTGCCGTTCACGCTGACCTATCTCTTCGACGAGGACGGCAGCGCCCGCCTCGGCGCCGCCAGCGGCATCGCACCCGGCCATCCGGTGGCACCCACCGTGCTGTCCGACGACGGCTCCACGCCGTGGCCGTTCGGCGACGCTGTCCACGGCCGGTCCACCGTCGTCGACCTGGCGGGGGATCGGTACGCCGACCTGCCGCGCGGCGCCTGGCCGGACCCGCCGCAGCAGGCGCTGATCGTCCCGTTGCTGCAGCAGGGCACCTCACCGTGCGGCTTCCTGGTCGCCGCGCTCAACCGGTACCGGCCGTTCGACGACGGCTACCAGGGCTTCGTCGAGTTGGTGGCCGCGCACGTCGCCGCCGAGATCGCCGCGGCGCGCAACTTCCTCGCAGAACGCCGGCGCGCCGAGGAACTCGCCGAGCTCGACCGCGCCAAGACCGCGTTCTTCTCCAACATCAGCCACGAGTTCCGGACGCCGCTGACGCTGATCCTCGCGCCGGTCGCCGAACTCCGCGACCGCGCCGACGGCATCGACGAGGACGCGCGGCGCGAGTTGGACGTCGTACACCGCAACGGATTACGGCTGTCCAAGCTCGTCAACACGCTGCTCGACTTCTCCCGTATCGAGGCCGGCCGCATGCAGGCCCGGTACCAGCCGGTCGATCTCGGGGCCGTCACCGCGGACCTCGCCAGCGTCTTCCGCTCCGCTGTCGACCGTGCGGGCCTCGAGCTGATCGTCGACTGCCCGCCGCTCGCCGAGGACGTCTACGTCGACCGGGACATGTGGGAGAAGGTGATCCTCAACCTGCTGTCGAACGCCGTGAAGTTCACCTTCGACGGGTCGATCACCGTGCGGGTCGAGCAGGTGGGCGCGCAGGCCGTCGTGACCGTGGCCGACACCGGCATCGGGGTGGCGGCCGACGAAGTCCCGCGCCTCTTCGAACGCTTCCACCGCATCGAGAACGCGCGGGCCCGCTCCAACGAGGGCAGCGGCATCGGTCTGGCACTGGTCAAGGAACTGGTCGCGCTGCACGGCGGCACGATCTCCGCCGACAGCCGCGAGGGCGCGGGCACCACCTTCACCATCCTGCTGCCGTTCGGGTCGGCGCACCTGGCCCCCGAGGCGATCGCCACCGCGCCGGGCGCCCGGTCCACGGCCGCCACCGCCGATCCGTTCCTGCAGGAGGCGCTGCGGTGGCTGCCCGCCGACGTGCGCCCGTCGGACGTGATCGACGACCAGCCGGCCCTGGATCCGACGGTGCCCGCGACGCCGAACGCGGACGCGCCCACCCGGGTCCTCGTCGCCGACGACAACGCCGACATGCGGGAGTACCTGACCCGGCTGATGCAGGCCGCGGGTTACGAGGTCACGGCGGTCGTCGACGGCCGACAGGCCCTCGACCGCGTCCGCGCCGAGATGCCCGACCTCGTGGTCAGCGACGTGATGATGCCGCGGCTGGACGGGCTCGAACTGGTCGCGGCGCTGCGCACGGACTCCCGCACGGCCGCCGTACCCGTGCTGCTGCTCTCGGCGCGCGCCGGTCAGGACGAGTCGATCGAGGGTCTTCGGGCGGGTGCCGACGACTACCTGGTCAAGCCCTTCGCGGCGGCCGAACTGCTCGCCAGGGTCCGCGCCAACGTCGAGATGGCGCGACTGCGGAACAACCACTCGCGCTGGCGAACCGCGCTCGTCGAGTCCCTGCAGGAGGCGTTCTTCGTCTGCGACGAGGACGGCACCGTCGTCGAGATCAACGCCGCGTTCACCGACGTCCTCGGCTACGGGCCCGAGGGACTGCCCTACGAGGCCGTGCACCCGTGGTGGCCCGACGAGGAGAGCGACCCCGAGGCGTTCCGCCTGGTGGCCCGGTCGTTCGACGGTCTCGTCGGCCGCGACCGCGGCAGCTACACGGTGCCGGTGATCCACCGCGCCGGTCACCGGGTGTGGGTCACGTTCAGCTTCAGCCAGGCCACCGACCCCAACTCGGGGCGCAAGGCCACGGTGGGCACGCTGCGCGACGCGACCGCCGAGCACTACACGGTGCAGCGCGAGACCTCGCTGGCCGAGGTGAACAACATCCTCGCCGAGGCCGACACCGTGGATCAGGCGCTGGCGTCGACGGCCGAGGAGTTGCGCCGGCTGTGGAATGCGCGCCGCGTCCTCGCGGTCACCTTCCCTACCGGGCTCGACCTCGAGTTCACCGCGGTGGGTGAGTCCGCCCGCTGGGAAGACCTGGATCCTGCCCTGCGCGACACCATCCGGTCGCTCGCCGACGGTGACCTGCTGGTCACCGACACCCATCGGACGGGATCGGCCGGCATCGCGCTGCAGCATCCACGCGGCGTGCTGGTGTTCTGGATCGACCTGTCGGAGCGCAGACCGTTCACCGCGGAGGACCAGACCCTGCTGATCGTGCTGGCCGGCCGCGTCGGCCAGGGCCTGCTGCGGGTGCTCCAGGTCGACCAGCAGCGCGAAACGGCTCTGGCCCTGCAGCATTCGATCCTTGGCCCGGTGAGCC
This sequence comes from Mycobacterium sp. PTI7, assembly GCF_056679845.1. Classification (NCBI taxonomy): domain Bacteria; kingdom Bacillati; phylum Actinomycetota; class Actinomycetes; order Mycobacteriales; family Mycobacteriaceae; genus Mycobacterium; species Mycobacterium sp. PTI7. Next base: position 2,118,515 of record NZ_CM155252.1, read on the forward strand.
TGCCGAACGGGTTCGCCGTGCGGTACCAGCCGGCCACCCGGCCGCTGCAGGTCGGCGGCGACTGGTACGACGTCGTCGAACTCGACGACGGCCGCTTCGGTCTGATCGTGGGCGACTGCGTCGGCCACGGGCTGATCGCCGCCACCGTGATGGGTCAGCTGCGCAGCGCGTGCCGCGCGCTGCTGCTCGAGAAGCTCAGTCCAAGTGCGGCATTGACGGCACTCGACCGCTTCGCGGTGCGGCTGCCCGGCGCCGCATGCACGACGGCGTTCTGCGCCGTGCTCGACACCACCTCCGGTGAGCTGACGTACTCCAGCGCCGGGCACCCGCCGCCGATCCTGGTGTCCGCCGACGGCTCGTCGCGCGAACTCACCGACGGCCACACCATCCCGATCGGCATCCGGACCAATCGCGAGCGACCGGAGGCGCGCGTGGTGATCCCGGCCCGCGGCACGCTGCTGCTCTACACCGACGGCCTGGTGGAGCGGCGCCACGATTCGATCGACCACGGCATCGCCCGTGCCACGGCCGTGATGCGCGACGGGAACGCCACTGGACTCGAGGAACTCGCGGGTCGGGTGATGTCGGATCTGGACGCCGGCGACGGGTACGAGGACGACGTCGCGGTGCTGCTCTACCGCCAGCCGGCGCCGCTGCGCATGACGTTCCCCGCACACGCCAGCTATCTCGCCGAGACACGGACCGCGCTGCGGGACTGGATGGCTCGGGCCGAACTCGCGAACGACCAGGTGCAGAGCATCCTGGTGGCCGTCGGCGAGGCCGTCGCCAATGCGATCGAGCACGGACACCGCGACCGGCCCGAAGGACTCATCACCCTCGACGCCACCATGCTGGTGAACGAGGTGCGGCTGCTGATCGTGGACTCCGGGTCCTGGAAGCCCGAGCGGACGTCACCCGACATCACCCGCGGCCGGGGTCTCGCGCTGATGCGCGGGCTGCTCGACGACGTCGCCATCGACCGGGAGGATTCCGGGACCACGGTTCGGTTGCTCTCGAGGATCCCCGGATGACCACTCCGTTGACGCTCGACACGGTGGGCCGCGACGACGGGACCCGCGTCGTGGTCGCGACGGGTGAGATCGACCTGAGCAACGTCGCCACCTTCCTGAAGGCACTCGATGCCGCCGTCGGGCAGGCCGACGACGGGTCCGAAAGGGTCGAGGTGGACCTGAGCGCCGTGGACTACCTTGACAGCGGCGGCATCAACGTCCTGTTCACCCACGCGGATCGCATCCGGGTGGTGGCCAATCCGATCCTGGTGCCGGTGCTGACCATCAGCGGTCTCGCCGAACTCGTCCCGGTGGAACCCGCACGCCGCTGACCGCCGTCACCGGCGGGCGAGCAGCCACGCCAGCCCGTCCCGCTCGCCGTCGGTGATCACGTCGAATCCCGGGTAGGCGCCGGTCAACTCGCCTGCCGCGGCACGGAACCGGCCCGGTGCGGCACCCACCTCGCTCAGTGCGGTGACGGCGAGTAGCCCGCCGGGCACCACGCGGGTGCGGATCGCCGCGTCGAGCCGCGGATCGCGAAATCGCAGGCACAGCAGCACGTCCACGGGCGGACCGGCGGGCAGGCCGTCGTCGAGGTCGGCCACCGCGAACCGGCACCGATCGGTCACGCCCGCCGACTCGGCGAGCCGTGCGGCGTCGGCCACCGCCACCGGCGACACGTCGACCGCCAGCACGTCGAGGCCCCGCTGCGCCAGCCAGACGGCGACGGATCCGCCTCCGCAGGCGAGTTCGAGTGCGCGGCCCGACGTCGGGAAGTGGTCGACGAACTCCGCGAACGGGCGCGGTGGGCCCGGCGGCTCCGGTTCGCGGAGTGTGTGCCGCGCGTCCCAGCGCGTGCGGTCCGCCGAACTCATCGAGCCGTCAGCTCGGGTAGCACGCCGTCGATCACCATCGCGCGCAGCGCCTTCCGGTCGAGCTTGCCGCTCGGCAGCGTGGGGATCTGGTCGCTCGTCGCGGTCAGCCAGCGGGTGGGCACCTTGTAGGCGGACAGCTGGTCGCGCGTCCGGGCGACGAGCGACGAGGGATCCGGCCGACCGACGACGACCGCACACACCTCTTCGCCGCGCCGCGGATGGTCGACGCCCACCACCACGCACTGGCTGACGTCGTCGAACCCGCCGACGACGGCCTCGACCTCGAGCGGGGAGACGTTGGCGCCGCCGGACTTGATCAGGTCGCCGGTGCGGCCGACGTAGAACAGGCGCGGATCGCCCGCACGCCGGTACACCCGGTCACCGGTGTGGTACCAACCGTCCGCGTCGAAGGTGTCCGCACGCTCGCGCTTGTTGTAACCGCTCATCACACCGACGCCGCGGATCAGCAGTTCGCCGGTGGTGCCCTCGGGGACGGGGTCGCCGTCGTCGTCGACGATGGCCATCTCGGTGTGGGCGAATCCGCCTGCGGTCTCACTCATGGTGCGGTGCACCGGGAATCCGTCGGGCACGTCGGTCATCGCGATGTCGAGCGGCCCGTCGCGCAGCAGGGGAGCGCTGGCGAGATCGCGTGCGGCGAAGCTGGGGTGCTCGCGGAGGCGCTGGGTGAAGGCGGGCCAGCCCACCACGCCGGTGGCGCGTTCGCGCTCGATCAGGTCGAGTGCGGATCCCGCGTCGAGGCGGGCCTGCACGATCACGGTGACGGGTTCGTGGAGTGCGCCGGTGGCGGCCAGCAGGCCGCCGACCCAGAAGAACGGCATCGCGCACAGGATGCGCGCCGGCCCGTTGGAGCCGGTGACGGCGCGGATCGCGGCGGGCCACGTTGACGTCTGACGCACCAGGGTGCCGTGGGTGTGCAGGACGCCCTTCGGGTCGGCGGTGGATCCGGAGGTGTGGATCAGCACGGCGAGGTCCGCGGGACTCGTCTCGGCCTCCGCGGCGGCCAGCACCTCGTCCGGCACGCCGGCGTCGCCGTCCCAGGTCGACGCCCAGCTCGGTGCGGACGTACCGACCAGCACGATCGACCGGAGGTAGGGGACGCCGGTGAGCGCGATGCGGTCCGCGGTCTGGGCGGCGAGTCCCGGCACGGCGGCCTCGAGGCGCCGGGCGACGTCGACGTCGAGCACGCGGGTCGGGGCGACCAGCAGGCCCACGTCACCGAGGCGCAGCACCTTCGCGATCTCGGCGGGCGTGTACAGCGTGCTCAGCGGGATGACGAGTGCGCCGATGCGCGACGCCGCGAGCCACCACACCACCCAGTCGACCCCGTTGGGGAAGAACAGGCCGATCCGCGCGCCCTTGCCGACGCCCCGGGCCAGGAGCCGGCACGCGACGTCGGCCGAACGCCGCTCGGCGTCGGCGTAGGTGAGCCGATCCGTCGCGGTCACCACGTAGTCGTGGTCGGCGAACTCGGCCGCGGCGTGCCGCAGCAGGGCGGGCACTGTCGGTCGTATGTCGGTCACGCCGAGGATTCTCGCCGACGCGGGGTCCGGTTTGGGTAGGTTCACGGCGTGCCCGATTCCGTGAACCGCCAGGTGTTGTTGCGCCGCAGGCCGACGGGCCTCGTCGCGCCGGACGACACGGAGACCGTCGAGTCGCCGATGCCGGAGCCCGCCGAGGGCGAGGCGTTGTTGCGCAACACCTACGTCGGGATCGACGCCGCGGTGCGGACGTGGCTCGACGACCAGCCCGGCTACCTGCCACCGGTCGGGCTCGGCGAGGTGATCCGTGCGGCGGGCATCGGCGAGGTCGTCGCGTCGCGCTGCGAGGCGTACGCGGTCGGCGACCTGGTGACCACGCTGTCGGGCTTCCAGGAGTACTGCCTGATTCGCGACGATCTGTTCAGCACGCCGATGCCGGGCCTCACCGACCAGTTGGCGATCATGTCGGTGTACGGCCCGACGGGTGCGACGGCCTACTTCGGGATGACCGACATCGGCAAGCCGCGCGAGGGGGAGACCGTCGTCGTCTCGGCGGCGGCCGGCGCGACCGGCTCCATCGCCGGCCAGATCGCCAAGGTGCACGGTGCGCGGGTGGTCGGCATCGCGGGCGGCCCGCAGAAGTGCGAGGCGGTGGTCGAGTCGTTCGGATTCGACGCGTGCATCGACTACCGCGCGGGCGATCTGGCGGCGGCGCTGAAGGCGCACTGCCCGCGCGGCGTCGACGTGTACTTCGACAACGTCGGCGGCCCGATCCTCGACGCGGTGCTCGGCCGGCTCGCACGCAACGCCCGGGTGGTGCTGTGCGGGGTGATCTCGAGTTACCTCAGCGGTGAGCATCCCGGCCCGTCCAACTACGTGAACCTGCTGGCGAAGACGGCGACCATGCAGGGGTTCAATGCGCTCGACCAGTGGGGCCGCTTCGACGAGGCGTTCGCGTCGCTGCACGGCTGGGAGCAGGCCGGTCTGCTCCGGCACCGGCAGACGATCTACCGCGGCGTCGACTCGTGCGTGGAGGCGCTCAACGGGATGTTCACCGGCGCCAACATCGGCAAGATGCTCGTCGAGGTCGGCACGCCGACGATCGGGACGTGAGCGCCGTGGCGTGCTCGCTGCCCGACAATCCGTCCCTCGACGGTCTGCGCGCCGAGGTCGGGCGGCTGCTGCGCGGTACGGGAGTCTCCCTGGGCGACGCGCAGTCGAGCGTCGCACGCACGTACGGCTTCACCGGATGGCCCGCGCTCGAGCAGTATCTGGACGCGGTCCGCGACCTCGGCGTGGATCCGAGCGGGGTCGACGAGGACGCCCTCGAGCCGCCGGACCTCTTCTGCGCCCGGGCTGCGCTGCGGTACGACGACCGCGATGCGCCGCCCCGGTGGCGTGCCGCGGCGGATCTGCTCGGCGAGGACCCGACGATCGTCGATCGGCACGTCTGGGCGGCCGCGACCGCCACCGATCCGGCCGCACTCGGCCGCCACCTGTCGGCGGCCCCGTCCCTGGCGGACGCGCGCGGCGGCCCGTTCGGGTGGACGCCGCTGATGTATCTCGCGTACTCGCGGGTTCCCGTCGAGTTCGGCGAGGACGAGACACTGGCGTGTGCGACGCTGCTCCTCGACGCGGGCGCCGACCCCGACGCCGGATATCTGTGGCGCGGCATGTCGACGCCGTTCACCGTGCTGACGGGCGTCTTCGGCGAGGGCGAGCAGGGCGCGCGGCGCCAACCCCGGCACCGCCATGCCACGGCGCTGGCCGACCTGCTGCTGCGCCGCGGCGCGCATCCGGCGGATCAGCAGGCGCTGTACGACCGGATGTTCCGGCCCGACGACTCGCATCTCGAGCTGCTGTTCGCGCACGGCCTGGCCGATGCCGGTCCGAGCCCGTGGGAGCGCCGCCTGGGCGAGGCGATGGAGACCCGCGCGCAGATGTGGCGGCGCCAGGTCCGGTGGGCAGCCGAGCACGGCTTCGCCGATCGGCTCGCGCTGCTCGCCCGGCACGGCATCGACGTCTCGGGCGTCGACCTCGTGACGCCACGGCCGGATGACCCCGACGCCCGCGACGAGGACGGCGCCACCCCGCTGCACCACGCGGCGTGGGACGGCGATCTCGATCGCATCCGCGACCTGCTCGACGCGGGCGCGGACCCGTCGATCGCCGACACCCGGTTCGGCGCCACGCCGCTCGGCTGGGCCGAGCACGCGCGGCAGACCGAGGCCGCCGACCTGTTGCGCGGTCAGCTCCCCACGTAGGCGGCGAGGTGCCGTCCGGTCAGCGTGGCGGGGTCGGCGACCAGGTCGGCCGGCGTGCCCTCGAAGACCACGCGGCCGCCGTCGTGTCCCGCACCGGGACCGAGGTCGATGATCCAGTCGGCGTGGGCCATCACGGCCTGGTGGTGCTCGATGACGATGACCGACCGGCCCGCGTCGACGAGTCGGTCGAGTAACTCGAGGAGCTGTTCCACGTCGGCGAGGTGCAGGCCGGTCGTCGGCTCGTCGAGGACGTAGACGCCGGCCTTCTCGGTCATGTGCGTCGCGAGCTTCAGCCGCTGCCGCTCGCCGCCGGACAGCGTGGTCAGCGGCTGGCCGAGCACGAGGTAGCCGAGCCCCACGTCGGTGAGACGCTCCAGGATCTCCCGGGCCTTGGGGATCGCCGTGTCGGCGCCGTCGAAGAACGCGCGGGCCTCGCCGACGGGCATCGCGAGGATCTCGCTGATGTCGCGGCCGCCGAAGGTGTATTCGAGCACCGACGCGTCGAACCGCCTGCCCTCGCAGACGTCGCACGGGGTGGCCACGCCCGCCATGATCGCCAGGTCGGTGTAGACGACCCCGGCACCCTTGCAGTGCGGACACGCCCCCTCCGAATTGGCGCTGAAGAGAGCGGGTTTGACGCCGTTGGCCTTGGCGAAGGCCTTTCGGACGGGCTCGAGCAGCCCGGTGTAGGTGGCGGGATTGCTGCGGCGGGAGCCGCGGATGGGCGCCTGGTCGACCGCAACCACGCCGTCGCGTCCGGCCACCGAGCCATGGACGAGCGAACTCTTGCCGGACCCGGCGACCCCGGTCACCACGACGAGGACGCCGAGCGGGATGTCGACGTCCACGTCGCGCAGATTGTGGCGGTCGGCGCCGCGCACCTGAATCGACCGCTCGCTCCGGCGCACCTCGTCCTTGAGCGGGGTGCGGTCGTCGAGGTGGCGTCCGGTGAGCGTGCCACTGACGCGGAGTTCGGCCACCGAGCCCTCGAACACCACTTCGCCCCCGTCGGCGCCGGCGCCCGGGCCGAGGTCGACGACGTGGTCGGCGATCGCGATGACCTCCGGCTCGTGTTCGACGACGAGCACGGTGTTGCCCTTGTCGCGCAGTTGGATCAGCAGGTCGTTCATCCGCGCGACGTCGTGCGGGTGCAGGCCCGTCGTGGGTTCGTCGAAGACGTAGGTGACGTCGGTGAGTGCGGATCCGAGGTGGCGGATCATCTTGACCCGCTGCGTCTCTCCACCCGACAGCGTGCCCGCGGGCCGGCTCAGGGAGAGATAGCCCAGTCCGATCTCGACGAACGAGTCGAGCGTGTGCCGCAGCGCGTCGAGCAGCGGGGCGACGGAGGCGTCGGTGAGGGTGGCGACCCACCGGGCGAGGTCGCTGATCTGCATCGCCGACGCCTCGGCGATGTTCACCCCGTCGATCCGGGCGGATCGGGCCAGCTCGGAGAGCCGGGTGCCGTCGCAGTCGGGACAGGTGGTGAAGGTGACCGCACGCTCCACGAACGCACGGACGTGGGGCTGCATCGCGTCGACGTCCTTGGCGAGGAACGACTTCTTGATCTGGGGGATCAGCCCGAGGTAGGTCAGGTTGACGCCGTCGATCTTGAGCTTGGTCGCGTCCTTGAACAGCAGCGCGTCGAGTTCCTTCGTCGTGAACTCGCGGATCGGCTTGTCGGGGTCGAAGAAGCCGCAGCCGTTGAAGATCCGGCCGTACCAGCCCTCCATGCTGAACCCGGGGATGGTGAGCGCACCCTCGTTGAGCGACTTCGCGTCGTCGTACAGCGCGGTGCGGTCGATGTCGTCGACGGCGCCGCGGCCCTCGCAGCGCGGGCACATGCCGCCGGTGACGCTGAACTCGCGCCGCTCCTTCACCGTCCGGCCACCGCGTTCGACGGTGACCGCGCCCGCGCCGCTGATCGACGCGACGTTGAACGAGAACGCCTGCGGGGAGCCGATGTGTGGCGTTCCGAGCCGGCTGAACAGGATGCGGAGCAGTGCGCCGGTGTCGGTCGCGGTGCCGACGGTCGAGCGCGGGTCGGCTCCCATCCGTTCCTGGTCGACGATGATCGCGGTGGTCAACCCGTCGAGAACGTCGACGTCGGGCCGGGCCCGGGTCGGCATGAAACCCTGCACGAACGCGCTGTAGGTCTCGTTGATGAGCCGCTGCGACTCGGCGGCGATGGTGCCGAACACCAGGGAACTCTTGCCCGACCCCGAGACGCCGGTGACGACGGTGAGCCTGCGCTTGGGCAGCTCGACGTCGATGTCCCGCAGGTTGTTCTCGCGTGCCCCGGTGACGCGGATGCGGTCGTGTCCGTCTGCGGCGTGGGGTGTGGCGGCTCGGCTCGGCACGAGGGGATCGTGCCACGTGGGCCCGACGTCGACCAGACCCCCGTACGGTCGGGGCGTGCGGTGGATCGTCGACGGGATGAACGTGATCGGGTCGCGGCCCGATGGATGGTGGCGTGACCGGCACGGCGCCATGGTCGCGCTCGTCGGCGACGTGGACCGTTGGGCGCTCGCGGGTCAGGAGAGCGTGACGGTCGTGTTCGAGCGGCCGCCCGAGCCGCCGATCACGTCCACGGTGATCGACGTCCGGCATGCGCCGGTGCCGCGGCCGAACTCCGCCGACGACGAGATCGTCCGGCTGTTGGCGGCCGCCGCGGATCCGAGTGACGTTTGCGTGGTGACGTCGGATTCGGCTCTCGCGCAACGAGTCCGTTCGGTGGGCGCCACCGCGCATCCCGCTGCCGCGTTTCGCGACCTCGTCGATCCGCGGTGACGCCCGTCCGGCCTAGACGCAGACGACCCAGACGCACAGGCCGCCCTGAGGTTCCCAGCCGCCGTTCCAGCCGCCGGGGATGGGGCCGCCGCCGTAGTAGTTCGGCGGGGGCGGCGGAGCACCCCAGCCGACCGGTCCGGGGCCGCCGCCGTTCCACGGTCGGGGTGGCGGGGGAGGACCCCACCGCGTCGGGATCGGCGCCGCGCCCGGGTCTGCGCTCGCGACGCCTGCGCCCACACCGAGCGCACCTGCTGCGAGACCGCCCGCGATCGCCATCCCGGCGATGATCTTCGTGCCCTTCATCGTGATCGACTCCTCTCGACGCGGCGGACGGTAGGTCATCAGTAATGGCCGTGCCGAACCGCTCGAGGTCCATCATCGTTAGCGAAGGTAAGTACCAGCTGTGCGTGAGATCAGCATCGACTAGCAGTGGGTCGTGCAAGGAACCGCGACGAGGCGCGCGAATTCTGCACGAGCGTCGCCAGAAAGCCTCACCAACGACCGTCGTGCAGAACTCGTGGCAGGGAGCGCGCTGCTAACCCTGGCTCTGCTGCAGTGCGTAGCACTTGCCGATGTTCTCGGGCGTGCAAGGGATGCCGTTGACCGTCGAGAACCCGTTGGGGTTGAGGACGACGTTGGCGCCGGGCGGCGACACCGCAGGCGGCAGGTACGCCGGGCCGCTCGAGCCGCTCTTCGTGCAGACGCCGTCGAAGCGGGTCTGCGCGGTGCCGTACGGGCAGGTCGCGGATGCGGGCGACGCAGCGACCAGGGGGACCGACGCGAACATCACGGCACATCCGAACAGGAGAATTCCGCGCTTCACGTCAACCACATCGCTTCCGAATAATGAGCCCAACCGACGCCCAGCCTAACGCCCCGGCGGCCGGGAGCATTCCGGAGTGTCCGAACGCACGATCGAATGCCTCCCGACGTCGTAGTTTCGTGGCGTGACCCTCGACTTCCCGACCGCACTGCGCATCATCGCCGCCGCCCACGCCGAGGCCGCGCGACGCTCGGTCCTGGTGTCGGCGGCGGTCGTCGACGCCGGTGGACACCTGATCGCGTTCGGCCGGATGGACGGCGCCGAGATCGCCGGACCCGTGCTCGCCGTCGACAAGGCCTACACCTCGGTGGCCAACCGGATCGCGACGTCGGAACTGGCCACCCTCGCCGCACCGGGCGGTGAACTGTTCGGGCTGCACGCCACCGCGGGCGGCCGGTTCGTCATCTTCGGCGGGGGCGTCCCCGTCGCGGTCGACGGCCGGGTCATCGGCGGCATCGGTGTCAGCGGCGCGAGCACGGCCGACGACGAGGCGTGCGCGCTGGCCGGACTCGCCGCCATCTGACGGATGGATCACACCGACGGATACGAGGAAGGGACGCTGCCCACCTGCCGGGTCCGCTACGCCTTCTGATCGCCGTCGGTCGAGTGGTGGCCCTGATGCACCGGCGACTCCCAGGTGTAGGGCTCCTCGGGGTGACCCGACCCGCCGAGGATGAACGTGCGGTCGGTGCGGTTGGCGCGCGCGATCGTCGCCATCCAGGTCGCGACGGTGCTCACGCGGTTCTGCACGCCGGTGAGGAACGCGATGTGGATGAACCCCCAGCCGAGCCAGCCGAGCTTGCCGGTGAGCTTGATCGGACCCGCCTGCAGCAGCGCGTGACCGCGGCTGATGTACGCGGCGGACCCGAGATCGCGGTAGCGGAAGTTCTTGCGGCCACGGGTCGCGAGGTCGCGCCGGATGCACGCGGCGACGTGCAGCCCGCCCTGCATCGCGTTCTCGGCGACCCCGGGTAGGCCGTCGCGGCCCGCCAGGTCGCCGATCACGAACACGTCGGGGTGACCGGGAACCGACAGGTCGGCGCTGACCGAGATCCGGCCGGACCGATCGGTCTGCGCTCCGAGGACCTCCGCGGCGTGCCGGGCGAACGGCACGGCCTCCACGCCCGCCGTCCAGAGCACCGTGCGGGCCGCGTAGTCCTCGCTGGGGCCGCCACCCTTGGGGCTGACGGTCACGCCGTCGCGCCGGACGTCGGTCACGTGCACGCCGAAGTGCAGCTCGACGCCGAGCGCCTCCAGGGTGCGGCCGGCCTGCTGCGCCATCTTCGGTGCGAACGACTTGAGGACGCGGTCGCCGCCGTCGAACAGCAGCACCCGTGCCTCCTCGGGCTCGATGGCGTGGAACTCGTTGGCGAGGGCACGGGTCGCCAATTCCCTGATCTGTCCGGCCAGTTCGACTCCCGTGGGCCCCGCCCCCGAGACCACGAAGGTGAGCCAGCCATCGCGTTCCGGACCGGGCGGGAGGGTCTCGGCGATCTCGAACGCCGCGAAGACCCGGCGGCGGATGCTCAGCGCGTCGTCGAGGGTCTTCATGCCGGGCGCCCAGGCGGCGAAGTCGTCGCGCCCGAAGTAGGACTGGCGCATGCCTGCCGCGACTACCAGGTAGTCGTACTCGAGCACGTACTCGGTCTCGTCGGGACGGCGTGCGGTGACCGTCCGCGCGTCGGGGTCGAGCCGGATCGCCTCGCCGAGGAGGGTCTGGACGTTGGGGCGGTCGGCCAATTCCTCGCGCAGCGAGCGGCTGATCTGGCCGATGCTCAACGTGCCCGTCGCGCACTGGTAGAGCAGCGGCTGGAACACGTGGCACGCCGCGCGGTCGAGCAGCGTGACGTCGACGTCGACCTTGCCGAGACGGCGGGCACAGAACAGCCCGCCGAAGCCGCCACCGATGACGAGCACCTTCGGACGTGCGCCACTCATGTCAGTTCTCCTCGGTCGACGTCGGTGAGATGCGAAGCAGGACACGGTCTTTGCGCCCACGCGACACGATGGCCTCGATCAGCGTCATGATTCGGAACTCGATGCCGTACTTCTGCTTGACCAGGTGCTCGACCCGCGCGACCTCGCCGCGATCGGTGACGACCGTGGCCTCACCGACCAGGATCGGCTCGCCGGGGTCCACCCGTCCGGTGCGGCCGCACGCGCGCAGCGTCACCCGCGCGTCGCGACGCGCGCGCTTGACCTTCCACGAGTCCGCCGGCGTCCACGCCGAGAGGCCGTCGCCGTCCCGCACGATCCACATCGGCGTCGCGACGGCGTCGCCGCTGCGCTTGTACGTCGTCAGGGACACGAACCGCTCGCCTCCCAGGCGGGTGGTCAGCGCGGCGGTCGGCGAGTCGGTGTTCACGACGTTCACTGTGCCACCGCCACGCCCGTGTGCCGCCGCTATCGCTTCTTCGCCTCGGCGCTCAGGAACGCCGCCGTGTCGTAATAGGTGCGGAACGCGCTGATCGAGTCGCCGTCGGCCTCGAAGATGCTGACGCCGTCGTAGGTGAAGTCGCTGCCGTCGCGCAGGGTTCCCTTCGACGTCCACTCCAGGACGACGAGGTCGTCGTCGACCACCTGGTGGCTGAAGTCGGACTCGATGTCGCCGAACACGTCGCGGTACTGCTCCCAGAAGGTGCGTGCGCCGTCCTTGCCCTTCTCCGTGTGGGGGAGGCCGGCCTTGCTCAACGTGGCGTCGTCGCCGAACAACTCGACGAGGGGATCGACGTTCTTGCTGGTGTGAAGTTCGCCAAGTGCGGACGTGAAGCGTTCTGCCATGTCGGTCATGTCGGGGCAGTACCCGGTCGGGCCGGGATCACACGGGGCGTCACGCCGACGTCACCGCTGATGCTTGGGCCGCAATCCAGGGGGTATCACGATCACTCACCCAGGAGGATCACATGACGTCGGAGGCCGAGGCCCACTCCACCGATGCACCCGCGGAGACCAAGCTCAAGCGGGGCATCACGGGACCGCTGCTGTTCCTGTTCATCCTCGGCGACGTGCTCGGGGCCGGGATCTACGCGCTGATGGGCGTCCTCGCCGAGGACGTCGGCGGGGCGCTCTGGGCGCCGCTGGTCGCGGCGCTGGTGCTGGCGCTGCTGACCGCCGGGTCGTACGCCGAACTCGTCACGAAGTACCCGAAGGCCGGCGGCGCCGCCGTGTTCGCCGAGCGGGCGTTCGGTCGGCCGGTGGTGTCGTTCCTCATCGGCTTCTGCATGCTGGCCGCGGGCGTCACCAGCGCGGCGGGTCTGGCGATCGCCTTCGCCGGCGACTATCTGACGACGTTCGTCGACGTGCCCGCGGTGCCCGCGGCCATGGTGTTCCTGGTGCTCGTCGCATGCCTCAACGCGCGTGGCATCAGCGAGTCGATGAAGAGCAACATGGTCATGACGGTGATCGAGCTGTCCGGTCTGCTCATCGTCATCGTCGTGGTGGCGGTGATGGTCGGCGGCGGCCGCGGTGACGTCGGCCGCGTCACGCAGTTCCCCGAGGGCTCGGTGCCCGCCATGGCGATCCTGGCCGGCGCCATCGTCGCGTACTACTCGTTCGTCGGCTTCGAGACGTCGGCCAACGTCGCCGAGGAGATCCGCAATCCGAGCAAGGTCTACCCCGCCGCGCTGTTCGGCGCGTTGATCACCGCGGGCGTCGTCTACGCGCTCGTCGGCATCGCCAGCGCCATCGCCCTGCCGCCGGAGGAACTCTCGGCCTCGTCGGGCCCGCTGCTGGCCGTCGTCGGCGCGTCCGGGGTCGACGTGCCGAGCTGGCTGTTCAGCGCCATCGCGCTGGTCGCCGTCGCTAACGGAGCGTTGCTCACCATGATCATGTCGAGTCGGCTGGCCTACGGGATGGCCGAGCACGGCCTGCTGCCGAGCGCCCTGAATCGCGTTCTGCCCCAGCGCCGGACGCCGTGGGTGGCCATCGTGGCGACCACGGCGGTCGCGATGGTGCTGACTCTCGTCGGCGACCTGTCGACGCTCGCCGAGACGGTGGTCCTGCTGCTGCTGTTCGTGTTCATCTCCACCAACGTCGCGGTGCTGGTGCTGCGGCGTGACCGCGTGGACCACGACCACTTCCGGGTGTGGTCGGTGGTGCCGGTGCTCGGCGTCGCGTCCTGCGTGCTGCTGCTGACCCAGCAGACGGCGACGGTGTGGCTGTTCGCGGCGATCCTGCTGGCCGTGGGAGCGGTGCTGTACCTGGGCGCCCGGGCGGCGGCGCGGCGCACCGCGTCGCACTGACCCGCGCGGGATCAGCGGCCCGCGACCGCGGCGATCCGCGCCGCGACGTCGGTTGCCACGCGCAGTGTCTCGTCGTCGGTGGCCGGGTCGTAGCGGTCCGCCACCGGGTCGTACACGGCACCGGCGATGGCCCCGTGATCGGTGGCGAGTTCGACCACCTCCACCGGCCAGTCGATGTCGTGCAGGCGGGCCGCGAAAACCCGGCTCACCTCGACGGGGACGACGTCGTCCGCGGTGCCGTGCAGGAGCGTGAACGGCGTCCCCTCGCCCGCTCCGAGCGGGCTCTGGGTCAGCGGGCCGCCCGAGATCGGGTCACGCGCGGTGAAGGCGCCCGCCAGGCAGACCGTGTGCAGCAGGTGTACGCCGAGCCGCGACGCCTCGAGGGTGACCCCGGCGGCGGCGAGGCCGCCCATCGACCACCCCACCAGGATCAGTCCCTCCGGCGACCGGTCGCGGGCGAACTCCACCGACGCGAGCAGGTCCGCGCGGCCGCCGTCGTCGGCGTGCGAGTCCCAGTCCGCGGCGACGACGCACAGGCCGTGCCCGGCGATCGATTCGGCGAGGGGAGCGACGGCCGCCCGGGAGTCGGTCTGCATGCCGTGCCACAGCAGGACGATCGGACGCCGGTCGTCGGCGTAGACGTCGGCGTAGACGTCGGCGTGGCGGCCCGGCGCGTATTCGAGTGTGGTCATGGTCGGGGAGTTCCCGGATCGGGCGACCTCACTCCGGCCGATCCCGGGCGGCGCTGATTGGCGACGGTGCCGCCGGGGTAGCCGCGTCACGACTGCACACGACAAGGACGGACGACGATGACCGAACCCTCGGGCCGACGGATCGAAGAAGAGCACCTCGCCGCCGAGGAGGACGACGGCTCGGCCGAACTGCTGCCCGAGGACGGTGGCGCCGCGCCAGAACCTCCGGCGACGCCGCACACCGACTAGCTAGTCCTCCTTGCGGATCAACCGCGACAGCGCGTCGCGGTCCGGGGCGAGCAGTTCGTCGATGCGCGACTGGTTGACGTCGGCGACGATGATCTCGCCGACCTCCTGGTAGACGTCGCTGAAGATGCCGTGGCTCTTCATCTTCTCGGTCTGATAGATGTTGTCCTCGGTCGGCGTCACGTAGTAGACGATCTCGGCCTTGAACCGGTGGATCAGCCACAGGTGGATGACGTCCATCAGCCGCTTCTGTCGCAGCTTCTCGGCGAAGGTGTTCTGGTCGCGCACGGTGAGGATGCTCCGGCCGTGCCGGTCCTTGATCGGGTCGACCACCACGTTGGCCAGCGGGTCCTCGCCGTCGCCGTAGATGCCCAGGTCCAGGACGTCCGAGCCGGCCCGCCGGGGCCGAAGCTGAACGTGCAGCTTCTCGCCGAACTCGTAGTACTCGCTCCACATCGCGAGCCACTCCTCGAGCAGCTTCTTCGGCACCTCGGTCTGCACCAGGTGCTGATGCTGGGTGGAGCCCTTGCCCATCGACTTGGTGGTGGCGGTCCGGCCGGACGACGCGGCCAGCGCCGCGTCGCTGCGAGGTCCGCCGACGAGGGTTTGCGGTGTGCGATAAGGAGATTCGACGAGCCGCATCTTGCGTTGCAGCCGGGCGAGCGCGAGCATGCCCTCCTGCCGCAGCGCGGTGGCGAACTCCTCGGAGGCGACGCCGTCGACCTGGTGCCCGCCGTAGGTGATGAAGTTGAAGACGAAGCCCATCTTGCCCAGTTCCTCGGGGAACGCCCGCATCTCGTCGTCCGTCATGCCCGTGGTGTCCCAGTTGAACGAGGGGGACAGGTTGTACGCCAGCATCTGGTCGGGGTGGACGGCGTGGATGGCCTCGGCGAACTGACGCGCGTCCGCGAGGTCCGCGGTCTTGGTCTCCATCCACAGGATGTCGGCGAACGGCGCAGCGGCGAGCGACTTCACGATCGCGTACGGGATGCCGCCGCGAACCTGGAAGTAGCCCTCCGGCGTCTTGGCCCGTTCGCAGTCCCAGGCGACGTCGACACCGAGTTCCCGCGCCTTCTCGCGCGCGGTGTAGAGCGGCGCCCGCTCGGCGAACGCGCGGAACTCGTCGGCGCTCATCCCGGGGGTCTCACCCTCGCGGGCACGGAAGTCGAGCAGTTCCGCCACGGCCTCGCCGTAGGTCTGCAGACCCGAGTCGAGCTGCCACGCATCGATGAACCCGGACTCGACCTCGTCGTACACCTTGTCCACCGACGACTCCCGGCCGTCGAGCCAGACCGCGGCCGCCTCGTCGATGACGCTCAGCAGCCCCTGCCGCTCGAGCCACGCCTCGGCCGTGGCGTATTCGCCGTCGGGTAGCGCGTACAGCAGGTGCCCGTTGAGTTCCGTGACGCCGCGCTGGTGGAAGCGCCGCATGACCGCCAGGAAGCACGACTTGTAGGTGGGGATCTTGAGGTTGGTGGCACCGAGCAGGAACGGCTGGTCACGCTCGTCGGCACGGCTGTCGATGAGGTTGGCGGCCTCGGCGTCCGTGCGCGCCACGATGATGCCGGGGACGCCCATCACGTCCAGCTGGAACCGCGCGGTGTTGAGCCGCTTGAGCTGCTCGTCCGACGGGACCAGGACCTTGCCGCCCTGGTGGCCGCACTTCTTGGTGCCCGGCCGCTGATCCTCGATGTGGTAGCCCGGGACACCGGCCTCGACGAACCGCCGGATCAGGTTCCTGACGTGCGGATCGCCGCCGTGGCCCGTGTCGGCGTCGGCGATGATGAACGGCCGGTAGTCGTACACGGGGGTGGCCGCGCGCTGCTCGTCGTTCATCTGCAGGCGCAGGTACTGCTGGTTGCGGTCGGCGGTCAGCAGCGCCCGGACCAGACCGGCGGCCTCCTCGGGCACCTGACTCAACGGGTAGCTGGCGAGGTCGGGCCCCGGATCCTCGCTGATCGACCCCTTGGCCGACGTCGCCCAGCCGCCGAGGTAGATGCCCTCGATGCCCATCCGCTTCATCACCACGGCCTGGCCGGGCGAGTACGGGCCGAAGGTCGTGATGCTTCGCTTCTCCGCGAACAGCTTTCGCAGGTGCGGGTAGAACGCCTCGGCGGCCTCGCGCGCCACGATGTGGTCCGACGGGATGGTGCCGCGCTGCTCGACCACCTGACGGGCGCTGTACAGCCGGATGATGCCCTCGAACCGCGGCGAGTCGAAGTACGCCTGGGTGGCGGCGACCGCGCGCTCGAACGGTGTCTCGGCGGTGGGGTCGGCTTCGGGGTGTGCTGGGCTGGCCATGGGCGTGTGCTCCTCGCTGAGCTCGGTTCCCGGGTGTCGGGTCCGAGCCTAGCTTCGGGTCACCCGCCGTCTGGGCGCATTCGCACGACGGATGTGCCGTCCGGTGCAGCCGTCGTCGGGCGTGCGGTCACAGGTACGGGTCGGCCCAGGCGCTGATGATCCGGGCCGCGCGGGCCGCCTGGTTCTTGCCGGTCAGCAGGTGGTCGGCGCCCTCGAGGGAGACGAAGCTGCGGGGGTGGCGCGCGGCGCGGAAGATGTCGCTGGCGTTCGCGATGCCCACCGTGTTGTCGGTCGGGGAGTGCATCACCAGCAGCGCCCGCCGCAGCGTCTTGATGCGCTCGCGGAGATCGGCGGCGCGCACGTCGTCGATGAAGTGCCGCTTGAGGGTGAGCGCCTTGCCGCCGATCAGGAACGGGGCCTCGCCGTCGGACTCGATGCGCGCCACCAGTGCGTCGTAGTTGTGTTCGACGTGGGCCGGCTGGAACGGCGAACCGACGCTCGCGACGGCGGCGACCGACGGACAGTCGTGCGCGGCGGCGATGGCCGCCGCACCTCCGAAGGAGTGGCCGACCAGGAGGCTCACCTCGCGGCCGGCGTCGTTCATGTACTCGACGGCGCGGACGGTGTCGGCGACCTTGTGCGAGAACGACCCGTCGCCCCAGTCGCCCTCGGAGTGCCCGAGACCGAGGTTGTCGAAGCGCAGCATGCCGATGCCCTCGCCGGCCAGCTGCTTGCACATGCGGCTGGCGGCGGGGCAGTCCTTGCCGAGGGTGAAGCCGTGCGCGAACACGCCCCACCCGCGGATCTCGCCGGGCGGGACGTCGAGGACGCCGGCCAGGGTGGGTCCGGTCGTGCTCGGGAATTCGACGCGCTCAGCCACGCCGACCATCCTGTCACCGGAGGTCAGCTGGTCCAACCGGACGCGGGCGGCCAGTGATCGACGTCTCGCCCCGCCGAACGCAGCCGCACGTACGCCCATCCCTCGTCGGCGGCCGCAGCGACCGTGTCCGCGTAGACACGCCGGGCCTCGTCCTCGCCGGCATCGGCGACGACGGTCTCCTGCGCACCGTCGGCGGGGTTGCCCTCGTTGTAGGCCGTCGCCACGACCACCTGCCACCCACGAGCCGTCATCCCGTCGCCTCCTCGCCACTCGTCGTCACCACGCGAGGCGGATACCCACGTCGCCGCGGGTGATGCGTCAGCGGGCGCGGCGTGCGCCGGGCGGGGTCCACGGCTCCTCGTTGCGGGCCCGTCGCTCGAGTTCGTCGGCGCGGTCCTCGACCCAGACGTCCTCGAACCGCTCGCCGGGGCGGACGTTGGGCATGCGGTTCATCAGTCGGCTCAGCCACGCCGGTGCGGTCGCCGGTTCCCATTGCGGCAGAGCCGAACTCAGCGCATACAGGGTCTTGAGCACGATGAAGACGCCGAACAGCGAGCTGGGTGCATCCGTGACGGCGACCGCGACGAAGCCGAAGATCAGGGTGAGGTGGACGACGACGACGCGTCCCAGCCCCCGGTAGGCCATCTGCTCGATCGACAGGAACGACCAGTCGGGCAGGCTCCGGAGGTCGACCGCCACGTCGACGAGCAGCACGACGACCACGCACGTGCATCCAATCGCGACCGTCCGCCAGTCGACGACCGCGACGTCGCCTCGGCCGTTGACGGTGAGCAGCAGCAGGATCACGCCGAGGAAGACGCCGTGTGCGGCGCAGAACGCCAGGGTGGTGACGAGGTAGCCCTGAATGAACGACCCCGTCGTGCTGCGCTTGGCCTCGCCCGCCGCCTCGTAGCGGAAGTGGCCGCGGCGCGGACTGCGCCGCCGGTGCACCACGATGCGCGCCCACACCGACATGCACACGGCCACGTTCTCGAACCAGTACACCGCGAGCGTCGTGCCGTCCGACCAGTTCCCGGCGAACCACCCGAGCGCCGGGATCACGTTGAGCGCGAGCAGGGTCAGCAGCGCACCGACGCGTGTCATGACGACGGGGTGTCGTCCGGCACCGGGACGTCGGCCTGCCACCGTGCCCGGCGTTCGGCGTCGGACTGCTCCCACCACGGCGGCGTGCCACGCTCGCCGAGTGCGACCTTGGCGGCCTGCACTCCCGCCCGTGACGTCCGCTCGCCGTCGGTTCCCCTGGTGCGGCGCACGTCCCGGCGCCAGGCCATCAGGATGCGGGTGAGTTCCGCCCGCCGTTCCTCGGGGATCGATGGGTCGGTCGCCCGCCACCGGCGCCCGTCGATCACGACGTAGTGCCCGTCCTCGGTGGTCGGGGGAGTGCTCACATCCGGGAGTGTAGGTCGGGCGGTCAGACTCCGGCGGGAACCCGGTCGACCGATGCGCTCAACTCCTGGCGCAGCGCGGTGAAGTCGGAGATCGTCTTGGTCGCGACGGTGGCGACCGGACGGGCGTCGCGGCCGGTCGCCTCGCGCTTGGACACCATGACCACGCCGTCGATGTAGGGCTGAATGGTGGTGGCGTTCTGCACGGTCGCGACGATGACGAGCTGGAAGCCGAACTTGCGGAACGCCTGCAGCGCCTGCTGCGCGAACTGGGGGTCCGACTTCGAGAACGCCTCGTCGAGCATCAGCTGGGCGAACACCGGCCGGTTGTCCGAACTACCGGGACTGGCGAGGTTGAAGCTCAGCGCCCCGGCCAGGCAGAACGCCATGAGCTTCTCCTGCTCGCCGCCGGAGTTGTCACCGGCGTTGCTGTGCGTACGGATCAGCTCTCCGCTCGCCACGTCCCACTCGGCGCAGTCGAACGTGAAGCGGTTGCGCACGTCGAGGGCGTCGCGGGTCCACGCCCGGTCCTCCGGGGCGGTGGACGCGAGCCGGTTCCGCAGCCGCAGGATGTCGGCGTACTGGTCGAGGATGGCCTGCTTGTCGCCGAGCCCCACCTCGGCGATCCGTCGCGAGATGGCCCGCACGACGTCGGTCAGCTCGGCGACGGCCGTCAGGCTGCGCTGCGTCGCGCGCAGCGTCAGACGCGTCCCGCGGTTGAACTCCACCGACCCCAGACCGGTGTTCACCCGGTCGATCTGATCGCTGATGCGCCGGGCCTCCTGCTCGGCGATCCGGTGCAGCGTCAGGATCGCGTCGGGCGCCTGCTCGGTGACCAGTCGCATCATGCGCTCGTAGGCCTCGGGCAGTTCCCGCTCGTCGATGTGCCGGCACACCGCGACGTAGTCGTGCACGCGCTCGTCGAAGACGTCGCTGTCGTTGGGCACGGCGTCGGGGAACGCGGTGTCGAACGTGTTGAGGATGCGCGCGAGTTCGTCGTAGGAGCGCCTGCGGCTCTCGCGGAGCTGATCGCGTTCGCGCCGGATCGCGGTGAACACCGCCTCGCGGTGCGGCTCCGGGTTGAGCAGCTCCAGCGTCACGGGCACGTCGTCGGCGTACCGGTCGAGCAGATCGGTCAGCGGCTCGGACACGAACGCCGGCGACAGCCGTTCCTGCAGCTCCAGCAGCCGGGTCCGGCGGCCGTCGAGGTCGTCACGGCGGGTCTGGATCGCGCCGCGGCGGGTCATCAGGTTCTGGATCTCGTCCCAGCACGCGTCGGCGCGGGCGTTGAGCGCCTCGATGTCGGGGTGCTCGGCGAGCAGCAGCTCGTACTGCTCGCGCAACCGGTCGGCGTGGCCGTCGGCGGTCTCGGTGTCGACGTGGTTCCACTGCGGGAACTGCTCGCAGATCGCCTTGCACGCCGACGCACGGTCGCGCACGAGCTGACGCTGGGCGGCGATGTCGTCCGCGGCGCGATGGGCGGCCTGGTACGCCTCCTCCGCGACGGCGAGGTCGACGGTCAGCGCGTCGATCTTGGCGGCCACGTCGCCCTGGTAGATGTACTCGGCCTGCCGCAGCGCCCGCCGGTCGTCCTTGATGGCGAGCCGGTCGGAGTCCTTGTACAGGCCGGTGTCGGTCACCGCGCGACGGAAGCGGGGGAACAGGTCGGGGCTGTCGACGCAGACGTGGTCACCGGCCGCGGCCACGACGTCGGCGGCCTCGGCCGCGCAGACGTGGGTGACGTCGACGAGGAACAGCTTGCCCGCCAACGTGTTCGGGTCGGCGTCGGCGGGCTCGGCGCCGAGCAGCCGTTCCCGCACGTGATGCACCTGCAGGCGGCCGCGCATGTCGGTCTCGTTGACGAAGCGCAGCACCGCCGCGTAGTGCCGGTCGGGGACCAGCAGCCGCAGTCCCACCCCGCGCAGCACCTTCTCCACCGCCATCCGCCAGCGGCTCTGCTCGGGTCGCAGATCCATCAGTTCGGCGATGTAGGGCAGTTCCCGGGCGTCGAGACCCAGTGCGCCGCAGATGACGTCGCGCATCGCGATCGCGGACTCGGGCAGCGCCGATCCGACGTGTTCGACGCGACGCAGTTCCTTGGCGGCGTCGTCGCGCGCGATGCGCGCCACCTTCTGGGTGTACTCGGCGTCGGTGGAGGCCTCCCGCCCGCGGTCGAGCTTGGCCATCAGTTCGGTGACCTGGCCGCCGAGGTCCTCGCGCAGGTTCCAGAACTCGTCGGCGGTCTCCGGCACGTCGAGATCCTGCGCGACCAGCATCGCCTCGTAGGCGGCGTGCCGGCGCGAGACCTCCTCGGCCTGTGCCTCCGCAGCCGCCACCTGCGACTGCAGCGGACCGATGCTGGCGCTGGACCCGCTGATCTGAGCGTTGAGCGAATCACCCTCCGCCTTGGCCAGATTGAGCTGCCGGGTGACGTCCTCGTACTCGTTGCCGAGCTGGTCGATGGTGGCGTCGAGGCCGACGATCTGGGCCGGGCACTGCGCCAGCCGGACGTGATCGGTGTAGGCCCGCACCATCGGCTGGTCGACGAGGTCGATGATGCCCAGGTCCGACGATTCGAGGGCGTACCGCTGCTGGATGGCCTCGATGTCGCCGAGGATCTTGCGCTTGCGCTGGGCGACGGCGAGCAGTTCCCGGGCGTCGACCAGCGGGTCGATCTGCTTGAGCGCCTCGGGGAGACGGGCCAGGCTGCTGGGTTCGTCGAGCATGAACTCCCGGACGAACTGCTCGAGACCGCCGACGCTCTTGAGCGACTTCGCCTTGCCGAGCAGCTGCTGGGCGGCGTCCGACGCGCGGATGCCGATGGTCGCGTAGAGCTGCGCGAGGTACTGCGACTCCACCCGCGTCGAGAAGCGCCAGTCGTCCTTGAAGACCCCGGCGTCGAAACGTCCTGCGGCCCAGCGGTTGCAGACGTCCTCGATGTCGCGATCGCCGTCGGCGAGCACGAACCGGCTCGAGGAGTCCGCGCGGGACTCACCGGTCAGCCACTTGAGCACGAGGCCGGTGACGGTGCGTCCGGCGGTGCTGGTGTAGGTGACCGCCACCGCGGACCACGCCGTCCCGTCGCCGCGCAGGTACATCACCCGGCTGGTGCCGCCGTCGCTGCGCTGTCCCCATGCGCCGCGGACGTACTTGTCGACGGTCCGTCGGCCCGCACTGGATCCGGCGGCGGTGTTGTCGCCGGAGGCGTTGAAGTTGCGCCGGTTGAACGGCAGGAAGCCCAGCGAGATGGCGTCCAGCAGAGACGACTTGCCGCTGCCGGAGGCGCCGGCGATCAGGGCGCCGCCCCGGTCGAAGGGGATCGAGTGGTAGCCGTCGAACACGCCCCAGTTGACGACCTGGAGCCGCGACAGGTGGAACTGCTCAGGCATCGAGGTCCCCGTCCTGCTCGGCGGACGCGGCGGGCGCGGCCCCCGCGCCACCCATCAGCGCCTCGAACTGCTGTTGGAGTTCGGCGATCACCGATGCCGTCATCACGGCGGTGATGACGGGGCTGACGGTGTAGCTGTCCTCGTCGTCGCTGCTGCGCTTCAGGATGTCCAACCCGGCGAGGCGGGCGATCGCGCCGTCGATGCGGGCGGTGAACGTGACGGCGTCCCTGTCGACGTCGTTGAGCACGCCGGAGAACAGCCCGTGGACCTCGTCCCGGCTGATCAGTACCGTCTGGTCGCCCGACGCCCGCATCATCTGCGCCAGGTGCAGCGCCAGGATCGAGTCATAGGTTCCCAGCGGCTCCCGACGCAGCAGCTTCACGCCGCGGGCGGATTCGTACCGCGCCTGCTCGACGAACGCGACGTCCACGCCTTCGACGATGCGCAGCTGCAGGTCGAGTTCGGACAGCCGGACGCTGAGCGGCACGCGGTACTCCCGCACCCAGCTGAACAGGTCCCGGTCGGCCTCGGCGCTGACGTAGCGGCGGGTGAGCAGGTGCTGCAGCGCCCAGCACGCGCGGTCGGGCAGCTCGCTGACGTCGCCGTCGAAGCGGGGCCGCCGCTGCTGCGGTGCCCGGGCGGTCTGATCGACCTGCGGCAGTGCCGAGAAGGCCGAGATGTCGTCGGCGGAGACGGCGGCGTCGGAGCCCGTCGCGTCGAGTGGCGGTGTCATGGTGCGGCTCCCAGCAGCGTGGAGATGGGTTCGGTGAACACGAGTCGGGGGACCTCCATGGCGCGGTCGCGGCCGTCGAGTGACTGGAAGCGGACGGTGGCCGATCCGGACACCCGCTCCGCGTGCGGTTGCTTGAGCGCCCAGGACCACAGCACGATGACGTGCCCGAGGTAGGCCCCCCGTCCGTCGGCGGCGAGCAGCGTCACCGCGTCGGGCAGCGACAGCGGACCGTCCACGATCGCGGCGTTGATCATGTCCGACATCGCCGGCGCATCCACCTGCGTGGCCAGCGCCGCGAAGCTGGTCAGGTCCACCTCGTCGTGTACGGCGGTGGCGGGCCGCGGGTTCGACAGGTCGCCGATCCGGAAGCCGAGCGCGCCGACGGAGCTGATGGCGTGCCGGGCGAGCGGCAGTTCGATGTCGAGGCGCGAGTCCACGAAGGACGTCTTGAGCAGCGCCCGGGCCGCGCCGATCGCATCGTTGAGCTGGCGGGCGACGCCGCGGCTCTGCTCGAGCGTGCCGAACGCGGTGAACCGCTTGACGCGCTGGGCGCAGCGCTGCTGGATCCGCTCGACCTCGTCGATCTGGTGACCCACCAGCTCGAAGAACCCCGCCATCACCTTGCGCAGCGCGGGATCGAGCGCGGGCAGCGCCTCGGCGACCGCGGCGACGTCGGCCTCGAACTCGGCCCGCTGGTCGGGGTCGTTGATCATCCGCAGGAAGGCCCGGTGCGAGTCGCGGCCCTGCGAGTCCCACGCCGCCTCGTAGTCGGCGTACATCCGGCGCTGCCGGTCGCGGTACTCGACGTTGGTGTCGATGGGCTCGTCGAGCGCCGCGGTGGCCTGCTCGATCATCGTGCCGTACTGCCCGATGTCGGTGATCAACCGTTCCATCTGCAGCGCGATCGCCCGCGCCTCGTCGTAGACGTCGGTGACGTCGGTCTCGGGCCGGCGCGATCCCGCGTCGAGGGCGTCCAGTTCGGCGCGCAGCGCCTCGATCTCGGCCTCGATGCCGGCCCTGATCCGGACGGGGTCGTCGCCGACGCGGAGGGCGATCTGCTTGAGCCGCGCCGCGATCCCGGTGATGGAACCGCCGGTGGCGATCGTGTCCTGCCTGCGCATCCCGCGCAGGAAGTCCAGCGCGCGGCGGGCGTCCTGCGTCAGGTAGCAGAGGTTGCGTTCGACGCCGGTGCGGGAGTCGGCCACGCGGTGCAGCCAGCCCTGGCTGGCCCACGACTTGATCAGCGCGAGACCGGTCTGGCCGTCGGGGTGCCCGAGGTCGGCGAGGTCGCGTTCGAGCTTCACCACGAGGTCGGTCTCGGCGGCGACGCCCTCGCTGAGGTGGCGGTCCATCAGAGTGGCGAACAGCCCCAGGTTCAGCGTCGACAGCAGCCGGACCGCCGGCGAGGCCTGCAGCTCCCGGTTCGCCTCGAGCAACCGGGCGGCCGACATCGTCGCGTCGTCGTCAGCCACGTGCCTCCTGCCATTCGTAGAACGTCGGACCGCCCACCCTAATCAGGGCGCCGACATCGCCCGTGCCGACACCCTGGGCCGGTACCACTGTGTCGAATGTGACGGGAGTGCAGTACCGCGACGACGCCGGAAATCAGCCCTGACCTGCACGCCACCGGTCGAGGACGCGCCGGTCGCGCTTGGTGGGCCTGCCCGCCCCGCGGTCCCGCACGGCCACCGGGACGGCGACGGTGGGGGGCAGCGCGGGGGTGCGGTCGAGGTAGCACGTGACCGCGTCGGCGGCGCCCACCCGCTTCTGGATGACCCGCGTGACCTCCACGATGCGGAGCCGGTCGCCGATGACGGCGCGCACCTCGTCGCCCGGCACCACCGTGGCCGCCGGCTTGGCCGGGCGGTCGTTGATCCGGACGTGGCCACCACGACACGCCGCCGCGGCATCGGGACGGGTCTTCGCCAGCCGCACGGCCCACAACCATCTATCGACGCGGGTCGACTCCATGGCGTCCATCATGGTCCCCGGGGCGGTGGCTCCTGGGGACCCGGTTGGCAGTGCGGACACCACCAGGTGCGTCGCCGCTCCGGGTCGCCCGGGATCTCGGCGACGACGCGGACGGTCGTCCCGCACCGCAGGCACGGCCGACCGGCGCGGCCGGCCACCCAGTGCTGTTCGCCCTTGCGCCGCACGCCCGTCGTCACCTGCATCGCGCCGGGAACGGTGGCGGAGTGGCGCAGCGCCCGGGCGCCGAGGGTCAGCAGGGCGGGCACGTCGACCTCGCGCACCGGCGTCCACGGGCTGTGGCCGCGTAGGTAACACAGTTCGTTGGCCCAGAGATTGCCGAAGCCCGCCACGCACCGCTGGTCGAGCAGGGTGGCGACCAGCGGACGGCCGGGATCGGCGACGATGCGTCGGGCCCCGTCGTCGGCGTCCCAGTCGTCGCGCAGCGGGTCCGGGCCCAGGTGGCCCACGGCGTCGGCCTCGTCACGCGTCTCGAGGAGTTCGACGAGCGGCAGGTTCACGCCGTAGGCCGCAGGCCCGTCGGTGCGCAGGACCACCCGCACGTCGGGCATGACCGCCGGTGGCAGCCACCGCCCGGTGGCGGAGACGGTCCACGAGCCCGACATCTTGAGGTGCGTGTGCAGGGTCAGGTCGCCCGAGAGCCGGGTGAGCAGGTGCTTGCCGTGGGTCACGTGGGCCAGCACCGTGCGTCCGGCGAGGTCGGCCGTCGCGTGGGCGGGCACGCGGAGTTCGCCGCGGGTCAGGACGCGCCCGTCGAGCGCGCCCTCCAGGCGGCGGGCCAACGCGAACACGGTGTCACCCTCGGGCACGCCCTCCATGGTCCATGCTCGTCGGACATGGCCGTACCGAGATGGCCGCACCGATGAGTTCCGGCAGGCACCGGAGTCGGCATGGGGGAGAACGTCGTCGCTCAACGTCGGGAGTACTGCATGGTCATCGTCGCGGGGCATCTGATGGTCGAACCGACCGAACGCGCCGCCTACCTCGCGGGGTGCGCCGACGTGATCGCGGCGGCGCGCAGCGCCGCGGGGTGTCTGGACTTCGCGATCGGCGGCGACCTGCTCGACCCCGGTCGGGTGAACGTCTTCGAACGGTGGGAGTCCCAGGAGGCGGTGGCGGCCTTTCGCGGCGGCGGGCCCAGCGACGAGCAGGGTGCGGCTGTGGTGTCGGGCTCGGTGGCCGAGTACGACGTCACCGACGAGCGGCAACTGTTCGGGTAGGTGTGATCAGCGCGGGGCGCCGGTCCGCGCACGGTGTTTGCACCCGGGCCAGCAGCACGGCCTGCGCTTGCCCTCCTCGAGTTCCTCCTGGGTGCGCCGGATGCGGCGCGCACGGGTCTTCTCCTGCTTGGCGTCCTCCACCCAGCAGATGAACTCGTTGCGGGCCAGGGGAGTGATGTCCTGCCATGCCGCGAGCGCAACGTCGTTGCCCTGCAATGCCCTTCGCAGGTCGTCGGGTAGGTCGTGGACAACGCCGCCGGCTACGCGCTGGGTGCTCACCGCGCGAGGATAACGCCGGCCGGCCCGCGAGGCGGGTTATCCGCCGTTGGTGACGGGGTTGGACGACAGGGTCAGGAAGCTGCCGTTGATCCACACGCCCCAGCGACCGCCCCAGCCGGAGTACCAGACGACGGGGTAGCCGTCGAAGAATTCGTTGGGCTTCGGTGGTGCCCAGTCCGGCGGCACCTCGCCCTGCATCGGAGCGGGCGGGGGTGGGGGCGGTTCGGCGATGGCCGGCGCGGCGCCGAGGCCGAGCGCCGCTGCGGCGAACATGCCCGCGGCGGCGGCGGACACGAGGGTGGTCTTGATCGACGTCATGAACGAACTCCAGCGTGGGGAGTGAATGGGGGATACTTAGCAGGCATAAACACCTTACGTGACGGGTCGCCGGGGGTGCCGGCCAGCGGGCGAAGTCGGCCGGCTTGAACTTCCCGTCCGCGAGCTTGCCCTCGATCTCCTCGAGGCTGCGCCCCGTCAGGTCCGGCATGCGGACGTAGACGAAGATCCAGGACCCGTCAGGCGGGCCAGCGCTCGCGCAGCGGTGCCGGCGTCCAGTCCGGCCACTCCGGCGAGCCGATGACCGTGCCCGCGGTGAGTCGCGCGACGATGCGCGGGCCCTTCCGTCGGGAGTTGTCGTAGGCGGTCGCGGTGTCGGTCATGGCCATCGCGGTGGCCACCAGGGTGGAGAGCCTGCGGTGCCGCTCCCGGACCTTGTCCTCCGGGACGTCGTGCCCGCCGTGCAGGACGCGGCGGCGCACGCGTTCGACGGCGAGGTCCTCGGGGATCAGGACGACGTGGAGTGCCACGCTAAAGCCCGCGTCCCGGGCGGACCGGATCAGGTCGAGTTTCGACGGGTGCGAGAAGACCGTCTCGGCGATGAACGGCGTGCCCAGCTCGATGAGCTTCGCCCGGGTGGCCGCGGCGACGCGCGCGGCGTCGTAGGCGTGGGCCATCGGATCGTCGGGCCAGCGCTGCTTTGCGATCTCGTCGGCGTTGACGAACACGCTGCGCGGCAGGAGCGGCGCGAGCGTCAGCGCGACGAATGTCGACTTGCCGGCGCCGTTCGGGCCGACCACCAGGTCGAGCCGCTTCACCGCGGAACCCCGCCCGGTGCGGTCTCGGACGTCACCTGCCGGCGGTGACCACCGACGAGCTGCCGTCCGGCCAGTACTCGACGATCTGGCCGTCGTCGTCGAGGGCGACCATCGTGATGCCGCGGGCGGCGAGCACGTCGCCGTAGTCGGTGGCGGCGAGCCGCTCCTCGATCGCGGCGGTGATCTCGGCGTCGAACACGACGCCCTCGTCGTCGGTCAGGGCCGTCACGTCGAGGTTTCCCGCCAGCGCGGCCTCGATCCGGCGGCGCGACGCCGTCTGATGGCTGGACACCGCGCGTCCCACCCGCGCCCAGTGGTCGAGCTGCTGCTTGGCCGATCTGCTCTGTCGGGCGCCTTCGACGGTGGCGCTCTCCACCAGGTCGGCCGCGACCCGGGTCACGCGGTCTGTCGTGTTCGGCATGCTCCACCTCCTCGTAGCATTCTGCTACACCTCGTAGCACAACGCTACGCCCCTCCTGCGGCATGATGGCGGGGACGGTGCAGCACACCCGCACCGGGACGCGGAGGGACGATGGCCAAGGACGCCGAGGTCAAGACGTGCGTCACGTGTGGGCGTCCGTTCGCCAACCGGAAGAAGTGGCGCTCGCGAGGCCAGTGGGACCAAGTCATCTACTGCTCGACCCGCTGCCGCAACACCGCGAAGTAGTGGGCGGGGCGTCCATCACGCCGTGAGCCCGGGTCAGCCGTGCGACGATGCTGTCGTTGATCAAGACATCGGCGACGACGGACGGGGGCCCGTGACCGTCAACGGCAGCAGATCGGGGGCCGGCCTCTTCCTCGCGGTCGTCGTCCTCGTTCTGATCAACGCGTTCGCGCCGTTCGGGGTGCACACCGCCGAATCCACCGCGTACGTGCTGCAGGCCGTCATCGGCCTCTCGGCGCTGCTGTGCGCGGTGGTCATCGCGCGGTGCGTGACGGGTCCCGCCCGCTGGTGGCGGCTGCTCGTGGTCGGGGCCATGAGCAGTTGGCTGGTCGGCGAGGTGCTCTGGTGGACCGCCGGGAGGGGAGCCGGCGCGGCACCGCCCCTCGCGGTCGCCGCCTACTTCCTGCCTCCGGTGCTGTCCCTGATCGCGATGGTGATCCTGGCGCGATCCGGCGGCGTGAACGGGCGCAGCGCGTCCCAGCTGCCGTACGTCCGGTTCGTCGCCGGGCTCGACGGGGCCGTCGCCGCCCTGGCGTTCTCGATCCTGGTGCTCATCGCGGGGCTGGGGGCGACGACGGGTGCGGCGCTGCCGAGATCGGAGAACACGACCGTCGTCGTCGCCTACTCGGCACTCGAGTTGGTGGTCGTCGTGCTGGCGGTGCTGATGGCCGTGGCGTACCGGCGTGGTCGGCCCTACCGGACGAACTACCTGCTGCTGTCGGGCGGCATCGTCCTGATCGCGGGCTCCGACCGGCTGATGGCATACCTCCGGACGGCGGGCGTCGAAGGTGCCGACCTGTGGGGCGGCATCGGCCTGATCGTCGGGCCGCTGATGATCCTGTTCGCTCTCTTCGAGCGCCGCCCGGAGCCGGCCGGCGACGGCGCCTCCGATCCGCTGGACTGGGTGCAGTCGGCGGTGCCGTACCTGGGATTCCTGGCGATCATCGGACTGCTGGCCTTCCACCTCCTCAGCGGGCTGCGTCTGACCTCCACGGTCATCTACATGGCGGTCGCGCTGATCGTCCTGGTGACCACCCGGCACGTGGTGGCAATGCGCGCGCAGAACGTGCTGACGCGCCGGTTGTACGACGCCCAGCGCAGCCTCGCCCACCAGGTGCACCACGACCCGCTCACCGGGCTGCCCAACCGACTGCTGTTCGCGCGCCGCCTCGACGAGGCCCTCGGGCGCCGCGAGTTCGTGCTGATCTTCGTCGACATCGACGACTTCAAGGAGGTCAACGACCAGTTCGGACACGCCGCCGGCGACGACCTGCTGTGCGCCGTGGGTGCCCGGCTGCAGTCCTGCGTCGGCGCGTCCGACACGCTCGCACGCATCGGCGGCGACGAGTTCGCCGTGCTGATCATGGGTGAGTACGACGTCCCCGAGATCGTCGCGGACCGGCTCCGCGTCGCGCTGCGCGATCCGTTCGCCATCCACGGGTCCTCGGTGCGGGTCCGGGCGAGCATGGGCCTGGTGCGGCCCTCCCGCGGCGAACCCGCACCCACGTCGGACGACCTGCTCCGGCAGGCGGACAGCTCGATGTACGCGGGCAAGCGCCTCGGCAAGGACACCGCCGTCGTGTACCGGCCGTCGTCGGGTGTGTCGGTGGACTTCCCGAGCGCACTCCGGCACGCCAACGGCGGCGTGCCGGACGGCTTCCGGCTCGCGTACCAACCGGTCGTGAGTCTGCCCGACGGCGTCCCGGTCGCAGTCGAGGCGCTGGCGCGCTGGACCGCCCCCAACGGCATGCAGATCCCACCGGAGACCTTCGTGGCCGTCGCCGAGGGCGCAGGTCACGGCGCCGCGCTCGACCTGGTGGTCCTCGATCTGGCCTGCCGGGAGATCAAGGCGTCCGGGCTGGACGTGGACCTGCACGTCAACATCGGCGCCGCCCGGCTGGGCAACGAGCCCTTCGAGGAGCAGGTGGAGCGCACGCTGGCCCGGCACGACATCGAGCCGGGCCGTGTGGTGCTCGAAGTCACCGAGACCGTGCCCATCGTCGACCTGCCCGCGGGTGCTGCCGCCGTACGACGCCTCAGCGCCATGGGCGTCAAGGTCGCACTCGACGACTTCGGCGCCGGGTTCAACTCGCTCACGTACCTGCACACGCTGCCGGTGCAGATCGTCAAGCTGGACCGCAGCCTGGCGGTCGGCGCAGATCCCGAGCGCGACCTGGCGCTGTACCGGTCGGTGATCGGACTGTGCGGCACGCTGGGCTTCGACGTCATCGCCGAGGGCATCGAGCACCGCGGACAGGCCGACACCGTGTTCGCCGCGGGGTGCCGGTACGCGCAGGGCTATCTGTTCGGCCGCGCGACGTCGCTGGAGGAGGTGGCCCGCTCGCTGCCACCCCGTCCGGTGGAGCCCGCGGTGGTCAGCTCGTGGCGTTCAAGACCTTGATCGCGAACACCAGGCTGTCGCCCTTCTGGATGCCCGCGGCGGGCTGACCCTCGGGGTAGCCGTCGGCGGCGGTCATCGCGACCGCGACGGTGGACCCGATCTTCTGTCCGGCGATGGCCTTCTGGAAGCCGGGGACGACGCCGGTCAGCGGGAACTCGGCCGGTGCGCCGCGCTCGTAGCTGCTGTCGAACACCGAGCCGTCGCGTCCGTTGACGCCCATGTAGCAGACCTGCACGGTGGCCGTGTCGGAGACGACCGGGCCGTCGCCGGCCTTGAGCGTGTGCACCTGGGTCTCCGCCACGCTGAACGGGCCCTGGACCTCGATCGACGGGGCTGCCTCCTCGGTGGACCCGGTGACCGCGACGGAGCCGGTGTCGCCGGACACCGTCCACTCGGGCGTGCCGCCGGCCGCGGGTGCTGCCGTGGGGCATCCGGCGGCCTCGGTCGCGGTCTCCGTGAGGTTGGGCGGCGTGAACACGTCGGAGACGGGCGAGGAACTGCTCGACGCCGCCGGCTGCTCGTCGGAGCCGCACGCGGCGACCGTCAGGACGAGCGACGCGGCGCACGCGATCATGGCAACGGGGGAGGACACACGGGTTGAGATCACGGTCGCCACGCTACAGCCGGAGTGCCTGGTTCACGGACACAGCCCTGACGGGTCGCGCGAATGGCGTTGCGGCGCAATTTAATCGGATCGATGGTCGGGCCGGGACGCGCCGTCGAACGCTCTCGATCCGTGGTCCCATTCCCACTTTACGACGGCAATGGGGGCTTGCGGCAAGGCCCTTGTCGCCCTGCACAATCGTCCGATCGACGACCAGGGGAGGGATCTCGACATGCCGACACCGTTCGAGGTGCACGAGTCCGGCGCCTACTTCCACGGGACCAGGGCCGATCTGTCGGTGGGCGATCTTCTGGTGGCGGGACGACCGTCGAACTTCGAGGAGGGGCGCGTCATGAATCACGTCTACGTGACCCAGACCCTCGACGCGGCGGCGTGGGGCGCCGAGCTGGCCGCGGGCGACGGCCGGGGCCGGATCTACGTCGTGGAACCGCTCGGTGACCTCGAGGACGATCCGAACGTCACCGACAAGAAGATGCCCGGGAATCCGACGCGCTCGTACCGCAGCAGGCAGCCGGTACGGATCGTCGGCGAGATCGAGGACTGGGAGGGCCACTCACCCGAGGAGGTGTCGACCATGCACGCCCTGCTGGCTGACCTGCGGCGCCGCGGGCTCGCCGTCATCTACGACTGATCGGCCGCGTCATCGACGCTGCGGTCCGGCGTCGACCCACCGTCGGGTGGCGCTGGTCAGCACGAAGATGGTCAACGCGATCGGCAGGACGACGCTGATGAGGGTGCTGAAGGGATTCGCACCGGACGTCGGCAGGGCACTCGAGCGCACGCCGTACTCGACGAACTGGAGAATCACCACCGCCACGGCCGTGCCGGCGGTGACCGTCCGGCCCAGCGGCGACCGGCGGATCAGGAGCACCGCGCCCACGACGAGACCGAGGGCGACCAGCAGCCGCGCGATGCCCATGACGACGAGGAACGTCGGCACCCACCCGCGGATCGCGTTGCCCTCGGACGACAGATCCGAGGCGACGGCGAGATACC
This sequence comes from Mycobacterium sp. PTI7, assembly GCF_056679845.1. Lineage (NCBI taxonomy): Bacteria > Bacillati > Actinomycetota > Actinomycetes > Mycobacteriales > Mycobacteriaceae > Mycobacterium > Mycobacterium sp. PTI7. The sequence continues at coordinate 2,150,929 of NZ_CM155252.1, forward strand.
CGATGAAGGCGAAGGCCTGCAGCAGCGCGATGAGCAGGCTCAGTGCGATCGAGGTGATCGCCGCACCCGACGAGACGGGCTGCGGCGGATACGGCGGGTATCCCGGATACGGCTGGCCTGGGTAGGGCTGCCCGGGGTATTGCTGCGGAGGGTACTGCTGGGGCTGGTACTGCGGGGGCTGGTACTGCGGGGGCTGGTACTGCTGCGGCGGCCCGAAAGGCGGTGCGGGGTACTGCTGTTGGGGGTAGGGCTGCTCGGGGTAGGGGTACGGCTGCTGCTGCGGCAAGTAGGGCTGCGCAGCAGGTGGTTGCTGGGGGTGGGGCCGTGGTGGTCCGCCGGGATGCGGATGACCGCCGTTCGCGTCCGGCTGCTGCTGCCACGGGTCCATGCGCGCTGACGCTAGCACCGACGGCCACGCAGACGACGGACCTCGTCGTGGAGTATTGGGTCATGACCGTCCCCACTCGCGGCTCGATCTATCAGGCACACCTGCGATCGAGTTCGACCGTCGCACTACAACTCGTCGCCGTGGCGGCAGGGCTCTGGGTCCTCGCGTGGGTGGTGGGCAAGGCGTGGGTGATCGTCCTGCCGGTGGTGCTGGCGATCATCATCTGCACGGTGCTGTGGCCGCCGGTCGGTTGGCTGCTGCGCAAGGGAGTGCCGCCCGCGGCGGCCGTCCTGCTGGTCCTCGTCTTCGCCCTGGCGGTGGTCGCCGGCCTGTTCGTGGCGGTCGCGCCGGCCATCGTCGAGCAGTCGACCGAACTCGCGGAGCAGGCGACCGCCGGCGTCGTGCAGGTCAAGGACTGGCTCGGCGGCCCGCCGCTGAACATCAATGACGCGCAACTGAACTCAGCGGTGACGGCCATCAACGACCAGCTGAACTCGAGCGGCGCCCAGATCGCGTCGGGCCTGTTCACCGGCGTGGGCGCCGCGACGTCCGCACTGATCACCCTCTTCACCTCGGTGGTCGTGACGTTCTTCCTCCTCAAGGACGGGCCCCGGTTCGTCCCGTGGCTGCGCCGCACGGTCGGCATGCCCGCCGCGCCGCACCTGGCCGAGATCCTGCAGCGCGTCTGGTCGACGCTCGGCGGGTTCATCCGCACGCAGGCGCTCGTCAGCCTCGTCGACGCGGTGCTGATCGGGATCGGTCTGGTGGTGCTCGGCGTGCCGCTGGCGTACGCGCTCGCGATCCTGACCTTCATCGGTGGCTTCGTGCCGATCGTCGGCGCGTTCGTCGCTGGTGGCCTCGCCGTCCTCGTCGCACTCGTCGCGAACGGGCCGGTGAACGCATTGATCGTCCTGGGCATCATCCTCGCGGTGCAGCAGCTGGAGGGCAACGTGCTGCAGCCCTGGCTGCAGTCCAAGTCGATGAAGCTGCATGCGGTGATCGTCCTGCTCGCAGTCACACTTGGGGCCTCGACGTTCGGCGTGATCGGGGCGTTCCTGGCCGTCCCGGTCGCCGCCGCCGCGGCGGTGATCATCCGGTACTACGGCGAGCAGGTGGGACGCCGGGCGGGCGAGGAACCACCGCCCGACGAGGACGACGACGACGCGAAGGACGACTCGGGAGACGACGCGGACGCCCCGACGGACGATCAGCGCGCCGAGCGGCCCGCAGGTCAGTAGTCCACGGCGGCGGCGTGCAGCGCGGCGGCGGCCTTGCGGGCGGCGGACTCGTCGAGCTGCTCGGGCACGTGCAGGGTCAGCGCGAGCCCGGTGCCCGCGATCGCGCACGCGAACTGCCGCCCCACGGCGGGCGACTGCGACTCGTACACCTTGCGCCGCCTGGACCGCCGGAGCGCCAGGGTCGCCAGCACCCGGTCGTCGTCGAGACCGAGGTGCGCGGCGGCGGATCGCACGGCGGCCGACGCCTCGGTCAGCGACATCGACGACAGGATGGCGGCGGCACCGGCACTATCCACCGCGCTCGCCCGCTGACCGGGGCGCGGGGTGAGCGGCAGCGGCTGCCTACCGGGATGCACGTCCACGAACACCACCTGATCGCCGAACAGCCGGACCACCGACACGGTGTGCCCGTCGAGTTCCGGTGTGGCGCAGGCACGGAACACCCGGTGCACCACCGCGTCGGGATCCGACAGGGCGAACCATCGCGTCCCGGCGCGAAGGCCGCTCGCCCCCCGGTCGACGAACCCGACGTCCTCGAGGGTGTCGAGCAGGTCGGCGACCGAACTCTTCGATAGTCCCACCCGCGCGCTCAGTTCGGCCGGGGTGGTCGCGGCGCCGGAGGTGATCGCGTCGAGGACCATGGCACCCCGGTGTACGGCGGGGCTGCGTGGTGCGTCTATCCCCATGGCACGTACTCCGTGGCGTTGCGGGCATCGATCAGACGTGGCGACAGGTAGACCGACGACCGCGTGATGCGGGTACCGCGGTGCAGGGCGGTACCGACGTCGAGGGCCTCGAGGGCCAGGGCACGTGGGTCCTGCGTGGCCGTGGCCACGATCGGTCCGCCGTCGCGGATCTCCTCGACCGCGCCCCGTGCCCCGTCGACCCCCACGATGGGCACCGAGAGTCCGCGACCGCGCAGCACGCGCGAGATGCCGATCGCGATCTGGTCGTTGCTCGCGAAGAAGCCGTCGACCTCGGGATGTCCATCCAGGACCTCCTCGGCCGCACGCTGACCGGACGGCGCGTCCAGTTCGCCGTGGCTGGTGGCGACCACCTCGACCCCGGGATGTCGGGAGACCGCGGCCAGGCAACCGGCGATGCGGTCCGCGTTGGCCGTGATGGGGATGCCGCCGACGACGGCCACCCGACCGCGACCGCCGAGTGCCCGCATCAGCGCGCCTCCCGCGAGCGACCCCGCCTTCGTGTTGTCCGTCGCCACCACGGCGTCGGCACCGCTGACGGCCGAACCGAGCGCGACCACCGGGATGCGGGCGGCACGGGCGCGGGCACATGCCGCTTGGAGTCCATCGGTGGCGACGGGCTCGACGATGATCAGATCCATTGCGCGGTCGACGAACTCGTCGATGCGGCGGGACTGCTCACGGGTGTCCTCGCCGGCGGTGTGGGCGTGCAGTCGCGCACCGAGACGGGCGGCCTCGTCACGCAGGGCGGCGATCTCGGCGAGAAAGAAGGTCTCGTCGAGCGGGTAGGTGAACCCGATGTCGTGCACCGGCCGGTACTGCGCCCTGGCGGTGGATGCCACCTCGTACACCCGCGGACCCACCGCATACGTGCCGTCGACGCCGCGGGACAGGAGGCCCTCGTGGGTCAGGGCGTGGCAAATCCCCATCACGCTGCTCTTGGGGATCGCGGTGACCTCCGCGAGTTCGGCGAGCGCCATCGGTCGGCCGGCATCGCAGACGCTCTGCAGCACGGTCGCGGCACGCGACACCGCGGGAACACGGCCGCGAGGTACGGGCGCGGGGGAGGTGTCGGCCGCCACCGCCGGGTCGGTCATGCGAGCCACCCTAATCGACGGGCAAACGTCGGCTGCGCGGATCGGGCTGCCGAATCCGGTTCGGCGGCTGACACTTTGAGCACCGGCGGTTGGACGACACGGCACGGCACGGCACGGCACGGGTTGTTGACAGAGTCACAGCGGGCTGCTTAGTGTGTGTTTCATCACTCGACGGCTGGTTCGACATATGAAACGGACCAGCCGGATGTCCACTTGCCCGGGAGTCTCGGGCCGGTGTGCGTGGTCGGCGTCGACATGGTGCTGATGCGCGGTGCCCAGCCCATGTCGTCGAAGGAGTAACCGTGGTGACTTCCCAGCGTGTCGTCGGTGCGATCAGCGTTGTCCTGGCCCTCGCCATGGTCACCGGCGGATGCACCAAGAAGGACTCGGCCGCACCGGCGTCGTCCGGTGACAGCAGCGCCGCGCAGGGCTCCGACGGTCCCGTCAAGGTCGCCTTCGTGCCGAAGCTGCAGGGCTCGCCCTACTTCGAGGCCATGGACACCGGCGCCAAGCAGGCGGCGGGCGACCTCGGCGACGTCGAGTGGCTCTACCAGGGCCCCACGTCGGCCGACGCCGCCGCGCAGGCGCAGATCGTGCGCTCCTTCATCCAGCAGAAGGTCGACGTCCTCGTCGTCGCGCCCAACGATCCCGACTCGATGGCGCCGCTGATGAAGCAGGCGCAGGACGCGGGCATCAAGGTGATGACGGCCGACACCGACGCGCCGAACTCCGTCCGCGAGGCCTTCATCAACCAGGCCACCGCCGAGGGCATCGGCAACACCACCGCCGAGACGCTGATGACGGCGATGGGCGGAAAGGGCAAGTGGGCCATCGTGTCCTGCGGCGAGACGGCCGAGAACCTGAACTCCTGGATCGCCGCCGAGAAGGCCTACGTGTCGGCCAAGTACCCGGAGGCCGAGCTGGTCGACGTCGTGTACTCCGGCGAGGACCAGGCCAGGGGTACGCAGATGGCGACCGACCTGATGAGCGCGCACCCCGACCTGACCGGGCTGCTCGGACAGTGCACCACCTCCGCGGTGGGCGTCGCCCAGGCCGTCAAGGACGCAGGCAAGATCGGCCAGGTGTTCTCCGTCGGCATCGGCACGCCGAAGTCGATGAAGCCCTACCTCGAGGACGGCTCCTCGTCGGGCTCGATCCTGTGGAACGTGCAGAACCTCGGTTACCTGACGGCGTGGGCCGGACAGCAAGTGGCGCAGGGCAAGCCGTTCGAGGCCACCAACGAGGTCAGCGACGAGATGCCCGACGTGAAGTGGGACGAGGCCAGCAAGACCCTCGTGCTCGGTGATCCGCTCCTGATCACCACCGAGAACGTCGACCAGTTCAACTACTGATCGGGAGAGTCCCGTCACCGGTGAAGGCGCCATGTCGCAGCCCAGGCTGACGCTGCGCGGAGTGGTCAAGAGCTATGGCGCGGTCAAGGCCATCCGGCACGCCGACTTCGAGATCCAGGCCGGCCGCGTCCACGCGCTGGTGGGCGAGAACGGCGCGGGGAAGTCCACGCTGATCAAGATCATCTCCGGCGCCACGATGCCCGATGCCGGGTCCGTCACCTACGACGGTGCGCCCGTGACGATCTCGTCCACCGTCGACGCGATCGGACTCGGCATCGCGACGGTGTACCAGGAGCCGCAACTGTTCGCCGAACTCACCGTCGCCGAGAACGTGTTCATGGGCCGCGAGGTGGTCAAGGGCGGACGGGTGGACTGGGCGACGCAGAACGCCCGGGTCACCGACCTGCTGGCCGCGCTGGACCTGCCCGCCAAGCTCACGACCGCGACGGTCGGCGATCTCTCGGTTGCCACCCAGCAGCAGGTGTCGATCGCAAAGGCGTTGGCGGGCAATGCCGGCGTGCTGATCCTCGACGAGCCCTCGGCCATCCTGACCGACGCGGAGATCGACGTGCTGTTCGGGATCATCCGCCGGCTCGCCGAGGACGGCGTCGCGATCGTCTATATCTCCCACCGGCTCGACGAGGTGGTGAAGATCGCCGACGAGGTGACCGTGATGCGCGACGGCAGCACCATCGGCACCTATCCGATGGAGGACATGACGGTCCGGCGCATGGCCGAACTCATGGTGGGGGAGGCGCTGTCGGAGCACTCCGGGCCACGCTCGACGCCGCCGGGGGACGTGGTGCTGGAATTGAAGTCGCTGGCGCGGACGGGGTCGTTCCACGACGTCAGCCTCCGGTTGCGGTCGGGCGAGATCCTCGGGCTCTACGGCCTCGTCGGGTCGGGCGTGGCCGAGATCGCCGAGTGCATCCACGGATTGGCCAAGACCAGCGGCGGTGAGATCGTCGTCGAGGGCCGTGCGGTCGCGCCGCGTACACCGCGCGAGGCCGCCGACGCGGGCATCGCCCTGCTGCCGGCCAACCGCAAGACCGAGGGCATGTTCTCCTTCCAGTCCATCGCGTTCAACGTCTCGATCGGCCACCTGGCCCGGCTGTCCCGTGGCCGGGCGTTCGTCGACCGCCGCCGGGAGCGCACCGTCGTCAGGGACCTGATGAAGCGGCTGGCCGTCCGCGCCACCGACGAGAACCAACACGTCGGCAACCTCTCGGGCGGCAACGCGCAGAAGGTCATGCTCGCACGGCAACTCGTCGAACGGCCCACGCTGCTGCTGCTGGCCGAACCCACCCAGGGCGTGGACATCGGCGCCAAGGAGGAGATCCACCGCATCATCACCGACCTCGCCGACAACGGCACCGCCGTGCTGGTCGCCACGTCCGACCTGCAGGAGGCGCAGCGCATCACCGACCGGCTGCTCGTCGTCCGCGCGGGCACGATCACCGCGGAATTCGGCCCCGACGCCCGACAGGCCGACATCCTGGCCGCCGCGGCGGGCGACCACGAGGGGTCGGCCGCATCGTGAGCGTGTCCACCGACACCGGCGCGACGCCGGTGCGCACGCGGCAACGGGTCCTGCCATCGCCGGTCACCCCCGCCGAGATCGTGCTCGTCGCGGTGCTCGTCGTGCTCTGGATCGGACTCGCGGCGGCCACACCGGCGTTCCTCAGCGCGGGCTCGATCATCCCGCTGCTGGTTGAGGTCGCGCCGGTGGCGCTGATCGGCATCGGCATGACGTTCGTCATCGTGACGGGTGGGATCGACGTCTCGGTCGGCGGCGCCATCATGGTGTGCTCGGTGATCACCGCTAAGCTGATGCGCGACCAGGCGCTCCCCGCCTGGGCCTGTCTCGCCGTGGCGCTCGGCACCGGCGCGGTGCTCGGGCTCGTCAACGGCACCCTGATCGCCTACGGGCGGGTGCACGCGATCATCATCACGTTCGGCACGTGGAACGTCTTCCTCTTCGTGGGCCTGCAGATCTTCGACTCCCAACCGATCAGCGGGATGCCGAACACGTTGGCGTGGTTCGGCCGTGGCGTCGACGGCCGCACGCTGTCGATACCGCACAGCTTCGCGATCATGGTGATCCTCGCCGCCGTCGCATGGTGGTATCTGCGGCACACGGCGGGCGGCCGCCACTTCTTCGCCGTGGGCGGTGATCCGGTCGCGGCGCGGCTCGCGGGGATCCGGGTGCAGCGACGCATCCTGATCGCCTACGTGATCACCGGCCTGCTGGTGGGGCTGGCGTCGGTGTTCACCCTCGCCAAGGGCACGTCCAGCCTCGACCAGTCCGTGGGGTCCGGCCAGGAACTGGCGGTCATCGCCGCGGTGGTCATCGGCGGGACGTCGATCATGGGTGGCCGCGGATCGGTGCTCGGCACGGTGCTCGGGGCGCTGCTCGTCCAGACAGTGAAGTCCGGTGTCACGCAACTGGGGTGGCCGTCGCAGCTGTCCGACCTGTTCGTCGGGATCTTCATCGTCGTGGCCGTGGGCACCGACCTCCTGCGACGTCGAGCCAGGAGGACACCGTGAGCGTCGAGAGTCCCGCGCCCGCCGTCGAGCGGACGGCCGCCCGCCGCCGCGTGGACCGCGTCGTCGAGGCGGTGCTGACGCAGCGGATCGTGCTGCTCGCCGTGTTGATCGTCGTCGTCGTCGGCTGGCTGATGTTCCTCAGCGCGAACGGCTACCTCAACGGCGACTACGACTTCGACTACATGTCGGCCACGCTGATCGACGCGGTGCCGCTGGCGCTGCTGGCCTTCGCCCAACTCGTCGTCATCGTGTCCGGCCGCGGGGGCATCGACCTGTCCGTCGGGGCCATGGTGTCGCTGGTGGGCATGATCTTCGGCTTCGCCTACGGGTCGTGGGGGTGGCCGCTGCCGGCCGCCGTCGTGCTGGCCGTCGTCGTCGGCGGTCTGCTGGGGGCCGTCAACGGGTTCCTGGTGGCGCGCATCGGCTTTCCGGCGCTCATCGCGACGCTGGCCACCTACTACGCGTACCGGTCGATCGCGCTGGTGATCAACGACCAGAAGCCGATCAACAGCCCCGAGATCCAGGACCTGTACTCGCTGACGGGGTCGGTACGCGTCCCCATCATCGGCGACTACATCCCCGACGTCCCGCTGGGTGTGTTCACGTTCTTCGTGCCGGTGCTGCTGATCCTGTGGCTGGCCTTGGACCGCGGCACGTTCGGTCGCAGGCTGTACGCCGTCGGCACCAACGACGTCGCCGCGCGGTGGGCCGGCGTCGACGTCCCCGGCACGCGGATGCGGGCCTACGTCATCTCCGGGGTGCTGTCGGGGCTGGTGGCGGTGTACGTCACCGCGGAGTTCGCCTCTGCCCGGCCCGATGCCGGCACCGCGGGCAACGGTCTGGCCCTGCCCGCCATCACGATCGCCGTGCTCGGCGGGGTCGCCATCACCGGCGGTGTCGGTCGGCTGGCCGGCGTCCTGCTCGCCACCTTGCTGATCGTGTGGTTGAACGCCGGCATCATCCTGTACTTCGAGGGCAACACCGGCACGCAGTTCCAGTTGCTCGCCCTGGGCGTCGTGCTCGTCCTCTCGGCGCTGCTCAACGGCGTCACCACCCGAAGATTCAGCGGCAGCGACTGATTCGGCGCTCTGCACCCCCGTAACGAAGGACATCCCATGACAGTGCTCGACGCCTTCTCGCTGACCGGTAAGCGTGCCCTGGTGACCGGTGGCAACCGCGGCCTCGGGCTCGCCTTCGTGCGGGGACTGGCCGAAGCCGGTGCCGACGTCGTCTTCGTCTCGCGCGACGCCGAACGCAACGCGGCCGCCGTCGATTCGCTGGCCCAGGACGGGCTGCGGGTCCAGGCCTTCGAGGTCGACGTCACCGCGCCCGACGGTCCGGACCTGGCGATCACGGGTGCCGTCGAGCGACTCGGCGGCCTCGACCTGCTGCTCAACAACGCCGGCCTGGCCATCCACAAGCCCGCACTCGAGATCACCGACCAGGAGTGGGATCTGGTGTTCGACGTGAACACCCGGTCACTCTGGCGGCTCAGCCAGCGGGCCGGTGCCCACATGAAGGAACACGGCGGCGGCAACATCCTCAACGTCGGCTCGATCAGCTCGCTGATCGTCAACCGCCCGCAGTGGCAGCCGTCCTACAACGCGTCGAAGGCGGCGGTGCACCAGCTGACCAAGTCCCTCGCCGCGGAGTGGGCGCCGTACGGCATCCGCGTCAACGCCATCGCCCCCGGTTACGTCAAGACCGAGATGGCGCCCGTCGACGAGCCGCGGTTCCGCCGGCACTGGATCGAGGACGCGCCCATGCAGCGGTACGCGCTGCCCGCGGAGATCGCACCGACCGTCGTCTACATGGCCTCGGACGCGTCGGCGTTCATGACCGGATCGGTGGTCGTCATCGACGGGGGATACACCGTCTACTGACCGGGGCGATGAGTTCCGTCGCTCCCGGGAGTCTCTTCGACGGAACGACCACCGAGGAGACGCCGTGACCGTGGACCGCGCCGGGCACCTGCCCGTCAACGGACTGGAGCTGTACTACGAGGTGCACGGTGACCTCGATGCGGCCAGGTCGCCACTGCTGCTCATCCCGGGTGCCTTCATGGGCAGCGACGCGATGGCGGCGTGGACGGGCGCGTTCGCCCGGGACTGCGCGGTCATCGTCTTCGACCAGCAGGGGCACGGCCGCACGCCGGACACGGCTCGACCGCTCAGCTACGAGCAGTTCGCCGACGATGCGGCGGCCCTGCTGCGCACCCTGGGCGTCGACCGTGCCGACGTGATGGGGTACTCCCAAGGTGGCGGCGTCGCACTGCAACTGGCGATCCGTCATCCCGACCTGGTCGACCACCTGGTGTCGATGTCCGCCACCTTCCACAGGGACGGCTGGCATCGATCGGTGATCGAGGCCATCGGCGGCCTCACCGCCGAGATGTTCGCCGGAACGCCCGTGGAGACGGCGTTCCTGGCACACACGCCGGAATCTTCGGCGTTCGACGCCTGGGTTCGGAAGATGAGAATCCTGAACGCCGACGACCAGGACATCACCGACGAGGAGATGCGGTCGATCACGTCGCCGACCATGGTGATCGTCGGCGACGCCGACGGCGTGCGACTCGAACACGCGCTGCAGATGTTCGCGCTGCGCGGGGGAGTCGACGTCGATGCCGCCGCGTCCGGGGTGCTGTCCGCGGTGCCGGCCGCACGGCTGGTCGTCCTCCCCGCAACCTCCCACATCGGCATCTCGGGCGCGTCGGACGTCCTGGTGCCGATGGTGACCGCCTTCCTCGACGACGCGCCACCACCGGCACCGGAGTTGTTCTGACGTCCCGCGCCACCGTCCGGCACCGGCCGGTCCGACTTCGGGTGGTCAGGATCGTCACGAAGCCGGTGCCAGCCCCCCAGGGGTTCCCGACGCGGCGGACCACTCTTGCCAGATCGGCAACGATCGTTGCCGTATTCGATTCACCGTCGCCACCATGAGGTGGTGACCACTTCTCCGAAGAACCCGTTCGACGATCCCGGGCACGTGGCGATGTACGCCGAGCGCGCCGCGCAGATGGTGCCCGCCCTCGGCGACATCCACCGGATGGTGGGCGTCCTCATCGCCGAGCGGGTGCCGCCGGAGGCGAGGGTGCTGGTGTTGGGCGCCGGGGGAGGCCTGGAAACGAGGGCACTCGCGACCACCCATCCGCGCTGGACGTTCGACGCGGTCGATCCGTCGAAGGCCATGCTCGATCTCGCGGTCGAGACCCTCGGACCCGATGCGGCACGGGTCCGGATGCATTGCGGCTACGTCGACGTCGCGCCGCCCGGCCCCTTCGACGCCGCGACCAGTCTGCTGACGCTGCACTTCGTACCGCGTGACGAACGGGTGCGGACGGTGTCCGAGGTGCGTCGCCGCCTGGCGCCGGGAGCCCCGTTCGTCGCCATGCACCTGAGCATCCCCGGCGACGACGCCGAGCGGCGGGTCTGGATGGACCGGCACATGGCCTACCTCGCCGCCTCGGGCATCGATGCCACCGACCTGGAGAAGGCCCGCGCCGCAATCGAACTCGAGGTGCCCGTCCTGACGCCCGAGCAGGACCGCGCGATTCTCGAGGAGTCCGGCTTCACCGCCGTCACCGAATTCTTCTCGTCGTTCTCGTTCCGGGGGTGGGTGGGGTACGCGTAGTCGGTCGCCGGACGGAAGCGGATGGCTGTGTGGCACCGGTCACACCTAGGCAATTATGGAATATGCAGTCCATAACACGTGCTGTGCGACGCGGAGGTCGACCACCTTCCAACTCTCGCAGAACGGATCACGACATGTCAGCACAGCCAATCCTGTTCATCCACGGCCTGTGGCTTCACTCATCGTCTTGGGAACCATGGGCCGACCTCTATCGCAGGGAGGGGTATGAACCCGTCGTGGCCGGCTGGCCCGGCGACGGTCCCACCGCCGAGGCGACCCGACGAGACGGCCGGGTAGGGGGTTACGGGGTGGCGGACGTCGTCGCCCACTACGCAGATCTCATCGACGGCATGGCAGCGCGCCCGGTGGTGATCGGGCACTCCTTCGGTGGTCTCATCGCTCAGCGACTTCTCGACGCAGGCATCGCCACGGCAGCGGTCGCCATCGACCCCGCTCCGATCAAGGGCGTCACCAAGTTGCCGCTGTCGCAGATCCGCTCGACGCTTCCGGTGTTGCGCAGCAGGAAGAACCGGGACGGCGCGGTCAGCCTGTCCAAGCGGCAGTTTCGCTACGCCATGGCCAACGCGATACCCCGCGAGGAGGCAGATGAGCTGTATGAGCGCTTCTCGATTCCCGCTCCTGGCAAGCCGCTCTTCGAGGTGGTGGGCGCGAAGAAGGATGCCGATTCGCCGACCGCGGTCGACCTCGCCAACCACGCGCGCGGTCCGCTGCTCATCATCGGCGGGGGCAGAGATCACATCGTCGCCGAATCGGTCAGCCGTCAGGCCGCCGAACTCCATGCGGCATCTCGCGCCACCACCGATTACCACGTGTTTCCTGATCGCGGGCATTCCCTCGTCATCGACTCCCGATGGCACGAGGTCGCCGATCTCACCATCGGCTGGGTGAACGCCCACCAGTCACCAAACCTCACGTCCCTCCCGGAGGCACGGTCATGACCACGAACGACCACGACGGGCTCTACCTCATCACGGGTGCCACCGGAAAGACCGGGGCGGCTACCGTCGAACTGCTCCGTCAACGGGGGGCTCGGGTACGGGCACTGGTGCACTCCGTGGACGACCGTTCGGCCCGCCTGGCCGACCTCGGCGCCGAGGTCGTCACCGGCGACCTCCTCGATCTCGCTGCGGTCAGCTCGGCGATGGCGGGTGTGACCGCCGCGTACTTCTGCTATCCCATCGACCCCGGTGGGCTGTTGGACGCCACGACCATCTTCGCTCAGTCGGCCACCGAAGCGGGTGTCCGGGCGGTGGTCAACATGTCGCAGATCTCGGCTCGGCGAGATGCGAAGAGCCATGCCGCTCAGAATCATTGGTTGGGGGAGAGGCTGTTGGACCGTTCTGCCTTCATCACCACGCACTTGCGGCCGACGTTCTTCGCCGAATGGCTGATCTGGCAGTGGTCCCGAGAGCAGGACCAGGGTGTCCTGCGCCTGCCGTTCGCCGAGGGCCGGCACGCGCCCATAGCCGGCGCCGACCAGGCGCGCGTCATTGCGGCGATCCTCACCAATCCCGAACCACACGATCGGCAGGTCTATCCGCTGTCCGGACCCGTTGAACTCGACCATCACCAGATCGCTGCGAAGATGGCTGCGGCAGTGGGCTTCCCAGTCCGCTACGAACCGGTGGAGATCGACGCATTCGCCGACGTCCTGGCGATCCAGGGTCACACCCCGTTCCTCATTCAGCACTTGAGCAACGTGGCTCGCGATTACCGGGAGGGCGTCTTCTCGGGCGCCGACAATCTCGTCGAGGTCATCACCGGCACCCCGGCGACGACGGTCGAAGGATTCGTCACCGCGAACCGCGCGGCGTTCGACGGTCCCGGTCAGGAGCCGTCCTGGAAGCAGCTGCGCGACCGCCGAACTCGGTGACCACAGGGGTGCGCCGACCCGCGACCGCGGGTCGGCGCATCCGTCGTCACCGGGCGCGCGGCAGCATGCCGACGAACGACTCTGCGGCGGCCCTGATCCGAGCAGGAGCGACCCCACCCTTGTCCAGCGCCTCCAGCCCGCGCACGAACGCGAGCACGGCCGTTGCCAGCGCTTCCGGATCGGTGGCCGAGTCGACCGTCCCGTCGTCGCGCGCCGCGGCGATGCAGTCGACGAGCGCGCCTCGCCAGTCATCCATCGATCGTCCGACGATCCCGGCCACCTGCTCGTCGGTCCCGGCCAACTCCGCGGCACCCTTGGCCATCATGCATCCCCTTCGCCCGAGATCGTCGGCGAAGAGTTCTGCCTGCGAACGGATGTGGCGGACCAAGCGTTCATAACCTGTCGCGTCGGTGTCGGCCAATTCCGCGCGGAACGTGGTGACCATGTCGGTGCAGTAACCGGCCAGGGCTACCAGATACAGACCGTGTTTGTCACCGAATGCCCCGTAGAGAGAACCCTTTCCGAGCCCGGTCGCCGCGCTGAGTTCGTCCACCGACGTTGCGGCATACCCACGGGACCAGAACGTCGTCTGGGCAGCGGAGACGACGGCAGCTTCGTCGAACGTGCGTGGCCGGGCCATGACATCGAGGATACCAACCGATATGGACCGTTCGGTCAATTACTGTTCACGAGCCCGCGGCCTGCGTCAGGCCGGCTTCGACTGCAGCGAGCGCGACCCTTCGTTGTCCAGGATGACCTTGCCCACGGTGCGCTTGGACTCCACCAGTTCGTGCGCGCGTCCCGCCTCCGCCATGGGGACCACCGTGTCGACCACGACGCGAAGCGAGCCATCGTCGAACAGGGGCAGGACGTCGCGCACGACGCCCGCGATGATGTCGGCCTTCTGCTCGATCGGACGTGCCCGGAGCATCGTCGCCGTGACGCTCGCGCGCTTGGACATCAACAGCCCGAGATCGAGCAGCACCGGGTCGGTGCTGCCGCCGATGACGATGAGCACGCCGTCCGCCGCGAGGCACTCCACGTTGCGTGCGAGATAGTCGGAGCCGACGACGTCCAGGATGGCATCAACACCGCGACCGTCGGTCGCCCGCAGCGTCTCGGCGACGAAGTCCTCGGTGCGGTAGTTGATCGCCGTCTGAGCGCCCAGATCCATTCCCGCGCGGGTCTTCTCATCGCTGCCCGCGGTGGTGATCACGTGCGCCCCGATGGCCGATGCCCACTGGATGGCGAAGGTCCCGATACCGCCTCCGGCGCCGTGGATCAGCACCGTGTGACCCTTGGTCAGCCCCCCGATCATGGCGAGGTTCGAGTAGACGGTGGCCGCGACTTCGGGGATGGCCGCCGCCTCGATCATCGAGAGGCCGGCGGGTATCCGCATGACCTGGGTCTCGGGAACCGCCACCTGATCGGCGTACCCGCCGCCGTCGAGCAGTGCGCACACCTGATCACCGGGAGCCCACGCGGTGACGTCGGCTCCGACCGAGGTGACGGTCCCGGAGCACTCCAGTCCCAGGATGGCCGGCGCCCACTCCGGTACGGGGTAGTGGCCGCGACGTTGGAGTAGATCGGCGTTGTTCACACCCGCGGCTGCCACCGCGATGACCACCTCGTGCGGACGCGGGTGCACGGGTTCCACTGCCTTCCAGTGGAGTACGTCGGGCGCTCCAGGATGGTCGAAGACGATTGCGGATGTCACGGGACTTCTCCTCGGAGGTCTTCGGGAGTTACGCGTTGATCGTGGAGTGGACGGCGGCCCATCGCGCGATGCTCTGCGCGTAGAGCGGCGTCTCGACCTCGCAGTGCCGTCCGGACGCCTCCTGCCGGGCTGCTGCCGCCTCGGCGAAGGTCTGCCCCTGCTCGGCGATGAACGTCAGGAAGTCCTCGGTGGGATGGGAGGTCACCGTGTTGGTGTAGCGGCACCAGTCCCCGTCGAGCTGCTCCATGCAGAGTTCCCAGATGACCTGCGTCGTCGTCCATCCCCGGGGCGTCATCACGTCGGAGATGGACACCATTCGGCAGTAATGCGCCTCCGCGATGTCGAAGCGGTACTGCTGGATCACCAGTCCCGAACCGATCATCTCGACGTTGATGGACATCGGCGTGCCGTCGTCGTCGACCGTGTACCCCGCGGCCTTGTGGTCACCCGGCGCACAGCGCTGGTATTCGTGCGTGGGCAGCGTCTTCAGCCACTGCGCGATGTCGACGTCGTGGAACGAGGTCTCGACGTCGGCGGTGACGGCGGCGTGCGAGAGGACAAGGTCGTCGCGGACAACGGTGCTCATTGATGACTCCTGTTCGAGAGATGCGGAGTCGGGCCGGAGCGGTGCGCTCCCGGGTGGTCCGACCGATCCAGCATCTCGGGACGGGGGAGTGGCGACAATGACGCTGGCGGCACTTGGGCGGGTAGTGCTAGCGGTAAGCGCTAGGGCCGCAGGACCGCAGCGGGATCGACGACGTCGACGAAACTGCGCGCGGCGGCGGCCAACTCGTCATCCGCGGTGGCCAGTGCGTCCGCCTGCAGTTGCACGAGCGCGATGTACTCGGCCCGATAGGTGTCCGGCCAGTCCAGCTCGGCGGCGATCCGCCACGCCCGGGCCTGCAGAGACCGGTCACCGAGCAGACGGATCCGCAAACCGCGGACGTCGTCGAGTGTCCGGCGCCCGGTCGGCTCGTCAATGTCACCACGGCGCACCGACGCGTAGACGAGCGACAGTACCTGCGACCGCAACAGCGTGGGCGCCGCCAAGTCATGCGTCGGCGGGATGGCGACGCCGCGTGTCGCGAGGTCCACCGCCAGAGGCGCGTCGACGACGAAGGTGGTCATGGGGCCACCTTGGCATGAGCGCCGACGCTCGTCACCCGATTACCCGGGTGTGCTGATGGAGCGAGAGTCAGCCGGCCTCGTTGGCGTCACCGGGATGAGGCACGTTGTCGTCGTCGACGTACGCCGCATGCTCGGTGTCCACACCGTCGTGGTCGCGGGGGCCTTCGTTGGTTCCCTTGGACTCGACCGCGTCCGCGGCGTCACTCGGCATCGTCATGTGCAGTGCTCCCTGATGTTCCCGGCGGGCTGGTCCCGTCGACGTGTGGGTCGGTGAGGGAGTGCCCCGTCCGAGCCGGGCCGAACCGGAGAAATCGGTCGTATCCGTACAGTCGGGGCATGGACCCCTCGGCGTGGACGCTCGATCCGTCGATGGGCGAGATGCTGGTAGGCACCGAGTCCGCGGGCCCGGCGGCGCGACTGGGCCACGACTTGACGATCGAGATGACGGACTGGATGGCCGAACTGTCCTGGGTCGACGGACGTCCCACGGCGGTGCAGGTGACGATCCAGACCGCCTCGCTGTCCGTCCTGCGCGGCGACGGGGGCGTTAAGTCGCTGTCGGGTCCGGAGAAGGCCATCGTGCGATCGAATGCCCTGAAGTCGCTGGACGCGAAGCGGCATCCCACGATCGACTACCGCAGCGACGACATCGCGGCGACCGGGGACGGCGGATACCGCCTCGAGGGATCGCTCACCATCCACGGCACCACCCACCCACGCACGATCGAGGTCCAGGTGACCGATCTCGGCGACAGCTGGCGCATCACGTGTGAATCCGTCGTCCGTCAGTCCACGTTCGGCGTCACGCCGTACTCGTTGATGCTGGGGGCGCTGAAGGTCGCCGACGACGTGACGGTGTCGTTCACCGCGAGCCGGCCGAAGGACTGACGCACTCGGCGTGACCCGCACGGCAGGGAATCATCGCGACTGGTGGGAATGCATGCACGTGCGAGGATGGTGACGCGGTCGATACGCGTCGACCGGATCGGAGTGCGGCGGTGCAGCGATCGCATCGGGTGGTGGTCCTCGTCCTCGACGGAGCGCTCCCGCTGGACGTGGGAATCCCCTCTGAGGTGTTCCATCCGGAGACGGGATTCGGTTACGAGGTGTCGGCCTGCGGCGTCACCGCCGGAACGGTGCCGTCCCACGGGAACTTCGGCTACGCGGTGCCGCGAGGCCTGGACGCACTGGCCGACGCAGACACGATCGTCGTCCCGGGGTACGCCCCGGCAGGTCGACCCATCCCGGACCAGGTGGGCGAAGCGCTCCGGAGCGCCGCGTCGCGCGGGGTACGCATCGCGTCGATCTGCTACGGCGCGTTCGCGCTCGCAGAGGCCGGTCTGCTCGACGGCCTGCGCGCGACGACCCACTGGGATGCGGCGGAGAGATTCGCGGCGCGGTATCCGAAGGTCACGGTCGAACCCAACGTGCTCTTCGTCGACGAGGGGTCGGTCCTCACCTCGGCGGGCGCCGCCGCCGGTCTCGACCTGTGCCTGCACATCGTCCGGTGCGACCTCGGCATCAGCGCGGCCGGTGAGATCGCACGCGGACTCGTCACCGCGCCCTATCGAACCGGGGGTCAGGCGCAGTACCTGCCGAAGACCAGTTCGGCAGCCCATGGCGACAGCCTCAGCGCCACACGCGAATGGGCCATGACGCGGCTCGATCACCAGCTCACGATCGCCGAACTCGCCGCACACGCGCGGATGTCGCCCCGAACGTTCCTGCGCCGCTTCGGCGAAGAGACCGGGAGCACTCCGCTGCAGTGGATCCTGCGGGCACGGGTCGATACTGCCCGCGAACTCCTGGAGAGCACGAGACTGTCGGTCGACCGCATCGCCGAGCAGGTCGGCCTGGGGACCGGATCGAACCTCCGCCTGCACTTCCGCCGTCTCCTGGACGTCTCGCCCACGGAGTACCGCGCCACCTTCTCCGGGCGGGGTTGATCGACTACGCGACGCGACGCGGGAGCGCCACGGTGTCGCCGGCCACGTCGATCGCGACCTTGCCGTGAAGCACGTACGACCGCCTGTCCTCCAGGATCTCGTGGGCCTCACCCGTCCTGGCGAGGGGAAGGGTCGCGCCGATGACGGGCTTCACCAGACCGCGCTCGACCAGCGTGGTGAGCGCGTCGAGCTTTCCCCGGTTCTGCCGCGTGAAGACGAAGTGGTAGGCGGCGTTCTTGCCCCACGCCTCGATCAGGTTCTGCGGTTGCGCGATGTCGACGATGCTGACGACGCGTCCGAAGTCGGCCAGCGTCAGCGGACTTCGCGTGAGCGCGTCGCCACCGATCGTGTCGAAGACGACGTCGACGCCCTTGCCGTGCGTCATCTCGGTCACGCCGTCGACGTAGTCCGCCGAGGTGAAGTCGATCGCTTCGTCCGCTCCGAGGGAACGCACGAAGTCGTGATCGGCAGCTTTGGCGGTGGTGATCACGCGAGCGCCGATGGCCTTTGCGATCTGAATCGCGATCGTGCCGACACCGCCTGCGCCGCCATGAATGAGGATCGACTCCTCCACGCTGAGCTGGGCTCGCGTCACCAGGGACTCCCAGACCGTGCCGCCGACGAGGGTCAGGCTCGCCGCCTCGAGGTGGCTGATGTTCTCCGGCTTCCTTCCGACGAGTTCTACGTCGGCGACGTGTTGCTCGGCGTAGGAGCCGGGGCCGCCGAAGATCTGGGGCGTGTAGTACACCTCGTCGCCGACGCGGAACTCGGTCACGTTGGATCCCACCTCCTCGATCACGCCGGAGATGTCGTGTCCGATGATCGCCGGCAGCGGCACGAGATCCGCGTAGTCGCCGCGACGGATCTGGTAGTCGAGCGGGTTGATGGCGGTGGCATGGACGCGCACCCGCACCTGGCGGGGATCGACCTGCGGTACGGGGACGTCGCGCACCTCGAAGGCATCTGGGCCTCCGAATCGGGTGAGTACAACGGCTTTCATGGAGTCAGTCATGTCGGTGATCCTCATCGTGCTCTGAGTGCGCGACGCGCCGGGCGGGACCTCTCCAGTCTCTCCCGCGCAAACCTCGGACTCCAGTGGCGCGAATGCCAATATCCGCAAGGATGATGCCACGTGTTTCACGCGGCGTCAGGCCCGACATCGGCTCATTCCCCGCTCGTCGGACCACCCGAGGATCCCCTGCGTCGGGCAAGGAGCGGGTTCCATATCTGGTTGATCGACGGGTGCGGCGCGACCACGTGACGGAGTGTCTCGATCGGCACCTTGGCGACGACGGCGAGCGTTGCCGCCTGGGCGATTTCGGCGAACTCGGGTCCGACGAAGGTGGCACCCAGCAGCGTGTCAGTGTAGGCGTCGATGACGAGTTTCGCCCAGGCGTCGAAGCCGTCGCGGAAGATGGCGAGGTCGGGTACGGCGTCCGGGTAACGCGCGGTCGTCGTCTCGACCGAGAACCCGTCGGCGCGAGCTCGACCTTCGGTTCGTCCCACTTCGACGACCTGGGGGTCGGTGTACACGACCTGAGGCAGGTTGTGCGGATCGCGGGCGATGAGTTCCGCGGCGCCCAGCCGGCGGCCCCGTGCGCGGGCGGCGATCACGTCGGAGACCACGACGGCGTGATACTGCGACAGGTGGGACAGAAGCGCGCGTCCGGTGGTGTCGCCGATCGCGTACAGCCACGTGCCGTCGACCCCGAGTGCGTGCAAGTGGTCGTCGACGGCCACGAACTCGCCACCCTTCAGCCCCACGGTCTCCAAGCCGAGCGAGTCGGTGTTGACGATGCGTCCCGCGGCCACGACGACTTCGTCGAACTCGACGATCTCGTCGTCGATGGTGGCGCTGACTGCACCGCCCGCGCTCGCGCGGGTCGCCTCAGCCAGCCGAGCGTGGAATCGAAGGTCAACCCCGTTGCGCCGCAGCGACTCCGCGACCATCTCGCCCGCGACGGTCTCGGAGTTGCGCAGTAGGGAACCGCCGCGCGCGAGCAGCGTGACCCTCGATCCCAGGCCGGCCAGAATGGTGGCGAATTCGACGCCGACGACGCCGCCGCCGACGATCAAGGTTCGTGGTGGCACCCGCGTCATCGTCGCGAGGTCGCGGTTGGTCCAGGGACGCGCCTCGGCAAGTCCTGGTACGTCGGGAATCGAGGGTCGGGTGCCGGTGGCCAGCACGACCGCCTGCCGCGCTCGGACGGTTTCCTCGCGACCGTCGGGGTGGGTGACGGTGACCTCGCGGGCGCCGACGAGCCGGCCATGGGCGTGGATCACCGTCAGACCACTCCGTTGCAGCTCGGCGGTGACGCCCTCGTCGCGGAGATGGTCGACGATGGCATCCCGTTTGGCGAACACCGCGGCGACGTCGAGTCGACCCCGCCCGACCGCCTCCCGGACACCGGGAACGGCCTTCGCCAAGGCCAGCACCTCGACCGGGCGCAGTAGCGCCTTCGTCGGATTGCACGCCCAGTAGTGGCATTCGCCGCCGATGAGGCGTTCCTCCACCAGCGCCACCTCGAGCCCCTCGGCGATCAGGTATTCCGCCGCCGATGCTCCGCCGGGGCCACCGCCGATGACGACTACGTCGAACTCGGAAACTCGTGTCATGTCAGCCTCTGTCCGACCGCAGCGTCCGCACGGCATCGCCCAGCGTCCACAGCGCCACGGCAAGAAGGACGACGTCCTTGACCAAGAAGCTGCCGACCAGAGACAACACCGGGAAGCCACCGGCCTCGGGTGCCATCACACCGGGAGTGGTGGCCATGAAGCTGAGCGTCGTGACGAACATCCCGATGCCCATCACACTGCCCACGATGGACACTCTCGGCGCCCAGGGCTTCGCGGCGATCAACCCGGCGACCGCCAGTTCGACGACACCGAGCAGGGCCGAGAAGGCCGTGACCGAGAAGACGTCATACACCCAACCCATGAGCGGGCTGCTCGCGACGAGCGGCTGGATGGCATTGGCTTCGTACGAGGTGAACTTCAGAGCGCCGATCCAGGCGACGACGAGCACCAGGGAATACCGCACCGCGAGGTCCCCTGCAGGGGCGACCCGGGCGACGATGGGTGAGCCGTACAGACGAGTTGCACTACTTTGCAATGACATTGCCGTTCCTCAATCGATGGATGAACCGTATCGAGACGGGAGTGTCGCCGAAGAGGCGTGGCGTTACACGACGGAGTCGACCGGTCGACCTCCGGTTCACTGGGGGCGTGTTGAGCCTCCGATGTAACGGATGCTGCCCATCTCGACACTCACCTACGTCTGAGTTCTCGTGCTCGGGTACGACCGTCCGACTACTGTGCCGTCCAGCGGCACTGCGGCGTCACCGGCCGGCGGCCGGGCAGCGTTGTCGCGCACCACCGAGGGGAGAGACCCGACATGTTGGAACCGGCGGACACCGCACTGCTGGCCGACCAACTGCGCAACGGCGACCCCGAGGCCTTCAGCAAGCTACTCGACCTGTACGGGTCGTCGATGCTCCGAGTGGCGCACGGATACGTGTCCAGCCGCGAACAGGCCGAAGACGTCGTTCAGGAAACATGGATCGCGATCTTCAAGGGAATCGACCGGTTCGAGGGCCGAGCGTCGCTGCGAACGTGGATCTTCACCATCTTGATCAACGTCGCCAAGAAGCACGGCATGGCCGAACGGCGCCACGGCGACACGGCCCTACGCGTCGCGACGGGCGGCACCGTTGATCCCGATCGTTTTCGCGACGCGGGGGAGTCCTATCCCGGTCACTGGAGGCAACCGCCCGCCCCGTTCCCGGACACACCCGAGGGGTCACTGCTCAGCGGTGAACTCAGACGGGTTGCCGCGGCGGGGCTGCAGCGGTTGCCGGAGCGCCAGCGAGTGGTGGTCACCTTGCGTGATGTACAGGGGTTCAGTTCCGAGGAGGTATGTCGAATGTTGGACATCAGCGCGGCCAATCAGCGCGTGCTGCTGCATCGCGGCAGAGCCGTGGTTCGTCAGGAACTCGAAGACTACCTGGGGACCACCTCGTGAACGAGGACGACATCGCCTGCGAGCAACTCGTCGAATTGGTGACCGACTACCTCGACGGCGCGCTAGACCCCGACGTGGCCGCCAGGTTCAACGAGCATCTGCTGGAGTGCGACGGCTGCGTGAGCTACGTCGAACAGTTCCGGTCGACGATCGGCACCCTGGGGCGGGTCCAATCCGATCAGCTCGACGAGCGGTTCCGGGCGCGCCTCGTCGACACGTTCCGTGGATGGACGACGAACGAGGAGTAGCGCCTGGCGGGTCGCTACCCGTTGTCCCGCCAGGCGATGACGTCCTTGAGGCTTGAGAGGTCGTAACCGTTGGCGGCGGTGAGTTCGGTCTGGAACAACGTCACTCCTGCCCCTCGGAAGGCGTCGGCGCTGTCGGCGTTCTCCCACAGCGTCGACCGCTCGATGTCAGATCCGTTGCGGCCGAAAGTCGCTGCCAACTCGTCAACGCGGGCACTGGACCTGCGGAAGGCGTCGAGGTCGGTGAACGCGTGCCAGATGTCGGCGTGCCGGGCAACGGCGGGCAGCGAGCGCTTGGGACCGGTGCCGCCGATGAGAATCGGGAGCTTGCGCACGGGCGGCGGGATCAGAGCGGCGAGCCGGTTCTCGATGCGGACCAGACTCTCGTCGAACAGGTCGAAGCGCGAGCCGAAGGTGCCGAAGTCGTAACCGTAGGTGGTGTAGTCCTTTTCGTACCATCCCGCGCCGAGGCCGAGAATGAGCCGTCCGCCGCTGATGTGGTCGACGGTGCGCGCCATGTCGGCGAGCAGGTCGGCGTTGCGATAGCCGACGCCGGTGACGAGGAGGCCGATCTCGGCGTGCGAGGTGATCTCGCCCCACGACGCGAGCGCGGTCCACCCCTCGAAGTTGGCGACGTCGGGTTGCTCGTCGAACATGACCGGCTTTCCGTCGACGATGCCCTTCATCGCCGGGTAGTGGAAGTGGTCGTAGCCGAAGATCACGTCGGCGCCGAGGTCGTCGGCGGCCACCACGGCATCGCGCCAGGTGCGGTAGTCGGGCGTGCCGCCCGGCTGGATCTGCACGGCGACGCGGACGGGACGGGTCATGGATGCTCCTGAGTCGGGGGAGTGACGACCCTTGAGCCAAGTTCAACCGGGTACGGGTTTATTCCGGATCGGCGACGCGGGCACTCATTCCAGGATTGCCCGCGCTGCGCGTTCCGCGATCAGCATGACGGGCGCATTGGTGTTACCCGACGTGATGGTGGGCATCGCCGACGCATCGACCACGCGCAGGCCCGCGACGCGGTACACGCGGCAATCGGTGTCGAGCACCGTGGCTGCCGACCGCGGCCGTCCGCCGGTGTCGAACGCTCCCATCGCGCAGGTACCCACCGGATGGAAGATGGTCGTCCCCAACTCGCTGGCCGCCTGCTCCAGGTCCTCGTCGCTCGTCAGTCGTGGGCCGGGAAGCACCTCTTCCGGAGAGTAGCGGGCCAGGGGTTGCGCTGCCATGATCTGCCGGGTCATCCTCAGCCCCCGCACCGCAATTCGACGGTCGGCGTCGGTCGACAGATAGTTGCAGGAGATCTTCGGCGAGGTCAGCGGATCCGCACTCGCGATCCGCACGTGACCACGCGAGGTGGGGCGCAGATTGCACACCGACGGCGTTATCGCGCCGAAGGAATGCAGGGGTTCGCCGAACTTGGCCAACGACAACGGCTGCACGTGCCACTCCAGGTCGGGACTGGGCAAGGCGGCATCGCTCCTGGCGAACGCCCCCAGCGTGGACGGCGGCATCGTGAGGGGTCCCGAGCGGAACAGGAGGTACTGCAATCCCATGCCGGCACGCGTGATCAGGTTCCGGTACAGCGTGTTGACGGTCCGGGCGCCGGTCACCCGGTAGACCGTTCGCAACTGCAAGTGGTCCTGGAGGTTCTCACCCACCCCTGGCAGGTCGACGGCCACCGGCACCTGATGCTGGGTGAGCAGCCCCGCCGGTCCCAGACCAGAGGCCTGCATCAGCTGGGGAGACCCGATCGCCCCGGCGCTCAGGATCACCTCCCGGCGGGCCAGGACGTCGACGATCTGGCCGTCCTTGCGCAGCCGCACACCGGTGGCGCGGTGCCGAGCCGTGGTCCAGGCGCCACGCCGCTGACCGTCGCGCACCTGATCGTCCATCAGCAGGTGCAGAGCCTGGGCGTGCGTGTAGACGGTGAGATTGGGTCGTCGCGCGACGGGGTGCAGGAAGGAATCGGCCATCGACCAGCGACGCCCACGCCGCTGGTTGACGTGGAAGTACGCACTGCCGTCGTTGCTTCCGCGGTTGAACTCGTCGATCGGATCGATACCCGCCTCGGCAGCGGCGGCCTGCCAGGCATCCAAGATCTTCCACCGCACGCGCGGCCGGTCGACGGCGATCTCACCGCCCGCACCGTGCCAGTCGTCGGCGCCGCCGAAGTAGTCCTCGAGTTCCTTGTAGATCGTCAGGGTCTCGCCGGGCTGGTCCGTTCCACCCCACAGCCAGCGATCGTCACCTGTGGCCCGGGCCCACAGTTCGTAGTCCGACGCCTGCCCGCGCATGTGGATCATCGCGTTGATCGACGAGCTGCCGCCGATGACCCGGCCGCGCGCGTAGTGGATGCTGCGGCCCGCCAGTCCCGGATCGGCCTCGGTGGCGAAGCACCAATCGGTGCGCGGGTTCGCGATCGTGTAAAGGTAGCCCACCGGCACCTTGATCCAGAACCAGTCGTCCTTGCCGCCGGCCTCGACCAGGAGCACCCGGTGATCGGGGTTGGCGCTGAGCCGGTTGGCGAGCAGGCAGCCCGCACTGCCTGCTCCCACGATGACGTAATCGAACTCGGCGGCGTCGAACTCGGCGGCGTCGAACTCGGCGGCGGGGTGCATCTTCCTCCATGGCGTCGGTGCGGCATCCGACGATCGCACACGAAGCGCTGACTTCGTCGTCGAACGTCGTGGCGCGGACGTATCGGTTGACAGAGTTCGGCCACGGCCGCACGATTGATACGTGACACGTCACCTATTGACCGAGCCGGCAGACACCACTTCGTCGACGGGAACTTCGACGTCCGGTCCGATTGCCGAGTTGCTGAGCCGAAACCTTCAGGAAGTGTTCGGCGAGAACGACGGTCGACGTCGGAAAGCAGCACTGGACGAGATGTACACGGAGGATTGCGTCCTGTACGTGCCCGACGGCGTGTTCGAGGGTCGAGGCGCCATCGACCGATTCGCCGGAGACCTGCGCCTGACCCATCCCGATTTCGTCTATACGCCGCACGGAGATCCGCAGGTCCTCCACAACGGAGGGATCTTGGCCTGGGGTTCTGGACCGAGGGGCGAGGCGCCCGATTACACCGGACTCGACGTCATCATCACCGAGGACGGGCGAATCTCGGCCATCTACGTGTACCTGAATCCCAAGCTCTCCTGACGCCGACTGTCCACGACGGCGCCCGGGGCCTCGTCACGACGCCTGCCGGACGAGGGGGAGTCTGGCAGTACCCCTACTGCGGGACTCTCCATGGCTCCCGAAGTGCCGCCTAACTTCGTGTTCGAGGAAGAGGACCGAACGGGGGATGGCAGCGGAGCTCGCTGCGTTCCGTCCGCCCATCGAGGAAGGCAGCACGTGATGAACGACCAATGTGCAACGCAGGCAGAGCTTTTCGATTTGACCGGCAGGAATGCGCTCGTCACCGGCGGCACCAGGGGCATCGGGATGATGATCGCGCGCGGACTCCTCCAGGCGGGCGCCCGTGTCGTCATCAGCTCGCGCGATGCCGAAGCGTGCGCGCGAGCACGGGAACGGCTGTCCGCGTATGGCGACGTCTGGGCCATCCCGGCCGACCTGTCCCGGCACGACGAATGTGAGCGCCTCGCGCATCTCGTCACGGCCGATTCCGCGAGCCTCGACATCCTCGTGAACAACGCGGGCGCGATGTGGGACGAGCCGTTGGAGACGTTCCCGGACGAAGCGTGGGACACGGTGCTCGACCTCAATCTGAAGTCGCCGTTCTGGCTGGTACAGGCGCTGCTGCCGGCACTTCGCACCGCCGGGACCGCCGACGCCCCCGCGCGGATCATCAACATCGGCAGCATCGCCGCCATACACATCCCGCAGCGGCCCAACTACTCGTACTCGAGCAGCAAGGCGGCACTACATCAGCTCACCAGGGTGCTCGCCAAAGAGCTGGGTCCGCAGCGCATCACGGTGAACGCAGTGGCGCCGGGGCCATTCCCGTCGGCGATGATGGCAGACACCCTCGACCAGTTCGGCGACGTCATCGCGGCGTCGGCCCCCCTGCGACGGATCGGCCGCGACGACGACATGGCGGGCGTCGCGGTCTTCCTCGCCAGCCGCGCCGGCGCCTACCTGACCGGCACCGTCATCCCCGTCGACGGAGGGATCGCCACGACCGCGTGACTCGTCCCGACGTGTCGGTGACCGGTCCGCCGGACGTCGCGTTCGGGGTATTGGCGGTACCTCCCTCCACCAACGGAGCGGGCCTACGGTGGAGTGGATGGACGCCACGCTCGATCTGCGCACCGAAATCCGCGAGTTCTTGAGGTCGCGTCGCGCCCGCATCACGCCCGAACGGGCCGGCCTGCCCAACTACGGTGGCCGACGCCGCGTTCAGGGCCTCCGCCGAGAAGAGGTGGCGCTGCTCGCGGGCGTATCGGTCGAGTACTACGTGCGCATCGAGCGCGGCAACCTCGCCGGTACGTCAGACGGCATACTCGACGCGCTCGCCACAGCCCTGCAGCTCGACGACGCGGAGCGCGATCACCTCCTACATCTCGCACGCCAGTCCGGCGCGCCCCTCGGCCGACGGCACGACACACCCTCCACGACGGTGCGTGCCGGCCTACAGGACATGCTCGACGCCATCACCGGTGCGCCGGCGGTGATCCGCAACGGTCGCCACGACCTGCTCGCCATGAACCACCTCGGTCGCGCGCTGTATTCACCGGTGCTGGCCGAGGCACGACGGCCCGCCAACACGGCGCGGTTCGTGTACCTGCATCCCGCGGAAGCACAGGACTTCTTCGTCGACTACGAGCATGCGGCACGCAACGTGGCGGCGATGTTGCGCATGGAGGCGGGTCGCAATCCGCAGGACGCGGAACTCGTCGCCCTGGTGCGCGAGTTGTCCACGCGGAGTCCGTCATTCCGGCAGCAGTGGGCATCGCGAGACGTTTGCGTGCACGGACACGGGAGCAAACGCGTGAACCATCCAGTGGTGGGCCCGCTCGACCTGAACTTCGAGTCCCTGGATCTGCCCACCGAGCCCGGCCTGCAGCTGAACCTCTACACCGCGAGCCCGGGCGGGCCGACCGCGCACGCGCTGGCCCTCCTGGCGTCGTGGGCCACGCAGGACACGGCGGCGAGTGGTGCAGCCACAATTTGACCCGCACCGACGGAGGGCGCGAGAGTGAGTCCATGAGGACGAGCGCATACCGCACGACCGCAGCCGTCGGCCTGGCCGTCACGTTGATCACCGTGGGCTGCAGCAACGGTGAGAACGTCGACCCCTCGGCGTCGCCGCACGTCGGACTGATCGGCACCTCCGAGACGCAAGCTCCGCCCACCGAAGTGAAGCTCATCGGGGAGCGGGACGTCGAGGTGACGCTGACCGGTGCGATCGCGGCCAAGTACGCCTCGGCGACCGAGAGTCAGCGGCAGGCTCTCGGGAAGCCGTTGACCGGCGACCGCAATGCGGGAGCGCGGGAGAGTGGCGTGGTTTTCCAGCAGTTCCAAGGCGGCGTGATCACGGCGAAGAACGCCGACGCGAGCACTCCGGGGTACATCACCTGGGGCAGGATCCGGGAGGCCTGGAACGTCCAGCGCGACCCGGAGGGCTTGCCTGCGGTCACTGGCGAGAACGGCTCGGTGGGCCCGCTGGGCGCGCCGACCAGCGACGAGAACCCCGTAGGGGATCTCCTCGTCACCACCTTCGATCACGGCAAGGTCGAGTACGACCCGAAGACGGACCAGGTCGAGGTGACGGTCAACGGCAAGATCGTTCCCTCCGGACTCTGACGTTCACCGCGCGGCTTCACTCGTTCGGATCGGCCCAGGCAGGGTCGCGTAGATTCTTGGTCAACGATCCGAGCATTCAACGCAGCACTCACCAAAGGCCGACATGTCCGACGAGCAGACGACAGACGTCCCACCGAATCACCTCTCCATCGATCCGCGCAGTGCCTTCTACAGCGAAGAGGCGCTCGTACGCGGTGTGGGCATCCTCTTCAACGGTGTCGAGAAGACCAATGTTCACGAGTACGACGTGACCGAGGGTTGGGTGCGTGTCGAAGTCCCCACCGCGAAGGATCGCCGGGGGAATCCGATGGTCGTCAAGCTCAATGGCGAGGTCGAGCCGTTCTTCCGCTGAGCGCGACGACGGACGTCCGGCAGCTCTGACCGAAACCGGGTCGCTCCGCGTCATGTCACGGTGGCGCCGTCGGATCGGTGGTTGGCCCTAGCCGTCATTCGGGCGTGCGGGGGGGCCGACACGTGCCCCCCTTCGGCCGGGACGTCGGGACGACACTGGTCGCCGATGGGCTTGCCCACGGAAAGGCGACAGCACATGACCACAGCGCGCAATGTCGACGTCCAGCACGGTCGTGCCTGGGTCGACCCGGATGAGACGGTTCGAATCGGCTACACGGTCGTCACTCCACCCGAGCCCAGCAGGACGGTCGTGCTCCTCCACGGCGCCCCGCAAACGCGATACGAGTGGCGCAAGGTCATGATGCCGCTTGCCGCCGCCGGCTACCGGGTGGTCATGCCCGACTATCGGGGCGCTGGCGCGTCGGACAAACCCCGTGACGGGTACGACAAGTGGACCATGGCCGGTGACATCCACACCTTGGTGCGCAACACCCTGAACGTGACGGACCCCGTCTCGCTCGTCGGCCACGACCTCGGATCGACACTCGCCCTGAGTTACGCGCTGCGGTACCGCGATGACGTCGCGAGCGTTGCCTTCATGGAGGCACCGCTGCCGGGCACTGCCTACTACGAGTGGCGCGTTGCTCAGAAGTCGGCGTGGCAGTTCTCCTTTCATGCCAACCCGGACATCGCGGTGTACCTCGTGCACGGACGCGAACGGTGGTACGTCAACCGGTTCTTCGACGACCTGACCTACCAGCCGGATGCGATCTCCCATGACGACCTCGACGTGTACGCCCGCGCGTTCGAAGCCCCAGGAGCCATGCGCGCGATGTGTGAGGTCTATCGGGAACTCGACCGCGACGCCGTCGACAATCGTGCCGCCCTGCAACGAGACGGCAAGCTCACCGTCCCGGTGTTGGCGTCCGGAGGTGCCTCCGGGCCACTCGCGAAGCACTTCCGGGCGATGTGCGAAGAGGTCGCCGAGTCGGTGACCGAGCAGCTCGTCCCGGACTGCGGCCACTGGGTGGCCGAGGAGCAGCCTGCGTACTTCACCAGGATGTTCCGTGAGTTCGACGCTGCCGCTCGGGGCCTGACGGGATAGCGCTGCCGACCAGGTGACGCCGCCGGCTCACTGGGGGGGGTGTATCGCGCCCCCGAAGGGTCGCCGGATGGCACCTAACGTGGTCGCGGTGGCGCTGGTCGGCCCGGCAGCACGACGCCGCCACACACATTGAGAACGGACTGAAGTGGAGGTAATGGCAATGGGAAACGTGAATCCGCAGACGATCACCATCGCTGGAAAGACGGTGTCGCGTCTGGGTTTCGGCTCGATGAGATTCACCGGCCGCGGGATCTGGGGGGAGCCCCAGGACCGGGACGAATGCATCGCCGTCGCACGTCGGGCGGTCGATCTCGGCGTGCAGTTCATCGACACCGCCGACTCCTACGGCCCGCATGTCGCCGAAGAGATTCTGCGCGAGGCGCTGCATCCGTACCCCGATGACGTCGTCATCGCGACGAAGGCGGGCTTGACCCGTAACGGGCCCGACGTCATCGACACCGACTCCGGACCGACACGCCTGGGACCGGCGGCGTGGCCACCGGTCGGTAGACCCGAATACCTGCGGCAGCAGGTACTGATGAGCATGCGCCGCTTGGGGGTCGATCAGATCGACCTCCTGCAGTTGCACCGGGTGGATCCCAAAGTGCCGTTGGCAGAACAGATCGGTGAACTCAAGGCCCTTCAGGACGAGGGCAAGATCCGCGAGATCGGCATGTCGCAATGCACGGTGGCTCAGCTCGACGAGGCACGGCAGATCGCCGACATCGTGAGTGTCCAAAGCCGGTTCAACGTCATCGACCGGAGCGCCGTCGACGTGTTGGAGGTGTGCGAGCGCGACGGGCTCGCGTTCATTCCGTGGGCGCCGGTGGCGCAGGGTGGTCTCGACGCGGCGCACCAGGCGCTCGTCGACGTCGCCCGGGCGCACCAGTGCACCGTGGGCCAGGTGGCGATCGCCTGGCTGTTGCACCTCTCCCCGGTGATGCTTCCGATCCCGGGCACGTCGCAACGCACGCATCTCGAAGAGAACATGGCGGCCGCCGACGTTCGGTTGACACCGGAACAGATCGATGAACTCAGCTCGGCTGCCGGTTGATCGACCACGGCGGCACGCGGTGGCGGTGAACGCCGTGTGCCGCCATCCGGCGTGCGACTACGCCGACACGGTCACCGGCGCCAGCGATTCCAGTAGAGCGACGGCATCGGGGGAGGACCCGTTCTCGAGCGCACAGTAGACGAAGAGCCGCTGGTCGGGCGCATCCGCCACCTCGAGCGCCTCGAAGTGGAGGTGTAGCTCGCCGACTTGCGGATGATGGAACACCTTGTCCTCGCTGGCGCGCGGACGTACGTCGTGGGTCGCCCAGAGTCCGGCGAAAATTACACTGCGAGAGGAGATCTCGTCGACCACCTCGGCGACGCGGTCGTCATTCGGGAATCGGGTCAGCCCTGATCGAAGGTTGCCGACGACCTGGGTGGCCACGTGCTGCCAGTCGGGGTAGAAATCCTTCGCGGCAGGCTCGAGGAACACCATGCGGGCAAGGTTGTCGGTGTCGCCGAAGCCGCTGTACATCGCACGACCGGCCGCGTTGATCCCGAGGATGTTGAGGCCGAGGTCGACGACGAATGCCGGTACGCGCAGGCCGGAGTCGAGGAGAAGTCGGACTCCCGCCGAGACCGTGGTCGCGCGAGCCGGCATCGCCAGGGGGAGGGGATGGACGAGCGAGATCAGGTAGGCAGTCGCGTGCGCATCGAGTCGCAGCGCGCCTGCGAGCGCACGAAGCACTTGCAGCGACGGCCGTTGCTCGCGACCCTGTTCGAGCCGTCGGTAGTAGTCGGTGCTCAATCCGGCGAGGAGTGCCAGTTCTTCTCGACGTAGTCCCTGAACCCGTCGACCGGCGCCTGGTACGAGGCCGACGTCCTGGGGCGTGACCGCTTCACGCCTCGCTCGCAAGAACGAACTCAGCTCCGCCGATCGATGTGCCATGGCCCAATGATCGACGCACATCGCTGGGGCTGCAAGGCCAGACCCTGGTCGAGAGTTGGGGTGTGCGAACTTGGGATCGGTAGGCGCGTCGACGGTATTGACTCGACGCCATGAAGAAGATGACCATCGGCTCCATTGCGACGGGTTGCGCCCTCGCCAGCCTCGGCCTGGCGGCATCCGCCCACGCGGATCTCGGGCCAGGCGACTACCACTACCGCAGCGTCATGGCCAACGGGATCGTCACCGACAGCCTGATGCGAGTGACGAACTGCGGCCCCGGCTGCGTCTCGCTCGTCAACCTCACGTCGAACACCGACCAGGGTCAGGCGCACGTCCAAGGCAACCAGTACGTGCTCGACCAGTTCGTTCCCGGTGGCGCGTTCTGTCCCGACGGGCGTGCGGTCGACGTGGTGGCCCGCTCCACGTTCGACCTCGACGGCACCAACGGGCTGTATACGCTCAGCGGCCCCAATCCCTGCGGTAACGATGGCCCGGTGGGCGAGACCCGGTTCACCTTCGTTCCCGCGTGAGCGACTCGGCGGACACTCCAGTGTCGTAGCGGGCGGCCGCTATCGGTTCGGATCACGCGCCAGGTGCGCCATTGGTTCCGGTTCCGTTGGGTGAGCCGCCCGTTCCGATGCCTCCTGCACCGGGCTGGGCGGTGCCCGCGCCGCCGGCGCCGCCGGTTCCCGAGCCGCCTTGGCCGCCCGCATGGGCGTTGCCACCGGTGCTGCTGCCGCCGTTGCCACCGATGTAGCCGCCGCACCCACGATGATGAAGTCGTATGCCTTCGATTGTTCTGACATCGAAAGAGTCCGTTCGATCGATGTTCTGTGTTCGGCTTGGCTGCGGCGAGGACGGCCGAACGACTAGTCCGACTTCGGCACGACTGCGGTGCATGGGAACGAACGCCACGTGCAACTAGCGAATGTGGTTATTCCGTTGTTAGTCAACGGCTTCGATGAGTACACGTTCGTAGGACTGAGTTCCAACCACTTGAGGCGACTCGGCGGCTGTTTCTCGCGCCGCCCACTCAACGCTGGAATCTGCACTGCCGATCACTATCTCGCGTTTGAGAACTCTTCAGTTGGCCACCGATTGTGCTCTGCGGCGACTACGCCAAGCCATCGAGGATGGGGCTGAATGCCCTCACGGTTTCCGCGCCGAACATTATCTTCCCGCCCCGTCTGTTGGATCGGGCGTGCGCGATTGCTTTGGGGTAGTCATCTAAGTGGTAGACGGCCTCCACAGGTGTGCGCAGTGTGCCGTCGGCTATCAACTCTATGAGGTGGGAGTACACCTGCTCGATCTCTTCGCGCGGGGCCGAATCCAGCCAATTGTGCACCCAGAAACCGTGCACGTGGAGTCCGTGGAAGTTGAGTTGCATTGGATTCACGACGATGGGCAGCCCGGTGGGCACGGCGTAACTCACGATGTTCGCGCCACGGGCAAGGTGTGGAACGAGCCCGTCAATGACGGGGCCGCCGACTCCGTCGATCAACAGTCCGATCTCGTCACCTTGCAGGATGTCGGCGAGTGCCGCGGGCATGGTCTCGTCACTTACCACTACCGCGTCGGCGCCCGCTGCCAGCAGCGGTTGAACTGCGTTCGCGCGACGGACCACGTTCAGCGTGCGCAGGCCGGCACGCCGGGCCAGGGCCATGACGAAGGCGCCGACACCGGAGTTGGCGGAGGTCTGCGCCACCCAGGACCCGGGTTCGAGGTAGCTCCCGTACTGCAGCACCAGATATGCCGTTGCCGCGTTGATCCCGGCCGTTGCCAGCTGGACGGGATCGGCAGCACGGGCCACTCGGACGACGTAGCGCTCGTCGATGACTTTCTCCTCCTGCCAGGTGCCTGGCTGAGGTGACGGCAGGACCAGGACTCGATCCCCGGTCGCGACGGAGACGACACCTGAACCGATCTCGGTGACGTAGCCGACGCCCTCGGAACCTGCGGGTGACGGCAGCGCCGGCTGGAACGGATATTGCCCATCCAGCAGCATGAAGTCCGATGGATTCAGCGGCGCGACCTCGAGTGCGACGCGCACCTGGCCGGCACCTACCGGCGCAGATTCGACGTGTACGAGGCTGATTGAGCGTGGAGAGTTGTATTTGCTGAACTGGATTGATTTCACGGGAGTCCTTCAGTGTGGGTGTGAGGTGTCGAGTACCGACGGCTGCCGGTTCGACGGGCGATGGCGCTAGGTGACGGTGGCGGCTCAGCTCACGGGGTGAGCACCATGCGGAAGCGCGCCTCGTTGCGCATCATGCGGCCGTAGGCTTCAGCCGCCTGCGCGAGCGGCACCGCTTCGGTCATTGCTCGAATATTCTGTAACGCAGTGAAACTCAGCGTGTCCTCCCGCTCGATTGGCGACCCTGTGAGTGTGCCGATGATCGACTGCTCGCTGAACAGCATTTTGACCGCGTCGACCTCCATCGGTTCGAACGAAGCGCCCGCGACCACCAGTTGGCCTTGCGGTGCGAGCGCTCCAACCAACAACCCCGCCGACTTGCTGTCGGCAGCAGTGGCCAGGATCACCTTCGCGCCACCGAGATCCCGTAGGGCAGCCACCGGATCGCCGCCTTCGCTGTCGATGTAGTGGTGGGCACCGAAACCTTTTGCAAGCGTTTCCTTTTCCCGGCCGCGCGCGATGGCGGCAACGCGGAAACCCATCTTTCGCGCATACTGGATACCGAGATGACCGAGGCCGCCCACTCCCTGGATGGCCACCAGATCGCCGGCCCGGGCCACCGAGTTGCGCAGTCCGTTAAAGACGGTGACGCCCGCGCACAGTATCGGAGCAGCCTCGGCGGCTGATAGACCGTCGGGTATCGCGGCAAGGCCGTTCGCCTGGGCGATCATCACTTCGGCATAACCGCCGTCATAGTCAAGACCGGTACTGAGCTGGTTCTCGCAGGTCATGAACTGACCTCGCCTGCAGCTATCGCAACAGCCACAGGTGCCCCCTTGATAGCCGACGCCCACCCGCTGGC
Organism: Mycobacterium sp. PTI7; assembly: GCF_056679845.1. Taxonomy (NCBI): domain Bacteria; kingdom Bacillati; phylum Actinomycetota; class Actinomycetes; order Mycobacteriales; family Mycobacteriaceae; genus Mycobacterium; species Mycobacterium sp. PTI7. The sequence goes on from NZ_CM155252.1 coordinate 2,185,011, forward strand.
CGACCGTCCAACCCTGCACGCCCTCACCGATCGCATCGATCGTGCCCACGACTTCGTGGCCGGGCACCCGGGGGTAGTCGACGGCAAGGATTCCTTCCACCGCCAACGAATCGGAATGACATACTCCACAGGCCGCGACGCGGATGCGGACCTGGCCGGCGACGGGCGCGATCAAAGGGCGGTGGACGAGATCGAGAACCCCGGGCGCGGTCACTTGCAGAACTCTGTATGTGTCGGACATGTTCGCCGCCTTTCTGCGCCGGTGAGCCGCGGGTCGCAGCCGTTCGGGTATGTAATATGACTAGTCATCTTGCCGTGGGCATGCAGGGATGCGTCGTCGCATCGACGATCGGCATTCAGCGGATGTCGAGAACCGAGAAGGCCAGCGCGCGAAAATCCTCCATCGCAGCCCGGTCCTTGCTGCACCGGGTCCGCACGATGGCACCTTCACTGGCGTTCAGCAGGAAGCCTGCCAAGCGCGCCGCCGGTTGGGGCGAGCCGATCTCCCCCCGTTGCTGGCCTTCCCGGATCACCGCCGCGAGGGCGTCGGTCCATTCGTCGAACACGGCTGTCAACCGTGCCCGAATAGCAGGGCTGTGGTCAGCCATCTCATTGGCGAAATTGCCCAGCAGGCAACCCTTGTCGAAACCATCACGCTCGAAACGGTCGGCGAGGTACTCGAAGTACACCGCGAGCCGTTCGACGGGCGAACGCTCATAGTCGATCAGGGATCCATGCTCGAACGCGGCGCGATAGCGGTCGATCACCTCCAGCGCCAGGTCCTCTTTGCTCTTGAAGTGGTTGTAGAACGAGCCCTTCGGAACACCCGCGGTGTCCACAATATTGTCGACGGTGCTGGCATTGAACCCTTTTCGGTGGAACACATCCGAAGCTCCGCCGATGATCTTCTCGCGCACGTTCGGCTTGGGCATGGCCACTGCTCCTAACGCCTCAAAGGGATCAAACCTTGCTCCACTCAGTGGACGCCGGCCAACACTTCGCTGGACGGCTATGCTCACAATATGACTAGTCGTCTTAGATGGCAACTCGGGGTGCTGAAACTCCTGCAATGATGCGGTGTTTACACGAAACGACCAGAGCCTTGGTGCACGATGCGGTAGACCTGTGGCCGCGACAGCTGTATTCCACGTTCAGCGAGGCGGGGGATGAGATCGGTGCTGTTCGTCTCCTCGCCAAAGGAGAAGGCATCCTTGATGGTCCGGTCCAGGATTCGGCGCAGAGTGCGGGTTCGGAAGTCGCTCGAGACGCCGGTGTAGAGCGCTGTGGCGCTGGCGTATTCATGGCCGGCCTGGCCTTGGACGAACTTGGCGTCCCAGCCGTCTTCGACGAGGTGGGCGTCAAGGCGCTTTGGCCGAATCCACCCGGTGGGCCCAGGCGAGGGTCACTGGGAACCAGCCGTCTTCGACGAGGTGGGCGTCAAGGCGCTTTGGCCGAATCCACCCGGTGGGCCCAGGCGAGGGTCACTGGGAACGTCCGTGGTTCATTTGATGAAGACGGCGACATTAGTTGACATAATGTGGCTTATCGGCACAAACCTGACGTGCGCGATGTGGTCGAAAGGCTCGGAGGTCGCGAAGTGCGCCTCGCTGCACGCGATGGGCAGTCAGCATCCCCGTCGCTGGACGTAGGCGCTGCGTCAAGCGTGCCGTCGTCGGCCGACGCCGGCGTCACCCGTCTACATTCCGCACCGAACGCCATCCATCGGTCGCCGGCCGGCCGGCGCTGCAGAGGCATCCTCGACGGGTGCTCAGAGACGCCGAACGCGACCGACGACCGATGCCTCCCACGCCCACCGTTCGCTCCGCGACGCCCCACAGTCGACTAGAGCCTCGTCCATCAATACGTCACAGTGACGTTTTGACGCCTCATGGCGGATGCTTCGAAGGCGCTGCCCTGCAGTCACATACACGTTTACCGTGGGCACCACTACCGTCGAACCTAGGGCGTATTGGGCGAACCCGGGAATGTCATGGACATGTCGCCGCCCGGCGTCACGGGGTTCGGAATGTTCGCAGGGCCCCACTCCTCGGACGCCGTCTCGTCGTTGGCCCAGGCCCCGCCGGCACACATGGGATGCCGCCAACCGAATGCGTCGCATCCCGGGTCGTCCGTGTCGGCGCTCGCGGGTACGGTTCCGGCCAGCGCCACGATCCCGAACGATCCAGCGACGGCAGCCGCCACTCCAATCCGTCTGCGCTGACCCCTCGTCAACATAGGCATTAGCCACCCCTTCGTTTGCGCTGAACATGGTCTTGTTCACGATAGCTGAGCGGTGTCACTTGACAACTGAACGAGCCGATAGGCCGAGGCTGATAAGGTCCAGATTCGTCACTGTGACGCTTCTGCTATGAAAGTGTCTCCAGCGCATTGCTTTTCAGGATTTGGCCGCACCAGCTCCTGGGCAGCGTGAACGCACACACTCGCCCCTTGTAGAACGCGCGCAGTTGGCGCGCACTGGGCACACTCATCGCGGAGCGCGCCTTCGATTGTGCGACACAACCCTTTTCGTAATCGCCACTGTGAGCGAACCGTGGCGTCAGCTGCGCACCGCGTGACGGACCGCGGCCCCCTCGCTCCCCCATCGGTACGCTGCTGACACCATGCGGTGGACCACGCTCTTCATCGATTACCCGTGGCTTGCGCTGCTCGGTGCAACCGTCCTCGCACTCGTCTGGAAATCGACCGGTTCGCGCATCGCCCTGGTCGCCGCGGTCCTGTGGATCGCCTATGCCGGGTGGGAGATCACGGTGTCCGAGGACCGGGCGGACGCCAACATTCGCATCGACCTGCTCGTCATCTACGCGGTGCTCGCGGCGCTGACCGTCCTCGCCGTGTGGTCCGGCTGGCGGACGAGTCGTCGCCGGTGAGCTTTCTCGCCCAGCGACGTCGGCACCTCCGAGTCCGATTCCGCAATGTCCGCCATCGACGGCATGGCGACGTCGGGCCAGAAGCGAACCCATTCGTTCAGCCCGTGGCGTCGGCCTCCCGGCGGTACCGCCGGCGGTATTCGCTGGGCAGCAAGCCGGTTTCCCGGCGAAAGCTGATGCGGAGGTTGGCGGCAGTGCCAAGGCCGGAGGCCGCCGCGATCCGTTCGACGGACCAGTCCGAGGTCTCCAGGAGCCGCCGGGCGACCAGCACCCGCTGCAGCGTGAGCCACCGCACGGGCGGCATGCCGGTCTCCTCGCCGAACCTGCGGATGAACGTGCGCCGCGACATCGACGCGTGGCGGGCCAGCTGATCCACGGTGAGCGACTGCTCCAGGCGCTGCAGCGCCCAGTTCCGCGTCTCGGCCAGGTCGGCGCTGGGCGGACAGAGCACGTCGACGTACTGCGGCTGCTGCCCGGGACGAGTCGGCTGCGCGATCAGCTCCCTGCCCATCGCGAGTTCGGACCCGACCCCAAACGTGTTACGGATCAGGTGCAGGCCCACATCGATCCCCGCACCAGCCCCCGCTGACGTCAGCAGGTTGCCGTCCTCGATGTACAGCACATCGTCGACCACCGTCGTATCCGGATACAGCTTCCTCAGCTGCTCGGTGTACCGCCAATGCGTCGTCACCTTGCGGCCGTCCGTCACACCGCTGGCCGCCAGCGCGAAGGACCCGGTGCAGATACCGACCATGGTGGCGCCCCGCCGCGCGGCGCGGGCAATCGCGTCCAGGTAGACATCCGGCGGCGGCAGGTGCGGATCGCCGAAGCCCGGGACCACCACCACGTCGGCATCGTCGACCACGGCAAGCGGATGCGACGGCACGATCGTGACGCCGTCCTCCGGACCCGCATGCCCCGCATGCCCGGTCACCCAGCAGCTCGAAGCCCGGATGACCGCCCAGCACGTTGGCGGCGATGCTGAAATCCAAGGCGATCACGCGCGGTAAGACCACCAGCGCCACCTTGCGTATGACCCGGGGCACCCCGACCACCTCCTGGCACGATCCTTGCCGAAATCGGCACAACCCGATCTGGCAATCGGATCGCGCGGCTTCCAGACTTGATAACACATCTGGTCGTGCTGCATCGGAGGTCGTCATGGCAGCACCGAGGGTCGGACGCCCGAGGGATGGGATCTGGTCGACACGAACGCGCTGATGAATCACATCGGGTGACGAATACCGTCCCGACTCTCCGCCTCACCGCAGCGCCGTCGACGTAATTGCGTTTCGGTCCAACACCCACTCTCGAGAGGAACACTCGTGCCAGCCATCACTGCAGACACGCTCACTCTGCCGCGTGTCCCGGTCCCGAACCACGCCACCGGCAGGCAACGGCCCGTGCGATCGGTCACCACCGCGCCGGTCGGATTCGAGGGTGACGGCTTCCCCGTCCGACGCGGATTCGCCGGGGTGTCGCACACCGACCTGGACCCGTTCATCCACATGGATCAGATGGGCGAGGTCGATTGGGCGCCAGGCGAACCCATGGGGACACCGTGGCATCCCCATCGGGGGTTCGAAACCGTCACCTACATCATCGACGGCACGTTCGAGCACACTGACTCCCACGGCGGCGGCGGCACGATCACCAATGGCGATACCCAATGGATGACCGCAGGCAGCGGAATCCTGCACATCGAGAAGCCGCCGGAGCACCTGGTGGTCTCCGGCGGGATGTTCCACGGCGTGCAGCTGTGGGTGAATCTGCCGCGCGAGAGCAAGTTCGTGACACCGCGCTACCAGGACATCCGCGCCAAGAAAGCCCGACTGCTGTCCTCGGCCGACGGCGGCGCGCTCTTGCGCGTCATCGACGGAGACGTCGCCGGTTACTCCGGGCCGGGACGACCTACACACCGATCACCGTCGTGCACGCGACCATCAGCCCCGGCGCGCGCCTCGAACTGCCGTGGCAGGCCGACTTCAACTCGCTGGCCTACGTGCTCGCCGGCAACGGCACCGTCGGTACCGAAGCTCGACCCTTCCGCAAGGGCCAATTGGCCGTCTTCGGTGCCGGAGACGCACTGACCATGGCTGCCACGCAGAGCCAACCCGCTGCGGAGCCGAACTTGGAGGTCATGCTGCTCGGCGGCAGGCCGATCCGAGAACCCGTGGTTCAGTCGGGCCCCTTCGTGATGAACACCCGACAGGAGATCGTCCAAGCCTTCGAGGACTATCAGGCGGGCCGATTCGGCGTCATCCCCACCGAACGCGCACCCCACCCCGAGTAGTCGCCGTCTCGTGAAGACATGAAGGACAGTTCAACCGACGCCACCGTAAGCGGCGGCGACTCGGTTCTAGACGAAAAGGAGGATCGAATGACCAATGTCCTAGCGGGCCAGGGCTGGCCGGCGCTACGGGTCGATGACTGGGAGCCGACGCGACGGTCCCTGCACATGTGGACTCAGATCGTGGGCAAGGTCCGACTTGCCCACGCGCCGTTGCTCAACCACTGGTGGCAGGTGGCGCTCTACGTGTCGCCGCGAGGGTTGACGACGTCGGCAATCCCCATGGGCACCGAATCCTTCGACATGGAGTTCGACCTCGTCGAACACGTACTCAAGGTGCGGGTGAGCGACGGCGGTGCCGCCACCATCGATCTGCGGGACAACTCCGTGGCGGGCTTTCATCGAGCAGTGCTCGACACGCTCGCCAGTCTGGGCGTCGAGGCGCGCATCTCCAATGGTCCCAACGAAGTGGACCCCGCCATCCCGTTCGCCGAAGACACCCACGTCGGCTACGACCCCGACGCGGCCAACGCGTTCTGGCGCCAACTGGTGCAGGCCGACCGGGTGATCAACCAGTTCCGTGCGCACTTCGTCGGCAAGGTCAGCCCCGTGCACTTCTTCTGGGGTTCCTTCGACCTGGCATGCACCCGGTTCTCCGGTGGCCTCGCCCCGCGACATCCCGGAGGCGCGCCGAACTGTGGCCACTGGGTGATGGAGGAGGGGTACTCCCACGAGTTGAGTAGTTGTGGGTTCTGGCCCGGCGGTGGGGCCGAAGGCGCGTTCTACTCCTACGCCTATCCCGAGCCTGCCGGATTCGCCGACGCCACCGGCCTTCCCGACGGCGCCTTCTACGACAACGGGCTGCGGCAGTACCTGTTGCCCTACGAGGTCGCCCGCGAGGCGAAGGACCCGGACCAGGCGGTGCTGGACTTCCTCGAGGTCACCTACGGCGCGGCCGCCGACGCGATGGGATGGGACCGCAGCGCTCTGGAGAGCAACCCCAACCGCTGGACGCACGAGGACTCGTCGCGATGACCAACCGGATCGCGAGTGTCGTGAAGACCGGTACGGCGAACGCAGTGCGAGTGGCGTCATTCGACGACCTGACGTCCGACCACCCGCGTCCCGTCACGGTTGACGGTGTGGACGTCGTCCTCATCCGTCGAGGCCCGAGCGTGTCCGCGCTGCACGGACGGTGCCCCCACCGGGGTGCACTCCTGGGTGACGGACGCGTCGAGGGCGACCTGGTCGTGTGCGGGGTGCACGGCTGGCGCTTCGACTCCGAGACTGGCGTGTCACCCGTGAACCCGGCAGTGGCGCTCACCAAGTTTCCCGCCTGGGTGTCGGACGGCGGCGTATACCTGGACGCGCGGTCGGTGGCGGAGTTCACACGCGCCCATCCGGCGACCTACGAGGATGACGGCTACCAGAGCCGCTGGATCACGCCAGCCGACTCCGCCGACGAGCCGTTCGTCACGCACATCCACGAACTCGCCGCGCACGGTCTGGACAGGGTCGGCCACCACGGACCCATGGCCGCCATGGGCGTGCCCAGGGATCAGCTGCCGAAGTGGGACTCGATCCAACTGGTGACCGCCCAACTTGCTCGAATGCCACTGCTGGAGAACGAGCCGGTCGCAACCGAAACCGTGATCGGTCCTGCGGCCAAGCGACCCCTGATCCTCGACATTCCGCTGTTCGTCAGCGACATGAGCTTCGGAGCGCTCTCGGAAGAGGCCAAGGTCGCCTTGTCCACCGGGGCCCAGATGGCTGGCACCGGAATCTGTTCCGGTGAAGGCGGCATGCTTCCCGAAGAGCAGCAGCACAACTCGCGATACCTCTACGAACTCGCCTCGGCCCGTTTCGGGTGGAGTTCCGAGCACCTGAAGAAGGTGCAGGCGTTCCACTTCAAGGGTGGCCAGGGCGCCAAGACCGGGACCGGCGGACATCTGCCCGGGAGCAAGGTGACCGGCAAGATCGCCGAGGTGCGTGGCCTGCCGGAGGGCACTGCTGCGATCTCCCCCGCCCGGTTTCCCGACTGGACCTCGCTCGATCAGTTCCGCGAGTTCGCCGCGGAAGTCCGAGAGGTGTCCGGGGGAATTCCCGTCGGCTACAAGATGAGCGCGCAGCAGATCGAACGCGACATCGACGCCGCCCTGGCGATCGGTGTCGACTACATCATCCTCGATGGGCGTGGCGGCGGCACCGGTGCAGCCCCGACGTTGTTCCGCGACAACATCTCCGTACCTACCATCCCCGCACTCGCCAGGGCGCGGCGACACCTGACCGCGTCCGCGGCCGACCACGTCACCCTGGCCGTCACCGGCGGGATACGCACCGCGGCGGACATAGTCAAGGCACTCGCGTTGGGCGCCGACGCCATCGGATTGTCCAATTCAACCCTGCAGGCCATCGGGTGCGTCGGCATGCGCGCCTGCAACAGCAACGCCTGCCCCGTGGGGATCGCCACGCAGCAGCCCCACCTCCGCGACCGGCTACCCGTTCAACTGGCGGCGCAGCGGCTGGACCGCTTTCTGAGATCCACCGTCGAGTTGATGACGGTTCTGGCCCGGGCATGTGGTCACCGACGCCTCGCCGACTTCGAACTCGACGATCTCGTCACATTCGACCGCGACTTCGCTCATCTCAGTGGAGTCCCCTACGCAGGAGTGGTGCCGCTGTGAGTTCCGATGACCCCCAAGCAGCATCACCTGCCACGACCGCGGGGGGACTGTTGCGCCAGAGCTTCGACCGACTGCGCTCCGATCGAGACACGGAGTGGCATAGGGCGATCGACTCCGAATCGCTGGACGAGGGCGAGGTGACGGTGTGCGCGGTAGGCCTGAAGTCCGTGGCGCTGACCAAACTGCACGGCGGCTACGGCGCCATCGACAACCGCTGCCCGCACCAAGGCGGGCCGCTGGGCCAGGGCACCGTGGAAAACGGCAAGATCCGGTGCCCCTGGCATGGCTTCGATTTCGACCCGTTCACCGGTGAAGCCGCCGGCGGACCAGAGTTCAACGTCCCGACCTACCCCGTCCAGGTCCGCGCGGACGGGATCTACGTCGGCACACCGGCACCCACACCACACGTCCGCACAGTGAGCGACGTGCTGGTCGAGACGATGACCAACTGGGGAATCGACACCGTATTCGGGATGGTCGGGCACTCGAACCTCGGCATGGCGGAGGCGATGCACCGCGCCGAGACCGAAGGCAAGCTCCGCTATTTCGGCATTCGCCACGAGGGGGCGGCGGCCTTCGCGGCATCGGCCTACGGAAAGCTTACCGGAAGGCCTGCCGCGTGCTTCGGCATCGCGGGACCGGGTTCTACGAACCTGCTGACCGGTCTGTACGACGCGAAGGCAGACCGCGCACCGGTACTAGCCCTGTCGGGCAACGTGGATTCGTCTGTCGCCGGTAAGGGCGCCTTCCAGGACATCGACCTACTCGCCGCGTTCGCCGACGTCTCCACGTATTCGGCCATGGTGCGCTCGGGATCCGACCACGCCGAACTGATGACGATGGCGCTCAAGCACGCGGTTCTCGGCCGCGGGGTCGGACACCTCGTGCTGCCCGACGAGGTGCAGGTGCAAGCAGCGCCGCAACAACCCGCCTCGGGCCCCACTGGGCGGATGCCCGACCTTCGCGTGGGCCCGCCCGAATCTGCGCTCAGGGACGCTCTCGACCGCATCGCGGCCGCCAGCCGTCCGGTCGTGGTGGTGGGTGCCGGCGCCAAAGCGCATATGAATCAGGTCATTTCGCTCGCCGAACAGCTGAACGCCCCTGTCCTCACGACGTTCAAGGCCAAGGGGCAGATCTCCGACGAACACCCACTGGCCTGCGGCGTACTGGGACGTTCCGGAACGCCCGTCGCGTCATGGATGATGAACAAGGCCGACCTGCTGCTGGTCCTCGGGGCATCGTTCTCGAACCACAGCGGGATCTCGCCCTTCAAACCGACGGTTCAGGTGGACACCGATCCTCTGATGCTCGGCCGGTTCCAGCCCGTCACGGTGCCGGTACTCGGGGACGTGGGTGTCGCCGCCCACGCGTTGACCGAGGGTCTGCGCGTCCACCCGGCGATCGTCGACCAACGACCGGAGATCGCCGAACGCTGGGCAGTATGGCGCGCGGAAAAGGCACGACGTGCGAACGTGGCACCGCACAACGGGCGGGTGTCTGCCGCGGCGGTCTTCTACGAGCTGAACGGGCTGGCACCTGAGAACGCCGTCATCACAGTGGACGTGGGCAATCACGCCTACTCGTTCGGGCGATACTTCGAACCCACGTCGCAAACGGTGCTCATGTCGGGATATCTCGGTTCGATCGGCTTCGGCTTTCCCGCCGCCCTGGGAGCTTGGGCGGCGGCGCCGGACCGTCCCATCGTCGCCGTCACCGGTGACGGTGGGTTCGGTCAGTACCTCGCCGAATTCACCACGGCCGTGAAGTACGACATGAACATCACCCACATCCTGCTCAACAACGGCGAACTCGCGAAGATCAGCGAGGAACAGCGCAGCGCCCAGTACGCGGTCTGGCAGACATCCCTGCTCAACCCCGACTTCTCAGCATTGGCCCGGGACTGCGGCGCCTACGGCAAGCGCGTCACAGATCGGTCCGACGTCGCATCCGTCATCAGAGAAGCACTCGACTACCCCGGACCCGCCATGGTCGAGATCATGACCGACCCCGGATCGCACTAGCACCAAGCGACGCAATCCTCACTGCTCCTTGGCACCGATCAGAGCCTCGGAGATCACGCTGGTTGCATTCTCGAGTGCGGGAAGCGCGCGAGCGATGAAGTCCTTGCGGAGACGAGCCGACGGGCCGGAAATGCCGATCGCCATGGGAGTCGGAGCACCCGGCACCGCCATCGCCACCGAGCGGACACCGCTCTCGAACTCCTCGTCGTCGATCGCATAGCCGTCGGCGCGCACGCGCTCGACGTTCGCGAACACGGCCGACAGGGTCGACGCACTGTTGCCGGTCGGTGCCGGAAGTCCCGACTGCGTCACCAGTTTCAGGATGCGGGCGTCGTCCAACTCGGCCAGGACGGCCTTGCCCACACCGGACGTGTGCAGCCCGACGCGCTTGCCGACCTCGTGGTTCGTCCGACCGTGGTTCGGAGACGGGACCTGCCCGGTGTAGATGACCATGTCGCCGTCGAGTACAGCGAGACTCGCCGTCTCCGACAGCTCGTCGACCAGCGACTGCAGCACCGGTCCGGCGACCGCGCCCAACTGACGATTCGCAACCTCACCGAGACGAATCAGCCTTGGCCCCAACGCATAACGGCGGTTCGGGAGCTGTCGCACGTAGCCGACGCCGACGAGCGTCCGCAGCAGACGGTGGATCGTCGGCGGGGGCAACGGAGACTCCGACGACAACTCCGTCAGCGAGCACTCCCCTCCCGCGCGTCCGATCAACTCCATCAATTCGAACGCCCGCTCCACCGACTGCACGCCGCCCGACTTCTCCGCCATGCGATCCACTTTCAGCCGACGATTGTCATTCCATCCAACATGCCCACGTTTCATTCCGCAATACGGAATTTCGACGGCAATCGGACGATACCCACCACGCGTGCATCGGCGCCCACGCTAAACTCCACATTGTGGAATTCACTCGGCCGAAGAAGGGACGCCGATGACACGACGCCTCGACGATGCGGTGCTGGCCGACGTCGACCGCCACCTCTCGGCCGCCGACGACCGACTGGTGACCCGGTACCCCGGTGACGACGGCCGGCGGCAGCCCGTCCACACCGTCTACGTCCCCGGCAACCGGTATTCGGCGACGTTGCCCGCCGACTGGGGGTCCGCCGCCCTGGCGGCCGCAGCGGACGCGGGCGGCCTGGATGCCGTGGCCGCACTCGTCGGCGCGACCGGTGGATCCGACTGCGAGCCGGAGACTCTCGCGAGCCTCGTCGAGAACAAGCTGACCACCGAGCCGATCGAGGACCTGCGCATCGACTTCGAGGACGGCTACGGCACCGTCGACGACGCGACCGAGGACGCCGACGTCGCACGGGCGATCGCCGAACTCCGGACCGCGCTGGAGTCGGGCGCCTCGACACCGTTCGTGGGCACCCGCTTCAAGTGTTTCGAGGCAGGTACCCGAGCCCGCGGACTGCGCACGCTCGACATGTTCGTCAGCGGACTCGTCGACTCCGGCGGCCTTCCCGACGGCCTCACCCTCACCCTGCCGAAGGTGACGTCCGTCGACCAGGTCGAGGCGATGGTCGCCGTCGCGAGCGCCCTCGAGGCCGCGAACGGGCTGCCGGCCAACCGGATTGGCTTCGAGGTGCAGGTGGAGACACCGCAGGCGATTCTCGGCGCCGATGGCAGCGCACCCGTCGCCCAGTTCATCCACGCCGGCCAGGGCCGCGTCAGCTCGCTGCACTATGGGACCTACGACTACTCGGCGTCCCTCGGCATCGCCGCCGCCTACCAGTCGATGGAGCATCCGGCCGCCGACCACGCCAAGAACGTCATGCAACTCGCCGTCGCAGGCACGGGCGTGCACATGTCCGACGGCTCGACCAACATCCTTCCCGTCGGCGACCCCGACAACGTCGCGATGGCGTGGACGTTGCACGCGCGCCTGGTCCGGCGCCACCTCGAACGCGGCATCTACCAGGGATGGGACATGCACCCCGCCCAACTGGTCACCCGCTACCTGGCGACGTACGCGTTCTACCGTGGCGCCTTCGCGCCCGCCGCCAGCCGCCTGCGCAATTACGTCCACCAGCTCGACTCGACCGTCATGGACGAGCCGGCCACCGCCCGCGCACTCGCCGGCGTGATCCACCGTGGCAGCGTGTGTGGCGCCCTCACCGTCGACGAGATCGAAGCAGCCACCGATCTGCCCATGTCCACCGCGCGCGACATCGCGCTCGGCCGCCCAACCAGGAGCACTTCGTGACCACTGCGTCGTACTACACGCCCCGCGGCGGCCTGCCCCCGCAGACCGCCCTGCTGACCGACCGCGCCATCGTCACCGAGGCCTACACGGTCATCCCGCGCGGCGTCCTGTCGGACATCGTCACCTCCGTGTTCCCGGAGTGGACCGACACGCGCGCATGGATCATCAACCGGCCCGTCGCCGGTGGCGCGACGACGTACTTCCAGGCGATCGTCGAGGTCAAGCCCGGTGGCGGGGCGCAGCGCCCGGAGCCGCAGCCCGAGGTGCAGAGCTTCCTGTTCGTCACGTCCGGCGCGCTCACCGTCGACGCGGCCGGCAAGTCCCAGACCCTCACCGAGGGTGGCTTCGCCTACCTGCCGGCGGGCACCGACTGGTCGGCCCACAACCACGGCGACGCCGATGCGACATTCGTCTGGATCCGGAAGCGCTACGAGGCGGTCGAGGGCCATCCGGTGTCGGTGAAGTTCGGCAACGAGCAGCACATCGAACCGTCGGCGATGCCCGGAACCGAGGGCAAGTGGCGCACCACGCGCATGCTCGACCCGCAGGATCTCGGGTACGACATGCACGTCAACGTCGTGACGTTCGAGCCCGGCGCGACCATTCCGTTCGCCGAGACCCACGTGATGGAACACGGCCTGCTCATGCTCGAGGGCAAGGCCGTCTACCACCTCAACGGAGACTGGGTGGAGGTCCAGGAAGGCGACTTCCTCTCGCTGCGCGCCTTCTGCCCGCAGGCCTGCTACGCGGGTGGGCCATCGAACTTCCGCTACCTGCTGTACAAGGACGTCAACCGTCAGATCATGCTCTGACCCGTTGTCCTACAACCGGATCGGCCAGCCGGTGACGGTCTTCCTCCGCGGGGTCGCGTAGGTACGGACCTTCGACGTGGACAGACCCATCCGGACCAGTCCCTCGGCGATGGTGACCGCCGCGCGCACGCCGTCGACGATCGGCACGCCGGTCGCGGCCGTCACCTTCTCCTCGAGTTCGGCCATACCGCCACAGCCGAGGCAGATCACCTCGGCGTGATCGTTCTCGACGGCCTCTCGCGCCTGACGGACGATCGCCTCGACCGCCCGATCGGGATCCGACTCCAGTTCGAGCACACCGAGACCCGACGCCCGTACCGATGCGCAGCGCGCGTCGAGTCCCGCTAGCTTGAGACGGTCCTCGATCAGCGGCACGGTGCGGTCGAGCGTGGTGACGACCGAGTACTTGTGTCCCAGGTACATCGCCGTCGACGCCGCCGCCTCGGTGATGTCGACCACCGGGACGTCGAGCAGCTCCTGCAGGCCTTCTCGACCGTGCTCGCCGTAGCCCGCCTGGATGACGGCGTCGAACGGTTCGGAATACGACGTGACCGCATCCATCACGGCGATGGCCGCGAGATAGCTCTCGAAGTTTCCCTCGCAGGAGTCCGCACCGAAACGCGGCGTGATGCCGATGATTTCGGTGCCCGGCGACGCGACACCGCGCGCCGACTCGGCGATCGCATCGGTCATCGAGGCCGTCGTGTTGACGTTGGCGACGAGGATTCTCATGGTTGTCCCCACTAGTGTGTGCTGGCCACGGCGATGGGCTCGCCGGACACGTCGTTGAACGGTCCCCGGCGGTCCGCGACCACCAGGTACACGATCGCACCGAGTCCCGCACCGATGAACCAGGAGAACTCCGAGACGATCTTGAACGCCGGGACGAACGCCATCAGCAGTGCCGCCACCGCGGTGATGACGAGGGCCACGACCGCACGCACGTTGACGCCCTTCGTGTAGTGGTACTCGCCGCGTTCGTCGGCCGTGAAGAGGGCCAGAACGTTGATCTTGGACCGACGCACCAACCAGTAGTCGGCCATGATGATGCCGAACAAGGGTCCGAGGATGGCGCCGAGTCCGCCGAGGAAGTAGTTGATGACGGCGGGCGAGTTGTACAGGTTCCACGGCAGGATCACCAGGCCGATGACCGCCGAGATGAATGCTGCGCGACGGAAGTTCAGCTGCTTCGGGAACAGGTTGTTGAGTGCGTAGATCGGGGCGACGAAGTTCGCCATCAGGTTCACGGCGACGGTCAGGATCAGCAGCGCGAGTGCGGCGAGCACCAGCAGCAGGGTGTTCGGCACCTCCTGGACGATGTCGGCGGGCGCTTCGATGATGCGCCCGTCGATGCGGAACTGGGCGCCGGCCAGGGTGATGACGATGGCGCCGAACACCAGCATGTTGAGCGGGATTCCCCAGAAGTTGCCCTTCACGATCGCCCGCTTCGACGTCGCGTTGCGGGTGAAGTCGCAGAAGTTGAGGACGAACGTGCCGTAGATCGCGACCCACAGGCTGGCGCCGCCGATGATCTGCAGCCACATGTCGACCCCGGTCAGCGAGTCGGGAGTCGTCCACGCGATGGTCCAGTCGGCGTTGCTGAGCATCCAGATCGCGAGCGCGATCATGGTGAACAGGATGACCGGGCCGGCGAATGCCTCGTACCTGCGGATCATCTCCATGCCGTAGCTGACGATGATCACCTGGATCACCCACAGCACGACGAACGCGATCCAACCGAGCGTCGACAGTCCGAGGAAGCTGTTCGAGTCGAGGGTCTCGACGGACGGCACGAGCGCGATGATCATGATGCGCAGGACGACGGACGCCAGGTAGGTCTGGATGCCGAACCAGGCGATCGCGACGGCGCCGCGGATGAGGGCGGGGATCTGCGCACCGAGGGTGCCGAACGCGATGCGGCTCATCACCGGGAACGGGACGCCGGTCTTCTCCCCCATGAACCCGGACAGGTTGAGCAGCAGGAACAGGAAGACGCCGCCGAGTCCGAGCGCCAACAGGATCTGCCACCCACCGAGGCCGAGCGCGAACAGTCCGATGGCGAACGAGTAGTTGCCCAGGCTGTGCACGTCGTTCGCCCACAGGGTGAAGATGTTGTATGCGCTCCACCGTCGACCGTCGCGCTTCGTCGGCGCCAGTTCGGCGTTGTACAGGGACGGGCTCACGTCGGCGATCGGGCGTTCATCGTCACGACTGGAGTCGCCGATGAGCCTGGTGGACTCTGTGCTCATGGATACGCCTGTCATGGTCGGAGCGCCGACGCTCGCGTCGTCGCAAAGATTCCACTGTGCGGAACTAGCATTCCGTGGGTTCGATCAGTAAGTCCCATTGGAACCTCGCCTGTCAAGGGTCCACCGCGATTGACTGTGCCACGGCTCACACCTAGAGTCAGTCGAGAATGGAGTTCGAATTCCACCATGAGGAATCTTCTCGTAGCAACGGAGAGCTGCCGATGACCGCCGACAATCCCGACCACTCCGGTTTCGACCTGGTGGTCCGCGGCGAACGCACGCTGACGACGGCGGGAATCGTCGCCCGGGAGATCGGCATCCGCGACGGCCGCGTCGTCGCGATCGAACCGCTCGGAAGCGGCCTCACCGGCACGGAGATCGTCGAACTCACCGACCAGCAGGTGATGATCCCCGGCCTGGTCGACACGCACGTGCACGTCAACGAGCCGGGACGCACCGAGTGGGAGGGGTTCGACTCCGCCACCCGTGCGGCGGCCGCGGGCGGGGTCACCACGCTGATCGACATGCCGCTCAACTCGATTCCGCCGACGGTCAACGTCGACGCACTGAACGCCAAGCGCGCGGCGGCATCGGGCAAGACGCACATCGACGTCGGCTTCTGGGGCGGCGCCATCCCCGGCAACACCGGCGACCTGCGCGGCCTGCACGACGACGGCGTCTTCGGCTTCAAGTGCTTCCTGCTGCACTCCGGCGTCGACGAGTTCCCTCATCTCGACGCCGACGAGATGGAGAAGGACATGGCCGTCCTCGCCGGCTTCGACTCCATGATGATCGTGCATGCCGAGGACTCCCGCGCCATCGACCGTGCCCCTTCGGCCGAGGGCAACAAGTACGAGCGCTTCCTCGCGTCGCGGCCGCGCGGCGCCGAGAACGTGGCGATCGCCGAGGTGATCGAACGCGCTCGGTGGACCGGTGTCCGGGCGCACATCCTGCATCTGTCGTCGTCGGACGCGCTGCCCATGCTCGCCACCGCCAAGCGCGACGGCGTCAAGATCACCGTCGAGACCTGCCCGCACTACCTGACCCTGCTGGCCGAGGAGATCCCCAACGGCGCGACGGCATTCAAGTGCTGTCCGCCGATCCGTGAGGCGTCGAACCGAGAACTGCTGTGGCAGGGCCTGCTCGACGGCACGATCGACTGCATCGTCTCCGACCACTCACCGTCGACGGTCGACCTCAAGGACGTCGAAAACGGCGACTTCGGCGTGGCGTGGGGCGGCGTTGCGTCGCTGCAGCTCGGCCTGTCGTTGATCTGGACCGAGGCCAAGCGTCGTGGCATCGACCTCACCCAGGTGGTCGACTGGATGGCGGCCAGGCCCGCCGCACTCGCCGGGCTGAACACCAAGGGCAAGATCGCCCTCGGTTACGACGCCGACTTCGCGATCTTCGAGCCCGAGTCCGCGCACGTCGTCGACGTGCACAAGCTGCACCACAAGAACCCGGTCAGCCCGTACGACGGGCGCGCACTCGCCGGTGTCGTGACGAGTACGTGGTTGCGGGGCAAGAGGATCGACTTCACGACCCCGCAGGGCCGGATGCTGCGTCGCGGCGGCGTGTAAGCCGCCACTCCCCTGCCGCTCGGCGGCGAGCTGCTCGCACGGGGCCGAGTGGTCTACTATCTACGCATGAACGTAGATAGCGGCATATCGTCGGAGCGTCTCGGCGACGAGCAGGCGGCCCTCATCGTCGAGGTGTTCCGGATGCTGGCCGACGCCACCCGCATCCAGGTGCTGTGGGCACTGGTCGGCGCCGAACTCTCGGTCAACGAACTGGCGGCGCGGATAGGCAAGCCGGCCCCGTCGGTGTCACAACATCTCGCGAAGCTCCGGATGGCGCGGCTGGTCCGCACCCGGCGCGCCGGGACCACCATCTTCTACAGCCTCGAGAACGAACACGTCCGCCAACTCGTCACCGACGCCGTGCACAACGCCGAACACACCGGCCCCGGGTTGCCCGCCCACCATCAGGACGACGGCCGACTCCGAGCGGTTGCCGACGGTGGGCGGCAGAAGTCGCCGACGCGCCGAGGCGGCTGACGTGCTGCGCCCCCTGGCCAACCGAGTCTTCGCCCGGCTCTTCGCCGCTCAGGTCGTCGCCCTGATCGGAACCGGACTGTTGACGGTGGCCCTGGGCCTGCTGGCATACGACATGGCCGGCAGCAGGGCCGGCGTCGTCCTCGGTACTGCGCTGGCGATCAAGATGGCGGCCTACGTGGGCGTCGCTCCGGTCGTCGCCGCGCTGACCCATCGGATCCCGCGACGTGCGTTGATGATCGGATCGGACGCGTTCCGCGCGAGCATTGCCCTGCTCCTGCCGTTCGTCGATCAGGTGTGGCACGTCTACGTGTTGATCTTCGTGCTGCAGGCGGCCTCGGCGACCTTCACGCCCGTGTTCCAATCCGTCATCCCCTCGGTGCTGGTCGACGAGGAGGAGTACACCCGCGGGCTGTCGTTGTCCCGCATGGCCTACGACCTCGAGTCCCTGGTGAGTCCCGTCGTCGCGGCAGCGCTGCTGACGGTGATGACGTACGACCACCTCTTCGTCGGCACCGCGGTCGGCTTCGTCGGATCCGCGATCCTCGTGCTCAGCAGCCGCCTGCCCGTGATCGCCGCAGACTCTTCGGGTGAAACCCTGTGGCAGCGCACCACGTTCGGCTCGCGGATCATGCTCGGGCAACCGGTACTGCGGTCGCTGCTGGCGCTCAACGTGACGGTGGCCGCTGCGACCGCGCTGGTCGTGGTCGACACCGTCGTGCTGGTCCGCGACGTCCTGGGCTCCGACACGGATGCAGCCGTGGCAGTCCTGCCCGCCTGCTACGGGGCCGGGTCCATGGTCGTCGCCCTGGGCGTGCCGCGGCTACTCGTCGTCGTCACCGATCGCCGAGTGATGCTCGCCGGCGCATCCATCGTCGTCGCCGGCCTGTCGTGCAGCGCTGCAACGTTCTTCGCCGCTCCCCCTGCGCCGACGGCGTGGATCCTGCTGGCCGGGCTGTGGACGGTGCTCGGCGCCGGAACCTCACTGATCAACACGCCGTCGGCCCGGCTCGTGCGCGCGCATTCGGATCCCGCCGCGCGCACCTCGGTGTTCGCGGCTCAGTTCTCGCTCTCGCACGCGTGTTTCTTCCTCACCTATCCGGTGGCCGGATGGCTCGGCGCCGACCTGGGACACGGCGCGGCTGCCATGGTTCTCGCAGTCGTGGCGCTGACTGGGTTGGTCGTCGCCGCGCGCACCTGGCCCACGACGTCGTCCCTCGGAAGCTCTACGTGCACCACTGCCCCACCGATTTCCCGTGGCATCCGCCGATCGCGACGGTCCGCGCGCGGTCCCGCATGGAGCCGGACGTCGCGGCGGCACCGCAACAGGCGTCAGCGGGTACGGGCCCGGCGACACTGATCGTCGAGGTCGATCGTTCTAGGCGTGCGCGTCCGCGTCGTCGCTGATGGTGTCCTGGCCGAACAGCGCCTGGCTGAGCACCCGGAGGACGTCGGCGTCGGCCGGCGAGTAGTAGACGAATGTGCCTTCGCGCCGGCTCTTCACCAGGCCCGCCAGCCGCAGCTTGGCGAGGTGCTGGCTGACCACCGTCGGCGATGCGTCGGCCAGGTCGGCCAGGCATGCCACCGAGGTCTCGCCCTGCAGGAGCGCCCACAGCACCTTGATCCTGGTGGGATCGCTCACCATCCGGAACGTCTCGGACGCACGGGCCACCTGCTCAGCGGTGGGCATGGTGAACCCCGAAATCGAGCTGTGCACCCCGTGAGCATACCGCCGGGTGCCGCATGCGAATGCACCTGTACGGCTGATTGCGAATATGCGCGATCATGCAGGTAGCCTCGGGCCATGTCCTCCGACACCGATCTCGCCGCCCGGGATGTGACGTCCGACCACCGGAGCACGGCCCGACGGTCGCGCCTGATCGTCAGCGCCTGGACGCTCGTCGAGGTGCGCTGGGCCGCCCTGGCGACGGGCCTGTTCGTGGCGGCGCTCGTCGCACAGGTCGCCGGTGCGCCGGCGTGGTCGTTCTGGACGCTGTACCTGACGTGCATCGCCGCCGGGGGGTGGCAACCCGGTCTTGCCGGACTGCAGGCACTACGCCGGCGATCCCTCGACGTCGATCTCCTGATGGTCGTCGCAGCGGCGGGCGCAGTCGCCATCGGCCAGGTACTCGACGGCGCCCTGCTCATCGTCATCTTCGCCACGTCGGGCGCGTTGGAGGCCGTCGCGACGAAGCGGACCGAGGACTCGGTGCGCGGATTGCTGGACACCGCACCGGATACCGCCACCCGCCTGCGCGACGGCGGCGTCGAGGAGACCGTCGAGACCGAGCGTCTGACTACCGGCGACGTGTTGATGGTTCGGCCGGGTGAACGGATCGGCGGCGACGGCGTCGTCACCGACGGGGTCAGCGAGGTCGACCAGGCCACGATCACCGGTGAGCCGCTGCCCGTCGAGAAGCGCTGCGGTGACGAGGTGTTCGCGGGAACGGTGAACGGCACCGGTTCCCTGGTCGTGCGCGTCAGCCGGCCGGCAGCGGAGACCGTCATCGCGCGCATCGTCGCGATGGTCACCGAGGCGAGTGCGAGCAAGGCCCGAACGCAGCTGTTCATCGAGAAGGTGGAGCAGCGGTACTCGGTCGTGATGGTCGGTGCCACGCTCGCGTTGTTCTGCGTCCCGCTGCTGATGGGGTCGGATCTGCGATCCGCACTGCTGCGGGCGATGACGTTCATGATCGTCGCCTCGCCGTGCGCCCTGGTGCTGTCCACGATGCCACCGCTATTGGCCGCCATCGCCACCGCGGGTCGCCACGGCGTACTGGTCAAGTCGGCCGTCGTGCTCGAGAAGCTCGCCACGGCAACCCACGTCGCATTCGACAAGACCGGCACGCTCACGGCCGGACGGCCGCGGGTGGCCCAGATCCGTTGCGTCGGCAGCGGTCCACACACGGAGGCATCGATCCTCGCCCTTGCCGCGGCGGCCGAACGGCAGTCCGAGCACCCGGTGGCCCGCGCCATCGTCGTCGCGGCCCGCGAGGCCGGCCTGGCACTGCGACCCGCCACCGAGTTCGCATCTACCCCGGGCCGTGGCGCTCGCGCACGCGTCGACGGGATGATCGTCGAGGTCGGCAGCCCGGCGCTGCTGACCGAGGACGACGGTGACACACGGACCGTCGTCGCAGAGGTGGAGGGCGCGGGCCAGACGGCAGTGGTCGTCGTCGTCGATGCCGTGCCGATTGGCGTCCTGGAACTCGTCGACGGCGCCCGGGTCGAGGCCGCCGAATGCGTTGGCAGGGCGACCCACATCGTCGGCACCACGCCGGTGTTGCTCACCGGTGACAGTCCTCGAGCCGCCGCCCGGCTCGCGGCCGACGTCGGGATCTCGGAGGTCCACGCGGAACTGCTGCCCGAGGGCAAGGTCGACGCCGTACGCGAGATGGAGGCCGGCGGGGCGCGGGTCCTGCTGGTCGGCGACGGGGTGAACGACGCGCCGGCGATGGCCGCCGCTCACGTGGCCGTCGCGATGGGACGATCCGGGTCCGATCTCGCGCTGGAGACATCCGACGCCGTGATCACCCGCGACGATCTGGCCGCCCTGCCGTCAGTCCTGGCGCTGGCCCGCCGCGCCCGCCGCGTCGTCGCCGCGAACCTGGTGATCTCGGCGACGTTCATCGCGGTCCTGGTCACGTGGGACCTGGTCGGCCACCTGCCACTCCCGCTGGGCGTGGCCTTCCACGAGGGGTCCACGATCCTCGTCGTGCTCAACGGTCTCCGACTGCTGCGCGACAAGGCCTGGCCCGGCAACGGCTCTCGCGTCGGCTAGGCGTCGGACGACACGACGACGGAGACCCACCGCGGGGTGGATCTCCGTCGTGTTGGCGCCTCGACTAGCGGGTGCGCACCGAGCTACGTCGGTTGACGGCCAGCCAGATCACCAGGACCAAGACGGCGCCGATGATGGAGCCGATGATCCCCGACGGCTGCAGGAGGCCCTGTGCGCTGTCCTTGCCGAAGAGCAGGTACCCGAGGAACCCGCCGACGAACGAGCCGACGATGCCCAGGACGATCGTCATGGCGATCGACAGGTTCTGCTTGCCCGGAACCAGCAGGCGCGCAACGGCACCGGCGATGAGTCCGACGACGATGATGGTGACGATGAGTCCGATCATGGCTGTGAGCCTTTCTAAAGCAGCGCAGACCTCGCGCTGTGATCGAGTGGGTCGGGCGGGTGCTCGACACTGGGATCAGTTCAACACCCCTAAGGGGGGTGTCGGTACACCCCTAAGTAGGTAATCTGGCTTCATGGCCCCGCCGTCGAACGAACCCATCACCGTTGCCCTCGTCGACGACTACGACGTCGTGCTGATGGGCGTGGCCAACATGTTCGACCGGTACCGAGATCGGGTGGTGGTCGCCGAGATCGATTCCAACATGAGCCTCGACGACTCGGTCGACATCGTGCTGTACGACTCGTTCGCCCAGCCCGAAGCCGACCACGACGAGATCGCCGCACTGGTCGCCAACCCCCGTGCGCGACGAGTGGTGGTGTACACGTGGAACTTTCATCCCGACCTGATTGCCAACGCCCAGGAGAAGGGCGCCCACGGCTACCTGTCGAAGACGCTGCCCGCGCGCGAACTGGTGGCCGCGCTGGAAGCCGTGCACGCCGGCGAGACGATAGTCAGCGACGTCCCACCGCGTGCCCGTAGCGCCGTGGGACTCGACTGGCCGGGCCGGGGCGAAGGGCTCAGCGACCGGGAATCGGAGATCCTCGCCCTCATCACGCAGGGCAAGAGCAACGCCGAGGTCGCCGCACTGACCTACCTCAGCCCCAACACCATCAAGTCCTACATCCGCACCATCTACCGCAAGATCGACGTCCTGAGCCGCACGCAGGCGGTGCTGTGGGGCGTCAAGCACGGCTTCACGCCGGACCACAATCGCATCGAGCACTGGAAGGGCGGTCCGTAGACCGGCTGTGATGTCTCAGGACATGGGTGACAGTTCTGCGTCAGGACATCGGTGACAGTTCTGGTGCGGCGCCACCCCACCCGAGTGGCCGCTGATCGAGGACCCAAGCTCTTCGCGAGCCGGAGTCCACTGGCCCCACGACACTTGTCGGTGGTCGAATGTATGTTCGAATCATGCAGGCGGATGAGGTCCAGGAGGCAGCCGAACGGCTGCTCGCGGACTACGAGGCGCTCGCCGCGCTGCCGGTGGATCTGCTGACCCACCGCCAGGTCGTCGCCGTTTTGGACGCGATGGAACTGCTGACCAATCTGCTGCCCACTCAGCGCCACCGGCTGCTGGCCCGCCTACAGGGCGAGACCACTCCACGGGAGATGGGCGCGAAGTCCTGGAATGAAGTCCTGCGGATCCGCTGGCGGATGTCCTCGAGTGAGGCGAGCCGCCGCCTGGCCGAGGCCGGGGACCTCGGGCCCCGCCGGGGGCTGACCGGCGAACCCCTGGAACCGGTGTTGCCGGCGGTTGCCGCCGCCCAGGCCGCCGGAGTGATCAGCGCCGAGCACGTGAAGGTCTTGCGGGACGCGATGGCCAAGCTCCCCGCGTGGGTGGACGTGGTGACCCGCGGGCAGGTGGAGGTCGACCTGGTTCGCATCGCGGCCACCGTGGGCCCCAAGGACCTCAAGGACGCCGCGGAGTTCCGGCTGGTCCTCATTGACCAGGACGGCCCCGAACCCGACGACACCGAACCTGACCGGTCCCGCGGCGCCGACCTGAGCCCGCAGGGCCGTGACGGGATCACCGATTTCGACGGCCGGTTCACCCCCGAGTTGGTCGCGGTGCTCGAACCGTTGTTCGGCAAGTACGCCGCGCCGGGGATGTGCAACCCCGCCGACCCCGAACCCTGTATCTCGGGCACCCCCACTCAAGCCCAGATCGACAACGATCACCGCACCGCGTCCCAACGCCGCCACGACGCGTTGGTGGTGATCGGGCGGTTGGCGTTGATGAGCGGCGACGCCGGCCAGCTCAACGGGCTGCCGGTGTCGATCATCGTGCGCACCACCCTCCAAGAGTTGGAGTCCGGCGCCGGGGTCGGGGTCACCGGCGGCGGCACCAAGCTGCCCATCAAGGACGTGATCCGGTTGGGGGCGCACGCGCATCACTACCTGGCGGTGTTCGACAAGGCCACCGGGTCGGCGTTGGAACTGTTCAGGGCCCGACGGACGGCGTCGCCGGCGCAGCGGATCATGCTGATCGCCCGCGACGGGGGCTGCACCAAACCGGGCTGCACCGTCGGGGCGTACGGCTGCCAAGTCCACCACGCCGTGACCGACTGGGCCCGCGGGGGGAACACCAACGTCGACGAGATGGCGTTGGCGTGCGGAGCCGACAACCGTTTGGTCGGCGACGGCGGCTACACCACCACCATCACCGCCCGCGGCGACGTGGAATGGCAGCCCCCACCCGACCTCGACCACGGCCAGACCCGCCTCAACTTCCACCACCGCCCCGACCTCCTCCTACGCCCACCCGACGACCCACCACCACAGCCCTCGACCGCCGACCTGCGACCGGCACCACCAGACGTCGAGGCGGACGCGGGCGCCGAGCAGGAAGTCGCCGAGCCCGAAACCGTTGCCGACCTTGAGACCACGCCGCCTGCAACGGGATTCACCGTCAACGAGCATGCGTCCGCCGCGGCCCGCCGACTCGCAGCGACCCCACCACCGCCCACCCCGGACAGCAACACCGATACCACCGGCACCCTCCCCGACGCCGGCCTCACCGATGCGGAACAGACCCGCTCCGGCATCGCCGCCGACACCGGCGAACGCGGACCACCCGACACCGCCGCGGCCTGACGCCGCACCCCACCACCGGCGCCGCGCCAACCGCCGGATCACCGCCGCACCGGAGCGGCGGCCCCACCGCGCACCACCGCGCCGGCCCGCCACGGCCCCATGGCGTGCCACACCGGCCCGACCTCCGTCAAACCCCACTCACAGCGCCACGGTGGGCTTCGCAGAAGGGTGCGCATCGGGTTGCGGCGCGTAATCGCTGGCGACGGCGTCACTCTCGGGATCCCGGATGGTCATCACCAGCGCGATGATGGCAAGGACCGCCGACAGCGCCGCCGGCGCCAGGAACGCCGCCTCACCGTAGCGATTCGCCAGCAGACCACCGAACACCGCACCAGCCGTCAGCCCCGCCCACAGCGGCCCCTGAATCCAGAACGACGGCGCCGGCTTGTGCAGCACCATGTTGGCCAGACCCGCGCCGAAGCGGACGACAGACCCGGTGACGTAGGTGAGCGCCAGGCTGCGTCCCGCCTCGTCCTGCAGCGTCGCATTCTGCAACCCCAGCGCCAGCACCACCGGATAGGCATGCAACGGAACGGCTTCCGACCCCTGCGGCATGACGTTGCCCAGCGCCAGCAGGCAGGCCTGGATTATGAGCAGCGTGGACAGCCGCCACCGCTTCGCCCACGCCGCGATCAACGTGCCCGCAAAGGCGCCGAAGCAGAACAGCACGATGACGCCGCCGAAGCGGGTCACCTGAATCCAGTCGGCCGTGCTGGCGGCCTCACCGAATCGGGTCGTATTGCCGCTCATGAACGACATGAACAACTGCGAGTACTGGATGAACCCGATGGCGTCGGCGATCCCGGCGACCATCGCCAACGCGACGGCGAATCGGTTCCTTACCTTGGCGTCAGCGGGGAAACCCTTGTCGGGCATCGTGATCCTTCATGTGATCCGTGGTGAGTGGGCACTCCGCCTCGTTGCGGTCCGACCCGAGAGGTCAGGTCGTCATCGAGGTGCACGCGGCACATCAGGTTCGACGGCGCTGTGTTCCCAGGCCGATCCAACGAGGAAACCGACGCCTCCGCCGTGTCACGAAGTGGTCATCAGCCACCCTCGACGCGCCTGGTCACCCGGCACCTGCCTAGGCTGATTGATTACCTAGGCGAAGGAGTTGGCACGTGGACAGCACCATCCACCCTCGGCCGCGCCTGCTGATCGCCGCACTCAGCATGGTCGCGCTGACGGTCGCGGTGCTGCAGACCGCCGTCGTCCCGGTCCTGGGCATCATCGCCGAGCAGCTGAACGCCTCGACGGTGGCGGTCAGCTGGGCCGTGACGGCCAACCTGCTGGCGGCCGCCGCGTCGACTCCCCTGATCGGCCGCCTCGCCGACCTCTACAACAAGAAGTACGTCCTGCTCTGCGTGCTCGCCGCCGTCCTGGCCGGCTCGCTCCTCGCGGCGATGACGACGTCGCTGGCGCTGCTGATCGTCGCGCGGGTGCTGCAGGGCGTCTCGTTCTCGTTGTATCCGATCTGCGTCGCCCTGCTGCGCGACGCGCTGCCCGAGGGCGCCGTCGTGAGCGCACTCGCCGTGCTGTCCGGAACACTCGGCTTCGGCGGCGGCGTGGGACTGGTCGTCACCGGCCTGCTGATGAACGGCGACGCCGGCTACCACCGGGTCTTCTGGCTCACCACGGGCTTCACCGTCGCCGTCATCATAATCGCGATCGCCGTCGTCCCCGCAGTGTCGACACGCGGTGAGGGCACCGTCGACTGGCTGGGCGCCGCCGGTCTCGCCGTCGGATTGTCGGCCCTGCTGCTCGCGATCACCCAGGGCAACTCCTGGGGCTGGGGCTCACCCGCCACCCTCGGCGTCACCGCACTCGGCATTGCCGTCCTGGTGGCCTGGTGGGCGTGGGAACGCAGGCAGCAGCATCCCCTGGTGTCGATCACGATGCTGTCGCGCCGCGCGGTCCTGCTGACCAACCTGGCGACCATCTTCGTCGGCATGGGCCTCTACTTCGGCTTCCTGGGCCTCACCCAATTCGTCCAGATCGACCGCGATACCGCCGGTTACGGTTTCAGCGCCACCGTCCTGCAGGCCAGCCTGGTGTTCCTGCTCCCCGGCGCCATCGCGGGGTTCGTGACCGCGACGCTGAGCGGCCGGTTCATCGAACGGTTCGGCGCACGATTGGTCCTGGTGAGCGGCGCCGTCACCGGTGTCGTCGGGTTCCTCTGGCTGGCGATCTCGCACGACCAGTCGTGGCAGGTGATCGTCGCCGGCGTCTGGGTCAACGCCTACATCAGCCTGGGCTACGGCGCGCTGCCCGCGCTCGTCGTCAGCGAGGTCCGCAGCGGCGAGACCGGCGTCGCGACCGGGGTCAACGCGATCGCTCGCACGGTCGGCAGCTCCATCGCCGCCGCGGCGGTCGCCGTCCTGCTCGGCCGGTCCGCGATCACCAGTGGCACGGGCCTCCCCGAGGAGCACGCCTTCGTGCTGATCTTCGCCGGCGGCGCCGTCACCGCCGCGCTGGCCCTGATCCTCATCGCGGTGTCCCGCGCCGGCCAGACGGGCACCCGCTCCGCCGAGGCCGACGTCGACTCCCGCGCGATGAACCACGAGTGGGGCTGACCCTCCGTCGCCGAATAGTCGACCGTCATACGGGTAGGTCCCCGGGCGGCGACACCGTGGTCGCCAGGACACGAGGAGGACCGTCATGGAACCCACCCGGACCAGGACGCTGATGGCGCTCACTGGAGCCACCGCCGTCGTCGCGGCGACCGTCGCCGTCACGTTGAGTGGCGCGAGCCAGGCAGAACCCGAACCGGCCCCGCCCGGACCCGTCACGACCCCGGAGATGACCATCGCCGAACCGTCGGTCGACGGCGGCGCCACCGAGGGCCCCGACTCACCCACGGTCGCGACGCCACCCGTCACCGCCACCACCGTCGAACCCGGCTAGGCGGCCGCCGCACATCCGCGACACTCGGCAGCGACGCCGTCGGGTCGCTAAGCTGACGCCTTCTCACCGGGAGGCACGATGTCGTCTGACGTGACACCTGCGCCGCGGTCGGTCGGCCACATCCGGCTGACGTCGCACGGCGGCGGGTTCGGTGCGCTGCCGATCACCTGGGGCGCGGACACCCCCGCAGGCCGGGGACCGATCGTCGGCACCACGACGACGCGCCTGCACCGCAACGTCATCGGCACGCACAGCGGCTCCTACGGCGTGTACCGCGCGCTCGCCGTCGCCGCCGGCTCGCTGTCCCGCGAGCACCGCGCCGACCTGACGAACACCGCCCCGACCAACCTCATCGGACCGCACCCGCAGTGGAGCGACCCGGACGCCATCGTCAGCCTCGACCCGTGGGGCGCCGCGGTGGCCGACGTCTTCGCAGGCGAGATCGCCGCGGGCTACGACATCCGCCCCTCCATCGCGGTCACCAGGGCCCACGTCATCCTCCCCGAGATCGCCGACGCGATCGCCCGCGGCCGTCTGACTCCCGACGGCCGCTTCCTGCTCGACGGTGGCGCCGCGCTGGTGACCAAGGTCGCGATCGAGCCCGTGTGGTACCTACCGGGCGTGGCCCGGCGATTCGGCTGTTCCGAAACCGACCTGCGCCGTGCGCTGTTCGAGGAGACGGGCGGCATGTACCCCGAACTCGTCACGCGCTCGGACCTCGAGGTGTTCCTTCCGCCGATCGGCGGCCAGACGCTCTACGTCTTCGGCGATCCCAACGATCTGGCCGATCCCGGCGTGGAACTCACCGCCCGGGTGCACGACGAGTGCAACGGGTCCGACGTCTTCGGATCCGACATCTGCACCTGCCGGCCGTATCTCACCCACGCGATTGAGGAGTGCATCCTCGGCGCCCAGCGCGGCGGCGTCGGCCTGGTGTCCTACTCGCGCAAGGAGGGACGCGCGCTCGGCGAGGTGACCAAGTTCCTGGTCTACAACGCCCGCAAGCGGCAGGTGGGCGGCGACACCGCCGACCGGTACTTCGCCCGCACGGAATGCGTTGCGGGGGTGCAGGACATGCGCTTCCAGGAACTCATGCCCGACGTCCTGCACTGGCTGGGCATCCGCAAGATCCACCGGCTCGTCTCGATGAGCAACATGAAGTACGACGCGATCACCGGGTCCGGCATCGAGGTCGGCACGCGGGTCAACCTGCCCGACGACCTCATCCCGGCGGATGCGCGCGTCGAAATCGACGCGAAGACCGCGGCCGGCTACTTCACGCCCGGCCCGATCCCGGACGCCGAGGAACTCAAGAAGGCCAAGGGCCGCGGACTGGACGCGTGAAGGCCGCGGAGGCGGTGGCGGCGCTAAGGTCCACGACCACCATCCGCGAACGCGCGGGCCTGCTCCTCGAGCGGGCGCGCGCGGGCGACTCCCCCTGGTTCACCGTCCACGACCACCGATTGCCCACCGTCGCAATGGAGGTCGCCGACCTCACGCGCACCCGTCATCCCGACCTGGCCGTGCCGTATCACAGTCGGTGGCGGCACTTCGAGGTCGGCGGCGTCGACCGTCGAGGTCACCTCGAACGCCTGCTCGACGACGCCGACGACGGTGACCGAGCGCGGGCACTGATCGACCTCACCGTCGTCAGCGTGCTGCTCGACGCCGGCGCCGGGCCGCGGTGGCGCTACCGCGAGGCGGACGGCGGTGCGGACGTCAGCCGCTCGGAAGGCCTTGGGGTGGCCAGCTTCCACGCCTTCACCGCCGGACTCTTCTCGAGCGACCCCGCCCGGCCCCTGCGCGCCGACGCCGCCGGACTGCGCGGCCTCGACGTCGACGCCCTGGGCCGGGCGTTCCAGGTGAGCCCGTCGAACCCGCTGGTCGGGCTGTCCGGCCGGGTCGAGGTGCTCCGCCGACTCGGCGACACACTCGACTCCCGGCCCGACGTGTTCGGCTCCCCCGCGCGCCCCGGCGGCCTCGTCGACGCCCTGGTCGGCCCCGAGCGCCGCGTCACCGCGCACGCGATCCTCGGCCTGCTGCTGGACTCGCTGTCGCCGATCTGGCCGTCGGACAACGCCATCGACGGCGTCCCCCTGGGTGACTGCTGGCGCCACGCCGCCGTGCGAGGGCCAGACGGGACCGACGGCTGGATGCCGTTCCACAAGCTGTCGCAGTGGCTCTCCTACTCACTGCTCGAACCCCTCGAGTGGTCCGGGGTGACGGTCGACGGGATCGACGCGCTCACCGGACTGCCCGAGTACCGCAACGGCGGGCTCCTGCTCGACGGCGGCGTCCTGGCGCTGCGCGACGACGCGTGGGCGGCGCGGACCTGGTCACCCGCCGACGAACTCGTCGTGGAGTGGCGGGCGCTGACCGTCGCACTGCTCGACGAGCTGGCCGAACTCGTACGCGGCGACCTGGGCGTCGACGTGCCGTTGGCCTGCGTCCTCGAAGGCGGGACGTGGGCCGCGGGTCGCGCGGCCGCGCAACGACTCCGGGGTGGGCTCCCACCCCTGACGATCGACAGTGACGGGACGGTGTTCTGACGCCATGGTTCATCTGATCGAACATCCGCTGGTGCAGCACAAGCTGACCCTGATGCGACGAAAGGACGCCTCCACGAGGACCTTTCGTCAGCTGCTGCACGAGGTGTCGATGCTGATGGCGTACGAGGTGCTGCGCGACATCCCCACCCAGGAGATCGAGATCGAAACCCCTCTCGAGCACACCACGGGCACGGTCATCGACGGCAAGAAGCTGGTATTCGTCTCCGTCTTGAGGGCCGGCACCGGAATCCTCGACGGGATGCTCGCCGTGGTGCCCGGCGCTCGGGTGGGACACATCGGGCTCTACCGCGACCCGAAGACACTGGTGGCCGTCGAGTACTACTTCAAGCTGCCCGGCGACCTCCACGAACGGGACGTGGTCGTGGTCGACCCGATGCTCGCCACCGGTAATTCGGCAGTGGCCGCCGTCGAGCGGCTCAAGGAGGCGCGACCCAAGTCGATCAAGTTCGTCTGCCTGCTCACGTGCCCCGAGGGGATCGCCGCGATGGAGCACGCCCACCCCGACGTGCCCATCTACACCGCAGCGATCGATCGCCAACTCGACGAGCACGGCTACATCGTGCCGGGGCTCGGCGACGCCGGCGATCGGATCTTCGGGACCAAGTAGTCGCGACCCGGGTTTGCCGGATGCACGGGCCGTAACCGACAATCGGGCGTGACGTCACGCCGGATGGGAATCGTCGCGGCAGTCGTGGTCGTCGCGCTCCTCGTCGGCGCCGCAGGGGTCTACACCTACCTCCGCGTCACCGCCCGTCCGTCCGAGGCCCAGCTTCAGGCGGGTCCCCGACCCGTCGCGCTCACCGCGGCGCCGTTCGCCCCGCTCTCCCCCGACGCACCGGTGCCCACCGCCGGGGGCGTCGCGGCCGCACTCGGCCCCGCACTCGCGAACCCCGATCTCGGACTGCTCACCGGCAAGGTCACCGACGCGATCACCGGCGCCGAGCTGTGGTCCCAGGGCGCCGACCTCCCCCAGACGCCGGGCTCCGTCACCAAGGTGCTCACCGCCGCGGCCGCGCTGCTCAGCCTGTCACCGGAGCACCGGGTCCGGACCACCGTGGTGCCCGGCGCCGTCCCCGGCGAGGTCGTGCTCGTCGGCGGCGGTGACGCGACCCTCACCGCCCAACCCGACGGCACACCCGGGTACTACACCGACGCGCCCCGGCTCGACGATCTCGCCGACCAGGTCCGCGCATCGGGCGTCCCCGTCGCGAGCGTCGTCGTCGACGGGTCCCTCTACCCCGGACCCACCATGGCCGTCGGGTGGAACCCGATCGACATCGCCGGCGGCAGCATCGCCCCGATCGAACCGGTCATGCTCGACGGCGGTCGCCTGCCGCCGCTGATGGACTACTCGCCGCGGTCGGCCACCCCCGCACTCGACACCGGGCGCGCACTGGCCCAGCGACTCGGGGTCGATCCCGCCGCCGTCACGACGGGCGCCGCGCCTCCGACCGCGGAGCCCGTTGCCACGGTGTGGTCGGCTCCGCTGAGCATGCGGCTGCACCAGATGATGGTCGCCTCCGACGACGTGACCGCCGAGACCATCGGATTCGAGGTGGCGCTCGCCCGCGGCGAGCCGGCCACCTTCGACGGCTCGGTGGCCGCGGTGTCCGAGGTGCTCACCGAAGCCGGCTTCGACCTGACGGGCCTGTCCGTCCAGGATCTCAACGGACTGTCGACCGAGGACCGCGTCCCCGCCCGGCTGCTCGACGACATCCTCACCGCGGCAACCGGTTCCGGGGAACACGCCGCCGCACTCCGGCCGTTGGTGGACGACCTGGCGGTCGGCGGCGGCTCGGGGACGCTGTCCAACCGGTTCGCCGTGCCCTCCCCCGGCGCTGGCTGGGTGCGGGCCAAGACCGGCACGCTCGACTTCGTCAACGCGTTGGCGGGCTTCGTCACCGACGTCGACGGCCGCGCCCTGACGTTCACGCTGATGTCGACGGGCACCATGCAGGACGTCGCGAAGCCCGCGCTCGACACGGTGGCGACCGTCCTGCGGCAGTGCGGGTGCCGCTGAGCGGGAGCCCCGTTTCCGGGAGCATCGATCCGCGAGCGTGCGTGATCTCGGGCCTCCGCCCGGCGTGTCGCCCGCAGACTCGCACGCTCGCCGGAGGAGGTGACCGCCTACTTCAGCGGGAGGCCGGTGATGGCGCGGGCCATGACCAGGCGCTGGATCTCGCTGGTGCCCTCGAAGATCGTGAAGATCTTCGCGTCGCGGTGCATCCGCTCGACGGGGTAGTCGCGGGTGTAGCCGTTGCCACCGAGGATCTGGATGGCCTCGTCGGTCACGTACACCGCGGTCTCACTGGCGGCGAGCTTGGCCATCGATCCCTCGGCATTGGTGAACGGCTTGTCGTTGCGGGCCATCCAACCCGCGCGCCACACCAGCAGGCGGGCGGTGTCGATGCGGGTCTTCATGTCGGCGAGCTTGAACGCGGTGCCCTGGAAGTCGCCGATCTTGCGGCCGAACTGCTCGCGCTCCTGCGCGTACTCGAGCGCGTACTCGTAGGCGGCGCGCGCGACGCCGAGCGCCATGGCGCCGACGGTCGGGCGGGTGCGCTCGAAGGTCTTCATCGCCGCCTGGCCTGCGGAGCTGCGGCCCTCGCGCGCCCGGGCGATGCGCTCGTCGAACTTCTCCTTGCCACCGATGATCAGGTTGCCGGGGAGCCGGACGTCGTCGAGCACCACCTCGGCGGTGTGCGATGCGCGGATGCCGTGCTTCTTGAACTTCTGGCCCTGGCTAAAGCCCTTGGTGCCCGGCGGGATGATGAACGTCGCCTGCCCGCGCGAGCCCAGCTCCGGGTATACCGAGGCGACCACGATGTGCACGTTGGCGATGCCACCGTTGGTGGCCCACGTCTTGGTGCCGTTGATGACCCACTCGTCGGCGGCCTCGTCGTACTTCGCCCGCGTGATGATGGCCGACACGTCGGAACCGGCGCCCGGCTCGGAGGCGCAGAAGGATGCGAGCATCGGCTCGTCGACGGTGCCGAACATCTGCGGCAGCCACTCCCCGAGCTGCTCGGGCGTCCCCGTCGCGGCCAACGAGGCGGCTGCCAAGCCGGTGCCCAGGATCGACAGGGCGATGCCCGCGTCACCCCAGAACATCTCCTCGAACACCGTCAGCATGCCCAGCCCGGTCGGCTCGGCGGACTGCGTCGCGAACAGGTCCAGCGAGTACAGACCGACCTTGGCCGCCTCCTGGATGATCGGCCAGGGCGTCTCCTCGCGCTCGTCCCACTCCGCCGCGGCGGGTCGGACCACGGTCGCAGCGAACTCGTGCACCCAGTCACGGATCTCAACGACGTCCTCGGACATCTCGAGCGAAAACGACATCAGGACTGGTCCTTTCACGGTTCCGGGTCGCGGCCCGCGGGGGCGGGCCGACGTCGACCGAGCTACCCATACGAGCTTCGGTGAACGACTGTACACTGCGATTCGGGTGATGACACCCCCACCCCGGCCGTGTCGACGACACGGAAAACCCGTTCTGCACGCCACGACACCACGCGACCGCGATGATGTGACACCGTGACCCGGGTGCCGACCGACCAGCCGAGCGTGCCCCGCGGGCCGTCGGTGCGACGGTTGGGCAGCCGGTACGCCATCGGCCTTACCCTCGCCCAACTCGTGACCGCCGGCGAGGTCGCCGCGGTCGTCGTGTCCCTGTCGCTGCAGGCCGAGGGCGCGGCCGCCTCCGCCTTCGCGACGCGGACCAACATGGTGCTCGCCATCGGGTTGATCGTGGCCGGCCTCGCAGCGACCGCCTACGGGGGCCACCGCATCGTCGCCCCCTCGCTGCGCTGGTACGTCGCCCGGGACACCCCCGACGACGGGCAGCGCCGCAGTGCGATCAACCTCAACCGGCGCCAATCGGTCCTGATGGCCGCCACCTGGGTGGTCGGTGGCGCGGTGATGCTCGCGGCCAACACCCGGGCCGGTCTCGGCGTGGAACTGCTCCTGCTGCTGGCAGTCTCGTTCGGCTGCACCTCGAGCGTCAGCACCGGGATGCTGCTCACCCAGCGCGTCATCCGGCCGGTCGTCGCCGCGGCGAGCCAGGAGTTCGTCAGCCGCGAGACCGCGCCCGGCGTGACGGCCCGCCTGGTGCTGATGTGGTTGGTCAACAGCGCATTACCCACCATGACCATCGCGATGATCGTCGTGTTCGGCGCCAAGGGGTGGCTCATCCCGCGGTCGGCATCGGTGCTCGTGCCGGTCGTTGTGCTCTCCGCAGCGTCGGTGGCGCTGAGCCTGCGGGCGCTCATCCTGGTGTCCAAGTCGATCTCGGATCCGCTCAACGACGTCGTCGCGGCGATGGCCGAAGTCGAGCGCGGCAACCTCGGCCGCACCGTCGACGTGTACGAGCAGTCCGAGATCGGCAGGCTGCAGAACGGTTTCAACCGCATGGTCGCCGGCCTCAACGAACGCGACCGGCTACGTGATCTGTTCGACCGCCACGTGGGGCCGGACGTCGCCCGGCTCGCCGTCGAGTCCCGGACGGTCGACGCGTCCGACGAGGTGCCCGACGTCGCGATCCTGTTCATCGACCTGGCCGGTTCGACCCAGCTGCCCTCGAGCCGGTCGCCGCGCGAGGTCGCCGACGTGCTGAACGACTTCTTCCGCATCGTCGTGGCCGCGGTGGACGAGCACGGCGGCCTGATCAACAAGTTCCAGGGCGACGCGGCGCTGGCGGTGTTCGGGGCGCCGGTGGCCAACGACCGTGCCGCCACGTCGGCGCTGTGCACGGCGCGCGCCCTGGCGGACAACCTGCGCGCGCTGCCCGACGTCGACTTCGGCATCGGGGTGTCGGCGGGCCCCGTGTTCGCGGGGAACATCGGCGCCGAGAACCGCTACGAGTACACCGTCATCGGCGATCCGGTGAACGAAGCCGCCCGGCTCGCCGACGCGGCCAAGGTCATCGCGGGGCGGGCGCTGGCATCCGGCGCCGCGACCGACCGCAGTGACGACGGCGAACGCACGCACTGGGAGACCCGCGACCCCATCCTGCTGCGCGGCCGTCCCGAACCCACCCGCATCTCGGTGCGGCGTCCGCAGGATCCCGACCACGACCGGCGCGACCACTCCGGCCCGACCACTCCGGCCTGATACCGATGAGCCGGCGCGACTAAGAAGGAAGCCATGACCTCCACCGAGAAGTCCGACGTGACACCGTTCCGCATCGCCGTTCCCGACGACGTCCTCACCGACCTCCGACGCCGGCTGGACGCCACCCGCTGGCCCGAGGCCGAGACCGTCGGCGGCGGAACCGAACTCGACTGGACCCAGGGCATCCCGCTGGCCTACACCCGCGAACTCGCCCGGTACTGGGCGGAGGACTACGACTGGCGTGCCCGCGAGGCAGCGCTCAACCGGTTCGAGCAGTTCACCACCGAGATAGACGGCCTGCCCATCCACTTCATCCACCAGCGCTCCCGGCACGCGGACGCGATGCCACTGGTGATCACACACGGCTGGCCCGGATCGATCGTCGAGTTCGCCAAGATCATCGAGCCGCTGACCGATCCGACCGCGCACGGCGGACGCGCCGAGGACGCGTTCCACGTCGTCTGCCCCTCGCTGCCCGGCTACGGCTTCTCCGGCAAGCCGGACGCGACGGGGTGGAACGTCGCCCGGGTCGCCGCGGCGTGGGAGACGCTGATGACCAGGCTCGGCTACGACCGCTACGGCGCCCAGGGCGGCGACTGGGGTGGTGCCGTCACCGCGCAGATCGGGCGAAACGTCGGGCACTGCGTGGCCATCCACACCAACTTCCCCATCGGCTCCCCCACCGAGGAGGCGAAGACCAACCCGACCGACGAGGACAAGGCCGCCTTCGCCGGGCTGAACCACTACCGCACCCAGGACAACGGCTACTTCAAGGAGCAGGCCACCCGGCCGCAGACGGTGGGGTACGGACTCGTCGACTCCCCCGTCGCGCTGCTGGCGTGGATCGTCGAGAAGTTCTGGTCGTGGACCGATTGCGACGGCCATCCCGAGAACGCGCTCAGCCGCGACGAGATGCTCGACGACGTGATGGTCTACTGGGCCACCGCCAGCGGGGCGTCGTCGGCGCGGCTGTATTGGGAGAGCCAGACGTCGTTCGGCGGGTCCGGAGGGCAGGAGCGAAGCGACCGGGGACGTGTTGGAGGCCGGGTCGAACTGCCCACGGGCGTCGCCTCGTACCCCAAGGAGATCGGCCCCACGCCACGGTCGTGGTGCGAGCAGAATTACAACATCACCCACTGGACCACGATGCCGCGCGGCGGTCACTTCGCGGCGTTCGAGCAGCCCGAGTCGTTCGTCGAGGACGTGCGGACATTCTTCGCGACCGTGCGCTGACTCAGTCCTCGACCTGCGACCCGCCCTCCGACGTCCGCACCCGCATCACCCACGCCGACAGGGACAGCACCAGGACCACGCCGCCGAGTACGCCGATCTCCACGGCCGCCCGGGAGAACTCGGGACCCTTGTTCAGCAAGGCGGCGGCCTCGACGCTGAGTACCACTATCTCCTTGATGGCGGCCAGGATTCCGACGATCAGGAACGGCTCGACGACGATCTCGTGGGATCGCAGGCTCACCCGCACCGCGTAGAGCAACTCCACGAAGATGAAGATCAGCAGCAGCCCGTCGAGGATCTCGATCGCCAGGCTCGACGTCGGCGTGTCGCGCAGGTGCAGGAGCTTCGCGAACTGTGCCACCAGGATCGCGACGGAGCCCAGCAGCAGCACCACGGCGATGCCCCAGTAGATGGCGTCCTCGGCCCAGCCGAGCACCCGGTCGGCGAGGCGCTGGCGTTCCTCTTCGCCGTCACCCTCGGACTTGGCCATCACCGGGTCAGCGGTTCAGCATCCAGATCCGCGATGAGAGCGCCGTCGCGAAGGCGCACCACAGCGGATACAGACCCAACGGCGCCGCCGCGGCGCCGTTCACGCTCGCGGCCCGACGGGTGAGGTCGGCACTGCTCGCGGTCAGTGCGGCCGCGGCGACCGCCGACGTGCCGAGCATGCGCCGGCTGAAGAACAGCCAGGACCAGCTGCCGTTCAGGACGAGGTTCAGGGCGAGCAGGCCGGCGAAGGTCTTGGCCTCGTCGCGGCGGCCCTGCTCGGTCAGCGTGTCGATCGCGTTGGCCGACACCACCGCGATGTCGGCGTAGAGGATCGGCCACACGATCGGGAACGCCTGACGCGGCGGCTGGAAGCCGGGCTTGCGCAGCGCCGCGTACCAGGCGGACTGCGCCGGGCGGCTCGCCAGACCGCCGACCACCGCGGTGGCGAGCACCGCGCCGCCGGTCTTCGCGAGAGTTGCAGGACGCATCGTCGATCCCTTCGTTGGGGTCCGGAGGACCGTCAGTTCACCACACCGGCGGTGCGGCGGTCACCGAACCGACGGTAACCACCGTAGATCAGCAGTGCCACAACGAAGTTGACGAAGTACGCGATGTCGGCGCCGTGCCACGCCATCGCGATCGGTCCCTGGACGAGGGACGTGTTCATGAACGGCACCGCGGCGAGGTAGGCGACGACGAACGCGACGAGCGCCGCCACGGCGTCACGGCGGCCCGTGCGCTCGACGGCCGGATCGATCGTGGCGCGGCCCCGAGTGCGGATCCGCCAGTCGACCGCGACCACGGCCACGAACGCCGGGATCCAATACCCGATCATCAGCAGGAGGTTCTGGAAGCGCGTCGCGGTGTCGGCGCCGTGCAGCCAGAGGATCAGCCCGAACGCCAGCACGGTGACGATCACGGACGACACCGGCCTGCGCACCCGCACGCCGAGGGTCTGCAGGGCCAACGAGCCGCTGTAGTCGTTCATCACGCCCGAGCCCACCGAGGCCAGCGCGATGACCAGCAGGGCGAGCCCACCCACGACCCCGCCGCCCATCACGGCC
Organism: Mycobacterium sp. PTI7; assembly: GCF_056679845.1. Taxonomy (NCBI): domain Bacteria; kingdom Bacillati; phylum Actinomycetota; class Actinomycetes; order Mycobacteriales; family Mycobacteriaceae; genus Mycobacterium; species Mycobacterium sp. PTI7. The sequence goes on from NZ_CM155252.1 coordinate 2,222,384, forward strand.
CGGACCCCGTCGACGGTGTGCTCGGAGACCAGCTCGCCGGCGGCCACCCCGATGCCCTGGACGAAGGCGTACGCCACCACCATCCCGGCGAACGTGTAGCCGAACACGCGCGACCGCGCCGAGTCGGCGGGCAGGTAGCGACTGAAGTCCGACGCATAGCTCGCCCACGACACGGTCAGGCTGAGCGCGATCGTCACCTCCAGCACGAAGGCCCCGAGCAGGTCCGGCCCCGTCACGGTCGGCGGCACGATCACGTCGCGGCCGCCGACCAGCTTCACCGCGAACACCACGAACGTCACCAGCAGCACGACGGTCAGCACGGCCTGCAGCCGGTGGATCACCTCGTACCCGAAGAAGCCGACCACGCCCTGCACGCCCAGCACGATCAGCACCGCGACCCAGAACGGGATGCCGAGCAGGACGGACAGGGCCTCGCCCCCGAACAGCCCCACCAGCGCGTCCCACGCGATCGACGACAGCCACTGCAGCGCCGCCGGCAGCGCGACCGTGCCGCCGAAGGCCATTCGCCCCGTCGGGAGTTGCGCGGTCCCCGTCCGCGGGCCCCACGTCGAGAGGTACCCGACCACCAGCGAACCGAGGACGGTGCCGATGAGCATCGCCAGCATGCCGAGCCAGAAGCCGAGGCCGAGCGCGATGGCGAGTGCCCCGGTGAAGACACCGGTCATGTTCACCTGCGGCGCGAACCAGACGGTGAACAGCCGCCGCGGCGAGCCGTACCGGGCGTCGGCGCGCACGGGGGCGATGCCGTGCGTCTCCACGCGCAGATCACCCGCACCCGAGGGCGTGCGGCCCCGGAACGGTTCGGCGTCGAGTGCGTTCGTCGTACCGGTGGAGCCACTACCCATGCGCACATTCGACCACGCGGGGCCGCCGGGACCGGCGACCTGCGTCGACGTGCCTGCCGGCACCGAGGATCGACGGCGCGGAATCTGCATCCCGGCAACATTCTGGACGAGGGAATCCATTGTCGAAATGTAAATTCGTTGCGGAAACGGTTGCGAAGGTACGCAAGATCAGCGATGGTTTACCCACGGCGCACGGGCTGATGAGGGCTGGCATGGCCCCGGCTAACGGCCACGTGCGGGTATGAGGGAGAAGAATCTGACCGGCTCGGGCATCACCGCCGTCGACCACGCGACAGGAGAGGACGGGGCGAACCTGCAGTCGGGTCGCCCGGTCATCGAGATCGACCACGTCACCAAGCGGTTCGACGACTACGTCGCCGTCGCCGACGCCGACTTCTCGATCGCCTCGGGCGAGTTCTTCTCGATGCTGGGGCCGTCGGGCTGCGGCAAGACCACCACGCTGCGGATGATCGCGGGCTTCGAGACGCCCACCACCGGGGCCATCCGCCTCGAGGGCGTCGACGTCTCGAAGGTCCCGCCGCACAAGCGCAACGTCAACACGGTGTTCCAGCACTACGCGCTGTTCCCGCACATGAACGTGTGGGACAACGTGGCGTACGGGCCGCGCAGCATGAAGAAGGACAAGACGGAGGTGAAGCGCCGCGTCGACGAGATCCTGGAGATCGTCCGCCTCACCGACTTCGCCAAGCGCAAGCCCGCGCAGCTGTCGGGAGGTCAGCAGCAGCGCGTCGCACTGGCCCGCGCACTGGTCAACTACCCCAGTGCCCTGCTGCTGGACGAGCCCCTCGGCGCGCTGGACCTCAAGCTGCGCCACGCGATGCAGTTCGAGCTGAAGCGCATCCAGCGCGAGGTCGGCATCACGTTCATCTACGTCACGCACGACCAGGAAGAGGCGCTCACGATGAGTGACCGCATCGCGGTCATGAACGCGGGCAACGTCGAGCAGATCGGCACGCCCACCGACATCTACGACGTCCCCGCGACGGTGTTCGTCGCGAACTTCATCGGCCAGGCCAACCTGTGGCCGGGTCGACAGGTCCGCGTCGACGGCGGCGTCGCCGACGTGTCGGTGCTCGGGACCACGCTGCGGGCCCGCGCCGGGCTGACGGCCATCGAACCCGGCGGCCACGCCACGCTGATGGTGCGCCCGGAGCGGGTGCGCGTCTCGGTCGATCCGCTACCCGGCGACTGCGTGTCCATCCAGGGCACGGTCGCCGACCTGACCTTCCAGGGTCCGGTCATCCGCGTCTCGATCACAGCATCCGACGGATCGGTGGTCCTCGCCCACGTCGGCCCCGAACAGCGGCTGCCCACCCTGCACCCGGGCGATCCGGTGCACGTGGGCTGGGACCCGGAGGCGTCGCTCGTGCTGCCCGCCGCCGACATCCCCACCACCGAGGATCTCGAGGAGATGCTCGACGACTGACCGATCGACCTCCTCGACTAGACCTCCACGCACCTGACGAAAGGCACCGCAGCCATGGCCCGCGACAACTTCGACCCCCGCCTCTTCTCCCGACTGGCCGCCAACCCGACCAGCCGTCGACGCTTCATCGGCGGTAGTGCCGCCGCGGCGGCCGCGGCGGTCCTCGGGCCGGCCTTCCTGGCGGCGTGCGGGTCGGACAGCTCGTCCTCCGGTGGCGGCGACAGCGACACCACGGGGACGTCGAGCAACACGCTGCGCATCTCCAACTGGCCGCTGTACATGGCCGACGGCTTCGTGGCCGCCTTCCAGACCGCGTCGGGTCTGACGGTGGACTACAAGGAGGACTTCAACGACAACGAGCAGTGGTTCGCGAAGGTCAAGGAACCGCTGTCGCGCAAGCAGGACATCGGCGCCGACCTCGTCGTGCCCACCGAGTTCATGGCGGCCCGCATCAAGGGTCTCGGCTGGCTCAACGAGATCAGCGAGGAGGGCGTGCCCAACAAGAAGAACCTCCGCCAGGACCTGCTCGACTCGAAGGTCGACCCCGGCCGCAAGGTGACCGCGCCGTACATGACCGGCATGGTGGGCCTCGCCTACAACCGGGCCGCCACCGGACGCGACATCCGGTCGATCGACGACCTCTGGGATCCCGCGTACAAGGGCCGGGTCAGCCTGTTCTCAGACGTCCAGGACGGCCTCGGCATGATCATGCAGTCTCAGGGGGGCTCGATCGAGGACCCGAGCACCGACTCGGTGACCAAGGCCGTCGACCTCGTCCGGGAGCAGAAGGACAAGGGACAGATCCGTCGCTTCACGGGCAACGACTACGCCGACGACCTCGCCGCGGGAAACATCGCGATCGCGCAGGCCTACTCCGGCGACATCGTGCAGCTGCAGGCGGACAACCCGGACCTGCAGTTCATCGTGCCGGAGTCCGGTGGCGACTGGTTCATCGACACGATGACGATCCCCTACACCACGCAGAACCAGAAGGGCGCGGAGGAGTGGATCAACTACGTCTACGACCGCGCCAACTACGCCAAGCTGGTCGCCTTCGTGCAGTACGTTCCGGTGCTGTCGGACATGACCGACGAGCTGGCCAAGATCGACCCGGCCGCCGCGAAGAACCCGTTGATCAACCCGTCGTCGGAGATGGACTCCAACCTCAAGTCGTGGGCGCCGCTGACCGACGAGCAGACCCAGGAGTACAGCACCATGTACGCCGCCGTCACCGGCGGCTGACGCATGGCGGGAGTCGCGGCGAGCGGTAGGCAGCGCAGCAAGGTCGCCCCCTACCTGATGGTGCTACCCGCGCTGGTGTACCTCGGCATCTTCTTCGTGGTGCCGTTCTTCTCACTGGCACGGACCTCGTTGTCCAGCTCGGCCGGATCGGTGTACCTGCCGACGCTGACGTTCGACTGGAACTTCGGCAACTTCGGCCATGCGTTCAGCACGTATCAGGATCAGATCATCCGGTCGTTCACCTACGCCGCCGTGGCCACGGTGCTGTGCATCCTGCTCGCCTATCCGCTGGCGTACGTGACCGCCTTCAAGGCAGGCAGATACAAGAACCTGATCCTCGGCCTGGTGATCCTGCCGTTCTTCGTGACGTTCCTGATACGGACGCTCGCGTGGAAGACGATCCTCGCCGACGAGGGCTGGGTGGTGCAGGGGCTCGGCGCGATAGGGCTGCTGCCCGACGAGGGCCGGCTGCTCTCGACCGGCTGGGCCGTGATCGGCGGCCTGACCTACAACTGGATCATCTTCATGATCCTGCCGCTGTACGTCAGCCTGGAGAAGATCGATCCGCGTCTGCTCGAGGCCTCGAAGGACCTCTACTCCTCTGCGCCACGGAGTTTCGGCAAGGTGATCCTGCCGCTGTCGACCCCCGGCGTGCTGGCGGGCAGCATGCTCGTCTTCATCCCGGCGGTCGGCGACTTCATCAACGCCGACTATCTCGGCAGCACCCAGACCACCATGATCGGCAACGTGATCCAGAAACAGTTCCTGGTGGTCAAGGACTATCCGGCGGCGGCCGCGCTGAGCTTCCTGCTCATGGCGCTGATCCTGGTCGGCGTGCTGCTGTACACGCGAGCGCTCGGAACCGAGGACCTGGTATGACGATTCAGGACGAGATCGGCGAGGCCAACCAGACCGTCGGCGACGTCACGCCGAAGCGCTCGCTGGCGCAGCGGATCAATCTGGGCGACAACCTGTTGCGCGTGATCGCCGGACTGGTGCTGCTGTACCTGTTCCTGCCGATCTTCGTGATCATCCTGTTTTCGTTCAACAAGCCGGCGGGCAAGTTCAACTACACCTGGCAGGGCTTCACGCTGGACAACTGGGCCGACCCGTTCAAGTACCCGGCGCTGACCGAGGCGCTGAAGCTCAGCCTGAACGTCGCCGCCGTGTCGACGGCGGTGGCACTGGTGCTCGGCACGCTCGTCGCGATCGCACTGGTACGCCAGCGGTTCCGGGGCGACCGCGCCATCGACTCGTTCCTGATCCTGCCGCTGACGGCACCCGAGGTCGTGATGGGCGCGTCGCTGCTCACGCTGTTCCTCGACCTCAGCTGGGCTGCGGGCTACTCGACGATCGTGATCGCGCACATCGCGTTCCAGGTCAGCTTCATCGCGATGACGGTGCGGGCGCGGGTCCGCGGCTTCGACTGGACGCTCGAGGACGCGTCGATGGACCTCGGCGCCAACGCGACCCGCACGTTCTTCAAGGTCACGCTTCCGTTGATCGTGCCGGGAATCGTTGCCGCGGCGATGCTCTCGTTCGCGCTGTCGCTCGACGACTTCATCGTCACCTACTTCGTCAGCGGCTCCACGGTGACCTACCCGCTCTACGTCAACGCCGCCGTGAAGGCCGCGGTGCCGCCGCAGATCAACGTGCTGGCGACGGCGATCCTGGTGATCAGCCTGATCCTGCTCGCGGTCGGTACGCTCTACCGCCGCAAGAAGATCACCTGAGGGTCCGGGCCGGGCGCCGCCGCGCTCAGCCCACCTCGGCGGGCACGGGCGGCACCGTGCGGGCGCCGCTGCGGGCGGCCCCGATCCCCGCGAGCACCACCAGTGCGATACCGATCAGCGCCGCGACGCCGGGCACCTGCTGCAGCACGACGAAGCCGACCAGCATCGCGAAGCCGGGCTCGACTGCCATCAGCGTGCCGAACGCGGCGGTGGTGAGGCGTCGCAATGCGAGCAGTTCGAGGGTGAAGGGCACGACCGGCAGCAGCAGCGCGAGACCGATGCCCCACAGCAGGACGTCCCACGTGATGCGCGGCAGCACCACGGGTCCGACGACCAGCGTCGCGAACAGGCCGGCGGTGGCCATGGACACCGCGAGCGGCTGGATGCCCTCGACGGCGTCGCCGACGCGCTGGGTGAGCAGGATGTACAGCGCCCAGCAGACGGCGGCGGCCAGCGCGAAGCCGACGCCGACCAGATCGACGGTGCCCTCCCACGGCCGCGTCAGCAGCAGCACTCCCGCGGCGGCGATGCCAGGCCACACGAACCGCTGCCTGCCCCTGCCGACGAGCACCGCCACGCCGAGCGGGCCGAGGAATTCCAGAGCGCTGGCCGTTCCCAACGGGATTCGCGCGATCGCCGCCATGAACAGCATGGTGACGCCCGCGGTGACGACGCCCAGCGCCACGCACGTCAGGAACGACTGCCGGGTGAACGCCGACGGCCGCGGCCGCACCAGCACCAGGAGCAGCACGCCCGCCCAGGCGAGGCGCAACCACGCCGCGCCCTCGACGCCGATGCGGTCCACCAGGCCCAGCGACAGCGCGAGGCCGACCTGGACGCTCAGCATCGATCCGGTCGCCATGAAGGCGCCGACGCGGGCCTGATTGGATGTCACCAGGCCATTCAACGTGTGCATGACCGTTCGCGTCCACGTGATTTATCCGGACATACCGTTCACGATCTTCGAACGGTTCGCCATACCCCAGGAGGGAGCCAGCCATGGCTCGAGACGATGCCCACTTCTACGACACCGCCGAGGGCACCGGCCTGCCGCACGACCCGTTCAACGCGATCGTGGGTCCGCGGCCCATCGGGTGGATCTCGTCCCTCGGCGCCGACGGAGCGCGGAACCTGGCTCCCTACAGCTTCTTCAACGGGTTCAACTACCGGCCGGCGATCGTCGGGTTCTCGTCCATCGGCTGGAAGGACTCGGTCGCGAACGTCTCCGCGACCGGCGACTTCGTGTGGAACCTCGCCACCCGGGCGCTCGCCGATCCGATGAACGAGACCTCGGCGGCGGTACCGGCCGACGAGGACGAGTTCACGCGCAGCGGTCTGACCCCGGTGCCGTCGCGTCTGATCGCGGCGCCGCGGGTGCTGGAGAGCCCGGTCAACTTCGAATGCCGCCTGACGCAGCTGATCCGGCTCACCGACGTCGACGGTGCCGACGTCGACACCTGGCTCGTCCTGGGGCAGGTGGTCGCCGTGCACATCGACCGCGAACACCTGATCGACGGCGTCTACGACACCTACGGCGCCCGGCCCATCCTGCGCGCGGGCGGTCCGGCGGACTACGCCGAGATCGGTCCGGAGACCAAGTTCACGATGACGCGCCCCGACGACAGGGCCTGAGCCGGCGCTAGCGGGCGGCCGGCTGCGCGTCGGGTTCGTACGAGCAGATCGCCTGGACCTTGTCCGCCGACCGGCCGTTGGGGTCGAACTCGTAGCCGAGCCACTCGCGGGCCAGTCGCCGCGCCAGCTCCAACCCGATGACGCGCTGGCCGAAGCACAGCACCTGCGCGTCGTTCGACAGCACCGACCGCTCGACCGAGAACCCGTCGTGCGCGGTGACCGCACGGATGCCGGGCACCTTGTTGGCGCTGATCGCGACGCCGAGACCGGTGCCGCACACCAGCAGCGCCCGGTCGGCCTTGCCCTCGGCGACCAGCCGGGCCGCCGCGACGGCGACGTGCGGGTACGCGGTGTTCTCGTCGGTTCCGACGCCGACGTCGATGACCTCGGAGACGCGCGGGTCTGCGTTCAGGTCACCCTTGAGGGCTTCCTTGTACTCGAAGCCCGCGTCGTCGGAGCCGACGACGATGCGAAGTGTTCGTTCGGTCATGTCCCGTCTTTCCTCGTGGTGGTCGCGAAGCTCTCCGCGACCGTGTGTGCGCACATCGCCAGTGACGTGGCGCCCGCGTCGGGCGTGCCGATGCTGCGCTCGGCGAGCGGCCGGGCGCGGCCGACCTTCGGCCGCAGGTCCGCCGTCGCGGTCGCCGCGGTGGTCGCGACGTCCGCGGCCCCGGCCCACGCGTCCAGCCACGACGCGCCACCGGAGACCCCGCGTTCGAGTTCGGTGACGAACGGCAGCATCGCGTCCAGCATCGTCTTGTCGCCCGGTGCCGCGCCGCCCAGGGTGATCAGCGCGTCGTAGCCGTCGCGCATTCCCGCGGCGACGGTCGCGTCGTCCGGCCGGCCGGTGTCGCCCAGTCGCGCGCCGACCGCGGTCAACAGCGCACCCCACAGCACACCCGACGTGCCGCCTGCCTTCGCGGCCCACTCCTTGCCGGCGGCGGCCAGCACCGATCCCTGACCGGCGCCGTCCTGCACGGCTCGGGCCGCGGCCTCGCGGGCCGCCGACGATCCCTTGACCATGCCGCGGCCGTGGTCGCCGTCGCCTGCGACGGCGTCGATGCGACCGAGTTCGTCCTCGGCACCGGCGAGCATCGTCGCCAGCGCGTCGAGCGCGGCGGCGACGCTGCGGCCGCACTCCCTGCCGTCGTCGTCGGCGAGCGCGGCGAGGTCGACCGTGGGTGCCGCCGCGTCGGCAGCGGCGTCGGTGCGGACGGCGGACTGGTCCTGCCGTGCGGCGCCCTTGCGGTAGGCCGGGCTGTCGGCCGCTGCGGTCCAGTACTTCTCGAGTTCGTCGTCGAGCCACATCACCGTCAGCGAGCAACCGGACATGTCGAGGCTGGTCACCAGTTCCCCGACCTCCGGGTCGACCACCTGGTAGCCGCGCTCGCGCAGCAGCCGGGACGCCGTGCCCCACACGACGAACAACTCCTCGTACTTGGTGCGGCCGAGACCGTTGAGGATGACGGCGATGCGCGTCGAGTCCGAGTCTGTGTAGTCGGCCAGCACGCCGTCGACGAGGGTGTGCGCCAGCTCGTCGGCGGTGGGCATCACCTCGTCGGCGACGCCGGGCTCGCCGTGGATGCCGAGCCCGAGACCCATGTGCCCCTCGGGCACCGTGAACAGGGGGTGGTCCGCGCCGGGCAGCGTGCACCCGTCGAACGCCACGCCCAGCGTGCGGGTGGCGGCGTTGGCGGCCCGGGCCACCCGCACCACGCCGGCCAGGTCGAGTCCGTCCTCGGCGGCGGCGCTGGCGCACTTGAAGACCGTGAAGTCGCCGGCGATGCCGCGGCGCTTGGCCTCCTCGCCCTTAGGCGCGCTGGCCACGTCGTCGGTGACCGCGAAGTACTCGGCGTCGATGCCCTCGCTGCGCAACTGGGTGACCGCGAGGGTGAAGTTCATGACGTCGCCCGCGTAGTTGCCCGTGGTGAGCAGCACGCCGGCGTCACCGTGCGCGGCGCGCGCGACCGACGCCGCGTCCTCCGCCGACGGCGAGGTGAAGATGTTGCCGACCACGGCGCCGTCGGCGAAGCCGGGACCCACCGTCCCGCAGAAGGCCGGGTAGTGACCGGAGCCGCCGCCGATCACGACGGCGACCTTGCCCGGCCGGGTGTCGTGTGCCCGAACCACGCCGCCGGGGACGCCGACGACGTATCGGGCGTTGGCGTCGAGGAACCCGGCCAGCATGTCCTCGGTGAAGCGGGCCGGGTCGTTGAACAGCTTGGTCATCGCAGCCGCTCCCCCGTCTCCGCGTCGAAGAGGTACACGCGCTCGGCGGGCGCCGAGACGACCGCGGTCTGCTCGAGCCGGTACTCCTCGGCCGCCGGGGTCTGCACGACGATGCCCTCCTCCATGCCCGAGACCGTGGTCGTGGCGAGGCCGAATTCGAGGAGGTGCTCGAAGTAGGCGACGGTCACGGTGACGCCGTCGCCCGACTCGCTCAGCGAGCAGTCCTGCGGGCGCACGCCGACCTTCACCCGGGTGCCGTCCGGCACCGAACTTGCGTCGGTGTCGAGATACCCTGCCCGCGAACCGATCTCGACGCGGGTACGACCGTCTGCGACGCGGACCACGCCCTCGACGACGTTGATCGCCGGCTCGCCGACGAACTGGGCGACGAAGAGGTTCGCCGGATCGTCGAACACCTCGTCGGGCGTGCCGAACTGCTGCACCACCCCGGCGTCCATCACGGCTAGCCGGTCGGCCAGTGACAGCGCCTCGACCTGATCGTGGGTGACCACGATGGTGGTGTAGCCGAATTCGCGCTGAAGTACCTTCAACTCGCGGCGCACCCGCTGGCGCGCCGAGGCGTCGAGGTGGCTGAGCGGCTCGTCGAGCAGCAGCACCGGTGGGTTGCGGACCAGCGCGCGGGCGAGTGCCACGCGCTGCTTCTGGCCGCTGGACAGGCCGGCGGGCCGCAGACCGAGCAGCTCGTCCATCTCGAGCCGCGCACTGATCGAATCGACCATCTGCTCGGCGCCCTTGACCTTGCGCGCCTTGAGGCCGTAGAGCAGGTTGTCGCGCACCGACATCGGCGGGTAGAGCGCGTAGCTCTCGAAGCCGACGCCGATGCCGCGCTTGGCGGCGGGCAGCTGCGAGACCTCGCGGTCACCGATCTTGATGGATCCGCTGGTCACGGTCTCCAGCCCGGCGATCATGCGCAGCGTCGTCGTCTTGCCACAGCCCGAGGGGCCGAGCAGTGCGACGAGTTCACCGGGCGCGATGTCGAGGTTGATGCCCTTGACCGCGGCGAAGCTCTCGCGGCCGCGGGCCACGTAGGTCTTGACCAGGTCGGTCAGCGTCAGGCTCTGGGCCGTGGTGGTGGTGCTCTTCGGACGTTCGGTGGTCGTCACAGTGCTGCCTCCAGTTCGTCGGTGCGCGCACCGAGGCGGGTGGTGTCACCCTCGCCCGCTTCGAAGACGTGAACGTCCTTGTCGGCGATCGACATCGACACCGGCGATCCCTCGCCGACGCCCTCCCTGCCGGACGCCAGGACGATGAGCTGCTCGCCGCCGATCTGGACGGTGAGTTCGACGTTGCGGCCGAGACGCTCGGCCAGCTGCACCGACCCCTTCAGCGAGCCCGTCTCCGCGACGTGGACGTCGCAGGGACGCAACCCGACGCGCACCCGGTCCCCGGAGGACGCCGTGACGTCCGCAGGCACCGGCACGTCGAAGGTGCCGTCCCCGAGCCGGATCCGGCCACCGTCGACGACGCCGTCAAACACGTTGATCTCGGGCTGGCCGAGCGCACGCGCGACGAAGGTGTCGGCCGGACGCCGCCAGATCTCCTCCGGCGTGCCGATCTGCACCAGTGCGCCCTCGCGCAGCACCGCGATGCGGTCGCCGAGCGCGAGCGCCTCCTGGTAGTCGTGCGTGACGTACACGGTGGTGGTGTTCGACATCGCGCCGAGCTGCTTGAGTTCGGCCCGCATCGAGGCACGCAGCTTCGCGTCGAGGTGGCTCAGCGGTTCGTCGAGCAGATAGACGTCGGCGGGCCGCACCAGCACCCGGCCCAGCGCGACGCGCTGACGCTGACCGTTGGACAGCTCACGCGGAAAGCGCTTGAGCAGGTGGTTGATTCCCAGCGTCGTGGTCACCTGGTCGATGCGCTCGGTCTGCTGGGCGGCCGTGTACTTGCCCGTGCGCCCGGACTTCAGCGGCGAGGCGAGGTTCTCGCTGACCGTCTTCTGCGGATACAGGGCGTAGCTCTCGAACGCCATGGCCACGTTGCGGTGGTAGGGCTCGACCCGGGTGACGTCGGTGCCGTCGATGGCCACCGTGCCCCCGTCGATGTCGACGAGACCGGCGATCGACTTGAGCGTCGTCGTCTTGCCCGCACCGCTGGGGCCGAGGATGACGAAGAACTCACCGTCGGCGATGTCGACCGTGAGGTCGCGGACCGCGTGCGTCTTCCCGAAGGTCTTCGAGAGATTCTTGAGAGATACGGAAGCCATCAGGCCTTCACCGCCCCGAATGACAGGCCACGCACCAGGTAACGCTGGATCGTGAGCGCGAGTATGAGTGGTGGCAGCGCGGCGATCAGCGCCGCCGCCGCGGTCAGGTTGTAGTACGCCTGCCCGCCGCCGCCGAGGTACTTGGTGATCGCCACCGTGACGGTGCCGGCATTGCTGTCGGCGAGGATCAGCGGGAACACGTAGTTGTTCCACGCGAAGATGAACGCGAGCAGCGCGGCGGCCGCGATGCCGGGTCGCACGATGGGCAGTGCCACCATCAGGAATGCGCGCCGGCGGGTGTAGCCGTCGAGCAGCGCGGCCTGCTCGAGGTCCTCCGGGAGGTCCTGGAAGTAGGACCGCAGGATCCACACGACGAGCGGCATCGTGACCAGCTGCAGCACCCAGATCATGCCTACCTTGGTGTCGAACAGGCCGATCTGGTTGTAGATGACGAACAGCGGCACGATGACCATCAGCTCGGGCGCGAACCGGAACGACAGCATCTGGAACATGAGGTCGTTCGACCCCCGGTACTGCCAGCGTCCGGCGGCGTAGGCGGCGGGGATGCCGATCACCAGCGAGACCACCACCGCACCACCGCAGTTCAGCAGGCTGGTCAGCAGCGACGCCTTGAAGTCGACGCTGGTCATCTGGGTGCCCTTGTCCGAGAGCACCGTGGCGAAGTTCGACCACGTCGGACTGAAGGTGAAGTAGGTACTGGTCTGCTGCTCGGCGTTCTTCAGCGCCAGCATCAGCATCCAGAAGATCGGGAACAGCGAGAAGAGGAACCAGAAGACGAGACCGACGTCGGCTGCCACCGACCCGATCGAGAGACGCTTCTGGCCCGGCAGGAGTTCGGCCCTGCTGAACAACGACTTCGCGGCCATGGTCTAGGACTCCGCTCCCGCAGCACGACGCTGCGCCTTGCCGAGCACGCTGACCAGGTAGCGCGCCGTGATGAACACGATGATCCAGAGCAGCAGCATGTAGGTGCTGCCGCGGGAGTAGTCGAGGTTGATGATCGAGTCCTCGAAGGCGCCGATCTGCAACGTGCGGGTGGCGACGCCGGGGCCGCCGGCGGTCAGCACGTAGATGTGGTCGAACACCTTGAGGTTGTCCATGAACCGGAAGATGACGGCCACCAGGATGTAGGGCCACAGCATGGGCAGCATCAGCTTGCGGAACATGTAGATGCCCGACGCGCCGTCGACCTCGGACGCCTCGAACGGCTCCTTGGGCAGCGACCGGATGCCCGCGAGCACCAGGATCGCGACGAACGGGGTGAAGATCCAGACGTCGACCAGGATCACCGACCACAGCGCGGTGCCCGCCGACAGCCAGTCGAACGTGTTGCCCAGTCCCAGCATGTGATTGAGGATGCCGAACTGCGGGTTGAACATCAGCTTCCAGATCACGCCCGCGATGACGGGGGCGATCATCAGCGGCAGGATCAGGACCTTCTCGAAGATCTTGCCGATGATCGACGACCGGTTGAGCAGCAGCGCGAGCCCGACGCCGAGCGCCGTCTCGACCGCGGTCGCCACCAGGGCGAACGTGACGGTGACCTGGACGCTCTTCCAGAACACCTGGTCACCGAGGACCGAACCGAAGTTCTGGAACCACACGAAGTGCGGATCCGGGTTCACCGCAGCGTAATTGAGGAAGGCGTAGTAGGCGCCGACCGCGAACGGGTAGAGGATGCCGATGACGATCACCACGGCGGGGATCGACAGCAGGTAGGGCCGCGCCTTGCGGCGCCAGCTCGGCACCTCGGGCAGATTGCGCCGCGACGCGGCGGCGGGCTGTTCCGGCGAGGTGGCCGGCGCCTTCGGGGTCTGAGTCGTCATGGGTTAGCCGCTCTGTGAAATGAACACGGTTGTTAGAGGTTGACCTTGGACGTGTTTGTCTTCGCCAGGCTGCGGAGCCGCGACGCCGCGTCGTCACCGCCGTAGATGTCCTGGAGCGCGACGGCCCAGTTCTGGGTGGTGTCGAAGAACTTCTTCTGCGGGGTGAACTGGATCTTCGACTCGCCGATGACGGTCTCGAACGTCTCGAGGTAGCCGAACTGATCGGCCGCGACCCGCTTGAAGGTGGTGTCGAACACCGACTTCCGTACCGGGTCGGCGTACGTGCCGCCCTCGACGGCCTTGTTCATCGAGTCCTTGCCGGTCGCCCACTGGATGAACAGCCACGCGGGCAGCTTGTTGCGCGAGTTCGCGCTCATGGCCCAGCTCCACGTCCACAGGTTGGTCTTGTAGTTGCCGTCCGGTCCTGCGGGTCCGGGATACCAGGCGATGTTGCCGGCTTCCTTGCTCGCGCCCGGCTTGTTCTTCGGGTACGTGGCGCTGTCGGCGTCGAACACCATCATCGCCTTGCCGTCGCCGAGATCGCCGGTGGCATTGGGGTAGTCGTAGGTGGTCCACGACGTCGGGCCGGCCTGGTGCTGCAGGTCGATCCACTTGCGGGTGAAGTCGATCGCCTGGTCGCTGTCCATCTCGGCGACCAGTTCGGAGCCGTTCCACGTGTAGTCGACCGCGCCCTGGCGGGTGTACTGCGTCATGAAGCCGGGGTGGATGGTGGCCCACGACTTCGAGCCGCGGGTCGACAGGCCGTACCGGTTCTCCGACCGGTCGGTGAGGTCGATCGCCAGCTGCATGAAGTCGTCGAGGTTGTCGGGCAGCTTCGAGATGCCCTTCTCGTCGAAGATCCGCTTGTTGTAGGCGACGACGTTGTTCTCGAAGCCCCACGGGATCGCCCACTGCCCACCGGTGCCCAGCGGGTTGCCGAGGGTGAAGTCCCAGCGGGTGGACGTGCGCAGACCCTCGAAGATGTCGTCGAAGTCGTACTCCGCACTGGTCGCCGAGGTGTTCTGCAGCCAGGGACCGAGGTCCTCCACCCATCCCGGCGGACCGTACTGCCAGATGAAGTACGCCCCCAGCATGAACGCGTCGTGCTTGCCGGACCCGCCGGCGAGTTCGGTGTTCAGCTTGGTGAAGTAGTCCGCCTCGGGCACCAGGTCGATGTTGACGGTGATGCCGGTGAGTTCGGTGAACTCCTTGAGCAGCGGCTGATACGACAGCTGGTAGGGGTGCGGGGTCTGCAGGATGTTGAGCGTCGAACCGGCGGCCTTGCGCCAGTCGAAGCCGCCGGTGACCTCGCCCGCACCGTTCGGCAGGCTGGTCCCGCCGCCGACGCCGCACGCCGACAGCAGTGGGAGGCTGGCCGCGGCGGCGCCGGCCATGCCCATGGCGGCCAGCATGTTGCGCCGCGACATCTGCGGCCCGCGGGGACGGTGCCCGTGATCGGGGGTCATGGTTGCCTTCGATTCATGATCGGGGGACGCCTCTCAGGCGGGGATGAGTGAGACCTTGACGGATTCCTTGCCACTGGCCACGAGGTCGAGGCCCTGCTGGAATTCGGTCAACGGCAGTTGGTGGGTGCAGATCTCGTCCATCGGCAGCACGCCGGACTCGATCATCTTGATGGCGGCGGGCCAGCAGTACGGCCCGAGGTGGGCGCCGAGGACGTCGAGTTCCTTGTCGTCGCTGATGATGCTCCAGTCGACGGAGACGTCGCTGCCGAAGACGCCGTACTCGACGTAGCGGCCGAGCTTGCGCAGCAGGTTCAGACCCTGCGGCACCGCGGACGGATGACCGGTGCCCTCCAGGTAGACGTCGGCCCCGTAGCCCTCGGTGAGCTCCTTGACGATCGTCTCGGCGTCCTCCTCGGCGATGTTGATCACCAGGTCGGCGCCGCACTTCGTGGCGAGTGCCAGTTTCTCGGGCGCCATGTCGAGTGCGATGACGCGCATGGGGTTCTTGGACTTCGCGCCGGCGATCATGCCGAGGCCGATCGGCCCGCAGCCCGCGACCACCACGGTGTCCTCGAAGGTGATCTGCGCGCGCTCCACGGCGTGCAGCGAGCACGACAGCGGCTCGACGAACGCGGCGTGCGCGGGCGGCAGGTCGCCGGAGATCTTGTGCACCAGCGCCTCGACCGGGTAGGTCATGTAGGAGGCCATCGCCCCGGGCGTGCGGCGCTTGAATCCGTAGAGGTCGTGCGGCTGACACATGTGGTACTGACCCCGCTTGCAGAACCGGCACTCCCAGCACGGCACGATCTGCTCCGAGGTGACCCGGTCACCGACCGCGATCCCCCACCGGGACGCCGCCTCGTCGTCGAGTTCGACCACGCGCCCGACGAATTCGTGTCCCGGGATCACCATGGTCTCGGTCCAGGCCGGACGGTTCTCGTCGCCCCAGAACTTCGCGGCACCGTGGTAGCACTTCAGGTCGCTGGCGCAGATGCCGACGGCCTCGACCTTGATCAGGGCCTCGCCCGCCTTGCGCTGCGGGACGGCGATCTCCTCGAGCCGGTAGTCGCGGGGGCCGTGACAAACGACGGCCTGCATCTTCTCGGGGATCTGTTCGCTCATCGGTTCCAGCCCTTCATGGCGCATCTCGCATGTGTGGTCGCGCTCACATTAACCAGGACGGTGCACATTTGTCCAGAACCGATGTTCAGCAAAAATCTGCCCAGAACAGATGTTCTGGGGCATACTTCGAGCATGCCCCGGCCGGCCCCGCAGAACCCCGCGACGGCGACCGTCGACGGCCACCCCGGGACCGTGTCCTCCGACGGCGAGACCAGCCACTTCCCGTCCGCACTGCTCTACACGGCAGCTCGTCTCTACTACGAGGACGAGGCCACCCAGGCCGAGGTCGCCGATCAGCTCGGCACCAGCCGGGCGACCGTCAGCAGGCTCCTCGCCGAGGCGAAACGCCAGGGCATCGTCCGCATCGAGGTGGTCCCGCCGGCGGAGTCGCGTCCCGGCGACCTGGCCGACCAGGTGGCCCGCGCGATGGGACTGGAACGCGTCTACCTCAGCGCACCGCTACCCACGCCGGGGCCCGGCCGCGGCGTCGTCGACGTCATGGGCCGCACGCTCGCACCCGCGACCGGCCGCGCACTCGCCGAGGCGGGCCTGCTCCCCGGCGACGTGCTGCTGGTGTCGTCGGGCCGCACCGTCTACGAACTCGCCCAGCACGACCTGACCCCGCTGCCCGGCGTGGTGATCGCGCCCACGGTCGGCGGCAACGACCAACCCGAGGACTGGTACCAGACCAACGAGATCACCCGGCTGGTCGCCAATCGCGTTGGCGGGCGGGCGAACTACCTGTTCGCGCCGGCCCTGCCCGGGCCCGAGCTGTACCAGTCGCTGCTCAACGACCCCACCATCCAGCGGGTCCTGCACCAGTGGCCCGCCGCCCGGTGCGCGCTGATGGGCGTCGGCGCTCCCCCGCTGACCCGGTCCGACATCCCCCGGTTCGTGCCGACCGGCTCGACGTCGCTGCGCGCGGCCGTCGGCGACGTCTGCTCCCGGTTCTACGACCGCGTGGGCGACGAGGTCGACTTCGAGGGCAGCGACCGCCTGATCGCGCTCGAACTCGATGCGCTGCAGCGGATCCCGGTCACCATCGCCGTGGCCGTCGGCGCCGAGAAGCTGGTCTCCATCGCCGCGGGCGCCCGCGGCGGCTACTTCAACCGGCTCGTCACCGACCCGGCGACCGCACAGGCCCTGCTCGACGCGGCACCGCCCGAGTCCTGATCCCGCCTCAGTGCCCGCGGGGGTCGGCGAGGCGGTGCACCTGCTCGCGCGTCGCCGGATACAGCTCGCGCCAGGTCTCGTAGAGATCGTCGTAGAGGTTGCGCGTCAACGGATTCGGTTCGATCTCGCGCTCGATCCGCGCCCAGTCGGTGTCCCGCGGCACCAGACCCACCCCGATGGCCGCCAGCAGCGCATCCCCGTAACTGGCGCCGATGGCCTGCTCCGGGACCAGTTGCGCGCGACCGGTGACGTCGCTGACCGCCTGCGCCCACACCGGGCTGCGCAGACCGCCGCCCACCGCGACGGTCCTGGTGCCGGTGTGCGCGTCGTCGAAGCGCTCGAGGATCTGCCGGATGCCGAACGAGATGCCTTCGTACGCAGCGCGAAACAGGTGGCCGCGGCCGTGCCGCAGGGTCAGGCCCGCCACGACGCCCCTCGCCCGGGGATCGAAGACCGGCGTCCGCTCACCCGCGAAGTAGGGCAGGACGAGCAGGCCCTCACTGCCCGGCGGCACGGCGGCGGCCTCGGCCATCAGCTCGTCGATCGGCGCCGCACCGGTGACGGTCTGCAGCCAGCCGATCAGGCTGCCCGCCGTCGACGTCCCCGCCGCCAGCGCGAGCGTGCCGTGCTCGACGCCAACCGTCGTCCACAGGGTGGGGTCGCTGTAGTACGCGTCGATGATCTGCACCAGGAACATCGTCGAGCCGTACATCAGCATCTGGTCGCCGGGTTCGCGGACGCCGACCGAGAACGCCTCGGAATAGGCGTCGACCGCCCCCGCCACGACCGGGGTCCCGACGGGGACGCCGGTGGCCTCGGCCGCCTCGGGCCGCACCGTCCCGACGACCTCGCTCGGCCACACCAGCCGGGGCAGCGGCAGGTGCCGGCAGATGCGTTCCGCCCACGGCCGGTTCCAGTCGAAGAGTCGCGTCTCGTAGAGCGGATCGCACTGGCTCGCCGTGTGGTGGTCGATGACGTACTCGCCGGTGAGCTTCGCGGCGACGTAGGAGTTGGAGCCGTACCAGCCGGCGGCCGCGGCGAAGACCTCGGGTTCGTGCCGGTGCACCCATTCGAGCTTGGGGCCGACGGCCTGACTGGACAGCAGCGTGCCGGCACGATCGAGGATGGCGTCCGCACCGAATTCGGCCGTCAGCGAGTCGATCTCGGCAGTGGCCCGGGTGTCGATGCCGTACAGGATCGCCGGCCGCAGCGGCCGGAGATCGGCGTCGCAGAGCACCAGGCACGGGCCGACCCCGCTGACGCACATCGCCGACAGGACGCCACCGTCGGGCATCCCCGCCATCAGCTTGCTGCTGACCTCGCAGACCTCGCGCCACCACAGTTTCTCGGCGTCCACCTCGGCCCACCCGGGACGGGGCAGGTCGATCGAGTGGGTGATGGTCTCGGTCGCGAGCACGGTGCCGACGGCGTCGACGAGCACGCCCTTGGTGCTCCCCGTCCCCATGTCGATGCCGAGCAGCAGGTCCACGGCGCCAACCCTACGTGCCGGGTCCGGGCCGGTACGGGGGCACGGGTCAGCGGGTTCGGTCCGGGAAGGGGTCGGCGCTGAAGTCGATCTGGGCGGCCGGGTTGCTGACGGCGGTGACCATTCCGGTGCCGAACGGGCCGACGGCGTCGAACAGCGTCGCGGTGCCCACCGAGATGCCGTCCGAGGTCCAGTGCGAGTCGGCCTGCACGCCGATCCAGTGCGACCGCGGCAGGCGCGACAGTGCCACCGTCAGATCGCCGTTGATGTAGCCGACGCCCGCCGTGCCGAGATTGGTGACCAGGCTGGTGCCCTCCGCCGCGGCGGCGGCGTTGGTCAGCGGTGAGTTCGCGCGGCCTGCGACGGCGTCGATCGACCGGTTGAGGCAGCGCTTACGCGCGGCGTTCTGGTGCTCGGCGATCGCGTGCGTCCACCCCATCTCGTCGCAGCCCACGTAGATGTTCCGGTCGTCGTCGACGTCGTCGGGTGGCGTGAACCCGGTTGCGCCCGACCACTCCTCGCCGCGCGGCGCCTCGGCCGTGCGGTACTGCACCAGGATGGCCCGGGCGACCGCGGCACCGTCCTGCATCAGTTCGCACTCGACGTTGCGTACGCGCCTGCCGTCGCGGAGCACGCGCAGCACGGCGGTGGTCGGCACGCCCCGAGCCGCCTTGAACAGGTCGACCGTCAACCGGGCCGGGGTGAACTCCGGGTCGCCGTGCGCCGCGTCCAGCACCGCTGCCGCGAGCCCCACCACGGCCGGACCGTTGAGGTGATCGTCGCCCCAGTGGCTCTGCGCGTAGGTGGTCGGCTCGTACGTGTCGTCGGACGTCTGCACGAAGTGGGCCGGGCGGGCGGTCATCCCGGCATCGTCGCACATCGTCGATCGATGACCCACGCAGCGATCGCGAAACGTGGACGATGGTGCGGGTGGACACCCGCCGACTCCAACTGCTGCTGGCCCTCTCCCGGCTCGGCTCGATGCGAGCGGTGGCCGATACCCACCACCTGACCACCTCGACGGTGTCCCAGCAGATCGCCGCACTGGCCAAGGAGACCGGCGCCCAGTTGATCGAACCGGAGGGGCGGCGGGTACGGCTCACGCCTGCGGGGCGCCGCCTGGCCGACCACGCCGTCGAGATCCTCGCCGCGGTCGACGCGGCGCGCCTCGACCTGGATCCCGATGCCGACCCCGCGGGCACGCTGCGCGTCGGCGGCTTCGCCACCGGCATCCGGGTGTCCCTGCTGCCGATTCTCGCCGACCTCACCGCCCGGCACCCGGGCATCGACGTCCTGATCCACGAGTACGAGCCGATCGAGGCCTTCGCCCTGCTCGCCGACGACGACCTCGACCTGGCGCTGACATACGACTACAACCTCGCCCCGGCGTCACCGGGCCCCGCGCTGGATCCCGTCCCGATGTGGTCGACCGCCTGGGGCCTCGGCGTGCCGGAGGACGACGCCCGAGGACCGGCGGATCTGGCCGCCCGCGCCGACCAGACGTGGATCGTCAACTCCCGCAACACCGCCGACGAGGACGCCGTGCGCACGCTCGGGGCGCTGGCCGGGTTCACGCCGCGCATCGCCCACCAGATCGACAGCCTGGACCTCGTCGAGGAACTGATCGCCGCGGGCTACGGCATCGGCCTGCTGCCCTTGGACCGACCGGCCGGCGCCGGCGTCACGGTGCTGCCGCTGACCGACCCGCCGGTGATCCTCACCGCCTACGCCGTGACACGGGCGGGGCGGGCGACGTGGCCGCCGCTGCGTGCGGTGCTCGACCGGCTGACCCCGGACGAGGCGACCCTGCCGCGAAGTGCCTGGCCCCGGCCGACGGCGCGGCCGTGACCTACTGCCCGAACGTCAGGCGCTGCGCCAGCTGGTAGCGCTCGACCACCTCGGGCGTCGGATCCGCCTCGTAGGTCGCGGTGACGCCGAACGACCAGGACGGCGGCTCGTCGCCGCCCGCCACCGTCCACGCCGCCTGCCGCGCGGCGCCGAGCGCCACGTACTCCGCCGGGGTCGGCACGTCGACGGGCTTGCCGAGGATCGCGGGGGCGATCCGCCGGACCGCCTCCGAGCGCGCACCGCCGCCGACGAGCAGCACGCGTCGGACCTCGACACCCTCACCCGCGATGCGGTCCAGGCAGAACGCGATGGAGGCCAGCAGCCCCTCCACCGCCGCGCGGGCGACGTTCGCCGGCGACAGGTTTCGCGTGGTGACGCCCTGCAGCGCACCCTGCGCCTCGGGCAGGTTCGGCGAGCGTTCGCCGTCGAAGTAGGGCACCAGTGACAACCCCTCCGCGCCGATCGGGGCGGACAAGGCCAGCCGGTCGAGTTCGTCGAAGTCCACGCCGAGCATCTTGGCGACCGCGGCCAGCACCGGTGCGCCGTTGAGCGTGCAGACCAGCGGCAGCTGGCGACCCGTCGCGTCCGCGAACCCCGCCACCAGGCCCGACGCGTCGTGCGACGCGGCGTCGCCCACCGCGCTGACGACACCCGACGTCCCCAGCGAGACCACGCAGTCACCCGGCCCGGCGCCGATCCCGAGCGCCGCGGCGGCGTTGTCGCCCGCACCGGCGCCGAGGACCGCACCCGTGGTGGTCCGGCCCGCGGACCCGGCCGGGTCCACCACGGTCGGGACCGAGGGCCGGCGGCCGCGCATCGCCATCGCGAGGAGGTCGAGGTCGTAGTCGCCGTCCTCGGCGGAGAAGTAGCCCGTCCCACTCGCGTCGCTGCGGTCGGTGCGCAGGTCGGCCACGCTGTCAGAACCCGACAGCCGCCAGGTCAGCCAGTCGTGCGGCAGGCACACCGCGGCGGTGGCGTCGGCGTTGCGGGGTTCCGCGTCGGCGAGCCATCGCAGCTTCGCGGCGGTGATCGAGGCGACCGGCACCACACCGATCCGATCGGCCCACGCCGCGGGGCCGCCGAGTTCGTCGACGAGCGCCGCCGCGGCGTCACCCGAGCGGGTGTCGTTCCACAGCAGGGCGGGACGCACGACCTGTCCCGCGGAGTCCAGGCACACCATGCCGTGCTGCTGGGCGCCGACCGAGACCGCGGCGACGTCGTCGAGCCCGCCCGCCGCCTCGGCCGCCTCACCCAGCGCCGTCCACCACACCACCGGGTCCACCTCGGTACCGGCGGGATGGGCCGCCGTTCCGGACCGGCGGATCTCTCCGGTGTCGGCGTCACAGACGACGACCTTGCAGGACTGGGTCGACGAGTCGATTCCCGCGACGAGTGCCACCGCGATCTCCTTCTTGTTCGTTGTCACCGAAGTTACCCGGCCGCGGCACGACGGTGGCGACGCCCACCCGTCCCACCTGCAATTTCGAGGGTTCTAGTCGAGCCCCGACGAGATTGTTTGTGAGATTGATCTTCGGGGAACCTATGCCGCATGTTGATTCGTCGTGTCGCACGTCCCATGCTGGCTACCACCTTCATTTCCCGCGGTGTGGATTCCCTGCGCAACCCGAAACCGGCCATCGAAGCCGCACAGCCCACCCTGGACGGACTCAGCAAGCTGCCCGAGCCGGTCAGCCCCTACGTCCCGACCAACGCCGAGACGGTCGCGAAGGTGACCGCAGGCGTGCAGATCGGTGCGGGCCTGCTGCTGGCGACGGGCAAGCTGCCCCGCGTGGCGTCCGCCGCCCTGGCCGTCAGCGTCGTCCCCGGAAGCCTTGGCGCGCATGCGTTCTGGAACGAGAGCGACCCGGAGCGCAAGGCCGGCGAGCGCCGAGCCTTCCTCGCCGACGTCAGCCTCATCGGCGGACTGATCATCGCCGCCGTCGACACCGAGGGCCGGCCCTCGCTCGGCTGGCGTGGACGCCGCGCCGCCCGCAAGGTGTCCGAGTCGGTGAGCAACGCACTGCCCAGCGTCGGCTCCAACTCCGCGCTGATCGACAGCGAACTCGTCGACCGGGTCGGCCACAACGTCCAGAGCGGTCTGCACGTCGCGCGCGAGCGTGGCGCCGAATTCGCCGACGTCGCCTCCAAGCGCGTCGCGCCGCTGGCCGAGGTCGCGCAGAAGCGTGGCGCCGAGCTGGCCGAGGTCGCCCAGAAGCGCGGCGCCGAACTCGCCGAGGTCGCGTCCAAGCGTGGCTCGGAGTTCGCGGACGTCGCACAGAAGCGCAGCGGTGAGTTCGCCGAGGTCGCCTCCAAGCGTGGCGAGAAGCTCGCTGCCAAGGCGCAGAAGCGCAGCGAAAAGCTGGCCGCGAAGGCGCAGAAGCGCGGACCGGAACTCGCCGCCCTCGCCCGCGACCGCAGCGCCGAGTTCGCCGAGCGGGCCCGCGAGCGCAGCGCCGAACTCGCCGAGCTGGCGAGCGACCGCGGCTCGGAGTACGCCGACCTGACCCGCAAGCAGCTCAAGCAGGCCAAGAAGCAGGCGAAGAAGCAGGGTCTCGTCTGAGCCCTCCCGGCGTAGATTGGCCCGCATGACGTATGGCGAGCCCCACCCCGATCCGTACTCGGCCCCCCACGGCGGCCAGACACCCGGTTACGGCGCGCGACCCGGCGGTCTCCTGCGGCGATTCTTCGCCCGGGTGATCGACGGGATGGTCGTGGGCGTCGTCGGGTTCTTCCTCGCCTTCACCACGGACACCCTGTCCAACATCCTGGTGACCGGATTGTTCACCGGCGTCCTGATGTTCGGCTACTTCGTGCTGTTCGAGGTGACGCAGGGGTGGACGCCGGGCAAGAAGGTGTTGGGCCTGCACGTTCGGGGTGGCCGCGGGATGCCGAAGCCGGACCTCAAGGAGTCGGCGATCCGCAACGCGTTCACGCTGCTGCCGGTCGTGCCGTACGTGGGTGGTCTGCTGGGGTTCGTCGCCATCGTCGCGATCGCCGTGACCATCAGCGGGAGCGCCACCAAGCAGGGCAAGCACGACGAACTCGCAGAGGGCACGCAGGTCCTCGAGAACTGAGGACCTGCGTCTACCTCAACGGACGTCCGGTCAGATGACCAGGTCCAGCAGCAGGACCACGATCAGGCCGCTGACCGAGAGCACCGTCTCCATGATCGACCACGTCTTGATGGTCTGACCGACCGAGAGTCGGAAGAACTCCTTCACCAGCCAGAAGCCGGCGTCGTTGACGTGGGAGAAGAACAGCGAACCCGCACCCACGGCGAGCACGACCAGCGAGACCTCGCCCGAACTCATGCCCTCGATCAATCCGATCATCAGCGACGACGCGGTGATGGTGGCGACGGTGGCCGAACCGGTCGCCAGGCGGATCGCGACCGCAAGACCCCAGGCGAGCAGCAGCACCGAGACGTTCGCGCCCTCGGCGAGGTTCTTCAGCGCCGTGCCGATGCCAGTGTCGACGAGCACCTCCTTGAAACCGCCGCCCGCGGCGACGATCAGGATGATGCCGGCCACCGGGGGTAGTCCCGACTCGACGGTCTTGGTGATCTCGTTGCGCCCCATGCCCGCACCGCGGCCGAGGGTGACCATGCCGACGATGACGGCGATCAGCAGGGCGATCATCGGCGTGCCGAGCGTGTCGAAGATCTGACGGAACCACTGCTCCTCGTCCGCGATGAAGATGTCGACGAGCGCCTTGCCCAGCATCAGGACGACCGGCAGCAGAACCGAGAACAGGGTGATGCCGAACGAGGGGCGCGTCCGCTGCTCGCCCTCGGGGACCGGGTCCGCGTCGAACGTGTCGGGTGCGGGCACGACGACCCACTTGCCGGCGAGCTTCCCGAACAGCGGGCCCGCGACGATGATCGTCGGGATCGCGACCGCGACACCGAGAGCGAGGGTGAGACCGAGGTCCGCGCCGAGGTAGCCGATGGCCGCGAGCGGGCCGGGGTGCGGCGGGACGAAGCCGTGCATCGCCGAAAGGCCTGCCAGCGCCGGGATTCCGATCGTGATCAGCGACTGCTGCGAGCGACGCGCGACGAGGTAGATGACCGGCATGAGCAACACCAGGCCGATTTCGAAGAACATCGGCAGACCGATGATCGCGCCGACCAGCGCCATCGCCCACGGCAGCATGCGCGGCGACGCGTGCCCGACGATGGTGTCGACGATCTCGTCCGCACCGCCGGAGTCGGCCAGCAGTTTGGCGAACATCGCGCCGAGGGCGATGAGGATGCCCACGCTGGCGGCGGTCTTGCCGAAACCGTCGGAGAACGAGGCGAGGACGGTGGTGAAGTTCTCCCCCGCGACCACGCCGACCGTGACGGCGCCGAAGATGAGGCCGAGGAAGGGGTGCAGCTTGACGACGGTGATCAGCAGCACGATCACCGCGATGCCGGCGAGGAACGCCAGCCCGAGCCGACCCGTGGAGGCCACCGGCTCGGCGAGTTCCGGCGCGTCGGCCAGCCATGTCGTGACGACGTTCATCAGCTCTCCAGTCCTGTCTGCGATACGTAGTTGTCGATGATCGAATCGATGTTCTGGGCGACGTCGATGGCGACACCGCGTTCATCGGCTGCGAGCGGCTCGAGCGTGTCAAACTGCGACTTGAGCAGCGAGGCGGGCATGAAGTGGCCGGGCCTGCTGGCCTGCCGACGGCCGATCACGTCGGGAGTCCCCGAAAGGTGCAGGAACTCGACGTCTGCGCAGTGATCTCTCAGCTGGTCGCGGTAGGCGCGCTTGAGGGCCGAACAGCTCATCACGCCGCCGCTCGAGTGGTCGGCCAGCCACCGGCCGATCGAGTCCAGCCACGGGAGGCGATCGTCGTCGTTCAGGGCTTCCCCGGCCGACATCTTCGCGATGTTGGCGTCGGGGTGGAAGTCGTCGGCGTCGGCGAAGGGCACCCGAAGTCGCTGCGCGAGTGCCGCGCCGACGGTCGACTTGCCCGAACCCGACACCCCCATGACAACCACCGGTCGAATTGATCCGCTCACGACACATCCCCTGCCTCTTCGTGGCTCACGTCACATAGAATGCCGCAATGATCTGATTATTGCAAGGAGGTGACGAAAAGATGGGTTTTATGTTTGCTTGGCTGCGACTATGACACGATGTAAACGTGGTCGTGCAAAACGTCAGTGCCCTGCACGACAGTTTGCTGACCGCGATCGGGTCGGACATCGTGTCCGGCGAACTCCCTGCCGGCCAGGTGATCACCCTGGAGGGCGTGAGCGCCAAGCACGGCGTGTCCCGCAGCGTCGCCCGCGAAGCCGTCCGCGTCCTCGAGTCCATGGGCATGGTCGCCTCACGGCGCCGGGTGGGCATCACCATCCAGCCCGCCGAACAGTGGAACGTGTTCGACCCCAGGGTCATCCGATGGCGCATCGTGTCCGGCGACCGGGCCGCCCAGCTGGTGTCGCTGTCGGAACTGCGGCGCGGCTTCGAGCCCGCCGCGGCGGCGCTCGCCGCTCGCCGCGCCAACCCGCACCATTGCCGCATCATGGCGGCCGCCGTGTCCGACATGGTGATGCACGGCAGATCCGGTGACTTGGACTCGTACCTGCTCGCCGACAAGGTCTTTCACCAGACCCTGCTGGAGGCCAGCGGCAACGAGATGTTCCGCGCGCTCAACGGGGTCGTCGCCGAGGTCCTCACCGGGCGCACCGTGCACGGCTTCATGCCCGAGACCCCCGAACCCGCCGCGATCGCACTGCACGACGAGGTGGCCCGGGCGATCCGGCTGCGAGATGAGGACGCCGCGGAACGTGCGATGCGGGCGATCATCGACGAGGCGGTCAGCGGCGTCAGCCCGACGTGAGCGCGTAAGTCATCGTCAGCCCGGTCACGTCGGTGACCTGAACCCCCCGCCGGTGGCGCTCGCCTCCGGCGTCGACGTCGCAGTGCGCGATCCCATCGACCTCGCCCACCAGGCCGGACTCGCACGCCACCGAATCGGCGGGTGCGCCGGTGTTCTCGGC
The DNA here is from genome assembly GCF_056679845.1 of Mycobacterium sp. PTI7. Taxonomy (NCBI): domain Bacteria; kingdom Bacillati; phylum Actinomycetota; class Actinomycetes; order Mycobacteriales; family Mycobacteriaceae; genus Mycobacterium; species Mycobacterium sp. PTI7. The sequence continues at coordinate 2,248,694 of NZ_CM155252.1, forward strand.
GACCAGGCGGGCGACGGCGTCCTCCAGCTGGGCCTGCGACAGCGCGGGGGTCAGCGCGTAGTCGACCGCGGAACCGTCCACCTTCGTAACCGTGACGATGGGTTGAAAGCCGTTGGTATCGCTGATCACCACGTCGCATCGCGCGGTGCGGCCGATCTCGCCGACCAGGTCGTTCCGGCAGGTCACCGACCGCGCCGATTCACCCGACTCGGCCAGGCGGTCGGCGATGTCGGCCTGCAGCGACTCCTTGGACACCGCGGGCGACTCGTCGCCGCCGGCGTCCGCGTCGGTGTTCGCGCCGCAGCCCGCGCCGAGCATCGCCAACGCAATGATCGCGGCGACACGACGCACGACGGCACCTCCACTGGGTCGACCGGACCCTAACAACCGCCGGCGGTGGTTGACTGCCGAAGTGACCAGATCGCCGCTGACCGCCCGAAGGCTGTTCGACCGCTTCGAACCGATCCACGCCCTGACCTACTTCGCCCCGGAAGCCAAGGCCGCCTTCGACGCAGCGGGCTACCGCGGCTTCTGGATGGGCTACTTCGCGGGCCGGTCGGCGCCACTCGGCGAGGTGGCACCCGAGGTGGTGTCCGCGGTGTTCTACAACTTCGCCGCCGACCACGTGTCGCGCGCGCTGCCGTCGGCGTGGACCTACGCGCCGCCCCCGGCGGCGCTGCAGGCCCGACGGGAGTCGGCCGTCGCGGCGCTGGGCCGGTGCGGCGTCACCGACACCGAATCCGTGCGGACCGCGGCGGCGCTGCTCGAGGCGGCGGCCCGCGGCGCGGACTGGACCGGCCGCCCGCTGTTCGCCGCGAACCTCGCGCTGCCCTGGCCCGACGAGCCGGTGGCCCGGCTGTGGCACGCGGCCACGCTGCTGCGCGAGCACCGCGGCGACGGGCACGTGGCGGTGCTGGTCGCCCACGGGATCGGCGGCCGCGACTGCAACGTGCTGCACGCGCTGGCCGACCGGGTGCCGCGCGAGTTCATCACCGTCAGCAGGCAATACGACGACGCGGAGTGGCACGCGTGCGTCTCGCGCCTGGTGAGTCGCGGGCTGGTCGACGCCGCGGGCACGCTGAGTGACGCCGGTCGTGCCCTGAAGCAGCGTGTCGAGGACGCGACCGACGCGCTGGCCCTGTCGGCGTTCGACGCGCTCGACGACGGCGACCTCGCCGCGCTGTTCCGGACGCTGGGCCCGATCACCCGCGCCGTGATCGCCGCGGGCGACATCCCCGCCGCCACGCCGATGGGCCTCACCCGCGACGACCTCGCCGACGACGACCCCCACCTGTCCTAGGGTTGAGCCTCCTTCGGCGAGCGTGCGTGTCTGCGGGCGACACGCCGGTTCAGAACCCCACTTCGCGCACGCTCGCCGGCGAACTACCGCGGGCCGTACATGATCAGCCCGACGCCGACGATGCAGATGACCGCTCCGGTGACGTCCCAGCGGTCGGGCCGGAAGCCGTCCGCGACCATCCCCCACAGCAGCGAGCCCGCGATGAACACACCGCCATAGGCCGCGAGCACCCGGCCGAAGTTCGCGTCGGGCTGGAACGCCGCGACGAACCCGTAGGCGCCGAGCGCGACGATGCCGGCACCGATCCAGAGCCAGCCGCGATGCTCGCGAACGCCCTGCCACACCAGCCATGCCCCGCCGATTTCGAGCAGAGCAGCCGCGACGAACAGGACGATCGACTTGAGCACCATTCCCGACACCCTGCCGCGAGCGTGCGTGAACTCGGGTCAGCGACCGGCGTGTCGCCCGCAGACACGCACGCTCGCGGAAGGAGGAGACACGGCACCCCGGCGGCACCCCGGCGAGCCAACCGCGGGCGGGTGCCGTCAGGTCTGGTTGCGGTTCCACTCCAGCCAGCCGACGCCGGTGCGGCCGTCCGCGGTGGTGACGGTCGCCCACGCGCGGGGGAAGCGGCTGACCCGGCCGTCGGGTGAGGTCAGCAGCACCGGGGCGTGGCCGCGGACCTCGACGGTCGCCGTGAGGTCGCCCGGCCCGCACTCGAGCACCGTCGACACCGGCAGGTCGCCGGCGCCGAACGTCTCGCGGGCGGTCACGGTCGCGAGTTCGACGAGCGGCTCCCCCGCCCGCTGCACGTAGCCGGCGGCCAGCGGCGGCGCACCCGGGATCCGCAGGTCGAGACCGTGCACGTGCGTGCCGTCGTCGAGGTGCAGCGCGCTCCACACCCAGTCCATGCTCCACCAGTCGCGCGCCGCCCAGGAGTGGTCGCGCTGCCCCGGCACGTCGGCCAGCTCATAGGTGCGGCCGTCGGCGACCACCCTGCCCGACACCGTGCACGGGATCTCGTACCGCGTCGAGAGCCGGTACTGGTACGGCGTGCCGACCGTCGTCCACTCCAGTTCGAGTGTCACGTCCACCGGCCGACCCGCCTCGCCGCGCAGCAGCGCCGCCGGATCGTCGTGCGCCTCACCCCGCCCGCGCAGCGACACCCGGTAGCTCCGCAGCGGTTCGACGGCGTCGAGCACGAGGTCCACGTCGTCGGTGCGCACGTGTCCGGCCTCGGTGGGGAGCGCCGCCTCGAAGTCGAGTACCGCGATCGTCGGCATGCCGGGCCCGCACAGCAGCCCGTTGATCCAGGCGTGCCCCTGGTTGGGGAGCAGGCCGAGCCGGATCCACCCGCCGACGTCCTGCGCCGCGTCGACGAAGTCGAAGTACCAACTCTCGCTCCACAGCGGCTCGTCGGTCGGCGGATGCGCGCCCTCGTCCTCGACGCCGGGCTGCAACGGTTCTAGGGCCGACGGTGCGGGCAGGATGTCCAGCGCGCCGGTGTCGATGACGTGCTGGCAGTGGCGCTCGATCATCGCCATGAACATCTCGTCGCCGCGCTCGGTGCGGGCGACCAGCATCGGCGAGACGATCGACATCAGCACGCCGAAGAACGTCTGGTGGCGGACGCCGTCACGCACCTCCTCGAGCGTCACGCCGGCATCCGGCCCGAGCGCCGAGTGGTACGCCCGCAGCAGCGCGTCGTAGTGCTCGCGCCGCCGGTCGGTCGGCAGCGCGCAGCCGAGGAAGTAGGCGACGTCCGTGAACGCCGGGCCCCAGGTGACGGTCTGCCAGTCCACGACGGTCAGCGGGCGGTCGGCGCCGTCGTCGCCGAACAGCATGTTGTCGAGCCGGTAGTCGCCGTGGACCAGGCCGTGCGGCGCGCCGGACTCCGCCTCCGCGGCGGCGTACGCGTCGTAGGACTCGACGAACCTCTCGCAGACGTCGCGGTACTCGGGCGCGATCTGGTCGCTGTAGCGGTCGATGAAGCCGGCGTACAGCGCGGACATCAGACCCTGGTTCACCGGTGACTCGCGGTTGAGCCACTCCGCTCCCGCCAGCGCCTCGTCGCCGAGCAGCGGTCCGTGCACCAGACCCAGCTGCGTCAGCGCGAGGACCGCCTGTTCGGTTGTGGCGCCTCGGATCTCGTTGCCGACCGTCGCGGGTGCGGCGTCGTCGAGCAGCAGGTCGAACACGCCCGTCGACTCGTCGTAGGCCGTGTGATGACACGGCGCGACGGGTCCTCCCAGCCCCGGCGCGATGTCCGAGTAGAACCGCACCTCGCGCTCGTAGAGGCCCATGGCCAGGCCGGTCTGGCGGCTGCTCGGGTCGGCGGCGGCCACCTTCAGCACCACCGACGCGGGCCCGTCGTCCCCGTCGGCCCAGGTGAGGCCCACCCGGTAGCACTCGCTCATCTGACCCGTGCCGATGCGGTCCACCGTGAAGTCGGTGACGGTGCCCCGGCCGAGCGCGGCGGTCAGCCACTCGGCGGTGAGGTCGGCTGGGCGTTCGATCAGGGGCGCGGCGGTATCGGGTTGCACGTGCTTCAACCTAGGACACCCGCGGCGGCGCGTACGGCGTTTCCGGTCAACTGTTTGACGGGTGTCAACTACCTGCGGGATCGCAGTGGTCTGACGGCGACGGCGCGACGTCCAGGCTCGGGTTGCGGTCGAAGAAGCCGTACGGCTTGAGCCAGAACGAGACCACGTCGACCGGCATCACGGGCCAGTCCTCCGGCCGGGTGACGTGATGCAGACCGAACACGTACCAGAGCACCACGTCGGTGTTCTCGATCGGCCGGTCGGCCGCCGTCCACACCGCCAGACCGCTGTCCTCGGCGGACTGGTTGACGAACTCCCCCGCCGGCCACCGCTCGTCGGGACGGTTGGGCGTCACCCACAGCGTGTGCCCGATGACGTTGGCGCGCTTGAACACCGGCGACTGCGGGTCGAACATCGGCGGGATCGCACCGGTGGGCACCAGCTTGTACGACGGGTGGGTGCCCAACCCGTTCACGACGTTGGTGTTGACCACCTTCCACGCGCGCTGCGTCGCGAAGTCGACGTCCTGCTTGCCCTCGGACTCGGTGCGCAGCGGCGTGTTGCGCACCACCACCGACAGACCTTGGGGATTGTCCGGACCCATCGGCTCGGCGTAGGACTCGCTCGCGAACACGGTGTTGTCGGACCCGTCGACGTCGAGGTCGAGGCGCGCCACCAGGAAGTGCTGGTGGAACGGTGCGTAGGTCCGCTCGTCGACGAGCGTGCCGTTCGGGTGCGGATGCCCGGCGACCAGCGGCGTGGTCACCATGATGCCGGTGGCACGCACCTCGCACTCGATGTTGCCGTCCTGGTAGAACCGCCAATACGCCAGATACTCGTAGTTGGCGACCGTCACGTGGAACGACACGACGAGCCGACGCGCGCGGCGCACCTCGGCGCCGGCGTCGTGGTCGACGTGCTTCCACAGGATGGCGTCGTCCTCCTCGTGGATGCAGATGGCGTTCGTGATCGTGTACGGCTCGCCGGTGCTGTCGTGCAGGACGGCGTCGAGGTAGCGGATCTCGCCCAGACAGTCGCAGCCGAGTTCGAGCGACTGGGTCATGAATCCAAGCCCCCACTCGCCGATGTCGAACGCCGTCCGGCGGTAGTGGTCGACGGAGCGATCGCGGTACGGAACCACCATCTCCGCGAACGACATTCGATGCGCGATCGACCGGTCCCGGTCACCGTCGCGGTAGCGCACGGTGTGCAGCGTCATGCCCTCGCGGTAGTTGAACCCGACGCGCAGCGACCAGTTCTGCCAGCGCAGCAGGTTGCCGTCGAGGGTGAACGACGGGCCCTCGGGTTGGGTGATGTGCAGTGGCGTCAGCGGTTCCCGGCGCGACGCCGACCGGATCGCCTCCGGGACGTGGTCGGGCACGTACTCGCCCATGACGGCGGGCAGGTCGTTGGCCCCGTCGGCGAAGGGGCCCTCGTCGTCGACGCGCAGCACCTCCATGCTGTTGAGATCGATGACGCAGTGCAGGCCGCTGACGAGGTGGGCGTACGGATTGGCCCCCGGCGCGTCCTTGCACCAGGTGTCGGACCATCCGAGCCGGCGGTCGCGGTACTCGTCGGGGATGACGGCGGCGCCGTAGGTCCAGGTGTCCATGAAGACGAGGTCGAGGTCGGTGATGCCGCGCCGCGCCAGTGCCGCGACGACGTCGGGGTGCCTGCGCAGGACGCGGTCGCACTCCTCGAACTCGTCGACGGTGAAGTTGGGCTGCACCCCGGGGAGGTGATCGAACGACTCGGTGCGGCCGTCCGCAACGGAGACGACGGCCTTGTAGGTCGCGTTGGCGGCCCGGTCGAAGCACACGACGACGGCCCGCCGCGCGGGTGCGGGCGCGCCGTCCTCGAACGCGGCCACCTCGGCCTTGCCCGGCTCGAGCAGTTCGATCGACGCGAAGCGCCACCCCGGTCCGACGCCGTGATCGCGGCTCAACGTCCGGGCGGCAGCGCGGAACTCGTCGGCGGACAGGGGGTCGAGTGGATGGCTCACCCGCCCACGCAACCACATCCCGACCGGCGGCGCGCGCTTTCCCGGCGCACCGTCACCGGTCAGTTCCCGGTGAGCGAGAAGCCCTCCCACGCCTGCCGGCGCTCCGGGTTCGGGTCGTGCTCGAGGCGCGTGTGGCGGTCGAACACCAGCACGGCGCGCTCCTCCCGGGAGTACGTGGGCCAGCCGTCGCCGGGCACGCCGTCGCGGCTGAACGCGCGCCAGCGGTTCTGCACCTCGTTGCTCACCCGGCGCGCGGACCGGCGGTCGGCGGCGGCCGTCATCAGTGAGCCGAAGCGTGTCCGGTAGACGTCGAACACCGCGAACAGCTCGGTGGCGTGCGTGGCGCCCAGGCCCGACCAGTGGAACGTCCGCGGTGCGTAGTCATAGCGGTAGACGTAGGTCGGCGAATGCCTGCCGTGCGCCTCCGCGATCTGCCACGCCGCGGTGCCGAACGCGAAGTCACCGCCGAGCCGCACGCATGCCGACGCGCTCGGGTAGCCGGGATAGGCCTTGGTGATCTTGTCGCGCACCTCGACGTCGCTGTCGGCGAGCAGCATCTCGATGGCCGGCTCGTTGGTCGGCAACAGCTGCAGGAACCGGGTGAACAGCCTGCCCTCGTCGGCGTTGGTGCCGACGATGAGCGGCACCTGGTGCGCCTCGCCGTCGCGCATCGCCGCCACCGGATCGCGGGGCAGCAACTCGGTGCCGTAGGTCGGTCCGACGGGGAAGGCGCCCCGCATGGCCTTCATGCCGTCGATCATCAGCTGGTCGAGCGCCTTCACCAGCGTGCGCGGGGTCGCGGCCATCACGGCGGCGGCACCGTCCTCGGGGGCGACGCCGAGCAGGTTCACGAAGTCGTTCGCGAACTCCGCGGCGATCTCCCGGCTGCCCGCCATGCCGCTCGCCGGGCTCTCCGAGATGACGCGGTGGAAGAGCCCCTCGGCCTCCGGCACCGCCATCAGGGTCGCGACGGCGTGCGCGCCGGCGCTCTCGCCGAAGATCGTGACGTTCTCCGGATCGCCGCCGAACACCGACGCGTTCTCCCGCACCCAGCGCAGCGCGAGCAGCAGGTCGCGCAGGAAGAGGTTGTCGTCGATGGGGTTCTCGTCGGTGGACAGCGACGCCAGGTCCAGGCATCCCAGCGGCCCGAGCCGGTAGTTGACCGACACGTAGACGCAGCCGCGGCGCGCCAGCGCGGCGCCGTCGTAGATCGGGGTCGCGGAGCTGCCCAGGATGTAGCCGCCGCCGTGCACGAAGAACATCACCGGCAGCGGACCGTCCTGCGGGGGCGTCTCGGGTGCCACCACGTTCAGCGTCAGGCAGTCCTCGCTCATCGGCTGGTACCGGCGCACCCCGAGCAGCGTGTACTTGCGGTCCTGCGGCGCGCAGTAGGCGTAGCCGTGGCAGTAGCGGACGCCGCGCCACGGCTGTACGGGCTGCGGCGCGCGGTAGCGCAGCGGCCCGATCGGCGGGCGGGCATACGGGACGGATCGCCAGCGGTGCACACCGTCGCGGGTGAAGCCCTCGATGGTGCCGCTGTCGATCGTGACGCGGACGGTGTTCTCGTGCATGACAAGACGGTAGCGAAGTCACCGTATGGCCGTCGACGGCGCACGGGTCTGCACCGACGTGCCCCGGACGCCCGAGGGGCGGTTCGCTAGCCTCGACCCCATGCGGATGGCCTCGGTGATCACGATGGTGATCGCGGCGTCCGCGCTGCTGGCGGGCTGTTCGTCGGCGTCCGACGAGCCCGCCGCGCGCTCGATGACCGCCCTGACGTCGCCGTCGGCCGCACCGTCCACCCCGGCGACCACCAGCACGGGACGACCGGCCTCGCCTCCGGGTGGGACCCGGCCACCGGCGGCGGGCGCACCCATCGGCGACCTGATCGGGTGGATCGAGGCGGGCACGCCCGCGGAGGCCGCGGCGTACCGCACGGCGACGCGCGGCGGCACCGCCACCGATCTGGGCGACGACGTGGCCTTCACCGGCCCGGCGGGGACGCCCAACTGCATGACCGACCGCCGGTTCGACGGTGCGCTGGCCTGCCTGGTCGACCTCGCCGATCCCCCGGCAGAGGCCCCGGACACCTACGGGCAGTGGAAGGGCGGCTGGGTGGACTTCGCGGGCACGGGCGTCGACATCGGGTCGTCGCACGGCGATCCCGGCCGGTTCGGCAGCGGCGTCGGCGCCGAACTGCCGGCAGGACGGTCCCTGGCCTTCGGCGACTACCGGTGCCGCGTCGACCGGTCCGACGTCTACTGCGTCGACTACGCCCACCAGACCGGGGTGAAGTTCGCCGCCACCGGGATCGAGGGATTCGGCTGCCTGCGCCGTACCGCGCCGCCGGCGGGCATCGGCGACCACCTGTCCTGCTGACCGATCAGGCGGGGCGCGCCTTCTCCCGCACCCGCGCCGGGTAGGTCTGCGTCATCCCGATCGCGCCGACGATCACGACGATCGGGATCACCCAGTTGGTCCAGTCGCGGGTCTGCGGCACCTGGGTGGCGAAGAAGCCCAGCACCGAGATCAGGGCGAACACCAGCGCCCACATGAGCGTGAGCACCCGGTTGGTCTGCCGGAAGGCCGGCTTCTCCCAGTCCTCCAGCGGCGGCGAGATCCTGGCGTACTGCTCGGTGAACGGGGTGAAGGCGAGCGACCCGAGGGCCATCACCGCGAGGACGCCGCTGGACAGGGTCGTCGAGTAGGTGTCCATCCAGTCGCGGTCCGCGGCGCCGACCACCATCGCGACGGCCGTCACCCCGAAGAAGAAGACGATGGTGACGATCTCCAGCAGGCGCGGACCGCCGAAGCCCATGGAGACGCCCAGGATGACGGCCGACAGCACGGCGCACAGCGCGCCGAACAGCCACGTGCTGGGGCCTTCGGCCACCACCCAGTAGATGATCCAGGGCGCGAACCCCACGAACGGGCTGCGCTCGAACCAGTCGTCCACGGGTGGAGCGTAGCGAGGCAGGCCGGCACCCCGGAGTTCGACCGGCCCTCAGGCGATGCCGAGCCGCCGCAGTCTGGGCAGCACGCCCTCGGCGAACCAGTACGCCTCCTCCAGGTGCGGATACCCGGAGAGGATGAATTCGTCGAAGCCCGCCGCGTGGTACTCCGCGATGAGGGTGGCCACCTCGTCGTGGCTGCCGACCAGCGCGGTGCCCGCCCCGCCGCGGACCAGCCCGACGCCCGCCCACAGGTTGGGGTAGATCTCGAGCCCGTCGAGCCGGCCGCCGTGCAGGGCGGTCATGCGGCGCTGCCCCTCGGACTCCGACTTGGCGTGCAGTTCGGTGGCTTTGGCGATCTGCTCGGGCGACAGTTCGGCGACCAGGGCGTCGGCCACGGCCCAGGCGGCCGCCGAGGTGTCGCGGCTGATGGTGTGCAGCCGGATGCCGAAGCGGATCTTGCGGCCGCGCCGGCCGGCGAGTTCGCGGACCTTCGCGATCTTCTCGGCGGCCGCACGGGGCGGCTCACCCCAGGTCAGGTAGACGTCGACGTGCTCGGCGGCGATCGGCATGGCCGCCGGCGACGAGCCGCCGAAGTAGATCTGCGGCAACGGGTTCGGCGGCGCGGAGACCCGCGCATCCTTGACGGTGTAGTACTCGCCCTCGAAGTCGACGGACTCCTGGCGCCACACCGAGTTGACGACGTGCAGGAACTCCCCGGTGCGGGCGTACCGCCGGTCGTGGTCGAGCCAGTCGCCGAACCGGCGCTGCTCGACGTCGTCGCCGCCGGTGACGATGTTGAGCAGCACCCGGCCCTCCGAGAACCGTTGCAGCGTGGCGGTCTGCTGCGCCGCCAGCGTGGGCGGGACCAGGCCGGGCCGGAAGGCGACCAGGAACTTGAGCCGCTCGGTCTCGGCGAGCAGCGCCGCCGTCGTCAGCCAGGCGTCCTCGCACCAGGTTCCGGTGGGCGTGAGCACTCCCTCGTAGCCGAGCCGGTCGGCGGCCCGGGCGATCTCGGCGAGGTAGCGACGGGTGGGCGGGCGGTAGCCGTCGGGGACCACCTGCTGCGAGGACGCGTGCGACGACGCGACGATGGATCGGCTGTCGCCGCTGGTGGGCAGGAACCAGAAGAACTTGGCCGGCGGGGCGGCCGGCGCCGGTGACTGATAGGACACGTGGCTCCTAGGCGCGATCGAGGTAGAAGGGCGCGAGGACGTCGCCGTAGCGCTCGTCGACCCAGTCGGCGAACACCGGCGCGGACGCGATCTGGCCCGACTCGGCGAACAGGTCCGTCATCTCCTGTTCGGAGGCCACCAGGTCGTCGGACAGGTCGGCGGGCAGGCGCAGGCTGCGGCCCTGGGCGAGGGCGGCGACGTCGGGGGCGAGGCCGACCTCCGCCGAGTAGCGCGCCGCCCACTCGTCGGGGTTGTCCCGGGCCCAGCGGACGGCCTTGGCGTAGCGCACCAGCAGATCCGACAGGGCGGTGTGGCGCAGGGGATCTGCGAGCGCGACGTCCGAGGCGATGCCGAACCCGGCGCCGTTGGTGACGCCGTCGGCGGTGGCGATGCTGCGCACGGGCAGTTGGCGTTCGGCCTGGGCGGTGTACGGGTCCCAGGTGGCCCATGCGTCGACGCGGCCCTGGGTGAACGCCGTCAGTGCGTCGGCGGGCTGCAGGAACACCAGCGAGACGTCCGACGGGGTCAGCCCCGCGCGGTCGAGCTGGGCGAGGACGTGGCCGTGTGCCGAGCTGCCCTTGGCGAGTGCGACGGTCTTGCCGCGCAGATCGCCGACGGACCGGATGGGCGCGTCGGTGCGGACCAGGATCTGATCGCCCGCTCCCCCACCGTCGTAGGTGGAGACCACCTTCACCTTGGCGTTGGACGCTGCACCGAAGATGGGCGGGGTGTTGCCGGTGATCGCGAAGTCGATCCGGCCCGCGGTGGCCGCCTCGATCTGCGGCGGGCCGGACGTGAACGTCGAGAACTCGATCCGGTACGGCAGGCCCTCGAGCTGGCCCGCCGATCGCAGCAGCGCCTCGGTGCCGCCCTTCTGATCGCCGACCTGCAGCACCAGACCGGACAGGTCGGACAGGGGCACCGTCGCCGGCGCCGCGGCCGCGCGGGTGCCCTCCTCGCGGGACACGCAGGCGGTGAGGAGTCCGAGGGTGGCGAGGATTGCGACGAGTCGCAGCGCGACGGTGCGTCGGGGCGTGGGCACGGTGACCCCTTTCCGGGTGTGGCGGATGGTCAGAGGTGGACGCCGAGCTGGTCGAGCAGCTCGGCGCGGTGGCGTTCGGTGTCCGGTGCCGGGTCGCCCGGCGGGCGACGGGGTGCGGTCACCTCGAGGACGTGGGTGACCCGACCCTCGTCGAGGACGACGACGCGGTCGGCGAGGGCGATGGCCTCGTCGACGTCGTGGGTGACGAGCAGGACGCCGAAGTGGTGTTCGCGCCACAGGTCGAGCAGCAGCGCGCGCATCGTGAGGCGGGTCAGGGCGTCGAGGGCCCCGAACGGTTCGTCGAGGAGCAGCAGCGTCGGCTCCGCGACGAGGGCGCGGGCCAGCGAGACGCGTTGCGCCTGACCGCCGGACAGCGTGAGGGGCCACGCGCCGGCGCGGTCGGCGAGCCCCACGTCGGCGAGCGCGGCCTCCGCCCGGGCGGCCGCCTCCTTCGTGGACACCCTGGTGCGGGTCAGGCCGTAGGCCACGTTGGTTCGCACGTCGCGCCACGGGAACAGGCGGGGCTCCTGGAACGCGAACGCGGGTGCACCGGCGACGATGCGCTCGCCGGTGTGGTCGTCGGACAGGCCGGCGAGCACGCGCAGCACCGTCGACTTCCCGGACCCGCTGCGGCCGATCAGCGCGACGATCTCGCCGACGCCGACGCGCAGGGAGACGTCGGCGAGCACGTGGTGCTGCCCGTACCACTTGTCGACGTGGCGCAGGACCGCTGCGGCGGTGGTGGTCTGGGGTTCGGACAGGATGGTCATTGGCGATACCTCAGTGCTCGGCGCTCGAGGGCGCGGACTCCGGCATCGGTGCCGATGCCCAGTAGGGCGTAGACGATCAGGCCGAAGATGATGACGTCGATGCGCAGGAAATCGCGAGCGTTGTTGATCAGGAAGCCGATTCCCTTGTCGGCGTTGATCTGCTCGGCGACGATCAGCGTGAGCCACGCGATCGCGAGCGACTGCCGGAAGCCGACGAGGACCTGCGGCGCGGCGCTCGGGACGATGATGTCCAGGAAGCGCCTGCGGAACGAGAAACCCAGCACGGCAGCGGTTTCGAAGAGCTTGGGATCGACCTGGCGGATCGCGGAGAACGTGTTCAGGTACAGCGGGAAGCTCACTCCCAGCGCCACCAGCAGCACCTTGGGCAGCTCGCCGATGCCGAACCACAGGATGAACAGCGGGATGAGGCCGAGGTGCGGCAGCGCCCGGAGCATCTGCATGGGCGGGTCGACTGTCGCCTCGGCCCACCGGGACAGTCCCACCGCGGTACCGAGCGCGACGCCGATCACGCCGCCGAGGACCAGTCCCTCGACGACGCGGACGCCCGACACCCGCAGTGCGTCGGCGAGTTGACCGTTGCGGATCAGGTCGATGCCGGCCTCGAGGATCAGCGACGGGGCGGGCAGCACGTCCTGCGGCAGGACGCCCACCGCACTGGCCAGCTGCCACAGCGCGAGGAGTGCCACGGGTGAGGCCAGCCGGATGACGGCCCACCGGCGGTGGGGACGCGGCGCCTTCCGGGGGGACGGCGCCGACGTCGAGGCGGGGTCGATGAACGAGGTGGTCACGATGCGGTGACGCTACGAGGGAGCCGCCGGTGGGCGGAAGGATTCCGTTCCCCGTGACGAAAAGGGAACGGCCCCGCCGGGGACCGGGTATCCGGTCGCCGTCGGGGCCGTGACGGGCTGGGTCAGGCGAATCTGGTGGTGCCCACGACGAGTTGGGCGGTCACGTCGCGGCCGTTGATCTTCGACGTCAGGGATCCGTTCCGCAACGTCACGGTCTGGTCGGCCTGCTGCAGGATCCGCTTGTTGCGCACCTGCGACTGGAACTGCGCGGCGTTGAGCTGTTGCAGTTCGGCCTGTTCGAAGTCGCGGCCGGTGATGCCGCCGTTGAACTGCACGCCGATCACCGAGCCGTCGGGTCGGACGATCCACGAGGCGCGGGCGCCGTCGAGGTCGGCGGTGTACATGCCGGCGGGTGCGGACACCGCGGCGGCGGTGAAGTCGTAGGTGACGCCGTTCATCGTCAGGTCGCCCTTGAGGTCGCTGCCGTCGAACGACGCGTCGAGGGTGTCGCGCAACTTCGATGTGATGTCGATGTTCCCGTCGGTCTGGTTGCCGAAGAACCAGGCCTCGTCGTCGACGCCGTTGCAGGCGTAGGCGGTCACGCTGTCGCCGTCGACGGAGATGCCGATGGTCATCTTCTTGCCGTCGGCCTCCGCGTCGGCCATGTAGCGGGCCGAGGCGGGGAACGGCGCGGGACTCGAGGCGGAGGTGGTCGACGGCGACGCCGTGGACGACGACTCGCTCGACGACCCACCGGAACAGGCGGACAGCGTCCCCAGGGCGATCATCGCGCTGAGACCCACCAGCAGGGTGCGGAGTTGTTTTCTCATGTGATCATGATGGATCGCAGGTCGAGGCGGTACATGAAGATTGCGTGGAGATTGCGTGGAGATCCCCGCGGTCAGGTCGCGAGGAAGCTCTCGACCTCGTCGCAGAACACCCGCCACGCGGGCTCGGTCTCCACGAGCAGGTGGTTGTTGCTGGCCAGCGCCACCAGCCGGGTGTCGGGGATGAGGGCCGCCAGCTCCTCGCCGTAGCGCATCGGCACCCGGCGATCGTCGCGCGAGTGCAGGATCAGCGTGGGGCACGCCACCGCCCGGGCGTGGTCGCGGACGTCGATGCGCGAGAACTCCTCGAGGAAGCGGACCGCGTTCTCCGGCGACGTGGTCCGGCGCTGCAGATGGTCGAACGCCTCCCAGTCCGCGCGGGTGCCGTCGGGCACGAACTGCGCGGCGAAGACCTGCCGGAAGGCGGGGTCGTCGCGGCCCCAGCCGACGCGGGCGAGGTCGAGATCGAGTGCGGCGGCGCGACTCTCCTCGTCGCTGGTGGCTCGCACGGCTCGTCCGCGCGCGTAGGCGCCGCACAGGACGAGGTGCGTGACGCGGTCGGGATGCCGTGCCGCGTAGGCGACGGCCACCGCACCGCCCTGCGACACGCCAAGCAGCGGGAAGCGTTCCAGCCCAAGCGCTTCCACCACGGTCTCCAGATCGTCCACCCAGTCGTCGAAGGTGAAGTCCGCCGCCTCCCAGTCGGACAGCCCGCAGCCGCGCTCGTCGTACCTGATGAACGTGTGGTGTGCGGCGAGATCGCGCACCCAGTGCCGCCACACCGGGCTCTCGATGTCGTAGCCCAGGTGGGTCATCCAGTTCGCGGCCCGCACCAGGGGAGGGCCCTCCCCCGCGACGCCGTACGCCAACCGGACGCCGTCCGAGGCGCGGCAGAACGCGATGTGCTGACGCGGCGCGGGCGCGACCGCGGCCGCGCCGGAATCGATGGTGGCGACGAACTGGTATCCCCGGCCGCGCACCGTCCGGATGAAGCGCTGCGACTCGCCGTCGTCCCCGAGCGCCCGACGGGCCGCCTTGATGCGACTGGTCAGTGCGGCCTCACCGACGAAGCGCCCGCCCCACACGGAGTCGAACAGCTCCTCCTTGGCGACGAACCGGTCGTGGTTGCGGACCAGCAGCACCAGCACGTCGAACACCTGCGGCTCCACGCGGATCACGGTGCCGCGCTGCCGGAGTTCGTAGCGCGCGACGTCGAGGGTGAAGTCGTCGAACGTCCAGACGCGTCGGACGCCGTCACCCGGGGTGGCCGGGGCGGCAGGGGGCGGGGACGAGGACACGGCTACCCATCTCGGCGGTCGGAGGCCTCATCGTACGACGCCGGACCCTGCGACGGGGTGCCTCGCGCGAGGTCACCCGGCGCTCAGCAGGTTCCGTTCCTCGACGAGCGCCATGGCGAGCGTGCGGTAGCCGTAGTCGTCGAACAGCACGGTGATGCGCTCCGGATCGCCCCCGATGACCACGCCGCGTCCCCATTCCCGGTGGGACACGGGGGTGTCGACCGGGATCGCGGGCGGCGCCACCCCGGCGGCGGCGGCCCGCTCCGCGCACCGGTCGCAGTTGCCGCACGGACCGGGCAGCGTCTCGCCGAAGTAGCCGAGGAGGAACTGCCGCCTGCAGTCGCGCGTCTCGGCGTACCCGCGCATCATCTCGACGCGACTGCGGTCGATGCGCTCCCGCGTCCGGACCACCTCGCCCGCCGCGCGCACCGCGTCGTCGGCGCCCCGGCCGCTCGAGACGAAGCCCTTGCGCGTCTGGGTGATAGCACCGGCCTGCTCCAGCAGGTTGACGGCGTTGGTCAGCGTGCGCCCGCGTACGTCGAGGTCGGCGCGCAGCTGCTTGAGCCGCGTGGGCCGCTCGACGTCGAGTGCGCCGTAGACCGCCGCCAGCAGCTCCTCGTCGGGGCGGTGCACGGTGAAGAACGTGGCGAGACCGAGGTCCTCGGCGCGGTAGCACAGCAGCGCGAGCGCATCCTCCCCGTCGCGGCCCGCCCGGCCGATCTGCTGGTAGTAGGAGTCGAGCGAGTCGGGAACCGAGGCGTGCACCACGAACCGGACGTTCGGCTTGTCGATGCCCATCCCGAACGCCGACGTGGCGACCACCACGTCGAACTCCTCGGCGCGGTGGCCGCCGCGGAACCCCTCGTGCACGGCATTGCGCTCACCCACCGACAGGCCCGCGTGGTACACCGCCGCACGCATGTTGCGCTCGGTCAGGTCGGCGGCGTAGCGCTCGGCGTCACGGCGGGTCGCGGTGTACAGCAGACCAGGGCCGACCAGGCCGGCGACGGTCTCCACGACGGCAGCGCGCTTGTCCGCGTCCTGCACGAACTGCCGCGACTCCAGCCGGAGGTTGGGCCGGTCGAAGCCGCCGACCACGATGCGCGGGTCCTGCAGCCGCAACCGCTCGACGATCTCGTCGCGCACCACCGTCGACGCGGTCGCGGTGAGGGCGACCAGCGGCGCGGACGGGGCGACGACCGCGAAGGCGTCCGCCAGCCGCAGGTAGTCGGGGCGGAAGTCGTGTCCCCACGCCGACACGCAGTGCGCCTCGTCGACGACGATCAGCGACACCCCGGTCCGGGCCAGGCGCGCCACGACGCCGTCGTTGGCCAGCTGCTCGGGTGAGAGGAAGACGTACTCGGCGTCGTGCCCATCAACCGCCGACCAGGTGTCCTCGGTCTGGTGGACGCCCTGGCCGGAGTGGATGGCCACCGCCCTCCGCGCTCCCGTGTCGGCGAGTCCGGCGATCTGGTCCTGCTGCAACGCGATCAGCGGTGACACCACCAGGGTGACGCCGTCGAGGAGCACCGCGGGCACCTGATAGATGGCCGACTTGCCCGAGCCGGTCGGAAGCACCGCGAGCACGTCGCGGCCCGCCATCAGCGCCGTCATCGCCTCCAGCTGCTCCGGGTGCAGCTCGTCGAAGCCGAACACTTCCCTTGCGGCGCTGCGCAACTGGTCGGCGCGCCCGTCGTTCGTGGCCACGGGCGTGCAGCTACCCGCGGGGCGGAGGGAGAAACCTAGCGCCAGCCGTCCGCGGCCTTCGCCGCCTGCATCAGCGCCTCGCACAGGTCGCGCAGCTCGGTGGCGTCGGCACCCTCGTCGACGGCGGTCGCGACGTCCTCGGCGGCGCACCGCACCTGGTACACGCGATCGGCGAGCTGCGCCGCCTCGTCGGCGGTCAGGACCACCGCGTCGACGGGCACCGACGTCCCCTTCACCTGTGCCCGCTGCTCGTAGGCGCGCTGCCGGCACGACTGCCTGCAGTACTGCCTGCGCCTGCCGATGCCCGCGTCGGCGACGTCGCGGCCACACCAGCGGCAGGGCTGGGACTTGGCGCGTCTGCGGGTCGCGGTCTCCACGACATCAGACTCTAAACGGCCGATCGTGGGTATCCCGGTATCATGGATCGTTGGGTCGGGAACTTCTCGGCGCCGCAACGCGTTGACGTACCCGGACGAAATCTTCAGAAGGAGTGGTGACCATGGCTGACCGTGTGTTGAGGGGTAGCCGGCTCGGAGCCGTGAGCTACGAGACCGACCGCAATCACGACCTGGCGCCGCGTCAGGTGGCCCGCTACCGCACCGACAACGGCGAGGAGTTCGAGGTCCCGTTCGCCGACGACGCCGAGATCCCCGGCACCTGGCCGTGCCGCAACGGCATGGAGGGGACGCTGATCGACGGCGAGGCGCCGGAGCAGAAGAAGGTCAAGCCGCCGCGCACGCACTGGGACATGCTGCTCGAGCGCCGCTCGGTGGAGGAACTCGACGAGCTGCTCAAGGAGCGCCTCGACCTGATCAAGACCCGCCGCCGCGGCAACTGACCCCTAGCGGACGACGCCGCGGGCGCGATCGATGCGCCCGCGGATTCCCCACTGAGCGATCCGCACGATCGCCTCGCGGATGTTCGAGCCGCTCATCTTGGACTTGCCCAGCTCGCGTTCGGTGAACGTGATCGGCACCTCGACCACCACGAAGCCCGCACTGATCGTGCGCCACGTCAGGTCGACCTGGAAGCAGTAGCCCTTCGAGTCGACGGCCCCGAGGTCGATCTTCTCGAGCACCTCGCGCCGGTAGGCCCGGTAGCCCGCGGTGATGTCGTTGACGTCGACCCCGAGCGAGATCCGCGAGTAGCCGTTCGCCGTGCGCGACAAGATCATTCGCCGGCGCGGCCAGTTCCGCACCTCGCCCCCGTCGACGTAGCGCGAGCCGATCGCGAGGTCGGCGCCCGCGTCCACCGCGTCGAGCAGGCGGTGCAGTTCCTCGGGCGCGTGCGACCCGTCGGCGTCCATCTCCACCAGCACCGAGTAGCCGCGGCCCAGGCCCCACGCGAACCCTGCGAGGTAGGCGGCGCCCAAGCCGTCCTTGCTGACCCGGTGCATGACGTGCACCCGGTCCGGATCGGCCAGCGCCAGCTCGTCGGCCAGCTCGCCGGTGCCGTCGGGGCTGCCGTCGTCAACGATCAGGACGTGGCAGTGCGGCACCGCGGCGTGTACGCGCGATGCGATCAGGGGCAGGTTCTCGCGCTCGTTGTAGGTCGGGATGATGACCAGCGTGCGCTGACTGGGGCGATCGCCACCGATGTCGCTCACGAGCGGTCCAGCTCCGACGTCATGCGCGACCGCAAGGCTCCTCGCTGGTCGGTCATGCCACTCCTCCGTCGTCGGGTGCGGACGCCCTCCGGCGACGCACGAAAGCTCCATTGTGCAGCATCGCGGCGACCACGGAACACACCCCGATCATGACCAGGAGCCCCTGCACGATCGGTCCCCAGCGCGTCGCGGGCGTGAGGTCCGACTTCAACCGCACCTGCATGTCCAGGTAGGCGGGCTCGAAGAACGCGGTGCGCGCCAGCTCGCGGCCGTCGGGTGCGATCGTGGCGCTGATGCCGGTGGTGCCCGCGACCACGACGTACCGGTCGTGCTCGACGGCACGCAGACGCGCGAACGCCAGCTGCTGGGCGCTCATCGACTCGTCGAACGTCGCATTGTTGGTCGGCACGGTCAGCAGCCGGGCGCCGCTGAGCACCGACTCCCGGGCCGCGCGGTCGAAGATGACCTCCCAGCAGGTGGTGACGCCCACCGGGATCCCGGCGGCGGTCACCACGCCGTTGCCCTCGCCGGGGACGAAGTAGCCCGCCCGGTCGGCGTAGGACGACAGCATGCTGAAGAAGCTCCGCCACGGCAGGTACTCACCGAAGGGCTGCACGATCTTCTTGTCGTGCCGCTCGCCGGGACCCGGCGCATCGCCCGCGGAGCCATTCCAGACGATCACCGTGTTGTGGGCGACGGGGTTGTCGGGGCTGTAACCGGGCGCCTTCACGACGGCGCCCACCAGGATGGGTGCGCGGATCGCGTCGGCGGCGGCCGTGATCTGCTCGGCGGCGTCGGGGTTGGCGATCGGGTCGATGTCCGACGAGTTCTCCGGCCACACGACGATCGCCGGCTGCGGCGCCCGCCCGGCCCGGACGTCCTCGGCCAGCCGCTTGGTCTCGCGGACGTGGTTGTCGAGCACCGCCCGGCGCTGGGCGTTGAAGTCCAGGCCCAGACGCGGCACGTTGCCCTGGATCGCCGCGACGACGACCGACTCGTCGTCACCCGCTCCCACGCCCGCCTTGCGGACCGCGGGCCCCGCGAGCGCGATCAGCAGCAGGATCACCACCAGGCAGACGCCCGGTACGACGACGGCGGGCACCGAGATCCGCGCGAGGTGATGGTCGGTCCGCCACCACCGCACCGCCTCGAGCACCAGCGCCACGAGGCTGAACGCGACCAGCACGGTGACGAACGACACCAGCGGGGCTCCACCGAGGCGGGCCACGGTCAGCAGCGGGCTGTCGGTCTGACTGAACGCCACCGCACCCCAGGGGAAGCCTCCGAACGGGACCACCGACTTCAGCCACTCGGCCACCATCCACACGCCGGCGAACCAGAGCGGCCACCCCGGCAGCCGGCGCACCACGACCGCCAGGAACCCGAACACGCCGACGAACAGCGCCTCCAGCGCCGAGAGCATCACCCAGGGGAAGGCGCCCACCAGGCCGCTGATCCACGGCAGCAGCGGCAGGTAGAACGCCAGACCGAACACGACGCCGTAGCCGAGGCCACCGCGCAGGGTCGTCGCCGGTTCCAGCAGCACCCAGGCCAGCAGCGCCACGGCGGGCAACGCGAGGAACCACCAGCCGAACGGCGGGAACGCCAGGCACAGCGCGAGGCCGCCGGCGATCGACGCGCTCAGCCGGATCAGCCGCGGGGACAGCACCTGCCAGGTCCGCGTGCGCAGATGCGCCGCCAACCCGGGTGCGCTGTCGTCGTCCGTGGGCTCGGCGTCGATGGCGGGCGAGGTCGCCGACTCGGGCTCAGCCATGGAGGACGACCCCCCGGTGCACGGTCGTGCGGCACCGCGGCAGGGGACGTCCCGGGTCGAGGTCGGGCAGTGCGGGCACCCGCGAGTTCGGTTCGGTGGACCACCGCTGCACCTGATCGGCGGGCGCGGTCACCTGGAGCGACTCCGAACCGCCGGGCAGCTCCCAGACGGCGTAGGACGCGGGCGCACCAGGCACCAGCGTGCCGGTGATGCCGTCGCGGACCCCGGCGGCCCGCCACGCCCCGCGGGTGGCCGCGGCGAACGCCGCCCGCGCCGACACCCCGCTGCCCGGGGTGCGGTGGTGGACCGCGGCACGCACGGTCGACCACGGATCGATGCTGGTCACGGGGGAATCGGAACCGAAGGCGAGTGGCACGCCTGAGGATGCTAACAGTGCGAACCGGTTGAGCCCGGCGGCCCGATCGGGCCCGAGCCGGGACGCGTACATTCCGTCGGGGCCGCCCCAGACGGCGTCGAAGTGCGGCTGCACGCTGGCGATGACGCCCCATGCGCCGAGCCGGGCGGCCTGCTCGTCGGACACCATCTCGAGGTGCTCGAGGCGGTGGCCGCAGCGCGCCACCGCGGGTGCCCCGAACTGGTCGACGACGCGGCCGAACGCCTCGACCACCGCCGCCGTGGCCGCGTCACCGATGACGTGGAATCCGGCGGTGATGCCCGCCTCGGTGCAGGCGCGGAAGTGTGCCGCCACGGCGTCGACGTCGAGGTAGGCGTTGCCGCGGGTGTCGGCGTCGGCGTAGGGGTCGTGCAGCCAGGCGGTGCGCGAGCCGAGGGCGCCGTCGACGAACAGGTCACCCGCCAGGCCGGCCGCGCCGGTGGCGTCCATCAGGTCACGGGCGTCGGCGGCGGTGGTGACCGCCTCACCCCAGTACCCGACGACGTCGACGCCGTGGGCGAGGTCGCGGACGGCCAGCCAGTCCTCCAGGCCGCCGATCGCCGGTCCCGCGCACTCGTGGACCGCGACGACGCCGTGGCTCGCGGCGAGGTCCAGTGCGGCGATCCGCGCCGCCGTCAGCTGCTCGCCCGTCAGCAGGCCGCGCGCGGCGGCCCTGACCAGGTGATGGGCGTCGGCGGTCAGCGGCGCCTGCGGGCTCCAGCCCGGCGCCGCGACGACCTCGGGCACCAGGGCGCGCAGCGCGGTGGACGCGACCGCCGAGTGCACGTCGACGCGCGCGAGATAGGCCGGTCGGTCCCCTACCGCCGCGTCGAGGTCGGCGGTCGTCGGGGCCACGGGCCGTGGCCACGCCGACTCGTCCCAGCCGTGTCCCCAGATCGGGCCGTCGGGGGTGCGCCGCGCGTGGTCGCCGACCAGACGCAACAGATGCTCGAGCGACGTCGCCTCGTGCAGGTCGAGGCCGTCGACGTTGAGTCCCGTGGAGGTCAGGTGGACGTGACCGTCGACGAACGCCGGAGCCACGAAGGCGCCGGCCAGGTCGACGACCTCGGCGTCGGGGAACTGCAGCCGGCCCACGTCGTCGGAACCCAGCCACCGCACGGTGGCGTCCGGGCCGTCGCCGACGGCCATCGCCGTCGCATCCGGCATCGCCGGACTGTGGATCCGCCCGTTGAGCAGCAGTGTGGTCACGTCACGGCGCAGGTGGTCGACCGAAGGTCGGCGGCAGGCCGGGCTGTTCGGTGTCCGTGACGTCGACGACCTCGCCGTCGATGTACTCCCCGCGCCGCGGCCCACGCGGTGCGGTGCCGGCGGTGGTCACGATCAGCGGCATCCGGCCCAGACCGCGGGCCGCGAGCGCCGCCACCGCCGGACGCGCGAGCGCCCGGGTGGGCGGGGCGAGCAGCAGCAGGCCGAGCACGGACGTGACGAGGCCGGGGAGCACCGTCAGGACGACGCCGAGCGCGACCAGCGCTCCGTCGGTGACGGCCCCCTGGGGAGACGTCAGACCGGACTGCAGCCGACGGACCTGCCGCTTGATCTGCGATCCGGCGACGGCCAACCCCAGGGCGAACGTGCCCACCAGGATCAGGAACGTCCAGCCGAAGCCGATCGTCGACGCGAGTCCGACGACCACTGCCAGTTCGGCGAGGACGTAGACCAGAAAGAGCCGCATTGCCATGTCGTGAGAACGTTCCGACGGCCGGTCAGGTTCCGGACGGCTTATCGCCCGGGTTCGATCCCCCGGTCGCCTCGCTCCTGCCCGCCGGGTCCGCCGCCCGCACCTCGATCGCCGCGTGCACCTTGTCGACACCGCCGCGCAGGCGCGCCTGCGGGATCCACCACCAGGCATGCCACCAGTAGCGCCTGGTGACCATGTCGAACACCCGCCGGGTCTCCGACTTCGGCAGGTTGCGGGCCACCGCCTCGACCGGCTCGCCCTTGACCTTGCCGAGCACGCCGCACTTCTGGATGGTGACGCGCGGAGTGTTGTTGATGCGCTTGGTCTTCCAGGACCCGTCGTCGGTGCTGATCACCAGCCGGTCGCCGTCGGGCACCCCCCATACCGGCGTGGGCTTGGGCCGCCCGTCCTTGGTGAACGTGGTCAGCAGCAGGTACTTCTCGCCGTAGACGTCCTTGAACTGCGGCGCCATCTCAACCCGCCTGGGCCGGCGTTAGCTCGATCGTCACGTTCTTCGTCATGCCGCCGCGCAGCTTCGAGAAGACGTTGAACACCTTGCCGACCACGCCGTACCGCTTGCCGATCGCGTCGTAGGTCTTGGCGTTCGCCGACTTCGGCAGGATGGTCGCCGACGCCTCGACGGCCTCACCCTTCGGCTTGCCGCCGCGGTCGCACTCGGCGATGGTCACGCGCGAGGTGTTGCGGATGCGCTTGACCTTCCAGGACTTCTCCTGGGTGATCGCGATCAGGGCGTCGCCGGCCGGCGCGGCCCAGATGGCGGTCGGCTTCGGCCTGCCGTCCTTCGTGAACGTGGTGAGCAGGATGTACTCCGACTTGGCGACGTCGGCGAAGGTCACGGGCATGTGATCAACCTACTCAATGGCGCCGAGACTGCGCCCACGGTCGTGCTTCCGCAGAGATCACGACCGCCGGCGCAGTCTCGACGAAACCGCTCAGCCCTCGAGGTCACCCTCTGTCTCGAGCAGCACCTGCCGCAGGTCGGCCAGCGTCGAGGGCTCCGGCTGATCCCACATGCCGCGGCCGGCCGCCTCGAGCAGCCGCTCGGCCATCCCGTGCAGCGCCCACGGGTTGGACTCGTTCATGAACTTGCGGTTCTCCTCGTCGAGGACGTACTCCCCGGCGAGCCGCTCGTACATCCAGTCGGCCATGACCCCCGCGGTGGCGTCGTAGCCGAACAGGTAGTCCACGGTCGCGGCCATCTCGAACGCGCCCTTGTAGCCGTGCCTGCGCATCGCGTTCATCCACCGCGGGTTGACCACGCGGGCGCGGAACACCCGGTTGGTCTCCTCGGACAGCGAGCGGGTGCGCACCGACTCCGGCCGGGTGTTGTCGCCGATGTAGGCGGCGGGGTCGCGGCCGGTGAGCGCGCGGACGGTCGCGATCATGCCGCCGTGGTACTGGAAGTAGTCGTCGGAGTCGGCGATGTCGTGCTCGCGGGTGTCGGTGTTCTTGGCCGCCACCGCGATCCGCCGGTAGGCCGTGTTCATGTCGGCGGTCGCCGGTGCGCCGTCGAGGCCGCGGCCGTAGGCGAACCCGCCCCACGCGGTGTACACCTCGGCGAGGTCCTGGTCGTCGCGCCAGTTGCGGCTGTCGATCAGCTGCAGTAGCCCGGCGCCGTACGTGCCGGGCTTGGACCCGAAGATGCGGGTGGTGGCGCGGCGTTCGTCACCGTGCTCGGCGAGGTCGACGCGGGTGTGCGCACGCACGTAGTTGTCCTCGTCGGCCTCCTCGAGCCGCGACACCAGGCGCACCGCGTCGTCGAGCATCGCGACGACGTGCGGGAAGGCGTCGCGGAAGAAGCCGGAGATCCGCACCGTCACGTCGATGCGGGGCCTGCCGAGTTCGTCGAGCGACATGGCCTCGAGGTCGACGACGCGCCGCGACGCGTCGTCCCACACCGGCCGGACGCCCAGCAGCGCGAACACCTCGGCGATGTCGTCGCCGGAGGTGCGCATCGCCGACGTGCCCCACACCGAGAGCCCCACCGACCGCGGCCACTCGCCGTGGTCGGCGTGGTAGCGGGTCAGCAGCGAATCCGCCAGTGCGACACCGGTGTCCCACGCCAGCCGGGACGGCACCGCCTTCGGGTCGACCGAGTAGAAGTTGCGTCCCGTCGGCAGGACGTTGACCAGCCCGCGCAGCGGCGATCCCGAGGGCCCGGAGTCGATGAACCCGCCGCCGAGGGCGTGCAGGATCTGGTCGATCTCGCGCGACGTGCCGCGCAGGCGGGGGACGACCTCGTCGGCGGCGAACCGCAGCACCGAGGCGACCGCCGGGTCCGAGGTGATGCCGTCCACCGCGGCGGCGTCCCACCCGGACTCCTGCAGCGCGGCGACGAGGCGGCGCGCCTCGGTCTCGGCGGCGTCGACCGAGATGCGACTGTCCTGACCGTCCTCGGCCAGGCCGAGCGCCTCCCGCAGTCCCGGCACGTTCTGCTCGCCGCCGAACAGCTGGCGGGCGCGCAGCATGGCGAGCACCAGGTCGAGTTCGACGTCGCCCTCGGGCGCCAGGCCGAGGATGTGCAGACCGTCGCGGATCTGGACGTCCTTGATCTCGCACAGCCAGCCGTCGACGTGCAGCAGCATGTCGTCGAAGACGTCCTCGTCCGGACGGTCGGACAGCCCGAGGTCGTGGTCCATCTTGGCCGCCCGCATCAGCGTCCAGATCTGCTGCCGGATCGCGGGCAGCTTGGCAGGGTCGAGTGCGGAGATCGTGGAGTGCTCGTCGAGCAGCTGCTCCAGCCGGGCGATGTCGCCGTAGCTCTCGGCCCGGGCCATCGGCGGGATCAGGTGGTCGACCAGGACGGCGTGGGCTCGGCGCTTGGCCTGGGTGCCCTCCCCCGGGTCGTTGACCAGGAAGGGGTAGATCAGCGGCAGGTCGCCGAGCGCGGCGTCGGTGCCGCAACTCGCCGACATGCCCAGCGTCTTGCCCGGCAGCCATTCGAGGTTGCCGTGCTTGCCGAGGTGCACCACGGCGTCGGCGCCGAACGTGCGATCCACCCAGCGGTACGCGGCCAGGTAGTGGTGGCTGGGCGGCAGGTCTGGGTCGTGGTAGATCGCGACCGGGTTCTCTCCGAAGCCGCGCGGCGGCTGCACCATGATGACGACGTTGCCCGATTGCATTGCGGCGATGACGATCTCGCCCTCGGGATCGCTGCTGCGATCGACGTACAGCTCACCCGGCGCGGGACCCCAGTGCGCGGTGACGGCGTCGGTGAGGTCGGTGGGCAGAGCGGCGAACCACTCGCGGTACTCGGCGGCCGACACCCGGATCGGGTTGCCCACCAGCTGCTGCTCGGTGAGCCAGTTCGGGTCCTGCCCGCCCCGCTCGATGAGGGCGTGCACCAGCGCGTCGCCGTCGCCGGCGTCGACGCCGGGCACCTCGCCGATGTCGTAGCCGGCCGTGCGCATCGCGCGCAGCAGCGCGACGGCGCTGGCCGGGGTGTCGAGACCGACGGCGTTGCCGATGCGGGCGTGCTTGGTGGGGTAGGCCGAGAACACCAGGGCCACCCGCTTGTCGGCGGGCGGCACGTGCCGCAGCCGGGCGTGGCGCACCGCGAGGCCGGCCACCCGCGCGCACCGCTCCGGGTCGGCGACGTAGGAGATGAGGCCGTCGTCGTCGATCTCCTTGAACGAGAACGGGACCGTGATGATCCGGCCGTCGAACTCCGGCACCGCCACCTGCGTCGCGACGTCGAGCGGGGACATGCCGTCGTCGTTGGCCGCCCAGACGCTGCGCGACGAGGTGAGGCACAAACCTTGCAGGATCGGCACGTCGAGTGCGGCGAGGTGCGCGACGTTCCAGCTGTCGTCGTTGCCGCCCGCTCCGACGGCCGCCGGGGTGGCGCCACCGGCGGCGAGCACGGTGGTCACCAACGCGTCCATGGTGCCGAGCAGCTCGAGCAGATCCGGTTCGGCGGTGCGCAGCGACGCGCAGTAGATGGCGACGGGCCTGCCGCCCGCGGCGTCGATGGCGTGACACAGGGCACCGACGTAGGCGGTGTTGCCGGCCAGGAACTGGGCGCGGTAGAAGAGGACCGCGACGCGGGGGCCGTCGTTGGTGGACTCGTTGCCTGCCGGGCACTCGAGCACACCCCAGGTCGGCGTGGCCACCGGCGGCGCGAAGCCGAACCCGGTCATCAGCAGCGTGTCGGACAGGAACGCGTGCATCTGCGTCAGGTTCTCGACGCCGCCCTGCGCCATGTAGACGTGCGTCTCGAGTGCGACGCCGCCCGGCACCGAGGAGTGGCTCATGAGGTCCGCGTCGGGCGACTGCTCGCCGCTGATGACGACGGCGGGCACGCCCGAGGCGACCACCGCGTCGATGCCGTCCTGCCACGACCGGTAGCCGCCCAGGATGCGCACCACGACCGCCTGCACGCCGTCCAGCAGCTCGGCCAGCTCGCCCTCGACCAGCCGCGAGGGATTGGCCCAGCGGTAGCCCGCACCACTGGTCCTGGCGGCGATCAGGTCGGTGTCGGACGTCGACAGCAGGAGGATGGTCGGCACCGACGGAGTTTCAGCCACGCCCTATTCGTACCGCACCGCGACGCGGGGCCGGTCGGACCCCGCGTCGCGGCGCGGCGCGCGACGACGTCAGCGATCGCTGTTGCCCCAGCGGCTCTGCCAGGACTGCGGGTACGGAAGGCCGAGCATCGCGACGAGCGCGACGACGAGGGCTGCGAAAAGGATGAGTGCGAACATGGTCGTTCCTCTCGATGAGCGCCCGCGGACGTCGTTGTCGGTGCGGGCGTACTGCTGAGAAGAAGGTAGTACCGGCGGTACCGCCTGAGCGGGTTTCGTGCGGCACGGAACACGTCCGACCGCGAGGTGATGCACGTCACACAAGGCTGCTCGACGCGGTGAGTTCCGCTCGTGGGAAGCGAAACCGTGGCGCTCGATGGCGGGCTCTGCGGGAATGACGGGATGGCATCTCCTTCTCCGTCCGCCCACGCGGGGGTCCCCACCGTCGTCAAGCTCGGCGCCCACATCGGCGCCCGGATCGACGGCGTCCGCCTCGGCGCCCACCTCGACACCGCCACCGTCGCGGCGATCAACGAGGCGCTGCTGACCCACAAGGTGATCTTCTTCCGGGACCAGCACCACCTCGACGACGCCTCGCAGCTCGCGTTCGCCCGCCTGCTCGGCACCCCGACGCTGGCGCACCCGACCGTGCTGTCCCGCGGCACCGACGTCCTGCCGATCGACTCGCGCTACGACAAGGCGAACTCGTGGCACACCGACGTCACGTTCGTCGACCGCATCCCCAAGGCGTCGCTGCTGCGAGCGGTCACGCTGCCCGAGTACGGCGGCACCACCACGTGGGCGTCGACCGAGGCCGCCTACGACCAGCTGCCCGAGCCGCTGCGGTACCTCGTCGAGAACCTGCGGGCCATCCACACCAACGACTACGACTACATCCGCGACATCGACGAGCGCCGCCAGGACGCCGCCGACGCCACCCGGCAGTTCCGCGAGGAATTCGTCTCCGACACCTACGAGACCGAGCACCCGGCGGTGCGCGTCCATCCCGAGACGGGGCGCAAGGTGCTGCTCCTCGGGCACTTCGTGAAGCGGTTCGTCGGGCTGGGCAACCACGAGTCCGCCACCCTGCTGGCACTGCTGCAGGCCCGGGTCACCCGGCTGGAGAACACGATCCGCTGGAACTGGCTGCCCGGCGACCTCGCCATCTGGGACAACCGCGCCACGCAGCACTACGCGGTGTCCGACTACGACGACCAGTACCGCAAGCTCAGCCGCGTGACGCTCGCGGGCGACGTGCCGGTCGACGTGCACGGTGCGACGAGCCGCGTGATCACCGGCGACGCCTCGCACTACTCCGAGGTCGTGGCACCGCGAAGGCTGACCGCCGTACCGTAGGGGGGTGACCCGAAGCCGCGCAGACGTTGGAGGTCGCCGCCGGAGCGGCTCCGACGACGCCTGCCCGGGAGCGCTGCAGATGCACCAGGCGGCCGATGGCGCCCTGGCGCGGATCCGCCTGCCCGGCGGGATGATCAGCGCAGCACAACTCGGCGCGCTCGCCGCCGCTGCGACCCGGTTCGGTTCGGCGACACTGGAACTCACCTCGCGCGGCAACGTGCAGGCCCGCGGCGTGACCGACACCGACGCCTTCGCCGACGCGGTCGCCGACGCCGGCCTGCTGCCCTCGCCGAGCCACGAGCGGGTGCGCAACGTCGTCGCGTCCCCGCTGTCCGGCCGCTCCGGCGGCACCGCGGACGTCCGCGCCGTGGTGCTGGCCCTCGACGCGGCGATCCAGCGCGACGCCGTCCTCGAGGGACTGCCCGGGCGGTTCCTGTTCGGCGTCGACGACGGGCGCGGCGACGTGTCCGGACTCGGCACCGACGCGGCCGTGCACGCGCTGACGCCCGACGTCGGCGCGGTCCTGCTCTCCGGCGTCGACACCGGGGTGCGGGTCGCGCTGGACGACGCCGTCGACGTGCTGACCGGCATCGCCCGACGGTTCGTCGGCATCCGCGACAAGGCCTGGCGCATCGACGAACTCGACGAACCCGACGTGCTGCTCGACGGTCTGGAGCGGACGGCCGACGCGGGCGCCACCTGGCCGCCCGAGGTCCGGCCGCCGGTGGGGTGGATCGCCCAGGACGACGGCGGCGTGGCGCTCGGTGCGGCCGTGCGGCTCGGTGTCCTCGAGGCGCGGACAGCGGAATTCCTCGCGGCCATCGAGGCGCCGCTGGTCATCACGCCGTGGCGCTCGGTGCTGGTGTGCGATCTCGACGAGGGCGTGGCCGACGTGGCACTGCGGGTCCTCGCACCCCTGGGCCTGGTGTTCGACGCCGACTCGCCGTGGCTGTCGGTGAGCGCGTGCACAGGCAGCCCCGGATGCGAACGGTCGCTCACCGACGTCCGCCGCGACGCCGCCGAGGCCGTCCTCGAGCCGACCGGCGTGCACCGGCACTTCGTCGGATGCGGCCGAGCGTGCGGCAGCCCGCCGGTCGGCGAGGTGCTGGTGGCCACCGAGGACGGATACCGGCGGCGGGACTAGCGGTCCGGCGGTCCCGCGCCCTTCAACGGCAGGCCGACGCAGATGCGCGCGGCGTCGTGGCCCAGCAGTCGGGCCCTCGCCGGCCCGTCGGCGGGCGCCGCCGTCAGGTCGGTGATCGGGTCGAACACCTTCTCCGGTTGGACGCAGACGCCGCCCGCGGCATCGATCCCGACGCCGACCCCCAGCGGCGACCGGTCAGCGGCGACCCTGGCGAGGTCGACGGCGGCCGCGCACCCGCGACCGTCCGGACCGGCGTCGCGCTCGACGAGGTACGGGACGCCCTCCTCCTCGATGCCGGCCAGGACCGCGTCCTCGACCGGCCCGGCCGCGGCGCTGCGGACCACGACCACCGGCCGGACCGGCGCCTTGCCGCCACTCACGTCGCGTGCCGCCGGGCGAAGGACGACACCAGCCCCGTGGCGACGGCGTTGCGGGGCCCCTCGGTGCCCCGGACGTTGCCGGTGCCGCAGACGATCCCGTAGGGCGCCACCGCGTCGGCGATCAGCTGCGGGATCTCGAAGTCGAGCGCGCACCCCCCGAGCAGCACCACGAACCCGATCCGGCGCAGGTCGCCCTCCGGCGCGATGCGGGCCAGGGCGCGCAGGGCGTTGACCACGAACACCCGGTCCTTCGCGGCGCGGCGGACGGTCCGGATGCGGTCCAGCGAGTGCCGGGTGGGGATCGGCGTCATCGCGTGCTCGCCGAGGGTCAGGACGCGGCCGAACGCCGGTGCGGGCAAGGGCTTCTCGAAGAAATGGACGGTGCCGTTCTCGAGCCGCACGTGGAAGAAGCTCTCGGCCTTCGCCAGGGGGTGGCGCTTGATCGACTCGGCGAGTTCGAGGTTCTGCGTGCCCAGTTCGGCGTCGATCAGCTTGGTCACCAGATCGCCGGCACCGGCGAGGTGCACGGTGTCGACGGCGTCGTCGGCGGTGATCAGCGCGGCGTCGGTGGAGCCGCCGCCGAGGTCGAGCACCACCAGCGGACGGTCGGTGCCGGGCGTCGTCAGGGCCCCGAGCACCGCCATCTCGGCCTCGACGCCGCCGACCACGACGTCGACCCGCGTGGCGCCCACCGCGCGCAACCGCTCGCGCACCGCGTCGGCGACGGCCTGCATGCCGCTCTCCCGGGTCCGCACCATCGCCGCCAGCGCGACGGCGTTCTCCAACGCCACCTCGCCGGCGAGGCCGCCGCGCACCTCCTGCGGGACGAACGTGTCGACGCCGAGCAGGTCGCCGATGCGGATGTCGGCCAGGTCGTGGCCGCAGAGGTCGGCCATGCTCTGCCGCACGCCGGAGATCATCCCGCCGGTGTTGGTGCCCGACTCGCCGGTGACGTCGAGCAGCGGGCCGACGCGCTCGACGGCGGCCATGATGTCGGCTGCGCCGCCGGAGACGTCGACGGTGGCGCGCCGCCGCTCCCCCGTCAGCACCAGCGATCCCGCGGGGATCACGCGGTCCCCCACGTCGCCCGACGGCGTGCGGATCACCACGGCCGACCTGGTCCCGGTCAGCGCGCGGGCGACGGGCGCCACCAGCCTCGTCTCGTCGGCGTCGAGGCCGAAGATGGTGGCCAGACCGTAGGCGTTGGACAGGGTCCGGATCGACTGCCCCGGTGCGGCGACCTCGACCGCCGCCCGCATGCCCAGTGGGATGGCGTCGATGCGGGACACCTCGTCGACGACGGGGATCCTGGCGTCGAGCCGGTTCACCACGAGCACGGCGTCGTCGTGGCACAGGATCGCGCCCTCGACGGCCACCCCGCGGGCGCGGGCCACGTTGATCTCCGTTGCGGCGGCCTCGAAGTCGACGCCGCCGGGCACGGCGACGATGACGGCGGTGCCGGCGGCCACGTCGGCGAGCGCGCCGAACGCGACCACCTCCCCGACGCCGAGGCCACGGCCGCCGGGCGTGCGGGGGTCGTGACCGATCATCGTGGACTCGGTGATGATGGTCTCGGTGATCGTCTCCATGGCCAGACCGCTGATCACCGGGGTCGCCTCGTTGAGCAGGATGACGTCGAGGTCGGCGAGCGCCACGCCCGCGCCGGTGAGCGAGTGGGTGACCGCGGCGACGACGCCGTCGACGTTGCCGACGGTGCCCTTGACACCAGTGGTCGGGGTCAGCGCGCTCCCGAGGAAGTCGACGTGGCCGTCCGGGCCGACCGACGCCAGGCTGGCCTCGGTGGTGGAGTTGCCGATGTCGACCCCGACGGCGAGGATCGCCACGTGGTGGGCCGTCAGCTCGCGGCGACCGCCGAGAATTGCGGCGACACCTCGAGTGGCCGCACCTGCTTGCGGATCTGCTCGGTCTCCTTGAGGTGCAGCAGCGCCGCCTTCGCCTGCCAGCGGGGCCGCGCCATCTGATCGTTCATCGTCGGAACCGGTTCCGGCGACTCACCCTTCGCGTACCGCGCCGCGTTGGATCCGACCTGGCGGTAGGTCTCCAGCGTCATCAACGGGCACTGCGGGAACAGCTCGAGGCTCGAAAGCCGGGGCAGGTCGCGCTGGTGGATCATCGTGGTGCCGCGGGACAGCAGCCCGATCCCGATGCCCGATCCGGACAGCTTGGCGCCGGTGTGGGCCACCACCGCCAGGTCGGAGCTGTGCGACACCCGGATGCAGCGCGCCTCCACCTCCTGCTCCTCGATGCCTGCGAGCAACTGACGGATCACGTCGGCGTGCGACAGCCCGGTGATGGTCTTGGAGAAGAAGTCCGCGAATGCCGGCGACACCGACACCACGACCTCGTCGGACCTGGTGCCGCGCTCGGCGGGCCCGACCTCGGTGAAGGCCAGCGTGCGCGTCTCGACCGGTGACGTCATCTCAGTCCACCTCGACTTCCGGGTTGGCCGCGCTCGTCACGTGTCGGAGACGCTTCATCTCCTCCCACCGGGCGCCGGACGGCCGATAGCCGCTGCCCGGTCCCGCGTAGTCGTTGCGATCGTTGATCGCCGACAGCGGCACGAGGTCCCTGGTCAGGATCGCCGAGGTCTGCAGTAGGTCGCCCGAGACCCGTTGGCGTAGCACGGTGAGCACGTGATCGGCGATGCCGGAGAAGCCCGTCGACTCCAGCGCCTTGACGATGTCGAGACCGGTGACACCGCGGTCCATCACCTGCTGGGCGCTCTTGAAGTCCTCGAGGACGTCGCGCGGGATCAGCTCGTTGCTGCCGTGCGCGTAGACCGCGGCGTCGATCTCGTCGTCGGTGATCGGCGCGAGGTCGAGGTAGCGGAACACCGCCTGAAGCGCCTTCGCGGCGTGCAGCCGGACGGCCAGGATCTCCGGCTCCCGGACGTGCCGCAGACCGCCGTCGATCTGGAAGTCGCGCTGCAGGGTGTTGAAGTCGTCGAAGTCCTCGGCGTCCACGTTGGACCCGGCGAACATGTTGTCGTAGTTGGGCACTGCGGAGTACCCCGAGCAGACGAAGTCGGTGCCCGGCATCATCTGCGGCATCAGCCGCGCCGTGCGCCGCATCGGCGAGTGCGAGAACGACTGGTCGTTGCCGGACGCGCACTCGAGGTCCACCGCCGAGGCGATGAGGT
Organism: Mycobacterium sp. PTI7; assembly: GCF_056679845.1. Taxonomy (NCBI): domain Bacteria; kingdom Bacillati; phylum Actinomycetota; class Actinomycetes; order Mycobacteriales; family Mycobacteriaceae; genus Mycobacterium; species Mycobacterium sp. PTI7. Next base: position 2,281,175 of record NZ_CM155252.1, read on the forward strand.
TCTCCGCGGCGACGGCCCGGATGCCCGCGGGCACCGCACCGGGCACGCCGATGCACGAGATCGAACCGTTCTGCAGCCCTTGGACTCCCGCGCCCTTGGCCACCAGGATGCAGCGGATCTCGAGGTACAGCATGGAGCGGCCCTCGGCGTTGCCCATCTGCACCTCGGAGCCGGTGCCCGACGTGAAGCGCATCTTGATGCCGCGCGACGCGTAGGCCGCCGCGAGGAACGCCTTGGACCACGGCGTGTCGTCGCCGTCGACGAACACCGCCTCGGTGCCGTACACCGAGATCGTCTCGGCGTAGCCGGTGATGCCGCGCATGCCGAGTTCGAGTTCGGTCGCCTCCTCGAGCGCGCACTGCGTCAGCGGACCACCCTCGCCGGCCTGGCTGCCGATCAGCAGCGCCATCGCGACCAGCGGCGCGTAGCGCACCACGCCGAGCGTGGTCTCCACCTCGGCGAAGCCGCGGATCGCCGCCTCGGCCGCCTCGCACACCACCTGCAGCGGGTTGTCCCGGGCGCTGGTGCAGTGCGCCTGGTTGGCGGGCGTGCGCCGGGCCCGCATCTTCTGCATGCCCATCATGATCTCGACGATGTTCATGGCCTTGGCCACCTCGAGCAGCTTGGCCGGGGTCAGGCCGCGGGTCACCGACAGCACCTCGTCGCGAGACACGCCGGGATCGACCAGCATTCGCGCGATGTGCTGGGCCGAGAGCGCCATCGACTCCTCGGTGCTGGCCACGTCGATCGCCTTGTCGGCGATGAACTGGTCGATGAAGTCGAAGTCGGCGCGGGCCCGGCCGTCCATCTCGACGATCAGGCCGTCGGCCACCCGCACGCTCGGGGCGGGGTCGAACGCACTGTCCATCGCGACCATGCCGGCCTCGGGCCACTCCTCGACGAACCCGTCGAGGTTGACCGGGCGGTTCTCCAGCACCTCGGTGCGCTTGGAGTGCCGGACGCCGTCGGTGCCGTGCTGCGGTGCTGCGGTCATCGGATGCTCCTACTCGCCGGTCGCCAGGACGTCGCGGCGCTCGTAGACGTCGGCGGCCTCGCGGACGAGGCCGGCCAGCAACGTTGCGCCGTAAACGGTTTCGAGTTCCTCGGCGATCGCATCCAGCTCTGGCTTGGTCGACGCGTTCGGCCGCAGTGCGTTGTAGATCTCCAGGACGCGCTCGTCGCTGATCGCCGTCATCTCCGCCGCGCGCCGCAGGTTGTCACCCAGCTGGGGGCGGCCCACCTTCTCGGCGAGCTGCGCCTGCAGGCGCAGCGTGTCCGGCGTGATGCGCAGATCCTCGGCGCCGACCTCACCGGCCATCACCGCCTCGATCGTGATGTCCTCGATCGACTTTCCGGTGGGTGTGAACAGCACGTCGGTGCGGTGCACGCTCAGTGGGTAGTCGGCCGCCGGGTCCAGTACGGGTTCCGTCACGTCTGCGATTGTGCGCTGGGTCACGTTGCATGTTCGTTGCACGGCAGGTCAGGACATGCCGGGCGGCACGGCGTCAGAGCGCGGCAACGCCCGCCTCGGCGACGCTGACGTCCTGCTCGACGCTTCCCGCGCTCACCCCGATGGCGCCGACGACCTCACCGTCGACCTCCAGCAGCAGGCCGCCGCCGAACAGCACCATGCCGCCCGACAGCTGCTCGAGGCCGTACAGCTCGCCGCCCGGTTGGCACACGTCCATCAGCGCGCTGGTGGGCAGGTTCATCAGGATCGAGGTCCGCGCCTTGCGGATCGAGATGTCGATGCTCGCCTTGATCGCGCCGTCCATCCGGGCGAACGCGACGAGGTGCCCACCGTCGTCGACCACGGCGACGTTCATCGGCTGGCCGATCTCCGTCGCCCTGGCCGTGGCGGCCGAGACGATCCTCGTCGCGGTGTCGAGCGTGAGTCGGTTCATGGCATGCCCCTTCGGATGTGTTCGCGGTCAAGCAGATTGACGCCGGGCGACGCCGATGACTGGCGAGCGTAGACGATGGACGCCGTCCTGGGCAGTCCCGGTGCAACCGTGATGCAACGCTGCCGCGCCTAGCTTGCACGGGACCGACACACCGCCAGGAAGGAAGGCCGTTGAGCGTTCCGGAATCCGTTGCCGCCACCACCGGCGCGCATCGCGACAGCATCACCGACCCGGAGGCGTTCTGGCTGCGCGCCGCCGAGGCCATCGACTGGCACACCGCGCCGAGTTCGGCACTCGACCACACCGACCCGCACGCCTGGCGCTGGTTCCCCGACGGGATGCTGAACACCAGCTTCAACGCGCTCGACCGGCACGTCGACGCCGGGCACGGCGACCGCGCCGCGCTGATCTTCCACTCCGCGATGACGAACTCCCGCCGCCGGTTCACCTACCGCGAGCTGCGCGACGAGGTGGCCACGCTGGCGGGTGCGCTGGCGCGGCTCGGCGTGGGCCTCGGCGACCGGGTGGTGATCTACCTGCCGATGATCCCCGAGGCACTCGTCGCGATGCTGGCCTGCGCACGGATCGGCGCGATCCACTCGGTCGTGTTCGGCGGGTTCGCCGCGGCCGAACTGGCGGCGCGGATCGACGACGCCCAGCCGACGGCGCTGCTCACCGCCACCGGCGGCCTCGAGCCCGGCCGCACCGTCGACTACCTGCCGACGGTGTCGAAGGCGTTGTCGCTCAGCGCCTCTCCACCGTCGATCGTCGTGGTCAAGCACCGCCCGGAGGTGTCCTCCGACGACGCGACGCCCGAGGGCTGGCTCGACTGGGACACCGTGGTGGCCGGTGCGCCGCCGGCCGACGCGGTGCCCGTGCCCGCCACCCACCCGCTCTACGTGCTCTACACGTCGGGGACCACGGGCAAGCCGAAGGGCGTGGTTCGCGACCACGGCGGTCACGCCGTCGCGATGGCGTGGTCGATGGCGTCGATCTACGACGTGCACCCCGGTGACGTCATGTGGGCGGCGTCGGACGTGGGCTGGGTGGTCGGCCACTCCTACATCGTGTACGCGCCGCTGATCGCCGGCGCCACGACCGTGCTCTACGAGGGCAAGCCCGTGGGCACCCCCGACGCGGGCGCGTTCTGGCGGGTGGTCACCGAGCACGACGTCAACGTGCTGTTCTGTGCGCCGACCGCCCTGCGCGCGATCCGCAAGGAGGATCCCGAGGGCGTCCTGCTGGCCGACCACGAGATGCCGTCGCTGCACACGGTGTTCGCCGCGGGCGAGCGGCTCGACCCCGAGACCTACCACTGGGCGGCCGACCGACTGGGCCGGCCGGTGGTCGACCACTGGTGGCAGACCGAGACCGGGTGGTCGATCTGCGCCAACCTGCGCGGGCTCGAGCCGATGCCGGTGAAGGCAGGGTCCGCGTCGCTGCCGGTGCCCGGCTACCACGTGAAGGTCGTCGACGCCGATGGCGCCGAGCTCGGCGCGAATCGGGAGGGCAACATCGTCATCGCGCTGCCCCTTCCGCCCGGATCGCTACTGGGACTGTGGAATTCGCCGGAACGCTTCGTCGATTCCTACCTGCGGGCGTTTCCCGGGCACTACGCCACGGGCGACACCGGGTACTTCGACGACGACGGCTACCTCTTCGTGCTCGGCCGCAGCGACGACGTGATCAACGTCGCCGGCCACCGGCTGACCACCGGTTCGATGGAGGCCGTGGTCGCGACGCACCCCGCGGTGGCCGAGTGCGCGGTGATCGGCGTCCCCGACGCGCTCAAGGGCGAACGCCCCGTCGCGTACGTCGTGCTCAAGTCGGGCGCCGACGTCGACCCCGCGACGCTCTGCGCCGACGTCGTAGCGCTGGTCCGCGAGCAGATCGGCCCCGTCGCCGCGCTCAAGGACGTCCTCGTCGTACCCGCTCTGCCGAAGACGCGGTCGGGCAAGATCCTGCGGCGCACCATGCGCCAGATCGCGGCGGGCCAGGAGTTCACGGTGCCGCCCACCATCGAGGATCCCGGAGTGCTCGACGCGCTGGCGGCCTCGGCGGTGCTGAGCGAGTGACCGGCGCGGGACTCCGGCCCGGCAGCCCCCCGTAGGGTGAGCGGGTGCTCGACTACGTCCGCGATGCCGCGGAGATCTACCGCCAGTCGTTCGCGACCATCCGCGCCGAGGCCGACCTGGCACGCTTCCCCGACGACGTGTCCCGTGTCGTGGTGCGGATGATCCACACCTGCGGCCAGGTCGACGTCGCCGACCACGTGTCGTTCACCGACGACGTCGTGACCCGCACCCACGCGGCGCTGGCGGCCGGTGCGCCCATCCTCTGCGACGCGTCGATGGTGGCCTCGGGCATCACCCGCGCGCGGCTGCCGGCCGACAACGAGGTGGTGCCGCTCGTCACCGATCCGCGTGCGGCCGACCTCGCCGTCGAACTGGGCAGCACGCGCTCCGCGGCGGGCGTCGACCTGTGGGCGGAGCGGATGGGCGGCGCCGTGCTGGCGATCGGCAACGCGCCGACGGCGCTGTTCCGGCTGCTCGAACTGATCGACGAGGGGGCGCCCGTCCCGGCTGCCGTGCTCGGCGGTCCCGTCGGGTTCGTCGGGTCGGCGCAGTCCAAGGACGAGCTGATCGCCCGCCCCCGCGGGATGGCCTACCTGGTGGTGACCGGCAGGCGCGGCGGCAGCGCGATGGCCGCGGCCGCCGTGAACGCGATCGCCAGCGAACGCGAATGACCGCACGCGGCAGGCTGTGGGGCGTCGGACTCGGCCCCGGCGACCCGGAACTCGTCACCGTCAAGGCCGCCCGGGTGATCGGCGAGGCCGACGTCGTGGCGTATCACAGTGCGCGACATGGCCGGAGCATCGCGCGCGGCATCGCCGAACCGTACCTGCGGGCCGGTCAGATCGAGGAGCACCTCGTCTACCCGGTGACGACGGAGACCAGCGACCACCCCGGCGGCTACGCGGGCGCGATGGCCGACTTCTACGCCGAGGCGGCCGACCGGATCGCCGTGCACCTGGAGGCCGGCCGCGACGTCGCCCTGCTCGCCGAGGGCGACCCGCTGTTCTACAGCTCGTACATGCACATGCACACCCGGCTCACGGAACGCTTCGAGGCGATCATCGTGCCCGGCGTGACGTCGGTCAGCGCGGCCTCGGCGGCCACCGGCACGCCGCTGGTGCAGGGCGACGAGGTCCTGACGGTCCTGCCGGGCACGCTGCCGCCCGCCGAACTCCGGCGCCGGCTGCTCGACACCGACGCCGCCGTCATCATGAAGCTCGGCCGCACGTATCCCGCGGTGTTGCAGGCACTCTCGGAGTCCGGCCGGCTCGATCGGACGTTCTACGTCGAACGGGCCAGCACCGAACGGCAGCGCGTACTGCCCGCCGCCGACGCCGATCCCGGCTCGGTGCCGTACTTCGCGATCGCCATGGTGCCCGGGATGACGCCGGCGCCGGAACCGTCGCCCGAGCCGGCGGGCAGCGTCGCCGTCGTGGGCCTGGGACCCGGTGACGCCGAGTGGATGACGCCGCAGTCGCGGCGCGAACTGGCCGCCGCGACCGACCTCATCGGCTACGCGCCCTACCTCGACCGCGTGGGCGTGCGCGACGGTCAGACCCTGCACCCCAGCGACAACACCGACGAGCCCGAGCGCGCGCGGCTGGCCTGCACGCTGGCGCGGGCGGGCCGCGCGGTGGCCGTCGTCTCGTCCGGTGACCCCGGCGTGTTCGCGATGGCGACCGCCGTGCTCGAGGAGGCCGAGGCCTGGCCGGACGTCGACGTGCGCGTGATCCCGGCGATGACGGCGGCCCAGGCCGTCGCCAGCCGGGTGGGCGCACCGCTGGGCCACGACTACGCGGTGATCTCGCTGTCGGACCGACTCAAGCCGTGGGACGTCATCGCCGCGCGCCTCACCGCGGCCGCCACCAGCGACCTGGTCCTGGCGATCTACAACCCCGCCAGCAAGACCCGCACCTGGCAGGTCGGCGCCATGCGCGACATCCTGCTGGAGCACCGCGATCCCGGCACCCCGGTGGTGATCGGCCGCGACGTCGCCGGGCCGCGCGAGCACGTCCGCGTGGTGCGCCTCGGCGACCTCGACCCGGCCGACGTCGACATGCGCTGCCTGCTGATCATCGGGTCGTCACAGACCCGCTGGCACGCGAGCAGTGCGGGCGACCGCGTGTTCACGCTGCGCCGATACCCCGACTGATCGGCCCGCCGACCGCCGTCGAGAATCGTTGACAGCTGTCAGCACCGCCGATAGTGTCCGGCCCCATGACGTCGGACTCGGGTATGGCCGTATCGATTCCGCGCAGCCCCGTCGACGTGACACCGGAGTTCCTCACCGCCGCGCTCGGCGCCGACGTCGCGACCGTCGACACCGCACCGATCGGCACCGGCCAGACCGGGGCGACGTACCGGCTGACGGTCACCTACTCGGACGACGGCGTCGCCCTGCCCCGCACGTTCGCGGTCAAGCTGCCCTCGCAGGACGAGACGGTGCGCGAGCGCGTCGCCCTCGGGTACCGCGCCGAGCACGCCTTCTACACCCGCATCGCCGACGCGGTCCGGGTGCCGATCCCCGACGTGTACTACTGCGACATCTCCGACGACGGCGGCGACATCGTGCTGCTGCTCGCCGACATGGCCCCCGCCGTGCAAGGTGACCAGATCGGCGGCTGCGACGCGGCCGAGGCCGAACTCGCGGTGCGCGCGATCGCGGGCCTGCACGGCCCCACGTGGTGCGACCCGGCGTGGGCCGACTTCCCCGGCCTGGTGATGCCACTGCCGAACGCCGACGTGGCCAAGGGGATGGGCGATCTGGCCGTCATGGCCACGCAGATCACGCTCGACCGGCTCGGCGACCAGATGACCGACGAGAATCGCCAGACCGCAACGCAATCCATGGCCAAGGTGACGCCGTGGCTGCTCGCCGAGCCCGGCCGCTTCTCGCTGATGCACGGCGACTACCGGCTCGACAACCTGCTGTTCACCCCCGACCGCACCGCGATCACGGTGGTCGACTGGCAGACCCTCGGCGCCGGACTGCCCGCACGCGACCTGGCCTACTTCACCGCGACCAGCCTGCTGCCGGCCCTGCGCGCCGACCTCGACGAGCACCTGGTGGCCGCCTACCACGACGAACTGCTGGCCCACGGCGTCACCGACTACGACCGCGATGCGTGCTGGCGGGACTACCGGCTGGGCATGCTGCAGGCGCCGCTGATCACCACGCTCGGCTGCGCGTTCGCCGCCAACACCGATCGCGGCGACGAGATGATGCGGGTCATGCTCGAGCGCGGGTGCCAGGCCATCCGCGACCTCGGCAGCATCGCCCTGCTCACCGGGAGCTGACCCAGGAGCAGGCGTCGTCGACGGTCGCCACCGCGTCGACGCCGTCGGGCAGCGGCGGTCGGTCCACCATCACGACGGTCACGCCGAGATCGTCGGCGGCGTCGAGCTTCGCGTGCGTCATGGCACCGCCGCTGTTCTTGGTGACCAGCGCGTCGATCCGATGTCGCCGCAACAGTTCCCGCTCACCGTCGACGCGGTAGGGCCCGCGGGACAGCAGCAGTTCGTGGTCGGCGGGCAGGGTGTCCGGGTCCGGCGCGGTGACGGCGCGGATCAGGAACCACGCGTCGACGCCGACGAAGGCCGCGGTCCCGGTACGGCCGGTGGTCAGGAACACCCGCCGATGGCCGTGCTCGGCGACCACGCGGGCGGCCTCGACGTCGGAGCCCACCACGACCGCGCGACCCGGCGACCACGCCGGCCGCGCCAGCACCAGATGGGGCACACCCGCGGCGCGGCATGCCGCCGCCGCGTTCGCGGTGATGGTCGCGGCGAACGGGTGCGTGGCGTCGACGACGGCGTCGACGGAGTTGTCGGCCAACCACTTCCGCAGCCCGTCCGCGCCACCGAAGCCGCCGATCCGCACGCGTCCGACCGGCAGCGCGGGATTCGGCACGCGGCCGGCGAGCGAGCTGATGACCTCGACCCGGTCGTGCAGGCGGGCGGCCAGCGCGCGTGCCTCACCGGTACCGCCGAGCAGCAGCAGGCGCACTAGTGCCGACTCCCCCGGCGGCGGTCCGCCGAGTACAGGTAGCTGTCGGTGCCGCCGCCCTCGGTGGCCAGCACGTCGCCGACGACGATCACCGCGGTGCGGGTGACGTTCTCGGCATGCATCCGCTCCGCGACGTCGGCCAGCGTGCACCGGATCACCGTCTCCTGCGGCCAGCTCGCGAATGCCACCACTGCGCAGGGTGTCTCGGACGTGAACCTGCCCGCGAGCAGCTCGGGCACGATGGCGTCGATCTGCGCCGCCGCGAGGTGCAGCACCAGGGTGCCGCCGGTGGTCGCCAGCGTGCGCAGGTCCTCCCCCGGCGGCATCGCCGTCGACAGCGTCGCGACGCGGCTCAGCACGACGGTCTGCGCGACGCCGGGCACCGTGAGTTCGCGGCCCAGCGTGGCGGCAGCGGCGGCGAACGCGGGCACGCCGGGCACCACCTCCCAGTCGATGCCGCGGGCGTCGAGGCGCCGGCACTGCTCGGCGATGGCGCTGTAGAGCGACGGGTCGCCCGAGTGCAGCCGCGCGACGTCGTGGCCCGCCGCGTGGGCGGCGGCCAGCTCGTCGACGATCTGGTCCAGGTTGAGCGGTCCGGTGTCGACCACCCGCGCGTCCGGCGGGCACAGCGCCAACAGGTCCGCGGGCATGATCGACCCGGCGTAGAGGCACACCGGACAGCGCTCGATCAGCCGGTGGCCGCGCACGGTGATCAGGTCGGCGGCGCCCGGTCCGGCGCCGATGAAGTACACGGTCACGGCTTGCTCGCGATCCACTGGGTGACCGGCATGGCGGGCCGCCAGCCGGTGAAGCCGCCGACGGGTTCGCCGCGCGAGTGCTGGAAGCGCCGCAACTCACCCCCGTGACGTGAATACCACTGCGCCAGAACGGCCTCCGATTCGACCGTCACGACGTTGGCGACCAGCCTGCCGCCCGCCGGGAGCCGCTCCCAGCACGCGTCGAGCAACCCGGGCTGACTGACCCCGCCACCGACGAAGATCACGTCGGGCCCGGGTTCGGCGCCGAACGCCCCGGGGGCACCCGGCCGTACCGCCACGGCGGCGCCGAACGCCGTCACGTTGGCGGTGATGCGCGTTCGCCGCTCCTCCGAGCGCTCGAAGGCGACGGCTCGGCACCCGGCACCGGCGCGAGTCCATTCGATGGCGATGCTGCCCGAGCCGGATCCGACGTCCCACAGCAGTTCGCCCGGCCGCGGGGCCAGCGCCGCGAGCGTCACCGCCCGCATCGACTGCTTGGTGAGCTGGCCGTCGTGCTCGAGGTCCTCGTCGGGCAGCGTCGCGAGGACGCGCTCGTCGGGCAGGTAGCGCACGGCGATCACGTTGAGCGGGTCCACGCCGGTCGGCGGGCGCGACGCCCACTCGCGGGCGGTGGCCGTGCGGCGCAATTCCGTTGGCCCGCCGAGCTGTTCGAGCACGGTCATCTCCGAGTCGCCCCGGCCGGTGTCGGTCAGCAGCCGCGCCAGCGCGGCCGGGCCGGCGCCGTCCCGCGACAGCACCACGGCCCGGCCGCCGCGGCGCACCGCGGTATGCGGCTCGGCGGTGACGAGGCTGATGATCTCGGTGTCCTGCACCGGCCAGCCCACCCGCGCACACGCCAGCGTCACCGACGACACGTGCGGCAGCACCGCGACCCGCTCGGCGCCGTGCATGCGGATCAGCACCCCGCCCACGCCGTGCAGCAGCGGATCCCCGCTGGCCACCACGTGGACGTCGCCGTCGGCGCCGTCGAGCAGGGTCCGCAGACCGGGCAGCATCGGCGACGGCCACTCCCGGCGCACCGCCGTCACCGACGCGTCGAGCAGCTCCAGCTGCCGGCGCGAACCGTAGACGACCGTGGCGCGGTGCAACTCGGCCCGCGAGGTCGGTGCGATGCCCGCCATGCCGTCGGCGCCGATGCCGACCACGACGATCATCGGGGAAGCCTGCGCCACACCGCGCGCGGCATCACCCGGAACGCCAGCACCAGCGCGCCCAGCGTCCTCGGCACCCAGATCTCCGTGCGCGGGCCGGCGAGCGCCCTCGCCGCCGCCTCGGCCACCTGGGCGGGTGTGCTCGACAGCGGAGCGGGCGACATGCCCTCGGTCATCCGGCCGATCACGAACCCGGGCCGGACCAGCAGCAGCCGCACCCCCGACCCGTGCAGCGCGTCGGTGAGACCGCGGGCGAAGCCGTCGAGACCCGCCTTCGCCGACCCGTAGACGTAGTTGGCCCGGCGCACCCGGGCGCCGGCGACCGAGGAGAACACCACGATGTCGCCGTGACCCTGGCCGCGCATCGTGGCGGCGAGCACCGTGAGGAGGCTGACCTGCGCGGTGAAGTCGGTGTGCACGATCGCCGCCGCGTGCGCGGCGTCGCCCTCCGCGCGGGCCTGGTCGCCCAGGATGCCGAACGCCACCACCGCCGTGTCGATGCGCCCGTGCTCGGCGACGATCGCCGCGACCAGCCCCGCGTGGGACGCGAGGTCGTCGGCGTCGAACTCGACCGCGTGTACCGCCACCGCGCCGGCCGCCGTCACCGTCGCCGCCTCCTCGGCCAGCTCGCCGGCCCGACGGGCGGCCAGCACCACCGTCGCTCCCCGGGCGAGCCGGGTGGCCAGCTCGAGGCCGATCTCGCTGCGTCCGCCGAACACGACCATCACGTCGCCCGTGACCGATTCGTCGCGCGGGCCCGTGTGGGCCGTCGTGTCCTTCATGGCTGCGATTATGTCCTGCGCTAGGTTGGGTGCCGATGGCTACTTCCGGTCGCAAGGCGACGACGCGGCTCACCAGCGACGCGATCGCGTTCCTCACCGAACGCCACCTCGCCATGCTGACCACGCTGCGGTCCGACGGCTCACCCCACGTGGTGGCGGTCGGCTTCACCTTCGACCCGAAGACGCACATCGCCCGCGTCATCACCACCGGCGGCTCCCAGAAGGCCGTCAACGCCGCCGAACGCGGCGTCGCCGTGCTGAGCCAGGTCGACGGTGCGCGGTGGCTGTCGCTGGAGGGCAAGTCCGTCGTCAGCGGCGAGACCGAGGCCGTTCGCGACGCCGAACTGCGCTACGCGCAGCGGTACCGGACCCCGCGGGTCAATCCCCGGCGCGTCGTCATCGAGGTCCGCGTCGAGCGCGTGCTCGGCTCGTCGGAGTTGCTCGACCGCTCCGGAGACTAACGCCCCACCGGTACGACGACCAGCTCGTGCGGCCGGTCGTTCATCGACAGCGCCCCGTCCGCGGTGACCACGACGATGTCCTCGATGCGCGCGCCCCACTCGCCGGAGAAGTAGATTCCCGGCTCCACGCTGAACGCCATGCCCACCTCGAGCGGCAGGTCGTTGCCCGCGATGATGTAGGGCTCCTCGTGCACCGAGAGGCCGATGCCGTGACCGGTGCGGTGCACGAAGACGTCGGCGAGGCCCTCGGCGGCCAGCACGTCGCGCGCGGCGGCGTCGACCTGCTCGGCGGTCACGCCCGGGCGCACGGCGGCGACCGCTGCCCGCTGCGCCCGCTCCAGTACCGCGTAGCGGGCCGCGACGTCGGCGGCCGGTTCGCCGATGCTGTAGGTGCGCGTCGAGTCCGAGTTGTAGCCCGGCTCGTACGGACCGCCGATGTCGACCACGACCACGTCGCCCTCGCGCAGCTCGCGGTCCGAGCATTCGTGGTGCGGGTCGGCGCCGTTGGGACCGGATCCGACGATGATGAACGCCACCTCCGAATGCCCCTCGGCCACAATCGCTTTGGCGATGTCGGCCGCGACGTCGGCCTCGGTGCGGCCGGGGACCAGGAACTTGGGCACCCGGGCGTGGACGCGGTCGATCGCCGCACCGGCCTTGCGCAGCGCGTCGATCTCCGCGGCGTCCTTGACCATCCGCAGCCGGCGCAGCACGTCGGTGGCGAGCACCGGCACCTCGCCGAGCACCCCGGCCAGCGGCAGCAGGTGCAGGGCGGGCATGGAGTCGGTGACGGCGGTCGCGACCCGAGCGCCGCCGAGAGTGTCGGCGACCAGCGCGTAGGGGTCCTCGCCGTCGATCCAATCCCGCACGGCCAGGCCGAGACCGGGGACCGCGGACTCGCGTAGCGACGCCAGCTCCATCCTCGGGACGACCACGGTCGGCGTCCCGGCGGCCGGCAGCACCAGCGCGGTCAATCGTTCGAATGTCTGGGCGCGCGACCCCAGCAGGTAGCGCAGGTCGTATCCGGGCGTGATGATCAGCCCGGCCAGTCCGGCGGCCGCGGTGGCCTCCTGGGCGGCGCGCAGCCGACCGGCGTACACGTCGGTGCTGAAGCGACCGGTGTTCTCGACGTCGGAGTCCATGCGCTCGAGGCTAATCGGCGCCCCGGTAGGTGGCGACCTCGACCAGGTTGCCGTCGGGATCCCGGCAGTAGTGCGAGGTCATCGGACCCCGGGCGCCGGTCCGCGAGATCGGGCCCTCGGTGATCTCGACGCCGCGGGCGCGCAGGTGCTCCCCCACGGCGTCGGCCCCGGCGTCGACGACGAAGCACAGGTCCAGCGATCCCGGGGCGTCCGCGGCGGCGGTGACCCAGCCGTCGGCGCCCGTGGGACGGACGTTGATCTTCTGGGTGCCGAACGTCAGCGACACCCGGCCCTCGCCGTACGTCTCGCGCCGCATCCCGAGCACCCGCACGTACCAGTAGGCGGTGGCCTCGACGTCACGGCAGTTCAGGACGACGTGGTCGATGCTTTCGACGGTCAAGGCCATACCCCACGCTACTGTCACTCGGGTGAGCGCACCCATCCTGCTTCTCGACGGCGCGAGCATGTGGTTCCGGTCCTACTTCGGGGTTCCCTCGTCGATCACGGCACCCGACGGCAGGCCGGTGAACGCGTTGCGCGGCTTCCTCGACACCGTCGCCACGCTCATCACCCGGGAGCGGCCGTCGCGCCTGGTGGTGTGTCTCGACCTGGACTGGCGACCGCGGTGGCGCGTCGACCTGATCCCGTCGTACAAGGCGCACCGCGTCGAGGAGGCGCACCCGGGCGGCGATCCCGACGTCGAGGAGGTGCCCGACGAGCTGACCCCCCAGGTCGACATGATCATGGCGATGCTGGACGCGTTCGGCATCGCGACGGCGGGCGCGCCCGGCTACGAGGCCGACGACGTGCTGGGCACCCTCGCCACCCGCGAGCGCACCGATCCCGTCGTCGTCGTCAGCGGCGACCGCGACCTGCTGCAGCTCGTCGGCGACGAGCACGTGCCGGTGCGGGTGTTCTACATCGGACGTGGACTGTCGAAGGCGATCACGTACGGGCCCAAGGAGGTCGCCGAGACCTACGGCGTGCCGCTCCAGCGGGCGGGCACCGCCTATGCCGAACTCGCGCTGCTGCGCGGTGATCCGTCCGACGGCCTGCCCGGGGTGCCCGGCATCGGGGAGAAGACCGCCGCGACGCTGCTCGCCCAGCACGGATCGCTCGAGGCGATCGTCGCCGCCGCCAACGACCAGTCGTCGAAGATGCCGGGCGCACAACGCAAGAAGCTGCTGGCGGCGGCCGACTACATCGCCGCGGCCGAGCCGGTGGTGCTGGTGGCACGCGACGCGCCCGTCACGGTGTCCGGCGACTCCGACGTGCTACCGCTGGCCGCACGGCATCCCCGCAAGGTCGCCGAATTGGCCGCCGAGTACGGCGTCACGTCGTCGATCGGCAGGCTGCAGAAGGCTCTCGACGACCTGCCCGGCTGACGCGAGCTACTTGGGTCGACCGACCTCGTAGGTGCCGTCGTCGTCCTGGAACGTGACGGTGACCTGACGCTTGGTGCCGTCGATGCTGACCTCGCAGGAGAACGTGTCGCCCTTCTTCACCTGCGGGTTGGCGCCGTCGTTGCACGTGACGTCGGAGACGTTCTTGGCGCCGTAGCCGTTGGCCTCGTCGCCCAGGATCTGCGCGACGCCGGTCTGCGCGGCGTTGACGTCGAGTTGCTTCTCGACGAACCACCCCGGGGTGAAGAACCCGAGCACGACCACCACGATCACCAGCAGCGCGACCAGACCGCCCGCCACCGCGAGGATGAGCTTGAGCGACTTCTTCGACGAGTCACCGGAGTTCGGCGCGCCGTATTGCCCGTACTGCTGGTCCGGCTGACCCGGCTGACCGTACTGGCCGGGCTGTCCGTACTGCGGCTGGCCGTACTGACCGGGCTGACCCGGTTGTCCGTACTGCGGCTGGCCGTACTGGCCGGGCTGCCCGTACTGCGGCTGGCCGTACTGACCCGGCTGCCCGTACTGCGGCTGGCCGTACTGCGGCTGCTGCCCGTACTGCTGCTCGGGCTGCGGCGGCTGGTACGACGTGGGGCCGTAGGCGGTGGGCTGCTGACCGTACTGCTCGGTCTGGGGGTACTGCTGCGGGTTGTAGGCGGGCGGCTGCTGCTGCCACGCCGGAGCGTCACCTGCGGGCTGATCGGGAGTGGCGTTCTGCTGCTGCCAGGCCGACGGATCGCCCTGCGGCGACTGCTGACCCGACCACGGCTGGTTCGGGTCGGATCCCTGCGGTCCGCTCATCGTCTCTCCTTGATGCTTGCTCGCTCGGCCGTCATCGTGGGTAACCGAAGCGCTGGCAACACACTACCCTGCATCAACTGCGACGACGCCGCGCCGAATGTCGGTGATGGCGCGTTTCGCGGCGGCCCGCAGGGGTGCCGACGGGGCCGCGTTGCGCACCTGATCGAGCAGGTCGAGAACCTGCCGGCACCACCGCACGAAGTCCCCCGCGGACAGCGGCGACCCGCTGCCGTTGGTGTCCGACGCGGCCAGTGCCGCGGACAGATCCCCGGTGGTCGCCCAGTGGTAGACCGCGGCGACGAACCCCGGATCGGTCTCCCGACTGGGCGAGAGCCGGTGGCGCTGCTCGTCGGAACGGATCTCGGCGCACGTCCTGCGCGTCGCCGCCAGGGCGCGGCGGACCGGCGCGCTCACCGCGTCGACACTCGGCGCCGCACCGGGCGTGTCGCCCCGGGACTCGTACAGCACCGACGACAGCACCGCCGCCAGCTCGGCCGGCTTCAATCCGTCCCAGGTGCCCTGGCGGAGACACTCGGCCACCAGGAGGTCGCTCTCGCTGTAGATGCGGGCCAGCAGCCGTCCGTCGTCGGTGACCCTGGGGTCGTCGGCGCCGTCGGTCGGGGCGGCGTCGGCCACGAAGCCACGCTCGGTGAGCATCAGGAGGATTCGGTCGAAGGTGCGCGCCAGCGAGTTGGTGGCCGCGGACACCTTCTTCTCGATGTCGGCGTTGTCGCGCTCGATGCGCAGGTACCGCTCGGCCACCCGGACCCGCTCCTCGCGGTTGGGCTCGTGGTGTCCGGGGTGGTTGCGCACCTGCTCGCGCAGCCGGGCGAGTTCGGGGTCGACGTCGGGCTCCTGCGGTGCGTCGCGCTTCGACCGTCGCGACGGCACGTCGAACGACGCCGCGGCGGTCCGCAGTGCGGCCGCCACGTCGCGGCGCACCTTGGGCTGCCGGTGCTCGACCCGCTTGGGCAGCGTCATCGTCCCCAGCTTCGACGAGGGGCCGGAGTAGTCCGCCGACGAGATGCGGCCCGCCCAGCGTTCCTCGGTGAGCACCAGTGGCCGTGGGTCGTCGGCGTCGCCCGCGGCCTCGAGGACGACGGCGACGCCGCTGCGCCTGCCGTGACCGATCGCGATGACGTCACCGCGCCGCAACGCCGCGAGCGCGTCGGTGGTCGCCTTGCGCCGCTGCAGGCGCGACGACCGGGACTGCGCCCGCTCCCTCGCGGCGACGGCCGCACGCAACCGGGCGTACTCCAGCACCGGCGCATCCCTGCCGCCCAGTTCGGCGGCGATGTCGTCGAGCATCTTCTCGCCGCGCGTCACGCCGCGGACCAGACCCACCACCGACTTGTCGGCCTGGAACTGCGCGAAGGACCGCTCGAGCAGTCTGCGCGACTGTTCGGGACCCATCTGGCCCAGCAGGTTGATCGTCATGTTGTACGACGGCGCGAACGAACTGCGCAGCGGGAACGTGCGCGTCGACGCCAGACCCGCGACGTCGGCGGGCTCGACGCTGGTGTCGTTGGGCTGCCACAGCACCACCGCGTGACCCTCGACGTCGATGCCACGACGGCCCGCACGACCCGTCAGCTGGGTGTACTCCCCCGGCGTCAGCGGCGCGTGCTGCTCGCCGTTGTACTTGACCAGGCGTTCCAGCACCACCGTGCGGGCGGGCATGTTGATGCCCAAAGCCAGTGTCTCGGTGGCGAACACGGCCTTGACCAGCCCGGCGGTGAACAGTTCCTCGACGGTGTGGCGGAACACCGGGAGCAGCCCGGCATGGTGCGCGGCGAGGCCGCGCAGCAGACCCTCGCGCCATTCGTGGTAGCCGAGCACGACGAGGTCCTCGTCGGCGAGGTCGGCGCAGCGCCGGTCGATCACCGCGGCGATGCGGCCCCGCTCCTCCTCGGAGGTGAGCCGCAACGGCGAGCGCAGGCACTGCTTGACCGCGGCGTCGCAGCCCACCCGGGAGAACACGAACGTGATCGCGGGCAGCAGCCCCTCGCGATCCAGCGTGCCGATCACGTCCGGACGTGACGGCGGCCGGTAGAGCGTCGGCCTGCCACCGCGGTCCCTGCCGCCGGACCGGCCGCGTCCCCGCGGCTGCCAGTCCGACATCCGGTCGGACTCGCGGCGCAACGAGATGTGCCGCAGCAGCTCCTTGTCGACCAGCGTGGTCCCCGGACCGGCCTGACCGCCCTCGAACAGGTCGAACAGGCGGCGGCCGACGAGCATGTGCTGCCACAGCGGGACCGGCCGGTGCTCGTCGACGACGACGGTCGTGTCGCCCCGCACCGTCTGGATCCAGCCGCCGAACTCCTCGGCGTTGCTCACCGTCGCCGACAGACTGACCAGGCGGACCTCGTCCGGCAGGTGGAGGATGACCTCCTCCCACACCGCACCGCGCATCCGATCGGCGAGGAAGTGCACCTCGTCCATCACGACGTGCGAGAGTCCGTGCAGCGCGGTCGAGTTGGCGTACAGCATGTTGCGCAGCACTTCGGTGGTCATGATGACCACGTCGGCGTCACCGTTGATCGACTGGTCACCGGTGAGCAGGCCGATCCGGTCCGCGCCGTACCGCCGGACGAGGTCGGCGTGCTTCTGGTTGCTCAGCGCCTTGATCGGCGTGGTGTAGAAGCACTTGCGGCCCGCGGCGAGCGCCAGGTGGACGGCGAACTCGCCGACCACCGTCTTGCCCGCACCGGTCGGCGCGCAGACGAGCACGCCGTGTCCGGACTCCAGCGCGCGGCAGGCCCGCAGCTGGAAGGGATCGAGCCCGAACGGGAGTTCCGCGGCGAACCGGCCCAGCTCACCGGGCAGCGACGACTCAGGTGGCTTGGTCATCGACCGTCAGGCGGGACGGAGCGGGAACGGGACTCGGCGCGCCGACGTCCTCGGTCTCCCCGATCGGGGCGGCCTCGTCGTCGGGGACGTCGAGACCCGCGCGGCGGGCCTTGCGACGGTCGTTGAACCGGGCCACCTGGATGGCGAGTTCGAGCAGGATGGACAGCGCGCAGGCGAGCGCCAGCATCGAGAACGGATCGGAGCCCGGCGTCGCGAACGCCGCGAACACGAACATGCCGAAGATCAACCCGCGACGCCAGGCCTTGAGCCGCTCATAGGTCAGGATCCCGACGAGGTTCAGCATGATGATCAGCAGCGGGAACTCGAAGCTGATGCCGAACACCAGCAGCAGGTTGAGCAGGAAGCTGAAGTACTGGTCACCGGAGAGCGCCGTGACCTGCACGTCGCTGCCAACCGTCAGCAGGAAGGCCAACGCCTGCGAGAGCACCACGTAGGCGAGCACCGAGCCGGCGATGAACAGCGTGGCGCCGAAGCCGACGAACACCGACGCGAAGCGGCGCTCCTTCTTGTAGAGGCCGGGCGTGATGAACGCCCAGATCTGGTGCAGCCACACCGGGCAGGCGAGGACGACGCCGGCGGTCAGTGCGACCTTCAGCCGCAGCATGAACTGGTCGAACGGCGCCGTGGCGAGCAGGCGGCACTCGCCGTCGGGGGCGATCGTTGCGCGCGCGGACGCCGGCAGCGAGCAGTACGGCTGGCGCAGCCACTCGCCCAGGCTGGGCGTGCCGAACACGCCGTGGGTGTACCAGAAGAACCCGAGGGTGGTCGTGACGACGACGGCCACCACGGCGATCAGCAGGCGGTTGCGCAGTTCGGCCAGGTGGTCGACCAACGACATGGTGCCGTCGGGGTTGACCTGCGACCGTCGACGGCGCGGATCGAACTTGGCGAAGAGACCGGAAGTGCGCACGGGAACGTCGGAAGACGCCAACTAGCGACGCGACGAGACGTCGCGGTCGCCGGGGGCGTGGGTCAGGCGGTGCGCTTGTCGGAGGGCTCGGCCACCGGCTGCGCCGTGGGCTCGGGACTCGGGACGACCCGCTCGGAGGCGATCGGGGTCGCGGCGGGCGGCGCGGAGTCGGTCGACTCGGGCTTGCCGTCCGACTGCATCTCCTTGATCTCCGACTTGAAGATGCGCATCGACTTGCCGAGCGAACGCGCTGCGTCGGGCAGCTTCTTGGCGCCGAACAGCAGCACGAAGACTGCGATCACGATCAACCAATGCCAGGGTTGCAGACCACCCATTTTCGGTCACCTCCAAGTGTCGTGGCCGAGTCTACCCGGCGATTTCGGCGCGGGAACTCTCGTAGGCGTTCAGCGCGGCGACCGCGGATTCGCGCACCCTGTCGACCAGCGACTGCGGCTCCAACACCCGCACTCCCGAGCCGAAACCGAGCACGAATCGTGCCATCCAGGCGTCCGACGCGTAGGTCATGGTGGCCTCGCAGGTGCCGTCGGCCATCTCGCGCACGACCCGCAGCGGGTAGTAGTCGAACATCCAGGACGCCGACGGCTCGATCAGCAGCGTCGCCGACGGCAGCGAGGGATCCCCGTCGAACAGCGAGGTGTCGGGCCCGGCGGCCACCGCGGGTTCGGGCGGCGCCGAGCGCTCGTCGAGGACGCGGGCGTCGACGATGCGGTCGAACCGGAACAGCCGAACGCCCTCCGCCGAGCGGCACCACGCCTCCAGGTAGCTGTGGTCGCCCACCAGCACCACGCGGATCGGGTCCACGACCCTCGTCGTGAGGACGTCGTGCGACGCCGAGTAGTAGTCGATGGTGAGGGCGTGGTCGTCGCGGACGGCCGACCGCACCGCGGCCGCCGCCGAACTCTCGACCGGAGCCGGCTCGTCCGACGCCGCGGCCGCACCACCCTCGGCACCGCTCGCCGTGCCCGCCGCCGACTCGATCTTGGCGATCGCGCTGCGCGCGGCGGCCGGGTCCACCATGCCGGGCACCTCGAGCAGCGCCCGCAGCGCGACGAGGATGCCGGTGGCCTCCGGCGACGTGAGGCGCAGCGGGTGGTCCATGCCCGCCGAGAACGTGACCTCGATGGTGGTGCCGTCCATCTCGAAGTCGATCAGGTCGCCGGGACCGTAGCCGGGCAGCCCGCACAGGAACAGCTGCGTGAGGTCCTCACGCAGCTGGTCCACCGTGACGCCGAGGTCGATCGCGGCCTCGTCGTAGGTGATCCGGGGGTTGGCCTGGAAGTACGGCACCATGTTCAACAGCCGCACAAGGCGGGTCGAGACGCCGGTCATTCGCTGGGAAGTCACGAGAGATCCGCCCCCACTCCTGCCTGGGCCCGCAGCCGGGCGATCACGTCGTCGCGCAGTGCCGGCGGGTCGAGTACCAGCGCGTCGGCGCCGTAACCGGCGACCTCGCGGGCCAGCCGGTCGTGCATGCCGATGTCGATGGCCAGCTCGTCGCCGGCCCGTCCCCCGACGGTCCGCGGTGTCACCTCGGTGGCAGAGCGTCGCAGCGCGGTGCCCCGGCCCTCCGCGACCCACACCCGCGCCTGGGCGCCCTGCGGCCACTCGGCGACCGCGCGGTGCACGATCTCCCGCAGGTCGACGCCCTCGGGCCGGGCGACCTCGTCGCGCGGACCGATTGCCCTGACCTCGGCCCCCACGCGGGACAGCCGGAACGTCCTGGTGTCGTCGCGGTCGCGGTCGTGGCCGACGAGGTACCAGCGGCCCCGGTAGGTCACCACGCCCCACGGTTCGACGGTGCGGGTGGTGAACGGCGACGTGCGCGACGAGCGGTGCTCGAACTGGACCGCCTGGCCGGAGTCGATGGCGTCCAACAGGATTCGCAGCACCTCCTCGGAGCCGCGGAGTCCGGGCATCGCGGCCGACGTGCTGATCATGACGTCGCTGTCGGGGGCCTCGACGTCGACACCCGCGGCGCGGAGCTTGAGCAGCGCGCCCTGGGTGGCCGTGACCAGTTCGGGCGACTCCCACAGCTGCGTGGCGATGGCGACCGCGGCCGCCTCGTCGGCGGTCAGCTCGACCTGTGGCAGCGCGTAGGCCTTCTGGTTGATCCGGTACCCCTCGGTCGGATCCATCGACGACACCTTGCCGGTCTCCAGCGGGATGCCGAGGTCGCGCAACTCGTTCTTGTCGCGCTCGAACATCCGGGAGAACGCCTCGTCGCTCGGGCTGTCGCCGTAGCCGTAGACGGTCTTGCGGATGCGTTCGGCGGTGATGAAGTGGCGGGTGGACAGGAGTGCGATGACGAGGTTCATCAATCGCTCGACTTTTGAGATCCCCACTGGTGAAGCTTAATCCCCCGGAGGCATGCCTCGACCGCTCGCGTGGCGCGCGTCCGAGCCGGTCTCACATGCTGGCGATGAGCCGCTTCACCCGCTCGTCGACCGACCGGAACGGGTCCTTGCACAGCACGGTGCGCTGCGCCTGGTCGTTGAGCTTGAGGTGCACCCAGTCGACGGTGAAGTCCCGGCCGGCGGCCTGAGCGGCGGTGATGAACTCGCCGCGCAGCTTTGCGCGCGTGGTCTGCGGCGGCTCGTTGACCGCGGCCTCGATGTCCTCGTCGGTGGTGATGCGGGCGGCCAGACCCTTGCGCTGCAGCAGGTCGAAGACGCCGCGGCCGCGCTTGATGTCGTGGTAGGCGAGGTCGAGCTGTGCGATCTTCGGGTCGGCCAGCTCCATGCTGTATCGGTCCTGGTAGCGCTGGAACAGCTTGCGCTTGATCACCCAGTCGATCTCGGTGTCGACCTTGGCGAAGTCCTGGCTCTCGACGGCGTCGAGCTGGCGGCCCCACAGGTCGACGACCTGCTCGATCTGGGCGTTGGGCTCGCGGGTCTGCAGGTGCTCGACGGCGCGGCTGTAGTACTCGCGCTGGATGTCGAGCGCGCTGGCCTGCCTGCCGCCCGCCAGCCGCACGGGACGACGACCGGTGAGGTCGTGGCTGACCTCGCGGATGGCGCGGATCGGGTTGTCCAGCGAGAAGTCGCGGAACGGCACGCCGGCCTCGATCATCTCGAGCACCAGGGCTGCGGTGCCGACCTTGAGCATCGTCGTGGACTCGCACATGTTCGAGTCGCCCACGATGACGTGCAGCCGGCGGTACTTCTCGGCGTCGGCGTGCGGCTCGTCGCGGGTGTTGATGATGGGCCTGCTGCGCGTGGTGGCGCTCGAGACGCCCTCCCAGATGTGCTCGGCGCGCTGGCTGAGGCAGAACGTCGCGGCCTTGGGCGTCTGCAGCACCTTGCCCGCGCCGCAGATCAGCTGGCGGGTGACGAGGAACGGCAGCAGCACGTCGGAGATCCGGGAGAACTCACCGGCGCGCACGATCAGGTAGTTCTCGTGGCAGCCGTAGGAGTTGCCCGCCGAGTCGGTGTTGTTCTTGAACAGGTAGATGTCGCCGCCGATGCCCTCGTCGGCGAGGCGCTGCTCGGCATCGATGAGCAGGTCCTCCAGCACGCGCTCGCCGGCGCGGTCGTGGGTGACCAGCTGCACCAGGCTGTCGCACTCCGCCGTGGCGTACTCGGGGTGGGATCCGACGTCCAGATAGAGCCGCGCACCGTTGCGGAGGAAGACGTTGGAGCTACGTCCCCACGACACGACCCGCCGGAACAGGTAGCGCGCCACCTCGTCCGGGGAGAGCCGTCGGTGGCCGTGGAACGTGCACGTCACGCCGAACTCGGTCTCGATGCCCATGATTCGCCGCTGCACGTATCCGAGCTTACGGGCTGATGCCGGGGGAAGTGGGGAGTGCCGCCCGCTCGTGTCACCCGCCGCGCATGACAGTCGGCCCACCTTTCGTAAACGCGCGCCCCACACCTTCCGCGAGCGTGCGTGTCTGCGGGCGACACGCCGGTTCGGAACGGGAGTTTCCGCACGCTCGTAGATCCCTCAAAACTCCTCTGCCACAACGGTTTCACTTGTCACAAACCAACCCCGAGATGTCGGACCATCGAACTAGTGTTCGAGGTATGTCCATGGACCTGACCGCCGCCGTCGCCGCGTACGTCGCGGCGGCCGACGCGTTGGCGTCCGCGGACGTGGGCAGGTCGAACCCGTCGGAACTGCTGGAGGCGCTGCACGAGGTCGAAACTGCGTCGCGGCGCGTCCCGGTGATGCAGCACGCCGCCCTCAACCGGCTCGCGGCCGAGGCCAGTCCGCACGACTTCGGCGACACGACGCTGGTCAAGGCGCTGGCATACCGGTCTCGGATCAGCACCGCCGAGGCGTCGCGCCGCTTCACCCGGGCGGCGAACCTCGGCCCCCGACGGTCGTTCACCGGCGAACCGCTTCCGCCGCTGCTCGAGCACACCGCCGCCGCGCAGGCCCAGGGGCTGATCGGCGACGAGCACATCATGGTCATCCAGTCGTTCTTCAAGAAGTTGCCCGCCCACGTCGACTTCGCCACCCGCCAGCAGGTCGAGCGGGAACTCGCCGAGTTGGCGACGCAATACGGACCCGAGGAACTGTCCGGCCTGGCCGAGTACACGCTGACGGTGCTCAATCCCGACGGCGACTACTCCGACGCCGAGTCCAAGCGCAAGCAGGGCCTCGTGATCGGCAAGCAGCAGGCCGACGGCACGTCGTACGTCCGGGGCTACATCAGCGCCGAGTTGCGCGCGCTGGCCGAGCCGCTGCTCGCGAAATTCTCCGCCTACGGCATGTGCAACCCCGACGACGAGGTGCCGACCGTCCCGAACCTCGGAGACTCGGGCGAGGGGCCCGCTGACACCGAGGATCAGCTGACGTTCGACGAACCCGCGCCCGACGCCCCCGAACCCGAGCCCTTCGACGAGCCCGCACCCACCTACCGCGACTACCGATCGCAGCCGCAACGCAACCACGACGCCGTTCTGACGCTGTTCCGGATGCTGCTCTGCTCCGGCACGCTCGGCAAGCTCAACGGCCTGCCGGTCACCGTCATCGTGTCGACGACGCTTCAGGAACTCGAAAGGGGCGCCGGCATCGCGCTGACGGCGGGCGGGTCACGGTTGCCGATGGCGGACCTGATCCGGCTGTCGACGCGGGCATACCACTATCTGCACGTGTACGACGAGCACACCAGCGAGACGCTGCACCTCGGCCGCAGCCGACGGTGCGCGTCGCCGGCGCAGCGCATCGCGCTGATCGCCAGGGAACGCGGTTGCACGCGTCCCGGCTGCACGGTCGACGGCTACCACTCGCAGGTGCACCACGCCGTCACCGACTGGAAGGACGGCGGCCGCACCGACGTCGGCGACCTGACGCTGGCCTGCGGGCCGGACAACCGGCTGATCGAGACCACCGCGTGGCGCACCCGCAAGCGCCCCGACGGTCGGACCGAGTGGATCCCGCCGCTCGAACTCGACACCGGCCAAGCCCGGATCAACCACTTCCACCACCCCGAACGCCTCATCGGCCCGGGGCGGGAGGACGACGAGGTCCCGTAGCCGGATTCAGCCCGGCACGTACCCCGAGCCCCGTACCCGCCGCTGGACGGCGGCGATCTCCCGCAGGCCGTCACCGAGCAGGCTGCGGTTCAACGGCGACAGCTCCGACATCGTGATGACGTCGCCGGGCGGGTGCCCCGCCGACAACTGGTCGACCTGATGCGCCATCCGCAGCCGCTGCAGCATCACGAACACGTCGTCGAGCGTCGCGCCGTCCGACGCGGTGATCGCGCCCGCGTCGACCGCCGCACTGAGCCGCACCGGCGTCGTCGCCGACGTGACGCCCGCGGACAGCCCGCCCCAGCGGGCCAGGTTCACGATCGGCGTCACCGCGTGGCTCTTCAGGTCGAACGTGCCACCGCGCCGCGACAGCACGTCCCGCAGCGACCGCGCCCGCACCTTGTCGGCCAGCGCGTTGAGCCGTTGCAGCCGTAGCGCATTCGGGTGGTCGCGACGCATCCGGCGGTACGCCGCGGACACCGTGTTCAGCGCGGGATCACCCCACACCACCCGGCCGTCGATCAGCAGCGACGACAGGATCAGTCCCCGATCGCGCAGCGGATCCTCGAGCCACCCGTCGGCCGCCACCGCCCACTGCGACCGGGAGCGCGAGAAGTTCGGCTGATCCGCCACGGCACCGTTGGAGTCGCCGGGCAGGCCGCACCCGTCGAGGATCTCGTGGGTGCGCGCCGCGATCGCACGCAACCGACCGGCCTCGGGGTCGAGATCGTCGCGCCACGACAGCGCACTGTCGACGTCGGACGACGGCATCGCCTCACGCCGCGCCACACTGCCCAGCAGCAGCCACGCGAACCCGTCGGCGGGAATGCGGTCTTGCTCGGACACGGCCAGCTGCAAGGCCTTTCGCACCAGGCTGTCGATCACCACCGACACGATGGCACTGGTGGCCGAGGCCTTGGTGCCGTTGCGATACAGGTCCGCGGCCATGCCGGACACCCGCCGCCCGAGCGACCGCAACTCGTCGGCACTGCGCGCCGAGCCGATCGACCGTCGCAGCATGAAGCTCTGCCGCGCAGACGCCGCCAGCAGGTCGGCGTCCTCCAGCACCCCGATGACCTCGCCGCGCGGGGTGATGACCGGCATGTGGCGCAGCCCGCACTCCAGCATCTCCATCAGCACCGTCTCGGCGGTCAGGTCCGCGGTGATCGTGCGGGCGGGCGCGCTCATCACCGACCCGATCGGCACGTCGACGGGCAGCCCCCTGGCGACCACGCGGGTCCGCAGGTCGCGGTCGGTGAAGATGCCGAGTTCGCCGTTGGGCGAACGGATCAGCGCGTACGAGACGCCGCGCTCGGTCATCCGGATCACCGCGTCGCGCACCGACGTGCCCGGTTCGACGAGCAGCACCTCGCCGCGCAGGAGATCGCTCACCGGGCGGTTGTCGGTGGCGGGCGCCACGGTCGGCCGTTCCGCCGAACCCGCCGTCCACGCCGACGCGGCGAGGAACGCGAGACCCGCCGGCTTCGCGAACTGCGTGCGGACCAGTCCACCGGGCAGCCGGATCAACGTGGTGGGCGCCGTGGTGTACGCCGCGAACTCCATCGAGCCCTCGACCAGCAGCGGCGTGTACCCGAACAGACCGCCCGGGCCCACGGTGTCGATCACCGCACCGTCGGGCCCCGTCAGCGACACCTGACCGGTCCGCACCATCCAGACGTCGTCGGGCACCCGCGTGGCGTAGTCGGCGACCAGCGCCGGCCCGTCGAAGGTGACGAACGTCGACGCCGCGGCCAACGAGCCGAGTTCGTCGTCGGCCATGCCCTGGAACGGCGTGTACCGACCGAGGAAGGACGTCAGGTCATCGACGTCAGGCGTTTCGGATGAGTTCGGCACACTTCTCGGCCATCGTCATGACGGTGATGTTCGGGTTCACCGCAGGCAGTTTCGGCATGGCCGACGCGTCCACCACCCGCAACCGCGAGACGCCCTTGACCCGCAGCTGCGGATCGAGCACCGCCATCGGGTCGTCCATCGCCCCCATCCGCGCCGTCGCGGCGGGGTGGTACACGGTGTTGTGGCATTGGCGGACGTAGTCGAGCAGTTCGTCGTCGGTGGTGGCGTCGGGTCCCGGTGCCAACTCGCGCGCCACCCACTCCGCGAGCGGTGACTGGGCGGCGATCTCACGGGCCAGCCGCAGCCCCGCCAGCATGATCCGCTCGTCGTACCCCTCGGGGTCGGTGAAGTACCGCGGATCGACCTTCGGCCGGTCGCGGAAGTCCCTGGTGCGCAACCGAACCGTGCCGCGCGACCGGCCCTGCGTGACGTTCGGCGTCAGGCAGAACCCGTTGTCGGTGGTCGGATAGCCGCGCCGCAGCGTGTTCATGTCGAACGGCACACTGCCGTAGTGCATCATCAGGTCCGGTTGGCGCAAGTCCTCGTCGATGCACGTGAACAGCCCGATCTCCCACCACTGCGACGACGTGGTGACCATGGGCCGCGACGCCTCCCAGAACACCAGGCCCTCGACGTGGTCGTCGAGGTTGGAGCCGACGCCCGGCGAGTCCACCAGGACCGGGATGCCCATCTCGCGCAGGTGCGCCGTCGGGCCGATCCCGGAGAGCATCAACAACTTCGGGGTGTCGATCGCCCCGGCGGTGACGATGACCTCGCGTCGCGCGGTCGCGACGTCGTAGCCGGTGAGGTCGGGCCGCTGGTAGCGCACACCCGTCGCGGCCTTGGCGTCGTCGAACAGGATCTCCGACACCCAGCACCCGGTGCGGACCTCGAGGTTGGGCCGCGACTCCAGGATGGGGTGCAGGTACGCATGCGAACTGGAGTTGCGGATGCCGTCCTCGGTGGCGTTGATCTGGAACCAGCCGGCGCCGTTGCGGACGGTCTCGCCGCGGTTGAACGCGACCGTCGGCAGCCCGACCTTGGCCGCCGACTCCAGCACCGCCGCGCCACACGGATCGCCCGGCGGCACGTCGCGCAACCCCACGGTGCCCGCCATGCGGCGCACCAGCGGCTCGATCTCGGCCGGACTCCACCCCGTCGCACCCATCGCGACCCAGTCGTCGAGCGCCTCCGGGGGCGGCAGGAACGCGATGCAGGAGTTGTGCGACGAGCACCCGCCGAGTACCTTGGCCCGCGCGTGCCGCATGAACGAGTTGCCCCGCTCCTGCGGTTCGACCGGATAGTCCCAGTCGTACCCGGAGTCGAGCAGGTGCATCCACTCGGACAGCACCAGGATGTCGTCGTCGCCGACGTCGGTCGGACCGGCCTCGAGCAGGCACACGGTGACTCCCGCGTCCTCCGACAGCCGCGCCGCGAGAGCGCAGCCCGCCGAACCACCACCGGCGATGACGTAATCGAAGGTGCCGTCAGGCATCGGGCAGCGCCTCCGACGTGGTCTCCGCGGCGTGCGACTGCAGCGTGCCGATGTGGTTGCGGCCCTTGACGAAGTACCAGAGCAGGCCGGCGCCGAGGATCACGCCGATGTAGACGAACGCGCCCCACGTGTTGTACCAGGGGTCGCCGTACACCGCCGACCGCGGCCACGCGAGGTTCAGCGCCATGCCGACGCCCCACACGACGGCGACGATGTTCACCGGTAGACCCCAGCGCCCCATCGTGAAGTAGCCGCCCTCCTTCAGGTCCTTGGGCGGCCACTCGCCCCGCAGGCGCTTCTTGAGCAGCGGACCGGTCACCATCAGGTACGCCAGGTAGATCATGATGATCGCGATCGACGTCAGCACCGTGAAGATCTTCGGCTGACCGATGTTGATGACCAGGATGATCACCGAGATGACGCCGATGGTGACTGCCGGGATGATCGGCGTCTGGGTCTTCGGGTTGACGGTGGCCAGGCGCTCACCGAACGGCAGCGCGTTGTCGCGTGCCATCGCGAACGTCAGCCGGATCGCCGCGGTGTGGACGGCCAGCGTGCAGACCGTCACGGCGATCACGATGCAGATCAGGAAGATGGTGCCGAGTGGGCCCCACATGACCTGCTCGACGATGTACTGCAGGCCGCCGGTGCTCTCGCCGAGCGCGGGATCCTCGAGGTTGGGCGCGGCCATCACCGCGAACACCAGGATGCCGCCGCCGATGACGAACGACGCAAGGATCGCGCGGAAGATCGCCTTGGGCGCGGTGCGTCGCGGCTCGACGGTCTCCTCCCCCAGCGAGCTGGCGGTGTCGAAGCCGTACATCACGTAGCCGGAGGCGAGCGAGGCGATCAGGAATGCGGCGAGCCAGCCGCCGCTCTCCCCGGCGCCGTATCCGTTGCTGGAGAAGAAGACGTCCGGCCCGCGCTCCACGTTGACCGCGAGCAGGATCACGATCAGCACCGCAGCGATCAGCTCGATGAACACGCCGGCGCTGTTGATCCGCGACATCAGCTTCACGCCCAGCGCGTTGATCAGCGTGGTGAACGCGATCAGGACGGTGCCCAGCAGCACGGCGTTGGCGGCGTAGTCGTACTCGCCGGTGCCGTCGCCGATGATCTGGAAGCCGCTCCAGAGGCGCGGCAGGTTGAGCTGGTACGCCAGCGCCACCGCCGAGATGGTCACGATGGACGCGGTGAGCATCAGCCAGCCCGACATCCATCCGACGAGGCGGCTGCCCAGCTTCTTCGACCAGTTGTAGACCGAGCCGGCCACCGGGTACTTGGCGGCCAGTTCCATGAAGCAGAGCGCGACGGCCATCTGGCCGACGAACACGATCGGCCACGACCACAGGTACGCGGGACCGGCCGTGCCGAAGCCGAAGTAGAACAGCTGGAACGTGCCGGTGAGGATCGAGATGTAGCTGACCCCCGCGGCGAAGCTCGCGAACTTGCCGATGCTGCGGTCCAGGGACTCCTTGTAGCCGAAGTCCTCCATGCCACTGTCTGCGTGAGGCTGCTTGATCACCATGACGGCCCTTCCCCTAACCCTTGAACCAGCCGGCCGGCGATGGCGCGGTGTTGTGCCAGATGTGCTTGATCTCCTGGTATTCCGCGAGCCCGGCGGGTCCGAGTTCGCGGCCGTTGCCCGACTTGCCGAACCCGCCCCACTCCGCGGCGGCGGTGTAGTAGCCGAAGTCGTTGAGCCACACCGTGCCGTGGCGCAGCGCCCGGACGACGCGCTCGCCCCGGGCGGCGTCGGAGGTGCGGACACCGGCGGCGAGGCCGTACTCCGTGTCGTTGCCGAGGCGGACGGCCTCGGCCTCGTCGGTGAAGCGCTCGACGGTCAGGATCGGCCCGAAGGTCTCCTCCTGGACTATCCGCATCGACCTGTCGCACCGGTCGAAGATCGTGGGCAGGTAGTAGCTGCCCTCCGCGAGCGCGGGGTCGCTGGGCCGCTCGCCACCGACGACGAGCTTCGCGCCCTCCGAGATGCCAAGGGCGACATAGCCTTCGACCTTCTCGCGGTGCTGCTCGGACACCAGCGGACCGGTCTCCGACGCCGGGTCCATCCCGTTGCCCACCCGGATCTTCGCGGCGCGCTCGGCGAGGGCGGCCACGAAGTCGTCGGCGATCGACTCCTCGACGATCAACCTGGTGCCCGCGGAGCACACCTGGCCGGAGTGCAGGAACACCCCCGTCAGCACGTGGTCGACCGCCGAATCGAAACCCCCGTCGGACGCCGCTATGTCCGCGAACACGATGTGCGGGTTCTTCCCCCCGAGTTCCACCGCGACCTTGGTGACGTGCTCGGCGGCGACCCGCGAGATGGTGCGGCCGGTGGCCAATCCACCGGTGAACGAGACGAAGTCGACGGCCGGGTCGCCGGTCAGCGCGTCGCCGAGGACGGCACCGCTGCCCTGGATCAGGTTGACGACGCCGGGTGGCACGCCGGCCTCCTCGAGGAGGTGGACGAACGCGATGGTCGACAGCGGCGTGACCTCGCTGGGCTTCGCGACCATGGTGCACCCCGCTCCGAGTGCGGGCGCGATCTTCCACGACATCTGCAGCAGCGGATAGTTCCAGGGTGCGATGAGGACGCACACGCCGATGGGTTCGCGGACCACCCTGCTGACGACCGCGGGATCGCCCACGTCGACGAGGCGGTCGGACTCCACGCCGACGAGCTTGGCGTAGTACCGGAAGACCGACGTGACGTCGTCGATGTCGATCCGGCTCTCCGGCAACGTCTTTCCGGTGTCGGCGGTCTCGAGCAGCGACAGCGACTCCCGGTCGCGCTGCAGCAGGTCGGCGATCCGGTCGAGCAGGGCCGCCCGCTCGGCGACCGGTGTCGCGGGCCAGGCACCGTCGTCGAAGGCCGTTCGCGCCGCGGCTACCGCCGCACGGGCGTCGTCGGGGGTGGCCTCGTCGACCACCCCGGCGACGCTGCCATCGGCCGGATTGATGCTGTCGCGCGTACCGCCGTCGGACGCATGACGCCACGCACCTCCGATGTAGAGGTCAGGCTCGCCGTTCATCGGTCACCCCTTCGCGTTGCCGAGACGGGACACTACCCCGGCACGGAGCCCAACGAGAGGTGAACTACTCGGCCGTCTTCTCCTCGTCGGAAGTCGACTCCTCGGCGGGGATCAGAGCCTCGAGCGCGGCACCGGTGATCCTGCGGAACGCGCGACGCGGCCGGTTGGCGTCCAGCACCGCCACCTCGAAGACCGACGGTCCCAGCGTGCGCGGCTCTGCGCCGTTGCCGCCGGCACCGCCCCGCAACGCGTCGACGGCGATCTTGGCCGCCTCCTCCAGGCCGGCGTTCTCCTGGAAGGTGTCGTTGAGCGCGGTGATGATGGGCTCCGTGGTGCCGCCCATGACGACGAAGTGCGGCTCGTCGGCGATCGACCCGTCGTAGGTGATCCGGTACAGCTCAGGCGCTTTCGTCTCGCCGTAGTGCGCGACTTCGGCAACGCAGAGTTCGACCTCGTAGGGCTTGGCCTGCTCGGTGAAGATGGTGCCCAGGGTCTGGGCGTAGACGTTGGCCAGCTGCCTGCCGGTGACGTCGCGTCGGTCGTAGGCGTAGCCGCGGGTGTCGGCGAACTGGATGCCGCCGCGCCGCAGATTGTCGAATTCATTGAACCGGCCTACCGCGGCGAAGCCGACGCGGTCGTACAGTTCGCTGACCTTCTGCAGTGAGCGCGAGGGGTTCTCGGCGACGAACAGCACGCCCCCGGAGTAGGCCAGCGCGACGACGCTGCGGCCGCGGGAGATGCCCTTGCGCGCCAGTTCACTGCGCTCACGCATCGCCTGTTCGGGCGAGATGAAGTAGGGGAAGCTCACAGGTCGACCTCACCGGGATGGTTGGCCGAGTCGGGGCCGAACGTGTCGGTCCGCGAACGGCTTTGGATGACGTCGCGGGCGATGGCGGCGATGCGCTCCTCGGCGATCTCCTCCGCTCCCTCGGCCTCGATCACCACGGCGGTCGGGTAGATGCCGCGGACCAGGTCGGGTCCGCCGGTCGCCGAGTCGTCGTCGGCGGCGTCGTAGAGCGCCTCGACCGCGACGTGCAGCGCCGTGTCGGCGTCGGTGACGCGCGAGTAGAGCTTCTTGATCGACGACTTGGCGAAGATCGAGCCCGAGCCCACCGACTGGTAACCCTCGACCTCGACGTTCCAGCCGCCGGCCGCGTCGAACGACACGATGCGCCCGGCACCCCGCGGGTCGGAGTCGTCGAGGTCGTATCCGACGAGCAGCGGGAGGGCGACGAAGCCCTGCAGGGCGGCGCCGAGGTTTCCGCGCACCATGATCGCGAGGCGATTCACCTTGCCCGGGAACGTCAGCGGGACGCCCTCGAGCTTCTCGTAGTGCTCGAGTTCGACGGCGTACAGGCGGGCGAACTCGACGGCGATGGCCGCGGTGCCCGCGATGCCGGTCGCGGTGTAGTCGTCGGTGACGTGGATCTTCTGTACGTCACGGCCGGCGATCATGTTGCCCTGCGTCGAGCGGCGGTCACCGGCGATCAGGACGCCGCCGGGAAACTTCAGCGCGACGATCGTGGTGCCGTGCGGCAGCGCGTCGGAGACCGGCGGCACGCCGGCGAGTCCGTCGTGCCCGGACGGCAGCAGATGCGGGGCCTGCCTGCGCAGGAGTTCGGAGAAGGACGACGTGTCCATGTGAAGTGGGGATGCTCCGGAGATCGGGTGTGAGATGGCCAGCTTGTCGCTATTCGGCCAGATCACTGTCCGCCCTTTTGGACGTACGCCCGGACGAAGTCCTCGGCGTTCTCCTCGAGTACGTCGTCGATCTCGTCGAGCAGATCGTCGGTCTCCCCGGTCAGCTTCTCGCGACGCTCCTGGCCTGCGGCCGAGCTGCCGGTGGCGTCGTCATCCTCGCCACCACCGCCGCCACGCTTGGTCTGCTCCTGAGCCATCGCTGCCTCCTGCGTTCGATGGCGGGCTCGTGAGCTGCCCGCCAGTCTCTTCACCCTACCGGTCGCCCGACCGATCAGCCGGGCTGGACTCGCACATCAGTTCGTCAACTGCTCCACCAGTTCAGCGGCGCTGTTCACCGAGTCGAGCAGCGCCCCCACGTGTGCCTTGCTCCCGCGCAACGGCTCCAGGGTGGGGATGCGCACCAGCGAGTCGCCGCCGAGGTCGAAGATCACCGAGTCCCAGCTCGCGGCGGCGATGTCGGCGCCGAAGCGGCGCAGGCACTCCCCGCGGAAGTACGCGCGGGTGTCGGTGGGCGGGTTGTCGACGGCGTCGATGACCTGCTGTTCGGTGACCAGGCGGCGCATCGAACCCCGCGCCACCAGGCGGTTGTAGAGCCCCTTGTCGAGCCGCACGTCGGAGTACTGGAGGTCGACGAGGTGCAGCCGCGGCGCCGACCAGCTCAGGTTCTCCCGCTGCCGGAAGCCCTCGAGCAACCGCAGCTTGGCGGGCCAGTCCAGGATCTCCGCGCACTCCATCGGGTCGCGCTCGAGCAGGTCGAGCACCTCGGCCCACGTCTCGAGGACGTGCGTGGCCCTTGGGTCGGGGTCGCGCGCGTCGACCAGCTTGGCCACCCGGTCGAGGTAGATGCGTTGCAGCGCAAGCGCGGTCAGCTCCCGGCCGTCGGCCAGCGCGACGGTCGCGCGCAGCGACGGGTCCCTGCTCACGACGTGCACGGCGTGCACCGGCCGCGCCAGCGTCAGGTCGGAGAGGTCCAGACCGTGCTGCGGGCCCTCCTCGATCAGGTCGAGAACCAGTGAGCTGGTGCCCACCTTGAGGTAGGTCGACGTCTCGGCGAGGTTGGCGTCGCCGATGATGACGTGGAGGCGGCGGTACTTGTCGGCGTCGGCGTGCGGCTCGTCGCGGGTGTTGATGATGCCGCGCTTCAACGTGGTCTCGAGGCCGACCTCGACCTCGATGTAGTCGGCACGCTGTGTCAGCTGGAAGCCGGGTTCGTCGCCGGCCGGTCCGATGCCGACGCGGCCCGATCCGGTGACCACCTGACGCGACACCAGGAACGGCGTGAACCCGGCAATGATCGCCGAGAACGGGGTCTGGCGCGACATGAGGTAGTTCTCGTGCGTGCCGTAGGACGCACCCTTGCCGTCGACGTTGTTCTTGTAGAGCTGGAGTTTCGCCGCACCCGGGACGCTGGCGACGTGCCGCGCGGCCGCCTCCATGACGCGCTCCCCGGCCTTGTCCCAGATGACCGCGTCCATCGGATCGGTGACCTCGGGCGCGGAGTACTCGGGGTGGGCGTGGTCGACGTAGAGCCGGGCGCCGTTGGTGAGGATCATGTTGGCCGCGCCGACTTCGTCGGCGTCGATCACCGGCGGCGGGCCGGACGCGCGGCTCAGGTCGAAGCCGCGGGCGTCGCGCAGTGGCGACTCGACCTCGTAGTCCCACCTGGTCCGCTTGGCGCGCTGGATCCCGGCGGCCGCCGCATAGGCCAGCACGGCTTGCGTCGACGTCAAGATCGGGTTCGCGGTCGGATCCGACGGCGAAGAGATGCCGTACTCGACCTCGGTACCGATGATCCGTTGCATGAGGTCGAGCCTAACTACCCGTGTTTCCTTGCGGTGAGCGCGGTTGATTGGTGCAGTGGTCGACGATGAGTACGACGCCGACGCACACCACGCCGTTCCACGGGCTCGCCGGGTGACGGCCCCGACCCCGGCCGGCGACCGCGTCGCGGCCGAGCAGTGGTTCCTGCGCTTCGGGCTGCCGTCGGTGCTGACCCCGCGGGCGCGCTGGCGGCGGCTGTGGTGGCGCAGTGCGCCCGCCCTCACCGCACTGGCGATCGTCTTCGTCGCCGTCCGCGTCGTCACCGTCGCCTCAGGTGGGGGGTACATCGACATCGACGCCGACCCGACCCCCGCCGAATGGCTGATCGTGGGCGTCCTGCTCGTCGTCCTGCCATTGGCCGGGGCCGGGGCGTGGTGGACGTCGCGACTGGCCACCCGGCATGCGCGCCGCATCGTGCTCGCGATCGCCCTGGTGGCGCTCGCGTTCGTCGACGCCGCGGCGGGCAGGCCGGCTGCGATCGTCTCCGAACTGTCCTCCACCTTGGCGGCGATCGCGGTGGTCCTGCTGATCAACGGCAGCGGCGTGGGTTCGGTGGTCGGCTGGTCGATCCGGCTGACACTGTCCCACCTGAGGTCGGTGGGCGCGCTGATCACCCGCGCGCTGCCGGTGCTCCTGCTGACGGTGCTGGTGTTCTTCAACGGTCCGGTCTGGTCGATGGCCACGACGATCAGCCGCGGCAGGCTCTGGCTGCTGATCGGCTTCATGGCGTCACTGGCGGGGATGTTCGTCTTCACCGGCGTCGTCGAACGGGTCCGGCCGATGCTGTCGTCGGACGGCGTACGCGACGTCGACGTCACGCGTCTGGAGGACACCCCGTTCGCCGCCCTGCCCGACCCCGAGGGCGGCACGGTCGCCCCGCTGTCCCGCAGCGAGCGGTCCAACGTCGTGTTCGTGGTGGCCGCTTCGCAGTTCGTCCAGATCGCCGTCGTGGCGGCGCTGACATCGGTGATCTTCCTGGTGATGGGCCTGATCGCACTGACGCCCGCGTTGCTGACCCGCCTCACCGTGGACGGGACGTGGCAGGGCACCTGGCTGGGCATGACACTGCCCGTCCCCCAGGCCCTCATCCACGTGTCGATGTTCCTGGGTGCGCTGACGTTCATGTACGTCAGCGCGCGGTCGGTCGGCGACGGCGAGTACCGCAAGCAGTTCCTGGACCCCCTGATCGACGACCTTCGCGCTTTGCTGGTGGCGCGCAACAGGTATCGGGCGTACGTCGCGCGACTGCGCGGCGGCTCCGCGTAACACCGCGACTCGGAAAATTAACCTTTACTCAGCGATCTCACAGGTAATCTTTGGAAAGGTCGGCGCCCTGCCGATCGACGTCGTTCGGCAGTGACGTCCTGCACGGAGTCACCGGCCGCCGCGCGGCGGGAGCCAGAGAAGACCTAGGGAGAACATGAAGGCATTCAGTCGGGTGCTGATCGCAATGATCGCGGCCATCGCGGCGCTGTTCGCGAGCACCGGCACCTCACACGCCGGGCTGGACAACGAGCTGAGCCTCGTCGACGGCAAGGACCGCACGCTGACGATCCAGCAATGGGACACGTTCCTCAACGGCGTGTTCCCGCTGGACCGCAACCGCCTCACCCGTGAGTGGTTCCACTCCGGCAAGGCCAAGTACATCGTCGCCGGCCCCGGCGCCGAGGAGTTCGAGGGCACCCTGGAACTCGGCTACCAGATCGGCTTCCCCTGGTCGCTGGGCGTGGGCATCAACTTCTCCTACACCACCCCCAACATCCTGATCGACGACGGCAACATCACCGCGCCGCCGTTCGGTCTGGAATCGGTCATCACCCCGAACCTCTTCCCGGGTGTGTCGATCAGCGCCGACCTGGGCAACGGCCCCGGCATCCAGGAAGTCGCCACGTTCTCGGTCGACGTGTCCGGTGCCGAGGGTGCCGTCGCGGTGTCCAACGCTCACGGCACCGTGACCGGTGCTGCCGGTGGCGTGCTGCTGCGTCCGTTCGCTCGCCTCATCTCGAGCACCGGCGACAGCGTCACCACCTACGGCGAGCCCTGGAACATGAACTAGCCACTGCGGCAAGCCGTCTCGACCGTCGGCGCGCCACGCACGCTCGTCCCGCATGCCTTGCGTTGACCTCCCTGGCATGCGGGGACACGGGCGGCGTGGTGCGCCGGCTTCGTGTCCGGACCCGGCCGGATGGCAGAATCACCGGTGGGATGAAGGTTCTAGTCGTCGAGGACGAGCCACTACTGGCATCAACGCTCACCATCGGATTGCGCGCCGAGGGATGCGTCGTCGTCGAGGCGCACAACGGTGTGGACGGCCTCTGGCAGGCCGTCGAGAACGACTTCGACGTGATCGTCCTCGACATCATGCTGCCCGGCCTCAACGGCTACGAGGTGCTGCGCAGGATGCGCACCAAGGACGTCTGGACGCCGGTGCTGATGCTGACCGCCAAGGACGGCGAGTACGACCAGACCGACGCCTTCGACCTCGGCGCCGACGACTACATGACCAAGCCGTTCTCGTTCATCGTGCTGGTCGCCAGACTGCGTGCGCTGGTCCGGCGTTCGGCGCCGCAGCGGCCCGCGGTGCTGACCGCCGGATCGCTGACCCTGGACCCGTCCCGCCGGATGGTCCAGCGCGACGCCACCCCGATCTCGCTGACCCCGCGCGAGTACGGGCTCCTCGAGTTCCTGATGCGCAACAAGGACTCCGTGGTCACGAAGACCGAGATCCTGCAGAACGTGTGGGACGCACACTACGAGGGCGCCGACAACGTCGTCGAGGTCTACGTCGGGTACGTCCGCCGCAAGATCGACATCCCGTTCGGCACCAGCACCATTCAGACGATCCGCGGCGTCGGCTACCGCCTCGACGCCGGCGGCGCCGTCAAGGGCAGCTGAAGCCCGACCGAGGTGCCCGCACCGTCGCGGTCCCCGATCACCACCGTGCCGCCGTGCGCGCCGACGATCTCGCGGACGATCGCCAGCCCGAGACCCGTGCCGCCGCCACTGCGCGAGCGGTCGGGGTCGAGCCGCACGAACCGGTCGAACACGCGGACGCGGTCGTCGACCGGGATGCCCGGACCGTCGTCGAACACCTCCACCGTCACCGCGTCGGCCTGCGGGGCGACCGTGACCTCGACGCGCGAGACCGCATGCCGCGCAGCGTTGTCGAGCAGGTTGCGCAGGACCCGCGACAGCGCGGCCGGATCACCGACGATCCGCGCGGGACGGATGTCGGTCCGCACGGTGAGCGTCGTGCCGCGACGCAGCCGGTCCACCTCGGCCGCGGTGACGTCGTCGAGGTCGACGTCGTCGCGCGCGACGGTCAGCCCGCGCTCGTCGGCGCGGGCGAGCAGCAGCAGGTCGTCGATGAGGACCTTCATCCGCTGGGTCTCCGGCAGCAGCGTCGAGGTCGCGAGGTCGGTGTCGAACACCTCCGGGTGTGCGACGGCCACCTCGAGGGCCGAGATGATCGTGGTCAACGGGCTGCGGAGTTCGTGGGAGGCGTCGCCGACGAAGCGCTGCTGCGCGGCGTGCCCCGCCTCGATGCGAGCCAGCATCTCGTTCATCGTGACGGCGAGCGCGGCGATCTCGTCCCGCCGCTCCGGTACCGGCACCCGCTCGGCGAGGTCGGAGGTGGTGATGTCGGCCACGCGCGAACGGATCTCGTCGACCGAGCGCAACGACCGGCGCACCAGCAGATAGGTGGCCAGCCCGGACACACCGATCACGATGGGCGCGGCGAGCGCCAGCGCCAGGATGACGTTGCGCAGCGTCGACACGATCGTGGCGCTGCCCTCGCCCACCAGCACGGTGTACCGGCCTGCGACGCCGTCGATGGTCTGCGCGCTGAATCGGATGCTGCCGTACGGCGAGGAGCGGTTCGGGATCCCGATGCGTAGCCCCGAGCCCACCTCCGCGATCGGGAGCAGCGCCGTCTCGGGTGCCGACGGTGAGCGCCGCACCACCGCGCCGTCGGCGGCGATGATCTGGACGGCGACGATGCGCTCGTCGGTCTCGAGCAGTTCCGGGGCCACCGCGTCGGGACCCCCGCGCACCACGTCCTCGGACACCGCCGCGACCCGTGAGGCCGCCGCGCTGTCGACGCCGTACAGCAGGGTCCGGTACTGGATGGCGGCGAGGCCCG
Source organism: Mycobacterium sp. PTI7 (assembly GCF_056679845.1). Lineage (NCBI taxonomy): Bacteria > Bacillati > Actinomycetota > Actinomycetes > Mycobacteriales > Mycobacteriaceae > Mycobacterium > Mycobacterium sp. PTI7. The sequence continues at coordinate 2,319,011 of NZ_CM155252.1, forward strand.
CGCCGGCGACGGCCAGCGCGACGAACACGACCGAGGCCGCCACGAACGCCGACCGCGCCGAGATACCGGCCGAGATGGGCCACCTCGAGGTGAATCCCCTCGCCCTCCGGATCGCCATAGTGGGGTCAGTCCACCACAGCGGCGGGTGACAATGTCAGCCGTGTCCGACGCCCTCGAGACGAAGCAGATCCACGAGTGGTTCCTGCACCGCGGACTGCCGCTGGTCCTCACCCGCCGGGTCCGGTCGCGCGACCTGATCGCGCGGTCGGCGCCGACGGTGAGCGGCGTGGGCGCGCTGACCGCGGTCACCATGCTGCTGGCCGAGGTCACCGGCGACCGCCCCGACTACGGGTACGCGCTGCGGCTGGGCGTCATCGGCGTCATCCTGCTCGCCGCACCGTTCGGGCTGTACCTGCTGCACCGGCTCGACACGTCGCGCGGCGAGGCGGGCAGGCGGGGCGCCGCCCTGGTGGTCATGACCCTCTTCGTGGTGGTCATGCCCATCACGGTCAGCGGGTGGACGGGCGCGGCGGCCGCGGAGGCACCGATCTTCGTGATCATCACCCTGCTCGCCGTCTGGTTGACGTACCTGGGCTTCGGGTCGATCGCCGCGTGGGCGTTCCGTTTCGCCTGGGTGCAGTTCGGTGCCCTCGGCACGCTGATGGGCCGGGCGCTGCCGCTGCTCATGCTGACCGTGGTCGTGTACTTCACCGGGGAGCTGTGGCAGCTGGCCGCGCGGATGAGCCGGCAGCGGCTCTGGCAGGTCATCGGATTCCTGGCCCTCGTGGCGCTGCTGTTCGTGGTCACCACGATCCGCGACGAGGTGCGCGCGCTGCGGGAGGACCGCGCCGAGAACACCGACACCGCCGAGCTGCTCGCCGGGACGCCGCTGGCAAAGGTGGCAGGCGACGCCGTGCCGCGCACTCCCCTGTCCCGCGCCGAACAGATCAACGTCGTCGCGGTGATGGTGGTGTCGCAGTCGATCCAGGTGGTGTTCTTCACCGCCGGGGTGTTCGCGTTCTTCCTGGCGCTGGGCAGTATCGCGGTCCCCGACGACGTCGCCGTGCTGTGGTCGGCGGAGGAGGCGTGTGCGGTGGGTCAGCCGCCCTGCGCGGGAACCTGGTTCGGCGTCCACGTGCCGGTGCCGCAGACCGTGGTGCACATGTCGCTGTTCGTGGCCGTGCTGTCGGGCCTGTACTTCACGGTGAGCACCAGCGTCGACCCGATCTACCGCGAACGGTTCTTCGACCCGCTGATCGCCGACGTCGCCGTCAGCCTCGCGGGCCGGGACGCCTACCTGGCCGTGGAGCAGTCAACGAACAGTGTCCGACCAGCCCGCACGCGGCGACCAGACGCGAACTCCCCTGAATCACCGGGATTCAGGGGAGTTGGCGACTGCTCGCCGGAATGACGCGACCGGCAGGTGTGGGTGGTTACAGGTACTGCCCGAGGTTGGACTCGGTGTCGATGGCCCGGCTCGCGCTGCTGCTCTTGCCGGTGACCAGCGTGCGGATGTAGACGATCCGCTCGCCCTTCTTGCCCGAGATCCTGGCCCAGTCGTCCGGATTGGTCGTGTTGGGCAGGTCCTCGTTCTCGGCGAACTCGTCGACGATCGAGTCGAGCAGGTGCTGGATCCGCAGGCCGTGCTGGCCGCTCTCGAGCACCGACTTGATCGCGAACTTCTTCGCCTTGTCGACGACGTTCTGGATCATCGCGCCGGAGTTGAAGTCCTTGAAGTACATGACTTCCTTGTCACCGTTGGCGTAGGTGACCTCCAGGAACCGGTTCTCGTCGACCTCGGCGTACATCCGGTCGACGACCTTCTCGATCATCGTCTTGATCGTCAGCGAACGGTCACCGTTGAACTCGGCGATGTCGTCGGCATGCACGGGCAGGTTCTCGGTCAGGTACTTCGAGAAGATGTCCATCGCCGCCTCGGCGTCGGGCCGCTCGATCTTGATCTTGACGTCCAGGCGGCCGGGCCGCAGGATCGCCGGGTCGATCATGTCCTCGCGGTTGGAGGCGCCAATCACGATGACGTTCTCCAGGCCCTCGACGCCGTCGATCTCGCTGAGCAGCTGAGGCACGACCGTGGTCTCGACGTCGGAGCTGACGCCGGTGCCACGGGTCCGGAAGATCGAGTCCATCTCGTCGAAGAACACGATGACGGGCGTGCCCTCGGAGGCCTTCTCCCTGGCGCGCTGGAAGATCAGCCGGATGTGCCGCTCGGTCTCGCCGACGAACTTGTTGAGCAGCTCGGGGCCCTTGATGTTCAGGAAGTAGGACTTGGCCTCGCGGGAGTCCTCGCCACGCAGCTCCGCCATCTTCTTGGCGAGCGAGTTGGCGACGGCCTTCGCGATGAGCGTCTTGCCGCAGCCGGGAGGCCCGTAGAGCAGCACGCCCTTCGGCGGCCGCAGCGAGTACTCGCGGTACAGGTCCTTGTGCAGGAACGGCAGCTCCACGGCGTCGCGGATCTGCTCGATCTGCCGGGTCAGGCCGCCGATGTCCTCGTAGCTGACGTCCGGCACCTCCTCCAGGACCAGATCCTCGACCTCGGCCTTGGGGACGCGCTCGAACGCGTAGCCGGCCTTGGTGTCGACCAGCAGCGAGTCGCCCGGGCGCAGCTTGCGCGGCCGGGAGTCGTCGTTGGGCTGGTCGTCGGCGAGCGGTACGCCCTCGGGCAGGAACTCCGCGGCGACGAGAGGCTCGGCCAGCCAGACGATGCGCTCCTCGTCGGCATGGCCGACGACGAGTGCGCGGTGGCCGTCGGAGAGCACCTCGCGCAGCGTGCTGATCTCACCGACGGACTCGAAGCTGCCAGCCTCGACGACCGTCAGCGCCTCGTTGAGGCGGACCGTCTGGCCCTGCTTGAGTTCGTCGACCTCGATGTTGGGCGAGCACGTGAGCCGCATCTTGCGCCCCGAGGTGAACACGTCGACCGTGTCGTCCTCGTGGGTGGCGAGCAGGACGCCGTATCCACTGGGCGGCTGGCCGAGCCGGTCCACCTCCTCGCGGAGCGCCAGCAATTGCTGCCGGGCCTCCTTGAGCGTGTCCATGAGCTTGGCGTTGCGCGCCGCGAGGGAGTCGATCCTGGACTCCAACTGATGCACGTCGCGCGGGCTGCGCGACGCGCTGGGCGTGCTCGCGACCTCCGAGAGTTGCTCCCGGAGCAACGCCGCCTCGCGGCGAAGTTCCTCCAGCTCGGCAGCATCGCTGCTCGACAGTGGAGAGGTGTCGTCTTCTGGGTTCGTTCCCGAACGCTGCGACTCACTCATGTCAGGCTCCTCCCCGCACCGAAAGTTGGTGCAGTAACACCTTCAACGCTACCGGCGATTCAGTCTTCGTGTGCGGTGTAGTAATTCGACACACCAGCAACACTGTTAGCCTCTGTCAAGAGTTGGTCCCATCGAAAGGTCCGTCGTGATCCTGAAAACCCTCGTTACCGGCATGGCAGCGGCGGCCGTGGTGGCCGCAGCTGCGGGTGGTGTGACGTCCATTGCGTCCAGCACGCTCGCCTCGGCGCCGTCGGTCACCCCGGTCGTGTGGGACGTTCCCCTGCCGCAGGCCCCCGCCCCCGACCTGCAGGCGCCGCTGACGCAGACCCTCAACGGTCTCGCCGGCCCCGGCTCCTTCTCCTCGAAGGGCACCTACATCCAGGGTGGCCTCGGGCGTGTCGAGAGCCGCCTGGCCGACCGCAAGTACCAGGACGCGGCCGCCAAGGGCTACTTCCCCCTGACGTTCACCGTCGTGGACATCGACCAGAACGGCCCCGTCGTCACGGCCAACGTCACGGCAACGGCCGCCACCGGAGGCACGGCCACCCAGCCCGTGGTCTTCGTCACCGGCCCGAGCCCCACCGGATACCAGATCACCAAGGAATCCGCGTTGTCCGTGATGTCAGCGGTGGGCTGACACCCACCGGTGCACCGCACCACGACAGCAGTCCTGAGCGCCGTCACCTTCGTGGCGGCGTTCGGGCTGTGCGGGTGTGCCGACACCGGCGTACCGTCCGCCGAGCCCGCGACGTCGCGCGTGCGCGGCACGACGTCGATCCCGGCCGCAGCGCCCGCCCCCGACGTCGCGCCGCTGCCCGCCCCCGACACGCTGACGCGTGTGCTGTCGACCCTCGCCGACCGGGCGGTCCCGCCCGCCCAGAAGATCGGCCTCATCCAGTACGGCACCGCCGAGGACGAACCCGTGCTGGTGAACTTCGCCGACGCCCTGGCCGCGAACGGTTACGACCCGCTGACCGTTCGGGCGGCCGACCTGACCTGGGCCGCGCAGCCGGGGAACGTGACCGCCACCATGACGCTGGGCGCCGCCGATTCGGCGATCCCGCCATTCGTCTATCCGATGGAGTTCAGTCCGATGCGCGACGGGTGGCAACTCACCCGCCGCACCGCCGACCAGCTCCTGCCCTTCCTCACCGCACCCACTCCGCCCCGCTGAGCCGATCGTGTGGATCGGCTGGCTCGAGTTCGACCTCCTGCTCGGTGACGTGCACTCGCTGAAGGAGAAGCGGTCGGTGGTGCGTCCCATCGTCGCCGAACTGCGCCGCCGGCTGAGCGTCACCGCCGCCGAGACCGGCGAGCTGGACCTGCACCGCCGGGCGGCGATCGGCGTGGCTGTGGTGGCCGCCGACCGCGGCCACGTGGTCGACGTGCTCGACACCGCGGAGCGCATGGTGGCCGCACGTCCCGAGATCGAGTTGCTCTCCGCGCGGCGCGGGCTGCGACGCAGCAGTGATGACTGAGCCGCCTCCGGCGGCGGTGACGACTAGATGTTCTTCTTGCGGCGCAACGGCGCCGGCGTCACCGCACCCGGCGCGAGGCGGCGGGCGCTGATCAGGAACGCGGTGTGGCCGCGCATGGAGTGCTGCGGACGCACCGCGAGCCCCACCACGTCCCAGCCGCGCTGCAGCGACTCCCACGACCGCGGCTCGGTCCAGCACTGCTGCTCGCGCAGCGCCTCGACCGTGCGCGACAGCTGCGTCACCGTCGCGACGTAGACGATGAGGACCCCACCCGGGATGAGCGCGGCCGACACGGCGTCGAGCACCTCCCACGGGGCCAGCATGTCGAGCACGACGCGGTCGACCTGGTCGCCGTCGTAGTCCTTCACGTCGGCGACGCGCAGGTCCCAGTTGGGCGGGTGTCCGCCGAAGAACGTCACCACGTTGCGCTCGGCGTGCTCGGCGTGGTCGGCGCGCACGTCGTAGGACGTCACCGTGCCCTCGGGACCGACGGCGCGCAGCAGCGAGCACGTCAGCGCACCGGACCCGGCGCCCGCCTCCAGAACGCGCGCACCCGGGAACACGTCACCCTCGTGCACGATCTGGGCGGCGTCCTTCGGATAGATGACCTGGGCGCCGCGCGGCATCGACAGCACGTAGTCGATCAGCAGCGGCCGCAGCACCAGGAACTGGTCGCCGTTGGTCGACTTGACCACGCTGCCCTCGGGTTGACCGATGACGGAGTCGTGGGTGATGGCACCGCGGTGGGTGTGGAACTCGCCCCCCGGCGCGAGGACCATCGTGTAGTGCCGACCCTTGGGGTCGGTCAACTGCACGCGATCGCCGACGACGAAGGGACCGGTAGTGGACACGGCTGCTCAGCCTGCCATCGAACGCGCCGGATGCGGTGCGCGGGGTTGTCCGACCCGCGCCATACCCTGGCAGCACGGCCGTCGGGGGCGGCCGGGAGCCGACCGGAGAGGAGCAGCGCGTGGACGAGGAGCGGGCGGCGCCGCCGGTGGCCGCGGTGACCGTGAAGCCCATGCGGCGGCCGGCACTGTCGCCGTCGCGGGCCAGCGACTTCAAGCAGTGCCCGCTGCTGTACCGGTTCCGCGCGATCGACCGACTGCCGGAACCGTCGTCCACGGCGCAGGTGCGCGGCTCGGTGGTGCACGCCGCCCTCGAACAGCTCTACGCGTTGCCCGCCGCCGACCGTCATCCCGACACCGCGATGTCGCTCGTCGATCCGGCCTGGGACCGCATCTCGGGCGAGAAGCCGGAACTGGCGGTCGACTTCGCACCGGAACTCCGGGCCGAACTGCTCGAGCAGGCCCGTCGACTGCTGTCGGGGTACTACCGGCTCGAGGATCCGCGGCGGGTCGACCCGCAGAGCTGCGAGCAGCACGTCGAGGTCGAACTGGCCGACGGCACCCTGCTGCGCGGCTTCGTCGACCGGATCGACGTCGCCCCGACCGGCGAGATGCGGGTGGTCGACTACAAGACCGGCAAGGCACCGCCCGCGGCGCGCGCCATGGCCGAGGCGAAGGCGATGTTCCAGATGAAGTTCTACGCCGTGGCGCTGCTGCGCTCGCGCGGCGTGCTGCCCGCGCGGCTGCGGCTCATCTACCTCACCGACCGGCAGGTGCTCGACTACAGCCCCGACCTGGATGAACTCGAGCGGTTCGAGAAGACGCTGATGGCGATGTGGCGGGCCATCCAGGCGGCCGGCCAGACCGGCGACTTCCGGCCGAACCCGTCGCGGATGTGCGACTGGTGCGCCCATCACGAGTTCTGCCCGGTGTTCGGTGGGACGCCGCCGCCCTATCCGGGGTGGCCCGAGGTCACGGAGCCCGCAGCATGATCGACCGTCACTACCGCCGGCTGCCCGCCGACGGCGACCTCCAGGTGTTCGAGTCGACCATGGGCACGGCCAGCAACTGGGACCCGTCGATCCAGCACGGCTCGCCGCCGCTGGCGCTGATGACGAAGGTGGTCGAGGAACTGGCCGCGGACACCGCACCGGGTCTGCGGGTGGGCCGGCTGGCGATGGACATCCTGGGCGCCATTCCCGTTGCGCCGGTGAAGGTTCGGGCCTGGGTCGACCGGCCGGGATCGCGCATCTCGCTGATGACGGCCGAGATGCTCGCCACCCGCCCCGACGGCACCGACCGGGCCGTCGCCCGGCTGAGCACCTGGCTGCTCGCGACCAGCGACACCACCGACGCCGTCACCGACCGCCATCCCCCACTCGTCGAAGGCGAGGCCAGGGAGAACGCCCACGGCTGGATGGGCGCGCCCGGATACCTCGAATCGGTGAGCTGGCGCAGTCAGGTCACCGCCGAGGGCGAGGCCGCGGTGTCGTGGATGAGTCCGCTGGTGCCGCTCGTCGACGACGAACCGATGTCGGACCTGCAGCGCCTGACCATGGTCGTCGACTCCGCCAACGGGGTCGGCGCGGCGATCGACCCCGCCGAGTTCCTGTTCATGAACACCGACACCACCGTGCACCTGCACCGTCTGCCCGAGGGCAACGACTTCGCGTTGCGCGCACGCGGGTCGATCGGACCCGACGGCATCGGTGTCACCACCGCCGACGTCTTCGACCGCCGCGGGTTCATCGGCACCTCCGCCCAGACGCTGCTGGTGCAGCGCCGCTGAGGAGGACCTACGTCAGCGGCTCGAGGCCCTGCAGCATGGTCGGCACGAGTTCGCCGACCGTGGGGTGGATGTGCATGGTGCGGGAGATCGCGGTGTACGGCAGTCCGGCGGTCATCACGTCGAGGATGTCCTGGATCACCTCGTCGCCGCCCACCCCGAGGATCGCGGCGCCGAGGATCTGCTCGGTCTCGGCGTCGACGACCACCTTCATGAAGCCCTGCGTCTCGCCCTTCTCGACGGCGCGCCCGACCTTCGTCATCGGCCGCTTGCCCACCAGCGCCTTGCGGCCCGATCTGCGCACCTCGTCCACGCTCATGCCCGCGCGGCCCAGCGGCGGGTCGATGTAGAGCGCGTAGGTGCTCACCCGGTCGCTGACCCGGCGTGCGTCACCGTCGAGGAGGTTGGCCGCGACGATCTCGAAGTCGTTGTAGGAGGTGTGGGTGAAGGCGCCCTTGCCGTTGCAGTCGCCCATGGCCCAGATGCCCTCGACGTTGGTCCGGAGCTGATCGTCGGTCTCGACGTACCCGTGCGAGTCGGTGGCGACGCCGGCGACGTCGAGGCCGAGGTCGTCGGTGTTGGGTCGCCGGCCCGTGGCCACCAGCAGGTGGCTGCCCGAGACGGGATCGGCGCCGTCGCTCGGATACAGGTCGAAACCAGTTCCGTTGTCGTGCTTGACCACTCGCATGCCGGTGGCGTCGAGGTGGACGTCGATGCCCTCGGCCTCGAGGATCTCCTTGATCGCGGCGGACACGTCCTCGTCCTCACGGGACGTGAGCCGCGGACCACGTTCGACGACGCTGACCCGCGCACCGAAGCGGCGGTACATCTGGGCGAACTCGAGGGCGATGTAGCTGCCGCCCAGCACGACGAGGTGCTCGGGCAGCTCGTCGAGGTCCAGGATGCCGACGTTGGTGAGGTAGTCGACGTCGGCGAGGCCGGGCACGTCGGGGACCGTCGCGCGCCCACCGACGTTGAGGAAGATCTGCGGCGCGGTGAGCACCTCGTCGCCGACGCGGATCTGATGCGGCCCCTCGAAGCGGGCGTGGCCGCGGATCAGCGTCGCGCCGTCCATGCCCTCGAGCCACGACTCGAGGCCGTGTCGGTCGTCGAGCATGATGCGGTCCTTGCGCGCCTTCACCTTCGCGATGTCGACGGTGACGTCGCCGGTGCCGATGCCGAAGTCGGCGGCGCGGCGGGCGACGTGGGCGGTGTGCGCGCTCGCGACCAACGTCTTGGTGGGGATGCAGCCGTAGTTGACGCAGGTGCCGCCGACCAGTTTCCGTTCGATGACGGCGACGGTCTTGCCCGCCTCGGTCAGTCGGCCGGCGAGCGGCGGGCCGGCCTGGCCGGCTCCGATGACGATGGCGTCGAATTCGCGGGCCATGGCGTCAGAGCGTGGCGGCGAGGGCGACCACGGCGAACCCGCCGAGGACTGCGATGACGTCTTCGGTGGCGGCGATCGGCAGGTCGCGACCGCCGTTGCGGCTCACCAGCGCGCGACGGGCGTGGAAGCCGCCGAGCGTGCCCAGCACGGCGCCGATCATGCCGGCGCCGATGGCGCTGAACGTGTGGTGGAAGCCGGCGCCGATCACCGCACCGGCGAAGGCACCGGTCAGCAGTCGCGCGATGAACTGCGGCGGCACGGTCCGCGGCGGCGTCTTGGGCAACTGGTCGGTGACCAGTTCGACGATCAGCAGGACCGTCAGCACCGCGACGGTGATGGGATGGCCGACCCACTCGGCCCAGGTGCCCTCGGTGGGCAGCCAACCCAGCATGGCGCCCCAGGCGACGGCGGCCGGCGGCGTCAGCGCCCGCAGCCCCGCCACGACACCGATCAGGACAGCGAGGACGAGGACGAGCGCATGCGTCATGCGCAGGACGCTAACACGTCAAAAGCGACAGAACCGGATGTCCGAAGCGAGGATGGCCTTGGCCCCGATGGAGGCCAGTTCGTCCATGATCGCGTTGACGTCGCTGCGCGGCACCAGCGCTCGGACCGCGGCCCAGTCCGGGTCGGCCAGCGGCGCGATGGTGGGCGACTCCAGGCCGGGCGTGACGGCGGTCGCGCGATCGAGAACCGTTCGCGGACAGTCGTAGTCCAGCATCAGGTACTGCTGACCGAACACCACGCCCTGCACGCGCGCGGTGAGCTGTGCGCGGGCAGGGGCGGTCGCCGGGTCGGGGTCGTCGCCCTCGATGAGCACGGCCTCCGAGTCGCACAGCGAGTCACCGAACGCGACGAGGTCGTGCAGGCCGAGCGTGCGTCCGGATCCGACGACGTCGGCGATCACGTCGGCGACGCCGAGCTGCACCGAGATCTCGACCGCGCCGTCGAGCCGGATCACGGTCGCGTCGATCCCCCTGTCCGCCAGGTCCTTTCGGACCAGATTGGGGAACGACGTGGCGATCCGCAGGCCGGCGAGGTCCTCGACGGCCCAGTCGCGGCCGATCGGGCCTGCGTAGCGGAAGGTGGAGTTGCCGAAGCCCAGGGCGAGCCGCTCGCCGACGGCGGCGCCGGAGTCGGCGGCCAGGTCGCGTCCGGTGATGCCCAGGTCGAGCTGCCCCGAACCGACGTAGATCGCGATGTCCTTGGGCCGCAGGAAGAAGAACTCGACGTTGTTGACGCGGTCGATGACCGTCAGGTCCTTGGCGTCGCGGCGGCGGCGGTAGCCGGCCTCCGACAGGATCTCGGCGGCGGATTCGCTGAGCGCCCCCTTGTTGGGGACGGCGACCCGGAGCAGGTTCGCCGCCGACGCGTTCGCCCCTGAGCCGCTCACAGCTTGGCGTACACGTCGTCGAGGGTGAGCCCGCGCTTGATCATCAGCACCTGCGTCCAGTAGAGGAGCTGGCTGATCTCCTCGGCGAGCGCCTCGTCACCCTCGTGCTCGGCGGCCAGCCAGACCTCGCCGGCCTCCTCGATGATCTTCTTGCCGAGCCCGTGCACGCCACCGTCGAGCGCCGCGACGGTACCGCTGCCCTCGGGCCGGGTGCGCGCACGCTCGTTCAATTCGGCGAACAGCGCATCGAAGGTCTTCACGGCTCGCGATTGTTCCACGCCGCGCACGGCGCCGTCACGGCGGTTTCCCCGGACCGCCGTGACGGGCCCGTCGCGATCAGGGGTTGGTGGCGGTCTTCGGGCTGGCGATGATCTGGCCGTGCATGTCCTCGAGGTCCATGCCCTTGGTCTCCATGACCCACCTCCACACGAACAGACCCGACAGCACCGCACACAGCCCGTAGAAGCCGTAGGCCAGACCGAGGTGCTCGCGCAGACCCGGGAACGTGACGGTGATCAGCCAGTTGGCGGCCCACTGCCCGGCGGCGGCGAGGCCGAGGGCGGCGGCGCGGATGCGGTTGGGGAACATCTCGCCGAGCAGCACCCAGACCACCGGGCCCCACGACATGCCGAAGGCGACGACGAACAGGTTGGCCGCGATCAGCGCGATCGTCCCGGAGGCGCCGGGCAGGCTGGGCGTCCCATCGGCGTTGAGCGTCGCGTTGCCGAAGATGACCGCCATCGTGATCAGCGTGATCGCCATGCCCGACGACCCGATGAGCAGCAGCGGCTTGCGGCCGATCTTGTCGATCAGCGCGATCGCGATGAGGGTGGTCAACACGTTGATCACCGAGGTGATGACGGTGAAGATCGCGGAGTCGTCGGCGCTGAAGCCGACCGCCTGCCACAGCACGTTCGAGTAGTAGAAGATGACGTTGATGCCGACGAACTGCTGGAACACCGACAGCCCGAGGCCGACCCACACGATGCCATAGATGCCGCCCGTGGGCTTGCGCATGTCGCGCCACGACGGCTTGTCCTCGCGCTCCAGGGTGTCCCGGATGCGGGTGATCGTGATCTCGAGGTTCTTCTTGCCGAGCAACGTGCTGAGGACCCTGCGCGCCTCGGGGATCTGATGGCTCGCAACGAGATACCGCGGTGACTCCGGGATGGTGAACGCGAGTGAGCCGTACAGCACCGCCGGGACGGCCATCACCAGGAACATCCAGCGCCACGCGTCGAGGCCGAACCACAGCGGCTCGTTGGGCCCGCCCGCGAGCCACTGCAACAGGTAGTTGATGGCGAACGACAGGAAGATGCCCGACACGATCGCCAGCTGCTGCAGCGATCCGAGCCTGCCGCGGATGCCGGGCGGCGACGTCTCGGCGATGTAGGCCGGCGCGATCACCGACGCCACGCCGACGCCGATGCCGCCGACGATGCGGAACAGCACCACGGTCCACACCTCGTGGGCGAAGCCGGTGCCGAACGCGCTGATGAAGAACAGCACCGCGGCGATCTTCATCACCGCGATGCGGCCGATCTTGTCGGCGATGCGGCCCGCGGTCATGGCGCCGGCCGCGGCACCGAGGAGGGCCGATGCGACGGCGAAGCCCAGCTCGGCGTTGCCGATCCCGAAGTCCTCCTGGATCGAGTCGACGGCGCCGTTGATCACCGCGCTGTCGTAGCCGAACAGCAGACCGCCGAGGGCGGCGACACCGGCGATCCGCACGGCGGTGCGACCGGAGGAGAAGTCCTCGTCGGTGATTGCCGACGCGGAATCGTCGACGGGGGGACCCTGACCAGCCATGAGACGTCCTTTCGCGGTGACCTGTAACACATTCAAGCACTGATGGAGGTCAGTGTCGGGTGTTCGGGAATCACCGGCGCGTGGGAATCGCCCCCGCAATTGCCAGCTAGCGCAACGGCTTAGCCGACGGGCGTTGCTGACGCGTCGAGATCGGCGTAAATGGTGCGCAGGTCGGTCACCGAGATGCCCGCGAGGGTGTCGGCGTGGTGCCGTCGCGAGGTACGCGGGACCACCACGTCGATCGGCACGACGAGCACGCCGCACCCGGCCGCCTCCGCGGCGGTGGTGCCCGTGGTGGAGTCCTCGATGGCCAGGCAGTCCGCCGGATCGACGCCGAGCAGTTCGGCTGCGCGCAGGTAGGGGTCCGGCGCGGGCTTGCCGTGCGCCACCTCGTCACCGCAGACGGTGGCCGAGAAGAACTGCCGCCCAATGCTGTTGAGCGCCTGATCGGTCAGGTCGCGTCGCGTGTTGGTGACCAGTGCCATCGGCACCCCGTCCGCCGCCAGACCCTCGAGCAGTTCGCGCGCGCCCGGCCGCCACGGGAGCCCGCGGGCGAACAGTTCGCCCACGTACTCGTGCAGCCAATCGGTCTCGCGCGCAACGCGACCCGGCTCGGGGTCCAGACCGAGATCGGCGAAGACGATCGCCATCACCGTCTCGGCGGACCCGCCCACCGTCGACTCCCGAACCTCTGCACTGAGCGACCCGCCGTGCCTGCGGTACAGCTCGTGCAGCGCCACGTCCCACAGCTTCTCGGAGTCGACGAGCGTGCCGTCCATGTCCCACAGGACGGCCTTCAGCACTGCCTGCACGCTCAGTCCTCCGGGTTGTAGCCGAGATTGGGGGCCAGCCAGCGCTCGGCCTCCTTGAGCGTCCAGCCCTTACGCCTGGCGTAGTCGGCGACCTGGTCCTGGGCGATCCGCCCGACCACGAAGTACTGCGACTGCGGGTGGCTGAAGTACCAGCCGCTGACCGCGGCGCCGGGCCACATCGCCATCGACTCGGTCAGCTCGATGCCGGTGCGGTCCTTGACGTCCATCAGGTCCCAGAGCGTCGCCTTCTCGGTGTGCTCGGGGCAGGCCGGGTAGCCGGGAGCCGGGCGGATGCCGACGTACTTCTCGCCGATCAGCTCCTCGTTGTCGAGTTGCTCGTCGGGCTGGAAACCCCAGAACTCCTTGCGGACCCGCTGGTGCATCCGTTCGGCGAACGCCTCGGCCAGGCGGTCGGCGAGCGACTCCAGCAGGATCGCGTTGTAGTCGTCGTTGGCGGTCTTGAACTCGTTGATCTTGTCGTGGATGCCGAGTCCGGTGGTGACGGCGAACGCACCGACGTAGTCGGACAGGCCGGTGTCCTTGGGTGCGACGAAGTCACCCAGCGAGCGGTTCGGGATGCCGGGACGGTGCTCGCCCTGCTGGCGCAGGTTGTGCAGCCGTGTCAGCACCTCGGTGCGGCTCTCGTCGGTGTAGACCTCGACGTCGTCGCCGACCGCGTTCGCCGGGAAGAAGCCGATGACGCCGTTGGCGGTCAGCCACTTCTCCTTGATCATCGTGTCGAGCATCTCCTGGGCGTCCTCGTACAGCTTGCGGGCCGTCTCGCCGGAGATGGGGTTGTTGAGGATGTCGGGGAATCGGCCCTTCATCTCCCACGCGTTGAAGAACGGCTGCCAGTCGATGTACTCGCGCAGTTCGGCGAAGTCGTAGTCGGCGAACTCCCGCACGCCGAGGCCCTGGGCGGGCACGGGCGGCGTGTAGCCCTCCCACTCGACCGGCGTGCGGTTGGCGCGCGCCTTCTCCAGCGTGAGCATCTTGCGCTCGTTCTTCTGCGCGTGGCGTTCGCGCAGCGACGCGTAGTCGGCCTCGGTGGCCTCCAGCAGCGCCGGCCGCTGCTTGTCGTCCAGCAGCGCGGCGGCGACGGGGACCGAGCGGGACGCGTCCTTGACCCACACGACCGGGCCGGTGCGCCGCGGCGCCACCTTGACGGCGGTGTGCGCACGCGAGGTGGTCGCCCCACCGATGAGCAGCGGGATCTCCAGCCCGGCACGCTCCATCTCGACGGCGAAGTTGACCATCTCGTCGAGCGACGGGGTGATCAGCCCGGACAGCCCGATGATGTCGGCGTCGTGCTCCTTGGCCGCGTCCAGGATCTTCTGGGCGGGCACCATCACGCCGAGGTCGATCACCTCGTAGTTGTTGCACTGCAGCACGACTCCGACGATGTTCTTGCCGATGTCGTGGACGTCGCCCTTGACCGTCGCCATGATGATCGTGCCGTTCGTGTCCTTCTTCACCGCGGCCCCGGGCAGGGGCTGCGCCTTCTCGGCCTCGATGTAGGGCAGCAGGTACGCCACGGCCTTCTTCATCACGCGGGCGGACTTCACGACCTGGGGCAGGAACATCTTGCCCGCGCCGAAGAGGTCGCCGACGACGTTCATGCCGTCCATCAGCGGACCCTCGATCACCTCGATCGGGCGGCCACCCGCCGCGGCGATCTCGGCCCGAAGTTCCTCGGTGTCGTCGTCGACGTTGGCGTCGATGCCCTTGACCAGGGCATGGGTGATCCGCTCCCGGACCGGCAGGCTGCGCCACTCGGCGGCCACCGGGTCGTCGGCCTTCTCGGAGCTGTTGAACCGCTCGGCGATCTCGAGCAGCCGCTCCGCCGCGTCCTCGCGACGGTTGAGCACGACGTCCTCGATGCGGTCCCGCAGTTCGGCGTCGATCGAGTCGTAGGGCACCAGCGAGCCCGCGTTGACGATGCCCATGTCCAGACCGGCCCGGATCGCGTGGTAGAGGAACACCGCGTGGATGGCCTCGCGGACCGGGTTGTTGCCGCGGAACGAGAACGACACGTTGGAGATGCCGCCGGAGATGTGGACCCCGGGCAGGTTCTCCTTGATCCACGCGCAGGCCTCGATGAAGTCGATGCCGTAGGTGGCGTGCTCCTCGATGCCGGTGGCCAGTGCGAAGCAGTTCGGGTCGAAGATGATGTCCTCGGCCGGGAAGCCGACCTCCTCGGTCAGGATCCGGTAGGCGCGCCCGCAGATCTCCTTGCGGCGCTCCAGGTTGTCGGCCTGGCCCTGCTCGTCGAACGCCATCACGACGACGGCGGCGCCGTACTTGCGGCACAGGCGGGCCTCGCGGACGAACTTCTCCTCGCCCTCCTTCATGGAGATCGAGTTGACGATCGGCTTGCCCTGCACGTTCTTCAGGCCCGCCTCGATGACCTCCCACTTGGAGGAGTCGATCATCACCGGGACGCGGCTGATGTCCGGCTCGGCCGCGATCAGCTTGGTGAAGCGATCCATGGCGGCGACGCCGTCGATCATGCCTTCGTCCATGTTGATGTCGATGACCTGCGCACCAACCTCGACCTGCTGTAGGGCGACCGACAGCGCGGTGTCGTAGTCCTCGGCCTTGATCAGGTTGCGGAACCGGGCCGAACCGGTGATGTTGGTGCGCTCGCCGATGTTCACGAACAGCGAGTCGTCGGTGATGTTGAGCGGCTCCAGACCCGAGAGCCGGGTGGCCACCGGGATCTCCGGCAGCCGGCGCTGCTGCTTGCCCTCGACGACCTTGGCGATCTCGGCGATGTGCTCCGGCGTGGTGCCGCAGCACCCGCCGACGAGGTTGACCAGACCGGCCTCGGCGAACTCGGCGATGTACCCGGCCTGGTGCTCCGGGTCCTCGTCGTACTCGCCGAAGGCGTTGGGCAGGCCGGCGTTCGGGTAGCAGGAGACGAAGGTGTCCGCGATGCGCGCCACCTCCGCGATGTACGGCCTCATCTCCGGTGCGCCGAGCGCGCAGTTCAGCCCCACCGCGAGCGGCTTGGCGTGCCGGATCGCGTTCCAGAACGCCTCGGTGACCTGACCGGACAGCGTGCGGCCGGACGCGTCGGTGATGGTGCCGGAAATGATCAGCGGCCACCGGCGGTCCCGCTGCTCGAACAGCGTCTCGACCGCGAACACCGCGGCCTTCGCGTTCAGCGAGTCGAAGATGGTCTCGATGATGAGCAGGTCGGACCCGCCGTCGACCAGGCCGTTGGCGGCCTCGAGGTAGGCGGCGACCAGCTGGTCGTAGGAGACGTTGCGGGCGCCGGGGTCGTTGACGTCCGGCGAGATCGACGCGGTGCGCGTGGTCGGTCCGAGCGCGCCCGCGACGTAGCGGGGCTTGTCGAGGGTGCTGAACTCGTCGGCGGCCCGCCGGGCCAGCGCGGCGCCGGCGAAGTTCAGCTCGTAGCTGAGGTCGGCCATGTCGTAATCCGACAGCGAGACGGCGTTCGCGTTGAACGTGTTGGTCTCGAGGATGTCGGCGCCGGCCTCGAGGTACTCGCGGTGGATGCCCTCGATGATCTGCGGCTGCGTGAGCGTGAGCAGGTCGTTGTTCCCCTGCAGCGCGGTCGGCCACTCGGTGAACCGGTCGCCGCGGTAGCCCGCCTCGTCCGGGCGGTCGCGCTGGATGGCCGTGCCCATCGCGCCGTCGATCACCATGATCCGCTGGTTCAGGGCTGCAGTGAGTTCATCGGTGCAGTCCGGGCGGACGTTCGGCGTGAAAGCGGCCGTGTCGGCGATCTTCGGCTCAGAGGAGGTCACGTACATTCCTTCCGTAGCGGAAGGCGTCCTTGGCTCTGCCGAGCGTGGCGGATACCGAGGTGAGACCCCCAGGCAGCCGTTGCAACGCCTCTCGACCAGACGAGTCTACGTCGTCGTGCCGCCAACGTCCGGAACGGCCGACGCGTCGCGCCCGCAGGTGCCGCTCCCCCGTCCGGCACAGGGCTTACGCTGGCCTCGTGACAGACCTGCCCGAACTCCACGAGCCGATCGTGGTCGCGGCCTTCGAGGGGTGGAACGACGCCGGCGACGCCGCGAGCGATGCGCTGGAGCACCTCGACGCGATCTGGGAGGCCGAGACCATCGTCGAGATCGACGACGAGGCGTACTACGACTACCAGGTGAACCGCCCGGTGATCCGGCAGATCGACGGCGTCACCCGCGAGCTGGTCTGGCCCTCCCTGCGGATCTCGCACTGCCGACCGCCCGGCAGCGAGCGCGACATCGTGCTGATGCACGGCGTGGAACCCAACATGCGCTGGCGCACCTTCTGCGCCGAACTGCTGCGGATCGCCGAGAAGCTGAACGTCGACACCGTCGTCATCCTCGGCGCGCTGCTCGCCGACACGCCGCACACGCGTCCGGTGCCGGTGTCCGGCGCCGCCTACTCGCCGGAGTCGGCCAAGTACTTCGGGCTCGAGGAGACCCGGTACGAGGGACCGACGGGCATCGCGGGCGTGTTCCAGGACGCCTGCGTCGCCGCGGGCATCCCCGCCGTCACCTTCTGGGCCGCCGTGCCGCACTACGTGTCGCAGCCGCCCAACCCGAAGGCGACGGTGGCCCTGCTGCGCCGCGTGGAGGACGTGCTCGACGTCGAGGTGCCGCTCGCCGACCTGCCGACGGCCGCCGAGGAGTGGGAGCAGGCCGTCACCGAGATGACCGCCGACGACGAGGAGATCGCCGAGTACGTGCAGTCCCTCGAGGAGCGCGGCGACGCCGAGGTCGACATGACCGAGGCGCTCGGCAAGATCGACGGCGACGCGCTGGCCGCGGAGTTCGAGCGCTACCTGCGCCGCCGCGGCCCCGGCTACCGCGGGAGCTAGCGGCCGACCTTGACCGCAGCCCGCTCGGCGCGCATCGCGTCGCGTTCCAGGTAGCGCGCCTTCGACAGCTCGAACTTGGCGGCCTCGTCCTCCATGCGCTCGATGAACGCGGCCAGTTCGTCGCGGCTGCGCTCACCGTCGCCGGTGAAGTCGGTGCGCTCGAACACGCGCCAGTACCGCAGGACGGGCAGGACGACCTCGTCGAGGTGCTGCCGCAGGTCGTAGATCCCGCCGACCGCGATCTTCACGGCATTGCGGCGGAAGTCGGGGATCGAGAAGCCCGGCATCTGGAAGTTCACCAGGATCCGGCAGATCGAGTGCATCGCGCGGTCCGGCGCCAGGTCCAGCGCCGCGGCGGCCAGCCCCCGGTAGAAGATCATGTGCAGGTTCTCGTCGGCGGCGACCCGCTTGAGCAGCACGTCGGCGACGGACTCGTTGCAGGCCCGGCCGGTGTTGCGGTGCGAGACCCGGGTCGCCAGCTCCTGGAACGTGACGTACACCAGCGCGTCGAGCATCGACTCGGGCGCGACCGAGCCCTGACCCTGCTGGCCGGGGCTGAAGCCCGCGGTGACCTGGGTCAGGCGGGCCCGCTCGAGGGCGTCGGGGTCGACGGCGCGGGTGACCAGCAGGTAGTCGCGCAGTGCGATGCCGTGCCGGTTCTCCTCCACCGTCCAGCGGTTCACCCACGCACCCCAGGCGTCGTCCAGGCTGAAGTGCTCGGCGATCGCCCGGTGGTAGGACGGCAGGTTGTCCTCGGTCAGGAGGTTGGTGATCATCGCGATCCGGGCGATCTCGGTGAGCCCGGACTCCTCGGGCGTCCACGGCCGGTGCGCCGGCGTGCCCAGCGACCACGGCACGTAGTCGTGCGGATTCCAGTCCTTGGTGGTCGCGAGGTGCAGGTTCATCCCGGACTCGGCGACGGGCTCGAGTTCGCGCAGCAGTTCCAGGTCGGTCAGCGGTCGCGACATCGGTCCTCACCATCGGGCTAGCAGGTCAGGCGAGGGTACCGCTGCGCGGAGGCTGAACCGGGGAGGCGGGGGCCTACCGCTCCTCGTGCGCCTTGTTGTGCGCACTCGTCCACCGGCCGAGCGCGGCCACCTCGGCGTCCATCCTGGGCAGGACGTCCGGCACGATCGCGCGGACCGGGATCTCGCCCACCCGGGTGGACAGCAGCGGCTTGAGCCACCGGATCGCACCCACCCAGCCGGGGCAGTAGATCCGGGTCCTACGACGTTCAATGCCCTTGACGAACGACTCGCCGCACCGCTCCACCGACGTCGTGCGCGACAGCGGACCGGGCAGCCGGGACAGCATCTCGTCGAACGTCGGCATGTCGGCCTTGCTGTCGCGGACCATCGCGGTGTCGATCCAGGACATGTGAGCCACGCCCACGTCGACGCCGCGGTGGGCGACCTCCAGGCGCAGCGCGTTCGCGAACTGCTCCACCGCGGCCTTGGAGGCGTTGTACGGCGCCAGCCCCGGTGCGGCGGCGAACGCGGCCAGCGACGACACGACCAGCACGTAGCCGCGGCGGTCGATGATCGACGGCAGCGTGGCACGCACGGTGTGGAAGACGCCGAGCACGTTGATCTCGAGGAGCCGCCTGAACGCCTCGGGGTCGACCTGCAGCACCGACCCGTAGCTCGCGATGCCCGCGTTCGCGACGACGACGTCGATGCCGCCGAAGCGCTCGACGGCCACCTCGGCGGCGGCCTGCATGGACTCGAGGTCGCGGACGTCGGCGACGACGGTGAGCACCCGTTCGGTGCCGAACTCGGCGGCCTTGCGGTCCAGTGCGTCCTCGTCGACGTCGGTGAGGACCAGGTTGGCGCCCTTGGCGTGCAGCCTGCGGGCCACCTCGGCGCCGACCCCCGCGCCTCCGCCGGTGATGAGGACGACCTTTCCGCGCACACGTGACATGCGCGAAAACGTACTACAGGGCCACTCCGAGGAGTGCCTCGACGGCGGCGGCGACGGTCCGCGGGGCCGCCTCGTCGTGACCGCCGAACTCGAGCGCGTCGGTGGTCCAGCCGTCAATCGCGGCAATGGCTTTGGGGGTGTCGAGGTCGTCGGCGAGGTACTGCCGCACCCTGGCGACGACGTCGGTGGCGTCCGGTCCCGCGGCCAGTCCGGTGGCGTCGCGCCACCGCCGCAGCCGCGCCTGGGCGTCGGAGAGGACCTCGTCGCTCCAGGACCGGTCCTCCCGGTAGTGCCCGGCGAGCAGACCGAGTCGGATGGCGGCGGGTTCGACGCCGTCGGCGCGCAGCCGTGAGACGAGCACCAGGTTGCCCCGGCTCTTGCTCATCTTGTGGCCGTCCCAGCCGATCATCCCGGCGTGCGAGTAGTGCCTGGCGAATCTGCGCTCCCCCGTTGCGGATTCGGCGTGGGCGGCGGAGAACTCGTGGTGCGGGAAGATCAGGTCGCTGCCGCCGCCCTGCACGTCGACGTCCGTGCCGAGCCGGGTCAGGGCGATCGCGGCGCACTCGACGTGCCAGCCGGGGCGGCCCGGGCCGAACGGTGACGGCCAGCTGGGTTCGCCGGGACGTTCGACGCGCCACAGCAGAGCATCGAGCGGGTCGGCCTTGCCCGCGCGGTCGGGGTCGCCGCCCCGCTCGCCGAACAGCCTCAGCATGGTGTCGCGGTCGTAGCCGGACTCGTAGCCGAACTGCGGGGTGGCGTCGGCGTGGAAGTACACGTCGGGGTACTGCGGGTCGTCCAGGACGTACGCGGCGCCCGAGGCGAGCATCTTCTCCACCAGCTCGATGACCTCGGCGATCGCGTCGGTGGCGGCCACGTAGTCGTGCGGCGGTAGGACGCCGAGTGCGGCCATGTCCTCGCGGAACAGCTGGGTCTCGCGGGCGCCGAGGTCGCGCCAGTCGATGCCGTCGCGGTCGGCGCGCTCGAACAGCGGGTCGTCGACGTCGGTGACGTTCTGCACGTAGTGCACCGAGCGGCCCGAGTCCAGCCACATCCGGTACACCAGGTCGAACGTCAGGTACGTCGCGGCGTGGCCCAGGTGGGTCGCGTCGTACGGCGTGATGCCGCAGACGTACATCGTGGCGGTCTCGCCCGCCGCGACGGGCCGGATCTGGCGGTCGGCGCTGTCGTACAGGCGTAGTTCCGGGCCACGTCCCGGCAGCGCCGGGACGTTCGGCGCGGGCCACGATTGCATGGCTCCGACTCTAGGGTGTGCGTTCAGGACAGCCTCCCGATGGTGGGTCACTCGACACGTTCGTGACTCGACAGAGAGGGACACCGGCGCAGGCCGATCCATTCCCGAGCCGGGTCAGTAGATGGAGCGGATGGCCTCGAGGATCGGGGTGGCGAACTCCGGCCGGCACATCAGCAGGTCCGGCAGATACGGGTCGGGACGGTTGTAGAGCAGCGGCGACCCGTCGATGCGCGAGGCGTGCAGGCCGGCGGCGCGGACCACGCCGGCCGGTGCGGCCGAGTCCCACTCCCACTGACCGCCTGCGTGCACGTAGGCGTCGACGTCGCCGCGGACCACTGCCATCGCCTTGGCGCCCGCCGACCCGATGCCCACCAGTTCGACGTCGAGGACGTCGCGCAGCCACCACAGCAGCGTCGGGGGCCGGTGGCGGCTGGTGGCGATGCGGATGGGGCCGGGTTCGCGCGGCGGCGGGCCGTCGACCGTGTCGGTGCGGTACACCACGCCGGAGCCGGGCAGCCCCACGACGGCGTCGGTGATGCCGCCGTACGGTGATCCCTCCGGGTCGCCGTCGCGCTGCCAGAGCGCGATGTGCACCGCCCAGTCGATGCGGCCGGACGTGGAGAATTCGCGGGTGCCGTCCACCGGGTCCACGATCCAGACCCGGTCGGACCGGAGCCGGACCGGATCGTCGGCGGCCTCCTCCGACAGCACGGCGTCGTCGGGCCGCTCCTCGAGCAGCCGCTTGAGGATCAGCGTGTTGGCGCGCCGGTCACCGAGGTCACCGAGGTCGTAGGGGTCGCGGAAGCCGACCTCGGCCCGGAGGGCCACCAGCATCTCGCCGGCTTCATCCGCCACCTGCGCGGCCAGCGCCGCGTCGGTCACGCGGGCGGTGGCGTAGCGGCCGGTGCCCGCACCACCATCGGGACGGCCGGGAAGTACGCCGCCATCTCGGACCGCGACCGACGCAGCGCTGCGGTGCCGAAGCCGCGGTGCCGGTGCTCGGGGTGCACCCACACCCGCACGTTCACCTCGCCGCCGACGAGTTCGCCGAAGACCATGCCGACCTTGTCCGGCCCCTCCTCCGCGACGAACCACACCGCCTCCTCGGCGGAGACCCGCGCCAGGGCGGCGGCGATCTCGTCGTCGATGTTGCCGGCGGGCCCGCCGGAGCCGTCACCGCTGGCGCCCACGTCGGAGGTCCTGGCGACGAACAGGTCGCGGTCCTCGGTCCCGGAGAACGGACGCAGCGTCAGGTCGTCACCGGAACTGGCGGGGCGATCGGCGAGCAGGAACGACAGCTGGCGGTTGAGGTCCTCGAGTTCGGCGGCGATGCGCCTGCGGGAGTCGCGGGTCAGCAGGTCGAACTGCATGGCCATCACCGCCTCGCCGCCGATCTTCGACGTGCCGAGGAGGGTGGCGATGGCCGCGACGGCGGCCGCCTTGTCCTCGGCCTCGACGATCGCGTCGAGCACCTCGTGCCTGCGGTCGAGCGCCTGTAGCAGGGCGTCGGTGATCTCGCGGCGGGCGGCGGCCCGGTCATGATCCGTCATGGGCGCCAGCGTAGAACACCGGGCGACGTCGCCGGCCACGCTCGGCCGTCTACGCGACGCTCAGAACGCCGGCCACGGGATGGGCCGGTGCCGATCCGGACCGGGCATCACCGGATCACGAAGCAGCGCAACGGTTCTCGCGTGCAGGGCGTCGATCTCGACGTCGGTGACGTGACCGGACAGCGCCTCGCCGAGATCGCCGTACAGCCGGTCGCGCACCACCTCGATGCGGGCGAGCGCCTCGTCGTCGACGGGCTTGCCGGCCCATCCCCACAGCACGGTGCGCAGCTTGTCCTCCGAATGCAGGCTGACCCCGTGGTCGACGCCGTACACCCCGCCGTCGACGCCCGCGAGGATGTGGCCGCCCTTGCGGTCGGCGTTGTTGATCAGCACGTCGAACACCGCCATGGCCCGCAGTCGGTCGTCGTCGGCGTGCACGAGCGTGACCTCGTCGCCCAGGTGATCGTAGGCCCGCAAGATGGGCAGGTAGCCGGGCGGGATCTTGCCCGCGGGCACCAGGTCGACCAGGTCGGGACCGGCGGGTTGGGCCTCGTCATCGTCGGTGTCGTCATCCGCGTCGTCGTCATCCGCGTCGTCGTCGAGATCGTCGTCGGACAGCGCGTCGCCGGGCTGGTCGACCCACCGCTGGACCATTCCGGGCCCGGCCGGGCCGTCCCGAACGACGGTGAACGGCACGACGTTCCACCCGAGGGCGTCGGACACCAGGTAGGCACCGTACTCGCGGCCCGCGAGCGTGCCGTCGGGGAAGTCCCACAGTGGCGCCTCTCCGGCGACGGGCTTGTAGACGCAGTGCACCTCGCGGTCGTCGAGGCGCGCCTCGCACAGGAACGTGGCGTTGCTCGCCGTGCGGATCCGTCCGATGACGGTCAGTTCGCCGCTGCGGACGACCTCGCCGTCAGAACTCGGGTTCATCGTCGGCTTCGCCGGCACCGAACGCTCCGCGTCGGTAGCCGTTCGTGCGGACGCAGATGTGGCCGTCCGGGTCCAGCGGTTCGTCGCACAGCGGGCACGGTGGCCGTCCCGCCGAGATCACCCGGGTTGACCGGGTGGCGAACTCGCGCGCCGACTCCGGCGACAGGAACACCCGCACCGCGTCCGGGCCGTCCTCGGCGTCGTCGAGGACCACCGACGCGTCGAACTCCGTCTCGGACACCGCGAGGAGTTCCACGACGACGGTCTGCGCCTCGGAGTCCCAGCCGAGTCCCATCGTGCCGACGCGGAACTCCGCGTCGACGGGCATGACCAGCGGGCTCAGGTCCTCGACCTCGCCGGTGTCGGGCGGGATGGGGGTGCCGAAGCGGCGGTTGATCTCCAGCAGCAGGGCGGAGATGCGCTCGGCGAGCACGGCGACCTGCTGCTTCTCGAGCATGACCGACACCACGCGGGTGTCGTGGACCGCCTGCAGGTAGAACGTGCGCGCCCCTGGTTGCCCAACGGTCCCGGCCACGAAGCGGTCGGGTGAGCGGAAGACGTGAATCGAGCGGGACATGGCCCTTCCAAAATAGCGGTAGCGGGGTGGTGCCGTACTTCGGGCGGGGCGGTGGGCGGTGTTGAGGCGGGGCGGTGGGCCGGATCGCGCTCAGTCGGTGGTGCCTCCGACGACCGCGTCGGTGACCGGTTCGCCTGCCTCGGCGGGCTTCGGGGTCAGCGCCGACGTCAGCCCGGTTCCGGTGTGGTTGACGTGCAGCACGAACGGTCGGATCGCGGTGTAGCGGATGACGCTCATCGAGGCGGGGTCGGCGGTGATGCGCTGGAATCCGTCGAGGTGGACCCCGAGCGCGTCGGCCAGGACGGCCTTGATCACGTCACCGTGCGTGCACGCCACCCACAGCACGTCGCCGCCGTGCTCCTCGGCCAGCGTGCGGTCGTGTTCGCGCACGGCCTCCACCGCGCGGCTCTGGACGTGCGCGAGCCCTTCGCCGTCGGGGAACACGGCCGCGCTGGGCTGCTGCTGGACGGTGGCCCACAGCGGCTCCTTGACCAGGTCGCTGATCTTGCGGCCCGTCCACGCGCCGTAGTCGACCTCGACGAGCCGGTCGTCGACGACAGGTTCGAGTTCCAGGGCGGCGGCCAGCGGCGCGACGGTGCGGGCGCAGCGCAGCAGCGGTGAGCGCACGATCGCCCGCACGGGCAGGTCGCCGATCCGGCCGACGACCGCGTCGGCCTGCTCGGCTCCCTTGTCGTCGAGGTCGACGCCCTCGGAGCGGCCCGCGAGCGTGTGCGCGGTGTTGGAGGTGGAGCGGCCGTGGCGGAGCAGGATGACTGTCACTGCGCGGCCATGACGCCGGTGCCGAGCAGGATGAGGACGACGACGCCGAGGACCACCCGGTAGGCGACGAACCAGTACATGCCGTGGCGCACCAGGAACCGCAGGAACCAGGCGACGGCGGCGTAGCCGACGACGAAGGCGATCACGATCGACACGATCAGCTGCAGGCCCGTGGCGCTCATGCCCTCGGCAACGGGCGCGAACGCGTCGGGCAGGGAGAACAGCCCGGAGGCGAGCACCGCGGGGATGGCCAGCAGGAAGCCGAATCGCGCGGCGACCTCGCGGTTCTGGCCGAGGAAGAGGCCCGCGCTGATGGTGGCGCCGGAGCGGGAGACGCCAGGCACCAGGGCGAGGCACTGGGCGAGGCCGACGATGACGCTGTCCTTCCAGGTCAGCTGTTCGACGCGACGGTCCTGCCTGCCGTAGTACTCGGCGGCGGCGATGACGGCCGAGAACACGATCAGCGCGATCGCGACGATCCAGAGGTTGCGGACGCCGCCGCGGATCTGGTCCTTGAACAGCAGACCGAGGACGCAGATGGGCAGGGTGCCGATGATCACCCACCAGCCGAGCCAGTAGTCGGCGTTGCGGCGCGCCGAGTCGCGCAGGCCGCCGAACCAGGCCGTCAGGATGCGGCCGATGTCGCGGGCGAAGTACACCAGGACGGCCAGCTCGGTGCCGAGCTGCGTCACCGCGGTGAACGATGCGCCGGCGTCGTCGTCGAAGAAGAGCTGCGAGGCGATCGCCAGGTGCCCGGAGGACGACACGGGCAGGAACTCGGTGAGGCCCTGCAGCACCGCCAGGACCACCACTTGGAGCCACGACATGGCCTCGACGTCGATCACGGGAGAAGACCGTACCGCGTGTTCGCTGTCAGCGAGCTGGACGTGGCACCGGTTGGGCGTCGGCGACCGCGTCGCGCACCGCGGCACCCAGGCTGCGTTCGTCGCTGGTGTCGACGTGGGCGAGGCTGCGGCTGGACCGCGCGACGACGTCCTCGGCGAGTGGCACCGGTCCGGTCAGTCGCGGCCGGTACACCTCGACCACCAGGGTCTGGTGCTCCACCTGGAAGGCGAAGGTCCGGCCGTCGCCTACCGACCCGAAGCCGCTGGCGTAGATGCCGGTCGACATGTCCTCGATGGCGAAGTCACCGCCGGCCACGTGCCTGTCCGCCGCGAGCGTCATGAGCGCACCCTACGCTCGGGGTGTCCTTCGGGGACGCCGGAGGAAACCAACCGGTGAACACGGGTTTGCCTACACTCGACCTGTCCTCGTATCCGCACGATCCGAGAGCTACCCCTTGCCCCGCCACCGAAACACCACCCGTCGCCTGCGTCACACCGTGTTCGCCGGTGTGACGGTGGTCGTCGTCGCCGCGTGCTCCTCGAGTCCGTCCGAGGCGCCGCCGCCCACCATCTCCCCCGCGGCGGCCGCGGATTCGCCGCCGGTCGCGGCACCTCCGGCGGGCGACGTGCGCGCACTTCCGGGGCCGGGCCGGACCGCGACGTTCGACCGGTCGACCCGGACCCTGGTCGTGTTGACCGGTGACGCGGCGGCCGGGTCGGTGCTGACGCTGATGGCCGGCAGCGGCCCCTCCCGTACCGTCGCGCTGCCCGCGCCGGTGACGGCCCTGGCGGGCGACGGCGACGGCACCGTCTACGGGTCGACCCGGGGCGGTTACGTGCGCGTCGAGCTGGCCGGCGGCGTCGTGGACCCGGTGCGCGTGGACGGCGCCGCGGACGTCGACTTCACCGCGATCACCCGCCGCGCCGACGGCCTGCTGGCGCTGGGCAGCGCCGACGGAGCCGTGTACACGCTCGGCTCCGACGCGTCGGTGACGGCGCGGCTGAAGATCTTCGCCCGCGTCGATGCGCTTGCCGCACAGGGCAATACCGTCGTCGTGCTGGACCGTGGACAGACGTCGGTGACCACGGTGAGCGCCTCGGGCGACGACTCGGACCACTCGTTGCGGGCCGGCGAGGGCGCCACCACGATCGCCGCGGACCCGGAGGGCCGCGTGCTGGTCGCCGACACCCGGGGCGACGAGCTGCTGGTGTTCGGATCCGATCCGCTCATGCTGCGGCAGCGCTTCCCGGTGGCGGGAGCGCCGTACGGCCTGGCCGGTGGCTCGAAGCTGGCGTGGGTGTCGGAGACGGCGGCCAACACCGTGATTGGTTACGATCTGGCGACCGGAATCCCCGTCGAGAAGGTGCGACATCGAACCGTGCAGCAACCGAATTCACTGGCCTACGACGACGACTCGGACACCCTCTACGTGGTGTCGGGGTCCGGCGCGGGCGTGCAGGTGATCACCGGGGCGTCGGCCTCGTGACGGCGATGCGCGGGCGGATGCCCGCAAGCTGGGAGTCCGACCTGTCCGACGACTACGAGTGGGTGCCGCTGCGGCTGCCGCCGGACGTCACCCGGGTGTCGGCGTCCACGCGGCTGTCCATCGAGGCCGAGTACCGCGGGTGGGAGTTGACCCGGGTGCGCCTCTACACCGACGGCAGTCGCCGGGTGCTGCTGCGCCGCAGGAAGACGGCCGCCGACCGGCTGAACGTCGGCGATCAGCCGGGCGCCTGATGTACGGACTGCTGCGCCGCATCTTCTTCCTCGTCGCTCCCGAACGCATCCACACGTGGGTGTTCGCCGCCCTGCGTGCGGCCACCGCTGTGCCGCCGCTGCGCCGCTTCCTGCGGGGCAGGCTCGCACCCGCCGATCCCATCCTGGCGACGACGGTGTTCGGCGTGCGATTCCCGGGCCCGCTCGGGCTGGCCGCCGGCTTCGACAAGAACGGCACCGGCCTGAACACCTGGGGCGCACTGGGATTCGGCTATGCCGAGGTGGGCACCGTCACCGCGCGGGCCCAGCCCGGCAATCCGAAGCCGCGGATGTTCCGGCTCGCGGACGACCGCGCGCTGCTCAACCGGATGGGCTTCAACAACCAGGGTGTGCGCGCACTCGCGACCCGGCTCGAGCACAACCGGTCCGACGTCCCGATCGGCGTCAACATCGGCAAGACCAAGCTCACCGCACCCGAGGACGCCGTCGCCGACTACGCCGAGAGTGCCCGGCTGGCCGGTCCGCTCGCGGCGTTCGTGGTGGTCAACGTCAGCTCGCCGAACACACCGGGGCTGCGGGACCTGCAGGCGGTCGAGTCGCTGCGGCCGATCCTCGCGGCGGTCCGCGCCGAGACCTCGGCACCGGTGCTGGTGAAGATCGCGCCGGACCTCTCCGACGCCGACGTGGACGCCGTCGCCGACCTCGCCGTCGAACTGGGACTGGCGGGCATCGTGGCCACCAACACGACCATCTCGCGCGACGGTCTGCGCACCCCCGGCGTGACCGATCTCGGCGCGGGCGGCGTCTCGGGCGCGCCCGTGGCCCGGCGATCGGTGGAGGTCCTGCGACGGCTGTACGACCGGGTGGGCGACCGGCTGGTCCTGGTCAGCGCCGGAGGCATCGAAACCGCCGACGACGCCTGGGAGCGCATCACCTCGGGTGCGTCACTGGTGCAGGGCTACACCGGTTTCGTGTACGGCGGCGGCCTGTGGGCCAAGCACATTCACGACGGAGTGGCCTTACGGCTCCGCGAGGGCGGCTTCACCAGCCTCGCGGACGCCGTCGGCTCCGGGACCCGCTGACTCAGTCCTTCTCGTAGGTGCCGTGGATGACGGCGCGGGCGATCGCGTGGCTGAACAGGTTGAAACCCAGGTAGGCGGGCGTCGACCCCTCCGGCAGGTCCAGCTTCTCGACGTCGACCGCGTGCACGGCGATGAAGTAGCGGTGCGGTCCGTGCCCTGGCGGCGGCGCGGCGCCGATGAAGCGCTTGAGTCCGGCGTCGTTGCTCAGCGTCATCGCGTCGCCGGGGAAGCCGCTGTGGCTGCCGTCGCCGACGCCCTCGGGCAGCTCGGTGACGGTGGCGGGCAGGTTCGCGACCGCCCAGTGCCAGAAACCCGACCCTGTCGGTGCGTCGGGGTCGTACATGGTGACGGCGAAGCTGCGGGTCTCCTCGGGGAAGCCCGACCAGGCGAGGTCCGGCGACACGTCGGAGCCACCGGCCCCCATGATTCCGCTGACCTGTTCGTTGCCCAGTGGTTGGCCGTCGGTGACGGCCTTGCTCGTCAGGGTGAAGCTGGGCAGTTCGGGTAGCGCGTCGTACGGCGTGCTCATGTGCGTCCTTTCGTGAACGGTCGGGGTTAGCAGTGCAGCAGGAAGTGGTTGAGCACCTCCGTGCCGAACGTCAGCGACTCGACGGGTACCCGTTCGTCGACGCCGTGGAACAGCGCCGCAAAGTCGAGATCGGGCGGCAGCCGCAGCGGGATGAAGCCGAAGCAGCGGATGCCCAGGCGGGCAAAGTGTTTGGCGTCGGTGCCGCCGGACAGCATGTAGGGCACGATGCGGGCGTCGGGGTCCACGGTCAGCAGCGCGGCGTTCATCGCGTCCACCAGGTCGCCGTCGAACGTGGTCTCGTAGGCGGGCAGGTCGGTGATCCACTCGCGGGTGACGTTGGGTCCGATGAGTTCGTCGACGGCGGCCTCGAATTGCGCCGCGTGGCCGGGCAGGATCCGGCAGTCCACCACGGCCTGCGCCGAACCCGGGATCACGTTGGCCTTGTACCCGGCGTCGAGCATCGTGGGGTTCGCCGAGTCACGCAGCGTCGCACCGACGATGCGGCCGATCGGACCCAGCTTGGCGACCACGCCGTCCAGGTCCGGCGACTCGGGATCGAAGGAGTGCCCCGTCTCCTCCCCCACGGCGGCCAGGAACTGGGCGACGGTGTCGGTGAGCACCACGGGGAACTGGTGGCGGCCCAAGCGGTCCACCGCGCCGGCGAGGGTCGTGACGGCGTTGTCGTCGTGCACGAACGAGCCGTGGCCCGCGCGACCGCGGGCGGTGAGCCGCATCCAGCGCATGCCCTTCTCGGCCGTCTCGATGAGGTAGAGACGCTTGTCGCCGCCGTCGCGGTGCGGCACCGTGAGCGAGAACCCGCCGACCTCGCCGATCGCCTCGGTGACGCCCTCGAAGAGGTCGGGGCGGTTCTCGACGAGCCACCCGCAGCCGTACTTGCCGCCGGCCTCCTCGTCGGCGACGAACGCGAAGACCAGGTCCCGCGGCGGCACCGTGCCCGAGCGCTTCAGGTGGCGCGCCACCGCGAGCATCATGCCGATCATGTTCTTCATGTCGATGGCGCCGCGACCCCACACGTAGCCGTCCTCGACGGCCCCGGAGAACGGGTGGACGCTCCAGTCGGCGGCCTCGGCGGGGACGACGTCGAGGTGGCCGTGGATCAGCAGCGCTCCCCTGCTCGGGTCCGCGCCACGCAGTCGGGTGACGACGTTCCCGCGGCCGGGTGCGCCCGATTCGACGTACTCGGTCTCGTAGCCGACCTCCTCTAGCCGGGCGGCCACCCAGCGAGCGCATTCCGCCTCACCCTTGGTGGTGGCCAGCTCGCCGGTGTTCGACGTGTCGAAGCGAATCAGCTCGCTGACGAGGCCGACGACCTCGCTGGTGGCTTCCGGGGCGTCTGTCACAGTCCCATTCGTACCACCATCACACCGAGGCGGTTTGGGTCCGGGGTGCCCCTTCGGTTAGCCTTAGGCGCTCTTGTCCGAGTGGCGGAATGGCAGACGCGCTAGCTTGAGGTGCTAGTGCCCTATTAACGGGCGTGGGGGTTCAAGTCCCCCCTCGGACACCACGTAGTTTCAGTTCATCGCGAAGCTAGACGGCAGTTTCTCGCCCGCGAGCGGCGGCCGGCCAAGCGGGCCTTCGGACACGCGTTGGACGTCGACGCAGTTTTCGCGTCCATGCTGATCGCCACGGCATCGAGGTCACTGCCCCACAGATCCGCGTAGATCCGCAGCGTCACGCTCGGATCCTCGTGACCGAGCATCAAGAGACACCACCAGTACGTTGCCGCCGGAACTCATCGACGAGCGTTCCCATGTGTGCCGATGACCATGCGGGTGATTGTCTGTACCTGTGCTCGCTCAACGGCCCGGTTGAACCATCCCGTCGCGTCGTAGCTGGGCCGCTTCAGATACCCGCTGCCGCAGGCCGCGAAGAGCAAATCGGCGGCGTTGCGAGCCTCGGACCGAGCAGCCAGCCCGGCCAGCACCGACACCGCTACCAGCACCATGCGGTTCTCCTTGCCCTTCGTCTGCCCGAGCTTGAACACTGGCCGACCTGAAACTTCTGGTGTTGTAGCGAAATTCGCCGTTTCAGGAACTCGACGTCGGCGACTGTCGGCGCTATTGCCTCACTCCACGGGCCTGCGTGCCCGCTTCATTGCTCGATGTCGAAGCGTGCGGAATACACGTTCGCGCTCCACTCCGGGTCCCTGGCGATCGCCCGTGTGCCCGGCGGGTCGCTGGTCCCCGCGAAGCTGTGGATGAGCGGATATTGCTGTCGATTCTCACGGGCTGTGTCATTTCTTTATCCGCGATGCCGTCGTCTGACATCTGGACACCGTGCGTGAGACAAGTTGACTAGCGTCGTCCAACGCCACCTCGTACCCAAGGTCGGTCGAGTACCGGATGGCTGACGTACCACTGCGGCATAATTCCTAGTCGGAGGGTTCGCGGCGCCGGTCGACTCGACGACGGTCGATAAGGCCGGCGCACTGGTTCCACCGGATGAGGGGATGCGGTTGATGGACGAGCGTTCGCGGCGAGCCGCTGGAAGGGCGGGGCGGGCCATGCCATACGACTACTTCGAGGCCGTTCCGAACTACACCGACACTGTTCCCGATTACAGAAGGCTGGCCCGCGAACTCGGACAGAACATCGCCGTGACGCGGCCGTTGGCGCACAACGGCCGGGCGTTCTGGAAGCTCACCGACGCCGACAGCGGAGCACTGGCCTGGCTCGCATTCACTCGGCCGGATGTGCGGTCGGCGTTGGTCCGGCGCAAGGTGTGGACATTGATCCCTTACCTGCAGGAATTCATGGCGAACTGGTTCGTGAGCGTCGACCACGAACTCTCCCAGCAGAGCCAGTGGATACATACGAACATCGACGTTTATGAGGCGCGCGAACTGGCGCTGCTGGTGCCGCAGCCGACTGCCGGGGACATGAAGCGGATCACCCGACCCGAAGCGGTGCTGACCCTCGACGACATCGACCGGCACAAAGTCACGACCGTACTGGGCAAAGGGACTGCACAAGCGATGAAGGCTCGGTGATGACTCACCCGAACAGACAGGGATTCTGGAAGTGGGCGTACGGCGACCTGCTGTCTAACACAAACCGCGGCGTGAATGTCGTTTATTCATCCTGATTCGACAGCTCTGCGGGGGTTCAAGTCCCCCCTCGGACACCACGTAGTTTCAGTTCATACGTCGAGTACGACGGCCTCCACGGGCCGACTGCAGCACAGCAGCACGTTGCCCTCGGCGGGCCGCTCGATCGGCTCCGGGTCGTACACCACCGCGCCGGCGAGCATCGGCGTCTCGCAGTTGTGGCACACCCCGGTGCGACACGACCATCGGGTCGGCACGTCACACGCCTCCGCGAAGTCGAGCAGGCTGGGATACGACGGACCCCACGGCGCGGTCAGACCGCTGCGCGAGAACGACACCTCCGGCCCCGTGCCCACCGGACCCGCCGGCTGGTGCGGGGTCGTCGGCGCCGCCGAGGCGATGCCCGGCGTCAAAGCCGCTGCGGGACCGAAGGGTTCGCGGTGGATGTGGGACGGTTCCACGCCGGCCGCGACCAGCAGGGCGTCCATGGCCACCATGAACGCGTCCGGACCGCACACGTAGACGTCGGCATCGCCCGGGATGGCCGCCGACGCCAGGGCCGCCTCGGACAGCCTGCCTGCGATCGCGAAGTCGGTGCCGACGTGGTCTGCGGGTCCGGGACGGCTGTAGGCGACCAGCGAGCGGCTGCCCGGAATTGCGTCGATGAGTTGGCGCGCCTCGTCGGCGAAGGGGTGTTCGGCACCGTCGCGCGCGCCGTGCAGCCACCACACCCGCCGGGGCGACGGCGCTTCGGCCAGGTGATGCAGCATCGACAGCACCGGCGTCACGCCGATCCCCGCCGACAGCAGCACCACCGGCCCGTCCCCGTCGTCGAGGAAGAAGCTGCCCCGCGGCGCGGCGACCTCGACCGCGTCGCCGACGGCCAGGGTGGCCCGCAGGTAGCGACTGACCGAGCCGTGCGCCTCCTCCTTGACGCCGATGCGGTAGGTGGACGCCCCCGGCCGGTTGCACAGCGAGTAGTTGCGGATCGCCGTCGTGCCGTTGGGGCGGCGGACCCGGATCGCGATCGACTGCCCGGGCCGCCACGTCGGCAGTGCGCTGCCGTCCTCGGCGGCCAGTTCGACGGAGAACACGCTGGTGCTGCTCTCGTCGATGCGGCGGACCACGAGCGAGCGGAAGCCGGGCCAGGCGGGCGGCGGGCTGGTGGCCGCCGACGACAGACCCGTGTTGCCGGTCGCGGTCGCGGGCTGCTCGGCGATGCTGCGCAGCGAGCCCTGCCAGCCCGGGCTCAGCGCGGCCACGCGCATCGCCCGCTGCAAGGTCTCCCGCGGGTGGCCGGGCAGGTACAGCAGCGCGTCGACCTCGGCGACCGAGATCCGCTCGGGGTCCGCGTGCACCTGCTCGACGGTCTGGCCCGCCTCGACCTCGCCCTCGGTGATCACGCGCAGATAGAACCCGGGCCGACGGTGCTCGACGAGCAGGGCGGCCATCCGCGGCTCGTCGAGCCGCAGCCCGACGCGGTAGCACGTGACGCGCGGCTGGCTGACCTCGAAGACGGCGCCGCCGATCCGGTACCTGTCCCCGATGCACACCTCGTCGTCGGCCAGCCCGTCGACGGTGAAGTTCTCGCCGAAGGCGCCGAGCGGCAACGTCGTTCGCCCGAGGACCGATTCCCAGTGCCGGTAGGACTGCGTCTGGTAGACCAGCACGGCGCGGTGTTCGCCCCCGTGTCCCCCGAGGTCGCCCTGCCCGTCGCCGTCGACGTTGAGCCGCCGCACCAGCCGCGGTCCGGTGACCGGCGACTTCCACGCGCCGGTGTACACCGTGCGGGCGCCCCACGCGACGTCCTTCGGCAGGCCCACGTTGAGCGACACCAGGGTGGCCACGGGGTCAGGCCCCGGCGCTGGTGGTGCTGGTGGCCATGCTTTCGGCGAACGTGACGACGTCGCGCAGGGCGCGGTCGAACAGGTCGGGAAGTGCTGCGGCGCCGAGCAGTTCGCCCGCGTGCGGTACGCCGTTGTAGACGTGTCCGGTGGCCCGCACCCCCGCCTTCTGCAGCGTGCGCAGGTATGCCTGCCCCTCGTCGCGCAGGGGGTCGAGTTCGTCGGTGGTGATGACGTGCGGCGGCAGACCCGCGACGTCGTCGACGGTGGCGTAGTAGGGCCAGGCGAGTGGATTCCTCGCGTGCCTGCCGTCGGGGTCGTAGAGGCTCGACATGAGCGTCATGACGCTGGGCCCGAGGACGTATCCCTCGTTCTCGACGAGTGACGGCAGCGCGGGATCGGGAGTGTCGTACCCGCCGAAGACGAACGGCACCTGCGCGTAGACGCCGTCGACGTGATCGAGCCGGCCGTCGCGATTGGCCTTGAGCGCCGTCGCCACCGACAGGTTGCCGCCGCCGGACTCACCGGTGACCACGATGGACGAGATACCGAGGTCGCCGCGACGCTCGTGCATCCAGTCCAGTGCGCTCGAGCAGTCGTTCAGGCCGGCCGGAAACGGATGCGGGCCAAGCGATCCGGCGGCGTTGCGGAACTCGACGCCCACCACCACGCACCCGCGCTCGGCGAGCTTCTGCCGCCACACCACACTGGTCGCCGAGGTCAGCACCGCCATGCCGCCACCGTGCAGGTGCAGCAGACCGGGTAGCGGGCCGTCGACGTTGGACGGCCTGTCGACGTAGAGGGTGATCTGGTTGCCGTCGACACCGGTGATGGTCTCGGTGGTCGACGTCAGCCCCTGCGGCTGGGGAACGTCCGACAGCAGCGCGGCGAACACGCCGTCGAAGGCCTGTTCCACCGCGAGGGCCGTCGCCAGCAGGTCCTCGCGTGGCGACTGACGGTCGACCGGGAGGTCCGGCGCCCTGACGTCGAGTCCGAAGGGCGCGAACAGTGCCAGCATCTTCGGATCGGAACGGGGGTCGGTGCGCAGTTCGAGGGTGGGATCCCCCAGTCGACCGGGCAGGGTGACGGCGGCGGGAGTCTCCATGATCGCCGAAATTACACCTCGGCGGGCGGCCGCGAGCCGTTTCTCGGGCGGCGCTCGGCCTAGCACTCGGGTGTGACATCTCGGCGTGCGGAAGGCGTTGCGCGGGGCGGTTATCCACAGTTGACGATTCATCCCCAGATCGGGCTTCGAGGGCCCCGTCCGGGCGGCGTGGCGGGCAGAATAGAACACGTGTTCGATGAATGGAACGGTATGGGCGACGCCGCACTTCTGGCCGCCATGACCGCAGACCTGCGCGCCGAACGCGCCGCCTCCGCACGACGGATCATCGCCGCCGGCACCCTCGCCATCCGCCGCGACCCCGGCCCCGACGCCACCACCGCCCTGTGGACCGTCGACGACCTCGACGTCACCATCGCCGAAGTCTCCGCCGCCCTCGGCATCAGCCGCCACCGCGCCCGCACCGACATGACCCTCGGCACCTGCCTCATCCAACGCCTGCCGGGGTTGGCGGCGGTGTTCCTCGCCGGCGACGTCGACCGCCGCGTCATCGCCACCATCGACGACCGCACCTTGCTACTTCAGGACCCGAAGGTGCTCGCCGCGATCGACGCCCGCATCGCCGCCGCCGCACCCCACTGGAACCACCTCTCCGAGAAGAAACTCACCGAAATCCTCGACTGGCTCGTCACCGACCTCGACGCCGACGCCCAACGCCTCACCCGCCAGCGCCGCGACGACCACCACGTCACCATCCACCCCGACCAACACGGCACCTCAGACCTCACCGGACGGGTCTCCGCCGAGATCGGCACCTACTTCGACCAACGCCTCACCGCCGTCGCCACCACCGTCTGCCCCGCCGACCCCCGCAGCCTCGACCGCCGCCGCACAGACGCCATCACCGCCCTCTGCGACGGCCTCACCCACCTCGACTGCCACTGCGGCACCGACACCTGCACCGCCACCGGCAGCGCTAGCAGTGGTGGTGGGAATGGTGGGCACCAGATCGTCATCCACGTCCTCGCCGACCAGGCCACCCTCGACGGCACCACGGACACCCCCGCCTACCTCCCCGGCCACGGACCCCTGCCCGCCGACCACACCCGCGACCTCGCCGCCTCCCCCCACACCAAGGTGCGTCCCGTGCCGAAGCCCGACGACCTGGTGGCCGAGTCGGGCTACCGGCCCTCCCGCGGCCTGTCCGACTTCCTGCTCTGCCGCGACCTCACCTGCCGCTGGCCCGGCTGCTCCCACCCCGCTGAGCGTTGCGACGACGACCACACCATCCCCTGGCCCTACGGACCGACCCACCCGTCCAACAACAAGAAGTTCTGCCGCCACCACCACCTGATGAAGACCTTCTGGGTCGGCCCCGGCGGGTGGAGCGACAGCCAGCACCCCGACGGGACCATTACCTTCACCAGCCCCACCGGACTGACCTACACCACCACCCCACTCGGCGCGACACTCTTCCCCCAGCTCGCCGCCTCCACCGGCACCCCACCCATCACCACCCCACCACCGCCGGAGAGCCCCCGCGATCTCAAGGGCCTGCGCATGCCGAAACGGCCCCGCACCCGAGCCCAAGAACACCAACGCCGCATCACCACCGAACGCGACACCAACATCGCCCACCGACTCGCTAACCCACCACCCTT
The DNA here is from genome assembly GCF_056679845.1 of Mycobacterium sp. PTI7. NCBI lineage: Bacteria > Bacillati > Actinomycetota > Actinomycetes > Mycobacteriales > Mycobacteriaceae > Mycobacterium > Mycobacterium sp. PTI7. The sequence goes on from NZ_CM155252.1 coordinate 2,355,453, forward strand.
CTAACCCACACCCACACCCACACCCACACGGCATACGGCGCAACGAGACCCGTTGCGCGGCACTGCCACGTGCCCGTCAGGGCGACGTGTCGGACCCTCGCGATAGCGTGCACTCGTGCGGTCGGGGGACCGCAGATTCAGGGGGTGGGACATGTTCCGCAGTGCATTGACGGTGGCAGGAATGGCCACGAGCGTGGCGGCGGGCGGCCTGGCGCTGGCGCCGGCGGCAACAGCGGATCCGATCGACTACGTGATGGTGCTCGACGACGAGGGCGTCTACTACGAGTCGATCAGCGACGTCATCGATCTCGGCAAATTCACCTGCCGCATGCTGCGGTCCGGTGCGCCGGTCCCGGCGGCGCTGAACAACGCCGCGAGCGCCGGGTACGCGCCGTACGAGACGGGGATCATCGTCTACTCCGCGGGAGCCAACATGTGCCCCGACGTGTTGCCGGACATCGAGTCGTGGGCCCGGAGCGGCAACGGCGGCGCCGCGACCGCCGCCTACTGACGCCGCACGTACACGGGCCTCAGTAGACGTCCCGCACATAGCGTTTGGTCGCGACGAGTTCGCGCTTGTAGTCCCGTGCGGCGTCGTCGGACAGCCGGCCGTGGCGGCGGATGATCGCGGTGAGCGCGTCGTCGACGTCCTTGGCCATCCGCGATGCGTCGCCGCACACGTAGAAGTGCGCGCCGTCCTCGAGCCAGCGCCAGACGTCGGCGCCGTAGTCGGCCATCTTGTGCTGCACGTACACCCGCTCGGCCTGGTCGCGGGAGAACGCCAGATCGAGTCGGTTCAGCAGACCGTCACGCACCATGTCCTCGAGATCGTCGCGGAAGTAGTAGTTCTCGGCGCGGTGCTGGTCGCCGAAGAACAGCCAGTTCGGCCCCGCGTGGCCGAGCGCGCGGCGCTCCTGCAGGAAGCCGCGGAACGGCGCCACGCCGGTTCCCGGCCCGACCATGATCATCGGCGTCGCCCCGTCCTCGGGCGGCCGGAAGTGCGGCGACGGCTGCAGGAACACCTCGGCGTGGGTGGCGCGGTCGGCCAGGAACGTCGACGACACCCCGCCGCGCCGGGCGCCGCCCGGGCTGCGGTACCGCACCACCGACACGGTCAGCTGGATTTCGTGCGGACTCACCAGCGGGCTCGACGCGATCGAGTACGAGCGCGGCACCAGCCGTACCAGCGCGTCGAGCCACTCGGCCGGGTCGGCCCGCACGGCGAACGCCTCGACCACGTCGAGGCCGTTGCGGCTCTCGAGCCAGGCGTCGCGGTCCGCACTCGACGTCGCCAGCGTCCGCGCCGCCGCCCGGTCACCGCACCGCTCGGCGATGAAGGACAGCAAGTTCGGCGTCACCCGGCACACGTCGTAGGACCTCGCGAGCGCCTCGCGCAGCGTGACGTCGGCGCCGTCGACGTGCACGGTCTCCGAACCGACGAGTCCGGTGGCGGACAGCCACGCGTCGACCACCTCCGGTGCGTTGTCGACGTAGACGCCGAGCGCGTCGCCGACGGCATAGGTCACGTCGTGCTCGGAGACGTCGAAGCCGAACAGCCTTACCTCCTTCGCCGCCGCCGGTGGGGTCAGGGCGACGTTGCGGCTCAACGGCACCCGCAGCGGTCGCTGGCGGGTGAACGGCGCGGCCGCGGGTGCCGGGGCGGGCGCGGCCCCGGGCGCGACACCGGACGCCGCACCGGAGCCGACGGTCTCCACGACGCGGTCGGTCCAGCGGGTCATCGGCTCGTCGTCGTAGGCCTCGCATTCGGCGCGGTCGAGCAGCGTGGTGGCACCCAGGTCGGAGAGTCTGCCGTCCAACGACTTCGCATACCCGCAGAAGTCGTCGTAGGAGCGGTCGCCGATGCCGAGCACGGCGTAGCGCACCCCGTCCAGCGCGGGCTGGTCCGGGTGCGAGAGCCGGTCCCAGAAGTCCGCACCGTTGTCGGGCGGACCGCCGTCACCGAACGTGCTCGTGACGATCACGACGTCGCCCGCCGCCACCAGGTCGGCCGGCGTGGCCTGGTCCATCGCGACCAGCCGCGACCCACCGAGCCGACCGGCGACCCGCGAGGCGACGTCCTCGGCGGTACCCGTCTGCGACGCCCACAGCACCAGCGGCCCGTCCTCGGCGACCGGCTCCACCGCCGTGCCGCGCGAATACCGCCCCGCCAGCAGGCCGTCCAGCCACAGCCGGACGTCGGCGCGCACCGGCGCCGACGCGGGCAGCACCGGTACACCGACCACGCCCTCTTCGAGACCGGCGAAGAAGCCGGTGAGGTACAGCCGCTCGTCGTCGTGCAGGGCGGGCGCCGACGCGGGCAGACCGGGCAACCCGAAGGACGCGACCGGCGTCAACCGCACCGCGCACACCTTGAACTCCGGCTGCAGCGACATCGGGTCGACGGCGTCGTTGGTCAGCGCGTTGATCGTGAGGTCGTCGCCGTGGGCGTCGTTCCAGTGGAAGGGCACGAAGCAGTCGCCGGGCCGCACCCGGTCGGTCACCACCGCGGGCAGCACCGCCAGGCCGCGGCGTGACGTCAGCTCGACGCGGCCACCCTCGACGATTTCGAGCGCGGCGGCGTCCTCGGGGTTCACCTCGACGAACGGGCCGGGGTTGAGCTTGTTGAGCTTGTCGACCCTGCCGGTCTTCGTCATCGTGTGCCACTGGTGTTGCAGGCGACCGGTGTTCAGCACGACCGGGAAGTCGTCGTCGGGCAGCTCGGCCGCCTCGACGTGCGGCCGCGGTAGGAACACCGCGCGACGGGAGGGCGTCGCGAACGCCAACCGCGGCCTGCGCCCGTCGGCGTCGACGAACTCGTCCTGGCTCACCCCGTCGTTGAGGTAGCGGATCGGGTTGCGGTCCGGCGACTCCGGCCCGACCGGCCACTGCAGCGGCGTCTCACGCAGCCGCTCGTAGCTCGCCCCTCGCACGTCCCACCCCGTCCGCCGGTTGGTGAACCGGCGGATCTCGTCGAAGATCTCCTCACTCGACTTGTAGTCGAAGTCGTCGCCGAAGCCGAGATGCTCGGCGACCCGGCAGATCAGCTCCCAGTCGGGCATGGTCTCCCCCGGCGCCGGGATCGACTGCGACAGCAGGGTCAGGTTGCGCTCGGAGTTGACCATGACCGCGTCGGACTCGGCCCACAGCGTCGCGGGCAGCACCACGTCGGCGTACGCGTTGGTGGCGGTGTCGCGGTAGGCGTCCTGAGTGATCACCAACTCGGCGTTCCGGAGACCAGCGATGGTGGTCGCGCGATTCGGCATCGTGGCAACGGGATTGGTGCAGATGATCCAGCACGCCTTGATGTCGCCTGCCGCGAGCCGCTCGAACATGTCGACCGCGCCGGGGCCGAACTCGGTCCTGATCGTGTCGGGCGCCAAGCCCCACTGCTCCTCGACGAACGCCCGGTCCTCTGCCGAGGTCACCGCGCGCTGACCGGGCAGACCCGGCCCCATGTACCCCATCTCGCGGCCGCCCATGGCGTTCGGCTGTCCCGTCAGCGACATGGGGCCGCTCCCGGGCCGACAGATGGTGCCGGTCGCCAGGTGCAGGTTGCAGATCGCGTTCGTGTTCCAGGTGCCGTGTGTGCTCTGGTTCAGCCCGACCGCCCAGCAGGTCATCCAGTCCCCCGCCTCGGCGATCATCGACGCGGCGCTCCGGATGTCCGCCTCGGCCAGACCCGTGATCTCGGCGACGACGTGCGGGGGGTAGTCGGCGAGGAACGCGGGCATCGCGTCCCAGCCCTCGGTGTGCTCGGCGATGAAGTCCGCGTCGACGTCGCCGTTGGCGACGAGCAGGTGCAGGATGCCGTTGAGCAGCGCCAGGTCCGTGCCGGGCCGGATCGGCAGGAACAGGTCGGCCCTGTCGGCGGTGGCGGTGCGGCGCGGATCGACCACGATGAGCTTGGCGCCTGCCTTGAGCCGGTCGGCCATGCGCAGGAACAGGATCGGGTGGCAGTCGGCCATGTTCGAGCCGATGACGAAGAAGAGGTTGGCGGCGTCGAAGTCGGCGTAGGACCCCGGCGGTCCGTCGGATCCGAGCGATTGCTTGTAGCCGGTGCCCGCGCTGGCCATGCACAGCCTCGAGTTGGACTCCAGGTACTTGGTCCGAAGGAACCCCTTGGCGAGCTTGGTCGCCAGATACTGCGACTCGAGCGACATCTGACCGGACACGTACAGCGCGACGGCGTCCGGGCCGTGCTCGTCGACGATCTCCCGCAGCCTGCGGCCGGCCTCGGCGATGGCGTCGTCGACCGTGACGGCAGTCAGATCGTCGTCCCGCCCGGCACGCACCAGCGCAGTGGTCAGCCGTCCCTCGTCGGCCCGCATCAGCTCCGCGTGCGTGGCACCCTTCGTGCACAGCCTGCCGAAGTTCGTGGGGTGCAACTTGTCCCCCGACACCCGCGCGATCACCGGCACGCCGGTGTCGGGGTCGGCGCGGGTCTCGACCGAGATCCCGCAGCCGACCCCGCAGTACGAGCAGGCCGTGCGCGTGTCGGGCATCGTCAGCCGACGGGCGCCGGTGCCCGGCCCACGTGCTCACCGGCGACGGTCCGCACCGATTGCATGCGCAGGAACACGAACCAGGTGACGACGGCGCACACCACGTAGAACACCAGGAAGACCCAGAACGCATTGGTGGCCGACTTCGCCGCCCCGGTGTACGACAGTCGCAGCGCCACGTTGATGAAGACGCCGCCCAGGGCGCCCACCGCGCCGGCGAACCCGATCAGGGCCCCGGACATGCGCCGCGACCACGCGGCCTTCTCGTCGGCGGTCCAGCCGTCCTTGTCCTGTGCCTTGGCCTCGAAGATCGACGGGATCATCTTGTACGTCGAGCCGTTGCCGATGCCGGACAGCACGAACAGGACGATGAAGCCGACCACGAACCCGGTCATGTGCGCTCCGCTGGGGGCACCGGGCGCGGCGTCGTCCATCATGCCCGTCGCGACCAGGATGCCCGCGGCGAAGATCATCGCGACGAAGGTGTACAGCGTGATCCGTCCGCCGCCGATGCGGTCGGCCAGCTTGCCGCCGAACGGCCGTGAGATCGACCCGAGCAGCGGGCCGAGGAACGAGATCTGCGCGGCGTGCAGGGCGGCCTGCGCTGCGGTGTCGCCACCGGCGAGGAAGTTGATCTGCAGCACCTGGCCGAACGCGAACGAGAAGCCGATGAACGATCCGAAGGTACCGATGTAGAGGAAGCTCATCACCCAGGAGTGCCTGTAGCGCAGCGCTTCTGCGAGTGCACCGAGGTTGGACTTCTGGTTGCGCAGGTTGTCCATGAAGAACGCCGCACCCATCGCCGCCACCGCGATCAGCACCAGGTAGATGGCGCAGACGATCTCCGGCGCCGTGTTGCCGACGGTCGCGATGACCAGCAGCCCGATCAACTGGACGACCGGCACGCCGATGTTGCCGCCGCCGGCGTTGAGGCCGAGCGCCCAGCCCTTGAGCCGCTGCGGGTAGAACGCGTTGATGTTGGTCATCGACGACGCGAAGTTGCCGCCACCGAACCCGGCGAACGCCGCGACCACCATGAACGTGGTGTAGCTGGTGCCGGGGTTCTTCATCGCCCACAGGGTGAGCAGCGTCGGGATGAGCAGCAGCAGGGCGCTGACGATCGTCCAGTTGCGGCCGCCGAAGCGGGCGGGGGCGATCGTGTACGGGATGCGCATGAACGCGCCGACCAGCGTGGGCACCGCGACGAGGTAGAACTTGCCCGCCGCGTCGATGCCGTACACGTCCTGCGGCATGAACAGCACCATCACCGACCAGATCGACCAGATCGAGAACCCGACGTGCTCGGCCACGATGGACCAGATCAGGTTGCGCTTGGCGATCTTGTCGTTGCCCGACGCCCACGCGTCGACGTCCTCGGAATCCCAGTGGTGAATGTCGCGGCTGTGGGAGAGCTTGCTCATGGTGACAGTTCTATGCGCGGGCGATGTTGCGCCGGTTGCGCGTCCGTGACCGTCATGTCAAGTGTGGCTCACAGTGCCGTCCCGACGCCCCGTGCGCAACGGGATTCACGGCCGCCTCGCGCAGGAAACGATGCGGAAACAATCGACACATATCTGTTGAGGGCATGACCGACGGAAGCACCCCACGGTTCCTGCAGGGCGCCTACGAGTTCACCGGGAAGGGGCTCGACGAACCGGTGCCGATCGACGCCGCGCTGCGCTACGTCGTGCCCGCGGGCGCGGTGACGCAGCCGGTGTACTTCCGCGGTGGCAACGGCTGCGACGAGATGGTGAGCGCCGTCCTGATGCGGGACGGTAAGCCCATGCGCTACTTCCCGATTGCCGCGAAGGGTGCCACGCACGTCGCGCTGCGCGTGGTCGAGGACCTCCTCGGCGACACGGTGCTCGAGCTGTGGGTGGCCGCACCCGCGGGATGCACCGGGACCCTGGTGCTGGACCTCGGCCTGGTGGAGGTCTGATGCCACGGCTCGTGGTCGTCGGCAACGGGATGGCCGGGATCCGCGCCATCGAGGAGATCCTCGCCCGCGGCGGCGGGGACGCCTTCGACATCACCGTGTTCGGCGACGAACCGTACGGCAACTACAACCGCATACTGCTGTCGAACGTGCTTGCGGGCAGCGATGATCCGGCCGAGATCTACCTCAACGCCCTCGACTGGTACGCCGACAACCGCATCGACCTGCGGGCCGGCGTCCGCGTCGTGCGGATCGACACCTACGCGCACGTGGTCCACGCCGACGACGGCACCAGCATGCGGTACGACAAGCTGATCCTGGCCACCGGCAGCCGCTCGTTCTTCCCGCCGATGAAGGGCCTGTGGGCCGACGACAAGACCCTCGTCGACGGGGTGTACGGCTTCCGCACCCTCGACGACACCTCGACGATGATCACCGAGGCGGCCACCCGCACGAAGGCCGTCGTCATCGGCGGCGGCCTGCTGGGCCTGGAAGCCGCACGTGGACTGCAGAACCGCGGGCTGACCGTCGACGTGGTGCACGCCGGACCCGTGCTGATGAACGCCCAACTCGACGACCTGGCGGGCGCGATCCTGCGGAAGTCGGTGGAGGCGCTCGGCATCGGGGTGCACACCGGCAAGCGCACCACCGAGGTGACGGTGTCCGAGGACGGCCGATTGACCGGCATCGTCTTCTCCGACGGTCAACACCTGGATTGCGACATGCTGGTGATCGCCGCAGGGATCCGGCCCAACGTCGGGCTGGCCCAGCGCGCCGGGCTGACCGTCGAGCGTGCGATCGTCACCGACGACCACATGCGGTCGGTCGACGACGACGACGTGTACGTGGTCGGCGAGTGCGCGCAGCACCGCGGTCAGGTGTACGGGCTCGTCGCCCCGCTGTGGGAGCAGGCCAAGGTACTGGCCGACCACCTGACCGGACACGACGTGGCCGCCGCCTATCACGGCTCCCGCGTCGCGACGAAGCTGAAGGTGGCGGGCGTCGACGTCGCGTCGATGGGCGTCAAGGCGCCGGAGTTCGACGACGACGAATTCGTGCAGTACTCCGAACCCCGGCACGGCGTCTACAAGACGATCGTGATCCGGGACGGGAAGCTCGTCGGTGCGACGCTCGTCGGCGACGTGTCCAAGGTGTCGTTCCTGACCCAGGCCTTCGACAGCGGGCTGCCGCTCCCCGACGAGCGGGTGTCGCTGATGTTCGACATCGGCACGCCCGACGTCGGGGTAGGCGTCGCCGAACTCGCCGACGACGCACAGGTCTGCAATTGCAACGGCGTCTCCAAGGCAGACCTCGTCGGCTGCGTCCGCGACGGCATCACCTCGCTGCCCGGCGTGATGGCGAAGACCAAGGCGGGCAAGGGCTGCGGTTCGTGCAAGCAGCTCGTCGGGCAGGTCGTGGAGTGGGCCGCCGGCGGCGCGGTCACCGAGGACCCGTCCGCATCCTGGTACGTGCCCGCCGTGCCCTACGACAAGCCGACCCTGATGACGCACATCCGCGAACTCCGATTGCACTCGGTGTCATCGGTGTTCGCGGCGCTGGCGCCCGACGGCAAACCCGACGCGGGATCCAAGATGGCGCTGGCGTCGCTGCTGGAGACGATGTGGGCCGACGAGTTCGTCGACGAGCGGGACGCCCGCTTCATCAACGACCGCGTGCACGCCAACATCCAGCGCGACGGCACGTTCTCGGTCGTGCCGCAGATGAAGGGCGGGGTCACCAACGTCTCGCAGCTGCGCAAGATCGCCGACGTGGCCGAGAAGTACGAGATCCCGATGATCAAGCTGACCGGCGGGCAGCGCATCGACCTGCTCGGGGTGCGCAAGGAGGATCTGCCCGCAGTGTGGTCGGACCTCGACATGCCGTCCGGGTACGCCTACGGCAAGAGCTTCCGCACCGTGAAGACGTGTGTGGGCAGCGACTTCTGCCGGTTCGGAGTCGGCGACTCGACGGCGCTGGGCATCGCGATCGAGGAACGCTTCCAGGGGTTGGCGAGCCCGGCCAAGATAAAGCTCGCCGTCACCGGCTGCCCGCGCAACTGCGCCGAGTCGCTGTGCAAAGACCTGGGCGTCGTGGCGATCGACGGCGGCCGCTGGGAGATGTACGTCGGCGGTGCGGCCGGCGCGCACATCCGCAAGGGCGACCTGCTGGCCACCGTCGACTCACCCGAGGAGGTGATGACGCTGACCGGCCGCTTCCTGCAGTACTACCGCGAGAACGCCAACTGGCTGGAGCGCACCTACGCCTTCGTCCCCCGGATCGGCATCGAGCGGCTGCGGGAGATCGTGGTGGACGACAGTGACGGGCTGGCCGAGCAGCTCGACGCGAACATGGCGAAGTCCGTTGCCGCGTACCGCGATCCGTGGCAGGACGGTCGGGAGCCGGCGACGGAGGGGCAGTTCAGGACGTCGCTGCCGCTGGTGCCGCTGCCCCGGGTGCCGGTCCGATGAGCAGCGCCGTGGTGGGCCACGTCGACCAGATCCCCATTGGCGAGGGCCGTACGTTCGCCGTCGACGGTGAGCAGGTGGCCGTCTACCGGATGCGTGACGGCTCGCTGCGCGCGTTGGGCGCGGTGTGTCCGCACCGGGGCGGTCCGCTGGCCGACGGCCTGACCGACGACGCCGTCGTGGTGTGCCCGCTACACGGTCTCGGCTTCGACCTCAGCACGGGCGAGGAGGTCAACGGCGGCCCGAGCGTGCGCGCGCACGAGGCGTCGGTAGACGATCAGGGCGAGGTCCGCGTCACGACATGTCCGCGTAGCGACCACGAATCAGGCTGAAGACGCCGTACGCGGCGATTCCCATCGCCGCGAGCACCAGGAGGATTCGGCCGAACGGGGCGGAGCCGAGGGTCTTGACCGCGGCGTCGATGCCGGAGGCCTTGGCGGGGTCGGACGTGAGCGTGGCGACGATGACCAGGATCCCGGCACCCGCGAGCACCAAGCCCTTGGCGACGTAGCCGATGACGCCGGCCGGCGTCACCACCGAACCCTTCGAGCGGGTCAGTTCCTTCTCGAAGCGCTTCGTGGCGCCCTTGTAGACGTGGTAGCCGCCGACGCCGATCAACACCAGCGCGACGACGATGAGAACCGCCTTGCCCCAGCCGGATTGCATCAGCTGTGCGCTCATGCCGGCGTTCTGCTGGCCGCTGGACTGGCCGCCGCCCATGGCGAACCGTGCCGCCGACACCGCGAGCGCGATGTTGACCACGCCGACGGCGGCTGCCTTGACCTTGTCCTTGGCGTCCCGTTCGACGACCGCCTCCGCGAGGTGCCACAGGCCCAGGGCCGCGAGACCTGCGGCGGCGAGCCACAGCATGATCGCCCCGCCCGTCTGACTGCCGAGCTGCGCGAGCGCGCCGGATTGGTCCGCGTTGCCCGCGGCGCCGAACGCCAGTCGGAGAATGATCCACGCGAGGAGGATGTGTAGGACGCCGCTGGCGATGAAGCCGGCCCGCGCCGCGCGTTCGAACCACTCATTGTCGGCGGCGTTGCGGACCGCGCCCTTGGTGTCGACCATGGCCGGGGGTTACCCCTGCAAGATCACCCACCAAACCCGAGTATTGACGTGAAAGTAGAACGAGCCGCACCCGGACGCGACGATGGGCCCCTCGCGTACGAGGGACCCATCGCCGTCTACCGCCGTGTGTGACTACTTGCCATCCGAGCCGCCCGAGTCGGAACCACCCGAGCTGCCGCCCGAGTCGCCACCGGAGGCGGAGGATCCGCCGGCCGACGAACCGCTCTCGGAGGCACCGCCGCCCGAGCTACCGCCCGTGCTGGAGGACCCTGCCTTGGTCTTCGGCTCGGCCTTGTTGGCCCCGGTGCTGCCGGTCGAGCTGCTCGAGCTGCTCGAGCTGCTCGACGCGCCGGCCGAGGAGCTGTCGGAGGTGTCGGCCTTCGCCGCCTTCTCCGCCTTCTCCGCCTTCTTCGTCGTGGTGCTCGACGCACTGGACGTCTCGGCCGCGGGGGCCTTCTTGGCGACCGGCGCGCTGACCTCGGCGGCCGGAGCCGCCTCGGCCGCCGGGGCCTCCTCGGCGTCGGACACCTCGGGTGCGGCGGCCAGCGCGGGTGCCGCGCTGCGTGCCGACCGTGCGACGCTCGTCGTGTCGCTGACGTCGCTGGTGTCCGGTTGCACGGCGCCCTGGGTCTCGGCAGGCGCCGCCAGGATGCTCAGCGCCGTCTCGGCCGTGGTGCCGATGGTGGAGGCCGCGTTGCCCGCGGTCTGCAGTCCGATCGACCCGACCGCGCCCGTGTAGGCCAGACCCTGGGCTCCGGTCGCCGTGGCACCCGCGAGCGCCTGGGCTCCCGTCGCCGTGGTGCCGGCCAGTGCCTGCGCTCCGGTGGCGACGCCACCCGCGAGCGCCTGCGCACCGGTCGCGACTCCACCCGCGAGTGCCTGCGCACCGGTGGCCGCGCCACCGGCCACGGCCTGCGCGACCGTGGCACCTGCACCGGCGAGACCCTGCGCGAGCGCGGTGGACGTTCCGGCGCCGAGGGTCGCCAGCGCGGCGGCGTAGCTCCCCGGGTTGAACGGGTTGGACAGGATGGCGGCCAGCGCGCCGAGTCCGCCTGCGGCGAACGCGGAACCCGCGGTGCCGAGCGCGGCGAGACCGGTGGCACCGGTCACCGTCAGCGCCTGCAGACCCGTCGCACCGGTCGTGCCGATGGCGGCGAGGCCCTGAGCACCGGTGACGGTGATCGCCTGCAGACCCGTCGCGCCCGTGACCGTGGCCGCGTTGAGGGCGGTCGCGCCGGTCGCGCCGATGGCGGCCAGACCCTGGGCACCGGTCACACCGAGCCCCTGCAGCCCCACCGCACCGGCGGCCTGGATGCCGGACAGCGTCTGCTGAAGGGCGAGCCCGCCTCCGGCGACCGTCACCTCGAGTGCGGCGCCGAGGTCACCGGGCGTGACCGCGAGCGTCGAGATCGAGTCCTCCGGGGCGACCCGCAGCGCGGTCGTCACGACCGGCGCCTCCGGGGTTCCGCCGACGACCAGGCCGAGTGCCGTGGTGATCGCCGTGGCCAGCGTGGCACCGACGCCACCGATCGTGGCCAGGGTCGAGGCGCCCGCGGCGCCCAGACCGGCGATCACCTGAGCACCGCCACCGACGACGCCGGCCAGGCCGAACGCGCCGGCCTGCCCCAGCGAGGCCAGCCCGATGCTGCCCGCCGCGTTCAACGTCCCGAGGCCGGTGGCCACAGTCCCACCGAGGCCCGCGAGGCCGAGGGCACCGGTGGCGCCGAGTCCGGCAAGCCCGCCCGTGAGCGCCGTAGAGGTGCCGGCGAGCAGGGAGCCGAGCGCGACTGCGTAGTTCGCGGGGTTGAGCGGGTTGGACAGGATTGCCGTGATCGCCGCGACGCCGCCGCCCAGCAACGAGGCGCCTGCCGCTCCGGCGGTCGCGAGGCCGGAGGCGCCGACGGCGCCCAACGTGCCCAGACCGGCGGTGAGGGTGGTACCCAGACCGGCAAGACCGATGCCGCCGGCGGCGCCGAGTCCGGCGAGCGCGACCGTGCCCGCCCCGCCGAGTCCGGCCACCAGCGTGGTGAGCCCGCCACCGATGCCCGCCAGCGCCTGCGTGCCCGCGGTCGCCAGACCGGTGAAGGCGTTGTTGAGGGCGACGGCCGCGCCGGTGGCGAGGACGCCCACCGCGGCGAGGAGGTCGGGTGCGAGTTCACTCAACGCGGTCCCGAGCGCCAGGTTCAGCGTGCTGCCTGCCGTCCCGAGGGTCTGGCCGATGCCCGTTCCCAGGGAGCCGAGCGCGAAGTTCAGCTGCGAGCCCGCGATGCCCAGGCCCTGAGCGGCCGTGCCCAAAGTCGTTGAGGTACCGGCGATCAGGAGCGCTAGTGCCGCGGGGTAGGCACCGGGGTTCAGCGGATTGCTGGCGATCGTGGCCAGTGCGGCGAGCGTGGTCGTCGAGAGGCCGGTGCCCGCGACGCCGAGGGTCTGGTTGAGCGTGGACCCCGCGGTGCCGAAGTTGACCAGCGCCTGCGAACCGGTGAGCCCGAGGCCCTGGTTCAGCTGGGTGCCTGCAACGCCGAGTCCTGTGCCGATGGTCGCGAGCGCCTCGGCGAGACCGGTGGGCGTGTACTCGGCGTACACCGTGCGGATCGAGTCGGCACTGATCGAGAGGTTGGGGGCGGGCGGCGCCATCGGGCTGATGGCGATGGCGGTTGCTCCAACCAGCGCGATGCCGGCGGAGAGAGGTGAACGGAGAGCAAGTTGCATGACAACCCCCTGATTAGGAATGTGGCGCGATCAGCAAAAGTTACATCAAGGAAAAGTCGATAGCCAGAGATTTGCAAACAGACCTTTTGAACGCTTTTCCGATCACCAAAACAGTTTGCTACAAGATCAGTTCGCTGGGCTTGCCAGAATTGCGCCGAGCGCGCCGCGACGACCATTTCTGACGTTGGCGTCATTGCGTGTGTGAGTCCAATCACGCGACGTCACGACATGGTCGACGTCCTCAGTTGCACCCCGGCGATCGACGCCTCGCACGACGAGGAAATCGCACGTCAACGGGTCCGTAGATTAACGAATGCGCGCGTTGGCGCCTGCCGCACGGCAGTCGTTCCGAACTCCGCGGGACGAGGCCCTACGCCGGCGTCGTGAGCCGACGTCGACGCGGCTCGCGCGATGCCTCTGTAGTCGACGTTGTTCGCTGACACTGCACGCGGCGGTACGGGGCGGGGTGGCCGCGCCAGACGCTCCGGCGTGTCGCGGCGGGCTCGGGCGCTTCGCTCGCGCCCGGGTCGGCCGCGACACCGTCCCGCACGGCGGTCGCGGCCGGGAAAAAGAGCCTCTCACCGGCGGCGACGATGCCCCTCGTCGGCGGCGGATCCGATCGCGATCAATCTCGATTGAGTGGTTTATCGACGGATCGAAGTGGGTAACACCATTTTGTTTGGCTTATCTAACCAGAGCTGTGCGGTGCGTGAATGGTGCGTGCCGCAAGATTTGCGCGCAACGTGATCGTGATTGGTCATTTGACCACCGCGGCAATTGCCCCCAGTGTGTGTCCAATTTGCCATGGCAAACTCCTCGACACGCGTCAGGCAACGCCGGCCGGGCACGCTCGACCGCGGCGGACGCGGTGTTGCACTGGTCCCGGAACGGGGTTGCCTGACGCGCATCGTCACTCCGCGGGCTTGACGGCGAGGACGGGCTTGGGGCTCTCGAGCAGCACCTGCTGCGACACGCTGCCCATCAGCAGCTTGCCCACGGGGTTGCGGTCCTTGATCCCGATCACGAGCAACTCGGCGTCGTGGCCGTCCATCGCCGTGAGCAGCTCCGTGGCCGCGTCGACGCCCACCGGCTGGGACACCTCGAACGGCACGCCCGCCGCGCTGAGTGCGTCCCGGACGTCGCCCAGCTGTTCGGGCGTCGCGAACGTGGAGTCCGTGTAGGCGTCGCCCGCCGTCGAGTTGATGACCAGCACCCGGGTGTTGCGCAGCTTGGCCTCCGCGATCCCGTGCGTAAGCGCCGCCTGCCCGTATCTGTCTGCGGTGTAACCGATCACGATCATGCCTGGGCCTTCTCTCTCTGATCCTTGTCGTCCTCGACCACCAGCAGCGTCTCTTCGTCACGGTGCAGCAGCTTGAGCACCAGCGGGATGAGCAGCAGGATCGCCATCGCCACGTAGGTGCCGATCGCCACCGGCTCGGTGAACAGGCCGCTCCACTCGCCGCCACCGAGCTGCAGGCTCTGCCGCAGCTGACGTTCGATCCTGGGGCCCAGGATGACGCCGATGATTAGCGGCAGGACCGGCAGACCGAATCGCCGCATCATCAGACCCAGCAGCCCGAAGATCAGCAGCAGCGCCAGGTCGAGCGGCTGCAGGTTCACCGCGAACGCTCCGAGCGTCGCGAAGAAGAGGATGCCCGCGTACAGGTACGGCCGCGGGGTGCGCAGCAGCTTGGCCCACAGCGGCGCCAACGGGAGGTTGAGCGCCAGGAGCAGGAAGTTGCCGATGAAGAGGCTCGCGATGAGCGTCCAGATGAGCAGCGGCTCCTTCTCGAAGAGCGTCGGGCCGGGCTGGATGCCGTAGGACACGAACGCCGTGAGCATCACGGCCGCCGTCGCGTTGGTGGGCAGGCCCAGCGACAGCATCGGCACCAGCGTGCCCGCCGCGGACGCGTTGTTCGCGGCCTCGGGACCGGCCACGCCCTCGATCGCGCCCTTGCCGAACTCCTCGGGGTGCTTGCTCAGCTTCTTCTCGGTGATGTAGCTCAGGAACGTCGGCAGCTCCGCGCCACCGGCGGGCAGGGCACCGAACGGGAACCCGTACGCGGTACCGCGCAACCACGGCTTCCACGACCGCTTGAAGTCGTCCTTGCCCATCCACGGCCGACCGACCGGGATGATGTCGGCGGGACGCCTGCGCAGGTGCGCGGCGACCCACAGGGCCTCGCCGAGGGCGAAGATGGCCACCGCGATGACGACGATGTCGATGCCGTCGGACAGCTGCGGGATGCCGAACGTGGCGCGCGGCTGCCCCGTGAGGAAGTCGATGCCGACGATGCCGATGGACAGGCCCAGCACCAGTGAGATCGCCCCGCGCAGCTTGGAACTGCCGAGCACCGCGGTGACGGCGACGAGCGCGAACAGCATGATCGCCAGGTACGACGGGGCGCCGAGGGTGACCGCGAACCGCGAGATGACGGGCGCGAACAGGGCCAGCAGGGTGGTGCCGATGGCACCGGCCACGAACGACCCGATGGCCGCCGTGGCGAGTGCCTGCGCGGCTCGGCCCGCCTTGGCCATCTTGTTGCCCTCGATCGCCGTGATCACCGACGACGACTCCCCCGGCGTGTTCAGCAGGATCGACGTCGTCGACCCGCCGTACATGCCGCCGTAGAAGATGCCTGCGAACATGATGAACGCCGCACTGGGGCTGACGTTGTAGGTGATGGGTAGTAGCAGTGCCACCGTCATGGCGGGTCCGATGCCGGGCAGCACGCCCACCGCGGTGCCCAGGAGCACGCCGATGCAGGCGTACAGCAGGTTCATCGGCGTCGCGGCCTCGGCGAAGCCCTGCATGAGCCAGTCGAAGTTGTTCACTAGAGGATTCCGTCCAAGATGCCTGCGGGCAGCGGGATTCCGAGCCCTGAATAGAACGCGTAGAAGCTGGCGAGCGCCAGGATCAGTCCGATCCCGACGTTGCGCACGTAGTGCTTGCTGCCGAGAATCGTTGCCGCGGCGCCGAAGAACAGCGTGCTGGTGATGACCCACCCGAGCGGGTTGACGAGCAGGATCATCGCGACGAAGCACGCGACGAGCATCCCGACCGTCTTCCAGTCACTCGGCATGTCGGGATCGATGTCCTCGCCGGCGTCGGCCTCGCCGCGGGATCCGCGTGGGATCGCCACGGCCAGGATGACCGCCAGGACCAGTGCGGCGATGCCGATGACCATCGGGAAGAACTTCGGCCCGACCGGGTCCACCTTCGCGAACCCCTCCGGCAGGGTCAGTGCGTTGAAGACGAGGAACGCGCCGACGATCGCGAGCACCGCGACCACCAGGTACTGCGCGTAGTCCACCCGCTTCTCGGGTGCCTGCTCCGGGGCACTCACAGCAGACCCAGTTCGGTCAGCGTCGACGACACCCGCTCGTCCTGATCGGTGAGGAACTGATCGAACTCCTCACCGGTGGCGAACGCGTCGCTCCATCCGTTCTTCACCAGCGCTTCCTTCCATGCGTCCGTGGCGTGCAGTTCCTCGAGCACCTTGACCAGCGCGGCCCGGGACTCACCCGAGATGCCGGGGGGCCCGAGTACTCCACGCCAGTTGGTGAAGGTCAGATCGATGCCGGCCTCGCGCAGCGTGGGGGCGTCGACGCCCTCGACCCGCTCGTCACCCGACACCGCGAGCACGCGGACCGACCCGGCCTCGATCTGGTCGACGTACTCGCCGAGACCCGAGGTGCCCGCGGCGATCTTCTTGCC
This sequence comes from Mycobacterium sp. PTI7, assembly GCF_056679845.1. NCBI lineage: Bacteria > Bacillati > Actinomycetota > Actinomycetes > Mycobacteriales > Mycobacteriaceae > Mycobacterium > Mycobacterium sp. PTI7. The sequence continues at coordinate 2,371,854 of NZ_CM155252.1, forward strand.
CAGCAGGGCCGTCAGCAGGTCGCCGCCGCCGTCGTAGGCGATGTAGTTGACCTTGCGCGGATCGATGCCCGCGGCGCGCGCGGTCTCCATCGGGAACAGGTGGTCCGGTCCACCGGGGGACGACCCGCCGCCGACGGTCACCTTGGCGGGGTCGGCCTTCCACGCGGCCACCAGATCCTGCACGGTGCGGAACGGCGAGTCGGCGGGGACCAGGATCCCCTCCTGCTCCTCCACCATGCGGGCCAGCGGCGTGGCGTCCGACGCCCGCGCGTTGGACCCGTTGGTGTAGGTGGCACCGACGACGCCGAGCCCCATCATCATCATCAGGTCGCCGTTGCCGCGTTCGTTCATCAGGCGCGCCATCGCCACCGTGCCGCCGGCACCGATGACGTTGAACACCTCGATGCGGCCGGTGATGTCCTTGTCCTCCATGATCTTCACCGCCGTGCGGGCGGTCAGGTCATACCCGCCGCCCGGGCTGTTGGGGACCATCATGCGGAGGCGGTGCATGCTCGACGGATCGTCGCCACGCGTCACCCCGCATCCGGTCATCACCATGGCGAGCAGCACCACGGCGGCCAGCCACTTCGTACTTCGTCGAACCATCGACACGGTCGTCCCCTTCACTGGATGTGATGCTCAGCCATACTGGGCCTCCCAGGTGATCCAGGTCACTGTTTCGGACGCAAAGGAAGTTGTGGTCGTTGAGTCCACTCGACCGTGATCGAATCGACCGATGACCAGGTTGGCCCCGCGGAAGCTGACCGCGCGCAGCCTGGCCGGTCAGTTCCTGGCCTTCCAGGTGCTCGTGGTCGCCGTCGTGCTCGGCGCGGTCGCCGCAGTGTCGGTGGCGCAGTCCACCCAGGAGTTCCGGGAGGTGCGCGGGCAGCGGATGATCGCGGTCGCGGAAAACCTGGCCTCGACGCCGATCGTCCGGGAGCGGTACGCCGATCCTTCCGCCTCGCTGGTGCTCGCGCCCGACGTCGATCGCGCCGTCGCGCTGTCGGGCGCCCGGCTGGTGGAGATCTCCGCGCCCGACGGCGTGATCCGGGCGTCGTCGGATCCGTCCCGGGTGGGCCGGCGCGCCGACTTCGGGCCCAGCCTGGTGGTGCAGGGCCGGGCCTGGGCGGGCGACGTCGAGATCGAGCAGGACGGCGGCGGCGTGCACTCCCTGATCGGTCAGGTGCCCATCCTGTCCACCGACGGCGCGGTGCTCGCGGTGGTGTCGGTCAGCGAGCCGTACCCGTCGACGTGGCAGCTGCTCAGCGGAGCGGGTGAGCGCCTCCTGGTGTACCTCGGACTCGGGGCGGCGCTCGGCCTGCTGACGTCGTGGCTGCTGTCGCGGCGGATCAAGCGCCACACCCGCGGCCTCGAGGTCGCCGAGATCGCCGGCCTGGCCGACCACCGCGAGGCCCTGCTGCACAGCATCCGCGAGGGCGTGGTCGCCGTGAACCCCGACGGCGTCGTCACCCTGCTCAACGACAGCGCCCAGGAGTTGCTCGGCGTCGGCGGCGACGCGGTGGGCCGGCACCTCGACGCGACCGGCATCGACCCCGCCGTCACCCGGTTCCTGCTCTCCGGGGACGAGGGCAGCGACGTCGTGATCACCACGCGGACAAGGGTTCTCGCGCTGAATCGACGCCCGGCCAGCACCCGGGGCGAGCGCATCGGTACCGTCACCACCATGCGTGACAGCACCGAGCTGGCCTCCATGCAGGGCCAGCTGTCGTCACACAAGAGTGTCACCGACACGTTGCGCGCGCAGACCCACGAATTCGCGAACCAGCTGCACACCATCTCCGGTCTCGTCCAGCTCGGCGAGTACGACGCCGTACGCAGCCTGGTCGGCACGCTCACCCGCCGCCGTGCGGAGATCAGCGACGCCGTGACCCGCCACGTCTCCGACCCCGCGGTGGCCGCACTGCTGATCGCGAAGACCTCCCTGGCCGCCGAGAGCGGGGTGGCGTTGCAGATCGACGACCGCAGCCACCTCGCGGCGCTCGATCCCGCGCTCGCCACCGACGTCATCACCGTGCTGGGCAATCTGATCGACAACGCCGTCGACGTCTCCGAGGGATCGGGCCGCGCCGTGGTGCGGGTGGCGGTGAACGACGGCGACTGCCTGACCATCTCGGTGGCCGACTCCGGGCCCGGCGTACCCGAGGACATGCGCGAGACGATCTTCGCGCGCGGGATCACCTCGAAGGCCGAGGTGCCGGGCGGCCGCGGCATCGGGCTGGCGCTGGTGCGGCTGGTCAGCGCGCAACTCGGCGGGTCGGTCCGGGTGTCCGACGGCGCCGCGGGCGGTGCGGTGTTCGACGTCAGCCTGCCCAGCCCGAATTCGACGGCGGTGGCCGTCGATGCGTGACGTCCTGGTGGTCGACGACGACTTCATGGTGGCCGAGATCCACCGGCGGTTCGTCGAACGCGTCCCCGGGTTCCGCGCGATCGGGGTGGCGCGCACCGGCGCCGAGGCGCTCGAGCAGGCCGTCGCGCTGTCCCCCGACCTGCTGCTGCTCGACGTCCACCTGCCGGACATGACCGGCCTCGACGTCCTGCAGCGGCTGCGGTCGGGCGGCGACCGCGTGGGCGTCATCATGATCACCGCGGCACGCGAACTCGACACGGTCGCCGGGGCGCTCGACGGCGGCGCCGCCGACTACCTGATGAAGCCGTTCGAGTTCGACCAGTTCGAGGGCAAGCTGCAGGCGTTCGCCGCCCGCGCCGACGCACTCACGGCCGCCACCGGTGCCGACCAGTCGCTGATCGACACGCTGTTCGGCTCGGCGGCGCAGCGCACCGAGCAGCTGCCCAAGGGTCTCGGCGCCGAGACCGGCCGCCTGGTGCTCGACGCGCTGCGCACCGCGGGCGAGGTGTCGGCCGCGGAATGCGCTGAGCTGATCGGCATCTCGCGGGTCAGCGCGCGCCGCTACCTCGAGCACTACCTGGGCGCCGGGGCCGTCGAGCTGCGCCTGCAGTACGGCGCGGGCCGACCCGAACGGCGGTACCGCGCCGCGCGGTGACGTCGAACTGTCAAGATCGGTCATGCGCAACCCCCGACGCGTGCTGGCCGCGCTCTGCACCGTCACGTTGGTGGCGTCCTGCGGTTCCGCGGCCCGCGACTCCCCCGCCGCCGCGCCGCCCGCGGACCCGCGGGCCGACGCCGTGCTGCGCATCGTCGACGAGGTGATGGACACCTCCCACCTGCGCGCGGTGATCGTCCGCGTCACCCAGGACGGCCGCGACGTCGTCACCGCCGCCACCGGGGAGTCGATGACCGGCGTACCCGCGACGCCCGCCATGCACTTCCGCAACGGGGCGGTGGCCATCTCCTACGTCGCCACCCTGCTGCTGCGCCTCGCCGAGCAGGGCACCGTCGGGCTCGACGACACGCTGTCGACGTGGCTGCCCGACGTGCCGCACGCCGACCGGGTGACACTGCGCCAGCTCGCCCGGATGACCTCCGGCTACCGCGACTACGTCATCGGCAACACCGCGTTCGACGACGCGTCGCAGGCCGACCCGTTCCGGCAGTGGACGCCCGACGACCTGCTCGCCTACGCGACGTCCGGGCCGCTGCTCTACGAACCGGGGACCAATTGGAACTACGCCCACACCAACTACGTCCTGCTGGGCCTGGCCCTGGAGAAGGCGACCGGCGAGGACGTCGCCACGCTGATCTCCGAGCAGGTGCTCCGCCCGCTCGGCCTGACCGCCACCGCGGACTCGGCCACGCCGGACATCCCGACGCCGGTACTGCACGCCTTCACCGGCGAACGCCGCCAGGCACTCGGAATCCCGAGCGGCACACCGTTCTACGAGGAGTCCACGTTTTGGAATCCGTCGTGGACCATCACCCGCGGCGCCGTTCAAACCACCACGATCCACGACATGGCCGCCTCGGCCGTCGCGATCGGCACCGGCACGCTGCTGTCCCGCGACTCCTACGACCTGATGGTCGCCACCGATCTGCGCGGCAGGACCAGGGCGCAGCCCGGGTGTGCCACCTGCGCGCCGATGACCGACGGCTACACCTACGGCATGGGCATCGTCACCTCCGGCGATTGGCTGCTGCAGAACCCGATGTTCGCCGGGCAGGCCGGCGTCATGGCGTACCTGCCGGCCGAGAAGATCGCGATCGCGGTCGCCGTCACCTTCGCGCCCGAGGCGTTCGACGACGCCGGCAACTACGTCAACGCCGCCATGACCCTGTTCCGCAGGCTCGGCGCCGAGCTGGCGCCCGGCCACGCCCCACCCGTGCCGCCGGGATGACGCCGATGGACGAGAATGACTGACCGTGGCTCCCACGGTCCTCTTCATCCGCAATGAACACATCGCCACCGAGGCGATGCTCGGCGACGCGTTCGTCGAATCCGGCTACGAGGTCGCGACGTTCGACGTCGTTCCGCCCGCCGGCACCCTCGACGTGGACGTGACCTTCCCCGATCCGCGCGACTACGACGTGGTCGTCCCGCTGGGGGCGAGCTGGCCGGTGTACGGCGGGCAGCGCTGGATCGAGGCCGAGATGCAGATGCTGCGCGACGCCGCCGACGCGGGCGTCGCGGCGCTCGGGGTGTGCTTCGGGGGCCAGCTGCTGGCCCAGGCGCACGGCGGGTCCGTCGGCCGCGCCGACGTACCCGAGATCGGCTGGTACGAGATCGACACCGACGACGCCGACCTGATCCCCGGCGGCCGCTGGTTCCAGTGGCACTTCGACGCGTGGCGACTCCCGCCCGGCGCCACGGAACTCGCGCGCACGGCCAACGCCTCGCAGGCCTTCCTGCTCGGCCGGACGCTGGCGCTGCAGTTCCACCCCGAACTCGACACCGACCTGCTCGAGACGTGGCTGGCCGCCGACGGGGGCGCCGACCTCGACGCCGTGGGGCTCACCGCGGATCGATTGCGGTCCGCCACGGCCGATCTGCAGGCCGACGCGGGTGCGCGACTACGCCACCTGGTCCGCGAGTTCACCAGGCGGGTGGTCGCTCAGCCGTGCCCCAGCTGATGTGACAGCGCGCCGCGGACGTCGGGATGACGGAAGCGGTGCTCCACCGACGCGAGCTTGGCCGCCACCACCCGCTGGCTGGCCTCGGCCAGCTCGCGCGCTCCCTGCCTACCGAGGAGCAGCCGCGGGCCGAAGCCCGGCACCGGCACGATCGCCGGCCGGTGCATGACACTGGCCAGCACCTTCGTGTACTCCTCGTTGCGCACCGGGTTCGGCGCCACGGCGTTCACGGGACCGACGAGCCGGTCGTCGTAGATCGCGCGGTAATAGACGTCGAGCAGATCGTCGATGCCGATCCACGACAGCCACTGCTTGCCCGAGCCGAGACGCCCGCCGACACCGGCTGCGAACAGGGGACGCAGCAGCTTGAGGGTGCCGCCGTCGGCGGCCTGCACGATCCCGGTCCGCACCGGCACCACGCGCACCCCGGCGTCGACGGCGGGGGCCAGGGCTGCCTCCCAGTCCGACACGACGTCGGCGAGGAAGCCCTCGCCGCGGCCGGCATCCTCGGTGAGCTGGACGTCACCGCGGTCGTACCCGTAGAACCCGATGGCGGACGCGCTGACGAACACGCGCGGGCCGCCGTCGCGCGCGGCGAGTTCGGCCAGCTTGCGCGTCGGCTCGATGCGGCTGCCGCGCACCGCCCGCCGGTGCGCCTCGTTGAACCGGCCGGAGATGGACTCACCCGCCAGGTGGACGACGGCGTCGACGCCGTCGAGGAGGTCCGGTGCCGGGTCGGCCGGGTTCCAGCGGCGTTCACCGTCGGAGGTCGGCTCGTGCCGGACCAGCCGGACGATGCGGTGCCCGCCGGTGCTGAGCATCGCGGTGAGCGCCGTCCCGACGAGACCGGACGCGCCGGTGACCGCGATCGTCAACCGGCCCGCGCCGGCCTGGGCCGCGTCGCGGTGTGCGGCGAGGTCGTCGGCGAGCTGACGGTGCCGGTAGACGAAGGTCGAGCGCAGTCCCGCGCCGGGCACGGTGGTGTCGACCCGGTCGGACACGCGGGTGGTTCCCGCCGTGGGTCCCTCGGCGAAGTCGTGGGTGTGGCGCCACCAGCCGATCACGCGCGGCGGGAGCGAGCGGACGCCCGACGAGGACAGGGCGTCGACGAAGCGGTGCGGCGGGTCGTAGGCGGCCGGATCGTGCTGGGCGATCCACCGCAGTCCGCCGGGAAGGCCGAGGATGGCCTGGCCGTCGGCGAGCGACGGCGTCTCGGCGACCACCGTCATCGGCTGCCACGGCGGAACCAGCCGCCGCATCGCGCCCTGCCGGGTGTGCCAGGCGAAGACCTCGTCCAGCGGATGGTCGACGACGCTCTCGTATTCGATGCCCACGATCCTTGATTCGTTGCAGGGAACCATCCGGATCGCCCGTGCGGCGGTCGGCGTGTCTAGGAGGTGGTGCGCGGCCGATCGTCGTCGGCCGGGTCGTCCTCGACGGCGACCGCCGTGGTCTCGGCCTCCGAGGTCGACTTCGCGGGGCTCGACTCGGTGGGGGTCGACTCCGTAGGGATCGCCTCGGTCTCGGTGGTCGTCCGCGTGGTGTCGGACTCACCCGTGTCGGCGTCGGCGTAGGTGGGGATCTGCGTCGTCGCGTCGTCCGGGTAGTCCTCGGCGGGCTCGGACAGCACCTCGGTGCGATCCTCCGGCCCGTCCTCGACGTCCGCGACGGCGCCGCCGTCGCGCGAGCGTTCCCGCAGGGCGTCGACGATGAGCAGGACGACGCCGATGACGCTGGCGCCGATGCACACCCAGGCGATCAGTTCGTTACTGGTGACGACCGCGGTGACGAGGGCTGCGAGGCCCACGACGGCAAGGACGAGCGCAACGATGAGCACGGATCAGCCGATCGGTTAGTTGTTGCCCCGGTTGAACTGGTTGAACTGGGTGCCGTCGGTGTTGGCGGTCGAGTCGACCGGCGCCGCCGAGCCACGCTGTCCGAGTTCCTCCAGCTGCGACTCGAGGTAGGTCTTCAGTCGCGTGCGGTACTCGCGCTCGAAGGTGCGCAGCTGCTCGAGCCGCCCTTCGAGCACGGTGCGCTGCTGGTTGATGGTGCCCATGATCTCGGAGTGCTTGCGCTCGGCGTCGGCCTGGAGGGCGTCGGCCTTCTCCTGCGCCTGGCGCAGCTGCGTCTCCGAGCGCGTCTGCGCGTCGAGCAGCAGAGCGTCGGCGCGCTGCTTGGCCTCGGTGACCGTGGTGTCCGCCGTCTGGCGGGCCTCACTGACCATGAGGTCGGCCTGCGCCCGTGCGTCGGACAGCAGCTTGTCGGACTCCGCCTGCGCGGTACTGGTCAGACGGTCTGCGGTGTCCTGCGCGAGGGTGAGGACGCGGGCCGCACGCATGGCCGATTCCTCGCTCTGCGGCGCGGCCTGGACCGGCGCGGCGGCGGGCGGAGCCTCGTACACGGGCTGCGCGGGCGCCGGGGGCTCCGGTTCGGGCTCCGGCTGCTGGTACAGCGGGATCGACTGGGCGGGCTGCCCGTTGCCACCGCCGGCGCGTGCCGAGGCGACCTCGGAGTCAAGCTCGCTGACACGCTGGCGGAGGTCGGCGTTCTCCTCGATCAGGCGGGTCAGCTCGTTCTCGACCAGGTCGAGGAAGGCGTCAACCTCGTCCTCGTTGTAGCCGCGCTTGCCGATGGGTGGCTTGCTGAATGCGACGTTGTGAACGTCAGCAGGAGTGAGCGGCATCGTCTGCCCCCTTGGAGTCTGGACCGTCAACCGGTCTCAAAGTGTAGAGCCATGGTGGAAGTAACTGGCGCCCATCCTGTCACAGGAGACTCGCCGGTTGCACGAGAGGCCGGAATTAAGAGCGATCTTCAGTCTTCGACCACTCGGCTCCCGGACGGTCAGGCCGCCGCGCCGAAGGCCAGCTGCATTCCGATGAACGCCACCAGCAGCAACACCATGATCGACAGGTCGAACCGGATCGCACCTATCGTGAGCTGCGGAATCAGTCGCCGGAGCAACTTCACGGGCGGATCTGTCAACGTCAAGATGACCTCGAGGACCACCACGGTGAAGCCCTTGGGACGCCAGTCCCGGCTGAAGGATCGGATGAACTCCACGACGACCCTGGCGATGAGCAATAGCCAGAATACGAACAGCGCGAAGCCAAGGATCTCGAAGAACAACGCCAAGGGGGCGACCTCACTCCAGGCAGATGTGTGACAGTGCACGTACGCGGTGCGTACCGCGACGGGATTCGGCTCCGAGCCTACCCGCCGCGGGCGACGTCACCCCGGACCAACCGGCACGGCTACTGGTAGGAGTAGAAACCCGCCTCGGCGATCCGCCTGCGCTCCTCGGCGCTGACGTCGACGTCGGCCGGCGACAGCAGGAAGACCTTGGTGGCCACCTTGTCGAAGGATCCGCGCAGGGCGAACGCCAGCCCGGCGGCGAAGTCGACCAGACGCTTGGCGTCCGCGTTGTCCATCGACACCAGATCCATGATCACGGGCGTGCCGTCGCGGAAGCGCTCGCCGATGGTGCGGGCCTCGCTGTAGTCCTTGGGGCGCAGCGTGGTGATCTTCGCGAGCGGGCTGCCTGCCTCGAACAGCTCGGCCATCCGGCGCGGCTCCATCGCCGCGGACCCGCGGGTCGCGCCGCGCAGCGTGTTGAAGCGCGGCTGGGCGAACTCGCTACGGGGACCGCCTCGCATGCCGGCGCGGTAGCCGGGCTCCTCCATGTAGCCGGCGCCGCGGTAGCCGGCGGGCACGGGATCCATCTCGCGACCGAACTCGCGCTCGAATTCCCTTGCGCCGGTGCGCTCGTCGTAGCCACGCGGCTCGCGCTCGCGGCCGTAGGACTCCTCCTCGAAGCGCTCCTCGCGGGGACGTCGCGGGTACGCCGCACGTGCGGTGCGATCGTCGTCCTCGTAGTACTCGTCGTCGTAGTCGTCCATCGGCGCCATACCGAAGTAGGCCTTGACCTTATGCAACGTGCTCATCTGGATGACCCTTCGCCGAGACTGTGGTTTGTGTTGTCTGTGATGAAGTTGTGACTGGTGTGACTGATGAAGGTGACGTTAGCGGGCGGTGTGGTGTGAGGGCGGTACCGACACGCGCACGCGCGCAGCCATGTTGAAACGCCGTCTCGAGGTCGCCGATGGACCGAGCCGTTGCCTGACCGAGGACTAGTACCCGTCCGGACTCGACCGTCAAACGTCCGGTCGTCCACGACGGGGTCATTCCATCCACACCAGTGCGGCGAGCCTGCCCGTGGGCGCTCCGCGCCGGTGGCTGAACAGGTTTCGATCCTCGACCGTGCACCGCGGGTCGACGTCGATCGCACGCACCCCCGCCTCGGAGAGTTGGCGCACCAGGCCGGCGCGGATGTCGAGCGCCGGCGTGCCCCTGGCCGTGGTGGTGCGACTGCCCGGCAGCGCAGTCTCGACCTCGTCGGCCACCTGGGCGGGCACCTCGTAGTTGCGACCGCTGACCGCCGGGCCCAGGAGCACCGAGATGTCCTCGACGCGGGCGCCGCGTTCCACCATGGCCTCGACGGTGCGGAGCACCACGCCGTTCCGAGCGCCGACCCGGCCCGCGTGCGCGGCGCCGACGACGCCCGCCCGCGCGTCGGCCAGCAGGACCGGGACGCAGTCGGCGCTGAGCACGGCGAGCGCCAGCCGCGGCTCCGTCGTCACCAGCGCATCGACGTCGGCGACGGTGGGTCCGGGCCCGTCGATGACCGCGACCCGGTCGGAGTGCACCTGGTGCATCCACCGCACCCGGTCGGGACCGAGACCCGTCGCCGCCGCCAGCCGTCTGCGGTTGGCGGCGACGGCGTCGGGATCGTCTCCGACGTGGTCGCCGAGGTTGAAGGTGTCGTACGGCGGTGCCGAGAACCCACCCCTACGCGTGGTGGTGACCCGGCGGACGCGGACGCTCACGCTACTGAGACCGACGTGCGTCGGGCTCAGTGCCGCATGAACGGCGGCACGTCGACGTCGTCGTCGTCGTCCCCGCCGCCACCGATGCTGACCGTCGCACCGTTGGTGTGCAGCGACGTGTCGGCGGGATGGGCGGGCTCACCGAACGGCGAGCCGACCTTGCCCGCACGCCCCGGCGCGATCGCCTGGCCGGCCGGACCGGTCACCGGCGCGCGGCTCGGTCCCGTGGCGTCGAAGCCCGCCGCGATGACCGTGACGCGCACCTCGTCGCCGAGCGAGTCGTCGATCACCGTGCCGAAGATGATGTTCGCGTCCTGATGCGCGGAGTCCTGCACCAGCGACGCCGCCTCGTTGATCTCGAACAGGCCGAGGTCACTGCCGCCGGCGACCGACAGCAGCACGCCCTGGGCACCCTCCATGGACTGCTCGAGCAGCGGCGAGTTGATCGCGATCTCGGCGGCCTTGAGCGCGCGTCCGTCGCCTCGCGCCGACCCGATGCCCATGAGCGCGGTGCCTGCACCACTCATGACGCCCTTGACGTCGGCGAAGTCGACGTTGATCAGGCCGGGCGTCGTGATCAGGTCGGTGATGCCCTGCACGCCGTTGAGCAGCACCTCGTCGGCACTGCGGAACGCGTCCATCAGCGATACCGCCGCGTCGCCCATCTGCAGCAGACGGTCGTTGGGGATCACGATGAGCGTGTCGCAGCTCTCGCGCAGCGCGGTGATGCCCGTCTCGGCCTGGTTCGACCGGCGCTTGCCCTCGAACGAGAACGGCCGGGTGACGACGCCGACCGTGAGCGCACCGAGCTTGCGCGCGATGGTCGCGACGACGGGTGCGCCACCGGTGCCGGTGCCACCACCCTCGCCTGCGGTCACGAACACCATGTCGGCACCGCGGAGCAGTTCCTCGATGTCGTCCTTGGCGTCCTCGGCGGCCTTGCGTCCGACCTCGGGATCGGCGCCCGCGCCAAGGCCCCGGGTGGAGTCGCGGCCGACGTCGAGCTTCACGTCGGCATCGCTCATCAACAACGCCTGAGCGTCGGTGTTGATGGCGATGAACTCGACGCCCTTGAGGCCCTGTTCGATCATTCGGTTGACGGCATTCACGCCGCCGCCACCGATGCCGACCACCTTGATGACGGCGAGATAGTTGTGCGGGGGCGTCATCGTCGCCTTCCTCCCTGATTGCCTGGATGGGGTGCCGGACTCCCGGGCAAAACCCTCAACCTCAACCACAGGCTTAGAGTTATGTCAAGTAGATCCGTACGACCAGAACGGTAGGGCGAGTACGGAGGGTATCCGCGCAGGCGCGCCGTGGCGTGTCGGTATTTCGTGGCAGGCGACGACGACCCGCGGCGCGGGAACTACTTGACGGTCGGCAGATCCGGGCTCGACACGTCGTAGGTGCGACCCGGCTGCGTCAGCAGCGCGGCCAGCTTGAGCGCCTTCTCCTCGGTGCGGTCGGTGGTCCCCCAGATCACCTCGCGACCGTCGAACAGCGTCAGCGTGATCGACGCGACCGACGGTGCCGCGATGCGACTCACCTGGCCCGACACCTCGGGCCGCAGCGACAGCAGCACCTGTAGCGCCGCCTTGGTCGGGGCATCGGTGGGCCCCGGGTTCTCGGTGTCGAGGTACGGCAGGCCGGGCGGCGGCGGCGCGGTGGCGAAGTCGACGCCGTCCCGGTCGAACAGGTGCGGGCCGTCCGGATAGTCCTTGAGCACCACGGGCATCCGCTCGACGATCGTGATCCGCAGCGTCGACGGGTACTCGCGCTGCACGCGGGCGCTGGCCACCTTGCGGATGGTGGCCACCCGCTCGGCCACGGTGTCGGTGTTGATCTGCAGCAGCGGCGTCCCCGGCTGGACCGCCGCGGCCGTCTCGATCTCCGCGGGCGTCACCGTCACCAGCCCGGTGATCACCGTCGCCCGCGCCGCCATGATCGGCGTGAAGTAGAGCAGCAGACCGGCCCCGACCACGACGACGCTGACCAGCGCCGACCACAGCAGCGCCTTGAGGCCCCGGATCAGCCCGCGGGCGGGCGCCTTGGCCTCCGGCGCGGGCTTGCCGACGACGCGCCGCTTGGCCTCGCGGCGGGCGTCCTCGATCGCCGTGGCGCGCGCCTGGGCGGCGCGGCGCTCCTCGCGTTCGCGGCGGGCGCGTCTGCGCGGTCCCTCGAAGTCCTCGTCCTCGGCGTCCGGATCGCCCTCGGCGGCATCGGCATCGGCATCGGGATCGGCGCCGGGCGCCGCGGCGCCCTCGGTCTCGTCGACGGGTACCGGGTCGTCCGCCGTCGGATCGTCCCCGGCGGGCCCGCCGGTCATCGGCGCAGTGCCTGGTCGATGGCCGCCAGGATCTCCTGGCCGAGCAGCGTCACGTCACCCGCACCCATCGTGACGACGACGTCCCCGGGATGGGCGGCGGCGGCGACGCGCGCGGCGACGGTCGAGAAGTCGGGCACGTAGTGGCACCGGGTCGACACATGCTCGGTGATCGACGCCCCGCTGATGCCGGGCAGCGGCTGCTCGCGTGCGGCGTACACGTCGAGGACGAAGACCTCGTCGGCCAGGTCGAGCGCCCGGCCGAACTCCGCGGCGAAGGCCTGCGTCCGGGAGTAGAGGTGCGGTTGGAACACGACGATCGACCGCGAATCGCCCGCCACGGCGCGGACCGCCTCGAGTGTCGCGCGCACCTCGGTCGGATGGTGGGCGTAGTCGTCGAACACGCGGACCCCGGCGGCCGTGCCGACCGCCTCGAACCTGCGCCGCACGCCCTCGAAGCCGGCCAGCCCGTCGAGCACCGCACCCGTGTCGGCGCCCGCCTCCCGCGCGGCGAGCAGCGCCGCGAGCGCGTTGAGCGCCATGTGCCTGCCCGGGACCGCGAGCCGCATGCCGCGGTCGGCGTCCTCCCCCGCGAACCGGATCGTCGCGACCCCGCCGGTGCCCTGCTGCGTCCAGTCCCGCAGCGACACGGCGAGATCCGGGTCGTCCCCCGAGCCGTAGGCCAGCACCCGGACGCCACGGGCCCGGGACCGCTCGGCGAGCGCCGCGGCACCGGGATCGTCGGCGCAGACCACCAGCGCGCCGCCGGGGCTCAGCCGGGCCACGAAGTCGTCGAACACCTGGGCGTAGGCCTCCGGGGTGCCGAAGTGGTCGAGGTGGTCGGCCTCGACGTTGGTGACCACCGCGACGTCCGGGCCGTACTCGAGCAGCGAGCCGTCACTCTCGTCGGCCTCGGCGACGAACACGTCACCGCTGCCGTGGTGCGCATTGGTCCCGGCCTCGCCCAGGTCGCCGCCGACGGCGAACGACGGGTCGAACCCGTCGTGCTGCAGCGCGACGATCACCATCGACGTCGTCGTCGTCTTGCCGTGCGTGCCGGTCACCATCACGGTGCGGTAGCCGTCCATCAGCCGCGCCAGCACGGTCGGCCGCATGATGACGGGGAGTCCGCGCCGGTGGGCCTCCACCAGTTCGGGATTCGTCTTGGGGATGGCGGCGTGCGTGCTGACGACGGCTGTCGGTCCCCCCTCGAGCATGTCCAGGGCCGACGGATCGTGACCGACGCGGACCTGCGCGCCCCGCGCCCGCAGCGCGGCGAGCCCACGGGACTCCTTGGCGTCCGAGCCGGACACCTGGCCGCCGCGGTCCAGCAGGATCCGCGCGATCCCCGACATCCCGGCGCCGCCGATGCCCACCATGTGAACGCGCCGCAGCACCTCCGGCAGATCGCGTGCGCTCATCGGCGTCGCCTCCTCGGTTCGGCCGCGACGGCCAGCGCCACCTCGGCCACCCGCAGCGCGGCGTCGCGGTGGCCGGCGAGCGCGGCCGCCGACGTCATCGCGGCGAGCCTGTGCTCGTCGGACAGGATCGTGGACACCGTCGAGGCGACGAACGCGGGCGTCAGCGCGGCGTCGTCGACCAGCAGGCCGCCGCCGGCACCCACCACCGGCAGCGCGTTGAGCCGCTGTTCGCCGTTGCCGATGGGCAGCGGGACGTAGATGGCGGGCAGGCCGATGGCGCTGACCTCGGCGACGGTCATGGCGCCGGACCGGCAGATCGCCAGGTCGGCCGCGGCATAGGCCAGGTCCATCCGGCTCAGGTACGGCACCGCCACGTACGGCGGGTCACCCGGCCGCGGGTCGGCGAGGTCGAGGACGTTCTTCGGGCCGTGGGCGTGCAGCACCGAGACCCCGGCTGCGGCGAGGGCATCCGCCGCTCCGGCCACCGCGCGGTTGATCGACTGCGCGCCCTGCGATCCGCCGAACACCAGCAGCACGCGGTCGTCGTCGCCGAAGCCGAAGTGGGCCCGCGCCTCCGAGCGCAGTGCGGCGCGGTCCAGCGTGGTGATGCTGTGGCGTACCGGCACCCCGACGACCTCGACGGGACCGAGACCGGGATCGGGGACGGCGGCCAGCACGCGGCGCGCCGACCGCGCACCCACCCGGTTGGCCCACCCCGCGCGGGCGTTCGCCTCGTGCACGACCACCGGGATGGACCGTCGGCCCCGGACGCCGCCGCGGGCGGCGAGGTAGGCGGGCAGCGCCACGTAGCCACCGAAGCCGATCACGACGTCGGCGTTCACGGCGTCGAGGACGGCGCGGGTCTGCCGGACCGCCTCGCGGACCCGCACGGGCAGCCGGGCGAGGTCACCGCTGGGCTTGCGCGGCAGCGGCACCGGCGTGATCAGTTCGAGGCTGTAGCCACGCTCGGGGATGAGCCTGGTCTCGAGGCCGCGGTAGGTGCCGAGGGCCGTGATCCTGATGCCCGGGTCGAGCGAGACGAGCGCGTCGGCGACGGCCATGGCGGGTTCGATGTGTCCCGCGGTGCCACCACCGGCGAGAACGACGGATGTGCCTCGGTCGCTCCCGGGAATGGCGCGGTCAGTCACCCGTAGGGTCGGCCTTCCAGTGAGCGGGCCCGACGGCCCTGTTGGCTTTGACGGCCTCCATGATGCACTGCGCCGCTCACCCTACGGTCGCCCGCCTCGGCGGTACGCCTCCGATCGTCCCGCGCCGGCTTGCCGCGCGACTTCCGCTGGGCCTTGTCCTGGGCCTTCTCGCGGACCTTGGCACCGGCTCTCGCCTCGCCCTTGGTCGGTGTCTTCGGCCTGCCCCTGACCGGGACCGCGGCCTTGGCCTTCGCCGGGGTCTTCGGTGCGGCCTTCCGGCCGGGGGCGGTCTTGCCCCCCGCGGACCCGGGCCGGGTGCGCAGCCGGTCCTTCACCGCGTCGAGCCGCGACGGGACGTACGGCTGCGGCATCGGCAGCCGCAGCAGCCGGTTCATCCGGTCGTCGCGCCCGGACCGCAGCGCCGCCACCGCCTCGGGTTCGTGTCGCGCGGCGTTGGCGATGATGCCGATCATGAGAAGGGTGGTGGCCGTTGACGTTCCGCCCGCCGATATCAGTGGCAGCTGCAGACCGGTCACGGGCAGCAGACCCACGACGTAGCCGATGTTGATGAACGCCTGCCCGAGCACCCACAGCGTCGTGGTGGCCGTCAGCAGACGCAGGAACGGGTCCACCGAGCGGCGGGCGATGCGCATGCCGGTGTAGGCGAAGAGCCCGAACAGCAGGAGCAGGCCGGCGGCGCCGACGAAGCCGAGTTCCTCGCCGATGATGGCGAAGATGAAGTCGTTGTGCGCGTTGGGCAGATAGTTCCACTTCGCCGTGCCCTGGCCCAGCCCGTCGCCGAAGACGCCGCCGTTGGCCAGCGCGAAGCGTGCCTGCTTGGCCTGGTAGCCGGAGCCCTGGGCGTCGGCGGCGGGATCGAGCCAGGACTGGACGCGCGCCGAGCGGTAACCGGCCGACACGGCCAGGACGCCGGCGGCGATCACGACGGCCAGCAGCGAGCTGAGGAACACCTTCAGCGGCAGGCCCGCGTACCAGAGCAGGCCCAGCAGGATGATGCCCAGCGAGACCGTCTGTCCAAGGTCGGGCTGCAGCACGATGAGCATCAGCGCGACGAACGCGGCGGGCACCAGCGGGAAGAGCATCTCGCGCAGCGAGGCCTGCTCCATCCGCCGCGAGGCCAGCAGGTGGGCACCCCAGATGGCGAACGCGATCTTCGCCAGCTCCGACGGCTGCATCGACAGACCGGCGACCACGAACCAGCCGCGGGAGCCGTTGGACAGCGTGCCGATGCCGGGGATCAGCACCAGCACCAGCAGGATGATCGTCACGATGAAGCCGGGGAACGCGAGCCGCCGCATCACCGCGATCGGCATGCGCAGGGCCACGTAGAACGCCAGCAGCCCGACGCACGTCCACAGCACCTGCTTGGCGAAGATGGCCCAGGGCGTGCCGTCCTCGTCGTAGGAGTGCACGCCGGAGGCGGACAGCACCATGATGAGTCCGAGGGTGACCAGCAGCGCTGCCACGGCGATGATCAGGTGAAACGACGTCATCGGGCGTTCGAGCCAGGCGCCGAACTTGGTGCGGGGTCCCACGGGCGGGCGGGGCCCCGTCGCGGTGGCGGGAGCGTCGGCGTCGGACGTGCGGCGCAGGCGCAACCGCGTCAGCAGCGCGCTCACGCGGTCGGTCCGGACGCCGGGGTCACACGAGCCACGGACGCATCACATGACTCATCTGTCCCTTGCACCCCAAAATCCTCCCCCGTCACAGGGGTGATGGGCGGGACATCCCGGCGCGTGTCGCGGAATGGGCCGGGTCGAGCGAGGCGTCACGCCCCGACGGTTGCCAGCCATTCGCTGTAGAACAGCGCGACGCCCAGCCCGCAGGCGATCGCGGTGAGCAACCAGAACCGGATGATCACCGTCGTCTCGGCCCAGCCCACCAGTTCGAAGTGGTGGTGGAACGGCGCCATCCGGAACACCCGGCGGCCCGTCGTGCGGAACGCGAGGATCTGCACCACCACCGAGGTCACCTCGGCGACGAACAGGGCGCCGAGCACGATCGCCAGCGTCTCGGTGCGGCTGGTGACCGACAGGCCGGCGATGATGCCGCCGAGCGCCAGCGAGCCGGTGTCGCCCATGAAGATCTTGGCCGGCGCGGCGTTCCACCAGAGGAAGCCGATGCAGGCGCCCGCGGTGGCCGCGGCGACGAGTGCCAGGTCCAGCGGGTCGCGCACGTTGTAGCAGCCGAGTCCAGGGCTGGTGGCGCAGGCGTTGCGGAACTGCCAGAACGTGATGATCACGTAGGCGGCGGTCACCATCGCCATCGCGCCGGCGGCGAGCCCGTCGAGGCCGTCGGTGAGGTTCACGGCGTTCGACCAGGCGCTGACCAGGACGACGACGAACAGGATGAAGACCGCCGGGGCGAACGTCACCGTGGCGATCTCGCGGACGTAGGACAGCTCGGGGCTGCCGGGGGTCAGACCGTCGGGGTTGCGGAACTGCAGCGCCAGCACGCCGAACAGCACGGCCGCCGTCAGCTGGCCGACGGTCTTGGCGGTCTTGTTGAGCCCGAGGTTGCGCGACCGGCGGATCTTGATCAGGTCGTCGACGAAGCCCACCGCGCCCAGCGCCGTCGCCAGCCCGAGCACCAGCAGGCCCGACGCCGAGGGGCCGCGGCCGTCGAGCGCCAGCCCGACGAGGTGGGTACCGAGGTAGCCCGCCCAGATGCCGGCGAGGATCGCGACGCCGCCCATCGACGGGGTGCCGCGCTTCTTCTGGTGGCTGGGCGGACCGTCCTCGCGGATCTCCTGGCCGAAGCCCTGCCGGGTGAACAGCCGGATCAGCGCCGGGGTCAGCAGGATCGACACCGCCAGCGCGATGCCGACGGCGATCAGTATCTGTCTCACGCTGAGTCCATCCCCCGGTCGCTGCGCTCCTGCCCGCCGGGACGCCCCTCCGCGGCCAGCGCGTCGGCGAGCGGGCCGAGCCCGGCCGAGTTGGAGGCCTTCACCAGCACCACGTCGCCCGCGCGCAGCTCGGAGCGCAGCAGGTCCAGCGCGGCGTCCGCGTCGGGGACCATCATGGACTCACTGCCCCACGATCCCTCCATGACGGCCCCGTGATGCATGGCGCTCATGGACCTCCCGGTTCCGACGACGACGAGCCGTGACACATCTAAGCGCACGGACAGACGACCGATGCTGTCATGTTCGCCGATCGCGTCGTCACCGAGTTCGGCCATCTCGCCCAGGACGGCCCAGCTCCGGCGCGCCGAACCGCCGGTCGTCTCCCCCGACCTGGCCATCCACGCCAGGGCCTTGAGACCGGCCCGCATCGAGTCGGGATTTGCGTTGTAGGCGTCGTTGACGATGGTGACCCCGTCGGCGCGGGTGCTCACCTGCATGCGGCGCCGGGACACCGGTCCGGCACCCGCGAGCGCCGTCGCCACCGTGTCGAGGTCCGCGCCGCATTCCAGCGCCACGGCCGCCGCGCACAGCGCGTTGGACACCTGGTGATCGCCGTGCACGGCCAGCCGCACCGGCACCTCGCCGCCGGCCGCGTGCAGGGTGAAGCTCGGCCGCGCGAGGTCGTCGAGTGCCACGTCGGCGGCCCAGACGTCGGCGCCGGGACCGCGTGCCACCCGCACGACGCGGGCCGCGGTGACGTCGGCCATCGCGGCGACGGCGGCGTCGTCGGCGTTCAGGATCACCACGCCGGACGATGGAACCGCTTGCGGCAGTTCGGACTTTGTGGCCGCGATGGCGTCGCGCGAGCCGAACTCGCCGAGGTGGGCGGTGCCGACGTTGAGCACCACCCCGATCGACGGCGGGGCGATGGCCGCCAGCGCGGCGATGTTGCCGGGGTGGCGCGCCGACATCTCGAGGATGAGGTAGTCGGTCGACGGGGTCGCGCGCAGCACCGTCCAGGGGTGGCCCAGTTCGTTGTTGAACGACCCCGGCGGGGCGATCACCTCGCCGAGCGGTTCGAGGACGGCGGCCAGCAGGTCCTTGGTGGAGGTCTTGCCCGAGGACCCGGTGACGCCGACGATCGTCAGCCCGGTGGCGGTCAGCTCCGCGGCCACCGCCGAGGCCAGTCGGGCCAGGGCGGCGAGGACCGCCGCGCCGGAGCCGTCGGTGTCGTGTTCGAGGACGCCGGAGTCCCGGTCCCCCGCCGTCGGCGCGGGCGGCACCACGATCGCGGGCACGCCCACCGGGCGCGCGGCCAGGACGGCGACCGCACCCGCGGCCACCGCGGCGGCGGCGAAGTCGTGTCCGTCGGTGCGCGCACCGGGCAGCGCGAGGAACAGTCCGCCGGGACGTACCTCACGGGAGTCGAACTCGACGGTGCCGGTGACGCGGATCCGGTCGGCCTCCGCGGCCGGGACGTCGACGACGGTGCCGCCGACGATCTCCGCGATCCGGGCTAGCGAGAGGTCGATCACGGGTGCGCCCCCAGTTTCCGTAGCGCCGAGGCGAGTTCGTCACGGTCGTCGAACGGACGGGTGCTGCCCCCGGCGGTCTGTCCCGCCTCGTGCCCCTTGCCCGCGACCAGCACGACGTCGCCGTCGCGCGCCCACCGCACGGCGTGCTCGATGGCGGCGGCGCGGTCACCGATCTCCACGACGTCGGTCGAGGCGCCGGCACCGGCACGCGCGCCCGACAT
The DNA here is from genome assembly GCF_056679845.1 of Mycobacterium sp. PTI7. Classification (NCBI taxonomy): domain Bacteria; kingdom Bacillati; phylum Actinomycetota; class Actinomycetes; order Mycobacteriales; family Mycobacteriaceae; genus Mycobacterium; species Mycobacterium sp. PTI7. The sequence continues at coordinate 2,391,262 of NZ_CM155252.1, forward strand.
CACGGCGGCCCGGATGAGCCCGGGATCCTCGTCGCGCGGGTTGTCGTCGGTGACCACCACCAGGTCGGCGAGTTCGGCCGAGACACGGCCCATCGGCTCGCGCTTGCCCTGGTCGCGGTTGCCGCCGGCGCCGATGACCACGGCGATCCGGCCCGACGTCTGCTCGCGCAGCGTGTCGAGCACCGCGCGCAACGCGCCCGGCTTGTGGGCGTAGTCGACGACCGCGAGGAAGCCCTGCCCCTCGTCGATGGGCTGCAGCCGGCCCGGCACGCTCGCGCCGCGCAAGCCGTCGGCGGCCTGCTCCGGGGACACGCCGACGGCATCGAGCAGGGCGACGGCGAGCAGGCAGTTCGCCACGTTGTAGCGGCCGGGCAGCGCCACGTGCATCCGGTGGCGCGCCCCGGCCGGGTCCACGGCGACGAAGTCCTGGCCGCCGAGCTCGGCGAGGCGCACGTCCTCGGCGCGCCACCCGTCGCCGTGGCCGTCGAGGCTCACCGTGACCGGCGCCGCCGACCGCCGGGCGATCTCCCGGCCGGCGTCGTCGTCGATGCAGACCACCGACGCGTCGGCGTGCGTCGGCGCGGCCGGGTCGAACAGCCGCGCCTTGGCGTCGAGGTAGTCGGCCATCGTGGGGTGGAAGTCGAGGTGGTCGCGGGACAGGTTGGTGAACCCGCCTACGGCGAAGTGCACGGCGTCGACCCGCCCGAGGGTCAGGGCGTGGCTCGACACCTCCATCACCACGGTGTCGACCCCACGCTCGAGCATCACGGCGAGCAGGGCCTGCAGGTCGGGCGCCTCGGGGGTGGTGAGCGCGCTGGGCTCGTCGCGGCCGTCGATGCGGATGCCGACGGTGCCGATCAGCCCCGCGACCCGCCCCGCGGCGCGCAGCCCGGCCTCGACGAGATAGGTGGTGGTGGTCTTGCCCGAGGTGCCGGTGACCCCGACGACCCGCAGGTGTTCGGAGGGGTTGCCGTAGACGGTGGCCGCGGCCGCGCCGAGCACCGTGCGGGGCGCCGGGTGGACGAGCACGGGGACGTCGACGCCGGTGATCTGGGCGGCGCCCTCGGGATCGGTGAGCACGGCGACCGCGCCGCGGCCCACGGCATCGGCGACGTACCGGGCGCCGTGCACCGACGCGCCGGGCAGGGCGGCGAACAGGTCACCGGGCCGGGCGTCCTGGCCGCGCAGCGTGACGCCGGTGATCTCGGGGTTCGGACCGGTCGACGTCGAGTCGGCGTGGAGGGACTCCGCGAGGTGCGCGAGATCGGCACCGACGGGGTGCGAGGGACGCAACATCATGGCGTTGACACAGTACCGGCCCGGTGCGGTCGGACCCGCCGCGTCAGCCCTGCAGTACCAGCGGGCCACCGGGGTCCGGCGACAGCGGCACGTTCTCGCGCTGCAGCAGCCACGACGCGATGTTGTGGAACAGCGGCGCCGACGTCGTGCCCGGCTGGCCGTCCGCGGTGCGATGCGGGTTGTCCATCATCACGCCGACCACGTAGCGCGGATCGTTGGACGGCACCATGCCGGCGAAGGTGATCCAGTAGACGTCGTCGTAGTAGCAGCCGCAGCCGGGGTTGATCTGCTGGGCGGTTCCGGTCTTGCCCGCGATCTGGTAGCCCTCGACCGACGCCTGCCACCCGGTGCCCTGCTGGACGCCCGTCGGGTCGCGCTGAATGGTGGCGCGCAACATGTTCCGCACCGCCTCGGCCGTCGGGGCGGACACGACGCGGACGCCCTCGGGCCGGTCCTCGTCGGTGCGGGTCCCGTCGGCGGCCACGATCGACTTGATGATGCGCGGCGGGATGCGGACACCGTCGTTGGCGATGGCCTGGTACATGCCGGTCATCTGCAGCAGGGTCATCGAAAGACCCTGTCCGATGGGCAGGTTCGCGAACGAGCTGCCCGACCACTGGTCGATCGGCGGAACCAGACCGGAACTCTCGCCCGGCAGGCCGACGCCGGTGCGGGCGCCCAGCCCGAACTTCTCGGCCATCTCGGCCCAGCGCTCCGGGCCGACGCGCTGCGACAGCATCAGGGTGCCGACGTTCGAGGACTTCCCGAACACGCCCGTGGTGGTGTACGGCATCACGCCGTGGGACCAGGCGTCGCGGACGGTGACGCCGCCCATGTCGATGGAGCCGGGTACCTGCAGCACCTCGTCGGGGGTGGTGAGGCCGTACTCGATGGCCGACGCCGCGGTGACGATCTTGTTGACCGATCCCGGCTCGAACGGCGAGGTGACCGACAGGTTGCCCAGTTCGCGGTCCTCCTGCCTGCCGAGGTCCTGACTCGGGTCGAACGTGTTGTCGTTCGACATGGCCAGCACCTCACCGGTCTTCGAGTCGAGTACGACCGCGGAGACGTTCTTGGCGCCGGAGAGGTTCTTGGCCTGCTGCACCTGCTGCTGGACGTAGAACTGGATGTCGTCGTCGATGGTCAGCTCGACGGTGGCCCCGTCGACCGCGTCGTGGCGGTTGCGGTAGCTGCCCGGGATCACGACGCCGTCGGAGCCGCGGTCGTAGGTGACCGCGCCGTCGGTGCCGGCGAGCTTGGAGTCGAGCGAGTCCTCGAGGCCGAGCAGGCCGTGGCCGTCCCAGTCGATGCCGCCGACGATGTTGGCGGCCAGCGAGCCGCCGGGGTACTGCCGGATGTCCTGGCGCTCGGCGCCGATCTCCGGATACTTCGTCATGATCGCCTCGGCAATCGCGGGATCGACCGCGCGGGCCAGGTAGACGAACGAGTCCCTGCCCGAGAGCTTCTTGAGCAGCGTCGGTGCATCGGGCTTGCCGTTGAGCAGACCCGAGACGCCGGAGGCGATCTCGGCCAGCCGCTTCGACGGCTCGGGTGCCGACGGCTCGGCGGCCTTGGCGTCGGCGAGCTGCTTCTGGATCTTGGCCGGCTGGAAGGTCAGCGCCCTGGCCTCGATGGTGAAGGCGAGCTTGTCGCTGTTGCGGTCCACGATGCTGCCGCGGACCGCCGGGTCGATGTCGGTGACCTTGAGCTGACCGGCGGCCTCCGCGCGCAGCCCCTCGGCGCGGGGAACCTGCAGCATGAAGAGCTGGACGCCCGCGACGACGAGCACGAGGGCGATGACGATGTTGCCCGCGCGGTGCCGGAACGCGAAGGACGATCCACGGGATCCGCTGTCGGGCAGCGGTTCCCGGACCCGGCGGGCGCGGGCGGAGTGCGGCTGGTCGACGCGACCCCGGCTCGCGGGCGGTGTGCGACGCTTCCCACCCCAGCTCATGCGGGTGCCCCCGGCACCGGCACGGCCACCTCGGCGGGCGGTGGCTCGACGGCGACGGGCGGTCCCGGCAGGGCCGGCGCCTGGGCGACGGCGAGGTGTTCGGCGTCGGCGACCGGCGGGGCCAGTGGCGCGGGTGCGGGCGCGAGGGCCGGTACGGGTGCTGCGACGGGCGCGGGGAGTTCGGCGCCGGGCACGATGGGCGCGGCAGCCGGGACGGGCGCCCCGGGGGCCTGCGGCGCCGCGAGCGGCGTTCCGGCGACCGGGATCTCGGGGGTGCCGGGCAGTGCCTGCCGGTCGGGCATCCGCACCGTCAGCTCGCGCGGTTCCACGACGCGGGGCGCGGGTGCCGGCGGCGGGGCGGGCGGACCGGGCTCGGGCAGCGGCATGTTGAGCGGCGGCGGCTGGACGCCCTCCGCGGGCTTGGGCGTGCCGACCACGATCCACGTGCCGGCCGGGTCCTGCACCAGGTGCGCGGTGTCGCGGGACGGGATCATGCCGAGCTGGCGCGCGGACTCGGCCAGGGCCGGTGCGGCCTGCGCCTCGAGGACGTCGCGCTCGAGGGCGTCCTTCTGTTGCATCAGAGCCTGATTGGTCTGCCGGGCGTGGCCGAGTTCGTAGGACCGCTCGGCGGCGTCGGTGGACAGCCACAGCGTGACGCCCAGGCCGATGCCCAGTGCGCCGATCACCAGCACCACGAAGGGCACCCGGCTGACCAGTTCGCGGGGGTTGAGTTCGATCGACGACAGCCGGACGAGCAGACGCTCGCGCAACGGCGGCCGAACGATCTTCGGCGCCTTGGCCTTGCGCGCCTTGGCCCTGGCCTTGGCCTGCGCCGCGTTCTTGGGGCGGCCGGGCGCCTCGACGGGACGCGGGATCGGGCTGGTCTGCGGGCCCGTGCCCTTGGGGGTGCGTGCGGGACGCTGATCCCGGGCGGGCCTGGGCCCGCGGGTCGGGGCGTCGCCGGTGCGACGGGCCGTGGCTCCCGAGGGACGGCGGCGCTCGTCGCCTCGCCGCACGTTCCCCCGACCCGGATTCTTCGAGTGCACCGGTTCCTTGCGTTTGGCCATTAGGAGACGTCCCTTCCTGCAGCCCGTTCCAGGGCCCTGAGCCGAACCGATGCACTGCGGGGGTTCTGATCGATCTCGACGTCGTTCGCCTTCTCGGCGCCGCGCGTCAGTGCGGTGAAGAGTGGTTCGTGGCCGGGCAACTCCATCGGCAGGCCGGCCGGGGTCCGCGACGCGGTCGCGTCGGCGAAGAGGCCCTTGACGATCTTGTCCTCGAGCGACTGGTAGGCCATGACGACGATGCGGCCGCCGGTGGCCAGCGCGTCGAGCGCGGCGGGCAGCGCCTCGCGCAGCGACTCGAGTTCGGCGTTGACGACGGTGCGCAGCGCCTGGAACGTCCGCTTCGCGGGGTGGCCGCCGGTGCGCCGGGTCGCCGCGGGGATCGCGGTGTAGAGCACCTCGACCAGTTCGCCGGTCGTCCGCAGCGGCTGCTGGGCGCGCCGGCGACCGATCTCGGCGGCGATCCGGGAGGCGAAGCGTTCGTCGCCGAACTCGCGCAGGACGCGCGCGAGATCCCGGACGCCGTAGGTGTTCACCACGTCGGCGGCGGTGAGCGGCGCGTCGGGGTCCATCCGCATGTCGAGCGGTGCGTCCTGCGAGTAGGAGAAGCCGCGCTCGGCGCGGTCGAGCTGCATGGACGACACCCCGAGGTCGAACAGGACGCCGTCGACGACCGGCTCGGTGCGCTCGTCCCAGTAGCCGTCGTAGCGGGTCCGGACCAGTCGGACGCGGTCGCCGAACGGGGCGAGCCGCTCTCCGGCGAGCGCGAGGGCGGTGGGGTCGCGGTCGAGTCCGACGAGGGACAGACCGGGGAGATCAGTGAGGAAGCGCTCGGCGTGACCGCCCGCGCCGAGGGTGGCGTCGACCAGGACTGCGCCGGATCCGTCGGCGGCGTGCCGGGTGAGCGCGGGCAGCAGCAGTTCGACGCAGCGGTCCAGCATGACGGGGACGTGGGGCGCCCGGCCGGATTCGGCGGGGGCGGCGTCGGAGTGGTCGGCCATGATCGACCCCCTCCCCTCGCTCAGGCGTCTGCGATGTGGTGCCCCTGCATCGAGGTCTCTGTCCGAGGGTGCGAACCTGGCGTCGGGGAAGTACGTCAGGGTCGGTTCGGGCAGAGGCCACGATGCACGGGCCGCATCGAGGTCGAACTGTGAATCAGATGATGTCGCGCAGAGTTTCATCGCTGGCCGAGGAGAAGTTCTCTTCGTGTGCGGCCTGGTATTCCTGCCAGGCCTGTGCATCCCAGATCTCGAGGTACGTGATCGAACCGGTGACCACGCACTCCTTGGTCAGGTCCGCGTACCGACGGTGGTCGGCCGTGAGCGTGATCCGGCCCTGCGCGTCCGGATGCTGCTCGTCGGTCGCCGCGGCGAGGTTTCGCAGGTAGGCCCTGGCCTCCGGATTGCTCCGCGATGCCTGCGTCAGCCGTTCCGCGAGTGCCTCGAACTCGGCACGCGGGTAGACGGCGAGGCTGTGGTCCTGACTCTTGGTGACCATCAACCCCCCTGCCAGCGCGTCGCGGAACTTGGCGGGCAGCGTGAGCCGCCCCTTGTCGTCGAGCTTGGGCGTGTAGGTGCCGAGAAACATCTCGCCACCTCCCACTCGGGTGAACCCGAGTTGCTTCTGCCTGCCGAGGCGGAGCACCACTCGCTCCGTTGTCCGCCACTTTACCCCACAATCCCCCACAACGCGCCACCGAATGGGAAGAAGTCTCCCCGTTCCCCCACCGACGTCGCCTTTTGCCGTAATCAGCACGTGGCCGGCCGGAAGCGGTCACGGTGCCGACGCGCGAAACAGCAGCTCAGGGGCCCATCGCAGCGGTGTGGGGGGTGGTGGGGCGTCGGGCGTCGCCAACAGTGAGGCGGACCGCCGTGCGGCGTGTCGCGCGCATGAAAAAAGGGGCAGCTCCTGGTGTGGAGCTACCCCTGGGACGAGTGTGGGACTACTCGTCGAAGCGCTTGCGGAACCGGTCCTCCATGCGACTGGTGAACGAGCCGCCACCGCCGCCACCCTTGGCCTTGCGCGGCCGCGCCGAGCCGTTACCGGTCTCGGGTGCGGACTTGTCGCGTCCGCCGGCGACGCGCGGGCCGGTGATCGCGAAGACGACGCCGCCGAACATCACGATGAACCCGACCACCGAGAGCACCGGCAGGCTGCCGACCCAGGTGGCCTTGAGCGCGATGCCCGCGACGAGGAGCGCGAGACCGACGAGGAACAGCACGCCGCCCTGGAGCCTGCGTCGCGCCGAGGGTGCCCGCAGGTTGCCCCCGCGGACGCTCGAGGCGAATTTGGGGTCCTCGGCATAGAGCGCGCTCTCGATCTGGTCGAGCATGCGCTGCTCATGATCGGAGAGTGGCATCCGTGCCTCCCAATTCCTGCGGCCGTAAAGATCGTCCGAACTCGTACGAGACGGTGAGTGCCCGCGGTGCGGATACCCAACACTCATGATACGAGGTCAATCTGAGCCGTACCACCTAGTTCGATCCTCGATTGTACGACCAGGCCCATTCGACCGAGGTGCCACGTCGACCGTGCGGGCATCGGGCGGATAATGGGGCTGACTCCGGACACCGGGCGGCCACCCCGCCGGGGCCCCGGCCCACCACTTTCGCGAAGGGCATCACGAGGTTGGCGACGTTCCTGATCGACCTGTCGACGGCCGACATGCAACGACGCCTCGGTGACGCGCTCACCGTCTACGTCGCCGCCATGCGCTACCCCCGCGGCACCGAGGAGCAGCGGGCCTCGATGTGGCTGGAACACACCCGCAGGCAGGGCTGGAAGGCCGTCGCCGCCGTTCAGGCGGCCGACGACGCCGCGGAGACCCTGGCCGCGGCACCGATCCTCGGCGTCGCCTACGGCTACTGCGGGTCCCCCGACCAGTGGTGGCAGCAGCAGGTGGTCGCGGGGCTGCAGCGCGGCGGAACCGACGCCGGCCGGATCACCGAGCTGATGAACGGCTACTTCGAACTCACCGAACTGCACATCCATCCCGACGCGCAGGGCCAGGGCCTCGGCGAGGCGCTCGCACGGCGGCTGCTCGCCGACCGTGACGAATCCCACGTGTTGCTGTCGACACCGGAGATCAGCGGAGAGGAGAACCGCGCCTGGCGGCTCTACCGCCGGCTCGGCTTCACCGACGTGATCCGCGGCTACCACTTCGCCGGAGATCCGCGGCCCTTCGCCATCCTCGGCCGCACGCTGCCGCTTTGACCGCCCGCCCGCCACGCGATCTGGCACGATGACCCGGTGCTCGTGAGCAACCGCAGGCGAAGCAAGCGACTCGTCGCCCTCCTCCTCCTCGTCGTCATCGTGCCCGTCGCCGCGGGCTGTGTGCGCGTCCGCGCGTCGATCACCGTCTCCCCCGACGACCGGGTGTCCGGCCAGATCATCGCCGCGGCGCAACCGCGGGACGACGACGACAAGGGCCCGCAGCTGCTCAACACGCTGCCGTTCAGCAACAAGATCTCCGTCTCGTCCTACGAACGCGACGACTACGTCGGGTCCCAGGCCGTGTTCTCCGACCTGACGTTCGCCGAACTCCCCCAGCTCGCCGGCATGAACCGGGACGCCGCGGGCGTCGACATCTCGCTGCGCCGCGCCGGCGACCTCGTCATCCTCGAGGGCCGCGCCGACCTGACGTCGCTGAACGACCCGGAGGCGGACGTGTCGCTGAGCGTCTCCTTCCCCGGCGAGGTGACGTCCACCAACGGTGACCAGGTGTCCTCGGAGATCGTCGAGTGGAAGCTGCGGCCCGGCGTCGTGAGCACCATGAACGCCCAGGCCCGCTACACCGACCCGAGCGCGCGGTCGTTCACCGGCGCCGCGATCTGGCTGTCGCTGGGCGCGTTCGTGGTCGCGGGCATCATCGGCTGGCTCGCCTGGGCGAGCCGCGACCGCAGTCCGGTGGTCGCCAGCCCACAGCACCCGCAGCACTGAGCAGGCTCTACTCTTCAATGACTCCCCAGCGGCACTCCCGAGGTGCCCGGGTCCGAGAAAGGGGCATGCCCTGACCACCAGCGGAGAGCCCGGAGCCGCCGAACTGGCGGCGGCGGTCACCGACGAACTGAGCGCGTACCTCGGCGAGCGCCGCGGCGATGCGGCCTACATCGGCGCCGACTACGCGGAGCTGACCGCAGGTCTCGAGGAGTTCGTCCTGCGCGGCGGCAAGCGGCTGCGGCCCCTGTTCGCGTACTGGGGCTGGCGCGCCGTCGCCGACCCCGCCACCGTCGGCGACCCGCTGCGGCCCGACGTGCTGCGCCTGCTCGGCGCCCTCGAACTGCTGCACGCCTGCGCGCTGATCCACGACGACGTCATCGACGCCTCGGCCACCCGCCGCGGCCTGCCGACGGTGCACCACCTGTTCGCCGACGTGCACCGCACCCGGGACTGGCACGGCTCGCCCGCGCAGTTCGGGCTGTCGGCGGCGATCCTCATGGGCGACCTGTCGCTGGTCTGGGCCGACGACGTGATCGCCGACGCCGGACTCACCCCCGATGCGGCCCGACGCGTCCGCCGGGTCTGGGCCGACATCCGCACCGAGGTGCTCGGCGGCCAGTACCTCGACATCGCCGCCGAAGCGGGTCGCGCCGAGACCGTCGCATCGGCGATGAACGTCAACACGTTCAAGACCGCGTCGTACACGGTGTCGCGGCCCCTGCAGTTCGGGGCTGCCGCCGCCGCCGACCGGCCCGACGTGCTGGCGATCTTCCACGAGGTCGGCACCGACCTGGGGGTGGCCTTCCAGCTGCGCGACGACGTGCTCGGCGTCTTCGGCGATCCGGTGGTGACCGGCAAGCCCTCGGGTGACGACCTGCGCTCCGGCAAACGCACCGTCCTGCTCGCCGAGGCGCTCGAGCGGGCCGACCGCACCGACCCCGTCGTCGCCAAGCTGCTCCGCACGTCCGTCGGCACCGACCTGACCGACGCCCAGGTGGGCGACCTCTGCTCGGCCATCGAATCGGTGGGTGCGCTGGCCGCGGTCGAGACGCACATCGCCGAACTCACCTCCCGCGGCCTCGAGGTGCTGGCGGCCGCGCCCATCGACGATGCCGCCAAGGTCGGTCTGGCCGAACTCGCCGGATTGGCGTCGAACCGGACCGCCTGACGCCCATGGCCACCCCCACGTCTCCCCCGACCGCGGACGCGGCGTCGCACGCCCCGGGCGGGGTGTCGCGGCTGCTGGCGTTCACCAGGTCGCAGGAGGCCCGGCCCGCGCTGCTCGGCTTCCTCGGCGCGTGGCTGATCACCCTCGGCGGACTCGGCGCGGGCAGCACCCGACTGCACGATCCGCTCCTGGAGTCGCTGCACCTGTCGTGGCTCCGCTTCGGTCACGGCCTGGTGGTCTCGTCGATCCTGCTGTGGGGCGGCGTCGCGGTGATGCTGTACTCCTGGCTGTGGCTCGGCAGGCGGGTGGTGGACCGCACCGCCTCCGAGTACACGATGGTCGCGACCACCGGATTCTGGCTCGCGCCACTGCTTCTCAGCGTGCCGGTGTTCAGCCGCGACACCTACTCCTACCTCGCGCAGGGCGCGCTGCTGCGCGACGGCCTCGACCCGTACGTCGTCGGCCCCGTCGACAACGTCAACTCGCTGCTGGACAACGTCAGCCCGATCTGGACGACCACCACCGCGCCGTACGGACCGGCGTTCATCATGGTCGCCAAGTTCGTGACGCTGGTGGTCGGCGAGGACGTGGTGGCCGGCACCATGCTGCTGCGGCTGTGCATGCTGCCCGGACTCGTCCTGCTGATCTGGGCGGCGCCCCGGGTGGCGCGGCGGCTGGGCGCCAACGGCGCTGCGGCGCTCTGGATCTGCGTGCTGAACCCGCTGGTGATCATCCACCTGATGGGTGGCGTGCACAACGAGATGCTCATGGTCGGGCTGATGATGGCGGCGATCGCGCTCACCCTCGCCGACCGGCCGGCGTGGGGCGTGTCGCTGATCGCGCTGGCCGTTGCGGTCAAGGCCACCGCGGGCCTCGCGCTGCCGTTCATGGTGTGGATGTGGATGCACCGGCTGCAGGCGAGGCGCGACCTGGGCGCGGTCCGCGCCTTCTCGATCGCCACGGCCGCGTCCGCGGCAATCTTCGTGCTCGTGTTCGCGGTGGTGTCGCTGCTCGCCGGCGTCGGACTGGGCTGGCTCACCGCGCTCGCGGGCTCGGTGAAGATCATCAACTGGCTGACGCTGCCGACCGCCGCGGCCAACCTCGTCAACGCCGTCGTCGGGCTGGTGGTGCCCGTCAACTTCTACGCGGTGCTCGAGGTCACCCGCATCATCGGCATCGCGGTCATCGCGATCGCGCTGCCGCTGCTGTGGTGGCGGTTCCGCCACGACGACCGGGAGGCACTGACGGGCATCGCGCTGGCGATGCTGGTGGTAGTGCTGTTCGTGCCCGCCGCGCTGCCCTGGTACTACACCTGGCCGCTCGCGGTGGTGTCGGTGCTGGCGCAGACCCGCGGCGCCATCGCGCTGATCGCCGGGTTCTCCACGTGGATCATGGTGATCTTCAAACCCGATGGCTCACACGGCATGTACTCGTGGCTGCACGTCCTGCTCGCCACCGCACTCGCCGTCGCCGCCTGGTACTCGCTGTCGCGGGCGCGAGAGCCCGAGTCAGTAGGCCATGGCTTGGGCGCGCCGTAGCACCTCGCGCGCCTGATGGCTGTGCAGCGCGTCGACCGGCCGGGCGTTCTCCTGCGGTGCGGCGCCGCCGTCGCGGGTGATGGTCAGCGAGGGGTCGGGCGTGAACAGCCACCGCACGATCTCGGTCTCGCGGTAGCCGCCGTCGTGCAGCACGACGAGCAGACCGGGCAGCGACTTCACCACCGTCCCGTCGGTGTCGAAGAAGGCCTTCGGCACGACGACGACGCCCTTGCGGCGGACGCCGAGCAGGTGCCGTTCCTTGAGGTGCTGCAGCACCTTGGTGACCGGGATGCGGAGGAGGGAGGCGACGGCGGGTAGGTCGAGGACCGCCTCGTCGGGGTCGAGGACGTCGTCGGCGGCCGGAATGGTGCTCACGGCACCGAGTCTAAGATGCACGCGTGGAGTCCAGCCAGCGCATCGACCCTCTCGTCGGTGCCATCCTGGACGGGCGGTACCGCGTCGACACCCCGATCGCGACCGGCGGCATGTCCACCGTGTACCGCGGGCTCGACGTCCGGCTCGACCGGCCCGTCGCGCTGAAGGTGATGGATTCCCGCTATGCCGGCGACCAGCAGTTCCTGACGCGGTTCCAGCGCGAGGCCCGCGCGGTCGCCCGCCTGAAGGATCCCGGCCTGGTCGCGGTCTATGACCAGGGCTTCGACGGCCGACACCCGTTCCTGGTCATGGAACTCGTCGAGGGCGGGACGCTGCGCGAACTGCTGCGCGAACGCGGCCCGATGCCGCCGCACGCCGTCGCCGCCGTGCTGACGCCCGTCCTGGGCGGTCTGGCCGCCGCACACCGCGCGGGCCTGGTGCACCGCGACGTGAAGCCCGAGAACGTGCTGATCTCCGACGACGGCGAGGTCAAGATCGCCGACTTCGGTCTCGTCCGCGCCGTCGCCGAGGCGAAGATCACCTCGACCAGCGTCATCCTGGGCACCGCGGCCTATCTGTCCCCCGAGCAGGTGGGCACCGGCGATGCCGGGCCGCGCAGCGACGTATACGCCGTCGGGATCCTCGCCTACGAATTGCTCACCGGGGCCACGCCGTTCACCGGTGACAACGCCCTCAGCGTCGCCTATCAGCGGATGGACAACGACGTGCCGCCGCCGAGCGCGGCGATCAGCGGCGTGCCCGCCCGGTTCGACGAGCTGGTGGCGCGGGCGACCGCGCGCAACCCGGCCGACCGGTTCGCCGACGCGCAGGACATGGCGGCCGAACTGGACGACGTGGCCGACGAACTCGGACTGCCCGCCTTCCGGGTGCCCGCACCCGCCAACTCGGCGCAGCACGCCGCCGCCACCGCGCACCACGACCGGCTCGGCGCGCCGGTGCGGCACACCCGCCAGTTCACCAGGGGACCCGACGACTGGGCCGACGACGAGCCGGCCACCGAGGTGGTGTCGCAGCGGCAGCACCCCGAGCCCCGAACCCGTTCGGCGCGAGGCCAGTTTGCGGGCATCGAGATCGACGAGTTCGAGTGGGCGCGGCAGCGCAGCAGGCGCGTCCAGCTGTTCTGGGTGATCGCGGTGCTCGTGCTCACCGGCCTGATCGCCGCGGGCGCCTGGACGCTCGGCAGCAACCTGGCCGGCCTGCTCGCCTAGCCGGAACGGCTAGTCGCGCAGCATCTCCGCGACCAGGAACGCCAACTCCAGGCTCTGCTGGGTGTTGAGCCGCGGGTCGCACGCCGTCTCGTAGCGGCCGGCGAGGTCGGCGTCCGAGATGTCCTGCGCGCCACCGAGACACTCGGTGACGTTCTCGCCGGTGATCTCGACGTGGATGCCGCCGGGGTGGGTGCCCAGCGCGCGGTGCACCTCGAAGAAGCCCTGCACCTCGTCGACGATGCGGTCGAAGTGGCGGGTCTTGTACCCGGTGGACGACTCGTGGGTGTTGCCGTGCATCGGGTCGCACTGCCAGATCACCTGGTGACCCGACGCCTGCACCTTCTCGATGATCGGCGGCAGCGCGTCGCGCACCTTGCCGTTGCCCATCCGGCTGACGAACGTCAGACGGCCCGGCACGTTGTGCGGGTCGAGCCGCTCGACGTACTCGACGGCCAGCTCGGGCGAGGTGGACGGGCCGATCTTGACGCCGATCGGGTTGGAGATCACCTCGGCGAACGCGACGTGCGCGCCGTCGAGCTGCCGGGTGCGCTCGCCGATCCACAGGAAGTGCGCCGACAGGTCGTACAGCTTGGGGCCGTCGACGGCCTCGGCGTCCATCCGCAGCATGGCCCGCTCGTAGTCGAGCACCAGCGCCTCGTGGCTGGCGAAGATCTCCGCGGTCTGCAGGTTGCGGTCGTCGACGCCGCAGGCGCTCATGAAGCGCAGCCCGCGGTCGATCTCCCCGGCCAGCGCCTCGTAGCGCGCACCGGCGGGCGAGGTCCGGACGAACTCGCGGTTCCAGTCGTGCACCTTCTGCAGCGACGCCATGCCCGACGAGGTCAGCGCACGCACCAGGTTCATCGCGGCACTGGCGTTGGCGTAGGCCCGCACCAGCCGCGAGGCGTCGTGCTCGCGCACCGAGGCGTCGGGGGCGAACCCGTTGACCATGTCGCCGCGGTAGGACCGCAGTCCCAGCGCGTCGAGATCCGACGAGCGCGGCTTGGCGTACTGGCCGGCGATGCGGGCCACCTTGACCACCGGCATGCTGGCGCCGTAGGTGAGCACCACCGCCATCTGCAGCAGCGTGCGGATGTTGGCCTTGATGTGCGGTTCGGTGTTGTCGACGAACGTCTCCGCGCAGTCGCCACCCTGCAGGAGGAAGGCCTCGCCGCGCGCGACGGCCGCCAGGTGCTCCTTGAGCCGCTCGATCTCCGAGGGCACGGTCACCGGCGGAACGCTCTCGAGCACGGTCCGCATGGCCTTCGCCTGGCCGGCATCCCAGCCGGGCTGCTGCAACGCGGGCCGGGCCAGCGCGGCATCGAGCCGTTCCCGCAGGTCACCGGGTAGAGGCGGCAGATCCGGCAGCTGGTCGATGGGCACGTCGACTGTCCAGTTCACCCGTTCATGGTACTAGCGCGGACGAGCGAGATTTACCAGCCATACCCGCAGCTCAGGACCGTGCGGCCCACGAGCCGTCCTCCTCTTCGGTCACGAGCCGGAAGCGCACCAGGTTGTGCTTGGCGTCGACCAGCGCGTCGTGGGCGTCGCGGGGTCGCGGTGGCATGCGCGGCGAGCCGCGCTCCTCCCAGAACTGCCGCAGTTCGCGGGTGAACCGGGGTATCGCGGGCGGCAGGTCGGTCATCGGCCCCCACAGCTGGCAGAGCACCACGTGGTCGTACGCGCCGACCCAGGCCCACAGCTCGATCGGCTCGTCGCCGTCGATGCCGAAGAAGTCCTCGAGGTCGGACCGGATCTGCCGGCGTGACCGCCACGCGCTCGACGACGGCGACGGCAGCTTCGGCAGCACGTGCTTGCGTACCCAACTGCCGGCGCGGTCGGGGTCGAACTCGGTGGAGACCGCGTAGTACTCGCGGCCGTCCTCGGCGGCCACCCCGATGGAGATCAGCTCGATGGTGTAGCCGTCGTCGATGAACTCGGTGTCGTAGAAGAAGCGCATCGCCTCAGTTGGCTCCCTGGGTGACCGGCGCCGCCGCGGGTGCGGGCGCCGCGTGGATCTCGCGATCGAGTTCGGCGTCGACCTTGGCGTCGTCGGGGAACTGCGGCTCGCCGGCGACGACGTGCTGCAGCCACAGCTTGGCCTGCACGACGGGTCTGCGCAGCGTGCGTTCGCGCTCGAGCGCCTTGTGCATCCTGCGGGGGCGCGTCGTGTAGCGCCACCGCGCCCACGGCGCGTGCGGCCGGGACAGCCGGATCGCGCCCACCACCAGCAGCGGGGTGATGAACATGCCGATCAGCCCGGTCCACACCTTGCCCTTGAGCAGGACGACCACCGCGAGCATCAGCGTGACCACCGCGATCGCGATCACCGTCGCCCTGGCCTCGGTCGAGTGGTCGTCGCGCCAGATCCCGACGTCGAAGAAGGACAGCGGGTTGAACCCGAGCACCAGCAGGCCGGCGACCGCGACGGCCGCGAACACCGCGTCCACCGAGGTGCGGCCGTCCTCGGCCCAGTACACGTCCTGCAGGTGCAGGATCAGCGCGAACTCGTCGAGCACCAGGGCGGCGCCGACGCCGAACCCGATGGCGGCGGCCGTGAACTCCGCGACTCCCCCGTTGACGGCCAGCGTCACCATCGTCACCCCGGACAGCATCACCAGCACCACGCCGATCACCACGTGGTGGATGTGCAGGCCGCCGCCGGCGGAGATGTTGCGTGGCTGCCACCACTTGCGGGGCGCCTCGCTGCCGGCGTTCGCGCGGATGTAGCGCACGATCGTGCGGGTCACGAAGAACGTGAGGATGAATGCGATCAGACAGCAGAGCAGCGGCAGGCGATCCCGCGTGATGAAGTCGAATCGGCTGTCCCAACCGACCGTGAAGTGCACGGTCGAGAACTTACGCCGACCCGGCCCCGTCGCAGGACCGTTCGTCCCCGACGCGCCGGGAGAGGGCAACCGCCCCGACGGGCACCGATAGTCTGTCCTCGACATGAGTAAGTGGCGGACGCCCGGCGGGGCAGTGCGGACAGCACGGTGGGCGACCCCCTCCTGGCGGGCGTTCCAGCTCCTCGTGGTCGCCGGGATCGCCTGGGCCGGTTGGCGCCTGCTGGGCCACACGCCGTACCGGATCGACATCGACGTGTACCGGATGGGCGGTCGGGCCTGGCTGGACGGCACGCCGCTGTACAGCGACGGGACCATCTTCCACACCGTCGCGGGCCTCGACCTGCCGTTCACGTACCCGCCGCTCGCGGCCACCGTGTTCGCGCCGTTCGCGTGGCTGCCGCTGCCCGTCGCGAGTGCGGCGATCACCGCGATCACGCTGATCCTGCTGGTGGTCTCGACGGCGATCGTGCTGACCCGGCTTCGGGTGTGGGAACAGTCGTCGCTGCCGTCGAGGCCGTGGGTGCGCCGCGCGTGGCTCGCGGCGGCGATCGTGGCGCCGGTGGTCGTCTACTTCGAGCCCATCCGGGCCAACTTCGAGTTCGGCCAGATCAACGTCGTCCTGATGACCCTGGTGATCGCGGACCTGGTCCCCCGCCGCACCCCGTGGCCGCGGGGCCTGCTGCTCGGCATCGGCATCGCGCTCAAGCTCACGCCCGCGGTGTTCGTGCTGTACCTGCTGATGCGCCGGGACGTCCGGGCCATCCTGGTCACGGCCGCCTCGACGATCGGCGCCACGCTGCTCGGCTTCGCGCTGGCCTGGCGGGACTCGCTGCAGTACTGGACCGAGACGGTGCACGACACCGACCGGATCGGCACCGCGACGCTCAACACCAACCAGAACATCGCCGGGATGCTCGCACGTCTCGGCATCGGCGACGACTCGCGGTTCCTGCTGTGGACGGCGGCCTGCTTCGCGGTGCTGGGCGTGACCGCGTGGGCGGCGCACCGGCTGCTCCGGGGTGATCCGCGCTCGTCGGCCCCACCGTTCGACGAGGCGCCGGTCGTCGCGCTGATCTGCGTCGCGATGTTCGGCCTGGTGGTGTCGCCGGTGTCGTGGTCACACCACTGGGTGTGGGTGCTGCCGACGCTGCTGGTGACGATCGTGGTGGCCTACCGCTACCGCGACGTGACGCTCGCGCTGATCGGCGCGGCCGGCATGGCGCTGGTCGTGTGGACCCCGATCACGCTGCTGACCCCGCACGAGGAGACCGCAGCGCCGCTGTGGCGTCAGCTGGTCGGCGGGTCCTACCTGTGGTGGGCGCTGGCCGTCATCGTGGCCGCGGGTGCGGTGGCCGCCAGGCTCGCCCGGGTGTCGGCGCGGCTCGCGGACGGGTCGCCGGCGGTGGACGCCGCTCGCGTCCCCGCGTCGAACTAGCCGGCGGCGGCGGTCGGGAACCGGCTGGCCGGCTTGGCGGGCTTGCCCTCCAGCGCGTCCTTGACGTCGGCGGCGTACAGGTCGACGTACTCCTGACCCGACAGCTGCATCAGCTCGTAGACGATCTCGTCGATGACGGCGCGCTCGATGAACCGGTTGCCCGCGAGGCCCTCGAAGCGGGTGAAGTCCATCGGCTTGCCGAAGCGCACCTCGACGCGGCCGAACCGCCACATCTTCTTGCCCGGGGGGTTCACGTCGTCGGTGCCGACCATGGCGACCGGGATGACGGGGACGCCGGTGGTGAGCGCCAGGCGGGCCAGCCCGGTCTTGCCCTTGTACAGCCGCCCGTCCGGTGAGCGGGTGCCCTCGGGGTACATGCCCAGGACCTTGCCCGACTTCAGGATCCGCTCGGCGGTGGTCAGCGCGCCCTGGGCGGCGTCGGCGTCGGTGCGGTCGATGGGAACCTGGCCGGCGGCGGTGTAGAACCAGCGCTGAAACCATCCCTTGAGTCCCGAGCCGGTGAAGTACTCCGCCTTCGCGAGGTAGGTGATCCGGCGCCGCACCACCAGGCACTTGTAGAAGCTGTCGGCGACGGCGAGGTGGTTACTGGCGAGGATGACGGCGCCCGAACTCGGAACGTTCTCGAGCCCTTGCACTTTCGGCCGTCCCAGCAGCTGCAGCAGCGGTCCCATGAAGACGTACTTGAACAGCCAATACCACATGGGACCTCCCGCAGCGGGCGCCCGGACGGTGCCCTGCGTCGACTTTACCCACGCAATGAGAACCCGACCACACGGCCACGCCACGGCGCGGATTGCGGTTATTCGTCGATGTCGATCGGGATGTGCTGGTAACGGCCCGGGCCGGACGGCGCCGGTTCGTCGGCGGGCGGCGGTGTCTGCCTGGGGATGTCGGGGTGCGCCCGCGGGGCGTCCTCGACGTTCTCGGTCATCGCGCGCACCACGGCCAGCAACGCCACGCTGTGTTCGGCGACGATCGTCAGCAGCGGGTGCTGCTCACCGTTGATCAGTGCAGCAATCGCGCAGACGGGGCACCACACCTGCTCGCACGAGCCCGCGCCGCCACCGGTGGCCCGCGCGGCGGCCATCCGGACGGCCGGATCGAGACGGTCCAGCACGGTCTGCGCCAGCCGCCGGAGTTCGACGGTCAGGTCGGGGTGGGGTCCCGTCACGTCGGCCACACCTCCGGGTTCGGTCGGAAACGCACGGTCAGCTCGCCGCCGCGCAGTTGGGCGTCCGCGACGGTGCATCGCCGTAGGACGGACGCCAGGCGCACACGGCGACGCATGCCGCCCGCGCCGATGATCAGGTCGTCGTCGACGCGACCGAGCGTGAGTCCCGCCGCGTCGACCTGCGGCAACTCTAGCCGCAGCCGGTACACCGCCTCGAGACCGGTTCCGGACTCCCTGTCGACCACCGGAGACAGCGGACGCGGCGGGGGCGCGCTCCCCCGGCGTCGCGACGCGTCGAGCAGTTCGGCCAGCGCCTTCGGCCCGATGGGTTCGCCGGCGACGTGGGGCACGAGGACCAGCGCGACGTCGCCGATGGCGGTGTCCAGTTCGTCGAGCACGGCGCGCTGCTCGGCGATGCGCTCGGTGTACCAGTCGAACGCGGGATGCTCGGGCAGGTTGTGGTACTCGAACGAGTCGTCCTGCAGCAGAACCTGGTTCACGATCAACTCGTCGACCGATACGCCCATCAGCGCGAGTGATCCGAGCGTGCGCGCAGCCTCGGCCGCCACCACCCGCTCCGGGGTGAGCACCAGGTGCGCGCCGACGCGCGTCCCGTCGACCAGCAGCGCCCCCAGACGTTCGGTGCCCGCGGCGATCCGCTCGACGAGCGTGATCACGCCCGTAGACCTGGCGTCGTCGGAGGCGAGGGACAACCTGCGGTGGCGCGGCCAGGCGCGTTCGAGGTACAGCCCGAACGTCGCGGGCAGCGTCAGCATGCGCATGGCGTCTGCGGTCGACGCGCAGTCCACGACCACGTGGTCCCACTCGCCCGACGCCGCCAGCTCGCCGACCTCGTGCAGTCCCAGCACCTCCTGGATGCCGGGCAGCGCCGAGAGTTCCTCGGGCGCGAACTCGCCGAGGTCGGACTCCGGGAACTTGCCCGACAGGACGCCCGCGACGTCGCGCCAGTGCTCCTCGAGCAGGGCCAGGGTGTCGAGCGCCAGCGCGTCGAGGAACCCGCCGCCGGAGTCGGGGCGGCCGGTGTCGAGGTCGGTGAGGATCCGGGTCGGGGTGCGCGCACCGGTCGGTGCGACGGGGACGCCGAGCACGTCGCCCGTGGAGTGGGCCTGGTCGGTGGAGACGATCAGGACCCGCGAACCACCTCGCGCGTCGCAGACGGCGGTGGCCGTGGCCAACGTGGACTTGCCTACGCCGCCCTTACCGACGAACAGGCTGATCCGCGTGGCCACACCACTCGCCGTCACTCAGCCTCGACTCGCTTCTTGAGGTCCTTGAGGGCCGTGTCGATGAGGCGTCGTTCCGCCTTGCGCTTCAGCAGACCGATCATCGGGATCGCGAGGTCGACCGCTAACTCGTAGGTGACGTCGGTGCCGGATCCCTTGGGCGTCAGACGGTATGCGCCGTCGAGCGCCTTGAGCAGCGAACTCGACACCAGCGACCAGGTGACGGACATGTGGTCGGGCGGCCAGGTGTAGGACAGCACCATCGTGTCCCTCAGCACCGATGCGTCGAGCAGCAGCCGGGCGGTGCGGGGGAAGCCCTCCTCGTCGACCTCGAGGACCTCGGTCTCCTTGTACTCGCCGACCCAGTCGGGATAGGAGCCGATGTCGGCGATGACGTCCATCACGGTGCCTGGATCGGCATCCATGTAGATGGTCTGTGCTGTCTTGTCCGCCACGTGTTCCCTTCCCGGGTGTTCGCCTCGAAAGATACCCGTCCCGCTCTGCGCCGGGGTCCCGGCGCGATCCGCCGGGTCCGCTCTCACGCCAGCCGGGATACCCCGACGGGACGCGTCGACTCCAACGTCCGCTTCACCTCGAAGGCCATGTCCTTGCCCGCCACCCGTCGCCGGTGGTTCATCTTGGGCAGGTCCATCCTCGCCAGCTCCCACGCCGCGGCGCCGGACGGCTCGGCATGGACGAAGTAGTGCAGCACCACGCCGTCCATGACTGCCTCGAGCCACACCTCCATGGTTCCGGTGAGCGCGCCGGTGATGGTCCAGCGGTGCCCCGCCGGGCCGCGGTCCTCGACCACCGTCAACCGCAGGTCCGGCCACCAGCGACGCCAGTTGGCGGGGTCGGCGATCAGCCCGCCGACGTCGGCGGGATCGGCGCAGACGAAGGTCTCGTCCGCGATCTGGATGCTGTTCATCGCCTCACAGCTTCACACACCGGTCACCCCGACGGCAGGCGGACCCGGCACCCCGGTGGCCGCGACTAAACTGTGCCGCAAACCACCCCCCGAAAGGCCTCGAGCGTGCGCGAGTTCAGCGAGCCTGCATCATTCACCGTCGCCGAGAACGACAACGTCGTCGGCGTCGTCTTCTCCCACGAGCGCGACGACCCGGACCACGTCATCGCCCAGCGGCTGGTCGGCGGGTCGTGGACCGACGTCACCTGCGCGCAGGTCGCCGCGACCGTCCGCGCGACGGCGCTCGGGCTGATCGCCGACGGCGTCCGGCCCGGTGACCGGGTCGCGGTCATCTCCGCCACCCGCTACGAGTGGCCGCTCATCGACTTCGCGATCCTGGCGATCGGCGCCGTCACCGTGCCGATCTACGAGACGTCGTCGGCCGAACAGGTGCGCTTCGTCCTGGCCGACTCCGGTGCCGTCGCGGTGTTCGCCGAGACCGACGCACACGCCGACGTCATCGAGGGTCTGCGCGCCGAACTGCCCGACCTGCGCTCCGTGCTGCGGATCGACGGATCCGACGGCGGCGCGCTCGACCGGCTCGCTGCGGCGGGCGTGGGCACCGACGCCGCCGAACTCGACCGCCGGCTGGCCGGCATCAGGTCGTCGGATCCCGCGACACTGATCTACACCTCGGGCACCACCGGACGGCCGAAGGGCTGCCAGCTCACGCACTCCAACCTGCTGCACGAGATCCGCGGCGCCAAGGCCTGCTTCCCCGACCAGCTGGCCAAGGGCGAGAAGCTGCTGGTGTTCCTGCCGCTGGCACACGTCCTGGCGCGCGCGATCACCGTGGCTGCCTTTACCAACAAGGTCACGCTCGGCTTCACCAGCGACGTCAAGAACCTGGTGCCGACGCTCGGCGTCTTCAAGCCGACGCTCGTCGTGTCGGTGCCGCGGGTGTTCGAGAAGGTCTACAACACCGCAGAGCAGAACGCCCGCAACGACGGCAAGGGCGCCATCTTCGAGCGTGCGGCCACCACCGCGATCGAGTGGAGCATGGCCCAGGATGCCGGCGGGGCGGGTCTGGTGCTGCGCGCCAAGCACGCACTGTTCGACAAGCTGGTCTACGGCAAGCTGCGCGCGGCGCTGGGCGGCAACTGCCACTCCGCAATCTCCGGCGGCGCGCCGCTCGGCGCACGCCTCGGCCACTTCTACCGCGGCGTCGGCCTGTCGATCTACGAGGGCTACGGGCTCACCGAGACCAGCGCCGCGATCACGGTCAACCGGGTGAACGGCCTCAAGGTCGGCTCGGTCGGAAAGCTGGTGCCCGGCAACGCGATGCGCCTCGGGGACGACGGCGAACTGCTGGTCTCCGGCGGCGTCGTGTTCGGCGGCTACTGGAAGAACCAGGAGGAGACCGACGCCGTCTTCACCGACGGATGGTTCCACACCGGTGACCTGGGCGCGATCGACGACGACGGCTTCCTCACCATCGTCGGCCGCAAGAAGGAGATCATCGTGACCGCGGGCGGCAAGAACGTCGCGCCCGCCCTCCTCGAGGACCGGATGCGCGCGCACCCGCTGATCAGCCAGGCGATGTGCGTCGGCGATCAGCAGCCGTTCATCGCCGCGCTCGTCACCATCGACCCCGAGGCGTTCCCCGGCTGGAAGGAACGCAACCGCAAGGCGGCCGACGCCACGGTGGCCGACCTCGCCGAGGATCCCGACCTGATGGCGGAGGTCGACCTGGCGGTCAAGGACGCCAACCAGGCGGTGTCGAAGGCCGAGGCGATCCGCGAGTTCCGCATCCTCGCGGTCGACTTCACCGAGGACACCGGGGAGCTGACGCCGACGCTCAAGGTGAAGCGGAAGGTCGTCGCCGAGAAGTTCGCCGCCGACATCGACGCGCTGTACGCGAAGACCGGCGGCTAACCGGCCAGCAGTTCGCCGAGCCTGCGCGCCTTGGTCGTCCACTGCCAGTCCTCGACCACCCACCGGCGGCCCGCCGCACCCATCGCGGCCGCGCGGGCCCGATCGGTGAGCAGGTCGCCGACCGCGGTGGCGATCGCGGCGACGTCCTCGCCGTCGACCACCACGCCGGTCTCGCCGTCGCGGACCGACTCGGGCGCACCGCCGGACCGGCCGGCCACGACGGGAACGCCCGTCGCGGACGCCTCGAGGTAGACGATGCCCAGGCCCTCGACGTCGAGGCCGCCGCCGCGGGTCCGGCACGGCATCGCGAACACGTCGGCCATCGCGTGGTGCGCGGGCAGTTCGTCGGCGGGCACGCCGTCGGTGAACACCACCTGCGCGCGCACCCCGAGATCCTCGGCGAGGGCGTGCAACCGGTCCCGGTAGGGTCCGCCTCCGACGATCACCAGCGCCGCGTCGGGCACCCGTGCGAGGACGGCGGGCAGGGCGCGGATCAGCATGTCCTGACCCTTGCGCGGCACCAGCCGGGACAGGCACAGCACCACCGGCCGGTCGCCGAGGCCGTACCGCTCCCGGAGTCGGTCCCGTGCCGCCGGGTCGGGGACGAAGCGATCGGTGTCGACGCCGGGCGCCAGCCGCTCGAGTGCGGCGTGCGGGCCGAATGCCGAGGCGAACCTGCCGCGGGTGTAGTTGCTGATGAAGGTGACGACGTCGGCGTCGTTTCCGATGCGGCGCAACGCCGTTCGCGCCAGCGGAAGCATCGACCAGCCCACTTCGTGGCCGTGGGTGGAGGCGACCACGCGCCGCGCCCCGGCCGCCCGGGCCACCGGGGACAGCAGCGCGAGTGGCGCTGCGGCGCCGAACCAGACCGTGTCGACGCGGTGGTCGCGGATCAGCCTGCGCATCCGTAGCGCGACGGACGGCTCGGGCAGCATCAGCGTCGTGGGATGCCGCACCACGCGGTAGCCGGACGCGGCGGCGCGGCGGTCGTGCTCCTCGCAGCCCTTCCAGGTGGGTGCGTACACCGTCAGGTCGACGTCGCCACCGGCCACCAGGCCGTCGACGAGGTTCTCCAGGTAGGACTGGATGCCGCCGCGGCGCGGCGGAAAGTCGTTGGTAACCAGGAGCACCCGATGCACGGCGTCAGGCTATCCGGCCAGCCACCGGCGCCAGTCGACCAGTACCGCGCCGAGGTCCGCGCCGAGGGTGGTCGAGACGGCGGTGTCCACGTCGACGTGTCCGGGTCCGCACGCCGCGAGGTAGAGCCGCCGCAGCGTCTCGACGCCGTACCGGTCGGCGACGAAGCTCGCGAACCACCAGGCCCTGTCGTAGGCCGACGAACGGGTGGCGCCGACGGTGTCGAGTTCGGCGTCGGTGGGCAGGCGCGCGAGGTCCGCGGCGGCCGCCGGACCGGGCCGCACGGCGGGTGGCCGCCCGACGTAGTCGGCGACGCCCTCGGTGAGCCAGCGCGGCGCATCCGGAGCGGTCTGCTGACGGGCCGCGAAGTGCAGCAGTTCGTGGCGCAGGACGATGCGCAGGGTGGCGTCGCTCAGACCGGCCGCGCCGGGCGCGAACACGACGCAGTTGGCCGTGGTCACCGCCGCGATGTCCCCGCCGAGATCCCGGCCGCCGCCAAGGGTGACGAACTGCTCGGGCGACCCGGTCACGACGATCACGACGTGCCGCCGCCACGTGTCGCCCCAGAAGCCGGTGACGGCCTCGACGGCGCCGTCGAGTTCGCGGCGGATGCGGTCGGTCAGCGCGATGGCCGACGGACCGCCCATCGGGATCACCTCGGCGGTGCGGCCGTCGCGCAGTGCGTAGCGCTGCGTGTCCGCCGCGACGGCGGGTGCCGGTGGCGGCGGTGCGGGCTGCGGACGGCCGAGCAGGACGATCGCGACGGCCAGCTCTACGACGAGCAGCAGGCCGAGGAAGCGCCGCGAGTTGCCGGCTGGCTCAGTAACGGCGGACGTTGTGGATCGGCGCGTTGTTCACGGGCGCGACCGCGACCGGTGAACCGTAGGTCGAGGCGTGCACCATCATGCCGTCGCCGATGTAGATGCCCACGTGCGAAGCGTCCGAGTAGTAGGTGACCAGGTCACCGGGCTGCATCTGGTCGGTCGACACCGACTGGCCGCCGCGGGCCAGGGCCTGGCTGGAGTGCGGGAGATTGACGCCGGCCTGGCCGAACGCCCACATCACCAGTCCGGAGCAGTCGAAGGCGTTGGGGCCGGAGGCGCCCCAGGAGTACGGCGAGCCGATCCGGGTGAGCGCGGCCTGCACGGCGGTCGATCCCTCGACGCCGGGGCCCGTCGGAACAACGGCCGCCTCGGGCGGCGCGAGGTTGGGGGCGGGTGCCGCGGCCAGGACCTCGGGGCCGCGGTCACCCGGCGGGACCGCGTCGGGTGCGGGTGCCGGCGCCGGCGGGATCGCCGCGAGCGCCTCGCGCTGGGCGGGCGTCAGTGCCGTGTACGTCGACTTGACGACGGCGATCTGCACCTGCAGCTTGCTCTGCTTGCTCTGGAGGTCGGCGCGGACGGCCGCGGCCTGCTCGGCGGCGGTCTTGGCCTCGGCGGCCGACTTGGCGGACGCGGCCTCGGTGAGCGCCGCCTCCTGGTTGACCCGCTGGAAGTTCTTCATCTGGGCCGACATCTCGGTCGCCATCACGCGCTGCACGGCGAGCTGATCGATCAGCCGCTGCGGCGAATCGGCGGTCAGCATCGCGTCCAGACCGTCGGTCCGGCCGCCCATGTACTGCGCTGCAGCAACCTTGTCGACGGCGGACTGGAACGTTGCCAGCTGCGCCTTGGCGGTGTCGGCGGCGGCCGCGTCCGCGGCGTGCTGCGCGTCGGCCACCTGCTGCGCGGCGACCTTTCCGTCCAGATCGAGCTGGGCGCTGTGCATTGCCTCGGTGGTCTGCTCCGCGTCGCGCGACAGCTGATTCAGCTTCGCCAGGGCATCGGCCGCAGGGTCAGCCTGCACACCGCCTGCCAAAAGCGTTGACGCGACAGTCAATCCCGCCAGTGCGGCGATGATGGGTCGACGGATTCCACGGGTGAGCCGGTGTGTGCGGTCGATCGCCAAGTTCTATGCGTCCTTCAACTACCGTATTGCGCCGGTCGATCTGCCCAAAGGTCTCAGACAGGTAACGAAGTCTCAGACAGGTTACGAAACGGCATCGGGGTTGTCCAACAGAAGACGCAAATTTAACAGGAGTCACGGGAATTTTTTCGCTGCAAGTCAGGTTCCGTGCACTCAGGCAACTCCCGATTGACCGTGGCGGTGGATCGGCACCAGTCGCAGCCGCGGTGCCAACCCCACGTCAGCGAGCACCTCGAGCGCCCGCTGCTCGTCCATGTCGAGCGTCTCGGGAATTCCCAGCAAAACACTGATCACGCAGTCTTGGCACCCCGGGCCGCGCACGGCGCAGTCGTCGCAGTCGATCACCACGCTGCCGGTGTCCGGCAGGTCGGCGCCGCCGATGTCCGGCAGGTCGACTGGGCCGGTGTCCGGCATCTCTTCCAGTGCCATCACAGCACTCCTCTCGTTCGGTGATTCGCACGCTAACGGCGGCCACCGACAAGGCCGTTCGGCGTGTGAATCACACGCGTGTCAGTCACCGGGCCTAAGTTCACCGCCATGGGTCGACCACGCCTCGCCGAGCCCGCGCAGCTGGCGCTCGACATGGAACTCGAGGACGGCGGGGCGGGCCTCTCGCTGCACGACACGACGTTCGTCGTCGTCGACCTCGAGACCACCGGCGGGCGCTCGAGCGACAGCGCACCCGGCCGCGGCGACCACGACCGGATCACCGAGATCGGCGCGGTGAAGGTCAAGGGTGGCCGGGTGATCGGCGAACTGGGCACGCTGGTCGACCCGGGACGCGCCATCCCACCGAAGATCGTCGCGCTCACCGGCATCACCACGGCCATGGTGTGCGACGCCCCGCGGATCGAGTCGGTTCTGCCCTCCTTCCTCGAATTCGCCCGTGGCGCAGTGCTCGTCGCGCACAATGCCGGCTTCGACATCGGCTTCCTCAAGGCCGCGGCCGAGCGCTGCGACATCGCCTGGCCGCGCCCGCCGGTGCTGTGCACCGTCAAGCTGGCGCGCCGCGTACTCACCCGCGAGGAGGCGCCCAGCGTGCGGCTGTCGGCGCTGGCGCAGCTGTTCCGGGCCACCACCACCCCGACGCACCGCGCCCTCGACGACGCCCGCGCCACCGTCGACGTGCTGCACGCGCTGATCGAGCGGGTCGGCAACCAGGGCGTGCACACCTATTCCGACCTGCGCTCGTATCTGCCCGACGTCACGCCCGCCCAGCGCAGCAAGCGCCACCTGGCGACCGGACTTCCGGCGCGGCCCGGGGTGTACCTGTTCCGCGGGCCGTCGGACGAGGTGCTGTACGTCGGCACCGCGATCGACCTCCGGCGGCGGGTGAAGCAGTACTTCAACGGCGCCGACCCGCGCACCCGGATGAAGGAGATGGTGGCGCTCGCGTCCGGCGTCGACCACGTCGAGTGCGCCCACGAACTCGAGGCGGGCGTCCGCGAACTCCGGCTGCTCGCCGCCCACGCCCCGCCCTACAACCGGCGCTCGAAGTTCCCGCACCGATGGTGGTGGGTGGCGCTCACCGACGAGCCGTTCCCCCGCTTCTCGGTGGTGCGCTCGCCCACCCACGACCGGATCGTGGGGCCCTTCCGCGTGCGCGCCGACGCCGCCGAGACGGCGGCGCTGCTCGCCCGCTTCACCGGAGTGCGGACGTGTGCGTCCCGGCTGTCGCGGAGCGCCCGGCACGGAAAGTCCTGCCCGGAACGCGAACTGTCGCCGTGTCCGGCACCGCGCGACGCGACGGCGGAGCTCTACGCGCCCGCCCCGGCCCGCGCCGAACGGCTGCTCGCCGGCGCCGAACACACGCCGCTCGTCGACGTCCTCGCCGAGGTTGAGGCGCTCGCGGCGCGCGGTCGCTACGAGACGGCGGCCCGGCTGCGCGACCACGCCGCCACCGCGATCGACGCGCTGTGGCGCGGGCAGCGCCTGCGGGCGCTGGTCGCCGTCGACGAGCTGGTGGCCGCGCGACCCGACGGCGCCGGCGGCTGGCACCTCGCCGTCGTGCGCTCTGGGCAGCTGAGCGCCGCGGGGAACGCCCCGCGGGGGGTTCCGCCGATGCCGGTGGTCGAGGCGATCACCGCGGGCGCACAGACGATCCTGGCGACGCCCGCACCGCTGGGCGGGGCGCTCGTCGAGGAGACGGGTCTGATCGCACGCTGGCTGGCGGCACCGGGCGTGCGGGTGGTCCGCATCGACACGGCGTCCGAGGAGGGCTATGCCAGCCCGATCGGCGCGGCGGGCGCACTGTCCGCGTGGTCGGCGCTGGCCCGTTCGGCACGCGTCGCCGCGCGGCAGGTCGCCGACGAACCGTACGACGACCGTTACGGGTCGACCGTCACCCCGCGACCGAGGTCACTGGACGTGCAGGCGTCGTGACGCGCTCAGAGCTTCTGGGTGAACCGGGCCCACCGGCCGAGCAGCTTCTCGGCCGCGCCGGAGTCGATCGCCTCGGTGGCCCGCGCCAGCCCGGACTCCCAGGCGGGCACCCACTTGGCGTCGCTGGACAGGCCGGCGTGCGCCACCATCGCGCCCGCCGCATTGAGCACCACGGCGTCGCGGACCGGGCCGGTCGCCCCGCCGAACACCTCACGCACCGACGCGGCGTTGGCCTCGGCATCGCCGCCGGTCAACTCACTGAGGTGGGCGCGCTGGAAGCCGAACGCCGCCGGGTCGAACGTCAACCGCTCGACCGTGCCCGCCTGCACGCGCCAGATCGTGCTGGTCGTGGTGGTCGTCAGCTCGTCGAGTCCGTCGTCGCCGTGCACCACCAGGACGCTGGACCCGCGCTGCGCGAACACCCCGGCCATCACCTCCGCGAGGTCGCCCCAGGCGCAGCCGATCAGGCCGGCCCGCGGCGACGCCGGGTTGGCGAGCGGTCCGAGCAGGTTGAACACCGTCGGCACGCCGATCTCGCGCCGGACCACCGACGCGTGCCGGTAGGACGGGTGGAACTGCGGCGCGAAGGCGAAGCCGATGCCCACCTCGGCGACACTGCGCGCCACGTCGTCCGGTCCGAGGTCGATCTTGACCCCGAGCGCCTCGAGGGTGTCCGCCCCGCCCGACAGCGACGACGCGGCCCGGTTGCCGTGCTTGATGACCGGTACGCCGCACGCCGCGACCACCACCGCGGCCATCGTCGACAGGTTGACGGTGTTGGCGCCGTCGCCGCCCGTCCCGACGACGTCGACCGTCTCGCGGCCGATCACGTCGGTGGGCACCCGGCGGGCGTGCCGCAGCATGATGTCCGCCAGCTCGGAGACCTCGGCCGACGTCGGCCGCTTCATCTTCATCGAGACGGCGAATCCGGCGATCTGGGCGGGCGTCGCCACCCCGGTCATGATCTGGTCCATGGCCCATCCGGCCTGCCCGGTGAGGAGCGTCTGATCGGTCGTCAGACGGCCGAGGATCTGGGGCCAGGTGAAGGAATCGTCGGATGCCACGCGGGTGAGCCTAGTGGCTGCGTCGGCGGCGTCCCGTGGCCCTTCGATCGGTGGCCCGATCGCCGCTCGGGGAGGGAGGTGCGACACGTTTGTGACGAATGTGCCGACCCGGGTGGAGTTCGACAACTACAAAGCGTCATACTTCTAGTTGTGACGAGTGCTGTAGGGACTTCGGGAACCGCGATCACGTCGCGAGTTCATTCGCTGAACAGGCCAAACATGGTCAGTGTCGGCACCATTGTCTGGCTTTCCAGTGAACTCATGTTCTTTGCTGGACTGTTCGCGATGTACTTCACCGCGAGGGCCCAGGCAGGTGGCGATTGGCCGCCGGCGCCCACCGAGTTGAACCTCGGGCTGGCCGTGCCCGTGACGCTGGTCCTGATCGCGTCCTCGTTCACCTGCCAGATGGGTGTGTTCGCGGCCGAGCGCGGCGACGTCTTCGGCCTGCGGCGCTGGTACACCCTGACGCTGGCGATGGGCACGTTCTTCGTGCTCGGCCAGGGCTACGAGTACGTCCACCTCGTCGCCGAGGGGACCACCATCCCGGGCAGCGCGTACGGCACGGTCTTCTACCTCGCGACCGGCTTCCACGGCCTGCACGTCATCGGCGGTCTGGTCGCGTTCATCTTGCTGCTGATGCGCACCCGGATGAGCAAGTTCACTCCGGCACAGGCCACCGCGGCGATCGTCGTGTCGTACTACTGGCACTTCGTGGACATCGTGTGGATCGCCCTGTTCGCCGTCATCTACTTCGTCCGGTGACCCGGTCGGACTGTTCGAACGAGTTGCAGCGATGAGAAGGGGTTCGATGACCAGCAAGTCCCGCCGTCGGTTCCGCCGACGCCTGTCGGCAGCACTGTTGCTGCTGATCGGACTCGCAGTCGCGGGTGGCCTCGCCGCCACCCTGACGCCCAAGCCGCAGGTGGCCCAGGCCGACGAGTCACAGTTGGCCCTGCTGCGTACCGGCAAACAGCTGTTCGAGACGTCCTGCGTGACGTGCCACGGCGCGAACCTGCAGGGTGTCCCCGACCGCGGCCCCAGCCTCATCGGCACCGGCGAGGCCGCCGTCTACTTCCAGGTCGGCACCGGCCGCATGCCCGCCATGCGCGGTGAGGCCCAGGCCCCCCGCAAGACCCCGATCTACGACGCGTACCAGGTCGACGCCATCGGCGCGTACGTCCAGGCCAACGGCGGCGGACCGGTGGTCCCCCGCGACGCCAACGGCGAGGTCGCCCACGACTCCCTGCTCGGCAACGACGTCGCCCGCGGTGGCGACCTGTTCCGGCTGAACTGCGCGTCGTGCCACAACTTCACCGGTAAGGGCGGCGCACTGTCGTCGGGCAAGTACGCCCCCGACCTCGGTGAGGCCGCGGAGGTGCCCGCGCAGGTCTACACGGCGATGCTGACCGGCCCGCAGAACATGCCGAAGTTCTCCGACCGGCAGCTGTCCCCGGAGCAGAAGCGCGACATCGTCGCGTACGTGCACCAGGCCGCCAAGACGCCCGACCCCGGCGGCTACGGCCTCGGTGGTTTCGGACCCACGTCCGAGGGCATGGCGGCATGGATCATCGGAATGGTCGGCGTGATCGCCGTGGCGATGTGGATCGGATCGCGAGCATGAGCAACGAGCACGGCGGCAACGCCGACGACGGCTTCACTCCGGGCGAGGACAAGGGCAAGGACGCGGTCAGCGACCGCGGCACCGACGCCCCCGGTCAGCTGGGCGTCCCCGGCCAGCCGACCGACGCCGAACTGGCGCGGATGTCGCGCGAGGAACTCGTCGCCCTCGGTGGCCGGATGGACGGCGTCGAGACCGTCTTCAAGGAGAACCGGTGGCCCGTCGAGGGCACCAAGGCCGAGAAGCGCGCCGAGCGTGCGGTCTCGTACTGGCTGCTGCTGGGTGGCGTCGCCGGCCTCGCGCTCATCCTGGTGTTCCTCTTCTGGCCCTGGGAGTACAAGCCCTTCGAGTCCGAGGGTGAGCGCATCTACACCCTCGCCACCCCGCTGTACGGCGTGACCTTCGGCCTGTCGATCCTGGCGATCGGCATCGGCGCGGTGCTGTACCAGAAGAAGTTCATCCCCGAGGAGATCTCGATCCAGGACCGCCACGACGGCGCCTCCC
The DNA here is from genome assembly GCF_056679845.1 of Mycobacterium sp. PTI7. Classification (NCBI taxonomy): domain Bacteria; kingdom Bacillati; phylum Actinomycetota; class Actinomycetes; order Mycobacteriales; family Mycobacteriaceae; genus Mycobacterium; species Mycobacterium sp. PTI7. The sequence continues at coordinate 2,422,057 of NZ_CM155252.1, forward strand.
CCGAGATCGAACGGCGCACCGCCGCTGCCAACCTGACCGACGCGCTCGAGGGCTCGACCATCAAGCGCCGCAAGCTCGTCGGGCTGTCGCTCGGCATCGGTCTGGGCGCCTTCGGCGTCGGCACCGCGATCGCCTTCGTCGGCGGCCTGATCAAGAACCCGTGGAAGCCGGTCGTCCCCACCGCAGAGGGCAAGAAGGCCGTGCTGTGGACGTCGGGATGGACCCCCCGTTTCCAGGGCGAGACCATCTTCATGGCGCGCGCGACGGGCCTGCCCGGCGAGTCGCCGTTCGTCAAGATGCGCCCCGAGGACATCGACGCGGGCGGCATGGAGACGGTGTTCCCGTGGCGCGAGTCCGACGGCGACGGCACCACCGTCGAGTCATCGCACCTCCTCACCGAGATCGCGATGGGCGTGCGGAACCCCGTCATGCTCATCCGCATCCGGCCCGAGGACATGCCTCGCGTCGTGAAGCGCAAGGACCAGGAGAGCTTCAACTTCGGCGACCTGTTCGCCTACACGAAGGTCTGCTCGCACCTGGGCTGCCCGGCCTCGCTGTACGAGCAGCAGACCTACCGAATCCTGTGCCCGTGCCACCAGTCGCAGTTCGACGCGTTGCACTTCGCCAAGCCGATCTTCGGGCCGGCTGCACGCGCACTGGCGCAACTTCCCATTACCATCGATGAAGACGGCTATCTCGTCGCCAACGGTGACTTCATCGAACCCGTCGGACCGGCCTTCTGGGAGCGAACCTCATGAGTCCAACATCTGGATCAACCAAGCTCGGTGCCATCGCGGCTGCCCAGGGCAACGCGATCGACTCCCGCTATCACCCCTCGGCCGCGGTTCGGCGTCAGCTGAACAAGGTCTTCCCGACCCACTGGTCCTTCCTGCTCGGTGAGATCGCGCTGTACAGCTTCATCGTGCTGCTGCTCACCGGCGTGTGGCTGACCCTGTTCTTCGACCCGTCGATGGCAGAGGTCACCTACCACGGTGTCTACCAACCGCTGAACGGCGTGCAGATGTCGAAGGCGTACGCGTCGGCACTCGACATCAGCTTCGAGGTCCGTGGTGGCTTGTTCGTCCGGCAGATCCACCACTGGGCGGCCCTCCTGTTCGCGGCGTCGATCATGGTCCACCTGGCGCGCATCTTCTTCACCGGAGCGTTCCGGCGTCCCCGCGAGGCGAACTGGGTCATCGGCTCGCTGCTGCTGATCCTCGCGATGTTCGAGGGCTACTTCGGCTACTCGCTGCCCGACGACCTGCTGTCGGGCACCGGCCTGCGCGCCGCGTTCTCCTCGATCACCCTCGGCATGCCGGTCATCGGCACCTGGCTGCACTGGGCACTGTTCGGCGGTGACTTCCCCGGCACGATCATCATCCCGAGGTTGTATGCCCTGCACATCCTGTTGATCCCGGGAATCATGTTGGCGCTCATCGGCGCTCACCTGGCGTTGGTGTGGTTCCAGAAGCACACCCAGTTCCCCGGCCCCGGCCGCACCGAGACCAACGTCGTCGGCGTCCGCGTCATGCCCGTCTTCGCGGTCAAGTCCGGCGCGTTCTTCGCCATGACCGTCGGCATCCTCGGCCTCATGGGTGGCCTGCTGCAGATCAACCCGATCTGGGTGCTCGGCCCGTACAAGCCGTCGCAGATCTCGGCTGGCAGCCAGCCCGACTTCTACATGATGTGGACCGACGGCCTGGCGCGCGTCTGGCCGGCGTGGGAGTTCTACCCCTTCGGACACACCATCCCGCAGTCGGTGTGGGTGGCGGTCTTCATGGGCCTGATCCTCGGCCTGCTGACGATGTATCCGTTCCTGGAGAAGAAGTTCTCCGGTGACACCGCGCACCACAACCTGCTGCAGCGTCCGCGTGACGCACCGGTCCGCACCGCCATCGGCGCCATGGCGATCGCGTTCTACATCGTGCTGACCTTCATGTGCATGAACGACATCATCGCGCTGAAGTTCCACGTGTCGCTGAACGCGACCACCTGGATCGGCCGCATCGGCATGGTCGTCCTGCCCGCGTTCGTCTACTACATCACCTACCGGTGGTGCGTGGCGTTGCAGCGCAGCGACCGCGCAGTGCTCGAGCACGGCATCGAGACCGGCATCATCAAGCGCCTGCCGCACGGCGCCTACGTCGAGCTGCACCAGCCGCTCGGCCCGGTCGACGACCACGGCCATCCGCTGCCGCTGGAGTACCAGGGTGCCGCGCTGCCCAAGCGCATGAACAAGCTGGGCTCCGGCGGGTCGACCGGTACCGGTGGCTTCCTGTTCGCCGACCCGGTGTCGGAGAGCCGGGCGATCACCGACGCGGCACACGCGTCGGAGGGTCGTGCGCTCACCGCGCTGAAGGAGTACCAGGACACCGAGCACGGCCTGGCTACCAACGGTCACTCGAATGGCAACGGGCACTCCAACGGCCACTCGAACGGCAACGGCTCCAACGGGAACGGCTCGAATGGCAACGGCAACGGTTCGTCGAACGGTCATCACTGACCGCTCGGTGAACCTCCGCCGGGGCTAGCCCTTCTGCACGTCGACATCTGCGTCAGCGTCGTATCCCTCCGGGGGTCACGACTCTGGCGCAGATCTCGTTGGTGCCCCTGCCCCCGCTCCCCCACCGCGGCGGTGGGTAGGCCCGCGAGAACGACGATCACGCAGACGTCGCGGGTCGTTCCAGACGAAGTGTGCCGTCGGGAGCCCTCAGCGGCACTCGGGCAGCACGGGGAGAACGAGCGTCAGGCGAGCACTGCGCGCAGCTTGCGCAGGAAGTACACGGGCGCGACGGGCATCGCGATCGTGACGAGGCCGGCCAGCGCGTACGCCACCCACGCCGCCGAGTCGTGGTCGGTCGCCACCAGGTAGGTGGCGATGCCGATCAGCGCCGTCGCTCCCCCGACCGCCGAGCCGATCACGAGCGGGCAGCGCAGCAGGATCCGTTCGACCGCCTCGGTGGGGAATCCGATCCGGCTGCTCGCCGGCGGCTGTGGCTGACGACGGATGACGGGAACCGCCGCTCCGCGGATGCTGCTCGGCTCGACGGGGTCGCCGAATGCGGCACCCGACCGGTCGGTGCGTGCCGCGGGGCCGGCCGACGGCGCGGCCGCCACGGGTTCGGCCTCCGCCGACGCGCGACGCGCCCGGATCAGCAGCGGTATCGCGGCGATGATCACCACGGCGGAGACGCCGATGACGGTGTAGAGCAGCCAGGGCGTCTCGGCGTCGCCGCCGGCCTCCGCCCCCCTGCTGCCGAGGTTGGTCAGCGCGACGATCGCCGCGACGCCCGCACCGAGCGCAGCCAGCCACAGCGCGGCGCACACGCCGAGCAGGATGCGATCGGTCTGGTCGAGCGATTCCGAGTTGAGCCGCGTGCGTGCCGCGACACCGATGTCATTGGTCATCAGCAGCTGGTCTGCCAATCGTTGGTTTGCGACGAGGCGATGGTCTGCCCGTCGCTGGTGGTGATGGAACAGTTGAGCTTCGAGAGCCGCAGCAGGCTCGACGCCTGCACCGAGCCGTACTCCGACATCGAGATCGGTGTGACGGTCAGGGACCACGGGATGTAGACGTTCTGCTGGGTGCGCTGCCTGCCCGACGCGTCGGTGTAGGTGACCGAGATGCGGTCCAGCGGTGCCTTGGTGCCCGTCACGGTGTACGTGATGAACCGCGGTCCCGCGGGCGCTGCCGGCGCGGGCGGAGGTGGCGGCGGGGGCGGCGGCTCGGCACTCGGCGCGGGCGCCTCCTCGCTGGGCGGCGGTGGGGGCGGCGGCACCTCGCTGGTGGGCGGCGGCGGGGGTGGCGGCACCTCGCTCGACGGCGGCGGAGGCGGCGGTGTCGTGGTGGTCGTCGTCGTGGTGGTCGTGGTGATCTCGTCCTGGACCGGCGGGCTCGACGTGGTGGTTGCCGGGGTCGCGAGATCGGTGCTGTCCGTCCGGGCGACCAGCAGGGTCACCGACACGACGAGTGCGATGGCCGCGACGATCGCGACGACGCCGACCACCCAGGGCCACTTCGGCGGGTCGCCGGCCACCTGCGGGACGGGCGGGTCGTAGGAGTCGTAGTCGTAGAGACCCGACTCCGGCGGCAGGTAGGGACCGCTGGTGAACTGCTCGGCCTCGGGTGCCGAGTACGCCCGCGAGTAGATCTCGGTCTCGCCGGTGGGCGGCGGTACCTCACGACCCGGTTCGTTGGGCTCCGGAGAATCTGGTTCCGGGGGATTCGGCCCGCTCATCGCCTGTCCTTTTCAGCCTGTCAGTCTCGACTGCTCAATCGGCGCGACGTCACCGTGATCGACCGTGCCTCGGCAACAGTACCGAACCCGATGCGAGGCAAGGTTCCGCGACGCGACTCATGGCCGGAGTGGCGGTCGTATCGTGACCTCGGCCCGTGCGGGTCAGTGCTTCTCGGGGCCGACGTAGTACTCGAAGACGAGTCCGGACACGGTCGCCAGCACGAAGGTCACGCCGGCGACGATCAGCCAGGGCAACCACATGGCCAGTCCGACCGCGGTGACGGATGCCGACAGCGCGATCAGCAGCGGCCACCAGCTGTGCGGGCTGTAGAAGCCCAGCTCGCCGGCGCCATCGGCGACCTCGGCGTCTTCGTAGTCCTCGGGGCGGGTGTCGAGTCGGCGTGCGACGAACCGGAAGAACGTCCCGGTGATCAGCGACAGTCCGGTGGTCAGCACCAACGCGGTGGTGCCTGCCCACTCGATGCCGCCGTTGGCGTAGAGCCCGGTGAGCACGCCGTATCCGACGGCACACAGCGCGAAGAACGCGGTGAGGAACTCGAACAGCCTGGCTTCGATGTGCATGAGGTGTCGTCCCTACCTATCTCGCCTGCGGGGCCTGTTCACCGCGACGGGTGTCGAACGGCTTGGTGGTGACCGCGGTCGGCGGCAACCCGATGGCCACCAGGGCATCGGCGTTGGTCGCGTTCGGGTTGTCCTCGCGGAACTGCATGTACGCCTTGAAGTCGTTGGGCTCGACCACGCGGACCTCGAAGTTCATCATCGCGTGGTACGTGCCGCACATCTCGGTGCAGCGCCCGACGAAGGCGCCCGTCTGCTCGATCTTGCTGATCTGGAAGACGTTGTCCGAGTTGTTCGCCTTGGGGTTCGGCATGACGTCGCGCTTGAACAGGAACTCGGGAACCCAGAAGCCGTGGATGACGTCCGCCGACGCAATCTGGAATTCGACGCTCTTGTCCTTGGGCAGCACCAGGATCGGGATCTCGGTGCTGGAGCCGATGGTCTCGACCTTGTCGAAGTTCAGGTAGGTGCGGTCCTCGGGGTTCAGGCCCTTGATCGGGCCGACCAGTTCCTCACCGTGCTCGTCGACGCCCTCGGGCTTGGAGACCATGGCGTTCTTGCGGGCGTCGTCGACGCCGTCGTAGGTCATGGTGCCGTCGGTGAAGGCGATCTTCTGGTACCCGAACTTCCAGTTCCACTGGAACGCCGTGACGTCGATGACGACCTCGGGGTTCGGGTCCTTGTGCAGCATCTTCTCTTGCACCACGACGGTGAAGTAGAAGAGGACGGAGATGATGATGAACGGGATCACCGTCAGCGTCAGCTCGAGCGGCATGTTGTAGCCGAACTGGCGGGGCAGTTCGGTGTCGGTCTTCTTCTTGCGATGGAAGACGCTCGTCCAGAAGATCAGGACGTAGACGATGCCGCCGACGACGATCGCCGCGATGATCGAACCGATCCACAGTTCGCGGTTCAGCTTGCCTTCGGGCGTGATCCCATTGGGCCACCCGAGGCCGAGCGCCTCCGACCAACTGCAGCCGCTGAGCAGGAGTGTCATCCCGCCCAGAACGACGGACAACGCCACCAACTTCGGGCCGCGAGCGGACACGTTGGCGCCTCCTTGAGAGTCGGTTGACCGCGGGGCGGTCGGTGGTCCGATGTGTGTACTACGCAGCGTAGACCACACCGGTGACGTCGAGCGAAGCGACCGGCGGATGTGCCGGGTGTGCGTCTCGACACCGGTCGGCATTGGGCATACTCGACCCGTGTGCGGACTCCTGGCCTACCTGACAGATCCGTCCGCCGGCGTCGCTGACGGGCTGGTCGACGCCGTGTCGGGCGCGTCGCATCTGATGCGGCACCGCGGTCCCGACGAGCCAGGAACGTGGGCCGACGACGCGTCGTCGCCGGGTGTCGTGCTCGGCTTCAACCGGCTGTCGATCATCGACATCGCGCACAGTCATCAGCCGCTGCGCTGGGGTCCTCCGGAGACGCCCGACCGGTACGTCCTGGTCTTCAACGGCGAGATCTACAACTACCTCGAGTTGCGCGACGAGCTGACCGCCACGCACGGCGCGGCGTTCGCCACCGACGGTGACGGCGAGGCGATCGTCGCGGCATTTCACCACTGGGGGCCGGCGGCGCTGAGCCGGCTGCGCGGCATGTTCGCGTTCGCGCTGTGGGACACCCAGGAGCGCGAGCTGTTCTGCGCTCGCGATCCGTTCGGCATCAAGCCGCTGTACATGGCGACGGGTACCGGCGGGACGATCCTGGCGAGCGAGAAGAAGTGCCTGCTGGACCTGGCGCCGATCGCGGGCATCGACGTCGGCATCGACGACCGGGCGGTGCAGCACTACACGGTGCTGCAGTACGTGCCGGAGCCCGAGACGTTGCAGCGCGGCGTGCGCCGCCTGGAGTCGGGGTGCTACGCCAGGGTGCGGCCCGGCGGCGAGCCGGAGGTCACCCGCTACTTCACGCCCCGCTTCGACGCCGTGCCCTTTCCCTCCCGTTCGACACCTGGCGGCGAGCAGGCCCGCTACGACGAGATCACGGCCGTCCTCGAGGACTCCGTCGCCAAGCACATGCGGGCCGACGTGACCGTGGGCGCGTTCCTGTCCGGCGGCATCGACTCGACGGCCATCGCCGCGCTGGCGATGCGGCACAACCCGAAGCTGATCACCTTCACCACCGGGTTCGAGCGCGAGGGCTTCTCCGAGGTCGACGTCGCCGTGGCGTCGGCGGAGGCCATCGGCGCCCGCCACGTGACGAAGGTGGTGAGCCAGGCGGAGTTCGTGGCGGCGCTGCCCGAGATCGTCTGGTACCTGGACGAACCCGTCGCCGATCCCGCGCTGATTCCGCTGTTCTTCATCGCCCGGGAGGCCCGCAAGCACGTCAAGGTGGTGCTGTCCGGCGAGGGTGCCGACGAGCTGTTCGGCGGCTACACGATCTATCGGGAACCGTTGTCGCTCAAGCCGTTCGATCGCCTGCCGCGGCCGTTGCGCCGATCCCTGGGCAGGGCGTCGCGACCGCTGCCCGACGGCCTGCGCGGCAAGAGTCTGCTGCATCGCGGCTCGCTGACGCTGGAGGAGCGCTACTACGGCAACGCCCGCAGCTTCTCCGACGACCAGTTGCGCGCCGTGCTGCCGGGGTTCCGGCCGGAGTGGACGCACACCGACGTCACCGCGGCGCTCTACGAGGAGTCGCGGGGTTGGGACCCGGTGGCGCGGATGCAGCACGTGGACCTGTTCACGTGGCTGCGCGGCGACATCCTGGTGAAGGCCGACAAGATGACGATGGCCAATTCACTGGAACTGCGCGTGCCGTTCCTGGATCCCGAGGTGTTCGCGGTGGCCTCGCGGCTGCCGTTCGAGCAGAAGATCACCAGGACGACGACGAAGTACGCGTTGCGCCGCGCCTTGGAGCCGATCGTGCCCGCGCACGTGCTGAACCGTCCGAAGCTGGGCTTCCCGGTGCCGATCCGGCACTGGTTGCAGGCCGGGGAACTACTCGACTGGTCCTACGCCACGGTCGCCGCGTCGCAGGCGGGAGGTCTCGTGGACCTCGCCGCCGTGCGCCGCATGCTCGACGACCACCGCACCGGCACCGCCGATCACAGCCGACGGCTATGGACGGTGCTGATCTTCATGCTGTGGCACCAGATCTTCATCGAGGAGAGTGTGGTCCCGGAGATCCGGGAACCCCACTACCCCGTCCAGCTCTAGGTCAGGCGAGCGCGGCCGCGATCTCCTCGGCGGCGTCGGCGCCGTAGGCCTCCGACACGCGCTTGAGGCCGGCGTCCTTGTCCCAGGACCACTCCTGGGGTCCGGGTGCCTCGAGCACCAGGGTGGCGACCAGCGACGCCAGCTCCGCGGCACGCTGCAGGCTCAGGCCGGCGGTGCGGCCGGTGAGGAAGCCGGCCCGGAACGCGTCGCCGATGCCGGTCGGATCCTCCTTGCGGGTCTCGGGCAGCACGTCGACGTGCAGGAAGGTGCCGTCGCGACCCACCAGGTCGACGCCCTTCTCCCCCAGCGTCGTGACGCGCAGTTCGATCTGGCTCATCACCTCGGCCTCGCTGAGGCCGGACTTCTGGAGCAGCAGGTCCCACTCGTAGTCGTTGCTGAACAGGTAGGTGGCGCCACCGATGAGGCGCTTGATCTCCTCGCCGTTCAGGTAGGCCAACTGCTGCGACGGGTCGGCCGCGAAGGGCAGTCCGAGCGCACGGCACTCCTCGGTGTGCAGGAACATCGCCTCGGGGTCGTTGGCGCCGATGATGACGAGATCCGGTGTGCCGACCCGTGATACGACGTCGGTGAGCTTGATGTTGCGGGCCTCGGCCATCGCGCCCGGGTAGAACGAGGCGAGCTGGGCCATGTCCTGGTCGGTGGTGCAGACGAAGCGCGCGGTGTAGGCCGTCTCGGAGACGTGCACGCTGCCGGTGTCGACGCCGTGCGAGTCGAGCCAGTTGCGGTAGTCGTCGAAGTCGGTGCCGACGGCGCCGACGAGCGTCGGACGGCCGCCCAGGATGCCCATGGCGTAGGCCATGTTGCCCGCGACGCCACCCCGGTGCAGGACCAGGTCGTCGACGAGGAAGCTCAGTGAGACCTTCTGCAGGTGCTCGGCGAGCAACTGTTCGGCGAACCTCCCGGGGAACCTCATCAGGTGGTCAGTTGCGATCGATCCGGTCACCGCGATGGTCACGAAGGGCACTCCTCAATTGGTTAACACGTCTAAAGAATCGTACCCAGGGCCGCGTACGCATTGGTTTCGCGGTTGCCGCAGGTCGGTGCGATAGCCTAACAACGCCATGGCTGGACCCTTTCCGTACCCCGAATCCCCGCAACAGAACCCCTATTCACCGGCGGGCGGCCCACCGCCTCCGCCGCAGGGCGGGCCGTACGGTCCACCGCAGGCGTACCCGGGTCAGGTTCCGAGCCAGTACCCGGGCGCGCTGCCTCCGCCGGTGCCGTATCCGAAGCGGTCCCGCCGGCCGTTGCTGTTCGCCGGTCTCGGCGTGCTGTCGGTCCTGGTGATCGCCGCGCTGGTCGGGACGCTACTCCTGAACGGGCGCTCCGACGACGCCGCAGACGGCGCGCTCTCGCCCGAGCGGGCGAGGGCGGCGATCCAGGATTACGTGGACGCGCTGACCAACGGAGACGACGAGACCATCGCGCGCAACGCGTCGTGCGGGCTGTTCGACGAGATCAAGGACCGGCAGGCCGACATGTCGCTGGCCAACCTCGCGAGCGACGCCTTCCGGCGTCAGTACAAGAGCGCGGAGGTCGACACGATCGACAAGGTGGTGACGTGGTCACCCACCCAGTCGCAGGTGCTGTTCACCATGAAGGTGCAGGCGGCGCGGACCTCGGGTGGCGCGGAGCGCCAGGCGATCGCACAGATCTTGACTCAGGGTGACGACACCCTGGTGTGTTCGTACCTGCCGCGCACCGGCCAATTCTAGACCGGCCGGTGCGGGCGGCCGATCAGTTGAACGAGTCGCCGCAGGCGCAGGAGCCGGTGGCGTTCGGGTTGTCGATCGTGAAGCCCTGCTTCTCGATGGTGTCGACGAAGTCGATCGTGGCGCCCTGGATGTAGGGGGCGCTCATCCGGTCGACGGTCAGGCCCACGCCGCCGAAGTCGGCGGTCAGGTCACCGTCGAGGGTGCGATCGTCGAAGAAGAGGTTGTACCGCAGCCCGGCGCAACCACCCGGCTGCACGGCGATCCGCAGCGCGAGGTCGTCGCGGCCTTCCTGGTCGAGCAGCGCCTTGGCCTTCGCGGCTGCCGCATCGGTCAGGGTCGCGCCGTGGGTCTCGGTGGCGGTTTCGTTCTGAACAGTCATTGCTTCTCCCTGTGCATCGTCATGCGTCGGTCCTCTTCAACGGTACCCCGCCGGGTCGCTATTCCCCGACAGTCGCGTCCCACTCCGCGGCGGTCCGACGGCTCAGGCCGACGAGCTGGTTGGCCGCGTCGCCGATCGCCAGCTCGACGGATCCGGCGTGGTCGGTGATCGAGTGCGCGGCGCGCACGCCCGCCGCGGACAGTTCCTCGTCGGACAGCGTGACCTGGCCGGCCAGCACCAGGACCGACGCGTCTCCGCCGGCCGCCATCCCGGTCAGCGCGCTGATCACCTTGCCGTGCAGCGACTGGTGGTCGAACCGGCCCTCGCCGGTGATCACCAGGTCCGCGGCGGCCACGTCGTCGGCCAGTCCGGTGACGTCGGCGATCACGGCGGCTCCCGACTCGCGCCGACCGCCGAGCGCGAGCAGGGCCGCGCCGATGCCTCCGGCGGCGCCCGCGCCGGGTTCGGTGGCGACGTCCCGGCCGGCGACCGCCGCCAGCTCGTCGGCCCACGCGGCGAGTCGCCGTTCCAGGACGTCGACGGTGTCGGGATCGGCCCCCTTCTGCGGCCCGAACACCGCGGCGGCGCCCATCGGTCCGAGCAGGGGGTGTTCGACGTCACTGGCCACGACGAGGTCCACCGCCGCCAGGCGTTCGCGCGCGGTGGCGAGCCCGCCGAGCGCGTCGACGAGCGCGCGGCCACCGTCGGTGCACCCGCTGCCGCCGAGCCCGACGACGATGCGGGTTGCCCCGGCGTCGAGCGCCGCCCCGACGAGCTGACCGACTCCCCCGCTGTGCGCGTCGAGCGCGGTGCGGACGGTCGGCGGTCCGCCGAGGAGCGCGAGCCCGCAGGCCTGCGCGCACTCGACGTAGGCGGTGCCGGACCCGTCGAGCACCCACTCGGCAGTCACCTCGTCGGACAGCGGCCCGCTGACCCGCGCGGTGCGCAGCCCGCCGAGCCGGCTCCCGAGGACCTCGACGAACCCCGGTCCACCGTCGGACTGCGGCGCGAGCGTCACCTCGTCGGCGGCGCGGGCGGCGGCCCAGCCCGCCGCGATCGACTCGGCGGCCTCGACTGCGGTCAGGCTGTCCCCGAAGCAGTCCGGGGCGATCAGCACGCGCATGCGAGCAGGGTAATCTGGGAGGCGTGAATCTGCTGGGCCGCAAGAAGGACGACTCCCGACCGGAGGAGTCACGTTCAGCCGCCGCAACCGCCGACCAGGACGTCGTGCTCGTCGACGGCGTACGCACCACCGCCCCCAAGGGCAAGCCGACCCCGAAGCGCGACGCGTCGCGCCGGCGTGGGCCCGTGGCGCCGGCACCGATGACGTCCGCGGAGGCCCGCAAGCGCCGCAAGGAGATCGGCGGCCCCAAGCTCTCCAAGGAGGAGCGTCGCGCCGACAAGGCCGCACGCCGCTCCGCGATGAGTGAACGCCGCGAGAAGATGATGTCCGGCGAGGAGTCCTATCTCCTGCCCCGCGACAAGGGCCCGGTCCGGCGGCTCGCCCGCGACGTCGTCGACTCCCGCCGCAACGTCCTGGGCCTGTTCATGCCCGCAGCACTCGGCCTGGTGTTCATCATGCTGGCCGTGCCGTCGGTCGAGGTGCAGCGGCTGCTGTCGCCCGCCATGCTCGCGCTGGTGGTGGTCATGGTGATCGACGGCGTGATCGTCGGTCGCCGCGTCAACAAGACCGTCGACGCCAAGTACCCGGACAACGTCGAGAGCGGCTGGAAGCTCGGCTTCTACGCCGCCAGCCGGGCATCGCAGATTCGCAGGATGCGGGCGCCGCGCCCCATGGTCAACCGCGGCGACGAGATCGCCTGACCGCAGTGCGGCTCTTGGCACTCGGCGGTATCCGGTCGGGCAAGTCGGCCTTCGCGGAGACCGCGATCGGGGACGCCGCGGGCAGCGACCGGGCGGTGCGCTACGTCGCCACCGCGGCGCTGCGACCCGACGACTCGGACTGGTCGACCCGCATCGCCGCCCACCGGCTGCGCCGCCCACCGGAGTGGACGACGGTCGAGGGGCAGGACCTCACCGCGCTGCTGCGCGCCGATCCGACCGTGCCCACACTCGTCGACGACGTCGGCAACTGGCTGGTGTGGCTGCTCGACCGGCACGAGGCCTGGACGGGCGGCCCGTCGTCCGCGGTGTCCGACGACCTCGACGCGCTGCTCGACGCGGTCCGGGCGTTCGAGGCCCCGCTGGCGCTGGTCAGCCCCGAGGTCGGACTGACCGTGGTGCCCGCGACGGCGTCGGGACGGCTATTCACCGACGAACTCGGCACGCTCAACCAGCGCCTGGCGCACTCCTGCGACCGGGTGGTCCTGGTGGTCGCCGGCCAACCCCTGGTCCTCAAGGAGCCGGCGTGACGACCTTCCCGTCGGTCGCCGTCCCGGATCCCGACGTCGCCGCGGCGGCCCGTGCCCGCCAGGACACGCTGACCAAGCCACCCGGCTCGCTGGGCCGGCTCGAGGACCTGTCGGTGTGGGTCGCGGCCTGCCAGGGACAGTGCCCGCCGCACCAGTTCGCCCGCGCTCGCGTGGTCGTGTTCGCCGGTGACCACGGCGTGACGGCGGCCGGCGTGTCGGCGTTCCCGGCGGAGGTGACGGCGCAGATGGTCGCGAACTTCGACGCCGGTGGCGCCGCGATCAGCGTGCTCGCCGACCTCGCGGGCGCCGGCGTGCGGGTGGTGGACGTGGCCGTCGACTGCGACACCCCGCTCTCGGAGGCCGTCGGCGCCCACAAGGTGCGGCGCGCCAGCGGCAACATCGCCGTCGAGGACGCACTGACCGAGGACGAGGTCGCCGCTGCCATCCACGCCGGCCGCCGCATCGCCGACGAGGAGGTCGACGGCGGCGCCGATCTGCTCATCGCCGGCGACATGGGCATCGGGAACACCACGCCCGCAACGACGTTGATCGCCGCGCTGACCGACACCGAGCCCGTCGCCGTCGTCGGCCGCGGCACCGGGATCGACGACGAGGGCTGGATGCGCAAGACCGCGGCGATCCGCGACGCGCTGTTCCGGGCCCGGCCCGTCATGGCCGATCCGGTTGCGCTGCTGCGGGTCTGCGGCGGCGCCGACATCGCCGCGATCGCGGGGTTCTGCGCCCAGGCTGCGGTCCGCCGCACGCCGGTGCTGCTCGACGGCGTCGTGGTGACGGCTGCCGCGCTGGCCGCCGACCGGATGGCGCCGGGCGCGCGGCAGTGGTGGCAGGCCGGACACCGATCGGTGGAGCCGGCGCACACCCTCGCACTGTCCCGGCTCGGCCTCGAACCGATCGTCGACCTCGGCATGCGACTCGGCGAGGGCACCGGCGCCGCCGTCGCGCTGCCGATCCTGCGGGCCGCGGTCGCCACGCTGGCGTCGATGGCCACGTTCGCCGAGGCCGCCGTCACCGATCGCGCCGCAGCCGCCCCCGCCCCGTGATCGGGCCGCTCGCCTCGGCACTGTCCTTCTCGACCGTGCTGCCGGTGCGCAGCAGCCATCCCTTCGGCCGCGGTTCCGTCACGGCGCTCCCCGTCGTCGGCGTCGCGCTGGGCGGCCTGGCCGCGGGCGTGATCTGGTTGGCCGACCGGGGATTCGGCGACGGCAGCCCGCTGTCGGGGCTGCTCGCGGTCACGGCGCTGCTCCTGGCGACGCGCGGCCTGCACCTCGACGGGCTGTCCGACACCACCGACGGGCTGGGCTGCTACGGCCCACCGGCACGGGCGCTGGCGGTGATGCGCGACGGCACGGCCGGCCCGTTCGGGGTGGCCGCGATCGTCGTCGTCGTCGCGGCGCAGACCTTCGCCTTCTCGACGATGCCGCCCGCCGCCGTCGTCGTGGCGGTCGCCGCGGGCCGGGTGGCCGCGGTGATGGCGTGCCGCACCTCGGTGCCCGCCGCCGAGGGCAGCACGCTCGGCGCCGCGGTGGCGGGCACCCAGCCCACCTGGGTGGTGGCGGCGTGGGTGGCCGCCCTCCTCGCCGCCGCCACGCTCGCGACGCCGCTGCCGTGGCAGGGACCGGTCGCCGTCGCGGTCGCGCTGCTGATCGCCGCGGTCCTGGTCGCGCACTGCGCGCGGCGCTTCGGCGGGATCACCGGCGACGTGCTCGGCGCGGCGGTCGAGGTGACGACGACCGTCGCCGCGCTGGGACTCGCCGTCGGCTGACGCTCAGCCGTGCAGGAGTTTGAGCCCCACCACCGACGCCGTGATCACCCCGATCAGTGCGACCTTGGCGACCGACACCGCCTCGTCACCGCTGATGAACGAGTAGGTCGCCGTCAGCACCGCCCCGATGCCGACCCACACCACGTAGCTGGTGGCGACGGGCAGTTCGCGCATCGCGACGGCCAGGCCCGCCATCGACAGGACCAGACCGATCCCGAACACCACGGTCGGCCCGAGCTTCGAGAACCCCTCGGACTTGCCGAGCGCGACGGCCCACACGGCCTCGAGCACTCCGGACAGGAACAGGATCGCCCACGACACGGCACACCTCCTCGGAGCGCCGTCTTGTCGCTGGCCGGGTACGGTGCCGCTCGTCCGGTGTCCCGAGGGGGACGAGATCGAGGTTAGCCGAGCCGGGTCATCCACCGGTGGGTGTCGGCGAACGTGCCGCGCTGGATGCCGGTCAGCGTGTCGCGCAACGCCATCGTGACCTCGCCCGGTTCGCCGCCGGCGATGGTGAACTCGCCGTCGCCGGACTTCACGTGCGACACCGGCGTGATCACGGCGGCGGTACCGCACGCGAACACCTCGGTGATCTCGCCGGCGTCGGCCTTCTTGCGCCACTCGTCGACGTCGATCTTGCGCTCCTCGACGGCGAAGCCGGCGTCGGTGGCCAACTGCAGCAACGAGTTCCGCGTGATGCCGGGCAGCAGCGAGCCGCTCAGTTCGGGCGTCACCAGGCGCGCCGACCCGCCGCTGCCGAAGACGAAGAACAGGTTCATCCCGCCCATCTCCTCGACGTAGCGGCGTTCGATCGCGTCGAGCCACACCACCTGGTCGCAGCCGTGGTCGGTCGCCTCGGCCTGCGCGAGCAGGGAGGCCGCGTAGTTGCCGCCGAACTTGGCGGCACCCGTCCCGCCGGGGCTGGCGCGCACGTACTCGGTGGAGAGCCACACCGACACCGGCTTGATGCCGCCCTTGAAGTAGGCGCCGGCCGGCGACCCGATCACCATGTAGCGGTACTGCGTTGCGGGACGCACGCCCAGGCCGGGTTCCGTGGCGAAGATGAAGGGCCGCAGATACAGCGACTCCTCGCCGCCTGCCGCGGGCACCCAGTCGGCGTCGACGGCGATCAGCTGCCGCAGCGACTCGAGGAAGACCTCCTCGGGCAGCTCGGGGATCGCGAGCCGACGCGCGGACGTCCGCAGCCGGGTGGCGTTGGCGTCGGGCCGGAACGACACGATCGACCCGTCCGCCCAGCGGTAGGCCTTCAGCCCCTCGAACACCTCTTGCGCGTAGTGCAGGACGACCGCCGAGGGGTCGAGTTCGATGGGTCCGTAGGGCAGCACGGCGGCGTCGTGCCAGCCGCGGCCCGCGGTGTAGTCGATCGACACCATGTGATCGGTGTGGAACCGGCCGAAGCCCGGCTCGCGCAGGATGTCGCCTCGTACGTCGTCGCTCGCCGGTGTCGCGTTTCGGGCAAGCGAGAACTCGAGGGGGCCATCGGTCATGGGGAGATCATATAACCCGTGGCTAGCGAGTTTTCGCCGTCACGAACGGCGGCGCGACCACCTCGCACTCGAGCCGCTTGCCGCGGACGTCGACGGCGACCGTCTGCCCGTCGGTGATGCCTGCCGCGGTGTCGATCAGGGCCAGCGCGATGCCGACCTTGAGTGTCGGCGAGAAGGTTCCCGAGGTCGTGACGCCCACCGCGGCGTCGCCGTCGAGCACGGTCATGTCGGCCCGCAGCACGCCCCGGCCCACGGCCTTGAGGCCGCGCAGCGTGCGCGCCGGTCCGGCGGCCTTCTCAGCGAGCAGCGCGTCGCGCCCCCAGAACGCGTCCTTCTTCCAGCCGACGGCCCAGCCGCAGCGGGCCTGCACCGGCGACACGTCGAGCGTCAGTTCGTGCCCGTGCAGCGGGTAGCCCATCTCGGTGCGCAGCGTGTCGCGGGCGCCCAGCCCGGCGGGTTCGCCGCCCGCGGCGCGGACCGCCTCGACGAGGGCGTCGAACACGATGCCCGCGCGGTCCCACGTCGGCAGCAGCTCGTAGCCCTGTTCGCCGGTGTACCCGGTGCGGCAGACGCGGACCGGCACGCCCTGGTACTCGGCGTCGGCGTAGCCCATGTAGTCCATGTCGGTGGGCAGCCCGAGCCCGCCGACCACCTCGGCCGACTTCGGTCCCTGCACCGCCAGCACCGCGAAGGACCGGTGCTCGTCGGTGATCACCAGGCCGTCGGGCGCGTGCTCCTGCAGCGCGGCCACCACCGCGGGGGTGTTGGAGGCGTTGGGGACGAGGAACACCTCCTCGTCGGAGACGTAGTAGGCGATCAGGTCGTCGATGACGCCACCGGAGTCGTTGCAGCACAACGTGTACTGCGCCTTGCCCGCCCCGATCCGGTTGAGGTCGTTGGTGAACGCCGAATTCACGTAGGCCGCCGCTCCCGGGCCCTTGACGAGCGCCTTGCCGAGGTGGCTGACGTCGAACAGCCCGACGGCGTTGCGGGTGGCGTTGTGCTCGGTGACGGTGCCCGCGTAGGACACCGGCATCAGCCAGCCCCCGAATTCGGCGAAACTGGCGCCGAGTTCGCGATGGCGGTCCTCGAGCGGCCCCTGCAGCAGGTTGTCGGTCACGATGGCAGCCTAGCTAGGGTTGATCCCCGTGAGCACCGCACCCAGATACCAGTCCCCCACCGTCACCGTCGCCACCAGCGTGCCCAAGCGCGGAGCGGGTTCGGCCGTGCTGATCGTCCCGGTCGTCACCGGCGACGGCGACGTCGCGACGGTGCTGCCCACGCCGTTCCTGGACGACGTCGCGGTCGGCGAGATCGAGGCCGCGCTCAAGGCGCTGGGCGCCAAGGGCGGCAGCGAGCAGGTCACCCGCGTGATCGCGCCGTCGCTGCCGGTCGCGAGCGTGCTCGCCGTCGGCCTGGGCAAGAACCGCGACGAGTGGCCCGCCGACGTCATCCGTCGCGCCTCGGGCGTCGCCGCGCGCAGCCTGTCGGGCACCGAGTCGGTGATCACCGCGCTGGCCGAACTGGACACCGAGACGGCCGTCGAGGGCCTGATCCTGGGCGCCTACCGGTTCAGCGACTTCCGCAGTGACAAGACCGCACCCAAGGAGCCGGCGCTGGCGAAGATCACGGCGCTCGCCACCGCGAAGGACGCGAAGGCCAAGGCCGTCCGCGGCACCGACATCGCGACAGCGGTCGCCACGGCCCGCGACTTCGTCAACACCCCGCCGAGCCACCTGTTCCCGGCCGAGTTCGCCGAACGGGCACGCGCGCTGGGCAAGTCGGTGGGCCTCGACGTGGAGGTGCTCGACGAGAAGGCGCTCGAGAAGGCCGGCTACGGCGGCATCATCGGCGTCGGCAAGGGCTCGTCGCGGCCCCCGCGGCTGGTGCGGCTCATCTACAGGGGGGCCAAGCGCGGCAAGGGCAAGAAGGTCGCACTCGTCGGCAAGGGCATCACGTTCGACACCGGCGGCATCTCGATTAAGCCGGCGCTCAACATGCACCAGATGACCTCCGACATGGGCGGCGCGGCCGCGGTGATCGCGACCGTCGTCCTGGCCGCCAAGCAGCAGGTGCCGGTCGACGTGATCGCGACCGTCCCGATGGCCGAGAACATGCCGTCGTCCACCGCGCAGCGGCCCGGCGACGTGCTCACCCAGTACGGCGGCATCACCGTCGAGGTGCTGAACACCGACGCCGAGGGCCGGCTCATCCTGGCCGACGGGATCGTGCGGGCCTGCGAGGACGGCCCCGACTACCTGATGGAGACCTCGACGCTGACCGGCGCGCAGACCGTCGCGCTCGGCGCGCGGACCCCGGGCGTGATGGGCAGCGACGAGTTCCGCGACCGGGTGGCCGAGCTGTCCGCTCGGGTCGGCGAGAACGCCTGGCCGATGCCGCTGCCCGAGGAGCTGAAGGACGACCTGAAGTCGACCGTCGCGGACCTCGCGAACGTCAGCGGCTCGCGCTTCGCGGGCATGCTCGTCGCGGGGGTCTACCTGCGCGAGTTCGTGGCCGAGGGCGTGCAGTGGGCGCACCTCGACGTCGCGGGCCCGGCGTACAACACCGGCGGCCCCTGGGGCTACACCGGCAAGGGCGGCACGGGTGTGCCGACGCGCACGATGTTCGCCGCGATCGAGGACATCGCCCGCAACGGCTGATCGGCTAGACGATGCCGGCCCGGGCGACGCTGCGCAGGGCCTGCGGGGCGATCCGCGACGTCCCGTAGAGCAGGTACGCCTCGGGGGCGACGGGCCGGATCGGCTTGTTCTTGCGCACCGCCGACACGATGGCCGCCGCCACCTTGTCGGGTCCGTAGTGCCGTGCGGCGAACATCGACTCCAGCTGCTTGCGTCGGCCCGCGACCCGGCCCGCCTTGCCTGCCGGAGCGTCGATGCGGGTGGTGTGGACGATGTTGGTGTCGATGACGCCGGGGCACACGGTGGTCAATCCGATTCCAGCGGAGGACAATTCGGCGCGCAGGCAGTCGGAGAACATGTACACCGCGGCCTTCGACGTGCAGTAGGCGTTCATCGCCTGCATCGGCGCGTAGGCCGCCATCGACGACACGTTGACCACGTGGCCGCCGGTGCCGCGTTCGACGAGCCGCGGCGCGAAGGCACGGCAGCCGTTCACCACGCCGCCGAGGTTGACGTCCAGCACCCGGTCCCACTGGTCGGCCGGGGTGTCGAGGAACGAACCCGCGTGGCCGATGCCCGCGTTGTTCACGACGACGTCCGGCACCCCGCGCTCGGCGCAGACCCGCTGGGCGAACGCCTCCACCGCGTCGGCGTCGGACACGTCGAGGGCGTACGCGTAGGCCGTCCCTCCCGCGGCGACGACGGCCGCCGCGGTGGCCCGCACGCTTGCCTCGTCGATGTCGCTCACGACCACGTCGGCACCGTCGCGTGCGAACGCCAGCGCGGTCGCCCGGCCGATGCCGCTGCCCGCCCCGGTGACCGAGACGAGCGTGTCGCCGAAGTGTCCGCGGCGGCGTCCGACCTCGGCGCGGAGCAGGGTGCGGGCCGGGGCGCCGCCGCCCAGGGCGTCGGCCAGTTCGGCCACGGCCGTCGCGAGCACCTGCGGGTGCGACATCGGCGCCCAGTGCCCGGCCTGGACGTCGCGGCGCCACAGCCGCGAGCACCAGCGCTGTGCGTCGTCGTACAGGTAGGGCCGGACGAAGGGGTCCTTCGCGTTGACGATCACCTGCACGGGCACGTCGACGCGATGGTCCTTGCGTCCGCGGGCCAGCGAGCGGAAGTAGTTGGCGGGGTACACCTTCATGCTGGTCGCGGCGTCGGCGGCGAACGTGTCGGAGTGGTGGATCCGGTCGGCGGGGATGCCGTCGCGCGTGCGCAGGACGCGCTCCATCGCACCGGCCCGGAAGGCGACTCGGACGAGGGCGGGCGCGAGCACCGGTACGGAGAAGGCGGCCATGTAGGTGAGCCGCAGCAGTTGCGTCAGCGCCCGGACGAACCGGCGCGGCCGGTAGGGCCGCTTCAGGCCGTCGATGACGAAGCGGTTGAGGTGGTCGGTGCTCGGTCCGGACACCGACGTGAACGACGCGATGCGGGCCGGCGCCTCCGGGCGGGCGAGGAATTCCCACACGCCGACCGAGCCCCAGTCGTGGGCGAGGACGTGCACGGGGTCCTCGGGGGAGGCGGCGTCGAGCACGGCGGCGAGGTCGTCGGCGTAGCGGGCCATCGCGTGGGCCGAGGTGGCCTTCGGTGCGCCGGACCCGCCGACGCCGCGGTTGTCGTATCGGATCACGCGGAAGCGGTCCGCGAGCAGGGGCACCACGCCGTCCCACAGCACGTGCGAGTCGGGCCAGCCGTGCACGAGGACGACGGTCGGTCCCTCGGGGTCGCCCTCCTCGCGACAGGCGAGGGTCACGCCGTCGGCGCTGCGGGCGGTGAACTCGCGGCGGTCCCCGGTCATCGCTCCTCGAGTTCCCGTCGCGCCGCGCGCTTGCGCTCGATGCGGCGCTTCTCGTCGTAGTCGCGCATGCGTTGCGGGTAGCCGACCTTCTGCACGTCGTAGACGGGGATGCCGAGTTGCTCGTTGAGGCGGCGCGCGCCCGCCTGACCGTTGGTCCTGCGTCGGGTCCACTCACCGTCGGCGGCAACGAGACACGCCGTGAACTCGGTGACTGTCGTCTGGGGTTCGATGAACGCCTCGACGCCGGTGTGGGTGGCGACCCACTCCTTCATGTACTTGAGGTCCGCCGCCGGATCGGTGCCGCGCGCACGGCGCGATCCACGTCGTCGCAACCTGTCGAACAGCCCCAACTCGACCGACTCCTTCCGGCACGCGGTGCCATCACCACCATCGATAGTGCCAGAGCAGACAGACCGCAGGTCTACGACGACCGACGGGCACGGACGTGGAAGGATGGGTGCCGCGAGATAAGACAGCCGCACGCGACCGTATGAGGGAGTCACAAGACATGGCCATCTCCGTCCAGATGCCCGCACTCGGTGAGAGCGTCACAGAGGGCACCGTCACGCGATGGCTCAAGCAAGAGGGTGACACCGTCGAAGTCGACGAACCCCTCCTCGAGGTGTCCACCGACAAGGTCGACACCGAGATCCCCTCGCCCGCAGCGGGCGTGCTGACCAAGATCATCGCCAACGAGGACGACACCGTCGAGGTCGGTGGCGACCTCGCGCTCATCGGTGAGGAAGGCGAGGGCGGCGGCGACGCGTCCGACGACTCCTCCGACGACGCAGCCGCCGACGACGCACCCGCCGAGGAGGAGTCCCCCGCCGAGGAGCCCGCCGCCGAGGAGGCCGAGCCCGAGGCCCAGCCGGCCGAGGAGAGCGAGCCCCCCGCGGAACCGGAGAAGTCGAAGCCCGCCGCGTCCGGCGGCGGCGACGCCACGTCGGTCAAGATGCCCGAACTCGGCGAGTCCGTCACCGAGGGCACCGTCACGCGCTGGCTGAAGAAGGTCGGCGACAGCGTGGAGGTCGACGAGCCGCTCGTCGAGGTGTCCACCGACAAGGTCGACACCGAGATCCCCTCGCCCGTCGCGGGCACGCTCGTCGCGATCAGCGCCGAGGAGGACGACGTCGTCGCCGTGGGTGGCGAACTCGCGAAGATCGGCGCCGAGGGCGCGGCCGCGGAGTCCGAGCCGGAACCCGAGCCCGAACCGGAGCCGGAGCCCGAGCCGGAGCCCGAGCCCGAGCCCGAGCCCGAGCCCGAGCCCGAGTCGAAGCCCGAACCCAAGTCGGAGCCGAAGCCCGAGCCCAAGCCGGAGCCGAAGCCCGAACCCAAGGACGAGCCCAAGCCCGAGCCGAAGGAAGCGCCCGCCCCCGCGGCGAGCGATTCGGACTCGGGGTCGGACGCGAGCCCCTACGTCACTCCCCTGGTCCGGAAGCTGGCCGGCGAGCACGGCGTCGACCTGGCGTCGGTGAAGGGCACCGGCGTCGGCGGACGCGTCCGCAAGCAGGACGTCCTCGCCGCAGCCGAGGCCAAGAAGGCGCCCGCACAGAGCGCCCCGGCCGAGGCCCCCGCCGCACCGGCCGCATCGGCCGCATCGGCCAAGCCGTCGGCACCCGCCCCGTCGATGTCGCACCTGCGCGGAACCACGCAGAAGGCCAACAGGATTCGCCAGATCACGGCGAAGAAGACGCGCGAGTCGCTGCAGACCACGGCGCAGCTCACCCAGACCCACGAGGTCGACCTCACCAAGATCGTCGCGTTGCGTGCCCGCGCCAAGGCGAGCTTCGCCGAGCGCGAGGGCGTCAACCTGACGTACCTGCCGTTCTTCGCCGTCGCGGTGGTCGACGCCCTCAAGGCGCACCCGAACGTCAACGCGAGCTACGACGAGGACAGCAAGCAGATCACCTACTACGACGCCGAGCACCTCGGCTTCGCGGTGGACACCGAGCAGGGCCTGCTGTCGCCGGTCGTGCACAACGCCGGTGACCTGTCGCTCGGCGGACTGGCCCGGGCGATCAGCGACATCGCGGCGCGGGCCCGCTCGGGCAACCTGAAGCCCGACGAGCTGTCCGGTGGCACGTTCACGATCACGAACATCGGCAGCCAGGGCGCCCTGTTCGACACCCCGATCCTGGTTCCGCCGCAGGCGGCGATGCTGGGGACCGGCGCGATCGTCAAGCGCCCGCGGGTGATCGTCGACGAGTTCGGCAACGAGTCGATCGGCGTCCGGTCGGTGGCGTACCTGCCGCTGACCTACGACCACCGCCTCATCGACGGTGCGGACGCCGGGCGCTTCCTGACCACGATCAAGCGACGTCTCGAAGAGGGAGCCTTCGAGGCCGACCTGGGGCTGTAGCCCGGTGTCGGTCATCGCCATCGCCGGTTCGTCCGGGATGATCGGTTCGGCGCTCGTCACGGTGTTGCGCGCGGCGGATCACCGTGTGCTGCGGCTGGTTCGGCGTCCGCCGAAGCACTCCGACGACGTGTTCTGGAATCCGGACACCGGTGATCTCGATCCCGCCGTGCTGCGCGACGTCGACGCCGTCGTGAACATGTGCGGCGTCGGCGTCGGCGACAAGCGCTGGTCGGGTGCGTACAAGCAGAGCCTGCGCGACAGCCGGATCGAACCCACCGAGGTGCTGTCCCACGCGGTCGCCGAGGCCGGCGTGCCGGTTCTCGTCAACTCGAGCGCGGTCGGCTACTACGGCGACACGCGCGACCGCGTCACCGACGAGACCGCTCCGCCGGGCGACGGCTTCCTGGCCCGGTTGTGCGTCGACTGGGAGGCCGCGACCGTGGTGGCGCAGGCCGCCGGTTCCCGCGTGGTGCTGGTGCGCACGGGTCTGGTGCTGGGACGTTCGGGCGGGGTGCTCGGCCGCCTACTGCCGCTGTTCAAGCTCGGCCTGGGTACGCGGCTGGGCAACGGCAGGCAGTACATGCCTTGGATCAGCCTCCAGGACCAGGTGCGTGCGCTGCTGTTCACCATCGACGAGGACGTGTCGGGGGCGGTCAACCTGACCGGTCCGGCGCCGGTGACCAACGCCGAGTTCACCTCCGCGGTGGGACGCGCGGTCAACCGGCCGACGGCACTCGCGGCGCCCGCGTTCGCGCTGCGCACCGTGCTGGGCGAGTTCGCCGACGAGGGACTGCTCGGCGGGCAGCGCGCGATCCCGGCGGTGCTGGAGCGGGCCGGATTCGAGTTCCACCACAACACGATCGGCGAGGCGCTGGCGTACGCGACGGCCTCGAAGGACGACGCGTAGCGGGCGTACCGTGGACGTCGTGTCCGCCTCGGTCCGCTCCTCGCCGCTGCCGGTCGAGGTTCGCCGCCTCGGCACCGTCGACTACCGCGAGGCGTGGCAGCTGCAGCGCGATCTGGCCGACGAGCGGATCGCCGGTGGGTCCGACACCCTGCTGCTGCTCGAGCATCCCCCGACCTACACCGCGGGCAAGCGCACCGAGGACCACGAGCGTCCCGCCGACGGGACCCCGGTGGTGGACACCGACCGCGGCGGCAAGATCACCTGGCACGGTCCCGGCCAACTCGTCGGATATCCCGTCGTGGGTCTGGTCGAGCCGATGGACGTCGTCGAATTCGTGCGCCGGCTGGAGGAGGCGCTCATCGGGGTGTGCACCGATCTGGGCGTACCCGTGGGCCGCGTGGCGGGCCGGTCCGGGGTGTGGGTGAGGGGCGACGGCGCCCGGCCCGACCGCAAGATCGCGGCGATCGGCATCCGCGTGGCGCGTGCGACCACCCTGCACGGCTTCGCCCTCAACTGTGATTGCGATCTCGCCGCCTACGAGGCGATCGTGCCCTGCGGCATCGCCGACGCGGGCGTGACGTCGCTGTCCGCCGAACTGGGCCGGCGCGTGACCGTCGACGAGGTCGCCGACCGGGTGGCCGCCGCCGTCCGCGGCGCGCTCGACGGCCGCATCGCGATCGGCGCCTCGTCGGCCGCGCGCGTAGAATCAGTCCAGTGACTATCGCCCCCGACGGCCGCAAGCTCCTGCGTCTCGAGGTCCGCAACGCCGAGACCCCCATCGAGCGCAAGCCGCCGTGGATCAAGACGACGTTGAAGACCGGCCCCGAGTACAAGGAACTCAAGGCGCTGGTGCGCCGAGAGGGCCTGCACACGGTGTGCGAGGAGGCGGGCTGCCCCAACATCTACGAGTGCTGGGAAGACCGCGAGGCCACCTTCCTGATCGGCGGCGAGCAGTGCACCAGGCGCTGCGACTTCTGCCAGATCGACACCGGCAAGCCCGCCGAACTCGACCGTGACGAGCCGCGGCGCGTCGCCGAGAGCGTCCAGGCGATGGGCCTGCGCTACTCGACGGTCACCGGCGTCGCGCGCGACGATCTGCCCGACGGCGGGGCGTGGCTCTACGCCGAGACGGTCCGCCAGATCAAGCTGCTCAACCCGAACACCGGCGTCGAGCTGCTGGCCCCCGACTTCAACGCGATCCCCGAGCAGCTCGAAGAGGTCTTCGAGTCGCGCCCGGAGGTGTTCGCGCACAACGTCGAGACGGTGCCGCGCATCTTCAAGCGCATCCGGCCGGCGTTCCGCTACCAGCGCAGCCTCGACGTCATCACCGCGGCGCGCGACTTCGGCCTGGTCACCAAGAGCAACCTGATCCTCGGCATGGGCGAGACGC
Organism: Mycobacterium sp. PTI7; assembly: GCF_056679845.1. Classification (NCBI taxonomy): domain Bacteria; kingdom Bacillati; phylum Actinomycetota; class Actinomycetes; order Mycobacteriales; family Mycobacteriaceae; genus Mycobacterium; species Mycobacterium sp. PTI7. Next base: position 2,446,909 of record NZ_CM155252.1, read on the forward strand.
CCGAGGAGGTCCGGGAGGCGCTCGTCGACCTGCACGAGGCGGGCTGCGACATCATCACGATCACCCAGTACCTGCGCCCGTCGCTACGCCACCATCCGGTGGAGCGGTGGGTCAAGCCGGAGGAGTTCGTCGAGCACGCCGCGTACGCGGAGGGCCTCGGCTTCACCGGTGTCCTGGCCGGTCCGCTGGTGCGATCGTCCTACCGGGCGGGACGGCTGTACGCCGAGGCGGCTCGCATCCGGGCGGCTTCCGCTTCCTGATGTCGGGCCGGGCTTCGTCACCCGTATCCTGATCGCATGGCGAAGACACGCAACACCGCCGCCACCAAGGCCGCGAAGGCCGAGGCGAAGGCCACGCGCAAGGCGGCCTCCAAGCAGCGCCGCAGCCAGCTGTGGCAGGCGTTCCAGATCCAGCGCAAGGAAGACAAGCGTCTCCTGCCGTACATGATCGGGGCCCTGGTCCTGATCGTCGCGGTCGCGGTGGTCGTCGGTGTGCTCAGCGGCAGCACCTTTACGCTCATCACGTTGATCCCGCTGGGCATCCTGCTCGGTGCGCTCGTCGCGTTCATCATCTTCGGCAGGCGCGCGCAGAAGTCGGTGTACCGCAAGGCCGAGGGCCAGACCGGTGCGGCCGCATGGGCGCTGGACAATCTGCGCGGCAAGTGGCGCGTGACACCCGGCGTCGCCGCGACCGGTCACTTCGACGCCGTGCACCGCGTGATCGGCCGGCCCGGCGTGATCTTCGTCGGCGAGGGCTCGGCCACGCGGGTCAAGCCGCTGCTGGCGCAGGAGAAGAAGCGCACCGCGCGGCTCATCGGCGACACCCCGATCTACGACATCGTGGTGGGCAACGGCGAGGGCGAGGTGCCGCTGTCGAAGCTGGAGCGCCACTTGACCAAGTTGCCCGCGAACATCACCGTCAAGCAGATGGACTCGCTGGAGTCCCGGCTGGCTGCGCTCGGTTCGCGGGTCGGCCCCGCGGCCATGCCGAAGGGTCCGATGCCGGGCAACGCGAAGATGCGCGGCGTGCAGCGCACGGTGCGCCGCAAGTAGGTCTAGCGGCGCAGCACCACGGCGGTCTTCGACGCGAGGTCGTGGATGCCGCGATGGTCGGTGTCGGTGAACAGCGCGGGGATGACGAACGCGGTGAGGGCGCCGCGCACCAGCGCGCGGCCGACCCCGACGTGGTCGCTGCCGTCGACGGGTACCACCATCAGGCCGAGCATCAGCTGTCCCGGTGTGAAGCCGAACAACCGCACCGACGCGACGCCGAGCACGAACCAGATCACCAGCACCGCGGTCGACAGGGCACCGAGCGACACCCAGCCCAGCGTCATCGCGAGCGCGGCCAGGCCGTAGCTGATCAGCCAGTCGATCACCAGCGCGCCGACGCGCCGGCCGAAGCGGGCGATCGACCCGGCGCCGTGCTCGGGCAGCCCGAGGCGCTCACCGGCATAGGTGTTCGTGCCCTGACCGGACCCACCCGCGTCGGCGGGGGGCGGACCGGAGAGCCAGGAACCGAAGGTGCGCGCCATGCCACCAGCATATGGTCAGTGCAGTTCGGCGAGTGCCCGAGAAGGCCGCACGCGTAACGTCGGCGCAACATCCGCTTGACTGGCGTGCAACATGATGTCCATAGCGTCAGTCGGCGGGTTACCAGTCAAAGGAGAATTCTCAGTGCCAGAAAAGACTGCAGACGACATCTTCAAGCTGATCAAGGACGAGAACGTCGAGTACGTCGACATTCGCTTCTGCGATCTGCCGGGCGTCGTCCAGCACTTCTCGATCCCCGCCTCGGCGTTCGACGAGAGCGTGTTCGAGGACGGCTTGGCGTTCGACGGTTCGTCGGTGCGCGGCTTCCAGTCCATCCACGAGTCCGACATGATGCTGCTGCCGGACCCCAACACCGCGCGCATCGATCCGTTCCGGCACGCCAAGACGCTCAACCTCAGCTTCTTCGTGCACGACCCGTTCACGCGCGAGGCCTACTCCCGCGACCCGCGCAACGTGGCCCGCAAGGCCGAGAACTACTTGGCGAGCACGGGCATCGCCGACACCTGCTTCTTCGGCGCCGAGGCCGAGTTCTACATCTTCGACTCGGTGACCTTCGACTCGAAGATCAACGGCACCTCCTACGAGGTCGACTCCGAGTCAGGCTGGTGGAACACCGGTGAGCCGTTCGAGGCCGACGGCAGCCCGAACCTGGGCTACAAGGTCCGGCCCAAGGGCGGCTACTTCCCCGTCGCGCCGTACGACCACTACGTCGACCTGCGCGACGAGATGGCCACCAACCTGCAGAACGCCGGGTTCATCCTGGAGCGCGGCCACCACGAGGTCGGCACCGCCGGTCAGGCCGAGATCAACTACAAGTTCGACACGCTGCTGGCAGCGGCCGACGACGTACTGCTGTTCAAGTACATCATCAAGAACACGGCGTGGAAGAACGGCAAGACCGTCACCTTCATGCCCAAGCCCCTCTTCGGTGACAACGGTTCGGGCATGCACGCCCACCAGTCGCTGTGGAAGGACGGCAAGCCGCTGTTCCACGACGAGTCGGGCTACGCCGGTCTGTCGGATCTGGCGCGTCACTACATCGGCGGCATCCTGCACCACGCGCCGTCGCTGCTGGCGTTCACCAACCCGACGGTGAACTCGTACAAGCGTCTGGTGCCGGGCTACGAGGCGCCGATCAACCTGGTGTACAGCCAGCGCAACCGGTCGGCGTGCGTGCGCATCCCGATCACCGGCAACAACCCGAAGGCCAAGCGCCTCGAATTCCGCTGCCCGGACAGCTCGGGCAACCCGTACCTGGCGTTCGCGGCGATGCTGATGGCCGGCATCGACGGCATCAAGAAGAAGATCGAGCCGCTGGCGCCCGTGGACAAGGATCTCTACGAGCTTCCTCCCGAGGAGGCCGCGAACATCCCCCAGGCGCCGACGTCGCTGTCCGCGGTCATCGATCGTCTCGAGGAGGATCACGACTACCTCACCGAGGGTGGCGTGTTCACCGAGGACCTGATCGACACCTGGATCTCGTACAAGCGTGAGAACGAGATCATGCCGATCCAGATCCGCCCGCACCCGTACGAGTTCTCGCTGTACTACGACGTCTGATCAGCTGATCGGCTCTGCCGATTCGTCGCTGCCACCCCGTCCGGTTCGCCGGGCGGGGTGGTCTGCGTTCACCGGCTTCTCCCGGCCCCGCGTACGTGCGGGTACGGCGGGATTCCGGCCGATTCCCCGCCGTACTCGCACGTACGACGGGCAGGGCTCAGGCCGGGGACGCCAACTCCGCGCGCACCGCGGCGGCGAACGCGTCGACGTCGGCCTCGGTGGTGTCGAAGGCGCACATCCACCGCACCTCCCCCGTCGCGGCGTCCCAGTCGTAGAAGCGGAAGCGCTCGCGGAGCCGGTCGGCGACGCCCGGGGGCAGGATCGCGAAGACGGCGTTGGCCTGCGTCTCCTGGGTGATCGTCAGCCCGGGCAGGCCGGCGACCGCGTCGCGGAGCCGCAGCGCCATCGCGTTCGCATGCGCCGCGGAGCGCAGGTAGAGGTCGTCGGTGAGCAGCGCGACGAGTTGCGCCGAGACGAACCGCATCTTGCTCGTCAGTTGCATGTCGAGCTTGCGCAGGTAGTCCAGTCCCTCGGTGGCCGCCGGGTCGAGGACGACGACGGCCTCGCCGAACAGCAGGCCGTTCTTCGTGCCGCCGAACGAGACCACGTCGACGCCGGCGTCGCTGGTGAAGTCGCGCAGCCCCGACCCCAGGTGGGCGGCGGCGTTGGCGATGCGGGCGCCGTCCATGTGCAGCCTCATCCCCCGCTGGTGGGCGTGGTCGGCGATCGCGCGCACCTCCGCGGCGGTGTAGGCGGTGCCGAGTTCGGTTGTCTGCGTGATGGACACGGCGAGCGGCTGAGCGCGGTGCTCGTTGCCCCACCCCCACGCCTCGCGGTCGACGAGGTCGGGGGTCAGCTTGCCGTCGGGCGTCGGCACGGTGAGCAGCTTGAGGCCCGCGACGCGCTCGGGGGCGGCGTTCTCGTCGGTGTGGATGTGTGCGGTGGACGTGCAGATCACCGCACCCCAGCGCGGCAGCATCGACTGCAGTCCGACGACGTTCGCCCCGGTGCCGTTGAACACCGGGTAGGCGCGCGCGTCGGGGCCGAAGTGGCCGGCGATCACCTCCTGCAGGCGGGCGGTGTAGGCGTCGCCCCCGTAGGCGGCCTGGTGGCCGTCGTTGGCGGCCGCGATGGCGGCGAGCACCTCGGGATGGGCGCCGGCGTAGTTGTCGCTGGCGAAGCCGCGGTCGTCGGGATCGTGCAGGCGCAGCGGGCGGTCGGTCACGGTTCCAGTCTTCCCGACACGACCGCCCGCAGCTATCTGGACCGAAGTCCGCATAGTAGGTTGCACGCATGAACAAACTGGAAGCCAAGCTGTCCGCCGTCTCACCGGCGATCCTGAGCGTGTTCCGCATCGTGTTCGGCCTGCTGTTCACCATCCACGGGACGCAGAAGCTGTTCGCCTGGCCGGTCGCTGCCGCCGGTGGCGGTGCCGTGCCCGTTGGTACGTGGCCGTTCTGGTTTGCCGGCCTGATCGAACTCGTGGTCGGCGTGCTGCTGCTGATCGGTCTGGTGACGCGTCTCGCGGCGTTCGTCGGCTCGGGCGAGATGGCGTTCGCCTACTTCACGCAGCATCAGCCAACGGCGTTGTGGCCCATCGAGAATGGTGGCGAGCTGGCGGTGCTCTACTGCTTCGGCCTGCTCCTGCTCGTGTTCACCGGCGGTGGCGCGTACGCCCTCGACGCGATGCGGCAGCGGACGGTGCGCAAGCGCTAGCCCCCACGCGGGAGTGGTACGTCGGTACGGTTGGTGACATGACGCAACCCGTCGAGCAGCGCCTGACGTCCTTTGCTCCCGTGGCCCTCACCCTGTTCCGCGTGGTGCTCGGATTGCTCTTCACCGTGCACGGCGCGTCCAAGCTGTTCGCGTGGCCGATCGACATGGGCGGCGGGGCACTCCCAATCGGCTCGTTTCCGGGGTGGTGGTCGGGCCTGATCGAACTGGTCGCGGGCGTGCTGATCATGTCCGGGCTGTTCACCCGCATCGCGGCGTTCATCTCGTCGGGCATGATGGCGGTCGCCTACTTCTGGAAGCATCAGCCAGAGGCGTTGCACCCGTTGGAGAACGGCGGCGAGTCGGCGGTGCTCTTCTGCTTCGGGTTCTTCCTGCTGGTGTTCACCGGCGGCGGCGCGTACGCGCTGGACTCGATGCTCGGCCGTCGACGCACGGCCTAGCCGTCGAGGGCGAGGTCCCTGCGGAACCGCTTCATGCCGTCGACCTTCTCCGCGAACGTCGCCTGCGGGCCCGAGTAGAACATCCACGGCATCGTGATGATGCCGGTGATCCCGGCGGCCTCGGCGCGGGCGAAGTGCTCGGGCGTGAAGGCGTCGGTGAGCGGCGTGATGACGGTGTAGTCGTCCATCGTCAGTCCCCGATCGGCGCGCAGACCGCGGATCTTCTCGACCGATTCGATCGCGCGGGCGGTGTCGATCAGGTCCCCGATCCAGCCGTCGTTGCGCGCCGCCCGCCGCAGAGCGACGTCCGACAGACCCCCGACGTAGATCGGGATGTGCGGCGGCGTCGGCTCCATCTCCAGGCGCGGCGTCGTGTAGAACTCGCCGGCGAACTCGGTCCAGCCTGGCTGCCACAGCGCGCGCATCAGCTCGAGCATCTCGTCGGTGCGCTTGCCGCGGCGGTCGAAGCGCTGCCCCATCAGGGTGAACTCCTCCTCGCACCACCCCACGCCGATGCCGAGTTCCAGCCGGCCCTCGGCGAGGCACGCGGCGGTGCCGATCGCCTTGGCCGCCGAGTACGGGTCCCGCATGGCGGGCAGGTACACGGTGGTGACGAACCGCAGCCGCTCGGTCACCAGGGCGATCGCGCCGATCATCACCCACGGGTCGGGCCAGTGGGTGAACGCCTCCCACCGCCGCGAACCGTCCTTCGTGTACGGGTAGGGCGTCGCGAGCGTCTCGAGGTTCACGACGTGGTCGGGGATGCCCATCCCGTCGTAGCCGAGGTCGTCCGCGGCCTTCGCGACGTCGACGACCTCCTTGACGTCGAGGAACGCGGTGCTCACGTAGAACTTCACGACAGGAACCTCATCCGGCATCCCTCGCCCACGCCGGCCTGATGAACACCCCGTCCGCCTCCACCGTCCAGCCGTCCGCGTCGCCGAGGTAGCCGCGCGCATAGGTCTTGATGCCCTCGGTGCGCTCGATGAACGCCTCCGCCCGCACCGGGCCCAGCGGCGTCCCACGCAGGTAGCGCAGCGTGATGGTCCCGGTGAACAGCGGCTTGGTGAGCCCGTCGCTGGCCGCCTCGCCGAGCAGGTGGTCGAGCACCAGCGCGCAGATGCCGCCGTGCACGAGTCCCGGCGGGCCCTCGTAGGCGGCGCCCAGCGTGAATTCCGCCCAGCACCGGCCGTTCTCGCCCGCGTGCTGGATGCGCATCGGCGGCGCGATCGCGTTGCGCAGTCCCACCGCCGGGTTGGCCCACGCCAGCGGCCGGCCCGTCCCCGCGTGACGCAGCGTGGACGTGGTGTCGCGGCGCACGCGTTCCAGGGTCTCGGTCGCCGAGTCGATGGCGGCCCGGGCCTCGCCGATGGCCCGGTCGTCGACGCCGGTGCGGATGCCCGCGTCGATCAGCCTGCGCATCGACTCGGTGAGCGGCTCGTACAGGGCGCGCAGACGGTCGTACTCGTCGGCGGCGATCAGGTCGAACGGGAACTCACTGGCCGTCATCAGGCTCCGAAGATCTTGCGCACCACGGTCTTCGCACGACGCGTGACCCGCAGGTAGTTGTCCAGGAATTCGCCGCCGTCGCCGTTGGGCCAGCCCGCCGCCACGGCCACCGCGTTGAGCTGCCGGCCCGGGCCGGGCAGCTGGTCGGTGGGCTTGCCGCGCACCAGCACCAGCGCGTTGCGGGCCTTGGTGGCGGTCAGCCACGCCTGCCGCAGTAGGTCCACGTCGCCCTCGGCGATCAGCTCGGCGGCGCCGATGGCGTTGAGCGTCTGCAGCGTCGACGTGTTGTGCAGTGCGGGGATGCGGTGGGCGTGGCGCAGCTGCAGCAGCTGCACGGTCCACTCGATGTCGGCGAGCCCGCCGCGGCCGAGCTTGGTGTGCGTGTTCGGATCCGCGCCGCGCGGCAGCCGTTCGGCGTCGACGCGGGCCTTGATGCGCCGGATCTCGCGGACGGCGTCACCCGACACCCCGTCCGGCGGGTAGCGGATGTCGTCGATCATCAGCAGGAACCGCTGTCCCAGTTCGGCATTGCCGGCGACGCAGTGCGCGCGCAGCAGCGCCTGCACCTCCCAGGCCTGCGCCCACTGCGCGTAGTAGGCGCGGTAGGACGACAGCGTGCGCACCAGCGGGCCGCTGCGGCCCTCCGGTCGCAGGTTGGCGTCGACCTCGAGCGGCGGGTCGGCGCTGGGGGTCCCGAGCCGGGCGCGGACCTGTTCGGCGATGCTCACGGCCCACTTCACGGCGACGGCCTCGTCGGTGCCCCCGACGGGCTCGCAGACGAACAGGACGTCGGCGTCCGAGCCGTAGCCGAGCTCGAGCCCGCCGAGGCGGCCCATGCCGATGACGGCGATCGTGGCCGGTGGCCCGCCCGCCGGGGTGTTGGCCCGGGTGACGACGTCGAGCGCAGCCTGCAGCACCGCCACCCAGACCGTGGTGAGCGCGGTGCACACCTCGGTCACGTCGAGCATGCCGAGCAGGTCGGCCGACGCGATGCGGGCCAGTTCCCCGCGCCGCAGCGTGCGCGCGGCGGCGATCGCCTTCACGGGATCGGAGTACCTGCCCGCCGACGCCACGAGCGCCTTCGCGAAGCCGTCCGGTTGTACGTCGAGCAGCTTGGCGCCGTTGGGCCCGTCTGCGTACTGCCGGATCACCTCGGGCGACCGCATCAGCAGGTCGGGCACGTAGGCCGACGTGCCGAGGATCCGCATCAGCCGCTTGGCCACCGCACCCTCGTCGCGCAGCGCCGCCAGGTACCACCGCTGCTCGATCAGTTCCTCGCTGATCCGGCGGTAGGCCAGCAGCCCCGCGTCCGGATCCGGTGTGTCGGAGAGCCAGTCGAGCAGCGTCGGCAGCAGCACCTGCTGCACGCGACCGCGTCGGCCGCCGTTGGTGGAGAGCGCGGCGAGGTGGGTCAGCGCGCTCTGCGGGCTCTCGTAGCCGAGTGCGGCGAGCTGACGCTCGGCGGCCTCGGTCGACATGCCCGCCGCGGCCAGGTCCACCGACGCTCCGCCCACCGACTCGAGCAGCGGCTGATAGAACAGCTTCGCGTGCAGTCGCGAGACGCGCAGGCTCTGCCGCTTCAGCTCCTCGCGCAGCACGCCCAGCGAGTCGTGGCTGCCGTCGGGCCGGATGTGCGCGGCGCGGGCCAGCCAGCGCATGGCCTCCTCGTCGCCCGCCTCGGGCAGCATGTGCGTGCGCTTGAGCCGCTGCAGCTGCAGCCGGTGTTCGAGCAGCCGCAGGAACTCGTACGACGCGGTCAGGTTGGCGGCGTCGTCGCGGCCCACGTAGCCGCCGGCGGCGAGGGCGGCGAGCGCGTCCACCGTGGAGGAGACGTGCAGCGAGTCGTCGGTGCGGCCGTGCACCAGTTGCAGCAGCTGGACGGCGAACTCGACGTCGCGCAGGCCGCCGGTGCCCAGCTTGATCTCGCGGGCCCGCACGCCGGCGGGGACGAGTTCCTCGACGCGCCTGCGCATGGCCTGCACGTCGGAGACGAAGTCCTCGCGCTCGCACGCCGTCCACACCATCGGCATCAGCGCCGCGGCGTACTCCGCGCCCAGGTCGAGGTCGCCGACGGCGGGGCGGGCCTTGAGCAACGCCTGGAACTCCCAGGTCTTGGCCCACCGCTCGTAGTAGGCGACGTGCGCCTCCAGGGTGCGGACCAGCTGACCCTGCTTGCCCTCCGGCCGCAGCGCCGCGTCCACCTCGAAGAAGGCGTCGTTCGCGAACCGCATCAGCTCACCGGCGACGCGGATGTTGAGGGTGAGGCCCGACTGGGTGGCGTCGTCGGCGACGAAGATGACGTCGACGTCGCTGACGTAGTTGAGTTCCCGCGCCCCGCACTTGCCCATCGCGATGACGGCGAGCCGGGGTGGGGTGTCCGTGCCGCACACCTTGCGCCGGGCCAGCAGCAGGGCCGCCTCCAGTGCCGCGTCGGCGAGATCGGCGAGGTGCTCGCCGACCGTCGTGAAGGCCAGGACGCGCTCGTTCTCGACGGTGGGTGCGACGTCCAGCGCGGCCAGCACCAGCAGCCGGTCCCGGTAGAGGCTGCGCAGCGTCGGCAGTGCCGTTGTCTCCGTGGCGCTTTCGGCGGCGGCGAGGAAGGTCTCGCGCAGGTCGGCGGCCGACGGCAGGTCGACGGGCCCGGCGAGCAGGTGCCACGACTCGGGCTGCGCGACGAGGTGGTCGCCGAGCGCCAGCGAGGATCCGAGGACGCCGAAGAGCCTGCCGCGCAGCGCCTTGTCCACGATCAGCGCGTCGCCGAGTTCCCGCCAGCCGTCACCCAGTTCGTCGGCGATGCGGACGATGGCACGCAAGGCCTCGTCGGCGTCGGGGGCGCGTGAGAGCGACCAGAGCAGTTCGACGTGCGCGTCGGTGGTCCAGCCGAGCCGGTCGAGGTCGTCGCGGGCCGTCGGTGCGACCAGTCCCAGCCGCCCGACACCGGGCAGCGTGGGGCGCTGCGTGGCGGGTTTGGGCACGACCCGACGTTATCGCACGGCGGGTCCGCCTCGGACGGGCAGACGCCCTACAGCGAGAGGTACGCCTTCAGCTCGAACGGCGTCACGTGGCTGCGGTAGTTCTCCCACTCGGTCCGCTTGTTGCGCAGGAAGAAGTCGAAGACGTGCTCCCCCAACGCCTCGGCCACCAGCTCGGAGTTCTCCATCTCGGTGAGCGCGACGCCGAGGCTGCCGGGCAGTTCCTTGTAGCCCATGGCGCGGCGTTCCTCGGGGGTGAGGGTCCAGACGTTGTCCTCGGCCTCGGGTGCCAGCTGGTAGTTCTTCTCGACGCCACGCAGTCCTGCGGCGAGGAGCACCGCGAAGGCGAGGTAGGGGTTGCACGCGGAGTCGGGGCTGCGCACCTCGATGCGGCGCGACGACGCCTTGCGCGGCGTGTACATCGGCACCCGCACCAGGGCGGAGCGGTTCGCCGCACCCCAGGACGCCGCCGTCGGGGCCTCGCCGCCGTGCACGAGTCGCTTGTAGGAGTTCACCCACTGGTTGGTGACGGCGCTGATCTCGGTGGCGTGTTCGAGGATGCCGGCGATGAACGCCTTGCCCACGTCGGACAGCTGCAGCGGGTCGTCGGAGGCGTGGAAGGCGTTGGTGTCGCCCTCGAACAGGCTCATGTGGGTGTGCATGGCCGAGCCGGGATACTCGGCGAAGGGCTTGGGCATGAACGACGCCCGCACGCCCTCGGTCAGCGCGACCTCCTTGACGACGTAGCGGAACGTCATCACGTTGTCGGCCATCGACAGGGCGTCGGCGTAGCGCAGGTCGATCTCCTGCTGGCCCGGCGCGCCCTCGTGGTGGCTGAACTCGACCGAGATGCCCATCTGCTCGAGCGCGTCGATGGCGTGCCTGCGGAAGTTGGGCGCCGAGTCGTGCACGGCCTGGTCGAAGTAGCCGCCGTTGTCGGCGGGCACCGGCGTCGCGTCGTCGGGGCCGGGCTTGAGGAGGAAGAACTCGATCTCGGGGTGCACGTAGCAGGAGAAGCCGAGGTCGCTGGCCTTGGCCAGCTGACGGCGCAGGACGTGCCGCGAGTCGGCCCAGGAGGGCGACCCGTCGGGCATCGTGATGTCGCAGAACATGCGCGCCGAGTGGTGCTTGCCGCCGCTCGTCGTCCACGGCAGGACCTGGAACGTGGACGGGTCGGGGCGGGCCACCATGTCGGCCTCGGACACCCGGGCGAAGCCCTCGATGGACGATCCGTCGAAGCCGATGCCCTCCTCGAACGCGCCCTCGAGTTCGGCCGGCGCGATCGCGACCGACTTGAGGTATCCGAGGACGTCGGTGAACCAGAGACGGACGAACCGGATGTCGCGTTCCTCCAGCGTGCGCAGCACGAATTCCTTCTGCCGGTCCATGTGCGGAAGCGTATGCACCGGCTGTTAAATCCGTGTTACGTGCTGGAAACCCGTTCCATTTCGCGGTGTTCCGCTCAGCAGCGGAGGCCCGCCGGCGGCAGCGTCGAGTCGACCAGGAACGTCACGACCGCCGGGTCCACGCAGGCGTCGCCGTTGAACACCACGGTGTGCTGCGTGCCGTCGAACGTGATGAGCGAGGCGTCGAGCTGCCGGGCGAGGTCGACGCCCGCCTGGTACGGCGTCGCCGGGTCGTGCGTGGTCGAGACCACCACCACTTTGCCCGGTCCCGGGGACGCGACGTCGTGCGGTTGCGAGGTCGCGGGCACCGGCCACATCGAGCACGGGTCGCGCGGCGCGTAGCCGGTGAACTCCCCGTAGGCCATGAACGGCGCGGCGGCGCGGGCCTGGCGGTCGGCGTCGGCCCACACGGCGGGGTCGGTGGGGTACGGCGCGTCGACGCAGCGGATCGCGGTGAACGCGTCCTGCTGGTTCGTGTAGTGCCCCGCCGCGTCGCGCTCCTGGTAGTCGTCGGCCAGCAGGAGCAGGTCGCCGGGATCGGTGCCGCGGGACAGGCCGAGCAGTCCGCTGGTGAGGTACTTCCAGTACCGCTTCGTGTACAGCGCGTTGACGGTGCCCGTGATCGCGTCGGAGTAGCTCAGCCCACGCGGGTCGCTGGTGGGTGCCGGCCCGTAGACGAGCGGGTTGACGAGCTGGTGGTAGCGGGCCACGAACTGGCTCGGGTCCTGCCCGAGCGGGCAGTCGGTGGACCGGGCGCAGTCGGCGGCGTAGTCGTCGAAGGCCTGCTGGAAGCCCGCGAGCTGACGGATGTTCTCGGCGATCGGATTCGAGCCGGGGTCCACGGCGCCGTCGAGCACCATGGCGCGCACGCGCTCGGGGTACAGCTCGGCGTAGCGCGCACCGAGTTCGGTGCCGTAGGAGAAGCCGAGGTAGTTGATCTGGTTCTCGCCCAGCGCGGCGCGCACGACGTCCATGTCCCGAGCGGTGGACGCGGTCCCCACGTTGGCGAGGAAGTCCCGGCCCGACTTGTCGAGGCAGCCCTGGATCATCGTGGCGTAGACGGATTCGATCGCGGCGACGCCCGCCGGGCTGTAGTCGGCCATCGGCTCGCGCCGGTAGGCGTCGAACTCGGCGTCGCTGCGGCAGCGCACCTGCGGGGTGGAGTGCGCGACGCCGCGTGGGTCGAACCCGACGAGGTCGAAGCGGCGGGTGATCTCGGTGCCCGCGAGCCCGGCGGCCATCCCGGCGACGGTCTCGACGGCCGACGCGCCCGGTCCGCCCGGGTTGACCATCAGCACCCCGATCCGGTCGCCGGTGGCCGGCACGCGGACGACCGCCAACTGGGCCTGCGGGCCCGTGGGATTCGCGTAGTCGACGGGTACGCCGACCGTGCCGCACTGTGCGGTGGGGATGGCTGCGGCGTCACCGACCAGCGCGGCGCAACTCCCCCACAGCGGCGGTTGGCCGTAGGCCTGCACCGCTTCGCCCTCGGGCGCCGCCGACGCCGACGGACCCGCCATGACGCCGACGACCGCCATGGTTCCGATGACGAGCGGTACCAGAATTCGTCTTGCCACCCGCCACATGGCGATCATGCTCGCACGCAACGGGCTTCGCGGCCGCATCCGCTGTGCAGCGGTGACTGGTCGGCAACCGGACGGTGATGCTTCGGTGACCTGCCGACCGGCGCGTCAGCGAACGGTCAGCAACGAGCCCCGGCCGGCGGCACGGCGCCGTCGATGAGGTAGCGGGTCGCGATGTCGTCGACGCAGCGGTCGCCCTGGAACACCACGGTGTGCTGCGTGCCGTCGAACGTCAGGAGCGCGCCGCCGAGTTGCTTGGCCAGGTCCACACCCGCCTGGTACGGCGTGGCCGGGTCGTTGGTGGTGGACACCACCAGCGTGGGCGGCAGCCCGTCGATCTTCAGTTCGTGGGGCGTCGACGTCGGCGGTACGGGCCAGAACGCGCACGTCCCCATCGGGGCGTTGCCGGTGAACTGCCCGTAGCTCATGAACGGCGCCACCTCCCGCGCCCGCCGGTCCTGCTCGATGATCTTCGCGCGGTCGGTCACCGGCGGCTCGTCGACGCAGTTCACGGCGACGCGGACGTCGGTCGAGTTGTTGTAGTGCCCCTCGGGGTCGCGGCCCATGTACAGGTCGGCGAGCGCGAGCATCGTGTCGCCGCGGCCCGCCTTCAGTTCGGAGAGGGCCTGGGTGAGGTGGCGCCACAGGTTCGGCGAGTACAGCGGCAGGATGGTGCCGATGATCGCGTCGCCGTAGCTGAGCCCGCGCGGGTCCCTGGTCTCGGCGGGCGCGGCGACGAGTGGGTCGACGAGCGTCTTGTAGACGTCGACGGCCTTCGTCGGGTCGGTGCCCAGCGGGCAGTCCGGACTCTTCGCGCAGTCGGCGGCGTAGTCGTTGAACGCGGTCTGGAACGCCGCGGCCTGGCGGATGTCCGCCTCGAGCGGGTCGGCATTGGGGTCGACGGCGCCGTCGAGGATCAGGGCGCGCACCTTGTCGGGGAACTCCTCGGCGTAGGCGGCGCCGATCCGGGTGCCGTACGAGTAGCCGAGGTAGCTCAGCTTGTCGTCTCCGACGGCCACGCGGATGGCCTCGAGATCCTTTGCGACGCTGGCAGTTCCGACGTTGGCCAGGAACTCGTCGCCCATCTTCTCGACGCAGCGGTCGACGAAAGCCTTCGTCTCGGACTCGATGTGCGCGACGCCCTCGGGGGTGTAGTCGACCTGCGGGTCGGCCCGCAGACGGTCGTTGTCCTCGTCGGAGTTGCACCACACCGCGGGCGTCGACTTGCCCACGCCGCGCGGATCGAAGCCGACGAGGTCGAAGCGCTCCCGCACCTGCTGCGGCAGGCTGCCCACCACCGAGGCCGCCGCGGTCACACCGGACTCGCCGGGGCCGCCGGGGTTGACGACGAGGGATCCGATCTTGTCTCCCGTGGCGGGGAAGCGGATCAGGGCGAGCTGGGCGACGTCGCCGTCGGGCTTGGCGTAGTCGACGGGGACCGACAGCATGCCGCACTGGGCGCTCGACGGGATCGGCACGTCGGCGGACTCGTCGGTCTCGCACTGCGACCACTGGACGGGCGACCCCGGCGGCGGGGCGCCCACGATCGCGCGCCCGTCGACCAATTTGCTGCAGCCGGCCACCACGATCATCACCATGGCGGCCGCGAGGACCCCGCTCTTGAGGTTCATGGCTGCCCATGCTGCCATGACCCGACATCGGCGCAGCTGAGGGCGTACGCGCGCGCCTACTTCGTGGAGGCCACCAACTCGTCGAGAGCGACGCGGAAGTCGTCGGCCATGTCCCACAGGTCGGGCAGCAGATCCGGGCAGGAGATCAGGCCGACGTCGAGCGTGCCGGTCAGCGACATCACCGTGATGTTGAGGCCGGAGCCGTGGAAGATCGGGCCCAGCGGGTACATGGCCTTGACCTCGGCGCCCAGGAAGTACAGCGGCACCTGCGGCCCCGGCACGTTGGAGACCACGAGGTTGTGGACGGGGCGGGCCCCGCTGAGGTTGCTGCGGGCGTATACGCGCATCGCCACCCCGAACACCGCGGGCGCGGCGAACTGCGCCCAGTCCTGCAGCAGCGTGGCACCGATCGCCGTACTGTGTTGCTTCGCAAGTGAATTGGCCTCCGAGATGGCCTTGATGCGCTGTCCCGGATCCTCGATGTCGGTCTGCAGGCTGGCGAACATGCCGGAGACCTGGTTGCGCCCCGGCCGGTCGGACTTGTCGTGGACCGACACGGGCACCATCGCGACGAGCGAGCTGTCGGGCAGCTCGTCGGTGTCGAGCAGGAAGCGCCGCAGCACCCCGGAGACCAGTGCCATCACGACGTCGTTGACCTTGACCCCGTAGTGGTTCTTCACCATCTTGACGTCGTCGAGGTCCAACTGGGCGAAGGCGACGTTGCGCCGGGCGGTGACGTTGACGTTGAACCGCGTCTTCGGGGCGTTGAGCGGCGCCGCCATCGACTGGCCGTTGCGGGCCCGCTTCACGGTGTCGACCACCGTCGACACGGTGGCGGGCAGCACGTTCGCGAGCTTCATCGGGCGGGTGGCGAACCGGATGGCACCGCCGATCGCGATCTCCAGGTCCGACGCCTGTCCCACGCCCGCCACCGGGTCCGGCGGCGGCGGATCGGGTTCGGTGGCGCACAGCTGCGACATCAGGTTGGCGCCGGTGACGCCGTCGACGCCGGAGTGGTGCACCTTGGTGAGCACCGCGAGCCGGTCCTCCCCCTCGCCGTCGAGGCTCGCGACGTTCTCGATGACCCACATCTCCCACAGCGGCCGGCTGCGGTCGAGGGTCAGCGACGCGATGTGCCCGCAGATCTCGGCGAGTTCGGCGCGACCACCGGGCGACGGCAGTCCGATGCGGTGCAGGTGACGTTCGAGGTCGAAGTCCTTGTCCTCCACCCGAACCGGGTGATCCAGGTTGAGCCGGTTGTCGGCGAGCTTCTCCCGGAACTCGGGCATGGCCTTGATGCGGATGGCGAGCGCGTCGCGCAGCCGGTCGAACGAATAGCCGCCGGGAATGGTCGCGGGATCGATCTCCAGCACCGAGCAGACGTGCAGCGGCTGCGCGGGTGTCTCGAGGTACAGGAAACTCGCGTCGAGACCGCTCAGCCGTTGCATGTCGCCGATGGTAGGCCGGGGTGGCACGCGAGGTGTGAGGAAATCCACTTCACCCGCGGTTCATCTTCGGCGCCCCGGGTGCCACACTTGTGGGGTCAGTACGACCCGGGGACCCGAGATCGGGCCTCGAGGACGCCCGACCAGATAGGGACAATGATGTCTGAGCAGACGATTTACGGTGCTGCCACCGATCCGGCCCCCGCAGCGGCCAAGCCCCGCACCAAGGTGCGCACCCATCACCTCCTGAAGTGGAAGTCCGAAGGCCACAAGTGGGCGATGCTCACGGCGTACGACTTCTCCACCGCGCGCGTCTTCGACGACGCCGAGATCCCGGTCCTGCTGGTCGGCGACTCCGCGGCCAACGTGGTCTACGGCTACGACACCACGGTCCCCGTCACCATCGACGAACTGATCCCGCTGGTCCGCGGCGTGGTGCGCGGCGCACCCCATGCGCTGGTGGTCGCCGACCTGCCGTTCGGCAGCTACGAGGCCGGACCGCAGCAGGCGCTGGAGACCGCGACGCGCTTCATGAAGGAGACCGGCGCGGCGGCGGTCAAGCTCGAGGGCGGTGAGCGGGTCGCCGCTCAGATCGCCACGCTCACCCAGGCCGGCATCCCGGTGGTGGCCCACATCGGCTTCACGCCGCAGAGCGTCAACGGCCTCGGCGGGTTCCGGGTGCAGGGCCGCGGAGATGCCGCCGAGCAGACCGTCCACGACGCGATCGCCGTCGCCGAGGCAGGCGCCATCGCCGTCGTCCTCGAGATGGTGCCCGCCGAGCTGGCCACCCAGATCACCGGCAAGCTGACCATCCCCACGGTCGGCATCGGCGCGGGCCCGAACTGCGACGCCCAGGTGCTGGTGTGGCAGGACATGGCCGGCATGACCGCGGGCCGGACCGCGAAGTTCGTCAAGCGCTTCGGCAACGTCGGCGACGAATTGCGCCGTGCCGCAACGGAGTACGCCCGCGACGTGGCGACCGGGGCGTTCCCGGCCGAGGAGCACTCCTTCTAGCTACCCGAACGTCGGCGCACGCTTGCCGACGAAGGCCGCGATGCCCTCCTGGCCGTCGGCGGAACGCGCGCAGTCGGCGATGTAGCGCGCCTCCAGCTCCATCTGGCTCTCGATGCCGTTCGAGAAGGTGTCCAGCAGCAGCCGCTTCACCGCGGCGTTGGACGTGCGTGACGTCGCTGCCATCTGCCCGGCCAGCTCCTCGGTGCGCGCGCCGAGATCGGCGTCCGGGACCACCTCGGTGAGCAGGCCCCAGTCGAGTGCCTCGGCGGCGGTGAGCGTGCGGTTGGCCAGCATGAGCTGCTGGGTGCGACGGATGCCGATCAGGCGGGGCAGGTAGTACGACGAGCTGCCGTCGGGGCTCAGACCGGCCTTGGTGTACGCCATCGTGAACTTCGCGGACTCGGCCGCGATCGCCAGGTCGCCGGTCACGGCGAGGCTGAACCCGGCGCCGGCGGCCGTGCCGTTGACCGAGGTGATCACGACGGCGTCCATCCGGGCGAAGGTCGACAGCGCGCGGTGCAGGTCGGCGGCGATGCCCTTGACGAAGGTCCCCGCGTCGGGGGCGGCGGCCATGGCCTTGAGGTCGCCGCCGGCGCAGAAGAACCGTCCGGCACCGGTGATCGTCACGACCTTGGTCGCCGCGGTGTCGCAGAGGGCGGCGGCGACGGCCAGTTCGCGGGTGAGGACGTCGTTCATGCCGTTGGCGGCGTCGGGCCGGTTGAGCACGATGGTGGTGACCGGGCCGGTCTCGGTGAACGTCAGCGTCTCGAATTCGGGCATGCGCAGCACGGTATCGCACCCTCCTTACGGGCCACGGAGCATGTGTAACGTCCGCCCTGGTGCCGCCCCTGCGGGCCGGACCGCGGCGGTGCCGTCCGTTCACCTGAATGTGGCACCCTGTTCACGGATTTGAGCCCACCGTTCCCCCCCGACCGAAGGTGAAGATGGCCGACAAGCGCAAGGCGTCCCGCCACACCGAGATCGAACGCAAGTTCGCCGTCACCGGTGAGACCGTGTCCCCGTCCTTCCAGGGCCTGTCCGTGATCGGACGGGTGGACCGGTCGGAGCCCCAGCACCTCGACGCCGTCTACTACGACACCGAGGGCCAGCACCTCGGCGAACGCCGCGTGACGCTGCGACGGCGCACGGGCGGACCCGACGCGGGCTGGCATCTCAAGCTGCCCGCCGGGGCCGACGCGCGCACCGAGGTGCGGCTGCCGCTGGGCGACGGCGACGCCGTGCCCGACGAGTTGCGCGACGTGGTGCTCGCCATCGTCCGCGACCGCGACCTCGTCCCCGTTGCACGCATCTCGACGGTCCGCACCGTCGACGTCCTGTTCGACCAGTCGGGGTCGCCGGTGGCCGAGTTCTGTGACGACCAGGTGACGGCGTCGGCGGTCGGCGGGGACGAGCAGACGTGGCGCGAGTGGGAACTCGAACTCGCCGAGGGCGCCGATCCCGGGCTGCTGGAGCGGCTCGCCGCGCGGCTGCTCGACGCCGGTGCCACACCGGCCGGCCACGGATCGAAGGTGGGCAAGGTGCTGGCGGCCACGGCGCCGGAGCGACGGCCGCCGAGCGACGACCCGGTGCACCGGGCGGTCGCCGAGCAGATCGAGGAACTGCTGGTGTGGGACCGCGCGGTCCGCACCGACGCCTGGGACTCCGTGCACCAGATGCGGGTGACGACCCGCAAGATCCGCAGCCTGGTCAAGGGGTCGGAGGAGTCCTTCGGCCTGAACGACGACGCGTTCGTGCTCGAGGAGTTGAAGCTGCTCGCCGGCGTGCTGGGCGTGGCGCGCGACGCCGAGGTGCTCGCCGAGCGCTACGAGAAGTCGCTCGACGCCCTGCCCGACCACCTGGTCCGTGGGCCCGTCCGGACCCGGCTGATCGACGGCGCCAAGCGGCGCTACGAGGCCGGCTGGCGGCGGTCGCTGACCGCGATGCGCTCCGAGCGGTACTTCCGGATGCTCGACGCGCTCGACGCGCTGGCGTCGGCCGAGCCGGTGACGTCGGAGTCCGGCGAGCCCCCCAAGCAGACCACCGTCGAGTCCGCGTACCGCAAGGTGCGCAAGGCGGCCAAGGTCGCGGAGCAGGCGAAGGCCGATCCCGATCTCTCCCCCGAGGAGAAGGACGAGGCGCTACACCGTATACGCAAGAGCGCGAAGCGACTTCGCTACACCGCGGCCGCCACCGGCAAGGGTGACGTGGCCGACGGCGCGAAAGCCATCCAGTCGCTGCTCGGCGATCACCAGGACAGCGTCGTCAGCCGCAAGCACCTGCTGCACGAGGCCACCGCCGCGCACGTCGCGGGCGAGGACACCTTCACCTACGGGCTGCTGTTCAGCAGCGAGGAGCAGGTCGCGCGGTCCGCCGAGGATCAGCTCGACGACGTGCTCAAGCGGTTGCGCAAGGCGGCCGGCTGACCGAGCCGGTGGCGGGCGGACGAGTTGGCCTGTAAGCCGGATTCTGTTCCCCGCCACCGTTGCCGGTGCCGGGGCGGCGACCATCCATCTGGACACACCGTCACCGGGTGCCTCGAGCGGCCTACCCGCAGACTCGGGCGAGCAGCCCTCGGACGCCTGCGCAGCCGCAACCAGGTTGCGGCCTTCTTGGCCTTGCTTCGGGTGGGGTTTGCCTAGCCACTCCGGTCACCCGGAATGCTGGTGCGCTCTTACCGCACCGTTTCACCCTTACCTCCACCGGCCCGAAGGCCGGCGGCGGCGGTCTGTTCTCTGTGGCACTTTCCCGCGAGTCACCTCGGATTGCCGTTGGCAATCACCCTGCTCTGTGAAGTCCGGACTTTCCTCGAACTACGGGCGAACCCGTGGTCCGCGGCCGCCCGGCCAACTCGTCCGCGCCGATCACCGTACTCCGGTCGGTGCGTCGGCTACCACCTCGCCTTTCGCCGAGACGACAGTTGGTGACGGATGTCGGCTGATTTCCGTCACCAACCGTAGGCTCGGCGACCAGCTCACTCCCGCCGGCGCAACACCATCACGTTGTCGGCGATCGTGACCACCTCGCCGTCGTGTCCGGTCACCTCCCGGTCGACCGCCTCGACCCTGACCCGGTCCCACTCCGCGGCAGGCAGATCGAGCCCGGCCAGCACCTCGTCGGTGCCGGGGAACGGGTGATCGTGTGGCACCTTGGTCGACCCCGGCGGCACGGAGCCGTGGTCGACGACGACCAGGTGCCCGCCCGGGGCCACCGCCCGCGCGGCGTCGGAGAGGATCCTCGGCCGTTCCAGTCGCACCGTCGAGTGCAGGAACTGGGCCGAGACGAGGTCGTAGGTGCCGGAGGGGAAGTCGTCGGAGAGGTCGTGCCGGGCGAAGTCGATCCGGTCGGCGACGCCGCGGGCGGTCGCCTCCTCGGCGGCCCGTTCCAGGGCGGTCGCCGAGATGTCGACGGCCGTCACCTGCCAGCCCTGCTCGGCAAGCCACACGGCGTCACCGCCCTCGCCGCAGCCCAGGTCCAGTGCCCGCCCCGCCGGCAGATCGGCAGCGATCGTCGCGAGCTGGGCGTTGACGCGGCCGCTCCACACGCGGTCGCGTTGGCCGTAGTGCCGTTCCCAGAACTCGTCCGCGGGCGGCACCGGCCACGGCGGGACCGGGAGTCCGACGTCCTCCCCGAGCAGGCTCTGCACCACCGAGGCTCCGGCGAGGCTGCCCGCCGCCACCGCGGCCGCCACCTGCGGCATCTGCGCCGCCACGTCGCCTGCGGCGAACAGGCCGGGCACCGACGTGCGCTGGAACTCGTCGACGCGCAGCGCATCGGCGGCGAGCCGGTTCGGTTCGACGGCCGCACCGAGCTGCTCGGCCAGCGGCGATCTCTGGTGCAGCGTGGTCGCGACCAGCAGACCTCGTCGCGGCAGCCGGCTGCCGTCGGCGAAGGCGATCGCGGCCAGCTCGCCGTCCTGCGCGACGACGCCCGCGACGGACCGGTGGTCCACCGTCACTCCCGCCGCGGCGAGCCGGCCACGCTGGTGGTCGTCGAGTTCCGACTCCCCCGCGAGGACGACGACGTCGTCGGTCCAACCGCGTAGCAGCAGCGCGGAGTGCACTGCGCGATCCCCCGTCGCCAGCACCGCGACCGGTGCGTCGCGCACCTCCCAGCCGTGGCAGAACGGGCAGTGGAACACCGATCGGCCCCACAGCGGTGCCAGACCGGGGACGTCGGGCGTCTCGTAGTCCATTCCGGTGGCGAGCAGTACGGTCCGGGCCCGTTCGGTGGTCCCGTCGGCCAGCTCGAGGACGAAACCGGCTCGCCCTCGGACGACTTCGCCGCTGCGGACCTCCACCGACGGATAGGCGCCGAGTTCGGCGCGTCCCCTCGCGTACAGCTCGGCGGGGGGACGGCCGTCGGAGCCCAGGAGCCCGCCGATCCCGTGGGCCGCGCCGTTGCTCGGTGCGCCCGCGTCCACCACCAGCGTGCGGCGCCGCGCACGACCCAGGACCAAGGCGGCGCTCAACCCTGCGGCGCCACCACCGACCACGATGCAATCCCACTGCGCTTCCATGGGTTCGAGCTTGCCGACTCCCGCGATCGATGCCAAGCTGATTTGCCATGCAGGCAAGCGGCCCCACGAAGACCACGGACGACGTCGACCTCCGGGTACGACGCCGACTGCGCGAGATCCGCACCCAGCGCGGACTGACGCTCGAGGACGTCGCGACCCGCGCCGACATCGACGTCTCGACGCTCAGCCGCCTGGAGTCCGGGAAGCGCAGGCTCGCACTCGATCACCTGCCACGGCTGGCGTCGGCACTGTCGGTCACCACTGACGAGCTGATGCGCGCGCCCGAGGCCGAGGATCCGCGGGTGCGCGGGGCGTCCCACACCGCCCACGGCGTCACGTACTGGCCGCTCACCCGCGGCGGCCCGGCAGGTGGACTCCACGCGTTCAAGATCCGGGTCAGCGCGCGCCGCCGCACCCCGCCCGAGGAGCTACCCGTGCACGACGGCCAGGAGTGGCTCTACGTGCTCTCGGGCAACCTGCGGCTCGTCCTCGGCGATCAGGACTTCGTCATCAAACCCGGTGAGGCAGCAGAGTTCTCGACGTGGACGCCGCACTGGTTCGGCGTCGTCGACGGTCCGGTGGAGGCCATCGCGCTGTTCGGTCCGCACGGCGAGCGCATGCACGTGCGGACCTGACTACAGGTACGACGTCTGATTCACCAGGCGCACCGACGACGCACCGTCGGGATAGAACTCGGCCACCGAGAGCGACGCCAGGTCGAGGTGCAGCCGGTAGAGGATGCCCTCGCCGGCGTCCAGCGCGAGGCGCAGCACGGTCTTGATGGGCGTCACGTGGGAGACGACGAGCACGGTGGCGTCGCCGTACTCGGCGATGATCCGGTCGCGCGCCCGGCGCACCCGGACGGCGACGTCGTCGAAGCTCTCCCCGCCGGGTGGCGGCAGACTGGTGTCGCGCAGCCAGCGCAGGTGCAACTCGGGATCACGCTCGGCGGCCTCGCCGAAGGTCAGTCCCTCCCAGTCGCCGAAGTCGGTCTCGATCAGGTCGTCGTCGACGGTCACCTCGAGGCCGAGCCGGCGCGCCGCCGCGTCCGCCGTGATGAGGGCGCGCTGCAGCGGCGAGCTGATCACCGCGGCGATGTCGTCCCGCTCGCCGAGGTAGGCCGCTGCCGCGTCGGCCTGGGCGCGGCCGAGTTCGGTGAGTGCGGGGTTGCCCCGGCCGGAGTAGCGCCGCTGCACCGACAGCGCCGTCTGCCCGTGGCGCAGCAGCAGGAAGCGGGTCGGCGCGCCGCTCGCGCCGGTCCAGCCCGCGGGCGAGGTCCGCACCGCGGTGGACGTGACGACGGGGTCGGTGACGGTCGCCCCGCCGTCGGCTGGTGCCACCGCGTCCGGCCGGGCGATGCCCGCGGCCTCGTCCATGGCCGCGTTGGCCAGTGCGTCGGCGTGCGAGTTCTTCTCGCGCGGGATCCACGAGTAGGTCACGCGATCGAATCCCGCCGCGGCCGCGCGGGCCCGTTCGTTGAGCGGGATCATGTCCGGGTGCTTGACCCGCCAGCGGCCGGACATCTGTTCGACGACGAGCTTCGAGTCCATCGACACGGCGACGTCGGTGGCGCCCACCGCGGCGGCCGCCTCCAATCCTGCGACCAGGCCACGGTATTCGGCGACGTTGTTGGTCGCGGTGCCGATGGCCTCCTTGCGCTCGGCCAGCACGCTGTCGCGGCCTTTCGACCACACCACGGCGCCGTATCCGGCCGGACCGGGATTGCCACGCGATCCCCCGTCGGCCTCGACTATCACCTTCACGAGAACGAGCCGGGTTGCCGCAGCAAGATCGCGTTGCACTCCGGGCACCGCAGCACCTCGTCCTCGGGCAGTCCCGACATGCGCGCCATGTCGGTCCGGTCGATCTCGATGCGGCAGGCACCGCAGCGGCGGGCCTGCAGCACCCCGGCGCCGGGTCCACCGTTGGCGCGCTGACGTTCGTAGACCGCGAGCAGCGCCGCGTCGATGCCGCCGACGATCTCGCCCCGCCGGTCGAGGGCCTTCTGCCGGGCCACGTCGATCGTGACGAGCGCCTCGTCGCGGGCGACGCGTGCCGTGTCGACGGCCTGCCGGAGTTCGTCGACCCCGCCCTGCTTCTCGGCTTGCTCCTCCTGCAGCCGCTCGCGGCGTTCCATCACCTCGAGTTCGTCGTCCTCGAGGCTGGCCCGTCTGCGCTCCAGCGTCTCCAGCTCGTGCTGGAGATCGGTGAGCTGCTTGGAGTTCACCGTGCCCGACTGCAGCATCGTGCGGTCGCGGTCCTCCCGCTGGCGCACCGACGCGATCTCGGACTCGTACTTCGCCACCTCGCCGTCGAGGTCCTCCAACGCGATCCCGACGAGGGCCAGCTTGTCGCTCGCCTCCTGGTGCTCGGCGGCCACGGCGTCGAGCGCCTGCTGCTCGGCCAGGTTCTTCGCGCGGTGGTCCAGACGACCGATCTCGGCGTCGAGTGCGGTCAACTCCACCAACGAGTGTTGTTGCCAAACATCTGCCTTCATTGCTCTCCGATGTTCCAGGGGTCGGTGCGGATGGAACTCACCCGCACCGGAAGTGCCGTGCCGAAGTGTCGTTCGAGGATGTCCGCCGCCTGCCCGCACCAGGGCTGCTCGCTGGCCCAGTGCGCGACGTCGATCAGTGCCACGTCCGACGCCCGCCGGTATTCGTCGGCGGGGTGGTGCCGCAGATCGGCGGTGAGGTACGCCTGCACACCCGCGGCGTCCGCGGCGTCCAGCAGCGAGTCGCCGGCACCACCGCACACCGCGACCCGGGACACCAGCGCGTCCGGGTCGCCGGCGGCGCGCACGCCCCACGTCGTGCGGGGCAGCGCCCCGGCGGCGCGGGTGACGAAGGCGGACAACGGTTCCGGATCGGGCAGCGCGCACACCCTGCCGATCCCGGTGCCGGTGGGCAGCGGCGCGAGGGGAAGGACGTCGAACGCCGGTTCCTCGTAGGGATGGGCGGCGCGCATCGCCGCCAGGACGGCGGCGCGTACACCGGCCGGTGCGATCACCTCGATGCGCTGCTCGGCGACGCGTTCGACCGCGCCGACGGTGCCGATCGCCGGCGATGCACCCTCGTGCGGCAGGAACTGACCGGTGCCCTCGACGGTCCAGCAGCAGTGCGAGTAGTCGCCGATCCGGCCCGCCCCGGCGGCGAAGACCGCCTCGCGGACCGCGTCGGCGCTCGCGCCGGGCACGTAGAACACCCACTTGTCGAGTCGGCGACCGTCGGATTCCCGGTCGAGGACGCCCTCGACCACCAGGCCGAGCGCCTCGGCGAGCGCGTCGGACACCCCGGGGGCAGCCGCATCGGCGTTGGTGTGGGCGGTGAACAGCGCGCTGCCCGAACGGATCAGGCGGTGCAGCAGCGCGCCCTTCGCGGTGTCCGCGGCGACGGTGTCGACGCCGCGCAGCAGCAGCGGGTGGTGTGCCAGCAACAGCCCGCCCTCGGGGACGTCGGCGACGACGGCCGCGGTCGCGTCCACGGCGACGGTGACGGACTCGACCGGTTCGTCCGGATCACCGCACACCAGGCCCACCGAATCCCAGTCCTGGGCCAGCGCGGGCGGGTACGCGTCGTCGAGGACGTCGATGACGTCGCCCAGCCGGACGCTCATCGCATCGCCTCGACGATCGCCTCGAGGAGCACCGGCCACTCGGGGCGGACCGCCGCCCGCAGGTACCGATCGTCCATTCCCACGAACGTGTCGCAGCGCCGCACCGCGATGCCGTTGCCATTTAGCCGCTTTCGCACCAGCTCGGCGTCGGGGACGGTGAACGCGAGGAAGGGCGCGCTGCCGGCCACGACGTCGATGCCCGCCGCGGTGAAACCCGCCACCATCTCCGACCGCAGGGCCAGCAGGCGCGCGGCACCGTGCCGGGCCTCTGCCACGGCGGTGTCACTGCTGCAGGCGGCGATGGCCTCGAGCTGCAGCGTGCCCAGCGGCCAGTGCGGCCGGGTGGCCGTCAGTCGGGCGAGCACGTCAGGGTGACCGAGCGCGTAGCCCACCCGCAGGCCCGCGAGCGCCCAGGTCTTGGTGAGGCTGCGGAGCACGACCACGTCGGGCAGGCTCTCGGCGGCCAGCGACTCGGGCTCGCCGGGGATCGCGTCGGCGAACGCCTCGTCGACCACCACGATCCGGCCCGGCCGGCGCAACGCCAGCACCTGCTCGCGGGGATGCAGCACCGACGTCGGGTTGGTGGGGTTGCCGACCACCACCAGATCCGCCTGCCGGGGTACGCGCGCCGCGTCGAGGGTGAAGGGCGCCTCGAGCACGACGTGGTCGATCGGCACGCCGGCCGCGGCGAGCGCCGCCTCGGGTTCGGTGAACGACGGCGCGATCAGCGCCGCCCGTCGAGGCCGCAGGTTGGGCAGCAGCGCAAAGCCCTCGGCACCGCCGGCGAGCAGAGCGACCTCGTCGCGGGGGCGGCCGTGCCGCGCGGCGACGGCGTCGGTGGCGCGACGCACGTCCTCGGCGCTCGGGTAGCGGCCCAGCTCGTGCAATCGGGCCGCCAGCCGCTCGGTCAGCCAGGGCGGCGGGGCGGCGCCGCGGACGTTGACGGCGAAGTCCAGCATGCCGTGCCCCGCGGCCTCATCGCCGTGGTAGCGCGCCGCCGTGCGCATCTGCCTTGCCACAGCACGACCCTAGTCGGCGACAATGGAGGCGTGAGTCCCCAGTTGGTGATCTTCGACCTCGACGGCACGCTGACCGATTCGGCCGGCGGCATCGTGGCGAGCTTCCGCCATGCCCTCGGCGAGATCGGCGCCGACGTGCCCGACGGCGACCTCGCGTCGCTGATCGTCGGCCCTCCGATGCACGTCACGCTGTCGGGGATGGGTCTCGGTGACCGCGCCGACGAGGCGTTCGCCGCCTACCGCGCCGACTACACGGCCCGCGGATGGTCCATCAACAGCGTGTACGACGGCATCCCCGACCTGCTCGCGGACCTGCGGGCCAAGGGCGTCCGGTTGGCGGTGGCCACGTCGAAGTCCGAACCGATGGCGCGCAGGATCGTCGAGCACTTCGGCCTCGACGGCCACTTCGAGGTCGTCGCGGGCGCCAGCGTGGACGGTACGCGGTCCTCGAAGGCCGACGTCGTCGCCCACGCCCTCGCACAGCTCGGGCCGCTACCCGACAGCGTGCTGATGATCGGTGACCGCGACCACGACGTCATGGGCGCCGCGGCGCACGGCATCGACACGATCGTGGTGTCGTGGGGGTACGGATCGGGTGACTTCGACCACCCCGACGCCATGCAGCCCGCAGGTCGGGTGTCGACGGTCGAGGACCTGCGCGAGGTGCTCGGTGTCTGATCCGGTCCTGCACGTGACGTTCGTCTGCTCGGGCAACATCTGCCGCTCGCCGATGGCCGAGAAGATGTTCGCCCACCAGATCGACGAGCGGGGGCTCGCCGGCGTCGTCCGGGTGAGCAGTGCGGGCACCGGTGGGTGGCACGCCGGTGACGGCGCCGACCGTCGCGCCGCGCAGGTCCTCGTCGACCGCGGCTACCCGTCCACCCACAGCGCCGCTCAACTCGACGACGACCACCTCGCCGCCGACCTCGTGGTCGCGATGGGTCGCAACCACACCCGGATCCTCCAGGACCTGGGCGTGCCGCCGGAGCGGTTGCGCATGCTGCGGTCGTTCGACCCACGGTCGGCGGCCCACCCCGACGACGTCGAGGACCCGTACTACGGAACGCTCGTCGACTTCGAGGACGTGTTCGCGGTCATCGAGACGTCGCTGCCCGGCCTGCACGCCTGGGTCGACGAGCGGCTCGCCGAGCGGGTGACCGCGTGAGGCCGGCCCACTCCCCGGGTCGCTTCGCTCCTGCCCGCCGCTTCGCCTTCCTCCTGCGGCCCCAGTGGCTGGCGCTCTACGTCGTCGTCATCGGGTTCGCCTACCTCTGCTTCACCGTTCTGGCGCCGTGGCAGCTCGGCAAGAACACGAAGACCACCCGCGAGAACGCCCAGATCTCGGCATCCCTGACGGCCGACTCGGTGCCGGTGACGTCGGTTCTGCCGCAGCAGGATTCGGCCGCACCCGACGACGCCTGGAAGCGGGTGACCGCGACCGGCAGATACCAGCCGGACCGGCAGGTCCTGGCCCGGTTGCGGTCGATCGACGGGGAACCCGCCTTCGAGGTGCTGGTGCCGTTCGCCGTCGACGGCGGCCCCACCGTGCTGGTCGACCGCGGGTACGTGAAGCCGGAGAAGGGCAACGAGGTGCCCGAGATCGCCGCGGCACCGACCGGCACGGTCGGCATCACCGCCCGGTTGCGCGACTCCGAGCTGCTCGCCCTGGGCAAGGCGCCCTTCCGCGAGGGCGGCACGCTGCAGGTCTACTCGATCAACACCGCCCAGATCAGTGACGTCACCGGCACGCCGCTGACGGGGTCCTATCTGCAGCTGGTCGAGGACCAGCCGGGTGGCCTCGGCGTCATCCCGCTGCCCCATCTGGACTCGGGGCCGTTCCTGTCGTACGGCATCCAGTGGATCGCCTTCGGCATCGTGGCGCCGGTCGGAGTGGGCTACTTCGTGCTCGCCGAGTACAAGCAGCGTCGCCTCGAGAAGGCCGGTCGCCCGGGCGGATCGGCGTCGCCGCCGGATCCGGACGATCCGCCGAAGCCCCTCACCACCGACGAGAAGCTGGCCGACCGTTACGGCCGTCGCGGCTGAGCCAGTCCGGCCGTCGCCAGCACCACCACGGCCGCCGTGGCGGCCTGGACGGCCCGGGACAGCCGCACCGAGCGCTCGAGGTCGCGGACCTCGGGGACGCGGCCGTCGCCGAGCGTCGGCCTGATCTCCAGACGGTGCGCGTACTGCGTGGGTCCACCGAGTCGGACACCCAGCGCGCCCGCGAAGGACGCCTCGACCACGCCGGCGTTCGGACTCGGATGTCGTGCCGCGTCGCGGCGCCACGCGCCGAGCGCACCGCGCACCGACCCTCCGGTCAGCGGCGCGCACGCGGCCACCAGCACTCCGCACAGCCGGGCCGGCACGTAGTTGAGGACGTCGTCGAGTCGCGCTGCGGCCCAACCGAATCGCAGATAGCGCGGTGACCGGTATCCGACCATCGCGTCGAGCGTGTTGGCCGCCCGGTAGGCCAGCACTCCCGGCGCGCCGGCGACGGCTCCCCAGAACAGCGGGGCGACCGTGGCGTCGGAGGTGTTCTCGGCCACCGACTCGAGGGCTGCGCGCGTGATGCCGGAGAAGTCGAGTGACGCCGGATCGCGCCCGCACAGCGACGGCAGGAGGTCGCGGGCGCCGTCCAGATCGGCGCGGACCACGCGGCCGGACATCTCGGAACCCGTTCTCGCCAACGAGGTTCCGCCGAGTGCGGTGAACGTCGCGAGTGCGGTCAGCAGCGCGGTCCACTCCGGTCCCCGTCGCGCAGCGGCCCGGTCTGCGACCACCGTTGCCGCCAGCAGCACGCCGACGAGCGCCCCGGTGTGTGCAACGCCCGCGTCGCGCCGATCCCCATACGTGATGCGTTCGAGCGCTGCCGCCGCACTGCCGAACAGGGCGACGGGGTGCCCGCGCCGCGGGTCGCCGAACGCCACGTCGGCCAGGTAACCGAGGGCGAGGCCTGCGGCGCGACCTCGATTCCTCTGTCCGAACACCCCGGCAGCGTCTCACGAGGCGTACCCACACCGGGGCAGGCGGGTCGTCGACCCGCCTGCCCCGGTGCCGAGGGCGTCACCGCACGCGGTCGGCGCGCTTCCGCTCCGGAGCCTTCCGATCGGACGACCGGTCCTGTCGCGCCTGCTGGCGGTCCTGGCGCGCCTGCTGCCGGTCGGCACGGGCCTGCTGACGTTCGGCACGGGTCGACGACGGTTGCCCGGCGGTCGCGGTACCCGCGCCCTCTGTGGCAGGTGTCGCGGGCTTCGCCGGGGTGGCGGGCGTCGCAGGTGTCGCGGGCTTCGCCTGGGTGGCGGGCGTCGCAGGTGCCGCAGAGCTGGCGGGCGTTGCCGAGGTCGCCGCCTCTGCTGCGGCCGCCGCCGCAGCGTCACCCGTCTCCACGTCGGACTCCGGCCCCGTCGTCTCGAGCACGCTCTCCGGCGCCGCACTGTCCGAGATGCCCTGCGTCGGAATGGCATCGGCGGGCGACACGGCGCGCGCGGCGGACTCCGTGGGCGTGGCCTCGACCGGGGACGCGGCGCGCAGGCCGTCCAAGGTCGGCGACGTCGCGGGAATCGACGACGGAGACGGATCGGCGGGCGACACGGTCGGCGTCGGCTCCATCGCGGTCGCGACCATGGCATTCATCTGCGCCAGCTGGGTGGCCGCCGCCTGGCCGAACTGCGCCAGCGACGTCGCAGCCGCCTGCACACTCGCATCGAGCGATGACGCGGCCAGGTTCATCATCGCGTCCATCGGCGTCACGGGTGCGAGCGACGCAGCGGTCGCGGGCTCGGCCGGTGCCGTCGCGGCGAGACTCGTCAGCATGGCGAGATCCTCCGGGGCCGCGGTCTGTTCGACGTTCGGCATCGTCAGCGCCATCCGGGCCACCTCGGGCGTCGTCGACGCCGACGTCGCCAAATCGCGGATTACGTAGGCCGCCGGCTTCCAGGTGCCGTCGGAGCGGATCACCCCGAAGGTGTCCTCCGGGTCGGTGCTCCCCGTGGCGCGGTCCTGCAGCGTCCACACGAACGCGGGCCCCGTGTAGCCCAGGTCGCTCCACGTGGTCAGCATGTCGCGCAGATACGCGGCCTGGGTGGCCTCGTCGACCTCGGAGGTCGGCTGGCCGTACTCGCTTGCCCAGATCAGCTTGTCGGCATCACCGTTGGCGACCATCTCGGCGCGCATCCGCTCGAGCTGGGTGATCGGCGACTCCGGGTAGGGCGTGCCCTCCGAGAACGGCAGCGAGTACAGGTACGGGTGGAAGGACAGGGCGTCGAAGTAGTCGGCACCGCCTGCGTCGTAGACGCCCTCGATGAACGTTACGGGGTTCATCGTGAAGTCGCCGTAGTCGACCACGGCGCCGGTCACGCCGCCGACGACGGTGGCGTCGGGATCGGCGGCCTTGATCTCGGGGTAGGCGGCCTTCAACAGCTCGGTGTAGCCGGCGGGATCGGGCTTGGGGGCATAGAACATCTGCCCGTTCGGCTCGTTCCAGATCTCGTAGGCACCCACCTTGCCGGCGTAGCGCTCGGCGACCAGGCCGGCGAAGTCGCCGTAGGCCGCGGGCGACGCGGGGGCACCGCTGAGCGGTGGCGTCCCCGGCGTGACCGCCCAGTAGGGCGTCGAGTTGAGCACGCCCAGGACGCCCATCCCGCGGGAGTCCGCTGCGTTGACCATGTAGTCGACGGTGCTCCAGTTGTAGTAGCCGGGATAGAACTCCACGCCCGCCCACGGGATCATGACCCGAACGTTGTTGACGCCCATCGCCTGCATCTGGTCGAGATGGGCGTCGATCTGCGCGGGGGTCATCCCGTAGAGATCGGAGTCGGCGAATCCGATGGTCGTGCTCGAATCGTCGATCGCCGCCACCTCGGCAACGTCGAGGTTCACCGGCTGCAAACCAGGCATCAGCGTCGTGACCCCGAGAGCGGATACCGCGACCGCGCTGACGCCGACGACGACGAGCTTCGCCAGGCGCGGTTGGCCAGGTCGGTCCGAACGATTATTTTTGCTTTGCCACATGACACAGTCCCTTGCTCGTGGTCCTCATTCGACTCCCCCCCGACGGAGAGTCCTGCACGAGTTAGGTAGCCAGGTATCGCGAGCGTTAACCCTGACGGGCACGAAAAAATATAGCTTGAACAGCTCGTTTACCGACCACACCAGTGCAGGATGGCAGCGTTTTCGACAAGATCATGCATAACTGGCAAAGTCGTGTGTTTACCGTCTGGGGACGGATGTGACGCCGTTCACGCACGACATCAGTTTGCTTAGACCCTGTAGTCAAATATCTGAGACATCCGTGCAACGGGCACCAAGATCGGCGCAGGAGTCCAGGAAATGAAGAACCGGCGAACGAGTGTTCACTCGCAATCTGGCAAACGATTGGCGGCGTCTTCCGCAATTTGGTCGCGGTTTGCCTGCACGGGCGCACCCGTGAAACGGGCTACGTCGCCGACGTCGACACGGCGAGGGTGGTGGGCGCGGAGGGTTTCGAACCCCCGACCGCTGGTGTGTAAAACCAGAGCTCTACCCCTGAGCTACGCGCCCGTGCTCGGGGCAACTTACACGCCGCCGATGCCCCAGCGGAAATCCCTCAGATGGCGCGCAGGGCGGCCAGCGCGTCGGTCCACGCGGTCTGATCGCGCCGCTCGCCCGGTTGCTTCATCTCGGCGAACGCGATGGTCCCGGCCCCGTCGACGGCGAACGTGCCGCGGTTGGGTAGGCCGCTGCCGGCGTCGAACACCCCGTAGGAGCATGCGACGGCCCCGTGCGGCCAGAAGTCGGACAGCACCGGGAAGTCGAAGCCGTTCCGCTCGGCCCACACCCGGTGCACCGGCGGCGGGCTCGCCGACACCGTCAGCGTGACCGTGTCGTCGGTCCGATAGCGCGCCGGATGGTCCCGGATCTCGGACAGCTCGCCCTGGCACACCGCGGTGAACGCGAGCGGAAAGAACACCAGGAGGACGTTCGTCCCGCGGAACGCGCTCAGCGTCACCGGCTGACCGAACTGATCCTTGATGGTGAAGTCCGGCGCCTGCACGCCCGCCTCAAGCAGCGCCGGTCACCTCCTGGGGGCGGCCTTCGACTTCGGCTGCACGAGTCGGCTGGCAATCCAGTCGCCCAGATTGGCCGACGACGTCACCACCAGCCCGGCGGTCGGCGCAGCCTCCGCGATCTCCGCGGGCTGCACGTGGCCGGGCTTGCCGGTCTTCGGTGTCACCACCCAGACGATGCCCTCGTCCGCCAGCGGCGTGATCGCATCCATCAGTCGGTCGACCAGGTCGCCGTCGTCGTCGCGCCACCACAGCAGCACGATGTCGACCACCTCGTCGGCGTCCTCGTCGAGGAGTTCGCCACCGATGGCTTCCTCGATGTCGGCCCGGATGTCGTCGTCGGTGTCTTCGTCCCACCCAAGTTCTTGGATGGCATGGTCCTTGTCGATGCCCAGCCTTCGGGCGTAGTTCGGCGAATCCGCCGCAACCACCGTCGTCCTCCTTCAGCCAGCGGGATCGCCCCGGTTCGTCGGCCTATACTTGCACGCTACTGCCGAGCACACGTGCCTG
Organism: Mycobacterium sp. PTI7; assembly: GCF_056679845.1. Taxonomy (NCBI): domain Bacteria; kingdom Bacillati; phylum Actinomycetota; class Actinomycetes; order Mycobacteriales; family Mycobacteriaceae; genus Mycobacterium; species Mycobacterium sp. PTI7. The sequence goes on from NZ_CM155252.1 coordinate 2,479,460, forward strand.
GCGCGCGAGTTGGTCAATACAAGGCGTCGCAGAGGTCGAGCGCGCGGTCCTGTGAAACGTTCACGCGCTCGATCGAAACGTTGAACTCCGACATCGGCGCATCGCTGCCGATGGCCACGGACAGGGCCCGTGCCGAGTCCACCCATTCGTTGAGCGCGTCGCGCAGTTCCTGGCTCAGCGGGTCGGTCATGCTGGCGGCGACGACGTCGGCGGTGCGGTTGAGTCCGTCCACCGCGGGACCGGCCCTGGCCACCAGTTCCACGGAGTTCTGGTTGACCGCGTCGACGTAGGCGTTGACGGCGGCGATCGCGTCCACGCTGCTCGAACTCAGCGCCTCGCACGACGTGTGGACGGCTTCCTTGACCGCCGCCTCCTGGCGCTGCGACTCCCGCGCCGCCGAACTCGACGAGGACGCCGCGAGCGACGACGACGTCGACGCGCGGTAGAGGGGGACGTCGGCGGCGTCCAGGCTCGGCGAGCCGGTGGTGATGCTCTGGCAGCCCACGACGATCATCGCCCCGGCGGCGACGGCACCGGCCGCGACGCTCGTGGCACGCAGGCCTCGCGCCCGCAGCCGTGGACCGGTCACGGTCACCAGACGTTACTCCGGTCGGGTAGTCGTCGCCGGTCATCGCACTACGCCGACCCAGGTGCCCGGGTTCAGGCAGGATGGAGGACGATGGACCTGCAGTTCACGAGGGCCACGAGCCCGAACACCCGCCTACCGAGGAGCGGAAGTTGACCACCGAGTTCGCGCGCCAAGACCTGGCTCAAAACTCAAGCAGCACAAAGGAACCCGATCGCGTTCGCGTCATCCGCGAAGGCGTCGCATCGTATCTGCCCGACATCGACTCGGACGAGACGGCCGAATGGCTGGAATCGTTCGATGCGTTGCTCGACCGGTCCGGTCCGGCGCGCGCCCGATACCTGATGTTGCGTCTACTGGAGCGTGCCGGCGAACAGCGCGTCGCCATTCCGGCGCTCACGTCGACCGACTACGTGAACACGATCCCCACCGAGATGGAGCCCTGGTTCCCCGGTGACGAGGACGTGGAGCGGCGGTACCGCGCCTGGATCCGGTGGAACGCCGCGATCATGGTGCACCGCGCGCAGCGGCCGGGAGTCGGTGTGGGCGGCCACATCTCGACGTACGCGTCGTCGGCGGCGCTGTACGAGGTCGGCTTCAACCACTTCTTCCGCGGCAAGTCCCATCCCGGCGGCGGCGACCAGATCTTCATCCAGGGTCACGCCTCCCCCGGCATCTACGCGCGCGCCTTCCTCGAGGGCCGGCTAACTGCCGACCAACTGGATGGTTTCCGTCAGGAGCACAGCCATCCCGGTGGCGGACTGCCGTCCTACCCCCACCCCCGGTTGATGCCGGACTTCTGGGAGTTCCCGACGGTCTCGATGGGCCTGGGGCCCATGAACGCCATCTATCAGGCCCGGTTCAACCACTACATGGCCGATCGCGGCATGAAGGACACCACCGATCAACACGTGTGGGCGTTCCTCGGCGACGGCGAGATGGACGAACCCGAGTCGCGCGGCCTGATCCAGGTCGCCGCCAACGAGGGGCTCGACAACCTGACCTTCGTCGTCAACTGCAACCTGCAGCGCCTCGACGGACCGGTCCGCGGCAACGGCAAGATCATTCAGGAACTCGAGTCGTTCTTCCGCGGCGCCGGCTGGAACGTCATCAAGGTCGTCTGGGGCCGCGAGTGGGACGCGTTGCTGCACGCCGACCGCGACGGCGCACTGGTGAACCTGATGAACACCACGCCCGACGGCGACTACCAGACCTACAAGGCCAACGACGGCAGCTACGTCCGAGACCACTTCTTCGGCCGCGACCCGCGCACCAAGGCGCTCGTCGAGCCGATGACCGACGCCGAGATCTGGAACCTCAAGCGTGGCGGGCACGACTACCGCAAGGTGTACGCCGCCTACCGGGCCGCGATGGAGCACAAGGGCCAGCCGACCGTCATCCTGGCCAAGACGATCAAGGGCTACACGCTCGGCAAGCACTTCGAGGGCCGCAACGCCACTCACCAGATGAAGAAGCTGGCGCTGCAGGACCTCAAGGACTTCCGCGACGCCCAGCGCATCCCGATCGACGACGCGCAGCTCGAGGAGAACCCGTACCTGCCGCCGTACTACCACCCGGGGCCCAACGCCCCCGAGATCCGCTACCTGCTCGACCGGCGGCGCACGCTCGGTGGGTTCCTGCCGGAGCGGCGCACGAAGATGAAGAAGCTCGTGCTGCCGCCGCGCGACACGTACAAGGCGCTCAAGAAGGGGTCGGGCAACCAGGAGGTCGCCACCACCATGGCGACGGTCCGCACGTTCAAGGAGTTGTTGCGCGACAAGAACATCGGCAAGCGGATCGTGCCGATCATCCCGGACGAGGCCCGCACCTTCGGGATGGACTCGTGGTTCCCGAGCCTGAAGATCTACAACCGCAACGGTCAGCTGTACACCGCCGTGGACGCCGAACTCATGTTGGCGTACAAGGAGAGTGAGATCGGCCAGATCCTGCACGAGGGCATCAACGAGGCAGGGTCGACGGCGTCGTTCACCTCGGTCGGCACGTCGTACGCGACGCACGACGAGCCGATGATCCCGGTGTACATCTTCTATTCGATGTTCGGGTTCCAGCGGACCGGCGACGGTCTGTGGGCCGCCGCCGATCAGATGGCCAAGGGCTTCGTGCTCGGCGCCACCGCCGGCCGCACCACCCTGACCGGCGAGGGCTTGCAGCACGCGGACGGACACTCGCTGCTGCTCGCGTCGACCAACCCGGCCGTGGTCACGTACGACCCGGCGTTCGCCTACGAGATCGCCTACATCGTCGAAGAGGGTCTGCGACGCATGTACGGCGACGAGCCGGAGAACGTCTTCTACTACATGACCATCTACAACGAGCCCTACGTCCAGCCCGCCGAGCCGGAGGACTTCGATCCCGACGGGTTGTTGCGCGGCATCTACCGCTACCGGGCGGCCAAGGAGAAGCGCGGCAACGTCGCGCAGATCCTCACCTCCGGCGTCGCGATGCCGGAGGCGCTGCGGGCCGCGGACCTGCTGTCCGCCGACTGGGACGTCGCGGCCGACGTGTGGTCGGTGACCAGCTGGGGCGAACTCAACCGCGACGGCGTCGCGCTCGACCGGGAGGCGCTGCGCCACCCGGACAAGCAGGCCGGTCAGGCGTACGTCACCAAGGTGCTCGCCGACACGGCGGGCCCCGTGGTGGCCGTGTCGGACTGGATGCGGGCGGTGCCCGAGCAGATCCGGCCGTGGGTGCCCAACACCTACGTCACGCTCGGCACCGACGGCTTCGGGTTCTCCGACACCCGGCCCGCCGCACGCCGCTACTTCAACACCGACGCCGAGTCGGTCGTGGTGGCGGTACTCGCGGCGCTGGCACGCGACGGTGAGATCGACCCGTCGGTCGCGGTGACCGCGGCCAAGCAGTACCAGATCGACGACGTCATGGCCGCGGGCGTCTCGTTCAAGGACACCGGGAGCGCCTGAGCGATCCGTTTGTGGACTAGTGCCATAAGAACGGCGTAGCTTTTAGGAGTGACCGACAACTCGTCCGGACGGACGCCACTGGAACTGGTGGCGTCCGTCCCGGAGTCGCTGCAGCGACGCGTGAAGCAGCACTCCGGGCGGCTGGCCACCGAGGCCGTCCACGTGATGGGCGAACGGTTGCCGTTCTTCGCCGAACTCGAGGCGTCGCAGCGGGCCAGCGTCCAGCTGGTCGTCCAGACCGCGCTGGTCAACTTCGCCGAGTGGATGCGCAATCCCGGCGGCGACGTCGGCTACACCGCCGAGGCCTTCGCGCTGGTCCCCCAGGAGCTGACCCGGCGCATCGCGCTGCGGCAGACGGTCGACATGGTGCGCGTGACCATGGAGCACTTCGAGGAGGCCGTGCCGCTGCTGGCGCGCAACCCGGAGCAGATGACGGCGCTCACCGTCGGGATCCTGCGCTACAGCCGCAACCTCGCGTTCGCCGCCGCATCGGGCTACGCCGACGCCGCGGAGGCGCGCGGCGCCTGGGACACCCGCATGGAGGCCAACGTCGTCGACGCCGTCGTACGCGGTGACATCGGACCCGAACTGCAGTCGCAGGCGGCTGCGCTCAACTGGGACGCCACGGCGCCCGCGACGGTGGTCGTCGGCCTGCCCAACCCGGCGCGCCTCGAACTGACCAGTGAAGACGTGCACGCCATCGTCAACCGGCACGACCGCGTCGCCCTGACCGACGTGCACGGCACGTGGCTGGTGGCCATCGTGTCGGGCCAGCTGTCACCGACCGACAGGTTCCTGGCCGACCTGATGGAGGCGTTCGGCGACGGACCGGTGGTGGTGGGCCCCGTCGCGACGTCGCTGTCCGGCGCGCACTACAGCGCCAGCGAGGCGATCGCGGGCATGAACGCAGTGGCCGGCTGGAGTGGTGCGCCGCGGCCGGTGCCGGCACGCGAACTGCTGCCCGAACGCGCGCTCGCAGGTGACCGGTCGGCGATCGCGGTGTTGCAGACGGAGGTCATGCGGCCCCTCGCCGACGCGGGTCCGGCGCTCGCCGAGACGCTCGACGCGTATCTCGACTCGGGGGGTGCCATCGAGGCGTGTGCTCGCAAACTGTTCGTTCATCCAAACACCGTCCGGTACCGCCTCAAGCGGGTCACCGACTTCACGGGCCGCGATCCGACGGTCCCCCGCGACGCCTACATCCTGCGGGTGGCCACCACCCTGGGCAGGCTCGGTCGGCAGACGACGCATGCCAGCACGACAAATGCCGGTGTGATCCAGCTGACAGCCCGTCCGCCCGGTCAGGCCGCTTCGCTTTGAGGATAAATCGTCGCATTCCGATCACGGTGCGGTCCCGTCACGTGCTGTTTTGTGGACTCCCCACAAAAACATAAGACGAGGTTCATAATCTCTTACACCGCGTAAAGCCGTACTCACAGTGTTCTCTTAATCCGTGCCACAAAACGCCGTGCTCGCGCTGCTCGCTCCGGGCCAAGGTTCCCAGACCCCGGGCATGCTGCTGCCGTGGGTGGAACTGCCGGGTGCGGCCGACCGTCTTGCGACGTGGTCGGAGATCAGCGGCCTGGACCTGAGCGCGCTCGGCACCACCGCGACCGCCGAGGAGATCACCGACACCGCGGTCACCCAGCCCCTCGTCGTCGCGGCCACGCTGCTCGCCCACGAGGAACTGACCCGCCGCGGCCTGCTCACCGGAGCCCAGACCGTCGTGGCCGGTCATTCGGTCGGCGAGATCGCCGCCTACGCCATCGCGGGCGTCATCTCCGCCGACGACGCGGTGAAGCTCGCCGCGACCCGCGGCGCAGAGATGGCCAAGGCCTGCGCGGCCGAGCCCACCGGCATGGCCGCCGTCCTGGGTGGCGACGAGGCCGAGGTCCTCGCCCGCCTGGAGGCGCTCGACCTGGTGCCCGCCAACCGCAACGCCGCCGGCCAGATCGTCGCCGCCGGAGCGCAGTCGGCGCTGGACAAGCTGGCCGAGGATCCGCCGGAGAAGGCGCGCGTCCGCAAGCTGGCCACCGCCGGGGCGTTCCACACCCACTTCATGGCTTCCGCCCTGCCCGGCTACTCCGCCGCGGCCGAGAGCGTCACCACGTCCGAGCCCACCACCGTGCTGCTGTCCAACGCCGACGGCCAGCCGGTCGCCTCCGCCGCCGACGCCATGACCAAGCTGGTGTCGCAGCTGACCAAGCCGGTCCGCTGGGATCTGTGCTCCGCGACGTTGCGTGAGCGGAACGTCGCCGCGATCGTCGAGTTCCCGCCCGCCGGGGCGCTGGCCGGCATCGCCAAACGAGAACTTCGGGGCGTTCCGACGCACGCCGTCAAGACCCCCGCAGACCTGGACGGCCTCGCCGAGTACTAGTCCAGTAGCACCCGTACCAGCACGTTCCCACCGGGCACGCCGAATCCGGCGTGCCGATCACCGAATAGAAGGAGCCATCGTGGCTACGCAGGAAGAAATCATCGCCGGCATCGCCGAGATCATCGAAGAGGTCACCGGTATCGAGCCTTCCGAGGTCACCCCGGAGAAGTCGTTCGTCGACGACCTGGACATCGACTCGCTGTCGATGGTGGAGATCGCCGTGCAGACCGAGGACAAGTACGGCGTGAAGATCCCCGACGAGGACCTCGCCGGTCTGCGCACCGTCGGTGACGTCGTCGCCTACATCCAGAAGCTCGAGGAAGAGAACCCCGAGGCTGCCGCCGCACTCCGCGACAAGTTCACCTCGTGACCCGCCCTTCCACTGCTAACGGCAACTTCCCCAACGTCGTGGTGACTGCGGTCACCGCGACCACGTCGCTGGCGGCGGACATCGACAGCACGTGGAAGGGTTTGTTGGCCGGCGAGAGCGGGATCCGCGAACTCGACGATCCGTTCGTCGACAAGTGGGACCTGGCCGTCAAGATCGGTGGGCACCTCAAGGAGCCCCTCGATCCGCTGATGAGCCGGTTGGAACTGCGACGGATGTCCTACGTGCAGCGCATGTCGAAGTACGTCGGCAACCAGCTGTGGGAGTCCGCCGGTAAGCCGGATGTCGATCCCGATCGTTTCTCGGTCGTGATCGGCACCGGCCTCGGTGGCGGCGAGAAGATCGTCGAGATGTACGACGCGATGAACGAGGGCGGCCCCCGCAAGGTGTCGCCGCTCGCCGTTCAGATGGTCATGCCCAACGGTGCTGCTGCCGTCGTCGGCCTGGAACTCGGCGCCCGCGCCGGTGTCATCACGCCGGTGTCGGCCTGTTCGTCGGGCTCGGAGGCCATCGCTCACGCATGGCGCCAGATCGTCATGGGTGACGCTGACTTCGCCGTCTGCGGTGGCGTGGAAGGCATGATCGAGGCGCTGCCCATCGCGGCGTTCTCGATGATGCGTGCCATGTCGACCCGCAACGACGATCCCGAGGCCGCGTCGCGTCCGTTCGACAAGAACCGGGACGGCTTCGTCTTCGGTGAGGCCGGCGCGCTGATGATCATCGAGACCGAGGAGCACGCCCTGGCCCGTGGCGCCAAGCCACTGGCCAGGCTGATGGGCGCGGGCATCTCGTCGGACGCCTACCACATGGTGGCGCCCGCACCCGATGGCCTGCGCGCCGGATACGCGATGAAGCGTGCGATCGAGACGGCGGGGCTGTCCCCCTCGGACATCCACCACGTCAACGCCCACGCGACGGCCACCCCGATCGGCGACGTCGCCGAGGCCAACGCCATCCGGAACGCCGGTGTGCAGAACGCCGCGGTGTACGCACCGAAGTCGGCGCTCGGCCACTCCATCGGTGCGGTCGGTGCGCTGGAGTCCATCCTGACGGTGCTCGCACTGCGCGACGGCGTCATCCCACCGACACTGAACTACGAGACACCCGACCCCGAGATCGATCTCGATGTCGTCGCGGGTGAGCCTCGATATGGCGACTACCAGTACGCCATCAACAACTCGTTCGGTTTCGGTGGACACAATGTCGCTCTGGCATTCGGTCGCTACTGACCGATAGCCAGACCGAGAGGGAGTGTTCGAGCAGTAATGACGCGGATGTCCTCGGGCAACGGTTTGCCCAACGTGGTCGTCACCGGTTTCGCCATGACGACTGCGTTGGGGACCGACGCCGACAGCACCTGGAAGCGTCTGCTCGACGGGCAGAGTGGCATCCGCACGCTGGATGACTACTTCATCGACCTCTACGACCTACCCGTCCGCATCGGTGGACATCTTCTGGAGGACTTCAACGGCGATCTGACGCCCGAGGAGCAGGGACGGCTGTCCTACCTGCAGAAGATGGCCACCGTGCTGGGCCGTCGCGCGTGGGAGAACGCCGATTCGCCCGACGTCGATCCGCGGCGCCTCATGGTGTCGATCGGCACCGGCATGGGCTCGAGCGAGGAACTCCTGTACGCCTACGACGGCATGCGCGAGAAGGGCGTCGAAGGCGTCTCCCCGCTGGCCGTCCAGACGTACATGCCCAACTCGCCCGCCGCCGCGGTGGGCCTGGAACGCAACGCCAGGGCCGGCGTCGTCACCCCCGTCTCGGCGTGCGCGTCGGGCTCGGAGGGCATCGCGAACGCGTGGCGCAGCATCGCACTCGGTGAGGCCGACGTCGCGATCTGTGGTGGCGTCGAGACCCGCATCGAAGCGGTGCCGATCGCCGCGTTCGCCCAGATGCGCATCGTGCTGTCCACCACCAACGATGATCCGCCCGGTGCGTGCCGTCCGTTCGACAAGGACCGCAACGGGTTCGTGTTCGGCGAGGGCGGCGCACTGATGGTCATCGAGACCGAGGAGCACGCCAAGGCGCGCGGCGCGAAGATCCTCGCCCGCCTCATGGGCGCGGCCGTCACCTCCGACGGCTACCACATCGTGGCCCCCGACCCCACCGGCGATCAGGCCGGCCGGGCGATCACCCGGGCCATCCAGCTCGCCGGCCTCACCCCCGGCGACATCGACCACGTCAACGCGCACGCGACCGGAACCTCGGTGGGCGACGTGGCGGAGGGCAAGGCGATCAACAACGCCCTCGGATCGAACCGGCCTGCGGTGTACGCACCCAAGTCGGCGCTGGGCCACTCCGTGGGCGCCGTCGGCGCCGTCGAAGCGGTCCTCACCGTGATGGCACTGCGGGACGGAGTGGTCCCGCCGACCTTGAACCTGCGCAACCTCGACCCGGAGATCGACCTCGACGTCGTCGCCGGCGAGCCACGACGCGGCGACTTCACGTACGCGATCAAGAACTCATTCGGATTCGGCGGGCACAACGTCGCTCTCGCCTTCGGCAAGTACTGATCCGACGCACGGCACGACACGATACGAACCGAAGAGCTACGAAACCAGGAGACTTGAGATGACGACCATGACCCCCGAAGTAGTCGACGAGTCACTCGACCCGCGCGACCCGATGCTGCGTCTCGCCACGTTCTTCGACGACGGCACCGTCGAACTGCTGCACGAGCGCGACAAGTCCGGCGTCCTCGCCGCTGCGGGCACCGTCAACGGCGTCCGCACCGTCGCGTTCTGCACCGACGGCACGGTCATGGGTGGGGCCATGGGCGTCGACGGCTGCAAGCACATCGTCGACGCCTACGACACCGCGATCGAGGACCAGAGCCCGATCATCGGCATCTGGCACTCCGGCGGCGCGCGTCTGGCCGAGGGCGTCAAGGCGCTGCACGCCGTAGGCCTCGTCTTCGAGGCGATGATCCGCGCTTCGGGCTTCGTCCCGCAGATCTCCATCGTGGTGGGCTTCGCGGCCGGCGGCGCCGCCTACGGTCCCGCGCTCACCGACGTCGTCATCATGGCCCCCGAGGGCCGCGTGTTCGTGACTGGTCCCGACGTGGTCCGCAGCGTCACCGGCGAGGACGTCGACATGGCCTCGCTCGGCGGGCCCGACACGCACCACAAGAAGTCCGGCGTCTGCCACATCGTGGCCGACGGCGAGGTCGACGCCTACGAGCGTGGCCGCCGCCTGGTGGGCCTGTTCAGCCAGCAGGGCCACTTCGACCGCGCCAAGGCCGAGGCCGGCGACACCGATCTCGCTGCGCTGCTGCCCGATTCGCCGCGTCGCGCCTACGACGTGCACCCGCTGATCGGCGCACTGCTCGACGAGGACGCCCCGTTCGAGGAGTTCCAGGCCAAGTGGGCCCCGTCCATGGTCGTCGGACTGGGCAGGCTCGCGGGCCGCTCGGTCGGCGTGCTGGCCAACAACCCGCTGCGTCTCGGCGGCTGCCTGAACTCCGAGAGTGCCGAGAAGGCAGCGCGTTTCGTGCGCCTGTGCGACGCGTTCGGCATCCCGATCGTCGTCGTCGTCGACGTGCCCGGCTACCTGCCCGGCGTCGACCAGGAGTGGGGCGGCGTGGTTCGCCGCGGCGCCAAGTTGCTGCACGCGTTCGGTGAGGCGACGGTCCCCCGCGTGACGCTGGTGACCCGCAAGATCTACGGCGGCGCCTACATCGCGATGAACTCCCGCTCGCTGGGCGCCACCAAGGTGTTCGCATGGCCCGACGCCGAGGTCGCCGTCATGGGCGCCAAGGCCGCGGTCGGCATCCTGCACAAGCGCAAGCTCGCCGCCGCCGCCCCCGAGGACCGCGAGGCCCTGCACGAGGAGTTGGCTGCCGAGCACGAGCGGATCGCGGGCGGCGTCGACAGCGCCATCGAGATCGGCGTCGTCGACGCGAAGATCGACCCCGCGCACACCCGCAGCGTGGTGACCCAGGCGCTGGCCGAGGCGCCCGCCCGCCGCGGCCGCCACAAGAACATCCCGCTGTAACCCCGGGTTGGGTTCCCTCCCCCGCGAGCGGGGGCTGGACACTTTCCGCGAGCAGACACGAAGTCCCCTCATGTCTCGGATATGAGGGGATTTCGTGTCTGCTCGTCGGGGGATCTTGAACCACCAGGATGCGGCCAGCGAAGCACCACCGCTCCCCCACGCGTCAACGAATGATGACGCACCGGAGTGCGGACAACCCCGGCCCAGCGGTCGGTCCACCTCGAGATAGCGCTCAGGCGATAGAAGTGCGAGTGAGGTTGACCCTCAGCGCTATCCGAACACCCAGCAAGCCGCCACCCAAGCACCACCGCTCCCCCACGCGTCAACGAATCTTGACGCACCGGAGTGCGGACATCCCCGGCCCCAGCGGCCGGTCTGCGTCGAGATAGCGCTCAGGCGACAAAAGTGCGAGTGAAGTTGACGCTCAGCGCTATCCGAACGCCGCACGACGGGACGCAGCCCTCAGTGCGCTGCGGACATCTCCTCGGCGACGCCCAGCACCCGGGAACGGTCGGCCGCGACCAGGCCGATGCGGGTCCGACGGTCCACCACGTCGTCGACGCTCAACGCGCCCTCGTGGGTCACTGCGTACTCGAATTCCGCTCGGAGGACGTCGATTCCGTCCGCGACCGCCTCGGTGGGCCGCGCGCACGTCGCGCTGGCGATCACGTTCGGCGCCTCGGCGCCGAAGCGGGCCACCAGGGACGGCGGCAGTTCGACCGGCGACCGCAGCGCGGCGCCGGGATTGGCCGGCGCGCCGACGAGCGGCATGTCGCGGGTCCGGCACGGCGTGGCCGCCAGTCCGCGCAGCGCGATCACGTGGTCGAGGACGTCTTCGGCCATGAACCGGTACTCGGTGAGCTTGCCGCCGATGACGCTGACGACGCCGTTGGCCGACTCGGTGATGGCGTGCTCGCGCGACACGTCGGCGGTCCGACCGCCGCCGGTGTCGATCAGCGGCCGCAGCCCCGCGTAGGCGCCGATCACGTCGTCGCGTGTCACCGCGACGTCAAGCGCAGTGTTCACCGTGTCGAGCAGGAACGTCACCTCCTCGGCGGTCGGCTCCGGCACGTCGGGGACCGGGCCGGGCGCGTCCTCGTCGGTGAGCCCGAGGTAGACGCGGCCCAACTGCTGCGGCATCGCGAACACGAACCTGTTGACCTCACCGGGGATCGGGACGGTCAGCGCGGCGACGGGGTGGCCGAACGTCGCGGCGTCGAACACCAGGTGGGTGCCGCGGCTGGGCCGCACCCGGATCGACGCGTCGACCTCGCCCGCCCACACACCCGCCGCGTTGACGACGGCGCGGGCGGCCACGTCGAGGACCTCGCCGGTCAGCTCGTCGGTCAGTCGCACCGACGTCCCCGTCGCCTGGGACGCCGACACCCGGGTGAGCACCCGCGCGCCGTGCTGGGCGGCGGTGCGCGCGACGGCGGTGACGAGCCGGGCGTCGTCGATCAGCTGTCCGTCGTAGGCGAGCAGCGCACCGTCGAGCCCGTCGCGCCGGACGGTGGGTGACAACTCGGCGGCACGGTCGGCGTCGATGCGGCGGGACCGCGGCAGCACCGCCGCGGACGTACCGGCGAGCCGCCGCAGACCGTCACCGGCGGCGAAGCCCACGCGGACCAGCGCCCGCGACGAGGTGCTCATCGACGGCAGCAGCGGCACCAGCTGCGGCATGGCCGTCACCAAGTGAGGGGCGTTGCGCGACATGAGGATTCCACGCTCGATGGCGCTGCGCCGCGCGATGCCCACGTTGCCGGTGGCCAGGTAGCGCAGGCCGCCGTGCACCAGCTTCGAACTCCACCGGCTGGTGCCGAACGCCAGGTCGTGCTTCTCGACGAGCAGCACCGACAGCCCGCGGGTGGCTGCATCGAGGGCGATGCCCGCACCGGTGATGCCCCCGCCGATCACGACGACGTCCACGGCGGCACCGTCGCCGAGCGCGGCGAGGTCGGCGGTGCGACGACCGGCGGACAGTGCGGTCGAGTCGGTCATGGCGTCAGGTATCCGTTCAGGGCGTGGGCCAGCTCGACGGCCAGTGCATCGGCGTCGAGGATCGGCGTGACCAGGTCGGCGGACAGAATCGTGGACTGGGCGATGAGCAGGCACATCGCCGCGAGCTTGCGGACGTCGCCGGCGCGCACGCTGCCGTCGGCCTGCGCCGCGGCGATCTCGTCGGCGACGGTGTCGAGCAGGATCAGCTGGCTTGTGCCGAGCCGTTCGGACAGGTACACCATCGCCAGGTCCGGGTCCTGGTGCAGGACGGCCATGATGACGGGTTCCCGGCGCAGCAGCCGCGCGATGCCGACCACCCGGTCGACGAGGTGGGCGCGACCGACGCCCCCGCTCGGCACCTCGTCGAGGGTGCGGGTGATCCGCAGCGTCAGCAGCGACGCCAGGATCGAGCGCACGTCGGGGAAGTGCCGGTAGACGGTCGGTCGGCTGACGCCGGCGCGGCGGGCGATCTCGGCGAGGGTCACGCGGTCGACGCCGTAGGCCAGCACGCAGCTCGCCGCGGCGTCGAGGATGCGGTCCCCGACCGTCTGCGCCGGCGCTGCGTTACTGATTGACATCATCTGTAATACTGTAACTCATGACCGACGTCGACGACCACCTGCAGCCTCCGATGGCCTGGAACGCGTGGGGTGACCCCGCCGCCGCGAAGCCGCTGTCCGACGGCATCCGGACACTCCTCGACCAGGCGCTCGGCGTCGACACCACGCCACGGACCGAACTGCGCGCCGACGAGGTCCGCCTCCGCCCCTCGGCACTGTCGGCGGCCGACGCGGCGGGACTGCGCGACGTCGTCGGAGCGGAGCACTGCATCGCCGACGACCACGGACGGCTGCTGCGCGCGGGCGGCAAGTCGACGCTGGACCTGTTGCGCCGCAGGGACACCGGCGTCCAGGACGCACCCGACGCCGTGCTGCTGCCCGGCGACGACGACGAGGTCGCGGCCGTCCTGGCGTTCTGCGCCCAGCGCAGCATCGCGGTCGTCCCGTTCGGCGGCGGCACCAGCGTCGTCGGCGGGGTGGATCCGTCGCGCGGCGACTTCAAGGCCGTCGTCTCGCTCGACCTGCGGCGTCTGGACCGCCTGCACTCGCTCGACGAGACGTCCGGCGAGGCCGTCCTCGGCGCAGGCGTCACCGGACCGGACGCCGAACGACTGCTCGGCGAACGCGGCTTCTCGCTCGGGCACTTCCCGCAGAGCTTCCAGTTCGCGACCATCGGCGGCTTCGCGGCCACCCGCTCATCGGGCCAGGACTCTGCGGGGTACGGCCGCTTCGACGACATGGTCCGGGGCGTGCGCGTCGTCACCCCGGCCGGCGTGCTCGACCTCGGTCGGGCACCCGCATCGGCCGCCGGGCCGGATCTGCGGCAGCTGATCGTCGGCTCCGAGGGCGTCTTCGGCGTCATCACCGCGGTGCGCGTGCGCGTGCACCCCGTTCCGGAGACGACGCGCTACGAGGCGTGGTCGTTCCCCGACTTCGGCACCGGCGCAGCGGCATTGCGGGCCGTGGTGCAGAACGGCACCGGGCCCACGGTCATCCGGCTGTCCGACGAGGCCGAGACCGGCGTCAACCTCGCCACCACCGAGGCGATCGGCGAGCAGACCGTCACCGGCGGCTGCCTGGCCATCACGCTCTTCGAGGGCACCGCCGCGCACGCCGCCAGCAGGCACGCCGAGACCAGGGCCCTGCTCGAGGCGAGCGGTGGCACGTCGCTGGGCGAGGCACCCGCACGCGCCTGGGAGCACGGCCGGTTCGGCGCCCCCTATCTGCGCGACTCGCTGCTGTCGGCCGGGGCGCTGTGCGAGACACTCGAGACCGCCACCACGTGGTCGAACCTGTCGACACTGAAGGCGGCCGTCACCGAGGCGCTGACGACGTCACTGGGCGAATCCGGGACGCCCGCACTGGTGCTCTGCCACATCTCGCACGTCTACCCGACCGGCGCGTCGCTGTACTTCACCGTCGTCGCCGGCCAGCGCGGCAACCCCCTCGAGCAGTGGCGGGCCGCGAAGGTCGCCGCGTCGGAGGCGATGGTCCGGTGCGGCGCCACCATCACCCACCACCACGCCGTCGGCGCGGATCACCGGCCGTGGATGCGCGACGAGATCGGCGACCTCGGCGTCGAGGTGCTGCGCGCCGTCAAGGCCGTGCTGGATCCGGCCGGAATCATGAACCCGGGCAAGCTGATCCCATGAACCGGGTCACCGTCCTGACCAACCCCGCATCGGGACACGGACACGCGCCGCACGCCGCCGAGCGCGCCGTCGCGCGGTTCCAGCAGCGCGGCGTCGACGTGCGCGAGATCGTTGGCAGCGACGCGCTGCACGCCCGCCGACTGCTCGACGACGAACTCGCCCGCGGCACCGACGCCGTCGTGGTGGTGGGCGGCGACGGCATCATCTCGGTGGCGCTGCAGGCGCTCGCGCTCGGCGACGTCCCGCTGGGCATCGTGCCGGCGGGCACCGGCAACGACCACGCCCGCGAGTACGGCGTGCCGACGGGCAATCCCGCCGCGGCCGCCGACGTCGTGATCGACGGTCGTGGGGAGCGGGTGGACCTCGGCCGGATCCGCGGCGCCGACGGAACGGACCGGTGGTTCGGCACGGTGATGGCGGCGGGGTTCGACTCGCTGGTGACCGATCGGACCAACCGGATGACGTGGCCGCACGGCCGGATGCGCTACAACGTCGCGATGGTCGCCGAACTGTCCAAGCTGCGGCTGCTGCCGTTCCGCCTCGCCTTCGACGGTGGCGAGGAACGCGTCGTCGACCTCACGCTGGCCGCGTTCGGCAACACGCGGAGCTACGGCGGCGGCATGCTCATCTGCCCGGACGCCGACCACGGCGACGGGTTGCTCGACGCGACGATGGTCCGATCGGCGTCGCGGAGCAAGCTGATCCGGCTGTTCCCCACCGTCTTCAAGGGCACCCACGTCCACCTCGACGAGGTCCAGACGGCGCGCGCACGGGTCGTCACGGTCGACTGTCCCGGCATCAACGCCTACGCCGACGGCGAGTACGTGTGCCCGCTGCCGGTCGAGGTGTCGGCGGTGCCGGACGCGCTGACGGTCCTGCGACCTCGCTGACTCCTACCCCACGCCGCGGTTCAGCCAGCTGACCTCGCCGGTGTCGCCACCGCCGCGGCAGGGCTCGAGCGCCTCGTCCCACGCGGTGCCGAGCACGGTGTCGAGTTCGGCGGCCAGGGTGTCGGCACCGGACGCCAGCAGCGCGCGCAGCCGCATCTCGCCGACCATGACGTCGCCGTTGGCACCCATGGCGCCATTCCACAGCCCGAGCTGCGGGGTGTGGCACCAGCGGTGACCGTCGACGCCCTCACTGGGGTCCTCGGTCACCTCGAAGCGCAGCACCGACCACGCGCGCAGCGCATTGGCCAACTGGGCGCCGGTACCCACGGGTCCGCGCCAGTTGGTGATGGCCCGCAGTTGCCCCGGCATGGCCGGCTGCGGGGTCCACTTCAGGTTGGCTCGCGCCGAAAGGGTCGACGACAGAGCCCACTCGACGTGGGGACACACCGCCGCGGGAGAGGCATGGACGTACACCACACCTGTCGTCGCGTCGGCGAATTGGTTCGACGCACGCATACTCTGCTCCTTCGGGCTCACCTGGGACGTCTTCCCCAACGGCCTGGCGTTACCGAATAGATGCAGATGTTTCGCGCGTGTCTATTGTGCCCTGTGGGACCTATGTTGCGCTAGTGTGCCTCGAAATCTCTCAGGACTCCATCAGAAATCGCAGGCCAGAGGTCGTACGTCCAGTCGCCGAAGTCGCGATCGGTGAGCACCACCAGCGCCAGGTCGGCCACCGGGTCCACCCACAGGAACGTGCCCGACTGGCCGAAGTGCCCGAAGGTGCGCGCCGAGTTGTCCGCGCCCGTCCAGTGTGGCGACTTGCCGTCGCGGATCTCGAAGCCCAGCCCCCAGTCGTTGGGCCGCTGCGTGCCGAACCCCGGCAGCACTCCCGCGAGGCCCGGGAAGGCGACGGTTATCGCCTCGGCGGCCGACTCCGCCGACACCAGCGTGGGCCGCAGCAGCTCGCCCGCGAAGCGCGCGAGATCGGCCACCGTCGACGACGCGCCGTAGCCCGCCGCGTCGGCGCCGCCGTCCAGCGCGCTCGACCCCATCCCGAGGGGTTCGAACACCGCCTCGCGCAGATAGTCGGCGAACTCGATGCCCGACTCCGCCTCGAGGGCCCGGGCCAGCACCGCGAAACCCTCGTTGGAGTAGACCCGCCGCGTCCCCGGTGGCGCGATCACGTCGGCCGAGCGCATCGACAGCCCCGACGTGTGCGCGAGCAGATGGCGCACGGTGGAGCCCGCCGGCCCCGCCGGGGTGTCCAGCTCGACGGCGCCCTCCTCGATCGCCACGTGGACGGCGCGCGCGACGAGCGGCTTGGTGACCGACGCCAACGCGAACCTCCGGTCGACGTCGCCGTGGGTGGCCAGCACGCCGGCCGGCCCGACGACGGCCGCCGCGACGGCGGGCACCGGCCAGTCGGAGAGCACCTCGAGTGCGTTCATGCAGCCATCTCACCAGTTCGACGGAGACGGCCGATCACGCACCGCGCGAGTGGCCCGGAACCGGCGGGTGATGACTCACTCGCGCGGGGTGCACCCATTAGGTTGGTGGCATGAGTCAGACAGTGCGCGGCGTGATCTCCCGGAGCAAGAAACAGCCCATCGAGTTGGTGGACATCGTGATCCCGGATCCGGGTCCCGGCGAGGTGGTCGTCGACGTCATCGCCTGCGGGGTGTGCCACACCGATCTGACCTACCGCGAGGGCGGCATCAACGACGAGTACCCGTTCCTGCTCGGCCACGAGGCCGCGGGCACCGTCGAGTCGGTGGGCGAGGGCGTCACCAACGTCGAACCCGGCGACTTCGTCGTCCTCAACTGGCGCGCGGTGTGCGGGAAGTGCCGGGCCTGCAAGCGCGGCCGGCCGCACCTGTGCTTCGACACCCACAACGCCGCCCAGAAGATGACGCTGACCGACGGCACCGAACTCACCCCCGCCCTCGGCATCGGCGCGTTCGCCGACAAGACCCTGGTGCACGAGGGGCAGTGCACCAAGGTCGACGCCGAGGCCGACCCCGCCGTGGCCGGATTGATCGGCTGCGGCGTCATGGCGGGCATCGGTGCGGCCATCAACACCGGCGCGGTCACCCGCGACGACACCGTGGCCGTGATCGGGTGCGGCGGTGTGGGTGACGCCGCGATCGCGGGAGCGGCGCTGGTGGGCGCCAAGAAGATCATCGCCGTCGACACCGACGACAAGAAGCTGTCCTGGGCGCGCGACTTCGGCGCCACGCACACCATCAACGCCAAGGAATTCGACGTCGTCGAGACCATCCAGGACCTCACCGACGGCTTCGGCGCCGACGTCGTGATCGACGCGGTGGGACGGCCCGAGACGTGGAAGCAGGCGTTCTACGCCCGCGACCTCGCCGGCACCGTGATCCTGGTGGGGGTGCCGACGCCGGACATGACGCTGGAGATGCCGCTGGTCGACTTCTTCTCGCGCGGCGGGTCGTTGAAGAGTTCCTGGTACGGCGACTGCCTGCCCGAACGCGACTTCCCCACCCTGATCAGCCTGTACCGCCAGGGCCGGCTGCCGCTGGAGAAGTTCGTGTCCGAGCGCATCGGCCTCGACGGCATCGAGGCCGCCTTCGACAAGATGCACGCCGGCGAGGTCCTCCGTTCGGTGGTGATCCTGTGAGCGCCAACGTCGATCGCGTCGTCACCAGCGGAACGTTCGAACTCGACGGCGGCAGCTGGGACGTCGACAACAACATCTGGATCGTCGGTGACGAGTCCGACGTCGTCGTGTTCGACGCCGCGCACACCGCGCAGCCGATCATCGACGCCGTCGGCGGCCGCAACGTGGTCGCGGTGATCTGCACGCACGGTCACAACGACCACGTGACCGTCGCGCCGGATCTCGGCAAGGCACTCGACGCGCCGGTGTTCCTGCATCCCGCCGACGACGTGCTGTGGCGGATGACGCACCCGGACAGCGATTTTCAGGCCGTCGAGGACGGTCTCGTGCTGCGGGCCGGCAGCGTGGAGTTGCGGGCCCTGCACACGCCGGGGCACTCGCCGGGCTCGGTGTGCTGGTTCGCGCCGGATCTGAACGCCGTCGTCAGCGGTGACACGCTGTTCAGCGGCGGGCCGGGCGCCACCGGACGCTCGTTCTCCGACTTCCCCACCATCCTCGAGTCCATCTCGGGCCGGCTCGGCATGCTGCCGGGCGAGACGGTGGTCTACACCGGCCACGGGGACACGACGACCATCGGCGACGAACTCGTCCACTACGACGAGTGGGTCGCGCGCGGCCACTGAGGCATCACCGGCCGTCGAGGACGCGCTTCTTCTCGGCCTCGAACTCGGCGTCGGTCAGGGCGCCCGAATCGCGTAGGCGGGCAAGCATGGTCAGCTCCTGCAGGCGGACACCCTGATCGGTGGGCACGAACGTTGCCGCCGGTGCGACGTAGCCGCGCGGCGCGACGGCGGGGCGGGTGCGCGCAGCCCACGCCCGCGCCGTCACGAGGGCCAGCAATGCCAGCCCGAACACCGCGCCGAGCACATAGGGCAAGTATCCGTATTTCGTGCCGTGCCCGAACGCGAGCGTCGGATTGAGATAGGGACCGACGTTGCCGTTGGCCGTCACCTCGTAGGTCCCGGCCACGGGTATCTGGGCAACCCACACCCTGATGCGCGAGTCGTTGTTCACCGAGGTGGTGGTGCCGACGTCCTCGGTGAGCACCGGGTCGGGGACGCCGTCGGGTGGGACGATGCCGATGGACATCTGCGGGATCGGTAGCCCGCCGTTGCCTCCGCCGATCACCAGCGTGTGGAAGCTGACGTTGACCTCGCCCTGCGGCAGTTCGAGGCTGCTCGTGCCGGGCACCGGCACCTCGCCGTAGGCGTCGAAGTCGTCGAAGACGAAGGCGTTGAGGGCGAGCACGGGCACGAAGCCGATCAGCGACACCGCCATGACGAACACGGCGGCGCGCGTCATGACTCGGGGCCCGGTCCGGCGGCTCATGTGACGCAGTGTGTCACGGCCCCGTTTCACCTGTCACGATCAAGATCGAGGGGTTACCGTTTCCTCCATGCCCGAGTCGAGCGTGGTGGTGCGACCGGAGCCGACGGACGGCGGCTGGTACAGCGCCGCCTCGCGGCTGCAGGCCGCCGGGCTGCGACAGGCGATGACGCTCTTCGACGACGCCGCGTCCCGCGTGCCGATCCCCCGCTCGCCCCGGCCGATCGTCATCGCCGACTACGGCGCGGGCACGGGGTACAACTCCGTCCTGCCCATCTGCTCGGCGATCTCGGTGTTGCGCAAGCGGACTCAGCCCGAGCACTCGATCCTGGTGACGCACACCGACGCCCCGGACAACGACTTCACCGCGCTGTTCCGCACGCTCGCCCACGATCCGGACAGCTACCTGAAGCGGGACGACGCGTCGTTCGCCTCGGCGGTCGGCCGGTCGTACTACAAGCAGATCCTGCCGTCCAACAGCGTCAACCTGGCGTGGTCGGCGTGGGCGCTGCACTGGCTGGCCCGGGTCCCGATGCCGGTGAGCGACCACCTCCTGGCGGCGTACACCGGGGACGCCACCGTCCGCGCCGCCTACGCCAGGCAGGCGGCCTTCGACTGGCACGAGTTCGTCGCCTTCCGGGGCCGGGAACTGTGCCCGGGTGGCCGCCTGGTGGCGATGACGATGGGACTCGACGAGGACGGCCAACTCGGCTTCGGCCCGCTGGTGCGGGCCATCTCCGAGACGCTCGAGGAACTGGTGGCCCGCAACGTGATCACCGCGGACGAGCGTGCGGGCATGACCATCCCGATCGTGGGCCGCTCGGCCAAGGACTTCGAGTCGCCGTTCGCCCCGTCCGGCACGTTCGAGAAGCTGTCGATCGCGGACCTTCGGCTGTTCGACGGCGAGGACCGCTTCTTCAAGCAGTACCGCAGCGACGGAAAGGCCGCGGCGTTCGGTGCGCAGTGGGCGGCCTTCGCGCGGGCGGCGTTGTCCGCCACGCTGACCGAGGCGCTCGCGCCGGGCCGCGCGGGTGGCACCGAGGCGTTCTGCGACGCCCTGGAGACCGGTGTGGCGGAGCGGCTGGCGGCGTCACCGGCTCAGGTGCGGATCCCGTTGGCGCTGATCGTGATCGAGAAGAAGCCGCCGCGCCCCGAGCACTGACCGGCCGGCCCCTGCACCCGGCTCAGGGCCTCATCTCGTAGACGCCGTCATGGGCGCGCACGCGTTCCCACACCCGCCCGAACCGCTCCGGGTCGGGCACCGGCTTGCGGATCGCGCCCAGCGCCCAGTCCTGCTGCGCCGGCGTGGAGGTCGGCTTGCCGTGCAGCGCAACGGCGTACGCGCTGAAGTCGCGCACCTGGAAGTCGAAGATCGAGTCCAGGATGTCGTCGTCGAGGCCGGTCAGCTCCGCCTGCTCCAGGATCAGCTGGCCGTAGACGATCAACGAGAACAGGTGACCGACGTTGAGCAGGAAGTCGAGGTTCGTCGACTGCGCCGCGTCGGGTGCGGCGGTGAGCAGCAGATCGCGAAACGCCGTGGCCTGCTCGTAGAAGAGGCCGACGTTGGGGATGTGGGCGTGAGACTCGTAGGCCGGGGTCCAGTCGGCGAACTGGACCTGTCCGGCTCCCCGGGTCGGGCCCTGCTGCCAGAAGAACACGTCGTCGGCGGCGTCGTTGCGGGTGGGGATCGCCGGGTATTCGCGCGGGTTGAGCATGTAGTTCGGCATGAACTTGAGCACCAGCCCCACGTTGACGTGGACGGTGCCCTCCAGCCGCGGCAGGCAGCCGATCAGCTGCGCGACCTCGCGGAACATCGTGTTCTTCTCGTAGCCCTTCGCCGCGATCACGTCGTGCAGCGACCGCATCACCGTCTCGCCCTCCATGGTGACCTTGGCCTTGGTCATGGGGTTGAACAGCAGGTAGCGCCGATCCTCGAGGCTCGCGCTGCGGAAGTAGTCGACGGCCCGCCTGCTGAACGCCTTCATCGCCACCATGCGGGAGTAGGCGTCGACGAAGTTCACCCGGACGTGGCCGAAGTCGGTGACGGGGTTGCCGTAGAGGATGCGGTTCTGCGCGTGGGTGATCGCCTCGTAGAAGGCGTGTTCGGTCATGCCGATCGACGACGAGCACAGGTTGAACTTGCCGACGTTGACGGTGTTCAGCGCCGCGCTGAAGGCCTCGACGCCGGTGTGCAGGATGTCCTCGGCGCGCACCGGGTAGTTCTCCAACCGGAACGTGCTGACGTAGATCTGCATGTGCACGACGTTGTCGATCAGGTGGTAGTCCTCGTGGCGGCTGTCGGCGGCGAAGAACACGTACCCGTCCTGGCCCTCCACGTCCCCGCGCCGGCCGAAGACCGACACCAGGCTCGCGACGTTGCCGTTGCCGATGTAGTACTTCTCCCCCGACGCCCGGTAGAGGATGCCGTTGGCCTGGTCCTCCTCACCGGCCGGCGTCAGGATCATGTCGGTGCTGTAGACGTCGGCGCCGTGCTCGCGCTCGGAGAGCCCGAACGCCATGACCTCGCCGGCGTCGAGGTCATCGGCCGCGCGCAGCTTGGCGTCCTTGTTCTCGCTCTGCCACACCGGCCCGAGACCGAGGATGGTGACCTGCTCGGTGTACCAGTAGGTGAGCCCGTAGAAGCCGAGAATCTCGGCCAGGGCGGCGTTGCGTGCGCCGTCCCAGCGCTTGTCGGGGTTGCCGTCGGCGAACTCCGACGGGGTCAGGAACGTCGCGAACAACTTCTCGCGCTTGACGAAGTCGACGAAGTCGGCGGGCCACTGAGCCTTGAGGTCGTCGTCGAGGATGCGCTTCTTGCCCTGGCCCTCGAAGAAGTCGATGGTGGCCCGCAGCAGGCGGCGCGTCTCGGCGTCGAACTCGCTCGGGTCGTAGGTGTTGGGGTTGAAGAGCAGGCCGTCGGTCATGCCTCCGAGCCTAGGGCTGCGGCGGTTGGAACGGCGACGGAACGAACGGCAGACCGGGGATGGTCTGGTACGGCAGCGTGGGGATCACCGGCGGCTGCGTGGTCGACGGCGGCGGCGCCTGCGTGGTCGACGGCGGTGGGGGCGCCTCGGTCGTCGCAGGTGGCGGGGGTGCCTCGGTGGTCGGGGGCGGCGGGGGCGGCTGGCTGCTCGCCTCGGGCGGCGGGGCCTGCTCGGTGACCGTCGCCCGCGGCGGGGCCTGCCGGGGCGCGGCGGTCTCCGGCGCGGGCGCCGGTTCGGTTGCCGCCGGCGGCTCGACGCCGGGCGGGGGCACCGCGGTCGTGGTGGCGGTCGTGGTCGCGGTCTCGGTGCCTGCCGGTTCCTCGTCGTCACCGAGCACCACGACGAGTGCGACGCCGACGGCCAGGAGGACGAGCGCGAGCCCGATCGCCACGAGGACGTAGGGGCCGCGATACCAGGGTCGGGGCTCCTCCTCGGGCGGCTCGGGGTCGGCGAACGCGATCGCCGGCCGGGCGTCGTCACCCAACCCGGCGTCGGGGTCGTAGTCGGGTCCGGGCACCACGTCGGGGATGTCGTCGTCGGCGGCCGACCAGGCCAGCGCCGGCGCCGCGCCGGCGCCCGGCGGTGGGGGCGGGATGGCTGCCGGGGCCAGACCCGTGGGCGCCGACGCCGCCGCCACGACACCCGCGGCGGGGGCCACCGAGGTGAGGCCGTCGACGACCGTGCCCCGCGCCGCACCGACCCCCGCGCCGATCGCGGCGGCCAGTTCGGGGTGCGGTGCGGTGATCACGGGCACCCGGAAGTGCTCCGAGAGCATGGTCGTGACCAGCGGTATCCGGGCGCCGCCGCCGGT
Source organism: Mycobacterium sp. PTI7 (assembly GCF_056679845.1). Classification (NCBI taxonomy): domain Bacteria; kingdom Bacillati; phylum Actinomycetota; class Actinomycetes; order Mycobacteriales; family Mycobacteriaceae; genus Mycobacterium; species Mycobacterium sp. PTI7. The sequence goes on from NZ_CM155252.1 coordinate 2,502,620, forward strand.
AGTCACCACTGCGGCGAGATCGCCGGGGCGAACGCCGTTGCGCTGCAGCGCATCCTGCAGCTCGGCGACGAACCCGGCGAGCGGCTGGTGCATGGCCTCGTCGAGTTCCCGGCGCGTCACCCGGATCTCGCCGTGGCGTCCGGGGAGGTCGGCGGCCAGCGCCGCCACCGGCGTCGTCGACAGCCGCTCCTTGGCCGTGCGGCACTGGGCCCGCAGCCGGGTGAGCGAGCCGATCGCCGACGTGCCGGTCACGTCCACCGGACCGGCGTCGGACAACCCGGCGATCACGTGTCGGAGCAGTGCCGCGTCGACGAGGTCGCCCGAGAGGTCGAGGTGGCGGACGGACGGTGCCACCGGCGCGAAGCCCGAGGCGGCGTCGGCGAGCGTGATGGTGGTGCCGGTGCCGCCGAAGTCGCACAGCGCGATCACGCCGCGGGAGGGAACGCCGGGATCCTGCTGCACCGCGGTCAGGGCGGCCGTGGCGTCGGAGACGAGCAGCAGGGGTCGCGGTGTGCGGAAGTCGGGCAGGTCGGCGAGGGCACCGCGTAGCGCCTCGACCGTGGCGGGCCGCCAGTGCGCAGGGTGGGCGACGCCGACGGGGTCGGAGGGCGGCCTTTGCCCCAGCGTGTGCAGCATCGCGCGGAGCGCGTCGGCGAGCAGGGCGTCCGCGCGGTGGGCGGAGCCGTCGGACGCCAGCAGGGCGACGGGGTCGCCCACCCGGTCGACGAAGTCGCTGATGACCAGTCCGCGTTCGTTCAGGCCGGGATTCTCGCCGGGCACCCCCACCTCGGCCGGCCGGTGCCCGAACGTGGTCAGTACCGCGGTCCGGCGGACGGCCGCACGTCCGACGGCTACCGCCCTGAGGTTTGCGGCACCGATCGAGAGCCCTCGTCCATCCGTCACGTCAACGAATTGTGCCCGCTCCCGCGATGAGGGGGAGATCCAGTGCCGTCACCCAGCCGGGCGGCAGGTCGTTGACGGCGGGGACGGCGTTCAGCGCGCGCAGTCCGGTGGCCAGACATCCGGCGGCAGCGGCATCGCGTCCGGACCCGTCGGTGAAGCGGAACTTGGTCTCCTGGGAGATGCTCGGACTGCCCTCGATGTCGACGCGGTAGACGTCGTCGTCGGTGCCGGTCGGCCAGTCCGGCGCCGACCCCTCGCCCACCCGGTTCACGTGCTCGAGCACGATGCGGGGCGCACCCCGGAAGACGCCGTTGATGGTGAACCGCACGGCGGCGACGTTCCCCGGTGGGATCACGCCCTTGGCGGTCTTCACCTCGACCGGGGTCACCCATTTGTCCCAGCTGGTGGTGATCTCGTCGAGTTCGATGCCCGCGGCGTGCGCGATCATCGGAACCGTTGCGCCCCAGGCGAAGACGAGGATGTCCGGGTTCTCCAGCAACGGCCGGTGCTCGGGCGGCTTGCCGATGCCCATCTCGAACTCGTAGTCGCCCTCGTAGTTGGTGTAGTCCAGCAGCTCCGACGCGCGCACGCTGCGGACCTCGCCGCACAGGCCCATCAGCGTCATGGGGAACAGGTCGTTGGCGAAGCCGGGGTCGATGCCGGTGGTGAAGCACGACGACCCGCCGGCCTCGCAGGCCTGGGTGACCGGGTCGATCCAGTTCGGCGGGTTCAGCGACATCGCCGGCCACACCCACGGCGTCATCGAGGTCGAGCACACGTCGATGCCCGCGCGCAGGAACCGGGTGATGAGTGCGATGTTGTCGTCGGCCCGTGCCGCGGTGGGCCCGTAGTGGACCAGCGCGTCGGGCCGCAGCGCGATCAGCGCGTCGACGTCGTCGGTGGCCGCGAGTCCGAGCGGTTGGTCCAGGCCGCAGATCTCGCCGACGTCGCGGCCGACCTTGTCGGGGTTGGACACGCCGACGCCGACCAGCTCGAAGAGGGGGTGCCGCGCGATCTCGGCGATCACCATCCTGCCCACGAAGCCCGTTCCCCAGACCACGACTCGCTTGGTCATGTCACCTCTTTCGCGTCGGTCCGCCCGTCGGTCGACTCACCATATGCGGCGGTCCGCAACGACTCCCCGAGTTTGCGCACCTCGTCGCGGAGTTCGTCGATCTGGGCCGCCGTCGCCGCCCGGCTCCTGGTGTCCTCCGCCGCGACGCGCTCGACGATCCACGACGCCAGCGTCGCGGTGACCACCGCCAGCAGGCTGACACCGGCCACCATGAGGGCGACCGCGATCAGTCGGCCCACCACCGTGACGGGCACGGTGTCGCCGTACCCGACGGTGGTCACCGTGGTGAACGACCACCACAGCGCGTCGCCGAAGTTGGCGATGTCGCCGTTGTGATCCCGTTCGGCGTCGAGCATCGCGAGCGCCGCGGCGTAGATGAGCAGCACCGCTCCGCACGAGGTGAACACGGTGACGCGGCCGCGGATGGTGCGGCCGATCGCGCGCTGCAGGTAGCCGATGACGATCGTCAGGCTCAGCAGCCGCAGCGGGCGGAGCACCGGCAGGACGAGGATCACGACTTCGGGCAGGTGCCACAGCAGCCACCTGCCCCGCGGCGACGCCAGGTACAGCCGGATCAGGAAGTCAACGCCGAAGCACGCCCAGATGACGACCATCGCGCGATCGAGCCAGACGCCGGCGTCCCCGCCGGGTCGTTCGAGGACGTCGACGGAGTACAGCGCCAGGAAGGCCAGCGCCATCACCGCGAGCCACCATTCGGTCCTGCTCTGGTAGTGCATCAGCCGGGTGGGTTCGGCGACCGGGGACGTCACCGGCCGACCCTATTCCGCACCGGCGGTCAGTACCGGGATTCCCACACGGAGTACTCGCCGTCCGGGTCGATGGTCGACTCGGCGGTCTGCTGGAATCCCGGGCACCTGCCCACGCAGACGGCGCGGTAGGTCACCAGCTCGTCGTCGCCGCTGAACTCCACGGCGTCACCCCAGCGGCGGAACTCGGTCGGTCCACCGCAGTGCTGACAGACGATCGGCTCGAGGCTCAGAAGCACCTCTTCAGGCCGCCGGGCTCGCAGTACAGCGGGTACCGGTCGACCGGGATGGACAGTGGGCCCTTGTAGGCGAGGGTGAACGGATAGGTGACGAGGTCGCCGAGCACCTGCCCGTCGCACGCGTCGGCGAAGGACACCGTCCGCGTGCCGCTCATCGTGATGTCGTCGAACTCGTAGGTCTCCATGATCGGCGCCTTGGTGACGCCGTCCGGGCACGTCATGCCGTTCTTCTTGGTGGTCGAGAACTTCCAGACGTTGCCGGCGAGGCGCGCGTCGCCGCCGGCCACGCGGGTGTTGCTCGGCGCCACGTGCAGGCGGCACGCCACCGGCAACTCGAGGTTGGCGCGCAGGTCGCCGACGGTGGGCACGCAACTCGGGAAGATGGTCCACTCCGCGGTCACGTCGCCTTGCGTGTAGCTGTAGATACCCTCCATCACCTGGTCGGCCTGGGCGGGTCCGGCGAACCCGAGTGCCGCTGTGGCCGTCGCGCAGACGGCGGTGGCGGCCACGGCGAGGGCACGGGTGATCGACATGTCCAGCAGTATCGCAGCGAAGTCGGGCAGCGTCTGCCATTTCATTCGTGAGAAGGTGCGGGGATGAGTGGACTCGAGGGCAAGGTCGCCCTGATCACCGGTACCTCGGCGGGGCTCGGCGCCGCCACGGCTCAGCTCTTCGCCGGACGCGGCGCCTCGGTGTTCGGCATCGCGCGCGACGCCGACCGGATGGCGGAGGTGTTCGCCGACGTCCCGGGCGGCCGGTACGCGTCGGTCGACGTGACCTCGTCGGCGGAATGCCGGCGGGCCGTCGACGACTGCGTCGCGGCGTTCGGCCGGCTCGACGTGCTGGTGAACGTGGCGGGCTTCCACCAGATGCGACACACCTCGTCGATGACCGACGAGGACTGGGAGCGCGACCTGGCCGTCAACCTCAACGGTCCGTTCTTCCTGTGCCGCGCCGCACTGCCCCACCTGCTGGAGACCGCGGGCAACATCGTGAACGTCAGCTCGATCGCCGGGGTGGAGGGCGAGGTGTACTCGGCGGGGTACTGCTCGGCCAAGCACGGCCTGGTGGGGCTGACCCGCGCGCTGGCGGTCGAGTTCACCAAGTCGCAACTGCGGGTCAACGCGGTGTGCCCGGGCGGCATGCCGACCGCGCAGACCACCGAGTTCGCCGCGCCCGAGGGCGCCGACTGGGACCTCATCATGCGGATCGCCTCGCCGCGGGGGTTCATGGCGACGGCCGACGTGGCCAACGTGATCGCCTTCCTCGCCAGCGACGAGGCGGCAGCCGTCCACGGGGCGGTGTACCGGGTCGACAACGGCAAGGGAGCCGGCTGACCTCCGCGTTCACCTCGTGGTCGCCTGTTCGGCCTGCCGAGTGCACGCATCACTGCCACAATCGCGCGGTGACCGACCTAGCGAACACAGCGGCAGCCGAAGCATCGCACCTGCGATCCGGATTGGAGTCCGACGATCTGCGGGAGGCCATCACCGACCACCTGCGGTACTCGATCGGCCGGCCGGTGGCGGCGCTGAAGCCCGAGCACTACTACCGTGCGCTCGCGCTGGCGGTCCGCGACCGCATGCAGGACAACCGGGTGGCGTCTACCCAGACCTCCCTGGACCTCGGCAAGAAGGTCACCTGCTACCTGTCGGCGGAGTTCCTGATGGGACCGCAGCTGGGCAACAACCTGCTGAACCTCGGCATCGAGGCTGCCGCGGCGGAGGCGCTCACCTCGCTCGGGCAGGACGTCGAGGAGGTCCTGGCCTGCGAGCCCGAGCCGGGACTGGGCAACGGCGGCCTGGGCCGGCTCGCCGCGTGCTACCTGGACTCGCTGGCGACGCTGGAGCGGCCGGCGATCGGATACGGCATCCGTTACGAGTTCGGCATCTTCCGGCAGGAGTTCTCCGACGGCTGGCAGGTGGAACTCACCGACAACTGGCTGGCCAACGGCAACCCCTGGGAGATCGCCAAGCCCGACGTCAACTACCTGGTGAACTGGGGCGGTCACACCGAGCAGTACGTCGACGATCACGGAGTCGCCCGGGTGCGGTGGTGGCCCAAGCAGGTGATCAAGGGCGTCGCGTACGACACCCCGATCCAGGGTTACGGCGTGCACACGTGCAACGTGCTGACGCTGTGGAGCGCCCGCGCCGTCGAGTCGTTCGCGCTCGCGGCGTTCAACACCGGCGACTACTACAAGGCCGTCGAGGAGGAGGTGACCTCGGAGACCGTCACCAAGGTGCTCTACCCCAACGACGAGCCCGAGGCCGGCAAGCGCCTGCGGCTGCTGCAGCAGTTCTTCTTCGTGTCGTGCTCACTGCAGCACGTCGTGCACATCATGGACGACCTCGCCGACGCCTCGCTGCACGACCTACCCGAGCGTTTCGCGTTGCAGCTCAACGACACCCACCCCTCGATCGGCGTCGCGGAGCTGATGCGGATCCTGGTCGACGAGCGGCGCCTCGACTGGGACGACGCCTGGCGCATCACCGTGGCGACGTTCGGCTACACCAACCACACGCTGCTACCCGAGGCGCTGGAGAAGTGGTCGCTCAACCTGTTCCGCGAGTCCCTGCCGCGGCACCTCGAGATCATCTACGAGATCAACCGCCGCTTCCTCGACGAGGTCCGGTCGCACTTTCCCGGCGACGTCGAGCGGGTCCGGCGGATGTCGCTGATCGGTGAGGACGGCGGTCAGACCGTGCGGATGGCGCATCTCGCCACCGTCGGCAGCCACGCGATCAACGGCGTCGCGGCCCTGCACTCGGACCTGCTCAAGGCCAGCGTCCTCAAGGACTTCTACGAGCTGTGGCCGGAACGCTTCTCCAACAAGACCAACGGCGTCACTCCGCGGCGCTTCCTCGCGCTGTCCAATCCGGGCCTGCGGGGGCTGCTCGACCGCACGATCGGCGACGGGTGGCTCACCCACCTCGACCGGTTGCGCGGGCTGGAGGCCTTCGTCGACGATCCCGCCTTCCGCAGCGAGTGGCGGGAGGTCAAGCGGGCCAACAAGTCCCGGCTGTCGGACTACCTGCTCTCGACCGTGGGGGTGGAACTGGACCCCACGTGGATGTTCGACATTCAGGTCAAGCGCATCCACGAGTACAAGCGCCAGCACCTGTCGGTGCTGCACATCATCCGCCAGTACCTGCGCATCAAGCAGAACCCCGGCATCGACCTCGCCCCGCGCGCCTACGTGTTCGGCGGCAAGGCCGCGCCCGGCTACGTCATGGCCAAGCGGATCATCAAGCTGATCAACGCGGTCGGCGAGACGGTCAACAACGATCCCGAGGTCAGCCGGCTCATGAAGGTGGTGTTCGTCCCCAACTTCAACGTGCAGAGCGCACACCTGATCTACCCGGCCGCCAACCTCAGCGAGCAGATCTCGACGGCGGGCAAGGAGGCGTCGGGCACCGGCAACATGAAGTTCATGCTGAACGGCGCGTTGACGATCGGCACGCTGGACGGGGCCAACGTCGAGATCCGCGACGAGGCCGGGCACGAGAACTTCTTCCTGTTCGGGTTGACCGAGTCGGAGGTGGAGCAGGTCAAGCGCGACGGGTACCGCCCGGGCGCGTACGTCGACGCCGACGACGAACTCCAGGCGGTGCTCGGGCTCATCTCGTCGGGTCAGTTCTCGCACGGCGACATCGAGGTGTTCCGTCCGCTGGTGGACAACCTCGTCCACGACGACCCGTTCCTGGTGATGGCCGACTACCGGGCGTACGTCGAGTGTCAGGACCGGGTCGCGGCGGCCTGGCAGGATCCGGACGCCTGGTCGCGGATGTCGATCCTCAACACCGCGCGCAGCGGCAAGTTCTCGTCCGACCGCGCGATCACGGAGTACTGCGACGACATCTGGAACGTCGGCCCCGTCACGGTGACGGTCACCGACGACTAGAGTTCGCCGATCACCCGGTCGGCGAGCAGGTCGAGCGTGCGGTCGGAGGCGCGGTCGTGGGTGAAGAGCACGATCTGACCGAAGCCCAGCGACCGGAGTTCGGCGATGCGGTCGACGACCATGCCGGGCGTGCCGACCAGCCCGCCGTCGCGGAGTCCGAATCCGGGCGCGCCGAACCGCTTCTCGGTGCGGGCGCGCACCTCGGGCAGCTCGGCGTCGTCGGCGGCGAGCCCCATGACGGCCTCGATCGACAGCACGATCTCACCCGCGTCGCGGCCCACGTCGGCGCACGCCGACCGGAGGAGGTCGATCCTGCGTTCGAGGTCGTCGAGGGCGTAGGTCGGGACGTTCCAGACGTCGGCGTAGCGGGCGACCAGCGGCAGCGTGTACTTCTCGCCGACGCCGCCGACGACGATGGGCGGCCGCGGCGTCTGGACCGGACCCGGCACGATCGGCATGTCGCGGACGCGGTGGTGCACGCCCTCGAAGTCGACGACGCCGTCGGCGAACGCCTGGGTCAGGATCTCGAGGGTCTCCCCGAGGCGCTCGGACCGTTCGCGGAAGGTGCCCCACGGCAGACCCATCCGCACGTGTTCGTCCTCGATCGAGCCGCTGCCGATGCCGATTTCGAGACGCCCACCGGAGATCTGGTCGAGCGTGGTGGCCATCTTGGCCAGGACCGCGGGATGGCGGAACCCGTTGCACAGCACCATGTGGCCGACCCGTAGCCGCGTCGTGCGGGCCAGCAGCGCGGTGGCGAGGGTCCATGCCTCCAGCGACGGGATGGTCGGCACACCGGGGCCGTACATGTGGTCGTAGAGCCATAGCGAGCGGATGCCGAGTTCCTCGCAGCGCATCGCGCGGTGCAGGACGTCGGCGTAGGTGAAGCCCATCTGCGGGACGTAGACGCCGACGTCCAAATCCGTGGTCACCGCGCCTCGATCCCCCGCCAGAACTGCGCCACGAAGTCGTCGAGCATGAAGGTGCGCAGTGCACTCGATCGCTGCGTGGTGGTGAGCAGCGCGTAGAGGCCCAGCAGGAAGTACATCGCGGACAGGCTGGCGTCCACGGACGGGTCCACGTCGCCGCGGGCGCGGGCGGCCTCGAGCCGACCGACGAGCACGACGATGATCTCGTGGTCGGTCCATTCGTCGTCGGGTGGTCGGGACGGCGAGAAGTGCACGGCCAGAACGTCCTTGAACAGGCGGTGCCCGAGGCGGCGTTCGGCCGCGGTCACCACGCGGACCACGTCGGCGAGCACGTCCACCAGGACGTCCGTGGTCTGGGCGAACCGCGTCATCTCCGCGGCGATCCGCTTCTCCTCCCGGCGTTCGAGTTCGAGCAGCACGTGCTCCTTGGAGGGGAAGTGGAAGTAGAACGTCCCGCGGGCGACGCCGGCGGCGGTGACGATGGCGCCGATGTCGGCCTCGGCCATGCCGGCGCGCTTGAACTCCGCGATGGCGGCGCGGAAGATGCGCTCGTGGGTCTGGCGGCGCTGCAGGTCCGCGGCCCTGGGCTTGAGGCCGTCCTTCGGCACCGATCGCGTCACCCGGCCATTGTCACACCCGCGGGCTCCGCGCGGTCGCGGATGGCTGACGTCCGTCAGTCGAGCATTGACATTCGTCAGCGCCGCACTGACAGTTGTCAGTGCACGGTCCCCAGTCGGCGCAGCGGAAGCGATGGTTCCCATGACGGTCACCCACTCCGAGGGCCTCCGGTACGACCCGTACGACCAGACGCTCAACGCCGACCCCTACCCGATGCTCGCGCGACTGCGCGAGGAGGCGCCGCTCTACTACGACGAGCGGTACGACTTCTACGCCCTGACCCGCTACGACGACGTCAGCAAGGCACTCGTCGACCACCGGACGTTCAGCTCGGCGCGGGGGGTGATCCTCGAACTGATCAAGGCGGACATCGAGATCCCGCCGGGCACACTGGTCTTCGAGGACCCACCGGTCCACGACATCCACCGCAAGCTGGTGGCGCGGATGTTCACCCCGCGCAAGATCGCCGAACTCGAGGATCGCGTGCGGGCGTTCTGCGCGCAGAGCCTCGACCCGCTGGTCGGCACGGGGCACTTCGACTTCGTCACCGATCTCGGGGCGCAGATGCCGATGAAGACGATCAGCTTGCTGCTGGGCATCCCGGATTCCGACCAGGAGTCGATCCGCGACCACGGCAACGAGCAGATGAAGACCGAGGCGGGCGAACCCATGAAGCTGGCCGCCGACGGCCTCGACGCGGGCCAGATGTTCGCCGACTACATCGAGTGGCGGGCCCGGCATCCGTCCGACGACATCATGACCGACCTGTTGACCGTCGAGTTCACCGACGAGCACGGGGTGACGCGCAGGCTCACCCGCGACGAGCTGCTGATGTACCTCAACGTGGTCGCCACCGCGGGCAACGAGACCTCGACCCGGCTCATCGGGTTCGCGGGCAAGGTGCTCGCCGAGCATCCCGACCAGCGCAGCCAGGTGGCGGCGGACCGGTCACTGATACCGCAGACCATCGAGGAGTTGCTTCGATTCGAGCCGCCCGCGCAGAACGTCGGCAGGTACGTCACCCGCGACGTCGAGTACCACGGCGCGACGGTGCCCGCCGGCAGCGCGATGCTGCTGCTCACCGGCGCCGCCAACCGCGACCACCGGCAGTTCCCGCCCGACGGCGACGTCTTCGACATCCACCGGGAGGCGCGGGCCCACCTCGCATTCGGGGTGGGCGCGCACTATTGCCTCGGGTCGGCGCTCGCGCGGCTGGAGGGCAGGATCGCGCTCGACGAGATCCTCAAGCGGTTCCCGGAGTGGGACGTGGACCTGACCGGCGCGACCCTGGTCGCGACCGCCGCCGTGCGCGGCTGGGACCGGATGCCCGCGCGGGTCTGACTCAGCGCTCGGACGGCAGCGGCGGCCCGGCGGGGCCGGGATCGGCCTCGTCGACGGGTGCCGTGCCGGCGGGCTGGCCCGCCAGTCGCTCGAGGACGGGACGCTGGTCGGGGCAGTAGAACTGGATGGCGCCGCCGAGGAACTGGTAGACCTGCTGCTCGGTGCTGTCCTTGTCGAGGTTCAGCTTGAGGAACGTGGCCGCCTCGTAGGCGTTGGCGTCGAGACCGGTGCGCATCCGCTTGCAGACGATCTTGCCGATCCAGGCGTTGTAGTCCTTGCCGCCGTAGATACCGTAGGTGTGCAGCTGATTGGTGAAGTCGGTGTCGACGTCGGCGCTCGCCGGTGCCGCGAACGTGATGGTCGCTGCGCCGAGCGTCGCGAGGATGCCCGCGCGCATCCAGCGGTTTCCGTATGTACCCATTTGTGGACTTACCCTATCCGACGAGCGACGTGATTGACTGGTCTCGCAACCCCGTGACCTGCCCTCATCGGGCAGTGGTCCCCGTCACACACTGGCGCCGGGAGTGGGGGTCGCCATCAACAACTTAACCAGGCTAATCTATCAGTTACATTGGCTAACCTGTGAGGCTGATGAGAAAAGTGATCGCACACACGATGAATGAGGTGGCGCCGTGACCGGCGTGTTGAAGAAGACGTGGATCCCCATCCTGATCCTCGTGGTGGTGTTGATCGCAGGGTTCACCGTCTCCCGCATCCGCACGTTCTTCGGCGCCGAAGGCATCACCGTCACGCCCGTGCAGTTCGCCGACGATCCCGAGCCGTTCGACCCCAAGGTCGTGAAATACGAGATCTTCGGCGATCCCGGCGCCTACGCCGACATCAACTACCTGGATCTCGACGCCAAGCCGCAGCGCGTCGACGGCGCCATGCTGCCGTGGTCGCTGACGCTGAGCACCACCGCCCCCGCCGCCCAGCCGAACATCGTGGCCCAGGGTGACGGCACCTCCATCACGTGCAGGGTGACCGTCGACGACGAGGTGAAGGACGAGCGCACGTCGACCGGCGTCGCCGCCCAGACGTTCTGCCTGGTGAAGTCTGCATGACCCACCCGACCTCGGACGCGAACACCGACGCGTTCCCGGCCACCCCGCAGTACGCACGACCGCTCGTCCCGCGCATCATCCGCACCTTCGCGCTTCCGGTGATCCTCGGCTGGATCTTGCTGATCGCGATCGTCAACATCCCCGCGGTGACGCCGCAGCTCGAGACCGTCGGGCAGATGCGCGCCGTGTCGATGAGCCCCGCGGACGCCCCGTCGATGATCGCGATGAAGCGCGTCGGCCAGGTGTTCGAGGAGGGTGACTCCGACAGCTCGGCCATGATCGTCCTCGAGGGCGAGCAGCCCCTCGGCGACGAGGCGCACGCCTACTACGACCAGATGATCGAGAAGCTCCGGGCCGACCCGGAGCACGTCCAGTCCATCCAGGACTTCTGGAGCGATCCGCTCACCGCGACCGGCTCGCAGAGTTCCGACGGCAAGGCCGCCTACGTCCAGGTGAAGACCGCGGGCAACCAGGGCGAGACGCTGGCCAACGAGTCGATCGACGCGGTCCAGGACATCGTCGACAGCATCCCTGCCCCGGACGGCGTGAAGGCCTACGTCACCGGTCCCGCCGCACTGGCCGCCGACCAGCACATCGCCAGCGACCGCAGCATGACGATGATCGAGATCGCCACCTTCAGCGTCATCATCGTGATGCTGCTGCTGGTCTACCGGTCGATCGCCACCATCCTGATCGTGCTCGTCATGGTGGTCCTGTCGCTGTCGGCGTCGCGCGGCGTGGTCGCGTTCCTGGGCTACCACGAGATCATCGGCCTCTCGACGTTCGCGACCAACTTGCTGGTCACCCTCGCCATCGCCGCCGCCACCGACTACGCCATCTTCCTGATCGGCCGATATCAGGAGGCACGCAGCCTCGGCGAGGACCGGGAACGCGCGTACTACACGATGTTCGGTGGCACCGCCCACGTCGTGCTCGGCTCCGGCCTGACCATCGCCGGCGCCACGTTCTGCCTGTCCTTCACCCGGCTGCCCTACTTCCAGACACTCGGCGTCCCGCTCGCCATCGGCATGGTGGTCTGCGTGCTGACCGCCCTGTCGCTGGGGTCGGCCATCGTCACCGTCGCGAGCCGATTCGGTCTGCTCGAGCCCAAGCGCGCGCTGCGCACCCGGGGCTGGCGGAAGATCGGTGCCGCCGTCGTCCGGTGGCCCGGACCGATCCTGATCGGCACGGTCGCGCTGGCCCTCGTCGGTCTGCTCACGCTGCCCGGCTACCAGACCAACTACAACGACCGCAACTACCTGCCCGCCGACCTCCCCGCCAACGAGGGGTACGCGGCGGCCGACCGGCACTTCTCGCAGTCCCGGATGAACCCCGAGCTGCTGCTGGTCGAGAGCGATCACGACCTGCGCAACTCGGCGGACTTCCTGGTGGTCGACAAGATCGCCAAGGCGGTGTTCCGCACCGAGGGCATCGCCCGCGTCCAGACGATCACCCGCCCCGAGGGCAAGCCGATCGAGCACACCTCGATCCCCTTCCTGATCAGCATGCAGGGCACCACGCAGAAGCTGAACGAGAAGTACATGCAGGACATGATGGTCAACCTGCGCAAGCAGGCCGACGACATGCAGACGACCATCGACTCGATGACCACGATGTCGGGCCTGACCGAACAGATGGCCGACGTCACCCACTCGATGGTCGAGAAGTTCAAGACCACCGCGGTCCACACGGCCGAGCTGCGCGACAGCATCGCCAACTTCGACGACTTCTTCCGTCCGATCCGCAGCTACTTCTACTGGGAACCGCACTGCTACGACATCCCGGTCTGCTGGGCGATCCGCTCGGTGTTCGACACGCTCGACGGCGTCAACACGCTGACCGAGGACATCCAGGCGCTGCTCCCGGAACTCGAGCGACTCGATTCGTTGCTGCCGCAGCTGACGGCGCTCATGCCGCAAATGATCTCGACGATGAAGACCATGAAGACGATGCTGCTGACCCAGTACGCGACGCAGAAGGGCATGCAGGATCAGCAGACCGCGGGCTCGGAGAACGCGACCGCGATGGGTGAGGCGTTCGACGCGTCGATGAACGACGACTCGTTCTATCTGCCGCCGGAGATCTTCGACAACGAGGACTTCAAGCGCGGCATGAAGAACTTCATCTCACCCGACGGGAAGTCGGTGCGCTTCATCATCGCCCACGAGGGCGACCCGATGTCGGCCGACGGAATCGCGCGGATCGACAAGATCAAGGACGCGGCCAAGGAGGCCATCAAGGGCACCCCGCTCGAGGGCTCGAAGGTGTACCTCGGCGGTACCGCAGCCGTGTTCAAGGACATGTCCGACGGCAACGACTACGACCTGTTGATCGCGGGGATCTCGGCGCTGGCGCTGATCTTCATCATCATGCTGCTGATCACCCGCAGCGTCGTGGCGTCGGCGGTGATCGTGGGCACGGTCGTGCTCTCGCTGGGCGCCTCGTTCGGCCTGTCGGTGCTGATCTGGCAACACATCCTGGGCATCGAGCTGCACTGGATGGTCATGGCGATGGCGGTGATCATCCTGCTCGCCGTGGGCGCCGACTACAACCTGCTGCTGGTGGCCCGCTTCAAGGAGGAGATCCACGCCGGGCTCAACACCGGCATCATCCGTTCGATGGGTGGCACCGGGTCGGTGGTCACCTCGGCGGGGTTGGTCTTCGCGTTCACGATGATGTCGATGGCGGTCAGTGAGCTGACCGTGATCGGGCAGGTGGGCACGACGATCGGACTGGGCCTGCTGTTCGACACCCTGATCGTGCGCTCCCTGATGATGCCGTCGATCGCCGCACTCCTCGGCCGCTGGTTCTGGTGGCCGCAGAACGTCCGGACCCGGCCACTGCCCTCGCCGTGGCCGACGCCTCCCCCGCCGACGTCCAAGGTCGACCAACCCGTACCCACCGCCTGAGCACTAGGAGCATCATGAAGAGCATGCGCACCCTCACGCGCCGCGGGAGCCTCGTCGCGGCAGCCGTCGGCATCGCGGCGACGACCTTCGTCGTCCCCGCGGCAGCCGACTCCACCGACGACTTCCCGATCCCGCGGCGCCAGATCCAGACGCAGTGCGACGCCGAGCAGTACCTCGCCGCCGCCCGCGACACCAGCCCGGTGTACTTCGAGCGCTACATCATCGACAAGAACAACCGGCCGGCCGACGTGCAGCAGGCCGCGGTCGACCGGATCCACTGGTTCTACTCGCTGAGCCCCACTGCCCGTCGGCAGTACTCCGAGGACACCGCCACCAACGTGTACTACGAGCAGGTGGCGACCCGCTGGGGCAACTGGGCCAAGGTCTTCTTCAACAACAAGGGCGTGGTGGCCAAGGCCACCGACGTCTGCATGAACTACCCGCGCGGCGACATGTCCGTGTGGGCCTGGCCGGTCACGCCGTAGCGGCGATCGTGACACACACGTCGACGACGGGGTCGACCAGCTCGAAGTGGGTGTCGTTGGCGGCGTTGGTGATCGCCGTCGCCGCTCTCGGACTCGCCGTCTGGGACTTCCGCAGCCCCGCGCGGTCGGACTCCTCGGCGCAGTCGAGCGGGTCGGACGTCACCGACCAGCAGCGCGCCGAGGACAAGCAGCGGGTCTGCGCCGCGTTCGACACGGTGCGGACGGGCGTCTCGCGCAACACCAACATCGCGCCGCCGGGCGGTGAGGGCGACGTCTCGGGCACCCTGGCGGTCGCCGCGAACGCGCGGGTGTCGCTGCTCGCCGGCGGCCAGTACCTGTACGCGAAGGTCACCCCGGCCACGCCGCCCGAACTGGGCGAGGCGGTCAAGCGCTTCGCGGATGTCCTGACCGACGTGGGTGCGGCCGCGACGGCGGGCATCCCCAACACCGATGCCACCCAGGCCGGACGTCTGCGCGACGCCGACGCGCTCAACGCCAAGATCATCGACCTCTGTAGGTAGCGCCGGTGTCAGCGCTCGAAGTGCTGGTAGTCCTTGGGTGCGCGCCAATTGCCGCCCCACCGCCAGCCACGCCGGAGGAACGCGCCGACGGCCGGATCGTCGGCGTGTAGCACCCCCGGGTCGGTGCGGCGCCGGTCGAGGTACGGGCCTGCCGTCGCGGGTTGCAGCTCGGATGCCGAGACGTAGGGATTCAGCAGCGGGTTGACGTCGATCGCGCGGCCGAGTGCGTGCAGCGACCACCGGCCGCTGGGCAGTGCGCGACAGTTGAACGCCGACGTGTTGTTGTCGCGCATCGACGTCTCGTCGTCGGCACCCGGATACCGGTCCACCGTCCGCATCCGTTCGATCGGGAACCACTGCCGGTACAGCTCGCCGAACACGTCGACGACGTCGGCGGCGAGTGCTTCGTCGACGACGAGTTCGCCGCGGTGGGTGCGGCCGTCGAATCCGCGGTAGGGCAGGTCGATTCGACGCAGCCGCTCGGCGGGCACCGGGCATCCCGGTCGCCACGTCGGCCCCAGCTCGGCCGTCGTCACCGGATGGATCGACGCGGGACGCGCCGGATCCGGCTCGGCCGGTGGCCGGGTGGTCGACGACACCGACGGCGCGGTCGTGGGCTCGGGCGACGGGCACTGCACCACGACCGTGGCGGCCGCGACCGAGGTCACGACCGCCAGGGTCCTGCGAGTGCGCGAACTAGGCGTTTCTCCGGCGTCCCATCGCCATCGCCACCAGCACGGCGCCGACGCTGAGGATGGCGCAGAGCCCCGCGGCCGTCATCAGGTAGACGTCGCGCCGGTTGAGCCCCGCGGACGGGGACTCGTCGGACAGCAGCCGAAGCTGGTAGTCACCGGGCAGCGGCGCCTCGCTGGGCTGGTCGAGGCCCGGGAACTGTTGCGTGCGGTGCACTTCGAACTGCCGCTCGCCGGCCGGGGTCTGCGTCCACTCACCCCAGGCCGGGGTGACGCCGTCGAGCAGCACCTTGCGCTCGCCGAAGCGCGCGTCGTTGCCGACGTCGACGATGCGCTGCACGCGGAACGGCTCGTACTGCGCGCGTTGGTAGTTCACGAACACCGGCACGTTGTCGTAGCGCAGCAGCGGGGGCGGCGGCGCGGGGAACGGCAGGCCGATGCCGGGGAAGAAGCCGCCACCGAAGAAGCTGCCGACCGCCACGTTCAGCGCGGTGTTCACGACGGTGCTCACGGCGCTCTCCACGATGGCCGTGAAGCTGTACGCCGCGTACTGCGCGACCTCGAGCACGATCCGCGACAGCGGCGGGATGTGCGCGATGCGCGGCCGGTTCTCGTAGACGTAGACGATGCGGACCGGGTCGCGGTACGGATTGCTCAGCACCGGACGGTAGTAGTCGTCGTACTCCACCCAGTCCGGACTCCACTGCCGGACGTTGCGGTCCCAGGCGCCCGCGCGGCGGACGTCGTACGTGCGGTCCTCGTCGCGGGCGCGGTCGAGACCGGGCAGGTCGCGCGGCACGTTCGGCAGGTCGATCAACCGTGCGATCTGGTCGATCTCCTCCTTGGGCGCCGGCGCCGGGTCGGGCAGCTCGACCACCTTGGCGGTCTTGGCCACCGCGACGTCCTCGACCGGCGCGACGAGCGTCTCGGGTTCGGCGGTCTCGATGGCGCGGGCGGCCTGCGAGACGCTCGAGGTGGCGGTCTGCTCGTCGGGGTCGCCCGTCTCGGTGCCCGACGTCCGGCCCTCGCTGGGCTCGGCGGTCTCAGACGTGCTCGGATCCGTCGGCTCGGCGGGCTGGGTGGTCGGCGCACTGCCGTCCGACGGTGCGGCCGACTCGCTCGGCGACGTCGACTCGGTCGGCGGCACACCGGATTCCGGTGCCCGGCTCTCCGGTGTCGTGCTCTTCGGCGCCTCGGTCCGGGGCGTCCTGCCCTCCGGCGCCGCCGCGTCCGGTGCGTTGGACTGCGGTGCCGACGACTCCGACGGCGCGGGACGCTCGGCGGCGGTGGTGGCCGGCGACGGCGTGGCCGACGGTGCCGGCGCCTTGGTGGCGGTCGTGCTGCTCGCCGGTGGCGCGGCGGGTGCGGGCTTCGGCGCCTGGGTCTGCGGCCTGGGGGCCTGGGTCCGGGGCTCGGGCTCCGCGGCGGCGGGTGCCTGGCTGACCGGCGGCGCCTCGACGGCGGGCGCCTCGGCGGCGGGTGCCTGGGTCACGGCAGGCGCCTCGGCCTGCTTCGGGGCGGCCGGCTCGGCTGCGGGAGCCTCGCGGGCCGGCGCCTGCTCCGCCTGCTCGGCGGGTTCGGCCTTCGGCTCGCCCTTGGGTTCGGCCTTGGGTTCGGGCACCACGACCGTGGTCGTCGGACCGGATCCACCGCCTCCCGGTTCCGCGAGCGCGGGCGACACACCGGCGACGAGCGCCGTGATCGACACGATCATTCCGGTGGCCAGCGCGGCGGTGATCCGCTTCCGGCCGACTACGACTCGTGCATCCATATACATCGACTCCTTGATTCCAGGAGCGTGACGTCGCCGTCACGGCTGCCCTGCGCAGCCGACTCCCCCGACACGGAACCTGGTTCCGCAGCGCCCAACGCCTCGTTCTCGGTTCGATCGCCCTGACAACGGCCGAACCCATCCATCCGTACCTCTACAAGTCAATCGCCGGTGCGCTGATTCCGTTACACCCGCGGACGCTCCGGGGGGACGGCGGCGAGCAGCCGGCGGGTGTACTCGTCGCTGGGGTCGGCGAACAGCTCGGCAGCGGGTCGGTGTTCCACCGCCCGGCCGTCGCGCATGACGAGGACGTCATGGCTCATCCGCTGGATCACCGCCAGGTCGTGGCCGATGAACAGGTAGGTCAGCGTCAGCTCCGCCTGCAGATCGGTCAGCAGGTCGAGGACGCGCGCCTGGACCGACACGTCGAGTGACGCGGTGGACTCATCGAGAATCAGCAGGTCGGGTTCCATCGCCAGTGCCCGGGCGATGCTGACGCGCTGGCGCTGACCGCCGGACAGTTCGTGCGGGTAGCGCGAGGCGAAGTCCGCGGGCAGACCCACCAGGTCAAGCAGCTCGGCGATCCGGGCCCGTCGTCCCGCACGGTCGGCGGCGAGGCGGTGCACCCGCAGCGGCTCACCGATCGCGGTGCCCACCGGCGTCCGCGGGTCCAGCGACGAGAAGGGGTCCTGGAACACCAGACCCACACGTCGGCGCAGCGCCCTGTCGACGCGGCGGGCCAGCAGGTCCGCACCGTCGAGGGTGGCGGTGCCGGCGTCGGGGCGCACCAGGCCGGTCAGCGCGGCCGCGACGGTCGACTTGCCCGACCCCGACTCCCCCACCAGACCCAGCGTCGAGCCCCGGCGGATCTGAAGCGACAGGTCCCGCACGGCGTGCACGGTGGATCGGCCGGTGGGCGTCGTCACCGGGAACCGGACGTCGAGGCCGGTCACGTCGAGCAGCACCGGCGCATCGGTGGCCGCGGGTGCGGGCGCCGTGACGCCGAGCACCGGGCGCGCGGCGAGCAGTTCACGGGTGTACTCGTTGCGGGGCCGGTCGAAGACGTCGAGGATCGGCGCCTGCTCCACGGCGTCGCCCGCCCGCAGGACGGTGACCTCGTCGGCCACCTGACCGATGACGCCCAGGTCGTGGCTGATCCAGATCACCGCGGTGCCGAAGTCGCGCTGCAGCGTGCGCACCAGCTCGATGATCTGCGCCTGGGTCGTCACGTCGAGCGACGTGGTGGGCTCGTCGGCGACGAGGAGTTCGGGGTCGCAGGCGAGCGCGATCGCCACCATCACGCGCTGCCGCTGCCCACCCGACAGCTGGTGCGGATAGGAGCCGAGGCGGTTCTCGGGGTCCGGCAGGCCCACCGCGTCGAGCAGCTCCAGGGCCCGGGCCCGCGCCTCGCGGCGCGTGGCCCGACGGTGCGCCTCCAGGGATTCGGTGATCTGGCGTTCCACCGTGAGCATCGGGTTCAGCGACGTCCCGGGGTCCTGGAACACGAAGCCGATGCGGCCGCCGTGCACGCCGCGCAGCGTGCGCGCCGACGCCCCGACGAGTTGTGTGGACCCCGCGTCGGCGTGGCCGCCGAGCACACTCGATCCGGTGACGACCGCGGCGGGCGCGTCGAGCAGGCCTGTGGCCGCCAGCACCGTCATCGACTTTCCCGAGCCGGATTCGCCGACGATGCCGATCGTCTGCTCGGGCTCGACGCTCAGCGAGACGCCCCGGACGATCTCGTGACGACCTATCCGCACCCGCAGGTCGGTGACGTCGAGGACCGGCCCGCTCACTGCTGCCTCCTCGCCTCGGCCATGGTGCGCTGCTTGGGGTCGAGGACGTCGCGCAGTCCGTCGCCGAACAGGTTGAACGCCACGACGATCACGAAGATGGCGGCCCCCGGAAAGACGGCCATCCACCAGGCCAGGGTGACGAACCCCTGCGAGTCGAAGATCATCCGGCCGAGCGACGGCTCGGGCGGCTGGATGCCCAGGCCGAGGAACGACAGCGCCGCCTCCGAGAGGATCGCGAATGCCAGCGACAGCGACGTCTGCACGATCAGCGGTCCCGCGATGTTCGGCAGGACGTGTCGCATCAGGATGTAGCCGTGGCCGGTGCCCATCGTGCGGGACACCGCGACGTACGGCTCCACCCGGACCGACAGGGTGCTGGCCCGGGCCACCCGCGCGAAGATCGGGGTGTAGACGATGCCGATCGCGAGCATCGTGGTGGTGACGCCGGGACCCAGGATCGCGACGATGGCCAGTGCCAGCAGCAGCACCGGGAACGCGAACATCACGTCGACGATCCGCATGAACACCGTGTCGGCCCAGCCGCCGCGGTAGCCCGCCACGACACCGATCGCGACGCCGACCACCACGGCGAACGCGACGCTCACCACCGCGACCCGCATCGAGGCCTGCACCGCGACCAGGACCCGCGACAGCACGTCGCGGCCGAGTTCGTCGGTGCCGAACCAGTGGTCGCCGCTCGGACCCTGCAACGCGCTCGGGACGTCGACGTCGTTGATGCCGTAGGGCACCAGCCACTGTGCGGTGAGGGCGACGACCGCCACGACGAGCAGCAGCGCGCTGCTCACCACCGTGACGGGCTTGCCGAGCAGCAGCCGCCAGGACGCGACGCGGGTGCGGTCGGGTTCGGTCATGACAGCCGGATCCTGGGGTCGACGACGGCGTAGAGCAGGTCGACGACGAGATTGATGAGCAGGAACAGCACCGCGATCAGCAGCACCGCCCCCTGGATCACCGGGTAGTCGCGGGACGCGACGGCGTTGAACACGAGGCGGCCCAACCCCGGCCAGGCGAACACCACCTCCACGACGATGACGCCGCCGAGGATGGTGGCCAACTGGATGCCGGTGATGGTGAGGATCGGCACCAGGGCGTTGCGCACCGTGTGGCGGAAGGTGACCACCCTGGGCGGCAGCCCCTTCGAGCGCGCCGTTCGCACGTAACCCGCTGCGGCGACGTCGAGTACGGCCGATCGGACGTAGCGGGTCATGATGGCGCCGGCCACCAGTCCGACCGTCAGGCCGGGCAACACGACGTGCGACAACCAGCCCACCGGATCACCGAACAGCGGCCGATACCCCGACGTCGGGAACCAGCCCAGGGTGGTGGAGAACAGCGCGATGAGCAGGATGCCCATCCAGAAGTCGGGGATCGAGACGCCGAACTGACTGGTCACGCGGACGACGGCGTCGCTGACCCGGCCCTCGCGCAGCGCCGAGAAGATGCCGGCGGGCAGGGCGATCAGCAGCGCGATCACGATGCCCACGACGGCGAGTGACACGGTGGCGGGGAGACGTTCGATCAGGATGTCCCACACCGGATCCCCGTTGCGGAAGCTGACGCCGAGGTCGCCCCGGACGGCGCCGGCGAGGTAGCCGAAGAACTGCGAGAGGATCGGCCGGTCGAGCCCGCTGGCCGACCGCAGCGCCTCGTAGGCCTCGGGGGTGTACCGCGTGCCGAGCGCGATGCGCACGGGATCGCCGGGCACGAGTTGCACGAGCGCGAACACCACGACCAGGACGCCCAGCAGGACCACCAGCGAGTAGGCCACCCGCCGGGCGAGGAAGCGGACCACCGGGTGGCCGATGAACGCCGCCGGTGCCGTCGCGGCGGTCACCGGGCGTCCACCTCGCTCAGCGCCGCGGTGCGGAATCTGACCGCGCCGTCGCGCCGCGCGTCGTACCCGGTGAGTCGCGGCGTCCACGCCTGGATCACCGACGGGTTGTACAGGTAGATGTAGCTGACGCCGTCGGCGATCAGCGTGGCCGCCTTGGCGTAGTCGTCGGCGCGGGCGTCCCGTGCGGTCTGCACGCGTCCGGCGTCGAGCAGCCTGTCCACCTCGGGGTCGGAGAACTTCTGGGCGTTGCTCGTCCCGTCGGTGTGGTGCTGGGCGTAGTAGAAGTCGTCGGGGTCGATGTTGCCGAGCCAGCCCATCATCAGCATGTCGAAGTTGCCGGAGTTCTGTTCGTCGAGCCAGGTGGCCATGTCGACGGTCCGGATCTTCACCTCGATGCCGAGCGGGGCGAGGTTGTCGGCGATCACCTGGGCGGCGGTCACCGTCTCCGGGTATTCGTTGGTGACGAGCATGTCGAGGCTGCTGGGGGCGGCGCCGGCCTCGGCGAGCAGGCGCTTCGCCTCCCCGAGGTCGTACCGGTAGCGGTCGTAGCCGATGTACCAGGGGTTGCCCTCGGGGATCGCGAGCTGGTTGGCCGCGGCGGTGCCGTAACTGGTCGCCTGCACGATGGCGTCCCGGTCGATGGCGAAGGCGATCGCCTGCCGCACCCGCACGTCGTTCCACGGGGCCCGCGCCTCGTTGAGCGCCAGATACCAGTAGTCGTTGCTCGGGGTGACCGCGAGGCGGACGGAGTCGTCGCCCTCGAGCTGCGTGACGCGTTGCGGCGGAATCGAATCCGTCCAGTCCACCTCGCCGGCCTGCAGCGCGGACAGCGCCGTCGACGGCTCGGAGATGAATTGGAACGTCACGCCGGGGATCTTCGGGGCGCCGCCCCAGTAGCCGGGGTTGGCCCGCAGCGTGATCGAGTCGCCGCTGCGTTGCGAGGCGAAGGCGAACGGGCCGGTCCCGACCGGCCGCGTGGCGATCTCGCCGCTGTCGACGTTGGCGCGGGAGACGATCGCCATGCCCTTGAAGCCGCCGAGGTTGGTCAGCAGGTTGGGGGTGGGCTTGGCGAGCCGGATGACGACGGTGCGATCATCGCGGGCCGTCACGTCGGTGACGGCGCTGAACTTGTCGACCTGCGCGAGTTTCTCGTCGATGATGCGCCGGTAGGAGTAGACGACGTCGTCGGCGGTGAACGGGCTGCCGTCGTGGAACGTGACGCCGGGCCGCAGCCGGAACGTCCACGCGAGCTGGTCGGGTGAGACGGTCCACGACTCGGCCAGCGCCGGACGCATCTCGAGGTTCTCGTCGGGCTCGACGAGCGTGTCGAAGACGTTCTCGAGCACCTCGAAGGAGAAGTACGAACTCGTCTTCTGCGGGTCGAGCTGATCGGGTTCGCCGGCTATCGCGGCGATCAGGTTGCCCGCCGAATCCCCCAGGTCGACGCGTTGCGCAGGAGCGCACGACACGGTCAACAGGAGAGCACACACCGCGGCAAGGACGCTCCCGGACCAGCGCATCCGGCACGGTTACCCACTCGTCGGCCCGAAGACACCTCAGGCGACGGTGTCGAGACCCGAGGCGTAGGACTCCTTGACCACCTCGAGGTGCGCCCAGCTCTCGAGAGCGCTGGTCCCCGGCAGCGCACGAACGGTGTCGAGCAGGCCGACCAATTGCGCCGCCGAGAATGCGCGCACGGTGACCAGCACGTCGAACCGGCCGAGGGTGCGGGCCACGAAGATGACCGACGGCATGTCGGCCAGGGCTGCGATGACGTCGTGGTGGTCACCGGTCAACCGGATGCCGAAACCCATGGCGCTCTGCCGATCCTGACCGGAGTGCCGGACGACGGCGCCGATGCGGACCACGCGGGCGTCGAGCAGCCGGACGACCCGCCGACGCGCCCCGGCGGCCGACAAACCCACCGCCGCAGCGAGTTCCACGTACGACGCGCGACCGTCCTCCTGCAGTCCCCGCAGCAGGGCGATGTCGACGTCGTCGACGTCGATGCCGACCGTCCCGACGGGACCGACGACGTCGCGGACCAGTTCGACGTAGGTGAGCGTGTCGACGCCGACCACGCCGGGCAGCGCGCGCAGCTGAGCGATGGTCCGGTCGATCTCGGCGGGCGACTCCGCGCGCACCTCGGCCACCAGTCCGTGCGGGCCGCTGGTCAGGGAGAGGAAGGGCACGTCGGCGCGGGGTGCGATCAGGGCGGCGACCGGCGCGGCCGGGCCGTTCAGCGTCAGACCGACGTGGGCGAGCGCGCCACGACCGATCACCGCCGGGTGGACGACGCCGCGCACCACGACCTGACCGCTCGAGATCAGCCGCTGCACGCGGACGGCGGCGGCCGATCGCGACAGCCCCGCCCTGCGGGCGATCTCGCGGTGCGTGAGGCGGCCGTCCACCTCGAGCAGGGCCACGATGGCCTCGTCGATCTCGTCCACGTGCGCTCCTCTGCGGAAACTTCGTTCGAAATTCTTTCGCCCCTGTGACGCAACACATCGTGCGTCGACGGACTCTTCCAAAGCCCGTCAGTCGCGATTGTCCCCCATCCACCGGCAGATCATGATCGGAAACGTCGACGTAACGAACGAACTGCTTGCAGCACCCGAGGGTCGGTCCTATCGTGACCTGCACCACAGATCGACCACCACGACGGACGGACCGGGCATCTCATGGCGACGCTGACCAGCGATCGAGTGTTGACTGCGACCGACGAGGTGGTGGCGGCCTTCGGGGCTACCGACACCGCCGCATACTTCGGCAGCTTCGCCGTCGACGCCACCTTCGTCTTCCACTCCGAGCCCGCCCGGCTCGACGACCGGCCGCCTACGAAGCGGTGTGGGACGGCTGGATCCGCAGCGGGTGGCGCGTGGTCTCCTGCCGCAGCAGCGACAGATTGGTGCAGATCCTCGGCGACGTCGCCGTGCTGACCCACACCGTCGACACCGTCACCGCGGTCGACGGTGAGCAGACCGCCACCCGGGAACGCGAGACCATCGTCTTCGCGCTCGACGGCGACCGCCTGCTCGCCGTCCACGAGCACCTGTCGTCGACCCCGGAGATCACCGACGGGCAGGGCCCGTCGTGACCGACGGGGCCGCGGGACCCGCCGCGCCGCCGAGGGTCACCGACGTCGAGGTCCGTGGCGTCGAACCCATCCCGGACGACGAGCGCACGGCCACGCCGCTGGACCTCTTCCGTCTGGTGTTCGGCGGGGCCAACACCATCGCGACCGTCGTGCTGGGCACCTTCCCCATCGTGTTCGGGCTGTCGTTCCGCGACGGTTTGCTCGCGACGCTGCTCGGCCTGGTGCTCGGCGCGGCGATCCTGGCCCCGATGGCGCTGTTCGGACCGCGCAACGGCACCAACAACGCGGTGTCGTCGTCGGCGCACCTCGGGGTGCACGGCCGGGTCGTCGGGTCGTTCCTCTCGCTGCTGACCGCCATTGCGTTCTTCTCGATCTCGGTGTGGACGTCCGGCGACGTCCTCGTCGGCGGAGCCACCCGCGCCCTGGGCGGAGCACCCGATGCCGCCCCGAACGGCGTGGCGATCGCCGTGGCCTACGGCGTCTTCGCGCTGCTCGTCCTGGTCGTGTGCGTCTACGGCTTCCGGTTCATGCTGCTGGTGAACAAGGTGGCGGTCATCGCGGCCACGCTGCTGTTCCTGCTTGGCATCGTCGCCTTCGGCGGCACGTTCGACGCGGGGTACGCCGGCATCTTCGGCCCCGGCGCGGACGCAGCGACCAATGCGCTGTACTGGCCGTCGTTCGTCGGCGCTGCACTGATCGTGATGTCGAACCCGGTGAGTTTCGGTGCGTTCCTGGGCGATTGGGCGCGGTACATCCCGCGTGAGACGCCGGCGTGGAAGTCGATGGCCGCGGCGTTCGGCGCCCAGATCGCCACGCTGGTCCCCTTCCTGTTCGGACTCGTCACCGCGACCGTCGTGGCGTCGACCGCGCCGGCGTTCATCGACGAGGGCAACTACGTCGGCGGGCTGCTCGCGGTCTCACCCGACTGGTACTTCCTGCCGGTCTGCCTCATCGCGCTGATCGGCGGCATGTCGACGGGCACCACGGCGCTGTACGGCACGGGCCTCGACTTCTCCAGCGTCTTCCCGCGTTTCAGCCGCGTGCAGGCGACCGTGTTCATCGGCGCCATCGCGATCGCCTTCATCTTCGTCGGCAAGTTCGCGTTCAACGTGGTGCAGAGCATCTCGACGTTCGCGGTGCTGATCGTCACGTGCACGGCGCCGTGGATGGTGGTCATGATGATCGGCTGGCTGGTCCGCCGCGGCTGGTACGACTCGGACGCGCTGCAGGTGTTCAACCGCCGCCAGCGGGGCGGCCGGTACTGGTTCTCGCACGGCTGGAACTGGCGCGGCCTCGGCGCGTGGCTGGTGTCGGCGGCGCTGAGCCTCTGCTTCGTCAACTCCCCGGGCCAGTTCGTCGGTCCCCTCGGCGATCTCGCCGCCGGCATCGACCTGTCCATCCCCGTCGGCCTCGGCCTCGCGGCGGTGCTGTACCCGCTGCTGCTGTTCGTCGTCCCCGAGCCCGCCGACGCGTTCGGCCCCGCCGGGCCACGCCTGGTCCCCGCCGGACCGGCCGCGAACATCCCCATCACCTCGGTGGACGATCTCGAACCCGTTGCCACGATCAAGGAGTCGACGACATGAGCACCATCGGACCGATCGACGCGTCGAAGACCCCCCGCTTCGCCGGGCCCGCGTCCTTCGCCCGCCTCCCCCGCCTCGACCAGGTGCCCAAGGCCGACGTCGTCGTCGCCGGCGTGCCGTTCGACTCCGGGGTCTCCTACCGCCCGGGCGCACGGTTCGGGCCCACCCACGTGCGGGAGTCCTCACGCCTGCTGCGGCCCTACAACCCCGGTCTCGACGTGTCGCCGTTCGACGTCGCGCAGGTCGCCGACGCCGGTGACATCGCGGTGAACCCCTTCAACATCAACGAGGCCATCGAGACCATCGAGGCCGCGGCCGTCGACCTCACCTCCGACGGCACCAGGCTGGTGACCATCGGCGGCGACCACACGATCGCGCTGCCGCTGCTGCGGGCCGCCGCCGCCCAGCACGGCCCCGTCGCGCTGGTGCACTTCGACGCCCACCTCGACACGTGGGACACCTACTTCGGCGCGGAGTACACCCACGGCACGCCGTTCCGACGGGCCGTGGAGGAGGGCATCCTCGACACCGAGGCGCTCTCGCACGTCGGTACCCGCGGACCGCTGTACGGCAAGAAGGACCTCGAGGACGACCGCCGCTTCGGCTTCGGCATCGTCACCTCCTCGGACGTGTACTACCAGGGCGTCCGGGAGGTGGTCGACAAGCTGCGGCAGCGCCTCGGCGACCGGCCCGTATACGTGTCGGTCGACATCGACGTCCTCGACCCCGCCCACGCACCCGGCACCGGCACCCCAGAGGCCGGCGGGATGACCAGCCGCGAACTGCTGGAGATCCTGCGCGGCTTCCGCGGCCTGAACCTCGTCGGCGCCGACGTCGTCGAGGTCGCCCCGGCCTACGACCACGCCGAGATCACCGGTGTCGCGGCATCGCACGTCGCCTACGACCTGGTGTCGCTGCTGGCCCTCCGCCACGAGGAGCGCACGCGCCCGTGACGAGTGACGGCAGAAATGGCGGTGACGTCGTCGTGGAAACGCTGACCGCACTGGGCGTTTCGCACGTGTTCGGCATTCCCGGCCAGCATGCACTCGGGCTGTTCGACGCCATCCGCCGCAGCCCGTTGCAGTTCGTCAGCTCGCGCGTCGAGAACAACTCCGCGTTCGGCGCCGACGGATACGCCAGGGCCACCGGCGAGGTCGGGGTGCTGTTCCTGTCCACCGGACCCGGCGCCCTCACCGCGCTCGGCGCACTGCAGGAGGCCTACGCCAGCGGGGTACCGCTGCTCGTCATCACCAGCCAGGTCCCGCGCTCGGGACTCGGCCTGCGCCGCGGCATGCTCCACCAGCTCGACGACCAGCAGCGCAGCGCCGTCAACGTCACCAAGAGCACTGCCGTCGTGCGCGGCGCCGCGGAGATCCCCGGCGCACTCGCCGACGCGTGGAGCCTCGCCCGGTCCGCACCCGCCGGGCCCACCTGGGTGGAGATCCCGCAGGACGTACTGCTCGATCCCGTCCACCAGCCGCCGGTCACGTCGGTGGTGACGGCCGTCGCCGAACGCCCGCCGCGCGCCGAACTGGTCACCGCCGCAGCCGAACTGCTCGACGATGCTCGACGGCCGGTGATCCTCGCCGGCGGTGGCGTCCGCCGCTCCCCCGGCGGCCCGGCAGCGCTGGTCGCCCTGGCCGAGCGACTCGACGCCCCGGTGGTGTCGACCGTGGGCGGCAAGGGCGCGATCCCGTTCGACCACCCGCTGTCCGCCGCGTCCTGGATCGAGGACCGCCACACCACCGACCTGCTGGCCGACGCCGACGTCCTGCTCGCCGTCGGCACCGCGATGGGCGAGGTGACGAGCAACTACTTCACGTTCACCCCCCGCGGCCGACTGATCCACGTCGACGCCGAACCCCGCGTGCTCGAGGCCAACCACCCGGCACTGGCGATCCACGCCGACGCCGCGGCGGCCCTGCGCGCCATCGCCGATCGGGTGCACCACCGCGATCCGGGCGACGGTGCGCGTGTCGCCGCGGACCTCCGCCGGTCGGTGGAGGAGCGGCTCGCCGGTCAGGACCTCGCGTCCGAACTCGGGCTGATGCGCGATCTCCGCCGCGCCGTCCCGTCGGCGGCGCACACGTTCTGGGACATGACGATCGCCGCCTACTGGGCCTGGTCGGCATGGGATCCGTGCGACGGCGAGTTCCACTCGGCGCAGGGCGCGGGCGGACTCGGCTTCGCCTTCCCGGCCGCCATCGCCGCGGCCATGGGCACGGGGGCGCGCACGTTCGCGGTCTCTGGGGACGGCGGCGCCATGTACTCGATCGCCGAACTCGCCACCGCGCGCCAGCACGACGCCGACGTCACGTGGCTCGTCGTCGACGACGGCGGGTACGGCATCCTGCGCGAGTACATGACCGACGCGTTCGGCCAGGCCACCGCCACCGAACTCGCCCGGCCCGACTTCGTCGCGCTGGCAGCGAGTTTCGGCGTACCGGCCCACGCCGCGACACTCGACGACGTCGGCGACGTGGTCGCGGCCACGTTCGCCACCACGGGTCCCGCAGTGGTCGTCCTCCCCGCCGTACTCCGGATGTTCGCCCTCACCTAGCCCCACCACCCCGTCAGTCCACCCAGTCAGGAGCGCACCATGGGCAAGCCACTCGACGTCGCGATCGTCGTCGTCTACCTCGCCGCGATGTTGGCGTTCGGGTTCTGGGGCAAGTCGCGCACCAAGGACTCCGCCGACTTCCTCGTCGCGGGCCGGCGGCTCGGCCCGGCCCTCTACACCGGCACGATGGCGGCCGTGGTCCTCGGCGGCGCGTCCACCGTCGGCGGCGTGGGACTTGGCTACCGGTACGGCATCTCGGGCATGTGGCTCGTCGTCGCCATCGCGGTCGGCCTGCTGCTGCTGTCGGTCGCCTTCGCCGGGCGCATCCAGCGGCTACGGGTCTACACCGTGGCCCAGATGCTCAAGCTGCGCTACGGCGTGGACGCGACGTCCACGTCGGGCATCGTGATGGTCGCCTACACGCTGATGCTGTCGGTGACCTCCACCATCGCCTACGCCACGGTGTTCAACGTGCTGTTCGGCACCGACCGCACGGTGTCCGTCATCATCGGAGGCGCGATCGTCATGCTGTACTCCTCGATCGGCGGCATGTGGTCGATCACCCTGACCGACATGGTGCAGTTCATCCTCAAGACCATCGGCATCTTCTTCCTGCTCCTGCCGTTCACCTGGAACAGGGCGGGCGGGTTCGACGGCATCCGGGAGCGGGCCGGTGACGCCGCCTTCGACCTCGGCACGATCGGCACCCAGACGATCATCACGTTCTTCGTCGTCTACAGCTTCGGCATGCTCATCGGCCAGGACATCTGGCAGCGCGTCTTCACCGCCCGCTCGCCCAAGGTCGCGAAGTGGGGCGGTACGGCTGCTGCGATCTACTGCCTGCTGTACGGCGTGGCCGGTGCCCTGATCGGCACCGCCGCCTCGACGTTCCTGCCCGACGTGGAGGCCAGCGATGACGTCTACGCCCAGATCGCCGAGTCGATCCTGCCGGTGGGCATCAGCGGCATCGTGCTCGCCGCAGCCGTCGCCGCCATGATGTCGACGGCGTCGGGCGCGCTGATCGCGACCGCCACCGTGGCGCGCACCGACGTGAAGCCGTTGCTGGGCAGGCTGATCGGCCGCAGCGACGACGCCGATCGGAGCGACCGCGACGAGCGTGGCACGGACCTGCACTCCGACCGTCTCTACGTCGTGGTGCTGGGCATCGTGGTGATCGTGATCGCCGCACTCCTCAACGACGTCGTCGCCGCCCTGACCGTGGCCTACGACATCCTGGTGGGTGGCCTGCTGGTGTCGATCCTCGGCGGGTTCCTCTGGAAGCGGGCGACCGGCACCGGCGCCCTGTGGTCGATGATCGCGGGCACCGTCGTCACGCTCGGCACCATGGTGGCCGTCGGCGACGTGCTGGCCAACGAGCCCATCTACTACGGTCTGGCCGCCAGCCTCGTCGCCTACGTCGTGGGCAGCCTGACCACCCAGCGCACGCCCGCCGCGGTCCTCGAGGTCTGGGAGAGCAGGCTGGCCGGACGCGACCCGGTGGCCGAGGAGCAGATCGCCACCTGACCGGCGACCGGCGGCCTACACTCGCGGGATGGTCCGCCCGGTGACGTACGCGCCCGTTGCGGCGCTTGCCTTCTCGGCGCTCGTCGCGTGCTCGTCGACCACGGCACCCAGCGTCGACGCGACCGCCGAGCCCGCCACCCCGCCGACGTCGTCCGCCTCCGCGGTGGCGACGCCGGCGTCGCCTCCCGCGCCACGGGCGGTCACGAAGCAGTGGGTCGACCTCACCGTGGGCGAGTGCGTCGCCGAGGTTCCCGCCGTCGACGTCGGTGAGGCCACCGTCACGGTCGTCGACTGCGCGACGCCGCACCGCGCCGAGGTGTACCTGCTCGCGCCGGTCGCGGTGAACGCGGCGATCGCCGACGTCGCGGACCGGGAGTGCGCCGCGGGTGTCGGGGCCTACGCGGGCAGCAGCGCCGGTCTGTCGGTCACCTACCTCATCGACTCCAAACAGGACCGGACCGGCGCGATCCCCCTGCCCAGCACCGTCATCTGCCTGCTGCAGTCCGTCGGCGGCGACCAGCTCACCGGAACGGTGCGGCAGTGACGCGGGTGGGATGTGTGTTCCGGCCCGAGAACCCGCCGGAGGACCTCGCCGCGGCGGCACGCGCCGCCGACGAGTCGGGTCTCGACGAGCTGTGGCTGTGGGAGGACTGCTTCTTCCACGGCGGCCTGTCCGCCGCGGCGATCGCGCTCGCGAACGGCAGCCGGCTGACCGTCGGCGTCGGGGTCCTGCCCGTGCCGTTGCGCAACGTCGCGCTCGTCGCCATGGAGATCGCCGCGCTGGAGCGCAGCTTCCCCGGCCGCCTGCGGATCGGCATCGGTCACGGCGTCCAGGATTGGATGGGTCAGGTGGGCGAGCGGGTGGCCTCGCCGCTGACGCTGTTGCGCGAGTACGCCACCGCGCTCTCGGCGCTGCTGCGCGGCGACACCGTGACGGTCGACGGCAGGTACGTTCGGCTGTCGGACGTCCAGCTCCGGTGGCCGCCCACCACGCCGGTCGAGCTCCTGTTCGCCGCCACCGGTCCGCGCACCCTCGAACTGAGCAGCGAGCTGGCGTCGGGCACCGTCCTCACCGGGCACACGTCGCCGACCGCCACCGGCGAGGCCGTGTCGATCCTCCGGCGCCGCGCGGAAGCCGATCGGCCGCACCGGGTGGTGTCCTACGTGGCGTGCGCGCTCGACGACGATGCGCTGGCCCGCACCCGGGCGGAGATCGGCGCGTCCTCGGAGGACGAGGCCGATGACCTGATCGTGCACGGCGGCCCCGAGCGGATCGCGGCGGGTGTCCGCCGGTGGGTGGACGCCGGCGTCGACACGGTCGTGCTGCAGCCGCCCGTCGGCGTGGATGCCGTGGACTTCATCCGCAGCGTCGCGACCGAGGTGCAGCCGCTGCTGCACGGCTAGACGCGGTCAGATCCCCGACAGGAAGCCGTACGGGTACTCGAACTGCGACGGCGCCTCGGTGGTGGGCTCGAACTGTCCCTGGTAGTTGCCCGGCGACTGGCAGATGGTCGACGACTGGACGCCGTCCTGGCACGCCGGCGATCCCAGCGACGCAGAGGCGTTCGGCGCCAGGGCGATTCCCGCGGCGATCGCGCCCGCGGCCAGTCCGGTGAGGATGAGGGTGGGTTGGAAGGTCATGATGTCCGTCTCCTGAGTCGAGGTCGTGGGCCCGTCTCGGGCCTGAAACCAGATTCGCCGATGGGCGCCTCGCGGGCATCGACGCGAGCACCCATCGCCGGCTCCGGCATTCCGCACTGCCGACTACCGGCTACCCGGTAGTCACCTCCGGACGTCGCCGCGACCCCACGTCGAGCCGATGGCGTTGATGGCCAACCGATCCCAGTCATGCGCCGGCCGGGTGTCGCGCGCCATCGGCGGGATGCGCCAGAGTCGCCCCCAGTCCCGCGCGTACGTCCTCCGCTGCTCGCCCATGCGTCGATTGAAGGCGTCGGAGTGCCTGCGGTGCAACCCATTTTTCGGCGTGCGGCCGCAGCGTTCAGACGGTGAGTGACACCTTGACGCAGTCACCGGTCCGGGACGCGACCGCGGCGTAGGCTGCGGCGGCGTCGGTCAACGCGTATGTGTCGGTGAAGATTCCGCTCGTGTCGAGGCGTCCGGACTGCAGCAGCGGGATGAGTTCCGGCCACGTCCGCTGCACCGGCGCCGTCGTCATCCGCAGGGTCACGCTGCGGACCAGGCTCATCAGGGCGGGGAACGGGAACGGGTTCAGATCGTGGACGCCGACCACCGAGACCGTGCCACCGGCCCGCACGCAGGTCAGCGCCGCCGTCATCGTGGTGTCGTTGCCGACGGCGTCGATCACCGATGCCGCACCTCGCCCACCGGTGGTCTCGTGCACCTCGCCGATGTCGGCGGGCAGCAGCGGGGTTGCGCCGGCTGCGGCCGCGCGGGCGCGGCGCCCCTCGACGGGGTCGACGGCGTACACCGTCCCGGCGCCCTGGGCGATGGCCGAGCGCACGGCGCACAGCCCGACCGCACCGAGTCCGAAGACGACGACGGTGGATCCGGGCGCGATGTCGGCACGTTGGGCGCCGGCCCACCCCGTGGCGAGGTTGTCGGTGAGGAGCAGCGCCGCCTCGGTGCCGACGCCCGCCGGGATCGTCATCAGCTGGAAGTCCGCAGCAGGCACAGCCAGCAGGTCGGACTGCGCACCACCGAGTGCGCCCGACCCGAAGATGCGCGGACCGGACACGCAGGTCACGGGATCCCTGGTGGCGCACCCCGCGCAGTGGCCGCAGCCCGCCACCGAGGACACCAGCACCTGGTCGCCGACCGCGACGGTGCGGACGTCGGGACCCACCTCCACCACGGTGCCGACGGCCTCGTGGCCCAGAGGGACGGGCTCGAACAGTGGGTAGTCGCCCTCGTAGAAGTGCAGATCGGAACCGCAGATGGCGGTGGCCGTGACTGCGACGATCGCCCCGTCCGGTCCGGGCAGTTCGGGGTCGGGCCGGTCGACGACGGCGATGACCCCGGGGGCTTCGATGACCACAGTGCGCATGGCAGCCGAGTCTATGGTCGGCGGTCGTCGATCCGGGCCGGGTTCTCATCGGTGGGTGGAGCGATCCGCCGGTGCGGCACAATTCCTCTCAGAATGACCGACATCGACGGTTCGCCGGCCCCCTCCCGCAGATCTCACGTGGTGCGCCTGGCGCTGTTCGCGGCCTTCCTGGTCGGGCTGTTCTACCTCGTCGCGGTCACGCGCGTGATCGACGTGGACGACGTCCGCGCCGCCGTCGCCGCGACCGGGCCTGCCGCTCCGCTCACCTATGTCGTGCTGTCTGCGTGCCTCGGTGCGATCTTCGTTCCGGGCCCCATCCTCGCGGCGGGCAGCGGTGTGCTGTTCGGCCCGCTGCTGGGGACCTTCGTGACCCTGGGCTCGACGGTCGGCACCGCCACCATCACCAGCCTCATCGGCCGGCGGGCGGGCCGTGACAGCGCGCGGGGGCTGCTCGGCGCCGACCGCGCGGACCGCCTCGACGCGCATATCCAGCGGCGCGGCCTGTGGGCCGTGGTGGGGCAGCGGTTCGTGCCCGGCGTGTCCGACGCGCTGGCGTCCTACGCCTTCGGCGCGTTTGGAGTTCCGTTGTGGCAGATGGCCGTCGGGGCGTTCATCGGCTCGGCGCCGCGGGCGTTCGTGTACACCGCACTGGGGGCGTCGATCGGCGACCTGTCGGCGCCGCTGGCGTACACGGCCATCGCGGTGTGGTGCCTGACCGCCGTCATCGGAGCGTTCGCCGCGCACCGCGGGTGGCGGGCCTGGCGAGGACGGACGCGTCCCGGTCGATCACCCGACCCGGATGCGCAGGGCTAGCGGGCCGCCATGTGCAGCGCCGCGAGGTGACTGAACAGCAGCGACGCCCCGATCGGGTTGCCTCCGCCCGGGTAGGTCTCCCCCGACACCGCGGCCATGGTGTTGCCCGCGGCGTAGAGACCGGGGATCGGGTCGCCGGCGGCGTCGAGTACCCGGGCGTGCGCGTCGGTGCGCAGCCCGCCCTTGGTGCCGAGGTCGGAGACGCCGAAGGCCGCCGCGCGGTACGGCGGCACGTCGATGGGCGTCAGCGGCGGCGCGCCACCGGTGAACGCCAGGTCGAAGGGCTCGCCGCCGCGGCCGAAGTCCTCGTCCACACCGCGTGCGATGAGGTCGTTGAAGCGGCGCACCGCCTCGGCGAGCCTGTCCTCGGGGACGCCGATCACCTCCGCGAGTTCGGCGAGGGTGTCCGCCTCGCGCCACAGTCCGGCGGATCGGTACTCGTCGGTGGGCGCGAACGACACGTTGGTCGCCAGCACCGGTGGCTGCTCGCCCGCGCGGCTGTCGTAGACGAGCCAGAACGGCGACTCGACCCCGCCGTCCGCCATGGCCCGCAGGATCTCGCGGCCCAAGCGGTCGTAGGCGGCGGACTCGTTGACGAATCGTCGGCCGGAGCGGTCGACGAACATGCCGCCGGTGATGCCGAGGGCGAACGCGGCGCGACCGTCCGGGTGGATCAGGCCGGGCGACCACCACGCCTGGTCCATCAGATCGGTCGCGGCACCGACGGCCATCGCGGCCCGATGGGCCAGCCCGACGTTGGCCGGCGATCCCATGGTGTCGGCGGTGGCGCCGGGTACGCCGTACTCGGCGCGCATCGCCGCGTTCTGCTCGAATCCGCCCGCCGCCAACAGGACTCCGCGTCGGGCGCGGATCACCTGCCGCTCGCCCTGGTGGTCGACGACGGCGCCGATCACCCGCCCGTCGTCGACGATCAGTTCGACCAGTCGGGTGCCGAGGTGGGCGGCCACGCGTGGCTCGTCGGCCATGGCGGCGAGGAACCGTCCGACGAGCGCGCGTCCGCCGGTGAGCAGGTCCGGCCGGGGCGCCCCGAGGCGCTCGTGGTCGAGCGGTCCGCGGACCAGGCCCGCGAACCTGCCGAGCCGGTCGTCCGGGATCGCCCGCGAGACGATGTGCCGCATGCCGTCGGCACGGGCGCCGTCGACGGCTCCGTAGTAGTCCGGCCACGGCAGGATCTTGAACGCGAAGCGTTCGTCGGCCTCGAGGTACTCGACGAGGGCGGCGCCGCCACGGACGTAGGCCTCCTGCAGCGCGGCGGGGGTGCGGTCGCCGACGACGGCGCGGAAGTAGGCGAGGGCCGCCTCGAGGGTGTCGTCGCATCCGGCACGCTTCAGCACCGGGTTGCACGGGAACCACATGCCGCCGCCGCCGGAGTAGGCGGTCGTTCCGCCGAACCGGTCCGTCGCCTCGATGAGCGCGACCGAGAGTCCCTCTCGCGCAGCGGTGTAGGCGCCCGCCACGCCACCTCCGGAACCGACGACCAGGACGTCCACGGACTCGTCGAGAGCCTTCACGAGACGTGACCCTACGCGGGGAGGTCGGGTCCGACCGGTGATTCGCATACACCGATCGGCGCCGTTCGGCAAATGTCCACCCGGCCGTCAAATACGTCCGTCGGGCGGTACTGTCGGACGACTGCACTGACAGCTACGTCGGCAGCGCGTCCGACGGAGGTACCACGTGAGCGCGGACATGGCCGACGAGGACTACGTCGTCGGCATGGAGCGCCTCCTGCTCGCGGTTCAGCACCTGTCCCTCGCGCGCAGCCTCACCGACGTCCAGCGCATCGTCCGGACCGCGGCGCGCGAGCTGACCGGCTGTGACGGCGCGACGTTCGTCCTGCGCGAGGACGACATGTGCTACTACGCCGACGAGGATGCGATCGCTCCCCTGTTCAAGGGCAGCCGCTTCCCGATGGGCGTCTGCATCGGCGGGTGGGCGATGCGCAACCGGGACGCGGCGGTCATCGCCGACGTGTACGGCGACGACCGCATCCCCCACGCCGCCTATCGGCCCACCTTCATCAAGAGCCTCGTGATGGTGCCGATCCGCCGGCTCGATCCGATCGGCGCGATCGGGAACTACTGGGCCACCGAGCGCCAACCGTCCGACCGCGAGGTCTCGCTGCTGCAGGCCCTCGCCGACGCGACGTCGGTCGCGCTCGAGAACGTCTCGATCCATCAGCAGCTGGAACGGCGGGTGCGCGACCGGACCGAGGACCTCGAGCGGGCCAACGAGGAGATCCGGCGCGTGTCGGTGACCGACGACCTGACGGGCATCACCAATCGCCGCGGCTTCTACCTGATCGCCGAGACCGCCCTACACGCGGCGCGACGCGACGGACGCCACTGCGTGCTGGGTTTCATCGACCTCGACGGTCTCAAGAACGTCAACGACGAGATGGGCCACGGCGTCGGGGACGCCCTCATCGCCGACATGGCCGCGGTGCTGAAGGCCACGCTGCGAGCGTCCGACGTGCTCGCCCGCATGGGAGGCGACGAGTTCGGGATCCTCGTCACCGATACGGGCGCGACGCCTGCCCTACTGCGGGACCGCGTCCTCGAGGCGATGCGGGTCTTCAACGACGAGCAGACGCGCCCCTACCGCCTGTCCGCCTGCATCGGGATGATGCCGGTGCCGCCCTCGGAGGCGAGTTCGGTGGCCGACCTCCTCGCGCGGGCCGACGAGCTGATGTACCTGGAGAAGCGGGCCAGGCCGGTGCCGGAGGGATCGGTGCTCGCAGCCGCCGCCGAGCGAATCGGATTCGTGCCGAACTAGTTTCGCCTGGGACGATCCTCCGGATTCCCACAGCCGATCACGAGGTTCGCCGCCGACGACCCGTGGTCATGAACCCGTCACTTCTTCCGGCCTCGTTTTCACGAGTTGAGTCTCGATACTGACCCACCGGGGCCGAGATTCATTCACGGAAGAGAACCGAATGCCGAACGCAACAGTCGGACCCGTGACGACGCAGACGTCGTCGCGAGCCGGCGACCGGTCCGACAATCTGCTCGACTTCGTCGACCAGGCGCTGTACCTGGGTCTCCGCGCGACCGGACAGTCGGCGGTGACGCAGATCGTGTGGGTGTACGAGCACGGCATTGACATGGCGGGCGTCCGGCGGTTCCACCACGACATGGGCTACGGCATGGCGGCCCGGCTGATCGAACCGTCGATCCTGCCGTTCGGGCGGCATCGCTGGGTGCGGTCGACGGGACCTGCCGCACCGTTGCGCATCGCCCCGGAGCCGCGGCCTCGCGCCGAACTCAGTGACTGGATCGACGAGAGTGCCCAGCAGCCAATCGATCCCGAGTTCGGTCCGTCCTGGCACATGAGTGTTTTGCCCATGACCGACGGGTCGACCGCGGTCAGCCTGGTCGGATCGCACTGCGTCGCCGACGGTGGCGGCGCGCTGTTGACCGTGTACGAAGCCGTCCTCGGCCACCGTCGCGAGTTCGGCTACCCGGCACCACGGTCCCGGACGTGGCAGCAGGCCGTCGCCGCCGACGTCCGTCAAAGTGCCCGCGACGTACCGGAACTCGGACGCACCATCGTCGCGGCGGCCCGGTTCCTCCGCGCCAAGCGCGCGGCCCCGGCCTCGAGCGCCGTCACGGCTCCCGCCACCACGACCGTCGATCCCGACGCCGCCGTGGTGGCCCCGGCGGTCGCGGTGATGATCCCCACGGATTCCTGGGACGAACGGGCGGCCGCCCTCGGCGGGAACGGCCACGCGCTGCTCGCCGCGCTCTGCGCCCGGCTCGCCGTGCGTCAGGGCCGTCGACTGGACGACGACGGGACGGTCGGCCTGATCGTGCCGATCAACGACCGCACCCTGGAGGACACCCGCGCCAACGCCGTGACACTCGCCTACGTCCGGGTCGACCCGACGCACGTCGCGACCGACCTGACCGGCACCAGGACCGCGATCCGCGAGGCGCTCGCGGTGATGCGCGAGAAGCCCGACGAGGCGCTCGCGCTGCTGCCGTTGACGCCGTTCGTCCCGAAGGCCGCCGTCCGCGGCGCCGCGGATCTGGCGTTCGGCTTCACCGCCGAGCCGGTGTCGTGCTCCAACGTCGGTGACCTGCCCGTGGACGTGGCCCGACTCGATGGGACGGTCGCCGACCAGGTGATCGTGCGGGGTGTCGACCAGCACGTCACCCGACGGGTGCTCGAGGAGCGCCACGGACTGCTCACGGTGGTGTGCGGCCGGCTCGACGGCAAGGTGACGATGACCGTCGTCGGCTACCAGCCCGGAATCGTCAACACGAAGGACTGCCTGCGCGAGCGAGTGGCGGCGGCTCTCGGCGACCTGCGACTGACCGGCGTCATCGTTTGACGGTGGGGCGGGCGGGGCTCGAACCCGCGACCAAGGGATTATGAGTCCCCGGCTCTAACCAACTGAGCTACCGCCCCCAGTGCGCGATGCGCGCGGTAGCAATGGTCGCACGAACGTCCTAGGCCGAGTTCAGTGCGGTGCCAGCGCCAGCACCCGGTGGTACACCTTTCGGGCCAGTGCGCTGCGGCGGGCGATGTGGGCGGGCGTCCGGGGCACCGGGATGACGATGACCACGTCGTGGCCCGCGAAGGTGCGGTGCGGGAACGCCGCGGTCAGGTACCGGTCGGCGAAGTGGTCGGCGAGCGCCTCGGCGTAGGCGGGGGCGTGGTCGCGGTGTGCGAACAGCGTCTTGTTGAAGCCGATGCCGAACGGTACGACGTCGGTGTCCGCGAGGTAGTTCAGGGTGCCCACGCACACGTCCGGCCACTGCTCGTTGAAGACGTCGTCGGCCACGATGATCCCGCCGTCGCACAGGCACTCGGCAGCCAGTCGCATGTCGGACTCGACGATGCCGGCGGTGTGGCCGCCGTCGACGCTGAACATCCGCGCATTGGACATCTCCGCGATGTCACCGGACTTGAGCTGGGTGGAGTCGCCCTGGTGGATGACGACGGGCCGCGTGGACCACTTCGCCAGGTGCTGCTCGAACTTGCCGCGGTCACCCAGACCGGACTGGTCGACGTTCAGTTCCTGCTCGTCGAACAGGTCGATGGCCACCGACGGCTCGCCCGAGCGCTGCAGCAGGTGCATGCCGATGAACAGCCGTCCGTGATGGACCCCGATCTCGACGGCCGAGCCGCTGACCCCCCGCGCACGCTGGGCCGCATCGAGGACCTCGAGTACCTCGAACACCTGCGACTCGGTGTAACCGCCGACGCGGCGGTGACCGTAGTGGCGATACCGGCTGTAGCTCATGTGCCCTCGCTTCGACTAGTCCGACGCGACGTCATCAGCAAATATTGACGTTACGCCGACAAACTACACGCCCAGTCGCCGTTCACAAGAGCTAATCCAGAATCCGAACAAGATCACCGAATCCGGCGTCCCGCCAGCAGATTTGATCTTGGCACCGCCATCGAAAGGCGAATGTCGGTACAACGGCGACGTCTAAGCGAGTTGCTGAGCAACGCGCACGCCGGCGATCATTGCGCCTGGCTCACCGACGACATGTGGAAGTCGGGGATCCGCAGCGACGGCATCGCCGCCCGGGTCGCCCAGTCACCCCACTCCCGGGGCAGCGTCACCTCGCTGACCCCGGCCTGCGAGGCACGCCGCAGCAGATCCAACGGACTCTCGTTGAACCGGAAGTTGTTGACCGCGCCCGTCACCGCGCCGTCCTCGATCAGGTACACGCCGTCCCGGGTGAGGCCGGTCAGCAGCAGCACCGTCGGATCGACCTCGCGGATGTACCAGAGCGTGGTCAGCAACAGTCCGCGTTCGGTCTGCGCCACCATGTCGGCCAGAGTTGCGGTGCCACCGGTCATCACCAGGTTGTCGGCCGCCACGGTCACCGGCACGTCGAACTCCGCTGCCGCCGCGCGCGGGTACGCGAGGGCGTTCACCGCGCCGTCGCGGATCCAGTCCACCCTGCCGACGTCCATGCCGTTGTCGAACACCGAGGCACGCTCCGACGAACTCGTCGCCATCACGAACGGCGCACACTCGAGGCCCCGTGCCCCGGGGTCGGAATAGAGGTTGAGCCCCAGGTCGGTGAGCCGCTCCCCCACCCGCGTCCCGCCCGGAGCCGACAGCGCGGTCCTGCCCTCCTGGGCGCCGCGGCCGTCCATGCTCCAGCTCAGGTAGATCATCATGTCCGCCACCGTCGACGGCGGCATCAGCGTCTCGTAGCGGCCGGCAGGCAGGTCCACCGGACGGCGGGCCCAGTCGAGCCGCGTCGACAGGTCCGCGAGCATCGAATCGGTGGGCACGCCCATGAAGTCGGGGCTGCTCACCCCCGCCCACGCGCTCGCGCCGTCGCGCTTGGCGTTGATCTCCACGGTGCCCGTCGGCTGCGTGTACCGGCGGCGGAGACCGCCGGACGTCGCGACGAACGTGGTCTCGAGTTCGTGGCGGGCGAAGCCGTACAGCGTGTCGCCGCCCCGGAAGCCACGCGTCAATCCCGTTGCCACGCCGCCGAAGACGTCCGCGCCGGTGACCGGCACGGGGTCGTCCCAGTCCCCGGGAACCCCCGTCGCGGCCAGCGGTGGTGCGGCGTCGCGGGCCGCGGGCGCGGTCGCCGCGGCCTGCTGCGAGGCGGCCACCAGCGCGGTGACCGCAGCGGCGGACACCTCACTGGACCGCACCGATCCGACGAACGCCTCGTCGCCGCTGCGGCGGATCGACACGACGGTCGTGTCGCGGCCCAGCGAGTCGCCGTTGGTGGTCATCGAGTTGCCCGCCCAGCGCAGAGCCGTCGACGAGCGCTCGGTGACCAGCACGATGGTCTCGTCGGCGTCGCCCAGCCTGGCCGCCTCGGTCAGGACGAGGTCGACGACCTCGGGTGCGCTCATCACGATCGACCCGACTCCTCGCGCGTGTTCAACACGTTGATCCCCCGGAACAGCGCCGACGGGCAGCCGTGGCTCACGGCCGCGACCTGGCCGGGCTGCGCCTTGCCGCAGTTGAAGGCACCGCCGAGGCGCCACGTCGACGGTCCGCCGACGGCCTCCATCGCACCCCAGAAGTCGGTCGTGACGGCCTGGTAGGCGACGTCGCGCAGCTGTCCGTCGAGCCGGCCGTCGCGGATCTTGAAGAACCGCTGTCCGGTGAACTGAAAGTTGTAGCGCTGCATGTCGATCGACCACGACTTGTCGCCGACGACGTAGATGCCGTCGGCCACCCGGGAGATCAGGTCGGCGGTCGTCACGTCCTCGGCGGCCGGCCGGAGCGACACGTTGGCCATCCGCTGGATCGGCACGTGGTGCGGCGAGTCGGCGTACGAGCAGCCGTTGGACCGGGCCTCGCCGAGCCTCGGCGCGAAGACGCGGTCGAGTTGGTAGCCGACGAAGACGCCGTCGCGCACCAGGTCCCAGCTCTGCGCGCGCACCCCCTCGTCGTCGTATCCGATGCTCGCCAGGCCGAAGTCGACGGTGCGGTCGGCGGTCACGTTCATCACCGGCGACCCGTAACGCATGGTGCCGAGCTTGTCCGGGGTGGCGAACGACGTACCGGCGTAGGCCGCCTCGTAACCGATCGCCCGGTCGTACTCGGTGGCGTGCCCGATGGATTCGTGAATGGTCAGCCACAGGTTCGACGGATCGATCACCAGATCCGTGGGTCCGGCGACGACGCCGGGCGCCTTGATCTTCTCGGCGAGCAGTGCGGGCAGCTCGGCCAGCTCGCCCGTCCAGTCCCACACGTCGTCACCGACGACGGCCTCCCAGCCGCGCGCCGTCGGAGGGGCCAGCGACCGCATCGACTCGAAGGTGCCCGCCGCGGAGTCCACGGCCACCGCCTCGACGCTCGGCTGCACGCGCACGCGCTGCTGGGTGATCGACGATCCGAACGTGTCGGCGTAGAAGACCTGCTCCTTGGCCGCGTAGAGGCTCGCCGACACGTGGTCGACGCCGTCGGCGGCCAGCAGGCGGCCCGAGTACTCGTCGAGCACCCCGATCTTGTCCGCTGCCGGGACCTCGAACGGGTCGATCCGGTAGTCGGAGACCCACGTCGCGTCGGCGTACACCGGTTCGGCGGCCAGTTCGATGCGCTCGGCGTTCAGCGGCGCCAGCGTCCTGGCGACGCGGACCGCACGTCGGGCGGTGTCGGCCGCCACCCCGGCGTCGAGTTCCGCATGCGAGGCGAATCCCCAGGTGCCGTCGACGATGACGCGGACCGCCAACCCGATCTCGCGGGTCAGAACGGAGGTCTCCAACTCGCCGTCGCGCAACTGCACGATCTCGGTCGTGATGCGGTGGATGCGCAGGTCCGCATGGCTGGCGCCGGCGGCGACGGCGGCGCTCAGCGCGGCGTCGGCCAGTTCCATACGGGGCAGTGCGAGGAAGTCGGCATCGACACGGCGGTCCGCTGTCACGCCTCCACCGTAGTGGCACGGCGGCGGGAAGGGCTTTAATGGCCCGGTGAGACGCAGGCGGCTGATGGCGAACGCAGGGGCGTACGCCCTGCTCGCGCCGAGCCTGTTCGGGGTGGTGACGTTCCTGCTGCTGCCGATGCTGGTCGTGGCGTGGCTGAGCGTGCACCGCTGGGATCTGCTCGGCCCCATCACCTTTGTCGGACTGGACAATTGGCGGTCGGTGCTGACCGACTCGACGTTCGGCGTCTCGCTGCTCGTCACGGTGGGCTTCATCGCGCTGGTGATACCGGTGCAGACCGCCCTGGGGCTGTTCGCCGCATCGATGCTCGCCCACGGCCTGCCGGGCACCGGGTTCTTCCGCACCCTCTACGTGCTGCCGTGGATCTGCTCGCCGCTGGCGATCGCCGTGCTGTGGCGGTGGATCCTCGCACCCACCGACGGCGCGGTCGGCACGGTGCTCGGGACGCGGATCGAGTGGTTGACCGATCCGGTGCTGGCGCTGCCCGTGGTGGCGGCGGTGACGGTGTGGACCAACGTCGGCTACGTGACGCTGTTCTTCTTGGCCGGCATCCTCAACATCCCCGGCGACGTGCAGAACGCCGCCCGCACCGACGGCGCCACGTCGTGGCAGCGGTTCCGGTGGATCACCTGGCCCATGCTGCGTCCCACCCTGTTCTTCGTGCTGGTCACGGGAATCATCAGCGCCGCACAGGTATTCGACACCGTGTACGCGCTCACCGGAGGCGGTCCCCGCAACCGCACCGATCTCGTCGCCCACCGCATCTACGCCGAGGCGTTCGAGGCGGCGTCGATCGGACGGGCCGCGGTGATGGCGGTCGTGCTGTTCGTCCTGCTCGTCGGCGTCACCCTCGTGCAGCAGCGGTACTTCCGCGGGCGGATCACGCATGACCTGGTCTAGGACGCGGCTGCGCCGGGCAGCCTCGGGCGTCGCCGTCTACCCGGTGTTGGTGATCGGGGCGATCGTCACGCTGGTGCCCTTCGGGCTCGGACTGCTCGTGTCGGTCACCCCCGCCGGCCAGTTCGCGACCGGCTCGCCGCTGCGGCTGCCGAGTCCGCCGACGCTCGCCAACTACGCCGACCTCGCCGACCACGGCTTCGGCCGCGCCATCGTGGTGACGGCGTTGACCACGGCGGTGATCCTGGTGGGTCAGCTGACGTTCTCGGTCCTCGCCGCGTACGCGTTCGCGCGCCTCGAGTTCCCCGGTCGCGATGCGCTGTTCTGGGTGTACGTGGCCACGCTGATGGTGCCTGCGACCGTGACCGTGGTGCCGCTGTACCTGATGATGGCCGAGGCAGGTCTGCGCAACACCTTCTGGGCGCTGGTGCTGCCCTTCATGTTCGGTTCGCCGTACGCGATCTTCCTGCTGCGCGAGTACTTCCGCACCATCCCGGTCGACCTGATCCGGGCCGCGCGGGTGGACGGTGCCAACACCCTGGACGTCATCCTGCACGTCGTGCTGCCGGCGAGTAGGCCCATCCTGGTGACGCTGGCGCTCATCACCGTCGTCTCGCAGTGGAACAACTTCATGTGGCCGTTGGTGATCACCAGCGGCGACACCTGGCGGGTGCTGACGGTCGCGACCGCCGGTCTGCAGTCCCGCTTCGACGCGC
This sequence comes from Mycobacterium sp. PTI7, assembly GCF_056679845.1. Lineage (NCBI taxonomy): Bacteria > Bacillati > Actinomycetota > Actinomycetes > Mycobacteriales > Mycobacteriaceae > Mycobacterium > Mycobacterium sp. PTI7. Next base: position 2,546,107 of record NZ_CM155252.1, read on the forward strand.
AGTGGACGCTGGTCATGGCGGCCACCACCGTCGCGATCGTGCCGCTGATCGTCCTGTTCGTGGCGCTGGGCCGCCACATCACCAGGTCGATCGTCGTGACGGGACTCAAGTGAGTCTGCCCCGGGTGCGCTGGTACGCACGGCTGCGGCCGAGGACGTCGACCGTGTTCGTGGCGGGCGTGGCGCTGCTGCTCGCGGTGCTGATGAGTGCGTCGCTGCTGCTGGCCGATTCGACCGGCTCGGGCGGCCGGACGGTCGTGACCGTCAGGCTGTGGGACGAGAAGGTGGCCGCCGCCTACCGGACGTCGTTCGAGGAGTTCGGCCGCGAGCACCCCGACATCGAGGTGCGCGTCGACGTGGTCGCCTACTCGTCGTACTTCGACACGCTCCGCACCGACGTCGCGGGCGGCGGCGCGGACGATCTGTTCTGGCTGTCGAACGCCTACTTCGCGGGTTACGCCGACAACGGCAGGCTGCTCGACGTCGGTCGCACCCTCGGCCCGGGCGCGGCGCGGGCGTGGGACCAGTCGGTGGTCCGCCAGTTCACGCGGAACGGCACGCTGTGGGGCGTACCGCAGCTCACCGACGCGGGGATCGCGGTGTACTTCAACGCCGACCTGCTCGACGAGGCGGGCGTCAACCTGGTCGAGATGCTCGGGCTGCGCTGGTCACCCCGCGGCGGCGACACCCTGCTGCCCCTGCTGCGGCGGCTCACCGTGGACGCCGACGGCAACCGCGCCGGCACGGCGGCCTTCGATCCCGACCGCGTGCGGCAGTGGGGCTACAACGCCGCCAACGACCTGCAGGGCATCTACCTGAACTACATCGGCTCCGCGGGTGGCGCGTTCTCCGACGGGGACCGGTTCACGTTCGACAACGCCGCGGCGACACAGGCCTTCACCTACCTCGTCGGCCTGATCAACGCCGAGCACGTCGCCCCGCCCGCATCCGACACCAACGACAACGGCGACTTCTCCCGCAACCAGTTCCTGGCGGGCCGGATGGGCCTGTTCCAGTCCGGCACCTACAACCTCGCGGCGATCGCCGACGGTGCGACGTTCCGGTGGGGCGTGGCGATGCTGCCGAGCGGGCCGTCGGGGCGGGTGAGCGTCACCAACGGGATTGCGGTTGCGGCGAACTCGGCGACGAAGCACCCCGGTGCGGTGCGGGAGGTGCTGGCGTGGCTGGGCAGCGCGCGCGGCAACCAGTACGTGGGTGCCGGGGGTGCCGCCATCCCGGCGGTGATCGCCGCCCAGCCGGTGTACTTCCGCTACTGGGCGAGCCGCGGCGTCGACGTGACGCCCTTCTTCCGCGTCCTCGACGGCCCACGCATCCCGGCACCCGGTGGCGCCGGATTCGCCGCCGGGTTCCAGGCGCTCAAGCCGTACTTCGACGAGATGTTCCTCGGCCGGCGCGCCGTGGCGGGCAGCCTGGCGGACGCGCAGGCGGCAGCCAACGCCGCGAGCCGGCGCTAGGTCTTGCTGGTCGCGAGCGGCGTCAGCAGTTCCACGTACAGCGACACCAGGCAGAGCGCGAGGACGACGGACATCGCGACGGTGTCGCGCAGCTTGGGGCCGGCGGGCAGTGCCGAGATCTGGCCGGTGCCACCGCGTGCGGTGATCGCGTCGCCCATCTCGTCGGCGCGGCGCAGGGAGACGGTGATGGCCGCCGCCAGCAGGTCGACCACCTCCACGCCCCACCGGCGGGCGCGGCCGCCCTCGACCTGCTCGCGCGGTCGGAGCCGACGTGCCGCGAACAGCACGCGGAACTCGTCGATCAGCATGGGGAAGGCGCGCAGGGCGAGCGCGATGGCCACCGCCCAGTCGTCGATCGGCACGCGCAGCGCCTTCAGCGGTCGCCCGAGCTTCGCGACGGCGGGCGCTATCTCGGCGACGTTGGTGGTCCACGACACCAGCGCGCCCAGGCCGAGCAGCACGATCGACAGCACCGTGAGGCGCAGGAAGTTCAGCAGGCCGCCGAGGCCGACTGTCAGCGAGCCGATCGTCACCTCCGGTGTGCCGCCGGCGAACGTGGCGGTCACACCGCCGAGCAGGATCAGGACCCACAGGAAGGTGGGCACCGACGGCAGCGTGCCGCGCGGAATGTGCGCGAGCCACGCGGTGCCGACGACGAGCAGCGCCACCAGGCCGATCGGGATCCAGCCCGGGTAGAACGTCAGCAGGACGCCGATGCCGGCTACCACCAGCAGCTTGGTGCCGGCCCACATGTCGTGGATCACCGAGCGGCCGGGCACCGGCCGCAACAGCACGACGGGCCGGCGCTGCTTGTTCGCGCGCGGGCTCACGTCATGTTTCCCGTCGTCGTGGGGGCCTGCGCGAGTGCGCCGCCGGCCAGGTGCAGCGTGCGCGGGCAGAGCGTCTCGAGGCCGGAGAAGTCGTGCGAGATGACCACCACGGTCAGGCCAGTGGTGCGGCGCAGGTCCTCGAGCACCGACAGCAGGCCGCGCTGGCTCTCGGCGTCGAGCCCGGCGAGCGGCTCGTCGAGGATGATCGCGCGCGGCGAGCGGGCGAGCAGTCCGGCGAGGACCACGCGACGCATCTGGCCGCCGCTGAGCTGGTCGATGCGGCGCAGGCCCAGCGAGCGGTCGAGTCCGACCATGGCCAGGGCCCGTTCCACCTTGCGGTGGTCGTGATAGTCGAAGCCTGCGCTGGAGGCGATCTCGAGGTCGACGCGGCCGCGCATGAGTTGCAGACGGGCGGCCTGGAAGGAGATCGCGACCGCACCCACCTGATCCGAGACCGGCTTGCCGTCGAGCAGGCACTCACCCGTCGTCGGAACCTGCAGACCGGCGAGGATCCATGCGAGCGTCGACTTGCCCGAGCCGTTGAGGCCGTGGATCAGCAGACCGTCGCCCTCGTTGACCACGAAGTCGATGTCGCGCAACGCCGTCGACGCCCACGGCGTGCCGCTGCCGTACTCGTGGCCCACCCCGCGCACCTCCAGCAGCGGCGTGCCCGACGGGTGCGCGGCGGCGCTGGCGTCGGGAACCGGTGCGGTGGGCACCATCTCGAGGTTGTCCGCCGAGCTGCCGGTGAGCTTGATGGTCCGGTCGGCCGAGTCGGCCTCGTCGTTGTAGTGCGTGATGTGGACCAGTGCCATCCGGTGGCGGTCGGTCAGGCCGGCGAGGACGCCGATCAGCGCGTCACGGCCCTGCTGGTCGACCATGCTGGTGACCTCGTCGGCGATCAGCAGGCCGGGGTCGCGCGCCAGTGCGGCGGCGACGGCGAGGCGCTGCAGTTCGCCACCCGACAGCCCGCCGGTGTCGCGTTCGCCCAGTCCGTCGAGACCCACCTCGGACAGGAGCCGCTCGACGTCGACCCGGGTGCCCGCGGGCAGACCCCATACGACGTCGTCGGAGACCCGGGTGCCCAGCACCTGGCTCTCGGGGTGCTGCATGACGACGGCGGTGCCGCCGACCCGGCCGAGGCCGACGCCACCGGGACGTTCGACGCTGCCCGCGGTGGGCTCCCGGCCGGACAGCACGAGCATGAGCGTGGTCTTGCCGGAGCCGTTGGCTCCGGTGACGGCCACGTGCTCGCCGGGCACGACCTCCAGGGACACCGGCCCGAGCGCGTCGTGGTCGGTGCCGGGGTAGCGGAAGCGCACGTCGCGCAGGCGGACCGGCAGCGGTCCGGGCGCGGGCTCGCCGGGCAGGCTGTCGAGCTTGTGCACGTCCGGGACGCCGAACAGCCGGCCCAGCACGCGCGACAGGGCCCACCACCCGACCATGCTGACGAACAGGATGCTCCAGATGCCCGACACCAGGATCAGCAGCGGCCAGTAGCCGAGCAGCGTCTCGAGACCGTCGCGCATCTGCTGGGCCAGCGGTTCGAAGCCGGGGATGCGCTCGAGCACCCGCGCCGTGCCCGTCACGTTGGCGGTGATGCTGTCGAAGATGAGGTTGCGCAGCCGCGACAGCAGCGCGAGCGCTCCGACCGCTGCGATGCCGAAGGCGGCGCCGGCGACGATGGCGGCCACGAACACCGTGGGCGTGCCACGCCCGCGTCGTTTGACGATGCCGGTGAGCCCGCCGATGTAGGCGCAGTTGACCACCGTCATGAATCCGCCCATGCCGGCGATGAGGAACGCGATGACGGCGCCCGCGACGGTGGCGGTCACCAGCACCCGCAGGCGGTAGCGATAGGCGAGCAGGCCCATCGGGACGGTGCCGAGCATGGACAGTCCGGCGGCGAACGGGACGACCACGGCGATGATCGCCGTCGCGGCGCACAGTGCGGCCATCACCGCCGCATGGGCCAGTTCGGCCGGTTGGACGGCACCGGTGCGCCGAAGGTCGCTCGCACCGGTCACAGCCATTTCTCAATACTGCCAGCCGCCGACCGAGAACTTCTCCGGCGGTATGTGACCATGGACACGCGCGCCGAGCACTTCGCATAGTCAACCTATGTAAGATGTCGGCATGGCCCCCTCCACCTCGGCCCACACCACGCTGTCGTCGGACCTGCTCTCCGTCGTCGCCAGGATCAACCGCCTGGCCAATCAGCGGGTCCGACTCGCGCTCCCCTTCGCCCAGGCGAGGCTGCTGGCGGTGATCGAGGACCAGGGCGCCGCCCGGATCTCCGACCTGGCCGCCCTGGACCACTGCTCGCAACCGACCATGACGACGCAGGTCCGACGCCTGGAGGACGCCGGCCTGGTGTCGCGGACGGCCGATCCCGCCGATGCACGCGCCGTGCTCATCAGCATCACGCCCGAGGGCGTCGAAGCGCTCGCGACGGTCCGGTCCGACCGCGGCGCGGTGATCGACCCCTATCTTGCGCGGCTCGACGACGCCGACCGTCGCACGCTCGTCGACGCCGTGCGGGTGATGCGCGCGCTGCTCGAGGACGCCCAGCACCGCTGACCCCAGTTGTCCGTCTGGCTCCGCCCCCGTACGCCGCTATGCATAGTTACCCTATACAATGAATCCAGTCTGCTTCCCGATCGAATGAGGAGGATCCGCCCGATGTGGCGTCAACCCAAAGCCGTGTGGGCCGTCGCGTTCGCTTCCGTCGTCGCCTTCATGGGCATCGGTCTCGTCGACCCGATCCTGAAGCCGATCGCCGACAACCTCGACGCCTCGCCGTCCCAGGTGTCGCTGCTGTTCACCAGCTACATGGCCGTGATGGGCGTCGCCATGCTCGTCACCGGCGTCGTGTCGAGCCGGATCGGACCCAAGCGCACCCTGCTCATCGGACTGGTGATCATCATCGCCGGCGCCGGGTTGGCCGGGATGTCGGGATCCGTCATGGAGATCGTCGGCTGGCGCGCCCTCTGGGGGCTGGGCAACGCGCTGTTCATCGCCACCGCGCTCGCCACCATCGTGAATTCGGCCAAGGGGTCGGTGGCCCAGGCGATCATCCTCTACGAGGCCGCCCTCGGCCTGGGCATCGCCGTCGGTCCGCTCGTGGGCGGCGTGCTGGGGTCGATCTCCTGGCGCGGGCCGTTCTTCGGCGTCTCGGTGCTGATGGCCGTCGCACTCGTCATCACCGCGTTCCTGCTGCCCGAGACCCCGCGCCCCGCCCGCGCCACCACGCTGGCCGACCCGTTCCGCGCGCTGCGGCACCGCGGCCTGTTCGGCGTGGGGCTGACCGCCCTGCTGTACAACTTCGGCTTCTTCACGCTGCTGGCGTTCACGCCGTTCCCCCTCGACATGAACGCCCACCAGATCGGGCTCATCTTCTTCGGGTGGGGCGTGGCACTGGCCTTCACGTCGGTGGTGGTCGCGCCGCGGCTGCAGCACCGGTTCGGCACCATCCGCGTGCTGATCGTCAACCTGCTCTTCTTCAGCCTGACGCTCGTGGTGATGGCGCTGGGCACCGATTCGAAGCCCGTCCTGGCGACCGGCGTGGTGATCGCCGGGCTGTTCATCGGCGTCAACAACACGTTGATCACGGAGACGGTGATGAAGGCCTCACCCGTGGAGCGCGGGACGGCGTCGGCGGCGTACAGCTTCATGCGGTTCAGCGGTGCGGCCGTCGCGCCATGGCTCGCCGGCGTCCTCGGCGAGCAGGTCAGCGTGCACCTGCCGTTCTGGGTGGGTGCGGGCGCGGTGCTGCTGGGCGCGGCCGTCCTGTTCGCCGCCCGTGGGCATCTGGCCGGCGTGGACGCCGAGGAGGATCCGGTCGACGAGCTGACCGACGAGGCGACCGCGGTGACCGTGGGCAGCGAGACCTAGCCCACCGCGGCGCCGATGAGGTGGCCGACGACGTACGTCGCGGCGATCGCGACGGCACCGAAGGTCAACTGGCGCAACGATCCTCGCAGGATCCCCTTGCGCGTGAAGCTCGCCGCCACACCGCCGGCGACGAGCAGTCCGACGCCACCGCACGCCAGACCCAGCCACAGCGAGCCGTAGCCGAGCAGGTACGGGATCAGCGGGACGATCGCCCCGATCGCGAACATCACGAACGACGAGCCCGCGGCCACCCACGGCGACGGCTTGTCGCTCGGATCGACGCCCAGCTCCTGCACCAGGTGGAAGTTGAGCGCCCGGCTCTCGTCGCGGTGGATCTCCTCGGTCGCCCGGGTCGCCGTCTCGGTCGTCATGCCCATCTCGACCAACGTGGCGACCAACTCTGCCCGTTCCTCCTGCGGGTAGCGCAGGAACGACCGGCGTTCGACGCGCACCTCCGAGTCGAGTTGCTCGTTCGCCGTCGTCACGGACGTGTACTCGCCGAGCCCCATCGAGAACGCCCCGGCGAGCAGGCCGGCCACGCCCGACAGCACCACGGTGTGCACGCTCGCACTCGCCGCGACGCCGGCGATGAGCGCGGTGTTGCTCACCAGGCCGTCCATCGCCCCGAACGTCGCCGCGCGCAGCCAGCCGCCCGACACGTCGGCGTGCCGGTGATCGATCTGGTGGGGCATGCCGCCGACCGTCGGCGGACCGTCCTGCTCAGTCATGGCCTTGATTCAACGCCCCGCGGAACCGACTGAATCGATGAGGTTCACCTGCGTTTGCCACATCACAGTTTCCCGGCGCGCCGGGAGGGCTAAATTGAGGTATGACGACCACTGCGGACCACCTGCGCAACGCACTCGACGGCCGTTGGCGCGACATGAAGAACCGCATGCGCCAAGAGCTGTCCACCGACGTCTTCAAACCGCACTACACGCCGAACACCGTCATCGCCCGCACGAAGGTCGGCGAGCAGATGCGGATCATGGCGAGCAAGGGTGCGGCCGAGGACGGCTTCAAGAAGGAGCACGGCGGCAACGGCGACGTCGGCGCGGCCGTCACCCAGATCGAGATGCTGGCCATGTCGGACCTTTCCCTGATGGTCAAGGCCGGGGTGCAGTGGGGCCTGTTCGGTGGTGCCATCGAGAACCTCGGCACCGAACGTCACCACGAGGCCTACGTCAAGAAGCTCATCGACCTCGAGGTGCTCGGCTGCTTCGCGATGACCGAGACCGGCCACGGCAGCGACGTCCAAGCGCTCGAGACCACCGCCACCTACGACCCGGAGACCGGCGAGTTCGTCATCGACTCCCCCACCCCGTCGTCGCGCAAGGACTACATCGGCGGCGCGGCCGAGACCGCAAGGGTCGCAGCGGTGTTCGCGCAGCTGATCACCCAGGGCGAGGGGCACGGCGTGCACTGCTTCGTGGTGCCGATCCGCGACGACGAGGGCAACGACCTGCCGGGCGTCACGACGTCGGACTGTCACTACAAGGGCGGCCTGCCCGGCGTCGACAACGGGCGCATCCAGTTCGACCAGGTGCGCATCCCGCGGGACAACCTGCTGAACAAGTACGCCGACGTCGCGGCGGACGGCACCTACACGTCCCCCATCGAGAACCCGGGCCGCCGCTTCTTCACGATGCTCGGCACCCTGATCCGCGGGCGCGTCACCGTCGGCGGCAGCGCCGGCGCGGCAGCGCGCGTGGCACTCGACATCGCGACTCGGTATGCGTTGGAGCGCAGGCAGTTCGAGGCACCCGGCGCCGAGGAGGAGGTGCTGATCATGGACTACCTCGTCCACCAGCGCCGGCTCTTCCCGCTGATCGCGAAGTCGTACGCGCTGCAGTTCGCCCAGAACGAGCTGGTGGCCAAGTGCCACGAACTGCAGACCTCCGACGACCCGGACGCCGAGGAGCAGCGCGAATTGGAGTCCCGCGCTGCGGGCCTAAAGGCCGCCAACACCTGGCATGCCACCCGTGCCATCCAGGAGGCCCGTGAGGCGTGCGGCGGCGCCGGCTACCTCGCCGAGAACCGGCTTATCGCGCTGAAGTCGGACACCGACGTGTTCACCACGTTCGAGGGTGACAACCACGTGCTGACGCAGCTCGTCGCCAAGGAGCTGCTCACCGCCTACGCCGACGACGTCAAGAGCATGAGCCCCGTCGAGTGGGTGCGCTTCGCCGCCAACTTCGCCGGCGAGCGCGTGATGAAGCGCACCGCGGCGCAGACGATCATGCAGACGATCGTCGACACCCGCGAGGACAACGAGGAAGAGGGGTCGCTGTTCAACCGCGGCACCCAGGTGAAGATGTTCGAGGACCGCGAGCAGTACATGCTCGCCTCGGTGGCCCGACGGCTGCAAAACAAGTCGAAGGAGATGTCCCCCTTCGACGCGTTCAACTCCGTCCAGGACCACGTGTTGCACACCGCCGAGGTGCACATCGACCGGATCATCCTCGAGGCGTTCGTCGCCGGCATCGCGACGTGTGAGGACGACAAGGCCCGCGAGGTCCTCGAGCTGGTCTGCGACCTCTACGCGCTCACGGTGATCGAGGCCGACAAGGCGTGGTTCGTGGAGCACCGCTTCCTGTCGACCGAGCGGGCGAAGGCCGTCACCCGCGGCATCAACGACCGGTGCCGCAAGCTCCGGCCGCACGCGCAGCTCCTCGTCGAGGGCTTCGGCATCCCCGAGCAGCTGCGCTACGCCGAGATGCTGCACCCCGAGCACATCCCGGACGCCGACGAGCACCAGGAGATGGACGCCGTCAGCTCCGGCACCATCGAGGCGAAGTAGCCCTCAGCACGTCCACACTGCGGTCAGATCGCGATCCCCACGGGATTCGCGGCCTGGCCGCAGTGTCGCGTCGTGGGGACGATCAGGGGCCGGGGATCGGGTCCAGGGCCACGAGCCCGTCGTCCGCCCGGAACCGCACGGTGCCGATTCCGGTCGGGCAGCAGGCCTGATCGCCGCCCTGGCGCCACTGGTACTGCACGGTGACGGTGTCGGTGCCGGAGGTCACCACGGCGATGTAGGGCCGTGGGTCCGGCGTGGGCGTGCCGATGGGCGTCTGGTGGTCGAAGAACAGCACCTGGCCGGGCGCGTCGGCGGCCGGCGCGGACGAGGCGACCTGCACCCAGTACAGCCGGCAGTCGGTGGTGTTGCCGCGCGCCGACTCCCGCCACTGCGCATCCGCCGGCAGCGTTCCGATGGCCGCCTCGACGACGGCGCGCGGCGGCCCCTCGGCGGCCGTACAGGTGTTGGGCTCGGCCTGGTTGCCGCTCGGGGGGCTCCAGCCGCACCCGGCGACCACCAGTGCCGCGGACGACACGGCGATCGATCGAAGGGCTCGCATGACCGCGAGCCTACGTGTGGCTCCCCCGCCTGGACTCGAACCAGGAACCGTCCGATTAACAGTCGGAAGCTCTGCCAATTGAGCTACAGGGGACTACCCGTCGGAGCGGGCGAATCTGCCCGCGAACCGAGGCATGACTCTAGCGCACGAGGCGCCGATCGTAGACATCGGGGAGGTGGAACACCTGGGGCCGACCGCAGTTGGCGATGTGAGGCAGGATGGAAACCGACGCCCCGTCCCGAAAGGAGTCACGTGATCCGCTTCGCCGCCGTGCTGGCAGCCGGCTACGTATTGGGTTCGAAGGCGGGCCGACGCCGCTACGAGCAGATCTCCGGCACGTACCGGGCCGTCACCGAGAGTCCGAAGACGAAGGCCGTCATCGACGCGGGTCGCCGCAAGGTGGCCGAGCGTCTGTCGCCCGACCCGCAGATGGTGAAGATGACGCCCATCGACGCCACCACCTCGGTGCTGGAACCCGAGGATCCCAGCCGTCGCTGACTAGCGGCTGGACCCGATGCCCTGCGTCCAGGTGGTGCCCGGGAGCAGGCTGCCGGTGGTCACGCCGATGCCGCCGCCGGGCAGGCTGCCCGCGTTGGGGCCGTAGATGCCGAGGTCGGGTGTGCCGACGTTGACGCCGTTGCCGTTCGAGTAGGACAGGCAGATGCCGTCCTCCTTGTTGCCGTACCACGACAGGCACGGCGGTCCTGCGGACTCGGTGGCCTCGACACTGGTCAGTGCGACGGCGATCGGTGCGGCCACGGCGGCGACGGCGAGTGCGCCAGCGGCGACGAGGCGGGGTGCACGGATGCTCATGGATGACCTTCCAGTGGACGACAGCAGGTTCACCTTAACGTGATCGTCGCGGACCTGCACCGGCGTTACGCGGTGAGGTCGTCGCCGCTCGCCCGTTCGATGAGGCTCTTGCGATACGTCTCCAGCGCGATCAGGTCGCCGTAGAGCGCGTGGAACTCGTCGCTGTGGTCCACCGACGACATGCGGTGCAGCTTCGACTTCATCTCCGCGATCTGCCTGCCCACCCAGACCTCCTGCTGACGGGCCAGCACGCCGCCGATGTAGCGGACCAGCCGCTCGTCGTCCACGACGTTGATGGCCTCGACGCTCAGCTCGTTGATGAGGCTCGACAACTCCGGGGTCGGGACCTTCTCGCGGACCGCCTCGATCCAGTCGGCGCCCGACAGCCCGGTGGAGGTGCCGCCCGCGGCGCGGATCGCGGCGTGCACCCCGACGTACGCGGGATGGGTGAAGCTCTCGGGGGTCAGCGAGTCGAAGACCGGGCCGGCGATCGCCGGGTACTGCAGCGCCCCCTTCAGCGACTCCCGCTGCGTCCACAGCGTCGGGTCGCGCGGGTCGGGCCGCGACACCGGCGTCACCGTGGGCCGCGCGCGGGTGGTCGTCTCGCCGCGGCGACCGGACGGGCGGCCACCGGAACGGCCGGCGTCCTCGCGGACGCGGGCGATCACCTGGGCGACGTCCTCCCAGCCGACCCACCCGGCGAGCTGCCGGGCGTACTCGTCGCGCAGCGAGGGGTCCTTGATCTTGGCCACCATCGGCACGCAGCGCCGGAGCGCCGACACGCGGCCCTCGGCGCTGTCCATGTCGTGCTCGGCGAGGGCGGTGCGGATGACGAACTCGAACAACGGGGTTCGCCGGGCCACCAGGTCGCGCAGGGCGCCGTCGCCGGACTTGAGCCGAAGGTCGCAGGGGTCCATGCCGTCCTCGGCGACCGCCACGAACGACTGACCGGCCAGGTTCTGCTCGCCCTCGAACGCCTTGACCGCCGCCGCACGGCCCGCGGCGTCGCCGTCGAACACGTAGATGAGTTCGCCGCGGAAGAAGTTGTCGTCCATCATCAGTCGGCGCAGCATCGACAGGTGCTCGTCGCCGAACGCGGTGCCGCAGGACGCCACCGCCGTCGTCACGCCCGCGAGGTGCATCGCCATCACGTCGGTGTAGCCCTCGACCACCACCGCCTGGTGCCCGCGCGCGATGTCCCGCTTGGCGAGGTCCAGGCCGAACAGCACGTTCGACTTCTTGTAGAGCACCGTCTCCGGCGTGTTGACGTACTTCGCCTCCATGTGGTCGTCGTCGAACAACCGTCGGGCGCCGAAGCCGATGACCTCACCGGTCGAGATGCGGATGGGCCACAGCAGCCGTCGGTGGAAGCGGTCCATCGGACCCCGCTTGCCCTCGCGGGACAGGCCGGCGGCCTCGAGTTCCTTGAACTCGAAACCCTTGCGCAGCAGGTGCTTGGTCAGCGTGTCCCAGCCCGACGGGGCGAAGCCGCAACCGAAGAGCTTCGCGGACTCGGCGTCGAAGTTCCGGTCGAGCAGGTACTGCCGGGCGGGCGCGGCCTCCGCCGACGTGAGCGTCTCGGCGTAGAACTCCTGCGCGGCGGCGTTGGCGGCGATCAGGCGGCTCCTGCTGCCGCGGTCGCGCTGCACGTTGGTGGTCGACCCGCCCGTGTACGTGACGGTGTAGCCGATCCGGTCGGCCAGCATCTCCACCGACTCCACGAAGCTGACGTGTTCGATCTTCTGCAGGAAGGCGTAGACGTCGCCGCCCTCGCCGCAGCCGAAGCAGTGGAAGTGGCCGTGGTTGGGCCGGACGTGGAACGACGGCGACTTCTCGTCGTGGAAGGGGCAGAGACCCTTCAGCGAGTCGACGCCCGCGCGGCGCAGCTGTACGTAGTCGCCGACGACGTCCTCGATGCGAATGCGTTCACGAATGGCCGCGATGTCGCGATCTGGGATGCGGCCGGCCACCGGGTCAGTCTAGTGGCCGCGGCGAGCGCGCCTCGTGGACTCTTTCCAGCCGCCCCTCGGTGTAGGAGGCGATCTGATCGATGACGACGCGCAGCCGCGCCCCGTCGTCCTCGGCGGCGTCGAAGTCGGGTGCGAACCGGGGGTCGAGGCTGCCCGGCGCCTGCCCCCACAGCGCGAGGGCCACCTCGTGGATGCGGGTCCGTTGATCGGCCTGCAGCCGCAGATGGCCGTGGTCGGACATGATGAACTGCAGCGCCAGCATCTTGAGCACCGCCACCTCCGTGCGCACCACGGTGGGCACGGCCAGCTCGGTGTCGAAGCGGCGCAGCGTGCCGTCACCGGCGACCGCCCTGGTCTCGGAGATCGCCGCGTTGGCGAACCGGCCGACGAGTTCACTGGTCATCCGCTTGAGGGCGACCGACGCGGCCAGGGTGCCGTCGTACTTGCCGACGGCGGCGACCACCGGCACCCTCGACAGCCGCTCGGCGGCGGCCCGCAGGTCGTCGAGGGCGAGCGTCGGGAAGGCGGAGGCCCCGAGCCGGGCCAGCGAGTCGGCGGCGTCGGCGTCGGCGAGCACCCGCAGGTCGATGCGACCGGAGACCACGCCGTCCTCGACGTCGTGCACGGAGTAGGCGACGTCGTCGGCCCAGTCCATGACCTGCGCCTCGAGGCAGGGCCGCTCGGCGGGGGCGCCCGCACGCACCCACTCGGCCGCGGCGAGGTCGTCGTCGTAGAAGCCGAACTTCTTGCGCTCCCCGATCCGCTGCCACGGGTACTTCGCCACCGCGTCGAGCGACGCCCGGGTCAGGTTGAGGCCCGCGGAACGACCATCGCCGTCAAGCACTTTGGGTTCCAGCCGGGTGAGGATGCGAAAGTTCTGCGCGTTGCCCTCGAAGCCGCCGAACGGCCGGGCGATCTCGTCGAGTGCCCGTTCGCCGTTGTGCCCGTAGGGCGGATGGCCGATGTCGTGGGCGAGACCGGCGAGGTCGACGAGGTCGGGATCGCAGCCGAGGCCGATCGACATGCCGCGGCCGATCTGCGCGACCTCCATCGAGTGGGTGAGGCGCGTCCGCGGCGTCTCGCCCTCGCGCGGCCCGACGACCTGGGTCTTGTCCGCAAGCCGTCGGAACGCGGCGCTGTGCAGGACGCGCGCCCGGTCGCGGGCGAAGTCGGTGCGGCCGACGTCGACGGTGCCCGGCAGGACAGCACCCTTCGGCGCTTCGACGACCAGGCGCTGTCGGTCGAAGTCGTCATACGGGTCGTCGCGTGTGGTGGCCACCGGTGCACAGTCTGCCAGGGCCGATCTCACCGGCCGCCGACCCGTGCCCACTAGATTGGGCACATGCGCAGGATGTTCCGCGGCACCCGGTTACTCGCCCTGCTCCTGACCGCAGTGTTCGCGGCGCTGCTGACCGGTCCGGTCGCGCCGACGGCCTCGGCCACTCCCCCGCAGCGGCTCGCCGACTACGTCACCGACGACGCGGGCGTGCTCGGTGGCGGGCAGCTGAACGAGGTCCGCCGTGCGGTCGACGACCTCTACACCACCCGGCGGGTCCGGCTGTGGGTGGTGTACGTCGACTCGTTCTCGGGCCAGACCGCCGAGACGTGGACGCGAAACACCATGCGGATCAGCGACTTCCAGGAGGAGGACGCGCTGCTCGCCGTGGCGACCGGCGACCGTGCCTACGCGCTGCTGGTGCCCGACGCGGCCGCGGGCGGAGTCGACGTGGACACGCTGCGCCGCAACGAGGTCGAGCCCGCGCTGCGGCAGGGCAACTGGGCCGGTGCGGCGGTCGCCGCCGCGCAGGGCCTCGACCAGACCGGCTCCACCGGCGGCGGCGTCAGCTGGGTGGCCGTGGTGGTGATCCTCGTGGTCGTCGGCGTCGCGCTGCTCGGTCTGCTGCTGTGGCGGCGCCGGCGACAGCGGGCGCGCCGCGAGGCCGAGTATGCGGCGGCCCAGCGCGTCGACCCCACCGACCCCGCCGCGCTGGCGACGGTGCCCGTGGAGGCGCTCGACGAGTTGTCCCGCACGATCGTGGTCGAGGTCGACAACGCCGTGCGCACCAGCGAGAACGAACTCGCGTTGGCCGTCGAGGAATTCGGCGAGCGCGACACCGCCCCGTTCACCGCGGCCGTCGCCGCCGCGAAGAAGACGCTGTCGCAGGCGTTCAACGCGCGCCAGATCCTCGACGACGCCGTGCCCGAGACCCCGCAGCAGCGCCGCGACCTCCTGACCCGCGTCGTGGTGGCCGCCGCCAGGGCCGACCGCGAACTCGATGCGCAACGCGAGGCGTTCCAGGGGCTGCGCGATCTGATCATCAACGCGCCCAGCCGCCTCGACGCGCTGACGCAGGCGATGGTCGACCTGACCGCGCGTCTCGAACCGGCGGAGCAGACCCTGACGTCGCTGCGCGCGCAGTTCCACGAGTCGGCGCTGACGTCGATAGTCAGCAACGTCGACGTCGCGCGGCAGCGGCTCGAGTTTGCCGACCAGAACATCGACACCGCACGGACACTCGTCGCCAAGCCCGCCGGTCGGCAGGGCGGGCTCGTCGACGCGATCCGCGCCGCCGAGTCGGCACTCGGGCAGGCGCGGATGACGCTGGACGCCGTCGACAGCGCGAGCACCGACATCAACCGGGCCGTCGCCGGACTGCCCGAGGAGATCGCCGACGTGCAGAACGGCATCCGGCACGCGGACGAACTGCTCGCCCAGCCGTCGGTCCCCCGCGCCGGCGAACTACGCGCGGCCCGCGACGCGGCGACGGCGGCGGTCGCGAAGGCGCAGGCCACCGGCAACGCCGACCCTCTCGGCGCGTTCACCGACCTGACGAAGGCCGACGCCGAACTCGACCGGTTGCTCGACACCGTCACCGAGGAGCGCGAGACCGCCGAACGGCTGAGCCGGGCGTTCGACCAGGCGCTGTTCAGCGCGCAGTCGCGGGTCCGCGCGGTGTCGGACTACGTCGACACCCGCCGCGGCAGCGTCGGCCCCGAGGCCAGGACGCGACTGTCCGAGGCCGTCCGCCAGCTCGAGGCGGCGCAGGCGAAGCGCACGACCAACCTGCCCGACGCGATCGCCCATGCCAACGGCGCCGCGATGCTGGCCGAACAGGCGCAGACGCTGGCCAACGTCGACGTGAACAACGCGCAGCAGGCCTACGTGGGCCGCTACGGCGGTGGTGGTGGCGGTAGCAACACCGGCGCGATGATCGGCGGCATCATCATCGGCAACATCCTGTCCGGCGCGCTGCGCGGCGGGCTCGGCGGCAGCTCGGGCGGCGGCGGGTGGAGTTCGACGTCGTTCGGCGGGTCCGGCGGCGGCTTCAGCGGCGGCGGCGGCCGCTTCTAGCCACTGCTTGGGCTCCGGCTTGGGTCGGGGGTCGTCTTCTTTCGCGAGCGTGCGTGTCTGCGGGCGACACGCCGGTTGAGAACCGGAGTTTCCGCACGCTCGCGACGCGGGTGATCGATCCCCAGACACGACTTCATCCCCAGATCGTCGTCAGGGGCTGGTGACGGTCGCCGGGTGCGACCGACGATCTCGACGTGATCGACGACGTGACACGACTTCTCGACGCGCAGGGCGGCGTGGCGGGCAGCGGACAACTGCTCGCGCTGCTGACCCGCAGTCAGCTCGACCGGCGCATCGCGCGCGGTGATCTGGTCAAGGTGTGGCCGGGTGTCTATGCGGCACGCGAACCCGACGACGACCTTCGCCTCCGGGGGCTCGACCTCCGCGCCGGTGAGCACGTGGCGATCTGCCTCGGCACCGCGGCGGCGGCGTTCGGCTTCGACACCGAGGAGGACGTCGACCTGCACGTTCTGAATCCGGTTCGTCACCAGCTCCGCAACTCCGACGGGTTGATCGTTCATCGCCGCGACGGGGCGCCGCTGACCCGGATCGAGGGCCGGCGTGCGACGACGCCGGCCTGGACGGCTGTCGAGGTGGCTCGCGGACTCCGCCGCCCGCGGGCGCTCGCAACATTGGACGCCGCGCTACGGTCCGGCACGTGCAACCGGCAGGACCTGCACATGGCCGCCGTCGCGCAGTTCGGGCGCCGCGGCATCGTGCACACCCGGGAACTCGTCGAGCTGGCCGATCCGCGCGCGGAGTCCCCGATGGAGAGCGAAGCGCGATTGATGATGCTCGACGGCGGATTGGTCTGTCCCGAGCTGCAATTCGAGGTGATCGACCGTTCGGGCCGGGCGTGGCGATTGGACTTCGCGTGGCCCGACCGGAAGGTCGCCGTCGAGTTCGACGGCTTCCAGTGGCACAGCGACCCGGACGCGCTGCGGCGGGACCGGCAGAAGCGGGCGGCGCTGCTGGACATGGATTGGTCGGTGATGTCGATCGTCGCCGACGACGTCAGGAAGCGTCCCTACGACACGGCGCTGAACATCCGGTACGAGCTGACGCGGCGGCGCGCGGCGTGAGCGTGCGCGAACTCGGGTTCCTGCCCGGCGTGTCGCCCGCAGACACGCACGCTCGCCGAAGGAGGGGACCCAGAGAAAGCCGGGCCGGCTAGCAGCCCTTGAGGCGGACGGCGAGGTAGTCGCTGACCGCGTCGATCGCGACGCGCTCCTGGGTCATCGCGTCGCGCTCGCGCACCGTGACGGCGTGATCCTCGAGCGAGTCGAAGTCCAGCGTCACGCAGAACGGCGTGCCGATCTCGTCCTGGCGGCGGTAGCGCCGGCCGATCGCGCCCGCGTCGTCGAAGTCGACGTTCCACGTCCGGCGCAGCTCTGCGGCGAGGTCGCGCGCCTTCGGCGACAGGTCGGCGTGCCGGGACAGCGGCAGCACCGCGGCCTTGACCGGCGAGAGCCGCGGGTCGAGTCGCAGCACCGTGCGCTTGTCGACGCCGCCCTTGGCGTTGGGAGCCTCGTCCTCGGTGTAGGCGTCCACCAGGAACGCCATCAGCGAGCGGGTCAGACCGGCGGCCGGCTCGATCACGTACGGCGTGAACCGGGTGTCGCTGGCCTGGTCGTAGAACGACAGGTCGTTGCCGGAATGCCGTGAGTGGTTGGCCAAGTCGTGGTCGGTGCGGTTGGCGATGCCCTCGAGTTCGCCCCACGGATTGCCCTGGAAGCCGAACTTGTACTCGATGTCGACGGTGCGATCCGAGTAGTGCGCCAGCTTCTCCTTCGGAGTCTCGTACAGCCGCAGGTTCTCCGGGTCGATGCCGAGGTCGACGTACCACTGCATCCGGGCGTCGATCCAGTACTGGTGCCATTCGGGCGCCGTCGACGGCTCCACGAAGAACTCCATCTCCATCTGCTCGAACTCGCGCGTGCGGAAGATGAAGTTGCCGGGGGTGATCTCGTTGCGGAAGCTCTTGCCGATCTGGCCGATGCCGAACGGCGGCTTGCGCCGCGACGTGGTCACGACGTTGGCGAAGTTGACGAAGATGCCCTGCGCGGTCTCGGGGCGCAGGTAGTGCAGACCCTCCTCGGTCTCGATCGGGCCGAGGTAGGTCTTGAGCATCATGTTGAAGTCGCGCGGTTCGGTCCACTGGCCGGGGTCGCCGGTCTCGGGGTCGCGGATGTCGGCGAGCCCGTTCGGCGGCGGCTGGCCGTGCTTGGCCTCGTACGCCTCGAGCAGATGATCTGCGCGGTAACGCTTGTGGGTGATCAGCGACTCGACGAGCGGATCGTTGAACGTCTCGACGTGGCCGGAGGCGACCCACACCTCGCGGGGCAGCACGATCGCGCTGTCCAGGCCGACGACGTCGTCGCGGCCGGTGACGACCGACTTCCACCACTGCCGCTTGATGTTCTCCTTGAGTTCCACGCCCAGTGGGCCGTAGTCCCAGGCCGACCTCGTGCCCCCGTAGATCTCGCCGGACTGATAGACCAGGCCACGGCGTTTCGCCAGGTTCGCAACGGTGTCGATGATGGATGCCACGAGTGGACAGCCTAGTCAGATCGCCCGCAGCGGTCACGGCGGCGTTGACATGCACGAGCGCGCATGTATCCTTGCGTCATAATGAAAACGGTTTCCAGTTTGGCAGACCACTCCGACGACGCGCACACCCACCACGCGCACGACGGAGCACCGCCGCTCGCGCTCCCCCCGCGCGAGGTCCTCGACTCGGCCGGCGAACTCTTGCGGGCGCTCGCCGCCCCCGTCCGGATCGCGATCGTGCTGCAGCTCCGCGAGTCGTCGCGCTGCGTGCACGAACTCGTCGACGCGCTCGGCGTCCCGCAGCCGCTGGTCAGTCAGCACCTGCGGATCCTCAAGGCCGCGGGCGTCGTCTCCGGCGAGCGGTCCGGCCGCGAGGTGCACTACCAACTGGTCGACCACCACCTCTGCGACATCGTGCTCGCGGCCGTCGACCACTCCGAGGAGGACCGCGCGTGACGGGCGTCGCGGTCCGCTCGACCAAGCAGCGCGCCGCCATCGCCGCGCTGCTCGAACACGTCGACGAGTTCCGGTCGGCCCAGGAGTTGCACGACGAACTGCGCAAGCGCGGCGAGGGCATCGGCCTCACCACCGTCTACCGCACCCTGCAGACGATGGCGGCGTCCGGCCAGGTGGACACCCTGCGCACCGACACCGGCGAATCCGTCTACCGCCGCTGCTCGGAACACCATCACCATCACCTGGTCTGCCGGGGATGCGGCACCACCATCGAGGTGCAGGGCGGGGCCGCCGAGAAGTGGGCCGCCGACGTCGCACGGGAACACGGCTTCACCGACGTCACCCACACCATCGAGATCTTCGGGGTCTGCGCGGGCTGCGTACCTACGTCGTGAGGTCGGCGCGCACGTCGATCCCGGCCGACAGCACCAGCAGCACCAGCGTCCGCAACGCGTCGTCGGTGAGCCCAGCTGCGGGAAAGTTGTAGCGCAGCAACACGTCCGCGACCTTCTTGACGCTCGATCGCCGCTTCGCCGACGCGGTCGAGGAGCCGTTGACCGGGGCCTCGACGAGCTTCTCCACCAGCACCACGGACCCGAGCATCGTCCTGCCGGCGTGCGCCGTGACGCGCTCCCGGGTCTTGTTCGTCAGCGGCAGATCCCACGCCAGCGGCTGGGTCAGCGACACCATCTCCAGGCCGTCGGCGATCATCAGGACCCGCAGCGACGCGACGGTCCCCTCGTGGGCGACCGTCAACCCCTCGTCGTCCTCGTCCAGCACGGTCATCACCTCGCCGAGCACCGACGCCAGACGCTGTCGCAGGTCGCTCGTCATTCGGCTCTGCCGCTCAGGCTGGTCATTCGGCTTTCCCGAAGCGACGATTGCGGTTCACGTACTCCATGCACGCCGCCCACAGTTCGCGGCGATCGTAGTCGGGCCACAGCGTCTCCTGGAACACGAACTCGGCGTACGCGGCCTGCCACAGCAGGAAGTTGCTCGCACGCTTCTCGCCGGAGGTCCTGATGAACAGGTCGACGTCCGGGATGTCGGGGCGGTGCAGGTGCTTGGCGAACGTCGACTCGCTGATCCGGTCCGGACGGACCTTGCCGTCGGCGGCCTCCTGCGCGAGTTCCCGCACGGCTTCGATGATCTCGGTGCGGCCGCCGTAGTTGACGCAGTAGTTGATGGTGATGACGTCGTTGCCGAGGGTCATCTCCTCGGCGATCTCGAGTTCCTTGATGACGCTGCGCCACAGTCGCGGCTTGGAGCCCACCCAGCGCATCCGCACGCCCATCGCGTTGAGTTCCTCGCGGCGGCGGCGCACCACCTCGCGGTTGAAGCCCATCAGGAAGCGCACCTCCTCGGGGCTGCGCTTCCAGTTCTCGGTGGAGAACGCGTACACCGTCAGGTGCTTGACGCCGATCTCGATGGCGCCGCAGATGATGTCGATGAGCACCGCCTCGCCCATCTTGTGGCCCTCGGTGCGGTTGAGGCCGCGCTGCGTGGCCCATCGGCCGTTGCCGTCCATCACGACGGCGACGTGGTGCGGGACCTGGCCGGCCGGGATCTGGGGCGCGGTCGCCTTCGACGGGTGCTGCGGCGGCCGGGAGAACCTGCCGTTGGTGTTGGCGGGAAGGGCCGGGAACAGCACGGGCCAGGTCGACGTGTCCGGGAAGATCGGATAGTCGTCAGGCGCCGGAGGCAGCTGGGGGTAGGTCTCCTTCGCCCGCGTGGATGCCATGCGCCACATCCTGCCCGACCAGACCGGATCTGATCCCGGCGACCGTGGCATCCGCGCGGTACACGCGCTCCACCAGCGGCAACGTCCGCATCTGACGCTCGAGGTGCCACTGCAGATGCGCGGCCACCAGCCCGCTGGCCTGGCTGCGGTGCGCCGTGGTCGACGCCTCGGCGATCTCCCAGTCCCCGTCGTTGAGGGCGGCCATCAGGTCGATGACGCCCTGCGGCGGGGTGATCGACCCGGACGGCCTGCAGTGCACGCAGACACTGCCGCCGGCGGCGACGTGAAACGCACGGTGCGGACCGGGGGTGGCGCACCGGGCGCATTCGACGAGCGCGGGCGCCCAGCCCGCGATGGCCATGGCGCGCAGCAGGTAGGCGTCCAGCACCAGTTCCCGGGCCCGGGCGCCGTCGGCCACCGCACGCAGGGCCGCGACGGTGAGGCGGTGCAGCGCGGGTGCGGGGGCACGCTCCTCACCGGCGAGGCGCTCGGCGGTCTCCAGCACCGCGCACCCGGAGGTGTAGCGGCCGTAGTCGCTGACGATGTCGGAGGCGAAGGCGTCGATGGCCTGCACCTGGGTGACGATGTCGAGGTTGCGGCCGGGGTGCAGCTGAACGTCGATGTGAGCGAACGGTTCCAAGCGGGCGCCGAACTTGCTGCGGGTGCGGCGCACGCCCTTGGCCACGGCGCGGACCAGCCCGTGCTCACGGGTGAGCAGCGTCACGATCCGGTCGGCCTCGCCGAGCTTGTGCTGGCGCAGCACGACCGCTCGATCCCGGTACAACCGCATCGGCCCAGTCTCCCACCCGGCGGTGACAACCGTGGCGAGGCCCGCCCGTCGGACCGACCGATATTCTCGGAACCGTCATGGTTCAGACTTCCTCCGCAGCTCGCTCGGCCGCCCGGTTCCCCACGCTCACCCAGGAGCTGTATCAGCTCGCCGCTGGTCAGACGACGTCCACGGAGCTGGTTCGGCGCTCGCTGACGGCCATCGAGGCCAGCCAGCCGACGTTGAACGCCTTCCGCGTCGTGATGGCCGAGCGGGCGCTCGCCGACGCCGCGGCCGCCGATCGGGCGCGGGCCGGCGGCCGATACCGTCCGCTGCTCGGCATCCCGATCGCGGTCAAGGACGACGTCGACGTCGAGGGCGTGCCCACGCGCTTCGGCACCGTCGCGGAACCGCCGCCGGCCACCGCCGACAGCGAGGTGGTGCGCCGCCTGCGCGCCGCGGGCGCGATCATCGTCGGCAAGACCAACACCTGCGAGTTCGGCCAGTGGCCGTTCACCAGCGGTCCGGGCTTCGGCCACACCCGCAATCCCTGGTCGGCCGACCACTCCCCCGGCGGCTCGTCGGGCGGCAGTGCCGCCGCGGTGGCCGCGGGCCTCGTTCCCGCCGCGATCGGCTCCGACGGCGCGGGCAGCGTCCGGATCCCGGCGGCCTGGTCGCACCTCGTCGGCATCAAGCCGCAGCGCGGCCGCATCTCCACCTGGCCGCTGCCGGAGGCGTTCAACGGCATCACCGTCAACGGGGTGCTGGCCCGCACGGTGACCGACGCGGCGCTCGTCCTCGACGCGGCGTCGGGCAACGTCGAGGGTGACCTGCACCAGCCGCCGCCGATCCGTGCGACCGATCACGTGGCGCGCGCGCCGGGCCCGCTGACCGTCGCGATGTCGACGGCGTTCCCGTACACCTTCTTCGGCGCCAAGCTGCACCCCGAGATCCGTGCCGCGATGGAGGTGGTCGCCGACCAGCTCCGCGACCTCGGGCACGCGATCCGCCGGGCCGACCCCGACTACGGCCTGCGGATGTCGTGGAGTTTCCTGTCCCGGTCGACGTCGGGGCTGCTCGACTGGGCCGACCGGTACGGGCCGGCCGTCGACCTCGACGCGCGCACCCTGAGCAACATGCGCACGGGCCGCCTGCTGTCGGAGCGTGCGCTGCGCAAGGCCCGCGCCCGCGAGGCCGACAGCCGTCGTCGCGTCGGCTGGATCTTCAACATCGCCGACGTCGTGCTGGCCCCCACCACCGCGCAACCGCCGCCGGGACTGCACGACTACGACCGCCGCGGCAGCCTCGCCACCGACCGGGCGATGATCCGCGAATGCCCCGTGACGTGGCCGTGGAATCTGCTGGGGTGGCCGTCGATCAACGTGCCCGCCGGCTTCACCTCCGACGGGCTGCCGATCGGCGTCCAGCTGATGGGTCCGGCGAACAGCGAGCCGCTGCTGATCTCGCTGGCCGGGCAGCTCGAGGCGATCGGCAACTGGGCGACCAAGCAACCCGACCCGTACTGGCCGGTGACCTGACGCTCAGAAACCCAGTCGGCCCAGCTGTTTCGGGTCGCGCTGCCAGTTCTTGGCGATCTTCACGCGCAGGTCGAGGTAGACCTTGGTGCCGAGCAGCTTCTCGATCTGGATGCGCGCCGCGGTGCCGACCTCGCGCAGCCGCGCGCCGCCCTTGCCGATGACGATGCCCTTCTGGCTGTCGCGTTCGACGTAGAGGATCGCGTGAACGTCGATGAGGTCGTCGCGGTCCGCGCGCGAGCTGATCTCGTCGATGACGACCGCCAGCGAGTGCGGCAGTTCGTCGCGCACTCCCTCGAGGGCCGCCTCGCGGATGAGTTCGGCCATGAGGACTTCCTCTGGCTCGTCGGTCAATTCACCGTCCGGATAGAACGCCGGCCCGGGCTCCAGCTGGCCGACGAGGACGTCGATCAACACGTCGAGCTGCTCGCCCTTGGTGGCCGAGACGGGGACGATCTCCGCCTTGCCCTCGGTCAGTTCGCTGACGGCCAGCAGCTGCGCGGCGACCCTCTCCCGGGACACCTTGTCGGTCTTGGTGACGACGACCACCAGCGTGGTCCTCGGCGCGACGGCCCGGATCTGCTGGTAGATCCACCGGTCACCCGGGCCGATGGTCTCGTCGGCCGGGATGCAGAGCCCGATCACGTCGACCTCGGAGTAGGTGCCCTTCACCAACTCGTTGAGGCGCTCGCCCAGCAGCGTGCGGGGCCGGTGCAGACCAGGCGTGTCGACGAGGACGATCTGGAAGTCCTCGCGGTGCACGATGCCGCGGATGGTGTGCCGCGTGGTCTGCGGCCGGTTCGACGTGATCGCGACCTTCTCGCCGACGAGCGCGTTGGTCAGCGTCGACTTGCCGGTGTTGGGCCGGCCGACGAAACAGACGAAACCGGAGCGAAATTCGGTCACAGCGGGGTGCCCGCGCGATCGGTGACGATCACGGCGGCGTCGGCGGACATCTCGCGCACGGCGGCGATGCCTGCGTCGTCGGCGGATCCGCCGACCAGCACGGCGGCCTCCAGCCCGGCGGCGCCGCTGGACACAGCGGCGGCGACGGCGGCCTGCAGCGCGGTCAGCGTCAGCGTCCGCAGCGCGACGGGCGCCCCGGCGTAGGTACGGCCGTCGAGATCGCGGACGGCGGCGCCGTCACCGGCCTCGGCCCTCCCCATCGCACCGCGGGCGAGCACCACCAGCTTGGCGTCCTCGGGATCGAGCCCTGTGTCGCTCACTGGTCGTCGTCCTCTTCTGTAGGGGTGCGGGAGACCAGCACGGTACCGACGCGCACCCGGCCGCGATGGTCGCGGCCGCCCTCGGCGCGCAGTCGCAGCGGGCCCCACGCCACCTCGGCACCCGGCAGCGGCACCCTGCCCAGCTCGTGGGCGAGCAGGCCGCCGACGGTGTCGACGTCGAGGTCGTCGTCGATGTCGAGTCCCTCGAAGATCTCGCCGAGGTCCTCCAGCGGGACCCGGGCGGACACCCGGAACTGGTTGTCGCCGAGATCCTCCCACGGCTGTACCTCGTCGGTGTCGTACTCGTCGGCGATCTCGCCCACGATCTCCTCGAGGACGTCCTCGATGGTGGCGAGACCGGCGATGGCCCCGTACTCGTCGACCAGGAGCGCCATGTGGTTGCGGTCGCGCTGCATCTCGCGCAGCAGCTCGTCGAGCGGCTTGGAGTCCGGCACGAACACCGCGGGCCGCATCACCTGCTCCACCCGGGTGTCCCGGCCGCCGTTGGTGGAGTTGTACGTCTGCTCCACCAGGTCCTTGAGGTAGACGACGCCGATCACGTCGTCGACGTTCTCGCCGATCACCGGGATGCGCGAGTGCCCGCTGCGGACCGCCAGCGACGTGGCCTGCCCGGCGGTCTTGTCGGCCTCGATCCACACCATCTCGGTGCGCGGCACCATGATCTCGCGCACGGCGGTGTCACCGAGTTCGAAGACCGACTGGATCATCCGGCGTTCGTCGTCTGCCACCACGCCGCTCTGCTGGGCGAGGTCGACGACCTCGCGCAGCTCGATCTCGGACGCGAACGGTCCATTGCGGAAGCCGCGACCCGGGGTGAGCGCGTTGCCGATCAGGACGAGCAGACGGCTGATGGGCGTGAGCAGCACCGAGATCGCCTGCAGCGGAAGGGCCGAGATGAGCGCGATGGTGTAGGCGTTCTGCCGTCCCAGCGTGCGCGGGCCGACGCCGATCGCCACGAAGCTGACGACGACCATGATGGCCGTGGCGGCGACCAGGCCCCACTTGAGGCCGAGGTCCTCGACGAGGTACGCGACGAGCAGGACGGTCGCGAGCGTCTCGCAGGTGATGCGCAGCAGCACCACCAGGTTGATGACGCGGGGCCGGTCGGCCATCAGGCGGGCCAGTCGGGGTGCGCCGGGCCGCTCGTCGCGGACCAGTTCCTCGATGCGGGCCATGGACACCGTGCTGATCGCGGCGT
Organism: Mycobacterium sp. PTI7; assembly: GCF_056679845.1. Classification (NCBI taxonomy): domain Bacteria; kingdom Bacillati; phylum Actinomycetota; class Actinomycetes; order Mycobacteriales; family Mycobacteriaceae; genus Mycobacterium; species Mycobacterium sp. PTI7. The sequence continues at coordinate 2,571,295 of NZ_CM155252.1, forward strand.
CGATGGCGGCGAACACGCCGCCCAGGAGGATCAGTGCCACGGCCCCGAACAGGGGTGCGATTCCCGTCACGACAGGTCGTAGAACTGTGACTTGTCGAGCAGCGTGCGGTCCCGCTCGACCTGCCGGTCCCGGTGATAGCCGTCGACCTGGTCGGCCACCCAACCCTCGAGGAGTTCGCGCTGCAGGGCGAACATCTCCTTCTCCTCGTCGGGTTCGGCGTGGTCGTAGCCGAGCAGGTGCAGGACGCCGTGCACGGTGAGCAGCGCGAGTTCCTGACCGAGCGAATGCCCCGCGGCCTCGGCCTGCTTGCCCGCGAACTCCGGGCACAGCACGATGTCGCCGAGCATCGAGGGGCCCGGCTCCGGCGCGTCCGGCCGGCCGCCGGGCTCCAGCTCGTCCATGGGGAAGCTCATCACGTCGGTGGGACCGGGCAGGTCCATCCACCGCATGTGCAGGTCGGCCATCGCCGCCGAGTCGAGCAGCACCATCGACAGCTCGGCGGCGGGGTTGACGTCCATCCGCTCGATGACGAACCGCGCGACGCTGATCAGCTCGGTCTCGGACACGTCGATGCCGGACTCGTTGGAGACCTCGATGCTCACCGGCGGGACCTACCCGAATCCGCCCGGCGCTGAGCACGATTCAGGTTCGCGGCCGCACCCTCCGACTTCGCGTACGCGTCCACGATCTCGGCCACCAGGCGGTGTCGCACCACGTCGGCGCTGGTCAGCTCGGAGACGTGAATGTCGTCGATGCCGTCGAGGATGTCGACCGCCGCCCGCAGTCCGGACCGCGCCCCGCCCGGCAGGTCGATCTGCGTGGTGTCGCCGGTGACGACGATCTTCGAGCCGAAGCCCAGACGCGTCAGGAACATCTTCATCTGCTCGGCGGTGGTGTTCTGCGCCTCGTCGAGGACGACGAAGGCGTCATTCAACGTCCTTCCCCGCATGTACGCCAGCGGCGCCACCTCGATGACACCGGTGCTCATCAGCTTCGGGATGAGTTCGGGGTCCATCATGTCGTGCAGCGCGTCGTACAGCGGGCGCAGGTACGGGTCGATCTTCTCGCTGAGCGTGCCGGGCAGGAAGCCGAGGCGTTCACCGGCTTCCACGGCGGGCCGGGTCAGGATGATGCGCGATACCTGCTTGGTCTGCAGCGCGCTGACGGCCTTCGCCATCGCGAGGTAGGTCTTGCCGGTGCCGGCGGGGCCGATGCCGAAGACGATGGTGTGGTTGTCGATCGCGTCGACGTAGCGCTTCTGGTTCAGCGTCTTCGGGCGGATCGTCTTGCCCCGGCGGGACAGGATGTCGAGGGTCAGCACGTCGGCGGGCGACTCGCCTCCGCTGCCGGTCAGCATCGACACCGTGTGGCGGACCGCTTCGGGGGTGAGGACCTGGCCGCTGGACACCACGGCGAGCAGTTCGGTGATGGCGCGCTCTGCGAGGGCGACGTCGGCGGGCTCACCGGACAGTGTCAGCGCGTTGCCACGCGCGTGCACGTCTGCGGTGAGCAGGTTCTCCAGGGCCCGGAGGTTCTCGTCGCCGGAGCCCAGCAGGCCCACGACCAGGTCGGGCGGCACGTTGATGTTGCTGCGTACGGGGTTGCTGCTTCGTCCGGACGACGAGGCCGCGTTCGTCTCGCGGGGGGTCACGTGGAGTTCAGTGCCTGCTTCCTGGGTTGGGCAACGGTTCTGGCCCGAGTTTACCGCTGGTCACCGTCACGTCCCAAAGCGATTTCTACCGCCACCTGGGTGTCAGCACGCCGAGGGCACCGAGTGCGACCGCTGCGGCGCTCGAGGTGCGCAGCACCGACGGCCCCAGACGCACCGCGATCGCACCGGCAGCGGTCAGCGCGGCGATCTCCCCGTCGCTGATCCCGCCCTCGGGTCCGACCAGCAGGAACACCGAGTGCGCGTCGCCGAATCGGGCGGTGAGCGTGGGCCCGGTGAGGGGTTCGGTCGCCGATTCGTGCAGTGCCAACACCACGGCCCCGTCGGCGGTCGCCGAGGCGACGATGGCTGCGAGTTCCGCGGTCGACACGACGGCGTCGACCACCGGGACGTGGGGGCGGCGGGATTGGCGCGCGGCGGACTTCGCGACGGCCTGCCAGCGCCGCAGGCCCTTGTCGCGCTTGGCATCGCCGTCCCAGCGGGCCACGCAGCGCTCGGACTGCCAGGCCAGGAACCTATCCGCGCCGACCTCGGTGGCCAGTTCGACGGCCAGTTCGGCCCGATCCGACTTGGGCAGCGCCTGCACGACGGTGACGGTCGGCACGGGACTCGCGACGGCGTCGACGCTCTCGACGCGTGCGACGAGCCGGCCCTTCGCGACCTCGGCGACGACGCAGTGTGCGACGACTCCGGCGCCGTCGCCGACGTCGATGCGCTCACCGACGCGAATCCGCCGCACGTTGGCCGCGTGGAACCCCTCGTCGCCGTCGACGGTCACCGTCGATGCGTCGTCGGGCAGGGCGTCGACGTAGAACAGCGCGTCACTCACGCCCGGACTACCGGCCGGTGAACGTCTCGCGCAGCCGGCTGAACAAGCCGCCGCCCGCAGGACTCGCCGACTGGGTCGACTTCACCTCGGCGACGTCGCGCACGCGGTGCTCCTTGAGCTTGCGGAGCAGGTCGGTGTCCTGATGGTCGAGACGCGACGGCACCACGACGTCGATGTGGGCGTGCAGATCGCCGCGGACCCCGGACCGCAGGTGTGGCATGCCGCGACCCCGCAGCGTGGTGACCGTGTTGGGCTGCGTGCCCGGCGCGATGGTGATGTCGACGGGACCGTCGAGGATGGCCTCCACCGAGACCGTGGTGCCGAGGGCGGCGTCGACCATCGGCACCGACACCGTGCAGTGCAGGTCGTCGCCGTCGCGGACGAACACGTCGTGCTGCTGCTCGTGCACCTCGACGTACAGGTCGCCGGCGGGACCGCCGCCGGGGCCGACCTCGCCCTGGGCGGCGAGCCGCACGCGCATGCCCTCGCCGACGCCGGCCGGGATCTTCACGCTGACCTCGCGACGGGCGCGGACGCGACCGTCACCGCCGCAGCGGTGGCAGGGGTCGGGGATGGTCTCGCCGACGCCCGCGCACACCGGGCACGGACGCGTCGTCATGACCTGCCCGAGCAGCGAGCGCTGCACGGTCTGCACCTCGCCCTGTCCGTGGCAGGTGTCGCACGTGACCGGCGTCGTGTCGCCGTGCGTGCCCTTGCCGTGACAGAGGTCGCACAGGATGGCGGTGTCGACGGTCACCTGCTTGGTGACGCCCGTCGCGCACTCCGCGAGGTCCATGCGCATCCGCAGCAGCGAGTCCGATCCGGGACGCACCCGACCGATGGGGCCGCGGCCGCCACCGCCCCCGCCGCCGAAGAAGGCCTCGAAGACGTCGCCGAGTCCGCCGAAGCCGCTGAACCCGTTGCCGCCGCCGCCGCCCATGCCGCCGGTCTCCATGGGATCGCCGCCCATGTCGACGATGCGCCGGCGGTCGGGGTCGGTGAGCACCTCGTAGGCGAGCTTGACCTCGGCGAACTGCTCCGTCGCGTCGGGGTTCACGTCCGGGTGCAGCTCGCGCACCAGCTTGCGATAGGCGGACTTGATCTCCGACTCGCTCGCACCCTTGCTCACACCGAGCAACCCGTAATAGTCGCGTGCCACGCCAAACCCTTCCACAAAACTTCGTGCCGCCTTCGCGGCGATTCACACCCCTATCGGGTGCCGAGGACTTCGCCTATGTAGAGAGCAACCGCCGCAACGTTGGCGATGGTTCCCGGATAGTCCATTCGCGTGGGGCCCAACACACCCATGCCGCCGTACACCTTGCCCAGCGACCCGTACGTGGTGGAGACCACCGACGTGCCGGCCATCTGCTCGGCTTCGGTCTCGTGGCCGATCCGCACCGTGATTTTACCGGCTTCCTGCTGCGCCGCGAGCAGCCGCAGCACCACGACCTGTTCCTCGAGGGCCTCGAGCACCGAGCGCAGCGAGCCGCCGAAGTCCGCGGTGTTGCGGGTGAGGTTGGCGGTGCCACCGAGCATGAGGCGTTCCTCGGTGTGCTCGACGAGCGTCTCCACCAGCACGGTGGCGGCGCGGCCCACGGCATCGCCCAGGTTGCCGTGGCCGACTAGCTGCGCGGCGAGGTCCGCGACGGCCACCGACGCCGCCGACAGCGGTTTGCCCTCGAGCGCCGAGCCGAGCCGTTCTCGCAGCTGCGAGAGCTGGTGGTCGTCGATCGCGTCGCCGAGTTCGACGATGCGCTGGTCCACCCGGCCGGAGTCGGTGATGACGACCAGCAGCAACCGCGCCGGCGTCAGCGCCACCACTTCGAGGTGACGGACCGTCGAGGCCGACAGCGTGGGGTACTGGATGATCGCGACCTGCCGGGTGAGCTGCGCCAGCAGTTTCACGGCGCGGCGCAGGACGTCGTCGAGGTCGACGCCGGTCTCGAGGAACGTGAGGATGGCGCGGCGCTCGCTGGCCGACATCGGCTTGACGTCGTCGAGGCGGTCGACGAACTCGCGGTAGCCCTTCTCGGTGGGCACGCGGCCCGAGCTGGTGTGCGGTTGGGCGATGTAGCCCTCGGCCTCGAGCACCGCCATGTCGTTGCGCACGGTGGCGCTCGACACCCCGAGATTGTGGCGCTCCACCAGCGACTTGGAGCCGATGGGCTCCTTGGTGGTCACGAAGTCCGCAACGATGGCGCGAAGCACCTCGAAGCGTCGATCGTCGGCACTACCCATGTGTTCACCTGCCTCGTCTGGAGTCGTCGCTCCCATTTTACGTTGACCTGCGCCGTCACCGACGCCTGGCAGTCCCGGATGCCCAGGACAACACGAGCCGAGCGCACTAGCCTTCGATTCATGCCGACGCCGACGTTGACGGATCACCCCGCCGTGGCGAGCCGCTCGTGATCTTCAAGGGTGTTCGGGATGGCAAGCCCTACCCCGACCTGGGGCTCACGCATCGGCAGTGGGCGCAGATCCCGCCGCGGCAGATCCGCCTCGACGAGCTGGTCACCACCACCACCGTGCTGGCCCTGGACCGCCTGCTGTCCGAGGACTCGACGTTCTACGGCGACCTATTCCCGCATGCCGTCCGCTGGGAGGGCGTGATCTACCTCGAGGACGGTCTGCACCGGGCCGTGCGTGCGGCGCTGCGGAACCGGACCGTCATGCACGCCCGCGTCTACGACACCGACCGCCCGTTCGACGAGCAGACTGGCCCGACCCAGCTCTAAGGGCTCCTCCGGCTCTAGGGGCTCCTCCGGCGAGCGGGGGGCTCCTCCGGCGAGCGTGCGTGTCTGCGGGCGACACGCCGACGTCAGACCTGAGTTTCCGCACGCTCGCAGTCGGGGGTCACCGGCCCGCGTCCGGCGATCAGGAACGTGACCGCCGCCAGGACCTGCCACGCGTAGATCGTGTAGACGCTGCCGCGCTCCCAGGAACCGATCGGCATGGTCTTCGCCACCACCGGGATCAGGCACAGCAGGCCCACGACCCCGAGCACGACCGACACCGCCGTGAACGCCTTGGCGGCCGCGGCGGGTCGCAGCGCCCACGCTCCGGTCAGCACCGCCAGGTTGCCGCCCGCGATGGCGAGGCCGGCCCCCACTCCGTGCCACGGCGAGGTGGTGCCACTGTGCACCGTGGCCACCAGCACGTTGCCCACCCCGTTCAGCGTCACGACGACCCGGAACGCAACGGCGCTCGGAGATCGGCTGCCGCGCACCAGGAGCCACCCGCCGAGCGGCAGTACCACCGCCTGAAGCAGGAACGCGGCATTCATCAACCCCGCGCGAGGAGAGACGACGGGGTCGCCCAGCGTGCTGATGTAGTCATTCGCGTAGCCGTAGCCGGCGATCGCCGTCGACGAGTACGCCTCGACGACGAAGTAGACGACGGCGGACAGGATCCACAGCGAGGTACCGACCCGGATGGACACCGGGCCCAGGGTAGGCGAAGTGACGCTGACCGCCCGGTCGCGAGCGTGCGCGAACTCCATTCTTTGGCACGGCGTGTCGCCCGCAGACACGCACGCTCGCCGAAGAAAGGTGACCCCGCACGTCAGTCCGCGGACATGGCGTCGCGGAGGGACTTGGGCCGCAGGTCGGTCCAGTTCTCCTCGACGTAGGCGAGGCAGTCGGCGCGGGTGCTCTCGCCGAACACCACCCGCCAGCCCTCGGGGACGTCGGCGAACGTCGGCCACAGGCTGTGCTGCTCCTCGGCGTTCACCAGCACGACGAACGCGCCGTCCTCGTCATCGAACGGATTGGTGCTCATCGAGCCTCCTCGTCGAGTGGTCGTTCAGGTCCGCGCCGAGCACGCGGTCCGACATCAGCCCCAGGCAGCTGAGGTTCGGGAAGCCCGGACCCTGGGTCAGGCCGGACAGCCCGGGCAGGAACAGCTTCGGGGACACGTGGCTGAGCGCGAGGTCGTAGCCGATCGACTCCTGCAGCGACTCGCTCGTCAGCGCGCGGCCCAGGCCCAGCTCCAGCAGGTCCAGCGCGTCCTGGGTGAACAGCGGCAGGAACCACATGGCGTCGGCGCCGGACCCGTCGATCACCAGGTCGAAGCCGTGCACGGTCTCGACGGCCTCACCGGCGGTGTTGGTGCTCAGCGTCAACCGGATCCGGCCGTCGCGCGCCACGGCGTGGGCGACCCGGCCGCGCAGGTGCCGGATGCGGTCGTCGGCGAGCAACGCGTCCTGCACACGCGCCGAGAACACGCCGCGATCGGTGCGGGCCAACGCATCCCGTCGCTCGGCCAGCGTCAGACCGACCCAGCCCGTCGGGTCGGAGAACAGCGTGTTCTCGAAGAAGCTCTCACCGCGGGTGAAGAGCGTGACCGACGGCGAGATCACCGTGATCGTCGACACCCGGTGCCGGAACAGCTCGTTGAGCATCGACGCGGACGTCTCGCCGCCGCCGATGACGGCCACCCGCTCGGCGGCGATGCGGTCGTTCTGCGCCGCGTGATGCCAGAACTGCGCGATGGACATGACCCGCGGATTGCCGGGCAGCACCGAGCGTTCCGCCTGCCCGGGGCCGGTCATCATGACGCCGTCGGCCTGGACCGTGGTGTCGGCGGTCCGCAGCTCCCACCGGTCGTCGGCGATCGAGATGCTCTCCACTTCGCCGTGCACGACGGACATGCCGACGTCCTGGGCGACCCAGCGCAGGTACTGGCTCCACCGGCGGTGCGTCGGTGCGGGCCGGCCGCGGTCGATCCACTCGGCGAACTGCCCGGTCGACACCAGGTAGGCCTGCCAGCTGTGCCGCGTCATCCGCTCGTCGAGTTCGGCGTTGCGGCGCGGCACCAGCGACGAGCGGTACGGGAAGCCGACGTCCTTCTCCGGGCCGGTCCCGAGCCGGTGGTTGCCGTCGGTCCACCCGCCGCCCGCCTGCCAGTTGGCCGCGACGCCGGAGCGTTCGATCGCGACGACGTCGGGCGCGTCGACGCCCATGGCGCGCAGCTCGGCCGCCTTGGCCGCGACCGCGACCGCCTTGGCACCCGCCCCGACGACGGCCAGGGTCCCGGTCGACGAACTCATGCGATCACCTCTCTCAGCGCGTCCAGCCACATCGCCTGCAGGGTGGCGACGTCGTCGGCGGACAGGATGTCGGGCAGGGTCCGCCACTGCGAACCGAGCACGGGCCGGCCCTCCCGTTCCAGGACGGCTGCCATCACGACGAGTTCGTGACGGACCGCGAGGTTCGGTTCGGGCGACCGCGACGCCTCGGCGAGCAGCGTGCGGTCGGACTGCAGGGCGTTGGCCGCCGCGTCCTGGTGGAAGCGTCCCAGGTAGTTCACCAGCACCTGCGGATCACGATGCGCCGCAAGCCGTTCGGCGGTGTCGGCCCGCAGGTAGCGCAGCAGGCCGTAGTCGATGCCGTCCCCGGGGATGGCGTCGAGCAGGTCCCGGACGCCCGCGGCGTCGTCGGCGTCGATGCGCATCGGGTAGATGGCGCTGAGCAGGCCGACGGTGTCACCGGTGTCGACGTCCACGGCGTCGCCTCCGGCACCGGCCGCCACGACGGCGTCGGCACGGCCCAGCGTCTCGAGCGCCAGCAGCGGCGGCGGCGTCTCCTGGCCGCGGTGTCGCCGCCACGCGGTGACCATCCTGGCGGTGGCGGCGATCAGCGCGTCGGTCACCGGCACCGGGCCGTCGAGCACGCGTCGGGTGAGGTCCGCATCGGCGAGCGCGAGGGTGACGACGACGTCGGCCACCCGGTCGGTCTCCGGGTCGACCCGGCGGGTGCCGAGGTCGGGATCCACGCCGTCGACCTGGCCCGACCAGAAGTCGCACGTCTCCAGCTTGAGGGCGCGTTCGGCCAGCAGTCGAGACCACGCCCGTAGCGACGTGTGCTCCCGGGCCGGCGTCGGCGGACGACCGCGCGACACCGCGTACCAGGCGGTTTCGAGTTCGCCGAGCACGATCCGCCAGGAGGCGGGGTCGACGGCCAGCACGTGCGGCGTCAGCAGCAGCACGCCGGCCCCGTCGGCGGGCCGCAGCCACACGGCGTCCAGCATCACCCCGCGGCTGGAGTCGAGCCGCTCGACCGCCTGCCGGGTCTGCTCGGTCGCCGCCGCGGCCATGTCGCCCTCGACGACGACCTCTCGCAGGACGTCGCCGGCGGGATGGGGCACCAGCGTCATGGTGTCCACGTCGAGTCGGCTCCGCAGCACCGCGTGCCCGTCGACGACGCTGCGCAGCATCGCGTCGAGGTGATCGCGCGTGACGCCGTCGGGCAATCGGATCGCCTCGGACTGCGCGAGCCGCCGGGCGTCACCGTGGGCCAGCAGCCAGTGCCCGTTGGGCAGCAACGGGATCGGCTCGTCGTCGTCCTCCGCCGCGCGTTCGGCGGCACCGGTGTCGGCGTCCATCGCGGCGGCGAGTTCGCGGACCGTCGAGCAGTCCAGCATCAGTCGCGCCCGCAGCGTCAGGCCACGCCGTCGCACCGTCTGCACCACCGACAGCGCGACGATGCTGTCGAGTCCTAGGTCGAGGAAGTCGGCCGTGACGTCGACGTCCTTGGCGTCGAGCACCTCCGCGAGCACCTCGGCGAGCACGACCTCCGTCGGGGTCGCCGGGCCTTCGACGGGCTCGGATCGGCGGTCGGCGTCGAGTGCGGCGAGCGCGCGGTCGTCGACCTTTCCGTTGACGTTGAGCGGGATCTCGGGCACGACGACGATGTGGTGCGGCACCAGGTATCTCGGCAGCGTGGCCGTCAGCATCCGGCGGAGGTCCGCCACGTCGGCGGCGGTCGCCACGTACGCGGTCAGACGCGGGCCGCTGCGGTGCCGCCGCACGGCGACGTGGGCACCCCGGACGCCGGGATGGCGGTGCAGCGCCGCCGCGACCTCGCCGGGCTCGACCCGGAATCCGCGGATCTTGACCTGGGCGTCGCTGCGCCCGAGGAACTCGATGGCACCGGATGCGTTGCGGCGCACCACGTCGCCCGTGCGGTACATGCGTGCACCGGGGACGAAGGGGTCGGCGACGAACCGGCCCGCCGTCTCGCCGGGCCGGCCGAGGTAGCCACGGGTCAGCTGGCCGCCGGTCAGGTACAGCTCCCCCGCGACGCCGTCGGGCACCGGTCGCAGCCACGAGTCGAGCACGTAGGCCGTCGTCGAGTCGGTGGGCCGCCCGATGCACGGCGACCCGTGGTCGGCGATGGCGGCCACGACGGCCTCGACCGTCGTCTCGGTGGGCCCGTAGCAGTTGTGGGCGGACATGCCCGTCCGGGCGCACTCCGCCTGTATCCCCTGCCACGCCGCGGTGTCGATGGCCTCGCCGCCGAGCGCGAGCACGGCGAGCGGCACCGTCGACAGCAGACCCGCCGACCTCAGCTGGGTGAACATCGACGGCGTGGTGTCGATCATGTCGATGCCGTGGCGGTCGATATCCTCGACGAGCGATTCGGCGTCGCGCTGCACGGCGTCGCCGACGATGTGCACGCAGTGCCCGTCGAGCAGCGCGACCAGCGGTTGCCACGCCGCGTCGAAGGTGAAGGACCAGGCGTGCGCGATGCGCAGCGGCCGGCCGATGCGTTGCGCTCCGGGGTGCAGGACGTTGCGGACGTGGTCGGTGCCGTAGGCCAGCAGCGCCTGGTGGGTTCCGATGACGCCCTTGGGCTTTCCGGTGGTGCCGGAGGTGAAGACGACGTAGGCGCCCTGCCCGTCGGCGACGTCCGCTGGACGGTACCCGGGGTCAGTCTCACCGACCGCGGCGAGCGCTTCCTCGTCGACGGTGATCGTCGCGCCGGTCTGCGCGACGATCTCGTCGATGCGATCGGCCGGCATCGACGGGTCCAGCGGCACGATGAGCCCGCCGGCCTTGAGCACGGCGAGCATCGCGACGACGTAGTCGGGGCCGCGGCGCAGCACGATCGGGACGGGTGTCTCGGCCCGCACGCCGCGCCCGACGAGGTGGGCGGCGAGGCGGTCGGCGGCGGTGTCGAGAGCGCGGTAGTCGAGCGTGCCGCCGTCCCAGCTGAGTGCGGTCGCCTGCGGGAGGCGTGCGGCAACGGCCTCGAACGCAGTGTGGACGCCACCGGCGTGGCGCTCGGCGTCCCGCGGTGCGGTGGAGCGCTTCTCGTCGTCGAGCGTGACGGTCACCTCGCGCAGCGGCCGGTCCCATGACGCCAGCAGGCGTTGCACGACCACGAGCACGCGGCGGCCGAGGTGCTCGGCGTCCAACGCGCCCAGCGCGCCGGGGAGCGTCTCGACCAGGACGGTCAACCGGCCGTGCGTCGGGTGGGCGGCGATCGTCACCGGGAAGTGCGACAGGCTCTCCAAGGCCGACGGCGTCAACACCGCTCCGTCGAGCGGGAATTCGTCGCTGCCGACGAGGCCGCCCGGTGGGAAGTTCTCGTACACCAGCAGGGTGTCGAACAGTTCGCCGATGCCGGCCAGTGCGCGGATGTCGGTGTGGCTGAGGAAGCTGTGGTCGCGCAGGTCGGCGGCCTCGCGTTGCAGCGCCAGGCATTGACGCCCGACGGTGACCGACGGGTCCAGCCGCACCCGCAGCGGCACCGTGTTGATGAACAGGCCGACCATGGTCTCGACGCCGGACAGGTCGTCGGGCCGTCCGGACACGGTGACGCCGTACACCACGTCGGTCCGATCGGTGAACGTGGCCAGCAGTGCGGCCCAGGCCATCTGGAACAGCGTGTTGACGGTGACGCCGCGGGCGCGGCTCGCCTCGAGGACGTCGGCGGTGGCCCGCTCGTCGAGGGCCACCTCGGTCCGCTCCGGCAGGCCGGGCGTGGTCTCGCGTCCCGACAGCGCGGGCGAGAGCAGCGTGGGTCCGTCGAGACCGTCGAGGTGCGTCCGCCACCGCGTCCGACTGACCTCGGGCTCGCGGCAGGCGAGCCAGCCGATGTAGTCCCGGTAGGGCCGGGGCGCCGCGGGCAGCGCGCCGAGGTCGCCGCGGGCGCAATACAGCGCGATCAGCTCACCGACGAACACCGGCAGCGACCACCCGTCGATGACGATGTGGTGGGCGACGACCACCAGACGCCAACGGGCGTCGGGCTTCTCGATGAGCAGGAACCGGATGACCGGTCCGCGACCGAGGTCGAAGGAGCGCAGCCGCTCGTCGGCCTCGAGGGCGACGGCCTCGGCCTCGGTGGCGCGGACGTGACGCCAGGGCAGGTCGACCGCCGTGGGCACGACGGCCACGGGCCTGCTGAGGGTGCCCTGGAAGAAGCTCGACCGCAGGTTGGGATGGCGCACCAGCATCTTCTCGGCGCACGTTCGGAACAGCTCGACGTCGAGGTCGCCGGTGACGTCGGCCGCCATCGCGATGACGTACGGGTCCGCGCCGTCCTCGTGGTCGGTCAGTCCGGCCAGCGAGTAGAGCCCCTGCTGCAGGGGGCTCAGCGCCAGGACGTCGTCGACGCCGGGGGGTGCGCTCACGGCCGACGTCCCGGGTCCGGGGCGGCGCCCCAGCCCGCGGTGAGTGCCGCGAGTTCGTCGGGCGACAGTCCGGAGGCGGCCATCGGCGCGTGATGGGTGTCGACGGCACCCGGCGCGTCCACGCCGCCCCGCGCGTCCACCGCCGCGGCGAGTTCGGCCAGTTCGGGATGCTCGAAGACCATGCGCGCGGTGAGCGGCACGCCGGCGTCACGCGATCGCGCCGCCAGCTGGACGGCGAGGATGCTGTCGCCGCCGAGGGTGAAGAAGTCGTCGTGGCGTCCGACGCCGGGCACCCCGAGCACCTCGACCAGCATGGCCGCCAGCGCGCGTTCGGTGTCGGTGCGCGCCGGCTCGGTCGACGGGACGACGGTGAACACCGGCCGCCGCAGCGCATCCCGGTTCACGTCGTCGACGACGGTCAGCGACGGCGGCCGCAGGTCCTCGGGCAGGGCGCCGAGCACGGCATCGACGAACGCCTCCCGTTCCGCTGCCCCCGGAATGGGCCGCACCGGTACGACGTACGCGGCGAGCTGGGTTCCGACCCGGCCCGGCCAGGCGCGGGTGGCCGCGGCGGCGACGCCGTCGACCGCCTCGAGCGCGGCCTGCACCCGATGGTCCCCGGCGTCGACGACGTCCAGCCTGCCGTCCTCGGTCCACCGCGCCCGGTCCCCCGTCCGGTAGAGGTGCGCGCCGTCGGTGAACGGGCTCGGCACGAAGCGGACCCGACCGACGGCGTCGGCGGACGCGGCGTACCCGTCGACCGCACCGCCGCCGTAGTACACGTCGCCGATCACCCCGGCGCCGGTCGGTTCGAGCCACTCGTCGAGCACGTAGACGCGGTCGGCGCCCTCGGTCTGCGGCAGACCGGCCGGCGGCACGGCGCGACGGCTCCACTCGTCGACGACGAGCCGTCGCTCGGCGGGGTCGACGACGACGAGGTCGCGCAGCGTCTGATGCGCGTCGTCGGCGAATGCATCGACGATGCGCCGGAGCCAGCCGACGAGCCGTTCGGCGGTGGCGCGCTCGTACAGTTCGGTCCGGTAGATGACGGTGCCCTCGTACCCCGCGCCGGCGGTTGCGAAGAAGTTCAGCGACAGATCGGCGTGCGCCACGTCGAACGTGGGTTCCAGTGCAGTGAAACGGGTCTCGCCGTCGGGCCCGCTGTCGATCACCTGGTCGGCGGGCAGTTCCTCGCGGACGTGGACGACGACCCCGAACAGCGGGTTGCGGGACAGCGACCGCACGGGGCTCACGGCGTCGACCACGCGGTCGAACGGCAGATCCTGATGCGCGTAGGCGGCGAGCGCCATCTCGCGGGACCGGCGCAGCACCTCGCGCAGCGACGGGTTGCCCGACAGGTCGTTGCGGAGCACCACGATGTTGATGAAGAAGCCGATCAACTGCTCGAGCTGCGGCTCGGTCCGGCCCGCCACCGGTGTGCCGAGCGGGATGTCGACGCCCTCGCCCGCCGCGTGCAGCGCCACCGCGACGGCGGCCTGCAGCAGCATGAACTCGGTCACCCCGAGTTCGCGGGTCAGTTCGATCAGCTTCGCGCGCGTCGGCCCGTCGATGGTGAAGCCGAGGGCGTCACCGCCGCCGGTCGGCACGGGCGGGCGCGGGAAGTCCGGCCGCAACCCGTTCTCCTCCGGGAGTCCCGCCAGCTGCCGCCTCCAGTACTCGCGCTGCGCGACGACGGCATCGCCCTCGTCGGCCAGGAGCCGGGTCTGCCACGCGGCGAAGTCGGCGTACTGGATGGGCAGCGCCGGGAGTTCGGCCGGCTCACCCGCCCGCCGGGCCCGGTAGGCGGTGAGCACGTCGGTGAAGAGCACGCCCGCCGACCAGTGGTCGGCGGCGATGTGGTGCACCACGATCGACAGCACGTGATGATCGGGCGTCGACAGCACCGCGGCGCGGATGGGCCGGTCGGTCTCGAGGTCGAAGCAGTACTTGCGCTCGGCGTCGAGTTCGCGCCGCAGCCACTCGTCGTCCGCGCCGCGCGCCCGGCGCACCGTCAGCGGCTCGACGGGATCGATCACCTGGTAGGGCGCGCCGTCGATCTCGCAGTAGGTGGTGCGCAGGATCTCGTGCCGCGCGACGACGTCGTTGATGGCCTCGACGAGCGCGTCGGCGTCGCTCGGACCGGTGACGCGTGCGGCGAACGGAATGTTGTTGACGGGGTTCGGGCCGTCGATGCGGAACTGGAACCACTGCCGCAGCTGGGCGGCCGACATCTGCAGCGGGCCGTCGTGCGGGATCGCCTCGATCGGCGGCCGTCCGGTGCCGCCGCCCGCGGCGGCGAGTTCGTCGACGCGGACGGCCAGCGCCGCCACCGTCGCGAGTTCGAACACGTCCTGCACACCGACGTCGACGCCGAACTCCGCACGCACGGCCGCAACGAGTTTGGTGGCGAGCAGTGAGTGCCCGCCGAGTTCGAAGAACGAGTCGTCGGCACCCACCTCGTCGCGGTCGAGCAGGGTGCCGAACAGCTGCGCCAGCGCGCGCTCGGTGTCGGTGTCGGGCTCCCGGTAGACCGTCCCGGACTGGATGTCCGGCTCCGGCAGCGCGCGGCGGTCGATCTTGCCGTTGGCGGTGATCGGGATCTCGTCGATCGCCACGTAGGCGGCGGGGACCATGTACTCGGGCAGCGCCGCGGCGACGCGCGCCCGGATGCGGTCGATCTCGACGTCGTCGGCCCCGCCGGTGGGCGTCACGTAGGCGACCAGGCTCCTGCCGAGACCCGGGAGGTCGCTGACCACGACGACGGCCTGGCCGACGGAGGGGTCCACGGAGATGGCGGCGGCCACCTCGCCGAGTTCGATGCGGAATCCGCGCACCTTCACCTGTTCGTCGGCGCGGCCGACGAATTCGACGTCGCCGTCGGCGTTTCGGCGGGCGAGGTCACCGGAGCGGTACATCCGGCCGCCGGGGTTGAACGGGTCGGCCACGAACCGTTCGGCGGTCAACCCGAACCGGTCGTGATAGCCGTGCGCGACGTGCGTTCCGCCGATGTAGATCTCGCCGATCACGTCGACCGGCACCGGTGCGAGTGCATCGTCGAGCAAGTAGATGCGGGTGTTGATCTTCGGCGTGCCGATCGGCACGATGCGGGTGCCCTGCTTGCCCTCGACCTTGTAGCGGGTGCAGTTGAGCACCGTCTCGGTGGGGCCGTAGAAGTTGTGCAGCAGCGAGTCGAACGTGGCGTGGAACTTGTCGGCGATCTCGCCGGGTAGCGCCTCGCCGCCGATCGGGACGCGCCGGAGTGTGCGCCACTCGCTGACGCCGGGCAGCGACAGGAACAGCCCGAGCAGCGACGGGACGAAGTGCATCGACGTGATGCCCTCGGTGCGCAGCAGTTCGGTGAGGTAGCCGATGTCGCTCAGGCCGCCCGGCTTCGGGATCACCAGGCGCGCACCGGCGGCGAGCATGCCGAAGATCTCGCCGATCGACACGTCGAAGCTCTGCGAGGCGACCTGCAGCAGCCGGTCGTCCGAGGACACCTCGTAGTCGGGGCCGAACCAGGCGAAGTACTCGGCGATCGGCCGGTGCGGCACCGGCACGCCCTTCGGCAGACCCGTCGACCCCGACGTGTAGATCAGGTAGGCGGTGTTGTCCGGCAGCAGCGGCCGCACGCGGTCGGCGTCGGTCGGGTCGGTCGACGGGACGTCGTCGAGTCCGGTGACCGGCGCGTCGACGACCAGCCGCGGGTCGGAGTCGGTGAGGATGTGGGTCAGCCGGTCCTCGGGGTAGGTGGGGTCGACCGGCAGGTAGACGGCGCCGGCCTTGGCGATGCCGAGTGCGGTGATCACCAGTTCCGGCGACTTCTCCAGGAGCACGGCGACGCGGTCCTCGGTGCCGATGCCCTGACCGATGAGCCAGTGCGCCAACCGGTTCGCGGACTCGTTGATCTCGCGGTAGGTGTAGTGGCGGCCCTCGTACACGACGGCGACGGCGTCCGGGGTGCGCGCGGCCTGCTCGGTGACGAGTGCGCCGAGGGTGGTGGCGGGCGTCTCGAAGCGCTCGCCGGTCGCCACGTCGCGCAGCCACTGCGCGTCCTCGGCCGGGAAGAGGTTCAGCCGCGACAGCGGCACGCCGGGACGGGCGAGCGCGTCGTCGAGCAGCACCGCGAAGTGGCTCAGCATCTGGTGGGCGAGACGCGCGTCGATGATCTCGGTGAGGTGCTCGGCCTCGACCGTCGCGCCGGTCTGGTCCAGTTCGATCATGAATCCCAGTGGGAGCTGGGTGGTGTGGCCGCGGAGTTCGGCGCGCGTACTGCGGACGCCCTCGGGGCTGAAGCCGCCGCCGTCGGGCTCGCGGAAGCCGAAGCTGACCCGGGTCATCCGCTCGGCACCGTGCCGGCGGTCGGGATTGAGTTCCCGGACGACGCGGTCGAGGTTGACCCGCTGGTGGGCGAACGCGCCGAGTGCGGTGTCGCGGACGGTCTCGACGAAGTCGCGGAACGCGAGCGTCGCGGTGGGCCGCAACCGCATGGCGACGGTGTTGCCGTAGTAGCCGATGGCGTCGTCGGTGTCGCGGTTGAGCACCGGCGACGCGACCAGGAAGTCGTCGGTGTGGGTGTACCGGTGGATCAGTGCGCCGAACGCGGCGAGCAGCACCATGTAGGGCGTCGCGCCGGTGTCGCGCGCGAGCGCCGCCACCGCGTCGACCGTCTCGGCCGGGAGCCGGACGGTGCTGCGCCGACTCCGGAAGCCGGTGGGCACCGCCGACCCGGTGGGACCCGGAAGTTCCAGCGGCTCGGGCGGATCGGCCATCACGGCCCGCCAGTACTCGAGGTCCGCGGCCATGGTGTCGGCGGACGCCGCCTGCCGGCGCGGTGTCGGAGCGAGCGGCAGTCCGTCGTAGGCGCGGGTGAGGTCACCGAAGAACACGCCCCACGACCCGTCGTCCCAGGCGATGTGGTGGGCGACGAGCAGCATCACGTGCTCGGCCGGCCCGGTGCGGATGAGCGTGATCCGCAGTGGCGAGTCCGTGCCGAGGTCGAACGGCGCGTTGAACTCGCGCTGGGCGAGGACCTCGAGGCGCAGGGTTCGGGCCCGTTCCGACTTGTCGGACAGGTCGTGCATCGCCCACGCGGGCAGCAGGTCGTCGTGCGCGGTGGCCTGCGGGTCACCGTTCTCGTCGGCGGCGTAGGTGGTGCGCAGGACGGGATGGCGCCGCGCGACGGCGGTCAGCGCCTCGTGCAGCCGGTCGGCATCGAGCGCGCCGGTGAGACGGTAGGACAGGCAGATGTTGAGCAGCACGCCACTGGGATCGGCGGCCTGGACGAACCACATCCGGCGCTGGCCGTCGCTGAGTGCCGCCGGGTCGACGTCTGGCGCGTCGGTGGTGCGCGTCGAGAGGCCGCGCTCGGCGAGCCTGCGGCGCATGAGTTCCAGGCGTGAGTCGGCCGCCGCGGCCCGGCCGTCCGTGCGGGTGCCGTCTGCGATGTCAGTCACGTCTCCAGTGCCCTCTTCTCAGGTGTGGTCAGCAGTTCGATGACCTCGGTGGCCGTGGCCCCGCCGAGGATGGTGGCAAGTGGAACGGAGCGCCCCGTGGCCTTCTTGAGCCGCTTGCGCAGGTCGAGCGCGAGCAGCGAGTCGACTCCCAGGTCCAGCAGCGACGCGTCGAGGTCGAGGGCTCCGGTGTCCGCGAGGTCGAGCACGGAGCCGAGCGCGACCCGGACGGTTCCGGTGGCGTCCAGCCCCTCGACGTCCGCCGGTGCGGCCGCGCCGGACGCCGGCACGGTCTCGGAGGTGGTGTCGTGACCGAGGAAGGCGCGCAGGCGATCCGGGTCCGCGGTGAACACCAGCGGGTCGCCGACGTGGTCGCGCAGGCTCTCGTCGACGGCACGATCGGGTGACATCGGCCGCAGTCCGGAGCGTTCGACGCCGGCGACCTCGTCGGCATCGATGATGCCCGCGCCCTCCCACAGCCCCCAGCGGATCGCCGTCACTCGGCGACCTGCCGACCGCAGTTCGGCCGCCAGCACGTCGAGCAGGCGGTTGGCCGCGGAGTAGGCGGCGTGCCCGCGTCCGCCCCACGGCCCGGACACCGACGAGCACGCCAGGATCGGTGCGTCCGGTTCGACGGGCCAGCTGTCGACCAGGGTGCGCAGTCCCGTCACCTTCGCGGCGAACGTGTTCCGGGCTGCGGTCGCGGTCAGTTCGCGATGCGGGGCGATGACGGCGACGCCGGCCGCGTGGATCACCAGTGTGGCTGCCGCGGCATCGATCTCGGCCGCGGCGGCGGCGACGCTGAACGGGTCGGTGAGATCGCAACGCGGCGCGCGGAACTCGGTGCCCCATGCCTCGGTGAGCCGGGACAGCACGGCGGCGTCCGCACCACCGCGGCCGAGCAGCGTGACGCGGCGGGCGCCCCGCTCGGCCAGCGCGCGTGCGTAGTGCAGTCCGACCGCTCCCCCGCCGCCGGTGATCACGACGTCGTCGAGGATGCCCGACGTCCGCGCCCACGGCGAGGCCGCGGTGCCGACGTCGCGCAGTCCCCGGCGGAGAACGATGCCGTCGCGCAGGGCGACCTCGTCGTCGTCGCCGAGCAGCGCGGGCACCGCCGCGTCGAGGTCGGGGTCGCCGGGCGGCAGGTCGAGGTGGGCGAAACGGTGCTCGGGGTACTCGAACCCGACGCTGCGGTGCATCGCGGCGAGGGCGGCGTGCATCGGCGACGGCGTGGGGTCGGTGGGGGTGGCCTGCTCGCCGCCCGTGGTCACCAGCCACACCTCGCAGGTGACCGGCCCGAGGGCGTCGGCGTAGTCGAGCAGGCCGTCGCCGAGGCGACGTGCGACGTCGTCGGCCGCCGCGACCGCGTCGCCGTGGTCGGCCTCGGGTGCGGCCACGACGAGGAGGTCGGCGTCGGCGGCGTCGACGACCTCGGTGGCAGCGGATCGTTCGACGGCGCGGCGCAGCCGGGCGGCGACCGTGCCGGAGCCGAGGACCGCGACTCGCCGCGCGCCCGCCGGCGCGTTGATACCCACCGGCTCCCAGTGCTCGGTGGCGACGGTCAACCCGGGGATCGGTGGGAGCGGTTCGGGTGCCGCCCACAGGTGGTCGGCCCGCATCGGCGCGAAGGGGAAGTCGCGCAGCGGCTGGCCGCTCGGGGCATCGGACCACCGGCGCTCCGGGTCGGCCAGCGCGACCGCGACGAGGTTGGCCGACAGCCGTTCGGCAATGGGTTCGTCACGGCGTCCGGAACCGACCATGGTGATCGTCCCATCGGGTACGTCGAGGTCGTCGAGCACGTCGGCGGTCGCGAACAGCAGTGCCGGGTGGGCGGACATCTCGACGAACGTCCGTGCCCCGTGGGCGACCGCGGCGCCGACGGCGAGGTCGAAGCGGACGGTGGACCGCAGGTTGGCGTACCAGTAGTCGGCGAACGGGGTGCCCGGAGCGACGGGACCGCCGGTCGCCGATCCGATGAACTGCACTGCGGTGTCGGTGAACTCGCCGTGCGGGAGCAGCGCGTCCAGCTCGTCGCGCATGGGGTCGAGCGCGGTGGTGTGCGCCGGGAACCACATCTCGATCTCCTTGGCGAAGGAGCCGCGGCCGGCCACCGTGCGCACGGCCGCCGCGACGGCGTCACCGTCACCGGAGATCGCGACGGAGGACCGCGAGTTGACCACCGAGAGTTCGAGCCAGCCGGGTGTGCCGGCGATGACGTCGCGGGCCTCGTCGGCGGTGACGCCGAGGACGGCGACCCGGTACGGTCCGGTCAGCCGGTCCAGCAGGGTCGCGCGGGCGATCACGACGCCCACCGCGACCGCGAGGGTGAGCGACCCGGCGACGTAGGCGGCGCCGATCTCGCCGAGGCTGTGTCCGACCGTGATGTCGGGGATGACGCCGAGGGACCGCCAGACCCGGGCCAGCGCGACGCCGTGCACGAACTGTGCGCCCTGGATCTGCACCTGGCTGAAGTCGTTGGTGACCGCGGCCGGGTCGGCCAGCAGGTAGTCCAGTGGAGACGCAGCCCCGGCGGCGGCGAACACCGCGGCGCATCGGTCCACCTCGGCGCGGTACTCGGGTAGCCGCTCGTAGGCGTCCCGTCCCATCGCGGGCCACTGACTGCCCTGGCCGGGGAACGTGAACGCGATGCGCGGCGGGTCGGCACCGGCACCGGGCGCGGTCGCCCTGGTCACCAGCGGATGGTCGATCCCCGCGGCGAGCGCGGTGAGCCCGTCGCGCAGTTCGCCCGCGTCGGCGGCGCGCACGACGGCGCGGTGGCGTCGCAGGCGGCGGGTGCGCACCAGGGTCGCGGCGACGTCCTCGACGGCCGGATCGTGCGCGTCGACGTAATCGGCGATGGCGGCGGCGTCACGGCCGACGAGGTCCTCCGCGTGCGCGCTGAGCAGCACCGGGACGCGGCCGTCGGGCAGTGCCCCCGTGGGAGTGCGGACAGCGGACACTAGGCGGCCTGCCCGTCGGACCCGGCGTCGTCGGGCATCGACACCACCACGTGGGCGTTGGTGCCGCTCATGCCGAACGCGGACACCGCGGCGGTGCGGCGGCCGTCGATCGCGGGCCACGGCGTCTGCTTGACGGCCAGCCGCAGACCCTGGGCGTCCCAGTCGATCTCGCGGCTGGCCTCGTCGACGTGCAGGCTTGCCGGTACGGCCGCGTGTCGCGCGGCGAGCAGCACCTTGGCCAGACCGAGACCGCCCGCCGCCGCCTGCGCGTGCCCGACGTTCGACTTGACCGAGCCGAGCAGCGCACCCGTACCCGGGGCCGTCGCACCGTAGGTCTCGGCGAGGGAGCGCAGCTCGGTGCGATCGCCGAGGCGGGTTCCGGTGCCGTGTCCCTCGATCATGCCGACGTCCTCGGGGCGCACGCCGGCGACGTCGATCGCGCGGGCGAACAGCCGCGCCTGCGCGGCCCCGCTGGGGGCGGTCAGTCCGATGGTGCGGCCGTCCTGGTTGACGCAGGAGGCGCGGACCTCGGCGAGGATGCGGCGACCGTCGGACAGCGCGCGGGACCTGCGCTGCAGCACGAACATCGTCGCGCCCTCGGCCCAGACGGTGCCGCTGGCCAGCGCGCTGTAGGGCCGGCAGTGTCCGTCGTCGGACAGCGCGTGCTGCTTGGAGAACTCGACGAAGTAACCGGGCGTGCCCATCACGCAGACACCGCCGGTGAGCGCCATGTCGCAGTCGCCGGACCGGACCGCCTGCACGGCCAGGTGCAGCGCGGTCAGCGCCGACGAGCAGGACGTGTCGACCGTCATGGCCGGGCCCGCGAGGTCCAGGGTGTAGGCGATCCGCCCGGAGATGACGCCCAGCGACGTGCCGGTGATCAGATGCCCGCTGTGACTGGAGAACTCGCTCAGTTCGGGGCCGTACTCCAGGTGGGAGGCGCCCACGTAGCAGCCCACGTCGTGGCCGGCGACGTCGTCGGGGTTGATGCCGCCGTCCTCGAGGGCCCGCCACGCCAGCCGCAGTGCGACCCGCTGCTGCGGGTCCATCGCGACGGCCTCGCGCGGGGAGATGCCGAAGAATGCCGGGTCGAAGGTGCCTGCGTCGGAGAGGAAGCCGCCGAGGTCGTGGATCGGCTTGAAGCCGTCGCGCCGCGAGCCGTCGAGGAGGTCGCGGATCGACCAGCCGCGATCGGTCGGGAAGTGCCCGAGGCCCTCGCGCTGGTCGGCCAGCAGCGACCAGTAGTCGGCCGCGGTGGTGACCCCGCCGGGCGCCTCGACGGCCATCCCCACGATCACCACCGGGTCGGCGGCCGGACCGGGATCAGAGGTCATTGATCAGCTCCGCGACGTCCGCGGCGTGGTCGTTCACGTAGAAGTGCCCACCGTCGAACATCGAGACGGTGAACGCGCCGCGGGTGTGGGTTTCCCAGCGCCGCAGCATGTCCTCGCTGACCCGGTGGTCGCTCTGGCCGCCGAGGGTGTGCACGTCGGCGGCGATGGTCACGTCGGCGTCGCAGGCGTAGCGGTTGAAGGCGGCGTAGTCGGCGCGCACCGCCATCAGCAGCAGCTCGACGAAGTCGTCGTCGTCGAGCAGCCGCGGGTCGGTACCCCCGAGGTCGACCATCTCGGCGAGGATCTCGGACTGGGCCATCGGCAGGTCGGGTCGTGCGGCCACCGTCGACGGCGCCTCGCTGGCAGACACCCACAGCGCGTCCACGGCGACGCCCCGCTGCTCCGCCGCGCGGGCGAACTCGAAGGCGACGACCGCGCCCATGCAGTGCCCGAAGAGCCGCAGCGGACCCAGACCCGACCAGTCGCCCGCGTCGAGGAGGTCGCGCGCCAGGTCGGCGACCGTGGTCGGCGCCGGGTGGCCGAGCCGGTCGCCGCGCTGCGGGTACTGCATGACGTAGGCGTCGGTACCCGCCGTGGCCAGCGCGGTGCCGAGACCGCGGTAGGCCAGTGCGGCACCGCCCGCGTGCGGGAACACCAGAGTCGCCCGCGGCGGTCTCGAATCCGGCTGCGGTTCGGCGGGATACCGCTTGACCCAGCGCTGGAACCCGAGCTGACCGACGTCTGTCATCGGCCCTCTGCTCTTCGCGCAGGCGCTCATCGACGGGAGACCGACGCGCGGTCCAGCTCCGAGTCGACCTCGGCACCGTCCATTGCGGAGATCTCCAGGTACAGCTCGGCCACCTGGTGGAGTCGGTCGCTGCCGGCCTCGCGCTCGGTGAGCCGGTTCGCCAGCGCCTCGACGGTGCGGGTCGCGAACACGTCGGGCACCATCACCGTGGGCGTGTCGAGCCAGTCGCGGATGCGGGCGACGGTGGCCGTCGCCTGCACGGAATCACCTCCGAGCGAGAAGAAGTCGTCGTCCACGCCGATGCCGTCGCGACCGAGCACCTCGCCGACGATCGCGGCGAGTGCCAGTTCCAGCGGCGTCGACGGTGCGCGGTACCGACGTTCGGCGCCGAGGCCCTCCTCGGCGAGGCGGCGCGCGACGGCCCTGCGGTCGATCTTGCCGTTGTGGAAGGGGATGCGGTCGGCGGCGACGAGCAGCTGCGGCACCATGTGCGGGGGCAGCATGCTCCCCACCCGGGCCTTGACGGCCGCGGTGTCGACGGCGGCGGTGTCGATGCGGACCAGCGCACCGAGCGCGTCGCGGCCACCCTCGACCGGGACCACCGCGGCGACCGCCGCGCCGACGCCGGGCACGCGGGCGAGCGCGGCCTCGATCTCGCCGAGTTCGATGCGGTAGCCGCTGATCTTGACGCGGTGGTCGGCGCGGCCGACGAATTCCAGTGTGCCGTCCGGGCGGTACCGGGCGAGGTCGCCGGTGCGGTACCAGGTGCGGCCGTCGTGGACGACGAACTTCTCCGCGGTGAGGTCGGGCCTGCCGCGGTAGCCGCGGGCGATCCCGCGTCCGGCGAACCACAGCTCACCGGGAACCCAGTCGGGGCAGTCCCGGCCCTTCGCGTCGACGACCCGGCACGCGTTGTTGGGGAACGGGACCCCGTAGGGCACCAGGGCTGCGTGCGGTGGCAGCGCGGCGTCGGTGCCGGGGCCGACCTCGAAGATGGTGCCGTGCACGGCGGTCTCCGTCGCGCCGCCCAGCCCGGCGAATCTCGCGCGGGGCGAGCGTTCGCGCAGCGCCCGCACCAGCCCGGGACGCACCAGATCGCCGCCGGTGAGCACCACGCGCAGCGAGGACAGGTCGCCCGGCACCTCGACGAGCATCTCGAGCCAGCCCGGCAGGAAGTTGACCACCGAGACGCGATGCCGGTGGATCAGGCGGGACCAGGCATCGGGGTTCCGGCGCTCGTCCTCGTCGACCACGACGAGCGCCGCACCCACGCGCAGCGTGCCGAAGACGTCGGGCACGGACATGTCGGATTCCAGGTGCGACAGGGCCAGCGCGCGATCGTCGGCGCCGATCTCGAAGTGCCGGTACAGGAATTCGAGGGTGTTCAGCACCGCGTCGTGGGTGAGTTCGACGCCCTTGGGCTCGCCGGTGGATCCGGACGTGAACAGCACGTAGGCCAGGTCGTGGGGTTCGATCGCCGGCCGGGTGAAGTGCTCGGGGTCGCCCACGATCTCGGCGTCGGCGACGGTGAGCGCGGGCACTCCGCAGCCGTCGAGGACGTCGGGCAGCCGGTCCCCGGTGACGAGGGCGAACTCGACGCCGCCGGTCTCGAGGATGCGGGTGGCGCGGTCGTCCGGCTGGTCGATGCCGATCGGCAGGTACGCCGCACCGGCGGTGAGGATCCCGAGCAGCGCGGGGATCTGCTCGGCGTTCTTCGGGCCCATCAGCGCGACCACGTCGCCCCGGTGCACGCCGCGCGACTGCAGGGCGGCGGCGACGGCCAGCGTCTTCTCCCGCAGTTCGCCGTAGGTCAGCGTGCCGCCGTCGGAGATCACGGCGGCCGCGCCCGGGGTGTCCCGGGCGTGCCGGTGGAAGCCGTCGACGAGGGTGTCGCCGCTCGGCGGCGCCGTCGCGGCGTTGACCCGGTCGCGGACCGCCCGGGACTCGGGCGCCAGCGCGGGCGGATCCGGTGCGTCCCAGGCGGCGTCGTCGGCGGCCAGCCTGGCCAGTTCGCCGAGCTGGTAGGCGAACATCGACTCGGGCACTCCCGGCGGGAAGGCGTCGACGCGGACGTCCCAGTTGATCATCAGACCGTCGGCCAACGGCGTCGCCTGCGCGTCGACGAGCACCTGCGGTCCCTGCGAGATGGTCCAGACGGGTTCGCCGAACTGGTCGGTGACGTCGCCGGCGAAGAGGTCGCCCAGGCCGAGCGCGCTGGTGTAGACGATCGTGGCGAGCGCCTGCGTGCCGCGATGGCGGCTGACGTCGCGCAGCACGTCGAGCCCGGAGACCGCGGAGTGCCGCGCGGTGGCGTGCAGCACCTCCTGGACCGCACGGGCGCGCGCATCGGCGGTGTCGCTGTCGCCGAGATCGATGTCGAGCATCAGCGACGAGGTGAAGTCGCCCACCAGCTTGTCGACGTCGGGGTGGTACGGCTCGCGCCCGAACATCGGCAGGTTCAGCAGGAACCGCGAATCGGTCGACCAGTGGGCGAGGGCGTTTGAGTACGTCGCGGCGACGGCCATCGCGGGGGTGATGCCGCGGCGGTGTGCGGCGGCGAACAGCGCGTCGCGGGTGGGGACGTCGAAGACGTGCCAGAGACGGATGCTGCGGAGCGGGTCCTCCTGCTCGTCGAGCGGGATGAGCGGCAGCGCAGGTGGTTCCGGGAGATCGGGGATCCGGTCGGCCCACCACCGGACGTCCTCGTCCGACGGGGGCGGCGTGGTCGCGGTCAGCCTGGCCCGGTACTCGCGGTAGGTGTACCCGAGGGCGGGCAGGTCCGCGCCGCGGTAGAGCGCGGCCAGGTCGGCCATGAAGTTGCGGTAGCTGACGGCGTCGGCGGCCTGCATGTCCATGTCGACGTGCAGCCGGGTGCGGCCGTCGGAACGCAGCGACAGCGAGATCTGCAGGACCTCGCCGTCGAGCAGCTGGTGGGACTTCGCGTCGCGGGTGCGCAGCAGTGCGGCCTCGGCGTCGTCATCGGTCATGTCGCGCAGGTCGAGCACCGTCACGGGCAGTCCGCGGTCACCGATCCGCTGGGTGCCGTCGGGCAGGATCTCCTGGCGCAGCATCGGGTGTCGTTCGGCCAGTTTGGCCGCCGCGGCGCCGAGACGCTCGGGCTCTACTCCCGCACCGTCGAACTCGACGTACAGGTGTGCGGCGACACCGCCGAGTTCCTGTTCGCCGTGCCGGCCCACCCACATGGCGTGCTGGATGGGGGCAAGCGGGAACGGGGCGTCCGGATGCCCGGCGTCGTCGCCGTCCGGCGTCGGTTCGGCGCGCGGCGCACCCGCGTGTTCGGCGACCAGGCCGATCCACGCCTCGACCGTGGGAGTGGCTGCGAGCGCGGCGAATCCGACGTCGATGCCCTGTTTGCGCCACCGCCCCGACAGCGACATCATGCGGATCGAGTCCAGCCCGGAGGCGATGAGGTCGGCACGCGGGTCCAGCGCGTCGGGAGGGATGCCGAGCAGCTCGGCGACCTCGTCGCGCACGGTCTGCGGACTCGTCGCAGCGGCATCCACGGTGGACCCTCCAAAGAATTAGTAAAGGCTGCCCTAACTTTCCGAAGGCTACCCTATTCTCGATGTGCCGAGAACACCTACCCGAAGGGCACGAGGTCACCGATGAGCACCGGTTTTGAGCAGCAGCAACGCGATCTGACGCGGGGTTTCGTGCCGTTTCCGCCAGCCCGGGCAGACGTCTACCGTCGGGCCGGCTACTGGGAGGGCCGGGCGCTCGACACCATCCTCCGGCGAGCCGCAGAGCAGTGGCCGGACAAGGCCGCCGTGATCGACGCGCGCGGTTCGTACACCTTCGGCGAACTGGACGCCCTGGCCGATCGCATCGCCGGCGCCCTCATCGCACGGGGACTGCGCCCGGGCGACCGCGTGCTGCTGCAGCTGCCCAACTCGCGCGAGTTCGCCGTCGCCGCGTTCGCGCTGCTGCGGGCCGGCGTGGTGCCCGTGCTCTGCCTGCCCGGCCACCGCGCCGCCGAGATGGGCCACTTCGCCTCGGTGAGCGGCGCGGTGGGGATGGTGATCCCCGACGTCGTCGCCGGCTTCGACCACCGGGACATGGCGGCTCGGATCGCCGCCGCGAACCCCGACCTGCGCCACGTCCTGGTCCTCGGCGACCCGGGACCGTACGACTCCTGGTCCGCGCTGGCCGAATCGGAGTCGGCCGAACCCCCGGACGTCGTCGTCGACGTGTCCGCGCCCGCGGTCCTGCTCGTCTCCGGCGGGACGACGGGCCTGCCGAAGCTCATCCCCCGCACCCACGACGACTACGTCTACAACGCCACCGCGAGCGCCCAGGCGTGCGGACTGGTCCACGACGACGTCTACCTGGTGGTGCTGCCCGCAGGACACAACTTCCCGTTCGCCTGCCCCGGGCTGCTCGGGTCGATGACCGTCGGCGCCACGACGGTCTTCACCGACGACCCGAGCCCGGAGTCCGCCTTCCCCCTCGTCGAGCGGTACCGGGTGACGGTGACCGCCCTGGTGAACGCGCTCGGCAAGCTGTGGACCCAGGCCTGCGAGTGGGAACCGGTGCTGCCGACGTCGCTGCGGCTGGTGCAGGTGGGTGGCTCACGGCTGTCGCCGGAGGAGGCGCGCTACATCTACGACGGCCTCACCACCGGACTGCAGCAGATCTTCGGCATGGCCGAGGGCATGCTGCAGTTCACCCGACCCGGCGATCCGGTGGAGGTCGTCGCCAACACGCAGGGACGGCCGGTGTCACCGCACGACGAGCTGCGGGTGGTGGACGAGGCCGGGGTCGAGGTGGCACCCGGCGAGGAGGGCGAGCTGCTGGTGCGTGGGCCGTACACGCTGAACGGGTACTACCGCGCCGAGGAGGCCAACGCCCGGTCGTTCAGCCCCGACGGCTTCTACCGGTCGGGCGATCGCGTGCGAATCTTCGCCGACGGTCCGCTGGCGGGCAACGTCGAGGTGGTCGGCCGCATCAAGGACGTCATCCACCGCGGCGGCGAGACCGTGTCGGCGACCGATCTGGAGGACCACCTGCTGACGCATCCGGCGGTGTACGCCGCCGCCGCGGTCGCCCTGCCCGACGACTATCTCGGCGAGAAGATCGGCGCCGCAGTCGTCTTCAGGGGTGCCCCGATCGATCTGGCCGAGCTGAACGCCTTCCTCGACGAGCGCGGAACGTCCACGCATGCGCGGCCCGACGTGCTGGTGCCGATGCCGTCGCTGCCGACCACGGCGGTCGGCAAGGTGGACAAGAAGAAGGTGATCGCGGCGATCTCGGGCCGCTGATCGGCGGATCAGCGCGCCGAGGTCGCCCGTTCGTCGGCGCCGAGCATCTCGACGAGCCGCGCCGTGACCGCGGCGGCGGTCGGGTGCTCCCACAGCAGCGTTGGCGACAGCGCGAGACCGGTCTGCTTCTCCAGCTGGCGGCGCAGCCGCACGGTCATGATCGAGTCCACGCCGAGTTCGACCAGCGGCAGGTCGGGGTCGACGTCTGTCTCGGCGAGGCCGAGCTGTCCGGCGACGGCGCTGAGGACCTGCGCGGCCAGCCACTCCGGGTCGGCCCCGCCGGCGGGAACGCCGGACTCGGCGTCGCGGTCGGCCTCATCGGCCGCGGAGGTCGCGGAGATCACGGTGGGCGCCACGTCGGCCAGGATCGGCACGGTGGCGGCGGCCGGGAGCAGCGGCAGCACGACGACGTTCGGGTCGCCGTCGCGCATCGCGAGGTCGAGTGCCCGCATCGCATCGTCGGCGGCGACGGTGCCCATGCCGAGCGCATCGAGTTGGGCGGCGACGAACTCCGACGCCGAGCCCATCCCGAGGCCGCGCCACGCCGTCCACGCGATCGCCGTGGTCCGGTCGCCCAGACTGCGCCGGTGCCGTGCCATCACGTCGAGGAACGAGTTCGCGCAC
Organism: Mycobacterium sp. PTI7; assembly: GCF_056679845.1. Taxonomy (NCBI): domain Bacteria; kingdom Bacillati; phylum Actinomycetota; class Actinomycetes; order Mycobacteriales; family Mycobacteriaceae; genus Mycobacterium; species Mycobacterium sp. PTI7. The sequence continues at coordinate 2,599,609 of NZ_CM155252.1, forward strand.
GCGTACGCGCCCTGTCCGGGGAAGCCGGCCAGGTATCCGCACGACGAGAACAGCACCATCCAGTCCAGCTGCTCCGGCGGGAACACCTCGTGCAGGACGAGCGTGCCGCGCACCTTCGGATGCATGGCGGCGGCGAAGTCGTCCGCCGTCGTGTTCGTCAGCAGCGCACCGGCTTCGACGCCCGCCGCATGCACGACGCCGCGCACCGGCGGCAGGTCGTGCAGCACCGCGCGCAGTGCGTCGGCGGAACAGGCCGCGCCGAGGTCGACCGCGGCGATCGTCACCGACACGCCCCGCTCCTCCAGCGCGGCGACCGCCCGCACGGCCTCCGGCCGGCCCACCTCGGCCCACGACGACCGGGCCGGTAGGCCCGAGCGCGACAGCAGGACCAGGCGGCGGGCGCCCAGGTCGGCGAGCCGTCGGGCCACCAGCAGTCCGAGTACGCCCGTGCCGCCGGTGATCAGGTAGGTGCCGCCGGGAGAGCACTCCATCGGTGCGCCCGAGCCGGGTGCGACGGGCGCGAGCCGCGCCACCCGTGCCACCCCGTCGCGGACGACCACCACGCCGTGCCCGTGCAGCGACGCGACGACCCCGAGTGGAATCCGCCCGTCGGCGACGTCGACGACGCCGCCCCAGAGTTGCGGGTGTTCGGCGGCCGCCACCCGGGCCAGACCCCAGAGCGGCGCGTGCGCCGGAGCGCCCTCGTGCACGCGGGTGGTCAGCACCCACAGGCGCGCGGCGGACCGCAGCTCCTGCAGGCGGCGCAGCGTCCGCACGACGAGGTCGACCGACGCCTCGGGATCGTCGTCCTGACGCGGGAGCACCACGACCACCGCCGACCGACCCAAATCCGTTGCCGCAGTCCAGACGTCGTCGGTCAGTTCGCGAGGATCCTCGACCGCCCGGTAGGGCACCTCGGCCGCCGACAGGTCGCGCACGCTGGCGTCGAGGCCGTCGGCATCGCCACCGACGAGCACCACGCCGCTGGGCCGGTCCTCGGCGCCCCACTCGACCCCGTGCCAGGCCACGTGGTGCAGCATCCGGCCCACGTCGTCGGCGAGGGGTTCCCGTCCCCGGTTCTCGAGTTCCTCGAAGCCCATGCCCGCGATCGACAGCAGCACCGAACCCGCCGCGTCGGTGATCCAGACGTCGGTGGTGGTGGTGCCGGGCCTGCGGCGGACGGTCAGCGTGGCCACCGCGGGTGGGTCGCCGTGGACGTGGACGCGTTCGATCCGCGCGGGCATGCGCAGCCGGGGCGGACCGTCGAAGATCACCGATGCCGCCGAGGTCGCCGCGTCGAGCAGCGACGCCCAGGACGTCGGCACCCCGTCGTCGGCGCCGGCGGCGACGACGGCCAGCAGCTCGTCGTGGCCGCGGCGCAGATCCCGGACGTCCCAGTCGAATCCCATGGCGGCGACCCCGAGCCCGGCCAGCGCGTCGACGACGTGCCGCCGGGGCAGCACCTCGGTGCAGCGCAGCCGCGCCGCGTCGAGATCCCGGGTGGCGGAAAGCAGTTCGTCAATGTCATCGGCGACGGCGGCCGCCGCACTGCTGTGCACCAGCCAACCGCCCTCGCGCCCGGCGTCCTCGACGAGCCGCGAGGACAGGGTCATCTCGCGGTCCTGCAGCACGATCCGAAGGTCGCGGGAGCGGCCGGGAGCGACGGGTGTGCGCAACCGGACGTCGGCGAGGCCCATGCCCTCGCACTCCCCCGGCCGCGACCGTCGGCCACTGCGGGCCGCCGACAGGAACGTGTTGAGAAGGACTGCGGCGGGGACGATCTCGGTGCCCTGCACCGGGTGCGTCCCCGGGTACGGCCGGCTGTCGTAGTCGAGGCGGGTCTGCCACATCGTGGTGGGGACGCCCGCGGTGACGTCGGTGCGGCCGCCGAGCAGCGTGTGGGTCGACGCGTCGTGCACGCCGCTGCCGCCCGGCGGCGGCGTCGGGGTACGCCAGAAGCGGCGGTGCTGCCACTGCGTGCCGGGCAGGTCACCCGCCCACGGATCCGCGGCGTCGATCCCGGGGTCGACCGAGGCGCCGTGGCAGTACAGCCACGCGACGGCGGTCGCCACCGCGCGCACCTCGGGGGCGTCGCGGCGCAGCACCGGCACGGCGGCGTGCTCGTCGATGCCCAGGGACAGCAGGGTCTCGGCGATCGAGTGGGAGACCACCGGGTGGGCGGACACCTCCAGGAACAGTCGGTGGCCGTCCTCGGCCGCCGCCGTCACCGCCTCGGCGAAGCGCACCCGGCCGCGCAGGTTGGTCACCCAGTAGTCAGCGTCCCGCGCGGCCGTCGAGCGCGGATCGGCGAGGGCGGTCGAGTAGAGCGGGACGTCGGCGGCCCGGGACGGCGCCAGGGTCGCGACGTTGCGCGCGAGGTCGCCGGTGAGGGCGTCCATGGCGGGGCTGTGGAACGCGACGTCGGTGTTGACGCGGCGCATCAGGATCCCGGCGTCGGACCACTCGGTGCTGACGGTCTCGACGGCGTCGACGCGACCGGAGATCACCGTCGACTCCGGCGACGCGCTGATGGCCGCGACCACGTCGGTCCGGTCGTTCAGCCGTCGGGCGGCTTCGTCGAACGGCAACCGGACCAGTGCCATGGCGCCCTCGCCCGCCACGGAGCGGAAGCCGCGGGCCCGGAAGCAGGCTACGGCCGCACCCTGGCGCAGCGTGAAGACCCCGGACACCACGCACGCCGCGACCTCGCCGACGGAGTGCCCGATGACCGCCGCGGGCGTCACGCCGCGGTCGCGGAGCACGGCGGCCAGCCCGACCTGCATGGCGAAGATCAGCGCCTGCACCCGGTCGGTGCCGCCGAGGTCGCCCGACTCGAGGGCCACCCGGGCGGAGAAGCCGAGTTCCGCGATGAAGACGTCGTCCACCTCGTCGACGACGCGTGCGAAGACCGGTTCGGCGGCGAGCAGTTCGCGCCCCATGCCCGTCCAGTGCGAGCCGTGCCCGGAGAACACCCAGACGGCGTCCCGGCCGCCGTCGGCGGGCACGGTGCCGGAGACGAGGTTGGTGGCGGCCTCGCCGCGGACGAGCGCATCGAGGCCCGCGACCAGCTGGTGCGGGTGCTCGGCGACCACCGCGGCCCGGAACCGCTCGTGGCCGCGCCGGGTCCAGGCGGTCGTGGCAACGTGGTCGACGGCGACGTCGACGACGCGCAGGTGGTCGGCCAGCGCCTCGGCCTGGCCGGCCAGCCGGGTCGCCGACCGCGCCGACACCGGGACCACCCGCGGTCCGTCGGAGGCCCGGTGCCGCGGGGCCGCGGCCGGCGCCTCCTCCAGCAGGACGTGGGCGATGGTGCCGCCGTAGCCGTAGCTGCACACCGCGGCGCGCCGCGGGGTCTGCGAGCGGGCCCAGGGTTCGACCTCGGTGGGCACGCGCAGTCCGCTGCCGGCCCAGTCCACGGCCGGGGTCAGCCGGGTCAGGCCCGCGGTCGGCGGGATGGCCTCGTGGTGCAGGGCGAGAACGGTCTTGATGAGCCCGATCACGCCTGCCCCGCCCTCGAGGTGGCCGACGTTGGGCTTCACGGAGCCGATCCGGCAGCGGTCGCCGTCCGCGCGGCCCGCGCCGTAGACCTCGGCGAGTGCACCGACCTCGGTGGGATCGCCCGTCGGCGTACCGGTCCCGTGCGCCTCGACGAACCCGATGCCGGCCGGGTCGATGCCCGACGCGGCGCAGGCCCGCCGGAACATGTCGGCCTGGGCGTCGCCGTTGGGCGACATGATCCCTACGGTCCGGCCGTCCTGGGCGATGGCGCCACCGCGGACGACGGCCAGCACGCGGTCGCCGTCGCGTTCGGCGTCGGCCAGCCGCTTGAGCACCACGACGCCCGCCCCCTCGCCGCGGCCGTAGCCGTCGGCCGCGGCGTCGAACGTCTTGCACCGGCCGTCGCGGGCGGTGGCGCCGGCCTCGTCCAGCACGCGGACCAGCCCCGGACCGATCAGCGCGCTGACGCCGCCCGCGAGGGCCAGCGACGTCTCGCCGGCGCGCAGCATCTGGCAGGCCTGGTGGACCGCGACCAGCGACGCCGCGCAGGCCGCGTCCAGGGCGACGCTCGGCCCGCGCAGGTCGAGCAGGTGCGACACGCGATTGGCGATGCCGCACAACGACGTTCCGATGCCCGTCCAGGCCTCGATGCCGGTCAGGTCCTCCATGATCAACTTGCCGTAGTCGTCGGAGTTCACGCCCATCAGCACGGCGGTGTCGCTGCCGGCGAGCGTCTTCGGCGACACCCCGGCGTGCTCGAGCGCCTCCCAGCTCACCTCGAGGGCGAGCCGCTGCTGCGGGTCCATCAGTTCCGCCTCGCGGGGCGAGACGCCGAAGAACTCGGCGTCGAAGCCGGGCAGGTCGTCGAGGAAGGTACCCCGGCGGGTGGTCTCGCGGAGTACCGCGGCATTGCGCGGATCGCGGTGCAGGTAGGGCTCCCAGCGCTCCTCGGGCACCTCGCGGACGTCGCTGCGACCCTCGAGCAGGAACGACCAGAACTCGGCGGGGGTCCCGACGTTGCCGGCGACGCGACAGCCGAGGCCGATCACGGCGATCGGCGTCGGCAGTGCGCCGTCGCCCGAACGCTGGTTAGCCTTGCCTAAGTTCATGCGACGATCTTGTCACGAGGGCACCGCCGAGGGGTGCACTACCCGAGGGTCGCCGAGCGGTCAGTCCAGCAGATCGCGCACGACGGCATCGGCGAGCAGCCGGCCACGGTCGGTCAGCACCAGGCGACCGTGGCCGTCCAGCAGAAGCCCGTCGCGGCAGAGGCTTTCGGCGCGGGCGAGTTCCCGGTCGTCCAGCAGGCTCACTGGGAGGCCGTCGCGCAGGCGCATCCGCAGCATGACGTCCTCGAGGTGACGCTCGGCGGTCGTGGGCTCCTCGGACCCCGCGACCGGTGACTCACCCCGGGCCAGCGACTCGGCGTACGTGCTGGGGTGCTTCACGTTCCACCAGCGCCTGCCGCCGACGTAGCCGTGTGCGCCCGGACCGGCACCCCACCACTCGCCGCCGGCCCAGTACCCCATGTTGTGCAGGCACTCCCCGCCCGGGCGGCACCAGTTCGACACCTCGTACCACTCCAGGCCGGCCTCGGACAGTCGCTCGTCGAGCAGTTCGTAGCGGGCCGCCATCACGTCGTCGTCCGGTGTCGCGACCTCGCCGCGGCGCACCCGTCGTGCGAGTGCGGTTCCGTCCTCGACGATCAGGGCGTAGGCGGACACGTGGTCCACTTCGGCGCCGATCGCCGCGTCGACCGAACGCCGCAGATCGTCGTCGGTCTCCCCCGGCGTTCCGTAGATGAGGTCGAGGTTGACGTGCTCGAAGCCGGCGGACCGGGCCTCCAGCGCCGCCGCGACCGCCCGCCCCGGCGAGTGCACCCGGTCGAGCACGCGGAGCACGTGCGGGGCCGTCGACTGCATGCCGAGAGAGATCCTGGTGAACCCCGCGTCGAGCAGGCGGGCGAAGAACTCCGGCGACGTGGACTCCGGGTTGGACTCGGTGGTCACCTCGGCACCGGGTGCGAGGTCGAACTCGGCCCGCACCGCGTCGAGCACCTCGGCGAGGCCGTCGGGCCCCAGCATCGACGGCGTGCCACCGCCCACGAAGACCGTGTCCACCGCCCGGCCGCCGGCAGGCCCGCCGGCCGCCAGCGCCAGCTCCCGTTTCAGCGCCTCGAACCAGCCCTCCGGGTTGGCGCCGCCCAGCTCCGCCGGGGTGTAGGTGTTGAAGTCGCAGTATCCGCATCGGCTGGCGCAGAACGGCACGTGCACGTAGACGCCGAAGGGGATGGTCACGCCGTCCAGTGTCCCAGAGCGACTTCTGCTCACCACGAGCCTGAATCCGGGCCGGTTGGGGCACATGGCGCCGCCCGTGGCAGAATGGCGGACGTGACCGCCGCTCTCAGCTCGCCCACCCGCGTCTCGCTGGTGGCCCGGCGGCATGTCGACTTCAAGCGGGTATGTAGCAGTTGCTGTCTTCCCTACAGCGCTTGATCTCGGTCTACCTGCCACACTGAACTTCAGCTGGCCGCCCGGGTCCTCGCCGCCGGTCAGCCCCCGGTGTGTAGCGATCCGAACGTCAGCTCCTCGCAAGAAGGGGCGAACCCCATGACCACAGCAGAATCCACGCCACCCAAGGCCAAGCCGGCCAAGCGGCCACGCGGCGAAGGCCAGTGGGCGCTCGGCTACCGCGAACCGCTCAACGCCAACGAGCAGGCCAAGAAGGACGACAACCCGCTCAACGTCCGCGAGCGCATCGAGAGCATCTACGCCAAGGGCGGCTTCGAGAGCATCGACAAGGGCGATCTTCGCGGCCGTTTCCGCTGGTGGGGTCTCTACACCCAGCGCAAGCCCGGCTACGACGGCACCTGGACCGGTGACGACAACACCGACATGCTCGAGGACGAGTACTTCATGCTGCGCGTCCGCAGCGACGGCGGTGCACTGACCGCGGCGTCCCTGCGCACCCTCGGCGGCATCTCCACGGAGTTCGGCCGCGACACCGCCGACATCTCCGACCGGCAGAACGTGCAGTTCCACTGGATCGGCGTCGAGAACATGCCGGAGATCTGGCGGCGCCTCGACGAGGTCGGCCTGCAGACCACCGAGGCCTGCGGCGACTGCCCCCGCGTCGTGCTGGGCTCACCGCTGGCCGGCGAGTCCCTCGACGAGGTGATCGACGGCACGCCCGCGGTCCACGAGATCGTCAAGCGCTACGTCGGCAAGCCCGAGTACTCGAACCTGCCGCGCAAGTTCAAGACCGCGATCTCGGGCCTGCAGGACGTGGTGCACGAGGTCAACGACGTCGCGTTCATCGGCGTCGAGCATCCCGAGCACGGCCCCGGCTTCGACCTGTGGGTCGGCGGTGGGTTGTCGACCAACCCGATGCTCGGCCAGCGCGTCGGCGCATGGGTGCCGCTCGACGAGGTGCCCGACGTGTGGGAGGGCGTGGTCAGCGTCTTCCGCGACTACGGCTACCGCCGACTGCGCGCGAAGGCGCGCCTGAAGTTCCTGATCAAGGACTGGGGCGTGGAGAAGTTCCGCGAGGTCCTCGAGACCGAGTACCTCAAGCGCCCGCTGATCGACGGCCCGGCGCCGACCCCCGTCACCCGGCCGATCGACCACGTCGGCGTGCAGAAGCTCAAGAACGGGCTGAACGCGGTGGGCGTCGCACCGATCGCCGGCCGCGTGTCCGGCACGATCCTGACCAAGGTCGCCGACCTGGCCGAGGCCGCGGGCAGCGACCGGATCCGGTTCACGCCGTATCAGAAGCTGATCATCCTGGACGTGGCGGACGACAAGCTGGCGGAGTTGCGCGCCGGGCTCGACGCACTGGGCCTGCCCTCGCAGCCGTCGCACTGGCGGCGCAACCTGATGGCCTGCACGGGCATCGAGTTCTGCAAGCTGTCCTTCGCCGAGACCCGCAGCCGGTCGCAGGTGCTGGTGCCCGAACTGGAGCAGCGGCTCGACGACCTGAACGCCCAGCTCGACGTCCCGGTGACGATCAACATCAACGGCTGCCCCAACTCGTGCGCCCGGATCCAGGTCGCCGACATCGGCTTCAAGGGCCAGATGGTGGACGACGGCAACGGCGAGCAGGTCGAGGGTTTCCAGGTCCACCTCGGTGGCAGCCTGGGCCTGGACAGCGGTTTCGGCCGCAAACTGCGTCAGCACAAGGTGACGTCCGACGAACTCGGCGACTACATCGAAAGAGTCGTTCGCAACTTCGTGAAACAACGCGAGGACGGCGAGCGTTTCGCTACGTGGGCAGTACGAGCAGACGAAGCCGATTTGAGGTAACACATGACTGACTTGCGCACCGAGCACGACCTGATCGAACTCGCCGAGCGCGGCGCCCGGGAGATGGCGGACGCGTCGGCGGTCGAACTGCTGCGCTGGACCGACGACCACTTCGGTGGCGACTACATCGTGGCGTCCAACATGCAGGACGCCGTCCTGGTCGACCTGGCCACCAAGGTGCGCCCCGGCGTGGACGTGCTGTTCCTCGACACGGGCTACCACTTCGTGGAGACCATCGGCACGCGCGATGCCGTCGAGGCCGTCTACGACGTGAACGTGGTCAACGTGCGGCCCGAGAAGTCGGTGGCCGAGCAGGATTCGATCCACGGCAAGGACCTGTTCGCCCGCGACCCCGCCTCGTGCTGCGGGATGCGCAAGGTCGAACCGCTCGGCAAGGCCCTCAAGGGGTACTCCGCGTGGGTGACGGGCATCCGCCGGGTGGAGGCGCCCACGCGCGCCAACGCCCCGCTGATCAGCTTCGACAAGGGTTTCGGCCTGGTGAAGATCAACCCGATCGCGCCGTGGTCCGACGACGAGATGCAGGCCTACATCGACGAGCACGGCGTGCTGGTCAATCCCCTGGTGGACGAGGGCTACCCGTCGATCGGATGCCTCCCCTGCACCGCGAAGCCGATCGCGGGCGCGGATCCCCGCAGCGGCCGCTGGGCCGGGCTGTCCAAGACGGAGTGCGGGCTGCACGCGTCGTGACCCCGTGACCGAGGTTCTCGTCCTGACGGCCCACGGCAGCGCCGACCCGCGCTCGCCCGAGGTCGCCCAGGCACTGGCCGGCCGGATGCGGCGCCTGCGCCCGTGGCTCGAGGTCCGGGTGGCCTTCGTGGAGCAGTCCGCGCCCAATTTGGCCGACGTGCTCGCCGACCTGGCGGCGCGCGGCGACTCCGCGGTGGTCGTGCCGATGCTGCTCGCCGGCGCGTACCACGCGCGTGTCGACATCCCCTCGATGATCGAGGCGTCGGGTGCCGCCGTGCGTCAGGCCGAGGTGCTCGGCGAGGATCCGGCGCTGATCGGCCTGCTCGGTCAGCGGCTGACCGAACACGGTGTCTCCCAGGACGATCCGGACGTCGGCGTCGTCGTCGCGGCGGTCGGCTCGTCGAGTGAGTCCGCCAACGCACGTACCGCGACCGTCGCGTCGATCCTGGGTGCCGGCACCGCCTGGGCGGGCGTCGAGACCGCACTCGCCACCCGTCCGAGCCCGACCGTCGACGACGCGGCACGCGCGCTGCGGGACCGGGGTGCGCGCCGCATCGTGGTGGCCCCCTGGTTCCTCGCCCACGGGCGCATCACCGACCGGGTGGCGGCGTCGGTGGACAGTCTCGGCGCCACGATGACCGCACCACTGGGGTCGCACAACCTGGTGGCGGCGGCATTGCTGGATCGTTTCGACGACGTACGGTCCGTCCACCTCGCGGCCTGACACGCACTCTCCGAACTTCGCCCCACGGTTTGCCTTGCGTATGGCACGATATTGACGTTGATGTTGATCGCCGACGGTTCACCTGGCAGCCGTCGGTGCCAATCCCGGGGATGAGAATGGACGACACCATGAATTCAGGATCGATCGCCCGGCGACTGGCACTCGTCGTGGGCGGCGGCGCGATCGTCGCCATGGGTGCGCTGACCGCATGCAGTAGCAGCGAAGAGCCGAGCCCCTCCACGACGCCGACCACCACCACGACGACGACCACCGAGGTGACGCCCACCCCGACGGAGAAGGGCCTCACTCCCGGTGGCGCGAACAGCTTCTCGCCGCCGGTCGTGGCACCGCCGGCGCCCACGCAGGCACCCGGCAACCACCGCGAGAACGGAAGCCACCGCAACTGACGGGCTCCGGCACCGTCGTGACCCACGTCAGGCTGCTTCTCGGCGCCTGCCTGACGGTGACGCTGCTCGGTGCGACGACGGTGCTGGCGTCCGACCCCGTTCGGCGATCCGATGCGCCGACCACCATCGCGGGGCCGTACGCCGCACTGCTCGCCGCGTCCGCCGACCTCGGTCCGTCCAACCGGGCCGATGCGCAACTGACCGTGGCACTTCACGATTCGGCGCGGCCATCGACGACGTTGACGGCGTGGGCCGAGGCCGAGGGCCTGCGCGTGCGCCGGCGCGACGGCGAGGACTGGGCCATCGTCGCGGGCCCAGCAGCCGCGCTCGCCGGCGCCTTCGACGTGCCCGTGCACGAGTACCGGAGCAATCGGGGCGAGGTGTTCTACGCCTCGCCCAGCCAGCCCGGCGTGCCGGAGGCGGTACGGGGCGATGTCGGTGACGTCGGCCGCATCCTCGGCATCACGCCGCATCGTCAGGCGCGGCCGTGGACGTTCCCGCTCGACGTGCCGCGCCAGGGGCTGACACCGAACCACCTCCTGACGGTGTACGACGCGAACGGACTTGCGGCGCGGGGATTCACGGGCAAGGGCCAGACCATCGTCGTCTTCGCCTTCCACGGCTTCGATCAGACCGACCTCGACGAGTACGCCGAGGCGTCGGGACTGCCGCCGCTTCGACCGGAACTGCTCGGCGGCATGCCCGACGACACCAACGGCGCCGAGACCGTGATGGACCTCCAGGTCGCGCACGCCGCCGCACCCGACGCGCGGAAGGTGGTCGTCAACGCCCGGCCCACGCTCGAGGGCGGCCGCACCTACGAGCGCATCGCGGAGATGTTCGACGAGGTCGACCGCGAGCATCGCGGAGCGGTGTGGAGCCTCTCGATCGGCTGGGGATGCGACGCACTCATCACCGCGACGGACCTCAAGCCGGTGCAGTCGGCGCTGGAACGCGCTCAGCGACACGGGACGTCGGCGTTCATCGCCAGCGGCGACACCGCCGGGCTGGAGTGCAAGGGCGGGTCCAACTGGTCGTCGCCACCCGGGCCGGACGACGTCGGGTTGGACGCGATCGCGTCGCTGCCGGCGATGACGTCGGTCGGCGGCACCACGCTGTCCACCGACGAGGCGGGCCGGTGGCAGGCCGAGCAGGCGTGGTTCGACGCGCCGCTGTCGCAGGGCACCAGCGGCGGGGTGTCGAAGCTGTTCCCCCGGCCGGCGTGGCAGCGGGGCCTGGAGATCGACCGTGACGGCGGGAAGCGCAAGCGACGCCTGACCCCCGACGTCTCCGCCGCGGCGGATCCCTTCACCGGGGTGCGGATCCGATTCGACGGTCAGGATCTGGTCGGCGCCGGCACGTCGCAGGCCGCGCCGATCTGGGCGGGGCTCACCGCGATCATGAACCAGTACCTCGTCGCCAACGGCGGCCGGCCGCTGGGCGACGTCAACCCGATGCTCTACCGCGTCGCGTCCGGGGCCAATCGTCCCGGGTTCCGAGACGTGGGCCTCGGGGCCAACGCCGTCGACCTGACCGCTCCCGGCTACGACCTGGTCACCGGACTGGGCAGCCCCAGCGTCGAGGCGCTGGTCGACGACTTCCTCGACATCCAGAAGGGCGTCGCACCGCGGTGACCGCGACCGACTGCCGCGTCTGCGGGGCAGCACCGGCCGACGGCGAGTTCTGCGGCCGCTGCGGCGCGCGGACCACCGCACGCCGTGGTGACGGCCCCGAGTGGCTGCGCCGCTCGGCATACGCGGCGTCGGACGGCCCGCTGCTGCGGCCCGCGCTCACCACGACCATCTTCCCGCTGCTGCCACGCCGGCTCCTGGTCGTGTTCCGGCTCGCGCCGGCCGCGGTGGTGGCCCTGCTGATCGTCACGGCGGTGTGGCGGTGGCAGCCGCCGCTGGTGGCGGTCGTCGGGCTGGGCCTCCCGCTGCTGTTCGTGGCGTACCTGTACGCGACCGACGCCGTCGCGCGACTCCCGCGCACCGCGTGGGTGGCGACCGTCGGCATCGGCGCCGGACTGGGAGTCGCGTGGGCACTGGGCACGGAGGCCGCCGCCGCCCGGGAGGGTGGCGACGCCCTGGGGATCCCGCCCAGCCTGACGCGGATCCTGGTGACGGATCTGGCGGTCCCCCTGTCGTTCGTCCTGTGTCTGTTCGCCGCGGCGGTGGTCGTGCGCGCATGGCATCCGGGTGGGCGGGAGTCGCTGACCGGGTTCGCGGTCGGTGCGCTGAGCGCATTCTGGTTCACCGGCGTCGGCACGCTGACCCGCCTTTCGTCGTCGTTCGCCTCGGAGGCCGACACCGAGAACACGCGGTCGGCGCTCGGTCTGGTGGTCGCGGCACTGGTCCAGGGAGTGGCGCTCCCGCTGACTGCAGCGGCGGTGGCCGGCGCGTTCGGCGCGAGCCTCTGGTTCGTCGGCCCGCGCGAGGGCGAGCCGCCGCGGAGGTGGGTGCCGCCGTCGCCGCTCGCCGTCGCCGCGTTCGGCGTGATCGCGTTCCTCGGCCTCGGCGTCGTCGATCTCACCGGGCCGCCCTACGCCGTCGAGGTGGCCCTCTATGCCCTGCTCGCCGTGCTGGCCCTGGCCGTGTTGCGAATGGACCTGCACACCACGCTGCTGCACGAAGCCCGTCGCGAGAGAACCGCACTCGAGCCGTGCCCGCAGTGCGGCGCGGACGCGTCGGGTCCGCTGTTCTGCAGTCGGTGCGGGGTGGCGCGGACGGCCATCGCGCGCCGGACGACCCGGCCGGCGCTGCTGACGACGGTGCTGAGCGCGGGCACGGCGGTCCTGCTCGCGGGCTCGGTTGCGTTGTCGGCGTTGCTGACTCCGCCCGAGCCGAACTACGTCTGCCCACCGGACTGCGGGAGTCCACCGATCAGCGAGCCCGTGGCCACCAATCCGCGGTTCACCCCGGACACGGGCGAATTCTCGGTGTCCTACCCCGCAGAGGGCACGGCGTACGAGGCGACGCTCCAGGACGACGGGGTGGTGCTCGAACTCCTCGCCGGCGACGGCGGCGTCCTGCGCCTGTTCGGACAGCCCGCCGAGGGCCGCAGCCCGCGCGAGATCGCGAAGGCCTTGATCGCCGAGCACTACGACGACGCCGTGTTCGACTACGAGATCCCCAACGCGATGGTCGGGTACCAGCCGGGTTACGGCGAGGTCGACGACGTCTTCCCGAGCACGTCGGTGGCCGACGACACCCGGGCCCGCGTCCTGGTGATGGTCGCGGTGAAGAACGATTACGCCCTGATCGCCGCGGGCGCCGGACCGTACCGGGAGTTCACCCCCGACTTCGGCTCCGGCCACCCGTCGGGCGCGAATTTCTTCCTGGCCCTCGACATGGGCAAGTACGTCAACAGCTTCGAGTGGCGCGGCGACCCGCCGCGCTGACCGTCACGCCTTGGTGAGTGCGGCCGACTCCTCGTCGTGCGACGCCAGCTCGCCGCCACCCGGGATCGGGGGGATGCGGGTGGCGCGGACGTAGACGGTGTCGCCCTCGCGGAGGCCGAGCGCCTCGAGGTCGCCGCGGGTGATCTGCGCCTGGAACGGCGTCTGCGTCGCGGCGTTCGTCAGCTCGATGCGCACCTCGAAGCCCAGCACGACCACGCGGTTGATGGTCGCCTTGACCACGCCGGTCGAGCCGTCGGCGCGATCCGAGGCGATGGCCATCTCCGGGTTGCGGCCCACGCGGATGTCGTGCGGGCGGACCAGGTTTCCGTTCAGCGACGACACGGCGCCCAAGAACGACATCACGAACGCATTCGCCGGGGCGTCGTAGACGTCGGTCGGCGATCCGACCTGCTCGATGCGGCCCTTGTTGAGCACGGCGATCCGGTCGGACACGTCGAGCGCCTCGGCCTGGTCGTGGGTGACGAGGACCGTGGTCACGTGCACCTCGTCGTGCAGGCGGCGCAGCCATGCGCGCAGGTCCTCGCGGACCTTGGCGTCGAGCGCGCCGAACGGCTCGTCGAGCAGCAGCACCTCGGGGTCGATGGCCAGCGCACGGGCCAGCGCCATCCGCTGCCGCTGCCCGCCGGACAGCTGATTCGGGTACCGGGCGTGGAAGCCCCCGAGGCCGACCACGTCGAGGAGGTCGTCGACCTTCTGTTTGATCTCCTTGGCCGGGCGCTTGCGGATCTTGAGGCCGAAGGCCACGTTGTCGCGCACCGTCAGGTGCTTGAACGCCGCGTAGTGCTGGAACACGAAACCGATGCCACGCCGCTGCGGCGGTTCGTTCGTCACGTCGCGGCCGTTGATGGTGATGGTGCCGGTGTCCGGCTGGTCCAGCCCGGCGATCGCGCGCAGGAGCGTGGACTTGCCTGAGCCGCTGGGGCCCAGCAGGGACGTCAGCGATCCCTTCGGCACCTCGAAGTCGACGTTCTCGAGCGCGGCGAAGTCGCCGTAGTGCTTGGTCGCGCCTCGCACGATGATGGCGTCGGTCATGGCTTCAGTCTTCCCAATCTCGGAGTCAGAGTCACTTGCTCTGCTTGGCACGGCGGGCGTCGAGGATCACCTGGACGACGAGCACGATGACGGCGACCGTCATCAGCAGGGTGGAGATGGCGTAGGCGCCGTACATGTCGGCCCGGTTGTAGCGGTCGGAGACGAGCAGGGTGAGCGTCTGCGAGATGCCGGGCAGGTTCGACGACACCATCACCACGGCGCCGAACTCCCCGAGCGTGCGGGCGATGGTCAGCACGATGCCGTAGGTGAGGCCCCAGCGGATCGACGGCAGCGTGATCCGCCAGAAGGTCTGCCACCACGACGACCCGAGCGTGGAGGCCGCCTCCTCCTGGTCGGTGCCGAGTTCGTGGAGCACCGGTTCCACCTCGCGGATGACGAACGGCACCGTCACGAAGATGCTCGCGAGCACGATGCCGGGGAACCCGAAGATGATCTTGAACCCGAGATCGTTCTCGACGAATCCGAACACGCCTGCGGTACCCCACAGCAGGATGAGCGCGACGCCGACCACGATCGGGGACACGGCGAACGGCAGGTCGATCACGGCCTGCAGTGCGCTCTTCCCGCGGAACTTGTTGCGCGCCAGCACCAGTGCGGTCGGGACGCCGAACAGCACGTTGAGCGGCACGACGATCGCCACCGTCAGCAGCGACAGCTGCAGCGCGGACTGCGCGGCGGGCGTCGAGATGGAGGCGACGAACGCGCCGAAGCCCGGCGCGAACGTGCGGTACAGGATCAGCCCGACCGGGACGATCAGCAGCCCGGCGAGGTAGAACAGCGCCGTGAACCGCAGCAGGCGACGCACGGTCGGGGTCGGCGTCACGTCGCCAGCTCCTGCCGCTTCGCCGCGCGCGACCCGATCGTGCGCAGGATGAACAGGACCACGAACGAGACCGTCAGCAGGACGATCGAGATGGCCGCCGCGCCGGTGGGGTCGTCGTTCTCGATCAGTGTCCTGATCCACTGCGAGGACACCTCGGTCTGGCCGGGTACGGCGCCGCCGATCAGCACCACCGATCCGTACTCGCCGATGGCCCGGGAGAACGCGAGGCCCGCGCCCGACAGCAGCGCGGGGAGCAGCGCGGGCAGGATCACCCTGGTGAAGATGACCCAGTTGTTGGCGCCCAGCGACGCCGCCGCCTCCTCGGTCTCGCGATCGAGTTCCTGGAGCACCGGTTGCACCGAGCGGACGACGAACGGCAGCGTGACGAACAGCAGCGCGATGCCTACGCCCCACTTGGTGAAGTTGAGCTGCACGTCGATCGGGCTGGCGGGGCCGTAGAGCGCGAGCATGACCAGGCTCGCCACGATGGTCGGCAGTGCGAACGGCAGGTCGATGACCGCGTCGACGAGGCGCTTGCCCGGGAAGTCGTCGCGCACCAGCACCCAGGCGACGAGCAACCCGAAGAACAGGTTGACGACGGCGACCGCGAACGAGATGGTCAGCGTGACCTTGAACGAGGCGATCGCCGCATTCGACGTCACGGCCGTCCAGAACGCCTCGGGCCCACCGCCCACCGACTGCCAGACGATCGCCGCCAGTGGCAGCAGCACGATGACGCTGAGCCAGATCGACGCCGCACCCACGCGCAGCGAGGTGCTGCCGTGGCGCGACGTGCGTTGCCCGCGGGACGCCCCGGGGCCGGCATCGCCGGCACCCGGGACGGTCACCTCGGAGATGGACGAGGTCATCCAGTCGCCTTGCCGTAGATCGTCGAGATCAACCCGTTGGACTTGTCGAACAGCTTGGGATCGGCGTCCTTCCACCCGCCGAGGTCGGCGATGGTCCACAACTTCTGCGGGGCGGGGAACTGATCGGCGTACTCCTGGAGCACGGCCGGGTCGACGGGGCGGAATCCTGCTTCGGCCCAGGCCTTCTGGCCCTCGGGGGTGTAGAGGAAGTTCTTCAGCGCGTTGGCCTTGGCCTCGTGCTGCCCACCCTTGATCACCGCGACGGGGTTCTCGATCTTGAAGGTCTGGGGCGGGGTGACCCACTCGATGTCCGGGTGGGTCTTCTTCGAGTTGATCGCCTCGTTCTCGTAGGCGATCAGGACGTCACCGCTGCCCTGCAGGAACACGTCGGTGGCCTCGCGTCCGGATCCCGGCCGCACCTTGAGGTGCTCGCCCGTGAGCAGCCGGCCGAGGTAGTCCAGCCCGGCCTGCTGATCCTGGCCGCCGTTGCTCTTGGCGGCGTACGGCGCCAGCAGGTTCCACTTCGCCGAGCCGGAACTCAGCGGGTTGGGGGTGACCACCTCGACGCCGGGCTTGAGCAGGTCGTCCCAGTCCCTGATGCCCTTCGGGTTGCCCTGGCGGACGACGAGCGTGACGACGGAGCCGAACGGAATGCCCTTGGTGGCGTCGGCATTCCAGTCGTCGGCGACCTTGCCGGCCTTGACCAGGCGTGTGACGTCGGGCTCGACGGAGAAGTTGACGATGTCGGCGGGGGTGCCCGCCTCGACCTTGCGGGACTGGTCGCCGGACGCACCGTAGGAGCCGGTGATCGCGACGCCCTTGCCGTCCTCGGTGGCGCCGAACGCGGTGCCGACGTTCTTCCAGCCCGGCTCGGGGACGGCGTAGGCGACGAGCGTCAGCGTCGTGTCTGCTGCGGGTTGATCACCACCGCCCGCGACGTCGCTCGCTCCGCCACCGCCGCACGCTGCGAGCAGCGTGGCGGTGAGGGCGATGGCGCCGGCCGACAGCCAGCTCCTCGTGATCTTGGGCATCTGAGACCTTTCCTAACGAAACAGGGGAATGGGGTTCCCCGTCGCGGAAGGGCGATGTGTCAGATCGTGGCCGGTGCGAACACCTCGACAACCATCACCGACGCCAAACCGCGAACGGGCTGGGTCAGCGACAACAGGAGACGTCGGCTACGGCGCGGACACCCACGGCAATGAGGGCCAGGACGTGGCCCTCGGTGCTGCCGGACGGTGCGCGCATGGGCGGAAATATAACAGAGGCTGAGCGGCCGGCCCTACCGGGCGATCAACCACATGACGAGCACGAGGAGCAGCAGGAGCACCAGGATCAGGCTGACCCGTGAGCGTGGCATGCCGTTCATGATTCGTCCTCCTCGGCGTGCCTGGCGCGGTTCAGCAGACGGATCCCGTTTCCGAGGGCGCCGTCGAGCACGACGGCGGCGCCGTAGGCGAGCAGCAGCACCACCGGCATCACGACCACGGTCTGGGCGACGAAGCCGAGCCCGGACAGCCACAGTTCGACGCCGTCCCACCAATTCAACAGACCGCCCACCGTGTCCACCCTACGATCATGCTCGTGAGCGCTGACGCCGCATCGACGACGTGCCTGGTCGCGGGCGGTGGTCCCGCCGGGATGATGCTGGGCCTCCTTCTCGCCCGCGCCGGAGTGGACGTCACCGTGATGGAGAAGCACGCCGACTTCCTGCGCGACTTCCGCGGGGATACCGTGCACGCGAGCACGCTGCGCCTGCTCGACGAACTGGGCCTCGGCGAGGCCTTCGCGGCGCTGCCGCACCGCATGATCGACAGCATCACCGCGAGCATCCAGGGCACCGACGTGCACGTCGACCTGGCGTCGCTGCCCGGCAAGCACAAGCACATCGCCCTGGTCCCGCAGTGGGACTTCCTGGAGCTGCTGGCCACCGCCGCCGAGGCCGAGCCCGGGTTCCATCTGCTGCGCAGCACCGAGGTCCTGGGCCCGGTCCAGTCCGGCGGACGCGTCCGCGGGGTGCGGTACCGCGGCCCGGACGGCGTCGAGCGGGAGATGCGCGCCGAGCTGACCGTCGGCTGCGACGGGCGGTCCTCGACGCTACGCGCGGCGGCGGGCCTGACGACGCGCGAGTTCGGCGCACCGATGGACGTGTGGTGGTTCCGGCTGCCGCGCCACGAGGGCGATCCGCACGGGCTCAACGGCGTCTTCGCCTCCGGCCACGGCTGTGCACTGATCGACCGGGGTGACTACTTCCAGATCGCCTACCTGATCCGCAAGGGCACCGACGCGGCCGTTCGGGCCGAGGGCATCGACGCCCTGCGCGACAAGGTGGCGGAGCTGGCGCCGTGGCTGGCCGGGCGCGAGGGACTGCGGTCCTTCGACGAGGTCAAGTTGCTCGACGTGCGACTCAACCGGTTGCGCCGCTGGTACGCCGACGGCCTGTTGCTCATCGGTGACGCTGCGCACGCCATGTCCCCCATCGGCGGGGTGGGCATCAACCTCGCCGTCGCCGATGCCGTCGCGGCGGCCCGCATCCTCGCGGGACCGTTGCTCAGGGGGTCCGTCGGCACCCGGGACCTCGCGCGGGTGCAGGCGCGTCGGTGGTTGCCCGCGGCCATCATCCAGCGGGTGCAGCGGACCGTCCAGGACCGCGCGATCGCCGTGGCCATCGGAGACGGCGCCGGTCCGCGCGAGGCGCCGCGGGCGGTGCGACTGGCCAATCGGTTCCCCGCGCTACGAGCGGTCGCCGCGTACGGGGTGGCAATCGGCCCGCTGCCCGAGCACGCTCCGGCCTACGCGCGCCGCTGAGGGCACGTCGTCGCAGATCCGACACGCTCGCCACGAGTAGACGGCGGACGGGTCCGCGGTCGATGATGTCCGACATGGTTCTGCAGCAGATCGGATCCTCGGACGGTAGCCACGACGAGGAAGGCGCCGACGATCGACCCCGGCCGGATTCGGTCACGCCGTTCACCGTCACCTCGCCGGTCCCGTACGTGGCGGGCGGCGCGCTGCGCAACCCCTTCCCACCCATCGCCGACTACGCGTTCCTCTCCGATTGCGAGAACACCTGCCTGATCTCCTCGGCCGGCTCGGTCGAGTGGATGTGCGTCCCGCGTCCCGACTCCCCCAGCGTGTTCGGCGCGATCCTCGACCGCGGTGCCGGACACTTCCGGCTCGGGCCGTACGGCGTGACCGTGCCCGCGGCCCGGCGCTACCTGCCGGGCAGCCTGATCCTCGAGACCACCTGGCAGACGCACACCGGCTGGTTGATCGTGCGAGACGCGCTCGTGATGGGTCCGTGGCACGACCTCGAAACCCGTTCTCGCACGCACCGTCGCACCCCGATGGACTGGGACGCCGAGCACATCCTGCTGCGCACGGTCCGGTGCGTCAGCGGTGTCGTCGAGCTGGTGATGAGTTGCGAGCCGTCGTTCGACTACCACCGCCAGAGCGCCACCTGGGAGTATTCGGCAGCAGCCTACGGCGAGGCGATCGCCCGCGCGGGCAAGGATCCCGAGGCCCATCCCACGCTGCGCCTGACCAGCAACCTGCGGATCGGACTGGAGGGGCACGAGGCGCGGGCGCGGACCCGACTGTCGGAGGGCGACAACGTCTTCGTCGCGCTGAGCTGGTCGGGCCATCCGGCGCCGCAGACGTTCGACGAGGCGTCCGACAAGATGTGGAAGACCAGCGAGTCGTGGCGGCAGTGGATCAACATCGGCGACTTCCCCGACCACCCGTGGCGCTCCTACCTGCAGCGCAGCGCGCTGACGCTCAAGGGGCTGACGTACTCACCGACCGGCGCGCTGCTGGCGGCCAGCACCACGTCGCTGCCGGAAACGCCGCAGGGCGAACGCAACTGGGACTACCGATACTCCTGGATCCGCGACTCCACGTTCGCGCTGTGGGGGCTCTACACGCTGGGACTCGACCGTGAGGCCGACGACTTCTTCGCGTTCATCGCCGACGTGTCGGGCGCGAACAACGGTGAGCGCCATCCCCTTCAGGTGATGTACGCCGTCGGCGGCGAACGCCACCTGGTGGAGGAGGAACTCCATCACCTGTCGGGGTACGACAACTCGCGGCCGGTGCGCATCGGCAACGGCGCGTTCGACCAGATGCAGCACGACATCTGGGGCACCATGTTGGATTCGGTGTACCTGCACGCGAAGTCGCGCGAACAGATCCCGGAGATGCTGTGGCCGGTGCTCAAGAATCAGGTCGAAGAGGCGATCAAGCACTGGAAGGAACCCGACCGCGGCATCTGGGAGGTGCGCGGCGAGCCGCAGCACTTCACGTCCAGCAAGATCATGTGCTGGGTCGCCCTGGACCGCGGCTCGAAACTGGCCGAGCTGCAAGGCGAGAAGAGCTACGCGCAGCAGTGGCGGGCGATCGCCGAGGAGATCAAGGCCGACGTGCTCAGCCGCGGCGTCGACTCGCGAGGCGTGCTCGTGCAGCGCTACGGCGACGACGCACTCGACGCGTCGCTGCTGCTGGCCGTCCTGGTGCGGTTCCTGCCGTCCGACGATCCGATCGTCCGGAACACGGTGCTGGCGATCGCCGACGAGCTGACCGAGGACGGTCTGGTCCTGCGCTACCGCGTCGAGGAGACCGACGACGGGTTGTCCGGCGAGGAGGGCACCTTCACGATCTGTTCGTTCTGGCTGGTGTCGGCGCTGGTGGAGATCGGCGAGTTCAGTCGCGCCAAGCATCTCTGCGAGCGGCTGCTGTCCTTCGCGAGCCCGCTGCACCTCTACGCCGAGGAGATCGAGCCGCGCACCGGACGACATCTCGGCAACTTCCCGCAGGCGTTCACCCACCTGGCGCTCATCAACGCCGTGGTGCACGTGATCCGCGCCGAGGAGGAGGCCGACAGCACGGGCGGCTTCCAGCCGGCCAACGCGCCCACCTGAGTTCAGCCGCCGTTCAGACTCGTGCTGCTTCGATGTCTTGTCGACGTCGGTGGCGCACCGGACGATGGTGACGTCACGCGAAAGGACGCCATCATGAGCCGCACCAGGACCGGGGATGCATCGCGACGGGATCTCGACGTCGCCGTCGGAATCCTGATCGGACTGCGCGGCTGCGCCGAGCGCGAGGCGTTCGACGAGTTGGTGGCCGTGGCGACCACGACCGGGCTGGGTCTGTTCAACGTGGCGCGCAGCCTGTCGGCGATCGCCGGCGGCTCGTCCTCGGCCGAGGACAGCGAGGCGTTCAACGCCTGGGGTGACCTGATCCGGCGCGCTCGCGCCGCAACGCTGACGCCCATCGTCTGAGAGCTGTCCGGCTCGTCCGTGTCGGTGGGCGCCGGTAGTATCGAACACATGTTCGACGTGCTGGACTTCGACCCCGCCTCGGTGGACGAGGCCGGCCTCATCGAGCACATCGAACGGCTGGAACGCCTCAAGTGCACCGCCGCCGCCACGCAAGCCCGGGCCACCGCCGCCCTCGACGGGATGCGCCGCTCCGCCGAAGCCGAACGCGGCGTCCCGGCGTCCAAGCGCGGCAAGGGCCTGGCCTCAGAAGTCGCGTTGGCCCGCCACGACTCCCCCACCATGGGCGGCCGGCACCTCGGGTTCGCCCGCGCCCTCGTCCACGAAATGCCCTACACGTTGGCCGCGCTGGAGCAGGGCGTCCTCTCCGAATGGCGATGCACCCTCATCGTGCGGGAATCGGCCTGTCTGGACGTGGAGGACCGAAGGGCGTTGGACGCCGAACTGTGCAGTGATTTGGCAGCGTTGGCGGGCAAGGGCGACAAGCGGATCGCCGCCGACGCCAAGAAGATCGCCTACCGCCTCGACCCGCACGCCGTCGTCGACCGCGCCACCAAGGCACCCGGCGAACGCGGCTTCTGGCTTCGGCCCGCCGCCGACGGCATGGTCTGGGCCACCGCCCTGCTCCCCCTCACCCAGGGCGTCTCGGTGTACGCCGCGTTGAAACGCGAAGCCGACACCTGCGGCGACGGCCGCGGCCGCGGGCAGGTCATGGCGGACACGCTGGTCGAACGGGTCACCGGCCGCCCCGCCGACGTCCCCGTCCCCATCACCGTCGACCTCGTGATCACCGACGAAAGCTTGCTCGGTGGGGACGTTGAACCTGCCCGGATCCCCGGGCACGGACCGATCCCGGCCGCCGTCGCACGGCACCTCGTCACCGACGCCGTCGCCGATGCTCGCTCTCAGGCGACGCTGCGGCGGCTCTACCGCCACCCCCGTAGCGGGGCGTTGGTCGCGATGGAATCCCGGGCGCGGTTGTTTCCCGCCGGGTTGGCGCGGTTCATCGAGTTGCGCGACGACACCTGCCGCACGCCGTACTGCAACGCCCCGATCCGCCACCACGACCACATCGTCCCGGCCGCGCGCGGTGGGCCCACCACCGCCGACAACGGCCAAGGGCTGTGCGAGGCGTGCAACTACGCCAAGGAAGCCCCCGGCTGGCACACCGAGGTCCGGATCGAGAACGGTTGCCATACAACCGAACTCACCACCCCCACCGGCGCCACCCACTGCTCCCAAGCGCCACCACTACCCGGCCGCCCCACCATCACCGTCCGCTACATGGACATCGCCAGATTCCGCATCGCCACCCGCCGCGCCGCCTAGGTGCTCATCACGAGCGCACGGGTTGGCACGACGGCCACGAGCGACGATGATTCAAGCGTGAGCACACCGGAGCCGCATCAGACCGACACCACCGACGCCCTCTCCCCCGTCGCCGACGACCTCGAACGGGTGGCGAAGCTGCTCGACGTGAAGTCGGTGTTGGTGATGCGCTCGGATCCCGATCAGATGGTCGTCGCAGCCACCGCGGGCGAGGCCACCCGCCACTACGCGGTGGGCGGCGCGGGCGCGAAGGCCGGACAGGACGCCGCGCGCGTGCCGCTGTACTGCGAGCGCGTCGTCGACACCGACGACGCGCTGTTCGTCCGGGACTCGCGCGAGGATGCGACCTTCGCCGGCAACGAGGACGAGAAGGAGTTCGGGCTGCACAACTACCTGGGCCTCGCCGTGCACGATGCCGACGGCGCCGTGGTGGGCACGGTGTGCGTACTCGACGACAAGTCCCGCGAGTACACCGCCGAGGAGCGCGCACACCTGGAGAGCCTGCGCGCCGACGTCGAGCGGATCGTCGCGGGCGACGAGAACGCCCTCGGCTGACCCGATCCGCGCATCACGCGGGTGAGAAGAAGACCCCGCCCACGACGACGACCACGACACCGAGCGCGAGGACGAGCCACGGCCACGCCGCGGCCCAGACCTCCTGGAGCGAGGACGCCTCGTACCTGGGGTGCAGTTGGACCGTCACGACCTAGAACCTAGGACGCCACGCGCCCCCGTGTCGGCAGTTGCGGTCACGCGGATCCGAACGCGCGCCTACGCCTTCGCGGCCTTGGCCAGCATCCGTTCGGCGATCTCCACCGCGCCCTCGGTGCGCCCGAACGCGCACGCCCAGGTCTCCACGACGAGATTGGACACCTGGGACATCGCGTGCTGGCACTGCCAGTCGTCGTAGTCCTGCTCCGTGGTCACCTGGGTGATCATGTCGCCGCCGACGTCGAGATCGCCGATCTCCCAGACATAGCTGAAGTCGGTGTCGTCCACGGACACCGAGAAGCCCGCGCAGTCCTGCCACCCCGTCGTCGACTCGTCGTAGAACGCTCGTGCGGCGTCCTCGGACGGGTACAGCACCGCGGTCTGTTCGACCCAGTGCTCGTCGTCGGCGTCACCCACCACGTGGTCGCGCACGGCCGTCCAACCGCTGGGGCCGTAGACGGCGTCCTCGGCGCCCATGATCGCGCCGAGGCAGGCGGGGTCGGAGACGGCGTCGACGTTGTCACTCATCTCGTCGGAGTCGATGATCGTGTCGAGTTCGGGTGCATCGACCGCCGACGCGAGTTCGCCGAGGCTCAGCATCACGTCGTCGAGTTGCGACTCACGCAGGGCGGGCACGTTCAGCGGCGCCCCCGCGGGGTCGCGCACCGCGCTGCCCGAGACCGTGCTGGTGCATCCCGCCGCCAGCAGACACGCCGCGGCGGCGAGGACGAGGCGCCCACGCGGCCGCCTCGAAACGGTGATCACCGCGTCATTCTGACCGAACGGCGACCGCCACCGCCACCTACCGGACCTTGTCGAGCATCGCGGTCACCACGGCCGTCGCACTGCGGCCGGGGTCCTCGCCGCGACCGGCGCTGGGCGACAACGCGAGTGACACCTCGACGAGGGTGTCACCCCGCACGCCGACCGCCCGCTCGAAGGATGCGGCTCCCGAGGTGACGACCGGCAGCGGACGCTGGGTGGTCGCCACGGCGGCCGTCAGCACCGAACCCGTCACCCCGACGTCGGTCACGGCCGCGTCGACCTCGGTGTCGGTGACGCCGCGAAGGCGCTTCACCACACTGGTGTCGTCGCACTGCTCCCACTGGCGGGTGAAGTCGTCGAAGGTGCGCTGCGCGTCGTCGGCGGTCGCAAGGCGCACGACGGCGGCGTCGGCCCCCGTGGTGCGTGCCCCGGGGTTCCAGTTGAAGTAGCTCTGCCGGGCGGCCTCGACGACGGGTAGCGCCTCGTACACGATCCGCGGCGCGGTGTCGGTCACGGCGACGCACGCGATCGGGGACGCGTCGGCGTCGGTGCGGTACCCGTCGGGCAAGATCTCCGCTCCGCCGATGAACGGTTCGAAGTCGAACGTGCTCAACCGGTTTCCCGCCGCGGTGCTGATCTGGTCGTCGGTGGGCAGGATCGCGAACGCGGTGTCGGCCGGCGCGGCGGCACCCGGGACGACGTGGGCGCACCCGGTCAGCAGGCACACGGCCAGCAGGACCGTGCGGCTACTTCTTCGGCTTGTCACTCGCGGCATCGGAGGACAGTGCGGCGACGAAGGCTTCCTGCGGGACCTCGACACGGCCGATGGTCTTCATCCGCTTCTTGCCCTCCTTCTGCTTCTCGAGCAGCTTGCGCTTGCGGGTGATGTCCCCGCCGTAGCACTTGCTCAGCACGTCCTTGCGGATGGCCCGGATGTTCTCACGTGCGATGATCCGCGCGCCGATCGCCGCCTGGATGGGCACCTCGAACTGCTGGCGCGGGATCAGTTCCTTGAGCTTGGTGGTCATCTTGTTGCCGTACGCGGCGGCCGAGTCCTTGTGCACGATCGCGCTGAAGGCGTCGACGGCCTCGCCCTGCAGCAGGATGTCGACCTTCACCAGATCGCTCACCTGCTCGCCGGCCTCCTCGTAGTCCAGGCTGGCGTAGCCGCGGGTGCGCGACTTCAGCGAGTCGAAGAAGTCGAAGATGATCTCGCCGAGCGGCATCGTGTAGCGGAGTTCCACGCGCTCGGGCGACAGGTAGTCCATCCCGCCCAGTTCGCCGCGCCGCTGCTGGCACAGCTCCATGATCGTGCCGATGAACTCGCTCGGCGCGATGACCGTGGTCTTCACGATCGGCTCGTAGACGTCGCCGACCTTGCCCTCGGGCCAGATCGACGGGTTCGTCACGGTCAGCTCGGTGCCGTCGACCTTGACCACCCGGTACACGACGTTGGGCGAGGTGGAGATGAGGTCGAGGTCGAACTCGCGCTCGAGGCGTTCGCGGGTGATCTCCATGTGGAGCAGGCCCAGGAAGCCGCAGCGGAAGCCGAAGCCCAGCGCCACCGACGTCTCGGGCTCCCACACCAAGGCCGCGTCGTTGAGCTGCAGCCGCTCGAGCGCGTCGCGCAGGTTCGGGTAGTCGGAGCCGTCGACCGGGTAGAGGCCCGAGTAGACCATCGGCTTGGGCTCCCGGTAACCGGTGAGCGCCTCGGTGGCCCCGTTGCGCGCCGAGGTCACGGTGTCGCCGACCTTCGACTGGCGGACGTCCTTGACGCCGGTGATCAGGTAGCCGACCTCGCCGACGCCGAGCCCCTCGGTGGCCTTCGGCTCGGGCGAGACGATGCCCACCTCGAGCAGCTCGTGGGTGGTGCCGGTCGACATCATCTTGATCTTCTCGCGCGGCTTCAGCGTGCCGTCGACGACGCGGACGTAGGTCACCACGCCGCGGTAGATGTCGTAGACGGAGTCGAAGATCATGGCCCGCGCAGACGCGTCGGCCTCCCCGACCGGGGCCGGGACCAGACGGACCACCTCGTCGAGCAGTTCGCGGACGCCGACGCCGGTCTTGCCGGACACCCGCAGGACGTCCTCGGGCTCGCAACCGATGATGTGGGCGATCTCACCGGCGTAGCGGTCCGGGTCGGCGGCGGGAAGGTCGATCTTGTTGAGCACCGGGATGATGGTCAACCCGCGGTCGAGCGCCAGGTACAGGTTGGCGAGCGTCTGAGCCTCGATGCCCTGCGCGGCGTCGACCAGCAGCACTGCGCCCTCGCAGGCCTCCAGCGCGCGGGACACCTCGTAGGTGAAGTCGACGTGGCCCGGCGTGTCGATGAGGTGCAGGACGAACTCGTCGTCGCCCACCGACCACGGCAGCCGCACGTTCTGCGCCTTGATCGTGATGCCGCGCTCGCGCTCGATGTCCATCCGGTCCAGGTACTGGGCCCGCATGTCACGGTCGGCGACGACGCCGGTGATGCCCAGCATCCGGTCGGCCAAAGTGGACTTGCCGTGGTCGATGTGGGCGATGATGCAGAAGTTCCGAATCTGCGCCGGCGCAGTGAAGGTCTTGTCGGCGAAAGTGCTGATTGGGTTTCTCCTGGTAAGCGCAGACTCATACGGCGTGGTGAGCTACCCCCAGCCTATCGACCCAGCGCCGTGACGACACAATCGTGCCTATGCTCGCATCCATGGCGTCACAGTGGAGACCGTTCCAGCGGTTTCTCAAGGGCACGGAGAAGCTGGTGTTCGACGAGGCGCCCAAGCTCATCCGCCAGCTACCCCGCAACGAAGGTCTGCAGCGCAGCCTGCAGCAGGGCATCAAGCTCGGAATCGACGTCGGCCTGTCGGCATTCGCCAACGCCACGGCTCAACCCCAGCAGCAGGCCATCACGACCGGCCGGCCGGTCACCGAGAACAGCGTCCCGACCGCGCACCGCGCCCGCCGCGTCCAGTACTCCCCCGACCTCGACGGGCAGGCCGATCCGGGCGAGATCGTGTGGACGTGGGTGGTCTACGAGGACGACCCCACCCGCGGCAAGGACCGCCCCGTGCTCGTCGTCGGCCGCGACTCGCGGACCCTGCTCGGACTGATGCTGTCCAGCCAGGACCGCCACCGCGGCGACGACACCTGGGTGGGCATCGGCGCCGGCAGCTGGGACCACGAGGGCCGGGCCAGCTGGGTCAGGCTCGACCGCGTGCTCGACGTGCCCGAGGAGGGCATCCGCCGCGAGGGCGCGGTCCTCGACCGCGAGCGCTTCGAACTCGTCGCCGCCCGCCTGCGCGCCGAGTACCGCTGGTCCTGACTCCCTACAGCGGCAGCAGGATGTCCTTCACGGCCGGGTTGGTGGCCAGGTACTCCTGCACGGCCGGGTCCTTGAACGTCTCCACCAGCTTCTTGACGTTGTCGGTGTCGGCCCACTTGCTGCCGATGGTCAGCTGACCGGCGAACTCGTCGGGCGCCGGCGGCGCGAAGATCTGCCGTTCCAGCGGCACCTTCGCCGCCAGGTAGTACTCGGTGTAGCCGACCGCGGCGTCGAGATCCGGCAGCGACCGCGACTGCGCGGCGAAGTCCAGCAGCGTGAACCTCAGGTTCTTGGGGTTGGCGACGATGTCCTTCTGCGTCGCGGTCCACTTGTCGACGGCCGGGTCGAGGGTGATCAAGCCGGCGCGCTCGAGCAGCCACAGGCCCTGCGCCTCGTTGGCGGGGTCCGAGTACAGCGAGACGTTGGCGCCGTCCGGCAGCTGCGCCGGATCGGTGTACTTGTCCGACCAGAGGCCGAAGCCCCAGCGGAACACCGGCGTCGCGGCCTCCTCCTTGAAGTCCGGATTGGCCTCCAGCACCTGCCCCAGCCACAGCCTGTGCTGGTAGATCGTCCCGGCCACCTCGCCGTCGCTCACCGCGCGGTTGATGGTGTTGCTGTCGGACAGACCGCGGAACGCGACCTTGATCCCGTGCCGGGGCGCGACCTCGGCCGCGATGTACTCGATGAGCGCCTGCTCGGCGGCGTTGCCCTCGTTGGTGGCGACCACCAGCGTCGCGCCGGCGATCTCGTTCGCCGACTCCGTCTTCCCGAAGAACAGCAGCCGCGCGCCGACGACCAGGGCGACGACGAGCACCAGGCTCAGCGCGATCCAGAGCCATGTGGGCCGGCGTTTGAGTTCGAACCCGTGGTCGTCGGTGTCCTCGACGGTGGTGTTGATGGCCATGGGTGTGCCTCTCAGGCTGTCACTGCGCGTCTGCGCAGCGGTCGGACCGCGGCGCCGCCGAAGCGGCTGCGCGGTGTGGTGAATCGAACGAGGGCGTCGCCGACGAGTTGGACGATGGCGACGGTGATGACGAGGATGACGATCGTGGCGAGCATGACGCCCTGGTCGAAGCGCTGGTAGCCGTATGTGACTGCGACGTAACCGATTCCGCCGGCGCCGATGGTGCCCGCGATCGCCGAGTACTCGATCATCGCGATGACGTTGATGGTCAGGCCGCCGATGATCGACGGCACTGCCTCGGCGAGCTGAGCGGTACGGATGATCTGCAGGTTCGACCCGCCTGATGCACGCGCTACGGCCACCACCGACGGTGGGACGGACCGCAGCGAGTTCTCCACGATCCTGGTGAAGAACGCGGTGCCCGCCAACGCCATCGGGACCACTGCCGCGGCGATGCCGATGTTGGTGCCGGTGAGCAGTCGGGTGAACGGCATGATCGCGGCCATCAGGATGAGGAACGGCAGGGAACGACCGATGCTGATGACCCAGCTGAGAACTGTGTGCAGACCAGGGTTCTCGAACAAACCGCCGGGCGCGAGATTGTGGACGAGCGCACCGAGCGGCACGCCCACCAGGACGACGATCGCCATGACGATCCCCACCATGATCAACGTGTCGAGCAGCGCCGGCAACAGCAGCGCCGGCAGCTCGTTGACCGGCACCTTGGTGTTGGCCAGCAGCGTCTCGCTCACGCGACGCCCTCGAGTGCGGCGTCGACCGGGCCGTCGGTGGTCGCAGCCAATCCGTAACGTCCCAGGACGTCGGCGACGCGGCCGTCGAAACGCTCCGGGATGCCCAGCGTCGCAGCGCCGACGGTGATTCCGCCGACCTGCTGCACCGACGCGCCCAGCACCGCGAGCGGCGCACCGAGGTCGGCCGAAGCACGCGCTATCCAATCCGACGGCACGTCCGGGGCGTCGTACACGACGTTCCACACGTGCTGACCCGTCGGCGCATCAGCGGCCACGCCCTGCGGGCGAAGTTCCCCACCGAGCGACGAGTCCGGGTCGGTGAGCAACTCCACAAGGCGCCCGGATTCGACGATGCTGCCACGGTCCAGCCGCGCCACCGAGTCGGCGATCTTCAGCACGGTGTCCATCTCGTGGGTGATGAACACGATGGACAGACTCAGGTCGTCACGGAGTTCACGCAGGAGCGCCACCACCGACGACGTGGTCGTGGGATCCAGTCCCGCCGTCGCCTCGTCCGAGAGCAGGACCGACGGCCGCAATGCCAGCGCGCGGGCGATCCCCACCCGCTGCCGCTGGCCTCCGGACAACTGGAACGGATAGTGACCGGCCCGCTCGGTGAGCCCCACCCGGTCGAGCAGCTCCGCGACACGGGCGCGGGTCTCGCCGGGCGTGACGCCGAGGTACTCGAGCGGCAGCGCGACGTTCTCGGCCGCGGTGCGCCGCTCGAACAGGCCCGCCGACTGGAAGACCGTGCCGATCCTGCGGCGCGCCACCCGAAGCTTCCTCGCCGACAACGTGGTCAGGTCATCACCGTTGACCACGACCGACCCCGACGTCGGCGCCGTCAGCAGGTTCACGCACTGGGCCAGCGTGCTCTTGCCCGCGCCGCTGGGACCGACGACGGCGAATATCTCGCCGGCCTCGACCCGAAAGCCGACTCGGTCCAGCACCACCGTCCGATCGGCACCGTGGCCGTAGGTCTTCGTCAGGTCGGTCAACTCGATCATGGGAGGGGATGTCCTCGGTAAGTGGGGCGCGCAGACGTCGTCGCCGTTCGGGGTGGAACAGTCGCAGACCGCGCGGCACCGCGAAAACCCTTGCGATCAGGGTGAATCAATGCAATTGACGCCACCGTGAGCGAAACCATGGGCGGTAGCCGTCGTCTCGGTGACACTTCTGACCCCATGAGCATCGACGATTCGGTCTCCGTCCGCGAGGACGCCGGCTCCCACGGATTCACCATCGGTTCGCGGCGCAGATGGCCCTACGTCGCCATTGCCGTCGTCGCCGTCATCGCCGTTGCGGCGTTCGTCGTCATCCAGCGCAGCACGGGATCGGCGTCACCCAACGAGACCGCCGGCGCCACACTCGACGTCGTCTACCTCGACTCGAACCCCGCGGAGAAGCGGATCATCGAGTTCGTCGCCGACGAGATCGCTCCCGACTACGACGTCCGGGTCGGCGCGGTCGGACTCGGTGACAGCACGCAGATCAACCAGGCGATCAGCGACGGTCGCTACGCGGGCACGATCTTCCAGCACGAGCACTGGCTCCGGCAGGTCCTCGACGCGAACCCCGGCTTCCGCGAGGAGGCCGCGACGGGTCCGTTCTTCCACTGGGTGTTCGGCATCTGGTCGGACAAGTACCGGACGCCGCAGGACATCCCGGACGGGGCGACGGTGTCGCTGCTCGCCGACCCGGCGAACAACGCCCAGGGCATCTGGTATCTGGCCCAGGCCGGACTGGTCACGCTGCGACCGGACGCGGACATCACCGCGCTCACCCAGAAGGACATCGTCGCGAACCCGAGAAACCTGAGGTTCACGCTGCTCGACTTCGGCGCGCAACCCCGTGCACTCCCAGACCTCGACGCGATCGTCGGCTACGCCGAGTCGTTCCTGGCCGCAGGCGTGTCCGAGGACGATCTCATCTTCGCCCCGACGTCGCCCGACGAATTCGCCTCGGTGTTGACCATCGGCAGCGAGTGGGCCGACACCGACAACGTCCGCAACCTGGTCCGGGCGTTCAAGGATCCTCGGGTACAGACCTTCATCGCGAGGGACCCCGAGGTGCGCAAGCTCGCGCTGCCGGGTGATCCGGCATGACGGAGCGCCGACTGCACCTGGGCGTCAACGTCCTGTCCGACGGCATGCACCCGGCGGCGTGGCAGCACCCGAGTGCCGACCCGAACGCGTTCACCGATCCCGCCTATTGGATCGACGTGGCGAGGACAGCCGAGCGAGGGACACTCGACACACTGTTCCTCGCCGACAGCCCGTCGCTGTTCCAACCACCCGATCAGCCGTTGGTGGCGCCTCCGCTCGCACTCGACCCGTTGGTGCTGCTGTCGACGCTGGCGTCGGCGACCACGCACCTCGGTCTGATCGGCACGGTGTCGACGTCGTTCGAGGAGCCCTACAACGTCGCCCGCCGCTTCGCGTCGCTGGATCACCTGAGCCGTGGCCGGGTTGCCTGGAACGTGGTCACCAGCAGTGATCCGCACGCCTGGAACAACTTCGGCCATGGCGACGAGCCGGTCGCTCAGCCCGATCGGCGCGACAGGTACCGCCGCGCCGCGGAGTTCATCGACGTGGTGCGTGCGCTGTGGGACTCGTGGGACGACGACGCCGTGCTCGCCGACAAGCGCACGGGAGCGTTCAGCCGAACCGGCAGCATCCACACGATCGACCACCGCGGCGAGTTCTTCCGTGTCGACGGACCGCTGACGCTGCCGCGCTCCCCGCAGGGTCACCCCGTGCTGTTCCAGGCAGGCGGCTCCCCCGGCGGCCTCGATCTCGCGGCACGCTACGCCGACGGCGTGTTCGCCGCGCAGGCATCGCTACCCGATGCGCTGCGCAACGCGAACGAGTTGCGTTCGCGCACGGCGGCATACGGCCGACCCCGGGATGCGATCCGCATCATGCCCGGCCTGTCCTTCGTGCTGGGCAGCACCGAGGACGAGGCGCGCCGCCGCAACGACGAACTCAACGAGCTGGCCGGCGAGCGCCGCCTGGCGCACCTGGCCGGGCAGTTGTCCGTCGACCCCGCCGAGCTGTCGTGGGACCGGCCGCTACCGCAGTGGCTGCTCGACGGCGCGGTCACCGACACGGGATCCCAGGGTGCGCGGGACATCGTGGTGAATCTGGCGCGCCGCGAGGACCTCACGGTGCGACAGCTCCTCGACCGGGTCATCACCTGGCATCGGCTGGTGGTCGGTTCGCCCGAGCGCATCGCCGACGCGATCGAGGAGTGGTTCGTCGCCGGCGCGGTCGACGGCTTCAACCTCATGCCCGACGTCTTCCCGTCCGGACTCGAGCTGTTCGTCGACCACGTCGTCCCGATCCTGCGCGACCGCGGTCTGTTCCGGCGCGAATACGAATCGTCAACGCTACGGGGCCACCTGGGCCTGCGTCGCACAGCCGATCGCCGGGTGCTGTCGACTGCGCGAGCCGTATGACTCACCTCGTGGCGGCACGCCACATCGGGATCAGCGACGGTCCACCGTCCGGCAGGACGATCTCACCGGTCACCTCGAAGCCGAATCGCTGGTAGTACGGCACGTTGTCGGGATTGCTCGATTCGAGGTATGCGGGTGCGTACTCGGCGTCGACGCGATCCAACCGCGACCGCATGAGTGCGTTTCCGAAACCCCTGCCGCGCAGTGCCGGATCGCTGCCGATGATCGCGAGGTACCAGTGCGGTTCCTCGGGGTGCACCGCCGACATCCGCTCCTCGACGGCCATCCCGCGCCGCACCGCGAAGCCGAACGCACGCAGCAGGCTCGGCATCGCGCGCACCTGCTCGCCGGTGGTCTGCCGCCACTGCCCCGGCGGATCCCACAGTGCCGCACCGCCGACGTCGTCGCCGTCGAGTGCCACCTCGACTCCGCCGCGGGACAGATGGTGGTACCTGGTGAGCACCGAGAACAGGCGGTGCAGGCGTCGGCGCCGTATGTCGGCGTCGGGCAGCATCCACGCCATCACGGGGTCGTCGAAGAACGCCTTGCCGAGAGTCCCCGACAGTGCGGGGACGTCCTCGCGCCGAGCCGGCCGTACCGCGATGGTGGTCATGCGCCCACGATCGCATGTCTGAGCGGCTGTGGGAACCTCCTGGGCCGGACCCTCGGGTGCAGGGATTCGAGATGGTCGAAAGGCGTTGCTAGCGAGAGGCTT
Organism: Mycobacterium sp. PTI7; assembly: GCF_056679845.1. Lineage (NCBI taxonomy): Bacteria > Bacillati > Actinomycetota > Actinomycetes > Mycobacteriales > Mycobacteriaceae > Mycobacterium > Mycobacterium sp. PTI7. The sequence goes on from NZ_CM155252.1 coordinate 2,632,626, forward strand.
CGCGGTCGGATTCGGATCAACCCGATCCATACTCTGTCGACCGGCCCGAAGCGCGAATAGCGTCGACCATCATCTGGCCGGTGCACTCCGAGGGCATCCGGTCGTCCCCCGTCTCACACCGCCGCACGCTGGTGCCCGATTCCCACACAGAGAGTCCCCATGATCGAGATCGACGATCTGACGAAGCGCTTCGGCGAGCGCACCGTACTGGACGGCGTGTCGCTGTCGGTGCGCAGTGGCGAGATCCTGGCCGTCGTCGGGCCGAGTGGCGCCGGGAAGAGCACGTTGTCACGTTGCGTGAGCTTCCTCGAGCGGCCCACGAGCGGCAGTGTGCGCGTCGACGGCAAGGACTTCACGCGCCTGGACCGTTCGGAACTGCTCGCGGCGAGGCGCAGCATCGGGGTGATCTTCCAGACGGCGCCTCTGCTCCGTCGTCGCACGGTCGCCGAGAACGTCGCACTCCCCCTGCAGTACCTGGGCGCCACCGACGCGTCGGTCGATCGCAGGGTTGCAGAGCTGCTCGATCGCGTCGGCCTCGCCGACCGCCGTTCCTACCACCCCGCGCAGTTGTCGGGCGGACAGAAGCAGCGGGTCGGGATCGCCCGTGCTCTGGCACTCGCGCCGTCGATCCTGCTGTCCGACGAGGCGACGTCGGGTCTGGATCCCGCGACCACCACGTCGATCCTCGGGTTGCTGGGTCACCTCCGGGACGAGTACGGCCTGTCCATCATCCTCATCACCCACGAGATGGAAGTGGTCCGCGAGATCGCCGACTCGGTCGCCCGGATAGAGGACGGCCGCATCATCGAGAGCGGGGCGGTCACCGACGTCATCCTGGATCCCACGTCGGCGCTGGCTCGCGAACTGCTCCCGGACCGGCCCAGCGTGCCGCTCGACCACCCGGGCGAGGTCTGGGAGGTGTCGCACGCCGCACGTGACGTCCCCCTGGACTGGCTGACGTCCATTCAGACGATCCCTGGATGCGGCACGGCGAAGGTCAGCGTCCTGTCCGCGAGCGTCGAGGCGATCCGCGGGATCGCGGTCGGACGCGCGGTGTTGTCGTTCTCCCCCGCTGCGCCGGCCGGTTTCGAGCAGTATCTGCGCGACCGTGGACTGCACGTCCGCGCCGGCCGCCGGACGACCGACGAGGCGGCAGCGTGACCCTCCTCGCGCAGGAGGACTTCAGCACGCCGTGGGCCCGCGTGCCGGACCTGCTGCTCCCCGCCTACGGGGAGACGTGGCTCATGGTGGGCGTGACCATGGTGTTCGTCCTGCTCATCGGCGTCCCGCTCGGCATCGTGCTGCACAACACGTCGGACCTCGGGCTGTTCCCGGATCCGAGGGCCTTCACCGTGTTGAACACGATCGTCAACGTCGGCCGCTCCCTGCCGTTCCTGATCCTGATGACCGCGATCATCCCGGTGACGAGGTTCATCGTCGGGACCACGGTGGGCATCTCGGCGGCGATCGTCCCGATGACCGTGGCGGGCATACCGTTCTTCGCGCGTCTGGTGCAGAACGCGCTGCGCGAGGTGCGGAGCGACGTCACCGACATGGGATTGGTGTCCGGCGGGACACAGCTCCAGGTGATCCGCTCGGTACAGCTCTCGGAGGCGCTTCCGGCACTGGCCGGGGCTCTCACCGTCAACACCATCGCCATGATCGAGTACTCCGCGATCGCGGGCTCGATCGGCGCCGGCGGCGTCGGGAACCTGGCGATCACTTACGGCTACAACCGCTTCGACGACAACATCATGATCGCCACGGTGGTCGCGCTGATCGTCACCATCCAGGCGGTCCAGTTCACCGGCGACCGAGTCGTCACAGCACTCACGCGCTGACCACCCCAACCGAACGAGGAACACGATCATGACCGACCAGATCAATCAGCCACGCGGCCTTGACCTCGAGATCAAGAAGAAGCGGCGATGGCCGTGGATCGCCGGCGCCGTGGTGGCCGTCGTCGCCGTCAGCGGCGGCATCGTCTTCGCGAACTACTCGAATCAGGACAAGCCGTTCGGGACCAACCTCAAGGTTGCGACGTGGAGCACCGACATCGCCGCCGAGAACCTGCTGACGTTCATCTCCGACAACGTCGCTCCCGATCACGGCATCACGATCGAACGAGTCCAGATCGACAACCTCATCGAGATCAACCGCGCCGTCGACGCCGGGACCGTGGCGGGGAACTTCTTCGAGCACCAACCGTTCCTCAACGACGCCATCGCCGCCAACGGCTTCCAACTGACCTTGGCCGCACCGACGTTCACGTGGGATCAGGCCACCTACTCCAACAAGTACCGGAGCTGGAACCAAGTGCCGAACGGCGCCAAGATCGCGCTGCGGGACGACCCCGCCGGCCAGGCGATCGCGCTGCTCGACCTCGCGCACGACAAGCAGATCACGTTGAAGGCGGGCAAGGACACCCTGGAGGGTCTGCCTCAGCTCGGCGACGTCGAGTCAAACCCGAAGAACTATCAGTTCGTCCAGGTGCCCATCGGGCAGCTCGCTCGCAGCCTCGACGACGTCGATGCCATCGTCGTGCACATCTCGGACGTCTACGCCGCAGGACTGACCGAGGAGCAGATCCTGGCGCGCGAACCGGCCCCCCAGGGGAGCGAGGGTGGACTCGTGGTCAGCGACAAGCACCTCGACGATCCGAACGTGCAGAAGCTGATCGAGACGTTCAAGGATCCGAAGATCGCGGAGTTCCTGAAGAACACCGACGACGAACTGATCCGCAACACGCTGGGGCCCCTCTCGTGAGCGGCACCGGCAGCGCCCGGCCGCTGTACTTCTCGGCGTTCGTGATGAACACCGCCTCCCACGTCCTGCATGGCCTGTGGCGAGCACCGGAAGCGCGGAACCACGAGTTCAACTCGCTCAAGCACTGGACCGACCTCGCCGCGCAGGTGGACCGGGCGGGTTACGACCTGCTGTTCTTCGCCGACGTCTTCGGCTTGCGTCAAACGTGGAACGGCAACTGGCGCAAGGCGGTCGAGGGCGGAATCCAGATCCCCGTCAACGACCCGTCCGTGCTGGCGTCGGCACTGGCCGCCGCGACGCAGCAGCTGGGCATCGTGTTCACCAGTTCGATCATCCAGGACCATCCGTTCGACTTCGCCAGGCGGATGTCGTCGCTCGATCACTACACCGATGGCCGCCTGGGCTGGAACATCGTGACCAGCTTCAACGAGAACATGTTCCGGAGTTTCGGACACGAGGGCACCCTCGCCCACGACGACCGGTACGAGTGGGCTTACGAGTACGTCGACGTCGCCTACAAGCTCTGGGAGGGCTCGTGGGACGAGGGCGCGCTGGTGCAGGACAAGGAACGCGGCGTGCACTCCGACCCGACCAAGATCCACAAGATCAACCACGTGGGCAAGCGGTACAGCGTGGAGGGGCCGCACTTCTCGTCGCCGTCGCCGCAGCGGACTCCGGTGCTGTTCCAGGCTGGTTCCTCGCCTGCGGGTCAGTTGTTCTCGGCCCGCAATGCCGAGGGGGTGTACATCAGCAGCCCGGATCCCGCAGCGGCGCATGGGTTGATCTCCGAGAGCAGGGCCCTCGCGGTCGAGAACGGGCGCGATCCCGGCGACATCACGTTCGCCCAGGGACTGTCGTTCGTCATCGGCGACACCCATGCCGAGGCGGTGCGCCGCAACGACGAGATCAAGCGACATCTGGATCTCGAGGGAGTCGCCCTGCACGCACTGGGCGATGCCGGTATCGACGCGGGCAGCGTCCCGCTGGACACTCCGCTGAGCGAACTCGGTGAGTTCACGGGCATCAAGAGCTACGCGAGATGGGCCGCCGAGGCGTCCGGCAACGACGCACCGACCATCCGGGATCTCGCGTGGGTGATGGAGGGCGCCAATCGCGTCGTCGGCACTCCGAAGGAGATAGCGGATCGCCTGGAGGAGTGGCGCGAGGCGGGTGTCGACGGCATCAACGTCTATCACGCCACCGTGCCGGGTTCGTTCGCCGAGGTGGCCGACCGCCTGTTCCCGACGCTGCGCGAACGGGGTCTGATCTCGACCGACAAGTCGGGCACGCTGCGGCAGAAGCTACTCGGCAGGGGCGACCGACTTCCCGACTCGCATCCGGCCGCCGCCTACCGCGGGGCCTTCTCCGACAACGATCTCCTCAACGGCGTCGAGGACCTGGTCAGCCCTGCGTGATGTAGGCCTCGAGGTGCTCCTGCTGGGCCTCGAGTTCCTCCATCCGCGTCTTCACCACGTCGCCGATGCTGACGATCCCGGTCAATGCGCCGCCGTCAAGGACGGGGACGTGCCGTACGCGGTTGGTGGTCATCAGGCCGCTGAGGAAGTCCACGGTGTCGGCGGGCGTGCACGTGATGACCGGCGTCGACATGATGTCGGCCACCCGATGGCCCAGGACGTCGACGCCGTGGGCGTGCAGGCTTCGCACCACGTCGCGTTCACTCACGATGCCCACCGGTCCACTCGGATCCACCACGACCATGGCGCCGACGTTGCGGGTGACCAGACTGGCGAGCAACTCCCCCACCGTCATGTCGGGTGACACCGTCAGCACGCCCGCCCCCTTGTTCCGCAGCACGTCCGAGATCCTCATCGACGCCTCCTTCGAGTGACGTGGGTCACACCAGGTTAGGACGTATCGCGTCGCGGGGGAACCCCCGTCGAGTGCCCGCCGTTGCCGCGTGGGTACGCACACGCCAACGAAGGGATGCAGCCATGACGTCGAGCGTCACACTCGGAGATGAGTTGACCGTCAGCGCCATGGGTTTCGGCGGGATGGCGCTGACACCGGTCTACGGCGGGGAGATCGACGACGTCGAGTCCTTGGCCACGCTCCATCACGCGGTCGACGTGGGTGTCTCGTTCATCGACACGGCCAACGTCTACGGCGGCGGCGCCAACGAGCGGCTGATCGCCGGTCTGCTCGCCGACCGGCGCGACGAGGTCACCCTGGCCACCAAGTTCGGCATCGACGGCAACCCCGCGGGCCGGCCCGGCGGCAAGGTGTCGCCCCGCGGTGACGCCGCGTACGTGCGGCAGTGCGTCGACGAGAGCCTGCAACGGTTGCAGACCGACGTCATCGACCTCTACTACATGCACCGGCGCGACCTACGGGTCCCGATCGAGGAGACCGTCGGCGCGATGACCGAGCTGGTGAGCGCGGGCAAGGTCCGCCACCTCGGGCTGTCGGAGGTGACCGCGGGCGAGCTGCGGGCCGCCGTCGCGGTCCACCCCGTCGCCGCGCTGCAGAGCGAGTGGTCGATCTGGACGCGCGACGTCGAGTCCGTGGTGCCGACGGCCGTCGAACTCGGCGTGGGTCTGGTGCCGTACTCGCCCCTGGGGCGCGGCTTCCTCACCGGCACCGTGCAGTCGGCGGCCGACATCGGCGACGCCGACTTCCGGCGGCACATGCCCCGGTTCTCCGGCGACGCCCTCGACGACAACCTCGCCGTCGTGCGAACCGTCACCCGGATCGCGGCGGACGTCGAGGCCACGCCGGCCCAGGTGGCGCTCGCGTGGCTGCGCTACCGCGCCGACGAACTCGGTGTGGCGTCCGTGCCGATCCCCGGGACCCGACGCGCATCCCGCGTGGACGAGAACCTCGCCTCGCTCGACGTCACCCTCGGCGCCGACCAGGTGGCGTCACTCGACGCCGCGGGAGCGGCGGTGTCGGGCAACCGCTACGCCGACATGACATCGGTGGCGTCCGGGCGCGAGTAGCCGTCAGGCCAGTCGGGTGATCTCCACGATCACGTCGAGGTCGGTGGACCCCTCACCCGAGTAGATGCCCTTCAGCGGGCTGACGTCGGCGTAGTCACGGCCGACGCCGACGCTGACGTACTGCTCGTTGATGTGCTTGTCGTTGGTGGGGTCGTAGTTCCACCACCCGCCCGTCCAGGCCTGGATCCACGCGTGGCTCTCACCCTCGATGGTCTCGCCCACGGCGGCCTCGCGGTTGGGGTGCAGGTACCCCGACACGTAACGCGCCGGAATACCCATGCTGCGCAACAGGATCAGCGTCAGGTGGGTGTAGTCCTGGCAGACGCCCTTGCCCTCACGCAGGGCGTCCAGCCCCGACGAGTGCACGCCCGTGGTGCCCGGCACGTACTCGAGTTCGCCGTTGACCCAGTTGGCCGCCGCCACGACGGCCTCCCGCGGCGCGTGCTCCTTGGCGATCTTCTGGCCGACCCGCGCCAACCGCCTGCTCTCGGGCGTGTAGTCGGTGCCGGTCAGGATCTCGTCGTAGCGGTCGATCACCGCCAGGGACTGCAGGTCCTCCCACGTCACGTCCTCGTCGGGGAGGGTGCCCTCCTCGGTCTCCACGACCGACGACGACGTCACCTCGAGTTCGGTGTGCGGAGCGTGCAGGTCGAACGTCGTGACCGCGGTGCCCCAGTAGTCGACGTACCGGTAGGAGCGGGTCGCGGGCACCGTCTCGACGCGATTGAGGATCACGTTCTGCCGCGAATCGGACCGCGGCGTGAGCCGGGCCTCGTTGAACGACGCCGTGACCGGCGACTTGTACGCATACCCGGTGGAATGCACCACGCGAAGACGCCACATCAGACTTCACCCTCCTCGATCACCAGTGAGCCGTCGCGGCCTGCATCGCTCCAGGCAACCCACGGTGCGGAGTGGAAGTACTCCAGTGCCAACGCTTCTCCGACCTCGGCGCAGGTCTCCTGCAGTTCGCCCAACCGGGTCTCGAGCGATTCGAGCAGGACGCCCGGCCGCAGGAACTCCAACTCGCTGCGGGCGCGGCCCAGGAGGCGCTGGGCCTCCGCCGTCGCGCCGACGCGGTTGAGCCTGCGGTGGTGCAGTTCGTCGAGGCTGTGTTCGGCAAGCCGCAGCGAGTACATCACCGACCGCGGGAAGAGCCGGTCGAGCATCATGAACTCGACGACGCGGCCGGCGTCGAGGACGCCGCGGTACGTGCGCAGATAGGTGTCGTGGGCGCCCGCCGAGCGCAGCACCGTCACCCACGCGGGTGACGATGCGCTGTCCCCGACTCGGGACAGCAGGAGTCGCACGATCATGTCGACGCGCTCGATCGCGCGGCCCAGCACCATGAATCGGTAGCCGTCGTCTCGGGACAGCGTCGAGTCCGCCAGGCCCGCGAACTGCGCGGCCCGTCCCTCGATGTAGGACAGGAACTCGTGCGGTCCGAGCCGCTTGGCCGCCCGCTCGCGCTCCGGCAGTGCGTTGTAGGTGGTGTTGAGGCACTCCCAGATCTCGGTCGAGGTGACTTCGCGTGCGCCGCGGGCGTTCTCGCGGGCAGCCGAGATGGAGTCGACGATCGAGCAGCCGCCGTGGGTGTCCCGGCTGAACGCCACCAGGTCGGTCAGCGACCAGAGGTCGAGTTCGGTGTCGGGCGGGTCGATGCCGAGGACCTTGAGCAGTGTCCGCGACGCCTGGTCGGGGTCGACGCTCGAATCCTCGAGCAGTTGATGCACCGTCACGTCGAGGATTCGGGCGGTGTCGTCCGCCCTCTCGACGTAGCGGCCGATCCAGTACAGCGATTCCGCGTTGCGCGCCAACATCAGTGCATCACCTGCTGCTGCTGCTGTTGCTGTTGCTGCTGTTGTTGCTGCTGCTGGTCCTGCGGACCCATCGCCAGCGACTGCTGCTGCTGCGAGGACGAGTCGCCGTTCTTCTCCGTCTTGCCGGGCTTGGCCGCCTTCGGCAGCGCGCGCACCACCTCGGCCCCCGCCAGTTCGCGGTCTGCGGCAGAGGTTCTCGACGCGAGCACCCACGTGTCCTTGGAGCCACCACCCTGGCTGGAATTGACCACCAGCGAACCCTCGGGCAGTGCGACACGGGTCAGGCCGCCGGGCAGCACCCACACGTCGTCACCGTCGTTGACGGCGAACGGCCGCAGGTCGACGTGTCGCGGCGCCAACTGATCGTTGATCTGCGTGGGCACGGTGGAGAGTTGCACGACGGGCTGCGCGATCCAGCCGCGGGGATCGGCGCGCACCTTCTTGGAGATGGCGGCGAGTTCCTTCGCCGACGCGTCGGGGCCGAAGACGATGCCGTAGCCACCCGATCCCTCGACGGGCTTGATCACCAGTTCGTCGATCCGGTCGAGCACCTCTTCGCGCTCGTCGTCGAGCCAGCACCTGAAGGTGTCGACGTTGGCCAGCGCCAGCTTCTCGCCGAGGTAGTACTCGACGATCGTCGGGACGTAGCAGTAGACCAGCTTGTCGTCACCGACACCGTTGCCGACCGCGCTCGAGATGACCACGTTGCCGGCGCGTGCAGCATTGAGGACGCCGGCGACGCCGAGCACCGAATCCGGCTTGAAGTGCATCGGGTCGAGGTAATCGTCGTCGATGCGCCGGTAGATGACGTCGACCTGGCGCTCGCCCTCGGTGGTGCGCATGTAGACGGTGTTGTCCCGGCAGAACAGGTCACGTCCCTCGACCAGCTCGACGCCCATCTGCCGCGCCAGCAGCGAGTGCTCGAAGTACGCGGAGTTGTAGACGCCCGGCGTGAGCACCACGACCGTGGGGTCGGCCTCGTTGGAGGCCGCCGCGTTGCGCAGCGCGCGCAGCAGGTGTGAGGCGTAGTCGCCGACCGACCGAACCCGGTGCGTGGCGAACAGATTCGGGAACACCCGGGCCATCGTGCGGCGGTTCTCCATCACGTACGACACCCCGGACGGCGACCGCAGATTGTCCTCGAGCACCCGGAACACGCCTTGGGCGTCGCGCACGAGGTCGATGCCCGCAACGTGGATGCGGACGCCGTTGGGCGGCTTGATCCCCGCGGCCTCGCGGTGGAAGTGCTCGCAGGACGTGATCAGCCGGCGCGGGATGACCCCGTCGCGCAGGATCTCTTGCTCGCCGTAGATGTCGTCGAGGAACATCTCGAGGGCCTTGACCCGCTGCTTGATGCCGCGCTCGAGGCGTGACCACTCCGCGGCGGAGATGACCCGGGGCACCAGGTCCAGCGGGAACGGCCGCTCCTGGCCCGACAGCGAGAACGTGATGCCCTGATCGATGAAGGCACGGCCGAGCGCCTCGGATCTCGCCTCCAGATCGGACGCGTCCGACGGTGCGAGTTCGGTGAAGATGCCCTTGTAGGGCCCGCGTACGTTGCCCTGCGCGTCGAACATCTCGTCGAACGCCTGCGAATAACCGCCGACGTCGTTGTAGCCGTCGAAGATTCCGTCATAGCGTTGTACCGAACGGGAGTTCTGTCGGCTCGAACGAGCGGTGTCCGTGGGCAGGGTTCGAAGACTCACAGAGGACATGCTCCCTTAGTAGATGCGTTTCGGCAGGCCAGCGACACGCGCTTTGGGTCTTTACCCAAGCCGCTGGTAGTCTGAACCCTCGCTGCCTGGCTGCACACGACGGCCGGCTGCCACAACGTGCCCCACCCCAAGTTCAACTCGAAGGAATACGCGTGGCCAACATCAAGTCGCAGGAAAAGCGCATCCTCACCAACGAGCGCGCCCGGCTGCGCAACCAGTCGGTGAAGTCCGAGCTGCGCACCGCAGTTCGCAGCCTCCGCGAGGCCATCGACGCCGGCGAGAAGGAGAAGGCCGCCGAACTGCTGGCCGTCACCAACCGCAAGCTCGACCAGGCTGCCAGCAAGGGCGTCATCCACAAGAACCAGGCCGCCAACAAGAAGTCGGCTCTGACGCTCGCGCTCAACAAGCTCTGACGTCTAGCCGACCAGTTCGGCAACCTTCCGCACAGCGGTCTCGAGGGCGTAGTCGGCATCGGCCGCTGCGCCCTTGACGTCTGCATTGAGGGTCGCCACCAGGCGCATCGCCTCGGCCACCGAGTCCCGCGACCAGCGCCGGGCCTGACGCTGCACCTTCTGCACCCGCCACGGCGGCATGCCCACCTCACCGGCCACCTGGTTCTGGTTCCCCGACAGCGGCCCGATCCGAGCGATCGCGTGCACCGCCTCGGCGAGGGCATCGGCCAGCACCACGTGCGGTTCGCCGCCCATCACCGCCCAGCGCAGCGCCTCCGCGGCGCCCTCGACGTCGCCGGCCACCGCCATCTCCGCGATCACATAGCCCTTGATCTCGGCCTTGCCCTGGTGATAGCGCCGGACCGCGTTGACGTCGATGTCGCCCGCGGTGTCCGCGACGAGCTGCGAGCAGACCGCGGCCAGCTCGCGTAGATCCGACCCGACCGCCTCGAGCAGTGCGGCGATGGCGTCGTCGCCCACCTTTGCCCTGTGCGACCGGAACTCGCGCTTGACGAAGTCGGCCCGCTCCGACGGCTTGGTCAGCTTCGCGCACGGGTGGACGTCGGCGCCGAGCTTCTTGAGCTGATCGGCCAGCGCCTTCGCGCGGCCACCACCGGAGTGCACCACCACCAGCACCGTCCCGGGCGGCAGATCGGCGGCCGCACCGTTGATCAGTCCCACCGCGTCCTTGCCTGCGTCGGCGGCCGACTCGAGCACCAGGACCCGCTCGTCGGCGAACAGCGAGGGACTCAGCAGCTCGGCGAGTTCGTTGGTGCTGATCTCGCCGGCCCGCATGCGGTCGACGGGGACGTCGACGGTGCCCGCGGCGGTGCGTGCGGTCTGCAGGACCGCGGAGACGGCCCGTTCGATCAGCAGTTCCTCGTCGCCGAGGACGAGGTGGAGTTGGCTCACGCACCGATGGTGTCACGTCCCCGCGACATCTCCACTCGCCGCCCACGCGACCAGGCCGGCCGCGCACCACGCCACCAGCAGCCGCCCCCAGCGCCGCCGCCACGCGACCACCGCGCCGAGCGTGCTCACCGCCACGCACAGCACGCCCGCCACGCCGGACGGGACCGGAATCGCCGCGCCGGGAACCGAAGCCGCGTACTCGGCCACCCGCAGCAGCCACCACAGTTCGGGACCCGTGAACCGGATCACCATGCCCGCGCCGGCCGGCCACGGCGTCACCAGCGCCGCCGCCAGCGTGCCGAGGACGGTGATCGGGGCGATGACGGCGGTCACCGCGAGGTTCGCCAGCACCGCGACCACGCTGACCGCGCCCGAGATGCCCGCCACCAACGGCGCCGTGACGAGCTGCGCGGCCACCGCGACGCTGACGGCGCCGGCCAGGGGAACCGGCCAGCCACGAGCGACGAGCCGGGCCGACCACGCGGGCGCGATCACGACCAGGGCCGCCGTCGCCGACGCCGAGAGGGCGAATCCGACGTCGACCGCCATCTCGGGCCACCCGATCATCACCGTGATGATCGTGGCCGCCAGCGCCGGGATGGCCTGCCGCCGACGGTGTGACAGCACCGCGAGCAGCGTGATGGCGCCCATGATCGCCGCGCGCAGCACGCTGGCCGTCGGCTGCACGACGATCACGAACGCGACGAGCGCGAGGGCCGCGAGGACCACCGCGATCCGAGGGCCCACCAGCATCGCGGACAACAGCACGGTGCCGCACACGATGGTGACGTTGGCCCCCGAGACGGCGGTCAGGTGCGTGAGACCGGCGGTGCGGAACTCGGCGACCACCAGCTGGTCCACCGCGGCCGTGTCGCCGAGCACCAGCGCAGGGAGCATCGCGGCTTGATCCGCGGGCAGGGACGCGCGCGACGCCTCCGCGAAGTCCCGGCGGACGGCGGCCGCGAGCCGGTTGGCCGGGCCCGCCGCGCCGAGACGGGGTTCGCCGGTGGCCGCGAGCGTCGCCACCGAGAGGTCGCGTCGCGTCGGCCGGCTCACCCGCGCGCGGAACTCCGCTGGGCGGCCCGCGGTGAGGTCCCCGTAGCCGACCACCGAGGCGAACACCATGACCCGGCCGGTCTGCGGGCGGCCGTCGACCGCCAGCAGCGCACCGCGGAACATCACCCGGCTGCCCGCGACCACACGCGGCGTCTCCACCGCCCGGACGGTGACCGCGACCGTGTCGCCGGTCCGCGACCCGAGCGGGTGGTGCGCGACGTCGCCGGCACGGATGCCGATCGCCACCGCGAACGACATCCCGACCAGCGCCACCGCGGCCACCGACGGCCACCCCCGTGCCACTCCGTCCGGAGCGCGACGCGCCAGCCAACCGACGACCGCCGCGGTCAACCCCACCGCCGCGACCACCACGGCCACCGTGACCGCCGGCGACCACAGGATGCCCGCAGCCGTGACGCACCACGCGGTCAGCGCCGCGGGCACCAGGCGGAGGTCGGTGCCGGTCGTCGGCGTCACACATGGACCAGGTCGCGCAGCTTGTCCAGCCGCGCGGGGCCGATGCCATCCACCTCACCGAGTTGCTCGACGTCGGTGAAGCGCCCGTTCGCGTCCCGCCAGGCCACGATCGCGGCCGCCGTCACCGGGCCCACGCCCGGGAGTTCGTCGAGCTGCTCCACGGTCGCCGTGTTCACGTCGATCGGGCCGGCGGCGGCGGCCGGCGCGTCGGATGCGTCGGGCGAGGACTGCGCCGCCGCACCCGATGGCGGTGTGATCGAACTACCCATCGCCGTCGGCGCACTCGGGGTCGCCGCGATCCCGACCACGATCTGCTCGCCATCGGCCAACCGTCGCGCGACGTTGAGTCCCATCAGGTCGGCGCCGTCGAGCACTCCTCCGGCGGCGGCGAGGGCGTCGTCGACGCGTGCGCCCGCCGCGAGCGTCACCAGACCGGGATCGCGGACGAGCCCGACGACGCTGACCACCACCGGCTGGGCCGCATCGGGCTGCGCCGGACCGGGCGCACCCGGTGACCGCGCCGCCGTCGAGACCATCTCCACCGGCGGCAGGTTCGCCGAGGCGACGGGCGGCGGATCGTTGCCGGCGACGGTGAACACGGTGACCATCACCGCGATGGCCCCCACCACCGACAGGGCGACGACCCCCGCCCGCCCGGGGTCCGCGCGCAAGGTGCCGATCCACTGCAACCGACCGGCCGGCGTGGCGTCGGGCAGCCACTTGGCCAGTGAGGTGTCGGACTGGTCGGCGTCGGTCTCGGGATCCGCGTCGGTGGGCGCATCGGTTCCGCCGAGCCGGCGGTGCGCCCGGTCGGTGGGCTGTTCGAGTCGCATGCCGCGAACGTAGGCCGCGGGGACGACCGAACCGGCTCGTCGACCGCGGCCACCCCCGGCGCCTGGGGATGAATACGGCACTGTGGATCACCTGCCGGTCTGCCCGAACCACCGGGGACAATGGGCGATCGCCCCGATTGGTGAACAACTTCCGAATAGTGTCCGGTGTACGTCCCGACCCGCCGAGGAGGCCCTGCATGAGCACAACCGTCGACCGTCCACTCCGGGTGATCCAGTGGACCACCGGCAACATCGGCAGGCGCTCGTTGCACGCGATCATCTCCCGCGACGACATGGAGCTGGTCGGCGTCTACGCCCACGGCGCCGACAAGGTCGGCGTCGACGCCGCCGACCTCGCCGGATGGCCGGAACCCACCGGGGTGACGGCGACCGACGACGTCGACGCCCTGATCGCCCTGGCGCCCGACGCATGCTGCTACAACCCGCTGTGGCCGAGCATCGACGAACTCGTCGCGCTGCTGGAGGCCGGCATCAACGTGTGTTCGAGCGCCGCGTGGATCACCGGCGGGAAGCAGTCCCGAGACGACCTCGACCGCATCGAGAAAGCTTGTGTCGCAGGGAATTCGACGATCTTCGGCAGCGGCGCGCACCCGGGGATGACGAACATGGTGGGCATGGTGCTGTCCGGCTCCTGCGAGGACGTCGACGAGATCCGCATCACCGAGTCCGTGGACTGCTCCACGTACGAATCGGCGGGCACCCAGTCGGCGATGGGCTTCGGCCAGGACCCCGAGACGCCCGGCCTCGCGGAGAGCGTGCGCCGCGAGAGCGAGGTGTTCGCCGAGTCGGCCGCGATGATGGCCGACGCCATCGGCGCCCCGCTGGACCGCATGACGTTCGACGTGGAGTTCACCGCCGCGACCGGGGACACCGACCTGGGCTTCATGCAGATCCCCGCCGGCACCGTCGGCGGCGTCTTCGGCTATCACCGCGGCTGGGTCGGCGACCGCAACGTGGTGAGCGTCGGCTTCAACTGGACCATGGGCAACCACGTCACGCCGCCGAAGCCGCTCGAACACGGACACGTCATCCAGGTGTTCGGCACGCCCAACATGCGCACCGTGCTGCACTGCCTGCCGCCGCGCGACTGGACCGAGCCCGGCTTCATGGGGCTGGGCATGATCTACACCGCGCTGCCGGTGACGAACGCGGTGCCCGCGGTGGTGGCAGCCGCACCGGGAATCGTGACCTTGAAGGACCTCCCGCCAGTGACGGGTCGGTTCAGGGGCTGAGCCGCGCCGCCAGCACGGCGGCACCCGGTCCGTCGAGGTCGTGCAGTGCGTCGCCGCGGCCGGCCATCGCCATCAGCAGCGCCTCCCCCGGACCGCGTACGTCCGGACCGCGTCCGGCCGACCAGTCCAGGTCGGTGGCGACGAGCCGCACTCCCCTGGTCCGCCAGGCCCCTCTGATCAGCGGCGCCCAGCGCGCGAAGTCCAGCGCGGTAAGCAACCGGTCCGGTGCGATGGTGCGTGGCACGCCCAGCGGACGACGGACGTCCTGCTGGTGAATCATGTTGTCGACGAGTGCGATCCGCCCACCGAACCCCGCTCCCAGCCCGGTCGGCGTGGCGTGCTCCCGCACCATCGCGACCAGATCGCCGGTCGGCGTGCCCGCCATGTCGGCGACGGCGAGTTCGTTGATGCGGTCGGTCTGGAGCCTGCCACGCAGGAAACGAGTTACCAGGGCGCGGGCGGTCATGCCCTCGAAGCTCATCGTGTGGGCCGCCACGTCGCGGACCCGCCAGCGCGCGCACAGCGTCGGCGCGTCCCACTGTTCGGCGGTGAGACCGGCGAGCAGGTCGGCGAATTCGAGGCGCTCGTCGCGGGCCGCCCCCAGGGCGCTCACGGGCCCGCCACCGTCAGCGCCACACCGACCGCACCCGCTCCGACGTGCACGGCCAGGACGGGACCCATGTCGGTCACCGTCAGCGACTCGAGCTGCGGCAGTCGTGCGGTGAGCGCGGCACCGACGACGTCGGCGTCGTCGTGGTTGTCGACGTGGTGCACCACGATCGACGCGGCCCGGTCACCCACCACGTCGGCAACGGCGTCGACCATGGCGGCGTGGGCCTTCGACGCGGTGCGGATGCGCTGCGAAGGCACCAGCCGGCCATCGACGTCGAGGTGTAGCAGCGGCTTGAGCGAGAGGGCGGTGCCCAACCACGATGCGGCCGTGCCGATCCGGCCGCTGCGGCGCAGGTTGTCCAGTCGGTGGACGACGATGAAGGCGTGCCCGCGCGGCACCGCGGATCGTGCGGCGGTCTCGACCGCGTCGAGGTCGGATCCGTCCGCGGCGGCCTTCGCGGCGGCGACGGCCACGAAGCCGACGCAGGCCGCCGCCGACCGCGAGTTGATGACGCGCACCGACGACCCGAACTCGCGGGCCGCGGCGCTGGCGGTGCTGAACGTGCTCGACAGCGCCGCGGACAGGTGCACCGCGACCACGCCGTCTCCGTCGCTGTCGGCGAGCGCGGTCCGATATGCCTCGGCCAGGTCGGCCGGGGATGCGCCTGCGGTGGTGACGTGGCTCCGGGTGTGGACGTCGTTGGGCACCGGATCGACGCCGTCGCGGAGGTCGTCGCCGTCGATCAGGACGTGCAGCGGAACCTCACGGATGTTCCAACGCTGCAGATCTTCTCGACTCAATCGACCGGACGAGTCGGTCACCACGACGACGGCCATGCTCAGCCGGCGTCCGCGACCGGCACGCCCGCATCGGCGAGTGCCTTCAGCATCAGGTCGGCGACGTTGCGGTGCGCCTCGAAGTTCCAGTGGATGCCGTCGGGGTTGCCGCGGCCGCTGGTGATCTCGTCTCCGACGGCGGCCTTGAGGTCGACGAGCGGGACGTCGTGCGCGGACGCCCACTCGTCGATGGCCGACACCGTGCCGTCACGCCAGCGGTGCGACTTCCCGTACGCCTCGGCGACGTGGACCGACGGGATGCACGCCACGAACGGGATTCCGGGCCGGTTGAAGTCGATCGCGGCACGGGTCTGCTCGAGGTAGTCGGCCGACAACTCGGGTGGCAGCGCAGGTCTCGCGATCGGCGACATCCGGGGCTGCACCCAGCCATAGCCGTCGCGTACCCACCTGCGCAGCAGCGGCGGACGGACGTAGCGGATGAGTTCGCGCAGCGCGGTGGGCAGCGGTGAGGGCAGCGAGTCCATGCCGCTGGTGGCGAAGACGACCGCGCCCGCGCGGGGCAGCGCGGCCCACGCGCGCGGATCGCCGATCGCCGCCCACCAAACGTCGCGGCACGTCCAGCCGATGCGGCCGATCAGCTCGACGTCCCAGTCCAGGTGTGCGCCGACGATGTTGGGCCAGATCTGCGGGTGGTCGGCGGGGAGACCGCCGGCTGGGCCGTAGTAGGAGAGAGAGTCGCAGAAGACGAGCAGGGTCCGGCGCTGAATCGGTTGAGGCTCAGAGGACATCGTTGGCGACCTGCGCCGAGGCGTTCCACACGTCGAGTCGCCACCGGATGTCGTCGAACGGCGCGTCGGTCTCGGAGTGCCCGGCCAGCTGCACCCAGCTCGCGTTGCCCATGCCGCCCAGGATCGGCCAGTTGTCCACGGGCAGGCCGAGGATCGCACCCGTCAGCGCCGCGATCAGGCCGCCGTGTGCGACGAGGACCACGGGCCGCTCGGCGTCGTCGACACCCCATTCCTCCTGCTGCTCGACGAGTTCGGCCACCAGCGGAAGGCTGCGCGCGGCGACGTCGACCCGGCTCTCACCGCCGTGTGGCGCCCATCGCGCGTCGTCCCGCCACGCCAGCCGGGCCCCGGGTGCGATCGCGTCGACCTCGTGGTGGGTCATGCCCTGCCAGTCGCCGAGGTGGGTCTCCCGCAACCGGGTGTCGGTCAGCACCGGCACGCCCGCGCGTTCGCCGAGTGCGGTGGCGGTGTCCAGTGCGCGGCGCAGGTCCGACGAGACGATCAGCAGCGGTTGACGTTTGCCGAGCACCTCGGCCGCGGCGGAGGCCTGCTCGCGGCCCAGCTCCGACAGATCGGTGTCGAGTTGGCCCTGCATCCGGCTGCCCGCGTTGTACTCGGTCTGACCGTGCCGCAGGAGGACCAGCCGCCGCACCCTCACTGCTCGTCCTCGCGGGGGTCGGGGTCGCGCTCGACGCCGTCGAGGTCGATCGGCACCAGGGGGCAGTCGCGCCAGAGCCGGTCCAGCGCATAGAAGTTGCGCTCGTCCTGATGCTGCACGTGGACGACGATGTCGACGAAGTCCAGCAGGACCCACCGGCCTTCGCGGGTGCCCTCGCGGCGGGCGGGCTTGAACCCGGCGCCGCGCATCTTCTCCTCGACCTCGTCGACGATCGCGTTGACCTGGCGGTCGTTTGACGCCGACGCGATGACGAAGTAGTCGGTGATGACGAGCTGCTCCGACACGTCGATGACGACGACGTCGTCGCCGAGTTTGGCTGCCGCCGCCTGGGCGGCGACCGTGGCCATGTGAAGCGCTTCGGACGTGGCACTCATCGCGGTGTCTCTCCTGTGGGTGGGTGGGTGTGGTACAGACCGCGCTTCGAGACGTACTGGACGACGCCGTCGGGCACCAGGTACCAGATCGGTCGCCCGGACTCGGCCCGCTCGCGGCACTCGCTCGACGAGATCGCCAGGGCGGGCACCTCCACGAGGTGGAGGGCGTCGCGCGGAAGTTCCTTCATGGCCGCGGCGATGTGCTCGCCGTCGAGTTCGTACCCCGGCCGGCTGACACCGACGAACCTCGCGAGCGAGAAGAGGTCCTCCCAGTTCTGCCAACTCAGGATGGAGCCCAGGGCGTCGGCGCCGGTGATGAAGTACAGGTCGGTGTCGGGATTGCTGCCGGCCAGATCGCGGAGCGTGTCCTTGGTGTAGGTGGGGCCGCCGCGGTCGATGTCCACCCGGCTGACCGAGAACCGCGGGTTCGCGGCCGTCGCGATGACCGTCATGAGGTACCGGTCCTCGGCGGCGGTGACGCTGCGGTCGCGCTTCTGCCACGGCTGCCCGGTGGGGACGAACACCACCTCGTCGAGGTCGAACAGGTCGGCCACCTCACTGGCGGCGACGAGGTGACCGTGGTGGATGGGGTCGAACGTCCCACCCATCACACCGAGCCGTCGTCGAGTCACGAATAGGCAGCTTACGGCAGTGATCGGTGGCGTCCTGCTGGCGCGGAACGGCGGTGGTCAGACCGGCAGCAGGGAGTCGATCACGCCCGCCAGCTGCTTGGCGGACCTGCACTCGTGCATGGTGATGACGTCGGTGTAGCGCGGTACGGCCGAGTCGCCGCTGCCCCACAGGTGCTTCGGCTCGGGGTTGAGCCAGTGGGCGTGCCGTGCGGCGTTCACCATGTGCGCGAGGAGGTCGACCTGCGGATTGCGGTAGTTGTTGCGTCCGTCCCCCAGCACGAGCAGCGAACTGCGCGGTGACAGCACGTTCGGGTACTTCTCCTGGAACGACACGAACGCGTGGCCGTAGTCGGAGTGGCCGTCGCGGGTGTAGACGCCCGCCTCGCGGGTGATGCGCTGGACGGCCACCGCCAGATCGGCCTCCGGGCCGAACATCTCGGTGACCTCGTCGGTGGTGTCGATGAACGCGAACACCCGCACCCGGGAGAACTGCTGACGCAGCGCGCTCACCAGCATCAGGGTGAAGTGGCTGAACCCCGCGACGGAGCCCGACACGTCGCACAGCACGACCAGTTCGGGCCGGGCGGGGTGCGGCTTCTTGAGCACGACGTCGATGGGCACGCCGCCGGTGGACATCGACTTGCGCAGCGTCTTGCGCAGGTCGATCTCCCCCGCACGCGAACGACGTCGGCGTGCCGCCAGGCGGGTGGCCATGGTGCGCGCCAGCGGGGCCACCACGCGGCGCATCTGGCGGAGCTGCTCACCGGATGCGCGGAGGAACTCGACGTTCTCGCTCAGCTGCGGGATGCCGTACATCTGCACGTGCTCGCGGCCCAGCTGTTCGGCGGTGCGCCGCTTGGTCTCGCCCTCGACCATCCGGCGCAGCTGCGAGATGCGCTTGGCCGCAATGGCCTTCGCGACCTGCTCCTGGGTGGGGCTGGGATCGTCGCCGTAGCCGGCGAGCAGGCCCGCCAGCAACCGGCCCTCGAGTTCGTCGAGCGCCATGGCCTTGAGTGCCTGATACGACGAGTAGGACGGTCCGCGACTGGAGTTGTACCGGCCGAAGGACTCGACGATCTGGGCGATCATCGCCGCCAGCCGATCGTCCATGTTCGCCAGGTCGGGGTCGCTCTCGAGCATCTTGACCAACGCGTCGCGCATGGCCTCGACGTCCTGCGGCGGCGGACCGTCCGGCTGCTCGGCGGCGTCGTCCTCGTCGTCGACGACCGTCCGCGCGCCGAGAGCGGCGGGCCACCACAGGTCGAACATCGCGTCGTAGGTCTCACGGTGTTCGGCACGGCGCATCACCGCGCACGCGAGGCCCTCCCGCAGGATCTCCCGGTTCCCGAGGCCGAGGGTGGCCAGCACGCGGCCCGCGTCGACGGTCTCGGACGGGCCGACCGCGATGCCCACTCCGCGCAGCGCCTCGACGAACTCGACCAGGTGGCCCGGGATGCCGTGCGGGGCAAGCGGTTGCGGGGCGCGAGTGCGTCGGACGACCATGGCCGGCTCCTAGTTCAGCTTGAGTTCGCCGGCTGCGCGCTGCTGGTCGGACTGGTGCTTGAGCACGACCCCGAGCGTCGCCGCGACCATCGCGTCGTCGATGGTGTCCATCCCGAGCGCGAGCACCGTGCGGCCCCAGTCGATGGTCTCGGCGACCGACGGCACCTTCTTGAGCTGCATGCCGCGCAGGACGCCGATGATGCGGACCAGTTCCTCGGCCACCTTCTCCGGCAGTTCGGGGACCCGGGACAGCAGGATGCGGCGCTCGAGATCCGGTTCGGGGAAGTCGATGTGCAGGAACAGGCAGCGTCGCTTGAGCGCCTCGGACAGTTCGCGGGTCGCGTTGGACGTCAAGAGCACGAAGGGCGGCTTCTCGGCGACGATCGTGCCCAGTTCGGGCACGGTGACCGCGAAGTCGGACAGCACCTCCAGCAGCAGGCCCTCGATCTCGATGTCGGCCTTGTCGGTCTCGTCGATCAGCAGGACCGTCGGTTCGGTCCGCTTGATCGCCGTC
The DNA here is from genome assembly GCF_056679845.1 of Mycobacterium sp. PTI7. NCBI lineage: Bacteria > Bacillati > Actinomycetota > Actinomycetes > Mycobacteriales > Mycobacteriaceae > Mycobacterium > Mycobacterium sp. PTI7. Next base: position 2,652,767 of record NZ_CM155252.1, read on the forward strand.
AGCAGCGGCCGGGTCAGCAGGAACTCCTCGCTGAACACGTCCATCTTGGTCTGGTCCCAGTCGCCCGACCCGGCCTGGATGCGCAGGATCTGCTTGGCGTGGTTCCACTCGTAGAGGGCACGCGCCTCGTCGACGCCCTCGTAGCACTGCAGGCGGACGAGGCCCGCTCCGGTGCACTGCGCGATGGCGCGCGCCAGCTCGGTCTTGCCGACGCCGGCCGGGCCCTCGACGAGCAGCGGCTTGCCCAGGCGGTCGGCGAGGAAGACCGCGGTGGCGGTCGCGGTGTCGGGAAGGTACCCGGTCTCGGCCAGTCGCGTGGCGACGTCGTCGATGTCGGTGAACAGCGGAACCCGGGTGGGGACGGTCACGTGGCGTGTCTCCTGGTTAGACGGGGCGGACGTGGCCGGTGACTGGTGAGCCCCACACCACCCACTTGGTCGAGGTCAGTTCCGGCAGTCCCATCGGGCCGCGGGCGTGCAACTTCTGGGTGGAGATGCCGATCTCGGCGCCGAAGCCGAACTGCTCGCCGTCGGTGAACGACGTGGCCGCGTTCACCATGACGGCGGCGGCGTCGACCTGGCCGGTGAACCGTTCGGCCGCAGCCAGATCCTTGGTCACGATGGCCTCGGTGTGCCCCGTGCCGTACTCGTTGACGTGAGCGATCGCCGCGTCGACGCCGTCGACGACCGCGAGCGCGATGTCCATCGACAGGAACTCCCTGCGCAGCTCGTCCTCGCTCGGGTCCGCGTGCACCGTCACGCCGGCGTCCTGCAGCGCCCCGACCAGACGCGGGAGCGCACGGTCGGCGATGGCGGCGTCGACCAGCAGCGTCTCGGCGGCGTTGCAGACGCTGGGCCGACGGGTCTTGCTGTTGAGCAGGATCCGCTCCGCGACGTCGAGGTCGGCGTCCGCGTGCACGTACACGTGGCAGTTGCCGACACCGGTCTCGATGGTCGGCACCGTGGCGTCGCGGACGACGGCGTCGATGAGACCTGCCCCGCCGCGCGGGATCACGACGTCGACCAGACCCCGCGCCTGGATGAGGTGGGTGACGGTGGCACGGTCCTCGCTGGGCAGCAATTGCACCGCGTCCGCGGGGAGGCCCTCGGCGACGAGCGCCGCGCGCAGGGCGACGACGAGCGCCTCGTTGGAGTGGCGTGCCGACGAGCTGCCGCGCAGCAGTGCTGCGTTGCCGGACTTGAGCGTCAGGCCGAACGCGTCGACGGTGACGTTGGGCCGGCCCTCGTAGACCATGCCCACCACGCCGAGGGGAACCCGCTGCTGGCGGATCTGGAGCCCGTTGGGCAGCGTGCGGCCGCGCAGCACCTCGCCCACCGGGTCGGGCAGGCCGGCGACCTGGCGGAGACCTGCCGCGATCCCGTCGATCCGCTGGGTATTGAGGGCGAGGCGGTCGAGGATGGAGTCCGGGGTGCCGGCGGCGCGGGCGGCGGCCAGATCGGCGGCGTTGGCCTCGAGCACCGCGTCGGCGTGGGCGAGCACCGCGTCCGCGGCGGCGTGCAGTGCCCTGTCCTTGGTGGCCGAGGTCAGCGTGCCCAGCACTCGCGACGCGACGCGGGCCCGGCGCGCGGCGTCGTGCACCTGCTGGCGCAGGTCGGGACCCGCTGGGGCGTGCACGGTCATCCGACCAGGATATCGAGGTAACGCCCATTCGGTCCGGTCGGGGTTACGGTGAGGCCGTGACGCGGTCCGGTAGCCGAGTGTGCGTGGTGGGCAGCGTGAACCTCGATCAGTCGCTGCGGGTGCGTGCGCTGCCGCTGCCCGGTCAGACCGTGCTGGCCTCGTCGGCGTCGTGGGCGCCGGGCGGCAAGGGCGGCAACCAGTCGGTGGCGGCGGCACGGGCCGGCGCCACCGTCGACCTGGTGGCCGCGGTCGGTGACGACGATGCCGCGACGCAGCTTCGGGACCACCTGTCGGGCAACGGAGTCGGTCTCGACGGCCTACTGACGGTGCCCGGGCCCAGTGGCACCGCGGTGATCGTCGTGGACGACGGCGCCGAGAACTCGATCGTCGTCGCGCCCGGTGCCAACGCCCACCTGCACCTGGCCGCACCCCGCGTCGAGGCGGTCATCGCCGCCGCCGACGTGGTGCTGCTGCAACTCGAGATCCCGATGGACACCGTGCTGGCCGCCGCCCGGATCGGCGCGTCGGCCGGGGCGCTGGTGATGCTCAACGCGTCGCCGTCGGCCGCGCCGGAGGACCTCGAGGCGCTGGCCGCGACGGTCGACGTGGTGGTGGTGAACGAGGCCGAGTCCCGTGACTGGCACTGGCCCGTCGACCACCTGGTGATCACGCGCGGCGCCGACGGCGTCACCCATCGCAGTGCCGCGGGGACCACGACGGTGCCCGCACCGGCAGTGGAGGCCGTCGACACCACCGGCGCCGGCGACGTCTTCGCGGGCGTGCTGGCCGCCGACTGGCACCGCGGCGCCGAGATCGCGCTGCGCCGGGCGTGTGCCGCGGGCGCGCTCGCCACCCTGGTCCCCGGCGCGGGCGACTGCGCGCCGACCCGCGAAGCCATCGACGACGTACTCGATGACGTACTTGACGACGAAGATGACGACGAACGAGGAGGCCCGTGACCACCACCGAGAACACCCCCCGCCCGCCCGACGGCGACTGGCTCGGCACACCGTTCCTGCGCTTCGACCGGGAGGGTCCGTTCGGCGTGGTGACGCTGGACCGTCCGGAGGCGCGCAACGCCATGACGCCGGCGATGTACTTCGGCATCCGCTACGCCGTCACGCACGTCGAGACCGACGACAGCCTGGCCGGCCTGCTCATCACCGGCACCGGTGACGTGTTCGCCCCCGGTGGCGACCTCGGCGGCGGCGACGGCGTGGACGACTGGATGACGTTCGGGCCGGCCCTGTCGATGGACGTCACGCCGTTCGAAACGCTGCGGCAGTCGGTGAAGCCGGTCGTGTCGGCGGTCAACGGTCTGTGTCAGGGCGGCGGCCTGCAGATCGCCATGTGCAGCGACATGGCCGTGGTCAGCGACCGGGCCACGTTCCGGGTGCCGGAGCTGTACCGCGGCATCGCCGACACGTACTACAGCCAGATGCTGGCGCGGATGATCGGCCCGGTGCGCACGCGCGACCTGATGTTCACGGGGCGCACGCTGACTGCCGAGGAAGCCGTCGACTGGGGCATGGTCGCGCGGATGGTCCCGCACGACGACCTGGGCGCGGCGTCCCGCGAGGTGCTCGCCCAGGTCTGCCGCACCGCGCCCCGGGCGCGTTCGGTGATCAAGTCGAGCCTCGACAACTACATGGGGTTGTTCGACCGGATCGGCATGAAGGCGTCGTACAGCGGATCGGAGGCCGCCGAGGGGTTCGTGGCGTTCAAGCAGCGCCGCTCCCCCGACTGGGTGCACCCCGACCTCCGCACCGAGGGCAGGCTCTAGTCCGCGTCAGGCCATGGGCCGGCGCACGTCGTGCGCGATCGCCATGCCGATGCCGGACTCGAAGTCGGCAGCGGTCTGGCTGAGCTGCACGCGACTCCGGTTCGGGGACAACGCGATCGACAGGAAGTGGTGGGGCCGTCCGGCGGCGTGCGCCACGGTGTTCACCCGGATCACCGCGGTACCGATCGCGGTGCCGAGCAACGACGCGACCCGCGGTCCGGCCACCTCCGCGCTCAGATCGTGGTCGACGCGCTCGAGCCCGACGCCCGCGCCGTACAGCAGCTGGTACAGCGGCGCCCCGGCCAGTGCGGCCGGGGTCAGTGCGGCCTCGAGGTCGGCGGGCAGCCACGCCTCGGTGACCATCAGCGCCTCCTTCGACGTCCGCGCCCGGCGCAGTCGCAGCACGTGCAGTCGGAGTTCGGTGGACCGCAGCCGCTCCGCCACCGGGGGCGGGGTGGGCCGGACCTCGCACTCGAGGACCTCGACCTCGGTCTCGAACTCCACCTGACGCAGACCGGCCATGTAGGACCCGGCCGGGTCGTGCTCGCGCGGCTCGACCTTCTCGGCCACGAAGGAGCCGACGCCGTGCCTGCGCTCGATCAGACCGGCCTCGGCGAGGTCGGCCAGTGCGCGGCGGACGGTGATGCGGGAGACGCCGAACTGCTCGCACAGCGATTGTTCGGTCGGAAGCGCCTGCCCGGCCACGACGGCGCCGCGGGCGATCTCGTCGTGCAGCACGAGGTACAGCTGGCGGTGCAGTGACACGCCGGAGTCGGCGTTGACCAGCGTCTCACCGTCGTTGATCTCGGCCATCGCCGTGATCTTCGCACGAGCGGGTTCCGCGCGTAGCGGTTGTCAATCCTCGGGTATCTCGCGTTCGATCTCGTCGAGCCACGTGCGCGCCGACATGTCCGACGGTGCGCGCCAGTCACCGCGCGGCGACAGCGAGCCGCCCGCCGACACCTTCGGACCGTTCGGCAGCGCGGAGCGCTTGAACTGGCTGAAGGAGTAGAACCGCTGCACGAAGACCGTCAGCCAGTGCCGGATCTCGGTCAGCGAGTACGACGGTCGGTCGTCTTCCGGGAAGCCCGCGGGCCAGTCGCCGTGCTCCGGGTCGCGCCAGGCGTGCCATGCCAGGAACGCCACCTTGGACGGCCGGAACCCGTAGCGCAGCACCTGGAACAGCGAGAAGTCCTGCAGCACATACGGACCCACCTTGGCCTGGCTGCTCTGCACCTCCTCGTCCTCACCCGAGGGAACGAGTTCGGGGGTGATCTCGGTGTCGACGACCGACTGCAACACCCGGTTGACGTCGTCGCCGAACTGCCCGGTGGAGATCACCCACCGGATGAGGTGCTGCACCAGCGTCTTCGGCACCCCACCGTTGACGTTGTAGTGCGACATCTGGTCGCCGACCCCGTAGGTCGACCAGCCCAGCGCGAGTTCGGACAGGTCACCGGTGCCCAGCACGATCCCGCCGCGCTGGTTGGCGAGCCGGAACAGGTAGTCGGTGCGCAGACCGGCCTGCACGTTCTCGAAGGTGACGTCGTAGACCTTCTCGCCGCGCGAGAAGGGGTGGTCCATCTCCGTGAGCATCAGAGACGCGGTGTCGCGGATGTCGATCTCGGCGAACGTGACCCCGAGCGCCTCGCTCAGCGCGATGGCGTTGCCCTTGGTGCGGTCGCCGGTCGCGAAGCCGGGCAGCGTGAACGCCAGGATGTCGCTGCGCGGCCTGCCCTCGCGGTCCATCGCCCGGGCGGCCACGATCAGGGCGTGGGTGGAGTCGAGCCCGCCGGAGACCCCGAGGACGATCTTCGGGTAGTTCAGTGCCCGTAGCCGCTGCTCGAGTCCCGACACCTGGATGCTGTACGCCTCGTAGCAGTCCTGCTCGAGGCGAGCGGGATCGGCGGGCACGAACGGCATCCGCTCGATCTCGCGGCGCAGGCCGATGTCGTCGGCCGGCGGATCGACGGTGAACGCGATGCGGCGGTAGCCGTCCACCCGCGCGGCGTGCTGGCGGCGGTTGTCGTCGAACGTGCCCATCCGGTTGCGTTCGGCGCGCAGCAGTTCGGTGTCGACGTCGGCGACCGACCGGCGCTCGCCCTTGGGGAAGCGCTCGGACTCGGCGAGCAGCACGCCGTTCTCGTAGATCATGGTCTGGCCGTCCCACGCCAGGTCGGTCGTGGACTCGCCCTCGCCGCCCGCGGCGTACACGTAGGCGGCCAGACACCGCGACGACGCCGACCGGGCCATCAGCTTGCGGTCCTCGGCGCGGCCGATGGTGATGGGGCTGCCGGACAGGTTCGCCAGCACCGTCGCGCCCGCCAGTGCGGCCTCCGCGCTCGGCGGCACCGGCACCCACATGTCCTCGCACACCTCGACGTGCAGCACGAAGCTGGGCAGATCGGTCGCCGCGAACAACAGGTCCGGCCCGAACGGGACCTCCTGGGTGCCGACGCGGATGGTCCCGCGCACGTCGTCGCCCGGGGCCATCTGCCTGCGCTCGTAGAACTCTCGGTAGGTCGGCAGGTAGGACTTCGGGACGACGCCCAGCACCGTCCCGCGGTGGATCAAGACGGCGGTGTTGTAGATCCTGTTCCGCCACCGCAGCGGGGCCCCGATCACCAGCACGGGCAGCAGCGCGGCCGATTCGGCGACGACCGTGGCGATCCCGCGCTCCACCGCGTCGAGCAGGGCCTCCTGCATCAGGATGTCCTCGATCGAGTACCCCGACAGCGTCAGTTCGGGGAACACCGCGAGCGCCACGCCGTCGGCGTCGCACTCCCGCGCCAGCGCCACTACCGACTCCGCGTTCGCGGCCGGGTCGGCGAGCGTCGTGTGGTGGGTACACGCGGCCACCCGGACGAAGCCGTGCCGGTAGGCGGAGTAGAAGCTCATCGGTTCGACCTCATGCGACCATCATTGCCCGGAAAGCGCGGAGACATGCACCGCCCCGGCGATCGGCGTCGGCCACCGCACCGGCGCGCCTATCCTGGATGGAGTGGACGCTCCGGATCTCGTCAGCCTGCTCGCAGGTCAACGCCTCGCCGTACTGACCGGTGCCGGACTGTCGACGGACTCCGGCATCCCTGACTACCGCGGGCCGGACTCGCCGCCGAGCAACCCGATGACCATCCGGCAGTTCACCTCGGATCGGGAGTACCGGCAGCGGTACTGGGCGCGCAACCACATCGGATGGCGGCACATGGCCGCGACGCTGCCCAACGCGGGCCACCGCGCGCTGGCCGCACTCGAGCGGGCCGGGGTGGTGCACGGCGTCATCACCCAGAACGTCGACCTGCTGCACACCAAGGCGGGCAGCCGCAACGTCGTCGACCTGCACGGCACCTACGCGCGGGTGGTCTGCCTCTCCTGCGGCTCGGGGATGTCGCGGGCCGACCTCGCCGACCGGCTCGAGGAACTCAACCCCGGCTTCATCGAACGCGCCGAACGCGTCGGCGGTATCGCCGTCGCACCGGACGCCGACGCCACGGTGACCGACACCTCGACGTTCCGCTTCGTCGACTGCCCGAACTGCGGCGGCATGCTCAAGCCCGACATCGTGTACTTCGGCGAGAGCGTGCCCAAAGCTCGAGTGCAGGAAGCCTTCTCGCTGGTGGACGCCGCCGACGCACTGCTGGTCGCGGGTTCGTCGCTGACGGTGTTCTCCGGATTGCGGTTCGTCCGCCACGCGGTCGCGGCGGGCAAGCCCGTCGCCATCGTCAACCGCGGCGCCACCCGCGGCGACCCCCTCGCCACCGTCAAGGTGGACGGCGGCTGCTCCGAACTGCTGGCCCTGCTGGCCGACGAACTGGCCGAGGTCGCTAGAAGGTGACCGGCAGGGATCGGATGGCGTGCACGAAGTTGCCCTCCACGTAGTCCGGTTCTCCCGCGGCCAGGTCGGGCAGCTGGGTGAGTAGTTCCCCGACCAGAGCACGCACCTGCGCCCGGGCGACGTGCGCACCGAGGCAGAAGTGCCGTCCCCCGCCGCCGAAGCCGACGTGCGGGTTGGGCTTGCGGCCGAGGTCGAGGACGTCGGGTCGGTCGAAGACGTCGGTGTCGTAGTTGCCCGACGAGTAGAACATCACGACCTTCTCCCCCGCGGCGATCCGCCGACCGCCGAGTTCGCAGTCGACGGCCGCGGTCCGCCGGAAGGTCATGACGGGCGTCGCCCACCGGACGAACTCCTCGACGGCGGTGCCGATCCGGTCGTCGAAGTCGGCGGCGAGCCATGCGCGCTGCGCGGGGAAGTCGGTGAGCGCCTTCACCGCGTGGCTGACGGTCTGACGGGTCGTGTCGTTGCCCGCGACCGAGAGCAGCACGAAGAACGCCGCCACCTCCGCATCGGTGAGGCGGTCGCCGTCCACCTCGGCGTGCACCAGCGCGCTGATCAGGTCGTCCCCGGGGTTCGCGCGCCGGTCCGCGGCCAGCGCGCCGGCGACCTGGTGCAGGTACATCTGGCTGCCGATCAGGACCTCGAGCCGGTTGCGGCCGTCGAGGAAGATCGGGTCCGCCCATGACACCATCGAGTCGACGGCCGTGACCACCTGCTCCCGCTCCGACTCCGGGATGCCCACCATGTCGGACAGCGTGCGGATCGGCAGTTCCTTGGCGCAGTGCGTGACGAAGTCGGATCCGCTTCCGGCGTCGCGCAGCTCGTCGACGATGGCCCGGGCGTTGAGCTGGATCGACTCCTCGATGCGGCGCACCTGGCGCGGCGTGAACGCCGAGTGCACCACCTTGCGGATCTGGGTGTGCCGCGGATCGTCCATCGCGAGGAAACTCTGCGAGGCCTCGAGCAGTTCCTCGGGGACGGTCTCGAAGATGACCCCCCGACCGGACAGGAACGTCTCGCTGTCGCGACTGACGGCGGCGATGTCGGCGTGCCGGGTGACCGCCCAGAACCCCGGGTCGTCGGGATCCTCCATGATCGGATCCTCGACCGGCGGATGCCAGCTGACCGGACGCTCGGCGCGCAGCACGGCGAAGGACTTCTCGCGGTCGACGGCGGTGGTGGCCCAGAACGCCCGCGACGAGAGGTCGATCGGGTCGTAGTCGCGGGCGGCGTCGGTTGTGAGCGGCGTCACGGTCATGGCGCAGACGATATGACTAGACACTGTGTCTAGTCAAGGTGTGTGTGCGCCGCTACGCTGTGACGATGTCGTCCGTGACCCGCAAGCCGCAGGCCGGCAGGCAGGAGCGGCGCGAGCGCATCGAGCGCCAACTGCTCGACGCCACCGACCGGTTGATGGCTGCGGGTGCCAGCTTCACGGAGCTGAGCGTCGACCGCCTCGCGACCGAAGCGGGCATCTCGCGCGCGAGCTTCTACGTCTACTTCGAGGACAAGGGGCACCTGCTGCGCCGACTGGCCGGTCAGGTGTTCGGCGACCTGGCCGACGCCGCGGAACGGTGGTGGAGCGTGGCGGAGCGGCGACGGTCCGCCGATGCCCACGCGGCGGTCACAGCGATCATCGCCGCCTACCGCCACCATCAGCCCCTGCTCATCGCGCTGGCCGAGATGTCGGCCTACGACCCGCAGGTGGGCGACACCTACGCCGAACTGCTGACCGGCATCGCCGCCCGGCTGACGTCGGTGATCGAGCACGGCCAGGCCGACGGCGTGATCCGGCGCGAACTTGCGCCCGCCACGACGGCGTCGACGCTGACCTGGATGGTGGAGCGGGCGTGCCACCAGAACCTGCCCGGCCGTCCCGAGTCATACGACTCCGAGCTGGCCGACAGCCTGACCCAGATCATCTGGGGCGCTCTGTATCTGGAGGTGCCCTAGACCGCGACGAGGTCGTCGGCGTGGACCGCCGGTCGGCGCATCTCGGCGGGGAGGTCAGAGGTGGATCGTCCGATCATCGTGGCGAGTTCGCCGGCCTCGTAGGCCACCACGCCGCGCGCCACCGTCACCTCGTCGGATCCCCGCAGTTCGACGACGTCGCCGCCGTGGAACCGGCCCGACACCGCCGTGATGCCTGCCGACAGCAGCGACTTGCGCTTCTCCAGCACCGCGCGGACCGCACCGTCGTCGAGGGTCAGCACACCGGTCGACTCCGCGGCGTAGCGCACCCAGAACCGCCGGGCCGACATCCGTTCGGGCCGTGGAGCGAACACGGTGCCCACCGATCCGTCGGACAGTGCGGTGGCCGCGTCCGCGGCCGCGGCCAGCAGCACAGGCACCCCGGCGTCGGCCGCGAGGAGCGCCGACGAGAGCTTCGAGGCCATTCCGCCGGTGCCGAGGCGACTGCCGCCACCGGCCACCACGCCGTCGAGGTCGTCGGGCGCGGCGACCTCGGAGATGAAGCGCGCGTCCGACTTCCGCGGGTCCGAGTCGTACAGCCCGTCGATGTCGGACAGCAGGATCAGAGCGTCTGCGCCGACGAGGTGCGCGACGAGCGCGGACAGCCGGTCGTTGTCGCCGAACCGGATCTCGTTGGTGGCGACGGTGTCGTTCTCGTTGACGATCGCCACGGCGTGCAGCGCCCGCAGCCGATCGAGGGTCCGCTGAGCGTTGTTGTGCTGCACCCGCATCGAGATGTCGTGGGCGGTCAGCAGGACCTGTCCCACCGTGCGCCGATAGCGGGCGAACGCGGCACTCCACGCGTTGACCAGGGCGACCTGCCCGACGCTGGCGGCTGCCTGCTTGGTGGCGAGGTCGGTGGGCCGCTTGGTGAGTCGCAGCGGTTCCATCCCCGCCGCGATGGCACCCGAGGACACGATCACCACGTCGGAGCCGGCCGCCATGCGGGCCTCGATGGCGTCGGCGAGGGCTTCGAGCCGTCCGGCGTCGAATTCACCCGACGCCGTGGTCAGCGCTGTGGTTCCCACCTTGACGACGACACTGCGCGCCGAACGGACTGCGTCGCGGTGTGCACTCGTCACTCGTCGTCGCCATCGGGGCGGCGACGCTCCTTGCGGGCGACCTTGCGCTCGGCGGCGCCGATCCGGTCGGACTGCTCGAGCCGGATGTCGGTGCCGCGTCCGGACATCGTGACGTCGACGCCCGCGGGTGTCTGCGGCTCCCAGTCGAACGTCATCCGGCCGATGGTGACCGCGCAGCCGGGGCGAGCGCCCTGCTTGAACAGCTCCTCCTCGACCCCGAGCCGGGCGAGCCGGTCGCCGAGGTATCCGACGGCCTCGTCGTTGGTGAAGTCGGTCTGCGACACCCACCGCTCGGGCCGGGTGCCGCGCACCACGTAGCCGCCCTCACCATCGGAGGTGACCGTGTAACCGGTGTCGTTGACGGCGACCGGGCGGATGATCGGCCGGCGCGGCGCCACCGCGGGCAGCGCGGCACGGTACGTGGCCACCATGTCCCACAACGCGAAGATCAACGGCCGCAGCCCATCCCGACGGACCGCGGACACCTCGAACACCGGCCAGCCGAACCGCTTGGCGACGTCGTCACGGATGAAGTCGGCCATGTCGTGCGCGTCGGGCACGTCGATCTTGTTGAGCACCACGGCGCGCGGACGGTCGGCGAGGTCGCCGAGCGTCGAATCGCCCCTCAGCGTCGGGGTGTAGGCGGCGAGTTCGGCCTCGAGCGCCTCGATGTCGGAGATGGGATCGCGCCCGGGCTCCATGGTCGCGCAGTCCACGACGTGGACCAGCACGGCGCACCGCTCGAGGTGGCGGAGGAATTCGAGTCCGAGTCCGCGGCCCTGCGACGCGCCGGGGATCAGCCCGGGGACGTCGGCGACGGTGAAGGTGTTGTCACCGGCGGACACGACGCCGAGGTTGGGTGCCAGCGTGGTGAACGGGTAGTCGGCGATCTTGGGCTTGGCCGCGGAGATCACCGAGACCAGCGACGACTTGCCTGCGGACGGGAACCCGATCAGGCCGACGTCGGCGACCGTCTTGAGTTCGAGGGTGAGGTCACGGGTCTGGCCCTCCTCGCCGAGCAGCGCGAAGCCGGGCGCCTTGCGGGCGCGGGACGCCAGGGCGGCGTTGCCGAGGCCGCCACGGCCACCGGACGCCGCATCGAACCGGGTGCCCTCGCCGACCAGGTCGGCGAGCAGGCGGCCGTCCTCGTCGAGGACGACCGTGCCGTCGGGGACGCGTACCTCGAGGTCGGCACCGGCCGCACCGTCGCGGTTGTTGCCCATCCCCTGCTTGCCCGACGGCGCGACCACGTGCGGGTGGAAGTGGAAGTCGAGCAGCGTGTGAACCTGCGGATCGACGACGAACACGATGCTGCCACCGTTGCCGCCGTTACCCCCGTCGGGACCACCGAGTGGCTTGAACTTCTCGCGGTGCACCGAGGCGCAGCCGTGGCCTCCGGTACCCGCCCGCGCATGAATGACGACGCGGTCGACGAAACGAGGCATCCTGAGTCCTTCCCGATGGTGAAGCTATGTGCTGAGACGTCCTGGGAGAACTCGCAGCAGCTTCACGTTCGCGGAAAGTCCTCGGGTGGTCAGGCTTCCTGAGTGGCGCCGGCAGGGACCTCGGTCCCGGGCCGCGCGATGCGCACGATGTTGACCGTCTTGCGTCCGCGCTTCTCGCCGAACTCCACGGCGCCAGGAGCGGTCGCGAAGAGGGTGTCGTCGCCACCGCGGCCGACGTTCACGCCGGGGTGGAAGTGGGTGCCGCGCTGACGAACGATGATCTCGCCAGCTTTGACGACCTGGCCGCCGAACCGCTTCACGCCGAGGCGCTGTGAGTTCGAATCGCGACCGTTGCGTGAGCTGGAAGCGCCCTTCTTGTGTGCCATTGGTTCGCTCCCCTACTACTTGATTCCGGTGACTTTGACGACCGTCAGCTTCTGCCGGTGGCCCTGCCGCTTGTGGTAGCCGGTCTTGTTCTTGAACTTGTGGATGCGGATCTTCGGGCCCTTGGTGTGCTCGAGCACCTCAGCCGTGACCGCGACCTTCTCCAGGTCCTTGGCGGCCGTGGTGACGTTCGCACCGTCGACGACCAGCGCCACGGGCAGCGACACCGAGTCGCCGGCCTCGAGTTCCAGCTTCTCGACCTTGACTATGTCTCCGACCGCGACCTTGTACTGCTTGCCGCCGGTCTTGACGATTGCGTACGTCGCCATCGTTGTCGTCATCCTCTACGTCTGTGTTGCGGGCGCGCGCTGCCCGAGGGCATGCGTGCGTGGGTCTTGGTTCGCGGATCCTCGGTGTCCGAATGGACCCGCTGCCACCGGCTCAGATGATCACGGAGCCGACAGACAACTGCACAAGATTACGTGACCAGCGGGTAAGGGGTCAAACCGCCTCCGCCGCAGGTCGGATCACCCATCCTGACTCGGAGGTCCCGCAGGCCGGGCGGCCGCGCGTCGTCGGGCCGGCCTGGACGGCGCCACCGAGAGGACTTCGTCGTCCTCGTCGTCGTCGTCATCCTCGTCGTCCGAGTCGTCGTCGTCGTCGTCCGAGTCGTCGTCGTCATCCGAGTCGTCGTCGGAGTCGTCGTCGATCACCTCGATGTCGTCGTCGTCTTCGTCGTCATCGTCTTCGTCGTCGTCGAGGACGTCGTCGGTGTCCTCGTCCTCGGTGTCGTCCTCGGTGTCGTCCTCGGACTCGTCGAAGTCGGTGTCGTCGGGCGTCTCGTCGGCGATCAGCGCGGGCGCGATCGTCTCGTCCTCGCCCTCGTCGCCGGCGTTCTCGTCGTCGATCGGCTCGCCGTTCTCGTCGTGGCGCCCGTTGGCGGCAGCCATCGCCTTGAACATGGGGTGATCGCTCGCGCCGTGGTTCGGGACCTTGGCCATCGGGACGGCCTCCGCCACGACCTCCTCGGTGCGGCCACCCTTCTTGCCGCGCTTGCTCCGGCGGCCGGTGCCCGGCTCGGCCTTGCGGCCGCCTTGGGCCGGTGCGCCCGAGTCGACCGGATCGCCGTGCAGCATCAGGCCGCGACCGGCGCAGTGCGTGCACGTCGTCGAGAACGCCTCGATCAGCCCGGTGCCGAGCTTCTTTCGGGTCAGCTGCACCAGGCCGAGCGAGGTGACCTCGGAGACCTGGTGGCGGGTGCGGTCGCGGGCCAGCGCCTCAGTCAGCCTGCGCAGGACGAGGTCGCGGTTCTGCTCGAGCACCATGTCGATGAAGTCGATGACGATGATGCCGCCGATGTCGCGCAACCGCAGCTGCCGCACGGTTTCCTCGGCGGCCTCCAGGTTGTTGCGCGTGACGGTCTGCTCGAGGTTGCCGCCCGACCCGGTGAACTTGCCGGTGTTGACGTCGACGACGGTCATGGCCTCGGTGCGGTCGATCACCAGCGTGCCGCCCGACGGCAACCACACCTTGCGGTCCATGGCCTTGGTGAGCTGCTCGTCGATGCGGTGCACGGCGAAGACGTCGGGTCCGTCGGGTCCACCGGCGGGGGCGTACCTGGTCATGCGCGGGACCAGCTCCGGCGCGACCGCTCGCACGTACTCGTCGATGGTCTGCCAGGCGTCGTCACCGGACACGATCAGACCGGAGAAGTCCTCGTTGAACAGGTCGCGGATGACCTTGACCAGGACGTCGGGCTCCTCGTACAGCGTGAGCGCGGCGCCGGCGGCCTTGGCGGTCAGCTCGGTGGCCTTGGCCTCGATCTCGGTCCAGCGTTCCTGCAGACGGTTGACGTCGGTGCGGATGTCCTCTTCCTTGACGCCCTCCGAGGCGGTGCGGATGATCACGCCCGCATCGGACGGGACGACCTCGCGCAGGATCTCCTTGAGACGCTGCCGCTCGGTGTCGGGAAGCTTGCGGCTGATGCCGGTGGACGAGGCGCCGGGCACGTACACCAGGTAGCGGCCCGCGAGCGAGATCTGCGTGGTCAGGCGGGCGCCCTTGTGTCCGACAGGGTCCTTGCTGACCTGCACGACGACGTAGTCACCGGGCTTGAGGGCCTGCTCGATCTTGCGCTGCGCGCCGCCGAGACCTGCGGCCTCCCAGTTGACCTCGCCGGCGTAGAGGACGCCGTTGCGGCCGCGGCCGATGTCGACGAACGCCGCCTCCATCGAGGGCAGCACGTTCTGCACGATCCCGAGGTAGATGTTGCCGACCAGGGACGCCGACGCGGCCGACGTCACGAAGTGTTCGACGACGACGCCGTCCTCGAGCACCGCGATCTGCGTGTAGCGGGCGCCCTCGTGCGGCGGTTCGGTGCGGACCTTGTCGCGCACCACCATGACGCGCTCCACGGCCTCGCGGCGGGCGAGGAACTCGGCTTCGCTCAGGATCGGGGGACGACGGCGTCCTGCGTCGCGACCGTCACGGCGGCGCTGGCGCTTGGCCTCCAGCCGGGTCGACCCGCTGATGCCCTGGATCTCGTCGGACTTGGCAGGCTTCTCGGCCCGGGCCCGCGGGGCCCGTTCGTGCACGACGGTGTTCGGCGGATCGTCGGGGGCGGCGGGATCGTCGCTGTCGGCGGCGCCACCGGACTTGCGCCGACGACGCCTCCGCCTGCGCTTGCTGGCGCCGTCGCCACCGGAGTTCTCGTCGTCGCCGGAGTCGTCGTCCTCGTCGTCGTCGGAGTCGTCGTCGGAGTCGGTGGACTCTGTGGGCTCGGTGGGCTCGTCGTCGTCACCGTCGGAGGACTCGTCGCCGCCCTGCTCGCCGCGGCCGCGGCCGCGGCCGCGCCTGCCACGGCGGCGGCGGCGGTTCGCGGGCGGATCACCGGAGTCATCGTCCGAGTCGGCCGACGTGTCGTCGGCATCGTCGTCGTCGGTGTCGTCCTCGTCGTCGTCGTCCTCCACGACCGCCTTGGCGGCCCGGAACGTCTCGAACGACACCGGTTGCGGTGCGACGAAGAGCGGCAGGTAGTCCGCCGGGGCGGCGACCGGGGGTTTCGGGGTCTCGAGCAGCAGCCGGGATTCGGGCTCGTCACCCTCCACGATCTCGATGGAGTCGACCACCTCGGTGTCGATCACCACGATCGGTGCCGCGTCGAAGTCCGGTTCGACCAGTTCCTCGTCGACCACGGCCTGGGGGTCGTCGACGGTGGGGACGGCGTCCGAGTCGGCCTCGACGACGTCGTCGGTCGGGCCTGCATCGGTCAGCTCGGCAGGGGGATCCTGCTCGTGCTGGCTGTCTTCGGGCTGATCTTGGGTAGGCGCATCATGGGCCACGAAATCTCCTCAGCCCCCGGGCGCGTCATGTCGACGCGGCCACGCGAGGGCTTCCGCTATGAGCCCGAGGGGTTCCCCGGGCTTGTATGGTCTCGCTCCGGGCGGCTCGTGGTGAGCCCCCGATGCCTGGCTGAATGATGGTTGGACGGTCGGCGCCACACCCTTGATACGCATGGGTGGTCGCGCTCGTCCAAGTCTTCATCCGGATGCCCGATTCTGGTAGTGAACCGGTTACCCGACGCCAGTATCCCACACCGCTGCGGCGAAACCGACGAGGTGCCGTCGGTTGGAGGACGGACAGCTAACGCCCGGGGAACCAGAGATCGATCTCGCGAGCCGCGGACTCGGGCGAATCCGAGCCGTGGACGAGGTTGTCCTGGGTGACGAGGGCCAGGTCAGCGCGGATCGTGCCGGGCGTGGCCTTCTCCACCGGATCGGTGCCGCCGGCGATCTGACGGAACGCGGCAATGGCACGCGGGCCCTCGATGACGGCGGCGACCACGGGACCCGAGGTGATGAATTCCAGCAGCGACGGGAAGAACGGCTTGTCCTCGTGCTCCGCGTAGTGCGCGCGGGCGACCTCGTCGGTCACGGTCTTGAGTTCCAGGGCGGCGATGGTCAGCCCCTTGCGCTCGATGCGGCCGAGGATCTCCCCGACGAGTTGACGCCGAACGCCGTCGGGCTTGACCAGGACAAGGGTTCGTTCGATCGCGTCAGTCACGGCGCACAGCGTACCGGTCAGTCCTGAACGTTCTGCTGCCCCGGCAGTTCCCCGCGATCCTGGCGCCGCTTGACCTCGGCCCGCAGGTACGCGATCAGCAGCCAGACGGCCACGAACACCACGCCGATGAAGGCGATGGCGGGATGGATGAACACTCCCGCCACGAGCAGACCCTGGATGCCGAGGTTCGCCGAGAGCGCCCACGACCTGCCCTGCACGCCGGACATCAGCACGAGCACGACGGCCATGCCGATCAGGAAGCCGCCCGACCACACGGTGAGGCCGCCCTGCGACATCGACACGACGGGCAGTGCCAGCAGCACGACGATCGCCTCGAGGATGAGCGTGCCCGCCATGACGCCGCGGAAGCTGCGCCACGGGTCGGGCGGGGCGGGGGCGTCGGGTGGTGGTGCGGTCACTGTGGGTCCCGTCCGAAGAGTGTGCGTGCGGCCCCGGCGGTGACGACGGAGCCCGTGATGACCATGCCCGAACCGGAGAAGCCGTCGTCCTCCCCCGCCTGCTCCACCATCGCGGTCGCGGTTTCGATGGCATCGGGAAGGGTGGCGGCGGTGACGACGCGTTCGGGCCCGAACCGCTCCTCGGCGCGCATCGCGAGCGATTCGACGTCCATCGCGCGCGGCGAGCCGTTGTGGGTGACGACGATGACGTCGAATGCCGGCTCGAGGGCGGCCAGCATCCCGTCGACGTCCTTGTCCGCCATCACCGACACCACGCCGACGAGGTAGCGGAAGTCGAACTCCTGCTCCAGCGTGGTGGCCAGTGCCGCGGCGCCCGCAGGATTGTGGGCGGCGTCGATGAAGACGGTGGGCGCGCTACGCATGCGTTCGAGTCGGCCGGGGCTGGCGACGGAGGCGAAGCCGGCCCGGACCGCGTCGACGTCGAGCTGGCGGTCGGCACCCGCACCGAAGAACGCCTCGACCGCCGCCAGCGCCAGGACCGCGTTGTGCGCCTGGTGCTCACCGTGCAGCGGGAGGAAGACGTCGGTGTAGGTACCGCTCAGACCCTGCAGCTCGAGAAGCTGTCCGCCGACGGCGATCTCGCGACCGAGGACCGCGAACTCGGAGTCCTCGCGGGCGACGGCGGCGTCGCTGCGGACCGCCTGTGCGAGCAGCGCCTCCATGGCCTCGGGTGGCTGCCTGCCGATCACCGCGACGGTGTCGACCGGCACGAGGTCGTCCTTGGCCTTCACGATGATGCCGGCCTTCTCGCCGGCGATCTCGGCCACCGTGTCGCCGAGGTACTCGGTGTGGTCGATGCCGATCGGCGTGATGACGGCGACCGGCGCGTCGACGACGTTGGTGGCGTCCCACCGCCCGCCCATCCCGACCTCGACCACCGCGACGTCCACCGGAGCGTCCGCGAACGCGGCGAACGCCATCGCGGTGAGCACCTCGAACTTGCTCATCTTCGGCCCGCCGGTGGCCTCCGACTGCTGGTCGACGAGTTCGACGAACGGCTCGATCTCGCGGTAGGTCTCGACGTAGCGCGCCGGGGTGATGGGTAGCCCGTCGATCGCGATGCGCTCGACCGCCGACTGCAGGTGTGGGCTGGTGGTGCGTCCGGTCCGCCGGTGCAGGGCGATCAGCAGCGCGTCGATCAACCGGACCACCGACGTCTTGCCGTTGGTGCCCGCCACGTGGATGCTCGGGTAGGCCCGCTGCGGCGAGCCCAGCAGTTCCATCAGGGCGCTGATCCGGGCCGTGCTCGGCTCGAGCTTGGTCTCGGGCCAGCGCTGGTCCAGGAGGTGCTCGACCTGGAGCAGCGAGGCGATCTCGTCGGGGGTGGGTTCGGGTGACGTCACGGTCGGCTATCCGCCCGCCGGGAGGCCGGCGAGGCGACCGGAGATCCGCTCGACCTCCTCGGCCGCCAATTGCCTACGGCCGCGGATCTTCTCGACGACGGGCTCGGGCGCCTTGGCGAGGAACGCCTCGTTGCCGAGCTTGCCGGTGGTCTGGGCCAGTTCCTTCTGCGCGGCGGCCAGGTCCTTCTCGAGCCGGCGGCGTTCGGCGGCCACGTCGACCGTGCCCGACGTGTCGAGTTCGACGGTGACGGTCCCCTGCGACAGTCGCACTTCGACCGACGCCGAGGGCGCGAACCCGTCGGCGGGTTCGGTGAGCCACGCCAGCGACGCCACGGCGGCCACCTGCGTGTCGAGGTCGGCCCCGCCGATCCCGACGAGCCGGGCCGGCACGCGCTGCCGATCGCCCAGCCCCTGATCGCTGCGGAAGCGTCGCACCTCGGTCACCAGTCGCTGCATGTCGGTGATCCGTTGCACCGCAGTCGCATCGGTCGTGTGCCCGGACGGCTCGGGCCACTGGGCCACCACCAGCGACTCGCCGCCGGTGAGCGTCTTCCACAGGGTCTCGGTGACGAACGGCATCACCGGGTGCAGCAGTTTGAGCAGCGAGTCGAGGACCGCTGCGAGCACCGCGTTGGTGGGACCGGCGGGGTCGCCGGCGAGCTGGACCTTGGCCAATTCGAGGTACCAGTCGCAGAACTCGTCCCATGCGAAGTGGTAGAGCGCCTCGCAGGCGCGACTGAACTCGTAGCCGTCGAGCGTCGAATCCACCTCTGCGCGAACCTCTTCGAGCCGCCCGAGGATCCAGCGATCTGCGTCGGTGAGGGCGTCGGCCGCGGGTAGCGGTGCTGGCGCCGCGCCGTTCATCAGTGCGAACTTGGTCGCGTTGAAGAGCTTGGTCGCGAAGTTGCGCGAGGCTCGGGCGTGGTCCTCGCCGATGGACAGGTCACCGCCGGGACTGGCGCCACGCGCCAGCGTGAACCGCAGCGCGTCGGCGCCGAACGTCTCGACCCAGTCGAGGGGGTCGATGCCGTTGCCCTTCGACTTGCTCATCTTGCGGCCGAACTCGTCGCGGATCAGACCGTGCAGGAAGACGTTCTCGAAGGGCACCTGCGGACCACGCGCCCCGCCGGAGGTGATGACGTCGTCGTCGCCGACGAACGTCCCGAACATCATCATGCGCGCCACCCAGAAGAAGAGGATGTCGTATCCGGTGACGAGAACGCTGGTGGGATAGAACTTCTCGAGTTCGGGCGTGCTCTCGGGCCAGCCCATCGTCGAGAAGGGCCACAGCGCCGACGAGAACCAGGTGTCGAGGACGTCGGGGTCCTGCTCCCAGCCCTCGGGCGGGGTCTCGTCGGGTCCGACGCAGACCTTCTGGCCGTCGGGACCGTGCCAGATGGGGATGCGGTGTCCCCACCACAGCTGCCGCGAGATGCACCAGTCGTGCATGTCGTCCACCCAGGCGAACCACCGCGGTTCCAGGCTCTTGGGGTGGATCACCGTGTCGCCGTTGCGGACCGCGTCGCCCGCCGCCTTGGCCAGCGACTCGACCTTGACCCACCACTGCAGCGACAGCCGCGGTTCGATGGGCTCGCCGCTGCGCTCCGAGTGGCCCACGCTGTGCAGGTAAGGACGCTTCTCGGCGACGATGCGGCCCTGCTCGGCGAGCGCCTCGCGCACGGCCACCCGCGCCTCGAAGCGGTCCATCCCGTCGAATCGGGTGCCCGTGCCGGTGATCCGGCCGCGGGTGTCCAGGATCGACGGCATCGGCAGGTCGTGACGGACGCCGATCTCGAAGTCGTTGGGGTCGTGGGCGGGGGTCACCTTGACGGCACCGGTGCCGAATTCGGGGTCGACGTGCGCGTCGGCCACGATCACGATCGTGGTGTCGAGGAACGGGTGCGGCAGGGTCTGCCCGACCAGCGCGCGGTACCGGTCGTCGTCGGGGTGCACCGCGACCGCGGTGTCGCCCAGCATGGTCTCCATCCGGGTGGTGGCGACCACGATGTGCGGCTCGTCGTCGTTCATCGAGCCGTACCGGAACGACACCAGCTCACCCTCGACGTCCTCGTACTTCACCTCGAGGTCGGAGATGGCCGTCTCGAGCACGGGCGACCAGTTGACCAGGCGCTCGGCCTGGTAGATCAGCCCGGTGTCGTACAGCTTCTTGAAGATGGTCCGGACGGCGCGGGACAGTCCGTCGTCCATCGTGAAGCGGTCACGACTCCAGTCGACGCCGTCTCCGATGCGGCGCATCTGCGCGCCGATGGTGCCGCCGGACTCGCGCTTCCAGTCCCACACCTTGTCGATGAACAGTTCGCGGCCGAAGTCCTCCTTGGACTTGCCGTCGACGGCCAGCTGCTTCTCCACCAGCGTCTGCGTCGCGATGCCGGCATGGTCCATACCCGGCAGCCACAGCACCTCATAGCCCTGCATGCGCTTGCGACGGGTGAGCACGTCCATGATCGTGTGGTCGAGGGCGTGCCCCATGTGCAGGCTGCCGGTGACGTTCGGGGGCGGGAGCACGATGGAGTACGGCGGCTTGGTGCTGGACGGGTCCGCGGTGAAGTATCCGGCGTCCACCCAGCCCTGGTACAGCTCGCTCTCCACCTCGCCCGGGTCCCACGACTTCGGCAGGGCGGAGACCCCGGGGTTGTCGGAGGGCTGCGAAGAGTCGGTCACCTCCACATTCTAGGAAGACCGCACGGCCGGGTGTCGACGCGGTTCGCCCCAGCGGCGCGTCGGGCTACTTCTTGCCGCCGAGCAGCCCGCCGAGGATGTCGCCGAGTCCGCCGCCGCCCTGGTTGCCGCCGAGCACGCTGCCCAGGATGCTGCCCAGCGGATTGTCGGCGCCGCCCTGCCCGCCGCCCTGGCCCCCACCCAGGATGCTGCCCAGGACGTCGCCGAGTCCCCCGCCGGAGGACTGCTGTCCGGTCGCGGTGCCGCCGCCCGACAACTTCTTGCCGATGTAGGCCAGCACGATCGGCGTGAGGATGGGCAGCAGTTTCTTGATCAGCTCCGAGTTGCCGCCACCACCGCCCGCGAGCGCCGACGCCACCTGGCCGGTGTCGTTGCCGCCGAAGATCTTGGCGACGGCCTTGGAGCCGTCGGCCTCGTCGACCTGGCCGACGTCGACGCCGCCGTCGAGCAGTCCACGCGCGGCATGGCTGCCTGCGGCGTTCTCGATGCCGGCGGCCTTGCCCGGGTCCTGGGCGTTCTGCTGGAGACCGCCGACGAGCAACGGGACGAGATTTCGGACGGCGCCGTCCACCTCACCCTGGTCGGCACCCAACCGGGCCGCGATCTGGGCCGTGGGGATCTGGTCGAACAGTTCGTCGAGGCCGGCCATGACGTGTCCACCTTCGTCGCTGGGATGTCAGTCGATCCACTGCGACACTAGCCGCCGTGACGCGGACCCACGCGGGTTCTCCGCTCCCGGGTTCAGGCCAGACGTTCGGTGGTCAGCGTGACCCCGGCGCCCGGGAAGCGGGCGAGCAGCGCGTCGCCCATCGCGGCCGCCGGCGTCAGCACGCCGTGCAGGTCGGACAGGTCGTCGCGGTCCAGCGCGAGCGCCAGGCCGCACTCGCCGAGCAGCACCGAGGTGGCCTTGTACCCGGGATCGCCCTGCTGCGACATCGTCGCGCGGTAGCGGGCGCCGGACGTGGTCGTCGTGTACGTCTCGACCGTGTAATGCCCCTTCTCCCGGGTGCTTTCGCTGGGTCCGGTGCCGGGCTTGGGCAGCATGCGATCGATCAGGCCGCGGGGCAGCTTGTTGAAGTACCGGCCGCCGAGGCCGAGCATCGCGACGTTCGCGGCGGTGTCGACGGCCGCGGCGATGGGGGCGACGATCGAGGACCCCATGCTCATGGTCTCGGCGTAGCGGAACGTGCGGCCGTAGGACCAGTCGAGCAGGGCGTTGCTGCGTCGGACGATCCGGGAGTTCGGCGCGCCCATCGCGAATGCGCCCGCCCAGATGCCGTCGAGTTCGGGCGCGATCTCGCGGCCGCGGCGCCACGGGGTGTCGGTCTGGTGGCCGAGGTCCGGTTCGGCGCCACGATCGGTGGACAGCGTGTACGGGTCGTTCATCTCGCGTCGCGCCTCGGGGTCGGACGACGCGGTGTCCAGCACCTCGAGCATCGAGGCGAGCGTGCCACCGGAGACCCCGCCCGCGAAGCGGCGCACGACGAGCGTCGTGTCCCCCAGCTGGCCGGTGCCGTCCTGCTCGGCCTGCCGGTGCAGCGCGTAGACGCTGAGGTCGGACGGAATGGAGTCGAAACCGCAGGCGTGCACGATCCGCGCGCCGGTGTCGGCGGCCTGCTTGTGGTAGGTGTCGATGCTGTCGCGGACGAACATCGTCTCGCCGGTGAGGTCGGCGTAGTCCGTCCCGGCAGCGGCACACGCGGACACCAGCGGCAGGCCGTACTTGGTGTAGGGGCCGACCGTCGTCACGACCACGCGGGTGCGCGACGCCATGTCGTTGAGCGTGGACGGCTGCGACGCGTCGGCCTCGATCAGTGCCCAGTCGGCGGCGGTGGGTCCGAGGGTGTCCCGCACGCCCCGCAGCTTCGCCGGCGACCGGCCGGCCAGCGCGATGCGGGCATCACCCCCGTGCCTCGCGAGGTAGTCGGCGGTGAGTTTGCCGACGAATCCGGTGGCGCCGTACAGGACGATGTCGAACTCTCGCTGTGCTGCGGTCATGCTTTCAAACTACCGGTCGGCGCTCGGCCGTCCGGGTTCAGCCGAGGGCTTCGGGCAGGTCCTCGTCGAGGCCGAGGAGGTGCACGCCGAGGAAGGACGTCACCACCTGGTACCAGATCTTGGCGTGCTGCGGCGAGGTGATCCAGTGCCCCTCGTCGGGGTAGTACAGGAAGCGGTGTGGACTCGAGCCGTCGGCGGCGGCGGGCGACGCCGACGACGCGAGCAATTCGTACCAGAGCCGCAGCGCCTCTCCGATCGGCACGCGGTAGTCCTCGTCGCCGTGGATGACGAGCATCGGCGTGCGGATGTCCCGCACGTGCCGGTGCGGTGAGTTGCGGTCGGTCATCTCGGCCGTCATCTCACGGGCCCACCAGTCGGCGCCGTCGGTGGTGTGGGCGAACTGGTCGAGCGCCCACAGGCTCGCGTGGGTGACGATCGCCCGGAATCGGTTCGTGTGACCGGCGATCCAGTTGGCCATGTAGCCGCCGAACGAGCCGCCCATCGCGGCCGTCCGCGTGCCGTCGACGCGTGGGTGCCCCAGTGCGGAGTCCGTCGCAGCCATCAGGTCGGTGTAGGGCGCCTCGCCCCACGCCCCCCAGCCCCGCTGGACGAAGTCCTGACCGTAGCCGGTCGACAGGGCGGGATCGGGCAGCAGGACGGCGTATCCGCGGGCCGCGAGCAACCAGGGGCACCATCGCCAATGCCAGGCGTTCCAGCTGTTGAGCGGTCCCCCATGGATCCACAGGACGAGCGGCGCGGGTGCGGAATCGTCCGGTAGCACCAGCCACGACCGGATGGTGGTGCCGTCCGAGGCGAGGGCGGTGGTCTCGACGAGTTCACCAGGGAGGGCGGTCCTTTCGACGCACGGCAGTTCGGTGGCCACGCCGTCGGTGCCGACGCGCACGGGGTGCGCCGGGGCCAGGTACGAGCTGCGCAGCGCGACGAAGCCGCCACCCGGCAGCGGGATCACGTTCGTGTAGGTGAAGTCGTCGTCGGTCAGGCGGGTGACCGACGAGTCCGCCGGATCGATCGCGAAGACCGGGCCGCGCCCGTTCTCGTCGGCGGTGACCAGCAGTACGGATCCGTCCCGGGCCCACGCGACCGACGTCGGCCAGCGATCCCACTCCGCGCCCACATGCACGGGCTCTTCGCCGAACGTCAGACACCACAGTGTGATTCGCGGTGCGTCGGAGGGCGTGCTGAACGACTCGCGCAGATAGGCGACGCGTGCGCCGTCGGGCGACAGCACCGGATGACCGAGATCCGCGTCGGGGTCGTCCACCAGGATCGTCTGCTCGCCGGTGGTGGTGTCGCAGCGCATCAGGAGCACCCGACTGGAGGCGTCCGGCGCGGGGACCCGCCAGGTGATGACGGCGAACTCGCCGTCGCTGCTCAGGTCGACGTCGGCCTCACGCAGTGCGGATCCGGGATGCGGGGTGAGATCGCGGACTCCGTCGACGCGAAGCAGGTGCGGTTGGGCCGGACCGAGGTCGTGGTCCCAGTGGCGGACCGGATATCCCGAGTGCAGGATCGCCGTCACCTTGCCGTCCTTGCGCAGCGCGCGCAGGCGCCGGTCCTCCGCCACGTCGCCGGCCGACGGCAGCAGGGAGGCGCGGACGATCACGACGTCGGCGTCGGTGGCCGGGATCGCGCCGTCGACGCCTCCCGCGAGCGCCAGTTCCAGCTGGGCCTCACCGCCCGTCGCCGGGAGCCGCCACAGCGCGGGCGGCGGTGCGGGCTCGTCCGCTGTCTGTCTCTTGGCGAGGAAGAGAAGGTCGCCGTCGTGGGCAAAGACGGGTGCGGACTCCCCGGCGGCACCGTGCGTGAGCCGACGGGCGGGTTCGACGGCGTCGACGTCGAGTTCCCATATGGCACTGAGGAGTTCGGTGGATGCATCGTTCAGTCGGGAGATCGTGGTGACGACGCGGGATCCGTCGGGCGACACGGCGAGGACGGCCACGCGCGGAAGTCCGAGGAAGGCGTCGAGGTCGTGAAACGGCGTCGGGGTCACGCATCCGTGGTAGCACACGCCGGGGCGTGGAGTGGGGACGAGGAGTGGGGACGACGACGATCGACGCGGCCGACCCGTGACGCTCGACTGCGCCGAACACCTTGTGTCACTTGCGTTTCAGGAGTCACAGGACGGTTGGTTTCTTCGTGTTTTCTCAGGCGTAAACCCTTGAAATCATCGACCATCGAACGTATGTTCGATGTATGTCGAATGGCGAGGTCAGTGAAGCGCTCACCGCGCTGCGCGACGCCTACGCCACCTTCGCCGCCTGCGACACCCAATCCCTCACCCCCACCGAACTCCTCGAGGTGATGGACGAACTCGAAACCCACCACTGCCAACTCCCCACCCAGAACCACCGCCTCCTCGCCCAACTGAAGGCGCAATCCACACCGGCGGAGATGGGCGCGAAGTCCTGGCGCGACGTCCTCGCGACCCGGTACCGCATCTCCACCACCGAAGCCAACCGCCGACTCACCGACGCCGACCTCCTCGCCCCCCGACGAGCCTTATCCGGGGCGCCGATGCCACCCCAGCTGCCGGCGACCGCCGCCGCCCAACGCCTCGGATTCATCACCGCCGAGCACGTCGCGGTGATCCGCAAACACCTCAAACGCCTGCCCGGCTGGGTCGACACCGCCACCCGCGACCGCGTCGAAGTCGACTGGGTCCGCCACGCCGTCGGATCCGGCCCCGACGCACTCGACGACGTGGCGCGGCGCACCGTGTACCTCCTCGACCAGGACGGCCCACCCCCCGACGACGCCGAACGCGCCCGGCGCCGCAACATCGTGTTCACCAAACAACGCGACGACTCCACCATCGGCATCACCGGCGACCTCACCCCCGCGGCGTACGCGGTGTGGGAAGTACTCAACGCCCGATTCTCCGCTCCCGGGATGTGCAACCCCGCCGACGAGCATCCCTGCACCACGGGCACCCCCACCCAGCAGCAGATCGACGGCGACCTCCGCACCCCCGCCCAACGCCGCCACGACGCATTCGAATACATCGGCAGAATGGCACTCGACAAGGGCGACCTCGGGCACCTCAACGGCCTGCCCACCACCGTCATCGTCCGCACCACCCTCCAGGACCTGCAGACTCGGGCGGGGATCGGCGTCACCGGCGGCGGCACCATCGTCCCGGTCGCCGACGTCCTGAACATGGCCGCGCAGAAGGATGCGACGAATTATCTGGCGGTGTTCGACGACGCCACCGGTTCCGTCCTCGACCTGTTCCGCACCCGCCGCACCGCGTCGGTGGCGCAGCGGTTGGCGTTGATCGCCCGCGACGGGGGCTGCACCAAACCCGGCTGCACCGTCCCCGCCTACGGCACCCAAGTCCACCACGCCACCCAGGACTGGAGCGCCGGCGGGGACACCAACGTCGACGATTTGGCCCTGGCCTGCGGACCCGACAACCGCGCCGTCGGACCCGGCGGCTGGACCACCCGCATCACCGACACCCACGATGTGGAGTGGATCCCCCCACCGACGCTCGACACCGGCCAGAAACGCACCAACGACTACCACCACCCCGAACAACTCCGACCCCCACCCGACGACGCCTGGCACCCCGACGACGCCGACACCGGGTGGACCGACACCGACGTATCGACCCACAACACAACGGCATCCGACGACGACACCGTTGAAAACGCCGAAGAACACAGCACAGCCGACGACACCGAGCCCATCCCCTGGTGGCCCGTCGACCCCACCTGGGCCGCCGCCGAAGCCGAACGCGCCGCCCGCACGCCAACCCCGGACGACACCGACCTCTCCGACGACACCGAGCCCATCCCCTGGTGGCCCGTCGATCCCACCTGGGCCGCCGCCGAGAAGCAACGCGCCGCCCGCAAACGCGCAGCGGCACAGACCGAAACGTTCGGCCCCCAGACTCCAGACACCCCGCCGGCCACCGGAGCGCCCGCGCACCCCGAACCCGCCGAGACCGAAGGCACCCACGACGGCTACGAACCCGGCAGGCCCGAACCACCCACCGGCACCGCGGCCTAGCCGCACCGCGCCACGGAATGGCGCACTGGCGGAACCGCACGTGGTTCCACAATGGTTTGATTTTCAAACCGATCACCGGCATGCTGACCCGGTGCCCACCTCGCCTCTCGGTGATCTCCCCGGCCGGCCGTGTCCGATCGCGGCCGCCCTGGAGGTGGTCGGCGAGCGATGGGCTCTGCTCGTCGTGCGAGAGGTCTTCCTCGGCGCCACCCGATTCAGCGACATCGTCCGCGGCACCGGCGCACCGCGCGACCGCATCGCCGCGCGGCTGAAGACCCTGGAGGCGGCGGGCGTCCTCGCCCGGGTGCCGCGCACGGCACACCGTGACGAGTACGTACTCACGGACTCGGGTCGCGCACTCGCGCCCGTCCTCGAGGGACTGCTGGCCTGGGGCCTCGACCACGCCGTGGCCGACGACGACCCGCACCGACACACCCGTCCTGCCCTCGTCATGACCCCGAAGGAGATCCCGTGACCGCCGAACCGACCGAAGTCCCGACCACCGAGTGGGGCGAGCGACGCACCAAGGTCGTCGAGTGGCACGACCCGGCGCCCACCACGGCCGCCGGACTGTCGATGGCGGGCATCGACTACCTGCGTGCCATGGTCGACGGCACCCTGCCGCCGCCGCCGATCTCCGGCCTGATGGCGTTCGGCATGGTGTCGGCGGAACCGGGTCGCGTGGTGTTCGACTGCACGCCCGACGAGTCCGCCTTCAATCCGATCGGCGCCATCCACGGCGGCCTGGTGTGCACGCTGCTCGACTCGGTCGCGGGATGCGCGCTGCACAGCACCCTGCCGCAGGGCAAGGGATACACGTCGATCGAGATCAAGGTGAACTACCTCAAGGCCGTCCGACTGGCCAACGGACCGCTGACGGCAACGGGCACCGTGGTCAAGGCCGGTTCCCGCGTCGGCTTCACCGAAGGCGTCGTGACGGACGCGAACGGTGCCGTCGTGGCGACGGCCACCAGCACGCTGCTGGTCTTCGACCTCTAGGCGAGCGCTAGCGTCGGGGCATGACGCAACGGATCCTCGTCGTCGGCGCCGGCATCGCCGGTCTCGCCACGGCCGTCGCACTGCAGCGACGCGGCCACGACGTCACGATCGTCGAGGAGAGGTCCGACACCACCTCGGGTGCGGGGATCAGCATCTGGCCCAATGCGCTTGCGGCCTTTGATGAGATCGGGCTCGGTGACGCCGTGCGCGAGTCCGGAGGACGGGTGGCAGCCGGCGCGATGCGGTGGAGCGACGGGCGATGGTTGCGACGCCCCTCCCCCGAGCGAATCGTCACCGCGCTCGGTGAACCGCTGGTCGTGGTCAGACGGTCGGTCCTGACGGGTCTGCTCACCGATGCCCTCGTCGAGGGGTCGATCGTGTCCGGTTCGGCGGCAACGGGTCTCGCGACGTCGGGGCGTGACGTTCGCGTGACGCTGGCCGATGGCAATACGCACGAGGCCGCGGCGGTGATCGGTGCCGACGGCGTCGGGTCGGTGATCGCGCGGCACCTGAACGGTCCGCTGCGGCGCCGCTATGCGGGGTACACCGCGTGGCGCGGCGTCGCCGATTACGCGATCGATCCCGACCTCGCCGGCGAGACGATGGGCGTCGGAACGGAATTCGGCCACGTACCCCTGGGCACCGGGCACACCTACTGGTTCGGTACCGAGCGCGGCCCCGAGGGCGGATCGGCGCCCGACGGCGAACTGACCCATCTCCGCGCGAAGTACGCCGACTGGGCGGAGCCGATCCCGTCGCTGTTGGCCGCCACCGACCCCGATGCGGTCCTGCGCACCGACCTGTACGACCGCGACGAGGCCCGGGTGTGGTCCCGCGGGCCGGTGACCATCGTCGGGGACGCCGCACATCCGATGCGGCCACACCTCGGCCAGGGCGGATGTCAGGGCGTGGAGGATGCGGCGGTACTCGCGCACTGCGTCGGACGCGGTGACGACCTATCGGCCGCGTTCGCCCGCTTCGCCGCCGCGCGTCGGCCGCGGACGCGGGCGCTCGCCCGTGAGTCCAGGATGATCGGCCGGCTGGTCAACGTGCGTCCGGCGGTCGTGGGCGCGGCGGTGATGCGGGCGTCGGCCGTCGTACCGGAGGCCATCCTGACCCGGCACCTGGCCTCGGTCGCCGCCCGGTCGGCCTTCGTCCTGCCGGAGCGGTGAGTCGGTAGGACTCAGCGCACCTGGCCGAACGCCGCGAGCGGTGCGAGGAAGGTGGAGCACATCGTGCGCAGGTCGATGATGCCGAAGACGCCGCCCGGGCGAATCGCGTCGCACCCGGTACCGGTTCCACCGGCCGTGGTCGGCGCACCGGGCGTCTTCCACACCGCGGGCTGCCCGCCGAGGGGACCGCACTTCGGCCAGGCCTTCACGCCCTGGGACTGCAGGACGTTCTCGGCCACCCGGATCTGCTCGGCACGGGAGGCGAACGCAGGCGAGCCGTAGCCGCCGTTGGAACTCCAGGTCGCCTGCTTGAACTGCAGGCCGCCGTAGTGCCCGTTGCCGGTGTTGGCCGCCCAGTTTCCGCCCGACTCGCACTTGGCGACGGCGTCCCAGTTCATGGTGTCCGCGTGTGCGGTGCCACCGGAGAAGGCCGTGGCCATGGCGGTCGCAACGATGGCGAACGCGCCGGTCAGGACGACGAGCCGGAGGCCCTTGGCGACCACGAGCCGTAGGCCGGTGGCGATTCTGCTGCGACGTGCGGTGCTGACGTTCATCTCTGCGGTCCTTCCCCGACCGGTTGACACGAGGACCGCTTCGGCGTGGCGTGCTCGCGCTGAGGCAGTCACGTGATAGGTCGTGTGACCCACGTCATGCGTTACAGAAGAGGTGGACGTTCTTTATCGGGGCGTGATGGAAAGCAGAGGAAGGTGAGGTAGGTGGGACGACGAAGGACGGTGCCGGACAGCTCGCCCGACACCGCCCTTCGGTGAGATCAGCCGCGCCGACCGCAGACCGGCCAGGCGCCGATGCCCTGCGTGCTGAGCACGTTGTTGGCGACGCGAATCTGCTCCTCGCGGCTGGCGTTGTGCGGTGAGCCGCTGCCGCCGTTCGAGCGCCACGTACCCATGGTGAACTGCAGACCGCCGTAGTACCCGTTTCCGGTTGCGGTCGACCAGTTGCCGCCCGACTCGCAGGCAGCAACGGCGTCCCAGTTCACGCCGTCCGCATTCGCAGGTCCAGCCGCCACCAGCATTCCAGCGAGCGGAGCCGCCACGAGGGCTCCGGCGATGGTGGCCGACCTGAGCGTCATACGGATGTTCTTCAAACTTCGATCCTTTCGCCAAGCGCGCACCACGACACGTCCGCGCAGTCGCGGACATGCGTCACCTGGTCACCCAGGTAGGAGGGTTGGGCCGTGCCGTCTCCGTCGGGCACGACAGCAGGGGGACCAGATCCGTCGCACCGGACGAACGACGTCCGTGACGACGGGCAGGCGCGGGAACCAGACGGTCCCGACCCACCGCGTCCCCTGCTCACACGCAAGTTTCGTGATTGTTGAGTTGTTTGCTCCTGAGGAGTCGATGGGACCCTACGAATAATTTCTGACGAAGTCATGTTTGAAATCTGCCGCCACCCGGCAGATAACGTTTCGATCACGGCGCGGATTCGGGCACATATCGGCAGGTCAGCACCGCTACCTAGGCACGCGAAACAGGCCGGCCGCCGCAGCCATTTTCGTGATGCACGTCACCAGTGATTTGTGACCCGGCGCACATGAATTCACCGTTTCGTCCAACTCGCAACGACGACTTTGGTTCTCCCACAGCGATTCCGAAGGATATCGGGGCCCGGCGTAGTGAGCGGTTCGCTACGGCCAATGAACTCGAGAGACATCGAGGTGACTCGAATCTACTGTCGAACAACGGTTTTCCCGACGTGCTGTGGCGACCGTGCGGTCATCCAATCGGCACGTGTCCTCGAACGGATCTCGTGTGCAACGTGATTCGATGATGAACGAGAACGTACACGGAAGCGTATGTCCCGCACCTCAATCGCACATCAGACCACTCGCCGTGCGTTTCGATCGACGGGAACGCATTTCTACGCCTACGAGCCAGCGATCGACGAAATCAAAGGCCTTGCGCGCCATTCACGATGGTCGTCCTGCACGGTCACATCCGTTGTGCGACAGCGCCTTGGCGCCCCGGCATCCGCCTTGCGCGCCCTGGGGATCGAGAGCAGCCGGGCCCCATTTTGACGTCGTTACCACGTTCGGAAGGCCGGTGAATCGACGAGAAGAATGGCGAAGCGTCGAATCGGCCTAAATTCACGACCGAATTGACAATTTGCTGAAGTGATCTACGCGATGTCGGCCGGCGTGTTGACGTTCAGCAACGAGCGCTGCTCGGGCATGACCACGCGCTGGGTGTCGGCCGCACCGACCAACGCGCGCATGCTGCGCTCACCCGCGGCGACGAGTGCGTCGGCGCGAGTCGCCAGATCGGTGCGGTAGACGCCGGCCAAGTAGTGGTCGCGGCCGTCCCACGGCAGGACGACGTCGACGCCAAGTCGTCGCGCGGGGCCGACGAGGGCGTCGATCAACTCGACGTCGAGCAGTGGCATGTCGACAGCGCTCACGAAGGCCCACTCGAAGCCGGCGTCGGCGGCGGCGTGCAGGCCGCGCGCCGTGGCGAGCAACGGACCCACGCCGCGGACCTCGTCGCGCAGGATGGTCGCCACCAGATCGGGCAGCGGCTGACCGGGGGCGGCGATCACGAAGACGCGGCTACAGCGGTCGGTCAGGGTCGCGACGATCCGCTCGACCATGGTGGTCGCGCCGTCGGGACCGGGAAGGCGCACGGTGGCCTTGTCTCGGCCCATCCGCCGCGAGGCTCCGCCGGCCAGCACGATCGCGGCCAGCGGAGCAGAGACGTCAGTCGACGGTCCAGGTGTCTTTTCCACGGAGCAAGGATTGCAGAGCCGCGGTGTCGTGGGGCTTGGAATCCATTGCAGAACTCACCTGATCGCGCGCCATCTCGTCGTAGGTGGGGCGACTGACCTGACGGAAGATGCCCATCACGGTGTGTTCGAGGTTCTGCTCCGAGAGCCGCGAGAGTGCGAACGCGTACGCCGGGTCGTCGATCTCCGCGTTGTGCACGACGATGTCGGACGGGTCGACGTCAGCGGTCTTGCCGACCTCGAGACCGTAACCGGACTTCACCACGCAGAACTGGCCCTCGGCACCGAACGTGATCGGCTGGCCGTGCGCGACGTTGATGAGCCGTTCCTCGGCGCCTTCCTTGCGGAGCGCGTCGAAGGACCCGTCGTTGAAGATCGGGCAGTCCTGCATGATCTCGACGAGCGCCGCGCCACGGTGGGCGGCGGCGGCGCGCAGCACCTCGGTGAGGCCCTTGCGGTCGGAGTCCAGCGCCCGACCGACGAACGTGGCCTCGGCACCCAACGCCAGGGACACCGGGTTGAACGGGTAGTCCAGCGAACCCATCGGGGTCGACTTGGTGACCTTGCCGACTTCGGACGTCGGCGAGTACTGACCCTTGGTCAGACCGTAGATGCGGTTGTTGAACAGCAGGATCGTCAGGTTCACGTTGCGGCGCAGCGCGTGGATCAGGTGGTTGCCGCCGATGGAGAGCGCATCACCGTCACCGGTCACCACCCACACCGACAGGTCCTCGCGGGCCAGCGCGAGACCGGTCGCGATGGTCGGGGCGCGACCGTGGATCGAGTGCAGACCGTAGGTCTCGAGGTAGTACGGGAACCGGCTCGAGCAGCCGATGCCGCTGACGAACACCATGTTCTCGCGACGCAGCCCCAGCTCGGGCAGGAAGTTGCGGATGGTGTTCAGGATGACGTAGTCACCGCAGCCCGGGCACCAGCGCACCTCCTGGTCGCTGGTGAAGTCCTTGGCCTTCTGCGGCTGGTCGGTGGTCGGCACCGAGCTGGTCTTCGTCAGAGCAGCGGGCGTCAGGCCGAGATCGGCCCCAATCACGTCAGTCATGCGTCAACTCCCATGTCCACGGTGGCGGCTGCCAACCGTGCGAACTTGGCCTTGTCAGTTTCCTTCTCCGCCAGCGTTCCGTCCAGCGCCGAGTCGATGATTCCCTCGACTTCGTCGGCCAGGAACGCCATGCCCTCCATCTTGGTGACGGACTGCACGTCGACCAGGTACTTCGCCCGCAGCAGCGTGGCGAGCTGGCCGAGGTTCATCTCCGGCGCGACGACGGTCGGGTAGGCCTTCAACACGTCGCCCAGATTGGCCGGGAACGGGTTGAGGTGACGCACGTGGGCGTGGGCCACCTTGATGCCCTGGCGGCGGGCGCGTCGGCACGCCTCGCCGATCGGGCCGTAGGAGCTGCCCCACCCGACGAGCAGCAGTTCGGCCTCGCCGCTCGGATCGTCGACCTCGATGTCGGGCACCGCGATGCCGTCGATCTTGGCCTGACGCAACCGCGTCATGAGGTCGTGGTTGGCGGGCTCGTAGGAGATGTTGCCCGAGCCGTTGGCCTTCTCGAGCCCACCGATGCGGTGCTCCAGGCCGGGGGTTCCCGGCACGGCGAACTGTCGCGCGAGGGTCTCCGGGTTGCGGGCGTAGGGCTGGAAGGGCTCGCCCTCCTTCGCGAAGGTGTGGTCGATCGCCTCATAGGACTCGACGTCCGGGATGCGCCACGGTTCGGACCCGTTCGCGATGGCGCCGTCGGACAGGATGATCACCGGCGTGCGGTACGTCAGCGCAATCCGCGACGCCTCGACGGCGATGTCGAAGCAGTCCGACGGGGAGCGCGGGGCCAGCACGGCCACCGGGGACTCGCCGTTGCGGCCGTAGAGCGCCTGCAGGAGATCGGACTGCTCGGTCTTGGTGGGCAGGCCCGTCGAGGGGCCGCCGCGCTGCACGTCGACGATGAGCAGCGGCAGCTCCATCATCACGCCCAGGCCGATGGCCTCCGACTTCAGTGCGACGCCGGGGCCCGACGTGCTGGTCACGCCGAGCGCGCCACCGTAGGACGCACCGAGTGCCGCACCGATGCCGGCGATCTCGTCCTCGGCCTGGAAGGTGAGGACGTTGAAGTGCTTGTGCTTGGACAGCTCGTGCAGGATGTCCGACGCCGGCGTAATGGGGTACGTGCCGAGGATGACCTGCGTGTTGGCCAGCTGACCCGCGGTCACGATGCCGTACGCCAGCGCCGTGTTGCCCGAGATCTGGCGGTAGTCGCCGGAGTTCAGCTTGGCGGGCGACACCTCGTAGGTGGTCGCGAACGCCTCGGTGGTCTCGCCGTAGTTCCAGCCCGCCTTGAGCGCGAGGACGTTGGCCTCGGCGATTTCGGGCTTGCGGGAGAACTTCTCGCGGATGAACGACTCGCTGTGGGCCAGCTCGCGGCCGTACATCCAGGACAGCAGCCCGAGGGCGAACATGTTCTTGGCGCGCTGGCCGTCCTTCTTGGTGGCGCCGATGGCCTCGACGGCGCCGAGCGTCAGCGTCGTCATCGCCACGGGCTGGACCACGTAGTCGGACAGTTCGTCGGAGTCGAGCGGGTTGGCCTCGTAGCCGACCTTGGCGAGGTTGCGCTTGGTGAACTCGTCGGAGTTGGCGATGATGAGGCCGCCGCGGGGCAGGTCGGCGACGTTCGCCTTGAGCGCGGCGGGGTTCATCGCCACCAGCACGTCCGGCCGGTCGCCCGCGGTGAGGATGTCGTAGTCCGCGATCTGGATCTGGAACGACGAGACACCCGGCAGGGTGCCCTGTGGTGCCCGGATCTCGGCGGGATAGTTCGGTTGCGTCGCAAGGTCGTTGCCGAAGAGCGCGGCCTCGGAGGTGAAGCGGTCGCCGGTCAGCTGCATGCCGTCGCCGGAGTCACCGGCGAAGCGGATCACGACCTTCTCGAGCTTCTGCCTCGGCGTGGAACCGCCGTTGCTGGTGCCGTTGCCGTTCGAGCTCACGACCCCTGCCTTTCGGGATTGGACCGGACGGTCATCCCGGGTCGCGATCGAGGCTTCGGAAGAAGGCCATGTCGCGCGATGCGCCGCCGGAATGACACGCCAGAATTTTTCTGTCACTGGCAGTACCGATTATTGCACTTCTCTTAGGCTGGGCTTCACCGGACGCGCGGGTTACCAGCAGGTAAAGGTCGACGAACGGTGCAGGTCAGGACACCCGCGCTCGGCGGCGGCCGCTCGGATTTGTGGTCTTCGTCACTTTTAGAGAACGTCGTTCTCTAAGTGCGTGGTTACCGATCGGTAGCAGTCCGGACGGACCCTCTACCTGCGGCTACGACAGACCGGCGGAACGACGTTCTTGACGCTTGTCGAGTTCTCGGGCGACGAGTTCGCTGGCGCGTTCGGCAGACGGGACCGGCTCGTCGCCCGCCGCGCGGTGCGCGACGTAGCACGCCGTGAACATGTCACCGGCTCCCGTGGTCTGCACGCCGTCGACCCGCCAGGCGGCCGGCACGCGCTCGACGGACCCGTTGGTATAGATGTCGCAGCCCTCGGACCCGTAGGTCACGACGATCTCCGGCACGCCCAGCCGCTTTGCCGCAGTGAGGTCGAACTCGCCGTCGGCGACCACCACGGCCTCGTCCTCGGCGAGCTTGAGCATGTCGAGGTGGACGAGCAGGTCGGGAGCGAAGTCACGGTTCTCGAGAAGCGGTCCCATCCGGTCGGCGCGCACCAGCCCCTGGCCGTCGTAGGCCACCCGGTGACCCCGCGACGCGAGCAGCGCGAGCGTGTCCGCCGGGAAGTCGGTGCGCAGCAGCGGAGCGAGGTGGACCCACGTGGTGTCCGGGTCGGCGGCGGCAATCTCGTCGGGGCCCCACACCGGCCCGATGGTGTCGACGGACATCCGTCGGTGGTCCACGTCGACGTAGTCGAGCCGGAACCCACTGGTGACCGCCGACGGGAGGATGCGGATCAGGTCGCCGAATCGTGCGACCAGTGGATCGAACAGCGCGTGGTCCTGCTCGGCGCCTAGCGCGGCGATGTGGCCGGGCCCGCCGACCGCCTGCAGCGCGACGCCGGCGAACGAGGCGCAGCCGCCCGGGCTCGGCGGCGCGCCGTTGATCACGTCGATGGCCAGGTTGCCCAGCACGGTCACCCCGTTGACGAGCCCTGGCTGCACCGATCGATCTCCTGAATGCGCGACGTTCGCCCCCGAACAGTCGTCGGGGTGCGGCGAAATGGTAGTCGGAGAAACCGGGAAGCACGATTCACGGGTCGTGCTGGCGGCGTCAGCCGGGCATGTTGTACGGCGTGATCACCTGGATCGGTGCAGGCCGGACCGGTTCGGCGGGCAGCG
Organism: Mycobacterium sp. PTI7; assembly: GCF_056679845.1. NCBI lineage: Bacteria > Bacillati > Actinomycetota > Actinomycetes > Mycobacteriales > Mycobacteriaceae > Mycobacterium > Mycobacterium sp. PTI7. The sequence continues at coordinate 2,688,780 of NZ_CM155252.1, forward strand.
CGCCGTGCTGCTGGAGGAGTTGCCGGATGGCCAGCCGGGCATCGGCCCGCAGGTCGTTGTGCAGCACCACCGAGATGCGGCCGTCGCGCAGCAACCGCCGGTTGTCCGCGTCGAGGTCGTGCGCGACGAACACCCGGCACGTCCTGCCCAGCCGTGCGAACGCCTCGACCGTCGCGGTGTTGCCGCCGCCCGGTGAGTAGACGGCCCCGATCCGCGGGTTGCGTTCCAGCGCCTCGAGGACCAGCGCCTCGGTGGTGGCGTCGATTCCGTCGCCGTCGCTGACCTCGACGATGGCCCGGCCCGAGCCGCGCAGCCCGGCGCGGAATCCGACCTCGCGTTCACCCTCGCCGCGGAACACCGTGCGGCTCAGCGTGATCAGCACGTCGGACGGCTCGTCGCCGAGCCACTGGTTCACCAGGTAGGCGGCCGTGACGCCCGCGCCGTGGTTGTCGATGCCGACGTACGCGCACCGCGCGCTCGCGGGGACGTCGGTCGTGTAGGCGACGACGGGCACGCCCGCACCGACGAGCGCGTCGACGGCCTCCACGACGTCCGGCTGGTCCTGCGCCTTGAGGACGACGCCGTGGCTGCCCCGAATCCGGGACAGCGTGTCCACCATCTGCGAGGTCTCACCGCTCTCCCACAGGTGGAACCTCGCGCGCACCATCGCGGGCGCGAACGCCGGCAGCTCGGCCTCGATCGCGGCGCGGAAGGCGTCGGAGAACCGGCGCGGGGTGTGCATCACCACGTCGATCAGGTAGCGACGTCCGTTGAGCCGCAACTGCGCCCGCTGCTTGTCGAGGTCGGCGATGGCTTGCGCCACCTCGGCGCGGGTGTTCTCGCGCACGCCGGGACGGTCGTTGAGCACGCGGTCGACCGTCGCCTCGCTCAGCCCGGACTGCTGCGCGATCTCGCGGACCTTGTACCTGTGCGCCACCCTCGCCCCCCTGTACCTACCGCAACTTCTTCCCGCGAGCAGACGTGAACTTCCCTCATCTGGCCGGAACGAGGGGACTTTGTGTCTGCTCGCGTGGAAGGTTAGCGCGCGCTGAGGTGTTTTTGACGGGTTTCTGGTGTTGATCGAGGCCCACGTCACAGCGAGACTCATGGACATGACCACACCCGTCGCGACCACCGCCGCAGCGTGGGTCCGTGCGTCGGACTGCGACCTCGCCGCGTTCCGCGCACAGGTGACCCGCGAGACCGACCCCGCCGACTACCCGTGCGCCGCCGACGTGCGCCACGGCATCGTCGTCTACTCCGCCGCCGCGATCGCGGGTGCGGATCGGCGCGCCCTGCAGGCCGAGGTGATCCACGCGCTCACCGACGGTCCCGGCGTCGTGGTGTTCGAGGACGCGTTCGCCCACGACGTGGTCGACGCCGCGTCGGACGCCTTCACCGCGATCATCGACGCGCAGAAGGCCGAGGGACGCGAGGCGGGCGACCACTTCGGCACGGCGGGCGCCAACGACCGGATCTGGAACGCCGCACAGAAGTTGGCGCTGCACGCGCCCGGGGTGTTCGCCGAGTACTACGCCGCCGACGCGCTGGCACTGGTCTGCCAGGCCTGGCTCGGCCCGCGCTACCAGGTGACCTCGCAGGTGAACGTCGTCAATCCCGGTGGCGCGGCGCAGGTTCCGCACCGCGACTTCCACCTCGGCTTCGTCGACCCCGACCAGCTGAGCGCCTACCCCGCACACGTGCACGCCATGTCGTCGGCACTGACCCTGCAGGGCGCGGTCGCGCACTGCGACATGCCGCTCGAGAGCGGGCCCACGATGCTGCTGCCGCACTCGCAGCGGTTCACCGCCGGGTACGTCGCGTTCTACCAGCAGGAGTTCATCGACTACTTCGCCGCGCACCACGTGCAACTGCCGCTGCGCAAGGGTGACGCCGTCTTCTTCAACCCGGCGCTCTTCCACGGAGCAGGCGCCAACACGTCCACGGACGTCCGCCGGATGGCCAATCTCCTGCAGGTCTCCTCGCCGTTCGGCCGGGCGATGGAGTCACTGGACCGCACCGCGATGGTGCGCGCCGTCTACCCCGAACTGCTCCGCATGAAGGCCGCAGGCCGGTCCGACGCCGACCTCGCGAACGCCGTCAACGCGACCGCGGAGGGATACGCGTTCCCCACCAACCTCGACCGCGACCAACCCCTCAGCAGCCTGGCGCCCCGCAGCCAGGTCGACACCGTACTGGCCGCCCTGGCCGACGGACTCAGCGCCAACGACCTCGACGACCTACTCGAGGCGCAACAGATCAGGAGAATCCCGTGACCACCCTCGGAGTGATCGGCCTCGGCCGGATCGGTGCCTTCCACACCGAAACCCTTTCCGGCCTGGACGGTCTCGACGGCCTCGTCATCACCGACGAGCGCACCGACGTCGCGGCGGCCGTGGCGGCCAAGCACGGCGTCAAGGCCGTCGACACCGTCGAGGAGCTGCTGTCCTCGGGCATCGACGGGGTCGTCATCGCCGCGGCGACGCCGGCCCATGCCGAGCTGACGCTCGCCGCCGTCGAGCGCGGCATCCCGACCTTCTGCGAGAAGCCGATCGCGTCGACCGCCGCGGAGAGCGCCCGGGTGGCCGAGGTGATCTCGCGGTCCGGCGTCCCGGTGCAGGTCGGCTACCAGCGTCGCTACGACGCCGCATTCGCCGCAGCCAAGCGCGCGGTCGACGACGGCTCGCTCGGCATCCTGCACACCGTCCGCAGCACCACGATGGACCCCGCTCCCCCGCCGATGGACTACATCAAGGGCTCCGGCGGCATCTTCCGGGACTGCGCGGTGCACGACTTCGACGTACTGAACTGGATCACCGGCCAGCGGGCCGTGCAGGTGTACGCCACCGGGACCACGCAGGGCGACCCCCTGTTCGCCGAGTACGGCGACGTCGACACCGCGGCCGTGGTCGTGACGTTCGACGGCGGCGCCCTGGGACTCGTCTCCGCCGCCCGGTACAACGCCCGCGGTTACGACTGCCGCCTCGAGGTCCACGGCTTCGACGACAGCGTCGCGGCCGGCTGGGACCAGGGCTTACCCGTGCGGAACACCGACCCGCACAACGACTTTCCGCAGGGTCCTGCCCACCACTTCTTCATGGACCGCTTCACCGAGGCGTTCCGCACCGAGCTGGCGGCATTCGTCCAGGTGGCCAAGGGCGGGCCCGTCCAGGGTGCGACGGTGGCCGACGCGGTCGAGGTCGCCTGGCTCGCAGAGGCCGCCACCGAGTCGCTGCGCCGTGGCGTGCCGGTGCGCATCGACGAGGTGCTGTCGTGAGCGCCATCAAGATCGCGGGAGCGCCGATCTCGTGGGGCGTGTGCGAGGTGCCGGGCTGGGGCCACCAGCTGGACCGTGCGCGCGTGCTCGGCGAGATGCGCGGCGCCGGCCTGACCGCCACCGAACTGGGGCCAGACGGCTTCCTGCCCGCCGACACCGCCGAACTGACCGCGGTGCTGGGTGAGCACGACCTGGCCTGCGTGGGCGGCTTCGTGCCGGTGGTCCTGCACGACACCGACCACGATCCGGCCGCCGATCTGGCCGGACCGCTCGACGCACTGTGCGCCGCAGGCGCCGGCGTGGTGGTGCTCGCAGCCGTCACGGGAGCCGAGGGCTACGACGCGCGCCCGGTCCTGGACGACGCACAGTGGCTGACGCTGCTCGCGAACCTCGACCGGCTCGCGGCCGTCGTCGAATCCCGCGGCCTGCTGGCGGTGCTGCACCCGCACGTCGGCACCCTGGTGGAGACCCGCGCCGACGTCGACCGCGTGCTCGGGGGCTCGTCGATCCCGCTGTGCCTCGACACCGGGCACCTGATGATCGGTGGCACCGACCCGCTGGAGCTGGCCAAGGCCGTGCCGAACCGTGTGGCGCACACGCACCTCAAGGACGTCGACGCCGCCCTGGCCGCCGAGGTGCAGTCCGGCCGGCTCACGTACACCGAGGCCGTGAAGGCGGGGATGTACACCCCGCTCGGCACGGGCGACGTCGACATCGCCGGCATCGTCTCGGTGTTGCGGGACAACGGCTTCGACGGCTGGTTCGTCCTCGAGCAGGACACCATCCTCGACGCCGAACCCGTCGGTGAGGGTCCGGTCCGCGACGTCGTCGCCAGCGTGACCTACCTGCGGGCCATCACGTCGTGACCTTGCGCATCGGCGTGCTCGGGGCGTCCCGCATCGCCGAGAACGCGATCATCGGTCCCGCCGCCGAACTGGGCCACCGAGTGGTGGCCGTCGCCGCCCGGGACCGCGCCCGCGCCGAGGTGTTCGCCGAGAAGTACGGCGTGGAGCGCGTCGTGGACGGCTATCAGGACGTCATCGACGACCCCGAGGTCGACGTGATCTACAACCCGCTGGCCAACGCGCTGCACGCGCCGTGGAACCTGGCGGCGATCGCGGCGGGCAAGCCGGTGCTCAGCGAGAAGCCGTTCGCCCGAGACGAATCCGAGGCGCGCTCCGTGGCGGATGCGGCAGAGGCCGCAGGAGTGCCGGTGCTGGAGGCCTTCCACTACGCCTTCCACCCGGTGACGCGGCGGGCGTTCGCCCTCGCGGCGGACGGCAGCATCGGCGACGTCACCCGCGTCGAGGTCCGGATGGCGATGCCACCTCCCGACGAGGGCGATCCCCGGTGGTCGCTCGAGATGGCGGGTGGGGCGCTGATGGACCTGGGCTGCTACGGGATGCACGTGATGCGATCGCTCGGCCGCCTCGGCGTACCCGGCGTCGACGGGGCACCGTCGGTGACGGGCGCCGTCGCCGAACAGCGCACCCCCGGGATCGACGCGGTCTGCGACGTGGAGGTCGCGTTCCCCGGCGGGGCCACCGGAGTCAGCACCAATTCGATGATCGCCGACGACTTCTCGTTCACGATCGCCGTCATCGGGACGACGGGCGAGCTGCTGGTGCACGACTTCATCCGGGCCAACCAGGACGACCGACTGACGATCCGAACGGCCGAAGGCACGTCGGTGGAGCGTCTCGGAACGCGCCCGTCGTACGTCTACCAGCTCGAGGCGTTCGCCGCGCAGGTCGAGCACGGCGTCCCGCTGCCCTTCGGCACCGCCGACGCGGTGGCGAACATGGCCATGCTCGACGCCGCCTACCGCGCAGCCGGCATGCTGCCACGCTGACCGTCACCGACCCCGTAAGGACCATTCAATGAGCCAGTTCGAACTCGCGATCAGTGCGGAGATGGTGTTCACCGACCTCCCCATCGTCGACCGCGTTGCCAGGATCCACGACATGGGGTTCGCCGCGGAGATCTGGAGCTGGGACGACAAGGACCTCGACGCCCTCGCCGCCACCGGTGCCACGTTCACCTCGATGACCGGCTACCTGCACGGCGACCTCATCGACCCTGAGACCGCCGACGAGGTGGTCAGGACCGCGGAACTCAGCATCAAGGCCGCCGAGACACTGGGCGTGACGCGGCTGAACCTGCACACGGCCGAACTCGTCGACGGCCTGCCGGCGCGACCGCGGATGCGCGCGACCGGCGCGATGTGGACGACGGCGTTGCGGACGCTCGAGCGACTCGGCGAGTTGGGTGGATCGGCGGGGGTGCAGTTCTGCGTGGAGAACCTCAACACGATCGTCGACCATCCCGGCGTCCCGCTGGCGCGCGCGAAGGACACGCTGGCGCTGATCGAGGGCGTCGGTCATCCCAACGTCAAGATGATGCTCGACCTCTATCACGCGCAGATCGGCGAGGGGAACCTCGTCGAACTGGTGCGGCGCTGCGGACCCGCGATCGGGGAGATCCAAGTCGCCGACGTGCCGGGCCGCTGCCAGCCGGGAACGGGTGAGATCTACTATCCGGCGATCGCCACGGCGTTGCGCGACATGGGATTTAGCGGAACGGTCGGCCTCGAGGGCTACGCCGCCGGTGACGACGTCGCGGCGCTCGAGGCCTTCCGCTCGGCGTTCACCGTCTAGCGGGGGGCGTACCTGTCGGCCAGCGAGGTCAGGGTCGACTCGATGCCCTCGGCGTTCTTCTTGTGGTAGCCGGTCAGCTCGATGAAGATCGGCAGCTTCGCGGTCGAGTAGTCGAACGTCTCGGTGACCTTGGTGGTGCCCGGGCTGACCTCGGCGAGGTCCCAGCGCCAGCGGTGTCCGAGGGGATGCTGCCACTCGACGACGCGGTTCTCCTCGACCTCGGTCGCCTTCGACGTGATCTTGTAGGGCACGCCGTACTGCGTCATGCCGACGGTGAACTTGTCACCCGCGGAGAGCCGCTGCGGACCCTTGACGTCGACGTCGCGGACGGTTCCCGACCCGTCGATCTCGGCATGCCGATGCGGATCGACGACGAGGGCGAACACCTCGGCGACGGGTGCCGCGACCTGGACGCTGCGGCTGACCCTGCGAGGACCGGTGTCTTCTGTCTTCAGCGTGGAGGTAGTCATGCCCTCCCCCATACCCGGCGAGGGCGGGCACGACACCCGGCGGTGCCCTCGGACACGCCGAGGGCACCGTCGCGTCGTCGCTACTTCGGAGGCATCCTGATGCCGCCGTCCACGCGCACCACCTCGGCGTTCATGTAGGAGTTGGTGATCAGCTCGACCACCATCGAGGCCAGTTCGTCGGGCTTTCCGAGCCGGCGCGGGAAGAGCACGGACTCGCCGAGCTTGGCCTTGAAGGCCTCCGACGCCTCACCCTCGCCGTAGATCGGCGTGTCGATGAGGCCCGGGGCCACGGTGTTCACCCGGATGCCCGCGGCTGACAGGTCGCGCGCGACCGGCAGGGTGAGTCCGACGACGCCACCCTTCGAGGACGAGTAGGCGGCCTGGCCGATCTGGCCGTCGAAGGCCGCGACGCTGGTCATGTTGACGATCGCGCCCCGCTCGCCGGTGTCGGCGGGCTCGTTGCGGCCCATGGCCGTCGCGGCCAACCGGATGCAGTCGAAGGTGCCGACCAGGTTGATGGCGAGCACCTTCTTATAGGCGTCCAGGTTGTGCGCCGAGGCGAACTCCCCGTCCTTGCCGATCGTGCGCTGGGCCCAGCCGATGCCGGCGGAGTTCACCAGTGCCCGCAGCGGACCGAGGTCGGCGGCGGTGTTGACCGCGTCCTCGATCTGCCCGGTGTCGGTGACGTCGACGCTGACGAACACGCCGCCGATCTCGTGTGCGAGTTCCTGGCCGCGGTCCGCGTTCAGGTCGGCGACGACGACCCTCGCGCCCTTTGCCGCCAACTGGCGTGCGGATGCCGCGCCGATGCCCGACGCGCCTCCGGTGACGATTGCACTAGCTCCATTGATGTCCACACCGGACACCTTAACCAGCGCGTGATCAGCCCTTGCGGCCCAACTCGTGGGTGAGCGCCTCGAGTTCGTCGCCGCCGGCCATCTCCTGGGTGAGGTGATCGAGCGTGATGTCGTCGTACGAGCAGTCGAGCTTCTGGCGTCCCCGGTTGAGCAGGACGAAGTGGTCACCGACCATGTGCGCGTGGTGCGGGTTGTGGGTGATGAACACGACGCCGAAACCCGCCTCCTTGGCGGCGGTGATGTACTTCAGCACCACGCCGGACTGTTTGACGCCGAGGGCCGCGGTGGGCTCGTCGAGGATCAGCACGCGGGCGCCGAAGAAGACGGCGCGGGCGATCGCCACGCACTGGCGCTGACCGCCGGACAGCGAGCCGATCGGTGCGTCGACGTCGGGCAGTTCGATGCCCATCTTCGACAGCTCGGTCAACGTCGTGGCGCGCATCGCGTTGGCGTCGAGCGAGAACGGGAACGACTTCTTGCGCACCTCCTGGCCGAGGAAGAAGTTGCGCCACACCGGCATCAGCGGGACGACGGCCAGGTTCTGGTACACCGTGGCGATGCCCTTGGCGAGCGCGTCGGCGGGTGAGCCGAACTTCATCGGTTCGCCGTCGACGAGCAGTTCGCCGTCGCTCTGCTGGTGCAGTCCCGAGATGATCTTGATCAGCGTGGACTTGCCGGCGCCGTTGTCGCCGAGGATGCCGGTCACCTCGCCCGCGTGCACCCGCAGGCAGATGTCCTTGAGCGCGGTGATGTTGCCGTAGGTCTTGCCGACGTTCTTCAGTTCGACCAGGGGCACCTTGCCACCGGACGGGGCTTCGTTGGCCGGGGTCTCCACGGTTGCGGTCATGTCCGTCACCTCTTCGATGCGTAGTTGCGGAAGGCGTTGTTGGCGATGACGGCGAACAGCAGCATCGCGCCGAGGAAGAACTTGAACCAGTCGGGATCCCACCCGGCGTAGACGATGCCCTGGTTCGTCATGCCGAAGATGAAGGCGCCGATGGCGGCACCGATCGCCGTGCCGTAGCCACCCGTGAGGAGGCAGCCGCCGATGACCGCCGCGATGATGTAGAAGAACTCGTTGCCGATGCCCTGACCGGACTGCACGGTGTTGAACGCGAACAGCAGGTGCATGCCCACGAACCAGGCGCAGAACCCGACGAACATGAACAGCCCGATCTTCACCTTGGTGACGGGTACGCCCACGGCGCGGGCACTGTCGGAGTCGCCGCCCACGGCGAAGATCCAGTTGCCGATCTTGGTCTTGAACAGCACCCACGTCGCGACCGCGGTGAAGACGAGCCACCACACGACGGTGACCCGGATGCCGACGCCGAACACCGTGAACGACGACGCGAAGACGGCGCGGGCCGAGTCGAATCCCTGCATGTCGCTGACACTCTGGGTCGCCACCTGGCCCGCGACGAGCTTGGTGACGGCGAGGTTGATGCCGGCGAGCATGAAGAACGAACTCAGCGTGATCAGGAAGCTGGGGATCTTCGTCTTCATCACCAGGTAGCCGTTGAGGAAGCCCACCGCCAGCGCGAGGACGAGTGCCAGGGCGGCGCCCGCCCACAGGTTGAGGTGCAGGTTGTAGGCGAGCATGGACGCCGCCAGCGAGCTGAAGGTGACCGCCACGCCCGCGGACAGGTCGAACTCGCCGCCGATCATGAGCACTGCGACGCCGCACGCCATGATGCCGATCGTCGAACTGGCGTACAGCACCGTGGCGAGCGATGCGGCCTCGCGGAACGGTGCTGCGACCACGAGGAAGAAGACGAAGATGCCGATGGCACCGATGCCGGCGCCCATCTCCGGGCGGATCAGCAACCGCTGAGCGCGGTTTCGTTCCTTGACTCGCTCGTCGCCGACCTTCTTCTGGTCGCTGATGGTCAGGTCTGCCTGCGTACTCATGTCAGCTCTCCCCGTTCCTAGCGAGTTCCGGCGCGGGCCAGCTCGGCGACGGCGTCGATGTTGCCCTGGTCGATGAACGACGGCCCGGTCAGCGTGGGCTGGCCACCGCCGATGAGGTTCTTGTTGTTGACGAACAACCACAGCGAGTCGATGGCGAGGTAGCCCTGCAGGTAGGGCTGCTGGTCCACGGCCCACTGCACCTGGCCGCCCTCGATCGAGTCGACGAGTGCGGCGTTGGTGTCGAAGGTGACGACCTTCGCCTGGCTGCCCGCGTTGCCGACCGACTGGACGGCGGTCAGGGCGATCGGCGCGCCGAGCGCGACGATGTGGTCGACCGACGGGTCCTGCTGCAGCTTGGCGGTGATGGTCGCCTCGACTGACGGCATGTCCTTGCTGTTGACGTTGAGGATCTCGCTCTCGCCCTGGAAGCCCTGTCGGACACCGGCACAGCGGGATTCGAGTGCGACCTGGCCCTGCTCCTGGATGACGCAGACGACCTTCTTCGCGCCGTCGGCGTTGAGCTTCTCGCCGGCCGCGATGCCGGCCAGCTTCTCGTCCTGACCGAAGTAGGCCTGGACGCCCATCGCCTTGTAGTTGTCGAAGCCGGAGTTGAAGGCGACGACCGGGATCCCCTTGGCCTCGGCGGCCTTGACGGCGGGCGCCATGGCGTCGGGCTTGGCGAGGGTGACGGCGATGCCGTCGACGCCGCTGTCGATCGCGCTCTGCACGAGGTTCGCCTGGTTGGGCGCCTCGGGGTCATTGGAGTACCGCAGTTCGATGTTGTCCTTCTTGGCCGCGGCCTCGGCACCCTTGCGGATCAGATCCCAGAACGAGTCGCCAGGGACCTCGTGGGTGATCATGGCGACGACCATGCGGGGGGTGTCGACCGTCCCGCCGCCGCTGCCCTCACCGGATCCCTGCGGCCTGCCGCCGGTGGACGAGCAGGACACCATCCCCAGCGCCAGTACGCCCGCTCCCGCGATCGCTGCCAGCCGAATGAACTTCATCGTCTCTCCTGTCTGCGGTGCCGTGTGTCACGGCCCTGCAGACGATGTAATACGGGTCACAGCGGAAAGTCAACACTTTGTTCGGACATTAGGACTGCAGGTCATTTGCTGATCCGTGCGGCGGATGCGTCAGGCGTTCGCGGCCTCGCGCTCGAGACCCTCCGCCTCGAACCGATCCTCCAGCTCCTCGAGGGTGGTGCCCTTCGTCTCGGGGACGAGCCGGTAGACGAAGAACCACGACCCGACGTTCACCACGACGAAGAGCAGGAAGGTGCCGGTCGAGCCGAGCGCCGAGTTCAGGACGGGGAAGGCGAACGAGATGATGGCGTTGGTGCACCACAGCACGAACACCGCGATGCCCATGGCGAACCCGCGGATGCTCAACGGGAAGATCTCCGACAGCAGCAGCCACACGCAGGTTCCGATGAACGTCTGCACGAAGGCGACGAACAGGATCATGCAGGCGAGGATCACGTAGCTGCGCGTGGTGGACTCCGACAGCAGGAACGTCAGCGACAGCGCCAGCTGCGAGCCCGCCACGCCGGCGAAGCCGATGAGGAGCATCGTCCGTCGCCCGACGTACCCGAGCAGGATGATGCCGATGATCGTCGTCACCACGGAGGTCACGCCGACGGCGATCGTGGCGACCAGGGAGGCGCTGACGCCGAGTCCGCTCTCCTCCAGGATGGTCGGCGCGTAGTAGTTGACCGTGTTGATGCCGGTCGCCTGCTGCACGATCGCCAGCCCGCACCCGATCAGGACCACCCGGCGGATCCACGGGACGTCCCGGATCACCGAGAACGGGGTGCTCTTCGTGGTGAGGGTGCGCTCGGCGTGCTCGGCGATCGCCGCGAACTCGATCTCCGTCTGAGCGTCGTCGCGGCTGTAGCCCAGGACGCGGCGGGCGTCGTCCATCCGGCCCTTGAGTCCGTACCAGCGAGGCGAATCCGGCAGCACCATCATGCCGACCAGCAGCGCGATGGCCGGTACGGCCGCCACGGCCAACATGATTCGCCATACGTGCGGGTCCTGGACCACGTGGTCGAGCAGTGCGTTCATGGCGAACGCCAGCATCTGACCGGTCACGATCATCAACTCGTTGATGGTGACCATGCGGCCGCGCCGGTCGGGCGGCGCCATCTCCGCGAGGTACAGCGGGCACGTCACCGACGCGGCGCCGACCCCGATGCCGAGGACGATCCGCGCGGCCACCATCAACTGCACGTTGGGTGCGAGCGCGCAGCCCAGCGCACCCACCAGGAAGATGCAGGCGCAGACCAGCAGGGTCCGCTTGCGGCCCAGTCGATCGGCGACCCGGCCCCCGAACAGCGCACCCAGCGCGGCACCCGGGAACAGCAGGGAACTCACCACCGTGGCCTCGCCGAAGGCGCTGAGGTCCAGGTCGTCCTTCATGTAGAGCAGGGCACCGGAGATCACCCCGGTGTCGTAGCCGAACAGAAGACCGCCCAGTGTGGCGATGACGGTCAGTTTGGTGAGGAACCGTCCCGAGGAACGGTTCTCGGTGGCCGATGTGCTCATGCGGTCGCTCCTGGGTGATGGATGCCAGCCGCCCGATGCGCGAGATTGCCCGATCGGATGCGACCCTAAAGCGCATTAGTAACGCGCGTTAGGTCTAATATGGGGCGGCAGCACGTCGTGTGTCAACCGTCACATCGGATCGGGAGGTCGAGATGCCGTTCCCGTCAGCGGTCGACGAGCGTCGTCTCGAAGTAGTACCGCGACGCCCGGTAGCAGTGGTCGCCGTACTCGACGGCCTTGCCGGAGTCGTCGAAGGCGGTGCGGCTCATGGAGAGCAGGGGCGCACCGGCCTTCTCGGTGAGCAGTCGGGCTTCGGTGCGCGTCGCGGGCCGGGCGCCGATGCGCTGCCGCGCGAGACGGATGTGGATCCCACGCGCCCGCAGCGCCTGATAGAGACCGCTGCGTTCGAGTTCGTCGGCCTCGGGTGCGAGGTCCACGGGCAGGTAGTTGACCATGACCGCGAGCGGTTCGCCGTTGGCGCGCCGCAACCGCTGGATGGTGACGATCTCGTGGCCGACGGGAAGGCTGAGTTGAGTGGCCACCTCGTCGCCGGCCTTGTCGACGCGATAGTCGAGCAGTTCCGTCGTCGGCTCCTGACCGCCGCGCGCCAGGTCGTCGTAGAGGCTGGTCAGCTCGACCCGACGGTGCACCGGGTTCTGCACGACCTGCGTGCCGACGCCGCGCTTGCGGACCAGCAGGCCCTTGTCGACGATCTCCTGGATGGCCCGCCGCGTGGTCGGACGCGACAGCGTCAGCCGCTTGGCGAGGTCGAGTTCGTTCTCGAAGCGATCCCCGGGCACCAGGTGGCCGTCGCGGATGGCGGCCTCGATGGCTTGCGCCAGTTGGTAGTACAGCGGAACGGGGCTCGACCGGTCGAGCTCCACCTCAAGCGGCACGTCGCCTCCGACCTCGGGTCACCAGACAAGACAGGGCCCAACAGTAACATCGTGACGTCCTTAAGTCTGAATGTCAGGACAAAGTCTTGACAGGCCATGGTGACGCGGGGCACAGTCGTGGAGACAGCCACCAGCCCACGTTCAGGGGAGCCGACTTGTCCACCTCACCACCGTTCGACGTCCTCGCCATCGGGCGCAGCGGCGTCGACGTCTATCCCCTGCAGATCGGCGTCGGCCTCGAAGACGTCGAGTCGTTCGGCAAGTTCCTCGGCGGCAGTGCCGCCAACGTGGCCGTCGCGTCCGCCCGTCTGGGCAACCACACGGGACTGGTCTCCGGCGTCGGCGACGACCCGTTCGGCCGGTTCGTGCGCGCGGAGCTGGCACGGCTCGGAGTCGACAACCGCTACGTCACGACCCACGACGAGTACCCGACGCCGGTGACGTTCTGCGAGATCTTCCCGCCCGACGACTTCCCGCTGTACTTCTACCGCAAGCCCAGCGCGCCCGACCTGCAGATCTCCCCCGCCGAACTCGACACCGACGCGATCCGCTCCGCGCGGCTGTACTGGTCGACGGTGACCGGCCTGTCCGAAGAGCCCAGCCGCAGTGCGCACTTCGCGGCATGGGAGGCCAGAGGGCGTGCTCCCCTGACGGTCCTCGACCTGGACTACCGGCCGATGTTCTGGGAGTCGCCCGCCGCCGCGACCGAGCAGGTCCGGCGCGCGCTCGAGCACGTGACCGTGGCCGTCGGCAACCGCGAGGAATGCGAGATCGCCGTCGGCGAGAGCAACCCGCGCAAGGCCGCCGACGCCCTGCTGGACATGGGTGTCGAGCTCGCGATCGTCAAGCAGGGTCCACGGGGCGTCCTGGGCAAGACCAGGCACAGCTCGGTGACCGTGCCGCCCAACGAGGTGGACGTGGTCAACGGCCTCGGCGCCGGGGACAGTTTCGGCGGCAGCCTCATCCACGGCCTGCTCCGTGGCTGGCCGATGGAGAAGACGTTGCGCTACGCCAACGCCGCAGGCGCGATCGTCGCCTCCCGGCTCGAGTGCTCGACCGCGATGCCGACCGCGGCCGAGGTCGCCGAACTGGCCGAACGGACCGCAGAGGAGGCCGTCAATGTCTAGTTCCGCCGCGCCGGTGTGCGCCGACTACGCCGCGCTCACCGACCTCCGCGCCGCCGACCCCGGCGCGGTCGCCCGCGCCTGGGAGGCACGCACCACCCGACCGACCATCCGTGGTGACGGCCGGCTCATGATCGTCGCCGCCGACCACCCTGCGCGCGGCGCACTCTCCGTCGGCAACCGTCCAACCGCCATGAACAGCCGGACCGACCTGCTCGACCGGCTCCGGGCGGCGCTGGCCGACCCCGGCGTCGACGGGGTGCTGGCGACCTCGGACATCCTCGACGACCTGCTGCTGCTCGGAGCGCTCGAGGACAAGGTGGTCTTCTCCTCGTTCAACCGTGGCGGGCTGGCCGGCTCGACGTTCGAGTTCGACGACCGGATGACCGCCGCCACCGCCGAATCGACCGCCGCCGCGAAGATGAACGGCGGAAAGATGCTGTGCCGCATCGCCCTCGACGACCCGGGGACCGTCGCCACGATGGCGGCGTGCGCGAAGGCCGTCGACGAACTCGCCGCCCGCGGCCTGATCGCGATGGTCGAACCGTTCATGTCCGGCCGCGTCGACGGCAAGGTGCGCAACGATCTGAGCCCGGACGCCGTGATCAAGTCCGTGCACATCGGCCAGGGCCTGGGCGCCACGTCGGCCTACACGTGGATGAAGCTGCCGGTGGTCGAGGAGATGGATCGCGTCATGGAGTCCACCACGCTGCCGACCCTGCTGCTGGGCGGTGACCCCGCCAACCCCGACGAGGCCTTCGCCTCCTGGGAGAAGGCGCTCGGGCTGCCGTCCGTCCGCGGACTCATCGTGGGCCGCACCCTGCTCTATCCGACCGACGACGACGTGAGTTCGGCCGTCGCGACCGCCGTCTCGCTGGTGCGTTGATCATGGGCGAGCGAAGCGACGGGAGGAATTGACATGCACAGCAAGCTGTACGTCCCGGCCGGCAGTGCGGCCGCTCCCCTGACCGTCGACGTGACCCCGGAGTCCGCCGGCTGGACCGAGTCGTCGCTCCAGGTGGTCGAACTCGCAGACGGCCAGACCATGGAACTGCGCACCGGCGACACCGAGGTGATGATCCTGCCGCTGGCCGGTGGCGGGTCGATCGACTGCGGCGGAGAGACATTCGCCTTGGCACCGCGCGCCTCGGTGTTCGACGGCCCGTCCGACATGGTGTACCTCGGCATCGACCAGAGCTACGTGCTCGCCGGCTCGGGCCGGTTCGCGATCTGCGGCGCCAAGGCGAAGAAGGCCTTCCCCAACCGCCGGGTGGCGGCCGCCGACGTGTCGGTCGAGCTGCGCGGCGCGGGCAACTGCAGCCGTCAGGTGCACAACTTCGGGACCGCCGGGGTCTTCGAGGCCGACTCGCTGATCGCCTGCGAGGTGATCACGCCCGGCGGCAACTGGTCGAGCTACCCCGCACACAAGCACGACGAGAACACCCCGACGCAAACCGAACTCGAGGAGATCTACTACTTCGAGTTTGGCCCGGGGTCCCCCCAGATGAATCCGGCTTCCCGGGGCTTCGGCTACCACCGGGTGTACGGCACGCCGGACCGACCGATCGAGGTCCTCGAAGAGGTCCGCACCGGTGACGTGGTGCTCGTCCCCCACGGCTACCACGGGCCGTCCGTCGCGGCGCCCGGCTACCACATGTACTACCTCAACGTGATGGCCGGACCGGGCGACGAACGCGCCTGGAAGATCGTCGACGACCCCGAACACGCGTGGCTCCGCGGCACCTGGGACGACCAGGCCGTGGATCCCCGGCTGCCGCTTCACCAGACAGGAGAATGACCGTGGTCTCCACCGCACCCAAGCGGGCCGAGAAGATCGTCGACGGCGAAGCCACCGTCCGACTCACCGTGGCACAGGCCACGATCCGCTTCCTGGGCAACCAGTACGTCGAACGCGACGGCGTGCGCGCCAAGTTCTTCGCGGGCGCCTTCGGCATCTTCGGCCACGGCAACGTCGCGGGCCTGGGCCAGGCGCTGCTGCAGGACGAGGTCGAGGCGGCCGACGCCGGCACCGAACCGCACCTGCGCTACGTCCTCGGACGCAACGAGCAGGCCATGGTGCACAGCGCCGTCGCGTACGCCCGCCAGAAGGACCGGCTGCAGACCTGGGCCGTCACCGCGAGCGTCGGACCCGGCGCCACCAACATGCTGACCGGCGCGGCACTGGCCACCATCAACCGGCTGCCGGTGCTGCTGCTGCCCGCCGACACGTTCGCCACCCGCGCGAGTTCCCCGGTGCTGCAGGAACTGGAGCTGCCGTCCTCCGGCGACGTCACCGTCAACGACGCGTTCAAGCCGCTGTCGCGCTACTTCGACCGGGTGTGGCGGCCCGAGCAGCTCCCCGCCGCGCTGCTCGGCGCGATGCGGGTGCTCACCGACCCCGTCGAGACCGGAGCGGCCACCGTCGCGATCCCGCAGGACGTCCAGGCCGAGGCGCACGACTGGCCGGAATCGTTGTTCGCTCAGCGCACCTGGCACGTGGGCCGTCCGCTGCCCGAGCGCTCGGCGATCGCGCGCGCCGCGGACGTCATCCGGTCGGCCCGCAGGCCGCTGATCGTCGCCGGCGGCGGGGTCATCTACTCCGACGCCACTGCCGCGCTCGCGGCCTTCTGCGAGCAGACCGGCATCCCGGTCGGACAGAGCCAGGCGGGCAAGGGATCACTGCCCTACGACCACCCGCAGTCGGTCGGCGCCATCGGCTCGACGGGCACCACCGCGGCCAACGCGCTGGCCACCGAGGCGGACGTCGTCATCGGCATCGGCACCCGCTACAGCGACTTCACCAGCGCCTCGCGCACGGCGTTCAACGATCCCGACGTCCGCTTCGTCAACGTCAACGTTGCGTCGATCGACTCGGTCAAGCAGGGCGGCGTCAGCGTGGTCTCCGATGCGCGCGAGGCGATCGAGGCACTCGGGGAGGCGCTCGGCGACTACTCGGTGAGCGACGACTACCGCACCCGCACCGCCGATCTCGCTCGGGAGTGGGAGGACACCGTCTCCGCGGCCTACCGGGTCGACGACGGCGCGGCGCTGAACCAGAACCAGGTGATCGGGCTGGCCAACACGCTGTCGGACGCTCGCGACGTCGTGGTGTGCGCGGCCGGGTCGATGCCCGGCGACCTGCACAAGCTGTGGCGCATCCGCGACCGCAAGGGCTATCACGTCGAATACGGCTTCTCCTGCATGGGATACGAGATCGCCGGCGGGATCGGCGCCAAGATGGCCGAGCCGGACCGCGACGTGTTCATCATGGTCGGCGACGGCTCGTACCTGATGATGGCGACCGAACTGGTGACCGCCGTGCAGGAGAACGTCAAGGTGATCGTCGTCCTGGTGCAGAACCACGGCTTCGCCTCCATCGGCGGGCTCTCCGAGGCGCTGGGCTCGCAGCGGTTCGGCACCGCCTACCGGTACCGGTCCGACGACGGTCGGCTCGACGGCGACAAGCTCCCGGTGGACTTGGCCGCCAACGCCGCCAGCCTCGGGGCCGACGTCATCCGCGTCGTCACCGCCGCGGAGTTCACCGACGCGGTCAAGGTCGCGAAGGCCAGTGACCGCACGACCGTGATCCACGTCGAGACCGACCCGCTCGTCGTCGCGCCCGACAGCGAATCCTGGTGGGACGTACCGGTATCCGAGACGTCCACGTTGGAGTCAACCCGGGCCGCCTACGCCACCTACGCCGACTGGAAGAAGATCCAGCGGCCCCTGATCCGTCCATCCGAGTCCTGAGAGGTCACGAACACCATGAGCAGCATTCTCGTCGGATCCGCCCCCGACTCCTGGGGCGTGTGGTTTCCCGACGACCCCAACCAGACCCCGTACACCCGGTTCCTCGACGAGGTCGCGGCGTCGGGATACCAGTGGATCGAACTCGGCCCGTTCGGCTACCTGCCGACGGATCCCCAGCAGCTCTCCGACGAGCTGACTCGGCGGAACCTGAAGCTCTCCGCGGGGACCGTCTTCGAGCACCTGCACCAGGATGATTCGTGGGACGCGGTGTGGGCTCAGATCGAGGACGTCGCCAAGCTGACCGCAGCGGTCGGCGGCAAGCACGTCGTCGTCATCCCCGAGATGTGGCGGGATCCGGCCACGGGTGCGGTGCTCGAGGAGCGCACGCTCACCCCCGAGCAGTGGCGCAAGAAGACCCAGGGCATGAACGACCTCGGTCGCGCCATGTTCGAGAAGTACGGCGTCCGTGCGCAATACCACCCGCACGCCGACAGCCACGTCGACACCGAGGAGAACGTCTACCGGTTCCTCGACGGCACCGACGGAGAGTTCGTGAACCTGTGCCTCGACACCGGGCACATCAGCTACTGCGGCGGCGACAACATCGCCATCATCGAGCGGGCGCCCGAACGCATCGGCTACCTGCACCTCAAGCAGGTGGACCCCGTCGTGCGCGCCAAGGTCGAGGCCGAGGACCTGCCGTTCGGCGAGGCCGTCAAACTCGGCGCGATGACCGAGCCGCCGCTGGGCATCCCGGAGATGCCACCGCTGCTCGAGGCCATCGACAAGCTCGGCATCGACGTGTTCGCGATCGTCGAGCAGGACATGTACCCGTGCGCCGTCGATGCTCCTCTGCCGATCGCCCAGCGGACCCGGAAGTACCTCGGATCCTGCGGCGTCCCGTCCGTCCGCTTCAACTAGTAAGGACCACAACAGATGTCTGACCTACGCGTGGCCGTCCTGGGCGTCGGCGTCATGGGCGCCGACCACGTCGCCCGGCTGAGTTCCAGGATCTCCGGCGCCCGGGTGACCGTGGTGAACGATTACGTCGCCGAGAAGGCCGAGCAGCTCGCCGCGACCATCCCCGGATGCCGGGCCATCGCCGATCCGCTCGACGCGATCGCCGATCCGGACGTGGACGCCGTCGTGCTCGCCACACCGGGGCCCACCCACGAGAAGCAGCTGCTCGCCTGCCTCGAACACACGAAGCCCGTGATGTGCGAGAAGCCGCTGACCACCGACGTGTCGACCGCGCTCGACGTCGTCCGGCGCGAAGCCGAGCTGTCGACCCGGTTGATCCAGGTGGGCTTCATGCGCCGCTTCGACCACGAGTACGCCGCGTTGAAGGCGCTGCTCGACGGCGACGAACTGGGCCTGCCGCTGGTGCTGCATTGCGCCCATCGCAATCCCGCCGTACCACCGTCGTTCGACAGCGCGATGATCGTGCGGGACTCGCTGGTGCACGAGGTCGACGTCACGCGGTTCCTGTTCGGTGAGGAGATCGCGTCGATCCAGATCATCAAGCCGCAGCCGAATCCCGCTGCGCCGCGCGGGTTGGCAGATCCACAGATCGCGATCATGCGCACCACGTCGGGCAAGCACGTCGACGTGGAGCTGTTCGTCACCACCGGCGTCGCCTACGAGGTGCGCACCGAGGTGGTCGCCGAACGGGGCAGCGCGATGATCGGCATGGACGTCGGACTGGTCCGCAAGGGCGCGGGCGGCACGTGGGGCGGGCAGATCACCCCCGGGTTCCGCGAGCGCTTCGGCCAGGCCTATGACACGGAGTTCCAGCGGTGGGTCGACGCCGTGCACCGCGGGCGGCACACCGGGGACTTCACCGACGGTCCGAGCGCGTGGGACGGCTACGCCGCGGCCGCGGTGTGCGAGGCCGGCGTGGAGTCGTTGACCAGCGGACTGCCCGTCGACGTCCAGATGGTCGACCGCCGCACGATTCCAGGGGCGTGACGTGAAGATCGCGCTCGACCCGACGCCCTTCCACCACGACCATGAGCTGCTCGACCTTCCCGCCCTGGTCGCGGATTTGGGCTACGAGTACCTGCAGCTCACCCCGCACCGGGACTTCATACCGTTCTTCAACCACCCCCGGGCCGACGACGATCTGGTGGCGAAGTTCCGGACGGCGTGCGCGGACGCGGGCGTCGGCATCGCGTCGGTGCTGCCCGTGCTGCGCTGGTCGGGTCCCGACGAGGACGCGCGCGAGGCGGCCGTGCGCAACTGGAAGCGGGTCGTGCAGATCACCGTGGACCTCGGGGTGAACGTGATCAACACCGAGTTCTCCGGTCGGCCAGAGAAGGCGGAGGAGTCCGAGCGGGCGTTCTTCCGGTCGATGGAGGAACTGGTGCCGATCTTCGAGCGCGAGGGCATCGACGTCCGGATCGACCCGCATCCCGACGACTTCGTCGAGGACGGCATGGAGGCGCTGCGGATCATCCGCGGCGTCAACTCGCCGAACATCGGGTTCGTTTTCGTGGCCTGCCACGCTTTTCACATGGGTGGCGCGATGGGCGACATCATGCGCGCGGCCGGCGACAAGCTGCGACTCGTGCACGTCGCCGACACCATGGACCACCACCGCAGCCACGGTCTGCGCTACATCACGAATCCGCCGGGCAACCCGGTGCGCGTGCACCAGCACCTCAAGATCGGTGACGGCGACGTCGACTGGGACGAGTTCTTCGGCGGCCTGGGCGAACTCGGCTTCTACGACCGCGACGACACCGTCATGGTCTCCTCGGTGTTCGCCGAGGACGAGGCCGCCCACGACGTCTCGCGCTACCAGCTCAAGACGATGACCGACTACGTCGCCAAGCACCGCGGCTAGCCAGTCCTCCGGGTCCCCTTCTCCGGCGAGCGTGCGTGTCTGCGGGCGACACGCCGGGTGAGAACCTGACTTTGCGCACGCTCGTCGGTGGGCCGTGGGGCGGGCGTAGCGTGCCCGGGGTGCGCATCCGCGAGTTCACGGCGCGCGACGCCGCCACCGTCGGCGCGTGGCGCTATGCCGGGCCGTACGCCGTCTACGACGTCGACGGTGACGCATTGGTCGACGAACTGGACTGCTACCAGGCGGTCGTGGACGCCGACGACCAGCTCGTCGGCTTCTACTGCACCGGAGCCGCCGCCCGCGTGCCCGGCCTTGCGGCCGTCGATGGCGTCGTCGACCTCGGCATGGGGATGCACCCCGACCTCGTCGGCACCGGAACGGGCCCGGCGTTCGGCGCAGCCGTCATCGAACAGGTTGCAGCCGAGAACGGTTCGTGCGCGGTGCGCGTCGTGGTGCAGGCGTGGAACGAGCGGTCGCACCGGCTCGCCTGACGGCTCGGCTTCTCGGACGTCGGTCTCCACGCGGTCGGTGACGTCGAGTATCGGGTGCTGGTCGGTACCTCACCCTGACTCCGCGAGCGTGCGTGAAGTCGGGCTTCGACTCGGCGTGTCGCCCGCAGACACGCACGCTCGCGGAAGGACTGTCCCCCAGAGGGAGCAGGCCCCTGAAGAACGTGCTCAGAGGATGTAGAGCATCTCCTGGTAGGTGGGGAGCGGCCAGAGGTCGTCGGCGACGAGGTTCTCCAACGTGTCTGCGGCCCAACGGACGTCGTCCATCAGCGCCAGCAGGCTCTGCGCGTGCGCGGCCTCCTCGGCGGGCGATTCTCCGCCGTGCGCGTCCATCCCGACCTTCAACGCCGTCAGTGCCGCCGTCAGGTCCGAGATCGGCGCCGACACCGTCTGCAGCATCGTCAGGTCGGGCTCCATCCCCGCCGCCTTCAGCGTCGCGACGTTCTGCGCCAGCTCCGTCTGGTACCGCATCGCCGCGGGCAGGATGACCGTCGACCCCATCTCGAGGGTCAGCTTGGCCTCGACGCCGACCGTCAGCGCGTACATCTCGTAGCGGACCTCTTCGCGGCTGTGCAGCTCGCGGGCGTTGAACACGCCGTACTTCTCGAAGACCTCGATGGCCTCGGGCTTGCCCAGTTCCGGGATGGCGTCCAACGTCATCTTGAGGTTCGGCAACCCGCGCGCCTCGGCCTCGACAGCCCAGTTATCGGAGTAGCCATCGCCGTTGAAGACCACGGCCCCGTGCTCGGTGATGATCTCGGTCAGCAGCTTCTGCACGGACTCGTCGAAGTCCGCACCCTCGCCGACGGCCTTCTCCAGCCACGTCGCCATGTAGTCGAGCGAATCGGCCATGATCGTGTTCAGGATGATCATTGGCACGTTGATGGTCTGGCCCGAGCCCGGTGCGCGGAACTCGAAGCGGTTGCCGGTGAACGCGAACGGGCTGGTGCGGTTGCGGTCGCCGGGATCGGTCGGCAACACCGGCAGGGTGTCGACGCCGATGATCATGCTGCCCTTGCCCTTCGAGGACGTGGCTGCCCCCTTGGCGATCTGCTCGAACACGTCGGCGAGCTGGTCGCCGAGGAAGATCGAGATGATCGCAGGCGGTGCCTCGTTGGCGCCGAGGCGGTGGTCGTTGGTGGCCGAGGCCACCGACACGCGCAGCAGGCCGGAGAACTTGTGCACGGCGCGGATGACCGCGGCGCAGAACACCAGGAACTGGGCGTTCTCGTGCGGGGTGTCACCGGGCACCAGCAGGCTGCCGAACTGGGCGTTGCCCAGCGAGAAGTTGACGTGCTTGCCCGAACCGTTGACGCCGGCGAACGGCTTCTCGTGGAAGAGGCATTCCATGCCGTGCTTCTTGGCGATGTTCTTGAAGGTCGTCATCAGCAGCTGCTGGTGATCGGCGGCGATGTTGGCCTTCTCGAACATGGGCGCGATCTCGAACTGACCCGGCGCAACCTCGTTGTGCCGCGTCTTGGCCGGGATGCCGAGCTTGAACAGCTCGCGCTCGGTGTCCATCATGAAGCCGAGCACCCGGTCGGGGATGGCGCCGAAGTAGTGGTCGTCGAACTCCTGGCCCTTCGGCGGCTTGGCGCCGAACAGGGTGCGGCCCGAGTTGATCAGGTCGGGACGAGCCAGGAAGAAGTGCCGGTCGATCAGGAAGTACTCCTGCTCGGGTCCGCAGAACGACACGATGTGGTCGAAGTTCTCGTGGCCGAACAGGTGCAGGATGCGCTCTGCCTGTGCGCCCATCGCCTGCTGGCTGCGCAGCAGCGGCGTCTTGTAGTCCAGGGCCTCACCGGTCATCGAGACGAACACCGTCGGGATGCACAGGGTGTTGCCGTTGGGGTTCTCGAGGATGTACGCGGGACTGGTGACGTCCCAGCCGGTGTAACCGCGCGCCTCGAAGGTGCTGCGCAGACCGCCCGACGGGAAGCTCGACGCGTCGGGCTCGCCCTGGATCAGGGTCTTGCCCGCGAACTCGGCCAGCGTCTGCCCGTCGCCGACCGGCTCGAGGAAGCTGTCGTGCTTCTCCGCGGTGAGGCCGGTCATGGGGTAGAAGACGTGCGCGTAGTGGGTGGCGCCCTTGGACAGCGCCCAGTCCTTCATGACCGAGGCGACGGAGTCGGCGATCGCGGGGTCGAGTTTGGCGCCCTTCTCGATCGTCGCGACGACGGACTTGTAGGCCGCCTTCGGCAACCGGAGTCGCATCTCGGCCAGGGTGAACACGTTGGCGCCCCAGATCTCGCCGGGCGCTTCGGCCGGGTCGAAGCTGATCGCCGGAGGCACGTAGGCCTCGACGTTGGTGATCGCCTGCAGCCGGGCTGCGTTTCCGCTCAAAGTAGTTCCTATCCCCTCGTCCGTCCGCAACCGTGGTGCGCGGACGTGACCGGCTCACAGTAGGAAGAACGCATGGCGGTCTTGTTACACCCGCGTCACCTCCGTGATTCGGGGTACACCGATTACATGCGTCGTCTCCCCCTGCTCGTGGCCGCGGTCCTGCTCGTCGGCGGATGTTCCGGTTCGACGGATCCCGAGCAGCCGTCGTCGTCGGCGAGTGCGGCCCAGACGACGCCGACCACCACCGGCCTGCTGCCGCCGGGTGTGCCGACCGAGGGCGCGCGACCCCCCGCGGACAACCTGCCCCCGGCCGCCGAGCCCCGGCAGGGGCCACCGCTGACCGCCCCGGCGTCGGGCATGCTGGTCCCGGTGGGCGATTCGCCGGAGGGCATCGTCGTCGACGAGCAGACGCGCACCGTCGCGGTCGCCAAGCGCAATCCCGACGAACTCGTCCTGATCAACGCCGACACCGGTGTGATCACCGGGAGGACGCCGCTGCCGGGAGCGGTCCGGCACCTTCAGCTCGCCAAGCCCGGCGGTCCCGTCCTGGTTCCGGTGGAGAGCGCCAATGCCCTTGTGCGCGTCGAACTTCCGGGCGGCCGGGCGGAGCCCCAGGTGATCACCGGCACCGTGCCGCACGACGCCTCCGAGGCGCCGAACGGGACGGTCTTCGTCGCCAACGAACTCGGCGGCACCACGACCGTGCTCCGCGGCGACGACATCGTGAAGGTGTTCACCGACAGCGTGCAGCCCGCGGGCATGGCGCCGGTCGGCAACCTGATGGGGATGCTCGACGTCCGCAAGAACGACCTCACGGTGTACGACGCGGACGCGCTCACCATCGTCGGCTCGACACCCGCCGGCGACGGACCCACCCACCTCGTCGCCGACAAGCACGGCAGGTACATCGCGGCCGATACCCGCGGTGACGCCGTGCGCGTGTTCAGCACCGAACCGCGCGCGCTGGCCGAGGTGGCCCAGCCCGGCGGCCCCTACGGCATCACCTACGACCCCACCCGCGACGTGCTGTGGGTGGCGTCGTCCGGCACCAACGAAGTGGTCGGCTACGACATGACCCGGGAGACGCCGCGCGAGGTCAAGCGCGTCGCGACCGTGCAGAACCCGTACACCGTCGCCGTCGACCCCCTGACCGGCCGCCTGTTCGTCGCGGGTGTCACCGCCGGCGTCGTGCAGGTCGTCGATCCCGCGGCATAGATTGGTCTCATGGGTATTCGGCATCGGATGACGGGCCGCGACGTCGCCCAGGACATCGCGGTCACCTACGACGAGCACGCGGTCGAGACCACCGGGCGGGAACACGAGGCGGCCGGCGTCAAGGCGGTCATGGTGTCGCTGCAGCGCGGGCTCACCTCGATGGGACCGCTGCGCACCGCCGCCGCCCTGGTTCGGCTGAATCAGCGCAAGGGGTTCGACTGCCCCGGCTGCGCGTGGCCCGAGGAGCACGGCGGCCGCAAGTTCGCCGAGTTCTGCGAGAACGGCGCCAAGGCCGTCGCCGAGGAGGCCACCAAGCGGGTCGTCACGCCGGACTTCTTCGCCCGACATTCGATCGACGACCTCGCCGAGCGCCCCGAGTACTGGTTGAGCCAGCAGGGCAGGCTGACCCATCCGGTGATCCTGCGGGCCGGTGACGACCACTACCGGCCGATCAGCTGGGACCACGCCTACCACGTGATCGCCGAGCACCTGCGTGCGCTCGACACCCCCGACGAGGCGGTGTTCTACACGTCCGGGCGCACCAGCAACGAGGCGGCGTTCGTCTACCAGCTGCTGGTGCGCAGCTTCGGCACCAACAACCTGCCCGACTGCTCCAACATGTGCCACGAGTCGTCCGGGGCGTCACTGGTGGACTCGATCGGCATCGGCAAGGGCTCGGTCACCGTCGAGGACCTCGAGTACGCCGACGTCATCGTGATCGCCGGTCAGAACCCGGGCACCAACCATCCCCGCATGCTGTCGGTGTTGGAGAAGGCCAAGGCCAACGGCGCGAAGATCATCGCGATCAACCCGCTGCCCGAGGCCGGTCTCATGCGGTTCAAGGACCCGCAGAAGGTAAACGGCGTCGTCGGCAACGGCATCGGCATCGCCGACGAGTTCGTGCAGATCCGCCTCGGTGGCGACATGGCCCTGTTCGCGGGTCTCGGAAGACTCCTGCTGGAGGCCGACGACGAGGCACCCGGCACCGTCGTCGACCGCGAGTTCGTGGCCCAGTACTGCGCCAACTTCGAGGCGTACGAGGCGCAGACCCGCGCGGTCGACCTCGACCTCGTCCTCGAGGCCACCGGCATCGATCGCGCGCAGCTCGAGCGGCTCGCCCGCATGTTGATCACCTCCGAGCGCACGATCGCCTGCTGGGCAATGGGTTTGACCCAGCACCGGCATGCGGTGCCGATGATCTCCGAGCTGACCAACCTGCTCCTGATGCGCGGCATGATCGGCAAGCGTGGCGCCGGGGTGTGCCCGGTGCGCGGACATTCCAACGTCCAGGGCGACCGCACGATGGGCATCTGGGAGCAGATGCCCGAGGCGTTCCTGTCGGCGCTCGACGACCGCTTCGGCATCGACAGTCCGCGCAAGCACGGCATGGACACCGTCGACGCCATCCGCGCGATGCGCGACGGACGCGCATCGGTGTTCATGGGGATGGGCGGCAACTTCGCGATGGCGACGCCGGACACCCGCGTGACCGAGGCGGCGCTGCGCAGCTGCTCGCTCACCGTGCAGGTGTCGACCAAGCTGAACCGCAGCCACGTCGTCCACGGGACCACGGCGATCATCCTGCCCTCGCTCGGGCGCACCGACAAGGACCTGCAGCAGGGCGCCAAACAGCAGGTGTCGGTGGAGGATTCGATGTCGATGGTGCACCTGTCCCGGGGCAGCCTGCAGCCGCCGAGCGACCAGGTGCGCTCCGAGGTCGCGATCGTCTCCGAACTCGCCCGCACCCTGCTCGGCCCCGACCACCCCGTGCCGTGGGAGGAGATGCGCGCCGACTACGACCGCATCCGGGACGCAATAGCCGCGGTCGTGCCCGGCTGCGAGGACTACAACCGGCGGGTCCGGCAACCCGACGGATTCCAGCTGCCCCACCCGCCACGGGATTCGCGCCTGTTCCCCACCACGACCGGCAAGGCCAACTTCGCGGTCAACCCGCTGGAGTGGATTCCCGTGCCCGAGGGCCGGCTGGTGCTGCAGACGCTGCGCAGCCACGACCAGTACAACACCACCATCTACGGGCTCGACGACCGCTACCGCGGCGTGAAGGGTGGCCGCCGGGTGGTCTTCGTCAACCCCGACGACATCGTCGCGCTCGGCTTCGCCGAGGGTGACCGGGTCGACCTCGTCTCCGAGTTCACCGGTGCCACCGGCGAACTCGAGGAGCGGCGCGCCGAGGACTTCCTCATCGTGCCGTACTCGACACCGGTCGGGAACGCCGCCGCCTACTACCCCGAGACCAACTCGCTGGTCGCACTCGACCACGTGGCCGCGCGGTCCAACACACCGGTGTCGAAGGCCGTCACCATCCGGCTGGAAGCCCGCGCGCATGGGTAGGGTCACCGCCCGGCGCAAGGCCAGCCACCTCACCGCCGACTCGTCGACCACCAGGCCCGAGACCCTCGCCGTCGAGGAACCGCTGGAGATCCGGCTCAACGGCAGCGCGCTCACCGTCACCATGCGCACCCCCGGCTCGGACGTCGAACTCGCACAGGGCTTCCTGCTCACCGAGGGCGTCATCGGCGGGCGTGCCGACATCGCCCGCGTCGAATACTGCCGAGGTGCTCGCAAGATCCCCGAGTCGCTGCGCTCCGGCCCGCCGGAAGATGACGGCATGAACACCTACAACGTCCTCGACGTGAAGTTGACCCCCGGTGTCCCGATGCCCGACGTCGACGTCACCCGGAACTTCTACACGACGTCGTCGTGCGGCGTGTGCGGCAAGGGCTCGATCGACGCCGTGCGCACGGTCAGCCGGCACTCCCCCGGCGACGATCCGACCGTCGTGGCCGCCGAGACGCTCTCCGCGATGCCCGACAAGCTCCGCAGTGCGCAGAAGGTGTTCGCCAGCACGGGCGGACTGCACGGCGCGGCGCTGTTCGCCGCCGACGGCACCATGCTCGTCGTCCGCGAGGACATCGGCAGGCACAACGCCGTCGACAAGGTCATCGGCTGGGCGCTGGAGAACCAGCGCGTCCCGTTGACCGGCACCGTGCTGCTCGTCAGCGGGCGCGCATCCTTCGAACTGACGCAGAAGGCGGTGATGGCCGGGATCCCCGTCCTCGCCGCCGTCTCCGCGCCGTCGTCACTCGCGGTGGACCTCGCGACGCAGGCGGGCCTGACGCTCGTCGCCTTCCTGCGCGGACGGTCGATGAACGTTTACAGCCGTCCCGACCGCGTCACGCACTAGGTCGATCTCCCCGCGTTCTCCACCCGATCTCCACACGGCCTCCAAGCTCCGTGACGCCGTCCGAACGACCATCGGTGCATGACCCACGTACTCATCGCCGCCTGCCCACCCGTCGGACACGTCGCACCGCTGCTCACCGTCGCCCGAGGACTCGTCGACCGCGGGGACGACGTCACCTTCCTCACGTCCGCCCGCCACGCCGACAAGGTGCGCGCCACCGGCGCACGTCCGCACCCGCTGCCGTTCGGCGCCGACTTCGACGACACCTCGCTCGACGCCGACCTGCCGGGCCGGGCCGAGACGTCCGGCATCGCGCGGGTCAACTTCGACGTCGCGCACGTCTTCGTACGGCCGCTGCCGCATCAAGCCGCCGCACTCGAAGAACTGTTGTCCACCAACCGATTCGACGCGATCCTCACCGACGCGTTCTTCCTCGGCATCCTGCCGATGCTGCTCACCGGGACGCCCGCATCCCGCCCGCCGATACTCACCTACTCGACCACCCCGCTGTTCCTCAGCAGTCGGGACACCGCACCCGGCGGCACCGGGATACCGCCCCGCAGCGGGATGTCGGGCCGCCTGCGCAACCGGGTGCTCAACGTGGTGGCCCAGAGGGTGCTGCTCCGGCCCGCGCACCGCTGCGCGCAGACCATGCTCGACGCGCTGAACCTGCCACCACTACCGGTCTTCGTACTCGACTCCGCGGTGCTCGCCGACCGACTGATCGTCCCGACGATCCCCGAATTCGAGTATCACCGCAGCGATCTGCCTGACCACGTGCGCTTCGTGGGCGCCGTGACACCCCAGCCCACCGACCGCTTCGTCCCGCCGCCCTGGTGGGGTGAACTCGACTCCGGCCGCCCGGTCGTCCACGTCACCCAGGGCACCGTCGACAACGCCGACCTGAGCCGCCTGATCGAACCGACCATCGAGGCGCTCGGCACCGACGACGTGACGCTCGTCGTCAGCACCGGCGGCCGCGACGTGTCCCGCATCTCGGTGCCGTTGCCCACCAACACGATCGTGACCGAGTTCGTCCCGCACGACCTGCTGCTGCCGCGCGTCGACGTCATGGTCACCAACGGCGGCTACGGCGCGGTGCAACGCGCCCTCGTCGCGGGCGTGCCGCTGATCGTCGCCGGTGACACCGAGGACAAGCCGGAGGTCGCGGCGCGCGTCGCCTGGTCAGGTGCCGGCATCAACCTGGGCACCGGGAAGCCGACCGCGGCACAGGTCGGTGACGCCGTGCGGACCGTGCTCGGCGATGCCCGGTACCGCACCCGTGCCCGCGAACTCGAGGGGGCCTTCGCGCAGCGCAACGGCGTGGCGGAGATCGCGGCGCTGCTCGACGAGGTGATCGGGGAACGCCGCGCGGGTCACCGGACGACGTTCTTCCACGCCGGCGATCCGCACGCCCACCGGGACGTTCTCGTCCACGGATGACTGTGGTCGCGGCGCTCGTGCCCCAACGCACCGAGGGCCGTGATCCGGACTGGATCACGACCCTCGGTGTGTGCGAAGTGCGTCAGGCGCTCTTGTCGCGCCGCTCGCTGCGCGGAGGCTTGCGCGGGACGATCGTCGGCAGGACGTTGTCCAGCACGGTCTCCTTGGTGACGACCACCTTGGCGACGTCGTCGCGGCTGGGGATGTCGTACATCACCGGCAGCAGGACTTCCTCCATGATGGCGCGCAGGCCACGGGCACCCGTACCGCGGTGGATGGCCTGGTCGGCGATGGCGTCGAGCGCCTCTTCGTCGAACTCGAGTTCCACGCCGTCCATCTCGAAGAGCCGTGAGTACTGCTTGACCAGCGCGTTCTTCGGCTGCGACAGGATCGTGACGAGCGATTCCTTGTCGAGGTTCGTCACCGACGCCACGACGGGCAGGCGACCGATGAACTCGGGGATCAGACCGAACTTGATCAGATCCTCGGGCATGACCTCGGCGAAGTGGTCCTGCGTGTCGATCTCGGCCTTCGAGCGCACCTCGGCTCCGAAGCCCAGACCGCGCTTGCCGACTCGGTCGGAGACGATCTTCTCGAGTCCGGCGAACGCACCGGCGACGATGAACAACACGTTGGTCGTGTCGATCTGGATGAACTCCTGGTGCGGGTGCTTGCGTCCACCCTGCGGCGGCACCGACGCCTGCGTGCCCTCGAGGATCTTCAGCAGCGCCTGCTGCACGCCCTCACCGGACACGTCGCGGGTGATCGACGGGTTCTCGCTCTTGCGGGCGATCTTGTCGACCTCGTCGATGTAGATGATGCCGGTCTCGGCCCGCTTGACGTCGTAGTCGGCGGCCTGGATCAGCTTCAGCAGGATGTTCTCGACGTCCTCGCCGACGTAACCGGCCTCGGTCAGCGCGGTGGCGTCCGCGATGGCGAACGGGACATTGAGCATCTTGGCCAGCGTCTGCGCCAGGTAGGTCTTGCCACAGCCGGTGGGCCCGAGCATGAGGATGTTGGACTTGGCCAGTTCGACCGGCTCGGTCCGCGAGTCGCGCGACTTCTCCTGGGCCTGGATGCGCTTGTAGTGGTTGTAGACGGCCACCGCCAGCGTGCGCTTCGCGGTGTCCTGACCGATCACGTAGCCCTCGAGGAAGTCGCGGATCTCGGCCGGCTTGGGAAGCTCGTCGAGCTTCACGTCATCGGCGTCGGCGAGTTCTTCTTCGATGATCTCGTTGCACAGGTCTATGCACTCATCGCAGATGTAGACGCCGGGGCCGGCAATGAGCTTCTTGACCTGCTTCTGACTCTTGCCGCAGAACGAGCACTTGAGCAGATCACCGCCATCTCCGATGCGAGCCATGGTCCTGGTGGCCTACTTTCTGCGATCGACGTCGATAACTGTCGTAGCTCCGGGTGTGAACCCGACGCTACCCGCTCGTTCCCGCACCGTGCGACCGATGAAGCCGAATCGCGCCGGTGGTATTCGTGCGTAGGAGGAGAACATATCCCCTGCCGTCCCGCACTGCCCGAGGACGCGCCACCATGTCGCTGGCGTGTCGCCACCGTGATCCGGTCCGGGTGGACCCGTTCGGGACTACGAGATCCAACGTACAGATCCCCCGGCCGGTCAGCGGTGATGAATCAGGCGTTCTGCGCGGAGAGCTTCCGGTACTCGAGCACGGTGTCGATGATCCCGTACTCCTTGGCCGACTCGGCGGTGAGGATCTTGTCGCGGTCGGTGTCCTTGCGGACCTGCTCGGCGGACTTGCCCGTGTGCCGCGCCAGCGTCGTCTCCATCAGCGTGCGCATGCGCTCGATCTCGGCGGCCTGGATCTCCAGGTCCGAGAACTGGCCCTGGATGACGCCACCCAGCGACGGCTGATGGATCAGGATGCGGGCGTTGGGCAGCGCGAGCCGCTTGCCGGGCGTGCCGGCCGCGAGCAGCACCGCCGCCGCCGAGGCCGCCTGGCCCAGGCAGACGGTCTGGATGTCGGCACGCACGTACTGCATCGTGTCGTAGATCGCCATCAGCGAGGTGAACGAACCACCGGGCGAGTTGATGTACATGGTGATGTCGCGGTCCGGGTCCAGGGACTCGAGCACCAGCAGCTGCGCCATGACGTCGTTCGCCGACGCGTCGTCGACCTGCACGCCGAGGAAGATGATGCGTTCCTCGAACAGCTTGTTGTACGGGTTGGACTCCTTGACGCCGAAGCTCGAGTGCTCGATGAACGACGGCAGGATGTAGCGGGCCTGCGGCTGGAGCCTGGGATCGGTGTGGTCGGTCATGACGTCACTCCGTTGAAGTTTGCGTGGGTGATGATGTGATCGACGAAGCCGTAGTCCAGCGCCTCCTGGGCGGTGAACCAGCGGTCGCGATCCGAATCGGCCTCGATGCGCTCGATGCTCTGACCCGTGAACTCGGCGTTGAGTCGGAACATCTCCTTCTTGATGACCGCGAACTGCTCGGCCTGGATGGCGATGTCCGCCGCGCTACCGGTCACGCCGCCCAGCGGCTGGTGCATCAGGATGCGCGCGTGGGGCAGGGCGTACCGCTTGCCCTTGGTGCCCGCGGCGAGGAGGAACTCGCCCATCGACGCCGCCATGCCCATCGCGTAGGTGGCCACGTCGCACGGCGCCAACACCATGGTGTCGTAGATCGCCATGCCGGCGCTGATCGAGCCGCCGGGCGAGTTGATGTAGAGGTTGATGTCCTTGGTCGGATCCTCCGCCGAGAGCAGCAGGATCTGCGCGCACAGCCGGTTGGCGATGTCGTCGTCGACCTGCGACCCCAAGAAGATGATCCGTTCGGAGAGCAAACGCTCGTAGACGGAGTCGACGAGGTTGAGCCCCGACGTGCTCGAACGCATGTCAGTCACGACTGGTTACCTGCTTTCTCGAGTATTCGTACTCGCCATTCATGTTCACCGACACTAACGAACGCGCGCCACCCGGGAGTCCCCGGAGCGTGCGCTTTCGCTCAGGGCTGCATTTGGCCCCGGGCGACCCGGCGTTACTTCGCGGCGTCGTCGCCGTCGACGTCGGAGTCCACGACCACGCTCTCGACGGCTTCGTCGTCGGAGTCGTCGCCTTCGTCCAGCTCGGACGACTCGTCCGCGGCCGCGTCGTCGACGAGCCCGGCGAGCTGATCGGTGGTCGACGGACCGAAGAACTCGGCGGTGTCCACCTCATTGCCCTCGGTGTCCTTGACCGTGGCGCCGTGCACGACGGCGGCGATGGTCAGGCCCCGGCGGACGTCGGCGAACATCGCGGGCAGCTGGTTGTTCTGCTGCAGCACCTGCAGCAGCTGCTGCGGCTCGATGCCGTACTGGCGCGACATCAGGACGAGGCGCTCGGTCAGGTCACCCTGGCCCACCTGGATGCCCAGGTCGTCGGCGACGGCGTCCATCAGCAGCTGGGTCTTGACGGCCTTCTCGGAATTGCTGCGGTTGTCCGCGTCGAACTCCTCGCGGGTGCTGCCTTCCTTCTCCAGCGCCTCGGCGAACGCAGCCTCGTCGTGATCCATGCCGTGGATCGCGTTGTGCAGCGTGTCGTCGACCTGCGCCTGGACGATGGCCTCGGGCAGCGGCACCTCGACCTGCTCCAGCAGCGTCTCGAGGGCCTTGTCGCGGATCTGCTCGGCCTGCTGGATGCGCTTGACGCGCTCCACCTGCTCGACCAGGCTCGCCTTGAGTTCGTCGATCGTGTCGAATTCGCTTGCCAACTGGGCGAACTCGTCGTCGGGCTCGGGGAGTTCGCGCTCCTTGACGGTGTTGACCTTCACGGTCACCTCGGCCGCTTCACCGGCGTGCTCGCCGGCGACCAGGGTGGTGGTGAAGACCTTGCTCTCGCCGTCCTTGAGGCCCTTGATCGCGTCGTCGAGACCCTCGATGAGGTTGCCCGAGCCGATCTCGTGGGACAGCCCCTCGGTGCGGGCCTCCTCGACGTCCTTACCGTCGACGGTGGCCGACAGGTCGATGGAGACGAAGTCGCCGTCCTGCGCGGGACGGTCGACACCGGTGAGGGTGCCGAAGCGGGCGCGCAGGTTCTGCAGCTCGGTGTCCACCTCGTCGTCGTCGACCGTGATGGCGTCGACCTCGAACGTGAGCGTGGACAGATCGGGCAGCTCGATCTCCGGGCGCACGTCGACCTCGGCGGTGAACACGAGGTCCTCGCCGTACTCCTTGCTGGTGATGTCGATCTCGGGCTGTCCGAGCGGCTGCACCTCGGCCGACGCGACGGCCTCGCTGTAGCGGCCGGGGACGGCCTCGCCGATGACCTGGTCCAGCATCGCCTGCTTGTCGATGCGCTGCTCGAGCAGTCGCACGGGAACCTTGCCGGGACGGAAGCCGGGCAGGCGAATCTGCTTCGCCATCTCCTTGAACGCGCGATCGAAGTCCGGCGCGAGTTCAGTGAAGGGCACCTCCACGTTGATGCGAACCCTGGTCGGGCTCAACTTCTCGACGGTGCTCTTCACTACGGGACTCCTCGAATGTTGGATCGGTGACGATGTTCTGTCGGGGTGACAGGATTTGAACCTGCGGCCTTCCGCTCCCAAAGCGGATGCGCTACCAAGCTGCGCTACACCCCGTCTACGTCTGCGGACGGAATACTACGGCCTGGGCGTGCGGCACCTTCAATTGGATTTGCCTGGGTCGGCGCCGGTACAGTCTGCGGGGCAGTGCACGCGGGCGTAGCTCAATGGTAGAGCCCTAGTCTTCCAAACTAGCTACGCGGGTTCGATTCCCGTCGCCCGCTCCGAGATCGTCGCAGGTAGCAGCGTAGATGCAGGTCGTCGCCCCGTTCGGGGCGGCGAATCCGGTCCGCAGGTAGTCCGCAAACAGTCGCCTCATCGGCGCAGCGGGATCACGTTGTCGTCGCCGCGCTCAGGCACCGCCAGACCACCAAGCGCCGCCATCGCGCCGCTGTGATCCTCACGCAGCAAGTGCGCGTAAACCGTCTCGGTCGCGCTCGGCGTCGAGTGCCCCATGAAGCGGCTTATCTCGACATCGGGATACCGGCGGCGACGCACAGGCTCGCGTAGGTATGCCTCAGCGCGTGCGGGTGCGTTCGGGTCGGCAGCGCGGCGCTCGGGATCAGCCGGTTGGCCCGAGGGACGGCGGGCCGGAACACGGCCTTTACAACGTTGCGTGCCGCAACGGTGCACACCAGTCGAGCTTCAGTCGCTCCCCGCCTCGTCGACGCTGAGCGCCGACGAAGGCGCCCGCTTGGTTAGAAGCTGCCGTTGGGGTCACTGCAGAAGGGGCTTCGCCGACTCTGGGCGTCTCCCGTGCAGGGCGTGTAGCCGTCCGGCCCATAAGCGCCGGGAACGTTTGGCTCCAGCGTGTCGACGCAGCGGGGGTGATAGCCGTAGTCGGATTCATACTCGGGGTTGGGGATCTGGTCGCCGCCGCACGTCGAGTACGTCGCATTCGCGATTGTCGCGCTGCCGATTCCCGCCGCTGCGAGACTCGCGGTGACGATCGCCCCGCCGACCCCGATCAGAACCTTCTGTGCCGCTGCCCTTTGCATGCCTGCCCCCATTCACGTAGTTGCTGCACGCATCATCTAATCCAGGTCAAGGATATGCAAAGCGTTCGCGGGCGAACCCATCCGGCACCCGTCAAGCGCGTCCACCGCTGCGCCCGTGCCGGTGTTGTGCTCGGTCGGCAGCTTCACGCCGCCGCCGTGTGTATCAGTGGTAACTAGGCGTTCGCGGCAGGCCGTGGCTTCAGGCCCAACGCCTGTCCGCACTGCCAGCACTCGAAAGACGCTGCTTCCTTCTCCAACACGTCATTTTGAGCGCCGCAGCGCAGGCAGGTTCCTCGGCGTCGGCCCGGTGCGACCTTGCGCTGTTCGGGTGGCGCGGCTGAGGCTGGTGGCGCTACTGGCGGACCTACGGGCACGCCGTTCTCCTCGCGAGCCGCGAGCAATGCCACGGCAACCCCGAGTGGGCCGAGTAGAAGCAGAGTCGCGAAGAAGAAGCCGACAGCGCTACGGCCACGGTGGTCCGCAATGATCGCTGCGGTGATGGCGATGAAAAGCCACACCACGAACAACATGAATAACGGGAAAAGCGTTAGCCCGAGCAATGCGAAGCCGATGTCTCGCCCCTCATCCGAACCGTTCATTCGACCCTCCCCGTCGCCTTGAACTGTTCGGCCATGCTCCCAGCAACCACCGACAGTGCGGCGCAGCCACGCCGAGGCGTTCCGCCGCGACGCCCAGCCTGCGATCTAACGCTCGGCGGCGGCGTGCACGTCAGCCAGGCGTCGGGCGTGCGATGCATTAGATACCCAGTACAGCGCCGCCTCCATGTCGCCGTGCTGCTGATCCCGGGCACGTCGTCGGTCGCACAGCGTCCACGCGAGGGCGATCTGCGCCGGCGTGCGGCCGAGGGCGAGGCCCGGGCAGGAGGTCACCGCGCCGTCCACCTCCACGCGCGCCAGGGCGTCCGCGAGTGTGCGGCGCAGAGCGGCGACGTGCTCGACGGCGGTCATCTTGGCGGACTAGTGCGGTTACGGACACGGCGGCACCTCCTGTGACCTGTGTACGCCCGCCCGCCGACGCGTGCGATCCAGTCCGCAGCACGTCCGCAAAATGCGGATTCGACGGCGGCGTGGAAGCCGTTGGCAGCGCCGAATTGACCGGGCGTCTCAGGGCTATTCCTGCTGGTCGGCGAATATCCCTCAGCGGCTCGGTGCCCTGACGCTGCGGCTTCGAGCGCGCCCGTGGGCCCGCGAAACAAGCTTCCAAACTAGCTACGCGGGTTCGATTCCCGTCGCCCGCTCCGACAGACCCGTCCTGACAGGGCGGGTCTTCTGCGTTCTCCGGTGCCGCGGGGCGGTCGCCACGGGCCGGGCCTCGGGTCGCCCGGTGTCTCGACAGACACATCACGCCGCGAAGGTGTGTGTCGGGAAACATTGTCCAGATCACACCTTCCCGTGACACTCGATCACATGACTCACACCATCGCTGCGTCTGCCGACTCGTCCGCCACCCAGGACGCCACCACCCGCGACATCGTCGACCCCGCCACCGGCGCGGTCATCGCGACCGTGCCCGAGGAGGGCGCGGACGGCGTCGACGCCGCCGTGGCGCGTGCGCGCGCGGCCTTCGAGAGCGGACCGTGGCCCACCCTGACCAGGAGCGCCCGGGCACGGCTGCTGCTGCGCATCGCCGACGCCATCGAGAACGACTCCGAGCGGCTGTACACCCTGGAGGCCCAGAACAACGGCCGACCCATCACCGAGACGCGGGCCCAGCTGTCCCGCGTCCCGGAGTGGTTCCGCTACAACGCCGGCCTGCTGGCCGCGCAACGCCTGGCGGTGCTGCCCGGCGACGGTCCCTACCTGACCTACCAGCAGCGATTGCCGCTCGGCGTGTGCGGCATCATCACGCCGTTCAACCACCCGCTGCTCATCCTGGCGCGCAGCCTGTCGGCCGCACTCGCCAACGGCAACACCGTCGTGGTCAAGCCGTCGGAGATGACCCCGCTGACGACGCTCGCCCTCGCCGAGATCATCGCCGGCGCCGGCCTGCCCGACGGCGTGGTCAACGTCGTCACCGGTGGCCGCCCCGCCGGCGAGCGGCTCACCCGCCATCCCGACGTCGCCAAGATCACCCTCACCGGCGGCACCGAGGCGGGCCGTGCGGCCGCCCTCGCCACCGCCGCGCGGTTCGCCCGCGTCACGGCCGAACTCGGCGGCAAGACCCCGGTCGTCATGTTCGACGACGTGGACCCGCGCATCGCCGCCGAGGGCGCCGCCTTCGCGGCGTTCGTGGCGGCCGGCCAGTCCTGCGTCGCGGGGTCGCGCTTCCTCGTCCAGCGCGGCATCTACGACCAGTTCGTGGAGGCTTTGGCGACGCGGGCCCGCGACATCCGGATCGGCGACCCGAAGCTGCCCGACACCCAGATGGGCCCGTTGATCAGCGCCCGGCAGCGGGACAAGGTGCTCGACCTGATCCGCACCGGCCCGGCCGAGGGCGCCCGGCTCGCGGCAGGTGGCGGCGTCCCGGACCTGCCGGAGGACCTGCGGGAGGGCTTCTTCCTGCAGCCGACCGTGCTCGCCGACGCCACCATGGAGATGACCGTCGCCCGCGAGGAGATCTTCGGCCCGGTCGCCGTCGTCATCCCGTTCGACACCGAGGCCGACGCCGTCGCGATGGCCAACGACAACCAGTACGGCCTCGGCGCCGGCGTGTGGACCACCGACATCGCCCGCGCCCATCGGGTCGCGTCGAACATCGTCGCCGGCATGGTGTGGATCAACGACCACCACCGCCTCGAACCGTCGCTGCCGTGGGGCGGGGTGAAGGAGTCGGGCACCGGCAAGGACGCGGGCACCGAGTCGTTCGACGACTTCTCCTGGATCAAGTCCATCGTCGTCCGCACCGCCGCCGACCACGTCGACTGGTACGGCGACTCCGACCAGCGCCGCCTCAACTGACCGCAGCGCGGCCAGACCCCCTCTCCTGAACGGACTTTCACATGGTGACGCACGGCAAGCCCTCACCGGGGGCCCGCACCCGCTGGCATGACGAGATCACCCGCACGCAGTGGCTGGTGCTGGCGGGCACCACGCTGGGCTGGGGCCTGGACGGCTTCGCCGGCAGCCTGTACGTGCTCGTCCTCGGACCCACGATGACCGAGCTGCTGCCGCACAGCGGGGTGGCGCCGACGCCGGCGTCGATCGGCTTCTACGGCGGCCTCACCGTGGCGCTGTTCCTGGTCGGCTGGGCCACCGGCGGCATCCTGTTCGGCATCCTCGCCGACTACTTCGGGCGCACGAAGGTCCTGTCGATCGGCATCCTGACCTACGCCGTGTTCAGTGCCCTGGCCGCGTTCGCCGACACCTGGTGGCAACTGGGCGTCCTGCGCTTCATCGCGGGCATGGGCTCCGGCGTCGAGGCTCCGGTGGGTGCGGCACTGATCGCCGAGACGTGGCGCAACCGCTTCCGCGCCCGTGCGGGCGGCGTGATGATGGCCGGCTATGCGGCCGGGTTCTTCGCTGCCGCAGCGGCATACGCCCTCCTGGGCGATCACGGGTGGCGACCCATGCTACTGCTGGCCGGAGTGCCCGCACTCCTGGTGTGGTTCATCCGGCGCTACGTGCCCGAGCCGCCCGAGATCAACGCCCATCTTAAGGCCCGCAAGGATCGAAAGGCCCGCGGCACCAGCACCTCTCACGACCGCTTCGTCCTCTGGCGGCTGCTCTCGCCGCCGCTGCTGCGACCGATGCTGGTGTGCACCGCACTCGCGACCGGCGCGCTGGTCTCCTTCTGGAGCGTGTCCACCTGGTATCCCCAGATCATCCGGCAGTTGACGGCCGCCGAGGGCCTGCCCGCGGCGCTGGCCGACCACCGGGTGGCGACCGCGGCCATGGTGTTCAACGCGGGCGGCATCATCGGCTACGCGTCGTGGGGCTTCCTGGCCGATGCGGTCGGACGGCGCAAGGCGTTCGCGATGAGCTTCGCCGTGTCGGCCGCGGCAATCGTCTGGGCCTTCCCCTTCGGTCGCGACTACGGCGAGTTCCTCTGGGCGATGCCGTTCCTCGGCTTCGGCTTGTTCGGCGCGCTGTCGGGCACGTTCATCTACGCCCCCGAACTGTTCCCGCCGAGCGTTCGGGCCACCGCACTCGCGGTCTGCAACAGCGTCGGCCGCTACCTGACCGCGCTCGGCCCGCTGGCCGCCGGCGTCATCGCGACCTCGTGGTTCGGCGGCAACCTCGGCATGGCGACCGCCTCCGTCGCGGCCTTCGGTCTGATCGCGGTCGTCGGTCTGGCCTTCGCCCGGGAGACCCGCGGCGAGACGATGCCCACGGATCCGGCGGTCGTGACCCCGGCGCCGGCCGCGGAGGGCCCGCACTAGGCAACCGTCCAACGTGCGGTCGTGGCGGGAAATCGACGAAATCTCCGCCACGGCCGCACGTTCGGCGTGACGCACGCCGCACGGCCCGACCTCCGGTCACGAAACCGTCTCGATGCGTGGGGCTCGAGTGGCGGAAGTGACCGCTGGGTACTGCTTCGGTGATCATGAATGCCTACCCGGTGAAGGAGCGGTCGTGACGGTCAGGCGCAGCCTCGTGCTGATGGCGGCGGCGATCGCTGCCGCCACCACCGGCCTCGTCGGCCCCGCGCCCAGTGCGATGGCGGCGTCCGACTGCCCCGACGTGGAACTGGTCTTCGCCCGCGGAACCGACGAACCACCGGGCATCGGCGTCGTCGGCGAGGCCCTCGTCGACGCGCTGAAGCCAATGGTGAAGGGCAAGGAGATCCGCACCTACGGCGTCAAGTACCCCGCGTCGTACGACTTCCTCGGCGTCGCCACCGGCGCCACCGACGCGAGCACGCGCGCGCAGAAGGTCGCCAAGGAGTGCCCGAAGACGAAGATCGTCCTCGGCGGCTATTCGCAGGGCGCGGCGGTGATGGACGTCGTCGCCACCTCCCCCATCGCGGGCCTCGGCTTCCGCAACCCACTGCCCGCCGCCATGGACGACCGGATCAACGCCGTCGCGGTGTTCGGGAACCCGTCCGCGCGCATCGGCCAGCCGCTCACGACGCTGAGCCCACGCTTCGGCGCGAAGACCGCCGACCTCTGCAACCGGGCCGACCCGATCTGCTCCCTGGGCCGCGACTTCTCGTCGCACACCCGATACGAGGAGTCGGGCCTGGTGAAGCTCGCCGCCGAGTGGGTGGCCAAGCTCGTCAAGGACCCGCCCCGCCAGTCGTAGTCATCAATCGTTGACATGCCGCCGGGGGCGGCCTAGCGTCTCAAGTCATCGCACGTTGACTTGGCGCTGAGGAGCCCACGGTGAACCGTCCCGCCCGTTCGTCCCGTACGTCGCGCTGCTTCGCCGTCGCCCTCACCGCGGCGACGCTCGCCGCGATCCCGGCCCCGGACGTCCGAGCGAGTGACGCCCCGCAGGCGGCCCGGACCGCGACACCCGTACGGCTGACGGCTGGTGACGCGGCGCTCGCCCCGACCGTTCCCGAGCTGCACGACGCCACCGCGGTGCGGGAGCACCTCGCCGCCGTCGTTCTGGCCGCTTCCCAACCCGTGGTGTCCAACCTCACCCCGGAACAGCAGCAGGTCGTGGACGACTTCGTCGGCGGCGGCATCGCGGGCGTGCTCGAGAGGCAGGCGACCTCGCGCCTCACCAGTCCTGAGCAGGTCCAGATCATCTACGACTTCTTCGAGGGCGGCGTCTGGCAGACCGAGGGGCATCGCTTCCTGCAGCTGTTCACCGATCCCGTGCAGAACCGGTTCATCTTCGACGTGCTCACCGGCGGCGTCGTCCAGGTCGCACGGACGTGGCTGCTCACCTCGGCGACCACCGACGCCCAGCGGCAGGCGATCGTCGACCTGTTCCCCGACGAGGTGACCGACTACCGCGGCGGACCCATCACGGTCCTCCAGCGGCGACTGATCGCCGCCGCCAAGGGCAACGCCGCCGTCATCGGCCTGATCAACGCGATCATCGACAATCCCGTCACACTGGCCGTGCGTCGACTCATCGGCGGGGGCCCGATCATCGGGACGCCGCTGTCCGACCTGCCGCCCATCCCCGACGCGCCGCGGCCTCCCGTGGCGGCCGCCGCGATCACCCCCGCGGTCGTCGAGACCAAGGACATCGGGACGGCGGACATCGCGTCCCGGAGCGAGCCGACGCCGACGCGCGTCGAACCCGGCACCGCGCGCCGCGGCACCGCGGTCCCCACGCCGGACGAGCCGACGGTCGACGAGGCCATTGCGGACGAGCCGGCCGACGACGTCATGAAGACGGGCAACAAGGTCACCCCGAATGCCGTTGGCGCGGAACCGACGTCGCCGACCGGGGCGTCGACCACCACGCCGGCGGAGACCGGGAACACGACCCCCACCGGCGCGCCGGTCGCCGACGACTCGACGAGCGGTCCGGACGCGAGCGACGACGCCGGCGAGGACTGACCCCGTCCGGCGTTCCGGGTCCGTGCCCGGCAGCGGGTCGCTAGCGTGTGCAGCCGTGCCCCCAGTCGATCGCCGGACGCTGATGAGCGCCGTCGCACTGGGTGTCCTCGCGACGATGTCGGCGCCCGCCGCGATGGCCGAGCCGCTGCGGCCGCGACCGTCCCACCGCGCGCCCGCCGACGGTCTGCTGACCCGGATCCCCGCCGACGGCCGACGCTTCGCCCTCACCGTCGACGACGGCACCAGCAGCGCGGTGGTCGCGGCGTTCGCCCGCTTCTGCAGCGACACCGGCATCCGGATGACCTTCTTCGTCAACGGCGCCAACGCGTCGTGGACGGACAACGCGCCCGCGCTGCGACCCATGGTCGAGTCCGGCCAGATCCAGCTCGGCAACCACACCTGGTCGCACCCGTACATCACGAGGCTGACCGATGGAGAGGTCGCCGACCAGATCCAGCGCAACGCCGACTTCCTCCTCGACACCTACGGTGTCGACGGACGGCCGTTCTTCCGACCGCCGTTCGGCAGGCACACCCTGCGCAACGACCGGGTCGCCACCGATCTCGGCTACCGCACGATCACGATGTGGTCGGAGGCCGTCGGCGACCACCGTCCCATCGACGCGGCCACCCTGATCGAGGGCGCGTCGCGGGCGTTCCAGCCGGGCCGGATAGCGCTCGCCCATGCGAACCTGCCCACGATCACCCACTGCTATCCGGCGCTGCTCGACCTCATCCGCTCGCGCGGACTCGAGACCGTGACGCTGGCCGACGTGTTCTCCTGAGAGCGCACACAGCAGGGGCGTCGACTGCCCTGTCCTGCGCGTTTCGCGTCGGTAGGGTGGATGCATGGATCTGTTCCTGCTGCTGCTCATCGTCGTGGTCGTCGTCGGTATCGGCGTCGCCGTCGTCGGCTCGAAGAAGGCGACCGGCGCGCGGGAGGCCACCACACTCGCCGACGCCAAGGCCGACGCCCGCCGGCTGATCGACCGGCTCGGCGGTCAGGTGCTCAACCTCTCCGGCA
Source organism: Mycobacterium sp. PTI7 (assembly GCF_056679845.1). Lineage (NCBI taxonomy): Bacteria > Bacillati > Actinomycetota > Actinomycetes > Mycobacteriales > Mycobacteriaceae > Mycobacterium > Mycobacterium sp. PTI7. The sequence continues at coordinate 2,730,804 of NZ_CM155252.1, forward strand.
CCGACGACGCGTCGAAGCAGGCGCTCGCCGACGCGTCGGAGCGCTTCACCGCGGCGGGCTCGCAGATCGACCAGGCCACCACGGCCAAGCAGGCGCTCCTCGCCAAGGAGAGCGCGATGGAGGGGCTGTACTACGTGCGGGCGGCCCGCGTCGCGATGAGCATGGATCCCGGTCCGGAACTCGAGACGCTGTCCGGCCAGAAGTCCGCCGGCACCGTCACCGAGGACCGTCGGGTCGAGTTCGAGGGCCGTCAGATCGAGGCGTCGCCCGGCCCGTCCGAGCGCACGCCGAACTACTACCCCGGCGGCCGCGTGGCCGGCCGGCCGGTGCCCGCCGGCTGGTACTCCGAGCCGTGGTGGAAGCCGGCGCTGGTGGCGGGCGCCTGGGGCGTCGGCTCGGTGCTGCTGTTCAGCACGCTGTTCTCCGGTATGGGCGGCGTCGGCTATGACGCGCAGGCCTTCGAGGGCGGCTACGGCGAAGGCTTCCAGGACGGCGTCGACCAGGGCCAGCTCGACGGCGGTCAGGACGGCGGCGGCTGGGACGGCGGCGGCGACACCGGTGGTGGCGACGGCGGCTGGGGCGGCGATGGCGGCGGCGGCGGCTGGGGCGGCGGCGACTTCGGCGGCGGGGACTTCGGCTTCTAGCCGGTCGGCCTAGAAGCGGGCGTCCAGACGCGCCGAGACGCCGGCCTCCTGGAGGTCGAGGCGCTCCAGCATCGCGCGGGCGGCCTCGTCCTCGATCCGGCCCTCGTCACGCTCGACGATCAACGCCTCGCGCTGCGCACGCAGGACGTCGCGGTACAGCCGGGAGAACACCTCCGCCCGCTTGGTGGGCGCCTCCGGGTCGGGCATCTCGTCGGCGTCCTGCGACTGCCGGGCGATCGCGGTACGGATGTCGGCGAGTACGCGGGGGTCCATCCCCCGAGGCGGATTGGCGCGGAACTCGGTGAGCACCTCGTCGGCGGCGTCGTGCACCACGCGTTCGGCCTTCACCTCCTCCTCGCGGTCGGCGGCATGGTCGTCGGAGAAGCGCGACAGGCGCAGCCGCCGGATCAGGGCCGGCAGCGTCCACCCCTGGATCAGCAGCGTGCCGACGCTGACGACGAACGCGATCGCCTGGATGGTGGCCCGCTCGGGAAACGGCTCGCCGGTGACGGTCGTGGCCGGGATCGCCGCGGCCGCAGCCAGTGTCACCACGCCACGCATGCCGGTCCACGACACGACGACGTTCTCCTGCCAGGACAGCGACCGCCGGTCGACGCGGGCACGCCACCGGCCGGGGACGCGTTCACGCCGCCGGGTGGAGACCGACCGCCGGCCGTCGCCCTGCGGCGCGGGGACGCTGAGCCGCTGCTCGACGTGCCGAAAGAGCTTGTTGCGCCCGAAGATCGCGAACACCGACAGCGGCCGGATCACCAGCACGATCACCAACACGATCGCCGACGCGACGGCCACCTCGCCGAGCGACTCGTGCGACTCGCGCAGGTCCTCGAGGACGAAGCGCAGGTGCAGCCCGATGTAGGCGAAGACGAATGCCTCCAGCAGCACGTCGACGGAGTTCCAGACGTAGCGCTCCTGCAGCCGGGTCTGATAGCCGGCGCCCAGCGCGCCGTTGCCCACCACGAAGCCCGCGACCACGACGGCCAGCACCCCCGACGCGTGCAGTTCCTCGGCGGCGATGAACGCGCCGAACGGCACCACCAGACCCTGCACCGTCTCGAGTCCCGGGTTGGCGAGGCGCCGCCGGATCCACAGCGTGACGTAGCCGAGCACGGCGCCGACGATCGGTCCGACGATGGCGCTGTAGCCGAACAGCAGGAACGGGTTGGCGATGAACGTGTGCCCGCCGGCGACGTGCGCAACGGCGATCGAGAACAGGGTGAGTGCGGCGGCGTCGTTGATCAGGCTCTCGCCGGTGAGAATCGCCATGACCCGCTTCGGCAGACCGAGCTTGCGGCCCACCGCGACGGCCGTCACGGCGTCCGGCGGCGCGACGATCGCGCCCAGCACCAGCGCCGTCGCGAACGACAGCGGCACCACCACGAGCCACGACGACACCGCCGCCACCACGAACGCGCTGATCACGACGAGTCCGACGCCGAGACCGAGGATCGGGCGGATGTTGCGCAGGAACGTCGGGAACGAGAAGTTGAGCGCCGCCGAGTAGAGCAGCGGCGGGAGCACGACGGTCAGCAGGATGTGCGAGTCGAGTTCGGGCGCCTCGAAGCCCGGCAGGAACGACACCGCGATGCCGATCACCACGATGATCAGCGCAGGTTCCAGACCGCGCCGGTGGGCGATGGCAGTGACGGCTATGGCGCCGACGACGACGAGGATGAGTTCCACGGGAGGATTGTCCCGTCAAACCGGCCATACCGCTCGTGGGCGGTCAGGTCTGGCAGGTCGGGCACCAGAAGAGGTTGCGGCCCTCCATGACCTCGGTGCGGATGGTGTCGCCGCAGATGCGACAGGCGTCGCCCGCGCGGCGGTAGACGTAGGAGCGCTGCCGGCCGGGCCGGCTCGGCGCGGGACCCTTGTCGTCGGCCTTGCGGATCGTGATGATCTTGCCGCGGCTCACGCCGACCTTCATCAGCGCGACCAGGTCGGTCCACGCCTCGTCGAACTCGGCCTCGTCGACGTGGGTGCCCGGCCGGTGCGGGTCGATGAGGTGGCGGTACAGCAGCTCGTTGCGGTACACGTTCCCGATCCCCGCGATCACCGACTGGTCCATCAGCAGCGAGCCGATCGGCCTGCGCGACTTCGTGATCCGTGCCCACGCCTTGCCCACGTCCGGGCTCCGGCGCAGCGGATCGGGGCCCAGCCTCGCGATGATCTCGTCGACCTCGGCACGGTGCAGCACCTCGCACGCGGTCGGCCCGCGGAGATCGGTGCCGTACTCGGTGCCCTCCATCCGCATCCGCACCTGTCCGACGGGCGCGGGCATGGGGATGCGGCGTTCGGTGAACTTGCCGTACAGGCCGAGGTGGACGTGGACGATCAGCCCGCCCTCGTAGTCGTGGAAGAGGTGCTTGCCCCACGCGCTCGCCCGGCGCATCACGCGGCCGCTCACCGACGCGGCGCCCTCGGAGAACCGGTCCTGCGGGCTCGTCACCTCGACCGGGGCGCCGGCGTACCGCTTCTGGTGCAGCCGCGCCAGTCGGTGCAGCGTATGGCCCTCGGGCACGGGGTCAGGCCGGGGCGCCGGGCACGGGCGGCGCGACGTGCGTCTGCTCGTAGTCCGCCAGGATGTCGATGCGCCGCTGGTGCCGGGGCTCCTCCGACCACGCCGTCGACAGGAACGCGTCGACGATGGCCAGCGCCTCGTCGGTGGTGTGCATGCGTCCGCCGATGCCGATCAGCTGGGCGTTGTTGTGCTGCCGTGCGAGCTGGGCGGTCTCGACGCTCCACGCCAGGGCGCACCGCGCGCCGGGCACCTTGTTCGCCGCGATCTGCTCGCCGTTGCCGGAGCCGCCGAGGACGATGCCCAGGCTGCCCGGGTCGGCGACGGTCTTGGTGGCCGCGGCGATGCAGAACGCCGGGTAGTCGTCCTGGGCGTCGTAGGCGAAGGCACCGCAGTCGACGGGCTCGTGCCCACCGGCCGTCAGATGCTCGATGATCGCCTGCTTGAGTTCGAGTCCGGCGTGGTCGGCACCGAGATAGACGCGCATGTCCGTCACCCTACTTGGGCCCTGACCGGGGCCGCGAAACGGTTTCCGACGTCGCCTCAGCCGACGGTGATCGCGTCGAGGCGTTCCTTGATGAAGTCGGAGCACGTGACGGGCTCGAGGTCGGCGACGCGGCCGACCGGCGGAGGCAGCGGGTGGATCAGCGCGTCGTGGTTGGCCTCGTAGAAGTAGATCAGCGACACCAGGTCCTCCTCGGGGGACTCCGGCTGCGGGGGCAGCACGCGGTGCCGGCCCGATGGCCAGCGGCGCCCGCTCCAGTACTCCAGCAGGTCGCCGATGTTGACGGTCAGCGCCGCGGGGTCGTAGGGCGCGTCGGCCCAGCCGCCGATCTCCGAATACACTTGCAGGCCACCGGCTCCCGGCTCCCGGTCGAGCACCGTCACCGTGCCGAAGTCGGTGTGCGGGCCGATGCGGAACTGCCCCGGCTCCGGATCGCCGACGACGCTCACCGGCGGGTAGTGGTTGACGTTCATCGTCCACGTCGGGACGGACGCCAGCTCCGCCCACGGATTCGACGGCAGCCGCAGCGCGTGCGCGAACAGCGCGAGCAGCTCGTCGGACACGCGGCGCATCGCCGCGGTGTACTCGTCGGCCAGGTCGCGCAGCCGGGGCACCTCGACAGGCCAGACGTTGGGCGCGAACCAGATCCGGTCGACGTCCGCGTCGCCCGTCTCGGTCTCGGCGCCCAGGCTGTAGCTCTCCTTCAGGTCGGGCGGGGTCTCGGTGCCCTCGGCGTAACCGTTGGCCTCCGCGCCCGGTCCGATCCACCCGTGCCCGCCGACCGGCACGGCGTAGCGGGCCTTGACGTCGTCGGGCAGGGCGAAGAACTCGCGACTCGCCGCGCGGACGGCAGCGGCCAGTCCGGGGTCGACGCCGTGTCCGGTGACCAGGATGAAGCCCGCCCGCTGCAGGCCGGCGTCGACGTCGGCCGCGATCGCGTCGGCATCGGCTCCCCCGGCCCGCCACCGGGCGAGGTCCACCGTCGCGATGGTGTCCACGTCACTCACCGATGTCCTCCGCCCACAGGTCGGGATGGTCGGCGATGAAGTCGGCCATCATCGAGATGCAGCGCGGATCCTCGAGCACCGTGACGTCGACGCCGTGCTCGGCGAGCCAGTCGTGGCCACCGTGGAACGTGGTGGCCTCGCCGATCACCACGGCGCCGATGTTGAACTGGCGGACCAGGCCGCTGCAGTACCAGCACGGCGACAAGGTGGTCACCATGATCATCGACCGGTAGTTCCGTTGCCGGCCGGCGGCGCGGAACGCGTCGGTCTCGGCGTGCACCGAGGGGTCGTCCTGCTGGACCCGCCGGTTGTGCCCGGCGCCCAGCAGCGTCCCGTCGGCCGAGAACAGCGCGGCACCGATCGGAATGCCGCCCTCCGCCAGCCCCTTTCGGGCCTCCTCGACGGCGACGTCGAGCATGTCCCCGGGACTCACGACGCCACCCGTTGCGCGTGGATCGTGGACCGGCACGACACCAGATAGCAGGCGGCGGCCAGCACGAACCCGACGAAGAATCCGATGTCACCCAGCTCGGGCACCGCGCGGACCACGAATCCCACGAACAGCTCCTGATTGCAGAACAGCAGCACCGACGTCACCAGACCGAACAGGAACGACAGTAGCCCCGGCCAATTGGCGTACGTGCGGTCGTACAGCAATCCGTCCACGCGCTGCCCGCGGCGCAGGAACTGGTCGGCGAACACGACGCCGAGCCAGGGTCCGACCCAGTACGCGATCAGCAGGAGGAACGTCTCATAACTGGCCGCGGCATCCGCCAGTGCCCACCAGGCGACCAGGAATCCGGCCAGTCCGAAGAACACCGTGGCGGTGGCCCGCGCGACGTGGGAGGGCAGTTTGACGCCGGTGGTCACGAAAGCCATGCCTGCCGAGTAGACGTTGATCGCGTTGGCCGCCACGGCCCCGATGGCGATGGCCAGCAGCGTCGCGGCGGCGAGCCAGCCGGGCAGCGAGCTGGTGAAGACGTCGGTCGGGTTGTCCGAGACCGCGGCCGTGACGATGGTGACCGAGGCCGCGCCCACGATCGCCAGCACCGAGCTGGCCAGGAACAGCCCGGCCGCGGCGAACAGCCCGGTGCGCAGCGGCGAGACCGTGCTGGGCAGGTATCGGCTGAAGTCGGCGGCGTACGGCGTCCAGCCCGCCACGTAGCCGAACGTGGCGCCCACCGTCAGCAGGAATCCGCCCAGTCCCCCAGCACCGTCCTCGACCGCCGGGGCACCCAGGTCGGCCTTGGACATGATCATCACCGAGGTGATCACGAAGATCACCGCGAGCACCGGGAACGCCCACCGCTCGAACGCCTGCACGAGGTTGTGCCCGAAGAACGCCAGGGCCGTCTGCACCGCCACCACGAGGAGCAGGGCCACCAGCGGCGAGATGCCGAACAGCGTCGACAACGCGAAGGCAGCGCTGATGCTGTTGGTCGCGAACCAGCCGACGCCTGCGGTCACCGCCATCAGCGTCGAGGGCACGGCATTTCCCTTGAAGCCGAAGGCCAGCCGGCCCACCACCATCTGGGGCACGCCGAGGCGAGGCCCGCGGGCCGACAGGAATGCGTGCGCCAGCGCGCCGAGCCCCGCACCGATGAGGATGCCGGCGACCGCCTGCCAGAACGTCATGCCGAAGTACGCGACCGCGAGCACGCCCAAGAAGATCGTGGCGAACTCCAGGTTGGGCGAGGCCCACGTCCACACCAGCTGGTGGGGCTTGCCGTGCCGGTCGGCCTCGGCGATGAATTCGTTCCCACCCGGTTCGACGGCGACGATCCGGTCGCGGTAGGAACCGTCCGTCGTGGGCTCGGCGACTGTCATTCGCATACCGTTCACCCGGCGCGGCCGACTCGCAACCGGAGCGGAGAAGTCCGCGTCAGGCTTTGGTCACTCCTCACCGGCATCCGGCACGGCGGCGGTGACGAATGCCACTCATGACGACGACGCGGCGCCTGCCGTTCATCCGCGCCGCCCTCACCGGACTGATCGCGGTGCTGGCGGCCCTGGGCGCCGGTCACCTGGTGTCGGGCCTGCTGCTGCTTCCCGCGGCCAGCCCGTTCCTCGCCATCGGAAACGCCTTCATCGACCGCACGCCCGCGCCGGTCAAGGACTTCGCGATCCGGACGTTCGGCACCAACGACAAACTCGCGCTGCTCGTCGGCATGGCCGTCGCCCTCGTCCTGATCGGCGTCGTCGTGGGCCTCGTCGCCCGGCGCAGCGTCATCCCCGGTCTCGTCGCGATCGCGGTCCTCGGCGCGGTGGGCATGCTCGCCGTCCGCGAGCAGGCGTTCGGCGACCTCCGGCTGCTGGCACCCCTCGCCTCCCTGATCGCCGGCCTCGCGGTGTTCTGGCTCCTGCACCGGCTGGGTGCGCGGCAACCGGCCGGCGACGCCGCGGACGGCGACGGCGTCGGTCGCCGCGGCTTCGTGGTCGGCGCACTGGCCGCATCGGTCGGCGCGGCCGCAGCAGGCGCCGGTGGTCTCGCGCTGACCCGGCGCATCGATGTCACCGCGTCACGGCAGGCCGTCGGCGAGATCGTGCCCACCACCCCCGCGCCGCCCATCCCGGCGGGCGCCGCGTTCCCCGAGTCCGGCACCCCGCCGTTCCTCACCCCCGTGGCCGACTTCTACCGGATCGACGTCAACCTCTCGGTGCCGCAGCTGCGCGCCGAGGACGCCACGCTGCGGATCACCGGCATGGTGAACGAACCGCTCGAGCTGACCTTCGACGACATCCGGTCCATGCCGCTGGTCGAGAAGACGATCACGATGACGTGCGTGTCGAACGAGGTCGGCGGACCGTACGTCTCGACCACCAACTTCGTCGGCATCCCACTGCTGGCGCTGCTCGAGCGGGCCGGCATCGCCGACGGCGCCCAGCAGCTCGTCGGCCACTCGGTGGACGGGTTCACCATCGGCACGCCGCTCGACATGCTGCGGGCGGCCGGCGACGAGGCCATGCTCGCGATCGGCATGGACCGTCGCGCACTGCCGCCCGAGCACGGCTTCCCCATGCGCACCGTCGTGCCCGGCCTGTACGGCTACGTCTCGGCCACCAAGTGGCTGAACGAACTCGAACTCGCCACCTACGACGACGTCGTGCCGTACTGGGTGGAGCGCGGATGGGACGGCCAGCCGCCCGGGGTGGTGCCGATCAAGATCTCGTCGCGCATCGACGCGCCGAAGTCGTTCCAGCAGGTGCCCGGCGGCCCGGTCACGATCGCGGGCACCGCCTGGGCCCAGGGCCGCGGCATCAGCCGCGTCGAGGTCCGGATCGACAAGGGCGAGTGGCAACCCGCCGAACTCGCCACCGAGGTGAATCCGTTCACCTGGCGCATGTTCCGGCTCACCACCCCGCTGCCGTCGGGGCAGCACACCGTGGCGTGCCGCGCCGTCGACGGCCGCGGGGTGATGCAGGCCGAGGAACGACTCCGGCTGATCAACCCGGGTCCGACGCCGGACGGGTCGACGGGCTGGCACTCGATCGTCTTCACGGTCGAGTGAAGCGGCTCAGTCGAATTCGGGTGACTCGGTGCGAGAGCGCTTGAGTTCCCAGAAGTGCGGATAGGCCGCGAAGATCACCGACGCGTCCCACAGCTTGCCCGCCTCCTCGCCGCGCGGGATGCGCGACAGCACGGGGCCGAAGAACGCCACGCCGTTGACGTGGATGGTGGGGGTGCCGACGTCGTCGCCGACCTTGTCCATGCCCGCGTGGTGGCTCGCACGCAACGCCTCGTCGTACTCGTCGGACGCGGCAGCCTTGGCCAGGTCCGCGGGCAGCCCCGCCTGCTCGAGCGACTTCACGATGACGTCGTCGAAGTCCTTGTTGCCCTCGTTGTGGATCAGCGTGCCCATCGCCGTGTAGAGCGGGGCGAGGACGTCCTTGCCGTGAGCCTGTTCGGCGGCGATGGCGACGCGGACCGGGCCCCACGCCTTCTTCATCATCTCCTGGTACTCCTCGGGCAGGTCCCTGCCCTCGTTGAGCACCGCGAGGCTCATGACGTTCCACTCGACCTCGATGTCGCGGACCTTCTCCACCTCGAGGATCCACCGCGACGTGATCCAGCACCACGGGCACAGCGGGTCGAACCAGAAGCCGGCGACGTCCTTGTTGGCCATGTGGGGTCCTCTCGAGGGATGAGATCGGATTTTCGTTCAGCACAACTCTGCGATCCACCGCCGTGTTCCCGCAACGACGGCACGCCACGCACGCGGTCGCCGTCTAGTGTTGGACGGCGTGGCACTCCCCAACCTGACCCGTGACCAGGCCGCCGAGCGCGCCGCCCTCGTCACCGTCGACAACTACCGCATCGTCCTGGACCTGACCAACGGAAGCGGTGCTCCCGGCGACCGCACCTTCCGGTCCACCACCACCGTCGAGTTCGGCGCCCTGGCCGGCTCCGACACCGTGATCGACCTCGCCGCCGACACCATCCGCGGCGCGACGCTCAACGGCGTCGACGTGGACGTGTCGGGCTACGACGAGTCGACCGGAATCCCCCTTGTGGGCCTCGCCGAGCGCAACGTCGTCGTCGTCGACGCCGACTGCCTCTACTCCAACACCGGTGAGGGACTGCACCGCTTCGTCGACCCCGTCGACCAGGAGGTGTACCTGTACTCGCAGTTCGAGACCGCCGACGCGAAGCGCATGTTCGCCTGCTTCGACCAGCCGGACCTCAAGGCCACCTTCGACGTCCACGTGACCGCTCCGGCGCACTGGCAGGTCATCTCCAACGGCGCCACCACGAGCGCGCAGGACGGCACCCACGAGTTCGCGACGACGCCGCGGATGAGCACCTACCTGGTCGCGCTGATCGCCGGCCCCTACGCGCGGTGGGACGACGTCTACGCCGACGAGCACGGCGAGATCCCGCTGGGCATCTTCTGCCGGGCATCGCTGGGTCAGTTCATGGACGCCGAGCGGCTGTTCACCGAGACCAAGCAGGGTTTCGGCTTCTACCACCGCAACTTCGGCGTGCCCTACGCCTTCGGCAAGTACGACCAGTTGTTCGTCCCCGAGTTCAACGCGGGCGCCATGGAGAACGCGGGCGCGGTGACCTTCCTCGAGGACTACGTCTTCCGGTCCAAGGTGACGCGCTACAGCTACGAGCGCCGCGCCGAGACCGTCCTGCACGAGATGGCCCACATGTGGTTCGGCGACCTGGTCACCATGACCTGGTGGGACGACCTGTGGCTCAACGAGTCGTTCGCGACGTTCGCGTCGGTGCTGTGCCAGGCCGAGGCCACCGAGTACGACCAGGCGTGGACCACGTTCGCCAACGTCGAGAAGTCGTGGGCCTACCGGCAGGACCAGCTGCCCTCCACCCACCCCGTCGCCGCCGACATCCCCGATCTGCACGCCGTCGAGGTGAACTTCGACGGCATCACCTACGCCAAGGGCGCCAGCGTGCTCAAGCAGCTGGTGGCCTACGTGGGGCTCGAGGCGTTCCTGGCCGGGCTCCGCGACTACTTCCGCGACCACGCCTTCGCCAACGCCACGTTCAGCGATCTGCTTGGCGCGCTGGAGAAGTCGTCGGGCCGCGACCTGTCGGGCTGGGGTCAGCAGTGGCTCAAGACCACGGGTCTGAACACGCTCCGCGCCGACTTCGACGTGGCCGACGACGGCACGTTCAGCCGGTTCGCCGTCGCGCAGAGCGGCGCCGCACCCGGTGCCGGCGAGACTCGCGTGCACCGCCTCGCGGTCGGCATCTACGACGACGACGGCAGCGGCAAGCTGGTCCGCGTCCACCGCGAGGAACTCGACGTCGAGGGCGAGAGCACCGACGTCCCCGCCCTCCAGGGGGTGTCGCGCGGCAAGTTCATCCTGGTCAACGACGAGGACCTGACGTACTGCTCGCTGCGGCTGGACCCCGAGTCGCTGAACACGGTGCTGAGCCGCATCGCCGACATCGCCGACCCGCTCCCCCGCACGCTGGCCTGGTCGGCTGCGTGGGAAATGACCCGCGACGCCGAACTGAAGGCCCGCGACTTCGTGGCGCTCGTCATGGCGGGCGTGCACGCCGAGACCGAAGTCGGTGTGGCGCAACGACTACTGCTGCAGGCGCAGACCGCGCTCGGGTCCTACGCCGACCCGGAGTGGGCCGCCGAGAACGGCTGGCCCGCGTTCGGCGACCGGCTGCTCGACCTGGCCCGCGAGTCGGCGCCGGGGTCCGATCACCAGTTGGCGTTCGTCAACGCGCTGTGCACCTCGGTGCTGTCGCGCAACCACGTCGCCGTGCTGTCGACGCTGCTGGACAACGAGCCCGCGACGGTGAACCTCACCGGCCTGGTGATCGACACCGACCTGCGCTGGCGCATCGTCACCGCGCTGGCGGCCAGTGGCGACGTCGACGCCGACGGCACGGACACGCCGTTCCTCGACGCCGAGGCCGAGCTGGACCCGACCGCGGCAGGTAGGCGCAACGCCGCCGCGGCCGCAGCGGCCCGGCCGCAGCCCGCCGTGAAGGAGGCAGCGTGGCAGCAGGTGGTGGAGGACGACACGCTCGCCAACATCACCACCCGCGCGATCGTGAGCGGCTTCGCCCGGCCGGGGCAGGGTGAGGTGCTGGCGCCGTTCTCGGCCAAGTACTTCGACGCGATCACCGGGGTGTGGCAGCGCCGCTCCAGCGAGGTCGCGCAGACCGTCGTCATCGGGCTGTACCCGTCGTGGGACATCAGCCAGTCGGGCCTCGACGCCGCCGACGCGTTCCTCGCCGCCGACGACGTGCCGCCCGCGCTGCGCCGCCTGGTCATCGAAGGCCGCGCCGGAGTCGAGCGGTCGCTGCGCGCCCGGGAGTTCGACACCGCCTAGCGCCGTAGGGCTGTCGGACTGTCGGCTGGGCTCCTTCGGCTCGCCTGCTGTTGGCGGGGCTCCTTCGGCGAGCGTGCGTGTCTGCGGGCGACACGCCGCCGCCGAACCCGAGTCTGCGCACGCTCGCGCCGCATGATGTCGGGGTGGCGGCCACCAACAGTCGACGGGCACGGGCAGCGCGGAGACGCACCCGTCGCGTCGCCGCCGTCGTCAACGATCTGACCGCGGCCGAGTGGCTGACCATCCGGACGGCCTGGAACGACGGCTGCGCCTACTGCGGGGTGACCGGCCGGCCGCTGCAGCGCGATTGCGTGATGGCGATCTCGCGCGGCGGCCGCTACACCGTCGACAACGTCGTCCCGGCTTGCGGCCCGTGCAACGCCAGCAAGTGCAACGACGAGGTGACCGGCTGGCTGCGGCGCAAGCGCCTCGACGAGCGCGCCTTCCTCGAACGCTACGTGCGGATCCGCGCGGAGATCCTGGCCCAGGTGTCGGCCGGCCAACCGCCGACCGACCAGCCAGCAAACACCTAGCGAACTCCGCGCCGCGGCGGTCGGACGCGTCCGAAGCTGGACCGCAGCGCGCCTGATCACGCCCTGGTGAGTCCGAACTCACACGTCAGGGTTTGATTTACATGGAGTTAACACGGACGATGGAGGAGCCCGCCGACTGGGCGATCCTCATGTCGGCGGGCGCACAGCAATCACAGCTCTGTGACCCGGAGCACAACGTAGGAGTAGGCATGTCCATCTCGAAGTACCGCGCGGACCTCACCCGCGCCATGAACCGGCGCCGTCTGTACGCGCGCATCAACGCCCTGCCGCAGTCGACGGTTCGCGAAGAACTGATCGCCATCGCGCAGAGGCACGACGCCGAGCAGTAGGCAGTACTTTTCAGGCCGGTGATCCCGCGGGGATCACCGGCCTTCGTCGTTCCTGGGCTTCGCGGTGCGCCACGAGTGTGCGCAGAGTCGGGTTTGGGCGCGGCGTGTCGCCCGCAGACACGCACGCTCGCCGAAGAAGGCCCGCTCGCGCGCGCGAAGCGAGCAGGCGCGGGCCGGCCGGCGCTAGCGGGGTGAGACGCCCGCCGACAGCACGCGCACGGCGCTGATCAGTCCGTCGATGAGGTTGCCCTCCTTGAACGACGCGGCAGCAGCCGAGACGCCCAGCGGCGCAGCCTCTTCGATACCCCGGCCGCGGACCTCCGAGCCGTAGACGACCTCGATGGCCTTCTGGTTCGGCGAGACGGCCAGCAGCACCGCGCTCTCCGGCGTGGGCACCCTGGTGAGGATGTCGCGTGCCGTGGCAGCGGTGTCGGCGCCGAGATCGCCGAGATAGACCGCGAACCGGGCCCGAGCGGCGCGCGAGCCGTACTTCAGCGCGTCGTCAAGGGTGACGAGGTCCTTGGTCGGGAACGGGTAGTGGACCGACAGCTCACCGGGCTCGGTGACGGCGGAGATCCGGCCGCTGAGGGTCTGCGCGGCGCCGTAGGGCAGCACCGCATTGTCGGACGTCTGGACGAGTTCACCACCGGCCACTTGCGCCACCTCCCACGGTCGAGTGCGAATCATGGGCGCCATGGCCGTGATCCGCAGGTTCGTCGGCCGCCCAGAGGATCGGCGCGTGCGTCCACTCCTCGGACAGTTGATACGTCGCGGGGTGCGGACCCTTCCGGCGGTAGATGAGTGCCACCAGGATCAATGCCACCAGCAACGGGATGCCGCCCATGAGGGAATGGGCCACTGCGACTTCGCTCACGACCCGAATCTATCAGCAGGCCTCCGACGCGGTGTGCGCGAACGGCGTCCCGTCACGCCGCGCCTTCGCCGAGGTAGCGCATCCACGCCGGATCGAGGTCCTTCACCGTCGAGAGCAACCGCCAGTGCTGTCCCTTCGGCGGCAGCGGTGCCGACCGCAGCGTCCAGCCGAGGTCGGACAGGAGGTGGTCGGCCTTGCGGTGGTTGCACTGCGCGCACGCCGCGACGCAGTTCTCCCAGGAGTGGTCGCCGCCCCTGCTGCGCGGCACGACGTGGTCGACGGTGTCGGCCTTGTTGCCGCAGTAGGCGCAGCGGAAGCGGTCGCGGTGCATCAGCGCGGCGCGCGTCATCGGGACGCGGGCCCGGTACGGCACCCGCACGAACGTGCGCAGGCGGATCACCGAGGGGACGGTGACCGTGCGACTCGCGGAGTGAATGACCGGCCCAGACGGATCGTCGTGCACGACGTCGGCCTTGCCGCACATCAGCATGATCACCGCGCGACGCATGGGCAGCGCGGTCAGTGGTTCATAGGTCGAGTTGAGCAGGAGCACGCGCCGGCGTCCCCAGATGGACGCCTCCTTGGCCGCGACGCGGGGTTCGGCGGCCGCGTGCAGGGCCCGCGGTTGAACGGGAGCAGGCAAGATTCCCGACGAACTGGTCGCGGTCCCATGGTGCCGGTGGCCGCGAACTCTTCCACGCTGCGACATACGCCCTCCGAGAGGTAGTCCACCACGGATCGCCGCCGACCGCACGACAATTCTCGCTGTGTTCGCAGGTCAGTTCGGTGAACAGCTCGTGACGCGGACGGCGTTCGACGGGACGGTCCCGCGGTAGGGACAATGGACCACGTGACTGACGAGCCAGAGTCGTTCTACGACGCGGTCGGTGGGGCCGCCACGTTCCACACCATCGTGGGGCGGTTCTACGAGTTGGTGCGCGACGACGAGATCCTGCGTCCGCTCTACCCGGAGGACGACCTCGACGGCGCCGAGGAGCGACTCCGGATGTTCCTCGAGCAGTACTGGGGAGGCCCACGCACCTACTCCGACCAGCGCGGGCACCCGAGGTTGCGGATGCGGCACGCGCCGTTCCAGATCGGCTTCCTGGAGCGCGACGCCTGGCTGCGGTGCATGCACACCGCCGTCGCCGAGATCGATTCCGCGACGATGGACGACGCCCATCGGAGGGCGATGCTCGACTACTTCGAGATGGCGGCGCAGTCCATGGTCAACTCGTCGTTCTGATCTGCGGCAGGATGGGTGGGCGTGACCCAGTCCCAACCGGCGTGGTGGTCCCGCGCGGTGTTCTATCAGGCTTATCCCCGGTCCTTCCGTGACAGCGACGGCGACGGCGTCGGTGATCTCGACGGCGTGACGGCCGGCCTGGACTACCTGGCCCGGCTCGGCGTCGACGCGCTGTGGCTCAACCCCGTGATGGTGTCCCCCATGGCCGATCACGGGTACGACGTCGCCGATCCGCGGGACGTCGACCCGCTGTTCGGCGGCCTCGAGGCGCTGGACCGCCTGGTGGCCGCCGCCCACGAGCGCGGCATCAAGGTGACCATGGACCTGGTCCCCAACCACACCAGCTCGGCGCACCCCTGGTTCCAGGCGGCGCTCGCCACGGGACCCGGCGGTACCCAGCGGGAGCGTTACGTGTTCCGCGACGGTCAGGGCCCGGACGGTCTGCACCCGCCGAACAACTGGGTGTCGATCTTCGGCGGTCCGGCGTGGACCCGCGTCGTCGAGCCCGACGGCAACCCCGGCCAGTGGTACCTGCACATCTTCGATCCCGAGCAGCCCGACCTCAACTGGGACAACCCCGAGGCGTTCGAGGACCTGGAGAAGACGCTGCGGTTCTGGCTGGAGCGCGGCATCGACGGGTTCCGCATCGACGTCGCGCACGGCATGGCGAAGCCGCCGGGCCTGCCCGACATGCCGCACCCGGACGCCGAGATGCTCAGCCACGACGCGGACGATCCGCGCTTCAACAACGACGGCGTGCACGCGATCCACCGCGGCATCCGGACGGTGGTCGACGATCACCCGGACGCCGTGACGATCGGCGAGATCTGGGTGTTCGACAACGAGGACTTCGCGAAGTACCTGCGCCCCGACGAGCTGCACCTGGGGTTCAACTTCCGGCTGGTACGCGCCGAGTTCGACGCCGCAGAGGTGCGGGAGGCGATCGAGAACTCGCTGGCCGCAGCCGATCTCGCGGGCTCGCCGCCCACGTGGACGCTGTCCAACCACGACGTGGAGCGCGAGGTCACGCGGTACGGCGGCGGTCCCGTCGGGTTGGCCCGTGCCCGTGCGATGGCCCTGGTGATGCTGGCGTTGCCGGGCGCGGTCTTCGTCTACAACGGCGAGGAGCTGGGTCTGCCCAACGTGGACCTGCCCGACGAGGTGCTGCAGGACCCCACCTGGGAGCGGTCGGGCCGCACCCAGCGCGGCCGCGACGGCTGTCGTGTCCCGATGCCGTGGTCCGGCGACGAGCCGCCCTACGGGTTCTCGTCCTCGCCCGACACGTGGCTGCCGATGCCGCCGGACTGGTCGTCGCTGACGGTGGCGGCGCAGGACGGCGTCGAGGGGTCGACGCTGGAGATGTTCCGGCAGGCCGTCAAGATCCGGCACTCCCGTGGCGATCTGGGCACCGGCGTCGAGTGGCTGGCGGTGCCGACGGGGGTGCTCGCCTTCCAGGGCGCCGACGGCGTCACGTGCCTGCTCAACGCGACCGACCATCCGGTGCCGCTGTCCGACGAGGACGTGCTGATCACCAGCGCTCCCCTGGTCGGCGGCGACCTCGCCCCGAACGCCGCCGCCTGGATCCGCTGACTCGACTAGCGCAGCACCAGCGCCGGGTCGCCGCGGCGGCGG
The DNA here is from genome assembly GCF_056679845.1 of Mycobacterium sp. PTI7. Classification (NCBI taxonomy): domain Bacteria; kingdom Bacillati; phylum Actinomycetota; class Actinomycetes; order Mycobacteriales; family Mycobacteriaceae; genus Mycobacterium; species Mycobacterium sp. PTI7. The sequence goes on from NZ_CM155252.1 coordinate 2,746,947, forward strand.
TACACGCTGCCGAACCGGGCGTCGACGCGCAGCCACGCCGGTAGCGCACGGACTCGGACCACCTCGTCGGCGGCCACCGACTCGGGCGTGAAGTCATCGGTGCGGGCGGACGTCTGCGGGAGGAAACCCATTGCCGTGAGCGCGAATACGCAGCGCATCGGGATGCCCACCGAGTCGTCGGCCCCGCTCACGGCGACGACCTCCTGATCCAGCAGCGACGCCGGCGGGCCGTGCGCGCTGCCGTGCTCCTTGGCCAGCGCCACGCCGCGCTGGGCGAGGTCGAGCACCGCACGCGCCGGCACGTCGTCGAGGTGGACGAACCCGTTGTCCGGTGGCAGCACACCGCGCCACGCCGAGTCCATCGCGAAGCCCGGATCGACGAACCCGGTCAGGTCCATCCGGGGCAGCGCCACCGACAGTGCGTCCGCGCCCGCCGACAGGTCCGCGGGACGCACCCGGCCGGACACCACGCGGCTGGCCAGCACGTCGAAACCCGTTGCCACCCAGGCGACGACCTGACCGCCCGCGCGCTCACGCAACCGGATGACCGCGGACTCGTCGAGCCGCATCGCGCGATCGACGAACGTCACGAGATCCTCCCGGTGCGAGGGGTCCTCGAGCCACAGCCCGCGCTCACCGGTGCTCATCGCAGCCACACGCTCATCGCTGGAATCGCTGCAGATACTCCCGATGGTGCGGCGCGAGTCGCACCAGCTTCTGCTCCTCGATGTCGAACGCCGCGAGCTGCGTCTCGGCGATGACCGCCGGCTTCGAGTCCGGATCGGCGAGCACCGACCGCACCTCGTAACCGAGCGTGAAGTCGACCGCCCGGAGCCGCTGCACCCAGATCGTCACCTGCAGGGGCGAATCCCCCAGGCGCAGCTGGCCCTTGTAGGCGACGCGCACCTCGGCGATCAGCAGGCCGGTGGTGACGAAGTCGTCGGCGAACGGCGGCAACAGGAACGGGACCCGCGCCTCTTCCAGGATCGTCACCATCGTGGCGTGGTTGACGTGCTGGTACATGTCGATGTCGGACCACCGGATGGGTACCGGCGACACGTGGCGTTCACCGGTCACGAATGACTGCCCGTTCCACTGGTTCTCGTCATGCTGCGGATCTGCCGCGCCGCGACCGACAGCGTGGCCAGATCCTTCTCGCCGTCGGTGTAGATCTCGGTGAGGGTGCGGCGCGCACGCGCGACCCGCGAACTGTTGGTCAGCTCCCACTCCTCGATCTTCTGCTCCCCGGTCTCGTCGGGCTCGCCCACCTCCAGCACGTCGAGGCACAGCGAACGGATCGATCCGTAGATGTCGTCGCGAATCGCCAACCGCGCCAGAGAATGCCAGCGGTCGTCGCGGGCCAGTCCGGACACCGCCGTCAACAGCCCGTCGGTTCCCAGGTGGTCCATCAGCGCGAAGTAGGTGTCGGCGACCTCCGCGGCGTCGCGGTCCTTGATGTCGGCGATGTCGATCACGTCGAGCAGGCTGAATTGGTACAGGCCCGTCGCCACCGACCGTGCGAGGTCCTCGGACACGCCCTTCTCGGTCAGCTCGCGGGTCTGCGTCACCACGATGTCGCGGTCGTCGCCGCGCAGCCACTCCGACATCCGCGGTGTCAGCTCGGCGACCTTCGCGGCGAAGCGGTTGACCTCGGCCCCCACCGCGAGCGGCTGGGGGCGGTAGTTCAGCAGCCAGCGCCCGGCGCGGTCGATGAGCCTGCGCACGTCCAGCGTCATGCGGTCGGTGACGGCGACGGGGATCCCGTCGGCGCCGGCGGCGCGGATCTGCCGCCACACCTCGCCCACCCGGAAGATCTCGTCGGTCGCCACGTAGCTGCGTACCGCGTCGACGGGTCCGACGCCGGTGTCCTCGCTGATCCGGTAGGCGTAGCTGATGCCGCTGGTGTCGACGAGGTCGTTGACGAGCATGGTCGTGACGATCTCGCGACGCAGCTGGTGGGCCCGGATGTCGGGGGTGAACCGGCCGCGCAGCTGCGCCGGGAAGTAGTCCGGCAGGCGTGCGGCGAACACCTCCTGGTCGGGCAGGTCGGTGGCGAGCAGCTCGTCCTTGAGCGCCAGCTTCACGTGGGCCATCAGCGTCGCGATCTCCGGTGACGTCAGCCCGAGACCGAGTTCGGCGCGACGCCGGATCTCCTTCTCCGACGGCAGCGCCTCCAGCTCGCGGTTGAGACCGGTGGTCGCGACCAGGTCCCGGATCTGCCGGGCGTGTACCGACAGCAGGCTGGCGGCGTTGGCGCGGCTGGTGCCCATCAGGTCGTTTTGGGACGCGTTGTCCGCCAGCACCAGATGCCCGACCTCGTCGGTCATCGACATCAGCAGTTCGGTGCGTTCGTCGGGGCTGACCTTGCCGGCGGTGACCAGTGCGTCGACGAGGATCTTGATGTTCACCTCGTGATCGGAGCAGTCCACGCCGGCCGAGTTGTCCATCGCGTCGGTGTTGACCCGCCCGCCGGTGAGGTCGAACTCGATGCGGCCACGCTGGGTGACACCGAGGTTGCCGCCCTCGCCGATCACTCTGACACGCAACGCGTTGCCGTTGACGCGCACCGGATCATTGGCGCGGTCGCCGACGTCGGCGTCGGACTCCGTCTCGGCCTTCACGTAGGTGCCGATGCCGCCGTTCCAGAACAGGTCGACGGGTGCCTGCAGGATCGCCTTCATCAGGGCGGGCGGCGTCATCTCCTCGACGTCGTCGGCCAGGCCGAGCGCCGTGCGCACCTGCGGGCTGATCGGGATGGCCTTCTGCTCGCGGCTGTAGATGCCACCGCCCTCGCTGAGCAGACTGCGGTCGTAGTCGTCCCAGCTGGAGCGCGGCAGTTCGAACATGCGGCTGCGCTCGGTCCACGACGTCGCCGCGTCGGGGTTCGGATCGAGGAACACGTGGCGGTGGTCGAACGCCGCGACGAGCCGAATGTGCTTGGACAGCAACATGCCGTTGCCGAACACGTCACCGCTCATGTCGCCGACGCCGACGACGGTGAAGTCCTGGGTCTGGGTGTCGACGCCCATCTCGCGGAAGTGCCGCTTGACCGATTCCCATGCGCCCTTGGCGGTGATGCCCATGGCCTTGTGGTCGTAGCCCACCGAGCCGCCGGACGCGAACGCGTCACCGAGCCAGAACCCGTAGGACTTGGCGACGTCGTTGGCGATGTCGGAGAAGGTGGCGGTGCCCTTGTCGGCGGCGACCACCAGGTAGGCGTCGTCGCCGTCACGGCGGACCACGCCCGCGGGTGACACGACGTTTCCGGTCGCGGTGTCGACGTTGTCGGTGACGTCGAGCAGACCGCCGATGAAGAGGCGGTAGCAGGCGACGCCCTCGGCGCGCTGGGCGTCGCGGTCGGCCGCGGCGTCCCCCGTGGGAACCGGTGGGTTCTTGAGGACGAACCCACCCTTGGCGCCGACGGGGACGATGACGGCGTTCTTCACGGCCTGTGCCTTGACCAGACCCAGGATCTCGGTGCGGAAGTCCTCGCGACGGTCCGACCACCGGAGGCCGCCGCGCGCCACGTTGCCGAACCTCAGGTGCACGCCCTCGACCCGCGGCGAGTAGACGAAGATCTCGTACTTCGGTCGTGGCAGCGGGAGTTCGTCGATCAGGCCGGGGTTCAGCTTCACCGACAGCACGTTCTGCTCGCGGGCGGACCCCGCGCGGGTGACGAAGTAGTTGGTGCGCAGGGTCGCCTGGATCATCGACGCGAACGCCCGCAGCACCCGGTCGGTGTCCAGGCTGACCAGTGCCTCGATGTCGGCGGCGACGACGGCGGCCGCGGCCTGCGCGTCGGGCCGGGTGTCGGACTCGGTCGGGTCGAACAGCGCCTCGAACAGTGCGACGAGGGCGGCCGACGTGTTCGCGTTGCCGTTGAGGACGGTCTCGATGTGCGACTGGCTGTACGGGAAACCGGCCTGCCGCAGGTACTTCGCGTAGCTCCGCAGGATCGCGACCTGCTGCCAGGTCAGGCCGGCACGCATCACCAGTTCGTTGAACCGGTCGATCTCGCTCCTGCCCTGCCAGATGGCGGTGACGGCGTCGGCGAAGCGCGTCGCGGTGGCGGCGCGGGCCCCGGCGTCGGCCTCCTCCCGGATGGACGGGTGCACCGAGATCTTGAACTGGTAGATCCACACCGGCAGGCCGTCGGCGCGGGTGACCGTGAACGGCCGCTCCTCGAGCACGACCACGCCCATCGACTGCAGCATCGGCAGCAGCTCGCTCAGCGACGCCGATCTGCCGCCCAGGTACCAGGTGAGTTGCGCGGCGTGGTCCTCGCTCCCCTCGGTGAAGACGAGCTTCACCGACTCGTCGCGCAACTGCTCGACGATCTCGATGTCGGCGATCGCGTCGACGGGGCTGAACGCCTGCTTGTAGACCTCGGGGAACGCGGTGGCGTAGTGCGCGGCGTGGCGGTGGTCGATCACGCCGTCCTTGACCGCACCGATCAGGCGATCGCCCCACGTGCGGGCCGCCTCGGTCAGCAGCCCCTGGATGCGGTCCTCGTTCGCCTGCGAGACGTCGACGTCGTCGGGACTGGTGCCGTCGGGCAGTTTCACCGTGAAGTGCACCAGGGCCCAGGGAGATTCGCTGACGCGTGCGGTGTACTCGAGGGACAGCCCGCCGAGTTCGCGCACCAGGATGTCCTGCATCTCGAGGCGCACCGCGGTGGTGTACCGGTCGCGCGGCAGGTACACCAGGCACGACACGAAGTGGGCGAGCTTGTCGCCGCGCATGAACAGCAGCGCGCGACGCCGTGAACCGAGGTCGACGACCGCCCTGGCCATGTCGAGCAGCTGGCGTGCGCTGAGCGAGAACAACTCCGAGCGCGGAACGGTCTGGATGATGTCGAGCATCAACTGACCGGGATGGCTCGGATCGTCGTGCGACAGCGCCAACGCCTCGTTGACCCGCCGCGAGATCAGCGGGATCTCGAGCACGTTCGAGTTCATCGCGGCGACGGTGAACATGCCGACGAACCGGTGCTCGATCGTGTTGCCGCCGGGCGCGTTCTCCCGCACCACGACGATGTAGGGGTAGGCGCCGTAGCGCAGGAAGCTGGGCATGGTCGCCTGGGCGAGCACCAGCAGGTCGTCGTCACCGGTCAGCTGCGGCAGCACGTCGGTGCGCAGGCGCAGCACGCCGAGCCGACTCGCCGGTTCGACGGACGCCTGCCCGTCGCGGACCGCGCACCGCTGGTAGCCGAGCAGCACGAAGTGTCCCGCCGCCAGCCACCGCAGCAGCGCGGCCACGTCCCGGCGGTCGTAGGCGGAGAAGCTGCCCGCAAAGTCGGAGTCGAGCGCATTGGCCAGACCGACGAGCGTCGCGTTCAGGGCGCCCGAGTCGACGGCGACCTGACGCGCGTCCGCCAGCACGTTGGGCAGCAGGGTGGCGGCCTCGGTCACGGCCGACGCGTCCGCGGACGGCGACAGCTGAACGTGGATCCACGACTCCTCGACGCCGTCGCGCGGTGAGTCCGGATCGGCGGCGGGCGACATGTCGAGCATCTCGCCACTCGCGCTGCGGCGCACGCGGAACACCGGGTTCATGATCGCCACGTAGGCGACGCCCAGGCGGTGCAGCAGCACCGTCACGGAGTCCATCAGCATCGCGCTGTGGTCGGTGACGATCTGCATCGCCGGCCCGATCCCCGACTGGTCACCGGAGGCGTAGACGGCGACGTTGGTCTCGCCGACCGCCCGCTGCCGACCGACCTTGTTGTGCGCGGCCAGCAGGGCCGGGGTCACCAGGCCGCCGCCCGCCGTCCGCGTGATGGGTGCGGTCACCGCGGAGTCGGCGGCGGGTGCGTCACCGTGCGGGCCCTGATGGGTCTGCAGATACGCCCGCGCGAGGTTGGTGACCGGGTCCTTCTTCAGCACAGTCGTCGTCTCGGTCGAGCCGTCGAAGTCCCTGCCGCCGTCCGTCATTCCGCTCCGCTCCCGCCTGCGCGTCGTCCGTCGTTGGCCGATGCCGCCGCTCCGTCGTGGACACCGGCATCAAGACACGCACGAGCGACACTAATCGTCGACGGGTCGCTGCGCGCCCGCCCCGCCGGATCAGTCCCGGGTGAGGCGCCGGTGGGTGACCCGGTGCGGACGGGCCGCATCGATGCCGAGTCGTTCGACCTTGTTCTCCTCGTAGGCACCGAAGTTGCCCTCGAACCAGAACCACTTGGCCTCGTTGGTCTCGTCGCCCTCCCACGCCAGGATGTGGGTGCAGGTGCGGTCCAGGAACCACCGGTCGTGCGAGATCACCACGGCGCAGCCGGGGAACTGCTCGAGCGCGTTCTCCAGCGAGCTGAGCGTCTCGACGTCGAGGTCGTTGGTGGGCTCGTCGAGCAGGATGAGGTTGCCACCCTCCTTGAGCGTCAGCGCCAGGTTCAGACGGTTGCGCTCACCACCGGACAGCACGCCGGCCGGCTTCTGCTGATCGGGCCCCTTGAAGCCGAACGCCGAGACGTAGGCACGCGACGGGATCTCGTTCTGACCCACCTCGATGTAGTCGAGGCCGTCGGACACGACCTGCCACACGTTCTTCTTCGGGTCGATGCCGCCGCGGTTCTGGTCGACGTAGCTGAGCTTGACCGTCTCGCCGACCTTGACCTCGCCGCTGTCGGCGCTCTCCAGACCGACGATGGTCTTGAACAGCGTGGTCTTGCCGACGCCGTTGGGGCCGATGACGCCGACGATGCCGTTGCGGGGCAGCGTGAAGGACAGGTCCTTGATCAGCGTGCGGCCCTCGAAGCCCTTGTCGAGGTGGCTGACCTCGACCACGACGCTGCCCAGACGCGGGCCGGTCGGGATCTGGATCTCCTCGAAGTCGAGCTTCCGCGTCTTCTCCGCTTCGGCGACCATCTCGTCGTAGCGTCCGAGGCGCGCCTTGTTCTTGGCCTGGCGGGCCTTCGCACCCGACCGGACCCACGCGAGTTCCTCGGTGAGGCGCTTGTGCAGCTTGGCGTCCTTGCGGCCCTGCACCGCGATGCGCTCGGCCTTCTTCTCCAGGTACGTCGAGTAGTTGCCCTCGTACGGGTAGGCGCGGCCGCGGTCGAGTTCGAGGATCCACTCGGCGACGTTGTCCAGGAAGTACCGATCGTGGGTGACGGCGAGGATGGCGCCCTTGTAGTCGGCGAGATGCTGCTCGAGCCACATCACGCTCTCGGCGTCGAGGTGGTTGGTGGGCTCGTCGAGCAGCAACAGGTCCGGCTTCGACAGCAGCAGGCGGCACAGCGCGACGCGGCGACGCTCGCCGCCGGACAGGTGGTTGACCGGCTCGTCGGGCGGCGGGCAGCGCAGGGCGTCCATGGCCTGTTCGAGCTGGGAGTCGATGTCCCAGGCGTCGGCGGCGTCCAACTCCTCCTGGAGGACGCCCATCTCCTCCATGAGTTCGTCGGTGTAGTCGGTGGCCATCAGCTCGGCCACCTCGTTGTACCGGTTGAGCTTGCCCTTGATGGCCACGCCGGCTTCGACGTTCTCGCGAACGGTCTTGTCCTCGTCCAGCTCCGGCTCCTGCATGAGGATGCCGACGGACGCGCCGGGCTGCAGGTACGCATCGCCGTTGTTGGCCTGGTCCAGGCCGGCCATGATCCGCAAGACGCTCGACTTGCCGGCACCGTTGGGCCCGACCACGCCGATCTTCGCGCCTGGAAGGAAGTTCAGCGTGACGTCGTCGAGGATGACCTTGTCGCCGTGCGCCTTGCGGACCTTCCGCATCGTGTAGATGAATTCGGCCATGCCGTTGCCGTTGCCTTTCGTCTCCCCGGGTGATGCTCGGGAACCATCCTAGGCGCGGCGCTCGGACGCTAGGCGGCCGGTGGCAGGCCCTCGGCGGCGTCCGCCACGTCGTCGGGCCCGTCGCCCGATAGCTCGGACGACGACTGCTCGGCCTGCTTCCTGCTCCGGTCGATCTTCGCGATGCACCGCGCCAGATCCGGGCCCACCGACGTCGCCCGCATCTCGATCGACGTCCGCTTGATGTCGTCGCGGTCGGTGTACTCACTGGTGTAGACGTTGCCGACGACGATCACGGGATCGCCCTTGACCAGCGACGCCGCGGTGCCCGAGACCAGCCGGCCCCAGCAGTTGACCGACACGAACAGCGTGTCGCCCTGTTCCCAGACGCCTTCTGCGACGCGGCGCCGGGAATTGCTGGCGACGCGGAACTTGAAGACCTCCTGCTCGCCGACCTGGCGGTGGACCGGATCGTTGACGACGTTGCCGACGATGGTGATGGGTGTCTCGTACATGGGTGCTCCCTCTCGTGTCGCCTCGGGCGATGTCCGCGGTGGACGACTCCATTGACGGTGTGAGGGGTGACGGCGGGGGCCGGGCGGTGGGTCCGCGGCGCTGGGCTGTGGATGAAAGTCCGACTGGGGATGAGCGGACGCGAGGCTAGTGCTCGCGGTCGGCCATCTGGGCCAGCATCCGGTTGTAGGCGGCGAGGTCGGCGTCGTCGTCGCGATCGGCGGCGCGGTCCATCCGCTTGGCGGTGCGCCGGTCGCTACGCGTCCACTGGATCAGCAGTGCGATCAGCACCAGCACCAGCGGAACCTCGCCCGCCGACCAGGCGATGCCGCCGCCGAGCTTCTGGTCGTCGATCAGGTCGGTGTGCCACGGCAGCTTCAGCGACTCGTAGAAGGGTTCCGCCAACACCTCCCGCGTGCCCATCAGCACGACGCCGAAGAACGCGTGCAGCGGCAGCGAGGCGAACACGATGCCGAGCTTCGCCAGCGACGGGATGGGCCGTGGCGTGGGGTCGACGCCGATCACCACCCAGTAGAAGAGGTAGCCGCTGAGCAGGAAGTGCAGGTTCATCGCGACGTGCGCGGCATGCGTGCTCGCAGCAGCGTCGAAGAGACCGCCGAAGTACAGGCCGTAGAACCCGGCGACGAACAGCACCAGCGCGACGATCGGGTTGGTCAGCACCAGCGAGACCTTGCTGTGCAGCGCCGTCAGCAGCCACTCGCGCGCGCCGGGCGGATCACCGCGGCCGGCGGCGGGCAGCGCTCGCAGGGCCAGCGTCACCGGCGCGCCCAGCACCAGCAGGACGGGCACCAGCATCGACAGCAGCATGTGGGCGGACATGTGCACGCTGAACATCGCGGGCATGTAGCGCCCGAGGCCCGACGACGTCGTGAACAGCAGGACCGCGCACCCGAGGATCCACGCGACGATGCGTCCCGTCGGCCAGGCGTCGCCGCGGCGCCGGAGCCGGATCACTGCGGCGACGTACACCGCCGCGAACACGATGGCCGCGGTGCCGAAGATGAGGTCGAAGCGCCAGTCGAACAGGATCCGGGCCACCGTCGGCGGGCCCGCCAGGTCGTAGCCCAGTTCGACGGCGGTGATCGACGGGTTCAGCACCGGCGGCGGGGGCGGCGGCGTGCGACCGAGCGCGACGGCGATGCCGAACGTCACCGCGAACACCACGGCCTCGACGATCGCGAGGCGGATCAGCCCGCCACGGTCGGTGGGGTCCTCGTCCAGTGCCGCGACGCCGCGCCGCCGGTGCTGCCACCCGATGACGCCCAGCACGCACAGCGCGGCGACCTTGCCCAGCACCAGCCAGCCGTAGCTGCTGGTGACGAGATCCGACGGGCGCACCCGCACCAGGGCGTTGACGACGCCCGAGATGCCCATCGCCACGAAGCACCACAGCGCGATCATCGAGAAGCGTCGCGCCGCCACGTCTGCGTGCTCGCCCCCTCGCATGGCGTGCGCCAGCAGCGCGAGCAGTCCGCCCGCCCACAGGGCGCCCGCGACGAGGTGGATCACCAGGCTGTTGGTGGCCAGGTCGTGCGACCCGCCCGACGACGAGTGCCCCGACAGCGCCAACGGCAGCAGCGTGAGCAGCGAGCCGCCGAACAGCAGCGGCGTCCACGTCCACCGCAGCACCGGGATGCTCGCGATCGTGACGATGAGCGCCAGCGCCGCCGTCCACCGCCACGACCCGGCGGTCTCCACCAGATCAGCCACCGACCAGACGTCGGACAACCCGAGGGTGAACAGCGGCTGGCCGGTGACGTCGGACGCCGTCAGCGGGACGAGCACCGCGGCACTGACCGCCCACAGACCGGACGCGACGGTGCCGGTACGCAGGGCGCGGTAGCCGGCCACGTCGAGGACGCCGGACGCCTGAGGTGGTACCAGGAAGGCGGCGAAGAGGAAGGAGCCGACCGCGATCACGGCCGAGAGTTCCCCTGCCGCGCGGACGAAGGGCAGGCCGTAGTTGGTCACCGGTCCGGGGTTGGGCAGCCCGGTGGCGGTCAGCGCATCGGCCAGCGCGAGGCCGGCGATCGCCGCGGCGGTGACCCCGCCCAGCAGCGCGACGCCCACCAGGAGCGGTACGACCGAACCGTGGCCGGTGCGGCGCGAGACTGCGGTGGTCATGCCTTCAGCGTATGGCCGTCTCGACGTGCTTCCTCGCTCGCGGCGGCCCGGCGACGCATCTCACGAGCCACGAACTGCTTGCGGGAGATCCGCTCGACCCTGTCCATGTCGGTCAGGATGCTCCGCAATTCCCTCTGGAAGAGCGCCCGGCGCTCGCCGAGGTCGTCGGCGGGTTCGAGAAGTCCCTGGTCACCGCACACCTGACGGGCCGTGGCGAACAGCAGCGCCGACACCGCCTCGTTGCTGCGCACCCGTTCCTGCGCCACGTACTGCGCGCCCACGCCGAGCGCCCGCCTGGTGAGTTCCTTCTCACTGACGTCCGGCGGATCGTCGCCCAGCACGTCGGCGACGATCTCGTAGGCCTCGAAGAAGGGTCGCAGCATGGCGCCCGCCACCACCGGCCGCTTCTCGTGCAGGATCGCGTCGAGACGGTCGCCGCCCGCGGTGACGTCGTCCTCCCAGTGCGGGAACCACGACATCTCCTCGGCGACGTGCTCCCGGAACGCCGTCGACTCGGCGAAGTAGAAGTCGAACTTCAGCAGATCGCGTAGCCGCATCGCCTGACGCCAGAACGCCGCGAGGCGGTCCCCGTCGGTGCGGGCGGCGTGCGCCAGCGCGAGGTCGACGATGGACGTCTCGAGGAACGCGTCGATCAGCGTGTTGCGGTAGAACGCCGCCTCGTGTTCGTCCTCCGGCGCGATCAACCACACCGGTTCGCGTCCCCCGTCGACCCGGGTGACGGGATGGCCGTTCGAGAGCGCGTCGACCGCCGCGCGCACGCCGTCCGGCGTACGCAGTCGCAGAGCGCTGTTGGTCATCGGGTTCTGCTTGCGCTCGAGGTAGTCGAGCGAGTCCTGCAGCGTGTGGTGCAGCTGATCCAGCGTCAGCGCGACGCCCTTCGTCGTCAGCAGCAGCGCCGACACCAGAGCCGAGGCGTTGATGGGCGTGGCCCGCAGGATCCGCCACGCCACCTCGAACGCCATCTTCTGCATCGCGAGCCGCTTGGCGGCTTCGTCCTCGGCCATCGTGCCGTGCGGCTCACCGAGGTACTCGCGCATCGACACGGCCTCGGGGAAGCGGACGTAGATCTTGCCGTAGTTGCGATCGCCCTGCGCCTTGATGAAGTTGTACAGCCACGACAGGCTCTCCGGAGTCTTCTCCCCGCCGCGGGCGTAGGCGGCGTACTCGGCGGTCTCGTGGAGTTGGTCGAAGCTGATGGAGACGGGCTGCAGCAGGATGTCGTCGCTGCGGCCGGCCAGGTAGGCGTCGGCGACGTAGGCGAGCAGGCCGAGCTTGGGCGGCAACATCTTTCCGGTTCGCGACCGGGTGCCCTCGATCGACCAGTTGAGGTTGAACCGCTTCTCGACGATGTAGCCGACGAACTCCTTGAGTACGTACTTGTAGGTCGGGTCGTCGAGCTTGCGCCGGATGAAGATGACCCCCGACCGGCGCATCAGCGGACCCATGACGCCGAACGAGAGGTTGATGCCGGCGAACGTGAAGACCGGTGGCAACCGGTTCTCCTGCATGGCGACCGGCACGATCGCGCCGTCCAGATACGAGCGGTGGGAGAACAGCAGCACCGCCGGATGGGTCTCCAACGCCACGCGCATCGACTCGATCTGGGCGCGGTCGTAGTCGATGTTGGGGTCGAATCCTCTGCTGAAGATCGCGCGGCCCATCGACGGGATGAGATCGACCGAGAACCGGCTCCACCCCGTCGACAGCTCGTCGAGCATGATGCCGGCCTTCTCGATGGTGGCACCGGGGATCTGCTCGAGACCCGCGCGGAATCGCGTGGACGCGAGCATCTCCGGCTTCACCAGCCGCGGCGACTTGTACTCCGGTCCCAGCAGCCGCAACTCGACCCGCTCGACCGCGAGGCTGGCCCGGCGCAGGACGAAGTGCGCGAACTCCCTGGGGTTCTCGGCGATCGTGGTGTCGCTCCACTGGCGATGCAGTTCGGCGACGGTGGCGGGTTCGCCGGCCACGACGCGGGCCCGGGACGGGTCGCGCTTGAGGATGCGGTGCTGCAGGATCGTCGGCGGACGGTAGGTGTCGCGTCCCGACAGGAACGACACCACCTTGGACCGGGTCGGCAGGCCACCGGGGATCCAGAACACCCGCGCCGGCACCACCGACCGGTTCTCGTCGGCGTCGAGCAGTTGGACGAGGCGGGCCAGCGTGGCCGCGGGCGGCTCGTCGTCACCGGGGAGTTCGAGCACCTCGATGCGCGCCTCGGGATGCTTGCTCCGCTGGTCCGTCAGCCAGTGCTCGAGCAGTTCGCGTTCGGCGGGCGACCCCACCGACGCCAGGACCAGTGCGTCGCCGGTCGGGCGGAACGTGGCGAACTCGTCGACGGACGGCTTCACGGCCGACCCTTCACGGTGCGCGCGGCCGAATCGGCTTCCTTCGCGATCGTGTCGGCATCCATCGTCTTCGGCGCCGTCTTCGGCACGGCCTTCTTGGCGGGCGCCTTCTTGGCGGCGGCCTTCTTCACGGGCGCCTTCTTCGCGGCGGCCTTCTTCACGGGCGCCTTCTTCGCCGCCGACTTCTTGGCGGGCGCCTTCTTCGCCGCGGTCTTCTTCGCCGAGGTCTTCCCCCGCCCGTACAGCGGCATGTCGGGCAGCCCGTCGTACGGCCAGTCCTTGAGCGTGTCGAGGTAGAGCTGCCGCACCTCGGCGATGCGCTCGGACAGGTTCTCGGATGTCCAGTCGTCCACCGGGATCGGCGGGAACACCGCGACGTCGACCGAGCCGGCGTTGAACGTGCTCGAGTCGCGTTCGGCGATCACCTCCGCGTTGCGGATGACGATGGGCACGATCGGGATGCCTGCCGCCATGGCGATGCGGAACGGTCCCTTCTTGAACTCGCCCACCTCGGTGGTGTCCAGCCGCGTGCCCTCCGGTGCGATCAACACCGAAAGTCCCTTCTGCGCAAGCTCTTCCACCTTGCGCAGGCCCTCGACGGCTGCCTTCGGGTCGTCCCGGTCGATGAACGCCGCGTCCATCACCTTGCCGACCGTCCCCATCAGCGGGTCCTTCTCCAACTCCTTCTTGCCCACCGAGGTGAAGTTGTCGCTGATCAAGCGGCCCGCGATCAACGGATCGGCCTGGTTGCGATGGTTGAACAGGAACACCGCGGGCCGGACCGCCGTCAGGTTCTCCTCACCGACGACGTTGAGATCGATGCCGATCACGGTCATCAACAGGCGACTCCACGTCGAGGTGAAGAAGTTCACGCCCGTGCGACGGTTGCGGGTCAGCAGCCCCACGCCGATGGCGCCTGCGGCGGCGGGCACCAGCGACGCGATGGCCGCCACGGTCCGGATCTGGGACACCGGACTGCTGCCGCTGCGGCTGGTGAACCGCAGCACCGGCCACCCACGTTTCATGGCGACGGCCTGCAGCTTGCCTGCGGGGTTCGTGGGGCGCGGATTGCCGACGAGGTACATCAGCGCGACGTCCTCGTCGCCGTCGGCGTAGAAGTAGCTCTTGGCGAGGTCGACGCCGTTCTTCGCCGAGAAGTTCTGCACCGCACGCGCCTTGCCCGGACCCCAGATGATCGGGCGTCGCACCTCGCCGGTGACCAGACCGTCGTCGTCGACCTCGAACTGGTTGCTGAGCACGTTGGTGATGCCCAGGAAGCGGGCGACCGGCTCGACCTGGACGGTGAGCGCCGACGAGCTGAGGACCACGGTGTGGCCGCGAGCCATGTGCGCGCGCACCAGGTCTCGCATCTCGGGGTAGATGCGCGACTGCACGGCCTGCACGAAGAGCCGCTCGCCGAGTTCGTCGAGATCGGCCATCGAGTTGCCGTGCAACATGCGGGCGCCCTTGCCGATCAGGTCCTCGAACTCCGAGCGGCCGAGCTGATGGTTGAGTCCGGCCTGCACCATGCCGAAGAATTCGCCGACGCCCATCTGGCGGCGCCGCAACCGGTCCCGGGTCATGAGGACGCCGGTGAACCCGGCGACGAGCGTGCCGTCCAGATCGAAGAACGCACCCACCTCCGGCCCCTCCGGACTGGCCAGGATCTCGGCCACCGATCCTGGGAGGCGCAGATTGCGCTGACTCTGGCCGTTCTGCGAACTCATCGTGGCGCACTCTCGTCGTCGGAGTTGGTTCCTGGCGTGTGCGGTGCGAACGACGCCGGTATGGCACGGCCGTCCCCACCGAGGGCGAGCACCTCGTCGAAGCCGTCGACGAGGCACCGCGCCCACAGCTCGGGATCGGTGATCGAGGCCCGGTCGTAGCGGGTACTGATGGTGCAGTAGCCGGCGCGCGACACCAGGACCACCATCATTGCGACGCCCGGCAGCGGGCCGAGTCCGTAGTGCCGCAGGATCTTCGCCCCGGAGATGAACGTGTCGCCGGGGTAGATCGGGATGTTGCTGGCCTGCACGTCCGAGGCGACGACGGAGCCCGCGACGGACTCGAGGATCGGATCGGGCAGGAAGCTCAGGATCGGTGCGACCGACCCCACCAGGTCGATGGCCCGCTCCTCGCGCTTCTGCATCATCTGCTCTCGCACCCGCAGGATGCGCTCGGTCGGGTCGACGATGGCGACGGGGGCCGCGAGGTTGATCCCGGCGAACCGGTTGCCGCCGGCCGGATCGTCCTCCGAGCGCAGGTTGACCGGCACCGCCATCGGCACCGTGTCGACGGGCAGCCCCATCTCGTCGTGGTAGAGCCGCAGGGCGCCGCACAGCCCGGCGAGGTACGCGTCGTTGATGGAACCGCCCACGGCCTTGGCCGCGGTGCGCAGATCGCTGAAGACGATGTCGATGGCTTCGCTGCGGGAGGTCAGGCTGCGCCGGCGCAGCAACGGCGAGGGCTGCGACACGGGACCCATCACGCGGGCGCCGGACCGGGCGTAGTCGACGACGCCGCCGACGGCGGACACCGGGTCGCGGACGACCCGACCCAGGGTGTGCGCCGCTCCGCCGAGTGCGCCGCGCAGACCGCCGAGGATCGAGTTGGGCAGGTTGGTGATGCCTTCGCGCATCAGGTCGTTGGGCGACAGGTCCTGCGGAATCGGCAGCGGCGCCTGCTCTTCGGCGGGTGCGTCGCGCTCGAGATCGTAGATGTGGGCGAACATCTCGACGCCGCCCACGCCGTCGGTGACCGCGTGGCTGAGGTGCAGGATCTGGGCGGCGCGACCGTCGGCGAGGCCTTCGACGAGGGTGGCCGACCACAGCGGGCGGGAGATGTCCATCGGCGACTGCAGTGCCACTTCGGCGAGGTCGAGCACCTCGCGGAGCGTGCCGGGCTCGGGAGCCCGGACGCGGCGCACGTGGAAGTCGAGGTTGAAATCGGGGTCGACGACCCACCTCGGCGCCGCGGTCGGCAGCGTCGGCATCACCACCTTCTGGCGAAGCCGCAGCACCTTGCGCGACGCGTTCTCGAAGTTCGCCCGGTACCGGTCCCAGTCGGGGGTGGTGTCGAGCAGCTCGACGCCCATGATCCCGGAGCGCGTGCGGGGGTTGGCTTCACCGCGGTGCAGCAACTGATCGACTGCGCCCAGCTCGTCGGGCAGTCCGGCCGCGTCCCACTCCGGCACGTCGCTCATCGCGTGTCGCTCTCCTCCCCTGGGGTGTCCAATGCTGACACCACGCTAGTCCGCGGCCTGTCGACGCGGAGCGCAATAGGGTCGGAGCGTCACCGTCTGGCAACCGGCTGGGAGATACAATCTGCGTGCATTGCCTCCGTAGCTCAGTTGGATAGAGCAAGAGCCTTCTAATCTCTAGGTCGCAGGTTCGATTCCTGCCGGGGGCGCTCGTACTTCACGGTCGGCGAACGTCGACTTTCCGTCGCTGCGAGGCGGCGATCGCAACGAGAAGTCGACGTTCGCTCGAGGCCCCGCGTACCTAGCCGACCAGCGGCCGACCCAGCGGCAGCGCGCGGCCGCCCGTCTCCTCCCACAGCGACGCGGCGTAAAAGTACACGACGAACGCCACGAACACGAACACGGCCCAGCCGCCGGCGTGGGTGGCCAGGGCACTTCCGGTCAGGCTGCCGACGAGCAGCAGGACCAGCGCGACGTCGACCACCAGGAGCAGCACCGGGTAGGTCCACGGCAGGCGCAGCAGCAGCACCGTCAACAGCCCGATGGTCAGCAGCCAGCTGCCCAGCCACAGCGAGGTGGTGGCGCTCGCGTCGGCGGCGGCGATGCCGAACCAGTCGTGGGTCAGGCCCAGCGACAGCACGGCGAAGCTGCCGTAGAAGCCGAAGAACGTGCCGTAGACGGTGGCGTTGACGTTCTGCCCCAGCGCGGCCGCCCAGATGGTGGCGATGATCAGGCCCACCGACGTCGCCGACAGCAGGATCGGGATCGCCGCGGCTGGGACATTCACGAGGCCGGTGTTGGTCAGGCCCAGACCGAAGCCGCCGGCGACGATCAGCGGGAGCGCCACCAGCCCGGGATTGCCCGGCCGCGGCGGCGGGTCGGCGTCCGGCACACGGCCGTCGAGACGGGTGGACGGGGAGTCGAGCGTTGCGGTCACGAGGTGGCCCTTCGGTGGTGATGCCGTGAATCCGTTGCGGCACAGCGGACGTCGAACATGCCTCGAAACGTAACGTCGCTTGGGCGGGCTCTACAGGTTTGCGATCAGCGGGACCGCAATCATCGGCGCGCCGTCCGGACGATGCCGTGGTGCCGTGCGGCGACGTCGGGATGCGCTCGCGCACGGGACTTCCAGGCGTTCTCGCCGTAGGTGGTGAAGATCGGGTTGTCGGGGTCGGCCTCCACGCCGCGGGACTTCCGGGCGAGGTCGGCGGGCAGCGTGATGACGGGGATGGTGGCGTCGAGCGCCGGGTTGAGGAAGTACGGGATCGAGATGCGGTCGGCACCCGGCCGCGGCGCGAGCACCCGATGGCGGGTGGCCCGCAGGTAACCGCCGGTCGCCACCTCGAGCAGCTCGCCGATGTTGACGATGAACGATCCGGGCCGGGGTGCCACGTCCACCCACTCCCCCGCCGCGGCCTCGACCTGCAGACCGGTGGACCCGGGTTCGAGCAGCAGCAGCGTCAGCACGCCGGAGTCCTTGTGCGCGCCGACGCCCTGCGGGTTGTCGGCGCTCCCCGGATAGCGCACCACCTTGATCAGCGTGGCGGGCAGGTCGGCGAACGCCTCGTCGAACAGGTCCTCCGGCGCGCCGAGGGACACCGCCCAGTGGCGCAGCAGGCGCAGCCCGACGGCCGACAGCGACTCGTCCCACTTCTCGAACGCCGACCGGAACCCCTCCGGTCGCCGCGGCCAGAGGTTCGGCCCCTGCAGCCGCCAGTACCCATCGGCACCGGGGATGATCGGCCGTTCGGGACCGATGTCGATCTGTTCCCGCCAGTCGACCTCGCCGTTGGTCAGCTCGCCGCCGAGTCGCGAGTAGCCGCGGAATTGCGGGCTCTGGAGCTGGCTGATCTCGTCCTTCTCCTCGGGAGGCAGCGCGAAGAACTCGCGGGCCAACGCGGACACCTCGGCGATCTGAGCCTCCGACACCCCGTGGCCCTCGAGGTAGAAGAACCCCGAGGTGTGTGCGGCCGAGCGCAGGTCGGCACGAAAGGCGTCGACGTCCGACGACGACAGGTCGAGAACCGGCAACATGGGATCGATCCTCCGCCGCAACCGTCGTACCGCCAAGGTGAGTCGGGGAAGTCGCCCGCCCGTTCCCGCGGCGACCGCACGCGACGCCCGATCGGCCGTGCGGTACACATGACGCGATGCCCAGCAACGACGTGGACCAACGCCTCAGTCCCCTCCCGGAGCAGGGCTACGTCTACCGCACCTCCTGGCCCGTGACCACCGGCGACATCGACGGCACCCTGCACCTGCGTCTCGACGGCGTGGCCCGCTACATCCAGGAGGCGGGCGCCGAGAACCTGATCGACGCCGGCGAGGCCGAGAGCCACCCGCACTGGATCGTCCAGCGCACCGTCATCGACGTCATCGAGCCGATCGAGTGGCCCACCGAGGTGACGCTGAGCCGCTGGTGCTCGGCGCTGTCCACCCGGTGGTGCACGATGCGCGTGGACCTGGTCGGCGCCGAGGGCGGCCGCATCGAGACCGAGGGCTTCTGGATCGCGATCAACAAGGACACCCTGACGCCGCAGCGGGTGACCGACACCCTGATCGAGCGCTTCGCGAGCACCACCCAGGAGCACCGGCTCAAGTGGCGGCCGTGGCTGAAGAACCCGGAGACCACCGCCGAGGAGACGCCGTTCGCGTTGCGTCGCACCGACATCGACATCTTCGAACACGTCACCAACACCGCCTACTGGCATGCGGTGCACGAGCTGATCGCACTGGCACCCGATGTGTGCACCGCCCCCTTCCGGGCCGTGGTCGAGTACCGCAGGCCCATCCGCCACGGCGAGGACGTCACGATCCGGTACACGCTGCGCGAGGACGACGTGCACGCCGCACTCACCGTCGGCGACGACGTCCGCGC
This sequence comes from Mycobacterium sp. PTI7, assembly GCF_056679845.1. Lineage (NCBI taxonomy): Bacteria > Bacillati > Actinomycetota > Actinomycetes > Mycobacteriales > Mycobacteriaceae > Mycobacterium > Mycobacterium sp. PTI7. The sequence continues at coordinate 2,765,784 of NZ_CM155252.1, forward strand.
GGCGATCCTGCTGCGCAGGCTGTGAGCGACGGCTTCAGCGCTCGAACTGCGGGTACACCCCGGGCACGCCCTTCGACAGCCCGGCCAGGACGTGCCGGCTGACGTCGTCGGCCAACACCTCGGAGACCCCGTCGGCGATGCCGTCGAGCGCCAGCGCGGCGACCATCGCGGGATCCGACTTCGGCACGTCGGCGCCCTTCATCATGTCGGTGTCCATCGCGCCGACGTGCAGTGCCGTCACGGTGATCCCGCGGTCGGCGACCTCCTGGCGCAGCCCGTTCGTCATGGACCACGCCGCCGACTTCGAGGCGCAGTACCCGCCCGCCGCGGGCATGCTCAGCCAGGACAGCACCGACAGCACGTTCAGCAGCGCGCCGCCTCCGTTGCGCTCGATCACCGGGACGAAGGCACGCGCGACGGCCAGGGTGCCGAAGTAGTTGGTGTCCATCTCGCGGCGGACGTCGTTCAGGTCGCCGGTCAGCAGTCCGGCACCCGTCGAGACGCCCGCGTTGTTGATCAGCAGCGTCACGTCGCCCGCGGTCTCGGCGGCCGCGGTGATCGACTCTGGATCGTCCAGGTCGATCGCCACCGGCGTCGCGCCGTCCAGGTCGACGGTGCCGGGATCGCGCGCCCCGGCGTACACGCGCGCTCCGCGCTGCAGGAGTTGCGACGCGAACTGCCTGCCCAGGCCACGGTTGGCGCCGGTGACGAGCGCCGTGCACGAAGAGAGATCCATGGGCCCATCCTGCTACGTCCGGCCCGCCATACGTGGCACTACGCTGACCTGGTGTCCGATCTCGTACTGATGCAGGTCGACGACCGCGTCGCACTCATCACCATCAACGACCCCGACCGACGCAACGCGATCACGGCGGAGAGTTCCGCGGCGCTGCGGGCGGCGGTCGAGGCCGCCCAGTCCGACGACGGCGTGCACGCGGTCGTGGTGACCGGCGCCGGCAAGGCCTTCTGTGCGGGTGCCGATCTGACGGCGCTGGGCGCGGCGACCGAAGAGGGGCTGCGCGTGATCTACGACGGCTTCCTCGCCGTCGCGCAGTGCACGCTGCCGACCATCGCCGCGGTCAACGGCGCGGCCGTGGGCGCCGGCCTCAACCTGGCGCTCGCCACGGACGTGCGCATCGCGGGCCCGCACGCGTCCTTCGATCCGCGGTTCCAGAAGCTGGGCATCCACCCCGGCGGCGGAGCGACGTGGATGCTGCAGCGGGCGATCGGCCCGCAGGCGGCACGGGCGGCGCTGCTGTTCGGCGCGCGGTTCGACGCCGAGGCCGCGGTGCGGCACGGTCTGGCCCTCGAGGTCGCCGACGATCCCGTCGCCGCGGCACTGGCCCTGGCATCGGGTCCCGCGTCGGCGCCCCGCGAGGTGGTCCTGTCGACCAAGGCGTCGATGCGTGCCACCGCCAACCCGGGCACCGTCGACCTCGACCAGCACCGGATCGCCGTCGACGTCGAGATCGGCCCGCAGGCCGTCTCCATCGAATCCCCGGAGTTCGCAGAAAGATTGGCCGCCGCCAAGCGCAAGTGACCGCTAGGGCGCCAGCGCGACGATGCGCTCCGCCTTCCGCAGCACGGGAGCGTCCACCATAAGGCCCTCGAATTGGAACACGCCGCGCTGGGAGCCCGCCGCATCGAGCACGCGCCGGGCCCAGCCGACCTGGTCGTCGGTGGGCGTGTACGCCGAGCGGATGACCGCCACCTGGGTGGGATGGATGGCCACCTTGGCGTCGAATCCGACGGCCACGGCGTCGTCGCTCTCGGCGCGCAGCCCGTCGAGGTTCTTGATGTCGAGGTACACCGAGTCCAGCGCCAGCCGGCCGTACGCCTTGGCGGCGAGCAGGCTCTGCGACCGGACGTGTTGCGCGACGTCGCGATAGCTGCCGTCCGGCCAGCGATTAGCGGTTCCGCCGGTGGCGGCGAACAGATCCTCGGCACCCCACATCACGGCGTACGCGTTGTCGACGCGCGCGGCCTCGGTGACGGCCAATGCACCCAGCGGGGTCTCGACGAGCACGATGACGTCGAAGGGTGCCAATGACCGGACCTGCTCGGCGGTCTCGGTCTTGGCCAGCATCACCGTCGTGTAGTCGGTCTGGGCCAGGGTCGTCATGTCGAGTGCATGGTCGGGCGTGGTGACCGGATTGACCCGCACCACGGTTCTGGCCGGATCGAGGCGCGTCTCGAGCAGGGCCCGGCGTGCCGAGTCCCGGTCCTTGGCGGCCACGCCGTCCTCGAGGTCCAGGATCACGACGTCCGCTGCGGCAGCGGCCTTCTCGAAGCGCTCCGGGCGGTCGGCGGGGCAGAACAGCCACCCGGGCCCGTTGGTGCCGAGTGCCATCAGGACTCCTCTGCGGGGCGCTTGCGCACCATCGTCTTACGCGATGCCGTCGCCACCACGTCACCGTGCTGGTTGCGACCGACGTGGGAGAACGTGACGATGCCCTCCCCCGGCCGGCTCTTCGACTCCCGGGTGTCGAGCACCTCGGTCTCGGCATACAGCGTGTCACCGTGGAACAGCGGCTTGGGGAAGGCGACCTCGCCGAAGCCGAGGTTGCCGACGATCGTGCCCTGCGTCAGCTGCGCGACCGACAGCCCGACCAGCGTGGACAGGGTGAACATCGAGTTGACCAGCCGTTGATTGAACGGGGGCAACGCATCTGCGAACGCGGCGTCGAGATGCAGTGCCTGGGTGTTCATGGTGAGCGTGGTGAACAGGACGTTGTCGGCCTCGGTGATGGTGCGCCCGGGCCGGTGCTGGTAGAGCACGCCGGTCTCGAACTCCTCGAACCAGAGTCCGCGCTGGGTGACTACCCGCTTCTCCGTCACAGGCCCATCGTTCGCTGCGCTCACAGGCCCGCCTCGCGTGCGATCAGCATCAGCTGAACCTCGGTGGTGCCCTCACCGATCTCGAGGATCTTGCTGTCGCGGTAGTGCCGCGCCACCGGGTACTCGTTCATGAAGCCGTAGCCGCCGAACACCTGGGTGGCGTCGCGCGCGTTGTCCATCGCCGCCTCACTGGCGACGAGCTTGGCCACGGCCGCCGCCTTCTTGAAGGGCTTGCCGGACAACATGAGTGCGGCCGCGTCGTAGTAGGTCGCACGGGCGACGTGCGCGCGGGTCTCCATCCGGGCGATCTTGAACGCGATCGCCTGGTTGGTGCCGATGGCCGCGCCGAACGCCTCGCGCTCCTTGGCATACTTCACGCACTCGTCGACGCAGCCCTGCGCGACGCCGACCGACAGCGCGGCGATCGCGATGCGCCCCTCGTCGAGGATGCGCAGGAAGTTCGCGTATCCGCGGCCCTCGTCGCCGAGCAGGTTCTCCTGCGGGACGCGGACGTCGTCGAAGCTCAACGGGTGGGTGTCCGACGCGTTCCAGCCGACCTTGTCGTAGGCGGGCTCGGCGGTGAATCCCGCGGTGGGCACCGGCACCAGGATCGACGAGATCTGCTTGCGGCCGTCGACCTCGCCGGTGACGGCCGTGACCGTGACGAGCTTGGTGATGTCGGTGCCCGAGTTGGTGATGAACTGCTTGGAGCCGTTGATGACCCAGTGTCCGTCGTCGCGCTTCGCGGTGGTCTTGGTGGCGCCCGCATCGGTGCCGCCACCGGCCTCGGTCAGACCGAACGCACCGAGCGCCTTCCCCGACGCCAGCAGCGGCAGCCACTCCTGCTTCTGCGCGTCGTTGCCGAAGCGGTACACCGGCATCGCGCCGAGCGACACTCCGGCTTCCAGCGTGATGGCGACGCTCTGGTCGACCTTGCCGAGTTCCTCCAGCGCCAGGCACAGCGCGAAGTAGTCGCCACCCATGCCGCCGTACTCCTCGGGGAACGGCAGCCCGAACAGACCCATGTCGGCCATGCCCGCGACGACCTCGTAGGGGAACGAGTGTTCGCGGTCGTGCTTCGCCGACACCGGCGCGACGACGCTCTGGGCGAAGTCCCGGACGGTCTTGGCCAGCTGCTGGTAGTGGTCCGGAAGCGTTCCGGTGGACAGGAAGTCACTCATGGCTGGGGCTCCTCGAGGGTTGCGATGATTCGGGCCATCGGCTGGCCCACCTTGACCTGGTCGCCGACGGCGACGAGTAGTTCGACGACGCCGTCGACGGGTGCCGACAGCGCGTGTTCCATCTTCATGGCCTCGACGGTGACCACGACGTCACCCGCGGCGACCTGGGCGCCGTCCGCCACGCCGACCGCGACCACCGAACCGGGCATCGGGCTGACCAGTTCGGCATCGCCGGCGTGTGCGGCGTCCGCGCGCACCGGCGCCTCGCGTACCTCCTCGACGGCGATGCTGCGGCCGCCACCGGCCAGCCACACCACGCCGTCCGCGGCGGCCACCACGTACTCCGTGCGCAGACCGTCGAGGGTGACGGCGAGCACGCGGCCGTCGAGAGATGCCAGCAGCGAACGGGTCTCGCCGTCCTCGATGCGGGCCGTGGCACCGTCCCGCGTGCCGCCGACGTGTACGTGCTCGGTGCGCTCGCCCGCCCGCAGACGGATGGTGGTGGGCGCGTGGGCGCCGGTGCGCCAGCCCGACGGGACGGCCCAGAGGTCGCCCGGTTCCGCGGGCCACCGTGCGAGCCAGTGGTAGGCCGCGGTGGCGACCAGTTCGTCGTCGGTGGCCGCGACGCCGACGTAGTCCGGCGTGCGCCGGTCGAGCAGACCCGTGTCGAGCCGGCCCGCCACCACGTCGGGATCGGCGAGCAGGAAGCGCAGGAAGTCCACGTTGGTGGTCACGCCCAGCACCGCGGTGCCGGCGAGTGCCGCGTCCAGTGCGGCGAGCGCCGCGGGACGGTCGGCGGCGTGGGCGATCACCTTGGCCAGCATCGGGTCGTAGTCGCTGCCCACCACCGTGCCGGCCCGGATCCCCGAATCCACCCGGGCGGTGGATGATTCGACCACGTCGAGCACCGTGCCGCCGGTCGGCAGGAAGTCGCGGGCCGGATCCTCGGCGTACACCCGGGCCTCGATGGCGTGTCCGGTGAGCGTCACGTCGTCCTGACCGAGCGGGAGCGTGCCGCCCCCGGCGATGCGCACCTGCAGTTCGACGAGGTCGACGCCCGTGACGAGTTCGGTGACCGGATGCTCGACCTGCAGTCGCGTGTTCATCTCCATGAAGAAGAACTCGTCGGGCCGGTCGGCGGAGACGATGAACTCGACGGTGCCCGCCCCCGTGTAGTCGACGCTGCGGGCGGTGTCGCACGCGGCCGCACCGATGCGGGCGCGGGTCGCCGCGTCGAGCAGCGGCGACGGCGCCTCCTCGATCACCTTCTGGTGGCGCCGCTGCAGGCTGCACTCCCGCTCCCCGAAGTGGATGACGTTGCCGTGCCCGTCGGCGACCACCTGCACCTCGATGTGCCTGGGGTTCAGCACGAACCGCTCCAGGAAGAGCGTGTCGTCGCCGAAGGCCGATGCCGCCTCCCGGCGTGCGGACGCCAGCGCGGCGGGCAGGTCGGCGGCGTCGTGCACCACCCGCATGCCCTTGCCGCCGCCGCCCGCGGACGGTTTGACCAGCACGGGGAACCCGACGTCGGCGGCCCCGCCGATCAGGTCGTCGTCGGTGAGGCCAGGCCGCGAGATGCCGGGCACCACCGGGACGCCGAACTCCGACACCGCCGCCTTGGCCGCGATCTTGTCGCCCATGGTCCTGATCGCGCCGACCGGCGGACCGATGAACGCGATGCCCGCCGCGCCGAGTGCCGCCGCGAATTCGGCGTTCTCGGAGAGGAATCCGTAGCCCGGGTGAACGGCCTGGGCGCCGGTGCGCTGGGCGGCCCGCACCACCGCGTCGATGTCGAGGTAGCTCTGCCGGGCGGGTGCTGGGCCGAGTCGAACCGCGACGTCGGCCTCGGCGACGTGCCGGGCGTGGGTGTCCGCGTCGCTGTAGACGGCGACCGAACGGATCCCCATGGCACGCAACGTGCGGATCACGCGGACGGCGATCTCGCCGCGGTTGGCGACGAGAACGGTGCTGAACATCTGGGAGGTCATCGCGTCACATCCTGAAGACGCCGTAGGAGACCGGCTCCAGTGGCGCCTGAGCGACCACCGAGAGTGCCAGTCCCACTACGGTTCTGGTGTCGGCCGGATCGATCACGCCGTCGTCCCACAGCCGCGCGGTCGAGTAGTACGGGTTGCCCTGGTGCTCGTACTGCTCGCGGATCGGGGCCTTGAACGCCTCTTCCTCGTCCGCACTCATGTCGCCGCGCACGGTCGCGAGCACCGAGGCGGCCTGCTCGCCGCCCATCACCGAGATGCGCGCATTGGGCCACATCCACAGGAAGCGCGGCGAATAGGCGCGCCCGCACATCGAGTAGTTGCCCGCGCCGTACGAGCCGCCGATGACGACGGTCAGCTTGGGCACCCGCGCACACGCGACGGCCGTCACCATCTTGGCGCCGTGCTTGGCGATGCCCCCGGCCTCGTAGTCGCGGCCGACCATGAACCCGGCGATGTTCTGCAGGAAGAGCAGTGGCGTGGAGCGCTTGTCGCACAGTTCGATGAAGTGCGCGCCCTTGACGGCCGATTCGCCGAACAGCACGCCGTTGTTGGCGACGATGCCGACGGGGTGGCCGTGGATGCGGGCGAACCCGGTGACGAGCGACGTGCCGTACTCGGCCTTGAACTCGGTGAAGTCGCCGCCGTCGGTGATGCGGGTGATGACCTCGTGGACGTCGTAGGGCACGCGTGAGTCGGTGGGCACCACGTCGTACAGCTCGGCCTGATCGGCGGTCGCGTCGACGGTCGGAATCACGTCCCACGGCGTCGGGGTCTTGGGGCCCAGCGTCGCCACGATGCGGCGCACGATCCGCAGGGCGTCGCGATCGTCCTGCGCGAGGTGGTCGGTGACGCCGGAGACTTTCGAGTGCAGATCCCCGCCGCCGAGGTCCTCCGCCGTGACGACCTCACCGGTGGCGGCCTTCACCAGCGGCGGGCCGCCCAGGAAGATCGTGCCCTGGTTGCGGACGATCACGGCCTCGTCGCTCATGGCGGGCACGTAGGCGCCACCCGCGGTGCACGATCCCAGCACCGCGGCGATCTGCGGGATGCCCTGCGCGCTGAGGTTGGCCTGGTTGAAGAAGATCCGGCCGAAGTGCTCCCGGTCGGGGAACACCTCGTCCTGGCGCGGCAGGAAGGCGCCGCCGGAATCGACGAGGTAGATGCACGGCAACCGGTTCTGGCCGGCCACTTCCTGGGCGCGCAGATGCTTCTTGACCGTGATCGGGTAGTAGGTACCGCCTTTGACGGTCGCGTCGTTCGCGACGATCATGCACTCCCGGCCGGAGACGCGGCCGATGCCCGCGATCAACCCGGCGCCGGGGCACTCGTCGTCGTACATGCCGTCGGCGGCCAGCGGCGCCAGTTCGAGGAACGGCGAACCGGGGTCGAGCAACCCGTCCACCCGATCACGCGGCAGCAGCTTGCCCCGGCCGACGTGGCGCTCGCGGGAGCGCTCCGACCCGCCGAGGGCGGCTGCGGAGAGCTTGGCGCGTAGTTCGTCGACGAGCACCAGATGCTGCTCGCGATGCGACACCGTCGTTGGCACCTGACTGCACCCGCTTCAGTTGAGTTAATGATGACTAACTGGTGGTATGTTAGTCACGATTAACCGAACTGTCCATGCCCTGGGAGGCACGCCGATGGCCGACACCGCCACGTCCGCGTCGGCCGAGACGCGTCGCAGCAGGGCGAAGTCCGACCGTCGCTCGCAATTGATCTCCGCCGCAGAACGACTGGTGGCCGAGCGCGGCTACCTCGCCGTGCGCCTCGAGGACATCGGCGCAGCCGTCGGCGTGAGCGGCCCGGCCATCTACCGGCACTTCCCCAACAAGGAGGCGCTACTCGTGGAGATCCTCGTCGGGATCAGCACCCGCCTGCTGGAGGGCGCCACCGACGTCGTCACCGGTGCGCAGGGACCCACCGAGGCACTCGACGGACTCATCGACTTCCACCTGGACTTCGCGCTCGGCGAGTCCGACCTCATCCGGATCCAGGACCGCGACCTCGGACACCTCCCCGCGCCGGCCAGGCGTCAGGTCCGCAAGGCGCAGCGGCAATACGTCGAGATCTGGGTCGACGTCCTGCGTCGACTCCACGATCGCCTCGACGAGAACGAGGCCCGGCTCATGGCGCATGCCTGCTTCGGCCTGCTCAACTCCACCCCGTACAGCGTGGGAACGACGACGCCGCCACGGTCGTCACGCGCGGTGTTGCGCGCGATGACCGTGGCGGCGTTGACGTCGCAGACGGGCGGCTAGTACCAGACCTTCCGGCCACCGACCGCGTGCCCGGCGGCACCCAGCAGCCAGAACACGGCGCCGATGACGAGGGCGACCACGCCGATGTAGGTGAGGATCGGTACTGAGAAGATCAGTCCGAGGACGAGCAGGATCACTCCGAGAGCAACCATGGCCAACTTCCCTTCGATGAATGGACCGGACGTATCGGAGCCGACCGGCTACTGGCTCGGCTCGGGCAGCTTGCAGTCGGTGACCTTCGGGTTGACGCCCGCGTAGTTGAGCGGACCCGCAACGACCGTCAGAGCGATGGTCCCCGCTGTCCCGCAGCTATTTTCGGCCGTCTGGAAGTAGTCCCGCTGGTAGGCCGCAACCACACCGATCAGCAGCCAGACGAGAACGATGACGCCGAGAATTCCGCCACCTCGCATGATGGTCCTCCATTCGTATGGCGCCTCGGTGACGCGTGATCTTGTTTTACCCAGCCGAAAATATGGCTAAACGCAGGACCGGCCGCTTTCCGCCCCGGTTCAGCGGCCCCGACGCGGCTCCAGACGGCGCGGGTACCCTTCGACTCATGAGGTGGGCATGACGGAAACACCGCGCCGCGACGGGTCCGAACCGACGCAGCGGCTGCCCCGTACCCAAAGCGGGTACACCGACCCCGCGTATGCGAACCAGGCCCCCTACGGCCCGCCGTACCAGCCACCGCCGCGGCCCACCCAGCAGCTGCCGCCGAATTCGCCGTATGCCTATCAGCCGCCGCCCACCGAGCAGTTCGGTGCGCAGTACCCGCCGCCCCCCGGCGGTGTCCCGCCGGAGCCTCCCGAGCCCGAGGGCCCCGGTCGTGGACTCTGGCTGTGGGCGCTGGCAGGCCTGTCGGTGGTCATCGTCATCGGCCTGGTGATCGCCCTCGTGATCGTCAACAGCTCACAGCAGGAGACGGTCGTCGCACCGCCCGGCTCCGCGCCGGAGCCTTCGTTCACCACGTCGCCGCCGACGACGTCGCGGACACCGTCGACCAGCCGGACCCCGCTGCCGATCCCCGCTCCCGGAACCAGCACCGCGCCCGGCGAACCCGTCACGCCGGGTCAGACCGAGACCGTCGTGTACGACGTCGCGGGCGACGGCCGCGCCATCAACATCACCTACATCGACAGCGGCGGCGTGTTCCAGACCGAGTTCAACGTCATCCTGCCGTGGAGCAAGGAAGTGCAGCTGGCAGCGCCGGCCGCACAGTCGGCCAGCGTCAGCATCATCAACGTCGGGCGCGAACTCAGCTGCTCGATCTCGGTGGACGGCACGCAGATTCAGCAGCGCTCAGGCTCTGGCCTGACCATCTGCAGCCCGGTCTAGCGCCGATCGGGGCATCCGCACCAGCAGCATGGCCGCAAGGCCGACCGCCAGCACGGCGACGAGTCCGCCCATGCCGGCGCGGTCGGTGCCGAAGACAGCGATGAACGTGGCGAACATCCACGGTGCCAGCGGCGCCGCCGCCCGGCCCGTCGTCGTGTAGAGCCCGAACGCGACGCCTTCCTTGCCCTCGGCGGTCAGGCGGAGCATCTGGGTGCGGGCCGACGACTGGGTCGGTCCGATGAAGAGGCACAGCAGCAGGCCGCAGACCCAGAACGCCGTCGTGCCGTCGAGGCCGATCAGCACGCACGCGACGATGATCATGAACGTCAGCGACCCGACGATGACCGGCTTGGATCCCACCCTGTCGTCGAGCAGTCCGCCGAGCACGGCGCCGACCGCGGCGACCACGCACGCGCACACGCCGAACAGCAGCACGTCGGCCTGGGACAGGCCGTAGACGGTCACGCCCAGCACCGCCCCGAACGTGAACACACCCGTCAGGCCGTCGCGGAAGATCGCGCTCGCCACCAGGTAGTAGACGATGTTGTGGTCCAGTCGCCACTGCTCGACCAGTTCGGCCCACAGCCGCCGGTAGGCACCCGCGAAGCTGACGCGCGGGCCCGTGTCGACGGGTGTCTCGGTGCGGCGCGAGAGCAGCAGCGGGAGCGCGAACAAGAGGAACCAGGCGGCCGCCAGCAGCATCGTCGCGCGCACCGGCCAGCCGTCCGCGGCGGTGATGCCGAGGAAGCCGCGGGTGTCGCCGTCGCCGGCAATCAGCCCCAGGTAGACGGCAAGCAGCAGGCCGACGCTGCCGAAATAGCCTGCGGCGGCGCCGAAACCAGAGATCCGTCCCGACGTCGCCGGGGTCGACAGCTCACGGAGCATCGCGTTGTAGGGCACCGTGGCGAGGTCGCTGCATGCGGCGGTGATCGACAGCAGCGCCAGACCCGGCCACAGGTACGACGGGTCGTCGCGGATCAGGCTCATCGACGCCGTGAGCAGGACGGCGGCACCCGTCAGCGCGGTGAGGACCAGCCGTCGCCGGTGCGCCGCGTCCACCCAGACACCCGTGGCGGGTGCGAGCACCGCGACGACGAGACCCGAGAACGTCAGCGCCCGGCCCAGCCACTCGGCCGGGGTGGTCGGTCCCGTCAGCCCCTCGCCCACCTGACCGGTGAGGTACACGGAGAAGACGAACGTGACGACGATGGCGTTCATGCCGGTGGCGCCACAGTCCCAGAGCGCCCACGCCACTACGCGCGACCGACCGGGAAGAGGCGCACCCGGGTCGGGGCTGCTCATGACCTCGACTCTATTGCCCGCGGGCCGGTCCCTACGATTGGCGCCATGCCAGTACCCGCTCCCCACCCCGACGCCCGTGCTGTCGTGACCGGTGCATCGCAGAACATCGGCGAGGCGCTCGCCACCGAACTCGCCGCCCGCGGGCACCACCTGATCATCACCGCGCGCCGCGAGGACGTGCTCACCGCGCTCGCGGCGAGGCTCACCGAGCGCTACGGCGTGACGGTCGAGGTGCGCGCCGTCGACCTCGCCGACCCGGCGGCCCGCGGCGTCCTCTGCGAGGAACTCGCCACCCGCAACGTGTCGATCCTGTGCGCGAACGCCGGCACCGCCACCTTCGGTCCCATCGCCGGCCTCGACGTCCAGGGCGAGAAGGACCAGGTGCAGTTGAACGTGCTCGGCGTGCACGACCTGGTGCTGGCGGTCCTCCCCGGGATGGTGGAGCGCCGCGCCGGCGGCATCCTCACGTCGGGGTCCGCGGCGGGCAACTCGCCCATCCCGAACAACGCGACCTACGCGGCGACCAAGGCCTTCGCCAACACGTTCAGCGAGTCGCTGCGCGGCGAGGTGAAGCCGCTCGGCGTCCACGTCACCGTGCTGGCGCCGGGACCGGTCCGCACCGAACTGCCCGACCCCGACGACCAGTCGCTCGTCGAGAAGCTGATCCCGGACTTCCTGTGGATCTCGACCGAGCACACCGCGAAGCTCTCGCTGGATGGGCTGGAGCGCAACAAGATGCGCGTCGTCCCCGGTGTCACGTCGAAGGCGATGTCGGTGGCGAGCGGTTACGCGCCCCGGTCGATCGTCACCCCGATCGTGGGTGCGGTGTACAAGAAGCTCGGCGGCGAGTAGCGGCTCCGCCCTCTCGCCGAGACTGCTGTCAGATCGCGCTCGAGCGCCGAATCGCGATCTCCCAGCAGGATCGGCGCACCGTGTGCCGAAGGGTCAGCGGCGACGGCGACGCCCGGTGCCGAAGATGCTGCGGGTGATCTCCCGGCCGATCACCGTGCCCGCCGAGCGCATCGCGCTCTTGAACGCCGGGCTGGCCATCATCTTGTCGAACATGCCGGGCTCGACGGCGTTCTTGGCGCGGCCGGTGCCCGACGCCCTGGCGCCGTCGGACGGGGCGGGCACGTCGACCGGCGGCGGCAGGTCCGGGTAGGACTCCTGGGCCGGAGGCGCGGGCTCCGGCTCGGCGACGCGGGCGTTGAGCCGCTCGTAGGCGGACTCACGGTCGATGGTCTGCCCGTACTCCGCCTGCAGCGGTGACGCCTTCGCCGCGGCGCTGATGGCCTCGGGGCCAATGGTGTCCATCAGCGAGCGTGGCGCGCGCATCCGCGTCCACGCCACCGGCGTCGGGGCGCCGCGCTCCGAGAGCACCGTCACGACAGCCTCACCGATGCCGAGGGCGGTCAGCGCCTCCTCGAGGTCGTAGACGCTCGTCTTCGGATAGGTGCGGACGGTCTTGTTCAGCGCCTTCTGGTCGTCGGGGGTGAACGCGCGCAGCGCGTGCTGGATGCGGGCGCCCAGCTGCGACAGCACGCCGTTGGGGACGTCGGTGGGCAGCTGGGTGCAGAAGAAGACGCCGACGCCCTTGGAGCGGATCAGCTTCACCGTCTGCTCGACCTGCTCGAGGAACGCCTTCGAGGCGTCGGTGAACAGCAGGTGCGCCTCGTCGAAGAAGAACACCAGGTTGGGCTTCTCGACGTCGCCCACCTCGGGCAGCGTCGTGAACAGGTCGGCGAGCACCCACATCAGAAACGTCGAGAACATCACCGGCCGGGCTGCCTGGCTGCCCAGCTCCAGGAGCGTGATCACGCCGCGGCCCTGCGCGTCGAGGCGGATCAGGTCCTTGGGCTCGAGTTCCGGTTCGCCGAAGAACGTGTCGGCACCCTCGGCCTCGAGGTTGACCAGCGCCCGCAGGATGACGCCCGCCGTCGTCGTGGACACGGCGCCGAGGTTCTTGAGTTCGGGCTTGCCCTCGTCGCTGATGAGGTACTGGATCACCGCGCGCAGGTCCTTGAGATCCAGCAGCGACAGTCCCTTCTGGTCGGCCCAGTGGAAGATCAGCCCGAGCGTCGACTCCTGAGTGGCGTTGAGGTCCAACACCTTCGACAGCAGTATCGGACCGAAGCTGGTGATCGTCGCGCGAACCGGGACACCGATCCCGTCGGTGCCCAGTGAGAGGAACTCGACGGGGTAGCCGGTGGCCACCCACTCGTCGCCGGTGTCGGCGGCGCGCTGGGCGGTGCGATCGCCGGCCTCCCCCGGCCGTGACAGCCCCGACAGGTCGCCCTTGACGTCGGCCATCAGCACCGGCACGCCCGCGGCCGACAGTTGCTCGGCGAGCACCTGCAGCGACTTGGTCTTGCCGGTGCCCGTCGCACCCGCCACCAGACCGTGGCGGTTGACCATCGCGAGCGGGATGCGCACTTTGGCCGAGGGGTCCACCACGCCGTCGACGACGACGCTGCCCAACTCCAGTGCAGGCCCCTCGGACGCGTACCCGGCGGCGATCTGCTGGGCGGGGGTGGCCGTCGGCTCTGCTGTCATGGGCCGAACCTACCTCTCCGACCTGCACCGCCGTCGTCGCGCCGACCGCGAACGGCATGCTTGCGGCGACACCGTCGGCGGGTGGGAATACTGTGGATCGTTGTGCGCGACGAACTGGTATGGATCGACTGTGAGATGACCGGCTTGGATCTGGGGTCCGACCGACTCATCGAGATCGCGGCGCTGGTCACGGATTCAGAGCTGAACGTTCTCGGTGACGGTGTCGACGTGGTGATCCACGCCGACGACGCCGCCCTGGACGGCATGGTCGAGGTGGTGGCGACGATGCACCGCAAGTCGGGTCTCACCGAGGAGGTGCGGACGTCCACGGTCGACCTCAAGACCGCCGAGAAGATGGTCCTCGACTACGTCCGCGAGCACGTGAAACAGGCCAACACCGCACCGCTGTGCGGCAACTCGATCGGGACCGACCGCGGCTTCATCGCCCGCGACATGCCCGACCTCGACGGCTACCTGCACTACCGGATGATCGACGTCAGCTCCATCAAGGAGCTGTGCCGGCGCTGGTATCCGCGCATCTACTTCGGCCAGCCGGAGAAGGGCCTGGCCCACCGCGCGCTCGCCGACATCCACGAGTCGATCCGCGAGCTGCGGTACTACCGTCAGACGGCCTTCGTCCCGCAGCCCGGTCCCGCGACCAGCGACATCGCCGCCGTCGCGGCCACCCTCGGCCCGCCCGCCGACGGCCACGCCTCGAACGATTCGGCCAGCGAGCCCACGAGCGGCTAGTATCTACGACGCCGCAGTGCTCGTTTACGAGTCGGCGGTGCATGGTGGCTGTAGTTCAGTTGGTAGAGCACCAGGTTGTGATCCTGGCTGTCGCGGGTTCGAGTCCCGTCAGCCACCCCAGCAAGTGGGAGGGCCTTCGGGCCCTCCCACTTCTTGCTTTCCGGCCCATGTGACGGCGCCGGGTGTCGGACCCCGGGCGGACACTCCTTCACCATGTACGACACGCGTCCCTACATCGATCCTCGCCCCCGCGTTCCCGGGTTCCACGACGTCCGCTGTCGCGTCGAGTGGTTTCCGCGGGCCAGGGGCGTCCCCCGGCGCCAGGCCGTCGGCGACTACCTCGACGCCGATTCGCCCGACGGGGCGGTCACGCTCGGCTGCGGCATCGAGCAGGCCATCACCGACCTCGACGCCGCGTACCTCAACCACGACCACGTCCTCGCGGTGTGCGACGCCGTCGACCGGCAGCTGGCCGAGCATCCGTGGGCAGAACTCGTCTGCCGTGAGGGCGTCGTGCGCCTCGTGCTCACTCCGCGGTAGAGACGAGAAGGGGCCTACCGCACCGGAGTGCGGCAGGCCCCTTGTCGGACGGGGTCAGACGGTGGCGTTGCCGGCCTTCCACTGCTCCCACGGGATGTTCCAGTCACCCAGGCCGTCGACGCCGGGCAGGGTGGACCCGACCGTGTTGAGGACGTCGACGATGTCACCGCGCTTGGTGTTCTCGTAGAACCACTTCGCGTTGGACGTGCTCACGTTGAGGCAGCCGTGGCTGACGTTGCTGTAGCCCTGGCTGCCGACCGACCACGGCGCACCGTGGACGTAGATGCCGCTGTAGGACATCTGGGTGGCCCAGTCGACCTCGGTGCGGTAGCCATTGGCCGAGTTCGTCGGGACGCCGTAGGTGGACGAATCCATCACCATGTGGCTCAGCCGGTCGCCGATGATGTAGGTGCCGTTGTTGGTCGGTGAGCTGTTCTTGCCCATCGAGATCGGCATCGTCTTGATCACCTCGCCGTTGCGACGGACGGTCAAGGTCTTGGTGGTGTCGTCGGCGACCGCGATGACCTCGTCACCGATGGTGAAGCGCGACACGACGTTCTCCTGGCCGAACAGACCGTCGCCGAGGTCGACGCCGTAGGTGTTCACCGCGACGTCGACCGTGGTGCCGGGCTTCCAGTACTGCGCCGGGCGCCAGCGCACCTCGCGGTTGCTCAGCCAGTAGAACGCGCCCTCCACCTCGGGGGTGGTGACGACGCTGATGGCCTTCTCCGCGGCGGCGCGGTTGGGGATGTTCTCGTCGAACCGGACCGCGATGGGCTGCCCGACGCCGACGACCTCGCCGTCGTTCGGCAGCAGGTACGGCATCGTCAGGTTCTCGGGCGAGTGGGTCTGGAAGCTCATCGACCGGTTGGTCACGCCGCCCAGGCCGAGGGACTGGGCACTGAGGGTGTAGCGCGCGTTGTAGTCGAGCGGGTCGGTGGTGGTCCACTGCAGACCGTCCTTGCTCAGCTTGCCCACCACGGTGTCGCCGTTCGCGTCGGTCATCGAGACCGCACCGAGCACACCGTCCTCTGCGCTGACCGTCACCGGGCTGTCGACCGCGACGCCGACGGCGCCGTCGGTCACCGAGGCGCTGAGCTTCGGCACCAGCAGGTCACCGAACGGGGTGCCCTTGTCGGTGATGGTCTGGGGCTGTGCCTCTTCCGACGGTGAGCTGGTGCATGCACTCAACCCGAGGATCACCGCCGGCACCAGCAGCAATGCCGCCCATGCAGTCGGTCCCCGACGCGGACGGGTCACCGAACGGACTCGCCACATGCTTACCCCACCTCACAAACCGAATTGAACGACCGACCAGCCGCCAGTTGTTGGCATTAGTCTAAGGGAAACCGCTGACAAGGGCGCGATCGTTACATCTGCCCCCACCCGGCCGGGCGAGCGATTTCATCTGCGCCGTGCCGCCTGTTATCGTCTTCCACGCGCGCCGTTAGCTCAGTTGGTAGAGCAGCTGACTCTTAATCAGCGGGTCCGGGGTTCGAAACCCTGACGGCGCACCACACGAAGACCCCGCCACGGCGGGGTCTTTGCGTTTTTCGGGGCAACGTCCCCCGGCCCCGGCCGTCGCGAAACGAAGAATTGCGTGACGCAATCCGTTGACACGTTCCGTAATCGGACCTCAAGGTAGCTGGACGGGGGCACCCGCGGAGTCCGTACCGCTGCCCGAGAGGGAAGTGGAGGCCGTGTGAACCGGTACCTCAGGGGCGTCGACCCCGCCGTGCTCTGGGGCTCGGCAGTGGCGATCGTGTTCTTCGTCGGCTGGGGTCTGCTCGCCCCGGAGAGCCTCGGTTCGGTGATGACGACCACGCTCAACTGGATCATCGGCAACTTCAGCTGGGCCTTCATCCTCCTCGCCACCGGCGTCCTGGTCGTCTGCGTCGTGCTCGCGGTGAGCAAGTGGGGCCGCATCCGGCTGGGGCCGGACGACTCCCGGCCGGACTTCGGCACGTTCTCCTGGGTGTCGATGATGTTCGCGGCGGGACTCGGCGCCGGCCTGCTGTTCTTCGGTGTGGCAGAACCGGTTACGCACTGGACGGCTCCCCCGCACGGCCTCGCCACGCCCGAGACCGAGGAGGCGGCGCTCGTCGCGCTGCGCTACACCTACTTCCACTGGGGCTTCAACGGGTGGGCCATGTACGCCGTGATGGGCGGGGCGATGGCCTACTTCGCCTACCGGCGGAACATGCCCATCCTGGTCAGCTCCACCCTGTCGCCATTCCTGGGGCGCGACGCACCGTCGCGCCCGCTGGGCCGCCTGGTCGACGGGCTCGCGATCGTCGCCACGCTGTTCGGCACGGCAACGGCGCTGGGCCTGAACGGACTTCAGCTCAACAGCGGACTGGACTACCTGTTCGGCGTCCCCAAGTCGAACGTGGTGGCGGTGGTGATCATCGTCGCCGTCACCGCGATGTTCATCCTCTCCGCGACGTCCGGGGTCGAGAAGGGGATCACGTTCCTGGCCAACCTCGGCTCGGTCGCCACGATCGGGGTGTTCCTGTTCTTCCTGTTCCTCGGCGGCAGCACCGTTCTGGTCGTGTCGAACGGCATCGAGTCGATCGGCAACTACGTCATGCAGGTCTTCCCGATGTCGGTGCAGACCGGCGTGGGCGACGAACCGTGGATGGCCAGCTGGACGATCTTCTACTGGGCGTGGTGGATCTCGTGGGGCCCGTTCGTCGGGATGTTCGTGGCCCGTATCTCCCGCGGGCGCACCATCCGCGAGTTCATCGTCGGAGTTGCCGTGGCGCCCACCGGGTTCGGCTTCGTGTGGTTCGCGATCGTCGGCGGCACCGGCATCGAACTGCAGCGCACCGGCGCCGCCGACATCGTCGGATCGCTGTCGACGCCAGAACTGGTGCTGTTCACCGCACTCGACGCGCTGCCGCTGGCGGGTGTCATGTCCTTCATCTGCGTCCTTCTGATCGCGCTGTTCTTCATCAGCGGCGCCGACGCGGCCGCGGTGGTCATGTCGACGATGGCGAGCAAGGGGTCGATCGCGCCGTCGAAGGTCGTCACGGTGATCTTCGGCATCCTGATGGGCGGAATCGCCTGCGCGATGCTGCTCGTCGGCGGTCTCGTCGCACTGCAGCAGGCGGCGATCCTCGGCGCGGTCCCGTTCACCTTCGTCCTCGTCGCGGTGACGTGGGCGTGGTTCAAGGCGCTGCGGGAAGAGGACGGCTCCGAGATCCTCGAGGTCGACGTCGTGGCCAGATCCGGTGATGCGCTGGCACCCGTCGCCGAGGAGCGTGCACCGTGAGACGACTCACTGCGGCACTGGCCGCACTGCTGATGCTGGTCCTGACGGCGTGCGGCTCCAACGGCGAGAAGGACGCGTCGCAGCAGCCCCAGGGTGCCGCGCTGCGCATCACCCTGGGCACCCCCGCGTTTCCGGAGGCGAGGATCCTCGGCGAACTGTGGAAGCAGGCGCTCGCCGTCAACGGGTACGCGGTCGACCTGCGCAAGGGCGTCGGCCCGGCCGGAGCGCTCGACGAGGCGCTGCACGCCGGTTCGATCGACGGATACGTCGCCTACACCGGCACCGTCCTCTCGGTGGTCGCCGGTCAGGACGTCTCCGGGCTCGACCCGCAGGAGACCTACGACCGCGTCGAGCAGTACTACGACTCGCAGGGCATGTTCACCAGCGCGATGACGCCGTTCGAGAACACCGACGCGATCGCCGTCACCCGGGAGTACGCCGCCGCCAACCGGCTCGCCCAGATCGGTGACCTGCGCAGCCGCGGCACCTTCACCCTGGGCGCCCGCCCCGAGTTCGAGAACCTCTCCCTGGGCCTCGCGGGCCTCAGGAAGGTCTACGGGCTGACTGGTGACCAGTTCCGCCCGATCCCGCTCGGCGAGCAGTACGCCGCCCTCGACGAGGGTCGGGTCGACGCCGTCAATGCCTTCACCACCGATCCGCAACTCGAGAGCGGCAAGTACGTCCTGCTGCGGAATCCCCAGCTGCTGTTCGGCTCGCAGAACGTCGCGATGGTGGTGTCCAAGGACAAGCTCGCGCGAGTGAACGCCGACGATCTGCTGAGGGTGGTCGACGCCGTCAACGCGACGCTCACCACCGACGTGATCGTCGACCTGAACGCCAAGGTGACCGCCGGGCGCGAGGATGTCGAGGTGGCCCGCGACTTCCTGCGCAGCGTCGACCTCGCCACAACCCTGCGCAACTGACCCCAGGAGAGACCATGTCCGGTTCGCGACCCAACGTCTTCGAGGGCGTCACCGACTACTTCACCGAACTCGCCCGCATGCGCGGCATCGGCATCCACGGCGCACCGGAGGCCGAACGCACACATGCCTCCGCCTGGGTGCCGGTGACCGACATCTTCGCCAGGGGCGACGACCTGGTGATCCGGGTCGAGGTCGCCGGCGTGGATCCCGAAAACGTCGCGCTCAGCTTCAGCCGGGGCGTGCTCACCATCTCCGGCAACCGCGGCAGGGAACTGCCCGACGACGTCGAATTCCTGGTGCACGAGCGCTTTTACGGCGAGTTCCGCAGGCTGATCACGCTGCCGAAGGAAGTCCGGGCGGATCAGGTCTCGTCGGTGCTGGACCGAGGCCTGCTCGAGATCACCGTCCAGGGGGCCCTGGGTTTCCGGCAGAGCGAGGCGCACCGGATCGCGGTCGTCGCACGGGAGCAGGAGCCTGCGGCGCCCACCGTGCGTTCCGAGGAGTAGCGCACCGCTGCAGGACATGAGGTTCCTCACATCGAGGACGTGAGCGGTGGCGCGTGATGGTGCACCGGCATTCCGCGGGACGGATCGCGGCTGCGCTGACGGGTGCCCCCGGCGGGACCTCGGGCGCGGACCCAGGTTTCGCGCCGGAATCACCGCGTGCGTCGGTACCGGCGGGGTCCATGCCGGTCACACCCCCTTCGGCGGTGTCAACGCTGGTTCGCTGACTGCGCGGAAATAGCCGCTGACGCGGCGGTCAATTTGAACCGAGGTTTGCTGCCAGCCAATCCCAAATGTGCTGGAATCACCACGGGTGTCACTTTGTCGAACCCATCCGAGACGTCCCGCCGCGCGACGAAACCCGATGATCAGGCCGTTCGCGGTGTTTGGCGCAGGTGGAAGCGGGCTATGCCTGGTATGGTCGAAGTTAGCTGGCAAGATCACGCACAACGTGCCTGCACAGGCCCTATGGGAAGGGGAGGTATTAGCTAGATGACAACATCGAGTGGACGCGCCGCCACCCTGGGGCGCGCGGACCTCCCGGACGACGGCGTCGCCGAGGATCGGCCCCTGGCCGTGCACTCGTGCAGCCGTCTCGGACGCACGGCGAATCCGCCGCGATTCTCGATCCGCGACTGGTTCAGGTTCGGGCGCCGACGCTGATCGCGCGGCGGACAACCGCTGTCAGCGGTTGCGCACTCTTCTGACGAACAGCAGGAACACGACGGCCCCCACTCCGGCCAGCGACGCCGCGACGGCGGGCTTCTTGACGAACTCCACGACGCCGGCCTTGGCGTCGTCGGCGATGCGGCGCGGGTTGGCGCGCACGGCGAGCTTGTCGACCGTCACCGCCAACTGATCGCGCGCCTGGTCGATCTCCTGCTTGATGGTGTCCGGATCTCTATCCGCCACGTCAGCCCTCCAACTCGCCTCGCGCCTTGTCGCACTACCCTAGTTCAGGCACTACCCCGCCGCCCCGAGCGACCACCCGTTCGGGCCCTGCGGCCGATCAGAAGGGACACCGCATGGCTCCGACGCCGCGTCTCTCGGTGGGCGACGACGCCCCCGCGTTCAGCCTGCCCGACGCCGACGGCAACACCGTCAGCCTCGCCGACTTCGCCGGCCGCAAGGTCATCGTGTACTTCTACCCCGCGGCGTCCACGCCCGGCTGCACCAAGCAGGCCTGCGACTTCCGGGACAGCCTCGCCGAACTGGAGGGCGCGGGCCTCGACGTCGTCGGCATCTCCCCCGACAAGCCCGCCAAGCTCGCGAAGTTCCGTGATGCCGAAGGCCTCACGTTCCCGCTGCTGTCGGATCCGGACCGTGGCGTGCTCGAGGCGTGGGGCGCGTTCGGCGAGAAGTCCATGTACGGCAAGACCGTTCAGGGCGTCATCAGGTCGACGTTCGTCGTCGACGAGCAGGGCAAGATCGAGGTCGCCCAGTACAACGTCAAGGCCACCGGTCACGTCGCGAAGCTGCGCCGCGACCTCTCCGTCTAGCGGATCGACCCCAGCGCCTCCAGCAGCAGGGCCTCGGACGTCGCCGCGCGCTCCAGTACGCCGAGGTCGAGGCTCTCGTTGATGCTGTGCGCCTGCGTGTTCGGATCCTCCACCCCGGTGACGAGGATCTTCGCGTCGGGGAACGCGGCGGCGAACTCCGCGATGAACGGGATCGAGCCGCCCACCCCGGCGTCGACGGCGTCGGCGCCCCACGCCTGCCGGAACGCCGCACGCGCGGCGTCGTAGACGGGACCGCTGCCGTCTATCGCGTACGGCTGTCCGACGTCGCCGGGCGTCACGGTCACCCGGGCACCCCACGGAGCGTGCTGCTCGAGGTGGTGGGTCAGCGCCTCGAGGTGGGCGCGGGCGTCTCCACCGGGAGCGATGCGCATGCTCACCTTGGCCCTCGCCCGCGGCGTCAGCGTGTTCGACGCCGAAGCGATGGGTGTGGTGTCGATCCCGATGACGGTGATGGCGGGCTTGGCCCACAACCGTTGCACCACGGAGCCGGAGCCGATCTCGGTGACGCCGTCGAGCAGGCCGGCATCGGCGCGGACGCGTTCGGGCGGGAAGTCCACCTCCGCCGCGACGGCCTCGTGCAGCCCCTCGACCGCGACGTTGCCGTCGTCGTCGTGCAGGCTCGCGAGCAGCCGCACCAGCGCGCTGAGCGCATCGGGCACCACCCCGCCCCACATGCCGGAGTGCAGGCCGTGGTCGAGCGTCGCGACCTCCACGACGCAGTCGGCCATCCCACGCAGCGTCACGGTCAGCGACGGGATCTCGGTGCTCCAGTTGTCGGAGTCGGCGATGACGATCACGTCCGCGGCCAGCTCCTCGCGGTGCTTGGCCAGCAGGGCGGACAGCGATGGCGATCCGGATTCCTCCTCGCCCTCCACGAAGACCGTCACGCCCACCGGCGGGTTGCCGCCGTGTGCCCGGAACGCCGCGAGATGCGTTGCGATGCCTGCCTTGTCGTCGGCGGTCCCCCGCCCGTACAGCCTGCCGTCGCGTTCGGTGGGATCGAACGGCGGCGACGCCCACTGCCCGCGGTCGCCCTCGGGCTGCACGTCGTGGTGGGCGTAGAGCAGCACGGTCGGTGCGCCGGGCGGGGCCGGGTGGTGGGCGATGACGGCGGGCGCGCCGCCCTCGCTCACGATGCGGACGTCGCCGAAGCCCGCGTCGGACAACAGCTTCGACACGGCGTCGGCGCTGCGGTGGACCTCGTCACGCCTGGCCGGATCGGCCCAGACGGACTCGATGCGGACCAGGTCCTCCAGGTCGGCACGCACGGACGGCAGGACTTCGCGGACGCGGGCTACGACATCGGTCATACGGCCAGGCTAGTGCGTCCTGCGATGGCGCGAGCATCCCGCGAGCGTGCGCGAAGTCCGGTTTCGCGACGGCGTGTCGCCCGCAGACACGCACGCTCGCCGGTGGAGTGGGCCAGGCAGACACGCACGCTCGCCGGTGGGGTGGAGCTGCTACCCCGCGGTCTCGAGGACGGCGACGGCGGCCGCGGTGTCGTTCTCGTGGGTCAGCGACAGGTGGATGGTGACGTCCTTCAGGTGCTCGGCGATCGCGCCGGTGAGCCGCACCCTCGGACGTCCCCACATGTCGGTCACGATCTCGATGTCGCGGTGGATCCCCTCGGGGAGCACCGGACGCTTCGAGAACCGCGAGCCCGACCAAGCCTTGATGACCGCCTCCTTCGCGGCCCACCGCGCCGCGAGGTGCCGCGCCGCCGACGAACTCTTGTCGGCGGCGTCGCGGCGCTCCCCCGGCGTGAAGGTCTCCGCGAACACCGTGCCAGGTTGGTCGACCTGTTCGGCGAAGTCCGGAATGGAGACCAGGTCGATGCCCACGCCCACGATGCTCATCCCGTGAAAGCTAGCTCGTGCCGATCACGGGACCCGCGGGCCCTCACCGTCCGTACCAACCGTCCTTGCCCAGCCGCGACGTCGGGTCGAGCAGCATGGCGGCTTCCTGCCGCTTCTCGCTCTCCGGGGCGTCGTGGTTGAAGCGGCGGTCGGCCGGCTTCTCGTACAGTGCGGGGCCGCCCGCGATGGCCGACGCCAGCCGGCGCTGGCCGCTGAGCACGCGGTCACCCGACCTGCGCCGGTAGTCCTCGCGCTGTTGCTCGTCGAGCGCAGCCAGGAACGCCTGCGGGTGGACCAGGGCGATCAGACCCGACACGTGACCGAAGCCGAGGCTGGTGATCAGACCGGCCTTGAGCGGGAACTTGCCGCTCAGGTCCAGGGTCTCGCGCACCCACACGAAGTGCGAGGCGTGCGCCAGTTCCTCGTCGACGCAGTCCAGGCTGCGGTTCGGCGGGATGACCCCGTCGCGCAGCATCTGGCACATGCCCATCATCTGGAAGGCCGCCGCACCGCCCTTGCTGTGCCCCGTCAAGCTCTTCTGGCTGACGATGAACAGCGGGTTGCCCTCGGACCGGCCCATGGCCTTCGCGAGACGCTCGTGCAGTTCGGTCTCGTTGGGGTCGTTGGCCAGCGTGGACGTGTCGTGCTTGGACACCAGGGCGATGTCGTCGGGACCGACGCCGAGCTTGGCCAGCGACTTCGCCAGCTGTGACTCCTTGCCGCCACGCCCCGCGCCGAGCGCGCCGAGACCGGGTGCCGGGATCGAGGTGTGGACGCCGTCGCCGAAGGACGACACGTAGCCCACGACCGCCAGCACCGGCAGACCCATCTCCAGCGCCAGGTCACCGCGGGCGAGCAGGATCGTTCCGCCACCCTGACCCTCGACGAAGCCCAGCCTGCGCCGATCGTTGGCGCGGGAGAACTTCGAGTCGCTGATGCCCTTGGCACGCATGCTCGCCGTGTCGGCGGTGGCCGACATGTCGCCGAAGCCGATGATGGCCTCCAGCGTCAGGTCGTCGTAACCGCCGGCGACCACGAACTCGGCCTTGCCCAGCTTGATCTTGTCGACGCCCTCCTCGACCGAGACCGCCGCGGTGGCGCAGGCGCCGACCGGGTGGATCATCGCGCCGTAGCTGCCCACGTAGGACTGCACGACGTGACCGGCGAAGACGTTCGGCAGGACCTCCTGCAGGATGTCATTCGGCTTGTTCCTGCCCAGCAGGTTGCCGTGGTACATCCGCTGCATCGACGTCATGCCGCCCATGCCGGTGCCCTGCGTGCTGGCGACCAGGCTCGGGTGCACCCACCGCATGAGTTCCGACGGCGTGAAGCCTGCCGACAGGAACGCGTCGACGGTGGTGACGAGGTTCCACAGCGCCAGCCGGTCGATCGAGCTGACCATGTCCTGGCTGACGCCGTAGACGGTCGGATCGAAACCGGTCGGGATCTGCGCGCCCACGGTGCGGGACAGCTTCACCTTGCGGGGGACGCGGATCTCGGTGCCCGCCTTGCGGGTCACCTGCCAGTCACCGCCGTCGGGCACCGCGGCGATCACGGTGTGCTCGGGGTCCGCCGACAGGAAGGCGCGTGCCTCCTCCTCGGACGACACGACGAACGTGAAGTCCTTGTCCAGGAACACCGAGACCAGCAGCGGCGCTGCATGATCCGGGTCGATGAAGCCGTCGTCGACCCACTCGCGGATGCCGACGCGCTCGAGGACCGCATCGTGGTAGCGCTCCACCAGTTCGCCCTCGTCGACCATGTCGCCGGTCTGGGTGTCGTACCAGCCCGGCTTCGGGTCGTCCTCCCACTTGACCAGGCCGGTGGTCCAGGCCAGCTCGAGAACGCCTGCGGCGGAGAGTTCCCCGGACACCTCGACCTCGAAGCGGGTCCGCGACGAGCCGTACGGCCCGATCTCGGCGCCGCCGACGATCACCACCAGGTCGGCGGGGTCGACGTCCAGGTCGTCCCAAGCCGGCGGCGGTGCGGCCGCGTAGCCGCGGGGCGGCGACGGCAGTGCACGGATGGTGCCGAAGTCGTCGTCGGCGTCGTCCTGCGCGGACTCGCCGACCATCTCCTCGCGTGCCTTCGCGGCGAGTTCGCCCATGTCGATGTCGATCTCGCCGAGACCACCGGTGAGATCGGCGGTGATCGGCGCGCGGGCGGCGGCCACCTTGGACTCGATGTCGCACAGGTCCAGCAGCATCGCCGCCATCTGCTCGGTGCTGTACGTCGTGACGCCGGCTTCCTCGACCGCACCGACGATGGCGTCGTTGTGGCCCATCAGGCCGGTGCCCTTGGTCCAGCCGATCAGCGCGTGCGCCAGGCTGACGCGCTGCGACCACGACGTCTCCGCCTTCCAGCGGGAGACGACCGCGTCGAGCGCGGACTTCGACTCGCCGTAGGCGCCGTCACCGCCGAACATGCCGCGGTTGGGCGAGCCCGGCAGGACGACGTGCAGCCGTGAGGCGATGTCCCGCTCGGAGCCGATGTGCGACAGTCCGCCGATGAGCCGTTGCACGGCCCACAGCAGCACCTTCATCTCCATCTCGGAGCGCGAACCGGCCTCCGAGAGGTCGCCTGCCACGCGCGGTGCCGCGAACGGGAACAGCAGCGTGGGCGTCAGGGCGTCCTTGAGGTGGATCGACTGCGGGCCGAGGCTCTCGACCTGCTCGTTGCCGACCCAGTCCACCAGTGCGTCGATGTCGGAGTAGCTCGCCATGTTGGCGGGCACCACCCACAGCGTCGCGCCGAAGCGGGCGTGCTCGCGGTAGAGCGTCTTGTAGAAGCTCAACCGGTCGTCGTCCATCCGCGAGGTGGTCGCGATCACCGTCGCGCCGCCACCGAGCAGCTGTGCGGCGACCGACGCCGCGATCGAGCCCTTCGAGGCACCCGTCACCACGGCGATCTCGTGGGTGTAGCGGCCCTTGTCGGGGTTCTCCGCACCCGCCGCCGCACGGCCGTACAGCGCCGCGTGGACGTTGCGGCCCGAGGCCAGCGCCTTGCCCTGCCACCAGTTCGCCTGGGTGGCGACCACGTGGCCGGCACCCTCAAACCGCTCGGCCAGACGTGACCAGTCGGCGTCGATCTCGCTCTCGTCGGTGAGCCACAGACGCGCGAGATCCTCACGCGCACTTGCCCACCGGTCGTCGAACAGCACGGCCTTGCGACCGTCGAAGGTCGGCGCGACCAGACGCGGCCAGTCCGAGCCCAGCTCGGTGCTGACGAGGTCGATCAGCTCGGTGTCCGAGACGGTGCCGGCGGCACTGACCGGGTTGTCCAACCCGAGCTGGCCCAGGATGGTGCGAGCGGCGTTGGCCAGTACACCGTTGGGTCCGGTGACCTTCTCGGCGAACTCGCCGAGTGCGGCCGAGTCGACCACGCCACCGGCTCCGCCGGCGGCGGACGGCAGCGTCACCGCGACGCCCTTGCGGGCGGCCACCGCGGTCACGGCCGCGTCGATCGCCTTGTCGACGGCCGCGGCGTCGGCCAGCGCGCCGTCGTGCAGCCCGCCGAGTCCGCCACCGCGCACGCTGGATCCCTCACGGGTGCCGAGCGCGACCTCGACCGTGACGTGCTTGGCCCAACCCGGGCCCAGCTCCCACGTCTTGGTGACGCGCTCGGTCAGGTACGCCGGACGCTTGCCCGACGGCCCGAGGATCGTGCGCAACTGGTCGTTGATCGCGTCGCTCAGGACGGGACCGAACGGCTTGTACGTACGCGCCAGCTTGGTGACCTGACCCTTGAGCGCCGCCAGATCCGCTTCCGCCGCACCGTCGATGGCGCCGAGGTTCAGCTCGGAGCCCAGGTCGACGAGCAACTGGTTGCGGCGCGAGGAGGCACCGTCGGTGATGGACTCGATGGAGTCGAGCGCCTCGATCTGGTCGAGCCGCATCTTGGCCGACAGCGCGATCAGCGCGACCGTGGCGTCGGCGGCGTCGAACCCGAGGTCGTCGGGGCGGGGTCCGCCCGACGGGGCCGCGGGCGCGGCGGCCGGGGCGGCGGCGGGCGCAGCCGCAGCAGCTGCCGGGGCGGCGGTTGCCGGAACGTCCTCGGCCGGTTCGTCTTCCGGCTCCGGATCGGTGTCGGTGGCGAACAGCACCGCCGCGTCGCGCTCCGAGTTCAGCACCTCGGTGGTGCTGTGCGAGTACTCGGGGAGCTTGAGCGTGTTGGTGGCCAGGCCGGCGACCGTCGGGGCCGACTTCACGCCGATCTCGACGAACCGCTCGATGCCGAGACCGCCCGCGGCGGGCTCGATGAACAGCAGGTCCTGGGTCTCGATCCAGCGCACCGGGCTGGCGAACTGCCATGCCAGCAGCTCGATCACGATCTTGCGGCACAGTTCGCGCGGCTTCTCGTTGCGCCACGTGTCGTAGTCGGCGAGGATCTCGTCGAGCGGCTCGGCGGGCACCAGATCGCGGATCTCCTGGACGAAGTCGCGGTCGAGCGTGAACGGCCGCGGCACCAGGTTCGGGATGTAGCGGTCGACCAGCAGCGCCGGGTCCGCGTCGCGCGGCATGACCCGCTCGAGCGACCGGCGGAAGTCGGCGACGCCCACGCGCAGCACCTCGGAGTGGAACGGCACGTCGATGCCGGGCACCAGGATGAAGGACCGCTTGCCGCCGGAGATCTCGCGACGCTTCTCGACCTCCTCCTCGAGGACCTCGAGGCCGCGGACGGTGCCGGCGATCGCGTACTGCGACCCACGCAGGTTGTAGTTCACGATCTGCAGGAATTCGCCGGTGCGCTCGCTGATCTCGGCGATCCAGTCGGTGACGTCGTCGTCGTCGAGGTCGATCTGCGACGGCCGGATGGCGGCCAGGCGGTAGTTCGACCGGCCCTTCTCGTCGCGCGGCACGATGTCGTGCATCTTGCTGCCGCGGTGGAACACCACCTCGAGCAGCGCCTCGAGCGGGTACACGCCGGACACGCACGCCAGCGCGGTGTACTCGCCGACGGAGTGGCCACAGGCGATGGCACCCTCGACGAACGCACCCTGCTCACGCATCTCGGCCACCTGCGCGGCGGCCACCGTGGCCATGGCGACCTGGGTGAACTGCGTCAGGTAGAGGACGCCCTCGGGGTGGTGGTAGTGCACGCCCGAGGCGATCAGGCCGGTCGGGTTGTCCCGCACCACGTGCAGCACCGAGAAGCCGAGGGTGTCGCGGGTGAACTTGTCCGCGGCGTCCCACACCTTGCGGGCGGCCTTGGACCGGGCGCGGACCTCCATGCCCATGCCCTTGGACTGGATGCCCTGGCCGGGGAACGCGTAGGCGGTCTTGGGCGCGGCGAGCTGTGCCGTCGCGGCCATCACCAGTTCGTTGTCGACCTTGGCGGTGACCTCGATGATCTCGGCGCCGCGGTCGATGCCGACGCGGTCCACGCGGAAGTCGATCTCGTCGCCCGGCAGCACCATGCCGAGGAACCGCGACGTCCAGCCGACCAGACGTGCGGGCGGGGTGGCCCGTCCGTCGGTGGCGGTGACGACGTGCTGGGCCGCGGCCGACAGCCACATGCCGTGCACGATGGGCGTCTTCAGCCCGGCGAGCAGTGCGGCGGCCCGATCGGTGTGGATCGGGTTGTGGTCACCGGAGACCACGGCGAACGCGCTCATGTCGGTCGGCGCGGTGACGGTGACGTCCCGCCGGCGACGACGCGGCGTCTCGGTGGCGTTGTCGGTGATCGCACCACCGGCACGCTGCGGGTCGGACAGCTCGGCCGGACCGCTGCGACCGCGGATCGCGAAGCGCTCCGCCAGCGTGGCCAGCACGGTGCCCGAGGCATCGGCGATGGTCACGTCGACGGGGACGACGCGGCCGACCTCGGTGTCGACGGCGGCCGAAGCCGTTGCGGTGACGGTCAACTCGGCCTGTTCGGTGGGCATCGGCGCGAGCAGGTGCGCGGCGTGGTCCAGGTGGACCAGGCTCAGCAGGCCCTCGACGACCGGGAAGCCGGCGTCGGTGACCGCGGAACCGATGACCGAGAACACCGCGGGCCAGCAGCGGCCGACCAGCGCGTCGGGCACCAGGGTGAGGCCCGGTGCGAGCGGGGCGCCGAACGTCGCGGTGACGCCGGTGTGGTCGGCGACCTCCTCGGGATCCCAGGCCACGGTGACGGTGGTGCTGTCGTCGGTGACGGCCGGGAGCGCCTCGGGGCCCTCGACGTTGGCGGCGATCGCCAGGACGGCGCGCATCGCGGCGGACGCGTCCTCGGTGGTGACGACGGGCATGCCGCCGTCGACGGTGGTGGCGGGCAGCGTGAAGCGGATGGTGATCCACACCTCGGACAGCGGCACGCTGAGCGTGACCTGATCGCCTGCCAGCTCCAACCGCGCACCCGTGGATGCGTGTGTCGCCGAACGGTTCTCGTTGACCTGCCACTCACCGGGCTCGCCGATGCGGTGCACCGGGTTGATCGCGGTGCGGCCGGCCCACAGCACGTCGGGCGAGTCGAGCACGACGGCCAGCGGACCGGTGACGTCGGCGCGGGCCTGCCTGCGGGAGACCACGGGCACGGGCCGGGCACCCGAGGACAGCACCTCGTCGATCGACTTCTGCTCGAAGCGGTTCAGCAGGTCGCCGACGGGCTCGTCGACGCGGGTGATGCCCTCGACGGCCTGGGTGCCGGGGATGATGCAGACCTCGTCGGCGGTGTAGCGGGCGTCGTGCGCCTGCCACAGCGAGTCACTGCGCCACCAGCGGCGGACGTCCTTGTCGATGACCGGCACGAAGTTGACCGGCTTGCCGAGCGTCTTGCACAGCGTGATGAAGAACGGCACGTCGGCCGGGTGCAGCTTGACGGTCTCTGCGTCGGGGTAGCGCTCGAGCAGAGCGGCGATGGCACGCTGCGGATCCTCCAGCAGCGCTTCGCCTTCGGCGTCGACGCCGAACAGGGTGGGGATGGGTCCCGAGTCGGCGGGGTGCAGACGGGCCTCGGCGCGCTTGAGCATCTCCTCGAAGCGGTCGCGCCAGCTGACGTCCAGCCACGGCGATCCGGGCTTGGCGGTGTCGGCGGTGCTGTCGCCCTCGCCGATGGCGAGGTCGACGTAGCGCCGCAGCCAGGCGAGGAACGTCATGTCGTCGACGTCGCCGAAGTACGGCTTGGCGGTGCTCGCCATGGCGGTGATGATCTCGTCGCGACGCTCGGCGACGGCATCGGCGTCACCGGCGACGTCGTCGAGCAGGCGGCCGCAGCGGGAGGCGGCGTTGTCGATCTCGTGGATGTCCGCGCCGAGCTGGCTGCGGCCGGAGGCCATGCCGCCCTGCGCCTTTCCGGCACCGACCCAGGTGGGGGTGCCGGTGGTGTCGACCAGCAGCTGCTTGACCGCGGGCGAGGTGGTGGCCTCGAGTGCGGCCATCGCCGCGGTGCCGACGAGGATGCCGTCGACGGGCATCAGCGGGAAGCCGTAGTCGGTGGCCCAGCGGCCGGACAGGTAGTCGGCGGCCCGCTCCGGGGTGCCGATGCCACCGCCGACGCAGATGGTGATGTTGGCCATCTTGCGCAGGTCGCCGTAGGTGGAGACCAGGAGGTCGTCGAGGTCCTCCCAGGAGTGGTGGCCGCCGGCGCGACCGCCCTCGATGTGCACGATCACCTCGCGGTGCGGCACCTCGGCGGCGATCTTGATGACGGACTTGATCTGCTCCACCGTGCCGGGCTTGAAGCACACGTAGGTGATGCCGATGCCGTTGAGTTCCTCGATGAGGTCGACGGCTTCCTCGAGTTCGGGGATGCCGGCGGTGACGACCAGACCGTCGATCGGGGCGCCCGACTGACGGGCCTTCTGCACCAGCCGCTTTCCGCCGACCTGCAGCTTCCACAGGTACGGGTCGAGGAACAGCGAGTTGAACTGGACGGCGCGGCCGGGCTCGAGCAGTTCGGTCAGCTCCGCGATGCGGGCGTCGAAGATCGGCTCGGTGACCTGTCCGCCACCGGCGAGTTCGGCCCAGTGGCCGGCGTTGGTGGCGGCGGCGACGATCTTGGCGTCGACGGTGGTGGGCGTCATGCCCGCGAGCAGGATCGGCGAGCGGCCGGTGAGGCGGGTGAACTTGGTGGACAGCTTGACCGAGCCGTCCGGCAACTCGATGGTCGACGGGGCGTAGCTCGACCACGGGGGTGCGACCTCGGGGGCGGCGCCGACGGTGAACAGGCTGCGCTGTCCGGCCCGGGTGGCCGCGGCGACGATGCCGACGCCGAGGCCGCGGATGACGGGAGCGGTGACGCGGGTGATCGTGTCGCTCGGGCCCAGATCGACGATCCAGTTGGCGCCGGCGTCGTGCAGGCGCTCGACCTCGGCGACCCAGTCGATCGGCTGGATGTAGATGGACTCGGTGAAGTGGTGCAGCAGCTCGCGGTCGATGCCGAGCTTGCTGCCCCACTTGTCGACGACGTCGATGCCGTCCTTCAGGCGCGGCGTGTGGAAGCCGACCTCGACCTGGACCGCGTTGAAGATCGGCTTGAAGACGGCGCCGCCGCGCGACTTGTTCTTGCGCTCGGCCTCCTCCTTCTCGGTGATCTTGCTGCAGTACAGCTCGAAGCGGGACAGCTGCTCGGGGGTGCCGGTGATGACCACCGAGCGACGCCCGTTGCGAATCGAGAGGATGGGCGGGAGGACCGTGCGGACGTCCTTGGCGAAGTCTTCGAGCAGTTCGGCGATCCGCTGGGGGTCGGCGTTGGTCACCGACACCATCGGCGACTTGTCACCGCGTCCGACCATGCCGCGGCGGCGCGAGACCAGGGAGCCGGCGGCACCGATCAGCTGGGACATGGCGAGCAGTTCGGCGTCGCGGACGCCGTTGGCACGCAGCGCCTCGACGGCGATGATGCCCTGCGAGTGGCCGGCCATGGCGACCGGCGGGGTGCCCGCGAGGTCGAGCCCCTGACGGATGACGGCACGCGTGGCGGCCATCTGGGCGAGCAGGATGCCGGGGCCGGAGATGGCGGCGGTGATCAACTGCTTCGACGTGGGCAGGGGCTCGTCGGCGGCGAGCGCGCGCACCCACTGCATCGGCTGGAAGCCGATCGGACGGACGACGACGAGTTCGCGGGCGACCGGCTCGAGCAGCAGTTCGGCCTCGCCGACGACCTCGCTCAGTTCGGACTCGATGCCCGCCGAGCTGATCAGCTCCTCGAGGTTCTCCAGCCAGTTCCCGCCTTGACCGCCGAATGCGACCGCGTAGGGCTCACCGGCGTTGAGCAGGTCGACGAGGGCGTGGGCGCCGTGGGCGGCCCTCTCGCCGGTCTCCGCCTTGCGTCCGGTGGTGACTCGGTCGTGTTCGTTGATCGTCACGTGTTGCCATCTCCTCGTGCGCTCTTCGCGCGTATTTCTCGTCTGCGGCGTGCCGTTCCGGGCTGCGGGCCTCGCTGCTCTGCGAGGGCGATTCGGCGTCGAATCGTGGCTGACATCCGGAACCGACACCCGGCGCGGGGACGCCGTCCGGGTTCTCTCGAAACGAACCTGGTGTGCGGGTCAGCCCTAGTAAGAGTGTCATAAGAGGTAGGCCCACTTCGGGGCCGAAAATGGTTACTGACGAGTTCTACGCTCGGGTAACCACGGATTGGGTAACGCGGCTCACGAGCCCGCCGACGGCCTTCCGGGACAAATGTCCTGTTGGCACGTGGTTACGGTCGAGTAACCACAACGGCGCTGATCACAGCGGCATTGTTATCGAATCGTTATCTGGCTTTCGAGCCGGGCGAAAATCGGCCGCCCACGCTGGCGAAACGCGACGAATCCGGCCGACGTGTCCCGTCGCGGGAGATCACGGCTGACAGATGTTTGCTGGCGCAGCTTACTGATCGGTAAGTTTCGCGGGACGGTCCACGGCGCCCCAGCGGCGCCGTCCGACTTCCCGCCGTCGCGCCGGCCCGATGGCCCCGGCGCACCGGGCAGTTGGGGCGCCCACCTCGCACCCGCCGTCGGCGTCGGGCTTGGGAACGAAGTCCGGCGGTGACGGTGAACCGGTGGCCGCCGACGAGGCTCAGCGCGCCCGGTCCCGGAAGAACCGGGCAGCCGCCGCGATGGACTCCTCGACCGGTCGCGGCGTCCACCCGAGTTCCCGCTCGGCTTTGCGGTGATCCAGTGGGGACATCAGATCCGCCATCCGCATGCCGACGGCAGCGAACATCAGGTCGTGCCGCAGCAGCGCGGCGGCCACGTCGTTGATCCGGGCGGCCGAGTACAGCAGCGGCATCGGTAGCGGGATGCGCGGCGGACGCCGGCCGACCGCCTCGGCCGCCACCGCGTGCACCTCGCGGGAACTCAGATAGCGGTCCGAGACGATGTAGCGCTCGCCCGGCGACCCGTGGTCGGCGGCCAGGAGCATCGCCCGTGCGGCGTCCTCGATGCCGACCACCTCTGCGGAGAACCCGAGGTAGAACGGGAAGCGCCCGGCGGCGACGCGCGCGATCAGGTCGCCGTGCGGGGTGGGCTGCCAGTCGCCGGGGCCGTAGGTGGTGGAGATGCAGAGTGCGACGGCAGGCAATCCCCTCTCCCGGGCGTAGCTCAGGACCATGTTCTCGGCGTCCACCCGGGCCTGGATGTAGGCGCCACCGTCGGTCCACTCGTGCGGGTCGTCCTCGGTGACGGGCCGGGCGCGGCTGACGGCGAGCGTGCCGGTGGTGCTGGTGTAGACGAACCGTCGGAGTCGCGCGGCCACGGCGGCGTCGAGGACGTGCCGCAGACCGTCGACGTTGGTGCGGAACAGGGGTGCGGGGTCGCGGAGCCACATCCTGGCGTCGACCACGCAGTGGTAGACCACGTCGCAGTCGCGCATCGCGGCGGCGAGCGCGGCGTCGTCGAAGACGTCGCCGTAACACCGCTCGACGGCGAGGTCGTCGATGCCGCGGGTGGCGCTCGTCCGGCGCACCATCACCCGGACGTCCTCGCCCGCGGCGACCAGTTGCCGCGTCACGTGCGAACCCAGGAAACCGCTCGCCCCGATGACCAGCTTCTTGGGTCGGCGACCCGCCGCCGTCGCTCCGTCGATCACGCCGCCGAGCCTAAGCTGAGCGACTGCCCAACCCGTTCGGCGGGACCAGGTCGCTGTGGAGCCGCTGTGAGGGATGCTGCGGAACCGGTGGTGGACACGCGTTCTGAACGTGTAATCGGAGATGACGCTGCACGATCGCCACGGAATTCATAGGATCAGCCATGCCTTCCGGACGGGTCGACGTCTCGCCGAGTGTCGCCACCCCTGCATCGGCACGCGATCCCCAGATCGAACTGGCCGGGCTGCGCAAGGTGTTTCCCGACCGCGGCCACGGTCGGGGCGCGGAGATCGTCGCGGTGCACGGCGCCGACCTCACCGTCTTCGACGGCGAGCTGTTCGCGATCCTCGGACCGTCGGGGTCGGGAAAGACGACCGTCCTGCGCATGATCGCCGGCTTCGAGGAGCCGACGGCCGGCACCATCCGCCTGTCGGGCAGGGACGTCACCGCGCTGCCCGCCCGCCGCCGCGACGTCAACACCGTGTTCCAGGAGTACGCGCTCTTCCCGCACATGACCGTCGGCGAGAACGTCGAGTACGGCCTCAAGGTGAAGGGCGTGCCGAGGGCCGAACGGCGCACCCGTACCGCCGACGCGCTCGACATGGTGCGGCTCGCCGAGTTCGCGCCGCGCACACCCGCGCAGCTGTCCGGCGGCCAGCGTCAACGCGTCGCGCTGGCCCGGGCCCTCGTCGGCAGGCCGCGCGTGCTGCTGCTCGACGAGCCGCTGGGCGCACTGGATCTCAAGCTGCGCGAGCAGATGCAGGTCGAGCTGAAGGCCATCCAGCGCGAGGTCGGCATCACGTTCGTCATCGTGACCCACGATCAGGACGAGGCGCTGACGCTCTGCGACCGGCTCGCGGTCTTCAACGACGGCCGCATCGAGCAGGTCGGCGGCGCCCGCGAGGTGTACGAGCGGCCCGCGAACCGCTTCGTCGCGGACTTCGTCGGAACGTCCAACGTGATCGACGGCGACGCCGCCTCCGCTCTCATCGGTCGGCCCGGGCTCTTCGCCGTCCGTCCCGAGAACATCGCCGTCCTCCCCGCCGGGGACGCGGGCGCGGCGGGCACCCGCACGGTCGAGGCGACCGTGGCCGAGGTGATCTACTCCGGCGCGACCACCCGCGTCGCCGCCGTCGCCGCGCCCGGCGTGACGCTCACCGCAACCGTGCTGAGTGCGGCCGCCACCCTGCCGCACGACCTCGAACACGGCGCCCGGATCACGATGGCGTGGCCCGAGAACGCCGTGCACGACCTGTCCACCTGATCCACGACGCGACGACTGAGGAGTGTTCCCATGAGAACTCACGGCATCCGACTAGGACTGGCGCTGACCGCGTGCGTCGCCCTGGTGGCGGCTTGCTCGAGTGGTTCGGGCGGCGGTACGGGCGAGGAACCGCCGAAGATCGAACCGCTGGGCGCCCTCGGGCCGGGCGAGGGCGAACTGAACCTGATCGCGTGGGCGGGATACGCCGAGAACGGCTCGAACGATCCCGCGGTGGACTGGGTGACGCCGTTCGAGAAGGAATCGGGCTGCAAGGTCAACGTCAAGATCGGCAACACGTCCGACGAGATGGTGCAGCTGATGAGAAGCGGTCAGTACGACGGTGTCTCGGCGTCCGGCGACGCCACGCTGCGGTTGCTCTACGCCGGGGACGTCGCACCGGTCAACACCTCGCTGGTGCCGAACTACGAGACCATCTCCGGCTTCCTCAAGGACAAGCCGTGGAACTCGGTCGACGGCCAGATGTACGGCATCCCGCACGGCTGGGGCGCCAACCTCCTGATGTACAACGTCGACGTCGTGCGCGACGCCCCGAACTCGTGGGGTGCGGTGTTCACCGACGCGGCCAAGTACAAGGGCAAGGTCACGGCCTACGACTCGCCGATCTACATCGCCGACGCGGCGCTCTACCTGTCGAAGGCCAAGCCGGAGTTGGGGATCAAGGATCCGTACTCGCTGACGACCGAGCAACTCGATGCCGCCGCGGAACTGCTCGCGACGCAGCGCGAGAGCATCGGCGAGTACTGGTCGGACTACACCAAGGAGGTGCAGGCGTTCGAGTCCGGCACCTCGGTGATCGGGACGACGTGGCAGGTCATCGCCAACACCATCGGCTCCGAGAACAAGGTGCAGGTGAACACCGTGCTGCCCAAGGAGGGCGCGACGGGCTGGTCGGACACGTGGATGGTCTCGTCCAAGGCCGCGCATCCGAACTGCATGTACGGGTGGATGAACTGGATCACCTCGCCGCAGGTGAATGCCCAGGCCGCCGAGTACTTCGGCGAGGCGCCGGGCCAGACCAAGGCGTGCGAGTTCACCACAGAGAAGGACTACTGCGACATCTACCACGCCACCGACCAGGACTTCGCGGCACAGATCCACTACTGGACCACCCCGCAGAAGCAGTGCGTCGACGGCAGCGGTGACAACTGCACCACCTACGACGAGTGGGTCGACAAGTGGCAGCAGATCAAGGGGTGACGGCAGCCTCCCCCGACGCGCCACCGACACAGGCACCCGGCTCCCGGCCGGGCCCGGGCCGTCGCGCGGCCCTGACGTTCCTCCTGCTCCCGCCCATGGCGTGGCTGGTGGTCGCCTACCTGGGTTCGCTTGCAGTGCTGCTGGTATCGGCGTTCTGGACCAGGAGTTCGTTCACCGGCGCGGTGCTGCACGAGTTCACGACCGACAACGTGGTGCGGGTGCTGACCGACGACCTCTTCCGCGCGGTCACGCTCCGCACGGTGGGGGTCGCGCTGCTCGTCACCGTCATCTGCGCGGCGCTCGCGGTGCCGCTCGCGCTGTACATGGCGAAGGTCGCGACGCCGCGGATGCGACTGGTCCTGGTGGTGGCGGTCACGACGCCGCTGTGGGCGAGCTACCTGGTGAAGGCCTATGCGTGGCGGATGCTGCTGTCGCCGGAGGGCCCGCTGGACTGGGCCACCGGGTACTCCCCCGGGTACGGCCTGGCGGCCACCGTCATCACGCTGACCTACCTGTGGCTGCCGTACATGATCATCCCCGTGTTCGCCGCCTTCGACCGGGTGCCGGACTCGTTGATCGACGCCAGCTCCGACCTGGGCGCGTCCGACGGGTCGACGATGCGAATGGTCATGGCGCCGTTGGTGTTCCCCGGCATCGCGGCCGGCTCCATCTTCACGTTCTCGCTGTCGATGGGCGACTACATCGCCGTGACGATCGTGGGCGGCAAGAGCCAGCTGCTGGGCAACGTCATCTACGGCCAGCTGGTCACGGCCAACAACCAGCCGCTGGCCGCCGCGCTGTCGGCCATCCCGCTGATCGCGATCATCGCCTACCTGCTCGCGATGCGTCGGACCGGCGCACTGGAGAACGTCTGATGCTGTCCCGCGCCGCCCGCCGCGGCCTGCGAGCCTGGACGATCCTCGTCCTGGTCTTCCTCTACGCGCCGCTGGTCCTGGTGGTCGTCAACGCATTCAACGCATCCCGGTCGTTCGCGTTCCCGCCGAGCGGATTCACGCTGCAGTGGTGGCGCGCGGCCGCCAACAGCGAGGGCATGTGGACGTCGCTGGCCAACTCGGTCGTCGTCGGGTTGGCCGCGACCGCCATCGCGCTGGTCCTCGGCACGATGGCGGCCTTCGCCGTCCAGCGTTACGAGTTCTTCGGCCGCAGCACCATCAGCTTCCTGGTGGTGCTGCCCCTCACCCTGCCCGGGATCGTGACCGGCATCGCGCTGAACGCAACGTTCACCTCGGCGCTGGGTGTGACCCTGGGCATGGCCACGGTGATCGTCGGTCACGCCACGTTCTGCGTCGTCATCGTCTTCAACAACACCCAGGCCCGATTGCGCCAACTCGGAACGCATCTCGAGGACGCCTCGGCAGACCTCGGAGCGTCGTCGTGGCAGACGTTCCGCTACGTGACGTTCCCGATGATGCGCGGCGCGCTGGTCGCCGGCGCCATCCTGGCCTTCGCTCTGAGCTTCGACGAGATCGTCGTCACGACCTTCACCGCGGGCCCCGCCGTGCAGACGCTGCCCATCTGGATCTTCGGGAACCTGTTCCGCCCCAACCAGGCGCCCGTCATCAACGTGGTGGCCGCGGCGCTCACGGTGGTGGCGATCATCCCGGTCTGGCTCGCCCAGCGCATGGGCGGCGACCCGGCCGGCACGCGGCTCTGACGTCAGTCGCTCGCCGTCGACTCCCAGTTGCCGCCGAGCAGGACGTCGGTCGTGTACTCCGAGACCGCGGCGGACAGGTGCCGCTGCATCGACGCCGCCATGAGGTCCGCGACCACGCGGTCGGCGAGTTCCCGGTGATCGGAGACCACCCGACGCAGCGTCGCCATGGCCTCGTCGTCGGGGGCGTCCGGATCCCCGAACCTCTCGATGGCGGCCCGCTTCAACGTCTCGACGACCGCGGCGGACAGCTGGTCGACGTGCTCGCGCGCCGCGTCGGCCACCCGCAGCAGGGTTCGCACGTAGCTCATCGGTTCGGGCGACCGGTTCACGATGTCCGCGACCGTCGCGTCGGTGAACACGAGGCCACCGTCGACGACGTCGGCGAGGCCCAGCTCGGACAGTCGCGCGGCCTCCGGCTCCGACGGGTCGACCGCCCCCGCGGCGGCGGTGCCGTCGGTCGCGGTGCCGAAGATCGCGTCGTGCATGCCCAGCACCTCACCGAGGTCGTGACCGTCGCGGATGCCGGCGATGAACTCGGCGACGTGGGCGGTGCTGAAGCCGCGTCGCAACAGGCCACTGATCGCTCGCAGCTGGGCCAGATGGCGATCGTCGTAGTAGGCCGACCGACCCTGCCGCCGGGGCGGGTCGAGCAGACCACGCTCACGGTAGGCACGGATGTTGCGCGCGCTGACACCTGACAGGACGGCGAGGTCGTCGAGCCGATAGTCGGT
Organism: Mycobacterium sp. PTI7; assembly: GCF_056679845.1. Lineage (NCBI taxonomy): Bacteria > Bacillati > Actinomycetota > Actinomycetes > Mycobacteriales > Mycobacteriaceae > Mycobacterium > Mycobacterium sp. PTI7. Next base: position 2,804,488 of record NZ_CM155252.1, read on the forward strand.
CATCGCGCCGCACCCTCCTCTACCGGCCGGACGTCCGCGCGGAGACCCCGCAACGAACCACCCGCCCATGATAGACGCCGGAATAATGCCGTGATCAGATACGCCCCCGGCACTCCCGACACCGGTGTGCGATTACAGCGAACTGTCGGCGCTCGTCGGACGTGTCACTCGATTCGCCCGGAGCGCCCTCCACGAGCGACGATGTCAAGAGTGCGCGCCTGGATCATCTGGTCGACCGGGCTCCTCGCCTACATCGTCGCCGTCCTCGACCGCACGACGCTGGGTGTCTCGGGGCTCGACGCCGCCGACCGCTTCTCCGCAGGACCGAGCGTCCTGTCGACGTTCGTGGTGCTGCAGGTGGTCGTCTACGCCTGCGCCCAGATCCCCGCGGGGCTGCTGCTGGACCGGTACGGCTCACGCGTCCTGATCGTGACGGGCGCGGCGCTGATGGCTGCGGGTCAGATCACGCTGGCCCTGACCGACTCCCTGCCGCTGGCGATCGGTGCCCGCGCCGTCGTCGGGCTCGGCGACGCGCTCACGTTCATCTCGGTGCTGCGCCTCGTCCCGCACTGGTTCGAGCCCCGGCGCGTTCCCCTGCTCACGCAGCTCACCGGGATCTGCGGGCAGTTCGGCCAGGTGCTGTCCGCCATCCCGTTCCTCGCGCTGCTCAGCAGCGCCGGCTGGGCGACGGCCTACGTGTCGGTGACGGCGTTCGGCGCGTTGGCGTTGGTGCTGGCGTTCGCCCTGGTCCGGGACACCCCGCACGGACGGGTGCGGGCCACGGAGACGATGACCGTGCGCGGCACCCTCATCGGGGTCAAGACCGTCTGGCTCCGGCCGGGCACCCGGCTCGGGTTCTTCACGCACATGGGGACGCAGTTCTCGGTCACCGTGTTCGCGCTGATGTGGGGTGTGCCGTATCTGACCGTCGCCCAGGGGCTGTCGACCGGCGCGGCCGGCGCGTTGCTGACGGTCTCGGTGGTCGCCGCGATCTCCGCGGGCATCGTGCTCGGCATCCTCACCGGGCGACTACCGCACCGGCGGTCGTGGTTCGTGCTGACCATCATCGCCAGCAACGCGCTGATCTGGACCGTGGTACTCGCCCTGCCCGGCCGCGCACCGCTGTGGCTGCTGGTGGTGCTGGTGGTCGTGATCTCGGTCGGTGGTCCCGGCTCGATGGTCGGGTTCGACTTCGCGCGCACCTTCAATCCGAGCGCCACCCTCGGCACGGCCCAGGGCATGGTGAACATGGGCGGCTTCCTCGCCTCGCTGCTCGTCATGCAGGCGATGGGCGCCATCCTCGACGCCGCCGGCGGTTACTCGTTCGACGCGTTCCGCGTGGCATGGACCGTGCAGTACGTCATCTGGGCGCTGGCCGTCACCGGCATCCTCATCACGCGCCGCAAGGCCCGCCGACAGATGCGGGCCGAGCAGGAACGATCGCTGCTGGAGACGTTCGAGGCCTCCTGAGCGGGCGTCACCGCTTCGCGGAGGTCTCCCGCCGGTTCGCCTTCTTGATCGCCGTCACCAGCTCGTCCTTGGTCATCTTCGAGCGACCGGCGACGTCGAGCCTGCGTGCCACGTCGATCAGGTGCTTCTTGCTGGCGTTCGCGTCGACGCCCTCCGCGGACTCCCCGCTGGGATTGCGTCCGCCGCTCTGCGCACGCTGATCCGACGGGCCTTTCTCGTCCTTGGCCTCCCAGTGGTCGCCCACCTTCTCGAAGCTGTGCTTGACGGCGCTGAACGCGACGCGATGCGCGCGTTCGCCCTCCCCGTACTCCTCGGCCGCCGAGTCGTGGGCCTTGGCGAACGTGCGCTGCGCCTTCTTCGACGACTTCTTCAGCGTGCTCGGCAGTTCGGACTGCTTGGCCGATCCGTCGCGGTTGGTCTTCGGCATGGTGTCCTCCCGTCTGGTCGGGCTGTGCGCCCCGATCCCGATCGGATACCCAGGCCGGGCCGGTCGAACCGGCTACGCCTCCACACGCTCCGCGGCGGCGCGCCGGTGCTCGACGACCTCGATGCCGACCACGCTCGCCGCGGGCGCCAACGTCGCGATCAGCAGGCACGACGTCATCGGCACGCCCAGCATCGCCGCGATCACCGCGGCCGCCAGGATCACGCCGGCCAGCACCGCCAGTACGAGGTGCACCACGTCCCATTCGCGGACCACGAGGGCGTTGAGCAGGAAGACGAGACCGACGAACGCCGCCACCGGCACCACCACCGACAGCACCGTTCCCACGGCGCCGAGTTCCGAGTGGTCCTCGACGTAGTAGGCCGCGGTGTGCAGGCCTGCTCCGGTCGCGACGATCGCCCCGAAGACGGCGATGTGCAGGTACCCGAAGGCGAACGACCGCTCGCGGTGCTCGTGCAGCACGTCGGGGCCGGGGATGGCGGAGAAGTAGATCCACCACATCCCGAACGTCAGCCCGGTACCGGCGATCACGAGCAGGACGGCATCCGGCGTCCACCCGTACTCCTGCACGACCGCGGTCAGCGAGGCCACGGTGCCGACCACGCCCTCGCCGAGCGCGATGATGGCCAGCAGACCGTAGCGCTCGGCGATGTGGTGGGCGTGCCACGGCGTGCCGCCCCTGCGGGTCTCCGCGAGCCACGGTCCGAACATCTCCGCCGCGGCCAGGACGACGAACATCGTCAGGCCGACGGGCACCGATACCGGCAGGAAGATCGCACCGATCCAGCCGATCTGGACGAGCGTGATCACCGCGGCGTAGGTCAGGCTCGCCGATCGCCGCGCCGGATCCTGCCGCGCCGCGCGCAACCACTGCGCCACCATCGCGACCCGCATCACCACGTAGCCCGCGACGAGCATCTCGTTGGAGAGATGCCCGCCGTGCTCGATCGAGGCGAAGAACGGCGGGATGCCCAGTGCCAGAACAAGAACGCCGACCATCTGCACCATCGTCAGGAGGCGGTACACCCAGTCGTCGGTGTCGTACGCCGATGCGAACCAGGTGAAGTTGATCCACGCCCAGCACGTCGCGAACGTCGCGAAGAAGAAGCCGATCAGACCGACGCCCACGTGACCGGCCGCCAGCGCGTGCGACAGCTCGGACGCCGCGACGCCGAACGCGATCACGAACGTCAGGTCGAACAGCAGTTCCAGCGGGGTGGCGGCCCGGTGCGCCTCGTGCGGGTCACGGCCCGCCATCCTGCGGACCCGGTGCATGCGCGCCGCGCGCGGCGTCGATTCGTTCATCCGACCTCTTCCCTCCGACGGCGGTGACCGTACCGGGTGCCGCGGCCCCGCGCGCGCCGCGGTGCCCGCTAGCGTGGGCGCATGCCGACGCCGCACACACCCGCAGCCGTGGGCGTCGTCCTCGCCGCAGGCATGGGCACCCGTGTCGGCGCCGACGGCAACAAGGCCTACCTGCCTCTCGCGGGCCGCAGCATGGTGTCGTGGTCGGTGAACGCCGTCGCCGCCACCCCGGAGATCGGCCGCACCGTGCTGGTGCACCGGGCCGGGGAACGCGACCTCGCGCGGCGCATGGTCGACGACGAACTGCCATCGGCCACCGTCGAATTGGTCGAGGGCGGCGACACCCGGCACGGTTCGGAGTTCAACGTGCTGCGGTATCTCGCGGACGACATCGCGGCGGGCCGGGTCGACGTGGTGCTCGTCCACGACGCCGCCCGTCCGCTGGCCGGACCGGACCTGATGCGTGCCGCACTGGCGACGGCGCGCCGCTTCGGCGGTGCGATCCCCGGACTTCCCGCCGGTGACGTGGTGCGCGACGACGGGCACGGTCCCCTCGGCGCGGTCGACGGCACGCTCGTCCGGGTGCAGACGCCCCAGGCGTTCCGTGCCGACCGTCTGCTCGCGGCGTACCTCGCCGCCGACGCCGAGGGCTTCGACGGCACGGACACCTCGGCCTGCATGCAGCGGTTCACCGACGTCGACGTGCACTGCTTCCCCGGCGCGCCGACCAACTTCAAGGTGACCTACCCCCACGACGTGGAGGTGGCGGCGCGACTGCTCGCCGCCCGCGCCGGCTAGGTCCGTCGGGAGGCGAGAATCGCCTCGAGCAGTGCCGCGTCGGCGGGCAGCGCGGCCGTCACCGCGTCCGCGTCACCGCCGACCACCTCGATCGGCATTCCCGCGACGACGGCGGCGGTGAACTCGTCGCCGGTGCCTCCGTCGAGCAGCGCACCGAGCGCGGCCGCGCGGTAACCCCGTGGGTACTGCACCGTCCGCAGCGCCTGCCGGTCGATCGTCCGGCGCACGGCGCCCCGATCGTCGGTCTCCTTGACCGTGTCGGTCATGGGCAGCGCGGGCACGACGACGTCGTGGTGGGATGCGAGGCCCGTCAGCACCCGGTCGGTCACCGCGGCGGACGCCAGCGGACTGCGCAGGTCGTGGATCACGATTGCCGAATCCGGTTCGGCGGCAAGGTGTTCGAGTCCCAGCGCGAGGCACCGGGCACGGGTCGCGGGCAGGTCGCACTCGACGACGCGGACCTCGGCCAGGCCGGCGTCCGCGACCGCCCTCGTGGCGTCGACGACCAGGGCGGGCGCCGCGACCACCAGCACCCGGTCGGCGGGCACCCGTGCGGCCCCGAGCAGCGAGTCGAGCACGCGTGCCAGCGCGGGTCGCCCGGCGACGTGGCACGACACCGCGGCAGCGGTGACCGTCTCGTCGAGCGGCACGATCGCGCCGGGAGGGGTCGTCGTCGGTTCCATCGGCCAGGACGCTATCGGATCGTGCCGGGCGGTCACCGGAAGCGGCGCTTGTAGGCCGCCCAGTCCCAGTCGGCCAGGAACCGCCGAGCCGCGGCGTACCCGTTGCGGTAGAGCGCCTCCACCTCGTCGTCGGTGATGCCGAAGTCGAGGAACCCGACGTCCGTCGAGTCGACCCGGATGGCCCGCGCGCTCACCCAGGGCTGGTTGAGGTAGGCCTGATCGCGGCCGACGAGCACGGTGGTGATGACGTCCTCGAGCAGGTGCGGCGCCCCGATGAAGGACGGCAGCCGCAGCGCGGACAGCGCGGGGATCACCTTGTCGTTCCCGTCGGGCAGGTTGGGCAGCACCGTGACCCCGAAGCTCGGCCATCGTGGTGTCCGGCCGTCGGGGCGGTCGAGGGAGTCGATCGGGAAGTTCGACAGCAACCCACCGTCGACCAGCGTGGATCGCAGCCCGGTCGCGCTGGTCAGGGTGACCGGACGGAAGAAGAACGGAATGGACATCGACGCGCGCACCGCATCGGCGACCGATTGCTCGTCGGGGTCGAGACCGTAGACCCGGCGGTAGTCCCACGGCAGGCGCACCAGCTGGCCCGTGGTCGTGTCCGACACCGTGACCACCAGTCGGTAGCGCTGCTCGGCAGGCAGCTCGGGGTCGGCCAGCGCGAGATCGCCGAACGTCCGAACCCCGAGTTCGGCGAGCTGCGCGCGCACCCATTCGTGGGCGTAGTCGCCGCGGTAGATGCCGGAGCCGCGCAGGACGGCGAGCGACGGCCCGAGGAACGGCACCCGTTCGACCGGCCCAGGGTCGAGGAACTTCGAGTAGTCGAGGCCGAGCGCGAGGTCCTTCACCTGTGCGCTGGTGAGATTGCCGGCGTGGGCGGCCGCGGCGACGACGGCGCCGACGATCGATCCGGCCGAGGTGCCGGACACCCGGTGGGGCACGTACCCCGCGTCCATCACCGCGACGACGGCGCCCACCAGGCCGACGCCCTTGACGCCGCCACCGGACAGGACGAGGTCGACGGGAGAAGAGGGCACGACGGTGTGTTCCTGCGCGGTGTGGGTCAGACCGGGTCGAACGCGGAGATGAGCCAGGCGTCACCGGACTTGACGAGGCCCACCTTCACGGCGCTCGCGGTGAAGGAACCGTTGGGGTTTTCCTTGCTGGTGGTGTTCTGGTTGATGAACACCAGGACGGTCGCGGCATCGGGATGCAGTTCCGCGACCGCCGACCGCACGACGGTGGCCGAGGTCTTGACGTCCTTGGTCTTGGCGGCCGGCGTGACGATGTCGGTGGTGAACTGCGTGTAGTAGCTCAGGAAGTCGCCGGTCAGGTGCGACTTGGCGGCGGTGAAGTCCTTGTCGAGGGTCTCCGGCGTGTAGGACAGCAGCGAGACGGTGCCGTCGGTGGCGGCCTTCGTCGCGTCCGCGGCCACCACGTCGTTGGTCTGCTGGTCGGGCCGGTACTGGCTGAAGTAGACCCAGGACGCGAACGCCGCGGATGCGACCAGCAGGACGGCGATGACGGCCGGCACCAGGATGGCCCGCGCCCCGCCCGTGCGGGGACGGGCGACGGGTGGGTCGGCCGGGGTGACGTCGAGTTCCTCGGCGGTCGATTCGGCGTCCGGGGTGGCCTCGGCGGCCTCGTCACGGCTGTCGGTCACGGTACGAACTCCACCTTCGCCAGCTTGATCTGTCCGCCGTCGCGGGCGACGTCCACGCTCAGACGCCAGGATCGTGGCGGCTGCTCGTTGGCCGCCGCGTTGGACACCCGCGTGGTGACGGCGACGAGGACGTTCGCGGTGTCCTGGGTCATCGACCGCACCGCGACGGCGTTGACCGTCGCCTCGGTGACCACCTTCGACTGCTGCGCCACGTCGGTGAAGCTCTCGGCCTGCCCGGCGAACTCCTCGCGGAACGCGCCGGTCGTGTTGTCGAGGATGCGCTGCACGTCTTCCTCGGCGCGGGTGAAGTCCAGCGACATCAGCGTGACGACGCCCTGGCGTGCGGCGGCGACGAACTCCGCGGAGCGCTGCTGTTCGGCGACCACCTGACGGTGGTGCCAGATCATGTATCCGCTGGACACGACGAACCCCACGGTCAGCACGATCGCGACGGCTCCGATGGCGACTCGCAGCGAGACGCGCGGTGCCGAGAAGCGCGCTCGGCGTCGCCCGTCGGAACCATCGGCGGCGTCGTCGACGACGGCGGTCGGCACGGGAGCGACGGCGGTGACGTCCGGGTCGTCAGCGGAGAGTTGGTCGTCGGAGAGTTCGGTGTCGGTGGGGACGTCCTCGTCGACCAGTTCGGTGTCGGTGACGTCGTCGACCGGCGCGCTCGGCTCGGCGGGGGCGGCGGCGGCCTTCGCCTCACGGCGCAGTCGGAGCGCGCGGGCGCGTGCCCTGGCGGCGGCGGCGATGGCTTCCGCCTCGGCCGCCTCGGCTTCGGCCTCCTCCGCGAGCGAGAGGACGTCGTCGCGTGTCGTCGCGTCCGGCGTCACCGTGGCGTGGTCCTCGGCGCCGTCGAGCTTCGGCGAGGTGCGCTCGCTGGGTGGCATGCGCCCTCCTGTCCTGTCCATTGCGCCGTCATCGGAATGAGAATGGCATTGTCGTTTTCCGGTAGCGACCCGACCATACCGCATGGCCAGAACCGCCAGTTTGCACCGCTCGCCTGCGGAAATGCCGTTCCCAGGCTGTGCGTTCGCTCAGCGCAGTCTGTCCTTCACGACCTTGCCCGTGGCGTTGGTCGGTAGCTCGTCGAGGAACTGTACATACCGTGGCACCTTGAATCCGGCCATTCGGGCGCGACTCCACTCCAGGACGTCGGCCGCCGACGTCGGTGCGGCGTCGGACCGCAGCACGATGAACGCCTTACCCACCTGCCCCAGGCGATCGTCGGGCACGCCGACGACGGCGGCCTGCGCGACGGCGGGATGCTCGAGCAGGAATCCCTCGATCTCGGCGGGATAGGCGTTGAAGCCGCCGACGATGAACATGTCCTTCTTGCGTCCCACGATCCGCAACCTGCCGTGGTCGTTCAGGTCGCCGAGATCGCCGGTGTGCAGCCACCCGTCGGCGTCGATCGTGGCCGCGGTCGCCTCGGGGTCGTCGAGGTAGCCCTGCATCACGCTGTAGCCGCGGACGAGGATCTCGCCGTCGTCGGCGATGCGGACCTCGACGCCGTCGCAGGCCGTGCCGACGGTGGTCGCGACGTCCTCGAAGGAGTCACCGGGCCGTGACAGCGTCGCGGTGCCGCACTCGGTGAGCCCGTAGCCGGTGGCGACCGTCTGGAACGGGAGTTCGGTGTGCACCCGACGGATCAGCTCGACCGGGATGTCGGCGGCGCCGGTGACGCCCGCCCGCAGCGTCGCGAGCTTGGCCTTGTCGGGCACCGCGAGCAGCGAGTGGTAGAGCGTCGGCGGTCCGGGCAGCATCGTCACGCGCTCGGCGTCGATCAGGTCGACCACCGCGTCGACGTCGAAGACGGGCACCGGCAGGATGGTCGCACCGCGGATCAGCGCGGCGATGCATCCCGCCTTGTAGCCGAAGGTGTGGAAGAAGGGGTTGACCACCAGGTAGCGGTCGCCCTCGCGGAGATCGGCGAGCCGGCACCACTCCTCGTAGAGACGCAGCGTCTGGGCGTGGTTCATCATCACGCCCTTGGGCCTGCCGGTGGTGCCCGAGGTGTAGATGACGTCGGCGACGTCGTCGCCGCGCAGCCAGTCGCGGGGGTCACGGTCGAACGGCGCGGAGCCGGCGAGGAAGCCGGACCTCAGATCGATGGTCGGCACGTCGAGCGAGGTGGAGAAGTCCTGGCCCAGGAAGCCCTGCTGGACCATGACGGCCTTGGCTCCGCTGCGCGACACGACGTCGGCGGCCTCGGCCGCCTTGAACCTGGTGTTGACGGGGACCAGGACGCCGCCCGCGGTCAACAGTCCGATCGCGGCGACGATCCAGTCCGCGGAGTTGGGCGCCCAGATGGCGACGCGGTCGCCCTTGGCGATGCCGAACTCGCCGAACGCACCCGCGGCGCTGCGGATGCGGTCGGCGAGTTCGACGTACGACAGTCGCAACGGACCGTCGACGACCGCTTCGGCGTGGCCGAACCGGTCGGCCGCGCTGAGCACCATCTCGGGGATGGTGTCCCAGCGCTGGTGGTACGTCACGTCGTGACGAGACGACCCAGGTTGCCGCCCATGATCTTCGCCTGATCCTCGACGGCGAGGTGCTCGAGAGCGGTCACGTAGTGGGTGGGCTCGGCCAGTCCCTCGGGGTGCGGCCAGTCCGAACCGTAGAGCACCTGCTCGACGCCGATCAGGTTGATCAGGTCGTCGATGCCCTCCTCGTAGAACGGGCTGACGTAGATGCGGTTCTTGATCTCCTCCATCGGGTTGCCCAGGAAGGCCTCGGGGGCCTTCTTGTAGACCTCCGACATGGAGTCGAGCAGCGGGAACATCCACTTCGAGCCGGCTTCGACGATGCCCACCTTGAGCGTCGGGAAGCGGAACAGCGCACCGTGGATGACCCAGGACGCCACGGCGTCCTGAATGGGTCGCCACTCGTTGAGGATCGACATCGCGTTCGTCTGGAACGGCAGCATCTCCTGCGCGCCGCCGTCCCACTCGGAGGTGTAGCGCGAGTAGCCGCTGTCACTCGAGTGCATGCCGACGAAGATGTCGTACTCGACGCACTTCTGCCAGAACGGGTCGAACTCGGGCAGGGCGAACGACCGTGGTCCGCGGAACCCGGGGACCGGCGCCGGACGGATCAGGATGGCGCGGGCACCGCGCTTGACCGCCCACTCCAGTTCCTCGATCGCCTTCTCGACGATCGGGAGGGTGATCACCGGGGTGGTGAAGATGCGGTTCTTGTAGTTGAAGCCCCACACCTCGTGCAGCCACTCGTTCAGCGCGTGCACGATGACGTGGATCGCGAGCGGGTCGTCGGACAGCCGCTCCTCGATCAGGCTGGCCAGCGTCGGGAACATGAGCGACCGGTCGAGGCCCAGTTCGTCCATCTTCGCCAGGCGCGGCTCGGGTTCGAAGAAGGCCGGGATGGCCCGCATCGGCTCGCCGAACAGCTCGCGCTTGCTCTTGCCGTCGGGGTTGCCGAACTTGAAGTACTCCTCCCAGGCGCCCGGCTGGGCGACCACGGAGAACGTCGGGTTGGGGATGTAGTTGCTGATCTGCCCCTTGAGCGCGATCTTCGTCCGGCCGTTGATCTCGACGTACTGAACGATGTCCTTGTACGCCTTCGGCAGGTACTTCGTCATCGCCTCGGGCGGCTCGTACAGGTGGTTGTCCGCGTCGAACAGCGGGAACGGAATGTCGACCCGGTGGGAAAGCTGACCCATGGAAAACTCCTTTATCGTCTCGCGAGAATCTTATTCTCATTCGGCTCGCATGGCAACGCTCTCGGCGCTTCTCGGCCAACTTGGTAATGACGTTCCGCAGCACCGGAGCGATCTCCGGCGGTCGAAGCGGGTGGTCCCGCCGCTATCCGGCGAGCTTCTGGCGGACGACGAACTTCTGCACCTTGCCGCTCGCCGTGCGCGGATAGTCCGCCACCTCGTGCAACTCCTCGGGCCACTTCTGCCGGGCCACTCCGGCGCGCTCGAAGTGCGCCCGCACCTCGTCCAGCGATGGCATGAAGGCGCCTGGTTTGAGCCGCAGCACGGCCGCCGCCCGCTCGCCCATCCGGGGATCGGGCGCGGCGACGACGACCGCCTCGGCGACCTGCGCCATCCCGAGCAGCACCTCCTCGACCTCGAGCGCGCTGATGTTCTCGCCCGCGCGGATAATCACGTCCGCCTTGCGATCGGTGATGGTGAGGTAGCCGTCGTCGTCGAGCACCCCGATGTCGCCCGTGTGGTACCAGCCGTCGTCGTCGAACGCCCTGGCGGTGAGGTCCGGATCGGTGTAGCCGAGGCAGAGGTCCGGCCCGCGGCTGAGGATCTCCCCCTCGTCGGTGAGCCGGATCTCGACCCCGGGCCGGCAGTTCCCGTCGGTGAAGAGCCGCTTGTCCTCGGGGGCCGACGGGCTCGACCCCGTGATCGACGGATGCTCGGTGCTGCCGTAGGACCGGAAGACGAGCACGCCGCGGTCCGACAGCCGGCGGGTGACGGTGGCGGGCACGGTGGACCCGCCCAGTCCGGCGGTCTTCAGCAGCTTCATGTGGTCGGCGGTGAAGTCAGGGTGGTCCATCAGGCTGGTGACGAAGTAGGGCGGACCGCCGCCGATGGAGAGCCCGTCCGACGCCATCAGCGCGAGGACGCGGCCCGGATCCCAGACGTCGCACAGGTCGATCGGCGCACCTTCGAGGACGGGGATCAGGAACGCGCTGAGCATGCCGATGAAGTGTCCGACCGGCGTCGCGGTCAGTTGCCGCCCGCGATCGGCCGGATAGTTGGACAGCAGCTGCCGGGTCTCGAAGTTCAGCGTCTGGTGACTGTGGATGACGCCCTTGGGGTCTCGGGTGGTGCCCGACGTGAACGCGATGAGCGCCGGGCTGGCGGGATCTGTGGGGAGCACCCCGGCCAGCGGCTCGTCGGCGAGCAGGTCGTCGAAGGCGATCGCCCCGGGCGTCGCCCCGTCTCCGCCGACCAGGGCCACCAGGGGTACGTCGGCACACACGTCGGCGTGCAGGGTCATCCGCCCGAACGCCTCCGTGGTGATGAACGCCTTCGGCGCGGACGTGCCGATGATGTGGCCGAGTTCCTTGCGGCCGTAAAAGTGCACGACCGGGACGACGACGGCGCCGAGGAACGCCGACGCCCAGAAGGTGACCGCGGCCTCCCGCCAGTTCGGCAGCTGCATGACCACCACGTCGCCGGGCCCCACGCCGCGGTCCCGCAGGCCCGCCGCCAAGCGCCGCGCGAGAACCTCCACCTCGCGCCAGGTGCCGTCGAACGGGCGGGTGTCGGAGTGGACCACGAAGCGCTGCTCGGGTGCCCCGTGCAGACCGTGCGCGATCAGGTCGCCGAGCGTCTCCGACGTCCACCAACCCTGCGCCTCGTACCGTTCGACCAGCGCCTCGGGGATCTTTCGCATTGTCTATGCAGTACTTTCGCTGGGCCGACGAGTGTCACGGGGATGTTATTCTCCGCCACCGAGAATGCCAATACCGCAAGGAGAGAACGTGGACGACAGCCGCATGGTCGACCTCGACGTCGACGACGGGCTCGCCGTCATCACGATCGACCGCCCGCACGCCCGGAATGCCATCTCGTTGACGACGATGGACCGTCTCGACGAGGCGCTCGACGGCGCGGCCGGTGCGCGCGCGCTGGTGATCACCGGCGCCGGCGACAAGGCCTTCGTCTCCGGCGGCGACCTCAAGGAACTCTCGGCACTGCGCACCGAGGAGGACGCGGCGGCGATGGCGTGGCGGATGCGGAAGGTCTGCGACCGGATCGCCAGCTTCCCCGGGCCGGTGCTCGCGGCGCTGAACGGCCATGCGCTGGGCGGCGGCGCCGAGGTGGCGGTCGCCGCCGACATCCGCCTGGCCGCCGACGACGTCCGGATCGGCTTCAACCAGGTGACCCTCGAGATCATGCCGGCGTGGGGCGGCGCCGAACGACTGGCCGCCCTGGTGGGACGCAGTCAGGCGCTGCTGCTGGCCGGCACCGGTGTCATCCTCGACGCCGCCGAGGCGGAGCGGGTCGGGCTGGTGCAGCGGGTGGTCCCGCGGGCGACGTTCGAGGACGAGTGGCGCGCGGTGGCCCGAAAATTGGCCCACCGCGCGGCATCCGAGGTCAAGCGCGTCGTGTCCGGCGCCTCCCCCGACGAGGCCGTGGCGGCCTTCGCCCGGCTGTGGGTGGACGACGCGCACTGGGTGGCCGCCGACAAGGTGATGAACCGCCGCAGGTGACCGTCTCCCCCACGCCGTCGCGAATCGGTACCCGGTCCGAAATTGGTTGCGCCGACTTCGAGCCGCGACCCGAACACCGTGCTAGGGTCAGCATTGGATGTCTGTCTGATGACATCTGTGAATACCAAGAAATGGGAATATCTGTATGACGCAGGGCACTGTCAAATGGTTCAACGCGGAAAAGGGCTTCGGCTTCATCACCCCGGACGGAGCCAGTGAAGACGTTTTCGTCCATCACTCGGAGATCCAGTCTCAGGGCTACCGCACTCTCGACGAGAACCAGCGGGTCGAGTTCGAGATCACCCCAGGCGCAAAGGGACCCCAGGCAACTGGCGTCACCACGCTGTAACTAAGCTTCACCACTTCTGCGCCGCTCGCAGGCGCCCCTTCGGGGGTGTCAGCGTGCGGCGCAGTTGCTTTTCCCAGGGGATGCCGAGGCTGACCAGAACTGGTGCGTGCCTTGGCCTTTCAGCGAGGGTGGACCGTCAGCCGACCGCCCGCTTCTGCGCGAAGTCCTTCGAGGCGATGCTCATCATCTCGACCAGCGCGCGCCGGTCGATGGTCCACACCTGCGCCGCTACCGCGCGATTGTTCTCCCCCACGACGTGCACCGGGCCGTTCCCAACGTTGTCGACGATCTCGCGCGCCACGTCCTCCGACGTCATGTGCGCCCGCGGGTCGAAGGTGATGCCCATCCGCTGCAGGGCAGGCGTATAGGTCATCCCGAGCGGCATCACGCAGACGTCTACCCCGGCCGGCGCCAGCTCCGCCCAGAGGCCCTCGGCGAAGTTGTGCTGGAACGCCTTGACCCCGGAGTACATGGCGAGCGTCGCCGACCCCGCAACACAGGCGAGTGACGCGACGAGCACGATGCCGCCTCGGCCCCGCTCGCGCATGGCCGGCCCGAAGTGGCGGGCCAGCACGACCGGGCCGGTGCAGTCGAGCTTGATCTGGTGGAGCGAGTACTCGAGTTCGTTGTCCAGGAAGTCGGCGGTGCGATCGGACGCTCCGGCGTTGTAGACGACGAGTCCCACCTCGAGTCCGTCGGTGGCACGGACCACGTGGTCGGCGACGTCGTCGACCGTCAGGTCGAGTTCCACCGTCCGCACCTCGACACCGTGTCGCTCCCGGACGTCGGCGGCCACCTCACCGAGGAGCGCCGCAGTGCGCGCGATGAGCACCAGATTGATTCCGCGAGCGCCGAGTTCGTGGGCCACGCACGCGCCGATCCCCTCGGATGCGCCGGCGATCACCGCCCAGGGACCGTACCGACCGGCGAACTCAGACACCGTCGATGCCCGCCGCCGTGGCTGCCCCCGCGCGGGCGCCGCCGGTCAGCATCCGGCCCATGTGCGTCGAGCGTCGCCAGATCCGCCAGCCGGCGTCGGTCCTGACGAGCACGTCGTCGTAATGCCCCACGACGTCGATCCAGTTGTCGGCGTCGCCGGGCACGAGCAGCAGGACCGCGTGCACGTAGGACCTCGCCGTCGCCCTGTCACCGTCGACGTCGATGACGAGGTTGGTGAGGCGGTGGTAGGTCGCACCCATCGAGCCGTGCAGCTGCTGCATCAACTCGGTGAAGGCATCGGGGTCGGAGAACGTGCCTACGTCGGCGTAGTCGACGTCCACCTCGTCCGCCCAGCAGGTCCGGAACAGTGCCCAGTCCTTCGTGTCGATTCCGGTGGCGTAGCGGATGAGTACGTCGCTGATCTGCGCGGTGTCGGGGTCCACCCGTCGGACGCTAACACCTTCTCGTCAATCGCCCGCCGCGAACGTGAACGGCGTTCTAGTATTCCGGTAATGATGTTTCCGCCCGGGAGGATGCCGACGACCATGAAGCGCTTGGCGACGGCCGTACCCGTCCTGGCCCTCCTCCTCGGCGGCGTCACGTCGACCGCCACCACGGCCTCGGCCGAGGGTCCGCCGCTGCGGCACGTGAAGTACACCGTCTTCACCGAGTCGCCGTTCGCGCAGGCGGAGATCTACTACCGCGACGTCGACCCGCCCAATTATGCGGAGTACAGCCACAACCCGTACGCGTTCAGCCCGAACGTCGAGGCGGACGTGGGGCCCAACCAGATGTGGACGCTCGACGTCATGCTGGCCAACCCGGACCAGTGGGCGATGGTGGTGGCGACGAGCCTCGACTCCCCGCAGCAGCCGAACTTCCACTGCGTCATCGCCGTCGACGGCGAGGTCGTGGTGACCAATCAGGGCCCCAAGGGAGCGCTCTGCTCCATCCGGCACTGGTGAGTGCGCGAGAAACGCCGTCAGGCCGATGCCGAGGCATTGACCGGCACGCGCTCGCCCTCCAGCTTGCGCAGCCACTCCTCGCAGAACGACAGCATCTCGTCGTGGCCGAACGAGATGCCGAGCGACTGCTCCAGCACCAGCACCCGCGACACGCTGGTGGCGAAGACCGCCCAGACCACGGGCGGGACGTCGGATTGCTCCTGGCCGTAGCGACGGAGCACGGTGGTCATCACCTCGACCTGCTGCTGCCGGAACCGGTCCGCGAACACCGCGATCTCCGCACGCAGCGCCTTGCGGTGATTCGCGAGCCCCATGAACTCCATGGTCAATCGGGCGACGTGCGGGTCACTGCCGAACTCCCACATCGCCCAGAGCGGCTGGTCGCACTTGAGCACCTCGGCGTGCGCGTCGAGGCCGAGCTTCGACATCCGCCGGAAGACCTCGATGAACAGGTCGTCCATGGTCCGGAAGTAGTAGTGCACGAGCTGCGGCTTGAGACCGGCACGCTCGGCGACGCGACGCGAAGTGACCGATGCGTAGCCGTCCTCGAGCATCAGTTGCTCGGCGGCGTCGAGCAGGACCCCCCGGTTCTTGGCGTCCGGCCCACCGATCCTCCGGTCCGATGCCATTCCCACACTTCCTTCTTTCGCAGCCGTTGCGCCTCGGGTATGCACGCAGATCGTAGTCGCTGGTCGGCGTGGCAAATCTTGACCGCGACAGTACGCCATGCTAAGCAGGTGCTCAGCACTTTCAGCTCGACTGCCGCCGGCCAGCTCGCCGGCGCGCGATCCGACTCCCTGCCTCACGGCCCCGGAAGGAACCCCTCTCGATGACTGCCGACTTCGACACGGTCGACTACTTCACCGACCAGTCCCTGGTTCCCGATCCCCACCCGTACTTCGACCACCTCCGGAGCAAGTGCCCCATCGTGCAGGAGCCGCACTACGGCGTGCTTGCGATCACGGGTTACGAGGAGGCCGGTCAGGTGCTCAAGGACACCGACACCTTCTCGTCGTGCATCGCGGTGGCCGGACCCTTCCCGCCGCTGCCGTTCACCCCCGAGGGCGACGACATCACCGACCAGATCACCGTGCACCGGCCGCAGATGCCGATGTTCGAGCACATGGTCACGATGGATCCCCCGGACCACACGAATGCCCGCTCCCTGCTGAACCGGCTGTTGACCCCGCGCCGGCTCAAGGAGAACGAGGACTTCATGTGGCGCCTCGCCGACGAGTGCCTCGACGACTTCGTCGCCGCCGGCAAGTGCGAGTTCCTCACGGCCTACGCAAAGCCGTTCTCGCTGTTGGTGATCGCCGACATGCTCGGGGTGCCGCAGGAAGACCACGAGGAGTTCCGCACCGTGCTGGGCGCGCCGCGTCCCGGTGCCCAGGTCGGCTCGCTCGACGGTGATCTGGTCGGCCTCAACCCGCTGGCGTGGCTCGACGACAAGTTCGTCGGCTACCTCGAGGACCGCCGCGAGTCGCCGCGCGACGACGTCCTCACCGCGCTCGCCACCGCCAAGTACCCCGACGGTTCGGTGCCGCCGGTGCTGGAGGTGGCGCGCTCTGCGACGTTCCTCTTCGCCGCCGGACAGGAGACCACCACCAAGCTGCTGTCGGCGTCCATGAAGGTGCTGGGCGAGCGCCAGGACGTCCAGGCGGCGCTGCGCAACGACCGCAGTCGCATCCCGGTCTTCGTGGAGGAGTCGCTGCGCATGGACGCTCCGGTGAAGAGTCAGTTCCGACTTGCCAAGAAGCCGACCAAGGTTGGCGACACCGTCGTGCCCGCCGGCACCACGGTGATGGTGTGCCCCGGTGCCGTCAACCGCGACCCGGGCCGTTTCGAGAACCCGCACGAGTTCGATCTCGACCGGAAGAACGTGCGCGAGCACATCGCGTTCGGTCGCGGCGTGCACTCGTGCCCCGGTGGACCGCTGGCCCGCGTGGAGGGCCGCGTCTCCATCGAGCGCATCCTGGATCGCATGGGCGACATCAGGATCGACGACGAGAAGCACGGTCCCGAAGGGCAGCGCAACTTCACCTACGAGCCCACGTTCATCCTGCGCGGCCTCACCGAGATCAACATCGAGTTCACCCCGATCAACGGGCCCGCGTAGTCCCGGATCGGTTGTGGCGGCGGGGAAACCGGTCTGCGAAGCGACTGACGCCGGGTTCGGCAACGGATAGGCTGTGCACGATGATCCGCTCGCGACGACGGGAGATGGCTGTGGCCAGAACGGCTGAGGCGGCCGCCAAGGGAGCCGGAGTGGCGGCCGCCCTCTTCCTGGCCGCGACGGCGCTCGCGCCGGGTGCGAGCGCGGGCGAGGGACCGAAGATGAAGATCGGCAACTACGAGGTCGCCAACAACCGCTGGAACGACCACTCGTTCGTGTGGTCGGTCACCCACTCCTGCGGCGCACCCGATTGCGGCACCTACTTCACCGGCCCGGTCATCAACCCCGACGACGGCAATCTCAACGTGATCGCCATCCCCCGACCGCTGAAGAGTCAGCGATTCCAGAACACGGCGTTCCATCAGGACGGGCGATACACCCTCACCGTCGACGTCATCGACGGGGTGCGCTGCGTCGGCTACAACCTCCCGTCCCACGACGTGTACTCGTGGGATGCCGTCTCGCTGGCGGGCACCATCACGTCGACCTACGGCGCGGGATGCTATGGCGCACCGGGTGGTACGAGCACCTACGACTTCTCGCTGACGCGCTTCTGACGGACGCGGGCGGCGCGGTGGCTCAGATGTCGCCGCGCGTCCACGTCGCGGCACCGTTGCGGACGTCACACGACAGGAACAGTCCGTCCGGCGCCTGTGCCATCTCACCGTCACGCCCGGAGCAGTTGGCGCCCTCGGTCTTGATGCCCCGCACCTCCAGCGACCGGAACCACCGCGGCGCCTTGCGTCGTGGCGATCCGCAGAACACTATCCGACCCCACGACGTCACGCCGAAGACGTAGTAGGTGGTGTTCGAGCAGGGCGCACCGAGGACGGCGCCGGGCTGGATGCCGGGCACGCACGACGGGTCGTTGCACTCGGCGACGGGGGGCGGCGGGGGCGGCTCGGCTGCGACGGGCGGCGCCGTGAGCACTCCGACGGCCAGCAGGCCGGCGGTCGCCGCGGACAGGGCTTTACGCACGATAGTCACTGTCGCACAACGGAGACTGGAAGTCTCCCGATCGGAGAAGATCGACGCTCGCGGCCCCCATCGAGGACCGGCATCGGCCGGTGCGAAGCCGTCCGGTGGTCGTCGCCAAAGTGTTATTCTCCCACGTAAGAACGGCATTGCCGCCGAGCCGGCCAACCGAGGAGCAGATCGTGAGCCGAATGAGGACGCTCTCAGGCGTGGCCATGTCGGCGGTGGCCGCCGTCGGACTCGCCGCTGCGCCCCAGGCGGGGGCCGAGTACGAGGAATTCGCCATGAACGGCACGTATTCCGTTGTGTCGAACGGTGAGTGGGCCCGCATGAACGACCGGTACCAGGACGAGCCCTCGGTTCGGAGCACCTGGACGGTCGCCACGACCTGCACGTCGGCCATCACGTGCGCGGGCACGGTGACCAGCAGCCTCGGATGGACCGAGAACGTCTACACCGGCACCGGAAACATGTGGTACGTCAAGCACTACGTCCCGGACTGGATCCCGTGCCCGGACGGCACCCGGGCGCCGGGCCTGCAGGTCTACCGCTTCTACCCCTCGTCCGAAGAAGGCCTGTCCCAGCGCATCTCGGATCTGTGGGTCGGCGAGGACCAGACCACCGGCGAGAGCGGCAACTGCGGCCGCAACAAGTCGCTCGTGCTCAATCTGCCGGTGAAGATCACCAAGCTCTCCTGAGACCGCCGAATCCGGGCGCACACACCGTCACCGGTGTGTGCGCCCGGATCCGTCAGTGCAGCAGAAGGTCCTTCCAGGTCGTGACGAGTGGCTTCTCCGCCACGAGGTTCGTCACCTTGTACAGCTTGCCGTCGGATCCCACGTACTCGCCGGTGCGCGGATTGTATTGCGCAAACGCGACACTCGGTCCGCCGTCCTTCTTGGCCGGCCCGAAGGCACTCGGTGCAGCGGGGATCGCACCACCGTCGACGGGCGGGACGACCACGTCGCCGGCGGGAGGCGCGACGGGCTGCACGGGTGGCGCGCCGGGGGCCGGTCCGACGGCCGCGGCGGGCAACCCCTCGGGTGCCGGTCCCGGCGGTGGGCCCAGCGGCGCGATGGGCTGTCCGTTGAGCGAGTTCCCCTCGGGCGGTGGGGGCGCGATCGCCGTGGCGATCGGAGCCTCCAACGGCGACACCGGAGTCCCGAACGGAGCCGCGTTCGGGGGCGTCCCGGCTGGGACCGCTCCCGGCGGGAGAGGCGTGCCCTCGACCGGTGCGTAGATGTCGTCGCTCAGGGTGGCGCGGTCGTCGATCGGGACGCCCTGGGCCACCAGGCTCGGGTCGAACGGCGCCGGACCCGTTGCGTGCTGACGCATCGCCAGCGGCTGAAAGGGCTTGTCGCTGTTGCAGATCTGCACGGTGGGCGCACGCTTGCCCGGCTTCCTGATGCACGGGAAGTTGCGGGCGCCGCGCACGGAGATCGGCGAGTCCTGCGGCAGCTTGCAGTAGATGTCGTCGGGTGTGTCGATGTCCGACTCGTCGGCGGGCGACCGCCACGACGAGGGCGGAAGGAAGCCCACCGTGCATGCGGGAGGATCGCTGACCGTGGCCGCGAAGTCACCTCGGGCGCCACCGGTCGAGTCGGATCCCGACGAATACGACTGCTGCTGAGCGAAGTACGGCGGCAACAGCACCAGCAGCTGCTCGAGGGACGCGTTGTACGTCATCAGGATCTCGCTGACGGTGCCCAGATTTCCCAGCAGCACGGGCAGCGTCGGCTTGAGTTCGGTCAGGAAGCTCGACACCTCGTCGGAGAACCCCGGGAACGTCTGCAGCACCGTGCGGACCTGGGGGTCGTTCGCGGCGAGTTGCCCCGTGAACCCGGACAGGCTGCGGGCCCACGTGCGTATCGAGTCCGCGGTGGCGGCCTGCCCCTCGAGCAGCGGACGGCTGTCGTCGGCCAACGTCCTGGTCTGCTCGGCCACGCCGTTCAGCTCCGAACTCAGCGTGGCGCCGGAGTCGAGCAGCGACCCGAAGTCGAAGCCGGCCCCGTTGAAGCCCTTGTAGGTCTCGTCGAGCAGCGCGCTCAGGCGGTCGGAGGGGAAGGTGCCGACCAGCGTGCTCACCTTGTCGAGGACCGGGCCCACCGCCGGTGGCAGCGAGACGTTCCCGCCCTCGATGACCGACCCGCTGCCCAGGAACGGACCCGAGTCGGTACGCGGCCGCAGGTCGACGTACTGCTCGCCGACGGCCGAGACGCTGCGGACCTGAGCCTCCAGATCTGCGGGCACCTTCGGCGACGTCGCGATCGACAGCGTCGCCACGGCACCGGAACCGGTGAGCCGGAGGTCGGTGACCTTGCCGATCTCGACACCGCGGTAGGTGACGTTGCTGAACCGGTAGAGACCACCGGAACTCGGCAGCTTCAGCGTCACCTCGTAGCGTCCGAGGCCCAGCAGCGTCGGAAGCTGCACGTAGGAGAACGCCATCCACGTCACGCCGATGATGGACACGACGGTGAAGATCGCGAGCTGCACCTTGATGAATCGCGTGAGCATCAGCTACCCCCTCCGTACGGGCCGGCGAAGATGGGTCCGCCTCCCGGTGGCGGCGGCGGACTGTCCACCATCGCCCCGTCTGCGTTCTGCTGGGGCACCACCGGCAGCACCGGTCCGCTGATGGGCGGCGGTGGTGGTGGCGGCGCCTGCGGGGCGGACCCCGGGCCCGGGAGGCTGCGCTCCGCACCCGGCGGGTCGGCGGTCAGCCCGGCCGTCGGCGGGTTGCCGGGCAGCGCGGACAGGGGACCACCGGGTGGCTGCGGCGCGAGCGGCCGCCCCAGCGGGTCGAAGGTGTAGCGCTGGAAGAACGGCTCGCCGGGCAGCGGCACGAGGTCGCGACCCTCCTGGCCGGCGCGCGACCCGAGGAAGATCGACTTGCGCAGCCGTGGTCCGGAGATGTCGACCGTCGCGAAGAGGTTGATGAAGTCGCCTCGCACCGCGCGGTCGATCAGGTTCTGCCCGTACGGGAACACCGTCGCGTACGCGAGGCTCGCGTCGAGGTCGGGTCCGACGTCGGCGAGCGCCTTGATGGTCGGCTGGAGGTTCTTCAGATTCGTCGCGAGGTCGTCGCCGGAGTCGTTGACGAGCCGCGTCGCGACGTCGCTGAACTGGCCGAGTTTGGTCAGGGCCGTCGTCAACTGCGGCCGTTCCCGGTCCAGCACCTCCAGGGCGCGCGGGATCCGCTGCAGCGCACGGTCGATCACGTCCCGGCGGTCGGCGAAGTTGGACGCCACGCGGTTGAGGCCCTCGATGGTGGCCACCAGGCTCTGGCGCTGCTGATCAAGGACGCCGATGAACTCGTCGAGACGCGTCAGCAGATTTCGCCAGTCCTCCTCGCGCCCGGACAGCGCCTGGTTGAACGTGTGGACGACGTCGCCGATCTGACCGAGACCGCCCGCGTTGACCACCACCGACAGCGACGACAGCGTCTCCTCCGTGGTGGGGTAGGTCGACGACTCGTTGAGCCCGAGGGTGGAGCCGGGCGGCAGCGCGCCCTCCGGCGCCTGACCCAGCGGCGGGTTCAACGCCAGGTGCATGGACCCGAGCAGGCTGGTCTGGCCGACGCTGGCCACCGCGTTGGCGGGGATCACGACGCCGGGCTTGACCGAGATCTCCACGTTGGCGTGCCAGTCCTGCACGGTCATGGTGCCGACGCTGCCCACCACGACGTCGTCCATCAACACCGGTGAATTCGACTCCAGTGTCGCGACGTTCGCGACCTGCACGGTGTATTGGACCGCGTCGGAGCCACGGCCCACCGCGCCTGGCAGCGGCAGCGAGTTGACGCCCTGGAAGGCGCAGCCGGTGGAGGTGACCGCGATCGCGGTGCCCACCGCGAGCAGCCGTGCCACGGTCGCCCGCTGTCGGGGAGGACGCATCCAAACTCCGCTCGTCATGATGGTGGCGTCCCCTCGGCGGGCAGGAGCGGCCCGACCGGCGGTGCCGGCGGCGGTTCGGCGGGCATCATCAGGTCCGGCAGGCCGGGATCGGCAGGCGGGGAGCCCGCCGCCGGTGGCGCGACCGGCGGTCCGATGCGCGGCGGGTCCGTCGGCACCGGCGCTCCCGGGTACAGCGCGGGGAACGGCGCGATGTTCGGCCGGTCCGGTGCCGAGAACGGCCCCGGCGGAGGCGGTCCCATGCCGGGCGGCGGCGGCACGTCGCCTTCGAGTCCGGTGTAGGCCGAGACGTTCGGCAGGTTCTCGGGCACCCTCGGCTCACCGCCCGCGCCACCCGGTGCGAGCTTGGGGTCGGCGTACACGATGTTCTCCGGACTGGCCGACTTCGCGAGGTACGGGTTGAGCGGCACCGGGATGTAGTTCAGGTTGAGCAATCGCAGTGCCGGTCCGAGATACTGCTGGCACAACTTCGCCGTCTCGGGAGCGGTCGTGTTCTGGGTGGCGCCGATCATGCCGCAGACGAACTGCATCGGGCTGGCGAGGTTCGGGATGGAGAAGCCACCGCGTGGGGTGCCGGTGTCCGGGTCGTAGATGTTGTAGCCGTTGGCGAACGAGTTCGGCGCCACGTGCAGGACCTGCTCGAGGTCGGTCTTGACGTCGACGAGCGTCTGCGACACCTGCCGCAGCCCCTCGAGCTGTTCGACGGTCTGGCTTCGGGTGTCCACCACGAAGCGCTTCACCTCGCCGATCGCCACCGACAGGTCGGTGAGCGCCGCGTCGAGGTCGGACTTGCTGCCGTCGAGCACGCTGGACAGCGATGCCAGCCGGTCGTTGAACGACACGATCTGCTCGTTGCTGTCCCGCAGCGCCGTCACGAAGATCTGCAGGTTCTTGATGATGCCGACGAAGTCACCGCTGCCCTCGGCGAGCACCCGGCCCACGCCGGACAGTTCGGCCAGCGTCCGGCGGAGCTTGTCCCCGTTGCCCGCCAACGAGTTCGCGGCACTGTCGATGAACCGCCCCACCGAGCTGGTGGAGGTGTCGCCGGTCGGCGCGAGGTCGGTGGCGAGGCGCTCGAGCTGCTCCTTGACCTCGTCCCACTCGACCGGTACTCCGGTGCGATCCATCGGGATCACCGCACCGTCGGCCAGCGTGGGGCCACCCGTGGTCGACCGGTACGCCGGGGTCAGCTGCACGTACCGCGCGGCGACGAGGTTCTGCGCCACGATGATCGCCTTCGCGTCCTCGGGTACGGGGACGCCGCGGTCCACCGACAGGGTGAGCCTGGTCTGCGTGCCCTCGGGGTCGATCGAGTCGATCGTGCCGACCTTGACCCCGGAGATCCGGACCTCGTCGCCGGGATAGATCGCGGTGGCCGCGGAGAAGTACGCGGTGATGGTGGTCGGCGCGAACACCAGCGCGCGCAGGACGAGGAACCCGCCGGCGACGAGTGCGACCACCAGTGCGGTCGCGACGGCCGGCACCAGCCACTTCCGGGACGTCGCCATCATCGCGACCCTCCGGGGATCGCGTTGTACGGAATGGGGAACTCCGCGCGCGGCCCGGTCTCGGGGGTGGTCGGTGGCCTGCCGGCGCCGAATGCGCCGCGGCGGAAGCCGAAGGCGTAGTCCATGAACGGCTGCAGCAGCTGCGCCGGCTGGAAGTTCGGCACGTAGGCGGTGTAGTAGAAGCCGCTCGAGACCGCCTCACCGAGGATGGTCTGGTACTTGGCCGCGCCGGGGATCGCCTTGGCGAGGTTGTCGCGGTTGCGCACCAGTACCTCGTTCACCTTGTTCAGTCGCTCCAGGGTCGGGGCCAGTTCGGCCTCGTTGTCCTTCACCAGGCCGACGAGCTGCTTCGACACCGCGGAGGTGTTGGCCAGCAGGTCGACGATGGCCTGGCGGCGCTCGACCAGGATCGCGAGCAGGTCGTTGGCGTTCAGGATCAGGCTGTTCACCTGCCCGCTGCGCTCCGACAGGATGCCGGTGACGCTGGAGGCGGTCTTGAGCAGTTCGCCCAGGTTGCCGTCACGGCTGTTGAGCGCCTGCGACAGTCGGGACAACCCGTCGAACGTCGGGCCCAGACGCGGCGAGATCTGATCGAGGGTCGTGGTCAACGTGTCCAGCGACTGGTTGAGCGCTGCGGTGTCGGTGCCGGCGGTGTTGCTCGTCAACTCCCCGACCGCATCGCTGAGCGAGTAGGGCGACGACGTCCGCGCCACCGGGATCGGCGCGGTACGGCTGAGGGCACCGTTGCCTGCGGACTCGAGCGTGACCACCCGCTCGCCGAGCAGGGTGCCGGTCTTGATCTGCGCCGTCGTCTCCGACCCGAGCGGGTACTTGCTGGCGACGGTGAAGTCGACCAGCGCCTCACCGTCGGCCAGCGTCACGTCGGTCACCGCACCGATCTTGATGCCGGACAGCGTGACGTCGTTGCCGACGCTGATCCCGCCCGCCTCGGCGAAGAGTGCCTGGTACTTCAGCGAGGTCGCGTAGGCCAGCAGACGTTCCGGCTGCAGTCCGACGGCGATGACGAGAATGGCGAGCACGACGCCCATGAAGCCGGCGCGCGCGAGTTTCGCTCCGCGATACTTGAGCATTACGGCTCAGCGCACCTTCCGTTTTCTTGCTTCACGAAGGGGAAGAACGAGGCCCTGCCCTGCAGGTCCGTCACCTTGATGGACAGTTCGCAGATGTAGTACTGCACGAAGGCACCGTAGGAGCCGATGCGGGCGAGCTTGCGGTAGTTGCCCGGGGCCCGCATCA
This sequence comes from Mycobacterium sp. PTI7, assembly GCF_056679845.1. Taxonomy (NCBI): domain Bacteria; kingdom Bacillati; phylum Actinomycetota; class Actinomycetes; order Mycobacteriales; family Mycobacteriaceae; genus Mycobacterium; species Mycobacterium sp. PTI7. The sequence goes on from NZ_CM155252.1 coordinate 2,829,142, forward strand.
GCGCGCCGTCCAGATATCCCTTGCCGCTCTCGAGATTCGGGGCCAGCCGGTTCAACTCGTCGACCGTGCCCGCGAGCGGCGGCCTCGCCTGCGTCAGCAGGTCCGCCAGCGACGCGGTGCCGTTGTCGAGCGAGGTGATGGCCGTGGCGATCGGGTCCCTGTCCGTGGACAGCCCCGAAATGAGCTTCTCCAGGCGGTCGATCGCACCCGAGAACTGGTCGCCGTCCTTGGAGATGGTGGCCAGCGTCGTGTTCAGGTTCTCGATGAGTTGCTGGACGGTTTCGTTGTTGTCCGCCACCGTGTTCGAGAACGACGACGTACGCGAGAGCAGGGAGTCCAGCGCGCCCTCCTGGCCCTGGAACACCTGAACGAGGGACGCGCTCAACGCGTTCACGTCCTGGGGGTTGAGCCCCTGCACCACGGGCTTGAGCCCACTCAGGAGGAGGTCGAGGTCGAGCGCCGGTTGGGTGCGGTCGACCGGGATCTGCGCACCCGCGGGCAACAGCATCGTCGAGCCCGGCCCGTCGATCAGGTCGAGGTAGCGGTCGCCCGTGAGGTTCAGGTAGCGGATCGCGGCCTGCGTGCCGCTGGTCAGCTTGACCTTGTCGTCGGCGTCGAAGTCGACGACCACGTTGCGGTCGGACTGCAGCGACACCTCGGTCACGGTGCCCACCCGGATGCCGGCCACCCGCACGGTGTCGCCGACGGCCAGCCGGGACGCGTCCTTGAACACCGCCGAGTAGTCGTTGGTGGACCCGGTCCGGTACTGCCCGAACGTGAAGAACAGGAACACCGTGAGCACCAGCATCACGACGGCGAAGGCGCCGAACTTGAGGATCATCCGCCCGGAGCCGGTCATCCGGGCTGGCCGATCTGTGCGGTGTTGCGGGGCGGGCCGTCGATGGCGCCGAACAGCGCCTGCTTGAGTCCGTCGGAGTTGAGCAGCACGCCCTGGTTGCCGTAGCTCCACGGGTTGGCGCCGACGTCGGCGACCAGGAACGGCGGCCGCTTGTTGTTCGGCACGATGGGCAGCATCTGGTCCTTGCAGGACGGCCCGCTCTTCGCCGCCACCTTGGGCAGGTCCTGCGGGTAGCGGTACCGCTCGACGCCCAGGGTGAAGTTGGCGGTCACGTCGACGCCGGGGCGATCGAGTGCCGGGGTCTGCAGGAACGGGATCAGGCCCTGGATGCCGCAGCGCAGGTTCTCCTGGTACTGGCTCGCCGTCGACAGCGTCGGCACCAGCATCCGCAGCAGATCGGTCAGCGGCTGGCGGCTCTCCCCCACCACGTCGTTGCCCACGTCGGCCAAACCGATGGCACTGACGAGGAATCCGTCGAGGTTCTGCTCCTGATCGACCACCGTCTCGCTGATCCGGGTGGTGCTGTCGAGCACGTCGAGCAGCTCGGGCGCGGTGTCGGCGTAGCCGCTGATCGCCACCGGCACCACCTCGAGATCGCGGTTGATGTTGCCCAGGCTGGGATTGAGTTCGTCGAGCAACTGGGAGAAGTCGCTCACCGTCTGGCCCAGTTTCTCGCCGCGGCCCTTCAGCGCCCCCGACAGCGCACCGAGGGTCTCGTTGAGCTTCACCGGATCGACGGCCTTGAGCACCGACGTCAACTGCTGGAACAGGGTGTTGGTCTCCACCGTCACCCGCTGGGCGTCGAGCTGCTGGCCCTTGACCAACGGCGTCGACGATGGGGCCGCCGGCGCCACCAGCTCCACCGACTTCGCCCCGAACACCGTCGAGGACGAGATGTCCACGGTCACGTTGCCCGGAATGTCGCTCAGCTGTTCGGGATCCATCGCCAGGTGCAGTACCGCCGTGCCGTCGGACCGGGTCTCGATCGACTCCACCTGACCGACCTGCACGCCCCGCATCTTCACCTTCGCCTCGGGGTTCATCACCAGACCGGCGCGCTCGGAGACCACCGTCACCGGCACCGTCGTCCCGAAACCCCCACTGAACAGACCCACCGACACGAACACGATGCCGGCGAGCACCGCGACGGTCAGCAGACCGGCGAGCGGGCGCACGTAGGACTTGGACATCGGAGCTGGTCCCCTATCCCGACAGGTTGAAGTTGCCGTTGGCGCCGTAGACGGCCAACGAGACGAGCAGGGTCACCGACACGACCACGATGAGGCTGGTGCGCACCGCATTGCCCACTGCGACACCGACACCCGAGGGGCCGCCGGTGGCGAAGTAGCCGTAGTAGGTGTGGATGAGCAGGATCGACACCGCCATGAGGATCGCCTGCAGGAACGACCACAACAGGTCGAACGGGTTGAGGAACGTGCTGAAGTAGTGGTCGTAGAGACCGCCGGACTGCCCGAACAGCACCACCGTGGTGAACCGGCTCGCGAGGAACGACAGGATCACCGCCACGGAGTAGAGCGGGGTGATCGCGATCATGCCTGCGACGATCCGGGTGGAGACCAGGTAGGGCACCGGCGGGATGCCCATCGACTCGAGCGCGTCGATCTCCTCGTTGATCCGCATCGCGCCCAGCTGCGCGGTGACCCCGGCGCCGAACGTCGCCGCGAGTCCGATGCCCGCGACCACCGGGGCAGCGATGCGCACGTTGATGAACGCCGACAGGAAGCCGGTCAGCGCCTCGATGCCGATGTCGCCCAGGCTGGAGTAGCCCTGCACGGCCAGCGTGCCGCCGGTGGCCAGGGTGAGGAACCCCACGATCACCAGCGTGCCGCCGATCATCGCCAGCACGCCTGCGCCCATGGAGATCTCGGCGATCAGCCGGATGATCTCCTTGCGGAAGTGCGACGCCGCGTACGGCGTGCCGCCGAGGGCGCGGCCGAAGAACAGCGTCTGGTCGCCGATCCGGCTGAGTACGTCGACCGGACGACGCGCGGTGCTCACCGCGCGCGGGAAGCGACTGCGAACGACCTGCAAGGTGCCCATCAGCGCACCCCTACTTCGCCGTCAACTGGATGCCGATGGCGGTGACCACGACGTTGATCACGAACAGCGCCATGAACGCGAACACCACCGTCTCGTTGACCGCGTTGCCCACCGCCTTCGCGCCACCGCCGGTGATCATCAGGCCGCGGTAGCACGCCACCAGACCCGCGATGAGCCCGAACAGCAGCGCCTTGACGCTGGAGATGATCACCTCGGGCACGCCGGTCAGCAGGGTGATGCCGGCCGCGAAGGCGCCAGGGTTGACGTCCTGGACGAACACCGAGAAGAAGTAGCCGCCCAGGATCCCGATGATGACCACCAGGCTGTTGAGCAGGAACGCCACCAGGCCAGAGGCCAGCAGCCGCGGCGTCACCAGCCGCTGCACCGGGTTGATGCCCAGCACCTCCATGGCCTGGATCTCCTCGCGGATGGTCCTCGACCCCAGGTCCGCGCACATCGCGGTCGCGCCGGCGCCGGCCACGATCAGCACCGTGACGAGCGGACCCACCTGCGTCACCGCGCCGAATGCCGCGCCCGCGCCGGAGAGGTCGGCGGCGCCCAGCTCGCGCAGGAGGATGTTGAGGATGAAGCTGACCAGCACCGTGAACGGGATCGCCACCAACATGGTCGGCGCCAACGAGACCCGCGCCACGAACCAGGACTGCTCCAGGAACTCCCGCCACTGGAACGGCCGCACGAAGATGAACCGGAAGGCGTCCACGCCCATCGAGAACAAACCGCCCACGGCCTGCATCGGCGCTCCGAGTCCCTTCGGCAGCGAGATGCCCGGCGACCACCGCTCCGGTCCCTTAACCGCCATGCGAACGGGATCCCTTCCGTTTGGTCGCGGCCGACGTGGGTATCGGACCGTCCAGGTTCTGCGCCAGTGCGATTCGCTCACCGCCGCTGTCGTGGACGGTCTTTCCGCGCAGTGGGTGGAACGACTCGACGCACTGTGCCACACGGATGGCACCCCGCGGGTGGCCTTTGACCGGAAAACTGACGCCGGGTTTCGCAGCAAACTCTTTCCGAGACTGACGTTCTCGGTGCAGAGACGCCCGGATGCCGGGCCGAATTCGGTCGCACGAGCGCCCGGCCGGAGCGTCGACCTCGGCGGAGGCGTCGGCCTCGATGGCGCGGACCGCGGTCCGCACGGAGGCGACCACACCGTCGGCGGATGGCATCGAGCGTCCGCCCGAGCGGGCGTGCATCGAATCCGAACGGCGTTCGTCCACTTCGCTTCTCATGAACGATGACTCCCCGGCGCGGACGCCGTCACCGCACGGGGCCCACGCCCCGCCTGGGGCGCAGGGGGACGCGTCACGACCACCGGCACGGCGTCGTCGCGACCGACGCGGCACCGACGCAGAGCCGGCGCGCCCGCACCCGGTCGGCCGATCGGCGGCCGGGTGGGGATTCGTGCGTCGACGGCCACGCACGGCAACCGTCGGCACGCGATCGCAGGCAATCGAGACACCATACAGACCACCTTCGACGTGTAACGCGGATCGTGCGGCGGCAGCCGAGGGGCCCGAGGGTCCGCACCGCCGTCCGGAACGGTCGGCGGCGTCGAACTCCATCGTGGTCTCGTCGTCCCCCATGCCGGTCAGGTGACGGCGCCGGCCGTCTTGAGTTCGATGATGCGGTCCCAATCCAGATCGAGTTCGAGCAGGATCTCGTCGGTCTGCTCGGCGAAGCCGGGCGCTGGCCCGGTGGACGGTGCGCCGACGTCGAACTGCACGGGGTTGGCCACCAACTCGAGTTCGCCCGTGCTGACGATGTATTCGTTGGACCGGATCTGCGGGTCCTGGGCGGCCTGCAGCGTGTCCTGCACCGGCGCCCACGGCCCCAGCAGCGTCGCGAAGCGCTCGGTCCACTCGGGCAGCGTTCGGGTGGCCATCACTTCACGCAGTATCTCGACGGCGTCCGCCGTGTGTTCGGCGATGCTCTCGGCGGTGGCGAAGCGCGGATCGTCGACGAGGTCCTCGCGGTCGACGTGCCTGCACACGTCCGCCCAGAACTTGGTGGGCTGCATCATGACCAGCGAGATGTAGCGATCGTCCTTCGTCCGGTACACCCCGACCAGCGGATTGATCGGCGAGCCGTGCACACCTGGCGGCGGCTGCACCATCAACTGGTCGAGGTGCGAGGTGAGTGCCACGGTGTGGCCCATCGCCCACAGACCGCTGCCGAGCAGCGACACGTCGACCACGGAGGGCTCGCCCGTGCGCTCGCGCTTGAGCAGCGCCGCGGCGATGCCACCCGCGAGGTTGGTGCCGGAGATGGTGTCGCCGTACGCCGGTCCCGGCGGGCCGATCATGCCCTCGATGCCCGGCGGCGTGATGGTCGCGGCGGTACCCGCCCGGCACCAGAAGGCAGTCATGTCGTAGCCACCCTTGGTGGCCTCGGCGCCGCGCGGACCGAGCGCACTCCCCCTGGCGTACACGATGTTCGGGTTGACGGCGCGGATGTCGTCGACGTCGATGCCGAACCGGGTGCGATGCCCCGGCAGGAAGCTGGTCAGGAAGACGTCGGCCCTGCGCGCCAGCTCCAGCAACACCTCGAGCCCCTCGGGCTTGGACACGTCGAGGCCGATGCTGCGCTTGCCGCGGTTCGCGTGCTCGATGTTCGGGTTCGGGTCACCCTCGACGCGCAATGGCCCGGTCTGACGCAGTCCGCGCTGCGGGTCGCCGGTCACGGCGTGCTCGACCTTGATCACGTCGGCGCCCCACTCGGCGAGCACGGCGCCCGCCGACGGGACGAACCCGTACATCGCGACCTCGAGGACGCGGATCCCGTCCAGCGGCCCGGCCACTAGCCCACCACCGTGGCGAACGTCTTCGACTCCAGGAACTCCTCGAGCCCGGCGGCGCCCATCTCCCGGCCGATGCCCGACTGCTTGAACCCGCCGAACGGGCTGTCGGGGCTGAAGTAGTTGCCGCCGTTGATGGAGAACGTTCCGGTGCGGATGCGCCGCGCGATGCCCAACGCACGCTCCTGGTCGCCGAAGACTGCGCCCGAGAGGCCGTAGATCGAGTTGTTGGCGATCCGGACGGCGTCGTCGTCGTCGTCGTAGGCGATCACCACGAGCACCGGTCCGAAGACCTCCTCCTGGGCGATCTCGCTGTCGGGGTCGACGCCGGTGAGCAGCGTCGGCGTGTAGAAGTACCCCGGGTCCTTCTTCTCGCCGCCGGTCACCAGGGTGGCCCCCGCCTCGACCGCGCGCTGGACCATCGCGTCGACCTTGTCGCGCTGCTTCTCGCTGATCAGCGGTCCCATGTAGGTCTTCGGGTCGGTCGGATCGCCGTACCGCACGTGCGCGAAGTTGGCCTTCACCATCTCGACGATCTCGTCGTGGTGCGCGCGCGGGACCAGCAGCCGCGACGTCAGCGCGCACCCTTGGCCGGCGTGGGTCACCATGCTGAACGCCGAGAACATGGCGGCGGTGCCGAAGTCGGCGTCGTCGAGCACGATCGCCGCGGACTTGCCGCCGAGTTCGAGGAAGACCTTCTTCAACGTGTCGCTCGCGGCGGCCATGATGCGCCGGCCCGTCGGGGTGGAGCCGGTGAAGGTGACCATGTCGACGTCCGGGCTGGTGGTCAGCACGGCACCGACCTCCGGGTCCGAGGAGCTGAGCACGTTCACGACACCGGCCGGGATGTCGGTGTACTCGGCGATCAGCTCGCCGAGCGCCAGGGTGATCAGCGGTGTGTCCGGTGCGCCCTTGAGGACCACCGTGCACCCCGCCGCCAGTGCGGGGGCGAGCTTCGCCAGCGCCAGCTGGTTCGGGTAGTTGTAGGCGATGATCGCGGCGACGACGCCGCCGGCCTCCTTCTCGACCCAGCGGTGGTGCTGCATGCCGCGGCTCTCGATGTTCCCGAGGTCCTCGGTCAGCGGGTACTCGCGCAGCAGATCGGCGTAGTACTTGACGATCGCGATCGGCTGGTCGAGCTGCGCGCCCTGGGTCAGCGCGGGAGTCGCGCCCACCTCGGCGGTGGTCAGCGCCGCGAGTTCATCGCGGTGCTCGACGAGTGCGTTGTGGAACTGCTCGAGGCAGTGCACCCGGAAGGGCACGTTGGTGGCCCACTCGCCGGCGTCGAAGGCGCGCCGGGCGGCGGCGACCGCACGCTCGGCGTCGGCCACGGTGCCGTTGGGCGCGTGCCCGAGCACCTCGCCCGTCGCGGGATTGAGGGACGGGAAGGCGTCGGACGCCCCGACCAACTCCCCGTCGATCAGCATCCGACGATCGGCACCGGTGGACTCGCCGTCGGCGGTCTCGGGTCGGCCGTCGGAGATGGTCGGCGTCTGGGACATCCAGCCTCCTGGTTCGTGGTGTGACGGTCTGAGCGCCACTGTGATGGAAACTTCATTCTCATCAACGGCGAATCTTACATTCGCTAAACGAGAACACAAGGATGACTAGATGACCTAGTCAGGTCGGCAGGCGTGTGAGAATGGCCGCCGTGCCGACGCCATCTGGGGGGTGGCCGATCTTGCGGTCTGGATCACATGGAGAGTACGGTTCTCACAATCGAAAGGGAGATTCTTGATGCTTGAGGCGAGACTGCGCGCCGAGGCGGCCACGTGAAGAACGCCGTCGTCACGGGTGGTGGATCCGGTATCGGCCAAGCCATCGCGAACAGGTTGCGCGCCGACGGATACAACGTCGCCATCCTGGACCTCACTCCGTCGGACACCGAGTTCAGTTTCGTCGCCGACGTCACCGACCGGGCGGCAATCGACGAAGCGCTCACCGGAATCCGCGCCCAACTCGGGCCCGTCTCGATCCTCGTGAACGCCGCAGGCCTGGACAGCTTCAAGAAGTTCCACGACGTGTCGTTCGAACGCTGGCTGCGGGTGGTCGACGTCAACCTGCACGGCGTCTTCCACTGCATCCAGGCGGTGCTGCCCGACATGCTCGAGGCGGGGTGGGGGCGGATCGTCAACATCTCCTCGTCGAGCACGCACTCCGGAGCGCCGTACATGGCTCCCTACGTCGCGGCGAAGTCCGCGGTCAACGGGCTCACCAAGACCCTCGCGCTCGAGTACGGACCCAACGGCATCACCGTCAACGCCGTACCACCCGGGTTCATCGACACGCCGATGCTGCGCGCGGCCGCCGACAAGGGCTTCCTCGGCGACATCGAGCAGACCATCCAGGCGACCCCGGTCCGGCGCATCGGCAGGCCCGAGGACATCGCCGCGGCGTGCGCCTTCCTCATCTCCGAGGAGGCCGGCTACATCACCGGGCAGATCCTCGGCGTCAACGGCGGCCGCAACACCTGAGCCGGCTCCACCCTCACCTCAACGATTGCTCGACGAAGGGACAACCCGTGGGACGCGTATCAGGCAAGGTCGCATTCGTCACCGGCGCCGCACGCGGCCAGGGCCGCAGCCATGCGGTCCGGCTGGCCGAGGAGGGTGCCGACATCATCGCCATCGACCTCTGCGAGAACGTCGACACGATCGGCTACCCGATGGCCACGCCGGAGGATCTCGAGGAGACCGCCGCGTTCATCGAGAAGACCGGTCAGCGCGTCTACACGGCGAAGGCCGACGTCCGTGAGGCCTCCCAGCTGAGGCAGGCCGTCGACGAGGGCATGGCCCGGCTGGGCGGACTCGACATCGTCGTCGCCCAGGCCGGCGTCGCGGGCATGAAGGGCCAGCCGCCCCTGCAGGCGTGGATCGACGTCATCAACACCAACCTGATCGGCACCATCAACGCCATCCAGGTCGCGCTGCCCCACCTGAAGGAGGGCGCGTCGATCATCGCCACCGGATCGACCGCCGCGCTGATGGACACCAGCAAGAAGGACAACCCGGGCAACGACCCGGGCGGCATGGCCTACGTGCACTCCAAGCGAGCGCTGTCGAACTTCGTCCACGACCTGGCGACCGAACTGGCGCCTCGGGGCATCCGTGCCAACGTGGTGCACCCGACCAACTGCAACACCGACATGCTCCGCAGCGAGCCGATGTACCGCTCCTTCCGGCCGGACCTCGAGAAGCCCGAACTCAAGGACGCCGAGCCGGTCTTCTACGTCCAGCAGGCCATGAAGGTGCCGTGGGTCGAGCCAGAGGACATCAGCAACGCCGTGTTGTGGCTGGCCTCCGACGAGGCGCGCTTCGTCACCGGCGCGCAACTGCGCATCGACGCCGGCGGCTACCTCAAGTGGTACGACTACCACAACTGACACGTTCCATCCGCAGGCGTTCGAGAAGGAGTTGCGACAGTGAAGGTTTCGGTTGACGGGCAGCGCTGCCAGGGCCACACCCTGTGCGCGATGATCGCGCCCGACTCGTTCGAACTCGACGACGTCGACGGTCATGCCTCACCCGTGTCCGACGAGGTGCCCGCCGACCAGGAGGACCAGGTGCGCGAAGCCGTCCATTCCTGTCCAGAGCAGGCCATCGTCATCGAATGACGGTGCCCGACCAGGCCGCCCAATCACCAGGAGACACCGCCGTGAGCATCGACGACGTCACGCGTGACGACGACCGCAAGCGCAACACGTATCACTTCGACCGGCACACCCCCGAGTACCGGCATCGCTTCGCCGAGATCACCGAGGAGATGCACGAGAAGTGCCCGGTGGCGTGGACCGACGTCTACGACGGGCACTGGGTCGCGGCCGGCAGCAGCGAGGTGTTCGAACTCGCCCGCTGCCCCGTCGTGTCCAACGACCACGACCTGCACGGGGAGCGAAAGGGCTACCAGGGCATCACGATTCCCAAGGCCCAGCGTGCGACCGTGGTACGCGGCGGCATCCTCGAGATGGACGAGCCCGACCACAGCACCTACAGGGGTGCGCTCAACCCGTATCTGTCCCCCGCCGCGATCAAGCGGTGGGTGCCGTTCGTCGACGAGATCACCCGCGCCGCCGTCGACGAGAAGATCGAGTCCGGCCACATCGACTTCGTCGACGACCTCGCCAACATCGTGCCCGCGGTCCTGACGCTCGCGATGATGGGCATCGAGCTGAAGAAGTGGATGATCTACAGCGAGCCGGCGCACGCCGGGGTGTCCACGCCCGAGCACTCGCCCGACGCGCCGCGTGTTGCCGAGATGAACCGGCAGATGGGCATCGACCTGCTCACGGCGATGTTCGAGATGAAGGAGAACCCGCGGCCCGGCCTGATCAACGCGCTGCTGCAGCTGCGGATCGACGGCGAGCCCGCGCCAGACCTGGAGATCATGGGCAACCTGGGCCTCATCATCGGCGGCGGCTTCGACACCACCACCGCGCTGACGGCCCATGCGCTGGAATGGCTGTCGGAGAACCCCGCCGAACGCGAGCGGCTCAGTCGCGAGCGCGACGCGCTGCTGCACCCCGCGACCGAGGAGTTCCTCAGGTTCTTCACCCCCGCGCCCGGCGACGGTCGCACCTTCGCCGAGGACGTCGAGGTCGACGGCCAGCGCTTCAAGGAGGGCGAGCGACTCTGGCTGTCGTGGGCGATGGCCAACCGCGACCCGTCGGTGTTCGAGCAACCCAACCAGGTGGTTCTCGACCGGAAGGGCAACCGACACTTCAGCTTCGGCATCGGCGTGCACCGCTGCGTCGGATCGAACGTCGCGCGCACGGTGTTCAAGTCGATGCTGACGGCAGTGCTCGACCGGATGCCGGACTACGTCTGCGACCCCGCCGGCACCGAACACTACGAGACCATCGGCGTGATCCAGGGCATGAAGCACCTCCCCGCCGACTTCACCCCCGGCAAGCGCCTCGGGCCAGGCCTCGACGAGACCCTCGAACGCCTGCAGCGGGTCTGCGACGAGCAGCTCCCCGCCCGCCCGATCACGGAGCACAAGGACGCCGTCGTCATCGACTGGTAGCCCCTCCCCTTCTTCGGCGAGCGTGCGTGTCTGCGGGCGACACGCCGAGCCAAAAGCCGAGTTTGCGCACGCTCGCGGGTGGGTCGGTCGTGGGCCGGGTCCCGGACGCGGTCGGCCGGACGACGACGCGCCGCCTCTCCGGTGGTGGAGGCAGTGTCTCGCTGGTGCGTCAACGAATGGTGACGCGTCCGGTTGCGGGCATGAAAGGCCGACGGCGTCGAGGACGCCGCGTCCGCGCCGGCTACCCGAACTCGTCCGCGATGCAACCCGTCACCCAGTCAACCCGCGCGAACGTGCATGAACTCCTGCTGGGAACCGGCGTGTCGCCCGCAGACACGCACGCTCGCGAAAGGACCCGACCCCGACCGCTCAGCCGCGGGGGAGTCCCAGCACCTGCTGGGCGATGATGTTGCGCTGGATCTCCGAGGTGCCGCCGGCGATGGTGCCGGAGAAGCTGCGGGCGTAGCGCTCGAACCAGCTGGCGAAGTAGTGGTCGAGGTTCATGTGCGCATACGGCCCGGAGGTCGACGGGTGGATGAGCCCGTCGGGTCCCGCGCCGGTGAGAGCGTTTGCCGCGGCGCGCATCTCGGCCTCGGCGCCCAGCAGCTTGGGAATCGACACCGCCGCGACGTCGACCTCGCCGCGCGACGCCTGCGCCAGGCCGACCGACCCGAGCAGGCGCAGCGCCTGGTAGTCCATGATCGTGCTGGCGAACTCGTCGCGCTCGAGCGCGTTCGACGGCCGGAAGTCCGCGATCGAGTTGGCGATCCGGTCGGCGAAGCCGAGCCACATCATCGTGCGCTCGTGTCCGAGTGACCCGTTGATCACCTTCCAGCCGCCGTTGAGCGGCCCGACGAGGTTCGCCGCGGGCACCCGAACGTCGCTGAAGAAGACCTCGTTGAAGTCGGTGTTCTCCTCGCCGCAGAGGTCGGCGAACGGGCGACACACCACACCGGGCAGATCGGTCGGGATGATCAGCGCGCTGATCCCCTTGTGCTTGGGCGCATCTGGATCGGTGCGGACGAACGTCAGCAGCCAGTCCGCGTCGTGGGCGCCGGAGGTCCACACCTTCTGGCCGTTGACCACGAAGTCGTCGCCGTCGCGCACCGCACGCGTCCGCAGCGACGCCAGGTCCGAGCCTGCGCTCGGCTCGCTCATGCCGAGCGACGCGGTGCGCTCACCGCGCAGCACCGGGACGGCCCACTCGTGCTTCTGCTCGTCGCTGCCGAACGTGATGAGCGACGCCGCAACGATGTTCACGCCCTGCGGGTTGAAGCTGTGGTAGATGCGGCGGGTGCACAGTTCCTCGAGGTGCACGTACTGCTGCAGCACCGACGCGTTGCGCCCGCCGAACTCCGGCGGTTGGGCGGGCAGCAGCCAGCCGTTCTCGAACAGCAGGCGCTGCCAGTCCCTGGCCCACTGCGGCATGTGCGACACCGAGCGCGGTCGCTCGAGGGTCTCCGCCGCAGACGGCAGGTGCTCGTCGAGGAAGGCGGAGAACTCCGCGCGGAACTCGTCGACGTCGGAATCAAATGAGAGTTGCATCGAACTCCTCCGCAATCATCGCGCGGTGCTCCGAGGCGCCGCCGAGCATCAGTTCTCCGGCCTTGGCCCGCTTGAGTGCGAACTGCAGGTCGTTCTCCCACGTGAATCCCATGGCGCCGAACGTCTGCAGGCCGTGCCGGAAGACGAGAGCCTGACACTCCCCCGCGGACGCCTTGGCCATCGCGGCGGCCAAACGCCGGCGCGGATCGTCGGCGGCGATCGTGAGCGCCGAGAAGTAGGACAGGGCGCGGGCGCGTTCGATGGCGACGTGCATGTCGACCGCCTTGTGCTGGATCGCCTGGAACGAGCCGATCGGCACGCCGAACTGGTGGCGGCTCTTGGCGTGTTCGAGTGCGAGGTCGAGGATGCGCTGGCACGCGCCGACCATGGTGATGGACATGCCCATCAGCGCGATGTGGCGCGCGCGTTCGGTGTCCACCTCGAGCCGGTCGGCGTCGGCGACGTGGGCGCCGGCGAACGACACCTCGGCGACGTGCAGCACGGGGTCGAAGGTCGCGCTGCGGCGCGTCGTCACGGCGTCGGCGCCGACGAGGAACACCCCGGCGTCGGTGACGACCGCGAATCGGTCGGCGCGGTCGCCGTCGAGCACGAAGCGGTCGGTACCACTGAGCACCCAGCCCTCGGCGTCGCGGTAGGCGCTGATCCCCGAGTACACCGCACTCCCGGACCCCTGCGGGTCGAAGCGGTCGCCGACGAGCGGCGCGAACTGCGTGACCGTGGCGAGGAACGGCGTCGGGTCGGTGGCGCGGCCGAGTTCCTCCAGCACGATCGCCAGTTCGACGGCGTTCTCGGTGTCGGTCAGTTCGGTCCAGCCGGCGTCGACGTAGGACTTCCAGAGCGGGGTCGCGTCCACTCCGTCCTCGGCGACGTTGCGGACGAACGAGGCCGGGCACTGCTTGCCGACCGCGTCGCGCACGGTCTCCTGCCATAGCCGCTGATCAGCGTCGAACTCCAGTAGCACGCGAAAGCCTCCCAATGACCGTTCAACCTTGACTGCGAGAATAGCATTCTCGCAATCGGTGTCGTCATTCTCTCGAACGGAGCGCACCGCTTCTCCGAGCGGGAAGCTGAGCGGGTGGACAGCGGGGCTCCTACCAGCGTCGACGCTAAGCGAATCGCTTGAGAACATAATTCTTGATCCGGAAGAACAAGGCTCTACACTGGCATCAGGACGGTCGCTTCCCGCCCGGACACGAACGAAGGATGGTCGCGTGAAGGAAGTCAACGATGGCGCGGGCGGGGTCGTCGAGGTGCCCGTCATCGACACCAGCGTGCACATCTTCACCCAGTCCAACAAGGACCTGCGGCAGAACTTCATGCAGGAACCGTTCCGCAGCCGCGGCTTCCCGGACTACGAGATGGACTGGTACGGCGCGCCCGGCGGCGAGTACGCAGGTGACACCGAGGGTCCCGACGGGGAGTACCCCGGCTCCCGCCCCGAGATCGCCGCCAAGCACCTCTTCGACGACCGCGGCGTCGACGTCGCGATCCTGCATCCGATGACCCGCGGCATCATGCCCGACCGGCACCTCGGCTCGGCGATCGCCGCCGGCCACAACGAGATGATGGTGACCCGCTGGCTCGATCACCCCGAGTTCGGCGACAGGTTCCGCGGCACGCTCCGGGTCAATCCGGACGACATCGCCGGAGCGTTGCGGGAGATCGCGAAGTACAAGGACCACCCGCGGGTGGTGCAGTTGGGCGTTCCCCTGCAGTCCCGCGAGCTCTACGGCAAGCCGCAGTACTGGCCGCTGTGGGACGCGGCGGTCGACGCCGGACTGCCCGTGGCGGTGCACTTCGAGGTGGGGTCCGGCGTCCAACTCCCTCCCACACCCAACGGCCTCACCCGCACCTACGAGCAGTTCGTCGGCTTCACCGCGCTCAACTTCCTCTACCACCTGATGAACATGATCGCCGAGGGCGTGTTCGAGAGATCGCCCGACTTGAAGTTCGTCTGGGCGGACGGCGCCGCCGACATGCTGACGCCCTTCATGTGGCGGATGGACTGCTTCGGCAGGCCGCATCTCGAGCAGACGCCGTGGGCGCCGAAGATGCCCAGCGACTACCTGCCCAACCACGTGTACTTCGTCCAGGGCGGCCTCGACGGGCCCGGCGACGTCGACTTCGCCGGCGAGTGGGCCGGTTTCACCGGCAAGGACGACATGGTGATGTACGGATCGAGTTACCCGCACTGGCAACTGAACGAGCTGTCGGTGCCCAGTTCCTACAGCGCGGAGCAACGCGACAAGTTGTGCTGGCGCAACGCCGCCGAACTCTATGGCATAGACATTCCGGCCATCGCGGCTGCACAGTAGAGGATCGAGAGGAGCGTCACACATGACGACAACAGCGCCCATCACCACCACCCCACGGGTCGCCGCCGCGGAGCGGATCGCCGTCCGGTGCGTGGACTCGGACGTCCACCCGGCACCCCGCACCGGAGAGCTGGGTCAGTACCTCCCGGAACCGTGGCGCAGCAAGTACTTCGGCAACCACAAGGTCGGCGACCAGATCTACTACGACGCGCCCGACTACGCGCACTCCTACGCGATGCGCCTCGACGCCTTCCCGCCCGACGGCGAATTCGCCTGCAGCGATCCGGAGTTGGCGTTCAAGCAGCTCATCATGGACGCCGGTGCAGACCTCTGCATCCTGGAGCCCGCCGCCTACCCGGCGCGGATTCCCGAGGCGCAGCACGCGATGTCGGTCGCGCTGAACCACTGGCAGGACAAGCACTGGCTCGACAGCCACAACAATTGGCACGAGCGGTGGCGCGGGTCGATCTGTCTCGCCATCGAGACCCCCGAGGACAGCGTCGCGGAGATCGAACACTGGGCCGGACATCCCTACATGGCGCAGATCCTGATCAAGGCCGAACCCCGCCCGTCTTGGGGCAATCCCAAGTACGACCCCATCTGGGCCGCGGCCGCGAAGCACGACATCCCGGTCAGCTGCCACCTGTCGCGCAGTCACTACGACGAGCTACCGATGCCCCCGGTCGGGCTGCCGAGCTACAACCACGACTTCATGGTGACCTACTCACTGCTGGCCGCGAACCAGGTCATGAGCCTCATCTTCGACGGCACGTTCGACCGTCATCCGACGCTCAAGATCGTCTTCGTCGAGCACGCGTTCACGTGGATCCTCCCGCTCATGTGGCGCATGGACGCGATCTACGAGGCGCGCAAGTCGTGGATGGACATCAAGCGCAAGCCCAGCGAGTACGTCAAGGACCACATCAAGTTCACCACCCAGCCCCTGGACTACCCGGAGGACAAGACCGAGTTGACGCGGGCCTTCGAGTGGATGGAGTGCGAGAAGATCCTGCTGTTCAGCAGTGACTACCCGCACTGGACGTTCGACGACCCGCGCTGGCTGGTCAAGCATCTTCCCGAACACGCGCGCGAGGCCATCATGTTCCGCAACGGGTTGGCCACGTACACCAACCTGCCGGACACCGTGCCCGCCCTCGAGGGTCAGGTCCGGGTCTTTTGATCCGCGGCCAGGAGCGCAGCGACTCGGGATTCGTCGACGGATGACCGACGCGAAGACGCCCCGCCTCGCGCAGGGGCGGGAACACGTCGTGGCCACCGTCGACGAGATTCCGCACGGCACGCACAAATTGGTGCCCATCGGCCGCCACGGCGTGGGCGTGTACAACGTCAACGGCACGTTCTACGCCATCGCCAACTACTGCCCGCACGAAGGCGGGCCGCTGTGTTCGGGGCGGGCCAGGGGACTGAACGTCGTCGACGGCGACGTGCCCGGCGACGCGGTGATGGTGCGCGACAAGGAGTTCATCTTCTGCCCCTGGCATCAGTGGGGCTTCGAGTTGGCGACCGGAACCACCGCCGTCAAGCCCGAGTGGAGTATCCGCACCTATCCCGTCCGGGTCGTCGGCAACGACGTGCTCGTCCAGGCCTGAGCACTTCGAGCCCAGAAAAAATTGGAGCAGCGTTGCCCAACAAGACGATCGAGATCAACGGCGGAAACGTCGTGTACGAAATCCTGGGCAAGCAGGGCGACGTCATCGCCCTGACACCCGGCGGCAGGTTCAGCAAGGACATCCCGGGCCTGAAGCCGCTCGCGCGGGCGCTGGTCAAGGGCGGCTACCGGGTGCTGCTGTGGGACCGCCCCAACTGCGGCGCATCGGACGTCCAGTTCTACGGGCAGAGCGAATCCCATATGCGCGCCGAGACACTCGCGAAGCTCATCACCGGCCTGGACCTCGGTCCGTGCGTGATCGCGGGTGGATCCGGCGGCGCGCGCGACTCGATGATCACCGCGATGCTCTACCCGGAGCTGGTGACGAAGTTGGTCGTGTGGAACATCGTCGGTGGTGTCTACGGCTCGTTCGTGCTCGGCGGCCACTACATCACGCCCAGCATCCTGGCCGTCCGCGGCCTGGGGATCAAGGGACTGCTGCACGTGGGCGAGTGGAAGGAGCGCATCGCGGAGAATCCCGCGAATGAGGAACGCATCCTCGCGCTCGACCCCGACGAGTTCCTCAAGGTGATGTTGCGCTGGCTCAACGCGTTCGTGTCCAAGCCCGGCCAGACCATTCCCGGTGTCCCCGACGAGCAATTCGGCGACATCCAGGTCCCCACCCTGATCATCCGCGGCGGCGAGAACGACTGGGACCACCCGAAGCGCACGTCACTCGAGGTGAGCTGCCTCATCAAGGGCTCCGAACTCATCGATCCGCCGTGGCCGGAGGATGCGTGGGAGCGAGCCGGCGAGAAGTTCGCGGCCAGTGGCGGGACCAAATTCTGCCTGTTCGACACCTGGGTCAAGGCCGCACCGGCGATCCTGGAGTTCCTGGCGAAGTGACGACGCCCCGACTACCTGGCGACGACCTCCACCTCGCAGTTCAGCGACGCCTCCAAGGCGGTGTGGATGCGACTCTCCGGAACCCGTTGCAGATCGGACCGCCGAACGGTCACCCGCACCGTGTCCCATCCGTCGTCGCCGGGGATCCGTTCGATCTCGCCGCTGAGGCCGAGTCCGGCCAGCACACCGTGCGCGTCGTCGTCGGTACCCCGGCTGACGTAGGTGAGCACGCCCGCCGCCGGTTGGGTGCCGAAGCCTCCGAAGGCGTTGACGCACAGGTCGAGTGCTCGACTCGTGAGTTCCTCGGCGTCGTCTCCCGCGATCAGCACCTCCACCTGCCGACGGGACGCCGGCATCGCTGCGAGGTCGGCGTGGACGACCTCGGCGTCATGCTCCCCGACGAGGTCGACGAGTCGTGCCATGCCGTCGCGTAGCTGGGCCGGCGTCAGCAGCGCCGAGGGGTCGACGTCGACGCGAATCACCGCAGTTCTCATGTTCGCCAGCGTATCCGGATGCAGAGGGTGTCAGTGATGACCGACAACGGGGTGGCCACGAGGCTCGACGTCTCCGTCTGGCCGGGACTGGAGCCACGGCTCCTGCTCGCCTCGGGTGAGCGGGAGGACTACGCCGGGTACAACTCGGCAGGTGGTTACCGCGACCTCGTCGACCGCGACGCGTTGCTCGCGGAGATCGACCGCAGCGGTCTGCTGGGCCGTGGCGGCGCAGCCTTCCCCCTCGCCGTCAAGCTGCGTACCGTGCAGGCCGCGTATCTCGCCGGCCACCGAACGGTGGTGCTGGCCAACGGCGAAGAGGGTGAACCCGCCTCGGTCAAGGACAAGTGGTTGCTCCGCCACCGGCCGCACCTGGTGCTCGACGGCGTTCGCCTCGCGGCCCGGATCGTCGGGGCCGAGCGCGCCTTCGTCTATCTGTCCGACGTGGACGCCGCGCAGGCGGTGAACGCCGCACTCGCCGACTTCCCGGACGACGGCGTCGCGGTCGGCGTCGTCACCGTCGATCCCGGTTACGTGGCAGGCGAGGAGACGGCGGCCGTGCGCGCAGTCAACGGCGGGCCGGCCAAACCGACGGACAAGCCACCGCGCCCCTTCGAGGTGGGCGTCAGCGGTCTGCCCACCCTGGTGAGCAACGTCGAGACGCTGGCGAATCTGCCGTTCATCCTCGGCCACGGCAGTGACGCGTACCGCGCGCAGGGCACCTCGGCCTCCCCCGGCACCTTCCTCGCCACCGTGACCGGCGGGGGCAGACCACCCGCGCTGTACGAGTTGCCGCACGGGACGGCGGTCTCCGAACTACTGGAGCACCACGGCATCCCGACCGCGGACGTCAGCGGCGTGCTCATGGGTGGATACTTCGCGGGCCTGCTGAACCGGGAGGTGCTGGACGCCACGCTCGACCACGAGACCATGCGACGGCTCGGCAGTGGACTCGGGTGCGGGGCGGTGGCCGTCATCGCCGACGAGTGCCCGGTCGCGGTCGCGGCGTCGGTGCTGTCGTACTTCGACCACGAGAACGCAAGCCAGTGCGGCTCGTGCTTCAACGGCACCGCGGCGATGGCCGCGGTGGCCGCAGCCCTGCGGGACGGCATCGCGACGGACGAGGACCTCGGCAGGCTCGAGCGGTGGTCGGTGGTGCTCCGCGGTCGCGGGGCATGCGCCACGCTGGACGCGGCGACCAACGTGGCGGCCAGCCTGCTCAGGGCGTTCCCGAACGACGTCGCCCGACACCTGGCCGGCGCCTGCGAGCCGTGTCGCACGGACGCGTACGCCGCCGCCCGGCCCTACGAAGTGGAGGCGGTCTCGTGAGCGACCCGATGCGCATCAGGCTCGACCGGACGATGTGCGACGGATTCGGGGCGTGCGCCAAACACGCTCCCGAGTACTTCTCACTCGACGACTGGGGCTACGCGTCGCTGATCGGCGACGGCACCGTCGCCGAGTCGGACCGTTCCGCCGTCCTGCGGGCGCTGCTGGACTGCCCGGTGCACGCCATCATCGACATGGGTGGTCAGCCGCCCACTCGCGAACGCCCCCATGCGGTTCCGGACGAGGCCCCCGAGCCACACCCGTCGACCGAGGACAACGAGGCCATCTCGGGGTTCGTCCGGTGACGCGCCCGCTGCCCCAGCTCACCGCGCAGAACGAGTTCTTCTGGACCTCGGGCGCCGACGGCCGGTTGCGCATCCAGGAGTGTCTGAGCTGCCAGTCGCTGATCCATCCGCCCGCGCCCGTGTGCCGGTACTGCCGCCAGACCGCGATGGGCGTCCGCGTCGTGTCGGGGAAGGCCACCCTCGCGGGGTTGTCCGTCAACCACCGCTTTGGCTTTCCCGACCTGCCCCCGCCCTACGTGGTCGCCGAGGTCGCGCTCGCCGAGGATCCGCGAGTTCGACTGACCACCAACATCATCGACGCCGACCCCGACGACCTGGCCATCGGCCAACCCGTCGAGGTGACGTTCCAGCAGCTCGACGACGTCTGGCTGCCGCTGTTCACGCCGGCCGCCGACGCGGATGCCCCCACCGCGATGCCGGAGGACGCGATCCCACCGGAGCGCTTCGCCGAGTACGTCCGCCCGATGTTGACCACGGCGAAGTTCGAGGACCACTCGGCCATCACCGGAATCGGCATGTCGACGATCGGCCGCAGGCAAATGGTCCCGCCGCTGTCGCTGACCATCCAGGCCTGCGAGCAGGCCATCGCCGACGCGGGCCTCACCTACGACGACATCGACGGCCTGTCCACCTATCCCGGCCTCGACGTGGCCGGCATGGGCGAGGGTGGTGTCAGTGCGCTGGAGGGTGCGCTCGGCCTTCGCCCGACGTGGATCAACGGAGGCATGGACACGTTCGGTCCCGGCGGTTCGGTGATCGCGGCGATGATGGCGGTGGCCACCGGGATGGCCCGCCACGTCCTGTGCTTCCGCACGCTGTGGGAGGCGACGTTCCAGCAGCTGATGAAGGAGGGCAGGGTGGCGCCCCCGATGGGTGCCCGCACCGCCAGCTTCCAGCATCCCTTCGGCGCGGTCTCGGCGGCCCACGTGCTCGCGCAGAACGCGAGTCGCCACTTCGACCGCTACGGCACCACGCGCGAGACCCTGGGCTGGATCGCGCTGAACCAGCGTGCCAACGCCGCACTCAACCCGACGGCCATCTACCGGGACCCGATGACGATGGACGACTACCTGTCGGCTCGGATGATCACGACGCCGTTCGGACTGTACGACTGTGACGTCCCGTGCGACGGTGCCGTCGCCGTCATCGTGTCCGCCGTCGACGCCGCCAAGGATCTGGCGAAGCCCCCGATCCGGTTCGAGGCGGTGGGCACGCAGATCATCGAGCGGCTCGACTGGGACCAGACCACCCTCACCCACGAGCCGCAGGTGCTCGGCCAGAGCGCGCACATGTGGTCACGAACGTCACTGCGGCCGAACGACGTACACGTCGCCGAACTCTACGACGGCTTCACCTTCAACTGCCTGTCATGGCTGGAGGCGCTCGGCTTCTGCGGGATCGGCGAGGCCAAGGACTTCCTCGCCGGCGGCACGAACATCGCCCGCGACGGCGTCATACCGCTGAACACCCACGGCGGGCAACTGTCGCACGGGCGCACGCACGGCATGGGCCTGATCCACGAGGCCGTCACCCAGTTGCGCGGCGAGGCGGGCGACCGGCAGGTGGCGGGAGCCAGGGTCGCGGTCACCAGCAGCGGCGGCCTGACGCCCAGCGGCGTGATGCTCCTCCGGTCCGACGCGTGATCCCGACACCCCGCGTCGTGATGGTCGACGGCGTGCCGATGTCCGCTCTCGTCGCCGAGGCAGCCGAGCCCCGCGCGGTCGTCGTCGCGATCCACGGCGGCGCGACCTCGTCGGCCTACTTCGACTGCCCCGGCCATCCCGAGCTGTCGCTGCTGCGGGCCGCGGCTGCCGCCGGCGTGACCGCGATCGCCGTCGACCGACCCGGCTACGGGGCATCCGCGATGTGGTCCGACGAGATGGGCGAACCGGAGCGGCGGGTCGCGTTGGCGTTCGGTGCGGTCGATCGACTCCTCGGGGACACCGATCGGGGCGCCGGACTGTTCCTCGTCGCGCACTCCGCGGGATGCGAACTGGCGCTGCGGATGTGCGTCGACGACCGGGGCCGCGACGTCATCGGTCTCGCGGTGGCGGGTACGGGACTGCGGTACCGGCCGGACGCGCTGGCGCTGATCGAGGAGGCCACGGTCACCTCGCGGCCGGCCGGCCTGCGCGACCTGCTGTGGCAGCCCACCGAGTTCTACCCGCCCGAGGTGCTGACGGGGGCGCTGTCGGCACCGGGGGTGGCCTACGAGGGCCGGGTGACGGCGGGCTGGACGCGCCGCGACTTCCCCGAGCTGGCGGCCCGCGTCACCGTTCCGGTCGAGTTCGCCGTCGCCGACCACGAGGCGGTCTGGGAGTCGTCGGCCGAGGCGGTCGCGGCCATCACCGCCGGCTTCACCAGCGCCCCACGGGTGACCGTCGACGAGATGGCCGACAGTGGCCACAATTTGAGCGTCGGCCACACCGCCGGCGTGTATCACCAGCGGGTGCTGGAGTTCCTGGACGAATGCGTGGCCGCCAGACCCGACGGCCGCGTCGACACGAAATTGGAGGCGGGTTGATGCGCGTCGGATTCATCGGACTGGGCAGTCAGGGCGGGCCCATGGCGCGCAGGATCGTCGAGAGCGGTTGGGAACTCACGCTGTGGGCACGGCGGCCGGAGTCCCTCGAGCCCTACGCCGACACCGCCGCGAAGATCGCCGGTACGCCAGCCGAACTCGGCGCGGCCAGTGACCTGGTGTGCCTGTGCGTGGTCGGCGACGACGACGTCCGGCAGGTCCTCGACGGGGAGGAAGGCGTGCTGGCGGGAATGGCCCCCGGCGGCGTCATCGCCGTCCACAGCACCGTGCATCCCGACACCTGCCGCGAACTGGCCGGCCTCGCCGCCACCAAGGGGCTGGTCC
Source organism: Mycobacterium sp. PTI7 (assembly GCF_056679845.1). Classification (NCBI taxonomy): domain Bacteria; kingdom Bacillati; phylum Actinomycetota; class Actinomycetes; order Mycobacteriales; family Mycobacteriaceae; genus Mycobacterium; species Mycobacterium sp. PTI7. The sequence continues at coordinate 2,851,283 of NZ_CM155252.1, forward strand.
TGATCGACGCGCCGGTGAGCGGCGGCGGGCCTGCGGTCGAGGCGGGCACGCTGATGGTGATGGTCGGCGGTGACGAGGCCGTGGTCGAGAAGGTCCGGCCGGTGTTCGCGACGTACTCGGACGCCATCGTGCACCTGGGCGAACTCGGCGCCGGGCAGGTCGCGAAGATCTTGAACAACCTGCAGTTCAGCGCCAACCTGGGCACGGCGATGAGCACGCTCGCGTTGGGCGACGCGCTCGGCATCCCACGGGACCGGCTGTGCGAGGTGCTCAACCGCGGCTCCGCGACGAGCAAGGCCATCGGCAGCATCACGATGTTCGGCGGCACCCTGGAGGGTCTGGCACCCATCGCCGGGGCGCTGCTGCAGAAGGACGTTCGGCACGCGGCGAGCCTGGCCGAGCACGCGTCGGCCCCGGAGGGCAGCGTGTTCACCGCCGCGGACACCGCCTTGGAGTCGATGGATCACGCACGGTGAGGGTCGGCTTCGTCGGCGCGGGGCGCATGGGGGCACCGATGGTGCGCCGCCTCGTCGAGGCCGGCCACGACGTGCGCGCCCTCGGACGCACCGACGAGAAGCGTTCGGCCATAGCAGAATTGGGGGCCACGCCGGTCGCCGAGATCGCCGACGTCGCCGCCGGAGCCGACGTCGTCGTGGTGTGCGTCTTCACCGACGATCAGGTGACCGACCTCTGCCTGCACGGCGAACTGGTCGAGCGGATGGCACCGGGCGCGGTGCTCGTCGTGCACACCACCGGCAGCCCGGACACGGCGCGGGCCATCGCGGCCCGCTTTCCCGCCGTCGCCGTGCTCGACGCGCCGGTCAGCGGCGGTCCGCACGACATCGCCGCGGGCCACGTCACGCTGTTCGTCGGCGGCTCCGAGGACGCCGTGACTCGCGCCGGGCCGGTGCTCGGCGCGTACGGAGATCCCGTGCTGCACGCGGGGGCGACCGGCGCGGGCCAGGTGGTGAAGCTGGTGAACAACACCATGTTCGCCGCCCAGATCGGCGTCGTCGCGGAGGGCGTCCGGCTGGGATCGCAGCTCGGCGTCGACGAGGGGCCGCTCCTGAACGCACTGGTCCACGGCAGCGCGCAGAGCCGCGTACTCGGCATGGTCGCCTCGGCGGGATCGGCCGCTGCCTTCATCGCGGCGGTCGGCGAATTCGTCGGCAAGGACGTCGCGGTGGTGCGCACCACGGTGGCCGGGCTCGACGGCGACCTGGGCCTGTTGGACGGCCTGGTGGACGCTGGCGTGCAGCGGTGAGCGGGACTCGCCCGGTTGTCGATTCGGCTGACATCCACGACGCCTTGCCTCATACTGTTCGCGTTACATTCAATCAGCCTTCCGTAACGCGTACGGCTCTGCACTCAGCGCCGAGGAGGACCTCGTGACCAAGCCCAATGTGGTGTTCCACCCGTTCGCGCAGGAGTACTTCGACAATCCGTACGAGGTGTACAAGCGGATGCGCGACGACGCTCCCCTGTACTACGACGAGGTCGAGGACTTCTACGCGCTCACCCGGCACGAGGACGTCGCCGCCGCGTTCAAGGACCACGAGTCCTTCTCGTCGGCGCGTGGCTGCGACCTCGGCATGGTGCGTTCCGACGAACCGCCGCAGAAGTCGATCATCTTCATGGACCCGCCCGACCACCGGCACATGCGCAGCCTGCTCAACAAGGCGTTCACGCCGCGCGCCGTCCAGTCGCAGCGCGAGACGATCGTCGAACTCGTCGAGCACTACCTGAGCAAGGCCGACCCCGACGACTTCGACGTGGTGCAGGACTTCTCGGGCCCGTTCCCCGTCGAGGTCATCACCCGCATGGCGGGCGTGCCCGAGGAGTTCCGCCAGCAGGTGCGCCACTGGATCGACAAGAGCCTGCACCGCAAGCCCGGTCAGATCGACGGCGACGACGACAACATGCAGGCCAACATCGACTCCGGCATGTACTACTACGGCCTGGTCGTCGAACGTCGCCAGAACCCCCAGGACGACATGATCAGCCGGTTGATCGCCGCGGAGATCCCGGGCGAGAACGGCGAGATGCGCAAGCTCGACGACATCGAGATCACCGGGTTCACGACGCTGCTCGGTGGCGCCGGCGCCGAGACCGTCACCAAGCTCGTCGGCAGCGCCGTGGTCGAGTTCGCGAAGCACCCCGAGCAGTGGCAGAAGCTGCTCGACGACCGCAGCAAGATCCCCGCCGCCGTCGAGGAGCTGCTCCGCTGGGTCGGGCCCGTCCAGTACAACGTGCGCTACAGCGTGAAGGACGTCGAGCTGCCGAGCGGCGTGATCCCCGCGCACAAGCCGGTGTTCCTGATGGGCGCTTCGGCCAACCGCGACCCGCGCGCGTTCACCGACGGCGAGACGTTCGACATCGACCGCGACCGCGCCGAGGCGCAGAACGTCGGGTTGGGCTACGGCATCCACAGCTGCCTCGGTGCGGCGCTCGCGCGCATGGAGACCGCGATCGCGCTCGAGTACCTGCTCGACTTCATGCCGCGCTACGAGGTCGCCTTCGACCGGCTGCAGCGGGTGAACATGCAGAACGTCGCCGGCTACCACCACGTGCCGGTGCGGGTGCTGAGATGACGGCCAAGATCGTGGTCGACTTCGGCCTCTGCGAGAGCAACGGGGTGTGCATGGGCATCATCCCCGAGGTGTTCGACCTCGACGACGACGACTACCTGCACGTGCTCACCGACGAGGTGACCCCCGACAACGAGCGGCAGGTCAAGGAGTCGGTGCGGCAATGCCCGCGGCAGGCCATCGCGATCGTCGACGGGTAGCTCGCAACTCCCGTCGAACTCGCCGACACCTCAGCGAGCAGACGCCAACTCCCCTGATTTGCAGCAATTGAGGAGAGTTCGCGACTGCTCGCGGTAGAGATGCCGGCGGAAAAGAGACGCCTAGAAGCCGGTGAGGATGGCGCCGTTGCAGTCGGCGGCCGCCTGACGCAGCTTCAACGCCTCCTGGTACGCGTCGGAGGTGTACCACTCCTTGGCGGCCTCGACGGACTCGAACTCCAGCAGCACGGTCTGCGTGCCGTGCCACTCGCCCTCGAGGGTTTCGACGACGGGACCGAACGCCAGCACGGTGGCGTTGGCCATCGTCTGACTGGCCAGCTTGGCGTACTCGCCCATGCCTGCCTGATCCTTGATGTCCTCGGTGATGATCACATATCCCTTGGCCACTGCATCTCCTTTGACGTCAACTGATTTCGCGGATCGCCCGCTCGGGGCAGTTCGCGATCGCCTCGCGGGCGGCGGGTTCCAGCTCGACGGGAACGTCCCCGGGATCGGCGACCGCCCACCCGTCGTCACTCATGTCGAAGACCTCGGGGCACAGCGTCAGGCACATGCCGTGACCCGCGCACCGGTCCTCGTCGACGAAAACCTTCATCGCAGGTCGAACTCCAGGTGCAATTCGGTGAGTCCGCGCAGGATGTACGTCGGAATGTATTGGTAGCGGCGGTCGCCCGCCGGCCCGTGCTCGTCCTCCGAGATGCGGATGTCCGTGGTGCGGTCGAGGATCCGCTCGAGACCCACCCTCGTCTCGGCGCGAGCCAGCGGTGCACCCGGGCAGCTGTGGATGCCACGCCCGAAGGCCAGGTGCTGACGCGCGTTCTTGCGCTCGGGATCGAAGTCGTCGGGATTCTCGAACCGGCGGGGATCACGGTTGGCCGCACCGTTGATCACCATCACCGTGCAGCCTGCGGCGAGGGCCTGCTCCCCCACGGTCGTCGGGACCCGGGACAGTCGGAAGTCGCCCTTGACGGGGCTCTCGATGCGCAGGCACTCCTCGATGAAGTTGGGCAGCAGGCTGCGATCCGCACGGATCTTGGCCTGGACGTCGGGCCGGTCACCGAGCACCTTCAAGGCGGTACTGAGCAGCCGCACCGTCGTCTCCTGTCCCGCGGAGAACACGTTCGTGGCGACGCGCACCACGTCGGCGACCGTCGGCATGCTCCCGTCCGGGAACGTCGCCGTCGCCAGACCGGTCAGCACGTCGTCGCGCGGTTCGGCCCGACGCTCCTCGACGTAGGTCGCGAACACCTCGTAGAGGTACTCCAGCGGCGTCTTGTTCATCGTCTTGTCCGCGTTGCCGACGGCGCTGCCGTGCGTACCGCGCGCCAGCCGGTCCAGCAGTTCGGCGCGGTCCTCCTCGGGCACACCGAGCAGGTCCGCGATGATGCGCAACGTGAACGGGCCGGCGAAGCCCTTGATGAACTCGCCCTTGCCGGGGGCGAGGAAGCCGTCGAGGATGTCGTCGGCCAGCGCCCACATCGCGTCCTCGTTCTCCTTGAGGCGCTTGGGGGTGATCAACCGCATGAGCAGCGCGCGGTGGTCGGTGTGCGTCGGCGGGTCGAGTGTCGGCAACTGGTCGCTGAAGGGGATCTCGTCGCGGTGCTCGACGATCAGGTCGGTGATGTCACCGTCCTCCATGCCCTCGAGCGACACGGGGAAACCGGGGAACGGCCCGGTCACCGAGATGCACGACGAGAAGGTGTCGGAGTCGTTGTAGACGTCGACCGCCTCCTGCCAGCCGGTCACCATCGTCACGCCGTAGTGGTCCTCACGGCTCACCGGGCACTTCTCGCGCAAGGCCTCGTAGAACCGGTACGGGTCGTCGGTCAACCGCCCGTCCCGGAAGAAGTCGACCGTGGTGAGGTCCTCCGTCATGCACAGCTCCTTCGGGCGACGATCTCATCGGATGAGAATGTAATTCTCATACTTGGGTATCAGGTTTTCACACCGGCCAACCCCCGTCAACGACGGTGGTCAATCACCGTCGATCCCGAAGGCGTTCACGGCCAGCGCCAACAGGTGGTACGCGCCGACGGTGAACACCAGATCCATGCGTTGCCGCTCGCCGAACGGCTCGCTCAACGCCGTCCACGTCCGCTCCGACAGCGTGTGCTGCAGGTCCAGTTCGTCGGAGGCAGCCGCGACGAGCAGGTCCAGGTCACCGAGCGCGACTCCACCGCCGGCGCGCACCGCCGCGATCTCGTCGTCGGTCAACCCGGCGCGACGCGCCAGCGGCACGTGGTGATCCCAGAGGTATTCGCAGTCGCGATGTACCGCTGCGCGGAGGATCGCGATCTCCCGCACCCGTGGCGACAGCGTCGAATGCAACAGGAGGTGCGCGTTGAAGTGTAGGTAGGCCTGCGTCAGCGACTCGTGTCGCAGCAGCGTCGACAGCAGCGCACCCGCGTCGTCCGGGTTCGCGCGCTCGGCGGGCAGCAGCGGGCTCAGGGCCCGTCGTGTCCCGTCGCCCCACTCCGCGCGCGGCAGTGGCGTGATCCGTGGCTGACTCACCTACTGGATGTGCTCGTTGCCGAGGACGGTCGTACGCAACATCTCGCGCGGCGAGTCGGGCGCATACCGCGCCGCCCGGTGCAGGACGCCGTTGTTGTCCCAGATGACGGTGTCCCCCACCGACCAGTGGTGGCTGTACACCAGCTCGGGTTGCGTTGCGCGGGCGAGCAGGTCGGCGAGCAGCACCCGGCCCTCGTCGACGTCCATGCCGACGACGTGGTCGGCGGAGGCGCCGAGCACCAGCGACTTGCGGCCACTGCGGTGCGTCCACACCAGTGGATGTTCGTGGGTGGGCCGGGCCCGCCACCGCGTCACCTCCTCCGGCGACGGGTCGGGATTGACCCGGCGTTGCGACGCCTCCAGGGAGTGCACGACCCGTAGCGCGCCGAAGCGCTCCTTCTCGGCATCGGTGAAGGCCTCGTGGGCCGCATAGGAGTTCGCGAACTCGGTCTCGCCACCGCTCGAGGCCACCTGCTTGGCGGACAGGACCGTGGCCTTCTGCGGACACTCGTCGTGGAGCGGGGTGCAGCCGTCGATGTGCCAGTCGAAGGTGGCCCGCAGGTAGGCGGCGGACGAGTTCTTCGACTTGTCCAGCGTCACCGGGTAGATGCCGGCCACGGGATGATGGCCATCCGAGGAGTGATCGATCTCGCCCAGGCGACGGGAGAACGCCACCTGCGCCGCCGGCTCGAGCGCGAGGCCCGGAAACACCAGAACTCCGTTGTCCTCCAGTGCTTCCAGGATGGCCGAACCCAGTGTGTCGTCGGTTCGCAGTCGATCGGAGTCGACGCCGGTCACTTCGGCGCCCACCGACGCGGTGAGCTTGGTGATCATCAAGACGCTCAAGTTCAGACCTTCCTCAGGGCACCGGCGCGCTGACGCGGTCGATGACGGCGTCGGCGGAGTCGGCGGGCTTCTGGGTGCCGAAGACCTCGACGGCCATCGACACCATGATCATGGAGTAGACGAGGTGCAGCAGGTTCAGCACGTCGTCGGGCAGTTCCTCGAGCGGGAACTTGTCGCAGTAGTCGATCGCTTCCTCGAACCGTGGCGTGAACGCGTCGTAGAACTCGCGGATCGCCGGCATCGGCGTCGAGAGGCGCATCGCCCATCGTTCGGGTTCGGTTGCCAGGCACCACTGTTCGGCGTACTGCTCGTACTCGGCGAACGAGCTGGGCAGCATGGTCACACCTCCACCGGCTCGTGCTCGCGCCGATACGCGTCGACCCAGTCGACCGACACCTTGTGCAGGTGGCGGACCAGGATCTCCTGGTCGTTGAGCGGATATTCGTCGACGGTGGGTTCGTCCAGGCCGTACTCGAGGGCGGCCTGCGTGCCGCCGAGCATGCCCGCGTCCTGCAGCGCGAACTCCTTGAGCACCACCGAGGCGACTTCGTGCTCGACCCGCTCGCGCACCGTGGCAGCGGGGTGAAAGGCGTTGTAGGCCTCGAACCGGTGGGTGTTGTGCGAGGTCGGCCAGTACCGGTAGAGCAGGTACCAGCCGTGGTAGATCAGGATCTCCAGGTTGGGGAAGATCTGGAAGTTCGTGATACCCCACGGCTCGATGTCACCGGGATTCAGCCCGGCGGACTGATGGGTCTCCGGCGTGCGCCACGGTCCCACCAACCCGCTGCGCGTTGCACGCTCGACGGGATACATGAACTCCGGGGCGAGCAGCCACCGCCGGGTACCCGCGGTGGACACCAGGCGGTGCGGCCCATCGATCTGAAAGTGCCCGCACTCGAACGTCGCATCGGGCTGACGCACCTCGGTCGGAATCTGCTGGCTGTGCAGCGACGGCACGTGGTAGTACTCCTGGAAGGCGTCCGCGAAGACCTTCCAGTTGCTGTTGTTGTGCGCGACGAAGTCGTAGCGCTCCGTCATCAGCTCGAACGGATAGTCGTCGAGTGCGGTGACCATCGGGCCGAGGAACTCTCGCAGCGACTGGCGCGGCTCGGGATCGAAGTTGATGAAGACGAAGCCGTTCCACACGTCGCACGCGACCGGCGCGAGCCCGTATCGACTCCGGTCGAGGTCGAAGAACTCCCCCGGCTGCTGAACGAAGGTCAGCTCACCGCCGAGGCCGTATCGCCAGCCGTGGTACTTGCAGGTGAATTGCCTGCACGTGCCCTTGGTCTCCTCATTCGGGAAGTCGTTCCACACCAGCTTGTTCCCGCGATGCCGGCAGATGTTGTGGAACGCGCGAATCTGGCCGTCGCGATCCTTCACCACGATCACCGAGGACTTCGCGACCTCGATCTCCTTGGTGAGGTAACTACCCGTCCGCGGCAGCTCCTCGACGCGCGCGACGTTCAGCCACGCGCGCTTGAAGACGGCCTCGCGTTCGAGTTCGTAGAACTCGGGCGAGGTCGAGTCGCGGAACGACACCGGACCGGTACCGAGTTCCGGATAGTGCTCGGTCCAGCTGCCCTCGCTGGGCTTGGGCCACTTACGCATCTGACATCCCCTGCCTCTCGACGTCTTCCGTCATCACATCACCGAACCGCCGTTGACACCGAGGGTCTGGCCGGTGATGAACCCGGCCTGCTCCGAGCACAGGAAGCCGACGGCCGCTGCGATGTCGTCACCCGTGCCCAGGTGGCCCAGCGGGATGCTCGCGGCCATCTGCTCGTTGGGAGGCAGATTGCCGGTCGCCTGCCCGTGGTGCTGCATGGGCGTCTCGATGCCCGACGGCGGAATGTTGTTGACGGTGATGCCATTCGGACCGTACTCGCGGGCCAACGACTTGGTGAGTGAGATGAGCGCCCCCTTGGACGCGGCGTAGTGGGCCATGCCCGGGGACCCGCGCTGGGCGCTGGACGACGAGATCATCACGATGCGTCCCCAGGCGGCGTCGATCATGTCGGGCAGGGCCGCTTGCGCGCAGAAGAAGGTGCCCGTCAGGTTCACGTCGATGACCCGTTGCCACGCCTGCGGCGTCAGGTCCACCGAGGGTGACCAGCCCACGATTCCCGCGCTGGTCACCAACACGTGCACCGGTCCGAGTCCGGACCGCACGGTGGCGAAGGCCTCGTTCACGGCCGCGTGATCGCTGACGTCGGCCGCCACCGCGAGCGCGGTCACGCCATCGGCCCGCAAGTCGTCGACGACGCGCTGCGCGGCACTCTCGTCCAGGTCCAGCACCGCAACCGCATGGCCCCGTCGGCCCAGCTCGTGACAGGTGGCCTCGCCCATTCCGGACGCACCGCCGGTCACCACCGCGACGCGGCTCCGTGACTCATGGGGCGCAGCACCGTTACTCATAGGTCATCCGAACCCTTCGGCTGGTGGGCAGCGACTGACACGTCAGCACCCAGCCCTCGTCCACTTCGTCGTCGTCCAGCGCGTCGTTGTTGAGCATGTGGGCGCTGCCCTCGACGATGCGGGCCATGCAGGTTCCGCACGAACCCGTTTCGCACGATGCCGGCGCCCGCAGGCCGGCCGCCCGGGCCGTCTGCAGCAGGGTGTCGCCCCGCCGATACGACGCCACGACCTTCTTCCGGTCGAGTTCGATCAGCACGTCCTCGGTGACCGAGGACAGGTCGATCGCGGACGGCTCCGGCGCGACGACCGTGAAGCGTTCGAGGTGCAGTCGCGATTCCTTCACCCCTGCCGCCAGAAGGCTTGCCTCGACGGCGTCCATGAACGGGCCGGGCCCACACACGTAGTAGTGCGCATTTCCCGCGGGTTCGATGAAGGCCTGGACCGCGGCGGCGGTGATGACACCGTCGTCCTCGTCGAAGTGCCTGTGCACCACCACCCGGTCGCCGTGCTCGCCGACCAGCCGGTCGAGCGAATCGTCGAAGATCACCGATCCCCTGGCGCGGTTGGCGTAGAAGAGCCGGACCCGACGGTCCGGGTCGTCGACCGCCGCACGTGCGAGCGACATGATCGGGGTGATTCCGCTACCCCCGGCGAACGCCACCAATTCGGTTGCTCCGCTGAGGTCCCCGCGCAGCACGAACCGTCCCTCCGGGGGCGCGACGTGCACCTCGTCGCCCTCGGCGGCGGTGTCGTTGATCCAGTTGGACACCACGCCGCCGGGATCGCGCTTCACCGTGATGCGCAGTTCGTCCTCGACCGGCGCCGACGACATCGAATAGCACCGCCGGAGGTCCCGTCCGCCGACGGTGACCCGAAGCGTGAGGAACTGGCCTGCCTGGTAACGGAATCGACGCGAACAGTGCTCGGGCACGTCCAGCACCAGGGATACCGCGTCCGCCGTCTCGCGCACCACGCGGGCGATGCGCAGCGCCGCGAACCCGTCCACTTCGGTGCCTTCGGCCATGATGACTCGACATTATCAAGTACTTGTCATTCATGGCAAGCGAATCAGCCCCCGTGCGGGATCATTCGGGTCCGATGTGATCGTGGTGCAGTTCGTGGCCGGTGCCCTGCTCGATGATCCGTCCCAGCAGCTCTCGGAGCGTGGCCTGCTCGGCGTCGCTGAGTACGCCGAATACCTTGTCCTGCGCGGTGATCGCGTCACTGACGACGGCTTCGGCGACCTGTCGTCCGTGGTCGGTGAGGAACGCCTGGAGGATGCGGCCGTGCTGCGGATCCTGCTTGCGTTCCACGAGTTCACGGCGCTCGAGTTCCTTGAGACCGAGTTGCACCCCCTGCGGGCTGATCAGCATGCGCCGGGCGAGTTCGGCTCCGGACAAGCCGGGCTCGGAGGCGAGTTGTCGCAGCATGCCGATCTGCGCGGTGCTGACGCCGTGCTCGCTCACGGACTCGTTCACCGAGGTCAGCGAGAAGTACCAGGCCTGCTTGAGCAGCCAGAGGATGTTGTCCTTCTGTTCCATGCCCGCTTCTCCCCATACGACGTCAGTTCTTGTAGACCACGCCATTCTTCATCACGAACCGCACGTCCAGTGTGTTCGCGATGTCAACCGATGGGTCACCGGGTACGGCGATGACGTCGGCGAGGTAACCCGCAGCCAACTTGCCGAGTTCGTGGTCGGCAGCGATCAGTTCGGCGCTGGTGACGGTGGCCGCCCGTAGCGCCTGCATGGGCGTCATGCCGCGCCGGACCAACGCGACGATCTCCTTCGCGTTGTCGCCGTGCGGGATCGCCGGCGCGTCGGTACCGCAGGCGATGCGAACACCGGCGGCGATCGCCTTGGGCAGCATCGCCTGCGCCTGCGGAAAGACCACCTCGGCCTTCTTACGCAACTCGGGTGCGATGCGGTCGATCGCCATCGCCTCGGTGAGATAGGTGGTCGACACCAGGAACGTGCCCGTGTCCGCCATCAACTTGATCGTGTCGTCCGAGGCCAGGAAGCCGTGCTCGATGCAGTCGATGCCCGCCCTGATGCACGCCCTGATCGAACTGTCGCCCACCGCATGTGCGGCGACGCGCACGCCGGCGCGGTGTGCCTCGTCGGCGATCGCGGCGAATTCGTCGTCCGAGTACTGCTGCGCACCGGGCGCGGTGCTGTGCGACATCACGCCGCCCGAGGCCGACACCTTGATGAGCTTGGCGCCGTGCCGGACCTGGTAGCGCACACACGCGCGGACCTCGTCGACGCCGTTGGCGATGCCCTCCGCGACCGACAGGGGCATGATCCCGGGCGCGAGCCGCTGGAAGACCGTGGGATCCAGGTGTCCGCCGTACGGGGTGACCGCATGGCCGGCGGGGTAGATCCGCGGCCCGACGTGCCACCCCTGATCGACGGCCCGCATGAGCGCGACGTCGAGTAGATAGCCACCGGTCTTCACCATCAGTCCGAGGTTGCGGACGGTGGTGAAGCCGGCCTCCAGCGTCGAGCGCGCGTTGACCGCACCTCGCAGCGTCCGGTAGGCCGGATCGTCCTGCACGCCGTGCATGGGGCTGGGCAGCCCCTCCGGTCCGCCGGGGCCGCCGATCAACAGGTTCAATTCCATGTCCATCAGACCGGGCAGCAGCGTGACGTCGCCGAGGTCGATGACCGCGTCCGGGTTCTCCGGAAGTACGTCGGGATCGACCGCCGATATCCGGTCGTCCTCGACGACGAGCACGGCAGGCGATCGAACCCGACCCGCCTCCACGTCCACCCACCGGGCGGCACGCAGGACCGTCGTGGTCACGGGACGGGCTCGGAGTCGCAGTCCAGGGACGTGGCGCCCGAGTCGGGCACGCGTGGCTGCTTCCAGCACTCCACCGGGAACGACACCATGATCATCGAGTACAGCAGGTGCATCAGGTTCAGCACGTCCTCGGGCAGGTCGTCGAGGGGGAACTTGTCGCAGTAGGAGATCGCCTCCTCCGCGCGCGGCGTCACCGCGTCGTAGAACGCCTGCATGTCGCGCATCGTGCTGCCGAGTCGCTTGGCGTACCGCTCCTTCTCGGAGCCCAGGCACCATTCGGCGAAGGGCTCCAGGTCCGCGAACTCCGTGGGCAGCATGCTCGTCGTCGCCGTCGTCACGTCACACCTCCGCGGTCTTGCCGAGGTAGTCCTCGACCCAGGCGGCCGTCTCCTGGTGCAGGTGCCGGATCAGCACCTCCTGATCGCACAGCACGAAGTCGTCGAGCACGCGCGACTCGATCATGCTCTGCGTGGCCTCGAGGGTGTTCGCATCCTGCAACCCGTATTCCTTGAACGAGACCGCCGCCAACTCCTGCGCGATGCGCTCCCGTGGGGTGCGGGGTTCCGGAAAGTAGACCGTCCCCTCGAACACGTGGGTGTTGTAGGACGTCGGCCAGTAGTGATAGGTCAGGTACCAGCCCTGGCCCCAGAACAGGATGACGAAGTTCGGGAACAACTGGAACGAATCCAGGCCCCACGGATCGCATTTGGCGGGATTCAAGCCCACGGGCATCTCCCCGATGTCCGGATTCTCCCACGGCCCGAACAGACCACTTCGGCAGATGTCCTCGATCGGCTTGCGCATCTCTTCGGCCATCTCCCAGGCGCGGACACCGGAGGTGCTGACCAGCCGGTGTGGGCCCTCGATGCGGTAGTGCGGCGCCTCGAATCCCGCCTCCGCGGCCGCCCTCGAGTAGGCCGTCGGCGACTGGTTCGCATGCAGTACGGGCGCGTGATAGAACTCCTGGAAGGCGTCCATGTAGAGCTTCCAGTTGGCCTTGACCTCGGACTGGTAGTGCCACCGCGACGTCATCTGCCCGAACGGGTAGCCCTCCAGATTCGTGATCATGGGGCCGAGGAAGTCGCGCAGCGTCTGCTCGGGTTCCGGCGCGAAGTTGACGAAGATGAAGCCCTCCCACACCTCGCAGTGCACGCCGACCAGGCCGTACTGACTCTTGTCCAGGTCGAAGAACTCTCCCTCCTGCTGCACGAAGGTCAAGTTGCCGTCCAGGTCGTAGCGCCACGCGTGGTACTTGCAGGTGAACTGCCGACACACACCGCTGGTCTCCTCCAGCGGCATGTCGTTCCACACCAGCTTGTTGCCGCGATGTCTGCAGATGTTGTGGTACGCCTTGATCTCGCCGGTGCCGGTGCCGGACCCGGTGCGCACCACGATGATCGACGTGTTGGCCACCTTGAGTTCGCGGGTGAAGTAGCTCCCCTTCCGCGGGATCCGTTCCACGCGACCGACGTTCAGCCAGGCACGCTTGAACACCGCCCGACGTTCGATCTCGTAGTGCTCGGGGTCGATGGAGTCCTCGTAGGACACCGGAGCGGTGCCCAGCTGCGGATAGTGCTCGGTCCAGCTGCCCTCCGCCGGTTTCGGGAAGCGAGGCATGGCCATCTCCTGTCGACTCGGGCTGCACGTCCTCGTGCAGGGTCTACGTCAGACCGATGCGCAATCAGCAATGCCAGCGGGCATTTCGAGCATCGGCGTGAACCCGCGCCGACGACGGTATATGCTCCGAACATCAATGACAAGTAGTTGATAATCCGCACCGTGGCACGAAGGGAATCGTCGGTTGCATCAGGACAGGCTCTTCATCGGCGGCACGTGGGTGGTACCCGATACCGATGCCCACATCGAGGTGACGTCACCGTCCACCGAGACCCCCGTGGGGCGGGTGGCCGCCGCGGCCCCGGCGGACGTCGATGCCGCGGTGGCCGCCGCCCGGACCGCCTTCGACGACGGGCCGTGGCCGAGACTGGACCCGGGAGAGCGCATCGCCGCCGTCCGCCGGCTGGCCACGGTCTACGGCGAACGTCGCACGGAGATGGCCGAATTCATCACCACCGAACTGGGCGCCCCGATCGGCTTCGCCCGGCGCGCGCAGGTCGCCCTGCCATGGAGCATGATCACCGCGTTCTGCGACCTGGCCGAAACCTACCCGTGGCAGGAGGTACGCCCGGGGCGGTACGGCTCCGACGTCCACGTTCATCGCGAGCCCGTCGGCGTCGCCGCGGCCGTCGTGCCGTGGAACATGCCGCAGTTCCTGATCATCACCAAATTGGTGCCCGCACTGTTGGCCGGATGCTCGGTGATCGTGAAGCCCGCCCCGGAGACGCCGTTCGACGCACTGCTCCTGGCGGATCTCCTCGCCGAGGCGGATCTGCCGCCCGGGGTGGTCAGCGTGCTTCCCGGCGGTCGCGAACTCAGCGAATACCTGGTGAATCACCCCGGGGTGGACAAGGTGTCGTTCACGGGGTCGACCGACGCGGGCAGGGCCGTCGCCGCGGCGTGCGCCGTCGACCTCCGCCGCGTCAGCCTCGAACTGGGCGGCAAGTCCGCGGCCATCGTCCTCGACGACGCGGACCCCGCGACCGTGGCGACCGGCATCCGGTCGGCCAGCCTGTCGAACGCTGGACAGATCTGCAACGCCCTGACGCGGGTGCTGGTGCCCGCCGGTCGGGCCGACGAGTTCGTCGACGCGCTCGCGGCGGAAGTCGGCGGCCTCACCGTCGGCGATCCCTGGGACGAGGCGACACAGGTCGGTCCGCTCGTCGCACGGCGCCAGCAGGCACGGGTCCGCGAGTACATCGACGTCGGCCTTCGCGAAGGCGCACGCCTGGTGGTGGGCGGCACCGAGATGCCCGACGGCGTCGACCGCGGATGGTACGTCCGTCCGACGCTGTTCGCGGACGCCGACAACTCCATGCGCATCGCCCGCGAGGAGATCTTCGGACCGGTGCTCACCGTCATCCCGTACGCGGACGAGGACGACGCCGTGGCCATCGCCAACGACTCCGACTACGGCCTGGCGGGCTCGGTGTTCACCGCCGACATCGACCGCGGACTCGTTGTCGCGCAACGCATCCGCACCGGTACGTTCGGCGTGAACCAGGGCTACACCATGGATCCCTTTGCACCGTTCGGCGGCGTGAAGTCCAGCGGCTACGGCCGAGAACTCGGCCGCGAGGGCATCGACGGGTACACCGACACCAAGTCGATCGCGGTGGCGCCCCGCTGACTCCGGGCCGTCGACGGTCGGCGAGTCAGTCGGGCAGCGTGATCGCCGACAGGTACATCTCCACCATCGGCCTGAACAGGTCCACGTCGTCGAGTTGACTTCCGAGGACGACCGAGTCACTGGTGGCGACCAGCGCCCGCGCGAAGGTCAGTGGTGGTATCCGCAGACTGCCTCCCATCGCCGCGATGCCGTCGACGATGAACGTCGCCAAGGCCTCGACGACTTCGGAGCGCTTGGCGGCCACGCGTTCCCGCGCCTCCGGGTTGCGGACCAGATACAACGTGAACTCGAGTCCCAGTGCGGCATGCTCGGCGCCGCGATCGATGCTCAACTGGCGCCAGCGCTCGGCGATCTCGTCCAATTCGCGTCCACCGACGCGGTTCGAACCCGACAGCACCTCGGCGAAGTTGTCGAAATAGCGCCGCCAGTAGCGATCGCTGACCGCCAGGAACAGCTCTTCCTTGGTCGCGAAGTGCTTGTAGATGGCGCCCTTGGTGTAGCCGGCGGCGTGCGCGATGTCATCCAGCGTGGCTGGGGTGAAACCCCTTTCGGCGAAGACGTCCTCGGCGGCGTCGAGCAACAGCGCGCGGGTGTGTTCGAGCCGCCGCTCGCGGGTCCACCGCTCCACCATGGCGAAAGTCTGTCACAGATTCTGAGATACCCGTTGGCAGCCGAGATACTCATGAGTATATTCAGTCCCGTTAGGACGCCCACGAGCCGGTTTCGCGGCGGGCGTCCGCCTCCAGGATCACCGAGGGGAATCGGATCATGAGTCAGCTGCGCAAGAAGTCCGCCGTCACCGAATCGGCAGGCGCGACAAGCGGCCTGGGCATCGAGAAGTCGCCGTCGTCGGGTGCCTACAAGGCCTGGGCGACGGTCGGCGCCGTGTTCCTGGCGTACACGGTCTACGTGTTCGTCCGGTGGGTCAGCGGCCCCTTCTTCGAACCGGTCGATGGTGGACCGAGCGAGCCGCCGATGTACATGCAGATCCCGCTGATCGCCAACGCCGTCATCCTGTGGATCGGCCTGCCGTTCGCACTGTGGTTCTTCCTCGTCCGGCCGTGGCTGCGGGAGAAGCGCATCACGCTCGAC
This sequence comes from Mycobacterium sp. PTI7, assembly GCF_056679845.1. Taxonomy (NCBI): domain Bacteria; kingdom Bacillati; phylum Actinomycetota; class Actinomycetes; order Mycobacteriales; family Mycobacteriaceae; genus Mycobacterium; species Mycobacterium sp. PTI7. The sequence continues at coordinate 2,867,008 of NZ_CM155252.1, forward strand.
GGCATGCTGCTGGTGTCGATGGGCCTGATGATGTTCCAGGATCCGATGCTGAACTACTACAGCACCTGGTGCACCTACAACGCGTGGCTGTGGAACCGCGGGTCGTGGGCGCCGCACATCCCGGGCTGGGTGGCCCACGAGGAACCGGGTCACACCGTGCCGGAACCGCTGCTGACCAACATCCCCGGCTACATGTACGGCGTCCTCCTCATCACCATCGTCGGGTGCTGGCTCATGCGCAGGATCAAGAACCGTTGGCCCACGATCAGCAATCTGCGACTGGTGCTGGTCACGTATGCGATCGCCTTCGTGTTCGACTTCGTCATGGAGGCGTTGGTCATGCTGCCGATCGGCTTCTACTCCTACCCCGGCGCCATCCAGTCCCTGTCGTTCAACGCCGGCACGTACTACCAGTGGCCGATCTACGAGGGCCTGATGTGGGGTGGCGTCCAGGCGGCGCTGTGCTGCCTGCGCTTCTTCACCGACGACCGCGGACGGACCGTGGTCGAGCGAGGCCTGGACCGGGTGCGCGGCGGGGCCGTCAAGCAGCAGTTCGTCCGCTTCCTCGCGATCTTCGGCGGTGTGAGCGCCTGCTTCTTCCTCTTCTACAACGTGCCCGCGACCTGGCTCGGGATGCACGGCGACCCGTGGCCGGCTGACGTGCAGGAGCGCTCGTACTTCAACCCAGGCATCTGCGGCGAGGGAACCGACCGACCGTGCCCGGATCCCGTTCTGCCACTCCCGACCAAGCACTCGGGCTTCGTCGACCACGACGGTGAACTGGTGCTGCCAGACGGGGCGAGCGTGCCACCGGTGGTCCCGATCCAACGCCCGGGCAGCGATGACGGGCAGTAGCACCGGACCGGGTTCGCCGGCACCCTTCTACCGCACCGTGAGCAGGGAGGTCGAGACCTTCCGGGCGGCGGCGCGGCGGGGGTCACCGGTACTGCTCAAGGGGCCCACCGGGTGCGGTAAGACGCGCTTCGTCGAGGCCATGGCCCACGAACTCGGACGCGACCTGATCACCGTGGCCGGCCACGAGGACATGACCTCGGCCGACCTCGTCGGCCGTTTCCTGCTCAAGGGCGGCGAGACACTCTGGGCCGACGGTCCGCTGACCCGGGCCGTGCGGGAGGGCGCCATCTGCTATCTCGACGAGATCGTCGAAGCCCGCCAGGACACGACGGTCGTCATCCACCCGCTCGCAGACCACCGCCGTGAACTCCCGATGGACAGGTTGGGCACGACTCTGTCTGCGGCGCCGGGCTTTCAGCTCGTGGTCTCCTACAACCCCGGCTATCAGAGCATCCTCAAGAACCTCAAGGAGTCGACGCGTCAGCGGTTCATCGCGATCACGCTCGGCTTCCCCACCGCCGACGTCGAGACCGACGTGGTGGCCCACGAGGCCGGCATACCCGAGCCGACCGCGAGATCGCTGGTCGCGCTGGGCGCTGCCATCCGCGACCTGGACGGGTCGGCACTCAACGAGGTCGCATCGACGCGCATGCTGATCCTCGCGGGCGGCCTCGTCGCCGAGGGACTCGCCCTGCGGGACGCGGTCCAGTCCGCCGTCGTGGAGGTGCTGTCCGACGACGACGACGTGATCCGCGCCCTCGGCGAGCTGGCCGATGCGGTCCTGCCACGACCGTGAACTCCGATCCCGCTGCGCCGGAACGGCTTCGATTCCTCGCGAGCTTTCTCGCGGGGCGGCATCTGGACGTCGCGGCAGCGGCGGTCGGTCAGGCCGCCCACACCGACGGACGGGTGGTGTTCGTCTCGGCGGACCACACCATCGATCACCAGCGTCACGAGGTCCTGGTGCAGAGCGCCCTGCTGGGCGCGGGCAGCTTCGATCGTCAGCACGTGCGGCACCTGCGGGGACGGCCGTCGGTGGCGCGACGCTATCTGACACTGGAGGGCCACCGCGTGCTGGCCGAACTCGCGCAGCGGATCCCCCTGGCAGCCGCTGCGTGTCGGACGGCCGCCCGATCCTCGAGCGCCGAGGAGTCCCTCGACATCGCCGGGGGCAGAACGGCGATCGCCGCCGCGCCGGACTGGTTCGGCACGATCCGCCCGTCGATGTTGATGCGTGCACCGACGCCCACGAACTCCGCCGCCGGCGACGGAGGCCTCGCGCTGACGTTCGACCCCGCCGACGCAGCCGAGACGGACGACGGCGACGAGGACGACGAACCGTCCGAGAAGAGCCGCATCCTGCGACTCTTCGAACTCCCGGTCGGTGCGCAGGCACCGGCGCGATTCCTGCGCGCACTGTTCGGCAGCTCCCGCGCCCAGGGAGGCGACGGCGCCGGCGGCGAGTCGGGGCTCGGCTCGATCCGTCGCTCGTCGACGACCAGCGGGGCCGCACGGCCGTCGCCCACCCCCATCGTGTTCACCGGTGACGGGCGGGCCGGCAGCGCCGTCGGGGTCGGCGGCGCCCGCTACCCGGAGTGGGACGTGTACGGCAGCCGCTACCGCGAGGATTGGTGCCGGGTCGTCGACTTCCCGATCGTCACCGGTGCGGACGTCCCGTGTGCCGGCGTGCCCCGCGACGCGGTGCTGCGGCAGAGACTCTCGCGGGTGGGTCTCGGCCTCAGGGCATTGCGTGCCCGGCCCGACGGGGACGATCTGGACACCGAGGCGCTGATAGACCTCTTCGTGGATCTGAGATCGGGACACTCCCCCGACGAGCACGTCTACACGGAACGCCGCAAGATCGCCCGGAATCTGGGCGTGCTCATACTTCTCGACGCATCGGGATCGGCGACCGACGCCCACCCCGAGGGTCTCGCCGTCCACGAACATCAACGCCGCGCCGCAGCCACGCTCGCCGCGACACTCGACGAACTCGGCGACCGCGTCGCGGTGTACGGGTTCCGCTCGCACGGCCGCGACGCGGTGCATCTGCCCACCGTCAAGACGTTCGGGCAGCGCTTCGGAGCGCAGAGCCGGGCCCGCCTCGATCGACTACGACCGGCGGGATACACGCGCCTGGGTGCGGGCATCCGCGGCGCGGCCGCAATCCTGCAGCGCGACTCCGGAACCCCCAATCGACTCCTGCTCGTACTCTCGGACGGTCATCCCTACGACGACGGCTACGAGGGTCGGTATGCAGAGGCCGACGTCCGCATGGCCCTCGAGGAACTTCGGGCAGACGGCATGGGATGCCTGTGTCTGTCGATCGGCGCCGCCACCGATGGAGATTCGCTGCGACGAGTCTTCGGCCCGGCGAGTCATGCCCACGCCGCCACGCTCGCCGAACTCAGCCCGCGGATGGATGAACTCTTCCTGTCGTCACTGCACGAACTCGCCGCGCCTCGTGGGCGACGCTGACAGCTCGAGCCATACGGTTCCCCAGACGGGGTGCCGTCGATATGCTGCCAAGTGGCAAGTAGGTGAGATTGCCATTCTCAACCGCAAAGGTGGACGTCGATGACGACGGTGGAGCAGCCCGAGACGAACTTCGCCCGACCGGTCGCACCGCACCGCGGGCGCATCTACCTGTACACCGGCCTGTTCACCTTCGCGGTCTTCCTGTTGATGACGATCGGCGTCCAGATCGATCTCATCCCCCCGACGTTCACCACCGACGTGATCGTCAACCTGATCTTCGGCGTTCCGGTACTGCTACTCCCCCTGGTGATCCTGTGGGACGCACCCGGCGAGCGGCGGACCCGCCTGGACAGGGCGGCCGAACTGACGCTCTTCTACCTGCCGTACACGGCGGGCAGCCAGATCGGCTACGAGCTGATGTTCCTCATCGGGCACCCGCTCGGCCTCTGGGCGCCGACGACCGATCCCGGCTGGAAGTGGCTGTGGTGGCAGTACGGATTGGCCGACACCCGGTACGTCAGCGGCAATCCGTGGATCTTCGCGCTGGAGATCGTCGGCGTGCTGACCGGCGCCACGGTGTTCGTCATGTGGACGCGATTGATCCGTCCGGAATTGCCGATCGAGTCGCGGATACGTTGCCTGTGGGTGACTTTCGCCGGTGTCGCGGTGCTGATGAGCAGCACCGCTGTCTACTTCCTCTCGGAGGTGGGAGCGGGATTCGCCGACATCGGCCAGGGCGCCTTCGGGCTCGGGTTCAAGTTCATCGCCGAGAACGTCCCGTTCATCGTCCTGCCGCCGTTGGTGCTGTACGCCACCTACCTGCAGATCGACCACCTGACCCGGCGGGCCGGCACGCGTGACGCGGCGCCGAGGCCACCCGTCGCCTAGCGCACCGCACTCACCGCCGGCGGGCGCGTACCTCGGACACGACGGCGGCGAACACGCTGACTCCCACCGCCGTCGCGAAGATCCCGAGCACCAGGTGGCGGACGCCGCCGCCGGCCGCATGGGCCCACAGCTGCAACCCACCCGCGGTCAGGGCGAGGAGACCGAACGCCAGTGCCGCCGCGCGCAGTGCCGTCGTCATGCCTCCCAGTCTGCCGCCGGTTGCCGACCGGAGAGTTAGTTGGACTCTGGTCAGCTTCGTGAAATCGGGTTATGGTCTCGGTGTGACCACGTCTCGGCGCGAACCCGGTGCTGACCGGGGTCAGCGCCGTGCGACGTTCCAGCGAGCCAAGTCGCACAAGACCAAGCGGATGCTGGTGCAGGCCGCGATGGCACTGTGGCGCACCAAGGGGTACTCCCACACCACGGTCGCGGAGATCTGCACGGCGGCCGGCGTGTCGAAGGCGCTGTTCTACTTCTACTTCCCCCGCAAGGAGGACGTGCTCTTCGAGGTCGGCGTCATGTCGACCCGGACGGCGCACCGCACCATCCACGCACTGCTCGACGGGGATTACGAGATCGACGCGGTGATCGCCGCCGCACTGCGGTCGTTCGAGACGTCGATGGCCCGCAATCCGCGCGAGCTGATCGTCGAGACCATTCTCGAGGGGTACCGCCACGAACACCGACTGCTCGCCGAGGGCGTCCGACTCGGCCAGGACACCGACATGTTCAGCGAACTCTTCACCCGCGCCGCGAGCGACGGCAAGCTGGGCACCGCGACCGACGCCGACGTGACCCACCTCGCCTATCTCGCCCAGACGATGGTCAGCGAAGGCGCACGGCACTGGGCCGCGGGCGCTTTCGGAACACGCTCGTTCACCGATGTCGTCACCGCGGACATCGTCACGCTCGTCGACGGCTACACGCGCCGTCGTTAGACCCCGACCACCGCCGAGGAGGCACCGTGTGGGACTTCGAGACCGACCCCGAGTACCAGGAACTGCTGGACTGGGCCGATGACTTCGTGCGCACCGAGATCGAGCCGCTCGACCTCATCTGGCCACACCTGCAGTTCACGCCGCTCGACGAGGCGAGACGCAGGGTCGTCGACCCGCTGAAGGAGCGGGTCCGCGAGAAGGGGCTCTGGGCAACGCATCTCGGTCCCGAACTGGGCGGTCAGGGCTACGGCCAGCTGAAGCTGGCGCTGCTCAACGAGATCCTGGGCCGCTCGCAGTGGGCGCCGATCGTGTTCGGCTGTCAGGCTCCCGACACCGGCAACGCGGAGATCATCGCGCACTACGGCACGCCCGACCAGAAGGACCGCTACCTGCGGCCGCTGCTCGAGGGCGAGCTGTTCTCCAGCTATTCGATGACCGAGCCGCAGGGCGGCGCCGACCCCACGCAGTTCACCACCCGCGCGGTCCGCGACGGCGACGACTGGGTGATCAACGGTTGGAAGTACTTCTCGTCCAATGCCAGTACCGCGTCGTTCCTGATCGTCATGGTCGTCACCAACCCCGACGTCAGCCCGTACCAGGGCATGTCGATGTTCCTGCTGCCGACCGACACCCCGGGCGTGCACATCGTGCGCAACAGCGGCCTCTACGGCGAGGCCGAGGGCGAAGGCAGCCACGCGCTGATCCACTACGAGGACGTGCGCGTACCCGACGCAGCGCTGCTGGGCGGTGAGGGGCAGGCCTTCGCGATCGCCCAGACACGCCTCGGAGGTGGTCGCATCCACCACGCGATGCGGACCATCGGGTTGGCGCAGAGGGCGATCGACATGATGTGCGAGCGAGCGCTGAGCCGGACGACCGCGGGCAGCCTGCTGTCCGACAAACAGGTGGTGCAGGGCTATGTCGCCGACTCCTACGCCCAACTCAAGCAGTTCCGCCTCCTGGTGCTCTACACCGCCTGGGAGATCGACGAATTCAACGACTACAAGCGGGTCCGCAAGGACATCGCGGCGGTCAAGGTCGTCATGCCGACGGTGCTGCACGACATCGCCTGGCGCGCCATGCAGGTACACGGCGCACTCGGGGTCACCAACGAGATGCCGTTCCTCGCCATGGTCACCGGCGCCGCGGTGATGGGACTGGCCGACGGTCCCACCGAGGTGCACAAGACGACCGTCGCCAAGCAGGTGCTGCGCGACTACCGTGCCACCGACGACGTGTGGCCCTCGGAGTGGCTGCCCCGCAAGCGCGACGAGGCCCGACAGCGCTTCGCGGAGTTCCTCGACCTCGCGGCGGCCGAACTGTGAGCGATCCGGCCATCGACGTCACCCGGTTGGCCGCGTGGATGGACGACGCCGGTCTCCCCGGCGCGGGCGAACCGCTGACGGCCCGCTTCCTGTCCGGCGGCACCCAGAACGTGATCTACGAACTCACCCGCGGCGACCAGAAGTGCGTCATCCGGATGCCACCGCCCGGCGCGCCGCCGGACCGGGACAGGGGGATCCTGCGCGAGTGGCGCATCATCGAGGCGCTCGACGGCTCAGACGTGCCGCACACCGCGGCGATCGCGGTGTGCGACGACGCCGGCGTCCTGGGGCGCACGTTCTACCTGATGGGCTTCGTCGACGGCTGGTCGCCCATGGACGAGCCAGGCCGGTGGCCGGCGCCCTTCGACCACGACCTCGAGGCCCGGGCCGGGTTGAGTTACCAACTGGCCGAGGGCATCGCGCTGCTGTCGCGGGTGGACTGGCGGGCCAGGGGCCTGCACGACCTGGGCCGCCCGGACGGCTTCCACGAACGGCAGGTCGACCGGTGGACCGGCTTCCTCGAGCGGATCAGGGCACGCGACCTGCCCGGCCTGGAGGTGGCGACGGACTGGCTCAAGGCCCATCAGCCGCTCGACTTCGTCCCGGGTCTCATGCACGGTGACTACCAGTTCGCGAACGTGATGTACCGGCACGGCGCACCCGCCCGTCTCGCAGCGCTCGTCGACTGGGAGATGGGCACCGTCGGTGATCCCAAGCTCGACCTCGCGTGGATGGTGCAGAGCTGGCCGACGGACTGCGACGCGCCCGAGCCCGGCGACATGAACTACGTCGACATGCGTGGGATGCCCAGCCGCGACCGGGTGGTCGCGCACTACGCCGAGGTGTCCGGACGGCAGGTGGACGACCTCGACTACTACCTGGTGCTGGCCAAGTGGAAGCTGGCGATCGTGCTGGAGCAGGGCTTCCAGCGAGCGGGCGACGACGAGAAACTGCTCGCCTTCGGCCCGGTCGTCACCGATCTGATGGCGTCGGCGGCCGAGCTGGCCGAGTCCACCGACTACACCGGGTGATGCGCGCCGCGGTATGCCCGGCCCACGGGTCGCCCGACGTCGTGCGGATCTCGGAGGTGCCTCCACCGACGCCCGCCGACGGCGAGGCGCTGGTGCGCGTCGACGTGGCCGCGGTGAACTTCCCCGACGTCCTGCTGATCGCCGGCGCGTACCAGGTGACGGTGCCGCCGCCGTTCGTCCCGGGCAGCGAGTACGCCGGGGTGGTCGTCGAGACACGGGGTGACACGGGGTCTCTCGCCGTGGGCGACCGCGTCACGGGCACCGGCATGGTCGGTGCGTTCGCCGAGCTGGTCGCCGCTCCCGCGGCCGCCCTCGCCCGCATCCCCGACGGCATCGACGCCGCCCGTGCGGCAGCCGGCGGCGTCGGCCACCGCACCGCCCACCACGCGCTGCGGTCGGTCGCCAGGATCGGTCCCGGCGACGACCTGGTGGTCCTCGGGGCGGGTGGCGGTGTCGGCCTGGCCGCCGTCCAGCTCGGCGTCGCGCTCGGGGCGACGGTCACCGCGGTGGCGTCGTCGGCCGAGAAGTTGGACGCCGCACGGTCGTACGGGGCCACGCACCTCGTCGACCACCGGGGCGTCGACCTGCGCGCGGCGCTTCGCGACGCACTGCCCGACGGCAGCTCCGCCGTGCTCGACCCGGTGGGGGGTGCGCTGTCGGAGCCCGCGCTGCGCTCGCTGCGACGCGGCGGCCGCTTCGTCACCGTGGGGTACGCCTCGGGCGTGATCCCGCGCATCCCCCTGAACCTCGTCCTGGTCAAGGGAATCGCCGTGGTGGGGTTCCAGTTCCAGGACGTGTCCGCCGACGAGTTCGCCCGCAACGAGCGCGAACTGAGCGACCTGCTCGCGACCGGACGCGTGACGCCCCACGTCGGCGCGACCTACCCGCTGACGGACGCCGTGGCCGCCCTCCGGCACGTCGCCGAGGGCCGGGCGATCGGCAAGGTGCTGATCGATCTGCGCCGCTGACGCCGCGAACTCAGCTGGCGGGAACCAGATCTGCCGCCACCGACGGACACGCCATGACACCGCACAGGAACGTCTCGGCACGATCGACGGCCACCGAGTCGGTGATGTCGGCGGCTGCGAGCGCCTGGGCCTTGAACGCGCGCGCCGCCGCGCTGAGGCGATGTTCGACGGAGCCGACCGTGTCGAGTTCGGCGGGCCACTGCTCACCCCACAGCGTCACCTCGGTCATGCCCTGGTCGAGGGCGTTGAGCACGCCCTCGCGGACCCGGGCGTCCGACCCGAACAGGCAGGACGAGACAGCGACCGTCTGGGGATGCGGCCGCTCGGCCCACATCTCCAGCGCCCCTTCGAGATCCGCGACCTGGACGCCGAGGATCTCCAGTGGGCGCAGGTCCCCACCGCCGGAGATGAGGACGGTGACGTCCCACCCGGCCATGACGCGGTCGACGAGCCACCCGCCGGCGTACTGGACCACCTCGGGGACGCTGCCGGCCACGACGTCGAGTCGGTACCTCATGGCGTAGTCGGCGTCAGCCGACGGCTCTGCATGGCCTCCTGCGGCGTGAAGTCGCGGGCCAGCGCCTCGCCGTAGCCCTTGAACACGTCGTTGAGGGGAATCGAAGGATCGAGCAGCCATGCGGTCTCCATTCCATTGACGAACGCCAAAATCTCGACGGCCTTGATGGCCGGGTCGAAGTCGGTGCGGTAGCGGCCGGCGGCCTGCCCCTTGCGGATCAGCTCGGCGACGATGTCGACCGCGGCCTGTTGCCGCTGCAGCAGCCGGTCGTGCAGCGGGGCGTCGGGAGCGATGTTCTCCACGAGCAGCACCGTGAACGTGCCGACGAGTTCGGGCGCCCGGTCGAATCGCTCGGCCACCCGGCAGATCTCCGTGACCAGGTCACCGGACCGGTCGGCGTGGAGATCGTCGTCGGTGTCGCGCGCGTCCAGGACGGCGTTGAGCAGCTGCTCCTTGGATTCGAAGTGGTGCAGCAGACCGGCGGGGCTGACACCCGCGTCCTTCGCGATCTGCGCCAGCGACGTGTTGCGCCAGCCGTGGCGGGCCAGCAGCCGTTCGGCGACCGAGAGGATCCGGACCTTGCGATCCTCGCCCTTGGCCAGCAGCGACTCGTACGGTCGGGGAACCGACGACCCGTCACCTGCCTGTGGAGCGGACACCGAACCCCTTCGTTCAACCAACCGACTGAACACACAGTAGGTAGGTTGACCGCCTGTGACAAGGGTCTCACCGAACCAATTTCTCGGGCCGTGACTAGAGGCCGAGCGACTTCGCGATCATCACCTTCATGACCTCGCTGGTGCCTGCGTAGATGCGCGCCACCCGGGCATCGGTGTACAGCCGGGCGATGGGGTACTCCATCATGTAGCCGTAGCCGCCGAACAGCTGCAGGCATCGGTCGATCACCCGCTGCTGCATCTCGGTGCAGAACAGCTTCACCCGTGCGGCGTCCGCGCCCGCCAGTTCGCCCTCGACGTGCAGCGCGACGGCCCGGTCCAGCATCGCCTGGCCCGCCTCGACGTCGGTGGAGCAGGCGGCGAGTTCGAACTTCGTGTTCTGGAACGACGCCACCGGGGTGCCGAAGGCCTTGCGGTCCTTGGTGTAGTCGATCGTCGCCGCGATGGCCGAGCGCGCCTGCGCCACCGATCCGACCGCGACCGTGAGCCGTTCCTGGGCCAGATTGTGGCCCAGGTACCCGAACGCCTCGTCGACCTCGCCGAGCACGTTGGTGACCGGAACCCGGACGTCGACGAACGACAGCTCGGCGGTGTCCTGCACCTTGCAGCCCATCTTCTCCAGCTCGCGGCCCCGGGTGAAGCCGGGCATGCCGTCCTCGACCACCAGCAGGGTCAGCCCGCGACGGCGGTTGTCCGGGTCCGTCGAGGTGCGGGCGACCACGACCACCAGATCGGCCTGCATGCCACCGGTGATGAAGGTCTTGGCGCCGTTCACCACGAAGTCCGAGCCGTCGCGGACGGCGGTGGTGCGCATGCCGGCGAGGTCCGAACCGGTGCCGGGCTCGGTCATCGCGATCGCCGTCAGCAGCTCGCCGCTCGCCAGCCCGGGGAACCACCGCGCGCGTTGCTCGTCGTTCGCGTAGTGCAGGAAGTACGGCAGGATCACCTCGAGCTGGGTGCGCACGGTCGACAGCGTCACCAGCGCGCGGGCCGACTCCTCCTGCAGCACCACGTTGTAGCGGTAGTCGGGCATCCCGCCGCCGCCGTACTCCTCGGGGATCGCCATCCCGAGCATGCCGAGCGCACCCATCCGCGCGAAGACCTGCCGCGGCATGCGGCCGCCCTTCTCCCACGCGGGGTAGTCGGGCACGACCTCCTTCTCGACGAAGCCGCGGGCCAGTTCGCGGAACGCCTCGTGGTCGTCGGTGAAGAGGTCTCGGCGCACGGCGGCGCCTCCTTTCGGATCAGGGCAGGAGTTCGACGAGCGTGGCGTTGGCCGTGCCGCCGCCCTCGCACATGGTCTGCAGGCCGTAGCGAATGCCGTTGTCCCGCATGTGATGGATCATCCGCGTCATGAGCACGGCACCGGACGCCCCCAGCGGGTGGCCGAGGGCGATGGCACCGCCGAGCGGGTTGAGCTTCGCCTCGTCGGCCCCGGTGTCGGCCAGCCACGCCAGGGGCACGGGGGCGAAGGCCTCGTTGACCTCGAACACGCCGACCTCGGACAGGTCGACGCCCGCCTTGTGCAGCACCTTCTCGGTGGCGGGGATGGGGCCGGTCAGCATCAGCCGCGGATCGGCACCGGTGACCGCCCCCGCCCGGTAGCGCGCCAGAGGCGTCAGACCCAGCGCGACGGCGTTCTCGGCGGTCATGACCAGCAGGGCGGCGGCGCCGTCGGAGATCTGCGACGAGTTGCCCGCGTGGATCACGCCGTCGTCGGTGAACGCGGGCTTGAGGCCGGCAAGCTTCTCCGGCGTCGTGCCGCGGCGGATGCCCTCGTCCTCGCCGACTACGCCCCCGTCGGTGAACACCGGCAGGATCTGGTCGGCGAAGGCGCCGGCGTCCTGGGCGGCGGCCGCCCGCTCGTGGGACCGGGCCGAGTACTCGTCGAGACGGGACCGGGACAGATTCCACTGCTGCGCGATCATCTCCGCCGAGATGCCCTGGTTGAACGAGAAACCGTCATACCGCGCAAGGGCCTTCGGGCCGTAGGGCATGCCCGTGGCGCGTGCCGAGCCGAGCGGGACGCGGCTCATGACCTCGACGCCGCCGGCCACCACGACGTCCTGCTGGCCTGACATGACGGCCTGCACCGCGAAGTCGAGCGCCTGCTGACTGGATCCGCAGGCACGGTTCACCGTGGTGCCCGGAATGCTCTCGGGCCAGCCCGCGGCCAGTACGGCGTACCGGCCGATGTTGCTCGACTGGTCCCCCACCTGCGACACACACCCCCACACCACGTCGTCGACCACGTCGGGCTCCACACCGGTGCGCACCAGCAGTTCATTGAGCACCAGGGCCGACAGATCGGCGGCGTGCTGGTCGGCGAGCCCGCCGTTGCGCTTGCCGACCGGCGTACGCACGGCTCCGACGATGACGGTCTCCCGCATGTCCCCTACTCCGTTCCTTCGTCCGAGTTCGTGGTGCCGGCGGGCCGGATCGCCCACCGCCCGTTGAACTCCGGGTCGCGTCTGGCGGCGAACGCGGCATAGGCCTCCGCGGAATCCGCCGTCGCGAAGTTACCCGGTTGCGCCCGGGCCTCGTTGGCGAGCGCCTGCCGCAGCGTGGCGTCCGCGCCGTCGTTGAGCAGCGCCTTGCTCTGCGCCATCGCGAACGGCGGGCCCGCGGCGAGCCGGTCGGCCAGATCGTCGACGTGGGCGTCGATCCCGTCGGCGGGCACCACCCACGTCACCAGACCCAGCGCGCGAGCCTCCTCGGCGCCGATCATGTCACCGAGCAGGACCAGGCGCTTGGCCTGCTGCAGGCCAACCAGTTTCGGCAGCAACCAGGATCCCCCGAGGTCCACCGACAGGCCCCGCTTGGCGAAGATCTGACAGAACCTGGACTCGGGCGTCGCCACGACGAGGTCGCACCCCAGTGCCAGGTTCCACCCGGCACCGACGGCGATGCCGGTCACCTTGGCGATCGTCGGCACGGCGAGTTCGTGCAGTGCGAGCGCCACGTCGGTCAACCGGTCGAGCTTGTAGCGCGGATGCACGTCCTCGGGCACCGAGATGTCGGCACCGGAGCAGAACGCGCCACCGGCCCCGGTGAGGATCAGCGCGCGGACGTCGCGGTCGCGCTTGAGATCGCGCAACGCGTCGGCCAGCGCCACCCAGAGCCCGGCGTCGAGGGCGTTCTTGCGGTCGGGCCGGTTCAGCGTCAGCGTCCGCACGCCGCCGCGATCCTCACACAGCAGGGAGCCGGAGTCAGCCACCGTAGACCGGGCCGATCACGCCGTCGGCACGCAGCCGCGCCACGTCCTCGTCGGTGAGCCCGAATTCGCGCAGCACCGCGTCGGTGTGCTCGCCCAGTCCGGGTACCGCACCCATCGGCTGGGTGAAGTCGCTGATCACCGGCGGGGGCCGCAGCGCCGGGATGTCGCCTGCCGACGTGCCTATCGTGCGCCACCGGTCCCGTGCGGTGAGCTGCGGGTGCACGACGACCTCGCTGGGCAGGTTGTAGCGGGAGTTGCCGATCCCCGCCGCGTCGGCGGTGGCCTGGATGTCGACGAGGTCGTGGTCGGCGCACCACGCGGTGATCGCCTCGTCGAGGACGTCACGGTGGGCACAGCGGTCGCCGTTGGTCGCGAACCGGGGATCGTCGGCGAGGTCCGGGCGGTCGATGATCTCGCGGGCGACGCGCTGCCACTCCCGGTCGTTGGTGGTGCCGAGCACGACGGTCTGGCCGTCGCGGGTGGGAAAGGCGCCGTAGGGAGCGACGGCGGGTGATCCCACCCCGAGCGGCTGCTGATCGACGCCCGAGTGCTGGGTGTAGGTGAGCGCGTAGCCCATCACGTCGGTCATCACGTCGAACAGGCTGAGTTCGACCGAGGGCGCCGCCGTGCCGTCCGGCTTGCCGCCCCGGGCGAACAGCAGCGCGAGGATGGAAATGGCCGCGTAGAGCCCCGTCGTGAAGTCCGCCATCGCGGGGCCCGGTTTCGCCGGCATGCCGGGGTAGCCGGTGATGGCGCAGGAGCCCGACTCCGCCTGCACCAGCAGGTCATACGCGCGCTTGTGCGAGATCGGACCGCCGGGCCCGTATCCGTCGATCTCGACGGGGATGACGCCGGGATGCCGCGTCGCGAGGTCGGCGGGCGCGAGGCCCAGCCGCGCGGTGGCCCCGGGCGCCAGGTTCGACACGAACGCGTCGGCGCGGTCGAGCAGCCGGTGCAGGACGTCCATCCCGGCCGGTGACTTCGTGTTGAGCGTGACCGATTCCTTGCCGCGGTTGCACCACACGAAGTGCGCCGCGAGTCCCCCTGGCCCGTTGACGACGTCGTCGTAGGAGCGGGCGAAGTCGCCGCCGTTGGGGTTCTCCACCTTGATGACGCGGGCGCCGAAGTCGGCGAGGACCCGCGTGCACATGGGTGCGGCGACGGCCTGCTCCATCGCGACGATCGTGACCCCCGCCAGCGGTGCGGCCCGACGCTGCGGATCGTGCGCCGTCACATCACCATTCCGCCGTCGACCGGCAGTACCTGCCCGGTGACGTACGACGCGGCGTCCGACGCCATGAACACGAACGCGCCGGCGATCTCGGCGGGGCCGGCCCAGCGCTTCAGCGGGATGCGGTTCATCATGTTCGCCGCGAACTTCTCGTTCGTGCGGATGGTCTCGGTCATCGGCGTCGCGGCCAGTGGCGCAAGGGCGTTCACCATGATGTTCTTCGCGGCCAGTTCGCGGGCCAGCGACTTGGTGAAGCCGATCAGGCCCGCCTTCGCCGCCGAGTAGTTGACCTGACCGAGCGTCCCGGTGAGCCCCGCGGCCGACGTCACGTTGATGATGCGGCCGGTGCCGTCGGTGGGGATGTACGGCAGTGCGGCCTGGGTGCAGTGGAACGTCCCCATCACGTGGACGTCGAAGGTGAGGCGGAAGGTCTCGTCGGTCAGCTTCGGGAACATCGCCGGCGCAGTGACACCCGCGTTGTTGACCAGGATGTGCAGGGCGCCGCCGCCGAGTTCGGCGGCCTTCGCCGCGGCGGCGTCCGCGGCACCGCGGTCGCCCACGTCGAGGGCGGCGCTGTCGGCGGTGCCGCCGCCGGCCCGGATCCCCTCGGCCACCGCCGCGGCCGCGTCACCGTCGATGTCGGTGACGAGCACGGCAGCACCGGCGTCCGCCAGCGCGGCGGCCACGGCGGCACCGATGCCGCCACCGGCCCCGGCGCCGGTCACCATGGCGGTGCGGGCGGTCAGGTCGAAGTAGCCGGTGCCCATCAGTAGCTCCTCGGCATGCCGAGCACGTGCTCGCCCAGGAAGTTCAGGATCATCTCCTGACTCACCGGCGCGATCTTCATCAGCCGTGACTCACGGAAGTACCGCGACACGTGATACTCCTCGGAGTACCCCATGCCGCCGTGGAGCTGCAGCGCCCGGTCGGCGGCGCCGAATCCGGCCTCGGCGCACAGGTACTTGGCGGTGTTGGCCTCACGGCCGCAGGGCTTGCCGTTGTCGTAGAGCCAGGTCGCCTTGCGCAGCACCAGTTCTGCGGCGTCGAGGTGCGCCAGTGAATCGGCGAGCGGGAACTGCAGCCCCTGGTTCATGCCGATGGGCCGGTTGAAGACGACGCGCTCGTTGCCGTACTTGACGGCCTTCTCGAGGGCGACCCGGCCGATGCCCAGCGCCTCGGCGGCGATCAGCATGCGCTCGGGGTTGAGGCCGTCGAGGATGTACTTGAAGCCCTCCCCCTCCTCGCCGACCCGATCCTCGATCGGCACGATCAGATCGTCGATGAACACCTCGTTGGAGCTGACGGCGTTGCGGCCCATCTTCTTGATCGGCCGCACGTCGACGTGGTCGCGGTCGATGTCGGTGAGGAACAGCGTCATCCCGTCGGTCTTCTTGGCGCCGCGCGCCGCCAGGGACTCCGGCGACTCGGTACGGGTGAGCAGCAGGATCTTCTCGGACTCGACGGCCTTCGAGATCCACACCTTGCGGCCGTTGACGCGGTACGAGTCGCCCTCGCGCTTGGCGAACGTCGTGATCCGCGAGGTGTCCAGTCCTGCACCGGGTTCGGTGACACCGAAGCACACGTGCAGGTCGCCGTCGACGATGCGCGGCAGCGTCGCTGCCTTCAGTTCGTCGGACCCGTGCTTGACCACGGGCTGCATGCCGAAGATCGACAGGTGGATGGCGCTCGCACCGTTCATCGCCGCGCCCGAGCGCGCGACCTCCTCGAGGAGCAGCGTGGCCTCGGTGATGCCCAGCCCGTGGCCGCCGTACTCCTCCGGGATGGTCATTCCCAACCAGCCGCCCGACGCGATCGCGTCATAGAACTCCTGGGGGAACTCGTGGTTCTGGTCCTTCTCCATCCAGTAGTGATCGTCGAACCTGCCGGCCAACTCGGCGACCGACTTTCGGATCAGTTCCTGGTCGTCGCTCAACTCGAAGCTCATGCCACCGGACACGGTGTTCTCCTCATCCTAGAAACATCGAATGACTATGTATCACAACGCACGAGAGTGCTCGTCGGCGCGGTCCCCCGCACCGGCGAGCACCGTCGGAGGACCTAGTCCTTGTTCCCCGTGAGTTCCTTGGCGTTGGCCGCGAAGTCCGCGAAGTTGGTGCCGCTCTTCTCGTGCTTGGAGAGCGCCTGGACGGACACGTCGTGCCCCTCGGCGGCCTTGCGCAGCGCGCCGACCGTGGCCTGCTCCTTGCTGATGTGCGTGAAGGGATCCCAGTTGTACCAACGCATCGCGTTCTCGTAGGTCATCTTGTTGATCTCGTCGTCGGGCACGGCGTTCTCGGTCAGCACGTCGTGCAACTGCTCCGGGGCGCCCGGCCACATCGAGTCGGAGTGCGGATAGTCCGCTTCCCAGCAGATGTTGTCGACGCCGATCTGGTTGCGCAGCGTCACTCCCACCGGATCGGCGATGAAGCACGTCAGGAAGTGCTCCCGGAACACCTCGCTCGGCAGCTTGCCGCCGAAGTCCTGATGCGTCCACGTGGAGTGCATCTCGTAGGTGCGGTCGACGCGCTCGAGGAAGTACGGGATCCATCCGGTGCCGCCCTCACTCAGGGCGATCTTCAGCGTGGGGTACTTCTTGACGGGCGCCGACCACAGCAGATCGGCGGCGGCCTGCACGATGTTCATCGGCTGCAGCGTGATCATCACGTCCATCGGCGCGTCCGGTGCGGTGATCGCGAGCCGCCCCGACGAGCCGATGTGCACGTTGAGCACGGTCTCGGTGTCGACCAGCGCCTCCCACAGCGGCGTCCAGTAATCGTCGTGGAAGCTGGGATACCCCATCGCCGCCGGGTTCTCGCTGAACGTCAGGGAGTGCACCCCGCGGGCGGCGTTGCGCCGCACCTCCGTCGCGCAGGCCTCGGCGTCCCAGATCACCGGCAGCGTCATCGGGATGAACCGCGCCGGGTAGGCGCCACACCACTCCTCGACGTGCCAGTCGTTGTAGGCCTGGACCAGCGCCAGGGAGAACTCGGGGTCCTCGGTGGCGAAGAGCCGTCCCGCGAAGCCGGGGAACGACGGGAAGCACATCGAGCCGAGGATGCCGCCGGCGTTCATGTCCTTGACCCGCTCGTCGACGTCGAAGCAGCCCTTGCGGATCTCGTCGAGGCCCTGCGGTTCGAGGCCGTACTCCTCCTTCGGCCGGCCCGCGACCGCGTTCAGCGCGACGTTCGGGATGACGATGTCGCGGAACTGCCACGTGTCGGAACCGTCCGCGTTGTGCACCAGTCGCGGCGCCTCGTCGCGGTACTTGGCGGGCAGATGATTCGCCCACATGTCCGGCGGCTCGACGATGTGGTCGTCGACGCTGATCAAGATCATGTCGTCCTTGTTCACGGACGTTCCTTTCGGTCGGCGCCCGGACGCCCGCGAAGCGGTGTGTTCGACGCACGTTCTCTTCGTATGGAAACTATCCTCTCACCGTACGAGAATCAACGTGCTGGCGTCGAGCACATGGTGCGAACGCTGCACCGATGGCGTCCGCGAGGTTTGCGGAAGTGCCTGCTCGACGGCCGGTTCCAGGCCAGTTCGTTGACGATTCGGACCAGAAGTGGAAATCTGTTGGTCAAATATGAGAATCTGATTCTCATCGCCGAGAGGCGCCAGCCACGACCGGAAGGAGGACGCCGTGCGAGTCACCCCCATCGAGCCCGCCGAGTGGGACGAGAACGTCGTCAAGGCGATGTCGGTCATGCTCTCGCCCGATCGCCTCGAACGGCGCGAACCCGGCGCGGCACTGGCCACCCTGGCCCGCAATCCGAAGCTGACGCGCGCGTTCCTCCGCTTCAACGTCTATCTGCTGTTCGGCTCGACGCTGCCCGCGCGCGTCCGCGAACTGGCGACGCTGCGCGTGGCGCACCGCCGCGACTGCGCCTACGAGTGGACCCATCACGTCGCGATGGCCACCGAGGTCGGACTGACCGCCGAGGCCATCGAGGCGGTCACCCGAGGGGAGGGCCTCGACGAGTTCGACCAGGCGGTGGTGACCGCGGTCGACGAACTCGAGGAGAAGTCCAACATGACCGACGCCACCTGGTCGGTCCTGTCCCAGCACCTGGACGAGCCGCAGCGCATGGATCTCGTCTTCACCGTCGGCTGCTATGGCCTGCTGGCCATGGCCTTCAACACCTTTGGCGTAGTACCGGAACAGGAGAACTGACATGCCCTTCTTTCAGAAGCCCGAGGCGGGTAGCTGGACCGAGCACTGGCCCGAACTGGGTACGGCACCGGTCGACTACACCGATTCGGTCGACCCCGAGCACTGGCTGCTCGAACAGCAGGCGATCTTCAAGAAGACGTGGCTGCAGATGGGCCGAGTCGAGTTGATCCCCAAGAAGGGCAACTACGTCACCCGCGAGCTGCCGTCCGCCGGTCCCGGCGTGTCGATCATCATCGTCAACGACGGCGAGCAGATCCGCTCGTTCTACAACATGTGCCGACACCGCGGGAACAAGCTGGTGTGGGCGGACTACCCGGGCGAGGAGGTGTCGGGCACCTGCCGTCAGTTCACGTGCAAGTACCACGCCTGGCGGTACTCGCTCAAGGGCGATCTCACCTTCATCCAGCAGGAGGGCGAGTTCTTCGACGTCGACAAGGCCGACTACGGACTGGTGTCGGTGCGCTGCGAGGTCTGGGAGGGCTTCATCTTCGTCAACCTCGACGACGACGCCGCACCGCTGCGCGAGTACCTCGGCGAGTTCGGCGAGGGCCTGGAGGGCTACCCGTACCACGAGATGACGGAGCACTACAGCTACCGCTCGGAGATCAACGCCAACTGGAAGCTCTTCATCGACGCGTTCACCGAGTTCTATCACGCGCCGATCCTGCACATGAAGCAGGCGGAGAAGGAGGAGGCCGAGAAGCTGGCCAAGTTCGGCTTCGAGGCGCTGGCCTACGACATCAAGGGCGACCACTCGATGGTCTCGTCCTGGGGTGGCATGTCGCCGCCCAAGGACATCAACATGGTCAAGCCCATCGAGCAGATCCTGCACAGCGGACTGTTCGGACCGTGGGACCGCCCGGACATCAAGGGCATCCTGCCCGACGAGTTGCCGCCGGCGATCAACCCCGGTCGCCACAAGAGTTGGGGCACCGACTCGTTCGAGTTCTTCCCGAACTTCACGCTGCTGTTCTGGGCGCCGGGGTGGTACCTCACCTACAACTACTGGCCGACCGCGGTCGACAAGCACATCTTCGAGGCCGACCTCTACTTCGTGCCACCGAAGAACCTGCGCGAGCGGCTGTCCCAGGAACTGGCGGCGGTGACGTTCAAGGAGTACGCGTTCCAGGACGCGAACACGCTGGAGGCCACCCAGACCCAGATCGGCACGCGGATCGTCAAGGAGTTCCCGCTCTGCGATCAGGAGATCCTGCTGCGGCACCTGCACATGACGGCCCACCAGTATGTAGACAGGTACAAGGCGTCGCTCGCCAACGGTTCCGCGAACGGCGCACGCGCCGCCGATGAGAAGGAAAGCGCACATGTCTAAGTTGCCCGAGGAGTTCGCCGACCTGGAGCGGTTCGCCGACTGGTGCCTGCCCACCGAGGAGGAGCGCTACCAGAAGCGGCTCAAGTCGACGATGGCCGAGATGCAGGAGTTCTACGACGCCGGCATGGCGCGCCTCGAGGACATCATGGTCTACGTCGACGCGCGCTTCCCGCTCGAGGGGATGCCCGAGGACGCCAAGGCGCTGGTGCACCTGGGCCAGTCGATCGTGATGGTCAGCTTCCCGATCGAGGTGTGGAAGCAGCCGCGGGTACTCGACAGCGGCGCCGCCTACATCAACCTCATCAAGGAGCCGGTGGTCTGAGCGTGCCCTCACCACTGGTACTGAAGGCCGCGGGGTACGTCGACGTCGACAGCGGAGAACTGGTCCGGCCCGCGGTGATCCACGTCGACGGTGACGTCATCGTCGGCGTGGGCGGTGACGTGCCCGAGGGATCGGAGGTCATCGACCTCGGCGACGCGATCCTGCTGCCCGGCCTGATGGACATGGAGGTCAACCTCCTGATGGGCGGGCGGGGCGAGAACCCCGGTCTGTCCCAGGTCCAGGACGACCCGCCGACCCGCACGCTGCGCGCCGTCGGCAACGCCCGCCGCACCCTGCGTGCGGGCTTCACCACCGTGCGCAACCTCGGCCTGTTCGTGAAGACCGGCGGCTATCTGCTCGACGTCGCGCTCGGCAAGGCCATCGACGCGGGCTGGATCGAGGGACCCCGCGTCATCCCGGCCGGGCACGCGATCACGCCCACCGGCGGCCACCTCGACCCCACGATGTTCGCCGCCTTCATGCCCGGCGCACTGGAGTTGACGGTCGAGGAGGGCATCGCCAACGGCGTCGACGAGATCCGCAAGGCCGTGCGCTACCAGATCAAGCACGGCGCCCAGCTGATCAAGGTGTGCGTGTCCGGCGGCGTGATGTCACTGACCGGAGAAGCAGGGGCACAACACTATTCGGACGAGGAACTGCGCGCGATCGTCGATGAGGCCCACCGCCGCGGCCTGCGCGTGGCCGCGCACACGCACGGCGCCGAGGCCGTGAAGCACGCCGTGGCGTGCGGGATCGACTGCATCGAGCACGGCTTCCTGATGGACGACGAGGCCATCCAGATGCTCGTCGACAACGACCGGTTCCTGGTCACCACCCGCCGCCTCGCCGAGGCGATGGACGTGTCGAAGGCGCCGAAGGAGTTGCAGGACAAGGCCGCCGAGATGTTCCCGAAGGCGAGGACGTCGATCAAGGCGGCCTACGAGGCGGGCGTGAAGATCGCGGTCGGCACCGATGCACCTGCCATCCCGCACGGCAAGAACGCCGACGAACTCGTCACCCTGGTGGACTGGGGCATGCCGCCGGCGGCCGTGCTGCGCGCCGCCACGGTGGTCGCCGCGGAGCTGATCAACCGGACCGATCTCGGCCGGCTCGCCGAGGGCTACCTCGCCGACGTCATCGCGGTGCCCGGCAACCCACTCGAGGACATCTCCGTTACACAGCGTGTCAACTTTGTAATGAAGGGCGGTAAGGTCTACCGACATGACAGTGCCTAACAGTCAGCGCACGAACCGCACCGAGGACCTCGTCGACATCCAGCAACTCCTGGCGAAGTACGCGGTCACCATCACCCAGGGCGACGTCGAGGGCCTCGTCGAGGTCTTCACGCCCGACGGCACCTACAGCGCCTTCGGGTCCACCTACACCCTGGCCCGCTTCCCCGAACTGGTCGCCGCCGCGCCCAGCGGGCTCTTCATGACGGGCACCTCGCTGGTGAACCTCGACGGCGACGATCCGGACCGGGCGACCGGCACGCAGCCGCTGTGCTTCGTCGAGCACTCCACGCACGACATGCGCATCGGGTACTACCGCGACGAGTACCTGCGCACCGACGACGGGTGGCGACTGAAGACGAGGGCCATGACGTTCATCCGGCGCAACGGCGACCACGATTCCGGCCGCCCGCACGCGATCGGCAGGCCGGAGGCGGGATGACCACCGACGCGAGCACCGACGCCCCGTCCACGACCGACTTCCGCTCCCGCCTCGTCGCGTGGCTGGCCGAGAACGACCTGACGCCGCCGCCGGGTGACCACTCCCTCGACGCGCACCAGGCCCAGCACCAGCGCGTCCTGGGCGCCCTGTACGACGCGGGCTGGATGCGGTGGGGCTGGCCGGAATCCGCGGGCGGACTCGGCGGGCCGATGATCCTGCGCGCGATCGTCGGCGAGGAGATCGTCGGTCGCGGGCTCGACGAGCCGGGGCCGTACTCGATGCTCGAGGTGCTGACGCCGACGATGATCGACTACGCCCGGCCCGAACTCGCCGCCGAGATGGTGCCGCTGCTGCTGTCCGGTAGGGAGACCTGGTGTCAGGGCTTCTCCGAACCGGGATCCGGAAGTGACCTGGCGTCGCTCTCCACCAAGGCCGAGCAGCGGGGCGACCGCTGGGTGATCAACGGGCAGAAGGTGTGGACCAGTTACGCGCAGTACGCGAAGCGCTGCATCCTGCTCACCCGGACCGGCGACCGCTCCACACCCAACCACGCCGCCCTGACCGCGTTCTTCGTCGACATGGACTCCCCCGGCGTCGACGTGCGGCCGCTGCGCACCATGCACGGGGTCGACGAGTTCTGCGAGGTCTACTTCGACGACGTCGAGGTGTCGGCCGACCGCATGCTCGGGAATCCCGGTGACGGTTGGCAACTCGCGATGGACCTGCTGCCGTACGAACGATCGACGTGCTTCTGGCAGCGCATCGCCCACCTCTACTCGCGCCTCGACGCACTGGTCACCGACGTCCGGGAACTCGGCGCGGCCGCGGACGCCGAGATGGGCGAGGCGTACCTGGCGCTGCACACGCTGCGCTGCCGCTCGCGGGCGACGCAGCACCGTCTGGCCGACGGGGCGAAACTCGGGCCCGACACCTCGATCGACAAGGTGCTGCTGGCCGGCGCGGAGCAGACGCTGTACGACACGGTCCACGACCTGCTGCCCGGCGCCGTCGAACTCGACGACTCGGCGTGGCGTACGGAGTACCTGTACTCACGGGCGGCGAGCATCTACGGCGGTACCGCCGAGGTGCAGCGCAACATCATCGCCCGTCGCCTGCTCGACCTCGGGAAGGAGTGACCGTGTCAGGTCCCTCGACGTCCGACCGCTCGGATCCGGACTCCCTCGGAATGCTCGAGGACGCACTGCGCAAGAGCATGCTCGCCGCGTCCGGTCCGAAGCTGGATTCCGCGCTGGCCGATCTCGGCTGGGCCGACATGCTCGCCGAGATGTCCGACCAGGCGATACCCCTGGTGTTCCGGTTGCTCGGCGAGACGGGTTCGCACGCCTCGGTTCTCAACGACGTCGTCCTCCTGACCGCAGGCCGCGAGGAGGGTCTGACGCCGGCGCTGCCCTTCGCCGGCGGCGGCTGGGTGGAATGGGACTACGCCAGGGAACCGGCGAGCACCGCGCTCGGCGGGCTGCCCCTGCATCCCGTGGACGAGGGCGGTCACCTGCGCCTGCCCGATGCCCGTCGCGCAGTGGGATGGTGGCTGGTCGGTACCGCACGGGCGATGCTGACCCTGGCCTGCCGACATGCGCTGGACCGCGAGCAGTTCGGCAAGCCGATCGCATCGTTCCAGGCCGTTCGGCACCGGCTCGCGGAGACGCTGGTCGCCATCGAGGGCGCCGAAGCGACGCTCGGCCTGTCCGGCGTCGACAACCCCGACCTCACCGCGCTGCTGGCCAAGGCGGCCGCGGGCAAGGCCGCACTGACGGCGGCCAAGAACTGCCAGCAGGTGCTCGGGGGCATCGGCTTCACCGCGGAGCACGCACTGCACCACCACGTGCAGCGCGCACTGGTCCTCGACGGACTGCTCGGCAGCTCACGGGAACTCACCAAGCGCGCCGGTGCGGGTCTACGCGCCCGCGGCTCCGTGCCGCGTCTCGCGACGCTGTAAGCACCGGTCAGGTGGTCAGCGCGGTGACCGCCGCGCCGAACATGGTGGCCTTGATGGCCCCCATCGTGCCGCGGTCCTTCGCGCCGATGGCCGCCACCAGATCGGTGGCGGCACCCACGACGTCCCCCTCGGCTGCCGACGCGTCGACGAGGCCGATCGCTGCGGCGTCCTCGCCGCCGAACCGCCGACCGGTCGTCATGGATGCGACGGCGGCCCGTGGCGAGAGCTTCGCCTGGATCAGCGCAGCCATCCCGGGGGTGAACGGGATGTGGATGTCGACCTCGGGGAAGCAGAAGTAGCCGCGGTCAGCGCGCATCACGCGGTAGTCGTGGGCCATGGCGAGCATGGCGCCGGCCCCGAAGCCGTGCCCCGTCACCGCGGCCGCCGTCGGGATCGGAAGGGTCAACACGCGCGCCAGCAGGGCCTGCACACGGCCGACGTACCAGGTGGTCTGATCACCGTGTGCGAGCAGCCAATCCAAGTCCAGCCCGTTCGAGTAGAACTTGCCGGTGGCCGTGGTGACCAGGGCGTGCGCGTCCGAGGCGACCACCTCGTCGAGGATGGCCTCGGCGCGGTCGAGGAAGTCCGGCGAGAAGCGGTTCTCGTCGGATCCCAGGTCCACGTAGGCGATGTGGTCGGTCGTGGTGAGGCTGATCGTCATCGTCGGTGACTCCTTGATGGTCGGGCGGTGCGGGACGGTGGTCCGACGGCGAGGACGGCGCGTACCGCCTCCCGAAGCTGGATGCGGGCAGTCGTGTCGTCGAGACGCGTGCGCGCGAGCAGGATGGCCGTCGGCAGATCCACCACGCAGGTCGTGATCACGTCGACGGCGGCGGCGTCGCGGCGGTCCCACACGGCCACGGCGAGGCGGATCAGCAGGTCGACCAGTACGCGGTCCACCGCCACCAGTTCGGCGTCCACCTCGGCGGGTGCGCCGGCGCCGACGAGCTGGTCACGGCTGACCGAGGCGAGGAGTCGGGCCGACCGGGGCGACCGGTCGGCGAAGATCGCGAGTGCGTCGGCGGCAGCGACGACGGCATCGATCGGAACACCGGCTGCCAGAGCCGATTCCACCAGCTCGGACTGCAGCGCGAGGAAGC
Organism: Mycobacterium sp. PTI7; assembly: GCF_056679845.1. Taxonomy (NCBI): domain Bacteria; kingdom Bacillati; phylum Actinomycetota; class Actinomycetes; order Mycobacteriales; family Mycobacteriaceae; genus Mycobacterium; species Mycobacterium sp. PTI7. The sequence continues at coordinate 2,891,690 of NZ_CM155252.1, forward strand.
GGCGGGCGGCGCGCAGCCAGGTGCGGGCGACGAGCGCGGCGCGGGACTCGAAGGAGTGATAGATGGCCCCGTTGGAGACCCCGGCGGCGGCGGCCACGGCCCGGATGGTCACGGCACCGGGGCCGCCGTCGACCGCCAGCGACTCGGCGGCGTCGAGCACGACGTCGGGGTCGTACAGACGCGGGCGGGCCATGCCGCCACCGTAACAGAGCATCCGCTCCGTAACTCAGCCGCGAGGGAGTCCGAGCACCCGCTGGGCGATGATGTTGCGCTGGATCTCCGAGGTGCCACCGGCGATCGTGCCCGCGAACGAGCGGATGTAGCGGTCGAACCAACTGCCCGCGTAGCCGTCGTGGTTGAGTGCCACGAACCGCGTCGACGACGCAGGATGAATGAGTCCGTCCGCACCGTGGGCGTTCAGCGCGTGCTCGGCGGCGCCCTGTCCGGTCTCGGCGCCCATCAACTTGAGCACCGACAGTGCGGCGACGTCCTCGTCGCCGCGGGCGGCGCGGGCGATGGCCGCCGAGCCGAGGAGTCGGAGAGCCTGGTTGTCCATCGCGAGAGTGGCGTACCGGTCCCGCTCGACCTCCGTACCCGGGCGCCAGTCCTCGAGGAGATCGGCCAGCCGGTCGGCATAGCTGAGCCACAGCATGTTCCGCTCGTGCCCGAGGGATCCGCTCGCCACCGACCAGCCCTGGTCGAGTTCGCCGACGAGGTTCGCGGCGGGGACGCGGACGTCACTGAAGAAGACCTCGTTGAAGTCCATCTCGTCCGGGTCCGCCGCCGAGGCGAACGGCCGGCACGTGACGCCGGGCGCCGCAGTGGGGATGAGCAGCACGCTGATCCCCCGGTGCTTGGGCACGTCGGGATTCGTGCGGACGAAGGTCAGCAGCACGTCGGAGTCGTGTGCGCCGGACGTCCAGACCTTCTGGCCGTCGACCACGAAGTGGTCGCCGTCGGCATCCGTCGAACGGACCGCACGCGTGCGCAACGACGCGAGGTCGGAGCCGGCGCCGGGTTCGCTCATGCCGAGGGCTGCCGTCACGTCGCCTCGCAGGATCGGAATCGCCCAGTCCCGCTTCTGCTCCGGCGTCCCGAACGTGATCAGCGACGCGGCGATGATCCCGACGCCCTGGGAGTTGAAGCTCGGCACCATCCGGCGGCGGGACAGTTCGATCTGGTGCACGTACTGCTGCAGGATCGTCGCGTTGCGACCGCCGAACTCGGGCGGATACCCCGGGACCAGCCAGCCGGCGTCGAACAGCAGCCGCTGCCAACGCCTGGCCCAGTCGGGCAGGTGCGACGACGAGCGCGGGCGTTCCAGCGCCTCGGCGTCCGTCGGCCGATGGTCGTCGAGGAACGCCACGAACTCCGCGCGGAAGGCCTCGAGGTCGGCGTCGAAGGTCAGTTGCACGGCACTCCCGGGCGTGGGTGGTGGCACCCCGGGGAGACCGGCGATGCGTCCCGGCGGGGCGGAAATGCGCCTTTCGGGTAGCTCTTCATAAAAGGCGTAGATGAGAATACTATTCTCATGATGAGGAAGTTACAATCTCCGACACGTCGGTCGAGAGGGGGTCTCGGACCACTATGTCCCAGGAGTCTCCGGTACAGTTCCTCCATGCTTTACCCCATCTCCCTGCGCACGAGCCGCTGGTGACGAGCCCCAGCGAAGAGCCGGCCTGGAAGCAGCGGGCGGTCGAAAGATCGATCAAGACGGCCAAGTTGCGCGCCGCTCAGCGGGTCCAGCGGTTCCTCGACGCCGCGCAGGCGATCATCATCGAGAAGGGCAGCACCGACTTCACCGTCCAGGAGGTCGTCGACCGCTCGAAGCAGTCGCTGCGTAGTTTCTACCTCCAGTTCGACGGCAAGCACGAACTGCTGCTCGCCCTCTTCGAGGACGCACTCAGCCGATCGGCCGAGCAGATCCGTGCCGCCACCGCCGGCCACACCGATCCGATGGAACGACTCAAGGTCGCCGTCCAACTCCTGTTCGAGTCGTCACGACCGGATCCGGCCGCCAAGCGGCCCCTGTTCACCGATTTCGCGCCGCGCCTGCTGGTCTCCCATCCCGCCGAGGTCAAGATCGCGCACGCCCCCCTCGTGGTGCTCCTCACGGAGTTGATGGAGGAGGCGTCGGCAGCGGGTGCCCTACGCCCGGAGGTCAATCCGCGTCGAATCGCCGCGATGACGATGCAGACGGTGATGTTCGTGGCGCAGTCCAGCGGCACCGACGACGGCACCAACAAGCCGATCTCCGCGGACGAGGTGTGGGACTTCTGCGCCCGCGGCTTCGCCGCCGACTAGCCGAAAACCTCGCCTCCCCACGGTCGAACCGCTTCGTCCACCCGCGTCACCGCGTGGGCGATTCACCGCGCCAGAACCAGTTTCGCGCTTCATCTTTCGGACCATCGCGCCCAACTCTAAGCGATCGGTACAAACGGCCCGCACGCGTGTGAGCGTTGACACAATGGGACGCGCGATGACAGAGTGCTGAGCAAGTGCACAGCAGCACGTGACCCCACACAGAGCAGAGGTTCGCATGGCAGGGCGGTTAGAGGGCAAGGTCGCATTCATCACCGGTGCGGCGCGTGGACAGGGTCGCGCACACGCCGTGCGGATGGCGCAGGAGGGCGCCGACATCATCGCCGTCGACATCTGCAAGCAGATCGACAGCGTGCTGATCCCGCTGGCCAATCCCGAGGACCTCGCCGAAACCGCCGACCTGGTCAAGAATCTCGACCGCCGGGTCTTCACCGCCGAGGTCGACACCCGTGACTTCGACGGCCTCAAGGCCGCCGTCGACGCCGGCGTCGAGGAGTTCGGCAGGCTCGACGTCATCGTGGCCAACGCCGGCATCGGCAACGGCGGCCAGACCCTCGACAAGACCAGCGAGGGCGACTGGGACGACATGATCGCCGTCAACCTGTCCGGCGTGTGGAAGACCGTCAAAGCCGGTGTGCCGCACATCATCGAGGGCGGTCGCGGCGGATCCATCATCCTGACGAGTTCGGTCGGCGGCCTCAAGGCCTACCCGCACACCGGTCACTACGTCGCCGCCAAGCACGGTGTCGTCGGCCTGATGCGCACCTTCGCCGTGGAACTCGGCGCCCAGAACATCCGCGTCAACTCGGTGCACCCCACCAACGTCAACACACCGCTGTTCATGAACGAGCCCACGATGCGGCTCTTCCGGCCGGACCTCGAGAACCCGGGCCCGGACGACATGAAGGTGGTCGGCCAGATGATGCACACGCTGCCCATCGGCTGGGTGGAGCCCGAGGACATCGCGAACGCGGTGCTGTTCCTCGCCTCCGACGAGGCGCGCTTCATCACCGGTGTCACGCTGCCCGTCGACGGTGGCAGTTGCCTCAAGTAGCGACGTAGCCCGATGCCCGCCGACGATCCGCAGCCCGGCGGACTCGAGAAGTTCAGCGCGACCGTCACCCGGCAGGTCGTCGAGCGGGTGGGACCCGTCCTGCGCTCCTGGTTCCGCGCCGAGACACACGGTCTCGACGCGTTTCCCGCGACCGGCGGCGCACTGGTGGTGTCCAACCACTCCGGCGGGATGCTGACGCCGGACGTGCTGCTGTTCGGCACCGCCTTCTACCGCCGCTTCGGCTACGACCGGCCCCTCGTCACGCTCGCGCACTACGGCGTCGTGATGGGGCCGCTCGGCGACCTGATGCCCAAGGTCGGGGTGATCGAGGCGAGCCCCGAGAACGCCGCCGCCGCACTGGCCTTCGGTGGCGTGGTGCTGGTCTTCCCGGGCGGGGACTACGACTCCTACCGTCCGACCCACCAGGATGCGGTCGTCGACTTCGGCGGCCGCACCGGATACGTGCGCACCGCGATCGACGCCGACGTGCCGATCGTGCCCGCGGTGTCGATCGGCGGCCAGGAGGGCCAGCTGTTCCTCACCCGCGGCAACCGGCTGGCGAAACTCCTCGGTCTGCCGAAGATCCGGATGGACATCCTCCCCGTCACGTTCGGCTTCCCGTTCGGCTTCAGCGTCCTGATCCCGCCCAACATCCCGCTCCCCACGAAGATCGTCACGCAGGTCCTCGAGCCGATCGACGTGGTGGCACGGTTCGGACCCGATCCCGACGTGGCCGAGGTCGACGTCTACGTACGGTCGATGATGCAGTCCGCGCTCGACGAACTGGCGCGCAAGCGGCGCTTCCCGATCATCGGCTGACCCCGTGTGGGTCCCCGGTGACACGACGGCGCTACCCATCCCCGCCGACCCCGCCGCACTCCTCGACGGCGGCACGCGCTTCCTCACCGACGCCTTCCGCCGGTTCGGCTCGCTGTCGGAGGACGACGAGGTCGCCGCCGTCACCGGAGTCGTCGACGTCGCGGGTGGCAGCACCGGACGCAAGGTGATGCTGACGGTGGACTATCGGACGCCGGGCCCGAGCACGGAGCTGTTCGTCAAGTTCTCCCGCGACCTGACCGATCCGGCGCGCGACCACGGCCGCACCCAGATGGCGCCCGAGGTCGCGTTCGCCGCGGCCTCCTCCCGACCGGACTTCCCGATCACCGTGCCCGCCGCGATGTTCGCCGACTACCACCGCGAGTCCGGCACCGGGATCCTCGTCAGCGAGCGCATCCCGTTCGGACGCAACGGAATCGAGCCGCAGCACCTCAAGTGTGCCGACTACGACATGCACGATCAGATCGGCCACTACCGTGCGTTGATCACCTCGGTCGCGCGGCTCGCCGGGTCGGACCGTGCCGTACCGCTCGTCCACGATCTCGACGCGGACGAGCCGTCGGTCGGCGAACCGCCGATGCTCGACGGCGAACGTCTGCTCCGTCGAATCGACCGGCTCGCCGACTTCGCGGACGCCCATCCGGGCCTGCTGCCCGACCACCTGCGGACCGCGGCGTTCCGCTCGGGTCTGCGCGACCACCTCCCGCGACTGCTGGCCCACGAGGGACGCATCTGGCGGGAACTGCGTGCCCACCCCGGCCTCGTCGCACTCTGTCACTGGAATGCCAACGTGGACAACGCATGGTTCTGGCGCGGACCCGACGGGCACCTCCGCTGCGGTCTGCTCGACTGGGGCGGTGTCGGCCGCATGAACGTGGCCATGGCGATCTGGGGCGCGATGTCCGGCGCCGAGACCGCGCTGTGGGACGAGCATCTGATCGACCTGTGCAGGGCGTTCGGCGACGAGTTCGTGCGCTGCGGCGGCGGGTCCATCGACGTCGACCTCGTGGTGAGCCACGTGCTCCTGTACGCGTCGGTCATGGGCATGACGTGGCTGCTCGACGTGCCCGCTCACATCCGCTCCACGGTTCCCGCCCTCAGCGCGGCCACCACCCGGACCGACGCCTCCATCCGGGACGTGGAGAGCGTGCGCTGCCGGCTGCAGATGCTGACCAACGTGCTCAACCTCTGGCACACCCACGGCCTCGGTCGGATGCTCGACCCGTTCGAGGCCTGACCTCACGGCGTTGGGTTTGCCAGGATCGACCGCTCCGGCGGCAGATCCCCGGTCATGTGCGTCTCCTATGAAATGGTGGCGCACTCCTGGAATGCGAATAGATTGGAACTCGTAGCCGCCGGAACGATTCGCCGGAGGCACCGAATACCACCGCATTACCTACCCAGGGAGAAACAAAATGAAGATCCGCTACATGGCCACGCTCCTCGCCTCCGGAGCGGCCGCCGCCGCCATCGCCGCCGCACCCGGAGCCATGGCCGCGCCCATCACCGACATCACCGCCACCGGATCGACCATCACCCAGCGTGACGGTCACGTGCACATCGATGCCAGCCCCGACGCGGTATCGCCGCCGCGCAGCTACGGCCAGTTCTCGTCGCCGGCGCCGTTCATGTTCTTCGACTGACCCCGTGCGCGTGGGGGCGCGAGACCACCCACCGCGACACCCAGAGCCGCGGAACCGTTCCGAAATGGAACGATTCCGCGGCTCTTCGCATTCACCAGAAATGGCCGTCATGCGAATTCACGGACGAATGTCGAGTGACGATCGCGACATTCCATGAATTCGATATGAGTCCGGTTTAAACGAAATGTGTGCGTTCGACATGAAGGACTTGCCGGGCGCGACGGCCACCGGTATGGCCGATACAGATGTTTGCCGGAGCCGATCGGCGTCAGGCCTTCGACCGGCGGCCGCCCGGCCCCGGCGCGGTACCGATCACGCGGTCGGTGGCCAGGACGCGGATCTCGTCGTCGGTGAGGCCGAGGCCCGCGAGCAGAGCGCGGGTGTGCTCGCCGAGCAGTGGCGCCGGGGACCGGTGGAACGACGCCGGCCCGTTCTCCAGTCGGATCGGCAGCGTGCTGTGGGACGCCGTCGGGTTGACCGGATGCTCCACCCGCTCGAAGAATCCGCGGTGCGCCAGCTGGTCGATCTCCGTCTGGCGGTGTGGTTGCATCACCTTGGCGACGGGGACGCCCGCGGCGCACAGTGTGTCGACCACCTCGTCGCCACTGCGGGACGAGCACCACGCCGAGAGGTGCTCGTCGATCGCGTCGTGACCGCTGCGCCGGCCGGCCGCGTGACGCAGCGCCGGATCCTCGGCCCACGCGGGCCGGCCGATGGCCCCGCACAGCGCATCCCACTGCTGGTCGGTCGCCACCGCGACCGCCACCCAGCAGTCCTCCCGGCCGAACTCGTCGACGCCCGCCACCCGGTAGAGGTTCTGCGGTGCCGCGGCGCGCCCGCGATTCCCGTCGCGGTGCAGCAGTGCCCCGTAGGCGGTGTACTCGATGACCTGTTCGGCGGCGACGTTCAGTGCCGCGTCGACCATGGCCGCCTCGACGAGCACCCCCTCCCCCGTGCGACGCCGATGCTCCAGGGCGAGCTGCAGCGCGATCATCGCGTGGATGCCCGCGTTGGGGTCGCCGATCGAGTACGGCTCGTAGGGGTTGCGATCGGGATACCCGGTGCGCCAACTCAACCCGGACGCGTCCTCGATGATGTAGGCGAACGCGGGATTGTCGCGCCACGGTCCGTCCAGGCCGAAGCCGGGCATCCGCAGCATGACGATGTCGCTGCGGAGCTCGCGGACGGCGGCGAAGTCCAAGCCGATCTGGTCGATCACCCGCGGGGTGAAGTTCTCCACGATCACGTCGCAGGTGGACACCAGGCGCCGCAACACGTCCCGGCCCGCGTCGGTCTGGAAGTCGAGCACGAGGCCCAGCTTGTTCGTGTTGAGTGCCGAGAAGATCGGGGACCGTTCCCACCACTGGTCCTCGGTCGCCGGGATGCCCGCGATCAGGCGCGTGCCGTCCGGGCGGGCCGTCGACTCCAGGTGGATCACCTCGGCACCGAGCATCGCGAGCGCGTGCGTGCACGACGGGCCCGCCCAGAACGTGGTCATGTCCAGCACGCGGAGGCCGCTGAACGGCAACGGGTCTCGCCGGTCCGCGGCCGCGGCAGTCCGCCTGGACGCACCGGGTGCGGCTCCGACCTCCCCGGTGTGTTCGCCCAGCCGTGGCGCCGGCCGCGGTGGCCGCAACGCGATCCCGCGCAGCCGGTAGGGGTGGTTGGGTTGGACGAAGTCGCCGCGTGGGTTGGGCACGAATGCGCCGCGCTCGACGTAGTGGTCCAGCGTGGTGACGTTCGCGCCGTTGCCCACCGGCGAGTTCGGGATGCGGAACGCCGAGGCCAGGTCCCGGACCTCGTCGACCTTCTGCTCCCGCAGCCAGGCGTAGAGGTCCTCGGCGTGCAGGTTGGCCTGCTCGGTGATGGTCAGCGACGACTCCTCGTCGATCCACTCGTCGTGGCCGGACATCGCGCACAGGTCGAACCACTGCTGCGCGGTGCCGCAGCCGAGCGCGACGAGACCGTCGGCGGCCTGCGCGACCCCGGGCACGGTCGGCCTGCGCTCGGTGCGCCACGGGCGGCCGAGCATCTCCTGGTAGGTCACCGGATAGTAGGTGAGGCCCAGTATCTGGACCTCGAGCATCGACAGATCGATCAGCTCGCCCGTACCGTCGCGCAGCCCCCGGTGGCGGAACGCCAGCGTCATCGCTGCCGCGTAGGCGCCGGCCAGCCAGTCGCCCACCTGTCCGCCGACGTGGACCGGCGCCCGATCCTGGGAACCCCGGCCGATCCCGATGGCCCCGCCCGACCAGGCCTGCAGGGTGAACTCGGTGGCCGGCCGGTCCCGCCACGGCCCGGTGAGGCCGAACGGCGTGATCGAGGTGACCACGAGGTGGGGGTGACGGCGGTGCACCGCGTCGGGGTGGAACCAATCGTGCTCGGCGACGAGGGAACCCCGTGACCAGACGACGGCGTCGGCGATGGCGAGCAACCCGTCGACCAGGGCGAGGTCGGCGGGATCGGCGGGATCGGCGACCATGCTTCGCTTCCCGCCGGACAGGAAGGCGAACAGGGCGCCGTCTCCCGCGGTGTCCGCGCCCGAGGCCGACCAGTCGCGCAACGGATCGCCCTGGGGCGCCTCGACCTTCACGACGTCGGCGCCACCGTCGGCGAGCAGCTTGGTGCAGTAGGCGCCCGGGACGCCGGTGGACAGGTCGACGACGACGTATCCGTCGAGAGGGGCCGTCACGGGTCGACTACTTGGACTTCTTGCGATTCTTCTTGCTGAGCCGGAAGTCCGGTGGGAACTTGTCGTCGTTGGCGTTGACCGCCGCCGACAGACCGGTGTCGATGGACTCCATCATGTCGAGGTCATTGGCGTCGTCGTTCGCGACGCCGCTGCCCATCGACTCGAAGAACGCACTCAGGAGGCTGCCCATGTACTCGCCCTGGTGCTGCTTGTAGATCTCGAAGAAGACCTTCTGCATGTAGACGGTGTCGACGGGGCGGTTCCGGGCACAGGCCAGCGCGTACTTCTGCGTCTCGGCCTCGAGGTCGTCGCGGGCGACCACCTTGTTGAGGAAGTTGCACTTCTCCATGTCCTCGGCCGTGAACGGCCGCCCGGTGAAGACCATCTCCTGGAACTTGCGCAGCCCCATCATCTGCACCCAGGTCCACATGCGCGGACCCCACCCGTAGTAGCGGAACGACGGGTGACCGAACAGCGCGTCGTCCGAGGAGATGACGAGATCGGCGTCGGCGCACTGGTAGAAGTGCCAGCCGTAGCAGTACCCCTTGGCCTCGACGATGCTGATCTTCTTCAGTTCCTGCAGCGGCCGGTTGCCCGCCTGCACGTTGGCGTACCAGCCGCTGATCGTGGCGCCGTTGCGGAACGTGTTCTTCGGTGGATAGTTGACGCCGAGACCGGGATCGTCGACCCGCAGTTCGCGCAGCCGCTTCTCCGGTTCGTCGATGCCCTCCGTGAATTCGGGCAGATCGGCTCCGCTGCCGAGGTTCTCACCCACGCCGCGGATGATCACCACCTTGACGTCGTCGTCCACGCTCGCCGCCCGGACCACGTCGGCGTACCGCAGCCGGGCATCCGAGGTCGGCGCGTTGAGGAAGTCGGGCCGGTCGAACGTGATGGTGGCGATCTTGGTCGCCGGGTCCTTCTCGTAGCGGATGATGTCCTCGGCCGCCGGCCGCTTGTTCTTCGCCATGTCCGTTCTCAGATCGATCCGACGGACGCGCTGCTGCGCGTGCTGCTGGACGTCAGCACCTCCGGGGCGTCCTCGGTGATCAACACCGCGTCCCTGCTGAACACCGCACCGACGCCGACCTCCCACACGTACCCGGTGACCGCGAGGACCATCCCGGGTTCCAGCCGCTCCTGCGCGCACGTGACCGGCAGGTCGGCGGAGATCACCGGCGGATCGAAGCCGAGCCCGAGCCCGTGCGCGACGGGGGTGGCGGGCAGCGCCTCGCCGGCCGACTCGTAGGCGTGCAGCAGGTCGATGGCCGCGCCGCCCGGGCGACAGGCCCCGAGGAGCCTGTCCCACAGCGCATCCGAGCGGGCGAACAGCGCGTCGGCCCCCGGCACGTCGCCGACCGGCACCGTGCGGCCCACCTCGCCGACGTAGCCGTCGGCGAGTGCGCCCGCCGTGAGCGCGACCAGATCGCCGTCCGAGACCCGGCCGTCGCCCTCGTCACGCCGCCACGAGTGGTCCCTGGGGGTGATCCACGCGCCGTCCTGGGTGGCGGGGGTGGTGACGCCACCGGCGGCCATCGCCTCCATCATCACCCCGGTCAGGGACTGTTCGGTGATGCCGGCCACCAGTTCGCGACGCGCCGCGTCGAGCGCCGTCTCCGCGATTCCGAGGGCGCCGCGCAGCACCGCGATCTCGGCGGGGGTCTTGATGCGTCGCGCCGCGCGCAGCGCCGGTTCCGCGTCGACCAGTTCGGCGTTCGGAAACGCCAGCGGCAGGAGCTGCGCGAAGGTCGGTGTGAGGGAGTCGGTTCCGACGCGTCGCACCGTCGCGGCACCGGGCAGTGCCCTGAGCACCTCGACGAGCGTCATCGGATTCCACGCCAGGCCGTACAGGTGGTCGTGGCTGATCTCGTCGGGGATGCCCTCGTCCCACGTGCTGTTCAGATGGATCTCACCGGTGGACCGGATGACCTCGCAGATGGGTCCGAACGGCCGGGTGCCCGCGACCCAGAGTTGCGGGGCGCCGGTCACGTACCGGACGTTGGCCTGACGTCCCAGCACCAGGACGTCGATGTCGTGGGCGTCCATCTGTGCCAGCGCACGGTCACGGCGGCCCCGGCGCAGTTCGGCCGGATCGGGCAGGATCTCCAACGCCATCGGTCAGCTCCTTCCGTACGGCGCGTAGGGGTAGTCCGTGATCGACTGGTAGCCGTCCTCGGTGATGACCACGATCTCCTCGCTTCGGTAGCCACCGGTGCCGTCCTCCCAGACCACCGGCTCCAGCACGAGCATCATCCCGGCGGGGAAGACGAAGTTGTCGTCGAACTCACTCCCGAGATCCGTTCCGATCATCGGCATCTCGGCGGCGTTGGTGCCGATGCCGTGGCCCAGGTAGAAGTGCGGCAGCCAGGGCTTGGTGCCGCCGTTGGCGGCGATCGCGGCCCGCGCGAGGTCGCCGCACGTCGCGCCGGCCCGCGTCACGGCGAGCACGGCGTCGAGAATGCCGCGCCACGACTCGAACTGCCCGTGCTGGCGGTCGGTGACGTGGTCGCCGACCACCCAGGTGCGGCCGAAGTCGGAGCAGTAGCCCTGGTAGGTGATGCTGACGTCGGTCCACAGGACGTCGCCGTCGAGGAGTTCGCGTTCGGTGGTGAGCAGCGGCAGGGCCAGGTCGCCGGTGGTGGTCCAGACGTTGCCGCTCACCCTGGTGGTGGGCATGACCTGCCAGATGGCCTCGAGCATGTTGGCGGTGGCGCCGAGTTCGAAGGCCCTCCGGACGAAGGCCGCCGAGAGGTCGACCTGCCGGACGCCGGGTGCCAGGGACCGCTGCACGTCGGCCGCGGCCTCCTCGGTGATGCGGCAGGCCTTGCGGATGCAGGACACCTGATCCGGCGTCTTGACGAGTTTGGCCGGTCCGACCACCTGGGCGGCGTCCGACGGCGGTCCCGCCGGGAACAGCCTCGTCCCGGCGCGCCGCATGGCACCCGTCAACTCGTCGACCGCCACCGCACCGCCCGCGGGCACGAGGTCGGCGAGCACGCTCGCCAGCCGGTCGACGCCCTCGTCGAACTCGAGGTAGAGCGGCGGGTGCACGTGATCGGCGGGCACCTCGACGTGCGAGTTGGATCCCTCGCGCAGCGGCAGGAAGACGTGGGGATGCGGGTCGTCGACGAGGACCACGGCCACCGGCCGCTCGACGTGGGACAGGCCCGCGTCGAGCAGCGGCCAGCTGACGCCGGTCGCGTAGACGACGTTGCCGTTGCCTAGCAGGACGAGGGCGGCGATGCCCTTGTCCCGCATGGCGTCCCGCAACCGGGCGCCGCAGTCGCGGTACATCCGGGCGCGGTCGGGCAGGTCGGGGATGTCGAGCGTCGATCCGATCGTGCCCGGGATGGTCGCCGTCACGCGATGCCCAGGAACTTCTGGACGTTGGTGCTGACGATCTTGGCCGCGTTCTCCGGCCCGACGGCCCGCACCACCGACGCGAGCGACTTCTCGGAGTAGCCGTAGGTGCTCTCGTTGTGGGGGTAGTCACTGGACCACATGACGCGGTCGACGCCGATCTCGTCGATGAGTCGCAGGCCCAGCGGGTCCACCATGAACGAGGCACTCATGTGGTTGTCCCAGTAGTGGCGTGGCTCGTGTTCGAGTTGGTGATTGAACATGTGGCGGTAGGAGGCCAGCATGTGTTCGGCGTCCTGCAGCGCCGTCGGCACCCAGGCGATGCCGCCCTCGAACCAGCCGACCCGCAGCGCGGGGTGGCGGTCGAGGATGCCGGAGAACACGTACTTGGCGAACTGTTCGCGGAACGAGTCGACGTTGACCATCATCCCGACCACCACGCTGTTGTTCTGGCACGGCGTCTTCGGCGGGGTCTCGCCGATGTGGTGGGTGACCGGCACGCCGGAGTCCTCGATGACGTCCCACACGGCGTCCATCTCGGTGCTGCCGTAGTCGTAGATGTTGCCGTCCTCGTCCTTGCCGGGATTGAGCGGCAGCAGGAACGTCTTGAGGCCCAGCGACTTCAGTTCGGTCAGCGTGCTCTCGGTGCCCCGTGGGTCCCACCAGTTGATCAGGCCCACCCCGTAGAAGTGGCCGTTCGACCGCTCCTGCAGATCGGCCATGACCTCGTTGTAGATCCGGAACACGCGCTCGCGCAACGCCTTGTCGGGGTAGTGGAACAGTGCCAGCACGGCGTTCGGGAAGGCCAGTTCCTTCTCGATGCCGTCCTCGGCCAGTTCGCGGATCCGCGCCTCGATGTCGTTGGTCGCGGCGCCGGCGAGATCGTCGTACTGCATGAGCACGCGGCCGAAGTCACCACCGGTCCACGCCTTGCCGTTCATGCCGACCATGTAGGCGCCGTTCTCGTACCAGATCCGGGGCGCGGCACCCTTCATGTCGTCCGGGAACCGGTCGTAGAAGATGTCGTCGGCGACCGAGATGTGGTTGTCGGCCGAGAACACCACGGTGCCCGCGGGCAGGCCGTAGTCGCCGGTGGCGTGTCCCTTGCGGTGCTTGGGCGCTCCGAAGCCCTCGGGCGGGTACAGGGACGGCGCTTCAGTGGTCGCGGTCATCGTCGACACTCCAATCGGGCTGGTCGTGCGGGGCTGAGGCTGTGGGGCAGTGCGGTGGTCACCACGTGACCGGAAGTTCGTAGACGCCGTACGCGAGGCGGTCGTGCTTGAACGGCACCTGATCGAACGGGATGGCGAGTTCGAGCGTCGGGATGCGACGGAGCAGCGTGTGGAACACGATCTGCAGCTCGGCACGGGCCAGCTGCTGTCCGACGCACTGGTGCCGGCCGTAGCCGAAGCCCAACTGCTGACCCGCGTTCCGGGTGAAGTCGAGCCGGTCCGGCTCGGGGAAGGCGGCGCCGTCCCAGTTGGCGGGCGCGAGGTCGATGATGATGCCCTCGCCCGCACGGATGGTCTCGCCGCCGATCTCGATGTCCGCCGTCGCGACGCGACGCTGCCCGTTCTGGATGATCGACAGGTAGCGCATCAGTTCCTCGGCGGCGTTCGCGATGAACTTCGGATCGTCGGATTCACGCAGCAGCGCAGCCTGTTCGGGGTTCTGGAGCAGTGCCAGCACGCCGATGCCGATCATGTTGGCCGTGGTCTCGTGGCCGGCGATCAGCAGGCCGGTGCCGAGTTGGGCTGCCTCCTTGACGCTGATCTCCCCCGCGGTGACCCGCTCGGCGAGGTCGGACACCGCATCCTCGGACGGCTCGGCCATCTTCTGCTCGACGAGATTGATGAGGTACTTGTGCAGGCTCATCGCGCCCTTCTGCCCGTCCTCGGCAGAGGCGTAGCGGGCCAGGCCCACGTTCGCGTGGTGCTGGAAGAACTCGTGGTCGGCGTACGGCACGCCGAGCATCTCGCTGATCACAGTGGTGGGCACCGGCAGGGCCAGTCCGGCGACCACGTCGGCGGGGCGGTCTCCGGCGAGCATCGTGTCGATGCACTCGTCGGTGACCGCCTGGATGGCCGCCCGAAGCCCTTCCACCCGCTTGAAGGTGAACGGCTTGGACAGCATCCGACGGAAGCGGGTGTGCTCCTCGGCGTCGGCGGTGAACACCGAACGCGGCCGCTTGTCGACGGTCGAGAGCATGTGCTCGTTCCAGTGCGGGAATCCCTCGATGCGGTCGTCGACGCTGACCCGCGGATCGGCGAACAGGGTGCGCGCCACCTCGTGCCCGGTGATGAGCCAGGGCGTACTGCCGTTCCAGATCCGCACGCGCGACAGCGGTGCGACGTCGTTCATCTCGAGCATCTCGAGCGGTGGCGAGAACGGGCAGCGGGCGGCGCGCTCCATCGGGTACTCGGGCGCCTCGGCGGACACGTGGTCCTTGGCGAGCGTGTCAGTCATCGTCACTCCTCGATGTGGATGGCCATGGCCGGGCATGCCGCGGCGGCGTTGCGGGTGTCTGAAGTCCTGTCCGCACCCGGGCTGTCGGTGAGCAGTTCCACGACGCCGTCGTCGTCGCGCTGGTCGAACACGTCGGAGGCGTTCATCACGCACATTCCGGACGAGACGCATCTGTCCTGATCGACGGTCACCTTCACGGGACGTCGACCTCTCGCGTCACCGGCGCCAGCCACACGCCGACGATGGCGTCGATGAGGCCCGATCCCGCTGCCTGCCAGGACGTCCGGGCCACGGTGGCGCCGTTGGCCAGCGCCCGCTCGCGGTCGGCGCAGCTGTGCATCAACAGGTTCCTGGCCATGATGTTGCGCTCGAAGCGGATGTCCGTCGGCACGTCCGGCAGGCAGGCGTTGATCCCGTCGACCACCTCGACGAGCGACCGCGAACTCAGCGCGTCCTTGACGACGATGCCGTGGTAGGCCGGATCCGTCATGGCCTGGGCGGCGAACCGGGCGTACCAGGTGGGGTTGCCCAGTGCCGCGAGATGATCGGTGAGGGGCCGCACCAGGCAGGCCACCCAGTCGCGCAGGTCGGTGGACCCGTCGGCCGCGGCGACCATGGACTCGCGCAGCTCCTCGACCGGTGCACGGTGTCGCTGCTCGATGGCACGGACCAGATCGGTCTTGGTGCCGAAGTGGTAGCCGACGGCCGCGTTGTTGCCTTGGCCCGCAGCCTCGCTCACCTGCCGGTTCGAGACCGCGAACACGCCGTGCTCGGCGTAGAGCCGCTCGGCGGCGGTCAGGATGGCCTCTCGCGTGGTGCTGGCCCGGTCGGCCCGCGGGGCCTTCGTGGTGATCACCGTCACGTCTTCAGTCAACGCGGCTCGCCTGATTAAGTCAAGCAATTGATTTAAATGATGATCCTCGGCCGGGCGCACCTGCACCGAATCGATCACGCCGTGCCGGACCCGTCCCGACTCTGCCTGCGCACCATCACCTTTCCGGCGACCGTGCCACCGTCGACGGGCAGCACCGTGCCCGTGACGTAGCGCGAACGGTCCGTGGCGAAGTAGAGCACCGCCTCGGCGACGTCGCTCGCGGCACCCTCGCGCTTGAGTGGCCGGTCGTCGCGCATCTGCTGGCGGATGCGCGCCTCGAACTTCTCGAGCCGCTCGCGGTCCTCGTCGGTGGCCGCCGACCGCAGGATGGGCGTCGGGATGTTCCCCGGCGCAATGCAGTTGACCCTGATCTCGTAGTGCGCCAGCTCGATCGCCGCGGACTTGCTGAACTGGATGATCGCGGCCTTGGACGCGCGGTAGCTGGCGACGCCACCGCCCGCGAGGATCCCCCCGATCGACGCCATGTTGATGATCGCGCCGCCCCCGTGCTCGGCCATGTGGCGTCCGGCATCCCGCGTGCCTGCCATCACGCCGAGCAGGTTCACCCGCATGACGCTGTCGAACTCGGCGAAGTCCTCGTCGAAGAGACCCTTCTTCAGCGGGCTGGACCGGCCGGCGTTGTTCACCATCACGTCGAGGCCGCCGAACTCGTCGACCGCGCGCGCCACCACGCGGGCCACGTCGTCCTGCTCGGCCACGTCGGTGCGCTGGAAGACGGCGGTCTCGCCGAGGTCGGCGGCCAGCGCCTCGCCCAGGTCGGTCTGCACGTCGGCGATGACGACGCGCGCGCCCTCGGCCACGAACCGCTCGACGATGCCCCGCCCGATGCCCGACGCGCCACCGGTGACGACGGCGACCTTGCCCTCCAGTTCCGCGCTCACGACGACGGGCTCCCTTCGAGGAAGTTCAGTAGTAGGTGGTTGACGGCCTCGGGCCGTTCGATCTGGGGGCAGTGCCCGGCACCGTCGACGACGGCCGACACTCCCCCGGCGATGCGGCCGGCGACGTCCGCGGCCCAGCCACTCGCCAGGAGTTTGTCCGCCGCCCCCTCGATCACGAGGGTGGGCACGCCGATCCGCTCGTAGGCACGGTCGGCCGAGGGCGTCGGCGGCGGCGCCGCACCCGGGCGTCGGAACCGCGCCGCAGCGATCGCCTCCCAGGCGCCTGGCATGGTGCTCGACTCGTGGCGGCGGGCCACGTAGGCGTCGTCGTCGGCCCAGGCGGGCCCGGCGAACAGCGCGGTGACGATGCGGCGCATCGCGGGAACCGTTGCGTCGTAGTCGTAGAGCGCGTCGGCGTGCTCGTTGCGCTGGATGTCGCCGCCGCCGCAGATCAGGGTCAGGCTTCGGACGGGCAGGAGAGGCGACGCGGACGTGCTGTCGGTCAGCAGGTTGATGGCACCCATCGAGTTGCCCACGAAGTGCGCCGACGTGACGCCCAGCGTCTCGCAGAAGCGGGCGACGTGGCGGATGCGCATGCCCCGACCGTCCACGAAGTCCACCACCTTGGCGGAGTGCCCGTAGCCCAGCATGTCCGGGGCGAGCACCCGGTGACGTGCCGCCAGCGCGCCGATCGTGCACTCCCAGCCGAGGTCGGCGCTGGCCCCGAACTCCCCTCCGTGCAGCAGCACGACGGGATCGCCCGCACCGGCCTCCAGATAACCGGTGACCAATCCGTCGACGAGCACGGACCGGCGGACGAACTGCGTCGCCGTCACGCCGCCCGGACCGACCCGGCGACCAACTGCATCGCGAGCATGTCGAGTTGGCCGCTGATCGTGTCGTCGACCAGTTCGCCACTCTCGCCCCAGATCTGGTCGGCGGAGTTGATCGCGACGCCCAGCGGGGTGGGCCACGCCCGCAGCGCATGGCCGATGACGCGCAGCTGCCCGAGCGTCCCGACCGCGGCCTGCCAGCCGTAGGCGCAGCTGATGCACCCCCACGGCGTGTTGTCGAGGTACACCCTCGCGTCGCCGCGCAGGTCCTCGATGTAGTCGAGGGCGTTCTTCACCAGGCCGGACACCCCGCCGTGGTAGCCGGGCGACCCGACCACGACGGCGTCGGCGTCACGCAGTGCGGCGACCAGCGCGACGGCCTTCTCGGTGCGGACCGGCTCGTGCGGGTTGTACATCGGCAGGTCGATGTCGTCGCCGCAGAACAGCGCGGTCCGCCCGCCACGCTGCTCGACCGCCGAGAGACAGTGCCGCAGCGCGCGTTCGGTGGAGGAGTTGGTTCTCAGCGTGCCGCCGAGTCCGACGACGAGCGGCTGTCTGCTGACTGTCACGGGTGCCTCACTTGATCGCGATGGGATTGACGGGCGCGCCGACCGCTCCGACCACCTTGAGCGGCGGTGCGATCAGCTGGAACTCGTAGACGCCGTCCTGCCTGCAGTCCTCGGCCAGTGCGGCGAGGTTCCAGTACTCGCCGAGCATCAGGCCCATGTCCCGCAGGCAGAGCATGTGCATGGGCAGGAAGGTGCCCTCGACGCCGTTGGCCGGATCGGGGTCCTCGACCATCAGGTTGTCGGCCGCGACGGCGGCGACGTCGTGGTCGTGCAGCCACGACGCGCACGTCCAGTCCAGACCCGCGCCGGCCTCGCCGCCGTCGCCGGTCTGGAGGAAGCGGGTCCACCACCCGGTGTGGACGACGACGACGTCACCCGCGCCGATGGTCACGCCCTGCGCCGCGGCGACGTCGTCGAGTTCCGCGGGCGTGATGGGGTTGCCCGGCGCGCAGAACACGTCCTCGCCGCGATGGGCGACGACGTCCAGCAGCACCCCCCGCGACGTGATGCCCTTGACGTCGACCTTGTCGATGCCGCAGTGGTAGGCACCGAAACTGGTCACTGAGTCGGCGGGGAAGCCGTTGTACAGCTTGTCCTCGTAGTACACGTGCGACAGCGCGTCCCACTGGGTGGCGGCCTGGAGCGGCATGATGATCATGTCGTCGTTGAAGCGGAACGGGTTGTCGGCGAAGAACGCGCTGACGTCGCTCGCGACCGCGTTGCGCAGCCACTGCGGGCCGTACCGGACGAGGGTCTCGGCGTCGCCGCCGTCGACGGTCATCACGTGCACCGGGTTCTGCCGGAACGTGAACGCGCCCTGCGGCCCCGAGGAGCCGAAGTCGCCGCCCAGCGGGATGACGGTCCCCTTGGTGACCGTGGCCGCGGCCTCGGCAACCTTCTCGGCGGTGATGAGGTTCAGGGTGCCCAGTTCGTCGTCGTCACCCCACCGGCCCCAGTTGCGGACGTCGTCGGCGACGCGGCGGAAGTCGTCAAGCGTTGCCATGGTCGGGCCCTCCGGCTCGTGCGCGGGCGTCGGCGAGATCGCCGAAGACGTTCTCCGCGACCGTACCGCCGTCCACCCACAGCACCTGCCCGGTGACGTAACTCGCTGCGGCGCTGTTGAGGAACACCAGGGCGGCGGCCTGCTCGTCGGGCCCGGCGACCCGGCCCAGGGGTGTGCGGAACGAATCCAGGAAGTCCTGACCGTAGGCCCCGCGCAGCTGGTCCAGGATGGGCGTGTCGGTGACGCCGGGTCCGGTGCAGTTGATGCGGATTCCCTTGGCGCCGAGCATGCCTACGTTGGCCATGCCGTACAGGATCAGCGCCTCCTTGGACAGCCGGTAGCCGCCGTCGGCGAGGGCGTCGGGGTGGCGCTCGCACCAGGCCACGCCGTCGGGCATGGTCGCCGTGTCGAGCAGGCCCGCGGTCACGGTGGCGTTCTCGCGGTACCGGGACGCGGCGAGGGAGGAGACGCTCGCGATCGCCGACCCCGGCGGCATCGCCGGGATCACGCCCTCGGTGAACCGGCGGGTCCCCAGGAAGTTGATCGTGACCACGCGCAACGGATCACGGATCCCCGACGACACCCCGGCCACGTTGAACAGTCCGTCGACGGGGCCGCCGGCCGCGATGACGGCGTCGTCGATCGAGGCCGGGTCCGACAGGTCGAGCCGGTGGAACTCGTCGAGGTCGAGCGCCGGCGACGTCACGTCCAGACCGACGACGTGCGCGCCGAGCGCACCGAGCTGCGCGACGAGTGCGGCGCCGATGCCCGACGCGCACCCGGTGACGACGACGCGCCGCCCGGCGTATCCCAGCAGATCGTCGGATGCGGTCACGGGCCCGCTCAGCTCACGGCTTCCCGGGCGTCCCTCTCCTGCTGGGCCGCCTTCACCCGGCCCTCGTTGATCTCGGCCATGGCCTCGGGAATCTCACCAGCGGTGAACTTTCCGCCCTTGCCGGTGGGCAGCCCGCCGAAGGCGTAGGTCTCGTCGAACAGCGGCGCCTCCGACGGCCGGCGGCGGGCCTCGACCTTCTCGAGCACCGGCGCCAGTCGGGTGGCCTTGGCCGCGACGGCCTTGGCGTCCCGCTCGATGAACTCCGGCAGCACCTCCCGGCCCATGATCTCGATGGACTCCATGGTGCCCTCGTGGCTGCGCGGGTTGAGCAGCAGGATGATCTCGTCGACGCCGCTGGCCTCGTAGCCGCGCAGGAACTCCCGCACGGTGTCCGGCGAGCCGATGGCGCCGCGGCCGGGCCCGTACGCGAGCGTCGGATCCTCCTTGACCGCATCCTGGTACAGGTCCCAGACGCCGGTGCGGCCGGGCGTGTGCATCCCGGTGAGGTAGTAGTGCATGATCCCGAACGAGAAGAACCCACCACCGGTGCCGAGGCGCTTGAGGGCCTCGTCGTCGGACTTCGCGACCATCATCGACAGGTCGCCGCCGATGGCCAGGATGTTGGGGTTCATCGCCGGTGTCACCGGCGCACCCTCCTCCTCGAAGGTCCGGTAGTAGCCGTCGACGCGGTCCTTGAGCGCCTCGGGTCCGGTGTACGCGAAACTCAAGGCGCCGATGGCCTTCTGGGCCGCCATCTGCACCGACGAGGGCCTGGTGCACGCGACCCAGACCGGCGGGTGCGGCGACTGCAGCGGCTTGGGGATCACGTTGCGGGCGGGCATCTCGACGTGCTCGCCCTTGAAGCCGCTGAACGGCGCCTCGGTCATGCAGCGGATGGAGACCTCGAGCGCCTCCTCCCACATGGTGCGCTTGTCGGCGGGGTCGATGTCGAAGCCGCCCAGTTCCGCGACCGACGAACCCTCACCGGTGCCGAACTCGACGCGGCCGTTGGACAGGTGGTCGAGCGTGGCGACGCGTTCGGCGATGCGGGCCGGGTGGTTGATCGGCGGCGGGAGGTGCATGACGCCGAAGCCCAGCCGGATGTCCTTGGTGCGCTGGCTCGCCGCGGCGAGGAACATCTCCGGCGCGGTGGAGTGGCAGTACTCCTCGAGGAAGTGGTGCTCGGTCAGCCAGACGGTCGAGAACCCTGCCTTGTCGGCGGCCTCGACCTCGTCCAGACCGTGCTGGAACAGCTGGTGCTCGTCGCCGTCCGACCACGGCCGGGGAAGCGGGAACTCGTAGAACAGTGAGATCTTCATCATTACCTCCGATAGGTGTTGGACGTCTAGGTGGAGTACGGCACCGTCGTGGAACTGGTGGCCGCGATGTGGCGGGCGGCCACGTACCCGAAGGTCATCGCCGGTCCGATGGTGGCGCCGGCACCCGCATAACTCCGGCCCATCACCGCCGCGCTGGCGTTGCCCGTCGCGTACAGGCCGTCGATCACCGAGTCGTCGTCGCGCAGCACCCGCGCGAACTCGTCGGTGCGCAGTCCGCCGGACGTGCCGAGGTCGCCCAGGATGATCTGGAACGCGTAGTACGGCGGCTTGCCCAGCGGGTGCAGGTTGGGGTTCGGCAGCGTGGGATCGCCGTAGTAGTTGTCGTAGGCGCTGTCCCCGCGGTCGAAGTCATCGTCGTGACCCGTGCGGGCCAGGTGGTTGAAGCGCTCCGCGGTCGCCCGCAACGTCTCGGCCGGGACGCCGATCTGGTGCGCGAGTTCGGCGAAGCTCTCGCCCTGCTTGACGATTCCCGACTCCAGCCACGCCGCGGGCACCTTCCGTCCGGTCGGCACCGGCGCGAAGGGGATCTTGGGGATCGGGAGGTGGCCGCCCACGACGTAGCGGTGGAACGACCGGATGTCGGTGATCAGCCAGCACGGGATGTGGGCGACGCCCGAGCGGTGGCCGTCGATCATCGCGTGGGCGAAGTCCATGTAGGGGGCCGCCTCGTTGACGAACCGTTCGCCGGCGCCGTTGACGACGAACTGCGACGGCATCATCCGCTCGTTGAGCATGAACTGCAGCCGACCGTCGGGCCAGCACATCGCGGGGAACCACCACGCCTCGTCGAGCAGTTCGGTGGCCGCGCCGACCTTCTCCCCCGCCCTGATCCCGTCGCCCATCGACGCGGGATTGCCGAAGCTCCAGTCCTTCTCGAGTTCGGGCAGGTGCTCGCGCCGCCACGCCATGTCGTGGTCGAACCCGCCGCTGGCGACGATCACGCCGCGTCTCGCGCGGATCCGCAGCGTCCGGCCGCCGCGATCCACGACGGCGCCCACCACGCGTCCGTCGACGTCGGTGATCAGCTCGGTCATCGGCGAGTCCAGCCACAGCGGCACGTCGTGCTCGGCCAGCGCCAACCGCATCCGCGCCATCAAGGACTGGCCGATGGCAGCCATGCGGTCGCCGAAGACGTGCGCGCGCACCATCCGCCAGATGAGCTTGACCATCACGGCCTTGCCACGCCAGTTCTGGCGCACCTGGTAGAACAGCCGCAGATCCTTGGGCGCGAACCAGATGCCCTTGGGCGCCAGCGCCAGCGGGGCCAGCAGGTTCGCCTCCTCGTCGCCGAGCGCCCGCAGGTCCATCTCCGGAACGTTGATGGTGCTGCCCCGCTCGGATCCGCCGGGCAGCTCCGGGTAGTAGTCGGCATACCCCGGCTTCCAGACGAAGTCGAACCAGGGACTCGATCGCTCGAGGAACTCCATCATCTCCGGCGCGGCGTCCACGTACCGGCGCAGCCGCGCCTCACTGACGAGCCCGCCGGTGATCGTCCTCAGGTACTCGACGACGCCGTCGGGGTCGGGGCGGTAGCCGGCCCGGCGCTGCGACGGTGCGCCCGGAACCCAGATGCCGCCACCGGAGAGCGCCGTGGACCCACCGAACTGCGAGGACTTCTCGACCACCAGCGTGTCGAGGCCGTCGACCTTGGCCGTCAGGGCCGCGGTCATGCCGCCGCCGCCGGATCCGACGACGAGCACGTCGATCTCGTGGTCGAAGTCTGCGTCGATGCTCACCGGACGTGCACCGCCGTCCGCACCGCGAAGCCCGCGATCAGGTCGGGCGCTGCCCGGTAGTAGTGCGAACCCGTCTCGTACGGGCCCGCGGCGGCCATCGCCGAGAAGGCCGCGATCCACGTCCGGACCTCGTGCGCCGAGTTGCCCGCCTCGGCGGCGATCCACGCGTTGGTCCAGCCGTCGACGTCGGCGACGCGGTTGGTGTCGAGGAGTTCCAGCAAGGCGTTGTCCCAGTCCGGGTTGAGGGGTCGGAGCGCACTGGCGCCGTGGGCGAAGTCGTGGGCGGCCGCCATGACGGCGGTCTGCCGCGCGGCGCGCTGCTCGGTGGACATCGGCTCACCGTGGACGATGCGGCCGAGTGCGGCAGGCGGTGCGGTCGCGAGCGTAGGGACCGGCGGATCATGGCTCAGCCCACCGGATCCCACGATCAGGACGCGCTTGCCGAGGGTGGCGAGGAAGTCGCCGACCGCGGCGCCCAGCGCCCGTGCCCGCCTGATCGGTGCCAGCGGGGTGGCGACGGAATTGACGAAGATGGGGATCACGGGCACCGAGTCGGCGGCGCCGAAGAGCGTCTCGAGCGGCTGGACGGTGCCGTGGTCGACGTCCATGCTCGACGACAGCGCGACGTCG
Source organism: Mycobacterium sp. PTI7 (assembly GCF_056679845.1). Lineage (NCBI taxonomy): Bacteria > Bacillati > Actinomycetota > Actinomycetes > Mycobacteriales > Mycobacteriaceae > Mycobacterium > Mycobacterium sp. PTI7. The sequence continues at coordinate 2,914,786 of NZ_CM155252.1, forward strand.
ACGTCGGCCGCCCACACCGCCTCGGCGCACGCGGTCGCGAGATCCCCGGGCACGTCGAGCGGTCCGGCGTGGGTGCCGTAGTCACCCACGCCGGTGGCGGCGGTGCCGATGCAGAACGACGGCATCAGGCGGTAGAAGAAGCCGTTGTAGTGGTCGGGCGAGAAGATCACGACCAGTTCGGGATCGAAGGCGCGCACGACGTCGCGCGCCGTCGCCAGGGCCGTCTCGACGTCGTCAAGGAGTTCGGGTGACGGTCCCGGCAGATTCAGCAGCGGGCTGTGCGACATGCAGCACAGTGCCAGTGACGTCTCGGCTTTCATGAGATTGCGATCCTCCCTTCGTGACGTGGAGGACGTCGAACAGTGCGGTGCTCATCTCGGGGGCGAGCTGGGCGATGCAGGCGCCGGCGATGCAGCGGTCGGGCCGGACGAAGAGCACGGACTCCGCGTGGGCGTCGAAGAAGGACTTGAGCGCACCGGTGCGGTCGCCGACGACGGTGACGTCGGGGTCGTCGTGCCCGGTCCAGTGCAGCTGCGTGAGCGGACGCACCGCGACGAACCTGGCGCCGAGGGTCTTCCACCGTTGGAAGGCGACGTCCCCCAGCAGCCGGCGCGGGTCGTTGTTCCAGGCGAGCACCGCGAAGCCGGTGCCGAGCACGTCGTCGAGCATGACGTCGTGCGCGGCGCGGGTGTCCACGCGTGGCTGGATGAACAGCGTGCCGGTGGGCGAGGTGGCGCTGCGTGGCACGCGCTGGCCGTCGAGGTGGGCGATGGCGCCCTGGTCGTAGCGAGGCATCGGCTTGAAGCGCATCTCGAGGACGTAGCGCTTCAGGGTCGGCACCACCGAGGCCGATCGGATCAGCCTGTCGCGCACCGTCGCCACGCGTCGGTTGGTCGGCGAGATCACCCGACCGACCATCGTGGACAGGTCGATCATCGCCCGGGCGTGCTTGCGGCGCTCGGCGTCGTAGGTGTCGAGCAGGGCGTCGCCCGCCTGTCCGTTGACCACCGCGGCCAGCTTCCACCCGAGGTTGGCCGCGTCCCGGATGCCGCTGTTGTAGCCCTGACCCTGCCAGACCGGCATGAGGTGCGCGGCGTCGCCGGCGAGGAACACCCGGCCGGTCCGGAACGCGCTCGCGATGCGGGAGTGGTGGGTGTAGACGCGGTGCCGGATCACGTCGACGCGGTCGGGGTGCGGCAGGAACGGTTCGAGCATCCGCGTGATGAACGCCGGCTGCTCGACCTGCTCGTCGGTCTCGTCGGCGTGGATCATGAATTCGAAGCGGCGAATTCCGTGCGCGATCGAGATCGAGGCATAGGGCCGGGCAGGATCCGCGCCCACCTCGCTGTTCGGATGCCCGAGGGGGTCGGTCGCGACGTCGATGACGAGCCACCTCGTCGGCGAGGTGGTGCCCTCGAACGTCACGTTCACCAGACGTCGGGTGGCACTGCGGCCGCCGTCGCATCCCACGACGTAGCGGGCGGTGACGGCAGGCCTGCCGTCGAGGCCGACCGTCACGCCGTCCGCCGTCTCCGTGCAGGACTCCATCCGGGTGTTCCAGGCCACCTCGACGTCGTCGAAGCGCGCGAGGCCGCGCAGGAGTTCGGCGTCGACCATGGGCTGGACGAACCCGTTGCGCTTGGGCCAGCCGAATCGTGCGTCGGGCGGAGCCATCTCAGCGAGCAGTCTGCGGTTGCCGTCGTAGAACCGCAGGATCTGGTTCGGCACGGTGTGCGGCAACACGTGCTCGACCAGGCCGATCGACTGGAAGGTACGCAGCGCCTCGTCGTCCAGACCGACGCCACGCGGATAGTCGATCAGGGCGTCGCGCTCGTCGACCACCAGTGTCCGGACGCCGCGAGCACCAAGGATGTTCGCCAGGGTCAGACCCACCGGCCCGGCACCGACGATCAGGACGTCGACGGCCTCAGGCATCGGACCGGCCCAGCAGGAAGTCGACGTGCAGACGGTTGAATGTCTTGGCGTCCTCGTACTGCGGCCAGTGCCCGCAGTCGGGCATCACCTCGAACCGCGCACCCGGGATCATCGACGCGATCCGGCTGCCCTCGCTGACGTCGGCGGTGGGGTCGTCACTGGTCCAGAGCACCAGCGTGGGCGCGGTGATGGCGCCGTACTCCCTGGGCCCCAACAGGTTCCGCGCCCTGATCTCCGGATCCTGCAGGGCCATGATGTCGCTCATCGCGGCGACGAACCCCGGCTGGCGGTAGATGCGCTGCCTGCTGGCGACGATGTCGTCGTAGTCCTTGGACTTGTCGGCCATCAGCCACCTGATGCGCGCACCGACGGTCTCCCAGGACGGATCCTCCGCGGCGGCCATCGACAGGGTGATGATCCGCTTCATCACCTCGGGGTCGGCCTGGGAACCGCCGGCGGTGTTGAGCACCAGCCGGTCGATGCGGTCCGGGTGATCCGCCGCCGCGCGCGCGGCGACCCAGCCACCGAGCGACTCGCCGGACAGGAGCACGCGGTCGGCGCCGATGGCGTCGAAGACGGCGAGCAGGTGGTCGACGTAGTGCGCGACCTCCAGCGGGTGGCCGGGTTTGTCGGTGTAGCCGTGCCCCAGCATGTCGATCGACCACGTCGAGAAGTGCTCGGCGTGCGCTTCCAGATTGCGCACGTACGCCTCGGCGTGGCCGCCGGACCCGTGCAGCAGCACCAGCGTCGGCAGGTCCGCGTCGCCCGCGTGGAGGTAGCGCGTCCGCACTCCTCCGGCGTCCAGGTAGCCCTGCGTGAAGGGGACGCCCTGCAGGTCGCTCCACACGCTCTCGAACTCCGCCACGAGGCCCCTTCCCGGCTCGACCCTGAGAATGACATTCTCTTGCAGCGCAATCAAGGTGTGCTAATATCGCACAACGATGTGCACTATGTATAGAGCATCACTTCCGCGATGACGTCTGTCAAGGACGGTCAGCCTGCCGAGAAGCTCGCGGCGGGGTCGCAGACCCTCGCCCGCGGCCTGTCGGCACTGCAGGCCGTCGCGACGTCTCCGGCGGGCATCACGGCCCAGCAGGTGGCCGACCACGTCGGGGTGCATCGGACGATCGCCTACCGGCTGCTCAGCACGCTCGCCCAGCAGCGGTTCATCGTGAAGGGGGAGGACGGCCGGTACCGGCCCGCGGCGGCACTGGCGGTACTCGGTGCGTCGTTCGACAACAACCTGCGCGCGCTGTCCGTGCCCACTCTGCGCACGCTCGCCGACGACCTGGGGGCCACGGTGTCCCTGCTCGTCGCCGAGGGTGATCAGCAGGTGGCCATCGCCGTCATCGTGCCGACACTGGTCTTCTACCAACTGTCGTTCCACGAGGGCAGCCGCCACCCGCTCGAGCGCGGATCGGCGGGCCTCGCACTGCTGGCCAGCATGCCGCCGCGGCCGGGCGAACGCGACCTGGTGCCACGGACCCGCGAGCAGGGCTGGGTGATCACCCACGGCGAGATCGAACCCGACACCTACGGCCTGGCCGTACCGGTCCGGCGCAAGCCGCCGTCACCACCCACCTGCATCAACCTGATCTCACACCGCCAGGACGTCCTGATCGAGGGACGTGACGCGGTGATCGCGGCAGCCAGGCAGCTGTCGACCATCCTCGGCTGACGGAAGGGGTTGCGATGGCGACCGATTCGGACACCACGTGGGACCACGACGTCGACGTCGTCGTCCTGGGCACCGGCGGCGCCGGGCTGACCGCGGCGCTGACCGCGGCCGTGGGGGGTGCCCGCGTCGCCGTCTACGAGAAGGCGGCGACCGTCGGCGGCACCACGGCGGTGTCCGGCGGCATCGTGTGGATACCGGCCCACCACCGCTCCCCCGACGGCGAACTCACCGTCGAGGACGCCATGCGCTACCTCGAAGCGCAGTCGCTCGGCGCGATGGACGCCGACCTGGTCGAGACGTTCGTGCGCACGGGTCCCGAGATGCTCGACTTCGTCGAGACCCACAGCGAGTTGCAGTTCGAGATCGCAGCGGGGTTCCCCGACTACAAGCCCGAGCTGCCCGGCGGTCGCCCGTCCGGTGGCCGCTCGCACAACGCCCGCCCCGTCGACCTCGCCCGCCTCGGCGACTGGGGTGGCCGCATCACCCGATTTCCGGTCGACTTCAGCAACGTCGGCATCGACGCCGAGACACGGGCACGCATCCACGCCAACGTGGACGCATCGCTCGCCGAACCGTGCGTGGCGGGTACCGCACTGATCGCCGGCCTGCTGAAGGGTCTCCTCGACCTCGGCGTCGAGCCCGTCACCGAGGCCCGCGCGACGGAGTTGCTGGTGGTCGACGGCTCGATCGGTGGCGTCCGACTGTCGCACGGCGGCAACGACCTTCGCGTCCGCGCGCGGCGGGGCGTGGTCCTGGCCACCGGCGGCTTCGAATGGGACCCGACGCTCGTCGAGGCGTACCTGCGTGGCCCGATGCACGGCGCGGTGTCACCGCCCAACAACACCGGCGACGGCCTGCGGATGGCGATGGCCCACGGCGCCGACCTCGCGAACATGGGCGAGGCGTGGTGGGTGCCGATCGTGCAGATCCCCGGCGACACCATCGACGACCACCCCCGCAGTCGCAGCGTGCGACTCGAACGCACCCGGCCGCGCAGCATCATCGTCAACCGGGCGGGCAAGCGCTTCCTCAACGAGGCGGGTGAGTACAACTCGATGGCGGGGCCGTTCCACCACCTCGACCCGCGGTTCGGCTACCTCAACGACCCGGCGTGGATCGTCTTCGACTCGCTACACCTCAAGAAGTACGGCTTCCTCGGCGTCGACCCCGACGCGGAGGCGCCCGACTGGTTCCGCAAGTCGGCCGACCTCGCCGAACTCGGCGAGCAGACCGGCATCGACGCCGAGGGCCTCGCGCGCACCCTCGACGGCTGGAACGAGGCCGTCGCCGAGGAACACGACCCCGACTTCCACCGCGGCGCAAGCGCATACGACGGCTACTGGGGCGACACCTCGGCGTCGACGCCGGCACTGCAGACCCTCGGCCCGATCGACACCGCGCCGTTCTACGCCGTGCCGGTGACCGTCGGCTCGATGGGCACCAAGGGCGGCCCCCGCACCGACGGCGACGGACGGGTGCTGCACGTCTCGGGCGAGGCGATCGACGGGTTGTACGCCGTGGGCAACGCGATGGCCGGCGTCACCGGCAAGGCCTACGGCGGCGCCGGTGGCACGCTCGGTCCCGCGATGGTGTTCGGCTACCGGGCGGGGCGCGCGCTCAGTTCGTAGGGTAGGCGCGCCGATACTACGGTTGATGACGGATCTCGCCGGTTTCCCGTCATCTTCCGTAGTGTCGCGGAGCGACTCGGCTAGGGCTGGTCTTTCAGCGACGGCTGAATGGGCGGCGCCTCACGCCAATTCGGCAGGCCGTCGGACTCGTTGGCGACCGGGAACCCGCCGCCGTGCACCTGCGACCAGTGGCTGTGGTTGAGCTGATGCATCGTGAAGCAGGCGTTCAGCGAGTTGTGGAAGCCCTGGTTGTCCTGGGTCTGGTTGACCGATTCCTTGATGAGCAGCGCCGCCATCGTGGGGACCTTCGCGATCCGCCGCGCGAACTCCAGCGTCTTGTCGGCCAGTTCGTCGGCGGGGAACACCTTCGAGACCATGCCGAGCGCGTGCGCCTCCTCGACCGACAGTGAATCGCCGGTCAGCATGAGTTCCTTGGTCTTTCGCGCCCCGAACTCCCACGGGTGGGCGAAGTACTCGACGCCGCACATTCCCAGGCGGGTGCCGACGACGTCGGCGAAGGTGGTGTTGTCGGCGGCCACGATCAGGTCGCACGACCACATCAGCATCAGCGCCGCGGCGTAGACGTCGCCGTGCACCGACGCCACCGTGATCTTGCGCAGATTGCGCCAGCGGCGGGTGTTCTCGAAGAAGTAGTGCCACTCCTGCAGCAGCAGCTTCTCGGCACCCTCGCGCGTCGCACCGTTCTCGCGGAAGCTCGGGTGCTGATCGGGACCCGGCTGATACTCCTGCATCATCGCCTTGGAACCGAGGTCGTGGCCCGACGAGAACATCGGCCCGTTGCCGCCGAGGATCACGACGCGCACGTCGTCGTCGGCCTCGGCCCGCAGGAAGGCGTCGCCGAGTTCGACGAGCAAGCCGCGCTGTTGAGCGTTGCGCTGCTCGGGGCGGTTCAACATGATCCGGGCGATCGTGCCCTCGTCGAGGGTCTCGTAGGTGACGAAGCGATAGTCGGCCATGGAGCGCACTCTATTCCTTGTGAGAACGGCGTTACCGGATGGGGTGGCGCCGTCGGGTCAGAGCGAGAGGATGGTCGCCGACGCCGTACCGGGCGCGCCGTAGACCTGCGCCAGACCGACCCGCGGATTGCCCGGCACCTGGCGTTCCCCTGCCTCGCCGCGCAATTGGCGGACCAGCTCGTGCATCTGTCGCAGCCCGGACGCGCCGATCGGCTCGCCGTTGGCGATGAGGCCGCCGTCGGTGTTGACCGGCATCGAGCCGCCGATCTCCGTCGCGCCGTCGATCAGCAGCTTCTCCTGATCGCCGTGGGCACAGAGGCCCGTCTCCGCCATGTGGATGACCTCGGCACCGGCGTCGGTGTCCTGCAGCTGCGCCACGTCGACGTCCTCGGGGCCGATGCCGGCGGCCTCGTACGCCGCCTTCGCCGCGTAGACGGTGGGCGACGAGTCCTCGTCGAGCGGCGCCGACGTCGCGTGCACCTCGTAGGCGCCGAACCTCCGCGTGCGGATCTCGCTGGCCCGCACGAACACCGGCTTGTCGGTGTACTTGTGCGCCAGGTCGCCGCGGCACATGATGACCGCCGCCGCACCCTCGTCGGGCGCGCAGAACATGAACTGGCGCAACGGGTAGTTGAGCACCGGCGACGCCATGATGTCCTCTTCGGAGATCGGCTTGCGTCGGAACGCGTTGGGGTTCAGCGCGCCGTTGCGGAAGTTCTTGGCCGCCACCCTCGCGAGGGTCTCCTCGCTGATGCCGTGATCGTGCAGGTACCTGTTGGCCTTCATGCCGAAGAACTTGGTGGTGACGAATTGTCCGTTCTCGGCGTACCACTGGGGCAGTGCGAGCTTGGCCGGGTCGTCGGTGAACGCGCCGCGCGGGTGCTTGTCGAGCCCGACCGCGATGCCGATGTCGTACTTGCCGAGCCGGATGGTGTCCGCGGTCTGCTGGATGGCGCTGGCCGAGGTGGCGCAGGCGTTGAAGACGTTGGTGAACGTGATGCCGGTGAGGCCGACCAGGCGGGTCACCGAATCGGGATTGGAGACCTCGTAGCTCCCGCCGAAGCCGAACTGGATGTCCTGCCATTCGAGGCCGGCGTCGGCGAGGGCGCCGTGGATGGCGTCGGCGCCCATCTCGACGGCCGACTTGTCGAAGCGGCCGAACGGGTGAATGCCGACGCCGATGATGGCTACGTCGTTGGTCATGTCGGTGCCCCTTACTCGTTGCTCTTCGCGCAAGCGCTCATCGGGAAATCGGCTGGAAGGCGAACGTGACGATCTCGTTCCCCTCGGCGTCGGTGGCGAACGGGATGAAGACGAGTTCGACGTCCATCCCGAAATCAAGCTTGGCGGGATCGTTCTCGGTGAGTCGGCCCTCGACGCGGATGTCGTCGGCCAACTGGACGAGACCCACGCCGAACGGGACGAAGTCCTTGCCCGCCGGACCGGCGTAGGGCGCTCCGGGCGGGAAACCCTGCGTCGTCCACGCCACCACCGTGCCGCGCCGCGGCAGGAGGGCGTCGCTCATCTCCGCCCTACTGCACTTGGGGCAGTGCGACTGTCGCGGGAACACCGTCGCCGAGCAGGCCCCGCACGTGCTGCCGATCAGCTGGGGACTCTCGTCCGGCCACGTCGAGATCGTCGGATCGATCGCCTTCTGCATCGTGGCTCCTCAGCACTGAGACATTACGGATCAAGAATACGTTCACGAAACAGTACAACACCATTGGCAGAAAACGGAAAGGTCATTCTCATTCCGGCGTCACCGCTGATGGGAAGCCTCGTCCGTCGGCTCGGCGGTCGGCCGCAGGCCGGCATCGGCCAGCAGCGCGCGGGTCGCGGAGTACACGTCGAGGCGACCCTCGGCCACCGCAGCGGCCAGACCGTCGAGCCCGTCGTGCGCGCGCAGGGCACTCTGCGCCAGCGAGAGGATCTGAGCGCGGGCGCGGGCCGCCCGCCGCGCGGGGTCGTCGGACCGGTGGTGTGCGTCGATGGCCTCGACGAGTTCGTCGATGCCCTCGTTGCGGGCGGCGATGATCTTCAGGATCGGCGCGGCGGTCTCGGCGTGCAGGTCGCGGACGGTCTGATCCGCGCCGTCGCGGTCGGCCTTGTTGATCGCCACGATGTCGGCCACCTCGAGCAGGCCGGCCTTGGCGGCCTGGACCGCGTCCCCCGCACCGGGATTGAGGATGACGATGGCCGGGTCGGCGACGGCGGAGATCTCGATCTCGGACTGCCCGACGCCGACCGTCTCGAGAAGCACGACGTCGTAGTTCAAGTCGGCGAGCAGACGTACCGCGGCGGGCACGGCAGCGGCGAGCCCACCGAGATGACCGCGGGTGGCGACCGACCGGATCAGCACGTCGGCGTCGTCGATGTGGGCGGCCATCCGGATGCGGTCGCCGAGCAAAGCTCCCCCGCTGTACGGCGACGACGGATCGACCGCGAGCACCGCGACCCGGAGCCCGCGTCGCCGGTAGGCCGACACCAGGACGGCGATCGTCGTCGACTTGCCGGCGCCGGGCGGACCCGTCACGCCGATGACGCGCATGGTCCGGTCGCCGAGCAGCGCCAGCACCTCGTCACGCCGGTCGCTCTCAACGAGGCTCAGCAGACGGCCGACCGCACGCGTGGATCCGTTGCGCGCGTTGGCGATGAGTTCGGCGATGGTCATCTCGCGGCTCACCCTAGTGACGGCACGGAGCACGGGCGGCGCATCGGCGTACTCCTCTTCGTCCCACGTTGAGAATGTTATTCTCGCCTTCCGAGAGCCACAGTTGCAAGAAGGGGAGCCGCATGCAAATCGCGGGAAGCTCAGCGATCGTCGTCGGTGGAACCGGCGGACTGGGCGAGGCCACCGTGCGCCGCCTGCACGCCGCGGGCGCCAAGGTCGTCGTCGCCGACGTCGCCGACGACAAGGGCAGAGAACTCGAGTCCGAACTCGGCGTGCGCTACGTCCACACGGATGCGACCTCCGAGGAGTCGGTCAACGCCGCGATCGCCGAGGCGCAAGCCCTTGCGCCGCTGCGCATCTCGGTGGACACCCACGGCGGTCCCGCGAGCGGTGGGCGACTCATCGGCAAGGACGGCTCGCCGCTGGACCTCGACGGCTTCAAGAAGACAATCGAGTTCTACCTGACCGCGGTGTTCAACGTGATGCGCCTGTCGGCCGCGGCCATCGCGACGACCGACCCGCTGGAGGAGGGCGCGCGCGGCGTCATCGTCAACACCGCGTCCATCGCGGGCTACGAGGGTCAGGTCGGCCAGCTTCCCTACGCCGCGGCCAAGGGCGGCGTCCTGGGCATGACGCTCGTCGCGGCGCGCGACCTGTCGCCGCTCGGCATCCGCGTCGTCTCCATCGCCCCCGGCACGATCAACACGCCCGCGTACGGCAAGGCCGCCGACCAGCTCGAGCAGTACTGGGCGCCGCAGGTCCCGTTCCCCAAGCGCATGGGCCGGTCGACCGAGTACGCACAGCTGGCGCAGAGCATCATCGAGAACGACTACCTCAACGGCGAGGTCATCCGTCTCGACGGTGCTCTGCGCTTCCCACCCAGGTGATTCCGTGACGGCGGGCGGGCCTCTCGACGGCAAGGTGGCGTTCGTCGCCGGTGCCAGTCGCGGCATCGGCGCGACGGTGGCCCGCCATCTGGCAGCGGCGGGCGCAGCGGTCGCCGTGGCCGCACGCTCCGAGGAACGGGGCAAGCTGCCGGGAACCATCGGCTCGGTCGCCGCGGAGATCACCGACGCCGGCGGACGGGCGCTCGCCGTGGCGTGCGACGTCACCAGCGAGCAGTCGGTCGACGCTGCGGTCGATGCGACGGTCGCCGAGTTCGGCGGCATCGACGTGCTCGTCGCGAACGCGGGCGTGCTGTGGCTCGGGCCCATCGAGACCACCCCGCTGAAACGCTGGCAGCTGTGCCTCGACGTCAACCTGACCGGCGTCTTCCTCGTCACCAAGGCCGTCATCCCGCACGTGCGGGCGCGTGGCGGCGGGTCGCTGATCGCCGTCACCACGACCGGGGTCGGGATGCTCGACTCCGGCGCGAACGCCTACTGGGTGTCGAAGGCCGCCGCCGAACGCCTCTACCTGGGTCTGGCCGCCGACCTACGCGGCGACGGCGTGGCCGTCAACTGCCTGAGCCCGTCGCGCGTCGTCCTGACCGAGGGGTGGCAGGCCGGCGGCATGGGCATGGAGATCCCGCCCGAGATGGTCGAGCCGCCCGAGGCGATGGGCAGGGCGGCCGTCCTCCTGGCCGGCCAGAACGCCTCCGGCATCACCGGCACCGTCCAGCGTTCCGAGCACCTCCCCGCCTGACGCCCCGCCACCGTCCGCGGTCACCACCTTCCGCGGTCAACACCTTCCGCGAGCACCAAGTTCCGCGAGCGTGCGTGTCTGCGGGCGACACGCCGAGTAGAAACCCGAGTTCACGCACGCTCGTCGGCGCCGACCGCCGCCGCGAGCGCCGGCGCGACGGCACACGACCGCGCGCTCACCCCGGGCGAGCGTGCGTAATCTCCCGCTCAGGACCGGCGTGTCGCCCGCAGACACGCACGCTCGCCGAAGGAAGAAACAACCCATGAAACCGGGCCGAACGGCGGCTAGTTCTTCGCGATCAGGCCGTCGACGATCCGGTTGAAGTCGGCCGTGCCGAACGACACGTATTCGGCGAGGTTGGCGTAGTCGAGCGACGCCATCACCGAACGCTCCAGCTGGATGTTCATCAGACGCTTGGTGGCCTCGACGGCCTGCTGCGGCAGGTCGATGATCTTCTTCGCCGCGGCGATGGCCTCGGCCAGTGGGTCCGCGACGACGTGGTTGGCGAGGCCGAGTTCCAGGGCCCGCTGCGCCTTGATCCGCACGCCGGTCAACGCGAACTCCTTGGCCTGCAACAGGCTGATCTGCGAGCCCCATACCAGCGGTCCCCCGTCGGCGGCGACCAGTCCGATCTGCACGTGCGGGTCGGCGAAGTGCGCCGTCTCGGCCATGTAGACGATGTCGGAAAGTGCCGCCAGGCTGCACCCGAGCCCGACGGCCGGGCCGTTGACCGCGGCGATCACCGGGATGCGGCACCGCACCATGCCGATGACCAGATCGCGACCGTGCTTGATCGTCTTCTGCCGCAACGCCTCGTTGCTGCGCAACTCGTCGAGGTAGTTGAAGTCGCCGCCCGCAGAGAACGCGCGGCCCGCCCCGGTGATCACGGCGGCGCGGGCACCGGCGTCCTCGTTGAGCGCCTCCCAGATCTTCGCGAGCCCGACGTGCAGGTCGTCGTTGACCGCGTTCAACGCGTCGGGACGGTTGAGCGTGATGATGCGCAGCGCGCCATCGGCTTTGACGTCGATCTCGTCCGGCATGTCGTACACGTCAGGCTCCCAATCCAAGTATCCGCTGCGCGATGATGTTCTTCTGAATCTGCGACGTGCCGCCCATGACGCTCTGCGCGCGGCTGTACAGGTAGGCGCCGAACAGTTCTTCGTCGCCGGTGCCGAGGGTCGCGAGCGTCGCGTGTCCCACCGACTGCTCCACCCACGTCATCAGCAGCTTGTCCAGCGATCCGTCGGGTCCGTGCACGATGCCGTCCAACTGCTCGGACAACCGCCGCCGCACGTGCAGGCGCAGCATCTCGGTCTGCACCCACGCCCACGACAGCTCGTCGGGCGGCGTGCCGTGGACGCGGCCGGCTAACTGCCGCACCAGTTTTCCGTAGCGAGCCGAGAAGCCCAGCGTGGACGGTTCGCGCTCGTGGCTCACCACGGTCATCGCGAGCTTCCACCCGTCGCCGGGAGCACCCACCATGTTGTCAGCGGACACTCGCGCTCCGTCGAACTCGACCTGGCCGAACTCCTTGGTGACGCCGCTGATCATCTTCAGCGGGCGCTGCACGATGCCCTCCTGGTGCATCGGCACGATGAACGCCGAGATCCCCTTGTGCTTGGGCACGTCGCGGTCGGTGCGCGCGAGCACCAGGCACCAGTCGGCGACGTCGGAGTAACTGGTCCAGATCTTGTGGCCGTGGATGACGTACTCGTCCCCGTCGGCGACGGCCGTCGTCGTCAGCGACGCGAGGTCCGACCCGGCACCCGGTTCGCTGAACCCCTGGCACCACCGTTCGGTGCCGTTGATCATCCCGGGCAGGAAGCGTTGCCGCAGTTCCTCGCTGCCGTGATGGCTCAGACCGACGACCAGATACCCGAGACTCGGGCGCGCGGGCGCACCGGCCTTCGCGATCTCCTCGTCGACGATGACGTCGTACACCGCGGGCAGGTCGCGCCCGCCGTAGGCGGCGGGCCAGGTGGTGCCGAAGAACCCGGCCGCGTACAGCGCCTGGTGCCACCGTCCCTGCGCCGCCCAGTACTCGTCACCCGAGGTGGGGAACTTGCCCTTCTGCTCGAGCAGCCACGTCCGCAGCTTGCTGCGGAACTCGGCCTCGTCCGGCGAATCACGAAAGTCCAACGGTCAACTCCTCCAACTTCACCGGCCACGTCTCGGTGGCGGTCAGGACGCGGCGTAGATAGACGTGCGCGAGGCACTCCCAGGTGTTGCCGATGCCGCCGTGCACCTGGATGGACGTCTCGCACACGGTGAGTGCCGAACGGGCGCAGTAGATCTTCGCGACCCGGCCCGCCTCGACGGCCTCCACGACCGGCAACTCGTCGACGGCCCACGCGGCGTGCCGCAGCATGCTGACCGATCCTTCGATCAGCGCGAGACTCTCCGCCAGCAGGTGCCGCACCGCCTGGTAGGACCCGATGGCGGCGCCGTACTGTTCGCGCACCTTGGCGTACTCGGTGGCCAGCGCCAGCGTCCCCCGCGCCGCACCGACCAGGTCGGCCGTGGTCGCGGTGAGCGCGAGCGCGTACCAGCGGGCGGCGTCCTCGTCCGCCAAATCGGCGAGTTCGGCCGGCGACTCGATCACGCCGGCGAGGCTCCGGGTCAGGTCGATCGAGGGCTCGTCGGACGGGGACGGGGACACCTCGCGGCCGAGCCGACGGGTGAGGTCGTCGGCCAGCACCGGCCCGATGAACGGCACGTCGACCAGACCGCGGGCGAACTCCTCCGCCACGATGGCCACCTCGACGCCCGACGCCTCGTCCGAGCGCAGGGTGCGCCACCCGGTGGCGTCGACGTTCTTCTCGAGGCGCGTCACTCGCCCCCCGTCGTCGAGGTCGGCGACCGAACCCGGCCCGAGGTCGTCGGCCAGTTTCGCGGCCGCATCGCGCAGCTGACGCTGCTCGAAGGTCAGACGGACGTCCATCAGATCACGCGCTCCTTCAGCACTCGGCGCAACACCTTCCCGGAGGGAAGTCGGGGAATCTCCTCGACGAAGGCGACCCGGCTGGGCCGCTTGTAGGACGCCAGTCGGTCGGCGACGAGGCCGATCAACTCGTCCGATTCGACTGCACCGCAACGCGACACGGCCGCGACGACGGCCTCGCCGCTGACGGGGTCGGGCACGCCGAAGACCGCGCAGTCGGCGACGGCCGGATGGCCGTGCAGCACCGCCTCGACCTCGGCGGGTGCCACCTGGAATCCGCGGACCTTGATCATCTCCTTGGAGCGGTCGGTGATCCGGAGCCAGCCGTCGGCGTCGAGGTGCCCGACGTCGCCCGTGCGGTACCAGCCGTCGTCGAAGGCCGATGCGGTCGCGTCGTCCGGCAGGTAGCCCGCCATCACCGACGGCGACGACACCTGGATCTCGCCGTCCTCGCCGATCGGCACGGGCTCGCCGGTCTCCGAGGACGTGATGCGCAACCGCACACCGGGCACCGCCCGGCCGACGGTGTCCAAGTCAGCGCCGTCGAGCACGTTGCAGGTGATCACCGGCAGTTCGCTGGCCCCGTAGGCGGTCACCCAGGTGACGCCCGCGCGCCGTGTCACCTCGTCGGCGACGCTTCGGGTCACGGGCGTCGCGCACCACACGACGTAGCGCAGCGACGACAGGTCGTGGTCCTCGAGGCGGGGGTGGGCGGCCAGCGCCAGCGCGATGGGCGCCACGGCCATCTCGATCGTGATGCGGTCGGCCTCGATGTGCCGCAACATGGTGTCCACGTCGAAGCGGGGGTGCAGCCGGATCCATGCCCCGGCGTCGAAGGCGGTGGCGATGTTGAGGAGTCCGAGGATGTGCGACGGCGGCGTCAGGATCTGCATCCGGTCGTTCGGCGTGAGCCCCAGCGCCGCCCGCCAGTGGGCGACGGCCGCCGCGAAGCCGCCATGCGTGTGCCGGACGGCCTTGGGCATGCCGGTGGTGCCCGAACTGAAGACGAACAGTGCGTCCGATTCGGGCGCGGGCGCGTCGAATTCGCGACGGCCCGGGGTGACCGGGGAGTCGAGGTCGAGCATCGGCATCGCTTCGGCCAGCACCGGACTGTCGCCCACCGCATGCGACGGCGCCGTCAGCGCCAGGGCGTGGTCCACCTCGGCGCGCTTCCACGACGTGCTGAGCAGCACCACGGCGGCGCCGAGGCGCCAGATGGCCTGCATCGCGACGACGAACTCGGGCCGGTTGGACGACATCAACGCCACCCGGTCACCGCTGCGCACGCCGCGTTGCTCCAGGATGGTGGCCATGCCGCTGGTGAGAGAGTCGAGTTCGGCGCGGGTGTACTGCCTGTCGCCGTACGCGAGGAGGGCGGTGTCAGTCACTGCTCGGCCCTTCCCGCTGGTCGCCCGACAAGGGGGCGATGGCTCTCAGACGTCGGTTGAGAATACCCTATCAATAATGGAGAATAGTATTCTCGCAGCAACAGAATCCCTATACCAGGAGTGGGTGCGATGAGTGCAGATCCGGTGCCGACGGGCGAGGCCGGCGAGGTCAAGATCCTCCTCGACCGGAAGACGGCGTCGATCAAGATGGTGCCCGGCGAGACGTTGCTCGAAGCCGCCCGGCGTGCCGGCATGGGACCGCCCTTCTCCTGCGAGGCGGGCAACTGCGGCACCTGCATGGCCAAGCTGGTCGAGGGCCGGGCCACGATGCGCGTCAACGACGCACTCGACGAGGACGAGGTCGAGGACGGGTACGTACTGACCTGCCAGGCGGTCCCCGACACCACGGACGTCTACGTCTCCTACGACGACTGAGGACCGGCCGAGTACTCGTCCAGCGCGGGTGCGGGCCGGTACACCGGCTCGTAGCCGGCGACCTTCACCGAGCCGCCGACCAGCCGGAAGTCCCCGGCCGTGACGACCGCATCGGGTGTCGCCTCCAGCGCCTCGGGTAGCGACCGGACCGCGGCCGCGGGAATGCCCAGCGGCGCGAGCCGTTCTTGCCAGCCGACGGCGGTGTCCGTGGCGAGCACCGCCGTCACCAGTGCCAGCACCTCGTCCCGCCGCTCCGAACGCTCGGCCATCAGCTCGAACCCGCCCACGCCCGCCTCCCGGGCGAACGACCGCCAGAAGCCATCGTGGGTGATGAACAGCGCCAGGTGGCCGTCCTTCGTCGGGAACAGCTGCGCCGGAACGTAATACGAGTGCGCACCGTGCGGATGCCGTCGCGGGGCCACGCCGTCGTTGAGGTACGCCGACGCGCGGTAGTTCAACTGCGAGAGCATCACGTCGCGCAGGGAGACGTCCACCTGACCGCCACGTCCCGAGACGATCTGCGCCAGCAGGCCCAGCGCCGCGGTCAGCCCGGTCGAATTGTCTGCCGAGGAGTACCCCGGCAGCGTCGGCGGACCGTCGGGATCACCGGTCATCGCGGCCACGCCCGTGGCGGCCTGCACCACGTAGTCGAACGCCGGATCGTCGCCGCCGTCGAGGCCGTAACCCGTGAGCGCAACGCACACGATCTTCGGGTTGAACGCCGACAGCGCCCCGTACGTCAACCCCAGCTTGCGGATGACCGACGGCTTCATGTTCACCAGCAGCGCATGGGAATCCGCGACCAGGTCGCCGAGCCGCCGGCGCCCCTCGTCGGACGCGAGGTCGAGGCAGACGCTGCGCTTGTTGCGGTTGAGGCTCGCGAAGTAGCTGTCGCTCACCTGGCGGGAGATCTCGCCGCCGGGCGGCTCGACCTTGATCACCTCGGCACCGAGGTCGGCCAGCATCATGGTCGCGTAGGGGCCGGCGAGCATCACGCCGACCTCGAGGATGCGAATGCCCGCGAGCGGACCGCTCATCGCGGCCCTCGGCTCTTCGCGCAGGCGCTCATCGCGGCCGTCGGCTCTTCGCGCAGGCGCTCATCGCACCGCCTTGGCGAGCTCCGCTATCACCTCACGCGTGCGGTACTTCGACGCCACCAGTTCGTCCCGGGTGTCCCCGATCGGCAGCAGGCGCACCGACAGGTCGGTCACGCCGGCGTCCGCGAACTGCTTGAACCGCTTGAGGATCGACTCCTCGTCGCCCGCCGCACACAGGTCGCCCACGCTGCGGGCGTCGCCGCGATCGAGCAGCTTCTGGTAGTTGGGCGACGTCTCGGCCTCGGAGAGGATGCGGTTGGCCCGGTCCTTCGCGGCGTCGATCTCGGAGTTGGCGCACAGACACACCGGGATGCCCGCGACGATCCGCGGCGCCGGCCGGCCCGCGTCGGCCGCGGCCTTGGTGATCTTGGGGGCGATGTGGTCGCCGATGGCCTTCTCGTCGGCCATCCACAGCACCGTGCCGTCGGCGTGCTCACCGGCGATCTGCAGCATCACCGGTCCGAGTGCGGCCACCAGCACGGGCATCGGCGTCGCGGCGCCCAGCACGGTCGGGTTGTGCACGGTGAACGAGTCGTTCTCGACGTCGACGGCACCCGGTCCGGCGGTCGCGGCGTTGAGCACCTCGAGGTAGTCCCGGGTGTAGCCGGCCGGCTTGTCGTAGGGCAGGCCGAGCATGTCCCGGACGATCCAGTGGTGCGACGGGCCCACCCCGAGTGCCAGCCGCCCGCCGGCGACGGCGTGCACCGAGAGTGCCTGCCGGGCAAGCGCGATGGGATGCTGGGCCTGTAGCGGCACCACGGCCGTGCCGAGTTCGATGCGCGACGAGTGGGCCGCCATCAGCGCGATCATCGTCAGACAATCGAAGTCGTCGGGCACCTGCGGCATCCACGCGGTGTCCATGCCCGCGGCCTCGGCCCACTCCACGTCGGCCACCAGCTTGGCGACCTTGCGCGCCATGTCGCCGCGCTCGGCCCCGATCATCACGCCCAGTCTCATGCCTGCTCCCGTTCCTCGGTCGACGGACGCGATGCCACGGCGATCAGCCTGCGGGACCGGCTCATCGCCGGGCCTTCTCGGTCAGCGCCCGGACGTCGTGCACCAGCGTGTCGAGCGGGGTGCCGGTCGGGAAGACCGCGGCCGCACCGGCGTCGAGCAGCTTCTGCACGTCGGATCCGGGGATCGTGCCACCGACGACGACGGCGATGTCACCGGCGTCGGCGGCACGCAGCGCGTCGACGGTGCGCGCGGTCAGTGCGACGTGCGCGCCCGACAGGATCGACAACCCGACCACCGAGACGTCCTCCTGCAGCGCGATCGAGACGATGTCCTCGATCCGCTGCCGGATGCCCGTGTAGATCACCTCGAAGCCGGCATCGCGCAGCGTGCGGGCGACGATCTTCGCGCCGCGGTCGTGTCCGTCGAGACCCGGCTTCGCGACCAGGACCCGCGCCGGGGACGTCGTGTCGCTCACTAGAACACCACCGGTTGCTGGAACTCGCCCCACACGGACTTGAGCGTGGTGACCATCTCGCCGACGGTGCAGTACGCGTTGGCGCAGTCGATCAGTCGGTGCATCAGGTTGTCATCGCCTTCCGCCGAACGGGCAAGTGCTGCAAGCGCATCCTTCACCTCGACGTCGTCGCGCTCGGCCTTCACCCGGGCGAGCCGCTTGAGCTGGAGGTCGCGGCCCTCGGCGTCGAGTTCGTAGGTGGCGAGGTCGGGTGCGGGTTCGTCGACGACGAACTTGTTGACACCCACCACCGGGCGCTCGCCGGACTCGACCTCGCGGTGGATCTTGTAGGCCTCGTCGGCGATCAGGCCCTGCAGGTAGCCGTCCTCGATGCAGCGCACCATGCCACCGTGGGCTTCGAGGTCGGCCATGATCTCGACGATCTTCTCCTCGGTGGCGTCGGTGAGCGCCTCCACGAAGTACGACCCGCCGAGCGGATCGGCGACCTTCGCCACCCCGGTCTCGTAGGCGAGGATCTGCTGGGTGCGCAGTGCCAGCGTCGCGGACTCCTCGCTGGGCAGCGCGAACGGCTCGTCCCAGGCGGCGGTGAACATCGACTGCACGCCGCCGAGCACCGAGGCCAGGGATTCGTAGGCCACGCGCACCAGGTTGTTCTGGGCCTGCGGCGCATAGAGCGACGCCCCGCCCGACACGCAGCCGAACCGGAACATCGACGCCTTGTCGCTGGTCGAGCCGTACCGCTCCCGCACGATCGTGGCCCAGCGGCGCCGTCCGGCGCGGTACTTGGCGATCTCCTCGAAGAAGTCGCCGTGGGTGTAGAAGAAGAACGAGATCTGCGGCGCGAACTTGTCGATCGTCATGCGGCCGCGCTCGACGACGGTGTCGCAGTAGGTGACGCCGTCGGCCAGCGTGAACGCCATCTCCTGGATGGCGTTGGCGCCGGCGTCGCGGAAGTGCGCTCCCGCCACGGAGATCGCGTTGAACCGCGGTACCTCCGCGGCGCAGAATTCGATGGTGTCGGCGATCAGCCGCAGCGACGGCTCGGGCGGCCAGATCCAGGTTCCCCGGGAGGCGTACTCCTTGAGGATGTCGTTCTGGATGGTGCCGGTGAGCTTCTCGCGCGGCACGCCCTTCTTCTCCGCGGCGGCGACGTAGAACGCCAGCAGGATCGCGGCGGTGCCGTTGATGGTGAAGCTGGTGCTGATCTGGTCGAGCGGGATGCCGTCGAAGAGGATCTCGGCGTCGGCGAGGGTGTCGACGGCCACGCCGACCCGGCCGACCTCCTCGCCGTACTCGGCGTCGTCGGAGTCGTAACCGCACTGGGTGGGGAGGTCGAGGGCGACCGACAGTCCCGTGCCGCCCTGGCCCAGGAGATATCGGTATCGCTGGTTCGACTCCTCGGCGGTGCCGAAGCCCGAATACTGGCGGAAGGTCCACGTCTTCCCGCGGTACCCGGACGCGAAGTTGCCGCGCGTGAAGGGGTACTCGCCGGGCGCCGGCGGCTCACCCGAACGGTCGGCGGGACCGTAGACGGGCTGCAGTGGGAGACCCGACGGGGTCTGGACGGC
The DNA here is from genome assembly GCF_056679845.1 of Mycobacterium sp. PTI7. Taxonomy (NCBI): domain Bacteria; kingdom Bacillati; phylum Actinomycetota; class Actinomycetes; order Mycobacteriales; family Mycobacteriaceae; genus Mycobacterium; species Mycobacterium sp. PTI7. Next base: position 2,934,180 of record NZ_CM155252.1, read on the forward strand.
GTCGTTCATCAGTCGATAACGTACTTGCTTAAAATGAGAATGCCAATACCGGATAGCGGAAACATCCCGGATCGAACGCGTGTCGGCGGCCGTCTGGGCCGGGCCGGTCCACGGTCGCGTAACCGCTAACCGGGGTGCCTGCGCGATGTGCGAGCATGACACTTGCTAAAAATGAGAATGGCACTGTCATTCGGATACCATCGACGCACCGAGGAGGAGCCATGTCGGGCAACCGAGGAGCGGAGCGTGATCACGCGTGACCGAACAGCACACGCTCGCCGACCGGACCCTGGTGGTCTCCGGCGGCAGCCGCGGGATCGGACTGGCGATCGGGCTCGGGGCCGCACGGCTCGGGGCCAACGTCGTCCTGCTCGCCAAGACGTCGGAACCCCACCCCAAACTGCCTGGCACAGTGCACACCGCGGTCGCCGAGATCGAGGCGGCGGGCGGCAAGGGCCTGGCGGTCGTCGGCGACGTCCGCAATGAGGAGGACGTTCAACGCGCGGTCGACGCCGCGGTGGAGCGATTCGGCGGCGTCGACGTCGTGGTGAACAACGCCAGCGCGATCTCGACCGACTCGACCGAGAACCTGTCGGCGAAGAAGTTCGACCTCATGATGGACATCAACGTGCGCGGCACCTTCCTCCTGACCAAGGCGGCGCTGCCGCACCTGCGCGAGTCGCCGCACGCGCACGTGATGACGCTCGCACCACCGCTCAATCTCTCCCCCCACTGGCTGGGCGCACACCCGTCGTACACGCTCTCCAAGTACGGGATGACCCTGCTCTCGCTGGGCTGGGCGAGCGAATACGCGGCGGACGACATCGGTTTCAGCTGCCTGTGGCCGCAGACCTACATCGCGACGTCGGCGGTGACCAACCTTCGGGCGGGCGACGAACTCGTCGAGCGCTCGCGCAGCGTCGACATCATGTCCGACGCCGCGGTGGCGGTCCTCGGCAAGACCGCCGCCGAGGTCAACGGCCAGTGCTTCATCGACGCCGACGTCCTCACCGCCGCGGGCCAGACCGACCTGTCGCGGTACGGCGGCGGCGACGACCCCATGTGGGATATCTTCCTGGACAAGTCATGAGTATCTCGCTGCTGCTGGAGATGGCATCCTCGTCCGATCCGGATCGGACGGCGGTGGTGGCCGATGACATCAGGCTCACCACAGGGCAATTGAGCACACTGGCCGACGGTGGGGCGGGCGTCATCGCCGCGTCCGGCGCCCGGCACGTGGCGTACGTGGGCACCGGCGGGGCGATCCTGCCCCTGCTGCTGTTCGCGGCCGCGCGCGCCGCCGTCCCGGTCACCCCGCTCAACTACCGGTTGTCGACCGACGGCCTGCGCGCCCTGCTCGACCGCCTGCCCGATCCGCTGGTGGTGGTCGACGACGACTACCGCGAGGCCGTCGGCGACGGATACCGCGTGCTGGGCTCCACCGAGTTCGTCGACCGGGCACGCACCGAGGAACCCGTCGCGGAGTTCGCCGATCCCGAGGCCGTCGCGGTGGTGCTCTTCACCTCGGGGACCACGAGCACGCCCAAGGCCGTCGAACTGACCCACGCCAACCTCACCAGTTACATCACCGGCACCGTCGAGTTCGGCGCCGCCGATCCCGGTGACGCCGCGCTCGTCTGCGTCCCGCCGTACCACATCGCGGGGGTCAGTGCCGCGCTGTCGAACCTCTACGCGGGCCGGAAGATGGTGTATCTCACCAACTTCGACGCACTCGAATGGGTGCGCCTGGTCGGCACCGAGAAGGTGTCCTCGGCGACCGTGGTACCCACCATGCTCGACCGCATCGTCACCGTCCTGGACGCCGACAAGGTGACCCTGCCCTCGCTGCGCACGCTGGCCTACGGCGGTTCCAAGGTCGCGCTCCCCCTCGTCCGTCGGGCGCTGTCGCTGCTGCCCGACGTGGGCTTCGTCAACGCCTACGGCCTGACCGAGACCAGCTCGACGATCGCCGTGCTCACCCCCGACGACCACCGCGCCGCACTGGCGGCCGACGACGAGGCGGCCATGCGCCGGCTCGGATCGGTGGGGCAACCGGTCCCCGGCATCGAGGTACAGATCCGCGGCGAGGACGGCAGCGTCCTCGGCTCCGGCGAGCCGGGCGAGTTGTTCGTGCGTGGCGAGCAGGTCTCGGGGCGCTACACCGACGTCGGGTCGGTACTCGACGAGCAGGGCTGGTTCCCCACGCGCGACGTCGCCTACCTCGACGCCGACGGCTACCTGTTCATCGGCGGGCGGTCGGACGACACCATCATCCGCGGCGGGGAGAACATCGCGCCGGCCGAGATCGAGGACGTCCTGGTCGAGCATCCGCACGTGCGGGATTGTGCGGTGGTGGGCGCCGACGATCCCGAGTGGGGGCAGATCATCGTCGCCGTGGTCGTCCCCCAGCCCGGCGCCGACCCGGACGTCGACGACCTCCGGGCCCACGTACGTTCTCAGCTGCGCGGCAGCCGCACCCCGGACCGGGTCGTGTTCCGCGACGAACTCCCCACCAATGCGACCGGCAAGGTGCTGCGCCGCGAACTGGTCGACGAAGTGAACGCCACGACGAAGGAGCCCCTGTGATCAAGAACGGCAGCCGCCTGCAGAGCCAGGTCTGCGACACCCAGGTGATCGTGGTGCGCAGCGCCGACGGCCTCGACGATCTGCGCGCCGGAGGTGCCCCCATGATCCCGATCGGGGACGACGCCGATGCCGCTCTGTCGCTGGACGATTCGCTGGCCGACGGCAATCTGATGGGCAAGCGGTACGTCGACGAGGGTGGCGCCGAGGTGCTGGTGACCAAGGCAGGCAAGGGGACGCTCAGCATCGGCGCCACGCCCCTGTCGATCAAGGAAGCCAAGCCGCTGCCGGCCAGCGACTGACCCGAGCCGGTCAGGCGCGGACCCGCGCCGTCCTGGCGGGGCTGGCCCTGACCACGTCGCCGGTGAAGCGTTCGAGCAACACCGCCTGCGTCGCCGCGAGGTGACGCCGGACCAGGCGGTGCACCTCGTCGGACCGTCCCGCGGCGATCTGGTCGACCAGTCTGCGGTGGGTGCGCACGGCCCCCCTCGCCTCCGCGGGCGACGGGTACTCGCCCCGGCGGGTGACCAGCGCCGCCCACTGCTGCTCCTGCGCCGACCACAGGGCGACCAGACTCCGTACGACGTAGCGGATGGTGTCGTTCGGCGTGAACGCCACCATCAGATCGTGGAACTCGCGTGCGATGCGGGTGAAGGCGACGCCGTCGGACACCGCGTTCGCCGACGCCTCGACGTTGGCCAGGAGCACCGGCACCACGGCCGTCGCGCGATCCGGCCGACGCGCCACGTCCGCGGCCGACAGCGGCTCGAGCCGTAGCAGCCCCTCGGCCAGATCGCCGAGGGTGACGCCCGCACCCTGCAGCACCAGACCGAGGTGGTAGGCGGCCGACGTCTGGTCGGGACGGTGTACCTCGGCGCCACCGACGCTGCCGCGGCGAACGGTGACGAGGCCCTCGGTCTCCAGTATCCGCAACGCTTCCCGGACCGACGGATGGCTGACGCCGAACTCCCTGACCAACTGATCCTGGGTGGGGAGCCGGTCGGTGTCCGAACCGACGAGGATGCGCTCCCGCAGTTCGGCGGCGACCGTCTCGGCGATCCGCTGCTGCGGGGTGTGCCCGGGAGGCGTCATGGGTCAATACTAGCAATCCTTATAAGGATTGCCCTACGATCGACGAGTGGACTTCGAGATGACCGCTGCTGCGACGACGCTGCGCGGTGAGCTTCGCGACCTGGTGCACGACCACGTACCCGACGACTTCCTGGGCGCCTTCACCTCCGACCCCGCCGATCTCGAGACGGCACAGGCGTTCTGCCGGCTGCTCGCCGAGCGGGGCCTGCTGTGCATGTCGTGGCCGCCGGAGTTCGGTGGGCGCGGCTCGTCGGCCTGGGAGCAGACGGTCGTGCGCGAGGAGATGTGGGCCCATCACGAGCCGCGCGGCGCCCAGTACATGGGCGTCAACTGGGTGGGCCCCACGCTGATGCGGCACGGCACCCCCGAGCAGCAGTGCACCCATCTGCCGCCCATCGCGCGCGGCGAGGTCATCTGGTGCCAGGGCTTCAGCGAGCCGGAGGCGGGTTCGGATCTCGCGTCGCTGCGCACCACCGCGACCCGGGACGGCGACGGTTGGCGGATCAACGGTCAGAAGATCTGGACCTCCTACGCGACGATGGCGCAGTGGTGCTTCCTGCTGGCCCGCACCACGCGCGGCGAGAAGAAGCAGCAGGGACTGACGATCTTCCTGGTGCCCATGTCCGATCCCGCGATCACGGTGCGTCCCATCGGCTCGATGATGGGGCCGCACCACCTCAACGAGGTGTTCTTCGACGACCTGCGCGTGACGGACGCCGACGTCCTCGGCACCGTCGACGACGGGTGGTCCATCGTGCAGAACGTCCTGGCCTTCGAGCGCGTCGGAATCGCGCGGTACGCGCGCTGTGAACGCCTGCTGCACATGGCACCCGACGCGCTGGGCGACCGCTGGGACCTGCTGCCCGCCGAACTCCGTGGCCGGTGGGCGCGCATGCTGACCCACTGTCGACGCGCCCGCCTGCTCGCCTACCGGGTGGTCTCCCTGCAGGCCACCGGTCAGGTCACGCCCACCGATGCCGCCGCCTACCGGATCGCGGTGACCAAGCTCGATCAGGACAGCGCCGAGGTCCTGATGGAGATCGCCGCCGACCTGCCCGTGGCGACGGCCGGGCTCGCCGAGGTGTTCCGCCGCGAGGTCGAGGACCACTGGAAGTACTCACAGGCGTCCACGGTGTCCTCCGGCAGCATCGAGATGCAGCGCATCCTGCTCTCCCGCAACATGTTGGGAGCGCGATGAACATCGACCTGAGTCCCGAAGCAGTCGAGTTCGGCGTCGCGGCACGACATGCCTTCGAGGCCGCCGGTGGCGACCACCTGGTCCAGCGTGCCGAAGCCGACCCCACGGCGCGCGAGGCGCTCGCCGGCGCGGTACTCGCCGACCTCGGTGCCTGGGATCTCGAACCGACCCAGGACACGGATTCGCTGGAGGCCGCCGCGGCCCTCTGCCGCAGCGCCGGGTACTGGGCACTGCCCTACCCGGTCGCCGAGCGGCTCTCCGCCCCCGCGGCACTGGACGCCGACGGGCTCGTCGTGGTCTCGGCGGCTCGCCCGTCGGCCGCCATCGGCGGCGTCGACGGCCGGTGGGTCGCAGTCGCACTCGACGGCACCCGGTATCGCGTCGACGGTGCGTCGGCACCCGGCCCGGGCTTCGTCAGCACGCTCGACCTCCGACCACTCGACGCCGACGGCTCGTCGGACCTGCCGCTGGCACTGACGCTGCCGTGCTGGACGCTCCTCGGAATGCTGGATCGCGCCATCGACCTCACCGTCGCCCACGTCCGGATGCGAGAGCAGTTCGGGCAGCCGCTGTCGCGGTTCCAGAGCGTCCAGTTCCAGTTGACCGACGCCGAGGTCGAGCGGTCGGGACTGGACATGCTCGCCAAGTACACCCTGTGGAGCGTCGGCACCGGTGGCGCCGACGCCCTGAACGACGCACTCGCCCTGCGGATGGCCGCACTCGAGGCGGCCGAGGTGGTCTTCCGGGTGACCCACCAACTGCACGGAGCCGTCGGCTTCTGCGACGAGACGACGCTGTCGTGGCTGTCGCGGCACAGTCAGCCGCTGCGGCGCCTGCCCATCGGCCTGTCGGCCACCCGTGAGCAGCTGACCACCCGCGTCGACCGACGCGGGCTGGCCGGCCTCTACACCCCGGAAGCCGAGGCCGTCCGATGAGCACCGACGAGCTGACGGAGTTCCGCGCCCACGTGCGGCAGTGGTGCGTCGACCACGTCCCCGCCGACTGGCGATCGGCCCAGACCGGTGCCACCGACGACCGATTCGTCACCTTCCAGAAGGCGTGGTTCGCCGAGCTGCATGCAGCCGGATTCGCCGTGCCGCACTGGCCGGTCGCGTGGGGCGGCGGCATGTCGGTCGAGCGGCAAATCGTGCTGTACCAGGAACTTGCCGCCCACGATGCGCCGCGCCTGGTGCTCGCCTTCGTCGGCATTCACCACGCCGCGTCGACCCTGCTGGTCGCGGGAACCGACGAGCAGCGCAGCCGGCATCTGCCGGCCATCCTCGACGGTGAGATCTGGGTGCAGGGCTTCTCGGAGCCGGAGGCGGGATCGGACCTGGCCGCGCTGCGAACGACGGCCCGCCGCGAGGGCGACGTGTTCGTCGTCAACGGGCAGAAGCTGTGGGCCAGTGGTGGCCGACACGCCGACTGGTGCCTGCTGCTCGCCCGCACCGACCCGAATGCGGCCAAGCGCAAGGGCATCTCGTACTTCCTCCTCGACATGACCTCACCCGGCATCGACGTCCGGCCCATCCGCAACGCCGTCGGCGACTCGCACTTCTGCGAGGTCTTCCTCAACGACGTCGTCATCCCCGAGGCCAACCTGATCGGACCCGAGAACGGCGGCTGGCAGGTGGCTCAGGCGACCCTGGGTGCCGAGCGGGGCATGACGATGCTGGAACTCGCGGAACGGCTGGGCAACGCCGGATTCCGGTGGCTCGTCGAGGAATGCGACCGCCCCCGCGCCGACGGTTCCCGACCGCTCGACGACCCGGTGGTCCGAGACGGTCTGGCGCGCCTGGAGATCGAGATCAGCGGCCTGCGCGGGTTGTGCCGCGACGTGGTCGAGGGTCACGACGGTGGTGCCGTGGGTCCCGCCGACCCGTCGATCGTCAAGCTGTTCTACAGCGAGCTGCTGCAACGGATGACCGACTTCGGCGTCGAGGTGGGCGGTCTCGACGCCCACGCCGTCCTCAGCAAGCCCATGTCGAGCGGCTGGGAGTCGGGCGCGTGGGTACTCGACTTCATCGGGTCCTGGGAGTGGACGATCCCCGGCGGGGCGAGCGAGATCCAGCGGACCATCATCGCCGAGCGCGGCCTCGGGCTGCCGCGGGAACCGGTGACGACGTGACGGACTTCGGCGACCTGCACGACGAGTTGCGCGCGGTGGCGCGCGACGTCCTCTCCCGCGGCACCCCCGACTGGCGCCGGCTCGTCGACGCCGGGTGGACGGGCCTGGAGGTGGGCGAGGACCAGGGTGGGTCGGGCGCGTCGTTCGTCGAGACCGCCATCGTGCTCGAGGAACTCGGCCGCGCGGCCGCCTACACCCGGTACCTCGGATCGGCGCTGGCGATCGGCGTCCTGACCACACTCACCCCCGACCAGTCCCGTGACGATCTCCTCGACCGTCTCGCTGCGGGCGCGACGGCCTCGGTGGCAACGGGTTTCACGTCAGATGGCCACGCGGTCACGGGCCGCGCCCGGTTCGTGCCGGACGCGGACGGCGCCGACCACCTGCTGCTGGTCACCGGTGATTCCGTGGTGCTCGCGACGGGCGTCGCCGTCGAACCCCAGCCCGTCGTGGACGAGACCCGCCGGCTGGCGACGGTCAGCGCCGACGGCGCCCCCGTCACGCAGTCCTGGCCGCTCACCGGCGGCGGTCGCGCGGCGCTGCAGCGCGCCGCCGTGGCGATCGCATGCGACAGCCTCGGGCTGGCCGAGGCGATGCTGGCACGCACCGTCGACTACGCCGGTGTGCGCCACCAGTTCGGCAGGCCGATCGGTTCGTTCCAGGCCGTCAAGCACGCCTGCGCGGACATGCTGGTCCAGGTCGCGGTGGCACGGCAGCTGGTGACGGCGGCCGCCGCCGACCTGGCCGCCGGGCGCGACGCGGCGGCGTCCACCGCGATGGCGAAGTCCTACGCCACGTCGATGGCCGTCGACGTGGTCGGGAAGGCCCTGCAGTTGCACGGCGGCATCGGCTACACCTGGGAGAGCGGTGTGCACGTCTACCTCAAGCGGGCGACGCTCAACCGATCCCTCTACGGGGCACCGGCGGAGCACCGCAGGACGCTGGCCGCGCGGTACGGCTGAGGCCCGACCGACGTCGTGGGCGGCAACCTCGCGCGTACTGTCGGAGAGGTGACGCTGCCCGGTCTGACCAGTGTGCGCGATGGCTTGAGCCAGAGGCTGTTCGGCATGGTCGCCGGCCCCGACGGCCCGGCCAACCGCGCGCGCATCCACGACACCCCCGGCCCCCGCTGGTTCGACGACGACCGGCCGATCCGGCGGGTGCACGGCGACGCGTCGATGTTCGTCGGCGGTCTGCGCGCCCTCCTCCTGCAGTCGCTGCACCCCCTCGCGATGGCGGGCGTCGCGGGTCACTCGGACTATCGCGGCGATCCCTGGGGCCGACTGCAACGCACCAGCACCTTCCTCGCCGTCACCACGTTCGGTCCGGCGAAGGATGCGCAGCGCGCCGTCGACCAGGTGCGCGGCATCCACCGCCGGGTGCACGGCATCGCCGCCGACGGCCGGCCCTACGACGCCTCCGATCCCCACCTGCTCGAGTGGGTGCACATCGCCGAGATCGACAGCTTCCTGCTCGCCCACCAGCGCTACGGGGCCAACCCGCTGGATCAGCAGGGACGCGACGACTACGTCGCCGACACCGCCCGCGTCGCCGCCGCACTCGGCGTGGTGGATCCGCCGCGGACCGAACGGGAGTTGAAGCAGCGCATCGCCTCCTACCGTCCGGAACTGCACGGCACGGCCGCCGCCCGCGACGCCGCCAAGTTCCTGTTGCTGACACCGCCACTGCCGCTGCTCGCCAGACCGCCCTACGGCGTTCTCGCGGCGACGTCGGTCGCGATGCTGCCCGCCTGGGCCCGGGCGCCGCTGCGGTTGCCGTATCTGCCGCCGGTCGAGGCGACCGCGGTGCGGGTCGCGGGACGGACGCTGGTCGGCGGGATCCGCTGGGTGCTCGACCGGAGCGACACCGCCTGAGCGCACGGAGTCGTTGACATCCGTCGGAGCCGCTGGTTGTCTTCGGCGGATGACGCCGACGCGGGGCCCCCGGTGACCGACCACGCCCGCGAGATCGAGAACCTGGTGTACCGGTACGCCGAGCGCATCGACGCAGGCGACTTCGACGGGGTGGCGGAACTCTTCGCGCACGGCCGCATCTGCGGGATGGAGGACGGTCCGCCGGAGTCGATTTTCGACGGCGCCGCCCGGGTCCGCCGGATGTACGAGACGGCCGTGCGCCGCTACGACGACGGCACTCCCAAGACGAAGCACTTCACCAGCAACGTACAGGTCTACGTCGACGAGGGGTCGCAGACCGCCCGCGGCAGCGCGTACTACTGCGTGACGCAGGCGACGCCGGACCTCCCGCTGCAGGTCATCGTGACGGGTCACTACCGCGACACCTTCCACCGCGTCGACGGCGACTGGTGGTTCGACTCCCGGACCATGTTCGTCGACCAGGTGGGCGACACCAGCCACCACCTGAGGTACTGACGGCGGGTCCCGCGGCCGCTAGCCTCCGTCGCGGTGCGCCGAGGGCGAGAGCCCGTCCTCGAGGTCGGTCAGCAGCCGGAGGGCCGCGGCGAGATCTCGGTCGTCCGCGCCCGCCGACGACAACAGCCGTGACCACTTCGACCGCAGTCGCGCGAGGTTGCTCGCCGCTCGGTCGGTGGGGACGAGGCGGGCCTGCCTGCCGTCGGCCGCGTCGGCGGTCCGGTGGATCATGCCCTTGGCCTCGAGATCGCGGATGGCGCGGCTGAGATTGCTCCGCTGCAGACCGGTGGCCGCCGCGACGGTGCTGGGCGACGCGCCGGGATGGCGGTCGACGAAGCGCATCACGTTGATCTCGGTGGCGGTCAGGTCCACCACACCGGGGTCGGCATGTGCGTCCGCGCCGATGATGCGGGCGAGGGCCTGGACCACGTCGGCGAGGTCTGCGTACCCGTCGTCGGTGTGACGATCCTCGCTCGCGTTCATCTGGCCACCCTACCAACATGGTTGTACTCTCATAACTATCTTTTGATAACCACTTGAGGAGACCCGTGCCCGTGGACACCCCGCTCGACTCACACACCGCACCCGCGGCGAACGAGCACCGGCCGACCCAGGCCATCACGCCGGCCCTGCTGGTCACCCTGGCCCTGCTGTCGGCCGTCGCACCGTTCGCGACCGATCTGTACCTCCCCGCCTTCCCGGCGATGGTCGCCGACCTCGACGCGTCCGCGACCGCCGTCCAGCTCACGCTGACCGCCTTCCTGCTGGGCCTCGCCGTCGGACAGCTGATCTTCGGTCCGCTGTCCGACCGCTACGGCCGGGTGCGCCCCATGCTGGTCGGTGCGACGGTGTGCGTGATCGCCAGTGCGGCAACGGTGTTCGCGCCGAACGTCGAGGTCCTCATCGGCGCCCGCTTCGCGCAGGGCGTCGCAGGCGCCGCGGGCATGGTGATCGGCCGGGCCATCATCGCCGACCTCGCGACCGGCAAGGCCGCCGCGCGGGCGTTCAGCCTCATGATGATCGTGGGCGGCGTCGCACCGGTGATCGCGCCGCTCGCCGGCGGCTTCCTGGTCGCACCGATCGGCTGGCGCGGCGCGCTGGCGGTCATCCTCGCCCTGTCCACGCTCATGCTGCTCGCCGTCCTCCTGGTGATCCGGGAGACCCACACCGAACACCGCCGTGCCGCACTGCGCGAGTCGCGCGCGACGCTCGGATCGCCGCTGCGCGATCTGCTCGGCCGGGCCTACCTCGGTCACGCGCTCGCCTTCTGCGGCGCCTTCGCGACGATGATGGCCTACATCTCGGCCTCGCCGTTCATCTACCAGACCATGATGGGCCTCAGCGCCGGCCAGTACGGGGCGATGTTCGGCGTGAACGCCCTCGCGCTGCTCAGCGCGAGCGCCCTCTCCGCGCGCCTCGCATCGCGCGTCGAGGTCCGCAAGGTGGCCGCCGTCGGCGTCGCCTCCATCACCACCGCCACGCTGGTGCTGCTGGCGCTGGCCCTGTCCGACCTCCCCGCCGGATGGCTGGCACTGCCCCTGCTGGTCATCGTGGGCAGCATGGGCCTGGTCTTCGGCAACGTGACCGCACTGGCGCTGGGCGCCGCGCCGCGCGCCGCCGGGACGGCGTCGGCCGTACTCGGAGCCCTGCAGTTCGGCGTCGCCGCGGCGGTCTCACCACTGGTGAGCATCGCCGGGGAGAACACCGCGGTCCCCGCCGCCATCGTCATGCTGTGCACCAGCACGCTCGCGGTGGCCGCCTACCTCGTCGCCGGCAGGCCGGTACGAAACCACCCCGAAGGAGACGACGCCATGACCGACGCGATCAGCCTGGCCACCGTGCCCACCGAACGTGCACCCCGCTACGGCAAGCAACTGGTGTCCCACCTGGGCCGCAGGTCGGTGGGCACGTGGAACGAGGCCGACGAGGCCGGCTCACTGGTCATGGGCGACGGAGCAGCCGACGTCTCGCTGACCTCCACGCCGTCGGCACTGATCATCGAGATCCGCGCCGACGACGAGGTGATCGCCACCTACGAGGACGTCGTCGGGCGCCACCTCGAGCGCTTCGGCGACCGCGACGAATTGACCGTGGAGTGGGTCCGGGCCTGATCCCCGACACCCGGGCCGCGCCACCGGAGTAGAACGCGTCGACGTCGTTACCCTCGGGGGAACATGATTCGACGTTGCCTATCGGCCCTGCTGCTGTGCGCCCTCGTGCTCGGATCGACGGGGTGTTCAGTGTTCGGCGGCAGCGGTCCGCAGGACGCCTTCGCCGCCTTCGCCGACGCGGTCCAGCGCAAGGACGCGGATGCGGCGGCAGCCGCGACCAGCGACCCGGCCGCCGCGACACCGGTCCTCGCGTCGATGTTCGAGGGCATGGGCACGGACGCCACGCTGACCGTCGCCTCCGCCGAGGCCGGTGACGACGAGAACCGTGCCACCCTCACGTACACGTGGACGTTCGGGCCAGAGAAGGCCCTGCGGTACGACGTCACCGCCACCGCCACGGAGTCCGGTGACGACTGGCGCGTGCAGTGGGCGCCGACGGTGCTCCACCCCGACCTGGCGCCCGGCAAGACGTTCCAGTACAGCGACGACAAGAACTACCTGACCCCGGTCACCGATCGCGACGGCCGGCCGCTGATGTCGTGGCAGACCGTCGGCGTCGTCACCCTCGCCCGGGCGAATCTCGCGTCGGCAGCCCAGCTCGCCCCGCTCCTGCAGCAGTTTGCTCCCACCATCACCGACGCGAGCATCGCCGAGCAGTTCGCCGGCACCCAGGACGACGCGGTCACCGTCGTCCGCCTCCGTCAGGCCGACCTCGACGTGGTGCGCGATCAGCTGTCGCAGATCCCCGGCGTGACCGTGGCCGAGCAGGGCGCGCTGCTGACCGACGACCGCAACCTCGCCTCCCCGGCCATCGCGGGGCTCGCGGACATCTGGCAGCAGCGGATCGACGCGTCCGCCGGCTGGTCGGCCATGCTCGTCGGCGCCGACGGCCAACCCACCGACCAACTGGCGTCGGCACCGCCGAAGGACACCCCACCGGTCCGCACCACCCTCGACGTCCGGTTGCAACTCCTCGCCCAGCAGGCCGTGGCCACCGAACCCCGGCCCGCCGTGATCGTCGCGATCTCCCCCAGCACCGGCGGCATCCTCGCCGCCGCGCAGAACGCCGCGGCGAACGCCCAGGGCCCCATCGCCTTCTCCGGTTCCTACCCGCCGGGGTCGACGTTCAAGACCATCACCACCGCGGCGGCCCTGCAGGCCGGCATCGCCACCCCGGACAGCCCGCTGGCATGCCCCGGCCGCGTCACCGTGGAGAACCGCACCATCCCCAACGACGACGAGTTCGACCTGGGCACCGTGCCGCTCGTGACGGCGTTCGCCAAGTCGTGCAACACCACCATGGCCGTGCTGTCCGACGAACTGCCCGCCGACGCCCTGCCCGCGATGGCCAAGCTCTTCGGCATCGGCGTGGACTACGTGGTCCCCGGACTGACCACCATCACCGGGAACGTGCCCGACGCGGACACGCCCGCACAGAAGGTGGAGAACGGCATCGGCCAGGGCACCGTCACGGTCAGCCCGTTCGGCCTCGCCGTCGCCGAGGCCAGCCTGGGCCACGGCTCGACGATCACACCGACCCTCGTCGTCGGCGAGAAGACCACCGCCGACACCGAGTCCCGGCCGATTCCGCCCGCCGTCGTCGACAGTCTGCGCGCGATGATGACCCAGACCGTCGCCGACGGCACCGCCACCGCCCTGCGCGACGTGCCGGGCCTCGGTGGCAAGACCGGCACCGCCGAATTCGGCGACAACACCAGCTCGCACGGGTGGTTCGCCGGCATCGCCGGCGACATCGCCTTCGCGACGCTGGTCGTCGGCGGCGACACGTCCACGCCCGCGGTCACGATCACCGGCGACTTCCTGCGGCCCGCCCTTGCCGGCTGAGCGGCGTTTCGCGAAACTTCGCGACGCCAGGGCCGGGAAGGTGGGGACCGTGCGCGTCGACGGCCGGGACCTGGTCGTCTCGGGCAGCCTGCTGCAACCGCTGCACCGACGCACCAACGACATCCTGCGGCTGACGTTCGCCTTCCTGTTCCTGGTCGTCATCGTCACCAGTTCGCTGGTCACCCGCCGGGACTGGGTGGCACTGGAACGGTCGATCTCCGACATCGTCGGCGTGCTCACCCCGACCCAGTCCAACCTGGTCTACGTCGTCTACGGCGTCGCAATCCTGGCGCTGCCGTTCGTGATCCTGATCGGGCTAATCGTCGCCCGGCAGTACAAGCTGCTGGGTGCGTACGCGGCGGCGGGGCTGACGGCGATCCTCGCGCTGTCGATCACCGCCAACGGAATCGCCGCGCCGCGTTGGCACTTCGACCTGTTCGACCGGTTGAACACCACGCTCTCGCAGTTCCTCGACGATCCGCGCTGGATCGCCATGCTCGCCGCGGTGCTGACGGTGTCGGGCCCGTGGGTGCCCGCCCGCTGGCGTCGATGGTGGTGGACGCTGCTGCTCGCGTTCGTGCCCATCCACCTGGTGGTGAGCGCCGTCGTGCCGGCACGGACGCTACTGGGGCTGTCCGTCGGCTGGTTCGTCGGCGCGTTGACGGTCCTGATCGTCGGCACACCGGCACTGGAGGTGCCGCTGGTCGCGGCCGTCCGCGCGCTCGGCCGACGGGCGTGCACCGTGTCCGCGCTGCGGGTCCTGCGACCCGCGGGACCCGGCCCGCTGGTGCTCTCCGCGGACTGCGCCGACGGCGACTCCCCCGCCGTCGTGGAGCTGTACGGGCCGAATCAGCGCAGCGGCGGGGCACTCCGACAGCTGTGGCGGTTCCTGACACTGCGCAACGACGAGACCGCACCCCTGCAGACGTCCATGCGCCGCGCCGTCGAGCACCGGGCACTGATGGCGATCGCCATCGACGATCTCGAGCTGTCCAACACCAGGACGCTGGCCGTGGCCGCACTCGACCGCGGCTGGACGCTCTACGCGCACAGCGAGCCCCGCGGCGCCGCACTGGGCGCCACCGCTCCGGTCGCGGCCGCGTGGACGGCGCTGCGCGGACTGCACGAACACCAGATCTCGCACGGCGACCTGCGCGCCGACGAGATCACCGTCGCCGGCGACACCGCGCTGTTCGGCGGCTTCGGCAACGCCGAGTACGGCGCCTCGGACACCCAACTGCAGTCGGACGTCGCTCAGCTGCTGCTGACGTCGACGGCACTCTGGGGCGCCGAGGCCGCCGTCACGACGGCCATCGGGACGTTCGGCCGCGACGCCGTGCTCGACGCGTCGAGCAGACTGTCGAAATCCGCCATGCCGCAACGACTCCGACAGTCGGTCCCCGACGCGAAGTCGGTCATGTCGAGCGCCCGCGACGAGGTGAAGCGGCAGACCGGAGCCGACCGGATCCGCGCCGAGACCATCACCCGGTTCAGCCGCAGCCAGCTCATCCAGCTGGTGCTGCTCGTCGCGCTGGTCTACGTCGCCTACCCGTTCATCAGCACCGTGCCCGCGTTCTTCTCCGAACTGCGCACGGCGAACTGGTGGTGGGCGCTGATGGGCCTCGCGGTGTCGGCGCTGACCTACGTCGGCGCCGCGGCGGCGCTGTGGGCATGCGCATCCGAGAAGGTGAACTTCCGCAACCTCGTGATCATGCAGGTGGCCAACACCTTCGCCGCCACGACCACCCCGGCGGGCGTGGGCGGTCTCGCCCTGAGCACCCGGTTCCTGCAGAAGTCCGGACTCGGCACGCTGCGCGCCACCGCCGCGGTCGCCCTGCAGCAGTCGGTGCAGGTGATCACGCACCTCGTCCTGCTCGTCTTCTTCACGGCCGTCGCAGGCGCGTCCGCCAACCTGTCGCACTTCGTGCCGTCCACGACGGTGCTGTATCTGATCGGCGGCGCCGCGCTCGGAATCGTGGGCACCTTCCTGTTCCTCCCCACCGCGCGCCGCTGGCTGGCGACCGCGGTACGCCCCCGGCTGAGCGAGGTAGCCCACGACCTGGTCGAGTTGGCCCGCGAACCCAAGCGGCTCGGCCTGATCGTCCTGGGTTGCGGCGCAACCACTCTGGGCGCCGCGCTGGCGCTGTGGGCCGCCATCGAGGCGTTCGGCGGCGACACGTCGTTCGTCACGGTCACGGTGGTGACGATGATCGGCGGCACGCTGGCGTCCGCGGCGCCCACCCCCGGTGGCGTCGGCGCCGTCGAGGCAGCGCTGATCGGTGGCCTGGCGGCCTTCGGCGTACCCGCCGCGATCGCCGTGCCGTCGGTCCTGCTCTACCGCGTACTCACCTGCTGGCTGCCGGTGTTCATCGGATGGCCCGTCATGCGGTGGCTCACCAAGCACGACATGATCTGACGCCGTCGCGGGCAATCCGTGCCTCCCGGCCACGGGCGGTGCTTGGATGGCACCGTGGCCGAGATCAGTCGACGCAGGACCATCGCCGCCCCGCAGCAGGACGTCTGGGACGTGCTCGCCGACTACGGCGCGCTCGCCGAGTGGGTCGACGGCGCCGACCACTCGTCGATCCTCCACACCGGCGACGACGGCCTCGTCGGGACGTCCCGACGCGTGCAGATGGGCCGTAATGCACTGGTGGAGACCATCACCGTCGCCGACGAGCCCCGGACCATCGGATACGACATCGCCGGCCTGCCCGGTGTCCTCGGACGGTTGCACAACCAGTGGACGCTGCGTCCGGCCGCCGACACCACCGAGGTGACGCTGACGTCCACCGTCTCCCCCGTCCGTGGTCCGCTCGGGCCCGTCGTGGCGGCCGTCGTCACCCGCGTGATGGCGAAGCAGTCGGACGCGATGCTCGACGGTCTCGCGCGCCGGCTGGCGCGCACCCGTGGCTGAGCGGCCGGACGTCGTCGTCATCATGACCGACGAAGAGCGGGCCATCCCTCCGTACGAGTCCGCCGAGGTGCTCGCCTGGCGGCAGCACGCGCTACCGGGACGACGGTGGTTCGACGATCACGGCGTCCGCTTCGATCGGCACTACACCGGATCGCTGGCGTGCGTGCCGAGCCGGCCCACGATGTTCACCGGCCACTACCCCGACCTGCACGGCGTCACTCAGACCGACGGCATCGGCAAGCGCTTCGACGACTCCCGACTGCGGTGGCTGCGCCGCGGTGAGGTCCCGACGCTCGGCAACTGGTTCCGGGCGGCCGGCTACGACACCCACTACGACGGCAAGTGGCACGTCTCGCACGCCGACCTCGAGGACGCCGCGACCGGCGCCGCGCTGGCCACCAACGACGACGACGGCATCGTCGATCCCGTTGCGGTACGGCGATACCTGGACGCCGATCCACTGGGCGACTTCGGCTTCTCCGGCTGGGTGGGCCCCGAGCCACACGGACCGCTGCTGTCCAACAGCGGTTTTCGCCGCGACCCCCTGATCGCCGATCGGGTGGTCGCCTGGCTCTCGGACCGGTACGAGCGGCGCCGCGCGGGGGACGCCGCCGCCCTGCGCCCGTTCCTGCTGGTGGCCAGCTTCGTCAATCCGCACGACATCGTGCTCTTCCCGGCATGGCTGAGGCGCAACCCGCTGCCACCGTCGCACGTGGAGCCGCCGCACGTCCCGCCCGCACCGACCGCGGAGGAGGACCTCGCAGACAAGCCCGCCGCGCAGATCGCGTTTCGCGAGGCCTACTACAGCGGCTACGGCCCCGCCCCGCTGATCGACCGCGCCTACCGGCGCAACGCGCAGCGCTACCGCGACCTCTACTACCGATTGCACGCCGAGGTCGACGACCCCATCGATCGGGTTCGACGCGCGGTCACCGAGGGTGGTTCCGACAACGCCGTCCTCGTCCGCACCGCCGATCACGGCGACCTGCTCGGCGCGCACGGCGGGCTGCACCAGAAGTGGTTCAACCTGTACGACGAGGCGACCCGGGTGCCGTTCGTGATCGCGCGGATCGGTGACGCCGCCACCTGCTCCCGCCGGGTGACGGCCCCCACCTCGCACGTCGATCTGGTGCCGACGCTGCTCGGCGCCGCCGGGGTGGACGTCGACGCGGTCGCCGCTGACCTGTCTCGGGCCTTCTCCGAGGTTCATCCGCTGCCCGGTCGCAACCTCGTGCCGGTCGTCGATGGCGCGGCGGCCGACGCCGACCGCGCGGTGTACATGATGACGCGCGACAACGTGCTCGAAGGCGACACCGGGGCGTCGGCCGGCGCACGACGGATCGGACTGACCGCCAATCCCCCCGCGCCGCTGCGCATCCAGGTGCCCGCGTACGTGGCCGCCAACTTCGAAGGTCTGGTGGTCCGCGTGGACGACACCGACGCAAAGGGTGGTGCCGGCCACCTGTGGAAGCTGGTCCGCACCTTCGACGATCCGTCGACGTGGACGGAACCGGGCGTGCGCCACCTCGAGGCGACCGGTGTGGCCGGCGAGGCCTACCGCACCGAACCGCTCGACGACCAGTGGGAGCTGTACGACCTGACCGACGACGCCATCGAGGCGCTCAACCGCTGGACCGATCCCGACCTGTTCGACGTGCGCGCACACCTTCGCACCAGGCTGAAGCGCTCCCGCGCCGACTCGGTACCCGAACGCAACCGACCGTGGCCCTACGTCGACCGCCACCCGCCCGGTGCCGCATCGCATCCGCTGGTCCGCCAGGTCCTCAACAGGATCCGGCGGCGCGACTGACTGTCGTCGATTGGGGGTTTGACGGCGCCCGCCAATATCATGGACGTACTCATGACAGATATCGCTGCCGATGCCCCGGCGGTCGTCGACGGACCGGCCGCGGAGCGCGTCGCCGCCCAGGCGCGGCGCCGCAGGACCTTCGCCGTCATCAGCCATCCCGACGCGGGCAAGTCGACCCTGACCGAGGCGCTCGTCCTGCACGCCAACGCCATCACCGAGGCCGGTGCCATCCACGGCAAGGCCGGCCGCCGCTCCACCGTCTCCGACTGGATGGACATGGAGAAGGCGCGCGGCATCTCGATCACCTCGACGGCGATGCAGTTCCCGTACGCGACCGCCGGCCAGGACTGCGTCATCAACCTCCTGGACACACCCGGCCACGCGGACTTCTCCGAGGACACCTACCGCGTGCTCACGGCCGTCGACTGCGCGGTCATGCTCATCGACGCCGCCAAGGGCCTCGAGCCGCAGACGCTGAAGCTCTTCCAGGTGTGCCGCCACCGCCGCATCCCGATCATCACCGTGATCAACAAGTGGGACCGCCCGGGCCGCGATCCGCTGGAACTCATCGACGAGATCAACGAGCGGATCGGCCTGCGCCCCACCCCGCTGACCTGGCCGGTCGGCATCGCCGGCGACTTCAAGGGCGTCCTCGACCGGCGGACCGGCAACTTCATCCGGTTCACCCGCACGGCGGGCGGCGCCACCGCCGCACCCGAGGAGCACCTCACCCCGGACAAGGCGCACGAGTCGGCCGGCGACGACTGGGACCGCGCGGTCGAGGAGTCGGAACTGCTCGAGGCCGACGGTGCCGACTACGACCGCGACACCTTCCTGGGCTGCGAATCGTCACCGCTGCTCTTCACCTCGGCCGCGTTGAACTTCGGCGTCAACCAGCTGCTCGACGTGCTCGTCCAGATCGCGCCGCCGCCCAGCGGCCAGGTGTCCGTCGAGGGCACCCGCCGACCACCCGCGGCGCCGTTCAGCGCGTTCGTGTTCAAGGTGCAGGCCGGCATGGACTCGTCGCACCGCGACCGCATCGCCTACGCGCGGGTGTGCTCGGGAACCTTCGAGCGCGGCGAGGTGCTGACCCACGCCACCACCGGCAAGCCGTTCGTGACCAAGTACGCCCAATCGGTGTTCGGCCGGGAACGCACGACGCTCGACACCGCGTGGCCGGGCGACGTCATCGGACTCGCCAACGCGAACGCGCTGCGACCCGGCGACACGCTGTACCGCGACGTACCGGTGCAGTACCCGCCGATCCCCAGCTTCTCGCCGGAGTACTTCTCGGTGGCGCGCGGCAAGGACCCGAGCAAGCACAAGCAGTTCCGGCGCGGCATCGAGCAGCTCGAGCAGGAGGGCGTGGTGCAGGTGCTGCGCTCCGACCGCCGCGGTGACCAGGCTCCCGTCCTGGCCGCCGTCGGGCCGATGCAGTTCGAGGTGGCGACCCACCGGATGGCCAGCGAGCTGAGCGCGCCGATCGAGCTGGAGTCGCTGCCGTACACCGTCGCGCGGGTGATCGACCCGAAGGACGCCGAATTCATGCAGCGGCAGCACTCGACCGAGGTGATGACGCGGACCGACGGCGTCATGCTCGCCCTGTTCTCGACGAAGTGGCGGCTCGAGGGCTTCCAGCGCGACAACCCCGACATCGAGCTGGGTTCGCTGGTCGCCGCAGCCGACGACTGACGGCTCTGGCTTGGTCTGCCCGCCCGAGTGTGAATCTGACGACGCTTCAGCCGCGATTCGCGTCGCCAGATTCACACTCGAGGCGTCGACGCCTCATGAGTGCGGGCGGTGGGATTCGAACCCACACGCTCTCTCGAGCACCGGCACCTAAAGCCGGCATGTCTGCCGTTCCATCACGCCCGCTTGTGGGGCGATCGTACCTGCGGTCCGGCCCGTGAAGGTTGTCGGCGCCCCCTCCTAAGTTGGGGGAAAGCCCTCAAGGAGAAGACGTGCGTTCCTCCGAGGAATACGACGAAGTTCAGCGGCTGATAGCGGCCGGCCTGAACGATTGCGCGATAGCGCGGGGAACGGGCGTTCCCCGAAAGACCGTGTGGCAGTGGCGACGACGACCCGGGATACGGCCACGTTTGAGAGCCGGTTCGGCGGATTGCGGTGTAGCCCACGACTACGCCGCCCTTCATCCGGCGAAGTACTGCTACCTGCTCGGCCTCTACCTCGGCGACGGGTGCATCTCGCGCGGACCCCGCACGTTCCGCCTCAGGATCACGTGCGACGCGAAGTATCCGGCGATCATCAGCCGCTGCCGCGAGGCGATTGACTCGCTGTTCCCAGCACAACGGGCGAGCATCGTCCATCGCAGCGACAATTGCTCGGACGTTTCACACTGTTCCAAGCACTGGCCCTGCCTCTTCCCGCAGCACGGACCCGGACGAAAGCACACCCGTCGCATCGCACTCGAACCGTGGCAGCAGAACCTCGTGGATCAGGCCACCGACGAATTCGTCCGGGGCCTGATCCACAGCGACGGGTGTCGCGTGGTCGCCAATGATCGCGGTGTTCGAAGCGTCCGCTATCACTTCTCCAACCGCTCCGAGGACATCATCGGGCTGTTCACCGCCGCGCTGGACCGACTCGCCGTCCACTGGACGCGGTCCGATCGACACACCGTCTCGATCTATCGCAAGGCCGACACCGCAGCCCTCGACGCATTCATCGGACCGAAGGCCCTCGCGGTACCGTGGACGAATGTCCACTACACGGCGTAGGAGGCCGGCACTCATCCTGCTGGTGTGCCTCGGCGCCGCAGGGTGCATGGCGCTGGCCTGGTGGCAGTGGACCCGCTACGAGTCCAACTCGGGCAGCTTCCAGAACCTCGGCTACGCGCTGCAGTGGCCGATGTTCGCCGGTTTCTGCTTCTACGCGTACTTCAAGTTCGTCCGCTACGAAGAGGCCCCGCCGCCCAGCGCGCACGGCGACGGGATCACCGAGATCCCGGCGGGGCTCCTTCCCGAGCGGCCGAAGCCGACGCAACCCGACGACGACCCCACCCTCGCCGAGTACAACGCCTACCTGGCCGAACTCGCCGCCCAATCCGACCGCGACGCCGACGACAGGACCACGCCATGACCTCACCCGAGCCCGAGGCTCCCGCCGACCTCCCCGCCGCCGCCCAGCCCTCCGCGACGCCGAAGGACTCGATTCGCAAGGCGCTGAAGGGGTACCGCGTCTTCGCCTGGGTGACGGGCCTCTGGCTGATCGCGCTCTGCTACGAGATGGTGCTGAAGTACGGCTTCGGCAACGACTCGCTGAGCTGGATCGCCGTGGTGCACGGCTGGGTCTACTTCGTCTATCTCCTCTTCGCCGCCAACCTCGCCGTCAAGGTCCGCTGGCCCATCGGCAAGACGATCGGCGTGCTCCTCGCCGGCACCATCCCGCTGCTCGGCATCGTCGTCGAGCACTTCCAGACGAAGCGGATCAAGGCCGAGTTCGGGCTGTAGCCGGTCGTCAGACCGTCAGCGCCGGGCCGAGGATCACCGGCTCGGGCGGCTCGAACGACTCGTTCTCCGGGAGCGGATGCTCCCCCCGTTCGCGCCCCAGTTCGGCGACGCTCACCACCCCGGCCAGCTTCGCCGATCCCGTGCGCGCGAGGGTGTCGTCATACCACTCGAACCACGGCATCCCCCGCCGCGTGTAGTCCGCGGCGCTGAGCGGCAGCGTCGGCGGCTCCTCCCCGGTCGCCTCCACCCACCGCGCGCTGTTCGCGAGGTGCACGGTGACGCTCGACCCGCTGTCCGGTTCCCAGTTCTCCCGGGGTTCCACCGGCGTCGCGATGGACTGCGTGATGGAGCCGCCGGCACCCATGCCCATGCCGTCGGGCGGCGCGCAGCAGATGCCGTCGACCTCCGGGTACGGCGGCGGCGCGGGACGCTCCCGGAACACCGAGGCCTTCAGCGGCACCACCGCGATCTGGATGCCGCCCACCGCGGCGCTGCCCGTCACCTGTTCCTCGACGGTGTATCCCGACCCCAGTGGCATCGCGACGAACTGCCGCACGACGCCGTTGCCGACGCAGAAGCCGTCCAGCCACGGCTGCTCGGGCACCTCGAAGTAGTCCTCCGCCTCGAAATCCGGTGTCGGCGACCAGGTTCCGCCGGTGACGGCGTTGACCCCGCCGGCGCCCACGGTCACCAGGAACGGGTATCCGTCCTCGACGGAGAAGTCCAACCAGCACGCCTCGGACTGCCACATCGGCATCACCAGACCACCCGCACGCTGCCACGCGCGCGGCGCCGCCGCCAGGTCGGCGACCCGGCGCAGCGGAAACCGGCCGAGGCCGGCGGGCAGGCCGTACTGTCCGCCGTCGTCGGGCACGCGCACGGTGCGGTGGAAGGTCACCTCCAGCCGTGCGGACGGGTGCACCTCCGGGAAGTGGAACTCGATCGAATCGTCCTGCAGCACGATGGCCATGGTCTCCCCCTCGTCGTCCTCGTCCGGCTCATTGTGGCGAGGGGGTCCGACACGTCAGCGGTGAGCGGGTTCCCGCCGCGGCTCGTCGGACGACTCGGCGGCCTCGGCGTCGGCGCGGGTCACCGGGATCAGCAGTGCGAGGACGGCGGCCAGCGCCGCGATGGCGGCCGCCACCACCAGCGCCGTCCGGAAGCCCGCCATGGACGGCACGTCGCGGCCGGCGTACGACACCGTCATGCCCGCCAGGATGGCCCCGATGACCGCGCTCGAGATCGAGGTACCGAGCGACCGGGCGAGCGCGTTGATGCCGTTGGCGGCGGCGGTCTCGGACACGGGTACCGCCGCGATGATGAGGGCCGGCATCGAGGCGTAGGCGAATCCGACGCCCACCGACACCAGCACGTTGAGCACCATCACCTGCCACGGCGCCGACAACAGGACGAGGCCGGCTGCGTAGGAGGCCGAGATGACCGCGGCGCCGATCACCAGCGTGAAGCGGGGACCGCGCACCGCAGCGATCCGCGCGGCGATCGGCGACGTCACCATCATCGCCAGCCCGCCCGGCGCCATCCATAGCCCGGTCGCCAGCATCGACTGGCCGAGTCCGTAGCCGGTGTCGGTCGACATCTCCAGGATCTGCGGCGCCACCAGTGACAGCCCGAACATGCCGAACGCCACCGCGATCGAGGCGACATTGGTCGCCAGCACGGGCCGCTTCATGGTCGTGCGGAGGTCGACCGTGGGCGACGTCACCCGGAGCTGCCACCACACGAACACCGCGAGGATCACGGCCGACGAGCCGAACATGGCGATCACGAGACCGCTCGTCCACCCCCAGGTCTGTCCCTTCGAGATGCCGAGCAGCAGCGTGACCAGGCCACCCGCGAGGAGCACGGCGCCGAGCGGGTCGAGCCGGTCGGTCGACCGCGACGGGACGTGCGGGACCAGGAAGGTGAACATCGCCAGCGCCAGCACGCCGAGCGCGGTGGCGAACCAGAAGAGCATGTGCCAGTCGAAGTGCTGGGCGATCACCGCGGACAGCGGCAGTCCCAGCGCGCCGCCGACTCCCAGTGAGGCACTCATCAGCCCCATGGCGCTGCCGACCCGGTCGGCGGGCACGCAGGTCCGCAGGACGCTGATGCCCAGCGGGATGATGGGAATGCCGAAGCCCTGCAGCCCGCGGCCCACGACCAGTGGGATCAGCGAACTCGTCATCGCCGCGATCAGCGATCCGGCGATGAGCATCAGCGCGCACACCACGAGGATCGGCTTGGGGCCGTACATGTCGCCGAGGCGGCCGAAGACCGGTGTGGCCACGGCTGCGGTGAGCAGCGTCGCCGTGATCGCCCAGGATGCGTCGGAGGCGCTGGCGTCCAAGAGCTTCGGCAGCTCCGGCAGCAGCGGGATGATCAGCGTCTGCATCAGCGAGACGCTGATGCCCGCGGCCGACAGGACCGCGATGAGCAGTGAGGGGTGCACCGACGACGGCGAGATCCGGGACCTCTTGGCAGTAGGACGACCCACGTCGCGAACACTACATCGTTAGTCGAACTATGAAAAACGGCGCCGAGGTCGTCAGACCAGAGCGCGCAGCGCCGGTACCAGCAACGCCAGTGCCCGTCCGCGGTGCGATGCCGCGTCCTTCTCGTCGGGGGTCAGTTCGGCCGCCGATCTCGACGAACCCTCGGGGATGAACACGGGGTCGTAACCGAATCCACCCGACCCCCGCGGTTCGGTGCCGACCACACCCGGCCACTCGCCGCGCACGACCGTCTCCCCCGCCGGTGACACCAGCGCGCAGGCCGACACGAACGCGGCTCCGCGCCGCTCGGCGGGCACGTCCCGCATCTGGCCCAGCAGCAGCGCGGTGTTGCGCTCGTCCTCGCCGTGCACGCCCGACCACCGTGCCGACAGCACGCCCGGCATGCCGTTCAGGGCATCCACCGCGATGCCCGAGTCGTCCGCCACCGCGGCCAGGCCCGTCGCCCGGAACGCGTCGCGAGCCTTGGCTAGTGCGTTCTCCTCGAACGTGGCACCGGTTTCCGGCGCCTCGTCGAAGGCGGGCACGTCGTCCAGCGACAGCAGGTGCAGACCCGTCACCCCCGCGGCGTCGAGCACGCGGCGGAGTTCGGCCAGCTTCTTGGCGTTGCGGCTGGCGACCAGCAGGGCGGTCAGCTTCCGAACGCCTTCTTGGCCGGTCCCGACGGCTCCGGCAGCACGCCCGGGTACGGCAGTTCCAGCGCGGCGTTCTGGATGACGAACAACTGCTCGCAGGAGGCCATGGCGAGGTCCAGCATCTTGTCGAGCGTGGACCGCGGGAAGGTCGCGCCCTCGCCGGTGCCCTGGATCTCGACGAGCGTGCCGGTGTCGGTGGCGACGACGTTCATGTCGACCTCCGCGCGCGAGTCCTCGGTGTAGGGCAGGTCGACGCGCACGCGGCCGTCGACGACGCCGACGGACACCGCCGCGATCGCACACGACAGCGGCCGCGGGTCGGACAGCTTGTTGCCGGCGGCCAGGTACGTGACGGCGTCGGACAGTGCGACGTAGGCGCCGGTGATCGCCGCGGTGCGGGTGCCGCCGTCGGCCTGCAACACGTCGCAGTCGAGCGCGATGGTGTTCTCCCCCAGCGCCCCGAGATCGATGCAGGCGCGCAGCGATCGGCCGATGAGACGGCTGATCTCCTGGGTGCGGCCGCCGACGCGACCCTTGACCGACTCGCGGTCGGAGCGGTCGTGCGTGGCGGCGGGCAGCATCGCGTATTCGGCGGTGAGCCAGCCCTGACCGGATCCCTTGCGCCACCGGGGCACGCCCTCGGTCACGGAGGCGGTGCACATGACCCGCGTCTCGCCGAACTGCACCAGCACCGACCCCGCCGGATGGGTGGTGAACCCGCGGGTGATGGTTACCGGGCGGAGCTCGTCATCGAGGCGGCCGTCTTCTCGTCTGGACACGCGCCAACCCTATCGGGCGACCTTTCGTGGTGATGCGCCGGAATCAGTGTGCGACGACGTCGAACGTCTCGTCGCACACCACGGCGTGCACCGGCCCGTCGAACTCGGCCTTCGCCTCGCCGATCACGTCCTCGCGGGACGTCCACGGCGGGATGTGGGTCAGCAACAGTTCCTTCACGCCGGCGTTCCTGGCGGCCCGGCCCGCCTCGGCGCCGGAGAGGTGCAACTTCGGCGGCCGGTCGGGGCTGTCGGTCCACGACGCCTCGCACAGGAACACGTCGGCGTCGCGGGCGAGTTCGATCAGTTCGTCGCAGTATCCGGTGTCGCCGCTGTAGACGAACGTGGCGCCGTCGGGGTCGGTGAAGCGCATGCCGTACGACTCGGTCGGGTGGCACAGCAGACGCGGCAGGACGCTGAGCGTGCCGATCTGCACGGGCTCGGCGTCGACCCACCGGCGGACGTCGAAGACGTCGGTGAAGTCGTCGATCTCGCGGCCCTCGGGCGACGACGCGGCGCCCAGCCTCGCCCACGTGGCCTCGGGGCCGTACATCAGCGCGCGGCCCTGCGGGGGCGACGGATGGTAGCGACGCCAGACGAACAGGCCGGGCAGGTCGAGGCAGTGGTCGGCGTGCAGGTGCGACAGCAGGACGCCGACGGTGCCGGGATCGGCGTGCCGCTGCAGCGCGCCGAGGACGCCGCCACCGAAGTCGAGGACCAGGGGTGGGGTGTCCGGCGCGGTGACCAGATAGCCGGAGGCAGGCGAATCGGGCCCCGTCACACTTCCGGAGCAGCCCAGTACGGTGATTCGCACGCCCACTAGCTTGCCATGCCCCACGGGCATGTGACGAAAACATCATCGCTTTGGGCGGCGAGTTTCATCAATTGCGTCAGATGTGAGATCTCACCTGGCGAGACCCCGCGGAGGGCGGCCACCACCGAGCGGGGAAATTGTGGCGTACGCCTCATTTCAGCAAATTACCGCGACGGTGCTTCACACGCCGAGTCGGGGTGCCGCCGAGCCCTTGCGGCGCTCGCGTTCGTTGCGTTCGGGACCGGAGAGCAGGTAGGCGGCGACCACTCCGGCGACCGCACCGCACAGGTGCCCCTGCCACGAGACGCCGAACGTTCCCGGGAGGACGCCGAGCAGCACACCGCCGTACACGAACAGCACGATCACGCCGACCACGATCTCCCACACCTTGCGGGTGAAGAAGCCGAAGACGATCAGGAACGTCAGCCAGCCGAAGATCAGTCCGGACGCGCCGATGTGGTTGGTCTCCACCCCGGCGGGCGCGCCGGAGTTGCCGATCAGCCAGGTCCCGAAGCCCCCGAGGATCCAGACGATGGCGGTGGCGTAGATGAACCGGGCCATGCCGGCGAGCGTCATCAGGAAGCCCAGGACCAGCGCCGGGCCGGTGTTCGCGATCAGGTGCTGCCAGTTGGAGTGCAGCAGCGGCGCGAACACGATGCCCCACAGCCCGTCGGTCTCCAGCGGGCGGATGCCGTTGTAGTCCAGCCGGTGTCCGGTCAGGTTGTC
The DNA here is from genome assembly GCF_056679845.1 of Mycobacterium sp. PTI7. Classification (NCBI taxonomy): domain Bacteria; kingdom Bacillati; phylum Actinomycetota; class Actinomycetes; order Mycobacteriales; family Mycobacteriaceae; genus Mycobacterium; species Mycobacterium sp. PTI7. The sequence goes on from NZ_CM155252.1 coordinate 2,961,185, forward strand.
CCAGACCTCGATGACGTAGAGCAGCGCCACGAAGCTGACGATGGTGATCCCGCCGACGAGCCAGGCCGGCCGCCGGGTGGGCTGGGACGGGGTGGGCTGCGGGTAGCCGGGGACGGTCATCGTCCGGCCACCGTCGCGCCGCCGTCGACGTTCAAGCCCATAGTTGCCCCTCCAGCGCGTCCTCCGCATCATCCAGGCTACCGGCGTACGCGCCGGTCGAGAGATACTTCCAGCCCGCATCGCACACCGTGAACGCGATGTCGGCGCGTTCACCGGCCTTCAGCGCCTTGGCGCCCATGCCGAGCGCGGCGTGCAGGATGGCGCCGGTCGATATGCCCGCGAAGATTCCCTCGACCTCGACGATCTCACGGGTCCGCTTGATCGCCTCGAAGGCCCCGACGGAGTACCGCGTGGTGAGCACCTCGGGGTCGTACAGCTCGGGCACGAACCCCTCGTCGATGTTGCGCAGCGCGTACACGCCCTCGCCGTAGCGCGGTTCGGCGGCGACGATCTGCACGCCCGGCACGTGCTCGCGCAGGAACCGGCCGGCGCCCATCAGGGTGCCGGTGGTGCCGAGACCGGCGACGAAGTGCGTGATCTCGGGGAGGTCGGCCAGCAGCTCGGGTCCGGTGCCGTCGTAGTGCGCGGCGGCGTTAGCCGGATTGCCGTACTGGTACAGCATCACCCACTCGGGGTGTTCCGCCGCGAGTTGCTTGGCGGTGGCGACGGCGGTGTTGGAGCCGCCCTCGGCGGGCGAGTAGATGATCCTCGCGCCGTACAGCTCGAGCAGTTGGCGGCGTTCGATCGAGGTGTTCTCGGGCATCACGCAGATGAGCCGGTAACCCTTGAGGACGGCCGCCATCGCCAGCGAGATGCCGGTGTTGCCACTCGTCGGTTCGAGGATGGTGGCGCCGGGGGCCAGCAGTCCGTCTCGCTCGGCCTGCTCGATCATCCGCAGCGCCGGCCGGTCCTTGATCGAACCGGTCGGGTTGCGATCCTCGAGCTTTGCCCACAGCCGGACGTGCGGCCCGTCCGCGCCGTCGTCCCAGCGCGGGGAGAGTCGCGGCAGGCCGACCAGTGGCGTGTTCCCGAGTGCGTCGAGCAGCGAGTCGTGACGGGCCACGAATCAGACCGCCGTCGACCCGCCGGCGACGGCGGGCAGGATCGTCACCGAGTCGCCGTCGGCGATCGGGGTCTCGAGACCGCCGGAGAAGCGCACGTCCTCGTCGTTGACGTAGACGTTCACGAAGCGGTGCAGCTTGCCGGCGTTGTCCTTGTCGACGATCCGCTCGGTGATGCCCGAGTAGTTGGCCTCGAGGTCGCCGATCACCGCGCCGAGGGTGTCCCCGGTGGCGGTCACGCGCTTCTCGCCCCCGGTGTGGGTGCGCAGGATGGTGGGGATGGAGACGTTCACGGTCATGGGCTGGTCCTTTCGGGGCGGGCTCTAGTACTGCTCGACGATGGTGACGGGTTCCTCGGTGACGACGCCGTCCACGATGCGGTAGCTGCGCAGCTCGTGGTCGTCGGGGTCGCGGGTGGAGATCAGCACGTAGTGCGCGTCGGGTTCCGCGGCGATGGCGACGTCGGTCCGGCTCGGGTAGGCCTCGGTGCCGGTGTGCGAGTGGTAGATGACGACGGGGACCTCGTCGGCCTCGTCCATCGCCCGCCACACCCGGAAGTGCTCCATCGAGTCGAATCGGTAGAACGTGGGCGACCGCTCGGCGTTCTCCATCCGCACGAAGCGCTCAGGCCGGTCCGACCCCTCGGGCCCCGCGACGATGCCGCACGCCTCGTCGGGGTGATCGGCGCGCGCGTGCTCGACCATGGCCCGGACCAGGTCGTCACGGATCACCAACACGTCATGCCCCACTTCCCTCGGCTTCGGCGAACGCTCCGGGCAACATGTCCCGGTAGGTGGGTATTCCGGCCACCGACTCCGCGGCGAGCACGCCGACCATCACCGCCCGCGCCAGGCACTCGGCGGCGACGGCGCCGACCGCGGCGGCCAGCGCGGTCTCCGGCGACATCGCCGCAGGGGTGTCGTGCGCGGGTTCCACCTCGATGGCACCGGTCGCCAGCACGAACACCGAGTCGCCGTCGAGGGGGGTGTGGACCGGGCGGATCGTGTGTGCCAGACCGTCCTGCGCGGCGACGGCGACCCGTCGGCACGCGGCGGGGCTCAGCAGGGCGTCGGTGGCGACGACCGCGATGGTCGTGTTGAACGGCGACAGCTCCGCGTCGCGAGCGGCGAACGCGTCGACCTCCTCCGGCGGCGGTGGGGTCAGACCGAACTCGGCGACGAACTCCGCCATCCACGGCAGACCGGTGCGCGGGTCGGCCACGTTCCCCGCCGAGTTGACGGCGACGATGGCACCGACGGTGACGCCGATGTCGTCGAGCCGCATCGACGCCGTGCCCAGGCCGCCCTTCAGGACGCCGGCACGTGCGCCGACGCCCGCACCGACGGTACCGACCGCCACGTCACGGCTCGCCGATTCCGCTGCGGCGCGGCCGAACTCGGCGGTCGGCCGGCACTGCCAGCCGCCGACGGGGAGGTCGAAGATGACCGCCGCGGGCACGATCGGAACCAGCCCGCCGTCCATGACGACGCCGCGGTCGTGCTCCTCCAGCCACTGCATGACGCCGTCGGCCGCGGCCAGTCCGTAGGCACTGCCACCGGTGAGCACCACCGCGTCCACGTACCGCACGCTGTTCGAGGGATCCAGCAGGTCGGTCTCGCGGGTGCCCGGTGCCCCACCGCGGACGTCGACGGCGCCGACCGTCCCCGGCGGCACGAGCACCACGGTGGTGCCGCTGGCCCAGCCCGTTCCGAGTGTCGCGTCGTCGTCGAGGCGGTGGTGCTGTCCGACGAGGATGCCCGCGACGTCGGTGATGGATCCGCTCACCGCGACGAGTTCACCAGGGTGAGGACCAGGTACTCCTGCAGGACGGTCAGCCACTGGTAGACGTCGAGATGGCCGGCCATCGGATGCTCGGGCGGCAGCCGGTCCGGCCCGTCGGCGCCGATCTCGAGCATGGTGCCCAGCGCGAGTCGCACGTCGTTGACCGCCGCCGCCCAGGAGTGGGCATCCTCCTCGGTGAGTTCGAACTTCCCGCCCGCCGACGGCACGGTGTCCAGCAGGCGTTGCGCCGCTTCGCGTTTCGCGTCGATGATGGCCGGCTCGTGCAGGCTGCGCAACGCCGAGTTGAGGCTGTCCGCGGTGTTGGAACCCGCCGGGTGTTCGGTTGCGGGACGGTAGAAGTCGGGCAACAGGCGACGCATGGTGTCGTCCTCGGGCGCCTTCGAGTTCCCCGTCCGCATGCCGGTGATCTCCTCGAGTGCGTCTCGGGGTGAATCCGATTCGCGATCGGTGAGCATCTCGAGCAGGGAGGTCACCAGGTTCACCAGCAGCGCCGATTCGTGCGCCGCCAGCGCCGACCGATACCGCGCACCGTCGGCGGTGTCGACGCGCTTCCACTTCCGCACCCGTCGAACCCCAGCCCTCAGCGGTCCTGCTGCATGGAGGCCCACAGCCCCGCAGCGTGAAGTTTGGCCACGTCGACCTCCATCGACTCGCGGGTTCCGGACGACACGACCGCCTTGCCCTCCTCGTGCACCTGCATCATCAGCTTGGTGGCGTGCGGCTCGCTGTAGCCGAACAGCTTCTGGAAGACGTAGGTCACGTACGACATCAGGTTCACCGGATCGTCCCAGACGATCGTCACCCAGGGGCTGTCGGTCGCCTCGGCGACCTCGACGACGCTCTCCTCGCTGGTACCCGGACGGGTCCGCGCTGGGGTGACCATGGGGCCAAGGATAGCGAGTGGGTTCCGGCGGGCAGGAGCGTAGCGACCCGGGGAAGGTATCGGCGGGCAGGAGCGTAGCGACCCGGGGAAGGAACCGGCGGGCAGGAGCGTAGCGACCCGGGGAAGGAACCGGCGGGCAGGAGCGTAGCGACCCGGGGATGAATCCGGCGCGTTGCAGCGCTGCGACCGGGGGCACTCGGCAGCCGCTACGGTTGGCGGGTGACCTCGTTGTCTCCGGCGTTGCTGACCGACAAGTACGAACTGACGATGCTTGCGGCTGCCCTGCGCAACGGCACCGCCCATCGGCGCACCAGTTTCGAGGTGTTCGCACGCCGATTGCCCGACGGCCGCAGGTACGGCGTCGTCGCGGGAACGGGACGGCTCGTGGAAGCGTTGCCGCAGTTCACGTTCGACGAGGCCGCACTCGAACTGCTCGGCGGCTTCCTCGACGCCGAGACGCTCGCCTTCCTCGCCGACTACCGATTCGGCGGCGACGTCGACGGCTATCCCGAGGGTGAGCTGTACTTCCCCGGTTCGCCGGTGCTGTCGGTGCACGGCACCTTCGCCGAGTGCGTCATCCTCGAGACGCTCGCGCTGTCCATCCTCAACCACGACAGCGCCATCGCCTCGGCGGCAGCCCGCATGGTCAGTGCCGCGGGCGGTCGGCCGCTGATCGAGATGGGGTCGCGGCGCACCCACGAGGAGGCCGCCGTCGCCGCGGCCCGGGCCGCCTACCTGGCCGGTTTCGCCGGTTCGTCCAACCTCGCCGCCGAACTCCGTCACGGCGTCCCCGCGCTCGGCACCAGTGCACACGCGTTCACCCTGCTGCACACGGGCGCCGACGGCCCCGACGAGAGGGCCGCCTTCGCGGCCCAGGTCGACGCGCTAGGGGTGGGCACCACGCTGCTCGTCGACACCTACGACATCACCACCGGGGTCGTGAACGCCATCGCCGCCGCCGGCACCGGGTTGGGCGCCGTGCGCATCGACTCCGGCGAACTCGGCGTGCTGGTGCGCCAGGTGCGCACCCAGCTCGACGACCTCGGTGCGACGGACACCCGGATCGTGGTGTCCAGCGACCTCGACGAGTTCGCCATCGCGGCGCTGAGTGCGGTTCCCGTCGACACCTACGGCGTCGGCACGTCGGTGGTCACGGGGTCGGGCGCGCCCACGGCCGGCATGGTCTACAAGCTCGTCGAGGTCGACGGCATCCCGGTGGCCAAGCGCAGCAGCCACAAGGAGTCCCACGGCGGCCGCAAGCAGGCGGTCCGCCTGGCCAAGGACTCCGGCACGATCGTCGAGGAGGTCGTGCATCCCGCCGGCGCGGCACCGGAGACCCCCGACGGTCTGGTGGCGCGGGACCTCGCGGTCCCCCTGGTCCGCGGCGGTCGGTTGGTCGGCGAGCCGTCGCTCGCCGATGCGCGCGCCCGGGTCGAGTCGGGTCTGAAGAGCCTGCCGTGGGACGGCCTGAAGCTCTCCCGCGGCGAGGCCGCCGTCCCGACCCGGATGGTCGGGCCCGGACACCGGGCCGGGTGATCCGTTGCCCACCGCACCGACACGCGTCACGGGGTTGCTCTCCGCCGCGGTGACCGCGCTGGGCGGCACGCAGCGCGACGGACAGGTCGAGATGGCCGAGGCCGTCGAGCGCTCCTTCGCCTCCGGCGAGCACCTCGCGGTGCAGGCGGGCACCGGCACGGGAAAGTCGCTGGCGTACCTGGTCCCCGCCATCTCGCACGCTGTCGAGTCGAACCACCCCGTCGTGGTGTCCACGGCGACCATCGCGCTGCAACGCCAACTCGTCGACCGCGACCTGCCGCGCCTGGCCGATGCGCTGGCGCCCGAGCTGCCCCGCCGGCCCGTATTCGCGCTGCTGAAGGGGCGCGGAAACTATTTGTGCCTGAACAAGATTCACGGCGGCGCGAGCAGCGATCCCGATGACCGTCCCCAGGAGGAGCTGTTCGACGCCGTCGCCTCCACCCAGCTGGGCCGTGACGTGAAGCGACTCAACGAGTGGTCCTCCGACACCGAGACCGGTGACCGCGACGAACTGGTCCCGGGCGTCCCCGACCGGTCGTGGGGCCAGGTCAGCGTGTCTGCACGCGAGTGCATCGGCGCGACCCGCTGCACCTACGGCACCGACTGCTTCGCCGAGAAGGCGCGCGCCAAGGCCGGCACCGCAGACGTCGTCGTCACCAACCACGCCCTGCTGGCGATCAACGCGATCGCCGACGTCAACGTGTTGCCCGAGCACGACATGCTGGTCGTGGACGAAGCCCACGAACTCGTCGACCGCGTCACCAGCGTCGCGACCGGCGAGCTGTCGGCAACCTCGCTCGGCGTGGCGCTCCGGAGGGCCGGCCGCCTGGTGGATCCCGAAGTGGCGCAACGCCTCGAGGCCGCCATCGCGACGTTCACCTCGGCGCTGCACGACGAGGAGCCCGGCCGCAAGGATCATCTCGACGAGGAGCTGGCCACCTACCTGACGGTGCTGCGCGACGCCGCGGACAAGGTGCGCTCCTCGATCGACACCGCGCCCAGCGATCCGAAGGCCGCCTCGGCGCGCAACGAGGCGGTGACGGCGCTGACCGACCTGCGCGACACCGCCACCCGGGTCCTGTCGTCCTACGGGCCGGCGATCCCGGACCGCACCGACGTGGTGTGGTTGGACCGCGACGAGATCCGCGGGGTCGTCAGGGTCGTGCTGCGGGTGGCGCCTCTGTCGGTGGCCGGTCTGCTGCGCAACCGCATCTTCGACCAGTCGACCGTGATCCTCACCTCGGCGACGTTGACGGTCGGCGGCACGTTCGACTCGATGGCGAGGTCGTGGGGCCTGAAGTTCGGCGAGGACAACGAAGGCGCGAAGTGGCGCGGCCTGGACGTGGGATCGCCGTTCTCGCATGCCAAGTCGGCCATTCTCTACGTCGCCGCGCACCTCCCCCCGCCCGGCCGCGACAGCGTCGGATCGGCCGAGCAGCTCGACGAGATCGCCGGCCTGGTCACCGCGGCGGGTGGGCGCACGCTGGGTCTGTTCTCGTCGATGCGGGCGGCGAAGGCGACGGCCGAGGCCATGCGCGGCCGCCTGGACACCCCGGTGCTCTGCCAGGGCGAGGACACCACGTCCGCCCTGGTGCGGAAGTTCGCGGACGACGACGAGACCTCGCTGTTCGGCACCCTGTCGCTGTGGCAGGGCGTCGACGTCCCAGGTCCGTCACTGACCCTGGTGCTGATCGACCGCATCCCGTTCCCGCGACCCGACGACCCGCTCATCACCGCCCGGCAGCGTGCCGTTGCGGCCCACGGGGGCAACGGGTTCATGGCCGTGGCGGCCAGCCACGCCGCCCTGCTGCTCGCGCAGGGCGCGGGTCGGTTGCTGCGCAGCGTCGACGATCGCGGGGTCGTCGCCGTCCTCGACTCGCGGATGGCGACGGCACGGTACGCCGGCTACCTCCGCGCGTCGCTTCCGCCGTACTGGGCCACCACCGACGGCGCCCGCGTGCGGTCCGCGCTGGAACGCCTCCGCGACGGGTGACGCTCGATACCACCGTGGCGGACCCGCGGGTTCACTAGTCTCGACACCCACTCCTCTGTGCGTGCCGCCCGGCCGCAGGGCGACTCGAAAGGCAGCGTCCATGCGTCGACGTCACCTCCTGCCCCTCGGTATCGCCTCCTGCGTGGCACTGCTGCTCTCCGCCTGCGCGACGACGCTGGAGGGCACCGCCGTCTCGGTCTTCAGCGACCCGTTCAAGGTCGCGGGCCTGCCCGCCGGCGATGGCCCCACCGGACTGCGGGACGACGCGCCCGCACCGGCGCGCGTACCGGTCGGCACCGACGGCGGCGACATCGACGAGCTGGGGAGCCAGGCGGTCAGCGACATCGAGGACTACTGGGCATCGGCCTACGGCGAGGCGTTCGGCGGTGACTTCACGCCCGTCGACGAGGTGTACTCCTGGGACAGCACCGGATTCGACGGCGTGTTCTGCGGATCGGAGACCTACGGTCTGGTCAACGCCGGCTACTGCTTCGACGACGAGACCATCGGATGGGACCGCGGCGAGCTGCTGCCGGCGTTGCGAAGTGCCAACGGCGACATGGCCGTCACCATGGTGCTCGCGCACGAGTACGGTCACGCCGTGCAGCACCGGGCCGGGCTGGTGGGCCCGGACACCCCGACGCTCGTCGGCGAGCAGCAGGCCGACTGTCTGGCCGGGGCCTACCTGCGCTGGGTGGCGGAGGGCGACTCCCCGCGGTTCACCCTCAGCACGGCGGACGGCCTCAACAACCTGCTCGCCGCGATGATCGCGTTCCGCGACCCGCTGCTCAACGAGGACGATCCCGAGGCCGCCGAGGACGAACACGGGTCGGCCTTCGAACGGGTCTCGGCGTTCCAGTTCGGCTTCACCGACGGCCCGACGTCGTGCGCGGCCATCGACGCTCGGGAGATCGAGCAGCGACGCGGCGACCTGCCGGTGCTGCTCCCCGAGGACGAGACCGGCGAACTGCCCGTGACCGAGGAGTCCGTGCGGTCGATCGTCGACGCGATGACCATCCTGTTCACGCCGGCGAACCCGCCCGCGCTGACGTTCGACGCCCAGGAGTGCGCCGACGCCAGGATCCGCCCGCCCGCCGCGTACTGTCCGGCGACCAACACGATCGTCGTCGACCTGCCGGAGCTGCGGGCGGCGGGCACCCCGTCCGAGGACGAGGACGGCGGCGGGCTCGCCAGCGGCGACAACACCGCCTACTCGATCCTGGTGTCGCGCTACATGCAGGCGATCCAGCGCGAGCACGGCGGGGTCGACCTCGACGACGCGGAGGCCGCGTTGCGCACCGCATGCCTGACGGGCGTGGCGACCTCGAAGATGACCGAGGCCGTGACCACCGCCGACGGCGGCACCATCGCACTGACGGCCGGCGACGTCGACGAGGCCGTCTCGGGCATCCTGCTGAACGGCCTGGTGGCCAGCGACGTCAACGGTGACTCGGTGCCGTCGGGCTTCTCGCGCATCGACGCATTCCGGGTCGGCGTGCTCGGCGACACCGAGCGGTGCTTCGTGCGCTTCGACTAGACGACCTTCGTCTCGCCGTAGTACGCGACGATGGCGTCGGACATCTTGGTGGAGCGCGTCAGGAACGCGTACGACCGGATGAACGACTCCCCGACGCAGCCGTCGATCTTCACGTGGAAGTTACTGATCATCACCCACGGCGCGGAGCCCTCGAAGTCCTTCTTCGTGACCGGTACGACGTTGATGATGCCGGGCTTCAGTCCGACCGTGATGCCCCCGCCGATGTTGCCGCCGATCCCGGGCAGGATGCCGTCCGGCAGCGGTGACACGACCTCGGTGCCCAGGATGCCCAGTGACGGGCTGAGTCCGACGGTGCCGGTCAGCGAGACGCCGTTCGAGGTGCTCATGTCGATGCCGCAGCCGATCTGGTATCCGACCTCGATGGTGCCGCCGGGTTCCTCGCCGTCGCCGGGCCCCTCCAGCGATCCGGTGTACGTGCCACCCACGACGTACTCGCGCGACGACAGCGCGGTCGTCAGCGGCGCACTCGTCACCTGGGTCTCGTCCTTCGCCGACAGGGTCAGCGTCCACCCGTCCGGCGAGGTGAGCGTCTGCGGCGGCGGTGACACCACCCGGCCGTCGTCGGCAGGCGGCGCGCCCGCGGGCCCCGGCGGCGACGCCTCCGCCGCCACGGTGTCGATCGTGGGTTCGGGTTCGGCGCCGGCCACCGGCAGGTTCAGCAGCCCGACGGCGGCGACCGACGCCACCACGGTTAGACGACGACAGCGCACGAAGGTCCCCTCTGTTGAACGATCTTCGGAACTTACCTCGCCTAAGCTTCGCGCCTCGCGGTTTCGGGAATCGCCTCAGCCCGTGGGAAATCGCAGCACGTAGCCAGCCTCGAGGGCCACCCACAGCCCGCCCTCGCGGTCGATGGCGACACCGTGCGGCTCGCTCCCGGCGGGCAGGTCGATGGTGTCCACCTCGCCGTCGGCGCTCACCCGCGCCAACTGGTCGGCGCCCCACAGGCTCACCCACACCCCGCCGGTCGGGTCGGCCACGATGGCGTGCGGCTTGCCGGGGAGGTCCAGTTCCTGGATCGCGTCGGCCATCGGGATGCGGCCGATCTTGTCGGCCAGCACCTCGGTGAACCAGACCGTGTCGTCGTGCGTCGCGGTGATGCCGACCGGACCCGCACCGCGGGTGGGGAGTTCCCGCGTGGTGAGCCGGCCCGAGGTGTCGAGCCTGCCGATGGCGTTCGCGCCGTTCATCGTGAACCAGAGCGCACCGTCGGGTCCGGCGGTGATCATCGACGGTCTGCCTCCGACGGGCCACTCGTCGACGCCGCCGTCGTCGTCGATCCGGCCCACGGTGCCGCCGTCCATGGTGGTGAACCAGATGGCGCCGTCCGGCCCTAACGCGATACCGAATGGCGCGCTGCCGCTGCGCAATCCGATCACCGACTGCTCGCCGTCGGGGGTGATCCGCCCGATGCCGTCGTCGCCGGAACGGGTGAACCACAGTGCGCCGTCGCGGCCCGCCGTGATCAGCGACGGCCTGGCGTCGTCGCCCACCGCGAACTCGCGCACCTCGCCCGAGGGCGTCACCCGCGCGACGGCACCACCGTGCACCAGCGTGACCCACATCGCGCCGTCGGGTCCCGGAGCGAGGCCGTACGGCCCGCCCTCGAGGGGAACTTCGAGGATCCTGCTCACGCCAGTGTGACGAGGCCGAGTTCGTCGTCCGCCGCGAGCAGCCGATGGTGCGGCAGCACCCGGACCGTGTACCCGACGGGTCCCGCCACCGGCAGCGGTGTCGTGGTCGAGAACAGGTCGTGACCGGCGTCGGAGGTGCCGACGTGCTCCATCTGCACCGTGGACGGCTCGACGAGGGCGTCGGTCGCATCGACCCGGCCGACCACCGCCTCGACCGCCACCTCGTCGGGACCGAGCCCGGCCAGGTCGACGGTCGCGGTGAGGGTCAGCTCGGAGCCCAGCAGCGGGGTGTCGGGCAGTCCGTAACTGTCGACGTCGGTGATCTGGATGCTCGGCCAGGCCTGTTCGGCGCGCCTGCGGTAGGCGGCGAGGTCGCGGGCGGCGCCGAACGGCACGCCGTCGACGGCCTCGATGGTGCTGTGCAGAGACCGGGCGGCTGGCGCGTAGTACTTCTCGGTGTAGTCCCGAACCATGCGTGACGCCAACACCTTCGGGCCGAGCGCCTGCAACGTGTGGCGCACCATCTCCACCCAGCGGGTGGGCACCCCGTGCTCGTCGCGGTCGTAGAACTTGGGCGTGACCGAGTTGGCGAGCAGGCCGTAGAGCGCGGCGGCCTCGAGGTCGTCGCGACGCGTCTCGTCGGCGAGACCGTCGGCGGTCGGGATCTCCCAGCCGTTCTCGCCGTCGTACCACTCGTCCCACCAGCCGTCGCGGATCGACAGGTTGAGTCCCCCGTTGAGTGCGCTCTTCATGCCGGACGTCCCGCAGGCCTCCAGCGGCCGCAGCGGATTGTTGAGCCACACGTCGCAGCCCCAGTACAGCAACCGCGCCATCGACATGTCGTAGTCGGGCAGGAACGCGATGCGATGCCGCACCTCGTGCCGGTCGGCGAAGCGCACCACCTGCTGGATCAGCGCCTTGCCGCCGTCGTCGGCGGGGTGCGACTTGCCGGCCACGATGAGCTGTACCGGCCGGTCCTCGTCGAGGAGCAACTGCTCGAGTCGCTCGGGGTCGCGCAGCATCAGCGTCAGCCGCTTGTAGGTCGGAACCCGCCGAGCGAAGCCGATGGTCAGCACGTCGGGATCGAACGCGTCAGCGATCCAACCCAATTCGGCCTCGGATGCGCCGCGCTCGAGCCACGACCTGCGCAACCGGGCGCGCACGTCGTCGATCAGCAATGCGCGCAGCTGTGAGCGGATCCACCACAGGTGACCGGGTTCGACCTGCTGCAGGCGCTGCCAGGTGTCGGGCTCGCTGAGCGACCCCAGGTCGTCGCTGCCGAGCAGCTCGCGGCCGAGCTGCATCCACTGCGGCGCCGCCCACGTCGGCGCGTGCACGCCGTTGGTGATCGACCCGATCGGCACCTCGTCGGTGTCGAAACCCTGCCACAGCTCGTTGAACATGCCGCGGCTGACCTGCCCGTGCAGCAGGGACACGCCGTTCGCACGCTGCGCGAGCCGCAGGCCCATGTGGGCCATGTTGAACTTCGACGGGTCGTCCTCCGCGCCGAAGGCGACGACGCGGTCCACGGGCACGCCCGGCAGCAACCGCGATTCCCCGGTCCCCCCGAAGTAGTGCTCGACCATGTCGACGGGAAAGCGGTCGATGCCTGCGGGCACCGGGGTGTGGGTGGTGAACACGGTCGACGACCGCACCACCGCGAGCGCCGTGTCGAAGTCGAGGTCACCGTCGGTGACGAGTTCGCGGATGCGTTCGAGGCCGAGGAAGCCCGCGTGACCCTCGTTCATGTGGAAGACCTGCGGTTCGGGAAGACCCTCGATCGCGGTGAAGGCGCGGATCGCCCGGACCCCGCCGATGCCGGCCAGGATCTCCTGCTTGATGCGGTGCTCCTGGTCGCCGCCGTAGAGCCGGTCGGTGACGCCGCGTAGATCGTGCTCGGTCTCGGGGGTGTCCGAGTCGAGCAGCAGCAGCGGGATTCGGCCGACCTGCGCGATCCACACGCGTGCGTTGAGTTCGCCGTCGTCGGGCAGCGAGAGCGACACCAGGACGGGTTGGCCGGCGGCGTCGGTCAGCAGACGCAGGGGCAGTCCCTGCGGGTCGAGCGACGGGTAGTTCTCGTGTTGCCATCCGTCGGCGGTCAACGACTGCCGGAAGTACCCGGAGCGGTAGTACAGCCCCACCGCGATGAGCGGCAACCCGAGGTCGGATGCCGACTTCAAGTGGTCGCCCGCGAGGATGCCGAGGCCGCCGGAGTAGTTGGGCAACACCTCGGCGACGCCGAACTCCATGGAGAAATAGGCGATTCCGGTGGGCAGCACCTCGCCGGACTCGGAGCGCTGCTGGTACCACATCGGGCGGCTCAGATAGTCGTCCAGATCTGCCGCGACGTGGTTGAGCCGGTCGAGGAACGACTGATCGGCCGCGAGTTCGTCGAGCCGCGACGGGCTGACGAGCCCGAGCAGCGCGACGGGGTCGGCGTCCGCCTGGGCCCAGAGGTCGGGATCGATGGCCGCGAACAGGTCCTGCGTCGGCGTGTCCCAGGACCACCTCAGGTTCACCGAGAGCCGTTCGAGGGCGGCAAGACGTCCGGGGAGGTGGGCGCGGACGGTGAAACGACGAAGGGCTTTCACGTGACCTCACCTTACCGACCGGTCGATGGTGCGGAAGGGGCACGAGGGAGTGCCGCGACGGATGCTTCACCCTCCGTCGGGTTCAGTCGGACACTACGGTGGGTATAGAGCGCGACGAGGCTTTGCGAAGCAGACGAACACCGCGCGCCCCGAGGGGGCTGCGCCAACGTGAGGAGCTGGTTGGTGGCCGGTCGTATCGGAATCGACGACGTCGCACCCGTGGTTTCGGGTGGACGCTATCCGGCGAAGGCGGTGGTCGGCGAGGTACTGCCCGTGACGGCGACCGTCTGGCGGGAGGGGCACGACGCCGTGGCCGCGACGCTGGTCGTCCGCTATCACGGACCGTCGTACCCGTCGCTGTCGACGCCGCCGGCCGGGCTGTCCCCCGAGACCACCCCGGTGCCGATCGCGGAGGTCGTGGCGCCGGCGAAGGTGAAGCGGCAACACCTCGCGATGTCGACGGGCCGCACGCCCGACGTGTTCCACGGCCAGTTCACTCCGGACGCCGTGGGCCTGTGGACCTTCCGCGTGGACGGCTGGGGCGACCCCATCAGCACGTGGCGCAAGAACGTCACGGCGAAGCTCGACGCCGGCCAGACCGAGGCCGAGTTGGACAACGACCTCATCATCGGAGCGCAGCTGATCGAGCGGGCCGCCACCGGAGTCCCCCGTCAGGACAGGTTCCCGCTGATCGACGCCGCCGCCCGGCTCCGCGAGCCCGGCGATCCGTTCGACCGGGCCGGCGCCGCGCTGGCCTCCGACGTGACCGACCTGCTCGAGCTGTATCCGCTGCGCGAACTCGTCACCCGCGGCGATCAGCACGGCGTGTGGGTGGACCGCCCCCTGGCGCGGTTCAGCGCCTGGTACGAGCTGTTCCCCCGCTCGACCGGCGGGTGGGATGGCGACGGCGCACCCGTGCACGGCACCTTCGCCACCGCCACCGAGGCGCTGCCGCGCGTGGCGCGCATGGGCTTCGACATCGTCTACCTGCCGCCCATCCACCCGATCGGCAAGGTGCACCGCAAGGGCAAGAACAACAACGTCACCGCAGCGCCCGACGACGTCGGCTCGCCGTGGGCGATCGGCAGCGACGAGGGTGGACACGACGCGGTCCATCCCGACCTCGGCACCATCGACGACTTCGACGCGTTCGTGGCCGCGGCACGCGAGCAGAACCTCGAGGTCGCCCTCGACCTGGCCCTGCAGTGCGCCCCCGATCACCCGTGGGCGGCCGCACATCCGGAGTGGTTCACGGTGCTTCCCGACGGGACCATCGCCTACGCGGAGAACCCGCCGAAGAAGTACCAGGACATCTACCCGCTCAACTTCGACAACGACCCCGCGGGGCTGTATGCCGAGGTGCTGCGGGTGGTCCGATTCTGGATCTCGCACGGCGTCAAGGTCTTTCGCGTCGACAATCCGCACACCAAGCCACCGAACTTCTGGGCCTGGCTCATCGGCGAGGTCAAGCGCGAGGATCCCGACGTGCTGTTCCTGGCGGAGGCCTTCACCCGCCCCGCCCGCCTGTTCGGGCTGGCCAAGCTCGGCTACACGCAGTCGTACACCTACTTCACCTGGCGCACGGCGAAGTGGGAGCTGACCGAGTTCGGTGAATCACTCGCCGAGCACGCCGACTACGCCCGGCAGAGCCTGTGGACCAACACGCCCGACATCCTGCACGAGAGCCTGCAGCACGGCGGACCGGGCATGTTTGCGATTCGCGCCGTGATGGCCGCCACGATGAGCCCGACGTGGGGCGTCTACTCCGGCTACGAACTGTTCGAGGGCAAGGCGGTCCGCGAGGGCAGCGAGGAGTACCTGGACTCGGAGAAGTACGAGCTGCGGCCCCGCGACTTCGACGGCGCCCTCGCCAGGGGTGAGTCGCTCGAACCGTTCCTCGGGCGGCTCAACGAGATTCGCCGGTTGCACCCCGCCCTGGCGCAGCTGCGCACCATCAAGTTCCACACCGTCGAGAACGACGCGCTGCTGGCCTACAGCAAGTTCGACCCGATCACCGGCGACTGCGTGCTGGTCGTGGTGACCCTCAACGCGTTCGGACCCGAAGACGCCACCCTCTGGCTCGACATGGCCGCCCTGGGCATGTCGGACTGGGACCGATTCTGGGTACGCGACGAGATCACCGGTGATGAATACCAGTGGGGCCAGGCCAATTACGTGCGCATCGATCCGTCGCGCGCGGTGGCCCACGTCCTGAACATGCCCTCGATCCCCTACGAAAAGCGACTCGAACTGTTGCGGAGGGAGTGAACAACATGACCCGCACCAACCCGTTCACCAGCGAGAACCTGCGGCCCGACGCCGCCGACCTCGGCCGGCTACTCGCCGGCGAGCACTACGACCCCCACTCGATCCTCGGGGCGCACGAGTACGCCGACCACACCGTGATCCGCGCGCTGCGACCCAACGCGCAAGAGGTCACCGCCATCATCGGCGGCGAGCGGTACCCGTTCGAACACGTCGAGGATGCGCTGTTCGCGGTCGCCGTACCGGTGACGGGGCTCATCGACTACCGCCTCGAGGTCAGCTACCCGTCCGGCAGCGACACCCCGGTCTCGCACACCGTGGCCGATCCGTACCGCTTCCTGCCGACCCTCGGCGAGATGGACCTGCACCTGTTCGGCGAGGGCCGCCACGAACGCCTGTGGGACGTGCTCGGCGCACACCCGCGCACCTACACCACGCCCGACGGTCCGGTGACGGGCGTCTCGTTCGCGGTGTGGGCGCCGAATGCCAAGGGCGTCAACCTGATCGGTGAATTCAACTACTGGGGCAGCGACGCGCCCATGCGGGTCCTGGGCTCGTCGGGCGTCTGGGAGCTGTTCTGGCCGGACTTCCCTGCCGACGGTCTCTACAAGTTCCGCGTGCACGGCGCCGACGGCTCGGTGACCGACCGGGCCGACCCGATGGCCTTCGCCGCCGAGGTGCCCCCGCAGACGGCGTCACGCGTCACCGTCAGCGAGTACACCTGGGGCGACGACGACTGGATGACCGAGCGCGCCCTGAAGAACCCCGTCTTCGAGCCGATGAGCACCCTCGAGGTGCACCTGCCGTCCTGGCGGCCCGGCCTGACCTATCGCGAACTCGCCGTCGAGCTGACCGAGTACGTCCTGGAGCAGGGCTTCACGCACGTCGAGATGCTGCCGGTGGCCGCGCACCCGTTCGGCGGGTCGTGGGGCTACCAGGTGACGTCCTACTACGCGCCGATGCCCCGGCCGGGTACGCCGGACGACCTCCGGTTCCTGATCGACACGCTGCACCAGGCCGGCATCGGCGTCATCGTCGACTGGGTGCCCGCCCACTTCCCCAAGGACGCATGGGCGCTCGGGCGCTTCGACGGCACCCCGCTCTACGAGCACTCCGATCCGCGCCGTGGCGAGCAACTCGACTGGGGCACGTACGTCTTCGACTTCGGCCGGGCCGAGGTGCGCAACTTCCTGGTGGCCAACGCGCTGTTCTGGCTGCAGGAGTTCCACGTCGACGGGCTACGCGTCGACGCCGTCGCCTCGATGCTCTACCTGGACTACTCGCGCCCGGCGGACGGGTGGACGCCCAACATCCACGGCGGCCGCGAGAACCTCGAGGCCGTGCAGTTCCTGCAGGAGCTGAACGCCACGGTGCACAAGGTCACGCCCGGGATCGTCACCATCGCCGAGGAGTCCACCTCGTGGCCCGGCGTCACCCGCCCGACGAATCTCGGCGGCCTCGGCTTCTCGATGAAGTGGAACATGGGCTGGATGAACGACACGCTCGAGTACGTCGCGCGTGACCCCATCTACCGCGGCTTCCACCACGGCGAGATCACGTTCTCGATGATCTACGCGTTCAGCGAGAACTTCGTGCTGCCGATCAGCCACGACGAAGTCGTGCACGGCAAGGGCACGCTGTGGGGCCGACTGCCCGGCGACGACCACGCGAAGGCCGCGGGCCTGCGCGGCCTGCTGGCCTACCAGTGGGCGCATCCCGGCAAGCAGCTGCTCTTCATGGGCCAGGAGTTCGGGCAGCGCGCCGAGTGGTCCGAGGAGCGCGGCGTCGACTGGTTCCAGCTCGAGGAGCAGGGCTTCTCCGGCGGCATCCAGCGGATGGTCCGGGACATGAACGGCGTCTACCAGGACCGGCGCGCGCTGTGGTCCCGCGACCCGAGCCACGAGGGCTACTCGTGGATCGACGCCAACGACTCCGGCAACAACGTGCTGAGCTTCCTGCGCTTCGGCGACGACGGGTCGACGCTGGCCTGCGTCTTCAACTTCTCCGGCTCCGAGCACTCGCGCTACCGGCTCGGGTTGCCGCACACGGGGACGTGGCGCGAGGTGCTCAACACCGACGCGTCGAGCTACAACGGCTCCGGCATCGGCAACTACGGTGCGGTCGAGGCGACCGACGAGCCGTGGCACGGCAGGCCCGCGTCGGCGCTGATGGTGCTGCCGCCGCTGGCAGCGCTGTGGTTCGAGCCGGCCCCGCCCGAGGCTGCCGGCTAGTCCCCGCCGCCGTCCCCACGAACAGACGCGAAATCCCCTGATTACTCGGTAATTAGGGGATTTCGCCGGAGCCGCTTGCGGACTGTTCGCGCGGCTCTCAGTACAGCGCGTTGGCCAGGTTGCGCCGACCGGCGATGACGTCCGGATCGGCGGGGTCGAACAGCTCGAACAGCTCGATCAGCCGCGTGCGTACGGCGGTGCGGTCGTCGCCGGCCGTGCGCTTCACCAGCGCGATGAGCCGGTCGAAGGCCGCCGCGAGATTCCACTGCTGGACGTCGACGTCGGCGGCGGCGAACGCGGCCTCGACGTCGTCGGGTGCCGCGTCGGCCTTCGCGACGGCGTCGGCCGGATGGGCGGCGGCGCGCTTCTCGAACGTCAGCCGTCGCACCGCACCCTTGGCCTCGTCGTCGGTGGGTCGGGCGGCCAGGATCGCCTCATACGCGGTCAGTGCGGCGTCGAAGTCACCGGCGTCGAGGAAGGCCCGCGCCTCGGCGACCTCCGGGTCGACGATCTCGGCCTCGTCGCCCTCACCCTGGGCCAGCTTGCCCGCGGTCGCCTCGAGGAGCGAGTCGACCCAGCGGCGGAGTTGTTCGGGAGGCTGCGCGCCCTGGAAGCTGGACAGCGGTTGGCCGGCGGCCAGCGCCACCACGGTCGGTACGCCCTGGGCACCGAACGCCTGCGCGACCTGAGGCACCACGTCGACGTTGACCCTCGCGAACGACCACGTTCCGCCGTCCTGGGCGGCCAGCGCGCCGAGTATCTCGGCGAGCTGCACGCTCGACGGGCTCCGAGGGGTCCACAGCAGGACGACGACGGGAACCTGGTTGGAACGGGCAAGCACCTCGGACTCGAAGTTGGCCTCGGTGATCTCGACGCCGGCCGGGGCGCCGGAACCGGAATCCGCCGGGGCCGCCGACGGGGGTGGCTGCTTGAGGGCCGACAGGTCGATCGCTCCGGCCAGCGCGGGCCCTATGGGTCGTGGACGCGTCACGTCCACGATTCTGTCACGTCGATTCGGCACCCGAGGGGGCGGCCGGAGTCGACCCCGGAGCCGTCATGCGACCCGTTCGATCAGCCCATATGAGGAAGATCACACTGCCGAGCGGCACGATGCTCCCCAGCAATGCCAGGATCCACGTCACCACGCCCCACCTGTGGGCGAGGCCGACGAGTATCGCCGCCACCACGAACGCGACGAAGACGCCACCGTGGATGGGGCCGAAGATCTTCACCCCGACCTCGGTACGGGGCGAACCCAGGTACTTGAAGTACATCCCGATCAGCAGGCCGGCCCAGCTGACCGCCTCCGCGAAGGCGATCACCCGGAACCAACCCGCGACCTTCGCACCATTGCGCCGGACGCCGAACGTGCTTGTCATGCCTGCCATTGTGCCGCACGCCGCTCGAAGCTACTACGCAGCGTCGTTGACAATCGTCGCGAGTCAGGGCCTACGCAGGATCAGCGCGTCGCCCTGGCCGCCCGCGCCACACAGCGCCGCCACCGCGTAGCCGGAGCCCTTGCGCGCGAGTTCCAGCGCCGCGTGCAGGGTGATGCGCGCACCGGACATGCCGATCGGGTGCCCGATCGCGATCGCGCCACCGTTGACGTTGACCTTGTCGGCGTCGATGCCGAGTTCCCGCGTCGAGGCCAGCCCGACCGCCGAGAACGCCTCGTTGATCTCGATGACGTCGAGCTGGTCGACGGTGATGCCCTCCTTGGCAATCGCCTTCTTGATCGCGTTGGCGGGCTGGCTCTGCAGCGTCGAGTCGGGGCCGGCGACCACGCCGTGGGCGCCGATCTCCACCAGCCATTCGAGGCCCAGCTCCTGTGCCTTCGTCTTGCTCATGACCACGACCGCGCATGCGCCGTCGGAGATTTGCGACGCCGAACCGGCGGTGATCGTGCCGTCCTTGCGGAACGCGGGCTTCAGGCTCGACAGCGACTCCGCCGTCGTGTTGGCCCGGATGCCCTCGTCTTCGGCGAACTCGATCGGGTCGCCCTTGCGCTGCGGGATCGACACCGGCACCACCTCGTCGGCGAAGACACCGTCCTTCCACGCCGCCGCCGCCAGCTGGTGCGACCGCGCGGCGAACTCGTCCTGCTGGGCGCGGGTGAACTGGTCGACGTCGTTGCGCTGCTCGGTGAGCGCGCCCATCGGCTGGTCGGTGAACACGTCGTGCAGACCGTCGTAGGCCATGTGGTCACGCACCGTCACGTCGCCGTACTTGTAGCCCGACCGGCTGTCGACCAGCAGGTGCGGCGCCTTGGTCATCGACTCCTGGCCGCCGGCGACGACGACCTCGAACTCGCCGGCCCTGATCAGCTGATCGGCCAGGGCGATCGCGTCGATGCCCGACAGGCACATCTTGTTGATGGTCAGCGACGGGACGTCCCAGCCGATGCCCGCGTCGACGGCGGCCTGACGCGCCGGCATCTGGCCCGCGCCCGCGGTCAGCACCTGGCCCATGATCACGTAGTCGACCGCCGACGCCGCGACGCCGGCCTTCTCCAACGCGCCCTTGATGGCGATGGCCCCGAGATCGCTGCCCGAAAAGTCCTTCAGCGAACCCATGAGCTTGCCTACGGGAGTACGGGCTCCAGCAACGATTACCGACGTCGTCATTTGCTACCTCCAGATGTGGGGATGCGCGATGTGTGGCCGATCACACATTCCGCAAACATTCACGTAAAGGTTACCGTTACGAGATGACCACCGAGCACGTAGACGCCCGTCCGACGCTCGCAAGTGCCCTCGTCACGGCCATCGACCACGTGGGGATCGCGGTGCCGGATCTCGACGTCGCGATCAAGTGGTACCACGACCACCTCGGCATGATCGTGCTGCACGAAGAGGTCAACGAGGAGCAGGGCATTCGCGAGGCGATGCTCTCCGTCAGAGGCGCGCCGAAGGGCAGCGCCCAGGTCCAGTTGATGTCCCCGCTCGACGAGACGTCGACCATCGCCAAGTTCCTCGACAAGCGCGGTCCCGGCCTGCAGCAGTTCGCCTACCGCGTCAGCGACATCGATGCGCTCACCGAGCGGCTGCGCGAGCAGGGCACCCGGTTGCTCTACGACGAGCCCCGCAGGGGCACCGCAAACTCCCGCATCAACTTCATCCATCCCAAGGACGCCGGCGGCGTGCTGGTGGAACTCGTCGAGCCGGCGGCCGCCGAGCACTGACGGCTAGGACCACCGCCGCGTCGGACTCCGGTTCGCGCGATTGGCCCAACACGGCGTGTGCCAGTGCCTGCGGTCCTCGACCCCTCCGCCGTCGTCGGCGGGCCACACGACGACGTGGGCGGTGCCCGGCCTGACCTCGTGATCGCACCCGGGACAGCGGTAGGTCTTCACCGCACGGGATCCCGCGACCGCCTTCACCTCGTACTCGTGACCGTCCGGCCCGGTCTCCACGCGGCGCTGGTGCGGCACCGGCAGCGGCGACCGCTGCCGCGGAGGTGGTGGTCGACGCCGGGGCACCCGTTCAGTCTAGGTGTTCAGAACAGCCGGAACTCGCTGGTGTCGAGTCCGCGCATCGCGTCGTAATCCAATGTGACGCAGCGAATCCCGCGATCCACCGCCAGGGTGCGCGCCTGCGGCTTGATCTGCTGGGCGGCGAAGACGCCCGCGACCGGCGCCAGCACGCTGTCCCGGTTGAGTAGATCGAGGTACCGGGTGAGCTGTTCGACCCCGTCGATCTCACCGCGACGCTTGATCTCGACCGCCACTGAGGCGCCGGTCTCGTCGCGGCACAGCAGGTCCACCGGCCCGATGGCCGTCATGTACTCGCGGCGCACCAGCGTGTAGCCGACGCCGAGCAGCTCGACGTGTTCGGCCAGCAGCTCCTGCAGGTGCGCCTCGACGCCGTCCTTGATGAGCCCGGGATCGATGCCGAGTTCGTGCACCGAGTCCAGTTCGACGTCCTCGAGGGTGATGCGGAGCTGCTCACCGGCCTTGTTCTCCACCACCCACACCGGTGCCGGTCCGTCGTTCTCCTCGACGATCCAGCACGGTGGACTCATCCAGTTCAGGGGCTTGTACGCGCGATCGTCGGCATGCACGCTGACCGACCCGTCGGCCTTGATGAGCAGGAGCCGCCGCGCGGACGGGAGATGGGCGGTGAGCCGACCGACGTAGTCGACCGTGCACCGAGCAATGACGAGCCGCACCGAACAACCATAGATCGTCGGTGTCCGGTCACTAGGCTGACGCCACCATGACGGACGAGAAGAGCACCGCGCAGCGGCTGGGCCGAGTCCTCGCACGGGTCACCAGCCAGAGCAGCCACGGGCCGTCGTCCGCGGAGTACGGGTCGTGGATCCTCGGCCGCGTCTCCGAGAAGCAGGAGCGGCGACGCGTCCGCATCCAGCTGATCCTCACGACGTTCGTCGTGATCGCGAACCTGATCGGCATCGGCGTCGCACTCCTGGTCATCACCGTGACCTTCCCCGTCCCCAGCGTGTTCGACTCCAAGGTCGTGTGGATCACCGCCGCCGTGGCGCCGGCGTACATCGGCTCCGCACTCATCGTCGGGGTGATCTGGGCGACGAGCCGTGTCATCAGGAACGTCCGATGGGCCATCGAGGAACGCGTGCCCACCCCGAAGGACCAGCGCAACACGTTCTTCGCGCCGTGGCGCCTGACCCGCGTACTCCTCGTCCTGTGGAGCGGCGGCACCATCCTGCTGACGCTGCTCTACGGGCTGCAGGACACCAACTACATCCCGAAGGTGCTGCTGGGCATCAGCTTTCCGGGCATCGTCGTATCCGCCAGCTGCTACCTGTTCACCGAGTTCGCGCTGCGCCCGGTCGCCGCGCAGGCGCTCGAGGTGGGGCCGCCGCCGCGTCGCTTCGCGCCGGGCCTGATGGGCCGCGTGCTGACCGTCTGGGCGGTGGGATCCGGCGTGCCGGTGCTGGGGATCCTGCTGGCCGCCATCATCACGCTGACGCTGCAGATCGTCTCGCCCACGCAGTTCACCGTGGCCGTGATGATCCTGGCCGTCTTCGCGCTGGCCTTCGGCTTCATCCTGATGTGGATCCTGGCCTGGCTCACCGCGACACCCGTCCGGTCGGTGCGCAACGCGCTCGACCGGGTGGAACGCGGCGACCTCGACACGAACCTGGTGGTGTTCGACGGGACCGAGCTGGGCCAGTTGCAGCGCGGATTCAACTCGATGGTGCAGGGCCTGCGCGACCGCGAGCGGGTGCGCGACCTGTTCGGCAAGCACGTGGGACGCGAGGTCGCGTTGCTCGCCGAGAAGGAGCGGCCGAAGCTCGGCGGCGAGGAGCGCCACGCCGCCGTCATCTTCGTCGACATCATCGGCTCGACCCAGCTGGTCACCAGCAGGCCGGCCGTCGAGGTGGTCGAGTTGCTCAACCGGTTCTTCGCCGTCGTCGTCGACGAGGTGGACCTGCACCACGGCCTGGTCAACAAGTTCGAGGGCGACGCCGTGCTCGCCGTCTTCGGCGCACCGGTGTCGCTGGAGAACGCCGAGGAGGAGGCCCTCGCGGCGGCGCGGGCGATGGCCCGACGGCTGCGCAGCGAGGTCCCCGAGTGCAAGGCAGGCATCGGGGTGGCGTCCGGTCAGGTGGTGGCGGGCAACGTGGGTGCCAAGGAGCGGTTCGAGTACACCGTGATCGGCGCGCCGGTCAACGAGGCGGCGCGGCTGTGCGAACTGTCCAAGGAGATCGAGGGAAACCTGGTGGCGTCGGCCGAGACCGTCGCCAATGCCGGCGATGCCGAGGCCGATCGGTGGACGTTGGGCAAGAGCGTGACACTGCGCGGTCACGATGAGGCAACGACCCTCGCCACGCCCGTCCAGAACGCCGACGTGGCCTCCGGGGACGGTTAGCGTTCGAGCGTTCTCACAGGCACGGCTCAGGCGATCTGAGTACCGCGGGAAGGCTCCGACATGTCATCTACACCGCGATACCTCGCACCGGCGTTGATCGCCTTCGCGGCGGCGATCACGCTGGCACCCTTGGCCTCGACGGATCCCGACATCGACGGCGAACCCGCGTCGGCCGTCGTCGAGCAGCTTCGCGAGGAGGGGTTCGACGTCACGGTCAACGGCCTCCCCAGCGGGGACACGTCGCTGCTGACCACCTGCGTCGTGACCACCATCCACAACCCCGGTGGACCGTCGTCGGACCCGACGACCACCAGCCCGGTGTCGGTCGACATCGCCTGCCCGCTCAACAAGGCCTGACCATCGGCGCGGCGGCCACGGCGTCGTCGACGGTGCGGAAGCGGGTCGACTCCCGGTCGTCGCCGCTGCGGTCGACGATGCGATCGGGGTCGACGAGGTAACCCGTCTTCCCCTGCGCGCGCAGCACTTCCGACATTCCGGACAGCAGCCCCCGGGCGGCGCCGTCGATGTCGTCGACGCGCGTGACGTCGAGTATCACGACCTCGACGTCGCGCAGTTCCCGGTCGACGGTGCGGATCACCTGCTCGGCGCCGCAGAACGACAGATCACCGTGCGTCTCGTAGACGCGCACACCCTCGCGCGGCGAGTAGACGGCCCGCAACGCCGCCCGCGAGTCCCGGGACACGGTCAGGAAGTGCAGGCCCAGTTGTTCGGACAGGCTGCGGCACAGTCGGACTCCACGCACGCTGTTGCCCTTGTCGTCCAGCAGCGGCGAGTACACCCCGATGCCGAGTTGGCCGGGCAGCACCGCGACGATGCCGCCGCCCACGCCGCTCTTGGCGGGCATGCCGACCGCACTCACCCAGTCCCCCGCCGCGTCGTACATGCCGCAGGTGACCATCACCGACAGCGTCCGCTTCACGACCGCCGCGTCCGTCACCCGCCGACCGGTCATGGGGTTGAGGCCGCCGCGCGCGAGAGTGGCGGCCATGCGTGCGAGGTCGGTGGTCGTCACCTTCAGCGAGCACTGCCGGTAGTAGACGTCGAGCACGTCGTCGGGATCGTCCTCGAGCACGCCGAAGCTGTCGAGCATGTAGGCGATGGCCCGGTTGCGGCTGCCGGTGGCCTTCTCCGAGGCGTAGACCTCGGCGTCGAGGTCGAGATGCCTGCCCGCGCAGGCGGAGTAGAAGTCGTGGATCAGCGCGAACCGCTCGTCGGGTGATCCGGCGGGAATCAGTGACACGGCCGCGATGGCGCCGGCGTTGATCATCGGGTTCTTCGGGATCCGGCTGGTCTTGTCGACGCTGATCTCGTTGAACGCCTCGCCCGACGGTTCGACACCGATCCGCGCATCCACCGCGACCTCGCCGATCCGGTCGAGCGCCAACGCGTAGGTGAAGGCCTTGGATATCGACTGGATCGTGAATTCGATTGTCGCGTCGCCGGACCCGTACACGAAGCCGTCGGAGGACGAGAGACTCACGCCGAAACCGTTCGGATCGACGCCGGCCAGTTCGGGGATGTAGTCGGCCAGTGCGCCGTCACTCGCGTCGGCGTGCTCGGCGCGGATGCGGTCGAGGTAGTCCTGCACCAGTTGAGCCACGACTGGTGAGTGTAGGTGCCGCGCCGAAACGGCCCGGCGTGCTCCGAACTAGGCGGTGACGGCCTGGTGCGCGCCGATCCAGGCCCGGCCCTCTTTTGCGGCGCGGTTGAGCGCACCGAACTCGCCGAGGAAGTCGGCGACGGCGCCCGCAGCGGGCAGCATTCCCAGGTAGCGGTAGATGCCCTTGGGACGCTGCCGCTTGACCAGTTCGTTGCCGATCGCGCGCATCAGACCGGCGAGCTGCCACAGCGCCCTGCCGATGCCGGCGAACGACCATTCGATGGGAGCGGACTCCTCCTCGGCCGGGCTGGCGACCTCGTCGTCGCGGCCGACGTTGCGATCGCACATGACCGAGGCCAGTAGGCGGACCTGCTGGCGGCGGTCGGTGACGCCGTGCTCGCGTGCGACCGCACACAGGATGACGGCCTGGTTCGCGAACCCGAGGAAGTCCTGGAGCGGCAGTCGGTCGGCGATCACGCCGAGGACGCCGGGGAAGGCGACGATGATCGTGTCTATCGCGCCGACGCGGCGTACCCACCAGTGCACCCGGGCGTCCACGTCCATCTCCTCCCAGGCCTTCGTGCCCGGCACGTCGGCGGCGTCGAGCACCCACGCCGCAGCGTCGAGCACCTTGCCCGCGGCGCCGTCCGCGGTGAGATCCCGGGTGCGCTCCTTGAGCCCGACGGGGTCGGAGGCGAGCAGGTCGAGCAGCGGGTTGATGATGCCGACGGCCCGGGTCAGCACGCACGCCACCTCGGAGTCGCTGAGGACGCGCGTCGGCGCCGGGAAGAGGCTCATGGCTCAATCATGGCCCGTCGCCGCCCCGGTGGAACAATCCGCCCGTCGGCGCGCGCCTCCGGCTTCGTCACGCGTCCGCGCCGACCATGCCGAGGAGCGGGTCACCGGGTCCGATGTCGAAGGTGCACTGATCCATTCGCGGGTCGGGGACGTAGGACCAGAACATCGCCCCGGCGGCGCCGTGCTCGCGTGCCGCCGAGACGAGCACCGACACCTCGATCTTGCGCTGCTCGAGGGAGTTGCACGTCCCGGCCTGCACGCCGACCTCCGCGACGACGAGGGGCTTGTCGAGGAGCCGGGCCTGTTCGACGCGGCGCCGGAGGCCGTCCCGCGGATCGCCGGGGAAGTAGTCGTCGGCCTGATAAAAGTGGTACTCCACGACGTCGATCCCCGGCGACGCGGCCACGATCTCGTAGTCCTCGCCCGCCGATCCGCACTGCCCGCCCCCGGTGTGACCGCTGAAGACGATGGCGTCGGGGTCGATGCTGCGGATCCGCGAGCCGACGTCGTCGAAGAAGGTCCGCAGGACCGTCGCGGCGTCGCCCGGACACGACCGGGCCTGCCAGGTGCACGACGCGTCGCCACACGTCGACGGCTCCGGCTCGCCGACGGGCGTCCACCCCACCAGCGCCGGCGAGTTGGCCCAGCGCCGTACGGCGAGATCGACCCACACCTCGTAGGCCATCGGAAGTCCGTGCGACACCTCGTGCCGCCACCCCCAGCGGTACCAGTCGTGGTTCTTGACGTACTCGTTCTCGCAGCCGCCCTCCCCGCCCGTCAGGACCCCGACGAGCAGCTGTTCGTGGCGGCTCGCGGCGGAGAAGATCGCGTCGAGCGCGGAGAAGTCGACCTGGCCGGTGAACTTGTTGACCGCGAACGCCGAGTACACGTTGACGCGGATGAGCGAGTGCGGCGGCAGGCTGCCGAAGAAGCGGTCCAGATCGACCTCGGCCCCGCAGCCCGCGTTGACCTCCCAGTCGGTGCCCAGCTGATAGGCGTTGATGCCGACCGGCCACCACGGGGCGCCGTCGAACGTCAGCGAAGTTCCGTCGACGCCCACCCGGTGATGCGATTCGACGTTTGCTGCAGCACCGGACGGCACGGGCTGTGGCCGCGGTTCCGGACTGCAGCCCACAGCAAAGATCAGGAGCGCCATCACCAGCACAGACACCCCCCAGGAGCGTCGCAGACGGTGGGCTCTCCGGAGCCTCATACCTGGACACTACCCACCTGATAGCCGCGAATGTCCATTTGCTGCACGATGAATCTGACCGGGCGTCACCGGTCCGGGGCGTACCCGCCGACACCGCGATGTCGGTTTTCCGCCAGAGTTGTCGGTGGCGTCGTGTAATCGTCGAGAGATGTACGACGACTTCGACCGCTGCTATCGGGCAGTCCAATCGAAGGACGCCCGGTTCGACGGGTGGTTCGTCACCGCGGTGCTGACGACCGGCATCTACTGCCGACCCAGTTGCCCCTCCCGGCCGCCCTTCGCCCAGAATGTCCGCTTCCTCCCGACGGCAGCCGCCGCGCAGGGCGCCGGATTCCGCGCCTGCAAGCGATGCCGCCCGGATGCGTCACCGGGCTCGCCCGAGTGGAACGTCCGCACCGACGCGGTGGCCAGGGCGATGCGCCTGATCGCGGACGGGACCGTCGACCGGGAGGGCGTGACCGGGCTGGCGACGAGGGTCGGGTACACCACGCGGCAGTTGGAACGCCTGCTGCAGGCCGAGGTTGGCGCCAACCCCGTCTCCCTCGCACGGGCGCAACGCATGCAGACCGCTCGGGTGCTGATCGAGACGACGGACCTGCCGTTCGGCGACGTCGCGTTCGCGTCGGGTTTCTCGAGCATCCGTCAGTTCAACGACACCGTGCGGGCTGCCGCCGCGCAGACCCCGACCGAACTGCGCCGGCAGGCTCGAACGTCCTTCGGCGACGGCACCGCCTCCGCCGGCTCGGGGGTGATGTCGCTGCGACTCGCGGTGCGGCAGCCCTTCGCCTACGAGGGACTGTTCGGCCATCTCGCCGCCAGCTCCATCGCCGGAGTGGAGGAGTATCGCGACGGCGCCTTCCGCAGGACGCTGCGCCTGCCGTCGGGCAACGCGGTGATGTCGCTCCGACCGCACGCCGATCACGTCCGATGCGAACTGGTCCTCGACGACGTCCGGGACCTGTCCACGGCGATCGCACGCGCCCGTCGGCTGCTCGACCTGGATGCCGACCCGGAAGCGGTCGTCGAGCATCTCGGCGCCGACGAACATCTCGCCGCCGTCGTGGCCAAGGCACCTGGACAGCGCATCCCCGGAACCGTCGACGCCGCAGAACTGGCGGTCCGGGTGGTGCTGGGGCAGCAGGTGTCGGTGAAGGCCGCACGGACGCATGCCCGGCGTCTGGTGGAGGCGTACGGCTCGCCCGTCGCCGATCCCGGTGGCGGCCTGACGCACGCCTTTCCCGACGTCGCGCAGCTCGCCGACATCGACCCGGCCCTGATGGCGTTTCCGAAGTCCCGCCAGCGCACGGTGGTGGGGTTGATCCGCGGCCTCGCCGAGGGCCACGTGTCCCTGGGACCGGGAAGCGACTGGAACACCGCACGCGAACAGCTGACCGCCCTGCCGGGCATCGGGCCGTGGACCGCGGAGGTCGTCGCCATGCGGGGTCTCGGCGATCCCGACGCCTTCCCCGCGAGCGACCTCGGCGTGCTCAACGCCGCGAAGCAGGTGGGGCTGCCGTCCGAGGCACGCGCGTTGATCGCGCACAGCACGCGATGGCGGCCCTGGCGCGCCTACGCCACCCAGCACCTGTGGACCGCACTGGACCATGACGTCAACGTGTGGCCCCCGAAGGAGACGTGATGACCGCAGTTCTGTTCCGAACCGTCGACAGTCCGGTCGGACCGCTCACCCTCGCCGGCGTCGACGGGCGCGTCCGTCACCTTCGAATGGTCGACCAGACGTACGAACCCAGCCGCGAGGGATGGGTGCCCGACGAACAGGTATTCGCGGACGTGGCAGAACAATTGGACGCGTACTTCGCCGGCGATCTGCTCGCCTTCGATCTGGATCTCGACCTGATCGGAACCGAATTTCAGCGGAAGGTGTGGCAGGCTCTGCTCACCATTCCGTACGGCGAGACGCGAACCTACGGACAAATAGCACGGGAAATCGGATCGGCCGGCGCCTCGCGCGCCGTCGGTCTTGCGAACGGACACAATCCGATCGGCATCATCGTGCCGTGCCACCGGGTGATCGGCGCCAATGGCAGCCTCACCGGTTATGGCGGCGGATTGGAGAGAAAGCGCCATTTACTCGACATGGAACGCAATCGAATGGCGCCCGTGGCCACGTTGTTCGATTGACGGATTTGCATTCGAATTCGCGGAAATGGCTTCAGACATGAAAATGCCCGTGGCCCCCAATCGAAATTGGGGGCCACGGGACTTAAATTGTGTTCGGCGGTGTCCTACTTTTCCACCCGTAGGGGTAGTATCATCGGCGCTGGTAGGCTTAGCTTCCGGGTTCGGGATGGGTCCGGGCGTTTCCCTGCCGCTATTACCGCCGTAACTCTATTTTCTTTTTCAGCCCCAATGGTTTTGGTGTTATTTGGTGGTGGGGTGTGGTCTGTTCGACTCATATGTGGATGCGTGGTTGCGTACGCGTGTTGTGGTGTGACTTACACGTTTTCTTTGAACCCCCGTGTGGGGGTGGTTGTTGTGTGTAAGTTTTCGGCCGGTTAGTGCCAGTTCCCTGCACCCATTGCTGGGCTTCTAGGTCTGGTCTATCAATCCCGTGGTCTGCGGGGGGCCTTATCCCACTTAATGGGTGAGAAGCCTGGTCTTGGAGGGGGTTTCCCGCTTAGATGCTTTCAGCGGTTATCCTGTCCGAACGTAGCTATCCAGCGGTGCCCCTGGTGGGACAACTGGTAGACCAGAGGTTCGTCCGTCCCGGTCCTCTCGTACTAGGGACAGGTTTCCTCAAGCTTCTGACGCGCGCGGCGGATAGAGACCGAACTGTCTCACGACGTTCTAAACCCAGCTCGCGTGCCGCTTTAATGGGCGAACAGCCCAACCCTTGGGACCTGCTCCAGCCCCAGGATGCGACGAGCCGACATCGAGGTGCCAAACCATCCCGTCGATATGGACTCTTGGGGAAGATCAGCCTGTTATCCCCGGGGTACCTTTTATCCGTTGAGCGACACCCCTTCCACTCGGGGGTGCCGGATCACTAGTCCCGACTTTCGTCCCTGCTCGACATGTACGTCTCGCAGTCAAGCTCCCTTGTGCACTTACACTCAACACCTGATTGCCGTCCAGGTTGAGGGAACCTTTGGGCGCCTCCGTTACTTTTTTGGAGGCAACCGCCCCAGTTAAACTACCCACCAGGCACTGTTCCTGAACCGGATATACGGTTCGAGGTTAGAAGCCCAATACGATCAGAGTGGTATTTCAACGATGACTCCACCCACACTGGCGTGCGGGTTTCACAGTCTCCCACCTATCCTACACAAACCGTACCGAGCGCCAATACCAAGTTGTAGTGAAGGTCCCGGGGTCTTTTCGTCCTGCCGCGCGTAACGAGCATCTTTACTCGTAGTGCAATTTCGCCGAGTCTATGGTTGAGACAGTTGAGAAGTCGTTACGCCATTCGTGCAGGTCGGAACTTACCCGACAAGGAATTTCGCTACCTTAGGATGGTTATAGTTACCACCGCCGTTTACTGGGGCTTAAATTCTCAGCTTCACACCCCGAAGGGCATTAACCGGTCCTCTTAACCTTCCAGCACCGGGCAGGCGTCAGTCCGTATA
Source organism: Mycobacterium sp. PTI7 (assembly GCF_056679845.1). NCBI lineage: Bacteria > Bacillati > Actinomycetota > Actinomycetes > Mycobacteriales > Mycobacteriaceae > Mycobacterium > Mycobacterium sp. PTI7. The sequence goes on from NZ_CM155252.1 coordinate 2,991,868, forward strand.
CATCGTCTTGCGACTTCGCACGGACCTGTGTTTTTAGTAAACAGTCGCTTCTCACTGGTTTGTGCCACCCCCACCCGCCGGCCGCCGCTAGGGCATGGACGGTATAGGGGTCCCCCTTCTCCCGAAGTTACGGGGGTATTTTGCCGAGTTCCTTAACCATAGTTCACTCGTACGCCTTGGTATTCTCTACCTGACCACCTGTGTTGGTTTGGGGTACGGGCCGTGTCTGCACTCGCTAGAGGCTTTTCTTGGCAGCATAGGATCACCGAATTCGCCTCAATCGGCTATGCATCACCTCTCGGACTATGTGACATCCGGATTTGCCTAGATGTCGTCCTACGGGCTTGCCCCAGTATTACCACTGACTGGTACGGCTACCTTCCTGCGTCACCCCATCGCTTGACTACTACCAGCGAAGGTCCCGCGCAGCCCCACGTTCCCTCACACCCGAAGGTGATCGGTGAACGTGGTTTTGGGCGGTTAGTACCGCTGATTCATCACGGGCGCGCATACACGGGTACGGGAATATCAACCCGTTGTCCATCGACTACGCCTGTCGGCCTCGCCTTAGGTCCCGACTCACCCTGGGAGGACTGGCCTGGCCCAGGAACCCTTGGTCTTTCGGCGGGCAAGGTTCTCACTTGCCTTATCGCTACTCATGCCTGCATTCTCACTCCCACACCCTCCACAGCTCCATCACTAGGCTGCTTCATCGGTGTGCAGGACGCTCCCCTACCCATCCTTGCGGATGCCGCGGCTTCGGCGGTGTGCTTGAGCCCCGCTACATTATCGGCGCACAATCACTTGACCAGTGAGCTATTACGCACTCTTTCAAGGGTGGCTGCTTCTAAGCCAACCTCCTGGTTGTCTTCGCGACTGCACATCCTTTTCCACTTAGCACACGCTTAGGGGCCTTAGCCGGCGATCTGGGCTGTTTCCCTCTCGACGCACGGAGCTTATCCCCCGCCGTCTCACTGCCGCACTGTTGACTTACCGGCATTCGGAGTTTGGCTGACATCAGTAACCTTGTGAGGCCCATCCGCCATCCAGTAGCTCTACCTCCAGTAAGGACCATGCAACGCTGCACCTAAATGCATTTCGGGGAGAACCAGCTATCACGGAGTTTGATTGGCCTTTCACCCCTACCCACAACTCATCCCCTCAGTCTTCAACCTAAGTGGGTTCGGGCCTCCACAACATCTTACTGCTGCTTCACCCTGGCCATGGGTAGATCACTCCGCTTCGGGTCCAGAACACGCCACTACACCACACACTCTTGTGCGGATACGCCCTATTCAGACTCGCTTTCGCTGCGGCTACCCCACACGGGTTAACCTCGCGACATGTCCCTGACTCGCAGGCTCATTCTTCAAAAGGCACGCCATCACCCCACGACGAATCGAAGGCTCTGACGGCTTGTAGGCGCACGGTTTCAGGTACTATTTCACTCCCCTCCCGGGGTACTTTTCACCATTCCCTCACGGTACTAATCCGCTATCGGTCATCAGAAGGTATTCAGGCTTACCGGGTGGTCCCGGCAGATTCACAGCAGATTCCACGGGCCCGCTGCTACTCGGGAACACCACACAAGGCAGACGTCGGGTTTTCACGTACCGGGCTCTCACCGTCTACGGCAGGCCATCCCAAGCCACTTCCGCTAACCACGACATTTTCTCACTGCCCTCCAGTCGGATAGAACTGGAAACATGGGTCCCACAACCCCGCACACACAACCCCTACCCGGTATCACATGCATGCGGTTTAGCCATCCTCCGCTTTCGCTCGCCACTACTCACGGAATCACTTTTGTTTTCTCTTCCTACGGGTACTGAGATGTTTCACTTCCCCGCGTTACCTCCCGCACCCTATGTATTCAGGTACGGGTAACACGACATCACTCGTGCTGGGTTTCCCCATTCGGACATCCTCGGATCAACGCTCGGTTGGCAGCTCCCCGAGGCATATCGCAGCCTCCCACGTCCTTCATCGGCCTCTGATGCCAAGGCATCCACCATGCGCCCTTAAACACTTACAAAGCACAAAACCATAAACAAAGAAAAAATCACACCACAACAAGCCACCACACAGGCGGGGGGCGCCATCCCGAAAGACGGACGTCCCCTCCACGCATGCCAGCTTGATGCTCGCAACCACTATCCACGAATCAAACACCACACCCCACCACCAAAACCTGGGGCAACAACCAAACCACCCGCATCCCTGCGAGCCGGCGCCCCGACCCCACCCCCACACCCTCCCCACACTGGGGACGATGCATTCGGGGTGGCGTACACGCGCCGCGGGCTTGTTGTCTCAAAGCCCAATAGTGTGTTCAGTGATTTCATCGCGGGCCGGCATTTCCCCACCGGTACCCGCATGTCTGCCATGTGCACCAGACCCCCACCCACTACAGGCGAGAGGCCATCCAACGAATCGCCCGGTGCACCGAACCCCCACACGATGTGGGCGGGACCGAGTCTCGTGGTGCTCCTTAGAAAGGAGGTGATCCAGCCGCACCTTCCGGTACGGCTACCTTGTTACGACTTCGTCCCAATCGCCGATCCCACCTTCGACGGCTCCCTCCCACAAGGGGTTAGGCCACCGGCTTCGGGTGTTACCGACTTTCATGACGTGACGGGCGGTGTGTACAAGGCCCGGGAACGTATTCACCGCAGCGTTGCTGATCTGCGATTACTAGCGACTCCGACTTCACGGGGTCGAGTTGCAGACCCCGATCCGAACTGAGACCGGCTTTGAAGGGATTCGCTCCACCTTACGGATTCGCAGCCCTCTGTACCGGCCATTGTAGCATGTGTGAAGCCCTGGACATAAGGGGCATGATGACTTGACGTCATCCCCACCTTCCTCCGAGTTGACCCCGGCAGTCTCTTACGAGTCCCCGCCATGACGCGCTGGCAACATAAGATAGGGGTTGCGCTCGTTGCGGGACTTAACCCAACATCTCACGACACGAGCTGACGACAGCCATGCACCACCTGCACACAGGCCACAAGGGAACCGACATCTCTGCCGGCGTCCTGTGCATGTCAAACCCAGGTAAGGTTCTTCGCGTTGCATCGAATTAATCCACATGCTCCGCCGCTTGTGCGGGCCCCCGTCAATTTCTTTGAGTTTTAGCCTTGCGGCCGTACTCCCCAGGCGGGGTACTTAATGCGTTAGCTACGGCACGGATCCCAAGGAAGGAAACCCACACCTAGTACCCACCGTTTACGGCGTGGACTACCAGGGTATCTAATCCTGTTCGCTCCCCACGCTTTCGCTCCTCAGCGTCAGTTACTGCCCAGAGACCCGCCTTCGCCACCGGTGTTCCTCCTGATATCTGCGCATTCCACCGCTACACCAGGAATTCCAGTCTCCCCTGCAGTACTCAAGTCTGCCCGTATCGCCCGCACGCCCACAGTTAAGCTGTGAGTTTTCACGAACAACGCGACAAACCACCTACGAGCTCTTTACGCCCAGTAATTCCGGACAACGCTCGGACCCTACGTATTACCGCGGCTGCTGGCACGTAGTTGGCCGGTCCTTCTTCTGCACATACCGTCACTTGCGCTTCGTCTGTGCTGAAAGGAGTTTACAACCCGAAGGCCGTCATCCCCCACGCGGCGTCGCTGCATCAGGCTTGCGCCCATTGTGCAATATTCCCCACTGCTGCCTCCCGTAGGAGTCTGGGCCGTATCTCAGTCCCAGTGTGGCCGGTCACCCTCTCAGGCCGGCTACCCGTCGTCGCCTTGGTGAGCCGTAACCTCACCAACAAGCTGATAGGCCGCGGGCCCATCCCACACCGCAAAAGCTTTCCCCCACCAACCATGCAGTCAATGAGGTGTATTCGGTATTAGACCCAGTTTCCCAGGCTTATCCCAAAGTGCAGGGCAGATCACCCACGTGTTACTCACCCGTTCGCCACTCGAGTACCCCGAAGGGCCTTTCCGTTCGACTTGCATGTGTTAAGCACGCCGCCAGCGTTCGTCCTGAGCCAGAATCAAACTCTCCAAACAAAAACAACCCAACCAAAGTCAGGTGCATCCGAATCAGAAAAATCCGATCACAAAACCAGAACACCAAAACTGGCATCCCAAAAACATCACACCCCTAAACGGGAAAAAAAGGGCATGACCAAACAACAAACAAAAACCACCAAACACACTATTGAGTTCTCAAACAACACACCGGAGATCCGGTTTTCAGGCAACCCCGCCAGCCTACAACTTCTGATTCGGCGGAGTCAAGCCCCTTGGCTCCTTTCCGTGAGGTCCGGGCCGCTGGGCTTGAACACAACCTTACACACAGAAGGCCAAAGTCCCAAAACCCCTGTTGGACAGCTATTTGCGTGCTACTGCACGCGCTCGATCTCGGCGCCGAGTGCCGCCAGGTTCTCCACGAACAGCGGGTAACCGCGATCGATGTGGAAGACATCGTGGACCTCGGTGTCCCCGTCGGCGACGAGGCCGGCGAGCACCAGGCCGGCGCCGGCGCGGATGTCCGACGCCCACACCGGAGCGCTCGACAGCTGCGGCAGCCCACGCACCACCGCGTGATGACCATCCGTGCGCGCATCGGCGCCCAACCGGATCATCTCCTCGACGAACCGGAACCTCGCCTCGAAGACGTTCTCCGTGATCATCGACGTGCCGTCGGCGATGCAGGCCAGCCCGATCGCCATCGGTTGCAGGTCCGTCGGAAATCCCGGGAACGGGAGGGTCGCGACGTTGATCGCCTTCGGTCGCTCGTACTGCACGATCCGGAAGCCGTTGTCGTCCTGCGTCACCGTGGCACCGGTGTCGTGCAGCTTGTGCAACACCAACTGGAGGTGCTGCGGGTCGACGCCCGTCACCGTGATGTCGCCACGGGTCATCGCCGCGGCGATCCCCCACGTCGCCGCCACGATCCGGTCGCCGATCACCCGGTGTTCGGTGGGGTGCAGCTTGTCCACCCCGGTGATCACCATGGTGTGCGACCCCGCACCCGTGATCTGGGCACCCATCTGATTGAGCATCTCGCAGAGGTCCACCACGTCCGGCTCACGCGCCGCGTTGTGAATCGTCGTCACCCCCTCGGCGAGCACCGCCGCCATCAGGATGTTCTCCGTCGCTCCCACCGAGGGGAACTCCAACTGGATGTCGGCGCCACGTAGGTGGTCCGCCTCCGCGACCACGCAGCCGTGCTCGATGTTGCACCGAGCCCCCAGCTGACGAAGGCCGGCCTGGTGCATGTCGAGCGGTCGCGATCCGATCGCGTCGCCGCCCGGCAGAGCTACCCGCGCCCGCTTGCATCTGCCGACGAGTGGCCCGAGCACGCACACCGACGCGCGGAACTGCCGGACCGCGGCGAAGTCGGCGTCGTACTTCAGCTCGTCGGGCGAGGTGATGGTCACGGTCGACCCGTCGAGGTCGACGGTCGCGCCCAACCCCCGCAGCACCTCGGCCATGAGGGGCACGTCGAGGATGTCGGGGCAGTTCGTGATGGTGCTGACGCCCTCGGCCAACAATGCCGCCGCCATCAGCTTGAGGACGCTGTTCTTCGCGCCCCCGACGGCGACCTGGCCCGACAACCGGTGTCCGCCGGTCACCACGAATCGCTCTGTCACGGGCCTCAGTTTAGGGCAGCCCGGCCGGTCCCGAGCCCCGTCGGCCATCCGCGCGACGTACGGCCGGCGGTACGGTTTCACCATGGCAGTCCACCTGACCCGCATCTACACCCGGACCGGCGACGACGGGACCACCGGTTTGAGCGACTTCAGCCGGGTCTCGAAGAACGACCCTCGACTCGAGGCCTACGCCGACTGCGACGAGGCCAACGCAGCGATCGGCGTCGCCGTGTCGATGGGCGACCCGGACGAGCGGGTGCTCCCGGTGCTGCGGCAGATCCAGAACGACCTGTTCGACGCCGGCGCCGACCTGTCGACACCCGTCGTCGAGAACCCCGAGTACCCGCCGCTGCGGGTTCGGCAGGAGTACGTCGACCGCCTCGAGGCGTGGTGCGACGAGTTCAACGAGGACCTGCCCGCACTGAATTCGTTCATCCTGCCGGGCGGGACGGCACTGTCCGCGCTGCTCCACGTCGCCAGGACGGTGACCCGTCGCGCGGAGCGGTCGGCGTGGCGGGCGGTCGAGCAGCACGGTGAGTCGATCAACGTCCTGCCGGCCAAGTACCTGAACCGGCTGTCCGACCTGCTGTTCATCCTGTCGCGGGTCACCAATCCCGACGGTGACGTGCTCTGGCAGCCGGGCGGCAAGCGCAGCTAGGCCGAACGCCGTCGGGCGCGCGGCGACGGACGCGACTCCAGCCAGGACGTGAATGCGGTGAGCGCGCCGCGGTCGAGCGCGATCTCGTAGCGCCGACCACGGTCGGGGCCGGTGTCGCGCACTTCGAGGACCACGATCTGGTCGCTCATGATGTCGGCTTCGTCGCCGCGCGGTGCACGCCGTGAAACGACTTCGAGCCCCCGGCGGGACAACCTGCGATCAGGCCACCACCGGAAGCTCGACAGTCGATAGAAGCCGGCCTCGCCACCCTTGTACCGCATGACGCCGTGGCGCCAGCCGTGGCCACCGACGGCGGGAACGTCGCGCAGGATGGCGGCCGTGCCACCCACCTGGCGCAGTTTCCACAGTCGGTAGCTCAGCGCGCCGACGACCAGAAGCAACACACCGACCAGCGCGACCATGAACACCATGGACGCGCTCATCGGCGGCTAGTCGAGTTGACCTACGGCACGCAGCCGCGCACGACCCCAGGCCGCGGTGCGCTCGTCGTCCGACTCGGAGTCCTGCTTCGCCTCGTCGGCGTTGATCTCGGACTCGAACTGGGCGTTCTCGACCAGGATTCGGACCGCTTCCTCGGTGACGGACAGGAACCCGCCGTCGACCGCGATCCGCAGATCGTCCTCGCCCTCGCGCTCGACGCGGACCATCGCGTCGTCGACGAGCTGGGCGACCAGCGGGATGTGCCGCGGAAGGATGCCGATCTCGCCTGCCGTGGTGCGGGTGAACACGAATGTCGCGTCACCCGACCACAGCTCGCGCTCCACGGCCACGATCTCGACGTGGATTTCAGCCATGTCGCACCGCCTTTCGGAGGATTGGAGCGCTCATCAGAGCTTGGCGCCGAGGCTCTCGGCCTTCTTCGCCAGATCGTCCAGACCACCGATGAGGAAGAACGCCTGCTCGGGCAGGTGATCGAACTCGCCCTTGGTGAGCTTGTCGAACGCCTCGATGGTCTCCTTCAGCGGAACCGTCGAACCCGGCTGACCGGTGAACTGCTCGGCCGCCATCATGTTCTGGCTCAGGAAGCGCTCGATGCGGCGGGCGCGGTACACCAGCTGCTTGTCCTCTTCCGACAGCTCGTCGACACCGAGGATGGCGATGATGTCCTGAAGGTCCTTGTAGCGCTGGAGGACACGGATGACCTCCTGCGCCACGCGGTAGTGATCGTCGCCCACGATGCTGGGGTGCAGGATCGTCGAACTCGACGCCAGCGGGTCCACCGCCGGGAAGATGCCCTTCGAGAACACCGCACGCGAGAGTTCCGTCGTGGCGTCGAGGTGCGCGAACGTGGTCGCCGGCGCCGGGTCGGTGTAGTCGTCGGCGGGCACGTACACGGCCTGCATCGAGGTGATCGAGTGACCGCGCGTCGAGGTGATGCGCTCCTGGAGCTCGCCCATCTCGTCGGCCAGCGTCGGCTGGTAGCCCACCGCGGAGGGCATGCGGCCGAGCAGCGTCGACACCTCGGAACCGGCCTGGGTGAACCGGAAGATGTTGTCGATGAACAGCAGCACGTCCTGGCCCTGCTCGTCGCGGAAGTACTCCGCCATGGTCAGCGCCGACAGGGCGACGCGCATACGCGTGCCCGGCGGCTCGTCCATCTGACCGAACACGAGCGCGGTGTCCTTGAGCACGTTGGCATCCGCGAGTTCGACCCAGAGGTCGTTGCCCTCACGGGTGCGCTCCCCCACGCCGGCGAACACCGAGGTGCCGCCGAAGTTGCGGGCGATGCGGTTGATCATCTCCTGGATGAGCACCGTCTTGCCCACGCCCGCGCCGCCGAACAGCGCGATCTTGCCGCCACGGACGTACGGGGTGAGGAGGTCGACGACCTTCAGACCGGTCTCGAGCATTTCGGTACGCGGCTCGAGCGAGTCGAATGACGGGGGCTTGCGGTGGATCGACCAGTGGTCGAAGTCCTCGCCGTAGCCGGGCTCGTCGAGGCAGTTGCCGAGGGCGTTGAACACGTGGCCCTTGACGCCGTCGCCCACGGGCACGGAGATCGAGGCACCGGTGTCGACGACGTCGACGCCACGGACCAGACCGTCGGTCGGCTGCATCGAGATGGTGCGGACCAGGTTGTCGCCGAGGTGCTGCGCGACCTCGAGGGTCAGCGTCTTCGCCATCTCCTCGTAGGTGATCTCGGCGTGCAACGCGTTGAACAGCTCCGGCACGGAGCCGCGCGGGAACTCGACGTCGACGACCGGGCCCGTGATGCGGACCACGCGCCCTGCGGTCTTGGAACTCTCTGCGGTGGCAGTCATGTCTCTTCTTCGCTTCCTCGGGGGCTTACTTGGCGTCGGCGAGCGCGTTGGCGCCGCCGACGATCTCGCTGATTTCCTGGGTGATCTGGGCCTGGCGCTCGCGGTTGGCTTCCAACGTGAGTGCCTTGATCAGGTCGTCGGCGTTGTCGCTGGCCGACTTCATCGCCCTGCGGCGCGAAGCAGATTCGGACGCTGCGGCCTCGAGCAGCGCCGAGTAGACGCGGGTGGCGACGTACCGCGGCAGCAGCGCGTCGAACAGGGATTCCGCGTTGGGCTCGAACGAGAACAGCGTCTGCGGGCCCTCGTCCGGTGCGTCCTCGACGTACTCGACGACCATCGGTGCGATCCGGCGGGCTTCCGCCGACTGCGACAGCATCGACTTGAACTCCGAGAACACGATGTGCAACTCGTCGACGCCGAGGATGCCGTCATCGCCCGCGTCGTCGCCGTCGTCGTCCTGACCGGACATGAACGCCGAGACGAGCACCTCCGCGATCTCCCTGGCCTGCTCGTAGGTGGGACGCTCCGAGAAGCCGCTCCACGACTCCACGATGTCCCGGCCACGGAAGTTGTAGTAGCCGAGCGCCTTTCGGCCGACGGTGTAGACCACCGGCTCCTTGCCCTCGTCGCGCAGCAGCGAGAACAGTTCCTCGGAGCGACGCAGCACGTTGGCGTTGTAGGCGCCGCACAGACCGCGGTCCGACGACACCACCAAGACCCCTGCGCGCTTGGGCGACTCACGCTCGACGAGCAGCGGGTGGTCCAGCGCGCTGGCGCCCGCAAGCTCGGTGAGCATGTTGGTGATCTCGCCGGCGTAGGGCCGAGCCGCTTCGACTCGGGCCTGCGCCTTGGCGATTCGCGACGTCGCGATCAGTTCCTGGGCCTTGGTGATCTTCTTGATCGACCCGGCGGAACGGATGCGCCCGCGTAACTCTCGCAGTGTGGCTGCCATCGGTTACCTAGTTCTTCTTCGGAGCCGGCTTGCGAACCTTGACCGATTCCTTCTCGACGTCATCCGGGTCCATGGCTTCGGTCTCGGACTCGTTGACGACGACCGAGCTGCCGTCAGTGGCCGAGAAGCCCTTCTTGAACTCGTTGACGATTCCCTCCATGGACTCCTGGGCGTCCTCGGGGAACTTCTTGGATTCGCGGATCTGGGTGAGCGCGTCCTCGTGCGAGGCACGCACGTGCTCGAGGAACTCGGTCTCGAAGCGCTGCACGTCCTCCACCGGTACCGAGTCCAGGTGGCCCTTGGTGCCGAGGAAGATCGCGACGACCTGCTCCTCGACCGACAGGGGGCTGTACTGCGGCTGCTTGAGCAGCTCCACCAGGCGGGCACCGCGCTCGAGCTGCGCCTTGGACGTGGGGTCCAGGTCGGATGCGAAGGCGGCGAACGCCTCCAGCTCGCGGTACTGCGACAGGTCGAGGCGCAGTGAGCCCGCGACCTCCTTCATCGCCTTGATCTGAGCGGCACCACCGACGCGGGACACCGAGACGCCGACGTTGATGGCCGGACGCACGCCCTGGTTGAACAGGTCGGACTCCAGGAAGCACTGGCCGTCGGTGATCGAGATGACGTTGGTGGGGATGAACGCCGAGATGTCGTTGGCCTTGGTCTCGATCACCGGCAGGCCGGTCATCGATCCACCACCGAGTTCGTCGGACAGCTTCGCGCACCGCTCCAGCAGACGGGAGTGCAGGTAGAACACGTCACCGGGGAAGGCCTCGCGACCCGGCGGGCGACGCAGCAGCAGCGAGATGGCGCGGTACGCGTCGGCCTGCTTGGAGAGGTCGTCGAAGACGATGAGGACGTGCTTGCCGTCGTACATCCACTCCTGGCCGATGGCCGAACCGGTGTAGGGCGCAAGCCACTTGAAGCCGGCGGGGTCGGATGCCGGCGACGCCACGATGGTGGTGTACTCCATCGCGCCGCCCTCTTCGAGGGCGCGCTTGACGCTGGCGATCGTGGTGCCCTTCTGGCCGATCGCGACGTAGACGCAGCGGACCTGCTGCTCCGGATCGCCGGTCTCCCAGTTCTGCCGCTGGTTGAGGATCGTGTCGACGCAGACCGCGGTCTTGCCGGTCTTGCGGTCGCCGATGATCAGCTGGCGCTGTCCGCGGCCAATCGGCGTCTGCGAGTCGATGGCCTTGATGCCGGTCTGCAGCGGCTGCTCGACGCCCTGACGCTGGACCACCGAGGGGGCCTGCAACTCGAGGGCGCGACGCTTGTCGGTCTGGATGTCGCCCTGACCGTCGATCGGCTGGCCCAGCGGGTTCACGACGCGGCCCAGGAAGCCGTCGCCGACGGGGACCGACAGGACCTCGCCGGTGCGCTTGACCTGCTGGCCCTGCTCGATCTTCTCGAAGTCGCCCAGGATCACCGCGCCGACGCTGTGCTCGTCGAGGTTCAGTGCCACACCGAGGACACCACCGGGGAACTCGAGGAGTTCCTGGGTCATGACCGAGGGCAGGCCCTCGACGTGCGCGATGCCGTCACCGGCGTCGATCACGGTGCCGATCTCCTCGCGCTCCGTGTCGGCGCTGAACGAGGACACGTAGTCCTCGATGGCGCCTTCGATGTCAGAAGCGGAGATTGTCAACTCTGCCATGTTCTCGTCTTCCTACCTTTGTCTTTGATGAAGCGTCTGAGTCAGTGCCATCGGGTCGTCGCGCAAGCGCTCGTCAGTCCGGTAGCTGCGTCTGTGCGGCCGACAGCCGGGATGCGATGGAGCCGTCGATGACCTCGTCGCCGACGGCGATCGTCAGGCCACCCAGGACCTCGGGGTCGACGGTGAGTTGGACGGCGACGGGGTGCCCGTAGATACGGGTGAGCACCTCGGTGAGCCGGGTGCGCTGGGCATCCGACAGATCGGCGGCAGCGGTCACGTGCGCGACGATCTCGCCACGTCGGGCGACCGCCAGTTCGGCGAGGTCCACGACCGCCTCGTCGGCACGTTCGCCGCGCAGCAGGCCGACGGTCTGCTTGAGCAGCGCCGCAGCCGTGCCGTTGACGTCGGTTCCGCCGGTCACGACCTTGTCCAGCAATTGGATTCGATCGTCGACGGGAGCGGTGTCGTCGCTCAGCAGGCTGGTCAGACGCGGCTCGGAGTCGAGCATCCGGCCGAACCGGAAGAGCTGATCCTCGACCTCGTCCACCTCGCCGGCCGTCTCGGCACGCTTGAGCAGTGCCAACCGAGCGGTGTGCTCGATGCCGTCGACCAGGTCGCTCACCGCGGACCAGCGCTGCGACACCGCGGTGCGCAGCAGGGTCAGCGTCGGGTCGCCCACCTTGCCGGTGAAGAGCCGATCGGCGAGCGCCACCTTGGCGGTGTCGTCGTCGGAGGGCCCGGCGAAGTGCTTGTTGAGCGTGGGCTCCGACAGCAGCAGACGGGCGATCGACACGAGTTCGTCCGCCAGCGTCGTGAGGCCGTCGGCGTCCAGGTTGCCTGCCGCCGTGTCGAACTCGGCGGTGAGGGCCTCCAGGGCGTCGCGGCTCGCGGCACGCAGTCGTGCCGTGGCACCGGTCTCGATCGAGATCTCGGACGGCGCCATCTGGTCGAGTTCGTCGAGGAAGCGGTCGACCGTGGCCGCCTGGGCTCCCGAATCCGAGACATGCGAACGCACCAACTCGGCTGCCTTCTGCACGGCGTCGTCACCGAGACCCGCCCGCAGCTGACGAATCAGCTGCTGCCGCATCAGCTGGATCTGCTGTGCGCCCTGCACCTTGATGCGCTCGGCCTCGGCGCCCGCCTGCTCCTTGAGCTGCTCGACGATCCGCTCGGAGTCGTGCTTGGCCTCGTCGGTCACCTTCTCCGACTCGGCCTTCGCGTTCTGCAGCGCCTTCTGGTGCATCGCGTCGGCGTCGGCCAGCTTGCGGCCGGCCTCGTCGCTCTCCGCCAGCGCTGCGCGAACCGCTTCCTGCTGCTTGTGCATCAGGTTGCGCACGGGCGGGACGATGAACTTGAAGATGATGAAGGCAATGACCGCGAAGCCGATCAGCTGCCCGATGAAGATCGACACCTAGCGACTCCCGCCTGAGTTCAGTTCGACACCGAGGATCCGGCTGGCCAGCCTTTCGGACAGCCCGTCGACGGACGACTGGAGTTCGGACTGTGCGGCCGAACCCTGTTGGGACAACTGCTCGTCGGCAGACCGCACCGTGTCCGCGACCTCACTGCTGGCCTCGGCACGCTTCTCCTCGACCACCTGCCGGCCCTGGTTGCGGGCCTCGTCGCGGATCGCCGAGGCCTCGCCACGCGCGCCGGACATCGCCTTGTCGTAGTCCGCCTGCGCGGCTGCGACCTGCTCCGCCGACTTGCGGTTGTCCGCTGCGGTCTTGGCCAGCATGGCCTCGCGTTCGGCGAGAACCTTGCTGACCGGCGGCACGACCCACTTCGTGATCACGCCGAGCACGATCAGGAAGATCAGCAGCACGGCGAAGAAGGTGCCGTTGGGGAGCAGGAAGTTACTGGTCCCCTCGCCCTCTTCCGCGGCGAGAATTGTTGCGGTCAGTTCACCCATGCCGACGAGTTACTGCAGACCCGGCGTGGCGAAGACGAACAGCGCCATGAACGCCAGGTTGATGAAGTAGGCGGCCTCGACCAGACCGACGGTGATGAAGAACGGCGTGAACAGCCGGCCCTGGGCCTCGGGCTGCCGGGCGATGCCGGAGATCAACGCGTTACCGGCGATGCCGTCACCGATACCGGCGCCGATGGCACCGCCACCCATGATCAGGCCGCCACCGATCAGCGCGCCAGCCGTGATGATGGCGTTGGGATCCATTCCTTATTCCTCCTTGATAGCTGGTGGCCGTGCCACCAGAGTTCGGGTCGTATCGTGCGTGGTTCGGTAGGGGTGGTCAGTGCTCGTCGTGATCGAGTTCCATCGACTGGCTGAAGTACAGGATCGTCAGCAGCGAGAAGATGAAGGCCTGGATCAGGCCGACGAACAGGTCGAAGGTCTTCCAGACCGCGTTCGGCAGCCATTGGATGTACCAGGGGAACATCGCGATGAGCGCCACGAGGATGCCACCGGCGAAGATGTTGCCGAAGAGTCGCAGTGCCAACGAGATCGGCTTGGCGAGTTCCTCGACGATGTTGATCGGCGCCAGGAACGCGACGTGTCCCTTGACGACCTTGATCGGGTGTCCGATGATGCCGCGACGCCAGACGCCCGCTGCGTGGTAGCAGATGAAGACGAACAGGGCGAGCGCGAGCACGAAGTTGATGTCGGAGGCGGGTGCCTTGTACAGCTCCGCCGCCGCGCCGTTGGGTCCGCCGTACTGCAGCGGGAAGACCGCCAGCCAGTTCGAGACCAGGATGAAGACGAAGATGGTCACCGCGAGCGGGAGGACGAACGGCGCCACCTTCATGCCGATCGAGCCCTCGATCTGCTGGCGCATCTGAATCGTCAGCGCCTCCCAGAACAGCTGCACGCCACCGGGAACGCCCGTCGAGGTCACCTTCGACTTCAGGAAGAACGCCAGCGCGATCACGATGAGCGCGGTGATGGCCGTGGCGATGATGGTGTCGCCGTTGAACGTCATGCCGAACAGCTGGAACACCAGGATGTGGTGGCCGACCTCGATGGCGGGGCCGCCCTCTTCGGCGGCGAGAACGATCTGGTTCATCGTGTCAGTCATCAGTCCTTCGATTCCGTGGCGGCTACGTCATGGTCTTCCACGTGCAGGCCCTCGCCGCGGATCTTCCTGAGCACCGGGATGCTTGTGCTGATCACCAGCAGTGCCTGGAAGATCGCGAGGCCGAAGAGCACTGCGATGCCGCCGTGTGTCCTGAAGACGATCGCGATGGTGAGTGCGATCGCCGTGATGGCCAACAGGCGGGTTGCCGAGTTGACGGCCATCTTCTTCTTGAGCGGGTGGTCCTCGGCGGTGATGGCCTCGACGGCCTTGCGCACCATGAGGGCGTTGAGCAAACCGAGCAGCAGGCCGACGCCGAAGAACGCGCCGAAGAGCACGTTGCCGACGAATGCCGAGGCCGCGACGGCGAGGGCGGTGAGTGCGGCGCAGACGATGAGGAGGCGGACGGGCCGGAAGGCCACTGCCGGGAACACCAACGGCGCGTCCTGCGCTGGCGTCGTCATTGCGTCATCCCAATCCCGCTTCCACGAGAGACCATTCCCCTTTGAATGCCGATGCTCCGGTGCCGTGCCCGACGAGCGTATCGGAGGGCAGGCGGCGCACTGGAATCACCCAAGGGGTAGCTCCCTTTGTCGGTCGTAAGTCGGCGCCGATCGGTGTTTCCTGACCGATGGGCCGGGCCGGCAACCCGCGAGGTTTTTCGGGTTCTGCGAGTAACGTACCACAAGGTAGAGAGCCAAATCACGCGCCTACTACGAAACGTCGTATAGCCCGTCGGCCATGGATTCGCGGACCTAGTCTGCGAAGTCGCTGGGAGCCTCGTTGCGGCGGTTCAGCAGCGGGATGAGGGTCACGACGATCGCGACGACGATCGCTCCGAGCATGACGGCGCCGGTGTATCTGGGGTCGAAGAAGATGGTGCTCGCGGCGCCCAGCGCGACGATGCCGACCCATAGGTAGATGAGCAGGACCACCCGCCGGTGGGAGTGTCCGATCTGCAGCAGCCGGTGATGCAGGTGCATCTTGTCGGGGCTGAAGGGGCTGCGACCCGCACGCGTGCGCCGGACGATCGCCAGCAACATGTCGAGGGCGGGCACGAACATGACGGCGACGACGAGCAGGAACGGGGACAGCAGCGCGAAGACGTCACGCGCGCCGTACGCGTTCTGCGAGATCGGTCCGGCCGCGGTCGTGGAGGCCGCGGCGAGCATGAGCCCGATGAGCATCGATCCGGAATCGCCCATGAAGATCCGGGCGCGGTGGAAGTTGTGCGGCAGGAACCCCAGACACGCACCGGCGAGCACCACCGAGATGACGGCGGGCGGGTAGAACAGCACGTCGCCGCCGTGGTCGCGCAGCAGTCCCACCGAGAAGATGCAGATGGCCGCCGCGGTGATGAAGCCCAGGCCGGCGGCCAGGCCGTCCAGCCCGTCGACGAAGTTCATCGCGTTGACGATCGACACGGTGAGCGCGAGCGTGAGCAGGATCGACGTTACCTGGTCGAGCACGATGGTGCCCACGCCGCCGATCGGGATGTACAGCACGCTCCACGCGACGCCCATCGTGACGAGCACGCTGGCGGCGGTGATCTGGCCAGCGAACTTGGTGAGCGCGTCCAGGCCCCACCGGTCGTCGATCAATCCGATGGCCATGATGAGGCCGCCTGCGACCACGACGGCCGGCATGCCCGAGGAGTAGACGAACCCTCGCGTCAGCGCCGGCAGCTGGGAGGCCAGCAGCACGGCGGCGACGACGCCGATGTACATCGCGAGCCCGCCCATGCGGGGTGTCGGCTGCACGTGGACGTCGCGTTCCCGCGGGTAGGCGACCGCTCCCCAGCGGGTGGCGAGTGCGCGCACCCAGCCCGTCGCGAAGTAGGTGATGATGGCCGCGGTGAGCCCGACGAGCGCCAGTTCCCGCAGCGGCACGCCGGCGCCGCGGTCGGACAACGCGAGCAGGCCCTCCACCCGGTGAACCGTACTTGACCCGGCTGAGAGCACGAACGTCGTCGCGTCAGTCCTCGTCGGCGACCAGCGATTCCGCGTCGACGCCGAGCACGTCGGCGATCGCCGCGGCGGTGATGGGTCCCTGCCGCAGCACGCGTGGCTGCGCACCGGTCAGGTCGACGATCGTGGACGCCGCCTGCCGCGCGGACGGGCCGGCCTCGAGGTACACCTCGACGAGGTCGCCGAGCTGGGCCCGGGCCTCGGCGGCGGTGACGGCGGCGGGCTGGCCGGACACGTTGGCGCTGGACACCGCGAGCGGCCCGACCTCGCGCAGCAACTCGATGGCGACGGGGTGCAGCGGCATCCGCAGCATCACGGTGCCGTTCGCGTCGCCGAGGTCCCACTGCAGCGACGGCGCCTGGCGGACGACGAGGCTCAGCGCGCCCGGCCAGAAGGCGCGGATCAGTTCGCGCGCACTTGCCGGCACCGAGTAGACGAGACCGTCGACGGTGTGCCAGGACCCGACGAGGACCGGGACCGGCATGTCGCGGCCGCGGCCCTTCGCGGCCAGCAGTGACGACACGGCGGTGCCGTCGAACGCGTCCGCGCCGATGCCGTAGACGGTGTCGGTCGGCATGACCACGAGGCGCCCGCCCTTGAGGGCGTTGACCGCCGAGGCGATGCCGGTCGCGCGTTGCCCGGGGTCGGCGCAGTCGAACGATTCGGTCATGTCGCCTCGCGCGCGTGGTCGTCGAGTGTCATGTGAAGCAGTTTCTCACTCCGCCCGGACGGCGGTGACGAAGCGCGGCCTGCCGGTCAGGTCCCGTCGCGGGGTGACGGCGCCGAACGCGCCCGTCCGCTCGAACGTCGCGACGGTCGCGGCGGCGGTGGTGTCGTCGTGTTCGATGCCGATGAGCCCACTCCCCCGGCGCAGCAGCCGGACCGCATGGGTGACGATCGGCCGGATCACCGCCATCCCGTCGGGACCGCCGAAGAGTGCCCGCGCCGGGTCGTGGTCGGCCACTTCGGGATCGAGGTGGGCACCGTCGGGGATGTACGGCGGGTTGGCCACCAGGAGGTCGACGGCGCCGTCGAACTCGGCGAGCAGCCCGTCGGCAGTGACGTCGGCGGCCCGCAGGTCCACCTGGACTCCCGCGACGTTGCGGCGCGCGTACTCGAGCGCGGCGGGTGAATCCTCGACGGCGACGACGGTGGCCGCGGGGAGGGCACGCGCCAGCGCGACGGCCAACGCGCCGGATCCCGTGCACAGGTCCACGACCACCGGGGCCGCCGGAAGGCGTTGTGCGAGCGCCCATTCCAACAATGCCTCGGTCTCGGGGCGGGGGGTGAAGACTCCGGGCCCCACGGCCAGCGTGACCGGACCGAATGCCGCCGTGCCCACGATGTGCTGCAGCGGGATGCGGCGGACCCTCGCGTCCACCAGGTCGCTCAGCCTCGACTCGAAGTCGTCGCCGGGGTCGGTGATGAACAGCCGTCCCCGGTCGACGCCTGAGACGTGGGCGGCCAGCAGTTCGGCGTCGACCCGGGCGCTGTCGATCCCCGCGGTCGCGAGCCGGTCGGCGGCAGCGGCGACGGCCTGCCGCACGCGCATCACGCCTCCTGCAGCCTCGCCTGCTTGTCGGCCGCGGCCAGGGCGTCCAGGACGGGGTCCATGTCGCCGTCGAGCACCTGGTCGAGGTTGTGCGCCTTGAAGTTGATGCGGTGGTCGGCGAGGCGGTTCTCGGGATAGTTGTAGGTCCGGATGCGCTCGCTGCGGTCGACGGTGCGGATCTGGCTGGCCCGGTCCGCCGATGCGCTCTCGTTGGCCTGCTCCTCGGCGAGCGCCTGGAGCCGGGCGGCGAGCACCACCATGGCGCGCGCCTTGTTCTGCAGCTGCGAGCGCTCGTTCTGGCACGTCACGACGATGCCGGTCGGCAGGTGGGTGATGCGGACGGCGGAGTCGGTGGTGTTGACGCCCTGCCCGCCCTTGCCCGACGAGCGGTAGACGTCGATGCGGAGGTCGGACTCGTCGATCTGGACCTCGGCGACGTCCTCGGGCTCCGGGTACACCAGGACGCCCGCGGCCGACGTGTGCACGCGGCCCTGCGACTCGGTGACGGGGACGCGTTGCACGCGGTGCACGCCGCCCTCGAACTTGAGCCGGGACCAGACGCCGTCGATGGAGTCGCCCTTGCTGGCGATCGTGAGCGTCGCGTCCTTGTAGCCACCTAGGTCGGAGGTGGTCTCGTCGAGCACGGTGACGGTCCACCCGTGGCGCTCGGCGTAGCGGATGTACATGCGTGCGAGGTCGGCGGCGAACAGCGCCGACTCCTCGCCGCCCTCACCGGACTTGAGTTCGAGGACGACGTCGTCGGCGTCGTGCGGGTCGCGCGGCGCGAGGAGGTCGGTGAGCAGGGCGTCCAGTTCGCGGACGCGCGCCTCGAGTTCGGGCACCTCCTCGGCGAACGACGCGTCGTCGGCGGCGAGTTCGCGCGCGGTCTCGAGGTCGCCCTGAGCGGCGTCGAGCTTGCGGTAGGCCGCGACCACGGGCGCCACCTGGGCGAACCGCTTGCCCACGCGGCGGGCGGCCGTGGCGTCGGCATGGAGTGCGGGGTCGGCGAGTTGCCGCTCGAGGTCGGCGTGCTCGTCGAGCAGCGCCTCGATCTTGGGAGCGTTGTCGCTCACGCTGGGCCTCTCTGTTCAGCCGTCGGTACTGATCAACGAAAACGGCGCCCGAACCCGACGCGGAGATGCGTCGAGTCGGGCGCCGTTGACGTAGCTAGCTGTCGGCGTCGGCCTTCTCGTCGGCCTTGCGCTTCCCGTAGCGCTTCTCGAAGCGGGCCACGCGGCCGCCGCTGTCGAGGATCTTCTGCTTGCCCGTGTAGAACGGGTGGCACTGGGAGCAGACCTCGACCACGATGTGGCCGTTGTCCTTCGTGCTACGCGTCGTGAAGGTGTTTCCGCAGCCGCAGACCACGTTGGTCTCGTTGTATGCGGGGTGAATGCCCGTTCTCATAATCAGGTCCTCTTCGTTGGGTGGTCGCCGGGTCGCCCGCTCCCTGACCTGGGAGATGTCGAACGTGAACCGGAACCGAGGTCGACGGCCCATTATGCCAGGTCAGCCGTCAGTGTCATAAACGAGTGCGCAGCGGCTGCTATTCCCGGGCGGAGGCCAGGGCGGCGCCCTCTCCGGTGAGCCCGCCGAGCCCTGCCCGGCGACCGGCCAGCACCAGCACGACGTCGGCCACCGGACCGGATGCGACGCTGCCGGAACCGACGGTCAACGGAGCGTCCGTCGCGACGAATGCGATGTCCGGGAAGCGCTTGCGCGGATTGAGCGGGAAGCTCGAACCCCAGAGCCGGTGCGCGACGGCCACGGCGGCGTCGGGTGGCATGGGCCGCGAGATCCCCAGCGGCCGTGCGACGTCCTGACCGTGGACGAGGGCGTCGAGCAGTGGGTCGACGACGGCGGTGCCCGGCGGCCGGCGTCGCTCGCCGACCATTGCGCGCAGCGCGGTGACGATCTCGTCGGCGGTGCGCACGTCGCGTTCGACGACGCGACGCATCATCGCGTTGAACCGGAAGCCGGACCGGAGCGCCTGCCAGGCCATCTGACCCCAGGGTGCGTTGGCGTGGGTGAGGTGCGCCGCGACGTCGCGGACGGTCCAGCCCTCGCACAGCGACGGTGTCGACCACTGCGACGGCGTGCGCGTGTCGAGGAGGTCGGCGAGGCCGGCCCGCTGCTCGTCGATGTGCCGCCAGACGTCGTCGTCGTGCATCGGGACTCCCTCGATTGGTCAGGACTCCTGACCAATGTAGTCAGTCATCCTGACCATCGCAAGCTAGAGTCGACGTCGATGGACCACCCGACCACGCCCACGTTGATGTTCGTCGCGCACCGCGCCGCCGAGTCCCGCGTGCACGCCGCCCTCCGCGCGTCGGGTTTCGGCGACCTGACCGCGGCGCAGACGAAGCTCGCACAGCGGCTCGACCCCGAGGGCATCCGCGTCACGGACCTGGCCGAGCGGGCAGGCATCACCAAGCAGACCGCCGGCGCGCTCGTCGACGAACTCGAGCGCAACGGGTACGTCGAGCGGACAGCCGACCCCGCCGACGCCCGCGCCCGGCTGGTGACCCTGAGCGGTCGCGGCCGCGAGCTCTGCGCCGCGGCGGCCGCGGAGGTGGCGGCCGTGGAACGCGAATGGCGCGAGCACCTGGGCGATGCCGGCTACGACCGACTCCGTCACCTCCTGCTCGAACTGCGCGAGATCACCGATCCGTTCCGCTGACCGCCCGCTGGTCGACGGGATGGAAGCGCTTGCCGTCGCGGCGCCACAGGGTCCGGCCGGCGGGGTCCACGCCCATCGCGATGAGTTCGCGCTTGAGGATCTTGTTGGTCGCGGTGCTGGGGAGGTCGTCGGCCAGCCAGACCATCCGCGGCCACGCCTTGGGCGACAGGTCCCGCTGCGCGGCGAGGAAGTCGGCGAACTCGTCGGCGTCGAGATGCGCGTCGTCGCGCAGCACGATCGCGGCCATCACCTGGTCGCCGACGAACTCGTCCGGTACCGGGTACACCGCCACCCGGCTGATGACCGGCAGTCGCAGCAGGATCCGCTCGATCGGCGCGGTGGTGAGGTTCTCGCCGTCGACCCGCATCCAGTCCGCGGTGCGCCCGGCCAGGTAGATCCAGCCGTCGGCGTCGCGGTAGGCGAGGTCCCCCGACCAGTACATGCCGTGGCGCATCCGCTGGTCGGTGGCGCCGGGATCGTTGTAGTAGCCGCGGAAGAGGCCGCTGCCCTGGGTGTTGACGAGTTCACCGGTGGCGGCGTCGGCGTTGATCAGGGCTCCCGTCTCATCGAAGCGGGCGATCTCGCACTCCTGGACGGTCTCCGGGTCGTAGATCGCGACGCCGGGGAAGCCCCTGCCGATCGACCCGGTGGGACAGTCGTCGGGCCGGGTGATGATCACCGCGGTCTCGGTGGAGCCGAAGCCGTCCCACACCGTGCACCCGAATCGGCGCCCGAACTCCTCGATGTC
The DNA here is from genome assembly GCF_056679845.1 of Mycobacterium sp. PTI7. Lineage (NCBI taxonomy): Bacteria > Bacillati > Actinomycetota > Actinomycetes > Mycobacteriales > Mycobacteriaceae > Mycobacterium > Mycobacterium sp. PTI7. The sequence goes on from NZ_CM155252.1 coordinate 3,012,998, forward strand.
GCGGTCGGCCGCCTCGTTGCCGAACGCGATGCGCAGGGTGTTGTCCGCGTCGTCGTGGCGTTCGGCCGTCGCAAGGATGTACGCGAGCGGCTTGCCGACGTAGTTCATGTAGGTGGCGCCGTACCGCCGCACGTCGGGCAGGAACCGGGACGCGGAGAACATCGCCGGCACCATCGTCGCGCCGGCGCCGAGCGCGACGCTCCAGCCCGCGTAGACGGCGTTCGAGTGGAACAGCGGCATGGCGAGGTAGCAGACGTCCGACGCGCCGAGGCCGTATCGCTCGACGAGCGCGGTGCCCGCGAACAACACCATCGCGTGGGGTACCTCGACGGCCTTGGGCTCGCCGCTGGTACCCGAGGTGAAGATCATCATGAACGTGTCGTCGGCGGCGACCTCGCGGTGCGGGGTGAGTGGCGGTGCGGCGGAGACCGTTTCGGCCCACGCGGGCGTGGACACGTCGACGACGGTGACGCCGGGCAGCTCCACGCCGTCGAGCAGGTGACGGTGCTCGGCGTCGGTCAGCAGGATCTGGCAGTCGACGCGGGCGACGTCGCGGGCGAGCGCGTCGCCGCGCCTGGTCGTGTTCACCCCGCACAGGACGTATCCGCCGAGCGCGGCGGCCGCGAGCGCGGTCAGCATGTCCGGCGTGTTGCCCATCAGCGTCCCGACGTGCAGTGGACGTCCGCCGGCCGCCATGGCGATCAGGCTCGCCGCGTGGGCGGATGCCTCGGCGACGTGGTCACGCCACGTCCACGTGCGATCGCCGTGCCTGATCGCGGTGGCGTCCACCTCGGCACGTTCGCGCAACAGCTGCTGCAGCGTGTCCGTCATCCTCGACCACCTCGGTCCTGCGTAGTGAACAGATCTCGTGAAGTGTCTACCATCGCCGGACCGCCGAGCGGTACCGTCTGGCACTGGCAGAATGCCTCCGTGTCGTACCGACCCGCAGACGAATGACGAGGAAACTCCCGTGACCACCACCCCGGCCGACGCGTCGGCAGAGTCGACGCCGCGGCCCGTCAGCGTGCGCGATCGGCTGATCGACGCGGCCGAGGTGTGTCTGCGCGCGCGGGGCATCCGGGCGACGACGGTGTCCGAGGTCGCCGAGGTGGCCGGGGTCTCGCGCGGCTGGCTCTATCGCCACTTCCCCGACAAGGCGACGCTGCTGGGCGCGGCGATCGTGCGCCTCAACGACGCCTACTGGTCGAAGTCACATCAGCTGCTCGCCGGGGTCGAGGGGCTCGACCAGCAGATCGCCGCGGGGATCACCCATGGCCGCACCGCCTACGACGATCCGGGCACGATCCTGATGAAGTTGCGCGTCGACGAACCCGAGGAGTTCGCCGCGTGCGCGGGGGCGGGCGTCCTCGGACTCGTGCCGGACCTCGCCGCGTTCTGGAAGCGGTATCTGCTCACCGCGCGGGATGCGGGCGAGGTCCATCCGGACGTGTACCTCGACGAGGCCAGTGAGTGGATCGCCCGGGCGATCCTGTCGCTGACCACGGTCCCCGGCGCCCACTTCGAGGTCGACGACCCGGCGGCGGTGCTGACCCACGTCCGCCGGTACGTGATGCCCGGCCTGCGTGCCGATCCCGCCGGCTGACTCTCACCCCCGCGACGCACGACGGCCCCGCACGCCGGAGCGTGCGGGGCCGTCGAGGCGAACCGTGTCGGTCAGTCGCGATCAGTGCCCGGCGTGGTCTTGGAGACCTGCACCAGGAACTCGTAGTTCGTCTTCGTCTTGCGGAGCTGGCTCATCAGCAGGTCGATGGCCGCATGCGAGTCGAGCCCCGACAGCACCCGGCGCAGCTTGTGCACGACGCCGAACTCGTCGGTGGAGAGCAGCAACTCGTCCTTGCGGGTGTTCGACGGGTTGACGTCGACGGCCGGGAACACCCGGCGCTCGGCGATCTTGCGGTCGAGCTTGAGTTCGGCGTTGCCGGTGCCCTTGAACTCCTCGAAGATCACCGTGTCACCGGTCGAGCCAGTCTCCACCAGCGCGGTGGCGATGATCGTCAGCGACCCACCGAACTCGATGTTGCGGGCCGCGCCGAGGAAGCGCTTCGGCGGGTACAGCGCCGTGGAGTCGACACCACCGGACAGGATGCGGCCCGATGCCGGCGACGCGTTGTTGTACGCGCGGCCCAGACGGGTGATCGAGTCGAGCAGCACCACGACGTCCTTACCCTGCTCCACCAGGCGCTTCGCGCGCTCGATGGCCAGCTCGGCGGCCTGCGTGTGGTCTGACGGCGGCCGGTCGAAGGTGGAGGCGATGACCTCACCCTTGACGCTGCGCTGCATGTCGGTGACCTCTTCGGGCCGCTCGTCCACCAGCACCACCATGAGGTGGCACTCGGGGTTGTTGGTGGCGATCGCGTTGGCGATGTCCTGCAGGATCATCGTCTTGCCGGCCTTGGGCGGCGACACGATCAGGGCGCGCTGGCCCTTGCCGATCGGCATGATCAGGTCGATGACGCGGGTGCTCATGCGATCCGGCGTCGTCTCCAGGCGCAGCCGCTGATTCGGGTACAGCGGGGTGAGCTTGGTGAAGTCCGGCCGGTTCCTGGCGTCCTCCACCGGGCCACCGTTGATGGTGTCGATGCGGACCAGCGGGTTGAACTTCTGACGCGGGTTGTTGCTGTTGCTGTTGCTCCCCGTGTTCTCGCCCTCGCGCGGCACCCGCACGGCACCGGTGATGGCGTCGCCACGACGGAGGCCGTTCTTGCGGACCATGTTCATCGAGACGTACACGTCGTTCGGTCCCGCCAGGTAACCCGAGGTCCGCACGAACGCGTAGTTGTCGAGCACGTCGAGGATGCCGGCGACCGGCTGTACGACGTCGTCGTCGCGCAGTTCGGTGTCGCCACCGCCGCCGCCGCCCTCGGCGCCGCCGCCGCGCTCACGGCGCCTGCGGTCGCGGAACCGACGTCCACGACGCCCGCCGCGGCCGTCGCCATCGTCGTCGTCGTCGTCGTTGTTGTTGTTGCGGTTGTCATTGCGGTTGTCGCCGCGACCGCCGCCGTTGTCATTGCGGTTGTCGTTGCGATCGTTGCGGTTGTTGCCGCCACCGTCGTTGTTCCGGTTGCCGCCACCGTCGTTGTTGCGGTTGCCACCACCGTCGTTGTTGCGGGTGTTGCCGCCACCGTCGTTCCGGTTGCCGCCACCGTCGTTCCGGTTGCCGCCCTCGTTGTTGTTGCGGTTGCGATTGCGGTTGCCGCCGCCGGCGTTGGCCTGATCGTCCTGGCCGCCCTGACCACCCTTGGTGTTCTGCTGGCGCCGACGCGAATCGTCGCCGTCGGTGGACTCGCCCTTGACGTCGGCCTTGTCGGCCTTATCGGGCTGCTTGTCGTCGGTCTTCTCGGTCTTCTCGGTCTTCTCGGCCGGCTCGGACTGCGTGGCCGGCGCGGCGTCGGCCGTGTCGACCTGGGCGGTCTCGGCCTTGGGTGCCGTCGGCGCGTCGGTGCGGGTGTCGGCGGCGTCGGACTCCGCGACCGGCGCACCCGTCTGGCGGGAGGCGCCACGGCGTTCGCGACGCGGGCGGGTGGTGGCAGCGACGGCCGGCTCGGCAGCGGCGTCCGCGGCGGGCTCACCGGTCTGCTCGGGGGCCTTCTGGGTGGTCGGCGCGGCAGCGGCGGTGCCGTTGGTCTCGCCGCGGTGCTCGCGGATGGCGGCGATCAGTTCGCCCTTGCGCATCCCCGAGGAGCCCTTCACGCCCAGCTGGTTGGCCAGTGCACGCAGGTCCGGGAGCACCATCGCGGTGAGCGAGGTGGCGCGGTCGCCGGATGCGGCGGCACCCTTGGGTGCGGTCTCTGCGGTCGGAGTCGTCACTGCGCCTGCCGTTTCCGGGGCGGAGTCGGACTTCGGTGCAGAGGTGGTGTCGGGCGTGGCGACGTCGTCGCTACTGCCGTCAGCCGTGATGAGGTCCGTATCGGTCACGGATTTCCTTTCCTCCCTCGGTGATGTGATCGCGCGAGGGTTCTTCGCATTCGGCAGATCCGCCGAATGTCGAGGGGCCCACCGTCGCCTCTGCAACGGTGATCGCCTGTGTGTCCGCCGCGGAGCGGCGAACCTTCAGTGCAAGGGTTGAACACCTAAAGAGAAAGAGTGATCGTCCTAGTGTCGGCGCAGGCACAGACGCTGCGATTGCTGGACGAATCCGAGGATAACCCGCATCCGAGTGGGAAGCAAGAATGCCCCTGCTGCGCGTGTGGCTCGTGTCGAGTCGTCCGCTACCGGACCGGATCGCCCGACGTGCAGTGGACGCCCCGTCCGACTGCCATCTCCGCGATGGTGAACCCGTTCGCGGCGCCGAACTCGAGCGCCTCGACCGGCAGCTCGGGTTGGGTACTGAACGCGATCACTGCAGGTCCGGCGCCGGAAAGCACCGCTGCCACTCCACAACGGCGCAGGATGTCGATGTATTCCGCCGACGCGGGCATGGCGGCCGCCCGCTGCGGCTGGTGCAGCCGGTCCTCGGTGGCCTCGAGCAGCAGGTCCGGACGGTCGGCGAGTGCCACCACGAGCAGCGCGGCACGGCTGACGTTGAAGCGGGCGTCCACGTGGCTGACCGAGTCCGGCAGCAACACCCTGGTCTCGGCGGTCGACGATCGCACCTGCGGAATCGCCGGGAAGAGTCGGATGTCGGGATGCAGGCGCAGCGGTGCCGCCGCGTAGCGGGGCAGCGGTCCCCCGCCCTCGGTCCACGACACCACGGCGCCACCCAGGACTGCGGCCGACGCGTTGTCCGGGTGCCCTTCGAACTCCGACGACAGCTGGATCAGCTCGTCATCGGTGAGGGCGGGGGAATCCGATTGTCGGACAAGGCCGTTGGCGGCGGCCAGGCCACCCACCACGGCGGCTGCGGAGGATCCGAGGCCCCGGGAGTGCGGAATGCTGTTGCGGCACCTGACGACCAGGCCGGGGACGGACACCCCGGCCGACAGCAGGCCGTGTTCGATGGCGCGCACCACGAGGTGCGACGAGTCGAGGGGTACCTGCCCCTCCCCCTCGCCGGACACCTCGATGGTGAGGCCCGATTCGACTGTCTCGACGTTGATTTCGTCGTACAGGCTCAGTGCGAGACCGAGGCTGTCGAAGCCCGGTCCCAGGTTGGCGCTCGACGCCGGGACGACGGCGCGGGCGGTCAGCCCCGGGGACAGCGTCTGGGTCACACCAGGCCCAGCGCGGCCACGACGGCCACCGGGTCGACGGGCACCGGGGTCACCTGCGGCATGCCCGCCAGCGCGGTGTCGGGATCCTTGAGTCCGTTGCCGGTGACGGTGCAGACCACGGTCGAGCCCTTGGCGACCCAGCCGTCTTCGACCGACTTGAGCAGGCCGGCGACGCTGGCCGCCGACGCGGGCTCCACGAACACCCCCTCACTCCGGGCGATCAGGTGGTACGCGGCGAGGATCTCGTCGTCGGTGGCGGCGAGGAACTTGCCGCCGGACTGCTGCTGCGCCTCGACCGCCTGGTTCCACGACGCCGGGGCGCCGATCCGGATGGCCGTCGCGATGGTCTCGGGGTTCTTGACCGGTGCGCCCTCGACCAGCGGGGCGGCGCCGGCCGCCTGAGTGCCGAGCATGCGGGGCAGCCGGTCACTGAGGCCGTCGCGGTGGTACTCCGAGTAGCCCTTCCAGTACGCGGTGATGTTGCCCGCGTTGCCGACGGGCAGGGCGTGCACGTCGGGGGCGGTGCCGAGCGCGTCGACGATCTCGAACGCGGCGGTCTTCTGACCCTCGATGCGGTACGGGTTCACGGAGTTGACCAGCGCGACCGTCGGGAAGTCCGCGGTCAGCTTCCGGGCCAGTTCGAGGCAGTCGTCGAAGTTGCCCTCGACCTGAATGATCTTGGCTCCGTGCATCACCGCCTGCGCGAGCTTGCCCATGGCGATCTTGCCCTGCGGGATGAGCACCGCGCAGGTGATGCCGGCCTTGGCGGCGTAGGCAGCGGCGGAGGCGGACGTGTTGCCCGTCGAGGCGCAGAGCACCGCCTTCTGACCTCGCGCGACCGACTCGGTCACCGCGACGGTCATGCCGCGGTCCTTGAACGAGCCCGTCGGGTTGAGGCCCTCGACCTTGAGATGCACGGTGCAGCCGGTGAGTTCGCTGATCCGCGTCGCGTGGATCAGCGGGGTCGCACCCTCGTGGAGCGTGATGGGCGTCCAGCCGTCCTCGATGGGCAACCGGTCGCGGTAGGCGCCGATGAGGCCGGGCCACGCCTTGTGCACGGCAGTATCGGTGGGGCTCATTCGCTCGTTCCTTCCAGGCGGAGGACGCTGTTGATGTCCTGCACGACATCGAGGTCGGCGAGGGCTTCGACGGTCTCGGAGAGTGCGGCGTCGGTGGCGCGGTGCGTGACGACGACGATGCGCGCGCCACAGGGCTGCCCGCCCTCGTCCACCATGCCCTCCTGGCGGACCTCGGCGATGCTGACCTCGCGCTTGCCGAATTCGGCTGCGACGGCGGACAGCACACCGGGGCGGTCGGCCACGTTCATCGAGACGTAGTAGCGCGTCGGGATGAACCCGATCGGTGCGATCGGCAGCTGCGCGTACTTGGACTCGCGGGGCCCGAGGCCACCCTGCACGCGGTTGCGGGCGGCCATCACCAGATCGCCCATCACCGCCGACGCCGTCGGGGCACCACCCGCACCCTGGCCGTAGAACATCAGGCGACCGGCGGCCTCGGCTTCCACGACCACGGCATTGAACGCGCCGTTGACGGTCGCGAGCGGATGGCTCAGCGGCACCAGCGCCGGGTACACGCGGGCCGAGACCCGCTGCTGCCCCTCGTCATTCGTCAGCCGCTCGCAGATCGCGAGCAGCTTGATGTTGCAGCCGAGGGCCTTGGCAGACGCGATGTCTTCCGCGGTGACCTTGGTGATGCCCTCGCGGTAGACGTCGTCGGCGGTGACCCGGGTGTGGAACGCGATGGACGCGAGGATCGCGGCCTTGGCGGCGGCGTCGTAGCCCTCGACGTCGGCGGTCGGGTCGGCCTCCGCGTAGCCCAGCGCGCCGGCGTCGGCGAGGGCGTCCGCGTAGTCGGCGCCGGTGTCGTTCATCGCCGAGAGGATGTAGTTGGTGGTGCCGTTGACGATTCCCGCCACCCGCAGCACCGTGTCACCGGCCAGCGACTGGGTCAGCGGGCGGATCACCGGGATCGCGCCGGCGACGGCAGCCTCGAAGTACAGGTCGACGCGGGCGTTCTCGGCGGCCTGGGCGAGTTCGCCGGTGGATTGCGCCATCAGCGCCTTGTTGGCGGTGACGACGGACTTGCCGTGCTCGAGCGCACTGAGGATCGCCCGCCGGGCCGGTTCCACCGGGCCCATCAGCTCGATCACGATGTCGACGTCGTCGCGCGCGACGAGTGCCTGCACGTCGTCGGTGAGCAGGTCGACGGGGACGCCGCGGTCGTCGGCCACCCGCCGGACCCCGATGCCGCGCAGCACGAGCGGCGCACCCACGCGCGCCGCGAGATCGGTCGCGCTCTCCTCGATGATCCGGACGACCTCGCTGCCGACGTTGCCGAGTCCGAGAACCGCCAAGCCGATGGGCCGGTGCGTGTCCGTCATGTGTTCCTTACCTCCAGGCTGAGCAGGTCGTCGGTGGTCTCGCGGCGCAGGACGAGGCGTGCGACGCCGTCCCGCACGGCCACCACCGCGGGTCGTCCGAGCAGGTTGTACCTGCTGGACATCGAGTAGCAGTACGCCCCGGTCGCGGCGACGCCGATCAGGTCGCCGGGCACGACGTCGTCGGACACCCAGGTGTCGCGCACGATGATGTCGCCGCTCTCGCAATGCTTTCCGACGATGCGGGCCAGCGTCGGCGGCGCGTCGCTGGTGCGAGAGACGAGGCGGGCGTCGTACTCCGCGTCGTACAGGGACGTGCGGATGTTGTCGCTCATGCCGCCGTCGACGCTGACGTACCGGCGGTGCGCGGACGGGCTGATGGCGACGTCCTTGACGGTGCCCACCTCGTACAGGGTGATGGTGCCGGGGCCGGCGATCGCGCGGCCGGGTTCGACGACGAGGTCGGGCGACGGCAGGCCCACCGCGGCGGATTCGGTGCGCACGATCGACCACAGCTTGTCGGCGAGTTCGGCCATCGGCGGCGGGTCGTCCTGCGGCAGATAGGAGATTCCCAGACCGCCGCCGAGGTCGACGATGGAGATCTGCGAGGTCTTCTCGACGCCGAACTCGGCGACCACGTCGCGGAGCAGGCCGATCACGCGCCGCGCGGCGATCTCGAAGCCGGCGACGTCGAAGATCTGCGAACCGATGTGGCTGTGCAGTCCGACCAGTCGCAGGTTGTCGGCGGCGAACACCCTGCGGACCGCGTCCATGGCGGCACCGCTGGCCAGCGAGAGGCCGAACTTCTGGTCCTCGTGGGCAGTGGAGATGAACTCGTGGGTGTGGGCCTCGACGCCGACGGTGACGCGCACCAGGACGTCCTGCACCACGCCGGCCGCACCGGCGATGGCGTCGAGGCGCTCGATCTCGATGATCGAGTCGAGGACGACGTGACCCACGCCCGCGGCGACCGCAGCGGTGAGTTCGGCGACCGACTTGTTGTTGCCGTGCAACGCGATTCGCTCGGGCGGGAAGTTCGCGTTCAGCGCGACGGCCAGCTCGCCGCCGCTGCAGACGTCGAGCGCCAGACCCTCCTGCTCGATCCACGTGGCGATCTCGGTGCACAGGAACGCCTTCGCGGCGTAGCGCACGTGCTCGCCGCCGCCGAAGGCCGCTGCGATGTCGCGGCAGCGGGTGCGGAAGTCGTCCTCGTCGATGACGAACAGCGGCGTGCCGTACTCGGCCGCGAGCCGGCTGACGGGCACGCCCGCGATCGACAGTTCACCGTCGTCACCGCGAGCGGCGTTCAGCGGCCACACGTTCGGCGCGATGAGCATGATCTCGTCGCCCGAGGTGGGCCGGGCCGGGGTGCCGCCGTGGTGCTTGTCCTCCGCGTGACGCGGACCTGCGGGATGTGCCATTACATGCGCTCCGGTGCACTGACGCCGAGGATCTGCAGACCGTTGGCGATGACCTGCCGGGTGGCCGCGCACAGCGCCAGGCGGGCGGCGTTGAGGTCGCCGGGCTCCTCGTCGCCCTGCGGCAGCACGCGGCAGCTGTCGTAGAACCGGTGGTAGTCGCCGGCGAGGTCCTCCAGGTAGCGGCACACGCGGTGCGGTTCCCGAAGGGAGACTGCGGTGTTCAGCACGCGGGGGAACTCGCCGATGCTGCGCATCAGCGTGCCCTCACGGTCGTGGCTGAGCAGGTCGAGGTGGCTGACGTCGGCCGCGATGTTCAGGTCGGCGGCGCTGCGGGCCAGTGCAGACAGCCGCGCGTGCGCGTACTGCACGTAGTAGACCGGGTTCTCGCTCGACGCGCTCGACCAGAGCTGCAGGTCGATGTCGATGGGGCTGTCCACCGAGCTGCGGATCAGCACGTACCGGGCGGCGTCGACGCCGATGGCGTCCACCAGGTCGTCCAGGGTGATGACGGTGCCCGCGCGCTTGCTCATGCGGACGGGTTGGCCGTCGCGGACCAGGTTGACCATCTGGCCGATCAGCACCTCGACGGTGTCGGGATCGTCGCCGAGCGCCGCGGCGGCCGCCTTCAGCCGCGCGATGTAGCCGTGGTGGTCGGCGCCGAGCATGTAGATGCACAGGTCGAAGCCGCGCTGCCGCTTGTCCAGGAAGTAGGCCAGGTCGCCGGCGATGTAGGCGGCGTTGCCGTCGCTCTTGATGACGACGCGGTCCTTGTCGTCACCGAACTCGGTGGTGCGCAACCACGTTGCGCCGTCCTTCTCGTAGATGCTGCCGGTTTCGCGCAGCTTTGCGATGGCCTGGTCGACGCGGCCGGACGTGTGCATCGAGTCTTCGTGGGTGTACACGTCGAAGTCGGTGCCGAAGTCGTGCAGCGACTTCTTGATGTGGGTGAACATCAGGTCAACGCCGATGGCGCGGAACGTCTCCTGCCGTTCGTCGTCGGGCAGGGTCAGCACGTCGGGGACCCGAGCGGTCACCTGGGCGGCGATGTCGACGATGTAGTCACCGGCGTAGCCGTCCTCGGGCGCGGGTTCACCCTTGGCGGCGGCCACCAGCGAGCGGGCGAACCGGTCGATCTGCGCGCCGTGGTCGTTGAAGTAGTACTCGCGCACCACGTCGGCACCCTGGGTGCTGAGCAGGCGGCCGAGGGCGTCGCCGACCGCGGCCCAGCGGGTGCCGCCGATGTGGATCGGCCCGGTCGGGTTGGCGGAGACGAACTCGAGGTTGACCTTGACGCCGGCGAGGTCCGCGGAACTGCCGTACGCGGCGCCGGCCTCGAGGACGTTGGCGACGACGACGCCCTGCGCGGACGCCTCGATCCGCAGGTTGACGAAGCCGGGTCCGGCGACGTCGGCGGCGGAGATCCCCTCGGCGGACGCCAACGCCTCGGCCAGCCACCCGGCGAACTCGCGCGGGTTGGTGCCGACCTTCTTGGCCAGCTGAAGTGCCAGGTTGGTGGCGTAGTCGCCGTGCTCGGGGTTGCGCGGCCGCTCCACGGTCACGGTCGCCGGCAGGGCGGCGGCATCGAGGCCACGCTCAGCCAGAACCGCCGCGGCAGTGGTCTTGAGCAGCTCGGCCAGATCGGCGGGGGTCACGAGGGACCATCCTATGGTCTGGGGTGGTCACGACCCGAATCGGTTTATGCCGTCCGTCCCCGCCGAACGCACGGCCGGCCCGGCCACACCCGTACGTCGGGGCGCACGGGTCGACGCCGTACGTGCGAGTACGGCGGCCGGGAGCCCGATTCCTCGCCGTACTCGCACGTTGGGCGCGAACAAGGGCGCGGACGGTCGGCGTTCGGGCGAGGTCGCGGGATGCGTTAGGCTGTCGAAGCCCAACGGCGCCGGGGTGCACGTCCCCGCGCCCCCGTAGCTCAGGGGATAGAGCGTCCGCCTCCGGAGCGGAAGGCCGCAGGTTCGAATCCTGCCGGGGGCACTCTTTAAAGTGCAGCTCCAAGCGGTTTTGACAGACGCTTGGCGACGGTGTGCCATGTATGTGCCATTAGTAGCGATGTGTCGATTCCTGACCTAGCGGCAAACGCGTGCAATTCTGGGTCGACCTCTCGTCGCGCCGCTGCTCTGCCCGAAGGTTGAGCGCCCCTTCCCCGTCAGGGGCCAACGGAGTTGGGGGTAGCTCCCACACCATCGGCTGGCCGTGTGTCGGTCGACTCGGCGAAACAGCCACAACCCATGTCGATTCACCGCTTGGGCGCAGGGCCCACCTACTATCCGAGGCGATACCTGGAACACCGATACAGGGGGCGATGTTGAGCGGGGATGCAGGCAATTTTGGTTTTGGCATTTTTGGCGTGAAAGTCGGCGAGGGCGCATTGCTTGCCTTACCTGGACCCGGAAGCGTGACCGCAATCGTCGGGTCGAATAATGTTGGAAAATCCACATTCCTGCAAAACATCGATCAGATATTAAAATCAACGACTCTGACCAGATCATCACATCCGGTGGTGGTGAGCGAGATCGCTTACCCTTGGCTAGGTGAACCGGATGACATGCAGGCTTGGTTACTAGAGAATGCAAGTATCGACGATCGGGAAGGATTGGATTATGTCATCCGATCCGGCATAAACTATCGTTTGGATATCAGTATGGCCCTAAGGTCGGGCGTTACCCCTCAACACGTCACGCCGTGGTTCGTGAGCCTGCAAAGGCCCCTAGAACGAATTAACATGTGCGAAGGCGTCGCCCAATTGCCATCAATTGGAGACCCGCCAACACATCCTTTGCACATTCTGAGAATGAATGAGGATGCGCGAGATCGGCTCCACTCTCTGGCGGACAGAATCTTCGGGATCGAACTTTCCTTGGATACGTTGAGCGGAAACCTGATGTATCGGGTTGGCCATCCAGGGATGCCGGCTCCCGCCGTAGATGGGGTCACCAAGGAGTACGCGCGAGCAGTCTCCGCTTTACCACCATTATCCGCCCAAGGCGACGGGATACGTTCGACCCTCGGCCTGCTGATACCACTCATTACAGATAACACGCCCGTTACTTTGATTGATGAACCCGAAGCCTTCCTCCATCCCCCGCAGGCGCGCATTGTCGGTGCCGAGATTGGGAAGCTTGCGAAGGACAATAATTCTCAGGTGATAATCGCAACTCACGATAAGAACATGCTCCAAGGCCTTGTCGAAAGCGGCGCGCCTGTAACCATAATTCACCTCAAGCGCGTCGATTCTGTCCCGAGCGCCAAAATGCTCGATGTAAAAGACGTTGAGGCACTCTGGGAAGATGTAACCCTCCGATATGGCGATGCCTTAGACGGCCTTTTCCATAGCGCGGTTATAATCACCGAAAGTGACCGGGATTCGCATTTCTATGCCGCTGCCATTGATGCAATGCGGGCCTCGGAATCGCCCGACAGTCCCGCGCACAACCTGATGTTCTTGAGCAGCAATGGGAAGCAAAACATGGCGCAATACGTGACGCGGCTTTCAGCGTTGGGTGTGCGCAGTGTCACTTGCCCGGACCTCGACATGTTGAATGACACAAAGAAGCTGAAAGCTCTCGTCGAAGCTCACGGCGGTGACTGGTCAAGCGTGCAGCCTGACCATGCAAAGGCGACGGCCGAGTTCCATAATGCGCCCAAGCCTCCGACCGCGGCTCAAGTTGGGGCCGACGTAGCTGAAATGTTTGCGTCGAACACAGACGAGGAAATGACCGAAGGCCTATCCACGCGGATCACCGATGCTGTGAAACTTCCCAAGCATGGGTGGCGACAACTGAAATATTTCGGCGTAAGCGCCTTCAAGGCCGATAAGGCGGCAGCGTCGAGGCTCCTGGACTATCTCGATAGCATTGGCATCGTCACCGTCAAGGTTGGTGAGCTTGAGAACTTTCTGACCACTGTGAGCGCACCCAAGGGACCTAGCTGGCTACCGGTCGCTTTCCAGGAGGGTGCCCAGAAGACCTCCGCAGCAGCAGAACACGCGCGTCGACTGCTGGCGGCTGCGGGCTGAGCGGTATGGGCGCTCACCATCCATCTGCTCCCGCTCGCACCGCTGTTTGGCTGCTACACCCATCAAGCCCCGCCGGACCACCGGCAGGGCAGGTTGACCGAAATGTGGAGATCGCTTGGCACCCAGAAGCTTCGCTGACGTACCTAATCGGACGATAAGGCTCTTCCTTGAAAAGGTAGGAAGTCAGTACGACGTCAACCGGGGATACACGCCCTATCGAAAACTGACCCCCGCGCTCCAAATACGATTTGCGAGTGCATGCGCGTATTGCGGCAATCCACCCCCACCCGGCCAATTGCGTGAGGAGCACCTGGTGCCCATAAACCGGCGGTCAGCCGGACTGCACGCTTGGGGAAACGTCGTACCGGCATGCAAGGAATGCAATGACATAAAGGGCGACAAACCGTGGCAAGACCACCCGCGGTTGAACGATGATCGACGAGCTGCGATCTCCGCATTCATCGTTGAATACAACTACGAGCCGGACGTCACAGAACTCCAAGCAGTACTCGCAAAACTGTACGAGCTAGTCGACCAACAGACGCGAGGACTGGTTGAACTGGCTATTGTCGCATCGCAGCCTTACATCGCCGGACTCAGCACCACCCCGACGACGGTGATTGACTAGCTTTCGGGTTGGGCCGAATTCTGCACAACCTGTTAGACGCTATGCAAAGCGATCTCGCGTAGATCAAGATCGGAGCCGCCCCCCTGGCCCCTGCGACCAGGCGCGGATGGCCGGCGTCCACGCCCGATTAAATCACCGAATATTCGGTGATTTATTGGGGTGGGCGGCGACGGCCGCCAGGCGTCCGCCTGCGTGGATTAATCATTATTCCGGAACAATTCCCGTCGCCGCCCACCGGTTCAGGACCCGGCCGCGGCGATCGTGAAGGTGCCGAGTCGTTCGGGGCGGACCACGGCGTGCCCGAAGCGCCAGGTGGCCCGTAGGAGGGCGGAATCCGACGAAAACAGGGCGTGGTCGGAGGTCGCGACCCGCACGTCACCCACGGCACTGACCACCGCGGACCGATCGAGGACCAGGCCGGTGTAGTTGGGCATCGCAGGGTTGACGATCACGGGGAGCGACAGGAGCATTTCTCGCGCGTCGGTGGTCCCCGCGCCGAGCAGCGACTGGTTGTAGCTGCTGGCCACCTTGAGCTTGCGCAGTTCGCCCCACCCGAGCGGGTCGACGAGGATGTGGGTGGGGATGGACAGGTTGTCCTGCAACTGCGCGACGAGGTCGACCAGGGCGTCGAGGCTACCGTCGATCGCATCTCCGTCGACGATCCCTTCGACGTTGACCAGCCCGGCCACGGGCGCGACGGCGGGCGACGTCGGCGCGACCTCGGCTACGAACGCGATGTCTGCGCGGCGGGTGATGGCACGAGTGACCGAGGCCGACAACTGGCTGGCCGTATTATTTTGCAGCATTTGTTCGTTGGATATCCGCACTAGCTGGGTGGCCTTGGCAGTGTGGACCAGGACCTCGGCGAGCGTCGGGTCGGCCTCGGGGATCACGTTTCCCTCTGCGGTGAACTGGGCCTCGTCGTCGCGGATGTAGGCCACGCGCACGCTGGGCGCGTCGCCCTCGATGTCGCCGCTGATGGTGGAGCAGGTGAGGATTAGGGCGTCGGGGATGGCGTCTTCGGGGGCGAAGTAGTAGTCGTCGGGCCGCCAGGCGGCCGCACTGGTGACGGTGGTGAGGAAAGACATTGGGCTAGAGCCCTTTCCGCGGCAATAGCGGGCCGCATACGAAACTCGGAATTAAATGAATTTCGGCTAGCGACCCGCCATGCCGGCCCGCGCCCCGCGCGGTGTGCGCGCCTACCCTGGGCAGGGTGTTCGGCGCGCGCTGACTACGAGCTTACCCGCGGTCAGTCCTGGGTTTGAAGGCGTCGACGAACGACTTGGTGGGTTTCTCGAACCGAACCGACGTCGCCCCGCTGTGCAGCGGCCCCGCGTACCGGGCGATCGGCTTCGCCCAGTGCTCATGTCGCGCAATGAGGTCGGCGCAGGCCTCCCGCACCTTCTCGTCGTCGACCAGGCCGTCGACGAGGACGTCGTCGAACGACTTTTCGCGCCAGAAGTCACCCGCCGGATCGGCAAGGTAGTCGGCCGCCAGGCGCTCCACCTCCCGGGCCTGCATGTCGGTGACGACGGCGGCTAGGTCGTCACGGTGCCGCTCAGCCTCACGTAGGCGCGCCCGGTATCGGCCGTCGCGGTCGCGCACGTCGGCGTCCGCCTGGTCAAGATAGTCCTCCTCGAAGTCGTCGGGACCTTGCTGATCATCGTCGTCGATTAGGCTCGAATCCCCAGCGGACGTAGTGCTCACGCGATCATGCCGGTGATTGTCGTCCCGCATGTCCAACGAAGCATCGTGCCCTTCCGCCGTGTCCTCGGCGGCCGAATAGTTTTGTGAATATTCGTCGCTCATCATTGGTCACCTGCGTCGTCGCCACGCGCGGGTGACCGCCCGTCGCCGGTGACCAGGGCCAGCCTGTCGAGCATCGTCCGTATGCCGTCCGCTAGGTTCCTGGCGTCTTCGGGGCGCAGAATGACTGCGTACCTGTGGCGTTGGGGTGTTCGCAGCGTCGTGATCACGGCGTCTGCACGAGTGTCTTCCAGGTAGCCGTACGTGACGGCGACGCCATCGTCGGCGACGATCACCCTGGCACCGTTGAGAAACTGATCGATTGAGTTTTGGTCGTGGCGGTTGTTCATTTCGGCCCTTTCGTTGTTGCTGTACTCACGGTTGATTCGTCAGTGATCCCGGTTGTCCACCCTCCTAAAGGAGGGAGGGTGGACGGACATGTCCGCCGACTCGACGGACATCAACGGACACCACGGACACCCGCAGGTCAGGGGCGCTTGTATAGAACGGACACGAACGGACATCCGGTCCGCGGGGACACGACCGTGTCCGCACCCGTGACGGACACCCATGGCGGACATCACCGTCCCCGGTAAAACGGTTGCTTGTCGGTCCCCACGTTCACCAGCAGACCCCGTTCGATCAGGTCGTTAAGCGCGCGGTGGAAGCTGGCGTGGGGGAAGTCGGCAACGTCGCGGAGGGCAACCCTGCTCGCGCCGGTGTGCGAGAAGTGGCGGACAAAGATTGCGAGCAATTCGTCGCTGCGCCCCGCGAGCACCGCCGACGCGGCGCGGTAGATCGACAGGACCGCGCTTCCAGTGCCCTCGATGGGGTCGAGTTTGAGTTCGTGGTGGTCGGCTTCGGGTCCGTCCTTGCGCTTCTCACGGTCGAGAATGATGGCGTCACCGTCGCGGCGCGTGAAGTAGACGGTGTCCGCCGCCCCTTCGAAGGCTGACGAGCCGCGCATCGTCCTGCCGTCCTTCCCCGCGTGGTGAACGCCGAGGACCAGGCCCCGTCCGCCCGGCGTGCTGGCTAGTAGTCGGCCCAGCGCATCAACCACGAGGCCGGAGTCCCTCGCGGAGTTCTCATCTGCGCCGACCGAACACCGCGCCAGGGTGTCGAACACGACAAATTCGTACCCGCCCCAAGAGATGAGGGCCGCCATGTTGGCTACGTCCGTCGGCCGGAACAGGTTCACCGCGAACGGCAGAATGTTGAAATTGACATCCTGGACGTTCGCGTGCCAGCCGACTTCCCAAGCGTGTACGCGCGCTTTGAATCCGTACGCCCCTTCTCCGGCGACGTACAGCACGCGCCCCCTGCGGGTCGCTCTCCCCTGCCACGTGGAGCCCGTCGACACCGACGCCGCCCACCCCAATGCGAGAAACGACTTGCACGTGCCGTGCCTTCCGTAGAGCAGCGCCACGGTGCCCCGGTCGAGCGTGCCGTCAATGACAGGTTCGGGATCCGGGAGGCTGCGCAGCGCCGAGCGTGTGAGGACGAAGTCGGCGTAGAGCGGCATCAGCTCTGTAGCGGCATCGTCGGTCGTAGCAGCGGCCCCGGCTGCGGCGGCAGCAGGAATCGTCGCGTTAGCGGAGTTCGATCTGATTGGGATGACCGGGGCTGGGTTTGCGGGCAGCCCCGCGGGGCCAAACTTGTCCGCGGCTTCGCGGGCAGAACGCAGCGTTCCCTCGATCTCTCGGTCGTCGAGACCGGACACGCGCGCGGCATGGCCAAGGCCGTCGGACACAAGCTGGCTGTCGAGGCCATGAGCGTCTGCGACCCGGTAGGCACGCAGGGCTGAGTGATTCAACCGATCATTGCGCTGGCCTTCGGGTGCCGCCGCCATCTCGTCCATAAGGTTGGCAAGCGTCTGTTCGGCGTAAGGCACGTTCAGGGTGCTGATGGCGCGAGCACTTTGGCCGCGCGCGGCGGCGTCGTGCTCAGCCTTGCGGGCCTTCGCTCGTTCGTGACTTTCGGCCTTTCGCGCGGCTATCTCGCGGTCGGCCGCTTCCCAAAAGTTGTTTGCCATCTTGCACTCCTGATGTCACACCGGTCGGGGCCGTCGGCGGCCTCGCCTCGTGCCGTGGCTAGACGCGAGGGAACAGTGGATCCACTCGGCAGCGAACGAACTCACTCAGGCTGCCAACGTGACCGAATATCCTGTGTTACAACGGATTCTGCGCAAATTTGAGCAGAGATTCCCGATCGACTCGCAGTTGCCGAGGGCCGATTCGATACGCCCTGATCCGACCATCACTGATGTAGCGGCGGATCGTCTTCTCGCTCAACTGCGTGTAGGCCGACGCCTGACGCATCGTGAGCCGAGAGGGCATTTCGGCTCGCGCCGATTCATAGCTGGTCATAGGGGAACGTTAAGGCCGTCGAACACCCTTGGCAATGTTTCTGAACATGTTGTCGCGCAATTTAATTCGTTCGGAAACATGGAAACACGACGCCTAGCCATCCCGACCAGGCGTGAAACGCCAATAACATGTTTCCGAATGTTTCCACGACACACCCGCGACACGTCCAAAATGTTTGGAGTGTCGCGCCGTCAGGCACTTCCCGCGGCCAGCGCGGACAACGCCTCGGCGATCTCAGCGTCGCGTCCCGACACCACGCCTTGGTAGACCAAGGCGGCCTTGACCGTGGTGTGCCCTAGGCGGCTCATGGTCTCGTTCAGGCTCGCGACTTTGGCCGTATGAGTGCCGGCGAAGTGCTTCAAGTCATGAATTGTCATGGTGTCTCCACCGGAGCCCGTCTTCTGCCCAATGGCCACCAGCGCCTTATCGAGGTAATCGCGCATCACCCGGTCGTTGAGGTGGCACCCGCCCCGTGTTGGCGGGAACAACAGTGCTTCGTCGTCTGCCGCCACGTCTACGGCGAGATGGTGGAGGACGTCAGCCCGGATGTGCGGGGGGATCACGACGTTGTGCGGTTTCTTCTGCTTGATCATGCCGATGTGACACCCGCCGCGGTGGGTCGCCCCCCGGCGCACCCTGACCACCTCGGCATCGGCATCAATGTCCTTGCGCCGTAACTCGATGGCTTCACCCCAGCGCAGGCCGCACCACGCCGACAACAGGATCAAGGCCTTGAGCCGCGCGGGCCGAATCGCATCAGCGAGCGCAGCCATCTCCGGCATCGACAAGACAACCGCCCCACGTTGGGTCGCCGCGTACATCGCACCCTTGATCTGGCACGGGTTGACCGTCAGCAGCTCGTCTTGACGCACTGCGGTTTCGCAGATCGCGTGCAGCAGGCTGTACACATGCGCGTTGCGCGTCGGGTACTTCTTGTCCAGGCCGCCATGCCACGACCGCACCATGGGAGCCGTCAGGCTACGTACAGGGACCAAGCCCACCGGCGTCGACGCGATGTGTAGTCGGAGCTTGGATTCGTACTCCCTGCGCGTGCGCTCGGTGAGCTTTCGTTCGCCGATCCACTTTTCCGCGTACTGAGTGACGGTGACGGAGGTGGCCGCCTGGTGGGCGGCGCGCACCGTCGGCGACGTCCAAGCGGCCAACTCGATGAGGCGACGCTCACTAGCCAGCCACGCCTCCGCGTCGAGCTTGCTGGTGAAAGTGAGCGGGGCGTTGTATCGCACTTTGTCGGGTCCAACGTAGTTCGCCTGGAACCGCCGCGATGACGGCAGCCGTCGGATGCGGCCCCACCCACGACGCCCCTGCTTGCCTGCCATGTGACGTCCCATTCGTGTGCCATCTGTGTGCCATTAGTTTGTCCAGACACGTACGCCAACAGGATGACACAGCGTCTTCTACTTCGGACAAATACCCAGGCCAAAGCGTATTTTTGCAGGTAGGGCCTGCAACCTTGGATGATCGTACGGCAATTTCGAATCCTGCCGGGGGCACCACGTCGAAAACCTACTCATCAGCAGGGATACGGCGCTTCTGAAGCGGCCATCCCTTCCGGAGTCACGTCGCCGGCGGGATGCTCTGCTCGTAGTGGAAGACGTCGTCTGGGTCGTAGGCCGACTTGACGCCTCGGAGTCGTTCGACGTTGGACCCCCAGTACGCGGTCGCCCAGTCGTCCGGACCCACGTTGGGCACGTTGACGTAGGCGCCCCGGACGTAGGGCGCCAACGCGCCGGCGAACTCTGCCACCCACGTCAGGCACACCTCCGTCAGCGGGTCGGAGTCCGGGCTCACACCGTCGCCCCGGACGCCCCAGCCGGCCCCCGGCTCGGCGTAGAACAGCGTGTCGCGGTGCGCGAAGGCGGACCCGCCCGACGGCTCGCTGCGCGCCACGGCCCCGCCGAATGCGTTCACGAAGTAGTTACAGCCCGGCGTGGGAGCCGCGGCCATGAAGGAGGCGATGACGTCGATCGCCTCCGCCGGGAACGGGTCGGTGATGAACTGGGACATGAACTTCCAGTTCGACGGCTCGTCGTCCTTCGGGATCTGGAAGGCCGCATAGGTGTCCGCCCACCCGGCGTCCGTCACCGACACGACGGGGTCGCCGACGGCGAGGATGGGGGCCAGGAGCTGCCGCGCCTCCGACTCGGATCCGTCGCCGAGCACGCCGATGAGGGTGACGTCGTTCCTACTGATCTCGAGCTGACTGGTCAGGCGCTCGTCGGTGTGCGGAGCGGTGCGCTGCCACTCGTCGAACACCTCCGACAACTGCTGTAGTCCCTGCCATGTCGCGGTCACGTACGTGGTCCGGACCAGTGGACGCACCCGATAGGTGAGCGACGTGACGATGCCGAAGTTGCCGTTCCCGGCCCCGCGCAGCGCCCAGAGCAGGTCCGCGTGCGAGTTCTCGTCGACGACGATCGCGTGGGCCCCGCCGTCCTCGGACGCGACCACGATCTCGGCTGCCAGCAGGTTGTCCGACGCCATGCCGAACGCGCGCGTCAGGAGGCCGAAGCCGCCGCCGAGGGTGGCGCCGACCAGACCGACCGACCCCTCGGTCCCGGTCGGTGCCGCGACGCCCGCCCCGCCGAGCGCGGTGACGGCTTCGAGTTGGTTGAGTCCCGCGCCGACGGTGGCGGTGCCCGACGAGGCGTCGATGGTCACCGACTTCATGTCGCTGACGTCGATGACGATGCCGCCGTCGACACTGGACCACCCTTCGAGGCTGTGCCGTCCGCTGCGGACGCGGGGCGTGACGTCGTTCTCCCGCGCCCAGGCCAACGCGTGCACCACGTCTGCGGTGTTCTGGGCGAACACGATCACGGCGGGCTGGTGGGCGAAGAGGAGGTTCCAGCCTGCGCCGGCGTCGGGATAGGCGGCGTCCCCCGGGCGGATCACCCGGCCCGTCAGCGTGGTCGGTCCTGCGGTGGTGGACGTCATCGAGCAACCCTAGGGGCGGCCACCAGCGTCTGCTCATCGATCTTGCGAATTCGTCAATAATTCGCGCGCCGGTCAAGCGGGGATGCGCACCCGGAAGCTCTCCGGCCATTCCTTACCCGAGATCAGGTACTCGTCACCGCCGATGTGGGCGATGCTGCTGACCACCTGCCGGGCGTCCCGCGCCCCGAAGCGCCACAGGTTCGACGTGTCGAGCACGGTGTCGACCACGCCGGTCGCGGGGTCGACGCGGACGAACTCGTCGTCCGGCCACGCCGCGGCCCACACCTGGCCGTCGACGCACTCGAGTTCGTCGAGACCGCGCAGTGGTCGCCCGTCGAGGGTGACGTCGACGGCGCCCGTCCGGGCCATCGTGTCGGGGTCGTGGAAGAACAACCGGTCGGTGCCGTCGCTCACGACGAGCCGCGACCCGTCGGAACACAGCCCCCAGCCCTGACCGGCGATCGGCACCTCGCGGATCGGGGTGAACGTCGCCCTGTCCCATTCGATGGCGACGGGATTGTCGTAGACCAGCTGCCAGATGCGGTCACCGACGACGGCGATGCCCTCGCCGAAGTACGTGGGCGGCAGGTCGGCGGCGCGCAGGATGCGGCCGGTGTTCGGGTCGAGCTGTTGGAGCTGCGACCGGCCGACCTCGCCCGTCGCCTCGTAGAGAGCGGGACCGTCGAAGACGAGGCCCTCGCTGTAGGAGGCGGTGTCGTGCGGGATGGTCCCGAGGACCGTGGGCACCACCGTCCGCACGGGGTCTGCGCCTGCCGGCGCGGACGTCCACAGCGCGGCGACGAGGAGCAGGACGAACGAGAACGGCAGCCGTGAAGTCACGACTGCCGTTCTACAGGTTCGGTGAGGACGAGGCTTACTCGATGACGAATACGGGAATCTGACGGTCCGTCTTCGTCTGGTACTCGGCGTAGGGCGGGTACGCCTCGACGGCGAGCTTCCACCAGTGCTCGCGCTCCTCGCCCTCGATCTCGCGGGCGGTGCCCTCGAAGACCTTCTCGCCGTCCTGGACGCTCACGGCGGAGTTGGCCTTGACGTTGAAGTACCAGCTCGGGTGCTTCGGATCGCCGCCCTTGGAGGCGACCATCGCGTACTTGCCGTTCTCCTCGACGCGCATCAGGGGGACGTAGCGCTTCTTGCCGGACTGCGCGCCCGTCGTCGTGAAGAGCACGATCGGGCGGTCGAGGACCTCGACGCCTTCCGTCGTGCCCTGCGCGAGGATGCGCTCGGTCTGCTCACGTACCCAGTCGGTGGGGCTCAGCTCAGCTTCGTTACTCACGGTCGCGACAACACCTTTCTCAGAGGTTTTATTCCCGATTCTTCCGAGACGGACTACCGCTCAGGAGCACCGTCCCACAGCTCCGTGACGACGTCGTGCACGTACGTGTTGGGGTGTACGCCGGTGAATCGTTCGGCGGAGGGGCCCGCTGCCGTCACGGGGACCATCGTGCCGGTGTGTTCGGCGGTGGTCCAGTCGACCTTGAACCGGCGGTCGGTGCCCTTGATGGTGAACGGTCCGCTGCGCTTGGGCACGCCGCCGTCGGGCAGCGGCATGTTCTCGGGGACCTTCGCCCAGTAGGGCACCGGATCGTCGGCCACCTGGTCGCTGTTCGGCTCGGGTTCGCCGTCGTCGCTGAGGTTCTCGATCGTCATGCCGCCCGTCTCGTGGTCCGCGGTCACGATGAGGAGCACGTTCGGGTGGTCCTTCTGGTACTCCGTGATGACCCGGACCATCGCGTTGACCGATTCGCCGGCGAGCATCATGTTCTGCGCGTCGTGTTCGTGGCCGGCGGAGTCCAGGTCGTCGCTCTCGACGACCAGGAAGAAGCCCTTGTCGTTGGCGCCGAGGATGTCGAGGGCCTTGGCGACGAGCCGCTCGGGGGCGACGTAGTGCGGATCCCGGGTGTAGTCGTACCCCTCGATCTCGGTGGACCGCCGCTTGGCGCTGTCCTGGACGAGCGCGAGCGCCCTCGGGCCCGACAGGTCGTCGAACGTGGTCTGGTCGAAGGCGTACTGGTAGCCCGCGTCGCGGGCGCGGGCGACGAGGTCGGCGTCACCCTCGCTCGCGTCGTCCTCGCCTTCGTCGGGGATCTTCCCCGGATCGCCGGCCGGGTACCAGTACTTCTCGCCGCCGCCGAAGAGCACGTCGACGCCGCGGTCCAGGTATCCCTTCGCGATGTCCACCTTGAGGTCGCGGTCGGCGACCGGTGCGCCGAACGCTGCCAGGGTGGCGTTGGTGACGTCGTGGTCGTCGATCAGGCCGGTCGACATCCCGCGTCCCTTGGCGACGTCGAGCAGGGTCGGTACGGATTCGCCGTTGGGGCCGAGCCCGGTGGTGCCGTTGGGCACCTTCTGACCGATCGCCCACGCCGTTGCTCCGGCCGCGGAATCGGTGACCACGTATTCGGGGTCGCCGGGGATGGTGTCGAGGAAGCCCGCGTAGGGCAACGCGTCCATCGGCTGACGCTCGTCGAGGCCGTACAGGTAGTACTGCAGCGCGGTGCGCTGCTGCGGTCCCATGCCGTCACCGCTCAGGATGATGACGCTCGGGCCGGCGGCCCCGGCGTCGGACGACGTGTCGCTGCATCCGCCGAGGATCAGTACGCCCACGGAGGCCAGAGCAGTGGTGACGAGCGCAGTGCGGCTGTGCGGTGACATGGCGGAACCATGTCAAGATCACCGGTCCAGGTGGCGGCGCGGACGTGAACGGCGCACCAATACCTGCTTATCCGTCAGCGGAAGTCTGCGACCGCGTCCGCGACGCGCCGCACCTGGTCGACGTCGGAACTCGTCGGGATCAGATGCACCTCGTCGGCGCCGATCTCCTCGAAGCGCCGCAGCACCGCGTGCAGGTCGTCCTCGGTGCCGGCCCACCCGGTGGTGGGGGCCATCGCGTCGACGAACTCCGCCGGAATCCAGTTCATGTAGCGCCGCAGGTGCCGGTGCACCTGCGCGCGGGCACCGTCGTCGTCGCCGAGGGCGAACCAGAAGGACGTGGCGAGGTGCGGCGCGGGCTTTCCCGCCTCGGCCCAGGCGGTGCGGGCCACGTCGAACAGCTCGTTCTCCCGCGCCACGTTCAGATCCAGGGTGGTGCCGGCCAGCCCGTCGGCCCAGCCGGCGGCGCTGCGGATCGTCTTGGGGCCGATGGTCCCGACGAGCAGTCGCGGCCCTGCATTCTGCACGGGCGGCGGACCGACCGGCAGCACCGAGTCGGTGACCTTCTCCCCCGCCCACACGCGCTTCATGATCGCGACGCGCTCGGCCATGCCGCGCATCGTCTGGGTGGCGGTGTCGGCACCCACCGACTCGTAGTCCTCGTGCCGCCCGCCGACGCCGAAGCCGACCGTCAGGCGTCCGCCACTGAGCATGTCGCCGGTCGCGAGGGCCTTGGCCAGCATCACGGGATCGTGCAGCTGCGGGACGATCACCGTGGTCACCAGCCGCACCCGATCCGTCCACGCCGACAGCGCGCCCAGCAGCGTCAGCGTCTCGGGGTTGTCGAAGCAGATGCGCTCGCCCCAGCACAGCGACGAAAACGGGCCGTCGTCGATGGTCGTGGCCCAGGCCTTGAGCGTCGCCGCGTCGAGGTCGGGCTCCATCACCGGCATCGTCATCCCGATCTGCACCCCGGGATTCTGGCACGTGGCGGGCGGACTTCGAGGCCGCCTGCCCTCAACGCGCCAGACCCGCGACCCGCAGGAGCTCGGGGCGGCGCAGCACGAGGCCGGCCCACATCAGCACGCCGAAGTACACGGCGAACAGCGTCGTGCCGAGCAGCGGCGCCTCGATGCGCATGTTGGCCGTGACGGCGCCACCGAGGTACGCGGTGATCCCCAGCGCGCCGAGCACCGCGGTCCGCGGGATCGCGTAGACGACGACGCACACGGCCAGCACGATGCCCATGACGAGCGCCTGCCCGCCCGGAAAGCCCAGTGCCGCCAGGCTCTCCGTCACCTGGGCCGGCCGCATCAGCTTGCCGACGGCGTCGAACGCGAGGAATGCGCCGACGAGCACGCTGATGGCCACCCCCACCTTCCAGGAGGTGGTCCGGGTCGGGGCGGTGGTGACGGTGGCGGTGCTCATGGCTTCTCCTCGGGAGGCGGAACGGTCACCGGGGCAGACCGCGGTCCTCGCGGAAACTCATCGCGGCGGCGCCGAGGGGGATAACCCCCACCGAAGTGTCGGGCAATCGCGGTGTTCCGAGGCCGCCGCGATCCATAGGTTGAGTGCATGGTTGCAGTCACCACGCCCCTCGAACCGATCACCGAGCCCGCGCGTGCGACACCCGACGAACGTCGCAGGCGCATCGGACCGGTGCCGTCGGCGTCGATGGTCACGGGCGCCGCGATCGGGATCTTCTGGTTCTGGATCCCCCTGGTGGTGCTGGTCGTCGGCATCTCGTCCATCCCGTCGATCATCGGGTTCGCGGTGGCGGCCGTCGTGTTCGTCTACCTGATCCGCGGCGCCGACCGGGTGGAGCGGGTGCGCAGCGAAGCGGTGTTCGGCTTCGACATCCCCGTGCCGGCGCGAAAGACGTCTTCGCGCAACGGCTTCAAGGGCTGGGCGCACCAGCTGTGGCTCGACGCGAGCAGCGCCACGTTCTGGAAGACGGCGGCGCACCACTACCTGCGGATGGTGTTCGACATCCTCGCCACGGCGATTGCCCTCGCGCTGGTGGTGTTCGCGTTCACCGGCCCGGCCGTGGCGACGGCGATCGGCAACAGCGACGACGCCGCCGGACTGGACTTCATCTCACCGCCGCTCGCCTGGCTGCTCGCGGTCGTCGCGGTCGCGGCGGCCGTGGCCATCCTGATCTTCGCCCCGGCGGTCGACGCGTCGATCGACCGCTGGCTGCTGCCACCGTCGCCCACCGCCGCGCTGCAGCACGAGGTCAGCGCGCTCGCCGACGCCCGCCAGGGCGCGGTCTCGTCGGCCCAGTCCGAACGACACCGCATCGAACGCGACCTGCACGACGGCGTGCAACCGCGCCTGGTGTCGCTGGCGATGACGATCGGGCTGGCACGGACCAAACTCGACACCGACCCGGCGCAGGCACGCGTCCTCATCGACGAGGCCCAGGACGAGGTCAAGGGCGCCCTCGTCGAGCTGCGCAACGTCGCCCGCGGCATCGCCCCGTCGATCCTCGTCGACCGCGGCCTCGATGCGGCGCTGTCCGCGGTGGCACAGCGCACCACCATCTCGGGCATCCCCACGACGCTCAACGTCCACCTCCCCCGTCGGCTGCCCGACGAGGTGGAGTCGGTCGCGTACTTCGTCGTCGCCGAGGCACTCACCAACGTCGCCAAGCACGCCCGCGCCGGACAGGCCGTGGTGACCGTGCGGCTCGACGAGTCCACCCAGACGCTCTACGTCTCGGTGTTCGACGACGGGGTGGGCGGTGCCGAGGCACCCGCGGGTGACGACGCCACCGGCCTGCGCGGTCTCGGCGACCGCGTCCGCGCCGCCCGCGGCACGTTCGCGGTGTCGAGTCCGGCCACCGGTCCGACGGTCGTGACGGCGGTTCTGCCATGCGCATCGTGATCGCGGAGGACTCCGCACTGCTGCGGGCCGGTATCGAGCGGATCCTGACCGACTCCGGGCACGACGTCGTCGCCGGCGTCGCCGATGCCACCAACCTGCTGAACATCGTCAACGAACTCCACCCCGACCTGGCGATCGTCGACGTCCGCATGCCGCCGACGTTCACCGACGAGGGCATCCGGGCCGCCGCCCTGCTCCGCAGCCAGAACCCCGAGTCGCCGGTGCTGGTGCTGTCGCACTACGTCGAGGAGCGCTACGCCGCCGACCTGATCGCCTCGGACACAAAGGGTTTCGGCTATCTGCTCAAGGACCGGGTCGCGGACGTTCCCGCGTTCCTCGACGCCGTCGACGTGGTCGGCGGGGGCGGCACGGTGCTCGACCCGGAAGTGGTGTCGCAGATCCTCGTCCGGTCGCGGCAACGCTCCGCCCTCGACGCGCTGACCCCGCGGGAGACCGAGGTCCTGCAGCTGATGGCGGAGGGCCGGACCAACTCGGCCATCGCCGCCGCGCTGCACGTGTCGGTGGGATCCGCCGAGAAGCACATCGCCTCGATCTTCACCAAGCTCGACCTGGCCCCCGACGAGAGCGAGAACCGTCGCGTCCTCGCCGTCCTCCGCTACCTCGAATCCTGAACTGCCGAAAGGGCTCACCCGTGACCATCATCGCTCCCCCGCCGGTACCCCCCACCAACCCGCCGCCCGCGCTGACGCCGGGCGGGCGGACAGCCATCCGCGTGCTGCTGGTCGTCGCGGCGACCGTCGTCGTCGTCGGCACGGTGGCGTCACTAGGAGTCACGGCGTGGGGGCTCAGCACGTTCCGCGTGGTCGCCGACGAGAAGGCGCTCCCCGGGGACACGCGGTCGCTGGTGATCGACGCCCGCGACGTGACCGCCGCCGTGCGGGTGAAGGCCGATCCCGACGCCACGGAACCTCGGGTCTCGATGCGGCTGATCAATTCGTCGCGGTCGGGTGACCAGACCCTGGACGTGAGCCGGGTCGGCGGCGACACCGTCGTGACGGTCGCCGGCGTGCGCTCCGACTTCCTCAGCTGGGGCCGGGCCGGCGAGGTCACCGTCACCCTGCCACCCGAGATGGCGCGGCGACTGTCGCTGACGACGCGGCAGGACACCGGGGCGCTGTTCGCCCAGGCCGACGTCGATACCCTGAACGCCACCAACGAGGACGGCGCGGTCATGCTCAGCGGGTCCGCGCGCCGGATCGAGATCCGCACCACCGATGCGGACGTCGTTGCCCGCGAACCGCTCTCGGTGCGGGAGTCGTTCGTGGTCGACTCCGCCGACGGCGACGTGAGCGTCGACTTCACCGGCGCACCGCCCCGCACCATCGAGGCGACCACCGAGACGGGCGACGTCGCACTCGGACTGCCGGACCCCGGCCCCTACCTGGTCCGCACCTCCGGCGAGTCGACGCGGGTGCGGGTCTCCGAGACCGAGAACCCGGCCGGAGCCTCGGCCGAGGTGACGGTGCGCTCGTCGGACGGCGACATCGTGGTCGACCGGCTCGGATCCAGCCGCGCGGAGCGGCCGCACCGCTAGCTCGCACGCGCTGACCTGCGTACATGTGAACCGTCTATGAATCGGGTCGCGCGTGGCGGCCAGATCGGCAGAATGTTCCCCATGACGATGCAGCAGCAGGTCAGGGGTGCGCCACCGCGGCAGGCCGTGCTGGGTCGGCTGCCGCGGATGTACCGCCCCGACGGGTCGCCGATCCGGACCCTGCTCGTCGACGACGAGCGAGCGCTGACCAACCTCGTGCAGATGGCGCTGAAGTTCGAGGGCTGGGAGGTCGACGTCGCCCACGACGCGGCGGAGGCGGTCGGCAAGTACCAGGCCAACACCCCCGACGTCGTCGTCCTCGACATCATGCTGCCCGACATGGACGGGCTGGGCGTCCTGCAGCGACTCCGCGAATCAGGCACCTACGTGCCGATCCTGTTCCTCACCGCACGCGATTCGGTGCGCGACCGCGTCAACGGCCTCACCGCCGGTGGCGACGACTACATGACCAAGCCGTTCAGCCTCGAGGAACTCGTCGCCCGGCTCCGCGGCCTGCTGCGCCGCTCGGCCTACCTCACCCCCGAGGACGGCGAGACCCTCACCGTCGGCGACCTGGTCCTCGACGCCGCCAACCGCACCGTCACCCGCGGCGGCGACGACGTGGCACTGACGTCCACCGAGTTCGAGTTCCTCCGCTTCCTGATGCGCAACCAGCGGCGCGCCGTCACCCGCCAGGAGATCCTGGAACGGGTGTGGAACTACGACTTCGGCGGGAAGTCCAGCATCGTCGACCTCTACGTGTCGTACCTGCGCAAGAAGGTCGACTCCGGCCGCCCGGCCATGATCCACACCGTGCGCGGCGTCGGCTACGCGTTGCGGCCCGCCGAATGAGCACCCGGCAGGCGCGCGGCTGGCGCACCTGGCCGCTGCGCAGGCAACTGGTGGTGGGCGTGTCCGCGGTCGTCACCACGGTGCTGATCACCGTCGGCACCATGTCGGTGCTGACGCTGCGGGCATCGGTCACCGGGATCGTCGACACCCAACTCAACTCCGCCGCCGAGGGTTTCAGCCAGTCGGTGACCAAGTACCGCGCCTCCCCGCTGCCCACCGGCGCGATGCCACCGCCCGATGGGATGAAGCCGCTGACTTACCTGATCGGTCAGGCGCCGGGCAACATCGTCGTGCTGATGCGCGACGGCCAGGTGGTCGACACCGCGATGTTCGGCGACGGCGACGCCACGGCCGCGCCACCGTCGGCGGTACGCGAACTCACCGAGCGCGCCGGCACGCTCGACGAGTCGGTGAACCTGTGGTTGCCCGATCTCGGCAAGTACCGGCTGACCAGCCGGCCGGCAGGTCCCGGGGAGGAACTACTGACGGCGGCCTCGCTGCGGCAGGCGAGCGCGGCGGCCACCCGCGAGACCATCGTCGTGGCCGTCCTCACCGCACTGGCGCTGATCGTCACGGCCGCAGGCACTCTCGCGATCGTCAGGGTCGCGCTGCGGCCGCTGGGCAGGGTGGCCTCCACCGCCGCGGAGGTCGCGGAGACACCGCTGAACCGCGACCGGTACGCCATCACCCCGCGCGTCCCGGAGGGCGACACCGACGCCCGCACCGAGGTCGGGCTCGTTGGCGACACCCTGAACCGGCTGCTGGACAACGTCGAACGCGCGCTGACCGAGGTCTCCGCGTCGGATCGCCGGATGCGACAGTTCATCACCGACGCCAGTCACGAACTGCGCACACCGCTCGCGGCCATCCAGGGGTACGCGGAACTCACCCGTCAGGACAGCTCGGTGCTGCCCGAGACCACCGAGTACTCGCTGGCGCGCATCGAGGCCGAGGCCGCCCGGATGAACGCCCTGGTGTCGGATCTGTTGCTGCTGGCCCGGTTGGACGAGGGCCAGGACTTCGAGACCACCGACGTCGACGTGGCCGACCTCGTGGTCAACGCCGTCAACGACGTGGCGGTGTCCGCGCCCGACCACGGCTGGACCATCGAGGTGCCCGACCATCCGGTGTGGGCCCGCGGCGATCGCGCGAAACTCCATCAGGCCGTGACGAATCTGCTGTCCAACGCCCGCGACCACACCCCCGGGGGCACGGCCGTCGTCGCCCATCTCGAGGCCGGCACGGCGATCACGCTGACGGTGCGCGACGACGGACCCGGCATCGAGCAGGACCTGTTGCCGCACCTGTTCGAGCGGTTCGTCCGGGCCGACAAGGCTCGCATGCGCCAATCCGGCAACTCGGGGCTCGGCCTCGCGATCGCCCAGTCGATCGTCGAGGCGCACGGCGGCACCATCGTGGCCGAATCTGGGAGCGGCCGAACGACGTTCACCATCGAACTGCCGTCGGCGACCACGTCGCTCTCGCCCGAACTCGACCTGGCGGTGGCGGTCCGCTGACCGCCCGACCGGTCAGCCGTGGCCGCGCTCGGACTCCTGGTCCTTGTAGTCGCCGGCCAGGGTCGCGACGTGGCCGGGCAGGTCGCCGGACGCCACGTCGGCGAGGCTGGTCTCCTCCAGCACCGACCGCATGCTGGCCCGCAGGGCCCGCCACACGTCGGTCAGCGACGCCGTCGGACCCGAGTACGGCAGATCGCCGAGGCCGATGTCGCGGACGCTGGCGAGCGGCCCGTCGATGCAGCGCAGCACGTCGGCGATGCTGACGTCCGCGGCGGGGCGGGCCAATTCGTAGCCGCCGTCGCGCCCGCGGTGGCTGCGCACCAGACGGTCGGTGCGCAGATCGCTCAGGATGTCGACCAGGAACTGCGCCGGAATGCCCTGCGCCTTGGCGAGGTCGTCGGTCTTGACCAGCACTCCCTCGTCGACCGTGGCCAGCTGGACCATCGCCCGAACGGCGTATTCCGCCTTCGCCGACATCCGCATGTCTGCAGATTGTGCCATCGAGGGGGTTTCAATCGGGGACTGGTTCGGGGCGAGCGCGAGCGACGGGACAAGAAATGCGCCACCATCGAGGGATGACCACTCGCGTGACGTGCTGCCAGGTGCCGCTGCTGATCGGGGACGTCACCGGGAACCGGACCACCGCGCGTGCCGCGATCGAGCAGGCAGCCTCCGACGGCGCCCAGATCGTGGTGCTCCCGGAACTGGTGACCTCGGGCTACGTGTTCGCCGACCGCGCGGAACTCGAGTCGCTCGCCGAGACGCGCGACGGACCCAGCATCACCGAGTGGGCGAACCTCGCCGAGTCCTTCGGGCTGACAATCGTGGCGGGATTCCCCGAGGCCGCCGGTGACCGGGTGTACAACTCCGCCGTGGTGGTCGACCCCAGCGGCGTCCGGGGCGTCTACCGGAAGACGCACCTGTGGGACACCGAGAACTCCGTCTTCGACCGCTCCGACGACCTACCGGTGGTGGTCGACACCGAGCACGGCCGCATCGGCGTCCTGGTCTGCTACGACGTCGAGTTCCCGGAGTGGGTGCGCGCCGTCGCACTCTACGGCGCCGATCTGCTGTGTGCACCCGTGAACTGGCCGCTGCTCCCCCGGCCCGATGGCGAGCGTCCCACCGAGATGGTGCGCGTGCTCGCGGGGGCCGGCATGAACCGCATGCCGATCGCCGTGTGCGACCGCGTCGGCGTGGAGCGCGGACAGGACTGGATCGGCGGCTCCGTCATCACCGACGCCGACGGCTACCCCGCGGCGCTGGGGCAGTTCGGCCATCCGGGCAACGTCACGGCCGACCTCGACCTGGCGCTGTCTCGGATCAAGCGGTTCAACGAGAACAACGACGTGCACGGCGACCGCCGCACCGACCTCTACCGCCGGACGTCGCTACTCGACTGAGGGACCGCCCAGGGCGCGCACCGACCCGGGCACGGGGATGCCGGGCCGTAGATCGGGCGCGGGGTGCGGTGCGCTGTAGGCGATCGACATCGGCACCACGCCCGCCCACGCGTCGCCCGCGACGTCCTCGTCCGGATCGTCCGGCCAGCCGGCGCTGACCTTGAGGGACCAGTTGTCGGTGCCGATGGGCAGTCGCAGCGCCAGCGTGGCCGCGACCTCCTTACGCGTGCTGGGACGCAGTTCGGCGACCCGGCCGGGGATGAACGCGTCGGTCAGCGCCTCCAGAGCGGCGACCTTGTCGGCGTCGGGCACCTGCTCGAAGACGCCGAACAGCACGGCGCTGCGGTAGCGGAACGACGACTCGAATCCGCTGCGGGCCACCATGACCCCGTCGAGCGCCGTCACCGACACGGCCGCGGGCGCACCCGCGGCCAGTGCCCGCATCCACGGCGACCCGGTGGAACCGTGGATCACGAGGTCGTCGTCGATGCGGGTGAAGCCGGTCGGGAACACCACCGGGTGGCCGTCGCGGACCAGCGCGACGGTCGCCAGTGGGGTCGCCGCGAGCAGTTCGTCGAGGGCATCGCGCGACGTGGTCTGCTTCTCGGCGAGCCGGGACACCTCGGTGGAGGGACGCGTCACGGCGATCAGTCCGGGATCGCGGCGGCGTCGGGAACGACGACGGCGAACATGTCGGCGAGCCCGGCGAGGCTGGCACCGTGGATCGAGGCCGCGGGCACGGGGGTGCCGTCGACGCCGGGGAGGCTGCGCGTCGCGGTCGCCGCGGCCACCACGGTCGGCGAGTAGCCGCCGTTGAACGCACCACGGGCAGTCGAGTTCACGCACATGTGCGTCATGAAGCCGGTCAGGACCAGGTTCTGCGCCCCGACGGCCTTGAGGCGCTCGTCGAAGTCCGTCTGCACGAACGAGTTCGGATACTGCTTGACCACCACGGGCTCGCCGTCGCGGGGCGCGACCAGCGGCACGATGGCGCCGCTCTCCCCCTCGACGTCGTACAGCGAGCCGGGGCCGTCGCTGTGCTGGACGTGGATGATCGGCACCCCGGCCGTCCTGGCCCGGTCCAGCAGCGCGGCGACCTCCTCGAGCGCGGCGCCGACGCCCTCGAGTTCCATGACGCCCCGGGTGTAGGTGTTCTGGCAGTCGATCAGCACCAGCGTCGAGTCGCCCAGCGGCGCGGGCGTCAGGGGAAGTTCGGCCAGCGCGCGCAGCGTGGGATTGGTCATCTCGCCAGGCTAGTGCGAGCCCGCGATCAGCGTCACGGCCGGGCGTGACACCTGCCAGCGGTCGCACCCCTCGCGCAGTGCGGCGTCGACGGCGGCGGCGATGCCGGTGAGCCGATCGGTCCCGCCCGTCGGCCCCGGGTCGCCGGATCCGCCGCTGAGCACGATCCGCCGGACCGGCGACCCGCACGTCTTGAGGAGCGCCGCCCGGCAGAGCAGCCGTTCGGCCTCGGCGGCCCACTCGACGGCGCCGCCGGAGTCGTCCACGTCGGCGTGCAGGCCGATGACGCTCAACCGGCGGTCGCAGAGCACCAGCGGGCAGCGACCGTCGAGGTAGAGGTACTTGGTGCGCTGGGCGCAGCGCGACAGGCCGGCGATGTGGCGGGACGTCCCGACGACGAAGCGGGTCAGCCCGAGGTTCACCGCCTGACGGATCGAGTCGGTCACCGGACCGCACCGGAACACCAGCTGGTTGGGGCGGACCCCGGTCGACAGCACCCGGGCCAGGTGGTCGTCGGCGTCGACGGTGACCGTCAGCCCGTGCTCGCGCACCCACCGGGCGACCGCCGGATCGGCGAGCGCGGCCGCGGACACGCCGCAGCCGGCGCCGGGGAGCGCGCTGCGGACGCCCCTGATCGAATTGCGCAGTGGCGAGGGGTCGTTCGTGACGAGTGCGGAGGGCATGCCATCAGGACTACGCCGGACGGCGGGCGTCGGCGCGGATCCATACGGGCCCATGACACCGCCGCGGCCGATGTTTACGCCGTCTTGACGGCCCTAGGCCCGGGTCGTGACGGCGAGCACCGCGTCCCGGAACTCGGGCCGGCACACGATCAGGTCCGGCAGCGAGACGTCGGACTGGTTGTAGCGCAGCGGCGACCCGTCCAGGCGCGAGGTGTACAGGCCCGCGGCGCGGGCCACCGCGACGGGCGCCGCGGAGTCCCACTCGTACTGCCCGCCGGCGTGCACGTACACGTCGGACACGCCCTGCACCACGGACGCGACCTTGGCACCCGCCGATCCCATCTCGACGAGCGTGCCGCCGAGCGCCTCGCACACGGCGAGTGCGACGGCAGGCGGACGGGTCCGCGACACCACGACACGCGGTACCGCGGGGGCCGCGGGCGGCGGGGCCACGTCC
This sequence comes from Mycobacterium sp. PTI7, assembly GCF_056679845.1. Lineage (NCBI taxonomy): Bacteria > Bacillati > Actinomycetota > Actinomycetes > Mycobacteriales > Mycobacteriaceae > Mycobacterium > Mycobacterium sp. PTI7. The sequence goes on from NZ_CM155252.1 coordinate 3,046,984, forward strand.
GGGGTGGCCAGCGTGACGCCCTGGGCCGGCAGCGCGACCGCACCGGCGACCAGTTCGCCGGACTGCCACAGCGCGACATGCACGGCCCAGTCGTCACGGCCGAGTTCGGAGAACTCCCGGGTGCCGTCGAGCGGGTCGACGATCCACACCCGGTCGGCGGTCAGCCGCCTGGAGTTGGCGCGCTCCTCCTCGGTGGCCTCCTCGGACAGCACGGCGTCGTCGGGGCGCTCGGACGCCAGCGCGCGCATCAGGAACTCGTGGGCGCGCGTGTCACCCGCGGCCTTCCGCTCCGCGGCGTCCGCGTCGGCGAACTCACGGCGCACCTCCAGCAGGAGTGCGCCCGCCTCGGTGGCGAGGCGCGCCGCCACCTCGTGGTCGGTCACGCGTGGGCCTTCAACATGTCGACCACGCTATCCGCCAACTCGTCGGGCGTGGGTCCGGGGACGAGCCGCAGGTCCGGGTTCTTGGGCCGCTGGTACGGGCTGTCGATGCCGGTGAAGTGGGTGATCTCGCCGGCCCGGGCCTTGGCGTAGAGCCCCTTGGGGTCGCGTGCCTCGCAGTCGTCGAGCGGGGTGTCCATGAACACCTCGAAGAAGGTGAACCCCTTCTCGGAGTGCACCTTCCGGGCCAGCTCGCGATGCTCCTCGAGCGGGCTGATGGCCGGCACCAGCACCGTGAGGCCCGAGTCGGCCATCAGCGTCGCGATGTGCGCCAGGCGGCGCAGGTTCTCCGCCCGGTCGGACATCGAGAAGCCGAGGTCGGCGTTCAGTCCGTGCCGCAGGTTGTCGCCGTCGAGCACGTAGGCGGGACACCCGTTGGCGAGCAGCTTCTGCTCGACGAGCACCGCCACCGACGACTTGCCCGAACCCGACAGACCGGTGAACCACACCGTGCGGCCCTTCGAGAGCCGGTCGTCGGTGCGCACCAGCGACTGGTGGCGCACGGTGTTCGGCGTCGCGGAGCGATTCGCCACCGGCGTGGTGTCGCGCACCATGCCCGCGGCGATCGTGCCGTTGGTGTCGGGGTCGATGAGGATGAACGATCCGGTGGCGGCGTTGCGGGCGTACTCGTCGAGCAGCAGGGGCACCTGGGTGCGCAGGGTGATCCGGCCGAGTTCATTGAGCTTCAACGCCGTTGCGCTCTTGTCCCGGTGCAGCGTGTTGACGTCGAGACGGTAGTCGAGTGCGACGACCTTGGCCCGCGTGGTGCGGGTCGTGTGCTTGATCAGATAGTCCCGACCGGGCTCGAGCGCGGCTGCGTCGGCCATCCAGCACACCATCGCGTCGAACTCCTGCGTGACGTGCGGGCGGTTGTTGTCCCGCGCGATCATGTCGCCGCGCGACACGTCGACGTCGTCGGCGAGGCTGATCGACACGGCCATCGGCGGGAACGCCTCGTCGACGGGTCCGGTGGGACCCTCGATCGCCGTGATCCGGCTCGTCTGTCCCGATGGCAGCACGGCGATCTCGTCACCGGGACGCAGCACCCCGCTCGCGACGGTGCCCGCATAGCTGCGGTGGTCGGCGTGCTCGCGGGTCTGCGGGCGGATCACGTACTGCACCGGGAAGCGCACGTCGATCAGGTTGCGGTCACCGGCGACGTACACCTCCTCGAGGTGATTGAGCAGCGCCGGCCCCTCGTACCACGGCGTGGCGTCGGACTTGGTGACGACGTTGTCGCCGTTGAGCGCCGACAGCGGAATCGACGTGACGTCGTGCACGTCGAGCCGGGCGGCGAACTCGTGGAACTCGTCGCGGATCTTCTCGAACCGCTCCTGCGACCAGTCGACGAGGTCCATCTTGTTGACGGCGAGCACGATGTGCTGAATCCCCAACAGCGACGCAAGGAATGCGTGCCGGCGGGACTGCTCGAGCAGGCCGTGCCGGGCGTCGACGAGGACGATCGCGAGCTGAGCGGTCGACGTGCCGGTCACCATGTTGCGGGTGTACTGGATGTGCCCCGGCGTGTCGGCGATGATGAACTTGCGCTTCGACGTGGCGAAGTAGCGGTACGCGACGTCGATGGTGATGCCCTGCTCGCGCTCGGCCCGCAGGCCGTCGGTCACCAGGGCGAGGTCGGTGTAGTCGTTGCCGCGTTCCTTGGAGGTGCGCTCGACGGCGGCGAGCTGGTCCTCCATGACGGCCTTCGAGTCGTACAGCAGCCGGCCGATCAGCGTCGACTTGCCGTCGTCGACCGACCCTGCGGTCGCAATCCTCAGAAGCGTTGCCATGTCAATTTTCCCGTCGCTTCGCTCGCCCCATGTCAGAAGTACCCCTCGCGCTTGCGATCTTCCATACCGGCCTCGGAGATCCGGTCGTCGGCGCGCGTGGCGCCACGTTCGGTGAGCCGCGAGATGGCCGTCTCGGCGATCACCTCGGCGACCGTGGCCGCCGTGGACTCGACGCAGCCCGTACAGGTGACGTCGCCGACGGTGCGGAACCGCACGGTCTTCTCGATGATCGGCTCGTCCTTGCGCGGGTGCAGGAACTCGTGCACCGCGAGCAGCATGCCGTCGCGCTCGAAGACCTTGCGCTGGTGCGCGTAGTAGATCGACGGCAGCGTGATCTTCTCGGCACCGATGTAGGACCAGATGTCGAACTCGGTCCAGTTGGAGATCGGGAAGGCGCGGATGTGCTCGCCCTTGTGGTGGCGGCCGTTGTACAGGTTCCACAGCTCCGGCCGCTGGGCCTTGGGATCCCACTGGCCGAACTCGTCGCGGAAGCTGAAGACGCGCTCCTTGGCGCGTGCCTTCTCCTCGTCGCGGCGGGCACCACCGAAGGCCGCGTCGAACTTGTTCTCGCGGATGGCCCGCAGCAGCGTGAAGGTCTGCATCGGGTTGCGCGACGGGATGGTCTCGACGACGCGGCCGGCGTCGATGTCGTCCTGCACCTTGGCGACGACGAGCCGCACGCCGCTCTCGGCGACGAGCTGGTCGCGGACGGCGAGCACCTCGTCGAAGTTGTGTCCGGTGTCGACGTGCATCACCGGGAACGGCAGGCGGCCGGGCTGGAACGCCTTGATCGCCAGGTGCAGCATGACGATCGAGTCCTTGCCACCGGAGAACAGCAGCACCGGCTTCTCGAACTCAGCGGCGACCTCGCGAATGATGTGGATGGCCTCGGCCTCGAGCGAGCGCAGGTGGCTCAACTCGTACTTGCCGGCCGGCTGATCGAGTTCAGCGGTCGTCATGACTTCCTCTTTAAGTTGGTAGAGTTAGCCAGAATTACAATCATGCCCTGGAATGTACGACGGGGTGCGGTGCGGTGTCAACGGTCGGGGTGCGAACGGGCGCACCGAGCGCCACTGTGCGGGTTCTGAATGCATCCGCCGAGAGCACGGTCGACGACCCACACACTCGGCGCCGCCGACGCGCCGAACCCCTAGCCGTGTGGCGTGATGACCGCGCGACCGCGGATCTTGCCGTCGTGCAAGAGGTGATACGCGTGCTCAGCCTGGTCGAGCGGGAAGTGTTCGACGAGCATCGTGAGTTTGCCGCTCTGCGCGAGGCTGACCACCTCGATGAGTTCGGGGATGCTGCCCCAGAACGGTGCTGCGACGGAGCATTCGAGCGCCGGACTGTGGAAACCGACCGGAAGTGAGGCGTTGCCGAGGCCGACGACGGTGAGGTGTCCGAGCGTCCGCGACACCCTGGCCGCCATCGTGAGGGTGGGCGCGATGCCGACCATGTCGAGGACGAGTTCGGCGCCCAGTCCCCGGGTGACGTCCCCGATCTGCCGCACGGCGTCGTCGCCGGAGACGAGGACCTCGTCGGCACCCATGCTCGTGGCGATCTCCAGTTTGGCGTCCGACGTGTCGACGGCGACAACGGTGGTTGCGCCGCTGAGCGCCTTCAGCACCTGGATGGCCATCTGCCCGAGGCCGCCCGCGCCGATGACCACCGCCGTCGAACCCGGCCCCAGCAGGTGCACCGAACGCTTGACCGCGTGGTAGCTCGTCAGGCCCGCATCGGTGAGCGGCGCCGCGTCACGGGGATCCAGGTCGCCGAGCGGGATCAGGTAGCGCGTCGAGGGGACCAGCAGGTACTCGGCCATGCCACCGTCGTTGCCGCCCAGCCCACCCGGGGTCGGCTTGCCAGGCATCTGGCAGTAGTTCTCCATCCCCCGACGGCAGTTCATGCAGAGGCCGCAGCCCCACGGCCCGTAGACGATGACGGGATCGCCAGTCGCGAAACCGGTTGCGCCAGGGCCCATCTGCTCCACCCATCCGGCGTTCTCGTGGCCGAGCGTGAACGGTAGCTCCAGGGCTCCCGCGGGCGCCTCCAGCAGGTGGAGGTCCGAGTGGCACGCGCCTGCGCCACCGACCTTGACCAGTACCTCCCCCGGGCCCGGTTCGGGCACCGGCACGTCTCGGAGTTGCCCTGGCTGTTGCCATTCGACGAACTGGAAGGCCCGCATCGTCAGGGCGTGATCCGGTCGAACTGGACCTCGAGGTGCAGCGGTCCGCGGAACACCTGATTCTGCCGGTAGGGCGGCGGATCGACGACCAGACGCGGGTTCTCGACCCGCCGCAGGAACGTCTCCACCGCGATGTTGACCTCGAGACGCGCCAGTGGACCGCCGACACAGCTGTGCACGCCGCGGCCCCAGCCCACGTGCTGGTTGTCCTTGCGCTCGATGTCGAACTTCTCCGGGTCCGGGAACCGCTTCGGGTCGCGGTTGGCGGCGCCGTACAGCAGGTGCACCGCCGAACCCGCCGGAATGACCACACCGCCCACCTCGACGTCGGCGGTGACGCTGCGGCTCGGGAAGAACTGGACGGCGGACTGCAGCCGGAGCACCTCCTCGATCGCCGCGGGGATCAGCTCGGGCTTCGCCCGCAGCAGATCGAGCGACTCCGGGTTGCGCAGGAGCAGCAGCACACAGTGCGCGATGGTGTTGACCGTCGAGTCGTGGCCGGCGATCAGCAGCAGCATGGCATTGGCCGCCGCCTCCTGCACCGTCATCGGCCCATCCGGGCCGTCCGTGTCATTCACCATCTTCGACAGCACGCTGTCCTGCGGATCGGTCAGGAAACCGCGGATCAGATCATCCATGTACGCGGTCAGCGCGGCGGTGCTCTGCTGACCCTTCGCCCTGCGCGCCTGCCCCTCCTCGGTGGCGGCGTCCGGACCCAGGTCCATGCCCGCCATGAAGTCGAAGATCCAGCCGTGGAAGGTCGGCTCGTCCTTGAGGGGCACGCCGAGGATCTGGCAGATGACGGCGACCGGTACCGGATAGGCGTAATCGTCGACGACGTCGAACGTGTTGCCACCCTTGGCTTTGAGGCCGGTGAGGGAGTCGTCGCACAGGGTCTGGATGTCAGCGGCCATGTTGGGGATGACGTCCGGAGAGTGCGGCGGGGCGAAGTGCCGCATGACCTGTCGACGCTGCCTGTCGTGCTTCGCCGGGTCGGACACGATCAGGCTTGCCTCGCGGCCGTAAGCCTGCATGTGCTCGGCGCCGGCGCTCGCCTGCTCCGGCGGTTGGCCCGAGATCGGGCTGCGGCTGATGTCGGAGCTGACGTGCGGGTCGTGCGCGAGTTGCAACAGTTCGCGGTAGCCGGTCACCACGTAGACCCGGTCGGCGACCTGCACGACGGGCGTCTGGCGCAGCTCGTCGAAGAACCGGTAGGGGTCATGGCGGTTCTCGTACTTCATCGCCTCGGTCCAGGCGGTGGCAGCAGTAGTCATCCTTGGTCCGTTCTAGCGGGCTCTGGCGCGGAACTCGGCGCCGCGGGAGGTCGGGTCGTGGCCGGTGAGGACGACGTCGGGAATCCCGGTCGGTGCACGCGGGTCACCGAAACGAGCCGACATCACCTCCGAGTTCGCGGGCACGTCATAGCCCGGCGGCGGTGGCGGGAACGGCGCAGACCGTTCGATGAGCCGTGCGTAGTACTCGAGCCACTTACCGTGGTTGAACGTGATCGCGCCGACGATGCGGCCGTTCTTGCCGAAGGCGGCGGCGAATCGCAAGTCCTCCACCGAGCCCTGGGTGAAGACGATCTCGTCACCGAACGAGCACACGCCGACACCCTTGATGTTGACGCCGAACTGGCCGGACCAGAACTGCGGCAGCGGCAGGTGCGGTCGGCGCGCCTTCTCGAGATTGACCATGTTGTGCGCGGCGGTCTGGGCACCCAGCACCGCGGCGTCCACGTGTTCGATCGCCATGAACTGGTACTCGTAGAGCACGTGCGGTGCTCGGGCGATGTCACCGGCGACGAAGATGTTGTCGGTCACCACTCCGTTGATGTCGAAGGCCCGGCACCCGGCGTCGCAGCCGACCCCCCAAAACCCGGTCGCGAGTTCCGCGCCGTCGAGCCACTCGATGTTGCGGACTGAACCGAGCGACGCCACCACCACGTCGACGTCGAGCAGCGTGCCGTCCGACAGTTGAGCCTGCCGGACGTGACCGTCGGCGTCACCCTTGAGCGCTTCGACTGCCACCCCGGTACGCAAATCCACTCCGGCGTCGCGCTGCATCTTGGCAGCGATGTCGCCGATGACACCGCCGAGCGGTCCCACCAGAGGTGCACTGGATCGTTCCGCGACCGTCACGTTCAATCCGAGATCACGGCACACCGAGGCGATTTCGGAACCGATGAACCCGGCTCCGACGATCAGCACCCGCCTCGGCTCGGCCTTGAACGCCGCCTGAATCGCCGCCGCGTCGTCACTGGTGCGCAACGTGAAGAGGCCCTTGAGCTTGGCCTCCTCGGGATTGAACCACTCGCGGGAGCGGACGCCGGTGGCGATCAGCAGCCTGTCGTAGGGCACCCTGTCGCCGTTGGCGAGCAGGACCTCGTGGTTGTCGCGGTCCAGTCCCGTGGCCGCCACGCCGAGGCGCCAGTCGGCGTCGACGGCGCGCAATCGCGGCAACTTTGTGTTCCCCGCAGGCACCCATCCCTTCAGCACCTGCTTGGACAGCGGCGGCCGGTCGTAGGGTTCGTGCACCTCGTCGCCGATGATCGTCAGGGAGCCGGTGAAACCCTCGTCGCGCAACGCCTCCGCGGCGCGGAGGCCAGCCAGCGACGCACCGACGATGACGATCCGGCCCTCGGCTTTGAAGGTGCTGACGAGTTCGTCGATCAGCGTCCTCATGTCGTCGTCCGGTCCGACGGCGGGTCCATCTCCGCGATGATGGCCTGCACCGGGCAGGACGCCACGGCACGCGCTACCTGCTGGCGTTGCGACTCATCGGGATTCGGGTCGTACATGAGCGCCTCTTCGCCGCTGAGTTGAAGGACCTCCGGCGCCAGGGGCACGCATTGCGCGTAACCCAGGCAGCGGTTGAGGTCGACGACGATGCGCATGCGGACCGGCCCTTCTCGAGCCGGCGCCGAGGGCTGATCGGCGACGCCTCGCAGAGATGATCGCGTTGACGCTACGGTAAATGCGGCAGGGGCAGTCGACATTCGCGGAAGTGCACGTCACCGCGGATGCCGAGCGCACACATGGTTAACGCGTTTCCCGAGAGGGAGCGTCAACAAGCGTGCGCTCGGGGGTCTCTCTTGCAGGGTGAGGAACGTGCCGGCCTCGTATGCGCCTCAGCGACTGCCGGGCGTCCATGCAGGCGAGGCGACCACCGCGACGTGCTTGCTCGGCGGCAGCGGCAGCGGGCCCTCGAACCGGGCCGCGTAGGCCTCGTTGTTCTTCAGGTATTCGTCGGTCACGGACATGGGATCTCCTGGCGATGCGGGCAGACGTCACCACCGACGGTAGTGACGCCTGCCCGGGCCCGACAGCGTCAGGATCGCGGTGATTCCAGGTCGTAGACGGTCGTGCCGCCGACGTCGGCCTTCGCGAAGTTCGCCTCGATCCACGACGAGATCTCCGTCGCGGTGCCGTCGCGGTGTCCGGGCGGACCGAACCGCTCGGAGGCGATGAAGTACCGCACCTGACCGTCGGAGACGTACTTCTGGAACTGCTCGAGCGTCGGCGACGGATCGCCACCGGTGAAGCCACCGATCGCCATCAACGACTCGCCGGTCTTCAACTCGAGGGTGCTCACCTGCATGGACCCGATTCCCGCTGCGGCCCAACGACTGTCGGTGCCCTTCAGCAGGCCCTCCAGCTGCGGGTTGTCCCTCGTGCCGAACGGATCGCCGGACTTGTCGGCTGACTCGTCGTCGGGCTTGTCGTCTCCTCCCGGGGGCCCGAAGCCGAACCCGCCGGCCTTGGCGGGACCAGACGTCGCGACCGGTCCATTGTGCTGCCCCGCGACCGTCTGCCACGAGTACGCGACGGTGGCGCCGAGTCCGACGAGGCAGGCGAGCGCGGCGAGGACGGCCGTCGCCCGACCGGCACGCTGCGCGCCGACGGCCAGTGCGGCGGCCACCAGGACGGAGCCGACCAGGATCACCCAGCGCAGTGCCGGAAGCCATTCGGGGCTGCGGCCCAGCAGGACGAACGCCCACGCCCCGGTGCCGGCGAGCATCGCCGCGAGTATCAGGCGCGGTACGAGGACGGCCCTGCGACGCCACAGCTCGGGCACCGTCATGCCGACCAGTGCGGCGATCGCCGGGGCCAGCGCCACGACGTAGTACGGGTGCACGGTGCCGTCCATGAAGCTGAAGACGAGCGCGGTGATCAGCAGCCAACCGCCCCACAGCAGCATGCTCGCCCGGCGCAGGTCGGTGCGCGCGGCACGCCACGTCAGCCACGCCAGCACGACGATGCCGACGAGCGCGACGGGCAGCAGCCACGACGCCTCGGTGCCGAACGACGGTCCGAACATGCGGCCGATGCCGGGCTCGCCGCCGAAGAACACGTTGCCGCCGAACGGTCTGCCCTCTCCACCGGGGCCCGCGTCGCCGCCGCCTCCGGCGGGTCCGCCACCGCCGACGATGCGCTGGATCCCGTTGTAACCCAGCGCCAATTGCAGCAGGCTGTTGTCGGTAGACCCGGCGATGTAGGGCCGGGTGTCGGCGGGCCACAGGCTGACCAGCGCGACGTACCAGCCCGCCGACACGATCACGGCGACCCCGGCGACCACCAGCGCGCCCAGCCGCCGCCACAGCGACGTCGGCGCCGCGACGAGGAACGCCAGTGCGAATGCCGGCACGGGCAGGAACGCCTGCAGCATCTTGGTGAGGAACGCGAAGCCCACGGCGACGCCGGTCAGCGCCATCCACCGGTAACTGCCGTTCTCGATGGCCCGCACCGTGCAGTAGGCCGCGACGACGAGCAGGAGGACCAACAGTGCGTCGGGGTTGTTGTAGCGGAACATGAGCGTCGCCACCGGGGTGAGGGCGAGGACCGTCCCGGCGACGAGGCCGGCGCCCGCACCGCTGCAGCGCTTCACCGTGACGTACAGCAGCGCCACCGACGCGACGCCCATCAGCGCCTGCGGGAGCAGCATGGTGAACTCGTTGAAGCCGAACAGCCTGCCGGACAGGCCCATCGCCCACATCGCGGCGGGCGGCTTGTCGACGGTGATCGCATTGCCCGCGTCCAGCGAGCCGAACAGCCACGCCTTCCAGCTCTGCGTTCCGGCCTGGGCGGCGGCGGCGTAGTAGCTGTTCGCCCAGCCCGACGAGCCGAGCCCCCAGAGGTAGAGCACGGCGGTGCCGACGAGCAGGGCCACGAGGCCGGAGCTGGCCCAGCGCGGATCGGGAACGTCGCCGTCGTGGGCGCGCACCTCCGCCCGGCGGTCTGCGGTGAGGGTCATGACTGGATTTCCTTCGAGGTCGAACGGGAGCGGCGGGGATGGAAGACCCAGCCGCGGAGGAGGACGAAGCGGACCGCCGTCGCGACCAGGTTGGCGACCACCAGCACACCGAGTTCGACCATGCGGTGCGGGGTCTCGACGAACGCGTGCAGGCCGGCGAGTGCGCCGCTGGTGATCGCGAGGGCGATGCCGAAGACGATCAGACCCTCGACGTGGTGGCGCGCGCCGTTGCCCGCGACGCCGAACGTGAACCGGCGGTTGGCCGCGGTGTTGCCGACGGCGGTGACCAGCAGGGCGACCAGGTTGGCGGCCTGCGCGCCGATCCAGCCGTGGAGTAGCACGAACAGCACCAGGTAGGCGGCCGTGGACGCGACGCCGACGGCGCCGAACCTGACCACCTGCCGGAACAGCGAGCGCGGTGCGGCCGCACGTCGTGACGGACCGAGTTGCGCCGCAATGGCGTTGACGGGGATGGAGCCGTCGGCGAAGCCGCGCAGCAGCCGTCCGACACCACGGAGATCGGCCGCCGCGGTCGAGACGATGTCGACGCGGCTGTCGGGGTCGTCCACCCAGTCGACCGGGACCTCGTGGATGCGCAGCCCGCTGCGCTCGGCGAGCACCAGCAGTTCGGTGTCGAAGAACCAGCCGGTGTCGGACACGTGCGGCACCAACTCGCGGGCGACGTCGGCGCGGATCGCCTTGAACCCGCACTGCGCGTCGGAGAAGCCGGCGCTGAGCGTCGACCGCAGGATCAGGTTGTAGCAGCGGGAGATGAACTCGCGCTTGGCCCCGCGGACCACGCGGGACCCGCGGCCCAGCCGGGTGCCGATCGCGAGGTCGGAGTGCCCCGAGATGAGCGGCGCGACCAACGGGGCGAGGCCGGTGAGATCGGTCGACAGGTCGACGTCCATGTAGGCCAGCACCTCGGCGTCCGAGTGCAGCCACGCGTCGTGCAGCGCCCGGCCGCGGCCCTTCTGCTCGAGCCGCACGACGCGCACGCCCTCGAGGTCGGCGGCGAGTTCGGCGGCCACCCGCGGGGTGCCGTCGACGCTGGCGTTGTCGGCGATCGTGATGCGCACCTCGTACGGGAACGTCTCGTGCAGGTGCCGGTGCAGCCGGTGCACCGACTCCGCGAGGGCGGCCTCCTCGTTGTAGACGGGGATCACCACGTCGAGCACCGGCACCCCGCGCGCGGCGGCGGCGCGAGCCGCATTGGGGCGGGAGGCGAAGCGGGTCACCCGTTCGGGCCGCGTGTCGAGTTGCGTCATGACCTCATCCTCGGGGGGCGTGGTGTGGCGGCCGTTTGGGCGAGCTATGCGCCGGCTGTGAATCACGCGGCGGGGGGTGCGGTGAGGTCGTAGACCACGACGTCGTCGACGATCATCGGGGTGAAGTGCGACTCCACCCACGCCGCGACGTCGGCGGCGGCGCGGCTGCCGGTGGCCTCGCCCCGACCGAAGGTGCCCATGATGCGGCTGCGGATGAAGTAGTGCACGTCGCCGTCGGCCACGAATCGCTGGAACTCCGGCAGCGTGGGCGCCGGGTCGGTGCCGTTGAACCCGCCGACGGCCATCACGGGCGCGCCGCTCGCCAGCTGGTACCCGGCGGCATTGTTGGAGCCGACGACCGCTGCGGCCCAACGGTACTGGTCGGCGTCCTCGGCGAGCAGCGCCGTCAGACCGGCGCCGGGCGTGGGTGCTCCCAGGAACCCCGTCATGCCGCCGAACTGGCCCGCACCGCTCGCCGGCCCGACCGACGGGATGGCCCCGCTGTGCGGCGTGGCGGCGGTCGCGACGGCGTAGGCACCGGGTCCGGCGAGGCAGGCGGCGACGGCGAGCCCGGCGGCGGCCAGCGCCACCCGGCGCGGCAGACGCGCGTTGACCAGCAGCAGCACCGCCGCGCCGATGCCCACCGCGGCGACGCCGACCGTGAACCAGGCCGGCCAGTCCGCGTGCCGGTTCAGCAGGACGGCCGCCAGCACCACCGTCACCGCGACCGTCGACGCCATGGCACTCGCCGCGCGGACGTCGAACCGGTTGCGCCACAGCATCGTCGAGCCGATGCCGATCACGGCGCCGATCGCGGGCGCCAACGCGACCGTGTAGTAGGAGTGCACGATGCCGCCCGCGGCGCTGAACACCACCGCGGTGACGACCAGCCAGCCGCCCCACAGGATGAGCCCGCAGCGTGCGGCGTCGGTGCGCGGCGCTCGCCGCGTGATCAGCAGCCCCGCGACGAGGCAGATCAGCGCGGTCGGCAGCAGCCAGCCGGCGTAGGCGCCCATCCCGCTGCCGAGCAGGCGGCTCCAGCCGACGTCGTAGTCGAGGTTGCCGAGACCGCCGACCTCCTCACCGGTGAGGCGACCCAACCCGTTGTAGCCCAGGGCCAGTTCGACGATGCTGTCTTTCTGCGAGCCGCCGACGTAGGGCCGTGACGACGCGGGCCACAGTTCGACGAGCACCAGGTACCAGCCCGAGGACACGACGAGCGCCACCGTGCCCGCGGCGAGCCGGAGCACCCGGTGGCGCCACGGGACGGCCGCGGTCGCGAGGTAGGCGACGGCGAACGCGGGCAGGACGAGGAACGCCTGCAGCATCTTCGCCAGGAACGCCACGCCCACCACGACGCCGGTCGCGACCAGCCACCACCGTCCGGCGTCCCGCTCGCACGCGCGCTGCGTGCAGTAGGCGCCGATCACCAGCATCAGCACCAGCAGGGCGTCGGGGTTGTTGAAGCGGAACATCAGGGCCGCAACGGGTGTCAGCGCGAAGACCGCGCCGGCGATCAGCGCGGCACCGGGTCCGGCAGCGCGGCGGACGGCCGCGTACAGGACGGCGACGGCGCCGACGCCCATCAGCGCCTGCGGGGCGAGCACGCTCCACGAGCCCAAGCCGAACAGCCGCACGGAGGCATCCATGACCCACAGCGCCGCCGGGATCTTGTCGACGGTGATCGCGTTGCCCGCATCGCTCGAGCCGAACAGCATGGCCGTCCAGTCGGTGGAACCGGCCTGTGCGGCAGCGGAGTAGAACGCGTTCGCCCATCCGCTGGCCGACAGGTTCCACAGGTACAGTGCCGCCGTCGCCACCAGCAGGGCGCCGAACCGGACCCGTTCCCACCGCTGCGTCGTCGATCCGCCGCGGGCGGTGTCCTCGGGTGTCGCCGCGCGCGGCAGTACGGCTGTCACTCCTCCGAGTGTCGTTCGGCCGACTAGGCCCCTGATGTGCCTCTGCTGTGGGTGGGCTGTGAACCGCCGGGCAACCGCACCACGAACTCCGTCGACCCCGGGACGCTGTCGACCTCGATGGTGCCGTCGTGCGCCTTCACCACGGCAGCGACGATCGCGAGGCCGAGCCCGGTGCCGCCGTCGCGCCGGGAGCGCGACGAGTCACCGCGGGCGAACCGCTCGAAGACCTCGCCCTGCAGTGCGGCGGAGATGCCGGGCCCGTCGTCGGCGACGCTTAAAACCACGGCGTCACCGTCCACCTCGAGCGACGTGGTCACCGACGTTCCCGCCGGGGTGTGCGTCCGGGCGTTGGCGAGGAGGTTCGCGAGCACCTGGTGCAGGCGTGCCTCGTCGCCGAGGACCAGCACCGGCTCCTCCGGCTGGTCGATGGACCACGCGTGGTCGGGGCCGGCGACGTGCGCGTCGCTCACCGTGTCGACGACCAGTCGCGACAGGTCGACGCTCTCGCGTTCGAGCGGGCGGCCCGCGTCGAGGCGGGCCAGCAGGAGCATGTCCTCGACGAGCTGGGTCATGCGCAACGTCTCGGACTGCACCCGGCTCATCGCGTGCGCCACGTCGTCGGGCAGTTCGTCCCGTTTGCGTTGCGCCAGTTCGGTGTACCCGCGGATGGCGGCCAGCGGGGTGCGCAGCTCGTGGCTGGCGTCGGCGACGAACCGGCGCACCCGGGTCTCGCTCTCGTGTCGCGCCGACAGCGCCCCGGAGATGCGGTCCAGCATCCGGTTGAGCGCCGACCCGAGCTGACCCACCTCGGTGTGCGCGCCCGCCGGGTCCACCCGGACGATCGGCGTCGGCAGGCTCACCTCGCCGCGGTCGAGTTCGAGGTCGGCGACGTCGCGCGCGGCGGCCGCCACCCGGGACAGCGGCGCCAGTTGGCGTCGGATGACCAGGATTCCCGCGATCGTCGCGGCGAGCAGCGCGGTGATCGCGACCACGCAGAACATGCCGAGCACCCACAACGCGGTGTCGTCGATCACCGCCGTCGGCAGCCCGGTCACGATCGTCTGGCTGCCGTGCCGGGAGTGCAGTCCGATGACGCGGTAGCGGCCCAACCCGTCGAGGACGACGGTCTGCGGCGTGTGGGTGGGCGGCACCGCGGCGAGTTCGGCGGCCGCGGCGGCGCTCACCTCGGATCGGCTGCCGTCGGCGGTGATCACGCCGGCATCGACGGCGCCGTCGGTCTCGATGACCGCCCCGGCAGTGCGGGCGGCCTGGCCGGGCGCGTTGAGGAAGCCCGGCCCCGGGCCCGCCTCGGGATTGAAGCGCCTGTCCGCGGGCAGGTCCGGCGGCGGGAACGGCAGGTCGAAGATGGCCGCCGAGCGTCTGCCCGCCTCGAGCAACTGCTCGTCGAGCTGATGGCTGAGGAAGCGTTGCAGCGCCAACTCAGTCCCGACGCCGATCGCCGCGCACACCGTGGCGAGCAGGACGATCTGCGTGACCAGCAGCCGGACCCGCAGCGACCAGGTGCGCGGGGAGAAGACGCGGGTGCGGGAACCGTCAGCGGGCGGGCTTGAGGACATACCCGGCCCCCCGCAGGGTGTGGATCATCGGCTCGCGTCCGCTGTCGATCTTCTTGCGCAGGTAGCTGACGTACAGCTCGACGATGTTGGACCGGCCGCCGAAGTCGTAGCTCCACACCCGATCGAGGATCTGCGCCTTGCTCAACACGCGCTTCGCGTTGCGCATCATGAACCGCAGCAGCTCGAACTCGGTGGCGGTCAACGTGATCGACTCGCCCGCGCGGGTCACCTCGTGACTGTCCTCGTCGAGGACCAGGTCGCCCACCACGATCTGTGCCCCGCCGGACTCGTCGGCGATGCCGGTGCGGCGCAGCAGCGCGCGCAGCCGCAGCACCACCTCCTCGATGCTGAACGGCTTCGTCACGTAGTCGTCGCCGCCCGCGGTCAGGCCCGCGATGCGGTCCTCGACGGAGTCCTTGGCCGTGAGCAGCAGCAGCGGCAGGCCGGGCGTCTGGGCACGCAGTTCCGCGAGGACGTCGAGGCCGCTCATGTCGGGCAGCATCACGTCGAGCACGACCACGTCGGGAGGCGTCTGGCGGGCCGCGGCGATCGCCGACGCGCCGTCGCCCGCGGTGGTGATGTCCCAGCCCTCGTACCGCAGGGCCATCGACACCAGCTCGGCCAGCACGGGTTCGTCGTCGACGACCAGGACGTTGATCGGGCTGCCGTCCGCGCGCCGCATGACGACGCGCCCGGCGTCCCTGTCGTGAGTCGAACCGGTGGTCATGTCCCCCATTATCGACCGGACCGGTGGGCCGACCCTGTGTCGAACCTATGCGCCGGCTGTGAGAGATCCGCTCAGCCGCCGCTGACGCCGTCCACAGCGCGCTCACATGCCGGGCGCGCACAGTGGAGCGATGAACTCGTGGGGCGTGCGCGGCACACTCGCCGCAGTGGGGGTCGCCGTCGTCGTCGCCGGCGGCGGTGGCGCCGCGGTGTACAGAGCCACCGCCGAGGGGCCGCGGCTGGGACCGCCGCACGGTGGCCCACCATCCGGCCGTCAGGCGGGGTTCGGATCGGCGCCGACGACGCCGTCTTTGCACTCGGAAATCGCCGTCGCCGACGGATCCGGCGTCACCACGAAGCTCACGCAGACGGGACGGCTGATCGCGCTGTCACCGACGGCGGTGACCGTCCGCAGCTCCGACGACTTCACGTCGACCTACGTCCTGCCGCCCGGCGCGGGCACGCCCGCCGTCCGGGTCGGCGACGACGTCGAGGTGGCCGCGACGCGTGAAGGGGAGGCCGCGGTGATCCGGTCGATCGACCAGACCTCGCGACCTCCCCTGTCGGCGGCGGGTTAGCCCGGCACGCCCTCCAGCTCGGACGGCAGCGGCGCGGGGCCCTCGATCTCGGGCTCCGCGAACGTCGTCGTCGGCGTCGGCGGCGCGGTGGTCTCGGTGCTGGTCTCACCGACCGTCGCCTCCGAGGTGGTGATGCTCGGCTGCACCGGGCCCGGGGGCGCCGGCTCGGGCTCGGCGGCACTGGTCGCCATCGTGACACCGCCCATGGCCAGCAGAGCACCGGCACCAACGGCGGCGGTCACAGTCTTCAACTTCGTGGTCATCACGCGGATCACTCCCCATCGATCGCTCGAACGTGTCCAAAGGGATGTCGAACCCCTTCGAGACACCGGGTAACCGATGTGAAGTTCTGCCAAACGCCTGCCAGTTGCCTGTTACACGCCGTTACTTGGCGGACTCCTCCTCCGACGGCAGCGGCGCGGGTCCCTTGATCTTCGGCACGGCCTCCGCCACCGCCGGCGCGTTCGACGGCGTGGTCTCCGTGCTCGTCGCACCGATCGTCATCGTGGTGCTCTTCGCCAGATCGGGTCCGGTCGAGGGCACCGTCGCGGCGCTGATCGCGCCGATCGCCACCAGCGCGCTCCCACCGATGATCGCGGCGTACGTCCTGACGTGCCTACGGGTCTCGTTGGTCATGTGTCCGTCACCTTCGAATGATCGTCATCTCCGTCGCACTCCCGCCCGCGGGGTCCGACTCCACACCCGAGTGAACGCGCCGAAGCTGGACGCACGCTGTGGCCGTGCTGCCAGTTCTCTTCCCCGTCCCCCTCGTCCGACGCGCGGCGCGGGCGCGCCCATCGGGGCCGTTGAGGGGTGTGCGCCCGGCGATCTCCTACCCTTGCCGCATGCGAGTACCGGCGAGCGCGACGTGACGCGGTTCCTGGCTCGTCGACTCCTCAACTACGCGGTGCTGCTGGTCCTCGCGTCGTTCCTCACCTTCTGCCTCACGGCATGGGCGTTCAACCCGCTGGAGAACCTGGAGAGCCGCAACCCCCGCCCGCCGCAGGCCGTCATCGACGCCAAGGCCGCCGAACTCAACCTCGACAAGCCCGTCCTCGAGCGATACGGACACTGGGCGGCCGGCGCGGTGCGCGGCGACTTCGGCACCACGATCACCGGCCAGCCGGTCTCCGACGACATGTGGCGGCGCATCGGGGTGAGCCTGCGACTCGTCGTCATCGGGTCGGTGCTGGGCACCGTCATCGGCGTGGTGGTCGGCGCGTGGGGCGCGGTCCGGCAGTACCGGTTCTCCGACCGGCTGATCACGGTCGTCTCGCTGCTGCTGATCAGCACGCCGACCTTCGTCCTCGCGACCCTGCTGATGCTGCCCGCCAACGCCATCAACACCGCCCTGGGCTTTCAGCTGTTCCAGTACATCGGCGAGACGTCGACCACCGTGTCGCCGGGGTTCACGAGCGGCGTCGTCGACCGGGTGCAGCACCTGGTCCTGCCGTCGGTGACGTTGGCCCTGTTCTCGATCGCGGGGTACAGCCGCTATCAGCGCAGCGCGATGCTCGACGTGCTCGGCCAGGACTTCATCCGCACCGCGCGGGCCAAGGGACTCACCCGGCGGCAGGCGCTGCTGCGCCACGGGCTGCGCACGGCACTCATCCCGATGGCGACGCTGTTCGCCTACAGCGTGGGCGGTCTCGTCACCGGGGCGGTGTTCGTGGAGAAGATCTTCGGCTGGCACGGCATGGGCGAATGGGCCGTGCAGGGCATCGCCACCCAGGACACCAACATCGTCGCCGCCATCACCGTCTTCACCGGCGCCACGGTGCTGCTGGCCGGTCTGCTGTCCGACGTCATCTACGCGGCGCTGGACCCGAGGGTGAGGGTGTCCGCGTGAGCGACGAACCGGTGACCACGCAGGCGTCGTCGACGGCCCAGTCCGGCATCTCCGCAGGCGGATTCGCGTCGCGCCGCACCCTGACCACGCGCCGCTTCCTGCGCAACCGCCTCGCCGTCGGCGCGCTCGCGATCCTGGTCCTGCTGTTCGTCGGCTGCTACGCGCTGCCGCCGCTGCTGCCGTGGAGCTACACCGAGCTGGACTACCTGGCGCTGCAGCAGCCGCCGAGCACCAGCCACTGGTTCGGCACCAACTCGCTCGGCCAGGACCTGCTGGCGCAGACGCTGCGCGGCATGCAGAAGTCGCTGCTGATCGGCGTGTGCGTGGCGTTCGTGTCGACGGTGATCGCCGCGACCGTCGGGGCCATCGCCGGTTACTTCGGCGGCTGGCGCGACCGCGTCGAGATGTGGGTCGTGGACCTGCTTCTGGTGGTGCCGAGCTTCATCCTGATCCTGATCATCACCCCGCGCACCCGCGGCGCCGACACCGTGTTCTGGCTGATCCTGCTGCTCGCCGCGTTCAGCTGGATGATCAGCGCACGCATCGTCCGCGGCCTGACGATGAGCCTGCGCGAGCGCGAATTCGTCACCGCAGCGCGGTACATGGGGGTGTCGAACCGCCGGATCATCGTGCGGCACGTGCTGCCCAACGTGGCGTCGATCATCATCATCGACACGGCGCTCAACGTCGGCATCGCGATCCTCGCCGAGACCGGCCTGAGCTTCCTGGGCTTCGGCATCCAGCCGCCCGACGTCTCCCTCGGCACGCTCATCAGCGACGGCACCCCGTCGGCGCTGACGTTCCCGTGGCTGTTCCTGTTCCCGGCCGGCATCCTGGTGCTGATCGTGATGTGCGCCAACGTCATCGGCGACGGTCTGCGCGATGCGCTCGACCCGAGCTCGCGGACCCTGCGACGGCGGCGGCGCCCGTGACCGGCCTGCTGTCCGTGACGGACCTGACCGTCACCTTCCCCACCGACGGGCCGGACGTCGCCGCGGTGCGCGGCATGTCCTTCGACGTCGGCCCGGGCGAGGTGGTCGCACTCGTCGGCGAGTCCGGCGCCGGAAAGTCCGCCACCGCGATGGCCGTGATCGGACTGCTGCCCGAGTTCGCCGACGTCAGCGGATCGGTCAAGCTGCACGGTGACGAGCTGATCGGGCTCGACGACACCGCGATGTCGCGCATCCGCGGGCGCGTCGTCGGCACCGTGTTCCAGGATCCGATGTCGGCGCTGACGCCGGTCTACACCGTGGGCGACCAGATCGCCGAGGCGCTGCGGGTGCACCAGCGCGATCTCGGCCGCGCCGCGGCGAAGGCGCGAGCCGTCGAACTGCTCGAACTGGTGGGCATCGCCCAACCCGACCGACGGGCCCGCGCGTTCCCCCACGAGCTGTCCGGCGGCGAGCGGCAGCGCGTCGTCATCGCGATCGCGATCGCCAACGATCCCGACCTGATCATCTGCGACGAACCGACCACCGCCCTCGACGTCACCGTGCAGGCGCAGATCCTCGACGTGCTGCGCACCGCGCGCGACGTCACCGGGGCGGGCGTGCTGATCATCACCCACGACCTCGGCGTGGTGTCCGAGTTCGCCGACCGCGCACTGGTTATGTACGCGGGTCGGGCGGTCGAGACGGCGCCGGTGGCCGACATCGTCCGCGACCGCGTGATGCCCTACACCGTCGGCCTGCTCGGCTCCGTACCGCGACTCGACGCCCCGCAGGGCGCGCGGCTGGTGCCCATCCCCGGTGTGCCGCCGTCGATGGCGGGGCTGCCCGCCGGCTGCCCGTTCGCGCCGCGCTGCCCGCTGGTGATCGACGAGTGCCGCGAGGCCGAGCCGCCGCTGATCCCCGTCGGGACCGCCCACACCGCGGCGTGCATCCGCACCGAACACGTCCAGGGACGCACCGCGAGCGAGGTGTACGGCGTGTCGACCGCCCCCACCGACGCGGCGCCCGATCCCGATGCGCCCGTCGTGCTGCGGGTGACCGACCTGGTGAAGACCTACGACCTGACCAAGGGCGTGGTGTTCAAGCGGAAGGTCGGGGAGGTGCGCGCCGTCGACGGCATCAGCTTCGACCTCCGTCAGGGGCAGACGGTCGGCATCGTCGGCGAGTCCGGTTCGGGCAAGTCGACGACGCTGCACCAGATCCTGGAGTTGGAGGCGCCGCAGGGCGGGTCGATCGAGGTGCTCGGCCACGACGTCGCGTCCCTGGACCGCCGCGGCCGACGGGCCCTGCGCGGCGACCTGCAGGTGGTGTTCCAGGATCCGGTGGCCTCGCTCGACCCCCGGCTGCCGGTGTTCGACGTCCTGTCGGAACCGCTGAGCGCCAACGGGTTCGAGAAGGGCCACATCGACGAGCGAGTCGCCGAGCTGCTGACACTGGTGGGCATGCGGCGCGACGACGCCAGCCGCTACCCCGCCGAGTTCTCGGGTGGCCAGAAGCAGCGGATCGGCATCGCGCGAGCACTGGCGCTGCAACCCAAGATCCTGGCCCTCGACGAGCCGGTGTCGGCGCTCGACGTGTCCATCCAAGCCGGCATCATCAACCTGCTGCTCGACCTACAGGAGCGGTTCGGACTGTCGTACCTGTTCGTCTCGCACGACCTGTCGGTGGTCAAGCACCTCGCCGATCGCGTGGTGGTGATGCACGACGGCGTGATCGTGGAAGCCGGCGACGCCGACACCGTCTTCGCCGACCCCCGGCACGACTACACCCGCCGGTTGCTGTCGGCGGTGCCGCAGATCTGAGGGGGTGGGCCTGCGCGTCAGGTCCTGTTCTCGTCGTCGCTTCTCGCCGTACGTGCGAGTACGGCGGAGAATCGGCCGAAATCCCGCCGTACCCGCACGTACGGCGGGACGGATCACGCCGCGAAGCCGATCGACAGCCACGGGGTGGGAACGCCGTGTCGCTCGAACGCCAGCCGCGTGCGCTCGATGATGGTGGCGTCGGTGTCATCCATCGTGATCCGCACGTCGTCCCAGCCGAGCGCCGTCACCGACTCGTGCCGCCGGATGTCCCGATTGAACCGGCGAGCCGTCAGGCGATGGTGCTCCCCTTCGTAATCGGCGCCGACGCCCACGTCGCGCCACCCCATGTCGAGGACCGCCACCAGTTGTCCGTACTCGTCGCGGACGGGGATCTGCGTCTCGGGCCGAGGGAAACCGGCGCGCACGTAGAGCAGTCGCAGCCGGGTCTCCTGCGGCGACTCCGAGCCGGCGTCCACCAGATCGAGCACCTCGCGAGCCCGCACCATCGATCGCCGACCCGCATACCGTCGCGCCAGCTCGTGCACCTCGGCCAGGTCGAGGCGGGTCGCGTTGGCCAGGGCGTCGATCGCGGCGACGGCGGCGTCGACCGGCAACCGGCACGCCAGGTCGAGAGCCGTCCGGGCCGGCGTGGTCACCCGCATCCCCCGGATCGTCACCACCTCGTCGGGCTGGTAGCGGTCCGACCAGGCGTCGATGCCCCGCGGCGGGCGACGATTGGGATGCAGTAGTTGGGCCGGCGCCGCGTCGTCGACCCACTTCGCGCCGTGCATCGCCGACGCCGATCGCCCCGCGAGCACACCCCGACGGCCCGACCACAACCACGCGGCCCGCGCGCGGATCGACGCGGTCGGCCGGACCCCTCGCGGCAGGTAGACGTCGGGATGCAAGGCGACGTAGTCGCGCCGCAGTCGGTGCCGCGTCATCTGGCCCGAGTCGACGGCCTCCGTACCGATGATCGGTTACCCCATGGCCGCAGTGTCACCCCGGTCACCGACATCGCCCGCCGTACGTGCGAGTACGGCGGAGAAGCGGCCGAAATCCCGCCGTACTCGCACGTACGGCGGGGGCCTGGGCCGCGACGGTGGGTCGCAAGCCGGCGAACCCGACCGGACCACGGCCTCCGGCGCGACGGCCCGCACCACCATTAGAGTCGGTCCGCATGACGTGCCGACGCCTTGCCAGCCTCCTCGTGGTGGCCGGACTGTTCCTCGTGTCCTGTTCGAGCGGCGACCAGACCCCTCCGTCGGCCGGTGGCGACGCCGCCGTCGGCAGCACCAGCGACATGAACCCGCAGGACCCCGCGACCCTGCAGGAGGGCGGCGCGCTCCGCCTGGCGCTCTCCGGCTTCCCGGAGAACTTCAACTCGTTGCACATCGACGGCAACGTCGCCGATCAGGGCGCTATGATGCGCGCCACGCTGCCGCGGGCCTTCCGCATCGCGCCCGACGGCAGCACCACCGTCAACACCGACTACTTCACCAACGTCGAGCTGACCGGCACCAACCCCCAGGTGGTCACGTACACGATCAACCCCAAGGCCACCTGGACCGACGGCACGCCGGTCACCTGGGAGGACATCAGGTCCCAGATCGACGCGACCAACGGCAAGAACAAGGACTTCGCGATCGCCAGCCCCAACGGCAGCGAGCGCGTCGCCTCGGTCACCCGCGGCGTCGACGACCGGCAGGCGATCATGACCTTCGCCAAGCCGTACTCCGAGTGGCGCGGCATGCTCTCCGGCAACACGATGCTGCTGCCCAGGAGTTCGACCGCGACGCCGGAGGCGTTCAACAAGTCTCAGCTGAGCCAGCCCGGCCCGTCCGCGGGACCGTTCCAGATCACCAACGTCGACCGGACCGCGCAGCGAATCACCCTGACCCGCAACCCGAAGTGGTGGGGCACCACACCGCGTCTGGACACGATCACCTACTCGGTGCTCGACGACGCCGCGCGCATCCCCGCCCTGCAGAGCAATGCACTGGACGCGACGGGCCTGGGCAGCCTCGACGAGATGGAGATCGCCCGCCGCACGGCAGGCATCTCGATCCGTCGCGCACCCGGATTGGGCTGGTATCACTTCACGTTCAACGGCGCCCCCGGCTCGATCCTGGCCGACAAGGCGGTGCGGCAGGCCGTGTCGAAGGGCATCGACCGGCAGACCATCGCCAGCGTGACGCAGCGCGGCCTCGCAGACAATCCCGTTCCGCTGAACAACCACATCTTCGTCGCCGGCCAGGAGGGCTACCAGGACAACAGCGGCGTCGTCGCGTTCGATCCGGAGGCCGCCAAACGCGAACTCGACGGGCTCGGCTGGACCATGAACGGTCAGTTCCGGGAGAAGGACGGCAAGCAGCTCGTCATCCGCGACATCTTCTACGACGCCGCCAGTACCCGTCAGGTGGCGCAGATCGCGCAGAACAACCTCGCCCAGATCGGCGTGAAGCTCGACCTGGAGGCCAAGGGCGGCAACGGTTTCTTCAGCCAGTACATCACCGTCGGGAACTTCGACATGGCGCAGTTCAGCTGGGTCGCCGACGCGTTCCCCCTGTCGGGCCTGACGCAGATCTACCTGTCGACCGGCGAGAGCAACTTCGGCAAGATCGGCAGCCCGGAGATCGACGCGAAGATCGAGCAGACCCTCGAGGAACTCGACCCCGCCAAGGCGCGCGTCCTCGCCAACGAACTCGACGAGCTGATCTGGGCCGAGGGCTTCAGCCTGCCGCTGACGCAGTCGCCGGGCAACGTGGCCGTGCGCAGCAACCTCGCGAACTTCGGCGCCGCGGGACTGTCGGACGTCGACTACACCGCGATCGGCTTCACGAAGTAGTCGCGTTGCGCACCGCACGCGGGACCGCGGCGGGCACCACCGACTCCGCCACCGCGGCGGCGCCGATGCCCCACGTGAGCAAGCGGAACGCGAGCGACCCCGGCTGAGCGTCGAGATCGGCGGCGCGGGCGGGTAGTCGGTCGGCGTGGCCGGCGTCGAGCGCCACGGCGATCTCGAGGGCGGCGGGCTCCTTGGCGTCGAGCACGCTGTGGCCCGCGGTCGGCAGTTCCACGAGTACCGAGCCGGGGACGAGCGACGCGATGCGCCGCGCCACCGACGGCGGGGTGGTCAGGTCGCGTCCGCCGGAGACGACGACGGTGGGCCAGTCGAAGCGGGGCATGTCGGCGATCAGGTCGAACGGCTCGGCGACGAAGTCGGGGTCACCGGTGGCCAGTTCGCGCAGTGCCACCGCCGGGTCCAGCGGACCGCCGTCCGGCACCGCGCCGTAGTTCAGCTCGCGGTATCCGATCCTGCCGACCAGGTCCGGTTCGTGGTGGTACGGCGTCTTGCGTTCGAACATGAACCTGGCGCCGAATCCGACTGCGCCCCAAAGCCAGTCGTGGCCGGTGAGCAGCAGGTCGAGCTGGCGGCGCAGCACGTCCGGCCCCGCGTATCCGTAGAGGTCGGCCGCGATCTGGGTGGCGGTGGAGCGCAGGACGCCGCCGGCGACGAGGCGCTGCATTTTCTCGGCCACGTCGGACGTCCCCGGCTCGGTCCCGTCCCACAGCACGCGACGAATGGCGGCACGCACCTCGTCGACGTCGTCGGCGGACAGCAGCGGCGAGTCGAGCACCATCGCGTGCACGCGGTCGGGGTGGCGGACCCCGACGCCCGCGGCGAGGTAGGTCCCGTAGGACGTGCCGTACACCGACGCGGTGGACACGCCGGCGTCGTCGAGGACGGCGGCGACGTCGTCGACCACGGCCTCGATGGTCAGCGCCTCGGGCGGAAGGTCCGCGCCGTCGTCGTCGTGCCGCGACATGCCGACCCCGCGGTGCTCGATCATGACCACGTCGAGTCCACGCGCGGCCCACCGGCCACGCATCGCCCGGTAGAGCGCGATCGAGGCGGCCCCCGGACCGCCCGGGATGACGACCATCGGATGCTCGGAGGGCTCGCCGGTGCGGACGTAGAAGAGGTCGAACTCGCGGCCGTCCCCGACCGGTCTGCGGACCGACCGGACGCCCGGCAGCGCGGCGAGCTTGTCGTGCGTCCGCCTGCGCTTCTCGTTCATCGTCATCACCACCATTGTGCCTGCGGAGCGCGTCGCTTCGGTTCGGGGTGATTCAAAGCAGTGCCACCCGGCGTCGCCGTCCGTAGAACGGTGAGCATGACCACCGTGGAAGGCATCGACCGCATCCTGCCCGGCTCGACCGGCTGGACCGAACTACTCGCCCGCATCGGATCCGGCGCCAAGGACCGAGACCTCAATGACGAGAACCCCTTCGATCAGGTTGCCGCGCTCAAGCAGGCCGGCTTCGGCACACTGCGCGTACCCGAAGAGCTGGGCGGCGCCGGATTGACGCTGCCGCATCTGTTCTCCGCGATCATCGACGTGGCCCGCGCGGATCCGATTGTGGCGCACATCTTCCGGACGCACTTCTGGTTCGTCGAGGAGCGACTGCGCACCGTCTCGGACGAGGGCTCGCTGCGCTGGCTGCGCGAGGTCACGGCCGGCAAGGTGTTCGGCAACGCGTTCAGCGAGAAGGGCGGCAACGCCGTCGGCAGCCTGGTGTTCAACACGCGCCTGCTGCCCGACGGTGCGCGCCTCCGGCTCGACGGCGAGAAGTACTACAGCACCGGCACGCTGTTCTCCGACTACCTCACGGTCACGGCCACCACCGACCACGACTCCGTGGCCAACGTCGTGATCCCCGCCGACCGGTCCGGGGTGAAGATCGTCGACGACTGGGACGGCTTCGGTCAGCGTCGCACCGGCACCGGCACGACGACGTTCACGAACGTCGCGGTGTCGGCCGACGAG
The DNA here is from genome assembly GCF_056679845.1 of Mycobacterium sp. PTI7. NCBI lineage: Bacteria > Bacillati > Actinomycetota > Actinomycetes > Mycobacteriales > Mycobacteriaceae > Mycobacterium > Mycobacterium sp. PTI7. Next base: position 3,072,153 of record NZ_CM155252.1, read on the forward strand.
GTGCTTTCGGACAGCTCCTATGACGCCGAGCCCGTGCCGACGGTGCAGTACGCGGCGCTGCAGCTGTTCATCCACGCCGTGGTCGCGGGCATCCTGGCCAACGTCGTCGACGACGGCGTCGCACTGCTGCGGTCCCGCGCCCGCAGCTTCAGCCACGCCACGTCGGAGCGGCCGACCGACGACCCGCTGCTGCAGCGCCAGCTCGGCGTCCTCGCCTCCACCGCGTCGATCGCGCGGGCCGCCGTGCTCGACGCCGCCCAGGCGATCGCCGATGCCGTCGACTCCGAGGTGGACGGCGTTCCCGACGCCGCTCTGGCCACCGAGGCCCAGCTGCGGGCGGCCAAGGTGAAGGTCCACCTCGACGACGTCGCACCCGAGGCGGCCACCCGGCTGCTTGAACTCGGCGGCGCCAGCGCGGCGAGCCGGCAGCGCAACCTGGACCGGCACTGGCGCAACATCCGCACGATCACGCTGCACAACCCGGTGGCGTACAAGGCCCGGGTGATCGGCGAGAACCTGCTGCACGACACCCCCATCCCCGCCAACGCCTACTTCTGACCGCCCCCGAACAACCCGCGAAAAGACGCAAACGTGCACTTTGGCACGGTGTTTCGTGCACGTTTACGTCTGCTCGCGGGAGGAAATGGGCCTGCCGCCCGCGACGTTCTCCGCACCCCGGCGACCGGCAGTGCAGGCGGCCGGCTGACCCCGGCTACGACGCGGACGTGATGAGGTCGGCGGCCTTCTCCCCGATCAGCACCGACGGGGCATGGGTGTGGCCGCGGATGATGGTCGGCATCACCGACGCGTCGGCCACCCGGAGGCCGTCGACGCCGCGGACGCGCAGCTGCGGATCGACGACGCTGTCCTCGTCGCTGCCCATGCGGCAGGTGCCGACGGGGTGATACAGCGTGTGCGACACGGTGTTCAGCGCCCGCTCGAGGGTCTCCTCGGACAGTTCGGTGGCGCCGACGGGCCGCGCGATCGCGCCGAGCAGACGGCGCATCGACGGCGCGGCGACGATCTCGGCGGTCATCCGTAGCCCGGCCATCAGGGCCTGGCGGTCGGCGCCCTCCGGATCGGTGAGGTAGCCGGGATCGATCAGCGGCTTCACCAGCGGGTCGGCCGAGGCGAGCGTGATCGTCCCGCTGCTCTTCGGCGTGAGCAGGATCGGCCCGGTCACCACGCCGTGGCGGGTGGGCGGTTCGCCGATGCCCTCGTCGAAGAACGGTGCGGGCGCGAACAGCAACTCCAGGTCCGGCAGGTCGAGGTCGGGCCTGCTGCGGACGAAGCCGTACGCCTCCCCGACGTTCGACGTGAGCATCCCCCGGCGCCGAGCGAGGTAGTTGATCAGCTGCAGCGGCTTCTCGGCGGCCTGCAGCGAGTCGCCGGCGACGTCGAAGCCCAGCGGCACCACGAGGTGGTCGAGGAGATTGCGGCCGACCTCGGGGGCGTGTCGAACCGAGGCGATGCCGAACTCGGCCAGCCGGTCACGGTCGCCGATGCCCGACAGCATGAGCAACTGCGGCGTGTTCACCGCACCGCCACACAGCACCACCTCGCGGCGCGCCTCCACGATCTCGCGTCGGCCGCCCCGGGTGAACTCGACGCCGACGGCGCGGCGGCCGTCGAAGATGACCCGGGTGACGGTGGATTCGGTGAAGACCTTCAGGTTGCCCTTGCGCACGGCCGGCTTGAGATAGGCGTCGGCGGTACTCCAACGGGCGCCGCGGCGTTGCGTCACCCGCGTCTCGCAGAACCCCTCGGGGTTCTCCTGATTCGGCGGCTCGACTGAGTAGCCACACTCTCGGACAGCCGCCAGCCACGCCGCCGTGGACTGCCGCGGGCTGCGCTGCGGGGAGACCTCCAGCGGGCCGTTCTCGATGCGGTTGAAGTACTTCGCGACGCTGGACCACGACCACTCCGGCCCCGCACGTCGCGCCCACTCGTCGTAGTCTGCGGCGAACCCGCGGACCCACATCATGGCGTTCATCGACGAGGAGCCGCCGAACATCTTGCCGCGCGGCCAGTACACCTGCCTGCCGTCGAGTTCCTTCTGCGGCTCGGTGAGGTAGTTCCAGTCCATCGGCCCGCGGAACAGCTTGGAGAACGCGGCGGGGATGTGGACGAACTTGTCCTTGTCGGGCGGGCCTGCCTCGATGACGGCCACCCGGACACCCGGCGAGGCGCCGAGCCGGTTGGCGACCACCGAGCCGGCGGATCCCGTTCCCACGACGATGTAGTCGGCCTTCACGTGGCACGAGTGTAGGAGCCGCGACGGCGCTTTTCAGCCGAACGCGGCGCTTGCCGCCTAAACGGCTGCCGTCAGCTCGATGCGGTGGGCGTCCACGACGCCGGCGTAGCGCTCGGGACTGCAGGTCAGGACGATGACCTGCCCGTCGCCGCCGACCGCGTCGAACACCTCGGCCATCCGGCTCAGGCGGTTGGCGTCGCTGAAGCCCAGCGCGTCGTCGATGACGACGGGGACGCCGTCCTCCTTGGCGACCAACGCCGCACCCGCGAGCCTGGCCACGATGCCGAGTTGCTCCTTGGCGCCGCCGGACAGCGAGTCGTAGGGCACCGTGCAGCCGTCGAGCGTGCGGCTCTGGATGCGCAGCTCGGCGTCGATCTCCACCTCGAAGTCGGCGCCGAACACGATGCGGCCCAACCGTTCCACCTCCAGGCGGAACGGGTCGACGTACCGCTGCCGGGCGTCGTCGCGGTGCCGCGCCATCACCGTGCGCAACGTCATCACGGCGGTGGCGCGGCGCTTGAGCCGCAACCAGGTGCCCTCGGCGTAGCCGTGCTCGAGCAGGGCCTCGTCGAGCCGTCCCCGGCGCCCCTCGGTGCCGTAGACGCCCAGCTCCGCCTCGGTGCGGACGAGCTGCTCGGCGACGTCGTCGTGCCGACGGCTCAGCAGAGCCGCGTGCGCGGATGCCTGGTCGAACTCGGCGGTGACGGCGGCCGGGTGGGCGGCCTCGAACTCGGTGGTCAGTTCCTCTACGCGAGCGGCGGTGTCGCGCACGCGGTCGGCGGCGGCCGACGCCCGCAGCGTCAGCTCGTCGTCGGTGGCGGCCGCACGACCCTGCTCCAGCCGCTCGGCCAGCGTGGTCGTGCGGGTGCGTGCCGATCCCACGGCCGTCCGCACACCCTCCGACCGCGCGGCCAACTGCGCGACGAGGGTGGCCGCGGTGGCGCTCGCATCCCGGAGTTCGCCTGCAGCGGTGCGCTTCTCGCGGTACGCGGCCGTCGCCGCGTCGAACGCGGCCCGGGCCTGGTCGACGGTCGGCGACTCACCTGCGGGCAGATCGGCCCGCAGCCGCGTCAGCCGCGCCCGCAGCGTCTCGACGTCGTCGTCGCCGGCGAGCGCGTCACGCGCCGCCTGCAGGCGCTGTGCCAGCTCGGCGTGTTCGCGGCGCTGCCCGTCGAGCACCCGCGCCGCCGCCACGTCGGACACGCCGGCCTCGTCGAGGGCGCGGGCGAGGACCTGACGCTTCGCCTCCAGCGCCTCACCCCTGTGTGCGGCGGGCGTGCCGGGCACCACGCGGACGGTCAGCACGCCGGGCAGGCTCACCTCGGTCGGGGACGTCGCGCTGGTGACCCACGTGTCGCCCACGGGCAGCGACACCGGTTCACCGTCGACGTCGACCGCGATGTCGGTGGCCGCGACGAGTTCGATGCGGGCCGAGGCGGCGTCGGCGGCCGCGGCGGCGACGTCGACCTCCGCGGCGGCCGTCTCGATGAGCCGCATCGACCGGTCGGTCAGCCGGATGTCTGCGAGTTCCGCTGCGGCGGTGCGCAACCCGGCGTCGGCGGCGTCGATCTTCGCGATCCGGGCGGCGAGGACGTCCGCATCCGTGCGGCGGGCGATCTGCTCGACCACCGTGCGCGCCGCCTCGACCCCGGCCTGGGCGGTCTCGACGTCGACGGCGGCTGCGGCCGCCGCGTCGGCTGCTGCGGCGTGCGCGGCGCGGGCGGCCACCTCCTGGTCGACGGCCTGCTGCAGGTCGGCCTCGAGACCGGCGATGGCGGCCTCGTCGCGCGCGAGTTCGGTTGCCAGACGGCGTCGTTCGTCGACGGCAGCCGATGCGGCGGCGTGCGTCGTGGCCGCGGCCTCGGCGAGCACGCGGGCCTGCTCGAGCCGCCCGGCGATCTTCGCCACCGCGTCGGCGCGCAGACGTGCCGCGTCCAGCCGTCGTACCGCCTCGTCGCGCTCGACGACGACCGCCGCCAGCTCGGTCGTAAGCGCGTCATGCCGCGCGACCGCCTCGTCGATCTCCGCGACGGCCGTGCGGCAGGCGTCGACCGCGTCCGCGGTGGCCTGGCGTCGCTTGCCCGCAGCGGCCCACTCCCCCGTCGGCCGTCCGGTGGACGTGAAGTACTGCTTGAACTCGACGTCGATGCGGTCGATCAGGAGCGGCTCCGATCCCGACAGCGCCGCACCCGTCGACGCCGAACCGGTCAGGCTGACCGACTGCCCCGCCGCCACGTCGAGCGCCCGGGACAGCGCGTCACAGCCGGACAGGTCGACGGGTGAGGTGGCCGACGCCTGCAGGACGCGCTGGGCCTCCCACAGCCGGACGTCGACGGTCTCGGCGAGGATCGCCAGGACGCGGTCATGGGCCTCGTCGCCGGTCCACTGCTCGCGCGCGGGCGCGGTGACCGTCAGTTCGGTGACCGGACGCTTGTGGAAGCGCTTGAAGTACGTGAAGCGGTACGGACCCGTGGAGATCTCGGCGGTGACCTCTGCCCCCTCGTCGACGTGGGTGGGCTTGACCTGCTTCACCTCCTTCTTGCTCGAGCGGTCCTTCGCGTCGAGGAGCAGGTCGAGCGCCTCGATCATCGACGACTTGCCGATCTCGTTGGCGCCGCTGACCACGACGATGCCGCGATCGGGGAACTCGATGTCGCGGAACGTGATTCCACGGTAGTTGCGCAGGGTCAGGCGGTGCAGTTTCACGCCGCACCCCGATCGACGAGACGCAGCAGCAGCGCGAGGGCCGCGCGTGCGTCGTCGGACTGGTCGTCCTCCAGCTTGGCGGCGGCGACCAGCTCGTCGACGGCCGCCGCGGCGAAGCCACCGATGCCGAGATCGTCGAACTCGCCGTCGGCCGGCATCACCACGACGTCGGTCTGGCTCTCCCACACCGTCAGTGCGGCGAACCGGCGCGCGTACTTGTCGAGGCACGCGTCGAGCGCGGCCTTGTCGGTGACGGTGAGGGTCCCGTTCAGGCCGACCTGGACCACGGTGCGGTCCTTCTCGGTGAGCAGGTCCAGGTTGAGGTCCAGATCGGTCACGTCGCGGCTGGTGTCCACGGTGTGGCGCAGCGACACGAACCGCCACCTGCCGACCCGGCGTGCGCCGACCTCGACGCGCCGCGCCGGATCCGCCTCGTCGACGTCGACCACCAGGACGTGGCCGGGATCGTTCTCGACGTGGTCGTAGTTGGTGACCTCCGGCGAACCGGAGTACCACACCCGGCCGGTGCCGCCGACCTGCATGCGAGAGTGCTTGTCGCCCAGCGCCACGTAGTGCACCGACCCCTCGGCCAGGGCCTCCTCGACCGCCGACAGCCGGATGTAGGACGCCTTCTCCCGGTCGGCCTGGTGCACGTCGACGCCGCCGTGCGCGACCACGATCCGGGTGACCCCGTCCTCGGCGGACAGCCCGGCGAGGACGTCGGCCACCAGATCGGTGGTGGGCACCTTCGAATGCCATGGCGCCGCGACGATCTGCAGTCCCGGCCGCACCTCGTGCACCCCGGCGCGGTCGAGCACGACGACGTTGTCCGGGCACTCCGCGCGGAACAGCGCGCTGGTGTAGACCGACCCGGCGTCGAGCGGATCGTGGTTGCCCGGCAGCAGGTACACCGGGACGCCGATGCCCCGCATGGCCTCGAGCGACTGGCTGACGACGCGCGGCGCGAGGTGGTTGTCCTCGAAGACGTCGCCCGCCACCACGACGAACTCGGCACCGACCTCGGCGGCGAGCGGGCCCAGGGCCGCCACCACGTCACGCCGCGCGGCCGAATACCGCGGCTGCGCCTCGTCGTTGAGGAAGTGCCGCGTCATGCCGAGCTGCCAGTCGGCGGTGTGCAGGAAGCGCATCCGGATCGTCCCTCCCCCATCTCGTCTTTCGGGTGTGAGAGGAGTGTAGGTCCGGGCTCCGACAAGTCCTCGGACCTCGACCGGCATGTGGGCGACCTACCGGGTGCGGCCCCACCCGGCAGGCCGCGGCCCGGCTAGTTTGAGGGGGTGACCAGGACCCTGCTGCTGATGCGACACGCCAAGTCGGACTACCCGGGTGGCGTCGCCGACCACGACCGCCCGCTCGCCGACCGCGGCATCCGCGAGGCGCCACTGGCGGGCGACTGGATCCGGGCCAACGCGCCCGACGTCGACGCCGTGCTGTGCTCGACGGCCACCCGCACCCGGCAGACGTTGGCCCGCACCGGCATCGAGGCGCCCGTGACCTACCTCGACGAGCTGTACGACGCGGTACCCGGCACCGTCATCGCCGCCATCAACGGCGTCGCCGAGGACGTGCGGACGCTGCTCGTCGTCGGCCACGAGCCCACCACGAGCGGTCTGGCACTCGGTCTCGCGGACCCGGACGGCGACCACGACGCCGCCGCGGTCGCCCAGGAGATCTCCGCGAAGTTCCCGACGTCGGCCATCGCGATGCTGCGCACCGACGGAGCGTGGGCGGACCTGGCGCTCGGCGGGGCGACGCTGGTCGCCTTCCACGTGCCGCGGTAGCGGGCTAGTTGTTGGTGTTGAGCGTCAGTTCCATCAACTTGATCGCCATGCCGCACGCGTCGATGCCCGGGGCCTGGGGATTGACCCACCAGCCGACGACACCGGCGGCGTCACTCGCGACGCCGCACGCGCCGTTGGGGTCGTTGGGCTTCATGACGATCGACGGGACGCCGTTCACGGCCCGGCTCTCGATCTGGTAGTTGAGCTTCTGCGCGGTCTGGCGCTCGTTGTCGAGGCTGCCCTGCTCGAACCAGAAGCGGGTGATGTCGATCAGACCGGCCGGGTTCAGCGCCTGCCAGCGGCAGATCGCGCCCACGAACGTGCTCTGGATGTCGAGCGGATCGGCACCGACCGTCTCGGCGAGGATGTCCTGGGTCAGGACGTCGCACTCCTTGAGCAGGTTGGGGTACTGACGCTCGGAGTCGTCGTTGCGCTGTACGTCGCCGGCGCCGGCCTTGACCGCGGTGCCCTCGACGGACTGCGAGCAGCCCTGGACGCCGAGCAGCACGGTCAGCGCACCGAGGACGGCACCGACCCCGGTGGTGACGCGGCGGGCGCTCACTTGCTGTTCACGATCGACTGGCGGGTGAGTTCCTTGGCGACCTCACACGCGTCCGGGAACGGCTTCTGGGCGAAGCTGACGGACCACTCGATGAAGTCGTCGTCGAAACCGATGCCGATCTCGCAGAGGCTGACGCCGAGCGTCGGGTCGTCACTGAAGGCGATGAAGCCGTCGTTGCCCTCGATGTTGATGTCCTCGACGCTCGTTCTCGACAGTTCCTCGGTCTTCCGTTCGCGGCCGATCGGGCTGCCGCGGAACCAGGAGAACGAGAAGTGCGGTCCGAGCACGCCGCCACCGGCCAGCCACTGGCAGCCCACCGACGTCTTCGCGGTGTTGACCAGACCGGGGACCTGGGTCAGTTCGCCGACGCTCTGGTCGGTCACACCGCCGCACTCCGGGAAGAACGGCCCGTGCTTGATCGCGCCACCCTGCTCGGGCGCCGAGGAGGCACCCACGTTCGACGGTTCGTCGGACGAGGAGCACGCGGCGAACACCGGAACGACTGCCAGGAGCGCCACGGCCAGTGCCTTCGCGTGGTGCCCGCCACGAGTGCTGCCCGGGCGGGCGCGCGGAAGTCCCATCACGCCCGCAACTGTAGCGGCAGCCCGGAACCCCGACCACCAGCACATCCCTTGACCTGCGTGTTTCGGCGATTCTCGCGCGCGTCGGCCGATCATGATCCCGCCCGGATCGGTGTGCGACAGTTACGAGATGCTCTGGGCGCTGCTCGCGCGGTACGTACGGCCGTACCGCGGTCTGCTGGCCGTCGTGGCGCTGCTGCAGGTGGTCAGCACGCTCGCGTCGCTGTACCTGCCGACCATCAACGCCGCGATCATCGACGACGGCGTGGCACGCGGCGACACCGGCGTGATCGTCGAACTCGGCGTCCTCATGCTCGGCATCACCGCGCTGCAGGTGCTGTGCGCGGTGGGCGCCGTCTTCTACGGCTCCCGCGCGGGCATGGGATTCGGCCGCGACCTGAGGTCGGCCATGTTCCACCACGTGACCGGACTGTCGGCCGAGGAGACGTCGCGCTTCGGGACGGCATCGCTGCTCACCCGCACCACCAACGACGTCCAGCAGATCCAGGTGCTGGTGCAGATGACGGCCACGATGCTGATCACCGCGCCCATCATGAGCATCGGCGGCATCGCGATGGCGGTCCACCTCGACGCCGGGCTGTCGTGGCTGCTGCTGGTCAGCGTGCCGCTGCTGACCGTGACCAACTACCTCATCGTCAAGCGGCTGCTGCCGCTGTTCCGGGCGATGCAGGGTCTGATCGACGGCATCAACCGCGTTCTGCGCGAACAGCTCTCCGGCATCCGGGTGGTCCGCGCCTTTGCCCGCGAACCCGACGAGACCAGGCGCTTCGCCGCGGCCAGCCAGTCGCTGTCGGACACCGCGCTCGGCGTCGGCAGGTTGCAGGCACTGATGCTGCCGGTCACCACGCTCGTCATCAACGTCTCCAGCGTCGCGCTCATCTGGTTCGGCGGCATGCGCATCGACGCCGGCCAGATGCAGGTGGGCGCGCTGATCGCGTTCCTGTCCTACTTCATGCAGATCCTGATGGCCGTGCTGCTGGTGACGGTCGTGCTCGTCATCCTGCCGCGCGCCGCGGTGTGCGCCGAGCGGATCACCGAGGTGCTGTCGACCGACGCGGCGATCGGCGTCCCCGAACAGCCGCGCCATCCGGAGCGGGCGACGGGTGAGATCGTGCTCGATGGGGTGACGTTCAGCCACCCCGGCGCCGACCGCCCGGTGGTGCGCGACGTCTCGTTCACCGCGCGACCGGGGACGACGACGGCGATCGTGGGCTCGACCGGGGCGGGCAAGTCGACGTTGGTGTCGCTGATCTGCCGCCTCTACGACGTCACGGCGGGCTCCGTAAGCGTGAACGGCGTCGACGTCCGTGAGCAGGACCCGGAGCGGCTGTGGTCGGAGATCGGACTGGTCCCGCAGCGCGGCTACCTGTTCACCGGCACCGTGGCCGACAACCTGCGCTACGGCAAGGCCGACGCCACCGAGGACGAGATGTGGGCGGCACTGCGGGTGGCCGCCGCGGACGACTTCGTCTCGGCCCACCCCGACCGGCTCGAGATGAAGGTGGCCCAGGGCGGCATCAACTTCTCCGGTGGCCAGCGCCAACGGCTCGCCATCGCCCGCGCCGTCATCCGCAGGCCCGCCGTGTACCTGTTCGACGACTCGTTCTCCGCGCTCGACGTGCGCACCGACGCGAGGGTGCGCGCGGCGTTGCGCGACGCCGCCGCCGGGGCCACCGTCGTCGTGGTGTCGCAACGCATCTCGACGGTGTCCGAGGCCGACCAGATCGTGGTCGTCGACGACGGCGCGATCGTCGGGATCGGCACGCACGGGTCGCTGCTCGCCAACTGCGCGATCTACGCCGAGTTCGCCGACTCCCAGTCGGTCGGAGCCGCCCCGGCGGGCACATCGAAGCACGGAGCCGCCCCGGCGGGCACGCGGGAAGCGGGTCCCCGATGACCCGGCCGATGCGCGCGATGCTCGAGTTGCCGCCCGAACGCACCAGGGACTTCAGGGGTTCGGCGCTGCGGCTGGTGAAGCGGCTGACCCCGCAGCGTGGGCTGACCGCGGCGGTGCTGCTGCTCGGGATCGGTGGCATCGCCATCGGCGTGATCGGACCACGCATCCTCGGGCATGCGACGGATCTGCTGTTCAACGGCGTCATCGGTCGCGAACTGCCCGCCGGCCTGACCAAGGAGCAGGCCGTCGAGGCGGCCCGCGCGCGCGGCGACGGCACCTTCGCCGACCTGCTCTCCGGGATGAACGTGGTTCCGGGCGCCGGCGTCGACTTCGACGCGATCGGCCGCACCCTGCTGTTGGCGCTCGGCCTCTATCTGATCGCGGCGCTGCTGATCTGGCTGCAGGCCCGGCTGCTCAACGTGACGGTGCAGCGGACCATGGTGACGCTGCGCGCCGACGTCGAGGCCAAGGTGCACCGACTTCCGCTGTCCTACTTCGACACCCGGCAGCGCGGTGAGGTGCTCAGCCGCGTGACCAACGACGTCGACAACATCCAGTCGTCGCTGTCGCTGACCATCAGCCAGCTGCTGACGTCGGTCTTGACGGTGGTCGCCGTGCTGGCCATGATGCTGACCATCTCGCCGCTGCTGACCGGGATCACGGTGCTCGTCGTGCCGCTGTCCCTGTGGGCGACCCGCGCGATCACCCGCCGGTCGCAGCGGCTGTTCGTCGCGCAGTGGCGCAACACCGGTCGGCTCAACGCCCACATCGAGGAGACCTACAGCGGCTTCACGGTGGTCAAGACGTTCGGGCACCGCGAGCAGGCGCAGGAGCGGTTCCGCGACCTCAACGCCGACGTGTACCAGTCCAGCCTGGGCGCCCAGTTCCTGTCCGGCCTGGTGTCGCCGGTGACGACGTTCATCGGCAACATCAGCTACGTGGCGGTGGCAGTGGTCGGCGGCCTGCAGGTCGCGACGGGCCAGATCACGCTCGGCGGCATCCAGGCGTTCATCCAGTACGTCCGCCAGTTCAACCAGCCGCTCACGCAGGTCGCGGCGATGTACAACACCCTGCAGTCCGGAATCGCCAGCGCCGAACGCGTCTTCGACCTCCTCGACGCCGACGAGCAGTCACCCGATCCGCAGCTGCCGGTACGGGTGCCCGACCGGTCGGCCGGACGGGTGGAGTTCGAGCACGTCGACTTCGCCTACCGGCCCGACACCCCCGTCATCTCCGACCTGTCGTTCGTGGCGGAGCCGGGCAGCACCGTCGCGATCGTCGGCCCCACCGGCGCGGGCAAGACGACCCTGGTCAACCTGCTGATGCGGTTCTACGAGGTCGACGCCGGACGCATCCTCGTCGACGGCGTCGACATCACCACGATGAGCCGCCGCGACGTCCGGTCCCGGATCGGCATGGTGCTGCAGGACACCTGGCTGTTCGGCGGCACCATCTACGACAACATCGCGTTCGGCAGACCGGACGCCTCGGAGGACGAGGTGGTGGCCGCCGCCACCGCCGCCCACGTCGACCGGTTCGTGCACACCCTGCCCGCCGGCTACCAGACCGTGGTGAACGACGACGGCGGCAACGTCAGCGCGGGCGAGAAGCAGTTGATCACCATCGCGCGCGCATTCCTGGCCCGCCCGCACCTGCTGATCCTCGACGAGGCGACCAGCTCCGTGGACACCCGCACCGAACTGCTCATCGCACAGGCCACCGCCGAGTTGCGGCGCGACCGGACCAGTTTCATCATCGCCCACCGGTTGTCGACCATCCGCGACGCCGACGCCATCCTGGTCATGGAGGCCGGCCGGATCGTGGAGAGCGGCACCCACGAGGAGCTGCTGGCCCGCCACGGCGAGTACTGGGAGATGACCCGGGCCTGACCGCGTCACGAGCCGGACGATCAAGCGCTCTGCTCAATGCCAATCACCCGTGCAGCCCGCGGCCGCTCGGGCAGGATGCGGTCCATGAGCATCGCGCCCATCGAATCCGCGGGTGACGCCCGGTCGACGGCGACGCCCGACGCGGCCACTCGCACCGTGCACACCTTCTGCCGGTACTGCCTCGCGTCGTGCGGCATCGAGGTGACCGTCGCCGGCAACCGCGTCACCAAGATCGGCCCCGACAAGCAGAACCCGCACAGCTGGCACGACTTCTGCGCCAAGGGCCGCACCGCGAACCAGCTCGTCGAACACCCCCGCCGCATCCTCGCCCCGATGCGCCGGGTCGGCGACGGCTACGTCGAGGCCACGTGGGACGAGGCGCTGGCCGACATCGCCGGCCGGATGAACGCACTGATCGACGACGGCGGGCCGGACTCGATCGGCGTGTACTACGGCAACCCGGCCGGCTTCTCGTCGTCGAACATCATCTTCATGAACGGGTGGCTCGACGCCATCGGCACCAAGAGCCGGTACTTCGTGGGATCGGTCGACCAGAACGCCATGCACGTGGTGTCCGAGGCGATGTACGGCTCCCAGCTGATGTCGCCGGTCTCCGACGTCGACCACTGCGACTACTTCCTGCTGGTGGGCACCAATCCGGCCGTCAGCGCCTGGAACTGGCTGGAGACGGTGCCGGGCGGCTGGCGGCGCGCGCTCGAGCGGCAGCAGGCCGGCGCGACCATCGTGGTGGTGGATCCGGTGGCCACCGAGTCCGCTCGCAAGGCCGACGTCCACGTCGCGGTCCGGCCGGGCCAGGACTGGGCGCTGCTGCTGGCGATGGTGAAGGTGATCCTCGACGAGGGCCTCGAACACCGCGGGGACTGCGCCGATCTCGCCACCGGCGTCGACGACCTGCGGACGCTGGTCGCCGACGCCGACCTCGACGACCTCGCGGCGCGCTGCGAGGTGGCCCGCAGCCAGATCGAGGACGTGGCACGGGGATTCGCCCGGGCGCGGGCGGCGATGGTGGTCACCCGCACCGGGGTGTCGCTGCACGAGGCCGGCACCGTCGCGGAGTGGCTGGGCCACGTGCTGAACGTGATCACCGGGCGGATGGACCGGCCCGGCGGCCGGCGGTTCGAGCGGGGCTACGTCGACGCGCTGCGGATGTTCGAACTCGCGAAGGTCGAACCGCACTTCAGCCGGCTGCGCGGCCGCGACATGATCGCCGGCGCGCACGCCCTCGCGGAACTGCCCGACGAGATCACCATGCCCGGCCGCGGACAGGTCAGGGCGCTGGTGATCAACAGCGGGAACCCCGTCGTCTCCGGACCCGACGGCGCGAAACTCGATGCGGCGCTGGAAACGCTCGACCTGCTGGTGGCCGTCGACTTCGTGCAGCGGGAGAGCCACCGGCACGCCCACTGGCTGCTGCCCGCGGTGCACTGGCTGGAGCGCAACGACCTGCCCGCGTTCACCAGCAGCATGCACGACGAACCGTTCGTGCAGTACGGCGTCAAGGCCGTCGAGCCCCCACCGGGTGCGCGCGAGGAGTGGCGCATCTGGGTGGACCTCGCCATGGCGATGCGTCGGCCGCTGTTCGGGGCCAGGGGCGTCAACGGCTTCATCGGCGCCACCCGCCGGGCGGCGAGGCTCACCCGTCGCCCGAACGTGGAGTTCAGCCCGCACTGGATCAACCGGCTGCTGGTCGCCACCAGCCGAAAGGTCAACGGCCGCAGGCTCAGATGGCGCGACGTCGTCGGCCACCCGCACGGCATGGTGCTGGGGCCGCGCGAGTACGGGCACTTCCGCGAGGCGCTGCGGACCGACGACAAGCGCGTGCACGCCGCGCCGCCCGAGTTCGTCGCCCGGACCCGTGAGCTGTTGGCCACGTCGAGCCCCGCTGCGCCCGAGGGCCTTCCGTTCCAGCTGGGCAACCGGCGCCACCGGCACTCGATGAACTCGTGGCTCAACGAGCTGCCCGGGCTGCACCCGTCCGGGCGGACCAACGAGGTGCTGATCCACCCCGACGACGCGGCCCCGCTGGGCATCGCCGACGGCGACCGCGTCCGGGTGTTCTCGACGGTCGGGTCGATCGAGCTGACTGCCGCCCTGTCCCCGCGGCTGCGCCGGGGCCTGGTGGTGGTCGACCACGGGTGGGGTTCGCGGATCTTCGACCCGCGGGGCGGCGGCGAGCCGCTGTCCTACGGCGTCAACCGCAACCTGCTGGTCGACGGCGAGGGGATGGACCCGCTCTCGCAGACCTCGACGCTGAGCGCGACGTACGTGGGCCTCGAGCGGCTGGCATGAGGCGCCGAACGCACGCTTGTTGACGGCCCCTCTCGGGGAATGCGTTCATCAAGCGTGCGCTCGGCGGGGTGTGGCTAGAGCGGGGTGTTGCTAGAGCGCGGGGCCCTCGGCGCGCAGGTCGTCGACGGTCGACATCGCCTCGCGCAACTTGCCGAGCCACTCGTCGGCGTGCTCGCCGACCAGCCGGACCGACCACGCCAGGGCGTCGGACCGCGACCGCGCCACGCCCGCGTCGACGAGCGTGTCGAGCACTTGGCGCTCGGGCTGGCGCAGCCGGGTCATCACCGGGACGGCGACGTGGGTGAAGAGGATCCGCTCGGCGTCGTCGCCCGCGCCGATCTCGACACCCCAGGCCACCTTGCGGTCGTAGCGCGCCTCGGCCTCGTCGGCGATCCGCATGCGCTCGGACCGCGTCTCCTCGCGGAACCGGGCCGCACGCCCGGACGTCCGGGCCTCGCTCGGATCGCCGTCGGGTTCGGGGAGACGGCCGATCACGGTGATCTCCTCGCGGTCGACGACGACGGTGGGGTCGCCGACGAACCAGCCGTCGGGCAGACGCCCGGCGATCCAGTCGGGTGCGGTGCTCGCGTCGGGCTGCTGGGACTGCTGCCAGCCGCCGGAGCGGCCCTTGTGATGTGCTCTCATGATTACATGATTACACCGTTACGGACGTAGGAGGGCGAGCTTCGCCACGGGCGAACGGGCGAGCGGATCAGCGCTGCTTGAGACCCTTGTAGACGGCGGTACCGGCGCCCAGGGCGAGGACGACGAACAGCAGCGCCGCCCACCCGGGACCGGCCAGCAGCCACACGACTCCCACCACGGCCAGCGCCGGTGTCGCCATGAACAGCACCATGCCCGGATGCTGCTTGACGACGGCGAGTGCGCCCCGCGCGCGGGCGGGGTCGATTTCCTTGGACATGCAGTTCAGCATGCCAGTTCGGGCCGACCGGCCGACGAATCGACGGGCCGTCGGGCAGCGTCGATCGCCCTGATGGTCACCCGGTTGCCCTAGGGTCCGATGCAGAGACCCGACACATTCGATCGATCGCGAGGAGTGACCGGTGACTGGACCCGGAGCAGGTAGCTGGCAACCCGACCCCGAAGGCCGTTTCGACTACCGCTGGTTCGACGGCCGCCAGTGGACCGACCAGGTGTCCCACCAGGGGCGCTCGTACGTGGCACCCCTCGGCGGCGGAGCACCGCAGCAGCAGGGACCGCCGCAGTACGAGCAGTCGTCGCAGACCGCCCAGGCTCAGGTCCAGGACCACGGCCAGGCGCAGACGCACGGGCAGGCGCAGCCGATGGGTGACGGGTTCTCCGGCATCACCGGCGATCTCGTCGACGGCCGCTTCAGCGAGAAGGAAGCGAAGACCATCGCCAACCAGAACGCCAAGCTGCTGCGCGTGCGGCTGGGCGAACCGTTCATGGCGCGGCAGGGGTCGATGGTCGCCTACCAGGGCAACGTCGACTTCTCCTTCGAAGGTGGCGGCGCGGGCAAGTTCCTGAAGAAGGCGCTCACCGGCGAGGGCCTGCCGCTGATGCGGTGCCAGGGCCAGGGCGACGTGTTCCTCGCCGAACGCGCCTACGACGTCCACCTGCTGAACCTCACCGACGCGGGCCTGTCGATCAGCGGCAAGAACGTGCTGGCCTTCTCGGCCAACCTCGACTGGAACATCGAACGCGTCAAGGGCGGCAGCATCGCCACCGGCGGTCTGTTCAACACGACGCTGCGGGGCACCGGCTGGGTGGCGCTGACCACCGACGGCCCGCCCGTGGTGCTCGACGCCGGCGAGGCGCCGACGTTCGCCGACACCAACGCCGTCGTCGCGTGGTCGGCCAACCTCCAGACGCAACTCAAGACGAGCTTCAAGGCGGGCGCACTGATCGGCCGCGGATCCGGTGAGGCACTGCAGGTGTCGTTCCACGGCCAGGGCTTCGTGATCGTCCAGCCGTCGGAGGGCATCCAGATCCCGGTGCAGTAGCGGGTGGCCCCCACCATCTGGAGCGGCGACGTCCGGGCCGGCACCTTCGCCGGGCACGACGGCCTGCTCTACGCCCACGGTCCGTCGACGTTCGACGACCTGATCGACGGTACGACGCCGTGGACCGACCGCACCTTCCTGGTGCACGGTGACCGACGGATCTCCTTCGCGGGCTTCCGGGACGCCGCCGCGGCGGCACGGCCGCTGCTGGCCTCGCTCGGGGTGGGCGTCGGGGATCGCGTCATGGTGTTCGGCTACAACTCGCCGGAGTGGATCGTCGCGCTGTGGGCGACGTGGCTGTCCGGCGCGGTCCCGGTGCTGGCCAACCGGTGGTGGAGCGCCGCCGAGATCGACCACGCGGTCGAGGTGCTCGCGCCCGCCCACGTCCTGACCGACACCGCCCTGGTGATCGACGCGCCGTCCAGCCCGCTCGACGACCTTCGGGTGGCGTTCGACGCGCCGCCCGGCGACGTCGCGCCCACCCCCGCGACCGACGCCGACGCCACGGCGCTGGTGCTGTTCACCTCCGGCAGTTCGGGCATGCCCAAGGCCGTCGAACTGTCCCGGCGCGCGGTGATCGCCAATCAGCACAACATCCTGGCTCGCAACCGCCGCTTCCCCCACCTGCTCGACGACGACTCGCCGCAGGCGGTGAGCCTCGCGACAACGCCGATGTTCCACGTCGGGGGTCTGTCCAGCCTGCTCACCCACCTCCTCACCGGCGGCAAGATCGTCATGACCGAGGGCAAGTTCGACGCCGGCCGCATCCTGGAGCTGATCGAACGGGAGGGCATCCAGATCTGGGGCGCCGTGCCGACGATGGCGGTCCGGCTGCTGGCCCATCCCGACTTCGCGTCCCGCGACCTGAGCAGCCTGAAGTCGTGGCCGCTGGGCGGCGCACCGGTCACCACCGACCTGCTCGACCGCATCCGGGAGAAGCTGCCGAACCTGCGCACCCGCGGGCTCAGCAACACGTGGGGCATGACCGAGGCGGGCGGCTTCCTGACCGCCGCCGACTCCCGTGACCTCGCCTCAGAGCCGGGCACGGTCGGGCGTCCCTACGGCGTGGTCGAGCTGCGGATCGCCGATCCGGACGCGGCGGGCGTCGGCGAGGTGCTCGCACGCTCCCCCACCGTGATGAACGGCTACGCCGGACTGCCCGACGACGACACCGTCGACGACGAGGGATGGCTGCACACCGGCGATCTCGGGCACCTGTCCGGCGACGGCTACCTGTTCATCGACGGCAGGGCCAAGGACGTCGTGATCCGGGGTGGCGAGAACATCGCATGTCCGCACGTCGAGGCGGCCATCGCCACCCATCCCGACGTCGTGGAGGTCGCGGCCCTCGGCGTCCCGCATCCCGACCTCGGCGAGGAACTGGTGGCGGTGGTGGTGCACCGCGCCGACCGACCGGCGCCGACGGCCGAGGGTTTGGCGTCGCACGTCACGGGCACGCTCTCCTACTTCGCGGTGCCGACGCGCTGGGAGATCCGGACCGAGCCGCTGCCCACGCTCGCCGGCGAGAACGTGGACAAGAAGACGCTGGCGCGCGCATTCGGCACCTGACCCGACGGACGCTCCTACCCATACCCCCTATGGGTATACACTCGGACTCATGAGCTTGGATCTGGAAGTGCAGGGCATGAGCTGCGCGCACTGCGTCGCCGCGATCACCTCCGCCGTGTCGGCGCTGCCCGGCGTCGCGGACGTCCACGTCGACCTCGCCGCGGGCGCCGTCCGCGTCGACGGCGACCCCGACCGCGTGGCCGTCACCGCCGCGATCGAGGACGCCGGATACGACGTCGCAGCGGCATGAGCGTCACGCACGAGGCCCCCGGTGAACTGACCGCCGTCACCCTCGACGTCGGCGGCATGACGTGCGCGTCGTGTGCCGCTCGAATCGAGAAGCGGCTCAACCGGATCGACGGCGTCCACGCCACCGTGAACTTCGCCACCGAGCAGGCCACCGTCGAGTTCCCCGGCTCGGTGACGCCCGACGACCTGGTGGCCGCCGTCGAGGCGACCGGCTACACCGCGACGCTGCCGACGGCCGACTCCGCGGAGTCCGGCGACGAGTCCTACCTGCCCCGACTGATCGTGGCGGCGGCGCTGAGCGTGCCGGTCCTGCTGCTGTCGATGGTCTCGGCGCTGCAGTTCGGCGGCTGGGCGTGGGTGGCGTTCGCGCTGACGACACCGGTCGTGGCGTGGGCGGCGTACCCCTTCCACCGCGCGACGTGGGCGAACCTGCGCCACGGCGCCGCCACCATGGACACCTTGATCTCCGTCGGCGTGCTGGCCGCGTACCTGTGGTCGACGTGGGAGTTGGTGGCCACCGCCGTCCGCGGCGGTCACCAGCCGCACCTCTATCTCGAGGTCGCCGCGATCGTCACGACGTTCGTGCTGGCCGGCCGGTACGTGGAGGCGCGCGCCAAGCGACAGTCGGGCGCCGCGCTGCGGGCACTGCTCGACATGGGCGCCAAGGACGTCGCGGTGATCCGCGACGGCGTCGAGACGCGGATCCCGGTGAGCGCGCTGGCGGTCGGTGACGAGTTCGTCGTGCGTCCCGGCGAGAAGATCGCCACCGACGGCGTCGTGCTGAGCGGCGCGTCGGCCGTCGACGCGGCGATGCTCACCGGCGAGTCGGTTCCCGTGGAGGTCGGCCCCGGCGACGACGTCGTGGGCGCCACCGTCAACGTGGCCGGGCTGCTGCGCATCCGGGCCACCCGCGTGGGGTCCGACACCCGGCTCGCCCAGATGGCCCGTCTCGTCGCCGACGCGCAGAGCGGCAAGGCCGAGGTCCAGCGGCTCGCCGATCGGGTGTCCGCGGTGTTCGTCCCCGTGGTCATCGCGCTGTCGGCCCTGACGCTCGTCGGCTGGCTCGTCGCGGGCGGCTCGGCGACGGCGGCGTTCACCGCGGCCGTCGCCGTGCTGATCATCGCGTGCCCCTGCGCGCTGGGTCTGGCGACGCCGACGGCGCTGCTGGTCGGCACCGGCCGCGGCGCCCAGCTCGGCATCCTGATCAAGGGCCCGGAGGTGCTGGAGTCCACCCGCCGCGTCGACACCGTCGTGCTGGACAAGACCGGCACGGTCACCACCGGACGCATGACGGTGGTCGACGTCCACCCCGCCGACCGCGAACTCCTCGCCCTCGCAGGCGGTCTCGAGGCCGGCTCCGAGCATCCGATCGCCCAGGCCATCGCCGAGCACGCCGCCGAGGCGGGCCCGTTGCCCGCGGTGAGCGACTTCGTCAACCACGGCGGGCTGGGCGTCACCGGCACCGTCTCGGGCCGACGCGTCACGGCCGGCCGGCTGTCGTGGCTGCCCGGCGGGGCCGCCCCGGACGACTTGGCGCGGGTGGCGGACGACGCCGCGGGGCTCGGTCAGACACCCGTGTGGATCGCCGTCGACGACGAGGTGCGTGGGGTCATCGTGGTGTCCGACACCGTCAAGGAGTCTGCGGCGGAGGCGATCTCGGAGATGCGGGCGCTCGGGCTGCTGCCCGTCCTGCTGACCGGCGACAACGAGCGCGCGGCGCGCGCCGTCGCGGCCCAGGTCGGCATCGACGACGTCGTCGCCGAGGTGCTGCCCGCCGACAAGGTCGCCCACGTGAAGCGGCTGCAGGCCGACGGTCGCGTGGTCGCGATGGTCGGCGACGGCGTGAACGACGCGGCGGCTCTGGCTCAGGCCGATCTCGGGTTGGCGATGGGCACCGGCACCGACGTGGCGATCGAGGCGTCGGACCTGACGCTCGTCACGGGCGACCTGCGGGCCGCGCCCGATGCGATCCGCCTGTCGCGGGCCACACTGCGGACCATCAAGGGAAACCTGTTCTGGGCGTTCGCCTACAACGTCGCGGCGATACCGCTGGCGGCACTCGGCCTGCTGAACCCGATGATCGCCGGGGCCGCGATGGCGTTCTCTTCGGTGTTCGTCGTGACCAACAGCCTGCGCCTGCGCCGGTTCACGCCGACGCGGGGGTGAAGGTCACCACTCCTTGAGGATGCGCTGCTTGCCCGCGCGGGTGGCACCCTCTCGACGGATTCGCTTGAGTTCGGGGTGGAATGCGTTGCGCTCGTTGCCCCTCACGACGAGCGGAACGTCCAACGTGGCCATCAACTCCTTCTCGAGCAGCCACGGTTCGGGGTGCACCACCCACGACACCGACGTGTTCTCGTCCATCCACCTGGTGAGCACCGGCTCCCCGCCCGCGAACGTCATGCGATCGCCGGAGCCGATTCGCCGCAGCTCGATCTCGAGGTCGTCGGCGAGAAGGAGCCCGAGCGACTTGCGCAGAGTGGATCCGTCGGCATCGGCGCCACCACCGCCGAAGTGATAGCCGATGCGCTTCCGGAGGTTCTGCGGGGTACGGGGTCTCCCGTTCTCGGGCGGCGGCCCCTGGCTGATGCCCACGTACAGCAGCGTGAGGCCGTCGCGTTGCTCGCAGCCGGAGGTGTCGATCGAACCGGGGATCGTGCGGAACCACCACCCGTACGCACCCGGCTCCTCGGGCACGGGACTGGGATCGGCGAATACCTGCTCACGCGTAACCGGCTTGGCGGCAAGGAACTTGGCTACATCCGGCCGATTACTCATGACTGTTCCCGTCGTCCATCCACTTAGCTTAGGTCCATCCGTTCAGATAGCGGTCACGGCGAGGGTCACTCGCACGTCGTCGCCCTGAGCGCTATCTCGACGATCACGTGAACGGTTACCCCGCCGACGATCACGCGTCGGCCCGGCGGGCGCGGAACACCTTCACGTCGTCCTTGATGTTCTTGAGGTGCCGCGCCCCGGCGAACGACCACGCGAACCGCGGGTCCTCGCCGATCGCCTCGCGGGTGGCCTCCGCGACCAGGATGGCGCCGGGGCGCGCTGCCGTCGTCACCCGAGCCGCAAGGTTGACCGACCCGCCGAACCAGTCGCCGGCACGGCTGACGGCCAGCCCCGTCGCCAGCCCGGTACGCAGGCGGGGAAAGTCCTCGATCGCCTCGGTGGCCGTGGTCAGCGCCAGCATCGCGTCGAGCATCGCGGCCGGATCGGTGCTCACCAGCATCACCTCGTCGCCGATGCTCTTCACGTAGCGGACCGGTGGCTGGGCCACCTCGCGGGCCAGGTCGGTCAGCGTGTGCGCGAGCCGTTCCAGGTCCTCCGGCGGCACGACCTCGCCCAGCCGGGTGAATCCGACGAGGTCCGCGAAGGCGATCGTCACCTCGCGCGCACCCGGCAGCGGCAGCCCCTCGGCGCGCTCGCCCGCGTTCACCGCCTCGGTCTCCATCAGGTGCAGCAGCTGCAGCCGCAGCATGTCCCCGATCATCGGACCCAGCAGCGGCGCGACCTTCACCATCAGCGCCTCGGACCGCTGCGCGACGTCCAATTCGCTGGCGCCGGGTGCGCTCACCGCGGCGAGCGCCGCATACCGCATCACGTCGGCCGCGCGGGCCAGACCCTCGGTGAGCACCTGCACCACCAGGACGAGTTGATCCGGGCTGAACCCCAGCTCGACGAACTCCTGCACGTAGCCGGCCGCCTCGCCGTCGACGCGCATGTGGATCTTGGCGTTCGGGTCCTCCGCGCGCGCCAGACCGCTGGCCCGCTGTACCCGCGCGAGCAGTTCGAGGTCGACACCGGTCTGCTCGCTGATGTCCCGCGCCGACAGCAGGTGGCCGTCGTCGCCGAGGATGCGGCGCGACGCCAGCAGCATCGGCTGGTAGGCATCGCGGATCTGGTCGAGGCGAACACCCCGCTGCAGCAGCCACGGGATGAGTTCGGCGCGCTGTTCGCGGGCGGCGCCCTCGAGCCCGTCGAGCAGTCCGGACGCCTCGACGTCGAAGGACTCGATGTCGAAGTCAGCCGTCACGGAGTCAACGTATACCGCGGGCGGCCCTGATGGCTGGAGCCGTCGACGCCGGTAGCAACGTCGTCGCGTCGTCGGGATACACGACGTCGACGACGGCGGTCTCGGGGAAGCGGTACGGCTTGCCGAGCACCAGCCCCACGTACTGCCTGCGCAGTCGCGACATCTCCGCGCGGACCGTCACCACCCGCGAGCGGTCGCCGTAGAGGTCGGCCGCCAACTCGGGCGCGGAGCGGCCCTGGCGGTGCGTCGCGAGCACGTGCAGGATCTCGGCGTGCCGCGGCGAGATGTCGCGCCGCCAGGTGCCGAACCCGCCGATGACGTCGAGAGTCGGCGCGGCGCCGTCGCGTAGGTCGAGCGTCACCCGTGACTGCGCGGGACCGCCGGCATCCTCCTCGGCCAGTCGCACCAGCCAACCGCCGGGCAGCGACTCGACGTCGCACGCGCCGAGCGACGGGATCCACGTCCGGCCGGGAACGCCGTCGTCGGGCAGCATGATCCGGCTGTGCGGGGGCAGCGAGTCGACCGCCGCCACCCAGCCGTGCTGGTCGACGGCGAGCGCGGGGCGGCCCACCCTGGCCAGGATCGGGGCGGCGACGGTGCGCAACCTGTTGAGCGTGCGGTCGTGCGCCTCGCGCAGCTGCGATTCCGCGAGCCGGGCGACGAGGTCGACCAGCGCGACGGTCGTCGGGTGCACGGTGGCCGCGGGTCCCGAGACGTCGACGATGCCGACGACCTGCCCGGTGCGCGGGTCCTTGATCGGTGCGCCGGCACACGTCCAGGCGTGGTGGCTGCGCAGGAAGTGCTCGGCCGAGAAGACCTGCACCGCCCGGTGCGACGCCAGCGCGGTGCCGATCGCGTTGGTGCCGACGGCGCTCTCGCTCCACTGCGCACCCTCGACGAAGCCGAGCCGGTCGGCGTTGCTCAGCACTCGCGGCGCCCCGTAGCGCCACAGCACCCGGCCGCGGGCGTCGGCGACCACCAGGATGTTGTCGCCACCGTCGATGACGGAGTTCAGCCCGCGCGACACGTCGTCGAGCACCGAGAAGAGTCCGGAGGCGTGGCGCAGCGCGTCCAGTCCGCTGCTGTCCACGTTGGGCGGGCAGTGCCGGTCCGGATCGATCCCCTTGCCCAGCAGCCGCTTCCAGGAATCGGCGATCACGTCGCGCGGCCGGGCCGGCGCGCGGGTGCCCGCCATCGTGGCGTCGTAGACCTCCGACAGCAGCATCGCGTAGCTGCGCGGGTCGTCGCCCGCGGCCACGGCGGGTTCCGGCGTCACCGATGAGGAAGGCATCGCCCTCGATTGTGCGCCACGTCACACCGCCGTTTCACGCGACCCCCGGATCGACGAGGACCTTCATCTTCCGTCCGGCGTGGAGAGCCTCGAAGCCCTCCTCGATGACGTCGTCGATCGCGATCGGCGTCACCCATCCCGTCGTGTCGTAGACGCCGCGGGACATCAGGTCGATGACCGCCGCGAAGTCGGGTGCGGTGTAGCAGAGCGAACCCTGGATGCGCGATTCGTTCATCACCAGGTTGAGAAGCGGTGTGACGAGCGGCTTCTCGTAGATCGCGACGCTCACCATCGCCCGGCGCGCGCCCACGCACGCCAGCGCGGTCTCGACCGCGGGCGCGACACCCGCCGCGTCGTAGACCGCGTCGGCGCCGCGGCCGTCGGTGTGGTCGGCGATGAACGCCGGTACGTCGACAGCCGTGGGATCGAGCGTCCGCGCGCCGAGTGCCTCGATCGCCGCGCGCCGCGTCGCCGACGGCTCGACGACGAAGACGTCCTCGACCCCCTTGCCGCGCAGCGCGAACCACAGCCCGATGCCGATCGGTCCCGCACCGAACACCATCGCGGTGCCGTCGGTGTTCGGTTCCCCCAGCGTCGCCGCGTGATAGGCCACCGACATCGGCTCGACCAGCGCGCCCAGCTCGAGCGACACGTTGTCCGGCAGCCGGTGCAGCATGTCGGTCGGGACCACGGTGTACTCGGCCATGCCGCCGTCGGACATCAACCCGTGGAAGCCGATCTGGGCGCAGATGTTGTAGTTGCCCGCCCGGCACGCCGGGCAGTGCCCGCAGCGGTAGAGCGGCATGATCGCCACCCGGTCGCCCTCGGCCCAGTCGGTGACGCCCGACCCGATCGCGGTGATCGTGCCGGAGAATTCGTGTCCCATGGTCAGCGGCATCTGCTGACCGGTGAGCGGGTGCGGCTCGGTGGGCACGAAGATCGGGCCCGCGTAGTACTCGTGCAGGTCGGTGCCGCAGATTCCGTTGAACCCGACCTTCACCTTGACGGTGCCCGCCGTCGGTTCGGGTTCGGGCACGTCCGCGACCTCGAGCTTGTTCGGTCCGTAGTACACAGCTGCTCTCATGCCGTCGTTTCTATGTGACCTGGCGCACACGCGTAAGGGTTGCAGGGGGTTGCAGCCCTTGTGCCTGTTGGGCCCGAGGGTGTGTCCTGGCTCACATGACATCAACGCTCGAGACCACCACCGACCTCACGCCGCAGGAACGCGTCGACTCCTGGCTGCGCGACTTCGAACTGGCCCTGGCGTCGCGCGACGTTGAACGTGCCGCCGCCAAGTTCGCCCTCGACTCGTACTGGCGCGACCTGGTGTCGTTCACCTGGAACCTCAAGACCGTCGAGGGGCGCGACGCGATCGCGCACCTGCTCACCGAACGCGCGGCGCCCACCGACGCGACCAACTTCCGCACCCGCGAACCCGCGACCGACGACGGCGACGGCGTCACCTCCGCGTTCATCGAGTTCGACACCGCCGTCGGCCGCGGCACCGGACACCTGCGCCTCAAGGGCGACGAGGCGTGGACGTTCCTGACCGCGCTGCAGGAACTCACCGGTCACGAGGAGCGCAAGGGCGCGACCCGGGTGATGGGCGCCGTGCACGGCAGCGACGCCGACACCCGCTCCTGGGCCGAGAAGCGTGCCGCGGAAGACGCCGCACTCGGATACGCCGAGCAGCCCTACGTCGTCGTCGTGGGCGGCGGTCAGGGCGGCATCGCGCTGGGCGCGCGGCTGCGCCAGCTCGGGGTGCCCGCACTCGTCCTCGACCGCCAGGAGCGGCCGGGCGACCAGTGGCGCAACCGCTACAAGTCGCTGTGCCTGCACGATCCGGTCTGGTACGACCACCTGCCCTACCTGCCGTTCCCGCAGAACTGGCCGGTGTTCGCGCCGAAGGACAAGATCGGCGACTGGCTCGAGTTCTACACCCGGGTCATGGAGGTGCCGTACTGGTCGAAGACGTCGTGCCTGTCGGCGTCCTACGACGAGGCCGAGCAGCGCTGGACCGTCGAGGTGGACCGCGACGGCGAACGCGTCACCCTGCGCCCGGCCCAACTGGTGCTCGCGACGGGCATGTCCGGAAAGCCGCACGTGCCAACGCTTCCCGGCCAGGACGTGTTCCGCGGCGATCAGCACCACTCCAGCGCGCACCCCGGCCCGGACGGCTACGTGGGCAAGCGGGCCGTGGTGGTGGGCTCCAACAACTCCGCGCACGACATCTGCAAGGCGTTGGCGGAGAACGACGTCGACGTCACGATGGTGCAGCGGTCCTCCACGCACATCGTCAAGTCGGACTCGCTGATGGACCTCGGGCTCGGCGACCTCTACTCCGAGCGCGCGCTGGCCGCGGGCATGACCACCGAGAAGGCGGACCTGACGTTCGCGTCGCTGCCGTACCGCATCATGCACGAGTTCCAGATCCCGATCTACGACGCGATCCGCGAGCGCGACAAGGACTTCTACGATCGGCTCGCCGCGGCCGGCTTCGACCTGGACTGGGGTGACGACGGGTCGGGCCTGTTCATGAAGTACCTGCGCCGCGGGTCGGGCTACTACATCGACGTCGGCGCCTCGGACCTGATCGCCGACGGGACGATCAAGCTTGCGCACGGTCAGGTGGACCGCCTGACCGAGGACGCCGTGGTGCTCGCCGACGGCACGGTGCTGCCCGCCGACGTCGTCGTCTACGCCACCGGCTACGGCTCGATGAACGGCTGGGCCGCCGACCTCATCGGCCAGGACGTCGCCGACAAGGTCGGCAAGGTGTGGGGCCTGGGCTCGGGAACGACAAAGGACCCCGGCCCGTGGGAGGGCGAGCAGCGCAACATGTGTAAGCCCACCCAGCAGGAGAACCTGTGGTTCCACGGCGGCAACCTGCACCAGTCCCGGCACTACTCGCTGTACCTGGCGCTGCAGCTGAAGGCCCGCCGCGAGGGCATCCCGACACCCGTCTACGGGTTGCAGGAGGTCCATCACCTCAGCTGAGCCGATTAGTGCACGCGCAGCCGCGGTGAGCGCGGCTGCGCGTGCACTAATCGCAAGTCTCAGAGGCGGTCGACGGCGTCCTTCGCCTCCTTGAGGCCGATGCCGGTCTGCTCGCGCAGCAGCTTGATGGCCTCGAGCTTCTTGCCAGCGGCCACCAGCGCGCGCACGTCGGCGCTGACCCACCGATCGTGGAACTCCCCCACCGGCGTCGGCACCGTGCGGTCGATGCCGGCGTGGGAGAGTGCGCGTTCGAGCGCCACGACCCGCTGTTCGAGCGCGTCGACCCGGCGCCGAAGGTCGTCGTCGGAGCCACCGAAGAGTGCCATGCCCGACATCCTGACCCATTTATCCTCGTCACATGACCGAGTCGACGACGCCACTGCGCGAGGGGTTGCCGCCCGTCGTCGACGACGCCGCCCGGGTGCTCGTGCTCGGGTCGTTCCCCAGCGAGCAGTCGCTGACGCTCGGGCAGTACTACGCGAACCCCCGCAACCAGTTCTGGCGGCTGGTGGGCGAGGTGTTCGGCTTCGACGCCGCCGTGCCGTACGAGGCGCGCATCGCGGCCGCGCGAGGGCACGGCGTCGCGCTGTGGGACGTGCTGCACAGCTGTCGCCGGGCCGGCAGTCTCGACGCCCGGATCGATCGGAAGACGGCCCTGGTCAACGACATCGGAGCGCTGCTGGCCGACTACCCCGGCATCGACCGGATCGTGGTCAACGGGTCGGCCGCGATGGAGATGTTCGACCGGAACGTGCGGGTGGGCGTACCCGCCGTCCGCGTCCCGTCGAGCAGTCCGGCGGCGACCATGGCGTTCGGCGACAAGCTCGCGCAGTGGCGAGTGTTGGCCTGACAGCACGTCGGTAGTGCAGAGGGGTTCCGTCGACGGGCCTCGGCGAGTAGAACGGATTCATGACCAGCTTCGTCAAGAAACTGCTGGGCATCGGCCTGGCTTTCGTCGTCACGGCCGGACTCGTCGTCGTCACGAGTCCGGCACCTGCGCAGGCGTTCTCGCGTCCAGGTCTTCCGGTGGAGTACCTCGACGTGCCATCGGCGGCGATGGGCCGCAACGTCCGCGTCGAGTTTCAGGGCGGCGGCTCGAACGCCGTGTACCTGCTCGACGGCCTCCGGGCGCGCGACGACCTCAGCGGCTGGGACATCGAGACCCCCGCGTTCGAGTGGTTCCTCGACTCGGGGCTGTCGGTCGTGATGCCGGTCGGCGGCATGTCCAGCTTCTACGTGGACTGGTACCAGCCTGCGGTGGGCAACGGCACCACCCAGACCTACCGGTGGGAGACGTTCCTGACCCAGGAACTGCCCGCCTGGCTGGCCGAGAACAAGGGCATCTCGCGAACCGGCAACGCCGTCGTCGGCCTTTCGATGAGCGGTTCCACCGCACTGAACCTGGCCACCTACTACCCCGACCAGTTCCGCTACGCCGCATCGCTGTCGGGCTTCCTGCACCTATCCGACGGGTTCTGGCCGACGCTCGTCGGGTTGGCGATGAACGACGCGGGCGGGTTCAAGGCCGACGCCATGTGGGGGCCGCGGACCGATCCGGCGTGGGCGCGCAACGATCCGACCGTCAACGTCGCGAAGCTGGTGGCGACCGGCGCCCGCATCTGGGTGTACTGCGGCAGCGGCACGCCCAGCGATCTGCCCGGTGCGGTGGCCGGCCTCCCGCAGCAATTCCTCGAGAGCTTCACCCTCGGGTCGAATCGCGACTACCAGAACGCCTACGTCGCCGCGGGTGGCAGCAACGGCACGTTCAACTTCCCGCCCGACGGCACCCACTCGTGGCCGTACTGGGGTCAGCAGTTGCAGCAGATGCTGCCCGACATTCAAAGCACGCTCGGGGCGCGCTGACGCCGGTTCGCCTTGGGGCAATGCTGAGAGACTTCTCAGTGAGCGCGTTTTGCTGGTACAAATGTCACCAGGGCGCGCCGTTGGCAAAGACATGGCGCGCGACGGTGGGAGGCCGACCATGTCGATGGCAGTGCAGTTCGACCAGCCCGTGGGGACCGCGGCGCAGCGGGCCAGACTGTACGGCGGGGCCATCAACGTGGTCGCGCCGTCTGCGACGTCGGTCGCCTTCGCCATGTTCGCCCGGGAGCTGATCGACGACGCGTTCGGCGGACTCGACCCGGAGGTCGCGCAGTTCGCCATGCCCGTCGAGCGGTATGCGGCAGTCCTGGGCTCGCTCAAACCGACGTTCATCCACCACCCACGTTCGAAGCGGTTCCTTCGCGAATTGCTGATCGAGCGGGGCTGCGATCCCGCCACCACGTACTTCGACGTCCCTCGACTGCGGTCGTCGACCAGCGACGGATACCTCGTGACCGGCATCGCCTACGCCTGGCATCCGCACCGCGACACGTGGTACTCGGCCCCACTCGCGCAGCTCAACTACTGGATGCCGGTGTACGACGTCTGCGAGGACAACGCCATGGCGTTCCATCCCGAGTACTTCGACCGCGCTGTGCCCAACGACTCGGCGGTCTACAACTACTACCAGTGGAATGCGAAGCATCGCGCGGTCGCCGCGGCCAACGTGACCGGCGAGAGCCGGCCGCTGCCAGGACCGAGCGAGCCCGTCGACCTCTCGTCGTCGACGGTGTTCGTCCCGCCGGTCGGCGGTCTGCTGCAGTTCTCCGGGCACCAGTTGCACTCGAGTGTGCCCAATACCAGTGGGAGGACTCGCTTCTCGATCGACTTCAGGACAGTCGACGTCGAGGACGTTCGCGCCGGCCGCGGCGCGCGCAACGTCGACGGCCGGTGCACGGGATCGTCGATCCGTGACTTCCGTTCGGTGGCCGACCTCTCTCCCATCCCCGACGACGTGGTGGCGATGTTCGACGACGGCACGGAGACCTCCGGCGACCTGGTCTACGTCCCGCCGGCTGCGACCGCACCGGTGGGCGTGCTCGCGGCGGGCTAGGGGCGGCTCGGTGGTGGTCGCTACGGTGGCGGGATGTCATGTGTGTTCTGCGCCATCGTCTCCGGCGAGGCGCCCGCTATCCGGGTCTACGAGGACGACGACTACCTGGCGCTGCTGGACATCAGGCCCATCGTGCGCGGACATACGCTCGTCGTGCCCAAGCGTCACACCGTCGACCTGACGGACACGCCGCCGTCGACGCTCGCCGACATGGTGCGCATCGGACAGCGCATCGGGCGGGCGGCCCGGGCCTCGGAGCTGCGGGCCGACGGCAACAACATCGCCATCAACGACGGCAAGGCCGCGTTCCAGAGCGTGTTCCACATTCATCTGCACGTGGCGCCGCGCAAGACCGGTGACAAGCTGTCGTTCGCCAAGGGGCTGGTGGTCCGCCGCGACCCCGACCGCGAGACCACCGGCCGCATCCTGCGCGAGGCGTTGGCCGGCCTGCCGGACTGACCGGTCCCCGTCGTGTGGCGCCGGCCGCGAACGTGCGGTGGTGACGGCGAATCGGTCGATTTCACACCATGGACGCACGCTCGGCAGGGGCTTGGTTTCGGGGGCGAGGCGAGGAACGTTCGCGCGTGCCCGCCTCTGAGCGACAAGTCGCGACAATTGGGTGGTGCGGTGCGGTGCGGCGCGGCGCGGCGCGGTGCGGTGCGGGCAGTGGCTGGCGGCGGCGGCGCCCCCGCCCGACTGACCGGTCCCAGTCGTGGGGCGCGAACGTGCGGTGGTGGCGGCGAATCGGTCGATTTCCCGCCATGGACGCACGCTCGACGGGGGCTTTGGTTCGGGTCCTGGCGAGGAACGTTCGCGCGTGCCCGCCTCTGAGCGACAAGTCGCGACAATTGGGTGGCGGGGTGCGGGGCGGCGACACGGTGCGCAGGGTGGCGGCGGTGCCGGATTAAGGCGGCGGCAGATGTATGGCTGCGGGTCGATGGCGGCTCCGGCCGAATGACGGCGGCGCGGCTTCGGGCTCGCTGGGCCTCCACAAACGGGGCATCCCGACGGATTGTCGCGAGTTGTCGCTCAGAGGCGGGCACTTCGGGACACGTCGCCGGGCAGGACAGGGCGGCGGGGTGCGGGGCGGCGACGCGGTGCGCAAGGTGGCGGCGGCGTCGGTGGCAGCAGCGAAGGAACCGCGGGGCGAACGGCGCCGGGGCGTGGTGGCGACGGCTTTGGGCTCGCGGGGCGAACGCCAGCGGGGCAAACGCCCGCGAAGTGACCACTTGTCGCGAGTTGTCGCTCAGAGGCGGGCACTTCGGGACACGTCGGCGGCGGCCCCCACCCGAGTGTGAATCTGACGACGGATATCCGCCGCGTGCGGCGTCGTCAGATTCACACTCGAGAGCGCTCGAGGACCTCGAGGAGCGCCCTAGAGGTCCAGCGGCGCGTTGGCCGAGTCGAGGTGCTCGACGGTGGTGAACACCAGCTCGGTGTCGCCGGCGTTCTCGATGTCGTGCAGCAGAAACTCGCCCTCGGCGAAGGTGAAGTGCCGCGTCTCCCCCGCCGAATACGACACCTCGCGGGTCGTGCCATCGGCGGTGTGCTGACGGCTGGTCCCCGCGACGACCGCGGTCCAGAAGTAGTCCAGCACGTGACGGTGAGCGTGGAAGCGGTCACCGGGGGCGAGACGGATCTCCCACACCCGCACCCGCTCGTTCTGGCTGAGCAGCCGCGAGCCGACGTGCCCGTCGTGGGCGTGCGAGTCGAACTCGGCCCGCAACTCGTCGGTCCAGCCGTCGAAGTCGGTGCCGACGAGGGCGCCGGCGAGCGGGGCGTCGGTGAGGAACTCGGGCGAGCCAAGCGACGGGGAGGTGTTCTGTGTCATGCGGGGTCTCCTAGTGTCCGGGGCCGTAGAGGCCGAAACGGTTGTCCGGGTCGCCGGGGACCCAGGTGCAGTCGAACTGTGAACGCGTGCCCATCTCCTTGACGCGGCGCATCAAACGCTGCCCCAGTTCGAGTTGGCCGGGCTCCCACTTCGCGAGTGCCTCCGCGATGTCGCCGCTGTCCGACAGCGCGTCGTACAGCGCCCACGCGTTCGCCGCCGCCTTGGCGGTGCCGGCCGCGGCGTGCGGACGGGCGGCGCTGGCGGCGTCCCCGACGAGCGCGACGCGCCCCATCGCCATCCGGTGCGTCACCGCGTCGTACACCGCCTGCAGGTACGGCTGCTCGGTGCGCAGCACGACCTCGGCTGCCGCGGGCGCCAGCAGTTCGGTTGCCGCCGAACGCATCTCCTCGACGAACCGATCCTGCACCGAACCGGGGTGCAGCGACACGCCGGCCAGGAAGCCGCGCTTGTCGGTCATCAGCTCGTCGAGCTGATGACCCTCCGGCACGTTGCGGTACCAGACGTAGTTGAGCAGCCGCTCGCCCACCGCAAGGCCGCCGTCGGTCGACGGAATCGGGTAGACGTTGATGTGCGTGTGCGGCGCGAGGCTGTAGGTGATCGAGTCGTGCAGCAGCTCGAAGGTCTCCGGGGTCACCTCGCGCTCGGGCACGGTGCCGCGCCATCCGACGTAGCCGGAGTACTCGAGCTTGGTGTCCGGCGAGATGCGGCGCCTGCTCGGCGAGCCGATGCCGTCGGCGAACACCACCAGGTCGGCGCGCTCGCGACGGCCCGACGTGAAGCGCACCTCGACGCCGTCGGCGTCCTCGTCGAAGCCGGCCGCATATTCGCCGAGGTGGTAGTCGTCGGTGCCGAAGTCGGACAGCAGCGCCCGGTAGAACGTGCCCCACGACGTGTAGCTCCAGGGCGCGTTCTCGCGGTGCACGATCTCGTTGCCCGCCCCGAGGTACTGCACGTAGTGCGTCGACGTGCTCACCTCCTCGGGATGCTGATCACTGCACTCGACGAACCATCGCAGCGTGTCGGGCTGCAGCACGATGCCGCCGCCGCGGCCGTCGAGGTTGGTGGGGGTGCGCTCGAACACCGATACGTCGAAGCCGAGCCGGCGCAGCAGCAGCGCCGTCGTCAGGCCGCCGATCGACCCTCCGATCACCAGCGCGCGGTGGCCACTCCAGTCGTGCCGGGTGTTGACGGTCTCAGACATGTCCTTCTCCTTCGAGCCCCAGGAATGACCGGGCGTTCCGTTCCATTACGTCATCGGTGATCCCCGCATCCCGGGGCATGTCGAGCGGGTTGGGCAGGCCCATGTCGAACGGGTAGTCGCTACCGCACATCAGGTGCGACGGGTCGGCGTGCGCACGCAGCAGCTCGAGCGCTGGACCGTCGTGGCTGAGGGTGTCGAACCACAGGCTCTTGAACCCCTCGCGCGGTGACCCGGTCTCCGCACTGCGGACGTCCGCGCGCTGGTTCCACCCGTGCTGCCACCTGCCGACCAGCGATGGTGCGCATCCGCCACCGTGCAACATGCAGATCCGCAACCCCGGCAGTTCCTCGAGCACCCCACCGAGCACCAGAGACGCTGCAGCCGTGGTGGTCTCGACGGGGTTGCCGATCAAGTTCACCAGGTAGTACGACGACCACTCCGGCCGCGGCAGCTGCATCGGATGGACCAACACCGCGAGGTCGAGTTCCGCGGCGATCCGCAGCAGGTCGCGCATCGGGGCGACGTCGAATGACGTGCCGTTCAGCAGCGGCGGCACCGCGATGCCGCGCACCACGCCGGACGATGCGATGGCCTGCATCTGCCTGCGGGCGGCGTCCGGATCGTGCAGCGAGACCAGGCCGAGTCCGAGCAGCCGGCCATCGCTGTCCCGGCACGCCTTCGACAGTTCGTCGTTGAACGCGCCGACGTAGTCGTCGACGCCGGGATCGGCGGCGACGGGGAAGGCGAACGGCGGCGCGGAGATCACCCGCGCGCCGAGGCCGGCGGCGTCGGTGTCCGCGATCACCCGGGTGGCGTCGGTCATCGCCGTCGTCTCGATGTAGAGCGGCAGATCCCCGAGGTAGATCTCGCCGTCGCGGCCGTTGAGCGGCGGCACGGGCGAGCCCGGCGGCAGTCCGAACATGTCCTCGGGCAGCCAGTGGGCGTGGATGTCGATGGGTCCGGGGTGGAGGGTCGTCATGCGGGGCTCCCTGCGGTAGCGGCCTCGAGGGCCTCGAATCGTGCCAGGACCTCGGCCTGCAGGACGGCGACCGCGGGGTCGGATGCCTTGCGGGGCCGGGGCAGATCGACGTCGATCACTTCGTGGACGCGTCCGCCGGGCGCCAGGACGACGATCCGGTCGGACAGCTGGACGGCCTCGGTGACGTCGTGGGTGACGAACATGACCGTACGGCGCGACTCCAGCCAAATGCGCTCGAGGTGCTCGCGCAACGTCCGCGAGGTCATGGCGTCGAGGTGGCTGAACGGCTCGTCCATCAGCAGCACGTCGGGTTCGACGGCGAAGGCCCGCGCGATGCCGATGCGCTGCTGCTGGCCGCCGGACAGCTGGGCGGGGAAGCGATCGGCGCAGTGGGCCAGCCCGACGAGGTCGAGGTAGTGCCGTGCGCGCTCCTCCCAGCCCGGCCGTTCGTGTTGCACGAAGCCGAGATTCGCCATCACCGTGCGCCACGGCAGCAGCCGCGGGTCCTGGAAGACGTAGCCGACGCGGGCGTCGCTGCCGTCGTTGCCGACGAGGTCGACGGTGCCGGAGCTGTGCGTCTCGATCCCGGAGACGATGTTGAGCAGGGTCGTCTTGCCGCTGCCCGAAGGGCCGACGACCGACACGAACGTCTCACCGGAGATGGTGAGGTCGATGCCGTCGATCACTCGGGTGCGGTTGCCGCTGCGGTCGTGGAAGTCCTTGACCAGGTCGCGGATCTCGATGGAGGCCATGGTGTCTCGCTTTCGGATGGGAGGTGTGGTGGGCGATCAGGCGGTGCGCCAGCGCGTGGCGCGGCGTTCGATGGGGCCGAGGATCAGCAGATCCGCGACGACGAGCACGACGATGAACACCAGCACCCAGGCGAAGAAGCCGTCGAGCTGGTTGGCGTCGTACCAGTACCGCGACCGCCACCCGACACCGGAGGTGGAGCCGAACCACTCGGCGAGCAGCAGGCCGTTCCAGGCGCTCATGATCGCGAACCGGACGGCGGCGACGGTCGAGCCGGCGACGGCGGGAGCCACGATGTGGCGCAGCACGTTCCGTCGCGGAACGCCGAACGCCCGGGACATCAGCACCAGGTCGGCGGGTACCGCCCGGGTGGCCTTGGCGATGTTGACCACCACGAACGGCAACCCGGACAGGAACACCGTCACCACCGGGGTGAGCCAGCCGAAGCCGAACCACATGGTGGTCAGCAGCGCCCAGATCACCGCCGGGATGGCGAGCGCGGCGGCGTTGACGTCGGAGAGCGCGAGGTCGGCCCACTTCGACAGACCCATCCATACGCCGACCGCGGCGCCGACCACCAGCGCGAGCGCCAGTCCGAGGGCGAAGCGGTTCATGCTGATCGCCAGGTTGCCCCAGAGCTGGCCGATCGCCGCCTCCGAGATCAGGCTGTCGACGGTCTGCGCCGGCGACGGGATCCGGTTGCCGAACACGACGGCGAGCTGCCACGCACCGAGGATGGTGAGCAGGGCGGCGCCGACGGCCAGCAGCGACGTCGACTGCCCGCGGAGCTGGCGGCGCCAGGCCGGCGCCGGGGAGGAGAGTGCCTGGGTGATCACGAGATGTCCTTCCGCCATGCGAAGAAGCGGTTCTCCAGGTAGGCGAGCCCGCGTTCGATGAGGATCATGGCGACGATGAACAGCGTGGTCCACGCCAGCATGTCGTCGACCTGGAATTCCTGGTAGGCCTTGCGGATCATGAAGCCGACGCCGTCACTGGCGCCGAAGACCTCGGTGAGGGCCTCCACCTTCCAGGCCATCGCGAATCCGTAACGCACACCGGCGAAGACGAAGGTCACCAGCGCCGGCAGGTAGAGGTGGCGCAGCACGTCGCGCCGGTTGCGCTCGAAGGCGCGGCACATCGCGAGCAGGTTGCCGTCGACCGACCGCACGCCCTCGGCGACGTTCATCGCGATGAACGGCAGCGCCACGAGGGCCGAGACCACGATGGGCCCGCCGGCGCCGACGCCGAAGATCAGCAGGCCGAACACCGCGTAGGTCAGGCCGGGCATGTTGCCGAGCACGAACAGCGGTAGCGAGAAGTACGAGGACATGAATCTGCTTCGGCCCATGAAGAACCCGATCACCAGGCCGAAGACCATGGCGATGGCGAACCCCACCGCGATCTTGCCGATGCTGGAGGCGAAGTTCGTGAACGCCTCCCCCGACACGGTGATCGCGACGACGCGTTCGAAGACGCCGAGCGGTCGCGGCAGGATCGGGTCGTCTATCCAGGCGGCCACGGCGGCCCAGGCGGCGATCGCGACGACGAGCGCGATGCCGGAGACCAACCACCTCCGCGGTCCCGCCGTCGCCGGCCGCCTCGCCGGCGGAGCCGGTTCGCGCGGCGCCGGATTCGCGTCCGGCGGCGTGATGGTCTGCGTCACTTCTCGACTCCTTCTGCGGGCAGGAACTTCGGGTCGGCGACGTCGTCACCGATGACGCCGGTCTCACGCATCAGGTCGAAGATCGAACTCTCGTCGTCGGCCCACTGCTGGTCGAAGCGCACGTCGTCGACCACCCAGTCGTGTTCGGCGACGTAGTCCTTCATGAACGCGATGTCCTCGGGCGTGTCGACGGCGAAGTGCTGTGGGTAGCGCTCGACCATCTCGTCGCGGTGCTGCTGCCATTCGGCCAGGCCGCGCGTCCACAGGTCGAGGAAGGCCGACACCTCGCCGGGATGGCCGTCGACCCAGTCCTGGCGGGCGACGAACACGTTGCCCATGGGGCCGTCGTGGCCGGGGGCGTCGAGTGCGGCGAACACCTCCGCCGACGACTTGCCGTCGTACAGCGGGCGGACCGTGGCCTCGCGCAGGTCGCGCGCCGACAGGTCGGGGTAGCAGATGCAGGCGTCGATCTCGCCGCGCGCCAACAGGTTCGACAGGTTCTGGATGTCGGCGACCACGATCTCGTAGTCGTCGGCCAGGTTGACGTCGTGCATCTGCTTGAGCAGCGCGCTCCACACCAGGGTGCCCGACACCGTCGTGAACACCCCGAGGCGCTTGCCCTTCATGTCCGCCAGCGTCACGGCGGGATCGTCGGCGCGGACCAGGATGCGGCTGCGCTCGGAGTTGTAGCGGCCGATGATCGTGGTCTCGCGCTGGGTCTGCTCCTCGAGGCCGGGCACCTCGAACGACGCCGTGGAGATGATGTCGGCGTGGCCGCCGGCGAAGAGGCCGAACTCGTCCCACGTGGCGCTGCTCTCCACCTGGTAGCCGGTGTCGCGCTGCCACTGGTCGACGATGCCGGTCTCGTTCATGTAGTCCCAGATCGGATCGGGGGCGAACGTGAACCGGATGACGCCGTCGCGGGCTGCGCGGGACGATGCCGGCCCGCCCAGGCCGGCGGAGCATCCCGCCACGAGAATCATCATCGCGGCGGCCGCCACGGCGACCACGCTCCGCATCATCCGAGTCGTGCCTCGCATGGGAACCTCTTTCGATCGTGTGACGGCTGTCACCGTCCGCATCAGCGTGCGGGATCGCGGCCAATCGCGGCAATGTCTGCGACGACACACTTATGCTGATCCGTATGTCATCGGAGACACTGCGGCCGGATCTCGAGGGATGGCTCGACGCGCTGGCCGGCATCGGCGAGGCCGTCGGGGGCGACGAGCCCGTCACCGACCTGGTCGGCCGCGTCGCGCGGACGGCCTGCGACCTGCTCGGATACGACTTCTGCGCGGTCTTCCTGCCGACCGCCGACGGCCGGGCCCTGACCATCGTCGGCTCCCACGGGCTGTCCGCCGACTACGTCGCGCAGGTCAACGCCGACCGGCCGATCCTCCTCGACGTCAGCGGTGCGGAGGAGGCGCCGACGAGCGTCGCGTTCCGCACGGGCGAGGTGGTGATCCTCGAGGACATCGAGAACGTGCCGGGCATCGGCCCGTGGGGAGGCGTCGCGCACGAACAGGGGTACCGGTCCCTGGTCTCGGTGCCGCTGCGCCGCGCGGGGGCCGTCGTCGGCGCGCTGAACGGCTACCACGCGGCGCCGCACCGGTTCGACCCCGTCGAGGTCGGCCTGGTGAGCACGCTGGCCACCCAGGTCGCCGTCGCGCTGGGCACCGCGCAACTGCGCACGCGCGAGCAGGACACCATCCGCGAGCTGCGCCGGGCCGAGGAGGTGCACGCGCTGCTCACCGCCACCGCACTGCGCGGTGAGGGCGTCTCCGGGGTGGCGGCGGCGCTGGCGGCCCTGCTGGCGCGACCGGTCCTGATCGAGGACGTCTACGGCACGGCGCTCGCGGCAGTCGACTGGGACGGCACCGACGGCGACGACACGGGTGCGGACGTCGCGCTCGACGGCGACGTGGTGGCCCGGGTGCGGGTGCGGGCGTCCGCGGACGACCTGTCGCGGCTCGACGTCCGCGCCGTCGAGCACGCCACCGTCGTCACCGCGCTCGAGCTGATGCGGGCCCGGACGGCGGCCGAGGTGGAGCAGCGGCTGCGCGGCTCGCTGGTCGCCGACCTGCTGAGCACCGACGGCGCCGACATGGCCGCGCTGCTGGACCGGGCACGACGGCTGGGCTGGGACCTGTCCGGCGCGCAGACGCTGATCTCGGTGCGGTGCGTCGAGAGCGGGACGCGCCCGGCCACCGAACGGCTGCTGGCGGGCGCGGACCGCTTCGCGGCGACCGTCGTGCCCCGACCGCTGGCGGCGGTGTACCGCGGCGACCTGGTGCTGATCGCGGCCCCCGGCGCGACGGCGCCGGGACGGGTCACGGGTCCGGCCGACATCGCGCGCCGGCTGGTCGACTTCCTGACGGGCATGGGCGACGTCGAGCAGGCGGTCGCCGGCGTGACGTCCGCCGTGCCGACCGCCGAGCTGGCCGGCGTGTTCCGCACGCTGCGCGGGGCACTCGACCTGTCGTCCGATGCCGGCGAGTCGACGGTGATCGACCTGCGCGACGTCGCGATCGACCACCTGCTGCTCCAGCTCGACGACCCGGAGCGGCTGCGCGGCTACGCCAGGACGGTCCTCGGCGCGGCACTGGACTACGACCGCGAGCACAGCAGCGAGCTGCTGCGCACCGCGCGGGTGCTGCTCGACCGCGACCTGGACCGGCGAGCTGCGGCGGACACCCTGCACCTGCACCCCAACACCGTCGCCCAGCGCATGCGCCGGCTCGAGGCGCTCACCGGGCTGCGCCTCGGCCGCCCCCGTGACCTGCTGCAGCTGACGTCGGCGCTGACCGTGGCACGCATCGCGGGTCTCGGGTGACAGACTGAGCCCATGAGCGGAATTCCCACGTGGGAGCGCTACCTCGGCATCCCGCTGCTGCGCGTGCACGACACCATCTACCGCAAGACCGGCGGCAGGATCGGCCACCGGATCCCCGGTGCGCCACCGTCACTGCTGCTGCACACCGTGGGCGCCAAGACGGGCATACGGCGGACCACCACGCTGAGCTACGCCGTGGACGGCGGCGCGTACCTGGTGGTGGCGTCCAAGGGCGGCGACCCGAGGGCCCCGGGCTGGTACTTCAACCTCAAGGCCGATCCCGACGTCGAGATCAACCTGGGCGCCAAGCGCCTGCACGCCACCGCCCGCATCGTCGGCGCGGACGACCCGGAATACGCGCGGCTGTGGAAGTTGGTCAACGACAACAACTCGAACCGCTACGACGGCTATCAGAAGCGGACCACGCGTACCATCCCGATCATCGCGCTGACACCCCGCGCCTGATCAACACCCGGCCAAACACGTTCTAGATCAACGTGTTTGGCCACCGGGCCCCCGGGTATGACTTGGTTGGCCGCGATGACCAGGTCATCCGGCCTCCCGGCGCCGAGCAGCGAGCACGGGAGCGGGACCACCACGATCCTCGACGAGTGATCGGTGCTTCCCGAACGACGCCCACGTGCGTCGAATGGACCACATCCGACCCGAAGGAACCTCATTCATGATGCTGAAGTACGTCTCCATGTCCGCACTCACCGCGGGCGCAGCTGTCGCGACCATCCTGTTCGGTGCTCCCGCCCAGGCGCAGGAACCCGCCCAGGAGTGCACGCAGGTCGCCGCCGGTCAGGTCTGTGACCAGACCAGCCAGTCCGCCACGCCGCCCGTTCCCGCAGGTGGCGCCGGATCGGCCAACGAGCAGAACGGCGCGTACGGACCGAACGGCAACCAGCCTCCCGTCGGCAACTGATCGCTCCTGACGGACCCGCGGCCCGTCCGGGATCCGCCTAGAACAGCTCCTTCGCGAGCAGTTCGAGGGTGGTCTCCCGGGCGGGCGCAGTCGTCGGGTCGACGCCGCGGTACGCGGACGCGACCGGGTTGACCATGACCTCGTCCACCCCGAAGTGCGCCGCGATGGCGCGAACCTGGTCGGCGGCCTCGACGGGGTCGCCGACGATGGCCTGCCGACGACCGGACTCGACGACGGCCTGCTGCTGCGGCGTCAACGCGATCTCCCGGGCGTCCTCGACGAGGTCGATCGGGGTCAACGGCCGTCCCGTGCGCAACCACGCCATCATCAACAGATTCGGTAGCAGCAGTTCCTCGGCTTCGGCACGCGTCGCGGCCACCGACGCGTTGACCGTCATGAGCGTGGTGGGTTCGGCGGCGACGTCGCTGGGCCGGAACTCCTCGCGGTAGATCGCGAGCGCCTCCTCGGTCCCCTGGCCGGCGAAGTGGTGGGCGAACACGTACGGCAGGCCCTTGGCCGCCGCGAGGTGGGCCGAGTACGTCGACGAGCCGAGCAGCCACAACCGTGGCTCCGACGCCGCCGCGGGCGTCGCCTTCAGGACGTATCCCTCGTTGCGACCGCGCATGGAGACGCCGACGCCGTCCGCGCTCATCAGCGCGGTCACGTCGTCGAGGTACTGCGGGAAGCGCTCGATGTCCTCGTCGGTGCGGCCCGCAGGCCCGCGGAGCATCATCGACGTCACCGGATCGCTGCCGGGTGCGCGCCCGATGCCGAGGTCGATGCGGCCGGGTGCTGCCGCCTCGAGCAGCGCGAACTGCTCGGCGACCGCGAGCGGGGCATGATTGGGCAGCATGACGCCGCCGGAGCCCAGCCGGATGCGTGCGGTCTGCGCGGCGAGGTAGCCGATCAGCACCGGCGGGCTGGTGGCGGCCACGGCCGGCATGTTGTGGTGTTCGGCGAGCCAGTAGCGGGTGTAGCCGAGGTAGTCGGCCGTCTTCGCCACACCCACGGTCGCGGCGAGCGCGGCGGCGGTGGTCTGGTCGCTGCGTACGGGGACGAGGTCGAGTACCGAGAGTCGCATCATCGGTTCAACGCCACGGCTCGGCGATCCGTTCCCCGCGGACCGTGCCATTTCGGCGGGTCCGGGCGTGCTCCTCACGCGTGGGCGACGGCCTTGGCGGCGGTGAACACCGCGTCGAGCATCTCGGGTGTCAGCCTGCCGGTGAAGGTGTTCTGCTGGCTCGGATGGAAGCAGCCGATGAGCGTGACGTCGCCGATGACGGTGGTCGCGAGGTGGCCGAACTTCGGCATCGGCGTCGGCACCGACTCACCGGAGCCGCGCAGCATGTCGAGCGTCGCGCGCCAGGCGAACCCGCCCAGGACGACGATCACCCGCACGCTCGGTGCCATCAGCCGCCACTCCGCGTCCAGCCAGGGCGCGCACGTCGCCCGCTCGTCCGGCGTCGGGGCGTTGTCCGGCGGCGCGCACCGCACGGCGGCGACCACCCGGACGTCGGTCAGCGTCAGCCCGTCGGCGGCGTCGAGGGGCGTCGGTGAACTGGCCAGCCCGGCCCGGTGCAGCGCCGCGAACAGGAAGTCGCCGCTGCGGTCGCCAGTGAACACCCGCCCGGTCCGGTTGGCACCGTGCGCGGCGGGCGCCAGCCCGAGGACGAGGATCGACGGCGTCGGCGGCCCGAAGCCCGGTACCGGTCTGCCCCAGTACGGCTCGGCGGCGAAGGACCGCCGCTTGGCCACGGCGACGTCCTCGCGCCAGGCCACCAGCCGCCGGCACGCCCGGCACACGCTGACCGCCGCGTCGACGTCCTCGACGGATCGCAGTCGCCTCGCCGCGGCACGCACGCCCGCCGCGGACTTCGCGACGACGGTGTCGGGCCGGGCGGGGTCGCCGGGCCAGCCGGACGCGACGGGCACCGGTGAATCGAACTCCACTCCGGTGCGGGGATGGGGCAGCAGCACGCCACCACTGTCGCACCGGCGGGAAATGCGTCGCGGCGAGGGGCGTGCCCGCTGTATGTTCAGCCGCGACAGCTCATGATCACGACATCCCGCGGCCCGCTCTACCTGATCTTCTTCGCGGCACTGACCGCGGGAGCGGGCAACGGCATCTCCCTGGTCGCCTTCCCGTGGCTGGTGTTGCAGCGCAACGGCTCTGCCGTCGACGCGTCGATCGTGGCGATGGCGGGCACGCTGCCGCTGCTGGTGGCCACCCTGATCGCGGGCGCCGCCGTCGACTACCTCGGCAGGCGGCGGGTGTCGATGATCAGCGACCTGCTCTCGGCGCTGTCGGTGGCCGCCGTGCCGGTCATCGCGTGGGTGTTCGGCGTCGAGGCGATCGACGTGGCGGTGCTCGCGGGCCTCGCCGCACTCGGCGCGTTCTTCGATCCAGCGGGCATGACGGCTCGGGAGACCATGCTGCCCGAGGCCGCGACGCGCGCCGGCTGGACGCTGGACCGCGCTAACGGCGTGTACGAGGCGATCTTCAACCTCGCCTACATCGTGGGACCCGGCATCGGCGGCCTGCTGATCGCCACCCTCGGCGGGATCGACACGATGTGGGCCACCGCGGCGGCGTTCCTGCTGTCGATCTCGGCGATCGCGGTGCTGCGCCTCGAGGGCACGGGCACCCCGGACCGCGACGACCTGCCGCAGGTGTGGGCGGGGATCGTCGAGGGTCTGCGATTCGTGTGGCGCACACCGGTGCTGCGGACGCTCGCCGCCGTCGACCTGATCGCGACGGGGCTGTACATGCCGGTCGAGAGCGTGCTGTTCCCGAAGTACTTCACCGACCGCGACGAACCCGCGCAACTCGGCTGGGTGCTCATGGCGCTGAGCCTGGGCGGGCTCGTCGGCGCCCTCGGCTACGCGGCGCTGAGCAGGTACTCGCGGCGGCGCACGATCATGCTGACCGCGGTCATCACCCTGGGCATCGCGATGACGGTGATCGCCTTCCTGCCGCCGCTGCCGGTGATCCTGGTGGTCTCGGCGATCCTCGGCTTCGTGTACGGCCCGATCGCCCCGATCTACAACTACGTCATGCAGACCCGCGCGCCCGTGCACCTGCGCGGCCGGGTGGTCGGGGTGATGGGGTCGCTGGCCTACGCCGCGGGACCACTCGGCCTGATCGTGGCGGGCCCGCTCGCCGACGCGGCGGGTCTGCACGCGACGTTCCTCGCGCTGTCGCTGCCGATGCTGCTGCTGGGCGCCGTCGCCGTGTTCCTGCCCGCGCTGCGCGACCTGGACCGCTCCCCGGACGGTTAGCCGCGCACCGGCACCGGCGCGAACAGCTCGCCCAGCCGACGCACGACCTCCGGATCGCCGTCGATGCGCAGCCGCCCCGCGGCCAGTAGATCGGCGACCTGGCCGGGATCCAGTGCGGCCGCGACGATCTCGGCCGGACCGCTGAGCGTGACGTCGGCGTCCTCGTCGTCGGCCAGCGTCTCGATCCGGTCGGCGGTGATGAGCACCGCGGCGCTGCCGTCGGGTGTGGCCAGGCGCAGCGACACCGGCGGGCCGCGCCGGTCGGCACGCAGGTGGGCCCGCACCGCGCGGGCCAGCCACTCGGGGCGCACGACGTCGCCGGGCGACCGTCGCTCGATGAGGCGTCGGCCCCACCGGGCGTAGGCGTGGATGACGTCCTCGAGGGCCCGGCCCTCGTCGGTGAGTTCATAGGGGGCGCCCGACGCCGGCCTGGGCAGCGCACGCTTGGCCACCAGTCCGGCGGCCTCCAGATCGCGCAGCCGGCCGGCCAGTACGTCGGTGGCTATCGGCGCGAGCGCGGACAGCAGGTCACCGTAGCGGCGGGGTCCGTCGAGGAGTTCGCGCACCACCAGCAGCGTCCACCTGTCCCCGACCACGTCGAGGCTCTTCGCCACGGCGCAGTGCTGACCGTAGGAGCGGGCTGCCATTCCGCGAAGCTACCGCCCGACCGGCTCCCCCGACCTGC
Source organism: Mycobacterium sp. PTI7 (assembly GCF_056679845.1). Lineage (NCBI taxonomy): Bacteria > Bacillati > Actinomycetota > Actinomycetes > Mycobacteriales > Mycobacteriaceae > Mycobacterium > Mycobacterium sp. PTI7. Next base: position 3,115,410 of record NZ_CM155252.1, read on the forward strand.
GTTCCAGCAATCCCACGTGGCGTTCCCGGAGGCCGTCGCCGTTCGACCGATCCCCGTGCGAACGACGCCTACCATCGGGGCATGGACTCAGCGCTGAGCGCCCTGATCGCCGAGTTGCCCGAGGGCACCGTCGTCACCGACCCCGACATCCTGGCGTCCTACCGGCAGGACCGTGCCGCCGACCCGGCCGCGGGCACGCCGCTCGCCGTGGTCCGGCCGCTGCGCACCGAGGAGGTGCAGACGGTCATGCGGTGGGCCACCGCGAACCAGGTGCCGGTCGTGCCGCGCGGAGCGGGCTCCGGCCTGTCGGGTGGCGCCACCGCGCTCGACGGCGGCATCGTCCTGTCGACCGAGCGGATGCGCGACATCGCGGTCGATCCCGTCACCCGCACCGCCGTCACGCAGCCGGGACTCTTCAACGCCGAGGTGAAGAAGGCCGTCGCGGAGTACGGCCTGTGGTACCCGCCGGACCCGTCGTCGTACGAGATCTGCAGCATCGGCGGCAACATCGCGACCAACGCCGGCGGGCTGTGCTGCGTGAAGTACGGCGTGACGTCGGACTACGTACTCGGCATGCAGGTGGTGCTCGCCGACGGCACCGCGGTCCGCCTGGGCGGGCCCCGCCTGAAGGACGTTGCGGGACTGAGCCTGACGAAGCTGTTCGTGGGCAGCGAGGGCACGCTCGGCATCGTCACCGAGGTGACGCTGAAGCTGCTGCCCGCCCAGTACCGGGGCTGCACGGTCGTGGCGTCGTTCGACTCCGTGTCCGCCGCGGCCGACGCCGTCGTCGAGATCACCGGCAAGATCCGGCCGTCGATGCTCGAGTTCATGGACGCCGTCGCGATCAACGCGGTCGAGGACAAATTGAAGATGGGGCTGGACCGCGACGCGGCCGCCATGATGGTCGCGGCGTCGGACGATCGCGGCGCGGCGGGCCGCGAGGACGCCGAGTTCATGGCCAGGGTGTTCACCGAACACGGTGCGACGGAGGTGTTCTCGACCGACGACCCCGACGAGGGCGAGGCATTCATAGCCGCTCGCCGATTCGCGATCCCCGCCGTCGAGGCCAAGGGCTCGCTGCTGCTCGAGGACGTCGGCGTCCCGCTGCCCGCGCTGGCCGACCTGGTGAGCGGCATCGAGAAGATCGCCGCGCAGCACGGTCTGCTCATCTCGGTGATCGCGCACGCCGGCGACGGGAACACTCACCCGCTCATCGTGTTCGACCCCAGCGACGCCGCGATGACCGAGCGCGCCAACACCGCGTTCGGCGAGATCATGGACCTGGCGGTGGGACTCGGCGGCACCATCACCGGTGAGCATGGCGTCGGGAGGATGAAGCTGCCGTGGCTCGCGGGCTACCTGGGGCCCGAGGTCATGGAACTCAACCGGCGCATCAAGACCGCGCTGGATCCCGACGGGATACTGAACCCCGGGTCGGGGATCTAGGCGGGGATCTCGAACTGCGCGCGGGCGATCTGGTCGATCATCGGCGCGAGCCGGGCGCGCAGCGCGTTGTGCGCGTCGTCGGCGTCGTAGGCCCGGTAGGCGTCGACGTCGGTGAAGTCGGCGACGATCACGAAGTCCCAATTGCCCTCGCGCAGTCCGGCATCGGACCCGATGGTGTAGCTCTCGGTGCCGGGGAGGTTCAGGGTGCGCAGACCGTCCTGGATGTCCCGGACCTCGTCGACGTCATGGTCGGCGACCAGCTTGGCCAGTACCACGTTGCGGATCATGCCCGGACCCTAGCAGGGGCTATCGGGATGCGATCTGCCACTCGGCGGCGGCGCGCTGCCGGCGCCAGAACTCCGCGAAGCGCCCACCGGCGGCGAGCAACTCGTCGATCGGCCCGTCCTCCACCACCCTGCCGTCCTCGACGAACAGCACGCGGTCGGCGCGCCGGATGCTCGCCATCCGGTGCGCGACGATCACCCGGGTCCGGGGCCGGCGGTCCGCGGCGAGGGCGTCGACGACGGCCGCCTCGTTCTCGGTGTCGAGCGCGCTGGTGGCCTCGTCGACGAGCAGCACCGGGGCCGGCTTCACCAGCGCCCGCGCGATGCTCACGCGCTGACGTTCGCCGCCGGAGAGCGCAGAGCCCGCCTCCCCGACGACCGTCTGATCGCCGTCGGGCAGCCGGGCGGTGAGTTCGTCGACGCGGGCGAGGCCGGTGGCCGTGGCGAGGGATTCTGCGTCGGCGGCCGGGTCGCCGACGAGCACGTTGTCCCGCACCGTCCCGTCGAACAGGTAGGGATGCTGGAACACCATGCTGACGGCGGCGCGTCGCGCCTCGGGATCCATGCTCGCGAGGTCGACGCCGTCGAACAGCACCCGGCCGTCGGTGGGCTGGTGCAGGCCTGCGATCAGCGCGAGGATGGTGCTCTTGCCGGATCCGGACGGACCCACGATGGCCGTCGTCGCGCCGGCGTCGAGGGTCAGGGTCAGCCCGTCCAGCACGTCCTCGCCGCCGTAGGAGAACCGGACCCGGTCGAACTCGATCCGCGGCGGCTCGGCCGCGGCGGGGACGTGGCCGCCGGACGCCATCGTGGGCGCGTCGAGCACCGTCGCGATCCTCGCGAGGGTCGCCCGCGTCGACTCGAGCGCGGGCGCCAGCTCGGCCAGCGCGGCGAACGGCTCGAGGTAGCGCGCGATCACGACGATCAGGGCGATCGCCTCGGGCACGCCCACGTCACCCCGGACGGTCAGCCACGTCGCCACGCCGGCGAAGGAGATCAGTGCCAGCTGGCTGGCGAGGCTGAACAGGAGCTGGCCGGGGATCTGCATGGTGAGCAGCCGCAGACCGGCGCCGTGCTGGGCCTCGAGCGCGGCGCCGACGAGGCTGCGGGCCGGTTCGACCCGACGCGCGGCGCGCAACGCCTGCTGGGTGCGGGCGAACTCGATGATGCGTTCGGTGAACGCGGTATTGGCCTCACCCGCCACGGCGTCGGCCGAGCGGGAGAGCCGGCCCGCGAGGCCGAGCGCACCGAGGAGCACCAGCACACCGGCCAGGGCGGCGAGGCCGAGCGGCACCGAGATCGTCAGCAGCGCAACGGCGATCGCGGCAGGTAGCAGTACCGCGCCGATCAGCGGCGTCAGCATGTTGACCAGCAGGCCGACGAGTTCGGGGCCGGTCGCGGCGATGGCCTGGCGGGCGGTCGCGGTGTTGTCACGGCCCAGCCAGTCCAGCCTGACCCGGGGCAGCCGGTCGGCCACGTCGTGCTGCGTGCCGTCCAGTACGGCGAAGCCGATGTCGAAACCGATTCTGGCGGTGACCGTGTCGACCACCCAGCCCGCGACCGTGGCGGCGGTGAGCCAGCCGAGCCAGGGCCAGGCGTCGGCGGGGTCGTCGCCGAACAGCGCGGCCACCAGCGGCACCAGCAGCACGGTGCCCGCCGCGCGCAGCAGCACCGAGACGACGGCGAGCGCCACGTAACCGCTCGCGGCGGTGCGCCGGTCGGCCGGGATGAGCACGAGCAGCGTGCGGATCATCGGCTCGCCTCCCCCGCCGAGGCGGTGGCGACGGGCCGGCCGGAGTCCCACAGCGCCCGGTATCGCCCGCCCGCCGCGAGAAGCTGGTCGTGGGTTCCGGTCTCGGCGACCGCGCCGTCGTCGAGGACGACGATCTGGTCGGCATGGGTGATGGTGTGCAGCCGGTGGGCGATGACGAGCACGGTGCGGTCACGGGTGAGCCGGTTGAGGGCCTGCTGGACGAGGTACTCCGATTCCGGGTCGGCGAAGGCCGTGGCCTCGTCGAGGATCAGCACGGGCGTGTCGGCGAGGATCGCGCGGGCGATGGTGAGCCGCTGGCGTTCTCCGCCCGACAGCCCGCTTCCCGAGCCCAGCACGGTGTCGTAGCCGTCCGGCATGCGCTGGATGCGCTCGTCGATCTGGGCGTCGCGGGCCGCGGCGCGGATCCGGTCGAGGCCGGCATCGGGGTCGGCCAGCGCGATGTTCTCGGCGACGGTGCCGTGGACGAGCTGCGTGTCCTGCAGCACGAAGCCGACGCGGCGGTACAGCTCGTCGGCGGTGAGCGTGCGGACGTCGTCGCCCCCGATGCTGATCGCGCCTCGGTGGACGTCGTGGAAGCGGGCCAGCAGGGCCGCCACCGTCGACTTGCCCGAGCCCGACGGGCCGACGAGCGCGGTGACGGTGCCGGGCGCCAGGGTGAGCGAGACGTCCTTGATCACCGGCACCTCCGGCCGGTAGCCGAACGTCACGCGGTCGAAGCGCACGGTGCCGGCCGGCGTCCCGCCCCTCGCGTCCCCGGTCTGGACGGTCAGATCGGGCTCGTCGAGCACGGCCTGCACGCGGCGGGCGGCGAGCATGCCGGTCTGGATGCCGCCAAGGCCGTAGCCGATGCCCAGCAGCCGGGCCCCGAACGTGGTGCCCAGGAACAGGAATGGCAGCAGGTCGACGGGTTCCATCCGGCCGGTCGTGATCAGCGCGGTGCCGGCGACCGCGATCAGCCACAGGAAGGTGGCGGGCCGGGTGACCAGGTCCATCAGCGTCTTCTTGCCCACGAACGGCCGCTGCCACGACACCAGGAACTCGATGTAGTCCTCGAGCCTGCGCCGGAAGGTCGACGCCGCCGCGCCGCCGAACACGCGCACGACGGGCTGGCCCTCGAGGTACGCGCCCGCCTCGCCGCTCATCCGCTCCGCCCAGCGGGGGGCCTGCTGAATCTTGCTGCCGGATTGAATCGTCATGACCGACATCAGGATCAGATACGCCAGCACGGGAACGAACAGCACCAGCGCGATGCGCCAGTCCACGATGAACAGGTACACCAGCACGGCCACCGGCGCGACCACGGCCGCGACGGCGTCGGGGATGGCGTGGGTGACGAGGTAGTGCAGCGCGAGCGTGTCGTCCTGCACTAGCTGCTTGACCGACCCCGAACCGCGGGCGGTGAACCAGCCCAGCGGCAGCCGCGACGTCTTCGTCAGCAGGCGACCTCGGAGGTCGCGGGCGAACGTCGCGTCGACGCGGTGCAGCCACCAGGTCAGCGTGGCCGCGAGGCCGGTACCGACGGCGAGCAGCACCACCGCGGCGATTCCCAGCGTCCCCAGTCGGCCGGAGTCGGCGCCCGACAACAGCAGTCGGGCCAGCTCCACCAGGAGCACGAACGGCGCCAGTTCGATCACCGTGATCACGCCCTGCAGCACGCCGGACACGACGAGTGGCGTCTTCACGGGGGCGAGCAGCCGGCCTGCCCCCTGGGCGCGCCAGTTGCCGCGGGCCGGGGGCGTCGGCACCGGTGCGGCGACGGGCGTCTCGGGCGCGGCCACCGGCGCCGGTTCGTCGCCGCGCTTCGTCCCCATCGCGCGGCCCTCGGTCCAGTACGCCTGCGCGTGGATCTCCTGCTTGGGGAAGCCGAACTCGTCGCGCAGACGCGTGCGCAGGTGTTTGAGCACGCCGGCCTCGGGACCGGCCCACGCGAACCAGTTCGACCAGTCCCGCGACTCGATGGCCGACGCCAGGGTGATCCCGTCGGCGGGGCGCACCCGGTGGACGCGGAGTCGCGGGTGCTCGGCGAGGGGGATGTCGAGGTCGTCGTCGTGGTGCTGCTCGAGGTAGACCTCGACGGGGATGTCGTGCGGAATCGCGCCGACGATGCCGTTGATGGCGGGCGTCGACGCGGCGTCCCCGATCAGCAGGTAACCGGCGGGCCGATCGGCCGGGTCGTCGGCGACGGCGAAGCCCTTGGATCCCATCGACATCGCGGCGACGGTTGCACCGGGTTCGACGGTGCGCGCCCAGGACGACGCCGGTCCCGCCGGATCGTGCAGGACGACGTCGATGGCGAAGTGGCCGGTGGACGTGTCGGCCTCGCTGATCGTGTAGGCGCGCTGGAACTCGGTCTCCGAGCCCTCGGGGTCGGGGAACCAGAACCGCAGCCACGACGTGGGTTCGGCGACCGCGTCGTCGAACACCGTCGGCGACACCATGCGGATGCGCAGGAAGTGCGGGGCGAGCCACTCCTTGCCCAGGACGGTCACCTCGTGGTCGCGTGCGCCGAACCCGCGCATCATCACGCCCTGCAGTCCGCGTGCCATCGATCCCCTTCCGCGACGTACCCCTCGACCGGACGCCGAGCCGGCCTACTAAGGCTAGCCTTACTCGACCGTCGGGTGGGCCGTCGGTCTCGGCAGCGGGTGTTGACATCTGCCCCGCCATGTCCTATCCATGAGACATGACAGCGCCGATGTCTCATGCCGCTGCGGCGCGGTTCCAGCTCGCGACCGCGGCGACGTGGCCCGACCCCTGGCCGACGTACCGGGCGCTGCGGGATCACGATCCCGTCCACCACGTCGTGCCCGAGGATCGCCCCGACCACGACTACTACGTGCTGTCGCGGCACGCGGACGTCTTCGCCGCCGCCCGCGACCACGAGACGTTCTCCTCGGCGGAGGGCCTGACCGTCAACTACGGCGAACTCGACCTCATCGGGCTGGCCGACAACCCGCCGATGGTCATGCAGGACCCGCCCGTCCACACCGAGTTCCGCAGGCTGGTCGCACGCGGGTTCACACCGCGGCAGGTCGAGGCCGTCGAACCGACGGTGCGGCAGTTCGTCGTCGACCGCATCGAGCGGCTCCGCGCGGACGGCGGCGGCGACGTCGTCGCCGACCTGTTCAAACCGCTGCCCTCGATGGTGGTGGCGCACTACCTCGGCGTCCCCGAGTCCGACCGCGACCAGTTCGACGGCTGGACCGACGCGATCGTCGCCGCCAACACCGCCGAGGGCGGCATCGGCGGCGCACTGGAGGGTCTCGGCGACGCCCTGGGCGGGATGATGGCCTACTTCACCGCGCTCATCGAACGACGCCGCGACGACCCGCGGGACGACACGGTGTCCCACCTGGTGGCCGCAGGCGTCGGCGCCGACGGCGACGTGGCCGGCGTCCTGTCGATCCTGGCGTTCACCTTCACGATGGTCACCGGCGGCAACGACACGACCACCGGAATGCTCGGCGGCTCGACGCAACTGCTGCACCAGCGGCCGGATCAGCGCAGGCTCCTCGCCGAGGAGCCCGGCCTGATCGGCGACGCGGTCGACGAGTTCCTCCGGCTCACCTCGCCGGTGCAGATACTGGGCCGCACCGTCACCCGCGACGTCACGATCGGCGACGTCACCATCCCCGAGGGCCGGCGCGTGATGCTGCTCTACGGATCGGCCAACCGCGACGAGCGCCAGTACGGCGACGACGCCGGCACCCTCGACGTCGGGCGCAGGCCACGCAACATCCTGACCTTCGGCCACGGCGCCCACCACTGCCTCGGCGCAGCCGCCGCCCGCATGCAGTCGCGGGTCGCGCTCGAGGAACTGCTGACCCGCATCCCCGACTTCGAGATCGACGAGGACCGCATCGTCTGGGCGGACGGCGGTTACGTGCGCCGGCCGCTGTCCATCCCGTTCACCGTCCTCCCGCGGGCGGCCCGGTGATGGCCGGCGACTGGCTGTCCGGCAGCCGGAGCGAGGCGGCCGTCGACCGCATCCTCGACGCGGCCGACGAACTGTTCGCCCACCGGGACGCGGCGGGCGTCGGCATGCACGACGTCGCCAAGGCGTCGGGATGCTCGCGGGCGACGCTCTACCGGTACTTCGAGAACCGCGACGCGCTCTACACCGCCTACGTGCACCGCGAGGCCCAGCGGGTGTTCCGGCACCTCGCCGACGAGCCCGTCGCCTCCGCCGATCCGGGCGACCGGATCGTGGCCGTCGTCCTCGCGGCGCTGCGCCGGGTCCGCGAGAGCCCGGCACTGTCGTCCTGGTTCGCACCCGCGCAGCGCCCGATCGGCGGCGAGATGGCCGACCGCTCGGAGGTGATCGGCGGACTGACCGAGGCGTACCTGACCGCGCTGGGCGTCGACGACGTCGAGCGCCGCGCCCGCTGGCTGGTCCGGATCATGGTGTCGCTACTGGTGTTTCCGGGACGCGACGAGGCCGACGAGCGCACCATGCTCGAGGACTTCGTGCTCCCCACGCTGGTGATCGGCGGCCGGGCGGCGCGCTGACCTACTGCCGGGCCATCGAGATGTTCAATTTGTCCTCGGCCGTCACCAGGTGATCGTGGCCGTCGTCCCCGATGTCGATCTTCGCCCACGCGATCTTGCCGGTGAATCGGTTGCCGTGCGGCCCGTAGTCCTGGGACGCGGGCGAGCCGGAGTCCGACCCGACGTCGCACGCCTCGTCGGCGGAGAACGCCATGGGCTCGGTCCGCTCCACCCGACCCGATCCCACTGCGCGACCGTCATGGTGCAGTGTGACCGTCCCGCCCTTGCCGAGACCGCCTCCGTCATAGACGAAGTGCATCGCCACCTCGTGCTCGCCCGCCGGTAACGCCTCGTCGGCGGTGACGTAGAAGTACTCGATGCCGAAGAAGTTGTAGCAGTACCGCAGCGCACCCTCGTGGGCGTAGAGCGACCAGCCTCCCACGCCGCCGCCCTGGGCGATGATCACACCGCTCGCACCCGAGTCGGGCACGGTGACGCGGGCGCTGACGGTGTGCGACCTGTTCTTGATGTTCAGGACACAGTTCTCCAGGAGACGCATGCCGGCGAACAGCGTCTGCGTCGTGCCGCGGATCAACTGCGGCCGACCGGCGATCTCCGGCAGGAAGCGCTCGACGGACCGGTCGTCGATGGGCAGCACGTTGTACTTCACGGCCTCGATCAGCCAGAGCCGTTGCATCTCGGCGAGTTTCGCAGGTTGCTCGGCGGCCAGGTCGCGCGCCTGCGACCAGTCGTCCGGGCCGTACAGTTCCCACCTGTCCTCGTCGAGGGCGGGCTGATCGGCCAGCCACGGCGTGCGGTGCTTGGTCACCGCGGTCCACCCCTGGTGGTAGACACCGCGATTGCCGAACATCTCGAAGTACTGCAGGTCGTGGGTCTCCGGCGCATCGCCGTCACGCAGGGTGCGCAGCATGCTCGTACCCTCCAGCGGCGCCTGCTGGATGCTGTTGACGATCGTGGGCGCGGGGATGCCGGCGGCCTCGAGGATCGTGGGCGCGACGTCGATCACGTGGTGGAACTGGTTGCGGGACACTCCCTTGTCGGTGAGGCCCGCCGGCCAGTGCACGATCGTGCCGTTGCGCGTGCCGCCCCAGTGCGAGGCGACCTGCTTGGTCCACTGGTACGGCGTGCACAGCGCATGCGCCCAGCCCACCGCGTAGTGGTTGTAGGCGTCGGCGGTGCCGAAGTCGTCGATCTTCGACAGCAGGAATTCATCCGTCTCGATGTCGGGAAGACCGTTCAGCGTCACCATCTCGTTGAAGCAGCCCTTCGGCGTGCCCTCGGCGGAGGCGCCGTTGTCGCCGAAGATGTAGTAGATCAGCGTGTCGTCGAGCGCGCCGAGGTCCTCGATCGCGTCGATCAGGCGGCCGATCTCGTAATCGGTCTGCTCGAGGAAGCCGGCGTAGATCTCCATCTGCCGCGCCAACACGGGCTTCAACTCGTCGGACATGTCGTCCCAGGCCGGGATCTCGTCGTGCCGCTCGGTCAGTTCGGCATCGGCGGGCACGACGCCGAGATCCTTCTCCCGCGCCAGGATCTGCTCGCGCAGCACGTCCCAGCCCTCGTCGAACTTCCCCGCGTACCTGTCGGACCACTCCTTGGGGACGTGGTGCGGAGCGTGCGTGGCGCCCGGCGCGTAGTACATGAAGAACGGCTTGTCCGGCGTCAGCGCCTGCTGCTGGCGCACCCAGGTGATCGCGCGATCGGCCAGGTCCTCGTTGAGCGTGTAGCCCTCCTCCGGCGTCTTCTCCGGTTCGACGGGCTTGGTGCCCTCGTACAGGCCCGGGTAGTACTGGTTGGCCTCACCGCCGATGAACCCGTAGAAGTGCTCGAAACCCGATCCGGTGGGCCACTGGCCGAACGGCCCGACCGGCGACACCTCCCACACCGGGACCTCGTGGCACTTGCCGAACTGGCTCGTCGAATACCCGTTGAGCCGCAACGTCTCGGCGATCGGCGCCTTGTCCTTGGGCCGGATGCTGCTGTACCCCGGCGCCGACGTGGCGATCTCCGTGATCCCGCCCATCCCGACCGAGTGGTGGTTGCGGCCGGTGAGCATCGCCTGGCGCGTCGGCGAACACAGCGCCGTGGTGTGGAAGCGGTTGAGCTTGAGTCCATTCGCGGCGAGCCGCTCGGCCACCGGCGTGTTGCACGGCCCGCCGAACGCGGTACTGGCACCGAAGCCCACGTCGTCGATCAGCACGATCAGCACGTTGGGCGCCCCCTCGGGCGGCCGCAGCATGGTGATCGGCGGGTAGGTGGTGTTCGGGTCCTTCGCGTCGTACGTCGTCAGTCCGACGTGCTGCGGGTCCGGGATGGGGAGGATGTCGCGCCGAACCGGGGGCGTCTGCCGAGGGGTGGACATCGCGGGCATCCGATCGCCGAAGTCATCGCCGGGCGGGCGATCCCGGAACCGTTGGCTCGAACCCGAGGGCCTCAGACTACGGTCGCTCGACGCCCCGCGCGGTGGTTTCCCGGTCGCGGATGATCTTGAATGACACGGGCTAGGACCGAACGCGGGTGAACCGGTGCAGCAGCCATGCCAGCGGCACCGTCACCGCCATCGTCGCGACGAACAACCAGACCACCGAGCCGGTGTAGATCGGGAAGTGCAGGATCTCGACCATCACCAACTCCATCGTGACGAGGTGGATCAGGAAGATCTCGTAGGAGATCTCGCCGAGGAACACCATCGGCCGGCTCGCCATCGCCCGCGCGAACAGCCCGCGGTCGCCGAGCGCCAGCGGCGCCACGATCAGGGTCGAGATGATGGCGTAGAAGAACGCCTTGGCGATGCCCTCGCGGAGTTCGGACGGCGACGTCGTCGGGGCACCGGTGATCGGCGTCGAGGCGATGAAGTAGCACACCAGCGCCAGCGGAATGCACACCAGCGCATAGGCGCGCACGCGCATCTCGCGCAGCACCGCGAGCAGCATGCCGCCCACGAACCACGCCAGATACGTCGGCAGCCAGAGCTTCGCGCCGTCGGGCAGGAAGTGCGTGACGTGCACCAGCACCAGCCACGCCGGCGTGAGGAGCGTCAGTGCCGCCAGTCCGCCGAGCAGCAGGCCCGGCCGCCACTGCCTGCGGCACAGCACCACCAGCAGGAGGTACGCCAGCAGCGGCAGCGCCACGTAGAACGCCGCCTCGACCGCGAGACTCCACATCTGGGTGAGCCCCTGATGCAGGAAGGTGATCCAGTAGTGGTCGGTGTAGATCTGCGTCAGGGTGAGGTTGCGGAACAACCCCTCCCACGTGTGTCCGGGGTTCGGTCCGGCGTAGCGGAAGTGGTACACCGCGTACGCGGCCAGCACCGTGACCACGTAGGCGGGCATGATCCGTCGCACGCGGTGCCAGGCGTAGCGGCGCACCGACGGCGCCGCGCGGCCGGACGCGGTGGCCCGCACCCACGGGCCGAACAGCAGGAACCCCGAGAGCACGAAGAAGACCGGCACGCCGATCTCCATGCGGGAGTAGATCAGTCCGACGTAGCCGTGCGTGTACTTGCCGGTGGTGTACGCCGCGTGGGTGAGGACCACCAGGATCGCGGCGAGCGCACGCACCCCCGTGAGGGAGTCGACGCGGCCCGGGCCGACGGACTCCAGGCCCCCCTCGGTCGCGTCGGGATCGGTGCCGGCCGGCTGCCGCGCTCCCCCCGGACCGTCTCCCGTCGCTCCGCTCGCCCGGAACGTCACTTCGGCTTGTTGCCTCGAAAGGGCTTGGGTCCGCGGTCCAGGGAGAGGTTGATCGGCATGCCCTGGATCTTCGTGTTCTCGAGCTTCTTCAGCGTCTCGCGGGAGAGCTTCTTGGGCAGTTCGACGAGCGAGTACTCCGGGCGGATCGAGATGTGCCCGAAGTCGCTGCGGTGCAGCCCACCCTCGTTGGCGATCGCGCCGACGATGGCACCCGGCATGACCTTGTGCCGCTTGCCGACCGCGATGCGGTAGGTGGCCAGGTCGTCGCGGGCGTCGCGACGCTTGCGCGGCGGCCCGTCGTCGCGGGAGTCCCGTTCGGGACGCTCGCGGCGCTTCTCCGGCGGCGGCTCGGTCATCAGGAACTCGCCGCCGTCGTGGCTCTGCAGCGCCAGGGCCGCGGCGACGTCGGCCATCGGCACGTCGTGGTCGCGTTCGTACTCCTGGATGAGCTTGCGGAACAGGTCGATGCCCGGGTTGGTCAGACCGTTGGTGATCGACTCGCGGAACTTCTCCACGCGCTGGGCGTTGACGTCGTCGACCGACGGCAGCTGCGACTCGACGAGCTTCTGCCGGGTCACCCGCTCGATCGACCCGAGCAGGTGTCGCTCGCGCGGCGAGACGAACAGCAGCGCGGTGCCCGCACGCCCGGCGCGGCCGGTGCGGCCGATGCGGTGCACGTAGGACTCGGGGTCGTGCGGGATGTCGTAGTTGAGCACGTGCGAGATGCGCTCGACGTCCAGGCCGCGGGCGGCGACGTCGGTGGCGACGAGGATGTCGATCGAGCCGTCCTTCAGCTGCGCGATGGTGCGCTCGCGGGCGGCCTGGGCGATGTCACCGTTGATGGCGGCGGCGTTGAAGCCGCGCGCCCGCAGCTTCTCGGCGACCTCCTCGGTGGCCTGCTTGGTGCGGACGAACACGATCATCGCCTCGAACGGCTCGACCTCGAGGAGCCGGGTGATCGCGTCCATCTTGCGGTGGCCCGATACCTGGATGTAGCGCTGGGTGATGTTCTCGGCGGTCTGGCTCTTCCCCTTGACAGTCACCTCGACCGGATCGTGCAGATACTTGCTGGTGATCTTGCGGATCGCCGGCGGCATGGTGGCCGAGAACAGCGCGACCTGCTTGTACTCCGGGGTCTCGGCGAGGATCTTCTCGACGTCCTCGGCGAAGCCCATCTGCAGCATCTCGTCGGCCTCGTCGAGCACCATGTAGTCGAGGTGCGAGACGTCGAGGCTGCCCTTCTCGAGGTGGTCGATCACGCGGCCGGGCGTACCGACCACGACCTGCGCACCCCGCTTCAGGCCGGCCAGCTGCGGGCCGTAGGACGTGCCGCCGTAGATGGGCAGCACGTTGACCCGCAGGTGGGCGCCGTAGCGGCTGAACGCCTCGGCGACCTGCAGCGCGAGTTCGCGGGTGGGCGCCAGCACGAGGGCCTGCGTGGCGCGGCTCTCCGTGTCGATCTTCGACAGGATCGGGATCGCGAACGCGGCCGTCTTGCCGGTTCCGGTCTGTGCGAGCCCGACCACGTCGGAGCCCGCCATCATCGCGGGGATGGTCTCGGCTTGGATGGCCGACGGCGACTCATAGCCGACGTCGGAGAGGGCCTGCAGCACCTTGGGGTGAATCTGCAGGTCGGCAAAGGTGGTCTCGGGGCCTGTGGCTTCCGACTCGGGCGACGTCATCGGTGTGTCAGTCTACGGCTTCGCAGACGCCGCACCCGCCTCGCGGCCAACGGGGCGGGTACCGTGCCGTGATGTGATGCGCTTGGGGCGAGCGAGGCGACGGGAAATCGGCACCGCGCGAGCGACGCGACGGGGAATTCGCGGCGCTGCCATCCCCCTGCTGGCCGCCGCGGCCGTGACCCTGGCGGGCTGCGGGTCCAGCGACTCCACCGTCTCCAAGACCCCCGAGGGCACCGTGCCCGTCGGCCCGACGACGAGCGCCCCGCCGCCACCCGATCCGACCGTCGCCGCGGGCCCCACGACCGCGCCCGCCCCCGCCGATCCCTGCGCGGTGAACCTCGCCGCCCCCGAGATCGCGAAGGCCGTGTCCGACCTCCCCCGCGACCCGCGCAGCAATCAGCCGTGGAGTCCCGAGCCGCTGGCGGGCAACTACAACGAGTGCGCGCCGCTGTCGGCCGTGATCATCAAGGCCAACACCAACGCCGCCAACCCCAACACCCGCGCCGTGCTGTTCCACCTCGGCAAGTTCATCCCCACCGGCGTCCCGGACACCTACGGGTTCAACGGCATCGACGACGCCGCGACCACCGGCGACACCGTGGCCCTGATGTACTCCAGCTCGACCAGCGGGCTCAAGAGCACCGTGCGGTTCCGGTGGAACGGCAGCGGCGTGGAGTTGATCGGCAACACGGGCTAGCTTGGCTCGACCGCTTGGCGCCGAGACTGCGGTGAGATCGTCGACGCGGCCGAAAACGCGATCTCCCAGCAGTCTCGGCGGCGCGGGGGCGGCGGACGCGTCGGACCCCTGACCTACAGTGGCGAACGTGTTCTTGACCGGGGGGGACGATCGTCAAGTCGTCTACAGCGCATCGGATCTCGCCGCCGCCGCGCGGTGCGAGTATGCGCTGCTGCGGTCGTTCGACGCGCAACTCGGGTGGGGGCCGAAGGTGTCGTCCGACGACGAGCTGCTCGCCCGCACCGCTCAGCTGGGCCTCGACCACGAACGGCGCCACCTCGACGAGCTGCGCGACGAGACGGCCGACGCGGACGACAACGTCGTCGTCATCGGCAAGCCGCGCTACACCGTCGAGGGGCTGACCGCCGCTGCCGACGCCACCCGCGCAGCGGTCGACAGGCGAGCGCCCGCGATCTACCAGGCGGCGATGTTCGACGGCAGCTTCGTCGGGTTCGCCGACTTCCTGGTGTTCGACGACGGCCGCTACCGGCTCCGCGACACCAAACTGGCCCGCTCGGTGAAGGTGGAGGCGCTGCTGCAGCTCGCCGCCTACGCCGACACCCTCGCCCGCAGCGGCGTCCCCGTCGCCGACGAGGTCGAACTCGTCCTCGGTGACAGCACGATCGCCACCTACCGCGTCGACGAGCTGCTGCCCGTCTACCTGCCCCGCCGCGACGCCCTCGAGCGCCTGCTCGACGACCACCTCGCCGGCGGGTCGGCGGTCGAGTGGGCCGACGAGGGGGTGCGCGCCTGCTTCCGGTGCCCCGAGTGCGAGGTCCAGGTGCGCGCGACCGACGACCTGCTGCTCGTCGCGGGCATGCGGGTGACCCAGCGCGCCCGGCTCCTCGACGCGGGAATAACCACCGTGCACGAGCTGGCGGCCCACGACGGTCCCGTCTCGGAGGTCTCGACCAGGACGCTCGGCGCGCTCACCGAGCAGGCGCGCCTGCAGGTCGCCGAGCGCGTCGACGGCAAGCCGCCCTACCGCGTCATCGACGCGCAGCCGCTGATGGTGCTGCCCGACGCCGACAAGGGCGATCTGTTCTTCGACTTCGAGGGCGACCCGCTGTGGACGGTCAACGGCCGGGAGTGGGGTCTCGAGTACCTGTGGGGCGTGCTCACCGTCGACGGCGAGTTCACCCCGTACTGGGCCCACGACCGCGCCAGCGAGCGGCAGGCGCTGATCGACTTCCTCGCCTTCGTGCGCAAGCGGCTCAAGCGCCACCCCGGGATGCACGTCTACCACTACGCGGCCTACGAGACGAGCACGCTGCTCCGACTGGCGGGACGGTACGGCGTCGGCGAGAACGACGTCGACGACCTGCTCCGCAACGGCGTCCTGGTCGACCTCTACCCGTTGGTGCGCAAGAGCATTCGGGTGGGCGCGGAGAGCTACAGCATCAAGTACCTCGAGCCGCTCTACATGGGCAACGAGTTGCGCAGCGGCGAGGTCACCACGGCCACCGACTCGATCACGCAGTACGCCCGCTTCTGCGCGCTGCGCGACGAGGGACGGACCGACGACGCCGCCGCCGTGCTCAAGGACATCGAGGACTACAACCGCTACGACTGCCGCTCCACGCGCCGGCTGCGCGACTGGCTGATGGCGCGCGCCATCGAGTCGGAGGTGCCGCCGCGCGGCCCGCAGCCGGTCCGCGACGCCGCCGCGACGGCGCCCGTCGAGATCGCCGACGGCCTCGAGCGCACGCTGATGCGGTTCGCGGGTGACGGTGTCGAGGAGCGCACCGCGGAACAGACTGCGGTGGCGATGATCTCGGCGGCGCGCGGATACCACAAGCGGGAGGACAAGCCGTTCTGGTGGTCGCACTTCGACCGCGTCAACAGCCCCGTCGAGGAGTGGTCCGACAACGGGTGCGTCTTCGTCGCCGACCGGGCGGAGGTGGTCGCGGACTGGCATCAGCCGCCGCGGGCCCGCAAGCCGCAGCGCCACGTGCGGCTGTTCGGCGAGATCGCCAACGGGGACCTGTCGCGCGACATGTTCGCCCTCTACGACCCGCCCGCACCCGCCGGCACCGCCGAGGATCCCGACCGGCGCGGCTTCGCGGGCGTCGACGTGCTGGAGTGCGACAACCCCGAGGCGCCCACCGAGGTCATCGTCGTCGAGAAGCAGCCCAAGGGCGGCGACGTGTTCGACCAGCTGCCCTTCGCGCTCACCCCCGGCCCGCCCATCAACACCAAACCGCTGCAGGAGTCGATCGCCACCACCGCCGCCTTGATCGGCGCAGGGTTGCCGAACCTGCCGGCGGACGCCGTCACCGACATCCTGCTGCGACGGCCACCGCGCACCCTGGGCGGCGGTCCCCTGCCGCGCACCGGGGTCGCCGCCGACGACATCACCGCGGCGCTGCTCGACCTCGACTCGTCGTACGTCGCGGTGCACGGCCCGCCCGGCACCGGCAAGACCTACACATCGGCGAAGGTGATCGCCCGACTGGTGAACCAGCATCACTGGCGCATCGGCGTGGTCGCCCAGGCGCACGCCGTGGTCGAGAACCTGTTCGCCGACGTCCTGCGCGCCGGGGTCGACGCGGCGCAGGTCGGCAAGAAGAAGAGTCCCGACGCGCCGTGGCAGGACGTGAAGGAGAAGGACTATCCCTCCTTCGTCGCCGACCACGACGGCTGCGTGATCGGCGGCACCGCATGGGACTTCGCCAACGACGCCCGCGTCCCGCGCGACAGTCTCGACCTCCTGGTGATCGAGGAGGCGGGCCAGTTCAGTCTGGCGAACACGATCGCCGTCGCGGCGTCGGCCCGGAACCTGCTGCTGCTCGGCGACCCGCAGCAGCTCCCCCAGGTCAGCCAGGGCACCCACCCCGAGCCGGTCGACCGGTCGGCGCTGGGTTGGCTGGTCGACGGCCACCACACGCTGCCGCCGGAGCGCGGCTACTTCCTGGACCTGTCCTACCGCATGCATCCCGACGTGTGCGGTCCGGTGTCGCGGCTGTCGTACGACGGCCGGCTGTCGTCGGCGGCGTCGGTCAGCGGCGCCCGGCGTCTCGAGGGCGTCGCGCCGGGTGTGCGGGTGCTCGAGGTCGATCACGACGGGAACTCGACCGACAGTCCCGAGGAGGCCGACGCGATCGTCGCGGCGATCCGGCGGCTACTCGGCGCCACGTGGACCGACGAGGACGGCCCCGTACCCCTCGCGGCGGGGCACGTCCTGGTCGTCACGCCGTACAACGCCCAGGTCGTGACGGTGCGCCGCCGCCTCGACGCCGCCGGCCTCACCGACGTGGAGGTCGGCACCGTCGACAAGTTCCAGGGCCGGCAGGCCCCGGTGGTGTTCGTGTCGATGACGGCGTCGACGGCTGCCGACGTGCCGCGGGGAATCTCGTTCCTGCTCAACAGGAACCGGCTCAACGTGGCGGTCAGTCGGGCCAAGTACGCCGCGTTCGTCGTCCGGTCCGCCTACCTGACCGAGTACCTGCCGTCGACACCCGACGGGCTGATCGGACTCGGCGCCTTCCTGTCCCTGGCGACACCGCCCACCGTCGACCTGTGATACACCCGGGCGGTGACCGAAGCGCTGCTCACCCGGCTGACTGAGATCGTCGGCGCGCGCCACGTCAGCACCGATCCCGACGTCCTCGCCGGCCGGTGCGTCGACTACACCGGGCGCTACAGGGGCCGGGCCTCGGCGCTGGTCCGGCCCGCCTCCGCCGACGAGGTGGCCGCGGCGCTGGTGGCGTGCCGCGACGCGGGCGTTCCGGTGACGGTGCAGGGCGGCCGGACGTCACTGGTCGCGGGGACGGTGCCGGAACACGACGACGTGCTGCTGTCCACCGAGCGGCTCACCGAGATCGGCCCCGTCGACACCCGCGAACGCCGCGTCCGGGCCGGCGCGGCAGTCACCGCCGCCGCGCTGCAGCACGCCGCCTCCCGCGAGGGCCTGGTCTTCGGGGTGGACCTGGCCTCCCGCGACAGCGCGACGATCGGCGGCATGGCCTCGACGAACGCGGGCGGCCTGCGCACCGTGCGGTACGGCAACACGTCCGAACAGATCCTCGGCCTCGACGTCGCGCTGCCCGACGGGTCAATCGTGCGGCGCCACAGCGACGTTCGCAGCGACAACACCGGATACGACCTGACGTCGCTGTTCGTCGGCGCGGAGGGGACGCTCGGCGTCATCACCGCGGTCGACGTCCGGCTGCACCCGGCGCCGGCCCACCGGGTGACGGCGGTCGCCGGCTTCGCCGACCTCGAGGCGCTGCTCGCCGTCGGCCGGGAGTTCCGCGACGCCGACGGGATCGCCGCGTGTGAGCTGATCGACGCACGCGCGAGCGCGCTGACACACGAGCACCTCGGCATCGGCGCTCCCGTCGGCGGTGCGTGGCAGCTGCTCGTCGAACTGGCGGGTGACACCGATCAGACCGAGCGCCTCGCCGAACTGCTCGAGCACGCCGACCTCGTCGGTGAGCCCGCCGTCGGGGTGGACGGCGCTGCGTCGCAACGCCTCTGGGCGGTCCGCGAGGGCATCGGCGACGTTCTGGGCGTCTACGGGCCGCCGCTCAAGTTCGACGTGTCGCTGCCGCTGGCCGCCGTCGACGGGTTCGCGACGGCCGCCACCGCACTCGCGGCGGAACACGCGCCCGACGCCATCCCCGTGCTGTTCGGCCACGTCGGCGAGGGCAACCTGCACCTGAACCTGGTGCGCTGCACCCTCGACGCCGCTGCCGAGCACGCGCTGTACGCGGCGATGATGGCGCTGATCGCCGACCACGGCGGCAACGTCAGCAGCGAGCACGGCGTCGGGAGCCGCAAACGCGACTACCTGTCGATGTCGCGCACCGATGCCGACATCGCGGCCATGCGCGCGGTGAAGGCGGCGTTCGATCCCGACGGCTACCTCAACCGCGCGGTGCTGTTCGGCTGATCCCGGCGAGCACGCGTGAACTCCCCTGAACCGGGGGCAACGAGGGAAGTTCACTGGAGCCGCTTGCGGACTGCTCGCGGAGGACCGGATCTACTCCCGGAACGGCATCGAGTGCTTGCCGTAGGTGCCCGCGTCGCCCTCGCCGCGGCTGTGCCGCCCGCCCGAGGTCGCCTCATCGACGTGAAAGCCGTTGTGCGACACGGCTTCGGACGGTGGCGGATCGAGCAGCGCGTCCAACATGGAGCGCCACGGACGGTCGCCGTCGTCGTGCGGCGCACCGTTGCGCGGCAGACCGTCGAGTTCGACGCCGTTCTGCCGGATCGGGGCGACGACGACGGGATGCACGTCGGTGACCTCCTCGACGGCGACCGGCGCCGGGTCGGGTGACAGAGACGGCGCGGGCCCGGGCGGGGCCGGGGCGTCCGGTGTCATCGCGTCCGGTGTCATGGCGTCGGCGTCCGACTCGAAGAGGTGCTCCCAGGAGTCGACCGGGCCGCCGCGCCACTCGTCGGCGGGCGCGGGCAGCGGGTGCTCGACGTGCGCGACGAACCGGTCCGTCGCGGTGTCGTCGGCCGGCGGTACGGGCACGGCGGGGACCACCGGGGACGCCGGTGCCGCGACGGCCGTCGAGTGCACGTGCCCGTGATCGGCCCAGTCGACGGTGTACTCGACGTAGTCGTCGTCGTCGCGGAAGTAGTCGTGGTCGGCGCGCGGGGACCGGTCGCCGTCCCGCAGCGGCCGGAAGGTGCCGGGCAGGGCCGGCTCGCTGCCGGAGCCGCGCAGGAAGATGGCAGCGACGACGCCGAGCAGCGACACGAACGCCGGCAGCAGGAGCGACTGCGACAGCGCGGCGGCGAACGGAACCTGAAGGGCCTCGGGCAGTTCCGTGACGGCCGCCGCCTCGCCCGCAGGCCCGGAACCACCGCCGGGCATCTCGGCGGCGATCCGCGACGTCATGAACGCGGCGATGCCGGCGCTGCCCAGCACGCCGCCGACCTGACGCGTCGTGTTGTAGACGCCCGATCCGGCGCCGGCGAGGTCGGGCGGCAGGTGACGGGTGGCCGTCGCGGCGAGCGGCGACCAGATGAACGCCATGCCGATGCCGACCAGCGTCAGCGGGAGGACGAGTCGCCAGATCGGCGTCGTGTCCGTCATCTCCACCGACAGCCACGTCAGCGCGATGGCGAGTGCCGAGAAGCCGAAGCCGACGATCGGGGTGGGCGGGTACCGGTCCACCAGCTTGCCGACCACCGGCGCCAGCCCACCCGAGGCGAGGGCCATCGGCGCGGTGAGCAGCGCGGCGCGCGTCGGCGACAGTCCCGCCACGGCCTGCGCGTAGAACATCAGCGGCAGGATCATCGCCGTCACGGCGAAGCCGATCACCGAGATCCCGACGTTGGACAGGCTGAAGTCGTTGTCGCGGAACATCCGCAGCGGGATCAGCGGCTCCCGCGGGTTGACCGACTGCCAGTAGACGAACGCCACGAACGCACCGACGCCCGCGACGGCGGTGCCCCAGATCCACGGTGCCCAGTCGTGCGACTGGCCCTCCTGCAGCGCGAAGACGATCAGGAACATGCCGATGCCCGACAGCAGCACGCCGGGCACGTCGAACCCGCGCGTCTCGGTGGGCAGCGACGGCACCAACCAGTACGCGAGCGCCAGACCGACGATGCCGATGGGCACGTTGACGATGAAGATCCAGTGCCAGCCCAGCCCGTCGACCAGCACGCCACCCGCCAGCGGGCCGACGAGCGTGGCGACGCCGGCGGTGGCGCCCCAGATGCTCAGTGCGACACCGCGACGGTCGGCGGGGAACAGCCGGGTGATCGTCGACAGCGTCTGCGGCGTGAGCAACGCGGCACCGACGCCCTGCACGACGCGCGCGGCGATCAGCATCTCGACGCTGCCCGACAGTCCGCACCACAGCGACGCGGCGGTGAACACGAACAGGCCGACGAGGTAGAGGTTCTTCGGTCCGTACCGGTCACCGAGCCGGCCCGCGAGCAGCAGCGGCACCGCGTAGGCGAGCAGGTAGGCACTGGTCACCCAGATGACCGCGTCGTAGTCGGTCTGCAGGTCGGCCATGATCGACGGATTCGCGACCGCGACGATCGTGGCGTCGACCAGGATCATGAAGAAGCCGACCATCATCGCCCACAGCGCGTGCCAGGGATTGGCCGACTGCGGCGTGGTCGCCCGGATACGGCGCAGGGCGTCGACGGCGGCGGTCACGACCGGTGTCCTGGCGTGCCGTCGACGACGAGCGGCGCACCCACGCGCGGGGTGGCCGGGAGGTGGGCGGGCCGGAGCGCCGCCCTCGACGGGTGTGTCTGCACGGGTCTCACTGGGGGTCCATGTCCATCAGGTCGAACGAGCCAACCCGACGCTACGGACGGTCGGGGACGACGACAAGTCGGTGTCGGCGGTGCTCAGACCGCCTCGCCGACCACCTCGGGCATCGCCGGGTCGGCCGTCTCGGCGTCTGCGGAGGCGTCCGCGCGCGTCGCCCCGGAGGCCAGCAGCGCGACGAGCGCGATGACCACGCCGGCGGTCATCACCACCGCGAGCGCCAGCTCGTCGTTGCCGAGGACGCCGACCAACGGTGCGACCAGGGCGCCGAGCCCGAACTGCGCGGCCCCCAGCAGCGCGGCCGAGGTGCCCGCCGCTTCCTGGTGGCGCGTGAGCGCGATCGCGGGCGCGTTGGGCAGCACCAGACCGGTCGCGGCCAGGATCAGCCATACCGGGACCACGAACGCCGCGAGACCGCCGACGTTCGACACGGCCAGGCCGACGAACACGAACCCGAGGATCGCCGACACGATCAGTGCGCGCACGACGATGTACTGCGGGGTGAAGCGACGCAGCAGCACCACGTTGAACTGGGTGGCGCCGATCAATGCGACCGCACCGGCACCGAAGACCAGCGCGAACGCCTGCTGATCCAGCCCGTAGCGGCCCTGCAGGACGAACGACGCGCCGGCGATGTAGGCGAACAGTCCCGACATGCCGAGCGCCGCGACGACCACCAGGGTCACGAACTTGGTGTCCCGGAGCAGTCCGCCGTACGTGGTGACGATGCCCTTGACGCGCAGCGGTCGGCGGTGGGCGGCGGGCAGCGTCTCGGGCAGGGCGAGCGCCGCGAGCAGCAGCAGCAGCCCGGCGAGGACCACGAGCGCCGCGAACACCCAGTGCCACGACCCGTGCAGCAGCACCGCCGCACCCAGCGACGGCGCCAGCACGGGGGCCACGCCGAGCACCAGCATCAACCGCGACATCACGGTGGCCGCGGCCGAACCGGAGAACAGGTCGCCGACGATCGCGATCGAGACGACCATCGTGGCGGCCGCACCCATGCCCTGCAGACCACGGGCGATGCCGAGCATCGCGACGTTGGGCGCCAGCAGGCACAACACCGACGCGATCATGTGCACGACGATGCCGACCATCAGCGGGCGGCGGCGGCCCAGCGAGTCCGACAGCGGACCGATGACGAGCTGTCCCAGCGCGAGGCCGGCCAGGGTGCCGGTGAGCGTCAGCTGGATCATCGACGACGACACGGACATCTCGTCGGCGATCTTCGGCAGCGCCGGCAGGTACATGTCGATTGTGAGCGGTCCCAGCGCCACCAGCAGGCCGAGGACGACGATCATCCGGGTCCGGTTCGGCACCTGGGCAGGGGCCGATCCGTCGTCGATCGCCGTCGTGCCGGCGCTGCGAAGGTCCACGTGCTGCGATGCTGCCATGACGATGGTTAGCAATGCATATCAATATTCTGTTCCCGCAGGGCGTAGGACGCCGACGGTGATCAGCGTCACGACCGGGCACGCGGCCTCCGTCGTCGTTCGTTGATCGGGCGTTAGCCTGGAGGTTCAGCGGTTCGACACAGGGAGGGGCCGGACTCGTGAGCGCACGGTTTCGCACCAGGGATTCGCAACCGGACGGCGGCGACGAGAACCCGAGCGCCGCGGTCAAGGCGCTGTCCCAGATCATCGAGCGGGGTGCCCGCGTCCAGGGCCCCGCGGTCAAGGCCTACGTCGACAGACTGCGCGACGCCAACCCGGGCGCGACGCCGATCGAGATCGTCGCCAAGCTGGAGAAGCAGTACGTCGCGATGGTGACGGCCAGCGGCGCGGCGGTCGGGTCGGCGGCGGCGTTCCCCGGCATCGGCACGCTCGTCGCGATGTCGGCGGTCGCCGGCGAGACCGTGGTGTTCCTCGAGGCCACCGCCGTCTACGTGCTCGCGCTGGCCGAGGTGTACGGCATCCCCGCCGAGCACCGCGAGCGCCGGCGCGCACTGGTGCTGGCCGTGCTGGTGGGCGAGGACGGCAGGCACGCGGTGATGGACCTCGTCGGGCCCGGCCGCACCAGCGGCGCGTGGCTCGCCGACGGCGCCGCGTCGCTCCCGCTGCCCGCGGTGTCGCAGCTGAATTCGCGGCTGCTCAAGTACTTCGTCAAGCGCTACACCCTCAAGCGCGGCGCGATCGCGTTCGGCAAGCTGCTGCCGGTCGGGGTCGGCGCCGTGGTCGGCGGTGTCGGCAACCGGATGATGGGCAAGAAGATCATCTCGAACTCCCGAACCGCGTTCGGCCCGCCGCCGCAGCGGTGGCCGTCGACGCTGCGGGTGCTGCCGGCCCCCGATCGGTAGCCGTTCACCGCGCCCACCCGACCGGTCGTCGACGCTCATTCCGCGATCACAACGACCATAAGCCCGTTGCCGTGGTCTGCCCGGTGCCCGAGGGATAGCCTTGAGGTGGCGCAAGGGTGGGCCACAGGAGAAGACAGACGCCGAGTGGGCACGAGCCTCCTCGCAGGGCAGAAGGAATCGAGGCGACAGCTGCCGTGAGCAGTACACCGTCACCATTCGGACAGAACGAATGGCTGGTCGAGGAGATGTATCGCAAGTTCCGGGAGGACCCCTCCTCGGTTGACCCGAGTTGGCACGAGTTCCTCGTCGACTACTCACCGGAACCGACGACCGACACGACCGCGACGGTGAGCGCGAACGGCTCGAACGGGGGCGGCCCCAAGGCGCCGCCGTCGGCCGCCCCCGCACCGCCGCCCGGCAAGCCCGCCGCGACGTCCAACGGCGCGAAGGCCCCCGCCAAGGAACCCCAGAAGGCTCCCGCGAAGACCGCCGCCGCAGCGCCCGAGAAGAAGCCCGAGGCCGCGAAGGCCGAACCGGCCAAGTCCGCCGACAAGCCCGCCGCACCGGCCACCAAGCCTGCGACGTCCGCGACGGCCGCCAACCCCGAGCCCGCCAAGCCGAAGGCACCCGCCGGCCCGCCGCCGGCCGAGGACGACCAGACCCAGGTGCTGCGCGGCGCCGCCGCCGCAGTCGCCAAGAACATGAGCGCCTCGCTCGAGGTGCCGACGGCCACCAGCGTGCGGGCCATCCCCGCGAAGCTGATGATCGACAACCGCGTCGTCATCAACAACCACCTCAAGCGCACCCGCGGCGGCAAGATCAGCTTCACCCACCTGCTGGGCTACGCGATCGTGCAGGCCGTCAAGACGTTCCCGTCGATGAATCGGCACTTCGCCGAGGTCGACGGCAAGCCGAACATCGTCACCCCCGCGCACACCAACCTCGGCCTGGCGATCGACCTGCCCGGCAAGGACGGCAACCGCACGCTGGTGGTCGCCGCGATCAAGAAGACCGAGACCATGCGGTTCGGTCAGTTCATCGCCGCGTACGAGGACATCGTGCGGCGGGCCCGCGACGGCAAGCTGACCGCCGAGGACTTCTCCGGCGTGACGATCTCGCTGACCAATCCCGGCACCATCGGCACCGTGCACTCGGTACCGCGCCTGATGCGCAACCAGGGCGCGATCATCGGCGCGGGCGCCATGGAGTACCCCGCCGAATTCCAGGGCGCCAGCGAGGAGCGCATCAACGAGCTGGGCGTCGGCAAGCTCATCACGCTGACGAGCACCTACGACCACCGCATCATCCAGGGTGCGGAGTCCGGCGACTTCCTGCGCACGATCCACAACCTGCTGCTGAGCGACGACTTCTTCGACGAGATCTTCCGCGAACTGGGCATCCCCTACGAGCCCGTCCGCTGGCGCACCGACAACCCGGATGCGATCACCGACAAGAACGCCCGGATCATCGAGCTGATCGCGGCGTACCGCAATCGTGGCCACCTGATGGCCGACGTCGACCCGCTGCGGCTGGACAAGACCCGCTTCCGGAGCCACCCCGACCTCGACGTCAACTCCCACGGCCTCACGCTGTGGGACCTCGACCGGGCCTTCAAGGTCGACGGGTTCGCGGGCGCCGAGTACAAGAAGCTGCGCGACGTCCTGTCGGTGCTGCGCGACGCGTACTGCCGCCACGTCGGCGTCGAGTACACCCACATCCTGGAACCCGAGCAGCAGAAGTGGATCCGTGACCGCGTCGAGGTCAAGCACGACAAGCCGACGGTCGCCGAGCAGAAGTACATCCTGAGCAAGCTCAACGCCGCCGAGGCGTTCGAGACCTTCCTGCAGACCAAGTACGTCGGGCAGAAGCGGTTCTCGCTCGAGGGCGCGGAGACCGTCATCCCGATGATGGACGCCGCGATCGACCAGGCCGCCGAGCACGGTCTCGACGAGGTCGTCATCGGCATGCCGCACCGCGGCCGGCTCAACGTGCTGGCCAACATCGTCGGCAAGCCCTACTCGCAGATCTTCGGCGAGTTCGAGGGCAACCTGAACCCGAGCCAGGCCCACGGGTCCGGCGACGTGAAGTACCACCTGGGCGCCGACGGCACCTACATCCAGATGTTCGGCGACAACGACATCGAGGTGTCGCTGGTGGCCAACCCGAGCCACCTCGAGGCCGTCGACCCGGTGCTCGAGGGCCTGGTGCGCGCCAAGCAGGACCTGCTGGACAAGGGCAACGGACCCGACGGGTTCACCGTCGTCCCGCTGATGCTGCACGGTGACGCGGCGTTCGCCGGCCAGGGCGTGGTGGCGGAGACGCTGAACCTCGCGCTGCTGCGCGGCTACCGCACCGGCGGCACCATCCACATCGTGGTGAACAACCAGATCGGCTTCACCACCTCGCCGCAGAACTCGCGCTCCAGCGAGTACTGCACCGACGTGGCGAAGATGATCGGCGCGCCGATCTTCCACGTCAACGGCGACGACCCCGAGGCCGCCGCGTGGGTGGCCCGGCTCGCGATCGACTTCCGCCAGGAGTTCAAGAAGGACGTCGTCATCGACATGCTGTGCTACCGCCGCCGCGGGCACAACGAGGGCGACGACCCTTCGATGACGCAGCCGTACATGTACGACGTGATCGACACCAAGCGCGGTGTGCGCAAGACCTACACCGAGGCGCTCATCGGCCGTGGCGACATCTCGATGAAGGAAGCCGAGGACGCCCTGCGCGACTACCAGGGCCAGCTCGAGCGGGTGTTCAACGAGGTCCGCGACGTCGAGAAGCACGACATCGAGCCGAGCGAGTCGGTGGAGTCCGACCAGATCACGCCGCAGGGTCTCGACACCTCGGTGGACAAGTCGCTGCTGGCCCGCATCGGTGACGCGCATCTGGCGTTCCCCGAGGACTTCTCGGTGCACCCGCGCGTCAAGCCGGTGCTCGAGCGGCGCCGGGAGATGGCCTACGAGGGCAAGGTCGACTGGGCGTTCGGCGAGCTCCTCGCGCTCGCGACCCTGGTGTCGGAGGGCAAGCTGGTGCGGCTGTCCGGCCAGGACACCCGCCGCGGCACCTTCACTCAGCGGCACTCGGTGATCATCGACCGCAAGACCGGCGCGGAGTTCACGCCGATCCAGTTGCTCGCCACCAACACCGACGGCACGCCGACCGGCGGCAAGTTCATGGTGTACGACTCGGCGCTGTCGGAGTACGCCGCCGTCGGCTTCGAGTACGGCTACTCGGTGGGCAACACCGACGCGATGGTGTTGTGGGAGGCGCAGTTCGGCGACTTCGTCAACGGCGCGCAGTCGATCATCGACGAGTTCATCAGCTCCGGTGAGGCCAAGTGGGGCCAGCTGTCCGACGTCGTGCTGCTCCTGCCGCACGGCCACGAAGGCCAGGGTCCCGACCACACGTCGGGTCGCATCGAACGCTTCCTGCAGGTGTGCGCGGAGGGGTCGATGACGGTGGCGATGCCGTCGACGCCGGCCAACTACTTCCACCTGCTGCGCCGCCACGCGCTCGACGGGATCCACCGTCCGCTGATCGTCTTCACCCCGAAGTCGATGCTGCGCAACAAGGCCGCCGTGAGCGACATCCGCGACTTCACCGAGCAGAAGTTCCGCTCGATCATGGAGGAGCCGACGTACACCGACGGCGACGGCGACCGGTCGAAGGCCAAGCGCATCCTGCTGACCAGCGGCAAGATCTACTACGAACTCGCCGCCCGCAAGGCCAAGGAGAAGCGCGACGACGTCGCGATCCTGCGCGTCGAGCAGCTCTACCCGCTGCCCCGGCGCCGGCTCGCCGCCATCCTCGACGAGTACCCGAACGCGGAGCAGTTCCGCTGGGTGCAGGAGGAGCCGGCCAACCAGGGTGCGTGGCCCACGTTCGGGCTGTCGCTGCCGGAGTTGTTGCCGGACAAGCTGACCGGCATCAAGCGCATCTCGCGCCGTGCCATGTCGGCGCCGTCGTCGGGATCGTCGAAGGTGCACGCCGTCGAGCAGCAGGAGATCATCGACGAGGCGTTCGCCCCGATCTGAGGTCCCCACCTCTCTCCGCGAGCGTTCCGCAAGCGGCTCCAGTGTCTGCGAGCGGTACTTTCGGCGAGCGTGCGTGTCTGCGGGCGACACGCCGGTGCCGAACCCAAGTTCACGCACGCTCGCTGACCGAAGGGGCCGTCACCGCACGGTCACACGCCGGGTCGACCCCGCGTGCCGGCGGGTGGGTACCCCACGGGCATGGCACTCATCGACAGCACCGGGCTGCACCACGTCCGCATCACCGTGACCGACCTCGCGCGTTCGCGCGCCTTCTACGAGGGGGTGCTCGGGTTCGACGTCGCCAAGGAGTCGCCGGGCGACCCCGCTGACCCGGCCGTCCGGTCCGATCCCGAGCAGCTGTACGGCGGCGTGGTCTACCAGACGGGTGGCACGCTCTTCGGCCTCCGTCCGGTGGCGGACGCCGGCGACCGGTTCGACTCGACGCGGGTGGGCCTCGACCACGTCAGCTTCGCGATGTCGTCGAAGGACGCCCTCGACACCGTCGCGGCGAAACTGGCCGACGCCGACGTCGAGCACGGCGAGGTGAACGTGCTGGACGGGTTCGGGATCGCGATCCTGTCGTTCCAGGATCCCGATGGCATCAACCTGGAACTCAGCGCACCCGTGTGACGGATGCTGCGTGGGGGTCGCCAGCCTGCCGGGTCAGACGACCCCCACGCAGAAATCTCTGGGTCAGATGCCCAGCATGCCCATCGGGAAAGGCGTCTGGCCGTTGGCCAGCGACGCCACCGCGCCGGGGCAGAACATCGAGATCGCGATGCCGGTGAACATGGTCGCGGGGCCGAGCGGGCGGCCCAGCGCGTCGGACACGCCTGCGGCGACGTCGGCCATCTGCTGGCCGGGCTCCGAGAGCATGGGGCACACGGACTGACCGACACTCGTCGCAGTGGCCGGGTCGATGCCCGACAGGCCCGCGGACGTCAGCGCACCGAGGAACGCGTCGCTGCCCGGATCGGCCTGCGCGGGCGCGGCGAGGGACGCCGCGGCGCCCATGATGCCGACGGACAGGGCGAGCGATGCGACGGACGCGGTGCAGGTGCGCTTCATGGTGTGTCCTTCGTGCACGGGCCCGCGATCGTTACCCGATTTCGGCGATACCGCCGGTACCGCTAAAGTGCACACGAGTCGAATAGCGAGTCGAGGAGTGGGCATGCAGGGTTTCGCAGGCAAGGTCGCCGTCGTCACCGGCGCAGGATCGGGCATCGGACAGGCGTTGGCGATCGAACTGGCCCGCTCGGGCGCGTCCGTCGCGATCAGCGACGTCGACATGGAGGGCCTCGCCGTCACCGAGGAGCGCATCAAGGCCATCGGCGCCCCGGTGAAGGCCGACCGCCTCGACGTCACCGAGCGCGAGGCCTTCGAGATCTACGCCGACGCTGTCAAGGCCCACTTCGGCAAGGTCAACCAGATCTACAACAACGCGGGCATCGCCTTCACCGGCGACGTCGAGGTCAGCTCCTACAAGGACATCGAGCGGATCATGGACGTCGACTTCTGGGGCGTCGTCAACGGCACCAAGTCGTTCCTCCCCCACCTCATCGAGTCCGGTGACGGCCACGTGGTCAACGTGTCGAGCCTCTTCGGCATCTTCGCGGTGCCCGGTCAGGCCGCCTACAACGCCGCCAAGTTCGCCGTGCGCGGGTTCACCGAGGCGCTGCGCCAGGAGATGGTCGCCGGCAGGCGACCGGTGAAGGTGACCACCGTGCACCCCGGCGGCATCAAGACCGCCATCGCCCGCAACGCCGCCGCGGCCGAGGGCATCGACGCCCAGGAACTCGCGAAGACGTTCGACAAGAAGCTCGCCAAGACCACCCCGGAGCGGGCCGCCGTGATCATCCTCGAGGCCGTGCGCAAGAACAAGGCGCGGGTGCTCGTCGGCGCCGACGCCAAGGCCCTTGACATCATCGTGCGCATCACCGGATCGGGCTACCAGCGGCTGTTCTCGTCGGTCATCGCGAAGGCCATGCCCAACATCCACTGACGCCGTCAGTGACCCAGCGGGTGCGATGACAGCCAGTCGCCGGCCAACGCACCGGGGTCCTTTCCCTCGCGGGCCTGCCGCAGCATGTCGGCTAGCGCGCCGGTGTCCAACTCCCCCGCGATCTGGTTGAGCGCCAGCACCTGCTGCTCGTTCAGTTCGTTGCGCCGGTAGAGCGGCACCACGTTCTCGGCCCGGATCAGTGCGGTGCGATCGGTGAGCACCACCGCCCAGTCCGGCACGCCCGACGCCGCGGCCGACGTCCACACCATGTCGATCCGATCCGCGCGCAGCGCGCCGAACAGTGCTGCGGCGTCACGGAACTGACGGGGGTCGGCGAGCTGGCAGGCCCCCACGCTCCCCGGCGTGACGACGTCGGCGACGGCACCCGCGACCAGGTCGTCACAGGTCCGAGCCAGCGCGGTGACGTCACCGCCACCCCACCTGCGGGACGTCGCCTCGGTGACGGCGACGGCGGGTTCGTCGTCCGCGGACTGCGCGTAGTCACCGGCCGCGATGCCCTCGGGGAGTGCCGAGATCATCGACCGGTACACCTGCTCGGACGCCCGCGCCGTCGAACCCGGATCGAACCGGGACAGCAGGCGACCGGTGAGGCCGGGCGCCACCAGCACGTCACCGGTGTCGAGGTCGGCCACCGGATCGGCACTCGTCTCGACGTGCGCGGCGCTGCCGTAGTACCGCAGCGCCGACGCGTACAGGTGTGCCAGCAGGGCCGACTCGACGTCGTCGGTGGCGCCCACCGCGATCGACGGGGCCGGCGCGGGGGCACCGCACGCGGCGATCAGCAGCGCGACCAGCGCCACCGTCCACCCGCGCACCGAGCGGCTCAGACCTTCGACGCTTCCGCGACGGCCGCGGCGACGGCCGGTCCGACGCGCGGATCGAGCGCGCTGGGGACGATGTGGTCGACGTCGAGGTCATCACCGACGACGGAGAAGATCGCTTGCGCCGCAGCGACCTTCATACCCTCGGTGATCCGGCGGGCGTGCGCGTCCAGCGCGCCGCGGAACACCCCGGGGAACGCCAGGACGTTGTTGATCTGGTTCGGGAAGTCGCTGCGGCCGGTCGCCACGACGGCGGCGTGCCTGCGGGCGGCGTCGGGGTGGATCTCGGGGTCCGGGTTCGACAGCGCGAACACGATGCCGTCGGGCGCCATCGTCGCGATGATCTCCTCGGGCACCAGACCCGCGGACAGGCCCAGGAACATGTCGGCGCCCGCGACGGCCTCGGCGACACCGCCGGTGAGCGCCCGCGGGTTGCTCCGCGCGGCGAGTTCGGCCTTGAAGGAGTTGAGGTCGTCGCGGCCACTGTGCACGATGCCCTTGCTGTCGAGCACCGTGATGTCCCGGATGCCCGCGGCCAGCAGGATGTTCGCGCACGCGACGCCCGCCGCGCCCGCACCCGAGATGACCACCTTGAGGGTGTGCATGTCGCGGTCGAGTGCCTTGCAGGCGCCGAGCAGCGCGGCGAGCACGACGATCGCGGTGCCGTGCTGGTCGTCGTGCATCACGGGGCAGTCGAGCGCCTCGATCGCGCGCCGCTCGATCTCGAAGCAGCGCGGCGCCGAGATGTCCTCGAGGTTCACCGCGCCGAACGTCGGCCGGAGCCGGATCAGGGTCTCGATGATCTCGTCGGGATCCTTGGTGGCGAGCACGATCGGGATGGAGTCGAGGCCGCCGAACGTCTTGAACAGCGCGCTCTTGCCCTCCATCACCGGAAGCGATGCGGCGGGGCCGATGTCACCGAGTCCGAGCACCGCGCTGCCGTCGCTGACGACCGCCACGAGCCGGTTGGCCCAGGTGTACTTGGCGGCCAGCGTGTGGTCGCTCGCGATGGCGCGGCTGACCTGGGCGACGCCGGGCGTGTAGGCGATCGACAGCGCCCGCTGGGTGTCGAGGGGCGACTTCAGCCCGACGGAGAGCTTGCCGCCCTCGTGTGCCGCGAAGATCTCCGCGTCCTCGACCACGACCTGGGGGGTGCGCGCGCTCTCGGCGGCGACGATGCTGTCCGACACGCGCGTCACGTTACTGCACCCCGGGGTGCCGCAGGCCGGGCTTCCCCGTCGCCGCAGGGGTTACTGCCAGGTAGTTGGCGTAACATCTCCCGCGTCGAACGGGGGTCCCGTCGGCCCCTCGAGGGAGGTTCGCTCGTGCCGTCGTTCCGCGCTCTGCAACCGCTCCGCCCCACCGCTCGCCGGGCACCGGCGTGGGACGCCACGTCGATACACGTCCCCGTCGCGCGCGCCATGGTCGACTGCGGCGTCTACGCCGAGGGGTCGCGCCTCCCGGGCAAGTACACCCACGCCGCCGCGCTGTCGAAGGTCCGCGAACTCGAACTCGACGGCGTCGACGCGTTCGTCTGGATCGGGCTGCACGAACCCGACGACCACCAGATGCAGGCCGTCGCCGACGTCTTCGGACTGCACGAGCTGGCCGTCGAGGACGCCGTGCACGCCCACCAGCGACCGAAGCTGGAGCGCTACGACGACACGCTGTTCCTCGTCCTCAAGACGGTCAAGTACGTCGCGCACGATGCCGTGGCCAAGACGCGCGAGATCGTCGAGACCGGCGAGATCATGATCTTCGTCGGGCGCGACTTCGTCGTCACGGTGCGCCACGGCGAGCACGGCGGCCTGGCCGGTGTGCGCAAGACGTTCGACCGCAACCCGGCGAGCTGCAAGCTCGGCCCGTACGCGGTGATGCACGCGATCGCCGATCACGTGGTCGACGACTACCTAGACGTCACCGATCTGGTCGAGACCGACATCGACGAGATGGAGGAGAACGTCTTCTCCCCCAACAGCGACACCGAGATCGAGCACATCTACCTGATGAAGCGCGAGGTCGTCGAGTTGCGCCGGGCGGTCAACCCGCTGGCTACCGACCTGCAGCGCATCAACACCGACCACAACGACCTGATCTCCAAGGAGGTCCGGCGGTACATGCGCGACGTGCTGGACCACACGATCAAGGCCGCCGACCGCATCGAGGGCTACGACGAGGTGCTCAGCTCACTCGTCCAGGCCGCCGTCGGCAAGGTCTCGATGCAGCAGAACACCGACATGCGCAAGATCTCGGCGTGGGTGGCCATCGCCGCCGTGCCCACCGCGCTCGCCGGCATCTACGGCATGAACTTCGACCACATGCCCGAGCTGCACCAAGTCTGGGGTTACCCGGCGGTGCTGCTGGTGATGGTGACGGTCTGCTCGCTGCTGTACGTCAACTTCCGCCGCAACCACTGGCTGTAGACCGCGCGCCGAATGTGATGCTGCGTTACGGTTTTCGCTCAGGACCGTGGCGGTAACCCACGTTCGGCGGGGACGGGAAGGGGTCAGCTGGGGCTGGCGGCGCGGCGGCGGGGATCGCGGACGTCGACGCCGTCGGTGGTCCACGCCTCGCGCATCGCCTCGGCGCCCTTGAGCCGCACCCACGCCGCCTCGGTGGCCGTGATCGGCGTCGCGGAGAGCACGGTCACCGGCGCATCGATGCCGTCGACCGCGACGTCACCGATCTCGCTGGGGCCCAACAGCACCGCGGTGAACGCGGCACCGTCCCACAGCGGCGTCTCGAGGTCGACGAGTGCGTCCGGCACGAGGATCAGACCCTCGACCGCCGGCGTGGACGCCACCACCGCGATCGACTTGGCCAGTCCGCCCGGCGTCGGCCCGCGCAGCGCGAGGGCCACCTCCGCGCGTGGGCCCGAGGACCCGTCGGCGACGAAGTCCAGGGGGTCGCTCATCGGGTGCCGCGAACACCCCAGTGAGACATAGTGATACACGCCGTCGGGATCGGCGCCGTAGCGCAGGATCTCGACGGCCTCGGCACCCAGGAACGTGATGCTCGCCGCGACGGGGTCGTCGACGATGCCCGCCGTCGCGAAGTGGCCGTTCAGGTGTTCCCGTACGGCCGCGAGGACGTCGGTCACTCGGCGGGCGGGATCGACAGGTTGATCCCGCTGTCGGCGTCGAACAGCGTCAGCTTGGCGGTGTCGAACGCGAGTTGGGCGGTCTGCCCGGCGGCCAGCTTCGACTCGGTGGACACCCGCGCGGTGAACTCGTCGAGACTCGCGCCGGACTCGGCGGCGAGTTCGGCGAGCTGCGAGGCCTCGGCGCCCGCTCCCTCGCTGCGGAAGTGCACGTACTTCTCCGCACCCAGCGACTCGACCAGGTCGACGGTCACCTCGAAGGTGAGCGCGCGGATCCGCGCGTAGCTGTCGATCAGCGCGGCGTCCTCGAGGTGTTCGGGCCGGATGCCGACGATCACGTTCTGCGGCTTGGGATGCCGGTCCAGGACGTCGTGGACCTCTTGGGTCAACGTGACCTCGCCGAACGGCAGCTTCACCCCCACGTCGGTGAGGGTCGCGGGGAAGAAGTTCATCGACGGCGAGCCGATGAACCCGGCGACGAACAGGTTCGCGGGCCGGTTGTACAGCTCCTCCGGGGTGCCGATCTGCTGCGCCACGCCGGCCAGCATCACCACGACGCGGTCGCCGAGCGTCATCGCCTCGGTCTGATCGTGCGTGACGTAGATGGTCGTGGTGTTCAACCGGTTCTGCAGCTTGGCGATCTCCGAACGCATCTGCACGCGCAGCTTCGCGTCGAGGTTGCTCAGCGGCTCGTCCATCAGGAACGCCTTGGGGTTGCGCACGATCGCGCGGCCCATCGCCACGCGCTGGCGCTGCCCGCCCGACAGCTGCGCGGGCTTGCGGTCCAACAGCTCGGTCAGGTCGAGGATCTTCGCCGTCTCGTCCACCTTGGTGGCGATGTCGGCCTTGGACACCTTGGCCAGCGTCAGCGGAAATGCGATGTTCTGCCGAACGGTCATGTGCGGGTACAGCGCGTAGGACTGGAACACCATCGCGATGTCGCGGTCCTTGGGCGCCTTCTCGTTGACCCGCTCGCCACCGATGATCAGTTCGCCGGAGGTGATGTCCTCCAGGCCGGCGATCATGTTGAGCGTGGTCGACTTCCCGCACCCGGACGGCCCGACCAGGATGATGAACTCGCCGTCGGCGATGGTGAGCGACAGGTCCTTCACCGCCGTCGACCCGTTGGCGTAGCTCTTGGACACGCGGTCCAGCACGATCTCGGCCATGACTACCCCTTCACCGCGCCGGACGTCAGCCCGGCCACGATCCGACGTTGGAAGATGAGGACGAAGATGATGATCGGCACCGTGATCACCATCGCGCCGGCGGCGATCGATCCCGTCGGCTCCTCGAATTGTGAACTGCCCGTGAAGTTCGCGATCGCCACGGGCGCGGTGATCGCCCGTTCGGTCGCGGTCAGCGACAGCGCCAGCAGCAGGTCGTTCCAGGCGAAGATGAACACCAGGATGGCGGCGGTGACGATGCCGGGTGCGGCGAGCGGCGCCACCACCTTGCGGAACGCCTGACCGGGCGTGGCGCCGTCCATCTTCGCCGCCTTCTCCAGATCCCAGGGGATCTCCTTGAAGAACGCCGACATGGTGTAGATCGCCAGGGGCAGCGCGAACGTGATGTAGGGAATGATGAGGCCGGGCCAGGTGTCGAACAGCCCGATGCGCCGCTCGATGTTGAAGATCGGTGTCACCAGCGAGATCTGGGGGAACATCGCGATCAGCAGCGCCACGCCGACGAGCAGCTTCTTGCCGGGGAACGCCAGCCGCGCGATCGCGTAGGCGGCCATGCCGCCGACGACGACGGCGATCACGGTGGTGATGAGCCCGATGCCGATGGAGTTGATCAGCGCGGAACTGAAGACGTCGCCCTGGAAGATGGCCTTGTAGTTCTCGAACGTCACCTGCGCCGGGATCAGCTTGCCGTCCTTGACACTCGACGTCGGCTTGAGCGACAGCGAGAGGATCCACAGCACCGGGAACAGTGCGTACAGCACCACGATCACGTTGACGACGACCCAGCCCGAGGCCCGGCCGGTACCCACCCGCTCGCTCATCGCCTCTCCTCGTCGGATCCGGGAG
This sequence comes from Mycobacterium sp. PTI7, assembly GCF_056679845.1. Classification (NCBI taxonomy): domain Bacteria; kingdom Bacillati; phylum Actinomycetota; class Actinomycetes; order Mycobacteriales; family Mycobacteriaceae; genus Mycobacterium; species Mycobacterium sp. PTI7. The sequence goes on from NZ_CM155252.1 coordinate 3,151,092, forward strand.
CCGAGGCGCCGAACAACTTGATGTAGATGAACGCGATGATCGCGACGCACAGGAACACCAGCACGCTGATCGCCGAGCCCAAGCCGAGGTTGAACGCCTTGAACAGGTTGTCGTACCCCAGGATCGACACCGAGCCGGTGTCGTTGGCGCCGGCGGTGAGCACGTAGATGTTGTCGAAGATGCGGAACGCGTCCAGCGTGCGGAACAGCAGCGCGACGAGGATGGCGGGCTTGATCAGCGGCAGGATCACCTTGACCAGACGCTTCCACGCACCCGCGCCGTCGATCTGCGCCGCGTTCAACAGGTCCTGCGGTACCAGCGCCAGACCGGCGAGCAGGAGCAGCGCCATGAACGGCGTCGTCTTCCAGACCTCGGCGAGCACGACGATCGCGAGCGACGGCAGCTGTTCGGTGAGCGGCGCCGTCCCCTCGGGCAGCAGGTTGGCGAGATAGCCGGTGCCGGGCGTCCACGCGTAGTACCAGCTGTACGACGCGGCGACGGTGACGATGCCGTAGGGCACCAGGACCGCGGTACGCACCACGCCCCTACCGAAGATGGTGCGGTGCATGACCAGTGCCAGCGCCATGCCTAGGACGAACTCGATCGCGACGGACACCACGGTGATGGCCAGCGTCACGGCGAACGCCGTCCACCAGTATCCGTCGGTGAGGATGGTCTGGTAGTTGCTCAGGCCCACGAACTCGGTGTCGTCGGGGGCGGCGAGGTTGTAGCGCTGCAGGCTCAGCCAGACCGCGTACGCGATCGGATAGGCCGTGACCGCCAGCATGAGGATGACGGCGGGGCTCACCAACCAGAACGCGAGCCGCCGTTCGGACTTGACGTCGTCGGTCGACACGTCGACGGCCGGGGCGGTCACGGGATCAGCCCCTTGCCGTCGATGGCCTTCTGTACCTGTTCGGCGAGTTCGTCGGCCATGCTCTCGGGATCGATGTCGGTGATCGGGGCCAGCGTCGCCGAGATGCGGGTCGACACCGCCTGATACACCGGCGTGGCGGGGCGCACGGCGGCGTTGACGAGCTGCTCGCGGATGATCGCGTACTGCGGGTACTTCGCCTGGAACGCCGGGTCGTCGTACAGCGACGCGCGGACCGCGGGCAGGCCGCCCTCGACCGAGGTGTAGCGCTGGTTCTCGACGTTGCGCAGGCAGCGGATGGCCTCGAAGGCCTCCTTCTTGTGCTGCGTGTTCTTGCCGACCGCGAGGTTGAGCCCGCCGAGCGTGACCTTCGCCGGCTGGCCCGGGAGCACGCCCGGGTAGTTCGCGAAGCCGAACACGTCCTTGCTCGCCTCGTAGGCGGCGACGAACTGGTCGTCGGTCGGCGAGAAGGTGCCCGCGTCGTTGATGGCGCTCGCCAGGTCCTGCTGCTGATTCAGCGGCAGGAACTCCACGCCGCCCTTGACGGCGTTCTCCAGCATCGACGGCAGCACGAAGGGCCAGTTCACCTCGAGCGCGGCCTTGCCCTGCTCGAGCGCCAGCCGCGCGGTGCCCTCGTCGGTCTGCGTGATCGACGGGTCCGCACCGGGTGCCGTGGCAACCGCCTTCATGATCTGCAGCGCCTTGACGGTCGCGGCGCGGTGTTCGGGGGTGTCGGTGAGCGTCACGGTCTTGCCGTCGTCGGACAGCACCTGCCCGCCCGCACTGGCCAGCAACGTGTTGAACCACACCACCAGACCCTCGTACTGCTTGGCCTGCAGCGCGATCCAGCTGGGCTTGCCCTCGGCATGCAGCCGCGTGGCCTCGGCCACCATGTCGTCCCAGTTCTGCGGCGGATCCTGCACCAGATCGGCGCGGTACCAGAGCAATTGGGTGTTCGTCGTGATCGGTGCGGCGTACAGCTCGTCCTGCCAGCTCGCCGTCTCGAGCGGTCCGGGCAGTGTGTTCGACGTCGCGTCGGCCTCGGCCTCGCCCGCCGGATCGTCCGAAAGGGGCAGCGCCCAGCCCGCTTCGGCGAACTCGGCGGTCCACACCACGTCGAGCGCCATCACGTCGAGGGTCTTGTCGTTGCCGGTGAGCCGGCGTGCCAGCTGCAGGCGCTGATCGTCAGCGCCCTTCGGCAAGCTGATCTGCTGGATGGTGAACCGGCCGCCGAGTTCGGCGTTGCACCGCTCCGCAACCGCGGTGAACGTCGCCATCTCGCTTGCCGGCGTGTAGTAGTTGATGACGATTCCACCGCTACTGGCACCGCACGCGGTGACGACCGAGGCCGTCACACACGCAGCCACTGCCGCAGCGCACAGCCGCCGAGCGTGCACCACCAGCCTCCGTCCGCCGGTCGATGCGGGAACGTCCCGCGCGCAAACCGTAGAGCGATTCGGGCGTGATGTGCAACACTCCCCGCCGCGTGGCGGATATCGGAGTCCGATCGTGACCTGCGACGGCAGGCCGGACGTCAGGTCCGGCGGCGGACGCCGACGGCGGTCAGATCGTCAAGCGCGCCAGCAGATCCCGCCCCTGCTCGGCGCCCTGCGGATCGCACAGCACGTCGTAGCGGCCCGCGACCAGTTGCATCGTCGAACTGAAATCCCTGGTTCCCCTTGCCATTGCGTACTGCAGGCCGGAGGTGATCAGGCCGAAGAACACACCGGCCAGCAGGCCGGCGACCAGCGATCCCCACGGGCTGGGGCTGAAGAAGCCGAGCACCAGGCCGATGAACAGGCCCAGCCAGGCGCCGGTCAGCGCTCCGCCGGCGAGCACCCGCGGCCACGTCAGCCTGCCGGTGACGCGCTCGACCTGCATCAGGTCGACGCCCACGATGGTCACCTGCTGGACCGGGAACTGCTGATCGGACAGGTAGTCGACGGCGCGTTGCGCCTCGGCGTAGGTCGGGTAGGACCCGATCGGCCATCCCTTGGGCGGCGTCGGCAACCCCGCGGGGCCGCCTCGGCCCGCCTTCGGGCCAGGTTGAAGCGGGCTGGTCATGGTTCTTCTCCTCCGACTCTGGCGTGCTCGTCTCGAGTGTGAACGCACCGGCGATCATCATCGTGCCCCGAAATACGCATCGAACACCTCGTATCGGGCCGTGCGCTAGGTTTGTCGCCATGACGAATGAGGGTTCACACTCCGGCCAGTCGTCCTCACCCGACAGTGGTTCGGGTCCGTCGGAACCGACGTCCGGCGGCTATGAAGCCCCCGGCATCGAGAACGCTCAGCAACCGTCCGGCGACTCGCCGCCCGCGTACGAGAACCCGGCGTACGACCCACCGCAGCAGTACGACGCGCCGCCGCAGTACGGGGCCCCGTCCTACGAGAACCCCACGTACGGCTCGCCGTCGGCCGATCCGGTCCATCCCGGCGCCGACCCCGGCTACCCGCAGGGCGGCTACCCGCCGCCCCCGCCGTACGGTGCCGCACCCGGCTATCCGCCGCCGGGCTACCCCCAGGGACAGGGTTACGGCCAACCGCCCGGGTACGGCCAGGCGCCCGGTTACGGCGCCCAGGGCTACGGCCCGCCGCCCGGCTACGGCGCTCCCGGTTACGGCGGACCGGGCTACGGCGGCCCCGGCTACGGCGAGCAGAGCCAGAAGACGAACTCGCTGGCGATCTACTCGCTGGTGGCGTCCGGCATCGGCGTGCTGTGCGGCATCGGGTCGATCATCGGCATCGCGCTCGGCGTCATCGCGCTCAACCAGATCAAGCAGAACCCGCAGAACGGCCGCAACCTGGCCATCGCCGGCATCGCCGTCGGTGCCGTCTCGCTGCTGATCAGCCTGCTGCTCGCGGGCACCATGCTGGCGTGACCGACGGCCCCCCGCCGCCGCAGCACCCGCCACCAGACCCGCACGCGCCGGTGGACTACCCGGCCGGTCCCGACCTGCCGCCGGCGGTACAGGGCAGCGCCTACCCGCCGCCGCCCTGGTACGGCCCACCGCCGCAGGCACCCGGCTACCCGTACGCCGGCTACGACCACGGCGGCTACGACCCCTACCGCCCGGCCACACCTCCCGGCACCAACGGCAAGGCCACGGCCGCACTGGTGACGTCGCTGGTCGGCCTGCTCTGCTGCGGGCTGCCCTCGATCGTGGGTCTGATCCTCGGGATCGTCGCGATGCGCGAGACCCGCAGCACCGGCCAGGACGGGTACGGGCTGGCGTTGGCGGGCGTGGTCATCGGCGCCCTGGTGACGATCGGCTACGCGCTCTACTTCCTGCTCGTCGTCGTCCTCGTCACCGGCGACTTCTCGCTCGTCTAGTCCGGCGGCCGGAACGGCGGCGTGGTCCGCGGCATCCCCGCGGCGCGCCCCTTGCCCGCGACGACGAGCGCCATCTTCCGGCTCGCCTCGTCGATCATCTCGTCGCCGAGCATCACCGCGCCGCGTGCGCCACCCGCACGCGAGGTGTGCCAGTCATACGCCTCGAGGATCAGCTCGGCGTGGTCGTAATCGGCCTGACGCGGGCTGAAGACCTCGTTGCCGGCCTCGATCTGGTCCGGGTGCAGCACCCACTTGCCGTCGTACCCCAGCGCGGCCGAGCGGCCGGCGACCCGGCGGAACGCGGCGGTGTCGCGCACCTTCAGGAAGGGCCCGTCCACGGCGTTGATCCCGCGGGTGCGGGCCGCGACGAGGATGCGCATCAGCACGTGGTGATGGGCGTCGCCGACGTCGTAGCCCTCGGGCTGCTCCCCCACCACCAGCGTGCGCATGTTCAGGCTCGCCATCATGTCGGCCGGCCCGAGTACCAGCGCCTGCACGCGGGGCGCCGCGGCGATCGCGTCGACGTTGGTCAGCCCCGCGGCGTTCTCGATCTGCGCCTCCACCCCGATGCCGCCCGGCGTCAGCCCGTGCGTCGCCTCGAGCTGGCTGAGCAGGAGGTCGAGCGCGTGCACGTGCACGGCAGCGGACACCTTCGGCAGCACGATCAGGTCCAGGTGTGCGCCCGCCGCCGCGACCACCTCGATCACGTCGGCGTGCGTCCACGGCGTCGTCCAGTCGTTGACCCGCACGCCCCGCAGCTGGGTGCCCCAACCGGGCTCGGCGAGCGCGGCGGCCACGCGGGTGCGCGCCTCGGCCTTGGCCTCCGGTGCTACGGCGTCCTCGAGGTCGAGGAACACCTCGTCGGCGGGCAGCTGCTTGGCCTTCTGGATCATCTTGTCGCTGCTGCCCGGGACCGACAGGACGGTTCGACGGGGGCGATACAGGTTCTCCACGTGATCACTCTCTACCCTTTGAGGCATGTCGGCGGTGAACAGGGTCTACGCGGCCCGCCTTTCCGGGCTGGTCGTGCTCGGGCCCGATGGTGAATCCATCGGGCGGGTCCGCGACGTCGTGATCAGCATCAGCGTCGTGCGCTCGCAGCCCCGGGTGCTCGGCCTGGTGGTCGAGCTGCTGACCCGCAGGAGGATCTTCGTCCCGATCCTGCGGGTGACCGCCATCGAGCCGAACGCGGTGACGCTCACGACCGGCAACGTGTCGCTGCGCCGGTTCGCGCAGCGGCCCGGTGAGGTCCTCGTCCTGGGCCAGGTGCTCGACACCCGGGTCCGCGTCAACGATCCCGAGCTGCCCGACCTCGCAGGCGTCGACGTGATCGTCATCGACCTCGGCATCGAGCAGATCCGGTCCCGCGACTGGGTGGTCACCCGCGTCGCGGTGCGCAACCACCGGCGGTTGGGACGCCGCACCAACGTGCACACCGTCGACTGGCAGAACGTGGCCGGTCTGACGCCGTCGGCGCTCGCGCTGCCCGGCCAGGGCGTCGCACAGCTGCTCGCGCAGTTCGAGGGACAGCGGCCGATCGAGGTCGCCGACGCGATCCGCGAGCTGCCCTCCAAGCGCCGCTACGAGGTGGTCAACGCCCTGGGCGACGAGCGCCTCGCCGACATCCTGCAGGAGCTGCCCGAGAGCGAGCAGGTGGACCTGCTCGAGCAGCTCGACACCGAGCGTGCCGCCGACGTGCTCGAGGAGATGGATCCCGACGACGCGGCCGACCTGCTCGGCGAACTCGACTCGTCGCGCGCCGAGGTGCTGCTGGCCCGGATGAACCCCGAGGACTCCGAGCCGGTGCGCCGCCTGCTCAAGCACTCCCCCGACACCGCGGGCGGTCTGATGACGTCCGAACCCGTGGTGCTGGCGCCCGACGCGACCGTCGCCGAGGCGCTCGCCCGCGTCCGCGACCCGGACCTGACGCCCGCACTGTCGTCGCTGGCGTTCGTCGTGCGCCCGCCGACGGCGACGCCCACCGGCCGCTACCTGGGCTGCGTGCACCTGCAGCGACTGCTGCGCGAGCCCCCCGCGGCGCTGGTGAGCGGCATGGTCGACTCCGATCTTCCGAGCCTGACGCCCGACACCTCGCTCGCCGCGGTGACCCGTTACTTCGCGGCCTACAACCTGGTGTGCGGGCCGGTCGTCGACGAGGAGAACCACCTGCTGGGTGCGGTCACCGTCGACGACGTGCTCGACCACCTGCTGCCGCACGACTGGCGGGTGAGCGTCGAGGAACCCGAACTCCCCGTCGCCACCGACGGTGCACCCGCACCGACCACCGGTAGCGCCTCGTGAGCGAGTCGACCGCGCGTCAGCGTCTCGACACGCCTCGCACGTCGCGGCGACGGTTCACGCCGCAGTTCGACGTCGAGGCGGCCGGCCAGTTCGGTGAGTCGTTCGCCCGATTCCTGGGCACCGGACGGTATCTCGCGATCCAGACGGTCTTCGTGATCGTGTGGATCCTGCTCAACCTGTTCGCCGTCGGCCTGGAGTGGGACCCGTATCCGTTCATCCTGCTGAACCTGGCCTTCTCGACGCAGGCGGCGTACGCGGCGCCGCTGATCCTGCTCGCTCAGAACCGGCAGGAGAACCGCGACCGGGTCTCCCTCGACGAGGACCGGCGCCGCGCCCAGCAGACCAAGGCCGACACCGAGTACCTGGCGCGCGAACTCGCCGCCCTGCGCATCGCCGTCGGCGAGGTGGCCACCCGTGACTACCTCCGCCGGGAACTGGAGGATCTGCGCGAGCTGATCAACCAGATGCAGACGATGAAGGACGGTGGCACCAAGTCGAAGTCGGACAAGAAGGGCAAGTCGGCGGCGCGCGTGGAGCCCCGCGACGACGTGCTCTCCGAACCGCAGAACGGCTGACGGGAAACTGCTTCGGCATTGCTGCAACGGATGAACCGCCAGTAGGTATGGTGACTTGGTTCACACGATGGTCGGCTGGCGAGGACGGTTCTAGTGCACTTTGCGGGACGCGACGCCTTGACGGAGGTTCGACGGCGCGCGGTTCGCGTCGCCCGCACCCCGGCATTCGGAGTTGCCGTGCTCGCGCCACTGGTCCTGATCGCGTCGGTGGGAGCGTCCGCCCCCGCCCCGACGCACGCCGTCAGCGCCGACGGATACACGCCGCTCGCCGCCGTCGCGCACACCGGAGATCGCGACGGCGCCAGCGTCATCGCCGCGCCGAAGCCCCTCAAGCCGCTGCGGTTCGTGGCCGCGACCGCGTCGCCGCCACCCCCGCCGATCGTGATGGCGCCGGTCGGCAACCTCCGCATCCCGATCATGGCGCTCAACGCCTACCGCAACGCCGAACGCATGATGGCGTCCGCGTACCCGGGCTGCGGCGTCAGCTGGAACATGCTGGCGGGCATCGGGCGCATCGAGTCGCTGCACGCCAACGGCGGCGCCACCGACGCCGCGGGCACGCCGATCAAGCCGATCTACGGACCCACCCTCGACGGCACGCTGGCCGGCAACGAGGTGATCGTGCAGAGCGTGCAGTCCGGCCGCGTCACCTACGCCCGCGCGATGGGTCCGATGCAGTTCCTGCCCGGCACCTGGGCCCGGTACGCCTCCGACGGCGACGGCGACGGCAAGGCCGACGTGCAGAACCTGTTCGACTCCACGCTGGCCGCGGCGCGCTACCTGTGCAGCGGCAACCTGAACCTGCGCGACCAGTCGCAGGTGCTGGCCTCGATCCTGCGCTACAACAACTCGATGGCCTACGCGCAGAACGTGTTGGGCTGGGCGGCGGCCTACGCCACCGGCGTCGAACCCGTCGACCTGCCGCAGATCGGCGGTACGCCCCCGCCGATCTCCGACGTCCACCTCGCCGCCACCGCCGAGGGACTCGGGCCGGGCCTACCGCGCGACGCGACGGGCCTGCCGGCGAGCGACCCGCTGGCGCGCACCCCGCTCTTCGACATCAACGGCACCAACACCGCGGGGCAGATCGGCGGGCCCGGCGCCGCGCCCGGTCAGCTGCCCGGACCCGCAGTCGCCGGCGGACCCCAGCAGAACTGTCAGGTGTTCTGCCTGCAGGGCACGCCCGCCGGACCCGCGGCGGTACCGCCACCCGCGCCGTTCCCGCCGCCGCTTTTCGCACCGCCGCCACCGCCTCCCCCGGCGTTCGCGCCGCCCGCTGCGTTCGCACCACCCGCACCCGCACCCGGCCCGCCGGGCCCGGTGCCGCCCGCCCAGCCGGGGGCCGCACCACTGGCACCCCTGCCGGGTCCGCCGCCCCTCGGCTGACCACCGCGGAAGCGGTCGGCACCTCGGCATAGACTCGAGTCGATGTCCCCCACACCCAGCGACCTCGAGCCGGCCGTCCGCGCCGCTCTCGGCAAGGTGATCGACCCGGAACTCCGTCGTCCGATCACCGAAGTCGGCATGGTCAAGAACGTCACCGTCGACGCCGAGCACGGCGTGCACGTCGAGGTCTATCTGACCACCGAGGCGTGCCCGAAGAAGAGCGAGATCACCGAGCGGGTGAAGCAGGCCGTCGCCGACGTGCCCGGCACCGGCACGGTGAAGGTCACGCTCGACGTCATGAACGACGAGCAGCGCACCGAACTGCGCAAGCTGCTGCGTGGCGACTCCCGCGAACCCGTCATCCCGTTCGCCCAGCCCGGATCGCTGACGCGCGTGTACGCCGTCGCCTCCGGCAAGGGCGGGGTGGGCAAGTCCAGCGTCACCGTCAACCTCGCCGCGGCCATGGCCGCGCGTGGACTGGCGGTCGGCGTGCTGGACGCCGACATCTACGGCCACTCGGTGCCCCGCATGATGGGCACCGACGACCGCCCCACGCAGGTCGAGTCGATGATCCTCCCGCCCGTCTCACACGACGTGAAGGTCATCTCGATCGCCATGTTCACCCAGGGCAACACGCCCGTGGTGTGGCGTGGCCCGATGCTGCACCGCGCGCTGCAGCAGTTCCTCGCCGACGTCTACTGGGGCGACCTCGACGTGCTGCTCCTCGACCTGCCGCCCGGTACCGGCGACATCGCGATCTCCGTGTCGCAGCTGATTCCGGGCGCCGAGATCCTGGTGGTCACCACCCCGCAGCTGGCGGCCGCCGAGGTCGCCGAACGCGCGGGCGCGATCGCGCTGCAGACGCGTCAGCGGATCGTGGGCGTGGTGGAGAACATGTCCGGGCTGCTGCTGCCCGACGGTTCGACGCTCAACCTGTTCGGCGAGGGCGGCGGCCGTCAGGTGGCCGAGCGACTCACCAAGGCCGTTGGTGCCGACGTGCCACTGCTGGGCCAGGTGCCGCTCGACCCGGCGCTCGTCGAGGCGGGCGACTCGGGCGTGCCGCTGGTGCTCAGCGCGCCGGACTCGGTGGCGGGCAAGGAACTCCGCAAGGTCGCCGACGCGCTGTCCTCCCGGAGGCGCGGGCTCGCCGGCATGTCGCTCGGACTGGATCCCGCCGGCCGCTGACCCAGCGGGGTCAGGTGGCGTCGCTGTCGAACGGCGTCGCCGCCGACGGCGTCACGGGCTTCGGCGGGGGTGGTCCGAGCGGGGGCGCCGAGTGCGGCTTCTCGGCGGGCGTGTCGAACTTCCCGGTGAGGAACGAGTCGTCACCGTCGAGCAGGTGCTTGGTGAGTGCGGCGCGCGGCGTCATGCCCCGCAGCTTCTGCAGCTCCGACAGCGGCTCCCGCAGATCCTCGAACTCCGGACCAAGGTCCTGGCGTAGCTGACTGGTCGCGCCGCTGAGGTATTCGCGTGCCTGACGCAGCGAACTCGACGTCCAGCGGATGGCACCGGGCAGCCGTTCGGGTCCGAGGATCACCAACCCGGCGATGACGAGGACGAGCATCTCGCCCCACCCGACATTGGCGAACACGACTACGAGTTGGGTTGGTCTGCGTCGGAGCCCGGGGTGATCATCATGGTGACGGGGCGCCCGTCGCGCATGACCTCGATGGGGGCTTCCTGACCGATCTTGAGCTGGCGGACCGCGACGATCATCTCGTCGGCGTCGGCCACCTTGCGGTCACCGACCTTGACGACGACGTCGTTCTCGAGCAGTCCGGCCTTCTCGGCGGGGCCGCCGACGGTGACGTTGGCGACCTGGGCACCGGAGGCGACCGAGTTGCTGACCGAGCGGGCGGACAGCCCCAGCGTCGGGTGGGCGATCTTGCCGTCCTTGATCAGGGTGTCGACGACGCTCTTGACCTCGTTGACGGGGATGGCGAAGCCTAGGCCGCTGGCGCTGTCGGACAGCGACTTGCCTGCGGTGTTGATGCCGATGATCTCGGAGTTCATGTTGATCAGCGGGCCACCGGAGTTGCCGTGGTTGATCGAGGCGTCGGTCTGCACGCCGTCGATGACGGTCTCGGTGTCCGAGCCGTCGCCCGACAGCGGGACCGGACGGTGCAGTGCGCTGACGATGCCGTGCGTGACGGTGCTGCGCAGACCCAGTGGCGCGCCGGCCGCGATGACCTCTTCGCCGACCATGATCTTCTCGGAGTCGCCGAACCGCGCGACCGACAGGTTGTCGACGTTGTCGACCTTGATCACCGCGAGGTCGGTCTTCGGATCGCGACCGACGAGGTTGGCGGGCACTTCCTTGCCGTCGTTGAAGACGACGGTGAGCTTGTAGTCGGCCGGGTTCTTCGCGGCCTCGGAGATCACGTGGTTGTTGGTGACGATGTACCCGCGACCGTCGACGACGACGCCGGAGCCCTGCGATCCCTCGTTCTTGCTGGTGGCCTCGATGGTGACGACGGAGTCGGCGACGGCCTTGGCCACGGTGGCGAACCGGCCCGCGGGCGCCTCGGGGTTGTCGTCGGTCTCCAGCGTGACCTTGGAGGTGGTGAACGCCTCGACGACCTCGGCGGTCTTGCGACCCACCCAGCCACCGCCGATGCCGATGACCAGCGCGACGATCGCGAGCAGGGCCAGCGCCGTCCACGACACCCGGTTGCCGAACAGCACGTCGCGGACGCCGAGCTTGCCGGTGGGGACGGGCGCGACGACCGGCGCGGCCTGCGGCTGCGCGGGCGTTCCGAGCGACGGGACCGCCGACGGATCGCGCCACGGGTCCGGCGGCACGTCGCCGCTGGTGTCGCGCTCGGCGTCGAGGGCGCCCGCGTCGGCGGGATGGCGCTGCAGCGAGTCGCCGGCGCCGTTGCGGCCGAAGGCCTCGGCCAGTACGGGATCCGGCGGCTGGTTCCTGGGGGCGTACTCACCCTGGTCGCGCTGCTTGTCGGCGCCGAGGAAGGAGCCGCTGAAGCCCTCGGGCCTGCCGAACGCGCGGGTGGCGGCCGGATCGACGGGTGGGCGGTTCACCGGGCGGGGTGCCAGGCGGTGCGTGTTCCCGGACTGGTCCTGATTGCTCACCCGTTGATCCACTTTCGTAGCGGCGCACGCCAGCCGAACGGCTGACGTGCGCGATTCCTGATCACACCCGGTTCGTTGCCCAAACCGTGAAGTCTCAGCCTACCGGCGTCGGCGACGGTCACGCAGGATGTCGTCGGCGAGCGAGGGGTCGTCGTCGACGGGGGCGGGATGGTGCCGCACGTGGTGCGGGATCTGCGACAACGCACCCAGCAGCGACGTGGGGATCGAGATGGGACAGGACTCCCGAAGCGCCGTCCGCGCCTGCCCCTGCGCGTCGACCGCGGCGGCGCACTCCGGGCACTGCGACATGTGCCCGGCCGCGCGGAGGTGGCCCTTCATGCTCAGTTCGCCGTCGACGTAGGCGGCGATCGCCTCGGTCGACAGGTGCTCGGTGGAGCCGAACTGGCGTGGACCCACCGGACCGGTGCTCTGCGACGCGAACTGCGTGGGAAACCACGAGAACGCTCGACGGAAGACGTGTCCCGGATCGACCATCATCCAGCTCCTCTCCAGTCCTTCGCACGACGCGGTGCGCGCCCCTTCGAATGTAGCGCGACCAGTGGCCCCGGACACCCGGGAGCGCCCGACGGATTACGCGGAACGGGCGTGGTGGCCGGTGTCGGCGTTCGGGTGGGCGGCCAGGTAGTCGCGCAACGCCTGCCGGCCGCGGTGGATGCGGCTGCGGACGGTGCCGAGCTTGACGCCGAGCGTGGCGCCGATCTCCTCGTAGGACAGGCCCTCGATGTCGCACAGGACGACGGCGGCGCGGAACTCCGGCGGCAGCGAGTCGAGCGCGGCCTGCAGGTCCGGACCCAGATGCGAGTCGTGGTAGATCTGCTCGGGGTTCGGGTCGTCGGCCGGCACCCTGTCGTAGTCCTCGGGCAGCGCCTCCATGCGGATGCGGTTGCGACGCCGGACCATGTCGAGGAAGAGGTTGGTCGTGATGCGGTGCAGCCAGCCCTCGAACGTGCCCGGCTGGTAGTTCTGCACCGACCGGAACACCCGGATGAACGTCTCCTGGGTGAGGTCGTCGGCGTCGTGCTGGTTGCCCGACAGGCGGTAGGCCAGGCGGTACACCCGGTCGGCGTGCTGACGGACCAGCTCGTCCCAGGAGGGCATGGCCGCCTGGTCGCCGGTGGCGTCGAAGACGGCGGTGCCCGTCAACTCGTCGGTGGGCTCGACCCAGCCGGCCTGCTCGGCGTCCGAGCCGGCCTCGAGGTGGGCCATGAACACGGGGGACGTGCTTGTGGTGGTCGTCAGATCCTCCAGATCCTTCGTGCGCGCGCCCTTGGACTGCGACGGCGTCATGTCCTCGGAAACCGAGTTCCCGGCGCGATAATTCCCACTGTCCTGCCCGGATTCCGGGGCGGCGCCGCGTGTCATGAGGATTACCGTTCCGCACCCTGTTGAGGTGGACATATGAGCAGACTGAACTTTTCCTGAGAAAGCCGTCTACCCCCGCCCCGAAGTGCACAAACCGGCCGCCGAGTCGGTCATTCCCACGTCGCCGTGCGGGCGTGTCGCCGACTCGCCCCGGACGGTCGACCTCTACGCTGCGGGCATGGCCAGCACCGATGACGGTCAGGTACGGCCGAGTCGCTCCGAGTCCATCCTGACGCACGCAGAACAGTCGATCACCGAGGACTCGATCACCGCCGCCGCGCGGGAGCGGTCCGACGACAGCGGAGCGGGGGCCGTGACACCCGCCGTCGGCGCCCTCCTGAGCGTTCTCGCCAGGCTCGCGCGCGCCAAGGCCGTCGTCGAGGTCGGGACCGGCGCGGGCGTCAGCGGCCTGTGGCTGCTGGCCGGAATGCGCGAGGACGGCGTCCTGACCACCATCGACGTCGAACCCGAGCATCAGCGGCTGGCCAAGCAGGCGTTCACCGAGGCCGGCGTCGGGCCGTCGCGCACCCGCCTGATCGGTGGCCGCGCACAGGAGGTGCTGACCCGCCTCGCCGACGAGTCGTACGACCTCGTCTTCGTCGACGCCGACCCGATCGACCAGCCGCAGTTCGTCGCCGAGGGAGTCCGACTGCTGCGCCCCGGCGGCGCCATCGTCGTGCACCGCGCCGCCCTCGGGGGCCGGGCCGGGGACGCGAACGCCTCCGACAAGGAGGTCGCCGCCGTCCGCGAGGCCGCGCGCCTGATCGCCGAGGACGAACGTCTGACGCCGGTGCTCATCCCGCTCGGCGACGGTCTGCTCGCCGCCGCCCGCGACTGACCCGCCCCCCACTCCCCCCGGGCGAGCCCCTTCCCTTCTTTCGCGAGCCCTCCCCTTCTTTCGCGAGCGTGCGTGTCTGCGGGCGACACGCCGGGTGAGAACCCGAGAATCCGCACGCTCGCCGGTTGACGCACGCCTTCGATCACCGCCTAGCCCAAACTCTTGACGGCCGACTGAACGCGCGTTTAGTCTGTTGAACATGCGTTCAGCGGACGACCTCACGGCGGTGGCCCGCATCCGCGATGCCGCCATCGAACTGTTCGGCCGCGACGGGTTCGCGGTCGGCGTGCGCGCGATCGCGACGGCCGCGGGCGTCAGCCCGGGACTGGTCATCCACCACTTCGGCTCGAAGGACGGTCTGCGCAAGGCGTGCGACGACTTCATCACCGAGACCATCCGCGCCCGCAAGAGCGACGCCATCCAGAGTTCGGACCCGGTGTCCTGGCTGACGCAGGTGTCGGAGATCGACGAGTACGCCCCCTTGATGGCGTACCTCGTCCGCAGCATGCAGAACGGCGGTGACCTGTCGAAGATGCTGTGGCGCAGCATGATCGACAACGTCGAGCAGTACCTCGACGACGGCGTGCGAGCCGGCACCATCCAGCCCAGCGCCGACCCGGCGGCGCGGGCACGGTTCCTGGCGATGGCCGGCGGCGGCGCCTTCCTGCTCTACCTGCAACTGCACGACGACCCGACCGACCTCCGCACCGTCCTACGCGACTACGGCGAGGAGATGGTGCTGCCGGCGCTCGAGGTCTACACGAACGGGCTGATGGCGGATCCGACGATGTACGACGCCTTCCGGCATCAGCGCGAGCAGGGCATCCCGTTCACCTCGGCAGAAGGAGACCAGCATGGGTGACGACACTCGACCCGCCGTCGAGATCACCGGACTGACGAAGGCGTTCGGCCGCGTCGCCGCACTCGACGGCCTGGACCTCACCGTCGCACCCGGTGACGTCGCCGGCTTCCTCGGACCCAACGGGGCCGGCAAGTCGACCACCATCCGGATCCTGCTCGGACTGTTGCGCGCCGACGGTGGCACGGTCCGACTCCTGGGCGGCGACCCGTGGCGCGACGCCGTCGACCTGCATCGCCGGATCGCCTACGTACCGGGCGATGTCACGCTGTGGCCGAACCTCACCGGGATGCAGGCCATCGACTTCCTCGCCTCCCTGCGCGGCGACGGTTCGGTCGACCGGCGCCGGCGCGACGAGCTGATCGATCGCTTCGAACTCGATCCGCACAAGAAGGCGCGCACCTACTCGAAGGGCAATCGGCAGAAGGTCGCGATCGTCGCCGCGTTCTGCACGCGCAGTGAGCTGTTCGTCCTCGACGAGCCGACCTCCGGGCTGGACCCGTTGATGGAACAGGCCTTTCAGCACTGCGTGACCGAGGTGGCGGCGTCGGGCGCCGCGGTACTGCTGTCCAGCCACATCCTCGCCGAGGTCGAACGGCTCTGTGACAGCGTCACGATCGTCCGGGCGGGAAAGACGGTGCGCTCGGGCACGCTGGCCGAGATGCGGCACCTGATGCGCACCACGGTCACCGCACGCCTACGCGGCGACGTCGCCGAACTCGAGCGGCTCGACTACGTCCACGACGTGCGCGTCGACGACGGCGTCGTGACCTTCGCGGTGGACCGAGGGGATCTCGACGAGACGATGGTCAGGATTGCCGGACTCGGCATCGACGAATTGACCGTCGCGCCTGCCTCGTTGGAGGACGTGTTCCTTCGGGAGTACTCGGGATCGGACCGGTGAGCGCCAGCGCGACGGCGACCGTCGCACGGTCCGGTCGCCATGAAGCGCCCACCACCGCATCACCGTGGACGGGCACCGCCCACCTGATCCGCCTGGCACTGCGCCGCGATCGGGTGCGACTGTCGATCTGGGTCGTCGCGTTGACGTCGATGATGGCGTACGCACCGAACGCCATCCGACTGGCGTATCCCGATGAGGCACAACGGCTGTCGCGGGTCAACCTGCTCAAGACCCCCGCCGGGATGATGCTGGGCGGGCCGATGTTCGGTGGCGACGAAGCCGATTTGGGCGCCATGATGGCCAACGAGCTGATGCTGACCCTGATCGTGGCGGCGTCGATCCTCGCGATCCTCACGGTGATCCGCCACACCCGCGCCGAGGAGGAGTCGGGCACCGCCGAGCTGGTCCTCGCGGCGCCCGTCGGCCGGTACGCCCGCACCACCGCCGCACTCAGCCTGGTGGGCGGGGTCAACGTCGTGCTGGCCGTGACGATGACGGCAGCGATGTCCGCCACCGGCTTCGGCGTCGTCGACACCGCCGCGATGAGTCTCGGCATCACCGCTGTGGCCGTGGTGTTCGGTGCGGTCGCGGCGGTGACCGCGCAGCTGTGGCGGCAGGCCCGAACGGCGAGCGGCGCGGCGATGGCGACGCTCGGACTGGCCGCCCTGGTGCGCGGCGTCGGCGACGTCATCGACAACTCGGGAAGCCCCGTCAGCTGGCTCTCCCCCATCGCCTGGGCGCAGCAGATGCGCGCCTTCGTCGACCTCCGGTGGTGGCCGCTGGCGATGCTGATCCTGTTGGCCGTCGCGCTCGTCGCGGCCGCCGCCGCGCTCGAGGGTCGCCGCCAGTACGACGCGGGCACCATCGCGTCGTCCGGTGAACGGCCCGATGCCCGCCCGGTGCGGGGCGTTCTGGGGCTGTACCTGCTGCTGCAGCGGGGACAGACGATCGGCTGGGCGGTGGGCCTGTTCGTGGCCGGGTTGGCGTTCGGGTCGATGACCAAGTCGCTGCTGGACGCTGCCGAGGGCAACGAGCTGCTCGCCCGGGTCCTCGCGGCGCAGGGCAACGACGGCGTCTACACGACGATGACGCAGTTCCTGGCCGCGGCGGCGAGCGTGTACGTCGTCATGGCTGTGCTCAGGGTGCTCGGTGACGAGCGTTCGGGGATCGGCGAGACGGTGCTCGCCGGAGCGGTGTCGCGGTGGCGCTGGCTGCTGTCGGCCGTGGCGTCGGCGGTGCTGGGCGCGGCGGTGCTGATGGTCGTCGCCGGGCTGGGCAACGGGGTGGGGGCCGGCCTGGTGCTCGGCGAGCCGTCGACCGTGCTGCGGCTGACGCTGGCCGGCATGGCCTTCGTCCCCGCACTCGCCGTCGTGGCGGGCGTCGCGGCGCTGGCGGTGTCGGTCAGGCAGGCCTGGATCGCCTGGCTCGCCGTGACGTTCGTGGTGTTGGCGCTGTACCTGGGCGCCCTGCTGCGGCTGCCGCGGTGGCTGATCGATCTGTCGCCGATCGGCCGGACCTCCGCGCCGTCGGACCCGTCGGCGGTCGCCCTCGAGGTGATGGCCGTGGTGGCGGTCGCGATGTCGGCGGCCGCCGGGTGGCTCTACCGGCGTCGCGACGCAGCGTGAGGGGGCCGTCGTGAAGATTGCACTGCAGACGCTGGCGTCGGCCGTCTTCGGCGTCGCGTTCTTCGCGGTCGCACTGTTCGTTCCCGCGGGGACGGTGGCGTATTGGCAGGGCTGGACCTTCATCGCGGTGTTCCTCGTGACGACGATCCTGCCGAGCATCTACCTCGCCGTCCGCGACCCGGCCGCCCTGCAGCGCCGGATGAGGGCGGGCCCGACTGCGGAAACCCGCCCGCTGCAACGGATCGTGATCTCCGCGACCGTGGTGCTGGTGATAGCCGCGCTCGTGGTCTCCGCGTTGGATCACCGGTTCGGCTGGTCGTCGGTGCCGCCGTGGGCGGTCGCGGTCGGTTATGTGCTGGTGGCAGTGGGCCTCCTGCTCGCCCAGTTGGTCGTCGTGCAGAACGGTTACGCCTCCGCGAACATCACCGTCGAGGAGGGACAGCCCCTGGTGTCGACCGGCCTCTACGGCGTGGTGCGCCATCCGATGTACTCGGGCGCCCTGGTGATGATGGTCGGCATGCCGCTCGCCCTCGACTCGCTGTGGGGACTGGGGGTGGTGGCCGCCGCCGTACCCGTCCTCGCGCTGCGCATCGCCGACGAGGAGAAGATGCTGCGCGACGAACTGGCGGGCTACGCCGAGTACGCGACGCGGGTGCGTTCGAGGCTCGTCCCGGGCGTGTGGTGAGGGGGCGGTCGGTTCGCGGGCACCAGAGACGCCGTTTCCAACCGGTTTCCAATCCCCGTCGCTACCTTCCGACCATGATCAAGACGGGTGTGGCAATGTTCGCTGCGGCGGTGTTGGTGGCTGGTTGCGGCGGCCAGGAGACGGCCGTGCCCACGCCGACCGCCGACAAGGCCGGAGCCGGCGACGTCACGATCGAGGGTGACCCGTCGACCCCGGTCAACAAGCTGGCCATCGAGGCGATCACCGACCTTCAGACCTATTGGTCCGAGCAGTTTCCCGCGTTGTACGGTCGTGACTACGAACCCGTCACGGGTGGGCTGTACGCGTCCACCCCGGATTCCGAGATCGGGCCCGACTGCGCGAGCAGCTACGCCGACGTCGCGGGTAACGCGTTCTACTGCAAGATCGACGACTCCGTGGCCTGGGACGCCGACGGTTTGCTACCCGAGTTGCAGTCCAAGTACGGGGACTTCGTCGTTCCGGTGGTACTTGCCCACGAATGGGGCCACGCGATGCAGCAGCGGTCGGGGTTCTTCGACCAGAATCAGCTGACCGTCTCCTCCGAGCTGCAGGCGGACTGCTTCGCGGGTGGTTGGGCCCGGCACGCTCAGGACGACAACGTGTTCGACGTGTCCAGCGCTGATCTCGACCGTGCGCTGGCGGGCATCCTCGACCTGCGGGACACACCCGGGACCAACGCGCAGGACCCCTCTGCCCACGGCAGCGGGTTCGATCGGGTCAGCGCGTTCCAGGACGGCTACGACAACGGCGCGGCGAAGTGCAAGGACTATCGGGACGGTGAACCGATGGTGCTCGAGTTGCCGTTCAACGACGCCGAGGACGAGGCCAACGAAGGCAACGCGCCCTACGACTCCATCGTCAACGGCGTGCCGTACGACCTAGAGGACTACTGGACGCAGGTCTACCCCGAGCTGACCGACGGGCAGGCGTGGTCGCCGCTTCGGGGCCTTGCACCGTTCGAGCCGTCGAGCCCTCCCGAGTGCGGCGGCTCCTCCGCCGAGGGGTACGTCCTGTTCTACTGCGTGCCCGACGACTACGTGGGTTGGGACAACGCGGAGACGATGCCCGAGGTGTACCGGCAGGGCGGCGACTACGCGGTCGCGACACTGCTGGCGACGCAGTTCGGGCTGGCCGCGCTCAGCCGGCTGGGCGACGACTCCGACGAGAAGACGTCCACCCTTCGCGGTGACTGTCTCGCGGGCGCCTACACCGCGAGCGTCATCCTGTTCAACCGCGAGTCCACCAGCAGCTACCACATCTCGCCGGGTGACCTGGACGAGGGAATCAAGGCGCTACTGCTGTTTCGCGGAACCGGGGACGTCGACCGAC
Organism: Mycobacterium sp. PTI7; assembly: GCF_056679845.1. Taxonomy (NCBI): domain Bacteria; kingdom Bacillati; phylum Actinomycetota; class Actinomycetes; order Mycobacteriales; family Mycobacteriaceae; genus Mycobacterium; species Mycobacterium sp. PTI7. Next base: position 3,170,296 of record NZ_CM155252.1, read on the forward strand.
AGGGCGCAGGGTTCGACCGAACTCGGGCCTTCCGCGAGGGCGTCCTGAACGGGGCCCAGGTGTGCGTCGGCTACGAGGCGTAGTCACCGCGGCCGTGACGGCGCCTCAGGCACCGTAGCCGCGGTGTTCCACCGCCGTGTGCACCAGCAGCCACAGCGGCCATGCCGACGTGGACTCCCCCGGGACGCCAGCATGTCCCAGCCACCGGCGGAGCAGGTGCGCCAGCTCGTGCGGCTCCACCGACCGGACGCGCACGCCGTCCTCGGTCGACGAGAGACGCTGACCATGCGCATCGAAGACGTCGCCGTCGCCACCCACGGCGGCGGACAATGCCTCGTCGGCGCGGTGATGAAAGGTGCACTCCGGCGGCGAGCTGACGATGAACGGGGGCGTGACGTTCATGCGGCCACCCGCGGGTCGCGACGCTGCCGTCATCCGACCGGACCGGACACGACCTTCGAACCGTCCGGCGACGTCCCCGAGATCTTGGTCGCCGACGGCGTCGCACTGCACTCGCCGACGCTGATCGTCAGCAGCATGGTGGTCGCGCCCGAGGCACGTGGTGCGACGCGGTGCGGGGTGGCGGTCATGGCACCGACCGTATCGACGCCGGGTTGGAAGTTCATTGGACGAGACGTGGCCCCGCAAACAAACGCGGTAGCGAGACAGAATGGGCGTCAGGACGGATGATGGTGGGCGGCGATCGGGGAGGAAGCGCGTGGAGTATCGAATTCTGGGCCCGTTGGCGGTTCAGCGTGACGGCCACGACCTGCCCCTCGGCGGCCTACGGCAGCGTGCGGTGCTCGCGGTGCTGCTGCTGGCCGAGGACCGCGTGGTCGAGGTGGATCGGCTCATTGAGCAGGTGTGGGGTGACGGCGCACCAGCGAAACCGCTGGCTTCGTTGCGCGCCTACGTCGCGAACCTTCGCCGCATCCTGGGGGCCGACGCGGTGTTGACGCGGTCCGGCCCCGGATACCGACTCGACACCGCGGCGGACGTCGTCGACGTCCGCGAGTTCGCACGGCTGGTGGCCCACGGCCGCAAGCTGCTCGACGTGGGCGACGCCGCGACGGCGATGTCGTGCCTCGACGAAGCCCTGAACCATTGGCGCGGAACACCATTGGCGGATTTCCGCAGCCTCGACTTTGCGATGCCCGAGGTGCACCGACTCGACACCATGCGCGCCGACGCCGTCGAACTGCGCGTCGCGGCTGCGCTGCGCGTGGGCGTCGACGCCGACCTCATCGCGGACGTCGAGTCCGAGCTGGCAGTCAACCCGTTGCGGGAAAGTCTGTGGGCGCAGCTCATGTTGGCGATGTACCGGTCGGGGCGACGGAGTGACGCATTGCGCGCCTACGAACGGGTCGCCGCCATCCTCGACATGGAATTGGGCGTGCAGCCGGGCGTCGCCCTGCAACGGCTGGCCACCGACATCCGCAACGAGTCCGAGTCGCTGAGATGGCAGCCCACGGCCGCTCCCCAGGGGCGCCCGACCAGCGGCTCGTCCGGCGGCCTGTTCGGACGCTCGTCGGAGTTACGGCGACTTCGCGCAGCGCTGAGCGCCGCCGCCGAACGTCGCGGGGGAATGATCGTGGTGACGGGCGAGAGCGGTATCGGCAAGACGGCGCTGGCGCACTGCGCCGCCGACGTGGCGACCGACATGGGAATGGCAGTGGCGTGGGCGGGCCACGCCTTCGACATCCGGCGCCCGCCGTCCTGGGCCTGGGCGCACTCGCTTCGTGAACTGGGAGCACAGCTTCCGAGTGGAGCCGGTGCACTGCACGCGCCGCTGCCGGACTGGTGGAGTGTCGCCGCAGACGATGCCAACGCCGGGGAGTCCCCCGAGGCGACGGGTTTCACGGCCGTGGAGGCCGTCACGGCCGCGCTGGCGGAACTCGTGTCGAAGCGGCCCGCGCTGATCGTCCTCGACGACCTGCAACGCGCCGACCGCTTCACACACGACGTCCTGGAGCACATCGTCTCGGCCGGACACCGGCTTCCGCTGCTGATCGTCGCGACGTGGCAGGACGGCACCGGTTCCGACCGATCGGCCGGTTCCGCTGCACTCGATCATCTTCGGAGCCGCACCGACGTCGATTTCGTCAAACTTCGAGGACTCGGAACCGAAGCCACCGCGGACCTCATCGCCGACGTGAGCAGCATTCCGCCCCGATCCGAGTTCACCGCCAGCGTTCACGCGCACACCGGCGGAAACCCGTTCTACACCCGGGAACTCGTCCGGCTGCTGATCGACGACCACCGGCTCGAGGAAGCGACCGTCGCCATCGACGGCGACGCCGTACCCGAGGCCGTGTCCGGTGTCATCCGTACGCGCCTCAACGCCCTGCCGGCGCCGAGTCGGGCGGCGCTGTACGCCGGAGCCGTGGCGGGCGCCGAGTTCCTGGTGGCCCGGATGGCGGCGGTCATGGAGTGCCCGATGGACGAGGCGATCGACGCGCTCCTGCCTGCGCAGAACGCCGGCCTGATAGTCGAATCCAGCAGTGCGCCGGCCGCTTTCCGCTTCAGTCACGGATTGGTGCGCGACGCGATAGCCGGCGAGATCACCGGGGTTCAACGAGCACGCCTGCACGCCGCCGTCGCGCGCGCCTACGTCGTCGAATTCGGCGACGTCGCCAGCCAGGATGCGATCGACGGTGCGCACCACGCCTGGCATGCCGGTGCCGAACTGGACACGTCCACGGCGCTGCACCTGCTCGAGCGCGCCCGCACCGACGCGTGGGCACGTTCGGCCTACCGTGACGTGGCAGAACTCGACCGCCGCGCCCTCGACGTCTGCGCTCGTTTGCCCGAGGGGCCTGCGCGATTCGAGACGGAAGTCGACCTACAGCTGCAACTCGCCTCCGTCGAGGCGGTCGTCTCGGGTCAGAGTTCGGCCAAGGTGTTGCAGGAACTTCGCCGGTCGTCGGACACCGGGACCGACGCGATCCAGTCCACTACGTCTGTCGCGATGGGCTGCCTGGAGGCGTGCGGCACCGGTCGATACCACGACGCCGCCGTGCTGTCGGACAGCCTGGTCGACTTCTTCGGCGCCACGGCGGATCCCATCGCCGGTGCTGCGGGTTACTACATCCGGGCGCTCACCGACTTCATGCGCGGTCGCCTCGATAGTGCGCTCGAAGCCGTTGCTGCGCTGCACTCGTCGGTGCCCGCGGTCGACTGGGAACACTACGGCGCACTGGCGTCATTCGAAGTGCTCGCCTACGGCGTCGCCGCGCACGCACACGGTCTCCGCGGCGATGGCGGCCATGCGAGCGCGGCGCTGGCCGCCGGACTGTCGCTCGCGGTGGGGCGACGCGATGCGTTCGGCGCGGCCGTGCTGCGCACGGCCGACGTTCAGCTCGCCGCGATGACGGGCGTGACGGACGGGATGGTGGAGCGTAGCGGGCAGGTCGTCGCCGAGCTGACCGAACTCGGCGTCGATCAGTTCATCGGCGGCGCGCGCATCATCCGGGGCTGGGCGCAGGCGATGGGACCGGACGGCGTCGACACCGTCGACGAGATGGCAGCGGCCCTGGAACTGCACGCTCAGGGCGGACGGCGGATCTTTACGCCGCTGTACCTCGGCCTGCTGTGCGATGCGACTGCCCGGCATCGGAACGTCGAGGATGCGCTGCCCCTGGTGGCTCGGGCCGAGTCGATCGCCACGTCGACCGGTGAGCACGTATGGGACGCTCAGCTCTCGGCGCGACGGCTGGGACTGGCTGCCCGACGACGCGGGACCCGGTCGACCGCATACTGATCACGTGACAGACGACATCACGGACAGGCCGTGCCCCGGTGGTGGCAAGAGCTGGACGGTCGACATCCAGGGTCGACCGGTCTGCCCACGGTGCAGGAGGACGATCGCCACCGTCGCCGGCAAGGGACGAACCGTCCAGAGCACGCCGAAGGTCCCGCGCCACGAGCGGCCCGGCAGGCGCCGCCAGCCGGACGACCGGCGCTAGCCGGCCGCGCCGAGCGTCAGTAGCACTCGCCGGGGTGCACCATGAAGCACTGCGGGCACACGACCTCGACCACGTCGGCGCGCTTGCGTGACGCCACCGGTGACACCAGGGCGTCGCCGTCGAGCGGTTCGAAGCTGACCTCGGCCTTCTTCTCCTTGAGACGGGTCAACCACGACGCCACGTACTCGTGCAGGGCGCCCGTCGTGTCGTAGTTCAGCAGCTCGCGGTATCCGTACGAGTTGGTCAGCACGGTCGACGTCGTGGGCATGGTGCCCTCGAGGATGTGCTTCACGCTGGTCACGAACCGCTTCATGTGCGCCGGCGTCTTCTCGTGGCGCTTCGCCATCTCCTCGGGACCCAGTCCCTCGGCCAGCTCGCGGTACACGTATCCGTGCCGCTTCTGGCTCTTCTGCAGGATCTCTTCGATCTCGGCCCGCAGTTCGGGCGTCAACTCGCTCATCGTCGGTCTCCTGAATGTTCGTCGCCCATGATCTTCATCTTTCCCGACGCGGCGGGCGATACCACAATCGGCATCCCCTCCACGGCGCTCATACTGATCTCGTGGAACTGCTGACCGGGTTCGGGCTGGCGACCGCGGCGGGCCTCAACGCCTACATTCCGCTGCTCGCCCTGGGTCTGCTGGCGCGTTTCACCGATCTCGTCACACTGCCCGCGGGCTGGGCCTGGCTGGAGAACGGCTGGGTGGTGGTGATCGTCGCGGTGCTGCTCGCCGTCGAGGTGGTCGCCGACAAGGTGCCCGCGCTGGACAGCGTCAACGACGTGGTGCAGACGTTGGTGCGGCCGACGGCCGGTGGCATCGTCTTCGGGTCGGGTACCGCGGCGCAGACGCAGGCGGTCACCGATCCGGGCGCGTTCGCCGGCTCCGGGCAGTGGATCCCGGTGGTCCTCGGCATCGCGACGGCGCTCGTGGTGCATCTGACCAAGACCGCGGTGCGACCGGTGGCCAACGCGACCACCGCGGGAGTGGCCGCCCCGGTGCTCAGCACCGTCGAGGACGTCGCCAGCGTGGGCCTGGTGTTCGTCGCGATCCTGCTGCCCGTACTGGTGCTGGTGATCGTCGCCGGGATCGCATGGGGTGCGGTGGCGCTGTTCCGGCGCCGCCGAGGTACCCGCTCGCGATCGTGAGGCGGGCAGTTATATCCAGATGCCCTTGCCGACGGCGACCACGCCGCCGGCACTGATCGAGAACCGCTCGCGGTCCTTCTCGATGTCGACGCCCACCATCTCGCCCGGGCCCACCATGACGTTCTTGTCGAGGATGGCGTGCCGCACGACCGCACCGCGGCCGATCCGCACGCCGGGCATGAGCACGCTGCCCTCGACGATCGCCCCGTCCTCGATCACCACGTTGGACGACAGCACCGAGTTCCGCACCGAGGCGGCCGAGACGATGCTGCCGGCACCGACGACCGACTCCTGCGCGGAGCCGCCGTTGACGAACTTGGCGGGCGCGAGGTTCGCCGACTCGCCCATGATCGGCCAGCGCCGGTTGTACAGGTTGAACACCGGATGCACCGACACCAGATCCATGTGGGCGTCGTAGAACGCGTCGAGGGTTCCGACGTCGCGCCAGTAGCCGTGGTCGCGCTCGGTGGACCCCGGCACCTCGTTGTCGTTGAAGTCGTACACCGAGGCCATCCCGTCGCGTACGAGTCGCGGGATGATGTCGCCGCCCATGTCGTGATCCGAGGTGTCCTCGTCGGCGTCGGCCTTGATGGCGTCGACGAGCACCTTGGTGCTGAAGATGTAATTGCCCATCGACGCGAACGTCTGCTCGGGATCGTCGGGCGTGCCCGGCGGATCGGCGGGCTTCTCGAGGAACTCGCGGATGCGGCCCGACTCGTCGGCGTCGATGACACCGAACGCACTCGCCTCCGCCCGCGGCACCCGAATTCCGGCGACGGTGACGCCTGCGCCGCTGTCGATGTGGAACTGGAGCATCTGCTCCGGGTCCATCCGGTAGATGTGGTCGGCGCCGAACACGACGACGTAGTCGGGGTCCTCGTCGTAGACGAGGTTGAGCGACTGGAGGATCGCGTCGGCGGAGCCGGTGTACCAGCGCGGCCCGAGCCGCTGCTGCGCCGGGACCGGCGTGATGTACTCGCCGGCAAGCCCCGAAAGCCGCCAGTTCTGCGAGATGTGCCGGTCCAGCGAATGCGACTTGTATTGCGTCAGAACGCAGATCTTCAAATACCGCGCGTTGACGAGGTTCGAGAGCACGAAGTCGATGAGCCGGTAGGCGCCGCCGAACGGAACGGCCGGCTTGGCGCGATCCGCGGTCAGGGGGTACAACCGCTTGCCCTCACCGCCGGCCAGGACGATGCCGAGGACGTGTGGGGCTTCCCTCATGCGTCAAACCTATCGGCCCTGCACGACTGCGGCTAGCCATTCGCACTATTGGTGACGGTTCCGACGTGCTGTAGGTCAAGACAATTGGCGCGGGATTGGTGCGGGGAGGTCCCTGGGCCACTACCGTCATGACCATGCGGGTGGCGATGATGACCAGAGAATATCCGCCCGAGGTGTACGGCGGTGCAGGCGTTCACGTGACCGAACTGGTCGCACAGCTGAAACGCCTGTGCGAGGTCGACGTGCACTGCATGGGCCGCGACCGCCCGGGCGTGTCGGTGGCCAAGCCCGACCCCGCCCTCGAGGGCGCCAACGCGGCGCTGTCCACGCTGTCTGCCGACCTCGTGATGGCCAACGCCGCCGCCGGCGCGACCGTCGTGCACTCGCACACCTGGTACACCGGGATGGCTGGCCACCTCGCCGCGCTGCTGCACGGCGTGCCGCACGTGCTGACGGCGCATTCGCTGGAGCCGATGCGCCCGTGGAAGGCCGAGCAGCTCGGTGGCGGCTACCGGGTGTCGTCCTGGGTGGAGCGCACCGCCGTGGAGGCCGCCGACGCCGTGATCGCGGTCAGCTCCGGCATGCGCGCCGACGTGCTGGCCACCTACCCGGCGCTCGACCCGCAGCGCGTGCACGTGGTGCGCAACGGGATCGACACCGACGTCTGGTATCCCGCGCCGCCCGAGCCGGGGACGTCGGTGCTCGCAGAACTCGGCGTCGACACCACCAAGCCGATCGTGGCGTTCGTGGGCCGGATCACCCGGCAGAAGGGTGTCGCACACCTCGTCGCCGCCGCGCACGGATTCGCCCCCGACGTCCAACTCGTGCTGTGCGCGGGCGCACCCGACACCCCGGAGATCGCCGCGGAGGTGCGGACGGCCGTCGAGGAGCTGCAGGCGTCCCGACCGGGCGTGTTCTGGGTGCAGGACATGCGCCCGACGGAGCAGATCCGCGAGATCTTAACGGCGGCAACTGTTTTCGTGTGCCCGTCGGTCTACGAACCGTTGGGCATCGTGAACCTCGAGGCGATGGCGTGTTCGACGGCGGTCGTGGCGTCCGACGTCGGCGGCATCCCGGAGGTGGTGGCGCACGGCGACACCGGCCTGCTGGTGCACTACGACGCCGCCGAGACCACCACCTTCGAGCGCGATCTCGCCGCTGCGGTCAACGAACTCGTCGCCGACCCGGATCGCGCCGCCGGCTTCGGCCGCGCGGGCCGTGAGCGGTGCATCGAGGAGTTCTCCTGGGCGACCATCGCCGAGCAGACCCTGGAGATCTACCGTCTGGTGGCGCCCGACGCGTCCTGACCGTCAGCGACGACGTCGGCGCGACGGGTCGTGATGTTCACGACCGGTCGCGCCGACGGTCACTTCCGCGGGTGACGCGCAGTCAGCCCGCCGTGACGTTCTTGAGTTCCTCGCCCAGCGCGGCGGCTTCCGCGGGGGTCAGTTCGACGACGAGTCGGCCACCACCCTCGAGTGGAACCCGCATCACGATGCCTCGCCCCTCCTTGGTTGCTTCCAGCGGACCGTCACCGGTCCGGGGCTTCATCGCCGCCATCGGAGTTCCCTCCTCGTCTTCCGACCCGTGCTGACGAGTCTGTAGGGGGCCGGGACCGTCCACCCCTCGACAGCTCCCGGCACTGACCTGCATCTGAACTCCATACATTCTTCCCTATTCCGGCCGTTCGGTGTGCAAAGACCCGGTCACGGGCTGCTATCGGTGCGCATCCGACCCTCCTGCGGCGTCCCACCGGACGACGCACGACGCCAGGTGGTCGTCCACCATGCCGGTGGCCTGCATCAGCGCATATGCCGTGGTCGGACCCACGAACTTGAAGCCGCGCCGCTTCAACTCCTTGGCCATCGCGGTCGACTCGGGAGTCACCGCGGGCACGTCGGCCAACGTCTCGGGCCGCGGACGCGGCGGCGGCGCGAACGACCACAGCAGCTCGCCGAGGTCGACCCGCTGAGCGGACAGCTCCGACGCGGCGCGCGCGTTGGCGATGGTGGCCACCACCTTCGCCCGGTTGCGGACGATCCCCTCGTCGGCCATCAGACGGTCGACGTCGCGTTCGGTGAACGACGCGACCGTCTCGACGTCGAAGTCGGCGAACGCCCGCCGGAAGTTCTCCCGCTTGCGCAGGATGATGAGCCACGACAGACCGCTCTGGAAGGCCTCGAGCGACATCCGCTCGAACAGGTCACGCGTGCCGCGCAGCGGGCGGCCCCACTCGGTGTCGTGGTAGCCGCGGTACAGGACCGAATCCGGCGTGTCCCACCGCGGTCCGGAGAAGTCGGCCCATCCGCAGCGGACCAGCCCGTCCTGGCCCGTGGCCGCCGTCACCGCTCGTCGACGGCGTCGAGCCGCTCGTCCACGGCGTCGTCGAGCCGCTCGTGGGCGCCCGGGTGGGGAACGTCGGGGTCGACGATGCCGTGCGCCGCCCGCACCGCGTCGAGCTGCCCGCGGACGAGATCGAGTTCCTGCCCGAGCCGATCGAGCACCCAGTCGACCTCGCTGGCCTTGTAGCCGCGCAGCGTCTGGCTGAACTTCACCACCTCGACGTCCGCACCGGTCACGCCCGAGGCGGGCAGCACCGTGGCCGTGGTCTCGCGCGGCAGCGGGGGCAGTCGCTCACCGCGGCCGAACAGCACGCTGCCCACGCCGAACAGCACGATGGCCACCAGGATGAGGACCACCAGGTACACCAGGATCAGGGTCACGGCATCGATACTGCCTGACCGGTAAGACGCGGAGGCACGACCCCGGTATTACGGACGCAGCGTGTTCATCGGCGGACGGTCGACGAGCGACACCGACGACGTGCGTGCGGTGTAGTCGTCGCCGTCGGCGAAGAACTGCGTCAGGCCGACGCCGGAGTCCGGCACCCCGCAGCGGGTCAGCAACGTGGCGATGACCTGCCGGCTCATGGCGGCGAGTTCGGTCAGCGGCCGGTTGCGGTGGGTGCGGACGCCCAGGTTCACCTGCGCGATGGCATCCATGCCGAGCCGGTCGTAGGTATCGACCAGGAGCCCGATCTCGACGCCGTAGCCCGGCGCGAACGGCACCGAGGTGAGCAGTTCGCGGGTGCCCGCGTACTCACCGCCCAGCGGTTGCAGCAGACAGGTCAGTTCGGGCCGCAGCGCGGCGAGCAGCGGACGCGCGACCAGCTCGGTGACCCGGCCGCCGCCGTTGGCATCCTCGCTGCCACTGACCTTCAGCGGCCTGCGGTAGAAGCCCTTGACGAAGTGCACGCCGTCGGTGGTGAGCAGCGGGCCCAGGAGCTTCGGCACGAACATGGGGTCGGGGTCGATCAGGTCGGAGTCGATGAACGCGATGATGTCGCCGGTCGCGGCGGCCAGCGACCGCCACAGCACCTCGCCCTTGCCAGGCTGCGGCTCGACCTCCGGCAGGGCGGTCTCACGGCTGATCACCCGGGCGCCGGCGGCGACGGCGCGGATCTCCGTCTCGTCGGTGGAACCGGAGTCCAGGACGATCAGCTCGTCGACGAGGCCACCGAGCAGCGGCCGGATGGTCTCCACGACGGACGCGACCGTGTCCTGCTCGTTGAGTGCGGGCAGCACCACCGAGATGGTGCGGCCGCGCTTGGCGGCCTCGAGTTCACCGATGGTCCACAAGGGTCGACTCCAACTGTGATCCGCCATCCAGCGGTGTCCCGCGACGGCGTCGGCTAGTTCTGGTGTCACGCTCATGCCAGTCCCCTTACGGTCCGCGCCGGTGGACGCACGCCCTGGATCGACGCGACCATGTCGAGTACGCGTCGCGTGGGTCCGACCTCGTGCACGCGGAACATCGCAGCGCCCTCGGCCGCGGCGAGCGCGGTTGCGGCGAACGTGCCCTCCAGGCGTTCGGTCAAACCCACGCCCAAAGTCTCCCCGACGAAATCCTTGTTGCTCAGGGCCATCAGGACGGGCCATCCGGTGTTAACAAGATCTTTCACGTGGCGCAACAAAGCGAGCCCGTGGTGGGTGTTCTTGCCGAAGTCGTGGGTCGGATCGATCAGGATCGCGTCCCTGGGGACTCCCGCGGCGACGGCCCTCTCGGCCGCCGAGGTGACCTCCGCGATGACGTCGTCGACGACCCCGCGCTCGGAAATCCCGTAGTTCACCCGGAAGGGTCGGGTGCGGGGAACTGCGCCGCCGGTGTGCGAGCAGACGATGCCCGCCCCGAACCTCGCGGCGACGTCGACGAGGCCGGGATCGGCGCCGCCCCAGGTGTCGTTGATGATGTCGGCGCCCGCCGCGCAGGCCCGATCGGCGACCGTCGCGCGCCAGGTGTCGACGCTGATCAGTTGATCGGGGTAGGCGCCCCGCAGCCACTCGATGAACGGGACGACGCGGGCGATCTCCTCGTCGGCGTCGACGACGACGCCCGGACCCGCCTTGACTCCCCCGACGTCGATCACGTCGGCGCCCTCGGCGATCACGCGGTGCACGGCCTGCATCGCGGCGTCGTCGGTGAAGGTGGCCCCGCGGTCGTAGAACGAGTCCGGCGTGCGGTTGACGATCGCCATGATCATGGCGCGGTCGCCGGCGACGGGTCGGCCACGGAACGTGGAGGGCACGTCCCCAGGCTAGCCGCGGGCGCGGTCGGCGCGGTCGGGAGCGGCGAGCGCCCCCGACCCGGCGGGGACGCTAGTTCTTGGGACGCTTCCCGTCGACGACTTCCTGGGGGTACTCGTCGTAGTACTCGACGTATCCCTCGTCGCGACCGGCCAGCACGTAGATCGGGTCCTCGATCGTGCCGGCGTCCTCGTCGCCCTCGCCGCTGTCACCGCCGTAGCCCTCCTTGCGCAGGTCCACCTTCTGACTCTTGAAGGTGGACGTGTGGGCGAGTTCGGTGGCGACGCGGACGAACAGCGGGATGGCGTAGGGCGGGAGGTGCTCGTAGGCGACCTTGGCCAGCGCCTTGCCGTCGAATTCCTGCCCGTCCTTCAGCTGGATGGCGACCATGCCGGCGCGGCCGCCCGCTCCGGGCACCTCGACGCCGAAGACGGTGGCCTCCTCGACCTGGGAGTCCAGCGACACCGCGGCTTCGACCTCGGTGGTGGCGACGTTCTCGCCCTTCCAGCGGAAGGTGTCACCGAGACGGTCGGTGAACGCGGCGTGCCCGAAGCCCTGCGAGCGCATCAGGTCGCCGGTGTTGAACCAGACGTCGCCGTCCTTGAATGCGTTGCGCACCAACTTCTTCTCGGTGGCGTCCTTGTCGGTGTAGCCGTCGAACGGCTGGAAGCTGCTGACCTTCGACAGCAGCAGACCCGGCGATCCGGTCTTGACCTTGCGCACCCGGCCGGCGTCGTCGCGCAGCGGTTCGCCGGTCTCGCCGTCGTATTCGACGAAGGCGATCGGCGACGGGCAGATGCCGGTGGTCTTGTCGATGTTGAAGACGTTGAGGAACGCGGTGTTTCCCTCGCTGGCGGCGTAGAACTCGCACACCCGCTTGATGCCGAACCGCTTGGTGAAGTCGTCCCAGATGGCCGGGCGCAGACCGTTGCCGGCGATGACGCGGACGCGGTGCTTGCGATCGGTCGGCTTGGGCGGCTGGTTGAGCAGGTAGGTGCAGATCTCGCCGATGTACACGAAAGACGTTGCGTCGTACTTGATCACGTCGTCCCAGAACTTGGACGCCGAGAAGGACTTCCCCAGCGCCAACGTCGCGCCGGCGTTGAGCACCGACGACGTGGCGACCGTGAGCGCGTTGTTGTGATAGAGCGGCAGGCAGCAGTAGAGCGTGTCGTCACTGGTGAGTCGCATGCCGAGCCCGCCGAACCCGGCGAGGGCCCGCAGCCAGCGGTAGTGCGTCATCACGCTGGCCTTCGGCATGCCCGTGGTGCCGGAGGTGAAGATGTAGAACGCCTTGTCCTTGGCGAGCACCGCGGCGGTGGCGGCCGGATTGGCCGTGGGCGCGGTGGTGGCGAGCTGCTGCAGCTCGTCGACGGTCATCAGCCCGTCGGGCTCGGCACCGCACTCGGTGATGGGCTCGATGAGATCGGTCTCGGCGACCACGGCACGCGCGTCGAGCAGTCCGAAGCTGTGGGCGAGCACTTTGCCGCGCTGGTGGTAGTTGAGCATTCCGGCGACCGCGCCGCACTTGACGACGGCCAGCATCAGCAGGACGGAGTGCGGCGAGTTGCGGAGCATGACGCCCACGACGTCGCCGTGCCCGACGCCGCGAGACGCCAGGACCGCGGCGTAGCGGTTGACGGTCTCGTTGGCCTCGCGGTAGGTGATCTGCTCCTCGCCGAAGCGGATGAAGACGTTGTCGCCGTAGCGCGCCGCGCGGTCCTGGAAGACCTTGCCGATCGACGTCTTGGCCGTGGGGCGGGCCAGGAAACCGGTGACGGCCCCGCGGACGATGGCCGGCGTGTCCTTCAGCAGTCCTGGGAGGCGGGGCGCGATGTCGAGCAGGCCGACACTGCTGCGGGTTCCGGAATTCTGGTCGCTCATGGCAGACAACCCTATCTGCGCGGCGTGATCACGATCACCCGGCCGGGGCGCACGAGTCGAGGGCCGCATCGACGTCCGTGACCACGATCAGCCTGTCCAGCGCACCGGCGCCCACGTAACCGGTCTCGGCCAGCCCGCGCAGCCACGTCAGCAAACCGTCATAGTGGCCGAACGGATCGAGCATGACCAGCGGCTTGGCGTGCATGCCGAGGTATCCGGCGGTCCATGCCTCGAAGAACTCCTCCAGCGTGCCGATGCCGCCGGGCAGCACGACGAACGCGTCGGCCCGGTCCTCCATGATCTGCTTGCGCTGGCGCATGGTGTCGGTGACCACCAGCTCGTCGGCGTCGACGTCGGCGACCTCGCGGTGGACGAGCGCCTTGGGGATGACGCCGACCGTGCGTCCGCCGTGCGCCCGCGCCCCGTCGGCGATGGCACCCATCGCGGACACGTTGCCCCCGCCGGAGACCAGCGTCCAGCCACGATCGGCGATGCCGGCGCCCACGTTGGTGGCGAGCGCGATCAGCTCGGGATGCAGGGGTCCGGAGGCGCAGTAGACGCACACCGCCCAGTCGTCGGCTCGGGGATTCTCGAGTTCGTCGGCCACGCCGCAACCCTACGGTCGGGGGTGAACCGGCCCGATTCCCGGTGGCCGGGACGCGGTCGGTCCTACACTGCCGCCGTGGTCGATCGAATCGCCGCGGCATCCGAGGCGCTGGGCCGGGGCGACCTCGAGTCGGCCGAGCGCCTGGCCCGGTCCGACGTGCACGACGACGGGAGCCTGGCGGCCCGGCTGGTCCTGGCCCAGGCGCTGGCCTGGCAGGGCCGCGGCCGCGACGCCGATGCGGTCCTCGACGAGGTGGATCCGGGCACGCTGAGCGAGCAGGACCTGCTGACGTGGGCGCTGCCGCGCGCAGCCAATCAGTTCTGGATGCTGGACGAACCCGAACGCGCGACGGCCTTCCTGCGGGCGACGCGGGGACGGGTGACGTCGGGTCCGGCCGTCGCGACGGTCGACGCGCTGCTCGGCACGTTCGCGATGAACGCCGGTAGCCCGGCGCGGGCGATGGAGCTGGCCGGCGAGGTGCTGGCGTCACCCGATGCCGACGACCAGGCCGTCGGGTGGGCCGCCGCGGCGGCCGCGCTCTGCACGGCCCGGATGGGCGACTTCGCCGGCGTCGACGCGCTGGCGCTGCGCGCGATCGCGGCGGGCCACCCCGGACTGTTGCGCTTCACCAGCGCGCTCGGGCAGACCACCGCCATGGTGCTGACCGGTGATCTCGACGGCGCCCAGCGGCTGGCGGAGGATCTGGTCGACGGTGCCGACGCCGGGCCGGGCGCGGCGATCGCCCGACTGCTCGTGGCAGACGTCCTGCTGTGGCGGGGCGACGCCGAGTCCGCCGCGACGCTGCTCGACGGTGCGGCCACCGCACTGGCGCCGACCGGGTACTCGTGGGGTCCGCTGGCGTGGATGATGTTGGCGCAGAGCCTCGGTCAGCTCGGCCGGACCGCCGACGCCGGCCGGATGCTCGCCCGGGCGGAGGCGCGGCACGGGCTCAAGTCGATGCTCTTCGCGCCGGAGCTGGCGCTGGCCAAGGCGTGGACCTCGGCGGCGCGCCGCGACGCACCGGGTGCCGTCGACGCCGCCCGGGAGGCCGCCCGCGCCGCCGAACGCGGGGGGCAGCGCGCCGTGGCGCTACGCGCTCGACTCGACGGCGTGCGGCTGGGCGACACCAGGGTCGCCGACGGCATCGAGCGACTCGGGATGGACTGCGTCGTGGCCGGTTTCGCGCTGGACTACGCGCGTGCGCTCGTCGCGGGCGACAGTGCGGGCCTGGTGGCGGCGTCGGAGGCGTTCGCCGGCATCGGCATGGCCGGTGTCGCGGCCGATGCGGCGCGGCAGGCCGCCGCCGTCAGGTGACCGTACGAACGTCTGCTGACCGCCGGGAAATCGCCGTCGATGGCCGCCCAGGTGGGACATAGAATCGACCTACTGACCGCGAACACCCCGGGGAGACGAACACATGGTCGACTTCTACCTCAACGACGCCGGCCTCTCGCCGCTGTCGCAGATCCACGCCGAGGTCGCGGGCGGTCTGTCGCAGCTGACCGGGGCGGGCGCCCCGCAGGCCGCGGACGTGGCGCAGTCGTTCGGCAACATCGCGTTCAACGTCAACAACGCCATCGACGGCGTCCTGCAGAGCCGCGGCGGCACGATAGACACCACCAAGACGTCCAGCCAGACGATCGGTGACCTGCTGACCCGGGCGCAGCAGATGTACGCCAAGGGCGACATGGCCGGTGCCGAGAAGCTCGACGCGGCCGCGAAGGCGCTCCAGGAGGGCGGTGCCGGCGGCGCGGGTGCGGGCGGCGCGGGCGCTGGTGGCGCGGCGGGCGCCGCCGGTGCAGGCGCGGCCGGTGCCGGCAGTGCGGGAGGCGGCGGCGACATGATGGGCCAGATGGTCGGTCAGGTCGGACAGCAGGTCGGTCAGGCCGCGCAGGCGATGTCGCAGGGCGTGAGCGGGCTGGCGCAGGGCCTGTCCCAACTCCCCCAGCAGGTGATGCAGGGCGTCCAGGGCATCGTGCAGGCGGCTACGGGCGCGGCCGGAGGCGGTGCCGGTGCACTCGGCGGCGCCGCGGGCGCCGGGGTGGGCGAGAAGCCGCCGACCGGGATCGTCCCCGAGGACTCGCCGGCCACGGACGGCAAGGACGAGAAGGACGGCGGACGCGAGGAGGACCGCGACGCCGAGAAGCCGCCGACCGGAATCGTTCCGGACCGGAGCCCGGCGACCGACCAGGCCGCGCCGGGTGCCTCCGCCAACCCCGGCGGCCGGGCACCGGTCGAGTCGCCGCCGCCCGCGCAGACCCGCCCGCAGCAGTCACCCCTCTGACTCGAGCCGCCCGTCCGCCAGGCGCAGCCGACGGCTGATGCCGAGGGCCCGCAGGAACGACTCGTCGTGGCTGACGACGATCATCGCTCCCCGGAACGAGTTCAACGCGGACTCCAGCTGCGCGACGCTGGCGAGGTCCAGGTTGTTGGTCGGCTCGTCCAGGAGTAGCAGCTGCGGCGCCGGTTCGGCGTAGAGCACGCACAGCAGCGTCGCCCGGAGCCGTTCACCGCCGGAGAGCACCGACACCGGGAGGTGGATGCGGTCGCCGCGAAACAGGAACTGCGACAACAGGTGCATTCGCCGCGTGTGGCCGAGCCCGGGCGCGGACGCCGCGAGGCTCTCGGCGACGGTGCGGTGCTCGTCCAGCACGTCGAGCCGCTGCGAGAGGTAGGCCACCCGGCCCTCGCCGCGCCGCACCTCCCCGCGATCGGGACGGAGGTCGCCGGCGAGGATCCGCAGCAGGGTCGACTTGCCCGCGCCGTTGGGGCCGACCAGCGCGATGCGTTCCGGACCGCGGACGTCGACGTCGATGCCGCCGTCCGCGAACAGGTCTCGTGCGTCGTGGCGGATCGTCACCCCGGCGGCCGCGATCACGGTGCGGCCGGCCGGCACCTCGGTGTCGGGGAGGTCGAGCACCACGACGTCGTCGTCGCGGATGGCGCGCTCGGCCCCGTCGAGCCGCTGCCGGGCCTCGTCGACGCGCTTGGCGTGCACGTCGTCGCTGCGTCCGGCGGACTCCTGCGCGTTGCGCTTCATCCTGCCCGCGACGATCTTCGGCAGCCCCGCGTCCTTGAGCGTGCGGGCGGCGTTGCTCGACCGCTTCGCCGCCCGTTCGCGCGCCTCCTGCATCTGACGCCTCTCCCGCTTGACGAGTTGCTCGGCGGTGCGCACATCGGCCTCGGCCGCCGACTGCGCCGCCGCCACCGCCGCGGTGTACGACGTGAAGTCGCCTCCGTGGTAGGAGATCTCGCCGTCGCGCAGCTCGGCGATGCGGTCGACGCGGTCGAGCAGCACGCGGTCGTGACTCACCAGCAGCAGGGTTCCGGTGAAGTCGTCGAGTGCGCCGTAGAGCCGCCGGCGTGCGTCGAGATCGAGGTTGTTGGTCGGCTCGTCGAGCAGCAGCACGTCGGGGCGGGCCAGGAGTCTCGCGGCCAGTCCGACCGACAGCACCTCGCCGCCGCTCAGGGTGCCGAGCGTCCGGTCCAACCCGACGTGGTCGAGGCCGAGCCTGCCGAGTTGTGCCCGCGAGCGCTCCTCGACGTCCCAGTCGTCGCCGATGGCGGCGAACACCGCGTCGGAGGAGTCGCCTGCGGCCAGCGCGTCGAGCGCCGCGACCACCGGTGCCACGCCGAGGACGTCGGCGACGGTGAGGTGCGCGTCGAACGGCAGCGACTGCGGGAGGTACCCGAGCGTCCCCTCGACGACGACCGACCCCGCGGTGGGGGCGACCTCGCCGGCGATGAGGCGCAGCAGCGTGCTCTTGCCTGCGCCGTTGGGAGCGACGAGTCCCGTACGCCCCTGCGGGACGGCGAAACTCAGGTCGGAGAACACGGGAGTGTCGTCGGGGAACGCGAACGACAGATGGGATACGACGATGGAAGACATGAGAGGGGTTCCTCGAGTGCGGCCCTGGACCAGGGCAGGATGAACGACGGATTCGGCTCCGGTTATCCGGAGACGTCGTCACCCAGCACGATTGCGGCCCACCTCTACTTCGACGGCACGTACCCGTTCATGGTAGCGACGTCACGCAACCAGATATTTCCGCAACGTCTCGGTGGTGGCGGTGATCTGCGCGGTCTCGACGTGTTCGTCGGCGCGGTGCGCGAGGTTCGGGTCGCCGGGTCCGTAGTTCACGGCCGGGATGCCGAGGGCGGCGAAGCGCGCGACGTCGGTCCACCCGTACTTGGCCCGCACCTGGCCCCCGGCGGCGGCGACCAGGGCTGCCGCAGCGGGCGCGCCGAGTCCCGGGAGGGCGCCCGCCGCGGAGTCCGTCAGCTCCAGGTCGACGTCCACACCGGCGAACACGCCTTCGACGTGGGCCACGGCGTCGTCCACCGTGCGATCGGGGGCGAACCGGAAGTTGACCGTGAGGGAGGCCGCGTCCGGGATGACGTTCCCGGCGATGCCACCGTCGATGCGCACCGCCGACAGACCCTCGCGGTAGCGGCAGCCGTCGATGTCGACGCTGCGGGCCTCGTACGCGGACAGCCGCGACAGCGCGTCACCCAGCTTGTGAATGGCATTGTCGCCAAGCCAGGATCGCGCCGAGTGCGCCCTGGTGCCCGTCGCACGCAGCACCACCCGGATGGTGCCCTGGCAGCCCGCCTCGATGAAGCCACCGGAGGGCTCGCCCAGGATCGCGACGTCGGCGCGCAACCAGTCCGGCAGCTCGCGTTCGATGCGGCCGAGACCGTTGGCCGACGACTCGATCTCCTCGCAGTCGTACATCACCAGGGTGATGTCGTGCACCGGCTCGGCGATGGTGGCCGCGAGGTGCAGGAACACGGCGTCGCCGGACTTCATGTCGGACGTGCCGCAGCCGTACAGGATCGACCCGTCGAAACGACTCGGGACGTTGTCGGCCGCGGGGACGGTATCGGTGTGCCCGGCGAGCAGCACGCGCGACGGGCGGCCGAAGTCGGTGCGGGCCAGCACGGCGTCACCGTTGCGGATCACCTCGTAACCGGTCGTCTGCTCGCGCAACGCCGCCTCGATCTCGTCGGCGATGCGCCGCTCGTGCCGCGACTCGCTGGGGATGTCCACCAGAGCAGCGGTCAGCGCGATCGGGTCAGCACGCAAATCGAGGGCCACGGTGATCGAGGTTAGTGGCGGCGGGCACGTCGGCGCGAGCACGGCGCAGCCACCCGGGTGGTCGCTCAAGTAACCTCGATCACCGTGACTAGCGCATCTGGGGTCGGCATCGCCACCATCGCCGCCGACGGCACGGTTCTCGACACGTGGTTCCCCGAGCCGGAATTGCTCGAGGACGAAAGCCTCACAGCCGGCACGACCCGCCTCTCGGTGGCGGAGGTGCCCGCGGAACTCGGCGAACTCGAGGACCGTGACGAGGCGCGTGGCGTCGACGTGGTGGTCGTCCGCACGACCATCGCGTCGCTCGACGCCAAGCCGGTCGACGCGTACGACGTCTACCTCCGTCTGCACCTGCTGTCCCACCGCCTGGTCGCGCCGCACGGTCTGAACCTCGACGGGATCTTCGCCTTCCTCGCCAACGTCGTGTGGACCAGCCAGGGCCCGTGCGCGATCGACGGCTTCGAACTGACCCGCGCCCGGTTGCGCCGGCGCGGCGCCGTCGCCGTGTACGGCGTCGACAAGTTCCCCCGCATGGTGGACTACGTGCTGCCCAAGGGCGTCCGGATCGCCGACGCCGATCGGGTCCGGCTCGGCGCGCATCTCGCCGAGGGCACCACGGTCATGCACGAGGGGTTCGTCAACTTCAATGCCGGCACGCTCGGCACGTCGATGGTCGAGGGACGCATCTCGGCGGGCGTGGTGGTCGGTGACGGCTCCGACGTCGGCGGTGGCGCGTCGATCATGGGCACGCTGTCCGGTGGCGGCACGGAGGTCATCCGCATCGGCGAGCGGTGCCTGCTCGGCGCGAACTCGGGCGTCGGGATCTCCCTCGGCGACGACTGCGTGGTCGAGGCGGGCCTCTACGTCACCGGCGGTACCAAGGTCACGACAGCGGACGGCAACACGGTGAAGGCCATCGAGTTGTCGGGCGCCGACAACCTCCTGTTCCGGCGCAACTCGCTGTCCGGCGCGGTCGAGGTGGTCAAGCGCGACGGAACCGGCATCACGCTGAACGAGGCGTTGCACGCCAACTAGCGCTTTTTCGCGTCCCGTTCCGCGGGGCGCGTCACGGCAAAGCGAGTCGACGGACCGGCCGCCGTGAAAGTGGCAGATCCCGCCACCAGCTAGCAAACACAAGATCAATGGCGCGGGCGGGATACGGCATCGAAACTTGCGAAGGTCACCGCGTCCGTTTCGTCGAACACGACAATGACCACTACGCGGGCCGATTTTCGCTTTCATACCTTTGGTCAGGCACTTTGCCGAATAGGCACCGGGGATAATTATGTCGGAAGCCGGCAGGTCGAATTGGCGTTAACCGGCGGCATTCGCCGAACCGCGTGCCGAGAACAATTCGTCGAATTTGCTAGCGAACTGCTTTGACGACCACGTAACTTTCCGATCGAGCACCAGACCTCGTTGCCGACGACGCCGCGACCCGTCTGATCCGCTTGACAATCGGAATAGGTCGGAAGGCACGACGCCATGCACGCTGGGGCCAGAACACGTACGGATCGCAACGGCGCACGCCACCGGCGGGTCGACGACCGACCGCAGGCCGTCTATCCCCTCTTCAGCCTCGACGCTGCCCCGACATCGGTGCCGAACTCGGCGGCCCGCCACATCGGTCGCATCGGCGCACTGGCGGTCGCGCTCGGGGTGGGCGTCGCCGTGGCGACCGGCCACGGCGCCGGGGTGGCACGTGCCGACGACGGTTCGGAGCCGTCCTCCTCGGGAACGTCATCGGAGTCGACGTCGAACGAATCGACCGCCGGCGCAGAGGGATCCACCTCGACATCCGCGACGGACACCACGACGACCGTGCCGAGCGGCTCGCCGGGCACGTCCGACGGAGGTGGCCACTCACCGGACTCGGGTCCCACCGTCCCGGAGATGAACGTCAGCAGTTCCGGCGGTGCGCACACGTCGGGCTCCGCGACCGGCGGCGCCACGGAGGTGGACGACGAGGACGAGGCCGACCTGCCTGCCGTCGTCGAGGTCGACCCCTCGCCGTCGTCGACCCCGGCCGCGAATCCGCTGCCGCGACAGAACGATTCGCCACCGGCGCCGCAGCCGGCCGCACCCCCACGCCCGGCCGCGGCCTCCGATCCGACGCCAGCGGGCACCGTGGTGCGCGACCGCGAGGCCGCGCAGAGCCACGACATCGGCGCGGTCACACCGACGTCGGACACCACGGGCACCGCCGTCACCCAGTCGGCCGACTCGGAGCCGGCCGTGCCGGAACCCGCACCGCCCGCCGCTGCGGCGACGATGCTCGCGGCCGCGATCGCCCCGTTCCTGCTGCCCGGGACCGGCGGGCCCGCCGCGTCACCGCTGCTGTGGGCGGTGCTCGCCTGGACGCGGCGGGAGTCGGACGAGGCAGGAGCGGAGCCGACGGCCGCGGTCACCCCCTTCAACGTCGCGCCCGTCTCGAACATCCAGAACGTCGACATGGACGAGAACACGTCGCACGTGGGCGCGTTGCCGGCCGCGACGGATGCCGACGGGGACCCCTTCACGTACTCGGTCCGAGAGAAGCCGGTGAACGGGACGGTGACGGTCGACCCGGGCGGCAGCTACGCCTACACGCCGACGCCCGGCTTCTACGGCCGAGATTCCTTCGTGTTCAGCGTGATCGACCACCTGGGCGGCCGCGCGGACTACACCGTCTTCTTCACCGTCAGGATGGTCAACAACCCGCCGGTGGCGTCGAACACGACGATCTCCGTGGCCGAGAACGGGAGCTACACCGGATCACTGCCCGCAGTGACGGACGCCGACGGCGAGAAGATCACCTACTCCGCCGCGCACGGCCTCGGTCCGTCGAAGGGCACCGTGACCGTGGCGGCCACCGGCTCCTTCACCTACACACCGGAACCCGGCAGGTCCGGGACGGACTCGTTCAGCTACGACGTGACCGACGGCGTCTCCACCTCGACCTACACCGTCTCGGTCACCATCGCGCCGATCAACCACGAGCCCACCGCCGTCGACGGGATCATCACGACACAGCACGGCGTTCCGGTCTCGTTCGGCGACTCGTTCAACGATCCCGATGGCGACCCGCTGACCTTCCGGCTCGACGCGCCCTCGACCGTCGGAACGTTCACGCAGAACCCGGACGGCACCGTGACCTATACGCCGCGCGCCGGTTTCGTCGGCGAGGCGACAGTCGCCTACACGGTCACAGATCCCTCCGGCTTGGCCGCCGGCGCCACCATCACCGTGGTGGTCAAGAACGGCCCCGTGGTGACGCGCGACGACGTCTACATCGGCGATGACGGCGTGTACACCGGCAACGTGCTGGACAACGACGTCGACTCGGACCGGGAACCGATCGCCATCGTCAGCCACACGCTGCCGTCGAGCGGCGCACTCGTGCTGGCACCGGACGGAAGCTTCACCTACACACCCGAACCCGGCGTCTCCGGCACGTTCGAGTTCACCTACACCGTCTCCGACGGGGCCGACTACGCCACCGCCACGGTGCGCTTCATCGTCGCAGCCGAGGGTAAGCCGCCCGTCGCCGCGCCGGACTCGGCGACCGTCGAAGCCGGCGAGACGGTCGCCATCGACGTACTCGGCAACGACGTCGATCCGAATGGCATCGGGCTCTGGGTGAGTTCCGTCGACGAACCGGTCAGCGGCCAGGTCCGGGTGACCGAATCCGGGACCATCCAGTACACCGCCGACCCGGACTTCACCGGTGTCACCACCTTCACCTACACCGTGTCGAACGGGTGGGCCGATCAGACGGTCACCGTCACCGTCACCGTGCTCCCCTCCACCGCGCCCGTGACCGTGGACGACGAGGTGACGATTCGCGCGGGCGAGGTGGCCGTCATCGACGCCCTCGCCAACGACTCGATACCGAAGGGGGCCACCGTCGTCATCACCTCGCAGCCCCAGGTGGGATCGGTGCGGTTCGACGACGCGACGGGCACGTTCGTGTACACCCCGGGTGAGGAGAGCTACGCCGGAGGATTCGGCTACGAGGTCACCGACGGCCTCGGTCGCACCAGCTATTCCTGGGTGACGATCACCGTCGATCAGGCGCCGTACCCGAATGACGACTCCGCCTCGACGCCGATCGACGAAGCAGTGGTGATCGACGTCCTGCGCAACGACTACGACGACGAGGACGGCCCCCTCACCGTCACGATCACGACCAAGCCCGACGCGGGCGGTACGGCCGTCGTCCAGAAGGACGGCACCATCCTGTTCACGCCGGACAAGGGATTCCAGGGGTACGTGACATTCGGCTACACCGTGACCGACGGCGCGGGGAACACGGCGACCGCGACGGTGGGCGTCAACGTCTACGACCCGACGACCGTCGAGTTGGACAAGGCCTACACCGTCGGCAAGGACAGGACGATCACCGTGCCGCGGGGCCTCGGCCTGCTGTCCAACACCGTCTACGCGGAGTACGGCAAGGCGCGGCTGTTCCGGCAGCCCAGCCACGGCACGGTCCACATCAACCTGGACGGGTCGTTCACCTACACACCGCATCAGGGCTTCGTCGGCGAGGACACCTTCGAGTTCGCGCTCGACGGCGGCGAATTCGGTGACGGGGCGACGGCCACCATCCTCGTCACCCCGGACGGCCCGGGCACCGAGGCGAGCTACGGCGTGGCCCTCGCACTGGCCGGATCCGATTCCGCCTACGGGACGTGTGGCGAGAACTGGTACCCGGGCCTGGGCGGTCCCGAGAACCAGTGGCCGACGTGCCTGTTCGTCGCCGACTCGCGGCCGGAGGACCTGCTCTAGCCGTCAGTCCTCGGCGGAGAGGACGCAGAACTCGTTGCCCTCGGGATCGGCCAGCACGACCCAGGACTGCTCGCCCTGCCCGATGTCGACGTGCGTCGCACCGAGCGCGACGAGCCGGTCCACCTCGGCCTGCTGGTCGTCGGGGACGAAGTCGAAGTGGATGCGGTTCTTCACGGTCTTGCCCTCGGGGACGGCGAGGAACAACCAGTCCGGTCCCGCTCCGGCTGGGGCGCGCAACGCCACGTCGCCCTCCGAGGTGTCCTCCCACGGCCACCCGAGTGCGGTACCCCACCAGCTCGCGAGGGCGTGGACGTCCCGGGCGTCGATGCACACGTCGCTGAAACGCAGGGTCACGACAGCTCCTTCTTCAGCACCTTGCCCATCGCGTTGCGCGGCAGGCTGTCCACGATCCGGACCTCACGGGGCCGCTTGTGCACCGAGAGCTGTTCGGCGACATAGTCACTCAGTGTGCCGGGGTCGGCGCCGCCCACGACGAACGCGACGATGCGCTGCCCCAGATCGTCGTCGGGCACGCCCACCACGGCCGCCTCGACGACGTCGGGATGTCCGAGCAGCACGGTCTCGATCTCACCGGCGCCGATCCGGTATCCACCGGACTTGATCAGGTCCACCGATTCCCGCCCGACGATGCGGTGCATGCCGGAGGCGTCGACCACCGCCACGTCGCCGGTGCGGTACCAGCCGTCCGCGCCGAGGACGTCGGCCGTGGCATCGGGGCGGTTGAGGTAGCCGTCGAACAGCGTGGGTCCCTTCACCTCCAGCCGCCCGATCGACTCGCCGTCGTGCGGCACCTCGTCGCCCGCCTCGTCGACCAGGCGCGTCAAGGTCCCCGCGAGGGGCATGCCCACCCATCCCGCACGGCGCTCGCCGTCGGCCCGCGTGCTCAGCGTGATCAGCGACTCGGTGCTGCCGTACCGCTCGACCGGCGCATGGCCGGTGAGACGCACCAGGTCGTCGAACACCGGCACCGGCAGCGGCGCACTGCCCGACACCAGCAGCCGCGCGGACGACAGCGCGAGCGCCGAGTCGGGATCGCGCACCACCCGCGACCACACCGTCGGCACGCCGAAGTACAGCGAACCCGCCGCGGCGGCGTAGGCCTCGGGGCTTGGCTTGCCGGTGTGGACGAACCGGTTGCCGATGCGCAGCGAGCCCAGCAGCCCGAGCACCAGGCCGTGCACGTGGAACAGCGGCAGGCCGTGCACCAGCGTGTCGTCGACCGTCCACTGCCACGCCTCCGCGAGCGCGTCGACGTCGGCGGCGATCGCCCGCCTGCTGATGAGGACGCCCTTGGGCGGACCCGTGGTGCCCGAGGTGTAGACGATCAGCGCCGTCGACTCGGGTGCCGGTTCGGCGTACCGGTGCCAGGACCGCGCGTGCATCCGCACGGGGATGTGCGGCAACCCCTCCGGCTCGTCGGGCAGCTCGCCCAGCCAGGCCTGCGCGCCGGAATCGGAGAGGATGTGCCGCCGTTCGGCGACGCCGACGTCGGCCGGCACGGGAACGACGGGGACGCCGGCGATCAGGCAGCCGATCACCGCCAGCACCGTGGTCGGCGTGGGGGTGGCGAGCACCGCCACGCGTCCTCGCGGACCGACCTGGCCGGCGACGCGCTCGGCGACGGACGTGCCCGCGCCCACCAGGTCGCTCCGGCTCAGGGTGGTCCCGGCGATCCGGACGGCGTCTTCGAGGTCGTGCCCGGCGGCGACGGCCGCGGGGTCGAGCGAGGCCAGCAGCACGTCCACGACGTTACCGGTGCAGGCGATACTGAACCCCGTGAACCCCATCGAACGCGTCGCGTCCCGCGAGGTCTACCGCAACCCGTGGATGGTCGTCCGGGAGGACGACGTCCGCCGACTGGACGGCTCGCCGGGCATCTACGGCGTGATCGACAAGCCCACCTACGCCCTGGTGATGGCCACCGACGGCGACCGGTTCCGGCTCGTCGAGCAGTACCGCTATCCGATCGGGTTGCGGCGCTGGGAGTTTCCGCAAGGCACCGCGCCGGGGTCGGCGGACGGCGCCGAGCCGCCCGCCGAGGAACTCGCGGCCCGCGAACTGCGGGAGGAGACGGGCCTGCGCGCCGGATCGATGGTGGCGCTCGGAATGCTGGACGTCGCACCGGGAATGAGCAGCCAGCGCGGATGGGTCTGGCTGGCCACCGACCTCACCGAGGGCGCGCACGAACGCGAACACGAGGAACAGGACATGCGCAGCGCCTGGTTCACGGGCGCGCAGATCGAGAACATGATCGTCGACGGCGACATCACCGACGCGCAGACCATCGCCGCGTGGACCCTGCTCCGGCTGTCCCGCCGCGGGTGATCGCCGCCGGCCGCGCGCTGCTGGCGGCGACCCTGCTGCTGGCCGGCTGCTCGGCGACACCGGATGCCGCGGCCGCCGCCCCGCTCCCGCCCGTCGCGGGGGCGTTCGACTACCAGCTGGGCGGTGCGTACGACCTGGCTGGGGCGGCCGTCGTCGTGCGCGACGCGACCGCCGATCCGCCGGCCGGCGCCTACGGCGTCTGCTACGTCAACGGCTTCCAGACCCAGCCCGGCGCCGGCTCCGACTGGCTTGCACACCGTCCGACCGCCGTGCTGCGCGATGCCGCGGGCGTCCCGGTCACCGACCCCGACTGGCCCGACGAGTACGTCCTCGACCCGTCGACCGCGGCCCGACGCACCGTCATCCTCGACGCGCTACGGCCGGTGATCGCCGGGTGTGCGGACCGCGGCTTCGACGCCGTCGAGATCGACAACCTGGACACGTTCACCCGCTTCACCGACGCCGACTCGGGGCTCGTCGACCGGGCGGGTGCACTCGATCTCGCCCGCTCGTTCGTCGCACTCGCCCACGACAGCGAACTCGCGATCGGCCAGAAGAACGCCGCCGAGTCCGCGGCGCTCGGACGTCACGACCTGGGCTTCGACTTCGCCGTCGCCGAGGAGTGCGCGGCGTTCGACGAGTGCGCCGCCTACACCGACGCGTACGGCCCCCACGTGCTGCAGGTCGAGTACGCCGACACCCTGCCGCGACCGTTCGACGAGGTGTGCGCGTCGGCCGACCGGGCACCGCTGACCATCCTGCGGGACCGCGCGCTGCTGCCTGCGGGCGCCGAGGGACACGTCTACGCGCAATGCCCGTAATCCCGTGGTGACGCAGCGGTCAACGCCGTGAAACGCCGGGCCACCACCATGGGCCGATGACGCTCGTGACGATTCTTCGCGACGGCCGGCGCGCCCGTCGTCCGGTGGACGACGTTCCGCCGCTGAAGCGGCTCCTGCCGCTCGCGATCCAGCACGTGCTCGCGATGTACGCGGGCGCGGTCGCCGTGCCACTGATCGTCGGCGGCGCGATGGTGAGCGCCGGTCAGCTCGAGCAGTCCGACATCGTGCACCTCATCATGGCCGACCTGTTCGTCGCGGGCATCGCCACGATCATCCAGGCCGTCGGCTTCTGGCGGTTCGGCGTACGGCTGCCGCTGATGCAGGGCGTCACCTTCGCCGCGGTGGGGCCGATGATCACGATCGGCTCGAACCACGGCATCACCGCGATCTACGGATCGGTGATCGCGTGCGGACTCTTCATGATCGTGCTCGCACCGGTCTTCGGCCGGCTCATCCGGTTCTTCCCACCCCTGGTGACCGGCACGATCATCCTCATCATCGGCGTCTCCCTGATGCGGGTGGCCGCCGGCTGGTTCGGGGGCGGCACGGGGCCGAACTTCGGCGATCCGAAGGCCATCGGCATGGGCTTCTTCACCCTCGCGGTCATCATCGCCATCGAGCGCTTCGCGCCCGAGGGTCTGCGCCGGGTCTCGATCCTGCTCGGCCTGCTGATCGGGACGGTGGTCGCCGTTCCGCTCGGCATGACCGACTGGAGCCACATGGGCGAGTACGGCTGGGTCGGCGTCGTGACGCCCTTCCAGTTCGGCCTGCCCACCTTCGAGATCGGGTCGATCATCGCGCTGCTGATCGTCGCCATCGTGATCATGACCGAGACGACGGGTGACATCGTTGCGGTGGGCGAGATCGTCGACGAGAAGATCACACCCGGCCGGCTCGCCGACGGGTTGCGCGCCGACGGGCTGGGCACGGTGATCGGCGGCGTGTTCAACACGTTCCCGTACACGGCGTTCGCGCAGAACGTCGGCCTGGTCGCGATCACCGGCGTGCGCACCCGCCACGTCGCCACCGGTGCCGGGGTCATCCTGCTGCTACTGGGTCTGCTGCCCAAGATGGCCGCGGTCGTCGAGGGCATCCCGCTGGCGGTGCTCGGCGGCGCCGGCGTCGCGCTGTTCGGCATGGTCGCCGCGAGCGGCGTCCGCACGCTGACCAAGGTCAGGTTCGACAACACCAACATCCTGGTCGTGGCCATCTCGATCGGCGTGGCCATGCTGACCGAGGCGAAGCTCTACTACACCGACCGGTCGCTCACCTACTCCCCGGTCAACGTGTCGCTCGACCTCTACAGCCAGTTCCCCGACTGGTTCCAGACGATCTTCCACTCCGGCATCTCGGCCGGTGCGATCACGGCGATCGTGCTCAACCTCGTGCTGAACGCCGGCCGTTCCGTGTCCGACGACGAATCGGGTCTCGCCGCCCACGACGCGCCACGCGGCGCACTGCCGGATCCGCTGGACGCGCTGCGGGCCGCGGACCCGTCGACGCCGCCGCACCGCCTGCGGACGCTGGCCGAGGAGCGCCCCGAACTGCGGACGATCATCGTCACCAACCCGTCGACCGACCGGGACACCTGCGCGTGGATCCGCGAGCAGGGCGATCCGCAGGTCGCGGCGGTGTGCCAGAAGTGGGACGACGTGACCGAGGGCAGGTTCTCCGCGCGCGGCGGCTGAGCCCTGCTCCCGCTGCGATTCTTGCGCCGATCCTGCTGTGGGATCGCCGTATCGGTGATTTCCGCGATCACACAGCAGGATCGGCGGCCGCGCACCCGCGTCAGTCGACGAGCGCGCGCAGGAAGAACGTCAGGTTCGCGGGCCGCTCGGCGAGGCGCCGGACGAAGTAGCCGTACCACTGGGTGCCGAACGGAACGTAGACGCGGACGTGATTGCCGGCGTCGGCCAGTCGGCGCTGCTCGCCGTCGCGGATCCCGTAGAGCATCTGATACTCGAAGCCGTCGACGCCGCGGCCGAACTCGTCGGCAAGGGCCGGTACCGCGTCGATGATCTCCGGGTCGTGGGACGCAACCATGGGATAGCCGTTGCCCGACATCAGGATTCGCAGGCAACGCAGGTAGGCGTCGGTCACGTCGGCCCGCTCGCGGTGGGCCACCGAC
This sequence comes from Mycobacterium sp. PTI7, assembly GCF_056679845.1. NCBI lineage: Bacteria > Bacillati > Actinomycetota > Actinomycetes > Mycobacteriales > Mycobacteriaceae > Mycobacterium > Mycobacterium sp. PTI7. The sequence goes on from NZ_CM155252.1 coordinate 3,198,889, forward strand.
GCGGGCTCGTCGTAGGCGCCCTTGCACAGCCTGATCCGCGCGCCCGCCGCCGCGAACTCGCGGCAGTCGGCCTCGGTGCGCAGCAGGTAGGCCTGCAGCACCGTGCCCAGCCAGTCGAAGTCGACGCGCAGGTCCCGCACGATCGACAGCGTCGAATCGGTGGTGGTGTGGTCCTCGGCGTCCACGGTGACCCACGCGCCGACGTCGCGCGCCTTGGCGCAGATCGCATGTGCGTTCTCGTAGGCGATCTTCTCGCCGTCGCGCGGCAGGGCCTGCCCCAGCGCGGACAGCTTCAGCGACACCTCCAGCGGCCGCGGAGCATCCCCGGTCTCGCGGCGGTCGCCGAACGCGGTGAGCAGGGCGAGGTAGGCGCGCACCGTGGCGTCGGCGGCGTCGGCGTCGGTGACGTCCTCGCCGAGATAGTCGACGCTGATGAGACGGCGCGAATCCCGCAGCGCGGCAACGGACGTCAGGACGTCGGCCGTGCTCTCCCCCGGCACGAAGCGGTGCACCACGTCGCGGGTGACGGGCGCCTTCTCGGCGATGCGACGCAGCCGGTCCGAGCGGCTCGCCGCGAGGATGGTCGGCCTCGCGACGCGACTGAAGACTCCCATGATCAGACTCCCATGTGCGGGTAGTGGTGATCGGTCGCGGGCACGAACGTCTCCTTGATGGACCGCGCCGACGTCCAGCGCAGCAGGTTCTGCGGGGATCCCGCCTTGTCGTTGGTCCCCGAGGCGCGGGAGCCACCGAACGGCTGCTGCCCGACGACGGCACCCGTCGGCTTGTCGTTGACGTAGAAGTTGCCCGCCGCGTGACGCAACCGGTTCTGCGCCTGCAGGATCGCGGCCCGGTCGTCGGCGATGACGGCACCCGTGAGGCCGTAGGTCGAGCCACCGTCGACGACATCGAGCACCTGGTCCCACCGGTCGTCCTCGTAGACGTGGACGGCGAGGATGGGCCCGAAGTACTCGCGGCTGAACGCCTCGTCGCCGGGGTCGTCGGAGAGCAGGACGGTCGGCCGGACGAAGAAGCCCTCCGCGTCGTCGTACTCGCCGCCGGCGGCGATGGTGACGTGTGCGCTCTTCGCCCGTTCGATGGCATCGACGCACCTGCGGTAGGCGCGTGCGTCGATCACCGCGCCGCCGAAGTTGGTCAGGTCGGTCACGTCACCGTAGCGCAGCGCCTCGGTGGCGCCGAGGAAGTCGTCGCCCATCCGGGCCCACACCGACCGCGGCACGAACGCCCGCGACGCCGCCGAGCACTTCTGCCCCTGATAGTCGAACGCACCGCGGATCAACGCGGTGCGCAACACGTCCGGCTGCGCGCTGGGATGCGCGACGACGAAGTCCTTACCGCCGGTCTCGCCCACCAGTCGCGGGTAGGTCCGGTAGCGGTCGACGTGGGTGCCCACCTCCCGCCACAGATGCTGGAACGTGGCCGTGGAGCCGGTGAAGTGGATGCCCGCCAGCCGCGGATCGGCGAGCACGACGTCGGACACGGCGTACCCGTCGCCGGTCACGAGGTTGATCACGCCCGGGGGAAGCCCCGCCGCCTCGAGCAGCTGCATGGTCAGGTATGCCGAGAACGTCTGCGTCACCGACGGTTTCCACACGACGGTGTTGCCCATCAGCGCGGGCGCGGTGGGCAGGTTGGCCGCGATGGCCGTGAAGTTGAACGGCGTGACGGCGTAGACGAAGCCCTCGAGCGGCCGGTAGTCGGTGCGGTTCCACACGCCCGGCGCGCTGATCGGCTGTTGCGCCATGACGTCGCGGGCGAAGGCGACGTTGAAGCGCCAGAAGTCGACGAGTTCGCACGCCGCGTCGATCTCCGCCTGGTACGCGGTCTTCGACTGGCCGAGCATCGTGGCGGCGGCGAGCTTCTCGCGCCACGGGCCGGCCAGGAGGTCGGCGGCGCGCAGGAACACCGCGGCCCGCTCGTCGAACGGCGTCGCGGCCCAGGCGTCCTTGGCGGCGATCGCGGCCTCGACCGCGGCGGTCGCCTCGGCGTGGCCGGCGTTGGTGAGCGTGCCGAGCACGGCGGCGTGGCGGTGCGGTTGCACCACGTCGATGCGCTGTCCGTCGCCCATGACGTGGCGGCCGCCGATGACGTGGGGCAGGTCGATGGCCGCACCGTCCAGATCGGCGAGCGCGGTGGTGAGCAGCGCCCGTTCGGGGCTACCGGGTGCGTAGTCGTGCACGGGTTCGTTGACCGGCATCGGAACGTCGGTGATGGCGGTGAGAGTGGTCATGCTCACACTCTGACGCGTCCACCCTCGAATCTTCTTGGCCAATCGGACAGCATCGTGACCATTCGACCGTACGATCGGACAACATGACGACGCCCGGAGTCAGCCTCGGCCAGCTGGTGCTCGCGCTGGACGCCACGATGGTCTCGCTCGTCGAGGCGCCCCGCGGACTCGACCTCACCGTGTCGTCCGCGGCGCTCATCGACTCCGACGACGTCCGCCTGGGCCTCGCCGCGGCGTCCGGGTCCGCGGACGTCTTCTTCCTGCTCGGCGTGGGTGACGACGCGGTGCTGTCGTGGCTGGTCCGGCAGGCCGCGCCCCGCACGCCGGCGGCCATCTTCGTCAAGGACCCGTCCGCCGCGGTCGTCGAGCGGGCCCGCGCGGCGGGCACCGCGGTGGTCGCCGTCGAACCGAGGGCCCGCTGGGAACGCCTGTACCGACTCGTCGACCACGTCTTCGCCCACCACGGCGACCGCGCGGATCCGCGGGACGAGTCGGGCGCCGACCTGTTCGGGCTCGCGCAGTCCATCGGCGACCGCACGCACGGCATGGTGAGCATCGAGGACGCCGAGTCGCACGTGCTGGCCTACTCCGCCTCCAACGACGAGGCCGACGACCTCCGCCGGCTGTCCATCCTCGGCCGGGCGGGCCCGCCGGAGCACCTGGCCTGGCTCGGCCAGTGGGGCATCTTCGACGCCGTCCGCGCGGGCGACGTCGTCCGGGTCGACGCCAGGCCGGAACTCGGTCTGCGGCCACGCCGCGCCGTGGGCATCCACCACCAGGGCGCCGACCCGCGGCGGCCACCGACGTTCGCCGGCACCATCTGGGTCCAAGAGGGTTCGCGTCCCCTCGCCGACGACGCCGACGACGTGCTGCGCGGCGCCGCGGTCCTCGCCGGACGGATCATGGCGCGGCTGGCCGCCAACCCGTCCACCCACGCGGTCCTGGTGCAGGAGCTGCTCGGCCTGCGCGACCGGACCGCCGAGATCGCGGAGCTGGCACGCGGACTGGGCATCGTCGCCGACGGACGGCCCGCGGTCATCGGCTTCGACGGTCCGCGAGCCGATTCCACCCGCCTCCCCGAGGTACTCGCGCTGAGCGCCAGCGCCTTTCGGCCCGACGCGCAGGTCGCCGCGAACGGATCGCGGGTGTACGTGGTGTTCCCCGACACCGGCCGGGCGTCGGTCCCGTCCTGGATCCGCGGGACCATCGCGGCGCTGCGGTCGGAGCTGGACATCGAGCTGCGGGCCGTAATCGCCTCGCCCGCATCGGGTCTCGCGGGCGCGGCGGCGGCGCGCACGGAGGTGGACCGCGTCCTCGACACCGCCGGCCGTCACCCCGGCACGCTCGGCCAGGTGACGTCGCTCGACGAGGCGCGCACCACCGTGCTGCTCGACGAGATCGTGACGATGATCGCCGCCGACGACCGGCTCACCGACCCGCGCATCCGCACGCTGCGCGACGAGGATCCCGTCCTGGCCGAGACGCTGCGCGCCTACCTCGACGCGTTCGGCGACGTGGCGACCGCCGCGGCATGGCTGCACGTGCACCCCAACACCGTTCGCTACCGGGTGCGCCGGATCGAGGACAAGCTGGGCACGTCGCTGGCCGATCCGGACGTCCGGCTACTGCTGTCGCTGAGCCTGCGCGCGACGGCGTGAACCTCGCTCCGTCGGCTCGCCGAACTGGAGAGTCACGTCGCTGACGACGCGCGATCACGACGTGACTCTCCAGTTCGGCGGGAGGTGGGGGACGCGTCAGGCGGCGAGGCGGGCGACGGCCGCGTCGATGCGTTCGTCGGTGGCGGTCAACGCCATCCGCACGTGCCGGCCGCCGCGCGGTCCGTAGAACTCGCCGGGCGCCACCAGGATCCCGCGCGCGGCGAACCAGGCGACGGTGTCACGGCAGGGCTCGTCGCGGGTGACCCACAGGTAGAGGCCCGCCTCGGAGTGGTCGACGGTGAACCCGGCGTCGCGGACCGCTCGCAGGAGGGCGGTGCGGCGTGCGGCGTATCGCGTCCGCTGCTCGGCCTCGTGCGCGTCGTCGTCGAGCGCGGCGATCATCGCGGCCTGCACCGGCGTGGGCACCATCATGCCCGCGTGCTTGCGCACCGCCAGCAACTCGGCGACCACGGCCGGATCGCCGGCGACGAAGCCCGCGCGGTAGCCCGCGAGCGACGACGTCTTGGACAGGGAGTGCACCGCGAGCAGGCCGGTGTGGTCGCCGTCGCTGACCGACGGATGCAGCACGGACACGGGTTCGGCGTCCCAGGCGAGCCCGAGGTAGCACTCGTCGGAGGCCACCAGCGCGCCACGCTCGCGGGCCCAGCCGACGACCTTGCGGAGGTGCTCGACGCCGAGGACGGCGCCGGTCGGGTTGCTCGGCGAGTTCAGGAAGACCAGGGCGGGCGACCGGGGCCCGAGCTGTGTCAGCGAATCGGCCCGCACCACCTGGGCGCCGGCCAGCCGGGCGCCGACGTCGTAGGTCGGATAGGCCAGCTCCGGAACCACCACGACGTCGTCGGCGCCGAGGTTCATCAGCGTGGGCAACCAGGCGATGAGTTCCTTGGTGCCGATCACCGGCAGCACGGCGTCGTCAGCCACGCCGGTGATGCCGTACCGGCGGCGCATCGCGGCCGTCATCGAGGACCGCAACGCGGCGGTTCCGGCGGTGGTCGGGTAACCGGGCGCCGAACTCGCTGCGGTCAGCGCGTCGCGGATCAGCGGTGCGACGGCGTCCACGGGAGTGCCGACCGAGAGGTCGACGATGCCGTCCGGATGGTCGCGTGCCTGCGCCGTGACGTCAGCGAGCGTGTCCCACGGGAAGACCGGTAACGCCGACGACAGCGGACGGCGCAGCGAGAACGGGGACGTCAGCCCTCGCCCTGCGGTGCGAGCGCCTTGATGGCCGGCGGATCGTTGTCCGTCTGGCCGACCTTGGACGCGCCGCCCGGGGAGCCCAGTTCACCGAAGAAGTCGGCGTTGGCCTGCGTGTAGGAACTCCACTGGTCGGGGACGTCGTCCTCGTAGTAGATGGCCTCGACCGGGCACACGGGCTCGCAGGCGCCGCAGTCCACGCACTCGTCGGGGTGGATGTACAGCATGCGAGCACCCTCGTAGATGCAGTCGACCGGGCACTCTTCGATACATGCCTTGTCTTTGACGTCGACGCAGGGTTCGGCGATGGTGTACGTCACGGGTGTCTCTCCTGTCCAGTGGGCTGCTGGTCGGGCTCGTTCGGGTGTATCACGGGGCTCCGAGACGAAACCGGAGCAAGTATGCGTTGCCCGGACTTGGACGCTCGTCTCAGTGTGCCCTAACTTCACGCGCCGCCCCAGGAAGGGGTGGCGCGTGATTACTGATACTAGACGTCGCAGATAAAACACGACAAGCCGGAATGCGCCGTGTCGCGACGCTGTGCACCCAGTTGCATAGGACCGCTGGTACCGCTTACGCTGCCGTCCGTGGCCCTTCCCCACGCGATCCTCGTGTCGCTCGCCGAGCAGGCCGGCTCCGGCTACGAGCTGGCGAGCCGGTTCGACCGCTCGATCGGCTACTTCTGGGCGGCCACCCACCAGCAGATCTACCGGACGCTGCGCACGATGACCGACGACGGCTGGATCAGCGTCGAGGTGGTCGCGCAATCCGGTCGACCGGACAAGAAGGTCTACGACGTCACCGACGCCGGCCGCGCCGAACTGGTCCGCTGGATTGCCGAGCCCCTAATCGGGCGCGGCAGCTCGGTCACCGACTCGCGGACCCGGGAACTCGCGGTGAAGCTGCGCGGCCTCTGCTTCGGCGACGACACCAGCGTCGAGGCACTGCGCGACCAGGTGGTCACGCTGCGCCTGGAACGCGCGACCACGCTCGAGACCTACCTGGGCCTCGAGAAGCGCCAGTTCCCCGACCCCGACGCCCTCACCGGCGCCGCGCTGCACCAGCATCTGGTGTTGCGCGGCGGCATCCGCGCCGAGCAGGGGTCGGTGGACTGGCTGGACGACATCCTGCGGGCGCTGGGAGGCGACACGTGAGCACCACCTATCCGCACCTGCTGGCCCCGCTGGACCTCGGCTTCACCACACTGCGCAACCGGGTCGTCATGGGCTCCATGCACACCGGCCTGGAGGACCGCGCCCGCGACGTCGATCGGCTCGCGGCGTACTTCGCCGAACGTGCGCGCGGTGGCGTCGGGCTGATCATCACCGGCGGGTACGCGCCCAACCGCACGGGATGGCTGCTGCCGTTCGCGGCGCAGATGCTGTCGTCCGCCGATGCCCGCAGACACCGTCGGGTGACCGACGCCGTCCACGCCGAGGGCGGCAAGATCCTGCTGCAGGTGCTGCATGCGGGGCGGTACGCGTTCCATCCGCTGTCGGTGAGCGCGTCGTCGATCAAGGCTCCCATCAACCCCTTTCGGCCGCGGCGACTGCGCGACGTCGAGGGCACCATCGACGACTTCGTGCGCTGCGCACTGTTGGCCCGCGAGGCCGGCTACGACGGCGTCGAGATCATGGGCAGCGAGGGGTACCTGCTCAACCAGTTCCTCGCGCCCCGCACCAACAAGCGCACCGACGCCTGGGGCGGGACCCCCGAGAAGCGGCGCCGGATGCCGGTGGAGATCGTCCGGCGCACCCGCGAGGCCGTGGGTCGCGACTTCATCGTCTGCTACCGGATGTCGATGGCCGACTACGTCGAGGACGGCCAGAGCTGGGACGAGATCGTGTCGCTCGCAACCGAAGTCGAGGCTGCCGGCGCGACGATGATCAACACCGGCATCGGGTGGCACGAGGCGCGGGTGCCGACCATCGTGACGTCCGTGCCGACGGGCGCCTTCGTCGACGTCAGCAATGCCGTCGCCGAACACGTCACCATCCCCGTCGTCGCGTCCAACCGGATCAACATGCCGCAGTCCGCCGATCAGATCCTCGCCGACGGCCGCGTGCAGCTGGTCTCGATGGCACGACCGTTGCTGTCGGACCCGGACTGGGTGCGCAAGGCCGCGGCCGACCGGGCCGACGAGATCAACACCTGCATCGCCTGCAACCAGGCATGTCTGGACCACGCGTTCAAGCATCAGACGGTGTCGTGCCTGCTCAACCCGCGCGCCGGACACGAGACGACGCTCGTCCTCGGACCCACCCGGCGCGCCCGCTCGGTGGCGGTCGTCGGCGCCGGCCCGGCCGGACTGTCGGCCGCCGTCACCGCCGCGGAACGCGGACACCGCGTGACCCTGTTCGAGGCGGGTTCGTCGATCGGCGGCCAATTCGACCTCGCCAGAAGGGTTCCCGGCAAGGAGGAGTTCGCCGAGACGCTGCGCTACTACACCACGATGCTGGCCAAGCACGGCGTCGACGTACGCCTCGGCGCACGGGCCTCGGTCGAGGGCCTGGCGGAGTTCGACGACGTCGTGCTGGCCACCGGCGTGACCCCGCGGATGCCCCAGATCCCCGGCATCGACCACCCGATGGTGCTGTCCTACGCCGACGCCCTCCTCGGCGCGCCGATCGGCGACCGGGTCGCGGTGATCGGCGCGGGTGGCATCGGCTTCGACGTCAGCGAGTTCCTCGTCACGACCGAGTCTCCGACGCTGAACCTCAAGGAGTGGAAGGCGGAGTGGGGCGCCGCCGACCCGCAGGAGGTCCGCGGCGCGCTGGTGGCGCCGATCCCGCTGCCGCCGGCGCGCGAGGTGTACCTGCTGCAGCGCACCACGGGACCGCAGGGCCGCGGCCTGGGCAAGACGTCGGGCTGGGTGCACCGCGCGTCGCTGAAGGCGAAGGGCGTCGAGCAGCTGTCCGGCGTCAACTACGAACGCATCGACGACGACGGACTCTCCATCAGCTTCGGGCCAAAGAGGACCGGCACCCGCCTGCTCGCCGTCGACAACGTCGTCGTCTGCGCGGGCCAGGAGCCGGTCCGCGACCTCGAGGACGGGTTGCGCCGCGACGGGATCGAGCCGCACGTCATCGGCGGCGCGGCCGTCGCCGCCGAACTCGACGCCAAGCGCGCGATCCGCCAGGGCACCGAACTCGCCGCCCGCCTGTAGTCGCCCCCTTCCGCGAGCGTGCGTGTCTGCGAGGGGGTGACCCCCTTCCGCGGACGCCGAGGGGGTCGCCCCCTTCCGCGAGCGTGCGTGTCTGCGGGCAACACGCCGGAGCGAAACCCGAGAAAGCGCACGCTCGCGGGGTGAGATCAGGCCTGCTTGAGCGCCTCGATCTCGAGGGTGATGGTGACCTTGTCGCCGACCACGGCTCCGCCGGTCTCCAGCGGCATGTTGATGTCGATGCCGAAGTCCTTGCGGTTCAGCACGACCGAGGCCTCGAAGCCCGCGACCTCGCCGTGACCCATGCCGGGGTTGACGCCGTTGAACTCGAGCTGGAGGCTGACGGGCTTGGTGACGCCGTGCAGCGTGAAGTCACCGTCGAGCACGTACGCGTCGCCGTCGGCGCGGACGCCGGTGGACGTGAAGGTCGCGGTGGGGTGGTTGGCGACGTCGAAGAAGTCGGCCGACTTGAGGTGCTGGTCGCGCTGCTCGTTGCCGGTGACCACCGAGTCGACGGCGATCTCCGCGGTCACCGACGGGGTGCCGTCCTCCGCGACGACGATCGCGCCGGAGAACGTGCCGAAGCTGCCGCGGACCTTGCTCACCACGAGGTGGCGGACGGTGAACGAGACGGACGAGTGAACGGGATCGATGGCCCACGTACCTGCGGTCAGGTCGGTGGCTACTGCTGCGGTCATGGCGTGTCTCCTCGGGTGTGAGCGCCGCGCGTCGGCGCTTCTTCCGAGTGAAACGGACCGCAGTCCGATGTTATTCCGGACCGCGGTCCGGATCAGCCGACGGAGATGACGCCCCACTTCGCCTCGGTCCCGGAGTGGCCGATGCGCACCACTCCGACCACCGCGGACACACCGACGACCACCGCGAGCACCGCCACCGTCACGTTGAGCACGGTGCGCTTCGCCGGTTTCCGCGTCTCGAGCCAATGCTGCGCCGTCAGGGCGATGGACACGATCAGCAGTCCGACCGCGAAGTAGATCATCCACTCGCCGCGTTCCTCGTGGGCTTCGAGGATGGGACTGTGCTCCTCCTCGCGGCCGTAGAGCCATTCGCCGGCGGAAACGGCGAGCGGCGTCGAGACGAGCACGGCGACCGAGAAGGCGAGCACCAGCCACACGAATCGGCGGCGCGCAGCGGGCCACAGCGCGCACAGGATCTGCAGGGCAGCGGTCAGCGGGGCGAGGACCACCAGCCCGTGCACCAGCAGTGCGTGGGCGGGGAGGCCGAAGATCGTGGTCATGCGCACTCCTGGGCTGGGCGACAGCTCAAGATAGCGGTCGACCAGCCGTCCCCGAGTGCGTTGAAAGAGTCTCGGCGCAATGTGTTTCGGGTTCCTAAGGCTTAGGGCAGCCTAGGCTGCGCACCCGTGAGCGTGCACGAACTCAGGTTCCAGCCCGGCGTGTCGCCCGCAAACACGCACGCTCGCGGAAGGACCCCCACGGATCACAGGGGGGGGACGCGTCAGGCGGCGAGGGGGGTGTACGTCGTGGTGCGCTGACGGGCCGGACGACCGATGCCCTCGGCGATCGCGACGAGTTCCTCGACCGACTTGGCCGACCCGTTTTCCGAGCCCGCCATCCGCGAGATGGTCTCCTCCATCAGCGTGCCGCCGAGGTCGTTTGCCCCGCCGTTGAGCATGACGCGCGTGCGGTCGACGCCGAGCTTCACCCAGCTGGTCTGGATGTTGTCGATCCTGCCGTGCAACATGATTCGCGCCAGCGCGTGGACGGCACGGTTGTCGCGGTGCGTCGGGCCGGGGCGCGCGCCGCCGGCCAGGTACAGCGGCGACGACTGGTGCACGAACGGCAGCGGCACGAACTCGGTGAACCCGCCGGTGCGGTCCTGGATGCCGCGCAGCACGTTGAGGTGGCCGACCCAGTGCTTCGGGGTGTCGACGTGGCCGTACATCATCGTCGACGACGACTTCAGCCCCACCTCGTGAGCCGTGGTGACGACCTCGATCCACATCGACGTCGGCAGCTTGCCCTTGGTCAGGACCCAGCGCACCTCGTCGTCGAGGATCTCGGCGGCCGTGCCCGGGATCGAATCGAGTCCCGCCGCCCGCAGGTCGGTCAGCCACTCGCGGATCGACGTGCCGCTGCGGGTGACGCCGTTGGAGATCTCCATCGGGCTGAACGCGTGGACGTGCATCGACGGCACCCGCGCCTTGACCGCGCGGACGATGTCGGCGTACCCGGTGACGGGCAGCTCCGGATCGATGCCGCCCTGCATGCAGACCTCGGTGGCGCCTGCGACGTGCGCCTCCCAGGCGCGGTCGGCCACCTCGGAGGTGGACAGCGAGAACGCGTCGGCATCGCCCTTGCGCTGCGCGAACGCGCAGAACCGGCAGCCGGTGTAGCAGATGTTGGTGAAGTTGATGTTGCGGTTCACCACGAACGTCACGTCGTCGCCGACGACGTCGCGTCGCAGCGAATCGGCCAGCGCCGCAACGGCATCCATGGCCGGGCCGTCTGCGGTGGCCAACGCCAGATACTCGTCGTCGGAGCAGCCTGCGGGGTCGCGCTCCGCCGACCGCAACGCGGCGAGCACGTCGGTGTCGATGCGCTCCGGCGCGCGGGCCGCCAGCTCCTCGACCTTCGCCCGGATCGACTCCCAGTCGCCGAAGGCGGAGTCCAGGTCGCTACGGGTCTCGGTGCGGCGTCCCTCGGTGTCGATCGCGGCCTGCAGGTCGGTGCGGCCGAGCGACTCGGTCGCCTCGTCGGGCTCCTGCCATGGCCGCCCGACCGGGGAGACGTCGAGCGCCAGTCCGGTCTCGGGGTCGGCGAGCGCAGCGACGTGCCCGAACACGCGTGGGTCGATCCACGCCGCGCCCGCCTGGACGTACTGCGGCTGGGCGGTGAGACGTTGCACCAGGTCGTAACCGGCCTCGGCGGTGACCGCGGCGAGGTCGTCGAGCGCGGGCCACGGCCGTTCGGGGTTCACGTGGTCGGGCGTCAGCGGCGAGACGCCGCCCCAGTCGTCGACGCCGGCGCCGATCAGCGCCAGGCATTCCTCGCGCGACACCAGGTTGGGCGGCGCCTGGATGCGGACCTTGGGCCCCATGACCAGGCGGGTGACGGCGATGGTCGCGACGAAGTCGTCGATGCCGGTGTCGGGCGTACCGGCCATCGCGGTGCGCTCCTTGGCCCGGAAGTTCTGCACGATGACTTCCTGGACGTGCCCGAACTCCTTGTGAGAGCGGCGAATCGCGTGGACCGTCTCGGCGCGCTCGGTGAGCGTCTCGCCGATGCCGACGAGCAGACCGGTGGTGAACGGGATCGACAGGCGTCCCGCGTCGTCGAGCGTGCGCAGCCGCACCTCGGGGTCCTTGTCGGGGCTGCCGTAGTGGGCGAGGCCCTTCGTCTCGAACAGACGCCGCGACGTGGTCTCGAGCATCATGCCCATGGAGGGGGCCACCGGCTTGAGCCGGCTCAGCTCCGACCAGCTCATCACGCCGGGGTTGAGGTGGGGCAGCAGCCCGGTCTCCTCGAGCACCCGGATCGACATCGCCCGCACGTAGTCGAGCGTCGAGTCGTAGCCGCGCTCGTCGAGCCACTGACGCGCCTCGTCCCAGCGCGCCTCGGGGCGGTCACCCAGGGTGAACAGCGCCTCCTTGCAGCCGAGTTCCGCGCCGCGGCGGGCCACCTCGAGAATCTCGTCGGGCTCCATGAACATGCCGCGGCCCTCGGCGCGCAGCTTGCCGGGCACCGTGACGAACGTGCAGTAGTGGCAGGTGTCGCGGCACAGGTGCGTCACCGGGATGAAGACCTTGCGCGAGTAACTGACCGGAAGCTTGCCCGTCGCGCCGCGGCGACCCGCGGCCTCGAGACCCGCATCGCGGACGCGCGAGGCGCTGGCGCACAGGTCGACCAGGTCGTCGCCGCGCGCGGTCATCGCGATCGCGGCCTCGTCCACGTTGAGGGCGACGCCGTCGCGTGCGCGTCGCAGCACCCGTTTCATCGCTGCCGGGCTCGGCGCGGGGGCGTCGGCGGAATCGGCGGTTCCAGGGGGCCCCGACTTCGAGGGGACCACCGGGCTGGGCAGAGCAGTGCCGCGCTGGGAGTTCAGAGCCACTCCCCTGTAACTCCGTGGTCGACGGAAATCATCCGCCCTGTCCACATTCCGCATGGAACCGCTGCTCGCATAGACGTCACAGTAGTCCGAGCGGCTCGACACCGGCGTGGCCCTTCTCGCGAGAAACGTCCGACCGGGCTGACACCCGCGTAAGTTCGTCCCCGTCGCTCCCCACGCCGGAAGGCCACCACGATGAACGTCTCCCTCCGTTCCCACGTGACCGCCGGTGTCGCGGCGCTCGCCATCTCGTCCCTGGTCGCCGCCCCCACCGAAGTGACCACCCACCGGGACGCGACGCCCACGTCGACGACGCAGGTCGGCCTGGCCGCCGCGGTCACGCCGCTGGTCGTCGAGCCGCTCCGCCCCGAGCAGCTCGCCACCGCACGCGCCGCCATCGAGCGCATCGACCCGGAGGCCGCCGACCTGCTGCCTGCCGCACTTGCCGCACCGGTGCCCCTGAACGCCCTGTCCGACGGGATCGTCGCCGGCTACCAGTGGCTGCAGGGGTGGGTGGACTACGGCGTCGAGCTGTCGCAGTACGTCCTGCAGTTCATCCCGTACGGATACCTGATCGGTGATCAGGTCGGCATCGTCTACTACAACCTGGTGCGGCCGATCGCCGACAGCGTCGTCTACGACCTGATCGTTCCGGTGGTCAACGACCCCCTCAATCTGTTCGCCTACCTGGACGGCCTCGCCGCGGTGGCGACGACCTCGGTCATCGCGCTGATCAACACCGGCATCGCGGAGTTCAACAACTTCTTCGGCTGGCTGATCCCGCCGCTCCCTCCGTTGCCGTTCACCGTTCAGGACGCCACCAGCCTGTCGCTCGACGTCACCGCCGCGTCGACCGAGGCCGCGCGGCTGGAGCAGCCGGACGCCGAGCTGCCCGCGGCGGTCGAGGAGGACGTCGACGGCGCGGCCGGGGCCGGGGCCGACGGCGGAACGATTCCCGGGCCGGCTGAAGTCGAGACGCCCGGGCCCGCGACACCGGAGCCCGGAACACCCGCAGAGCCCCAGGCCGAAGCACCGGCCGAGGAGCCCACGGCAGAGGCGCCCACGACCGAAGAGCCCACGGAGAAGCCAACCGCCGAGTCCGTCGAGGACGACGCGCCGACCACCACGACCAACGGCACGGTTCGGGCGCAGGGCGAGGTGCGTGGCGGCACCACCACGCCGACCACCACGCCGACCACCACGCCGACCACTGGCGCCACCACCGGCGCCACGACGGGCGAGACCACCACCGGGACTACCAAGGTCGAGGACGTCGAGACCGCCGCCCCGCCAGCCGCAGACACCACGCCCGACACCGACACCAAGCCCGACGCGAAGCCCGACGCCTAAGCGGTCAGACCCGCACCTGCGTCCGCCGGTACACGAACCAGACCGGGGGCGCCGCGCCGAGGACCAGCATGACGATCGGCCCCAATTGCATGATGCCCGCGCCGCCGAACACGATGTCGTCGCCGGGTCCGCCGAGCGACAGGCCGACGACCGTCAGCAGCCACGCCCACAGCGGCAACGCCGCGACCCGGACCGACGACGTCCACTGGAACGCGGCCCACACCAGCGCCAGGTTGACGGCGCCGCTGACCAGCCCGCTGATGGGGAACGGCAGACCGCCGACGTAGAGGGGAAGAAAGAGGGCGCCCGCGATCGCGGAGATCACGCCGTCGACTGCGAGGACACCAAGAATCACGGGCCGTTGCCAGCCCGGAGCGTCGACGATCAGGTCGGGATGCTGTCGAGCAGTGCGACGAGCGAGCCCGTGACCCACTGGAAGTTGTCCAGGCGGTCCTGCCAGTGCTGCAGGTTGGGATCCAGGTCCGGGTCCATCGCCATCCCTTCTGGTCAGTCACGCAGTCGCGCCGCCGAGTCGTTCGGAGCTTACCTCGTCCTAGCCGAGCTATCCGAGATTCACGCCTGCCAGCAAATCCGTCTCCCAGCCGCGCCCGTCGCGCTCCCCCGCGTCGCCCGCCGCGAGCACGAAGTGCTCGGCGTGCAGCACCGGTTGCACGACGTCGTTGGACAGCACGAACGCCCGGCCGTCGGGAGTGACGGTGACCTGGGTGGCGTGCGCGCGCATCGCCGCGATCTTGGCCGGGCGGCTCTCGGGTGCGTCGATGACGGCGTCGATCTCGCCGTCGTCGAAGCGGAACGGGAAGTCGGCGACCGGTACCCGGGTCCAGGTGGCGGGCAGGTCGACGGCGGCGAGGTCCGCGAGGCCGTCGGCCAGCGCGGTGTGCGACGTCACCGTCCAGTAGACCTTGGGCACCCGCCAGGAACCGGCGGCCTCGGCGACCGCCGCCATCGCGACCTCGTGGGTGCGGATGTGGTCGGGGTGGCCGTACCCGCCGTTCCCGTCGTAGGTGACCACGACGTGCGGGCGCATGGACGCGATGATCTCGGCGAGCGCGGCGACGGGTTCGGCCAGCACCGCGTCGGCGAACCGCTCCCGGTGCCGCGGCGGCGTCCCGACCATGCCGGAGTCGCGCCAGCGTCCGGCGCCGCCCAGGAACACGGGTTCGGCCACGCCGAGGTGGGTCAGTGCGGCGGTGAGTTCGCCGATGCGGAAACCGCCGAGCTGATCGGCGCCGTCGACGACGAGCCGGGCCCAGCGGTCCCCGATGACCTCGCCCTCCTCGCCCAACGTGCACGTGACGACGCAGACCTCGGCGCCACGGGACGCGTAGTGGGCGATGGTCGCGCCGGTCACGAGGGTCTCGTCGTCGGGATGGGCGTGGACGAAGAGCAACCGCGGAACTTCCATTCGGACAAGATAGATTCACCCGGTGTCGCGGCGCGCGTGCGAGTACCTCTGCGGCATCGTGGTGATCGGGATCCTCGCCGGCGTCGCGGGTGCGTTGACCACGGTGCTGCTGCACGCCGTCGAGCACCTCACCTACCACTATTCGTTCGGGTCCCTGCTGTCCGGCGTGGGCGACAGCAGCCCGGTTCGGCGGGCGATCGGACCGATGATCGGTGGCGCGCTGGCCGGACTGGGCTGGTGGCTGCTGCGTCGCCGCGCCGACGTGCCGAGCCTGTCGGCCACCATCGCCGAGCACCGGCCGATCCCCCGGCTGCGGATGTCGCTCGACGCGGGACTGCAGGTGCTGCTGGTCGGCGCGGGCGCGTCGCTGGGCCGGGAGGGTGCGCCGCGGCAGCTGTCCGCGTCGATGGGCGACCTCGGCACGTCGCGGCTGTCGCTCACGCCGCGCGACCGGGAGATCCTGCTGGCGTGCGCGGCGGGTGCGGGACTCGGCGCGGTCTACGGCGTCCCGCTGGGCGGCGCACTGTTCGCGACGCGAATCCTGCTCGGCACGTGGCATCCTCGCGCGCTGGGGACCGCCCTCATCACCTCGAGCATTGCCGTCGCCGTCGCGTCGCCGGTGACGCACGTCGAGCGCTCGCTGACGTGGCCCGATCCGTCGCTGTCCTACCTGTTCGTCTTCCTCGCGCTGGCGATCGCACCGCTGTCGGTGGCGATCGGCCTGGCCTTCGACCGGCTCGTGACGGCGGCTCGGCGAAAGCCTCAGATCCGTTCGTGGACACTCGTTCCCACGATCGCGGGTGCCGGGTTGGTCACCGGCGTCTGTTCCATCTGGCGGCCCGAACTGCCCGGCAACGGGCACAGCGTCCTCACCGTCAGCGTCGACGCGAGCCTGACGCTCGGTGCCGCGGCGGCCATCCTGTGCCTCAAACCGCTTCTGACGGCGTTGTTCCTGCGCGCGGGCGCGGTGGGCGGCATGATCACACCCGCGCTCGCGACCGGTGCGGCAGCGGGATCGGTGGTGACCCTGGCGGTGAATCAGTGGACGGGAACCGATCTCTCGGTGTCGGCGGTGTCGCTGACCTGTGCCGCCGGCGTGCTGGCGGTCACGCAGCGCGCACCGCTGTGGGCGGCATTGTTCGTCTGGGAACTCGCCCGGCCGCCGCTGTGGGTGCTACTGGTGTTCGGCGTCGCGGCCTACGCGGCAGACACCATCCGTCGGGCACGGGACCGCCGAAGGTCTACCGCGGCAGCTTGATCCACTTGCCGGCATCGCCCACGATGCCGACCGGCACCGCACCGCCGAGGCTGACGTTCTGGACGCTCGGACCCGCGGCGACGATCGTGGTGTCCTGCAGGATCGGCAGCACCGTCGACATGCTCCACAGGCGGGGCTCGACGGCGTCGATGACGGCGGCCACGTTCTCGGTGCCGTCGAGCGCTGCGTCGATCCTCGGCTGGATGCTGCGGTCGCAGATCCCGGTCAGGTTGCTGGGCGCCTGGACGAGCTGGTCGGACTCCGGTGCCGGGCCCGCGGTGGTGGTCGTGGTGGTGGGCGGGGTGGTCGTCGTCGACGTCGGGTTCGGCGCGGGCGAGCCGGTGGGCGGCGCGGTCGTCACGGCCGCGGCCACCAGCGCCGGACAGCCGTACCGCGATGCCAGCGCGGTGGCCAGGTCGCCACCCGCCTGGTGCCAGCCGACGATCGCGTCGACCCGGTTGTCGGCCAGCGCATCGCCGTAGAGCGTCGGCGGATCCAACGCCAGCACCGACGCCGCGATGCCGACGCTGCGCAGTTGGTCGGCCGCGGTGTTGGCCACCGCCACCGAGGTCGGATCGTTGGCGGCGACGCCCAGCACCAGCGCCAGCGGCTGACCGTCCTTGGTGACGCGGCCGCGATCGTCGGGCAGCGGCGTGCCGGGTGTCGGCGGAACCGGAGTCGCCACCGGCTCGATCTGATAACCGGCCTGACCCAGCAGGGCGAGCGCGGCCTCCCGCGTCATCGCCGGCGGCGAGGTGGGGACGTAGCCGGGGTCCGAGGGTGAGCGCACCTGGGCCTGCGCCAGCGTCACGGTGTTGTCGCTGCCCGCGCCGACGGCGGCGAGCAGGTCGACGTCGAGCAGTCCGAGGATGGCCCTGCGCACCTGCGGGTCGACGAGCATCGGCTGCTGTGCGCGCAGCGTCAGCTGCATGACCCGGGGCGTGACGATGCGGGCGGTGCGGACGTCGGGGATGGCGCTCAGCTGCGCGAACGCCGCCTGCCCGCCGTGCACCTGGGCCACCTGCGTGTCGCCGTTGCGGATGGAGTCGGCGAGCGCCGCGGGTGCGCCACCGCGCCGGAACAGGATGAGGTCTGGCTTGGCGGGCTCGGCCCAGAAGCGGTCGTTGCGGGCCAGGAGGATCTCGTCGCGCTGCGGGTCGATGCTCTCGACGCGGAACTGGCCGCCGGTCACGGGCATCGCGCGGGCCAGACCCGCCGCGAAGCCGCCGGGCACGTCCTTCACGATGTGCGCGGGCAGCAGGTCGTTGAACAGTTCCCGCCACGCCGGATACGGCTGCGAGAACGTCACGACCGCGGTCTTGCCACCCTCCACCGACTGCACCCCGGTGATCAGGTCGTAGCCCGCGGGGTCGACGACGCCGGGCTCGCTGACCATCTGGCGCCACAGGTACCAGTAGTCGTCGGCGGCGATCGGGGCGTTGTCGGTCCAGGACGCCTCGGGCCGGATCTTGTAGGTGACGGTGAACTGGTCGCCGTTGGTGACGTCGGCGGACTCGAGCAGGGACGTGTCGAGTTCCCAGCGCGATCCCGTGGGGGACGCCGGGTCGGCGATCGGCCGGAAGGAGCTGGGCAGTACCAGTGACGAGATGGCGGCGTTCACCGGCGACTGGTCCGACATGAGGTGCGGGTTGAACCCAGCCCCGATCGAGTCGATCGCCATGATGATCTGCGTCGCCTTCATGGGCGGCGGCGGCGTGCTCACCGTGGTGTCGGTGCTCTGCGGCGCCGGCGGCGGGCTCACCGTGCACGAACCCACCAGCAGCACGCAGGACAGCATGCCGACGACGGTCGATACGCGTCGCGTCTTCGTCGGCACGGTGTTCAGGTTAACGACCACCCGCACCTGATCAGTTGCGCGCCTTCAGGCGGGACTTCGCGCGAGCACGCAGCGAGGCGTTGAGTTCGACCTTGCGCACGCGGACGACCTCGGGGGTCACCTCGACGCACTCGTCCTCGGCGCAGAACTCCATGGCCAGTTCGAGGCCCATCTCCATCGGTCGCGCCAACGTCTCGAAGACGTCCGCGTTGGCCGAACGCATGTTGGTGAGCTTCTTCTCACGGGTGGCGTTGATGTCGAGGTCTTCCGCACGCGGATTGATCCCGACGACCTGACCCTCGTAGGTGTCGTCACCGGGCTCGACGAAGAATTGTCCACGATCGGACAGCTGCGTCATCGCGAACGGGGTGATCTTGCCGCTCCGGTCGGAGACCAGCGATCCGGTGTGCCGGGCGCGGATCTCGCCGGCCCAGGGGCGGTACCCCTCGAACACCGCGTTCGCGATGCCGGTGCCGCGGGTCAGCGTCAGGAAGTCGGTGCGGAAGCCGATCAGGCCACGCGAGGGCACGATGAAGTCCATCCGCACCCAGCCTGCGGCGTGGTTGGCCATCTCCTCCATGCGGGCCTTACGTGCGGCCATCAGCTGGGTGACGGCGCCGACGAACTCCTCGGGACAGTCGATCGTCATGATTTCGAACGGCTCGTGGAGCTTGCCGTCGACGGTCCGGGTGACCACCTGCGGCTTGCCGACGGTCAGCTCGAAGCCCTCGCGGCGCATCTGCTCGACGAGGATGGCCAGCGCCAGCTCGCCACGACCCTGCACCTCCCACGCGTCCGGACGGTCGATGTCGACGACCTTGATGGACACGTTGCCGACCAGTTCGCTGTCGAGGCGGCTCTTCACCATGCGTGCGGTGAGCTTGTGGCCGGACACCTTGCCCGCCAGCGGCGAGGTGTTGGTGCCGATCGTGACCGAGATGGCGGGCTCGTCGACGGTGATGCGCGGCAGCGCGTGGGCGTGCTCGATGTCGGCGAGGGTGTCGCCGATCATGATCTCGGGCATGCCCGCGACGGCGACGATGTCACCGGCGACGGCCTCGTCGGTGCTGGTGCGCTCGACGCCCTCGGTGGCGAGCAGCTCGGTGATCTTCGAGTTGGTGATGACGGGGTGTCCGTCGACCTCGCGCATCCACGCGACCTGCTGACCCTTGCGCAGCTTGCCCTTGTAGATGCGGACGAGCGCGAGCCTGCCGAGGAATGCCGACGCGTCGAGGTTGGTGACCAGTGCCTGCAGCGGCGCCTCGGGGTCGCCCTGCGGCGGCGGGATGTGCTCCATGAGGACGTCGAACAGCGGGTCGAGGTTCTCGCCGTCGGGGTTCTCGCCGTTGGCGGGCTCGGTCGTGCTGGCGATGCCTGCGCGGCCCGAGGCGTACAGCGTGGGCAGGCCGAGCGCGAACTCGGCGGCCTTCTGCGCTTCCTCGTCGAGATCGGAGGCGACGTCGAGCAGCAGGTCATGGCTCTCGGAGACGACCTCGGCGATGCGGGCGTCCGGGCGGTCGGTCTTGTTGACGCAGACGATGACCGGCAGGTGCGCCGTCAGCGCCTTGCGCAGCACGAAGCGCGTCTGCGGGAGCGGGCCCTCCGACGCATCGACCAGGAGCAGGACGCCGTCGACCATCGAGAGACCGCGCTCGACCTCGCCACCGAAGTCGGCGTGGCCGGGGGTGTCGATGACGTTGATCACCGTCATGGTGCCGTCGGCGTTGTGACGGTGCACGGCCGTGTTCTTGGCCAGGATGGTGATGCCCTTTTCCTTCTCCAGGTCACCGGAGTCCATCAGGCGTTCGATGGCGTCGTCGCCGCGGTGGCTGAGTGCGCCGGACTGCCGCAACATCGCGTCGACGAGGGTCGTCTTGCCGTGGTCCACGTGCGCGACGATGGCTACGTTACGAAAGTCTTGGGGCAAATCCACGTCCACGATTGTCGCAGCGCAGGTGGGCAATCGCGAAAACGTGCAGGTACACACGAGAGGGTCGTGGTGGTCGAGAAGTTCGCTGGGGTCAAGGCGAAGAAGAAGTGTTGCCGGTCCAAGCCCCGGTGCAAGCGGTGCCCGCTGGTCCTGCACAAGGTGCACAGGGCGGAGCTGTCCGGCATCCGCGGCAAGGACCTGGAGAAGGTGTTCAAACGCGCGAGAAAGGCGTGATGAGCTGCGGGGATGGCGCAGGACGGGGTCGGTGACCCGTCGTCCGCCGTCCCGTCTTCGGAGCCGATCGTGCCGGCGCCCGCGCCGGGCCGGCACGTCGTTCTACGGCGGCATCCCGGGGCGCGCCGTCGTCGGATCGGGGTCGGGACGCCTCCGTCGGGTGTGTGCCGCAAGTCACCACGGCCGGTGATCATCGGGGCCGAGCGGATCCCAGCGCCGTCGTCAGATCGGGCAGCCAGGCGCGGTCGGCGGGCACCCAATCCACGTCGTGGAGGTCGTCGGCGCGCACCCAGCGCAGCGCGCGGTGGTCGTGCGGTGTGACGACGCCGTCCACGAGGGTGACGAGGTAGGCGCGCAGCGTCATCGACGCGCTCAACGTCACGTCGTCGCCGACCCGCTCCCCGACGGTCACCTCGACGCCGAGTTCCTCGCGCAGTTCGCGGACGAGCGCCTCCTGGTCCGACTCGCCCGGCGCGGCCTTGCCGCCCGGGAGTTCCCACAGGCCCGCCAGTTCGGCCGGGCGTTCGCGCTGCGCGATCAGCAGCGTGGCGCCGTCGACGAGGGCTCCTGCGACGACGACGACGGGTTCGGGTCCGGTCACGATGTGGTCAAGGTACGTGACGACGCGGCCGGTGCGGCTGCGGTTCGGTCCGTGCCGCCGGGGCCGGCATGATCCGTGCCCGCCTCCGTGCCGCCGGGCCCGCCGGAGCGGGAATGATCCGTGCCCGCCTCTGAGCGACAAGTCGCGACAATGGGTCGTCGTGTCGCGAGTTGTCGCTACGAGGTGGGCAGTTCACGTGCCGTCCGCGGCCACAGGACCCCTGGTCTCCGAGGGCGGCACGCGGTATACCCGAGGCATGACGGTTCTCACGGACGAGCAGGTCGACGCCGTACTACCCGACCTCGGGGGGTGGGAGCGCGCCGACGGGGCACTGCGCCGGTCGGTCGACTTCCCCGAGTTCCTGACCGGGGTGGACGCGGTTCGTCGCGTGGCCCAGGTGGCCGAGCAGCAGGATCACCATCCGGACATCGACATCCGTTGGCGCACCGTGACATTCGCGCTCGTCACGCATTCCGAGGGCGGCATCACCGACAAGGACGTCGACATGGCCCGGGAGATCAACGGGATCGTCGGCGGCTAGCGGCCATCCACGCCAGGGTCGCCAGCGTGGCGACGGCGTAGACCAGGCCGGCCCACGCCAGGTACCAGGGCCGCCCGATCTCCCAGATCGTCGACTGGGCGAAGCTCAGCAGCCACGGCACGCCGATCAGCGTCAGGGCCAGCCAGCCCCAGCCGAGGATCCGCGCGCCCGCGCGCGAGCGCAGCGGCCCGTGCAGCAGCCACATCATCAGCGGGATCAGCCACACCCAGTGGTGGGTCCAGGAGATCGGCGACAGCAGCAGCCCGAACAACTGCACGACGAGGATCGCACCGAGCCTGTCCGATGCGCCCCCGATCGCGCGCCACGCCAGCACCGCGAGCACGGCGGTCACCGCGAGGGCCGCGAGCACGGCCGGTCCGTATCCGGCGTCGTACCCGAGGATCCGGGAGACGCCGCCACGCCAGGACTGGTTGAACGACGTGCCGATCGGGCCGATCCGTCCGGCGTCGCCGAGGAGGTCGGTGAAGTAGAAGCGCGCCTGGTCGCCGAGCACCAGCAGTGAGACGCCGACGGTCGCGAAGAACACGACCCCCGAGAACACCGCCGCACCCCACCTCTTCGCGCCGAGGAAGTACAGCCCCGCGATCGCGGGCGTCAGCTTCACGCCCGCGGCGAGACCGACCAGCAGTCCCGACAGCCACCATCGCGTGCTGTACACCGCGTAGAGCACGGCGAGGACCAGGATGACGTTCACCTGGCCGTAGTCGAACGTGCTGCGCAGCGGTTCGGTCCAAATGCCGACGGCGGTCCACAGCATCGCGAGCGAATGGCCGCTGCGGTTCAGCAGACGCAGCGTCAACCACGACACGCCGTAGAGCGCCGCGATGATCCCGATCTGCCAGATGAAGGACAACACGCCGAACGGCAGCAGGTGCAGCGGCTGGAACACCACCGCGGCGAACGGCGGGTAGGTGAACGGCAGCGGGAAGTCGGGCGTCTGGTCGGCGTAGACGAAGTCGTACAGCGACCGGCCGGTCCCGATGGTGGCGGCCCCGCCGACGTAGACGTGCAGGTCCACGAAGTTCGCGCCGTTGGGAACCAGGTACGTCCAGGCGAGTCGGGCGGCGATGCTGAGCGCGAGCAGCCAGGGCGCCGCACGCAACAGGCGGCTCCTGGTGGGGGCGTCGGCCGGCGCCGTGGGCGAAAGGTGATCTATCCGCCCGACTCTAGCGACCGGTCACGCGGAGCCGTCGTGTGCATAACGGTTGAGTAAATGCCACACGTGTCACTTGAGTAACACCAGTAACTCCGTAGCTTCGGTTGCAGACGTGCCGACAACCGATTGGGAGAACGATGAACATCGCAAGAAAACTGTTCGCTACCAGCATGATTGCCGCTGCCGGGACAGTCGGTGCCGCACTGGCGCTGTCGGCTCCCGCCGCAGCCGAGCCCGTTCCGGCGCCGGCCCCCGCGTTGCCGAGCATCCCCGGCCTGCCCCTGGACCCGGTGGCCGCCGCGCCGCAGATGCTGCAGGCCCTGGGCTCCATGCTCACCGGCCCCGCCAAGCCGGTCGCCGCCGCCGCCCCGGCCCCCACCGCCGCGGTCAACCTCCCGCAGCCGGGCTCGCTGCCCGCACCGCTGAACGCCCTCGCCGCGCCGCTGACCGCGCCTGCGGCACCCGCCGCGGCACCGGCGCCGCTCGCCGAGGTCAACCTTCCCCAGACCGCACCGGCCGCGGCCCCCGCGCCGCTGGCCCAGGTCACGCTGCCGCAGGCACCCGTCGCACCGGTCGCGACGCCGTCCACGCAGACCGCCGGCCTGGCCGGTGACCTGGCTTCGCTGCTGCCCCCGGGCATCCCGCTCGCGGGCCTGCTGCCCACCAACTCGGTGGCCGCGGTCCCGGCCGCCGCCGGCCCCGCCGTCGCAGCCGCCCCGGCCGCCGCGACCGCCGGTGCATCCAGCCTGGAAAGCCTTGCACCGCTGATGTTCCCGACTTCCGGCCTGCCGTGATCGTCAGCTGACCAACAGACACTCGGAATCAAATACACGGGAGAGTCATGTCATCGATGAGGACGCTGTTCACTGCGATCGGCGCATCGGCCGTACTGGTCATGGGTGCCCAGACGGTCGCCCACGCCGAACCGGCGGCACCGCTGCCGGTGCCGATCGGCAACCTGCAGGCACCTGGCCTGCCGGCGATCGAAAGCATCGCGCCCGCCATTCAGCAGGCGGCCGCGGATCCGACGAACGCCGCATCGATGCTCATGGCCGCCGCGGCGGCGTTCGCGGGGAATTCGGCAGCCCCCGCGGATTCCAAGAACGTGGCCGCCGCGGTCAACCAGTTCGTCACCGATCCGGCGGCGGTTCAGGTGGCGCACGTCCCGGCGGCCGGGGTGACACCCGGCACCGAGGCGCACCTGCCTGCTGGCATCAACCCCGCCCACGCGGCAGGGCCTGCGCCCGAGGCAGTTCCGGCGGCGGCACCGGCCCCGGCTCCCGAGGCCGCACTGGCACCCGAACCCGCACCCGCTCCTGCCCCCGAGGCCCTGCCGGCTCCCGCGCCGGACGCACTCGCGGCGCCCGCACCTGCTCCGGCCCCCGCACCGGAGGCCGTCCCCGCACCGGCACCCGACCCCGCCGTCCCCGCACCCGACGCGGCCGCACTGGCTGCCGCGCCGGCGCCCGCACCCGGCGAGGCCACTCCCGGCTTCGGCCCGGATGCGCCGGTGACGCAGGACTTCATGTACCCGTCGATCAGCAACGGCTGCATGAAGGACGGCGGAAACGTTCTGGCGACGGCGATCTCGGTCGCCGGCCCGGCGAAGATCCCGGCCCCCGGCCCCGCGGCCGGCCAGACCGCCTACGTGTTCACCGCCATGGGCACCCCCGGTCCCGCGGCAGAGCAGAAGCTGCCGCTCAACGTCACCTGGGTGAACCTGACGTCGGGCAAGTCCGGCTCGGCGACGCTCAAGCCGCAGGGCGACATCAACCCCGCGGGTCCGACCACCCTCGTCGCGATCGCCGACACCGGGTCCGGATCCATCATGTCCACGATCTTCGGTCAGGTGACGACCACTGAGAAGCAGTGTCAGTTCATGCCGACCATTGGCTCGACGGTGGTGCCCTGAAGCCACCGTCCCACCCCGCGAGCGTGCGCGTCGACCTGAACGCCGGCCTGATTCCCCGGCGCGACGCGCACGCTCGCGGCTTCGGTCAGTACGCCATGAAGAGGATCATCTCGCGGTCGTACTCACGACCGGGGTGCGACTCCGAGAGATGGCTCTGCGCCTTCTCCACCAGATCGTCTTCGTCCGAGCCGGTGATCGCCTCGCCGCACGGGCAGTTCAAATGTGTCTTCGCCATGACTCAACGATCCCACGAGCAGGGTCTCCCCCGCTGCCGAGACTGCGGTCGGATCGCGATGTCGGGCCCGGACGCGATCTCCCAGCAGGATCGGCGGGCCGGGGTCAGGACTTGGCGGCCTTCGCCTGATCCTTCGCCTTCGCCTTCGCGGCCTTCTTGAACGCCCGCACCTCGTCCAGCGAGTTCGCGTCGACGACGTCCGCGACGGACATGTGCACGCCGTCCCTGCCGTAGTCGCCCGCCGCCTCGCGCCACCCCGTGGGCGTCACCCCGTACTGCTTGCCGAGCAGCGCCAGGAAGATCCGCGCCTTCTGATCGCCGAAGCCGGGCAACGCCTTGAGCCGCCGCAACACCTCGGCACCGTCGGGATCGCCCGCCGTCCACAACGCAGGAGCACTGCCGCCGTACTCGTCGACGACGACGCGGGCCAGCTCCTGCACCCGCTTGCCCATCGACCCCGGGAAGCGATGCACCGCGGGACGTTCCGACACCAGGGCGATGAACTTCTCCGGGTCGTAGTCCGCGATCTCGCGCGCGTCCACGTCGCCCATCCGGTCGGCGATCTTCCGCGGACCCGCGAACGCGACCTCCATCGGGATCTGCTGGTCCAGGAGCATGCCGACGAGGAGCGCGAACGGGTTCGACTCCAGCAGCTCGTCGGCCGCCGGATCTTGCACGAGCTGCAGTTTCGCCATCGGCCCAGTCTAAGGTGGCCCCCACGTGAGGACCCGACCCGATCAGTGCGAGGTGACATGCCGGGTGAGATCGCGATAGCACTCGCGGCCGCGTTGATCCTGGCCACCGTGATCGCCGCCGTCGTCGCGGTGCGCACCCGCCGCGTCGTGGCCACCCCCACCGAGCGCGCCACCCACGAGGCACTGCACACCGCATCGCTCGCGGCGCGCGAACTGCGCGACGGGCTCACCGCCGACTCGGCGTTGCGCGCGGCGCCGTTCCTGCGCAGGCTCACCGGCGCCGACGGCGTCGTGCTGCTCGACGACGCCGGCCAGCACCTCGCGCACGACCCCGCCGATCGCGCCACCTGGCCCGACGACGTGATCGCCGAGGCGACCACCGCCGCGGCCGACGCACTGACCGGCCAACGCCGCATCATGGCCGAGCACCGCGGCGGATCGATGGTGGCCCAACCGCTGGTCACCGACGGCGGCGACACCCTCGGCGTGCTGGTCGCGGTGCTGGCGCGGGAACCCGGGCCCGGCACGCTCGGGGCGATCGGCGAGGTGGCCCGCTATGCGGCGAGCCAGCTCGAACTCGCCGACCTCGACGCGTCGCGCGCCCGACTCGACCGCGCCGAGGTGCTGGCCCTGCGCGCACAGATCAGCCCGCACTTCATCTACAACGCGCTCACCACCATCGCCTCGTTCGTCCGCACCGATCCCGACCGCGCCCGCGACCTCGTCCTCGAGTTCGCGGACTTCACCCGCTACTCGTTCCGCGCGGCGGGGCAGTACACGACGCTGTCCGACGAACTGCGCAACATCGACCGCTATCTGACGCTGGAGCGGGCGCGCTTCGGCGACGCGCTCAAGGTCAGGTTGCAGGTCGCGCCCGAGATGTTGAACGTCGTGGTGCCGTTCCTGGTGCTGCAGCCGTTGGTGGAGAACGCCGTTCGGCACGGCTTCGCCGACCGGCGGGGCGGCAGCGTCGAGATCGTGGCGCTCGACGAGGGCACCGACTGCGTCATCACGGTCGAGGACGACGGCGTCGGCATGGACCCCGAGGCGCTGCGGTCGGGCCCGGCCGACGCCCTGGCCGACGGTGCCACACCCGTCGCGGGGCATTCGGCGCACGTCGGGCTGACGAATGTGGACCATCGCCTGCGGGCGGCGTTCGGCAACGATTACGGTCTGGTTGTCGAGACGGCGATGGGGTCGGGCACCAAGGTCATCATGCGGGTACCGAAGTTCGCGTCCGGCGTCCGGGCCGGCGGAGGGGCATGACGTGAGCGGGGCGTCCAGAGAGAGCCTGACGGTGCTGGCCGTGGACGACGAGGCACCGGCCCTCGACGAACTCGCCTACCTGCTCGGCGAACATCCCTGCATCGACGAGGTCGCCGCCGCCGCGGATGCGACGTCGGCGCTGCGCGAACTGAACCAGCGCCACATCGACGCCGTGTTCCTCGACATCAACATGCCCGGGCTCAGCGGTCTCGAACTGGCGGGCGTGCTGGCCAACTTCTCCTACCGGCCCGCCGTCGTCTTCGTCACCGCGCACGACGACAAGGCCGTCGAGGCCTTCGACGTCGGCGCCGTCGACTATCTTCTCAAGCCCATCCGGCAGAGCCGGCTCGACGAGGCGGTGCGCCGGGTACTGGCGCTCGCCACCGACCGTCGCGAGGAGACCCCGCTCGACGAGGACGCCGACGTCATCCCCGCCGAACTCGGCGGCATCACGCAGCTGGTGCCGCGGGAGAGCATCGGCTGGGTGGAAGCCGAGGGCGACTACGCGCGGCTGCATTCGGCATCCGGTGCGCACCTGGTCCGCATCCCGCTCAGCACGCTCGAATCCCGTTGGCGCGAGCGCGGATTCCAGCGCATCCACCGCTCGTACCTGGTCGCGCTGCGGCAGGTCACCGGCGTCCGCACGACCGATGGCTCGGTGCTGGTGCGGCTGCGGGCCAACGGCGCGTCGCCCGCCGTGGAGTTGCCGGTGAGCCGCAGGCAGGCCAAGGAGCTGCGCGACCGGCTGATCCGCGACCCCATGCGCAACCTGCGGCCCGGGATCGGCGGGCTCGACCGGGGAGGCGAACCCGACCATGACTAGGCCGCAACGCGAACGGGTCGTGCTGGCACACCGCCGCGGCGCCCGCGTCATCCGGACCCGCGTGGAGGTGCAGGAGCAGACCCAGGTGGGCGACGCCCTGGTGCGCGGGCTGGTGCGCGCGCAGCTCGGCCTCGCGCTGCGCCTCGCCGCCGTCGTGCTGGCCGCCGTGGCGGCCGTCCCCCTCGTCGTCGGCGCGTTCCCCGAGATCGCCGAGATCCGCGTCCTCGGCATCCAGCTGAACTGGCTGCTGCTGGCCGTCGTCGTGTACCCGGTGCTCTACGGGGTCGGGCGGCTGTACGTGCGGCTCGCCGAGCAGGGCGAGCGCGACTTCGTCCGCGTCATCGACGACGAACCGTGACACCCCGGCCGTGACCAACGCCCCGCTGACCGCCGCCGCACTCCTGGCGGCCGCACTGGCGACCATCGCGATCGGCTTCTACGGGATCCGGCTGTCGCGCACCACGTCCGACTTCCTGGTCGCGTCCCGCAGCATCGGCCCACAGTGGAACGCCGCGGCGATCTCCGGCGAATACCTCTCGGCGGCATCGTTTCTCGGGGTAGCGGGACTGATCGCCAAGTACGGCGCCGATGCGCTGTGGTACCCGGTCGGGTTCACCGCCGGCTACCTCGGGCTGCTGCTGTTCGTCGCCGCGCCGCTGCGCCGGTCGGGCGCCTACACCGTGCCCGACTTCGCCGAGTTCCGGCTCGGGTCCGCACGCCTGCGCAAGGTCGCGATGCTCGTCGTGGTCGTCGTCTGCACCTTCTACCTGGTGCCGCAGTACCAGGGCGCGGGCCTGGCGCTGAAGGCGCTGCTCGGGTTCCCGGTCTGGGTCGGGCCGGTGGCGGTGGGCGCGATCGTGATCGTCAACGTCGTCGGCGGCGGCATGCGCTCCATCACGTTCGTGCAGGCCTTCCAGTACTGGCTCAAGCTGACGGCCATCGCCGTACCCGCGCTCGCACTGCTCGCGCTGGTGGTGCGCGACGGCTCCGACCTGGGCGGCCCGATGCCCCCGCTCGTGGGCCAGCAGACCACCGTCACCGTCGAGACCGACGTCGTGGTGCAGGTGGCCGCGCCGGCCGGCATCACGGTGACCGGCACCGTCGACGGCGCTCCGGTCGACGGCGGGCCGTTCCCCGGTTCGGGCGACTACACGCTCGCGGCGGGGAGCACCCTGTCGCTCGCCGAGGGGTCGGCGACGCCGGTGGTCGCGGGGGCACCCGGCGCCGGTGCCGACTGGCTGGCCTCCGGCGGCGGCCTCGGCGGCAGTCATCCGCTGTACCAGGTGCTCTCGATCATCGTCGCGACGTTCCTCGGCACGATGGGCCTGCCGCACGTCCTGGTGCGCTTCTACACCAACTCCGACGGCACCGCGGCCCGCCGGACGGCGCTCGCCGTCATCGCGCTGCTGTCGCTGTTCTATCTGTTCCCGACGCTGCTCGGGGTGTTCGCCCGACAGTTCGTGCCGCAGTTGCTGATCACCGGCACCGCCGACGCCGCGGTGCTGCTGCTGCCGAGTGCGGCGATCGGCGGGATGGCCGGCGCGGGGCTCGCCGCGCTCGTCGCCGCCGGTGCCATCGCCGCGTTCCTGGCGACGTCGTCGGGCCTGCTGATCAGCATCGCCGGCGCCCTGTCGACGGACGTCCTGCGCGGCCGGGTGCGTGACTTCCGGATCGCCGCGCTCGTCGGCGGCGCGATCCCCATTCCCCTTGCGCTGCTGGCCTCCTCGCTGGAACTGTCCCGCAGCGTGGGCCTGGCGTTCGCCGTCGCTGCATCCACGCTGTGTCCGTTGCTGGTGCTCGGGATCTGGTGGCGCGGACTGACCGCCGCCGGTGCCGCGTGCGGCCTGATCGTGGGCGGCGCGGCGTCGGGGGTCGCCACGTCGCTGGCCATCACCGGCGGCCTCGACGAGGCGCTGCTCGGCGGCTGGCCCGCCGCCATCGTCGGCTATCCCGCGGCCGTCACCGTGCCCCTCGCGTTCCTGGTCATGGTGGTGGTCAGCAGGTTCACCGCGGCATCGCGCCCCGAGGACGTCGCCCGGATCTTCGCCCGCATGCACCTGCCCGAACGGCTGGGCATGGGCATCGAACGCCTACCGCGGGGCTGAGCCCCGACCGCTCGTCGCCACGAAGTGGCCGCTCACCGCAGCGCCCCCGGGTTTCGGCGTCCCGGTGCCGGAAACCGACCGCGTGTGACGTGAGTCTCAATAGGCTGATCCGCAGTTCGCGGTTCACACACGTCAGGAGACCCAGCGGTGCCCGAGACCCTCCCCTCCGATCCCGCGGCCGCCATCAGCGGCGAGCGGTATCAGGAAGTCCAAGCCAGCCCCGAGTTCCAGGAACTGCGAAGCAGGCTGCGCCGCTTCGTGTTCCCCATGACCGCGTTCTTCCTCGTCTGGTACGTCGTCTACGTGCTGCTCGGCGCGTTCGCCCACGACTTCATGGCCACCCGGGTGTTCGGCAACGTCAACGTCGGCCTGCTGATCGGGCTGGGGCAGTTCCTGACGACCTTCGTCATCACCGGCCTCTACGTCCGGTTCGCCAACCGCGAACTCGATCCCCGCGCCGCCGCCATCCGCGGTGAACTCGAGGCCGAACTGGAAGGACGCGCCAAGTGACCACCACGCTGCTCGCCGCCGAGGCCGTCGGCAACCCCGCCGCCAACATCGGCATCTTCTCCCTGTTCGTGGTCGTCACGATGATCGTCGTCATCCGCGCCAGCAAGAAGAACGCCACCGCCGACGAGTTCTTCACCGGCGGCCGCGGCTTCTCCGG
Organism: Mycobacterium sp. PTI7; assembly: GCF_056679845.1. NCBI lineage: Bacteria > Bacillati > Actinomycetota > Actinomycetes > Mycobacteriales > Mycobacteriaceae > Mycobacterium > Mycobacterium sp. PTI7. The sequence goes on from NZ_CM155252.1 coordinate 3,229,322, forward strand.
TCCGCAGAACGGCATCGCCATCGCCGGCGACTACCTGTCGGCCGCGAGCTTCCTCGGCATCGCAGGCGCCATCGCCGTCTACGGCTACGACGGGTTCCTGTACTCGATCGGCTTCCTGGTCGCCTGGCTGGTGGCCCTGCTGCTCGTCGCGGAACTGCTGCGCAACACCGGCCGGTTCACCATGGCCGACGTGCTGAGCTTCCGGCTCAAGCAGCGCCCGGTCCGGGTAGCCGCCGCCACGTCGACGCTGACCGTGTCGCTGTTCTACCTGCTCGCCCAGATGGCCGGCGCCGGTGGCCTGGTCGCGCTGCTGCTCAACGTCACCAGCCCCGCCGGGCAGGCCGTCGTCATCGCCGTCGTCGGCGTGCTGATGATCGTCTACGTGCTCGTCGGCGGCATGAAGGGCACCACGTGGGTGCAGATCATCAAGGCCGTCCTGCTGATCGCCGGCGCCGCACTGATGACCGTCATGGTGCTCGCCAAGTTCGGTGCGAACTTCTCCGAGATCCTCGGCGCCGCGCAGACCGCGATCTCCGGGTCCGCCGACAAGGCCGTCGCGGCCCGCGACGTGCTGGCCCCCGGCGCGCAGTACGGCGGCTCGGTGACCTCGCAGATCAACTTCCTGTCACTGGCCATCGCGCTGGTGCTCGGCACCGCGGGCCTGCCGCACGTGCTGATGCGGTTCTACACCGTGCCAACCGCCAAGGAAGCCCGCCGCTCGGTGGTGTGGGCGATCGCGCTCATCGGTGCGTTCTACCTCTTCACCCTGGCGCTGGGCTACGGCGCCGCGGCGATCGTCGGACCGGACCGCATCCTGGCCGCGCCCGGCAAGGTGAACTCGGCAGCACCGCTGCTGGCGTTCGAACTCGGCGGCGTGGTCCTGCTGGGCATCATCTCGGCGGTGGCCTTCGCGACCATCCTCGCGGTGGTGGCCGGCCTGACGATCACCGCGTCGGCGTCGTTCGCGCACGACATCTACGCCTCGGTGCTGAAGAAGAACCAGGTGACCGAGGCCGAGCAGGTGAAGGTCTCGCGGATCACCGCCGTCGTGCTGGGCATCGTCGCGATCGGCCTCGGCATCCTCGCCAACGGGCAGAACGTGGCGTTCCTGGTGGCGCTGGCCTTCGCGGTCGCCGCCGCCGCCAACCTGCCGACGATCATCTACTCGCTGTACTGGCGCCGGTTCAACACCCGCGGCGCCCTGTGGAGCATGTACGGCGGGCTGATCTCCACGATCGTGCTGATCATCTTCTCCCCCGCCGTGTCGGGCTCGGCGACGGCGATGATCCCCGGCGCGGACTTCGCCTTCTTCCCGCTCGCCAACCCCGGCATCGTGTCGATCCCGCTGGCGTTCATCCTCGGCATCGTCGGTACCTTCACCTCGCCCGACGACGAGGACCCGAAGGTGGCCGCCGAGATGGAGGTCCGGTCGCTCACCGGCATCGGCGCCGAGAAGGCGGTCTCGCACTAGCAGTCGCGCAGGCGGGCATCCCGGGAAGCGTGGGTGCCCGCCGCGCGTTGTGAAGGGTCGTGCTCGACACTCGACGGGTGACACCCGAGACCGGACCATCCACCGCCGCGTCCGGCAGGTACGCGCTGCCGTTCCTGGCCTACCTGTTCGCCGCGGCCATGATGGGCACCACCCTGCCGACGCCGATCTACGCGCTGTACGCCGACGAGATGCACTTCTCGGTGCTGACGACGACGGTGATCTTCTCGACCTACGCCGTCGGCGTCCTGACCGCGCTCCTCGTCTTCGGCAGCTGGTCGGACGCCGTCGGGCGGAAGCCGCTGCTACTCGCGGGGGTGGCGTTCGCGATCGCGAGCGCCGGGGTGTTCCTAGTCGCCGACAGCGTTCCCGTCCTGCTGATCGCCCGCCTGCTGTCGGGGTTCTCGGCGGGCGTCGTGACGGGCACCGCGACGGCCGCGATCGTCGAGGCCGCCCCCGAGGCGCGGCGCGAGTTCGCCGCCGTGGTCGCCACGATCGCCAACATCGGCGGCCTGAGCCTGGGCCCGATCGTGGCCGGGATCCTCGTCCAGTACGTGCCGCACCCGCTACAGCTGCCGTTCGTCCTGCACGTCGTGCTGATGGCGATCGCGGCGATCGCCGTGCTGCGGGTGCCGGAGACGTCGTCGAAGGGCGGCCGGATCGGACTGCAGCGGTTGTCGATCCCGCCGGTCGTGCGGCCGGTGTTCATCACCGCGGCCACCGCGGCGTTCGCCGGCTTCACCGTCACCGGCCTGTTCATGGCCGTCGCACCGTCGTTCCTGTCGAACGTGATCGGCATCGGCAACCATGCGGTCGCGGGCGCAGTGGCGAGCACGATCTTCGTCGCCTCGGCGATCGCGCAGGTGCTGGCCCGCCGGATGCACCCGCCGCGCGCCGTCGCGTTCGGCTGCGCGCTGCTGGTGGTCGGCATGAGCGTTCTGGCTGCCGCGCTGCACTTCTCGTCACTGCCGACGCTCATCGTCGCCGCGGTGGTCGCCGGTACCGGGCAGGGCATCAGCTTCAGCCGCGGCCTGGCCGCCGTCGTCGAGGGCACGCCCGCCGAGCGCCGCGCCGAGGTCAGCTCGACCTACTTCGTGGTCGCCTACGTCGCGATCTCGCTGCCGGTGGTGGGAGCCGGACTGGCCGCCCAGCAGTGGGGTCTGCGTACCGCGGGCATCACGTTCGCGATCGCGGTGGCCGCGCTCTCGGCCATCTGCCTGGCCGCGATCCTGTTCCAGGAGGCGCGGGCCCGCACCCGCGCCGCCGCAGCGAATTGAGTGGTTCTACCTAGGGTTCCGGCGCCGTCGCGCGCCTAGGTTCGACGGCATGGCTTCTGCTCTCTCCAAGGCCTTCCCCAGCGCGACCGAGGTCGAGGCGCGCACCCCCGTCACCCGTGACCGCGCGATCGACGTCATTCGCATCATGGCGCTGCTCGGCGTCGTCGCCGGCCACGCCGTGATGGCGACGAGCATCATCGTCGACGGTGTCTTCATCTGGGACAACCTGCTCACCACGTCGGTGGTGTTCCAGGCGCTCACCTGGGTCTTCCAGATCATGCCGCTGTTCTTCTTCGCGGGGGTGGCGGCGTCGGTCGAGTCGTACCAGGGCAATTGGGGCGGCTGGCTGCTCAGGCGCTGCACCCGGCTGTACCGGCCGGTGTTCTCCTACCTCGCGTTCTGGGCCGTCGCGCTGATCGGACTGCGACCGCTGCTCCCCGTGCACGTGTGGGAGCCCGTCGCCGGCATCTCCATCCAGCTGCTGTGGTTCCTCGGCGCCTACGTCCTGGTGCTGGCGGCGATGCCACTGCTGGCGCGCATCACCACGGCCGCGCGCGTGGCCGTCGCACTGACGGCGACCTACCTCCTGATCGCGGTCGTGGACGTCCTGCGCATCGGCGGCGACGTCCCCGCCGGCCTCGGCTACGTGAACCTGGTCGCGTGGCTGATCCCGGGCATGCTCGGCGTCGCCTACCGGCGCCGCCTACTCGGTCCACGGCAGGGCCTCGTGCTGGGCGCCTGCGCACTCGCGGTCAACCTGGCGCTGCTGCGGTGGGGGCCCTACGAGCTGAGCCTGGTGGGCATCGAGTCCCAGCAGCTCAAGAACATGTCGCCGCCGTCGCTGCTGATGGCCGGACACGCGCTGGTGTTGTGCGCGTTGGCAATCGGCTGTGCTCCCGCGATCCGCCGGTGGGCCCGGCGCCCGGGGGTCTGGCGGTTCGCGGTCATCGGCAACACGGGCGCGATGACGCTGTACCTGTGGCACATGCCGGTACTGCTGGCCGTCCACCTGGCGTTCGATCACCTCGGGTTGCCGCGCTACCCCGGTCAGCCGCACTTCCTGGTGCTGAGCGTCGTCCAGATGATGGTGGTGCCGGCACTCGTCGGGCTGGCGTTCCTGGCCCTGCGGCCGCTGGAGAACTCACCGCTGCCGCTGTGGGACGGCGGCACCGTTCCCGCCGCGGGGCCACGCAGCGCGCTGGTCGGCACGCTGCTGTGCATCGCGGGCGCGGCGACGCTGGCGTCCGTCGGCTGGGGCCTCAAAGACCAGGGCCTGTACTGCGTTTCGCTGATGCTGGCCGCATTGATCGCCGCGCGCATCGCGGCGCGGCCGGTCACGGCGGCGTCGGCCTAGCCGCTCTTGCGGCGGAACTCCCGGCGACTCTCCTGCGGGCCGTGCGCGCGGGGCTGCTTGTTGCCGGCGTCCTCGTGCTTGGCACCGTTCCCGGCGGCGGCCTTCTTGCGCTCGAGCGCCTCGCGGAACTTGCGCTTGTTCTCGTCGTCCAGTTCGGGTTCGGGTGCGTCGGCCATGATCGAACAGTAGCGCGCCGGGGCCTACGCCGTCGCCGCGATCGTCGGCATGGCGCGGTCAGCGCACGCCGGGCGGCAGGCCGTAGAGGTGCGAGATCGGCAGGGTCAGCAACACCCGACGGTCGTCGACCATGGCCCGGCGGTAGTCGTCCCAGTCCGGATGCTCGCCGACGACGTTGCGGTACAGCGTGATCAGCACCTCCACGGTGTCGTCGTCGGGCGCCCCGGCGGGTGGGGTGAGGATCGCATCGCCCTCGGCGACCGCGTAGGACCAGCCGTCGTCGGACGCGACGTGGATCGACGCGCGCGGATCCCGGCGGAGGTTGCGCGTCTTCGCGCGCGGTTCGGTCACCGACACCTGCAGCGCGACGGCCTGTGCGTCGAAGTGGTAGGTGACGTTCGACAACTGCGGTCGACCGTCCTGCTTGATGGTGGCCAGCACGCCGAGCGAGTTGCCGCTGAGCACGGCCAGAAGCTTGTCGTCGAACACGTGGCGGGTCATGCCCGCAAGCCTACGACCGCCCCGCGGGAACCGGCCGGGTTTGGCACCTTGGGTCCCTACGATGACAGCCATGCAGGCCATCGATGGCAACACCCTGGACGGCGTATCGGCGACCACCCTGTGGACACTGCACAACCGCGGTACCGAGGCCAAGCGGTCCGACGGCGTGATCCGCGACCCGTGGGCGGTGACGCTGCTCGACACGATCTCGTACGACTACCTCAGATTCGGCAAGCCCAACCAGTCGCACGCACTGCGGGCCGTCGCCTTCGACGCCGCCGCCCGCGCCTACCTGGCCGACCACCCGCGGGCGGCCGTCGTCGCCCTGGCCGAGGGGCTGCAGACCAGCTTCTGGCGGCTGGACCGCACCGGCGCCGTCGATCGGGTCCGCTGGTACTCCATCGATCTCGAGCCGGTGATCGACCTGCGCCGCCGACTGCTGCCGGGCGACGAGCGCATCACCGAACTCGCCCAGTCCGCACTCGACACGTCGTGGATGGACTGCGTCGACTCGACCGACGGCGCGTTCATCACCGCCGAGGGTCTGCTGATGTACCTCGAGCCCGAGGACGCGCTCGGCCTGATCCGCGAGTGCGCGGCGCGCTTCCCCGGCGGGCAGATGATGTTCGACTCGATCCCACCGTGGCTGAGCCGGCGCACGCTCAAGGGCTGGCAGCTGTCCGATCGCTACATCGCCCCGCCGATGCCGTTCGGGCAGAGTGCCGACGACGCGGTCGCGCTCGCGGGCCTGATCCCCGGCATCCGCATCGCACACGACGTCCGGCTCCCGCGCGGCCGCGGAGCGTGGCGCGCGGCGTCGTGGCCGCCGCTGGATCGCGTCGCCGCACTGCGCCGCGCGCGCCCGAGCGCCACGCTGCTGGAGTTCGGGTGACCCGCTACGCGCTCTTCCTGCGCGGCGTCAACGTCGGCGGCGTCACGCTCAAGATGGCCGACGTGCGGACGGCGTTGACCGAGGCCGAGTTCGAGCGCGTGACGACCGTCCTGGCGAGCGGCAACGTCCTGGTCGACCACGACGACGACGCAACCGGCGTGCGCGCGCGGGCGGAGGCGGCGCTGCGCTCCCGGTTCGGCTACGACGCCTGGGTGCTGGCCTACGACCTCGCGACGGTCCGCGCCGTCTCCGACGCCTACCCGTTCACCCGCGAGGTCGCCGACCACCACTCCTACGTCACGTTCGTCAGCGACGCCGCAGTGCTCGACGAACTGGCCGCCCTCGCCGACGACGCCGGGCCCGACGAGTCGATCCGCCCCGGCCGCGGCGTCGTGTACTGGCAGATCCCCCGCGCCGCGACGCTCACCTCGGTCATGGGCAAGACGATGGGCCGCAAGCGCTACAAGTCCTCGACCACCACGCGCAACCTCCGCACCATCGACAAGGTGCTGTCCGCCTGAGCTTCGGTACATTCGCGGAGGTGACCCCCGAATCCCATCCGGACGACGACCCCGCGGGCAAGGTCGACGCCCCGCTCACCGGCGTGTCCGAGACCGCCCTGATGACGTTGCAGGTCCGGGCCAGCGAGGCGCGCAGGCCCGACGGGATCATCGACGATCCGGAAGCCATCCGGCTCGTCGACTCCATCTCCTTCGACTTCGCGAAGTTCGGCTACACCAACCGGCAGGACATGGCGCTGCGCGCGCTCGCATTCGACCGCGCCACGCTCGACTACCTGCGCGACCACCCGTCGGCAACCGTCGTCGCGCTGGCCGAGGGACTGCAGACCAGCTACTACCGCGTGGCCGCCGCCGCCGAGACCGACCGGTTCCGCTGGCGCACCGTCGACCTGCCGCCGGTGGTCGAGTTGCGCGAGCGGCTGCTGCCGCCGTCCGACCGCGTCGAGGTGTGCGCACAGTCCGCGCTCGACTTCAGCTGGATGGACGGCATCGACCCCGAGCAGGGCGTCTTCGTCACCGCCGAAGGTCTGCTGATGTACCTGCAGCCCACCGAGGCCATGTCGGTGATCACCGAGTGCGCGCGGCGGTTCCCCGGCGGACGGATGATGTTCGACCTGCCGCCGTCGTGGTTCGCCTGGTTCGCGCGCCGCGGCATGCGCACGTCACTGCGCTACCGCATCCCGTCGATGCCGTTCAGCATGTCGGCAGCCGAGGCCGCCAGACTCGTCGACGTCGTCCCCGGCGTGCGTGCCGTGCACGACGTGACGCTGCCCCAGGGCAGGGGCCTCGTCCTGAACAAGCTGCTGTGGCTCGCGCAGCGCACTCCGCTGCTCGACCCCGTGCGGCCTGCGCTGACGTTGCTGGAGTTCGGCTAGCTAGCTCAGCGCCGCTTCGACGTACTCGAGCGCGGACGTCTTGTCCACGCCGAGCGACCTCGCGGCCGTCGCGAACGCGTGCGCTGCGCTGGCCATCGCCGAGTCGGCCGGATCGGCCCGGGCGACGAACGTGCCGAACCTCCCCCTGGTCTCGACGATCGCCGCCGACTCCAGTTCTCGATAAGCCCTGGCGACGGTGTTCACCGCCATGTTCAGTTCACCGGCGAGATCCCGGACCGTCGGCAGTCGCGACCCAGGCGACAAACGACCTTCCCGAATCCCCTCGATGATCTGAGTTCGCAATTGATCGAACAGTGGTCTCGTCGTGTGCGGATCCACCCGTACCCATTCCCCCAAATCGGTCACCTGCCCAGTAAAGCAAAAAACGGCTAGTTTGGTGAATGTGCAAGTGACCGTGCTCAGCGGAGCAGGCATTTCCGCCGAGAGTGGAGTGCCCACGTTCCGCGACGTCGAGACCGGACTGTGGGCCAAGGTCGACCCGTACGAGATCTCCAGCAGCGACGGGTGGCAGCGCCATCCCGAGCGGGTGTGGGCCTGGTACCTCTGGCGGCACTACATGATGAAGGCCGTCGACCCCAACGACGGGCATCGTGCCGTCGCGGCGTGGGAGGACCACGCCGAGGTGCACGTCGTCACCCAGAACGTCGACGATCTCCACGAGCGCGGCGGTAGCAGCCGGGTGTACCACCTGCACGGCAGCCTCTTCGAGTTCCGTTGCGACCGCTGCGATGTGGCCTACACCGGGCCGCTCCCCGCGATGCCCGAGCCCGTCGAGGTGGTCGAGCCGCCCACCTGTTCCTGCGGCGGCCTCATCCGGCCCAACGTGGTGTGGTTCGGCGAGGGCCTGCCCGCCGACGCGTGGGACCGCTCGGTCCAGGCAGTGCGCAATGCCGACGTCGCGATCGTCGTGGGCACCTCGGCCGTGGTGTATCCGGCGGCGGGGCTCCCCGAGCTGGCCCTGTCCAGTGGTATCCCGGTGATCGAGGTCAACCCCGAGGAGACGGCGCTGTCGGCGTCGGCGACGCTGAGCCTGCGCGAGAAGGCCGCGTCGGCACTGCCCACCCTGCTGCAGCGGCTGCCCGCCCTGCTGGGCTGACCCTCCCACGCCCCCTTTCTTCCGGCGAGCAGTCGCGAACTCCCCTGTTTCGTGTGCAACGAGGGGAGTTCACGACTGCTCGCGGTAATGGCGGGGGCGGAGCTACGCCGGGCGGACGGCCCGGCCGATCGCCGTCTCCGAGACCGGCATGGGCACCCAACTCGGCAGCACCCACTCCCGGCGCGCAGCCGCCAACTCGAAGCCGGCGTCGACGATCGAGCCCTCGGTGTCGCGGTGGGTGTGGCAGTTGCCGAGCAGCCGCGGCCACACGGTGGCGTCGGCCAGGCGCTGCAGGCCAGCCCGCGGGCCGGTGCTCGCGACGTGCTCGAGGTAGCGCAGCTCACCGCCGGGCCGCAATGCCGAGAACAGTTGCCGCAGAACGCCATCGGGCTCGTCGACCGAACACAGCACCAGGGAGCACACGACGGCGTCGAAGGGCTGCTGATCCTCGAACCGCTCGACGGTGTCGGTGGTGACGGTGATCGGGACCGACGCCTCGGCCGCCGCGACGCGGGCCAGCGTCGCGAGGCGCTGCTCGGGCTCGACGGCGACCACATCGGTGACCGAGTCGGGGTAGAACGGGAAGTTGGTGCCCGTGCCCGCGCCGACCTCGAGCACGCGCCCGGTCAGCCCGGCCAGGTTCTCCCGGCGCAACTGCCGGATCGACTCGGGCTCGCGGGCCGACATCCTCGCCCAGAGCGTGGCGAAGAACGGGTTGTCCACGGTGTTCGCCTCAGTCATCGGTCAATCCCTTCAGTACGAGCAGCGTCTGCTGTGGCGGCACGTCGTCGCCCACCGCCCCCATCACGATCCTCCCCAGGCACGCAGCCCGCAGCACCCTGTCGGCGAACTCCTCGGCGTCGCCGAGCGGCAGGTAGGGCCGCGCGATCAGCAGGGCGACCACCCCGTGTGCGACGGCCACCAGTTCGAGTCCCATCACGGTGGCGTCGCCGTCCGGGTAGATGCCCTCGTCCATGAGCGCCCGCACCGAGTCCCGCAGGTGCACGAACGCCGAGCTGTTCAGGGTGACGTCGACGTCGCTGCCGGGCATCGGCTCGCCCATCAGCGCGATGCGGTACAGCTCGGGTGTCTGCAGCGCGAACCGCACGTAGGCCATGCCCTGGGCGCGCAGCCGGTCGATCGTCGACGGTTGATCGACGGTGACCTGTTGCATGACCCGGTCGAGGCGCTCGAAGTAGCGCGCGCAGACGGCGTCGAGGAGGGCGTCCTTGTCCACGAAGTGGAGATAGATCGACGGCGGCGTGACCCCGACGCGCTGCGCGACCGCACGGATGGACACGGCCTTCGCGTGGCCGGTCTCCTTGAGCAGATCGGTTGTCGCGTCGAGGATCTCGTCACGGAGCTGCTCCCCCGAACCGCGTGGCGCACGCCGTCGCTTGAGCGGTGCGACCGTCATGTCAGTGCACCTCGGAGGCACTCGCCACCGGTAGTGGCGGATCGGGCGCGTCGTCGTCCGGCCCGGATTCGCTGATGCCGATCCGTCGGTGCAACCGGGCGAGCGGCGCGGGCGCCCACCAGTTCCACCCGCCCATCACGTGCATGAACGACGGCACCAGCAGCATCCGCACCAGCGTGGCGTCGACGAGGACCGCGAGCGTCAGTCCGACGCCGAACATCCGCATGAACGACACCTCCGCGGCGATCAGGGCGGCGAACGAGATCGACATGACCAGTGCCGCAGCGGTGATGACCCGGCCGGTGCGGGCCAGGCCGAGCGCCACCGCCTCGTCGTTGGCCAGGCGCGCCTCGGCCCCCGGCACCGAATCCGCGGGCTTGAGCTTGAGCCAGTACTCCCGGATGCGGGCGACCAGGAACACCTCGTAGTCCATGGACAACCCGAACGCGATGCAGAACAGCAGCACCGGCATGTTGGCCACCAACGTGCCCGTCGGCGTGGTGCCGAAGGCCCCGAGGTGACCGTCCTGGAAGACCCAGACGAGCGCACCGAACGCCGCGGTCAGCGACAACACGTTGAGGACCACGGCCTTCAGCGGCAGCGTCACGCTCCCGGTCAGCAGGAACAGCAGGCCGAAGGTGATGATCGCGATGAGGCCCAGCACCCACGGCAGCCTGCTGGTGATCGCGTCGACGCTGTCGCGGTTGATCTGCGCGATGCCGGCGAACTGAACCGAGCGGCCGTCCGGCCCGGGGACGGCGTGCAGCGCATCGAGTTGGACGTCGGAGCGGTCGGAGAACAGCGGCGCGGTGCTACCGACCGTCATGAAGGCGCTGCCGTCGGAGAGTCCCGTCGGGGCCGACGGTGGCCCTACGGCCTCACCGGCGACGAACGTCCCGGTCGGCGCCGACACCGAGGCGACGTCCGGCGCCCGGGACAGTTGCGCCGCGTAGCCGTCGAGAGCCGCCGGCGCGAGTCCCTCGGCGTCGGGGATCACGACGGTGACCGCCGTCGACGAGTCATCGGCGAAGTCGTCGCGCAGTTGGTCGCCGACCTCGTGCGCCGACGCGGTGGTGGGCAGCACGCGGTCGTCGGGGAAGCCCCACTTGACCGACAGGAACGGCGCACCGAGCGCGAGCAGCAGCACCACCACCGCGAGGCCGATGACCACGGCGCGGCGCATGACGAAGCGGGTGGACCGGTACCAGAACAGCTGCTCGACGGGCTTGGGCGTGGGCGCCTGTCGGCGGAACAGCCGCCGCATCGGGCGTCGGACGTCCAGCGCGTCGAGCCGGTCGCCGAGCAACCAGATCGCCGCGGGGGTCACGATCACCGCCGCGGCGGCCGCGAAAGCCACCGTCGCGACGCCCGCGTAGGCGAACGACTTGAGGAAGTACATCGGGAACAGCAGCATCGCCGCCATCGACAGGGCGACCGTCACCGCGGAGAACAGCACCGTGCGGCCCGCGGTCGACATGGTCCGGATGAGCGCCTTCTCCCGGGGGACGCCGTCGGCGAGTTCGTCGCGGTACCGGCTGACGATCAGGAGGGTGTAGTCGATCGCCAGCGCCAGCCCCAGTGCGGTCGACAGGTTGAGCGCGAAGATCGACACGTCGGTGCTGAACGTGATCAGCCGCAGCACCGACATCGATCCGACGATCGCGAGCGCGCCGATCGTCATGGGCAGCGCCGCCGCCACCAGCCCGCCGAAGACCCACACCAGGACGAGGAAGCTCAACGGAATCGCGATCGACTCCATCAGCAGCAGATCCTTCTCCGACTGGGCGTTGATCTGCGCGTAGACCATGGCGACGCCGCCGGCGCGCACCTCGACCCCGTCGCGGTCGTAGACCACCTCGTCGGCGAGGGTCTTGGCGAACTTCTGCGCGTCGTTCTCCCCGCCGGTGATGCCGGCGACGATCAGCCCGGTGGCGCCGTCACGGCTGGTCAGCTCGGCGGCGGCCTGCGGCGGCACGGTCCAGGCCGACGTCACGTTCGCGACGTGCGGTGACTTTTCGAGCCGGGTGACGACGTCGTCCGCCACGGCCCGGGCCGCCGGACCGTCGACGCCGTCGGGCGAGGTGATGGTGACGAGCATCTGCATGTCACCCTGGTCGAACGTGCGGGTCAGCAGTTCGGTGGCCTGCGCGGACTCCGACGTCGGGTCCTGGAAGCCGCCCGCGGACAGGCTCTTCGCCACCGGGATCCCGAACACGGCGGCGGCCACCAGGAGTACCGCGGCGGCGGCGAGGATGCGCTTCGGCGCGGCGATGGCAAGCATGGCGATTCTGCGAAGCACGAACGACCCCCCCTACGGATACCGGCGGTAACTTATCAGCGGTAACTCAGCTGGTCAACGGCGTGTCGCAGCAGCCGACGAGCGGAGCAAGGGGGGCCCGGCTGAACGGCACCAACCCGCTACACCGGTCGTCACCCGCGGCGCCGAACCTACCCGCGGGTAGTAATTGCCAACGTTTTCTGAACTGTGACTCAAAGAACTCTTAAAGGTGATGGTTACTGTCCAGTACATGTGGATCGACGACACCAGTGCCGATGTCATCAAGGTTGATTTCGACGCGCTGTACCACGGCGACGTCCTGGTCGAGGGTGACTGCTCCGAGCAGTTCCCCGACCTCGCCGCCGCGGTCTGACCGACGGCGGGTTCGCCCGCCCGGTTCGGCCGAGATGCCGCGCGCACGCGCGCGGGACGAGAGACGCGCCATGACGCGCGCACCGGGCTCGACCAGCCCTGACACGAGCTGCCGACATATTCGTCGGCGGCTTTCTTCGTTCTAGGGGCGCGAACCGGCGTCGGACCCTACTGAGCGGTAAGAAATGCCACCAAACTCAGAGAGCAGGCTCAGAGTTCTCTCAATCCCCGTGGTTACTGTTCAGTACATGTGGATCGACGAGAGCAATGACAACGTCATCAAGGTTGATTTCGACGCCCTTTACCACGGCGACGTCCTCATCGAGGGTGATACCACCGAACAGTTCCCGGAACTCGCCTTCGCTGTCTGAGCCGAAGCGGGCCCTGGAGCCCGCCTGATGCCGGCGCGCGTCACCGAGCGGACGCGCCGACTCGATGCACGAAGAGCCGCCGACCCATGGGTCGGCGGCTCTCGTGCGTTCAGGGGTCAGACGGTGGCCGCAGCGGAGGCCGACAGCATGCCGCCGAGCCGCCCGCCGATGATCTCCTCGGCCTCGCTGACGATCCGCGAGATCAGCTCCTCGCAGGTCGGGATGTCGTCGATCAGGCCCATCACGGTGCCGACCGTCCAGATCCCCGCGTCCAGGTCGCCGTCGTCGAAGACCTTGCGACCACGGACACCGGCCACCAGATCCTTGACGTCCTCGAACTGACCGCCGCCGGCGAGGATCTCCACGACCTCGCGGGACACGGTGTTGCTCGCCACCCGGGCGGTGTTGCGCAGGCTGCGGAAGATCAGCTCCGTGCCCCGCTCGTCACCGGCGACGATCGCATCCTTGACGTTCTGGTGGATGCAGGACTCCTGGGTGCACATGAAGCGGGTGCCCATGTTGACACCGTCGGCACCCAACGCCAGCGCGGCCACCAGACCCCGGCTGTCGCCGAAGCCACCCGAGGCGATCATCGGGATCTCGATCTGCTTGGCCGCCGCGGGAATCAGCACCAGTCCCGGCACGTCGTCCTCACCGGGGTGTCCGGCGCACTCGAAGCCGTCGATGCTGATGCCGTCGACGCCGAGGCTCTGCGCCTTGACCGCGTGCCGCACCGAGGTGCACTTGTGCAGCACCTTGATGCCGTGGTCGTGGAACATCGGCAGGTGCGGCGCCGGATTCGAGCCGGCGGTCTCGACCACCTTCACGCCCTCGTCGACGATCACCTGCCGGTACTCGTCATACGGCGGCGGATTGATCGACGGCAGGATCGTCAGGTTGACCCCGAACGGCTTGTCGGTCAGCTCGCGGGTCTTGGCAATCTCGCGCGCCAGGTCCGCGGGCGTGGGCTGCGTCAGCGCGGTGATGAAACCCAAGCCGCCCGCATTGGCCACGGCCGCAACCAGTTCCGCGCGACCCACCCATTGCATGCCACCCTGGGCGATGGGGTGCTCGACCCCGAACACCTCGGTGAACTTCGTCCTGATCGTCATCGCGTCTACCTCGGAGCCATGCGGATCGCACCGTCGAGGCGGATCACCTCGCCGTTGAGCATCGCGTTCTCCACGATGTGCACGGCGAGCGCGCCGTACTCGTCGGGATCGCCGAGGCGCGCGGGGTGCGGCACCTGCTGACCCAGCGAGCGCTGCGCCTCCTCGGGCAGCGAACCCAGCAGCGGGGTCTTGAACAGGCCGGGCGCGATGGTGCAGACGCGGATCAGGCTGCGCGACAGGTCCCGGGCGATCGGGAGCGTCATGCCCACGACGCCGCCCTTGGATGCGGAGTAGGCGGCCTGGCCGATCTGTCCGTCGAACGCCGCGACGGACGCGGTGTTGACGATCACGCCGCGCTCCTCGCCGATGGGCTCGGTCTTGGCGATCCGCTCGGCTGCCAGCCGCAGCACGTTGAACGTGCCGATCAGGTTGACCTCGATGACCTTCGTGAACTTGGCGAGGGGAAAGGCGCCTTCCTTGCCGAGGGTCTTGATGGCGTTGCCGATGCCCGCGCAGTTGACGTTGATGCGCACCGGGCCGAGCGACTCGGCGAGGTCGAGAGCCTGGGTCACGGCTGCCTCGTCGGTCACGTCGGCCGAGGCGAAGCGCACCCGCTCGCCCAGCTTGGCCAGCTCGTCGCCCTCGCGCAGGTCGATCACGACCACACTCGCCCCGGCGTCCAGCAGTCGCTTCGTGGTGGCCAGGCCGAGCCCGGACGCACCGCCCGTGACGACGGCAACGGCGTCTTTGATCTGCACTGATCGTTCCTCTCTCCGGGCCGGCGCCAGTGCCGACCTACTGGTTGGTTGGGACTATACCCAGTCGCTCAGCACGGCGTCGTTGTCGGCGCCACTGACCGGCGGCGGCGTCGGCGCGTCGGGCCTGCTGCGGGAGAAACGCGGCGCGGGCGCCGGCTCCAGGTTGTCGCCGGCGTCGGACACGTCGTGGAAGAAGGTCTTGCGCTCGGTGATGTGCGGTTCGGTCTCCACCTCGGCGAAGCTCAGCACCGGGGTGACGCACGCGTCGGTCCCGTTGAACACCGACGCCCAGTGGTCGCGGTCCTTGGCCGCGAACGCCGCGGTGAACGTCTCCTTCAGCTCCGGCCAGCGGCCGATGTCCTGCTGGTGGGGAAGCGTCGCCGGATCGAGGTCGAGACCGGCCAGCAGCTGGGCGTAGAACTGCGGCTCGATGGCCCCGACGGCGACGTACTTGCCGTCGGCCGTCTCGTAGGTGTCGTAGTACGGCGCTCCGGTGTCGAGCATGTTCGTGCCGCGCTCGTCGTTCCACATCCCGCTCGCACGGAAGCCCCACATCATCTGCATCAGCACGCTCGAGCCGTCGATCATCGCCGCGTCGACCACCTGGCCCTTGCCCGACGTCTGCCGTTCCCACAGGGCGGACAGGATCCCGACGAGCAGGAACATCGATCCGCCACCGAAGTCGCCGGCGAGGTTGAGCGGCGGCACCGGACGCTCGCCCTTGCGGCCGACCGCGTGCAGCAGCCCGTTGAGCGAGATGTAGTTGATGTCGTGCCCGGCCTGCAGCGCCCGCGGACCGTCCTGTCCCCAGCCCGTCATCCGGCCGTAGACCAGTCGTTCGTTGACCTTGGCGCAGTCCTCCGGTCCGAGACCGAGGCGCTCGGTGACGCCGGGACGGAATCCCTCGATGAGCACGTCGGCCTTCGCGATGAGCGTCAGCACGAGGTCGCGGCCCTCGTCGCTCTTGAGGTCCGCGGCCACCGAGCGACGGTTCCGCAGCATCGAGTCGCGGCTGCCACCCGGGATGCCACCACCCTTGTTCGGCCGTTCGATGCGTACGACGTCGGCGCCGAGGTCGCCCAGAATCATCGCCGCGTGTGGTCCGGGGCCGATACCGGCCAGCTCGACGACCCGCAATCCGTGAAGTGGTCCTGCCATTGCCCTGTCCTCCAGAAGTAGACCTAGTTGACCGCCGCCAAAGCCTACTTGTATAACCAAGTCAATCCGCTGCGGGCCTTCGGCTCGCCCCAACCGAGGCGAGGCACATGACCGCGACCGAGTCCTACACCGGAATCGACCATCTGGCGGTGTCCCTCGACGACGGGGTGCTCTCGCTGACCCTGAACCGGCCGGACAGCCTGAACTCCTTGACGGCGGCCATGCTGCAGACCATCGGCGACAACCTGGATCGCGCCGCGACCGATCCGGCCGTGCGGGTGGTCCGACTCGGCGGCGCCGGACGCGGATTCAGTTCGGGCGCAGGCATCAGCGCGGAGGACCACGCCGATCCCAGCGCGAGTGGCGCGCCCGAGGACGTGCTCGCCGCCGCCAACCTGGTGGTGCGCGCGATGGTGGCGCTGCCCAAGCCGGTGGTGTCGGTGGTCCACGGGCCGGCCGCCGGTGTCGGCGTCTCGCTGGCGATCGCCGCGGACGTCATCCTGGCGTCGGAGAAAGCGTACTTCCTGTTGGCGTTCACCAAGATCGGCCTCATGCCCGACGGCGGCGCCTCGGCTCTGGTGGCCGCCTCGATCGGCCGCACGCGCGCGATGCGGATGGCGCTGCTGGCCGAACGACTCTCGGCCACCGACGCTTTCACCGCCGGGCTCGTCAGTGCGGTGTACCCCGCCGACGAACTCGACGCCGGGGTCGACGCCGTCCTCGCCACGCTGAAGTCCGGACCCGCGGTGGCGCTGCGCAAGACCAAGCAGGCGATCAACTCCGCGACCCTGACCGAACTCGAGGGCGCCTTCGACCGCGAGACCGAGGGCCAGCTGGAACTGCTCGTCGCGCCGGACTTCCGGGAGGGCACCCGGGCGTTCCAGCAGCGTCGCTCCGCGACGTTCACCGATCACTAGCCACACCGCGGCGCGATAAATCGTTCGACTGGGGGCGCCTCGGTACGCGACCATCTGCTGTGTGAGTACGCAATTCGACACCCGGCCGGTGAGTGGCTGGCGCGTGCTCGCACCGTTCCGGTTCCGCGAGTACCGCCTGCTGATCATCGCCGTGTCCCTGTCGATCTTCGCCGAGGGCATGTGGGCGGTGGTGATGGCACTGCAGGTCATGGCGCTCGACGACGATCCCACGTCGCTGTCGATCGTCGCCACGTGCCTGGGCGCGGGCCTGGTGGCCTTCGTCCTCGTCGGTGGCATCGCGGCCGATCGCATCGATCAGCGTGCGATCATCATCGCCGTCGAGACCGTGAACGTCTTCGTCGTGACGACGGCGGCGGTGCTGGGTTCGGTTGGCGTGCTACGGATCTGGCACATGGCGGTGGCGGCGGGCACGCTGGGCATCGCGGCGGCGTTCTTCTTTCCCGCGTACAGCGCATTGCTGCCGCGGATCCTGCCCGCCGAACACCTGCTGGCCGCCAACGGCGTCGAGGGCGTCGTGCGGCCGGTGTTCCAGCGCGCCGTCGGGCCGGCCCTCGCCGGTGTACTGGTGGGTGCGACGTTCCCGGCGGTCGGCGCCTACGTCGTCGCGGCGCTGTTCGCCGTTGGCCTGACGCTGCTGATCGCCACGCGGCCGCCGGTTCGGGCCGCGGAGTCGGCCGAGCGGCCACACGTGCTGCGCGACCTGCGGGACGGCGTCGCGTTCATGGTGCGGACACCGTGGCTGCTGTGGACGTTGCTCTTCGCGAGCACGTTCGTGCTGATGGTGCTCGGCCCCATCGAGGTGCTGCTGCCGTTCATCGCCGCCGACCGGTTCGCCGATGGCGCGCGGGCGTACGGGTTCATCCTGGCGTTCTTCGGCGTCGGTAGTGCCCTGGGCGCGCTGACGGTGTCGTCGCTGCGGCTCCCGCGGCGCTATCTGTCGGTGATGATGACGATGTGGGGCCTCGGTTCGGTTCCGCTGGTCATCGTCGGCGCCACGTCGTCGTTCCCGCTGATGGCGGCCGCCACGTTCGTCATCGGCGTGACCGACGGTGCGGGAATGGTGATCTGGGGGACGCTGCTGCAGCGCCGGGTCCCGCGGGAGATGCTGGGCCGCGTGTCCAGTCTGGACTTCTTCGTGTCCCTGGCGTTCATGCCGGTGTCGTTCGCGATCGTCGGCCCGCTGTCGAAGGTCGTGTCGATGGAGACGATCTTCGCGGCGGCCGGCATCGTGCCGCCGCTGTGCGCGATCGTCGCCGTCCTCGCCGCGCGCATGTGGCGCGACGAGGTGGACAACCCGCTGCGGTAGTGCCTACGAGACGCCGAAGATCGGCGGCAGTGCGAGCACCATGACCAGGCCCCAGAAGAAGTGGGTCAGCATGGGGGCGAGGATGCCGCCGGTCATTCGGCGTTCGTAGGCGCACACGAAACCGAGGATGAGACCGGCGAAGCCGAGCATCGGGTTGCCCGCCGCGGACACGGCGATCGCGTAGATGACGGTGGAGACGAGCATCGGCTTGTACTTGTGCGGCAGCGCGCCGTACAGCGCGCCGCGGAAGAACATCTCCTCGGCGAGACCGTTGATGAGCGTGATGAACGTGACGAGCACCAGCGGTCCGTAGGTGGCGTACTCGAGCACCTGGACGATGTAGTCGCGCACCGGTGGGATCTCGCGGGTGACGAGGCCGCCGACGATGAAGGCCGCGCCGAGCGCGAGTCCGATGATGGTGCCCGTGATGATCGGCCGCCGGCTCTTGCCGCGAAAGCTGACGTGGCCCATGTGCACCGGGCCCGACAGCCGGGCTCCGAGTGCCCACACGCCCGCCAGGGCGAGGGTCAACCAGTAGAACGACGTGTCGCCCGGTGTCCGGGTGAGCGAGAAGCCGAGCAGCACCGCCCCGATGACGAGCACCACGACCACCACGATGCGGCGGCGCCGCACGGTGCCGGGGTTCTCGTCGTGCAGATCGGCCTTGGAGCTGACGATCGACCCGAATTCGCCGAAGACATTCATGCGTCTAGCTTCTCCCCGTGAGTCCGAGCAGGTGGTCGACGCCGGTGCGGACCGCACCGGCGACGGGCCCTGGCACCACACCGATCAGGCCGAGCGCAGGACGGATGAAGTTGGGCGTCAACGAGTTCGCGACGCGACGCAGGCGGAGCGTGTCGCCGCCGGCCCACTGCGGATCGGTGTCGGCGAGGTGGTGCACGTCGTCGAGACCGTTGACCGGGCGGGCACGCCGACCGCTGAGCGAACGCTTGACCGCATCTGCGGTGGTGAGCAGCCCGCCGGGCGGATCGGGCACGAGGTCGCGGATCCCGAGTTTCGTCGCCTGCATCGGGTGGTCGAGCGACTGGACGAGGTCGGCGGCCAATCCGCCTGGGACGGGCAGGATCACGCCGGTCACCATCGACACCAGCTTGGTGTCGATGCCGCGCACGGGAATTGGAGCCCGCCACTCCCCCGCGGTGCGCGAGTAGAGCATCAGCAGTTCGCCGTAGGTGAGGCTGTCGGCGCCGGTGATGTCGTAGGAGCCCGGCGGGACGCGGTCGCCGTCGGCGGCCGCGACGAGGTAGTACAGCACGTCGCGGATGGAGATGGGGTCGATGACGTTCTCGGCCCACTCCGGCATCGGGATGACGAGGAACCGGTCGCTGACGTACCGGATCATCTCGAACGACGTCGATCCCGCGCCGATGATGATCGCGGCGCCGATCCAGACCACGTCCGGTCCGCCGTCGATGGTGAGGGCCTCAGCGACCTCGGCTCGGCTCGCGAGGTGCTCGGAGAGGTTGCCGTCGCCCGGGACGAATCCGCCGAGGTAGACGATGCGGCGCACGCCCGCTGCCTTGGCGGCCTCGGCGACGTTGGCGGCGGCCTGGTTGTCGGCCTCGCGGAAGCCCGGCTGTCCGATGGCGTGGACGAGGTAGTAGACGACGTCGATGGGGCCGGCCACGCTGAACGCGCTGGCCGCGGAATCGGCGTCACCGGCGTCGAGGTACACCGGGATCACGTCGTCCATCCACCCGAACCGGCCGAGCTTCTCGAGGTTGCGGCTGGCGACCACGACGTCGTGGCCCTCTCCGATCAGCTCGGTCACCAAGCGGGACCCGACATATCCGGTGGCACCCGTGACGAGCACTCGCATCCGATTCACGGTACGGCTGTACCCGGGAGGGCTCCCGGGGAACCGTGGTGTGGTGCGCTTCGCAGGGCGAACACGCCGGCGGCAACACCCGCGAGTGCTGCGTCGGCGGCGAGGTCGGCATCGCGCCCGGTCAGAGGCGTCCGGACGATCAACCACTTGTAGTACAGCGGCGCGGACACGGCGTGGATCACCGCTCGGGCGTCGGTGTCGGGTGGTGCCTCGCCGCGCCGGACACCGTCGTCGACACACGTGGACCATTCGGCGATGCGGGCTTCGTAGAACGCTGCCAGCGCACCTGCAGTGTTGGCGTCGAAGGTCGCCGCGGCGACGATCGCGGCGAACAACGAGCTGCTACGCGTCTCGGACAACGTGCGTCGCACCAGATCTGCGTTGGCGAGCAGATCGCCCCGCAGGGATCCCGTGTCCGCCCGCGGCACCGAGGTCTCCACCATGTCGTGGATGAGGTCGGCGACCAGTGCCGCGACCGTGCCCCACCTTCGATAGACGGTTGACCTGCCAACGCCCGCCCGGTCGGCGACGGCCGTCATCTCGAGCCCACCCAAACCGGTTTCGCTCAGGAGGTCAGCGGCCGCGCCGAGGACGGCCCGTCGCACGGCCGCGGTACGCCCGCCGGGCCGACCCGTGCGGGGCGTCGCCATTCCGCCACCTTAACGGGAATGGATTCCCACCATGGGCAGTTGTCGGAGTGGGACACTAACGATAATTTCGTCCCGATTAGGAGTGATCATGGAGTATCGACGCGTAGGCGACTCGGGCCTGCAGGTCTCGGAGTTGGCGTTCGGCGCCGCTACCTTCGGCGGTGCCGGCGCATTCTTCGGAGCATGGGGTGACACCGACGTGGACGGTGCGCGGCGCATCGTGGACGCGTGCCTCGAGGCGGGGGTGACCCTCTTCGACACCGCCGACGTGTACTCCGACGGGGCCTCGGAGGAGATACTCGGCGCCGCGCTGCGCGGTCGTCGCGATGAGGTCGTCATCTCGACCAAGGCCGGACTGCCGATGGGTCCGCTCGAGTGGGGCACCTCGCGCAGCAGGCTGATCGGCGCCGTGGAGAACGCCCTGCGACGCCTAGGGACCGACCGCATCGATCTGTTCCAGTTGCACGGGTACGACGCCCGCACGCCGATCGAGGAGGTGCTGCAGACACTGGACGTGCTCGTGGCGCAGGGCAAGGTCCGTTACGTCGGGGCATCGAACTTCGCGGGTTGGCATTTGATGAAGTCGCTGGCACTTGCCGACGCCGGTCGCCGACCCCGGTACGTGGCACATCAGGTGTATTACTCGCTGCTCGGCAGGGACTACGAGTGGGAACTCATGCCCTTGGCGGCTGCCGAAGGAGTCGGAGCGATCGTGTGGAGTCCCCTGGGCTGGGGGCGGCTCACCGGCATGATCCGGCGCGGCGCACCTCTTCCCGAGCGCAGCCGGCTGCACACCACCGTCGATGCCGGACCGCCGGTGACCGACGAGCGGCTGTACGCCGTCGTGGACGTATTGGACGAGATCGCAGCGGAGACCGGCAAGTCCGTGCCGCAGATCGCGCTGAACTGGCTGCTGGCCCGCCCTACGGTGGCGTCGGTCATCATCGGTGCGCGCGACGAGCGCCAACTCGCCGACAACCTGGGTGCCGTGGGATGGCGGCTGACGGAGGAGCAGCTGGCCCGGTTGCACGCCGTCAGCGCAATCGACGCGCCCTACCCCTACTTTCCGTATTACCGGCAGGAGGGTTTCGCGCGGCTCAACCCCCCGATCGACGGTTGAGGCCGGTCGCTCAAGCGGGTCGGTGCAGCTCGATGAGGTGCTGGTAGGCGGCGGCGTTGAGCCTGTTGTGGTCGACCTCGGCGTCGCCGAGTTCGCGCTTCACCTTCCCCGGCACACCGGCGACGAGCGACCGCGGCGGGATGACCGCACCCTGGGGCACCACGGCGCCGGCCGCGACCAGCGAGCCGGCGCCGATCACGGCACCATTGAGCACGATCGCACCCATCCCGATCAGGCAGTCGTCCTCGACGGTGCAGCCGTGCAGCACCGCGTTGTGGCCGATGCTGACCCCCGATCCGATCGTCGCGGGGAAGCCCGGGTCGACGTGGATGGTGGCGCCGTCCTGGACGTTGCTGCCCTCGCCGATCTCGATGGGCTCGAACTCGGCGCGCAGCGTCGCGCTGAACCAGACGCTGGCCTTCGCGGCGAGCGTGACGCGGCCGATCACGGCGGCGTTCGCCGCGATCCAGGACTCGTCGTGCAACTGCGGGACGTGACCGCCGACGGTGATGATCAGGGGTTCTGGCATGGCCGCCATCGTAGGCACCGGGCGGGCCCACGCGGCTAGGAGCCCTGGAACACCCTGCGGTAGCCGGTTGGCGACATGCCGACGCCACGGCGCAGGTGGTGGCGGAGGTTCGCGCCGGTGCCGAGACCGGACAACCTCGCCACCTCGTCGACCGACAGGTCGCGCGACTCGAGGAGCTCGCGGGCCATGTCGAGGCGCCGGTTGCGCACCCACGTTCCAGGCGCCTGCCCGGTCTCGTCCCGGAAGCGGCGGTTGAAGGTCCGCAAGCTGGTGTTGGCGTGACGGGCCAGCCGTTCCACCGACAGGTCCTCGTCGAGGTGGTGCAGCGCCCACTGCCGGGTCTCGGTGGTGGAGGCGTCGTCGACGGGTGGCACGTGACGGTCGATGAACTGCGCCTGACCGCCCTCGCGCCACGGGGGCACCACGCAGTACCGGGCGACGGCGTTCGCGACCGCCGAGCCGTGGTCGGACCGGACGAGGTGCAGACAGAGGTCGATCCCAGCGGCCAGTCCGGCTGAGGTCAGCACGTCGCCGTCGTCGACGAACAGGACGTTCTCGTCGACGGTCACGGCGGGGTACAGCCCTCGCAGATCGTCGGCGAACCTCCAGTGCGTCGCAACCGTCCGACCGTCGAGCAGACCGGCGGCGGCCAGTACGAAGGTGCCGGTGCAGATGGAGACCACCCGGGCCCCGGGGCGGATGGACGACAGCGCTGCCGCCACGTCCGCGTCGAGGGTGCCGTCGACGCGGGCGGGCGCGTAGCGGGTGCCGGGGACGATGACCGTGTCGGCATCCGCCAGGGCCTCCGGCCCCGCGGCGGGGACCACGTCGAACCCGTTGGCGCCATGGACGGGCGCACGGCTCAGACCGCACACCGTCACGTCGTAGAGCGGCCCGCGGTGGTCCTCGGCGGCGCCGAACAGCATCGAGGGGATCGCGGCGTCGAAGCCGACGACGGGTGGCAGCAGCAGGACGGCGACGCGATGCGGGCGGTGCACCCGACCAGTGTGGCACGTTATCGACGACTAATGGCATTCATGCCACTAGCGCTGCGGCTCGGGACCGGCCACCGTGTATTCGTGACGATCACCGACCCCGTCGAGGGCTCCGTGCGGACTCCGTGTTTCCATTGGGCCTGGGTGGTGGCCGCCGTCGGTTTCGTGGCGATCCTCGGCGCCGCGGGCTTCCGCTCGGTGCCCGGCGTGATGATGATGCCGCTGCACGATGAATTCGGCTGGTCGCACGGCACGGTGGGCCTCGCGATGTCGGTCAACATGACGCTGTTCGGCCTCACCGCGCCGTTCGCCGCCGCGCTCATGGACCGCCTCGGCGTTCGACCGGTCGTGACGGCGGCGTTGGTGCTCATCGCCGCGGGGTCCGCGCTGTCGGTGACGATGACGGCGAGCTGGCAGCTGGTGCTGTTCTGGGGCGTCCTGGTCGGCGTCGGCACCGGATCGATCTCGATGGGCTTCGTCGCCACGATCGCGACGCGCTGGTTCGAGCAGCGCCGCGGCCTGGTCACGGGCGTCCTCACGGCGGCGGGCGCGACGGGTCAGCTCGTCTTCCTTCCGCTGGTCGCCGAGGTGACCACGCGGCACGGGTGGCGATGGGCTTCGTTGATCGTCGCTGCCGCAGCACTGGCCGTCGTCCCGCTCGTGCTGCTCTTCATGCGCAATCACCCCGCGGACAAGGGATTGACGGCCTACGGCGCGACCGCTGCGACGACGCCGGCCGTGGTCCCCACCGGCACCTTCCGCGCCGCGTTCGACGGGCTGCTGCTCGGCGCCCGCGTCCCCGCGTTCTGGCTGCTGGCCGGCAGCTTCGCGATCTGCGGCATGACCACCAACGGGCTGATCGGCACGCACTTCATCCCGGCGGCCAACGACCACGGCATGCCCACCACCGTCGCGGCCGGACTGCTGGCCGCGATCGGCGTGCTGGACGTCGCGGGCACGATTTTCTCGGGGTGGCTGACTGACCGCGTCGACCCGCGCCTGCTGCTCGTCGTCTACTACGCCGGACGCGGCGTATCGCTGCTCCTGTTGCCCTCGCTGCTATCACCGCACGCCGCGCCGGGCACCTGGGTGTTCATCATCTTCTACGGTCTCGACTGGGTGGCGACCGTGCCGCCGACGATCGTGCTGTGCCGCAACTACTTCGGAGCGCGCGCTCCCATCGTCTTCGGCTGGGTGTTCGCCTCCCACCAGATCGGGGCGGCGGTGGCTGCCGCTGGCGCCGGCTGGATACGGGACCTACGCGGCGACTACGACCTCGCGTTCTACGTGGCGGCAGGACTGTGCGCGGTTGCAGCGCTGCTGTGCCTGGCAGTGCGGAAGGCGCCCGCAACGCCGTGCTGACGGTGTGTTCCAGATCACTGCGATTTGGCGGATGACCTCGCGGTTCACTTACCATTCGGGTGGCGAAGCGTCGGGGGATGCAATCTTTCGCCCCAACCGACGATGACGCATCGCACCAATCGAGGAGCCGAACGTGAAGACCCGATCCAGCAAGGCCCTGGGGATGGCGGCGGCCATCGCCGCACTCTCGGTGTCGCTGCCCATGGCGATCAGCGCCCAGGCCGAGCCCACCACGCCCACCACGACCCCGGAGAAGCCGCCGGCCGAGCCGCAGGGCAACTGCGATCCGGTGCGCGCCGAGGTCACCGCCGCGGGCACCACGCTCGCCGACCTCGCGAAGCAGCCCGTCGGCGAGGTCATCGCGAAGATCCCGTCGCTGAGCACCTTCTACTCGGCGATCTCGGGTGGGCTCAACCCCGAGGTCAACATCGTTCCCGTCCTGGAGAACGGCCCGTACGTCGTGTTCGCGCCGAGCAACGACGCGTTCGCCAAGCTGGACCCCGCGCAGCTCGAGTCGCTGAAGACCGATCCCGCCGCGCTGACCAAGCTGGACTACTACCACGTGTTCCTCGGTCTGCTGAATCCCGGCGACGTCGCCGGCCAGCGGCCCACCCAGCAGGGTGAGGAGCTGAAGGTGACCGGCAAGGACGGCGACATCACGGTCAACGACAGTTCCAAGGTGATCTGCGGCGGCATCTCCGCGCGCGATGCCCGCATCTACATCGTCGACACCGTGCTCGACCCGGCCGCGCCGCCTGCTGCGGTCACCCCGCAGACGTCGTTCAGCAACACCGGCGAGGCGCCGAAGCCGCGGACCAGCACCAGCAGCACCACGCCGTCACCCGCACCGGCCGGCTGACACCACACGGCACAGCACGCAAAAGCGGCTCGGGACGTCATTGTCCCGAGCCGCTTTCGTGTGTCCGACCCCTAGCCGGTGCGGCTAGAGGCCGAGGTCCTTGCCGATGATCTCCTTCATGATCTCGGTCGTGCCGCCGTAGATCGTCTGGATCCGCACGTCGACGTAGTCGCGGGCCACCTTGTACTCGTTCATGTAGCCGTACCCGCCGTGCAGCTGCACGCACGCGTCGACGACCCGCTTGTTCAACTCCGTGCACCACCACTTGGCCTTCGAGGCCTGCACGGCCGTCAGCTCGCCATCGACCACGGCGCGCAGGCAACGGTCGATGTACTGCTCGCCGATCTCGAGTTCGGTGTCCAGCTCGGCCATCACGAAGCGGCTGTGCTGGAAGCTGCCGATCGGCTTGCCGAACGCCTTGCGGTCCTTCACGTACTGCAGCGTGTCGTCGAATGTGGCGCGGGCACCCGCGATCGCCGCGATGCCGATCGACAGACGCTCGGACGGCAGGTTCGTCATCAGGTGGTAGAAGCCCTTGCCTTCCTCGCCGAGCAGATTCGCGCCGGGCACCCGCACGTTCTCAAAGTGCAGTTCGGCGGTGTCGGCGAAGTGCAGCCCCATCTTGTCGAGCTTGCGGCCGCGGGTGAAGCCCGGCATGTCGCGCTCGACGACCAGCAGCGAGAAGCCCTTGTGGCCGGCGTCGGGATTGGTGCGGGCGACCACGACGACGAGGTCGGAGTTGATCCCCGCGGAGATGAAGGTCTTGGATCCGTTCAGGATCCAGTCGTCGCCGTCGCGCACCGCCGTGGTCTTGATGCCCGCCAGGTCGCTGCCCGCGCCCGGCTCGGTCATCGCCACGGCGCCGATGAGTTCACCGGTGATGTAGCCCGGCAGCCACCGGGCCTGCTGCTCCTCGTTGGCGAGGTTGGCGAAATAGGGCCCCACGATGTCGTTCTGCAGGCTCAGCCCAGGAGTGGCCGCGCCGTAGCGGGCGAACTCCTCCACGATCACGGCGTTGAACCGGAAGTCGTCGACACCGCCGCCGCCGAACTTCTCCGGCAGGTTGAAGCCGATCAGGCCGTATTTGCCTGCGGCGACGTAGGATTCGCGATCGACGAGCCGATCCGCGTCCCACTTCTCGGCGTACGGCGCGCACTCCTTCTCCAGGAACTGACGCGCGGTCTGCCGCAGCTGCTCGTGCTCTTCTTCGAAGACCAGTCTCTTCACGGTGTCCCTCTCCTACTTGGCTTTCCAGACCGGCTGGCGCTTCTCGGCGAAGGCCCGCGGTCCTTCCTTCGCGTCCTCCGAGCGCAGCACGCCGCCCATCTCGCGCATGGTCCGGTTCCAGCCGTCGCGCTCGCCGGTGATGACGCCGTCGTCGACGCCCTGGGCCACCCGCTTGCTCGCCCACACGGCCAGCGGCGCATTGACCGTGATTCGTTCGGCCAGTGCCAGTGCGGCGTCCACCACGGTGCCGTCGGGCACGACCTGGTTGATCAGGCCCCACCGCAGCGCGTCGGCCGACGACATCGGCTCGCCGGTGAACATCAGCTCCATCGCGACCTTGCGCGGCAGCTGGTCGACGATGCGGAACACGCCGCCGGCCGCGGCAATGAGACCGCGCTTCACCTCGGGCAGGCCGAACATCGTGCGTTCCTCGGCCACCACCAGATCGCTGGCCAAGGCCAGTTCGGTGCCGCCGCCCAGCGCGGTGCCGTTGACGGCCGCGATGGTCGGCTTGTCGATGACGTGCTGCACGTAACCGGCGAAGCCCCACTCTCCGTGCTCGGGGTGGTAGAGGTTCTCCCGCCGCGAGATCGCCTTGAGATCGGCTCCGGCGCAAAATGTTTGGCCGGCACCGGTGATGACGACGGCGCGCACCTCGGGATCGTGCTGGGCCTCGTGCAGGGCGTCGCCGACCGCGATGCTCACCGACGCGTTGACCGCGTTGCGCGCATCGGGCCGGTTCAGCGTGATCAGTAGGACGTTGCCCCGGCGCTCGGTGAGCGCGCCGGGTGCCGCCGTCTCGGTCTCGGCCGTCACAGCAGCTCGAGAATGGTGGCGTTTGCCTGGCCGCCACCCTCGCACATGGTCTGCAGGCCGTACTGAATGTTGTTGTCCCGCATGTGGTAAAGCATCGTCGTCATGATGCGGGCACCCGAGCCACCCAGCGGGTGACCGAGGGCGATCGCGCCACCGTTGGGGTTGAGCTTCTTCTCGTCGGCGCCGATGTCCTTGAGCCACGCGAGCGGAACGGGTGCGAAGGCCTCGTTGACCTCGAACACGCCGATCTCGTCGAGCGACAGACCCGAGCGCTTGAGCGCCTTCTGGGTGGCGGGGATCGGCGCGGTCAGCATGATCACCGGGTCGGATCCGGCCAGCACCGCGGTGTGCACCTTGGCCAGCGGCTTGAGACCCAGTTCCTTGGCCTTCTCCGCGGACATGAACAGCAGCGCGGCCGAGCCGTCGGAGATCTGAGAGGCGTTGCCCGCGTGGATGACACCGTCCTCCTTGAACGCCGGCTTGATTCCGGCCATCTTCTCGATGGTGCCGCCGCGACGGATGCCCTCGTCCTTGAGCACCACGTTGCCGTCCTGGTCCTTGATGCCGACGATCTGATCGTCGAACGCACCGGCGTCCTGCGCGGCCGCGGCCTTCTCGTGCGAGCTGAGGGAGAACTGGTCGAGGGCGGTGCGGTCGAGGCCCCACTGCTCGGCGATCATCTCGGCGCCGGTGCCCTGGTTCGGGGTCTGGCTGTAGCGGCTGCGGAAGGCCTCCGGGTAGGGGTGCCCGCCGTTGGCGAGCGAGGCGCCCATCGGGGTGCGCGACATCGACTCGACACCGCCGGCGACCACCACGTCGTAGTGGCCGGCCACCACGCCTGCGCCGGCGAAGTGCACCGACTGCTGGCTCGAGCCGCACTGCCGGTCGACGGTCACGCCGGGGACGCTCTCGGGCCAACCCGCAGCGAGCACCGCGGTGCGGGCGATGTCGAGGGCCTGCTCGCCGGCCTGCATGACACAGCCCCAGATGACGTCGTCGACGAGCGCGGGGTCGACGCCGGCGCGCTGCACCAGACCGTTGAGGACCTGCGCCGAGAGTTCACCCGGGTGCACCCCGGACAGACCGCCGTTGCGCTTCCCGACGGGCGATCGGACGGCCTCGACGATGACGGCTTCAGCCATGAGGACTTCTCCTTCGAAGTGTGGTCGGCGCTCGCGCGCCCGAGATGGATCCTCACCGAAGGTAAAGGAGTAGGTTTACTAGGTCAACCTACTGGTTGGTAGAACTGCACGACCGGTCCCCGGTTGGCCGACATGTTCTACTGAGTTCACCAGCTGGCTGCCGGCCGGACGGTGGAGAGGAGGCCCGCGTGGCACGCAACACCCCGCTAGCACCCATGATCGGGGCCGACGCGGTCGCCTCGCTCAGCGGCGCGCCCATCCGCTCCCCCAAGACCGCCGAACTGGTCGCGGGCACCCTGCGCCGCATGGTCGTCGACGGCCAGCTGACCGACGGCGACTTCCTGCCCAACGAGGCCGAGCTGATGACCCACTTCGGCGTCAGCAGGCCCACGCTGCGCGAGGCCGTGCGCGTCCTGGAGTCCGAGCGGCTGGTCGAGGTACGCCGCGGCTCCCGCACCGGCGCCCGGGTGCGCGTACCGGGACCGGAGATCGTGGCGCGTCCGGCCGGGCTGCTGCTCGAGTTGTCGGGCGCGACCATCGCCGACGTGCTGGTGGCGCGGTCGGGCATCGAACCCATGGCCGTCCGGCTGCTCGCAGAGAACGCGACGCCCGAGTCCCTGGCCGAACTCGAGGCGATGCTCGCAGAGCACATCCCCGCGGGGTGGCAGTCGGGACGGCTCGCCGAGGCCACCGGCGACTTCCACCTCCGCATGGTCCAGATGTCGGGGAATGCGACGCTGACGATCATCGCGGGCATGCTCCAGGAGATCACCGTGCGGCACACCGCGTTCGCGATCAAGGAGCACCGCGAGGTCTCCAAGGCCGACTACGACAAGCTGACACGCTCCTACCGCCGCCTGCTGACCCTGCTGCGTGCCGGCGACGGCGCCGCCGCGGAGGCGCACTGGCGCAAGCACCTCGACACGGCCCGCGGCCTGCTGCTCGAGGGCTTCGAGGCCGTCAAGGTCCGCGACGTCATGCAGTGACGGTCTTCGACCACGTCACCTGAACCGGCACCGTGTCGTCCCAGGGCTGCCGCGTCACCATGTCGGCGACGTTGACGTAGCCGCGTTCGAACTCCCCCGTCGCGGCGTCGACGAGGCGGTACTCCTGACGCTGCCGGTGGATGGGCTGCGCGTCGAGCAGCAGCACCCGCACCTCACCGGGCTCGAAGTGACAGCGTGCCTGCAGTGCGGCGATGAGTTGCTCGTTGTGCATGTGGCCGTCACCGAAGTTCCAGCCGATCGCCGTCGAGCAGATCCGCTCCCCGTCGGTCAGCACGTAGTCCGCCTCGTCGTGGCCCGCCATCGCTCGGTGGGCCAGGGTGAACATCGCGCGGCCGTGGGTGTTGAACGAGCGGAACGCGTACCCCATGTAGAGGTACATCTCCGCGGTCTCCTTGCTGCCGTAGAACTTCTCCATCTGCGCGGCCGGCATGGCGGCGATCGCGGCGATGTTGTCGGTGATCTTCTCCGCAGCCGATGGCGTGACGCACCACAGCGAGGTGTCCCAGTTGCCCGCGTAGTAGCGCATGCCGGGCAGGAACGACACCTTGCGCGGGAACAGGTTGCCCATCGCGACGGTGCCCGCGACGGCGACGAACAGCACGATCGGCCACGGGCTCTGCATGTCGGCCAACCCGATGTCGGAGTGGCCGACGAACAGCGCCAGCACGGCGAACATCATGAAGACGTTCCACTCCAGCGGCACACCCATCGGGATGGCCGACAGGATGCCGAAGTGGAAGACCAACATCACGGCCGCGGCGATCGCCGTCACCCAGCCGCCGTGACTGAAGAACAGCACCAGCGGCACCAAACCCTCGATGACCGTGCTGAAGTGGGCCAGGCCTCGGGACAGGCGGCCGGGTCGCAGGTCGTCGGGGAACGACTCGAAGAACTTCCGCTTGATCCAGCGGGGGCGGATCACCGGGTTGTTGCTCATCATCGTCGAGATGACGAATGGGAAGTGCTTGTTGAGCTTCGAGGTGGCGGCGCCGATCCAGATCACCAGGCACACCAGCTTGGCGGCGATGATCATGTCGACGCCGCTGAACATGAACGCCACCACGAACGACCCGTAGACCTCACCGCGCGCCGCCAGGAAGATGACCTTGTCGCGCAGGCCCGCCACCACCAGCAGGCCCGCGATCGCCCAGATCTGCCAGGCCGGCAGCACTCCGACGTCGGTGCCGAGCGCGGGGATGGGTCCCGTGCCGTCGGAGAACAACGCGACCACCAGCACGACGAGCAGCGCCGCGTACAGCAGCGCGTCGACGGGGGACCGCGCGTCGCCCTTGGTCAGCGGGATGCGGTCGGGCCACGGTGGGAGCCGAATGGTGCTGGGCCGCAACCAGTACAGCGCCGATCCCAGCGGCGGGAAGAAGCGGTTGTTCAGGGGCCCGAAGCCACACCCCAGACCGACGACCTCGAACAGCATCGTGAACAGCACGACCTTCTGGAACACGATCGGTTCGTCGTACCAGGTCGTGACGGCGGTGAACCCGTCGATCCCCGTCGTCGCCAGCGCCAGCAGCCACGCCGCCAGCACGTACAGCAGGATCTTCACGACGTAGAACAGGTGGAGCACCACCGGGGTGCCGAACCCGACCTCGGCCCAGTGCCGGGCCATCGGCTTGATCTTCTCGGCGCGGGTTCCCTTGCTCCAGACGTCGTAGTCGACGACGGGCACGTCCTGTTTCAGAAATCCCATGCGGGCAAGACTAGAACGTGTTCTAGATCTGCCGGGTCACTTTCCCCCGCGAGCAGACGTGAACTCCCCTGTTTCGCGCCCAACGAGGGGAGTTCACGTCTTTTCGCGGGGTCCGGTTCTCCCGCGAGCAGACGTAAACGTGCCGCTCAGCCCGGCGTGTCGCGCACGTTTGCGTCTGCTCGCCGGGGGCCGTCGGTCAGGTGGTGGGGGCCGGGGGGCGGAAGAAGATCGCGAGCTGACCGATGCCGCCCGCGAGGCCCAGCACGGCGGCGATCAGCAGACCCCCCCAGCCGTGCAGGTAGTCGTAGACACCCGAGCCGGCGAACAGCAGGTGGTCCAGGCTGAGCCTGCCCGCGCCCGTGCCGGCGATCGCCACGGCCGCGACGGCGAGGATCAGGTTGTACTCCCAGCCCTCCTTGACGATGAAGAAGCCGTTCTTGCGGTGCACGGTCCACGCCGCGACCAGCATCAGCGCCACGAACCCGGCGGCGGGGATCGGCGTCAGCAGACCGAACGCGAGCCCCAGGCCGGCGGCCAGTTCGGTGCTCGCGGCGACGCGGGCGTGGAACATCCCGGGCTTCATCCCGATGCTGTCGAACCAGCCGGCGGTGCCGGGGATGCGGCCGCCGCCGAAGAACTTGTTGTAGCCGTGCGCGGCCATGGTCAGACCGAGCACGAGGCGCAGCACCAGCAGGGCGAAATCAGAGGCTTCCACGCAACAGAATGTAGAACATCCGTAAAGCTGGCGCGCAGCCCACGTAGGCATCGCGCCCGTGCGGCTAGCCGTCCAGCGCCGCCTCGAGGCGCGCGACGTACGCGTCGACGTCGTCGACGGCCGACTCCGCGGCGTGCACGCTGATCGACACCGCCTCCCCGACGCCCGACACGCAGTGCGTCAGCCCCATCATCGGGGACAGGCCCGGGAACGCCGCGAGCAGTACGACGGGTCGGCCGCCGAACGCGTAGTCCGCCGCACCGCCGTTGACGCTCGACACGACGGTGTTGCCCGTGACCGCGTCCACCCGAACGTCGGGGTCGAACTGGGCGGCGCCCCAGCGCATCAGCGGCGCGGGGGTGGCGGCGAACGCCATGGCCTCGGCCACCATCGCGGGGTGGGCGGCCCGCCGACGGCGGTCGGCGATGTCGGCGGCGACGAGACTGGGACGCTCGTCACGCGTGGCGTCGACGTGCAGTCCGACGCCCGCGGCGCCGAAGTGGTTGTACGCCCGGCGCGGCCCGGCCTTCGCGATCATCAGCTCCGCACCGAGCGACGTCGGGTCCTGGCCGAGTGCGCGGAGGTGGCCGGCCAAGGCTTCCGAGATCGCCGACAGTGCACCGACGGTCACCGTCGGCCGGGCCAGCTCGGCGCGTGACCGGACCACCGTGCGCAGCCAGCGTGTCCCGTCGGGCCGGGCGTTGGTGCGCAGCAGCGGTCGCAGCGGCGCCGGCGGCGGGACCCGGCCCGCGTCGGTGTCGGCGACCAGCTCGCGGTGGGCCCGGGCGGCGCGGAGCCCCAGCTGCGGCAGCCGGACGGGGCTGAGGTGCCACGGCGTCACCTCCGGCAGGACGCCGTCGCGTCCGAACGCGATGGCAGCCGTCAGCGACGTCCGGCCGCCGCCACCCAGTGCGTGCGAGACCTGCAGCACCGCAACGGTTCCGGATCCATCCACGCCCGGCGCGCCGTCCACGTCCGGGAAGACGTGCAGGCGCCACGCGGTCACGGTCGCGTCGAGCTGGTCGGCGACCAGTGCGACGACGGCGTCGAGGCAGCCCTGCCAGCTGCGGTCGGCGAGGCGGTGGACCACGGTCTGGTGGGCGGCCACCGGCGCGGGCGTCCAGGCGGGGAACCGCAGACCGCCGGGGTCGGCGATGCGCACCCCCAACTCGGGACACGTCGCCGCTCGCGCCCGGACCTGGGCCAGCGCCTCGTCGAGGTCGTCCGGGACGCCGTCGAAGCCGAACAGCAGGAAGGTGTCGTTGGGGATCTTGGCCGACAGCCAGTGCATCTGCGCATCGAACGGCGTCAGTCTCGGCACGGGCACCCGCCAAGGTTAGGCTGCCGACATGCTTCCAGCGGCCAGCGGCAACGGTGCGGTCCTCGTCACGGGTGCCTCGTCGGGCATCGGCGACGAACTGGCCCGCGACTTCGTCCGGCGCGGTCGACGCGTCATCCTGGTCGCGCGCCGCGCCGACAAACTGGAGGCGCTGGCCACCGAGCTGGGCGAGGCCGCCCACGTACTGGCCGCCGATCTCGCCGACGCCGCGGACCGTGCCGCGCTGCCCGATCGGGTCGACGAACTCGGCCTGGTGGTCGACGTTCTGGTGAACAACGCCGGGCTGAGCACCAGTGGGCCCGTCGCCCAGTCCGATCCCACCGCCGAACTGAACCTCGTCGAGGTGGACGTGTGCGCGGTGGTCGACCTGTGCAGCCGCTTCGTACCGGGCATGGTGGGCCGGGGCAGCGGGGCCGTGCTGAACGTCGCGTCGGTGGGTGCGTTCGGGCCGCTGCCCGGACAGGCGTCCTACGGTGCCGCGAAGGCGTTCGTCCTGTCCTACACCCAGGCGCTCGGCCAGGAACTGGCGGGCACCGGGGTCCGCGCGGCCACCCTGTGCCCCGGTCCGGTGAAGACGGGTTTCGGTGCGGCGGCGGGCATCTCGGACGCCGACGCCGAGGCGTCACTGCCCAAGATCATGTGGGTGGACGCCGACGAGGTCGCGCGTACCGCGGTGGACGGGCTGGCCGCGGGCAAATCGGTGATCGTGCCCGGCATCGCCAACCGGGTCGGCGCCGCGGTGTACAAGGTGCTGCCCCGCCGACTGCTGCTCCCGATCCTGGCGAGCAGCCATCCGTCGCTGAAGAAGCGCTAACCGCCGACGAACTCGGTGATCAGGCCGCCGACGGCGTCGGACCGGTCCAACTGCATGAAGTGGCCTGCGCCGGCGACGATCTCGACGCGACTCCCCTCGGGCAGCACGCGTTCCACCCAGCGCGAGTAGGCCGCCGAGGCGCAGCCGTCGTCGGCGCCGTGCAGGTACAGCGTCGGCATCGTCGGCGGCCGGAGCCAGTGGCGGTGCATCTCGGCGTACCGCTCGGGCGGGCGGCTGCCGCGCATCGTCTGGCGGTAATAGGTCAGCGCCGCACGCCAATTCGCCGGTGCGCCGATCGCGGCCCGGACCAGGTCGACGTCCTCGCGCGCGTCGTATCCGGGCGACCACTGCCGCCACAGCCGCGGGATCATCCACGACGCGGACCGGTCGGGCAGCCACGGCAACTGGTTGTACGCGATGTACCAGCTGCGCAGCAGTTGGCGCGGGATCTCGGCCAACAGCCCGGTCGCGTCGGGAACCCTGCCACGGAACGCCGCCGCCGGCGGCACCGACATGATGACGGCCTTCACGAACGGGGAGTCCGGCATCGCCGCCAGGCCCGCCCCGGCCATCGCGCCCCAGTCGTGGCCGATCAGGACGTCCCGATCGGTCCCGCCCACGGCGTCGCGGACCCGCAGCGCGTCGGTCATCAGCGCGCCGATGTGGTAGCTGCCGTCGGCGGCAATCGAGGACGGCGCGTAGCCCCGCATGAACGGGGCGACCACCCGGTAGCCGGAGGCAACCAGCGCGGGCGCGACCTTGCGCCACCCGTGCGCGGTGTCGGGAAATCCGTGCAGACACAGCGCGATCGGGCCGTCGTCGGGCCCCCACGTCAGTGCCACCAGATCCACGTCGGGCGTGGGAACGTCGATCACGCGGGGTTCGGTCATCGGGTCACACCGGATCGAATGCCGAGATCAGCCACTGGTCACCTGATTTCTCCAGCGTGACGCGCACGCTGGACGCCGTGTTGGTGGGTGCATTGCCCCCGACGGAAACGGTCTGGTTGACGAACAGCAGCACCACGGCCCGGTTCGGGTCGGCCGACACCGACGCGGCCGACGGCACCGTCGTCACGGCGGAGACCTGCTGCTGCTGGGCGCCGGGGATCACCACGTCGCGGGTGAACGTGGTGTAGGTGTCGCGGAAGCCGCCGGTCAGCAGGTTGAGGGCGTCGCCGAGCTGCTGCTCCACCTTGTCCGGTGTGTAGGACAGGAGTGTGATCGTGCTGTTCCTGGCCGCCTGCACCGACTGCTCGCGGGCGGCGTCGTCGATGCGCTCCGAGTTGTCCACGTACTTCAGGTATCCCGCGGCGAGGCAGAGGATCAGCACCAGGCCGGGCAGGATGCCGTACGCCAGGATGCGCGCCCGGTCCCGACCCGGAGCGGCCGGCGGTGGCGCGGTCTCGACGGCCGCCTCGCCCTCGTCGAGATCGGTGTCGACGAGTTCTGTGTCATCGGGGGTGGTGTCGTCGGCGGCCACCGTCGTCTCATCCTTCTCGGTCATGTCACGAACTCCACGTCGGCCACCTTCGCGTCGTCGCCGTCCTTATGCACCGTGATCCGCATGCGCCACGCGCGGGGGGCCTGCTCGGGCTGACCCTCGAGCACGGTGGTGACGACGACCGCGACGAGCACGTCCGCACCGTCCGGCGACATCGACGCGACGCCCGCCTCCGTGACCGTGCCGACGGACTTGGACTTGACCTGCTTCACCACCTCGGCGTACGGCTTCGCCCGCTGGTTGAACTCGTCGTAGAACTGCCCCGTCGCGTTGCCGAGGATGCGCTGCACGTCCTGATCGACCTGCGCGTAGTCGACGCTGGTCAGGTTCAGCGCGCCCTGCCGGCCGACCTCCAGGAAGAGCTGCCGCTGCTCGTCGGCCCGGTGCGACTCGTAGGCGCGGAATCCCAGCCAGGTGGTCAGTCCGCCGAGGGCGAGCACCAGGACCAGGCCGACGATGGTGGCGAGGCGCACGTGCGACATCGGTTCCGGAGGCGGCGGGGGCGCGCCCGGCTCCTCGACGGCGCCGACCAGGTCGTCGTCCGGCGTGCCGTCGAGGTCCGTGTCGACCTCGTCGGCGGCACCGGATGCCTCGCTTTCCGCGTCGGTTCCACTCCCGGCGGGGACGGCAGCGTCGTCTGCCATGTCTGCTCCTCTGGTGACACTCCAGGCCCATGGTCGTCCTGCGGGCACGCGTGCGGGTCCGACCCAACCTACGTGCCGGTGCTGGATGGTATTCGCAGACGGCGGCACGCAGTGGGACCGGACCCGCGTGGCGAGGACCCTTCAGGCCGAAAGTCATCGCCTCTGGATCGGGTTACCGTCCACGACGAGGCGCCCGCTGGGTAGCGTGCGCTGCAGAGCTTGGAGGAAGGGTGGTCGTGACCGACTCGAGTGCAGTGCAGACCGTGACGTTCCGTGGCGTCGACGACCTCGCCCTGGTCGCCGACGAATGGAATCGGGACGCGGCATCGGCCCGGGACCGGCCGACGATCCTGATGCTGCACGGCGGCGGCCAGAACCGGTACTCCTGGAAGAACACCGGCCAGATCCTGGCCGACGCGGGCCACCAGGTCGTCGCGCTCGACAGCCGGGGCCACGGCGACAGTGACCGCTCCCCCACGGCCACCTACACCGTCGAGGCGCTGTGCGCGGACACCCTGCAGGTGCTCTACCAGATCGGCAGGCCGGTGGTCCTGATCGGCGCCAGCATGGGCGGCCTGACCGGGATCGCCGCCGCGCACGAGGCCGGTGCGGACCTGGTCACCAAACTCGTCCTCGTCGACGTGGTGCCGCGCTTCGAGAAGGACGGCAGCGCGCGCATCCGCGAGTTCATGTTCAGCAACATCGACGGCTTCGCCTCACTCGACGACGCGGCCGACGCCGTCGCGGCCTACCTCCCCCACCGGGACAAGCCGCGCAACGTCGAGGGCCTCAGGAAGAACCTTCGGCAGCGCGACGGCCGCTGGTACTGGCACTGGGATCCGGCGTTCCTGACCAAGCCCGAGGACGATCCGTTCGTCCGCGTCGACAAGCTCGAGCAGGCGGCCATGAGCCTCGAGATCCCGATCCTGCTGATCCGCGGCAAGCTGTCCGACGTGGTCAGTGCCGAGGGGGTCGAGGACTTCCTGGCGAAGGTTCCGCGCGCCGAACTGGTCGAACTGTCCGAGGCGGGGCACACCGCCGCCGGCGACGACAACGACGCGTTCACCGACGTCGTCGTCCGGTTCGTCGGCTCGTGACCGCCGGCTTCAACTTCCTCGAGCAGCCCGAACTGCCCGCTCCGCAGGTGAGCGAGGCCCGGGCCGAGGAACTGCTGACCGAGCACTACGGCATGTCCGGCCGCGCCGAATCCCTTGGCAGCCAACAGGACAAGAACTTCCTTGCCCACGGTGCGGACGGGGCGGTGGTGGGCGTGCTCAAGGTCGCCAACCCCGCCTTCACCGCGACCGAACTCGACGCGCAGGACGCCGCCGCCCAGGTGATCGCCGCCGCCGAGCCCGACCTGCGGGTGGCCGTCCCCGTGCCCAACCGCGAGGGCTCGCGCGCCACCACGGTCACCGGCCTGCTCGAGGGCCCGGCCCACGTGCGCCTGCTGCCCTACCTCGACGGCGGCACGCTCGTCGACGCCGGTTACCTGTCGCCCCGCGTGGTCGCCGGCATGGGCGCCCTCGCGGGACGGGTGAGTCGCGCGCTGCGGGACTTCACCCATCCCGGTCTCGACCGCGCGCTGCAGTGGGATCTGCGGTACGGCGTCGCGGTCGTGTCGGCCCTGGCCGAGCACGTCGCCGACGAGACGCTGCGCGCCCGCCTCCTGGCGGCGGCCAGCGCGGCCGGTGGCCACCTGGACCGGTTGGCCGATGAACTCCCCCGTCAGGCCGTGCATCTGGACCTCACCGACGCCAACGTCGTCGCGTCCCCGCACGGCGGCCACCCCGACGGGATCATCGACTTCGGCGACCTGTCCGACACCTGGGCGGTGTCCGAACTCGCCATCACCCTGTCCTCGGTGCTGGGTCATCCGGGCGCGTCGCCGACGTCGATCCTCCCCGGTGTCAATGCGTTTCATGCGATCCGGCCGCTTTCGCAGGCCGAGGCCGACGCCCTGTGGCCGCTGCTGGTGCTGCGCACCGCCGTCCTGATCACCAGCGGCGCACAGCAGGCGGTGCTCGACCCCGACAACGCCTACGTGACCGACCAGTCGGGCGCCGAGCGGCGGATGTTCGAGCAGGCGACGTCGCTGCCGATCGAGGTGATGTCCGGCGTCGTCCGCCACGCCCTGGGCTTCGCCGACGAGACGCCGCCGCTGACCGGCGGGCCGCTGATCGCCGGACTCGATCCCGCCGCGGTCGCCGTCGTCGATCTGTCACCCACCTCCGGGTCGTTCGACCGCGCCTTCGTCCCCGGCGGCTGGCTTCCGCAGCGTGTCGAGGACGACTTCGCGAGGGCCCTGGTGCGCGACGGGGCGGCGATCGCGGTCACCGAATTCGGGCAACCGAGGCTGACGCGGGCACCGGCCCTGAGCCAGAGCAGTCCCGCGGTCATCCCGACCGGCATCGCGCTCTGGCCCGGCGCCGACGTGACGATCACGGCGCCGTGGTCTGGCAACGTCGAGATCGTCGACGACGGACTCATCCTGCATGCCGGCGACGTCGAGGTGTCCATCGCGGGCGTGGCGCCCACCGCATCGGGCGCCGTCGACGCCGGGGCGCCGCTGGCCACCGCGACCCCCGACCAGTGGTTCGCGGTGGCCGTGAAGCCCACGGCCGCACCGCCCGCGCCGGCGTTCACGACGGCGGAACTCGCCCCCGGCTGGCTCGCCCTGGCACGCGATCCCGGGCCGCTGCTCGGGCTCGCGCCGGCCACACCCTCGGGCACGCGAAACCTCTTGGCCCGCCGCGACGAGAGCTTCGCCAAGGTGCAGGAGCACTACTACGCCGACCCGCCGCAGATTGAGCGCGGCTGGCTCAACTACCTGATGTCGACGCGCGGCCGGGTGTACCTGGACATGGTCAACAACGTCGCGGTCCTGGGCCACGCCCACCCGCGGATCGCGGACGCGGCCAACCGGCAGCTGCGCCGGCTGAACACCAACTCGCGCTTCAACTACGAGTCGGTGGTCGAGTACTCCGAGCGGCTGGCCGCGACGCTGCCGGAATCGCTGGATACCGTGTTCCTGGTCAACTCCGGTTCGGAGGCAAGCGATCTCGCGATCCGGTTGGCGACCGCCGCGACCGGTCGCCGCGACGTCGTCGCGATGCGCGAGGCGTATCACGGCTGGACGTACGGGACCGACGCGGTGTCGACGTCGACCGCCGACAACCCGAACGCGTTGACCACCCGGCCCGACTGGGTGCACACGGTGGAGTCGCCCAACAGCTTCCGCGGCAAGTACCGCGGCGGCGACGTCGGCGCCTATGCCGTGGAGGCGGTGCGTCAGATCGAGGAGTTGGTCGCCGCGGGGAGGCCGCCCGCCGGCTTCATCTGTGAGTCGGTGTACGGCAACGCGGGCGGCATGACCCTGCCCGACGGTTATCTCGCCGACGTGTACGCGGCCGTGCGCGGTGCGGGCGGCCTCGCCATCGCCGACGAGGTGCAGGTCGGGTTCGGCCGGCTCGGCGAGTGGTTCTGGGGCTTCCACCAGCAGCAGGTGGTCCCCGACATCGTGTCGGTCGCGAAGTCCACCGGCAACGGCTACCCGCTGGGTGCGGTCATCACGAGTCGCGCCGTCGCCGACGCGTTCGCCGCCGAGGGGTACTTCTTCTCGTCGACCGGCGGCAGCCCGCTGTCGTGCGCGATCGGATTGACGGTGCTCGACGTGCTGGCCGACGAGGACCTGCAGGGCAACGCCAAACGCGTCGGAGCCCACCTGAAGGAGCGGCTGCTGGCGCTGCGGGACCGGCACCCGATCATCGGGACGGTGCACGGGATGGGCCTGTACCTCGGCGTCGAGATGGTCCGCGACCGCGAGTCGCTCGTGCCGGCGCCCGAGGAGACCGCGGCGATCTGCAATCGGATGCTCGACCTCGGCGTGGTCATCCAGCCCACCGGTGACCACCAGAACATCCTGAAGACCAAGCCGCCGCTGTGCATCGACGTCGCCGGCGCCGACTTCTACGTCGACACCCTCGACCGCGTCCTCACCGAGGGCTGGTAGCGCTCCCCCGGCGGGAGCACCTTCTCCGGCCGGGGCACCTCCTCCGGCGAGCGGGCGTGTCTCCTCCGGCGAGCGTGCGTGTCTGCGGGCGACACGCCGGTCACGAACCCGACAATCCGCACGTTCGTGCCCAGGTCCCGTCGCAGTGTGGCGCGACCGGCGTACGCGCGCCGTCGTCAGTCGGTCCCGCCGGCCTCGGCCAACCGCTGATGCAACCGGGCCCGAATGTCGTCGGGCGTGTACGACTTTCGCTTGCGCTGATCCCGCGCCACAAGCGCCCCGCCCGCGACCACGCCCGCAACACCGGCCAGGCCAACCCACTTCCAGATCCCTCGCATGGACGAATTCTGCCTAAGCTGCGCCTGTGAACGCGAATACGGTGACCCTCGAGCGCGCCCTGGCCGAGACGCGGACGGGTGACATCTGGCTGTTCCGCGGCGACTCCGGCCCCGACCGCGCCATCCAGACCATGACCAACGCGCCGGTCAATCACGTCGGGATGACGGTGGCGATCGACGACCTGCCGCCGCTGATCTGGCATGCCGAACTCGGCGCCAAGCTGCTCGACGTGTGGACGGGCACCCATCACCGCGGGGTCCAACTCAACGACGCGAAGCAGGCCGTCGAGCAGTGGCTGCAGCAGTACGGCCAGCGATGCTGGTTGCGACAGTTAACGCCGTACGCGACGCGCACCCAGGAGGACGAGATGCTGCGCGTGATCGCCCGCATGGACGGGACGGCGTTCCCCACCACCGCCCGCCTGACCGGCCGGTGGATGCGCGGCCGGCTTCCGGTGGTCAGCGACTTCACGCGCGGACTGCCACTCGTCCACCGCCTGGTGCGGCAGTCGGCGGAACGGAAGAAGGACGAGCAGCGCCGCGCCGGCCTGCAGACTGCCTACTGCGCGGAGACCGTCGCCATCACCTACGAGGAGATGGGCCTGCTGACGACGGAGAAGCACCACAACTGGTTCGACCCCGGGAAGTTCTGGAGCGGCGACGTGTTGCCGCTGACGGAGGGCTACCGGCTCGGCGACGAGATCGTCGTCACCATCTGAGCCCCTCGGAATAAACCGCCTCACGTATGCGCTATTACGCATGATTCGGTCCGTCGATGATCATCCCCGAGGTCGACGGACCGAATCACTCTTCTCCCGTCACGGCATGGTGAGTTCGTTGCCCGGGACGGGTGTCCGGTCGACGATCACCGGACACGTCACCTCGATCTGGAAGAGGTGACTCGCCGTCTCCCCCTCGTTCGGCGGCATGCGCCCGCGGAAGCGGTAGACGTCGTCGACCTTCGTCGCCTCGACCTCCCGCGGATCGGCGATGAAACCGCGCCATTCGCCGTGCCGCAACGCGATTCGCTCCACCACGAGATGTCCCTGCTCGACGACCACCGCGCGCACCATCTCCCGGCCCGGCCCGTCGACGAAGATCAGGACGCCGTCACCGGACCGCGTGCACGACACGTCCGTGGTGGTGATCGTGCGGCGTTCCCCGTCGAACACCAGCGTGGTCTCAACTTCCGGCCCGTCCGAGCATCCGCAAGCCACCATGACGAGCGCCGTACACGCAAGCGCCTCACCGGATCTCAACACGCCTGCGCGCACGACCGAGGCGCGCGGCCTCGACTCCGCGCCCATCGACGTCCGTGCTACAGCCGCGCGAAGCAGGGGTCCGCGTCCTCCTTCGGGATGGAGGCGTCCTGGCTCGAAAACGTCCCGACGACACCGGTGCTCGTCACCTCGACGCTGTCGGCGTGAATGCCCAGCGGGTAGTTGTCGTTCAGCTTCTTGGTGAGGTCGTCGAGCGCCGACTGAACGGTCTCCTTGGCCAACGGCCCCCGCACGTCGAGCACCTCCAGATCGAGGTTGCCGTCCCGGACGACCGGCTTGGCCGTG
Source organism: Mycobacterium sp. PTI7 (assembly GCF_056679845.1). Taxonomy (NCBI): domain Bacteria; kingdom Bacillati; phylum Actinomycetota; class Actinomycetes; order Mycobacteriales; family Mycobacteriaceae; genus Mycobacterium; species Mycobacterium sp. PTI7. The sequence goes on from NZ_CM155252.1 coordinate 3,271,426, forward strand.
ACGCCGTTGTCGGCGCCCGCGTCCATCACGATCGTGCCCGCCGACGGGTCGGTGCGCACATTGGTGATCAGGCTGCCCACACCCGGCAGGTTGGCCGCGACGGTGTCCTTGATGCCGGCCGACTTCCAGGTGAGTATCGCCGTCAGGGAACCGATCGTGCCCTTGGCGTCGGCGGTCTCCTGCAGCCGCACGTCCTCGAGAGTCACGTCCGCGGTCATGCCGTCGGCGTCCTGAACGTTGTCCCCCGCCGTCACCACCGAGATGTTCGTGTAGTGACCGGTGACGTGCTGCCACAGGAACGGCGGATTCACGCCGAACGAGACGGTGGCACCGTCCTCGACGACGCACTGGGCGACGTCGACGAGGATGCCGTCCACGCGGTGCCTGGCGTACAACTCCGCACCCGCGAGCCCACCTGCCAGGAGTGCGACGACGATGACCGCGAGCAGGACGATCGTCTGCCGGGTGAAGAAGCCCGCCTTGCGAGCGGCCGGTGCGGCAGCCGGCGGGTCCCCGGGTGCGGCGTCGCCGAGCGGCGGACGAGGCGGAGGTGGGGGTTGCGGCGGCCCCTGCGCGGGAGCCGGGGGCCGCGGGCGTGGGGGCGGTGCACCCGGCGGCGGTGGCCGGCGGATCTGCTGCGTCGGCGAGTGATCGGCCGGCGACTGCGGGCGCGGGATCTTCTCGGTCCGTGCCGGGTCGGCGGGTCTGCGGGGCGCTCGGAGCTGCTCCGTCGGCGGCTCTGGCGGACGCGGGGGTCGGGGCGGTCGCGGGGGCTGTTGGCGCTGCGGCGGTACCGGCGGACGGGGCGGCGGGAACCGCGGCGCCCGCGGATCCGGCGGCGGAGGTTGTCGACCGCGCCAGTCAGGCTCTCCCGGGCGTTGCGGCGGCGTGGTCACCCCGTCGATTCTGCCCCATCTCGGCAGGACACCGAGTCGGCTCGCGGACTCTTTGCGTCTGTCACCATGGGCTGCCAGGGCGCCGACGTCCGTCGCCATCCGAACCGACACCGAGGACGACGTGCCCATCGAGGGAAGCATCCGAGTAGGCGACCGCACCGTGACCTACCTCGAGGCGGGCGATCCGGCGGGACCGCTCGTCGTCCACAACCACGGCGGGCCATCGAGCCGACTGGAGGTGGCGCTGCTGGACGCGGCGGCCGTCGCCAACGGCGTGCGCATCGTGTGCGCGGACCGGCCGGGCATCGGACGCTCGAACCCGCAGCCCGATCGGACCTTCGAGGACTGGAGCGACGACCTGCTGATCCTCGCGGATTCCCTTGGCGCAGAGCGCTTCGCCGTCACGGGCTGGTCGGAGGGCGGCCCGTGGGCACTGGCCGCCGCCGCCTATCTGGACCCGGCGCGGCTGGTCCACGTCTCGAGCATCGGCGGCGCGAGTTACGGTGCCTTCGGGGCGTATTGGGCTCGGAAGTACCTCAGTGGCGCCGACGCCGTGGGCGGGCGTCTGGCGCTTCACTTCCACCCCGGCTTCACCCTGATGTACGAGGTGCTGGGTATGAGCGTCAAGCACTTCGACGACGGTTACTCGAAGGCCATCGTCAAGTCGGTGTGCGCATCGGATCGCGAGGTACTGGCCGACGCGTCGGTCATGTCCACGTTCCTCGAAGCGAGCCGGGAGTGCTTCCGGCAGGGCTCGGACGGACTGGTAGTCGACGCCACACTGCTGTACGAGGCGTGGCCATTCGACATCGCGAAGATCTCCCGGCCGGTGCACCTCTGGCAGGGCGCCGCCGACACCCTGGTCGCCGCGGGCATCAACGACGACGTGGCCCACGCCATGCCGGGCGCCGCTTGGCATCCGATCGTGGACGGCGGGCACTTCATCGCCGTCAGCTACGCCCACGAGATCCTCGCCGTCGCGGCCGAGGACCTCGCGGCCTAGGTGGCCCGAAGCGTCACCAGTGGCCGGGCGGGACGCCGTAGACCGGGTTCGGGAAGGGTCCGAGGAACGGCGCCTTCTTCACCTGCCCGGGCGGCCCAAACGGGTTCTGCCCCGGCGGTCCCTGGAACACGTCGCAGGCGTACGGCCAGCATCCGTCGTTCTTGTTGGGGTCGGCCTGCGCAGTGCCCGCGCCAATGCCTATTGCCGCCGCGCCAAGTGCGCCGCTGAGCAGCGCGGTCGCCAGAACGTTTCTGATCATGGTCGAGATCCTCCATCTACGTCTGCCGAGGCTGTCCCAGCCCCGGCGCCGTCATGTGTGTGTCAACGCTCGCAGTCATGCGAACCGTCCCCGACCCGTCGAAATGGCTACCCCTCATGCATCGGGGGCAAACAGGCGATTCCCAGATCGTTCGGCCACGGAGAGCCGTGAGTCACGCATGGTTGCAGCCGGGGGAATCGAACCGGCGCGACCGTGGTTGCCGCTCGGTGGGGCCGGCCGACGAAGGAGAATGATGACGTCCGAAGAGGTCAAGCAGCGTCTCGCGACGGATTTTCATCAGGCGCTCGTCGCGCGCGACTGGACCGCGCTGGCAGGCATCATGACCCCGGACGTGACGTGGACGCTACCTGGGAACAACCTCATCTCCGGAACGGCGACCGGCGTCGCCGAGGTGATCGAGCGGGCGAAGCTGATCGCCAGCTACGGGCCGAGTTTCACCCTCGAACACGTCCTGGTCAGTCGCGACAACATGGCGTTGGCCATCCACAACCGCGCCAATCGAGGCGCACTGGTGCTCGACGAGCATCTCGCCACGGTCTGCACGATCACCGACGGGCGGATCAGCGCCGTCGAGACGTACCTGTCGGACGTCGCGGGCATGGACGCGTACTTCGCGGAGCGGCCCTGACCCGGAGCCGCCCTGACGCGGAGCGTCACGGTTCGTCGGGGGCCTCGACGGCGTCTTCCGCACACGCCGCCCGGTACCGCTGCATCGCGGGCCCGGTCTCGATGCGGACGCGCAGCATGCGCTCGTAGCCACGCATCCACAGCTTCGCCAGGACGAGCCGTCCACCCGAATACGGGTTGCGATCGCCTGGCTCCGCCAGCGAGCCCTCGTAGAGAGCCCGCATCGCCTCCATGCGGAACGTCATTCGCCAAGCATGCAGGCGCTCGGGGGCCGCACACGCGGGGCACGCCGGGTGACCATGCCCAAGTCCATGGCCGCGCTTGACTGCGACGTCCCGAATTACCCGTTGGTCCATACCAGCTCGGTGATGTCGATGAGCCCGACGAGCAGCACCGGATCGTCGTCGCGGATGAGAATCGAGTGGGACGTCACGGTGCGAATGGGATAACCGTCCGCGTGGTTCCATTCCGTGACCGCGCCGTCGGCGCGGTGGGCGGCGAGAAGTTCGGCGGCGCAGTCGCGAGACGTGGCGCCGGCCGAGGCCATCAGGTCGGACAGCATTCGCTCGCTCACCGAGCGAGCGTCGGGATAGCCAAGGAGATCGGCGGCGGCAGGGTTGTCGTACACGACGGCACCATCGTCGATTCCGACGGCGATGACGGCCATCGGCATGCGGTCCAACAGGGTGAGAGCGGGGATCTGCTCGATGTAACCCATTCGGGTCGTCGGGCACTGCCGTAGGCGTCTGTCGATCATCGGGTGACCGTCCGTCGGTTTTGGGTGGGAGGTGCGACGGGCTGAAGGCCACACCCTGGCCTTGCCGGGGTGGCCGTCCCGCAACGGGTCGGACAGAGTGGCGCACGGTCACGGTAAACCTGCCGTGAATCGACCCTCGCTCCCCCATGGACCCCTCACGACACCCCGCAGCGCGTGATGGGGACTTGGTAGTCGATCCACCGTGACCGCGCGATTGGAATCTAACATAGCGACAACCGCCGTGACAGCAATCTCATGACAGTGGCCGAATTTATTTCACACGCCGGTCGAAGGGCGTCGATGCGAGTGCCGTCAACAGTGCAAATCGCCTGCAAAAACCGCCTCGATGACTGGCTTGGCGGAGTTTCCGCGCGATGACGTCGAGCGGAGTACGGTACGAGATGTTTGATCCAGCAAAACATTGACTACGTCAATCAAAAGCTTCGAGGTCACGGGAGGGGGCCCCATGCACCCAGTCCCGACTGGTTGCGCAAACCCCGGCGACGACGGAGGATTGGCGATTTGACCGAGCATCAGCAAGCCGGGCGCCAGAGTGAACGAGAGTCGATGGAGTCGATGCTCTCCGCTGACCTACGGGCACTCACTGCGCAGTCCGATCGCATCGGACGGATTTTCGCCGAGAGGCACGGGCTCAGCGCGAACGAATTCCACGCACTGCTGCACATCATGGTCGGCGAGAGCACGGGCGCCGCGCTGAGCGCGGGCGAACTCCAGCAGCGGATCGGGCTCACGCATTCCGGGGTCACCCACCTGGTGGACCGAATGATCGCCGCCGGACACATCCGACGCGACACCGACGCCGCCGACCGGCGCAAGGTGATCCTGCGTTACGAAGACCACGGCATGGAGGTCGCCCGCGCCTTCTTCGTAGAGGTCGGTGCTGCGAACCGACGGGCAATGGTCGGTTTGACGGACCAGGAACTCGTCGCCGCGCACAAGGTGCTCGTGACCCTGTCCGATTCGATGGACGAGTTCGCCGGACATCTGCTCGCGTCCGACGAGGTGATCTCGCGGCAGCGCCCACCGCCACTGTGACGAACACGATGTCCACCTGACAGCCTCGCCGTGGACATATGGGCGTCGCGGCCTTCTCAGCCCGACATTGTGACCGGCTAACTTCGCGACATGACCGATGCTGTCCGACGTCGCTACACCGAGGTGGCCGACGTGTACATAGACATGTTCGGCGCATCGGCTCACGTCGATCCCGCGGATCTCGCGTTTCTCGACCGCCATCTCGGACACTGCGAGGGCAGGGTCCTCGATGCCGGTTGCGGGCCCGGGCACCTCACCGCGTACCTGAAGAAACTCGGGGTCAGCGCGGAAGGCATCGACCTGGTGCCGGCGTTCATCAGCAGCGCCCGCTCGAACTGGCCGGACCTCGACTTCACCGTCGGCTCGCTGCACAGCCTCGATACGTCAGACGGCTCGCTGGACGGAATCCTTGCGTGGTACTCGCTGATCCATTGCGAGCCAACCGAACTCGCGACGGTCCTGCACGAATTCCGGCGGACGCTGCGCGATGGTGGAAGCCTCGTCGTCGGCTTCTTCGATGGCGACGACATCGAGGCGTTCGATCACAAGGTGACGACCGCCTACCGCTGGCCTGCCGACGAGATTTCCCGCAGGCTGTCGATCGCCGGATTCGTCGAAGTCGAGCGTCTGCAACGCGCCGGCACCGGCTCGACGCGTCCCCATGCGGCGCTCGCCGCGAGGGCGACGTAACGGTCGCCCCTGACCTACACGTTGAAGCGGAACTCCACCACGTCACCGTCGGCCATCACGTACTCCTTGCCCTCCATGCGCACCTTGCCGGCCGACTTGGCCGCAGCCATCGAGCCGGCGTCGACCAGGTCGTCGAAGGACACGATCTCGGCCTTGATGAAGCCCTTCTCGAAGTCGGTGTGGATGACGCCGGCCGCCTTCGGCGCGGTGTCGCCCTGGTGGATGGTCCAGGCGCGCGACTCCTTGGGCCCGGCCGTCAGGTAGGTCTGCAGCTTCAGCGTGTGGAAGCCGGCGCGCGCCAGCGCGTCGAGGCCGCGCTCGGTCTGGCCGATCGACTCGAGCAGCTCGGCAGCCGACTCGTCGTCCAGCTCCTGCAGCTCGGCCTCGATCTTGGCGTCGAGGAACACCGCGTCGGCCGGCGCCACCATCGCACGCAGCTCGGCCTTGCGGGCGTCGTCGGTCAGCACCGACTCGTCGGCGTTGAAGACGTAGAGGAACGGCTTGGTGGTCATCAGGTTGAGTTCGCGCAGCAGCGACACGTCCGCGCCGGCCGCAAAGAGCGTCGTGCCCTGGTCGAGGATGGCCTGCGCAGCCACCGCGGCCTCGTGCACCGGCTTGCGGTCCTTGCCGGTGCGCGCTTCCTTCTCCAACCGCGGGACGGCCTTCTCGAGGGTCTGCATGTCGGCGAGGATCAGCTCGGTCTCGATGACCTCGATGTCCGACGCCGGGTCCACCTTGCCGTCGACGTGCACCACGTCGTCGTCGGCGAAGACGCGGACCACCTGGCAGATCGCGTCGCACTCGCGGATGTTGGCCAGGAACTTGTTGCCCAGACCCGCGCCCTCGGAGGCGCCCTTCACGATGCCGGCGATGTCGACGAAGGTGACCGGCGCCGGCACGGTCTTGTCCGAGGAGAACATCTCGGCGAGCTTGTCGAGCCGCGGATCGGGCAGTGCGACCACGCCCTCGTTCGGCTCGATGGTGGCGAACGGATAGTTGGCGGCGAGCACGTTGTTTCGAGTCAACGCGTTGAACAACGTCGACTTTCCCACGTTCGGCAATCCGACGATTCCAAGGTTGAGGCCCACGGGTAGAGAAGTCTAGGCGTCCGCACGGCCACGCCGACGCGCGCTGTCAGCCCTCACCGGGACATTGCCGGTACGGTCGACGTGTGTCAGGTCAGCGTGCGCGTTCGGCGATCCCCGCCGAACACCGTTCGGTAGTGCCTGGGCTTGCCGGTCTTCCCTGGTGGGCAGCGGTTCTGCTGGCCGTGGCGTTGACCGCGGTCGGGTTCGCCTACGACGCCGGTTCGGGCACCGGGACGCTGAGTGCGGCGTTCACGGTGTGCTACGTCACTGGTTGCATCCTCGCGGTGCTCGCGGTGCGGCAGTCGGGGCTCTTCACCGCCGTCATCCAGCCCGCGCTCATCCTGTTCGTCGCCGTGCCGACGGCCTTCTTCCTCCTCAACAGCAGCGAGATCAAGGGCGTCAAGGACATCCTGATCAACTGCGGCTACCCGCTGATCGAGCGGTTCCCGCTGATGTTCTTCACCGCGGCGACCGTCCTCGTGATCGGCGTCGCGCGGTGGTACCTCAACAGGCTGGCAGGCCGGGGCGAGCCCGCGGATCCCGACGAGACGGACGACGAGCCGACGCCGAGCAGGTCCAGCCGGCGCGCGGCGGCCCGTGCCGTCGCCGCCGAGTCCGCCGAGGAGACACCGCCGCGGCGCAGCCGCCGAGCCACCGCGGCACGGCCCGCCGACGCCGTCGCCGACGGCGACGCACCCCGTGCTCGCCGATCGAGAACCACCACGTCGGCCTCGCGGTCGCGCCACGCCCGCCCGCCGGAGACCGAGGTCATCGATGCCGTGGGGACCCGGCCGCGACGGCCGAGGCCGCCCGTCGATCCCGGTGCCGAGCCCCGACGGCGCCCGCGCAGCGAGGACCGCGACCGGCGCAGCCAGCCGCCCGTCGAGCGTCGTTCGTCGCAGGACCGGGCCGAGCGTGCGGCGCGGCGGGACCGGACCGAACGCCCCGTGCGCCGGGACCGCGAGGAGCGGTACGGCGCCGACCGGACGGACCGTCCCCGGAGTTCGGAGCGCCGTACCCGGCTGCCCGACTACGAGCCCTACGAGAGCTACGACGGGTACCGCCCGTCCGCGGGCGCGACGTCATCGACCGGTGCCAGTGCCGGCGGTACCCACCACCCGGTTTCGCGGGTGCGGTACCGCGGCAGCGACCCCGAGACCGGCGACGAGCCCCGCACCCCCCGACGCCGCGCACGCAGTGCCGACCCGGACTCCTGGGAGCACGACGCCTGACGCAGCGGCGTCAGTGCCGAGCGGCCCGGATCTCGCGCGGTAGGGCGAAGACCAGCGTCTCGTTGGCGGTGGTCACCGGCTGCACCGTGCCGAAGCCGTATTCGGCGAGCCTGTCGAGCACGCCGCGCACCAGCACCTCGGGAACCGACGCACCGGACGTGACGCCGACGGTGGTCACGCCGTCGAGCCAGGTCGGGTCGATGTCCTCGGCGTAGTCGACGAGGTAGGACGCGGCGGCGCCGGCGCCGAGAGCGACCTCGACCAGCCGCACCGAGTTCGACGAGTTGGTGGATCCGACGACGATCACCAGATCGCACTCCGGCGCCATGGCCTTGACGGCGACCTGGCGGTTCTGGGTGGCGTAGCAGATGTCGTCGCTGGGCGGATCCTGCAGCGTCGGGAACTTCTCCCGCAGCCGCCGGACGGTCTCCATGGTCTCGTCGACGCTGAGCGTGGTCTGCGACAGCCAGATCACCTTGTTGGGATCGCGCACGGTGACCTTGTCGACGGCGTCGGGGTTGTCGACGACTTGGACGTGGTCGGGTGCCTCACCGGCGGTGCCGACCACCTCTTCGTGGCCCTCGTGGCCGACGAGCAGGATGTCGTAGTCGTCGCGGGCGAAGCGCTTGGCCTCGTTGTGCACCTTGGTCACCAGGGGGCACGTCGCGTCGATGGTCCGCAGGTTCCGCTCGGCGGCCTCGACGTGCACGGTGGGCGCGACGCCGTGTGCGGAGAAGACGACGAGCGCCCCCTCGGGCACCTCGTCGGTCTTCTCGACGAAGATCGCGCCGGCCTTGGCCAGCGTCTCCACGACGTAGCGGTTGTGCACGATCTCGTGCCGTACGTAGACCGGGGCGCCGTGCTTCTCGAGCGCGCGCTCCACGGTTTCGACCGCGCGGTCGACCCCCGCGCAGTAACCGCGTGGCTCGGCGAGCAGGACCCGCTTACCCGCCACACGGTCTGCGACCGTACTGGCGGCACCGGGGATGCCCATGTTGACCGTCGCTGACATGCCTCAAGGGTACTTACTGCCGGGCCCGACCTGCCAGCCGTAGGCTGACCCCATGGCTACTGCACCCTATGGGGTTCGTCTGCTGGTCGGCGCGGCGGTGACTGCGCTGGAGGAGACCCGCAGACTTCCCCAGACGATCCTGACCTATCCGATGACGGTCGCGAGCCAGCTCGCGCACGCGGTGATGAAGGTCCAGCAGGACGTCGCGGACCTCGTCAACCGGGGTGACGAGACCCTGGAGAACCTGTTCCCGCCGAAGGACGAGCAGCCGGAGTGGGCGACGTTCGACGAGGACCTGGGCGCCGACGTCACCGACATCTCCGAGGGGCGCCAGGATGGCGAACGTCTCACCGAGGGCCGGTTCGCGCTGTACAGCACCGGCGAGCCCGAGAAGGTCGTCGAGGAGCCGAAGCCCACGCCGTCGGCGGCGCCGGCGATCGTGGCCGAGGTGGGCTACGAGTCGCTGACCCTTGCGCAACTGCGGGCCCGCCTGACGTCGCTCAAGATCGGCGACCTCGAGGCGCTGCTGGCCTACGAGGAGTCGACGAAGGCCCGCGCACCGTTCCAGACCCTGCTGGCCAACAGGATCACCCGCGCGTCGGCCAAGTGACGCCTCCCCCGGCCGAGGCCGAACCGGGGACGCCCGCGGAGAAGCCGGGCAAGTCCCCCGAGAACCCGTATCCGGTGCGCTCGGTCTCGATGCTGGTCAAGGACTGGATCGACCGGCTGGGCACGGTGTGGGTCGAGGGTCAGATCGCGCAGATGACCGTCCGCCCGAACTCGAGCACCGCGTGGATCACGCTGCGCGACCCGTCGGCGGACATGTCGCTGCAGATCACCTGCCCTCGCGACCTGGTTCACAACGCCCCGGTCAAGCTCGCCGAGGGCACGCGCGTCGTCATGCACGGCAGGCCGAGCTTCTTCGTCGGCCGCGGGTCGTTCTCGTTGCGCGTCAACCAGATCCGCGCCGTCGGGATCGGTGAACTCCTCGCCCGCATCGACCGCCTGCGGCGACTCCTCGACGCGGAGGGCCTGTTCGACGTCCGCCTGAAGCGCCCGATCCCGTTTCTGCCCCGGACCATCGGACTCATCACCGGCCGCGCCAGCCACGCCGAGAGCGACGTGGTGTCCGTGGCGACCTCCCGCTGGCCCGCGGTGCGGTTCGAGGTGCGCAACCCCGTCGTACAGGGCCCGAACACCGTCCCGCAGGTGGTGGCCGCGCTGCGCGAACTGGACGCCGACCCGGAGGTCGACGTCATCGTGCTCGCCCGCGGCGGCGGCAGCTTCGAGGACCTGCTGCCGTTCTCCGACGAGACGCTGTGCCGCGAGATCGGCAGGTGCACCACGCCCGTCGTCACCGCCATCGGTCACGAACCGGACAACCCACTGTGCGACCTCGTCGCCGACGTGCGGGCCGCGACGCCCACCGACGCGGCCAAGCGCGTGGTGCCCGACGCCGCCGCCGAGCAGATGCTGGTGGGCGAACTCCGCGAGCGCAGCGCCCGCGCGCTGCGCAACTGGGTGCGCCGCGAGCAGCATGCGGTCACCTCGCTGCGCAGCCGGCCGGTGCTGGCCCAGCCGCTGGCAGCCATCGACGTCCGCGCCGAGGAGACGCGCCGCGCACTGGCCGCCGCGCGACGCGACGTCACCCGGCTGATCGCGGTCGAGACCGACCGCATCGGGCACATGTCGGCGCGGCTGCAGACGCTCGGACCGGCCGCCACGCTCGCCCGCGGCTACGCCGTCGTGCAGACCCTGCCTGCCGGCGGGCCGCCGGTCGTGCTCAGGTCCATCGCCGACGCGCCGGCAGGCACGCGGGTGCGCATCCGCGTCGCCGACGGCGCGATCACCGCCACGAGTGAGGGAGAAGATGAAGCCCATTAGTCAGCTCGGATACGAAGATGCCCGCGACGAACTCGCCGAGGTGGTCCGCCAGTTGGAGCAGGGCGGACTCAGCCTCGACGAGTCGCTCAAACTGTGGGAGCGAGGCGAGGAGCTGGCGAAATGCTGCGAGCAGCACCTCGAGGGGGCTCGGCTGCGCGTCGAGCAGGCACTCGCCGCGAAGGACGACGACGAGGGGTGAGATGGCGGTCGGCCGTCCCCCGTGGGCTCGTAACTGAAACACGTTTCAGTTAAGCTCGTCGGCCATGGGTGAAACCACTGACCTGGGCCGTGTCCTCGTCACCGGCGGCTCCGGCTTCGTCGGGGCGAACCTGGTGACCGAACTGCTGGACCGCGGGCTCGAGGTCCGCTCGTTCGACCGCGTGCCGTCACCGCTGCCGGACCACCCACGGTTGCAGACCACGGTCGGCGACATCACGGTGGTCGACGACGTGACCGCGGCCGTCGCGGGCATCGACACCGTCATCCACACCGCAGCCATCATCGATCTGATGGGCGGCGCGTCGGTCACCGACGAGTACCGCCGGCGCAGCTTCGCCGTGAACGTCGGCGGCACCGAGAACCTGGTGCACGCCGGGCAGCGGGCCGGCGTCCAGCGCTTCGTCTACACCGCGTCCAACAGCGTGGTCATGGGCGGCCAGGTGATCTCGGGCGGCGACGAAACCCTCCCCTACACACACCGTTTCAACGATCTGTACACCGAGACCAAGGTGGCGGCCGAGAAGTTCGTGCTCGGCCAGAACGGCGTCGGGGGCATGCTGACGTGCTCGATCCGGCCCAGCGGCATCTGGGGCCGCGGCGATCAGACCATGTTCCGCAAGGTGTTCGAGAGCGTGCTCGCCGGTCACGTCAAGGTGCTGGTCGGCAACAAGGACGTCAAGCTCGACAATTCCTACGTACACAACCTGATTCACGGTTTCATCCTGGCGGCCGAGCACCTGGTCCCCGGCGGCACCGCGCCCGGCCAGGCGTACTTCGTCAACGACGGCGAGCCGATCAACATGTTCGAGTTCTCCCGCCCCGTCGTCGAGGCGTGTGGGGAGCCGTTCCCGACGTTTCGCGTTCCGGGCGGGCTGGTGAAGTTCGCGATGACGGTGTGGCAGTTCCTGCACTTCCGCTTCGGCCTGCCCAAGCCGCTCCTCGAGCCGCTGGCCGTGGAGCGGATCTCACTGGACAACTACTTCTCGATCGAGAAGGCCAGGCGCGACCTCGGGTACGAGCCGCTGTTCACCACCGAGCAGGCGCTCGCGGAATGCCTGCCGTACTACACCGAGCTGTACACCCGGATGAAGGCGGCGGGCGCCGCGTCACTCGCGCGGGCCTAGCGTCCCGGCCGGGCGAAGCCCTCGGCCGACTCCTCGGGAATGCTCCACCGGACCGACCGCACCCGGGTGTCGGTGGCCAGCGCACCGGTGGCCTCCTCGACCACCGCATCGTCACGGGCGGCGCAGGACAGTCCGACGTCCATCTCCACCCCGTCGGCCGCCCCCGGCGAGGACCGCATGGAGGTAAGCCGCAGCGCTGGGATGCGAACGGCGCGCAGCAGGAGGTCGCGCACCTCGGCCTCGCCGCTCGCGCCGCACGTGACGCTCACCAGATAGTCCACCGGCGCGCGCTCGCGCCCCGCCCAGTGCTTGCGGCGGTCCATCGCCTCGGCCAGTGGTTGCAGGAACAGGTTGACCGCCACCACGATCGCCGCGCTGGCGATCGCCTCGCGCCAGAGCCACGCCCCGGCGAGGGCGCCGACGGCTGCGGTCGACCACAGCGTCGCAGCGGTGTTGAGGCCGGTCACCGAGAGACCCTGCTTCATGATGACGCCGGCCCCCAGAAAGCCGATGCCCGTGACGATCTGCGCCGCGACGCGCGTCGGATCGGAGCCCGGGAAGCTGTAGGCGCCGAGGATCAGGTACAGCGCGGAGCCCGTGCTCACCAGCGCCATGGTCTGCAGCCCCGCCATGCGCGAGCGCCACTGACGCTCGAGGCCGATCGCGACACCCAGCGCCGTCGCCAGACCGACGCGCACGAGCAGTTCGACGGCCAGCACGTCTGCGATTGTGCGCTCGTCGACGGGATTTCGCCCGCCGTTCGGCGACGAAAGGACACATCGGACGCCGTGCCGGACCTACGATCGACGCACCCCCACGGCAAGGAGCCTGGTTATGCCCAACGGACAACCCAACATCCTCGTCATCTGGGGCGATGACATCGGCATCTCGAACCTGAGCTGCTACAGCCGCGGCATGATGGGCTACTTCACGCCCAACATCGATCGCATCGCCGACGAGGGCATGCTCTTCACCGACTCCTACGGCGAGCAGAGCTGCACCGCCGGCCGGTCGTCCTTCATCACCGGGCAGAGCGTCTACCGCACGGGCATGAGCAAGGTCGGGATGCCGGGCGTCGACATCGGGTTGCAGAAGGAGGACCCGACGATCGCCGAACTCCTGAAGCCGATGGGCTACGCCACCGGTCAGTTCGGCAAGAACCACCTCGGCGACCTCAACAAGTACCTGCCCACGGCGCACGGCTTCGACGAGTTCTTCGGCAACCTCTATCACCTCAATGCCGAGGAGGAGCCGGAGAACGCCGACTACCCCACGGCGGAGGAGGCACCGATCATGCGTGCGCGCCTGCTGCCACGCGGGGTGATCCACTCCTGGGCCACCGACGAGGAATCCGACGAGGTCGACGAGCGCTACGGTCCGGTGGGCAAGCAGCGCATCGAGGACACCGGTCCGCTGACCAAGCTGCGCATGGAGACCATCGACGACGAGACGACCGGCGCGTGCGTCGACTTCATCACCCGCCAGCACGAGGCGGGTACGCCGTTCTTCGTGTGGATGAACATGACGCACATGCACTTCCGGACGCACACCAAGCCGGAAAGTCTCGGTCAGGCCGGCCGCTGGCAGTCCCCGTACCACGACACGATGATCGACCACGACCGCAACGTCGGCACGCTCCTCGACCTGGTGGACGAACTCGGCATCGCCGAGGACACCATCGTCATCTACTCGACGGACAACGGCCCGCACGCCAACAGCTGGCCCGATGGCGCGACCACTCCCTTCCGCAGCGAGAAGGCCACCAACTGGGAGGGCGCGTTCCGCATCCCGGAACTGATCCGCTGGCCCGGCAAGATCGCGCCGCGCTCGGTGTCGAACGAGATCGTGCAGCACCACGACTGGCTGCCGACGTTCCTCGCCGCGGCGGGCGATCCCGACATCGTCGAGAAGCTCAAGGCCGGGCACGAGGCCGGCGACATGACGTACAAGGTGCACATCGACGGCTTCAACCTGGTGCCCTACCTCACCGGGGAGGTCGACAAGAGCCCTCGGCGCGGGATGATCTACTTCTCCGACGACTGCGACGTGCTCGGCATCCGCGCCGAGAACTGGAAGGTCGTGTTCCAGGAGCAGCGCGCCCAGGGCACGCTGGAGATCTGGTTCGAACCGTTCACCAAATTGCGGGCGCCGAAGCTGTTCAACCTCCGCACCGACCCGTACGAGCGGGCCGACATCACGTCGAACACGTACTGGGACTGGGTGATCGACCGCATCTACCTGGTGTTGTACGGCTCCGCCATCGCCACGCAGTTCCTGCAGACGTTCAAGGAGTTCCCGCCCCGCCAGGAACCGGCGTCGTTCACCATCAACCACGCCGTCGAGGAACTCGAGAAGTTCCTCGCCACTCGCGGCGGCTGATGCTGGACACCTGGAACGATGGCGTCACGAAGTCGGCGATCGTCGACTTCGTGGCTCGCGTCACCGCCGATGGACCCGACTTCGTCGAACCGGAGGCGCGCGTCGCGGTGTTCGACAACGACGGCACGCTGTGGTGTGAGAAGCCCGCCTACATCCAGCTCGACTTCCTGGTCCGCAGACTGGCCGAGAAGGCCGGCGGCGATCCGGATTTGGCGGCGCAGCAGCCCTACCGGGCGGCCGTGGACGGCGACCTGGCATGGTTCGGCGACGCGATCACCAAGCACTACCAGGGCGACGACGCCGAACTCGGCCTGCTGGCGAAAGCCGTGATGTCCCTGCACGAGTCGATGACCGTCGACGAACACGCAGCGCTGGTCTCGGCGTTCTACGCCGACGCCCGGCACCCCACCCTGGACCGGCCGTATCAGCAGTGCACCTACGCCCCGATGGTCGAGCTACTGCGGTATCTGGAGGCCCACGGCTTCACGTGCTACATCGTCTCCGGCGGCGGCCGCGACTTCATGCGCCCCATCACCTCGACGATCTACGGGATTCCGCCCGAACGCGTCGTCGGCAGTTCCCAGGGGCTGAAGTTCGAGGGCGCCGACGGCCACGGGGAACTCCTGATCCAGCCCGCACTCGACGTCTGGGACGACGGTCCGGAGAAGCCCGTACGCATCTGGAACCGCGTGGGGAGGCGCCCCATCCTCTCGGCGGGCAACTCCAACGGCGACGACGAGATGCTGACGTACTCGGGCCGGCCGGGCAGTCCGTCGCTGCGCCTGCTGGTCCTGCACGATGACGCCGAGCGCGAGTTCGCCTACACCGCAGGGGCGGAACGTGCGCTCGAGCACGCTGCGAAGTACGGGTGGACCGTGGTCAGCATGCGCGATGACTGGACGACCGTCTTTGCCTGAGTCCGAGCGCCCGAGCGACGACTTCGTCCAGATCCCCGCGCAGACCGCACTGCTGGGTTCCGACGACGAGCGCCACCCCGAGGAGCAACCGGCCCGCGAGGTGACCGTCGACGCCTTCTCGATGGCGCGCCACCAGGTGACCAACGCCGAGTTCGCGGCGTTCGTCGACGCCACCAATTACGTCACCGTCGCCGAGCGCCCCATCGACCCCGCCGACTTCCCCGATGCCCCGCCCGAGAACCTGCAACCCGGGTCGATGGTGTTCCGCCGCACCGCCGGACCCGTCGACCTGCGCCATCTCGACCAGTGGTGGTCGTGGACGCCCGGCGCGTGCTGGAACCACCCGCGCGGTCCGAAGTCCGGGCTTCCCGGCCGCGACCACCATCCCGTCGTGCACGTGGCGTTCGAGGACGCCGCGGCGTACGCGTCCTGGGCCGGCCTGACACTGCCCACCGAGGCGCAGTGGGAGGTGGCTGCGCGCGGCGGTCTCGCCGCGACGACCTATACGTGGGGCGACGCACCCGAAAGCCCCGGCCAGCGGCTGGCCAACTATTGGCACGGCGAGTTCCCCTACCTCCCCGACACCGGTTACGGCACCACTCAGCCCGTCGGCAGCTTCGCCCCCAACGGCTACGGCCTGTTCGACATGGCAGGCAACGTCTGGGAGTGGACGGCCGACTGGTGGTCCGACGATCGCAGCACCGGATCCTGTTGTGCCGCGGACAGTTACGATCCTCACCAGCCGCAGTTCGCGATCGGTCGCCGCGTCGTCAAGGGTGGATCGTTCCTGTGCGCAGACAGCTACTGCCTGCGCTACCGGCCCGCCGCGCGGCGGCCGCAGATGGTCGACACCGGCATGAGCCACATCGGCTTCCGCTGCATCCGTGAATGACGGCGTGACGAGACCTCCGCTGGTCGACCGCTCAGCAGATCCGCGAAGAACGTTGCGCTTCCCGCGCCGGCGTGCGACCTTTTACACCGCAATCGTTGCCGACCGGACGGCGCGATCGAAGGAGGCTCGTGTCTGACGCGGTATTGGTGACGGGTGCCTTCGGGCTGGTGGGCTCGGCGACGGTGCGACGGCTCGCGGCCGACGGTCGCAGGGTGGTGGCCACCGATCTCGACGTCGAGGAGAACCGGAAGGCCGCCGCGCAGTTGCCGGCCGGCGTCGAGGTCCGGTGGGCCGACCTGACCGACGCGGGCGAGGTCGACGGCCTGATCGGGGCGGTCGCACCGGCCGCGATCATCCACCTCGCCGCGATCATCGCGCCGTTCTGCTACGCCCGCGCCGCGCTGGCCCGCAAGGTCAGCGTCGACGCCACCGGCCACCTGGTGCGGGCGGCCGCGGCGCAGCCCGCGCCCCCGCGCTTCGTCCAGGCCTCGAGCGTCGCGGTCTACGGCGCGCGAAATCCCCACCACCTCACCGGCCTCCTGTCCGCGGACGTCCCGATGCGCCCGACCGACCTGTACGGCACCCATAAGGCCGAGGCCGAGGAACTGGTCCGGTCGTCCAGCCTCGACTGGGTGGTGCTGCGACTGGGCGGAGTGCTCACCACCGACATCAGCTTCGACATCAAGCCCGAGTTCCTGTTCTTCGAGAGCGCTCTGCCCGTCGACGGCCGCATCCAGACCGTCGACGTGCGCGACGTCGCCACGGCGTTCACGGCGGCCACCACCGCCGACTGCGTCGGCGAGATCCTGCTGATCGGTGGCGACGACGCCACGCACCGGCTCACCCAGGGCGACGTCGGCCCGGCGACGGCCGCAGCACTGGGCCTCGTCGGCGCCATGCCGCTCGGGCGGCGCGGCAACCCCGACAGCGACGAGGACTGGTTCGCCACCGACTGGATGGACACCACGCGCGCGCAGGAAGTCCTGAAGTTCCAGAGCGTCACCTTCCCCGACATCCTCCAGGAGACGGCTGACAAGGCCGGCTGGAAGCGCTACCCGCTGCGCCTCGTCTCGCCCGTGGCCGGGTTCTTCCTGCGCCGTCAGTCCGCCTACCGCGACCACCCCGGCCAGTACGCGGACCCGTGGGGTGCCATCCGCGCGAAGTGGGGCGATCCCGGCCCCGACCGTCCCGTCGCGTAGCCGCCCGGCCATGCAGACCGAGTTCACCCGGACGCAGAAGCGCGCGCTGGCGGTCGCGACGGTCATCGCGATCGTCTTCGCCGGCTACTTCCTGCGCAGCTACTTCATGGTCATCGTGGTGGCGGCCGTCTCGACGTACCTGTTCAACCCGCTCTTCACCTGGTTCGGGCGGCGCTTCGGCAAGGGCCTGTCGGTGACGCTCACGGTGCTGTCGGCGCTGTTCGCGGTGATCATCCCGCTGGCGCTGCTGATCCTGCTCGCGGTCGCGCAGATCAGCGTGATGGTGCAGGGCGTCTCGGAGTGGGTGTCCCGAACCGACCTCAGTTCGCTGGGTGACCGCGCGCTGCGGATCGTCAACGAGGCGCTCGACAAGATCCCGTTCGTCCGCGACGTCACCGTCACCCCCGAGATGCTGCAGGAGCGCATGGCGACCGTCGCCCAGAGCGCCGGCGAGTGGGCCCTCGGCGTGCTGTCGGGCGCGGTCGGAGGTCTGGCCAGCGGGCTCACCGCCGCCGTGCTGTTCATCTACGTCTTCGTCTCACTGCTGTCCAACCGCGACCGCGTGCAGCTGCTCATCCGCAAGCTCAACCCGCTCGGCGAGGACGTCACCGACCTCTACCTCGAGAAGATGGGCGCCATGGTGCGCGGCGCGGTGTTCGGCCAGTTCGTCATCGCCCTGGCCCAGGGGCTGGCCGGCGCGGTGTCGATCTACGTCGCCGGTTTCCACCAGGGCTTCTTCATCTTCGCCATCCTGCTGACCGCCATGTCGGTGATCCCCCTCGGCGGCGGCATCATCAGCATCCCGTTCGGCATCGGGATGATGCTGTTCGGCAACGTGTGGGGCGGTGTGTTCGTGATCGTCTGGCACATCGTCGTCGTCACGAACATCGACAACGTGCTGCGCCCGATCCTCGTCCCCCGACAGGCCCGGCTGGACTCCGCGCTGATGCTGCTCGCGGTGTTCGCGGGGATCACGATGTTCGGCTTCCTCGGCATCATCATCGGCCCGGTGCTGATGATCGTCATCGTCACGACCATCAGCGTGTACCTCGCCGTGTTCCGGGGCGTCCCGCTGATGGATCCCGGCGAGGACGACGAGAAGAAGGACGAGCCGAGCCGGTTCGACCGCCTGGTGGCGTGGGGCCACGCCCGGCTGGGTACCGACGGCTCGCGGGAACGACTGAAGGCCAAGCAGGAGAAGATCACCGCGACCCGAGGCGACGACGAGGCTAGCTCGGGCTGAGCCGTTCGGTCAGGAACGCGACGACGCGCTTACGGGCCTCGTAGGCCGGATTGCCGTCGACCTCGCGCACCTGGTCGGTGAGCACCGAGTGCGCCATCCGCCCGATGCCGTCGGGATTGCCCTTCTTCGAGTTTATCTCGATGACCTCGAACGCGTCGCCCAGTCGAGCCTTGAGCGTGGTGAACCGGTCGCCCGGCGACATCGCGTCCTCACTGAAGCGCAATCCCATGGCGCACAGGCCCTCTTCTACGGCGCGCCGTTCGATGATCTTGAGCTCACCCTCGGACAGGCCGGGGTCGCGGCGCTGACGCGGGGTTAGCGGCAGCGGCAGCGACGGCTGGCTCATCACCGGCGCGAGCACGCTGTCGTCGACCGCCGCCGCGAGCGCGAACCCGCCGGTGAAGCACTGGCCGATGACGCCGACGCCCTTGCCCGGCGTCGAGGAGTTGAGGTCGCGCGCCAGCGCACGCAGGTAGTGGGCGATGGGGCGGTCGGCATTGGTGGCGAACGCCGCGAACTCCTTGGCGATGCAGCCCTTCGCCAGGGTCGTCAGCGTCGCCGGGCTCAGCGCCGACCTGCCGGGCGTGCCGAACAGCGACGGCGCCGCCACGGTGAAGCCGTTGTCCACCAGGTGATTTCCGAGCGCGAGGACACCGGGGTGCAGGCCGGGCATCTCCGGGATCAGCACGACGCCGGGACCCTGGCCCTTGCGGTAGACGTCGTAGGTCAGGCCCGCGCCGGTGAACGGGGTGGCCGTCCAGCCCGAGAGGTCGGCTTCCAGTGACGTCATGGGGGCTCCTAGCGGAGGACGGGCAGCGGCTTCTGCGTCTGCGTGGCCTGCGCAAGCGTACGGTACTCGTCCGTACCCGCGGCGCCCGTTATCGCAAGTTGCGCCACTCCCGTCGGCCCGGTCAACCGGGTGGTCCAGACGGGCCGGACGTCCTCGCCGCCCTCGTACACGATCCACCTGACGCCGGCGACGTCCTGAGTGCCCGTCGGCACCAGGCTGGTGTCGATCGACTGGACGAGCTTCTCCTCGTCGGCGTCGGTCTGGGTGAGGCTGACGAACATGCCGGTGGGTGCAAGGTAGCCGACGCGGGAGGTCACCGCCCGGGCCGGCGACCCGTCGGGGTTGTCGCGGCCACCCTCGATGCTGCTACGGCCACCGGAGTTGGCGCGCCACCCGTCGGGCAGCGCCGGCAACCGGATCGGAATCTTGAGCGCGTCGGCGTCGGCCTGCAGCGCGGCGGGCGCGTCGTAGGGCGGCGGGGTGCCCTCACCGGGCCCGTTCGGCGCGAACGAGCACATGCCGAGAACGCCCGCCAGCACGATGCAGACCACCACCAGCGGCGCCATCGACCAGAACATGTCCCGGCCGTCCTGCAGGAGGCGCGACTTGGCCGGCTTCGGTCCGGGTGGCGGCGCGGGCGGGCTGGTCGGCGGGACGGTCACCAATCCAGTATCCCGCTCCCACGGACCAGACCGCTAATGAAAGAATCCGGACATGACTTCTTCCGCAAGCGGTTCGTCGTCCGATGCACGGGGTGCAGGCAGCTCAACGGCGAAATCGAGGCGGGAAGCCCCCGACCGCAACCTCGCCCTGGAACTGGTCCGGGTGACCGAGGCGGGCGCCATGGCGGCGGGTCGCTGGGTGGGGCGCGGCGATAAGGAGGGCGGCGACGGCGCGGCCGTCGACGCCATGCGCGAGCTGGTGAACTCGGTGTCGATGCGCGGCGTCGTGGTGATCGGCGAGGGCGAGAAGGACAACGCCCCGATGCTCTACAACGGCGAAGAGGTCGGCAACGGCGACGGACCCGACTGCGACTTCGCCGTCGACCCGGTCGACGGCACCACCCTGATGAGCAAGGGCATGCCCAACGCCATCTCGGTGCTCGCGGTCGCCGAGCGCGGCGCCATGTTCGACCCGTCGGCGGTGTTCTACATGAACAAGATCGCCGTCGGACCCGACGCGGTCGACGTCATCGACATCTCCGCACCGATCGGCGAGAACATCCGCAAGGTCGCCAAGGTGAAGAACTCCAGCGTCGCCGACCTGACCGTCTGCGTGCTCGACCGGCCGCGCCACGCGCAGCTGATCGCCGACGTCCGCGACGCGGGCGCCCGCATCCGGCTGATCTCCGACGGCGACGTCGCGGGCGCCATCTCGGCGTGCCGGCCCAACTCGGGCACCGACATGCTCGCCGGCATCGGTGGCACCCCCGAGGGCATCATCACCGCCGCGGCCATCCGCTGCATGGGCGGCGCGATCCAGGCCGTCCTGGCCCCGACCGACGACGACGAGCGACAGAAGGCCCTCGACGCCGGCCACGACCTGGACCGGATCCTGCACACCGAGGACCTCGTCTCCGGTGAGAACGTCTTCTTCTCGGCCACCGGCGTCACCGACGGCGACCTGCTGCAGGGCGTGCGGTACAGCGGCGGCGGCTGCACCACCCAGTCGATCGTCATGCGCTCGAAGTCCGGCACGGTCCGCATGATCGAGGCCTACCACCGGCTCGCGAAGCTCAACGAGTACTCGGCGGTCGACTTCACCGGCGACACCAGCGCCGCCTACCCCCTGCCCTAATCCATCACCCTCTGACACGAAGAACAGGGAGCTAATGCCCGACAACGAAGTCGAATACCGCATCGAGCACGACACCATGGGCGAGGTCCGGGTGCCCAAGAACGCGTTGTGGCGCGCGCAGACCCAGCGCGCCGTGGAGAACTTCCCGATCTCGTTCCGTCCGCTGGAGCGCACCCAGATCCGGGCGCTCGGACTGCTCAAGGGCGCCTGCGCCCAGGTCAACAAGGACCTCGGCCTGCTGGACGCGGAGAAGGCCGACGCCATCATCGCCGCCGCCGCGGAGATCGCCGACGGCAAGCACGACGACCAGTTCCCCATCGACGTCTTCCAGACCGGCTCGGGCACCAGCTCCAACATGAACGCCAACGAGGTCATCGCGTCGATCGCGGAGGCCAACGGCGTGACGGTGCATCCGAACGACCACGTCAACATGTCGCAGAGTTCCAACGACACCTTCCCCACCGCCACGCACATCGCCGCGACGGAAGCCGCAGTGCGGCACCTGATCCCGGCGCTCGAGCTGCTGCACGAATCGCTCGCGGGCAAGGCGCGCCAGTGGCGCACCACGGTGAAGTCCGGCCGCACGCATCTGATGGACGCGGTGCCGGTGACGCTCGGTCAGGAGTTCGGCGGGTACGCCCGCCAGGTCGAGGCCGGCATCGAGCGGGTGAAGGCCACGCTGCCGCGACTGGGCGAACTCGCGATCGGCGGCACCGCCGTCGGCACCGGACTCAACGCGCCGGACGGCTTCGGCGCCAAGGTCGTCGACGTGCTCGTCGACCAGACCGGCATCGCCGAACTGCGCACGGCCAAGGACTCGTTCGAGGCGCAGGCGGCCCGCGACGGGCTCGTCGAGGCGTCCGGTGCGCTCAAGACCATCGCGGTGTCGCTGACCAAGATCGCCAACGACGTGCGCTGGATGGGCTCCGGTCCGCTGACCGGCCTCGGCGAACTGCAGCTGCCCGACCTCCAGCCCGGCAGCTCCATCATGCCGGGCAAGGTCAATCCCGTTCTGCCGGAGGCGGTCACGCAGGTCGCCGCGCAGGTGATCGGCAACGACGCGGCCGTCGCGGTCGGCGGCCTGTCGGGTGCGTTCGAACTCAACGTCTACATCCCGATGATGGCGCGCAACGTCCTCGAGTCGTTCACGCTGCTGGCCAACGTCTCCCGGCTCTTCGCGAGCAAGTGCATCGACGGGCTGATCGCCAACGACCAGCGGCTGCGCGAGCTGGCCGAGTCCTCGCCGTCGATCGTGACGCCGCTGAACTCCGCCATCGGCTACGAGGAGGCCGCCAAGGTGGCCAAGGAGGCCCTCAAGGAGCGCAAGACGATTCGGCAGACTGTCATCGACCGCGGCCTGATCGGCGACAAGCTGTCCGAGGACGAGCTGGACAAGCGCCTCGACGTGCTGGCGATGGCCAAGGTCAAGGACGGCGACTAGCCACTCCCCGCGCTGCGTGCGGGTGATCTTTCCCCGCGAGCAGTCGTCAACTCCCCTGTTTCGCGCTATTTCAGGGGAGTTCGCGTCTGCTCGCCGGGGGTGGTGAGGTCGTCCGTCGGCGCGGCACCCAGCCACCGGATCCCCGGCCAGGCGCTGGCGCCGTGGATCACCAGGCTCAGCGTCACCGTCACGGCGACCACCTGCGTGATGAGTGACGCCTGCTCGATCTCGCCGCGCTCCACCATGATCAGGCCGAGCACCAGCGTGCCGATGCCGCGCGGGCCGAACCATCCGACGAACAGCCGTTGCCGGGCGGTCAGGTCGGTCCGGATCAGCGACGCCGACACCGCCACCAGCCGCACGCCGAGCAGCACCACGAGGGCGAAGACGATCACCCGCCAGTCGGCGTCGCGCCACCCGACGATCACCGCGTAGGCGCCGAACAGCGCGAACACCCCGAGTTCCAGCAGTTGCCCGGCGGCCTCCGACACGTGCACGTCCGGCATCTGTCCGACCCGCCGGGCCGCGAACGCGAAGGCGAGCCCACCGGCGAACGCGGCGACGAAACCGCTGCCGTGCAGGTACTCCCCGATCTGGAAGCACAGCAGCGCGATCGCGAGCGTCGCCAGTTGCGCCCAGGTGCCGCTCATCCAGCCGCGCGCCCGCGACCGCGAGATCACCCAGCCGCCGATCAGCCCGATACCCAAACCGACCACGACCGAGAGCAATTCGGTGCGGAGCAGGAAGTAGCCCCACCGCGTCGGGTCGGGGTCGTTGCGGTCCGACGCGAGCGCCAGCGCGGCCAGCAGCGCGGCCAGGGCGAAGCCGTCGTAGAAGCCGCTCTCGGTCGACAGGGCATGCCGAATGCGCTCGGGCACGCGGCGGTCGCCGAGCAACGAGTGGATCAGCGCCACCTCGGTCGGAGCGACGATCGCCGCCAGACACGCCGCCTCCCACACCGGCATGACCGGGAGGATCAGCAGGGCGGTCAGCGTGCCGAGACCCAACGCTAGCGGGATGCCGATGACGAGCAGCCGGAACGTCACCTCACGCCGGTGCACCACCGCCGCGAGATCGAGTTGGACGGCCTGATTGAACAGGATCACCGTCAGCGCGAGTTGCGCGAGGACCGTGAAGCCCGACGCGTCCGAGCCGCCCTTGATCAGGTCGAGGCCGAACGGCCCCAACGCCATTCCGACGAGGACGAAGACGAGTGCCGGCGCGAAGTACCACCGTGCGACCAGTCCGGACACGACCGCATAGCAGAGGACGAGCAGCGTCAGGACGAACGCGGTCTCGGCGCCCACGGTGCGTCAGGCGCCGTTGGTGGGGCCGCCGGAGTTCTGGTTCGGGATGTCGATGATCGGCAGGTTGGGCATCGGCGCCGGCGACGGGGTGGCCGGCAGCGCGGGGATGACCTCGGGGGCGACGTCGAGCAGGTCGTTGACCGGCGGGCCGTTGTCGCGGCTGCCGTGCGACGTGCCCGGCGCGAGCGGGCCGAGCATCTGGCTGACGGTCACGACGTGATAGCCGTTGGCCCGCAACACCGGAAGGAACTGGTAGACGAGGTCGACCGTCGACGAGTACGTGTCGTGGAACAGCACCACCGCGTTCGGCCGGATCTGGCTCATCAGCAGCGCCCGGGTGGCACCGGTGTTGGAGTCGTTGGCCCAGTCGAACGGGATGACGTCCCAGTTGACGTCGGCCAGGCCCTGGTTCTTCGCCTCGGCGAGCACCGCGTCGTTGATGAGTCCGCCCGCGGTGCGCACCAGCGTCGGCCGCTGGCCGGTCGCGGACTGGATCGCGTCGCTGGCCCGGCTGAACTGGCCCGCGATGTCCTCCGGCGGGATCGTCGTCATGTTGGGGTGTTCCCAGGTGTGACTGCCGATCTCCATGCCGGCGTCGGCGATCCGCTTGGCACCCGCCGGATTGGCGGCGACCTTGTTGCCGATCAGGAAGAACGTCGCGTGCGCGTTGTCGTCCCGGAGTACCTGCAGCAGGCGGTCGGTGTACGGGCTGGGCCCGTCGTCGAACGTCAGCGCGATGCACTTGACCTGCTGGCAGTCGACGGCGTCGGCCTTCGCCACCCGGACGTGACCGGTGAGACCGCCCACGATCACGATCAGGACGGCCGCGAAGACCCCCGTCACCATCCGCCAGTACGTCGAGGGAGAGGTGTCGGGCCGCGTACGCACGGGTGGCAGCCTACCGGCCTTCGCTGAAAGAGCGCTCACGGCGCGAACGTGCGGGTGACATGCACCGTGAGCGCTCTCTCGACGTCGGGCCGGACCGGTCAGGGCAGCGCGTCCGGCGTGATCTCCTCCAGCATCTCGGTGACGAGCGCCGCGATCGGCGACCGCTCACTGCGCAGCAGCGTGATGTGCGCGAAGAGCGGGTGGCCCTTCAGCTTCTCGATGACCGCCGCGACGCCGTCGTGCCTGCCGACGCGCAGGTTGTCCCGCTGCGCGACGTCGTGGGTGAGCACCACCCGCGACCCGGATCCGAGCCGCGACAGCACCGTCAGCAGCACGTTGCGCTCCAGCGACTGAGCCTCGTCGACGATCACGAAGGAGTCGTGCAGCGACCGGCCGCGGATGTGGGTGAGCGGCAGCACCTCCAGCATGCCGCGCGACAGCACCTCCTCGAGCACCGCCGGGCTGGCCAGACCCTCGAGCGTGTCGAAGACGGCCTGCGCCCACGGCCCCATCTTCTCGCTCTCGCTGCCGGGCAGGTAGCCGAGGTCCTGGCCACCGACGGCGTACAGCGGGCGGAAGACGACGACCTTGCGCTGCGTGCGGCGTTCGAGCACCGCCTCGAGGCCGGCGCACAACGCGAGCGCCGACTTGCCGGTGCCCGCCTTGCCGCCGAGCGACACGATGCCGACGGACTCGTCGAGCAGCAGATCTAGCGCAACCCTCTGTTCGGCCGACCTTCCCCGGAGGCCGAACACTTCGCGGTCACCTCGGACCAACTGCACGCGCTTGTCCGCGTTGACCCTGCCGAGCGCCGACGAGTTGCCGCTGAGCAGGCGAACACCGGTGTGGCACGGCAGGTTACGGGCGTCCTCGAGGTCGATCTCCCCCTCGGCGAACAGGGTGTCGACGTCCTCGTGCGTCGCGTCCACCTCGGACATGCCCGTCCACCCGGAGGTGACGACGTCCTGGGCGTGGTACTCGTCGGCGGGCAGGCCGACGGCACCGGCCCGCACGCGCAGCGGGATGTCCTTACTGACCAGCGTGACGTGCTTGCCCTCGGCGGCCAGGTTGGCCGCACAGGTGAGGATGCGCGCGTCGTTGGTGTCGGTGCGGAAGCCGAGCGGCAGCACCGTGGGGTCGCTGTGGTTCAGCTCGACCTGCAGCGTTCCCCCTTGCGTGCCAACGGGAATCGGTTGGTCGAGCCGGCCGTGCTTGATGCGCAGGTCGTCGAACATCCGCAGTGCCTGGCGTGCGAACCAGCCGAGTTCGTGATGGTGGCGTTTGGCCTCCAACTCGCTGATGACCACCAGTGGAACGATGACTTCGTGCTCGGCGAACCGAGTGCACGCCCAGGGATCGGACAGCAGCACCGAGGTGTCGAGCACGTAGGTCCGAACCTGGGCCCGAGCGGAAGAATCAGTCATGTGACGCTCCTAGGACCGTGCAGCCCCGCACGTCCATGTCGGTGGACACCGCGGTACTAGGACCGGGGCCGGTCCCGTTCTCGTCGAAACGACGGGTACCGCCCGGACAGCAGAGCATGTCGCTAGCCATCCCCTTGGACGCTACTCCCGCCTCCGGGGGGTCCGCTCTCGGCGCGCCGTGATCCGAACGTGACTACTGCGTTACGAACTGCCGAAGTTCGGGCTCGTCGGCGAGGCCCCACGCGGTGATGCGATCGGACACCGCGGCGCGGCGTGCGGACTCGTCGAAGATGCCCGCCTCGGCGACGGTCGCGAGCTTGTCCGCGTAGGCGTCGATGTCGCCGCCGACGACCTCGAGTTCGGCCGCCCGACGCGCGATCGCGGCCACCGTCTCGTCGCGCTGCGTGGTCAGGAGGTGAGCCACCAGGTTGGAGAAGAACTCCTCGTGGCGCTCCTCGTCCGTGGCGATGCGGCCCATCAGGTCCTTGAGGACGGGCTCGGTGATCAGGTTCTGCACGTTGCGGCAGAACACGGCGTGCTCGCGCTCGAAGAAGGCCATGAAGGCCAGCGTCTCGATCTGGCTGTAGGTGTTGGCCCGGTAGCCCTTCATCACGTGCTGGACGCGGACGTCCTCGTTGGCCGACGGATCGATCTCACGGGTCACGACGAGGTAGTTGCGCAGCGTCACCGCGTGCAGGTGCTCCTCGGCGGTCCAGCGGCCGATGAAGCGGCCCCACTGCTCGTCGAGGATGAAGTGCTCGACGAGTTCGCGGTGATAGCCGGCGAGGTTGTCCTTCGTGATGAGCAGTATCTCGAGGGCGTCGGTGACCGGCTTGGGCAGCGTGACGTCCGAGGGCTCCCAATCCCGGCCACCGAGG
Source organism: Mycobacterium sp. PTI7 (assembly GCF_056679845.1). Lineage (NCBI taxonomy): Bacteria > Bacillati > Actinomycetota > Actinomycetes > Mycobacteriales > Mycobacteriaceae > Mycobacterium > Mycobacterium sp. PTI7. The sequence continues at coordinate 3,298,449 of NZ_CM155252.1, forward strand.
AACGCGAAGTTCTCGCCCTGCTCCCACGGCACGAAGTCGTGGCCGAACCACAGGTCTTCGGTGGCGAGGTGGCGCTTCATGTTCTCGGCGACGACGGGTTCGAGCTCCGCGGTCAGCGCATTGGGAACGGGTTTCAGGGCCATGAAAGTAACTGTAACCCGAGTTCACACGTTCTTGAAATCGGGTGCCCCCGTGTCGTGACGAGGCCGTGACCAGCGCGCGACCGGTCTACAGCTCGAGGCCCGGGTACAGCGGATTGGCGGTCAGCATCTCGCTCGACGCGGCGTGCACGCGCTGCGCGGTGCCGTCGGCGGTCGTGTACTTCGCCTTCGACGGCCCGTTCGGCCCGGACGCCGCCTCGGTGTTCTGAAGCACCTCGACCACCAGCTCGGCGACGCGGTCGAAGTCATCGCCGGAGAAGCCGCGGCTCGTCAGCGCCGGGGTGCCGAAGCGGATGCCACTGGAGTACCAGGCGCCGTTCGGGTCGTTGGGGATCGAGTTGCGGTTGGTCACGATGCCCGCGTCGAGCAGCGCCGACTCGGCCTGCCGGCCGGTGAGCCCGAACGACTGCACGTCGAGCAGCACGATGTGGTTGTCGGTGCCGCCGGTCACCAGGCGGGCGCCGCGCTTGTTGAAGCCCTCGGCGAGCGACTTCGCGTTGTCGGCGACGTTCTGCGCGTAGTCCCGGAACGCGGGCTGGCGGGCCTCGGCGAACGCCACGGCCTTGGCGGCCATCACGTGCGAGAGCGGGCCGCCGAGCACCATCGGGCAGCCCTTGTCCACGGCGGCCGAGTACTCCTCGGTGGCCAGCACCAGACCACCGCGCGGGCCGCGCAGCGACTTGTGCGTGGTGCTGGTCGTGACGTGGGCGTGCGGCACCGGGTCCTCGTCGCCGGTGAACACCTTGCCCGCGACCAGACCGGCGAAGTGCGCCATGTCGACCATCAGGGTGGCGCCCACCTCGTCGGCGATCTCCCGCATCTTGGCGAAGTTCACCCGGCGCGGGTACGCGGAGTAGCCGGCCACCAGGATCAGCGGCTTGAACTCGCGGGCGGCGGCCGCGACGGCGTCGTAGTCGATCAGACCGCTCTGCGGGTCGGTGCCGTAGCTGCGCTGGTAGAACATCTTGCCCGAGATGTTGGGCCGGAAGCCGTGCGTCAGGTGGCCGCCCGTGTCGAGCGACATGCCGAGCAGACGCTGGTTGCCGAGCTTGGCGCGCAGCTTCTCCCAGTCCGCCTCCGACAGCTCGTTGACGTTCTTCGCGCCCAGCTCGGCGAGTTCGGGGGCCTCGATGCGGGTGGCGAGGATGGCCCAGAACGCCACCAGGTTGGCGTCGATGCCGGAGTGCGGCTGCACGTAGGCGTAGGGCGCCCCGAACAGCTCGCGGGCGTGCTCGGCGGCGAGCGTCTCGACGGTGTCGACGTTCTGGCACGCGGCGTAGAACCGGTGCCCGACGGTGCCCTCGGCGTACTTGTCGGAGAACCACGTGCCCATCGTCAGCAGCACCGCCGGCGACGCGTAGTTCTCGCTGGCGATCAGCTTGAGCGAATCACGTTGATCCGCAAGCTCCTTGCGCGTCGCGTCCGCGATGCGCGGCTCGATCTGCTCGATGACCTCGAGGGCCGAGCGGTATGCCGCGCTCGCGGTCACGGCGTACTCGGCGCCGAGGCCTGCGGACGGTGCGGTCACGGAGTCTGCGCTCATGGGACCAGCCTAAACCGGTCCGGGCCGCACCCGTCAGCCCGCCCGCAGGCTCGACGGGATCAACGGCTCGTCGAGCAGCCTGCCGAAGCGCTGCGTCAGGGTGACGTCGGCCGGGCGATCGTCCAACCAGCCGCGCAGCAGCCGGTATCCCTCGACGTAGGTGCTGGTGTACGCGCGCCACAGCGGAGAGGACAGGAACCGCATCGACTGCCGGGCCCGCTCGTCGCTGGTGAGCAGCCAGCGCTGCAGGAACGCGACCACCTCGTCGACGTCGCGGTGCTCGTCGTGCAGCATCAGCGCCGCGTCCTGCCGCACGTCGGCCAGCGCCGCGGAGGCGCTCGAGATGGCCTCGGCGCGTTCCCCGTCGAAGCGCAGCCCCAGGTCGGCGTAGATCTCCGCCGCCCACGCACCCCAGTCCGGCCCGATCGCCGCGTGCAGCGCGAGATCGGCGAGCCCCTCGGCCATCAGGCACTGCGGCGTGTTGACCAGGAAGATCGTCTGCTCGGCCTGCCCGCCGCGCTCGACCAGCCCGGCCTCCTTGCGGCAGTGCTCGGTGTGATGGCCGGGGTAGGACTCGTGCGCGACCAGCCGCGGCAGGTTCGACATCTGCTGCTTGAGGTCGGCGTTGACGGCGACGGTCGACCGGTAGTCGCCCTCGTAGTAGTTGAACCCCGACCACGGCTTGTCGGTGACGACCTCGTAGGTGATGGTCTCGGCGTCGGGCAGCGGGAACTCGGCGCGCACCCGGTCGCGCAGCGCGCTGGAGAAGGCGTGGATGCACTCCTCGAGGCGGGCCGGCGGTATCTCCTCGGCGGTGCGGTGGGCCTGCATCCGCTCGGCCAGCGGGCCGCTGCCGCCCAGCGCCTCGTCGAGTGCGCGGTGGGCCTCCCGGTAGCGGTCGGTGTCGCCCTTGGCGATGTCGACGTCGAAGTACGCGCGGACCTCGTCGACGAACCCGACGTCCTCCCCCGCGAACTTCCGTGCCGCGCACTCCAGCGCCGTGACGTGCGCCGACAGGTAGTCGGCGCGGGCCGGTTCGAGGCCCTCGACGGTCGGGATCTCGGCGAGCAGACGGCGAGCGTCGCGGGCCAGCGCAGCCGGTTCCGGGGCGGGCTCGTCGGCGACGGCGGCGCGCAGGGCGGGGTCGCCGGTGAACGAGTCGACGTAGCCCTCCTCGATCCTGTCGAACCTCAGCCCGAGCGTCAGGTAGTCGCGGATGACGGTGGTGGCGTCCATGCCCTCAACCGTAGGTGCAAGACTGTCTGGGCGAGCGGAGCGACGGGGAGTGAGACAGCGCATGGCGCGGACGAGCGAGCCGAGTCCATACGTCGAGTTCGACCGGACCCAGTGGCGCGCACTTCGAATGTCGACGCCGCTGAAGCTGACGGAGAGCGAACTCCAGGGGCTCCGGGGACTCGGCGAGCAGGTCGACCTGCTCGAGGTCGAAGAGGTGTACCTGCCACTGGCGCGTCTCATCCACCTCCAGGTCGCCGCGCGGCAGCGGCTGTACTCCTCGACCGCGGAGTTCCTCGGCGAGGCGCACCAGAACCCGGACCGGCCGGTGCCGTTCATCATCGGCGTCGCGGGCAGCGTCGCCGTCGGCAAGTCGACCACCGCCCGCGTGCTGCAGGCGCTGCTGGCCCGCTGGGAGCACCACCCCCGCGTCGACCTCGTCACCACCGACGGCTTCCTCTACTCCAACGCCGAGCTGAGCCGTCGAAACCTGATGCACCGCAAGGGCTTTCCCGAGAGCTACGACCGCAGGGCGCTCATGCGGTTCGTCACCGCCGTCAAGTCCGGCGCCGACCAGGTGTGCGCGCCGGTCTACTCGCACCTCATCTACGACATCGTCCACGGCGAGAAACTCGTCACCAAGCACCCAGACATCCTCATCCTCGAGGGCCTCAACGTGCTGCAGACCGGGCCGGCGCTGATGGTGTCGGACCTGTTCGACTTCTCCGTCTACGTCGACGCCCGCATCGAGGACATCGAGGGCTGGTACGTGTCGCGGTTCCTGGCGATGCGCGCCGGGGCGTTCGCCGACCCGCAGTCGCACTTCCACCACTACTCGACGCTGACCGACCAGCAGGCGATCTTCGCCGCCCGCGACATCTGGCGGTCCATCAACCTGCCGAACCTGATCGACAACATCCTGCCGACGCGCCCGCGGGCAACGCTGGTGCTGCGCAAGGACTCCGACCACTCGATCAACCGGCTGCGCCTGCGCAAGCTCTGACGTCCCCTCACCTCCCCTCCTCCCCGCGAGGTGAAGGGGTCACCACTGAGCCCGCGAGCAGTCCACTTCGTGGCTCCAGCAAATGTGCGCGACGCACCGCCGGATCTGTCACGTTTGCGTCTGCTCGCCGGGGTAAAGGGGTCACTCATGAGCCCCGCGAGCAGTCGCAAACTCCCCTGTTTGCGGCTCAACGAGGGGAGTTCACGTCTGCTCGCGGGAGAACGGGACTAGCGCAGGCGGCGGAGGCCGAGGTACTGCAGGTCGGCCATCACCAGCGTGTAGACGCCCGTCCCGAGGAACAGCGCGACACCGGTCGTCGTCAACGGCCACACGTCCGCCAGCACGACGACGACCGTGGCGACGGTGAACAGGACGTTGCCCACCGCCAGGAGCAGCCCCCAGGTACGGACGTTCGGGCGCGCCGCCATGGCGAGCACCGCGAGGCCGAAGACGATGAAGAAGGCGCCGGTCGCGTACTCGACGGCGGGCGTCGTGCCCGACATCTCGGCGACCCGCGGCGCGAACAGCACGAGGCCGACGCCCGTCAGCCCGCTGATGACGGCATCGGCGCGCATGGCGAGGCGGAGGAACGAATCGTTGGTGGTGGCGGAGGTGGATACGGCGGTGGCGGTCATGGATGGTCCTTTCGTGGTGGGGATGGGTGGAGACCGGCGCGGGGTCCGTCGGACCCAACCTCTCGAGCCGAGACGGGCCCCGCACCGGCGGGCAGGGAGTCACGCCAGACGGCGCACTCCGAGGTATTGCAGGTAGGCGAAGCCGAGGGTCGCCGCGACGGTCGCCAGGACCATCGCCACACCGGCCGGGGTCAGCGGCAGGACGCCCGCGGCCAGCAGGCCGAGGGCGGCGGCGGCGAATACCACGTTGACCACGAGGACGCCGAGGCCGACGGCGCGGATCCACGGCACCGCGGCGAGCGCGTACAAGGCGGCGCCGTAGCCGACGAGCGCCGCGCCGCCCACCCACTCCGACGACGCGGACAGACCCGACAGTCGGGACAGCGGATCCGCGGCGAACGCGACGAGAAGGCCGGCGCCTGCGCACAGGGTGGCGTCGGCGCGCATCGACGTGCGCAGCAGGGAATCACCGAAGCGGCGACGCTGTGGCGATCCCGTCGGTGGCGGGCGGTGGATGATGGCGGTCATGGCTGGCTCCTCGCCGTTGAGGGGGCTGCCGTTCGACGGTCCGAGCGACACCACCGACACTGCTCGGACGTCACTGCCAGATCGAGGCGTGATGCTGCCAAGCACTGCCAACCGCAGGTCGGAGGGCTAGCCGACGGTGGCGACCCGCCCGCCGCGCAGGTCCGCGGCGATCACGCGGGCGGCGGCGTTCTGCCAGTTGTGCAGCGACCGCTGCGGCACCTCGGTGACGAACCACTGCCAGGCCTGCCGCGCGACCGGATCCAGGCCGGCGGCCGTCGCGTTCTGGGCGTAGGCCCGGACGCCGGCGACGTACGGGAAGTACAGCGAGTTGTAGTGGCGCCACTGCTCGGTGGTGCCGAAGTCGCCGCCGTCGCGCGGCTTGAGCGCGGCGATGCGATCGGCCAGCAGCGCCCGCAGTTCGTTGGCCCGCTCCAGCGGCTGGTCGGGTGCGCCCCTCCGCGCCAGCCGCTCGTCGATGGCGGGTAGCGCGGTGAGCGGGCTGGCGACGAGCTTCGACAGGTCGCCGTAGTGCCCGAGCGCACGGCGGGTCAGCCGGACGAACGTGTCGTCGTCGACGCCGTCGAGTGGCCCGTCCGACCTGCGTGGCAGCGCGGCCTCGGTGCGGCGCAGCGCGTCGCGGTCGGCCCGCAGCTCCGGTGACCCGGAGAAGGCGACCCGGTCCAGCAGTCCGGCCAGCGGGTCGGCGAGCACGTTGATCGCGATCGCGACGGCCAGGCTGGTGAACAGCAGCACCGCCATCGCGACGTGCGGACCGACGGCGGCCATGCCGATCAGTGCCTGGCCGCCGAAGATCGTCGCGACCACCGCGGTGCCCACGAACGAGCGCCGCATGTCGGCGCGGAGCGGCTGCCCCTCGTCGAAGGCGTCCCACGCGGCGACCGCGATACCGAGCAGCAGGACGTCGATTCCGGTGGACGCCAACGCCAATCCGCTGGGCACCAGCCCGAGGGGGATCACCAGGATCGCGTTGCCCAGCGCGAAGAACAGCGTCGCCACCACCACGACGCCCGTCATGGAGCGTGGCCGCGTCGCCCCCGTCACCGCGCGCACCATCGCGCCCAGGGTGGCCAGGGAGATGACGGCGAACGTCATCCAGTGCCCGAACCGCAGCGGCCCGCCGACGCCGCCGGCGAGCACGGCGCCGCACAGCGCGAGACCCGCGACCGCGGCGACGGCGAGCAGCTCGCCCACCCGGCCGCGCCACGCGTCGCCCGGCCGCGTCAGTTCCAGCAGGACGGCGAACCACGCGACGCCGGGCAGCACGACGAGGAAGCTCTCGACCCGGCCCAGCAGGTCGGCGTGCGTGGTCGTGGTGAGCCGCACCGCGTCGAGGGCGACCACGATGGCGAAGCTGGTCAGCCCGATCGCGGCCAGGACCAGCACGGGCTTGCGGGGATTGCGCGCCAGCAGGTACAACCCGAGCCACCAGCTCAGGGCGAAGACCACTGCGGACAGCGCAGCCACGACCCTAGTTTCGCACGGGTCCAGCGGCCACCGCGGCGAAGCCGCTCAGCGACCGTAGCGGCGGTGTCGCAGGGTGAAGTCGCGCAGCGCGCGCAGGAAGTCGACGCGCCGGAACGCCGGCCAGTGCGCGTCGGTGAACCACATCTCGGAGTACGCGCTCTGCCACAGCAGAAAGCCCGACAGCCGCTGCTCCCCCGACGTCCGGATCACCAGGTCGGGATCGGGTTGGCCCGAGGTGTAGAGGTTCTGCGAGATGGCGTCGACGGTGACGGTGTCGATCAAACCCTCTCCGGTGACGCCGTTGGCGAGTTCCTTGCCGAGCAGCGCGCGGACGGCGTCGACGATCTCCTGCCGTCCGCCGTAGCCGACGGCGACGTTCACGTGGAACTTGCCCGCCGCTGCCGTGGTCGAGTCGACGGCGTCGCGTAGGCGCCGTGCGGGCTCCTCGCCGAGCAACTCGAGGTCCCCGACTGTGCGGACGCTCCACCGGTTGACCGGAGCGCAGATCTCCTCGACGACGTCGGTGATGATGTCGATCAGGTCGGCGAGTTCACGGGGGTCGCGTTGCAGGTTCTCGGTGGAGAGCAGGTACACGGTCGCCATCTCGACGCCCGTCTCCTGGCACCAGCGCAGCATCTCGGCGATCTTGGCGGCACCCATGCGGTAGCCGTAGGTGACGTCGTCGTGTCCCGCGTCACGTGCCCAGCGTCGGTTCCCGTCGCACAGAACCGCGATGTGCCGCGGCAGATCGTCTTTGGCGCGCGCCAACTCCTGACGCAGCCGCAACTCGTAGATCCGGTAGGCCGGCTCCTTGAGTCGCGCGGGAATGATCTCCACGAGTAACCAGACTACTGTGGACAGGGGTAAGCCCAAGCCTGTTGGACGAGGCGACTTGGAGGCAAGTGGTGAGCAGGATCGACGTCTCCGTCGGCGCGGACGAAGCACAGCAGCCGCCCCCGCACGTGTACTCCGAGGACCTGCCCGGCGCGGTCGCGGACGGTGTGGCGCAGTTCATCGGACGGCCTCGCGCCCGCGGCTGGATCCACGTCTACTCCGCGATCGTCGCGACCATCGCGGGTGCTGCGCTGGTGTCGGTGTCGTGGTCACTGGAGTCGACGCGGGCCGGCCTCGCGACGCTCATCTACACGCTGACCATCGTCGCGATGTTCACCGTCAGCGGCACCTACCACCGGGTGACGTGGACGTCGCCGACGGCGCGCAAGTGGATGAAGCGCGCCGACCACTCGATGATCTTCGTGTTCATCGCGGGCAGCTACACCCCGTTCGCCCTCTTGGCGCTGCCGTCCCAGAAGGGCATGGTGCTGTTCTGGATCGTGTGGGGCGGCGCACTCGCGGGCGTGGCGCTGAAGATGCTGTGGCCGTCGGCGCCCGCCTGGGTCGGCGTCCCGCTCTACCTGCTGCTCGGTTGGGTCGCGGCGTGGTTCATTGGGCCGATCATGGACGGCGCGGGTGTCGCGGCCGTGGTGCTGCTCATCGTGGGCGGCGCGCTGTACAGCATCGGCGGCGTCCTCTACGGCCTCAAGTGGCCCAACCCGTGGCCGACGACGTTCGGCCACCACGAGTTCTTCCACGCGTGCACCGCCGTCGCGGCCATCTGCCACTACATCGCGATGTGGTTCGCCGTCTTCTGACCGACCGCTAGAGCTGCGTGACGTCGTCCTGGGACCAGTACGCCTTCATCGACGCGATCTTCGCCTCGTCGTCGAAGGTCATCACGCTGATGATCTCGATGCGCATGCCACCGTCCTCGCCGAACTTCACCGTCAACCGCCAGAAGAAGGCCGCCTCGTGGCCGAGCGCGCGCAGTGTGACCAGCTCGCTCTCGCATTGCGCGCCACCGATGTTGGCGTAGAAACCGTGGATGGCCTGCCGGCCGATGTGGACCTCGCCGCCGACGGGATCCTCGACGGTCGCGTCGCTGGCGTAGAGGTCGGCGATCTCGTCGGTCGCGCCCTTCTCGACGGCCGCGAGGTAGCGGTGCACGGTCTGCGTGATCTGCTCGGCGCTCGGCATGAGCGGCACGCTACACGGGGACGCCGAGCGCCGCGGCGAGATCCCGCGGCGTGGTGACGGGCAGGTCGCAGGTCCGCCCGCGGCACACGTAGGCGGCGTCGCGACCGCCCACCCGGTCGCGGCCGATCAGCAGTTCGCCCGTGTCCACGGCACCGCCGACGACCACGGCACCGCCGGGCGCGATCAGCCGTGCCGCGGCCAGCAGCTCGGAGTCGGCGGGGTCGCACGCGACGGCGATCTGGATGGGTCCACGCACCGCGGCCTCCGCCACGGCGAGCCAGTGTCCGGCCGAGCGCGGCATCTTCTCCAGCAGCGGCACGGATGCGGCGAGCGAGGCCGCCGCGAGGGCGGCGTAGCGGTCGGCGCGGGGGCCCGGCACCAGGTGCGCCGCCAGTTGCAGCGCCTCGGTGACCAACGCCGCGCCGGACGGCGTGGCGCCGTCGACCGGGTCGGCCGGTCGCACCATCAGCGTCTCCGCGTCGTCGGCGGTGTCGAACCAGCGCCCCTCGACGTCGGGGTCGGCGAAGTGCGCGACGGCCACGTCGAGCAGGTCGGTCGCCACGGTGAGCCAGTGGGCGTCGGCGGTGAGCTGGTGCAGGGTCAGCAGCGCGGTTGCGAGCGCCGCGTGGTCCTCGAGGATCGCGGCGCTGTCGCCCACCCGGCCCCCGAGGCTCGCGCGGCGGAGCCGGCCGTCCACGACGTGCAGGTCGACGACGGCGCGCGCGCAGGTCAGTGCGGCGTCGAGCAGGTCGCGGTCGCCCAGCGCCACGGACGCCTCGGCCAGCGCGGTGATGGCGAACCCGTTCCAGCCGGTGACCACCTTGTCGTCGCGACCGGGCTGCGGGCGCCGGGCACGGGCCTCGGCCAGCCGGGCGCGCACCCGACCGAACCGCTCCGCGTCGTCCGGGTCGGACGGCAACTGGAGGACCGACGTGCCGTGCTCGAACGTGCCGGTTCCGGTGACGGCGAAGACGTCGGCGGCCCACCGTCCGTCGTCGTCGCCGAGGACGTCGCGCAGCTGCGCCGGCGTCCAGGCATACGTCAGGCCCTCGGCGCCGTCGGTGTCGGCGTCCAGCGACGACGCGAACATGCCGTCCGCACCCAGGTCGCGGATCAGGAAGTCGGCGGTGTCCCGAGTCGTCCTGCGCGCCAACGGTTCCCGGGCCCGGCGCGCCCAGTGGGCGTAGACCCGCAGCAGGAGGGCGTTGTCGTACAGCATCTTCTCGAAGTGCGGCACCACCCACGACGCATCGACGCTGTAGCGGGCGAACCCACCGGCCAGCTGGTCGTGGATGCCACCGCGCGCCATCGCCACGCACGCGTGGTCGACGGTGGCCATCGGCGCCGGGGCACCGGTGCGTTCGTGATGCCGCAGCAGTGCCTCGAGCAGCGCCGACGGCGGAAACTTCGGCGCCGAGCCGAATCCACCGCGGACGGTGTCCTCGTCGGCGAGCACGCCGGCCACCGCACGGTCGCATAGGTCGGCGTCGGGCGCCGCACCGCCGCCGGGCAGTGCCGCCGCCATCGACCGCAGCTCGCCGGCGATCTCGTCGGATGCCTCCTCGACCTCGCCCCGGCGGGTGCGCCACGTGTCGTCGACGGCCTCGAGCAGCTGCAGGAACCCGTCCCGCGGGTAGTAGGTGCCGCAGAAGAACGGCCGGCCGTCGGGTGTCAGGAAGCACGTCATGGGCCACCCGCCGCGGCCGGTCAGCGCGACGGTCGCGTTCATGTAGACCGCGTCGAGGTCCGGGCGTTCCTCGCGGTCGACCTTGATGCAGACGAATCCGGCGTTCATCGCCGCCGCCACCTGTTCGTCGGCGAACGACTCGTGCGCCATCACGTGACACCAGTGGCATGCGGCGTAGCCGATGGACAGCAGGATCGGGACGTCGCGGGCGGCCGCCTCGGCCAGTGCGTCGGCGGACCACTCCACCCAGTGCACCGGGTTGTCGGCGTGCTGGCGGAGGTAGGGGCTGGTCGCGGCCCCGAGCTGGTTAGCCGCCCGACTCACGCGGGGTGCCCGCGTCCGGCGTGTCTACGGTGCCGTCGTCGACGGTGCCGTCGTCGACGGTGCCGTCGTCGACGGTGCCGTCGTCGACGGCCTGGTCGGGTTCGGGATGTTCGGGGTCGAATGACTCGGGGAGTCGCTTGAGGTGCTTGTTCATCGAGTAGACGAGCAGGAACGTGCCGATCAGCAGGATCACGACGACGACGAGACCAAACGGGCTCGCCTTGCCGAAGTCCGGGCCGGTCTCACGCGGGGCGTCGTCGGCGAGGAGGCCGACGATCAGCAGCAGGGAGTCGGTCACGGCTCGATCCCGGCGAACAGGTCGTCCTCGGGCAGGTTCACCGGGACCCGCGAGCGGGCCAGTTCGTACTCCTCGGTGGGCCACAGCCGCTGCTGCCACTCCATCGGGGTGGTGAAGAAGAAGCTCTTCGGGTCGATCTGGGTGGCGTGGGCCAGCAGCGCCTGATCACGCAGCTCGAAGTACTTCGAGCATTCGATGCGGGTGGTGACCCGCTTCGACATCAGGTCGTCATTCGCGTCCCAGCTCTCGAGCCACTTGCCGAACGGACCCTCCTGGCCGTGCCGGGTGAACTCGTCCTGCAGCACCTGCATGCGCTGCCGCAGGAAGCCGTGGTTGTAGTAGAGCTTCGAGACGTTCCACTGCTCGCCGGCGTCGGGGAACAGCCGGTAGTCGCCGGCCGCCTCGTAGGCCGCCACCGATACCTCGTGGCACCGGATGTGGTCGGGGTGCGGGTATCCGCCGGTCTCGTCGTACGTCGTCACGACGTGCGGCTTGAACTCGCGGATCAACTTCACCAGCGCCTCGGTGGACACCTCGAGCGGCACCAGCGCGAAGCATCCCTCCGGCAGCGGTGGCAGCGGGTCGCCCTCGGGCAGCCCGGAGTCCTCGAACCCCAGCCATGCGTGTTCGACGCCGAGGATCTCCGCGGCGCGTGCCATCTCGTCGCGCCTGATCTCGTGGATCCGGCCGTGCACCTCGGGGAGGTCCATGGCCGGATTGAGGATGTCGCCGCGTTCACCACCGGTGAGCGACACGACCATCACGCGCGCGCCTTCGTCGGCGTAGCGCGCCATGCTCGCGGCGCCCTTGCTGGACTCGTCGTCCGGGTGGGCGTGGACCGCCATCAACCGCAGTTCGCTCACTCGTGTCTACCTGCTCGCTTCAGTCGTCGGGGCTCGTCGATCGATTCCAACAATTCCGTTGGCTCTATAGTTCCAGTCCTAGCCGGTGCACCCGAAATCAGACCCCTTGAGGCGGATCCCAACCTTCCATGATCGAGCGTCCCGCCGCCCGTTACGGGCGCCAGTCGATGTCCCGACGGACCCGGCGCGGCATCGTGATCGGCCTGACCCTCGTCATCATCGCGCTGGGCGTCGTGATCGCCTACGTCGGCTATCAGCGCCTGGGCACCAGCGAGGTGAAGGGCGAGCTGAGCGGGTACCGCGTGGTCGACGCCCACACCGTGGAGGTCACCGTCGGCGTCACCCGCGACGACCCGTCCCGACCGGTGGTGTGCATCGTGCGGGCCCGCTCCGTCGACGGCAGCGAGACCGGCAGGCGCGAACTGCTGGTCCCGCCGTCGTCGCAGGCCACGGTGCAGGTCGACACCATCGTGAAGACCTCGAAACCCCCCGCCGTGGGTGACGTCTACGGCTGCGGGATGGACGTGCCGGGATACCTGGTGGCGCCGTAGCGGCAGGTCCCGTGACGCCGCCCGGACCCTCCGGCGGCGACGACCGGACGAACGTCGGGCGGCGAAACCGTGACAATCGTTCGACGTCACGGTGGTAGTATTGGCCCATACACGGTTCCTCCTGGGAGCCGTGTATTGCTGCATTTGCGCGAGGCGGGTGGTTGATCGCCCCGCGCGGTGGACCGTTGATCGCGCCGTTCAAGGGGAAGCGCCTGCGGTTCCGGCCACACGATGTGCAGCACCTCCGAGAACTCGAGCACAGCCCCACGTGCGACACGTACGCAGTACCGACGACAGGAGCGCGACGCCATGACCGACACTCAGGTGACCTGGCTGACGCAGGAGTCCCACGACCGACTCAAGACCGAACTCGACGAGCTGATCGCCAACCGGCCCGTCATCGCCGCCGAGATCAACGACCGCCGCGAAGAGGGGGACCTCCGCGAGAACGGCGGCTACCACGCCGCACGCGACGAGCAGGGCCAGCAGGAGGCCCGCATCCGTCAGCTGCAGGAACTGCTCAACAACGCCAAGGTCGGCGAGGCTCCCAAGCAGTCCGGCGTCGCGCTGCCCGGTTCGGTCGTCAAGGTCTACTACGACGGCGACGAGTCCGACACCGAGACCTTCCTGATCGCCACCCGCCAGGAGGGCGTCAGCGACGGCAAGCTCGAGGTCTACTCCCCCAACTCGCCGCTCGGTGGCGCCCTGATCGACGCCAAGGTCGGCGACACCCGCGAGTACACCGTCCCGAACGGCAAGACCGTGTCGGTCACGCTGGTCGAGGCGGAGCCCTACCACTCGTAGGCGTGGTTGGACCGCGCGCGGTCCGCTGATCTACGGTCCCTCGTGTGGCGCGGATCGCCGAGGACCTCTACCTGCTGCTGCTCGACAACGCCGCGGCCCAGCCCGCGCTGGGCCCCGAGCGTCGGCGGCGCGTCCTCGCCGGCGCACTGCTGCTCGACCTGGCCCACGCGTGCCGCATCCGGCCCTCCGGACCGGGTGACCCGGTGCAGTCCGGACGACTGGTGGCCCTGTCGGGAAACGATCCGCTCGACCACACCCTGCTCCCCGCCTTCGACCTGCTGAGCCGCAAGGCCCTGCGCCCGCGGGTCGCGGTGTCGAAACTGTCGAAGGGTGCGCAGGACCACCTCTCCACCCGGCTGGAGGGGCTCGGCGAGATCCGGCGCGTCCAGGTGTCCGGCAACCAGAGCGCCTGGCCGTTCCGAAGTCGTCAGAGGGTGGGTCCGGCCCGCACCGCCCTGCTGTCGGCGCTGTTCGACGGCACCCCACCCACGCCGTCGACCGCGGCCATCGTCACCCTGCTGCACGCAGCCGACGGACTCGGCGCGCTGCTGAGCCTCAACGACCGGGGTTGGCGGTGGGTGCACACCCGGGCCAGTGAGATCTCCAGCGGCAGCTGGGTGGACGAGTCACCCACCTCGCTCGCGGAGGTCAACCTCGCGGTGACGGCCTCGGTGGTGCGGTCAGCGCTGCTGTAGCGCCGCGTCGAGGTCGCCGATCAGGTCACCGATGTCCTCGATGCCGACGGACAGCCGGACGAGGTCGTCCGGCACCTCCAGCTGGGAGCCGGCGGTCGAGGCGTGGGTCATGGCGCCAGGATGCTCGATGAGCGACTCCACCCCGCCCAGCGACTCCGCCAGGATGAAGATCTCGGTGCGCGCGCACAGCTGGTGTGCGGCGTCGCGGCCGCCGGCCAGCCGCACCGACACCATGCCGCCGAAGGCGGTCATCTGACGCGCCGCGACCTCGTGGTTCGGATGGCTGGGCAGCCCCGGGTACAGCACGGAGTCGACGGCCGGGTGCTCGGCGAGGAACTCGGCCACCCGGGCGGCGTTCGAGCTGTGCCGCTCCATCCGCAGCGACAGCGTCTTCAGCCCGCGGATCGTCAGGTAGGCGTCGAACGGCCCGGGCACCGCGCCCGCACCGTTCTGCAGGAACGCGAAGGCGGTGTCCAGTTCTTCGTCGTTGGTCACCAGCGCACCGCCGACGACGTCGGAGTGTCCGCCGATGTACTTGGTGGTCGAGTGCAGCACGATGTCGGCACCGAGGGCCAGCGGCTGCTGCAGCGCAGGTGAGGCGAACGTGTTGTCCACCAACACCTTCACCCCCGACGTCGACGCCAGCTGCGCGATCCCCGAGATGTCGGCGATCGACAGCAGCGGGTTGGTGGGCGTCTCCACCCAGATGAGCTTGGTCTTGGGCGTGATGGCCGACTTCACGTCGTCGAGGTTGGACAGTGCCGCAGGCGTGTGCTCGATGCCCCACTGCGTGAAGACCTTGTCGATGAGGCGGAACGTGCCGCCGTACGCGTCGTCGGGGATCACCACGTGGTCGCCGGGCCGCAGGATCGACCGCAGGGCGCAGTCGGTGGCTGCCATGCCCGAGGCGAACGCCCGCGCGTAGTCGCCACCCTCGACCGCGGCGAGGAAGGTCTCGAGTGCCTCGCGGGTCGGGTTGCCGGTGCGGGCGTACTCGAAGCCGCTGCGCAGACCACCGACGCCGTCCTGGGCGAACGTCGAGGTCGCGTAGATGGGCGGGTTGACCGCGCCCGTCGCCGGGTCAGGCCGGTAGCCGGCGTGGATGGCCTTGGTGGCCGGCCCGTAGGCCCGGTAGTGATCCGCTGCGCTGCGCCGCTCGCTCATGGTAATTCAGCGTAGCCGTGTCCATCTCGGTCGTGTCCAGCACTCTGAGCGGCGTGATCCGAAGGCGCCGGGTCGCGGACGCACACGGAGCCGACGAGCTTGTCGGCGAAGGTCTGCCGTCGACGGTCGACGAGCGCCCACAGGTAGCCGATGCCCAGGGTGACGACGTTGAGCAGCTGGCCCGCGGTGCGCACCAGCGACCACGCGACGCCGACCGGCCGGCCGGTGCCGGCGTTCACCACGCGGATGCCCGTGACGGACTTGCCCAGGCTCGCGCCGCCGCGGCCCTGCCGCCAGCCGAGGTTCCAGACGCCGTAGGCGACCGAGATGAGCCACGCCGCACGTAGCGTCGTCTCCCCGATGGTGCTGATGCCGGTGCCGCACTGCACCGCCAGGTCGAGCGCCGACACGTCGGTGTCGCACGCTCGAATCCTGGTGAACCACATGACGGCCAAGCTGAGCGCGAGCAGGACGAGGACGGGCAGCAGGTCGATGGCCAGCGCGACGGCCCGTCGCCACCACGGCGCGTGGGTCACGTGGGGCGGATTGCCGCCGTGCGGAGGTTGCTGCGGCTGGTCGACCATCGGGCGTATCGAATCCCGGCGGCCTCGTCCAAGTCAAATGCACCGCGTCGGCCCCGCGGTGGTCCACCGCGGGGCCGACGTCGGAGATTGCTACAGGGGCACGCAGACCGTGGTCATGATCTTGTCGGCCAACGTCTGCCGCTTGGCGTCCCACAGCGGGAACAGATAGCCGATGTAGCAGATGATCGTGTCGACGACGTGCGCGATCTGGCGGATGATCGACGGCCCGAAACCGATGGGCTGCCAGGTCTTCTCGCTGACGACCTTGAACTTCATCACCGACTTGCCGATGCTCGACCCCGTCGTGCCCTGCCGGTAGCCGTAGTTCCAGACGACGTAGGCGAGCGCGGCGATGTAGGTGACGCCGACCGCCAGGATGCCGACGCCCGAGTAACTCGACGAGCAGTAGATGTCGTAGCCCGTCGAACCGGTGACGCAGTCGTTGTCACCGGTCGCGATCGCGATGCCCTGCCCGATCCCCACCAGGAGCGCCGAGGGCAGGGCGTCGATCAGGAAGGCCAGCACGCGCGTGAACCACGGCGTGTACGACTCCTTCGGCAGCGCGGGCGACGGCGCCCCGGGCGGCGGCGGGAACCCGCCTGCACCCGACGGAGGAGGTGGGTAACCGCCCCCACCGGGAGGAGGCGGCGGCGGGTAGTTACCCTGCGGCGGAGGCGGATAGCTGCCGGGCGGCGGGGCCTGGTAGCCGCCCCCCTGCGGCGGGTAACCCTGCGGCTGCTGGTACCCGCCACCCTGCGGGGGCTGGTAACCCTGCGGCGGCTCGAAGCCGCCCTGCGGAGGCTCGAAGCCGCCGTCCTGCGGAGGCGGTGGGTAGTTGCCGGGCGGCGGGGGTTGGGTCATGTCACGTGCTCCTTGGTGAGTGTCGAGAACGCCTCGGTCGTGGCACGACCGTGGCGGTGTTCGCGCGAGCGCGTCCTACCGGGGAATGCAGACGGTGGTCATGATCTTGTCGGCGAGGGTCTGGCGCTTGTTGTCCCACAGCGGGAACAGGTAGCCGACGTAGCAGATGACGGCGTCGACGAAGTGGGCGATCTGGCGGACCAGGGAGAGGCCGAATCCGATGGGTTGCCAGGTCTTTTCGCTGACGACCTTGAACTTCATGACCGACTTGCCGATGCTCGATCCCGTGGTGCCCTGCCGGTAGCCGTAGTTCCACACGACGTACGCCAGTCCGATCACGTTCGCGATGATCAGGGCGGCGACGCCGACGGTCGAGTTACCCGTGGCGCAGAAGTCGTTCAGGTTGTACTCGGTCGTGTCGGTGACGCACACGGTCTCCTGCGTTGCCATCTCGATGCCGTAGCCGATGCCGACGATCACCATGAACGGCACGTAGTCGATGAGCCAGGCCAGCACGCGGGTGAACCACGGCGTGTACGACTCCGTGGTCAGCTGCCCGCCGGGCGCACCCGGCGGACGCGCGTATCCGTGGCCGGGCACCGGGGGCGGCGGGTGGCCACCGCCCTGCGGCGGGGGCGGCGGTGGGTAGTTGCCCGGAGGCGGTGGCGGTCGATCGGTCATGGGCGCCTTCCGGTGATCTTGAACCAAGCGCGTTCACACTACCTGAGAACATGCTGGAAGAAGCTCGTAAAACGCGAGATCTGTCACCGACTGCCACATCCCCGATCGAGCGGGGATGTGGCGTGGCCTAGGCGCTTTCGGGACGCGAACGCTCGGTGAACGTCAGCGGACGAGTCAGCGGTGAATCTTGCCGTCGGAGAGGAACCCCAGCAGGTCGTGGCGGGTGAGCACGCCGACCGGCTTGCCCTCCTCGACCACCATCACCGCGTCGCACTCGCGCAGCGTCTTGGCCGCGGTGCTCACCAGCTCGCCGGCGCCGAGCAGCGGCAGCGGCTTGCCCATGTGCTTGGACACCGCATCCGCAAGCTTCGCCCGGCCCTCGAAAACCGCTGAGAGCAGGTCTCTTTCGGACACGCTGCCCGACACCTCGCCGGCCATCACCGGGGGTTCGGCGCCGACGACCGGCATCTGCGAGACGCCGTACTCCCGCAGGATGCCGATGGCGTCGCGGACCGTCTCCGATGGATGGGTGTGCACCAGATCGGGCAGTGCACCGGACTTGCCGCGCAGCACGTCGCCGACGGTCGGCTGCTCGAACGATCCGTCGAGCCTGCTCTGCTGGAAGCCGTAGGACGACATCCAGGCGTCGTTGAAGATCTTCGAGAGGTAGCCGCGGCCACCGTCGGGTAGCAGCACCACCACGACGGCGTCGGGACCCTCGCGTTCGGCGACCCGGATCGCTCCGACGGCGGCCATGCCGCAGGATCCACCCACCAGGAGGGCTTCTTCGCGGGCGAGGCGACGCGTCATCTCGAAGGAGTCGGCGTCGGACACCGCGATGATCTCGTCGGGAACCTCGGGGTCGTACGCCGACGGCCAGAAGTCCTCGCCGACGCCTTCGACCAGGTAGGGGCGGCCGGTGCCACCGGAGTACACCGACCCCTCGGGGTCGACGCCGATGATCTTTACCTTCCCGCCGGACACCTCCTTGAGGTAGCGGCCGGTGCCGGTGATCGTGCCGCCGGTGCCGACGCCCGTGACGAAGTGGGTGACCGTGCCGTCGGTGTCGGCCCAGATCTCGGGGCCGGTGGTCTCGTAGTGGCTGGCGGGGCCCATCGGGTTGGAGTACTGGTCGGGCTTCCACGCGCCGTCGATCTCGGTGACGAGGCGGTTCGACACGCTGTAGTAGCTGTCCGGGTCGTCGGGAGCGACGGCCGTCGGGCACACCACGACCTCGGCGCCGTAGGCCCGCAACACGTTTCGCTTGTCCTCGCTGACCTTGTCGGGGCAGACGAAGATGCACTTGTAGCCGCGCTGCTGGGCGACGAGCGCCAGACCGACACCGGTGTTGCCGGACGTCGGCTCGACGATGGTGCCGCCCGGCCTGAGTTCCCCGCTGGCCTCGGCCGCGTCGATCATCTTGATCGCGATGCGGTCCTTCGAGCTGCCGCCGGGGTTGAGGTATTCGACCTTGGCGGCGACGACGCCGGCCCCGTCGGGAACGACCGAGTTCAGCCGCACCAGGGGCGTGTTGCCGATGAGTTCACTGATGTGGCGCGCAATCCGCATGCACCCATCGTGTCAGGCCCGTCTCCGGGTTACCAGGTGGCCTCTCGGATGTACTCGCCGATCTGCCTCAGCGAGCGCGTCGCCTCCTTGACCGCGGGGGCCCCGAGCTGGAACACGTGCATCTGACCGGGCCATATGCGGACCTCCACCGGAACGCCCGCCGCGGCGAGCATGTGGGCGGCCTTGCGGGCATCGTTGAGCAGCACCTCGGACCCCGACACGTGGATGAGCGTGCGCGGCAGTCCGGGCTCGATGTGGTCGAGCGGCTCGTAGATCTCCTCGTGCTGCTTCTTGGCGGCCCGCTCGATCAGCGTCATCAGCGCATCGAACGCCTTGGGCGGGAACATCGCGTCGGAGTGGAGGTTCGGATGCTGGGCGCGGCCCTCGTTGTCGAGTTCGAACAGCGGCGACATGGTGACCACGGCCGCGGGCAGCTCGTCCTCGAGGTGCAGCCGCTCGGCGAGCGCGAGTGACAGGTAGCCGCCCGCGGAGTCGCCGGCGAGCACGATCTGATCCGGCTCGTACCCCTTGAGCCGCAGCCACCGGTACGCGTCGTAGCAGTCGTCGAGTGCCTGGCCGATCGAGTGCTTGGGGATCATACGGTAGTTGACGACCAGGACCGGGCTGTCGGAGAACCCCGACAGGGCCGTCACCAGTCGGCCGTGCGTGTTGGCGCCGCACGTCAGGAATGCGCCGCCGTGCATGTAGAGCACGATGCTGCGCTTGCCGTCCGCGGGCAGGACACCGGCGGCGCGGACCATTTGCGCGGTGCAGTTCGGCAACCCGATCGTGGCGCGGACGGTGCCCGGGGCCGGCCGGAGGACGCGCGCGGCGGCGTCGATGACGCCCCACGGCCAGGGCATGCGCGGTGCGAGGCTGCCGACCCGCAGCGTTGGCCGGATCGTCAGCATGGCCCCCAGCGCAAACAATCTGCCTGCGACGCTCGGCCCGTCCTCGACGACCTCGACCGGGGCGCCGTCACTGACCGGGAAGCGACGCGGTTTGTGGCTGCGACCACTGCCGATGCGCGGTGAAACCGTGCCGTGAATGTTGCTCGGTGCCGTCATCGCCACCACTCCTACGCCGTTGTAGTGCCCGGGTCCTGCTACTGCTGTGCCAGCCCAGGTAACTTAGCTTGGCACCGTATATTTCGTTCGACAATCAAGGGAACCCGATTGGTACCGGACTTGATACCGCACCGTGACCGCCAGTCGGCCCCGGCGACACGGATAGCCGCGCGTTCTTTGCCTAAACTGGGTCCGTGGGCATTCGTGCACGCCGCCGTTCGACCGTCGCCCTAGCGGCGGCCGCCACCGTCGCCTCGACGGGCTCCGCCGTCCTCGGTGCGCGGAATCTGCTGGCCGGTCAGGCCGATCAGGCCCGCCAGATCATCCCGAAGTCCTGGGAGGTCCCGCCGCGCGCCGACGGCGTCTACTCCCCGACCGGCGGACCGGTAGAGAAGTGGCACCGCGGCGTCCACGTCGACCTGCACCTGATGATCTTCGGCGACTCCACCGCCACCGGCTACGGCTGCACCGACGCCGACGAGGTGCCGGGCGTCCTGATCGCCCGCGGACTGGCCGCCGAGTCGGGCAAGCGGATCCGGCTGAGCACCAAGGCGATCGTGGGCGCCACCTCGAAGGGACTGTCCGGCCAGATCGACGCGATGTTCGTCGCGGGCCCACCGCCGGACGCCGCGGTCGTGATGATCGGCGCCAACGACATCACCGCCGTCAACGGCCTGCCGCAGTCGGCGCGGCGCGTCGGTACCGCCGTCGGTCGGCTGCACGCCAGCGGCGCCGTCGTGATCGTCGGCACCTGTCCCGACTTCGGCGTGATCACCGCGATCCCCCAGCCGTTGCGCCTGGTCGCGCGGACCCGCGGGCTGCGGCTGGCGCGACTGCAGGCCGCCGCGGTGCGCGCCGCCGGTGGCGTCCCGGTGCCGTTTTCGGACCTGATGGCCCCCGAGTTTCTGCAGGCGCCCGAGCAGTTCTTCTCCTCCGACATGTTCCACCCGTCGGCGGCCGGTTACTCGCTGGCCGCGTCGCAGCTGCTGCCCGCCCTGCTGAAGGCGTTGGGCGAGTGGAATTCCGGCGGCGACACCGAGGAGTCGCTGGCGTCGCGGTCCGGGGAGTTCAGCTCGTGGCTCGCCCGGGTCGGTGGCGTCACCAGGCTGTGGCGACGCACGACCGGCGTACCCGCGCCGATCGTTCCGGCCGTGACGGGCTAGGTTCGGGTAACTGTCGACCCGGCGGGGTACCGCCGCTTCCACTCAGGAGACCGTCATGCCCGAAGCAGTCATCGTCGCCACCGCCCGCTCGCCGATCGGTCGCGCGGTCAAGGGGTCACTGGCCACCATGCGTCCCGACGACCTCGCCGCCCAGATGGTGCGCGCGGTGTTGGACAAGGTGCCGTCGCTCGACCCGCGCGACATCGACGACCTCATGATGGGCTGCGCGCAGCCCGCCGGTGAGGCCGGCTACAACGTCGCCCGCGCGGTCGCCGTCGAACTCGGCTACGACTTCCTGCCCGGCACCACGGTCAACCGCTACTGTTCGTCGTCGCTGCAGACCACCCGCATGGCGTTCCACGCGATAAAGGCCGGCGAGGGCGACGTGTTCATCTCCGCCGGCGTCGAGACGGTGTCGCGCTTCGGCGTCGGTGCCGCCGACGGCGCGCCCAACAGCAAGAACCCGATGTTCGACGAGGCGCAGGAGCGCACCGTCGCGCAGTCGGCCGGTGCCGACGAGTGGCACGACCCGCGCAACGACGGCAACATCCCCGACGTCTACATCGCAATGGGGCAGACCGCCGAGAACGTCGCGCTGTACACCGGCATCAGCCGTGAGGACCAGGACCACTGGGGCGTGCGCTCGCAGAACCGCGCCGAGGAGGCCATCAAGAGCGGCTTCTTCGAGCGGGAGATCGTGCCCGTGACGCTGCCCGACGGCACCGTCGTCTCGACCGACGACGGCCCCCGCGCCGGCACCAGCTACGAGAAGATCAGCCAGCTCAAGCCGGTCTTCCGTCCCAACGGCACCATCACCGCCGGCAACGCCTGCCCGCTGAACGACGGCGCCGCGGCCGTCGTCATCATGAGCGACACCAAGGCCAAGGAGTTGGGGCTCACCCCGCTCGCGCGCATCGTGTCGACGGGCGTGTCCGGCCTGTCCCCCGAGATCATGGGCCTCGGCCCGATCGAGGCGATCCGCAAGGCGCTCGGCAAGGCCGGCAAGCAGATCTCCGACATCGACCTCGTCGAGATCAACGAGGCGTTCGCCGTGCAGGTCATCGGCTCGGCCCGCGAACTGGGCATCGACGAGGACAAGCTGAACGTGTCCGGCGGCGCGATCGCCCTCGGCCACCCCTTCGGCATGACCGGCGCCCGCATCACCGCCACGCTGCTCAACAACCTCGCCACCCACGACAAGACCTTCGGCATCGAGTCGATGTGCGTCGGCGGCGGCCAGGGCATGGCGATGGTCGTGGAGCGCCTCTCCTAGTTCCTCTCTCTTCCGCCGAAACTGCGGTGAGATCGCGATCTGAGCACTTTTCGCGATCTCACCGCAGTTTCGCGTTGAAGGCAGCCCGCACCCGCCGGACGATGGCCGGTGGCCTGTCCCCCGCGACGACGCGAATCAGCGTCCACCGCAGCTGCGCCAGGTGCTCCGAGCGGACGATGTCCTCTCGGTAGCTCGGCCGATCCACGCGATGGTGCTCACCGTCGTACTCGACCGCGATCATCGGGTCCTCCCAGCCCATGTCGAGGAAGTACCTCGAGTAGCCGTCCGGCCCGCGAACCGCGATCTGGGTCTCCGGCCGAGAGAAACCGGCGTCGATGAGCAGCAGCCGAAGCCAGGTCTCCTGCGGCGACTCGGCTCCGCGGTCGTGCAGATCGAGTGCCTGCCGGAGCGTGCGGATGCCCCGCGTGCCACGATGCCGATCCGCCAGCTCGACGACGTCCGCCACGCGGAAGGACGTCGCGTTTCCGAGCGCGTCGAGCCGTGCGACGGCCTCACCGAGTCGGCCACCGCGTCCGATGTCGAAGGCGGTTCGCTCGCGGGACGTCACCCGCATGCCGGCGAGGTCCACGAACTCGTCCGAACGAAGTCGGTAGTCATGCGTCCGGATGCCGCGCGCTGGGCGGGCATTCGGCCAGATCAACTCGACCGGGCGCGACGGATCGACCCATTTCGCACCGTGCAGCCCGGACGCGGTGACGCCGGAGATGACGCCTTCACGGTGGGACCACAGCCACGCCGCGCGGGCCCGATGTGCGAGCGGAACCTCGACGCCCGCTCGCACGTAGACGTCCGGGAACAGCGCGGTGTACGCGGCTCGCAGTTCGTGCTTGCGGACGAGACCTCGCGACAGGGCCTCGCTCCCGAGAAACGGCTGATCATCGAAGGGCATGCCCGTCACGATCGCGGGTCAGCCGGCTCCGTCAGCCGCCGAAACTGCTGTGAGATCGCAATCTGGGGATGAATCGCGATCTGTTAGCAGTTTCGGCGCAAGAGCCGAGGACCCCGGGACAGACGAAAGCCCGGCACGTGAACGTGCCGGGCTTTCGGGAGTAGCGCTACTAGTCGTTGTTGAAGTACGACAGCAGGCGCAGGATCTCCAGGTACAGCCAGACCAGCGTGACGGTCAGGCCGAGGGCGATGCCCCACGCTGCCTTCTCCGGCGCACCGGCGCGGATCAGCTGATCGGCCGAGTCGAAGTCGATCAGGAACATGAAGGCCGCCAGGCCGATGCACACCAGCGAGAAGATGATCGCCAGCGGGCCGCCGCTGCGGAGGCCGAAGCCCTCGCCGCCGCCGACGCCGAACAGGCCGAGCACCAGGTTGAGCAGTGCGATGGCCATGACGCCGAACAGCGCGGCGACCAGCATGCGGGTGAGCTTCGGGGTGACGCGGATGGCGCCGGTCTTGTAGACGACCAGCATGCCGACGAAGACGCCGACGGTGCCGAAGATCGCCTGCGCGATCATGCCGGGGCCACCGGTGGACACCAGGTTGGCGAACAGGAACGACGCTGCACCGAGGAACAGGCCCTCGAGCGCCGCGTAGCTCAGGACGATCGCCGGGTTGTCCTGCTTGCGGCCGAACGTCGCGATCATCACCAGGGCGAAGCCGCCGAGGCCACCGATGAGCGTGAACGGCATCATCAGGCCGACGTTCTGGGCCACGAGGAAGTAGGACAGGACACCGACCACGGTCACGACGGCGAGCGTGATGCCCGTCCGGGTGACGACGTCGTCGATGGTCAGCGGCCGGGAGACACCGGCCTGCTTCTGGTCGGGGTACTGCTGCGCCGTGTACGGATCGGCGTGTACCGCCTGGGCACCGTAGCCACCGGCTGCGTTACCGAACTGCGCGTAACCGCCCTGCTGCCCCTTGGGCAACGAACGGAACACCGGGTTGCTGCTCTCGCGCACCGTAGGGTCCTCTCCTGTGCTGTGTTTCGTCTGCTGACGAATACTCCACCAACGATCAGCGTGGCAGACATGGTTCCCGCCGTCGACTTTCCCGTGGTTAATTCCTGTGAACTTCCTCAGTGGACGCTACCCGTCGCACGTCACGGGAGCAGGACGATCTAGATTGCATTCGTGACAGAAAACGAGGACGTCCTAGTAACTGTCGAGAACGGCGTCGGCCGCGTCATCCTGAACCGGCCGAAGGCCATCAACTCACTCACCGACGGCATGGTGGCCGCTTTGGCCCGCGCGCTCGACGAGTGGGAGCACGACGACGCGGTCCACACCGTATTGCTGACCGGGGCCGGCGAACGCGGCCTGTGCGCGGGCGGCGACGTCGTCGCGATCTACCACGACGCCAAGGCCGGCGGCGCCAAGACGCGGGCCTTCTGGCACGACGAGTACGTCCTGAACTCGCGTATTGCCGCCTACCCCAAGCCGTACGTCGCGGTCATGGACGGCATCGTCATGGGCGGCGGCGTCGGCATCAGCGCCCACGCGGGCATCCGCGTCGTGACCGACACCACGAAGATGGGCATGCCGGAGGTCGGCATCGGCTTCATCCCCGACGTCGGCGGCACCTACCTCCTCTCCCGTGCACCCGGCCTGCTCGGCGTCCACGCGGCGCTCACGGGCGCGCCGTTCTCCGGTGCCGACGCGATCGCCATGGGCTTCGCCGACCACTTCGTGCCCCACGACTCCCTCGGCGCGTTCACCGACGCCGTGATCGCCGACGGCGCCGAGGCGGCGCTGGCGGCCCACGCGGTGGAGCCGCCCGAGAGCCCCTTGCTCGCCGAGCGGCACTGGATCGACGAGTGCTACGCCGGCGACACGGTGCTCGACGTGATCGACGCGCTGCGCGCCCACGCGGCCGGACCCGCCAACGACGCCGCGACGCTGATCGACACGCGGTCGCCCATCGCCGTGGCGGTCACGCTGGAAGCCGTTCGCCGGGCGGGCTCCCTCGATACGCTCGACGACGTGCTGCGTCAGGAGTTCCGGACCTCGATCGCGGCGCTGAAGTCGCACGATCTGGTCGAGGGCATCCGCGCCCTGCTCGTCGACAAGGACCGCAATCCGCAGTGGTCGCCCGCCGAACTCTCGGCGTGCACCACCGACGACGTCGAGGCGTACTTCGCGTCGGCCGATCCCGACCTGACGTTCCCCGGACAGGAGTGAGCATGACCGAATACGAGACCATCCTGGTGACGCGCACCGACCGTGTCGCGACCATCACGCTGAACCGGCCCAAGGCACTCAACGCGCTGAACAGTCAGGTGATGACCGACGTCACCACCGCCGCAGCCGAATTGGACGCCGACGCCGGTGTGGGCGCGATCGTCCTGACCGGTAGCGCAAAGGCCTTCGCGGCGGGCGCGGACATCAAGGAGATGTCGGACCTGTCCTTCGCCGACGTGTTCTCCCGCGACTTCTTCGAGCCGTGGTCGGCGTTCGCCGCGACCCGGACGCCGACGATCGCCGCCGTGTCCGGCTACGCGCTCGGCGGTGGCTGCGAACTCGCGATGATGTGCGACATCCTGATCGCCGCGGACACGGCCAAGTTCGGCCAGCCCGAGATCAAGCTGGGCGTGCTGCCCGGCATGGGCGGCAGCCAGCGCCTGACCCGCGCCATCGGCAAGGCCAAGGCGATGGACCTGATCCTGACGGGCCGCATGATGGACGCCGAAGAGGCCGAACGCGCCGGCCTGGTGGCCCGCGTCGTTCCTGCCGACTCGCTGCTCGACGAGGTGAACGCGATCGCCGCCACCGTCGCCGGAATGTCGCTGTCGGCCGCGCGGATGGCCAAGGAGGCCGTCAACCGCGCGTTCGAGTCGACGCTCGGCGAAGGGCTGCTGTACGAGCGCCGGCTGTTCCACTCGGCGTTCGCGACCGACGACCAGTCCGAGGGCATGGCAGCCTTCGTCGAGAAGCGCCCACCGAACTTCACGCACCGCTAACCTCTGGAGCGTGACGGACACCGACACCAGGGCACCCGAGGAGTCGGCACCCGAGGAGCCCGCGCCGACCACGGCCGAGCGGCCGCCGTTCTGGTTGCGGCATTACACGTTCTTCGGCACCGCGACGGGGCTGGTGTTCATCTGGCTGTCGCTGTCGCCGTCGCTGCTGCCGCGCGGGCCGCTGTTCCAGGGCCTGGTGAGTGGCGCCGCGGGCGCGATCGGTTACGGCCTCGGCGTCTTCGCCGTGTGGCTGGTGCGGTTCATGCGCTCGAAGGAGTCCTCCCCGCGTGCACCGCGGCGGGCGTGGCTTCCCCTGGTGGTCGTCGCCATCGTCGGTCAGGTCCTCGCCATCGTGTGGTTCCACCACTGGCAGGACGACGTCCGCGACCTGATGGGCGTTCCGCGCCTGGGCTTCTGGGACCACCCGCTGACGGCGGTGCTGTCGATCGTCGTGCTGTTCGTCTTCGTCGAACTGGGCCAGCTGGTCGGCAAGCTCGTCCGATTCCTGGTGCGCCAGCTCGAACGCGTTGCGCCACCGCGTGTCTCGGCCGTCGTGGTGGTTGCCGGCCTGCTCGCGCTGACCATCGCACTGCTCAACGGCGTCGTTGCCCGCGGGCTGATGAGCGCCATCAACAACACGTTCGAGACCGTCAACGACGAGAAGGACCCGGACTTCCCGGCGCCCACCACGCCGCTGCGCTCCGGCGGCCCCGAGTCGCTGGTCAGCTGGTCCTCGCTCGGCCACCAGGGCCGCGTCTTCATGTCCGGCGGACCGACGGTCGACGATCTCCGCGAGTTCAACGGCGGCACACCGCTGCAGCCGATCCGCGCGTACGCCGGCATCAACTCCGCCGAGGGCATCCGGGCGACGGCCGCGCTGGCCGCCGCCGAACTGGTCCGCACCGGCGGCCTGCAGCGCAAGGTGATCGCCGTCGCGACCACGACGGGCACCGGGTGGATCAACGAGGCGGAAGCCGGTGCGCTGGAGTACATGTACAACGGCGACACGGCGATCGTGTCGATGCAGTACTCGTTCCTGCCGAGCTGGCTGTCGTTCCTGGTCGACCAGGAGAACGCCCGCCAGGCCGGCCAGGCGCTGTTCGAGGCCGTCGACGAGCTGGTGCGGGCACTGCCCGAGGCGCAGCGCCCGAAGCTCGTGGTGTTCGGCGAGAGCCTCGGCTCGTTCGGCGGCGAGGCGCCGTTCCTGTCCCTGAACAACCTGGTGGCACGGACCGACGGCGCCCTGTTCTCCGGACCGACGTTCAACAACACGATCTGGACGGGCCTGACGGCCGACCGCGACCCCGGCTCACCCGAGTGGCTGCCGATCTACGACGAGGGCGAGAACGTCCGCTTCGTCGCCGAGCCACCGAACCTCTCCCGGCCCGGGGATCCGTGGGGCGGGCCGCGGGCGGTCTACCTGCAGCACGCCTCGGATCCCATCGCGTGGTGGACGCCGGATCTGCTGTTCCAGAAGCCGGACTGGCTGCGGGAGACGCGGGGGTACGACGTGCTGCCGGAGATGGAGTGGATCCCGGTGGTCACGTTCCTGCAGGTGTCCGCCGACATGGCCGTCGCGATCGACGTCCCGGACGGCCACGGTCACGTCTACGTCCGCGACGTCGCCAACGCGTGGGCCGCGGTCATGCAGCCCCCGGGGTGGACGCCCGCGAAGACCGAGGCGCTCCGACCGCTGCTGGCGCGGGGCTACTCGAGCTAGCTGCTAGCGCGTCGCCGAATCCAGTTGCGCCAGCACGCCCGTCGCCTTCAACGCCTGGTATCCACCGACGACGTCGCTGGCCCGGCCGAGCCCGAGGTCCTGCAGTGCGGCCGCAGCCAGGCTGGAGGTGTAGCCCTCCGAACACAGGATCAGCCACTCGACGTCGTCGCCCACCGCCTCGGGCAGGCGCGCGTCGCTGGTGGGATCGCAGCGCCACTCGAGCACGTTGCGCTCGATGACCAGGGCGGCGGCCACCTCACCCTCGCGGGCGCGCTGCGCGGCCGGACGGATGTCGACCAGCAGCGCGCCTCGGTGGAGCGCGGCGGGAACCTCGGTGGCCTCGATGCGGGTCAGCTTGGTGCGTGCGGCGTCGAGCACGGCGTCGATGCGGCTGCTCATTCACCCTCCGGTTTGTCGGTGAGTTCGGTGCGGTTGCGTCGCAGCGTATTGCGTTGCGTCACCTCGTAGAAGGACATCGCGGCCAGCGGCGGCGAATAGGCGTGCACCGACAGCGTCGGACCGCCGAGGTCGATGGTCTCCGGCGCCCACACCACGTCGTGCACCCAGCCGAGCGGGAAGGCGGCCTGATCGCCCGCCTCGAGCCTGCGGCGGCGCAGCGCGTCGCCGTCCCAGCGGGTCTCGTGCAGCGCCCCGGAGACGACCGTGAGCGCGCCGAGCGAACCGCAGTGGTCGTGCAGTTCGGTCGACCGCTCCGGCACCCAGCTGATCAGCCAGACGTCGAGTTCGTCGTCGCCGTGCAGGCGGGTGAACCAGCGGTCGTCGGCCGGTGGACCGCCCGCCGGCAGCAGGTGGTCGTAGCGACCGGACAGCACGTGGTCGGCTGCGCGGTCGGTGGCGTGCAGCAGATCGGGCAGCCGCAACCGGGTGGGCGCGACGACGGACGGAGAGGAAAGTGATGCGACGGACATGGGTGCTGACTCCCGGGGAGTACGGATGTTCAGGGGGTGGGCGTCACGCCCGACAACACTCCCGAATTCCGGTCAGCTCCAGCACGTCGGCCACTGTTGCATAGATTGGCGGCATGCGCACACACCCGATGGCGACGTGGACGACGGCGACACTCCTCGCCACGGCCCTACTGACCGGCTGCTCGTCGGGGTCGGATTCCGCCGAGCCGCAGTCCTCCGGCGAGCAGCCGCCGTCGGCCGCGACCTCCACCACGCCGACCACCGAGACGCACAGCGCCGCCTCGGGACAGGTCGGCGTCTCCCCCGCGGGCGTCACCACCGCGGTGGGCGCGCCGGCCACGTCGACCGAGGAGGAGTACTCGAAGGCCTGCTCGGCGGCCAAGACGTGGATGGTCGCGAGGGGTGGCGACCTGAAGGCTCAGTTCGAGCCGTACCTGGGCGATCTGCAGTCGACGGACGCCGCCGGTCCCGGGACGTTCGGCGCGCCGTGGTCGCAGCTGCCGCCGGATCGCCAGTCGGCCGTCATCGTCGCGGCGGAGGCCGCGGCCGACGACCTCTGCGGCTGACCGCTCCTTTAAATCACGCCCAGCGGAAAGCCACTGCGATGCCGCCCGACGCGGAGTCCTATCCCCTGTCACCGACGCAGCAGTCGGCGTGGCTGGAGTACATGCGGGTCCATCACCGACTCGAGTACGAGATGAACCGGCACCTGCAGACCGACTGCGGGATGTCGCTGAGCGACTACACCGTGCTCAACGCGCTCTCCCATGCGCCGGAGCACCGCATGCAGCTGACGGCGCTCGCGACGACGATCGGGTGGGAACGGAGCCGGCTGTCCCACCATCTCCTCCGGATGGCGCGGCGTGACCTCGTCGACCGTGCCGCATCCGAGACCGATGGCCGCGGTACGGACGTCGTCCTGAGCGCCCAGGGGTGGGAGCGGCTGCGGGCGGCGGCGCCGGTGCACGCGGCATGGGTGCGGCGCAGTTTCTTCGCCGACACCGACGCGACGCAGGAGGATGCCCTCTCCGCGATCCTCGCCACCGTGTACGAGAACCTGCTGCGAGAGGGCACCCTGCCACGCCCGGAGGTGCTCTAGACCTGGTTGGCGCCGCCGTCGACGAACACCTCGGAGCCGGTCATGAAACTGCTCGCGTCGGACGCGAGAAACGCCACGACGGAGGCGATTTCGTCGGGGTTGCCCACGCGCTTCATCGGCAGGCCGGCGGCCTGCTCGTCGAGGAGCGCCTGCTGCTGATCGGCGGGCGCCAGTTCCTTCAACCCGGGCGTCTCGATCGGGCCGGGCACCAGGGTGTTGACCCGGATGCCCCGGTCGGCGAGTTCCGCGGCCCAGGTCCGGCCGAGTGAACGGACTGCCGCCTTGGATGCCCCGTACGCCCCGAAGGCGGGCGTGCCCCTCGTCGCGGCCGTCGACCCCGCAAGGATGACCGATGCGCCACGATTCAGCAGCGGCAGCATCTTCTGCACCGTGAACACCGTGCCGCCGACGTTGCGGTTCAACGTGTCCGCGAGGTGCTCGGGGGTTTCCTCCTCCAGGGTGGCGAACTCGCCGCCGCCGGCGTTGGTGAACACCGCGTCGAGCCCCGCGCCGTGGGCCGCGATCACCTCGGCGAGGTGGTCGAGATCGGCGAGGCTGGTGATGTCGCTCTTGACCCCGGTGACGCGATCGCCCAGCGATGCCGCGGCTTCGTCGACGCGGGCCTGACCGCGTCCGGTGATGAAGACGTGCGCTCCCTCGTTCGCCAGGTGCTGCGCCGTGGCCAGGCCGATGCCCGACGTGCCGCCGGTGACCAGGATCGTCTTTCCGTCGAGTGTTCCCATGTCGATCTCCTCCTGCTCGGGGTGGCGGCCGTTCCGCCGCCTCTGGGGAGCACAACTAGGTGACATATCACGTTATTCCGCATCCCCGCAGCGCGCGCCCCGAGTCCTGCGGCGACACAAACCATTTAGATGATCTACGCGTAGTGGCGTGAATCACACAACCGGTTATGCTGTGTCCCGTATCACTCTCGGAGAGGGCGGGAACATGTTTGGAACGCAGGACGACGGGTTACAGCCGAAAGCCGCACTGCCCGCCGCCGGCGGATCCATCAGCGGGATGCGGATCCTCATGGGCGTCCTGCTCCTGATGATCGCCGTCGCCGCGATCTCCGGTGTGGTGGTGGCGCTCACCAGCGGCCAGCCCACCATCGCCTTCATCATCGGCCTGGTCGCCGTCGCCTTCTTCAGCCGCATCGGCTGCTAGACCGCGCAACCGCCCCGGGTCAGCACCCCAGGAACTCGGCTACCCGCCGGGCTTCGTGACGCCCCTGCTCGCGCCCGGCGCGAGCCGACGGGATGCGACACGCGGGGTCCAGCGGATTGGGACCGAACGCCGCGAGTGCGTCGTCGGTGGCGAACACCGCCAGTGCCCGACCGTCGAACCCGGCCAACTCCGGTGCGGCGCCGCCTCCGAACGGTGACGGGGTGTCCGCCCCGGACGGCACCAGCGCCACGATCACGTCGCAGTCGGCGGCCGCCGACACGTTGACGCTGCTGCCGACACCACCGTCCATGAAGCGGCGGTCGCCCACCGTCACCGGCGGCCACGCGCCCGGTACCGCGCAACTCGCCGCGACCGCGTCGACGAGGTCGACCCCCGACCGCGCGTCCAGCACCACCAGTTCCCCGGTGGCGATGTCGATGGCAGTCACGCGCAGCACCCGGTCGGGCCAGGCGTGCGACGGCAGGCGGTGTTCGATCACCCTGCGCCGGACGGCCTCCGGGACGGTGTCGGTCGACGCCGCGATCGCGCCGATCCGCCGCAGGCGTTCCGCCGCAGTGAGACCGGTCACCGTCACCGCGCCGACGAAGAGTTCGGTGATGGCGGCGATGTCGACGCCGGAGTCGATCTCGTGCGAGTGCTCCGCGATCTGACGCTCGAACAGCTCCTCGAGCGGGGTGCCGCTGCCGAGCTGTGCCGCGACCGTGGAACCCGCCGACGTCCCGAGCAGGACGTCGGAGTCCAGCAGCGCGGCGGCCACCTCCGGCGCCTCGTCGGCGATGCCGCAGAGGATGCCGGTCTCCCAGGCGATGCCCGCCAGCCCGCCGCCGGCCAGTACCAATCCGCGTGTGGTCACGGGCGTCGAGTCTGCCAGGTGGCGCTCGGCCCAGCCCTGGTACCCTCGGGTACCACTCGCGTGACGAAGGGAACGACATGGCTGACACGATGCGCGCCCAGCGGTTCTACTCGGACACCAAAAGGATTGCCGTCGAGGACGTTCCGATCCCCGAGCCGGGGCCCGGTGAGGTGCTCGTCAAGGTGGCGTTCTGCGGGATCTGCCACTCCGACCTGAGCCTCATCAACGGCACGTTCCCGTCGCAGCTACCCGTCGTGACGCAGGGCCACGAGACGTCGGGCACCGTCGCCAAGCTCGGCCCCGGCGTCACCGGGTGGGCCGAGGGCGACCGCGTGGTGGTCGCCGCGGGCAAGCCGTGTCTGTCGTGCCCGAACTGCATGCGCGGCGACCTGTCGAACTGCCTGCGGATCCGTCTGATGGCGTTCGCCTACGACGGCGGATGGGCCGAGTACACCGTCGCGCAGGCGTTCGGGCTCACCAGGGTTCCGGACAACGTGCCCTTGGAGCAGGCCGCGATCCTGGCCGACGCGGTGTCGACGCCGTTCGGCGCGGTGGTGCGGACGGCCGCCGTCGGCGTCGGTGAGTCGGTCGGCGTCTGGGGTGTCGGCGGGCTGGGCACGCACATGGTGCAGTTGGCGCGACTGGTCGGTGCGGCGCCGATCATCGCCGTCGACGTCAAGCCGGCGATCCTCGAGCGGGCGCTCGCGGTCGGCGCCGACTACGCCTTCGACGCGCGCGACGAGGCCCTGCCCGCGAAGATCTTGGAGGCGACCGGCGGCCGCAACCTGGACGTCGCCTTCGATGCGGTCGGCATCAAGTCGACCTTCGAGCAGGCGCTGAACAGCCTCACCGTCGGCGGCCGGCTCGTCGGCGTCGGGATGAGCGCCGACACACCCGACATCGGCCCCACCTCGATCTTCAACCTGTTCCGCCGCCAGGTGCTCGGCCACCTCGGCTACCAGAACGCCGACATCGGCACGCTCGCCACGCTGGTGTCGCGCGGCCGCCTCGACCTGTCCCGTTCGATCAGCGCGATCGTCCCGCTCGAGGACGTCGCCGAGGGCATCGACAAGCTCGAGCGGGCCGACGGCGACCCGATCCGAATCCTGGTGCAGCCCTAGCATTTCCCTCCGCCGAACTGGAGAGTCACGTCGTCACGCGCGATGGATCGCGACGTGACTCTCCGGTTCGACGAACGGTCACCGCAGGTGCGGTGCGGCCCTACCACTGATCGGCGGCGAGTCGAGGTAGGTCGCGATACCGGGGGCCGCCGCGCAGACCGCGGGTCGCCCGCTGCACCACCCGGAACGCCATCGACGTCACTCCTCCCGCCGGCGCAGCCGAACGCCGAACTAGAACACGTTCTACTCACGTCTACGCCCCCGGCGCGGACCATTCGTCGACTTCGGCGAACTTTCGGGGGTCCACGCAGGGCGCGCGACTGAACGGATGGCCGACACCCCGCCCCGCCGGGGACGTCGCGGTATGTTGCTGACAACCGCACCGTCGCGAAGGGATCAGCCATGCCAAAGTCCAACAATCGGGTGTTCGTCGTCGGAGTGGGGATGACGAAGTTCGAGAAGCCCGGGCGCCGCGAGGGCTGGGACTACCCGCAGATGGCCAAGGAGTCCGGCACCAAGGCGCTCGAGGACGCGGGCATCGCCTACACCGAGGTCGAGCAGGGCTTCGTCGGCTACTGCTCCGGCGACTCGACGTCCGGCCAGCGCGCGCTCTACGAACTGGGCATGACCGGCATCCCGATCGTCAACGTCAACAACAACTGCTCGACCGGGTCCACCGCGCTCTACCTTGCCGCACAGTCGATCCGGGGCGGCCTGGCGGACTGCGTCATGGCCCTGGGCTTCGAGAAGATGCAACCCGGCGCACTCAGCGGCGGCGCCGAGGACCGGGAATCCCCGCTGGGCAACCACATCAAGGCGCTCGCCGCGATCGACGAGTTCGCCTTTCCCGTGGCGCCGTGGATGTTCGGCGCGGCCGGACGCGAGCACATGAAGAAGTACGGCACCACCGCCGAACACTTCGCGAAGATCGGCTACAAGAACCACAAGCACTCGGTCAACAACCCGTATGCCCAGTTCCAGGAGGAGTACAGCCTCGACGACGTGCTGGCGGCCCGGATGATCTCCGATCCGCTGACCAAGCTGCAGTGCTCGCCGACGTCCGACGGGTCGGGGGCGGCGATCGTGGTGAGCGAGGAGTACGTCAGCACCCACGGGTTGGCCGAGCAGGCGGTCGAGATCGTCGGGCAGGCCATGACCACCGACTTCGCCAGCACCTTCGACGGCAGCGCGGCCAACGTGATCGGCTACGACATGAACGTGCAAGCGGCACAGCAGGTGTACGGCCAGTCCGGCCTCGGGCCCGAGGACTTCCAGGTGATCGAGTTGCACGACTGCTTCAGCGCCAACGAACTCCTGCTGTACGAGGCGCTGGGCCTGTGCGGCGAGGGCGAGGCGCCCCGGCTGATCGACGACGGCGACACCACCTACGGCGGCCGCTGGGTGGTCAACCCGTCGGGCGGGCTGATCTCCAAGGGCCACCCGCTGGGCGCCACGGGCCTGGCGCAGTGCGCCGAGCTGACCTGGCAGTTGCGGGGCACCGCCGACAAGCGTCAGGTCGACGGCGTCACCGCCGCGCTACAGCACAACATCGGCCTCGGCGGCGCGGCCGTGGTCACCGCCTACCAGCGCGCCGACCGCTAGCTCTCACTCCGCCGAACGTTGGTTACCGTCACGCCTTTTCGCGAGAAGTGTGACGGTAATCGACGTTCGGTAGGCGACGACGTTCGGTAGGCGACTCAGCCGACCGTGTCGTCGGTCGGGCCGTCGATGCTCGGCGCGTTCATCGGATTGCCCGGTGACGGCTCGGCACCACCCTCGAGTTCGCGCTGGCGGGCCTCGAGGATCTCGAGTACCGGCACGCGTGCGGCGTGGCCGGCCTCGTAGGTGAGCACCGCCAGCAGCTGCTCGGCGTCGAGCGAACGGATCCGGCTGCGCAGATCGCCTATCGACATCGCGTCGTAGTCGGGCAGCGGAAGTTCGGTGTTGGTCATGGCTCGTCCACCTCTCGGGTCACGTCGTCGACTACCTGGAACAGCGACTCCCCGTCCTCGGGGGCGCCGTCGATCTGGCCGTGGTGCACGCCCGGTTCGGCGGGGGCCACGTCGGTGCCGTCGATGACCTCGTTGACCCGCTCCTCGGCGTCGGCAAGGTTGATGTCGTCCGGCGTCACGTCGGGGACCTCTTCGGCCAGGCGCTCGTCGAGGGACTCGCCTTCGCGCTCCTCCTCGGCGGTCATGCCGTTCTTGGTGACGCCGCTCCAGTCCTCGGGCGGGTCGACCACTTCGTCGCCGTCGGCGTTGAGGACCTCGTCGGAGTCGGTGGACTCCATCGGGCTCAGCATGTCCTCGGCGCCACCCAGGTCGTTGGCGGAGGTGTCCACATCGTCGGTACTCATCCCGACTACGTAGCCGTCCGGCGGATTGTTAAACGGTCGCCTGGGTATGCCCAGCTCATGAGCAGACCTGATTCAGTGGGCGGTCCGGGCGACAACGACGCCGACGCCGATCCCGACATGGTGAAGTCCACGACCGAGCAGCCCGATCAGGCCGAGGGCTCGGACGACGACGCCGAGACCGGCGGCTGACGCGCCGAGCGCACGCATGACGAACGCATCGCCCGAGTGCACCCGTCACGAAGCGTGCGCTCGACGGCCTAGATGGTGATGACCTCGTACTCGCCGTCGGCGTGCCGGGCCCGGATGGTCTTCTTGTCGTACTTGCCGACGCTGGTGCGCGGCACCTGATCGACGAACGTCCAGCGCTCGGGCAGCCACCACCGAACCACCTTGTCGGCGAGGAACTCCCGCAGTTCGGCCGGTGACACGTCGGCACCCTCCTCGAGGACCACGGCGGCCAGCGGTCGTTCCTGCCACCGGTCGTCGGGCACCGCGACGACGGCCGCCTCGAGCACGGCCGGATGCGCGATCAGGTGGTTCTCCAGTTCCACCGAGGAGATCCATTCGCCGCCGGACTTGATGACGTCCTTCGCGCGGTCGGTCAGCGTGACGTAGCCGAGCGGGTCGACCCGTCCGACGTCGCCGGTGCGCAGCCAGCCATCGTCGAACTTCGACTGATCGTGCCCGCGGTAGTAGGACCCGGTGATCCACGGCCCGCGGATCTCGATCTCCCCGACGGCCTTGCCGTCGTGCGACTGCTGGTCGCCCGCCTCGTCGACGAGGCGCACCTCGACACCGCACACGACCTTGCCCTGCGTCGCGCGCAGCGCCCAGTGCTCGTCCCCGGAGCTGTCCCGCGGCGCGCGCGCCAGCGTGGCCAGCGGCGACGTCTCAGTCATCCCCCAGCCCTGGATGATCTTGACGCCGTGATCGCGTTCGAAGGCCTGCATCATCGACAGCGGTACCGCCGACCCGCCGCAGGTGACGAGCCGCAGCGAGGAGATGTCGCGTCCAGGCGTCTTGGCCAGGCAGTGGATCACGTCGTTCCAGATGGTCGGCACCGCGCAGGACACCGTGGGCCGCTGCGAGGAGATCAGGTCGATCAGCGACGGCGCGTCCAGGAAGCGGTCCGGGAGGACCAGGTCGGCGCCCGCCATCAGCGCGGCGTACGGCAGTCCCCACGCGTTGGCGTGGAACATCGGCACGATCGGCAGCGCCGAGTCGTCGAAGCCGAGGCCCATGCCGTTGGCGCTGCACACCATCGTCGAGTGCAGGTAACTCGAACGGTGGCTGTAGGCAACGCCTTTCGGGTTGCCGGTGGTTCCGCTGGTGTAGCACATGGCGGCGGCGTCGGTCTCGACCAGATCGGGCCACTCGAACTCCGGTGACTGACCCTCGAGCACGTCGTCGTAGCGCAGCACGGTCATGCCGGCGCCCGTCCACGGCTCGAGGTCCCCCTCCCCGACCGCGATCACGGTGTGCACGGTCTCCAGCAGCGGCAGGACCGGTGCCAGCTGCGCGGTCAGGGAGAGGTCGGCGACGATCACCGCGTCCTCGGCCTCGTTGGCGATGAACGCGATCTGCTCGGCGGACAGCCGGATGTTGAGCGTGTGCAGCACCGCACCCATCGACGGGGCGGCGAGGTATACGGCGAGGTGCTCGGCGTTGTTCCACATGAACGTCGCGACCCGCTGGTCGCCGGTGATGCCGAGGCCGCGCAGCCCGTTGGCGAGCCGGCCCACCTGCTCGCCGAGTTCGCGGTAGGTGATGGTGCGGTAGCGCCCGTCGCCGACCGCGGTGGTGACGGTGCGATCGCCGTTCACGCCGATGGCGTGGCGCAGGATCGTGGTGACCGTCAGGGGGAAGTCCTGCATCGTGCTGTGCATCTGGATCGCCTTCGATTCGATGTCGCCGTCGGTGTGCGCGATGGTAGCGCCGCGCTCCCGAGACGTCGGCCATTACGGCAGCGCCGAAGAAACGTTTTCGCTGCTCGTGGCGATTAACCTGGTGGAATCAGTTCACGTTTGACCTCAGAAGGGGGCGCAGCATGCGTCCATCACTCACATTCGCCACAGTGGCCACGGCAGTCGCAGCAGTGGTCATCGGGCCGGCTGCCGTCGCGCACGCCGACGAGACCCCGCAGCAGACCATCAGCCGCCTCCAGGATTCGGGTTACACCGTCAACGTCGACCGCGTCGGCAGCGGATCGCTCGACGACTGCGTGGTGACCGGCGTGCGCAACCCGCAGACCGTCACCGACTACATCCGCGTGGTCGACGGCCGCAACGCCGACGGCAGCATCGACTACGACGTCGTGCCCGTCATCAAGAGCCGATCGATCTCGGTGTCCCTCGACTGCACCTGACCGACGCCACTAGTGGATGATGATCACGACAGGACAGGAGGCGCGTCATGCGTATCGAGTGGGCTCTCGCCGCAGCGGCGATCGGGTTCTGCGGCGCCGTCGCGGCTCCTGCAGGACTGGCATCGGCCGAGGAGTCGGCGACCGAGACCATTCAGCGTCTCCAGTCGCAGGGCTACACGGTGACGCTGGACAAGATCGGCACCGCTCCCATCGACCAGTGCGTGGTCACCAGCGTCCGCAACCCGCAGACGACGTCGCAGTTGGTGCCGTACGTCGGTCCCGGGCTCGGCGGCGACCGCCGCATCCTCGTCCCCCAGGTGACCAGCCAGACGGTGTCCGTCTCGCTGAACTGCTCACGCTGACCACACCCACACGCCGAAACCACGGTTGCTGACGGATTTCCGAGGAATTCCGTCGGCAACCGTGGTGTCGACGCGCCCTACTAGGTCCGTGCGGGTTGCTTGTCCGGGGTCTCGATCTCGCCGGGCGCACCGTGGTCGTAGTCGACCATCGTCTGCTCGTTGAACGGATCCTCGCCGCGCAGCACCAGGTCCACGCGGTCCTTGTCGATCGTGTGGGTCCACGATCCGACCAGGATGGTGGCGACGGCGTTGCCCGAGAAGTTGGTCAGCGCACGGGCTTCCGACATGAAGCGGTCGATGCCGACGATCAGCCCGACGCCGTCGAGCAGGTCCGGACGGTGCGCCTGCAGGCCGCCGGCCAGGGTGGCCAGGCCCGCACCGGTGACACCGGCGGCGCCCTTCGACGCCACGATCATGAACACCAGCAGGCCGATCTGCTCGCCGACCGTCAGCGGGTCACCGAGTGCGCCGGCGATGAACAGCGACGCCATCGTCAGGTAGATCGCGGTGCCGTCGAGGTTGAACGAGTAGCCGGTCGGCACCACGACGCCGACGGTGGTGCGCTCGACGCCGAGGTGTTCCATCTTGGCGATCAGGCGGGGCAGCGCCGACTCCGACGAGGACGTCGACACGATCAGCAGGTACTCGCGGGCCAGGTAGCGGACCAGCTTGAAGATCGACACGTGGGCGACGAGGCGCAGGATCGTGCCCAGGATGCCGAACACGAAGATGAAGCACGTGATGTAGAAGCCGAGCATCAGGCCGAGGAGTTGCGTCACCGCGGTCCAGCCGGTCTGGCCGACGACGTTGGCGATGGCGCCGAACGCACCGATCGGGGCCAGCCACAGGATCATGACCAGAACCTTGAACACCAGCTTCTGCAGCGAGGCGATGGCCCGCAGCGCCGGCTCGCCGGCGCTGCCCATGCCCTGCAGCGCGAACCCGACGAGCAGCGCGATGAACAGCGCCTGCAGCACGCTGCCCTCGGTCAGCGCGGAGAACAGCGTCTCCGGGATGATGCCTTGCACGAAGTCGAGCAGGCCGCCGGATTCGCCTGCGGTCTCGGCGTATTCGGCGCCCTTGGCCGCCGCGCTCTCCGAGAGTTGCAGACCGCTGCCCGGATGCAGGATGTTGCCGACCACCAGGCCGATGGCCAGTGCGAACGTGGACATCACCAGGAAGTAGACGAATGCGAGCCCGCCGACCTTGCCGACCGTGGCGGCCTTGCGGACGGAGCCGATGCCCAGCACGATCGTGCAGAAGATGACCGGCGCGATCATCATCTTGATCAGGTCGACGAACATCGTGCCGAGGATGCCGAGGCTCTTGCCGACGCCGGGAGCCGTGAGGCCCACGATCACGCCGGCGACGACGGCGATGATGACGGCGATGTACAGCCAGTGCGTCTTGTCCCGCTTCTTCTTCGGCTCGTCGGGCGGGGCTACCGCGTCCAGCTGATTGGCCATGGGGCGTTCTCCTTCGGCTCGGGGCACGTTCTGGTGGTCTGCAAGGATGATGTTCCCCCACGTGACCCAGGTCACGCTTTAGTTCATTAAGTTCGAGGCCGACGGCGGAGGTGTGATGCGCAGCTGGTGGCGACTGCTGCTGCGTCGGTCGCGCCCCAGATCCCTGGCCGGCCAGGCAATCGCGCTGCAGGTCGCGGTGATCGCGGTGATCGTGGTGGCGGGAAGCGCGCTGGCGCTCGTCGACGCCCGCCGCGACGGTGACGCCGCCGCCCGCCAGCAGGTCATCAGCATCGCCACCGCCCTGGCCGACGCCCCGTCGACCGCGGCGGCCATCGAGTCGAACCGGGCCACCGAGGTGCTGCAGCCCGTGACCGAGGCGGTGCGCAACGACACCGACATCGCGTTCATCACGATCATGTCGCCCGACCGGACCAGGTACACCCACACCGATCCGCGGCAGATCGGCGGCAAGTACCTCGGCACGGTCGAGCAGGCGCTGCGCGGTGAGACGTTCAGCGAGGTGTACACCGGCACCCTCGGCCCCTCGGTGCGGGCGATCGTGCCGGTGCGCGGCGCGGACGGACGCGTGGTGGGCCTGGTGTCGGCGGGCATCACGCAGCAGACCCTCGCGCAGCGGTGGCGCGAGCAGGTGCCGTCGATCGCCGCCGTCGGACTCGGCGCGCTCGCGGTGTCCCTGGTGGGCGTGTGGGCGATCCGGCGCCGCCTGTTCCGGCAGACGCACGGGCTGCGTCCCGACGAACTGCGGGTGATGTACGAACACCACGACGCGATCCTGCACTCCGTCTCCGAGGGTCTCGTCGTGCTCGACGGCGACCGGGTGCTGCTCGCCAACGACGAGGCACGCCGGTTGCTCGGTCTGGGGCCGGGGCGGGTCTCGCCTGCCGACCTGCCGGAGTTCCTGCGCAGCCGCGCTTGCGTGGACCACGAGCCGGGTGCCCGCGACGAGGTGCACGTGACCGCCGAGCGGGTGCTGGTGGTGAACCGGTCGCTGGTCACCGGCGGGCAGTCCGCGCGAGCGCGGCTCCAGCGCAGCGACAAGGGGAGGGACACCGGCGGGCGGCCTGGGGACGACGGGGCACGGGATCCCGGCGGGCCGTCGATGTCGCAGCACTCGGAGGTGGTGACGATCCGCGACCGGACCGAATTGCAGGGCGCGCTGGGCGAATTGAGTTCCCTGCAGGTGCTGACCGACTCGTTGCGCGCGCAGGCGCACGAGGCCGCGAACAAGCTGCACACCGTGATCACGATGGTCGAGATGGGCCGGCCCGAGGAGGCGGTCCGGTTCGCCACCGAGGAACTCGCCGTCTCCCAGCGTCTGGTGGACCGCTTGAGTGACGACGTCGGCGAGCCCGCGCTGGTGGCCCTGCTGCTCGGCAAGACCGCTCAGGCCGACGAGCGGGGGATCGCTCTGACCATCACCGAGGACACGCACCTGCCGTCGGCCACCGACGAGGTGCCGTTGTCCGCCCACGAAATGATCACCGTCCTGGGCAATCTCGTCGACAACGCGATGGACGCGTGCGACCGCGAGGATCCGTGGATCGAGGTGACGGTGAGCCTGTCCGACGGAGTGCTGTCGATGCGGGTCGCCGACAGCGGCGAGGGCATGGACGCCGAGACGTTCACGCGTGCCATGCAGCGGGGCTACTCGACGAAGTCCGGCACCGACGCCGAGCAGCACGGTCTGGGGCTGGCGCTGGTGGCGCAGGTCGTGCATCGCCATGGCGGCACGCTGACCGCCGACGTCACCTACGGTTCAGTGGTGACGGTGACGGTTCCGGGCGGCACGGCGTGACCTCCGGCGAGGCACCCGCGATCCGCGTCCTGATCGTCGAGGACGAACCCCTGATCGCCGATGCACACCGCACCTATCTCGAACGGCTGACGGGCTTT
Organism: Mycobacterium sp. PTI7; assembly: GCF_056679845.1. Classification (NCBI taxonomy): domain Bacteria; kingdom Bacillati; phylum Actinomycetota; class Actinomycetes; order Mycobacteriales; family Mycobacteriaceae; genus Mycobacterium; species Mycobacterium sp. PTI7. Next base: position 3,339,959 of record NZ_CM155252.1, read on the forward strand.
TCGGCGGTCGCGGTCGTGCACACCGCCCGCGACGCCATGCAGGCGGCCGCCGAGGCCGCGGCCACCGAGGAGCCGATCGACCTGGTGCTGCTCGATCTCGGTCTGCCCGACGCGAGCGGGATCAGCCTGGCGTCGGCGTTGGCGGGCCTGCGCCCTGCGCCGGACATCATCGCGATCACGTCGGAGCGCGATCTGGAGATGGTGCGCGCGGCGGTCGCGCACGGCGCGCTCGCGTACCTGCTGAAGCCGTTCACGTTCGCGGCGTTCCGCGACCGTCTCGAGCGGTACGGCCGCTATCGGACCGCGCTGCCCGCCGGGGTGGACGCGGCGAGTCAGGCGGAGGTCGACCGGGCGCTCGCGGAACTGCGCATCGTCGACGATCGGACCGCCACCCCGAAGGGCGCGGCGCCGCAGACCAATGACGAGATCGCGCGGGCGGTGCGCGACGCCGCCGACGGACTGACCGCCGACGAGGCCGCCAAGCGAATCGGCGTCTCGCGCGTCACGGCGTGGCGGTACCTCGAGCGTCTCGCCGACGACGGCACCGTCATCAGGCACACCGACTACGGCAAGGGGCGTCCGCGGACGCGCTACCAGTGGCGGTGAGCCCGCCCGACCGTCAGGCCGGGGTGAGTTCGCGGATCGCGGCGGCGCGGGCAGCCGCCGGCATCGGCGCGTAGAAGATCGGAGCCGGGGCGGGCACCGTGAACGACGTGATCCGACCGTCGTAGTCGGCGACGTAGATCCGGTCGAGGCTGACGGCCATGCACGACGGGCGGGCGCCCACGGCGATGGTGTCGATGACGTCGAGCGTCGCGGTGCTCAGCACGGTGACCTGGTCGTAGTCGACCACGTAGGCGCGGGTGGCGTCGGCCGACAGCGCAAGCTGCGTGGGCGTGGTCGCCACCTCGGCGCTGGCCATGATGCGGCCGGCGACCAGGTCGACGACGTGCACCACGCCGCGGTCCTCGAGGTCGGAGGTCAGCACGTAGGCGGTGCTGTCCATGCCGAGTTCGAGCCCACGGATGGGTGCGCCGATCTCGAGGGTGCGCTGCACGCGTCCGCTCTCGAGGTCGACGATGATCAGCCGGCTGCCCCGGGCGTCGGACGTGGCGACGTAGAGGCGGCGGCCGGCGGCATCGACGCGCATGGCGTCGATGACGGTGTCGTCGCCCTTGGCGACGTAGAGGGTGCGGACGCGGTCGGTGTCGACGTCGATCACGGCGACGTCGACGCCACCGTCGGCGGCGCGGCCGGCGAAGATGCGCTTGCCGTCGGCGCTGGTGGTCATGGCCGTCACGTTGAACGACAGCGGGTAGGACGCGGTGATCTCACCCGAGCGGGTGTCGACCACGGCGATGGCGTCGTACGCGATCGAGGCGACGCCGACGTAGGCCTTCTGGCCGGAGACGGCGAGCGCGAAGGGCTCGCGGGCGGTCAGCCCGCCCTTGACGGTGAGGTCGCGGGCGTCGAGCACGGCGACGGTGTGGTCGCCGAAGTTGGTGACGACGAGGGTGTCCCCGTCGAGGGCGATGTCGGCGATCGGGCCGTGTCCCACGGCTACCTCGTCCTGCAGAGTCGCCGTGGCGCTGTCGACTGTCACGCTCGTGGCGCGAGCAAGGCCATTAGCCATCTTGGTTGGCACCTCCACCGGCATGTCGTACGCCGGCCTAGATTAGAAACGGTCTGCGCCCGTACCGGGCGCGGTCTCGTACGAGTGTAGCGACGGATACCGACGCCCCCGGGGCCTGCGAGGACGCCCTCCGCCCCGAGTGGACGAAGCTCTCAGGCCATGCTTAAGAAACTCTTCGTTATCCAGTTGTTATCTTCGGCTGGCTACATCGCATCTGTTGTCCAACAGCGCCTTTGACCGCTGAGCAACGCCTGTGATCGACTCGTCGACCGCGTGTCCGACCAGCGATTCTTATGCTTCCGGCGCAAAGTGAGCGCTAAATCACAGCACGACACGTCGTCTTATCCACGCCGGACTGCGACCTGCCGGACGGGTGTGGCCACAGGTGCCGACGGGGCTCGTGTTGACCGCGATGACAATTCGCCACGACTTTGCCGGTATCCCGCCGTTCACCGTTCGGCAACGTGCCTCGGCCGCGCCCCACCGGACCCGGCGGCATCGGAGACCGCGGTCAGCGCGCCGGCAGCTCGCCGGTCGACGCGACGATCTGGGCCACCTCGACCAACTTCCGGTTCAACGTCTGCGACGCCGTGGTGAGGAGCGCGAACGCATCGTCGGGGGTGATGTGGAGGGTCGCCATCAGCACCCCCTTCGCCTGGCCGATCACGTCACGGTTGGCGATGACGCGGCGCAGTTGGCTGGTGCGCTGCACGTCGGAGAGCGCCAGCGCGGCGTGGGTGGCGTAGAGGTTGGCGACGTGCCGGGCCGAGGTGCTGAACGCCTCGGATTCGCCCGCGTAGAGGCTGAGCGAACCCAGCTTGCGCTCGTCGACCCAGAGCGGCACGCACAGCATCGACAGGACGCCGAGTTCGACCGCACGCTGCGGAAACCCGCGCCACCGTGCCTCGGTCGTCATGTCCCGCACCTCGATGGTCACCTGATCGCGGGAGGCGTCGATGCACGGGCCGACGCCCGCCTCCTCCTGCCATTCGTCGAGCAGCGGAGGGGCCGAGCCGTGCACTACCTGCGGCACGAACCTGCCCTTGACGAAGAGGTTGAGTCCGGCGGCGTCGGTGCCGTCGATCAGGTCGACGGCCGAGACCAGGATCGAGTGCAACGTGGCGTCCACGTCGCCCTCCTCCATGCGCAGCGCCCGGCTCAGGGACTCGAGGCTGCGCCATGCGGCGGCGTCCAGATCGGTGAGACCGGCGAGGCCCTCGGCCGGCAGGTCGTCGACCGTTACCGCGGAATCCGCGGGGCGGTCCTCATCGGGGCGTGGGCCCGGCGCGGGAAGTGTGTCCGACACTGCTTCATTCAATCAGTGCCGCCGCTTGAACACCCAGTCGTCGGCTCAGGCCGGCTTCATCCACCGCCACTGTGCGGTGAGCCAACCGTGCGCATCGGGCAACCGATCCGTGACCGCCCGGACCACGCCCGGCCAGCAGAGATCGTCGTAGTCGTCACCCGACAGCCAGCCGCCGGGCGCCACCTTGGGCGCCCAGGCCTCGATGTCGGTGACGACGCTGTCGTAGTCGTGCCTGGCGTCGAGGTGCACCCAGGTGAGCGACCCGTCGGCGAAGAGGTCGGCGGCCCGCGGCGACGAACTCACCAGCAGATGGACGTCGTCGGCGACGCCGCACGCGATGAGGTTGCGGTGCAGGAGTCCGGCGAACGTGCCGCCGCCGTACTCGACCGCGGCTCCGTGGGCGTCCTCGTCGGAGCGGCCCTCGGCGCCGCTGCCCTGGCAGGTGTCGATGCCGACGACGGTGAAGTCGCGCCCCGACGCCGCGACCACGTCGGCGAGCGAACACAGGCTGCGACCGAGGTAGCAGCCCACCTCGACGAACGTGCTGCCCTCGGCGAAGGTGGCGACGGCGTCCTGCTGGCCTTCGCGCCAGTGGAACCACCCGGGGATGTCCGACCAGTGCGAGACCTGGGCGGCGTAGGAGTCGTGCGAGGGAGCGGTCACGTGAGGTCGGTGCCTTTCGCGGTGGGGACGGCGGCCACCAGGGGTGTACCCACGGTGACCGAGATGTGGTCGCCGGCGCGGACGATCAGCCCGCGGCGCTCGAATTCGTCGAGCCAGCCCGGCATCGGCCAGCGCCCCCAGCGCCTCCGGAACACCGCCGCGTTGGCCACGATGTCGTCGAGGTGCTCGACGGGTGGGTCGGACACCGGGTGGTGCTGGTGATAGGCATGTGCGCCACCGACCCAGACGAGCGCCACGCCGCGCGCCGCGGCCGTGGCGCCGAAGTCGGTGTCCTCGCCGCCGTAACCGGCGTAGTCCTCGCAGAACCCGCCGATCCGCTGCCACGTCGCACGCGTGGTCGCGAACGACAGCGACCAGAACAGGTCGTGGTCGTCGCCGTCGACCACGCTGCCGTCCGGCGGGTTCGGCCGGGCCGGGTGCGGTCGGGTCGCGGCGGGCAGCTCGTCGAGGCGGTAGCCGTCCGACGGCGGCAGGTAGGTGACGGGGCCGGCGAGGAGTGCCGGACGGTCCACCCGCCGGTGCGCCGCCACGTACCGCTCGACCATGAATTCGCCGGGGACGCAGTCGACGTCGAGGAACAGCAGCACGTCGGCGCCGCGGTCGAGCGCGTACTCGGCGCCCAGATTGCGGGCCCGGGCCAGCGGCAGTGCGGCACCGGTTCGCGCGCACGGGATCACCTCGACGTGGGGCGCCACGTGGTGGGCCACCTCGTCGTCGTCCATCGCGACGACGCACCGGACGTCGGCGCGCCTGCTGCCCGCCGCCAGTCCCCGCTCCTGCAGTCGCAGGTGCCGGTGCCGCCCGTGGACCACGGTGACGACGGCGACGACGGGTGTGCTCACGCGGCGAGCACCTCGGCGGCACGCGCCGCGGATCCCTCGGCGCGCAGCGCACTCCAGCGACCGCGGTCGGCGCCGAGCGCCCGGTCGACGAGGGCGGGCCATTCCGCGCGCGACGGCCAGCTCTGGACGACGACGCAGATCCCGCTCGACGCCAGCGCCGCCGCGGTGGCCCGCTGTTCGCCGAAGGGCCGATCCTCGGGGATGACGACGGCGGCCGCTCCGGCGAGTGCCACGTCGGCGACGGCGTTCTGACCGGCGTGGCTGACGACGAGGTCGGCGTTCGCGATGAGCGGCCACGGATCGTCGACCCACGCCGCTCCGCCGCCGGCGGCCGTCCAGTTCAGGCGCGGGACGGCCGCGCGGAGGTCGTCGAGCGCGCCGGCGGGGACCGCCGACCCGCCCGCGCCGGCCAGCAGCAGTCCGCGGATCACGCCGTCGGTGTGCGGGGCCGGCCGCGCGACGCCGTCGAAGCGGCTGATCGATCCGACGCTGTGCACGCGAGACCCGTAGCGCGACAGCCACTCCGGGCGGTATGCCTCGGCGGACCACGGTGCGATGAGCTGATCGGCCACGTCGTAGGCCAGCGTGTGCGCGGGATCCACGCGGTCACCGGGCATGCACATCACGGTCACCGGGATGCCGCAGAGCCGGGCGAGCAGCGTCACCTCCACCGACACGTCGACGACGATGCGGCGGGGCCGCCCGGCGGCGAGCACGTCGGCGATCATCGCCGATCGTCGGGCCAGCCCGTCGACGTGGCGGGGCACCCAGTGCAGCCGCTCGTTCGCCGTCGGGTCGTCGGCCGGATCGGACGGCGCCGGCACGTCCATCGGCAGTCCGACCCAGCGGTCCCCCGCGCGCAGATCCGCCGGCTCGGGCAGCGACGACAGGAACGTCACCTGCTCGTCGAGGTGCCGCGTGATGGCCAGCGCGCGGTTCAGATGGCCGCGGCCGTGATGGTGCACGTAGTAGCAGATCACGCCGAGACCCGACTGTCGTCGCGCACCAGGTCCTGGTAGAGCGACACGTAGCGCTCGGTCATCACGGCGTGGGAGTAGTGCGTCTCGGCGCGGGCCCGTGCCGCCTCCCGGGGCAGGGCGGCCGCCTCGAGCGCCGCGCGCGCGAGCGCGTCGACGTCGTCGGGCGGCGCGAGTCGGCCGCAGTCCACGTCGACGATCTCGGGGACGCCGCCGCGGGCGAAGGCCGCCACCGGCGTGCCGGACGCCAGCGCCTCCGCGGTGACCAGTCCGAACGGCTCCTCCCAGACCGGCGTCACCAGGGCGACGGCCGCTCCCCCGACGAGTGCGTTCAGATCGTCCTGTCGCAGGTGCCCGCAGTACTCGACGGAACCGCCGAGTGCCGGGCGGACGACCTGGTCGAAGTACGCCGGATCGCCGATCGGGCCGGCGATCCGCAGCGGCAGACCTGCGCGGCGGGCGGTGGCGATCGCCAGGGCGACGCCCTTCTCCGGCACCAGCCGCCCGCTCCACACGGCGTAGTCGCCGCCCGGGCCGCGGTGCCACGCGTCGAGGTCGATGCCGTTCGGGATCACCGACACCGGTCCCATGATCGGCCGCCACTGGTGCGCGGTGAAGTGGCTGACCGCCGCGAAGGAACTCGCGACGCCGCGCGGTAGCGCCACCGCCTGCTCCAGCCACGGCAGCGGCGGCGTGTGCAGCGTCGTCAGCATCGGCGCCGGGATCGAACGCGCCATCGCCAGCGGGAGGTAGTGCAGGCTGTGGTTGTGGACGAGGTCGAAGTCGTCGCGCAGCGTGTCGGCGAGGTCCATCATCACCGACAGGTAGGCGTGCGTCTCGTGCACGATCCACTCGGGCGCCAACGGATCTCGCCGCGACTCCTCGCTCATGTCGAAGGTGTGCACGGGCAGCACCTCGATGGGCAGGTCGGTGCTCGATCCGGGTGCGGCGAACAGCGTGACCCGATGGCCGGCAGCGGTCAGGGCTCGCGCGAACTCGAACACGAACGACTCCATGCCACCGGCGAACGGCTGCCGCACCGCATACCGGGACGACGCGAGGAGCGCGATCCGCAGGGAGCCCGTCACGCGGCCACCCTGGCGTCGAGCAGGCGGCGATAGAGCTGACCGGTCCGCTGCCGGATCGACGCGCGCTCCGCCATCCGGTCGTGTCGGCGCCGCTCGTCCGGACCCGGTGCGGGTTCGCGCGCCCATCGCTGGGCGGCGCGCACGCAGTGGCGCAGACCGTCGGCGTCGAAGCGGTCGACGCCGTAGCCGAAGACGAGGCCGGCGTGCTGCCGGTGGAAGTGACCGCAATCGGGGACCACGACGTGGACGCCGGCGTCGTGGCAGGCCTCGACCCAGCCGGAGTGCGTGCCGAACCGATAGGGCAGCACCAGTACGTCGATCTCGGCCAGGTAGTCGACCATCTCGGCGTCGGTGAAGCGCGGATGCACGCGGACGTCGACGCCCGCGGCGCGGTACGCCGCCAGACGGTCCGGAGCGACCTCGCGGGCACGCGGCGAGCCGAGTGCCTCCTCGTCGACGTCGAGGCGCAGCCCCCAGGTGCGGTCCGGATCCGCCAGCAGCTCGTCGAGAACGGGCCACGGATCGATGTTGGCGCGCAACCCCTTTGCGTGCAGCGCGACCACCGGCACGTCGCGCGCGGTGCGGGCCGCGCCGACGGCGTCGATGGGCAGCACGTGCGGGTGCGGGAGGACCAGCGCCTCGCGGCCCCACCGGCGGGCGATCTCGGCGGCCGCCCCGTCGGTCAGCGTGACGACGGCATCGGCGGCGCGCACCAGGACGCCGAGGCGCGCCGAGTGGTCGCCGGCGTCGCCGAAGTGCGGGTTGTGCAGGTCGTGCACCGTCAGGACGAGCGGCACGTCGTGGCGGGCCAGGATGTCGGCCACCTCGTCGAGCACGTCCGGTGCCATGGTGTCGAAGCCGAAGTGGACGTGCAGCACGTCGACGTCGCGGGCGTGGTCGCGCACGTAGACGGGATCGAGCCATCGCGGCGGCCACCACTGTCCGGGCAGCGTGGCTCCCGGCGGCGTCGGATCGGCAAGCAGGTCAACGAATTTGGAGTCGACGACGGCGTCGACGTAGGGGTGCCCAGCGGGCACCGAAGCGAGTGTGAACACGTCAAAAAACCCCATCGAAGGACAGCGGCATGTTCATCGCCTCGGACTGGACGGTCTGCTCGCGATGAGAGTTATACCTCTTTCGGCGACATCTAATCTTGTGAGATGACCCACGACGGGCGCACCTGGCACTACCGCCACTTCTACGAGCTGACCGACGCCGAGCCGGCGGGGCCAGAACCGCTGTGGGTGGTCGTCGGCAACTGCCAGGCCGAGGCGCTCCGCCTGCTCCTCGACGCCGTCCCCGACCGGCCCTACCGCACCGTTCGGGTGCCGCCCGTGCACGAGTTGACGGCGACCGACATGCCCCACGTGGACGCGCTGCTCGGCCGGGCGGCGGCGCTCCTCGCCCAACCCATCCGCGAGGACTACCGCGACTTGCCCTTGGGCACAGCGCAACTCGCCGGGATGCTGCCGCCGTCGGGCCGGGTCGTGCGCTGGCCGGTCATCCGGTACGCAGGCCTGTATCCATTCCAGGTGATCGTCCGGCACCCCGCCGACCGCTCCGTCAACCCGCCCGCGGTGCCCTACCACGACCTACGCACCGTCGCAGCGGCCATCGCCGGCCGCGCGCCGGGAGATCCCTGGGACGTCGAGGTCGGTCCCGGCCGGTTCCGGGACAACGCCGAAGCCAGCATCGCCGCACTCGCCGCCCGGGAGCGCCGCGACACCGACGTCGCGGTGTCCGACGTCCTCGCCGCCGCGGGGGTCGACGCCTGTCACGCCATCAACCACCCCGGCAACACCGTGCTGGCCGCCCTGGCCCGACGGGTCCTCGCGGCGATGGACGTGACCGCGGGGGTCGTCCCCATCGAGCACGTTCTGCTGAATTCGGTGTACGTGCCGCTGGAGGCCAGGGTGATCGACGCCCTCGGCATCGCCGCCGAGCCGCGCCCCGACTGGCGACTGGACGACGCGACGCTGCGCGCGCAGGACGTGCACGAGACGCAGATGCGTTGGTACGCCGACCATCCGGACTACCTCGGGCTGACCGTCGAGCGGCACGGCGCGACCATGGAACTGCTGGGTCTGTCGACGGCGACCCGATGACCGCACCCCTGGCCCACCTGCTCGTCGGCCCCGACCGGCACGGCGTCGTCCGCTTCGGCCTGGAGCTGGACGCCGAACTGCGGTCGATCGGCGTCGCGATGGCGGTGCGGCGCACCCAGGACGTCGACGCGTGCCGCGGCGTGCACGTCCAGTTCACCGATCACCTGTTCGGCCGTCCCGCGACGGAGGCGGCCGCGGCGATCACCCGCCTCGCCGACCGGGCGCACGCCCGCGGTGCGCGGGTCACGGTCACGCTGCACGACCTGCCGCAGCCGTCCGACGGCGTGCACTTCGAGGTCCGGGCCGACGCCTACCGGCAGGTCTGCCGGACGGTCGACGGCATCGTCACCAGCAGCGAGCACGAACGGATGCTGCTGGCGGAACTGGGCGCCGCGCCCGCCGACCTCGCCGTCGTCCCGCTGCCCGTCCCCTCCGTCGCCGCCGGGCCGCCGGTCGTGCGCGGCGCCGAGCCGAGATCGGTCGGGGTCTTCGGCTACCTCTACCCCGGCAAGGGCCACCTCGAGGTGCTGACCGCGATGGCGGGCCTGCCGCGGACCGTGTGGATGCTGGCGGTCGGCGAGCCGTCGGCCGGGCACGACGACCTGGTCGACGAGCTGTCCGACACCGCACGGCGCAGCGGCAGACGATTCGCCGTCACCGGCCACGTGCCCGATCTCGCCCTGGCGACGACCCTGCGGTCGGTCACCGTGCCGGTGGCGCATCATCGACACGTGTCCGCCTCGGGGTCCCTCAACGCCTGGTTGTCGGCCGGCCGGCGCCCGCTCGCGCCGATCACCCGGTACACCAGCGAGATCGACGACCGCAATCCCGGTGCGCTGCTGCTGTATCCGGATCACGAGTCCGGCCTGCGGTCGGCGCTCGCCGCGGCGCTGGCGGACCCGCGGTCGACCTGGCTGCCACCGGGCACCACGTGCGTCCCGACCGCCCGCGACGCGGCCCGCCGCTACGCCGACGTACTCGGACGGTGGCACGCGTGACCCTGCCCCTCACCGACGGCCGCGTCGTCGTCCCCGGCAACCGCTGGGACCTGCTGGCCGGTCGCGAACCGGAACCGGTGCGCATCGCCGTCGTCATCCCGTACTACGAGCAGCAGGCCGAACTCGACCTCACCCTGCGCGCGCTCGAACTACAGGACCATCCGCGCGACCTCATCGAGGTCGTCGTGGCCGACGACGGGTCGGCGACCGCACCCAACGTCGGCGACCGAACCTGGCCGGTCACGGTGGTGCGGCAGGAGGACCGCGGGTTCCGCGCCGCCGCCGCGCGCAACCTCGGCGCCGCGCACACCGACGCCGACGTGCTGTGCTTCCTCGACGCCGACACGATCCCCGAGCCGGGCTACCTGCGACGCATCGCCAGGCTGCCGGCACTGCTGCCCGACGCCCTGGTGGTGGGCCGACGCAGGCACGCCGACCTCGGCGGCTGGACTCCCGACCGGCTCGCGGCCTGGTGGTCCGGCGGTGACGCACCGCCCGAGCTGGAGGAGCCGCGCTGGCTGCTCGACGCGTACCGTGAGACGGCCGACCTGCTGCGGGTGGATCACCGCTCCTACCGCTACGTGATCAGCTCCGTGATGTGTTGCAGTCGAACGCTGTTCGAGGACGTCGGTGGCTTCGACGAGAGCTTCGAGGACTACGGCGGCGAGGACTGGGAGTTCGCGCACCGCGCCGTCGTCAACGGCGCCGTCCTGCACCACGCCCGCGACGCCGTCGCCTGGCACGACGGGGTGGACTGGGGTGCCCGCGACGTCGCCGACCGGGCCGCGGCGAAGAACCGCGAGGCCGTCGCGGTGGCCCGCCTGGTCGCCGATCCGGACGCCCGCCGGTCCGGCCTGCGGTACGCCGTCCCCGAGGTGGCCGTCGCCGTCGACACCGCATCCCACGGGCTGGGGTCACTCGTCGCCACCATCGGCGGCTTCCTGGCCGAGGACGTGGGGGTCTGGCTGACCGGTGCGCGCGCCGCAGCACTGCACGCCGAACTCCGCGCCGACGACCCGCGCATCCACGTCGGCGACGTCCCCGAGTGGATCCGGCGGCGGTGCCGCACGGCGGTGGCGCTGTCCGGACGCCCCGTGCTCGGACGCGAAGCCGTCTCCCGTCTGCTGACCGCGGCCGCCGAACCCGAGGTGGCCGAGGTGCGGGTCGACGGACCCGACGGCGCCGCGGTCGTGTGCCGCGCCTCGTGGGCGGTCAACCGGGTTCGCCGGTGGACTGGCTCTGCCGTCCGGCTGGCCGACCCCGCGGACGCCTCGCGGATCGGCGACTTCGTGACGGTGCCGGCCGCCGCCGTCGGACTGACCTCGGCCGATCCGGACGCCGGCCTGGCCTGGTGACCAGCCGGTTCTCCCCCGCCCTCCGCCGCCACGACTCGTTTGCCGGACGCTATCCTCGAGCCACCGGAGAGTCGAGCCGAAGGGGGACGGACTCCTGACCGGACAGTCACCTCGATGGGTCGGCTCCGCCCGCGTGCTGCGCAGGCTGGGCCTCGGCGCGACCGGCCCGCAGATCGACGCCGTCGCCGCCGCGGACCTGTCCCGGTACCTCGACACCGTCCTGCAGTCCGACCCCGCGGCCGACCCCGGTGCGCGCGCCACGCCCCGTCCGTCGCCGGCCCTGCCCCCGCAACCGCAAGAGGGAGCCGGCACGGCCGAGCTGGAGGCCTTCAGCAGTCAGCTCGCCGACCAGATGGACGAGCTGGTGCTGTGGTGGGTCCGGCGCATGGCCGCGGTCCACGAGCCCGCGCACGAGAAGCTGACCCTGCTGTGGCACAACCACTTCGCCACGTCGGCGAACAAGGTGCCCGTCGCGGAGTGGATGGGCGCCCAGAACGAGACGCTGCGCACGCTCAAGCTCGGCGACTTCCGCACGCTGGCGCAGGCGATGCTCGGTGACGCCGCGATGCTGTACTGGCTCGACGGCGTGACCAACAGCGCCAAGGCCGCCAACGAGAACCTGTCCCGCGAGTTCATGGAGCTGTTCACCCTCGGCCACGGCAGCGGCTACACCGAGGTGGACGTCCGCGAGGGCGCCCGCGCGCTCACCGGCTGGTCGATCGCCCCCGGCGGCGTCACCGGCGTCGACTACACCCAGCACGACGGCGGGTCCAAGACCGTCCTCGGCAGGGTCGGCAACCTCGACCATTCCGAGTTCTGCGACGCCGTGCTCTCCCACCCGGCGTCGTCGGCGTTCGTCGCCACCAGGCTGTGGCGTGCCCTCGCGTCGGACGATCCGCCGTCCGCGCCGACGCTGGACCGCCTCGTCGCGGCGTACGGTCCGGGCCGCGACCTGCGGGCGCTGACCAAGGCCATCCTGGTCGATCCCGAGTTCGCTGGTGCCGCTGGGACGTTCGTGTCGACGCCGGTCGACTGGCTGCTCGGCGTGGTGCGCACGCTGCAGGTTCCGATCGAGACGCCGGGGATGCCCGCCGCCCTGCTGGCCGTGCTGACCGCGATGGGGCAGCGCCCCTTCTATCCGCCGGACGTCGACGGGTGGCCCCGCGGCCAGGCCTGGCTGTCGACAACGGCCACCTCCGCGCGGGTGTGGGTGTCGCGCAAGTGCACCGAGCTGGGCGACGTGTCAGTGGTGGCCGAGGCACCGCGGGGCGACCGCATCGACGCGGCCGGCTACCTGATCGGCGTCGGCGCGTGGTCCGATAGCACCGCCGCCGCCCTCGCCGACGTCGCCGACGACCCGCGCAGGCTGGTGGCCGCGGCCGTCAACTCCCCCGAATACCTGACGGTGTGACGGGACCGCCATGCCAGAACTCACCCGCCGCAAGTTCCTGATCGCCGGTGCCGGCATCGGCGGCGCCGGCCTGCTGACCGGCGCCGTGGCCCTCACGCTGCCCGATCTACTCGACGCCGGCCGCGAACGGCCGCTCCCCGAGGGCAGCGGCATCCTGCTGGTGGTCACGCTCTACGGCGGCAACGACGGCATCAACACCGTCGTCCCCCATACCGAGAACGCCTACTACGACGCACGACCCGACCTCGCCTACGCCCCGCAGGACGTGCTGCCGCTGGACGACCGACTCGGCCTCAACCCGGCACTCACCGGTCTGCACGGCCTGTGGCGGGACCAACACCTGGCGATCGTCCGCGGCGTCGGCTACCCGAAGCACGACCGCAGCCACTTCCGGTCGATGGACATCTGGCAGACGGCGTCGCCCCGGGACGCGGTGTCGACCGGCTGGATCGGGCGCTGGCTCGACGCCACCGGGGACGATCCGCTGCGCGCGGTCAACGTCGGCGCGGTCCTGCCGCTGATGGCGCTCGGCGAGAAGCAGGTCGCCGCCGCACTGTCGGAGTCGGTGCCGGCCGTGCCGCTCGACGTGTCGCGGACGCTGGCCGGCCTCAGCCGCGACGATCCGGGCGACACCCCCGCGATGGCCGCGGTCCGCGCGTCCTACCGGGCCCACGGGATCACCGAGTCGACCTTCACCCGGGTGATCGACGGCGTCGACCCCACCGCCGCCGGTGCGGAGGCGGGTTCGCTTCGCGCACAACTGGACCTGGTGGCCAAGTGCGTGCGCGCGGGGGTGCCGACCCGGGTGTACATGGTGTCCCTCGGCGGCTTCGACACCCATGCCGACGAGCGGGACACGCAGCAGGAGCTGCTGGCGGTCCTCGACGGCGCGCTGGGGCCGTTCCTTCGGCAGATGCGAAGCAACACCTACGGCAAGCACCTCGTCGCGATGGTGTACTCGGAGTTCGGCAGGCGCGTCGCGGCGAATGCCTCGCAGGGCACCGATCACGGCGCGGCGGGTCCGGTGTTCGTCGCGGGCGCTCCGGTGCGGGGCGGCTTCTACGGCGACGAGCCCAGCCTCACCGACCTCGACGACGGCGACCTCAAGACCACCACCGACTTCCGCGACGTCTACCACGACGTCCTCGCCCACACCCTCGGCACCGATCCGGCGCCGTCGGTCGGCCCCGGCCGCCGCGGCGTCGGCTTCGTCTAGCCCCTCCCCGGTTCGCCGATCCTGCTGGGAGATCGCGATCCAGCCGGAATTCGCGATCTCCCAGCAGTCTCGGCGGGGGCGCGGCGGGCGGGGGTCAGCCGCGGTCGACGGTGTTGCCGAAGCCGGAGTTCGTGACCTCGGGCTCGCCGGCATGGAACACGATGCGGTTGTCGAACCCGGAGACGCCGATCACGGCGGACTCGTCGATCGTCACGACGTTGTCCTTGCCCGACACCGACACCATCGCGCAGCGGCCGGTGAGTTCCACGGTGTTGTCGAAGCCGCTGATGCTGACGATGGTGTCGTTGCACGCCAGCGACTTCCGCTCCCCGATTCCCGCGATGCTCGTGCTGGTGCCCGGCGGCAGTGGCTCGTCGGCCGGTGGGGCGACAGTGCCCGGTGCGGGCGTCGGCTCACCGATCGACGGCCGGTCGGTCAGTGTCGCGCCGCCACCGGAGATGCTCGGTCGTTCAGACGGCCCGCTCATCAGGTACAGGGTCACACCGCCCGCCGCGGCGAGCGCGATCACCGCGATCACGACCGGGACGATGAACGCCGCCTTCCCACCGGCGGAGTTCGTCGGCGTGCCCAGGGTGGGGAACGTGACGTCGCCCGTCCCCCACGCGGGGTGGGGCACGGTGGCCGGCGGTGGCGGGTAGGAACCCGACGTGCCCAACGGCGGCACGTAGCCGTAGCCCGGACCCGCCTGCAACTGGCCCAGCTCCGACGCACGCGCCATGTCGATCGACGGTTGTTCCAACGCCCGGATCCGTGCCTCCGGGTCGTCCTGCGGGTCCATCCGCCGATGGTGTCACATCTGCCGGTCCCTGCCACCCATTCGAACAGCACCGGTGGCGAGGACCTCCGGTCACAGCACCTTGGAGAGGAACTCCTGCAGCCGAGGGTGTTTGGGGTTGTCGAAGAGTTCCGCAGGCGGCGCGTCCTCGACGATCTTCCCGCCGTCCATGAACAGCACCCGCGACGCGACCTCGCGCGCGAATCCCATCTCGTGGGTGACCACCACCATCGTCATGCCGCCGGACGCCAACGCGCGCAACACTTCCAGCACGTCGCCGACCATCTCCGGGTCGAGCGCGCTGGTGGCCTCGTCGAACAGCATGATCGACGGGTTCATGGCCAGCGCACGGGCGATCGCGACGCGCTGCTTCTGTCCGCCCGACAGCGTGGACGGGCGCACCTGGGCCTTCTCGGCCAGCCCCACCTGATCGAGCAGTGCCAGAGCCTTCTTCTCGGCCGCGGCCTTGTCCATCTTCTTGGTCAGCAGCGGTGCGAGGGTGACGTTGTCGAGCACCGACATGTGCGGGAACAGGTTGAAGTGCTGGAACACCATCCCGATGTGCTGGCGCACCTTGTCGAGGTCGACCTTGCGGTCGGTGAGGTCGAAGTCGTCGATCACGACCTTGCCGCCGGTGATGTCCTCGAGCTTGTTCAGGCAACGCAGAAACGTCGACTTGCCCGACCCGGACGGCCCGATCACGCATACGACTTCGCCATGGCTGATCGTGGTGTCGATGCCCTTGAGCACGTCCAGTTCGCCGAACGACTTCTTCAGTCCCTCGATGCGGATCTTGACCTTGCCCTCGGGTTCCGACGCCGCGGCCTCCGTAATCAACTCGCTCACTTCACCAGCCTCTTCTCAAGTCGGTCCGAGAGTTTGGTCAACGCCATGATGACGATGAAGTAGATGATGCCGATGATCAACCACATGTTGAACGACTGGTAGTTGCCGGCGATGATGATGCGCCCGGTCTGCGTAAGTTCCGCGATGCCGATCACCGACAGGATCGACGTGTCCTTCAGGGTGATGACGAACTGGTTGATGTAGGACGGGATCATCGTGCGGACGGCCTGCGGCAGGATCACCTTGCGCATCGTCGGCAGGTAGCCGATGCCCAGGCTGCGGGACGCCTCCATCTGGCCCTTGTCCACCGATTCGATTCCACCGCGGACGATCTCGGTCATGTACGCGCCGGCGTTGAGCGAGAGCGTGATGATGCCCGCCGTCAACGCCGACATCTGGAAGCCGAGTGCCGACGGGATGCCGAAGTAGATGAAGAAGGCCTGCACCAGAAGCGGCGTGCCGCGGAACACGTCGACGAACGCAGTACCGATGCCGCGCAGCCAGATCGAACGGGACACCCGGAACAGGCCGAACACCACGCCCAGGATCAACGCGAAGAAGATCGAGACGACCGTCAGGATGATGGTCATCTTCAGACCCTCGAGCAGGATCGGGAAGGTGCTCTTGATGAGGCCGAAGAACGAGTTGTCGTCGGTGGTGGCGCCCTCGCCGAGGTAGCCGTCGACGATCTCGTCGTACCGGCCGGACTTCTTGAGGTTGTCCAGGCCGGCGTTGAACTTCTGCAGCAGTTCCGGGTTCTGGCCCTTGTTGACCGCGAAGCCGTAGCCGGTGGGGTCTTCCTTCGGGGTGACGGTCTTGAAGCCGTTGCCCTGCGCGATGCCGTAAAGCAGCACCGGGTAGTCCTCGAAGACGGCGGCCGAGTTGCCGGTCTTGACCTCGTCGAACATCGTCGAGGAGTCCGCGAACGACACCACCTCGAACCCGTACTGGTCCTTGATGGAGTTGGCGAAGTCCGATCCCTGCGTGCCGTTCTTGACCGAGACCCGCTTGCCCCGCAGGTCGTCGTAGGACGTGATGGTGTCGTCGTCCTTCAGCACCGCCATCTGGATGCCGGACTCGAAGTACGGTTCGGAGAAGTCGAAGACCTTCTTGCGGTCGTCGGTGATCGACATGCCCGCGATGACGCCGTCGACCTGGTTGGCCTGTACGGCCTGCAGGGCGGCGTCGAAGCCGAGCGGCTTGATGTCGACGGTGAACTTCTGGTCCTCGGCGATGGCCCGGATCAGGTCCATGTCGATGCCGACGAAGTTGCCCTGCTTGTCCTGGAATTCGAACGGCGCGAAGGTCGTATCGGTGGCGACGGTGTAGTTCTCGCCCTCGGCGGCCGCGCGCGGCGCCGTCAGCATCGCCGCCCCGAACCCGCTCATCACGAGCGCCACGAGCGCTATCGCGAGCCAGCGCAACGGCAGTCGCGCCGTCGTCACGTGTCGTGCCCAACCGCTTCGCATGCCGAACCTCCATCCTGGCCCGGGTGCGGGCCGGTCACACGGTAGTCCCGAACCGGTCCCCGTCGACCCGTTTCCGGTCACGCGGCCTACCGGCGATCTCCACGCGATCTCCACGAAGCCTTCACGCGGCGGTGGGTCGCCCCGGGACAGCATCGATGCAGCACCTCATCCCCGACGAACGGAGCACCCCATGAACACGATCACCCGCGCCACCCTGGCGGCCACGGCGGCCGCGGCCGCGCTGCTGCTGGCACCGGCGTCGCCCGCCACGGCCGCATCGTCGGCCGAACTCACCATCGCGCAGCTCGAGGCGCAGGGCTTCGACGTCAAGGTGAACCGGCTCGGCAGCGCACCGCTCGACGAGTGCGACGTCACCGACGTCCGCAACGGCAGGGAGCAGAAGCGGCTGCAGCGCATCGGTGACGACTTCGTCGAGGTCGTGGTGCGGCGGACCATCGCCGTCACGCTGGACTGCTCGCGCTGACGGCGACGTCGCCGAGAAGGAGGTCGTCGACGAGGGGAATGACGCGGGGCACCATGGCGTCGTACTACCTCAGACCCGACCGGAAGGCAGTAGATGCGCGTTGGAGTGGTGTTCCCGCAGACCGAACTGGGCGGTGACCCCGGTGCCGTCCGTGCCTACGGCGAGCGCGTCGAAGAACTCGGGTATGCGCACGTGCTGGTCTACGACCACGTCGTGGGCGCGGACCCCGACGTGCACGCCCCGTGGAACTGGCCCTACGACGTCCACACCACGTTTCACGAGCCGTTCGTCATGTTCGGGTTCCTGGCCGCCGCCACGCGTTCGCTCGAACTGGTCACCGGCGTCGTCATCCTTCCGCAGCGCCAGACCACCCTCGTCGCGAAGCAGGCCGCCGAGGTGGACCTGCTCAGCGGCGGCAGGTTGCGACTCGGCATCGGCGTCGGCTGGAACGCCGTCGAGTACGAGGCGCTCAACGAAGACTTCTCCACCCGAGGAGCGCGTTCGGTGGAGCAGATCGAACTGCTGCGCCGGCTGTGGACCGAACAGACCGTCACGTTCGACGGCACCTTCCACACGGTGACCGGCGCCGGGCTGTCGCCGCTGCCGGTGCAGCGGCCCATCCCCATCTGGATCGGCACGGCGTCCGCACCGGGGTACCGCCGGGCGGGGCGGATCGCCGACGGGTGGTTCCCGATGGTCGGACCGGGCGGCGAGTTGGACGAGGCGCGCGCGATCGTCGACCGGGCCGCCGTCGACGCGGGCCGCGATCCCGCGTCGATCGGCATGGAGGGCCGCGTCACGTGGTCCGGCGACGACGACGCCGTCGCCGCCGAACTCGCCTCGTGGGCCCGGGCCGGGGCGTCGCACCTGTCGGTCAACACCATGGGCGCCGGCCTGGCCACCGTCGACGACCACCTCGAGGTGTTGGCCCGCATCGCCGACGCCGTCCCCGCGGAGGATCACCGTGAGCACTGAGCAGCCGGCCGGCTACCCGCGGTTCGCCGTCGAACGCGGGCGCGTCGAGCCCTCCCCCCGGCGCGTGCGCGCCTTCCTCGGCGAGCACCTCGTCGTCGACACGACCGCCGCCCGCTACGTGTGGGAGGTGCCGTACTACCCGCAGTACTACGTCCCGGTCGCCGACGTCCGCACCGAATTCCTGCGCGACGAGGACCACGCCCAGCGCGTGCAGTTCGGTCCGTCGCGAACGTTCTCGTTGGTCGCACCGGGCCACGAACACGCCTCGGCGGTACGGGTGTTCGACGACGGCGACGGTCCGGTCGCCGGTCTCGTCCGCATCGACTGCGACCAGCTGTCGTGGTTCGAGGAGGACGAGCCCATCTACGGCCATCCCCGCAACCCGTACGCCCGGGTGGACGCGCTGCGGTCGCACCGGCACGTCACCGTGTCGTTGAACGGGGTCACCCTCGCCGACACCACGACGCCCGTCCTGCTCTTCGAAACCGGTTTGCCGACGCGCTATTACGTCGACAAGACCGACGTCCGGTTCGCACACCTCGAACCGTCGAAGACCTCGACGCTGTGCCCCTACAAGGGCGTGACGACGGAGTACTGGTCGGTGCGCACGGGTGACGACGTCCACGCCGACCTCGCGTGGTGCTACCACTACCCGCTGCCCGCCGTCGGCGCCATCGCGGGCATGGTCGCCTTCTACGACGAGAAGGTGGACGTCACCGTGGACGGCGTTCCGCAGCCGCGGCCGTCGACCCACTTCGGGTGACCGGAGGCGCCGGGGCCAACCGTAGAGCCGCCGCGGTCTGCGGTCCGACGATGCCGTCGACGGCCAGACCGGCCGTGCGGCGCTGGAATTCGCGCACCGCGGCCTCCGTCCGCGGCCCGAACACGCCGTCGATGACGAGGTCTCCGGCGTAGGCCCGATACGCGAACTTGAGGCGGCGCTGGACTTCGGCGACCCGCGCGCCCGTGGCGCCGCGAGACAACGGGACATCGGTGACCGCACCCACGGGTGCCGGATCCGACCGCCCGGCGATCCGCCGCTGGACGTCGGCGCGCAGGACGTCCATGTCGATCGCACCCGGGTCCCACTTGCCCTGTGTGCGGCCCGCGTACTCCCGGTGGCCGATCGTGCGCGTCGAGTCCTGCCCGAGCCGCCTGTTGATCGCCGCGCAGCATCTGACGAGCGCGACGTACTGGGCATCGGGCCAGTTCACCCGGTGCGACGCCGTGGGACTGGTCCCGCTGTTGGCGCACTCGATCCCGATCGTGTGCCAGTTGCCGCGGTTGGCGGGTATCCACGGATGACTGCCGGTGCCCGCATGCCAGGCGACACCCGCGGCGACGACGGTGACGACGCCGTCGCGCGCGACGTGGAGCTGCGACAGCGGCCCAGCCAGATCGCGGCGGCCGTAGGCGATGGAGGCGGGTCCGGCGTCGTCGGAGCCGGTGTGGTGGACCATCACGCCGCGCACGTCGGCGAAGTCACCGTGTCCGCGGTCGAGCCAGCCGGGGAACTCGTCGACGCCGAGGCCCTCGGCGCGCAGCACGTCGACGATCCAGATCGGATCCCCCCGCCACACCACGGCCACGATTCTCCCCCGCCCCTCGTCCGCCGTGACGCAGGGACCCGTAGGCAAACCGAGTCGAGCACCGTTTCGTCCGGGTTCGGCAGGCCGAACCGTGTGCCCACCCGTCGTCGGCGCATCGAGACCACGCAAACGGCGATCATGATCGAGCGGCGGTCACGACATTTCCGACGGCACGAGAAATGCCGGCGGGCAAACATGACTTCGGTTATGCGGCAATCCCCCGATGGTCAACAAGATCGTCGCCAAGAGATGCTGAGGTGCAGTTCAGACAGATTTCCTCAATTGCTCTATTTGCGCATTCTCAAACCATTTCGAAGAAAGTATGAGGCCCCTGGCGCATCGAGTGAAAGTCCGCGGCGACGGCCTCCCGAGAACACGTCAATCGAGGCACGTGACGTCGTGCATTTCGATTTCCCCAAATGCACGTTCGCTGCGATGATTTGCCTCGATAATGCCTACGGCAGGTCTCGCAACGACGCGACTGTTGCGACTACGAGAAAGCAAGGGCGCGCGTTGACCGGTCAAATCCTGGGTGCCTCCGGAATCGTCGGAGATCGCCCGTCGGGATCCGCCGCCTCGCTCGACGACGCGGGCCACTGCTCGGCCGGTCGCCCCATGAACGACGGAGGAAGCGGCGTGACGACGGATCCGGAGATCGTCACGCCCCCCACCGAGGCCGTCGTTCCCGCCCGCCCCAACCGCGCGCGGATCATCGGCCTCGACGGCGTCCGCGGACTGGGCTGCCTCGGCGTCGCCACCGCGCACGTCGCCTACCAGTACTCACCGCTCACGACGGCCGCAGGCAAGCTCAATCTCATCGGCATGGTGCTGCTGCTGTTCTTCGTGCTGAGCGGCTTCCTGCTCTTCCTGCCGTACGTCCGGGCACTCACCCATGACCGGTCGGCGCTCAAGATGCCGGACACCGAGCAGTACGCCGTCAATCGCGTGCTGCGCGTGTTCCCCGGCTATCTCGTGATCTTCCTGCTCTGCAACTACGTCTTCCAGATCGTCTACGTTCAGAACCCGGCACTGCTGCCGCTCGGCACCGACGAGGGCACCGGCATGATCACCGACCCCTGGCAGCTGATCGCCAACCTGACCCTGGTGCAGACGTACGTTCCGCAGTACTTCCAGACGGGCATCAACCCCGCCTGGTCGCTGACGCTGGAGATCGCGTTCTACGTCACGCTGCCGATACTCGCCGCGCTGCTCTTCGCCCTGCGCAGGCGCACCGACATCCGCCCGCTCCGCATCGCGCTGATCGCACCCGTCATCCTGCTCGTCATCGGCTACGTCGGAAAGCTGTTCGTACCGATGCTCACCGAGCGCGTCGGCGTCACCGACCTGATCCAGATGGAGTGGGGCGACAACTGGGTCGCCGTGTTCCTGCGCAGCTTCCTGACCAATGCCGACAGCTTCGCCTACGGCATGTTCGTGGTCGTCCTGTTCGTCGCGATGGAGCAGGGCGTGGTCAATGAGCGCCTCAGCCGGCGCGTCCGCACCATCGCGACGGTGGCGCTGGTGCCGTCCGGCATCGTGGCGCTCGGACTCCTGGTCGTCCACAGCGCCTACGCGTTGAGTTCGATCGCGTTCGCCGCGAGCCTCTTCCTGGTCATCGTCGTCGCGCCGCTCGCCCGTGGCGAGAAGACGAAGCTGGCACAGTGGCTCGACGTCGCACCCGCACGCTTCATCGGCAAGATCTCGCTGTCGATCTACCTGTGGCACTTCCCCGTGCTGCTGCTGCTCGGCCGGTGGGGGCTGATGGCCGGCGACTCGATCGGCGGCATGATCCGCAACATCCTGCTCGCGCTGGCCGTGTCGATCACTCTGTCGATCGTGACGTTCTACGCCGTCGAGAAGCCGGCACAGGACCTCGCGCAGCGCATCAAGAAGCGTCGCGCTCGCATCTGACGGAGTCGGGGCAGACGCAGTATCGTCCGAACCGGACCCACTGCCCACCTTCGAGGAGCACCCATCGATGGCACCTGCGCCGACGCCGCTGACGATCATGTTCTGGCCGGAATCGGCGTACGGGCCGACGAACCAATGCATCGGACTGGCCGCGATACTGCGCGACCGCGGCCACACCATCGTCTTCGCCGCCGAGAGTTCCTGGGCCGGCAAGCTCGCCCCGTTCGGCTTCGTCGAGGAACTCGTCGACCTCGCCGAACCGGCCGAGGGCGCCGCCGACGAGGATGCGGGCAAGTTCTGGACCGACTTCATCGCCGAGACGTCGCCTGAGTTCCGCAAACCCACAGTTCGGCAACTCGAATCGTTCATCAAGCCGACCTATCAGGCCCTCGTCGACGGGGCCAGGTACTGCGAGCCACGCCTGCGCGAGATCATCGCCGAGCACCGTCCCGACGTCATCGTCGAGGACAACGTCGTCCTCTTTCCCGCCCTGACCACCTCGGGCGCGCCCTTCGTGCGGATCGTCTCCTGCAGCCCGCTGGAGGTTCCCGGACCCGGTGTGCCGCCGCCGTTCTCCGGATTGCCCGCCGCCGACCCGCGTGACTGGGACGCCTACCGCGCCGAATTCGACCGCACCCACCGGGAGTTGTGGAGCGAATTCGACTCGTGGGTCCGGGAACAGGGCGCACACCCGCTGCCCGATCTCGAGTTCATGCCCCGCGGCGGCCCCGGCAACCCCGCCGCCAACCTGTACGTCTACCCGGCGGAGGCCGACTACCTCGACGCGCGACCGCTCGACGACACGTGGACCCGAATGGACTCCAGCGTCCGCGAGACCGACGACGAGTACGTCCTGCCGCCCGACGTTGCCGACCGCGCCGCCGACAATGCACTCGTGTACCTGTCACTGGGGTCGCTCGGCGGTGCCGACGTCGACCTCATGCAGCGCCTGGTCGACGTCCTGGGCACCACCCGCCACCGGTTCATCGTCAGCAAGGGACCGCAGGCGGACCGGATCACGCTGCCCACCAACATGGTCGGCGAGCAGATGCTGCCGCAGACCAAGGTGATCCCCTGGGTCGACCTGGTCATCTCGCACGGCGGGAACAACACGGTCACCGAGACGCTGCACTTCGGCAAGCCACTGATCGTGCTGCCGCTGTTCTGGGACCAGTACGAGAACGCGCAGCGCATCGACGAACTCGGCCTCGGGATCCGGCTGGACACCTACGCGTTCGACGACGCCGACCTCACCGGGGCCGTCGACCGCTTGTTCGCGGATGACGAACTGCGCGCACGGGTCTCCGATCTCGGTGCGAGGATCCGCGGTCGCGACGGGCTGCGGGTGGGGGCCGACGTGATCGAGCAGGTCGGTGTCCGGCACCGAGGTGAGTGAGTTCCTCGACGCGCTCGACCTCGGCGACGGCCGTCGCCTGGAGGTGTCCTCCGATGCGGGCGCGCTGTCCGCGTCCCCGATGGTGCGGACCGACGCGGGGACGTGGCGACGCGCGCGACCGGGTGACGGTGCCGCCGAGGCGCTGCTCCGCGTGCTGGCCGCGTCGGACGACGTCACGATCGGCGACTTCACCGTCCGATCGTGGACGAGCCGCAACACCACCGGGGAACGCCCGGTCGGCGTCGACCAGACCAACGAGTCCGTGATCGTCGGCGACGCCGCCGTGGTGAAGTGGGCCACGCACCTGCAGGAAGGTCCGCACCCCGCCATCACGCGGCTGACGACGTTGCGCGACAAGCAGTTCGCGGGCATCCCCACCCCGTGGGGAATCATCACGTGGCATCCCCGCGGTGGCGCCGAGACGCTGGTCGCCAGCGTCGACGCCTACCTGCCCGGCGCCGTCGACGGATGGACGTGGGCGGTGGACCTGGTCACCGACGCCGCCCACGCGGGCCGCGTCGATCCGCTCGTCGACGCCGCGGGCGCGGTCGGCGTGCTGATCGCCGACCTGCACGCCGCACTGGCCGGTACGGCGACCCCGGCCACCGTCGCCGACGCCGCGCGGTGGCGGAACACCGCGTTCGACGTGCTGGACGCCGCCTGCGGCGTGCACGACCTCGCCCGCAGCCGCCGGGTCGAGATCCGTTCGGTATTGGCCGAATTGGGCGACCTCGCCGGCACCCCGGTACTCGAGGGACACGGCGACCTGCACGTCGGTCAGGTGCTGCGCGGCGGGGACGGCCGCTTCGTGGTGACCGACTTCGACGGCAATCCCGTGCTGCCCGCCGGCGAGCGGGCGCTGCCGGTGCCCGCGGCGCTCGACGTCGCCGGGATGGTCCAGTCGCTGACCCACGCGGGCATCGTCGCGGCGCGCTACACCGCTCTCGCCCCGCCGACCCTGACCGCGGTGGACGCCGCCGCACGCCAGGCCTTCCTGGGCTCCTACGCGGCACGGCTCGCCGCGGCCGGCCACGACGGGCTCTACGATCCCCGCCCGCTGTACGCCTTCCTCCTGCAGCAGGTGCTGCGCGAGATCGTCTACGCCGCACGGCATCTACCGCGCTGGATGTACGTTCCCGATGCGGCGCTGCCCGCACTCCTCGACGAAGGACAGCACCCGTGAAACCCGATGGATTCGCCGCCGACCTCGACCGCAAGCCCGAGGTGCTGGCCCGTCTCGCGGCGTCGCTGGCCAGAACCGATCCGTGGTCGTCGGTGGTGCCCCCCGACGTCGAGCGGGTGGTGCTGCTGGGCATGGGTTCGTCGGCCTACGCGGGCGGCGTCGCGGCCGCGCGGATGCGGGCGCGCGGCGTCGTGGCGTCGTCGGACCTCGCCTCCTCGCGGACACTCCCGAACTGGGGTCCGGGCACGCTGGTCGTGGCGACCTCGGCGAGTGGCGGATCGGTGGAGACCCTCGACGCGCTCGACCGGTTGCCCGCCGGGACGCGAACGGTGGCGCTGACCAACACGTCCGACTCCGCGATCACCGCGCGGTGCGACGCGGTGGTGATGCTCGACGCCGACCCCGAGGTGGGCGGGGTGGCCTGCCGCAGCTACCAGCACACGCTGGCGCTGCTACTCGCGCTCGAGTGCCACCTGACCGGTGACTCCCGCGGAGCGCTCGCCGCGACGGTCGACGCCGCGGCCCACGCGTCGGCCCATCTGCTGGACACCCGGCAGGAGTGGCTCGACGAGGTGTCGGGCCTCCTACTCGGCCCGGCGGGAACGCATCTGGCCGCGCCCGCGCACCGGTTCTGCTCGGCGCAGCAGGGAGCACTCATGCTGCGTGAGGGACCACGCCGACCCGCGATCGGATGCGAGACCGGCGACTGGAGCCACGTCGACGTGTATCTCACCAAGACCACCGACTACCGCCTGCTGGTGTTCGCCGGCTCGCCGTGGGAGTCACAACTGGCCGAGTGGACCACGCTGCGCGGCAGCACCGTCGTCGGTGTCGGGGGCGACGTTGCCGGCGCCGGTCACGTGCTGCGGTACCCCGGGGACGCCGACGACGACGTCCGCCTGCTCACCGAGGTGCTGGTGCCGGAACTCGTTGCCGCGCAGGCGTGGCAGGCGTCGGCCTGACCGCTCTACCCGTCACGCGACGCTCGCCGCGCCGCATCGCGCGTCGGCGAGCGACCCGGACGGCACGGCGCAGACCCGGGCATCCAACAGCACGGGGGCGTCCGCGGGCGGGAAGTTCGGCGCCGCCGGGGGCAGCAGCGGGAAGATGCGCGCACCGGTGACCCCGGTCAGGAACGCGACGATCTGCGCGGGCACGTTCGTCGCGACGTACAGACCGTCGAAGAACAGCTTGACCGGTACCACCAGGAAGTCCGGCAGCCCCGCCCCGGCGTCCGCCCCGAACTCGAAGACGTAATACGGGATCGTCGTGAAGATGGTGCGGATGCCGAGCAGCACGTCGGTCAGCGGATCGGGTGACGCATTGCGGGCAATGGCCGCCCGGAGCGCCGCGGTCAGATCGGCCGGCTTGGATCCGGCGCCCAGCGACTGCAGGGGCACGCCGTCGGATCCCGCCCTGGGCGTGCCGCCGAACAGGCTGACGACCGTGGGCGTGGTGTCGACGATCTCGTAGGCCGAGTTGATGAACCCGTCGTTGAACCCGGGTCCGTCCACGATGACGAAGGTCTCCGTCTCGTCGGGTGACTGGAAGCCGTGCCCGAACCCGACCTGCGGTTGGTGGCCGTGATCGGTGACCACCATGATGGTCCAGTCCTCGCCGGTCGTGTTCTCGCGCTGCGTGATCGCGGCGATGATGGCGCCGAGGTTCTCGTCCATGTTGGTGATGGCGTCCTCGTACTGCTGCGACGCGCCGCCGTAGGTGTGCCCGTTCTCGTCGACGCCGACGAAGTAGCTGAACAGGAAGTTCGGCGCGTCGGCGCCCGCGATGGCGTCGATGGTCAGCGCGGCGACCCGGTCGTCGGTGGCCAGCCAGTCGGTGTCGCCCTCGAGCTGCGCGACGTACAGGTTGCGGTCGACGGGAAGCGCACCGGCGCCTGCGATCCCGTTGATGACGTTCCAGTTCGCGACGGTCATGGTCTCGATGTCCGAGTCGAGCGCCTCGAGCTGGTTGAAGACGGTGGGCCAGGTGTCGTAGGTCCACGGGGTGAAGACGTTGTTGACGACGCCGGTGCGCTCACCCCAGACGCCGGTGAGGATCGACGTCCAGGACGGGTTCGAGATGGTGGTGTGTCCGACGATGCTCGACGCGGCGGTCGTGCTGGTGGCCATCAGCTTCAGGAAGTTCACGTTGTCGGGGTCGGCGAGGATCCTGCTGAGGTTGGTCCCGTCGACGCCGATCACCAGGACGTGCTGCGTGGTGGGGTCGTAGACCGCCGTGGCGACGGGCTGTACCGCCGTGCCACCGCGGGGCCCGAGGATGCGGTCGAACTCGTTGCGCACCAACGACAGCGCCGCCGACAGGATCGGGATCTGGATCGGTGCGTGCTCGGCGGCGTTGAGCAGCGGTTCCAGCAGCGCCGCGACGAACCGGGTGATGACGGTGATCACGGTCTCCGGCTGACGAACCACCGGCGCCACGGCCGTCAGCGCCGTCGTCGTCGTCGCGGCGACCGCGGCCGCCGTGGACTGCGCGCTGCGCTGCGCGGGTGCGGCGAGGGTACTGATCGCCGGAACCGGGGGCGGCGCGTCCTCGTCTGGGGCCGGCGCGGTGGCGGCGACGTTCACCGTCGCGTCCGGCGCAGACGGTTGCGGTGCCGGCGCGGGGGCGGAGTCGTTCTTGGCGGGCGACGCGGCGATCGGAGCGGGGTCCGGATCCGCCGGCGCCGGGTCGGCGGGTTCGTCGGATGGGACGGGCTCGGTGTCGACGGTGGGCGGCTCGCCGTCGGCCGGGTCGGTCGACGGGTCAGACGAGGTGCCCGCGTCGTCCGTCGACGGGTCGGCTCCGGCGGGCGCGGGATCGCTATCGGTCGACGGCGAGGTGCCCGTGGTCCCGCTTCCCGAGGCGGGGCCGGTGGGCGCCGGTCCCGAGGCCGTGGGTTTGGCGTTGGCGTCGGTGTTGGTCTTGGTGGATGCCGAACCCGCGCCCGTGGTGGACCCCGGGGACGATGCCGACGAGGTTCCGCCCGCCGACGCTCCACCGGCCGACGACGTGTCGCCCGCCGAGCCGCTCGAGGAGGAATCGCCCGTCGGGTCTGCGTAGGCGACACCCGTCGCCATGGCGACGCCGACCCCGAGGGTCACCGCCAACGCTCCGACGCGGCCGATGTGTCGTGCGTACCCCATGAGGTGCCCTTCGTTGACCGCTATTGACTGCGTCGAAAATATCGTCGGCGCAGGCGGCCACGGGGCGAATCGGCGAATCCGGGTCGCACCGGTCAGGGCAGGTCGAGCAACTCCTCGTGGAATCCGCCCCAGCGACGCCGAGGCTCGACGAGGTGGACCTCGAGGATCCAGTGACACCGTCTCCCGCTGCGATCGTCTCGACGCATCGGTCTGGTCGAGCCGGGTGCCACGTAGGAGTCGATCTCCTCGCCGCGGATCTTCTCGTGCGGGAACTCGCCGACCAGGTGTCCCGCGATCGCGCCACCGAACACCCAGCCGCGTTCCTCGGCGAGCCCGACGACGTGCTCGAAGAGTCGTTCGCCGGTGATGTCGGACTGCCGGGCGAAGTGGTCGCGCGCGGCGTCCCAGATCACGGTCAGATCGTCGCGCAGCGCCAGCTTCGCCGGATCGTTCCCGAGCACGAAGGTGCGGCCGAAGTCGGCCTCCCACTCCTCGAAGATCGGCCCGAAGTCGAGGAACAGGATGTCGTCGTCGGCGATCACCCGGTCGGGCGGACTGTCGCGTGCCGTCTCCAACGTGTTCTCGCCGGCCCGCACGATGCGCTTGTGCCAGTGCCGCGTCACGCCGAGGGTGCTGGCTGCCAGATCGCGGATCTCGTCGGAGAGCGTCCGCTCGGTGACGCCCGCCCGGACCAGGCCCCGGCGCTGCACGTCGTCGAACAGACGTGCCGCCTTCTCCTGGGCGTCGAGCAGTCGGGCGGCGCGCTCGTTCTCGTCCACGGTGGCATTGAATCCCGTGCTCCGTGGCGGCGCAACGTGATTTCCGACGCCGTCACCGAGCGGTCCCCCTCCTCGAACCGGAGAGTCACGTCGCTACGGTCGCGTTGCGACGACGTGACTCTCCAGTTCGGCGACAGGGGTCGGGGCGCGCTGTGATTGGCTGGTGGCATGACCCGCCGCGACGTCCGCTTCCCCTCCGGCGACGGCACGTGTGCCGGGTGGCTGTTCGATCCCCCCGGCTCCGACGACGCGCGGAGCGGCCCGATCGTCGTCCTGGGCCACGGCCTGGGCGGGGTCAAGGAGATGCGGCTCGACGCCTTCGCCGAACGCTTCGCCGCGGCGGGCTACCGGTGCCTGGCCTTCGACTACCGGCACTTCGGCGACAGCACCGGGGAACCCCGGCAGCTGCTCGACATCGATCGCCAGCTCGACGACTGGGCCGCAGCCGTCGCGTACGTCAGGAGCCTGCCTGCCGTCGACGCCGGTCGCGTGGTGCTGTGGGGATCGTCGTTCGGCGGTGGACTGGTCATCGACGCCGCGGTGCGTGATCGAAGGATCGCCGCGGTGATCTCCCAGTGCCCGTTCACCGACGGCATCGCGTCGGCACGCGCGACCAACGTCCGATCGACGCTCAAGGTCACCGCACGCGCGATCCGGGACCTCGCCGGCGCGCTGGCCGGCAGGGCGCCGGTGATGGTGGACCTCGCGGGCCCGCCCGGATCGGCGGCGCTGATGACCGCACCCGACTGCGAGGCGGGCTACCGCGCGGTCGCGGAGCACGCCCCGGCATTCCGCAACGAGGTCGCCGCGCGCTTCGGACTCGCGATCGCCCGGTACCTACCCGGTCGCCGGGTGCGAAAGCTGCACTGCCCCATTCTGTTCGGCATCTGCACGACCGACACCGTCGCGCCGCCGGCCGCCACGCGCCGGCATGCGGCCACCGCCGTGCGCGGTGAGGTCAGCGAGTTCCCGTGCGGGCACTTCGACGTGTACCTGGGCGAACCGTTCGAGCGGGCCGCGGACGACTACGTCGACTTCCTGCGCCGGCACGTCCCCGTCGGCGCGTAGGCCGGTTCGGCGTCGGTCAGACCCGGCCGGCGGCGAACGACGCGGCCTGGGCCACCATGCCGTTGGCCGGATAGGCGTTGTGTGCCGCGAAGTCCAGGCCGCCCGAGCAGATCGGGTCGTTGATCGCGCACTGGTCGATGGTCTTCGAGGCGAACGCCGCGCCCACCGGCACCGTCGGCTGACCGATCAGGCTCAGGAAGCGGGAGTTGGGCTTGCCGAACAGAGCGACGGCGTCGACGCGGGCGGCGACCTCCGGTGACAGCGGGGTCGTGGTGCCGTAGGCGAACGAATTCGGCGGCACCGCAGCGGCATCCGCGGTCACCAACTGCGCCACGGCAGCACCCTGCGAGAAACCGCCGAGCACGATGCTGGTGTCGGGGCACTCCGCGGCGACCTGACGGATGTGGTTGGCCGCGTCGTTGACGCCGATGACCGCGGTGGGCCAGTCGTCGGTGGCCGGGTAGGTCACCGGGTACAGGCCGACGGTCTTGCCACCGACCTGGCCGCGCAGGGTGTCCACGAAGTTCTGCCCGACGAAGCCCGGGCCGGGCGCCTCGGTGGTGCCGCGCGCGAACACCACCTCGACGTCGGAGCAAGTCGCCGCCGAGGCGGTCGGGAGCGCGACCGGGAGGAGCACGGAGGCCAGCGCGCCGACCCCGGCTGCCGCGACGAGGCCGACGAGCGAACGAAGGTTAGTACGGCGAATCATTCCTCCATGGTGGCACAGGTCGCCGCCGCGCCCGTGTTCACGCCGCTGAGCAGGAGCGACTCAGCTGGCGAGGTGATTCCAGCACGGAGCGAGGTCCGCCCACGGGCCCGTCGCGACGATCTCGCCGTCGACGAGGACCACCACGCGATCCGCCCGGACGAGTGCCGCGCGCTTCGACGTGGCGCCGAGGACGGTGGCGCCGCGGGCACGAAGCGCCGTCCACAGTTCGACCTCGGTGGCGGCGTCGAGCGCACTCGACACGTCGTCGGCGAGGAGCAGTTCGGGTTCGATTGCCAGCGCCCGTGCAAGCGCCAGGCGCTGAATCTGCCCGCCGGACAGACGGACTCCGCGATGTCCGACCAGCGCGCCGAGCCCGCCGGCTGATGCGACGTCTGGGGCGAGACGGGCGTCGGCCACGGCCTGGTCGATGGGGCGGTCGTGGTCGAGGCGCAGGTTGTCGGCGAACGTACCGGACAGCACCCGCGGGACCTGGGCGACGTGCGCGACCCGGCCCGGCCGCAGGAACGTCTGCGGATCGGTGACGGCGGCACCGTTCCAGCGGATCACGCCGGTGTGGGCGACCAATCCGCACAACACCGACAGCAGGCTCGACTTGCCCGACCCGACCTGGCCGAGGAGGAGCACCAGTTCGCCGGCCTCCACGACGAGGTCGACGCCGACCACGCCGCGGGTGCCGTCGTCGTGCACGGCGGTCAAGTCCCGAAGCTCCAGGCGCTGCAGGGGCGTTCGCGTCGGGGACGCCGGCGGCGGCGCCGTACCCGCCACCACGTCGACACCCGGCGGCACGTCCACGAGGTCGCCGCCGCCCGCGAATCGACTGGTCACCAGCTGCCAGGCACGGGTGCCCGGCGCCTGGGTCACCACGGCGCCCGCCACGCTGCCGAAGTAGTCGAATCCCGCGACGGCACCCGAAACCAACAGTGCTACAGCAAGATTCCACCCACCGAGGAGGTAGACGGTCCAGGTCGCGACGACCCCCAGTTGCACCATCAGCACCGGCACGCCGAAGAGGATCGACTCCACCCGGTGCTCGCGGACCGCCGCGCCGACTCGCCCCGAGTCGACGCGGTCGAGGTGCGCGTGGACGTCGCCGGTGGCCGCGGCGAGCTTCACGGTGCGCACGCACTCGAGCACCGACACCAGGGACCGGCCGAAGTCGGCGCGGGTGGCCGAGGCCGCGGCCGCCGACCGGCCCGCGAGCGGCCTGCCCGCCACCGACGTCACCGCCGCCGCGACCATGACCGCCAGCAGGATGGCCCCCGCGACGGCCGTGCCGCCGAGGAACGAGGCGATCACGACGATGACGAGCCCGCTGACGACGTCGTTGCACCGGTCGGCGTACCGCATGAACCGGTCCGCGTCGAGCACCCGCGACACCACCTCGCCCGGCGGGGTCCGTACCAGCCGGTGCTGGCGGGTCTGCGCGTCCAGCACGCTCATCCGGATGCGCAACACGCATGCCGACCACCACGGGAGGAACCGGCGGATCGCCACGGTGAGCACGAACGGCTCGGCCACGATGCTGGCGACGACGGCCACGGTGAGTGCGACCGGCGGCTCGCCGTCCCGCAGGCCCTGAACGAGCGTCCCCCACAGGAATCCGCTGATCGCACCCGTCGCCCCCAGCAGCCCCGTCAGCATGAATAGCGCCGACCCGAGCAGCCCCCAGGACGGATACGTCCGGACGAGGTGCAGGATCCCGCGGGTCAGGCTCGGTCCGCCGTCCACGTCGGGAAGGTGTGGTGGCGGCCCCTGTCGGCGAATCCCGCCGATCGCGGCGTGGTGGACGACGCGGGTCGACGTCGACTCGTCGTCGCCTTGGGCGTCGAGGAGGCGGCGGAACGGACCGGGCCTGCGCTCGAGGTCGGCGAGCGGGCCCTGGTCGACGATGCGACCGGCGTCGAGGACGGCCACCTGGTCTGCGCGCGCCACCGTCGAGAGGCGATGGGCGATCAGGATTCCGGTGCGGCCGGTGAGCAGTCGGTCGGCCGCCCGTACCACCCGCGCCTCGGTCAGCGGATCCATGCGCGCCGTGGCCTCGTCGAGCACGACGATCCGGACGTCGCGCACCAGCAGGCGGGCGAAGGCGACGAGTTGCTCCTCC
The DNA here is from genome assembly GCF_056679845.1 of Mycobacterium sp. PTI7. Taxonomy (NCBI): domain Bacteria; kingdom Bacillati; phylum Actinomycetota; class Actinomycetes; order Mycobacteriales; family Mycobacteriaceae; genus Mycobacterium; species Mycobacterium sp. PTI7. Next base: position 3,372,047 of record NZ_CM155252.1, read on the forward strand.
CCCGCCGACAGCGTCGTCCCGCCCGGGCCGAGCAGGGTGTCGATGCCGCCGGGCAGGCCGTCGACCCAATCGGTCAGGTCGAGTTCTCCGATCGCGGCCCGGACGCGCTCGCGCGGCAGATCGGCGAACAGCGCGACGTTCTCGGCCAGCGTCCCGGCGAGAATCTCGGTGCGCTGCGTCACCACACCGACCGCCGACCGGAGCGCCTGCAGATCGAGGTCGAGGACGTCGACGTCGCCGATGAACACCGTTCCTGGGCCGGGGTCGACGGCCCGGGACGTCAGCGACGCGAGCGTCGACTTCCCCGATCCGGTCCGGCCGACCAGGGCGCACGTGGTCCCGGCTGCGATGCGCACCGTGACGCCGTCGAGGGCGAACGTCCCGTCGGGGTAGGCGAAGCGCAGGTCGTCGAACGCGATGTCGAGATCGCCGTCCGGAAGGTGCCTGCCGCCAACGGGTTCCGCATCGCTCCCGAGCAGCTGCCGCAGCCGGATCACCGCGCCCATCCCGGCCTGCAGTTCCGGCAGCTGGCGGGCGAGCTGGGCGATCTCGTTGACCAGGGTGGCGCTGACCAGGAAGAGGGTGATGAGCTGGGCGACGTCGAGCCCGCCGTCGGTGACGAGGGCGACGCCTGCCACCACCACGCCACCCAGCAGGCCGTGCAGCAGCCCACCGGCGAGCAGCGTGATGCGTGCCTCGACGGCGACGACGGCGAGGAACCTCCGCTGCACCACGCCCGACAGTTCGGCGCACCGGCGCAACACGTACGCCTGCCCGAGACTGGTGCGCAGATCGTCGCGTGCGGCGATCGACTCCTCCAGGGCCGCTGCGTGGTCGGTCCAGGCGACCTCCTCGGCGACCTTGCGTTCGTTCAACTGGGCGAGCAGCGACCGGATCGCCAGGTAGGTCAGCGGTCCGACGATGGGAAAGACGATCCACGCCGGCCACCACGTCGAGCCGGCGACGACCCACATCGGGAGCGTGGAGAACACGGTGCGCATGGCGTCCCACAGTTGTGAGCGGACCAGTGACCCGACCTCGTGGGTGTCGTCGTCGACGCGGTCGAGCACCTCGCCGACGGCCTGCTCGGACAGTCGGTTCAGCGGCTGACCCAGTGCGGCGTTGAGCAGGTCGCCGCGCAGCCGGCCCTCGGCGCGATCGGAGATGGCCGCCCACGTCGTGCGTCCCAGCGTGTCGAGTACGGCGTAGCCGAGCAGGCAGGCGGCCAGGACGCCGACGGTGCTCCACACGGGTTCGGTGGCGAGTCGACCGATGACGACGGTGCTGAGCGATACGAGGACTGCGGCGAACATCATGGCCAGCAGCGCAATCGTCGCCCCGGGGCGCCGCAGTCGACGCCAGTCGACGGTGCGGTCCAGGTCGTCGTCACGCTGCCTGGACACGCGCGAGACCTTCCCTTCCATCGTCGTGGGCATCGCCGTGGACGCTACGCAGTGGCGGTGGTCGGGCGCATCCCGTTTTACCGGCGGCCCGGCGCCGCGAGACTCATCCGATCTCGCTCAACCGGCACAATCGCCGCACGGCGGCGAGGCCGTCGGGCGTTCCCGGCCAGTGCTTCTCGAGCGCGGCGGGGCCGGCCGTCTTGGTGACCGACCGCAGCGCCAGCGCGACGATGACGGCGTCGTCGGCGTAGCCGAGCACCGGGATGAAGTCCGGGATCAGATCGATGGGCAGCGCCAGATACGCCAGCAGTAGGGCGAGCCGGATGCGTACGCCACGGGGAAGGTCCGGATCAGCGGCGAGACGCTTGACGAGCCGCAGGACGTCCGGGAGGAGTCGCATCGCGTCGCGGATCCCGGTCTCGTCGGGCTTGGTGCGCCAGAGCACGACGACCAGGACGGCCCAGACGAGGGCGAGACCTGCCAGGACGCCGACCGGGACGAGCCACCAGTGCGACCACACGTCGTCAGCCTAGGACCCCGTCACGCGTCCGTGTCGCCTCCGTCTCGCCGCGATCCCACGCCAACGTCACCCCCAGTTCGGCGGGTGAGCCGGCCGCGGTCCGTGGCGGTACCGACGGTGGGCCGACGCACCGACCGAGGGTTCGCTAGCGTGACACCTCGGTGCCGCGAGCGACGTCACCCAGGCTCTGGGGAGAGGTTGCGGCGGCGATGGACGGTGCACGGACTGACACTGCGACGATCGGATCGGACGCGTGACGCTCGCGTTCATCACCACCATCCGGCATCCGCAGAACGCCTCGAACTACGCCCACGTCGAGGCCCTCCTCCGGGACACCGTCGCCTCGATGACGCGGCAGACGTGCGACGACTATCTCGTCGTCATCGTCGGCAACCGGAGGCCGAACTTCCCCTTCCCCGACCGCACCCACTTCGTCCAGGTCGACTTCCCGGCACCGTCCGAGAAGCGCACTGCGCAAACCGGTCTCGGGCCGTCGATCTGGGACAAGGGCACCAAGGTGTGCACCGGCCTGATTGCAGCACGCGACCTCGGCGCTGACCACGTGATGCTCGTCGACGCCGACGACTTCGTCCATCGCGACCTGGCAGCTCACGTCCGCGATCATCCTGGGCGCCCCGGTTGGGTCCTGCGGCGCGGGTGGACCTATTCGCGGTCACGCAACGCCTACGCGCTGCGCAGAAGGCTGTTCCGGGTCTGCGGGACGTCGTTCATCATTCCGCTCGACGCCTTCGACGTGCCCTCCGATCTCCGAGTGGACGCGTCGCAGCACGTCCTCGCCGACGCCTTCGGCGAGTACCTGGAGGACATCCTCGGCAACCACCGGTACGCCCTGGAGTGGTGGCGGGCACGCGGCCGCGAACTGGATCCCCTGCCGTTCGCCGGCGCGGTGTACCACGTCGACACCGGCGAGAACCATTCCGGCGGCGGGCTTCTCGGCCCAGGTCTGCCCTACCGCGACCACCTCGCCCGCGACTTCGGCATCCGATCGTCCAAGGGCCGCGCGGCGACATTGTGGTCGGCGCTGGGTCCGCGGGCGCTGAAGCCGGACCTCCGCCCCCGCCGCCCCTTCTTCATGCGCGCGCCCGCGGACCTGACCAAGGAGTTCCGGCCACCTGCGGCGTGACCGCTACTCGCCGGCGTTCGACTCCGCCTTCGCCGGCTTGTCGTCCTTCGCCGGTGCGTCGTCCTTGGCAGGAGCGTTCTCCCGAGCCGGCTCGTTCTCACGGGCCGGTGTCTTCTCCTTGGCCGGCGCGTCGTCCGTCGTCGCGGTGACCTTCTTGGAGGTGACCTTCGTGTCGGCCTTGGTAGCGGCCTTCGTGGCGCCGGCGTCCTCGGTGCCCGCGTCCTTGACCTCGGCGTCCTTGACCTCGGCGGGCTTGGCCCCGACGTCCGAACCCTGGGCGGGCTGCTTCGGCGGCGCCACCGGGTCAGTCGGCTCCTGCGCGTCGTCGACCGGCGTGGTGACGGGCGCGTCGGTTTCCTCGACCGTGGTCTCGGTAGCGGTCTCGGTCACTTCGGGTTCGGTCGCGGCGGGGATCTCCGTCGCGGTCGGAACGGTCTCCAAGACAACCGGACTCGTCTCGGCCTCAGGCGCCACCTCGGCGACGACCGGTGCCACGTCGGCCGCAACCTGCTCGAGGTCGGCGGAACCGGCGGCGAGCTCGGGAACCTCAGCCGACGACGTCACGCCCATCAGCTTGGCGGTCGACGCATCGGGTACCGGTGCAGCCGGCAGCTGCGGAGGCGGCGGCGGGCCCCACACGAGTTGGCCGCGATCGATGTACGGCCCGAGGTTCGGCGTCATCGAGGAGTAGCCGGTGTTGATGATCGGGGTCAGGAACTCGTTGATCTTGTCTACGACCCACGTCGGCACCCCGAGCTGCAGCAGCGGCCGGGTGATCGGGAGTTCCTTGCGCGGCACCATGTAGGTGGTCGTCTTGCCGCCGACGGAGTTGGTCGTCTCGGACACGAGCACCGCGTCGGCCATGCTGTCGAGCGCCGTCGCGGAGTGGTCGTTCGAGCCGTTCACCGTGTACAGCGCACCCATCACGGCGTTGACGACGGCTAGCACGTTCCACGGACGGTCCGGCGGGTTGGCCCAGCCGTCCCACTGCTCCATGACCACGACGGTGTTGTACTTGGTCTCGGGAATGGGATTGAAGGTCTGGCCGACGATCGGGATGGTCAGTCCGCTGGCGTACTTCTCACCGAAACCGCGAGCGGGGTCACCGAATACGTAGAACGTCACCTTGCTGGGGTCGGGGGCATCCAGCGCAGTCGCCAGGTACGCCAGTTCCCGGTCGATGACCAGCGTCCCCATGCTGAGGCCGGCCACGACGATCGGCTCGCCACCGCCGTCCATGATCGCCTTGATGATGGCCGCATGGAGGTTCTGCTGCCCGATCTCCACCGATTGGTCGGTGGTGAGGCCCTGGGGACCCGAGAAGGGACCGAACCCGCCCGGGTAGTCCAGGCCGATGGGCGTCGTGTCCGGCAACCAGTTCTCGCCGACCCTGGACGCGAAGTCCAGCCAGCCCTGCTGGGTCAGCCCCTGGCCGGCGAGGATGTCGCTGAGGATCGGCCACTCGCTCGGGCGACCACCGTTGATGCCGATGCGGGTCTGCGCTTCGGCGTACGCACCGGGCGCTGCGATGAGCATCGCGGCCGCGATGAGGGCCGCGGCGATCCTCTGCCGCAACGTCCGCCCCGCTTGCGGTGTCCATTCGGCGGAATGCCCGCTCGCCTGAGTGATTCTCTTACGCAGCACTGCCGCCCCCCACATTGTCAACCCATTCGACGGACGATTCCCTGTCGCCCGCAAATTCGCTGCCACATCGGCCGCGAACATCGCCAACTTACTACGTCGGCTAATGATCTGCTCGCCAATTCAGCGTCGGCCATCGTCGCCTTGGTCTTGCGGGACGCGCGACCGGCCAGCTACCGCCAATTCCGCTCGCGGGCGTGGACGCAGCCATCGGACATCCGTCGCCACGACCTAGTGCAGAATGACGACGATCGCAGCGCAAACTCGTATCGCCGCAGATGAGAGATGTCTGGCGCGGTGCGGATCCACACGCCGCCACCGGGTGGCGACACCGCACGACAGCGCCGCGCGGACCGCCGATCGCCGACCGGGAACCACAGGCGCGACGAGAGTCGAGCCTCGTCGGCAATGACGTGGAAATGCACCAGACATGAATACCAATGGAATGTTTTGACGTGCCCGATGATCAATTCCAATTGCGGCAAATACCATAAGCCCGGTCATCATCTGCGTCCGCTGCGCATTCTGTCGGCAGGATTCGGCAACGGCAACATCGCGGCACCGGACGTCACGATTCGCGTCACCCGGAGCGGCGCGGTCGGCAGCATCCGCCCCCGCCCGTCCGGGGTATGCAGGTGTCCCGCGGAAAGGCGCTCGCATCACCCCCTAGGGGTGTAGTGCCGCACCCCCTGGCGGTGGTCGACTGAACACACGCCGAGCACCTGCTCGACCGGGAATGGGGCACCGAGTGCCCGATTTCAGACATGCAGGACTTCAGAAGGGCAGTGCCATGATCGTTCTCGGAATCATTCTTCTCATCGCGGGATTCCTCCTGCACATCTCCATCCTCTGGACGATCGGGATCATCCTGGTCGTCGTCGGGCTGATCCTGACGCTGCTGGGCTCGATGGGACGCGCAGTCGGCGGTCGACGCACCTACTACTGATCGACGCGCTTCGGTCCATCCGGCAGCTGCGCGCGAAACACCCTGCGCAGCAATGGCTTCGGACGTTTCTGGAGTTGATCCAGAAGTATTGACGTTTGCGTCGAAAACCTGCGGGGTACGCCCTGCTCAGCATAGGAGGTAAGTCGAAATGCCCAATTGGATATGGATAGTGGTCGCGATCGCCGTCGTGATCTTCATCGTGGCGATGGTCATCGCCACCCGAGGCCGACGCGATTCGGACCGGCTCAAGCAGCGCTTCGGTCCCGAGTACGACCGGACGGTCTCCGAGGCCGGCGACGAGCGGGCCGCCGAGAAGGAGCTGATCGCCCGGGAGCGCAAGCGCGACAAGCTCGACATCCGGCCCTTGAGCCCCGCGGCGCTCGACGGCTTCGCCAACCGGTGGCGGGCCGTACAGACCGCGTTCGTCGATCATCCGTCGAGCGCGGTGGGAGAGGCCGATCTGCTCGTCACGGAGGTGATGCGTGAGCGTGGCTACCCGGTGGACGACTTCGACCGCCAGGCCGCCGACATCTCGGTCGACCACCCCACGGTGGTCGCGGATTACCGCGCAGCACACGACATTCACCTCGCACAGCAGAAGGGCGACGTCGGCACCGAGCAGCAGCGCCAGGCGTTCGTGCACTACCGCGCACTGTTCACGAAGTTGCTCGAATCCGAGAAGGACAAGTCACAGGAGGCACGCGCATGACCACCCACGATCAGCACACCGATTACGACCCGTCTTTCGACCCGTCTGCCGATCGGCGTCCCGCCGACCGGCAGGACCACCTCACCGGACAGGGTGCCGCACCGGAGTACGACCAGCGTTCGGGTTACACCGACCAGCCGGCGGGCCTGGGCGCTCAACCGTCGTCGGAGCCGCCGTTGATGGAGACCGTGGCGCAGCCGGGCGACGAGCGTCTCGCCCAGCCGTCGGACGAGCGTCTCGGCCACTCGACGGATGAGCGTCTCGGCCACTCGACGGACGACCGGATGAGCCAGCCGTCCGGCGACCACCTCTCGCAGCAGCAGGGGTCGGTGACCGATCCGTCTGACGTCCGGGGCGTGTCCTCGAGCACGGCCGACACCGGCACCGCGGGCGCAACCTCGTCGGCGATCGGGGACGATCTCTTCGCCGACGACGAGATGGTCGGGCTCCGCGCACGGTGGGACAGCGTCCAGGCCAGCTTCGTCGACGACCCGAAGGAGTGCGTGCAGAAGGCCGACGGCCTGGTCTCCGACGTCGTCGACCAGCTGACGTCGAGCTTCTCCCACGCCCGTTCACGCCTCGAGGAGCAGTGGGCCCGCGGCGAAGAGGCCTCGACCGAGGATCTGCGGATCGCACTGAAGCGCTACCGGGAGTTCTTCGACCGCCTGCTGGCCGTCTGACCCTCGCCACCACGACACCGGCCCCCTGCCCGACGGCAGGGGGCCGGTGCTCGTCGGGCGGAACGTCGGCCCGCGTCAGTTCGGGAGTCGCGCCTTGAGTTTCGCGGCGATGCGCACCAACGCCTGCTGATCCGACGCGGACAGCGGATCGAGGGCCACCTCGCGCACGGTGCGGACGTGGACGGGCGCGGCGGCGCGGACCACCTCCAGGCCGGCGTCCGTGAGCACGGCGGTGGTGTACCGACCGTCGTCGGGATCGGGCTCACGGCGCATCCATCCGCGCTTCTCGAACCGCGTGACGACGTTCGACAGTCGTGATAGCGACCCGTTGGCGAGGAAGGCGAGTTGGCTCAACCTGAGGCGGCGGTTCGGCGCCTCCGACAGGTGGCTCAGCGTGAGGTAGTCGAACAGCGTCAGGCCGGACTCCTGCTGCAGTGGCGCCTCCAGGCGGTTGGGTAGCAGGAGGAGCAGCGAGATGAGTCCGGTCCACGCCTCCTTCTCGTCGGCGTCGAGCCACGTCGCGTCCGCCGCGCCAGGGGACGGCGCGGAGAGGGGATCGGTCTTCTTGGCCATCCGAGCACGATACTTCCGCCTGATCACTTCACACGTGAACTGAATCGTGTACGGTTGACTTCAATCGTGAAGTCAACCTGAAAGGCACTGCCATGACCACACCCGAGTTCTTCGTCACCCCCGGCTTCGGCGAGTACGCCCTCGCCAACCTGCGGTACAGCCAGGCCGTCCGGATCGGCAACCGCGTCGACATCTCCGGGCAGGGCGGATGGGACGACGAGGTCAACTTCCCCACCGAGCTGCGCGAGGAGATCATCGCCGCGTTCGACAACGTGGAACGGACGCTCGCGGCCGCAGGAGCGACGTGGCGGGACGTGATCTCCGTGGACTCCTTCCACGTGACCGACCACCCGACGACGATCGGCGACGCCCACAACAGCGTGATGGTCGAACAGTTCCGCGCGCGCATGGGTGACCGCGCACCCATCTGGACGCAGATCGCCGTGCCGGCACTGGGCGCACCGGACATGCGGATCGAGATCAAGGTGAGCGCCGTCGTGTCCGAGTGACACCGCCCTGCGGCGTCGGGTGCGAGTCAGGCCGACGGTGCCAGTACGCGGCTGTCCTCGGCGGCGAAGGTGTCCTCCAGGTGCAGGGGCGAGTAGTCGACGTCGATCTCCGCCACCGGACGGCCGCGGGCGCTGCTGATGGTGCCGAACCGGCGCATGCCCTTGTCGGCGGCGTACTGCTGGAATTCGTCGATCGAGAAGCCGAACGGCACTTCGTCGTACAGCGCGAACGAGTCGTCGGTGTTCTTCAGCGCCAACGGGATCAGCTCGTTCATCCGATTCTCGAACACGCCCCAGTTGCCGTCGTCGGCGGCGACGTGGCGTCGACAGGTGAAGGTGCCCCACGCCATGTGCCGACGCTCGTCGTCACCGATGCGCCGCACCAGTTCCTGCATGCCGGGAAGAACGTGGCGATCGATGCAAATGCGTTGCCACGCATAGTAACCGGTGAGGGCCATCATGCCCTCGATGACGTGGTTGTAGGTCGCCGACGCCCGCACCTGAGTTGCCGGTGACGGGTCGGTGGCCAGGGCGTCGAGCGACGCCGGCAGCTCCTCGTAGAACATCTGCCGGTAGGACGGCAGATCGTCGAGGTAGCCCTGGAGGTCATCGGTCATCCCGACGGCGTCGAGCCACATGCGGAACACCTGGGTGTGCTTCGCCTCCTCGAAGGCGAACTGCGTCAGGTACATCTCGTCGCCGAGTCGGCCCTCGGCGCGCATCGCCGCCATGAACGGCTGGATGTCCTGGGTGACCGCCTCCTCGCCCGCGATGAACTGCGCGCACAGCCGTGTGGCCCAATCGCGCTCCAGCGTGGAGAGTGACTCCCAGTCGGCACGGTCGCGGGAGAAGTCGATGTCGGCGGGATCCCAGAACTTGGCATTGCCACCGGCGAAGAGCTTGAGCGGCATGCTGTCCCAGTTCAACCCGCCGGCGGCGAGGGATTCCGAGTGCGTTCTGGTCATGGTGCTACCTCCTGGGTGACGGGCGCGGGCGCTACGGGGACGGGTTGGCACGCCGCCGCGAGGACGGCGACGTACCGGCGCACGGCCAGCGCCGGTTGTTCGGGGGTTTGTTCGTCGAGGCCGAGGATGGGGTCGAGTCCGCGCACGTACGGGGCGAGGGCCAGATGCGGCAGGATCATCAGCAGCAGTGAGAGCAGGGTCTCGACGTCGGCGTCCGGACGCAGATCACCGCGAGTCCGTGCGTCCTGTATCAGTGGGCGCAGTACGTCGAGGTAGTGGCGGTGTACGACGGCCCGGACGCTGACGCGAGCGTCGGTCTCCAACTCGAAGTTGGCTGCGGCGTGTAGCTTTCGCTCTCTCGGGTGGTCGGCGAAGTAGGCGACCCAGGCGTCGAGCAGGTCGGCGAGGAACTCGAAGAAGGGGCGGCCGGGATCGAGGTCGCGGATGCGGTCCTCCATGTACCGGCGGACGCGCTGGCTGGCCACGTCGGTGATGAATGCGTAGAGGTCCCGCTTGTCGGCGAAATACTGGAACAGGCTGCCCTTGGCCACCCCGGCGCGGCGCGCGATGACGTTGAGGCTTCCACCGGAGAAGCCGTGCGCGGCGAACTCCGCCTCGGCGGCTGCGATCACCGCCGCCCGCCGCTCACCATCGAGCCGGCCCCACGTCACCGTCGGCATCTCGCCTCCACGTCCCTATGACCAGTGGTCATATTACTGTGACCGGGGACACAGTCAAGGGCCGGCGCGGGCTGACCCGGATACGGAGAACCGGCGACGCGGCCAGTGAACTCCCGTGGTGCGGACGAGCACCTGGCGACGAGCGCCATGCTGAGCGCTACCCAGCGCTGGGCAGCGGCCGCCGTCGAATCACGCACCGATCAGCGATGCGTACGCCAGCTCCCGCTCGGTCAGATCCTCCGAGGTGACCGCCCCGAACTCCGCTGCCTCACGCGCTAACCGTGCGGCGGCGTCGGGCAGCGCATCTGGGCCCACGAGCCGGAAGGAGCTCGGCGCCAACGGGCCGAACAGCAGGGCGCGCCGCAGCAGCGGCCAGTCGCGCAGTGTGGGCTCGACGCCGGCCGCCCGGGCGAAGGTCACCGCCGCCAAGTTCATGCGTGTCTTCTGCGGCATGCCGCGACGCGCGCGATAAGCCTCGACCGACGAACGCTGTTCGGCCTCGGTCGTCGGAGCGACGGCACCACCCCACGTGTAGGCGATCCACCGCGCCTGCAGTTCCAACGGCACGAAGTAACCGCCCGACTGATCCCACATGCCAACGAAGGCAAGCCCGGGAAGATCCGGATGGAAGGTGTGGCGATCGGCGTCGAGGTGGACGTCGTCGAGATCGATTGTGGCGCGGACGTCGTGGTCGAGGAACGGTAGCGACAAGGTGAATCCGGTGCCCATGATCATGGCGTCGACGTCCTCGGTGGTGCCGTCGGTGAATCTCGCCGTGGTGCCGTCCACCGATGTCATCCACGGGCGCACTGCGATTCGACCCTCGGCCACGAGCGGCAGGTAACCCTGGTTGAGGGTGACACCCGCGGTGAACAGCGACGGGTCAGGTGCCGGGGCGCCGTACTGCTCGGGGCTGCCGCCCGCCTCCACGACGATCTCCTTCAGCTGCCGGTCGACCTCCGCCGGTGGCAGGATGTCGCTGGCCAGCACTCCGTACCGCGTGAAGATTCGATGGTCGGACGGGATGCCCGCGGCGAACTTGGGCAGGATGTAGCGCTGGCGCCGCTGCGTCACCACCACGCGGTCGGCGCCGAGTACTGCGAGTTCCGCAGCAATCTCCAGGGCGCTCACCGCACAGCCCGCCACCAGCACTCGTCGTCCCGCGAATTGCGATGGATCGCGGTAGTCGTAGGTGGGCATGATCCCGAGTTCGCCGGCGAAGGTGTCGAGACCGGGCACGACGGGGATGGCGGGCGCGTGGAACCGCCCGCTGGCCACCACTGCCCGGTCGAACACCTCCTCACCCCCGCGGTGGCGTACTCGCCATCCCGCACCTGCTCTGCTCAGTTCGTCGATGCGGGTGTTCAAGCGGATCCGTTCGATGAGCCCGAAGATCTCGGCGTACCGGCGGAGGTACTCGAGCACCTGTTGGTTGGACGGATACACCTCGTCGCACCGATGCTCCAGATCGCTGAAGGCGGTGAGCACCCGACTGGTGTTGGTGTGCATCGTCGGCCACACGCCGCTGCCGCCGGGCGTGCCAGACCACTGCCCGCCTAGGTCCGAGCCCTGCTCGAAGATCGTCGGCTCGAAGCCCTGCGCCAGCAGCCAGCGTGCGGTCACCACACCACCGGGCCCGGCCCCGATGATGGCCACGCGCTCACTCATCAAGGAACTGTCGCACGTGGGTGTCCCGGCCGGACTCGAACCGGCGCCGTGGGATTCGAAAGCGTTCCGATCCGGTGGTCGAGGAGCAGCGGCTGCAAACGGCTTGCGATCCCAGTCCGCCGATCATTCGACTCGATGTGTCCTACCTTGGGGATCGAGCACCGACGCTCAGCCGGCCCGCCCGCTCCGGTTCACCCCGGCACGTGGCGGATGCATGAAAGGAGCAGGCAGATGCGCGTTGTCGTCATCGGGGGTGGCCCTGCTGGGGTTTCCGCCGCCCTGCACGGCGCCGAACTGGGCGCTCAGGTCACTCTCGTCGAGAGGGGACGCGTCGGTGGGACCGCGCTCAATCGGGGCCCGGCACCGGTCCGTACGCTGGCTCGCGCCGCACGTCTGGTGCGGGACTGGCACTCGTGGGAAGCATTCGGTCTTCGCGGACCGCGACCCGAGGTCGACGTCGCCGCGACTTTGGCCAACGCGCAGCGTGTTGCCGGCTACCTCTATGAACGCAAGCGGATAGCCGACCACATCCGCTCCGCCGGGGTCGACCTCGTCGAAGACGCCGGCGATGCCCGATTCGTCGACGCCAACACGATCGCCGTCGCCGACGGCCGAACGTGGACCGCGGATCGGGTGATCATCGCCGTCGGCGGCAGGCCCGGTCGACTGCAGATCCCTGGGGCGGAGCTCGGCTTGACCTACGAGGACCTGCGCGGCCTGACCTCGCTACCCGAACGGGTGTGCGTCATCGGCGCGGCCGACACCGGCTGTCAACTCACATCGATCCTGGCCGACTTCGGCTGCGACGTAACGCTCGTCGAATACGGGCCTCGCATCGTGCCGCGAGCCGATGTCGAGGTTTCGGTGGCACTCGAGCACGCCTTCCGAGGGCGCGACATCGACGTCTTCACCAGCTCTGCAGTCCAAGGACTCGAACCTCTCCAACACGGTGTGCGCGTCGTGTACGGAGTCGGCGACGAGTCGAGAACGGTCGACGTGGACGCGGCGTTCTTCGCGGTCGGCTGGCCCGGGAACGCCGACGTCGTCGATGCCGCCGCAGCGGGCGTCGAGACACGAGGTGGCTACGCGATCGTCGACGACTTCGCTGCCACGACAGTCCCTCACATCTTCGCCGCCGGAGACGTCGACGGAAACAGCATGCTGGTGAGCAGCGCAACGCTCGAAGGTCGCGTCGCCGCGGAGAACGCGGTGCTCGGCGCACGTCGCCGGGTGGTTCACGAGATTGTCCCCGCCGGTAGCTTCACCGACCCCGAATACGGCAGCGTCGGGCTCACCGAGGAGCAGGCCCGCGCCCGCCACGAGTGCGTTGTTGCCGTGGCCCGATACGAGGACATGCTGCGGCCCGTCGCCGACGGGCAGCCGGAGGGGTTCTGCAAGTTGATCGTCGACAAGACGCACCGCCGGATCGTCGGCGCTCACGTCTTCGGCGAGTACTCCGCCGAGGTGATCCAGATGGTTGCAGCGTGCATGGCCGGGGGGATGCGCATCGACGATGTCGCCGAACTCCAGTTCGCCTATCCCACATTCACCGAGGGCGTGAGCCAGGCAGCGCAGATGGTGGTCAATCAGCTCCGCGACCGCCCGGTGCCCCACCTCTGGAGCAGTCTGAACACCACACCATCACTCCTGGAGTGATCGGCGACTCGATGCCCTCCGCGCGGTTTGCTGGCTAGTTCGCAAAACATGAGTCTCTTCGCCATTCTTCTTGACGATTCGTGAATCGTCGATCATGGATGGCGCCGTCGCTCCAGCTCCTTGCATAGGGAGCAACCTATGTTGGCCGTCTACGCAATAAGCGCATCTAGCTGCTGAATGCGTGCGATCGAAAGCATGTCTGCACATGATTGGATCGAATCCATTCTGCTCGTCTACGTAAGCTCGCGGAAATTGGTTCGTTGTGACGTCAGTCAATGACCAAGGGCTTACGATGGCGTTTGCCAGACGGCAATCGAGACAGAGGCGGCCATGTCGATCGAAGACTGCGACGGGACGACACCGGCGGCCGTATCCAGACCATCGGAGGTCCATTTCGGACTTGGGCGGGGCCCGCTACGGCCCGGTGGCATCAGCATTCGTTGTCGAAACGATCGGAGAGCGAGATGAACCCAACGTGCCGACACCTCCTGGGCAGCGGAAAGGCCGTCGTGGCAGCAACGGCCCTGACGGTTGCCGCGACGATCGCTCCGCCAGTCACGGTCAGCGCGGAGGTTCAGAGACCGACGAGCAGCGTCGCGGTCTCACTCTCGGCGACCTCGACCGCTCTGCCGACCCCCGGCGATGCTCCCCGACTCCTGACGCAATGGATTCAGCGCATCGTCCTGCCTCCTAGCTTCGGTGCCGAATTCCCGACCCCCCAGTTTCCTTCGGTGGTCGCACCGACTTCCATCGGTAGCAGCATCAAGAACATCTACGACTCGGTCGAACCGTGGGTGCAGTACGGCTTCGATCTCGCCGCGTACGCGGTCGGATGGGTGCCGTACGTCGGGTGGTTGTCGCCGCAGATTCCGATCTTCTACCACTTCGGCGAACGCATCGCTCGCAGCGTCACCTACAACATCGCCGACTGGATCGACGGGAGGGTGAGCTTCTCGCAGGGACTGATCAACGTCATCGTCGACACGTTCAACTCCTTCGTCCAACTGGGCATCGATCAGTGGAACTTCTGGCTACCGCCGCTGCCGCCACTCCCACCGCTGCCGTTCGCTGCATCGGCTCCCTCCGCGCCGGACGTCGTCGATGAGGCTGCGGCCCAGACAGACACACCGCTCCGGGAACTTCGGACAGCCGACGCGCCATCGACGTCTGCCGAGTCGATGTCCCCCGTGTCCGACGACGGACCCATGACGCCTGATACGTCAGCGCAGGCGACGCCGGCGGACGCTGAATCTTCCCATCAGACTCCTGCCGAACCGGATGCGTCGCCGGACCGCCCAAAACTGGCTGACCTCGACACCGTCGCATCGGAAGCTACCGATGCCGATGCCGAGGACGTGCGGATCGAGGCCGACGCCGCGAGGGATGACACCCCGAGCCCGGGTGCCAGTGAGCCCGAAGTCAAGAAGGCGGACGCTCCCGGCAGCCACCGGGACGGCAGCCGGCAACGGGATCAGCAGGACGGGGGCAAGCGCGGAGGAGACGACGATGGCAAGGCCGACAACGCAGACGCGGATGGGTGACTCTGCCGACGCCTCAACCGCATAGCCACTTCTTCACGGAAGGTTCAGACGCTCTCGTCGATGGCGTCGAAGGTCATTCGCGCATTGGTGAAGGGCTCCGGTGTGACACCCAGGTCTCGTCCGAACGGACGATCGAGCCAAAAGACGATGAACAACAGCAGACCGAGCAGCACACCCACGGAACTGGTCAACACGACGTGCACTCGCCGATCGACGGGTCGTGACATGGCCAGCATCGAGATCAGGAGAACACCGCCGAACAGCAGTCCGCCCCACAGCAGGCCCGGTATCCGTGGTTTCGCGTCGAGGAATCGTGCGTTCCGATCGGACGCCAACAGCGCCACCTGCTTGAGGAACTCGCCGTCGAGGGAACTGTTCGCCCGAACGGTTCCTTGCTGGCCCAAGATGCGATACATGTCCGTGATCGCCGACCGCGCTGAATCGTTCGCGTCACCCTCGTATTGACTGTCCCACTCCTCGGAGACCGACACGGTGTAGTCACGGACCGCCTCCCGCAGCAGGCGCTGCTCGGGCTGAGGCATCCCTACTGTCTGTCGGTACATCGTCGTCAAGGTGGACGCCTCGTGACTGACGGTCGCCTCAGCGGAGGAGAACTGTTCCCAGGCAACGACCACGGTGAAACCGAGAAGCGCGCCATAGACCAGGGCGACCGTCGTGAGGAACGGGGACAGCGAAGACGTGAACTCGCCGTCTTCACGAGCAAAGAGACGACCCGACAGGCGAACCGCGGCAACTGCGACCGCTATCGACACCGCGATGACGATGAGGAGAAAGGCCCACAGTCCCAACACATTCGTCCCGGCCAACGCTCACCCTCCAGACTGATCGTCGTTCAGAAATCCGGCGCGGGTCAACAGGAGGCCACTGACCACGATGACCCAGACGGGGAACGCCACCGTCACCCACATACTCAGCTCGCCGGCGATCATCTGGGCCGCAGCGGTCGTGTAGGTCAGATACACCAACCACCTCGGCATCAGTCCCGTCTTCATCCAGATCGTGGCGAGCGAAATCATGAACACCGCCGCCATCCGGGTGCCAAAGGTCTTGCAGGTGCCCAGGACGACGGTCATCGCGAAGACCATCGTCTCGTCATCGGTCTCGGATCCGGTGGCTGCGAGACCCGCGGCGACACTCGTCGCGAAGAACATCGTGGCGAGGAACAGCAGACCGCTACCCAGGAAGACCGTCGCGAAGAAACGGTCCTCGAGGAGACCGAGGCCGTCGCGCACCACCGCGATGAACCACAGGAACGCGATACCGGCAAAGGGCATCATGATTGCCGCGACTCGGATGCCGCCACGTCGGCTCTCCACCCACTCGACGGAGCCGTCGGCGCTCTCGGGCATGGCAGCACGGACCGAGAGCACCACGATGATGAAGAGCACGGCGAACAACACGCCCGCCAACGCCGCGGCACGCGGAGTCGTCAGCGATCCAACGACTCTCGACGGAGATGAGCCGTCGGCTTCCAGCCTCGCCACACCTCGAGCGTTTCACCAAACCATGCCGAAAAGGTGAGATTGACAGATTTCTTCGACTCCCGCAGTGGCCTGACGAACAGCCTCAAGGACGCATTCTCGGACATGCTCGACCAGGTTTCGTCCTCGCACCGAATGGCAGGTCGACGACCTTCTGACGTGGGCTCGAGTGTGACTGTGACGACGCCTGCCGCCCGAAGTTCGTCGTCAGCTTCACACTCGCGTTGACTGGAACCGCCTCGGCGCCCGCCGCGGGTGTGATGCGATGGTCTCCTGGCACGGGGAGGAGCAGCGATAATCATCGAGCGCACACGGGGAGTAGTCATCGCAGGATTGGTAGCGGCAGCGCTGGCGGTGGTACCAGCCGCGCCGGCCGGCGCCTGGCCGATCCCGTTGACGGCCCAGGACACCCAATACCTGAATGCCACCCGGGGCAACTTCCCCGGCGACGACGATCAACTGCTGACGGTCGGGCGACAGGTCTGCCGCAGTCTCTACACCGGGCAGCCCGCGCAGGCGGTGATCGACTCGACGGCGGCCCAATACGGCGCGACGCCCGAACAGGCCGCCGTCGTCGTCCGCGCCGCGCGGGGGACGTACTGCACGCAAGCGCCGGGCTGAGTCAGCCCGTCACTTCAGGCAGGCGGCGATCGCATCGTCGAGGATGTCCAGTCCCGCATCGAGTTCCGCCTCGGCGATCGTGAGGGGCGGGGCGATCCGGAAGATGCCGCCCATACCGGGCAACTGCACGATGTTCATGTGCAACCCGCGGCGCAGGCACTCCGCCGTGACGCGCGCACCCAGATCCTCGGCGGGCGCCTTGCCCACCTTGTCGGTCACCAACTCGATTCCCTGAAGCAGTCCCCTCCCCCGGACGTCGCCGACCTGATCGTGGCGATCCCTGAGTGCGGTCAGGCGTGTCCCGAGGTGCCGGCCGAGGCGGGCGGCGCGCTCCACGAGACCGTCGCGCTCGACGACCATCAAGACGGTCGACGCCACGGCCGCGGCGAGTGGGTCCGACACGTGCGTCGTGAAGAACAGGAATCCCCGTTCGTGGCACACGCTTTCGATCTCCTCGGTGGTGACGACGGCCGCCACGGGCAGGCCCGCGCCGAGCGTCTTCGACAGCGTCAGCAGGTCGGGCACGATCCCGTCGCGTTCGAACGCGTACAGCGTGCCGGTGCGGCCGACGCCGGTCTGGGCCTCGTCGACGATCAGGAGCATCCCCCGCTCGGCGCACAGCTCCTTGAGCCGGGCCAGGTATCCCGGCGGTGGCTCGATGATTCCGCCCGACGAGAGGATGGGTTCGACGAGGCACGCGGCGAGGCTGCCGCAGGACTGCGCGTCGACGATCGCGAAGCCGTACTCCAACTCTGACTGCCAGTCGTAGCTGCCATCTGGGTGCCGAAACGGCGAGCGGTAGGCGTTCGGCGTCGGCAGGGTCAGGTTGCCCGGCATCGGCGGACCGTAGCCGCGGCGCCCGGCGCTGAACGTCGCCGAGGCCGCGCCCGACGTCATCCCATGCCACGACCGGTCGAAGGACACGACCTCGAACCTGCCGGTGTAGAGCTTCGCCATCTTGATGGCGGCTTCGTTGGACTCAGCGCCCGTGGTGAGGAGCAAGACCTTGCTCAGCGCGGCAGGCAGGGTTGCCGCAAGCTTCGCCGACACCTCCACCACCGGTTCGCTCAGCATTCCGCTGAAGAGGTGGTCGAGGGTGGCGACCGACGTCGACACCGTGGCCACCACGTCGGGATGTGAGTGACCCAGCACCGAACTCATCTGACCCGAGGTGAAGTCGAGGATCGCCCAGCCGTGCTCGTCGTAGACGTAGCTTCCGCTGGCGCGCTTGATGACTCGCGGGACGAAGCTGGCCCCGTATCGCACGACGTGCTGCTCGGCACTCTTCCAGAACTCCACGGTGTCCACGGCACGAGTATGCCGCTGGTCGAGGCCGGACGCCGGGCTACGTCCTCGCGCCCGAGAGCGCTCGAGTGTGAACCTGACGACGCTGCGGAGCCGATTCCGTCGTCAGATTCACGCTCGCGGTGGCGGGGGCCCGGAGCCTGTACGACTTCGCGCAGTCGCACGACATACGTGCCCCCAGTCGGACTCGAACCGACACTTGGCGGATTTTAAGTCCGCTGCCTCTGCCAATTGGGCTATGGGGGCTTTGCAGCTCAGCGGGTTTTTCGGGTCATTTCGTCTTCATTCTGACGCGCTAAATACCGCAGTGATACCGCAGTGCTATCGATGGCCTTGCCCAGAGCATCGGCCACGCCGCTCAAATCGTCGTTGAGCAGGTGGCCGTAACGGTCAAGCGTCATCGACGCGGTCGCGTGCCCCAGGAGTCTCTGCACGACCTTGACGTTAGCGCCTGCGCTGATCGCCAGGGACGCCGTGGTGTGTCGTAGGCCGTGGGGTACCAACCCTTCGATCCCAACTTCGTCGCACGCATTGTCGAACGCCCAGCGATACTCGCCGAGCGGCAAGAACCCACCCTTGCGGCTTGGAAACACCAGATCATTCGGTTCGGTGGGTAGTTCCGCGTGGAGCCGCTGCCACACCGGTTCCGGCACTGGCACATGACGATCCCGCTTCGTCTTGGTGGTCGACTCGACGATGCCGCGACCGGTGACCGCCGTCGCCGACGACCTCACGGTCAGAACTCGATCCCCCACATGCCGGCGTCGCAGTGCGACGGCCTCACCGAACCGGAGGCCGCAGTACCCCAGCACCAACGTCAGCGTTTCAAATCGGTCTGCGGCCTTGGCCAGCAACAGCAGCTCGGCATGGCTCAGGTAGCGCCGCTCACGCTCGTGTTGTTCAGGTAGATCTTCGTCCCGCTTGATCTCTAGTGCGACGTTCTTCGCGACCTTGCCGGTCCGTTGGGCGTACTTGAGGACCGCGCCGACCAACTGGTGCGTCTGAGTGATTCGACTTGCCGATGGACCGGATCCGCGCTGCCCGCCATCGATTGACAGCGCCCCCAGCCACGTTGAATAAGACTCGTAGTCAAGCCGTTTCAGCGGGACACCTTCCCACCTCGGCAAGATCACGGTATCAAGCAACGAGCGATAGCCTGCAACGGTTTTCGGCTTTCGATGCTGTTTGGTGGCGAACCACTGCTCGGCGACCGATCCGAACGTCTCTGAACTCTTCCGCGGATCGACATACTCGCCGCGGTGAACATCAGCGGTCAGCCCGTTGAGGTAAGCCTGCGCATCCGGCTTGCGCTGGAAGATCTTCGTGCGCTCGGCGCCCGTGCTGTCGACCCACCGGACACGCCAACGCGAAACCTTGCCGTAGACAGCAGAACGTTCCGTCCGCATGGTGCCGTCCGGTTCCTTGACGCGCTTGTGCCAGCGGTCGTCGATACCCGCGCGCTCGTTCCGCGTGATCACGCCTCGAACATACCGCAGTGAATCCGTAGCACTCATCCGCTTTGTTTTCATGGCTGGAGCGGCGACTCGACAGAGCACAAGCAGATTGCAGACGAATATGACTGTGGTGGTGGACAAGAAGCCGAGACCGTTCGCACTCTTAGACCATTAACGGAGATGTTCGATTCAGGAGGAATCGCATGGAACTGCTCGACGCGAAACAGGTCTCGGAGATGACGGGTGTCCCGATCGGCACCCTGCGCTACTGGCGTCATTCTGATATCGGCCCCGCCAGCTTCACGCTGGGACGGCGTGTCGTTTACCGCCGTGATGAGGTGTTGCGCTGGATCTCGCAGCGCGAGAAAGCAACGCGACGCGGAGGCGGCGACGCCGCGTGATGCCCGAACACAAGAAAGACCTCGGGGACTAGCCGAGGCCTTTCGTTTGAACCACCCGATCGCTCGACACGGAAGTTCGTCATGAGGATACTTCGTCATGCCCGACTACAGAAGCGCCTCGGGCAGGAAAACCCGTGACCGACAATGGCGAGACGGACAAGAAGTCGGTAGCCGCGCGCTTGGTAGCCATGGCGCAGGAACGCTATTGCCTCGGCGTCTCCGAGGACGGTGAACCCTTCGGTGCCGAACGTACGCGGCCGCACCTGGCAATGCTGCTACGCGCTGGCAAGGCCGGCCTGCGCGCCGAACTCGCTTCGCGCTACTTCCACGACACCGGCACCGTCGCCGGTGGCCAGGCGCTCACCGACGCCACGTTGATCCTCGAAGGGATGGCCGCCAGTAAGGCTCCGGAGAAGTTGCATCTGCGCGTCGCAGAACTGGACGGCATCAACTACATCGATACCGGACGACCTGACGGCAAGGTGATCCGCATCGGCCAGGGACGCTGGATGATCACCGATTCCGCCCCGGTTCGTTTTCTGCGAAGCAAGCTGACGGCGGCGATGCCACTGCCGTCGGTGGGCGATTTGGATCGACTTTGGGATTTCGTCAACATCAACGTTGAGGACCGGCCCGTCCTCCTCGCGGTGCTCGTTGCGGCGCTCGTCCAGTGCGATGTCCCGCATCCTGTGTTGGCACTCTTCGCCGAACAAGGCGGCGCCAAGAGCACGACGACGCGCATGCTTGTCGATCTGATCGACCCCTCCCCGGTCCCGTTGCGCCAAGCGCCGCGCGACGCTGACTCCTGGGTGACCGCGGCATCCGGGTCGTGGGTAGTCGCCCTCGACAACTTGTCTGCAATCCCGCCGTGGCTGTCGGACTCGCTGTGCCGCGCCGCCACGGGCGACGGCAACGTCAAACGAGCGTTGTACACCGACGCCGACCTCGCAGTCATCAAGTTCCGTCGGTGCGTCATCATCAACGGCATCGACGTCGGCGCGGTGCGACCCGACCTTGCGGAACGACTGGCGACGGTCGAGCTGCGACGCATTGATCGCCACATGCGACAACCGGAGGCCACGATGCAACAACATTGGCGCACGGCTCTACCAGGCATTCTCAGTGGGCTACTCGATCTGGCCGCCCTAGTCCATCAACGGCTTGAGACCATCTCGGTCGATGTGTCGCCCCGGATGGCGGACTTCAGTCGCACGCTGGCGGCCGTGGACGAGATTCTGTCGACCAATGGCTTCCGTCGTTACTTGGCGCGCGCCAACCAACTCTCCGAAGACAGTCTGTCCGCCGACCCGTTCATCGAACGGCTACGCCAACACATCCAAGAACCACTCATCGGAGGATCCGGAGCGGACCTGCTGGCGACAGTGACGCCGGCCGGCGACACCTGGCGCAGGCCCAAGGAGTGGCCCAGGAACGGTCGGGACGTCACAGCACTTCTGAAACGGCACGCGCCCGCGCTTCGAAGCCTTGGCTGGGTAATCGAGGACGACGGCGCGCGGAATCACCGGAACGTGCTGCTGTGGACCGTCTACCCGCCCGCCAAAGATGTGTCGGCAGATCAAGCCTCGCAACCCTCGCGCCCCTCGCTGCTACGGGGCAACCGCATCGGGTTGGCCAACACGGAGATCGCGCCGGACACACTTCCTGGAGAGCCTGTCGGAGATCTAGCCACAGAAGCCTCCTGAAACGCCACCCGCCAGCACTCAATGCGCTGTCTTGTCGGTGCCGGCGAGCATCATCGGAATGGAACCGGGAGGCGATGGTCGTGAGTCTCGAAGACGATGTGAAGAAACTGGCCGACGAGACCGTTGAGGACTGGCCCGACATCCAGTTCTCCGGCGAATTCGGCAAAGCAATCAGGCACCTATTCCGATCGCACTTGCGATTCCCGCCATCCTGGTCCCAGGAAGATTGCGACGAGTACATCGCAGAGAACACGGACATGGCCGCGACCCGTTTGATCACCACGCTCGACGACGTGTGCGACACCGTTGTTGATGACTATGAACGCCAACACCGGATCCGACCCCACCACGACGACGCAAGCGAAATGATCAAGGCCAAGCGTCGATCGGCAATTCACGAGCTCGAGTGGGACATCGAGGACCTGGCAGCCGAACTCGCCGGATGGTCCATTCATAGCCTCGGTCGCGCCGTCGCGAGCATGACCGGATGCAGTCCTGCCAGCCGAAGACACCGCCGCCGCAGGACACGCTGAGCGACTGCTGCCTGGTACGGGGGTGAAGGCCCCATCAACCACGCAACGGATGAACGGCTTTCGAAAGTTCTCTCGCGGCCGTCAGTGTCGGGCGATCCAGTTTCTTGAGTCGCGCTTGTTCTGTCACGCGCGCTAGCAACGCGTGCAGCGCCTCGTCGTTCTCGAGCAAGATGTCGACGGCGTGGAGCGGCGTGATGGGCGCCAGCTCCGGCCTTGCGGACGCCGCAGTCGGCTTGGAGGAGGCAACGGTTTTCCGCACCTCGACGACTCGTATGGGTGACCCGTAGCGCTCTGCGGCCGTACGCGCCGCCGAGGCGTCACGTCGGCACGTGTCGGAACAGTACAGCCGACGACGTCCGCGTCGCGGCCCGTCGTCGAGATCAAGCATCACTGCCTCGCAGCGGACACACCGAGTCGGGTCGTAGGAACCGGCGCCGTCGTCATCACCGCTGAAGGAACGTCGATCGGCATTGTCGGACAGTGGGTCTCTGATCTCGAAATCCCCGTCTTGCGGCGCGGAGCCAGCAGACCGCGTACCCGCGCCCGAGATGCCCGCCATCCCGCGTCCTCCCTCGTCTGCAGTGCGAGCCCTGCGCAGCGCGATTTTGATCTCGCGAACATCGACATCGACAAGCGCAGCGATCTTGACCAACGTCTCGCCCCGACCCCTCATCTGCTCGACGGCGGCCTGCAGACCGGCGAGATGATCTGCACGCCTTTTAGCCCCCTCGGCGCGGACACGCTCCTGCGCCTGATCGAGTCGCACCCGTTCCCATGTATCGACAGCCTCAACTCGGTGCAGCGTCAGTCGGATCGTCGCGGCGGCATCGGCATTGGCGCGCTCACGCCGAGCCCTCTCCTCGTTCATTCTCCGCTGTGCTTCACGGGCTCGGTACCGAGCCCGAAGCTTCTCATTCGAGTTCATACGTTGAACATAGAAACGTGCGGACGGATCGGTCCACGACCACAGCCACATTCATGCCGACGAACGCCCATGATCCGCATTCTTACGCCGCCAGGCCTGTCGACCCACTGAACGTTCCAGCCGACTAGGCCTCGGCGCCATGCCTCTGCCCCAAGCGTCTCCCCGGCGTGCTCGACCACCCGATCCACACACCTCTTGCATTCTGGCGTCCGGACGACGGCTATTCGCCGGACGAAAAAGGCGGTAGATGCGCCGGGTGGTCACTTCGATTGCGTCGGGTTGGCCGTTGCGCAGATCTCTCGCACGTAGCGAGGCGCGATCTGTATGCCAAGGCCCGTGTATCGAGGCCACTTCAATCCCGACAACTGTCGGGCGTGGGACTCCGGCGGGTTCGGCGAATATCGCCACATCAGCTAGTGCCCGTGAGAAGCACGACCCTCGGGCCCCCCGACAGCTGCGTCAGCGGCGACGAGTCCCGCGAGGAAAGCGAGGGCTCGACACGCACTCCGTCTTCTCATTTCGTCCTCAACGCACCCAGCGGTGTCCACTCCGCATCCTGCAGACTGTGCCATGACGGAGACGCCCGAAGCTGAAAGTCACATGCCTTTGATGTTCGCGGCTGCACACTGCGGCAGCGTCTCAGTTCTGACCTGATCCAGGCCGGAAACTATCGGTGTTAATTGCTTGCACGGCGTGCCGCGCCGTTCTCCAAAGGTTGCAGCAGGACCTCATGCGTCGGGCGGCCCAGTACGGTGTGGCCGAGCGATTCTCGGGAGAATGAGACCATCACTTCGTTTGGGGGCAACTCCGTTCCGAACATTTGTCGGGCCGTCGTTGCTTACTAAGTCCCCGGTAGCCTGTTAGTAACACATTCGAGACACGCAGAGCCTGACGCGGTGGGCGACATCGCGTCCGCTGGGTTGCGTGGGTCGCTCCGAGTGGGGTCGCAGCGAATGCGGTCCAGGTTCCGGGAAAAGATGACCTACTGTTCCGATCGAGAAGATCTCAGCGGTGCGCATTCTCGGATGATGCTCTCGAGGTTCTCCTGTACGCGTTCGGGGGCGATGCCGACCGATGGTGAGTACAGCATGATGTGGTCGAGAACGCCTTCGTAGCGGGTAAGCCCGTTGCGGACGTCGTCCGCGGTGCCTGCGACGCCCATGGTGTCGATCATCTTGTCGGACACTGCGGCGAACATCGCCGGGAAATCACGTCGGGCGAAGGCTTCCCGGATCGCCTTGCCCTCGGTGGCGAAGCCGTTCACGTCGAGGACCGTCTCGTAGGACTTGACCGAGGAGTAGAACGCAATCTGTTGGGCCAGTTCGCGTCTGGCGACCTCGGCGTCGTCGTGGATGGCGCACATGACCATGGAGACGACTTCGACGTCACGGGGGTCGCGGTCGGCGTGCGCGGCGCCCTTGGCGATGGCGGGGCGGACAATCTCCTGGACGTAGGTGGTGGTGAATAGGGGATGTCCTGCGAGCCCGTCGGCGACTCTGCCGGCCGCCTCGCACATCCGGGGGCGCACACCGGCGGTGATGATCGGGATCGGCCGGCTGGGGGGTTGGACTTCGCCGGTCGGAACGAGGTTCATCGTGTAGAAGCGGCCCTCGTGGTGGATTGGACCTTCGTGCAGGTTCCAGATGCGGCGCAGCAGCACGACGAGTTCTTCCATCCTCAGCGCGGGTGCGGACGTGTCGGGGACACCGTGCCAATCGCTCATCATCCGTTTGGTGCCGTTGCCGATGCCGAGCACCAGTCGTCCGTGGGAGAGTTCGTCGAGGTCGCGTGCCTCGGTGGCTAGCACCAGGGGGCTTCGGCCGACGCCGTAGAGGATGGAGGACCCGATCCGGCAGTTCTGTGTGCTGTTGGCCATCGCGGCCATGGTGATCGACCCGGAGCGTGAGTAGAACTCGGAGGCCCATGCGGCGTCGAAGCCGGCGTCGTCGGCGGCTCGGGCGGTCTGAGCCATCGATTGCAGGTCCGCGCCGAGAACCGACAGGCCATAGGTGCTCATATTTCGTCTCCTTGGCGAGGGCGAAGGCCGTTGAACATGACGGCGTAGAGGGTGTCGGCGACCACTGTCTCGTCGAGATGGTGATCGGTGACCAGGTACATGAGGGCGTTGATGGTGACGGCACCGAACAGCGCGATCGACGTGGAGCGCGCGTCGGGCTGTTCCACGAGGGATCCGTCGCGGGCTCCTGCGAGTAGCAGAGCCTCTACGGGCTTTTGATAGGCGGTGTTGATCATCTCGGCGATGACGGGCATCCGGGCGGCTCGTCCCAGTTCACCGATGAGTGCACGGCAGACCGCTGGGCGTTGCGCCATCGCCCGCAGCTGCGCACGGATGACGAGTTCGAGGCGTTCGGCACCGGTGCCATCGGTATGGACGATCGCGTTCACGGCCTCGGAGATGTCCTTGAGGAGATCCTCGAGCAGGAACGCGAGGATCTCCTCCTTGCCGGCGAAGTAGTAGTACAGCGTTGCCTTCGGCACGCCGGTTACTGCGGCGACGTCTTCAATCTTGGTGTCGTTGAGCCCCTTCTCGGCGAACAGGTCCGCCGCGGCGGGAAGCCGATTAGAGATCTGACGTGGAACCTTGCGCATCGTCCCTCCCGTTCGCGGAGTTTGGACTCAGAGTCTAAACCTTTGTTGCTCTTCGCCGGTAGCGCTGGACGTCGTCGTGCTGCCGTTCCAGAGAACCGGTGGTCCCCAGGAAGCCGAATCGCCCAAAGTGCCGATCACGGGTCAACTTTCAGTTGATAGTCAACGTCGCGTCGACGCGCCAAGTGATCGACTGGCCCTTTCGAGGGCTCCGACGAGACGCACCTCGGTCTCCGGGAGCATTGCGGCGACCTCGGCTGCAGCTAGGCTGCGGCTGCGCAGCGGCGTGTCAGCATTCGTGGCCGCCGCCGCCAGCGCGGACCACGCCTCGGAGGCGTCTCTGGCTGCCGCCGCGGCATCGGCGGTGGCGGCGTCGTTCAGAAGGTCGGCGATGGTCTGGCAACCCTGCGCCTGCAACGTGCGGAAGAGCCCACCCCCGGTGCCGGCCATCTCGATGAACGCACCGAGCCCGAATAATGCTGCCGTCAGATCCTCGTCGTCGAATGACGTGGACCAAGAACGCAAGTCCTCTGCGAATGCCTGCACGCCCTTCAAGCCCGAAGATCCGACCTCGGCCGCCTCGACGTGCAGTAGCGGCGCACCCGCGGCGTCACCGCGCACGACTGCTGCGCTCGCGCCGAGCGCGTCACTCGCAATCGGACGGAGGTCGGGCACATGGTCCGGCCAATCGACGTGATAGGTGGTGTGCCGGGTGGGGGTGGGGAACCCGACTGAGGACCGCGCTCGTCGTAAATTGTCGTAGGGAACGAGCTGGGTGGTGTCGCGATCGTTGTCGACCACGTGCGCCACCCGTTCCTCGTCGTCGTAACCGACGATGACGATGTCGTGGCGGCTCATATGCAGTCGGACGCGCAGATAGGGGAGCTCGCCGATGTCCGCCCACACCATGACCGGACGGCCCTTGTCGACTTCGTCGGTCACGAATGCCCATCCCACGTCCGGGTCATCGGTAGTTCGCACGACGAACTTCGCGCCCACCCGCGTGAGGTAATCCTGCTCCAAGTCGCCACCCCGCCCCACGAGGTAGGTCTGCGGAGTCAGCTGCGGCGAGCGGACGTAGCAGAAGTCCAGGGCTCCACCGAGGGCGAAGACCAATCCTTCATCGAGGTATTCGGATTCCCAACCGATTTCGGCCCACTCGGTGAGGTCCCGAAGCGCACCCGAACCGCAATGACCTCCCTTCTCGTGCCGGTAGGGAATCTGCACCTTGGTCATTGCCGCCTCCTCGCCTGTCCTGGGTTCCTGAAGCCGATCGACCTTAGGTCTGGGTCAAAGCATCGTGTGGAGTGACCCCCTGGCTGCCCCCGGTGTCGCAGCTGGGCTCGGCCTTCTTCCAGCGTCGTCTCCGATCGCTTCAACTGTGACTCAGAATCGGATGGGCACTTCGATGGAGCGGTCTGGTCGCGTGTCGTCGTGCCCTTCGTCGCCCTGTTCCGGCGTGTGTCACGGGTGATCAGCTCGTCGAACCGGACGCCACGCCGGCCAGCGTCAGTTCGGCTCGGTCGACGGGGGTCTGCTGAGTGATGGCCCGCTTGCTGAACATGAAGTCGCGAGGGCGGTTGACGCAGTCAGCGGCAATGAGTTCGCCGCCACGAAGGTAGAAGCAGGTGAAGTCGCGGTCCTTGGTCGGGTCGCCGCTGAGCACGACTTCGTCGTACCCGGTATTGAGACCGGCGATCTGAAGTTTGAGGTCGTATTGATCTGACCAGAACCATGGAAGTGCTGCGATCTGTTTGGGCTTTCCGCAGATCGTCGCGGCGGCGACCTTGGCTTGCTCGGCCGCGCTTGGCACGGACTCCAGTCGGATGCGGCGGCCGTAGCGGGCCATGTCGTGGCTGGCGCAGTCGCCGGCGGCGACGATGTCGTGGTCGCTGGTCCGGGTCTGGTCGTCGATCACGACGCCGTTGTCGACGGTCAGACCCGCTGCGGCGGCGAGTTCGGTGTTCGGCTGGACTCCTATGCCGACGATGACGAAGTCGGCGGGAATTGATTCGCCGTTGGCCAGGATCACGTCGCGGACCTTGCTGTCGCCGGAGACAGCCGCGACCAGGGCGCCGTTCCGGATGTTGACGCCCTCCTCGCGGTGGATCCGATCGAAGAACTCCGATACCTCTGGGGCGGTGACCCTTTCGAGAACGCGTTCGGTCGCTTCGAGCACAGTGACCTCGAGGCCGAGTGCGCGCAGCGAGGAGGCCGTCTCCAGTCCGATGTAGCCGCCGCCGACGATGACGGCTCGTCGGCTACGGCTGGTCGCCTCGTGAATTCGCTCGACGTCCGCGGCGGTGCGTAGGTAGTGCACTCCGGCCAGTTCGGCTCCTGGGATGCAGAGTCGGCGGGGGCGGGCGCCGGTGCACAGCGCGAGCTTGTCGTAGCGCAGGGTCTCGCCGGTGTTCAGGGCGACGTGTTTGGCCGTGCGGTCGATTGCCTGCACCGTCGCGTCCAGAATCCGGATTTCCTGCTTGGCGTAGAAGTCCGCGCTGCGGATCGGCAGTTCGTCGACCGCGCATCTGCCCGTCAGGTAGGCCTTCGACAGTGGGGGGCGTTGGTAGGGCAGCGCCGACTCCTCGCCGACGAGGACGATCTGACCGGTCCAGCCTTCCTGGCGCAGGCTGGCCACGAGTTGTGCCCCTGCATGGCTGGCCCCAACGATGATGGCCCGCTGCGGTGTCACGCGTCGGACATCGGGGTCAGCCGGACCATCATCTTGCTGATACCCCGCACGAAGTTGGACTGCACGTACTCGGGTTCGCCAATGACCTCGATGTTCTCGAAGCGAGACAGCAGTTCTTCCCAGAGGATGCGCAGCTGAAGCTCTGCCAGCCGGTTGCCCATGCAGCGGTGGACCCCGAAACCAAACGAGATGTGGTTCCGGGCGTTGGCCCGGTCGACGATGAAGTCGTCGGGCCGTTCGAATACGCGCTCGTCGCGATTGCCCGAGGCGTACCACATCACGACCTTGTCGCCCTTGCGGATGAACTGCCCGTTCAACACGGTGTCGGCCTTGGCGATTCGGCGCATGTAGGCCAGCGGCGTCTGCCACCGGATGATTTCCGAGCACATGTTGGGGATCAGGTCGGGGTTTGCCTTCAACTTCTCGAACTGGTCCGGGAACCGGTTCAGCGCAAGAACGCCGCCGCTCATCGAGTTGCGGGTCGTGTCATTGCCGCCGACGATCAGTAACACGAGGTTGCCCAAGAACTCCATCGGTCGGTCGATCAGATCCTTGGTGCTCTCATTGCTCTGCAGCATGGTGATCAAGTCGAAGCCGGGTTCTTCCCCGGCAGCTGTCCGGGCGGCCTTGTCGTGCCAGAGAGTGCTGAGACCTCGCGCCATGTCGCGCATTCCGTTGAACACCTCGTCGTTGTCCGAGGGCCCGCCGTTCGCCTGCTCCATCGACGTCGCGAGATCCGACCAGTGGACGAGCTTGCGACGCTGTTCGTATGGGAAGTCCAGGAGGGTCGCCAGCATCCGAGCGGTCAGTTCGACCGAGACGTTCTGTACCCAGTCGAACCGCTCGTGCACTGGCAAATCATCGAGCACCTCCCGGACGCGCGAGCGAATCAGACCCTCCATCTCACGCAGGTTCTTCGGCGCGACCACCCCTTGAACGGCGGCCCGCTGCCTGTCGTGGCGTGGCGGATCCATCGCGATGAACATCGCGATGTCGAGGAACCGAGGCGGGACACCGATGACGATGAACGGCTCGGCGGAGAAGACCTCGTGGTTCTTGTCGACGGCCACGATGTCGGCGTGACGCGTGACGGACCAGAACGGACCGAACGGGCTATTGGGCTGATAGTGGACCGGAGCCTCGTTGCGCAAACGTTCGAAGTAGGACTGCCAGCGCCCCTGCCGGTATAGGAAGGGGTTGCTGACGTCGATGTCGGCGAGTTCCACGTCTTCCACCGGGGGGATGGGCTTCTCGACGAAGATCTTCTCTCCGTTCGTGCGGGTGAGCCATCGCCGGGCCTTGTCGTACAGGTGCGCGCCTTGGATTTGGCGCTCGATCGGGATGCTCGACTGAACTCTGTCGGTGATTGCTCCGGGAATGCTCATCACGCCTACCTATTCGTTGTCGTCACATTTGGAATTCGGGGGTGTGGAGGATCAAGCCGTCCCACGCCTCGGACACCGGCATCTGGCACGACAGCCGAGAGGTCGGCTGTCGCTCGGGGTTCATTGAGAGCATCTCCTCTTCCTCGGCGCCGGAGAGGCCCACCTGCTCTGACCACTGCGGATCGACGACCACGTGGCAGGTGCCACACGCGGCCTCGCCGCCGCAGTCGCCGTCGATACCGGGTATCGCGTTGTTTGTCGCAACCTGCATCAGCGACTGACCTGCCTGCAGAGGCGCTTCGCGCTTCTCGCCGTCGTGGGAGACGAAGGTGACAACCGCCATGGCCAACTCCTCATAGGTTCGTGCTCGGTGACTTGGTGAAAGTCTCATCGAGGAAGGTGGCTGCGGCTATGTTCGCAGGAGTCAGATACTTGTGATTTCGGCTCAGAGGGGCATGTTTAGGTGAACCTCAACGATCCGGGTGTGCCGCCGCTGGCGTTCGTGCAGATGCTCGAGAGCCACGCGCTCGACCCAGACGTCGTCGCGCGGCTTCGTGATGTCATGGCGCGTGAAGGTACTGACGAGGCCACCTTGATTCGGCGTGACATTCAGGCCCCGTTGCGGTGGCTTCGAGAGGTCTACCCCGATCTTGACGTCGACCACGCAACGCTGCTCGGCTTCGCGTTCGCCGGGCAGGCCCAGTTGACGTCCTTCGGCCCGTTGAGTGTTCCGCTGGTGAGTGCCGGCTCGGTCGCCGAGATAGTGGAGCTGCTCACCTATCTGCCGCTGATCACCGCAGCCATCAATCCACAGTTTCATCCGAATGCCGACGGCCTCACCGTTGGGCTGAGCGGACACACCGGCGATCCGGCGCTGGACTGCCTGGCCGTCACTTACACCGGGTCGGCGTTGTTGCGGCTGATGGACATGCTCGTAGGTCCCGCGCCGACCGTCGCGCTTCATGTGGGTTGGCCAGCGCCCGTTGCGCCGGCTTCCTACCAGGAAGACCCTGCGCTAGCCGGGCGCGTGTTCTTCGAAGCTCCGATGTCCTATCTGCACGTTCCTGCGGACACGCTCGACGAGGTGTGCCGCTTCTCCGATCCCCTCGCGTATCGACTCGCCGTCGCCGAGCTGAAGCGAACTCTCGACCAGCGGCGCGGAGCCACCTCCTTCTCGGAGAAGGTGAGACAGCTGCTGGAGAAGGACCCCGGGCAGCGAAGTAGCCAATGGGTGGCAGACGAACTCTCGGTGTCCACGAGCACGCTCAAGAGGCGTCTATCCGAAGAGGGGACCACCTTTCGGCAGTTGCGCCAGTCGTGTTTGCGCGAGAGCGCCATGCTGCTGTTGCTCACCCGTTCGATGTCGGCGAGTCAGATCGCCACCGAACTGGGATACGGCGATCTGACCAACTTCTCGCATGCCTTCAAGCGATGGACGGGCCGCTCTCCGAGCGAGTTCCGGCTCTCACGACACTGAGCGCTCGCCTCGAAGTCAGGTCAGGACTGCGTCGCCGAACCAAGCGCACATGAGCAGTGCGAACTCGACGTCCAGTCGGTCATCGGCGAGGGCTCGGCCACGGCGCTCGACCGCCCGATTCACGCGGTATTTCACCGTGTTGCCGTGAATGTGGAGGTCCACGGCCGCGGCCTTGAAGCTGCCACCGGCGCGGAGAAACGTGCTCAGCGTTTCTCGCAAACGGCGATCCGATGTGCTGCTCGAAGCGAGTGGGCCGAGCACATCGTGGACCCAGGACTTCAACGTCGGGACATCGGCCAGCAGCATCGATGCGAGCGCCAGACCGGAGTCTTGGGCAGCGACGAATCGTCGGGTGCCGCCTTCGGCCACCATCGCGACTGCGCGCGCCTGTTGCGCTTGCCGGTAGGTCCGACGAAAGCCATCCAGCCCGCGAGACGGCGCACCGACCGCCATTCGCGGGCTCTCGCTGCAGGTTTGGGCGAAGGCGCGCAGCTGAGATAGTGAGCTGGACGGGTCGGGGACCGTCATCCACGCGCACGCGACGAGGCGGTCAATCGAGTGGTAGAGCAGTTGCTCGGCTCCAGCCGCGGAGGCCGCGTCCCGCGCGACACGCTCCAGGGCGATGAGCTGATCGGCATCGGCGCTCGCATCCTGGTTGAGCCAGACCAGGAGGGCCATATGCGTTGCGCTCAACGGGTACCTCATGGAGTACGAGGTCTCGGTCACGTCGATGTCGCGTCCGTCCAGGATGTCGCGGATGGCTTGTTCACGCAGACTCCGCCGGTTGTCGTCCCAGTGCGCGCGCTCGACCTGGTAGGTCTCCAGCACCTGTTCGGACATCCAGTCGATGTAGCGGAACGACACACTGGTGATTTGCTCGAAGAGTGCCAGTTTCTGTTCGGGGGGGAGGTCCGCGCTTCGCAAACCGGCGATGATGAGATTGAGCCCGTGTTGATGCCCGAGCCTGTAGGCGCGTAGCAGCGCGTTGACGGGGATCTCACGCTGCGCCATCCGACGCGCGTGTTCGAGGGCAGCCGTCGGCGCTTCGACGTGGTCGATCGGAATCGAGTAGCGGATGACGGATAACCAGGTGCCCACGTTCGCCGCGACGGTGTCGCTCAGCAAATCCCTGAGCTGCTGATCGGCCGTAAGTTCGGTGACCTGCTCAACGAGAAGCCGATGGATGGCCTCGGGTAGGCCCGTGACCAGGTCGCCGACGCGGCCGAGCAAGTCAGCTAATGCGGGTGCAGGGGCGCCTTCACCTCGCGACGAATCAAGCACACTAGGCACAGTAGTGCGCCCTTTGTCTCCGGGAGACAAAGTATGCCGAAAAGTTCAACGATGTGAGACCTACCGGGCCCGCGCAGTAAGTTCTACGGTCAGACCAGGCGATCCGCTCAACATGGAGCGGTCCGAGTGCTGACAAAGTGCAACTGAACGCCTACGCAGCTTCTGTCGCACGGCACTCACAGATGATGACCGCATCAAAAGGAGGAAGCGCATGGCCTGTCTGTTCGCACTAACTGTGTTGGCGATGCTGGCTACTGGCGTGGTGTCATTTCGAAGGTGTGCGCTCCAATCGCCCAGACGTGTCATCATCCTCGCCCCACTCAACCGACTCCTTGATCGTCTGGGCCATGATGCTGGGGCGCTGGCTCAAGCAAACGAAAGCCCGTCGCTCTAACTCAAACTCCACCGTAGGGCCGCGCGTGTCGTCTTGGACGAGCCCTACGAATCCAGATTGCGTCGTCGACAGAAGCGGCAACGCGTCGGCGAGTTTGCCAGCGCTCCAGCAATCGCGGCGACGGCATTGGTCTTGGTCGTCAGTACTGTCTCGGCTACAGATTCGTCCGGGTCAGATCTTCGGTGGAAACACACGTTGCCCACCTCATTCTCTGCGTTTAGACTCCGAGTCTAGACCGTCGTCATTCGCGGTAGGAGCTTCTTATGGTCGCGGTGCAGATCCGTTATGACCCGTTCGATGCCTCGATCCTCAGCGATCCCTATCCGACGTACCGGTTGTTGCGCGATACGGTTCCGGTGTACCGCGCCGAGGAATCACATACCTGGGTATTGAGTCGGCACGCAGACGTTCAGGCCGCAGCACTGGATCACGGCACGTACTCCTCGGTGGACGGGATATTCCCCACCCCGCCGGGATCGAATTTCATCGGTTCGTTCCTGCCGATGATGATCGTGATGGACCCTCCGCGACATGACCAGTTGCGCGCCCTGGTGAGCCGAGCGTTCACTCCGCGCAGAGTTGCCGGTCTACAAGACGCCATCACGCAGATGGCGGCGGAGTTGTTCGAGCGCCTCGACGAGGGGTCGGGGCGTGCGGACTTTGTGACCGACTTCGCCGCCATCTTGCCTGCGGCGGTGATCGCTGATTTGTTGGGTGTTCCCGCCACGGATCGTGATCAGTTCCGAGTGTGGTCGAGCCAGGTGGTGCAGGTCGACGTCAACCACGGACAAACCTCCGACGCTCTGGCCGCCGCCGCGGCGATCTACGCCTACTTCACTGACTTCCTCGCTGACCGCCGCAAGAATTCTCGCGAGGATCTGATGTCGGCGTTGGCGAATGCCGCGGTCGACGGTGTCGTGCTGACCGATGAGGAGGTCCTTGGGTTCTGCGCGTTGCTGCTCGTCGCCGGCTACGAGACCACTACGAATCTGCTGGGGAACTCCGCGGTCGTGCTGGCCCAGCATCGGCAGATCCGTCGGTGCCTGGGCGCCGATCGAACGCTGTTGGGGCCGGCGGTGGAGGAGTTGTTGCGTTACGACTCACCCGCTCAGGGTCTTTCACGAACCCTGACCCGTGATGTCACTCTGCACGGCACGACCATGCGCCAGGGCGAAAAGGGACTGCTGCTGTTCGGGTCGGCCAATCGTGACGAGCGTGCCTTCCCCGAGCCGGACGTCTTCGACATCGAGCGCCGCAGCGAGCACCAGGTGGCCTTCGGTCGCGGCATTCACTTCTGTCTGGGTGCGTCGCTAGCGCGGATGGAGACCCGGATCGCCCTGAATGCGTTGCTGGACAAGGTGCCTGACTGGGAGGTCGACCTGGACTCCGCGCGGCGGCTGCGGTCTGGGCCGATTCGTGGCTACACCTCGCTGCCCATTACGTGGACCACTGCGGTCTAGCCCGTGCCCGTCTTCGACGACATCGACAATGCGTCATATCCCATGCAGGCCGCCCGGAAACTCACGGGAGGCCAGAGATGGACGCTTGTGGTGTCGTGCCTGTCGGTGGCACTGGTCATCGGCTCAATGGCGGCCCTGTACACCTCGCTGCCCGACATCGCAGAGCAAACCGGCGCGACGCAAAGTCAATTGACGTGGGTCGTGGACGGCTACACCCTGGTCTTAGCGGGCTTGGTCCTCCCTGCGGGCGCCGTCGGTGACCGGTACGGTCGCCGGTTGGTTCTGATTCTCGGACTGCTCGTCTTTTCCGCGGCGTCGGTCATTCCGCTGCTCGTAGCAGATCCGTGGTGGCTGATTTCGGCGCGAGCCATCGCAGGGCTGGGTGCTGCGTTCGTGATGCCCTCGACGCTGTCGCTGCTGACCGCGGGATTCCCCGAGCATCAACGCGGCCGCGCCGTGGGGATCTGGGCGGGTGTCGCCGCATCGGGCGCCGTCGTCGGCGTCTTGTGCTCCGGGGCGCTGCTGGAGGTATGGACGTGGAAATCCATCTTCGTCGGTCTCACCGTCGCCGGTTTGGCATTGATGACTGCCGCACTCACCCTGCCTAAGACCGCCCAGGAAACCCATCCACCCCTGGACTACATCGGGTCGCTGTGCATCGCTGCTGCCGTCGGTGTCATCGTCATAGCCGTCACCGAGGCACCCTTGCGCGGTTGGACCGACGGGTGGGTGCTGGGGCTGTTCGCCGCCGGCGTCGTGGGGTCAGCGGCGTTCGTGGTCGTGGAGCTGCGGCGCGAGTACCCGCTGCTGGACCTTCGACTCTTCGCTGACCGAGGCTTCGGCAGCGGCGCGCTCTCACTGGTCCTCCAGTTTCTGGTCATGTTCGGGGCTTTCTTCCTATTGGTGCAGTACCTCCAACTCGTGGTCGGCTACGGGCCATTGCAGTCGGCGATGGCCCTCACGCCGCTGATCGTCCCGATCGTGGTCATCTCGCTGATCGCGCCGATGCTGGCCGAGCGGTACGGCCTGCGCGTGGTTACCGCCCCGGGCATGCTGCTCATCGCCGTTGGCCTTTACTTGGTCAGCCGCCTCGGTGTTGATGCGACTTACCCCGATTTTCTATGGCCTCTGCTGGCCATGGGCGCCGGGCTGGGTCTAGTCACCGCGCCAGCGACCACAGCGATCGTTGCCGCGACGCCGGTGGAGAAACACGGCGTGGCCGCCGCAGTCAACGATGCCAGCCGAGAGATCGGTGCCGCCATCGGTGTGGCGATCGCCGGCAGCGTGCTGGCCGCCGGATACACCAATCGCATCCAACCCGTGCTTCCCGCAGTTCCGCCGCCCGCGCGCGAAGCATTCGCGGACTCGCTGGCGGCAGCACTGCCAATCTCCGAGCAGTCCAGTCCCTCTGCTGCGCATCTCGCTGACATCGCCAAAGAAGCGTTCGCACACGGCAATAGCCAAGCCGCCCTTGCGCTTTCGGCAATCACGGCCATCAATGCGGTCATCCTCGCGATCTGGGCGCCGGGCCGCCCGCCTACAACCCCACGGCGCCGACCGTCGACCGAGACCAGCACCGAATCGCAGACCGACACCTCTACAGAATCGAGCACCGCGTGAGCGAGGCGCCAACCCTTGAGCCAGAGCAGTTGCCGCCGCACACCCCCACGTGCATGGGATGCGGCCCCGACAACCCCAACGGCTTGCAGATGACGGTGTTTCGATCTGGACAACACGTGTACACCGACCTGGTCTTCGACGAAAGGCACGGCGGAGCACCAGGTCTCGCGCACGGCGGTGCTATCTCCGCCGCCTGCGACGACCTGTTCGGCTTCACCCTATGGATCGCGGGCACCCCGGCAGTCACCCGCAATCTGGCTATCTCCTACATCCAACCGGTGCCATTGCATCAACCCCACCGCATCGTTGCCCGCGTCGACAACCGCGAAGGTCGAGCACTGCATGTCAGCGCAACCGGAACGGGAGAGGACGGTGTCGTGCGCTTCACCGCCACCGCGATGTTTGTCGCCGTGGATGTCAAGCACTTCGCCGCACACGGCGACCTCGGCGCGTTCGGCGACATGCTCGAGCGGTTCGCCGGCTCACGGCGGTCAACCGATGACAACGAAAGCGAGGCGTGACACGCCATGGTGACCGTGAAGTATGCGCAGTTCGATGAGCAGATCGCCACGCAGTTGCTGAAAACGGCGAACACAGCCGGAGGACTGTCAACGTTTCTGAACTTTCGGCACACCGAACTGACCGCCGGTCGGCTGGTGGCGGAGATGGAGACCCGCGACGATCTGCTGACACCGTTCGGCAACCTGCACGGCGGGTGTTTGTCCGCGATGGTCGACCACTGCCTCGGGGTGGTGTTCTATCCCGTCATTCCGGCAGGATCATGGGTCGCCACCACCGAGTTCAAGCTGAACTTACTCAGACCCGTATCCAGCGGAGTGTGTGTCGCGGTCGCCGACATCGTGTCGCTGGGCAAGCGCAGCGGGGTGGCGAGGATCGACATCACCAACGGCGACAAAGCCGTTTGCGCCGCGCAGGGCACCGTCACGATCGTGAACACCATGGGCAACGCGTCGTGACCTCCGCCGTGCAGCATCGGGTACGCACCGGAGACGGGATCACCCTGGCCGCCGACTACTACCACTACGACGGCAACCGTCCCGTCGTGCTGCTCCTGCACGGCGGCGGCCAGAACAGGCACGCCTGGAGCAGGTCGGCGCGTCGGCTCCATTCGTGCGGGTACTCGGTGGTCGCCTATGACACCCGCGGTCACGGTGATAGCGACTGGGACCCCGCCGGCCGCTACGACGTCGACCGGCTCGCGAGCGACCTCATCGCCGTCCGTGACCACTTCAGCGCCGATACTCCGCCCGCCGTCGTGGGCGCCTCCCTGGGCGGCATGACGGTCTTGGGTGCGCATCTGCTTGCACCCGCGGACTTGTGGGGGGCAGTAGTCCTGGTCGACGTCACGCCGCGGTTGGAGTTTGCGGGCGCTCGTCGTGTCGTGTCGTTCATGGCCGCCCGCCCCGAGGGCTTCGGCACCCTCGACGAGGCCGCCGAGGTGATCGCCGCCTACAACCCGCATCGCGCGAGACCCGACAACGTCGACGGCCTGCACAAGGTGCTCCGTCAGCGCCACGATGGCCGCTGGGTCTGGCGATGGGACCCGGCATTCATCCACTCCAACTTCGACTTCCTGCGCGACGGCGCCACCGAGGGAACCGAGCAGTTCGACGCGATCAGCGATCTGCTGATCGACGGAGCCCGACGCGTCACCGCCCCCACACTGCTCGTACGCGGACTGCTGTCCGACGTCGTCTCCCAGGCCACCGTCGACGAGTTCACCCAACTAGTCCCGCACTCCGAGACCGTCGACGTGTCCGGCACAGGTCACATGATCGCCGGTGACGACAACGACGCCTTCACCGCCGCGGTCACCGATTTCCTCGACCGCAACACGCCGTGAAGACCCGACTGACTGTTGCGATGGGGTTAGCCAGGCGCAGTTGGCCCCAGGGCTTTGAAGTAGACGTTGCTACCGCCACCAGTGCTGTCGGCATCCCACCATGAACCCGCGGGGTCGAGTCGGATGAAAAGTCACCGGTTTCGATCAATCGTGCAGCACTAGTCAGTCGATACGTTAAATTTCTTCGCCGCGATCTGCGGTTCGACCTGCGGCACTGGCGATCGTCGCCGCGACCGGGGTGTGCGCCTCCCCTGCATTCTGCAACAACACGTAACCTCCGAGGCTGCCCAGAAACCCTGCACAGTGCCCGACGAGTTCGTCAGTAGTGAAACTCAGCTCGCCGTCGAGTCGGCGGCGCAGAATTTCGAACAGCCCTCCAACCCCCAGTGTGGAGGCCAAGTGGGCAACGCCCACTGCCGAGTCGGCAATGTCGAGGTGGAGTCTGGCCTCGCGCAACACGAGGTCAGTGAATCCGGCCAACATCTCACTGCGCAACTCCCTGAGCAGTGGCTCGGTCGCGGATTCAACGAACAGTATCCGGGCAAGCCCAGGGTCGTCGTCGATCATCCGGATTAGGGCGCTGATCGGGCCATACGCCAAGACTGCGGGTTCGGCGTCGGAGTCGGGAATTGCTTGCTCTATGACGTCGTAAAACGTGCCGTAGACCTGCCGATAGACCGCCCGCAACACCGCGTTCCGGTCAGAGAAGTGTTGATAGAAGTAGCGTGACGTGACGCCGGACTTTGCGCAGATGGCAGTGACGGTGGCGGCTGCAACACCACGTGTGCCGATTAAGTCAACTGCCGCATCGATGAGACGTCCTCGCCTGTCTTGGCGCCGCTCGTCCGCAGACATCCCGCTGTACACCCGCTCGGAACGCATGAGTCAAAGCTTGCCATCCCAATCTGACTAGGCATAAAGTCACATGATCAGGCTGTCCATCACGACGGGAGCTATCAATGAGCAGTGAGCCGAACGCACGACCACCGGCGCGGGTGCTACCGAAGCCTCGACGCGTCCGTTTCGCGATGCCCGCAGCGACCAAACGTCAGCACTTCGTCGACGGCGACTTGGTGATGAGCCATTTCGTATCGACCTTGTCGGCGACATTCCCGGAGGGGGAGGATTTTTTTATCCGGTCAGTGCGCGAGTTCCGGGACCAACTCAGCGATGCCGATCTACGTGAAGCGGTGAAGGGATTCATCGCGCAGGAGGCGACCCATCGGCATCAGCATCGACTTCTGAACGATCGACTCCAAGCGATGGGCTATCCAACCGACGGGATCGACCGTCACACCAAGAAGTTGGTCGGCCGACTTGAGAAGCGCTTCTCTCCTGCGATGCGGCTGAGCGTGACCGCGGCCCTGGAGCACTACACCGCCACGTTTGCCGAGATCATCCTCACCAGTGACGAGGCTCAGGGACTGATCGGCCACACCGAAGTCCGGTCGATTCTGCTCTGGCACGCATTCGAAGAATGCGAGCACAAGGCAGTCGCTTTCGATGTCTACACGGCCATCGGAGGCGGCGAACGCACCAGAGTCTGGGGAATGCGGCTCGCCACCGTAATCCTGTTCGCGGAGTTGGTTGTCCAGACGATTCGCTCGTTGGTGGGCGACCCAGCCGCATACAACCCGAGACGCATCCTGACCAGCCTTCGCGCCTTCCGTCGTTCTCCACTGTTCAGCTCGGCCGCCATTGAACGTTTTCGTTCGTACACCCGCGCCGGATTCCACCCCGACGACTGGGACAGCACCGAAATTCTCGAACGCTGGACCAGAGAACTATTCGACGCCGACGGAACGCAGCGAGTGACCACCGGCGCTGGCCCGTAGCCCGTCAATGGCAGAATGAATTGCCCGCTGCGGACGCCATGGTGACCTTTCCGGGTAGCCGATTCCGGGCATTGGTGCGTCATCGGATTCTCTGGCGCGCAAGCTCTTTCGTGTCTTTTTCTGAACGGCGCCCAGATCCCGTCGTTCTTCAAACGCGCGGTGTCTGCAAGTTGTACCGCGCACTCGGGCTGGGCGAGCGTATCGCCAGCTAAGCCTTTCCACGAGAGTCAAGGAGACATGTCCAATGGCATTCAAGTACAGCGACATGCTGGAGACGATCAAGAATCGGCAGTGGGCGCTGGCCGACATCGATTGGGATGCGCCGGGCGCCGATGCGATCACCGACGAGCAGCGGCCCACCCTGAAGCAGTTCATGTCTGATGTGGTGTGGATAGAACACGTCGGAGCACGCGCTTTCGCCGCCATGGCGCCGAAGGCGCCGTTCGATGCCCTAGGTGACATTTACAAGTACTTTCACGCGGAGGAGCAGCGGCACGCTAACGCGGAGCTCGCCCTCATGAAACGTTGGGGAATGCTTGACCATGGCGAAACTCCTCAGCCGAATAAAAACATTCGCCTCGTCATCGAGTGGCTCGACAGATACGCCGAGGCCCTTCCGCTGACAGTGATCGGAGCGGCGATTCCCGCGTTGGAGACTGCGCTTGACGGAGCACTGCTCAAGTTCCTGCTCGACGAGGTGGAGGATCCGCTGTGCGCCGAGGTCTTCAACAAGGTCAACAGCGACGAATCGCGACACCTAGCAGTCGGATTTCAAGTCCTGAACGACCTCGGCGCCAGCCCTCTGCGCATTCATGCGATTCAGACAATAGGGGCGCTTGTCGACCCCAGAGTTCTTGTCGGCGGCGTCCTGTACGTGCCGCTGCTTACTAGGATGCTGACGAATCTCAACGCCATGGGACTGTCGGGAGGAGAAGTTGTACAGCGCGGTGATGCGGTACGAGAACGTAGGGGACCGTAGTGAGTACACGCGCCGCGTTCCCGGCTACCACATCCTAAAGGCCCACATGTCCGCGAGCATAAAGCGTTCCCAGCCATTGCATTACATTTCACAGCGGTTGGGCACCGCGATCGACCACTTCCCCACGGCGGTGCTCGGTAAGCCTCCATCGTGGACCGAAGAGCTGACCTATGAACCGGTGGCTAGATGACGACACCACGACCGTGTCGATAGTCGTTTGCGGGTTTCGACGGCCTGGGACCGCAATTCGCCTGCTAGAGCGAGGCATTGGGGTTTCGTTCTACTCGAGCCTGCGGACCTGGCGGGACCCCACATATCCCGGCGCTGCGTGTGATATCCCATCGCGCGCGCTTCAGAGTACGGGCGATGTGCCGGTAGTAGTTTCTGGTCAAAAGCCGTTGGACGCGTACGGATGTCGCCAGCACCATCAATGGCGCCAAGGTTCCACCGCCGTTGGGCCGTCGCGCGTGGGTCCTGTAACCGTAAAGTGCCGAGCTTTTCGTGTCGCCACGAACTGTTACTTCGCCCCTAGTCGTGTCGCTATACAGCGCCGGTCGCGATTTACTGCCCGCCAGAGCCAAATGTGCAATCGTCCGCTTTCGGCACCTGGCCATCGGGGCGTTGCAACCACACCTCGCACGCTCGCGCGGCCGTCCTGTGGGTGGGTTTGGACCCGAGGTGTCCTTGTAGTTCGTTCACCAGCTACGAGGGGGGATGCGACGGCGGTGTAAGAACACATCTACTGACAGCGGCCGGTTAGCCGATTGCAGGCGCTAGTGGGATCGTGTGGTGGCGGGGCGTTGCGGCCACCAGCTGGCCTCGCGGAGCAGGACGGCGATGGCGGGGACGGTGAGCGTGCGCACGACGAAGGTGTCGAGCAGCAGACCACAGCCGATGATGAACCCGGCCTGAATCATGATGGCGATGGAGCCGACCATCAACCCGAACATGCTGACCGCGAAGATGATGCCAGCTGAGGTGATCACCGAGCCGGTGCTGGCCACGGTGCGAAGCACCCCGACGCGGATGTTGCGGGTGGATTCCTCCTTGAGACGCGAGACCAGGAGCATGTTGTAGTCAGCGCCTACGGCC
Organism: Mycobacterium sp. PTI7; assembly: GCF_056679845.1. NCBI lineage: Bacteria > Bacillati > Actinomycetota > Actinomycetes > Mycobacteriales > Mycobacteriaceae > Mycobacterium > Mycobacterium sp. PTI7. The sequence continues at coordinate 3,413,821 of NZ_CM155252.1, forward strand.
ACCAGAATGATGAACGCCAACAACGGCACAGGCCACGCGATTTCGTAGCCCAGGCCCCACTGGAACACCAAGACTCCGATGCCCAGCGACGCGGTGTAGTTGAGTACGACGGTGCCCAGCAGGTAGAGCGGGGCGAGCAGTGCACGCAGCAGCAGCACCAGGATCATGCCCACGATGAGCAAGGTCGCGGCGGCCAGCTGGATGAAGTCGGCGGTCAGGAGGCGCTGAATGTCGGAGTTGACCGCGGGAAATCCGGCGACCGAGACGCGGGCCTGCGCCAGGGAGGTGTTGGGCCGGGCGGCCTCGGCGACGGCGACCATCTCATGGGACAGGTGCATGGCGTCCGCGCTGTAGGGGTCGTTGCTGGATTCGATGAGGAATCGGGCGGTCTTCCCGTCACGGGAGAGGAATTGTTTGGCGACGTCGGCGAACTGCCGGTTCTCGAAGGCGTTGGGCGGCAGGAAGAAGCCGCTGGCGGTGTCGGAGCCGGTGCTGGCGCGCGCCGAGTTCTGCAGTTGGGTGGCGATCTGGCTCATCCCGCTGAGCATTTCGATGTTGCTGTCGGCCAGGGTGTGCACACCGGTGGCGAGCGCTCGGGCGCCGGAGGCGAGTTGGCGGATGCCGTCTTGGAGTCGGCGGACGTTTCCGGCCAGGTCGGCGGGGTCACCGAGCGCACCGAACGCGTTGTCCAACGAGGTGACGGCGGTCTGGACGTCGGCCAGGGTATCGGCCACGGATGCGTTCTGGCCGACGGTGTCGCCGAGCCCGGCGACCTGGGTGAAGAACCCGGCGTTGCGTAGCGTCGTGAGGACTTGGACTTGGTCGCGAATTTGGGCGCACTGCGGTGTGGTCGCGCACCACGGCGAGGTGTTCAGGGCGCCCACAAGGGGGTCGATCGTGGCGATGGCGCCGTCGGCCTGCTCAGCGAGTGGGCGCAGCCCAGGGCCAGAACGCAGCGCCTGGTCGACGGCAGGTGCGGTGGCCGAGAGTTGCTTCAACAGGGGCCGGAACTGGTCCACCTGTTGTCCGGCGCTCTGGGCCTGGTCGAGGATTCCCGTCAGTGGCGTCAGGGCGGTCCGCAGGGTGGTGTCGAGTTGGGCGAGGCCGCCGGCGAGTTGGTCCGCGCCGCCGGTGAGCTTGGCCAGGTCGTCCTTGCGGGCGCTGCCGTCGTCCACTGCGCCGGCCATCTTGTCGCCGATTTGTCCGTTCTGCCAACCAAGTTGCGCTTGCTCCAGGCGTGCTCCCGCGGGGCGGGTTACCCCGGACACCTTCGTTACCCCGGGGATCTGCGCGATGCGCGACGCCATCTCGTCAAGGTCGGCCAGTCCCTTGCCGGTGCGCACGTCAGTGGGGGACTCCACGACGAGGAATTCGGAGATGACGATGTCCTTGCGGAAGTGCCGGTCCAACAGCTGGTACCCCTGGTTGCTGGCGGTGGTGTCGGGTTGTCCTTTGCGGTCGTCGTAGCTCAACGTGATCGTCGTGGCGACCGCTGAGAATGCCAGCAGGATGGCAAGGCTGACCAGCAGCAGCGGCACGGGCTTGCGCACCACGGCCACGGCTACCGAGTTCCAGTAGCGGCGCGTGCGGTCGGACTTGGGTTCGCCGATGCCGCGTTTGGCCGCCAGGGACAGCACCGGCGGCAACAGTGTCACGGTCGCCACGAACCCGACCAGCACAGCCACCGCGCAGGCCGGTCCCATCCCGGCGAACACGCTCAAGTTGGCGAACACCATCGCGGCGAACGCCAACGCGACCGTGGCGGCCGAGGCCAAGATGACGCGGCCGATGCTGGCGGTCGCGTGCTCCACCGCCTGATCGGGGGCGACCTGCGCCCGGCGCTGTTCGTGGTAACGGCTGATGAGAAAGACGGTGTAATCGGTGCCTGCGCCTAGCAGTATCGCCGTCATGAAGGCCACGGTGAACTGCGACACCGGCATACCCAGCTCGCCCAGCGCGGAGAGCACCCCCCGCCCCACGGCCAGACTGATGCCGATCACCAGCAGAGGCAACAGCGCGGTGAACACCGACCGGTAGACGATGAGCAGGATCAGCGCGATCAACCCCGCGGTGGCGATGGAGATGAACAGCAGATCGTGTTCGGCCTCGGCGATCTGATCGCTGAACGTCGACGGCGGACCGGTGACCTTCGCCGTCGTCGACGAACCGTCGAACACCTCGGCGACGATGGCGCGGACCGCGGTAACCGACTCGGCGGCAGCGGGGTCACCGAGCGTGCCGGCCACCCCGACCGGCAGATACCAGGCCTTGCCGTCCTCGCTGAGCGCCTGAGTCGCGGTCACCGGATCAGCCAGCAGGTCCTGAACGAGAAGCACGTGGTCGGTGTCGGCACGCAGCCGCGACACCAGATCGGTATAACGTTGCCGCGCCGACGGCGTCATGCCCGACTGGTCCTCCATCGCCACGAACAACATGGTCTTGGAGCCCTGCTCGCCGAAGGCCTCGCTCATCCGGTCGATGGTCTGGAAGGACCCGACGTCGCGCGGGATCAGCTGCACCGACTGTTTCTGGACCACAGTCTCCAGTTGCGGAAACAGCAGGGCCAGAATCACTGCCAGTCCGACCCAAGCGCCAATGACCAACGCCTTGTGCCGCACCGTGAAACGGGCCAACGCGCCGAGACGCTCGCTGTACTCCCCGGACGTCCTCGCTGCCGATAAGGCGCGTTCGCGGACCCGATTGGCGGCGAGGTCGTGCGCGTCCGTTTCGTTATCGTCGGCACTCAAGGGCGCACCGCCGGGCGCTCCGAAACCAGGTCATCCTCAGGCAGATCATGGCGCACGACGCGAACCCGGCCACCAGGTAGACAGGCCATATAACCGTGGCGCTTGCCGTACAACTCCCACGCCGTGAAACTCTCATCGGCGGTCACTGTGAAGCCATAGCCGTTGGAGAACTCGACACGCAGAGTGCCGTCGTCGTCGCAGGTGGCGCGAGTGCAGACGCTCCCGGCGAAGTTCAACAACGAGCGCTGGTAATTCGGCACGTCATTCGGATCAACGAGCACGTCTTCTGCCGGATAAGCCCCCACCGGAGGGAGTGACAAGCGCAGTGGACGCGTGATGACCAACTCGTTGTAGTCCTCCAGATTGAGCACCAGACCGCCGACCAGGCTGACGCGCTGGACCTCGCACGCTTCGATCCACTGGGTGATCATCAGACCGCCTCTCGCCGCCAATTGGGTTCCTACGATACTAACAGTATCGCTGCGCTACCGATAGTAGCGTTCCGTCCAAGTCGCCGTCCGGTCACGCCTGTCGCGACTCTGCGTTCTCGATGACCAATCCGATGCTGCGCTGTAGTCGGACGGCGATATCGTCTGCGGAGGTGCCGTGCCGGACCCATGTGATCAGGCTGGCGAGCCAGACGTTGCCGACGATGGCGGCGATTCGGTGTTGCCTCGGGTTCGGTTCCCCGCCGGCGATCGCCAGCCCGATCAGGTGCTCGATGACCGCCTCCGCGCGGTCCACCTCGGCGCTCGCGCTGCCATCGGCGCTGACGAACGCGCGGGTCACGGCCGCCGTCAGCGCCGGCCTGGTCTGCCATTCTCGACAGAGGCGCGCACTCAGGTGCTCCACCCGCAGCCGCGATGATCCCGCTGTGGCGGTCCAATCTCGTTCGGCTCCAATACGTTCGAACTCACGCGCCAGGATGGCCACCAGTACGTGCGCCTTCGATGGGTAGAGGCGATAGAGGGTGCCGACCGCAATCCCGGCGCTATCGGCAACTGCGCGCATCTTCACCGCGTCGTAGCCGCCACTCGAGGCAATTGTCGCGGCGCAGTCGAGGATGATCTCGCGTTTACGGACCGACTCGGCCCAGCGATCCTCTTTGATCGATCCGGTTGTCATCATCGGCAATCCTCGGCCTGTGAGGGCAGGCCCGGGGGCGGACGCTGCCATGAGCAACGATCACGGCGGGACGCGCAGTATCGCTACGCTACTGTTGGTACCATAACCCGATGCGAGTTGGAACGGCCGGACCAATCAAACGACGGACACGGCGTTGAGCGAAGACGCGTCGCCCGACGACGACGCCGATCCACGCCGCGCGCGGTCACGAACCCGTCTGCTCGACGCCGCGGCTCATCTGCTCAGCACGGGCGGAGTCGAGGCGGTCACGATCGAGGCGGTCACCAAGGCCTCTAAGGTCGCGCGAACCACCCTCTACCGCCATTTCAACAGTTCCTCCCACCTTCTCGCTGCCACCTTCGAGCGACTCCTACCCCAAGTCACACCACCGCTTACGAGTTCACTTCCCCTGCGGGAGCAGCTGATCGGACTACTCACACGTCAGGCAACCTTGTTCGCCGAGGCGCCCCTTCACCTCACCACCCTGGCCTGGGTCTCCTTGGGGCCCACATCGAGCAATGGTGACGACGCAGGGCATACACAATCGCTACGAACGAGGGTGGTCGACCAATACCGACAGCCGTTCGATGCCATCCTCCAGAGCCCCCAAGCCCGCGACGAGCTGGACGACTTCGACGTCGAACTCGCCATGTGCCAACTCGTCGGACCACTGGCGTTCGCGCGCATGACGGGACTCCGCACGATCAGCCGTCACCAATGCGAAAATATCGTCGACGACTTTCTCAAGGCCCACCGACCCATACGCTCAGCCGGCGAGCCTCAGCCGTAATCCCTTACCCGAGTCAATTCAGGTTGTCATTGGGTGCCTGGCATCTGACCGGTGATAAGTAGAACGGCAAGTGTCTCGCTTGCCGAGGAACAAGACAGCTTCGAGAGCACTTTTGCTCAACCTTCAAACCCACGTCGGGGTGTTTCAAATTCGCTCATACACGTGTCGCAGACTTTCGTGTCAGAAGACTTGAAGACAATTGTCGTTTTTAACGATCCTTCACAACCGGATGAGCACCGCCGGTCTGGACCGTGACGTCCGGAAGGTCGTACTTCATGCGGGCAATCTCTCCTACCGTTGGTCTCTTCGGATTGGACTCTTGTAGTGATGCCTCAACTGGCTATCACCCCGCTACGTTGGAGGTCGAGTCGCAATACGCCTGCACCTGCCCCGCACCCTTATCGGGGCCCCCGTGCAGCGCCGCAGAGGCACGGCGGTTTGGGGGCGGGGTGCCGATGACCGTGCAGGCTGCCTGGTATTCCGATCCGTGGGGCACCGCGGAATCACGCTGGTGGGATGGCATCCGATGGACAGGCTGGACGCATAAGCCTGCCATTCCACCACCGACGAACCAGAAGTCGTGCCAACGATTTCGCCAGGCAAGGCAATTGTGCCGGAGCGTGTTTAATGACGCCTGAGAGCGCGTTAGCTAGGCTGCTGGGCCAGGCTCACCGCATCGCAGTGATCGACGTATAGACCACCGGTCTATATCGGACGGATCTGGTAGAAGGGGTCGCTGTCATCACAATGAATGCGGCGACGGGGCCGGTGATCGACGAGTTGGAAACTCTGGTCAACCGACTACGCGATCCCGAACCCACGTGAATTCACGGCGTTACCGCGGCCTTGCATCGATGCGCCCCCGTTCGAAGAGTCCCCGGGGATGAGTCCATGATCTCGGGACTCGTCCGAAATCAGCCCACTCGTAGCAGACTTCGAGCGCGCGCCGCGCGACCCGCCGTGACTCGCGTGACAGCTCAGCCCGCGGCGGCGAGTTGCGCGAGGAACGCGAGGTCAAGGAATGCACTCCGTCTTCTCATTTCGGCCCTCACCGCGGTACGTGCCAGGGGTCTTTCTTCGCCGTCCAACTCATACGCAGTTCGCGGAGCCCGCCCGGGTCTACAGCTGAACGAAGACGACATAGGCCATGAAATAGCGACTGTCTCGTCGCCGAGGCGATCATCGAGCGGTGAGGCCCTGCTCGCCGGCCTTGGTGAAGGCGTCGTCGATCAAGACGACGTCCACACCGGCGCGGTCGAGCAGCGACGCTGCGATGGAGGCGCGGTAGCCCGATCCGCAGTGCACCCAGACGGGTCCGGCGGGCACGCCATCCAGGCGGTCCGGCAGTTCGTGAAGGGGGATGTTGGTGGCGCCGGAAACGTGCCCTTCGTCGTACTCGCGACTTTGGCGCACGTCCAATATGGAAGGCAACCCGGAGCCGAGTTCTTGTGCGAGGCGGGCGAAGTCGGCGACGGGATAGGAACCGAGTCGACTGCCGTCGGCCAGTGTGTCAATGCCTTCGGTGGCCGCGCCGGTGAGCCGGTCGACTCCGATGCGCACCAGTTCCCGTTTGGCCTCGGCGACCTGTTCGGGCGAGTCTCCGATCACTGTGATCGGGGCGCCCCAGTCGTAGAGCCAGCCGAAGTAGCTGACGAATGAGCCCGACAGTTCGAACCCGTAGGTGCCGGGTAGGTGTCCGGCGGCGAATGCTGTGCGGGTGCGTAGGTCCACGACCCATTCGCCGGCGTCGATCCGCCGGCGCAGCTCGGTGGGGTCGATCGGTGCCGGTGGCGTCAGGTCCACTGGTGCGGGTCCTTCGCTGTTGATGACACCCATGTGGGCGTAGTACGCCGGGTAGTCCGACAGTCCTGCGAGTAGTTCGTCGACGAAGCTCTGCTCGTCTTTGGTCAAGGCCGGGTTGGTGTTGCGCTGCTCCTCGATGGTCGAGGAGTCTCCGGATGCTGGTGTAGCCGAGCAGAAGCTGCCGAAGCCGTGGGTCGGGTAGATCGCAGTATCTGCGGGCAGGCGGTCGGCGAGTTTGTGCACCGATTGGTACTGGGCGTGTGACAGTTCCTCGGTGTCGTCGGGTCCGATGAGGTCGGTGCGTCCGGTGGTGCCGTAGAGCATCGAGCCTCCGGTGAACACGCCGTGGACGGCGCCGGCGTCGTCGCGGAGCACGTAGCTGACGTGGTGATGGGTATGGCCGGGGGTGTGCAGCACTTCCAGTTGGATCGGTCCGGCGTCGATGATGTCGCCGTCGGCCACCGGGCGGCGGCTGTAGTCGACGTCATCCCCGGCGGGTACCGCGTAGTCGGCGCCGACGGTGCGTGACAGTTCCAGTCCTCCGGTCACGTAGTCGTTGTGCAGGTGGGTCTCCAGCACGTGAGTGATGCGGACCTCGTTCTCTTCGGCGAGGGCGAGTATGCGGTCGATGTCTCGTTGTGGGTCGACGACGACGGCGATGCCGTGGTGGGTGATCAGGTAGCTGCGGTCTCCGAGTCCAGAGGCTTCGATGATCGAGACGTCCATGTTCTGTTCCTTTGATCGTTGGGTCAGTTGAGGATGAGGGTGTCGACGAGCACGTAGGCGGCGACGGCGAACACCAGATAGGCGAACCAGCGCTGTAGCCGGGTGGTGTCGGTCTTGGTGCCGAAGTATCCGGCGACCAGTGCGGTGGCCATCGCCGCGGCGACGAAGGCGGCGGTGACCTGCCAGTCGAAGTTGATTCCCTGGAGGTGAGAGAAGACGCCGGTGACGGAGTTCGCGATGATGATCAATAGCGACGTGCCGATGGCCGTGGACATTTCGACGCCGAGGACCACCACTAGGGCGGGGATGATGAGGAATCCGCCGCCGACGCCGAACAGCCCGGTGAGCAGTCCGACCAGCAGGCCGGCGCCGATCGATCGGGGTGCGCAGCGGCGCCAGTTGACCTGGCCGGCGTCGATTTTGCAGGCCGTGCCGGTGGCGCCCTGGTCGGCAAGCATGCGGATACCGGCGACCACCATCACGACTGCGAAGCCGATCATCAGGACCGAGTGGGGCAGGTGAGCGCTGATGGCGCTGCCGGCAACCGTGGCCGGTATACCGGCGGCGGCGAAGATCCCGGCCATGCGCCACCGCACCTGCTTGGCGCGGATCTTCGGCAGCACCGCGACCGCCGAGGCCGCGGCGACGACGATCAGCGAGATGGGGATGGCCTGCTCGACGTCGAAACCCATCCCGTAGACCAGCGCCGGAACGGCGAGGATCGACCCCCCGCCGCCGAGCAGCCCCAGCAGCACGCCGATCAGCGCACCGAACGCCAGGCCTACCGCGAACGCCATGACAATTCCCCTACCCGTTTGATCGGCGGTGCAACATCGCGTGAAGTCCTTGCTCGAGCAGTCACGTCAGACTGCGGCGTGGGCGTCGGCCCACGCGTTGTAGCCTCCGAGCAGGTCGGAGACCTGCCCAATGCCGTTGGCGCGCAGCAACGATCCGGCCACGCTGGAACGCCAGCCACCGGCGCAGTGCACGACGATCAGCTTGCCGGTCGGCACCTCGCCGAGGCGCAGACGCAACTGGGCAAGCGGGATGTGCAGGGAGTCGGGGATGGCGCCGCCCTCGCGTTCACCGGGGTTGCGGATGTCGATCAGCGTCACTGCGTCTTCGGCCAGCAGCTCATCGAGTTCGGTGACCGTGGTGCGTGGTGCGGCCTGCACGAGGTCGGCGAGTTCGGCCGGGAACTGCCCGTCGCCGGCCACGGTGAGGTAGCCGATGGCTCCATCGGAGCCGATGCGTGCCAGGCGCAGCGCGGCCTGCTGCTCGTCACCCGGATAGGTGACCAGGGCGATCTGCTCACCGACGTCGGCGACCATGCCGCCGGTTTCGGCGAACCGGCCGTCGAAGCCGACGTTGACCGTCCCGCGCAGGTGCCCGGCGGCGAAGTCCTCGACGCTGCGGGCATCGAGCACCCGCACCCCCGCATCGAGCGCAGCGCGGATCTGCTGCGGTGTCATCTCGGGCACGGTGCGGTCCGCCTGCAGTAGGGGGTGGATGCGCTTGTTCATTGCCGCGTCGGAGGCGAAGTACGCCGGTGCGGCGGGCTGGCCCGCGGTCAGCATCGCGACGAACGCTTCCTCGGTCATTGGCTGCACCGACGGATTGCTCGCCCGCTGGTCCCCGATCGTCGACGTCAGCTCTGTCGAGAGATTCTTTCCGCACGACGAGCCGGCGCCGTGGGCAGGCATCACCGTCACGCTGTCGGGCAGCGTCATGAGCGTGCCGTGCAGCGTGCGGTACATCGCCCGAGCCAGGTGGCTCGTCGAGCTGTCACCGATGTTCGCCAGGTCCGGACGGCCGACATCGCCGATGAACAGCGAGTCCCCGGTCAGCACGGCCACCGGCTCGGCCCCGGCACGCTCGCGGACGAGCACGCTGATCGATTCCCAGGTGTGGCCCGGGGTCGACAAGATCTCCAGATCAACCTCGCCGAGAGACACGTGCTCGCCGTCGGCCAGCCGGCGGATCGGGTAGTCGGTCTCGGCGACCTCGCCGAAGCCAATCCATGCGTCGGTCGCATCCACCAACTCCAGGTGGCCCGACACGAAGTCGGCGTGGAAGTGGGTGTTGATCACCCCTTCGATCGTCAGCCCGAACTTCTTTGCGTCGGCCAGGTAATCGCTGATGTCACGGCGCGGATCGACCACCACTGCGCGGCCGGTGGTGTCGTCGCCGATCAGGTACGACGCGTGTGAAAGGCACTCGATGTAGTACTGCTCCAGGATCATTGGACTTCCTCTCAGTCGTGTCTCGGGCTCTGGCCCATGACGGCCCGCCAGACATTCCTACAATACCCCCAGGGGTATAAATTCCCGGTCTGACGAATACCCCTCTGGGTATGCTAGCGTCGAAGGCAACGATACCCCCATGGGTATCTTCAATCAACCGATAGGTGGTCCCTGATCCATGACGAACACGACGATCGACGCCGCCGAGCTGCAGGAACTGCTCGCCTCGGCCAATCCGCCGCGCCTCGTCGACGTCCGCACCCCCGCGGAGTTCGAGACCCTGCACATCGACGGTGCCTACAACGTGCCGCTGGACCTACTGCGGGAGCATCGCGACGACATCGCTGGCCACCTCGATCAGCAGGTTGTCCTGATCTGCCGCTCCGGGCAACGCGCCAATGAGGCTGAGCAGACGTTGCGGAAAGCCGGTCTGCCGAACGTTCACATCTTGGCGGGGGGCATTACCGCGTGGGCGGCCCACGGATTCGCCGTCAACCGCGGCGCCCAGCGCTGGGACCTGGAGCGGCAGGTACGCCTGGTCGCCGGGCTCGTCGTTGCCGTCAGCATTCTCCTGAGCGCATTCGTTCCGCACGTGGAGTGGATCGCCTTCGCGATCGGCGCCGGCCTGACCGTAGCCGCGCTGACCAACACCTGCGCCATGGGAATGCTGCTGGCCCGGCTTCCCTACAACCGCGCCGGCGCCACCTGCGATGCCGCGACGATCACCGGTCAACTCGGAGAAGCGCCACGCGCGCGAAGCTGATCGCCGCGGAGACACGCCCTGCCAGCGGGAATGCCATGAGAGGTCGAGTAGTCGACTTGAGACGTCATATACCCCCTCGGGTAATATGGCGCAGGGGCGATGAAAGGAAATGCCATGGTCGGCGACCAAGAAGCCATCGATGCGGTTCTCAACCGGCTGCGGCGGGCCCAGGGCCAGCTCGCCGGTGTCATCTCGATGATCGAGAACGGCCGCGAATGCAAAGACGTCGTCACTCAGCTGGCGGCCGTGTCCCGTGCGCTCGACCGTGCCGGTTTCAAGATCGTCGCCACCGGATTGCGGGAATGCGTTACCGGTGAACAAGCTGGTGCCGACAAACCCATGACCGAAGCCGAACTGGAAAAGCTGTTCCTCGCGCTGGCCTAAACCCATCACGACAAAGGAGTCATCATGAGCATCGCACTGGCCACCACCCTGAAGACGTCATTCGACGACGCTGTTGCCCGTACCCGAGAAGCACTGTCCGCGCAGGGATTCGGTGTCCTCACCGAAATCGACGTGAAAGCGACCCTGAAGAACAAGCTCGACGCGGACATGGAGAACTACCTGATCCTCGGCGCATGCAATCCGCCGTTGGCCCACCGTGCGATCACGGCGAACCGTCAGATCGGTCTGCTGCTGCCCTGCAACGTCGTGGTGCGTAGTGACCCCGATGACCCAGAGAGCACGCTCGTCGAAGCCATGAATCCGCAACTGCTCGTCGACGTCACCGACGAACCCGAACTGCAACCAATCGCCGAAGAAGTCGCCGAGAAGCTCAAGGCTGCGATCGAAGCGTTGGGCAACTAGCTGCTGCACTCGCATCCCCGTCGTTCACCGATTTGAGAATCTGTGGGTCGCCGAATCCCACTTACCGAGGGCTCTTTCGTCGCTGAAGTGAGACTTTGGAAGAGCATGTCGTCTCGCCATTTCTGGCGCGGCATCCGGCGGGGGCGAACGGCAGTGTGGCGGTTCACGGCATCCTGCCCGAGTTGTCGGTGGGCGGTGCCATGATCTGTCGCCATGGGCAAGAGCGACAACGAGCGGGGTGGCGAGCCGATACCGTCATGGTTGCCTCGGGGCCTAGAGCACGTCGCGTTGCGGTTGGGCCGCGCCGACGATTTGGAGCTGCAGCTCGGACGGGTGGCTTTCGGCTGGTCCTCCGGGTGCGGGGGACCTTTGACGGTAGAGCCGGTCCATGGTGAGACGCCGGGCACTGTCGATGCGGTCGTGACTGGGATACGTCCGATACCGCCCTCTGCCGGGATGCTGTTCAGCGAGGCCGTCAACCATCTACGAGCCGTTCTCGACAACGTCGTTTTCCATCTCGTCACGTCCGCCCGCGGGGAGCCGCTGCGTGACGACGCTGCGCGTAAGGTGGCGCTGCCCATCTACGAGACCGCTGCCCAGCTCGCGAGCTGGCAGCAGAGGTTGCGCAACTGGGTGCCCGAACTCTGTGCCGGGAGCGCCCTGGGTGACCGCATCGAAGCGCTACAGCCCTACAACAGCACCTACGGCATACCGTCCACGCCACCAATCATGGACTACCTCAGCGGCGCCGAGCTTGAAAGTCCCCATCCGCTCCTGCTGCTACAGGGATATTCCAACGAAGATAAGCACCGGGCGATTCGGTTGGCCTACATGAGGACGTTGATTCAGCGAAGCGATGAATCTTTCGTCGCGGCGGACCACAACATGAGGCAGGTGGCGGTCGGTGACGTCATCGCCACCACGACCGTCGGCCAGCCCGTCCTTCTGGAATCCCAAGCTGCCCTGCACGTCGAACCACCCATCACCGGAACCTGGGTCGCTCCCGGGCGCGAACTCCACCAGATCCACGCCTACGTCATAGAGATCGCGATTCCGACGCTCATCACCGGCGCCCCGAACGCGCACCCCCCGCTGCCCTGGTCCGTTGACCTAAGTGACAACGGCGAGGACCACACAACAAGGATCAGTCAAGGCGGCGACGTGGCCGCCCACCTCCGCGCTGGCGCAGAGGTACTGGACTACATCGACAACGACGACACACCGGTACCGATCCTCAAGATGCCGCCGCCAAACTCGTAGTCGGCGCTCAGCCGCAGTTCCTCCGGCGCGAATCGTCGACTCTGGACACCCCACAACCGGTACCGCAGTGGATACCGCAGTGGTTCCATTCCACCTCGCCGCTCACCAACGCCGCCAACGCCGAACTCGCAGGTCGGGGCAATATCGTCAACCGCCACCGTCGGCGTCAAACACAACAAACGCCCAGTTCAGAGGATTTTAAGTCCGCTGCCTCTGCCAATTGGGCTATGGGGGCATTCCTCGGAGCCGACGCTACCAACCGCGCCGAACGTCGAGTTGTCGGTGCCCAATCGGCCAGTGGGCGACGAAAGGTCGACACTCGCCGCGACCTGTCCACCCGGCCCTCGAGTGTCGGCTCGTGTCACGGTTCTCTCACCGAACCGTGGCGGTAATCAACGTTCGCGAGAATCAGTCGCTCACGAGCACCGCGGACATCTGGTCGAAGTAGGCGCACACCACCTTCTGCTGCGCTGGCGTGAGGCCGTGGCCCACGTCGTCGAGTGCGCGGACGACGGGCGCCCAGGTGTCGAACAGCAGCTCGAGGGCGTCGGGCAGGGCGCGGACCGTCACCCGTCGCCGGTCGTGCTCGTCGCGGACGCGTTCGACGTAGCCGGTGGCCTCGAGGCGGTCCACCAGCACCGTGACCGACGCGGAGCGCAGGTCGAGGCGGCGGCCCAGCTCGGTCGGACCCAGCGGCCCGTGCAGGTCGAGGAGCCGCAACGCCTGCATGTCGGTGGCGTTGATCCCCATCCGGCGGGCCTGGCGCCGCTGCATCTCGTCATGCGCGGTCAGGAACGTCCGCAGCGAGAGCATGGGCGGGCTCAGTCCCGCGAGCCACTGGCCCGACTCGTCGCGTTCGTGTTTCACGTGGCCTCCCCGGCGGGTATCTCGGTGAACATGTATTACGTTAATCTAGTTATCTGCACATCGGGCGCGGACGCACCGCACTCGCCGAAGGGACGTTCTCGCTCATGACCCGCCACGCCGTCATCTCCGGAGCCGGCATCGCCGGACCCGCCCTTGCCCACCAGCTGAACAGCCGGGGCTGGCGGACCACCGTCGTCGAGCGCTACCCCGAACGCCGTGACGAGGGGCAGAACGTCGACGTCCGCGGCGCCGCCCGCGAGGTCGCCCGCCGGATGGGCATCGACGACGCCATCCGGGCCGCCAACACCGGCGAGATAGGCATGCGCTTCCTCGACGAGAACGGCAGGCCCGCCGTCACGTTCCCCATGAATGCGCCGGGCGAAGCCGACGGCCCCACAGCCGAATTGGAGATCCTGCGCGGTGAGTTGTCCCGCATCGTCATCGAGAAGTCGCGGCCCGGCACGGAGTACCGCTTCGACAACCAGATCGACGACCTGACCGACCACGGCGACCACGTCACCGTCGACCTCAGCGACGGCTCGTCGGTGGACGCCGACCTCGTGGTGATCGCCGAGGGACTGCGCTCGCGCTCACGCCGGTTCGTCACGCCCGCCGCGGTGAACGACCTCGGCATGTTCTTCGGCTACGTCACCGTCCCCCGCGCCGCGTCAGACGAGCCGTGGTGGAACTGGCAGCAGGTGCCCGGGTCACGCAGCGTGCACACGCGGCCCGACAACCTCGGCACCACTCGCTCGATCCTCACGTTCATCTCCGACGTGCGCGGGCTCGAGACGCTCGACACCGCCGATCAGATCACCATCCTCAAGCGCACCTTCGCCGACGTCGGCGGCGACGCGCCCCGCATCCTCGATGCCCTGGACAACGGCGCACCGCTGTACTTCTCGGCCGTCGGTCAGGTCAGCAGCCCGACGTGGAGCAAGGGCCGTGTCGCCCTGATCGGCGACGCCGCGTTCTGCAACGCGACCTTCGGCGGCGTCGGCACGAGCATGGCGCTCATCGGGGCCTACGTCCTGGCCGGGGAACTCGCCGCCACCGACGACATCCGCATCGCGCTCACCAGCTACGAGCGCTTCATGCGCGAGAAGCTCGTCGACAAGACGCCGCCCGTCCAGATGAGCATGCTGCGGCGCGCCAACCCACGCACCAGCCGCGGAATCCGGTTGCTACACAACGGCGCACGAGTCGTGACGAGCCCCGCCGGGAAGGCGATCAGCAAGCTCGCGGGCAAGCGCCTCGTCCGCGTCTCGGCCGACGACCTCGTGCTGCCGGACTACCCGAACCCCTAGTCCGGCGTGTCACCCGGAGACGGGTCCGACTCCTTCTCGGCGTCCGTCACCGGCTCGGGCTTCGGGTCGTTGTCCTGCTTGGGCCCGGCGGTGGCGTCGGCCGTGGCGTCGGTGGCCGGCGTGACGTCCTCGACCTTGTCCTTGGCAGGCGTGGTCAGGGTCTGCTTCTTCGGCGGGTCGAGGGGCGGGTCGGTGTCCTCGTCGTCGACGGGTGGGGTAGAGACCGGGTCCGGAGACGCGTCGAGTTCGTCGACCGCCGGTGCCTCGTCGACCGCCGGCGCCACCTCGGGCGCCTGTTCGAACGACGCCTCCTCCTCGGCCGCAATCGGATCGGCACCAGACGTTCCGGCCAAGCTGACCGTGTCGGTGGACAGCGTGCGCAACGTCGACACCTCGGTGAGGGTCACCGGGGGCGGTTCGGTGGCGAGTGCGGTCGAGATACCCAGCTGCGCCGACTCGATGCCGGTGACGATGGCACCCGCACCTGCGCCGAGTGCATCGATGAAGTTCCGCGTGCCCTCGACGCCGGCGTCGATGATGTTCCCCAGGTTGAAACTGAGGACGGCGGCCACGAAGTTCTGCACTCCCTCGATCAGCGAGACCGTCACCCCGTTGCCCGCCACCAGGAATCCGTTGATCACGTCGATCCACGCCAGCGGCACGGCGGACTGCAGCGCGGTCTGCACGGCGTACGCCTTCTGGCTACGCCAGATCGCCGAGTCGAGCAGCGGTTGGCCGATGGCCACCACCGTGTCCCGGATGCCGGTGGTGATGGTGTCGAATGCGGCGACGAAGTCGAGCGCCAACACCTCTCGGATGATCTCGACCGTCGCCTCGGGCAGCGCGAGGAGCGAGTCGATGGCGCCGACGCCGGCCTGCCCAAGCCCACGGAGGTAGACCACCCACGTCTCCGCCCAGTTGCGGATCTGCTGCCGGACGATCGGCAACGTCAGGATGTAAGGGAGATCGAGTGCGGTGAGTTGAAACTCCGTGGAGACCGCGGCGGGCACTGCGCGCAGCGCCGGGACCGGGGACGTGTCGATCGGCGCCACCGGCGTCAGGGCAATCGCACTGGCGCCTACCAGTGCCACGCCCGTGGTGAACCACGGCCGCATCGTTGTTTCCATGGGCATCCTTCTGTCGATGTCGGTGTATGACGTGGCTAGCCCATGGGCATGTCGGGCAACGGTGCGTTGCACCGGTCACGGAAGTCGGCAGCAGCCTGCCGCACGCCGCGCAGTTCGTCGCTCACCTGAGGGTTCGCCTGGAAGTAGGCCTCGATCTCGGTGCGCATCTGCTCCCGCGGCTTGCCCTTCAGTCCGGTGAAGAAGGCGTTCACCTCGGGGTGGGTGAACAGATACGTGGAGGTCCCAGCGGACACCCCGGACATGACGCCGGCGAGATCGGCCGCGGTGCAGTTCGGCGGGTCGGCCGCAGCCGTCGCAGCGGTACCCACCAGCGCAGCGCCGGCAACGACACCGGCGACGATCAACTTACGAATGAACATGTCCTGCTCCTTCTGTCGTTTGGATGACTTGACGGGTTTCCCTCACCGACGCGGACCGATGCCACCACCACCACCGCCGCCTCCACCCGGACCGCCAGGCCGACCGGGATCCCAGATCACGTCGAGATCCCAACCGTCGTCGCAGTACCAGGGATCGGCGCAGTACCCCGGGTACTGCGGTCCCGCGACGGGTGGCGTAGGACCGCCACCGCGAACGGTGCCCTGACCGCACACGGTCGAGTTACCGGCCTGCACGCAATCGGCTACCGCCGGTGATGCGGTGACGACTCCAACGGGTAGAAGGGTTGCGGCAGCGAAGCCGACTGCGACGCAACGCTTGAGCACTAGCACCACTGTTCCTCCTGGACTAGTCGGCCCGCCGCGGGCGAGGGCGCCTACGACTCGGGCCGTGTGCGCGAAGCGTAAACCTCCGTGGACGAAAACGGAACGACTTCGACAAACCAAGATCACACATTGCTTGACCAATTCACATAATCCGAAAGCATCTACACCAGAACGGTATTAGGCCCACTAACTTTACCGTCAATTTTTGCTCCAGAACGGCGAATAATCGGTCGGAACGACACCCTCCGACCGTCGAACGGTGCTACCGTCCGCGCATCCCGCCCGCCAAGGAGGATCGCCATGGTGACCAAGAATCCCGACTGGAGTACACCGGCCGCGATGGCCATCCCACCGGAGGGATACTTCGAACTCGAGCGTGGCCGGTACGGTCCCACCTACCCGAAAACGCCTGCATGTCATGGATTCTCCATCATCGCCAAGGTGAAGAAAGGCCGCGAGGACGTCATTCGCGCGTACGGCAAGACCATCGAGGAGACCATCGCCGCGAGTCCTGATGCCCTCGCGCCGCTGCGGCTGCACTATCTGCGGTGGGTGCTGTTCGACGTCGGCTCGGGACTGCACTTCCAGTATCAGGGGATCTTCGACACCGACTTCGACAAGTACACCGAGGACGCGGTTCAGCTCTTCAGCGCCACGGGGATCACGACCGTGTTCACCAATCTCGAGGGATTCCCCGAGGATTGGAAGGAGAACCCGGACGCGTTCATCACATTCGTCCGCGACCACCAGGCGCCGAGCTTCCTCGAGTACGGCGAGTACCCCTACGCCACCGCCGACGAGATCAAGAAGGCCCTGCGGCTGAAGGCGGCCTTCTCCGAGATGCTCGATCAGATGCAGTAATGCTCGAACTCGACGACATCCAGCACATTCTGCTGACCCGTACGCCCGCCATCACGGGACGCTACGAATTCCTGACCTTCGACACCCCGGAGGGCGGGCGGGCCTGGGTGTCGGAGTTGGCCGGCCTGGTGCAGTCCGCAAACGCCGCCCAGGCGACGATGGAGGAGTCCGAGCGCTGGGTGACGCTCGCCTTCACGTGGAATGGCCTGCGGGCGCTCGGCGTCGACGAGGCGGCACTGGCCACGTTTCCCGCAGAGTTCCGTGAGGGCATGCCGTCGCGGGCCGCCATCCTGGGTGACGTCGGCACCAACGCGCCCGAGAACTGGGTCGGCGACCTGGCCGACGACCGCCTGCATGCCATCGCAATCCTGTTCTCGCGCACCAACGATCGGAACGCCCGCTCGATCGCGGCGCACGACGAACTCCTGGAGCGCACCGACGGCGTCCGCAGCCTGTCGTACCTGGACCTCAACGCGACGCCACCGTTCGACTACGCCCACGACCACTTCGGCTTCCGGGACCGCTTGTCGCAACCGGTCATGAAGGGCAGTGGCGAGGAGCCGACCCCCGGGTCCGGGGCGGCACTCGAACCCGGCGAGTTCATCCTCGGCTACCCCGACGAGAACGGGCCGGTCGCCGATCTACCCGAGCCCGCGGTGCTGTCGAGGAACGGTAGCTTCATGGCCTATCGGCGACTGCAGGAACACGTTTCGACGTTCCGGGACTTCCTCAGCGAACACTCCGAGACCCCGGCCGACGAGGACCTGCTGGCCGCGAAGTTCATGGGGAGATGGCGCAGCGGCGCACCGCTCGTGCTGGCACCGGATCGGGACGACCCCGAACTCGGCGCCGACCCGCTTCGCAACAACGACTTCAACTACAAGGAGATGGACCCCCACGGGTACGCGTGCCCGCTGGGCTCGCACGCCCGCAGGCTCAATCCGCGCGACACCGCGCACTACATGAACCGGCGCCGCATGATCCGGCGCGGCGCCACCTACGGACCCGCCCTGCCGGAGGGGGCACCCGACGACGGCGCAGATCGTGGCATCGCCGCCTTCATCATCTGCGCCGACCTCGTTCGTCAGTTCGAGTTCGCCCAGAACGTGTGGATCAACGACGCGTCGTTCCACGAACTCGGCAACGAACACGACCCGATCGGTGGCGTGCAGGACGAGACCATGGACTTCACCGTCCCGAAGCGCCCGATCCGGAAGGTCTACAAGGGGATCCCGGCCTTCACGACGCTGCGGGGCGGCGCGTACTTCTTCCTGCCCGGCATCACGGCCATCCGGTACCTCGCCGACCTCGGTGCCCGGGGACCGTCATGACCTCGACGCCGGCTCGGACCTACAACCAGGCGCACGTCGCGCGACGCCACGACGGCCGCCGGCGCATCAGCATCTACTGGACGTGGAGCTATCCGTGGGAGGCGCAGCGTGATCCGGCCTCGATGGAGAACAGGTTCTCCACGATCACGGAGGTCCGCAACGTCGCCTGGCCCGCCTACGAGACACCGGAGTACGACTCGGCGACCTTCCTGCAGGGCATCGCGGGGACGCTGGAACTCTTCCACCGGTCGACACTCGACTTCCAGGCCGTCGCCGAGGCCGTCACCGGCCACTCGGTAGCGGTGTTCCAGCGCATCGATCAGGCCGGCTACCGGCAACCGATCGACGAGCGCATCCTGGCCGACACCGACACCCTCATGGTGTTCGGCCTCGACCACCTCCTCGGCCAGCAGCACGCCGATCCCGAGGAGATCGCGGCCATCACCGCATGGCTCGACCGCGAGGGCACGTGTCTCCTCCTCGCGCCGCACCACGACGTCGGATTCACCGACGACTACGCGCAGCGCCAGGTCGAGTACGAGCACCACGGCGATCGTCTGGTCCCCCGGCAGCAACGCTTCAGCGCCTACACCCGCTCGCTGATGACTGCGCTCGAGGTGCCGGTCCGCAACACCTGGGGCCTGCGGCCCGCGGTCGCCGACGGCACCCGCGAGATCGCTCCGCTCACCGCGGTCCGCGACCTCGACGAACCGCGTCTGCTCGACGACGTGACGACGTTCAACTTCCACCCGCACCTCCCGCACTACGAACTCCTCGCAGAGGAAGGACCGGACCTGCGCGTCCTGGGCCGCCAGCGGGTCGACCCGCACCGTCCGCACCCGTTCACCGACGCGGGAAATACGGAGTTCAACGCGCTGATCTGGATGCCGCCCAGCGGCCGACGCGCCGGCGACCTCGTCCTCGTCGACTCGACGCACTTCACGACGCTCTTCGGCGGCACCGACAGTCTGCGGAACCTCTGGCGGAACCTCGCCACGATGTCGGCGTGACCCCCGCCGTCCCCGAGCGGTCACGCGTCGACCGTGATAGGCACAGACATGGCCAACGTGAAGAACACCGCCCGCGCACTGGCGCGGCTGCTCGCCGCCGGATCGATCGCTCTGACGGCCGCCGTCCCGCTGACGACCGCGACGGCCACCGCGGAACCCGGGCCCGTCGCCCCGTCTGACTTCGTCGCCCTCGAGGACGTCGACCCGACGATCCTGCAGGACATCCGGTACTTCACCCCGCACAACTTCACGGGCGACCCGGTCGACGGTTACGAGGCGCCCATGTGTCTGCTCACCCGCGACGCCGCGGAGGCGCTGCGGCGGGCACAGCAGGAGTTCATGGCCGACGGCTACACGCTGAAGGTCTACGACTGCTACCGCCCCCAGCGTGCCGTCAACGACTTCGTCGCCTGGGCCAGGGATCTCGGTGACCAACGCATGAAGCCCGAGTTCTACCCCCGCGTCGACAAGTCGACCCTCTTCGCGGACGGCTACATCGCCGAGCAGTCGGGCCACAGCCGCGGGAGCACCGTCGACCTGACCGTGGTGCCGCTTCCCCCGACCGTGACCCGTCCCTACGTTCCCGGCGAGCCGCTGGTGGATTGCATTGCGCCGCAGTCGGAACGGTTCCCCGACAACGGCGTCGACACCGGCACGGGGTACGACTGCTTCGACACGCTGTCGCACACCCTCGACCCCCGGGTGCAGGGCGAGCAGCTGAAGAACAGGCTGCTGCTCAAGGACGGTCTGGAGAAGCAGGGGCTGGAGAACTACGAGAACGAGTGGTGGCACTTCACCTACAAGCCGGAGACCTACCCGGACACCTACTTCGACTTCCCCGTCACCCGAAACTCCCTCACCAGCTGACCGGTCGCGGTGACGGCGCCCACAGCGCCGCAAGGACTGCGTAAGGGAGCGCGCGAACCCCGTCAAGAAAGCGTAAACGCGGCCGGTTGACCCGCACGTCAACCATACGTTCGACGGCATGGCTGTTCTTGCATACGTCTTGCTGACCGTCGCGGTGTTCGCGGTGTTCGGCGTCATCGTGCGGGCGCTCGAATCATGAGCCTCGCCAACACCGTGGGGTTGATCCTCGCCGTCGTGCTGGCCGTCTTCATGGCCGCGGCACTGCTGTTCCCGGAGAGGTTCTAGGTACCGCCGGTGTCCTCCACGACCGCGGGGATCCTGTTCCTCGCCTCCCTCATCCTGGCCCTCGTCGCGGTGCACAAACCACTGGGCGACTACATGTACCGGGTGTACGACGCCGACGGCGCGAAGCACTCGCGCGTCGAGCGCGTGATCTACCGGGCGATCGGCGCCGACCCCACCGCTCAGCAGGGCTGGGCGGCCTACGCCCGCAGCGTGCTGGCGTTCTCGGCGGTCGGTGTCCTCGGCCTGTTCGTCTTACAGTTGGTGCAGGGCCGCCTCCCGCTGCACCTGAACGATCCCGCCACCGAGATGACTCCGGCACTGGCATGGAACACCGCGGTCAGCTTCGTCACGAACACGAACTGGCAGGCCTACTCCGGCGAGTCCACCCAGGGCCACCTGGTCCAGATGGCCGGCCTCACCGTGCAGAACTTCGTCTCCGCAGCCGTCGGCATGGCCGTCGCGGTCGCCCTGGTACGCGGGTTCGCCCGGCAGCGCAGCGGTGAACTCGGCAACTTCTGGGTCGACCTGGTTCGCGGCATCGTCCGGATCCTGTTGCCGCTGGCGGTCATCGGCGCGATCATCCTGATCGCCGGCGGAGTCATCCAGAACTTCGCCCCGCACACCCAGGTGGTGGAGACGCTGGCCGGCGGCCGCCAGACCATCCCGGGCGGCCCCGTTGCCAGCCAGGAGGTCATCAAGGAACTCGGCACCAATGGTGGCGGCTTCTTCAACGCGAACTCGTCGCACCCGTTCGAGAACCCGACGGCGTGGACCAACTGGATCGAGAACTTCCTGCTCCTGGTGATCGCGTTCACGCTGCCGCGGGTGTTCGGTCGGATCGTCGGGAGCCGCAAGCAGGGGTACGCGATCGTCGCCGTCATGGGCGTGATCGCCACGCTCAGCACCTCGCTGACCATGTTCTTCCAGATTCAGGCGCACGGCACCGTCCCGACGGCGATCGGCTCCGCGATGGAGGGCGTCGAACAGCGCTTCGGCGTCGCCGACTCCGCGGTGTTCGCCGCATCGACGACGTTGACGTCGACGGGCGCGGTCAACTCGTTCCACGACTCGTACACCAGCCTCGGCGGCTTGATGACGATGTTCAACATGCAGCTCGGCGAGGTCGCGCCGGGTGGGGTCGGCTCGGGGCTCTACGGAATGCTGATCCTCGCCGTCATCACGGTGTTCGTGGCCGGGCTGATGGTGGGCCGCACACCGGAGTACCTGGGCAAGAAGATCACCCCGCGGGAGATCAAGCTCGCCGCAGGCTACTTCCTGGTGACCCCGCTCATCGTGCTCACCGGAACGGCGATCGCGATGGCGATGCCGGGTCAACGGGCCGGCATGCTCAACACCGGGCCGCACGGGCTCTCGGAGGTGCTGTACGCGTTCACCTCCGCGGCCAACAACAACGGATCGGCCTTCGCCGGCATCTCCGTCAACACGGAGTGGTTCAACACCGCGCTGGGACTCGCGATGCTCTTCGGCCGCTTCCTGCCGATCATCCTCGTGCTCGCCCTGGCCGGTTCACTTGCCGCGCAGGGCCGCTCACCGGAGTCGGTCGGCACCCTCCCCACCCACCGGCCGCAGTTCGTCGGGATGGTGGCCGGCGTGACGCTGATCCTCGTCGCCCTCACCTTTCTGCCGATGCTCGCACTCGGCCCCCTCGCCGAAGGAATCCACTGATCATGACCGTCACCGCCGTACAGGGCCGCGCAGCCAAGCCGGCCGACGCCCACGAGTCGACGTCCCGCGTCGGGGGCGGACTCCTCGACCCGCGCATGCTGTGGACGTCGCTGCCAGACGCCGTCCGCAAGTGCGATCCACGCACGCTGTGGCGCAACCCCGTGATGTTCATCGTCGAGGTGGGCGCGGTGTGGAGCACCGTGCTCACCGCGCTCGACCCGACGTGGTTCGCCGGAGCCGTCGTGTTCTGGCTGTGGTTGACGGTGATCTTCGCCAATCTCGCCGAGGCGGTCGCCGAGGGGCGCGGCAAGGCGCAGGCCGACAGCCTGCGCAAGGCGAAGTCCGACACCGTCGCCCGGCGCGTCAACGGCTGGGCCCCCGGCCGGCCCGGCACCGTCGAGGAGGTCGGTGCACCGCTGCTGCAGCAGGGTGACGTGGTGGTCGTGGAGGCCGGCGAGGTGATCCCCGGCGACGGTGACATCGTCGAAGGCATTGCGTCGGTGGACGAATCGGCGATCACCGGCGAGTCGGCCCCCGTGATCCGCGAGTCCGGCGGCGACCGGTGCGCCGTCACCGGCGGCACCACCGTCCTGAGTGACCGCATCGTCGTGCAGATCACCCAGAAGCCGGGTGAGAGCTTCATCGACCGGATGATCGCACTCGTCGAAGGCGCCAACAGGCAGAAGACACCCAACGAGATCGCCCTCAACATCCTGCTCGCCGCGCTCACGCTCATCTTCGTGTTCGCGGTGGCGACACTGCAACCGCTGGCCATCTACTCCAAGGCCAACAACCCGGGCGTACCCGACTCGCTCGCGCTCACGGGCGACGGCATCAGCGGCATCGTGATGGTCGCGCTGCTCGTCTGCCTGATCCCCACCACGATCGGTGCGCTGCTGAGCGCGATCGGCATCGCCGGCATGGACCGCCTCGTGCAGCGCAACGTGCTCGCCATGTCGGGCCGCGCGGTCGAGGCGGCGGGCGACGTCAACGTGCTGCTGCTCGACAAGACCGGCACCATCACGCTCGGCAACCGGCAGGCCGGCGACTTCCTCCCGCTTGACGGCATCACCCCCGACGAGTTCGCCGACGCCGCACAACTGTCCAGCCTCGCCGACGAAACGCCTGAGGGCCGGTCGATCGTGGTGTTCGCCAAGGAGCAGTACGGGTTACGCGAACGCACGGCCGGCGAACTCGAGGGTGCCGACTGGGTCGAGTTCACCGCCGCCACCCGCATGTCGGGCGTCGACGTGGGCGGGCTCGCCCTGCGCAAGGGTGCGACGGCACAGGTCGCCGAATGGGTGCGCAGCCAGGGCGGCACCGTGCCCGACCAACTCGGCGCCATCGTCGAACTGGTCTCCGGATCGGGCGGCACCCCGCTGGTGGTCGGCGAGGTGCGCGACGGCCGGGCCCGGGCACTGGGCGTCATCCACCTCAAGGACGTCGTCAAGCAGGGCATGCGCGAACGCTTCGACGAGATGCGCCGGATGGGCATCCGCACGGTGATGATCACCGGCGACAACCCGTTGACCGCCAAGGCCATCGCCGACGAGGCCGGCGTCGACGACTTCCTCGCCGAGGCCACCCCCGAGGACAAGCTCGCACTGATCAAGCGCGAACAGGAGGGCGGCAAGCTCGTCGCGATGACCGGCGACGGCACCAACGACGCCCCGGCGCTCGCCCAGGCCGACGTCGGCGTCGCGATGAACACGGGCACGTCGGCCGCCAAGGAGGCGGGCAACATGGTCGACCTCGACTCCGACCCGACCAAGCTCATCGAGATCGTCGAGATCGGCAAGCAACTGCTGATCACCCGCGGCGCACTCACGACGTTCTCGATCGCCAACGACATCGCGAAGTACTTCGCGATCATCCCGGCGCTGTTCGTCACGCTGTTCCCCGGCCTGGACCTGCTCAACGTGATGCGGCTGCACAGTCCGCAATCGGCGATCCTGTCCGCGGTCGTCTTCAACGCGATCGTCATCATCGCGCTGATCCCGCTGTCGCTGCGCGGCGTGCGCTACACGCCGAGCAGCGCGTCGAAACTGTTGAGCCGCAACCTGCTGGTGTACGGGCTCGGCGGCATCGTCGCCCCGTTCGTCGGCATCAAGCTCATCGATCTCCTGATCCAACTCATCCCCGGGATGTCCTGACATGTCATTGACCAACCTCGCCCGTCAGCACTGGGCGGCGCTCCGCGCGCTGCTGGTGTTCACCGTCCTCCTCGGGGGCGCCTACCCGGTGGCCATCTGGCTCATCGCGATGCTGCCCGGCCTACACGGCGGGGCCCAGGGCTCCATCGTCGAGGCGAACGGGAAACCGGTGGGCAGCAGCCTGATCGGCCAGTCCTTCACCGACGCCGACGGATCGCCGCTGCCGCAGTACTTCCAGGGTCGGCCGTCCGCGGCCGGCGACGGGTACGACCCGGTGGCGACGAGCGCGAGCAACCTCGGACCCGAGAGCATCGTCGACGCCTCCGACGAGCCCAGCCTGCTGACGCAGGTGTGCACCAGGAGCCGCGACGTCGGTGCGGCCGCCGGCGTCGACGGCGCGCGGCCGTTCTGCACGGGCGGCGGCGTGGGTGCGGTGCTGTCGGTGATCGGGCCGCGCGACCCGTCGGGCGCCGTCACCCGGCCGGAGCGCGTGGTCAGCGTCAACGAGCCGTGCGACACCACCGCGACGCCGTTCCTCGACGCCTACGAGGGCGTGCGGGTGCAGTGCGCGGTCCCCGGTGAGGACTATTCGATGGGCCAGCTCGTCCCGATCCGCGGCGCCGCCCCCGCCGACTCCCCGGTGCCCGCCGACGCCGTCACCGCCAGCGGCAGCGGGCTCGACCCCCACATCTCCCCCGCCTACGCCGCCCTACAGGTCGACGGCGTCGCCCAGGCCCGCGGCATCGACCCCGGCCTCGTGCGGGCGATCGTCGCTAAGCACACCGAGGGACGCGCGCTCGGGTTCATGGGAGAGCCGGCGGTGAACGTGCTCGAGGTGAACCTCGCGCTGGATGGGTTGGGTGAGTAGCTTGCGGATCACCCCGAAGAGTTGGGTGAGTAGCTTGCGGATCACCCCGAGCCGGCCAGGTGGATGATGGTCGGGTGAGCAGGACGTCGCCGACCCCGAGGAAGCGCGGTGAGCTGCGCGTCTACCTGGGTGCCGCGCCGGGTGTGGGCAAGACCTACGCCATGCTCGGCGAAGCTCGGCGCCGGCTGGACCGAGGCACCGACGTCGTGGCGGCGGTCGTGGAGACGCACGGCCGGGCGAGGACGGCCGAGCGGCTCGACGGCATCGAGGTCGTCCCCCTGAACCAGGTGTTCTACCGCGGCAAGCACTTCGCCGAACTCGACGTCGACGCGGTGCTGCGCCGCGCACCGCAGGTGGTGCTCGTCGACGAACTCGCCCACACCAACGCCCCCGGCAGCCGCAACGCCAAGCGCTGGCAGGACGTCGAGGAGTTGCTCGACGCGGGCATCACGGTGGTCTCGACGGTGAACGTGCAACATCTCGAGAGCCTCAACGACGTCGTCGCGCAGATCACCGGCATCGAGCAGCAGGAGACGGTGCCCGACGAGGTCGTGCGCCACGCCGACCAGATCGAGCTGGTCGACATCACGCCGGAAGCGCTGCAGCGCAGACTGTCTCACGGCAACGTTTACGCCCCCGAGCGCGTCGACGCCGCGCTGAGCAACTACTTCCGCCGCGGCAACCTGACCGCCCTGCGCGAACTCGCGCTGCTGTGGCTGGCCGACCAGGTGGACGCCGCGCTGTCGAAGTACCGCGCCGACAACAGGATCACCGACACGTGGGAGGCCCGCGAGCGCGTCGTCGTCGCCGTCACCGGCGGACCGGAGTCGGAGACGCTGGTGCGACGCGCCTTTCGCATCGCCTCCAAGTCGAGCGCCGAGCTGATGGTCGTGCACGTGGTCCGCGGTGACGGGTTGACGGGGGTGTCGGCGAATCAAATGGGCGGCGTGCGGGAGGTCGCCATCAGCCTGGGTGCGACGCTGCACACCGTGGTCGGTGACGACGTGTCGACTGCGCTGCTCGACTTCGCCCGCGAGCGCAACGCCACCCAGCTGGTGCTCGGCATCAGCCGCCGGTCCCGCTGGGCCCGGATCCTCGACGAGGGCATCGGCGCCGCGACCGTCCGCGAGTCCGGGAAGATCGACGTGCACATGGTGACGCACGGAGAGGTCGGCACCGGCTGGTCGTGGTCGTCGTTGAGTCCGCGGCAACGTCATCTGATGTCCTGGCTCGCCGCTCTCGTCGTACCGTCCGCGATCTGCGCCGCCACCGTGCTGCTGTTGGACCGGTTCCTCGGCATCGGCGGCGAGAGCGCGGTGTTCTTCATCGGCGTCCTGGTCGTCGCGCTGCTCGGCGGCGTGGCGCCCGCCGCGCTGTCGGCGGTGTTCTCGGGTCTGCTGCTGAACTACTTCCTCGTCGAACCCCGGTACACGTTTACGATCGCTGCACCGGACAGCGCGGTCACCGTCGTCGTGCTGCTTGCCGTGGCGGTCGCGGTGGCGGTACTCGTCGACGGTGCCGCCAGCCGCACGCGGGAGGCCCGGCAGGCGTCCCGGGAGGCCGAGTTGCTCGCCCTGTTCGCGGGCTCCGTGCTCCGTGGCGCCGACCTGCCCGGCCTGCTGGAGCGCGTCCGGGAGACCTACTCGCAGCGCGCGGTGAGCCTGCTGCGCGAGCCCGGCGGCGTGGTCGCGTGCGTCGGCGAACAGCCCTGCGTCGACGTCGACTCCGCCGACACGGCCATCGAGGTCGGTGACGACGAGTTCTGGATGTTGTTGTCCGGCAAGAGCCTGCCCGCCCGCGACCGCCGCGTCCTGGGCGCCGTCGCACGGCAGGCCGCCGGGCTGGTGCGGCAGCGCGAACTCACCGAGGAGGCCGGTCGGGCGGAGGCGATCGCCGGCGCCGACGAACTGCGGCGCTCACTGCTGTCGGCGGTGAGCCACGACCTGCGCACCCCGCTGGCGGCCGCGAAGGCCGCCGTGTCCAGCCTGCGGGCCGACGACGTCGGCTTCTCCCCCGAGGACACCGCCGAACTGCTCGCGACCGTGGAGGAGTCGATCGACCAGCTGACCGGTCTGGTCGGCAACCTGCTCGACTCGTCGCGGCTCGCCGCCGGCGTCGTGCGGCCCGATCTGCGCCCCGTCTTCCTCGACGAGGTGGTCCACCGTGCGATCGTCGGGATTCCGCGCGGCACGACCGGACTGGACCGCATCACCGTGGACGTCGGCGACGCCGCCGTGCTCGCCGACCTCGGACTGCTCGAGCGAGTGCTGGTGAACGTCATCGACAACGCGCTGCGCTACGCCGCCGAGGGACTCGTCCGGGTCAACGCGGGCCGTGTCGGAGACCGCACCCTGATCAACGTCGTCGACGAGGGCCCCGGCGTCGCACGCGACGCCGAATCCGGTCTGTTCGCCCCGTTCCAGCGGCTCGGCGACCACGACAACACCACCGGCGTCGGGTTGGGACTCTCGGTGGCCCGCGGCTTCGTCGAGGCGATGGGCGGCGCGATCACCACCACCGACACCCCCGGCGGCGGACTCACCGTCGTGCTCGATCTGGCTGCCGCGCCGGATCCGATTCGTCGCTCCGCAACGGGAGCCCGGCCGTGACCCGGGTACTGGTGATCGACGACGAGCCGCAGATCCTGCGGGCGCTGCGGATCAACCTGTCCGTGCGGGGCTACGACGTGGTCACCGCGGCCACGGGTGCGCAGGCGCTGCACGCGGCCGCGGAACACAAGCCCGACGTCGTCGTCCTCGACCTCGGCCTGCCCGACATGTCCGGCATCGACGTCCTCGCCGGATTGCGCGGCTGGCTGACCGCACCCGTCATCGTGCTGTCGGCCCGCACCGACTCGGCGGACAAGGTCGAGGCCCTCGACGCCGGCGCCGACGACTACGTCACCAAGCCGTTCGGCATGGACGAGTTCCTGGCCCGGCTGCGCGCCGCCGCCCGACGCGCCGCCACGTCGGCGGAGATCGACGAGCCCGTCGTCGAGACCGGTTCGTTCACCGTCGACCTGGCGGCCAAGAAGGTCACCAAGCGCGGCGTCGACGTCCACCTGACCCCGACGGAGTGGGGCATGTTGGAGATGCTGGTGCGCCACCGCGGCAAGCTCGTCGGCCGCGACGAACTGCTCAAGGAGGTGTGGGGTCCGGCGTACGCCAAGGAGACCCACTACCTACGGGTGTACCTCGCGCAGCTGCGCCGCAAGCTGGAGGACGACCCGTCGCACCCCAGGCATCTGCTGACCGAGGCCGGCATGGGATACCGCTTTCAGGTGTGACGCCGGTACGTCAGGTCATCAGGCGTTCGGTCATCGCCACGAGTGGCG
Source organism: Mycobacterium sp. PTI7 (assembly GCF_056679845.1). Classification (NCBI taxonomy): domain Bacteria; kingdom Bacillati; phylum Actinomycetota; class Actinomycetes; order Mycobacteriales; family Mycobacteriaceae; genus Mycobacterium; species Mycobacterium sp. PTI7. The sequence continues at coordinate 3,442,506 of NZ_CM155252.1, forward strand.
CATGCAGGTCCATCACGGCCTGTGGATCGTCGTCGACCACCGCGCTGGTCACCAGCGTCGAGATCGCCGCGACCAGCGCCCGGCACGTGAACAGGTGCGCCTCGGTGCGTGCGTCGAAGATGGCAGCGATTCCGTCGACGAACTCCTGCTGCAGTTCGACGCGCTTGGCGATCGCCTGCGGGCCCGCGGCGTACACGCCCACCAGGTACAGCCGGGAGATGCCCGGACGCGCCGCCATGACGGTCAGGTAGTCGCTCAGCAGCTTGGCGAACCGGCACATCGGCGTCCCGGGCCCCGCGTGGTCGAGCAGGGTCTCGACCACCCCGCCTAGGCGGCGCGAATAGGCCGCGAGGAAGCAGTCCTGCTTGCTGTCGAACATCTGATAGAACGTCTGGCGCGACACGCCGGCGACCTTGATGACGTCGGCGACGCTGGTGTCCACGTACCCCTTGGACGCCATGACGGTCTCGACGGCAGTCAGTATCCGATCGCGCTGATGTGCCGTGACCTCGTCACGGGTCAGTTGGTGACGACCTGGTCGAAGTCTGTTGCTGTCCATGCCTAAGCCCTAGGGGTTGGCGAACGGGTCAAAACTCAACCGCCGACTATAGGCACATACTTCGGGTCTGTGGGAGATCTCGACAACGACGTCGTCACATCTTTCGTCGACGAATTGCCATCGATAGACAGAGGTGTTTATATAATTGACGAACGACGTGCTCCCAGGTCACCGGGGCAACTCGGTGGGTCTGACGCCGTCGTGACCGCCCGGAGTACGCCGCATGACGTCGGGCGTCGCGTTCGGGCGGGTCCAGCGGAGGGGACTGGATCCGCCCTTTCGCGCGGCAAACCCATCTGACCGGTCCCCGTGGTTGCCGGATCCGGCTAGTTCGGCGCCGTCTCCGCTGCCAACGCGATCAACTTCGCCCGGACCAGATCGGGCCGCTCGTCGGTGATGAAGTGTCCGCCGTCGACCGCCTCGAAGGTGTAGTCGTCGGCATTGGCCGTCTCCGCCGCCGCCATCGACGGGTGAATCGCGGTGTCCGACAGCCCGAACAGCGCGCGGATCGGCACCGTGGCGCGTCGGGACTCCGGATGCCGGGCCCCGGCGGGAAGTTCGCGCAGCAGGAACGTCCGGTAGGTGTTGCGCGCGGTGCGGGCCACCACCGGATCGCGGAACCGCTCCGTGTAGGTGCGCACCACGTCGGCGGGCATGCCCTTGGCCGCGGTCCCGAAAACCAGCTTCTCCAGGTAGTTGGTGCGCTGCTGCAGCCATACGCCTATCGACGCGACGAACGGTTGGTACAGCAGGAAGCGCCACAGGTGCGGCGCCGCGGACCGCGTCGTCTGCCACGGATGGGCGATGTTCAGCGCAAGATAGCCGTCGACGCGGTCGGGTGCCGCGAGCGTCACCAGGTGACCGACGTAGCCGCCCCAGTCGTGGCCGACGAGCAGGAAGTCGGTCAGCCCCAGCGCGTCGGCCAGTGCCAGGACGTCGGCGGCGACCTCCTCCTTGACCCACGCGTGCGGCGGCGGGCCGGACCAGCCGTATCCCGGCAGGTCGGGGGCGATGATGCGCAGCCCGGCAGGCGGATCGGCCAGCAGGTCGCGATAGGTCCAGTGGTGCTGCGGCCAGCCATGCAGCGCGAGCACGGGACGCCCGTCGGCGGGACCGGCCTCGGTCACGTGGAACCGGACGCCCCGCGCCTCGACGAACGATCGCCGCACCCCGGGGATCGGCGGCGGCTCGGCGCTGTTGGACGTCGTGTCAATAGCCATGCAGGGACTATAGAAGACTGCCCGACGCCGCCAAAAGCCGCCGAACGCACAGACCCGGCGAACGATCGCGCTACCGTGCCGGTATGGCCGGATCCACAACGTACAGAGAAGTATTCGATGCCAGCGTCGCCGATCCCGCCGCGTTCTGGGCCGACGCGGCGCGCGCGGTCACCTGGACCCGCGCCCCCGAGCGCATCCTCGACGACACGAACCCGCCGTTCTACCGCTGGTTCCCCGACGCCGAACTCAACACCTGCGCCAACGCGCTCGATCGCCACGTCGACGACGGCAGGGGCGACCAGGCCGCGCTGATCTACGACTCCCCCGTCACCGGAACCAAGCGCACCTACACCTACCGGGAACTGCTCGACCAGACGGCGAGGTTCGCCGGCGTGCTGCGCGACCTCGGCGTCGCCAAGGGCGACCGCGTCGTCATCTACATGCCGATGATCCCCGAGGCCGTCATCGCGATGCTCGCCTGCGCCCGCCTCGGCGCCGTGCACTCGGTGGTGTTCGGCGGATTCGCCGCCCACGAATTGGCCGCCCGCATCGACGACGCGCGGCCCGCCGTCGTCGTCTCGGCATCCTGTGGCATCGAACCCACCCGCACCATCGACTACAAGCCGATGCTCGACGCCGCGCTGCAGATGGCCACCCACGTGACGCCCCACTGCGTCGTCGTGCAGCGCGACGGCCACCCCTGCACCCTGGTCGACGGGCGTGACGTCGACTGGGGCGCGACCATGGCGACCGCGGCGCCGGTCGACCCCGTGCCGGTGGCCGCCACCGATCCGCTGTACGTGCTCTACACCTCCGGCACCACCGGCAAGCCCAAGGGCATCGTCCGCGACAACGGCGGTCACGCCGTCGCGCTGCTGTGGACCATGCGCCACATCTACGACACCCAGCCGGGCGACGTCTACTGGGCCGCTTCGGATGTCGGCTGGGTGGTCGGCCACTCCTACATCGTGTACGGACCGCTGCTGCTCGGCGCGACGACCGTGCTGTACGAGGGCAAGCCCGTCGGCACGCCCGACGCGGGCGCCTTCTGGCGGGTGGCCGCCGACTACGGTGTCAAGGCGCTGTTCACCGCGCCGACCGCGATGCGCGCGATCAAGAAGGACGATCCCGACGCCGCGCACGTCGCCGAGTACGACCTGTCGGGTCTGCGCTACCTGTTCCAGGCCGGCGAGCGGCTCGATCCCGCCACGTACCACTGGGCGTCGGAGAAGCTGGGCATCCCGGTGATCGACCACTGGTGGCAGACCGAGACCGGCTGGTCGATCGCCGCCGATCCGATGGGCATCGAGGCACTGCCGGTGAAGCCCGGTTCCGCGACCGTGCCGATGCCGGGCTACGACGTCCACGTGCTGCGACCCGACGGCACCGAGGCCGACCGCGGCGAGGAGGGCGCCATCTGCGTGCGGCTACCGCTTCCGCCCGGCACGCTGCCCACCCTGTGGGGTGACGACGACCGCTACGTCGCGTCGTACCTGTCGGCGTTCCCGGGCTACTACCTCTCCGGTGACGGCGGCTACGTCGACGAGGACGGCTACCTCTTCGTCATGGGACGCACCGACGACGTCATCAACGTTGCCGGACACCGCCTCTCGACCGGTGCCATCGAAGCGGTCCTGGCCACCCACCCCGCCGTGGCCGAGTGCGCCGTGATCGGCGTGGCCGACGAGATCAAGGGTCAGGTGCCGCGCGGCTTCGTGGTGCTCAAGGCGGGCGCGAGCGGCGACGGCCTCGCCGACGAACTCGTCGCCGCCGTGCGCAACGACATCGGCGCCGTGGCCAGCCTGCGACGGGTCGACGTCGTCGCGGCGCTGCCGAAGACGCGGTCCGGCAAGATCCTTCGCAAGACCATGCGCGGCATCGCCGACGGCCGCGACGAGCACCTGCCCTCGACCATCGAGGACCCGGGCGTCATCGACGCGCTGCGGCCGATCCTGACGGACTGACGGGCACGATCCGGTCTCGGGGGTTCCATTCGGCCCGAGCGGAACTATGGTGAAGTAGTCATATCGTGATACGTCGATGTCAAGGAGAAACTCCGATGCGCGTGGTTCAGACTGTCGTGCCCCACAAGGGCGCCTGCAACTGTCGCTGCAACGCATGCGACGGCGGCCACCACTGCGGCAATCCGCCCAACTGCAACGCCAAGAAGTAGCGCTCCGGCGCCGTTCAGCCGATCGACAGGGCGATGCCGTCCAGGATGTCGTGCTCGCTCACCACGAGTTCGGTGATGCCCGCGCGGCTGCGTAGTTCGCGCGCCAACTCCTCGACGATGATGGCGCCGCCGCCGATCACGTCGACGCGGCCTTCGTGCATCGGGCCCAGCGCGGCCCGCTGCTCGTAGGTCATCGCCACCAGGTCCTCGCACACGCGGAGCAGGTCGTCGAACCCCACGCGGGACAGGTGGATCGCCGCGGGGTCGTAGGTGTCCAAACCCTGGGCCAGCGCGGCCAGCGTCGTCATCGTGCCGGCGACGCCCACCCACGTCTTCGCGCCCTCGACGGGCACCACGCGCAGCGCCTGCAACAGACCGTCGCGAGCGACGGCCCGCGCGTCGGCGATCTCGTCGGCCGTGGGCGGATCGCCGTGCAGGCACCGCTCCCGCAGCCGCACGCAGCCGATGTTGGCCGAGAAGCTCGCCGTCACCTCGACGTTGCCGCCACCCGAACCGCCCACCACGACCTCGGTCGACCCGCCACCGAGGTCCACGACGACGAACGGCCCTGCGCCGGCATCCAATTCGCCGATCGCACCGCGGAACGACAGCGCCGCCTCCTCGGTGCCGCTGATGACCTCGGCGACGGCGCCCGGCACCACCGACCCGAGCACCTCGGACGTCATCGCGAAGAACTCGTCGCGGTTGCCGGCGTCGCGCGCCGCAGACGTCGCCACCATGCGGACCTGGCCCACGCCGTGCCGGCGCATGATCTCGGCGTAGTCGGTGAGCGCCGCACGGGTCCGGGTGATCGCGGCAGGCGCGAACTCACCCGTCGCGTCGACGCCCTCCCCGAGTCGGACGATCCGCATCTCGCGGTGAACGTCGACGAGGCTGCCCCCGTCGGACACGTCGGCGATCAACAGACGGATCGAGTTGGTGCCGCAGTCGACCGCAGCAACCCTCATGTCCAACTCCCTCTGTCCAGGATCCCGGCCATCGCCGGCTCGACGCTCAGTATCGCCAGCGCCTCGTCACCAAAGGGGTTGAGCCCGCGCCCCTTTGCCAGTGAATGGGCGATCACCACGTGCAGGCACTTCACCCGGTCGGGCATGCCGCCACCGGAGAACGTCGTCCCCAGCGACTCGATGGCATCCCGCTCGGCCAGGAACGACTCGTGCGCGCGTCGGTACGCCGCGGCGAGTTCCGGATCGGACTCCAGCCGCTCGGACATGTCGCGCATCAGCCCCGACGACTCAAGCCTGCTCGCCGCCGCGGTCAGGGCCGGATGCGTCAGGTAGTACAGCGTCGGGAACGGCGTGCCGTCGGGCAGCCGCGGCGCCGTCTTCACCACTGCCGGTTCGCCGTTCGGGCAGCGGTAGGCGATGGCCAGCACACCTCGGGGTTCACGTCCGAGTTGCCGCGCGACGGCCTCGAGGTCGGCGGGATCAACCACCGGGGACCGGGCCGGGTGGGGCGTCGGGCGCGGGCGGCGGCGGCACCGGAGCGGGTGGCGGTAGGGGCGCCGGACCGTGCGGAGCGTCGGCAATGGTGTGCCACAGGGTCGTGTACCAGGGCTGGCCGCTGGGCACCGCCGCCGGGCCACCCTCGTCCGGAACCGCATCGGGTCCCACCGGATTGGGCAGCTGGACCTGGTAGGGGATGTCGCCGGGCATCACGAACCCGAGCCGCTCGCGTGCCTGCGCCGCGATGTACACCGGGTCGGCCAGCTTGACCTTCTGCTGCTCGAGATCGCTGATTTGCGAACGCAACTGGGCCTCTGCGGTGGTGAGCTGCTTCATCTCGGCACGCTGCGAGAAGTAGGTGCGCACCGGTCCCGCGATCGTCAGCGTCAGCACGCAGACGACCGCGGCGAGGATCGCCGCCCGCCGGGCCGCCGACCCCAGCCGCTGCTCGGACTGCTGCTCGGCCGCCTCGGCGATCGACTGCCGGATGGGCTCGATGGCCGTCGACTCGGACGTCGGTTCATCGCCCTCGACGGGTTCGACGGGCTCCGGCGCGCGGGGCGGCACCACGCGTGGCTCCCGACGGACCGGTGAGGCGCCGCCTGGCCTGGCGCCGCGCGACGTCTCACCGGGCTTGCCGGCCTTCCCCGGGCGCGACGCCGGACTGCGCCGCCTCGGATCGGGCCGCTTCGCATCGGGCATGAGGAAAAGTTACTTGGTCTCCAGCGAGAAGCGGGGGAAGGCGAGGTCGCCGGCATACCGGGCAGCGTCACCGAGGATCTCCTCGATGCGGAGCAGCTGGTTGTACTTGGCGACGCGCTCGCTGCGCGCGGGGGCGCCGGTCTTGATCTGCACGCTGCCGACCGCGACCGCCAGGTCGGCGATCGTGGTGTCCTCGGTCTCGCCCGAGCGGTGGCTCATCATCGTCTTGTAGCCGTTGTTGTGGGCCAGCGTGACGGCGTCGAGGGTCTCGGTGAGCGTGCCGATCTGGTTGACCTTGACCAGCAGCGCGTTGGCGGCACCGCGCTCGATGCCCTCCTCGAGGCGCTCCGGGTTGGTGACGAACAGGTCGTCGCCCACGATCTGCACGCGATCGCCGATGGCGGCCGTCAGGGCCACCCAGCCGTCCCAGTCGTCCTCGGACAGCGGGTCCTCGATCGACACCAGCGGGTAGGCGTCGATCAGTTCGGCGTAGAACTCGATCATCTGCGCGTCGGTGCGGGTCTGCTTCTCGAACGCGTAACCGGTTCCCTCGGTGAAGAACTCGGTGGCCGCGACGTCGAGTGCCAGCGCGACGTCGGTGCCCAGCTTGAGGCCCGTCGCATCGACGGCGACGGCGATCAGGTCGAGCGCGGCCTTGGTGCCCGCCACGTCGGGGGCGAAGCCGCCCTCGTCGCCCAGACCCGTCGCCAGCCCCTGCTTCTTCAGCACGGACTTCAGCGAGTGGTACACCTCGGCGCCCCAGCGCAGGGACTCCTTGAACGTCGCCGCACCGATGGGCGCGACCATGAACTCCTGGACGTCCACGCCGGTGTCGGCGTGCGCGCCGCCGTTGAGGATGTTCATCATCGGCACGGGCAGGATATGGGCGTTCGGGCCGCCGACGTAGCGGAACAGCGGCAGGCCGGCCGACTCCGCGGCCGCCTTGGCCACCGCGAGGGACACCCCGAGGATGGAGTTGGCGCCGAGGCGCGACTTGTCCGGCGTGCCGTCGAGGTCCAGCAGGGCCTGATCGATCAGGCGCTGGTCATCGGCGCTCTGGCCGATCACGGCGGGGGCGATCTCGTCGAGGACCGCGTTGACGGCCTTCTCGACGCCCTTGCCGCCGTAGCGCTCGCCGCCGTCACGAAGCTCCACGGCCTCGTGCTCGCCGGTGGAGGCGCCCGACGGCACCGCGGCGCGGGCGAACGATCCGTCGCTCAGCAGTACCTCGACCTCGACCGTGGGGTTGCCACGGGAGTCGAGTATTTCGCGGGCTCCGACCTGCTCGATCATGGACACTGTCGTCGCCGCCTTCCGTCCGGTGCGCGTATGGGCTGTGATGCGCACATCAGCCTAGAGGGTCGACGATCAACGGGTGCCGCCGAGCGCTCGCGTTCCCTTGGTCTTCTCCCCCGCCCCTTCCCGCGAGCAGACGTGAACTCCCCTGTTTCGGCATCGACGAGGGAAGTTCACGTCTGCTCGCGAGGGAAGGGGTCAGAGGTCGCGGGGGAAGCGGTTAGAGGTCGTGGCCCTCGCCGTAGGCCGTCGCCCAGTCCCGGACGGTGCGCGCGTACTGGTCGGACAGGTTGTAGGCGCGCAGTGCGTTCATCCAGCCCTGCGGCTTCGACAGGTCCTTGCCGCTCCAGCACAGGTAGCCCGCCGCCGACAGCGCGGCGTCGTCGATGTTGTCGGGGCTGATCTCGCGGTCGTTGTTGGCGTCGACGCCGTACAACTTCCACGTCCCGGGGATGAACTGCATGGGGCCCATGGCGCGGTCGAGTTCCGTGTCGCCGTCGAGCTTGCCGCCGTCGGTGTCGGGGATCGTCATGTTGCCCAGCGAGCCGTCGAGCCGAACGCCGCGGATGGGCGGCCGGACGTCACCGTTGGGCGCCACGACGGACCCGCGATAGGTGCCGTGGTGGCTCTCCACCATCCCGATTCCTGCGAGCGTCGTCCACGACAGATGGCACTTCGGATTGACCACCTCGGCCACCCGGGCCGCGTAGGCGTACGCCTCGAGCGACGTGACCGGCATGCCAAGCGCGGGCGCACGTTCGGCGGCCCATTCGTGCAGCTGATCGGCGGGCCGGCCCTTCGCCATGGTGTCGATCGCAGGCACTGGATCACCCGTGGGTGGCGGCACTCCCTCGGGGATGGGCGTGCCGGTGTGAAAGGAGCACGAAGAGGCCATGAGCAGCGCCGTTGCGATGATCACCGCGACGGCCCGCCCCATCTGCACTGGCGACACCGGACTCCCTCGACCTGATGGATCGACTCCATTGTGCCGTGCCGGCGGCCCGCGACGGGTCAGCACTGCCTTCCGGCGGGGCGGCCGACGGCTTCCGGAGCGCCGTCCCGCACCCACAGCAACCTGCCAGAATTTAGGACTGCCTACCCTGCACAGGGCCCAGGATGTATCGTTCCCGGCGTCCATCAAAAGGAGGCCCCGTGAAACTGCAGCTTGCCTGGTCCGTGCCCGTCGTGGCCGCGGCCCTGGTCCTTTCCGGGTGCTCCGGTGGCGACTCGGAGAGCGCCGAGAGCAGCAGCGAGAGCAACTCGTCGACGTCGGCCGCGGTGGCCACCCCCGCCGTCGACACCACCGCCGAGACCGAGAAGGCCGCCGCCGACTACAAGGCCTACGCCATCGCACAGGCCGATGAACTCGTCGGAGCCGTCAAGGTCCTCACCGACGCCGTCCGCGCGAACGACCTCAAGGCCGCGCAGGACGCCTACGCGCCGTCGCGCATGCCGTGGGAGCGCATCGAGCCCATCGCCGAACTGATCCCCGACGTCGACGCCAAGACCGACTCGCGCGTCGACGACTTCTCCGGCGTCGACGATCCGGAGTTCACCGGGTGGCACCGCCTCGAGTACCTGCTGTTCGACCGGAACACCACCGAGGGCGGCGCCCCGTTCGCCGACAAACTCGACGCCGACATCGCCGGCCTGGTCAAGGAACTGCCCAACGTCGAGGTCAAGCCGATCAACGTCGCCAACGGCGCCGCGGAACTGATCGAAGAGGTGTCGCAGGGCAAGATCACCGGCGAGGAAGAGCGCTACTCCAAGACCGACCTCTGGGACTTCGACGCCAACCTGCAGGGTTCGCGCGACGCGATCGAGACGCTGAATCCTGCTCTCGTCAAGGCTGATCCGGCCCTGCTCGGCAAGATCGACAGCGGCCTCGACGGTCTCTTCGACACGATGCGTCCGCTGCGCCAGGGCAACGGCTGGGTGCCGTTCTGCGTCGAGAACGACCAGTACCCGTCGCCGCGGTGCCCCTCGGTGACGGTCACGCCCGAGGTCATCGACAGCCTCAAGTCGCAGCTCGCGGGACTCTCCGAGAACCTCTCGCAGGTGTCGGGAGTGCTCGGCCTCAAGTGATGTTCCGTTCGTGACCGACGAGCCGCAGCGCAACGGGCTCTCGCGTCGAGGCTTCGTCACCGGTGCCATCGGCGCGGGTGCCGGCGCAGCCGTGGGCGTGGGTGCCACCCTCGCGCTGACGGGCGACGACCGTCACGAGCGTGGCAACCGTGGACGCCCCGAGCCGACCTTCGTCGCGTTCGAGGGGTCGCATCAGACCGGCATCACCGCCCTGCCGATCCCCGAACAGGGCATGGTCGCGTCGTTCAACCTGCAGTCCCGCGAACGCGACGGGCTGCGAAAGACGTTGCAGGAGTTGACCGAGGAGATCCGCGGTCTCATGGCGGGCAAGCCACCCGAGGCCCGCGACCCGCAGTTCCCGCCGGTCGACTCCGGCATCCTCGGTGAGAAGCCGCCGCCGGACAACCTGTCGATCGTCGTCGGCGTCGGCGCGTCGCTGTTCGACGAGCGCTTCGGCCTGGCCGATCGCAAGCCCAAGGACCTCGTCCGGATGCCGTTCCTCGCGAACGACCGCCTGGATCCCAAGCTCTCGCACGGCGACATCTCGATCATCCTCGAGGCGGGCCACAACGACACCGTGCAGTTCGCGCTGCGCCAGCTGATGCGCCGCACCCGCAGCGACCTGACGCTCAAGTGGATGATCGACGGCTATGCCCGCGGCATCGGCGCCGGACAGACCACGAAGGCGCAGACGCCGCGAAACCTGCTGGGCTTCAAGGACGGTACGGCGAACCTCGACGTCGAGGACCCCGCCGTGATGGATCGCCACGTCTGGGTGGGCGCCGACGACGGTGAACCGGACTGGGCGGTCGGCGGGTCGTATCAGGCGGTGCGCATCATCCGGATGTTCGTCGAATTCTGGGACCGCACCCAACTCGTCGAGCAGGAGGCGCTGATCGGCCGCAACAAGGTCGACGGTGCGCCGCTCGGCATGACCGACGAGTTCGCCGACCCCGACTACCCGGGCGATCCCGACGGCGCGCGGATCAAGATGGACGCCCACATCCGGCTGGCCAACCCGCGTACCGCCGGCACCGACGAAAACCTGATCCTGCGACGGGGATTCAACTACTCGCGGGGATTCGACGGCGCGGGCCGCCTCGACCAGGGCCTGGCGTTCATCGCCTACCAGCGGAGCCTGAAGAAGGGGTTCCTCGCCGTGCAGGAGCGTCTCAAGGGCGAGCCGCTCGAGGAGTACATCCTTCCCGTCGGCGGCGGCTTCTTCTTCATGCTGCCGGGCGTCACCGGCGACGACCGCTTCCTCGGCGACCAGCTGCTGGCCTGAGCTGCGGGGTGGTGTGCCGAGACTGCTGGGAGATCGCGGTGTCGGGCTGATCTGCGATCTCACAGCAGACTCGGCGGTGGGGGCTAGCGGGAGTCCTCGGCGGCGGGTTCCTCGGACGCGGCGGGCTCCTCCACCGACGCGACCTCGTAGGTCGGCCAGTGCGCCCGCCACTCGTCCTCGGTGATGACCCCGAGCGATGAGTCGTCGAGTGCGGCCGCGGTGTCCGAGCCGCGACGCGTCACCACGATCGCCTGCTCCACCGCGCGGACGGTGTCCATGAACTCCAGCGTGGCGGTGCGCAGGACGTTCTCGGCGTCGCCGCCGTGTGACTCCCCGATCGACACCAGGCCCTCGGGGATCAGGTCGGCGGGCATGCCGGCCGCCCGCACCCGCTGGTAGACCTTCTGCGTCAACGCGAGCGCGGGCTGACCCGTCGGCACGTCGTCCATCGCCGAACTCCGCGTCTTCTCCAACGCCTTGCGCTGGTCCCACTGCGCCAGCTGCTCCTCGAGCGACACCGACTCGCCCGCCAGCACCGCGGGCACCCGGTTGGCGAGCTTGCGGACCAGCGCGTCGGCCACGTCGTCGATCGTGAACGACCCCTCCGGGGCGTCCTCGGCGATCCGCGCGTGGAACAGCACCTGCAGCAGCACGTCGCCGAGTTCGTCGCGAAGTTCGTCGGCATTGCCGTTGCGCACGGCGTCGAACAGCTCGTAGGTCTCCTCGAGCAGGTAGCGCCGCAGCGAGTCGTGGGTCTGCTCGCTCTCCCACGGTCCGGCGGTGCGCAGCTTGTCCATCGTCGCGACCGCGTCGACCAGCCGCTCGCCGGGCTGGGCGGGCGGCGCCGCGATCAGCCGCTCCCCCGCCGCCAGCCGTGCGCGTACCGAGGGATGGTCCGCGTCCGACGACAGCAGCACCGGCGCGTCATCACCGCCGTACGCGGGCCGCGCCGACGGCAGCGACCACGGCACCCGGATCGGCATCTCCTCGGTGTACTGCACGTCGCCGGCCAGCAGTTCGACGGCCTCGACGGGGACCAGCGCCGGTCGGCGGGGATCCACCAGGACGACGGTCATCGCGCTCGCCGGGACTCGGTGATCAAGATTCCTCTACTTCCGCGCGGGGCTCGCCGTCGCACCTGGTTGTTCCCGCGAACTCTGCTCGTCGCGCCACCGTTCGAAGTTGGTTATATCAACATCCGTCTGCGATCGGCCATTCAGCGCCAGCAGCAATCCGGCCACCGCACCGGCCAATTCAAGATCACGGATGCGTGGGGCGCCGATGCCGTTACCCGCCCGTGGAATCGGGATCGTGACCGTCGACGTCGTCGCCCGGAACGCCGCGCTCGGGTACATCCGCTTGAGCCGCAGTTGCTGGGAGTCCTGCAGCGGCAGCGGCGACACCCGCAGCGTCGACTCGTTGACCGCGAGCACCTCGGTCACGCCGAACTCGCGACACAGCAGCCGCAGCCGAGCGACGGCGACCAGGCGCTGCGCGGGTTCGGGCAGCGGGCCGTAGCGGTCGACCAGTTCGTCGACCACCGCGGCGATGCCCGCCTCGTCCGAGGCCGCCGCGAGTCGCCGGTATCCCTCGAGCCGCAACCGGTCACTGCCGATGTACTCGGGCGGCAGGTTCGCGTCGATGGGCAGGTCGATTCGAACGTCCTTCGGTTCCTCAACCGTCGCAACGGTCTTGCCGTCCACCGCGGCGCGGTAGGCCTCCACGGCCTCGCCGACCAGCCGCACGTAGAGGTCGAACCCGACGCCGGCGACGTGTCCGGACTGCTCGGCGCCCAGAACATTGCCCGCACCGCGGATTTCGAGGTCCTTCATCGCGACGGCCATGCCCGCGCCCAGTTCGTTGTTTTGCGCGATGGTCGCCAGCCGATCGTAGGCCGTCTCGGTCAGCGGCACCTCGGGCGAGTACAGGAAGTAGGCATAGCCACGCTCGCGGCTGCGGCCCACGCGGCCACGCAGCTGATGTAGCTGTGACAGGCCGAACGTGTCGGCGCGCTCCACGATCAGGGTGTTCGCGTTCGAGATGTCCAGGCCCGTCTCGACGATCGTCGTACACACCAGGATGTCGAACTCGCGGTTCCAGAACCCCTCGACGGTGCGCTCCAGCTGCTCCTCGGGCATCTGACCGTGCGCGACGACGACGCGCGCCTCGGGCACCAGGTCGCGCACCTTCGCGGCCGCCGAGTCGATGGACCGCACCCGGTTGTGGATGTAGAACGCCTGCCCGTCGCGCAGCAGCTCGCGGCGCAGCGCGGCGGCCACCTGCTTGTCGTCGTGCGGGCCGACATAGGTGAGCACCGGGAAGCGCTCCTCCGGCGGGGTCAGGATCGTCGACATCTCGCGGATGCCGGCCAGGCTCATCTCCAGCGTTCGCGGAATCGGCGTGGCGCTCATCGTCAGGACGTCGACGTGGGTGCGCATCGACTTGATGTGCTCCTTGTGTTCGACGCCGAAGCGCTGCTCCTCGTCGACGATCACCAGGCCAAGGTCCTTCCAGGTGACGCCGGTCTGCAGCAGGCGGTGGGTGCCGATCACGATGTCGACGGACCCGTCCTTCATGCCCTCCATGACGGTGCGCGACTCGGCGGGATCGGTGAAGCGCGACAGGCCCTTGACCGTCACCGGAAAGCCCGTCATGCGTGACGAGAAGGTCTGCAGGTGCTGGTCGGCGAGCAGCGTCGTCGGGACGAGCACCGCGACCTGCTTGCCGTCCTGCACGGCCTTGAACGCCGCGCGGACCGCGATCTCGGTCTTGCCGTAGCCGACGTCGCCGCAGATCACGCGGTCCATCGGCATGGGCTTCTCCATGTCGTTCTTGACCTCGGTGATCGCGGTCAGCTGGTCCATGGTCTCGGTGAACCCGAACGCGTCCTCCATCTCGTTCTGCCACGGCGTGTCCGGGCTGAACGCATGCCCGGGTGCGGCCTGACGCTTGGCGTAGAGGGCGACGAGTTCGCCGGCGATCTCTCGAACGGCCTTGCGCGCCTTGGTCTTCGTGTTGGCCCAGTCGCTGCCACCGAGCTTGCTCAGCGTCGGCGCCTCGCCACCGACGTAGCGGGACAGCTGGTCGAGGGCGTCCATCGGCACGAACAGCTTGTCCGACCCGCCGCCACGCTTGCTCGACGCGTACTCCAGCACCAGGTACTCGCGACGCGCTCCGCCGACGGTCCGCTCGGTCATCTCGACGAAGCGCCCGATGCCGTGCTGGTCGTGCACCACCAGGTCGCCGGCGGTGAGGGCGAGCGGGTCGACGACGTTGCGGCGCTTGGCAGCCAGGCGCTTGCTCTCGTTGGCCGAGGCGCGGTTGCCGGTGAGGTCGGTCTCGGTGACGACGACCAGGTTGGCGCCGGGCAGTACGACACCCTCGCAGAGCGGACCCGTCAGGACGCCGACGACGCCCGGCTTCGGCGCCGCTCCGGGCTCCAACATGCCTGCGGGCGTGTCGGATTCGCCGAGCTGCTCGACGATGCGGTGCGCCGTGCCCGCGCCGGGGGCGACGATGGCGGCCAGGCCGCCGGTCGAGACGTGGGCGCGCAGCATCGCGAACATCTCGTCGATGCCCACCTGCTGTCCCCGCGCCGACGGTGCGGCGCGGACGTCGAGCGTGACGGCCTTCTCGTCGCCGAGCTGGCTGAGCGTCCACCACGGATGCCCGCCGACCTCCGCACCGATGCGGACGTCGCTCAGCTCGCGGAAGCCCGAGCCACCGAGCTGCTCGATGTCGATGGGCGCGTCGCCGCCGACGGCCGCGACCGACCACGACGCCTCGAGGAACTCGCGGCCGGTCTTGATCAGGTCGGCGGCGCGGGTGCGCACCTTCTCCGGATCGCACACCAGCACGGGGGTGCCCTCGGGCAGTTGGTCGACGAGCAGCGACAGCTCGGTCGGGCGCAGCACCGGCAGCAGGGCCTCCATGCCGTCGACCGGCATGCCCTCGGCGAGCTTGGCCAGCATGTCGCCGACGGTGCCGGTGACGGTCTCCCCGCCCGCCGGGTGCTCCTCGGCCAGCGCGGCCGCGCGGTCCCGCACGTCCTGGGTGAGCAGCATCTCGCGGCAGGGCACCGCGACCACGGTGTCGACCTCGATCTCGGGGATCGACCGCTGGTCGGCGATCGAGAACATCCGCATCTCGGACACCTCGTCGCCCCAGAACTCGATGCGCACGGGGTGCTCGGCCGTCGGCGGGAAGAGGTCCAGGATGCCGCCGCGGACGGCGAACTCGCCGCGCTTACCCACCATGTCGACCCGGGCGTACGCCAGTTCGACGAGTCGGGAGATGGTGCCGTTGAAGTCCGCCTCGATGCCCACGGTCAGCGACACCGGCTCGATGCCCGCGACGTCCGGCGGCATCGGCTGCAGCAGCGAGCGGACGGTGGTGACGACGACCCGCAGCGGCGGCCCGAGCCGGGAGTCCTCCGGGTGCGCGAGCCGGCGCAGCACCTTCATCCGCTTGCCGACGGTCTCGACGCCCGGCGACAGGCGTTCGTGCGGCAGCGTCTCCCACGACGGGAACATCGCGACCGCGTCACCGAAGACCGCGCGCAGCTCCCCGGCGAGTTCGTCGGCCTCCCGGCCCGTGGCGGTGACGACGAGCAGCGGCCCCGCCTCCACCAGCGCGGCGGCGACGAACAGCCGGGACGCGGCCGGTCCGACCAGCGCGGCCTCGGTGACGCCCTCGGCGGCACGGCGGGTGACGTCGCGCAGTCCAGGATCGGTGAGCGCCTGCTGGACGAGCCCGCGGATCGGGGTCTGGACATGGTCGTACCCCGGGCTGTTCATGGTGATTCCCATTGTAGGAGGTTGCGGGAGGCGGTATCTCACCCGGCGACGGCGGTGCGACGTACGTACGCCGCCTACCCGTCGGTGGGTGTCGCCGAACGTGCGAGTACGGCGGGATTCCACGGGCAGATTCATACGGTCAAGACAACATCCATTGATTTGGGAGGTTGTCATGCCGAGTGGTCACCGCCATTGCGTGTTGGTGCGTCGGGAACTGCTCGACCGGATCTGTCTGGGGACCGGGTTGAGGCAGGCGGCCCGGGAGATGGGTGTGTCCTCGACATCGGCCGGCCTGTGGTGGCGCGACGCTGGAGCAATGCAGTTGCGCAGCGGCAAGGGTGCATTGGGGCTGGTCGATCCTGGCGATCTGGATCGGCCGGGCGGGCGCGGGCATCGGATCAGTTTCGACGAACGCGTCGTCATCATGCGCGGTCTGGATGCGGGCCTCAAGCAGGTGGCGATAGCCCGCGAACTCAATCGCGATCGATCAGTCATCAGTCGGGAGATCGCACGAAACCGCAACCCCGATGGGGACTACCACGCCCGTTTGGCTCACGCGCGGGCCACGCAGAACGGCAAGCGGCCCAAGGCCTTCAAACTCGACGACCACCGGCTCTGTGATCGGATCACTGCCTGGATGGACATCGGGTGGAGTCCACGGCTGATCGCCGAGATGTTGGCGCGCGATCACCCCGATGACAGGCTGGCCAGGGTGAGCCACGAAACCATCTACCAGTGCCTCTACGTGCAGACCCGTGGCCGTTTGCGCGCCGACCTGCACAAGTGTCTGTCGACCAAACGCACGGCACGAAGGACCCGGGGGCAGGCCGAACGGCGCGGCAAGTTCGGCGACGTGTTCACCATCCGGGACCGACCCGCCGAGGCCGCCGACCGCGCCGTACCCGGTCATTGGGAGGGTGATCTGATCATCGGCGCCCGCAGCGGCTCGGCGATCGGCACCCTGGTCGAGCGCAGCACCCGGTTCACCATCCTGCTGCATCTACCGGTCGATCACACCGCCGACTCGGTGGCCACCGCGATGATCGCGGCGATGAGCGAACTACCAGCGCATCTACGGCGCACCATCACCTGGGACCGCGGCAAGGAGATGGCGAACTGGCGCGACATCAATCTGCAGTTGCAGGCTCCGGTCTACTTCTGCGACCCGCATTCGCCCTGGCAACGCGGCAGCAACGAGAACACCAACCGACTCCTCCGGTTTTGGTTCGAGAAGGGCACAGACCTGCGCGTGCACACCAAGGCCGACCTCAAACGGATCCAAGACACCCTCAACACACGACCCAGACCCACCCTGAACCTCGACACACCAGCCGCCCGACTCGCCGCACTCCTCGACGCAGCGGCATAACCCAGATGCACTAACCGCTTGACATCACCACGCGAAAAGCCGCCGTACTCGCACGTACGGCGAGGTGCGGGAGCTGCCCGAAGCCGCTACTGCTCGTGCAGCAGCGGGTCGGGCTCGAGGTGGGTCAACCCGTTCCACATCAGGTTGACGAGGTGGGCGGCGACCACTTCCTTCTTGGGCTCGCGGGTGTCGAGCCACCACTGCGCCGTCATCGACACCGACCCGACCAGCGCCTGCGCGTACAGCGGCGCGAGGCCCGGGTCGAGGCCGCGTCGCGAGAAGTCGCCGGCCAGGATCGACGACACCTGGTTGACCGCGTCGTTGAGCAGCGTCGAGTAGGTGCCGGAGGTGATCGCGGCCGGTGAGTCGCGGATCAGGATGCGGAAGCCGTCGGTGCGTTCCTCGACGTAGGTCAGCAGCGCGAGCGCCACCCGTTCGAGGCGAACCCGCGACCGGTTGTTGCTCAGCGACGACGTGATGCCGTCGAGCAACGCGGACATCTCGCGGTCGACGACGACGGCGTACAGACCCTCCTTGCCGCCGAAGTGCTCGTAGACGACGGGCTTGGAGACGTTCGCGCGCTGCGCGATCTCCTCGATGGACGTGCCGTCGTAGCCACGCTCGGCGAACAGGGACTTCGCGATCTCGATGAGTTGTTGGCGGCGCTCGCTACCGGTCATCCGCGCCCGGGGTGCGCGGGGTTCCTTCTCCGGTGCGGCCACGGCCATGAGCCTACCCCCGACGCCGCGGGCGTCGACTAGAGTCTCTCCGAACAGTCCGTCGTAGTGTAATCGGCAGCACCTCTGTTTTTGGTACAGATAGTTCAGGTTCGAGTCCTGGCGACGGAGCGGCGAACGAGGCTTGCCGAGTGAGCAGACAACAGGTGCTTGCCGAGCGACCCGGCGATACGGAGTCCCCCCGCCGAGCGTGCGCGTCTGCCGCCGACACGCCGATTGATACCCACACTCTGCGCACGCTCGCGTGAAGAGAGGTCACATGACGACACGAGGCGAGGCCGCGGTCATCGTCCTGGCGGCCGGGGCGGGCACCCGGATGCGCTCGGACACCAACAAGGTGCTGCACACCCTCGCGGGCCGCAGCATGATCTCGCACGCGCTGCACGCCGTCGACGAGGTCGCCCCCCAGCACGTCGTCGTGGTGGTGGGCAGCAACCGCGAGGAGGTGTCGGCCGCCATCGGCGCCGTCGCCGCGAAGCTGGGCCGCCCGGTCGACGTGGCCGTGCAGGAGGAGCAGCAGGGCACCGGCCACGCCGTGGCGTGCGGCCTGACCGCGCTGCCCGAGTCCTTCACCGGCACCGTGGTGGTGACAGCGGGCGACGTCCCGCTGCTCGACGCCCGGACGCTGGCCGACCTGATCGACGGCCACGGCGCAGCATCGGCCGCGGCGACGGTGGTCACCACGACCGTCCCGGACCCCACCGGATACGGCCGCATCCTGCGCACCCAGGACCAAGAGGTCATCGGCATCGTCGAGCAGGCCGACGCCACCGCGTCCCAGCAGGACATCGACGAGGTCAACGCGGGTGTCTACGCCTTCGACATCACCGCACTGCGGGACGCGCTCAGCCAGCTGCGCTCCGACAACGCCCAGGGCGAGCTGTACCTGACCGACGCCATCTCGATCATCCGGGAACGCGGCCACGTGGTGCGCGCCCGCCACGTCGACGACAGCGCGCTCGTCGCCGGCGTGAACGACCGCGTTCAGCTGGCCCACCTCGCCGCCGAACTCAACCGCCGCATCGTCGCGCACCACCAGCGCTCGGGAGTCACCGTCATCGACCCCGCCAGCACCTGGATCGACGTCGGCGTGACCATCGGCCGCGACACCGTGGTGCGGCCAGGCACCCAGCTGCTCGGCGCCACGACCGTCGGAGCGCGCTGCGAGATCGGCCCCGACACGACCCTGACCGACGTCGCCGTGGGTACCGGCGCATCGGTGATCCGCACGCACGGCACGTCGTCGACCATCTCCGACGACGCCGTCGTCGGCCCGTTCACCTACCTGCGGCCGGGCACCGTCCTCGGCCCCGACGGCAAGCTCGGCGCGTTCGTCGAGACCAAGAACGCCACGATCGGCACGGGCACCAAGGTTCCGCACCTCACCTACGTCGGGGACGCCGACATCGGTGAGCACTCCAACATCGGCGCCTCCAGCGTGTTCGTCAACTACGACGGAGAAACCAAGCGCCGCACCACGATCGGCTCGCACGTGCGCACCGGCTCGGACACCATGTTCGTCGCTCCCGTGACCGTGGGCGACGGCGCGTACACCGGCGCGGGCACCGTGATCCGCGACGACGTGCCGCCCGGCGCGCTGGCCGTCTCGGCCGGACCGCAGCGCAACCTCGAGGGGTGGGTCCTGCGCAAGCGACCCCGCAGCGCCGCAGCGGACGCGGCAAGGAAGGCCGGCGCGGAGGATCTCGACGACGCACGGCTCGATCACGACAGGCCCGACATTCCTACCGGCGAGTAGCGCCGGATCGCCGTTTGTTGGCATTCTCGTAACCCAGCCGCGTGACGACCTGCGCGCTACGTACCATTGCCCCGTATTGATCGCCGACCGTGAAGGCAGCTGAAGTGGCTACGGACTGGACCGACAACCGCAAAAGCCTGATGCTCTTCTCGGGCCGCGCGCACCCCGAACTCGCCGAGCAGGTGGCGAAGGAACTCGACGTCCCCGTGACGGCGCAGACCGCGCGGGACTTCGCCAACGGCGAGATCTTCGTGCGCTTCGACGAATCGGTGCGCGGCAGCGACGCCTTCGTGCTGCAGTCCCATCCCGCGCCGCTCAACACGTGGCTGATGGAACAGCTGCTGATGATCGACGCCCTCAAGCGCGGCAGCGCGAAGCGGATCACCGCGATCCTGCCGTTCTACCCCTATGCACGGCAGGACAAGAAGCACCGCGGCCGCGAGCCGATCTCGGCCCGTCTGGTCGCCGACCTGCTGAAGACCGCGGGCGCGAACCGCATCCTGACCGTCGACCTGCACACCGACCAGATCCAGGGCTTCTTCGACGGCCCGGTCGACCACATGCGCGCGCAGAAGCTGCTGACCGGCTACATCGCCGACAACTACTCCAACCACGACATGGTGGTCGTCTCCCCCGACTCGGGCCGCGTCCGCGTCGCGGAGAAGTGGGCCGACGCGCTCGGCGGCGTACCGCTGGCGTTCATCCACAAGACCCGCGATCCGCTGGTGCCCAATCAGGTCGTTTCCAACCGCGTCGTCGGTGACGTCCGCGGCAAGACCTGCATCCTCACCGACGACATGATCGACACCGGCGGCACCATCGCCGGTGCGGTGAACCTGCTCCGCGAGGACGGCGCCACCGACGTCATCATCGCCGCGACGCACGGCGTGCTGTCCGATCCGGCGGCCCAGCGCCTCGCCGACTGCGGCGCCCGCGAGGTCATCGTCACCAACACCCTGCCGATCGGCGAGGAGAAGCGCTTCCCGGCGCTGACCGTGCTGTCCATCGCCCCGCTGCTGGCGAACACCATCCGTGCGGTGTTCGACAACGGCTCGGTGACCAGCCTGTTCGACGGGTCTGCGTAACCTGACGAACGTGACCGCTGAGGGTGGGCGCTCGAGCGCCACGACGATCTACCACAACCCCAAGTGCTCGACGTCGCGCAAGACGCTCGAGCTGTTGCGGGACAACGGCATCGAGCCGACGGTCGTGCTGTACCTGAAGGACCCGCCCACCCGCGACGAACTCGTGGCGCTCGTCGCCGACGCCGGCATCGAAGTGCGCGCGGCGGTGCGCAAGCGCGAGTCGCTCTACGCCGAACTCGGCCTCGCCGACGCCTCCGACGACGAACTGCTCGATGCGATGGCCGCACACCCCATCCTGATCGAGCGGCCATTCGTCACCACCGCGAAGGGAACGCGTCTGGCGCGCCCCATCGACGCGGTCCGCGAGGTGCTGTGAACCGCTTCACCCGCTGCGTGGTCCCGGCCACGGTGCTCACCCTCGGCCTCGTGGGCTGTGGTCCGGCCGCCCCGGAGTACAAGTCGCAGTGGTCGAGCACGCCGAGCAGCTCCGCCAGCGACGAACCGCTGGTGCCCTTCTCGCAGTACCTCGAGGGCGTCGGCGTCACGGGCGCGGCGATCGCACCGGACAAGCTGACCGACCTCGTCGTCGGCGTGCCCACGCCGCCGGGCTGGCAGCCCTACGCCAACCCGAACCTGGCCCCCGGCACCCGCACCATCGCCAAGGGCACCACCTACCCCATCGCGATGCTGCTCGTCTTCCGGCTCACCGGCGACTTCGACGTCGACGAGGCGCTGAAGCACGCCGACGCCGACGCCGAGATGAGCAAGGACTTCCGCAAGCTCAACGGCTCCAAGGAGAAGTTCAAGGGCTTCCCCTCGTCGATGATCGAGGGCAGCTACGACCTCAACGGCCAGCGCATGCAGAGCTACAACCGGATCGTGATCGCCACCGGCAAGCCGCCGGCCGCGAACATCCCCGGGTTGCGCTACCTGGTCCAGCTGACGGTGACGTCGTTCGCCAACGAGGCGCGGCAGAACGGACCCGAGATCGAGCAGGTCATCTC
This sequence comes from Mycobacterium sp. PTI7, assembly GCF_056679845.1. Taxonomy (NCBI): domain Bacteria; kingdom Bacillati; phylum Actinomycetota; class Actinomycetes; order Mycobacteriales; family Mycobacteriaceae; genus Mycobacterium; species Mycobacterium sp. PTI7. Next base: position 3,464,039 of record NZ_CM155252.1, read on the forward strand.
CGGCTTCACCGTCGCCGCCGCGAAGTAGCGCCGGGGGCGTCCCACTACTGTCGTCGTCATGACCGACTGGACTGCCGCCGACCTGCCCTCGTTCGCCGGACGCACCGTCGTCGTCACCGGCGCCAACAGCGGCCTGGGCGAGATCACCGCGCGCGAACTGGCCCGCGTCGGCGCCAAGGTCATCCTCGCCGTGCGGAACCAGCAGAAGGGCGAGTCCGCCGCTGCGGGCATGCCAGGCGACACCGAGGTGCGCAGTCTGGACCTGCAGGACCTGTCTTCGATCCGCTCGTTCGCCGACGGGGTCGACCGGGTCGACGTCCTGGTGAACAACGCCGGCATCATGGCCGTGCCGTACGCGCAGACCGTCGACGGGTTCGAGAGCCAGATCGGCACCAACCACCTCGGGCACTTCGCGTTGACCAACCTGCTGCTGCCCAAGGTGACCGACCGCGTCGTCACGGTGGCCTCGCTGATGCACATGATCGGCGTCGTCAACCTCAAGGACCTGAACTGGAAGTCGCGGCCGTACTTCGCGTGGCCGGCGTACGGGCAGTCGAAGCTCGCCAACCTGCTGTTCACCAAGGAGTTGCAGCGCCGCCTGGCCCTGGCCGGGTCACCGGTGCGCGCCGTCAGCGCCCACCCCGGCTACTCGGCGACCAACCTGCAGGGCCACACCGGCAACGCGCTGGGCAGCAAGGTGTGGAAGGCAGCCAACGCGCTGGCCACCGACGCCGACTTCGGCGCGCGACAGACGCTGTACGCCGTGTCCCAGGACGTGCCCGGCGACGCGTTCATCGGCCCGCGCTTCACGATGTTCGGCCGCACCCAGCAGGTCCCGCGCAGCCCGCTGGCCGCCAACGCGGAGACTGCAACCGCGCTGTGGGACCTGTCGGCCCAGCTCACGGGCACCGAATTTCCGCTGTAGCCATCCGGTGAGCTAGCCTTCTACACGATCACGGCGAGGGTGGCCCCGGTTTCGGCGAAGCCACCGTTATCGACGGGAACTCAGCTGCAGCCCCGCTGCGCCGAGCCGCCCTTGCCGCGCCCCCACACACCGGCACAGGAGCAGACATCATGGCCAAGGCCAAGGCACACACCCCGAACAACCTCGTCGCGACGGTTCGCACGGAAACCGGCAAGGGCGCGTCGCGTCGCGCACGCCGCGAAGGCCGCGTCCCGGCCGTGCTCTACGGCCACGGCGCCGACCCCCAGCACCTCGAGATCGTCGCGCGTGACTTCGCCGCCGTGCTCCGTAACTTCGGCACCAACGCCGTGCTGACGCTCGACATCGACGGCACCGAGGCGCTCGCCCTGCCGAAGCATCTCGAGATCCACCCGATCCGCCGCAACATCCAGCACGTCGACCTCATCATCGTGCGCCGCGGCGAGAAGGTCACCGTCGACATCAACGTCGCCGTCGAGGGCGAAGCCGCGCCGGGCACCCTGGTCAACCAGGAGACCAACACCATCGAGATCGAGTCCGACGCCATGTCGATCCCGGAGAACCTCGTCGTGTCCGTCGAGGGCGTCCAGGCCGGCACGCAGATCCTCGCGAGCATGGTCGAGCTGCCCGACGGCGTCACGCTGATCTCCGATCCCGAGCTGCTCGTGGTCAACGTCATCGTGGCGCCCACCGAGGAAGACCTCGAGGCCGACGGTGCCGGCGAGCTGGTCGAGGAGACCCCGGAGGAGACCGCCGAAGAGGGCGAGGGCGACGGCGAAGAGGGCTCCGACGACGCCGGGTCCAGCTCCGACTCCGAGTAGAGACGGTAGGACGCGCCTTCGTGGCCGAACCGCTTCTGGTCGTCGGCCTGGGGAACCCCGGGCCGCAGTACGCCACCACCCGGCACAACCTCGGTTTCCTGGTTGCCGACGTGCTGGCCGACCGGATCGGTTCGGGCTTCAAGGTGCACAAGAAGTCCGGCGCCGAGGTGGTCACCGGCCGCCTCGGCGGCCGGTCCATCGTGGTCGCCAAGCCGCGGACGTTCATGAACGAGTCCGGCAGGCAGGTCGGCCCGCTGGCCAACTTCTACTCGGTGGCGCCCGCCGACGTCATCGTGATGCACGACGAACTCGACATCGACTTCGGCCGCATCCGGCTCAAGTTCGGCGGCGGCGTCGCCGGGCACAACGGGCTGCGTTCGGTCGGTTCGGCGTTGGGCACCAACGACTTCGGCCGCGTGCGGATCGGCATAGGCCGACCGCCGGGGCGGCAGTCGGGCGCGTCGTTCGTGCTGGAGAACTTCAAGACCAAGGAACTGCCCGAGGTCGCCGTGGTGTGCGAGCAGGCCGCCGACGCCGCGGAGATGTTGATCAGCGACGGCCTCGAGCCCGCGCAGAACATCGTCCACGCCTGGGGGTAGTGGGCCCTTCGCTCGCGCGCCTTGGGGTGGGCCCTTCGCCCGCGTGCCTTGGGTGGGGGACGTCCTTTCGCGAGCGTGCGTGTTTGCGGGCGACACGCCGACCTGGAACCGGACTTTGCGCACGCTCGCGAGTGACCCAGCGCGCTACTGACCCCGCCCGCCGATCCCGATGTCGACGACCTTGACCGGCTTGTGCGGATACCGCTTCTCCGCGAAGGCCTTCGCCTCGGAGTTCGGCAGCACGTAGAGCGTCTCGCGCTTGTCCTGCAGTGGCCGCAGGACGGTGTCCATGAAACCCTTGCGATCGTCGAGGTAGGGCCCGATGACCTCTTCGCCGGCGGGGCACACCGCCAGGCAGTAGGCCGCCTTGTAGTTGGCCTTGAAGGAGAGGCTCTGCCACATCGACGCGTTCTCGGAATCGGTTACGCGGGAACGGAAGTCGGCGGCATCCTCGCTGTCGGCCACCGTCTGCACCCAGTCGGTGAATCCGCCCATGAACTCGCGATAGTTGTGAGTCGAGCACGCGACGAAGTCGAACTGGCCGTCCTTCTTGATGGCGCCGACCGGACACGCCACGACGCACAGCTTGCACTCGAGGCACGGCGAATAGTCCAGCGGTTGGCCGTATTCGGAGATGGGCGCGTCGACCATGATGGTGGCCAGCAGGATGAAGTTGCCGAAGCGGGGGTGGATGACGTTGCGGTGGATGCCCATCACCCCGAGGCCCGCCGCGACGGCGACCGGCTTGTGCGCCACCACCCAGATCCTGCCGGGGAAGCGGTCCATCTCCATGGGGAACGTCGCCGACGGGTTCAGTGCGCGGTAGCCGGCGTCCTGCAACACCCGCGTGATGCGGTGCGCCGCCTCGTTGATGATCTCGCCGCTGCGGTGGAACTCCTGGTTGGCGACGCTCCTGTCCGTCGACCGGACGTTGTCGCGGTTCATCTTCACCACCAGCGAGATGAAGCTGCGGGTGCCGGGCAATGCGGCGTCGACGTGTTCGCGCTCGGACTCCAGCGCGGGGTCGTCGATGCTGGCGAAAGCGGCGTCGTCCGCGCCCGCCTCGAGGCAGATCCGCCGCAGCCATTCCGCGTCGACGACCTCCGGTGGCTTACGGGTCTGCCCGCGCATCTTGAGCACGGTCGGGTGGTTCGCGATGCGGGGCGAGATGCCGTCGGCCGTCATAGGTGCTGAGTATAGTCAGCAATACTTAGCAGGCGTCAAGGGTCGTCGCGTGTCGCCGAGACTGCGGTGAGATCGCGATCCGCGCCTCGGGGGCGATCTCCTAGCAGTCTCGGCGCACCCGAGGGACGGCCCGAGGGCGGCTCAGTCCGAGGTACGGCGCGCGTAGGCGCGCAGCGCGAACGGCGCGATCACTGCCGTGATCGCCAGCGACCACAGGACGGTCGCCAGCACCGGGTGGTGCAGCGGCAACTGCGCGTCCGGCGGCGCGGCGGGACCGTTGCCCCACAGCTCCCGCATGGCCTGCGCGAGTGACGACACGGGGTTCCACTCGGCGATCACGCGCAGCCAGTGCGGCATGGGCTCGGTGGGCGCAAACGTGTTGGCCAGGAACGTGACCGGGAACAGCACGGTGAACATGACGCCGTTGAGCGCCTCCACCGACCGCATCAGCGACCCCATCAGAATGCCGAACCAGATCATCCCGAAGCCGAACACGAGGATCAGCGCGAAGGCCAGCACCGCCTCGCCGACGCTCCCGCGGATCCGCCAGCCGATGCACAGACCGGTCACCGCCATCACGACGACGCCGATCGACGAGTGCAGCAGGCCGGCGATGCTGCGGCCGATCAGCACCGCCGACCGCCGGATCGGCAGCGACCGGAACCGATCGATGATGCCCTTCTCGATGTCGGTGGAGATACCGGTCGAGACGACGAACGCGGTGAAGACGATGGTCTGCGCCTGAATGCCGGGGAGGAGGAACTCGCGGTAGGACGCGCCTCCCCCGGTCGTGATCGACGCGCCGAAGACGAAGGCGAACAGCAGCACGAACATGATGGGCTGCACCGTGACGTCGCTCAGCATCTCGGGCATGCGTTTGGTGTGGATCATGTTGCGCTTGACCATGATCCACGACTGTTGCGCGAGGTTGGTGGGCCGGATCTCGGGCCTGGTGGTCTGGATGCGGGGTGCCACTGCGGTCATGCGGAGACCTCCTCGTCGTCGGCGCGGTGTCCGGTCAGGGACAGGAAGACGTCGTCGAGGCTCGGGCGGGACAGGCCGATGTCGTCGACCTCGATGTGACTCTCCTGCAGCCAGTTCGCGACGGTGGTGAGGTCGGCGATGCCGTCCGCGGACGCCGTCAGCCGTCGGGCTCCCTCGTCGACGTGCACCTCGGACCCGGTGCGGGTCAACAGCTCCCGCGCACTGACGAGATCCGCCGCGCGCGACACGGTGACGACGAGGCTGGCGTTGCCGCCCTGCTCCTTGAGCTGCAGCGGCGTGCCCTTGGCGATGATGCGGCCGCGGTCGATCACGACGATCTCGTCGGCCAGCTGATCCGCCTCTTCCAGGTACTGCGTGGTGAGCAGCAGCGTGGTGCCATCTGCCACCAGGCTGCGCAGCACGTCCCACAGGTCGTTGCGACTGCGCGGATCGAGGCCGGTCGTCGGCTCGTCGAGGAACAGCACCGGCGGCGACGCGATGAGGCTGACGGCGAGGTCGAGGCGGCGCCGCATACCACCCGAGTAGGTCTTGACGGGCCGGTCGGCGGCCTCGGCGATGCTGAACTGCTCGAGCAGCTGATCGCTCAGCCGGGCGAGGTCGCGCTTGCCGATGCCGTAGAGCCCGCCGATCATCCGGATGTTCTCGCGACCGGTGAGCAGCTCGTCGACGGTGGCCGCCTGACCGGTGAGGCCCATGTTGCGGCGCACCATGTCCGGTTGCTCGACCACGTCGTAGCCCGCGACGCGCGCCGTCCCGCTGGTCGGCGTCGACAGCGTGGTCATCATCCGCACGGTGGTCGTCTTGCCGGCGCCGTTCGGACCGAGCAGGCCGAGCACGGTGCCCGCGGGTACCGAGAAGCTGACGCCGTCGACGGCGGTGACGTCGTCGAACCGCTTGACCAGGTCGATTGCCTCGATGGCCGGTGCGTTCATCGGCCCACCGTAGCGACGTGTTCGGACGTGGTGCCACTCCGTTTCCGGTTCACTCGAGGGCAGACCCGGCGCGGCGGTGAAAGTCACCGGCCGGCCGTTCTACAGTCGCCCACGTGCTGATGTGGATCAACGGGGCCTTCGGGTCCGGCAAGACACAGACCGCCTTCGAGCTGCACCGCCGGATCGCCGGCGCGCACGTCGCCGACCCGGAGCTGATCGGCTTCGCGATCCAGAAGATGCTGCCCGCCGACGCCCGCGGCGACTTCCAGGACCGTCCGCAGTGGCGGTCGGCGATCGTCGCGACGCTGGCCGACGCGGTCGCGGCGAACCCGGACGGTCCGGTGCTGGTGCCGATGACGCTGGTCGACGCCGGTTACTTCGACGAGGTGATGGGCGGGCTGGCCGACGCGGGTGTCGACGTGCGGCACGTCGCGCTGATCGCGTCACCGGACACGCTGCGGCGGCGGCTGCGCACGCGCAGCGGGTACTGGCTGGGTCGGGCCGTCGGCCGGGTCGACACGTGGGGCATCGAACAGATCCCCCGCTGCGTGGCTGCGCTGGCGACCGATCGCTTCGCGGAGCACGTCGACACCGATGGCCGAACGATTGACGAAGTGGTCGAAGACGTCGCCGAGCGTGCGGATTTGACGTTGACCGCGCCGCGACTGACGCCCGTGCGCTACCAGCTGCGTCGGGCGTCGGTGGGCATCAGGCACGTCCGGCTGTGACGAGCGTGCGGAAACTCGGGTTCCAGCTCGGCGTGTTGCCCGCAGACACGCACGCTCGCGGAAGGAGTTGCCAGACCCCTAGGTGACCAGGGAGACGGAGTTGGCGCGGCGGAGCTTGCCCGACGGCGTCTTCGGGATGGTGCCGGGGCCGAGGACGACGACGTTGCGGGGCCGGACGTCGACCTCGGTGACGACCTCGTGGGCGACCTGGTGCTCGATGCGCCGCACCTCGATCGGGTCCTGCCAGGCGTTGGACTCGACGGCGACGGCGAACGTCTCCCGCGAGTGGCCGGCGTCCAGGCGCACCGCGACGGCGCAGCCGGGGCGCACGCCCGCGACGCGGCCGGCGGCACGCTCGATGTCGGTCGGGTAGATGTTGCGGCCGGCCATGATGATGACGTCCTTGACGCGGCCGCACACGACGACGTTGCCCTCCTCGGTGATGTAGCCGAGGTCGCCGGTGTCGTACCAGCCGTAGTTGTCCTGCGACGGCAGGAAGCCACCCATCGTGATGTAGCCGGGGGTCAGCGACTCGCCGCGGAGTTCGATGACGCCGACGCCGCGGGCGGGCATCACCTCACCGTTCTCGTCGACGACGCGGGCCTCGAGGTCCTGCAGCAGCGGGCCCAGCGAGGCGAGCCGCTTGGTGTTGCCCTTCGTGGCGGGGACGGCGCGCCGCAGCGCGGCGAGCAGGTCGGCGTCGACCTCGTCGACCACCAGGCCGGCACCGCACGGCGAGAACGAGACCGCGAGGCAGGTCTCGGCCATGCCGTAGGCGGGCAGGATCGCGTGCGGATCGAGACCGAACGGCTTGCCCGCGTCGAGCAGGTCCTCGACGTCGGCGGGTTCCACGGGCTCGGCACCCGACAGCGCGAAGCGCAGCGTCGAGAGGTCGAAGTCGCCGGGCTTGGCCTGCCTGCGCAGCCTCTTGGCCAGCAGCGCGTACGCGAAGTTGGGGGCCGCGGTCATCGTGCCCTTGTACTTGTCGATCAGCTTCGCCCACAGCAGCGTGTCGCGCAGGAAGTCCATCGGCGTGACCTTGACCAGCTCGGCGCCGAAGTACATCGGGATGGTGAGGAAGCCGACCATGCCCATGTCGTGGAAGCAGGGCAGCCAGCTGACCATGACGTCCTTGTCGACGTCGTACTCCGCGCCGACGAACATGGCCTCGGCGTTGGAGTGGATGTTGCGGTGGGTGATCTGCACGGCCTTCGGCGAGCCGGTGGAGCCCGACGTCAGCTGCATCAGCGCGAGGTCGTCCTCGTCGGTCTCGACCGGGTCGACGGGCTCGGCCTCGAGCAGGTCGGTGACCGTGAGGACCGTGATGCCCTTCTCCTCGAGCACCGGGATGGCGACCAGGAAGGGCTCGGAGACGATCACGGCGGTCGCCTCGATCATCCCGATGACGTTCATCGTGTCCTCGGCCCACACGACGAGGTCGGTGCGGGGGGTGGGCTGGTGCAGCATCGTCAGCGACGCGCCGCGCATCCAGACGCCCTGGGCGGTCGGCGCGATCTCGACGGGGTAGCCGGCCAGCACGCCGACGGCGTCACCGGGGCCGACACCCGCGGCGGCCAGGCCACCGGCGATGCGGCGGGCGCGTTCGTGGACCTCGAGCCAGGTGTGGCGCACGGGCTCGTGCGGCTCGCCGGTCACCATGCCCCGAGCGCTCTCCTGAGCGTTGCGGAACATCTTCTCGGTAAATCTGCTCACCACGACCTCCTGGGTTCAGGCGCCTGTGCCCGGTCTTTCCGACAGTCAATGCTCCTCCGAATGCCCGTCACCTCGAAGGAGGCGCGCATGCACGATTCGGGAGCGGTTCTATTGCGAAACGGTGTTGGCTTCGGCGCCCTCGCGGGATCGATCAGCCGGAGTCGTAGGCCGTGGCGGCGACCACCGATGTGAATACTCCCGCCGGGTAGCCCGGCGGGAGGCGTTGTCGCGGGAGCCGCGTCACCGGTAGCCATCACCGTCGACCATCTTAAGAGACCCTTAAGTAACTGCCAAACCCATCGCCGAAGTGAGGCGTGGGTCACACCTGTAGCGGCGCTATCTCGAGGTCGGGGTGGGCACGACGCGGGCGCCGTGCACGGGCCCGCTGGCGGCGCGCACCGTGCGGCAGACGCCCTCACCAGCGAGGACGGCGCCCACGTCGACCGCGGCGGAGGCCGACGAGCACAGGAACGCGCACGTGGGTCCCGAGCCGGAGACGATCCCGGCCAACGCCCCGGCGTCCAGACCCGCCTGGAGCGTGCGGCGCAGCCGGTGGTCGAGCCCGACCGCGGCGGCCTGCAGGTCGTTGCCCAGCAGGGGCGCCAACCGCGCCGCCTCCCCCGACGCCAGTGCGGCGAGCAGCGGTTCGGGGTCCTCCAGCCGCGGTGCGTGCTCGTCGGCGGCGCGCATCCGGTCGATCTCGCCGAACACCTTGGGCGTCGAGAGGCCGCCGTCGGCGAACGCGAGCACCCAGTGGAACGTGCTGCGGGCCAGCACCGTCGCCAGCTGCTCACCGCGGCCGGTGCCCAGCGCAGTGCCGCCGTGCAGACCGAAGGGCACGTCGCTGCCCAGCTCGGCGGCCAGGCCGTGCAGATCCCGCCGTGGCACCCCGAGTTCCCACAGCGCGTTCATGGCGACCAGGACGCCGGCCGCGTCGGCGCTGCCGCCGGCCATGCCGCCGGCCACTGGGATGGACTTCGCGATCGAGATCGCCACGTCGGGCGCGCGGCCGACGTGCCCGGCGAGCAGCTCGGCGGCCTGCCACGCGAGGTTGCGCTCGTCGGTGGGCAGCGCGGCGGCGCCCTCCCCCGTCATCTCGAGCGACAGGACGTCGGCGTTGCGGACCGTCACCTCGTCGAACAGCGACACGGCGTGGAAGACGGTGGTCAGTTCGTGATAGCCGTCGTCGCGCAGGTCGCCGACCTCGAGATAGAGGTTGACCTTGCCCGGGACCCGCACCGTCACCGACCCCGACGGCGACCAGTCGGTGGCGGTCTTACCGTCGGAGGCGGGCACGCCACGACACTATCGTCGCGGGCGCCGTCGGCGGGCCGCGATCGGCGGGCCGCGATCGGCCGGTGCGATCGGCGAAGCGCCCTTACCCTTGGCCGATGCGGAACCCGCCGGACCGATTCGGCGACTACGCCGTCGACGGCGTGCTCGGCCACGGCGGGTTCGCGACCGTGTACCGCGCGCATCCGGTGGCCGAGCCGGACCGTGCCGTCGCGCTCAAGGTGCTCGACGAACGTCATCGCGGCGGGGACGATCTGGACCGGCTGCACCGCGAGTTCGACTTCGCCGCCCGGGTGGCCCACCCGCACGTCGTCACCGTCTACGACCGTGGCGACGTCTGGCTGTCCATGGAGGTGATCGGCGGGGGCACGGTGACTGGTCTCGGCTCGATGCCCGACGTCCTCTCGGCGCTGGCCGACGTCGCCGATGCCCTCGACCATGCCCACCGGCTCGGCGTGGTGCACTGCGACGTGAAGCCGTCGAACGTGCTCGTGCACGATGACTTCGCGACCGGCGGGGCTGTGCTCGTCGACTTCGGGGTGGCGCACGCGCTCACCGGGAAGCTCGAGCGACGGGCCACCCGCATCGAAGCGTCACTGCCGTACACGGCTCCCGAGATCCTGCGCGGCCACTCCCCCACCGCCACGTCCGACGAGTACTCCCTGGCGTGCGCCACCGTCGAATTGCTGACTGGCAGTGTGCCGTTCGCCGGGACGACGGCGATGGGTCTGATCGACGCGCACCTCAACGCGGCCGTGCCGCGCTACTCGCGGCGGGTGGCGTGGATCAGTCACGCCTTCGACTCGATCCTGGCCAAGGCGATGGCGAAGGACCCGGACCTGCGCTACCCCACCTGCGCGGAGTTCATCCGGTTGGTCACCCGCTCGCTGGTCGTCTCCTGACAGCTGGGCGTAACGAGACCGTTACTCTCCCCGAGTTGCGGGGCGCGCCCGCAGGTCTAGCGTCTGGGCGATGGGATCTCCTACCGAGTACGACACGTCAGCGCTCGCGCACGAGGAAGAGGGCTACGAAAAGGGGCTCAAGCCACGGCAATTGCAGATGATCGCCATCGGTGGGGCGATCGGCACGGGCCTGTTCATGGGTGCGGGTGGTCGGCTGGCGAGCGCCGGGCCCGGCCTGTTCATCGTCTACGCGGTGTGCGGCGTGTTCGTGTTCTTCATCCTGCGCGCGCTCGGCGAACTGGTGCTGCACCGCCCGTCGTCCGGGTCGTTCGTGTCCTACGCGCGTGAATTCCTCGGCGAGAAGGCCGCATACGTCGCCGGCTGGATGTACTTCTTCAACTGGGCGTGCACGTCGATCGTCGACGTGACCGCCATCGCGCTCTACATGCACTACTGGGGCGCCTTCGACGCGATCCCGCAGTGGACGATCGCGCTCATCGCCCTGGTGATCGTGCTCAGCGTGAACATGATCTCGGTCAAGTGGTTCGGCGAGATGGAGTTCTGGGCGGCCCTGATCAAGGTCATCGCACTCGTCACGTTCCTGATCGTCGGAATCGTGTTCCTGGCAGGACGTTTCACGGTCGAGGGCGCGGCCACCGGTCCGTCGGTGATCACCGACAACGGCGGCATCCTGCCCAACGGGGTGCTGGCCCTGGTGGTCATCACCTCGGGCGTCATCTTCGCCTACGCCGCAGTCGAATTGGTGGGTACGGCGGCGGGCGAGACGGAGAACCCGGCCAAGGTGATGCCGAAGGCCATCAACTCGGTGATCTTCCGGATCGCGGTGTTCTACGTGGGCTCGCTGGTGCTGCTGGCGCTGCTGCTGCCGTACACCTCCTACGTTCAGGGCACCAGTCCGTTCGTGACGTTCTTCTCCAAGATCGGCGTCCCGGCGGCGGGCGACATCATGAACTTCGTGGTGCTGACGGCGGCGCTGTCGAGCCTGAACGCCGGCCTCTACTCGACCGGCCGCATCCTGCGGTCGATGTCGATGAACGGCAGTGCGCCGAAGTTCACGTCGAAGATGTCGAAGCGCGGCGTGCCCTGGGCGGGCATCGCGCTGACGGCGTGCTTCACCGTGGTCGGCGTCTTCCTGAACCTGGTGGTCCCCGCCGAGGCGTTCAACATCGCGCTGGACCTGTCGGCGCTCGGCATCATCGCCTCCTGGGCGACCATCGTCATCTGCCAGATCCAGATGTACCGGTGGTCGCAGAAGGGGATCCTGGAGCGTCCGTCGTTCCGGCTGTTCGGCACGCCGTACACGAGCTACGCGACGCTGGTGTTCCTCGGCGCCGTGACGGTGCTGATGTGCATCGAGAACTATTGGAACGCGATCGCGCTGGTGATCATCGTCCCGACGCTGGTCGGTGGCTGGTACGCGGTGCGCGGCCGGGTGCTCAGCGTGGCGCAGGAACGCGTCGGCTACACGGGCAACTACCCGGTGGTCGCGGAGACGCCTCTGCAGGCCGAGCTGATCGCGAAGGACCGCCAGGCCAAGGACGTCAGCGGGGACTGACCGCTCAGAGCGAGCGGGCGTCCTCGTCCTGCTGCTGCGGCGGACGTGGCTTCCAGCCCGTCCGCTGCAGCAGTCGCACGAAGTCGTTGATGCTCAACGTCTCCCCGCGACGGGCGGGATCGATGCTCGCCGACAGGAGACGCTCGGCGGACTCGTTGCCCGAACCCGCCCACTCGGCGAAGGCGTTGCGCGACGTCTTGCGGCGCTGTGCGAACGCGACGTCGATGAGCTTGAAGACCTCGTCGCGGAACTCCGCGGCGGTGGGCCACGGCGGAGGCGTGTCCGCGGGGTGCTCGTAACGGTCGATGCGCACCAGACCGGAGTAGACGCGCGGGATGGGCCAGAACACCGTCGGCGACACCATGCCGTAGCGGCGCACGTTTCCGTAGAACCGCACCTTGGCGCTCGGCACGCCGTAGTCCTTGCCGCCGGGTTCGGCCGCGAGACGCTCGGCCACCTCGGCCTGCACCATCACCATGACGGTGCGGATGGTCGGGAACTCGGCGAGCACGCGCAGGATGGCGGGCACGGCGACGTTGTAGGGCAGGTTCGCGACGACGGCCGTCGGCTCCTGGTCCACGTCGACCTTGCGCAGCTCGTCCAGGAGGTCACTCCTGGTGAGCTTGAGGATGTCGGTGGGGATGACGTTCAGCCGGCTGACCTCGCTGTGCGAGTGCTCGGCGATGGTCTTGGGCAGCTGCTCGGCCAGCACCTGGTCGATCTCGACGGCGGTCACCCGCGCGCCGCGGTCGAGCAGGGCGAGCGTCAGCGATCCGAGGCCGGGCCCGATCTCGAGCACGTGGTCGTGTCGGTTGATGCCGGACGCGGACGCGATCCTGCGCACGGTGTTGGCGTCGTGGACGAAGTTCTGTCCGAACGACTTGCGCGGCCGGAAGTCGAGTTCCTTCGCCAGATGTCGTATCTCGGTGCGACCGAGGAGCCTGATGGTCAGCGGACTCCCAACCTTCCACTACAAGTAGGCCAGGCACCCCACCCTTGGCGCGCCCGTGTTACTTCAGCAATCGTGATCTGTTCTTCTCTGGTAGCCAGATCAGCCCGCTGAGCATACCTCAGACCACCGTTGCGTTCCCATGTGTTTTGGTCGAATTGCACGCCACCGTAAAAACCGTTACCCGTGTTGATGGCCCAATTACCTCCCGCTTCGCAGCGCGAGAGGGCATCCCAGGTCGCTCCCATGCCCACCGGCGGCACCTCGGTGCCGGGCTTGGCGCCCACGCGGGTTACTCCGGGGCGAGCCGGGCTGAGGACGACATTGGCTACTGGCAACCTCCCCGTCTCCACTCCGTTGACCCGTGCGACGGCGAACGTGACGTCCTGCGTACCGGGGGTACCGGGATCTTCGACGACCTGCCGGCTCATGTTCATCGTGACGTCGGAGATGACTTCCTGGGCCGGCCGCAGCGGCAGACGCTCGGTCACCTTCTCGGTCCGGACGCGGGTCACCTGGATGCGCATGCCCTCGGCGACGGGTGCGGACGCGGCGGGGACGACGGTGTCGCTCTGCTGCAGCGGGACGCCCGCCGCCTCGAGCACGCCGGCCACGTTCGCGGCGGGGACGCGGACGGTCCGGACCGCTCCGCCGTCGTCGAGCTGAACCGTGCGCGGGCTCACCACGGGAAGCGACATGCCCCCCAGCGGCACCCGGCTGCCGCGGGAAGCCGCAGCTGGAGCGGTGTCCGTCATCGACAGCTGGCTCAGCGCCTCCTGCACGGTCGACGCCGTGGTCCAGACCTCGCGGCTGTCGCGGCCGTCCAGGGAGATCTGCAGCGGGCGGCTGCGGCGCAGGACGATGGTGTCGGCCTGCTCGACGTCGGCGTCGGCCGCCGGGTACAGGTCGTCGCGCTCGCCGACCTCGAAACCGTTCTCCTCGACGACGTCGATCACGTGGGTCTTCATGGTCGACACCGTCATCTGCGAGCCGTCGACGGTGAGCGTGACGGTCTTGTGCGCCGCCACGGCGGACCCGCCCGCGAAGACGAGACCGGTCAGCAGCAGGCCGACGCAGACCCGCAGCATGGGCGAGCGAGTGTCATGAAGTTCCAATAGCGCGTTCAACAGTGACTATCCCCGAGATGTCGAAGCCAGCAAACGATTCAGTCGCCTGTCCAGCGGTTTCCTAACAGGACGGTAACGAAATGCCCAGGTGGCGGCAACTTACGTCACCTACGGAATCCGTAGGTCGCGGCCGCATTCGCCGACGTCTGGCGGGCCAGTTCGTCGGCGGGTCGCCGAACGACCTCGGCCAACGCCCGGACGGTGTACGGCAGGCAGTACGACTCATTCGGTGCGCCGCGGTACGGATGTGGCGTGAGGAACGGCGCGTCGGTCTCCACCAGCAGCTGATCGGGCGGGATGAGCTGCGCAGCCTCGCGCAACGACGAGGCGTTCTTGAAGCTGACGGTGCCCGACATGCTCAGCAGCCACCCGGCGTCGGCACATTCGCGCGCCATCTCGGGACCCGACGAGAAGCAGTGGAAGATCACGGTGTCGGGGGCGCCCTCGGCGCGCAGCACGTCCAGCACCTCGGCGTCGGCGTCGCGGTTGTGGATCATCAGCGGTTTCCCGGAGCGCTTGGCCAGGTCGATGTGCCACGCGAACGCCTCGCGCTGCTCGGCCGGCTCGGCGCACCCCTCGAGGCGGCCGGGCCAGAACATGTCCATGCCGGTCTCGCCGATCGCGACCACCCGGGGGTCGGCGGCCAGCCGTTCGATCTCCGCCCGCGCCTCGTGGTCGAGGGCGTTGGCGCGGGTCGGGTGCAGCGCGACGGCGGCGTACACCCGGTCGTCCCAGCCGGCGGCGGCGACGGCCCACCGGGCGGACTCGAGGTCGTCGGCGATGGTGACGACGGCCTCGACACCGACCGCGGCGGCGCGGTCGAGGATCGCGTGCACGTCATCGGCATCGCGCGCCCCGCAGGCGTCGAGGTGGGTGTGCGCGTCGACCAGCGGCGCCAACGGTTCGGGCAGCGGCGGGGCGGGCCGCGCGCGTCGCGACGATCCGGTCGCCTCTTTATCAGATGTTCCGGACACGCCCTAGACAATAAGGTGAAGCGCGATGAGCACCCCTGACCTCTCCCCCGCGGCCGACGGCTCCCACGGTGCCGGCGCACCGTTCTACGTGACGACGGCCATCGCCTACCCGAACGGCGTGCCGCACGTCGGCCACGCCTACGAGTACATCGCCACCGACGCGATCGCCCGCTTCAAGCGACTCGACGGCTTCGACGTCCGCTTCCTCACCGGCACCGACGAGCACGGGCTGAAGATGGCGCAGACCGCGGCCGCGGAGGGCATCCCGACCGCCGACCTCGCCCGGCGCAACTCCGACGTGTTCCAGCGGCTGCAGGAAGGCCTCGGCGTCACGTTCGACCGCTTCATCCGGACCACCGACGCCGACCACGTCGAGGCGTCGGTCGCGATCTGGAACCGGATGAACGACGCCGGTGACATCTACCTCGACTCGTACTCCGGGTGGTACTCGGTGCGCGACGAACGCTTCTTCACCGAGGACGAGACCGAGGCCGTCGCCGACGGGTCGCGGGTCGCCACCGAGACCGGCACGCCCGTCACGTGGACCGAGGAGCAGACCTACTTCTTCCGGCTGTCGGCCTACGCCGAGCGGCTGCTCGCGCACTACGAGGCGCATCCGGAATTCATCGGCCCGGACGTGCGACGCAACGAGATCGTCAGCTTCGTCTCCGGCGGACTGCGCGACCTGTCGATCTCGCGGACCACGTTCGACTGGGGCGTCAAGGTGCCCGGCCACCCCGACCACGTGATGTACGTCTGGGTGGATGCGCTCACCAACTACCTGACCGGCGTTGGCTTTCCGGACACCGAGTCGGAGTCCTACCGGCGCTACTGGCCGGCCGATCTGCACATGATCGGCAAGGACATCATCCGGTTCCACACCGTGTACTGGCCGGCCTTCCTCATGTCGGCGGGGCTCGAGCTGCCGCGGCGGGTGTTCGCGCACGGCTTCCTGTTCAACCGCGGCGAGAAGATGAGCAAGTCGGTGGGCAACGTCGTCGACCCCGTCGACCTCGTCGACGCGTTCGGGCTCGACCAGGTGCGCTTCTTCCTGCTGCGCGAGGTGCCGTTCGGTCAGGACGGCAGCTACAGCGAGGACGGCATCATCAGCCGGATCAACACCGACCTCGCCAACGAGCTGGGCAATCTGGCGCAGCGGTCGCTGTCGATGGTCAACAAGAACCTCGACTCCCGGGTGCCCGATCCGGGTGAGCTGAGCGCCGCCGACCAGGAGCTGCTCGGCGCGGCCGACGCGCTGCTCGAGCGGGTGCGCGGGTACTACGACGAGCAGGCGCTGCACCTGGCCCTGGAGGCGATCTGGTCGGTGCTCGGCGCGGCCAACCGCTACTTCTCCGCCCAGGAACCGTGGGTGCTGCGCAAGTCCGACGACCCCGCCGACCAGCAGCGGTTCGGCACGGTGCTCTACACGACGCTCGAGACCGTCCGGATCGCCGCGCTGCTGGTGCAGCCCGTGATGCCGGAGTCCGCGGGCAAGCTCCTGGGCCTGCTCGGTCAGGCCGACGACGCCCGCACGTTCGCGGCCGTCGCGACGCGGCTGGTGCCGGGCACCGACCTGCCGAAGCCCGAGGGCGTGTTTCCCCGGTACGTCGCTCCGGAGGAGTGAGCCGCGCCACATTCGGCGCTCACCTGTCACACTCCCAAGACCACCGGTGTCTTGAGGTCAGCCCGGCTCCTCACCCCCATCCGACGAGGAGCCGGATCGACCAAAGGAGTAGTCATGTCCACAACGAACGTCGTCGTCATCGGTGGCGGATACGCGGGCGTCATCGCCGCCAACCACCTGCGGCTCAACCCGGACGTCGCGGTCACGCTCGTCAACCCCCGCCCCGAGTTCGTCGAGCGGATCCGCCTGCACCAGTTGATCACCGGATCCGACGACGCCGTGGTGGCGTACTTCGACGTACTGGCCGACGACGTCCGGCTGCTCGTCGACTCCGCCGAACTCGTCGACGCCGCCGCCCGCACCGTGACCCTCGCTTCCGGCAGCACCGTCGGCTACGACTACCTGATCTACGCGGTCGGCAGTACCGGCGACGCGCTCACCGTGCCGGGCGCCGCCGAACACGCCTACCCGATCTCGGAGTTCGAGCACGGCGCCCTGCTGCGCGACGCGATCGCCCGGACGCGCGTCGGGGAACCGGTCACCGTCGTCGGCGCCGGCCCGACCGGTATCGAGGTGGCCACCGAGCTGGCGGAGCAGGGCCACGCCGTGACGCTGGTGTGCGGCGGCGTCCTCGGCCCGTACCTGCACGAGCGCGGACGCGCGTCGGTCGCGAAGGTCATGCGGGCGCTCGACGTCACGGTCGTCGAGGGACCCACCGCCAAGGTCACCGAGGTGCGCTCGGACTCCGTCCGCCTGGCCGACGGCCGCGAGCTGCGCAGCGCCGTCACGATCTGGACGGCGGGGTTCGGCGTGCCCGATCTGGCCCGCCGCAGCGGCCTCGCGACCGACCGCATCGGCCGACTGCTCACCGACGAGACGCTGACGAGCATCGACGACCCGTTCATCGTCGCCGCGGGCGACGCCGCCGCGCCGTCCGATTCGCCGCTGCGGATGAGCTGCCAGGCGGCGATCCCGCTCGGCGCCCAGGCGGCCAACACCGTCCTGAGCCGCATCGCGGGTACCGAGCCCGCGGTCGTGAACCAGGCGTTCACCGGACAGTGCATCAGCCTGGGCCGCAACGCCGGGACCATCCAGCTTGCGCACCTCGACGACCGTGTCATGCCGCTGTACGTCGGCGGTCGGCTGGCCGCGAGCATCAAGGAGGCCGTCTGCAGAGGCACGGTGTCCTTCCTGGCCAGGGAGGCCCGCAAGCCCGGTTCCTACTTCTGGCTCAAGGGCGGCAAGCGCTCCCGCCGGCTGGCGGAGGCCGGCGTCCGATGAACGCCGGTGCCGAGCACGCCGAACGGTTCACCCGGCTGCGTCCGCTGCTGTTCACGATCGCCTACGAGATGCTCGGCGCCGCAACCGAAGCCGACGACGTGCTGCAGGACGCGTACCTGCGGTGGGCCGACGTGGACCTCGCGACGGTGCACGACAGCAAGTCCTACCTGGCCAAGCTCGTCACCCGGCAGGCGCTCAACGCGCTGCGCGCCCAGTCCCGCAGGCGCGAGGACTACGTCGGACCGTGGCTGCCCGAGCCGGTGCTCGTCGACGCCGGCGACGCGGCGTCGGACGTCGTGCTCGCCGAATCGGTGTCGATGGCGATGATGGTGGTGCTCGAGACGCTGGGCCCCGACGAGCGGGCGGTGTTCGTGCTGCGCGAGGTGTTCGGCTTCGACCACGACGAGATCGCCGCGGCCATCGGCAAGTCGACGGCCGCCGTCCGCCAGATCGCGCACCGCGCCCGCGAACACGTCCACGCGCGGCGGCGGCGCTACGAGCCCGTCGACCCGAAGACGTCCCTCGAACTGACGGCGCAGTTCTTCGCCACCGCCGCGACGGGGGACGTCGACGGGCTGATGAGCATGCTGGCGCCCGACGTGGTGTGGACCGCGGACAGCGACGGAAAGGCCAGCGCCGCACGCCGACCGGTGTCGGGTGCCGACAGCGTCGCGCGACTCGTCGTCGGGCTCATCCGCCTCGGCGGTCCCGACGGCCGTGCGGAACCGGCGTTCTACAACGGCGCACCCGCGCTGGTGCTCTACATCGGCGACCGGCTCGAAGGCGTCGTGTCGGTCGAGATCGTCGACGGCCGGATCGCGAACTTCTACGCCATGCGCAACCCGGACAAGCTGTCGGGCGTCACGGTGTCGCGGGCCATCGGGCGGGTCTGACAAGCTGAGCCGGTGCACGTCGAGCCGCTGGCGGAGGTCGGGAGCGCCCCGGAGGTGCTGCGCGCCCTGGCCGCGGCGACGATGCGACTGCACCTGCCGCCGCCCGCGGCGCTGACCGGCGACTGGTTCGGCTCGCGGGCCGTGCTCGTGCCGAGCGTCGACGTGCGACCCGTCCCCGTCGCCGACGCCTTCGACGTGGCGGCCGGAGCGGGTGGCGACGTGATCGGCGGCGGCTGGATCGGCTACCTGTCCTATCCCGACGGAGCGTCCGACGGCGGCGCCGCGCGCATTCCCGAGGCCGCCGGCGGGTGGACCGACTGCGTGCTCCGGCAGGACCGCGACGGCCGATGGTGGTACGAAAGCCTGTCCGGTGCAACGCTTCCCCGGTGGATCGGCGACGCCCTGGCCCGCCCCGCCGAAGCCGGTCATCACCACGTCGACTGGCGCGCACCCGACCGTGCCGTCCACCGCCGCGGCGTCCTGGCCTGTCTCGAGGCCATCCGCGCCGGCGAGGTGTATCAGGCGTGCGTGTGCACCCGGTTCACCGGCCCGCTCACGGGGTCGCCCGTCGACCTGTTCGCCGACGCCGTGTCCCGAACCGCGCCTGCCCGAGCGGCTTTCGTGTCCGGCACGTGGGGCGCCGTGGCGTCGCTGTCCCCCGAGCTGTTCCTCTCGCGACGAGGCGAGGACGTGTCGTCGAGTCCGATCAAGGGCACCCTGCCGCTGGACCGACCGCCCGCCGACCTGCGCTCGTCGGCCAAGGACGTCGCCGAGAACGTGATGATCGTCGACCTGGTGCGCAACGACCTCGGCCGGGTGGCGATCACCGGATCCGTGACGGTGCCGGAACTCCTCGTCGTGCGGCAGGCGCCGGGCGTGTGGCACCTGGTGTCGACGGTGACGGCCCGGGTGCCCGTCGACGTGCCGATGGCGACGATCCTCGACGCGACGTTCCCGCCGGCGTCGGTCACCGGCACGCCGAAGACCCGGGCGCGCCTGCTGCTGTCGCAGTGGGAGCGCGAGCGACGCGGAAGCTACTGCGGGACCGTCGGTTTCGCGTCACCACTGGCAGGGTGCGAGCTGAACGTCGCGATCCGCACCGTGGAGGTGGCCGCCGACGGGTCAGCGACGCTGGGGGTGGGCGGCGGCATCACCGCCGACTCCGACCCGGACCTCGAGTGGGAGGAGTGCCTGCATAAGGCGACCGCGATCGTCGGCGCCGATCGCGTCGCGGCGCTAGTCGCGGGCGCGCAGGACGGCGTCGTACAGCTCGCGCCGTGACGGGGCACCCGGATTGGTGGCGACCACCTCGGCGCATGCGTCCTTGACCCGCATGCCGTCGTCGACCCGGGACGCGACCAGCGCGACGAGCGTGTCGAGGTCCGCGCGCGGCACCGCACCGGCCAGCACGACGGTGATCTCGCCGAGTACGCCCTCGTCGGCCCAGTCGGCCAGCTCGAGCAGCGATCCCCGGCGGATCTCCTCGTGGGTCTTGGTGAGTTCGCGGCAGACGACGGCCCGGCGGTCGGGGCCGAGCACCTCGACGGCGTCGCGCAGGGACTCCGCGAGCCGGCGCGGTGACTCGAAGAAGACGCAGGTGCGCTCCTCGTTGACGAGCGACTTGAGCCAGGTGACGCGGGCGGACTGCTTGCGCGGCGCGAAGCCCTCGAAGCAGAAGCGGTCGGACGGCAGCCCCGCGACCGCGAGCGCCGTCGTCACCGCCGACGGGCCGGGCAGGCAGCTGACGGTCAGGCCGGCGTCGGCGCACGCGACCACCAGCCGGTACCCGGGATCGCTGATTAAGGGCATGCCGGCGTCGCTGACCACCAGGACCGTCGCGCCGCCGGTGATCTCCTCGATCAGCCACGGCACCCGCGACGACTCGTTCTGGTCGAAGAAGCTGACCACCCGCCCGGCGGGCCGCACGTCCAGCGACTGGGCCAGCGTCCTGACCCGTCGGGTGTCCTCCGCGGCGACGACGTCGGCGGTGGCGAGGGCCTCGATCAGGCGCGCCGAGGCGTCGCCGACCTGGCCCAACGGCGTGGCGGCGAGCAGCAGGCGGCCTTCGGTCACACCGCACAGCCTACGATCGCTGTCGTGACCGCCACGACCGTCGACCCCGCCGCGGTCTCGCGCAGCGCGCCGGTGATCAGTCCGGCTCCGCTGATGCCCGTGGCGGACTTCGGTCCACTCGACCGGTTGCAGGGCTGGGCGATGACCGCCGTCATCACGGCACTGGCCGCCATCACGCGCTTCCTGAACCTCCGCTCGCCCACCGACGCCGGCACGCCGATCT
Source organism: Mycobacterium sp. PTI7 (assembly GCF_056679845.1). Lineage (NCBI taxonomy): Bacteria > Bacillati > Actinomycetota > Actinomycetes > Mycobacteriales > Mycobacteriaceae > Mycobacterium > Mycobacterium sp. PTI7. The sequence continues at coordinate 3,484,880 of NZ_CM155252.1, forward strand.
TCGACGAGAAGCACTACGCGCCCCAGGCGTTCCAGATGCTCGGCAACCACGGCGTCGAGGACAACCCCGGCTACGGCCTGGTGGTGCACCCGCCGATGGGCAAGTTCCTGATGGCGATCGGCGAGGGGATCTTCGGCTACAACGGCCTGGGCTGGCGCTTCAGCGGCGCGGTCTGCGGCGTGATCATCGTGGTGCTGGTGGCGCGGATCGTCCGTCGCATCACGCGGTCGACGCTGATCGGCGGCATCGCCGGGCTGCTGATCATCGCCGACGGGGTGAGCTTCGTGTCGGCCCGCACCGCCCTGCTCGACGTCTTCCTGGTGACGTTCGTGGTGGCGGCGTTCGGCGCGCTGATCGTCGACCGCGACCAGATGCGTGAGCGCATGCACGTCGCACTGCTCGAGGGCCGGATCGGGGAGACCCGCTGGGGTCCGCGCCTGGGCGTGCGGTGGTGGCGCTTCGGCGCGGGCGTGCTGCTGGGTCTCGCCTTCGCGACCAAGTGGTCGGGCCTGTACTTCGTGCTGTTCTTCACGCTGATGACGCTGGCGTTCGACGTCGCGGCGCGACGCCAGTACCGGGTCCAGCGGCCGTGGGTGGGGACGCTGCGACGCGACTTGGGCCCGACGGCCTACGTGATGGGCCTGATCCCGATAGGCGTGTACCTGGCGTCGTACGGGCCGTGGTTCGCGTCCGAGACCGGGGTGTACCGCCACGAGGAGGGCCGGACGATCGGCGTCGACGGTGTCGTCCCCGACGCCCTCCGGTCGCTGTGGCACTACATGTACACCGTGTACACGTTCCACTCCGAGCTGACCAACGCCGCGGGCAACCACCACCCGTGGGAGTCCAAGCCGTGGACCTGGCCGATGTCCCTACGGCCGGTGCTCTACGCGATCGACCAGCAGGACGTCGCGGGCTGCGGCGCCCAGTCGTGCGTCAAGGCCGTGATGCTCGTCGGCACGCCCGCCATGTGGTTCATCGCGGTGCCGGTGCTGCTGTGGTCGCTGTGGCGGGCCGTCGTCAAGCGGGACTGGCGCTACGGCGTGGTGCTGGTCGGCTACTTCGCCGGCTATCTGCCGTGGTTCGCCGACATCGACCGGCAGATGTACTTCTTCTACGCCGCACCGATGGCGCCGTTCCTGGTGATGGCGATCGCGCTCATCCTCGGCGACGTCCTGTACGCGCCTCGACAGAACGCCGAGCGGCGGACGCTCGGCCTCCTGGCGGTGTGCTTCTATGTCGCACTCGTCATCACGAACTTCGCGTGGCTGTTCCCGATCCTGACCGGCCTGCCCATCTCGCAGTCGACGTGGAACCTGCAGATCTGGTTGCCGTCCTGGCGCTAGCGTCCGCCCGTCGGGGTCGGGCGCTGAAACTGCGTCCAGGGTCGTGATTTCCGGTTGTCCACAGCCCTGCGCGCAGTCTCGACGAAGTGACGCAGAAATGTCGTAGGTCGCCTCCACGATCGCGGCATGGACGAGGTCTTCGTCGGCGGCGAGCGGTTGGCCACCGGGCAACTCACGCGGTCGCAGTTGCGCTGGAACTACGCGTCGCTCTTCCCCGGTGTGTACGTGCCGAAGTCGGTGGTGGCGTCGCTGCGGGCGCGGACGGCCGGCGCCTGGTTGTGGTCGGGCCGCGACGGCATCGTCGCCGGCCGCGCCGCGGCCGCGGTGCACGGAGCGCAATGGGTCCGCGCCGACACCCCCATCGAATTGATCGCCGGACGGGACAGATCGCCCACCGAAATCATCACGCGCAACGAGCGGATCGACCCCGACGAGGTGATGACGGTCGGCGGCCTGCTCGTCACCACGCCCGCGCGCACCGCCGCGGATCTGGCCAGGCATCTCCCGCGCGACGAGGCGGTCCGCCACCTGGACGCGCTGGCCGTGGCGACCGACGTGCCCGCCGACGATGCGTTGGCCCTTCTCGAGCGCCATCCACGCGCACGGGGCCGGCGGCGGGCACCGGTGGCACTCGGGCTGATGGATTCCGGTGGCCAATCGCCGAAGGAGACCTGGCTGCGACTTCTCTTCACGGACGCAGGCTTCCCGCGGCCGCGGACGCAGATCGAGGTGAGCGACGGGGTCAGCATGGCGATCCTCGACATGGGCTGGGACGACATCCTGGTGGCCGCGGACTACGACGGGTACCAGCATCTGACCGACCGTCAGCGCTACGTCCACGACATCGGGCGCAACGAGATGGTGGCGCGTGAAGGATGGTTCGACCTACACGTCGTCGCGGAGCACTCGCGCTCGTACATCGTCCGACGGACCGCGGACGCCTTCGCCCGACGCGGCAAGCCGTTGAAACTGCGTCAGCGGTCGTGAATCCAGGTAATGCACGACCCTGGGGGCAGTCTCAACGCAAAATCTGCCGTGACCTACAGCGAGTCGCGGGCCGCGGGGCACGACATGCAGCGCGGGCCGCCGCGTCCGGTCCCCAACTCCGATGCGGCAATCGGGAGCACCTCGATGCCCGAATCGACCAGGCGCGCGTTGGTCTCGGTGTTCCGCTCGTAGGCGACGACGACGCCGGGCGCCACCGCGAGGGTGTTGTTGCCGTCGTCCCACTGCTCCCGCTCGGCGGTGACGGGGTCGAGGCCGGTGTCGATCACCCGCAGCTTGCCGATGCCCATCGCGTCGGCGGCCGCGTCGACGAACGGCACCGCGCGGTCGATCTTCACCCCGCCGCCCGTGCTGCGGATCGTGAACGCCGACAGCGAGTCCTTGATGTTCGGGTACATGACGACCGCGTCCTTGTCGACCATCGTCAGCACGGTGTCGAGGTGCATCTGCGCCCGCTCCTGCGCGATCGGGACGGCCAGCACGGTGTGCGCGAGGCCGTCGTCGAACAGGCTGCGCGCCAACGCCTCCGCACCCGCAGGCGTGGTGCGCTCCCCCACGCCGACCGCGACGACTCCGAGACCGAGCAGCAGCACGTCGCCGCCCTCGACGGGAGCCGACCGCGACTCGTACGCCCGCCGCACGCCCCGGAACCGCCGGTGGTGGGCGTAGATCAGGTCGGTGAGCGACGTCTCCCGGATCCGCGCCGGCATCGCCAGCGACGTGATCGCTACCCGCGGCCCGATCCAGAACGACGAGTCGCGCGCGAACAGCAGGTTGGGCAGCGGCTCGATCACGAAGTCGCCACCGTGGTGCATACGGCGCACCAGCGACAGCTCGTTCTCGCCGAACGGCAGCTCGTCGAACGTCATGCCCGCCATCAGCACGTGCGCCAGCGCAGACGCGTCCAGCGTGCGCAGGTACGTCGAGAGTTCCTGCGCCAGCGGCAGTCCCAGCCTGCGCGAATCGACGGCAGCGGAGATGCCGTGCATGCGCGCCGCACCACTGTCGAGCGCCTCGGTGAGCAGCTCGGAGACCAGCAGCACCTCGACGCCACGCGAGCGGAGCAGCCCGGCGAACGCGTCGTGCTCCTCCTGCGCCTTGGCCACCCACGGCAATCCGTCGAACAGCAGCCGGTCGTTGTTGCGCGGCGTCAACCGCTGCAATTCGGCGCCCGGTCGATGCAGGATGACGACCCGCAGCGTGCCGACCTCCGAGTCCGCTCCCAGCAGCGTGTCCGTCATGACTTGCACCGTACTGCGGGTCGGGCGCTTCCTCCTGCTTTGTCGCGAGCACCTCAACTAAGGTCGAGGTCGTGGAGACGCTCGATCTGACTCCCGGCGAGATGGCACGCCGCAGCGGCGTGGCCGTGTCCGCCCTGCACTTCTACGAGCGCGAGGGCCTCATCACGTGCAAGCGCACGACGGGCAACCAGCGCCGCTACGCCCGCGAGACCATCCGCCGCGTCGCGTTCATCCGGATGTCGCAGCGCCTCGGCATCCCGCTGTCGCGCATCCGCGAGGCACTGGCCACGCTGCCGACCGACCGGGTCCCGACGAGCAAGGACTGGGCACGCCTGTCGGCGGGCTGGCGCGCCGACCTCGACGAACGCATCCTGCACCTGCAACGGTTGCGCGACAACCTCTCCGGCTGCATCGGCTGCGGCTGCCTGAGCCTCAAGGCATGCGCGCTGGCCAATCCAGGTGACGTCCTGGCGCAGCGCGGTCCGGGCGCCGCCAATCTGTGACGATCGAACGCCTGTGCGATAGCATCGTCGTGTGGCTGAAAGCGGGCTGTCGGTCCAGACGGGACTGTTCGACTGCGACGAACGCCGGGTCCTCGGCAGCGGCGCGTGGATCGACGTCCGCGCGGGATGGCTGACCGACGATGACGACCTGTTCGACGAGCTGTCGTCGTCGATCCCCTGGCGCGCCGAGCGCCGCCAGATGTACGACCGCGTGCTCGACGTGCCGCGGCTGGTCAGCTTCCACGACCTGATCGCCGACCCCGCGCCGCACGCCGCCATCGCGAAGATGAGGGTGCGGCTCAACGACATCTACGCCCGCGAACTCGGCGAACCGTTCACCACCGCGGGGATGTGCCTCTACCGCGACGGGTCCGACAGCGTCGCGTGGCACGGCGACAACATCGGGCGCAGCCGGACCGACGACACCATGGTCGCCATCGTGAGCCTGGGCGCCACCCGGACGCTCGCCCTGCGTCCCCGCTCCGGCGGCCGGTCGCTGCGGCTCCCGCAGGGCCACGGCGACCTCATCGTGATGGGCGGGTCCTGCCAGCGGACGTGGGAGCACTCGATCCCCAAGACCACCCGGCCCACCGGCCCGCGGATCAGCATCCAGTTCCGGCCCCGCGACGTGCGCTAGGAGCCGCGGACGTCCTCGACCGCGGAGGTCAGCAGGGCGCGCGCACGCACGACGTCGACCGGCGCGACGGGCTGGTTCGGCACGACCAGCGGGTTGGCGGTGACGATCACCAGGAAGGACCCGACGCTGGCGAGGTAGTTGTACAGCTCGCCGGTCGCCGGCTTGCCGTTGACCACCGTCTGCACCACGCGATGGGTGGCGAGCGTGCGTGCGCCCTCGATCGTCGGGGCCTCCGTGACCTCGACCAGCCCCCGCGATCCCGGTCCGGCGAACGCGACCTTCTGGCAGTCGGCGCCCGGGTCGGGGAACGGCACGGCCTCCGACGTCTCGACGGCGATCGTGATGAACCGGTTGCCCGCGCCCTCCGCGGTGACGGCCGCCATGTTGCCCTGCAGCCCGGGCGGCAGCTCCAGCCCCTTCGCGAGCCCGACGCAGCCGGGTGGGTCGAACGTGACGCCCGCGGGCAGCGTCTGAGGCGCGAGCAGGCGCGGGTCGACGCCGGTCGGGTCGATCGTCTTGACGCTGAATTCGGGGCCGAAGCTCGACGCGACGTCGCGGACGCCCGCGATGTCGCCCTGCGGCGCCTCACCGCCGGATCCACTCGAGCACGAGGTGAGCGCCACGGCGCAGACAAGGGCGAGCAGGGGCCTCGACATCGCGGCCAATCTACCCGTCGCTGACCGGCGTCCCGCGCACCGCGGCCGTCGTGCCGGTCAGCAGTCGTGCGGCGAAGTCGCGCCCCAGCACCGAGTCGTCGGCACCGGGGTCGGTGACGACGGTGACGTAGACGACATGTCCCGGCAGGTACGCCGTGAACGTCTCGGCGTGCGAACGCGTTTCGGTGCCGCCCTCCACGACGGTCGTCGTCTCGACGCGGATTCCCACCGTCTCGGCGCCGTCGACCGCCGGACCGTCCACGACCGACGCGTCGCCCGTCGTGGGCCCCGCGGACACCGAGAAGCGGCCGCACCCGGCGCGGATGCCGGGATCGAGACCGGTCGCAGCGGCGGCCGCGACGGCGTAGACGATGGCTCCCGGCCCCGACGCCGACCATCCACGCAGCGTCGCCGCATCGATGCGCGGATCCACCAGCGCCGCACACGTCCCGGGGTCGACCGACCATTCGGCGCCGAGACCCCACTGCGCGACGGGCGCGACACGTCCTGCGACGTCCGCGAACTCGAACCCGGCGGGCACGTCGGTGCGGGACTGGCCGACCCTCGCGACGTCGACGGCCGCGGGCGACGCGGACCCGCTCGTGGGCGCGGGTGGCGTCCCGGCATCGTCGGACCGGCCGCACGCCACGCAGAGCAGCACCGCCAGACAGGCCGCGAACACGCGCACCCCGCCTTGCTATCACAGCGCCGATGACATCCCGCGGCGCGAAACCCGAATTCTGACCGTGAATGCCAGATCACGTGCGCCGCGGATTTGCCGACCGTAGGCTCAGGCTGCTTTCCGACGACAGGAGACTCCCTTGAAGATGCTCACGACGGCCGGCGGCGCCGCCGTCGCCGCCATCGCGTTGACCGTGGCCCTCGCGGGGTGCGGGTCGGACTCCTCGACGGAGGCGACGTCCTCGTCGTCCGCGAGCAGCAGCGCCGCGAGCAGCGAGGCCGAGTCCCCCTCGGCGGCGCCCGCGGAAGCGCCTGCCGGTGGCAACGAGACCATCGCCGAGTACGTCAAGCAGAACGGCATCACCGAGACGCCGGTCCGGCGCGGCGACCCCGGGACGCCGACGGTCGAGCTGCCGGTGCCCGCCGGGTGGGAGGACGCCGGCGCCAGGGCACCCGAGTACGCCTTCAGCGCGCTCGTCTTCACCGGCGATCCGGCTGCCGCCGCCGATCCGCCGACCATCGTCGCGATCATGTCGAAGCTGTCGGGTGAGGTCGATCCGGCGAAGATCATGGAGTACGCGCCCGGAGAGCTGAAGAACCTGCCCGGCTTCGAGGGCGGCAACGGCAACACCAGCACGCTGGGGACCTTCGACGCCTATCAGATCGGCGGCACCTACGTCCGCGAGGGCGTCAAACGTCTGATCGCGCAGAAGACGGTCCTGATCCCCAGTGGGCCGGACCTGTTCGTGCTGCAGCTCAACGCGGACGGCGTCGAGGCGCAGATGGGCCCGCTGATGGACGCCACGTCGCAGATCGACGAGAAGACCGTCATCACGCCATGATCACGCCGCAGCCACCGGTGCCGGAACGACCTGCTCGCTCAAAGGATCCGACGTACGAGGAACTCGGTGCGGACGTCGGCGAGGCGCCGCCCGACGCGAAGGCCGAGACGTCGACGTTCAGGAAGTACCTGCACACCATGAGTCCCCGCTACGTCTGGGGGATGGCCGACGGCTACCCGGTGGTGCTCAAGCAGTTCATCCAGTTCTGCCTGATCCTGGTGTATCCGGCGTTCGTGTTCGCCGTCCTGGCCGGCGGGGTGGTGCACGTGCTGTTCTACGTGACGGTCTATCCGGTGCTGTGGCTGCTGTTCTGGCCGGTGCGCGCTCTCCAGAAGCGGAATCACCCCGAGGAGTACGCCGCGAACCGCGCGAAGTACGAGGGGAAGAAGTGGTGGCAGACCTGAGCTGATCAGGCCCGCGAGACCGCGGACGCCTCCGCCACCTGGTCGGCGGTGGGCCGCACGCCGGTGTAGCGCTCGAACTGTTCGGCTGCTTGCAGCGCGATGACCTCCGCACCGGTGACGACGGCGATCCCCGTCGCGCGGGCGGCGGTGATCAACGGGGTCTCCGACGGCAGCGCCACGACGTCGAACACCTTGCGTGCACCGGCGATCGTCGCGTCGTCGAACGCCTGCTCGGATGCCTCCGGGCCGCCCGCCATGCCGATCGGCGTCACGTTCACGATCACGGCGGCGCCGAGATCGCCGACGTCGGTGGCGAACTCGTACCCGAGGCGATCGGCGAGGCCGCGTCCGGTGTCGGCGTTGCGCGCGACGATGGTGCCGGACCCGAAACCGCTGTCCCGGAACGCCGCTCCGACCGCACTCGCCATCCCTCCGCTGCCGCGGATCAGCACCGAGCCCGCCGGGTCGAGGCGGTGCTCGTCGATGAGCCGGCGCACCGCCAGGTAGTCGGTGTTCGACGCGGTCAGCCGGCCGTCGTCGTTGACGATGGTGTTGACCGAGTGGATGACCCTCGCCGACTCCTCCACCTCGTCGACGAGTGCGATCACGTCCTCCTTGAACGGCATCGACACCGAGCACCCGCGGATGCCGAGCGCCCGTACGCCGCCGATCGCGGCGGCGATGTCGGTGGTGGTGAACGCCTTGTAGAGGAAGTCCAGCCCGAGCACGTCGTAGAGGTGGTTGTGGAACCGGGTGCCGATGTTGCTGGGCCGGGCCGCCAGCGAGATGCACACCCTGGTGTCCTTGTTCAGCGCGGGACGACCCGTCATCAGCCGACCGCCCGCATGACTTGCTTTGCGAGCGAACGTATTTCGCGGTACTGGGTCGGGGTCAGCGAGGTGTCGCGCAACGTGGGCACGTCCACCACCGTAGTCACCACACCGAGGTCGTCGCGATGCCACTTGGCGCCGAGCCGGTTCAGGATGGCCCGCATCGCGTAGTTGTCGGACAGCACCCGGGCGCTGAAGTGCGTGACTCCGTCGGCGTGCGCCGCGACCGCCAGGGCGTCCATCAGGAAGCTGCCGATGCCGCGCCGCTGGTAGTCGTCGCCGACGATGAACGCCACCTCGGCGACCGACGGGTCGTCCTCCCGGACGAAGCGCGCATCGGCGACCACGGGGCCGTCGGGCCCATCGGTCATCACCCACACGAAGTGGTCGACGTAGTCGACCTCGAACAGGTAGCGCATCAGCGACGGCGTGGGCCGGCGCGTGGTCTGGAAGCGGCGGTAGAACGTGTCGCTCGAGAACTGCACGGGACCGTGCGCCGTGCGCTCGTTGTCGCCCGGCAGCACCGGCCGCAGGTACAGCGTCGATCCGTCGCGCACCCGCACCGGGATGGGGTCCACGTAGCTCGCCAGCCGCTGACGTGCCGTGCGTACCAGCTTCTCCATCATGCAGGGCGCGTCGAGCATGGTGGCGAAGGCTTCGCGACCGCCCACCCAGCCCGTCAGCGCCTCGGCGGCCACGACGGTGGCGTTGCGAGACGTGTCGCGGAGCAGCGCGATCTCACCGACGATGAGGCCGGGCCCGACCGTGACGGTGGCGTCGCCGTCGTCGCCCGAATGCGAGATCTCGACGTGGCCGTCGCCGATCAGCAGAAAGGAGACTGCCTGCTCGCCCTGGCGCATCAGCACCTGTCCCGGCGCGGCGGTCAACGGCCGCAGTTGGGCGGCCAGCGCCGTCAATGATGCGGTCGGGCATCCGGCGAAGAACTCCAGGGCTGACAGTTCGTCGGCGCCGACGGTCTCGGATCCCGCCACGCCCCGAGGCTACGGCGGGTGACAGGCGTCGGCAAGGACGTCCGAGGTCAGCCGGGCAGACCCTGCTCCTCGACGGGCAGCGGTGCGGGACCCTTGATCTCCGGCTCCGCAGCCGGCACCGACGCCTCACTGGGCGGATTGGTGGCGGTCACGGTCACCCCGGTGCTCATGTCACCGGCGAGCGGACCGGAATCGGGCGTGCTCTGGGCGATGGCCCCCACGACCGCCGCGGCGGTGACGGCGAGCCCACCGACGATGGCTGCCAACGGCTTTGCGGTCTTGACGTGTGTGGTCACGTGTCGCATCTCCTCTATGTCGAAGCGTTAGAAGTCCCCCACTTCGACAACCCATCGGTACGCGCGTTCCATTCCCGGATGAGGCGACAACTTCGTTCCCCTATGCAATCAACCCCGGTCGGACACGAAAGCGCCGGACGAATGAATCGCCCGGCGCGTCGATCGTAGGAGGGAAGCTACGGAGTGACCGCCTCCATCGGGGGACCGTTGAGCGCACTGACGTCGCGGTGAGCGACTGCGGTGGCGACCGCGGTCCCGTCCCGCACCTCACCCACGATGGCGACCTCGTCGTTGACCGAGAAGGAGCCTGCGGTGTTGCCGACCTGGCTGCCCGCACCGGTGATCGCGTTGGTGTTCGAATCGACGACGTAGGTGCGGGCGACGCCGTCGGCACCCAGTGCCGTCACCGAGGTCGGCGTGACCGCGACGAGGCGGCCCTGCTGGCTGATCGACTGGACCGTCGGCACGGACGCGGATGCGACGTGAGCCGGGGTCGCCGTCGGCCCGTCGGTGGTACGGACGACGACCGCCGCCACGACCGCGGCGAATGCCACTGCGAAGGAGATGGTCAGGAAGATGGCGACCGTGCGCCTCGCCTCGACGTCCGAGGTGCTCTGGTGATGCCTGCCGTGCGTACTGCCCATGATCTGGGTTCGCCTTCCGACGGTTGTCGTTGATGCGTTGATCAGCGAATACCCGACTGATCGGCAGGGAAAACACGCATCCAGAACGGAATGACGATCCAGAAGGCGGCGAAGGCACCCACCGCGGTCCCGCCCGCGACCACCGCCACGCCGCCGCCGGCGACCGCGGCGAAGATGACCACCGTCGACCCCACCAGCGCCGCGCCCAGCAGCAGCAGACCCGCGTGTGTCATCCGGTGGGCTGCGGTGACGAGCGTGCCGAGACGATGCTGCCGGAACAGCACCCGATGCAGTGCCACCGGCGCGATGAGCACGACGGTGGCAGAGACCGAGAGCGCCACGGTGCCGAGGAACACGCACCGCATCGCACGATCCAGAACGTCGAATCGCGATTGGAACGGCAGCGTGAGCAGGAAACCCGTCAGCAGCTGCACGCCCGTCTGCACGACGCGCATCTCCTGCAGCAGGCTTGCCCAGTTGCGGTCCAGCCGCTCGGTCGCGGTCTCGCCGCGGTCAACGGACCGCGGTCGCTCGGCGGCCGTACCGTCGGCACCCGCGTGCACGAGGTCGGACATACCACCCACCTCCGCGAGGACGACGATCTCTGACCTTCCGCGGAGTGCCCGGAGCGGAACCCCGCAAACACGACCCCGTCGCCAACCTTGGGAATGCCTGAGGAATGCGCGAAATGAATTGTCCGGTGCAGGTCGCGGTACTACAGTCCGGGGCAGGTTGAAAGCACAGCCGCAGCACTTATCACCCGATGAACCACCATCTGCGAGCGGTCGCTTTCAGCAACAGGGCCCACTCCCCTTGGCGAGATCTCGAATCCCAAGATTGGAGTCCGCGGTGTCCAACGCATCCCACGCGGCTCGTGAGACCCTTCCGCGCCGTCGCGGCGCCCACTTCGACGTCAGCGCACTCGGCACGTCGATCGTCCTGCAGACGATCACCGGTGAGATCGACGCCGCCAACGCGACGAGTGTGTCGGACTTCGCCGAGGCCAACCTGAACTCCGCCGAACGGCTGGTCCTCGACCTGCGCGGCCTGACCTTCTTTGGCACGCACGGCTTTTCGACCGTACACCGGGTCAACGTCATCTGCTCCCGGCACGGGGTCAGGCTCGCGCTGCTGGTCGGCGCGGAGGTCGACCGCATTCTGCGGATCTGCGATCCGGGCGGCGGCCTCCCGGTCGCGCGCACCCTGGATGCGGCGATCAGTTCTGTGGTGTCTCCGGCTTCGCCGCACCTGAGGCTCGTCGCCGGCGATTGAATCCGCGGAACTCGGCGCGATACACCCGTTTCTCGTCGGGGTCCATCGACGTCATGCGCCACCCACCGCCCTTCTTCTGGCTGCGGGACATCATCACGTAACCACCGACGAGCAGCACCACCCCTGCCACGAGGAGGGACGCCAGGAGGAGCCACCCGTGTCCACCGCCGGCGACCGCCAGCAGTATGCCGATGGCAGCCACCCCGCCGCCCATGCACACCAGGCCGAGTAGCGGAATCAGATAGGTCCCCGGTCCGAACGATCGCTTCGACATGGTCGCGTTCCCCTCAGCTGGTGGGCGGGTGGGCGACGGCCTGCGGATGGCGGTCGGCCCATTCGAGTTCCTGACGGCGGACGCGGCGATGCGCGAGGAACAGCCACACCCCGCCGAAGGCGAACGCCACGGCCGCGATGACCACGCAGACGACGCCCGCCGTACCTCCACCGGAGGCGAAGGTCGCGAGCCCGATGACGAGGGCCACGACACCGAGTGCCACCGAGACGAGTCCCGGTGCGTTGTGCCCGTTCTTCATGCTCTCGCCCGCGTGTTGACGAGTGGTCCGTGCGTGGTCGATCGGATCCTCTGACGTGTCGCCCATGGTCCACCTCCGATGTCTCTCGCCGTCGCTTCTCGAAAACGGATACCCCCGCGCCCGTGGGCGAAACCGTGGCCCCCGGGGGCGTATCAGGCGGTCGGCTGAGTGGTGGTGGTCGTGGGCACGTCGCTCGTGATGCCCGAACCCCGCAGGCCGGCCACGACGAGCTGGCGCAGACGCCGGCCGGCGTCGAACTGCTTGCCGGGCAGGGTTCGCGCCACCATGCGCAGCCGCACCTCGTCCACCCCGATGCTCTCGACCCCCATCAGCGCCGGTGCATCGAGCAGCAGTTCCGGCAGTCCGTCGTCCTGCATCGCCCTGGCGGACACCTCGCGCAGCACCTCGTTGACCCGGTTCAGGTCGACCGACGTGGGCACCGGTATGTCGACGACTGCGCGGGCCCAGTCCTTGGAGAGGTTGAGCGCCTTCACGATCTGGCCGTTGGGCACCGTGAACACCTCACCGTCGCTCGTCCGCAGCTTCGTCACGCGCAGCGTCACGTCCTCCACGGTGCCGCGTGCGTCCTTCGACGATCCCGTGATGGTCAGCTGCACCAGATCGCCGAAGCCGTACTGCTTCTCGGTGATGACGAAGAACCCGCTGAGGAAGTCCTGGACGAGGCGCTGGGCGCCGAAGCCGAGCGCCGCGCCCAACACCGCAGCCGGCGCCACGAGCGACCCGAGTGGCAGGCCCAGCGTGTTGACGACGTCCACCGCGACGACGACGTACAGCACGGCGATGGCCACCGACGACATCACGGCCGCAAGTGCCCGGCGGTGCTTGACGGTCTCCGACGGCACGACGCCGTCCGCGCTGCCACCCCGCGCCAGCCTGATGCTGATCCGGCCTGCCGCGAACCGGATCGCGCGAGTGGCGAGCACGGCGGCGACGACGACCAGTGCGATGTGCAGGCCCTTGGTGAGCATCCACGTGCCGAGCGATGACGACCAGAGGTCGGACCACGCACCGCCGAGCGCGCCCGTCACGGCGCCGGGCGGTCGGCGTTCCGGCGATCCGCGTTGGCGGCGACGGCGTCGCGGGCGCCGGCGGCGTCTGCCCGGCGCCGCATCGTCTCGCGCTCGGCGTTGGCCTCGTCGAGTTCGGCCTGGGCGCTCTCGGCGTCGTCGGGTCCTGCCACGGTCGCTCCTCCTGGGATGTGTTCAGGGGATCGATGCCGTGCATCCCCCGGGTCGACGTCCGCAGGCTGCGTTCCCGGCACGTGCGATGCGAAACACGGCGGCGGGACGGTCGGTGCGGTTTCGCCGCGCCGCGCGGGGGAAGTAGTCGGTCATGGCCAACCCCGCTGTGCTCTTCGACATCGACGGAACCCTCGTCGACACCAACTACCTGCACGTGCACGCCTGGCACCGGGCGTTCGCGGAGGTGAACGTCTCCGTCGAGTCGTGGCGCATCCACCATCGCATCGGGATGGACGGCGAGTCGCTGCTCTCCGAACTGCTCCCCGACGAGTCCGACGACGTGACGTCCCGGGCGAAGGATCTGCACCAGCGGTTCTACAAGGAGACGTCCGGCCTGATCCGACCCCTGTCGGCCGGCCGCGACCTGTTGGACGCGGTGGCCGACATGGGCCTGCAGGTGGTCCTCGCCACGTCGGCTCCGGAGGACGAACTGGCCATCCTGCGCGAGGTTCTCGACCGCGAGGACGTGGTGTCGGCCGTGACCTCGTCGGAGGACGTGGAGACGGCGAAGCCCCGCCCCGACATCGTCGAGGTGGCCCTCGAGCGCGCCGGGGTCGGAGCGGACCGTGCCGTGTTCGTGGGGGACACCGTGTGGGACATTCGCGCCGCCGCCCGGGCGGGCGTCGAGTGCATCGGGTTCAGAAGCGGCGGCATCGGCGAACTCGAGTTGTCCCGTGAGGGCGCGGTGACGGTGTTCGACGATCCACGGGCGCTCGTCGACGGATTGTCCGACAGTCCGATCGGCCGCCTCGCCGAGTCGGCGTCGGACGGCTGAGCGCTACGGGGTGAGTGTCACCGCGGTCGAGCCGGCGTCGGCGAGGCCGACCTCGGCGGTGTCGCTCACCAGCATGGCGGGATCGCTCGGGGGCGGCCCTAATTCCGGCGGTCCGGCGTACGGGAGCGTGGCGCCGATGAAGTAGACCACCGCGGCCGAGATAACCACTGCCAGTAGCAGTAGGGCTGCGCCCGCGGCGATCACGAATGCAGGCCCATCTGCGCCTGACTGACGCGCCTGATACTTCGCTTCCATCGTCGTTCTCTTCCCGAAATGCCGCCGTGTCCGATGCGCTTCCAGTACCCCCGCCGCAGGCAGGAGAAACGTGACGCCACCAGGGCGCCACGAAATCCGTGGGTCCGCCGCTCGACAGCCGCGATTGCTGGTCCTTGCACTCGCACGAAGCTGCCGTTCATCAGCGCATTTCGGACTTCGGGAGGTGTATTGCCGCGGGTACGTGATCCGCATTACTCTCGTCGTGATTCCCGGCATGACTCACTGCTATCGACGGAGGATCCCGTGTCGATCGCCATGGCGGCCCGCCCGGTCGAGACCCTGCCCCTGGGATTCCTGCGTCTGACGCGCGGTGTCCTCGCCACGGCGGCGCTGATCACCGCGCACGGTGAACTGGACGCCCGAACCGCCCGCACGCTGGTGAACGTCGTGGACGACGTCGCCCACCATCACGACGCCCTGATCGTCGATCTCGGCGAATTGGCGTTCTTCGGCACCGAGGGGCTGTGGGCGCTCAACCGCATCAAGGCGGCCTGCGTCAAGCACGGCCTGACGGCAGCGATCGTGGCCGGCCCGGAGGTGGAGCGGGTACTGCGCATCTGCGATCCGGCCGGGGCGCTGGGCCTCGTCGCCACCCTCGACCGGGCGGTATCGATCGTGCTCGACCGATCGAGCGCGAACAGCCGCTAGACCGCGCCGGGCACGCCGGTCTCGGTGGCCACCGATGCCGCTTCGCCCACGGTGAAGACCTCGACGGCCACGTCGTCGTCGCGGTAGCGGGCGAGCCGGTGCAGGTCGGGCGTGGCGGCGATGACGTGATGGGCCTCGTCGCCGGTCATCGGATAGTCCGCGACGTGGTGGCGCCAGTGCGCCGCCAGGATCGTCGTCCCGGGGGCGAGCCGCGGGCACTCGCGGTCGAGCACCGCGCGCAGCGTGCCGGCGGCCAGGTAGTAGGCCACCTCCGACACCACCACCAGGTCGACACCATCCGGCCAGGGCGCATCCAGCGAGCGACGCTCGAACTCCACGGCGCCGGTCGCCCCCGACTGCTCCAGCCGCGTGCGGGCGGTGTCGAGCGCGGCCTGCGCGACGTCGGTGGCGAGCAAGGCGTCGCAGCGGGCCGCGAGCAGCTCGGTCAGCACCCCGACGGAGCAGCCGGGTTCGAATGCGCTGCGGTACCGCGGTTTCGGCAACATCGCGATCGTGATGGCGTACTTGCGCTGCTCGTACCACCGCTCGGCGAGACGCCAGGGATCCGACGTGGTCGCATAGACGTCGGCGAAGTAGGCGTCGGGTAGCCGATCGGTCACGCGAACACCACCTCGCCGACGGCCATCAGCCGCTCGACCACGAAAGGGGGCAGCACCGGCGGCTCGCCGTCGTCCGACCCGGTGAATTGGGTGTCGAAGACGTTGACGGCCAACTTCTTCCGCGCCATCGCGGACTCCCCCGCCGGCACCGTCGCCATCCGGTCCCAGGGCACGGCCTCGTCGCCCGGCACCGCCCAGTGCCACATCCACACCGGGTACTCGAGCAGCCGTGCGCGTCCGTCCGAGCACGCCGTCGCGGCCGCCCGACCCACGGCCTCGTGATCGGGGTGGCCGTCGCCGCGCCACGTCGCCGCGCACCACGAACCCGGCGGATCGGTGGCGAGCAGGTCGGCGATCGCCTCCGCGAGGGCCGTCTCGTGCCGTGCCAGATCTCCGTCGGGCAGGCCGAGACTGATCGGCGGGTCGAGTCCGAGTGCCTCCGCGGCACGGTGCCCCTCGGCTCTGCGGTCGCGCTCGAGCCTGCGGCGGTCGAGATGCGAATCGGGATATGCGCCACCGCCGTCGGTGACCGACACGATTCGCACCGGCACGCCCAGCATCCCGAGCGTGGCCGCGGTCGCGCCGAAGCCGAGCGTCTCGTCGTCCGGGTGCGGCGCGATCACCGTCAGTGCGGGGCAGTCCGCCGGGTCGAGGACCGCCGCCGCCGATGATCGTTCGAGCCACGCGGCCACCGGGGTGCCGCCCCCGTCGATGGGCCGTGCCGCGAACCGGTGGCCGTTGCCCGCGATCACCGGGCGGCCAGCCGGCCGAGCGCGGCGAGGTCTCGTTCGGCGTGGCTCTGCCGGACGTACATCGTCAGGTCGGCGACGCGCTGGGCGTGGCGGCCGTCGAGTGCCAGCGGCTTCGGCCCGAGCGCGCGGCCCGTGCGGGTGATGGTCTCGTCGACGGCGTGTTCGACGACGGCACGGACGCGCCGGGCGATCAGCTCGGCCCGGGGGTCGTCGGGCGCACCGTCCACCGAACTCGCCGCGGAGAGCAGTACGGCCTCGCCGGCGGCGATCGCAGCGTCCACCGCCCCGAGGTGAGCGTGTGCGTGCTCATCGGACGACGCCGAGCCGTGCTCGTCGGCGACCGCCCGGTACAGCGGGCCGGCGACCGCGCGGGCGCCGCCCAACCAGCAGGCCGCGACACCCATCGCGCCGTGCCAGAACCCGGGGCGCCGGAGGTAGGCGCCGGGCTTGCCGATCGGTACCGCCCGCACGCCGGTGAACTGAACCGACCGGGTGTCGCTGTCGCGCATGCCCGCGTTGCTCCACGTCGACGGCAACGCGTGGACGCCGGGATCGGCGAGATCGGCCGCGTAGAGGCCACGCTCCCCGTCGTCGCGGAGGGCGGTGACGAGCGCATGGGTGCAGATGCCGGCACCCGAGCACCACGCCTTCGTGCCGTCGAGCACGACGCCGTCGTCGTCGTCGCGGGCCGTCACCAGTGCGCCGGGAGCCTCGGCGGCCCACACGCCCCACAGCTGTCCGCCGGCCGGTTCCTCGCCGTCGAGGTCGGCGAGGATGGCCGCCGCGTCGGCGTGCGCCTCTGCCAGCCGGCCGGCCACCACGTCGTTCTCGGTGAGCGCGGCCAGCTTCCACCAGCGGGCGGCGGTGTTGCCGGATCCGGGTAGCGGAAGCTGGAGCTGACCGGCGTGCAGCCACCGGAGGATCAGTTCGGCGGTCACGACGTCTCCTGCCTGCCGGGCTGGCGCATGGACCTGAGGTGCCCGGCAAAGCCCCGGGGCGCCCGCCCCACGGGGCGTGCCGAGGTGGCGACCGAGAGGCGTCTGTCGCGATCGATGCCCAACCCGTGCTGCTCGAAGCGCCGCACGAGGTCGACGTCCTCGTCCGAACGTAGCGACGCGAAACCGCCTGCGCGCCAGTACGCGTCGGCCCGGAACCCCATGTTGGCGCCGTGCACGTGGCCGTGCCCGTCGGGCCAGATCTTGGCGCGGTACGCCTCGAGGTACCTGCGGATCGCCGACACCGGCGTGCGCCGCCACTCGGTGATGCGCACGACGCCGAGCACCATGTCCGCCGCCGAGTGGCACTGCCGCAGGAGCCAATCCGGGTCGACGGTGGTGTCGGCATCGGTGGTGGCGTACCAGATCCCCGACTCGTCGATGCCTTCGGCGCCGTGTGCGGCGCGGGCGTGCGCGAAGCCCGCCGCCCGGGCGGCGCCGACGTTGCGCTCGTCGACCTCGAGCACGTGGACGTCACCGCCGTACCGGCCCGCGAGCAATTCCGCGGATCCGTCGGTGCAGGAATCGAGAACGACGACGACGAGCACCTCGGAGGGCACGTGGCCGGCGGCCGCGCGGATCGACTCGACGCACCTCGGCAGGTGGGCGCTCTCGTCGTGGGCGGGAATCACCACCACCACACGCCTGGGGAACTCGTCGATGCGCACCGGTCAGCCCTGCTCGGCCGGGACTGCGCCGGGACCGGGCGCGGAGTCTCTCACCGACCGGTACTACCCCGGCGCAGATGTCCGGAAACCGAACCTCGGACTCAGCCCTTCGCCATCCGGCTGATCAGGTCGCGGGTGGCCTTCTCGACGATCGCCTGCGCCTCGTTCGCGTCGTCGGTGCGCGACGCCCGCCGGACCGCACGCCCGATGTCCAGGCCCTTCTCGTACGCCGTCACGATCCGGGGATCGACGTACGACGCCCGGGCCACCGCCGGCGTGTTGCCGAGCCCCTCGGAGACCTCCTTCATCACGGCGGACTCGACCCGCTTGATCACCCGGCCCGACACCGGCGGATCCGCGCCGACGAAGGCCTTCGCCCCGAGCACGGTGCCGTGCCACGTGCGGAGGTCCTTGACGCTGTACTCGTCGCCCACCATCTCCTTGAACCGCGCGTTCAGGTCGTCGGCGTGCACGTCGGCCCAGCCGTTGACGGTGCGACACACCAGGAACCGGCCCGCCCGATCGTCCCGGCGGATCAGCGCCTTCGACGCGCGCACGATCTCGGGATCCTCGATCTCGATGGTGCGCTGGACGCCGCTCTTGGCGGGATAGTCGAACGCGACGGAGTTCTTCCGCACGATCACGTGCTGGCAGAGGAGCGTGGCGATGCCGTAGGACTCGTTCTCCTCCGCGTACTGCTCACCGCCGGCCCGGAAGTACCCGCGGTCGAGCAGGTGCAGCGCCAGCGCGAGCACGCGGTCACGCGACAGGCCCCGCCCGCGCAGGTCCTCGCCGACTCGGGATCGCCACTCGGGCAATCGCTTCGACATCCTCAGGACGCGGTCGAACTTCTCCTCGGCGCGCTCCTCCTGCCACTTCTGGTGGTAGAGGTACTGCTTGCGTCCCGCGGCATCGGTGCCGAGCGCCTGGATGTGCCCGTTGGCGTGCGGGCTGATCCACACCTTCTTCCAGGCGGGCGGGATCACCAGTTCCTTGATCCGGGTGAGGACCTGCTCGTCGGTCACAGGCTGTCCGGTGTGGTCGACGTACGAGAAGCCCTTGCCGCGTCTCACCCGCGTGAGGCCCGGACCGGACACCACGCTGCGACGGAGCCGCATGGCCCCCGCTAGTCCTTCTTCTTCAGGGCGTCCGGCTTGTGGACGGCGTCGTTCCCGCTCTTGTCGCTACGGACCCGGTACTGGGGATCATCCGGACTGGCCCGCACCGTGCGCTTCGCGGCCTTGGTGTCCTTGGTGATCTTCTCCTCGACGGTGCCGTGCGTGGTGTTGCCGTGGCTGCTCCACTCGACCTCGTCGCCCTTCTTGAACTGCTTCTCACTCATGGCGGCGATATACCCGCTGTCACAGGCAATTAACTGCCGACTTCAACTCCGCGTGCATGTTGCGCTCCATGAGCGCCAGGGCGGCCTGACCCAGATCGGGATGGATGTGCGCGACGGCGTCCGGCGGCACGATCACGTCGAGGTGCCGGATGTAGCCATCCAGCGCGGTGTAGAGGATGCACTGCTCGGTCACCTGACCGGTCAGGATCACCCGCTTGGCCCCCAGCCGGCCGAGCAGGTAGTCCAGCGGTGTCCCGTAGAACGCGCTGTGCCGCACCTTGGTCAGGAACGTCGCGTCGTCGCCGGGCACGATCGGCTCGACGAGATCGGGCCGTTTGCCGTCGAGCGCGCCGCGGATCAGGTCACCCCGGTCCGCGCTGAAGTCGCCCTGGTTGTCGTTGACGTAGATGACGTCGACGTCGTCGCGGGTGCGCGCCCGCCCGACCAGATCGGCCAGGGTGCCCACCATCTCCTCGGCATGGGTCGCGAGGTCCTCGGCGTCGGGGTGGTCGTAGGTGTTCAGCATGTCGATCACCAGCAAGGCGGTTTCACTCATGACGGCGTCGTACCCGCAGATCGGGGGGTTGATTCACACTTCCGTCACGCGGCGCTCGTGGCATCGCAGCTGCACGCCGAGTAGATTGAAGTGCGGTTGAGCTTGCAGCCGTCGGTCGTCCCCGTGAGGGCAGACGCCATTCATGCGTGTGGACGCCGACACCATCACGCCATTCACCCTCGACCGCGTTCCCAGGTGGGACACTCTCGGGAGAAGCGCCCATGCGGGCGGGAGAGCCGATGGGATGCTCGAAGAGATCACGACGGTAGGCCGCGAGAGCCAGGCCGCCGCACCCACCGTTCGCGAAGAGCCCACGTTCGACCGAGCCGAACTGATCGAACAGATCACGCGCGGCATGGCGGGCTCGCTGAACCCGCGTCGCACGGCCCTGCGACTGCTGACGCTCATCACGCCACGGATCGCCGACTGGGCCGTCGTCCTGACACCCGACAGCGCCACCGGCGGACTGCTGACCGTGGGCGGCAACGACCCCGGCTACAGCGACGTCGTGTCGCGCGCTCACGTCCACGACCGCGGACTCGGCCGGGTGCTACGCACCGGACGCACCGAACTCCTCCACGTGGCGCTGGAGGCCCTGACCGGCTCCAGCGAGAACGACGCGCTGGCGACCATGATCCCGCACCCGCGACTGGTCGCCGAGGCCGCCGCACTACGGCCCGCCGACGTGGTGGGCGTGGGCCTCACCGCCCGCGGTGCCACCGTCGGCGCCCTGATCCTCGTCCGCGGGCAGGGGCGCGGCTTCGACGACGACGACGTGACGTTCATCGAACAGGTCGCCGACCGCGCCGCCCTGGCCCTGGACTCCGCGCGCCTGTACGAGGAGACCACGCGCATCGCGTCGGTGCTGCAGCGCAGCCTGCGCCCGCCGCAGCTGCCCGAGGTGCGCGGCATGCCGCTGGCCGCGCTGTACCGGCCCGCCGCGGAGCATCTCGAGATCGGCGGTGACTTCTACGACGTGCACTTGCTCGGTGACGACTGTCTGCTGACGCTGGGCGACGTCAGCGGAAAGGGCGTCGAGGCGGCCGCCGTCACGGGCCGGACGCGTCAGAGCATCCGCACCGCAGCGCACTTCGACCGCAGGCCCGCCGCACTGCTCGGCGCCCTCAACACCGTGCTCTACGAGTCGGGCACCGACAAGTTCGTCACGATGGTGTGTGCGCGCCTCACACCCGCCGCGGACGGCGGGATCGACGCCGACGTGGCGTCGGCCGGCCACCCGCAGCCCATCGTCCTGCGCGCCGACGGTCGGGTCGAGCAGGTCGACGTCACCGGCACGGCGGTCGGCATGATCGCCGACGTGTCGTACGCGTCGACCGCCGTGCACCTGTCGCACGGCGACACGATGCTCGTGTTCACCGACGGCATCGACGAGGCGTTCGGCGCCGACGGCATGTACGGCGTCGGCCGGTTGCTGGCGCTGCTGCCCGCCTACGCGGGCGCCGATCCCGACATCGTCTGCGAGGCCGTGGAACGTCACGTCATCGAGTTCCTCGACGGCCGCCCGCACGACGACATGGCCGTACTCGCGGTGGCATGCCGCCAGAAGTAGCCGAGTCGGCCGACGACTCGGGCGCCTACGACGACGCGATCGCCCGCAGCGACGGTGCCGGCGTCGTGGACGCCATCCACCGGATGCTGGACCGTGGCGCCGATCCCGTGACGGTGCTGACCGACGTGATCGCCGCCTCGCAACGCGAGGTCGGCAACCGGTGGCAGCGTGGCGAATGGACTGTCGCGCAAGAGCATGCGGCGACGGCGCTGGCGATCGGCGCGACGAAGGCGGTGGCACGGCGGGTCCGCAGCGTGCCGGCGACCCGTGGTCGCGTCGTGGTCGCGTGCGCCGAACGCGAATGGCACGCCCTGCCCGCGATGATCATCGAGTGTTCGCTGCGCGCCGATGGCTGGGACACCACGCTGCTCGGCGCCTCGAGCACACCGATGCGGCTGAACCGCTATCTGCAGGACCTGGGACCCGAGGGCGTCGCCGTCAGTTGCTCCGTTCTGGGCGCACTTCCGACGTCGCGCCGGTTCATCGAGGCGAGCACGTCGGCAGGGGTGCCGATCCTGGTCGGGGGCCCCGCATTCGGACCCGACGACGTCCGCGCGAAGGCGCTCGGCGCCACCGCGTGGGCGAGGGACGCACACGGCGCGGTCCGCGAGATGCGTGCCCTTCCGGCGGTCGTGGAACCCGTCGCCCCGCTGCCCGAGGAGGCGGTCGCCGAGCAGGCGGCGCTCGACCTCGACCACCGCAGGATCGTCGGCCACCTCGCGGATCGGTGGTCGGTGTCAGCCGAGATCTCCTCGGCGGCAACGGGATCGGTCACTGTGCAGCTGGAAGCCGACGAGGTCAACGACGTGCTGAACCAGACGCTGCACGCGGTGTCCGCCGCGCTGCTGACCGGCGACCACCGGCCGATGCCGGAGACCGCGACCTGGGTGGACGACCTACTGCGTGAACGTGGGGCCGATGCCGGCCGCGTCACCGAACTCGCCAGCCTGCTGACCGACGCGCTGCGCGACTACCCGCTGGCGTTGCGCTTGGCCGCCGAGGGCTTCGCGCCCGTACGCGCCTAGACGCCGTGTACGGCGGGGTCGGTCGGGGCCGGCGCAGTTACCTCGCCCTGGGCCGGCTCGTCGACGGGATGCGCCGTCGCGGTGATGAACTCGTCGATCACGTCGTACACCCGCGAGGGCGCCTCGACGTGTGCGAAGTGGCCGACGTCGGGTAGCACCTCGACCCGACAGTCCGGACGCGCCTCCAACGCCGCGTAGGCGTGGTCCACCGGGATGATGTTGTCGTCCTCGCCCCAGATCGCCAGCGTGGGCAGGTCGGCCTTGAGCTTGAGCCGGTTCAGGGCGCTCACCGACTGGCCGCGGTAGTCGACGACCGAGCGCAGGGTGCGCAGGAACGCCGCCCTGGTCTGCGGGTCGTTGAACGACGAGTAGGAACTCCAGATCTCGGCGCCGCGCGGTGAGCGCAGGCCCATCGACGTCAGCCAGCCCTTGACGGTGTTACCGGCCCGCAGCACGGGCGTCGGCGCGATCACCGGCATGATCAGCTCGGCACCGGGCGCGGACAGCAGGCGCAGGATCCAGCCGACATCCTGCCCGAGGCCGCCGCTGCTGATGAGGACGAGCCGACGGCAGTAGTCCGGGTGCTGGTACAGGAACTGCATCGCGATGCCGCCGCCGAGCGAATGCCCGACGACCGTCGCGGAGCCCACTCCCACCTCGTCGAGCAGGTCGCGCAGGCCGACCGCGAACGCGCCCAGCGAGTAGTCGCTGCGCGGCTTGGACGACTGCCCGTGACCCATCAGGTCCGGCGCGATCACGCGGTACTTCTTGGCCAACTGCGGCAGGATGGCGCGCCAGGTCTGGGAGCTTCCCGCCATGCCGTGGATGAGTAGCAGGGCCTCGCCGTGGCCCTCGTCGTAGTAGGCCAGACGTTCGCCGTGCAGATCGATGAACTTGTGTTCCATCGGAGATTCTCCAGTCCGTCGACCCTCCACCTTACCCATCGGTAACTTTTCTGGCGAGAGATCAACGGGTTCGGGTCGGAATCAAGCTCGGCTAGGTACGGTCATGCCCATGAAGCTCATCTCGCCCACCGACTCGCTCTTCCTCGTCGGTGAATCGCGCGAGCACCCGATGCACGTGGCCGGTCTGCAACTGTTCGAACCGCCCGCCGACGCGGGCCCCGAGTACCTCCGCGACCTCCACGAGATCATGGTCAAGGCGGACCAGTTCCAGCCGACCTTCCGAAAGCACCCCGGGCGACTGCTGGGCGGGATCTCCAACCTCGCCTGGGCGTTCGATGACGACGTGGACATCGACTATCACCTCCGCAGGTCCGCGCTGCCACGTCCCGGCCGCGTGCGCGACCTGCTGGAGCTGACGTCGCGGATGCACGGGACGCTGCTCGACCGGCACCGTCCGCTGTGGGAGACGCACATCATCGAGGGGCTGGCCGACGGCCGATTCGCCGTCTACGTCAAGTTCCACCACTCGCTGATCGACGGGGTGTCCGCGCAACGGCTGTTCCTGCGCGCCATGACCACCGACCCGGACGACCGCGATCCGCAGGTGCCGTGGACGCTCGGGCCCAGGCAGCGGACCCGCGAGCCGGCGCCGTCGCGGTCGGCCCTGCAGTCGGTGGTGGGGACGGCGGGGTCGATCGCGTCGCTGGCGCCGACCGGCCTGTCGGTGGCCAGGGCCGCGCTGCTGGAGCAGCAACTCACACTGCCCTTCCGGGCGCCGAAGACGATGTTCAACGTGAACATCGGTGGGGCGCGACGCGTCGCCGCCCAGTCGTGGCCGCTGTCGCGGATCCGCGACGTCAAGGCCGCCGCGGGAGTCACCGTCAACGACGTCGTGCTCGCCATGTGCTCCGGCGCCCTGCGGGCCTACCTCACCGAGCAGGACGCGCTGCCCGACACGCCCCTGGTCGCGATGGTCCCCGTCAACCTGCGCACGGAGGGCGAGGAGGACGCCGGCGGCAACATGGTCGGCACCATCCTCTGCAACCTCGCCACCGACGTGGCCGACCCCGCAGCCCGGCTCGAAGCGATCAGCACGTCGATGCGCCAGAACAAGGACGTGTTCGCCGATCTGCCGAAGACGCAGGCCCTCGCGCTGTCGGCGTTCCTGATGTCGGGTCTGGCGATGGGACTGCTGCCGGGCTTCGTGTCCTCGGCTCCCCCGCCGTTCAACCTCGTCATCTCCAACGTCCCCGGCGCTCGCGAGCCGATGTACTGGAACGGCGCCCGCCTGGACGGCAACTACCCGTTCTCGATCGCGCTCGACGGCCAGGCACTCAACATCACGCTCACCAACAACGCGGACAAGCTGGACTTCGGGCTCGTCGGCTGCCGCCGCAGCGTCCCGCACCTGCAGCGCCTGCTGGGCCACCTCGAAGACTCGCTGACAGACCTCGAGCGCGCCGTCGGCGCCTGACCCGCGATTGGGGTTCTCCCAGCTTTCCCTGCGATGCTTGTGGCGCACACGCCCGGACGATCGTCCAGCCCGGGCTGACACCGGCACGTGGAGGGAGCGTGGAGCGACGTGAGCCACGGCCTCTACGACAGGTGCGAATGCGGCCACGTGCACCCGGAGCACTCGCTGTTCGGCACATGCCGGGCCTGCCTGGACTGCGTGGACTTCGCCGTGCCGGACCAGGACCTCAACGAGGGACCGGACCACGACCTGCGGCAGTGCGAGTGCCGGCGCTTCGTGCTCGCGGCCGGCCAGACCGCGGACCCCGAGGGACTCGCCGTCGGCGAGACGGTCTAGCGCTCAGGCCTTGCCGAACACGATCGCAGCGTTGTGTCCGCCGAAGCCGAAGCTGTTGCTGACGGCGTAGCGCAGGTCGCCCTGCCGGGCGGAGCCCGCGACGACGTCCAGATCCATGTGCGAGTCGAGTTCGCGGAAGTTCAGCGTCGGCGGGATGCAGCCGTCCCGCAGCGCGAGTACGGAGAGTACGGCCTCGATGGCGCCCGCCCCGCCGAACGAGTGGCCGAGCGCCGCCTTGGACGCGTAGACCGCCGGGTGGTGGCTGCCGAACACCTTGCGGATGGCCACCGCCTCCACCAGGTCGCCGTCGACGGTGCCGGTGGCGTGCGCGTTGACGTGGCCCACGTCCGTCGGTGCCAGGTCGGCCAGCTGGAGGGCGCGCGTGATCGCGTGCGCCTCTTGCTCGGCGTCGGGATCCGAGCGGAACGCGTCGTACCCGT
Organism: Mycobacterium sp. PTI7; assembly: GCF_056679845.1. Lineage (NCBI taxonomy): Bacteria > Bacillati > Actinomycetota > Actinomycetes > Mycobacteriales > Mycobacteriaceae > Mycobacterium > Mycobacterium sp. PTI7. The sequence goes on from NZ_CM155252.1 coordinate 3,510,406, forward strand.
CGGACGACAGTGCCGTACCCAGCACGCGCGCCAGGATCTTGGCGCCCCGGGCCCTCGCGTGCTCCTCGGTCTCCATGATCAGCATTGCGCCGCCCTCGCCGAGCACCATGCCAGCGCGGCTCTTGTCGAAGGGACGGCAGGCTCCGACCGGATCGTCGTTCTCCTTGGAGACGACGCCGTCGATCTGGCCGTAGGCGGCAATGGGCACGCCCTCGAGCTTCAGTTCCACGCCGCCGCAGATCATCATGTCGGCGTCGCCGAAGACGATGCTGCGCCACGCCTCGGCGATGGCCGACGCCCCCGAGACGTCACCGGTCAGCGGGGCCGTGACGCCCGCGCGGGCCTTGCGGTCGAGACCCACCGCCGCAGCGGGGCCGTTCGGCATGTACATCTGGACCGCCAGCGGGGACACCGCCTTGAGACCGCGTTCCTGCATCGCGTGATACGCGATGATGATGTCTTCGGTGCTGCCCAGGCCGGTGCCGACCGTGACGCCGAGTCGCGCCGTGTCCACCTCGGGTGAACCCGCGTCGGCCCAAGCCCGCCGGCTCAACACGATCGCCATCCGCTGGGTGAACGAGAGCCTGCGCATCTCGACGCGGCTGAGGTCGTCGTCGAGGTTCTCGCGCAGCTGCCCGCCGATGGTGGACGGCAGATCGAGGCCCTCGAGGTTCGGCGCGGACAGCGGGCGGATGCCGCTCTGCCCGTCGATCAGCGCAGACCAGGTGCCCTCCGCGCTGGATGCGAGGGCGGTGGTCATGGCGACACCGGTGATGACGACGTCAGGCTGCGGATCGAGCACGAAGACCACCTTTCTCGAGGACCGCGCAGGGTCGTCACTGCGCCGGACCGCCCGGGGGTTCGAAGTTCGTCTCGCTTGCCGCCGATCGGTGCCGACGGGCACCCCCACCAAATCGTTGCCCAAAGTTCTATCCCGACCAGCGTGAAACCTCAAATGCCCACTCGGGACGGGCGCAAACATCCGGCCCACCTCGGAGGACGTCCGGCCAGGGGCGATCGCGTTTCACCGGCAGCAGTCTGGATACCCCATGCAGGCGTCTCGCCCCGGATGATCAGTGCCGACACCGGCGTCGACCCGGCGACATCGCACAACCCCCACCAGCGAAAGAGGTCGTATCGTGCCACGCGGACAGGGAATCTACGACAACACCGACGAGCCCGACGGCGACGACCGCGGCGGGAGCATCCAGTCCAATCGAGACGTGGACGTCGCCAAGGACACCCCCGACGTCATCGAGACCGACGACGGCGAGCCGACCGACTGACTCCGGAGAGGACGCGGGCAGACCGTGATCGACCCCACGGCACGTGACCGGGACGCCGCGGGCCGGGCGCTCAACGCCCGGCCGCGTGACGCGCTGGGCCGGCCACTGCCGCGCGGCGCGCAGGGCGTCCCGAGGCTGCCCGATGACCTGGACCTCGGGCCGCGGGAGACGCTCGTCGCGGCCCAACGACTGATCGACGAGGGCAACGCGTTCCAGGCGCATGACGTGTTGGAGGCGGCGTGGAAGGCATCCGCGCCGGCCGACCGGTGGGTGTGGCGTGCGCTGGCCCAGCTGGCGGTGGGCCTCACCCACGCGCAGCGCGGCAATCACCGTGGGGCAGCGGCCCTGCTTCGACGTGGGGCCGACGGCATCGACCGCCCCGACGTTCCGCACGACGTCGACGCCGCGGGCCTGATCCGCGATGCCAGGGCGCTGGCCGACGACCTGGCCGAGGGGCGCGACGTCGGGGCGGAGCGGTTGCGGCTGACGCTCAGCCGGTGATGCCCATGGCCGGCACGGCCATGGCCACCATCGTCAGCGTCAGCAGCGACCATCCCGCGCCGTGCCAGATGGGCCAGGTGCGCCCTCGCCGCCAATCGCGGTAGGTCTTCGCGAAGGCGCCGAGCGCTCCGACGAACAGCGTTGCCGGCGTAGCCACCGCCCACAGCAGGTCGTGTTGGTCGGTCACGGCGTAGTAGGTGAAGACGGCCACCGCCACCACGATGACCGCGACCACGTAGCCGACGGCAGCCCGCAGCGCCGCGGGGTCGTGCCACCGCTTCTCCACGTCATTGGTGCTCGAACTCACGTCTGGCCTCTCCGTCTCGCATTGTGGGTCTCGCACTGTGGACGATCGCGTTCCCGTCCTGCGCCGGGCAAAACTCGACGACGTGGCCGACCGGGCGAATGTACGCCCGCGTCCCGGGTATGTGAGGCCGTCACGACGCACCGCATCGGGCGGGAGAGGACGGGCGATCACGTGGACCCAGTGTCGGCCGAGCCCGACGACCGGGGGAAAGCCCTGCGTGACGTGGCGTTCGAACTCCGGGCGTTGCTCTCCGAGACGGATCGCGTCGCACAGAATTTCGCCGCCGACCACGGCATGTCCGGCAGCGACTTCCGCGCGCTGCTCCACGTCGTCGTCTCCGAGACCGATGGCACGCCGTTGACTGCGAGCGCGCTACGTACCCGGCTCAACGTCTCGGCGGGTGCCGTCACCTACATCGTGGATCGCCTGGTCCGTGCGGGTCATGTGCGCCGGGAGACCAACTCGCAGGATCGCCGCAAGACGATGCTCCGCTACTCGGACGACGGATTTCGTTTGGCGCAGGACTACTTTCGGCCCATCGGCGAGCACTATCGCATCGCGCTCTCCGACGTGCCGGACGACCATCTGATGATCGCGACGCGCGTGATCCAGATGTTGGTGGACGCGATGCGCACGGTGCACGACGACGACGGCGCCTCAGCGACGGCCTAGGCCGCGGTGCCGGTGGGTGGTTCGGGCCGGCCGGGTTCGTAGCCGTCGTGTGTGCCTTCGGTCTCGGCGGGTTCGGGGTGTGCGAGTGAGTCGGGTGCCGGCGGGGTGTCCGCGGCGAGGCGTTTCCGGGCGGCGCGTTGCTTCTCGGCGGCAGCCCATGCGGGGTCGACGGGCCACCACGGGATGGGGGTGTCTGGTGAGTCGGAGAGGTCGGCGTTTTCGACGGTGTCGTCGGATGCCGTTGTGGTGTTGGGTGATACGTCGTCGTCGGTCCACCACGTCCCGGCGTCGTCGGGGTTCCATGCGTCGTCGGGTGGTGGTCGGAGTCGTTCGGGGTGGTGGTAGTCGTTGGTGCGTTTCTGGCCGGTGTCGAGCCGGGGTGGGGGGATCCACTCGACCTGGTGTTGGTCGGTGATGTGGGTGGTCCAGCCGCCGGGGCCTACGGCGCGGTTGTCGGGTCCGCAGGCCAGGGCGAGGTCGTCGACGTTGGTGTCGCCGCCGGCGCTCCAGTCTTTGGTGGCGTGGTGGACTTGGGTGCCGTAGGCGGGGACGGTGCAGCCGGGTTTGGTGCAGCCTCCGTCGCGGGCGATCAACGCCAACCGTTGTGCGACCGACGCGGTGCGGCGGGTGCGGAACAGGTCGAGGACGGAACCGGTGGCGTCGTCGAACACCGCCAGATAGTTGGTGGCGTCGGTGCGGGCGGCCATGTGCAGGACGTCGGCGACCGGGACGATGGTGCCGCCGCCGGTGACGCCGATCCCCGCCCGGGTCTGCAGATCCTGCAGGGTGGTGCGGACGATGACGGTGGTGGGCAGGCCGTTGAGGTGGCCGAGGTCGCCCTTGTCCAGTGCCATCCGGCCGATGTATTCGAAGGCGTCGTGGCGGCGTTGGGCGGGGGTGCGGAGGTCGCCGTCGATCTGCTGCTGGGTGGGGGTGCCCGACGTGCAGGGGTGCTCGTCGGCGGGGTTGCACATTCCGGGGGCACTGAACCGGGCGTTGAGCACCTCCCACACCGCGTAGGCCGCGGGGGTGAGGTCGCCGGTGATGCCGATGGTGGAGTCGTCGCGTTGTTTGGTGAACACGATGTTGCGGCGGCGGGCGCGTTCGGCGTCGTCGGGGGCGGGGCCGTCCTGGTCGAGGAGGTACACGGTGCGCCGCGCCACGTCGTCGAGCGCGTCGGGCCCGGATCCGACGGCGTGGCGGACCCAATCGACTTCGACGCGGTCGCGGGTGGCGGTGTCGACCCAGCCGGGCAGGCGTTTGAGGTGCTTGCGGATCACCGCGACGTGCTCTGCGGTGATGAACCCGAGCCGCTGGGCGGCGGCGGTCGCCGGCAGCTGCGGTGGCATGGGTGCCCCGGACAAGGCTCGTCGGGGGGCGAGGAGGTCGGCGTCGGTGAGTCGGCGGTTGGCTTCGGTGGTGGAGATGCGGTAGCGGGTCGTGAGGACGTCGCGCCAGGACTTCGCGCCCATCTCCGCCGGGGTGGACTGCGCCCTCAACTGGGCCAGGAGGCGGTGGTTCTGGGTGGGGAGTTGGCAGTGGTGGGTTTCCAGTTCGTCCATCACCTCGAGGAGTTCGGTGGGGGTGAGGGATTGGGTGTCGCAGGCGGCGAAGGTGGCGTAGGCGTCGCGCAGCGCGGTGAGCGCTTCACTGACCTCGCCGATCGACATACATCGAACATACGTTCGATGGCCGATCATTTCAAGGGTTCACGCCTGAGAAAACACCAAGAAAACAACCGTCCTGAGGCTACTGAAACGCGTGTGGCACAGCGGCTTTGAGTGACCAGTGGTGCACTCAGGCGACGGACTCCGACGGGTGCAGGACCGACAGGTCGGGTAGCTCGCGTTCGCAGAGTTCGTTCGCCTCGTCCGCCGTCATGCCGAACAGCAGCAGCACGTCCCGGGTCACGGCGTCGGTGTCCCGCGCGTCATCGCGATCCGGTTGCGTGCGAAGCAGATTGCCCAGCCCGAGCAGCGCGCCGCCCGCCACCGCGAGCGCCAGTTCGGGATCCTCGACCCTGAAGCGACCGACCTCCACGGCAGCGACGATGTCGCGCAGCGCCCGCGGCGCGAGACCGCGGTCGGACACCAGCAGCGCCATGCCGTTGGCGAGCAGGATCTGGCTCTCCTGCGGCCGTCGCCGAAAGAGCCTGCCCGTCAGCCGGAAACATGTCGCGAACGTCTCGGCGGGATCCTCGATCGACGCAGTGAACTCGTCGAGGATTGCACCGTGGCCGTCGAGGACGTCGACGACGGCGGCCTCGAAGAGCTGTTCCTTGCTGTCGAAGTGGTTGTAGAACGACCCCATGCCGACGTCGGCCGCCTGGGTGATCTCGAGGACCGGCACGTTGAGCTTGCCCTGGGCGATGAACGTCTGCGCGGCCCGCACGAGCGCGGCGCGAGTGCGCTGCTTGCGGCGCTGCAGACGGCTGACGGGACTCTGCGCCTCGTCGGTCATCGGGTGTCCCCCTTCGTCGGAACGGGCCCACTGTAACAGCGGACTCAATTCTGATGATTTCGTCAGAAACGGTTGACTGACCCTCTCAAAGTATGTGACGATTTCGTCAACAACAGGAGGTGGCAGTGAGTCGAGCAGTGGAATCACCAGGTCGAGCGCAGGACGACGGCCATCGTGGCCTGCACGCCGAGCAGGGCGCGATTCGCGGCGAGCACTCCGGGCGGTCGCAAAACCCGATCATCAAGGTCGCCGACATCGCCTGGCTCGAGTTCGAGAAACCGGACCTGATGCGCGCGGAGACCTTCGCCCGGGCGTTCGGCTTCCAAGTCGCGCACCGCACGCCGGCCGAGGTGCACCTGCGCGGCACCGACGCCGGAGCGCCGTGCGTGGTGCTGCGCCGGGGCGACCGCACACGATTCGCCGGGGTGGCGTTCCGCGCCGACGGTGAGGTGGACGTGCTGCGCCTCGCCGACCGAACCGGAGCGACGGCTGCGGCGCTCCCCGAGTCGATCGGTGGCCTGGGCGTCGCGCTCACCGACCCGAGCGGCGTCCCCGTCCGCGTCGTCGCGGGAATGCACGCGCAGCCCGCACTGCCCGCGCAGGAAGCGTTGCCGCTCAACGTCGGACACAGCGCCGTCCGACTCAACGCGACCCAGCGGCCCCGGCGCGTCCCCGCGCGCGTGCAGCGCCTCGGCCACGTCGTGCTCCAGTCGACGACCTACCTCGAGACGCTGAACTGGTACCTCGACCACCTCGGGATGATCGTCAGCGACTTCCTCTACTTCCCCGGCCAGCGGCGCCGCGGACCGGCCATGAGCTTCATCCGATGCGATCGCGGCGACACCCCCGCCGACCACCACACGCTCGCGCTGGCCCTCGGCCCGGCGAACCGGTACGTGCACTCGGCCTACCAGGTATCCGATCTCGACGCGATGGCCGCCGGCGGCGAATACCTCCTCGACCGCGGCTACGTCCGATCGTGGGGCATCGGTCGGCACATCCAGGGCAGCCAATTGTTCGACTACTGGCGCGATCCCGACGGGTTTCTGGTCGAGCACTTCGCCGACGGCGACCTGTTCGACGCCTCGCTCGAACCGGGCTGGGGGCCGTTCACCGCCTCGGGGCTGGCGCAGTGGGGCCCGCCCGTCAGCCCGGACTTCCTCGGCACCACCCCGAGATCCGCCCGCCGCGAGGCCCTCTCGATGATCACCGCGCTGCGCTCCGACAACGAGTTCGACGTCAACCGCCTCATCGGCCTACTGAAGGTAGCCAAGTCATGACAACGTCCATCCTCCGCACGATCGACGCCTGGTGGGTCCACACCGCCGACGGTGCCGCCCGCATCGACACCACCGCCACCACCACGGGCGAGCTGCTGGCCGACCGGACCGCGATCGCCGCGGCGGCGTCGGGCGGTGACCGCGTGCCCGTCGACGGACTGGCCCTCGTCTCGCCGATCACGCGACCCTGCCGGGTTGTCGCGCAGATGACCAACTTCGAGTCGCACGTGCGGGACGCGGGCATGAGCCCGGCCGCGGTGCCGCTGACGTTCTTCCGCAAGGCGTCCGCATCGATCAGCGGGCCGTTCGACGACGTCGTCAAACCCACACACGTGCGGCTCCTGGACTACGAGGTGGAGATCGGTCTGGTCATCGGACGCGACGTCCCGGTCGGAACGGCCATCACCGACGCCACCCTCGCGGACGTCGTCGCCGGCCTGGTGATCACCAACGACGTCTCGGCCCGCGACGTCCAGTTGCCGCAGACCCAGTTCTACGAGGCGAAGTCGTACCCGACGTTCACGCCGGTCGGCCCCGCCCTGGTGCTCCTCGACGCCGACGAGCTGGCGCGCTTCGCCGACCTGCGCCTGCGACTCTCGGTCGACGGCGAGGAACGGCAGAACGCCCTCGTCGAGGGCGACATGCTCTACCGCCCGCTGCAGGCGCTGCAGTCCCTCAGCAGGTTCCAGGACCTCGCCGCGGGCGACCTGGTGCTCACGGGGACACCCGTCGGCACGGCCCTGAGCGCCCCACCCAAGCCCATCGAGATCATCGGCAGCCTGCTGCCGACGGCGCTGAAGTGGAAGGCGTTCTTCAAGGGTCAGGCCAAGAACCCGAAGTACCTGCGACACGGTCAGGTGATCGAGGCCTCCGTCGCGACCGACGACGGCGCGATCGACCTCGGGACGCAGCGCATGAACGTGCGTTACGAGTAGCCGAAGACCATGCGAGACAACGACCTCGACGGTCGGCACGTGCCGGTCGTCGTCATCGGCGCGGGCCCGACCGGCATCACCGTCGCCACCCTGCTCGCCCAGTACGGCGTCGAGAGCTTGGTGCTGGACCGGTGGCCCGGCGTCTACCGCCAGCCCCGCGCCGTGCACATGGACGACGAGGTGCTGCGCATCGTGGCCCGCCTCGGACTCACCGACGCGTTCGCGGCCATCTCGCGGCCCGCGCTCGGGCTGCGGCTGATCGACGGCAGGTTCGACGTGCTGGCCGAGTTCCGGCGTGATCCGCGCCCGAGCGGCAACGGCTTCCCCCGGGCCAACATGTTCGACCAACCGGAGTTCGAGACGCTGCTGCGCGACAACCTCGTCCACCATCCGGAGGTGCGGCTGCTGGGCGGCGTCGAGGTGACCGGCGTCGCTGCCGCCCCCGGCAAGCCCGTCCGCATCACGGCCGACGTCGGCGACGGCCGTCGGATCACGCTCACCGCGGACTACGTCCTCGGGTGCGACGGCGCCAACAGCGTGGTGCGCAGTTCCATCGGATCGACCATGCGCGCCATGAACTTCGAGCAGCGCTGGCTCGTCGCCGACGTCGAGTCCGGCGCCGACCTCGGCCAGTGGGAGGGCGTGCACCAGCTGTGCGACCCACACCGCGCGGGCACGTACATGCGGATCGGCGACCGCCGCTACCGGTGGGAGTTCCGTCTGCTCCCCGATGAGTCGGCGGCTGACTTCGACAGGATCGAGACGCTGCGTCCGCTCATCGCGCCGTGGACCGCCCGCGTCGCGGACCACGACCTCGATCTGCTGCGGGTCACCGAGTACACGTTCCGCGCGCAGCTGGCCGACCGCTGGCGGCTCGGCGGCGTCTTCCTCCTCGGCGACGCCGCCCACCTCACCCCGCCGTTCATCGGGCAGGGTCTGGGCGCGGGCCTGCGCGACGCGATGAACCTGGCGTGGAAGCTCGCCGGGGTCCTCTCGGGGGACCTGCCGTCGTCGGTGCTCGACACCTACGAGCGGGAGCGGATGCCACACGCGCGCAGCATGATCCGGTTGGCTCTCAACGTCGGTCGGGCGATGACGTCGGGCGGGACGCTCGGCGACCTCGCCCGCCGGATCGTGGTCCCACGGCTGCACCGGCTGCCCGGGTTCGGCGCCAGGGTCCTCGACTCCACGACGCCCGCCCTGCACCGGTCGAGCCTGGTGCGTCGGCGGCCAGCCGGATCCACACTCGGCGGGCGGCTCTGTCCGAACCCGATCGTCGACGGTGGCGTCCGCCTCGACGACGTCCTGGGCACGGGCTTCGCGGTGGTCACCACCGAACCGTTGACGAGCGCCCAACGGGAACGCGTGACACGCCACGGCGCCCGGGTCCACGTGGCCGCCCCCGGCGGTGAACTCGCAGCGTGGCTCCGTCACGGGCGGGCCCGCGCCGCACTCGTCCGGCCGGACCGGGCCGTCCTGAGCGCCGGCCGCGACGTGGACGCCGTGTGCGGCGACCTCGCAGGCCACCGAGTGCCCACGACCACCAGGAGTACCTGATGAGCAAGACCCGCACCGCGATTCCCACGGATCGCACGGACGTCTACTCCCCCGACGCGATCCTCGACCCCTACCCGCACTACGCCCGCCTGCGCCGGCTCGGGCCCGTCGTGTGGTTGTCCAGACACCGCATCCACGCGCTCCCCCGCTACGCCCAGTGCAAGCAGACACTGCGGGACGACGAGTCGTTCGTCTCGACGGGCGGCGTCGCGCTCAACCCGATCAGCAATCGGATGTCGCGCGGCACGACGCTCGCCAGCGACGGCGCCGAACACACTGCGCGCCGAAAGCTGTTGGCGCACCGCCTGCTGCCGAGAGCCCTGCGGTCGATCGGCGAGACCGTCGACGAGCAGGCCGCCGCGATCGTCGACGCCGCCGTCCGGCGCGGGACGGTCGACGGCGTCGCCGACCTCGCCACGGCACTGCCGTCGGCGATCGTGCCCGATCTCGTCGGTTGGCCACGTGACGGCCGCGAACACCTGATCGACTGGGGCGGTGCGACGTTCGACGTCCTCGGGCCGCTGAACCGCCAGGCCGTCGGGGCGGTGCCCGGCACCGTCGCGATGCTGAGGTTCGCCCGCCGCGTGATCCGCGACCGCACGGTGCTCGACGGCAGCATGGCGCACGAACTGCTGTGCGCCGCCGACGCCGGCACGCTGTCGCACGACGAACTGCCCGCGCTGATGGTGGACTACATCGCGCCGTCGCTCGACACCACGATCAGCGCGATCTCCACCGCGCTGTACCTGTTCGGCACGCATCCGGACCAGTGGCAGATGCTCCGGGACGATCCGTCGCTGATCCCCAACGCCATCAACGAGGTGATCCGCTACGAGTCACCGCTGCGGGCCTTCGGGCGGCGGGTGGCCCGCGACACGGAGATCGGTGGCGCCACGCTGCCGGCGGGCGCGCGCGTCCTGGTGCTCTACGCCTCGGCCAACCGCGACGAACTCGAGTGGGACGCACCGGACGTCTTCGACATCCGACGCGACGCCGGCCGCCACCTCGGCTTCGGCAACGGCGCCCACGCCTGCGCGGGCCAGGGCCTGGCACGTCTGGAGACCACCGCGATGCTGACCGCGCTACTGCACCGCGTCGACCGCATCGAGGTGACGGGCCCGCCCACCTGGGCGATGAACAACGTCATCCGGCGCCACGAGCGGCTCCCGCTGCGGCTCGTCGCCGGTTAGGCCGCCACCCGCGCCGTCGACCTTCCTCGTCGATTCCGTGCCACATGTCGGACCGTCCGAGTAGCTTCATCCACAGCCGAGCAGACTTTGCTGGGCGGGGGCCCCGGTCAGGGGGCGGCGACGACGTGGTCGCCGAGAGAGGCAGCATTCGATGAGATTGAGCAGACTTCTGTACGGCGCAGCCACGGTTGCTCTGGCCATGTCGTTCACCACCGTGGCGCCGGCGTACGCCGAGCCCGTGCAGGCATGCGTCCGGCCCGACGGGACGCCGTGTCCCCCGATGGCGCCGGGGTGTGTCCACGACAACGGCATGCCGTGCTCGGGCGCGCTGCCCGACATCAACGCCGCGTGCAATCAGAACCCGGTCGTGTGCCGCTGGCTCATCGGCTGACGGTCACGTCGCGGGACGCACGCGGGCGGGCACGCCGAACGCCAGCACGGCGGCATCGTCCTGCACCCCGTCGCCCAGCTCGTCGAGCAGCCGGTGCACCGCTCCCACGATCCCTGCCGGATCGGTGGGCGCCTGCTCCCGGGCGAAGCGCATCAGCGCACCCTCGTCGTCGAAGCGCTCGCGGCCGCGGCCGGTGCTGGCCTCGGTGAGGCCGTCGGTGTACAGCACCAGGGTGTCGCCCGCGCCGAGGTGGAAGCGCGTCGACACGAACCGCGGCCGGGCGGTGATGCCGACGGCGTACCCACCCGAGGTGTCGACGTAGCGGGCGTCACCGTCCGCGCCGAGGATCAGCGGGGGCGGGTGCCCGCCGCCGGCCAACTCGACGTCGAACCCGGCGCCGCGGCGGATCAGGTTGCCGTAGACCAGCGTGCACAGCCGGCGGCTGCCGATGCCGACCTCCTGGCCCAGCACCATGTTCAGGTTCTCCAGGACCCGGATCGGTTCGCCCTCTGACACCGCCGCCGAACGCAGGACGTAGCGGATCAACCCGGTGACGACCGCGGCGTCGACGCCCTTCCCCGCCACGTCGCCGAGGAAGAACCCCCACGTCGACTGCGACAGCGGGAACATGTCATAGAAGTCGCCGCCGACCTCTTCGGCCGATGCGGCGTAGTAGTAGTCGGCCGCCAGCAGACCCTCCGGCGGCGAAAGAACGGGCGGCAGAAGGGATTTGCGCAGCGTCTCCGCGAACTCCTTGACCCGGTCGCGCTCCGCCTCGACCCGCCGGCGTTGTTCGAGCAGTTCGCGCTCGTACGCGCGCCGGTCGGCGGCGTCGAGTGCGGTGACGCGGATCAGATCGGGACCGCCGTCGCGGCCCTCCTTCACGTTGCCGGTCAGGAACATCGGCAGGCGTGTCCCGTCGGCCGCCACCAGATCGACCGTGACGCCGTTGAGTTCGCCGTTGACGAGCAGCAGCGGCCCGAAGTGGGTCTCGTAGTGGATGCGGCCGCCCGGGGTGAGGAGGTCGAGGATCGACTTGCCGCTCAGATCCTCGCGGTCGAAGCCGAGCCAGCGCGCCATCGTCGAGTTGGCCAGGACGATCGTGCCGTCGACGTGGGCGATCACGTGACCGCACGGCGCGTTGTCCCAGTGGTCCTCGACGTCGCAGTCGACGTCCGATCCGGTCACGCGGGGCGGGCGAAGTCGGCGATCGCCTGCGCGGTCTGGTCCGGTGCGCTCATGTGCGGGCAGTGCCCGATCGCATCGAGCGTGACCAACCGGCTGTCCGGCACCCGATCGTGCACGAACGCGCCGACCGCGCGGGGTGCGATCGCATCCTGCCTGCACTCCACGATCAGGGTGGGCACCGGGATCCGCGCGAGGTCGTCGCGGTTGTCGGACAGGAACGTGGTGCGGGCGAACACGCGCGCGCGCTCGGGGTCGGTGCTGCAGAACGCGCGCTCGAGGCGGTCGGAGAGTTCCGGGCGGTCGGGGGTGCCCATGATGACCCCCGCCATCGTGTGCGACCAGCCTAGGTAGTTCAGTTCCATCGACTCCAGCAACTCGTCGATGTCCGCCCGCGAGAAGCCGCCGCGGTAGTCGCCGTCGTCGATGTAGCGCGGCGACGGGGTGAGCATGACCAGCTTCGCGAACCGCGTCGGCTCCTCGATGGCGGCCAGTGCCCCGATGATCGACGCCACCGAGTGCCCGACGTAGACCACGTCGTGCAGGTCGAGCTCGCGCACGATGTCAACGACGTCGGCGGCGTAGCCGGCCAGCGACGAGTACTTCTCCGCATCCCACGCCCGCGGGTCCGATGCACCCGCTCCGACGTGGTCGAACAGCACGATGCGGAAGTCCGATCCGAGGCGATCCGCCACGGGGCGCCACAGGTTCTGGTCGCAGCCGAACCCGTGCGCCAATAGAACGGTGGGGCCCCCCTCGGTGCCGACGATCTTGACGTTGTTCCTGACGCGCACGTCCACGCCGCCAAGCGTAAGGCGCAGCGAACGCGGAGCGTGCACGATCCGTCCCGACCGGGCCGCGCGGGCGCCGCTCGCGAGTCGGTGACGTACACCTCGGCGAACCGGTCACCCCGCTGGTCGAGCGGCTACGATGGCACACGCCGACACATCCCGGTGGCCGCCGACATCCGAAGAGAAGCCGCGCTCAACATTTCCGATCACAGCACGCCCGACGCGCAGTACGAAGCCGCCCGGATCAAGGCCGTCGAGCGCTACCGCATCGTCGACACGCCACCGGACCGGGTCTTCGAACGGATCGCCGCGCTGGCCGCCCGCTTCTTCGACGCCCCGATGGCCATGGTCTCGATCGTCGACCGCGACCGCATCTGGTTCGCCGCACTGCACGGATTCGACACCCAACTGTCCTACGTTCCGCACGCCGACGGGCTGTGCGCGTCGGCCGTGATCCACGACGGGCCCTACATCGTCCACGACGTCCACGCCGAGGCCACCGCGGCCGTCGGCAAGTTCGTGGAGGACCACCGGATCGAGTTCTATCAGTGCGCGCCGATCGTCAACTTCGACGGTTACCGCCTGGGCGCGGTGGCCGTGATGGACCACTCCCCCCGGCCCGCGCCGGACGAGCACGCCGGCGTCCTCGAGGACTTCGCCGCCGTCGTGATGGAGCAGCTCGAGCTGCGACTGTCGTCCATCGACGCACTGCGTAACGAGCGCCGACTCCGCGACGCGGCCGAATACGCGCGCAACGACGTGCAATCCGACCTCGACGACGCCCGGCAGGACCGCAACGACGCCCGCCGCGACCGCGACATCGCCGAACAGGAACGCGATGCCACCGAGGAGTGGGCGAGCGTCCTGCAGCGCACGCTGCTCCCACCGTCACTCCCCGAGATCGACGGCATGGAGCTGTCCGCGCACTACCACCCGGCGTCACCGCGTCAGGTCGGCGGCGACTTCTACGACGTCTTCGGACTCGGCGGCGGTCAGTGGGCGTTCTTCGTCGGCGACGTCGAGGGCCACGGCACCGGCGCGGCGTCGGTCACGTCGCTCATCCGGTACTCGCTGCGCTCGGCGGCCCTGCACCACACCGACCCGATCGACGTGTTGACCGAGCTGAACCTGATCCTGCTGCGCGACTCGGACCCGCGGCGCTTCTGCACGGTGCTCTTCGGCACGGTGACACCGCTGGGTCCCGGCAACGGCTTCCACATCACCATCGCCACCGGCGGCCATCCGCCGGCGCTACTGCTCGATCCCGTCGAGGGCACGGTCGAGCCGATCCGGTCCAAGGGCGGCATGCTGATCGGCGCGACGCCCAACGCGCGATTCGACTCCTGCGAGGTGCATCTGCGCCCCGGTCAGACGCTGCTGTTCTACACCGACGGGATCACCGAGGCCCGCCGCGGTGACGATCCCTTCGACCAGGAGCGGTTGGCCGACTTCGCGCTGGAGCATGCGGGCGAGAGCGCCCGGGACCTCGTCTCGGACCTCGCGACCATGATCCCGAAACTCGAGCCGGACGACGACGTCGCCGTGCTCGCGTTCCGCGCCGACTGAGCCGCCGGTGCACCGTCGCTCGTGACGGTGCACCGACGAACACTCACGCGGTGGGCGACGTGGGTCGCTCGGCGGGCAACGGCGGTTGCTGCTGCTGCGGCTGTTCGCTCCGTTCACCGTCGCGGGGTTGAGCGGGTGCCTGCGGCGCGTCCGCGGGCGGACGAGGCGCCTCGCCGCCGTCGCGGCCCGGTCCACGGTCCTGTTCCGGTCCCGGCGCCTGGCCTCGCTGCTGGCCGCCGGGGCCGCCGTCGGGGCCCTGCCGTTCCGGACCCTGCCCGGGCCCACCCGGGCCACCCGGTCCCCGCTCGCCACCCGGTCCACCGGGCCCACGCTCGCCACCCGGTCCGCCGTGCCCACCGGGTCCACCCGGTCCACCGGGTCCGCGCTCACCGTCCGGGCCCGCGCCCGGAGGCGGCGGCGGTCCGTCGTGTCCACCGCGGGGACCGCCGTCGGGTCCCGGCGGCGGGGCCAGCGGCCCGTCCTCCGGGCCGTGGCGGTGGCCGGGACCCGCGGGGCCGCCGGGACCGGCTTCGGTGTTGGCCGCGGTGCCGATGCTGAACGACATCACCGGGTGCGAGTTCACCGCGACCCCGCCGAGCAGCCCGACGAACAGGCCGATCACCGCGGCGCCGACCGCCGTGCCGACCGGGTGACTCCGGACCTTCTCGCGGCCGGCCGCCCACCGGTCCGGCTTCTCCTCCGTGACGACCCGCTCCTCGGCGACGACGGGCTCGTCGTGGTTTCCGTCGCCGATCGGCTCGGTGGGGTGATTGAGGGAATCGTCCGGATCGTGTTGTGCGCGTTCTTCGTTGCTCATGGCCACTCCTGGTGGGTCGGTGATCGCTGGTCGTGTTCGACGTTCCCGACGCTATGAGCGCACGGTGAAGCCAACCTGAAGACGACCGCGTTCGGCGACATCTTCAGGTGGGGTTCAGGTGGCTACCACCACAATGAAGCCATGGCATCTCCCAGCGGCGGACCCGGCGGCGCGTCGCGCGTGCTGGTGGTCGAGGACTCGGACGCCATCCGCGAGATGGTGGTCGAGGCACTGCAGCACGCCGGCCACGTCGCGGCCGGAGCCGTCGACGGCAACGATCTGGAGGGCCTGCTCGACGGGTTCCGACCCGACGCCGTGGTGCTGGACGTGATGATCCCCGGCCGCACCGGCTTCGAGCTGATCGACGTGGTGCGCGACTGGGGTGACGTCGGCATCGTGATGCTCACCGCGCGCGACGGCCTCCCCGACCGCCTGCGCGGGCTCGACGGTGGCGCCGACGACTACGTGGTCAAGCCGTTCGAGATGTCGGAGTTGCTGTCCCGCGTGGGGGCGGTGCTGCGGCGGCGCGGCAGCGTCGCGACCACCGTTCAGATCGGCGACCTCCTCCTAGACCGGTCCGCGGGCGTCGCCACCCGGGCGGGCCGACCGCTGTCGCTGACCGCGACCGAACTCAAGGTGCTCGAGTTCCTCGTCGACCAGCGCGGACGGATCGTCAGCGCGGCGCAGATCCTGACCAGCGTGTGGGGCTACGCCGCCTACGACGACAACCTCGTCCACGTCCACATCAGCAGCCTGCGCCGCAAGCTCGAGGCGCACGGGCCGCGCATCGTCCACACCGTGCGGGGCATCGGCTATCGGCTACAGGCCGTCGCCGCGTGAACGATTCCCCGCCGACGTCCACGCCCTCCCTGCGGCTGCGCGTCGTGCTCGTCACGCTCGGCCTGTTGACGCTGCTGCTGGTGCTGCTCGGCGTCACGATCGACACGGTCGTCGGATCGCAGGCCCGCCGCGACCTCAACGATCGGTTGCAGGCCACGGTGTCCCGCGCCGACGCCCTCGTCCTCGCCGGGACGGCGCCGTCGCAGCTGCTCGCCGAGATCGGTGGCGGCGGCATCCGGGCGCGACTGATCACGCCGGGCGGAACCACGTTCGGCGACCTCACCGTGCCCACCGACCTCCCCGACGGACCGCGTCCACCGCGGCCGCCGGGACCGCCGCCCGGGCCGCCGGACCAGGCGCCCGGCCGGCCCACCAACGGGCCGCCCGGTTCCCGTCCGCCGCGCCCGCCGGCACCGCCCGACGCGACCGCCACGAGCGTCGAGCACCGGCTGCCCGACGGTGGGCGACTGCTCCTCGTCGCGGACACCACCGCCACGACGGCGCTGCTGAGCCAGTTGCGAGTGATCGTGGTGGTGTCCTCGGTCGCCGTCCTGCTCGTCGCCGCCGCAGGGTTGGCGCTGCTGGTGCGTACCGCCATGCGGCCGCTCGACCGGCTCAGCGCCGTCGCCGAGTCGATCGCGTCGGGCAACCGGGGCCGACGCGTCCGTCCTGATCGCCCCGGCACCGAACTCGGCCGGGCTGCAACGGCATTCGACACCATGCTCGACGCGCTCGAGGACTCCGAGCGTCGCGCCCGGCACGCGGCCGAGGTGGCCGAGCAGGCCGACGCGTCCACCCGCCGCTTCCTGGCCGACGCCGCACACGAACTGCGCACGCCGATCGCGGGCATCCAGGCGGGCGCCGAGCAGATCGCCGCATCGGCGATCCAGCACGTCGACGACCCCGACGCCGACGCGCAGCGCCACCGCGCCGACCTGGTGCTCACCGAGGCGCGCCGGGCGGGCCGGCTGGTGTCCGACATGCTCGACCTCGGACGGATCGACGCCGGGCTGCACATGGACGTCCGGCCCGGCGATCTGGTCGCGCTCGCCGACGCCGAACGTCAGCGTTGCGCCTTCCTCGCCCCGTCGCTCACCGTCACCCGCACCGGCGACGCCGCGGTGCCGGTCGCCGTCGACGCGGTCCGGATCGCCCAGATCCTGGCCAACCTCGCCGACAACGCGCGCAGGCACACCCCGGCCGGCGGCACGATCGTGTTCGACGTCCGCCGTGCGGGGCCGTGGGCGCGAGTGACGGTCACCGACAGCGGGACCGGGGTACCCGACGATCAGCGCGAGCGGATCTTCGACCGGTTGGTGCGGCTCGACGACGCACGCTCACGGGACCGCGGGGGCGCCGGCCTCGGACTGTCGATCGCCCGGGCGCTGGCGCGTGCGCACGGCGGCGACCTGGTGTGCGACGCGCACCGGCCGGGCGCGAGGTTCACCCTGACCCTGCCGGCCGTCGTCCGTAGTTGACGCGGCCTGCCGCGGATCAGTCCTTCTCGGCGGGCCGGTGGTCCAGCTGGTGGCGGATCAGTCGAGAACTGTTGGTCACCACCGCAACCGACGACGCGTTGTGCAGGATTGCGGCCAGTACCGGTGACAGTGCACCGCCAGCGCCGAGCAGCAGGCCGAAGGCGTTGACGGCGATCGCCATCGCATAGTTCTGGCGGATCACCTCGACGGCCCGGCCGCCGAGCGCCCGCACGTCGAGCAGCCGGCGCAGGTCGTCCCCGGCCAGCGCGACGTCGGCGGTCTCCACCGCGACGTCGGTGCCGCCCAGCCCCATCGCGATGCCGATGTCCGCCGCGGCCAGCGCCGGGGCGTCGTTGATGCCGTCGCCGACCATCGCCACGACGTAACCCGCCTCGCGGAGCGCGTGCACCACCTCGAGCTTCTCCTCGGGCAGCACCTCGGCCCGCCACTCGGTGATGCCCAGCTCGTCGGCCACCGCTCGCGCCGTCTGCGGATGGTCGCCGGTGAGCATCACGATGCGTCGAACGCCGTTGGCGCGCAATGCCTGCAGCACCGGCAGCGCCTCGGGGCGGACCTCGTCGCGCAGGCTGATCAGTCCCACCAGCCCGCCGTCGACGGCCAGCAGCAGCGGCGTCTCGGCCTCGCCGCGCAACTTGACCACCCACCGTGACGCGTCGTCGTGCACCTGCACGCTCTCCTTGGCCAGGAGCGCCGGGCTGCCCAGCAGGAGCGTCTGTCCGTCGGCTCGCGTCCGCATGCCCAGGCCGACGAGCACCTCGCACTCCTCGTGCGGCGGGATCGTGATGTGACGCTCCTCGGTGGACCGGATCACGGCCTCCGCCAGAGGATGTCGCGAGTGGATCTCCGACGACGCCGCGTAGGCGAGCACCCGCTCGGGCGGCCAGTCGTCGTGGAAGCTCACGACGTTCGTCACCACCGGCCGCCCGCGCGTCAGCGTGCCGGTCTTGTCGAAGACGACCGCGTCGAGGCGACCCGCCTCCTCGAGGTGTGCGCCACCCTTGATGAGTATGCCGCGGCGCGCACCATTGCCGATGGCCGCGCTGATCGCCGTCGGGGTCGACAGTCCGACCGCACACGGGCACGCGACGAGCAGCATGGTCATCGCCCGGCGCACGTCACCCGTGACCACCAGCGTCAGCGCAGAGACGAGGAACGACAGCGGGACGAAGCGCCGGGAGAAGTTCTCGCCCACCGTCTGGATCGGCGCCCGGTGGTGCTGAGCCTCCTCGACCCTGGTGATGATGCGCCCGATCGCGGTGTCGCGTCCCACCGCGGCGGCCTCGACCACCAGGCGACCGCGGACCACGACCGATCCGGCGTGCACCCATCGGCCCGCGACGACGGTGACCGGCAGCGTCTCGCCGGTGATCGCCGACTGGTCCACGATGGCCTCGCCCTCGGTGACGGTGCCGTCCACCGGGATCGCGACCTGCTCGTGGACGACCACGCGATCGCCCACGCCGACGCTGTCCAGCGACACCTGGACCTCGGTGCCGTCGGGCAGCTGCGTCCACGCGCTGTCCTGGTTGCCCTGCAACAGGTTCGCGATCGCGCGCCGGGTGCGCCGGAGCGTCAGGTCCTGCAGGTACCCGCCGATGTTCAGCAGCCACAGCACGGTGAGCGCGACGACGTTCTCGCGCAGCACCAGGCTCGCGATGGTGGCCGCCGACACCAGGAGATCGGTGCCCGCCGACTTGCCGCCGCGCAGGGACCGCAACGCCCCGCGCAGGAACGGATAGCCCGTGACGATCGTCGCGCCGGTCGCGAACAGGCGCGAGGTGGGACCGAGCAGCGGCGGCCGCTGCAGGCCGTAGCGACGGAAGCCCAGCAGCGCGAGCGCGGCGCCACCCACGACGATGCGCAGCACGTCGGCGTTGCGGATGTCCGCCGACCGCGGCGTCAGCGCCGTGCCGGTGGGGACCACGTGGCGGGACGCGTCGATCGCCTCGAGCAGCGCCGCGGTGTCGCAGCCCCGCGGCGAATACCAGACGACCACCGACCCGGTCCGCGGGTAGGCGTGCACGGTGCGGACACCCGCGACCAGGTCGACGGCGTTCTCGATCGCGACGGCGCGGAGCGTGTCGGAGCGGAGCCAAGGCACCCGGATGCGGGTTCGCCCGGCGGCGTCGGACAGGACGGTCAGATCCTGCACGACGTCAGTGATCGTGGTCGTGCGGGGCTTCTCCGACGACGGGCGGCGCAACCTCTTCACCGATGCGCTCACGGGCCTCGGCGACGACGTCGGCGACGGTCAGGCGGGCGGACTCCGCACCCACCTCGGCCTTGCGGACGCCCTTGAGTGCCAGCGCGGTGGTCGACACGGCGGCCTCGCGAACCGGGGCCTTGGCGTACACCTTGCGCAACGCCTCGTAGGCGGCGACGCCGACGACGCCCGTCACCACCGTGCCGGCGGCCTTGGCCACGATTCCTCCGAGAAGCATTGCCACCCTTTCAGTCGCGAACGCGATCAGTTGTCGACCAACCTAGCGGTCGACGTGCCCCGACACACGTGCGTCTTGGGGCATGAAATGGCGCGGGCGCCGCTCGCAGCCGTCAGTACGCGCCCGAGTCCGGGGACGCCGAACCGTGCGCATCCGACGCCTGAGTGTCCGAGACCCATCCGGGCGGCATGTGCTGGCTGCGCTGCGTCGACGGGTCGACCTCCAGTGGGGAGCCGGGCAGCACGCCGCCGTACCCCGTCTGCGGCCCGTACCCGGGATGGGCGTCCTCGTACCCGCCGGGAAGTCTTGACGCGACGAACGTCGCTGCCCGGTCGGTGTATCCGGGAACGTAACCGTCGGTGTGTCCGCTCCACGAATTGCCGGGGCCCGCATGACAGATCGGATCACCGGGGTTGCACAGGTCCATGGCCTTGGAGCCGAGCAGTGAGCTGCGCGTCGCGACGGATTCGCCGCCGCGGCCGATCACGTTGCCGAACGTGACCACTGCTGCGACGTTGTCCGCGTACTCCGCGGGCAGGGACTTGCCCAGACCCAACGGGACGCCACCGACGGGCACCCCGGCCACGAGGTCGATCACGGTGGCGCCCTGGGAATAGCCACCCAGGACGATCTTGGTGGCGGGGCAGGAGGAGGCCGTGGACTCCACCCGCGAGACCATGTCCTTGGCGCCGCCGCGCCCATCCAGCTGCAGTTTGCCCGCGCTGTAGTCCACCGCGTAGGTCCTGACGGTCAACGAGCCTGCCTGCCGACGCAGCGAGTCGACGAGTGCATCCCCGACCGCGCCCATGCCGTCGGGCTCGTCGGTTCCGCGCGCAAAGATCACCTCGGCGTCGGGGCAGTCCTCGGCAGATGCAGCAGGGACGTCGCCCAGGACGGCGAGCGGCATCGCGGCCACGAGCAGGGCCGTCGCGGCCAGGCCGAGGCGGCGACGCGAGTCGTCGACGAGCGGGCCACGCATCCAGCGAACGAGCATTGCCGAATATTACCCGTGCCGCGGGATGTGTCCACCCCTCGCGAACTGGCGGTACGCGGCGAAGCGCCGCTTCTCGCCCATGACGCCAGGCAAAGTACGGCCCACGTCGACGACGTCGCAGAACCCGGGGACGGATCACGTCGGGTGGAGAAGACGCCGGCGGCACGAAGCGGCGGGGGGTTCGCGCGCGGTCACGAGACCGGCGGAAACTGCATGACCGCGCTGTGCGCCGTCATCATTCGTTGACGCACCGCAGCGCGGTGCCGTCCCAAAAACCGTGGTGGAGCTAGGGAGAATCGAACTCCCGACCTACTCGATGCGAACGAGTCGCGCTACCAACTGCGCCATAGCCCCTAGTGCCGGTACAGGTTATCAGTCACCCGACGCGACGAGAAAACCGCAGGCCACTCACTGACCGGCCGCCCGCGGCAGGTCGTAGTTGCGGGCCAGCGAGGCGTAGTCGAGGTGCTCGAAGATCGGGTCCTCGTCGTCGATGTCCAGCACGACCGCGCCGGGACGCTTCAGCCGCGACGGCACCACGTCGTACTCCGGGTCGTCGGTGTTCTCCACCCCGAGCCGCGACCGCGCCACCCGACGCGCACGGCGCCGCCGCAGCTGCTCCTCGATGCGCGTCTGGCGCCGCAGGTAGCCGAGGTACAGCACGGTGACGACGCCGATGGTGCCGCACACCCACCACAGGCCAGGTGTCAGCAGGTAGGCGGCGACGGCGGACACCAGCAGGGCGGCGCCCATGGCGACGAGCATGCGCTTGCGGAACGCGAACTTGCGCTCCCGCACGGCGAGGGAGGTCTTCGTCTCGTACCGCTGCCGGCGGGCCTGCGACATGGAGTCCGACAGCTTCGGCTCGTTCTCCGACGGCGCCTCGATGCCCGAGGAGTCGTCGACGTACTCGTAGTCGTGATCGGTGCCGTCGTCGGACTCGTCGTCGACCTCATCGGCGACGGGCGCGGCGGGCTCGTCGACCCGCGTCTCCTCGACCTCCGGCTCGTCGACCGCGGCGGGCTCCTCGGCCCGGACCGGGGCGTCCTCGGTGAAGTCGGCGTCGGCGAAGGTCCGGATGGCCTGCGTGCTGGGCCCCGCGGAGTGAGCGTCGCGGTCCGAGGAGTCGCGGTCCGAGGCGTCGAACTCGAGCGGCAGTTGCGGATCCACCGTGCGGGGCTGGGCGACGCTGCCGACGGGCAGTGCGCCGGAATCCATCTCGACGACGTCGACGTCGAGGTAGTCCGGCTCGTTCGACACCGTGGCTGCGGCCAGCACGACGGCCTTGCGCGGCGCGGTGGCCGTGTCGTCACCGTCGAACTCGTCGTCCAGATCCTCGGCGCTGGGCCGCCAGTCGGGATCGCTGTAGTGGCCCGCGGCCGGTCCGCGTCGCCGCAGTCGTGCTCCGCGTCCGGTGTTCAGCACGCGCGTGGCGAGGGCGACGTCGCTGGTGCGACGCACCGCGTCTCGCTTGCTGATCAGCATCGGCACGAGCACGAACAACCACAGCACGACGAGGGAGATCCACAGGAGGGATTGGGGGATGCTTGGCATGACGCCGGCTCCTTTCCCCTACAGGCTAGGTCTGCTGACCAGCGCATCGAGGGGTGACGCGCCGAGGACAATTACACACCTGTAATTCGCTTTCACCAAGCACATTCGTCACAGATGTCACAACTGCAACAAGCTCATGCCCAGTTCGCTCGCCCGGACCGCACCAGCGCCGACGTCGCCGACGTCTCGATCTCCTCGACCGTCAGCGCCACCAGCAGGTGGTCGCGCCACGCCCCGTCGACCTCCAGATAGCGCTTCAGCAGCCCCTCCTCCCGGAAGCCGGCCTTGGCCAGCACGCGGCGGCTCGGCGCGTTCTCCGGACGGACGGTGGCCTCGATGCGGTGCAGCATCACCTTGCCGAACCCGTGGTCCAAACCCATCGCGAGCGCCGCGGTCGCCACTCCCCCGCCGGTGAACTCGCGGGCCACCCAGTACCCGATCCACGCCGAGCGCAACGCCCCGTGCGTGACGTTCCCGATGGTGAGCTGGCCGCAGAACTCGCCATCGAGTTCGATGGCGTAGGGCAGCATGCGGCCCTTGCGCGCCTCGGACCGCAGCCCCGAACAGATCGACGGCCACGACGTAACCGAGTGCCGCAGTTCCCAATTGACCTCGGCGACCGGCTCCCACGGCTCGAGGTGCGCGCGATCGGCGAGGCGGATCCGGCTCCACGTGCCACCGTCGCGCAGCCGGATCGGCCGCAGCCGGACCACGCCCGCGGGCACCCGGATGGGCCCCGTCGACAGTGGCCACCCCGGGTGCATCGAACTCGAGCGGAACATGTTCACGCGCCCCCGGACCGATCAGCCGCGCTGCGCCAGGAAGGCGACCTCGACGACCTCTCCGGTGCGGACCTCCTCGGCCTCGCTGGGGATGATCACCAGACAGTTCGCCTCCGCCAGCGTCGCCAGCAGATGCGACGACGAGCCGGGCGCGCCGCCGAGCGCCTGCACCAGGTACTCGCCTGTGTCATTGTCACGCATCAGCTGACCGCGCAGATAACCCTTGCGCCCCGCCACCGACGTGATCGGCGACAGCGTCCGCGCCTGCACCACGCGGCGCAGCGGCTGCCGCTTACCCAGCGACATCCGGATCAACGGACGCACCATCACCTCGAACACGACCAACGCGCTCACCGGGTTGGCGGGCAGCAGGAAGACCGGGACGCCGTCGCGGCCCAGCTGACCGAACCCCTGGACCGACCCCGGGTGCATCGCGATGCGCGCGACTTCGACCTCACCCATGTCCGCCAGCACCGCGCGCACGCTCTCGGCCGCCACGCCGCCCACCGCGCCGGCGATCACCACGACCTCGGCGCGGTTGATCTGGCCCTCTACGACGTCGCGCAGCGTCTTGGACTCGGTGTCGACGATGCCGACGCGATTGACCTCGGCACCCGCATCACGGCCGGCCGCGGCTAGTGCGTAGGAGTTGACGTCGTAGACCTGTCCGTTGCCCGGCGTTCGGGAGATGTCGACGAGTTCGCCGCCGACGCACATGACCGACAGTCGCGGACGCGGATGCACCAGCACCCGTTCGCGTCCCACCGCGGCGAGCAACCCGACCTGCGCCGCCCCGATGATCGTTCCCGAGCGGACCGCCACGTCGCCGGGCTGCACGTCGTCACCGGTCCGCCGGACGTAGGCGCCCGAGCGGACGCTGCGCAGGACCCGCACCCGCGAGTCGCCGCCGTCGGTCCAGCGCAGCGGCAACACCGCGTCGGCCAGCGTCGGCATGGGCGCACCCGTCTGAACCCGGGCCGCCTGACGGGGCTGCAACCGGCTCGGCGTCCGCGCACCCGCCTCGATGACGCCCATGACGGGCAGACTGATCTCCTCGACCGACCCGGAGCCGCGCTCGTCGCCCGCGTCGCCGATCGGTTCGGCACCGAGGACGTCGACGCTGCGTACCGCGTATCCGTCGATCGCCGCCTGGTCGAAACCCGGGAGCGGTCGCTCGGTGACGACCTCCTCCGCGCACATCAGACCCTGTGCCTCGGCGATGGCCACTCGCACCGGTCGGGGTGCCACCGCAGCGGCAGCCACCCTGGCCTGCTGCTCCTCAACCGAACGCAAAGTGCGCCTTTCTGTCTCGAGGCCCGCCGTGCGCTCCGTTACTTCAGCGCTCGTCCAGGCCCAATCGCTCGACCAACCAGCGCCGCAGTGGCGGGCCGTAATCGTCGCGTTCCAAAGCAAAGTCAACCGCAGCCTTGAGGTAGCCGCCGGGATTTCCCAGGTCGTGTCGAGATCCGCGGTGCACGACCACGTGCACGGGATGGCCCTCCTCGATCAGCAGCGCGATCGCATCCGTCAGCTGGATCTCGCCGCCGACGCCCTTCTGGACGCGCCGCAGCGCGTCGAAGATCTTGCGGTCCAGCACATAGCGGCCCGCCGCGGCGAAGAGCGACGGGGCGTCCTCGGCCTTCGGCTTCTCGACCATGCCGAGGACCTTCAGCACGTTGGGGTTCGCGGCGTCGGGGACCACCTCGACGTCGAACACGCCGTACGAGCTGACCTCCTCGGGCGTCACCTCGATCGCACACAGCACCGAGCCACCACGCTTGGCGCGCACCTTCGACATGACCTCGAGGACACCGGTGGGAAGCACCAGGTCGTCGGGGAGCAGCACGGCGATGGCGTCCTCGTCGTCGTCGAGCTTCTCCTCGACGCAGCCGACGGCGTGCCCGAGTCCGAGCGGCTCGGACTGCACCACCGACTCGACCTTCAGCAGCCCCGGCGCCCGCCGGACCTTGGCGAGCATGGCGTGCTTGCCGCGGGCCTCGAGCGTGCCCTCGAGGATGAGGTCCTCGACGAAGTGCGCGACGACGCCGTCCTTGCCCTCGGACGTCACGATGATGAGCCGTTGGCCACCGGCCTCGGCGGCCTCGGCGGCGACGAGTTCGATGCCCGGGGTGTCCACGACGGGCAGCAACTCCTTGGGCACCGTCTTGGTCGCGGGGAGGAATCGCGTCCCCAGCCCTGCCGCGGGAACGACTGCGGTGCGCGGGATCGGCACGCTGGCCTGTGTCGTCATCGGAGACACCATAACGTCTGGTGCCGCCCGTGACCTCGCGACTCCCTGGGTTGGTCCGGGCTGCGCCGGTGGACACTGGGACGGGTGACGGGTGAGGGACCGACCAAGGCGGAGCTGCGCGAGTCGATCCTGCGCGCACGACGGGCCGTCCCCGCCCGGCGCCGCCAGCAGGAGGCCGCGGCACTCGCCCGGTCGCTGCTGGCCACGGTGTCCGCCGGCGACGTCGTCTGCGCGTACGTTCCGGTCGGCTCCGAGCCGGGTTCGCTCGAGGCGCTTGACGGCCTGACCCGCATGGGCGCGCGGGTCCTGCTGCCGATCGCGCGCGAGACGGGCGGGATTCCACAGCCCCTCGGCTGGGGTGTGTACCGCCCCGGCGGACTGGTCGACGCGCGCTTCGGGTTGCGCGAGCCCGCCCCGCCGACCCTCGACGCCGGCGTGATCGCCACCGCGGCGGTGATCGTGGTGCCCGCGCTCGCCGTCGACCGTGCGGGGACGCGGTTGGGCCGTGGCGCCGGGTTCTACGACCGCTCGCTGCCCCTGGCCGACCCGGCCGCCCGGCTGGTCGCCGTCGTCCGCGACGACGAACTGCTGGCGGCGATTCCCGGCGAAGCGCACGACGTCGCCATGACCCACGCTCTGACGCCGGGACTCGGCGTGGTCGCGCTGGATGGCGGCTAGCCCGAGCGGCTGGTCGCGCGACGGGAATGGCCCGACCCGCGTGGCGGTTTTAGCACTTACAACGGTAGAGTGCCAACAAGTTCGACCACCTTCGGAGGATGACGTGCCGACCTATTCCTATGCGTGCACCGAGTGCGACAACCGCTTCGACGCGGTGCAGGCATTCACGGATGACGCATTGACCACCTGCCCGCAGTGCTCGGGACGGCTGCGCAAGCTCTTCGGCAAGGTCGGCGTGGTCTTCAAGGGCAGCGGCTTCTACCGCAACGACAGCCGCGACGCGTCCAAGACGTCGAGCGGTGGCTCGTCGTCGAAGAACGGCGACTCCGGTTCGTCGTCCTCGTCCTCGTCGGCGGATTCGGGCAGCAGCTCGAGCGGCTCGGAGTCGAAGTCCTCGTCCGACTCGAAGTCCTCCGGCGACTCGAAGTCGTCCGGCTCGGGTTCCTCGGGCTCCAGCTCGTCCTCGTCGTCGTCGAGCAGCTCGACTCCCGCCTCGTCCGGCTCCAAGTAAGGGTTATCCACAGGCCCTCCGTCCCGCGGCTGTCGGCGGCGGGGTGCGCGACCTAGCGTGACCCCATGGGGGATTCGCTCGATCCGACGCCGTGGACGCGACTGCTCGAGTCACGGCCGGACTGGACCCGAACCGCAGCCGCTCGCCGCGCCCTCGCCGGGCTGCTCGTCGTCCTCGCAGGTGTCTCCGCGCTGCGGCCCGACCCCGCCGACGGTCGGGTCGACGTCGTGGTGGCGGCTCGCGATCTGGCACCCGGCACGGCTCTGACCGCCGACGACCTCCACCGCGAATCCCATTCGGCGACAACGATTCCCGACGGCGCCGCGGATCATCCCGACGGACTGGTGGGGATGACACTCACCGGCCCGGCGCGGCGCGGCGAGGTGATCACCGACGTGCGGGTGCTGAGCCCACGCCTCACCGAGGCCACGTCCGGCCCGGACTCCCGGGTGGTCGCACTCGACCTCGCCGATGCAGCTCTGCTCGATCTCCTGCGTGCCGGCGACGTGGTGGACGTGCTCGCCGCGGACCCCGCGCCACCCGGCGCCGACTCGGTGGCCGTGCCGCGCGTCGTCGCCTCCGGCGCGGTCGTGGTGATGGTGTCCGGCCGATCGACGTCGCCCACCAGCGGTGACCACCGCGTCGTCCTGGTGGCCCTCCCCGCACGCACCGCCACCGAGGTGGCGGGCGCGTCGCTGTCCCAGGCCGTCACGCTCACCCTCCGCTGAGACGTCCTACGACCGCCGTCGCACGCCGGGCGGCGATACGGTTGCGTGTCCGAACCACACCTCAGGAAGGAACAGCTCGTGTTGAAGGGCTTCAAGGATTTTCTCGCTCGCGGCAACATCGTCGACCTGTCCATCGCAGTCGTCATCGGTACCGCGTTCACCGCGCTGGTCACGAACTTCACCAAGGCCGTCGTCCAGCCGCTGATCGACGGCATCGGAGCGGGCAAGGACGCCGACTACGGCATCCTGCGCATCCCGATCTACGGCGGGCAGACCATCGATCTGAACGTCCTGCTGTCGGCGGCCATCAACTTCATCCTCGTGGCGGCCGTCGTGTACTTCCTGGTCGTCGTGCCCTACAACCGCCTCCGCAAGAAGGGCGAGGTGGAGCAGGCCCAGGACACCGAACTGAGCCTGCTGACCGAGATCCGCAACCTGCTCGCCGACGGCACCAGCGCCGAGACGGTCACCGGACCTGGCACCGGCCCCAGCCCGGACACCGCGAAGGTGACCAGCGCCGACAAGGACTGACACCGACCGCTCCTGACTCCTTCCACACGAAACAGCCCCCCGGCCGAAGCCGGGGGGCTGTTTACGTTGAGCGAGAGGTCAGTTCATGTTCCAGGGCTCGCCGTAGGTGGTGACGCTGTCGCCGGTGCTCGAGATGAGGCGAGCGAACGGACGCAGCAGCACGCCACCGGCGGCACCGGTCACGGTGCCGTGAGCGTTGGACACCGCGACGGCACCCTCGGCACCGGACACGTCGACCGAGAACGTGGCGACTTCCTGGATGCCGGGGCCATTGCCCAGGTCAGCGCTGATCGACACACCCGGGAACAGGTTCGGGGTGATGACCGAGTTCAGACCGAACGGCGGCGCGGTGATGTTGCCATCGTCGATCAGGATGTTGGGGGTGGTGTAGGAGAAGTTGATGCCCACACCCAGCGACCAGGGGAAGCCGATCTGGTAGCCCAGCTCCAAGGTGCCCTCGAACTCGTCGGCGCCGGGGCCGGCGACCATGTACTTGGCCTTGCCGGAGTGGAACCACTCACGGGTCAGGCGGTTGCGGTCCAGCGGGAACACACCGTTGAGGAACGTGTCCCACTGCTGGATCGTCAGCGTGCGGTCCTTGCCGTCAACGAGGCTCAACTCGTTGTCCAGACCTGCGTGTGAGGTGCCTGTGCTCGCGAACAGGGCCGCGAACGTCGCGACCAGCGCGATCAGCACCCGACTGATTGCCTTCATTTTTGGGTTGACCTCCCTTGTATGCCTTGCGTTGACAGCGATCGGGGTAGCGGGTGCATCGGCCGGATCAGACCGGCCGATGCGCCGCTACCTCTTGATCGTCACGGGTGTGACTTTTGTTAGTGGTGGTGCAGGAGTTAGTTCATGTTCCAGGGCTCGCCGTAGGTGGTGACGCTGTCGCCGGTGCTCGAGATGAGACGAGCGAACGGACGCAGCAGCACGCCACCGGCGGCACCGGTCACGGTGCCGTGGGCGTTGGACACCGCGACGGCACCCTCGGCACCGGACACGTCGACCGAGAACGTGGCGACTTCCTGGATGCCGGGGCCATTGCCCAGGTCGGCGCTGATCGACACACCCGGGAACAGGTTCGGGGTGATGACCGAGTTCAGACCGAACGGCGGCGCGGTGATGTTGCCATCGTCGATCAGGATGTTGGGGGTGGTGTAGGAGAAGTTGATGCCCACGCCCAGCGACCAGGGGAAGCCGATCTGGTAGCCCAGCTCCAAGGTGCCCTCGAACTCGTCGGCACCGGGGCCGGCGACCATGTACTTGGCCTTGCCGGAGTGGAACCACTCACGGGTCAGGCGGTTGCGGTCCAGCGGGAACACACCGTTGAGGAACGTGTCCCACTGCTGAATCGTCAGCGTGCGGTCCTTGCCGTCAACGAGGCTCAACTCGTTGTCCAGACCTGCGTGTGAGGTGCCTGTCGTCGCGAACAGCGCCGCGATGGCCGCGATCATTGCGATCAGCACCCGACTGAATGCCTTCATGTTCTCCCTAAGTGTTGAAGGTGATCCGGCAGGCTCACCGCGGTGTCGGTGTGGGGCTGTGCACGCATAACCACACACCTTGCAAGAGGTCCATGTGACTGGAATTAGAAAGCTCACATGTTGCTCTTACGAATTGCTCATCGTTGACGGGAGAAACATAACGGTGAGGCACCCCCCCGGCAACGCAAGAAATTCCCGGGTCGGGATGGGCGGAAGTGCTGGATGGGATTTGCTGGTAACCGCGATCCCGGACTAGCGGCCGTCAAGCGCCGGACGCGGAGTTCCGCATTCGTGCCGGTCGCATACCCAAGGTATTGATCGACACCGACCGAGGGTGACCGGTAGGCGGTCTTCGCTCAGCGGGAAAGCACTGCTCAGCCGTGGTGAGGCGGGATGTTGTCGCGGAGCCAGCGCTCGCGTTCGTCACCCTCGTCGGGGCGCTCGTCATCCCGTTCGTCCCGGGTGATATTGGGCAACGATTCGCCAAAAATCTTGTTAACTGCGTCGCGTTCGTGGCGTGCAGGCCCGCTCATCGACGACCGCCAGTGTGATAAAGATCACAGTTGCCACATCTGCCCAGTTCACCGGCCGTTAACACAACGTGGGCGCCCGGCGCGAGAGTTGCCATCGCAACGAGTCGAGACGCGCGAGAGCGCCGACGGTCCACGATCACCGCCGGCGCCACCCACACCTGCTCAGAAGTCCAAACGTGATAGCTGGGCGATGACCTGACTGGCCAGCGGCCCCAGCGTGGCCATGCCGTCACGGACGGCGCCACGGGAACCCGGGATGTTCACCACCAGGGTGCTGCCCGAGATCCCGGCGAGACCGCGCGAGACGCCGGCGTCCACGATGCCCGCCGACAGACCCGAGGCGCGCAACGCCTCCGAGATGCCGAGCAGCTCGCGGTCGAGGATGGTCCGGGTGGCCTCGGGGGTGACGTCGCGAGGGGTGACGCCCGTCCCACCCACGGACACCACCAGATCCACGCCACCGATGACGGCGGTGTTCAGGGCGTTGCGGATCTCCACCTCGTCGGCGGAAACGGCCACCACGCCGTCGACCACGAACCCGGCCTCCCCCAGGAGTTCGGAGACCAGGGGACCGCTGTGGTCCTCCTCGTCCCCGTGGGCGGTGCGATCGTCCACGACCACGACCAATGCGCGGCCAACCAACTCCGACGGCTGTTCCATGATCTCAACCGTATAGGTCCCCTCGGACGTCGGCGCAACCATCTTCAACGCCGGCCGACCGGGCGCGAGAGTCACTGCGCTGCCTTGCCGAGAGTCACCTGCACGGTGGCGGGTTGGCCCGACGGATCGAGGTAGGTCAGCGTGACCTGGTCCCCGGGCGCCCGCGACCGGACGGCGGCCACCAGGGCGTCGGCACTGTTGATCACGCGGTCGTCGACCTTGGTGACGACGACGCCCGCGGGCAGACCCGCCGCGGAAGCGGCACCGCCGCCGGTGACGTCCACGATCTTCGCGCCGTCGACGGTCGCGTCGTTGCCCACCTGGACGCCCAACGAGGCGTGCGAAGCGGTGCCGCTCTGGATGAGTTCGTCCGCGATGCGCTTGGCCTGATCCACGGGGATCGCGAAGCCCAACCCGATCGAACCGCTCTGCGACTGCGCGGAGTCGCCGCCCAGCGTCGCGATCGCGGAGTTGACGCCCACCAGTTCGCCGTTCATGTTGACCAGCGCGCCACCGGAGTTGCCGGGGTTGATCGCCGCGTCGGTCTGGATGGCGTCGAGCACCGTGTTCTGGTTCTTGACGTCGCCGCCCGCGGCGACGGGGCGGTTGAGCGCGCTGACGATGCCGGTGGTGACGGTGCCCTCGAGGCCCAGCGGCGAACCGATCGCCACGACGTCCTGGCCGACGCGCAGGCTGGCCGAGGATCCGAGCGTGATCGGGGTCAGGTTGGCCGCCTTGTCGGCGCGGACCACCGCGATGTCGCTGCTGGGGTCGGTGCCCACGACGGTGAACGAGGTGGTGTTCCCGTCGGCGAAGGTGACCTTGGTCTGCACGGCGCCGCCACCCGGTCCGGCGTCCTTGGCCGCGGCCACCACGTGGTTGTTGGTCATGATCAGGCCGTCCGAGGACAGGATGATGCCCGAGCCCTCCTCCGACTGCCGTCCCATGTCGGTCTCCAGCTTCACGACGCTGGGCACCACCTTGGCTGCGACCTGTTCGACGGAGCCGGCGGGGAGGCTGGCGGCCGGCTCACTGGGCGCGGCGCCGAGGATCGACGTCGAGGTCGACGCGCGATCGGGCTGGACGAGCGTGGCCACGCCACCACCGATGCCGGCGGACACCACCGCGATGGCGAGCGCCCCGACGGTCAAAGCACCTGCGCGCGAACGCTTCCGAGGAGCGGGCGGCAGGACGCGGGTCTGCGGACCACCGCGGTACGGGTCGTTCGGTCCGCGATAGGCCTGCTGCTGCGTGGCGTAGCGCCAGTCGTAGTTCGGACCCTGCGCCCCCGGTCGGGGCGGACCACCGGGGTAGCCCGGCGCCGCGTGGTCGTAACCGCTCGGGCGCTGGCCCGGCGGTGGCGGCGGCGGTGAATACCTCGGCTGCTCGGTCATGTCTGCTCGGTACTCTTCCTTCGATGTGCCTGCTCGGGTCAGGATGCTTCAGTCACTCAACGAACGTCCGAACCCGACAGTGCCCGGTCGGGCTGAGAATCCACTTAGAGAACATTCGGGACGAGCCGAGACTTCCCCACGATCGTTCGGCCAACCCCGCGTCCCCCGGGCCGCCTGCGATCGGTCAATTGTCGGTGCTGTCCCCCGCCGCGTCCACCGCTCCGACCGTGCGTGTCGCAACCGGCCGGCCCGGCAGCAGGACGTGGATGGACGTCCCCGGCGACTCGGCGCCCGGCACGGTGTCCTCGATCCACAGCGTCCCACCGTGCTTGAGCACCACCTGCTTGACGATCGCGAGGCCGAGCCCCGATCCCGGCATCGCCCTGGCCGCCGTCGACCGGTAGAACCGCTCGAACACCAGCCCGCGTTCGTCCGGCGAGATGCCCGGTCCGTGGTCGGCGACGACGAGTTGCGCGTTCACCGGATCCACCTGGATCAGCCGCACGCTCACCTGGCCGTTGGGCGGACTCCACTTGGCCGCGTTGTCCAGCAGGTTGAGCACCGCCCGCGACAGGCCGGCCGCGTCGCCGAAGACCTGCCAGCCGGTCAGGGCGACGTCGAAGTCGATGTCGTTGCGGCGCCGCTTCACCCGCTCCAGGCTGCGCACGACCACCTCGGTCATGTCGATGGGTTCGTGGATGGCCACGCCCTCGTCGTCGCGGGTCAGGTCCACCAAGTCGCCCACCAGGGTGGACAGTTCCTCGATCTGGGCGATGACGTCGGTGCGCAGGTCCGCCATCTCATCGTCGGGGATGCGCGGGGCGCCCGGCTGCGACGACGCCATCAGCAGTTCGACGTTGGTGCGCAACGAGGTCAGCGGCGTCCGCAGCTCGTGGCCGGCGTCGGACACCAACCGGGCCTGTCTCTCCCGGGATTCGGCGAGCGCCCGCAGCATCATGTTGAACGCCTCGGTGAGCCGCGCGAGTTCGTCGCTGCCGTGGACGGGGATCGGTCTCAGGTCGTCGGTCCGGGCCACGCGCTCGGCGGCCTGCGTGAGCCGGGCCACCGGTCGCAACCCGGTGCGGGCCACCGTGCCGCCCGCGATCGCGGCGACGGCCATGCCTCCCCCACCCACGAACAGGAGGATGGTGCCGAGCCGCTTGAGCACCTTGCCCGTCGGCTCCATGCTCTTGGAGATCAGCAGCGAGCTGCCGTTGGACAGGTGATAGGCCAGCACCCGCTGGTAGTTCACCGTCCGCAGCGACATGCGCAGATTGCCCTGGATGACGTCCTTCTCCGGCTGACCGAGCGGCAGCGTCTGCCCCTCCTGGTTGGCGGTGTAGATCGACCGACCCGGATTCACCAGCATCGCGTTCACGTCGGAGTACGCGGTGCCCTCGATGGCCTTGCCCGGATCGGCGGCCAGCGATCCGCTCTCGATGAGCAGCCGGGCCCGACTCTGCAGCTGACTGTCGACGTCCTGGTAGAGCGCGCGGGACACGATCACGTAGACCGCCACGGCCATCAACACGACGACCATCGCCACCATCGACATCGCCAGCAGCATCACGCGCCATCGCAGCGACACCGAACTGGCGTCGTGCAGCGAGGGCTCGGACGGCCCGGCGGGACCGTTCGGCCCGCGTGGCGCCGTGACGCCGTGGGGGCTCGGCTGCCCCGATCTCGACGACAGTGCGCGCGTCACCTGCTGCAGCGGCTTGAACGCCACCATCAGGGCGGCGTCTCGCGCAGCACGTACCCCACCCCGCGCACGGTGTGGATGAGGCGCGGCTCGCCCTCGGCCTCGGTCTTGCGGCGCAGATAGCCGACGTAGACCTCGAGGGCGTTGCCCGAGGTGGGGAAGTCGAAGCCCCAGACCTCCTCGAGGATGCGGCTGCGCGTGAGGACCCGCCGCGGGTTCGCGATCAGCATCTCCAGCAGCGAGAACTCGGTCCTGGTCAGGCTGATCGACCGGGTGCCGCGCATGACCTCGCGGGTGACGGGATCCAGGCTGAGGTCGGAGAACGTCATCGCGGGCGAATCGGCGCCGGCGTCCGGGCCGGTGCGCCGCAGCAGGGCCCGCATCCGGGCGAGCAGTTCCTCGAGCGCGAACGGCTTGGGGAGGTAGTCGTCGGCCCCGGCGTCGAGACCCGCGACGCGCTCGGAGACCGAGTCCCGCGCGGTGAGCACCAGGATGGGGAGGTCGTCGCCGGTGCTCCGCAGTTGGCGGCACACTTCGAGCCCGTCCAACCGCGGCATCATCACGTCGAGGACGACCGCATCGGGCCGGTCGTTCGCGATGGACTGGAGCGCCTCGACGCCATCCTGGGCCAGCTCGACCGCGTATCCGTTGAAGGAGAGCGAACGGCGCAGGGATTCGCGCACGGCGCGATCGTCGTCTACGACAAGTATTCGCACAGCCACAGTCTCAACCCATCGACTGAGAGGGGGCTGAGAGGCGCGCCGTCAGTGCGTGTTCCCGGGCGTCGCCGCTCCGGTGATCGCGACGGCGCTGCCGTCAGCGGCGGTCGAGATCGATCAGGCCGAGGCGGGCGGCCTTCAGCAGGCGACGCGGCACCTTGTGCTGCTGACCTGCGACGGTCACGCCGACGAGACCGGTAGCGGTCGCCTTCCACTGCGCCCGACGGCTACGGGTGTTCGAACGCGACATCCTGCGCTTGGGCACAGCCATGACGGACTCTCCTTGATCAGGGGTGTTGCCGCGCATACGACAGCGGCCAACGGTTGCTCATCAGGATAGCGGTCGACCTGCACGGTCTCCAAAACGTCGCCCCGACGGTGCGGGCCACCCTTGACGCGGTACCGGAGGTATCGGCTAACCTACCGGCCTACCGGTTGGTTGAACCGTCGACGGTGATGGGAGCGTGTCCGAGTGACCTCTGGCGCCAGTGCGGGCCCGGTACGGATAGGCAACTGCTCGGGTTTCTACGGCGACCGTCACGCGGCAATGCGCGAGATGATCACCGGCGGTGACCTCGACTACGTCACCGGCGACTACCTCGCCGAGCTGACCATGCTCATCCTGGCCCGCGATCGCGCGAAGTCCCCGGAACGCGGCTACGCGAAGACCTTCCTCACCCAGCTCGAGGAGTCACTAGGCCTCGCGCTCGAGCGCGGGGTCAAGATCGTCGCCAACGCCGGCGGCCTCAACCCGGCCGGGCTGGCGACGGCGGTGCGCGCGCTGGCCGACCGGCTCGGCCTCGCGGTGAACGTGGCCCACGTCGAGGGCGACGACCTGATCGGCCGCGCCGACGAACTGGGCTTCGGGTCGGTGCTCTCCGCCAACGCGTATCTCGGTGCGTGGGGGATCGTCGACTGCCTACAGTCCGGCGCCGACGTCGTGGTGACCGGCCGCGTCACCGACGCCTCGGTGATCGTCGGGCCCGCCGCGGCGCACTTCGGCTGGACCCGCACCGACTACGACGCACTCGCCGGTGCGGTCGCCGCGGGCCACGTCATCGAGTGCGGCACGCAGGCCACCGGCGGCAACTTCGCGTTCTTCACCGAGGTCCCCGACCTGATGCACGCCGGCTTCCCGATCGCCGAGATCGAGGCGGACGGCTCGTCGGTGATCACCAAGCTTCCCGGCACCGGCGGACTGGTCAGCGCCGACACCGTCACCGCCCAGCTGCTCTACGAGATCGCCGGGCCCCGGTACGCCAACCCCGACGTCACGCTGCGCATCGACACCGCGACGCTGACCGCCGACGGGCCCGACCGGGTCCGCATCGGCGGTGTCCGGGGCGAGGCTCCCCCGCCGACGCTCAAGGTGTCGCTCAACACCGTGGGCGGCTTCCGCAACGCGATGACGTTCGTGCTGACCGGCCTGGACATCGAGGCGAAGGCCGACCTGGTGCGTCGCCAGCTCGAGGCCAACCTGACGGTGTCGCCCGCCGAGGTCGAGTGGACGCTCGCCCGCACCGACCATCCAGACGCCGACACCGAGGAGGCCGCCAGCGCGCTCCTGCGCTGCGTGGTCCGCGACCCGGACCCGGCCAAGGTCGGACGCCACTTCTCCTCGGCCGCAGTCGAACTCGCACTCGCCAGCTACCCCGGTTTCACCACCACCGCGCCCCCGGGCGAGGGACAGGTCTACGGCCTGTTCACCCCCGGGTACGTGGACGCCACCGAGGTTCCGCACGTCGCCGTGCACGCCGACGGCGAACGCGTCGACATCCCGTCGGCCACCGACACCCGCGTGCTCGAGCCGGTCGACCCACCGCCGCTGCCCGAGCCGCCGCGGGGTGGCGCCACCCGACGGCTGCCGCTGGGCACCATCGCGGGCGCGCGCAGCGGCGACAAGGGCGGCGACGCGAACGTCGGCGTCTGGGTGCGTACGGAGCCGCAGTGGCAGTGGCTGGCGCACACGCTGACGGTCGACGTGCTGCGCGAACTCCTGCCCGAGACGGCCGATCTGGTGATCACCAGGCACCTGCTCCCCAATCTGCGCGCCGTGAACTTCGTCGTCGAGGGCATCCTCGGCCGCGGCGTCGCGCACCAGGCGCGCTTCGACCCGCAGGCCAAGGGGCTCGGCGAATGGTTGCGCTCGAGACACGTCGACATCCCGGAAGGACTGTTGGAGCAATGAGTACGAACATCTGGACCACACCCGAGCGCGAGGCGCTGCGAAAGACGGTGCGCACCTTCGCCGAACGCGAGATCCTGCCGAACGTCGACGCGTGGGAGAAGGTCGGCGAGCTGCCGCGCGACCTCCACCTCGCAGCGGGTGAGGCGGGCCTGCTGGGCGCCAACCATCCCGAGGAGGTCGGCGGTGGCGGCGGAGACGGCGCCGACGCCGTGGTGATCTGCGAGGAGCTGCACCAGGCCGGGGTCCCCGGCGGCGTCTTCGCGTCGCTGTTCACCTGCGGCATCGCGCTGCCGCACATGATCGAGTCCGGCGACGAGCGGCTGATCGAGACCTACGTCCGGCCGACGCTGCGCGGCGAGAAGATCGGTTCACTGGCCATCACCGAGCCGGGCGGCGGGTCCGACGTCGGACACCTGACCACCCGCGCCGACAGGCGCAGCGGCCCCGCTGGAGATGAGTACGTCCTCAACGGCGCGAAGACGTACATCACCTCGGGCGTGCGGGCCGACTTCGTGGTCACCGCGGCGCGCACCGGCGGGCCGGGTGCGGCGGGCGTCTCGTTGATCGTCGTCGACAAGGGCACACCGGGATTCGAGGTCACCCGAAAGCTGGAGAAGATGGGCTGGCGCTCGTCGGACACCGCGGAGCTGTCCTACACCGACGTCCGCGTCCCGGTCGAAAACCTGATCGGCGTCGAGAACAGCGGGTTCCTGCAGATCGCCACCGCGTTCGTGTCCGAGCGCGTCGGCCTGGCCGCGCAGGCCTACGCCAGCGCGCAACGCTGCCTGGACATCACCGTGCAGTGGTGTCGTGACCGCGAGACCTTCGGGCGGCCGCTCATCTCCCGCCAGTCGGTGCAGAACACCCTCGCCGAGATGGCCCGCCGCATCGACGTCGCCCGCGTCTACACCCACGCGCTGGTCGAACGTCAGCTCGCGGGCGACCTGAACCTGATCACCGAGGTCTGCTTCGCCAAGAACACGGCCGTCGAGGCCGGCGAGTGGGTGGCGAACGCGGCCGTCCAGTTGTTCGGCGGCATGGGCTACATGGCGGAGGCCGAGATCGAGCGGCAGTACCGCGACATGCGCATCATCGGCATCGGCGGCGGCACCACCGAGATCATGACCGCGCTGGCGGCGAAGACGCTGGGATACCAGGGATGACGGGCACCACGAGCGGAGCGGATCGCCGATGACACAGCTGACCTCGACGCTCGACGTCCGCTCCGCCGGGTACGGCGCCGCGGCCGAGGCGATGTCGGGCAAGCTCGCCGAGTTGGAGGCCGAGCACGACAAGGCCCTCCTGGGCGGCGGCGCCAAGTACGTCGACCGCCACCACGCCCGCGGCAAGCTCACCGCCCGCGAGCGCATCGAGGTGCTGCTCGACCCCGACTCGCCGTTCCTGGAACTCAGCCCGCTGGCGGCGTGGGGCACCGACTTCACCGTCGGCGCCAGCGTCGTCATCGGCATCGGCGTCGTCGAGGGCGTCGAGTGCCTGGTGGTGTCCAACGACCCCACCGTCAAGGGCGGCACCAGCAACCCGTGGACGCTCAAGAAGATTTTGCGCGCCAACCAGATCGCGCTGGAGAACCGGCTTCCGGTGATCTCACTCGTCGAGTCGGGCGGCGCGGACCTGCCCACGCAGAAGGAGATCTTCATTCCGGGTGGTCGCATGTTCCGCGACCTCACCCGGCTGTCCGCGGCGGGCATCCCGACCATCGCGTTGGTGTTCGGCAACTCGACCGCAGGCGGCGCCTACATCCCGGGCATGTCCGACCACGTCGTGATGATCAAGGAACGCTCCAAGGTGTTCCTCGCCGGACCGCCACTGGTCAAGATGGCCACCGGCGAGGAGTCCGACGACGAATCCCTGGGCGGCGCCGAGATGCACGCGCGCACCTCGGGTCTCGGCGACTACTTCGCCGTCGACGAGCTCGACGCCATCCGCATCGGTCGACGCATCGTGGCGCGGCTGAACTGGCGCAAACACGGCCCCACGCCGGGACCGGTCACGCCGCCACGGTTCGACGAGCAGGAGCTGCTCGGCATCGTCTCCGCAGATCTGCGCATCCCGTTCGACCCGCGCGACGTGATCGCCCGCGTCGTCGACGGTTCGGACTTCGACGAGTTCAAGCCGATGTACGGCGGGTCGCTGGTCACCGGGTGGGCGACGCTGCACGGCCATCCGATCGGCATCCTCGCCAACGCCCGCGGCGTGCTGTTCAGCGAGGAGAGCCAGAAGGCCACGCAGTTCATCCAGCTGGCCAACCGCTCGAACACCCCACTGCTGTTCCTGCACAACACGACCGGCTACATGGTGGGCCGCAAGTACGAGGAAGGCGGCATGATCAAGCACGGCTCGATGATGATCAACGCCGTCTCGAACTCGACCGTGCCGCACATCTCGCTGCTGATCGGCGCCTCCTACGGCGCGGGCCACTACGGCATGTGCGGACGCGCCTTCGATCCCCGCTTCCTGTTCGCCTGGCCGAACTCCAAGTCCGCGGTGATGGGTGGCACGCAGTTGGCGGGCGTGCTGTCGATCGTCAGCCGCGCGGCCGCCGAAGCGCGTGGGCAGGTGGTCGACGAGGACGCCGACGCCGCTCTACGCGCCGCCGTCGAGGCGCAGATCGAAGCCGAGTCGCTGCCGATGTTCCTGTCCGGCAGGCTCTACGACGACGGCGTCATCGACCCCCGCGACACCCGCACGGTCCTGGGAATCTGCCTGTCCGCCATCGCCAATGGCGCAGTAGAGGGGACGTCGAACTTCGGCGTCTTCCGGATGTGAGGGTAGAGAGATGATCACCAGAGTCCTGGTCGCCAACCGCGGGGAGATCGCCCGCCGGGTGTTCGCCACGTGCCGCCGCCTCGGCATCGGCACCGCAGCCGTCTACACCGATCCCGACGCCGCGAGCCCGCACGTGGCCGAGGCCGACGTCCGCGTCCGGCTCGAAGGCCGCAACGGCTACCTCGATCCGGCGCAGGTGATCGCCGCCGCGGAGACCGCCGGCGCCGACGCCATTCACCCCGGGTACGGGTTCCTCTCGGAGAACGCTGACTTCGCCGCCGCCGTGCAGGACGCCGGACTGACCTGGATCGGTCCGCCGGTCCCGGCCGTCCGCGCGATGGGCTCGAAGATCGAAGCCAAGAAGATGATGTCGGCGGCCGGCGTCCCGGTGCTGGCCGAACTCGACCCGGCCACCGTCACCGACGCCCAGCTGCCCGTGCTGATCAAGGCATCGGCCGGCGGCGGTGGCCGCGGCATGCGCGTCGTGCGCGATCTGGCCGCACTGCCGACAGAAGTGGAGGCCGCGCAACGCGAGGCGCAGTCCGCATTCGGCGACCCGACGGTGTTCTGCGAGCGGTACCTCGCGACCGGGCACCACGTCGAGGTGCAGGTGATGGCCGACGTCCACGGCACCGTCTGGGCCGTCGGCGAGCGCGAGTGCTCCATCCAGCGCCGCCACCAGAAGATCGTCGAGGAGGCGCCGTCCCCGCTCGTCGAGCGCATCCCGGGAATGCGGGAGAAGCTCTTCGAGGCGGCGGAACTCGCCGCCCGTGCGATCGACTACACCGGGGCGGGCACCGTCGAGTTCATGGCCGACGACGCCGGTGACTTCTTCTTCCTGGAGATGAACACCCGCCTGCAGGTCGAGCACCCCGTCACCGAGGAGACCACCGGACTCGACCTCGTCGAACTCCAGTTGCTCGTCGCCGACGGCGGCCGACTCGACCCCGAACCCCCGGCCACTCGGGGACATTCGATCGAGGTGCGCCTCTACGCGGAGGATCCGGCCAAGAACTGGCAGCCGCAGGCCGGGCCCGTCCATCGCTTCGACGTCCCCTCGGCGCGCACCGCGTTCACCACCCTGGAGGGCGTGGGCGTGCGTCTCGACACCGGCGTCGTCGACGGGTCGGAGGTGTCGATCTTCTACGACCCCATGCTGGCGAAGGTGATCTCCTACGCACCCACGCGGGCGCAGGCGGCCGGTGTGCTCGCCGACGCGCTGGTCCGTACCCGCCTGCACGGCATCACCACCAACCGTGACCTGCTCGTGAACGTGCTCCGGCATCCCGCCTTCCTCGACGGTGCCACCGACACCGCCTTCTTCGAGACGCACGGCCTGGCCCACCTGGCCGAGCCGTCCGCGGGGTCCGAGGTGCCACGACTGTCCGCGGTGGCCGCCGCGCTCGCCGATGCCGCCCACAACCGTTCTGCCGCAACGACGCTGCGCGACGTGCCGAGCGGCTGGCGGAACCTAGCCTCCGGCTACCAGACCAAGTGCTACGTCGACGGTGGCGGATCCGAGCACGAGGTGCGCTACCGGTTCACCCGCGGCCGGCTCGACCTGCCCGACGACGACGGCATCGTCCTGGTGTCGTCGGCGCCCGACCGCGTCGTGCTGTCGTCGGGCGGCGCCGAGCGTAGCTTCGACGTCTCGACCTACGGCGACCTCGTGTTCGTCGACAGTCCGCTGGGCAGCACGAGGCTCGTCGCCCAGCCACGCTTCGGCGATCCGGACGCCGCGGTGGCGCACGGTTCGCTGCTGGCGCCGATGCCCGGCTCGGTGATCCGCGTGGCCGCCGCGATCGGCGACCGGGTCACGGCGGGCCAGCCGCTGATCTGGTTGGAAGCCATGAAGATGGAGCACACCATCGCCGCACCCACCGACGGCGTGCTCACCGAACTCAACGTCGAGCCCGGCCGGCAGGTCGACGTCGGCCTGGTCATGGCCCGAGTGGTCGCCCCCGAAGATTCCGAGAAACCCCAAGGAGAGTCACAGTGAGCTTCATCGAGACCGACGAGCAGAAGGAACTGCGCAAGGCCGTCGCCCAGTTCTCGGCCAACTACGGTGAGAAGTACTACCTCGAGAAGGCCCGTGCCGGCGAGCACACCACCGAACTGTGGGAAGAGGCAGGCAAACTCGGCTTCATCGGCGTCAACCTCCCCGAGGAGTACGGCGGTGGCGGCGCAGGCATGTATGAGCTGTCGCTGGTGATGGAGGAGATGTCGGCGGGCGGGTGCGCGCTGCTGCTGATGGTGGTCTCCCCCGCCATCAACGGAACGATCATCAGCAAGTTCGGCACCGAGGAGCAGAAGCAGCGCTGGATCCCGGGCATCGCCGACGGGTCCATCACGATGGCCTTCGCCATCACCGAGCCCGACGCCGGCTCGAACTCGCACCGGATCACCACGACCGCCCGCAAGGACGGCAGCGACTGGGTGCTGTCCGGGCAGAAGGTATACATCTCCGGCGTCGACCAGGCGCAGGCGATCCTGGTCGTCGGCCGCACCGAGGAGGCGAAGACCGGGAACCTCAAGCCGGCGCTCTTCATCGTGCCGACCGATGCTCCCGGACTGTCGTGGACCAAGATCGACATGGAGATCGTCAGCCCGGAGAACCAGTTCCAGCTGTTCCTCGACGACGTCCGGCTGCCCGCCGACGCGCTGGTGGGGTCCGAGGACGCCGCGATCGCGCAGCTGTTCGCCGGACTCAACCCGGAGCGCATCATGGGTGCGGCCAGCGCGGTCGGCATGGGCCGCTTCGCGATCAACAAGGCCACCGAGTACGTCAAGACGCGGCAGGTGTGGAAGACGCCGATCGGCGCGCACCAGGGCATCTCACATCCGTTGGCGCAGAACCACATCGAGGTCGAGCTGGCGAAGCTGATGATGCAGAAGGCCGCCAGCCTCTACGACCTCGGGGACGACGGCGGCGCCGCCGAGGCGGCGAACATGGCCAAGTACGCGGCGGGCGAGGCGTCGGTGCGCGCCGTCGACCAGGCGGTGCAGTCGCTCGGCGGCAACGGACTGACCAAGGAGTACGGCATCGCGTCGGTGCTGGTGGCCTCACGCCTGGCACGCATCGCACCGGTCAGCCGGGAGATGATCCTCAACTTCGTCGCGCAGACGTCGCTGGGCCTCCCCCGGTCGTACTGATGGCCGATCCAATCCCCGAGTCGCTCCGCTCCAGCCCGCCGGATCCCACCCCCGCGACGCTCGTCCGGTACTCCGTCGATGCCGGCGTCGCCCGGCTCGTCCTCGACTCACCGCACAACCGCAACGCACTCTCGACCGTGCTGGTGCGTCAGTTGCACGAGGGGCTGTCGAGCGCGGCCGCCGATCCGGCGGTGCGATGCGTCGTCCTCGGGCACGAGGGCGGCACGTTCTGCGCGGGGGCGGACCTCGGTGAGGCGGCCGGACGCGACCCCGGCGAGCTGGCCGTGTCGCGGGCCCGGGAGATGGCGCAGACGCTCCGGGCCATCCTGGAGCTGCCGGTGCCGGTGATCGCCGCCGTCGACGGGCATGTCCGGGCGGGCGGTCTCGGGCTGATCGGGGCGTGCGACGTCGTCGTCGCCGGCCCGGCGAGCACCTTCGCCCTGACCGAGGCACGCATCGGCGTCGCGCCGTCGATCATCTCGCTGACCCTGCTGCCGAAGATGACGGCCCGCGCGGCGGGACGCTAC
Source organism: Mycobacterium sp. PTI7 (assembly GCF_056679845.1). Classification (NCBI taxonomy): domain Bacteria; kingdom Bacillati; phylum Actinomycetota; class Actinomycetes; order Mycobacteriales; family Mycobacteriaceae; genus Mycobacterium; species Mycobacterium sp. PTI7. The sequence goes on from NZ_CM155252.1 coordinate 3,553,303, forward strand.
TTCGTCACCGGCGAGAAGTTCGGTGCCGCCGAGGCCGCGGCGATAGGTCTCGTGACCGTCGCTGCCGACCACGTGGCGGGCACCGTCGCGGCGTTGGCCGCCGACGTGGCCAAGGGCTCACCGCAGGGCCTGGCCGCGTCGAAGGCGCTGACCACCGCGGCGATCCTGGAGTCGTTCGACCGACATGCCGACGACCTCGCCGAGCAGTCGGCCCGGCTGTTCGTGTCCGACGAGGCCCGCGAGGGCATGCTCGCGTTCCTCGAGAAGCGGCCCGCGGCGTGGGCTCCGAACTGATCGCGGAAGGCCCGGTCGACGTTTGGTGACCTGCCGTGATGGCAACGCTGAACGGATGAGTTCCATCAGGGATTCGACCATCCCCTTGCATGCGCCCGGGTTCGTCGTAGGCTCGTCGGTGATGAGCACTCCAGCGGCGGGCAACGAGTCGAAGAGTGCTGTCGACGACGACCGCATCCAGGCCGCTCAGTTGCTCACCGAGGCCGCCGCGCAGGGCCAGCTGCAGATGCCCGAGTTCGAGGAACGCCTCACCAAGGTCTACGCGGCCAAGACGCGGGGCGAGCTGGAGCGCCTCAGCGCAGATCTGCCCGTCGCGTTCTCGGCGGCGCGCAGCTCCTCCCCGGGTCAACCTGCCCCGTCCACGCTGTTGCTGGCGATCATGAGCGGCTTCGAGCGGCGCGGCCGGTGGAACGTACCCAAGCGGCTGACGTCGTTCACATTGTTCGGCGGCGGCGTCATCGATCTGCGCTACGCCGACTTCACGTCACCCGACGTCGAGATCCACTCGTACTCGATCTTCGGCGGACAGACCATCCTGCTGCCGCCCGAGGTCAACGTCGACGTGCACGGGGTCGGCGTCATGGGTGCCTTCGATCAGGTCGGCGAAGCGGGCTCCCCCGGCGCGCCGCACGTCACCATCCGCGGCTTCTCGCTATGGGGAAGCGTCGGCATCAAGCGCAAGAAGCGCAAGGCGCCCTAGACCCCGCGCCGAAACACGGACCTCTCGACAAGCGGCGGCCCCTCCCGATCCGGGAGGGGCCGCTGCCTGTTCGTGGTGTGAGGGCTACTGGCCTGCGCCATCACCGGTGGCGCCACCCGCGCCGCCCGTGTCGGCTCCGCCGCCGGGGGACGTGTCGCCCGCGGCCGGCTTGCCCGCGTTCGCGATGCCGTTGACGACCGCCTGCGCGATGTCACCGAAGATGCCCCAGGTGCCCTCGCCCGGCTTCCCGCCGCCACCGCCGCCGGGGATGATGATCTCCGGCTCGAACTTGTTGCCGCTCTTCAGCGTGTCGGCCTCCTCGTCCTCGGCCTCGTCCTTGACCTTCGTCGACGACGTGGGCTTCGTGGGTGCGGGCTCGGGCGCGGCGACGGGCTCGGGCGCCTTGACGACGACGGGCTCCGCCGCGGGCTTCGGCGTCACGACCTCGGGTGCCGCGGGCGCCTCCACCTCGGGGCTGTCGACCTCGACGGCGACGGGCGCGGCCTCGGGCACTTCGACCTTCGGCGCCTCGGCCTTGGTCTCGATCTTCGTTTCGATCTTGGACTCGGTGGGCGAGGCCAGCGGTGCCGCCGGCTTCTCGACCTTCGGGACGACAGTCTCGCCGACTTCCGGCGCGGAGGTCTCCGGCTCGGTCTCGACCGCCGCGAGGCGCGAGTATGCGGTCAGCGCGACGCGGTCGCCCTCGCCGCCTTCCTCATCGTCGGGATCCTCGGGCTCCACAGGCGCCGGCCCGACGAGCAGGTAGCGCACGACGCCGGAGATGCCGTTGTCGAAGAACTCGTTGACCAGATCGAAGCCGGCGGTGCCCTCACCACCGGTACGCGCTAGAAGCTGCGTTCGGGCGACCTCGCTGACTCCGCCCGAAAAGAAGTCGTTGATGAACCGCTGCTGACCTGCATCACCGGTGCGGGACAACAGCTGCGTCTGCACGACCTGCGAGATGCCGCCGTTGTAGAAGTCGTTGATGAACTGTTGCTGACCGGGATCGGCGGTCGCGCCGAGCAGAGACGTATAGGTCAATCCGCTGACGCCGAACAGCGCTGGGTTCGACGAGACGCCGGTGTTGACGCCGGCCGGCGTGACGTCGCCGTACTGGTTGTTGATGTTGAAGAAGGTGCTCAGACCGGGTGTCGACGTGGTCGCCGGGTTGGTGAAGTCGCCACCGAGCTGGCGGTAGGCGACCTGCGTGGCACCGCCGATGAAGAAGTCACTGAGGAATTGCTGCTGGGAGGGGTCCTGCAGCAGCGTGCCGAGGACCAGCAGGGCGACGCCCGCGGCGCCGTCGTTGAAGAAGGTGTTGATCAGCGCGTTGCCGATGACGTCGTTCGGGTTGGCGGTCAGCAGCGCCTGGATGATCGGGGTGACGCCGCCGGTGAAGTAGAGGTCGACCAGCGGGTTCTTCCCTGACTGCTCGGCAAGGATCTGGTACAGCACGCCGGTCGCGCCGAAGGTGCCCGGGTTGTCGGTGTCGACGGACGTGACCCCGTTGTAGGGGTCGACGCCGAAGTAGACGTTGATCAGGTCGGTCAGACTGGCCGCGAGCTTGACCTGGGCCTCGGTCTCCATGGCGATCTGCACGTCGTGCGGCTTGAGCGGCGGCGCGAGAGCGGGAGTCACGGCGATCATGCCCGCGGCGGCGAACGCCACACTTGCCTTGACGAATGGGCGAACTGCCATGTGTGACTCCCTATGGGGCTGGTGCACGCGCACCTGTACGGAACCTGAGAAACGACCAAGAGGATCGTAATACGCAAACTCAGATCTTTGCCACGCAGACGACAAAAACACGTCGCCTCTTGTTTCTCTTGAGTGACGAGCCCCGCGCGAAACGTCCACTACCGGTGCACATGGCGCATTGCGGTCGCACCGCCGCCTGCGTTAACAATGGGTAAACGGACTAAATAAGCTGGCCTACTCACTTTGCTAGCAAACACCGACCGAGGCTTCGATCGGTCGACGAATGGCGTCTACCAGCAAATAACGAACTCGCATTCGGCGTGCCACTATCGCGTGAACGGCGCGATCGTTGACGGACCGTACCGAGCACGCGAGGGGACTGCTGGCGAGCCGAGCGCCGCACCGGAGGGCCGGCTCCCCAAAGCGCGTCGACTTACCGCGGATGGTTCTTAGCTGCGGACAGCGGTTCGACGTCGTTCCGATCTCGTCGGGACCGAGCGTGAACGGAGGAGTCCCTTTGCCACCGGTCGCCCACACAGCGAAACGGCGGCCCACCCGAGTGCCGGGTGGACCGCCGTCATCGTCGTCTGCGTCAGCCTGCGGCGCCCGCTCCGTCGCCGCCGGTGCCACCGGTCGCGCCGCCGGCCGGAGCCGCACCGCCACCGTTCAGCGCCTGGCCGATGGAGTTCGCGATGTCGCCGAAGACACCCCAGCTACCCTCGCCACTCTTGGGTCCGTCACCGGTGAGGATGATCGGCTCGACCTCGGCCTTGTTGCCACTCTTCAGCTTCTCCGCCTCTGCCTCTTCCTCCGCCGACTTCTCGCGGATCTTGGAGGTGGGCTTGGCGACCGGCTCGGGCGCCGGTGCGGCGACCGGAGCAGGATCGACGACCGGGGCCGGCTGCACCGCGGGGGCCGACTCGACGACCGCCACCGGGGTGACCGCGGCGGGCTTGTCGGATGCGGGCGCTTCCGGTGCCGGCGCGTCGGCGACCCTGGCAGACCGGGTCTGAGGAGCGGGTGCGGTCAGCGCTTCGACGTTCGACTCCGGCTCAGGGGCGGACGCAGGTTCCGGAGCGAGCGAGCGCGCAGCGAAGAGAGTGGCGGCGTCAGAGTCCCCGCCGCCGTCGCCCTCGCCGCCCTCGTCCGGCGCCTCAGGCTCGATCGGTGCCGGGCCGACCAGCAGGTATCGCACGACACCCGCGACGCCGTTCGCGAAGAATTCGTTGATGATGTTCTGCTGGTTTACATCGTTCGTTCGTGCCAGAAGTTGAGCCAGAACCACTTGAGTAGCGCCGCCTTCGAAGAAATCGTCGATGACGTCGTCTTGCTCTTGCGTGAGATTGTTCGCCGCTCGAGCCTCCTGAAGCCGTTGATAGACGACGCCTGACACCCCGAACAAGCCTGGGTTCGTCGAAACGCCGGTGTTAGTGCCCTCTGGGTTGGCAACGGAGGCCAGCTCCGGGTCAAGGTCGCCGTAGGGATTGTTGATATTGAAAAAAGAGCTGAGATAAGGCGTAGTCGTCGGCAGTGGCGTCGACTTCGGATCAGCCGGATTACTGAGAGTCCTGAAATCTCCACCTAGCTGCCGGTACGCAACCTGAGTTGTGCCTCCGACGAAAAAGTCGTTGACGGTCGTCTTCTGCGCCGGGGTGAGGTCGGATGCCATCAAACGGAGGTACACAACGCCGGCCGTCCCGTAGAACGCCGGGTTGGACGCTTGCTCCCGATTGAAGAAAGCGTCGAGGTAGGCCAGCGACTCGGCGCTGCTCGCACCGCCGCGGAGGTACCTGTAAATGAGTCCGGTCGTGCCCTCGTCGAAGAACACGTTAATGGTGTTGATCGTGTTCGGATCCGCCGTGCCCGACAGCAAGTAGGTGCGGACGACCTCGGCGGCACCCGACAGGAAGAAATCGTCGAGGAACGTCTGATTCGGCGTATAGCCTCCGGCCTGCTCCTTCAACAGCTGGTAGAGCACGCCGGTGGCGCCGAAGGTGCCCGGGATGTCGGTGTTGAACGGGATGCCGTTGTACGGATTAGTGCCGAAGTAGACGTTGATCAGGTCCTTCAGGTCCGCGGCCAGCTTGACGTTCGCACTGGTGGCCTTAGCGACCTGCTCCTCGTGCTCCGTGAGCTGGGGAACGATCGTGGGCGTGAAGGCCATGACGCCCGCTGCAGCGAATGCGATGCCGGCGGTGGCGAGGGGGCGAAATGCCATGTCGTTCTCCTGAGAGGAAACTGAGAAATGCTGAATTGCAATCATCATGCCACAGCCCGGCAAATCTGCACAGGTCAATAGCAAACTAATATCCGGGTGAGTCAAACGCTCCATCAGAGGCGGTCAGCGACCCATCTCCGGGCGATCACGGCGGCGTCGGGTTTGCTATAGCAAAACACGCCCTCAACTGCGGCAAAGCTTCAAGATCAAAGCCATCTGAGCAGGCCGAACAGTCTGGTGTCAAGTCGAGTCGGGCGGCGGCTGACCGTCACGGCGCAGAGCAACACCGCGAATGCACTCAGCGATCTTGATGGTTAATTCACGACGGTAGTCGCGGACCAATGGAATGGTTCGTCAGCCGAATTGGCGCACGAGGTACGTCAATGGCCGACGCACGCCGCTCGGCAACGTCACACCGCTCGTTCAGCGGCGCTTGCGAGACCTCAGGTAGTCGCTGACGACCGCCGCTCCCAGACCATCGAGTTCGGGGTCGACCACACGGCCCTCGACCCGTCGCGCCACCTGGTCGATGAAGCGGGCGAGTCCGGGATCGCTGCCCAGCCGGAAGATCGTCACGTGTGCGCCCATCTTGGCGACCTCGTCGAAGCCGCGGACGGTGTGCGCGATCGTGCGGGGATGTGGCGGGTAGTCGAAGAACACCGACGAGCCCTGCCCGTCGTGATAGTCCTCGAGGTGCGCGGTGGGCTCGCCATCGGTGACCACCAGCACGGTCGGCTGCGCGTTGGGGTGCCGCCGCAGATGGCGGGTCGCCAGCGCCAGCGCGTGGTGCAGGTTGGTGCCCTGCTCGTAGACGCCCTCGAGACCGGTGAGTTCGGCCGCCGAGACGGTGCGCGCGTACCGACCGAACGCGATGATCTCCAGCGCGTCGGAACGGAAGCGGGTGCTCACCAGGTGCTGCAGCGCCAGCGCCGTGCGCTTCATCGGCAGCCACCGGTTCTCCATCACCATCGAGAACGAGGTGTCGACGAGGAGCGCGACCGCCGCCTGCGTCCTGGTCTCGGTCTCGGACACCTCGACGTCGTCGACGGAGATCTTCAGCGGACGCTCCGCGACGCCGGCACCCGACTGGCGGAGCACCGCGTTGGTCAGCGTGCGCGTGACGTTCCACGGCTCGGTGTCACCGAACTGCCACGGCCGCGTCGCGCCCGTGAGTTCGCCCGCCGCGCCGGCCCGACGGGTCTCGCGCTCCCCGTGCCGGCCCGAGAGCTGCTGGGCCACGTCGCGCAGCGCGGCCTGGCCGAGCTGACGCATCGCCTTCGGCGAGAGCCGCCACTGCCCGTCGGCGCCCCGGTCCAGGAAGCCCTGGTTCATCAGGGCCCGTTCGAGTTCGGCGAGGGTGCGCGCGTCCACGGCGGCCTCGTCGCCGAGCTGCCGGGCGAGCATGTCGAGATCGACGTCGTCCATCTGGGCGCCCGCGTAACTCTGCGAGAGCTGGTCGGCCAGCTGCTCGAGTTCGGCGATGTCGGCCATCGCCTGGGCGCCCTCCCCCATGCCCATCGAGTTGTCACCCTTGAACTGCTCGGAACCCGACCAATCCTCGCCCGGGCGCGCGGCCTGCAGGTGCGAGTCGAGCTTGTTGAGCGCGTTCATCAGCGACGGCGATCCGAAGGCCTGCTCCGAGAGCGCATCCAGCTCTGCCCGCTGCTGCTCGGTCAGGCTGTTGCGGAACCGCTGTGCCGCGGCGGACCGCTGGGCCAGCGAGTCGAGCAGCTCGTCGATGTTCTTGGGGTTCTCCGGGAAGTACTCGCCGTGCTTGGCCATGAAGTCGTCGAAGTCCTGCGGCGAGTCCGTGCCCTGGGCGTGCTTGTCCAGCAGTTCGTTCAGATCGTCCAGCATCTCGTTGACGCGCTGGCGGTCCTCGTCGGTGGCGTTCTCCAACGCCTGCTTCATGCCGGCGAAACGCTGATCCAGCATCTCGCGGCCCATCAGATCCTTGATCTGGTCGTACTTCTCGCGGGCTTCCTGGCTGCGCCAGTCGTACTCCGCGAGTTCCTGCACGGCCTTGGCCGGCGACGGCGACAGTGACTCCATCTGCAGTTCGCCGAAGCGGGCGTCGTCGTCGAGTGCCCGCGCCAGTTCCTTGCGCTCGGCCAGCACGGCCTCGTCGAGCAGCTTCTTGATGTCCTGCAGCGTGCCGTCGAGGTTGTTCTTCTGCAGCAGCTTGCGCCGCTTGCTGTTGGCCTCGGCCGCCAGCCGGTCCGCGCCGCGCATCCCGTCGGTGCCGCGCCGCATCAGCTCCTGGAGGGCGCGCCGGGGCGAGCTGCCCTCCATGACGTCCTGCCCGATCTGCTCGAGCGCTTCGCGCAGGTCGACCGGCGGAGCCAGCGGGTCGGGTCCGCCGGTGTAGCGCGAATAGCGCGAGAGCCGTTTAGCCATAGATGGTTTCACCCTCGCCGGAGACCTTGTCGATGCGCTTGGCGAGGTACAGCGCCTCGAGCGCCAACTCGAGGGCCGCGGCGCGCTCGCCGTCGCTCTGGGCGCCCAGCCGGGTGGCGATCTCGTCGACCACCGGCAGACCTGGCACGGCTGCCAGGACGTCCTTCGCCGAGACGCGTTCGCCCGTCGTGACCGGTGCGCCCTCCTCGACGGCCGCCACTAGCGGGCCGACGTCGAGGCCGCCGAGCAGTCGCTGCGCGGTGTCGGCGGTGGCGCGGCGCAGGAGGTGCTCGAGCACGGCCTGCTCACGGCCCTCCTCGCCGGACTCGAACTCCAGCTTGCCGCGCAGCACGTCGACCACGGTCGACAGGTCGACCACGCGGGCCACCGGATCCTGCTCGCCGAGCACCGTCGAGCGGTGGCGCGCTGCGGCGGCGACCGTCTCGGCCGCGGCGATCGCGAATCGGGCGGACACACCGGATCGCTGGTCGATCGACTGCGACTCGCGCAGCGAGCGGGCGAACCGGGCGAGCACCTGGAGCAGGTAGTCCGGCACCGCCGCGGTGAGGTTCGCCTCCTGCGTGATCACGCCGACCTCGGCCTCGAGCTTGAGCGGGTAGTGCGTGCGGATCTCGGCGCCGAAGCGATCCTTGAGCGGCGTGATGATGCGGCCGCGGTTCGTGTAGTCCTCGGGGTTGGCGCTCGCGACGACGAGCACGTCGAGCGGCAGGCGCAGCGTGTAGCCGCGGACCTGGATGTCGCGCTCCTCCATGACGTTGAGCATCGACACCTGGATGCGCTCGGCGAGGTCGGGCAGCTCGTTGATCGCGACGATGCCGCGGTGCGCCCGCGGGATCAGGCCGAACGCGATGGTCTCCGGGTCGCCGAGGCTGCGACCCTCCGCCACCTTGATCGGGTCGATGTCGCCGACGAGGTCGGCCACGCCGGTGTCCGGGGTGGCCAGCTTCTCGGTGTACCGCTCGCTGCGGTGCCGCCAGGAGATCGGCAGGTCGTCGCCGGAGGTGGCGGCGCGGCGGATCGACTCGGGCGTGATCGGCGTAAAGGGGTGCTCGCCGAGTTCGGAACCCTCGATCACCGGGGTCCACTCGTCCAGCAGACCGGTGAGCGCGCGCAGCAGGCGCGTCTTGCCCTGGCCGCGTTCGCCGAGCAGGACGATGTCGTGGCCGGCGATCAGGGCGCGCTCGAGCTGCGGCAGCACGGTGTCCTCGAACCCGAGGATCCCGGGCCAGACATCGCGTCCCTCAGACAGTGCGGCGAGCAGGTTCTCCCGCATCTCGTCCTTCACACCGCGCTCGCGATGGCCGGAGGCGCGCAGTTCGCCGACGGTGCGGGGAAGGTCAGCAGGCAGGGGTGAAGAAGACGTCACGACTCCACGCTACGACTGCTACACCGGCTAAGCATGTCCTCCCCGCTACAAGCGAAATGACGAGTTGGTCAGCGTTACCGGGAATATCGTCGTCTGCGCAGGTCAGGGGGCAATCGAGCCTCGGCCTCAGTGCGCGAAGTGACGCGCGCCGGTCAGGTACAGCGTGATTCCCGCCGCCGCCGCGGCCTCGGTCACGACGTCGTCGCGCATGGAGCCACCGGGATGCACGATGGCGCGCACCCCCGCCGCGGTCAGCGTCTCGAGGCCGTCCGGGAACGGGAAGAAGGCGTCGGACGCCGCAACCGCGCCGGCGACCCGGTCTCCGCCGCGTTCGACCGCGAGGCGTGCCGCGTCGACCCGGTTCACCTGGCCCATGCCGACGCCGACGGTGGCGCCGTCCTTGACGACGACGATCGCGTTGGACTTGACCGCCCGGCAGGCGCGCCACGCGAACTTCAGCTCGGCCAGCAGTTCCGGATCGGCGGGCGTCCCGGTGGCCAGCGTCCAGTTCACCGGGTCGTCGCCCTCGGCGTCGATGGCGTCGCGCTGCTGCACCAGCAGGCCGCCGCTGACCTGACGGAACTCGGTGCCGCCGACCTGCGGCTCGGCGGCCACCAGCACGCGGATGTTCTTCTTGCGCGCGAGGATCTCGACGGCGCCCGGGTCGTAGGCGGGGGCGATGATCACCTCGGTGAAGATGTCGGCGACCGTCTCCGCCATGTCGACGCTGACGGCCGTGTTGGCGGCGATCACGCCACCGAACGCGCTGAGCGGGTCGCACTCGTGCGCCTTGCGGTGCGCGTCGGCCACCGACACCGACGACACGGCGATGCCACACGGGTTCGCGTGCTTGATGATCGCGACGCAGACGTCCTCGTGGTCGAACGCCGCCCGCCAGGCCGCGTCGGCATCGGTGAAGTTGTTGTAGGACATCTCCTTGCCGTGCAGCTGCTGGGCCTGCGCGAGACCGGGCCAGCCGGCGTCGTCGAGGTAGAGCGCGGCCTGCTGGTGCGGGTTCTCGCCGTAGCGGAGCACCGAGCTGCGTCGCCACGTCCCGGCGTACCACTCGGGGAGGGCCTGGGCCGGCTCCTCCGGGGACAGGGTCTCGGCCATCCAGCTCGCGACGGCGACGTCGTACTCGGCGGTGTGCCGGAACGCCAACGACGCCAACCGCTTCCGCTGCGGCAGCGTGAATCCGCCCGACCGGACGGCCGCGAGGACGCCGTCGTAGCCGATCGGCTCGACGACCACCGCGACGCTGGGATGGTTCTTGGCCGCGGCCCGGACCATCGACGGACCGCCAATGTCGATCTGCTCGACGCACTCGTCCACGCCCGCGCCGGACGACACCGTCTCGGTGAACGGGTAGAGGTTCACGACGACGAGTTCGAACGCCTCGACGTCGAGTTCGGCGAGCGCCGCGACGTGCTCGGGCTTGCGGGTGTCGGCGAGCAGGCCGGCGTGCACGCGGGGGTGCAGCGTCTTGACCCGGCCGTCGAGGACCTCGGGGAAGCCCGTGACGTCCTCGACGGGCGTCACCGGAACCCCGCTCGCCGCAATGGTCTTCGCGGTCGAACCGGTCGACACGATCGACACGCCCGCGTCGTGCAGACCCCGAGCCAGCTCGGCGAGACCCGTCTTGTCGTAGACGCTGATCAGTGCCCGCTTGACCGGACGCCGGCCCTCGCTGCCGTCGCTCATCCCAATGCCGCCTTTCGTCCGGTCCAGGTCACTCCACGTGTCGCCATGGCGGCGAGTACGTCCACCAGCAGCCGTCTCTCGACGACCTTGATCCGCTCGTGCAGGCTCGTCTCGTCGTCGTCGTCGAGCACCGCCACCGCCTCCTGGGCCAGGATCGGCCCGGTGTCCACGCCCGAATCGACCAGGTGCACGCTGCATCCCGTGATCCGGACGCCGTAGGACAGTGCGTCGGGCACCGCGTGCGCGCCGGGGAAGGCGGGCAGCAACGCGGGGTGGGTGTTGACGACGCGTCCGAGGAAGCGCGAAAGGAACTGTGGTCCAAGGATCTTCATGAAGCCCGCGGACACCACCAGGTCGGGTGCGTGGTCCGCGGTGGCATCGGCGATCGCGCCGTCCCACGCGGCGCGGTCGGCGTGGTCGGCCAGCCGGGTGGTGTACGCCGGGATGCCCGCCGAGGCGGCGACCTGAAGCGCGCGGCAGTCGCGGTCGGTGCCCACCGCGACCACCCGCGCCGGGTAGTCGTCGACGGCGGCGTCGAGCAGCGACTCGAGCAGTGAGCCGGTGCCCGATGCGAGTACCACGAGCCGTGCCGGTGCACTGGGGGGTACATGAAGCGCGGGCTGCACTCGAAGCAGCCTAATCTGCCGGGCGCCGGTCTTCGCCGTCGGAGGTCGCGGGCCAATCGATCCCGCCATCGTCGTCGGTGATGAAGTGCGCCTCGGGGTCGTCGTCGAGGTCGATCGGCTTGGGCTCGCGCGGTTGCCACGGCTGCGGGGGGACCGGCTCCTCGTCCTCGAGGAGGTCGAGGTCCTCGGGGTCGGGTTCCGGCTCCACCGGCTCGGGTTCGGGCGCCACGTCAACGGACACCGAGGGCGCACCGAGGATGACCGGCCGGGTCTGCGGTTCCGGATCGGCCGGCGGCGCCGCGGCAGCGGTCGGCGCGGGCACCTTCCGCGGCCGTCGCAGTCGCGAGATACCGCCGGTCATGGCGACCGTGAGCCCGCCGATGCCGACGAACCACAGCAGGATCGCCGGGCCGAACGTCGCCTGGTCCACACCCACGTCGCCGAAGTTGCCGAGCCTGCCGCCGCCCGCATGGGCGAGCAGCATCATCACGATGGCGGCCACCACCGATGCGACGAGCAGCTTGGCCGCCGCGGCCGGCAGCGGTTCGGCCCGCCGGGCGCACTGCTGACCGACGGCGACCGCGGACGCCGCGGCGACGATCAGCAACGCCACCCAGATCGGACCGAGCGGTGGCGTGGGCAGGGCGGCCAGGACCGGCACCGGCGGGACGTCGCCGCCGAGCACCGTGAACGAACTGAACGTGGCCAGCCCGACGTGCACGCTCGAGCCCACGGCCACCGCGGCGGTGCCCACGATGACATTCGGGATGTAGAGCGCCGACAGCAGGCTCAGAGAGAACTGACCGAACATCGAGTCGGTGATCGCGAACTGGTCGTGCATGGTGCCCCAGTGCACGACGAGCGAGCCGACGGCGACCACTCCCGACAGGCCGCACAGCGCGAGGACGCCCGTCATCGCCGCACGGATCGACTCGGGCAGCCACGACGGCACCCCGGGCAGCCGCGAGATGCGTCGTTGCATGCGCCGGGCGACACCGATCGCCGCGCCGGCCAGGTGCACCGCGGCCACTCCGCCGAACGCGCGCAGGGCGCTGGGCGTCTGCAATTCGGTCAGCACCGACGAGGCGTCGTGGATGACGGCCAGGGCGATCGCCGCGATCAGCAGCGGACCGCCCAACGCCGACGCGACCACCCACCGCACCACGAACCACGACGTGTTGGGGGCGAGTGCCGCGGCGGTGGTGCGTGCCGTCCCGTAGACCATCAGGAGCATCGGCAGCAGTGGCAGCACGCCGAGTTCGCGGCCGCCGATCGACACCGGCACCTGGTGCACCCCCAGCCACATGCTGGCGATCGCCCCGAAGGCGCCCGTCATGTCGCTGTTGGCGATCAGCAGCTGCAGCAACACGACCGCGGCGATGATCACCAGGGCGACCAGCGACGGCCCGAACGCGACCCTGAGCAGGTCGCGGGCCTGTCGGGTGCCCACGGGCCGGTTGTCCACTAGACGGGTCACTCCTCGCGCAGGCAGGTGCGCACGACGATCTCGCGCGCGCCGCTAGAGACTACGACGGCGGAGGACCGGCTTGCTGCGACGGGGACTGCTGAGTCTGCTGTGTCGGCTGGGCCTGCGAGGGCTGCACCTGGGCCTGCGGCCCGGTGTTCTCGCTGCTGCCGGGAGGCTGCGGCTGGCCGTAGGCGGGGAAGCCGGTCGGCGGGGTCGGGGGACCCTGCTGCGCACCGGACTGCGGGGCCGCGCCGGGGAAGCCGCCGGTGCCCGGGCCGTTGCCGTAGCCGTACTGCGGCGCATAGCCGGGACGCTGCTGCTGCGGCTGGCCCTGGTGCTGGCCGTGCTGACCGTGCTGGCCGGGCTGACCGCCCTGCTGCCCGTAGTACTGCGGGGGTGCGTAGCCGCCGTAGGGCTGGTCGTACTTCGGCTTGGGCTCGGGCGCGGTGATGATGCCGGAGTCGAGGAGCAGGTTCGCGATGGCGGCGGCGGCCTGCAGGAACGCGAGCACGGTGATCGTGATCAGTGCCCATCCCGCGGAGGTGCCGTTCGACGGGCCGACGAGCTGCAGCAGGATCGCGAGGAAGCCGAACACCGAGAGCACGGCCACGATCGCGTGGCGGGGCTTCTGCCGCGGGAGTGCGCCGACGCCCGCGACCAGTGCGCCCAGCAGGACGGCGATGAACGCGGTGCCGCCACCCGAGGTCAGGATGGCGCCGCCGGTCAGCGTCTGCGTCGGGAGGTTGAGGGCTTCCTGCGGGATGCCGGGGAACTCGCCGATCGCGCTCGACAGGTCGATGACGAAGATCGGGCCGTAGCTGACCAGGTACGCGGCGAGCCCGAGGACGGCGATGCCGATGCTCAGGTACATCGGTAGCTTGGTCGCGCCGGACTGCCCCTGCTCGGGCTGCTTCGCGAACTGCTGTGTGGGCGCGGCGAACTGGGTAGTCGGCGCGGCGGGCTGGTAGCCGGGGTTACCGGACGGGTAGCTCATGACCTCTCCTGTGCTCCTCGAATGCTCACCCACGCTAGCGCACCCGCCCGCCGGTTCCACGACCGACGGGCGCGAGCAAACGATTGTGATCAGGCGGAGACGAGCACCGGCTCATTGCGCGAATCATCCTCGGCCGCCTCGATTTCACGCACCAGCGGGAGCACGTTCGCGCCGAAGTACTCGATCTCCTCCTGGAAGTGGAGGAAGCCGCCCAGGATCAGGTCGACGCCGCGCTTGCGGTAGGCGGAGATGCGCTCGGCGATCTGTTCGGGCGTGCCGATCAGCTGGGTGCGGAAACCGTCGTTGTACTGGACGAGGTCCTCGAACGACGAGTCGGCCCACATGCCCTTCTTGTCGCCGGTCGCGCTGCCTGCCTGCTGGACGGCGCCGCGGAAGCCCTCGACCGCCGGCTTGTTGGCCTTCTCGATGATCTCCCGCAGGGTGTCGCGGGCTTCCTTCTCGGTGTCGCGGGCGATGATGAAGCCGTTGAGGCCCACCTTGACCTCGCGTCCCGCCTCACGGGCGTGGTCGCGCACGTCGACGACCTGCTCGGTGATGCCGTCGAAGTCCTTGCCGTTGGAGAAGTACCAGTCGGAATAGAGCCCGCCGTTGCGGCGGGCAGCGGTGGAGTTGCCGCCCTGGAAGATCTCGGGGTTGGGGCGCTCCGCCGTGTTGAGCGGCTTGGGCTTGAGGGTGAAGTCGTGGATGCGGTAGAAGTCGCCACGGAAGTCGACGTCGTCCTCGGTCCAGATCTTGCGCAGCACCTGGAGGAACTCGGCGCTGCGGCGGTAGCGCTCGTCGTGTTCGAGCCACGGCTCGCCCAGGTGGGTGAATTCGTCCTTGAACCAGCCGGAGACCACGTTGACGGCGAAGCGACCGCCGGACAGATGGTCGGCGGTGGCGCCGAGCTTGGCGAGCACGGCCGGCTGCCACAGTCCGGGGTGGACGGCGGCGATCACCTTGAGCCGTTCGGTGGCCAGCAGCAGGGCTAGCGAGAAGCTGGTGGATTCGTGCTGGAACTCGGCGCCGTAGCTGGCCTCGTAGCGAACCTGGGACAGGGCGTACTCGAAGCCGTTGTTCTCCGCGGTCTGCGCGAGCTTCTTGTTGTACTCGTAGTTCCAGTCGGTGCGCTGCTCGATGTCGCTGGTCACCAGGCCGCCGCTGACGTTGGGCACCCAGTAGGCGAACTTGACGTGGTCGGCGATGCGTTCGGTGGTCATGACTGCAATGTCAGCAACCCCGGGCGTCCGGGTCACGGGTAAGGATCTGACGGATCGTAATGGTCGGGGCGAAAGCGGCGTGCGTGGACGGTTCGTGTTCAACTTCCGCCGGGCTCGCGCGCGCTCACCTGCGCACCACCTTGCGCAGACGGACTGAAACACGTTCTAATTCTCGCCATGGACTACGGGCTCGTTCTCTTCACCAGTGACCGCGGCATCGCGCCGGCACCTGCCGCCAAGCTCGCCGACGATCACGGCTTCACCACCTTCTACGTGCCCGAGCACACCCATATCCCGATCAAGCGCGAGGCCGCACACCCGACGACGGGTGACGAGACGCTGCCCGACGACCGCTACACGCGAACCCTCGACCCCTGGGTGTCGCTGGGCGCCGCATCCGCGGTGACCTCCCGGGTGCGGCTGTCGACGGCGGTGGCGCTGCCGGTCGAGCACGACTGCATCACCCTGGCCAAGTCGATCGCGACGCTCGATCACCTTTCGGGCGGCCGGGTCAGCCTCGGCGTGGGCTTCGGCTGGAACACCGACGAACTCGCCGACCACAACGTGCCGCCGGGCCGGCGTCGCACCATGCTGCGCGAGTACCTCGAGGCGATGCGCGCGCTGTGGACGCAGGAGGAGGCGGAGTACCACGGCGAGTTCGTGGACTTCGGCCCGTCGTGGGCGTTCCCGAAGCCGGTGCAGGCGCACGTGCCCGTGCTGGTGGGCGCGGCCGGCACCGAGAAGAACTTCAAGTGGATCGCCAGGTCGGCCGACGGCTGGATCACCACGCCGCGCGACTTCGACATCGACGCGCCGGTGAAGCTGCTGCAGGACACCTGGGCCGCGGCGGGACGCGACGGCGCGCCGCAGATCGTCGCGCTCGACTTCAAGCCCGACCCCGACAAGCTGGCCCGCTGGGCGGACCTCGGCGTCACCGAGGTGCTGTTCGGCCTGCCCGACAAGTCGGAGTCCGACGTCGCCGCCTACGTGGAGCGCCTGGCGGGCAAGCTCGCCGCCCTCGTCTAGCGCGTTCCCGTTCTTCGGCGAGCGTGCGTGTCTGCGGCCGACACGCCGGAGTGAGACCCGACATTGCGCACGCTCGCGGCACGCTCAGGCCAGCGTCGCCGTGTTCGTCGTGCCGTCGTTGGTCACCGCGACGGCCGCACCCAGCGGGTCGCCGTCGGTCATCAGTGTCAGCAGGTCCGCGTCGGTGGTGAGCGCCATGAACCGGCTGTCGTCCGCGTCGAGCCTGCCGATGATGACGCCGGTGGTCTCGGGCCAGTCGTAACGCACCGAATAGGTCTCGACGGTCCCCCGCCCCTCGGCGTTGCGGGTCACCGCGACGGTGGGCAGCGCGGCGATGTCGGCCTGTAGCTCGCGACTGCGATCGGGTGCCCACTCGGCCGGCTCGGTGGAGTACACGCCCACCGAGTACTTGCTCATCACGCCGCCGTTGGCACCGACGAGGCCGTAGGCGCCCGGCTCGTCGCGCATCCTGGCGACGGTCTCGGCGATGCCGTGCAACGAGTAGCTGTTGCCGGGTCCGCCGAAGTACGGCAGCCCGCCGGTGAGCGTCAGGTCACGCGGGTCGTCCGCCGCCAGGCCGAACTCGTCGCACACCGCGAACACCGGGAACGGGAAGCAGCTGTACAGGTCGAAGGTCGCCACGTCGTCGATGCCGATCCCCGCCACCCGCAGCGCCTCGGCCACGGCCTGCCGCGCGGACACGCTGACGTGCAGCTCGGTACGGTCGAGCAGGTCCTGCTCGGTCTGGCTGGCGTGCCCGCGGAGGTACACCCACTTGCCTTCCGGCACCCCGAGCCGACGGGCGGCCGCCACCGACATGACGAGCGCCGCGGCGCCCTGGTTCACGGTGTCACGGGCCACCAGCAGCCGCGGGTAGGGATCGCAGATCATCCGGTTCTCGTCGGTGACGGTGACGATCTCGTCGACCGTCCGTTCCACGGGCGACGACGAGTACGGGTTCTTGGCCGCCACCCTCGAGAAGGGGGCGAACAGCTCGGCCATCTCGCGGCGGTAGTCGGCGACGCCGAGGCCGAGGTGCGCGCGTCGGGCGTTGTCGAGCAGTCCGTACTGGACGGGCGCGCCGGTCAGTCCGTGGCCCGCGGTGTACTCGCTCATGTACTGCTCGAAGCCGTAGCCGCGGTCCTCGAGCTGCCCGCCGACACGCTCGGTGAAGTCCGGCTTCTGATCCCGAGTGGAGAAGTACTTCGCCGTCGACCCCGGCTCGGAGCCGAGCACGAGCGCGGCCTCGATCTCGCCGGCGGCGATCGCCGCCGCGAACTCGGTGACCACCTTCTGCGACCCGTTGCCGCCGATGGGCTCGAGTATCGCGCGCACCGGGTCGGCGCCGATCCGCTGCGCCACCGAGCGCACGTAGTTGTCCGATGCCCCGAGCGGCGGGTCGGCGAACGGCGTGCAGATCTCGAACTGCCGCAGACCGACGAACACCTCTATCGCCCGCGCGACCGCAGCCACGTCGGCGCCGGTGTCGGCGAGTGCGGCGCGGGCGGCCTCGGTGGCGAGGTCGACGGCCGACATGCCGCGGTAGTCCGGGTCGTCGATGCGTTCGGTGAACTGGCCGACGCCGACGAGCACGGGGGTACGCGGATCGACCATGACAAACCTCCAGGCAAGTGTTAGTTCGTCAGGCTAACGGAAAACTGGAACGTGTTCCAATCCGCCGCCCGATCAACGCGAAACTGCGGCCAGATCGCGGAACCCGGAGGATTCGCGATCTGACCGCAGTCTCGGCGTGCTGTGTCTACAGGCTCTCGAAGATCTCCCGGGCCTTGCGCGCGGTCTCGGACGGCGTCTTGCCGACCTTGACGCCCGCGGCCTCGAGGGCCTCCTGCTTGCCCGCGGCCGTACCCGCGCCGTCGGAGACGATGGCGCCGGCGTGGCCCATCGTCTTGCCCTCGGGGGCGGTGAAGCCCGCGACGTAGCCGACGACCGGCTTGGTGACGTTGGCCTTGATGTAGTCGGCGGCCTTCTCCTCGGCGTCGCCGCCGATCTCGCCGATCATCACGATGACCTTGGTCTCGGGGTCCTTCTCGAACGCCGCGATCGCGTCGATGTGGGTGGTACCGATGACCGGGTCGCCGCCGATGCCGATGGCCGTGGAGAAGCCGAGGTCACGCAGCTCGTACATCATCTGGTAGGTCAGGGTCCCCGACTTCGACACCAGGCCGATCGGTCCCTTGCCGGTGATGTTGTTGGGCGTGATGCCGACCAGCGACTCGCCGGGGGTGATGATGCCGGGGCAGTTGGGCCCGATGATCCGGGTCTTCTCGCCCTTCTCGACGTTGTAGGCCCACGCGTAGGCGCTGTCCTGCACCGGGATGCCCTCGGTGATGACGACCAGCAGCGGGATCTCGGCGTCGATGGCCTCGATGATGGCGTCCTTGGAGAACGCGGGCGGGACGAAGGCGATCGACACGTCGGCGCCGGTCTCCTTCATGGCCTCGGCGACACTGCCGAACACCGGCAGTTCGACGTCGTTGCCGTCCTTGTCCTTGTGCGAGACCGAGGTGCCGGCCTTGCGGGCGTTGACGCCGCCGACGACCTGCGTGCCGGCCTTGAGCATCAGCGCGGTGTGCTTGGTGCCCTCGCCGCCGGTGATGCCCTGGACGATGACCTTGCTGTCCTTGTTCAGGAAGATGGACATGTTCGTGTATCCCCTTTACTTGTTGGCCAGCTCGGCGGCCTTGTCGGCACCAGCGTCCATGGTCTCGGCCTGGATGACCAGGGGGTGGTTGGCCTCGTCGAGGATGCGGCGGCCCTCTTCGACGTTGTTGCCGTCGAGGCGGACGATCAGCGGCTTGTTGGCGCTGTCACCGAGCTTCTTCAGCGCGCCGACGATGCCGTTGGCCACCGCGTCGCAGGCGGTGATGCCGCCGAACACGTTGACGAACACGCTCTTGACCTGCTCGTCGCCCAGGATGACGTCGAGGCCGTTGGCCATCACCTCGGCCGAGGCGCCGCCACCGATGTCGAGGAAGTTGGCGGGCTTGACGCCGCCGTGCTTCTCACCGGCGTAGGCGACCACGTCGAGGGTCGACATGACCAGACCCGCGCCGTTGCCGATGATGCCGACCTCGCCGTCGAGCTTGACGTAGTTGAGGTCGTTCTCCTTGGCCTTCAGCTCCAGCGGATCCGTGGCGTCCTTGTCCTCGAACTCCTCGTGGCCGGGCTGACGGAAGTCGGCGTTGGCGTCGAGCGTGACCTTGCCGTCGAGGGCCAGGATCTGGTCGTCGGGGGTGCGCACCAGCGGGTTGACCTCCACCAGGGTGGCGTCCTCGCCGATGAAGACGTCCCACAGCTTCGCGATGGTGACGGCGGCGGCGTCGAGCACCTCGGCGGGAAGGTGGCCCTGCTCGGCGATGGAGCGCGCGGTGGCCTCGTCGACGCCCTTGACGGCATCGATCGGCACCCTCGCGAGACGCTCGGGCTTGGTGGCCGCGACCTCTTCGATCTCCATGCCGCCCTCGACGGAGCACATGGCGAGATAGGTGCGATTCGACCGGTCGAGCAGGAAGGAGATGTAGTACTCCTCCGCGATGTCGCTCGCCTCGGCGACCAGGAGCTTCTTGACGACGTGCCCCTTGATGTCGAGGCCGAGGATGTTTTGGGCGTGCGTGAAGGCGTCCTCCGGCGTGGCGGCGTACTTCACGCCACCGGCCTTGCCGCGTCCACCGACCTTCACCTGCGCCTTGACCATGACGGGCTTGCCGATCTCTTCGGCGATCGCCTTGGCGTCCTCGGCGGTGTCCGTCACACGGCCCGGCGTGGTCGGTACGTTGTGCTTGGCGAACAGTTCTTTCGCCTGGTATTCGAAGAGATCCATGGGCTCACTGTCTGTCTGCGTTGACGTTTGCGTTGTTTTATCGGTTCGGCCAGATTTGGCGCTGGTCTCAATTCCAGGGAAACTTTATCCACACCGCCCGAAGGCACCGGCACCGCCTACCAGTCATGTGGCACATCTCACCGGGGCCCCGAAGTGATACGGATCACAATCTTGATTGGAATCAACCTTCGGGTTGCCACCAACATTGGAATTTGGTTAACGTGCCTGGGGCCTCGATAACGGAATGGTTACGGAACGAAGGACAAAACGGTTGGTAGAGCACAGTTCGTCCAGAGCCTCACGCAGGGTCTCGACGGCCGCTTTTGACGCCACCGTCACCGACATCATCCCCTTCAACGAGTTCGGCGACCTGTCCGAACCGGACGGCGAGTTGACGTTCAACAACTCCTCGGCGTTCGACCGCGAGGCACGCGTCATCCACGCTCCCGAGCTGGACGACCTCCACGACACCGACGACCTGGTCCCGCTGCGACTGCTGGTCCCCGCGCAGTTCCAGGCCAGCACCCGCGCGTCGCACGCCTACCGCGACAGCGACATCGACACCAGTGACGGCATGGCGAAGACCGACGTCATCGACATGACGGCGTCGCGCCGCGGTCTGCACCGCAAGCTCGACGCCGGCCACGTCAAGGGCCGTCTCGTCGCCGCCGCCATGGCCGCAGGCGCCACCGCCGCCGCCGCCTACTCGGTCGCCAACTCCACCCAGCCCCCCGCCGCGGAGACCATGCTCGCCGCCGGACAGGGCGCCTTCGTCGACGGCGGCAGCATCACCGGCTCCGTCGACGGCATGCAGATCGTCACCGTCGCCCCCGCCGCGAGCGCATCCGTGCACAGCCAGGAACTCGCCAACGGCGCGGCCTACGCCCAGGAGCGCGCCGAGCGCGAGGCGCGCCTGGTGCGCCCGATGTTCGTCATGCCCACCAAGGGCGTGTGGACGTCCGGCTTCGGCTACCGCTGGGGTGTCCTGCACGCCGGCATCGACATCGCGAACTCGATCGGAACCCCGATCCAGGCCGCGTCGGACGGCGTCGTCATCGACGTCGGCCCCACCGCGGGCTACGGCGCCTGGGTCAAGCTCCGTCACTCCGACGGCACCGTGACGCTCTACGGCCACATCAACACGTGGCTCGTCAGCGAGGGTCAGCGCGTGATGGCCGGCGACCAGATCGCCACCATGGGCAACCGCGGCAACTCGACCGGCCCGCACCTGCACTTCGAGGTCCTCAGCAACGGTCAGAACCGGATCGATCCGGTGCCGTGGCTCGCCCAGCGTGGCCTGAGTCCTGGCGGTTACGTAGGCTGACCGGGTGGCTGATCGGACGTCCTCAGAGGGACCACCGTCAGATCGCACCCGCATCATCCGTCGACAGCCGGACGCGTTCCCCGTCGACTCCGCTCCGCAGACGAGCATCATCCGGCGCAGCCCCACGGGCCCGTTCCCGGTAGCCCCCTCGGCGCCACCCACCGAGACCCACACCACGTTCATCCAACCTCCGGACGAGCCGCCGACCACCTACGTGCCGCGGCCCACCCCGGAGGTGGTCGCACCGCTCCGCCGCCCCCGGCCCGATCCCAAGGCCGCGTCGGCCACCGCCACCGTCGCGATACTCAGCGGGTGGGCCACCGCGGTGATCGCCACGTCGCTGATCACCAACTGGTGGAAGACCGATGAATTGTTCTGCGTCGCAGTCGGATTCCTCACCGCGGTCTCGGCGGCGGCGACCATCGGCGGCCTCATCGCACTGCTGCTGCGGCGGCGCATCGGGAGGCTGCTGATCGGCGTCGGCGCGATCGTGGCGCTGATGATCTTCGCGGGTCTGTTCGTCGCGGGCGCCGCGTTGCCCGCCATCGTCTACGCCATCCCGGTGCTGCCCGTCGCCACCATGGTGCTCGCGGCACTGCCCGCGACCGGCCGATGGTGCCGCTGAGTCAGAGCTTCTGCACCGGCGCGTGGTTGTGCATCAACTTCACGCGTCCGGCGCTGCCGAAGTCGATGAGCGACATCGCCGACTCGCCGACGCCCGAGACCTCCTCGACCCGGCCCAGCCCGTACTTGTCGTGCGTGACGCGGTCCCCCGGTTCGAGCACCACCAGCGGCTTGCTGCGGGCACCGGCGCGGGACGGCGACGGCCGCCGCGACTCGGGCGGCCCGAACCGGCCGGCACCGCTGACAGGCGCACCGAACGTCGACGGTGGCGCCTCCACGCGGCGCCAGTCGATGAGTTCCTGCGGGATCTCGCGCAGGAAGCGCGACTCGGGGTTCAGCATCGGCTGCCCCCACGACGACCGCACCTTGGCGCGGCTGAGGTAGAGGCGCTGCCGGGCCCGGGTGATCCCGACGTACGCCAGGCGCCGTTCCTCGGACAGTTCCATCGGGTCGCCGAGGGCACGCATGTGGGGGAACATGCCGTCCTCCCAGCCGGTGACGAAGACGACGGGGAACTCCAGCCCCTTCGCCGTGTGCAGCGTCATCATCGTGACCACGCCCGAGCCGTGCTCGGGGATTCCGTCGGCGTCGGCGACCAGCGACACCCGCTCGAGGAACTGGGCGAGGATGCCGGTGTCGGGAACGTCCTCGTCGACCGGGATGCCCTCCTCGTCGCGCAGCGCGGCGGCGTTGGCCATGTCGATGCTGAATTCGTGTGCGACGCTGACGAGTTCGTTGAGGTTGTCGAGACGGGCCAGGTCCTGCGGGTCGCTCGAGGCCTCCAGCTCGCGGCGGTATCCGGTGCGGTCGAGGACGGCCTCGACGAGGTCGCCCAGCTCGTCACCGAGCTTGCCGCGCAGCTCGTCGAGCAGCTCGACGAACGCGGCGATCATCTTCTCCGAGCGGGTGTTCAGCATCGGAACCTTGCCCTCGGCGGCCGCCTGCAGCGCGTCGCCGAAGCCGGCACCGGTGTTCTCGGCGTACACCGCGACGCACGCCTCGGCACGGTCGCCGATGCCGCGTCGCGGGGTGTTGAGGATGCGCCGCAGACTGACCGCGTCGCCCGGGTTGTCGAGGACGCGGAGGTAGGCGACGATGTCGCGAATCTCCTTGCGCTCGTAGAACCGAACGCCGCCGACCACCTTGTAGGGGATGCCGGCGCGGATGAAGACCTCTTCGATGGCGCGCGAGGAGTTGTTGGTCCGGTAGAACACGGCGACGTCGTTGTAGGAGATCTCGCCGCGGTCGGCCAGCGAGTCGATCTCCCCTGCCACGAACCGGGCCTCGTCGTGCTCGTTGTCGGCGACGTAACCGACGATCAGCTCGCCCTCGCCGGAGTCCGTCCACAGGCGCTTCTCGCGCCGGCCCGAGTTGCGGGAGATGACGGCGTTGGCCGCCGAGAGGATGTTCTGCGTGGACCGATAGTTCTGTTCGAGCAGGATGGTGGTCGCGGTCGGGTAGTCCCGCTCGAAGTCCTCGATGTTGCGGATCGTCGCGCCGCGGAAGGCGTAGATCGACTGGTCGGCGTCGCCGACGACGCACAGCTCCGCGGGCGGCACCTCGGTGTCGGTGAGGTCGTGCCCGACGAGTTCGCGCACCAGCATGTACTGGGCGTGGTTGGTGTCTTGGTACTCGTCGACCAGGATGTGCCGGAACCGCCTGCGGTAGTACTGCGCGATCTGCGGGAACGCCTGCAGGACGGCGACGGTCTCGCCGATCAGGTCGTCGAAGTCGAGCGCGTTGGCCGCCCGCAGCCGCTTCTGGTACTCGGAGAACACCTCGGCGACGATGCGGGTGAGTTCGTCGCTGGCGTCGTTCAGTTCGGCCGACGCGGCGTCCGGGTCGATCAGCTCGTTCTTCAGGTTCGAGATGTTGTTGGCCAGTAGCCGCGACGAGTACTTCTTGGTGTCGAGGCCCATGTCCTTCGAGATCATCGTCAGCAGTCGGCGTGAGTCGTCGCTGTCGTAGATCGAGAAGTTGGAGTTGAGCCCCGGCAGCAGCGACGCCTGGTTGCGCAGGATCCGCACGCAGGTGGAGTGGAAGGTCGACACCCACATCGACCGGGCCCGCGGACCGATCAGCCCGGCGACGCGCTCGCGCATCTCGGCGGCCG
This sequence comes from Mycobacterium sp. PTI7, assembly GCF_056679845.1. Classification (NCBI taxonomy): domain Bacteria; kingdom Bacillati; phylum Actinomycetota; class Actinomycetes; order Mycobacteriales; family Mycobacteriaceae; genus Mycobacterium; species Mycobacterium sp. PTI7. The sequence goes on from NZ_CM155252.1 coordinate 3,576,934, forward strand.
CCTTGTTGGTGAACGTGATGGCGAGGACCTGGCCCACGCCGACGTCGCGGGCGGCGAGCAGGTAGGCGATGCGACGCGTGAGCACCGCCGTCTTGCCCGACCCTGCGCCGGCCACGATCAGCAGCGGCGTGCCCTCGTGGAGCACGGCCTGACGCTGCTGCGGGTTGAGCCCGGCGAGCAGCTGATCTGTTTCGGTGGCGATCGACATAGCGTCTCCGAACTTACCGCTGTACGGGGACACCGTGACGCAGTCGCGGCACGAGACCGTCGCAGCCGCCCCAACGGGTCTTTGCGCGACCCGACCCGAGGTGGCACACTCGATCCGTGCTCGTAGTGCAGGGACGATTTTTTTACGGATACCGGCCGCCGGTGTCCGTGGTCTAGCTGCTTTCCCAGAGCCCCGCGGTCCGCTTCCGGATCCGGGGCTCTTCTTCTCTCGTGAGGCCCGAAACCGGATGAGACCACAATCCACCCGAGACGACGATTCGGAGCCACAACCCATGAGTATCGACACCGAGCAGACACCCGACATCGACATCGACGAACTGCGCCTGGAGATCGACCGGCTCGACGCCGAGATCCTCACCGCGGTCGCGCGTCGCGCGGAAGTGTCCAAGCTGATCGGCAAGGCCAGGATGGCGTCCGGCGGCACGCGGCTGGTGCACAGCCGCGAGATGAAGGTCATCGAGCGCTACAGCGTGCTCGGACCCGAGGGCAAGGACCTGGCGATGCTGCTGCTGCGCCTGGGCCGCGGCCGCCTCGGCCACTGACGACCTAGGGCGCGCCGAATCCGGCGTCGCCGAGCACCTTCCGACCTGCGGCGCCGGTCACGTAGTCGACGAACGCGCCTCCGAGGTCACCGTTCGCGGCGTCCTTCAGCGAGGCGATCGGATAGGTGTTGACCGCACCCGCCGCCTCGGGGAACGGCACGCCGTCGACCGTGCCGCCGGAGCCGGAGACGTCCGTGACGTAGACCAGGCCGGCGTCGGCCTGCCCGGTCGTGACCTTGTTGAGGACGTCGGTGACGGCCGACTCCTCGCTGACCGGTGCCAGCTGGACGCCCGCGGCCTGCTCGACCTTCTCCGTGGCCGATCCGCACGGCACCTGCGGCGCGCAGGTGACGACGGTGAGGCCCGGCCGGGTGAGGTCGCGCAGCGACGTGACGCCCTTCGGGTTGCCGGGTGCGACGGCGATCGTCAGGACGTTGGTGGCGAAGTCGACGGGATCGCCGGCGAGGAGCCCCGCCTGCCCGGCCTTGTCCATGTTCTTGACGTCGGCCGACGCGAACACGTCGGCGTCGGCCCCCTGCGTCAGCTGGGTGACGAGGTCGGACGAGCCCGCGAACGAGAACTCCACGGTGACACCGGGATTGTCCGTCTCGAACTGATCGCCGATCCGGGTGAACGACTGCTGTAGCGAGGCGGCGGCGAACACGACCAGGCTTTTCGACGCGGTGGTCGAGCCGTCCGCGCCGCATCCGCTCAGCAGCGTCGCGGCCGCGGCGGCGAGGGCCAGTGCCCGTTTCACGACGTCCCCGCCGGGGTCTCGACGATCACGGTGGTGGCCTTGACGACCGCCACGGCGACGCTCCCGGGCTCCAGGCTCAACTCCCGGACGGCGTCGGTGCTCATCAGCGAGACGACCGTGAACGGGCCGCACTGCATCTCGACCTGGGCCATGACCTTGTCGGTGGTCACCTTCGTGACCAGGCCGGCGAACCTGTTGCGCGCCGAGCTGCCGACCCCCACCGGATCCTGCGGCACCCGCCCCGCGTTGGAGCGGACGAACTCCGCGAGCCGGGCGCCGTCGACCACCTTGCGGCCGGAGTCGTCGTTGGTGGTGGACAGATGACCGTCGTCGATCCAGCGCCGGACGGTGTCGTCGCTGACGCCGAGGAGTTCGGCGGCGTCGCGGATCCGTAGTCGAGGGGGCACGGACGGACTCTAGCTCGTGCCCGCAGAATCGGAGATGAAGCGCGGTTCGATCCGCAGGTGCGGAGAAGGGCGGAGAGCCTCAGCTTCCGGCCAGCTCGGAGGCACCCGTTTGAGCGCCCGTCGCGGCGAGAGTGCGGCGGGCACGGGAGAATTCTCGGAGGGGTGCAGTCGCCGACGCGCGCAGTCGTGCCCAGCGTTGCGGACCGAGCACCACTCCTTCGACAACGGTTCGAAGCCAGATCGGCACCCACCAGAGCATGTTCACGACGCGTATCCGCGTAGGTGCGCGGGGATCGACGACCATCGACGTGATCACACGCAACTGATCGAGCCAGTCGCGCCCCAGCGCCTTGTTGCGTACCGATTCCGTCGCCGTCGTGTGGTTGCGTGCCGAGCACTCCCTGGGGACGAAGCAGACGGTCCCGCGCACCATGAGGCGCAGCCAGAGATCGAGATCCAACAGCTGGAAGATGTCGTCACGGAAGCCTCCGGCATCGCGCGCCGCATCGCTGCGGAACATCACGCAGGTGGGCTCCCCCACCCAGTTGTGGTGCGTGCCCCGCACGGCAACCTGCATGGCCAATCGATGGCCGTCGTTGCGCTCGGCCAGCCCTGTGAAACGGGTGTGCAACTGGCCGTAGCGCTTCGCGAAGTGCGCGTCTTCGGTGACGATTCGACGCGGCGCGAACACCATCGTCCCGTCGGAACTCTCGAGTGATCGGGTCAGCGTGACGAGCGCTCCGGGCAGCAACCAGTCATCGGCATGGACGAACTGGATGTACTTACCCTTCGCCAGCGCCAGGCATCTGTTGTGGTTGCCCACCAGGCCGAGCCGACGATCGTTGCGCACCAGACGGTCCCCTGGCCTCAGCCGCGCGGAGACGACGTCCGCGCAACCGTCGGAGGAATCGTCGTCCACCACGACGATCTCGAAGTCGACGCCCTGCTGCGAGAGGACGCTGTCGAGACTGCGCGCGACGGTGGCCGCGTTGTTGTAGGTCGGGATGCAGACCGAGACGAGCGGCGACGTGTGTCCCATTGCGGCCGCTACGCGGCTGCCGTTGCCACGCAGGCGTACTGCATGTGGAAGCCGTCCGCAAAGTACCCCAGGCTGACGATGCTGGCGATGAGACCGATCGGCTTGACCCGGGTGTTGATGCCCTTCATGCGGCGTATGTCGTAGCCGGCGTCCTCGAACATCCGGACGATGCTTCTTCGCGTGAAGAAACGCAGGTGCGTTCGGTCGAAGATCCCGGCGTCCTCTGCGGGGAAGTCCCGACGGACCAGTATCTGCCTGAGGGCGGGGAAGTAGCGGATGTTGGGTATCGAGGCGACGACGACTCCGCCGGGACGAAGCGTGCGCCGGAGCTTCGTCAGGGTCACGCCGGGATTGACCAGATGTTCGAGCACGTCGTTGCAGACGATGACGTCGAAGTGGTTGTCCGGCAACGTAGCCGACTGCTCGTCGACGTCTCCGGTGAGAACGCGGTCGATGACTGCGGAGGCCCGCTCGGCAGCTTGCGCATTGAACTCGATGCCCCACACTTCGGCGCCGGCACGCGCTTTGACCGCTGCGCCGAAGGTGCCCTCAGCGCAACCGATCTCCAGGACACGATCGGCGACCGGAGGAACGAACTTCATCATTTCCGGTCGGGGCGCTCGAAAGTAGATCGATTCCCCGTTGCGCTTCCGCCACATCTTCACTCCCCGAACATCGACGACGCGGAGAGCCTATCCCGTTGGTTATCTCCTGACAGGGCAGGACAAATCAATACCGATCCCCCGAAATGTTCGGCGAACTACCGGGTCGACGCCGCCCGTGCCGCCACTCCGGGCCCGCCTCCGCAAACAGGCACTCCGGATACATCGATCTTGAAACACCGCAAACCAAGCGATGTTTCACGCCCCTAGTTCGTCAGCGCGATGTACTTCGTGTCGAGGTACTCCTCGATGCCCTCGGTGCCACCCTCACGTCCGAAGCCGGACTCCTTGATGCCGCCGAACGGCGCCGCGGCGTCGGAGATCACGCCCCGGTTCACCCCGACCATGCCCGACTCGATCGACTCGGCCACCCGCAGCGCCCGGTCGAGGGACTGCGTGTAGATGTAGGCGGCGAGGCCGTACTCGGTGTCGTTGGCGGCGGCGATGCCCTCTTCCTCGGTGTCGAAGCCGGTGATCGGCGCGACCGGGCCGAACACCTCCTCCTTGAGGATCCGTGCGTCGGCGGGGACGTCGGCGAGCACGGTGGCCGGGTAGAAGTTGCCCGGTCCCTCGGGCGCCACGCCACCGACGGCGACCTCGGCCCCGCGCGACACCGCATCGGAGACCAACTCGGTGACCTTGTTCAGCTGCTTGGCGTTGATGAGCGGCCCCAGCGTCGACGACGCGTCGAGCCCGTTGCCGAGGGTGAACTCGCTCATCCGCTTGACCAGCTTCTCGGTGAACTCGGCGCGCACCGAGTTGGCCACGTGGAAGCGGTTGGCGGCCGTGCAGGCCTCACCGCCGTTGCGCATCTTGGCCAGGATCGCGCCGTCCACGGCGGCGTCCACGTCGGCGTCGTCGAACACGATGAACGGCGCGTTGCCGCCTAACTCCATCGAGGTGCGCAGCAGCTTGTCGGCCGACTGCTTCACCAGGCCCTTGCCGACGCCGGTCGAGCCGGTGAAGGTGAGCTTGCGCAGCCGGCCGTCGTCGATCAGCGCGCTCGTCACGCCGCCCGGATCACTGGTCGGCAGCACCGACAGCACACCCTTGGGCAAACCGGCCTCGTCCATCAGCTTCGCCAGGTAGAGCATCGTCAGCGGCGTCTCCTGCGCGGGCTTGACGATCATCGTGCAGCCCGCCGCGAACGCGGGGCCCATCTTGCGAGTGCCCATGGCCAGCGGGAAGTTCCACGGGGTGATCGCGTAACACGGTCCGACCGCCTGCTTGGTCACGATGATCCGCCCGGTGCCCGCGGGGCTCGGGGTGTAGCGGCCGCCGATGCGGACGGCCTCCTCGGCGAACCAGCGGAAGAACTCCGCGCCGTAGGTGACCTCGCCCTTGCTCTCGGCGACCACCTTGCCCATCTCCAGGGTCATCAGCGCCGCGATGTCGTCGGCCTGCGCGGTGATCGCCTCGAACACCGAACGCAGGATCTCACCGCGCTTGCGTGCGGCGGTTCCGGCCCAATCGGCCTGTACCGCCGACGCCGCGTCGAGGGCCGCGATGGCGTCCTCGGGGGTCGCGTCGGCGACGCTGATCAGGGACTCGTCCGACGACGGGTCGAGCACGTCGAAGGTCGACTTTCCCTGCCGTTCCTCACCACCGATCCACAGTCCGGTGGGAACTGACTTCAGAAGCGCGCTGGTGTCCATACATCCATCATTTACACCTTCCTTCGGGCGCCCGCATTAGGGTTGGGATATGGCTTCCCCGACGGACCAGAATCCCGACATCTCGACGACACCGGCGTGGAACGCGTTGGTCCGACATCACGAAACGATCGGCACCAAGCACCTGCGCGAGTTCTTCGATCAGGACCCCGCCCGCGGACGCGAACTCGCCATGACCGTCGGCGACCTCTACGTCGACTACAGCAAGCACCGCGTCACCCGCGAGACCCTGGAACTGCTCGTCGACCTCGCCCGCACCGCCGGGCTGGAGGCCAAGCGCGACGCGATGTTCGCCGGCGAACACATCAACACCTCTGAGGACCGGGCGGTGCTGCATACCGCGCTGCGACTGCCGCGCGACGCATCGCTCGAAGTCGACGGTCAGGACGTCAACGCGGACGTGCACGAGGTGCTCGACGCGATGGGCGACTTCACCGATCGCCTCCGCACCGGAGACTGGACCGGGGCGAGCGGTCAGCGCATCACGACCGTCGTCAACATCGGCATCGGCGGGTCGGACCTCGGCCCGGTGATGGTCTACCAAGCCCTGCGGCACTACGCCGACGCCGGCATCTCGGCGCGCTTCGTCTCCAACGTCGACCCCGCCGACCTGGTCGCGAAGCTCGACGGGCTCGATCCCGCGACGACGCTGTTCATCGTGGCGTCCAAGACCTTCACCACGCTCGAGACACTGACCAACGCGACAGCCGCCCGACGCTGGCTCACCGAGTCGCTCGGCGACGCCGCCGTGTCGAAGCACTTCGTCGCGGTCTCGACCAACGAGAAGCTGGTCGACGAGTTCGGCATCGACACCACCAACATGTTCGGCTTCTGGGACTGGGTGGGCGGCCGGTACTCGGTGGACTCCGCGATCGGGCTGTCGGTGATGGCGGTGATCGGCAAGGAGCGATTCGCGGAGTTCCTTGCGGGCTTCCACCTGATCGACGAGCACTTCCGCACGACCCCACTGGAGTCGAATGCGCCTGTGCTGCTTGGCCTCATCGGCCTCTGGTACAACGAGTTCTTCGGCGCCCAGTCCCGCGTGGTGCTGCCGTACTCCAACGACATGTCGCGCTTCGCCGCGTACCTGCAGCAGCTCACCATGGAGAGCAACGGCAAGTCGGTGCGCGCCGACGGCTCCCCCGTCACCACCGAGACCGGCGAGATCTACTGGGGCGAGCCGGGAACCAACGGCCAGCACGCGTTCTACCAGCTGCTGCACCAGGGCACCCGCCTGATCCCGGCCGACTTCATCGGCTTCTCCGAGCCCACCGACGATCTGCCCACCGCCGACGGTACGGGCAGCATGCACGACCTGCTGATGAGCAACTTCTTCGCCCAGACGCAGGTGCTGGCGTTCGGCAAGACCGCCGAGGAGATCGCCGCCGAGGGCACCGCGGCGGACGTCGTCCCGCACAAGGTGATGCCCGGAAACCGGCCCAGCACATCGATTCTCGCGACGACGCTGACGCCGTCGGTGGTGGGTCAGCTGATTGCGCTGTACGAGCATCAGGTGTTCACCGAGGGCGTCATCTGGGGCATCGACTCGTTCGACCAGTGGGGCGTGGAACTCGGCAAGACCCAGGCCAAGGCTCTGCTGCCGGTGCTCACCGGAGACGAGTCACCGGCCGAGCAGACCGACAGCTCGACCGATGCCCTCGTCCGGCACTACCGGGCGGAGCGAGGTCGATCGGCCTGAGTCGAGCGGAGCGAGGTCGTAGCGCCTAGTCCTCGGGGTCGGGATCGGACCTCGTCCACCCGAGGATCATCGCGGGCAGGCAGCCGCCGATGAGGAGCATGGTCAGCGCCAGCAGCCCGCCGGCGTAGGCCAGGTTCTCGTCGGTGCCGCCGGTGACCGTCGACCCGACGATCAGGTAGCCGATCGGCAGGAGCATCAGGTACTGGGTGGCGGTGAGGCCGATCGATCGGGCGCTATTGCGTTGCGCCACCTCGAATTCGTCGAGTGCGGCCTCCGGTGCGTCGCCTCGCCTGCCGGACACGATCTGCAGTGCGATCCAGATCGGGAAGAACAGGACGCAGGCGGGCAGCCACAGCAGCGGCGCCCACTGCAGCCCCGCGGCGGTGAGAACGCCGACGAGCAGCATGACCGCGAACGTCGCGGCGAGCCCGACCACGAGGATGCGGCGCCGGCTCTGGGACCGCCATCCCGGTAGCGAATTGGCATGTGTCCGTTCGCTCTTGAGGAATCGTCGGGTGCGGTAGTCCTGGTACCGGTCGAGGATGCTCTGGTCAGTCATGCTCGTCTCCCTTCGCGCGTCGTTCGTAGAGTTCGGCCGACAGCGGCGTGAACGCGGTCCGCGAGAACACGGCCTCCACCGGGAGGTCGAAGACGTCGCAGATGCGGAACGCCAGATCGAGGCTCGGGTAGTGGTCGCCGCGCTCGAGCGCGCCCACGGTCTGCGGGTTCACCGAGATCAGCGCCGCGAGGTCCGCCCGCGTCATCCCACGCTCGGCGCGCAGGACGCCGATGCGGTTGTGAATGGGAAGGTCTTCCCCACGCCGCACCGGACTCATGCAATCAATTGTTAGGAAAACCCAACGGCGTTGTCAAGGCCTCGACGCGATCTGTGGAGTATTTCCGGCGCGCACCGCCGGAAATACTCCACAAATCGCGAGGGGAAGAAGTGGGTCAGGCGAAGCGATTGGTGAAGCGGGGCGGAAGCACCTTCATCAGCTCGACGAGCGGCCACCACGGCCACCCGGGGACGACGGCGCGGCCCTTCTCCTTCTCGATCGCGTCGACCATGGCCTTCACGCCGGTCTCGTTGTCCACCATCAGCAGCGTCGAATTGGACTTGGCGGTCATCTCGGACTCGATGTAGCCCGGCTCCAACACGGTGATCTTGATCGGGCCGGACGGGTACTCGGCGCGCAGCGACTCGCCCAGCGACGTAACGCCCGCCTTGCTCGCGGCGTACGCGGCCTTGATGCCCGGGACGCCGACGTTGCCCAGCACCGACGACACCAGGACGAGGTGGCCGCGACCGGCGGCCTTGAAGATCTCCATCGCCGTCTCGATCTGCACGAGCGCGCTGACCAGGTTGGTCTCGATGGTCGCCTTGTTGGCCCAGAGCTTCCCGCCGCCGAGCGGATAGCCCTTGCCGATCCCGGCGTTGACGATCACGCAGTCGATGCCGCCGAGTTCGTCGGACAGCTCACGGAACACCACGGGAACGCGCTCGTGGTCGTTGACGTCGAGGGCGGCGACGGCGACCGTGATCGTCGGGTGCTTCGCCGTGAGTTCGGCCTTCAGTTCCTCGAGGTTCTCGGCTCGGCGGGCGCACAGGGCGAGGTCGCGGCCCTTCGCGGCGAACTGGCGGGCCATGCCCGCACCCAGGCCCGAGCTGGCACCGGTGATGAGGATCTTCTGGCGAGTCATGCGAGCAGGATAGCCGGACTCGACAGCCGTCAACTGACTGGTCGGTGGGGCGGACATCGACGCGCGGGGCACCCATCGGTCAGTATCGATGGCATGAGGCGCCTCGCTGCGGTGATCCTGACGGTTGCGATCCTCGGCGTGCCGGTCCCGGCCCACGCCGACGAGTCCGAGCCCCTGCACGGGTTGGTCGACGCCGCCGCGCAGCGCCTGCTGACCGCCGACCCGGTGGCCGCGTTCAAGTGGGTCGACGGCGGGCCCATCGAGGACCCGGTCCGCGTGGCCCAGGTGCTCGACGCCGTCGGCACCGACGCCCGCGACAGGGGGCTGGACCCGGCGTTCGTGCGACGGGCGTTCGAGGACCAGATCCACGCCACCGAGGGCGTCGAGTACACCCGGTTCGGCCAGTGGAAGTTCGAACCCGCCACCGCTCCGACCGCGGCGCCGGACCTGTCCGACTCGCGCGCCGCCATCGACGGGTACAACCGCACGATGGTCGCCGAGATGGCGGCCGGGCGGGACGTCCTGGCCGGGCCGTCGTGTGCGGGGGAACTCGCGGACACCCGCGCGGCGGTGGTCGCCGACCGCCGCCTCGATCCGCTCTACGCACGGGCGCTCGAGGTTGCGACGGCGTCGTACTGCCCTGCTACTTGAGCAGTTTCGACATCCGCCTGTCGGCCAGCACCCGGCCACCGGTCTGACACGTCGCGCAGTACTGGAACGACTTGTCGGCGAAGGACACCTCGCGCACGATGTCGCCGCAGACCGGGCACGGCAGGCCGGTGCGGGCGTGCACGCGCATCCCGGAGCGCTTCTCCCCCTTGAGCGTGGCGGCCTGCTGACCGACCGAACGGGTCACCGCGTCGGTGAGCACGGTGCTCATCGCGGTGTGCAGCGCGTCGAGTTGCGCCTCGGTGAGCTTGTTGGCGCTCGCGAACGGCGAGAGTCGCGCGACGTGCAGGATCTCGTCGCTGTAGGCGTTGCCGATCCCCGCGATGACCTTCTGATCGGTGATCACGGTCTTGATCCGGCCGGAGTTGCCCTTCAGCGCCGCGGCCAGACCGTCGAGGTCGAGGGTGAGCGCATCGGGTCCGAGGACGGCGATGCCCGGCACCTTCGCCGGATCGTCGACCAGCCACACGGCCAGCCGCTTCTGCGTGCCCGCCTCGGTGAGGTCGAATCCGGGTGCCTCGCCTGGTGTTCCGAGGTGCACCCGCAGCGCGATCGGCCCCTTGCCGGGCTTGAGCGGGACGCCCGACAGCTTGTCCGACCAGCGCAGCCAGCCGGCCCGCGACAGGTGGGTGATCAGGTGCAGGTCGCCGACCTCCAGGCCAAGGTACTTCGCCCACCGGTTGGCGCCCGTGACCTCGCGGCCGTGCAGCGCCGCGAGCGGCGGGTCGAACGTCTTGAGCACCGACAGCGCCGCCACGTCGACCCTCCCCACGGGCAGGCCGACCGCATGACGCCGCAGGTGATCGGCGAGCGCCTCTACCTCGGGTAGTTCGGGCATGTCATCCAGTGTGCCGCACTAGCGGCCGGTGATGAGGGAGAGCGGCCAACTCACGATCGACAACACGATGGCCGCCCAGATGGACGTCCACCAGAAGTCGTCGATGTAGAGCCCCCAGTGCGTGGTGTGCTCGGTGATCGACGACGTGATCCAGAGCATGGCCGCGTTGATCACGACGTGGATCATGCCGAGCGTGACGACGTAGAGCGGGATCGACAGCAGCTGGACGATCGGCTTGATGATGGCGTTAACCAGGCCGAAGATCACCGCCACCACGACGACGATCGCGACCCGCTGCACGGTGTCGTCGCCGCCGACGAAGGCGATCCCGTCGACCAGCTGCGTCACGATCCACAGCGCGACACCGGTGGTCGCGGCCCGGAGCAGGAACTGACCCATGGCCCGATCCTGCCATCACGACGACGTCAGTCGCCGCCTCCGCGCGTCCGGCGCAGTGCCGCGGCGCGCTCGACGTCCTTCTCCTCGGCGGCGGCGTTCTTCTCGATCAGTTTGGTGTCGCGGGGCGGCAGCTGCAGGTCGCGTTCGGCGGGCAGCCCGGCCTGCAACTGCCTGCCGCGCTCGAGTTCCGCGTCGAGTTCGGCGCCGAACAGCAACGCCAGGTTGGTGATCCAGAGCCACAGCAGGAAGACGATGACACCGGCGAGCGCCCCGTAGGTCTTGTTGTAACTGCTGAAGTTGGAGACGTAGATGCCGAAGCCCACCGATGCGACGATCCACGTGACGATGGCGAGTCCGGCGCCGATGCTGATCCACCGGAACTTCGGCTGCTTCACGTTGGGCGTGGCGTAGTAGAGGATCGCCACCGCGAGCACGACCGCCAGCAGGATCACGGGCCAGCGGGCGACGTTCCACACCGTGACCGCCGCATCGCCCAGACCGAGCGAGTCGCCGATGGTGCGTGCGATCGGGCCGCTGATCGCGAGCATGAACGCCACCGCGGCGGCGAGCACCAGCCCGGCGAACGTCAGCAGGAGCTGCTGGGGCCGCAGCTTCCACATCGGCCGGCCCTCCTCGACCTCGTACATCCGGTTCATCGCGCGGCCGAAGGCGCCGACGTACCCGGACGCCGACCACAGCGCGGTGAGGATGCCGAGGATCAGCGCGAACCCCGCCGACGGGGTGTTGACGAGCTGCTCGACGGTCGGGCGCATCGTGTCGATCACCGACGCCGGTGCGATGCCGCCGGCGATCTCGAGCACGGCGTCGGTGGTGCGCTGCCCCTGCCCGAAGACGCCGAGCAGCGAGACCAGCGCCAGCAGCGCCGGAAACAGTGACAGCACTGCGTAGTACGTCAGCGCGGCGGCGAGGTCGGTGCACTGATCCTGACTGAACTCGCGTGCGGTCTTCCGCAGGACGAACAGGACGGACGGCTTGGTGAGGTCGCCCGGCGAGTCGGGCTTGCGCGGATCGTCGGGATCGGGCATCCGTTCCTCGACGTCCGGCGTCGCATCACCGTCGGTAGTGGTCATGCCGAGTCGGTACCCGCACCCGGTGGCGTGAAACGCCCGCGTCAATTCATTACCCCGAGTATCCGGTACCCGGGGTATTGACACGGTCGGCTCGGCGTCCATACCGTGTGAGCACCCAACGAAGGGACGTCAACGGTGACCGCTTCGACCAGGACCTCCACCACTCCGTCGCGCGACGACTTCTCCGGTCGCCTACTGCGGGGGTCGGTGAAGAAGTCCTTCGAACCGATCGTCGACATCGACTGGGACGCACCGCTGGACCCGGACAAGTTCTTCCTGCCGCCGAAGGTCGTGTCGCTGTACGGCACCCCGATGTGGGACGCCATGACGCGGGCCCAGCAGATCGAGCTGTCCCGGCAGGAGCTGGTGAACACGCTCTCGGCGGGCATCTGGTTCGAGAACATCCTGAACCAGGCGCTGCTGCGCGACCTGATGCACGCCGATCCCACGTCGAACGCCACGCACTACGCGCTCACCGAGATGGGCGACGAGACCCGCCACATGGTGATGTTCGGCAAGGCGATCGAACGCCTCGGCGCCAAACCCGTTCAGCCGCGCCGCTACCAGCGGATCATCATCAACGCGCTGCCACTGACGTTCAAGGGGTCGCTGCTATGGGTGGCCGCGCTGGTCGGCGAGGAGATCTTCGACTCGCTGCAGCGCCAGATGATGGACGATCCCGACCTGCAGCCGATGGTGCAGCGGCTCATGCGGATTCACGTGACGGAGGAGGCCCGGCACATCCAGTTCGCGCGTGACGGCGTCCGCCGCCGCGTCCAGGAGATGCCGCGGCTGAACCGGTGGTGGGTGGCCAACCTCAACGGCGTCGGCGGACCGTTCTTCCAGCACCTCTTCACCAACCCCGTGCAGTACCGCCGCGTCGGACTGCCCGCGCTCGAGGCCCGGGCGCAGGCCCGTCGCAGCGCACACCGGCATCGGGTGCAGGCCGGGGGCTTCGCGCCGCTGGCCGCGTTCCTCGAGGAGGTCGGGCTGATGGGCCCGATCGCGCGCCGGATGTGGCGCCGGAGCAATTTCCTGCCCGGCGGCGCCACCACGTCCAGCCCGGCGGAGGAGCCCACCCAGGAGGGTGCCGACGAGGTCTCCGAGGAGGTCTACGTGGGGCCCGCCACGCTGCGCGTCGCCGACGTCGACCACGCCGTCCGCGCCCGCCTCACCGGACACCTCGACCCCATCGACGGCAAGTATCACTGGCGCGGAACGGTTTTCGGGCCGCTGACCGACGACGTCCTCAAGCGCCCCGAGGCGCTGCTGACCGCCAACGGCCGCACCGCAGCGGCGCGCATCGCCGAGCGGACGGCACAGGGCGGCTACGCGGTGACGGGCATGGGCACTCCGCCCTTCGACTGGCGCTCGCGGGCCGGCCACCGTTCCGCCTCGGAGAATTAGAACGTGTTCTAGTATCGCGGGCATGCGGTTCACGTATGCGGAAGCCATGACCGACCCGAAGTACTACATTCCGTTGGCCAAGGCGGCCGACGAGGCCGGGTACCACGCGATGACGATCCCGGACAGCGTCGCGTATCCCGAGGAGTCCGACTCGACGTATCCGTACACCGAGGACGGCAACCGGGAGTTCCTGGACGGCAAGGCCTTCGTCGAGTCGTTCGCGCTGATCGGTGCGCTGTCCGCGGTCACCACCCGGCTGCACTTCAACATCTTCGTGCTGAAGCTGCCGATCCGGCCGCCCGCGCTGGTGGCCAAGCAGGCCGGGTCGCTGGCCGCGATGTTCGACAACCGCCTCGGCCTCGGCGTCGGGACGAGCCCGTGGCCCGAGGACTACGAGATCATGGGCGTGCCGTACGCCAGGCGCGGCAAGCGGATGGACGAGTGCATCGACGTCATCCGCGGCCTGACGTCCGGCGACTACTTCGAGTACCACGGGGAGTTCTACGACTTCCCGCGGTTCAAGATGACGCCCGCGCCCACCAAGCCGCTGCCCATCCTGATCGGCGGGCACGCCGACGCCGCCCTCAAGCGCGCCGCCCGCAACGACGGGTGGATGCACGGCGGCGGCGACCCCGAGGAACTCGACCCCCTGCTGAAGAAGTTGCAGCACTACCGCGAGACCGAGGAGCGGATCGGGCTCGCCGACGAGTTCGAGATCCACGTCATCTCCATCGACGGGTTCACCCTCGACGGGGTCAAGCGGCTCGAGGACAAGGGCGTCACCGACGTCATCGTCGGCTTCCGGATCCCCTACGTCATGGGGCCGGACACCGAGCCGCTCGACGACAAGATCCGCAACCTGGAGTGGTTCGCGGAGAACGTGATCGCGAAGGCGACCTGACGCCATAACCGGCGTGGCAGCGGGTATCCGGGCCGACATGAACCCTTCGGTCGACGAACTCCTCGAACTGGAGCGCGGCGGGTGGGATGCGTTGTGCACCTCCTCCGGCTCCCGCTACTACGGCACGCTGATGCTGCCCGACGCGGTCATGGTGCTCGCGAACGGCATGGTGATGGATCGCGACACCGTCGTCGAGTCGCTGTCACAGTCGCCGCCGTGGCGCACCTACGAGATCGGCGACGTCCGGCTCGTCGCGATCGACGACGACACCGCGGCGCTGGTCTACGTCGGCACCGGATACCGGGACGGTGACGAGCCCGCGTTCGTCGGTGCCATGTCGAGCGTCTACCACCGCACGGACTCCGGCTGGCGGCTCGCGCTCTACCAGCAGACCCAGATCCCCGGCTAGGGCCTCGCGGTCAGTGCGTCGACGGCGCGCGCGCTGAGCACCTCGTCGAGGACCAGCGCGGCGATGCCCACCACCGCGGAGTGCCCACCGTGTGCCGCGGGCACCACCTGCAGCGCACGCGTCGCCATCGCGGTCGCGTTGCCGTACAACGTCTCTCGCAGACCCGCCACGAACACGTCGTAGGCGGCCGCCATGTCGCCGGCGACCACCAGCACGGCGGGGTTGAGCAGGTTGACCGCCGCGGCGATCACCTCGCCGACGTGCCTGCCGCTGTCCCGGACCATGCCGCGCACCTCGGGATCGCCGGCGTGGACGAGGTCGACGACGTCGCGCATGTGACGCACCGAGCGCCCCTGCTGCTGCAGCCGGTGCACGAGCGCCCAGCCGCCCGCGACGGCCTCCAGGCAGCCGGTGTCGCCGCACCGGCACGAAAGACCCTGTGCCGCTGCGGTCTTGTTGTGGCCGAACTCGCCTGCGGCCTGTGTTGCGCCGCGCTGCAGGACGCCGCCGGCGATGATGCCCGCGCCGAGACCCGTCGACGCCTTGATGACCAGGAGGTCGTCGAGCCGCTGCAGCTCACCGCCGCGTTCGCCCACCGCGATGGCGTTGGCGTCGTTGTCCATGATTACCGGAACCTCGGCGAGACTCTCGAGTTCGGCGAAGTACGGCCGCAGCCGGACGCCGTCCCAGCCGCGCAGGATCGGCGAGTCGCGACTGCAGCCGCGCTCGCGATCGACCGGCCCGGGCAGGCTCAGACCCACGCCGTACACCGGCACGCCCGGGTGGGCCTCGAGCATCAGGTCGAGGCTCTTGACGACGTCGGGCATCAGGTCGTCGGGCCCGAGCGGGACCTCCTGGTCGATGTCGGACGTCGCGAGGAGTTCGCCGGCGAGGTTGCACACCGCCATGCGGGTCCGGCTGATGCCGATCGCCACGCAGACCACGATTCCGGCGTCGACGTCGAAGGTGAGCCGGGTGGCGGGGCGTCCGCCGGTGGAGGCGGCGGCCTCGCTCTCGGCGACCAGGCCGAGCTGACGCAGAACGGTCACGCGGGCACCGATCGCCGTGCGCGACAGGCCGGTGAGCTGACCGAGTTCGGCGCGGGTGGTCCCGCGGAGATCCCGGATCAGGGCGAACACGTCGCCGACGCTGGCCATGCGTCCGATTCAACCGCAAGATCGTAAGCTGCGCCACTTTCGCCTAAAAAATGCAAAAGTCGTTTTACACGGAGGCCGAAGTGGGCTTACCGTTGACGACGTGACTCGTACCCTCGCCAAGCCCGACCACCACGTCGGTCCCCGCTCCGTCGTGGCGCCGGATCCCACCGTCCGGTGGCTCGCCGTGCTCGCCCTCGCCCTGGGTGGCTTCGGCATCGGCACCACCGAGTTCGTCGCGATGGGCCTGCTGCCCGACATCGCCGCCAGCCTGAACATCACCGAGCCGATCGCCGGACACGTCATCTCCGCGTACGCGCTGGGCGTCGTCGTCGGCGCACCCCTGATCGCGTCGCTGACCGCACGGATGCGCCGCAAGACGCTGCTGCTGGGGCTGATGGTCGTCTTCACCGTCGCCAACCTGGCCAGCATGTTCGCGCCCTCCTACGAAACCCTGATGGCGGCCCGGTTCATCGCGGGCCTGCCGCACGGCGCCTTCTTCGGCATCGCGGCCCTCGTCGCCGCCCACCTGATGGGCCCGCAGAACCGCGCGAAGGCCGTCGCCCACGTGCTGACCGGCCTCACGGTCGCGACCGTCATCGGCGTCCCGGCCGCGTCGTGGCTCGGACAGCACTTCGGCTGGCGCAGCGCGTTCGGACTCGTCGTCGCGGTCGGCCTCCTCACCCTCACGGCCATCTGGTTTTGGCTGCCCACGATGCGCGGCATGCACGTCAGCAGCCCGCTCACCGAACTCGGCGCGCTCAAGCGGGTCCAGGTGTGGCTGTCGCTGCTGGTCGGCATGGTCGGCTTCGGTGGCATGTTCGCCGTCTACACCTACGTGTCGACGACGCTGACCGACGTCGCGGGTCTGGCCCGCGCCCTGATCCCGCTCGGCCTGATGGCGTTCGGGCTCGGCATGGTGGTCGGCAACCTCGTCGGCGGGCGGATGGCCGACAAGTCCGTCATCCGCGGCCTCTACGCGTCGATGACCGCGCTGGGCATCGTGCTGGCGCTGTTCGTGTACGCGTCGCACAACCCGTGGACGGCCATGCTGGGGCTGTTCTTCATCGGCGCGACGGGCGCCTCGATCGGCCCCGCGCTGCAGACCCGGCTGATGGACGTCGCGCACGACGCGCAGACGCTCGCGGCGGCGCTGAACCACTCCGCGCTGAACATCGCGAACGCGGCGGGCGCGTGGATCGGCGGCCTGGTGATCTCGGCCGGCCTCGGCTACACCGCACCCGCGGCGGCGGGTGCCATCCTGGCCGTGGCGGGCATCGTCGTGCTGACGGTGTCGGTGCTGCTCGAGCGCTTCACCGCACGCGCAGGGTAGCAGACAGCCTGCGGTACTCCCGCGGCCCGACGCCCTTCCACCGGCGGAAGGCCTGCGAGAAGCTCGACAGCTCCCGATAACCCAGCCGCTCCGCGATCTCGGCGACGGCCATCCCGCCGGCGAGGAACTCCTCCGCGAAGCGCTCGCGCACCTCCTCGACCAGCGCCCGGAACGACGTCCCCTCCGCGGCCAGCCGGTGCCGCAGCGTCCGGTCGCTGACGTGGAGTTCCCGCGCGACGAGCCGGGCGTCCGGAACGCTGCCCAGGTTCCGGACGAGGATGTCGCGCACCAGCCGCCCGGTGTCCCGCAGCGGTCGCCGTCGCTCGAGCAGGACGCTGCACTGCTCGAGTGCCAGAGCGAGCACCTGCTCGTTGGCCTGCGGCATCGGCAGGTCCAGCAGCGCGTCGTCGGCCACCACCGCCGACTCCGCCACCCCGAACAGCGGCCGCACGCCGAACGCGTCGTCGTAGACGCCGGCGTCGTCCGGTGCGGGGAAGGCGAACTCGACCGGCAGCGGCGGCGGGTCGGCGAACACCTCCCGCTGCAGCCGGCGCAGCCCGGCCACGTCCCGCTCGACCACGAAGCGCCGCAGGTGCGACGGGATGCCGTCGGCGGTGAACGTGAAGGCCGTCCGTCCGTCGCGCGCGGCCCGAGTGACCGAGCTGAAGGCGAACGTCAGGCTCATCGAGCGCAGCAGGGTGTCCACGGCCGCGCGCACGGTGGCGCTGCTGATCAGTGCGAACGCGAAGGTGCCGTACAGCGGCAGCTGAAACCGCGAGCCGGCCTCGACGCCGAGACCGGGTGGGTCGCCGAGGGCCTGGACGACGTTGCCGACGACGGCGAACTCCTGCCGGGTGGAGATCTCGCTCCCCCGGTCCGCCAGCCGCGACATGGTCAACCCCGTGTCGCGCAGCGCGTCCTCGACGGTCAACCCGCGCTCCCGGGCGAGGTCGATCATGACCAGCGCGCCCGAACCCGAGCGCGGTACGTCCCACTCGACCACGCGATCCCCTTTCACGGCCCCGTTGCCGAATCTAGTAACTCTGGATCCGCATTGCACCTGTGCGAGGAGATGACGCGGCGCTAGCGTCGGCCTACGGGTCGACCGATCCGGGATGGAGGCGTGCGTCGACGATGACCGCACACGCGAACGACCGGCTGGACTGGCTGATCGTCGGCTCCGGATTCGGCGGCAGCGTCGCCGCACTGCGACTGGCCGAGAAGGGCTACGACGTCGCCGTGCTCGAGCAGGGCCGCGAGTTCTCCGACGCGGACTTCGCCCGGACGGCCTACGATTTCGGCCGCCTGCTGTGGGCGCCCGGCCTCGGCCTCAAGGGCATCCTCGCGCTGACGCCGCTGCGCCACGTGTCGGTGCTCAGCGGGGTCGGCGTCGGCGGCGGGTCCCTGGTGTACGGCAACACGCTGTACGTCCCGCACTCCGACGACTTCTACCGGCACCCGCAGTGGGCCGGCCTCGCCGACTGGCGCGCGGTGCTCGCGCCGCACTTCGCGACGGCCCAGCGGATGCTCGGCGCCGTCACGTGCCGGGCCGACGGTCCGAGCGAGCAGATGATGCGTTCGGTCGCATCGGAACTCGGCGTCGCCGCCGCCCACCACCCGACCGAGGTGGGCGTCTTCCTGGGGACGCCGGGGGTCACCGTCACCGATCCGTACTTCGACGGCGCGGGTCCCGATCGCACCGGCTGCGTCAACTGCGGACAGTGCATGCTCGGCTGCCGGCACGGCGCCAAGAACACCCTCGTCAAGAACTACCTGCACCTCGCGCGGGGACACGGCGCCCGCATCCGGGCCGAACGGACCGTCACCGACATCGCGCCCGCCGGTCGCGCCGACGGCTCGGACGGCTACGTCGTCACCAGCGTCCGGACCGGGCGGCGGTTCCGCAGGGACCGCCGGCGAGACGTCACGGCCGGCGTGGTGCTGGCCGGTGGCGCGCTCGGCACCACGCGACTCCTCCACACGATGCGCGACACCGGATCCCTCGCCCGGCTCTCGGAGCGCGTCGGCGACGTCGTCCGCACCAACAGCGAGGCCATCGTCGCGGCGACCACGCTGCGCCGCGACGCCGACCTGATCGCCGACATCGCCATCACCTCCAGCGTGCACCCCGACGAGCAGACCCACTTCACCAACAACACCTACGGCCTGGGCGGCGACCCGCTCGGGTTGATCTTCGGTCCGCTGACCGGCGGCCGGGGCCGGCCGGTGAAGTTCGTCTGGGAGATCGTGCGACACCCCCGGCGGTGGCTCAATCCCGTCCGCATCCGCGGCTGGTCGCGACGGACCGTCATCTTCACCGTCATGCAGAGCGTCGACTCGTCGCTGCGACTGCGACCCGCGCGCTTCGGCAGGCGGCTGGTCACCGAGCGCTCCCACGGGCCCGCGCCGAGCAGCTACCTGCCCATCGCGAACGAGGTGGCGCAGCGGGCAGCTCGCATCATCGGCGGATACCCGCAGTCCTCGATCGCCGAGTCGCTGCTCGGGGCGCCGACCACCGCACACATCCTGGGCGGCGCCGTCATCGGGACGACCGCCGAGGACGGCGTGGTCGACAGGTACCGTCGCGCGTTCGGTTACGAGAACCTCCTCATCACCGACGGCTCGACGATGCCCGCCAACGTGGGGGTGAACCCCAGCCTCACGATCACGGCCATGGCCGAGGAGGCGCTCAGCCACGTTCCGCCGAAGCCGGGAGAACCGTCGTGAAGCGCGTCCCGCCGTGGCACCACTGCGTCATCACCGGCGGGTCGTCGGGGCTCGGCCTCGAGATCGCCCGGCAGCTCGTGCAGCAGGGCGTCGCGGTGACGCTCGTCGCGCGCAACGAGTCCCGGCTCGCCGCGGCCGCGGCCGGGCTGCGGCGCCAGACGCCCGCCGCGAACGTCCGCACCCTGGTTCTCGACGTCGTCGACGCGGCCGCCACCCGCACCGCGTTCGAGGAACTCGCGCAGACCACCGGCGCCATCGACACCCTGATCAACTCGGCGGGCATCCTCATCGAGGGCCACGCCGACCAGCTCACGATCGACGATCACCGCGCCGTGATGGACGTCAACCTCTTCGGCACCGTCAATGCCTGCACCGCTGCGCTGGCCACGTTCGGCGACAATCCCGGGACGATCGTCAACGTCTCGTCGGTGGCCGGCCTCATCGGCGTCTTCGGGTACACCGCGTACTCGTCGAGCAAGCACGCGATCGTGGGCTACACCCGGTCGCTGGCCTACGAGGTCGAACCCCGCGGCGTCCGCATCGTCCTCGTGTGTCCCGGCGAGTTCGACTCGCCGATGGTCGACTCGCTCAATGCGTGCCGCACGCCCGAGAACCGCGAGCACACCCTCACCATCCCCAAGCTGTCGGTGGAACAGGTGGCGGCGGAGACGATCTCGGGTGTCGCCGCCGGCCGTCGCATGATCGTCCCCGGCCGACGGACGCGCGCCGCGGTCCTCGCCAGCCGGCTGCTGCCGGGGATCTCGGATGCCGTGTCGCGCCGGCGGATCGCGCGGGTCTACACCGGTCCGCGAACGTCGCTGCGATGACCCGCGCTCACGTCGCCCGGGCGGGGTACGCAGTCGGCCGCTGGCGCTGGTCTCGTCCGATCGGGTAGAACTGCAAATAGCGTTACTGGCCAGTAACACCCCTCCCGAGGAGTCGCCATGCCCGCACCGTCCGCAGCAACGTTTGGGCGTCTCGCCGATCTGATCGCCATCCCCGACGCGTCCGAGCGGCCCACCCGCTCCGTCACCGAGGTGTTCTCCGGCAAGGAGCTGACCACCATTCCGGTCGGCACCGCGCAGGACGCCCTGGATGCGGTCGCCCGTGCCCGGGTGGCGCAGCAGGAGTGGGCGACACGGCCAGTCAGCGAGCGCGCCGCGATCTTCCACCGCTACCGCGACCTGGTGCTCAAGAACCTCGACTCACTGATGGACATGGCGCAGGCCGAGACGGGCAAGTCCCGCAACGCCGCTCAAGAGGAGATCCTCGACATCGCGATGACGGCGCGGCACTACGCACGCGTCGCGCCGAAGCTGCTGCGTCCGCAACGGGTGACGGGCATGCTGCCGGGCCTCACGAAGACCGTCGTGCGGTACCAGCCGAAGGGCGTCGTCGGCGTCATCTCGCCGTGGAACTACCCGATGACGCTGGCGGTGTCCGACGCGATCGCCGCGTTGCTCGCCGGCAACGCCGTGGTGCTCAAGCCCGACAGCCAGACGCCGTACTGCGCGCTGGCCTGCGTCGAGTTGCTGTACGACGCCGGGCTGCCGCGCGACCTGTTCGCCGTCGTCCCCGGCCAGGGCTCCGTGGTCGGTACGGCGCTGGTCGAGAACACCGAGTACCTGATGTTCACGGGGTCCACCGCCACGGGTCAGCTGCTGGCCGAGCAGGCGGGTCGCCGGCTGATCGGCTTCTCTGCCGAACTCGGTGGCAAGAACCCGATGATCGTGACGGCCGGCGCCAACCTGCGCGAGGTGGCCGACGCCGCCGTGCGCGCGTGCTTCGCCAACTCCGGGCAGCTCTGCATCTCGATCGAGCGCATCTACGTCGAGCAGTCGATCGCCGACGAGTTCATCCGCGTGTTCGGCGAGCGCGTCCGCAACATGACGTTCCGTGGTGGATACGAGTTCGGCGTCGAGATGGGCAGCCTGATCTCCGAGGAGCAGGTCAAGGCCGTCTCCGCGCACGTCGACGACGCGGTCGTGAAGGGCGCGACCGTCGTGGCGGGCGGGAAGGCGCGGCCGGACCTGGGGCCGCTGTTCTTCGAACCGACCGTCCTGACGAACGTCCCCGAGGACGCCGAGTGCTTCCGCGAGGAGACGTTCGGACCGCTCGTCTCGATCTACCCGGTGGCGAACGTCGACGAGGCCGTCGCCCGCGCCAACGACACCGAGTACGGCCTGAACGCCAGCGTCTGGGCGGGCAGCAAGCGCGAGGGCGAGGACATCGCGGCTCGGATCCACGCCGGCACCGTGAACGTCGACGAGGGCTACGCGCCCACCTGGGGCAGCACCGGCGCGCCGATGGGTGGCATGGGGGTGTCCGGGATGGGCCGTCGCCACGGCCCCGAGGGGCTCATCAAGTACACGGAGCCGCAGACGATCGCCACGACGCGGATCCTGAACCTCGGTGGGCCGCGGGGACTTCCGCCGAAGCTGTGGGCGAAGATCATGCCGCCGTTCGTCAAGGCGCTGCAGTACATCCCGGGCCGGTAGTTCCGGGGGTCGCACCCGCTCGCTGAGGACGTGTGCTCGCTGGCGCGTCATCATTCGTTGACGCGTGGGGGAGACACAGTCGTCGGGCCCGGCCCGCGCCGCCGCCGTTCAGATAGCGCTCACGCGACCGAAGTGCGAGTGGCGGTGACCGTCAACGCTCACTCGACCAGGACGCCAGCCGCCAGCGAGGACGTGGCGCTCCCCAGCGCGTCATCATTCGTTGACGCGTGGGCGAGACACAGTGGTTGGCCCCGCGCTCGACCCCGCCGTTCAGATAGCGCTCACGCGACCAATGTGCGAGTGGCAGTGACCGCCAGCGCTCACTCGACGGCAGCGGCGCGGGTCAACGCCCGCACCACGGCGTGCCGACCGAGGTCGACCTTGAACTCGTTCTGCGGCAACGGCTCCGCACCCTCCATCGCGAGCGCCGCCGCGGCGTGGAAGGCCGCCTCGTCGGCTGGACGACCCACCAGCGCCGCCTCGGCCACGTGCAGTCGCCACGGCTTCGACGCCACCCCACCGAGCGCGAGCGCCGCCGACGTGATCACCCCGTCCTCGATCGCCAACCCCACTGCCACGGACACCAGCGCGAACGCGTAACTGTGCCGGTCGCGCACCTTCAGATACCAGGAGTGGTCGGCGAACCGAGACGGCGGCAGCTCGATGCCGAGGATCAACTCCGCGGGCCGCAGCACGTTGTCCACGTGTGGCGTCTCTCCCGGCAGCGCGAAGAAGCCGTCGATCGGGATCACGCGCGGCCCGTCGGGCCCCTGCACGTGCACCACCGCATCGAGGATCGCCAGCGCCACCGCCATGTCCGACGGGTGGATCGCCACGCACTGCTCGCTCGCGCCGAAGATCGCATGCTCGCGGTGAAAGCCGGTGCGGGCCGCGCACCCGCTGCCGGGAATCCGCTTGTTGCACTCCGTGAACGTCGTCTGCATGAAGTACGGGCACCGCGTGCGCTGCAACAGGTTTCCCCCGGCCGTCGCCATGTTGCGCAGCTGCGTGGTCGCCCCGCTCAGGATCGCGTGCGACACCACCGGATACCGGGTGCGGATCAGCCGGTGGTTCGCCAGCGCGCTGTTGCTCGCGCCCGCCCCGACGAACACACCGCCGCCGTCGGTCTCGGTGATGTCGGTCAGCCCCAGCCGCCGCAGGTCGACCAGTGTCGTCGGCTGCGCGACCCCACCCTTCATCAGGTCCAGCAGGTTGGTGCCGCCCGCGAAGTAGGTGCCACCCGCCTCGGCGCCCGCGACGGCGTCGTCGACGGAGGTGGCGTGGCGGAATTCGAACGTCTTCACGCCGACCGCTCCCCCGCCACGGACGCGATCGCGTCGACGATGTTGGCATACGCCCCGCACCGACAGATGTTGCCCGCCATGCGCTCCCGGATCTCCGCGTGCGACAGTCGAGCGCAGCCGCTGACCACCTCGTCGCGCGGGCCCTCGAACGACGCCGTGCTCAGATCGCCGCGGGCGTGCTCGGCGAGCATCGCGTGCGCCGACGAGATCTGACCCGACGTGCAGAAGCCGCACTGGAACCCGTCGCAGTCGAGGAAGGCGTGCTGCAGCGGGTGCAGCTCCTCACCGGACGCGATGCCCTCGATGGTCAGCACCTCGCACCCGTCGACGGAGGCCGCCAGGGTGAGGCAGCTGACCACCCGCTCGCCGTCGACCGCCACCGTGCACGCCCCGCACAGGCCGTGATCGCAACCCTTCTTGGTGCCGGTCAGTTCGAGCCGGTCGCGCAGCAGGTCGAGCAGCGTCGTCCGCACGTCGGCCGCGACACGGTGGGTCTCGCCGTTGACGCGGAGTTCCACCTCGTGGTCCTCGCTCATCAGGCCTCCTTCGAGGTGGGTGGTCGATACGGCGCCATCAGGCTCTCCAGCGTGATCGGTAGGTCGCGCAACCGCTTTCCGGTGGCGTGGAAGATGGCGTTCGCGATCGCGGCGGGCACACCGCACGCGCCGATCTCGCCGATGCCGCGGACCCCGATCGGGTCGAGGCCGTAGTCGGTGCTGTCGACGAACGACACGTCGAAGTCGGGCCGGTCGGCGTGGGTGGGCAGGTAGTACTCGCCGATCATGCGGGCGGTCTCGCCGTCGTAGGGCACCTGTTCGAGCAGCGCCATCCCGAGGCCGAACGTGATGCCTCCCATCACCTGACTGCGCGCGAGCTTCGGGTTGAGCACGCGGCCGCAGTCCATCACCGCGACCCACCGCACCACCGACGCGCGACCGATCTCCTCGTCGACCTCCACCTCGCAGAAGTGCACGCCGAACGACTGGAACGCCTCGTGCTCCTGGTCGCCGGCGTCGCTGTCGGCGACGAAGCTCAGCCGATCGTGGTGGGTGCGGGCCACGTCGAGCAGGTCGGGGTCGGAGGTGCCGGCCAGCTCGTCCACCCGTCGCCGCCACTCCGTCGCCGCGGCGAACACCGCCGAGCCGACGGTGGCGGTGGTCTGCGACGCACCACTGTAGGGCGCGGCGGGGAAGTCGGAGTCGCCGGACTCGAAGGTCACCGACTCCAGCGGGAGCCCGGTCGCATCGGCCGCCACCTGCGTCATGACGGTCCGCACGCCGTTGCCGACTTCGTGTGTGGCGGAGGCGAACCGGACGGTCCCGTCAGGCGCGGTCATCACGCTGCAGGACGCGGGCATCCGTCGCCCGGGGTAGGTGGCGGTCGCCATCCCCCAGCCGATCTGGACGCCGTCGCGCGTCAGCGCTCGCGGCGCGACGGGCCGGTCGGCCCACCCGAAGCGCCGGGACCCGGTCTCGTAGCAGTCGAGCAGGTGCTTGCCCGACCATGGCTTGCCACTGGCCTGATCCGCGTCGGCGTGGTTGCGCACACGCAGTTCGAGGGGGTCGAGGCCGAGTTCGTGGGCCAGTTCGTCGATCGCCACCTCGAGGGCGAACAGCCCCGGCGCCTCCCCCGGGCCGCGCATGAAGCACGGCGTGGGCGCGTTGATCCGGGCGGTGCGGTGCGACACCTCGAGATGCGGCGACTGGTACAGGAATCGGCTGGACAGTCCGGTGGGCTCGCAGAAGTGCGCGACCGTCGACGTCTCGGTGAGGGTGTGGTGCTCGGTGCTGCGGATGGCGCCGTCGTCATCGGCGACCAGCACCAGGTCCTGCTCGGTGCGTGGCCGATGTCCGGTGGACGAGAACATCTGGTCACGCGTCAGCACCAGCTTGACGGGGCGGCCGATCTCACGCGCCGCGACGGCGCACAGCACGACGTGCATCCAGAGGAAGCTCTTGGACCCGAACGCGCCGCCCACCAGCGGGGCGAGCACGCGGACGTGGTCCTCGGGCATGCCGAGATACGCCGCGAGCGCGGCCCGTTCGCCGGCGATCCACCGCGTGCTGTCGTGCACGGTCAGCCGGTCCCCGTCCCAGGCCGCGACCGTGGCCGACAGTTCGATCGGGTAGTGCGCGTTCATCGGCGTGGTGTAGCGGGCCGTCACCCGGGTGCCGCCGTCGGTGGGTGGTTCGCCGCGGCGGTCCTGCAGCTTCTCCTCGCTCAGCTTGACGAAGTGGTCGGGACGGTAGCTCCCCTGCCGGATCGGGCCGTCCTGGCCGCCGGCCGCCTCGGCCACGTCGTGGGCGTCGAGCAGGGCGGGCAGCTCCTCGTACTCGAGGTCGACGAGTTCCGCAGCCGCCGTGGCGTTCTCCCACGTGTCGGCGACCACCAGCACCATGTGCTGTCCGACGTGCTGCACCGTCAGGTCCGACAGGGGCGGGCGCCGCTCCAGCGGGAGGTCCCACGTCAGGTCGTCGGGAAGTGCTCGCAGCGGTGGGCAGTTCAGCGGCGTGAGCACGTGCAGCACGCCGGGCGCCGCGGCGACGCGGTCGGCACTCGTCCGCAGCGAGTCCTCGGTGACGGTGCCGTGCGGGATCTCCGACTGCACCAGCACGGCGTGCACCTGTCCCGGTAGCGCAACGTCGGCGGTGTACGTCGCGGCGCCGGTGACCTTGCCGCCACCCTCGACGCGGTTGACCGGTTGGCCCACGCGATCCATCGTCGTCATCGGTGTCCTCCCTCGGTGCTGCATGCCGTGGCGGCAAGGACGTCGACGGCACGGTCGGCGCTGCGCACGGGACTCCCGTCGAGGCTCATCCTGGCAGTGTGCTCGCCGCGCGGCCCGACGTCATCAGTCGGATGACTGATGATCACGGGCCGCGGTCGGCAGAGACTGGTGCGATGACGGTCACGCGTGGCGGGTCGCGGTGACGGCCGAAGCACCCGGCCTCGTGCTGGACCCGGCCGTCACGGATCTGCTCGGGTCGATCGGAGCCAGCGGGACGGCGTGGTCCGATCTGCAGGCCGCGCCCGACGGGACCGGCACCGTCGACGAGTGGGTGGACGTCGCCTCGGGTGAGTACGGCACGATCGGGGTCCGCGTCGTCCGTCCGTCCCACGTCGCGGGACCGCTGCCCGCGGTGGTGTACCTGCACGGCGACGGATGGGCGGTGGGCGACAGCCGCAGCCACGCCCGGATCGTCTCCCGGCTTGCCGTCGGGACGCCCGCGGCGCTGATCGTCCCGGAGTTCGCACCGTCGCCGGCGGCCCGCCACCCGGTCGCCCTTGAGCAGGCGTACGCGGCCGTCCGCTGGATCCACGAGGCGGGGGCGCGGCACGGGGTGGACCCGCGGCGCGTCGCGGTCGCCGGTGACTCGACGGGGGCCACGCTGGGCATCGGCCTGGTGCTGCTGTCCCTGCGCCGCAACGAGTTCCGCTTCGCGCAGCTGGTGGCCGTCACGCCGGTGATCGATCCCGCGCTCGACACGCCCTCGGCCGAGGAGTTCGCCGAGGGCTACCTGCTGCACCGCGACCACCTGTTCGCGCACTGGGGCGGCTATCTCGGTGACGGCGACCGGACCGATCCGACGATCAGCGCATTGCACGCGTCGGCCGCCGATCTCGCGAAGTTCCCACCCACGCTGGTCATCACGGCCGAGGCGGACGTGGCGCGCGACGAGGGTGAGGCCTTCGCCGCCCGGCTGCGCCAGGAGGGCGTGACGACGACCGCCGTCCGCTACGAGGGCACCATCCACGGCTTTCCGGTGCTCGACGCCCTGGCACGGTCGAGCGCGGCCCGCGCGGCGACGGCGCAGGCCGTGGCGGCGCTGGCGACCGCGCTGCACGGGATCAGGACGTGAACTCGCGCAGTTCGTGGCGGCGGCTCACCCCGAGCTTCGGGTAGACGTGATAGAGGTGCGAGGCGACCGTCCGCGGTGAGAGCCGCAGCCGCTCGGCGATCTCGCGGTTGGTCAGACCGGACGCCGCAAGGGTCACGATCTGCCGCTCCTGGGCGGTGAGCGCGCCGAGCAGGTCGCCGGCGTCCTCGGTCGAGGTGGTGGTGACACCCGCCGCGCGCAACTCGGCGCGTGCGATGCCGGCCAACGGTTCGGCACCCAGCCGCTCGAAGACCTCCAGCGCCGCCGCCAGGAGCGGTCTGGCCTCCGCGGGCCGGCGCGCCCGCCGCAGCCACTCGCCGTAGTGCAGGCGGGCGCGGGCGCGTTCGAGCGGCCACTGTTCGCCGGCGGGGTCGAACACCGCGAGTTTGTAGTGCCGTTCGGCGAGGTGCCCGTCGGTGGTGAGGGCGGTCGCCTGGTGCCGCAGCAGTCGAAGCCGCACCGGCGGTGTGGAACCCAGCCCGCGACCGATCGCCGCGACGAGTGGTGCCGCCTCCTCGATGCGCCCGCTGCGCGCCGCCGACCACGCCAGATCGGCGAGGGCGCGGTGTGACACGACGAAGTGGACGGGTCGGCCGTCGGCGTCGAACATGGCCCGGAACCGGCGGTAGGCGGCGTCGTAGTCCCCGGTGGCGACGTCGATCCAGCCGGCCGCGCGGTGCAGGTTCACCTCGGTGACGCACGGCGGCCCGCCGGCGGAGGCCGCCGACTCCCGGGCCCGGCTCACGGCCACGGTGGCGCCGTCGACGTCGCCGCGCATCGCCATCCACTGGGCCTGGCAGGCCAGGGTCTCGCGCTCGACGAGCGTGGAGCCCAGTACGACCGCACACAGCTCCGCGGCCTCGTCGAGCATCTCGGCCAGCTTGGTCCACCGTCCGGTGTCGAGCAGGCTCCACGCCAGGGGTGCCACCGCGAACCCGAAGCCACGCAGGCCGCCCGCCGCCGAGAGACTCTCGATGGCGCCGGCGAGTTCGGTTGCGGCCGTCGCGGTGTCGTCGGCGGCGAAGGCCATCGTGCCACCGATGAGTCGGCGGACGGGCTCGAGTTCCGGCACCGTGGGCCGGTCCACCGGCGCCGGCAGGACGGGCCGTGCGTCGGCAGCGGCGGTGTCGGCGTACATACCGACGTAGGCGAGTTGGAAGTCGGCGGCCGCCGGCGGGAACGGCAGCGGGAAGCCACTCGGCCTCGGCGGCGTGCCCCCCACGCGGTCGAGCCACCCGCGCAGTCGCCGACGGTGCTCGACGTCACCGGTGTAGTACGCGGCACCGCTCGCCGAGTACAGCAGCGCGAGGACCAGGTGGCCGTCGTCGGGCCAGGTTCCGGCGAGGACGGTGTCGACCACCGCGAACGCGTCCCCCGCCCGGCCGGACTGCAGGAGGATCGACGCCCGGATCAGCGCGGCGTAGCCGGTCACGTTCGGATCGTCGGACTCGCGCAGCGGCATCTCGGTCATGGACAGCGCCCACGCCGGGTCGCCCGCGAAGTTGGCTGCGCCCGCGGCGAGCGCATACCGCCGCGCCGCGTCGACGCGGTCGGGGCTGAGTTCGGCGGCACGCTGCAGCGCCCGGGCACGCTCCAATTCATCTGCACGCGGGGCGGATTGGCTCGCGGTGGCCTCCAGCATCGCGGCGATCATCTCGTCGGATCCGGGTGCGGCGGATCCCAGGTGCCAGGCTCGCGCGGACGCCTCGAGACCGGTGGTCGCTGCCAGCGCGAGGTGCGCGGCGCGCTGCTCGCCGAAGTCGCCGCTCGCGTAGGCGGCGGCGCGCAGCAGTGCGTGCGCGAAGACGATGCGGCGCTCGTCGGTGAACTCGACGTAGCCGTCCCGGCGGGCGGGCTCCCACGCGGCGAAGTGGCTGCCCAGTCCGGCGGCGGCGGTGACGGCGTCGACCGTCTCCCGTCCCGTGCCCGCGGCGGCGAACAGCAGCAGCCGGCGGGTGTCGGCGGGCAGCGCGGCGATCCGGTCGGCGAACAGCGGGTGCGTACCTGCGCCGCCGGACAGGGTGGCGCCGTGGAAGGTCGAGGTGCCGTTGCGGGCGTAGGCGCGGGTGAACTCGATGAGCGCCAACGGGTTGCCGCGCGACCAGCGGATGATCTCGCCGCGCACGCTGGGGTTGGGCTGCTCGGGCTGCGAGTCCACCAGCAGCGCCGAGTCGCGCGCCGACAGCGGTCCGATCTCGACGGTGCGGAGGGCCCGGCCGATGCCGGCGAGGACGTCGCGACGGTGCGCGGTCAGCACGGCCCGGACGCGCGTGGTGATCAGCTGCGCGGCCACGCCGACGAGCAGATCGCTCATCTCGTCGTTGAAGAGGTCGACATCGTCGATCACCAGCAGGACCGGCCGTTCGACGGCGGCGGCCTCGAGGACCGCGATGACGGCGTCGCGGATGAGCGCCGGCCGCGCGACCGCCGGCGGCCCGTGCATCGCCTCGGTCAGGGCGTCGCGCAGGGCGTGCGGCAGGGTCGCCGCGGACGGGAACACCGGCCACAGCAGTCCGGCCAGCGCGGCGTACCCGTGCGACTCCCCCGCGACGCCCGCGGCGAACACGACGCACAGCTGGTCGTCGGCGGCGCGTACTGCGAAGTGCAGCAGTGCCGTCTTGCCGATCCCGGACTCGCCGACCAGGAGTACCGCCGGTGGAGCGGTGTCGGCACCGCGGACGACGGCCCGGGTGAGGGCGACCAGCTCGTCGCGGCCGACGATCTGGAACCGGTGCGGGCTCACGCGTGCAGCCTCTCCCGCAGGAACCACGAGCCCTGCGCGATCGCCGCCCGTGCGGGGGCGATCTCGGCCAGCCGGCTCAGCACCACGAAGTCGTGCACCGTGCCGAGGTAGCGCAGGGCGGTCACGTCGACGCCGGCGCGGCGCAGGTTGCGGGCGAAGTCGGCGCCTTCGTCGCGCACCACGTCGGCCTCGGCGGTGACCACCATCGTCGGCGGCAGACCGGTCAGATCCTCGGGGCGGGCGTGCAGCGGCGACACCGTGGGGCACGTGCGGTCGCCGTCGCAGTACTGGTTCCAGTACCAGGCCTGCTCCTCGCTGGACAGCAGGTAGCCCTCGCCGAACTCGCGGTGCGACGCCGAGTCGCACGCCGCATCGGTCGGCGGGTAGTAGAGCAGTTGGGCGCGCAGCCGCGGACCGCCACGCGACTTGGCGAGCATCGCGACGGCCGTGGCGATGGTGGCGCCGGCGCAGTCACCGGCGAGCGCGATGGACGTGACGTCCAGGTCGAGGTCGTCGGCGTTGGCGTGCACCCACAGCAGCGCGGCGTAGCACTCCTCCAGCGCCACCGGATACCGGGCCTCGGGCGTGCGGCTGTACTCCGGCACCACCATCGCGACGCCCGCTCCGACGGCGAGTTCCGACACGACGTGAGCGTGGGTGTCGGCGTCACCGAACATCCACCGCCCGCCGTGCAGATAGAAGACGGTGGGCAGCGGTCCCTCGGCGTGGCGCGGGCGGATCACCCAGAGGCCGGTCAGGCCCGCCGGTCCCACCTCGGCGGTGTGGAAGCGCGCCGTCGTCCCCGGGTGCTCGCGCGGCGTCTGCTGCGCCTCGCGCAGCGCGGTGCGGCCGTCCTGCGGTCCAAGTTGGCGCAGCGTCGGCGGGGTCGACATCGCGTCGATCAGTTCGATGATGGCCGGATCGAGGACGACGGCACCGCGGTGGTCGCCGGCACCCCGCCATCCACTCATCGCTTCCCGCCCTCGTGTTCTCCGCGCCGCGGCTCCGCCTTGGATGATAGGCCGGAGTGGTCGATCCGGCCGGTCGAGTGATCTTGGCCCACTGCGGGGGCGCATCCATCAGTCACTCGACTGATGACCCGGCGATTCACCCCCCTGACACTGGTCGTGACCACGACCGTCGGTCAATACCTGCTAGCGGGAAGCGGCCATGCACCCCGACCGGTACGACGGTTGGCCGCCACCGTCAAAGACATTGACCGTGACCGAGACGAGAGTCGGAGACGTCGCCAGGCCGAACGCCCCAACGCCGGGGCCCACCACCTCCGAGGAGATCCGATGACCACGACACAGGCTCGCAGCGTCCACACCGCCTCACTGCTCGACGGGGAGATCGTCGAGGAGTCCGAGCTGGGCTCGATGCGCCGCGTCACCGCCGACAACCTGCCGATCCTCAAGGGCCTGTCGATCAAGCGGGTGCTGCTCAACCCCGGCGCCATGCGGACGCCGCACTGGCACGCCAACGCCAACGAACTCACCTACTGCGTCTCGGGCACCGCACTGGTGTCGATCCTCGACAGCGGCAGCAAGTTCTCGACGTTCATCGTGACGGCCGGCCAGATGTTCCACGCCGAGTCCGGGTCGCTGCACCACATCGAGAACATCGGTGACGACGTCGCCGAGTTCATCATCGCCTTCCGCAACGAACGCCCCGAGGACTTCGGGTTCGGCGCCACGCTCGGCGCCTTCAGCGACGCGGTGCTCGGCAACACCTACGACCTGCCGTCCTCGGACTTCACGAAGATCCGGCGCACCACTGGAGGGAACTTCCCACCCAACCCGCCCGAAGACCACAAGCTCGCCGCCCGCATCGGCGACCCCGTCGTCCCGGCCGCCGCACACTTCAACGACCCGCACAAGTTCGACGTCGAGGCCCAGTCGCCGGGACTCAACTACGTGAGCGGCAACGCCCGCTTCGCCCGCGACCAGTTCTGGCCGGCGCTCAAGGACATCTCGATGTACTCGCTGCGGGTCACCGAGGACGGGATGCGGGAGCCGCACTGGCACCCCGTCACCGCCGAGATGGGCTACGTCCGCCACGGCGACGCGCGGATGACCATCATGAATCCCGATGGCACGCTGGACACCTGGAACCTCACCACCGGCGACATGTACTTCATCCCCCGCGCCTACCCGCACCACATCGAGAACACCGGCACCGACCCCTGGCACTTCCTGATCTTCTTCGATCAGCCCTTCCCCGCCGACATCGGCTACCGCGCATCGGCGAGCGCCTACTCCCGCGAAGTCCTCGCCGCCACTTTCGGCACCCACATCGAGGACCTACCGCAATTCCCCTTCACCCCCGCCGATCCGCTGATCGTCACGCGCTCGAACCCGCTGGACCGATACTGAGCCCGCACCCCTTCTTCCGACTTCGAGAGGCACCGACATGAGCGTCATCACCACCACCGACGGCACCGACATCTTCTTCAAGGACTGGGGCACCGGCCAGCCCATCGTGTTCAGCCACGGCTGGCCGCTGTCGAGCGACGACTGGGACAACCAGATGCTGTTCTTCCTCTCCCAGGGTTACCGCGTGATCGCCCACGACCGGCGGGGCCATGGACGGTCGACCCAGACCCCCGGCGGGCACGACCTCGACCACTACGCCGACGATCTCGCCGCGCTCGTCGAGGCGCTCGACCTGCACGACGCCATCCACGTCGGCCACTCCACCGGCGGCGGTGAAGTGGTCCGGTTCCTCGCCCGCCACGGCGAGAGCCGCGCGTCGAAGGCCGTGCTCATCAGCGCGGTACCGCCGCTGATGGTCCAGACCGACGCCAACCCCGAGGGCCTGCCCAAGAGCGTGTTCGACGGCCTGCAGGCGCAGTTGGCCGCAAATCGCTCGGAGTTCTACCGCGCGTTGCCATCCGGGCCGTTCTACAACTTCGACCAGCCGGGCGTGGAATCGTCCGAGGCCGTCATCGCCAACTGGTGGCGACAGGGGATGATGGGCGATGCGCTGTCGCACTACGACGGCATCGTCGCGTTCTCGCAGACCGACTTCACCGAGGATCTGAAGAAGATCACGGTGCCCACACTGGTGATGCACAGCGAGGACGACCAGATCGTCCCCTACGTGGCGGCCGGCCCCAAGTCGGCCGAGCTGCTCGTCAACGGGACCTTGAAGACCTATCAGGGCTTCCCGCACGGCATGCCCACCACCCACGCCGACGTCGTCAACGCCGACGTGTTGGCGTTCCTGCAGTCCTGACCCGAGAAGGAGTCCCCGATGCCACACCTGTTCAGTCCGTTGACGTTGCGCGAGGTCACGTTCGCGCACCGGGCCTGGATGTCGCCCATGATGCAGTTCGCCGCCAGCCCGACGGGCGACGACACGGGCACGCCCAGCGACTGGCACGTCCAGCATCTGGGGTCGCGCGCGGTGGCCGGCGCAGCGCTGGTGATGGTCGAGGCGACCGCCGTCCACCCGGACGGGCGCAGCAGCGAATACGACCTGGGGCTGTGGAACGACCGGCAGGCCGACGCGTTCCGGCGCCTGACTGCGTTCCTCGCCGAGCAGGGCGCGGTGCCGGGCATCCAACTCGTCCACGCCGGACGCAAGGGCTCGACCGGCCGTCCGTGGCCGGATCCCGCACGCGAGCAACGGTCCTGGACGACGGTCGGACCCAGCGACGTCGCGTTCGGCAGGCTCCCGCTGCCCACCGAGCTGAGCGTCGACGACATCGGCGGCATCGTTCAGGCGTTCGCCGACGGCGCCCGGCGTGCCGAGTCGGCCGGGTTCCGGGTGCTCGAATTGCACGCCGCCCACGGGTATCTCATCCACCAGTTCCTGTCGCCGCACTCCAATCACCGCACCGATCAGTACGGCGGCCCGCTGGAGAACCGGATGCGCTTCGCGCTCGAGGTGGTCGACGCTGTGCGCGAGGCCTGGCCCGCCGAACTCCCGCTGTTCGCCCGCGTCTCGGCGACCGACTGGCTCGGCGGCGACA
This sequence comes from Mycobacterium sp. PTI7, assembly GCF_056679845.1. NCBI lineage: Bacteria > Bacillati > Actinomycetota > Actinomycetes > Mycobacteriales > Mycobacteriaceae > Mycobacterium > Mycobacterium sp. PTI7. Next base: position 3,610,969 of record NZ_CM155252.1, read on the forward strand.
CCGACGACGTGCGGCCCGGCTGGACCGTGCTGGACACCCTCGAGTTGGCGGGTCGCTTCAAGCGGCGCGGCGTCGATCTGATCGACGTGTCGTCCGGCGGGTCAGCACCGGACGCCGTCATCCCGGTGGGCCCCAGCTACCAGGTGCCGTTCTCGGCGCGCGTCCGCAAGGAGATCGACGTCCCGACCGCCGCAGTCGGATTGATCACCGACCCGCATCAGGCGGACGGCATCGTCGCCGACGGCGAGGCCGACGCCGTGTTCCTCGCGCGCGTCCTGCTGCGCAACCCGACCTGGATCCGCGAGGCCGCCGACGAGCTGGGGCACCCGCTGCCCCACCCGGTGCAGTACGGCCGGGCCTTCCGGTGACACAGATTCCGGACGACACCGCACCGTTCCGGGCCGCGGTGGTCGGCGGCTCGCTCGGAGGGTTGGCCGCCGCCCACGAACTGCGGTCGATCGGCGCCGACGTCGCGGTCTACGAGCGGTCCGCGGGTCGCACGGAGCCGCGCGGCGCCGGGATCGTCATGCAACCGGAGGTCGCGGACCTGCTCGGCCACCTGGGCAGATCGGTCCCCTCGGTGTGCGTGCAACTCGTCGAACGCCAGCAGCTGCACCGGCACGGTCCACCCACCCGGCACCATGCCCCGCAGTGGATGTCGGCCTGGGACACGCTGTACGAGGCACTCCGGGCTCCGCTGTCGGACGTCTGCGTGCGGCTCGACAGCCGGCTCACCGAACTCGGCGTCGAGGACGGCGAGGTGACCGCCCGCTTCGGCGACGGTTACGCGACCACCGCGGACTTCCTGATCGGCGCCGACGGCATCGGCTCGGCCACCCGCAAGATCGTCACCGGATCCGACGACCTGCGCTACGCCGGCTACGTGGCCTTCCGCGGACTGGAGCGGGAGGACTCTCTGCCCGCCGAACTCCGCGACCTGCTGGCCGAGCGGTTCACCTCGTTCGCCGTGCCGGGCATGCAGATGCTCTGCTACCTGGTGCCCGGCGCCGAGGGACAGCGCGGCGTGGGCGAGCGGCGCGTCAACTGGGTGTGGTACGTCAACGCCGCCGAGGCGCGGCTGCCCGCGCTGCTCACCGGGCGGTCCGGCACCAGGTTCGAATTCTTCCTGCCGCCAGGACAACTCACCGACGAGTCCGAGAAGTCGCTGCTGGCGCTGGCCGATCAGACACTGCCCGAGCCGTTCGGCGCGCTGCTGCGCCAGTCGGCGGTGTTCATGCAGCCGGTGTTCGACCTCCCCCCGACCGGCCTGGTAGCCGACCACGTCGTCCTGCTCGGCGACGCCGCGGGAACCGTGCGCCCGCACACCGCGTCGGGTACCTCGAAGGCCTTCGGCGATGCGGCGGAACTCGCACGCGCGCTGCGAGGTTGGCGTCGTGGCGAGCCGGTGCCGTTGCCCGCACTGTGGGCGTGGGAGTCCGCGCGGCTCGGGCATCTGCGCGCCGTCGCCCACTCCGGTGTGCGACTGGCCGATCGATCGTCGCTGGGCGTCGACGCCCCGCCGTTCCTGTGAACCCGACCGCTTCCCTCGTCCAGCGGGCCGCGGTCGCAGCCGTCGTGGCCGTGGCGAGCGCCGGCTGCGGCGGCGCCAACCCCGTGCTGTCCCCGCTGTCGCTGCCGGCGGCCACCACGTCGACGACCACCACCACGTCGGTCGCACCCGTCGCCGCACCGGACTACACGCAACTGCTGCTCCAGCCGAGCGACGTCTACGTACCCGGCGACGGGTTCACCGCCCCGCCGCCGCTGCGGGATCCCGACGGCATCGAGGGCGCAGAGGAGTTGATGACCAACGGCGACCAGACGCGGGCCGTCGGCATCACGATCGTCATGGAGTCCGATGCGCAGACGGCTCTGCGGGAGGTGCCCATCGCGCGGGACAAGCTCTCGACCGTCGTGCCGACCGCTCCGCCGCTGTCCGTGCCCGTGGGCGCCGGCGCCACCGCGGTCGTCGGGGTGTCGCCCGACGGGACGAAGGCCGTCACGGCGCTGGTGTTCAGCCAGGACCGCGCGATCGTCCGCATCGACTACTACAGCGCGCTCGGCCAGGCCACCCCCATCGACTTCGTGATCGAGGTCGGACTCAAGCAGGCCATCGCCCTACGCGTCGGATTGGCCCGCCAGCGCTAGCTGTTCTGGTGACTCGAGTGGTGATACCGGTTGCCACCCGCGCGCTTCGCCGAGTACATGGCGTCGTCGGCTGCGGCGACGAGACGGTCGACCCCGACGCGCACCTGCTCGGCGTCACCGCGCAGGACGCGGACGTCGGTGCAGGCGGTGCCGACGCTCGCGGTGATCGACATCGGGAGGTCGGCGATCGCCTCGCACACGCGGCGGGCGAGCGTCGTCGGATCCGCGGTGTCGCTCACCGCGGCCACCAGGAACTCCTCGCCGCCGCTGCGGGCGATCACCGCAGGCACGCCGATCACCGCCTGCCCGAGCGCCCGGCTCACCGCGACAAGCGCGTCGTCCCCGGCCTGATGTCCCCGGGTGTCGTTGATGCGCTTGAAGTCGTCGAGGTCCACCATCGCGACGGCGAGGTAGGCCCGCGGTGATGCCGTCGCGGCGGCGAGCATCTTCTCGGTGTGGTGCTGGAACGATCGGCGGTTGAGCAGCCCGGTCAGCGGATCGCGCTCGGCCCGTTCCAGGTCGACGCCCAGCGCCCGGATCAGGACGTGGATGGCGAGCGGCATGGCGATGTTGATCTGCGCCACGAGGAACAGGTCGACCCACGCCAGGGCGAGATGCCCGGACCCGGCGACGCGGACGGCCGCGATCACGGCGACCGTGGCGGCGACCGCGAAGTTGTACATCACCAGCGTGGTGGAGTGAAAGAACGCGATGTACGCGCCGGTGGTGGCGAAGGCGATGCAGCCGGTGAGCGCGCCCTGGGCGTTGGGATACGAGAGGCACGCCAGCGCGACCGACGCGTTCGAGACGACCGCGAAGGCGAGCGACTGCCGGTGGCTCGGCCAGCCCCGCGCCCACACGATCACGCCGGCGATCCCGCCCCCGAACGCCGTCCACATCATCGCGACGTAGACGCCGCCACGGGGACCGTCGACGCTCAGGAGGAGTGCGAGCAGGCAGGCGGCCAGCGACGCGGCGATCGACGCCATCATCAGACGGACGGCACCCGTGAGCCGCCGGGCGGCGAGGTAGTCGGTGATCCACTCGTAGTGACTCGCACGCGGCGACCACTTGCCAGAGAACGCCGCGGTCATCGTGCCAGCCCCCGTCATACGTGCCGATGGTCCGATCTGCGCAGGTGCCATCCGGACGACAGCAAATCTCGCTCGAGCCTACCGTGGCACGCGCGACCGGGGTCGCGATCGGGAGGCTCGGATGCGCGGACACTCGACCGCATGTCCTGCACGCGACCGCGCATTCGTACGAAAGGACTGAACCCGGCGACGAAATCCGCGTCTGGTCAGTGTCCGAGGTGATCATCGGACCCGGGGACGGTGACGTGGCCGCCTGGCGGCGTGCGCTCCTACCGCCCGCGAGGCGCGCGCCGCGACGCCGTTCGGCGTTTCGGCTCCGGCACGCCGGCGCACGGCATCAGCAATCATCGAGCGCCCGCAGCCGCCGTGCTGCCGAGCGTGGCACTCGTCCGACGATTGACGACGACGTCGATCGGGCACACGTCGACATGACATTCAAACTCACGTACAGCGACGGCCAGGAATCCCAGTACGGCGACGACACCGTCTGGGCACTCGACGACGGCGTACTGAAGCTCGGCAAGAAGGACGGCGAGTGGAGCGTGCTGCTCTCGCCGAGTCACTGGGCCGTCATCGAGGTCGGCGCCTCCGCGAAGGACGACGGGGAGAAGGACCGCTCCGACGACGAGGACTCCGACGACGAGGACCGCAAGAAGTCCGCCAAGGCCGAGGAGTCGAAGGAGAAGGACTCCGACGACGACTGACCGGGCGGGCACCCGGGCGTACCGTGGAGTTGGAATGAAGGTCATCTAACTTCCCGGGAAGAGGGCGTCATGAGATCGCCGTTCACGCCCCTCGTCGTCGAACCGTCCGCCGCCGACCTCGACGCGCTGATGAATCAGGGCCGGCGGGTGCGGACGCTGCGGCGCTATCTCGACGGCGTGGACGACGGCGTCCGCCCGCTGATCGACCTGTACCGCCCGTACGTCGACGGCGTGGAACACCTGCCGCGAGACGGCCGATTCCTGCTGGTGGGCAACCACACTCAGGCCGGCTATCCCGAGGTCGTGCTCGTCCCCCATTTCGTCCGACGGGAACTCGGCCGGCGGGTGCGGGTGCTGGCAGAACGTCAGATCGCGCAGATGCGCGGCGCGGCAGCGGACTTCGTGGCCGCGTACGGCGGCGTACTGGGCCATCCCGAGACCGCCGGTGAACTGATGGGGCACGACGAGACCGTGCTGGTGTTCCCCGGCGGCGCCCGCGAGATCGCGAAGTACAAGGGCGAGGAGTACACGCTGCGGTGGGATGGCCGCAGCGGGTTCGCACGCGTGGCCATCGCCCACGGCTACCCGATCGTCCCGATCGCACTGGTCGGTGGCGACGACGTCTACCGCAGCGTCGTCACCCGCGACAGCCTGCTGGGCCGGGCGACGCTCGCCGTGGCCCACCGCCTCACCGGTCGCAGCGACATGGCGCCGCCACTGATCCGCGGCATCGGTCCCACCCTCATCCCCCGACCCCAGCGGATGTATCTGCGCTTCGGCGAGCCGATCGGCACCACTCGACTGACCGGGATGCCGGCGGCGACGTGGGAGCAGGAGGTCAAGCACCGCGTGCAGACGTCACTCGAGACCTCACTCGCCGATCTGTGCGAGCTGCGCGCGCAGGACCCCTTCCGCGCCCTCAACCCGCTGTCGTGGCGCAGCGCCACGCGCTGAGGATCAGTGCGGCGCGGGACCGGGCGTCCACAGCAGTCCGTCCGGAGCGTCGACGACCACCCAGTCGGCGAACGACTTCGGGTCGTACCGCGCGATCAGGTCGTCCTCCTGCGCTGCCCACCGATCCCAGTGCGGGCGATACGCGTCACCGTCGCGCAGCAGCGCCCGCCGCTTGCGTTCGGCGTCCGGGGTGTCGACCCAGATGCCGAGATCGGCGAGTCGGCGATTGTGGCCGCTCAGCGCACCGACGCCCTCGACGATCAGACGCCCCGCGGGCTCGACCTCGTGCCAGCGGCTCGGGGCGTCGCGCACCCAGCTCCAGCTGCGCCACCGGCCGGCACGCCCGGCGTGGCGGGGCTCGAGCAGCTCGGTCCTGAGATGCTCGACGGCCCAGGCCAACCCGTCCCATCCGGCATAGACGTTGTCGAGCCGGAGGATCACGCTGCCGTCCCAGGCACGCTGCAGCCGTGTGGCCAGCGTCGACTTGCCCGACCCGGACCTGCCGTCGATCAGGATGGTTTCCGCACCGGTCTCGGACAACTCGCGGGCGACGTCATCGAGCTGCAACGAGGTTCCAATGCCCGGTGACGACCGCCGTGGCGATCGCCACGGCGACGATCAGGAACGCCGCACAGATCAACCCCACCTCGCGCCGTCCGAACTCAGACGGCCGCGCCCAGGTGCGGGTCGGGTGGGCTCCGAAGCCGCGGGCCTCCATCGCGGTGGCGAGTGCCGTGCCGCGGCGGATGGCGGACACCAGTAGCGCGAAGGCCTGTCCGGCAATGCGTCTGACGCGGCCCTGATCGGCGACGCCGCGGGCGCGGCGCGCGTACCCGAGGTAGCGCCAGTCCTGGCCCAGCAGCCCGACCAGACGCACCCCGGCCAGGGCGCCCAGGACGAAGCGCGCGGGGAGTCGCAGCACCTGCCCCAGACCGTCGGCGAGTTCGGTGGGATCCGTGTCGATGAACAGCAGCACCGACGGCAGCGCGATGGCGAGCACGCGCAGGAAGGTGGCCAGCGCCAGCGCGATCGAGCCGTCACTGACGGTGACGAGCAGGAAGTGCCAGTGCACCGTGCCGCGGACCTCCCCGTACAGCAGGATGGTCACGGCCGTGAAGGCCGCGGCGACGAGCACCATCGCGCCGCGAGCGAGCAAGGCGCGCAGCGGGATTCGTAGGACCAGCGCCAGCACGGCTTCGAGCACGAGGGCGGTCAGCGCCGACACCCAGTCGACGCTGAGCACCAGTCCCACTGCGATGACGAGTGCGGCCGCAAGCTTCGCCACCGGGTTGATCGCCGCGAGTCGGGTGGCCGGCGCGTCGGTCGGGGTGGTCAGCACGGGGCGTCCGCGACGGTCTCGGATCGCCACGCGGGCAGCTCGACCCGTCGGTCGGCGAGCAATCCGGCGAACTCGAGGTCGTGGGTGACGGCCACGACCGCGGCGCCGTCGTCGGCGATCCCGGCCAGGAGGCGCACCAGCTCCTCCCACGTGTTGCGGTCCTGTCCGAAGGTGGGCTCGTCGAGGATGATCAAGTCGGGGGCGGTGGCGAGGACGGTCGCCACCGACAGGCGGCGCTGCTCGCCGCCGGACAGGGTGTAGGGGTTGACGTCCGCCACGTGGGTGAGGCGCAATCGCTCCAGCATCGAGTCGACGGCGTCGTCGATCGCGGCCCGGTCCCGTTTCAGCGCCCGCGGACCCAGCGTCAGCTCGTCCCGCACGGTCGCGGTGAGGAACTGGTGCTCGGGGTTCTGGAACACGCTGCCGATGCGGGTGAGCAGTTCCCGGGACTTCCACGTGATCGGCTCGCGGCGGCGGCCCGCGGGCGCGAATCCCTCGGCGGCGGTGAGCCGTCCGGCCCGCGGCGGCAGGAGTCCACCGAGGGTGAGCGCCAGCGCCGACTTGCCTGCGCCGTTGGGGCCGGTGACGGCGGTGACGGTGCCGCGGTCGAGTGTGAAGGTGAGCGCGTCGGAGCGGTCCGCCGCGCGGTGGCCGACGGACAGATCGGCCGCGGCGAGCAGCGGGCCACCGGCCGGTGCGCGTCGGCGGGTGATCGACGGCAGCCCGGTCCCCGGCACCCAGACGCCGGCCCGCCGCAGCATGTCGCGTTCGCGTCGGAGCACGTCCCCGGGCGACCCGTCCGCGACCACCTGGCCCGAGTCACCCAGCACGACGACGCGATCGACCACGGGAAGCCAGGTGGCCGTGCGGTGTTCGATCACGATCAGGGTCGCGCCGGTGTCCGCGACCGCGGCGGCGACGGCGTCGCGCACCTCGAGGACACCCGCCGGATCGAGGTTCGCGGTGGGCTCGTCCAGCAGTATCAGCCCGGGGTTCATCGCGAGCACGCCGGCAAGTGCCAGCCGCTGCTGCTGACCGCCGGAGAGCGCCGACGTGTCGCGCGACAGCGGGAGGTCCAGGCCCACGGCGGCCAGTGCCCGCCGCACCCGCGGCCAGATCGCACTGCGCTCGACGGCGAAGTTCTCCATGCCGAACGCCACGTCGTCACCGACGCGCGACAGGATCACCTGCGAGTCGGGGTTCTGCAGCACCATGCCGATGCGGCTGCGACGGGAGGCCGGCGGTACGCCGTCGACGAGGAGGCGGCCTCCCTCGTCGCCGTCCTCGTTGCTGTCGAGCAGACCCGCGAGTCCCTGCAGCAGAGTCGACTTGCCCGAACCGCTGGCACCGAGGAGCAATACCCGTTCGCCCGGCTCGACGCTGAGGTCGAGACCGTTCAGCGCCCATGCCGTGCGTCCGGCGTGCCGCCAGCGCCAGTCCTGCGCGGCAACGGCGACGCCGTTCACCGTGGCACGTCGTGCCGCGACCCCACTCTGCCGGACGGGAATCGTGACAGGGCACCGGTCTTCGCCAGACCGCGGACGACGAACCACGACAGGGCGCCCGCGATCACGGCGCCCGACACGATCGCCGACACGACGTAGATCGCCGAGAACGTCGCCGCCGATCCGGGATACCAGAGGATCAGGTCGTTGACCGCCAGCGCGAGACCGGCCACCGCACCCGAGAGCACGGCGACCGGCAGGTTCCACGCGCGGTACAGGAAGATCGCGAACACCAGCTCGGCGGCCAGGCCCTGCACCAGTCCGGACTCGAGGGTGAGCACGCCCCACTGATTGCCGACCAGCGCGGAGACGGTGGCCGCGACCAGTTCGCCGTAGAGCGCGGCGCCGGGCTTGCGGATCACCAGGGCGGTCAGGACGCCGGCGAACAGCCAGCCGCCGCCGAGCAGCGCCTGCAGGCCGGGCAGCACCGCGCCGAGCGGGGCGCTGATGGGGTTGGAGGCAATGTTCCAGAGCACGAACACCAGCCCGGCCGCGACGGCCAGCACACTGGCCACGACGATGTCGACGACGCGCCATCGGTACGTCCGCCGCGGGCTTCCGGTGGGCTGCTGGGACACGGTATCGGTACTCATCGCTTCACTCCCTACGCCGGCATTACCCGGTCAGGTTCGTACGGTCGACGGCGCCAGCCGTCCTCTCAGCGCACTTGGCGTGCACTCCCGTGTGGGTCGTCCTCAATGTAACCCCAGCGCAGCCGGGGTGCGACGTCCGGGGCCATCACTCCCACACCACCTCGTCAGGCGACTTGTCCGGCCGCAGCCCCCGCCAACTCGGCTGACGCAGCCGGCCGTCCGACGTCCGCTCACTGAAGCGCACCTCGCCCACCAGTTCCGGGCGGACGAACGTGACGCCCTTGGCGTCGGGCCCGGTGAGGCGCGTCGTGAACGGTGAATCGTCGGTCTTCAGCGGCGCGAGCGTCTTCTTCAGGTTGGCCAGGTCCTTGTCGGTGAAGCCCGTGCCGACGCGGCCGGCGAAGGTCAGGCCGTCGCCCTCGGGGACCCCGATCAGCAGGGCGCCGATGCCGCTGGTGCGTCCGCCCTCACCGGCCCGCCAGCCGCCGATCACGATCTCCTGTGTGAGCCACAGCTTGTCCTTGATCCAGGACTGCGAGCGGCGGCCCGGCTGATAGGTGGAGTCCCGCTTCTTGGCGACCACGCCCTCCCAGCGTTGCGCTCGGGCATGCTCCAGCGCGTCGGGACCGTCGCCGGGTAGCTGGTCGGGCACGATCAGACCGCCCGCCTCGGCCAGTGTCTCCAGGATCCGACGTCGATCGGAGTACTTGGCGCGCAACAGGCTTCGACCGTCGAGGGACAGCACGTCGAACGCCCAGAACTCGACGCGGGTGGACGTGGCGCGGTTCTGCATCAGCCCGAAGCTCGGCACGCCGTTCTCGTCGAGGGCTACTGCCTCACCGTCGAGGATCACGTGGTGGTCGGCCAGGTCGGCGGCGAGCGCGCGCAACTGCGGGTACTCCCCGGTGACGTCGCGGCCGCTGCGCGACCGTAGTCGCAGCTCACCGTGATCGGCGTCGACGAGCAGCCGATAGCCGTCCCACTTGCCCTCGAACGCCCACACCACCTTCGTGAGCTTCGACACCGAACCATGTGTCGCCAGCATGGGTTTGACATCCTCGGGCGTCGGCTGGGGCTGCTCCTTCATGCGGTGCGCCAGCCAGTTCTTGCCACCGGTCTGGATGAGCGCGTACCGGCCCTCGATCTTCGAGCCGTGCAGCGTGACGATCACCTCGCCGCCCTTGTCCGGTCCGTCGGGTGGGTTGTCGTTGAACTTCTCGGTCTCGTAGGTCCCCGCGTCCCACACGGTCACCTCGCCGCCGCCGTACTCCCCCTTGGGAATCGTCCCCTCGAAGGTCGCGTACTCGAGCGGATGGTCCTCGGTGTGCACGGCGAGGTGATTCACCGACGGCGTCTCGGGCAGGTTCTTCGGCACCGCCCACGACACCAGCACGCCGTGTCGTTCCAGGCGGAAGTCGTAGTGCAGCCGGGTCGCGTGGTGTTCCTGGATGACGAACGTGTCACCGGAGCCGCCCCGGCGGCGACCTTCAACCTCGTTCCCGGTCGCCGGCGACGCGCGCGGCACCGGCTCGGGTGTCTTGGACGAGTCGCGCATGCTGCGGTAGGTGGTGAGCTTGTCCGGCAGCGGCGCCGGCTCGTCGAGGCCGTCGAGCAGATCACCGTCCCGTTCGACTCGCGCGAGCACCTCGTCGAACCGCAGGTGGCGCAGGTCGGGGTCCTCGATCTCCTCCCAGGTGCGCGGCGCCGCGACCGTCGGCTCGTCCCGGCCGCGCATCGAGTACGGCGCGATGGTCGTCTTCGCGGCGCTGTTCTGGCTCCAGTCGAGGAAGACCTTGCCCGCTCGCAGACTCTTGGTCATGGTCGCGGTGACCTGCTTGGGCATCTGCTTCTCGAGCTGCACCGCGATCCGCTTGGCCAGCACCGACGCGCCCTGCGAGCTGACCGGCTCGGCCAGCGGCACGTACAGGTGCAGGCCCTTGCTGCCGCTGGTCAGCGGGTAGGTGGTCAAGCCGATGTCGGTGATGAAGCCGCGGACCTCGTGCGCGACCTCGCACAGCTGGCGGAACGTCACGTCCTCGCCGGGGTCGAGATCGAACACGATCCGCGTCGCGGGCCCCGGCGTCGTCTCGTCGAGGAAGCGCCACTGCGGGACGTGCACCTCCAGCGACGCCTGCTGCGCCACCCACGCCAGCCCCTCGCGGCTGTCCAGAACCGGGTAGGTCGTGGTGCCCGACTTGTGCGTCACCGAGCCGCGATCCAGCCAATCCGGTGCCGACGACGCCAGCTGCTTCTCGAAGAAGTCGGGCTGCCCGACGCCGTTGGGCCAGCGCTTGCGGGTGACCGGCCGGCCCGCGATGTGCGGGATCATCGCGTCGGCGATCGCCACGTAGTAGTCGAAGATCTCGGCCTTGGTGGTCCCCGTGGCGGGGTAGAGCACCTTGTCGGGATTGGTCAGCTTGACCCGGCCGCAGCGATCCACCATGTCACGCTATTACCCGTTGTAGCGTGGGACCAGTGAAGACGGCGCTGTTGATCTGTGCGGCCACCGCGGCCGTGCAGCTGGGCGCCGCGCCGGCCGCCGCCGACCCGCAGGACCTGGTGCCCTACTGCACGGGTGACCAGACGCCGATGGACTCGAACTGCCGGGCCGGCTCGTCGAGGGTGATGACCCGCGACGAGACCGAGAAGTCCGGCTTGTCACCCAATCTGCCGAGCGGCCTGACTCCGGACAACGTCCCGGCGATCTAGTCGTCGTCGAGGACGATGACCTCAAACGGCTCGGTGGGCACCTCGGCGATCGCCAGCTTCGCGGCCGAGTCGACGGGGATCACGTCACCATTGAGCGCGGCGAGCGCCTTGTTCGTGCCGACGTCCCGGCCCGCCTGCTCGCTGAGCAGCCACCGCACCTCCAGCATGTCGCAGTACGCCTGGATGGGTGTGCCCGTGTGGTGCACCGCGTCGTGCGCCAGCAATTCGTAGGGGGTCAGCACCTCGATCACCCAGAGCCGCGCGGCGGTCGACTCGTCGACGTCGTGGCCCGCCTCGGCGATCAGCTGCGCCTGGTAGGCGTAGAGGTCGCCGAGCAGGATGCGCGCCTGCCCCTCCCCGACGTCGAGTCCGGTCAGTTCCTGGAGTCGCTGCGCGTGGTAGCGACGGTCCCCCACCACGACGCGCGCACGCATCCGGTTGGGATCGTCGACCTCGGGGTGCAGGGTCATCTCGTCGATCGCGAACCCCAGGTCGTTGAGCCGGCGGATGGTGCCCTCGACGCGGTAGCGGTCGCTGAAGCCGAACACCGGCTCGGCGTGCAGCACCGCCCACAGTTCCTCGTAACGGACCCGAACCTGCTCGGCCTCGGCGATGAGGGTGTCGTGCAGCTCCTCTGGGCGCTCCAGCCGCTCGGCGAGGTCCACCATCCCCATCGCCACGTTCTCGACGGCGATGTCGAGATCCCAGCCGCGCTGCCCGCGACTCAGGGTCGGGTGCACCTCGGAGGTCTCGGCGTCGACGAACCACGCCTGCAGCAGCTGCCCGTCGCGCGAGAAGAGCGTGTTGGCGAGCGAACAGTCACCCCAGAAGACGCCGTGCCGGTGCAGTTCGACCAGCAGGCCCGCCATCGCGTCGAGCAGCCGCGCGCGGTGCTTCGGCTGGTCGGGCGGCAGCCGCATGAACATTCGGCGGTACTGCCACGACCCCTCGAGGTAGCGGGTGACGAGGATCGCGGTGTCGAACTCCGGCTGCAGCACCAGACCTGCCGGGTGGACGGCGGGCAGCCCCATGTCCTCGAGCCGGCGCAACACGTCGAACTCCTTGACCGCGATCCGCGCCGGCATGTCCTTGACGGCCCACAGCTTGTCGTCGGCGTCGACGAACTTCACCAGGTGCCGGCTCGGGCCGACGGCCATGTCGCGCAGCGCGACCTCGGGGGCCCGCCACTCCGACAGCGGCCGGTCCCACGGCAGGGCGAGCAGTCCGGGTGTGGATGCCCGGAGCCGTAACTCGGGTGTCATCCCCGGGTCGCTCCGCTGGAGCCGCGCTTGCGTGGACTGCCCGCCGAGGGCGCCTGCACGTCAGTTCAGGCGTTCGCCGGACTCGGGGTGGAACAGGTGCACCGCCCCCTCCGGATGCCTGCGCAGCCGCACGGTGTCGGCCAGCCGGGGTGCCGTGCGCGGGTTGGAGCGCGCCACCAGCTCGACGCCACCCGGGCCGGAGCCCGCATGGGTGTAGACGTAGGCCTCGCTGCCGAGGTCCTCGACCAGGTCGACGACCACCTCGACGCCACCGGAGTCGGTGACCTCGAGCTGCTCGGGCCGGATGCCGATCGTCACCTCCTTGAGGCCGGCGCCCGCCAGGAGCGACACCTGGTCGCGCTCCAGCTCGAACACCGAATCGCCCACGCGGACGCCATTCTCGGCGATCTGCGCGGTGAACAGGTTCATCGCGGGCGAGCCGATGAAGCCGGCGACGAACGCGTTCGCGGGGCGGTCGTACAGCTCGTTGGGCGATGCGAACTGCTGCAGCTTGCCGAAGCGCAGCACGGCCACCCGGTCACCCATCGTCATGGCCTCGACCTGGTCGTGGGTGACGTAGACGGTCGTGGTGCCGAGACGCCGCTGCAGGGCGGCGATCTGGGTGCGGGTCTGCACGCGGAGCTTGGCGTCGAGGTTGGACAGCGGCTCGTCCATGCAGAACACCTGCGGCTCGCGGACGATCGCGCGGCCCATCGCCACGCGCTGCCGCTGACCGCCGGACAGCTTGGCGGGCTTGCGATCCAGGTGCTCGGTCAGGTCGAGGACCTTGGCGGCCTCCTCGACCTTCGCGCGCCGCTCCTCGGCGGACACGCCGCGCAGCTTGAGCGCGAAGCCCATGTTCTCGGCGACGGTCTTGTTCGGGTACAGCGCGTAGTTCTGGAAGACCATCGCGATGTCGCGGTCCTTCGACGGCACGCCCGTCATGTCCTTGCCGCCGATCTCGATGGATCCCTCGTCGATGTCCTCGAGGCCGGCGAGCATGCGCAGTGCGGTGCTCTTGCCCGAGCCGGACGGGCCGACGAGGACGACGAACTCGCCGTCCTGGATGTCGAGGTTGAGGTTGTCGACGGCGAGCTTGTCGGAGCCCTCGTAGATGCAGGACGCGTTCTTGTAGGTGATCGATGCCATGTCAGTGCTCTCTCTTCTTCGAGGTAAGGGGGTTACTTGATCGCGCCGAAGGACAGACCGCGCACCAGCTTGTTCTGGGCGAACCAGCCGCACAGGATCACCGGGAGGGCGGCCATCGTCGCGGCCGCCGACAGCACGGCCCAGTACTGGCCCTCACCGGCGATGAAGCCGACGAGGTAGACGGGCATGGTCTGGGCGTTCACCGCGGTCAGGTTCACCGCGAGGAAGAACTCGTTCCACGCGAAGATCACGCAGATGAGCGCGGTGGCCGCGATGCCGGGTGACACCAGCGGCAGGATGACCTCGCGCACCGACCGCCACAGGCTCGCGCCGTCGAGGCTGGCGGCCTCGAGGAGCTCACCGGGTACCTCGAGGAAGAACGAGCGCATCATCCACACGGCGATGGGCAGGTTCATCGACGTGTAGAGGATGACGAGAGCCCAGATGTTGTCCAGCAGGCCCGTGTTCGACACGATCACGTACAGCGGCAGGATCGCCGCGACGACCGGCAGCATCTTGGTGCTCATGAAGAAGAACAGTGCGTCGGAGGTCCCCTTGACGGGTCGCAGCGACAGGGCGAATGCGGCGGGCACCCCCAGCACCAGCACCAGGACGGTCGACATCACGGTGGCGAACACCGAGTTCAGCATCGCCGTTCCGATGCCCTGGGCGAACACCGCGGTGTACTGATCCAGCGTGGGGGTGAAGAACAGGGTCGGCGGATTGGTCGCGGCCGCGCTCTCCTGCTTGAACGACGTCAGGACCATCCAGAACACCGGGAAGAAGAACCCGATCCCGACGAGCCACGCCACCACGCCCCACGGGCTGAACTTCTTCGACTTCTTCTTGCGGACGGGAGCCGGATTCGGACTCGCCGTGGTCTTTTCGACTGTGGTCGTCACGATTACGCCGCCTCTTCCTTGCCGGAGAACGATTTGAAGATCAAGCGGAGGGCGAAGCTGGCGATGATCATCGTGAAGATGACGACCACCACGCCCATGGCGGCGGCCTGGCCCATGTCGAAGCCGAGGAACGCGCGCTGATAGATGTAGAACGGCAGGTTCGCGCTGGCGACGCCCGGCCCGCCCTGCGTCATCATGAAGATGGCGTCGAACGTGTTGACCAGGTAGACCGCACCGAGCACCACGCCCAGCTCGATGAAGCGGCGGAGGTGGGGCAGAGTCAGCTCCCGGAAGAGCTGGAACGCGCCGGCTCCGTCGACCCGGCCCGCCTCGAGCTGGTCGCGGGGCATCGACGTCAGACCGGCCAGGATCAGCAGCATCATGAACGGCGTCCACTGCCAGATCAGCTCGACCATCACCATCGTCAGCGGGAACTGCCCGATCCAGTCCACCGGGCCGATGCCCACCAGCGAGAGCACCCAGTTGAGGATGCCGTTGGTGGGATCGAGGATCGTGGTCTTCCAGATCAGCGCTCCCGCAACGGGTGTGATGAGGAACGGGGTGATCAGCAGCGTCCGGACGACGCCGCGGCCGAGGAAGGCGCGATCGAGCAGCAGCGCGATCCCCAGCCCGAGCAGCGCCGAGATCAGCACCACGCCGACGATCAGGATCACGGTGTTGAGGGCCACGGACCAGAACTGGCTGTCCTTGACCACCGCCACGTAGTTGTTGATCCCCACGAACTCTCGCGATCCCGGCCGGACCAGGTTCCACGACAGCGTCGAGTAGTACAGCGTGAACAGGAACGGCACCTGCGTCACGGCGATCATGAAGATGAGTGCGGGGAGCAGCGGCCCGCGCCTGCGCCACCCCTCGGCGCGGCTGACGCCGACGTCCTGGCGCTCCCGGATCTTCCGGACGCGCTCGGCCACCTCCGCTTCGCCGGTGTCGGCGCCGGTATCGGCAGTAAGAGTCATCACTTCTCCTGGTAGGTCTTGCCGACGACCTCGGCGTATTGCTGGGATTGATCGAGTGCGGCGTCCACCGAGATCTGACCGGCGATCGCTGCGCTGATCTGCTGGCTCACCCGGGTCCCGAGATCCTGGAACTCCGGGATGCCGACGAACTGCACGCCGGTGTACGGAACCGGTTGCACCGTGGGCTTGTCGGGCGTCGCATTGGTGATCGACTTGAGCGTCAGCGGCCCGTAGGACTTCGACACCGCCGCGTACTCCGGCAGTTCGGTGTAGGTCGAGGTCCGGCTACCGGGCGGCACCCGCTCCCAGCCGAGCTTCTCGCCGACCAGCTTCATGTAGTCCTTGCTCGTCATCCACGAGATGAACTTCCAGGCGCCGTCGGGGTTCTTGGCGCCCTTCGGGATGCCGAGCGCCCAGGTGTAGAGCCATCCCGAGTTGGGCTTCTCGACGATCGGTGCGGGCAGGTAGCCGATCTTGCCCACCAGGTCCGGGTAGGTCTTGGGATCCTCGAGCGTCGAGACCGCCGACGTCGCGTCGTACCACATGGCCGTCTGGCCCTGACCGAAGAGGTTGGCGCACTCCTGGAATCCCGTCGAGGACGCTCCCAGTTCGCCGGACTCCTTGATGGTGTTGACGTAGAAGTTGACGGCCTCCTTCACCTGGGGGCTGTTCAACTGGGCGTTCCACTGGTCGTCGAACCAGCGTCCCCCGAAGGTGTTGATGACGGTGTCGAGCGGGGCGAGCACCTCACCCCAGCCGGGCTTGCCGCGCAGGCAGATCCCAGCCCGGTCGTTGGTCTTCAGCGTCTTCGCCCACTGCCCGACCTCCTGCCACGTCGGCTGGTAGTTCGGATCCTGGTTGATCTGGATGCCGGCCTGTTCGAAGAGGTCCTTGCGGTACATCAGGAACGACGACTCGCCGTAGAACGGCACCGAGTACATGTTTCCCTCGTAGGACAGCGACTCGCGCAGCGACGGGATGAAGTCGTTCATGTCGTAGCCGGGCGTGTTGTTCGCGTACTCGTTCAGCGGCAGCAGCCACCCGTCCCTGGCCCACTGCGGCGTCTCGAAGTTGCTGATCATCGAGACGTCGAACTCGCTGCCGCCCATGGCCGCCGACATCGTGATCTTGGCGCGCGCCTGGTTCTCCGACAGCGAGACGAACTTCAGCTTGGTGCCGGGGTTGTCCTTCTCGAATTCCGAGGACAGCTCCTGCGCGTCGGTCATCTGCGAGTTGGAGACCAGCGCGATCGTCACTTCGTTCTCGGACGCACCGAGGCTGCCGGCACCGGAGCACCCCGCCGTGAACGTCAGACCCACCGCCGCGGCGCATGCCGCCGCACGATGGAGAACTCTTCGTCGAGTCTGCATACCGGTCAACCTCTCACTGATTCAACAACCAACGGGCACAATCGATGTCACATACCAAGAGCTTCGCGAGTCCGCCGAGCAGCGCCGCATGGGTCGCCACGTGCTTCTCCGGACCGCTGCAGATGAGGATGGTCTTCTCGCACTTGCGGATGTCCTCGAGCGGCACGGACACCGCACGCTGGGCGAGTTCGGTCTCGACGGGCGCGCCCTGGGCATCGAAGAACCTGCCGCCGATCTCGCCGACGGCGCCGAGCGTGATCAGCTCGTCGAGCATGCGGACGTCGAGGAAGCTGCCCTCGAACAACGTCGTCGACGTGGACACCGAGCCGACGCCGAACAGCATCGTGTCGGCGTGGCGACCCGCGTCGAGCGTCCGGGAGATCACGGAGTCGGTGCGCAGCGACGCCACCGTGGAGGCATCCGCGTACAGGGGCGCGGGCAGTCGCATCGCGTCGGCGCGCAGCATGTCGGCGCTGCGGCTGAGGATGAACTCCATGCCGGTCTGGTACGAGGCCGTCGACATCGCGCCGTCGAGTTGGACGATCACCCGGCAGTTGGCCACGCCGGGGCTGAGCGAGGACACCGCCGCCACCTGCTCCGGACCCCAGGTGAAGCCCAGCACGTCGTCCTGGGACAGGCGTCGCATCAGCAGTGCCGCGGACGCCCTGCCGAGATGCCCGGTCACGACGGCCTCGGTGATGCCGAAGCGCTCCTCGAGCTGACGCTCCTCGTCGGCGTGCAGATCGTCCTTGAGCATCGGCGGGACGATCACCTCGATGCGCACCAGGCCCTTCGACTTGGCGCGTGCGATGAGCCGGCCGGCGGTCGGCCGGGACACCCCGAGCTTCGCGGCGATCTCCGCCTGCGTGAGCCCGTCGAGGTAGTAGAGCGTCGCGGCGCGCAGAGCCAGCCGGAGGTCTTCGGGGGTGGCCCCACCGAAGTTCTCGGACCCGTCGGCCAGTCGGCCGCTGGTCGTCGGAGATGACCCGGAGGTCGGCGCGGACGCGTGCACGGTGCGGTCTGCCACCTCTCAAATTGGTGAACAAATGCTCAGGGGTGCGAGTAAGTGTTCATCACGCTAACATGTCGGGTGTGACGCACACAACACTTTCAGCTCCCGTCTCGGGACGGCACGGAAACGGTCGATCGACCTCACCGAGGCGCCCCGGGGCCATTGCCTCGCCGGGTAACGTCGGGACGGTGATGACGGCGTCATGAAACTCGACAACGCGAACCTCCCCCAGGTGTCCATCGCCAAGCCCGGTTACGACCGCAGCGAGATCACCGTCGGCATAGTGCATTTCGGCGTCGGTGGATTCCACCGCGCACACCAGGCGATGTACGTCGACCGGCTGCTCGAACGCGGCGACGCCAACGAGTGGGGCATCTGCGGCGTCGGCGTCCTGCCCGGCGATCGCCGGATGGCCGACGTGATGGCCGCCCAGGACGGGCTCTACACGCTGCTGGCCCTGCGCGCCGACGGTGGCCGCGAGGCCCGCGTCATCGGCTCGATCGTCGACTACCGGTTCGCCCCCGACGACCCCGAGGGCGTCATCGAACTGATCGCCGCCCCGACCACCCGCATCGTGTCGCTCACCATCACCGAGGGCGGCTACTCGATCGGCGACGCGGGACCCGACAGCGTCTTCGGCCTCGTCACCGCCGCGCTCGAACGGCGCCGGGAGCGCGGTCTGCCGTCCCCGACGATCGTGTCGTGCGACAACATCGAGGGCAACGGCGACGTCGCCCGCGAGGCCTTCACCGCCTACGCCGAACGGGAACACCCCGACCTGGCGGCGTGGATGGCCGAGCACACCCGCTTCCCCAACTCGATGGTCGACCGCATCACGCCGGCCACCTCACCCGAGGTGATCGAGACGGTTCGCAGCGAGTTCGGCATCGACGACGAATGGCCCGTCGCAGCAGAACCGTTCACGGCGTGGGTGCTCGAGGACCACTTCTCCGACGGCCGCCCGCGTTACGAGGACGTCGGCGTCATGGTCGTCGACGACGTCATGCCCTACGAACTGATGAAGCTGCGCCTGCTCAACGCGGGCCACCAGGCGCTCTGCTACTTCGCGTACCTGGCCGGGTACCGCCTCGTGCACGACGCCGCGGGCGACCCGCTGTTCGCCGCGTTCCTCAAGCGCTACATGGACGAGGAGGGGACGCCGACGCTGCTGCCCGTACCTGGCATCGACCTGCCGGAGTACAAGGAGACCGCGATCGAGCGCTTCGCCAATCCCGGTGTGCGCGACACTATCGTGCGCCTCTGCTTCGGCTCGTCGGACCGCATCCCGCAGTGGCTGCTGCCCGTGGTCCGGGAGAACCTGAAGTCCGGTGCGCCGATCGCACTGTCCGCGGCCGTCGTCGCCAGCTGGGCCCGCTACGCCGAGGGCGTCGACGAGCAGGGCGAACCGATCGACGTGCAGGACCAGCTCGCCGACACGCTGGTGCCGCTGGCCAAGTCGCAGCTGGAAAACCCGACGGCGTTCATCGAGAACACCGCGCTGTTCGGCGACCTCGCCCAGCAGCCGCGGTTCGTCGAGGCGTACCTGTGGGCCCTGGAGTCGTTGCACGAGAACGGATCCCGCGCGACGCTCGAACAGCTGATGAAGACCTCGTGACCCGAGCGCTCGTCATCGGCGAGGCGCTGATCGACGTCGTCGAGCGCGACGGCGCCGTCACCGGCGAGCACGTCGGCGGCAGCCCGCTCAACGTCGCCGTGGGACTGGGCCGGCTCGACCGCGGAGTCGACTTCCTCACCCACATCGGCACCGACGAGCGCGGCCGCCGCATCGCCGACCACGTGTCCGCGTCGGGCGTCCACCTCGTGCCGGGCAGCACCGACGCCGAGCGCACGCCCACCGCCCGCGCGCGGCTGGACGCGGCCGGCGGTGCCACCTACGACTTCGACCTCGACTGGCGACTGTCGGGCACGCCCGAGGTGGCGCCGCCGATCGTCGCGCACACCGGCTCCATCGCGGCGTTCCTCGACCCGGGTGCGCTGGCGACGGCCGCCCTGATCGACGCCTACCGCGCCGCGGCGACCATCACCTACGACCCCAACGTGCGGCCGGCGCTGATCACCGACCGCGAGCAGGCGATCGGCCGCATCGACCGGCTCGTCGCGACCGCCGACGTCGTCAAGGTCAGCGACGAGGACCTGCACTGGATCGACCCGTCGCGCACCCCCGAGGAGATCGCGGCGGCATGGCACGCGGCCGGCCCCGCGATCGTCGCCGTGACGAGGGGCGGGGACGGGTCGTACGCGGTGTGCGCGGCGGGCAGCGTCGACGTCGAGGCCCCGCCGGTCGAGGTGGTGGACACCGTGGGCGCGGGCGACGCGTTCATGACAGGCCTGATCGACGCGCTGTGGTCGCTCGACCTGCTGGGCGCCGCGCGGCGCGCGGACCTCGCCTCGATCGGCACGTCGGCACTCGCGGACGTGCTCCGCGCGGCGGCGGACGTCTCGGCGTACGTGGTGGCCCGGGCGGGCGCGGACCTACCGGATCGTGCCGCTCTGCGTCGACGCTGACCAAATGGGCAATACTGGGTCATGCGTTCCATCTGGAAGGGTTCGATCGCCTTTGGGCTGGTGAACGTGCCGGTCAAGGTCTACAGCGCGACCGAAGACCACGACATCAAGTTCCACCAGGTGCACGCCAAGGACAACGGACGCATCCGCTACAAGCGGGTGTGCGAGGTCTGCGGCGAAGTGGTCGAGTACCGCGACATCGCCAAGGCCTACGACTCCGACGACGGTCAGACGGTGATCATCACCGACGAGGACATCGCGACGATGCCCGAGGAACGCAGCCGCGAGATCGAGGTCGTCGAGTTCATCCCCGCCGAACAACTCGACCCGCTGATGTACGACAAGAGCTACTTCCTCGAACCGGACTCGAAGTCGTCCAAGTCGTACGTGCTGCTGGCCAAGACGCTTGCCGACACCGACCGCGTGGCCATCGTGCACTTTGCGCTGCGCAACAAGACCCGCCTGGCTGCGCTGCGGGTCAAGGACTTCAGCAAGCGCGACGTCATGGTCATCCACACGCTGCTCTGGCCCGACGAGATTCGTGACCCCGACTTCCCCATCCTTGACAAGGAGGTGGAGGTCAAGCCCGCCGAGCTGAAGATGGCCGGCCAGGTGGTCGAGTCGATGACCGACGACTTCCACCCCGACCAGTTCCGCGACGACTACCAGGAGCAGCTGCGCGAACTGGTGGCTGCCAAGCTCGAGGGTGGCGAGGCGTTCAGCACCGAGGAGTCCGAACCCGAGAACCTCGACGAGACCGACGACGTGTCCGACCTGCTGGCCAAGCTCGAGGCGAGCGTGAAGGCGCGCAAGGGTGGGGCGTCGTCGTCGGAGTCGTCCGAGTCGTCGGACTCGTCTGATTCGTCGTCGGATGACGAGGACGAGGACGCGAAGCCCGCCAAGAAGGCGCCCGCCAAGTCGGCGGCGAAGAAGGCTCCGGCCAAGGCTGCGGCCAAGAAGACCGCCGCCAAGAAGGCACCCGCCAAGAAGACCGCGGCGAAGAAGGCTGCGGCCAAGAAGTCCTAGCGCCTCGTTGCTGACGTCTCGCCACGACGCTTCCGACGGGAGTACGCGCCACTGACGGGCAAATTGACCGCGCCGAGCGTCAAAATCTTCGATCGCGCGACTCGGCGTCCGAAGTGGCTGCTATAACTGGTGCCTCGAGCACTTGTCAGGCTCAGCCACGTGAGTGGCCGCCTCGTCAGCTAAGGACGTCATGCACACCTCTCTTCGTCTGCCCTTGGTCGCCGGTGTGGCCCTCACGGGCGCGGCCTTCTGCGTCGCGGCGACCCCTGACGCGGTAGCGCCGTACGAGCACGACGTGCGCCTGGTGTCGACGGGCTTCGACCTGCCGCAGTCGCCCGCCCAGCTCGACTGCCTGCTCCTGTGCAGCGTCGACGGGTCGGCGCAGACGACGCCGGCTCGGATGGCGCTCGCTCCCTCCGCGGCGATCGCCGCGCTGCCTGCGCCCAACGTCATCGGCGACTTCATCGGCTTCTTCATCGGCAACGGCGCGGCGGGCGGGCCGGGCCAGAACGGCGGCAACGGCGGGCTGCTGTTCGGCAACGGCGGAGCGGGCGGCGTCGGCATCGACGGTGGACCGGGTGGCAGCGGTGGAAACGCCGGGCTGTTCGGCAACGGCGGCGCCGGCGGTGCGGGCGCGAACGCGCAATCCGAGAACAGAGCGGTCGCAGGCAACGGTGGGAGGGGCGGCAACGGCGGCCTGTTCATCGGCAACGGCGGTGCGGGCGGCGCAGGCGGCTACGCCGTGGGGATCTTCTTCGGTGCCAGCGCCGGTAACGGCGGCGTAGGCGGCAATGCCATCGGTCTCGGCGACGGCGGCGACGGCGGAGCGGGCGGCGACGCAGGTGCCGCGTTCGACATCGCGACCGGTGGCGCCGGTGGCTCGGGCGGCCAGGCCGGCCTCGGCGGGAACGGTGGCGACGGCGGCACCGGCGGCAAAGGCGTTGGCAGTCCGTCCGGCTCGGGGGTCGGCGGCGCTGGTGGCAACGGCGGGAACTCAGGCCTGACGACGGGTTCCGGCGGCAGCGGCGGCGACGGCGGCGGGGCTTCGTTCGGGGCACCGCTCGGGCAGACCGCCATCGGCGGCAACGGGGGCAATGGCGGCAACAGCGCCGCGGGCTCGACGGGCGGCGCCGGCGGCAATGGTGGCGACATCAACTCGGTGGGGCGCGAACCCACCCGTGCGGGGTCGGGCGGCAGCGGCGGCGCGGGCGGTGCGGGTGCTGCGGGCGGAGCAGGTGGCGCGGGTGGCAACGTCGGCCCCGGACCGGGACCCGGCACGCCCGGCGCGGGCGGCGACGGTGGTCCCGGCGGCGCGGGAGCACCGGGTGGTGCCGGCGGCCCGGGCGGCACCAACGCCGGCGGTTCCGCGCCGAAGGGTCCGGACGGCAGCGACGGCGCGGACGGGTAGGTCACGTAGACCGCGCCGCTGACGCTGGCGGTGTCCACCCGCGGCGGAGGAAGGCGTCACGCACCCGATGCAAGATGAAGCCACGACTGTGCTCGGCGACGACTCGTAGGTCGAGCCAGCCGTGGCGATCGATGAACTCCGAGCGGCCGATGTCGTGAACGTATTGCGAGCGTTCTCCACTGTGGTGCGCGCCCTCGTAGTCGAGGCCCACCATCGGTACGTCGTAGCCCATGTCGAGGAACACCTCGCGACTGCTGTCGGCAACGCGGATCTGCGTACGAGGGGCGGGAAGGCCTGCGTCGATAAGTAGTAGGCGCAGCCAGGTCTCCTTCGGCGACTGTGCGCCGGCGTCCATCAGCGCGAGAGCGTCGCGGGCCCTACGGACTCCGCGCGCTCCGCGGTAGCGAAGGAGGAGGTCGGTCACGTCGTCCGCCGTCACCCCGGTTGCGGCGGCGAGCGCGTCGAGATGCGCGACGGCCACGTCGCGGCGCAGATGCCTACCGAGGTCGAGGGCCGTTCTCGCGACCGACGTCACGGGCAGGTTTCCGATCACGGTCGCCTCGTCTAGCGCTATCCGCTCCTCGCGGACGATGACCCCTGGTCGCGGTCGGGTGTGGGCGACGATCACCTCGATCGGTGTCGCGTCGTCCACCCATCGGGCGCCGTGCAGCGCGGCGGCCGCGCGACCCGCGATGATCCCGCGCCGATCGGTCCACAGCCAAGTCGCGACCGTGCGGGTGAACAGGTCCCGCGGCGCGCCGCCCTTCGGCACGTACACGCCGGGGTGGACTGCGACGTGGTTCCACCGCAGCGCACCGGGAGTGAGCGTGCCTGCGTGAATCGCTTCGGTACCGACGAATGGTGTCCACATGTCCGCCACGGTGGTGACGGACTCGGACGCATCGGGCGCGACCCGTCGCCGGCCCGCGGGCGCCTGGGGATGAAACGACGACTGTGCAGAAGTCGCGGCCAATACGCCGACATCTGCACCAGCGTCGTCACGCAGCCCCACCAACGACGCTCACGCAGAACTCGCGGGCGACGAAGGAGGTCGGACGGCATCTGGCGCGACGACGGCTGTGCAGAACTCGCGGTGAATACGCCGAGATCTGCACCAGCGTCGTCGCGAGGCCCCACCAACGACGCTCACGCAGAACTCGCGGGCGAGGGCACCGCGTCGACGCGACCACCCACCCCAAAGTAGAACGTGTTACAGAAACTGCCCACGCGGGTGCCCGCCGCTTGTTAGCGTGACCGCGTTGACGGAAGTGAGGAACACGTGATTCTCGACAGATTCAGGCTCGACGGCAAGGTCGCCGTCGTGACCGGAGCGGGCCGCGGCCTGGGCGCTGCGATGGCGCTGGCGTTCGCGGAAGCCGGTGCGGACGTGGTGATCGCGGCGCGCACGCAGTCGCAACTCGACGAGGTCGCCGAGCAGGTCCGCGCGACGGGTCGCCGGGCGCACGTGATCGTCGCCGACCTCGCCCACCCCGAGGACACGGCGAAGCTCGCGGCCGCGGCCATCGAGGCGTTCGGCAAACTAGACGTCGTCGTCAACAACGTCGGCGGCACCATGCCTGCGCCGCTGATGGACACGTCCACGAAGGACCTGCGCGACGCGTTCACCTTCAACGTGACCACTGCGCACGCCCTGACACTGGCGGCCGTTCCGCTGATGCTCGAGCACTCCGGCGGCGGCAGCATCATCAACATCACCTCGACGATGGCCCGCGTCTCGGGCCGCGGGTTCGCCGCCTACGGCACCGCGAAAGCGGCTCTGGCGCAATACACCCGGCTGTCCGCGCTCGACCTCGCACCGCGCATCCGCGTCAACGCGATCGCACCGGGGTCGATCCTCACGTCGGCGCTCGACATCCTCGCGAGCAACGACGAACTCCGGAAACCCATGGAGGACGCCACCCCGCTGCGACGCCTGGGCGATCCGCTCGACATCGCCGCGGCCGCGGTTTATCTCGCGTCGCCGGCAGGCAGCTTCCTGACGGGCAAGACCCTCGAGGTCGACGGTGGCATCACCGTTCCGAACTTCGAATTCCCCATCCCCGACCTCTGAGGACTCACCACATGGCCATCACAGTCGCCGCCATCGGCACCGGAAACGTCGGCAAGCCCGCACTCGTCCACCTGATCAACGACGCGCGGTTCGAGCTGACCGCCGTGTGGGTGTCGTCGGAGGCCAAGGCGGGCAAGGACGCCGGCGAACTGGCCGGTTTGGACACCGTCACCGGCATCACCGCCACCACCGACCTCGACGCGGTGCTCGCCACCAACCCGGAGTGCGCGGTGTACACCGCGCTCGCCGACAACCGTCTGGTCGAGGCGCTCGAGGACTACCGCCGCATCCTCGCCGCCGGCGTCAACGTCGTCGGCAGCAGCGCCGTGTTCCTCCAGTACCCGTGGCAGACGCTGCCCGAGAACATGGTGTCGCCCATCGAGGAGGCCGCCGCAGCCGGCAACTCGAGCCTGTTCGTCGGCGGCATCGACCCCGGCTTCGCCAACGACCTGTTGCCGCTCGCACTTGCGGGCACGTGCCAGACCGTCGAGCAGATCCGGTGCATGGAGATCATCAACTACGACACCTACGACAGCGCGGCGGTGATGTTCGACGTCATGGGCTTCGGCCGACCGATGGACGACGTACCGATGCTGCTGCAGCCGGGCGTGCTGAGCCTGGCGTGGGGTTCGGTGGTCCGACAGCTCGCCGGCGGCCTGGGCATCGAGTTGGACGAGGTCACCGAGACCTACACGCGCGAACCCGCGCCCGAGGCGTTCGACATCGCGTCGGGCCACATCGAGAAGGGCACTGCCGCGGCGCTGCGCTTCGAGGTGCGGGGAATGAAGGACGGCAACGTCGCGGTCGTGCTCGAGCACGTCACCCGGCTGCGCGACGACCTGCGCCCAGACTGGCCGCAGCCCGCGCAGGAGGGCGGCTCGTATCGCATCGAGATCACCGGCGAGCCGTCCTACGCACTCGACCTCTGCCTGTCGAGTCCGAACGGCGACCACAACCACGCCGGTCTGGTGGCGACGGCGGCTCGCGTGGTCAACGCGATCCCGGACGTGGTGGCTGCGCCGTCGGGCATCCGCACCACCCTCGATCTTCCCCTGATCACCGGAAAGGGGCTGTACGCTGCGAGTCGACCGTGAGAGCTGGCCGACCGGAAGGACGCCGATGCGCTACCTACTCCCCCTGATCGCGTCGGCGGCAGCCATTCTCGGCGCTCCCATGGCTTCGGCCGAGCCGAATCCGACCCAGCCGAACTGTCAGTCCGTCGCGGGCGGCGAGTACACCGGCACCGGCGAGACCGAGTGCCAGAGCCCGGGCAACGTGCAGATCGACGCCACCGCACCCGCACCGCTCTACCCCTACCCGTGGGCCGACGAGTTCTACGGCGCCCCACTGATCATCGGCGGCTTCGGCCCGCACGGCGGCGCACCCGTCGGCGGCGGCGGGCATCGCTGACACCACCCGCGCCGAGCCACGGAATGATCTCGTGGCCAGACGAGTTCTGGACTCCGTAGGACCTTCGCCGCGCGCGTCCGCGGGCGTACGCTGGTCGTACTGATCGGAGCACGTCATGACCATGAATCGACGTCTAGCAGCACCCCTGTTGGCTACCCTCGCGGTGGCGGGGGCCATCGGTCTCGCCGCACCCGCCGCGGCCCGACCCGACTGCGTCAACACCGCACCCAACACCACCATGTGCACCACCAACGGCAGCTCGAGCCTCACCACGTCCCCGCCTGCGAACAACAACGGCCCGTGGGGATTCGGCGGCTACCCGTTCGGCGGCTTCGCCTTCGGCATCTTCTAGGGCACGGGCAGTCCACCCTCGGATTGCGGGGCCGCCGAAGTTTCGTCTACCCTAACTTTTCTATTCGTCATACCGGATGAGAAGTGGGTCAGTGATTCCGACAGCCACCGCGCGGCCGAAGGCGGGCTGGCTGCTGCTCGGACCGGCGTTCGTCGCGTCGATCGCCTACGTCGACCCCGGCAACGTCGCCGCCAACGTCAGCGCCGGCGCCCAGTTCGGCTTCCTGCTCGTCTGGGTCATCCTCGTCGCCAACGTCATGGCGGGTCTGGTGCAATACCTGTCCGCAAAACTCGGGCTGGTGACCGGACGCACGCTGCCCGAGTCGGTGGCCGACCGCGCGAGCACGCGGTCCCGGATCCTCTACTGGATCCAGGCCGAACTGGTCGCCATGGCAACGGATCTCGCGGAGATCGTCGGCGGCGCCATCGCGCTGTACCTGCTGTTCGACCTGCCGCTCCTGCTCGGCGGCGTGATCACCGGCGTGGTGTCGCTGATCCTGCTGGCCGTGCAGAACCGCCGCGGCCAACGCGTCTTCGAGCGGGTCATCACCGGCCTGCTGATGGTGATCGCGATCGGCTTCCTGACCAGCCTGGTGGTCGAACCGCCGCCGGTGTCCGACGTCGCCTCGGGGTTGCTCCCCCGCTTCGACGGCGCGGAGAGCATCCTGCTGGCCACCGCGATGCTCGGCGCGACGGTCATGCCGCACGCCGTCTACCTGCACTCCGGGCTGGCCCGCGACCGGCACGGCCGGCCCGACGCGGGCGCCCCGCGCCGCCGCATGCTGCGGATCACCCGCTGGGACGTCGGCCTGGCGATGCTGGTGGCGGGCGCGGTGAACCTCGCCATGCTGCTGGTCGCCGCGACGCACCTGCAGGGCATCGAGAACACCGACTCCATCGAGGGCGCCTACACCGCGGTGCAGGGTGCGCTCGGCAACACCGTCGCACTGTTCTTCGCGATCGGGCTGCTCGCGTCGGGGCTCGCGTCGACGTCGGTGGGCGCCTACGCGGGCGCCATGATCATGCAGGGTCTGCTGCGACGCACGTACCCGCTGCTGCTGCGCCGGGTGGTCACGCTGATCCCGGCACTGGCGATCCTGGCCATCGGCGTCGACCCGAGCCGGGCGCTGGTGCTGTCGCAGGTGGTGCTGTCGTTCGGCATCCCCTTCGCGCTCATCCCCCTGGTCCGGATGACCAGCGACCGGAGCCTCATGGGCGACGACGTGAACCATCGCGTCACCACCGCCCTCGGCTGGCTGGTGGCGGCGGTGATTAGTGTGCTGAACG
The DNA here is from genome assembly GCF_056679845.1 of Mycobacterium sp. PTI7. Lineage (NCBI taxonomy): Bacteria > Bacillati > Actinomycetota > Actinomycetes > Mycobacteriales > Mycobacteriaceae > Mycobacterium > Mycobacterium sp. PTI7. The sequence goes on from NZ_CM155252.1 coordinate 3,638,766, forward strand.
TGGTGCTCATCTATCTGACCGTCGCGGGCTAGGCCACTGCGGCGTGCCCGCGTACTTCGCCTACGGCTCCAATCTCAACGTTGCGCAGATGGCGCAGCGGTGCCCCGACGCGGCCGATCCGCGCCGCGCGACGCTCGCCGACCACGACTGGCTGATCAACGAACGCGGCGTCGCCACCGTGGAGCCGTTCGACGGCGCCGAGGTGCACGGCGTGCTGTGGGAGATCAGCGCGACCGACCTCGACGTCCTCGACAGCGCCGAGGGCGTCCCCGTGCGGTACCGCCGCGACCGGCTGGTGGTCGACACCGACGACGGGCCGCGGGAGGCGTGGGTCTACATCGACCACCGCGTCGAGGCCGGCGCCCCGCGTCCCGGCTACCTCGAGCGGATCATCGAGGGCGCGGTGCACCACGGGCTGCCGCAGCGCTGGCTGGACTTCCTGCACCGCTGGGATCCGTCGATGTGGCCGCGTGCGCTCGCACCGACAGAAGATCCCGGTCCCCGGTCGCTCACCGAGCTGCTCGCCGATCCGGACGTCACCGAGCGCAGCGCGCTGCGGTCGACGTTCGGCTTCCTCGCCATCCACGGCGGCGGGCTCGAGCGCATGACCGACGTCATCGCCGAGCGCGCGGCCGCGGCGGCGGGGGCGTCGACGTACGTGGTGCACCATCCCGTGAACTATCCGTACCACCTGCGGTCGGCCGCCTACCTCGCCGCGGAGTCGGAGCGGCTGGCGGCGTTCCTCGAGCACGTCGAGTACGCCGTGTCGCTACACGGGTACGGCCGCGTGGGCCGCAGCACCCAGATCCTCGCCGGCGGCACCGACCGCGACCTCGCCGCGCACGTGGCGCGACACGTGTCGGTGCCGGGCTTCGACGTGGTCACCGACCTCGACGACATCCCCCGCGAGTTGCGCGGACTGCACCCGGACAACCCGGTCAACCGGACCCGTTGCGGCGGAGCGCAACTCGAGCTGTCGCCGCGGGTGCGGGGCATCAGTCCGCGCAGCGGACCCGTCGGCGAGGACGGCCTCGGCCGCGCGGCGTCGGCGCTGATTCGCGGCCTGGTGTCGGCGGCCCGCACCTGGCCCTGACTACTCCTCCATGTCCAGCACGGGGGTGGGCCGCCGGAATCCCTTCGTCACGGCGAGCAGCCACACGAATCCCAATGCGAGCCAGACCAATCCGACCCAGAGCGTGAGCGCCGACAGGTTGTACCAGAGCCACAGGGTCAGCGCGAAGCCGATCAGCGGCAGGACGAAGTTGTTGAGTACGTTCCGCTCACCGCGGTCGAAGTAGTAGTGCTTGATCACCGTCAGGTTGACCGCCGAGAATGCCGCCAAGGCGCCGAAGCTGACGATCGAGGCCAGGAAGCCGAGGTCGATCCAGAGTGCGGCGAGCGAGATCACCGACACCACCAGGATCGCGAACGTCGGCGTGGCGAAGCGCACCGAGACGTGGCCGAAGACCTTGCGCGGCATGACGCCGTCGCGGCCCATCGCGAACAGGATGCGCGCGACCGACGCCTGTGACGTGAGCGCCGACCCGATGCAGCCCGCGACGTACGCGGCGGTGAAGAAGATGTTGAGGAACTGGCCGCCCGCCGCCAGCATGACGTCCGTCGCACCGGCATCCGGGTCGACGAACGCGTTGGAGGGGAACACCAGCTGGCAGACGTAGGACAGGCCGAAGAAGATCAGCCCCGACGCGACGGTCGCGATCATGATCGCCTTCGGCACGGTGCTGGTGGGGTTCTTGGCCTCCTCGGACAGCGTCGACACCGCGTCGAACCCGAGGAAGGACAGGCACAGGATGGCGGCGCCCGCGAAGATCGGGGTCATGCCGTCGACGGTGCCGTCACCGGTGAACGGCGCCACCAGGTTCACGCTGCCGTAGCCCGAGATCGTCACGAAGGCCATCACCAGGAGCACGGCGATGAAGATGACCTGCAGCGCGAGCAGGAAGAAGTTCGCGCGCGCCACCGAGACGATACCCACCACGTTCAGCACGGTCACCACGACGATCGCGATGAGGATCCACACCCACGGAGGAACGGACGGGACCGCCGCGCTCATGTAGATGCCGATGACGAGGTAGTTCAACATCGGGAGGAACAGGTAGTCCAGCAGCAGCGACCAGCCGGTCAGGAATCCGGCGGGCGCCCCGAAGCTCTTCTGGGTGTACGCATATGCGGAGCCCGCGACCGGCATCGCCGCGGACATCCGGGCGTAGGACCGTGCGGTGAACACCATGGCGGCCAGGGTCACCAGGTACGCGACCGAGAGCCTGCCGCCGGTCAGCTGGGTGACGATGCCGTAGGTGGTGAACACCGTGAGCGGCACCATGTAGACCATGCCGAACAGCACCAGCGACGGGACGCCGAGCGCACGTTTGAGGTGCCCCTCGGTCCCGGATGCGGTGGAGGCGGGCGCGTCTGCCGTCATTGGCGTTCCCTTCTAGGCGGAATGCCCGAGAATGCCTCGGACGTAGGTTCCCCGGACGGTGATTCCAGGAAGTTCGCGGGCGGGCGTCTCCCGCGGGTCGCGGTCCAGCCACACCAGGTCGGCGCTGGCACCGACCTCCAGCCGGCCCCACGTCTTCTCGCCGTAGGCCTGGGTGGCGACGGCCGCGGTGTAGGCGGTCAGGGACTGCTCGATCGTCAGCGTCTCGTCGGGCATCCAGCCGCCGGACGGTTCGCCCTCGGGCGTCTGACGCGACACCGCGATCGCGATGCCGTCGAGCGGTGCGCCGGACGACACCGGCCAGTCCGAGCCGAATGCCAGTGCGGCGCCGGAGGAGTCGAGACTGCGCATCCGGTACTGCCTGTCGGCGCGTTCGCGGCCGAGGCGTGGGATGGTCAGCACCGTCATCAGCGCGTCCATCTGCGCCCACAGCGGCTGCATGTTGGGGATGACGCCCAGCGCGGCGAACCGCTCGAGGTCGGCGTCGTCGACGAGCTGGGCGTGCGCGATGACGGGACGGCGGTCGCGCGGTCCGTTCCACTCCGCGGCGTACTCGATCGCGTCGAGCGCCTGCCGGACGGCGGCGTCGCCGATGGCGTGGATGTGGATCTGCAGCCCGAGGTCGTCGACCTGGCGCACGGCCTCCGACAGGCTGTCGCCCTCCCACACCGTCATGCCGTGCGCATCCCCCGAGTCGCCGCGCTCCTGCCCCCTGGAATGATCGTGCAGCCCGGAGCAGTACGGCTCCAGCAGCGCACCGGTCTCGTTCTCCACCACGCCGTCGGCGAAGAACTTCACGGTGTGCGCGGTGAGCATCGGCGAGTCGAGCTGCTCCACCCGCCGCTTGGCCATGGAGAAGTCGTGCAACTGGGAGTCGAAGTGGCGCGGGTCGGCGTACAGGGCGAGGTTGAAGCGCATGCGCAGCGCGTCGCGACGCGCGGCCTCGAGGTAGGTGTCGACGTCGGCCGGCTCCACCCAGGCGTCCTGCACCCACGTGACGCCGCGTGACAGGTAGTAGTCGGCGGCCGTGCCCAGCGCGGCGATCCGCACGTCCTCGTCGCGGGCCGGCATCACCGCGGTCACCAGGTCGACGGCGCCCCATTCGCGCAGGGTCCCCAGCACCGAGCCGTCCTCGCGGTGCGGGATCTCCCCGAGCACCGGATCGGGGGTGTCGGCGGTGATGCCCGCGCGCTCCAGCGCCACCGAGTTGCACCACACCGTGTGGTAGTCCCAGGCCCGCAGCACCACGGGCCGATCGGAGACCGCCTCGTCGAGCCACCGGGCGTCGAACAGCCCACCCTCGGCGAGGCTGCCGTCGTACGAGGCGCCGACGATCCACTCCTCGTCGGGGTTGTCCTTGGCGAAGCGGCGGACGGCCTCCACGATCTCGTCGACCGACGTGCAGGGCCGCACCGCGGGGCCGACGAACTCGAGGCCACCGAGCAGCGGGTGCGCGTGTCCGTCGCCGAACGACGGCATCAGGAAACCGCCCTCGAGGTCGATCCTGGTGACGTCGGACCCGTCGCCCGCGAGTTCGACGGCCTCCGCACCGAGCGCAGTGATCACGCCGTCCGTGACGAGCAAGGCGTCGACTGTTGCGTTATGGGCACCAGGCCACACGTTTCCGTCGTGAAACAGCGTCTTCGCCACGGTTTGGCACCTTACGCGTGGTCAGGGCTTTCGCAATCCGAACTCACCCATCCATCTACCGCGTCGCTCCGAATACATGACGTGCAAGGTGAGCAGGAGTTCGGACGGTCCGGAGACGGCGGCGCGATGACGCCTGCCATCTACCGCACGCGCATCACCCACGTCCGGCGTGCGCCCGTCCACCACTACTTCGAGCAGCACGGCTACTGCTGGTTCGTCGACCTCGACGCGCTCCCGCGACTGCCACGCTGGATTCGCCCGTTCGCGAGGTTCGAGGCCGCCGATCACTTCACCGTGCCGCCGCGCGACGGCGTGGCCGACACGCTGCGGAATCGGGCCGACGAGTTCCTGGCCGGCCACGGCATCGACCTGCGCGGCGGCCGGATCACCGCCCTGCTGCAGGCACGGGTGCTCGGCTACGTCTACAACCCGATCAGCATCTTCTGGTGCCACGATCGCGACGGCGTGCTGCGGCACGTGATCGCCGAGGTGCACAACGTCTACGGCGGCAGGCACACCTATCTCCTCCCGCCGACGGGCGATGCCCCCGCGGCGGTGAAGAAGGCGCTCTACGTGTCGCCGTTCAACGAGGTCGACGGCTACTACCTGGTGGAGGCCCCGCGGCCCCGCGAGACGCTCGACGTGCGCATCTCGCTGCACCGCGAACACGTACCCGCCTTCGTCGCGACCCTGCAGGGTGAGCGCCGCAGCAGCGGAGTGGCTCAGCTGCTCAAGCTTCAGTTCGTCGCACCCGTCGCCCCGCTGATGGGCGCCCTCTGGATCCGCATCCAGGGCGTCACGCTGTGGGCACGGCGCGTCCCCGTCGTCGCGCACGAGCAGGCCCGCCAGAAGGAGAAGGTGGGACACCTGTGACGACCGCGGCGGTACTCGAAATCGCCCCTAGTAGAGTGCGCAGCGTGACGGCCGATCTCGACGCATTGTTGCGCCGGGTGGCTCAGCGCGACAGGGACGCCTTCGCCACCTTCTACGACGAGACGCGCGCCCGGGTCTACGGCCTCGTGACCCGCGTGCTGCGCGATCCCGGGTACAGCGAAGAGACCACGCAGGACGTCTACCTGCAGGTGTGGAACAACGCGTCCAACTACAACCCCGCCTCGGGTACGCCGCTGGCGTGGCTGATGACGCTCGCACACCGACGCGCGGTCGATCGCGTGCGCTCCGAGCAGGCCGCGGGCGTGCGCGAATCACGCTACGGCGCAGCCAATGTCGAGCCGCCGTCCGATCGTGTCGCCGATGCCGTCATCCACCTCGACGAGCGCAGGCAGGTCACCCAGTGCCTCGACTCGCTCACCGACATCCAGCGCGAATGCGTCCAGATGGCGTATTACGAGGGTCTGACCTACGTCCAGGTCTCCGAGCGACTGTCGGCGAACCTTGCGACAATAAAGTCACGAATGCGTGATGCCATCCGCGGTCTCCGAAATTGTTTGGGGGTGTCGTGAACGAGCCGACACACGAACACCTGATGACCCTGGCCACCCCCTACGCGCTGCACGCCGTCTCCGCCGACGAGGAGCGTGACATCGAGCGGCAGGTCGCGGACGCACCGCCGCTCGTCGCCCGCGCCTTCAACGAAGAGGTCCGCGCGGTCCGCGAGACCATGGCCGTCGTGTCCTCCTCGACCGCCGTCGACCCGCCCGAATCGCTCCGCGACCGCCTGCTGGCCGCCGTCGACGGCCCGCCTTCGGTCGTCCAGGTGGCACCGGGCACCTCCGCCAGGTCGGGCCGCTGGCGCGGCGCGGCATTGGCCGCGGCCGCTGCGGTGGTCGTCGGCCTCGGCGCGGTGGGCGTGGGCTTCGCGATCCGTCCCGAGGTCCGGGAGTCGGCCGCCGAGCAGATCTTCGACGCACCCGACGTGCGGACCGTCTCCGGCGACATCCCCACCGGCGGCACGGCCACGGTGGTGTTCTCCCGCGAACGCAACGCCGCCGTCCTGGTGATGAACAACGTCGCACCGCCGGAGAAGGGCTACGTCTACCAGATGTGGCTCGTCGGCGACGACGGCGCGCACTCCGCCGGCACCATGGACGCGGCCGCCGTGTCACCGTCGACCACCGCGGTGCTGCCCGACATCGACGGCTCGCAGAGGCTGGCCTTCACCGTCGAGCCCGGCACCGGGTCGGAACAGCCGACCTCGGCGGTCTTCGCCTCGCTGCCCCTGATCTGACGCTCAGAGACCTTCGACGGTCGACGCGGCCACGCGATCGATGACGTCGGCCACGTCGGGCCCACTTTCGTACGCCCGCCGCTGACGGGTCGCGCCGTTGCCGGTCGTCAGGACGGCCTCCAGTTCGCGTCGCACGAAGTCCGCGTCGCCAACGGAATCCAGCGCGGGGGTGACGTGGTCGACCAGCGTGGTCAGCAGCGTCGCCGCCGGCACGACCGCACCGGTGCCCACCAGGTCGATCGCATCGCCGTCCAGGCCGTCGCGCGCCGACTTCCAGTACGCCGCGCGCAGGGCGTGCGCACTCAGCGGGACGATGGGCTCGCCGCGCTCCCGATCCGCGAGGACGGTCATCACGGTGGCCCGGACGATCGCCGCGAACAACGCCGTCTGGGCGACGGTCGCGGGCACGTCGGCCACCCGCACCTCGACGGTCGGGAAGTTCGCCGACGGCCGGACGTCCCAATAGACCATGCCGTCGTCGAGCATCGCGCCCGCGCTCAGCATCATCTGAACCGTCGCGTCGTACTCGTCGGCGGACTCGAAGTGCGGCGGCGGGCCCGCGCTCGGCCACCGTCCCCACAGCACGCTGCGCCAACTCGCATGCCGGGTGTCGGCGTTGCGGTAGATGGCCGAGTTCGCGGTGAGCGCCAGCAGGATCGGCAGCCACGGCCGCAGCCGGTTGCCGACGTCGATCGCGGCCTCGCGTGAAGGCACCTCGACGTGGACGTGGCACCCGCAGATTCCCTGCTCGCTGGCGATCATGCCGAACCGTTCGGCGATCCGGTGGTAGCGCGGCTTGTCGGTGATCGGGAAGTCGTGCGGCACCGTGGGCGGCAGACCGACCGCCAGCAGCCGGGCACCCGCCGCCTGCGCAGCCGCGGCCGTCGCGCGCCGCAGCCGGCGCAACTCCTCGTGCGCCTCGTCGGCCGTCGACAGCACCGACGTCGCCGTCTCGACCTGGCAGCTGGTCAGCTCCAGCTGGAGGTCGACGCCGCGCTCCGCCGCCAGTTCGGCGGTCCTGCGGTTGAGGGCGACGGGCTCGCCCGACGTCGGGTCGACCAGGAGGAACTCCTCCTCGACGCCCATCGTGGGGTGGCCCATGACTCTCCTGTCCGAAAAAAATAGATCCGGCCCGTCGGAAACTCACAACGGGCCGGATCATCGGGAGATGGCTCCGTGCCGGGGCTGCGTCGCTCCGGCTTGAAGCTATTGATGCCCCGTGCGCACCGGCCCAAACCTACGAGTTCTGAGAACTCGTTCGGACCCGCGGGGCGGAACCGCTAGCGGCCTCGGAAGGCGTCCTTGAGTCGCTCGCCGGTCATCTTCGCGCGGGCCTTGGTCTCGTCGACGACGCCTTCGTTGCGCAGCCGGTTGTTGCCGGTCGCCCGGCCGATCTTCTGCTTGGCCTGGCCGGCCAGCCGTTCAGCGGTGTTGCGGGCCTTCTTCGCAGTGCTCATGATCAACGGGTTGCCCACGACGGGCCGGGCGGAAACGCGACACGCTCGCCGATGACGGTAAGCTTCCAGCCGGTCCGCCCCCGTAGCTCAGGGGATAGAGCACGGCTCTCCTAAAGCCGGTGTCGCATGTTCGAATCATGCCGGGGGCACCACGAACGTCGACTTGCCGTTGCTCGCGACTGGTTTCGGCGACGAGAACTCCACGCTCGCGTAAGCCGGCTACGGCGCGTCCGGCAGAATCTCCTCGGCCATTGGCGGCAACTTCATCAACTCGTCGAGCGCGATGTCACCCTCCTCCGGCGGCGCGGGCCGGGCGGGCATGAAGATCGTCGGCCGGTAGTCGGGCGCGGGGTTCGCCACGGCCGCGACGCACCCGATCCCGAACTTGGTGGGCGTGGGGACGCCCGCGTGCTCGACGCAGCAGGACGTCGCGACGGCGTCGAAGTTCTGGTCGGGCGGCGGGGCGGTGGTCGCGGTGCACGTCGAGTAGCCGTAGTCGTCGAACGCCGCGGCGGGCGCGATGCCCAGCTGCCCCGCCACGCACAGCGCGCCGACGGTCGCCAGCAGGGCGGGAGTCTTACCGATCGATGTCATGTGCGCTTTCCTGGCTGTCGCGTGCCGACTGTCCGGGTGCGCCCACCTTACTGAGCCACACTCCATAATGGGCGGGTGTCGACGCCGTCCACCCTCGAGTACATCCTCTACGCGGTCATCGCGCTGGAGTTTGCCGGACTCGTCACCTTCATGGTCCTGTTCATCGTCAACCGCAAGCAGTTGACCGGCGCCCGCAGCGAGTTGCAGCGCATCAAGCAGGAGCAGGGCGCCCGTCGCCGCCGGCGCGGGGTGGCGCCGATGGCCATCAAGACCGTGTTCCACACCGCCGACATGCTGATCACCAAGGGCCTGGGCGCCACCGTGCGCAACTCGATCGAGGACCTCGCGGGGTGGGCCCAGGTCGAGCGCCCCGACCTCGCCCGGCTCACCGCCGACGGCCGCGTCGTCATCGTCTTCTCCGACATCGAGGGCTCCACCCAGGCCAACGAGTCGATGGGCGACCGCGCCTGGGTGCGGCTGCTGGACCGGCACAACAAGCTCGTCACCGCGCGGGTGAACTCGCACGGCGGCCATGTCGTGAAGAACCAGGGCGACGGCTTCATGATGGCGTTCGCCGATCCGGAGAACGCGGTGCGCTGCAGCACCGACCTGCAGCAGGCACTCGAGGACAACCCGCAGAAGTGGGAGGCGATCCGCGTGCGCATCGGCATCCACATGGGCACCTCGGTGCGGCGCGGCGCCGACCTGTTCGGCCTCGACGTCGCCACCGCGGCACGCGTCGCCAATCAGGCCGAGGGTGGCGAGATCCTGGTGAGCGAGCCGGTCCGCGAGGCCGTGGAACACCTCCACGACGTCGTGCTGGGTGCGCCGCGCGACGTGGAACTCAAGGGCCTGCGCGGGACGCACACCCTCACCCCCGTGGCGGCCGCCCCCTGAGGGAGGTCACTTCCCCCGGGTGTCGATGACCTGGCCGGCGACCTCGATCAGCTTGACGTTGCTGTCCTGCGACAGCTGACGCAGCATCGCGAAGGCCTGCACGTCGTCGATGTTGAACCGCTCCATGATGATGCCCTTGGCCTGACCGATGCGGTCACGCGTGGACAGCGCCGACTGCAGCTGGTCGCCCTCGCGGCTCGCCATGATCGCGGCGGCGGCGTGGGCGGCGAGCACCATCCCGATCGTCTCGGCCTCGACGTCCCACTCGTTGGCCTCGAAGCCGAACAGGTTGAGCGCGCCCGCGGTGCGGTCGGCGGTGTACAGCTTGAACGACAGCCCACTGAGGACGCCGAGTTCGACGACCCTCGGCGAGTAGTTCGGCCACTCCGTTTCCTTGCGGAAGTCGTTGGTGCGCACGACGGTCTCGGCCAACGCCGCCTGCACGCAGGGACCCTCCAGACACGCCATCTGCAGCTTGTCGATCTCGAACATCAGCGGCGACGTGGGAGCCAGGGTCTCGAAGCTCTCGCCCTTGCCCACCAGCAGCACACCGGCGATGTCCACGCCCGGGATCAGGTCCTTCGCCGCCTCGGTCACCTCCGCGAGCACCGCTTCGACGGTGCGGGGTGCGGCGATGCTGCGCGCCAGCTCGGCCATGCGCAGCGCGAGGTCGTGATTGTCAGTAGTCATGACGTCTCCTCTCGATCCTCGCAGGTCGGTCGGTTCCGCGGGCAATCGGCCAATTATTCGCATCTCGCTCGGACGGGAGCAAGTTCGACCCCCCCGAACCCATCATGCCCTCCGGGTCCGTCATTCCCGCCGAGTCGCTCTGTTAGCTGTAGTAGCGTGCGCTCATGAGCGGCGTGTGGATCCTCGGCGGCTACCAGAGCGACTTCGCCCGAAACCTCACCCGCGAGGGCCGCGACTTCGCCGACCTGACCGCCGAGGTGGTGCGCGAGACGCTCGCCGCGGCCAGGGTCGACGCCTCGGCGATCGGCGTCGTCCACGTCGGCAACGCCTTCGGCGAGATGTTCGCCGCGCAGGGCCACCTCGGCGCCATGCCCGCCACCGTCGCCGACGGACTGTGGGACACCCCGGCGACCCGGCACGAGGCCGCGTGCGCGTCCGGCAGCGTGGCCGTCCTCGCCGCGATGGCGGACCTGCGCGCGGGCAACTACGACTCGGCCCTGGTGGTCGGCATCGAACTCGAGAAGACGGTGCCCGGCGACACCGCCGCCCGGTACCTCGGCGCCGCGGCATGGACCGGCCACGAGGGCGACGACGCGACGTTCATGTGGCCCAGCACGTTCGACCGCGTCATCGACGAGTACGACCGGCGCTACGGCATCGACGGCGCACACCTGCGCGCCATCGCGGCCACCAATCTCGCCCACGCGCGCGCCAACCCGAACGCTCAGACACGCGACTGGTCGGTCCCGGCGACGATCGCCGACGACGACGTCTCCAACCCCGTCGTCGAGGGCCGGATCCGCCGTCTCGACTGCAGCCAGATGACCGACGGCGGTGCGGGCGTCGTGCTGGTGTCCGACCGCTACCTGCTCGATCACCCCACTGCCCGGCCGATCGGCCGGATCGACGGCTGGGGTCATCGCACGGTGGGCCTGGGCATGCAGCAGAAGCTCGACCGGTCGGCGACGAGCGAGTACGTGATGCCGCACGTCCGGCACGCGGTGCACGACGCCTTCGACCGCGCCCGGGTGACGCTCGACGACCTCGACGGCATCGAGGTGCACGACTGCTTCACCCCGAGCGAGTACCTGGCGATCGACCATATTGGCCTCACCGGACCGGGCGAATCGTGGAAGGCCATCGAGAACGGCGAGATCGAGATCGGCGGACGCCTGCCGATCAACCCGAGCGGCGGTCTGATCGGCGGCGGACACCCCGTCGGCGCCACGGGCGTCCGGATGCTGCTCGACGCCGCCAAACAGGTCAGCGGCACCGCGGGCGACTACCAGGTCGACGGCGCCCGGACCTTCGGCACGCTCAACTTCGGCGGCAGCACCGCCACCACCGTCAGCTTCGTCGTCGCGCAGGCTCAGGAGGCCCGGAAGTGACCACTGCCCAGACCAACCCGGAGATCGTCGCGAGGTTCCTCTCCACGCTTCCCGAGGACGACGACCACCCGTACCGCACGGGGCCGTGGCGCCCGCAGACCACCGAGTGGGACGCCGACGACCTGCGGGTGGTCGAGGGCGAGCTGCCCACCGACCTCGACGGCGTCTACCTGCGCAACACCGAGAACCCGCTGCACCCGGCGCTGAAGAACTACCACCCGTTCGACGGGGACGGCATGATGCACGTCGTCGGCTTCCGCGACGGGAAGGCGTTCTACCGCAACAGGTTCGTCCGCACCGACGGCTTCGCCGAGGAACTCGCCGCCGGGGGGCCGCTGTGGCCGGGCATCGCCGAGCCGGTCGAGCTGGCACGCCGCGACTACGGCTGGGGCGCACGCACACTGATGAAGGACGCCTCGTCCACCGACGTGGTGGTGCACCGCGGTGTGGCGCTGTCCAGTCACTACCAGTGCGGCGAGCTGTACCGGCTCGACCCGTTCTCCGGCGACACGCTCGGCAAGTCGGAGTGGCACGGCGCCTTTCCGCGCGACTGGGGTGTGTCGGCCCACCCGAAGGTCGACGACGTCACCGGCGAGATGCTGTTCTTCAACTACGGCAAGGAGGCGCCGTACCTGCACTACGGCGTCGTCGACGCCGACGACCGACTGGTCCACTACGTCGACGTGCCGCTACCGGGACCGCGACTCCCCCACGACATGGCGTTCACCGAGAACTACGCGATCCTCAACGACCTGCCGCTGTTCTGGGCCCCCGAGTACCTCGAGCACAACGTGCACCTGCCCCGCTTCCATCGCGACCTGCCCTCGCGCTTCGCGGTGATCCCCCGGCGCGGCCGCGCCGAGGACGTCATGTGGTTCGAGGCAGATCCCACGTACGTCCTGCACTTCACCAACGCCTACGAGGACGGCGACGAGATCGTCCTCGACGGCTTCTTCCAGGGCGACCCCGAGCCCGCGGACAACGGCATGGGCGACAAGTGGCAGCGCGCGTTCCGCTTCCTCGCCCTGGACCGCATGCAGGCCCGCCTGCACCGGTGGCGCTTCAACCTGCGCACCGGCGCCGTGCGCGAGGAATCGTTGTCGGAGAACATCTCCGAGTTCGGCATGATCAATCCCGGCTACGCGGGACGCGACTACCGGTACGCCTACGCCGCGACGGGCAAGCCCTCCTGGTTCCTGTTCGACGGGCTGGTCAAGCACGACCTGCACACCGGCGCCGAGGAGCGCTACGCCTTCGCCGACGGCGTGTACGGCAGCGAGACGGCCATGGCGCCACGAGTGAGCGGCACGGCCGAGGACGACGGCTACCTGATCACCATCACCACCGACATGAACGCCGACGCCTCCTACTGCCTGGTGTTCGACGCGGCCCGCGTCGGCGACGGGCCGATCTGCAAGATCGCCCTGCCGGAGCGGGTGTCGAGCGGTACCCACTCGACGTGGGCGGCCGGCTCCGAACTGCGCCGCTGGCACCAGACCGACGGCGCCGCCGAGGCCATCGGGCTCTAGGTGGACGCGGAGCCGACGCCACTGGCCGTCGGCGGCGTCAACGCCGTCGGACGCATGCTGGGACTTCTCGGCGACGAGTGGACCCTCCTGCTGATCCAGCAGGCCCTCCTCGGCGTCCGTCGGTACGGCGAGTTCGCCGCCGCACTGCCGATCTCGCACTCGGTGCTCGCCTCGAGACTGTCCGCGATGACAGACGCGGGCCTGCTGCAGCGGACCGTCTACCAGGCGAGGCCGCCGCGTGCGGAGTACCTGCTGACGCAGCGTGGCGGCGGGTTGTGGCCCGTCCTCGCCTCGATCTGGGCGTGGGAACGCCGGTGGGTGCCCGTCCGGTCCCGACGGCTCCCCGCGATGCGGCACAGCGGATGTGGGGCGGTGTTCACGCCCCGGCTGGTGTGTCGGGCGTGCGAGGCGCCGACGTCCGAGAAGGACCTGTCGGTGGCGTGGGGGCCGAGCGGCTCGTGGCCGCGGTCGATGCCCGAGCAGGCCACCCGTCGGCGGTCGACGCCCGGCGCCGGCCTGTTCCCGGAGACCATGACGATCCTCGGCAACAGGTGGGCGTTCTCCCTGCTGGTGGCGGCCTTCGTCGGAACGTCCCGGTTCGGCGACTTCGCCGAGCAGCTCGGCGCGCCGCCCGGGACGCTCGCCGATCGCCTGCGGACGCTGACTGCCGTTGGCGTGCTGGACGATTCGGGCGGCCGCTACCTCCTGACCGAGAAGGGCCGGGCCGTGTTCGCGGTCGTCGTCACGGCGCTGCAGTGGGCCCAGCGCTGGTATGCCGCCCCCGAGGGACCCGCGGTCGTCCTCCACCACACGGCCTGCGGCTCGCCGTTCCAGGGGGTGCTGACGTGCGATCAGTGCGCGCGAAACTTGCGCGGAAATTCTCTGAAAACGGACTAGCACTCACCGTCATCGAGTGCTAATTTTGGTGTCGCACAGTGATTTGTCGCCCGCCAGGGTGGCGGGCTTCTAGCGACGAGGAGGTGAATTGCTGTGCTTCGTTTCGACCCCTTCAGCAACGCCAACGCCGACTTCCGCGGTCTGCTCAGCAGCCAGACGGGATCGAGCAGGAGTCCACGGTTCATGCCGATGGACCTGTGCAAGCTCGAGGACCACTACGTGCTGACCGCCGACCTTCCGGGTGTCGACCCGGGTTCGGTCGACCTCGACGTCGACAACGGGACGCTCACCATTTCCGCGCATCGCACGCCCCGCTCCGAGGACTCCGTCCAGTGGCTCGCCAGTGAGCGCTTCTTCGGCACCTACCGGCGGCAACTGTCCCTCGGCGAGGGCATCGACACCGCGGGGATCGCCGCGTCCTACGAGAACGGCGTACTCACCGTGACGATTCCGGTCGCCGAGCGTGCGAAGGCGCGCAAGATCGAGATCGCCCACGGCGGCACGCAGCAGTCCATATCGCCCACCACGGTCGACGCGGACTGATTCCGTGACGGGCGGGTGGCGACGCGGCGCGTCGTCACTCGCCCAGTCGGAACCTCAGGTTGTTGCGCACCGCAGGCCATTCCACGTCCAGGATCGAGTAGACGACGGTGTCGCGCCGCGAACCGTCCGGCAGCACCTGGTGGCTGCGGAGGATGCCGTCGCGCTTGGCGCCGAGCCGCTCGATGGCGGTCCGGCTGGTCGAGTTGAAGAAGTGCGTGCGGAATTCGACTGCGACGCAATTCAACCGTTCGAAGGCGTGGCCCAGCATCAGCAGCTTGCACTCGGTGTTCACGCCGGTGCGGCGGACGGCGGGCACGTACCACGTGTAGCCGATCTCGAGGCGCCGGTTGTCAGGGTCGACGTTGCAGAAGCTCGACGACCCGACCAGCGTGCCGTCCGAGTCGCGCACCACCATCGTCAGGCCCGTCTGCGGGTCTTGCACCGCGAGCCGCCCGTCGATCCACTCCCTCGCCGTGTCGGGCGTCGGCGCGGTGGTGAACCAGAGTTCGCGCACGTCCGCCGAGGCCGCCAGGATCTCGGGTGCGTGATCCGGCGTCAGCGGTTCGAGCGTCACCCACTGCGGCCCGGTCAGCGTGACCGGCTCGACGAACCCCGTCATCGCCGGCCCGCCCGAGACCACGCCACCACCATGGTGAGGACCGACATCACGATGGCGACCGCCGTCACGGCACCGGCGACGTAGAACCCCACGCCGGCGGTCACCGGCTCGGCCACGTACAGCCGATGATAGAAGGCCACCATCACTCCGATCAGTATCGAGATCGTCAGCGCCGCAGTCGAAGCGATCCGTGCGGACAGTCCGCGGGCAGCCATGGCGGCCGCAACGATCAGCGCCGACGACAGCAGGACGACGAGCTGTCCCACACCGAATCTGTTCGGCGGGACGCCGATCTGGCCGTAGCGTCCGCCGATGGCGGTGGCCCGCCCCCCGCCGTCGGCGAGCGTCGTCAACCACGGCAGCCATGCACTGACCAGGAGTGCCGTCGCGCAGAGCACGACGAACCATCCCGGACGCAGGCGAGCCATGCGACGAGGGTATCGGGTCGGGGCACGGCCTCGACGTAGGCTGCACCCATGACCGAGCTACCCGGCTGGGCGCGCAGCCTGGACCTGTCGCCGCACCCGGAGGGTGGGTGGTTCCGCGAGACCTGGCGCAGCGATCTGACCATCGCGCAGTCCTCGCTGCCGTCCGACTACACCGGACCTCGCGACGCCGGGACCGCAATCCTGTTCCTGCTCATGCCCGGTCAGCAGTCGGCGTGGCACACGGTGCGCAGCGCCGAGATGTGGCTGTTCCATCGCGGGAGTCCGCTGCTGTTGGAGATCGGCCGGGAGCGCGAGGATGCGTCGACGCTGCTGCTGGGCAGTGACCTCGACGCCGGCGAGCACCCCCAGCTGCTCGTCCCCCCGGGACACTGGCAGCGCGCGACGCCGCGGGACGACGAGCCGACGCTCG
The DNA here is from genome assembly GCF_056679845.1 of Mycobacterium sp. PTI7. Classification (NCBI taxonomy): domain Bacteria; kingdom Bacillati; phylum Actinomycetota; class Actinomycetes; order Mycobacteriales; family Mycobacteriaceae; genus Mycobacterium; species Mycobacterium sp. PTI7. The sequence goes on from NZ_CM155252.1 coordinate 3,654,537, forward strand.
TCAGCTGCGTGGTGGTGCCGGGCTTCGACTTCGCCGACTTCGCGCTGCACGCACCTACCGACTGAGCAGGTCCACCGCGGCCGCGACCAGCGCGGCGTTGTCCGGCGCGACCGACCCGTCGGGCAGGTGCAGCGTGTCCTCCATGCCGATGCGGGTCTGCAGGCCTCGGGTGCCGGCGTGTTGCACCAGCGGCCAACAACTCTCGTCGAGGCCGTGCAGCAGGACCGGCGCCGGCGAGTTCGCCGCGTGCACCCGGGCGAGCACGTCGTCGGCCACCGCGACGTCGTCGTGACCCCGAAGCTCGATCATCACGCGCATGGCGTGCTCGACCATCTCCGACTCCGCCCAGGACGCGACGGCGTCGGCGTGGAACAGGCCGACCTCGACGCCGAGCCCCTTGTCGCGCAGGACGCGGGACAGCTCCGGCGATCCCGGTTCGTGCCAGTTGAGCGACGCGAAGTCGGGCAGCACGGTCCAGCCCTCCACCGCGCGGCGCCGGGCCTCCGGATCGGGGAGCGCCCAGAATCCCGTCGTCACGCCGAGCGGCAGGCCGGGGATGGCCGTCCGCACGGCCTCGACGGCGGCGGCCACGACGTCGGGTTCGAGCGAGTCCCTGCCGTCCGGCGTCTTGGGGTGCAGGTGCACGGCCTTGGCGCCGGCCTCGTGCGCCCGCACTGCCGCCTCGGCGAGCTGGGTGGGCGTGACGGGCAGGCCGGGATGCTGATCCGGCGTGCGCGCCCCGTTGATGCACGCCTTGACGTAGACGTCGGCGTCGGGCGGCATCAGGCGAAGACGCTCTTGAAGTTGTTCAGCGACTCCTGGATGTCACTCTTCAGCGCCGCGGCGACCATCATGCCGATCGGCCCGAACAGTGCCGGACCGCCGAGGTGCACGTCGAAGGTGACCGTCGATTCCCCGGGCTGCTTCTCGGCGGGCTTGATCTTGCCGATGAGCTTCACCTTGACGCCGCCCTTGCCGTTGCCGTTGAGCGTCATCGACTCCGGCGGCTTCCAGTTGACGATCGTCCAGTCGATCCGGTTGGGCATGCCCTTGACCTCCATGATGGAGGCGATCTCGGTCCCCTTGCCGAGCGTCTCGGGCAGCTTGCTGCGCCAGACCCGGTGGATCGTCAGCCATTCCTTGTAGCGGGACAGGTCGGACGCCGCCTCCCATGCCCGTTCCGGGGGCAGGGGGACGTCGACCGATACGGAGAGCTTCGCCACGGACTACCTGCCGGGCCTAGGAGACGGGCGGGGCCGTCGGCGGCTCGTTGGCCGGCGGGGTCTGCCTGGGCTGCTGCGACGGCGGCACCTGACCGGGGCCCTGCGGACCGGCCTGGTCGCGGGCGGCCTTCTTGGCCGCCTGCTGCACCTTGTCCACCTGCGAGGTGTACTTGCCCTGCGTCTTCTTGTCGACGACGTCGCCGACCTTGTCTATCGCGGTGTCCACCTTGTCGGCGTTCTTCGACACCAGGTCCTTGACCTTGTCCAAAAATCCCATGCGACCACCCTATCGCCGTGGGTCAGTCCGCCGTCCGCCACAGCCGACGAGGTTCACCGATCACCCGGCCCTGAACCCACCACGTCACCTCGATCAGCGCGGCCGCGATCATGCCGATGAGCAGCGCCGTCGTCGTGGTCCGCACGTTCGACGGGTCGAGCAGGAAGAGGTCACGGGCGAGCGGAATCGAGAAGATCGCCACGTATGCGAGTCCCGAAGCCGTCACCAACGCCACGCGCCACCACTCGTAGGGCCGCGCCACGACCGCGAGCACCCAGACGGCGCCCACCAGCAACGTCATCAGTGCCGCCGTCGACGCCTGGGTCTGTTCGACGGCCGTCGCCGCCCGCCCCTGGTAGGCCAGCAGGTATGACGTGAAGGTCGCGACGCCGACCACGATCCCGCTCGGCAGTGCCGACGTCATGACCCGCCGGACGAATCCCGGATGCGCCCGCTCGGCGTTGGGTGCCAGCGACAGGATGAACGCGGGGATGCCGATGGTGAACCACGCCGCGATCGTCACGTGGATCGGCTGGAACGGGAACGGCAGCGGATCGGTGCCGAAGACCTTCGAGGCGAGCCCCGCGATGCCGACCGCCACGGCCAGCAGCACCGAGTACACCGTCTTGGTGAGGAACAGGTTCGAGACGCGCTCGATGTTGCCGATCACCCGGCGCCCCTCGGCCACCACGTACGGCAGGGTGGCGAACCTGTTGTCCAGCAGCACGATCTGCGCCACCGCACGCGACGCGGACGACCCCGACCCCATCGCGACACCGATGTCGGCGTCCTTGAGCGCCAGCACGTCGTTGACGCCGTCGCCGGTCATCGCGACGGTGTGCCCGCGCGACTGCAGCGCGTGCACCATCGCGCGCTTCTGGTCGGGGCGCACCCGCCCGAAGGTGGTGTAGTCCTCGAGCGTCCGGGCCAGTTCGTCCGGCTCGGCGGGCAGCTTGCGCGCGTCCAGGGCGTCGCCGTGCAGGCCCAGCGTGCCCGCCACGGCACCGACCGAGACGGCGTTGTCGCCGCTGATCACCTTGACCGTGACCTTCTGCGCCGCGAAGTACTCGAGGGTCTCGCGCGCATCCGGGCGGACCCGCTGCTCGAGGACCACCAGGGCGACGGGCGTGACGACGCCGGGTGCGTCGGGTGCGTTCACCGGGCGGTCCGACGCGCCGAGCAGCAGCACCCGCAACCCCTGCGCGCCGATGCGCTCGGCGTCCTCGGCGTGGGTGCTCGCCGGATCGAGCAGCACGTCGGGCGCGCCGATCACCCAGTTGCCGTGCTCGCCGTAGGACGTGCCGCTCCACTTGGTGGCCGACTTGAACGGCGCGGTCGCCGTCGACGTCCAGCCCGGGGACTCCGGGTAGGCCTCGGCGATGGCCTGCATGCTGGCGTTGGGGTGGGCGTCGTCGGCGGCCAACTGCGCCAACACGTCTGCGGGTGGATCATCGGCGAGCGCCCTGCACTCCGAGAGCCGCATGCCGTTCTCGGTCAGCGTGCCGGTCTTGTCGGCGCACACCACGTCGACGCGGGCCAGTCCCTCGATGGCCGGCAGTTCCTGCACCAGACACTGCCGCCGTCCGAGCCGGACGACGCCCACCGCGAACGCGATCGACGTCATCAGCACCAGACCCTCGGGCACCATCGGCACCAGCGCACCGACCATGCGCAGCACCGACTCCCGCCAACCGGCGTCGGTGGTGAACAGCTGGGTGTAGATGATCAGCAGCCCGGCGGGGACCAGCAGGTAGGTGATGAACTGGAGGATCCTGTTGATGCCGCTGCGCAGTTCGGACTTCACCAGCGTGAACTTGCTGGCCTCCTCGGCGAGCTTCGCGGCGTAGGCCTCGCGACCCACCCTGGTCGCCCGGTAGGCGCCGCCGCCCGCCACCACGAAGCTGCCCGACATGACGTGGTCGCCAGCGCCCTTGACGATGGGGTCGGCCTCGCCGGTGAGCAGCGACTCGTCGACCTCGAGGTCGGCGGCCTCGAGAACGTCGCCGTCGACCACGATCTGGTCGCCCGGACCGAGTTCGATCACGTCGTCGAGCACCACCTCGCTGGGCGGCAGCGCGCTGGTCCCCGACCGGCGGCGCACCGTCGGCCTGGCCTGCCCGACGATCGCGAGTTCGTCCAGTGTCCGCTTGGCGCGCAACTCCTGGATGATGCCGATCGCGCTGTTCGCGACGATCAGCATGCCGAACAGCCCGTTGATCAGCGACCCCGTCGACAGCACGATGAGGAACAGCACGCCGAGGATCGCGTTGATGCGCGTGAAGACGTTGGCGCGCCAGATCTCCGACACGCTGCGCGCGGCGCGGGCGGGGACGTCGTTGGTCTTGCCCTCGGCGACGCGCCGCGTCACCTCGTCGTCGGAGAGGCCGACGACGGTGCCGCTAGGCACGGGTGAAGACCCCGAGGCCGTCCTCGTCCCAGTACTCGAGGTTGAGGGTCTTGCCGTCGAACGTCGCCGTCGTCAGACTGCCCGGATTGGAGTTCTCCGACACGAAGCTCACCGAGAACACGTTGCCGTCCCAATGCTTGAGCGGCACGGTGAACTTCGGGCCCAGCGCAAGCCGAAGACCTCCGTCCACCTCGGTGATCCTGGCCGATCCGTACACCGGGTTGGCGTAGTCACCGACATAGGTCGCCAGTGGAGCAGGTGGCGCCGGATTCGCGGGCGGCTGCTTGCCCACGAGCGACCCCTCCGGCTCCTCCATCCCCAAGAACGCGTCATGGTAGGGCTTCCACCAGTCCTCGCGAACCTCGCCGTACTGCACCAGGTCGGCGAACTCGGCGGTCAGCGTCTCGGGAGCACCGGACGGCGTCGCGTTGGTCAGCACGACGATTGCGACGTCGGCTGCCGGCAGGAAGAGGACGTTGGTCGCCGCCCCGAGTTCGAAGGCGCCGGAGTGGCTGAACTGCTGCCGACCGGTCGACGTCGTACTGACGTTGAACCCGTACCCGTAGAAGCCCGACCGCATCGCAGGCACGCTGCCGCGATCCGAGACGATCTGCGGCGTCACCGCGGGCAGCAGTGCGGCCGGGTCGACGACCTGCTTGCCCTCGTAGGTCCCGTTGCCGAGCACCATGGTCATCCAGCGCGTCATGTCGTTGACCGAGCTGCTCGCCCCGCCCGCCGGTGACTGGGCCTGCGCGTCGCGCACGTAGTCGGGCGCGTACCTGTCACCGAGGTGGATGTGTCCGAGGGCACGGTTCTGCCTGGTCGCATAGGCGTCGAACCGTGAACTCGTCGACGCCATCCCGAGCGGCTGGTACAGCACCTCCTGACTGAGGTCCTCCCAGGACTTGCCCGCCCCCGCCGCGACTGCCTCTGCACCACTGGTGAAGCCGAAGTTGGTGTAGGCGTACGAGGTACGGAATGGGGCGAGCGGGAAATCGCGCAGCCTGTCCAGGACGTACTGCCGGTCGTAACCGGCTTCCTCCATCAGATCGCCCGCGTGGTCCGGCAGACCGGAACGGTGTGCGAGCATGTCGCCGACGGTGACCATCCTCGTCACTGCCGGATCGGCGAGGGCGAAACGGGGCAGCTTCTCGACGATCGGGGTGTCCCAGTCGATCGCCTTCTGCCCCACCTGGTGAGCGACGACGGTCGCGGTCAACGACTTCGAGACCGACGCCAATTGGAAAACGGTGTCGGGATCGACGCGGTTCTGCGCATCGTCCGGGGGCCTGCGATTGTCCTTGACGCCGAACCCCTTGGCGTACACCGTCTTTCCACCATGCACGACCGCTACCGCCATGCCCGGCAGACCGGACTTCCGCATCAGGTCGTCGGCGAGCCCGTCCAACTTTCCGACGGCGTTCTCGACGGCGTTCTCCGGCAACGGCATCGCCGGGACCAGCGGCGGTGGAACCTCGGAGACCGAGGAGGTCGGCGGCGGGGCGGACGTCGCGGTGGTCTCGGCCTGCTGGGTCGACGAGCCGCAGCCCGCGACGAGCACGAGGGCGGCCGAAAGCACGGTGAGCCGGCGGATCAAGATCGCGTGATGCACAGGTGCACGCTATCCGGTCAGGCTCGCCACCATGGGTCCAACGACGCGTCCGTCACCCTCTCGACACGCTGGCCGGGCCGCGGCACCGCGATCGGCACACCGTGCGTTCCCGCCGCGGTCACCAGCCGTTCCACCGGTTCGGACCACGGGTGGGGAGCCAGCCGGAACGTCGCCCAGTGGATCGGCACCAGCAACCCACCGTCGGTCACGTCGCAGTGCGCCCGCACGGCGTCCTCGGGATTCATGTGGATGTCCGGCCACCCGGGGTGATAGGCGCCGATCGGCATCAGCGTGAGGTCGAACGGGCCGTGCTCGGACCCGATGTCGCCGAAGATCGTGCCGTAGCCGGTGTCACCGCCGAAGAAGGCCCGGTGGCGGGGACCGATCAGCGCCCACGACGACCACAGCGTGACGTCGCGGTTCACGAAGCGCCCGGAGAAGTGCCGCGCGGGCGTGCACACCAGGGTGAGGTCGCCGAGCGTCGCGCTCTCGTTCCAGTCGAGTTCGACGATCCGTTCCTCGGGGATGCGCCAGGTACGCAGGTGCGCGCCGATGCCGAGCGGGACGAAGAACGTCGACCGCTGGGTGTTGGCCAGCTGCTTGATGGTGTCGACGTCGAGGTGGTCGTAGTGGTCGTGGCTGATGATCACCGCGTCGATGGCGGGCAGCGACTCGAGCGGCGCGGGCACGGGATGCAGGCGGTGGGGCCCGACGACCTGCGACGGCGAGCAGCGGTCGCTCCACACCGGGTCGGCGAGGATGCGGTAGCCGTCGACCTCGATGACCGCCGACGAGTGGCCGAACCACGTGACGGCGAGATCGGCGGCGGGGACGTCCGCGGCGGGCGTGACGAGCGGCACCGGCGACGGCGGCCGCTGGACCGCTCCGTTGCTGACCACGTCGCGCAGCAGCATGAACTGCTCCTGGCGGGTCAGGCTGGTCTCGGATGCGGGCTCGAGGTTGACGAAGACGCCGTCGTGGTAGTTCGGGGACCGCTTCGCGACGGCGCCGATCTCGACCGGTGAGGCGCCGAGCGCCGACGGGGCGCCCTGCAGAGCGCGCAGCGCCCACCCGCCGCCGACGATGGCCGCCGTGCCGCCGATCAGCCGTACCGCCTCGCGCATCATCTAGGCGCCCGTGAAGTTCGGGGGACGCTTCTCCAGGCGCGCGACCTGCGCCTCGATGATGTCGCTGCTCTTCCACGCCCGGTCGAACAGCTCCTTGTGGGAGGGCCAGGCCTCCTCGTAGGCACCGTCGTCGTTGAGCACGCGCTTGGCGTGCTGCAGGGCCAGCGGCGCGAATCCGGCGACCTCGTGGGCCCACGCCTGCGCGTCGGCCAGGGTGCCGATGCGGTTGGCCATGCCGGTCAGCAGCGCGTCCTCGGAGGTGAGGCGTTCGGCGGCCATCAGCATGCCGCGGGCGCGACCCGCCCCGACCAGTGACGTCAGCCGGCGGATGCTCCAGTTGTCCAGTGCGATGCCGTATTTCGCGACCGGGAACTGGAAGTAGGCCTCGGGGGCGACGACGCGCAGATCGCAGATCATCGAGAGGATCACGCCGGCGCCGATCGCCGGCCCGTTGATCGCACCGATGACGGTGATGGGCGCCTGGTCGATCGCGATGTTCAGCGCCCGGGCCTTGTCCGGCAGCTCGTCGGCGACGCCCTGCCCGCCGGAGAGGTCGGCGCCCGAGCTGAAGACGTGGCCGCCGCCGGTCAGGACGATCGCGCGGACGTCCTCGCCGGCGGCCTTCTCGATCACCTCGCGCAGTCCGTCGACCAGTTCGCTGTTGAGCGCGTTACGCCGCTCGGGGCGCTGCATCTCGAGGGTCAGTACGGCGCCGTCGCGGGTCACACCAATCATGGCGACCAGACTATAGATAGCCTTTCGGGGGTGAGCCGGATAGGCGCGAGGGCGCTGCGCGACGCCGTGTTGGACGAGGGCTCGTTCCGCAGCTGGGACGCCACGCCGCTGGCCGTGCCCACCGGCGACGACTACCGGCGCGAGCTGGACGAGGCCGCTGCCAAGACCGGGCTCGACGAGTCGGTGCTCACCGGCGAGGGCACCGTGCACGGCCGTCGCATCGCCGTCGTGGCCTGCGAGTTCGACTTCCTGGCGGGGTCGATCGGAGTGGCGGCCGCCGAACGCATCACCACCGCCGTCGAGCGGGCGACGGCCGAGGGTTTGCCGTTGGTGGCGTCGCCCTCGTCCGGCGGGACGCGGATGCAGGAGGGCACCGTCGCGTTCCTCCAGATGGTCAAGATCACCGCCGCGGTGGAGCTGCACAAGCAGGCGCACCTGCCGTACCTGGTGTACCTGCGCCATCCGACGACGGGCGGCGTGTTCGCCTCCTGGGGATCGCTCGGGCACGTCACGGCCGCCGAGCCGGGCGCGCTGATCGGGTTCCTCGGGCCGCGCGTCTACGAGCACCTCTACGGCGAGCCCTTCCCCTCCGGCGTGCAGACCGCCGAGAACCTCGACCGGCACGGCGTCATCGACGGCGTGGTCCCGCTCGAACTGCTGCGCTCGACGCTGCACCGCGCGCTGACGGTCATGGTGGACGCGCCGGGCCCGCTGCCCGCGCCGCCGCCGGCCGAGGCCGTGCCGGACGTGCCCGCCTGGGATTCGGTGGAGGCGTCGCGGCGGCCGGACCGGCCGGGTGTGCGGTATCTGCTCGAACACGGGACCACCGAGCGCGTGCTGCTGTCGGGCACCGGCGGCCAGGGCGAGGCCGCGACGACGCTGCTCGCGCTGGCCCGCTTCGGTGGGCAGCCGGCGGTCGTGGTCGGGCAGCAGCGGGGCCGCGGTGGCGGGCTCGTGGGTCCGCGGGCGTTGCGGGAGGCCCGGCGCGGCATGGGCCTGGCGGTGAGTCTGCGGCTGCCGCTGGTGCTGGTGATCGACACGGTGGGGCCCGCGCTGTCGACCGAGGCAGAGGAGGGCGGACTCGCCGGCGAGATCGCGCTCTGTCTGGCCGAACTCGTCACGCTCGACACGCCGACGGTGTCGATCCTGCTGGGCCAGGGCAGCGGCGGGCCGGCGCTGGCGATGGTGCCGGCCGACCGGGTGCTCGCGGCGCTGCACGGCTGGCTCGCGCCGCTGCCTCCGGAGGGTGCGAGCGCCATCGTCTACCGCGACGTCCTGCACGCCCCGGATCTGGCTGCGGCGCAGGGCATCCGGTCGGCAGACCTGCTGCGGAACGGGATCGTCGACGCCATCGTGCCCGAGCACACCGACGCCGCGGACACGCCGTCGGAGTTCACCGGCCGACTCACGGCGACGGTGGCCCACGAGCTGAGCGCGTTGCGCGCCGTGCCCGCCGAGCAGCGCTACGCCTCGCGCCTGGCGCGATACCGGCGGATGGGTGTGCCGTCGTAGGCGCTCGGGCTTGCTCCGAGTCTCAGCGCTGAGGTCTGCGGCGGTACAGGACGGCGGGCCTGCCCCGGCCGCGCGTCACCGGCGGCTCCGCCGTTTCCTCGACGAAGTCGTCCATCGCGCGCCGGAAGTTGTCTCGCTGCAGCTGTTCTCCGGCGACTGCTTCGTGCGCCCACTGGAGTTCCCGCATGGTGAACGTGTCCCCGAGCAGTCCGGCCGGATCCGCTGACCGTTCGTATCTTGGCCGCAGGAACTCGACCGCTTCCTTGATGATCAGCGGGTGGTCCCACGGCAGGTCCTGCGGATCGTCCACGGCGACCAGGCGGGTGGTGTCGGCGAACCTCTCCGCCAACTGCTCCTGCCTGACCACGTCGAGATGCGCGACCGACAGCACCCACCCTCGGTCGTCGCGGCCACCGGCGTCGAACACCTTCAACTGTTGCGGGTTCAGTCCCTCGACGCCGGCCTTCTCCCGTAGGGCGACCTTCACCGCGTCGACGAGCAGCTCGCGCTCGCGCAGTATCCGGCCCGGCAGCCCCCACGTCGTGGGCGTGCCGCGGTACACCTGCAGGACCTGCAGCTGGCGTCCGGTGTCGTCGAGCGTCAGTACCGCGACGTCCACCGCAACCGAGGGCTTCGGATACTTCTGCAGGTCGCTCAGCTGGGGTTCTTGCTCATCGGGCATAGAACTGTCGGCTCCCTGGTTATAGTCGACAACGAATTAGAGCGGATCCGCTCAAATTCCGAACGGAGGGGGAACACCATGGAGTTGACCACAGCACAGTTGGATCGGGCGGTCGGCGTACTGCTGGCGACCGCGGCGGGTGACGCACTGGGGGCGCCGTACGAGTTCCAGCCGCCCCGCGGCCCCGAACTCGAGGTCGCCATGGTGGGTGGCGGCGCCTTCGGGTGGAAGCCCGGCGAGTGGACCGACGACACGTCGATGGCGATCGCCATCGCCGAGGTCGCCGCGACGGGCGCGGACCTGCGGGACGAAGCGGCCCAGACGGCGATCGTGCAGCGCTGGTTCGACTGGTCGCGCACCGCGACCGACGTGGGCAACCAGACGCGCAGCGTGCTCGGCGAGACGGGACGCCGCGGCATCTCCGCGGCCACCGCTCTGGACGTGTCGCAAAATCTGCACGAGCGCACCGGCCACACCGCGGGCAACGGCTCGCTGATGCGGACCGCACCCGTCGCTCTCGCGTTCCTCGACGACGAGGACGCGCTGGCCGAGGCGGCACGCGCCATCAGCGCCCTGACCCACTTCGATCCCGACGCCGTCGACGCCTGCATGCTCTGGTGCCTGGCGATCCGGCACGCGGTGCTGACCGCCGAACTCGACGTGCGCGTCGGGATGGACCGGCTGCCCGCCGACCGCCGCGCGGTGTGGGCCGAGCGGCTGGACGTCGCGGAGAAGTCCACTCCGTCGTCCTTCCACAGCAACGGGTGGGTGGTCGAGGCGTTGCAGGCCGCCTGGTCCGCGATCGCGAACACCCCGGTGCCGGTGGACGATCCGGAGGCCGGCGTCTTCGCCGCCGACCATCTGCGGCTGGCGCTCGACGCCGCGGTGCGGTCGGGCAACGACACCGACACGGTGGCGGCCATCGCGGGCGGACTGCTCGGTGCGCGATGGGGCGCGTCGGCGGTGCCCGGGACGTGGCGCAGGCTGCTGAGGGGTTGGCCCGAGCTGCGCACCCGGGGACTGGTGCGGCTCGCGACGCGGATCGTGGGCGCCGAGGGCGAGTTCCCGCGTCCCGAGCCGAAACTCGTCGTCGTGCCGCATCCGTACGACGACGGCGTGTGGCTGGGCAATGCGACGGCCCTGCTGCAGCTGCCGCCTGCGGTCGACGCGATCGTCTCGCTGTGCCGGGTCCACGACGACGACCTGCCGGCCGGCGTCGAGCAGATCGACGTCCGGCTCATCGACCAGACCGGCCGGGACGCCAACCAGCACCTCGACTTCGTGCTGCTCGACACCGTCCGGCTGGTCGAGGAGTTGCGGGCGCGGGGCCGGACCGTACTGGTGCACTGCCACGGCGCGTACAGCCGGACGCCGACCGTGGGCGCGCTCTACGGCGCCCGCCATCGCGCGGTGAGCGGCAGGACGGCGCTCGGGGACGTGCTCGCCGCGCTGCCGCACGCCAACCCCAACAGCGCCTTCCGCGCCGCCATCGACAGGCTCGAGCCGTGACGCCCTAGTCGGCGGGACTGGTGGCATCCTGGGACCGGTGGATGCCCTGCTGAACTTCGCCGGCAACTTCTGGTGGCTGATCTTCCCGCTCGGCGGCGTGATCGGCGGCGGCGTCAAAGCCGTGACCGCCGCCAACGAGCGCCGTGCGGAGCGACGCCTCGAGCGCTACCGGATCAAGCAGGAGACGAAGGTCGCGGTCGCCGAGGCGTCGGGGCGCGGGCGGGTCGACGCCGCGGCGGCCCGGCGTGAACTGGCCCGCCTGACGGCGAAACACGCCGAGACCGACCAGCGGTGGCTCGACTACGAATTGGACGTGGCGAAGCTGCTCGACTTCCCGCTGATGACCGACATGCGGGATCCCCTGACGGCCGCGTTCCACCGGGCCCGCAGCCGGGCGGACCTGCTGCGGCCCGAGGACGTGGACGACGTCGTCGGAGACCGGGACGCTCAGCTCGAGTACCGGGACGCGGTGCACGACTACGCGACGGCGTTCGACGTGGCCGAGGCGGAGGCCGTGCGTCGTCGCCGCAGCGACTTCTCCAGTGCCGACAGTGCGCGCCTCGATCGGGCGCAGGCGCTGCTTCGGGTCGCCTCGGATGCCGGGGCCACCGCGCAGGAGCGGCGGAACGCCTACGGGCGGGCGCAGCGCGAACTCGACGGGCTGATCGTGCTGCCGGCCGTCACGCGGCTCGCGCTGGAGCGGAGGGTCGCAGGGGAGTTGGAGGCGTAGTACCCGGGTGCACGGGTCGGGGCTGGGTTGGCCGGGGCTGGATTGCTCGGCGGCGGCCAGGACGGACGGTGTGTGTCGAGTGCCCGCCTCTGAGCGACAACTCGCGACAATCGGGGGTCGATGCACCACTGCCGCCAACGCATGGCGCCACGATGTCCGGTGACGCCGAACGTCAGCCAGCGACGCGATCCGTCGCGTAGCGCTGCACGGTCGGACCGAGCCAACCGATGAGTTCCGCACGGTCCATCGCGACGATCGGCGGCAGGCGAAGGACGAAGCGGCACAGCGCCATCCCGAGGATCTGCGTTGCGATCAGGCCGGCCCGGCGCGGTGCGTCGTCGGCCGCGAAGGCGACCATCGCGGGCATCAGCTGGCGGGCGAAGATGTCCGTCATGCGCTGCGCGGCATCGGCATTGGTGGTCGCCGACCGGAGCAGCATGACCAATGCCTCGTCGCCTTCCCACCGGTCGAGGAAGTGGGACACCATCGTGGCGCCGAGGTCCGCGTGGTCGACGTCGGACAGGTCCGGGAACCGCAGGTCGAACTCCGCGGCGGCGGCGAACAACTGCTCCTTGCTCCCGAAGTACCGCATCACCATCGAGGGGTCGATGGCCGCGTCGGCCGCGATGGCACGGATGGTCGTGGCCTCGTAGCCCGACTCCGCGAAGCGTTCCCGCGCCGCCGCGAGGATCACCGCCTTGGTGCCGTCGGCTTTGCGTCCCATGCCCGCCACTTTATGCCAACACCTGTTGACTTTTTGACGTCGGCGCGCGCATGATCAGAAAGTCAACAACCGTTGGCAAAACTGAGGAGGCAGCCGTGACCGACGTCGACGTCCTGATCGTGGGAGCCGGGCCCACCGGCCTCACCCTGGCCGCATCACTGCTGCACGACGGCATCGGGGTGCTGCTCGTCGGCCGCCAGGCGGAGGGCGCCAACACCTCCCGCGCCGCCGCGGTCAACGCCCGCACACTCGAGGTGCTCGAGCGCATCGACGTGACCCGCCGCCTGGTCGAGGAGGGCATCGCGGCACCACGCTTCAGCATCCGCGACGGCGACACCGTGCTGGTGCCCATCGACTTCGGCGGCCTCGACACCGACTATCCCTACACACTCCTCATCCCGCAGAGCGCCACCGAGCGACTGCTTCTCGAGCGGGTCCGCGAACTGGGTGGCGACGTGGTTCGCGGCGCGGCGCTGGTCGACTTCGGCGAGGACCACGACGGCGTGACCGCCACCTTCGACGACGGCGACGTCGTCCACGCCCGGTATCTCGTCGGCACCGACGGCATGCACAGCACCGTCCGCGAACGGGCCGGGATCGCATTCGACGGATCCACCTACGAGCAGGAGTTCGTCCTCGCCGATGCGGTCCTCCGCGGCGCCACACCCGACGACACGCCCACCGACGAGGTCCGGCTGTTCTGGGCACGCGAGGGCCTCACCGTCGTGGCACCCCTGCCCGACGGCACCTTCCGGATCGTGGCGCCCGTCGACGACGCCCCCGCGCGCCCGGACGTCCGCTTCGTCCAGCACCTGCTCGACGGCCGCGGGCCCGGCGGGATCACGTCGTCGACGTCACGTGGGGATCCCGCTTCCGCGTGCACCATCGCGTCGCCGACACCTACCGCAGGGGCCGGGTCCTGCTGGCGGGCGACGCCGCCCACGTGCACAGCCCGGCCGGGGGCCAGGGGATGAACCTGGGCATCCAGGACGCGGTCGCACTCGGCGACGCGCTCGTCCGGGTGCTGCGCGGCGGGCCGGACTCGCTGCTCGACGAGTACGCCGACAGCCGACGCCCCATCGCCCTGCAGGTGATCGAGCTGACCGATCGGCTGACCCGCCTCGCGACGCTGCCGGGGGCGTTGCGGCCCGTGCGCAACGTCGCACTCCGGACCATCGGCCGCATCCCCGCCGTACGGAATGGGCTCGCGTCGCGCCTGTCGGGTCTCGTCCACCGCTGAGGGTGCGTGCTGGCAAACTGTGCCGATGCAGACGATCGAGGCCGACTACGTCGTCGTGGGCGCCGGTGCGATGGGCATGGCCTTCGCCGACACGATCATCACCGAGACCGACGCGACCGTGATCATCGTCGACCGCAACGACCAGCCCGGCGGGCACTGGCTCAGCGCGTACCCGTACGTCCGGCTGCACCAGCCGTCCGCGTACTACGGCGTCAACTCCCGCACCCTCGGCACCGACTCGATCGACGCCAGCGGCTGGAACGAGGGGTTCTTCGAACTGGCCGGCGGCAGCGAGGTGGTGTCCTACTACGACACCGTCATGCGCCAGCACCTGCTGCCCAGCGGCCGCGTGAGGTACCTGCCCATGAGCGAGTTCGCCGGCACCGACGGCGACCGCACCGGCGTGGTCCGCACGCTCGGCGGCGAGGACGTCCGGGTGACCGCGACCAGGCGCATCGTCGACGCCACCTACCTCAGCGTGATCGTCCCGTCGATGCGGCCGCCGGCCTACGCGGTCGCCGACGGCGTCACCTGCATACCGCCCAACGGTCTGCCGAAGCAGTCCGCCTACGACCAGTACGTCGTGGTCGGCGCGGGCAAGACGTCGATGGACACCTGCCTGTGGCTGCTCCGCCACGGCATCGGGCCCGAGCGCATCACCTGGATCAAGCCCCGCGACTCCTGGCTGCTCGACCGCGCCGCCGTACAACCGGGCATGCAGTTCGCCCGCCGCGTCCTGGCCGACTTCTCCGCGCAGTCCCGCGCCATCAAGAAGGCCACCTCCGTCGACGACCTCTACCTGCAACTCGAGGCCTTCGGCTGCCTGCTGCGCATCGACCAGGACGTCGTGCCCACGATGTACCGCTGCGCGATCGTCTCGCAGCACGAACTCGAGAAGCTCCGCACGATCACGAACGTCGTCCGGATGGGCTACGTCGACTCGATCGAGCCGGGCCGGGTCACGCTGACCGAGGGCACCATCGACACCGCGCCGAACACGCTGTACCTCGACTGCACCGGCGACGGCATCGGCCAGCGGGACCCCACCCCGGTCTTCTCCCCCGGCGCCATCACGCTGCAGTCGGTGCGCACGTGCCAGCCCGCGTTCAGCGCCGCGGTCATCGCGCGCGTCGAGACCATGGACGCCGACGACGGGGCGAAGAACCACTACTGCCAACCGGTTCCGCACCCCACCAAGCCGATCGACTGGCTCACCATGACCGTGGCCTTCAACCACAACCAGCTGGTCTGGTTCACCGACCCCGACCTGATGCAGTGGCTCAACCGCGCCCGCCTCAACGCCGTCAGCCACATGCAGACCGACGACGCGGAGGCCGAGAAGGGCGCCGCCATGATCGCGCCGCGTCTGCGCGCCGCCAACGACAAGCTGGCCGAGCTACTCGCCTGACAGCCCGAGGATCTCGACGCTGCGCTCGCGCATCTCGACCTTGCGGACCTTGCCGGTGACCGTCATCGGGAACTCGTCGACGACGTGCACGTAGCGCGGGATCTTGTAGTGCGCCAGACGTTCCCGGGCGAAGTCGCGCACCGCCGCCGCGTCGAGCGCGGTCCGGCCGGGCCGCATCCGGATCCAGGCGCAGATCTCCTCGCCGTACTTCGCGTCCGGCACCCCGATCACCTGCGCGTCCTCCACGTCGGGATGGGTGTAGAGGAACTCCTCGATCTCCCGCGGATAGACGTTCTCGCCGCCGCGGATCACCATGTCCTTGATCCGCCCGACGACGTTGCAGTACCCGTCGTCGCGCATCACGGCCAGGTCGCCGGTGTGCATCCACCCGTCGGGA
The DNA here is from genome assembly GCF_056679845.1 of Mycobacterium sp. PTI7. Classification (NCBI taxonomy): domain Bacteria; kingdom Bacillati; phylum Actinomycetota; class Actinomycetes; order Mycobacteriales; family Mycobacteriaceae; genus Mycobacterium; species Mycobacterium sp. PTI7. The sequence continues at coordinate 3,670,120 of NZ_CM155252.1, forward strand.
TCGATGGCGGCAGAGGTCTTCTCGGGATCGTTCCAGTAGCCGAGCATCACCGAGTAGCCGCGCGTGCAGAACTCGCCGGGCTCACCGCGGGGCACGGTCTCGCCGGTCTCGGGGTCGACGACCTTGATCTCGACGTGCGGATGCGCCCGCCCGATCGACGACGTCCGGCGCTCGAGGTCGTCGGTCATGCGCGTCTGGCACGACACCGGCGACGTCTCCGTCATGCCGTACGCGATCGCCACCTCCGACATGTGCATGTCCTCGACGCAGTGCTTCATCACCTCCACCGGGCACACCGCGCCGGCCATGATGCCCGTGCGCAGCGACGACAGGTCCCGCTCGGCGAACTCCGGATGCGACTGCATCGCGATGAACATCGTCGGCACGCCGTAGACGCCGGTGCACCGCTCCGCCTCGACCGCGGCGAGCGTCAGCCCGGGATCGAAGCCCGGCGCGGGGATCACCATCGTGGTGCCGTGACTGGTGCAGCCCAGGTTGCCCATCACCATGCCGAAGCAGTGATAGAACGGCACCGGGATGCACAGCCGGTCGTCGGGACCCAGCCCGATCAACTCGGTGGTGAAGTACCCGTTGTTGAGGATGTTGCGGTGCGACAGCGTCGCGCCCTTCGGGAAGCCCGTCGTCCCCGACGTGTACTGGATGTTGATCGGGTCGGTGTTGCTCAGACCCGTCATCCGCGCGGCCAGGTCGTCCGGCGACACGTCGGCGGCGTTGCCGCGCAACCGTTCCCAGTCGTCGGTCCCGAGGAACACCACGTCGGTCAGCGCGGGCGCCTCGCCGCGCACCTCCGCGACCATCGCCACGTAGTCCGACGACTTGAAGTCCTGAGCGGCGACCAGCATGCGCGTCCCGGACTGGTTCAGCACGTACGCCAGCTCGTGGGTGCGGTACGCCGGGTTGACGTTGACGAGGATGGCGCCGATCTTCGCCAGCGCGTACTGCACGATGGTCCACTCCGCGCGGTTCGGCGCCCACAGGCCGACGCGGTCCCCTGTCGCGATGCCGCGGCACATCAAACCGCGTGCCACCACGTCGATCTCGGCGTTCAGCTCGGCGTAGGTGTAGCGCAGGCCCTGCGCGACGTCGACGAGCGCGTCAACGTCCGGATGGGCCGCGACGATCCGCTCCAGGTTCGCGCCGATCGTCTCCTCGAGGATCGGTACGTCGGTCGGACCGGCGTCGTAGGACTGCATGTCGATCCCCCGTTGCTCCGCTCGCCCCGTCACAGCAGGTCCTCGTAACGGTGCTCGGTGTCGATCGGCGTGCCCGACCGATGCGCCTCATCCTCCCGCGTCCGCAACTCGACGCGGCGGATCTTGCCCGAGATGGTCTTGGGCAGTTCGTAGAACTCGACGCGACGAACCTTGAGGTACGGCGCGAGGTGGTCGCGGGCGTACTCCATGATCTCCCTGGCGGTGCCGGCGTCGGCACTCCACCCGTCGGCCAGTGCCACGTACGCCTTGGGCACCGACAACCGCGTCTCGTCCGGCTGCGGCACCACTGCTGCCTCCACGACCGCGGGATGCTCGATCAGCACGCTCTCCAGCTCGAACGGCGACACCTTGTAGTCGGACGACTTGAACACGTCGTCGGTGCGGCCGATGTAGGTGATGTAGCCATCCGCGTCGCGGCTCGCCACGTCGCCGGTGTGGTAGTAGCCGTTCGCCATCACGTGCGCGTTGCGCTCCGGGTCGCCGAGGTACCCCGTCATCAGATTGACCGGCGCCGCAGCGAGATCCAGGCAGATCTCGCCCTCGTCGGCGAGGTCACCGCTGACCGGGTCCACCAGCACCACGGGCACGCCCGGCATCGGCCGGCCCATCGATCCCGCCTTGACGGGCTGGCCCGGGGTGTTGCCGACCTGCAGCGTCGTCTCGGTCTGCCCGAATCCGTCGCGGATCGTCAGACCCCACGCCTTCTCCACCCGCGCGATCACGTCGGGGTTCAACGGCTCCCCCGCGCCGAGGATCTCGCGCAGCGCCTCCGGGCGTTCACCGAGGTCGGCCTGGATCAGCATGCGCCACACCGTCGGTGGCGCGCAGAACGTCGTGACGCCGGTGCGGCGGAGCTGTCCGAGCAGGTCTGCGGCGGAGAACCGGGCGTAGTCGAACACGAAGATCGTCGCCTCGGCGATCCACGGCGCGAAGAAGCAGCTCCATGCGTGCTTCGCCCAGCCCGGCGAGCTGATTGCCAGGTGTACGTCCCCCGGTCGCGCGCCGATCCACGCCATCGTCGACAGATGCCCGACCGGATAGGACACCTGCGAGTGTTCGACAAGCTTGGGCCGGCTCGTGGTGCCGGACGTGAAGTAGACCAGCAGCGGATCGTCGACGGCGCTGCACGCGCCGAACGGACCGGCGGACTCCACCTCGTCGGCGTCGGCGTACGAGTGCCACCCGGCGACGGGCGCGCCGACGACGATCCGGGCGTAGTCACCGGGGACGTCGTCGAACTTCGACGTGTCGGCCGCGTTCGCGACGACGTAGCCGGCGTTGCCTCGTGAGATCCGGTCGGTCAGGTCGGCGGACCCGAGCGCACCCGTCGTCGGCATGATGACCGCGCCGAGCTTGGCGACCGCGAGCATCGCCTCCCACAGCTCGACCTGGTTGCCGAGCATCAGGATCACGCGGTCGCCCTTGCCGACGCCCAGGCTCGCCAGCCACGTCGCGACCCGGTCGGACCGCTCCGCCATCTCGGCGAACGTCACCTTCCGCTCGCTGCCGTCCTGCGCAACGATCCACAGCGCGAGCCGGTCGGCCGATGCCGGGTCGCGGGCGACGACGTCGAACCAGTCGGTCGCCCAGTTGAAGGTGCCTTCGATCGTCGGCCAGGCGAAGGTCTGCACGGCCGTGTCGTAGTCGCCGATCACGGCCACCAGGTGATCGCGGGCGGCGCGATAGCGATCCGTGTTGGTCGTCATGGTGACCAGTCTCCATGCGATCCTGCTGTGAGATCGCGATTCCCGAAGGTTTCGCGATCTCCCAGCAGGATCGGCGGGGGTTCCGGCCTGGCTAGGTCTCGACCGGCGCGACGCGGCCGGCGAACGACACCGCCTCGACGCCGTGCTCCCGGGCATCCGCCTCGGCCTTGGCGATCTCACCGGCGAGGTCCAGCGACCGCGCCATCAGCACGTAGGCCACCGCCGACACGACCAGTCCGACGAACAGTGCGACGTCGACGTCCCCGAGGGCCGCGGCGATCGGGCCGGTGTACCAGACGGTGACCACGAACGGGATCATCGCGACGATGCCGATCGCGTAGGCACCGAGGCCGCGCCAGCCCCACGACCCGTACACGCTGCCGGTGGGGATGAAGATCTCGCGGATGGCGTAGCGGCCGCGCCGGACGACGTAGTAGTCGACGAGGTTCACCGACGTCCACGGCACCAGCAGGTACAGCAGCACGACGAGGAAGCTGCCGAAGTTGGCGAGGAAGTCGCCCGACGACAACACCGCGCCCAGCAGTCCGGTACCCGCGACCACGCTGCACGCGATCACCCGCAGCCGACGCGTCGGCTGCACGGCCTTGAACGAGTCGACCATCGTGATCAGTTCGAGCGACGCCGCATAGATGTTGACGGTGATGACGGTGACGAGGCCGGGCAGTGCGGCGATCAGCAGCCACACGCCGGACCCGGGGGCCAGGTCGTCGGCGGCGGACTTGACGGCCTCCAGCGGCGACGCGTCGGCGAACACGCCGGCCACCAGCGCACCGAGCGCCATCAGCCACACCGCGCCGACGAACACGCCGAAGTACGTGTACCAGAGCGCCTTTCGTGGGCTGGTCTGCGGCGGGAGGTAGCGCGAGTAGTCCGACACGTACGGCGCCCAGCCCAGGGCGTAGGCCGCGGCGGCCGCGAACTGCACCAGGAACGCCGCCCAGGTGAACCCGCCGAAGCCGAACTGACCGGCCGGCACGTCTAGCAGGATCAGCGCCGCGACGGTGAACACCCCGAAGGTCGCGAGGAACAGCCACGTCAGCCAGGTCTGGAACCGGTGGATCCAGTGGTAGCCGTAGATCGCCAACGTCAACGCGAGGCCGGTGATGATCACGAACCACAGGTCGCGCAGGTCGGTGCCGGTCGCCAGCGTGATGACGTCGGCGGCGAGGATCTGGTTGAAGACGTTGAAGCCGACGATGCTGAAGACAACGACGGCGCAGATGACGACCACGCCGCGGTACCCGAACTGCGCGCGGGACTGGATCATCTGCGGCAGGCCGAGTTGCGGGCCCTGCGCCGAGTGGAACGCGGTGAACACCGTGCCGACCGCCGCACCGAGCACGATCGCCACCAGCGACGTGAGGAACGACGCCCCGAGCGCCGCGCCGACCATGCCGGTCGCCAGCGTGGTGAGGTTCGCGTTCGACATGAACCACAGCGGGAACAGCGTCGACGGCTTGCCCCTCCGTTCGTCGAGCGGAACCCAGTCGATGGACTTCGATTCGATGGCGCGTGTCTCAGACATGGATGCCTCGCTTGACGGTCGGGTGGATGGGTCTGACGAGATCGGCGTACAGCTCCGGGCGCCGGTCGGCGAACAGGTCGTTGTAGGCCCCGAGCGACTTGCCGGGGTCCAGGTCGAGGACGGTCGACGCGACGCCGTCGGCGTCGGGTGTCGCGCACACCCAGCCGTCTGCGGAGATGACGGTGGTGGCGCCGGTCCACTCGACGCCGCGTTCGCGTCCGTGCCGGTCGGCGATGACGGTGGCCAGCCGCGACGACCGCGCCGACGCCATGGCCTGCACCGTCTCCGGTGGATGCTCGCCCGGCGGGCGGTCGACCAGCGGCCAGTTGACCGGCATCGCGAGCACCTCGGCACCGGCCAACGCCAACCGCCGTGGCAGTTCCGGGAACTCGCTGTCGTAGCAGATCGCGACGCCCACCCGACCGACCGGCGTGTCGAACACCGCGCCGGCCTCGTCGCCGACGTCGAACACGTCGTGCTCGGCGTCCCACAGGTGCGCCTTGCGGTAGCAGCCGATGACGCCGCCGGCGCCGATCACCAACGCGGAGTTGAACAGCCGGTCACCGTCGACCTCGCAGAAGCCGACCACCGCCACCGTCTCGGCCGGGACACGGTCGGCGAGTTCCGTCAGTCGCGGATCGTCGGCCCGCAGCGCGAGCGATCGCGCCTCTTCGGCATTGGCGAACACATAGCCGCTGGTTGCGAGTTCGGGCAGCACGATCAGGTGCGGCCCGTGCTCGTCGCCGTCCAGCGCGTCACCGATCGCCGCGAGGTTGGCGTCGAGTGCGCCGAACTCGACGGCGAGTGACACCGCCGAGACGTGCAACCGGCTCACCGACCCCGGTCGACGGCCGGGGTGCCGTCGAACACCCCGGAGTGCCGGCCGATCCGGTCGATGCGGATGGTGGCCGTCGCTTCGTGGGCGGCCAGACCCTCGAACGCGGAGATGCGCTCGACGGCGGGGGCCAGCGCCGCCGTCGCCTCACGTTGCGCGCGCTGGTAGGTCAGCGGCTTGAGGAACCGCGACACCGACAGGCCGGCGTTGTAGCGGGCCGTCTTTCCGGTCGGGAGAACGTGATTGGTGCCCGCAATGCCCTTGTCGGAGTAGGCGACGGTGCTCCACGGGCCGATGAACAGCGACCCGTAGTTGCGCAGCTCCTTCAGGAAGAACTCGTCGTCGTCGGTCTGCACCTCGAGGTGTTCGGGGCCCAGCACGTCGGAGAGGGCCGCGGCCTGGGCGCGGTCCTGCGCCACCACGACCGAACCGAAGTCGCGCCAGGCCGCGCCGGCGATCTCGCGGGTGGCCAGCGTCTCGAGCTGCCGGTCGATGGCCTCGATGACTCTGCGGCCCAATGACTCCGACGTGGTGATGAGCGCGGCGGGCGAGTTTGGGCCGTGCTCGGCCTGGCCCAGCAGGTCCGCGGCGACCCACTCGGGGTCGGCGGTCTCGTCGGCCAGTACGGCGACCTCCGACGGGCCGGCCAGCAGGTCGATGCCAACCTGGCCGAACAGCTGGCGCTTGGCCTCGGTGACGAACGCGTTGCCCGCGCCCACCAGCATGTCGACGGGCGCCTCGCCGAGGAGGCCGAAGGCCATGGCGCCCAGGGCCTGGACGCCGCCGACGGCGAAGACGTGGTCGGCCCGCGAGAGGTAGGCGCCGTACAGCACCGCGGGGTGTGCGCCGTGCTCACCCGACGGCGGCGTGCAGGCGACCACGGTGGGTACGCCCGCGGCCTTCGCGACGCCGACGGTCATGAACGCGCTGGCGAGCAGCGGGAAGCGGCCGGCGGGCAGGTAGGCGCCGACGCGGCCGACGGGGATGTACTGCACGCCGCCGACGACGCCGGGGGCGAGGTCGACCTCGAAGTCCGACAGGTGCGACCGCTGCGCGGTGGCGAAGCGGTTGGTGCGCTCGTAGCCGAGTTCGAGGGCTGCGCGCACGTCGGCGGGCAGGGCGTCACCGCTCCTGCGGAGGTCGTCGGCCGTCACCTCGAGATCGCCGGTCCACCCGTCGAGTTCCTCGGCGTAGCCGCGAACGGCGTCGAGGCCGTTGCGCTCGATGTCGGACAGCATCTCCGACACGCGTTCGACGACCTTCGGGTCGCGTTGTGCGGGAGGGCCGTCGACGGCGGGCTTCTTCAGCCAGGTGAACGGACCGAGGGCGCGGGCTTCGTCAGCGGTGATCTGCATGCGGGCGACGCTAGGCGCAATCCTGCTGCAGGACTAGATGGGCGATTCCTGCGTGAACCACAGGGCAACCCTATGGCGTGACGGAGCGGTCGATCAGCGGGATCGCCGGACCGCCACCGCGCGGCGCCGTCGTCACCGGGAGGTCACGGACGGTGTCGATCGCCAACCGAGCGAACTCGCGCGTCGCGTTCGACAGCGGCCGGCCGCGATGCTGGGCCAGCGCGATGGTGTCGTACAGCGGTTCGGCGAACGGCACCGTGTGCAGCCCGGCCGGGAAGGCGTCGCTCGCGATCACGGCCCCGCTGACGATGGTGTCGCCGACGTCGGCGGCCACCAGCTTGAGCGCCGACTCGACGTGCTCGATCTCGATGACCGGCTCCAGGCGCAGGCCCGCGAGCTGGGCGCGCTCGGCGAGCTGGCGTCGCGTCGGGTCCTTCCAGCCGTAGTGCGCGTCGTACAGCACCAGCGTCGCCGCGGCGAAACGTTCGATGGTGACGGGGGTTTCGCAGTGGGTGGGGTCGGCGCTGACGTAGAACACCTCGTCGCGCAGCAGCGGCCGGACGGCCAGGTCCTCGTCGTCGATCGGCAGGATCAGCATCCCGGCCTCGATCTCACCGGCCTGGATGGCGGCGGCGGTCTCGGCGGAGTTCTGCCCGACCAGGCGCACCCGCACCGACGGGTAGCGCATGTGGAACGTCTGCACCAGATGGGAGAGCAGGTAGTAGTCGGCGTTGCGGGGCACCCCGAACGTCGCGGTCCCGCCGCCCAGCGAGCCGACCGACCGCACCGCCTGCACGCCGCCGTCGGCCGCGTGCACCGACTGCTGGGCGTAGGGCAGCAGTTCCTGGCCCGCGGCGGTGAGTGCCAACCGGCGGCTGCCCCGGACGAACAGCTGGGCGTCGAGTTCGTCCTCGAGCCTGCGGACCAGTTCGGACACCGACGCCTGCGCCACCTGCATGGCCTCGGCGGCGGCGGTGAACGAGCCGAGTCGTTCGGCCTCGACGAACGCCCGCAGCTGGTTGAGCGTCATGCTCCGGAGACTATGTGCTGTGTCGGGCGGTCGGACGCCGAGCGTGACGTGGTGGCGACATTTCGGCTGATTCGTCGCCGTGGTGTCACGTTCGGCGAGTGGGGGGTGCCAGGCGGGCCGGCGCCTGTCGGGACGACGAGATCCGTGCCCGCCTCTGAGCGACAACTCGCGACAATCGGCGATTCATCCACAGGGGCGTCGCCCCGGCGGCTCCCAGGCCGGGAAAACGTCGGTACGGCGAGCGATGCTGCGAGCATGACCGAACCACCGCGGCTGCGCGGCATCGAATTGCGATACGTCCTGACCAACTACCTTGCCCTGCACGGCGACCGCACCGTCGCCGAGTTGGTCGTGGGCCTGGAACGGCTGGGCTTCGTCATCGTGGGGCGACCGTCCAAGGCCGTCTCCGACGCACTGCGCTGGGAGGTGAAGCTCGGGCGGGTCCGTCGGAGGGGCCGCGCCCTCTACGGTCCGGGGTCCGCGCCGCGGGCCACCGAGTGGCGGATCGACCGTCGGGTCATGGAGTTGCGCGAGCAGGCGCTGCCGCACCGACCGCAGCCGGCACCCGTCGGCTCGCGGTGGCTGTTCGACTGACGGATTGTCGCGAGTTGTCGCTCAGAGGCGGGCACTTCAACTGTCGCCGCCGGGCGGCGGCGCGGGAGAAGAAGGGCCGGGCGGGGCGGGACAAGCGGGCCGGGGAAGGCGGGACGGGCGGACGGCGGGGGCCCGCTCAGACCAGCGAGTCCACCCACGCACGGTGCAGCGCGGCGTACCGGCCGCCACCGGCGATCAACTCGTCGGGCGGCCCGTCCTCCACGATCCGGCCGTGCTCGAGGACCAGCACCCGATCGGCGATCTGCACCGTCGACAGGCGGTGCGCGATCACCAGCGCCGTGCGCTCGGCCAGCACGGTTGCCAACGCGCGCTGCACCATTCGCTCGCTGGGTATGTCGAGCGACGACGTCGCCTCGTCGAGGATGAGCACCGCCGGGTCGGCGAGGAACGCCCGCGCGAACGCGATCAGCTGTCGCTGCCCTGCCGACAACCGGCCGCCACGCTTGGCGACGTCGGTCTCGTACCCCTCGGGCATCGCGTCGATGAACTTCGCCGCGCCCACTGCTTCGGCGGCCTCGCGCACGTCGTCGTCGGTGGCGTCGGGGCGGCCGAACCGGATGTTGTCCGCGATGGTCCCCTCGAACATGAAGTTCTCCTGGGTCACCATCACGACGTGCTTGCGCAGTTCGCCCTGCGTCAGGTCGCGCAGGTCGTGGCCGTCGAGCGTCACCGTGCCCGACGTCGGGTCGTAGAACCGGGCGATCAGCTTGGCGATCGTCGTCTTGCCCGCACCGGTCGTCCCCACCAGGGCCACCGTCTGCCCCGCCGGCACCTCGAGGTTCAGTCCCGGCAGCACCGGCCGATCGGCGACGTAGGAGAAGTCCACGTCGTGGAACGCGACGTCGCCCTTGACCGTCGACAGGTGCACCGGCCGGGCCGGATCCTCGATCGCCGGCCGCTGCGCCAGCACGCCCGCGATCTTCTCCAGCGCGGCGGCCGCCGACTGGAAGGTGTTGAAGAACTGCGTGATCTCCTGCATCGGCTCGAAGAACATCCGCAGGTAGAGGAGGAACGCCGCAAGCGTGCCGATCGTCATCTCGCCGTGCAGCACCCGGTAGCCGCCGTAGAGCAGCACCAGGCCGGTGGTGACGTTGCCGACGAGCTTGGTCGCCGGCATGAAGATCGCCAGCAGCTTGAACGCGCGCTCGTTGATGTCGCGGTACTGGTCGGCGACGTCCTCGAAGATCTCCTGGTTGCGCGGCTCCCGACGGTAGGCCTGCACCGCCTTGATGCCCGTCATCGTCTCGACGAACTGCACGATCACCAGGGCCGCACTCTCGCGGACCTTCAGGTAGACCTTCGCCGATTGCGTGCGGAACCACCAGATCAGGCCCACCATGATCGGGAACACGGCCAGACAGACCAGGCCGAGCTGGGCGTCGAGCACCACCAGCAGCACCGCCGTGCCGCCGAGCGTGAGCACCGCGGTGATCAGGCTGTCGAAGCCGGTCTGCAGCATGTCCTGCAGCGCGTCGACGTCGTTGGTGGACCGGCTCACCACCCGGCCCGACGTGTAGCGGTCGTGGAACGCGACGTCGAGCTGCTGAAAATGCCGGAAGATCTGCTGCCGCAACGACAGCAGAACACGCTGACCGATGCGCCCCGACCGGCGCAGGAAGAACATCCGGCTGGTCGCCTGGACCGCCACCACGCCGCAGAGCGCCGCCACGATCGTCAACAGCTCGCCCGCCGCGCCGCGGTCGACGATCGGCGGGATCCCGTGGTCGATGCCGCGCTGCACCAGCAGCGGCACGGACAACCGGGCGATGTTCTCGACGACGACGATGACGGCGAGCAGTGCCACCGTCCGCTTGTACGGCCGCAGCAGGGAACCCAGCAGCGAGCGCGCCTCGCGGCGGCGCGACACCGTCTCGTCGATGGGCAGGTCGCCGGTCTCGTCGGAGACCGTCCGCCCGCGCCAGTCCGTCACGCTCATCGGGCCGCCTCGGCGAGATCGTCGTCGGCCGCCAGCAGGTAGCGGTACTCGGGCACGTCGGCGAGCAACTCGGTGTGCGTCCCGACGTGGGTGATGGTGCCGCCCTCGAGCAGTGCGACGCGGTCGGCGAGCAGCACCGTGGACGCCCGGTGCGCGACGATGACGCCGGTGACGTCGCCGAGCACCCGGCCCAGCGCCTCGGTCACGCGGGCCTCGGTGTGCACGTCGAGCGCGGAGAGCGTGTCGTCGAGGACGAGGATCGACGGCTTGGCGAGGATCGCCCGGGCCAGCGAGAGGCGTTGCCGCTGACCACCGGACAGGCTCATCCCCTGCTCGCCGATCCTGGTGTCGAGGCCGAACGGCAGGTCGTAGACGAAGTTCGCCGCCGCGACGTCGATCGCCTCGGCCAGCTGCTCCTCGGTCGCCGTCGGGTTGCCGAGCCGCAGGTTCTCCGCCACCGACATCGAGAACAGCGTGGGATCCTCGAACGCCGTCGCCACCGCACTGCGCAGCGCGCTCAACGACATGTCGCGGACGTCGACGCCGTCGACCAGGATCCGGCCCTCGCTGACGTCGTGCAGCCGCGAGAACAGTGACGCGAGAACAGACTTGCCCGACCCCGTCGAACCCACCAGGGCGAGGGTCTCCCCCGGTTCGACGGTGACGGTGACGTGGCGCAGCGCCCACTCGTCGGACTCGGACTCGGACTCGGCCGAATCGTCGGACCCGGACGTCGGGAACCGGAAGCCGACGTCGACCAGCTCGAGCCGGCCGCCGCGGGGGACGTCGTCGATGGGGCCGTCGTGGATGTGGCGCGGTGCGTCGAAGACGTCGGCGACGCGGTCGGCGGCCGTGAACGACTCCTGCGTCATCGACAGCAGGAAGCCCAGCGAGGCGATCGGCCACACCAGCGACAGCATCATCGTGATGAACGCGACGAGCGTGCCGAGCGTCACCTGCCCCATGCCCGCGGCGTATGCGCCGAAGCCGAGCACCAGGATCAGCGTGATGTTGGGGATCACCTCGAGCAGCGTCCAGAACTTCGCCGACACCGCGACCTTGTTCACCTCGGTGTCGTACAGCGCGCGGGCCTTCTGGTCGAACCGGTCGTACGAGTAGTCCTCGCGGCCGAACGACTTGACCACGCGCATGCCCAGCGCGGCCTCCTCGACGTCGGTGGCGACGTGGCCGGCCTGGTCCTGCGACAGACGCGACAGCTTGGTGAACTTGCGCTGAAAGTGCAGCACCGTCAACGTGATCGGGACGACCGACACGACGACCACCACGCCCAGCGGCCAGTACATCGACAGCAGGATGCCCGTCACCACCACGATTTGAATGAGGTTGAGCACCAGGAACAGCAGCCCGAACGACAGGAACTGCCGGATGGCGCTGAGGTCGTTCATGACCCGCGACAGCAGCTGACCGGACTGCCACTTGCCGTGGAACGACATCGGCAGGATCTGCAGCCGCGCGTAGAGGTCCTTGCGGATGTCGGCCTCGACACCCAACGTGGCGCGCGCGACGAGCCAGCGGCGGATGAACCACAGTGCTGCTTCGGTGATCCCGATGCCCATCGCGGCCGCACCCAGCACCCACAGGCCCTGCTGGTCCTTGTTGCGGATCGGGCCGTCGATGACCGCCCGCGTCATCAGCGGGATGACGATCGTCGCGCCCGTGCTGGCGAGCGCGATCACCGACATGAGGATCCACCGCCACTTGTACGGCAGCAGGTAGGGCATCAGCCGGATCAGCGACGACGATCCCCGCTGCACGGCGGGCGGCGCGGCGATCGCGGGTTCCCGCGACATCCGCGTCATGCGGCGGCCCCGTCGCGGAACTGCGTCTCGTAGAGGCGGGTGTAGCGGCCGCGGCGGACGAGCAGCTGGGTGTGGGTGCCGCGTTCGACGATGCGGCCGTCCTCGACGACGAGGATGACGTCGGCGGCGCGGATCGTGGACAGCCGGTGGGCGATCACGATCGACGTCCGGCCGGCCAGCGCCTCGACCAACGCCTGCTGCACGGCGGCCTCCGATTCCGAGTCCAAGGATGCCGTCGCCTCGTCGAGGACGACGACACGCGATCGGCCGAGCAGCAGCCGCGCGATGGTGAGGCGCTGCCGCTGCCCACCGGACAGACGGTAGCCGCGCTCACCGACAACGGTGTCCAGACCATCGGGCATGTCCGCCACCACGTCGGCCAGGCGAGCCCGCCGCAGGGCGTCCCACAGCTCGTCGTCCGTGCGGTCGGACTCGCCGAGGGTCAGGTTCGCGCGGATCGACTCGTGGAACAGGTGACCGTCCTGGGTGACGACGCCGACGGTGTCCTGCAGCGACTCGAACGTCAGGTCGCGCACGTCGACGTCGGCCAGCCGCACCGCGCCGGACCTGACGTCGTACAGGCGGGCCACCAGCGAGGCGGTGGTCGACTTGCCCGCACCCGAGGAACCGACGAGCGCCACCATCTGCCCGGGTTCGGCGCGGAACGAGATGCCGTGCAGCACCTCGTCGCCGCCACGGTCGTCGAGCACGGCGACCTCCTCCAGCGAGGCGAGTGACACCTCGGTGGCCGACGGGTAGCCGAACCGGACGTCGTCGAACTCGACGGCGACCGGGCCCTCGGGTACCGCGCGGGCGTCGGGCTTCTCGCGGATGAGCGGCTCGAGATCGAGCACCTCGAAGACGCGCTCGAAACTGACGAGCGCGCTGGCGATCTCGACGCGGGCGTTGGCCAGCGCGGTCAGCGGCGCGTAGAGCCGGGTGAGCAGCAGTGCCAACGACACGATGGCGCCGGCCTCCAGGTGCCCGCCGATGGCGAGGACGCCGCCCAGTCCGTAGACCAGTGCGAGTGCGAGAGCCGACATCAGCGTCAGCGAACTCATGAACGTCGCCTGCAGCATCGACGTCTTCACGCCGATGTCGCGGACCCGTCCTGCGCGGGTGGCGAACTCCTGGGACTCGCGGGCGGGGCTGCCGAACAGCTTGACCAGCGTGGCGCCCGGCGCGGAGAAGCGCTCGGTCATCTGGGTGTTCATCGTGGCGTTGTTGATCGCGCTCTCGCGGCTCAGCGTCGCCATCGAGCTGCCGATCCGGCGCGCGGGCAGCAGGAACAGCGGCGTCAGCAGGAGCGACAGCAGGGTGATCTGCCACGAGATGCCCAGCATGACGACCAGCGTCAGCGTGAGGGTGACGACGTTGGAGACGACGCCGGACAGCGTGTCGGAGAACGCGCGCTGCGCGCCGATGACGTCGTTGCCCAGGCGGCTGACCAGGGCGCCGGTGCGGGTCCTGGTGAAGAAGGCGACCGGCATGCGCTGCACGTGGTCGAACACCGCGGTGCGCAGGTCGAGGATGAGGCCCTCGCCGATGGTCGACGAGAGCCACCGGGTCAGCATCGTGACGGCGGTTTCCGCGATGGCGACGGCCGCGATGATCGCGGCGATGACGACGACTGTCCTGGGCGCGCCACCGTTGACGATCGCGTCGACGACCTTGCCCGCCAGCAGCGGGGTCGCCACGGCGAGGAGTGCGCCGACGACGCTGACCGCGACGAAGACGCCGAGCCTGCGGTGGTGTCGGGCGGAGAACCGCCAGATACGCCCGAGCAGGCCGCGGTTGGCCAATTCGCGCAGCTCGCCGCCGCGTGCCCGGGTCTGCCGGTACAGCGTCTGCCGCGCGACGGTTTCCAAGTTCATGTGATCACCGTAAAACCTCAACAATTGATGAGGTCAAACCATTTCCTCTCCCCTGCGGGAGTGCCGACCTCGCTCGACGGGCGTCCCGACCCGGTCGTGGATACCCGCGTTGGAGGTGGTTCAGACCCTGGGAAGCGCCTGTTCGACGGCTGTGACCTGCGTCGCAGGCACGCCCCACGGTTCGGCCACCCCGATGCGGCCGTCGAGGTCCCACAGCACGCACCGTTCCCCCGGGCCCGCGACGACCGACCAGGCGACGACGGTGCGGCGCAGTTGCTCGGACATGGGGTCTCCGCCGGAGCCGGGCGGCGCCCCGCCCTCGGGGTGATGGTGGAGGAAGCGGCCGTACGCCGACTGGCAGAACGTCGCGTACCTGGCGGTGCAGAGGATGAACCCGTGCCACGCCTCGTCCACGGCATGCGACGGCATCCCGATCACCTCGTTGTCGTACAGGGCCGCGGCGCAGCACCGCAGCCACTGCCGCAGCCCCAGGTCGACCAACTCCCGCGGCTGCCACGGGCAGGTCCGGAAGACCGCCTCGGGGAGGTCGAGGTCCGCGACGGCACGGTTCGCCCGGCGGACGGCCGAACCACGCCTGACGAGCACGTCCTCAGCCTAGGCGCGGGCGTACCCTTCGATCATGGTGGCAGTGGTGGGGGTCCTCCTGGTGGTGACGGTCGGGGCGGTCCTCGTCGCCCTGACGTACGTCCTGGTCCGCAGGCGCGATCGACGGCGGACGGCCTTCTGGGCGAGCGGCGGAGGCACGACCGCCGGCGGATCGGGCTACCCCGGCGTGTACTACGGCTCCGGTGGCGGTGACGGCGGCTCGCACGGGTACGGCGGCCATCACGGCCACGACGGGGGATCCGACCACGGCGGCGGCGCGTCCTGTGGCGGGGGCTCCTCGTGCGGGGGCGGCGGCTGCGGTGGAGGCGGCGGCTGTGGGGGCGGCAGCAGCTGACCTGCCCGTCGGTCACGCGCCTCCCGCATCGCGGGTGCGCCATCGGGCAAGATGTGCGCCATGGACAGCGGTGTGAGTTCACCCCGGGTACTCGTGGTCGACGACGATCCCGACGTGCTCGCGTCGCTGGAACGTGGTTTGCGCCTGTCGGGGTTCGAGGTGTTCACCGCCGTCGACGGCGCCGAGGCGCTGCGCAGCGCCACCGAGACCCGGCCCGACGCGATCGTCCTCGACATCAACATGCCCGTCCTCGACGGGGTGAGCGTGGTGACCGCGTTGCGCGCGATGGACAACGACGTGCCGGTCTGCGTGCTGTCGGCGCGCAGTTCGGTGGACGACCGGGTGGCCGGCCTCGAGGCGGGCGCCGACGACTACCTGGTCAAGCCGTTCGTGCTGGCCGAGCTGGTGGCGCGGGTGAAGGCGCTGCTGCGCCGCCGCGGCTCGACCGCGACGTTCTCGTCGGAGACCATCTCGGTGGGTCCGCTCGAGGTGGACATCCCCGGCCGCCGCGCCCGCGTCAACGGCGCCGACGTCGACCTGACCAAGCGCGAGTTCGATCTGCTGGCCGTCCTCGCCGAACACAAGACCGCCGTGCTGTCCCGCGCGCAGCTGCTCGAGCTGGTGTGGGGTTACGACTTCGCCGCCGACACCAACGTGGTCGACGTGTTCATCGGGTATCTGCGCCGCAAGCTGGAGGCGGGCGGCGCGCCGCGACTGCTGCACACGGTGCGTGGCGTGGGTTTCGTGCTCAGGCAGCAGTGATGAGCGCTTGCGCGAAGAACAGACTGAAGTAGCGATCAGCGCGTGAACCTGCTCTCCAGGATCTTCCGCCGCACCCCGTCGCTGCGGACGCGCGTGGCGTTCGCGACGGCCATCGCCGCGGCGATCGTGGTGGGCATCGTCGGCGCGATCGTCTGGATCGGCGTCACCAACGACCGCAAGGAACGCCTCGACCGCAGGCTCGACGAGGCCGCCGGCTTCGCGATCCCGTTCCTGCCGCGCGGCCTCGACCAGATCCCGCGCTCCCCCAGTGACCAGGACGCGATCATCACCGTCCGGCAGGCGGGCAGCGTCACGTCGAATTCGACGGTCGTGCTACCCGACCTCGAACCGGGCTACGCCGACACCGTCGTGGGCGGCGTCCGCTACCGGGTCCGCACCGTCGAGTTCCGGGTGCCGGGTCTGGCCGCACCCGAGATGTCGGTGGCGGTCGGCGCGACGTACGACTCGACGATCTCCGACACCAACAATCTGCACCGCAGGGTCATCGTGATCTGCTCGTTCGCGATCGGCGCGGCGGCGGTGGCGGGTTGGCTGCTGGCCGCGTTCGCCGTGCGTCCGCTGAAGCGGCTGGCGCAGCAGACCCGGGCCATCGACCTGGGCGGCGACGAACCCGACGTGGACGTGCGTGGCGCGACCGAGGCGGTCGAGATCGCCGATGCCGTCAACGGTCTGGTGCAGCGCATCTGGGACGAGCAGGACCGGACGAAGTCGGCATTGGAGTCGGCACGCGACTTCGCCGCGGTGTCGTCGCATGAACTGCGGACGCCGCTGACGGCGATGCGGACCAACCTCGAGGTGCTCGCCACCCTGGACATGCCCGACGATCAGCGCAAGGAAGTGATCGGCGACGTCATCAGGACGCAGTCGCGGATCGAGGCCACGCTGTCGGCGCTGGAACGCCTGGCCCAGGGTGAGCTGTCGACGTCGGACGACCACGTCCCCGTCGACATCACCGAACTGCTCGACCGCGCCGCCCACGACGCGATGCGCGTCTACCCCGACCTCGAGGTGTCGCTGGCGCCCGCGCCGACGGTCATCATCCTGGGACTGCCCGCGGGACTGCGGCTGGCGGTGGACAACGCGATCGCCAACGCGGTCAAGCACGGCGGTGCCACGCGCGTGCAGCTGTCGGCGGTCAGTTCGCGGGCGGGTGTGGAGATCGCGGTCGACGACGACGGCGTCGGAGTGCCGGAGGCGGAGCGCTCCGTGGTGTTCGACCGGTTCTCCCGCGGGTCGACGGCGTCGCACTCGGGCTCGGGGCTCGGGCTGGCGTTGGTGGCGCAGCAGGCCGAATTGCACGGTGGCAGCGCGTCGTTGGGCACCAGCCCGCTCGGCGGGGCGCGGCTGCTGCTGCGCCTGCCCGGTCCGAGTTAGATCGCCACCTGCTGATCGGTCGCGCCGCGCCAGGCGTCGACGGCGTCCTGCAGCGGCATGTCGAGTGCCTGGCAGAGTCCGACCACCGTGCCGAAGCTGGGGCTGGGCATCCTGCCGACCTCGATCTTGCGCAGCGTCTCCGGTGAGATGCCGGCGTCGCGGGCGACCGTCTCGGGGTCGCGGCCGGCCCGCGCCGTCCTGATCAGCGACCCCAGCCGTCGACCGGCCTCCACCTGTTCCGGGCTGAGCGGTACGCGCACCATGGGCGTCAGCATAGCCGGTATTCAAATACCGGAAGCTGCTACCGTGGACGCGGTATAGAAATACCGACCCCGAACGGAGACCCGCGTGATCGAACTGAAGACCGCCGACGAGATCGACCGGATGGCGGTCACGGGCCGGTTCGTGGCGGACGTGCTGGCGACGCTGTCACGGGAGGCCGAACCCGGGGTGAACCTGATGCAGCTCGAACACCACGCCCGCACGCTGGTCGCCGATCGCGGTGCGACGTCCTGCTACTGGGACTACGCGCCGTCCTTCGGCCGCGGCCCGTTCCGCAACGTCATCTGCCTGTCGGTCAACGACGCCGTGCTGCACGGCATGCCGCGCGACCACGTGCTGCGTGACGGCGACGTGCTGACCCTGGACTTCGCGGTGTCGATCGACGGCTGGGTGGCCGACGCCGCGGTGACCGTCGTCGTCGGCGACACCGCCGACCCCGCGGACGTGGCGCTGATCGAGTCGACGCGTAGGGCGCTGGCCGCGGGGATCGCCGCGGCGGTGCCGGGAGGCAGGCTGGGCGACGTCTCGGCCGCGATCGGCCAGGTCGCCACCGACGCCGGTTACCGGGTCAATGCCGAGTTCGGCGGCCACGGCCTGGGTCGCACGATGCACGAGGATCCGCACGTCGCCAACCGCGGGCGCGCCGGTCGCGGCCTGGTGCTGCGCGCCGGCATGACGCTGGCCCTCGAACCGTGGTGGGCGCGCGGGAGCGACCGCTTGGTCATGGACGGCGACGGCTGGACGCTGCGGTCGGCGGACGGCTCGAACACCGCCCACTCCGAGCACACCATCGCGATCACCGAGGCCGGACCGCGCATCCTCACCCCGGCGCCGGTGGGTTAGTCGGGCGGATCGCCCTCGAGGATCGCCGCACCCGCGCTGCGGCGCTTCTCGCCGACGGGCACCTCGCGGCGGACGCGGCGCACCGTCCACACCGCGGTGAGCACGGCGCCGATCACGAACGCCAGCGCCATCAGCCACCAGTTGACGTCGATCATCGGTTCGTCCCAACCTCGCGTGAGCCGGGCATCGCGTCGAGTGCCTCCTGCTCGCCGACGTGGCCCACCGTCAACGCCACCGCCAGCCAGGCCACCCCGGAGCCGGCGAGGAAGGCCACCAGGTAGCAGATCCACTGGACGACGAAATCCATGCCGACTCCCCTACCGCACCCGGATGTCGTTGACGATCGGCAGACCGGGCCAGGCCTCGGCGGTCGCCGACTCCACGGTGGCCCGCTCCCGATCGTTCGGCGCCACCCCGGTCAGCGTGATCGTGCCGCGGTCGACCCGCACGCTGAAGCCGGGGATGTTCGCGGTGGTGCTGAAGACCCCCGCGAGCAGCGCGATGTCGGGCACCCGGACACCCGGATCCACCCCGAGCTGGTCACCCACGACGGCGCCCGGCAGACCCATCCGGATCGCCTCGATGAACGACGCCTTCTGCTCCGCGTCGGGCATCGCGCCCCCGATGTCGAAGCCGTCCCTGGTGCGCACGATCGAGAACGGCCCGAACGGCAGGTTCGACTGCGCGGGCGGCGCGGCAGCGGGGGTCGACGGCCCCGGCTGCACGGGGGCCTCGACGATCGCCGTCGTCGGGTCGGCGCTCGGTACGGCCCGGCCGTCGATCGCTCGGTCGCCGAAGCCGGCCCAGCCGATCACCGCCAGCAGCAGCGGGACGACGAGGAGCGCCACCCACCAACCCGCACCGGGACGCACCCGGTAGAGCCGTGACTCCTGGCGCCACTCGGGCATTCCGCTCAGCGGACGTCGAGCAGGTCGATGACGAAGATCAGCGTCTTGCCGGACAGCCGGTGCCCGGATCCGGCCGGTCCGTAGGCCTGCGCCGGCGGGATGACGAGCTTGCGCCGTCCGCCCACCCGCATGCCGGGGATGCCGTCCTGCCAGCCCTGGATCAGACCGCGCAGCGGGAACTCGATGGACTGGCCACGGTTCCAGGAGCTGTCGAACTCCTCACCGGTGTCGTACTCGACGCCGACGTAGTGCACCTCCACGTTGCCGCCGGGCACCGCCTCGGCGCCGTCGCCCACCTCGATGTCGGTGATGACCATCTCGCTAGGTGCGGGGCCGTCGGGGAATTCGATCTCTGGTTTCTTGTCGCTCGCCACGACCATCACGGTAGTCGGGCAGACTGAACGGATGGACAAGGACCACGACATTCTCAGCCAGGTCGACAAGCTCGTCGCCGAGGAGCGCGATCTGCGCGACAAGCTTCAGCACGAGGACATCGACGAGACCGAGGAGCATCAGCGCCTGCGCGCCGTAGAGGTTCAGCTCGACCAGTGCTGGGACCTGCTGCGGCAGCGCCGCGCCCTGCGTGACGCCGGCCAGGATCCCGACAAGGCCGAGGTCCGACCGGCGGGCGAGGTCGAAGGCTACTTGAACTGACCGCCGCCCGGCAGGACCGCTTCGACGCCGTCGTCGTCGGCGGCGGGCACAACGGGCTGGTCGCGGCGGCCTACCTCGCCCGCGCGGGCAAGCGGGTGCGGCTGCTCGAACGGCTCGACCACGTGGGCGGCGCCGCCGTCTCCGCCCTGGCCTTCGACGGCGTCGACGCCCGGCTGTCCCGGTACTCGTACCTGGTGAGCCTGCTGCCCCGGCAGATCGTCGACGACCTCGGCGCCCACGTCCGGCTGGCCCGGCGCCGCTTCTCCTCGTACACGCCCAATCCCGCCGACGGCGGCCGCACCGGACTGCTGATCGGCGAGGACAGCGAGTTCGGCGCGATCGGCGCGGGCCGCGACGCCGCGGGGTTCGACGACTTCTACCACCGCTGCGGCGAGGTCACCCGGCGGCTGTGGCCCACCCTCACCCAGCCGCTGACCACCAGGTCGGCGGCGCGGGCCGCGGTGCTCGACGGCGGCGGTTCAGCAGAGACCTGGGCCGCGCTGATGGACCGTCCGATCCGGGAGGCGATCACCGCGGCCGTCGACGACGACGTGGTGCGCGGCGTCATGGCCACCGACGCGCTGATCGGTACCTTCGCCCGTACCGACGATCCCGCGCTGGCGCAGAACGTCTGCTTCCTCTACCACCTGATCGGCGGCGGCACCGGCGACTGGGACGTGCCGATCGGCGGGATGGGCGCGGTCACCCGGGCGCTCGCGGACGCCGCTGCGGGTTTCGGCGCCGAGATCGTCACCGGCGCCGAGGCATACGGCGTCACCCCGGACGGCGAGGTCCGCTACCGCACCGCCGCCGGCGACCACCTGGTGCACGGCGAGGTGGTGCTCGCCAACGTGACGCCCACGGTGCTCGCCGGCCTGCTCGGCGAGGACGCTCCGACGTCGGCCCCGGGCTCGCAGGTCAAGGTGAACCTGATGCTGCGGCGCCTTCCGCGACTCCGCGACGACTCCGTCTCACCCGAGCAGGCGTTCGGCGGCACGTTCCACGTGAACGAGACGCTGTCGCAATTGGATTCGGCGTACGACGCGGCCGCCGGCTGCGCAGTGCCCGAGCCGCTGCCATGCGAGATCTACTGTCATTCGCTGACCGATCCGAGCATCCTGTCCGAGGATCTCCGGCGTGCCGGCGCGCAGACGCTGACGGTGTTCGGCCTGCACACCCCGCACCACCTGACGATCGGGCGCAGCCCCGACGAGGCGCGGCGCATGCTGACCGACGCGGTGCTGACGTCGCTGAACGGCGTTCTGGCCGAACCGATCCAGGACGTCGTCATGACCGACGCCCACGGCGAGCCGTGCATCGAGACCAAGACGACGGCCGACCTGCAGGAGACCCTCGGCATGACCGCCGGGCACATCTTCCACGGCGGGCTGGCGTGGCCGTTCGTCGCCGACGACGAACCGCTGGACACGGCGGCGCGACGGTGGGGCGTGGCGACCGCGCACGATCGGATCATGCTGTGCGGCTCGGGATCCCGCCGCGGTGGCGCGGTGTCCGGGCTCGGCGGTCACAGCGCGGCGATGGCGGTGCTGGAGGGCTAGTGCGCGGCCAGCTTCGCGAGCAGGTCGCGGAGCGCGCGCAGGTCCGCGTCGCCGAGCGCGTCGAACGCCGGCGGCGCGGGATCCTCGACGCCGGCGATGGCCGCCACCACGTCACGTCCCGCGTCCGTCAGCGAGATCACCTTGCAGCGGCGGTTCGCCGGGTTGACCTCGCGCACCACGAGACCGCGCTCCTCGAGGTCGTTGACCGCGACGGTGGCGGCGGGGGCGTCCATGGTCGCCGACTCCGCCACCTCCTTGGCCGTCATGGGCCGTCCGGCCAGCCGCCGCAGCACCCGGATGCGGCTGAACGGCAGCCCCGACGTCTCGATGACCTCGCGCTTCCAGGTGTCGCGGTTGTCGAAGACGATGGCGGCCATCGCGCGCCAGACGTCGTCGGCCAGAGCGTCATCCGACACGGGCGTCCTCCTCGGCCGGGGTGCCCGCGATGAGCGGCGCGACGCGTTCGGCCGACCGGACCGCTCGCGCCGACGTCGAGACGAGGCCCAGGACGAACACCACCACGCCCATCGCGACGCACACGAACCACAGCGGTCGGGCCGCGGCCGCGAAGTCGACGCCAGGGTCGGTCAAGGCGGCGCCGGCGACCGAGCCGCACAGCGCCACGCCGATGCTGACGCCGATCTGCCTGCTGGTGGACGTCACCGCGGAGGCCGCACCCGCCCGGTCCAGCGGCATGCCGCTGACCGCCGCGTTGGTGATCGGCGCGTTGACCATCGAGAACCCGATGCCGAACACCGCGAACACCACGATCAGCTGCCACACCGGCGTCGTCGAGGTCAGGAACGTCAGCATCACCGACGAGCACGTGATCAGGACGCCCGCGACGAGCAGTGACGGCCGGGCCCCGTAGCGGCCCACCAGCCGGCCGGAGAGCGGCGAGAAGAGCAGCGCGCCGATGGCGATCGGCAGGTAGATCAGGCCGGTGTGCATCGCCGAGTACTGGCGGTCGGACTGCAGGTAGATCGACATCATGAACAGGAAGGCGCCCCACGCCGCGAAGGCGCAGATGGCCGTCACCGTCGCCGACGCGAAGGGGATGCTCCGGAAGAAGCGCAGGTCGATGAACGGGTCGTGCCGCCGGGACTCGAAGCGCAGGAACGCGATCAGTGCCAGCGCGGACGCCGCGGCGATCGCGAGGACGCCGGGGCTGGTCCAGCCGAGGCCGGGACCCTCGATGAGCGTGAACACGATGCCGAACAGGAACAGCACGGCCAGGCCCTGGCCGATGGGGTCGATGTTGCGCATGGTCAGCGACTTGGTCTCCGGCACGAACACCGCCGTGAGGACGATCGCGAGCAGACAGATCGGGAGGTTGATCCAGAACACCGCGCGCCAGCTGACGAGTTCGATCAGCAGACCACCGACCGTGGGACCCAGCGCCATCGAGATGCCGACGACCGCGCCCCAGAAGCCGAGTGCGCGGGCGCGCTCGACCCGGCCGGTGAACACCTGCGAGATGATTGACAGCGCAACGGGATTGAGCATCGACCCACCGACGGCCTGGATGAGGCGTGCTGCGATCAGGGTCTCGATGTTGGGCGCGAGACTGCACAGTAGCGAGCCGACCGCGAAGACCGTCAGGCCGATCTGGAACACGCGGCGCCGGCCGAACCGGTCGCCGGTCGCTCCCGACAGCATCAGCAATGACGCCAGCACCAGCGTGTAGACGTCGACGACCCACTGCATCTGCGACGCCGAGGCGCCCAGGTCGGCGCGGATCGACGGGATCGCGACGTTGACGATGGTGGCGTCCATCGACACGATCAGCAGGCTGAGGCAGCAGGACACCAGCACGATGATCTTGCGCCGGGGCGTCAGGTCATCGATGGTTGCATTCACACAACCATTGTGGGTTTACAAGCTTCTAGATCACAAGCCGCTGCGCGGTGACATCCGTCTCCCGCGACTGCGGTGCCACTTTTCCCGCGAACAGACGTCAACTCCCCTCCTTGAGGTGCAAAGAGGGGAGTTGACGTCTGTTCGCCGGAAGAAGGTGAGGCGCAGAGAGAAGGTGAGGCGCGGGGAGAAGGTGAGGCTAGCGACCCTCGATGTTCCCGTAATCGCGCTCGGTGTAGCCGGTGTAGATCTGCCGCGGGCGGCCGATCTTGCTGGGCTCGCCGTTCATCTCGCGCCAGTGCGCGATCCAGCCGGGCAGCCGGCCGAGGGCGAACAGCACGGTGAACATGCGCGTCGGGAATCCCATGGCGCGGTAGATCACGCCGGTGTAATAGTCGACGTTCGGGTAGAGCTTGCGCTCGACGAAGAAGTCGTCGGTGAGCGCGATCTCCTCGAGCTGCTTGGCGATGTCGAGCAGTTCGTCGTCGCCGCCGAGCTTGGCGAGGATCTTGTCGGCCTGCTCCTTGACGATGCGCGCCCGCGGGTCGTAGTTCTTGTAGACGCGGTGCCCGAAGCCCATCAGCTTCACGCCCTCTTCGCGGTTCTTCACCCTCTTGACGAAGGTGGCCACGTCGTCGTCGCCGGTGCGGATCTTCTCCAGCATCTCCAGCACGGCCTGGTTGGCGCCGCCGTGCAGCGGGCCCCACAGCGCGTTGATGCCGCCGGAGATCGAGGTGAACAGGTTCGCCTGCGACGAGCCGACCAGGCGGACGGTCGAGGTGGAGCAGTTCTGCTCGTGGTCGGCGTGCAGGATCAGCAGCATGTCCAGCGCGCGGACGATCTCGGGGTCGACCTCGTAGGGCTCGGCCGGGAAGCCGAACGTCATCCGCAGGAAGTTCTCGACCAGCGTCAGCGAGTTGTCCGGGTACAGGAACGGCTG
Organism: Mycobacterium sp. PTI7; assembly: GCF_056679845.1. Taxonomy (NCBI): domain Bacteria; kingdom Bacillati; phylum Actinomycetota; class Actinomycetes; order Mycobacteriales; family Mycobacteriaceae; genus Mycobacterium; species Mycobacterium sp. PTI7. Next base: position 3,694,233 of record NZ_CM155252.1, read on the forward strand.
GCCCTCGGACTTCTTGTACGCGTACGCCGCGATGGTGGGCAGCTTCGCGAGCAGCCGGATGGTCGACAGCTCGACCTGCTCGGCGTTCGACGGGTCCACCGAATCCGGGTAGTAGGCCGACAGCGCGTTGACCGCGCTCGACAGCACCGGCATCGGGTGCGCGTTGCGCGGGAAGCCGTCGAAGAAGCGCTTGAGGTCCTCGTGCAGCAGCGTGTGTCGCTGGATCTGGGTGGTGAACTTCTCGAGTTCGTCGGCGGTGGGCAGTTCGCCGTAGATGAGCAGGTAGCTCACCTCGATGAACGTCGACTTCTCGGCGAGCTGCTCGATCGGATACCCGCGGTAGCGCAGGATTCCGGCGTCACCGTCGATGTAGGTGATGGCGCTCTTCGTGGCCGAGGTGTTGACGAAACCACCGTCGAACGTCGTGTATCCGGTCTTGGCCAACAGCGAACCCAGCGCGATGCCGTCGGATCCCTCGGTGGCCTTCGAGATCTCGAGATCGATCTCGCCACCTGGGTAACGAAGCGTCGCGACCTCGTCGGACCTGGACTGATCGGGCACGTTGGGTCCCTTCTGATTCGTCGACCGGAACTGGGTGTCCGTCACCCAAGAAAGTAGTCGCTATCCCTCGGGCGCGCTCGTGTGGGGTTGGCTTGCGGGCGACGACGACGGATTCCACGGTGACCACGTCCTGCGGAACACTTCGACGCTCGCGGAGAGCCGGTCGCAGATGACGTCCGGACGGATCGGATCGTTCCCCGGTCGGCCGAGGCCGGCGAACGAGTCGGAGAAGATGACCGCCCACGTGTCGGTGACCAGGGTGACGGCGCGGTCCCCCTCGGGCACGCCCATCCGCCGGGCCATCACGCCCATCGTCGCGCGGTTGGTGACGTCGTGCCGCAGCGCCAGCGCGGACGCACGGAAGCTCGACGCCCCGTTGATGATCTCGATCAGCAGCGCGATCCGCCGGAATCCCGGCGTCTCGGATCCGTTCCTGCCGGCCAGCACCTGGACGGACGACCCGAGCAGCGCGTCGTAGACGGTGATGCCGTCGGGCTGCCGCTCCATGGCGTCGGCGATCAACTCGTCGAGATCGTCGGTGATGGAGGCGACGACGCACTCCTTGTTCGGGAAGTACCTGCTGAACGTCCTGGGCGCGACCTCGGCGGCGGCGGCGATCTGCTCGACCGTGGTGTTGTCGTAGCCGTTGCGCAGGCACAGGTCGGCGGCCGCCTCGATCAGCATCGCCCGCGTCCTGCGCTTCTTGCGCTCGCGGAGCCCGTCGGCGACGTCAGGCACGACCGGCCTCCGACGGGTGGGGCAGGTCCGCGGCGAACTGCGCGACGTGGCCGAATGCCTCGTCGAGGCGCTCGACCATGACCAGCGGGCCGAGCCGGACGCTGTCGGTGTCGGCGATCAGGTCGCCACACGCGGTGACGATGATCGACGCGAAGATCGCGCTGACCAACCGGCGCCGGCGATCCTCGACGTCGACGCCCATCCGCTTGGCGATGACGACCTCGGTGTGGTCGTGCTTGAAGTCCGACGCGGCCTGCTTCAGCGCGTCGGAGGCGTTGATGATGCGCAGCATCAGGATGATCCGGTCGGTGGTCATCCTGCCGACCTGCCGCTGGGCGACGCGGGTGAGGACCGCGACGTGCGCCTGCCGGATGGCCTCGAGCGGGCCGACGTCGGCGGGCACCGTCTCCAGTTCGAGCGCCACCTCGTGTGAGTAGTCCTCGATGAGCGTGAGGAACACCGCGTCCTTGGTGGTGAAGTAGCGGCTGAAGGTGCGCGGCGACACGTCGGCCGCCGCCGCGATGTGCTCGACGGTGGTGTTCTCGTACCCCTGCCGCAGGCAGAGGTCCATGGCAGCGTCGATCAGGGTGGCGCGGGTCCGCTGCTTCTTCCGTTCACGCAGGCCGGGAACGGCATCCATCGAGGGTTCGGCCACGCGCGAGATATTAACCAAGGTTGATGAGAACTGCTTAAGCCGCGGACGCGGCGACGCGGTACCGGACGAACGCGGGCACCGCGACCGCGGCGATGATCACGCCGACCACGACGAGCACCCCACCGCCCGCCGCGGCAGCCGTGGTCCCGACCGCCGCCGCGGCGGCACCGTGCAGCGTGTCGGCCACGCGCGGCCCGCCGGCCACGACGACGATGAACACCCCCTGCAGCCTGCCGCGCAGTTCGTCGGAGGCAGCCTCCTGCAGGATCGTGTTCCGGAACGCCGACGACACCATGTCGGCCGCGCCGCCCACCACCAGGAACGCCAGCGCCACCCACAGCAGCGTGCCGGCGTGACCCGTCCATTCCCCGTCGCTCCGCTCGCCCCACAACGCGAACCCGCTCGCCACCCCGAACCCCGTCATGGCCAAGCCCCACACCACGATCGCGATCACCACCGCCAGACCCTGGCGCCGGATGCGCGGCAGCCAGCCGGAGAACACGCCGCCCGCGACCGCGCCGATCGAGATGGCGGCGGCCAGCAGGGCCATGGTCGAGCCGCCCTCGATCGGCCCGCCGAAGCTCTCGTGCGCCATCTGCGGGAACAGCGCGCGCGGCATGCCGAAGATCATCGCGATCAGGTCCACCACGAAGGACATCAGCACCACGGTGTTGCCCGCCAGGTAGCGGAAGCCCTCGAGGACCGCGCCGAACCCCCACCGTGCCGATCCGCGCTCCGTGGACGCCGGCGGGATCCGGCCCAGCCGGAACGTGGCCCAGATCGGCAGCACGCAGGTGATCGCGTCGATCAGGTACAGCGTGGAGAGGTCCACCCAGTGCAGCATGATGCCGGCCAGCAGCGGCCCGACGATGGACCCGAACTGCGTCACCGTCATGTTCAACGCGTTCGCGGCAGGCAGTTGTTCGCCGGGCAGGATGCGCGGGATCGCGGCCGCCCTGGTCGGCGAGTTGACCGCGTAGAAGGCCTGCTGAAAGGCCAGTAGGCACAGCACGAGCCACACGTTGTTCAGCTGCAGCGCGGCCTGCAGCCACAGCAGCACCGACGCCACCGCCAGACCGCACGACGCAATGATCAGCAGCGTGCGGCGGTCCATCGCGTCGGCCAGCGCGCCGCCCCACAGGCCGAACACCACCAGCGGCACCAGCGCGAACAGTCCGGCCAGCCCGACGTAGGCCGAGTTCTGGGTCAGCGCGTACAGCTGGACGGGCACCGCGAACAGCGTGAGGCCCGCACCGATCACCGTGGGAATGCCTGCCCACCACAGCCGCGCGAAGTCCTTGGTGCGCAGGGGTGTGGTGTCGGCGAAGAGCCGCGCCACCGGTTACCGGGCGAGCGGAGCGACGTGGGGCGTCACGGCTGCAGTCGCTCGAGGGTGCCGGAGCGGACGTCGACGCGAATCCTGTTGTGCAACCTGTTCTCCCGGCCTTGCCAGAACTCGACCTCGACCGGCGAGATCAGGTAGCCGCCCCAGTGGGGTGGCACCGGCACGGGCTCGAGGTCGGCGAACCTGGTCGTCACGTCCGCGAGCTGGCCGAGCAGCGCCTCGCGCGACGCCACCGGCTCCGACTGGTGCGACGCCCACGCACCCAGTTGCGAGCCGCGCGGCCGCTTCGACCAGTACTCGGCGGTGTCCTCTGCGGACACCTTGCTGACCTCGCCGCGCACGTGCACCTGACGGCCCAGCGCATACCAGGGGAATGTCGCCGACGCGTACGGACGCACGGCCAACTGCCCGCCCTTCGCGGAGCCGTAGTTGGTGAAGAACGTGATCCCGGAGTCGTCCACGCCCTTGCACAGCACGGTGCGGGTCGTGGGCCATCCCCGGTCGTCGACGGTGCCGACCACCATGGCGTTGGGCTCGGTCACGCCGGCCCGCTCGGCGTCGGCGATCCAGCTGCGCAACAACGTGATCCAGCCGTCGGCGAGCCAGTCCTCGTCGAGGTCGGCGCTGCCGTCCTTCTCGACCGACCCGTACTCGACGCGCATCCGGACGAGGTGGTCACGATCGTCGTCGGACCCGGTGTGGGCCGCCCCGGCGGGCACGGATTCGGGCATGCCGGAAACGCTACGCCCGCCGCGTCCGGGAGCCGTTACCGGCCGGTAGCGAGGGCCTCCCCGGCAGGTGCGAGAATTCCGGCCATGAGTGGCTCGCCCGTCGCGCCCGACGGCATCCCCCAGGACTTCGTCGCCGGCCTCGAAGGCGTCGTCGCCTTCACCACGGAAATCGCAGAACCCGACAAGGACGGCGGCGCGCTGCGCTACCGCGGCGTCGACATCGAAGACCTCGTGAGCAGGCGCGTCACGTTCGGCGACGTATGGGCGCTGCTGGTCGACGGCGAGTTCGGCAACGGCTTGACACCTGCCGAACCGTTTCCGCTGCCGATCCACAGCGGCGACGTCCGGGTGGACGTGCAGGCGGGCCTCGCGATGCTCGCCCCCATCTGGGGCTACCAGCCGCTGCTCGACATCGACGACGCGACGGCGCGCGATCAGCTGGCCCGCGCCTCGGTGATGGCGCTGTCCTACGTCGCGCAGTCCGCCCGAGGCATCCACAAGCCGGCGATCTCGCAGCGCACCATCGACGGATGCGACACCGTGACAGCGCGATTCATGACGCGCTGGAAGGGTGACCCCGATCCGCGGCACGTCGAGGCGATCGACGCGTACTGGGTGAGCGCAGCCGAGCACGGCATGAACGCGTCGACGTTCACCGCGCGCGTGATCGCCTCCACCGGTGCGGACGTCGCGGCCGCGCTGTCGGGCGCCGTCGGCGCCATGAGCGGCCCGCTGCACGGCGGCGCGCCCGCCCGCGTGCTGCCGATGGTCGAGGAGGTCGAGCGCAGCGGCGACGCCCGGTCGGTGGTCAAGGGCATCCTCGACCGCAAGGAGAAGCTGATGGGTTTCGGCCACCGCGTGTACCGCGCCGAGGACCCGCGCGCCCGGGTGCTGCGCGCGACGGCGCAGCGGCTGGCGGCGCCGCGCTTCGAGGTGGCCGCCGCACTCGAGCAGGCCGCGCTGGCCGAACTTCGCGAGCGCAGGCCCGACCGCGCGATCGAGACCAACGTCGAGTTCTGGGCGGCGGTGATCCTCGACTTCGCCGGCGTGCCGCCCCGGATGATGCCCGCGATGTTCACCTGCGGGCGGACCGCCGGCTGGTGCGCGCACATCATGGAGCAGAAGCGGCTCGGCAAGCTGGTCCGGCCCGCCGCGATCTACGTGGGTCCCGAGCCGCGCAGCGTCGAGTCGGTCACGGGCTGGGACCGCGTCACGACGTCGTGAGCGCCGCCACGTACGCCGCTGCGGCGGAGGCCATCACGGATCTGGTGCGTCGGATCCCGGCCGACGCGTGGGACGGGCCCGGTCTGGGCGAATGGGACCTGCGCTCCCTCGTCGGGCACGTGTCGCGATCGTTCGTCACGGTCAGCACCTACCTGGGCTCCCCCGCCGAGCACGCGGACCTCGGCAGCGCCGTCGACTACGTCGTGCGGATGCGGAAGTACGCGTCCACGCTCGGCGCTGCCGACGTCGTCGAACGCGGCAGGCAGGCCGGCCGCGACCTGGGCGACGATCCCGCCTCGGCCGTCGCGGCGCTGGCGTCGGCAGCGCTGGCCGACGTCGCGGCCGCGGGTGACCCGCTGATCACGGTGATCGGCGGACTCGGCATCCGGCTGAGCGACTACCTGCCGACCCGCACCTTCGAACTCGCGGTGCACGGCCTCGACGTCGCCCGCGCCGCAGGCGTCGAGATCGCGTTGCCCGCGGCCGTGCTCGAGGAGGCGGCCGTCCTGGCGACCCGCGTCGGCGTCGCCCTCGGCAGCGGCGAGACGGCACTGCTGGCGCTCACCGGACGGGCGGCGCTGCCCGCCGGCTTCTCGGTGGTGTGACGGTCGGCTGCGCGGGCATACCGCGGCCATGACGATTACGAGTGACCACCTACGCCAGCTGCTCGACGCCGATGACGACGACGCGGTGCTGGTCCTGATCGAGGGTCGCGCCGAGGTGATCGACTCCGACGCCATCGACGACGACGAGCACCGCGGTGCGCTCGAGGTGATCTCGCGGGCCGACCTCGTCGAGCGCCTCGACGGCGAGGACCCGTCCGACCACGAGATCGAGGAGCAGGCCGCCACGCTGGACGCGACGGTCGACGAACTCGGCGGCTGACCGATGACTTTCGGGAGCGGGCCCGGTCGACACTGGTGACCATCCCACTTCCGAAAGGACGCCCACCATGGCGATCGACGTCCAACCCGCCGTCTCCCCCTATCTGATCGTCGACGGCGCTGCCGCGGCCATCGACTTCTACGTCGCCGCGTTCGGCGCCGAGGAACTCGGCCGGGTGCCCGGACCGGACGGCAAGCTGGTGAACGCCGCCGTGCGCATCAACGGCTCGGTGGTGATGCTCAACGACGACTTCCCCGAGATGACCGGCGGCAGGTCGATGACACCGACCGCCCTGGGCGGCACGCCGGTGACCATCCACCTCACCGTCACCGACGTGGAGACGCAGTTCCAGCGCGCCGTCGATGCGGGCGCCACCGTCATCGCACCCCTGGAGGACCAGTTCTGGGGTGACCGCTACGGAGTACTGCAGGATCCCTTCGGACACATGTGGTCGATGGGTCAGCCGATGCGCGAGGTGAGCGCCGATGAGATCGCGCAGGCGATGTCGGAGATGTCGGAGGGCTGAGCCCGGGGCGGCCGCCGAACGTGCCGCGATGGCGACGGATTCGCGAATTCTCCGCCGTGACCGCACGTTCGGCACCTTTCGACTGCACGGTTACGTGCCACGAGTTATAGTCACATTGACTCTAACTCCTGGAGGTCCCGATGGACGCCTGGCTGACCGCGCTGATCCACCCGCTGATGGTGGAGTCGTTCACGCTGTGGGGCGCACCCGTCAGCCGCCTCGAACTGCTGGGCTTCGTCACCGGCGGCCTCTGCGTGGCGCTGACCGTGCGGCGCAACGTCCTCAATTTCCCGGTGGGCATCGCCAACTGCGTCTTCTTCCTGCTGCTGTTCGCCTCCTCGCGACTGTGGGCCGACGCCGGACTGCAAATCGTCTACATCGCCCTCGGCGTCGCGGGCTGGGTCCGGTGGACGCGCGGCCGCACGGGCGACACCGCGCTCGTCGTCACGCGCGCCCCCGCCCGCGAGATCCGCAGGTGCCTCGCGTTCGTCGTGGTGGGCACCGCCGTCGTCTACGTCGCACTGCGGCACGCCGACGGGGCGGCCCCGCTGTTCGACGCACTGACGACGTGCCTCTCGCTGGCGGCGCAATGGTTGTTGAACGGCAAGCGCATTCAGACCTGGCACTTCTGGATCGCCGCGGACTGCATCTACATCCCGCTCTACGTCGTCAAGGACCTCAACCTCACGGCGCTGGTCTACGTGCTGTTCCTCGGCCTGTGCATCGCCGGCCTCCGGTCGTGGCGGCGTGCGATGGCCGACGACGCCGCGCCGACGCTCGAGCGGGTGGCGTCGTGACCCGCTACCGGCACGGTCTGCTGATCGGCAAGTTCTACCCGCCGCACGCCGGCCACCACGCGCTGATCCGCTGGGCCGCGGGCCGGTGCGACCGGCTGACCGTCCTCGCGATGGCCGGCGCCACCGAGACGATCACCCTCGCCGACAGGGTGGCCTGGCTGCGCGACGAGCACGGCGGCGAACCCGGCGTCCGCATCGTCGGAACACGCTGCGACGCACCGATGGACGTCACCGACGAGCGGGTGTGGGCGGCGCAGGTCGCGATCATGCGGGCCGCACTCGAACCGGAGGCGACCGTCGACGCCGTGTTCTGCGGCGACTCCTACGGCGCCGAACTGGCCCGCCGGTTCGACGCCGATCCCGTGACCGTCGAACGCAGCGCGCTGAGCAGCACGGCGGTCCGCGCCGACCTCGCCGCCCGGTGGGTCGATCTGGCGCCCGCCACCCGCTCCGGGCTGACCACCCGCGTCGTCGTGCTGGGCGCCGAGTCGACCGGCACCACGACGGTCGCCCGGGCGCTGGCCGAGCACTACCGGGCCTGGGGCGGGCCGTGGTCGGCCACGACGTGCGTGACGGAGTACGGCCGGGACCACACCGAGATCAAGTGGGCCGAACAGCCCGGCCGGCTCGACGACCTCGTCTGGGACACGGCCGACTTCGACGTGATCGCCACCGAGCAGACCCGCCGGGAGAACGCGGCGGCCCGTGCCGGGTCGCCACTGCTGGTCTGCGACACCGACGCCTTCGCGACGGCCGTGTGGGAGCGCCGGTACCTCGGCGCCGCCGCGCGCGTCGGCCAGCCGTGGACGGAGGTTCCGCGCCGGGCCGTCTACCTCGTCACCGATCACGACGGCGTGCCGTGGGTCGACGACGGCATGCGCGAGGGCGACCTGGCGATCCGGGCGGCGATGACGGGATGGTTCACCGACGCGCTGACCCGCGCCGGGCACTCCTGGGTGCCGCTGACCGGGACGCTGCAGCAGCGCGTCGACCTGGCGATCCGCACCGTCGATCCCCTGCTCGACCTCGCCGCCCGGTTCGGCGAACCGCTGCATGGCCCCGGCTTCGAGCGCGTGTCGGCATGAGCGAGCGGGAGTGGTTGCGCGACTATGACCCTCGGTCGTATCCCCCCTTCGCCGTCACCGTCGACCTCGCGGTGTTCACGCTGCGCACCGACGGGCTCTGCGTGCTGCTCGTCCGGCGCGGCGAGCACCCGCAGCTCGGCAGCTGGGCACTGCCCGGCGGCCACGTCCGGCACGGCCGGGAGTCCGCCGACGACGCGGCGCACCGGGAGCTGCTGGAGGAGACGGGCCTCGATGCCCGCGAGTCGAACGCGCACCTGGAACAGCTCGCCGCCTACAGCGCACCCGATCGCGACCCGCGGATCGCCGCCGGGCTGCAGGTGGTGTCGATCGCCTACGTGGCGCTGGCCCCGGGCCTACCGGATGCGGTGGCGGGGACCGATGCCAGCGATGCCCGGTGGACCCCCGTGGCCGACGTACCCACGCTCGCCTTCGACCACGACCGGATTCTCGCCGACGCACTCGAACGCGTTCGCGCGAAGCTCGAATACACCACGCTGGCATTGCACTTCGTCACGGCACCGTTCAGCCTGGCCGAACTGCGTCGCGTCTACGAGACGGTCTGGGGCGGGCACGTGGAGCCGGCGAACTTCCGGCGCAAGGTGCTCACCACTCCTGGCTTCGTCCGACCCGTCGCGCGCGCTTCGGGTGCGGCGGGGCGGCGCGGGGGGCGACCGCCGGAACTCTACGAGCCGGGCGGCGCCGACCTGGTGCTGCCGCCGCTGTCCCGGCCGTCATAGCTGGGGCGCGTAGCCGGCCAGCAGACCGGTCGGCAACGCGTTGGCGGTGGTGATCGAACTGATCGCCGCGATGCTCGCCGGTTTCGGGGTCCGTTCCAGTTCGGGCGTGGCCGGATCGGATCCGTACAGCCCGAACTGGAGGTGGTAGCCGTCGGCCCATTCGAGGTTGTCGACGAACGACCAGTAGGTGTAGCCGCGGATGTCGGTGCCGTGCGCAAGCAGGTCCTGCACGACCGCGAGGTGGTTGACGATGTAGCCCGGCCGCTTCGTGTCCTCGTCGTCGGCGATGCCGTTCTCGGTGATCCACACCGGCTTTCCGTAGGACGCCGCGGTTTCGAGCACCTCGCGGAAACCGCCCGGATCGATCGGCTGGTTGAAGTCGCTGCACGTCGGCGACTCCGCGGCACACCGGATCGGGAGGCCGCGCAGGAACGGGAAGCCCGGCACCGGCGCGAGGCCGAAGCCCTGCATCGGCTGGGAGCCGTAGTACTGCACGCCGAGCCAGTCGACCTTGTCGGTGAAATCGGCGTGGACTTCGTCGGCCGTCTTGACGCCGTCGAGGTTCGCGTCGACCCAGCCGTCGATCACCGCGTTCGGGAACCATTCATTGTAGAACTGGTTCCAGGCATCGGCGGCTTGCACGTCGAGCGGGTTCCTCGGGTCGGACGGGCGCGCCGGGATCATGTTGTTGGTGAATCCGACGAAGGCGGCCTGCTGGCCCGCGGTGGCGACGGTGGTGTCCCACTGGTGCAGCGCGTCGTAGGCGCCGACGTGGCCGGCGGCCTGGTTGACCAGGAACGTCGCGGCGAGGTCGGGGCGGATCACGCCCGGCGGCCACGCGGGCACCAGGCCCGGAATCGCGAAGAACTGCGTCAGTACCGGCGGGAAGGGCTCGTTGATCGTGGCCCAATTGTCGACCTGGTCGCCGTACTTCCATGCCAGATATGCGGCGTACTTGCGGAATTCGATCGGTGTGTCGGGCGAGAGCCAGCCCGCAGCCGGCGCGGGCAGACCGAGCTGGATCAGCGGCCGGGCCGCGATCGGATCGTGGATCCACGACGGCAACGCGAAGTGGACCACCGTGACCATCGGCTCGAGGCCGTGCGCCCGCAGCGACGTCAGGACGTCGCGGTAGTGCGCGACCTCCGCCTGATCGGCCAGCGCGTCCATCGCCTGCAGGTCCGCGAGGGTGATCTCCCCGCCCTCGTCCGAGACATTCACCGGCACCGTCGAGTTCGGGAACAGACGGCTCCACTCGATGCTCATCCGGAACGTGTTCATGCCCAGTTCCTCGCGCGCGAGCTGGGCATCGCCGTCGTACTTCACGTAGGCACCGGGGCCGTTCTCCGGGACGCCGTTCGTCAGCCCGAGGAACTGGTTGATCGGATCGTGCACCCACCTGTACCAGTCGGAGTTGGGATCGACGGGTGAGCCCGGGCCGCCCTCGGCCTGGAATCCCGCGTGCGCGACGCCCCAGTGGAAGCCGTCGGGGAACGACAGGTCGATGCCGTCGACCGGGCTGACCGTCACCGTGATGGTCGTCGCGACCCGATGTCCCGCACCGGGATTGAGGAAGTTGCCGAGTATCGGCACGAACTGCAGCAGGCCGAGCGGACCGTGCACGTGCAGACCGGCGGCCGCGTCGTCGACGACCACGGTGAACCGGTCGACGCCACCCACCGCGGCCATGGCGTTGGTGGGCCGGTAGGTGAACGTGCCGTCCGCCGCGACGGAGACAACACCGCCGTTGAGCGGCCTGCCCACGACGTCGATGGTGTGGGCGTCGCCGTCACCGTCGCCGATGCCGAGGTGGCCGGTCACGACGACGTCGCCGTCGGCGTCGAGGCTCTGGGTGTTCTGGCTCGCGTCGTAGGTGATCGTGGGCGTCTCGTTGAACAGCTCGCGCCGGACCCACGCCAGCAGCGCCCACGGCGACGGGTCGGCAGGCAGGGCCGGCGCTCCCGCGGCGAACGGACTGAGCACCGCGCTGACGAGACTCGTCACCACGCCGGTCACGTAGGTCACCACGCTGATCGGATCGAACGCCGTGGGCCACGGCCGCAGCGACGGCACGGCGGGTGGAGGCGTTACGGCCAGTGCCGTCGGCGCGACTCGGAGTGACGGCGCCTGGACGGTCGGTGCGTGGACCGTCGTGGGATGGTCGTCCGCGCGGGTGACCACCTCGGTGGCCTCCACCGAGGTGACGGGCTCGGCGGCCGGTGGGGCTATGTCATCAGGTTCGTCGTCGGGTCGGTCGGCGGATTTCGAGGACGCCGGCTCCCGTTCGACGGTGGGGGTCTGCGTCGGCGCGGGGTCGTCGTCCTCGTCGCGTTCGTCTTCGTCGTCTGCCGAACCGCTGGTGACGGCGCCGCCGGTGCTGACCGTCACGCCGGGGGGTGCCTGGCTGGTCGTGGCACCGGTGTCGGGGTCCGGCTCGTCGTCGACGTCCGGATCGGACTCGTTGTCGGTGTCGGTGGTTTGGTCATCGGAGGGCGACTCGGCCGGGTCGGGCCGTTCCGCCGTGTCACGAGTCGACTCCGCGGACGTCTCGGACGACTCAGAGGTGGGCTCGGCCCACGCGACGCCGGGTGCGGTCAGCACGGCTGCCCCGATTCCCAGCGCGACCGCGAGCGTGCCGACCCGACCCGAGCATGCCGATGCACTCATGCAGTCTTGCTATACGCCCGACCGCCGAGGCGACGGGCGTTTCGCAAAAGTCGCCGGGTGCCGGCCTGGACCTAGAAGCCGAGGCCGGCCAGGAGCCGTTCGCGCATGGACGGTTTCGGCGCCGTCGCGGCGGCGGCGAGCATGTCGGAGATCGCGGTGAACTTGTCCCGCGGCCGGTCTGCTCCGCCGCGCGCGATCTCCGCGGCGTCGATCGCACGCCACCCGGCGACGTCGACCAGGGCGGGCTGACGCTGCCGGACCAGCCGGTCCAGGGCGGACGACCGGCCGGTCGGATCGGTCAGCACGCCGGCGTTGAAGTCGGCCACCAGTTCGCGCACCGTCTGCGCGGCGCACGACTTGTTGGTGCCGATGAATCCGCTCGGGCCGCGCTTGATCCAGCCGGCGACGTAGGTCCCTGGCGCACCGGTCACGCGGCCGCCGTCGTTGGGCACGGTTCCGGTCGTCTCGTCGAACGGGAGATCCCGGATCGCCTTGCCGCGGTAGCCGATCGACGTGAGCACCAGCCCGGCGGGCAGGGTGCGCACCTCGTCGCCACCGGTCACGGTGAACGCCACGTGCTCGACGCGCCCGTCGCCGAGCAGCCGCTGCGGGGTCAGCCGGTAGGCCAGCCGGATGCGGGGACGTGCGCTCGGCACCGCGGCGTCGCCCAGCGTGGCCAGGATCTCCAGCTTGCCCCGCGTCAGCGGGTCGGTGGCCTCGGCGAGGTCGTGCCGGACCAGCTCGTGGTCCTCCGCGTCGAGCACCACCTCGTGGGTGGCGGTCAGCCCGATGAGTTCGGGCAGCGTGAACGCCGAGCCCGCGGGTCCGCGCCGGGCAGCGATGACGACCTCGCGCACCGACGAGTCACGCAGCGCCGCGAGGGCGTGGTCCGCGATGTCGGTGCCGGCGAGGTCGTCGGGGTCGGTGGTGAGGATGCGTGCCACGTCGAGTGCCACGTTGCCGTTGCCGACGACCACCACGCGCTCGTGGCTGAGATCGACCGGCAGCGCGGCGTATTCGGGGTGACCGTTGAACCAGGCCACGAACTCGGTGGCGGTACCGCTGCCCGCCATCCCCATGCCCTCGATCTCGAGCCGACGGTCGTTGGGCGCACCGACCGCGTAGAGCACGGCGTGGTGGTGGTCCAGCAGCTCGGCGTGGCTGACGTGGTTGCCGACCTCGACGTTGAGGTAGAACCCGAAGCCCCGCTCACCGGTGATCTTGTCGAACAGCGCGGTGACGCGCTTGGTGGTCTGGTGGTCGGGCGCGACGCCCGCACGGACCAGTCCATATGGCGTCGGCAACTTCTCGAACACGTTGACCTCGACGCCCCGCTGCGTCAGCAGTTCGTCGGCCGCGTACATCGCGGCGGGTCCCGAGCCCACGATCGCCACCCGCAGCGGTCCGTCGCCACGTTCCACCCTGGGCGCCTCGAGCACCGGCGCCAGCTTCGACGTCGGCGGCAGCTTGCCCTCGCGCGTGGGGTAGAACGACGCGTTCAGCTCGACGAACGGGAGCTGCTTGGGCTCCAGCCGCGTGTCGGGCGAGATCGCCCCCACGGGGCACGCCGATACGCACGCCCCGCAGTCGACGCATGCCACCGGATCGATGAACAGCATCTCGGCGGTCGCGAAACCGGGCTCGTCGGGCGACGGATGGATGCAGTTGACGGGGCACGCGTAGACGCACGACCCGTCACTGCAACACGACTGGGTGATCACGTGTGGCATCGAAAGCCCCTACGCGACGGCGACGACGTGCTGGCGCTGCGGCTCGCTGCGGTACCGGCTCGCCTGTCCGTCGATCTTGCAGATGCGCCAGATCAGCTTGGCGAGCGGGTTCATGAGCCCGGTCTCGTGGCACAGCATGCGGACGTCGCCGAAGGTGTCGCGCAGGAACTGGCGGCCCTGCGGGCGGTCGAAGAAGATGTCCTTCTTCACGGACTTCGGGATGTCGAACTCCTCCCAGAAGGCCTTCGGCGGAACGACGATCGCCTGACACAGCACGCGCATGATGATCGGCACGTGCAGCGAGAGCACGAAGCGCTTGAAGCGACCGGTGCTGGTCACCCGCTTGTGCAGGTACTCGTGGGCGAAGGAGATGTGGCGGGCCTCCTCGGCCACGTGGATGGCCATGACGCGCTCCATGATCGGATGCAGCGCCTTGCCCTCGCGCAGGACGTTCTTCTGGATGTGGTCGATGGGCTCCTCGCCGGCGAGCACGCCGAAGAAGAACACGATCGGCAGCGGGCCCGCGGCGAGCGGGATCAGCTGCGACAGCCACTTGAGCATGCGGGGCATGCCGGGCACGTCAATGCCGATGCGGTTGACCATCTCCTGGAACATCAGGGTGTGGTTGCACTCCTCGACCGACTCGTGGAGGCAGTAGCGGTACTCGGGCGAGCCGTTGGGCACCCAGAACGCGTAGTTCATCAGGCCGCGGATCAGGATCGACTCGAAGTGCAGACCCACCTTCGCGACGTTGGCCTGGCGCCACATGCCGATCTCGATCTGGCGTTCCCGGCTCTGCGCCTGGTACCAGGGGTGCATGCCGAACGGGTCGGTGGACGGGAGGATCCAGCGCTCGTCGTTCGGGGTGACGGCGAACGCGGGAGAATCCCAGTCGATGTCGCCGTAGGGGTTGAAGTTGCGTCGCACGGAGCCCGCGGAGAGCGTCTCCAGCTTGTTCACGTACTCGGTATCGTCGACGACGTCCATGTTCTTGCGCCAACGCCGGATGACGCGGGTCCGAGCGGTCTTGACAGCCATTTGATGCCTCCCGTGAGGTTTACATTTGTCGGCCTGCTGTCTAAGTACGGTACCCGTGGTCCCAGTAATTGAACAGGGCATTCCGGGCGATGTGCCCCAGCCGCGTTATCCACGTCACATGTGAGGCAGGTCACAACCGATGGTCGAACTGAAGAGCGCCGCCGAGATCGAGAAGATGGCCGCGGCCGGTGCCGTCGTCGCCGAGGCACTGCGCGCGATCGCGGCCCACGCGACCCCGGGCAGGACCACCCGCGACCTCGACGCCGTCGCCGCCGACGTCCTCGCCGGGCACGGCGCTACGTCGCCGTTCCTGAACTACCACCCGCGGTGGTCGCCCACGCCGTTCCCGGCCGTGCTGTGCACCAGCGTCAACGACGCCGTCGTCCACGGCATCCCCACCGACGAGGTGCTCGCCGACGGCGACCTGGTTTCGGTCGACTTCGGCGCCGTCCTGGACGGGTGGTGCGGCGACGCGGCACGCAGCTTCGTCATCGGCACGCCGAGGCCCGGGGACGCCGACCTCATCGCGATGACCGACGCCGCGCTGGCCGCGGGCATCGCCGCCGTCCGGCCCGGCAACACCCTGGGCGACATCGGTGCGGCCATCGCGGGGGTGGCCCGCGGCGCCGGCTACGGCATGCTCGCCGATCACGGCGGCCACGGCATCGGGCGCACCATGCACGAGGATCCGCACGTCCCCAACGAGGGCCGCGCGGGCAAGGGCCTGAAGCTGCGTCCCGGGCTCGTCATCGCGATCGAACCGATGCTCATCGCCGACGGCACCGACGACTACTCCCACGACGCCGACGGCTGGACGCTGCGCACCGCGTCGGGCGCCCGGGCCGCGCACAGCGAGCACACCGTCGCCGTCACCGCCGACGGCGCCCGCATCCTCACGCTCTAAGCTCGTGACCATGTCCGACGCCGATCTGACCATCCCCGCCGACCTCAAGCCCGCCGACGGACGGTTCGGTTGCGGGCCGTCCAAGGTCCGCCCCGAGCAGCTCGCGGCCCTCGCCGCGGCGGGCGACCTGTTCGGCACCTCGCACCGGCAGGCGCCCGTGAAGAACCTGGTGGGACGCGTGCGCGACGGCGTCCGCCAGCTGTTCAGCGTCCCCGACGGCTACGAGGTGATCCTCGGCAACGGCGGCTCGACCGCGTTCTGGGACGCTGCCGCGTTCGGACTCGTCGACAAGCGCTCGCTGCACCTGACGTTCGGCGAGTTCAGCGCGAAGTTCGCTTCCGCCGTGAAGGCGAACCCGTTCGTCGGTGAGCCCATCGTGATCAAAGCCGACGCGGGCAGCGCGCCGAAGCCGCAGTCCGACCCGGACGTCGACGTCGTCGCCTGGGCGCACAACGAGACCTCGACCGGTGTGGCCGTACCCGTCGAGCGACCCGAGGGTGACGCCCTCGTCCTGATCGACGCCACGTCGGCCGCCGGCGGCCTGCCCGTCGACATCGCCGACGCCGACGCCTACTACTTCGCGCCGCAGAAGAACTTCGCCTCCGACGGCGGCCTGTGGTTCGCGGTGATGAGCCCGGCCGCCCTGGCGCGCGTCGAGGCCATCGCGGCCTCCGGACGCTGGGTACCCGACTTCCTCTCGCTGCCGATCGCGATCGACAACAGCCTCAAGAACCAGACCTACAACACCCCCGCCATCGGCACGCTGATCCTCATGGTCGAGCAGCTCGACTGGCTCAACGGCAACGGCGGCCTGGACTGGGCGGTCTCCCGGACCGCGGACTCGTCGCAGCGGCTGTACGGCTGGGCCGAGGCGTCCGAGTTCGCGACCCCGTTCGTCGGCGATCCCGCGCTGCGCTCCCAGGTCGTCGGCACCGTCGACTTCGCGGAGTCGGTCGACGCCGCGGCCGTGGCCAAGGTGCTCCGCGCCAACGGCATCGTCGACACCGAGCCCTACCGGAAGCTGGGCCGCAACCAGCTCCGCGTCGCGATGTTCCCGGCCGTCGATCCCGAGGACGTCAGCGCGTTGACCGCCTGCGTCGACTGGGTCGTCGAACACCTCTGACCTCGTGCGTAACAGTGCCCGGGGCCCGCGTGTCGAGCCTGGTCACGACTCGGTAACGCAGTAGGGTGACGCCTTAGCCCCAAGGAGGTTGATATGCGCGAACTCAACGTCGTCGGCTTGGACGTCGACGGTAAGAGCGTCATCTGCGAATCGGCCGACTCGGGTGAGAAGTTCCTCCTGATCCCCGACGGCCGGCTGCACGCAGCTCTGCGCGGTGACCGGGTGGGGTCCAGCAAACCCAAGGTCGAGGTCGACATGTCGAACCCACTGCGTCCCAGGGACATTCAGTCCCGCATCCGTGCCGGCGCCTCCGTCGAGCAGGTCGCCGAGGCGGCCGGCGTCGACGTGGGGCGCGTCGAGCGCTTCGCCCACCCCGTGCTGCTGGAGCGCTCGCGGGCCGCTGAGCTGGCCACCGCCGCGCACCCCGTGCTCGCCGACGGACCGACGGTCATGACGCTGCTCGAGACGGTGACGACGTCGCTCATCGGACGCGGCCTCGATCCCGACGCCACCGAATGGGACGCCTGGCGCAACGAGGACGGCCGCTGGACCGTGCAGCTCGCATGGAAGGCCGGCCGCTCCGACAACGTCGCGCACTTCCGCTTCAGCCCCGGCTCGCACGGCGGCACCGTCACCGCCTTCGACGACGCGGCCTCCGAACTGGTCGATCCCGACTTCCGCCGCCCGCCGCTGCGCTCGGTCGCGCTGCGCACCAGTGCGGCCCCGGAGCGCAGGGCCGCCGTGGAGCACCGGGTCGAGGAGGTCGCCGACTACGCGGACGACTTCGCCGACGACTCGGTCACCGAGCCGCAGCTGCCGCTGACGCCGCCGATCCCGGAACCGGCGCCGGCCGCCGAAGCAGCGCCCGAGGCGCCGCAGAAGCCCCGCGCACGCCGTCGCAAGCCCGAGGTTCCGGCCTGGGAGGACGTGCTGCTCGGCGTCCGCTCCGGCACGCAGCCCTGAGCCGCTAGCCGTAGCCGCCGGCGGCCATCGCCAGCAGTACGACCCAACCGACGGCCACGCCGACGCCGCTGCCCAGCACGAACCACCGCCAGACCGGTCGTGCGCGCCATCCCCACACCGTCGGGGCCAACCCGCCCACGGCCACGACGTTGAGTCCGACAGCCAGTAGCGGATGGACGCGCACCAGCCCCAGGCTGAGCACGATGATGGCCGCGCCGGTGACCGCCGCCACGAAACCCGCGACCGTCAGCCCGGTGCCCCAGGGCGTCACCTCGTCGTCGATCACGCTCACATCATTCCCCGGCTCGCGTCGCCCCCGCCCGCCGGGACCCTGGCCCGTTCGTAGAACGCCAGGGCCGCAGCGGTCGCCACGTTCAGCGAGTCGGTCCCCCGCGACATCGGGATGCGCACGCGCTCGTCACTGCTGCGCATCGTGTGCTCGTTCAACCCCGGCCCCTCGGCCCCGACGAGGATCGCGACGCGGTCCCCGGCCAGGTCGCCCATCGCCTCGTCGAGAGTGCGGGCCGCCGGGTTCGGCGTCATCGCCAGCACCCGGAAACCGTTGTCGCGCATGATGTTCAGATCGGCGGGCCACTCCGCCGACCACGCGTAGGGCACCAGCAGAGCGTGGCCCATCGAGACGCGGACCGCCCGCCGGTAGAGCGGATCCGCACAGCCGGTGCCGAACACGACGGCATCGACGCCGAGACCGGCGGCGTTGCGGAACACCGAGCCGAGGTTCTCGTGGTCGTTGACGCCCTCGAGCACCGCGACGGTCCGCGCGTCGGCCAGGACCTCGTCGACGGTCAGCTCCCGCGGTCGGGGCGCGGCGGCGAGCACGCCGCGGTTGAGGTGGAATCCGATGACCTCCGCCATCACCTCGGCACTCGCCCGGTAGTACGGCGCCGACGTGGTCGCGAGGTCGTCGGCCAGTTCGCGCAGCCGACGGTCGTTGCCGAGGAGCGCACGCGCCGTGAACCGCGAGGCGAGCATCCGCTGCACCACGAGGACGCCCTCGGCGATCACCAGGCCCTTGCCGGTCGGCAGGTCGGGGCGGCGGTCGATGCTGTTGAGGTCGCGGAAGTCGTCCAGGCGGGGATCGGCGGGATCGTCGACGTCCACGACGTTGGGCGGCCCGGTCACCCGGCTTCGTCGACGATGGCGAGCATCAGATCGGCTGCCTCGAGCAGACATTCGCGTTGCTCCGGGGTCAGCGCGGCGAGCCTCTGCTGCAGCCACTCACGGCTGGCGCGGCGCTCCGCTTCGATGAGGTCGGCCCCCGCCCGCGACACGGCGACCAGCACCTGACGTCCGTCGTCGGGGTGCGCCGAGCGGTCCACGAAGCCGAGTTCGGCGAGCGAGGCGATCACCCGGGTCATCGACGGCGGCCGCACGCGCTCCCGGATGGCCAGCGCACCGGGCGTCAGCGGCCCCTCCTTGGAGAGCGTCGCCAGCGCCGACAACTGCGACAGCGACACCGGGGAATCGGGGCGACGGAACCGGAGTTGCCGTGCCAAACGGACCGTGGCCAGGGACAAGTCGCTGGCCAGCCGCGCATCGGCGTCGCTCACGAGGCATCAGAGTACCGACAGCGAGTTCCCAGCAGTCGCAGCGACGCAGGGTCAATCGGCTACGTTTGGTCGCGATGACCGATTTCGAGCCCTTCCGCGACGCACCGCAGCCCCCACCGCTGCCTGCGTCGTTGCTGACGCAGTGGCCGGTGATCGGCGGCATCGCCGTCGGCTGGCTCGTCGCCGTCATCCTCGCGTTCGCGGTACCCGCGCTGCACGACTGGCGGCCGACGACCGTCGCGGGACTGGGCGTCGGAGTGCTTGGCACGTCGATCTTTCTGTGGCAACGTGCCGCCGTGCGTCGCGGATCCCGCGGCGCACAGACCGGCCTGAACTAGAACTCACCTGGAGGAACCGTGGCTGATCCGTTGCTTCGAGCCGAGATCGAGATCGCCGCACCGCCGGCGAAGGTCTGGGGGCTGGTGTCCGACCTCAAGCTGATGCCGAAGTGGAGCCCGCAGTGCCGGCTCATGAAGGCGTTCGGGCCGCTCCGGCAGGGCACCAAGACGATCAACGTGAACCGGCGCGGCCTGTTGTTCTGGCCGACCACCAGCCAGATCACCGAGTTCATCCCCGGCGAGAAGCTGGCGTTCCGGGTCAACGAGAACAACACCGTGTGGAGCTACGAGTTGGAGCCCACCGCGACCGGCACCCGCCTGGTCGAGAGCAGGCACGCCGAGAACGGCGTCAAGCCGATCTCGAACACGCTGGTGAACGCCGTCATGGGCGGCGTCCCGAGCTTCGAGCGCGAACTGGTCGCCGGCATGAACGACACGCTGTCGCGCATCAAGGCCGCCGCCGAGGCGCGATAGCCCCTCAGGAGTCGGTGCGGTCGATCACGCCGTCGTCGTACGGATCGAACATCGGCGACCCGATCCGCGCCGGCTCCGGCGTGTCCGAGTGCGCGCCGCAGCCGTAGTCGAGTGCGACCACGTGCCCGTCGGCCGACATCTCGTTGCCGCAGACGCCGAACAACCGGCCGAGCGACCCCGACAGCGGCAGCCAGAAGCCGCAGTCGCGGCACACCCGCCGGGTGGACCGGGCCATCGGCGAATTGGGTCCGTACTCGCCCTCGTACCACCGCTGTGCGGCGTCGGTCCGACCGAGATCGCCCAGCACCTGCTTGCGACCGAAGCCGACCTCGGCGGCCAGTTCGTCGAGTTCCTCGTCGCCGGACGACAGGAAACCGGGCACCAGCCGCGGGTCGTTCGTGGCGGGGGCGAGCAGGTCGCCGGGACCGAGATCGCCGGGCTGCACCCGCTCGTGCCAGGGGACCCACGCCGGCGCCAGCAGCGCCGTCGGGCCCGGGACCAGCACGACCTCGCTCACGGTGGCGCGTTCCGCGCCCGGATACGCCGCGACCACGACGGCCCACTGCCAGCCCTGGTATCCGGGCATCACGGCCAGGAAACGGTGGGTGGCGGCCGACGGGTCGTCGACGGTGGCGCCGAGGTATTCGCCGACCTGATCGTCGACGTCGTCGTCGCTGCCCTCGACGATCGCATCACGCGCGAGATCGACGGCACCCATCAGGATTGCCGTCAGGTCTGGCGACGACGGCGCGACGTCGGGCTCCGACGTCTGCGCGGCGTCCTGTTCTGCGGGTTCGATCATGCTGTCCATCGCCTCCGATTCTGCCTGACACCAGCCGGGCAAAGCCACACCGGCTGCCCTACGGGCGGCCGTCCGACCGATGGGGAACAATCGGAGGCGTGAGCGGACCACGTCGCGACCCGGGACCATCCGGGGATCCGCGGGACCCGCACTACCACCCGCCCCGCCCTCCCGCGGACTCCGAGCACCCCGGTATGGCCAACTACCCGAGCGACGACTCACTGCGCCGGCGGCCCCGCCGCAACCCGTCGTCGCCCAGCGCGAACCGGTGGCTCCCGCCGCTCGAGGACGAGGGCGAGGGTGCCACGCAACAGTCGCGGTCGGCGTCCGACGCGGGCCGCGGAGAGCGGGTCACCGTCACCCGCGCCGCCGCGCAGCGCAGCCGCGAGATGGGTTCGCGGATGTACGGCCTCTTCCACCGTGCGGCCACCGCCGACGGCGCCGACAAGTCCGGGCTGACAGCGCTGACCTATCCCGTGATGGCCAACTTCGCCGCCGACTCGGCGATGGCCGTCGCACTCGCCAACACCCTCTTCTTCGCGGCCGCGTCCGGTGAGAGCAAGAGCAAGGTCGCGCTGTACCTGCTCATCACCATCGCGCCGTTCGCCGTCATCGCCCCGCTGATCGGCCCGGCGCTCGACCGGCTGCAGCACGGCCGACGGGTGGCGCTCGCGATGTCGTTCGGGCTGCGGACCGTGCTGGCGGTGGTCCTGATCGCCAACTACGACGGCGCGAACGGCAGCTTCCCGTCGTGGGTGCTGTACCCGTGCGCCCTCGGTGCGATGGTGCTGTCGAAGTCGTTCAGCGTGCTGCGCAGCGCGATGACGCCACGCGTACTGCCACCCAGCATCGACCTGGTGCGGGTGAATTCGCGGCTGACCGTGTTCGGACTGCTCGGCGGCACCATCCTGGGTGGCGCCATCGCCGCGGGAGTCGAGTTCTCGTTCAACGTGTTCCACCTGCCCGGCGCGCTGTACGTGATGGCCGTCGTCACGGTGGGCGGCGCCGTGCTGGCGATGCGCATCCCCAAGTGGGTCGAGGTCACCGAGGGCGAGGTGCCCACCACGCTGACCTATCACGGGCCCACCGGGACACCGGACCGCCCGACCACCAAGCGACCCAAGCAGCCGCTCGGCCGCAACATCATCACCTCGCTGTGGGGCAACTGCACCATCAAGGTGATGGTCGGCTTCCTCTTCCTCTACCCGGCGTTCGTCGCCAAGTCGCACGACGCCAGCGGTTGGGAACAGCTGCGCATCCTCGGCTTGATCGGCGCCGCGGCGGCCATCGGCAACTTCACCGGCAACTTCGCGAGCGCCCGCCTCAAACTCGGCCATCCCGCGCAGCTGGTGGTCCGCGCGACCGTCGCCGTGACCGTGGTCGCGGTCCTGACCGCGCTGACCGGCAACCTGTTCGTGGCGGCCTTTGCGACGCTGATCACCTCGGGCGCGAGCGCCGTCGCCAAGGCGTCGCTGGACGCCTCGTTGCAGGACGACCTCCCCGAGGAGTCCCGCGCGTCGGCGTTCGGGCGTTCCGAATCGCTGCTGCAGCTGGGGTGGGTGGCGGGCGGCGCCACCGGCGTGCTGATCTATACCGACCTGTGGGTCGGCTTCACCGCCATCAGCGCGGTGCTCATCCTCGGCTTGGCGCAGACCCTCGTGAGCTACAGCGGCGACTCGCTGATCCCGGGCTTCGGCGGCAACAGGCCGGTATTCGCGAAGAAGGAAGGCGGCATGTCGAAGGCATCTGCGGTACCACGATGAAGAAGGTCGTGGCGATGCTCGTCGCGGTCGCCGTGCTGTCGACCGCCGCCACCGCGGTGCTCGTCTGGCAGATGTCCCGCGACCACGGGCCGACGCACCCCGAGATCAGCGCCTTCACCCGCGGGCAGCTGGTCCGCATCGAGCCGTACCGCTACTGCGACGTCTACGACATCACCCAGTGCGACGGCACCGGGGTCAGCGCCGAACTCCGCGTCACGCCGAACGACCAGATCCAGGTATCGCTGCCCGAGGGAATCGCGAAGGCGCCGTGGGTGCTGCTGCGCTCCTACGAGGACGGCGGACCCGAGCAGGTCGAGGAGTTCAAGCCGAACAGCCGGGTGGCCGTCACCATCCCGCCCGTCGACTCGCAGCGCGGCAAGCTCACCGGCTTCGCGGTGATGCTGCCCACCCTGGTGCGCGACGAGGAGGGTAATGAGTTCCCCTGGCCGCACGCCGAGTGGTCGGTCAGCACGGTGTGGTCGTGACGGGCCGGACCTAGGCCGCGCCGTGCCCCTCCGGCACCCGCTCGCCCTCGCGCGTCGGCCCGGGCGGCGTGCCGTCGCCGAACGGACGGCCGCCCAAGTCCTCACGGCCGTGTGACGTCAGCCAGTTCGACAGGTCCGGACCCTTCGGGACGACGCCGGTGGGATTGATGTCGGTGTGCACCTCGTAGTAGTGGTGCTTGATCTGCTCGAAGTCGGTGGTGTCCCCGAATCCCGGCGTCTGGAACAGGTCCCGCGCGTACGCCCACAGCACCGGCATCTCGGACAGCTTGGAGCGGTTGCACTTGAAGTGTCCGTGATACACGGGGTCGAAGCGGGCCAGCGTGGTGAACAGCCGGACGTCGGCCTCGGTGATCGTGTCGCCCACCAGGTAGCGCCGCTCGGACAGCCGCTCGGTGAGCCAGTCGAGCGCGGTGAACAGCCGGTCGTAGGCCTTCTCGTAGGCGCCCTGCGAGCCGGCGAAGCCGCAGCGGTACACCCCGTTGTTGACCTCGGTGTAGATGCGCTGCGCCACCTCGTCGATCTCGGCGCGGTGCTGCTCGGGATACAGCTGCGGAGCGCCCTCGCGATGGAACTCGGTCCACTCCGTCGACATGTCCAGCGTCATCTGGGCGAAGTCGTTGGTCACGACCGCGCCCGTCGGCACGTCGACGAACGCCGGCACCGTGATGCCCTTCGGATACTCGGGGTCGCGCTTGAAGTAGGCGTCCTGCAGCCGCGGGATCTTCAGCACCGGGTCGACGCCGCCGGGATCCAGGTCGAACGTCCAGCTGCGTTCGTCGTGCGTCGGCCCGCAGAAGCCGATCGAGATGGCGTCCTCGAGGCCCAGCAGCCTTCGCACGATGATGGCGCGGTTCGCCCACGGGCAGGCCCGCGCGACGACGAGCCGGTAGCGACCGGCCTCGACGGGATACCCGTCGCGCCCGTCGGCGGTGATGCGGGTGGTGATGTAGTCGGTGTCGCGGTCGAACTCGCCCTTGGGGTTCACGTAGCTCACGGCGTCAGTGTTCCCCGTCGAGCGTCGAGGGAATCCGCCGCGAGTTCTGCGCCGCGGTCGTTGCAGACGCCGAATTGCAACGCACGTGCAGATTTCGCGCAGCGCACGAGAGAACTAGGCGTCCAGCTCCTGCGCGACGGCCTTGACCACCTCGGACACCCGCCGCGCGATCTTGCGGTCGGGGTAGCGACCCTTGCGCAGCTCGGGCTGGACCGCACCTTCGAGGAGCGTGATCATGTCCTCGACCATGCCGTGCAGCTCGTCAGGCGTGTGCTTGTGCTCGGGGCGCTCGGCCTCGCGACGGGTCTTGGAGAGGCTGGGAGGCGGCTCGATGACCTTCAGGCTGAGGGCCTGCGGACCACGACGACCGGCGGCGATGCCGAACTCGACCTTCTGGCCGGGCTTGAGTTCCGCGACGCCACTCGGGAGGGCCGACGAGCCGACGTAGACGTCCTCGCCTTCCTCCTGGGACACGAACCCGAAGCCCTTCTCGGCGCTGTACCACTTCACCTTGCCGGTAGGCACTGGTCTCACCCGCTCGTTTCATCGCTCGACATCGAACACATAATTAAGGCGCCCCGCCTGCGCAGGACGCGAACGCCGCCGATCCTACTCGGACGCCGGCACGGCCAGCGACCCCATTAGTCGGTAGCCTTGAGTTCCCCGCTGGAGGAGATCATGCGCCTGATCCTGAACGTCATCTGGTTGATCTTCGGTGGCCTGTGGCTGGCCCTCGGGTACTTCCTCGCGGGAATCATCTGCTTCGTCCTCATCATCACCATCCCGTTCGGCTTCGCGGCCTTCCGGATCGGTGTCTACGCGCTGTGGCCGTTCGGCTCCACGGTGGTCGACAAGCCGGGCGCCCGGCCGGGTGCGCTGGTCGGCAACGTCATCTGGCTGATCGTCGCGGGAATCTGGCTGGCGATCGGCCACGTGCTGACCGCGATCGCCATGGCCGTCACGATCATCGGCATCCCCTTGGCCATCGCCAACCTCAAGCTCATCCCCGTCTCGCTGCTGCCGCTGGGCAAGGAGATCGTCCCGGTCGGCACCAACACCGGCGACCGGGCCCGCTACGGGGTGCCGCAGTGACGTCGATCGACCTCGGGGTGCCGATGCCGCGCCGCATCGTCACCGGCGCACCCGCCGACGGCCCGCTGATCGACACCTACGGCCGGGCCGCCACCGACCTGCGGGTCTCGCTGACCGACCGGTGCAACCTGCGCTGCACCTACTGCATGCCCGCCGAGGGACTGTCCTGGCTGCCCAACGACCAGCTGCTGTCGGCGTCCGAACTGGCCCGGCTGCTGTCGATCGCGGTGACCCGCCTCGGCGTCACCAACGTCCGCTTCACCGGCGGCGAGCCGCTGCTGTCCCGCCACCTCGAGGAGGTGATCGCGGCGGCCGCCGCGCTGACCCCGCGGCCCTCGATCGCGATGACCACCAACGGCGTCGCGCTGGCCGGCCGCGCCGACGCGCTGAAGGCCGCGGGCCTGGACCGGGTCAACGTGTCGCTGGACACCGTCGACGCCGCACGCTTCGCGAGCATCACCCGCCGCAATCGGCTCTCGGACGTGGTCGACGGGCTCGCGGCGGCCGCCGCCGCGGGGCTCGCCCCGGTCAAGGTGAACGCCGTCCTCGACGCGGTCACCGGCCTCGACGACGCCGTCGAACTCCTACGCTTCTGCCTGGCCCACGGGTATCAGCTGCGCATCATCGAGCAGATGCCGCTGGACGCCGAGCACCAGTGGAACCGGGACGAGACGATCACCGCCGCCGACATCCTCGGGGCGCTGCGCCGCGAGTTCGACCTGCAGCCCGACCCGGCACCGCGCGGATCGGCCCCAGCGGCCCTGTGGCGCGTCGACGGCAGCACCGCCACCGTCGGCGTCATCGCGTCGGTCTCCGAGGCGTTCTGCGCCGCGTGCGACCGCACCCGGCTCACCGCCGACGGTCAGGTCCGCAGTTGCCTGTTCTCCACGGATGAGACGGATCTGAGAGGCCTGCTGCGCGACGGGTCTGGTGACGACGCCATCGAGGCGGCGTGGCGGACCGCGATGTGGGGCAAGCCCGCGGGGCACGGCATCAACGATCCGGACTTCGTCCAACCCAGCCGCCCGATGAGTGCGATCGGCGGTTGAGCGCCGTGCACGTGACCGTGCGCTACTTCGCTGCGGCCCGCGCGGCGGCGGGCGTCGACTCCGAAGAAATCCAATTGACGCCCGGCACGACCGTCGACGACCTCGTGGCCAGGCTCGCCGACCGCGGCCCGGATCTCGCAAAAGTGCTGCTGCGGTGCTCGTTTCTGCGCGACGGCGTCGCCGTGCGAGATCGCACCGCGCCGCTCGGAACAACCGAGACCGTCGATGTATTACCGCCCTTCGCGGGCGGATAGGCGTGATGTCCGTCACATCACGGAATGATCACAAACTGGCCGCAGCCTCTCGGTTCCCATTCTTGCTCCTGCGGAAACACCGAATATTCCTGCGCCTTTAAGGTCCTCATAATATTTGCTGGGCGGGGAAACGCCGAGGTCGGCCGAAGGTGACGCAATCGCGGCGAGCCGTTACGGTT
The DNA here is from genome assembly GCF_056679845.1 of Mycobacterium sp. PTI7. Taxonomy (NCBI): domain Bacteria; kingdom Bacillati; phylum Actinomycetota; class Actinomycetes; order Mycobacteriales; family Mycobacteriaceae; genus Mycobacterium; species Mycobacterium sp. PTI7. The sequence goes on from NZ_CM155252.1 coordinate 3,720,964, forward strand.
CCATCCAAGCCACCCGACCCCCATTGCGTGGCCTGCCGTGTCTGATAGCGCCGAGCTTCATCCGTCGGACGCGGTCAACGACGAACAACCTGGATGAAGGCGGGGGACCCACCGGTCCACCGAAAGGAAGACCAGGGACTGCACCTAGTTCCTTGGGGTGAAGCCGACACTCGTGTCGGCCGGGCAACCTCTTGAGCCCGAACCCGACAGCTGACCTCGCGGGCGCAGACGAGAGGATTTTCCATTTCCATGAGTGGACGGCATCGCAAGGCCACGACATCGGCCCCCGCTGTAACCGTTGCAAAGGTCGCCTTCACGGGCGCGGTGATCGGTGGCAGCAGCATCGCCCTCGCCGGCATGGCCGGAGCAGCGACCGACGGCGAGTGGGACCGGGTCGCATCGTGTGAGTCCGGTGGCAACTGGGCCATCAACACGGGCAACGGCTACCAGGGCGGACTTCAGTTCTCCCCCAGCACCTGGTCCGGACACGGCGGCAGCGAGTACGCGCCGTCGGCCCACATGGCCAGCAAGGACGAGCAGATCGCCGTCGCCGAGCGCGTCCTCGCCTCGCAGGGCCGCGGCGCCTGGCCGACCTGTGGTCGCGGCCTCTCCTCCGCCACGCCGCGCAACGTCGTCGCCGACGCCCCGCAGCCGCTCGACAACCCGGAACTCAACGGCGAACTGCCGCCGCCCCCGCCGTTCGAGCTGTTCTCGGCTCCGGTGCCCGAGCTTCCGCCCCCGCCGCCGCCCGCACCCGAGCTGCTGCCGCCGCCCCCGCCCGAGGCCGCAGCACCGCTCGACGCGCCGCTGCCTCCGCCGCCCGCCCCCGAGCTGCCCCCGCCGCCGCCCGAGGCGGCCGTGATGCCGCTCGACGCACCCCTGCCCGTCGACCCGGCGATGACCGTCGGCGCCCCCATGCCCATGGACGCGCCGCTGCCCCCGCCGGCCGATCTGCCGCCGGCCCCCGTGGACCTGCCGCCGGCTCCCGCCGACCTGCCGCCCGCACCGGACGCCGTCGCCCCGCTGGACGCGCCGCTGCCGCCCGCACCCGAGCTGCCCCCGCCGCCGGCCCCGCCGGTCGTCGAGGCCGCCAACTGGGACGTCATGCCCGGTGGCCCGGCACCCGTCGATCAGCCGCAGGTGTGGTCGCTCGACCGTGCGGACCTGCCCCTCGAGCCGGTGTTCCCCGCGCCGCCGGCGCCGCCCGCACCCGACGTGCCGGCTCCCGCTCCGGCCCCCGCTCCCGATCAGCCGGTCGCGCTGGCCGACGGCACGGTGCCCGCACCGGCCGCCCAGGGCGTCCCGCACCTCGCGAGCCCCGACGCGCTGCCCCCGGGCTCCACGATGGACCCCGCCACGCAGGGCCCCGAGGGTCCGAACACCAGCTACCTGAAGGATCTGTGGCAAGCGGTGCAGGGCCACGAGATCAGCGGCAAGGAGGCCCTGATCATGGGTCTCGCGCAGCGCGGCATGAACACGCCGTACCCGACGCAGGCCGCCGGCCCCAACGTTCCGCTGACGCCCGGCAACGCACCGCTCGCCGCCGATGCGCCGCTGCCCGCCGACGTGCCTCCGGGCGCGCCGACACCCGCTCCGCTGCTGCCCGCTCCGGGCGCGTAGTCGGAAGGCTCGGCCTGGCCCCTCGGGTCTAGGCCGAGCCCACCCATTCCTCGGAGCCGTCGGCGAAGAACTGGTGCTTCCACACCGGTAGGCGCGCCTTGACGGTGTCCACGAGCAGCGCGCACGTCTCGAATGCCGCCCGCCGGTGATCGGCAGACACGGCGGCCACCAGGGCGGCGTCCCCGATGTGCAGGGTGCCGACGCGGTGGCTCACCGCGATCGCACGGACCCCGTCGGCGCTGCGCGCGACCTCTTCGGCCACCTCGACGAGCGTCTCGAGCGCCGTGGGATGTGCGGAGTACTCCAGGCGGGTGACGCCCTTGCCGCCATCGTGGTCGCGGACCACACCCGAGAACCCGACTACGGCACCTGCCGCCTCGTGCGCGACCAACGACTCGTGTTCGGTCAGGTCGATCAGGTCCTCCGTGAGCGCGACACGCACGATCGCCGTCATCGGTACCTACTCCTCTTCGCGCGGGCGCTCATCGGTGCCTTCTCCTCTTCGCGCGGGCGCTCATCGGCCGTGGTCTCCGCCGGCGAGTTGGTCCAGCGCGTGATCCAGGACGTCGGCGAGCACGCCGAGGCCGTCCTTCACCCCACCGGTCGAGCCGGGCAGGTTGACGACGAGGATGCCGTCCCGGACGCCGCACACGCCGCGTGACAGCACCGAGGTGGGCACGTGCGGCAGCCCCGACCGCCGGATCGCGTCGGCGAGACCGGGGATCTCGTAGTCGACGATGGCGGCGGTCGCGTCGGCGGTGCCGTCGGTCGGTGAGATCCCGGTGCCGCCGGAGGTGATGATCAGGTGGACCTGCTCGCCGACCGCGGTGATCAGTGCGCGGCTGACGGCCATGCCGTCGGCCACGACGATCGGATCGGGTACGCCGAACCCCCTGGCGCGCAGCCATTCGACGATCACCGGGCCCGTGCGGTCCTCGTAGACGCCGTTCGCGGCGCGCGTGGAGGCGATGACGACGCGGGCGGTGCGCACCCGCGCGACCGTCACCTCGTCCAGCTTCCGGTCTTGCCGCCGTCCTTGCGCACCACGGCGATTCCCTCGATGGTCGCGGCGGGGTCGACGGCCTTGAGCATGTCGTAGAGCGTGAGTGCGGCGACGCTGACCGCCGTCAGCGCCTCCATCTCGACGCCCGTGCGGTCGGTGGTGCGGACGGTGGCAGTGACGTCGACCGAGTCGGTGCCGATCTCGAAGTCGACGTCGACGCCGGTGAGCGCCAACTGGTGGCACAGCGGGATGAGGTCGCTGGTGCGCTTGGCCGCGAGGATGCCCGCGACGCGGGCGGTGGCCAGTGCGTCACCCTTGGGTAGGCCCTTGGACGCGATGAGGTCGACCACGTCGGTGCGGGTCCGCAGGGTGCCCCTGGCGACGGCGGTGCGCTTGGTGGCGTCCTTGGCGGTGACGTCGACCATGTGTGCCGCGCCCTCGTCGTCGAGGTGCGACAACCGATCGGTCACGGCTACTTGTTGACGACGGTGACCGGGTGCGTGTACGGCAGGGTGTCGGCAGGCAACGGGAACGTCACGTCGCCGAACGGGGACAGCGCACCGGTCCGGTCGGTCGCCAATTCGCTGACGGCATGGTCGCCGTCGTCGATCGTGGGCCAGCCATTGTCGACGTACTGCTTCTTCTTCTCAGCCACGTACCCATTGTGGCAGGCCAAGCGGTGGCTGGCGAGACCGGTCGGCTGGCTTAGGCTGGAAGTCGATGACCGAACCCAGCCCCGCCCTGCCGTTGGGCACCTGGTTGGCCGGCCTGCCCGACGAGCAACTGATCCGGTTGCTGGAGTTGCGACCCGATCTCACCCAGCCGCCGCCAGGTTCCATCGCGGCACTGGCAGCCAGGGCGCAGTCCCGACAGTCGGTGAAGGCCGCCACCGACGACCTCGACTTCCTGCGGCTCTCCGTGCTCGACGCGCTGCTGTTCCTGCACGCCGACGCCGCCCCCGTCGCGACCACCAAGCTGGTCGCCCAGTTCGCCGGCGACGACGGGGTCCTCGACGCGCTGAACGACCTACGCGAGCGGGCGCTCGTCTGGGGCGACGACGACGTCCGCGTCACGGCCGAGGCCGCGTCGGGTCTGCCCTGGTATCCCGGCCAGGTGACGTCGGAGGCCACGGTCCCCGACCCGGCGACCATCGCGGACCTCCTCGCCGGTCTCGACGCGCCGCAGCGCGAACTCCTCGAGCGCCTCGTCGAGGGATCGCCCGTGGGCCGCACGCGCGACGCCATTCCGGGCACCCCCGCCGACCGTCCGGTGCAGCGACTGCTCGCCGCAGGCCTGCTCCGGCAGATCGAGGACGACACGGTGATCCTGCCGCGGCTGGTGGGCCAGGTGATGCGCGGTCAGCTGTCCGGCCCCACCGGCCTCCGCCCGCCCGACCCGGTGGTGTCGACCCTCAAGGTCGCCGACACCGACGCCGCAGCAGCCGGATCGGCGATCGACCTGCTGCGCGAGGTCGAGCTGATTCTCGACACGCTGTCGAGCGGGCCGATCCCCGAACTGCGCAGCGGCGGTCTGGGCGTCCGTGAGGTCAAACGCCTGGTCAAGGTCACCGGCATCGACGACCACCGACTCGGCCTCCTGCTGGAGGTGGCGGCCGCGGCAGGCCTGATCGCCGTCGGCATGCCGGAGCCCGAACCGCCGGACGGGCTCGGACCGTTCTGGACGCCCACCGTGGCGTCCGATCGGTTCGTCGAGTCGTCGGCGGGTGCACGCTGGCATCTGCTGGTGACGTCCTGGCTGGAACTGTCCGCCCGGCCCAGCCTCATCGGCGAACGTGGCCCGGACAACAAACCGTATGCGGCACTGTCGGATTCGCTGTACTCGACGGCCGCGCCGCTGGACCGCCGGCTGCTGCTGCGCGTCCTCGCCGACCTGCCTCCGGGATCCGGCGTCGACGCCGACCACGCCGCCGCGGCCCTGGCCTGGCGGCGCCCCCGCTGGGCGGCCCGCCTGCAACCGGGGCCCGTCAGCGCGCTGCTCACCGAGGCGCACGCGCTGGGCGTCGTGGGCCGCGGCGCACTCGCATCGCCCATCCGCCTGCTGCTCGACGACGCTCCCGAGGACGCCGTCGTCGCCGCGATGAGCAAGGTCCTGCCCAAGCCCATCGACCACTTCCTCCTGCAGGCCGACCTCACGGTCGTCGTCCCCGGACCGTTGGAACGCGAACTCGCCGAACGGCTCTCAGCGGTCGCCACCGTCGAGTCCGCGGGCGCGGCCATGGTGTACCGGATCAGCGAGGCCACGATCCGGCGGGCGCTGGACACCGGCTGCACCGCCGTCGAACTGCACGCGCTGTTCGAGAAGCACTCCAAGACGCCGGTTCCCCAGGGCCTGACCTATCTGATCGACGACGTCGCCCGCAGGCACGGTCAGCTGCGGGTCGGCATGGCGTCGTCGTTCGTCCGGTGTGAAGACCCCGCGCTGCTCGCCCAGGCCGTGGCGGCGCCCGCGATGGCCGCCGTCGAGATGCGCACGCTGGCGCCCACCGTCGCGGTGTCGGCGGCGCCGATCGCGGACGTGCTCGCGGGACTGCGGGCGGCGGGCTTCGCGCCCGCAGCCGAGGACTGGTCGGGCACCATCGTCGACATCCGCAACCGCGGCTCCCGGGTGCCCGCGCCGAACCGTCGGCGCGGCTACCGCCCGCTGCCGACCCCGAACGCGCAGACGCTCGGCGCCATCGTCGCCGTCCTGCGCAGGATGGGCGGCGCCCACCCGCCGGGATCGCGGCTGGACCCCGCCGAGGCGATGGCGCAGCTGCAGTCGGCCGCGCATCAGCAGACGTCGGTGGTGATCGGCTACGTCGATCCGGCGGGGGTCGCGACGCAGCGCGTCGTCGCACCGATCAACGTCCGCGGCGGCACGCTGACCGCCTTCGATCCCGCCGCCGGACGGGCTCGCGAGTTCGCCATCCACCGCGTGACCTCCGTCGTGTCGGCCGACTCGCAATAATGGATGGAATGAGTACAGGAAGCGCGGGCGCCAAGTGACCGACGGCCCGCTGATCGTCCAGTCCGACAAGACACTGCTGCTCGAGATCGACCACGAGCTGGCAGGCGCGGCCCGCTCGGCCATCGCGCCCTTCGCCGAACTGGAACGTGCCCCCGAGCACGTGCACACCTACCGCATCACCCCGCTGGCGCTGTGGAATGCGCGCGCGGCCGGCCACGACGCCGAGCAGGTGGTCGACGCGCTGGTCTCCTTCTCGCGCTACGCCGTGCCGCAGCCGCTGCTGGTCGACATCGTCGACACCATGGCCCGCTACGGCCGCCTGCAGCTGGTGAAGAGCCCGGTGCACGGGTTGATGCTGGTGAGCACCGACCGCGCCGTCCTCGAGGAGGTGCTTCGCAACAAGAAGATCGCCCCGATGCTCGGCGCCCGCGTCGACGACGACACCGTGCTCGTGCACCCCAGCGAGCGCGGCCGCGTCAAGCAGATGCTGCTGAAGATCGGCTGGCCGGCCGAGGACCTCGCCGGGTACGTCAACGGCGAGGCGCACACCATCGAACTCGACCAGACCGGGTGGGAGCTGCGCGACTACCAGGAGATGGCCGTCGACTCGTTCTGGGCGGGCGGCTCGGGCGTCGTCGTGCTCCCCTGTGGCGCAGGCAAGACGCTGGTCGGCGCCGCCGCGATGGCCAAGGCGGGCGCCACCACGCTGATCCTGGTCACCAACACCGTGGCCGGCAGGCAGTGGAAGCGCGAGCTGATCGCCCGCACCTCGCTCACCGAGGAGGAGATCGGCGAGTACTCCGGCGAGCGCAAGGAGGTCCGGCCGGTCACGATCGCGACCTACCAGGTGATCACGCGGCGCACCAAGGGCGAGTACAAGCACCTCGAGCTCTTCGACAGCCGCGACTGGGGCCTGATCATCTACGACGAGGTGCACCTGCTGCCCGCGCCCGTCTTTCGCATGACCGCCGACCTGCAGTCGCGCCGCCGGCTCGGTCTGACCGCCACGCTGATCCGCGAGGACGGCCGCGAGGGCGACGTGTTCAGCCTCATCGGACCCAAGCGGTACGACGCCCCGTGGAAGGACATCGAGGCGCAGGGCTGGATCGCGCCTGCGGAGTGCATCGAGGTGCGCGTCACGATGACCGACAACGAGCGGATGATCTACGCGACGGCCGAACCCGAGGAGCGCTACAAGCTGTGCTCCACGGCGCACACCAAGATCGCCGTCGTGAAGTCGATCCTCGATCGTCACCCCGGCGAGCCGACCCTGGTGATCGGCGCCTACCTCGACCAGCTCGACGAGCTGGGTCAGGAACTCGACGCCCCGGTGATCCAGGGGTCGACCAAGAACGCCGAGCGCGAGGTGCTGTTCGACCAGTTCCGCCGCGGCGAGATCCGCACGCTCGTGGTGTCGAAGGTGGCGAACTTCTCCATCGACCTCCCCGAGGCGAGTGTCGCCGTCCAGGTGTCGGGCACCTTCGGGTCTCGGCAGGAGGAGGCGCAGCGCCTCGGCCGGCTGCTGCGGCCCAAGGCCGACGGTGGCGGCGCGGTCTTCTACTCGGTGGTCTCCCGCGACAGCCTCGACGCCGAGTACGCCGCCCACCGGCAGCGCTTCCTGGCCGAGCAGGGCTACGGCTACGTCATCAAGGACGCCGACGACATGCTCGGCCCCGCCATCTGACGGGTCCGCGATCCCGACTCCGTCGCGGAGGCGACGATCAGGCGTTAGCCTCATCACCTATGACCCGCAGCAGCGCCACGTCGCGCACGAACGCCGCCAAGGTCGCCGTGGCAGGCGTCGTCCTGGGCTTCGGCGCTCTGGTCCTGGCCGTACCCGCAGGTGCCGAACCCGTGGTGCCGACGCCGGTGCCGGGTGACCCCGCGGCGCCGCCCCCGCCCGGGCAGCCCGTCGTCGTGCAGGACGTCGCAGGTGGGGATGCCCCGCCGGCCCCGCCGCCGATGGGTGCGCCGCCGGTGCCGGAGATCCAGAACCAGCAGTACGGCCAGGGATCGCGATCGGGTCCGCTCGGCTTCCTGCGGGATGCCTGGCATCAGGCGCAGAACCCGTACGGCGAGGCCATGCCCGTCGGTGGCGCCCCGCCGCCCGGAGCCGGACCGGCACCCCAGTTGCCTCCCGGCTACCAGTCGACGAATGCGCCCGAGTCCAACGGTCCGCCCCCCACCGGCAATTACTCCGGCGGGCCTGCGCTGCCGGAGGGGTACTTCCCGCTGAACGGGCCGCCGCCTCCCGGATACTTCGACGGACCGCCGCCCCCGGCGCCCGTGACGCCGGGTGGGTACGTGCCGGTGGTCTCTCCGCCGCCGCCGCCGCTGCTGCCGACGCCGTAGGCCGGCTGCTCAGCCGGGGATCGCGCGGTGCGGATCGTCGGCCGGTAGCCATGCATCCGCCGCGGTGAGAGCCGACGGGTCGATGCCGGAGGTGAAGGCGTCGACGACGGCGTGCACGGACGGACTGGGTTCGTCGCGCCGCCACACCAGTGACCACGTCCACATCGGCACCATGCCGACCACGGGACGCCGCACCAGGTCCGGCGGTGTCGGGTCAATCTGCCCCTTGGGGTTGTTCAGCACCGGACGCCGGAGCCTGCGGACGTGGTCGAAGAACGTCGAGCCCGTCACGCCACCGTCGTCGACGCGGACCGGATCCACGCCCGCGTCCCGGGCGAACTCGGCCGCGTAGCGGTTCCACGACGACCAGCTGGCCTCGTCGGAGTCGAGGAGCACGGTCAGGTGCCGTGCCTCCACGGGCGAGGTGTCCGTCCCGGTGCACAGGGCGTAGAGCCGGTCGGTTCCGACCAGGCGCGCGTCGAGCGACAGGGCCGTCAGGTCGGACCGCTCCACCCAGCAGATCGCCAGGTCCAGACTGCCGTCCGCGACGCGTGCCGCCTGCGCGTGTGACGGCATCACCCAGGTGTCGACCCGAACCCGCGCCACGCCGGCGGCGCGTTCGGCCCAGTCCGTGGGACACCACTGCACGCATCCGATGCGCACCGGCTCCGACGAGGACAGGCCCAGCGCCTCCCGGCGGAGTTCGTCGGCCTGCCCGATCAAGGCGCGCGCTCGCGGCAACAGCGCCGACCCCGCCGCGGTGAGCGCCACCGACCGCCGATCGCGGTCGAACAGCTGCACCTTGAGATCGCGCTCGAGGGACTTGATCTGTTGCGAGAGTGAGGGTCCCGCGATGCGCAGCCGTTCGGCGGCCCGCCCGAAGTTCAGTTCGTCGGCCACCGTGACGAAGTAGCGCAGCTGTCGCAGCTCCACGCCGGTCAGCGTAGTGCAGTGGGAGGTTCTGCCTACCAGCACCGAGCAAACCGGTCGCCCCCAGGCGGACTCGGCAGCAGCCGTGCCGCGTTCGAATGATCATCACCTCGAGAAGGGACCACGACCATGACCACCACTCCCCGCGTCGCACTCATCACCGGCGCCTCCCAGGGCATCGGCGAAGGACTCGTCGCCGGCTACCGCAAGCTCGGCTACGCGGTCGTCGCGACGTCCCGCACGATCGGCGACCACCACGACCCCGACGTCCTGACCATCGCCGGCGACATCGCGCGACCCGGTGTCGGTGCACGCGTCGTCGACGCCGCCGTCGAACGCTTCGGACGGATCGACACCGTGGTCAACAACGCGGGCATCTTCATCGCGAAGCCCTTCGTCGAGTACACCGACGAGGACTACGACGCGATCACCGGCGTGAATCTCCGGGGGTTCTTCGACGTGTCCCGCGCCGCGGTGGCCCAGATGCTCCGCCAGGGCGACGGCGGACACCTCGTCACGATCTCGACCACGCTCGTCGAGCACGCCAACTCCGCCGTGCCGTCGGCGCTGGCGTCGCTGACGAAGGGCGGGCTCAACGCCGCGACCCGAGCGCTGGCCGTCGAGTACGCCACCCGTGGAATCCGTTCCAACGCAGTCTCACTCGGCATCATCCGCACACCGATGCACGAACCGTCGGAGTACGAGGCCCTGGCGAAGCTGCATCCCGTGCAGCGGGTCGGCGAGATCGACGACGTCGTCGACGCGGTGCTGTACCTGGAGAACGCGCCATTCGTCACCGGTGAGATCCTGCATCTCGACGGCGGCCAGAGCGCGGGTCACTGACGTGGACGCCAGGCGGATCGTCGAACGCGTGATGGACGAGTGGCGCGCCGGGATCGACGCCCACGACCCCGATCGCGTCGCCGCGACGTTCACCCCGGACGCCGTGTTCCAGGGACTGCGCCCGTACGGCGTCGGACGCGACGCGGTGCGCGACTACTACGAGTCACAGCCCGCCGGGATGGCGGTCACCTATCGGGTACTCGAAAGCCGTTCCCTGGCAGACGACGTCGTGACCGGGTACCTGCGGGCGGCGTTCACCTTCGTGAGCGGGGACGCGTTGGACCTGAACGTCGGCGTCGTCCTCGCCCGACTGGGCGACGAGTGGCTCGTCGCCCAGTACCAGGCGTCCCGGGTGTGATCAGCCGCCGAGCACGCTGATCACGGGCACTGTCAGCGGTACCCCGATGCTCGTCAGACCAAGCTTGTCGGTCACGGCGAAGGTGACCGTGCGGACCCCGAGGCCCAGGAGTCCACCGGAGGTGTCGAACGTGACCGATCGCAGGGCCTCTTGGTACTGCGCGACGGTTGCCTCGCCGGACATCGTCAGAGTCCGTGTGGCGGGTGCGTAGGACCACGTAATGCCGCTGCCGATCGGCGGACTGGCGGCGAGGACGTCGTTGCCACCGATGCTCACCCCGACGTAGGTGATCGTCACCGAAGCGCCGGTCAACTTCGGAGAGTCGTCGAGGATGGCGAGGTTCGGGTCGAGGACCTTCGCCGGATCGCTGTTGACCAGGTTGATGTCGACCCCGACGAGGGACGAGACGACCAACGGTCGCGCGTTCGGCAGCACGGTGAGGAGCACGGGCAGTGATGCACTTGGCGCGTCGCCGGCGTCGACCACCGAGAACGACACGGTTCGTGCGATGAGGCCTACGTCCGTGCTCGAGAACGTCACCGAGCGCAACGCTTCCTGGTACTGCTCGACCGTCGCGGCACCCGTCAGCGTCAACGTTCCGGTCGACGCGTCATAGCCGACCGAGGTGATCAAACCGTGCCCGGGCGGGGTCCACGACAGCACGTCACCGGCAGTTCGTGACAGGGCATCGATGGAGATCTTGGCGCTCTTGATGGAGCCCGAGTCATCGATGATCGTCAACGTCGGCGACAGCACCTTCGGAAGATTTCCAATCGAGTACCCGAGGTTCACGATCGACGTCGTGATCACTGGCGGCACGTTGATCGGCAGCGCCGTCACCGTGATCGCCACCAGGCCAGCAGCGCTGGCGACGCCGTTGGCGGTCACGATGATCGACGCAGTCCGCACGCCCACCAGCGCCGTGGCGGTGGAGGTGAACGTCACCGTCTTCAGCGCCGCCTCGTAGTCGGCCACCGACTTGGACCCGGTCAGGGTGAGGACACCCGTCGACTGATTCCATTGGCCAGTAATGCCGTTGGCGTCCACGAACCCCAACGAGTCGGTCGTCGTGCCGTAACCCAGGCCACCGATGGTGACGGTCGCACCCGTCGCCGTCGTGCTGTCCAGATCGATGATCGTGACCACCGGGGTGAGCGCGGACGCGCCGCTGCCGGCGGTGTACAGCTTCACCGGTGTCGTCACGACGATCGACGGCACGTTCACCGCCGCAGGCGTCACCGTGATCGCCACCAGGCCAGGAGCGCTGTCGACACCGTTGGCGGTCACGACGATCGACGCCGTCCGCACACCGATGAGAGCCGTCGACGTCGAGGTGAACGTCACCGCCTTCAGTGCCGCCTCGTACTCCGCGAGCGTGCCGCTGCCCTGCAGCGTCAAGGTTCCGTTCAGCGAATTCCACGTGCCCGTAATGGCAGTGACCGGCGTCAGTGCCAGCGAGTCGGTCCCGGCGTCATACCCCGCCCCGATGGTGACCGTCGCACCCGTCACCGTGCCGCTGTCCACGTCGATGATCGTGACCACCGGACTCAACACCGACGCACCACTACCCGCGGTGTACAGCTTCACCGGCGACGTCGTCACGATCGACGGCACGTTGATCACCGCAGGCGTCACCGTGATCGCCACCAGCCCCGGCGCACTGTCTACGCCGTTGGCGGTCACCACGATCGACGCGGTCCGCACACCGATGAGAGCCGTCGAGGTCGACGTGAACGTCACCGTCCGCAGCGCCGCCTGATAATCCGCCAGCGGCTTCTCCCCGCTGAGGGTCAATACACCAGTCGTCGAGTTCCACGAGCCGGTGATGCCGTTGGCATTCGCGAAGGCCAGTGAGTCGGTTCCCGGGTCGTATCCGACCCCGAGGGTCACGGTCGCCTTGGTCACCGTGCCCGAGTCGAGGTCGACGATCGTCACGGCCGAATCCAGCGGCGAGGCACCACTTCCGGCGCCGTACAGCTTCACCGGCGTCGTCACGACGATCGACGGCACGTTCACCGTCGCAGGCGTCACCGTGATCGCCACCAGACCGGGCGCACTGCTGACACCGTCAGCCGTCACCACGATCAATGCCGTCCGCACGCCCACCAGGGCCGTCGAGGTCGACGTGAACGTCACCGTCCGCAGCGCGTCCTGATAAGCCGGTAGCGACCTCTCTCCGGTGAGGGTCAACACACCGGTCGTCGAATCCCATGAGCCGGTGATGCCGTTGGCATTCACGAAGGCGAGCGAGTCGGTGCCCGGGTCGTACCCCACGCCGATGCTGACCGTCGCACCCGTCACCGTGCCGCTGTCGAGGTCGATGATCGTGACCACCGTGCTCAACGCCGACGGACCGCTGCCGGCGGTGTACAGCTTCACCGGCGTCGTCGTGACGATCGAGGGGACGCTGACACTCAGCGCGTTCACGACGATCGCCACCAGACCGGGCGCACTGCTGACACCGTCGGCCGTCACGACGATGGACGCCGCCCGCACGCCCACCAGGGCTGCCGACGTCGACGTGAACGTCACCGCCTTCAGTGCCGCCTCGTACTCCGCGATGGAACCGCTGCCCTGCAGGGTCAGAGTTCCGGTCACCGAATTCCACACACCGGTGATGTCGTTGACCGGCGTCAGCGCCAACGAGTCGGTCCCGGCGTCGTACCCCGCGCCGATGGTGACCGTCGCGCCCGTCACCGTGCCGCTGTCCACGTCGATGATCGTGACCACCGGGCTCAGCACGGAGGCGCCACTCCCGGCGGTGTACAGCTTCACCGGAGCAGTCGTGATGATCGACGGCACGTTCACCACGGCCGGTGTCACGGTGATCGCCACCAGCCCCGGCGCGCTCGCCACGTCGTCGGCCGTCACGACGATCGACACCGTCCGCACGCCCACCAGGGCCGTCGAGGTGGAACTGAAGGTCACCGACTCCAACGCGGTCTCGTAGGCCGCGAGGCTGCCGCTGCCCGTCAGCACCAGCGTCCCCGTGGCGGCGTTCCACGCACCGGTGATGCCGTTCGCGTCGATCAAGGTCAACCTGTCGGCACCAAGGTCGTACCCGCCGATGGAGACGACCGCCTTGGTGATCGTGTCCGAGTCCACGTCGACGATCGTCACCGCCGGACTCAGCACGGACGCAGCACTTCCCGCGGTGTACAGCTTCACCGGAGTCGCCACCACCACCGACGGCACGCTGCCCAGGATCGGCAGATCGACGACGGTCACCGCGACCACACCGGGCACGCTCGGCGTGCCGTCGGCGGTGAGCACGATCGACAGGATCTTCTCCCCGACGGTCGCGTCGGAGGCGAACGTCACCGTCCGCAGCGCGGCCTGATAGGCGTCGATCGTCGCGGCACCCGTCAGCCTCAGCGTTCCCGTCTGGCTGTCCCAGTTGCCCTGAATTCCGTTGGCATCGAGGAAGGCCAGTCGATCCGTCTGTGCGCTGTAGGTGAGCGGATCGAACGTGATCGTCGCTCCGGTGGCCGTCGTCGAGTCGGCGTCCACGATTCGGATCGATGCGTCGAGGACGACGGGCGAGCCGCCGCCGGTGTAGACCTTGACGGGCGTAGTGGCCACCACCGACGGCACGCTCGACGGCAGGCCGAGGACCGTGACCGCGACCAGGCCGGGCAGGCTCGGCGCCCCGGACGTGTCCGTCGCGATGATCGACACGGTGCGCAGACCCACCACGGCGTCCGAGGTGCTCGCGAACCTCACCGCCCTCAGCGCGTCCTGGTATTGCGCGACGGTGGCCTCCCCCGACAGCGTCAAGGTGCCGGTGCTCGCATTGAAGACGGCGGTGATCGGGTTGTTCGTGAGCGGGCCGAGCATCAGGACGTCGCGGCCGGCGGCGAGTCCGGTGGTGATGGTGACCGTCGCGCCGCTCAGCCTCGGCGAGTTCAGGTCGACCACGGTCAGCAGCGGGTTGAGTGCGACGGGCGGGTTCCCCGCAGTCACGATGGGTCCGACCGGCACGGTCACGACCAGCGGCGGCACGTTGGCACCGAGCATCGCCACGGCCACCAGCGCCGGCAGGCTCGAAAGGTTCTGCGTGTCGGTGACGGTCACCAGCACCGCTTTGGCTCCGACCAGCTGCGCCGCCGCGCTCGCGAACGTCACTGCGCGCAGGGCCTGCTGGTACTGCGCGACCGTCGCCTCGCCCGACAGGGTGAGGGTGCCGGTCGTCGCATCGAACGTTCCGGCGATCGGGTTGCCAGTGATCTGCGTGAACGCGAGGACGTCGCCCTGCACGTATCCGACCGAGATCTTGACCGTCGCGTTGGAGAGCTTCGGCGAGTCGACGTCGGTGACGAGGATCCCCGAATCCAACACCACCGGTGGCTCGTTCGGCGTCACGATGGGCCCGACCACCGACGTCGACACCACGGGCGCCACGCCGATCGCGGAACCCACGACCGTGACGGCGACCGTCTTGACGATCGTGTCGGGTTGCGCGATGCCGATGAATCTCGAGAAGCACTCGAGGACGCCTTGCACCAGCCCGAAGATGCCGGGCAGGTGCATCTCGGGACCGTCGCTGATCGTCACCTTGAAGGAGTCGACGATCCCGCCCGCGGGGACCGCCGCGTTGGGCGTGTAGGTGTACGTCCCATTGGGGTTGATGACGACGGTGCCGAACTGCCCCTGCTGGGTCACCGTGGCGGTGAGCGGATCGCCGTTGGGGTCGACGGCATTGAGGTTGCCCGTGACGACCCCGGTGAGCGACTGGCCCGTCTGGATCGGAACCGCGACCGGACTCCGGTTGAAGAAGGTGTGCTCGATTTCCCTGCGTACCCAGGCCAATACGGCCCACAGTCCCGGCATCGCCACCGGCGCTGCCGGGCCGGGAACCAGGAACGGCGCGAGCAACGAGCCGACGAAGCCCGTGAACATGTTGACCACGGCACCGGGTACCGCCAGCAGGGCCGACAGTGGATCGGCAGGCGGCGGCGGAACCACAAGTGAGCTGAAGGTGGTCGCTCCGAAGGTGGACGGCGTCTCCTCCGGCTCCGTCGTGGACGCCATCGAGACGTCGTCGGCGGCCGCCGGTCGAAGGGCGGTGTGCACCGCGTCGCTCGTCGGAGCGGACGGCGCAGAGTGGTCACTACCCGTTCCGCCGGTGTCGGTGTTCGCCTCTGCCGCAGGGGGATCGGGAACGATGATCGGTGCGTCGACCTCGACGGCCGGCGGTTCGGGTGACTCTCCGACCGGGGATTCGACGATGGGGTCCTCGACGATGGGAGCGTCGACGGATGGCACGTCCTCGGTATCCGTCGGGTCCGACCCGGCGGCCGGAGCATCCAGCGCGGACGTGCCCGCCGCATCCCCCGTCCCGTTGGGGCCGTACGTCGACGTGTGCGCACCACCCGAGCTGGCGACGTTCATGGTGGGCGCGTCGGTGCCGGTGCTCGCCGTCGGGGAGGTCGGGGAGGTCGGGGACGACGTCGACGGAGCCGTGTCCGCCTCCGTCGCGCCGGAGGAGGTCGCGACGCCGGTGGCCGCTCCCCCACTGGAGGCCGACGGACCCGCCCCGGCTCCGGACTCACTCGCCGTCGCGGTGGAGTCGGAATCGGAATCCGTGTCGGCGAAGGCAACGCCTGGCGAGGCGGCAACGGCCATGCCGACGCCGAGCGACACGGCGAGTGCGCCGACCCGACCGACGTACCTCGAGTACCCGGCCGTGGCCTTGGCTGCTGCGTGCCTGGGACCCGCGGACGTGCCGCCGTCCAAGACCTTCGACGCCCACACCGCCGGGTACGCCGAGTCTCCCGTGCGCGACCGTCCCACGCGGTGCTTAGAGGTGTTAGCGCACATTCATCCGTCTCCAGTCGTCTCGTACCGCCAGCCCCGAACGCCTTGCCAGCCACTGCGGGATCGAGACCAGGACCTCGACGGAATCGCCCGATGGCGTCGTCGTGGTTCGTACCGCTCCGAAGGTGTCTGCCGCCGGCTCCGATGAGGTTGCTGAACGGCGTCGGCGGTCGCTCATTGCCGCGAGCGTAAACGGGAGTTTGGCTAGCTCAGGTAATTTTTGCCGACGTCAATACAGACTCGTTGCAATCGCAACGACCACGCAAAGGAGCCAGGGTCGACATGGGCCGCAAACGCAGCTACAAGCGCTTTTGACGGTACTGACAGTTAATCCCCCATGACCACTTTTCGGCCCTGAAGCTGACCGCGAGGCGTGCCGCGCGCTTCGCATGGACCCACTCGACGGACGTGCCGATCCCGTGACGGTGCCCGCGGCACCGGTCGGACGACGGTTGACGGGAGGTTGCTCGGGTGAACGGTCGTACCCGCCTGCGGTCAGCTGAGCGCGGGGATGACCTCGCGCTCGAACAGCTCGATGCCGGACCGGTCGTAGGCAGCCTCCGGGAAATAGAGGATGGCGTACTCACAGCCCAGGTTCTTGAGCCGGGTGAGACGCTCGACGATCTGCTCGGGCGTCCCGGCGGCAGATTCCGGCGAGGTGATCGTTGACAGCATCGCGTCGACGGCCTCCGGATTGGCCTTCGAGATCTGGCGCGACCGGATCCGCTCGACGCGCTCGGTCACCTCGGACTCCGAATGGGCAACCACCGCATTGAAGTTCGCGGAGCGCACGATGGCGCCGTAGTCGGTGCCCACATCGCGGCAATGCGCCTCCAGCACGTCCGACTTGTGCTTGAAGCCCTCCGGCTCCGACGTGAAGTTCGTGTACTGGGCGTACTTCGCGGCGATCTTCAGCGTCACCTTCTCGCCGCCGCCGGCGATCCACAGCGGAATGCCGTTCTCCTGCAGGGGCTTCGGGGCCACGATGGCCCCGTCGACCTGATAGTGCTTGCCGTCGAAGCTGACTCGACCGTCGCGCCACGCGTCCCGCATGATCTGTACGCCCTCGTCGAGGCGCCCCAGCCGGACACCCGCCGACGGGAAGCCGTACCCGTAGGCGCGCCATTCGTGCTCGTACCACCCGCCGCCGATGCCCATCTGGACACGGCCGCCGGAGATGATGTCGGCGGTCGCAGCCACCTTCGCCAGATACACCGGATTGCGGTAGCTCATCGCCGTGCACATCTGACCGAGCTTGATCCGCGAGGTGATCGCCGCGTAGGCCGACATCAACGACCACGCCTCGTGCGTCGCCTCGTCGGTGGGCACCGGCACCGTGTGGAAGTGGTCGTAGACCCACAGCGAGTCCCAGGCGCTGCCGTCGGCGTAGGTGGCGAGGTCGCGCATCACTCCCCACTGGCTGGCGGGAGGAATGTCGACGAGGTCGAGTCGCCAACCCTGCGGGATGAAGAGTCCGAAGCGCACGAGGCCCCACTCTAGGCCGGGGAATGACGGCCGTCGATGGTTCGCCGCAGGTCGGAGCGACGCCCCAAATCATCCCTTCGCCTTGATTTTGTCTGGGACGCCCAGGTGTCCGAGAATTGTCTACACTCGAATCGATTCATTCATTTGCGCGCGATTTCTTAGGGATCTTCATGACTGCTCGCACGAAGCGAATTCTGCTCACGCTCATTTCCGGCTCCGCGCTTGCCGTCGCTCCGATCGCGTTCGCAACCGTCGTCGTTCCTGCCACCAGCTCCGCCGACGAGTGCGCCGATGGGCAGCCGAGAGCCGCCGAGGCCAACCAGCCGTGCGGTGACCGTGGCCAGGCCAAGCCGCAGAGCGTCAGCTGCAACGACGGCCAGGTGGTCGACGCCGAGAACGGCAAGTGCGTCGCCCTGCTCGACGGCATCAGCAAGCAACTGCAGGCGCTCCCCGCGCCCCCGTCGCTCTCCGGCCTCGGTGGCGGCGGTGGCGTGGACGGCATCGGCGCCCTGGGATCGCTGCCCGGTGGCATCCCCTCGCTCGGCACGGTGAACCCGACCCTGGTCCTCCCCAGCGTCGGCTTCCAGGTGGTGCCGAACCTGAACGTGACGCCGGACCTCGGTCTCGGTGGCCTTCTGGCGGGAGCCGGCGCCGCCAACGCCCTGACCGCGCTGCCCGCGCCCGGCCTGCCCGCGCCGCCGGCGATCAACCCGCTCAACCCGCTGGGGCTTCCGCCCCCACCGGACCTGACGCCCGGTATCCCGCTGATCTGATCGGGTACCGCACGACGACGAACGCCGCCGAGGCAACTCGGCGGCGTTTCTCGTCTAGGCGACGAGCGGCACGGCGGGTCGACAGCGCGTGCCCGCGGCGTGCACGAGGGCGTCGTGTACCGCGAGGGCAGACACGACGTGGTGCCCGCCACGCCACCCGCAGCTGCACGATCCGTAGGACCTCACCAGCCCCTTGATCACCGACGCCAGGCCGATGACCGACATTGCCGTGGGCGACCCTCCCCGACGATCGGTACGGGCGGGCCTACTGGTGAGCACGCCGACGTCCTGCAGATTCAGGCCCACCAGCGGCTTCGGGCGGCTCAGCGTCGCGGCATCCAGCATGATTGCCAAAGCTAGCAGAGGTGTCCCAGTTTTGGGAGCCTCCGCAAGCGCACGTCGTCCACCTACCGGCACCGATCGGCGCATCAGCAAAGGGACAGTGGTTGCGACAAACCGACGTGCCGGGTGTTGTACCACGGTAACGGACGTGGGCGCCGTCCCCGTCGGCTTTGCCATGTCTGGAGACGCGTGTTGATCCGGTGGACGAAACCTGGCGGACGGGCGGGTTCCCTCGGCCGCAGGGTGGGGACACCCCGCCGCCCGTCGATCGGTAGCGTGCGCAGACGTGTCCCGCTCCCTCGACCTGTCCGCCGAGTCCCCACACGGCCTCGACCGGATCCGCGCGGCGTTCGACGACGACGAATACTGGCGCGCCCGGCTGGCCTTCGTCGACGGCGGTGCGCCCACGCTCGACACGTTGACCACCGACGCCGACGGCACGACGACCATGCAGATGTCGATGCGATTCGGCGGTGACCAGCTGCCGGGTCCGCTGCAGCGGCTGCGCCTGGCGGCGTTGCACGTCGTCCAGCGCGAGGAGTGGTCCGCGCTCGAGGATGACGAGGTCCGCTGCACGATCACCGTCGACGCTCCCCGCACGCCCATCTCCGGCCATGGGACGGTGACCCTGCACCCGGCGGGCACCGGCACCAAGCTCGTCGGCACGGCGGTCGTGGACGTGAAGGTGCCGATCATCGGCGGGGCGATCGCGGGCTTCATCGCCGGCCTGCTCGCCACCGGGATCGTCGACATCGTCCGCGTCACGGACACCTATCTCGACGGGGCCAACTGACCCCGAGCGGTCACCTGCCGTCGCTAGCCTGGCTGAATGGCACTCTCCAAGGACGATCGCGAAGCATTTCTGGCCGAGCCGCAGCACGTCGGCGCCCTGTCGGTATCGGCCGGCACCGACCGAGGACCGCTCACGCTGCCCATCTGGTACCAGTACTCCCCCGGCGGCGAACTGTGGGTGCTCACCGGAGCGGGCTCGCGCAAGCACCGCCTGATCGAGGCCGCCGGGCACTTCTCGCTGATGATCGACCGGGTCGAGCCGACCACGCGGTACGTGGCGGTGGACGGTCCGGTCAGCCGCATCGAACCCGGCACGGACGCCCAGATGGAGGAGGTCACCCGCCGCTACCTCGACGGCGAGGCCGCCGAGCGCTACCTCCAGTTCGCGAAGGACAACCTCGGCGAGCACGTCGCCATCTTCATGACGCCCGAGCACTGGCTGTCGGCGGACATGGGCTCGTTCTAGGGCGACGCACCGCCGACGCGTCTCAGCATGTGGACGGGCGCGAACCGCAGCCCACTCGCGCATCGGGCATTCACAGCTACCGGGCCGACGCCGGTCCGCGACATTGCTGCGGCCGGCACGGGGAATCCCGGGCGACGGCGAGGATTCGGCCAGCGACCGATCATCAAGATCAACCCTGCGACGTGGCTAACCAATTCACTTCATAGCTCATTAGCGCCGAGGTTCAGCAGTCTCGGACGACCCCCTGACCAGCTAAGTTACGAATCCGTAATGTGTCAGCAAGAGTCAGTGGACGTCGTCTGTCACTTTGTCCGATCTTGTTCCGCGCGCAACTTACCGATGGGTAAGTTTCAGCCGCTCGGGGGGGACCAGATGATCGAACGAAGGGATTCTCAACCGATATGTCCATGCACTTGGCCCTGCGGCCATACGTCACGGCAGGCATCGCACTCGTCGGCGCCAGCGTCATCGCGGTGGCACCCATCGCCCCTCACCCGGACGTGCCACTGCCCACCGTTCACCTGACCGCAGCCATCGACAATCCCATCGAGGTCTTCGCACCCGTGGTCGGCGCCGCGGGAACATGGCTGACCAACACCATCCAGAGCGAGATCGCCAATCCGTTCCCGATCCTGCAGCAGATCCTGACCAACCAGATCACCACGGCGGGACAGGTGCTGCAGGCCATCAACGCCGGCGGCGCCGCGCTGGGCGATCTCGCCGCCGGTCTGCCCGCCACCCTGCAGACCGCCCTCGGCAAGTTGTCGACGGGCGACGTCAACGGCGCCATCGACAGCATCATCGCCAGCGGCCTGAACCCGATCATCAGCTTGATCACCGGTGTGTGGACACCGCTGCAGGAGGTCCTGCAGCGACCGTTCGCAGTGGGACAGGCGCTCGTGCCCGCACTGTTCAACGCCGGCCTGAGCCTCGCGCTGGCGGCAGTCGCCTCGACCGTGGGCATCGGGTTCGACACGGGGCTGACGCCGCTGGTGCAGCAGATCGTCTCGAGCACGCAATCGGTGCTCACCGCCGTCACGACGCTCAATCCGATCAACGTGCTGAACGCGATCCAGCACGGGCTGGCGGACGTGGCTCTCAACGTCGTCGCCCAACTCGACAGCTTCACCACCGGCACACTCCCGTACATCCGCGACTCGCTCGTTGCGGCACTGCAGGCCACGCCGGCCGCCCCTCTGGCGGTGACGGCGGCGAACCTCGCCACCACGGTGGCGCCAGAAGCGTCGGCGCCCGCCCGCGCGGAGATCGAGAGTGGTTCCAAGGGAACGGTTTCCACACCCGCCGATTCGGACGCCGCACCGGCGGCGGAACCCGCCCCCGCGATCGAGGAGGACGCTGCCCAAGACCCAGTGGCAACCGAGACCGCGCCCGACACCACCACCCACGCAACCCCTGCGGTGGCGGCACCGGACGCCGAGGTCGCGGGATCCACGGCGAGCAGGCCCACGGGGCCGGTCGTCCGGGACAGCGTCAAGGCCGAGCCCGGCAAGGTCAGCACCGTCGCCAACGGCGGTGCGTCGTCACCGACCCCCGCCGCGGACCCGTCGACTGCGCCCGCCCAGGACCCGTCGGACGAGTCGAGCGCCGGGCCCGGTGCGACCACGGGCCCAAGTGACACGGGTTCGGGTGACGCGAGCAGCGGCAGTGACTCCGACGCCGGCGGATCGGGAGGCGACGCCTGATCCCGTGAGACGCGAAAAGCCCCGAATCCGCGACGGATTCGGGGCTCTTCGGGCCTCCGACTAGCTGGTGAGCGAGGCGGGCGGGGTGAACCGCTCGCCGTACTTCTCGGCCAGTTCCTGGGCGCGCGCCACGAAGGCCGCCTTGCCCACGCCGCCGGCACCCTCGTAGCCGACGATGAACTGCGCGCTACCACCGGTGTACGGCGGGAAGCCGATGCCCATGATCGAGCCGATGTTCGCGTCCGCGGTCGACATCAGCACGCCTTCGTCGATGCACTTCTGCGTCTCGAGCGCCTCGGCGAACAGCATCCGATCGATCATGTCCTGCAACGGGATCGACGCGGTACCGGAGTTGAACGTCTCCGTGAGGCCCTCCCACAGTCCGGTCCGCTTGCCGTCCACGTACTCGTAGAAGCCCGCGCCCTTGAGACGCGACGGACGACCGATCTCGATCATCTTCTCGACGACGGACTCGGCAGGGTGCGGCTCGTAGGTGCCGCCCGCGTCCTCGATGCCCTTGCGGCTGGCGACCGCGATCTTGTGCATCAGTTCGAGGTTGAGTTCGTCGGACAGCTGCAGGGGCGGTGCCGGGTAGCCGGCCTGCGAACCCGCCTGCTCGATGCTGGCGGGGATGACGCCCTCGCCCAGCATCGCCAGTGCCTCGTTGACGAACGTGCCGATGACGCGGCTGGTGAAGAAGCCGCGGCTGTCGTTGACGACGATCGGCGTCTTGCCGATGGCCAGCGTGTAGTCGAACACGCGGGCCAGCGCCTCGTCAGAGGTCTTCTCGCCCTTGATGATCTCGACCAGCGGCATCTTGTCGACCGGTGAGAAGAAGTGGATGCCGATGAAGTCGTCCTGACGCTTCACCCCGGCCGCGAGACCGGTGATGGGCAGCGTCGAGGTGTTGGACCCCAGCAGCGCGTTGGGCTCCACGATGTCCTCGATCTCCTGGAACACCTGGTGCTTCAGCTCGACCGACTCGAACACCGCCTCGATGACGAAGTCGACGCCCGCGAAGTCCGCCGGATCGGCGCTGGGCGTGATGCGGGCCAGCAGCGCGTCCGACTTCTCCTGCGTGGTGCGACCGCGCTCGAGCGCCTTGGCCTCGATCTTCTCCGAGTAGTTCTTGCCCTTCTCGGCGGCCTCGATGGTGACGTCCTTGAGCACCACGTCGAATCCGGCCTTCGCCGAGACGTAGGCGATGCCCGCGCCCATCATGCCCGCGCCCAGCACGCCGATCTTGGTGATCGGGGTCTTGCCGATGCCGTCGGGACGCGAACCACCCGAGTTGATGTACTGGAGGTCCAGGAAGAACGCCTGGATCATGTTCTTCGCGACCTGGCCGGTGACCAACTGCGTGAAGTAGCGGCTCTCGATGCGGCTGGCGGTGTCGAAGTCGACCTGCGCACCCTCGACGGCTGCGTCGAGGATCGCCCGCGGTGCCGGCATCGGCGCACCCTTGAGCTGCTTCTTGAGCAGAGCCGGGAACGACGGCAGGATGCCCGCCAGTCCTGGCGAGGCGGGGGTGCCGCCGGGCATCTTGTAGCCCTTGGCATCCCACGGCTGGGTGTGGCTGTCGGGGTTGGCCTTGATCCACGCCTTGGCGGCGGGCAGCAGTTCCTCGACGGAGCCGACGAGGTCGTCGACCAGTCCGGTCTCCTTGGCCTTGGCCGGCTTGAAGCGCGTGCCCTGGCTCAGGATCTCCATGAAGGCCTTCTGGATGCCGAACATGCGCACGGTGCGGGTGACGCCGCCGCCGCCGGGGAGCAGACCGAGGGTGACCTCGGGCAGGCCGATCTGGCTGCCCTTGACATCGGCCGCGATGCGGTGGTGACACGCAAGCGCGATCTCCAGACCGCCGCCGAGCGCCGCACCGTTGACCGCGGCGACGACGGGCTTGCCCAGCGTCTCGAGCGCGCGCAGGTCACGCTTGACGGCCTCGACCATCTCGAACGCCTCGGCAGCGTTCTCCGGGCCCAGGTTGATCATGCCCTTGAGGTCACCGCCGGCGAAGAAGGTCTTCTTCGCGCTGGTGATGACGACGCCGGTGATCGAGTCCTTCTCTGCCGCAAGCCGTTCCACGGCGTTGTGCATGGACTCCTGGTAGTGCTCGTTCATCACGTTGGCCGACCCGGTGGGGTCGTCCAGCGTCAGGGTGACGATGCCGTCGGCATCCTGGTCCCACTGAATGGTGTTCTCTGCCATGGTCCTACACCCTCTCGATGATGGTCGCGACACCCATGCCGCCGCCGATGCACAGCGTGATGAGCGCGCGGCGCGCACCGCGGCGCTCGAGTTCGTCGACCATGGTTCCGGTGATCATGGCGCCGGTGGCGCCGAGCGGGTGGCCCATCGCGATGGCGCCACCGTTGACGTTGAGCTTCTCGTCGGGGATGTTCAGGTCCTTCTGGAACTTGAGCACCACCGAGGCGAAGGCCTCGTTGAGTTCGAACAGGTCGATGTCGTCGACGGTCAGACCCGCGCGGTCGAGCACCTTCTTGGTGGCGGGCGTCGGGCCGGTCAGCATGATGACGGGGTCGGCGCCGCTGGTGGCGGTGGCCACGATGCGGGCGCGCGGGGTCAGGCCCTGCGACTGTCCGGCCTTCTCGCTGCCGACGAGCACCAGCGCGGCGCCGTCGACGATGCCGGAGCTGTTGCCGCCGGTGTGCACGTGGTTGATGCGCTCCACGTAGTGGTACTTCTGCAGCGCCACGTCGTCGAAGCCGCCCATCTGGCCGACTGCGTCGAACGCGGTCTTCAGCTTGGCGAGGCCCTCGAGGCTGGAGTCGGGGCGCATGTGCTCGTCGTGGTCGAGGACGACGAGGCCGTTCTGGTCCTTCACGGGGATGACGGACTTGGCGAAGTAGCCGCCCGACCATGCGGCCGCGGCCTTCTCCTGGCTGCGCAGCGCGTAGGCGTCGACGTCGTCGCGGGTGAAGCCCTCGATGGTGGCGATCAGGTCGGCGCCGATGCCCTGCGGGACGAAGCCGATGCGGTAGTTGGTCTCGGGGTCGGTGGCCCACGCGCCGCCGTCGGAGCCCATGGGGACGCGGCTCATCGACTCGACGCCACCGGCGAGCACCAGGTCGTCCCAGCCGGAGCGGACCTTCTGGGCGGCGGTGTTGACGGCCTCGAGGCCCGACGCGCAGAAGCGGTTGAGCTGGAAGCCGCCGGTGGTCTCGGGGAGCTTCGCGACGAGCGCGGCGGTGCGGGCGATGTCGCCGCCCTGGTCGCCGACGGGCGAGACGACGCCGAGGATGAGGTCGCTGATCAGGTTCTCGTCGAGGTCGGGATGACGAGTGCGCAGTTCGTCGATCAGGCCGACGACGAGGTTGACGGGCTTGATCTCGTTGAGGGCTCCGTTGCGCTGCTTGCCGCGCGGTGTGCGGATCGCCTCATAGATGAAGGCTTCTTCGGACATGTCTGACTCTCCAGGTCCTGGGGTGTATGGATACGCAGACTTCCCCTACTACAGAAGCCCGGCGTGGAGGATGATCCTCGCGGTGCGAGCCTATCAGCCTCACCCAACCCGTTGGTTGGGCGCTTGCCCAGCGTCCCGGGGCCGTCGAGAGTGAGCCCACTGCGACGATCGCGCGGATTCCTCGCAGTGGCGTCACGCTCGGCCCAGCGCCCGCTCACCCCACCTCGCCAACAGACGCGAACTCCCCTGTTTCGCCAGGAAACAGGGGAGTTCACGTCTTGTCGCGGGAGAAGCGTCAGGCGGTCTGGGGCTGCTCCACCTCGGTGAGGGTCGGGTAGTCGACGTACCCGGCGGGCCCGGGCGCGTAGAACGTCGCGACGTCGGGCTCGTTGAGTTCGGCGCCCAGCACCAGCCGGTCGATCAGGTCGGGGTTGGCCAGGAACGCCCGGCCGAACGCGGCGGCGCTGATCGCACCCCAGCCGGCCAGCGACTCCATCTGGCAGAAGTCCGTCTCGACCTCTCGGCCGGTGTTGAGCACCAGCGCGCCCTCCCAGACGGCCCGGATCACGCCGAACTCCGCCGACGACGGCTCGATCAGCACGTGCAGGTAGCCCAGCCCCAGCGGCGAGATGCGGCGCAGCAGCGCCTCGTAGGCGTCGACGGTGTTGACCTCGCTCATGTCACCGGCGGTGTTCCCGGGCGAGATGCGCAGGCCCACGCGGCCGGCACCGATCTCGTCGGCCACGGCCTCGACCACCTCGGCGGTCAGCCGGGCGCGGTTCTCCGGCGATCCGCCGTAGACGTCGGTGCGCTGGTTGACGACGTCGGAGAGGAACTCGTGCAGCAGGTAGCCGTTGGCCGAGTGGATCTCGACACCGTCCATGCCCGCGTCGACGGCCCGGCGGGCGGCGCGGCGGAAGTCCTCGACGATGGGCGCGATCTCGGCGGTCGCGAGTGCGCGGGGCACCGGCAGCTGCTGCTTGCCCGTCGGGGTGTGGGTGACGGTGTCGGCCGCGATGGCCGACGGGCCGACGGTCTCGACGCCGCCGATGTCGGGGTGGCCCATCCGGCCCACGTGCCACAGCTGCACGAACATGCGGCCGCCCGCGTCGTGCACGGCGGTGGCGATCTCCGCCCACTTCTCCTGATGGCGATCGGTGTGGATGCCCGGCGTGTTCATGTACGCGCCGTTCGACTCCTTCGACACGGCCGTCGCCTCGGAGATGATCAGGCCCGCCGCCGCACGCTGGGAGTAGTACTGGGCGGCGAGGTCGGACGGGGTGCCGTCGGCCTGTGCGCGCGATCTGGTCAACGGCGCCATGAAGATTCGATTCTCGACCGCTGTCTCGCCGATCCGGGTGGGCTTGAGCAGGGCCGCGTCGGCCGCCAGCGTGAAGGTCATGACGCCCACAGCGCCGAACGGCCGGGTTTCATTCCCACCTAAGCTCGGGTGTCATGACGGTCGAACGGCTCCGGCCCTACGCGGTGACCATCTTCGCCGAGATGTCGGCACTGGCCGCACGCATCGGCGCGGTCAATCTGGGACAGGGCTTCCCGGACGAGGACGGCCCCGCCGACATGCTGAAGACGGCGCAGGACGCGATCGCCGACGGCGTCAACCAGTACCCGCCCGGCCTGGGCATCCCGCCGCTGCGCGAGGCGATCGCGGCGCAGCGCCAACGGCTGTACGGGGTGACCTACGACCCCGACGCCGAGATCCTGGTGACCGTCGGCGCCACGGAGGCCATCGCCGCCTCGATGATCGGACTGGTCGAGCCGGGGTCGGAGGTGCTGCTCGTCGAGCCGTTCTACGACTCGTACTCCCCCGTGGTCGCGATGGCGGGATGTCACCGGGTGGCGGTCCCGATGGTGCGCGACGGCCGGGGCTTCGTCATCGACGTCGACGCCATGCGCGCCGCCGTCACGCCCCGCACCAAGGCACTGATCCTCAACTCGCCGCACAACCCGACGGGCATGGTGGCGGGCGACGCCGAACTGGCGGGCATCGCGCGGCTCGCCGTCGAGCACGACCTGCTGGTGATCAGCGACGAGGTCTACGAGACGTTGACGTTCGACGGGCACCGGCACCTGCCGATCGCGAGCTACCCCGGCATGGCGGAGCGCACCATCACCATCTCGAGCGCGGCGAAGATGTTCAACGTCACGGGCTGGAAGATCGGCTGGGCGTGCGGCCCCGCCGAACTCATCGCGGGCGTGCGGGCGGCCAAGCAGTACCTGAGCTACGTCGGCGGTGCGCCGTTCCAGCCCGCCGTGGCGCGGGCGCTCAACGACGAGGACGGCTGGGTGGCGACGCTGCGCGAGTCGTTCCAGATCCGCCGCGACACGCTCGCCGCGGCGCTCACCGACATCGGCTTCGACGTGCACGACAGCCACGGCACGTACTTCCTGTGCGCCGACCCGCGGCCGCTGGGCTTCGTCGACAGCACGTCGTTCTGCGCCGAGCTACCGGAACGCGCCGGCGTCGCCGCGATCCCGATGTCGGCGTTCTGCGATTCGGCGGCCGCCCACGCGGACGAGTGGAAGCACCTGGTGCGCTTCGCGTTCTGCAAGCGTGACGAGACGATGAACGAGGCGATCCGCCGCCTGCAGGTGCTGCGCGATCACTCGTCGTGGTCGTCGTCGCACGCGACGGTGACGTAGACGGTCGACCCCGTCGGGACGCCCGCGTGGCCGGACGAGTCGGTACCCGACAGGCCGCTGATCTGGGTGGCGGTGCACTCCGACAGCGGGGACTCGGTGTCGCCCTGCACCTGGACGTCGTAGCCGCGGGACTGCAGGCTGCTGACGGCGTCGGCGGCGGATCCGCCGGCCAGCGGATCGGCCGATGCCGGTGCGGCGAGGCTCATTCCAGCGGCGAGGATGAAGCCGGCGGTGGCGGCGCTGGCGAGCAGGTTCTTCATGGCGGTCCTCCGATGGATGCGGTTCCGGATCCCCGTGATCCGATTCCTCCACCATCGCGCGCGGGCGTCGGGCGCGCGTCGGCGCTGGCATCCAGGGCGGACTACCGGCTAGCACCCACGGCTACAGCGCCGCGGCCACGTCCCAGAGTCCTCCGCGGTCGTCGTCGGCGCCGCGCAGCGGGCTGAGCACCACGTCGGTGGCACCCGCGTCGAGGTAGCGGCGGAGTTGGCGCGCAACGGCTTCCGCGTCACCGACGGCGGCGAGGTCCGCGATCGCGTCCACGCCCTCGCGCGCGATCACCTTCTGGTACGACGGGATGGCGGCGTAGAAGCTCAGCACCTCGGCGGCCGCCGCACGACCCGCCTCGACGTCGTCGGTCACCAGCACGGGTACCGCCGCGATCACCCGGGGCCGGGGCCTGCCCGCGGCCGTCGCGGCATCGGTGATGGTCGGCACGATGAACTCGCCGATGGTGCGCGGACCGGCGAGGTAGGGCAGCGTCCCGTCGGCCAGCTCACCGGTGACCGCCAGCGCCTTCGGTCCCATCGCCGCCACGTACACCGGGAGCGGCGTCCCGCCGGGCAGGCTGACGGTCCACTCCGGTGCGGCGGTCAACTCGTCGCCGTGGAAGTCGACGGCGCCGGTGTCGAGGATCGACCTGAGGACGAGGAGGTGCTCGCGCAGCCGCGCGACGGGGTTGGGCCACGCCGTGCCGAACGCCTGCCGTTCCGGCCCGTGACTGCCGAGGCCGAGGCCCAGACTGAAGTTGCCGTGCGACGCCGCCTGCGCCGTCTGCGCCTGCGCGGCGACGATCAGCGGGTGCCGGGGGTTGATCGGCACGACGAACGTCCCGACCCCCAGACCGGGCACGGCGGCACCGATCAGCCCGGCCAGCCCGATCGCGTCGTGATCGAACTGCTGCGCCACCCAGACCTGGCGGACGCCCGCGTCCCAGGCCGCGCGGGCCTGGTCGACGAAGTCGTCGACGGCGTTGGCGGTCGTCTCGCTGCGGTGTAGCACCACTCCGGTCGGCATGCCAGGGTCAACCCGGCACGCGTCGCGGGGCATTCCCTTCGGATCACGGTGAGTTCGGGCCGCGTCAGCCGTGGTTGCGCGTCACGCGGCAGCGCAACCGGTCCACCGCGACGTCGAGCACCATCTTCTTGGCGCGCCGCAGCAGGAACTCCGGGACGGGCGCGGCGACGTCGATGATGATGTCGAACCGCACCCGCGTGCGGTCGCCCTCGCGGGTGAGGTTGTACTCCCCGTGCTGCCCCCGCTGCTGGAACGTCTCCGCGGCGTCCCAGACCACCCAGTCGTCACCCCAGTGGTATTCGAGCACCTCGCGGTCGGTGATGCCCATGATCTTCAGCGTGGCGCGGACGTGGTGTGGCCTGCCGTCGGGATGGCGGTCGAGCACCTCGGCCTGCCGGTGCAGGGTCGACCACGACGGCACGTCCTCGATGTCGGCGAGGGCGTCGAGGATCGCCTCGGGCGCGGCGTCGAACACCACTTCCCGGGAGGCTCGAACTGCCATCAAGCTACGGTAGCCATCCTTCCGGCCTCCCGCAGTGCTTCCGCTGGCTAACTCACCAGCCGATCTGGTCGAGCGGCGTGGTGCCCGACGGCGGTGAGCCGACCGGCCCCGACGGCGTCCGCGAGAATCGGGGGGCCGGCGCCGCCTGGTCGACGCCGTTGGCGGTCACCACGGTGCCGCGGGCCAGCAGGTGCTCGTTGAGCGCGGCCTCCGTCCACGTGAGCACGGGCGTCACGCAGGAGTCGGTGCCGTCGAACACCTCGGTCCACTCGGCGCGGGTCCGGGTGGCGAACCGTTGCGCGAAGATCTCGCGCATCTCGTCGTAGCGGCCGAGGTCGAACTGGTTGGGCAGCTCGTCGGGCGTCAGTCCAAGGCCGCTGACGAGTTGCGCGAAGAACTGCGGCTCGATGGCGCCGACGGCCATGTACTGCCCGTCGGAGGTCTCGTAGGTGCGGTAGTAGGGCGCGCCGCCGTCGAGCAGGAACGACTCGCGCTGGTCCTGGAGCGAGCCCGTCGACTTCATGGTCCACATCATCTGCGCCAGGATGCTGACGCCGTCCACCATCGCGGCGTCGATCACCTGACCCTCGCCGGAGCGCTCCCGTTCGTACAGCGCGCTGACGATGCCGAGCAGCACGAACATCGAGCCGCCGCCGAAGTCGGCGACCAGGTTGAGCGGCGCCACCGGTGGCCGGTCGCGGTAGCCGATCGCGCTGAGCGCGCCGGTCTGCGACAGGTAGTTGATGTCGTGGCCGGCGGTGCGGGCCATCGGGCCGTCCTGCCCCCAGCCCGTGATGCGGGCGAAGATCAGCCGCGGGTTCACCGCCGCACACTGCTCCGGCCCGATGCCGAGCCGTTCGCAGGTGCCGGGCCGGAAGCAGTCCAGCAGCACGTCGGCCTTGGCCACGAGGTCGAGCAGCGCCTGGGGATCGTTCTTCACGTCGAGGTCGACGATGCGCTTCCCGCGGTGCAGCAGGTCGACGTCCTCGGCGGGCATGGTCAGACCGCCGGGCCTGCGTACCCGCACCACGTCGGCGCCCAGGTCGGCCAGGATCATCGCCGCGTGCGGACCGGGTCCGATGCCGCCGAGTTCGATGACCTTGACCCCGGCCAGGGGACCCGCGCTCAACCCTTCTTGACCTTCATGACCTGCTTGCGCAGGCCCTCGGTGGCGGCCTCGAGGCCACCCTTCATCGCGCGCTTGAGCACGAAGCCGGGGATCGGCACCGACGGGTCGACGGTGATCTCGAAGCGCACCTTCGTCTTGGCGCCGTCCGGGGTCAGGGTGTAGCTGGCGTCCTGGGTCTTCAGCTGGCCGGAACTGACCAACTTCCAGCTCGCGCTGGTGGACGTCCACGTGTACTGCACCACCTGCTCGTCGGTGATGCCCATCGTCTTGAGCTTGATCTTGACCTTGCTGGGCCTGCCGTCGGCGTCCTCCTCGAGGATCTCGGCGCCCTGATGCTGCGACGACCAGTCCGGGGCGGTCTTGACGTCGGCGATCACGTCCAGGATCTCGTCGGGTGTCGCATCGATGGTGACTTCGCGTGAGTCGCTGACTGCCATGCCGCGACAGTAGCCAAACGCGCCGGGAGCGGTTCGGCTTTGGCGACCGTGGCGAATTCCGCGGCTGCCATGCGCCGTTCACCGAGCGATGGAAGCATCTCCGGTGTGGCCACCACCGACGCAGAGCAGGAAGCCCAGCAGACCAGCGCGCAGACCATCGCCTACCCCGCGCCCGGCGCGCGTCCCAGCCGGCGCGAGGACGCGGCGCTCGCGCCGCACGTCATCGTCCTGTTCGGCGCGACCGGCGATCTGGCGAAGCGGAAGCTGCTGCCCGGCATGGCGTACCTCGTGCTGTCCTCGCTGGCGCCCAAGATCCGGGTGGTCGGTACCTCGCTGGAGGATCTGACGCCCGACGCGTTCCGCGCCCTGACCAGGGAGGCCGTCGACGCCTTCGGCTCGCACGAGCTGACCGCCCAGCAGTGGGACGACTTCGCGAGCCGGATCACCTACGTCCCGCAGGGCGCAGGCCCGGAGGCACTCGCCGAGGCCGTCGGGGCCGCGGAGGCGGAACTGTCCTCGGAGGTGGACGTCGCGGCCGGGATGACCGCGGAAGTGCAACGCCTGCACTATCTCTCGGTGCCGCCGAAGGCCGCCCGCGCGGTGATCACCATGCTGCGCGACGCCAACCTGGTCGACCGGTCGCGGGTGGTCATGGAGAAGCCGTTCGGCACCGACCTCGCCAGCGCGATCGAACTCAACGACTTCGTGCACGAGACGTTCCGCGAGCGTCAGATCTTCCGCATCGACCACTTCCTGGGCAAGGAGGCCGCGCAGAACATCTTGGCGTTCCGCTTCGCCAACGGCCTGTTCGAGCCGATCTGGAACCGCAACTTCATCGACCACATCCAGATCGACATCCCCGAGACCCTCGGCCTGGACCAGCGCGCCAACTTCTACGAGAGCACCGGCGCGTACAAGGACATGGTGGTCACCCACCTGTTCCAGGTCATGGCGTTCGTGGTGATGGAACCGCCGACGGCGCTGGAGCCGCGCGCCATCAGCGAGGAGAAGAACAAGGTCTTCCGGTCGATGCTGCCGATCCAGTGCTCGGACGTGGTCCGCGGCCAGTACGCCGGCTACCGCAGCGAGGACGGCGTGGCCCGGGACTCCGACACCGAGACGTTCATCGCGCTGCGGGTGGGCAT
This sequence comes from Mycobacterium sp. PTI7, assembly GCF_056679845.1. Taxonomy (NCBI): domain Bacteria; kingdom Bacillati; phylum Actinomycetota; class Actinomycetes; order Mycobacteriales; family Mycobacteriaceae; genus Mycobacterium; species Mycobacterium sp. PTI7. Next base: position 3,753,009 of record NZ_CM155252.1, read on the forward strand.
CGACAACTGGCGCTGGGCGGGGGTGCCGATCTATCTGCGCACCGGCAAGAAGTTGGCCGAGGGCATGCGCATCATCTCGATCGCGTTCAAGGAGGCGCCGCGCACCATGTTCCCGGCGGGCTCCGGCGTCGGGTCCCAGGGGCCCGACCACCTCACGTTCGACCTCGCCGACGCGTCGAAGGTGTCGCTGTCGTTCTACGGCAAGCGACCGGGGCCCGGCATGAAGCTCGACAAGATGTCGATGCAGTTCTCCACGCAGGAGACCGACAACGTGGGCGACGTGCTGGAGGCCTACGAGCGGCTGATCCTCGACGCCATGCGGGGTGACCACACCCTCTTCACCACCGCCGAGGGCATCGAATCCCTCTGGGAGCGTTCGGTTCAGCTGCTCGACGATCCGCCGCCGGTCAAGCAGTACCAGCCCGGCACGTGGGGCCCCAACGCCATCCACCAGCTCGTCGCCCCCAACGCGTGGCGGTTGCCGTTCGAGCGGGCGTGGCGCGAGAAGAAGTAGACCCGCCGGCGGGCTGTGCATCGGCGGCGCGGCTAGGCTTCGACCCATGAGCGATGCGGTCGATCCCACCGTCCCGCCGAGCGGCTCCGGATGCGTCGACTGCGACGCCGCGGGCGGCTGGTGGTTCCACTTGCGCCGATGTGCGTCCTGCGGTCACGTCGGGTGCTGCGACGACTCGCTGTCGCGCCACGCGGCCGCGCACTGGCGCACCTCGGGGCATCCGATCATCCAGTCGTTCGAGCCGGGCGAGGACTGGTTCTGGGACTACTCCACCGACGCGTACTACGACGGTCCGGAACTCGCGGCGCCGCACAGCCATCCCCAGGCGCAGACCGTGCCGGGCCCGCACGACCGCGTGCCGGGCGACTGGATGGCGCGGCTGCAGAACCGCACCGACTGACGCCATGGTGAAGGCCGGTGGTGAGAGCACGCTCACCGTCATCGTCGCCTTCGGCGCCAACCTCGTCATCGCGATCGCCAAGACGGTGGCCGCCATGGTGTCGGGGTCGGCGTCGATGAGCGCCGAGGCCGCACACTCGTGGGCCGACACCGGCAACGAGGTGTTCCTCCTCATCGCCAACCGGCGCGGCACCCGCGCCGCCGACGCACGGCGGCCGCTGGGCTACGGCCGCGAGACCTACGTCTGGTCGCTGCTGGCCGCGGTCGGACTGTTCGTCGTCGGTGCGGCACTGTCGATCTGGCGCGGCGTCAGCGAACTGCTGCACGGTTCCGAGACGACGTCGGAGAACTACCTGCTGGCGTACGTGGTGCTGGCCGTCGCGTTCGTGCTGGAGGGGACGTCGCTGCTGCAGGCCACCCGTCAACTAAGCAGGGAGGCAACCAGTTTCGACAGCGAGGTGCTGGACTACGCGCTCGCGACGTCGGACCCCACGGTGCGGGCGGTGTTCGCCGAGGACAGCGCGGCGCTGGTCGGCATCGTCATCGCGTTCCTCGGCCTGCTGCTGCACGAGCTGACCGGGTCGGCGGTCTGGGACGCGGTGGGCTCGATCCTGGTGGGCGTCCTGCTGGGCGTCGTCGCGGTGATCCTGATCGACCGGAACCGCCAGTTCCTCACCGGCGAGCCGGGCTCCCCGCGCATCCACGAGGCGCTCGTCGCCCGGCTCGGGGGCTTCCCCGAGGTCGCCGAGGTTCGCTTCCTGCGCCCCGAGTTCATCGGTCCCAAGCGGTTGTTCGTGATCGCGAGCGTCGACCTCCAGGGCGACGCCGTCGAGTCGTCGGTGGCCAAGACGCTGCGCGAGTTGGAGCACCGCCTCGAGCAGGACCCCTACGTGGCGGAGGCCCTGCTGACGGTCTCCGAGCCCGACGACACCCCGGTGTCGTCCTAGCGGCTAGCCCGCGTCGGCCAGTACCGCCCGGGCCGCGTTGTAACCGGGGACGAAGGTGATGCCCGGCCCGCCGTGGCAGCCGGCGCTGCCCAGGTAGAGGCCCGACACCGGAATGGGCTGATCGACGTACCCCTTCGGCCCGGGACGGTTGACGCCGATCTGGTCCGGGTGGATGAGGCCGTGGCAGTAGTCGCCGCCCGGGGCGCCGAACATCGTGCCCATGTGCTTGGGCGTGAAGGTGGTGTGCCGGATGATCTTCGACGCGAAGTCCGGCGCCAGTCGGGTGATCTTCTCGATCACCCGTCGGCCCATCTCGACCTTCATGTCGCCGTAGCTCGACTCGCCCTCCTGGATGGGGAACCACAGCGAGAACGCCGACGCCGCATGCTTACCCGCCGGGGCGAGGCCCGGATCGTGCACCGACGGGATCTGCAGCGCGATGGCGGGATCGGCGGGCACGATGCCGCGGCGGCAGTCCTCCCACTGCTGCTGCAGTTCCTCCGGGGTGCTGAAGATACCGATGTTCGACTGCATCGCGGGGTCGTTGAGCACCTCGTAGGGAGCGTCGAACTCGGGGATGCCGTCGAGCGCGAAGTGCATCTGCAGGTAGCTGCCGCGATGGTCGACGCGGCCGAACCGGTCCCGGACGTCGGCGGGCAGGGCGGCGGGGTCGATCAGCGTGGTGACGGTGTGGTCGGGGGCGATCCCGGAGACGACGACGGGCGCCGAGATGACCGATCCGTCGTCGAGCCGGACGCCGCCGACCCGGCCGTCGGTTACCAGGATCTCGTCGACCCGGCTGCGCAGTCGTATCTCGCCGCCGTGCGAGGTGAACTCGTCGCACAGGTGCGTCGTGAGCGCGCCGATGCCGCCGCGGAGCTTCTTGACCAGCAGCGCATTCTCGTCGGGCACGGCGAACCCGTAGGCGAGCGCTGCGGCGGTGCCCGGGGTCGCGGGCCCGCGGTAGGTGGTGTTGACGGCCAGCAGGGCCAGCATGCCGCGGAGCGCGCCGTGCTTCTCGCGGTCGGGCAGGTAGCGGTCGAGGACGTCGGTGACCGACCCGAACAGCATGTCCGTGATGGTCGATCGCTCGAATTCGTTGCCGGCACAGGCGTACATCTCGTCGAGCGTCTTCGGCGGCGCTCCCGCGTCGAAGCGGCCGAGCGCCCGGGTGGGCGCCTGACACCAGGCCATCAGGCCGGCCATCCCCATGACGGTCTCGGCGCCGTGCACCTGGTCGAGATGGGTCATCAGCGCGACCGGATCGGTGTAGTAGATCAGCGGCTCGTCGCCGACGCCGCGCAGCGACACCGACATCACGTCGAGGTCGACGGTGGGCAGCCGATCGAGGCCGAGTTCGCGGCTCACCACCGCCGACGTCGGGATCTGGACCGAGCCGGCGATCTCGAACCGGTAGCCGTCGAAGAGTTCGACGGTCGAGGCCATGCCCCCGGCGTACAGCTTGGCGTCCAGGCACAGCGTGCGCATGCCCGCCCGCTGCAGCAGCGTCGCCGCGGTGAGTCCGTTGTGTCCGGCACCGATGACGATCGCGTCGAAGTCCGCCATCAGCCGAGGCTGGCACGGGGTCTGAGTTTTGTCAATTGTGACAAAACATCAGCGACGGTCGGTGTCGAACCCCTCCGCGACCGACTCGAGCGCGGTCCTGCACAGCCGCGCCAGTTCGGGCAGCGACCGGTCGGGGTCCAGCATCCACACCTCCATCGCGCCGAACACCGCCGCCGCGACGCACCGGGCGGTCACGGTCACCCGCAGCCGTTCGTCGGCGCCGGGACCGGTCTGGTCGGTGCGGATCAGGAACTCCTCGACGGCCTCGGCGAACTCGCCCTCCACCTGCCGCACGTGGCGGACGATCCGGCCGGCGTCGAGTTCCTGGGTGCGCAGTTCGGCGATCCTGGCCACCGCGTCGACGTCGTAGGGCGCCGCCATGACCGCGGAGTGCACGGAGTCGATCAGCGACGCCTCCCCCGACTGCTCGGAGAGTGCCGCGCGGAACCACTGCAGGCCCGCGTCGTAGTCGGCGAACAACAGGTCGTGCTTGGACGTGAAGTGGCGGTAGAAGGTGCGCAGCGACACCCCGGCGTCCGCGGCGATCTGCTCGGCGGAGGTGGCCTCGACGCCCTGGCCGAGGAACCGCACCAGGGCCGCCTGGCGCAGCGCGTCGCGGGTCCGCTCGCTGCGGGCGGTCTGCGCGGGCCTGACCATGTCCGTAACGTACCCCCGTCAGTTCCTGGGCCCGACGAGGGCGATCGCGGCGTCGACGGCCTCGTCGGTGACGTCGCTCATCCGCCCGCCGCCCTCGACCGTGATGGCCGTCAGCTCGCGTAAGCCGCCCAGCAGCATGATGATCCGCTGTCGTGACACGGGCCCGGCACCACCGGCCAGGAAGCCGGCCGACCCCGCGAGCGCCTGGACCATCTCGACGAAGTGTTCGATGGCGTCGCGCTGCAGCAGGCGGGCCGTGGTGCCCAGCGCGGGCACGTCGCGAATCCAGCTCAGCATCAGGGCGGGCCGCGACTCCATCGACGCCACCCACGCCTCGATGGCCTGACGCACCTGCGCCTCCCACGGGCCGTCGGGCCGGACGGCGGCGGTGATCTGCCGGATCTGGGCGGCGTTGGCCTCGGTCAGCAGCGCGACGAAGCAGTCGTCCTTGCTGGTGAAGTGCTCGTAGAAGGTCCGCCGCGACGTCCGCGCCCGGCGCACGACGTCCGCGACGGTCGTCTTGGGGTAGCCGTCCTGGGCGATCGACTCCTCGAGGGCGTCGAACAGACGTTGGCGGAAGCTGTCGTTCACTATCGCGAAATGCTACCGGCGCGCGAGTGACGGGAGTGGGCTCCGGTGGCGTGGGAGGATCCGAGACGTGATCGAGTGCCGCCGGTGCACGGCCGGCGAGTGCAGCCACGTGGCGCGGTGTTCGACGATGATCCGCTGGTACGACGATCCCTGGGACGGGACGTTCTGGCGGCGGTGCGAGTGCGCCGACTCGATCGGGGAGCAGACGTTTCCGGTGACGACCCGGCGCGTCGAGCGCTAGCGACTCGTCGAGAGTTGCGTTCTGGCGGGAGACTGCGAGTGATCCGCTACCGAATGCGTCTTTCACCGACGCGCGTGCTGCGTTCGTGGTGGCCAGGGCCGGGATCGAACCGGCGACCTTCCGCTTTTAGGTTGAAGGTTCTCGACACGCCGCGGTGATTGCCAACTACTGGGCTTGAACAGCGGGTTGAGTGCAGGGGACTTCTCAACGCTTTGCCTTGGTTTTCGGCGTGTCGCAGGCATAAGCGGCGAATAAGCGATGAGCGCAGTGCCCTGGCCGGTAACGGTCGTGGTGATGGAACTTATCGTCAGGGTGATGCCGGGGCTTGTTAGAGTCCCACTGCTGTTCGGCCGAACATGCAGCGATGCTGATCACACGTAGCCTCGACGTCCTGCGCGAGACGATCGCATGGACCGCTAGGGGCGGACGCTGTGGATTTGTTCAGCGGGACACTCGTCAAAGCGAATGGTGGTGGCGATGCGCGAGATCTCCCTGAAAAGGTGGGACGCGCTTGCGTCGTATTGCCGGTCGCCTGAAGCCGCGTTGGCGCTCCAAGAGCTCGCCTGGTTCGAGTCCGACGACGGCAGGGCGCTCGCTACGTTGTTTATAGACACAGATCGCGAATTTCACACGGTGATCCTCGCGCGGGACAGGTTGGAACGCTTTCGCGCGATAACCGTAACGGGCCCCTTCGAATCGCGTCACTCGGCCGTCGCCGGCCTGAACAGCAAGCTGGCCGATCTGCTGCCGAACCTAGATGAGCTGCGAATTCAGGGGGACGAGGTCGGTAAGGCGGTCGACTTCTTCGCCCCCCGAGTCCCACAGGCGAAACTTCACCCGAGCTTCCGTCGACTGGCCTTCGGCGACGACTTCTCTGCCGCGAGAGCGACCATTGGCGCGATGATGCGCTGGTACAAGGATGTCGACGGGAATTTCGTGGAGCAGTTTCAGACCAACGGCTTCGACGCCCGTGTATGGGAGCTCTACCTGTTCGCTGCGCTGATCGAGGCCGGACTACAAGTCTCACGTCCGAAGCCGGCACCGGACATGTTAGCCCGTGGGATCTATGGCGAGTTGGCCATGGAGGCTACGACGATTCAGCCGACCACATCTGCTGACGGGCGACCCGTCAAGCCGCTGATCCCGCGCAGCCGCGAGGAGTTCGATTTTTATGTGCAGAACTACCTTCCAATCCGATACGCCGGACCTCTGAACGCCAAACTCAAGAAGGAGTACTGGACGATGCCAGCGGCAGCAGGGAAGCCGCTTGTGCTCGCGATCCAGGACTTTCACGCGCCGCTCTCAATGGGCTATAGCTTTTCAGCGCTGCCGAGCTATCTCTACGGTCTGACCCATACACCTCGGCGCGACGACGCCAACCGACTGATCATCGATGCCACCGTCATCACTGAACACAGGTGGGGCACCAAGGTGGTGCCATCCGGATTCTTCTCACTACCAAAAACCGAGAACGTCAGCGCAGTCCTTTTCAACAATGCCGGCACCCTCAACAAGTTCAACCGGATGGGTGTCGGTGCTGGATTCGGCAACGACAACATCACCCTGGTTCGGTACGGGACCGCTTGGAATCCCAACCCCCACGCGTCCACCCCAATCTCGTTCGAACAGATAGTCACCGAAGGCCACCCGGAAACTTGGCTCGAAGGAATGGACGTGTTTCATAACCCGAACGCAATCCACCCACTCGACACAGCGTTGCTCCCAGGCGCCGCCCACCACCGCTTGTTGCCCAACAAGCAGATCGAGACGACCGGCCCAGGCTGGAAACCGATGGAATCCCGAACGGAGATCCGGAGACTTATTCGCCGATGAATTGACGCAGCGAAATATTATTGACCACGGCGGCCGGTTGACAGAATCCCTGTCATCGGTGAACTACAGGCCAGCCGACCCTGGCGGACGGGATTGTTCGCCGCGACATAACGCAAAAATTAGCGACGCCAAAGCGTTTCGCCGATCTTCAAGCGACGGCCAACACAAGTCCGAACCTCATGGATAACAGCGGTTAACGACGGTCGGGGGCTTTTAGCTTGAGCCGCGAGGTTGCGTAACCGCAGCGGTATTCGGGTTCAGTTGCCTGAGACAAAGCGTGACGAAGAGCTGCCAGCGCTCTTGATGCTCCACGGGGGCAGCCATCGCGGCTCGCACGTTGTCGGCGATAGCGGATTTCGTCAGGCCCTTGTCGAGGAGATCGGCGACAGTGTCTATCCACTCGGGCGGCCGAGGCGCGTTGGTGAGGTGCACACGGCCTGCGGCGTCAATGTAGCCGAGTTCCTCCGGACTCTTGTCCGCCGCTTCCCTTCGCGCAGCCTCGAGGTCGTCGGGATGGACCTGGACCCACCGCGTGTATCCGGCTTCCCGCGCTTCGCCGTACCAAATGGGTTTGAACCATCTGGTGGCGGCTCGGCGAAGCTCCGTCTGGTCGACAGCTTGCTGGGAGTCGGGCGCTAATTGGGCAGTCCTCGGCGTCTCTGCGACAGCGGTGGAGAAGATCTCACTTGCGCGTTCCTGGAGGTTGCGGATCCGATTCCAACAGCACCCGCAGAAGTAGGCCCAGCGATCCTGCACGCTGGCCTTCGCGTCAGCGACCCGTGCCATCGCGACGACGTCTTCGGCCGGGAGTCCTGCTGCAATGATCCGGTCGATGGTCTCCCGGTAATCGGTTGGGATCTCCCGACTCCGCCGATACGAGGTCCAGGCCTTAACAACAGCCTCATGTACGACGGTGTTGTCATTCATGCGGTTCTCTTCGACCGCTTGCCGCATTGCCGCGGCCCATCGAGCTGCGTCATCTGCTATAGCTGCTACGAGAGGCGAATCCGGCATCGACGACGTTTTGCCTGAGTTGCAGTCTGCGCAAGCTGTGACCAGATTGGGCGGAGTGTCCGAACCGCCGAGGGACTCTGGCACGACGTGGTCGATTGTCAGACTGACCTCGGGTGTTGAGCGTCCGCAGTATCGGCAGGTGTAGTTGTCGCGCCGCAGGATTTCGTACCGGAGCCGCTTAGAGATCGCCATGTCGTGATTGTTCTCCGACGGTCAGTTCTTTGCATTGGGCGCGTGCAGCAAGGTCTCGCTCGTAGCGAAGAGCCGATCGTCAATACGGCCGACGGATGGCGAGGCTAGCGGACTATGACCGAAAGCAGACCCTGTGGTCCGCGTGCCTATCCGATCTCAATAATGAGCTCCGCGGCGCGCTTGCGCACGCGCCAAGACTGACTGTCATTTCGCAACTGCCGGACTATACGGTCAATCCGTGGAACCCTCAACACTGCTGGCCCAAGTTGCGAGAGGGTGTTCAGTGGGACGTAAATCCCTTCACTCTGCAGTAAGTCGCTCAACCGGTCGATCGCCACATCCCCGACTACATCCTGCCGCTGGCAAGTCTCACCGAGGGCCCGAGTGACCGCGAATCTAACCTTCGGATCCGAATCGCTACTCAGAGCCAGGACCATGGGCAACATCCAGTCCTTCATCGACCTTGAGGAGAGCAGGGACAGATACCGTCCCGCTTGACGGCGTCTGTGTGTATCGGGGCTCGATGTGAGAGCTCGGAAATGTTGAGCGGCTATCGCTTCGGCGAGAAGTCCATAGGCGTAGGCGAAGCCCAGAGCCTCGACGAACACGGCCTCAGCGGACGAATCATCGAACGCCCATCTGTCGGTCGCGGTGATAATCCACGAAAGCCGTTCGGCGTACCTTGATGCGATTTCAGTTGGTAGAGAGGGCTGTTCGCTCAAAAGAACATCGAGGGCGCGTGACTTTGCGCGTCGAGCCACAAGGGGGTTGGCCAGAAAATTGAGTAAACCGGACCATCCGTCTTCATCTGGCGATTGAGACAGGAGGACTGCGATTATCTCCGCCGGTTGCACAGTGCTCACCGCGTAGGTTCCGGCTGCCGCGTCCTTCTCAGCGCGGGCCAGGGCCGATAGCGCAGCACGTTGGGCTGACTGGCGTATGTGTTCTGGGAGTGGCGTTTCAGTCCTGAGGTAGTGGTTGATGTTTTCAGCCAAATCGTTTAAGGAGGCGTCAACGCCCTCCGGCAACTCCGAAATTATGGTCAGCGCACTGCGTATGGCTGCCCCTGTGACGGTCGTGCGCCCGTCGGAAGTTTGCGCCGTTGCCAGAGCAAGCCAGAGTTCCTTCAGGTCGTTGTCGACGTCGACCCATTCGATGCGGCGAACGATCTTCGCGATCATTGAGTCGAAAGCCTGGTCGGCAAGTCGCTCACGAGTTGCGTACCCCAAGAGTTCTCGTGCGATTTCACCTGCAGTTCCGGCTGCACCTGCCAGGGCAGCGGCTGCGATCCACGCATCTTCATCCTTGGAGAAGTCGGCATGCCAGTGCAGTGGCGCAGTAGTGGGACCTCCGTGACGAATAATCGACAACACCCGAGTGAGCGCTTTGAAAGCTTCCGCTGGCGCCATGATTTCCGAAGCTGCTGCGAGGACGATCATCTCACCTGTTCGAAGTGAACGATTTGACGTCCGCTTTGATTCGATGCGGCGTCCATCAGCTAGCACGGCACTCATCGGGCCAGCGAAGGTTAAGTCGTCGACGAGCAATCGTAATTCAGCGTCGGCTCCTGCCAGGCGAAGAAGACGAAGACCGTCGTCGGCAACGGCTGCGGGCAATGTCGGCATGAAGCGAACGATGCGCATCGTGGCGAGTTCTCTACGAGATCTGTACACCTCGCGGTGTCCGATGACCTCGAGCCGCAGATTCTCGAAATACTGGTCGGGTCCGTAGCTGGTAGGTATCGCGCGACTCATTTTCGCCTTAAAGGTGCCATCTAACCAACGTCGATACTGGCCGAGCTGGTCGTCTTCGAGGTCGGAGGTCACGTACCCCATGTCAAAAGCAGGCAAGCTTAGACTGAAGCCAGCCGATGCCGATCGGAGAGCGTTCAGTATGTTCTCGATCGCGGCCCTCGGAGTGACATCTGCGTTGGTCCGGAGGACGAGGTCAAAGGACGAGTCGAACTCGACTTGCTCGATTAGTCTGCGCACCTCGTCCAAGTAGGGCGTTACTGACTCGCCGATGTCGTTGCTGCGTAGCGCGCGCTGCTGCAGAACCAGCATCTTGCATAGATCGCCAGACGGGGATTCGTCGTTGAGCAGCCCGAGAGCGTTGTCGATGATGCGTTCGCACGTTGGGACATCGTCGCGATCGGCCAGGAAGCCGCACGCAACTAAGGTGAGTGCCGTGAGCTTTGCGAGGTCTTGGCGGACGTCATCTGTGTATAGAGCTCCAACGAGCACCTCCACGGCGGAGTCGTCGCCACCTATGACGTTGTAGACGGCCTGTACCGCTACGTCCTCGATTGCCTCGTCGAACAGCGAATTGTGAATTCGACCCTGCATCGCTTTAGCTAACTCAGTGCTCGGTTTACTTGGGCCGTCATCGGCATAACCGCGTCGAGTGAGGAGGTCGGGTTCGATGACGGCTACGAGCCATGCGAGATTCACGTCAGGGCTCCTCTCGGTCGATGGCGATTTGAAGTGGCAGTCCGGCTGATGGGTATGTGTCGTATTGAGACAGAGCGTTGTGTTGTCTCGTCACGATTTCGCCCAAGAACTGGCGAAGGCAGAGGGCTAATTGTTGATCGTTATCGGCCGAGCGAAAGGTCAGGCGGAACGGTTGATTGTCTTCGTGTTCCATTCGGGCCATCTCGGTCAAAGCCTTCATAGATAGGTCGCGATTTGGGCCTACAGTGATCGCTCTTGCATGCGATTCTCCGTCGTCATAGCGCCGGCGAATTTCTTCGACCTTCAGCCTGGTCATCGTTCGCCGTGCGATGAGGTCATGCGAACGGTGCGCCGATATCAGCACGTTGGGCGGAAACCTTGAACCGGAAATGAAACGGTCCTCCACTTGCACCAGTGCGGAACCGGCCGACTGAACGACGTACTCGTAGAGCGGTTGCCAAGAGTCGTTCGCGTCCGCCTCTAGGAACAGTTCGACTAGCACAAGATGTGCCGGCGCGTTACGCAGCGCCGCACGTGTTGCCTGCGCCGCAGCGTCGCGGATAGTGGTTCGAAGTGATGAGATCTCATCGACCATCTCCCTAACCCACGTGACGATCTGGCTATCTGATGCTTGTGGCTTCACAACACCTGTGTGACCGCGATTGACTGCTGTCCGAATCTGGGACTCGTCTATACCGAAGGTCGAACTTGAGCGCTCGACGATTCGGTCGAGGCCGCCGATGATCGCCCACAATGGGAGCTTGTACTGCTCGGGAGTGAGTCCAACTCGGTTTTTCGTATCGATGTTGTCAGTGATGAACTGGCGCAGGTCTTGCTGGTAGGCGCTGCTGGGGGCCAACTGCTCGCTTTCGCTTAACAGCTCGCGGAGTATCGGGTAGTCGGCAAGCCTTGAGCCATTGAAGGGTGTCGCGATGAAGATGACTCCGGCTAGCACACGAAGAAGTCCGGGCTCTTCTTCACGTTGCCTGATGTAACTCCGCAGCGCATCGATCGAGATCAGTCCGCCCATGCTGTGGGCGACGACGAAGACTTCGTCATAGCGTTTCGATAAGTCCTGTAGTCGCTCGGTGAGTATCTCTGCGATCACAGGCAAGGTCGGACGTTCCAAGACCCTGCGACGGTGGCCGCTGAAGTAATCGAAGAGGGCTACGTCGACCGGGTCTCGCGACGAGTCGTCGAAAACAAATTGGGGGAGTTTTTCCCATGTGTTGTAGCCATTGCCGCCAAGTCCATGGACGAACACGATCACCCGCTTGGCGATCCGATCGCCAAAGTGGCGGTGAAGGTTTAGTAGCGCTTCATTGAAGGGGAACTCTTCAAACTGCGGCTGATCCTGCACATTCACCACGTTGTGGCCAGCTTCATCTCGATGATGGCGAGCGCCGCGATGGAGAAGGTCGACGTAGCGTTAGCCGCGGTTGAACGGCATGAAGGTATGCCCGATCGCAAGACTTGCATCTGCAGATGCCTGGTCGGCTGTCGAAAGTAGTCTGCGACATGGGGTAAAGGTAGCGGTTCGGTTTGCGATCCTTGCCGAAGCCCGATCCAGCGGCGTGATGGCGTCGGTTCCTCAACGCCGCTCTTGGCCTGGCGTTGCAACCAACCGCGTCGATGGCTTCTTTCTTGGCCGGCTAGCGGCACCCGCCTTGTCGGTTGAGGCGTACATCTGGGAAAAACGTTGGGGAGAGAAGGCCGCTTATGCCACGAGAGGCGGGATCGGCCGAGAAGGGGGGCACCCCCCACCCCGTAAATCCAGGCTGGAGAACGGCATGGCGCCGGAGATCAGGCGAGCTCGTACAACGTCCCATGTTTACTTGCCATAGTTGACTCGATGGACGCGGCCAGGCCGCCGTCTTGGACAAGCAGTCCAAACTCGATGTTGCGGTTCTCGGCGCTCCAGGAGAAGTTCGCGCTTGTGAGCAAAACGATTTCGTGATCGATGACGATGAATTTGGTGTGACTCACTATCTGCTGACCATCGACAAGTCGCGCTGACTTGTAGACCGTTGCCTGCGGCAATTGAACCTTGATTGCGTTCGGTTCGCCTTTGTCGGCGTCGACGTACACGCACACTGTGACACCCGCACGATCGGATGCATCCTTCAGCACGGCCCACATGTTGGATGTGTTGGTGAAGTTGTAGCTGGCGCACGTCACTGATACCCGTGCACCTTCGACGAGCCGGTGGAATTCGCCGGTCAGATGGCCGATCTTCGCTTCGTTTCCCGGCATCGTCCATACTGGAATCAGTTGTCGATGAACAGATTTAGCTCCAGCAATCGCCTGCAGGACCGAGACGGATCGTTCGCGATCGGCATGGCCCAGACCTGCGGTGGTTAGCAACTCTGCCGCCCGCTGACGCCGCGACGCAGACACCGCGTGAACGGCTTGGCTACGGTGCTCACCCACATCGAGCAGAACGGCGATCCCTTCAGCCTCACCCGCTGATAGGTATTCACCGAGCTCCGCCAACGGATTCATATAGCATCCGGACTCCCGAAGAACCCCGGAACGGGGTCACCGCCGGCTGTCGGAAGAGTAAGGAGAAACCGGCGATCGAGGAACCGGTTGGCTCGTTCGCATGAGGTTTCGGATGCGAACGAGCAGCAGTGACACGCTGCTCCATGAAGGAAATCCTCGGGATCTGACGGCGTACGCATCGCGCAGACCGGATCAGAGGAGCATCGCGAAGCGCGACGAAGGGCCGAGGTGACGAGGCCTTGGAACTTCGTCTGCTCGGACAGTGCCACCAATCCGCCGAGCGTGCCCTCGCTGTCGGACGCCGTCGTGCAGATCAGCACTCCAGCAGCCGCTTCTCGCTGCCCAGCCGCTGGCCAACCATAGATACGCTCCGACAAGCTCGCCGCACCGTAGCCACATGACATCGCCATTTCGCGAATCAGGATGTGAGACAGCGTGTGCAATAGCCAGTATCGAGGGGCTGGCAATCGTTCGTCCGGGTCGATCTGCTTCGACGTCTCCGAGAATCGCCGCTGGAAATTTCTTCGATTCGCGTCTCGATGCGCCTGCCACAACGCTGTCTGGTAAACAAGCGACTCCCACGCATCGACCTCGGACAGGTTGAGTTGCAGGAAGATTCCTTCACCGCGATCTTCGGTGGCAGGCACCCAAGCCGGCTTGCCGTTGCGGGTCAGCTTGACGAGTCGGCCCGCCACGTCGTTGACCCGGTCGAGTTCGTCGAGGCGGGTAAACCCCAAGAAGGCATTGACTTTCTTCATCTGGTTCACGGCGACCACGCGACTAATGCCGTTCGCAAGATCAGGCCCCCGCTGCATCTCCGTGACCATCAACCCGGTGGTGTTGGCCTGTTGAGGAAATAGCGCTGGCTGTTGCAAGTATCGCCATTCCGGGACGAGAAGGTCTATGGGATCCCACCTCTCGAGCTTGTCCCGTCGCTCAGTGTCCGAATCTGGAGGCTCTAGCACCGTTGTGATGGCGGCCGCAAGATCAGTGTCTGACATGCCGACGACGTCAACATTCTTGGCGCCGGCTAGGGCTCGGATCACGTCGAGTTGGGCGGCGAATTGCTTGATCTGTTCGACACCGAGTTCAGCCTTCAAGCGGTCTGCGAGGAAGTCGCTTCTGTCGGATTCTGACCGCGGCATCACGATGATCGATTGGGTGGACCCGAACCACAAGTTCGAGGCGCCCATCATGATCAATGCGGGGCGGGCATCGCATTCCGGGTCGAATGCGTTCAGATGTGGATGGCGCGCGCGGCATTTCTGCGGCAGCTTCTCGCGTCCGATCCTTCCTTGTGCCTCGGCCATTCCGCGGGTCTTTGCGCATGACTGGCAGATGATGGTCGAGCCCACACTCTTCCCGAGGTTGGCGTCTCGCATCTTGAGGTCAGGAAGCTCTGCCTTTTGGCACTTGGCACCGCGATGCACCCATAGCGCGTAGGGGAATTCGTCAAGGTGACCGTTGGTGCAGGTAAGCAGGTGCTGAGCTGGCACGGCCGGGCTCTCACGTTTCCGCGCAGTACCCGATGCTTTGCCCCGACCGGGGCAGCTCTTGTGTGTGAACTGTGCGAGGTCAGGACGGTAGGGGTGAGTGTTGATGTAGGAGAACCTCGGCAGTGGCCCGAGATAGTCGCATCCGGTGCAGCGGAACCACTGGGGAAACACTCGCGCAGGGATTCCGAGATCGGTGCCTTCCTTCGACATCGAACTGAGCTTTGGCTGCCACGGGTATGGGCGCAGTGAGACCACCTGCGGACCAAGGTGCAGTTGCACCACCTTGAGCAGACGTGGCTCGACGATCGTCGGCACGTGCTCGCGGCGCTTCCAGATCGGCTCCCAGTCATCGAGACCCGCCGGCATCACAGCGAAGCCAGGCAGATCCATGATCGCGCCGGGCCCGTAGGTGTAGAGAAGCGATGACGGGCGTGCAGAGCCGACCTTGGCACGGTTCTTGGCGATGCCTTCGTCGACGTCGGCGAGTGGGTCCAGCGGTTCCGTGCTGTCGTGAAGCATCGAGTCTGCTGAAACTGTGTCCGTCATCAGTCGTCCAGTCCGGCGGGTAGTTGCCATGTAGGCGCGCCTTGCGGGGCCGTGGAGAAGAGGCGTTCGGGAATGGGACTGACCAACACGTTGATCTCGGGTTGCACTTCGCGCATCGAATTGGCGATCACGAACGGCGCCTGGGCCGAACTTCCAACGGATGCCTTCGCGTTTTCCGGGCTGATGATCAGCGACATGTACTTGTCGCCTTCACCAGTGCGTTCGTACACCAGTGTCTTGCTCATTTCAGTTGCGCGCTTGGCGCGCTCGGACCAGCGGTCTATGCGGTTCACGAGCAAGTCGCTCGCCCGCTTCGTGGCTTCGTCATCAAGCGAGGCGGCTGCAATGCGCTTCTTCAGCCGTTCGACGATGCGCGCAACGGCGGGCAAACTGTCCTTGATTCTCCAGGCATTTCGCTCCGGGGAGAGTCCTTCAGCCTGAAACGCTTGAGTGACCCTTGCGACGCTGACGAGCAGGCCGTCGATCCCGCGCGCCAGCGACGTCGGCGAGTACGGCGTCACCGATAGCGCTTCAACTTGGGCATAGAAGGTTTCGTGATAGTGACGGAACTGCTCGAAGTGCGCGAGGTCGCGCGGACGTGCCCAGTTCCCGAGTGCAACAACCAATCCGGGTCGGTCGGTCGCATCGCGCCCAACGCGGGAGGATGCCTGGATGTATTCGGCGGTGTTCTTTGGTTGTCCGACGACGAGCATCAGACCGAGGCGCTGCACGTCCACACCTACTTGCAGCATCGAGGTAGCGAGCACGACATCGAAGGGAGATTCCTTGCGCGCCGCAACCCGCTTGTCCGCTGCTTTATCGGCGAGGCGCGTGCGCATCGCTTCGGTCGTGTCGTAATCGGGATCGAACTCCAAACCGAGGCGGTCGAGGGTCTGGCCGATCTCCGCCGATGCGATCCGCGAGGTCAGTTCGCCGATGTTTAGCAGGCCGTAAGAGGCCCCGAGCCGCGAGGGAAATCCTGAGTCCTTGCGAGGTCGCTTCACGCGGTTCTGCACGTCGTCGGCCATGTAGCGGGTCATGCCGGCCAGTTCGCGTGTTGCGTTGAAGTATCCGACCAAGGTCATGTATGGGTCTGCGTCCGCTTTGCAGCGGTCGAACAGCAGTTGTCCTGCCGAGAGGAGAACCTCAGCGACCCGGATCTCCGCACTTGAGAGTCGAACACCTTGAGCGCTGACTCCCAGATACCGCCTGCCAGGCCACTTCTGGCTAATGGGTATCTCCTCCGAGAAGTAGGTGTCGGCAACATCGAGCACTTGAGGCGGGAAGATCTCGACCTGACGGCCATAGAGACCGCGCACCTGCTCCTGGGCGTTGCGGACGGTCGCGGTCGAAGCGACGATGAGCGGCCGCACCGGTGTACCGTCGGGCGTCTCCCATGACGACAAAGTCTCGACCGCAACTTCGAACAGGCCGACCGAGGTGCCGAGGGCGCCCGTGATAAGGTGCAGTTCGTCTTGAATGATCAGGTCTGGCGGACGCAGCCGGTCGACGGGGCGCACGGTCGCAGCGGGTTGACCTTTCGTCGCCGGGTGGGCCGTCGAGATGTTGCACGCAGCGTAGTCAGGGTGCACATATCCGTGGCGCCCGCATTTTTGGCCCACGTATCCAAAGAGTGCCGCGGCCTCACCTTCCCGAGCCAAGCGCGCGAATTTGTCAACGGTCGCGATTACGAAAGCCGGTGTTAGCCGGTAGATCTCCTCGTCGACCGTCAAGATGGGGAGGCCCTCTGTGACTGCACCTCCTTTGGCGAACGGGCAGCGCGCGAGTTCGTCACCGCAGTGAACGAAGACACGGCGCAACGTTGCGTCGGCCTTCACATGAGCGGCCGTAATTGGGGTTCCGCACCATGGGCATCGCTGGATCTGCAACACGGTGAGGCGGTGCGCACCGTATTCATTGGCCCGAGTAAGTTGCTCGTCTGCTTCTTCGAACCGCTTCGGACTCACATCCGTGCCGACCCACAGGCCGATGCGAAACGGCTCAGTGCCCCAAATCGCCTCGTCTGCTCGACGAGCGAGTTCCGCGGCGCACATCAACGCCGTAGCGCGCTGAAACTGTTGAGAGGTCAGCAGGCGGAGCGTGTATCGCATCAGCACAGCGACACCGTCGTTGCCGTCAAGCGGCCCCTCGGCGGAGGGAAGCACACCTTGTCGACGGCGGATCGCAAACGTATATGCCGCGAGGCCGAGGTAAGCCTCGGTCTTGCCGCCACCGGTGGGGAAGAACAGGAGCTCCACGCGGGCCTGGTGGTCGGCGCTGCGGCGGGGTGTCGTCGGGTCGGTGAGCGCACCAAGCTGCATCAGGATGAACGCTAACTGAAATGGTCGCCATGAAGCCGCTGAATCGCCGCGGCCCGCGACGCGCACCTGGGCGTCCTCAATCGAGAGGGTGGGATCGGATGCTCGTTCAGCTGCGACTTGGGTCGAGATCCGCTGGTCTCGCATCACCCGATTCATGAAGTGAAAGCAGCGCAACGCTTCTGCATCGGTAGCGAGGTGGTTTAGTCCTGCTTGCAGGCGGGAGTGGGCTTGGCGCGCCTGCCAGAGCACCGGCTCGGCAGTGGCCCTGAGATGTTCCGGTAACGCGCTGGCAGTCACTTCCTGGCTGTCTATCCAAGTGTCGTAGCCGGTTACGAGCGGTTCCAGTCCCGTCCGTAACTCATCATGGTTCGCCTTAGAAAGCCCATCCATTGCCAATAGGGCGGTCTCGACTGATCGAGCTCGGGTTTGTGGGGTCTCGGCGACAGGAAGCCAGGTGGTCCATACCGCGGACGCTCGCCGCGCCCCGTTCTTCACTGCCCAGTCAACCGAGCATGTGCGTCCGATCGCGTACTCCAGCCGATTACGGTACTGCAAATTCAAGCGACGCAGCTCGTCGTCGTGCTCGGGCCAATCTTGTTCGAGCACATCGCGAACGGGCAGAAAGACGTCTGCGCCGCCAGCGTCTACGTGAAGCTTCGTCTGGAACATCCACATTCCCAGCGGGATCGGCGTGGGAGTCTCACGGTCGTTGCACAACGCAATCTCGACTAGTGCTCGCTCGAACATCGGGTCGTCATACAGGTCAATGCGTAGGCCTATTGACTCCCGCAAAGGCACGGTCGTTGTCGTGCCCTGCGTCAGGTCGCTGATTCGGACGACCCGCGATTCCTCAACAGGAATCCGTTGGAAGTCTCTGAGTGGCCGGCCGGCCTTCGTGACCTTGTCCGTCTCGACGGTCTCGTAAGTACCCCACGTCGCTGTAACGACGAACGACTCCAAATCGACTGGGACCTGAAATCGCAGACCCATTGACGACGGGATCATCAAGCCTTGCTTCGGTGCTCGATCCTCCGTGTCGTCATCTTCAGTATCGGCCTCACCTGCGTCTGCCGAAAACGCTGGGACGCCACGGCCCTCTACAAGTGCCTCTTCATCTACCCGCGCCTCGACCAGACTCCCCCGGTCTGTCGTCTCCTCCGTCTGTTCCTCCGAAGACGTTGCGTTGGTCAACTTGACCGGGGCGATGTAGCCGACGAGGTACTGGGATCGGGGGCTGAACGGCAGCAGTTCCTCCGGACCATGGATTGGCCCGAGAAGTTCACGTTCTAGAACGTCAACGAGATTTTGGCGGACGGTGAACGAAGTCCCGTCAGGCGAGTAGCGCAAGTCATAAGTCGCCTGCGGACCCGTTACGATCTCCGGGGAGTTGGTCATCCGAACAGTGTGCCTTCCGTCGACGATACCGCCCCCGCCCTCTTGGCCCTCCGCTCCGACGTTTCTGACGACACCTCGATAGCCGCGCGACGATGGTTTTCCTCCAAGAGCCGATCGAGAATCTCCACCCTGGCCGCAGGGCTTACCGTCCACCGCTCCATTTGCCGGTAAGTGTGAAAGCCATGGCTAAGGGGAATGTCCGACCATCCGTATGCGTGCATTACGGCCTCGTCAAGTTCGACGTGGGTCGAGCGAATGCGCCCTACGTCGGCATCCGACGCCGATGCGATCTGCGGATCATTAATGAGCTTGTAGAGTTTCGTCAGACCGATACTTCGACGCAGCATGACTTCTCTCCTGTACGAATCGAGATTCTGACCTACAAGATCCAAAGTGTCATTCGGATCAGGCCTCGGGAATGTTTCGAAGCATTCCGAAGGCGTGTAGCGCGGGTCAGTCCGCATACTTGATGCGTAGGTAATAGCCCAACACTGATGAGCCGAGGAGCTCAGCACAGCGAGATCGCTTGCAGAATTCAACGCAAAAACAGTGAGACTGTCGCTCAGTACTTGATTATTTGGAACACGAACAGGGAGGACGGTCCGGCTAACCCTCGTCAACACAAGCACCGAATCTAAATCCCGAATCGCTTGCCTCATAGCTGGCCTGCGTTCGGCAAATCTCCACCAATAATCTCGGTATACCTTGCGGTTGTTTTCCATCCGCACTGGGCGGACATCTCGAATAACTCGCGCGAACGGCTCTGCATACTTACGCGCCGCGGCTTCGTCCATATCATTAAAGTCGATCACCCAACGACTTGCCGAGAGATCGGCCCGCGAATATAGGTCATCTCCATTCAGAAATGGGAAAAGCACATCTCGATTCGGGGCGAACGTGTCAATCCATTCGAGCGCTTCGGATTCGCTTACTATGAACCCCTTGCCAGTTATCTTGCAGCCCTCATAGGCAACGCCGCGATTCGCGGGCAGCGCAACCGGGCTCAGCGTAATCCGAGCGGATGCCTCCAGCATTGTGGATATGTGGTCGACCACGGCTCCGTCGACGACCCGAGGCAGTCCATCCGGCAACTTCGCAGAGGTGCCCCAGACAGCAGCGTATTCAAGATTTGCTCCTGCGGCGGGCCAAGGTGCGCTCTTGGTCCCGCGGACGATGCTGAAGCCTCTTGTCACAAGTCCGTCGAGACCGACGAGCTTCGTCTCGCCTTGCGCGATGGTGTTTGTTGCGACCAGCCCAAGATTGCCATGTTGATTGAGCAGTTCGAACGCGCGACGGAAGAAGTATGCAACTAGGTCGGCGTTGCCGCGCTGAGAGTTAGCGATCTGATGGATCCACCAGTCACGCACAGGCTCACCCATCGCTCCGGTGATCTTTGAGCCGCCGAGGAAGGGCGGGTTGCCGATGATCGCGTCAAATCCGGCGTGATCGGCTGCGACGTCAGGAGCTTCGATAATCCAGTGGAGTGGTTTCCAGCGACTGTAGTCGGTGGGAACGGTGGGCTTTAATCCGCTGTCGATGATTGTGTTGAGGTGAGTGGAGTCCGATTGTCCGGTCTGCGGGTGTGCAGCCTTGACGGCGATGCGCAGGTTCTCATAGACCTCGTCGAGGGCCTTGCCGGGTTTGCCGCCTAGTGGTAGGCCGGCGCCGATCACGCCATCGGCGATTGTTCGAAGGTCAGCCGTCACACTGCGCAGTTCGCTAAGTTGACGGCGTTTTGCAGCGCTATTTCGGGCAGGATCGTTGTCGTCGATCGGGGTGGCAAGCCGTTCGCGTAGATCGACGGCCTTGCGGATGGTGGCGTCAATGTCAACGTCGAAGATCTCGAACATCTCCCCCACAGGCACGCGTGCAGGATCAATGTGCAGTTTGCGCAGCTGGTCCAGGGTCGTCAGCCCCAGCAGCGAGTTGCCGTGGAAGATTTTGTCGTCTACGAATGAGAACGGCAGATCGCGGTCTAACGAGACCAGCCATAGAGAAAGCTTGCACATCTCGACTGCCATGTCGTTGATGTCGGCACCGTAGAGGCAGTTGGCAACCACTTCGCGGACAGCCCGCATTTTGAGATCCCCGCGGTGACTGTTGCTTGGATCCTCGGAGGTCCAAGCCTCTACGACGCGATCCGCGAGGTATCTCGCCGCGGCGACCAGAAATGCTCCGGAGCCGCATGCTATGTCAGCGACCTTCAAACTCAGGATGTCGTCGGAGGACCTCAGCTTCCATTCAACCTCGTCAGCAGTGCGATACGGCCCCGGCGAGTAACACAGAGGTTGCAGTGCATACAGAACCACGTCCTCCGCAAGCGATTTCGGGGTGTAATGCGCACCAGCGTTCTTGCGTGAGGGAGTCTCCTTGACCATTAGCCCACCGCCGAGCACTACGAACGGACGCCCACGAAGATCGAGCCGAACCAGCCCCAGCCACGGCAGTGCCCGATCCCGTAGTCCTTCGTCGCCACCGACAGCCTGCGTCAGACCACTGACGATGTTTGGCTCCACCACGGCCCCAACAGCCTTAGTGATCGCCGCGGTCGATTGGGGCTTGGCCGATGGCTGATCGTGATCGACCCACCGCTGGATGGCGGCAGCAAGGTTCTTCGGATCCATGTCCTCGGAAGCCATTTTCTCCAGCACTGATAGCGGGATCTCTGGCTCATCCCCCGACGTCCCGCGCAACCCCATGTAGGCTTCGCTGACTGTCACGGCCGTATAGCCGAGCAGACCCTCGTAGATGTAGCCGATCTGTTCGACATCGATGTCGCGGAACGAGATACGGCGCGCTTCACCACCTTTGAGAACCGCCTGCTGTACTGATCGCAGCACGTGCAACATCACCCGATCTGAGACTGTGAGCGTGAGCGTGCCGTGCTCACTCGCCGCAGTCATGAAGCCAAAACGGGCAGGATCGAATAGGGAGCCGCCGTAGGCGGGCATTCGCATGCTCTCGAACGACGCCCCTCGATATAGCGCCTGACTAGTGGCAAGCAGTCGATGCCACGTCAGCGACGTGGCATCTAGTGCCTCCTCGCCGTCATCCACCTCGCGAGATTGAAGCCGGTCCAATTCGCCCGAGATGCCGTAGCCCTGCGCGAACAATTCCCCCGAAGGCAACAGACCGCGCTCTTCGGCGAAAAGCAAGAACACGATCCGCATCATCACCGTGACAGCCGCTTCGTATACCTGATGCGTGTTCTCGGGCAACGGATCCGGTGCACCACGTCGGGTAGCGTCGGCCGCTGACTCGGAGAAGGACTGCACCAACAACTCCACTGCGCGGCGCACCTGGGCGCCAAGCGCCTCGGTGATCTCTTCGGCTGCCGCGACGGATTCTGCGAACAGCACCGGCAACCGCTCGGCCGGATCTCCGCCCACTATGTACTGACGGCTGATGACCGCGAGAAAGGCATCCCGAGTCCGCGGCTCCTCGATCCATGTCAGCGCATCAACGACGCCCGAGGCCACCATGCTGCCTTCGCGGGCACACACCAAACCCCACCAGCGGCCGTCGGTGACAATGCCAATCGCACAGCCGTTGTCACGCAGCAGCGCTTCCATCCGATCGATGGGAGTCGCCGCCCACAAACCATTCGGCGTCTGCCGCAACGATTCCACCGGGTCGACCAAATGCACCAACGCACCGAGGCCATCGGTCCCCAACAGTGCTGCCTGCGCGGTCACAGTCACCGCGCGATTGGGCGACTGCGCTTGCACACCTGGAACCTGCCCCCACGACAACGACTCTGCCCACCCCACGACATCGCGTAAAACGGTCTCCACCCATTTGTCCCGTGCCGACCGATACGCTTCGACCGCAGCATCGTCGCCCCCAGAGCGATCCAACGTCTCCCACGCAGACTCAAAATCCTTGCGCGCATGGGACAGTGCCTCCCGACGATCCTCCGGCAACGCCGGCACTCCCTGTGGCCACACACGCTTCAACGGAGACACCGCCAGGAACGGCCCGTCGGTATCCACCAACTCCAACCACTGTCGATGCAGATCAGCCACACTCGGAACCACCCGACGGCGGGGCGAAATCACCACTACTTCAAGCCCCCATCCGCGTCGTCATGCGTCAACGCGAAAACCACAGCCGCAGCAGTTGTATGAGGCTTCACATCGGCATAGCGATCAGCGATCGCCACAACTTCGCGATACTCCTCGTCGTCAAGCTCGTCGAGCCGCCGCTCCATCGCCTCAATGTCTCGGCGCCACTGCTTTTGCTGCTCATCACCCCACAGCGTCGCCTCCGCCTCAGCGTCTTTCGTACGAAGCTGATTCAGCGATTCCGAAAGATTTGCGCGAAACGCCGCGAAGATTTCGTGCGCACGGCGCGTATCGGCGCTTTGCCGACTTGCAAGCTGCTCCATGACCAGCTCATGCCGGCGTGCGGCCCGGTCCTTCATCGAGTCCTCTAAGCGTTTCCGCAGTGGCGCGTCCGGTTCGTTCCACGTGGCGCAGAGGGCAGTGACCGTCCGATTGTTCGCTGACTTCAAATTCTGGCCATCCAGTGCTAGCTCCAGCGCTGCTTCAGCTTTCGACTCGGCCATCGCCCGGCGCCCCTTCAACCGGACACCCGCCAGGAAAACATCCTCATGCAGTCGCACTCCACCACGGCCGACCAACACCATTCTGGTCACGGCCGCTACGAACGACTCCGACAGATCGTCGACAACCACAGCGGTCACTCTGTTCAGAGTTGAGTCAACGCTCCATAGCGACCGTCTCAACAAGCGTTGTGCCTTCTGCACGATCGGATGGCCAAGGTGGACGTAGACCAGGTCGTTCCGCCCATCGATCGCGTTGGCGTCAAAGGTGATTGGACGGATCCGGCCTGGTTGCAGACGGGTGTCCAGTCCCTTCAAAGCGTCCTGCCAACCGGAGGTAAGTACTGGTATCTCGAAGACGTCGGCATCAGTGCGGTCGTCGCCGATGGGGACAAGAGGCGACTGGTGATTGATTCGCAGCGCGGTATCCACCACCCGTCGCAGGTTGCCGGGCTCTAAGTGGAGCTCAGCGCGGGACTCGTCGTAGCCCTGTTCCAGTTGAGTGAGCCGTGAGTTCAACTCCATCCCACCCGCTAGGGCGGAGTTGATCACCTCGTTGGCGTCGACGCCTATGGTCTTGCGTTTGGGTGATTTTCGGCGAGCGAAATGTTCTTGGATCTCGTCGCCGATAACCTGATTGACCGATCCGAGGTCCTGTTCGACCAAGGCCACTTTCCTCGCGATCCTGGCCATGAAGTCCGCATCGGCTGCGTAAGTCGAGGCTGAGGCGTCCGGCACGAAGTGGAAGACTTCGGGCCGCTCGGCCTGGCCGTACCGGTCGATGCGGCCAATTCGCTGCTCAAGCCGCGAAGGGTTGAAGGGGATGTCGAAGTTGACGAGTCGATGACAATGCGTCTGCAGATCGATTCCTTCACCCGCTGCATCGGTGGCGAGCAGGAGGCGGACCGCTTCCTTCGCCGGATCCTCGGTGAACTGCGAGCGGATGTACTCACGATCTTCGCTCTTCGTCGAGCCCTGGATGACCGCCAGTCGATCCGAGTATCCGCGCTGCGCGAGCACGCGTTGCAGCCAATCGACCGTGTGGGCGTATTCGGTGAACACGACGACGCGTTCATTCGTCCAGTGCTTACCGTCCGGTCGGCACACTGCTTCCAAGAACTCGACGAGCGCTTCCAGCCGCGCGTCTGGGCGACTCTCGTAACTCAGCCCCCACTCGGCGAGCTTCTCCAACTCCCCCGGCTTGGCAGCGGTTAAAGGATCCGAGCCCTTGGATTCACGGAGACGCTCGGCCTCATCCTGCTCCCACAGACCTTCTTCCTCATCGGCCTGGCCTTCTCCAAAAATGTCGTCGTAGTCGTCCGACAAGCCTCGGCCGGCTCTTGAACTGAGGTAGTGGGTGAGCGTCATCCCGAATGCGAAAGGGCTGGACAGGAAACGCTTCTTCAGCAGCATCGTCACGATGTCGCCCCCGGGCTTGGTGCCGTTCTGTTTGGCGCTACGCGTAACGATCTCGTCGAGCAGCGAGAACATCTCTTGTTCGGTGTCGTCGGGCGTGAATTGGAGCGCCTTGACCTGACGATCCTTGAATCCCTTGCCCTTCAAGTCTTTCTTGAGCCTGCGGACCGTCACGTCCTTGAGCGCGTTCGAGTCGAGTAGTGCACCGCGTGAGAACCGTCGCGGGTCGATCATCTCCATGAGCGCGGTGAAGGATTCGGGGTGGCCGTTGTGTGGTGTGGCGCTCAAGAAGAGGCGATGTTCGCATCTGTCTGCAAGCTGGCGAACGGCAACAGTGCGTTGAGTGTCCACCGCGTACCCGCGACCACCGGCCACCGCACTCGGACTCGACGGGGCGACGTGGTGAGCCTCGTCCACGATCAACACGTCGAATGCGTATCGCTTGCCGGACTTGGGGCTGGACGTCTGCGCGTACACATCACGGAGAAGCCGTTGTGCGCGCACCTTGGGCAGCCACGCCATGCTGACGATCACCCGCGGGTAGAGCAGGAACGGATTTGCATGCAACCCATGGCTGCGGCGCACTTCGGCCATTAACTCGCTATTGACGATGGTGAACTGCAGACCGAACTTGTCCCGCATCTCGTCCTGCCATTTCAGCGACAAGCTGGGCGGGCATACGACGACCGCGGTGCGCGCGCGATGGCGTAGGAAGAGTTCTTGGAGGACCAACCCCGCCTCGATGGTCTTGCCCAACCCGACGTCGTCGGCCAGCAGTAGGTTGGCGCGTGGGCTGGATAGCGCTCTTCGTAGCGGCTCCAACTGGTAAGCCTCGACTGCGGCGCCCGACCAGAACGGCGCCTGATACCGATTCGGATCAGCTGACGTCACTGCACCCCACCGCATGGCATCGACGAACCCTGCCAGCGTCACGGGGTCGTCGAAGCCCCCGGGATTGATCGTCTCGGGAAGGCCCTGCGCGGGAGTTACGGTCTGGCCGACCTCAAGCTCCCAGATGACCGACAGCTGCTCTCCGAGCCGGTCCTCATCGAGCGACTGAAGGTCGACGACGTGGTTGAGCTGAGCGGTTGCCTCGTCAGCTGGACTGCGTGGCAACCCCTGTGCCTGTACGTTCGCGACCGCCCACGTCGAACCCCTGACCTCCACAACCTGACCAGGTTCCGGTGGCGAAATCGCAACTGACAAGAAGCCCCACCCCAATGTTTCTAAACAAACAATCCGAGGCGGACACTATCGCACCACCGTCTGACACGGATGGTCCTTCGGCGAGGCCGCGCGATGTCCCCCGCGCATGGAGCAAACCACGCTCTGCTGCTCTCGCTTCGACGCCCGCCGGCATTCCGCGCCCCCGGCAAGTAGCGCCAGCCCTAGAGGTCCCTCGCGGATACGGACGCGGCAACTAGACGAGCGCGTGCACACGCGCTTCGATGACGGACATGAGCGGACAAGTGGATCAGCCCCATCACCGGTGGCTTGCGGGGGTCGGCGGCGACATCCAGCGCGAATACGATGTTGCCAAATCGGCCGCAGTAGGGACGAGGAAGCACCGCGGACGGAGCATACAGCGGCGTGGTCACCTCTACGAGTCGCTTTGGCGGAGGCTACTCATCGGCTGGCTTCCACCGGAATATGAGATCGGAACACGGAAGTATCTAATTCTCGACGGTCCAGACGGCAGTTCAAGTCTCTCCTCTGAGACGGATCTCGTCATTTACCATCCCGCCTATCCGCGGCAGCTCCGAGAGCGGTCAGAAGTGCTTGTTTCGGGTGTTGTTGCTGCCTTTAGCGTAAAGGGCGAACTCACGAAGAAAAAGCTAACGTCAGCCGCGGACGAAGCTGCGAATCTGCGTCGAGGTGTCAATCAGATACCCGGAAATATTGTGGGAGAACTGTTTTCGCCGTTGATCTTCGGAGTGCTCGCAAGTTCCTATCGACACGCCAAAACAATCAATCCTGTTTATGAAAATACTCGACGTTCTAGAGGAGTCAACGACTGCAACCGTGCACCCGCGCGAAAACTTGGATTTGGTGTGCGTCGCCGACCTTGATTGCTGGTTCCGCGAGGCAAACGTCTCGAAGAAGGAATCGGAGAAGTCGCATACCTATTTCGACGTGTGGATGTGCTCCAGCGACGACAACGCAGATCTGTTCCATCACCCCGTGGCCACGTTGGTAGCAGCACTGTGGGCCAAGATGGCAGCTAGGGACGATTCGCTCCGTCTGATCTCGGAGCAGCTTCGACGCAGCCGCACAGCTGGCCGAAACGGAGGTGTCGGGTATGGACGTTCGCTGGAGCCGCTGATCTCGCCCGGGCTGTACTCCAGCGCATTTTCTGAACGGGGCGGACTTTCGTTCGACGGCTGAGCTCGTCGAGGTGAGCGTCGCGATTCAGGTAACTGCCCTTTCCCGCGGACCTGGGATGTAGTAGGACCGACCACGAATGCAGTGGGCGCCACGCCAGCCCGGTGCAGCGTCACGCAACGGCCAGCCGTGAATGTGCCTCTTTCGGCATATCGGGCAGGCCACAACCACCGTGCGACCACTGCTGCGCCGCGCCGGTCGCACCTCGACCACAAATGCCAAGACTGGGTCACGCAAGGCTCGCTCGGCATCGATGCGCAGTCCGTCGCGGACCGCTAGAGGCAGCGCGTCGAGGGCGCCGCTCTCGATCTGGGCGAGCACAGCTCGGGCATCGGCCGCAGCCTCCCCGCATGTGCGCTTCCGCTGGGTGTGCGCCGATACTTCGGCGTCTCGATAGATCATGGATATTCCTTTCAGTCGTGGTGTGGCGTCTTTGCTGCGTGGCTCATTCGGCGTGTAAGCAGCGTTGGGTGTGCTGGGTTGGCACACTGCGACGGCCACAAGCCTTTATCGGAGGTCGCACCTGCAGTTTTTGACTCAGAATCCTGACGGATTCCATCGAGTTAAAGAAACCAGCACACCCAGCACTACCCAGCACGGCCTGCGGAGCTTCCGACTTGCCTCCAGCATTAACCCTGCACTGGCCAACACCCGCTTGGGGAGTTTGATGTTGGGTCTAGTGCTGGGACGGCGGCGCACATCAACTCGCGCATTCATTTGCTGGAAGCCGGTCGGTGTGAACAGTGACGTAGTACCGCGCCCCTGAACTGTTGCGGGTCGCCTTCTCCAGTCCGTAGGACGAGCCGTCCAACCCAAACTGAGCGTCAGACACCGGCTGCTCACCCATCGCGAACGTCCACGCGCGGTATGACGCGTAGACAGCCGCCGCACGCTGCGGACGCTGATCCCGCCCGACAGTGCAGCAGTCGCTCAGGAATCGCTCCACCGAGCCCTGCGTGTCTTCCCGGTATGCCTCGCTCGCCTCCCTAACGCTCGCAGGAACCCTCAACTTGTCGTGCTCCTGGGCGTCACGAGACTTCAGATAGTCGACCGCACCGGAGACAATCCACGCCAGAATCCCGGGCCCTTCCTCCGCGACGAGTTTGGCGGCCAGACCTTCTTTTCGGTCCTCCGCGGCGACCTGGTGAAGGAACGGGACCAAGCTGAGGCGACGCCAAAATGAGGTGCCCCCGCCGGACATTGTCGGCTTATGATTACCCGTCAGAATGAGCGTGTGAGACGGCGTGAAGTCGCTGAAATTCTCCCGCATTCCCCTGCCCGACAGCTGATCTCCGCCCGTCAGCATCTTGGTCTTCTGCTCATCGAACTGAGCGCCCTTGTTGACCTCGGAGCAGACGACCAGACGCGCACCGCGCAAACGGGCAATTTCTGTCTCATGCTTGTCGCGACCTGCGATAAGAAAGTTGGCTGGTGCGGTGATCGCATACTCGCCGCCGAACACGCCGAGCAGAACCTCGCACAGAACCGACTTGCCGTTGCTCCCCTGCCCGAAGAAGAACGGTAGGACGAACACGGTCGGGGTAATTTTCCCGTCATCGTCGGACTCTCTGCGCGACCCGGACAACTTCGGCAAGCAGTGGCGAGAGGTACGCGACTCCCTCGGCTTGCCGGACGTGTCGTCGCACTCGTTCCGCAAAACGGTGGCCACGCTGATCGACGATTCCGGGCTGTCGGCCCGCGTAGGCGCGGACCAGCTGGGCCACGCGCGGCCGTCCATGACCCAGGATGTCTACATGTCGCGGGGCACCGTGCACACCGAAGTGGCTGCGGCGCTAGACAAGGCAATGGGTATAAACATCGAATAAACGTCGAATCGCTTCACGTAGCGACGCCAAAACAACCTCTGAAGTGGCCAGGGCCGGGATCGAACCGGCGACCTTCCGCTTTTCAGGCGGACGCTCGTACCAACTGAGCTACCTGGCCGGAAGGCCACCGACTCACACCGGTGTACCTCGCCAATGATGGCGACCCTGACGGGACTCGAACCCGCGACCTCCGCCGTGACAGGGCGGCGCGCTAACCAACTGCGCCACAGGGCCTTGCTTTCCTGCGTTACTGCTGCTCCGGTGTCACCACCGTCGCGTCGTACCCCCAACGGGATTCGAACCCGTGCTACCGCCGTGAAAGGGCGGCGTCCTAGGCCGCTAAACGATGGGGGCCAAAGCCGAATCTCTTCGGGGTTGCCCACAACGCGGTGACGTTGGGAGCTTCGATAGCTTAGGGTACCGACACCCAAATCCTCAAACGAGGGTGGCCAAGTATCCTTCTGTACCGCGCCCCTATAGCTCAGTTGGTAGAGCTACGGACTTTTAATCCGCAGGTCCCCGGTTCGAGCCCGGGTGGGGGTACCAAGGTGTCGTCACCTCCGCGCACCCCGCCGGTACAGCGCCCACCCGACGACGATCAGCAGGATCCCGAAGGCCAGGAACCCGAGGTCCCACGCCGGCGGGCCGCCGAGATCGTCCCGCACGTGGTGGATCTGAAGGATCTGATGGTCGACGACACCCTCGACCACGTTGAAGATCCCCCACCCCAGCAGCAGCAGCCCGACGTGGAACGGCCACGTGGGGGCGAGCCGCCCCTGGCGCCATGCCACGACCGTCATGGTGGTGCCCGCCATCACCAGCAGCCAGGTCACCACGTGGAAGAAGCCGTCGGCCAGGACGTTGACCTCCAGGCCCGCCACGGTGTCGGTGGGGTGTTCCGGCACGCTGCTGAGGATGTGATGCCACTGCAGGATCTCGTGCAGGACGATGCCGTCGACGAGACCGCCGAGGCCTAGTCCCAGCAGTAGGCCCGGCGCCGCGGACGGCGTGGTCGTGGAGCGCTTCGCGGTGGTCGCCATGCGGCGCGGATCCCCAGTGACGCGGCCGTCAAACGGGCCGTGTCAGTCGTCGCCCTTCTTCGGCTTCTTCGGCCGGTCGGCACCCCGCCCCCGCTCCCCCGGCGGCCCGGGCGCGGGCGGCGGCACCAGCACCGCGGACGACGTCGAGACGGGCACGGCCGTCGTCGTCGACGGCGTGCTCGACGTCGTGGGTGTGGTCGTCGGCTCGGAGGTCGCCGGCTCCGACGACGTCGCCTCCACGATCACCAATACCAGGGCCAGCAGGACGGCGGCCGCAACGGCGATGCCGGCCAGCGCCTTTCGGCGGCGGTCGGGCGGAGGTGGCGGGGGCACGGCACCCGTGAGCGGTGGCGGCACGGGCGCGGAGAGCACCCGCGTGGGCGGCCGGATCGCGACGAGTGCGCTGCGCATCGCGTCGGCGCTGGGGAACCGCACCGCGGCATCGGGTGACATCGCCCGGTCGATCACGCCCGCGAGCACGGGGTCGACGTCGGGCCGCGCCGCGCGCAGCGGGCGCACGTCGCGCTCGGCCACCGCCCGCAGCAGTAGCACCGGGTCCTGCTGCGGGAACGCCATCGTGCCGGTGAGGGCCTCGTAGCCCATCGCGCCGACGGCGTACAGGTCGTCGGCGGGCGAGGCGGGCTTGCCGGAGATGCGGTCCGGGCTCAGGTAGGCCATGGTGCCGACCACCTGACCGACGCGCGTGATGTCCGCGCCGGTGGACTTCGCGATGCCGAAGTCGGCGAGCTTGGCCTCACCCGTCGCGCCGAACAGCACGTTCGAGGGCTTGACGTCGCGGTGCAGGATTCCGGCGGCGTGAGCGGCGGCCAGGCCCGCGAGGACGTCGGCCAGCACGGCCCGGACGTAGGGCACCGGCATGGGTCCGCGGGCGATCGACTCGGCCAGCGTCGTACCGGGCAGCTGTTCCATGACCAGGTACGGGACGCCGTGATGCTCGCCGCTGTCGTGCACGGTCACGATGTTCGGGTGGTTGGTCGCCGCGGCCACGGTCGCCTCGACGCCGAAGCGGGCGCGCGAGTCGGGGTCGTGCAGCAGCGAGCGGTGCAGCAGTTTCACGGCCACGGGCCGATTCAGCCGGACGTCCCAGCCCGCGTGCACCTCGGCCATGCCGCCGTGGCCGAGCAGGCCGCGGAGTTCGTATCGGCCGCCCAGGAGTTCGTGGTCCGCCATCGGTCCCACGCTAGTGGCGCGGGTGGCCGTCCTCAGACGTTGGGGCAGTAGTGCATCGGGTTGCCGCGATGCTCGAGCGGCGGCAGGTTTCGCGCCGGCGTCTCCGGCAGCGGTGCGTCGGCGGGCGCGCGACCGGTGACGCGGTCCCATCCGGCGCGGGCGCGCGGATGCATGCGGGCGCGACGGGGCAGCAGGGCGAACACCTTGCCGACCGCCGTGCCGAGCAGCCGGTGCAGCCGCTCGTCGCGTGCCGACCAGTCGTAGCCCATCAGCTCGCGCACCGGCGGGTCGTACAGACCGACGGTGAACCACACGAAGAACGTGGCGACCAGCGGACGCTGCAGGTTCCACAGCCAGGTGGGCAGCTGCCGGGCGAACGGCGGCTTGGGCAGCTCGCTGAGGTCGAGCACCGCGCGGGCGGCGTAGTTGTTCTCCAGCACGTTGCGACACATGTGGTCCCAGTACTCCTGAAAGTCCTCCCAGGTGTCCGGGACGGGCCGGGTGCTCATGCCGTACAACGCGTACCAGGCCTTGTGCTCCTCGAACAGCTGCCGCTTCTCGGCCTCGGTGAGGCCACCGCAGAACCGGTCGGCGACGATCAGGGTGCCGACGAAGAACGTGGAGTGCGCCCAGTAGAAGACGTCCGGGTTCAGCGCGTGGTAGCGGCGCCCCTGGGCGTCGACGCCCTTGATGTCCACGTGATAGTCGCGGACCTCGGCGCCGGTGCGGGGCGCCTGGTCGCCGTCGAACACGACGCCACCGATCGGGTACAGCGAACGCAGCAGCCGCTGCCACCGCTCCACGAAGAACGTCGAGTGCTCCTCGACGGCGGCGCCCAGCTGCGGGTGCATGTTCTGCATGGACCCCGCCCACGGGCCCTGAAGCAGGCCGCGCCAGTCGCCGAAGTACTTCCAGGTGAGCGAATCGGGCCCGAGCGGCGGCGCGGCGTAGCCACCCGGCGCGACGGGGCAGCCCACGGCGACCGCCGCGTCGCTGGTGACCGGGCAGGTCGGGGACGTATCTTGTGTCACTGGCGGCTTCTCCATCGGCCGGGCGGGAGATTCTGACTACAGTCGTTGTCAACGAAGAGCTTAGGAGGAATGTGACGTCCGGTCAACGACGGAGCCAGTGGTCCGGCGTCCCACTCCGGGAACGCGCGGCGCTGCGGCGCGACAAACTCGTCGCCGCGGGCGTGCAGTTGCTGGGGGGACCGACCGGGCCGGCGCTGACGGTGCGCGCCGTCTGCCGCGAGGCCGGCCTCACCGAGCGCTACTTCTACGAGAGCTTCACCGACCGCGACGAATTCGTCCGTGCCGTCTACGACGACGTGTGCAGCACGGCGATGTCCGCGCTGACGTCGTCGACCACGCCACGCGACGCCGTCGAGCGGTTCGTGACCCTCATGGTCGACGACCCGGCCCGCGGCCGCGTCCTGCTGATCGCCCCGGAGCGCGAACCGGTGCTCGCCCGTTCCGGCGCGGAGTGGATGCCGACGTTCATCGACCTGTTGCAGCGCAAGCTGACCCGGATCACCGACACCGCGGTGGCGGCGATGGTCGCCACGGGACTGGTGGGTGCCCTCACCGCGCTGTTCACGGCCTACCTCAACGGGCGACTAAGCGCGACGAGGGAGCAATTCATCGACTATTGCGTCGACATGTTGCTCAGCCGGGCGACGACCGGCTGAGCGACCGGCCTACTCGTCGGGCGTGCTGGCCGCGGCGAGTTCCTGCTCCTCCTGCGCGGCGGCCTCTTCCTCGGCGGCCTTGGTGGCCCGGCCGACCTCGCTGGCCTGAGAGTTGCCCGGCGACGTCGCCGACGCGACCCCGGCGTTGCAGTTCAAGTAGAACTGCACGGTGTCGGAGACGTGCGCGCCGTCGTTGGCACTCGCGAACGGTGCGGTCTGCGAACGGGTGACCAGGCACTCGTCCTCGCTGACCTTGTCACCGACGCGCGCCGCCACCACGACGGTCTGACCGGCGTCACTGGCCGCGGACGATGCGTCGGAGTACGACTGCCCCGCGTAGTCGTCCGCCGAGGCGATGCCGGTGCCCAGCACCGCGGAGAACGCGAATGCGCATGCAGCGCCAGAACCAATAACGATGAGCTTCTTCACGGTAGCCCTATCTGCGAGTCGTAACAGCCTTGCTCGCGGGGATCGTACCGCCGCTAGTTCGACCGTGCACGACTAGTAGACCTGCAGCTGAAGGGCCTCTCAGCAGGTGTTGGTCCGGCGTTTACTCGCCGCCGGTCTGGGCGTTCGCGGCGGCCAGTTGCTCGGCCTCGGCCTGCTGCTGCGCAGCCAGCTGCTCGGCCTCGCGCTGCTTCTTTGCTGCCAGATCCGCCTCGTACATCTTGCGGCCTTCCGGGCTGGCCAGCGAGAAGCCGGGCCAGTTCGCCGTTCCGTACTTTGCGTAGCAATTGAGGTTGACGTTCATGACGCCGTTGCGCTGGTCGCCGAAGCCGTCGATGCCGGGCGCCTTGGTGGCGCTGGTGACGATGCACGCGTCCCAGTCCTTGCGGTCCCCGACCGTGGTGGAGACCTGCGCGGACAGACCCTGCTGGCTGAGCGCGGCCTTCGCATCGGCGAACGTCTGGCCGACGACCGCATCGTCGGCGCTGGCGACGCCGGTCCCCAGCAACGCCATGGACACCGAGGCAGCTCCGAGGGCGCCGGCTCCGAGAATCAGGATCTTCTTCACGTCTGCTGCGACCTTTCGTCACGCCGGGGTGGGCTGCGCTTTTGCTGGGCGGGGGTGACCCGCCCCGAATGCTACCGGGTGAAGTGTCGTTTCGAGGCTAGCTGTGCCACACCCGTCACACTCGGATAACAGAACTTGAATGTCACCGGGGGACACAGATATATTGACTGCAACCAACGGGTACAGATACTTATCCGAGGTTCCGAACGCGAGGAGGACGACGCCCCATGGCGATGGACTTGACCGACCTGCATCTTCTGCGAGAACTCGAGCCCGTGGTCGAGAAGAACATCAATCGGCACCTCTCGATGCGCAAGGACTGGAATCCGCACGACTACGTCCCGTGGTCCGACGGCAAGAACTTCTACGCGCTCGGCGGGCAGGAGTGGAGCCCCGAGCAGTCGAAGCTGTCGGACATCGCCCAGACCGCGATGGTGCAGAACCTGCTGACCGAGGACAACCTCCCGTCCTACCACCGCGAGATCGCGATGAACTTCAGCATGGACGGCCCCTGGGGCTGGTGGGTCAACCGCTGGACCGCCGAGGAGAACCGCCACGGCATCGCCCTGCGCGACTACCTCATCGTCACCCGCGCCATCGACCCCGTCGAACTCGAGACCATCCGGCTCGAGCAGGTCACCCGCGGCTTCAGCCCCGGCCAGAACGCGCAGGGCGACATGTTCGCCGAGAGCCTGTTCGACTCCGTCATCTACGTGACGTTCCAGGAACTCGCGACGCGCGTCTCGCATCGCAACACCGGCAAGGCATGCAACGAGACCATCGCCGACCAGCTCCTCGGTCGCGTGTCCGCCGACGAGAACCTGCACATGATCTTCTACCGCGACGTGTCGGCCGCCGGTCTGGACATCGCCCCCAACCAGGCGATGAAGTCGCTGCACCGCGTGCTGCGCAACTTCAAGATGCCCGGATACACGGTGCCCGAGTTCCGCCGTCGCGCCGTGACGATCGCCGTCGGCGGCGTCTACGACCCCCGCATCCACCTCGACGACGTCGTGATGCCCGTGCTGCGCAAGTGGCGCATCTTCGAGCGCGAGGACTTCACCGGCGAGGCCGCCGAGATGCGTGACGACCTCGGCAAGCTGATCGAGGAACTCGAAGAGGCCTGCCAGAAGTTCGAGACGGCCAAGCAGCGCCGCCTCGAGCGCGAGCGTCAGGTGGCCGAGAAGAAGGCGCGCAAGAACCTGCTGGTGGGATCATCGTCGTCGTAACCGCTCCCCCGGACACGGACACGGCCCGATCCCTCAAGATCGGGCCGTTCGCCTTGCGCAGCCCCGTCGTGCTGGCGCCGATGGCAGGCGTCACCAACGTCGCCTTCCGGACGCTGTGCCGCGAACTGGAGTTGGCGCGTGAGGGCACCGTCAGCGGCCTCTACGTGTGCGAGATGGTGACCGCCCGCGCGCTCGTCGAACGGCATCCGGTGACGATGCACATGACGACGTTCGCGCCCGAGGAGTCGCCGCGGTCGCTGCAGCTGTACGCCGTCGACCCCGCCAACACCTACGCCGCGGCGAAGATGATCGCCGACGAGGGCCTGGCCGACCACATCGACATGAACTTCGGCTGCCCGGTGCCCAAGGTGACGCGCCGCGGCGGCGGTGCCGCCCTCCCCTATAAACGCGCGCTGTTCGGGCAGATCGTCTCGGCCGCGGTGCGTGCGACCGAGGGCACCGACATCCCCGTCACCGTGAAGTTCCGCATCGGCATCGACGACGCCCACCACACCCATCTCGACGCGGGCCGCATCGCCGCCGAGGAGGGCGCGGCCGCCGTTGCACTGCACGCTCGCACGGCCGCCCAGAGGTACTCCGGGACGGCCGACTGGGAGCAGATCGCCGCGCTCAAGCAGCACGTCACCTCCATCCCCGTGCTCGGCAACGGCGACATCTTCGACGCCGACGACGCGCTTGCGATGATGGCGGCCACCGGGTGTGACGGAGTCGTCATCGGTCGCGGCTGCCTCGGCCGGCCGTGGATGTTCGCCGAGCTGTCCGCCGCGTTCGGCGGCCGGCCCGTGCAGGAGCCGCCCACCCTCGGCGAGGTGGCAGGCATCATCCGGCGGCACGGCGAGCTTCTCACCGACCACTTCGGTGAGGACAAGGCGATGCGTGACATCCGCAAGCACGTCGCCTGGTATCTGCACGGCTTCCCGGCGGGCGCCGACCTGCGGCGCGGTTTGGCGCTGGTCAAGACGCTCGCCGAACTGGACGACCTGCTGGCCCGCCTCGACCACGACGTGCAGTTCCCGCGGGCCGCGGAGGGTCCTCGGGGACGCCAGGGTTCCGCGGCGAGCGTGTCGCTGCCCGAGGGCTGGCTCGACGACCCGAACGACTGCACGGTGCCGTTCGGCGCCGACGTCATGCACTCCGGAGGGTGACCGAGAGGTATCACCGAGATGCCTGCGACACTGCACCGAGACGGCACCGCAACGTTCGCCGACTGGTTCGTTCTCAGGATCTCTCAGTACGATGTGGGTTCGTCAGTACCGGTTCCGGGTAGCGGAGCCCACGTCGTGCTGCTACAAGACTAGAAGCACATCATCGAATTTCCGCGTGCGTAGCCGGAGTCGGAGGACCGCTGGACATGAGTGACGGTGAAGACGCCACTCCTGGCCGCCGACGGTCGGACGAGCCGGGTGACGACAATCAATGGCTTACCCGATCGCCGCGCCCAGGGCCAGGCGCCGCGCCGTGGGAGAGGCCGACTGTTTCGCAGAGCCGCTCGACGGGCCGGCGTAGCCGTCCGGATCCCGACGACGACGACGTCGAGTCGGCCGGGAGTCACGTCGACGGCGTGACCGTCGCCGACCTCATCGCGAAGGTCACCGGCGCCGCCCCCGCGGCCACCACGGGCGAGGACCGTCCCCGCCGCCGTGCCCGCGCCGAGCCGGAGCCAGAAGCGGAACCAGAACCCGTCGCCGAGTCGGATCCCGAGCCGGTCGCCGAGTCGGATCCCGAGCCAGCACCCGAGCCGGTGCGCCGCGAGGCCGATCCCCACACCGACGTCTTCCCCGCACTCCCCGCGCACGCCTCCGAACTCCCCGTCCTGTCGGGCGAGCCCCGCCCGGCGGAGACCTTCCCGGCCGGCGATGCCGAGCGCGTCGGCGAGACCACCGTGCTGCCCGCGGTGCGCACCCACCGGACCCGACACCGCGCCATGATCATCGGCCGCGTCGCCGCGGCGCTGATCGCCATCTGCGCGCTCGCGATGACCGGCTCGGCATGGCAGTGGCAGTCGAGCAAGAACCGCAGCCTCAACAAGGTCTCGGCGCTGGACCCCGGTTCGCGCGACATCCTCGATCCCAACGCGCAGTTCGGCGACGAGAACTTCCTCATCGTGGGCACCGACAGCCGCATCGGCGTGAACAGCGACGTCGGCGCGGGCACCACCGACGACGCGGCCGGCGCGCGGTCCGACACGATCATGCTGGTCAACATCCCGGCCAACCGGAAGCGCGTCGTCGCGGTGTCCTTCCCGCGCGACCTGTCGATCACGCCGCAGGAATGCGAACCGTGGGACCCGCAGACCCGGGTCTACGGACCCATCACCGACGAGGAATCGCCGATGTACGGCCTCGAAGAGGTCTACACCGAGACGAAGCTGAACTCGGCCTATGCGGTCGGCGGGCCGAAGTGCCTGGTGAAGGTCATCCAGAAGCTCTCCGGACTGTCGGTGAATCGGTTCATGGCCGTCGACTTCTCCGGCTTCCAGACGATGGTCGACGCATTGGGCGGCGTCGAGGTCTGCAGTACGACCCCGCTGGAGGACTACGAGCTGGGCACCGTGCTGCCCACTGCGGGCCGGCAGCTGATCGACGGGCACACCGCGCTGCAGTACGTGCGCGCGCGGCAGGTCACCACCGAGACCAACGGCGACTACGGCCGCATCAAGCGCCAGCAGCTGTTTCTGTCGTCGCTGCTGCGCTCACTGATCTCGAAGGACACCTTCTTCTCGCTGAGCAAGCTGAACAACGTGGTGAACATGTTCATCGCGGACAGCTACGTCGACAACATCGACACCAAGGACCTCGTCGACCTCGGCCAGTCGGTGCAGG
Organism: Mycobacterium sp. PTI7; assembly: GCF_056679845.1. NCBI lineage: Bacteria > Bacillati > Actinomycetota > Actinomycetes > Mycobacteriales > Mycobacteriaceae > Mycobacterium > Mycobacterium sp. PTI7. The sequence continues at coordinate 3,790,866 of NZ_CM155252.1, forward strand.
GCGTCAACGCGGGCCGCATCACGTTCCTGACCGTGCCGACCGTCGGATACGCCGACGAGTATGGCAACGAGGTCCCGCGGATGGACGACACGAGGGCCCTGTTCGACGCGATCATCAACGACGATCCGTTGCCCGAGGAGAAGGCCGCCGACAACACCCCGGTGCCCGGAACCCCGACCAGCGCCGCCCCCGACGCGCACGGCGAGATGGTCGACGCCGTCACCACCGATCCGGGTGCGGTCACCGTGCGGGTGTCCAACTCGACCGGCGAGAACGGGCTCGCCACCACCGCCGCCACCGAGCTGCAGGAGCACGGCTTCAACACCGTCGAACCCGACGACTATCCCGGACCGCTCGACTCGACCACCGTGTTCTTCTCCGCGGGCAACGAGGAGGCCGCGGCCACGGTCGCCTCGTCGTTCGCCAATCCCACGATCGAGCGCGTCTCGGGCATGGGTGACGAGATCCGCGTGGTCCTGGGTTCCGACTTCTCGACGGTGGAGCCGCCGCGGCCCAGCGGATCGACGGTCCAGGTGCAGGTGCTCAAGGGCGCCAGCAGCGAGCCCACCGCCCTGCCGGAGGATCTGAGTGTCACCAACGCGGCGGACACGTCCTGCGAGGGATGAGCCGACGAACGGCATTCACTGTCCGTTCACCTGCGACGACGTGACCTTTCCCCGGCTCAGAACGTAGGATTTGTCCATGCGTACCGCCTACCACGAGCAGCTGGCTGCCCTGTCCGACCAGCTTGGGGAGATGTGCCGCCTCGCGGGCGTCGCGATGGAGCGGTCGACCCAGGCTCTGCTGCAGGCCGACCTCGCCCTCGCCGAGCAGGTCATCACCGACCACGACCAGATCAGCGCGTTGAGCGTCGGCGCGGAGGAGGCGGCGTTCGTGCTGCTGGCCCTGCAGGCGCCGGTGGCCGGTGACCTCCGGTCGATCGTCAGTGCCATCCAGATCGTCGCCGACATCGATCGCATGGGCGCGCTCGCCCTGCACGTCGCCAAGATCGCCCGCCGTCGCCACCCGCAGCACGCGCTGCCGGAGGAGGTGAACGGCTACTTCGCCGAGATGGGCCGTGTCGCAGTCGAACTCAGCGGCAGCGCCCAGGAGGTGCTGCTCACGCGCGATCCGGAGAAGGCCGCCCGGATCCGCGAAGAGGACGACGCGATGGACGACCTGCATCGCCACCTGTTCAACGTGCTGATGGACCGCGAGTGGAAGCACGGCGTGACGGCCGCCGTCGACGTGACGCTGCTGAGCCGCTTCTACGAGCGCTTCGCCGACCACGCGGTCGAGGTGGCCCGTCGGGTCATCTTCCAGGTCACCGGGTCGCTTCCGGACGAGGACCAGGTCCCGACGCCGCTCTGACGCCGGCGTCGACCTCGAGTCGGACGCCGACCCGTCGCGTGGCGAGCAGGTCGCGCAGCACCCTGGCGACCACCTCGAGTTCGGCGTTGGCGTAGCGGCCGAGGAAGTCTCCGACCCCCGCCGCCATCTCCTCGTGCATCTCGGCGTGCGCCGACACCACCAGTTCGCCGTCCGCCGACAGCGACAGTTCGATCTCCTTGCGGTTGCCCGGGATCGGCGTGCGGGTCACCAGGCCGGCCTCGACCAGCCGCTGCACCTGCTTCGACACGGTGCCCTTGAGCTGCCCCGAGCGCGCCGCCAGTCCCACCACGCCGGTGGTCCCGTCGGCGAGGTGGGCCAGCAGGTGCAGGGCCGGGGTGGGCAGCGATCGCAGGACCCCCTCGAGACGGGGCGGGCAGCGCTGCACCATGTAGTCCCGCTCGGCGTCGCCGTCCTCGTCGTCCTCGAACTTGTCCTTCACCGCCCCCAGCAGGTCGTTGATGTCAGCCACCAATGCCGACTTGGTTTTCATGGAAACCATCTTGCCATCGCCGTCGTGTCGCCGTACATTGTTTCTGGAGAAACCATCTACGTGGAAACAATGGAGGCCGTCGTGTACGCAGCAGTCGTCGAGGAGTGGGGCGCCACCCCCGTGTACGCCGAGTTCGCCGAGCCCGAGGAACGCGACGGCGCCGTCGTCGCGACCGTCGAGGCTTCCGCGCTGACCAACCTCACCCGCGCCCTCGTCTCGGGAAAGCACTACGCCAGCAAGGAGATCCCCCTTCCCGCGGTGCCGGGCTTCGACGGCGTCGCACGCCTCGCCGACGGCCGCCGCGTCTACGGCAACTCGGTGGCGCCGTTCGGGATGATGGCCGAGCGGACGCTCGTCGGCACCGCCGGTCTCGTCGACGTACCCGAGGGCGTCGACTCCGTGACCGCCGCAGCCGTACCGAACCCAGGCATCTCGGCGTGGACGGCGCTCTCCTTCGCGGCCAACGTGAAGCCGGGCGACCACGTGCTGATCCTCGGCGCCACCGGCGTCACCGGAGCGATGGCGGCGCAGCTGGCCACGAACGTGTTCGGCGCCGGTCGCGTGGTGGTCGCCGGTCGCGACTCCGCCCGCCTGGACTGGCTGCGCAGTGCCGGCGCGGACGAGGCGATCTCCATGCGCGACGAGGACCTCGCCGCACGCGTCGGCGCGCTACACGCCGAACGGCCCTTCGACGCCGTGCTCGACTACCTGTGGGGCCCACCCGCCGCCACCACCCTCACCGCCCTTGCCGACAGCCATCCCGCGGCGCACTACCACGCCACCCGCTTCGTCCAGATCGGTTCCATCGCAGGCGATCCCGTCGAGCTGCCCGCGGGCATCCTCCGCGGCACGGGCATCGTGCTGTCGGGCGTGGGCATCGGCAGCGTGCCGCCCGAGGTGATGGCCGACGCCCGCAGCGAGGCGCTCCCCCGCATCTTCGCCATGATCGCCTCGGGCGAACTGCGCCTCGAGACCGCCACGCGCGCACTGCGCGACGTCGAGTCGGTGTGGACTACCGCCGAGCCGTCGGGCACCCGCGTCGTCCTCACCCCCTGACACCCGGCGAGCAGACGTCAACTCCCCTCAATCGCGCGGATTGAGGGGAGTTGACGTCTGCTCGCGGAAGGAGCCGCGCGGAGAGATGGCTAGCCGAAGCGGCCCGAGATGTAGTCCTCGGTGGCCTTCTGCGTCGGGTTGGAGAAGATCTTCTCGGTGTCGTCGATCTCGACGAGCTGGCCGGGCTTGCCGGTGGCCTCGAGGTTGAAGAACGCCGTCTGGTCGCTCACGCGCGCGGCCTGCTGCATGTTGTGCGTGACGATGACGATGGTGAAGTCCTGCTTCAGCTCAGAGATCAGGTCCTCGATGGCGAGCGTCGAGATCGGGTCGAGCGCCGAGCACGGTTCGTCCATCAGCAGCACGTCGGGCTGCACGGCGATCGCACGCGCGATGCACAGACGCTGCTGCTGACCACCCGACAGGCCGCCACCGGGCTTGTCGAGGCGGTCCTTGACCTCGTTCCACAGGTTCGCGCCGCGCAGCGACCGCTCGGCGACCTCGTCGAGCGCCTTGCCGCGAACGCCCTGGAGCTTCAGGCCGGCCACCACGTTGTCGCGAATCGACATGGTGGGGAACGGGTTCGGGCGCTGGAAGACCATGCCGATCGTCTTGCGGACGCCGACCGGATCGACACCGGCACCGTAGATGTCGTCGCCGTCGAGCAGCACCGAACCCTCGACGCGCGCACCCGGGATCACCTCGTGCATGCGGTTGAGCGTGCGCAGCACCGTCGACTTGCCACAGCCGGACGGGCCGATGAACGCGGTCACGCTGCGCGGCTGCACCGACAGCGCCACGTTAGCCACGGCGTGGAACGCGCCGTAGTAGATGTTGACGTCCTTGAGATCGAGGCGCTTGGCCATCGTGACTCCTATACCTTCTTCGGGGCGAAGATCTTGGCGACCAACCGGGCCGCGATGTTGAGGATGGCGATCAGCAGGATCAGCGTGAGGGCAGCGCCCCACAGCCGGTCGGTGGGCACCGGGTTGGCGCCCGCTCCCGCCGAGATCTGGTCGTACATCATGCCGGGCAGCGAGCCCATGAACCCGCCGAACATGTCGAAGTTCATCGCCTGGGCGTAGCCGACCAGGATCAGCAGCGGTGCTGTCTCACCCATCACGCGAGCCAGCGCCAGCATGATGCCGGTGACGATGCCGGAGAGTGCGGTGGGAATGACGATGCGGGAGATGGTCTTCCACTTCGGCACGCCCAGTGCGTAACTCGCCTCGCGCAGGTCCATGGGGACGATGCGCAGCATCTCCTCGGTGGCGCGGACGATCACCGGGATCATCAGCAGCACCAGGGCCAGCGACACCGCGAAGCCCGACCGCTCGAAGCCCAGCGTGGCCACCCACAGCGCGTAGATGAACAGTGCCGCGACGATCGAGGGGACGCCGGTGAGGATGTCGACCATGAACGTGGTGATCTTGCCGAGCCGCGTGCCGCCGCCGTACTCCACCAGGTAGACCGCGACCATGATGCCGATCGGGATCGAGATGATGGAGCAGACCACGCCCTGCAGCAGCGTTCCCACGAGTGCGTGGTAGACGCCGCCACCGGGCGCGAAGGCGGTCATGCCGCCCTGCGAGTTGGTGAACCACGTCGGCGAGGTGAGCGCCGCAATGCCCTTCGTCACAACCGAATACAGCACCCACAGCAGGGGGACGAGGGCGACCAGGACCGACAGCGTGACGAGCACGGTGGCCAGGTTGTTGGTGAGCTTCCGGCGTCCGCTGACGCCCTGGAAGGTGGGCTGCTTGACCGGACGGTCCAGCGTGGAGGTCATTTGGCGCCCCTTCCGGCAACCGCGGCGCGTGCCGCCGAGTTCACCACGAACGTGAGGATGAACAGCACCAAGCCGGCGGCGATGTACGCGCCCGCCTTGTACTGATCGTTGAACTCGCTTGCCGTGGCGGCGATCTTGCTGGCGAACGTGTAGCCGCCGTCGAACAGCGACCAGCCGAACGCGGTCTGCGTGCCGCGCAGGATGATCAACAGGGCGATGGTCTCGCCGAGCGCGCGGCCCAGGCCGAGCATCGACCCGCTGATGTAGCCGGACAGGCCGAAGGGCAGCACGGTGGTCCGCACCACCTCCCAGCGCGTGGCCCCCAGCGCGAGCGCCGCCTCGATGATGCCGCGCGGCGTCTGGACGAACACCTCGCGCGTCACCGCCGTGATGATCGGCAGGATCATCACCGCGAGCACGATGCCGGCGGTGAAGATCGTGCCGCCGCCCGCCACCGACGCCGTGCCCGTCTTGAACAGGAACAGCCACGACAGGTTCTCGTTGAGGAAGACTGCAACCGGCTTGAGCACCGGGGCCAGAACGTAGAGCCCCCACACGCCGTAGACGATCGAGGGGACCGCGGCCAGCAGGTCGACCATGTAGGCGAGCGGACCGGCGAGCTTCTTGGGCGAGTACTGGGTGAGGAAGATCGCGATGCCCAGGGCGATCGGCATCGCGAGGATCAGCGCGAACACCGACACGAACACCGTCACCTGCAGCAGGTCGAGGATGCCGAACGTCATCGCGGACGTGTCGGTGGTGATCCAGTTGCCGCCGTAGGTGAAGAAGTTCACCTCGTTGCGTGTGAGCGCCGGGATGGCCCGCATGAGCAGGAACACGCCGATCGCGCCGATGAGGACGACGATCAGGATTCCGGAGCCCTCGGCGAGACCGCGGAAGACGCGGTCGCCCAGTCGGACCTTGCCACCCTTGTTCGGGTTGGTGGAGATGGGGTCCGGCTCGGGGTGGGGCGCGGCAAGTGCCTCGCCCGATCCCGACCCGGTTGGATCTGGTGTCGTCACTGTCATCCCGTCGGAGACCCTATCGGTCATTAGGTCCGGACCCCATCCTCACCGCAATAGTCCTGTTGCGCTAGGTGACTGGTTAGGCAATTGCATTGATGGACGTGAGCAGGCGCTCCTTGAAGGCGTCCGGCAGCGGCACGTAGCCGGCCGGCCCCAGGTTGGCCTGTCCCTCGTTGGCGGCGACCGTGAGGAACGACTTCACCGCTGCTGCGGTGTCGGCGTCGTAGCCCTTGGAGCAGACGATCTCGTAGGTGGCGAGCACCAGCGGGTAGGAGCCTGCGTCCTTGGTGCCGTAGATCGAGTTCAGGTCCAGCGTCAGGTCGTTGCCCTCGGCCGCGAACTTGGCGGCGTCGATCGCCGTCTTGGTGGTCTCGTCGGTGAGTTCCACCGCGCCGCCGCCGTTGTCGATCTGCGCGAAGGGGAGCTGCGCCTGCTCGGCGAAGCCCTTCTCCACGTAGCCGATGGCACCCGGGGTGGCCTGCACGGCCTGCACGACGCCCGAGGACTTCTGCGCGCCTTCGCCCGCACCGCCCTGGAACTCGCTGCCCGCACCCTTGGTCCACGTCTGCGGAGCAGCGGCGGCCAGGTACTTCTGGAAGTTGTCGGTCGTGCCCGAGGAGTCCGAGCGGTAGACCGGGGTGATGTTGGTGTCCGGCAGCGTGGTGCCCGAGTTGAGCGCCGCGATCGCCGGGTCGTTCCACTTGGTGACCTGGCCCTGGAAGATCTTGGCCAGCACGTCGCCGTTGACGACGAGCTTGTCGACGCCCTCGACGTTGTAGGCCATCGCGACCGGACCGAACACCAGCGGCAGGTTCCACGCCGGGTTTCCACCGCAACGCTCGGCGGCGGCGGCGACCTGGTCGTCCTTCAGCGCGGAATCGGATCCGGCGAAGTCGACCTGCTTGGCGATGAACTGCTCGCGGCCCGCGCCGGAACCGGTCGGGTTGTAGGACAGGTTCTTGCCGGAGCAGACCTGCTGCCACACCTTGTTGAATTCGCCGATCGCGTTCTGCTGTGCGGTCGATCCCTCGGCCGTGAGGGAGGCCTTGCCACCGCAGTCGGCGGACGAGGACGACGCGCTGCCCGAGGCGCTCGACGACGTGCCCGCGTTGTTGTCGCTGCCACATGCCGTCAGGAGCATGGCGGTTGCGGCGGTCAGTGACAACGCCACGCCTGCGCTCCTGTTGATGCGATTGACCTTCACTGATCCCTCTTCCGGTTGTCTTGTTCAGGCTCCCGGGCAACGTATGCGGCCGTCATGGACGGATCGGGGATCAGAGATGAACGAGCGGTGAACAGCCTCAGCGAGTTCACAGCTAGGGGGCTAACGCGTGGTGTACGCCACGTCCGCGCTGAAGACGTCGAAATCGAGCCGTTGATACGTCTTCACGGCCTGCGAGTTATCTGCTTCGACGTAAAGCATCACGGTGCCGGAGGACCCGAGCCGGTCACTCAGGTGGTGTAGACCGACGAGCGTCAGCGTCGCGCCGAGGCCCCTCCCCTGGGCTCCGGGATCGACGCCGACCACGTACACCTCGCCCAGGTCTCCGGAGTGGACCTTCGTCCAATGGAACCCCAGCAGCGCCTTCGAGTCGACGTCGAACGCCAGGAACAACCCCTCCGGCTCGAACCAGGACTCGGCCCGCCGCTCGGCGATCTCGGCCTCGGTCCAGCCGCCCTGCTCCGGATGCCAGGAGAAGGCCGCGTTGTTGACCCGCAGCAGTTCGGCGTCGTCGTCGGGTCCGGCGTAGGTGCGCAGCCGGACGCCGGGCGCCACCGTCACCTCGGGCAGGCCGGCGAGCGAGCGCCGCATCTGCCACAGCTCGCGGACGTTCTCGAGGTCGAGCGATGCGGCGGTGGCCTCGGCCGCCGGAAGGTTGCCGTGTGCCCAGATGCGGGTTCCGGCGCCGCCCTCGGCGAGGCCGGCGCGGATCAAATCGGTGCCGATGCCGCGTCGACGCGCCGCCGGGTCGACGACGGCCTCCGCCATCGCGGGTGCGTCCCCGGATGCCGGGGCCAGGTTCAGGTAGCCGACGATCCGATCACCGTCGACGGCCAGCAGGTGGCGGGTGCGGCTCAGCGGCAGTTCGCGCAGTACGCCGTCGCCCACCGGCGCCACGCCGTCATCGGCGGTCGCGGTCGCGACGATCTCGCGGACGCGGCGTTGGGCGTCGTCCGAGAGGTCGGTGCGCCACTCGATCACGTGCGCAGCGGGTCGACGTACGCCCCGGACACGTCGTCCTCGGTCGCATAGTCGTCGTCGTCATCGGCGAGTTCCACCCCGGGTGCCGGCGGCCTGCCGCGCGCCGGGCGGACGGCCTTGTAGCCGACGTTGCGCACGGTGCCGATCAGCGATTCGTACTCGGGGCCGAGCTTGGCGCGCAGCCGCCGGACGTGCACGTCGACGGTGCGGGTGCCGCCGAAGAAGTCGTAGCCCCAGACCTCCTGCAGCAGCTGGGCGCGGGTGAACACGCGGCCCGCGTGCTGAGCGAGGTACTTCAGCAGCTCGAATTCCTTGTAGGTGAGGTCGAGCGGGCGCCCGCGCAGCCGCGCGGTGTAGGTGCCCTCGTCGATGACGAGTTCACCGAGGCTGACCTTGCCGACGCTCTCGTTGTCGGCCGCACCGCCGCGGCGACCCACGAGCAGGCGGAGGCGGGCGTCGATCTCGGCCGGCCCGGTGCTGGGCAGCAGGATCTCGTCGAGGCCCCATTCGGTGTTGACGGCCACCAGGCCGCCCTCGTTGACCACGGCGACGACGGGGACCGACGTCCCGGTGCTGCCGAGCAGCCTGCAGAGTCCACGGGCGGCGGCGAGGTCGGTGCGTGCGTCGACGATCGCGACGTCGGCCGTACCTGCCTCCAGCAGCGACGACACCTCGGTGGGCGCGGAGCGCACGGTGTGGGCGAGCAGGGCGAGCGAGGGCAGGACCGACTCGGGTTGCGGGTCGACGGTCAGTAGCAATAAGTCCAACGGGTCCTCCATCATGCCCCCGGGTCCGCCACCGGCATCGTCGACGGCGACACCGACTCCGACGAACGTCCGGTCACAGCCCAGATTCATGGCTGACACGCGGCCGTTACCGGCCGACGATCAGGTAACGATAGCGCGCTACCTGCTGATTAGCCGCGCTGAACGACGCTCGCGGAGGGCGATGGGCGAGAATGTCCGGGTGCGCAGGCTGGTGATCGGGCTCATCGCGGTGGTGACGTCACTCGTCGTCGCCGCGATCGGCGCGGACTTCGGGGGCGCCATCTACGCCGAGTACCGATGGGCCCGCAGCCTCCGCACCGCCAATGACCTGGGCTTCGATCCCTGGGTGGGCATTCTGGGGTTCCCGTTCGCCACGCAGGCCGCCGACCACCGCTTCGGCGAGGTGGAGGTCCGCGCGGGTGGCGTCGACAACCCGACCGTGGGCAAGGTCTCGCTGGAGGCGACGCTGCACGACGTCGACCTCGGCGACGCCTGGCTCGTCGACCCCGACACCGAACTGCCGGTCGGCAAGGTCGAGAGCCGCATCATCGTCGACTCCACCCACCTGGGCCGCTACATGAACATCAAGGACCTCCTGGTGGAGGCGCCGTCGCGGGAGACCAACGACGCGACCGGCGGCACCACGGAGTCCGGCATCTCCGACAGCCGCGGGCTGGTGTTCACCGGCACGCCCACCGCGAGCGGGTTCGAGGAGAGGGTCAGCATCGCCGTCGACCTGACGATCGTCGGCGAAGACCGCAACACCATCCTGCTCACCCCGACCGGCGTCCTGACCGGACCGAACACCGCCGATCAGGAGGTGCCCGACGACGAGAAGGCTGCCGTACTGAAGGCCTTCACCACTACGATTCCCGGCATGAAGTTGCCGTTCGGCGTCGCGCCGACCAGCGGCGGTGCCCGCGGCTCCGACATCATCGTCGAGGGCATCGCCGAGGGAGTAACCCTGGCCCTCGACGGGTTCGACCAGTCATGAGCGCCTCGGTGATCGTCGTCGTCGCGGTCGTCATCGCGGCGTTGGGCGTGGCGTACGTGATCGGCAAGCTCATCACCCTGCGGTCGGGGATGATCCGGGACGGGGAGAAGGCGGCCAACGTCGACACCTCCGACCTGGGCCTGTCCTCCACGGGCCCGACGGTGCTGCACTTCACCGCGACGTGGTGCGGCCCGTGCGCCGCGGTGCGTCGCGTCGTCGACCAGGTGTGCGCGGAGTTGCCCGCGGTGTCGCACGTGGAGATCGACATGGACGAGAATCCCGAGGCCGCCAAGCGACTCTCGGTGCTGTCACTGCCGACCACCATCGTTTTCGGCGCCGACGGACGTCCCAAGTTCCGGGTCAACGGCGTGCCGAAGGCCGCTGACCTGCGGTCGGCTCTGGAACCGTTATTGGCTTGAGCATGGGGTCGTTGGGTAGGCTGTCGATCGTGCCAACCCGCCGCGAGCCGATGCTCACCAAGCGCCGCGCAGTAGATCTGTGCCGCGTCGCGGGTTGTCGCTGTTGTTGTCGTAGCTGCTGAGTCGCCGCGCACCTTCGTGCCGCACTCCGAGCAGCGCCGGAGTGGCGTGTCCGCGACCCCCCGATGACGACAGCATCTCAAGGAGCATTCTCGTGCCGAACCCGAACACCGATCAGGTAGACGTTCGCGGTCCCCGCTTCACCGCGTGGGTGACCACGGCCGTCGTCATCGTCGCGTTGGGCGTCTCGGCCGTGAGCGCCGCCGCCGCTGCCGTGATCCTCGGTCTGCAGGCCGCCGTCTTCGCGATCGGCGCGGTCGGCGGACCGCGCAGCCACCCCTACGGCCGGGTGTTCGCCGCGGTCGTGGCGCCCCGCCTGGGCCCGGTCACCGAGAAGGAGCCCGTCGCTCCGCTGAAATTCGCCCAGGCCGTCGGCTTCGTGTTCGCCGTCGTCGGCACCGTCGGATTCGCCACCGGCCTGGTCGCGGTGGGCCTCGTCGCCACGGCGTTCGCGCTGATCGCCGCCTTCCTCAACGCCGCCTTCGGCATCTGCCTGGGCTGCCAGCTCTACCCGCTCGTCGCACGCCTGCGCCGGACGACCGTCACCACGTCACCCGCCTCACCGTCCGCATAGCCACACACCCGAAAGGAAACACGTCATGGCACGTTCCGACGTCCTGGTCACCACCGAGTGGGCCGAGAACAACCTCGACGCCCCCAACACCGTCTTCGTCGAGGTCGACGAGGACACCAGCGCCTACGAGGGCGGCCACATCGCCGGCGCCGTCCGGATCGACTGGAAGACCGAACTTCAGGATCCGGTGAAGCGCGACTTCGTCGATCAGCAGCAGTTCTCGAAGTTGCTGTCGGACAAGGGAGTCGCCAATGACGACACCGTGATCCTGTACGGCGGCAACAACAACTGGTTCGCCGCGTACGCCTACTGGTACTTCAAGCTGTACGGCCACGAGAACGTCAAGCTGCTCGACGGTGGCCGCAAGAAGTGGGAACTCGACGGTCGCCCGCTGGTCACCGAGGTGCCCAGCCGCAGCGCCACCTCGTACTCGGCGAAGGCCCCCAACAACGACATCCGCGCGTTCCGCGACGAGGTCATCGCCGCGATCGGTGAGAAGAACCTCGTCGACGTCCGCTCCCCCGACGAGTTCTCCGGCAAGATCCTCGCCCCGGCGCACCTCCCGCAGGAGCAGAGCCAGCGCGCCGGCCACATCCCGACCGCGATCAGCGTGCCGTGGAGCAAGGCGGCCAACGAGGACGGCACCTTCAAGTCCGACGAGGACCTGGCGAAGCTCTACGCCGACGCCGGCCTCGACGGCGACAAGCTGACCATCGCCTACTGCCGCATCGGTGAGCGCTCGTCGCACACCTGGTTCGTGCTGCAGGAGCTGTTGGGACACAAGAACGTCAAGAACTACGACGGTAGTTGGACCGAGTACGGCTCCCTCGTGGGAGCCCCGATCGAGTTGGGAAGCTGATATGTGCTCTGCACCGAAACAAGGACTGACGTTGCCCGCGGGCGTCGACCTCGAGAAGGAGACGGTGATCACCGGCCGCGTCGTCGACGGGTCGGGACAGACCGTCGGCGGTGCGTTCGTGCGCCTGCTCGACAGCAGTGACGAGTTCACCGCCGAGGTCGTGGCATCCGCCACGGGCGACTTCCGGTTCTTCGCCGCGCCCGGCACCTGGACGCTGCGCGCGCTGTCGAAGGTCGGCAACGGCGATGCGACCGTCGCGCCGTCCGGCGCCGGCATCCACGAGGTCGACGTCAAGGTCGCCTGACCCGACAGTGCCCGTCCCGCGGCGTGCGAGTGAGATATCACGCACGGCCGTGGGGCGGCGCAGGTCGTGCCGGGTGATCCCGACGTCCTAGACTCAGAACCGTGATTCTGTTCTTCGAGTTGTTGCTCGTCGCGGCCGTCGTGGTCATCACGTGGTTCGCGCTGTACGCCGTGTACCGACTGATCACCGACGAGTGACGTCCGACGACGCAGCCCAGGGCCCCGCCGACAGCGGTGTCGCCTCGGGTGCCGTGCCACCGCGCTCCGGTGACCGCGCCGTCGCCGATGCGGCCGAGCGTGCCAAGGAGACCGCGGTACGCAACGTGCCGGGCTTCGACGACCTCCCGGGCCCGGCCGACACGGCCAACCTGCGCGAGGGCGTCAGCCTGAACGACGCCCTCCTGGCGCTGCTGCCGCTGGTCGGCGTGTGGCGCGGCGAGGGCACCGGCCACGACGGCACCGGCGACTACCGCTTCGGTCAGCAGATCGTGGTCTCGCACGACGGGAACGACTACCTCAACTGGGAGTCGCGGTCCTGGCGCCTCACCGAGGACGGCGAGTACGAGCGGCCGGACCTCCGCGAGGCCGGCTTCTGGCGGTTCGTCAACGATCCCGCCGATCCCTCCGAGTCCCAGGCGATCGAGCTGATGCTCGCCAACTCCGCAGGCTTCGTCGAGCTGTTCTACGGCAGGCCGCTCAACCAGGCCTCCTGGGAGCTGGTCACCGATGCGCTGGCCCGCAGCAAGTCGGGTGTGCTGGTCGGTGGCGCCAAGCGGCTCTACGGCATCGTCGAGGGCGGGGACCTCGCCTACGTCGAGGAGCGCGTGGACGCCGACGGTGGCCTCGTCCCGCATCTGTCGGCCCGCCTCGCCAGGTACGTCGGCTAGTGCGGCGCGCACCCCTCGCCGGCATGCTGCTCGCGGCTGGCCTGCTGGCCGGATGCTCGTCGCAGGCCGCGGAACCCGAGCCGGCCACCACGGAACCCGCCGCCGGTCACGGCTCGTACGCGAGCTGTCTGAGCGAGCACGGCGTCTCGACGCCGCCGGCCGGACCCGGCGCACCTCCCGGCGTGGACCCGCAGGTGTGGGCCACCGCGCAGCAGGCGTGCGCCGATAAGGCGCCCGGCCCCACGGGCTGACCGCCTAGGACATCACCCGCGCCAGGAACGGCGTGGAGTCCCGGATCGATGCGAGCACGGTGCCGCTGTGGTCGTCGTCCGGGTAGACGTGCAGTTCGACGGGTTGGCCGTTCGCGCGCATCTCCTCGTCCAGGCGCAGCGACGACGACGGCGGCACGTCGGTGTCCCGCAGTCCGACGCCCAGGAACACGGGCCGGTCGTAGCCGCTGGTGGGGATGCCCATGTAGGCGGCCAGCCCGGCCTCCGCGCCGGGCACCGACGCCAGCGGCGCGGTGAAGAACGTGTTGGGCCGTTGCGTGGCAAGTTCGGTGCTCAGATCCTGGTAGCAGAGCACCTCCGCACGCCCGACGGCGTCGCGGCCGACGGGCGAGAGGACGCCGTCGACGTCCAGGTCCGGCCGGGCGTCGCGGAACGCCGCGAGGATGTAGGCCGAGTACGCGTTGGCGCCCGCCCCGAGTTCGGGCGGCAGCATCATGTCGGGTCCCGCCTTGCCGACGATCTCCTCGATGAAGGCGGGCGTGCCGGTGGCGACCGCTCCCCGGTAGTCCAGCCCGGACCCGGCACTGAACTCGGTGGCGTACCGGGCTGTGCCGACGGCGCCCGCACCGCCCTGCGACTGTCCCACCACGGCCCACTTCGGTGACAGCGGCAACGCCATGCGATGCGCGGCGACCACGGAGTCGACGATCCCGTGGGCGGTGCTGACGGTGTCGAGGTAGGCCATCACGCCGGGGGTGCCGAGCCCGGTGTAGTCGCTCGCGACGACCGCGTAGCCCTGCTCGAGCCAGTGCCCGAGGTAGGCGACGTCGCGCTCGTTGCGGGGGTGCGCGGACGGGGTGCAGTCGTCGCCGAGGCCGACGGTGCCGTGGGCCCAGGCGAGCACCGGCCAGCCGCCGTTCGGTGCGGTGCCGCGGGGCAGGAAGACCGCGGCGGTGCTGACGGCGGGCCGGTTGCGTGCGTCGGTCGTCGCGTAGAGGGTCCGGTACGCGGGTCCCGCGGCGGGCAGGGTGACGGCGGGGTCGAGGGGCACCGTGTCGACGAGGGTGCCGGGTGCGCCGATGGCGCCGACGTAGTCGGTGGCGTCGAGGCCCGACCACACGGGGGCGGCCGCACGAGCGGCGGGCGCGAGGAACGTCGACAGCGCCAGGAGCACGGTCGCCAGGATGATCGAGGTGCGGCGCATGGCACACACCCTAGGCCGGGACATGGAGCGACCCCCGAGCCGGGAATCCTGGGCGGACCGCCTAGGGGCTCGGGGGCCGGGTGACTGCTGGGAATTCGCCAGCGCACGCGATCGTCTCGATCTGCGCGTGGAGCGAGTGCTCCGTGCCAGGAATGACTCCCGGTGCTGCTAGCTAGCAGCCACCTCACATGTCCATATGTCGCTAATGATGTCGGACCACCTCCCTTCCTGTGTACGAGCGAACTTACCCCCGAAGTCGGGAGCCGACAATGAGTTTTCGCTTCCCGCTCAATCGGTGGCGACGGCGACGTCGAGCAGGTACGCCACCTCGGCCGCGGCGGGGGCGGCGCGCAGCGGGCGTTCGTCCAGCTTGTGCACCCGCGCAGCGAGTGTCACCGCTGACAGCAGCCAGACCCCTTGCGCCGCATCAAGATCGGCCACTCGGAGCGCGGCGTGGTCGCACCGCCAGCCCCGCTGCCGTGCGACGTCGAACAGCGCGGACGCGGTCGTCCCGGGAAGGATCGGCCACTCCAGCGGCGGGCTCACAAGCACACCCGGTCCGGGCGACACGACGACCGTCGACCGCGCGCCCTCGAGCACGTGGCCGTCGGCGTCGAGCAGCACCGCGTCCTGGGCGCCGACGGCCATGGCGTGCCGTTGCGCGGCGGCGAAGGGCGCGTAGGACAGCGACTTGACGGTCGCCGTCGACCAGGCCGTCGCGACGCCGCGGATGCCGGCGTCGACGGTCACCGCGGCCACGCCGTCACGACGGGCCACGGCCACCCGGTCGGGCACCGGGGACACCGCGACGAACGTGACGGTCCCCTGCCTCGCCCGGCCGTGCAGCAGGCGCAGCATCCCCTCGCCGTCCGGCCACGACGCGACGGCGACGCCGACCGCGGTCCGCAGTCGCCCGACGTCGGGCGCGGGCAGTCCGGTGGTCGCCGCCGAGGTGGTGAGACGCCGTAGGTGGGCGTCCAGCAGGCAGGCCCGGCCGTCCCGCACGAGCACCGTCTCGAAGACTCCGTCGCCCCGCGCCAGGATCGGATCGTCGGGGTGCAGCACCGCCGCGTCGGGGTCGATCGGCTCGCCGTCCAGACCCACGACGAGTGCGGCGGCGCGACGCGGCGTCATGGCCGGGAATGATAGTGCGGCCTGCTCGTACAGTTGAGGCATGTCCGCCGTTCCCGCACCCGAAGAAGGTCCCGACGCCGGCGCCACGTGGCACTACGGCGACCCGTTCGGCGAGCAACGCGCCGCGGCCGACGGCGTGGTCGTGGTGGACCGCTCGCACCGGGCCGTGCTCCGCCTCACCGGCAAGGACCGGTTGACGTGGTTGCACACCATCTCCAGCCAGCACGTCAGCGCTCTCGAGAACGGTGTCGTCACCGAGAACGCCAGCCTCGACGGGCAGGGTCGTGTCGAAGATCACTGGCTGCAGGTCGATCTCGACGGCGTCACGTATCTCGACACCGAGTCGTGGCGCGGCGAGCCGCTGCTGGCGTTCCTCCGCAAGATGGTGTTCTGGTCCGAGGTCGTGGTCGAGCCCGCCGATCTGTCGGTGCTGTCGCTGCTCGGACCGGGTGCCGCCGCGCCCGGGGTGCTCGGCGTCCTGGGCCTCGACGAGCTGCCGCTGCAGTGGCGGGCCGTCCCGTTGGCGGATGGGTTCGCGCGGCGCACCTTCGACGGCGACGTCGACCTGCTCGTCCCCCGTGCGGAGGCGGCCGACTGGGTGCGGCGCCTGTCCGCCGCGGGCGCCCGACCTGCGGGGATGTGGACCTACGAGGCACGACGGGTCGCGGCGGTCCGGGCGCGGTTGGGCATCGACACCGACGAGCGCACCATCCCGCACGAGATCGGGTGGATCGGCGGTCCCGGCGACGGGTCCGTCCATCTGGAGAAGGGTTGCTACCGCGGCCAGGAGACCGTCGCGCGGGTGCACAACCTGGGCAAACCGCCGCGGATGCTGGTCCTGCTGCAGCTCGACGGGTCCAGCGACAGACCGTCGCCGGGCGACCCGGTGCTGGCCGGCGGACGCGCCGTCGGCCGGCTGGGCACCGTCGTCGACCACGTGGACGAGGGCCCGGTGGCGCTGGCACTGCTCAAGCGCGGCCTGCCCGCCGACACCGCACTGACCACCGGCGGCGACGTGACGGTCGCGGCCGTGATCGACGCCGACACGCTGCCCGTCGGCGACCAGGTGGGCGCGGGTCGGCTGGCCGTGGATCGCCTGCGGGGCCGCGGCCGCTGACGCCGGCGGCCCGGCGGTACCGCTGGACCGGGCCTGCCAGCGCGGAAGGATTGCGCACGGTAAGGTGTTGTCAGGACGATAGACACACTCAGATCGGAGCCGCCTGAATTTCGGGCCGCTCCGTTATTGCGCAAGGGGGTCCCCCATGGGCCGCGGCCGGGCGAAGGCGAAGCAGACGAAGGTCGCGCGCGACCTCAAGTACAGCTCGCCACAAACCGATTTCCAACGGTTACAGCAGGAACTGGGTAACACCGGCTCCCCCGAACCGGACACCCTCAACGGCGACGTACCCGTAGACGACCGCTGGAGTGACGACGACGACTGGCGCCGCTAGCGCCACCGTCGCCCGGGGCTGACCGCCCCGGATCGATCCCTCGCCCTCAGAAGCGCGGATGCTGCCCGACGAGTTGGGCACGCGGCTCACCCTTGGCACTCTTCGACACCGTGCCCAGGGTCCAGCTGTCCACGTGGCGGGCGGTCAGGATGGCCAGCGCGCGGTCGGTGTCCTCCGCCGCGACGACGGCCACCATGCCGACGCCCATGTTGAAGGTCTTGTCCATCTCGGCGCGCTCGACGCGGCCGCGCTGGCCGATCATGCCGAATACCGGTGCGGGCGTCCAGGTTCCGCGATCGATCTCGGCGGTCAGACCGTTGGGGATGACGCGCTCCAGGTTGCCGGCGAGTCCGCCGCCGGTCACGTGGCAGAACGTGCGCACCTGCGTCTCGCTGGCCAGCGCCAAGCAGTCCTTGGCGTAGATGCGCGTGGGTTCGAGCAGTTCCTCGCCCAGCGTCCGGCCGAACTCCTCGACGTGCCCGGTGAGGCTCATCCGGTCGATCTCGAGCAGCACCCGGCGGGCCAGCGAGTAGCCGTTGGAGTGCAGGCCGGTCGATGCCATGGCGATCACCACGTCGCCGGGCCGCACCCGTTCGGGTCCGAGGACGTCCTCGGCCTCCACGACGCCGATGCCCGTGGCCGACAGGTCGTAGTGGTCGGGCGACATCAGCCCGGGGTGTTCGGCCGTCTCGCCGCCGAGCAGCGCGCATCCGGAGATGACGCAGCCGTTGGCGATGCCGGACACGATCTCGGCCACGCGTTCGGGCACGGTCCGGCCGACGGCGATGTAGTCCTGCAGGAACAGCGGCTCGGCGCCGCACACCACCAGGTCGTCGACGACCATCGCGACGAGGTCCAGCCCGACGGTGTCGTGCTTGTCCATCGCCTGCGCGATCGCCAGCTTGGTGCCCACGCCGTCGGTCGACGACGCCAGCAGCGGCTCCCGGTAGTCGTTGCGTAGTGCGAACAGGCCCGCGAACCCACCCAGGCCGCCCCGTACCTCGGGCCTGGTGGCCCGCTGCGCGAGTGGCTTGAAGAGTTCGACGGCTCGGTCGCCCGCCTCGATGTCAACGCCTGCCGCCGCGTATGAGGCGCTGTCTTCGTTGGCAGGTCGACCCTTGCTCGTCATCGAGGGCAAGGTTACCGGTCCCGCCGACACGGGTGTGCGCGCGCTGCCCGTATGACACGCTCGGCACCCATGAACCGGATTCGCACGTCGGCACTCGTCGCCGCCCTGGCCCTGCTGCCGATGGCGGCGCCGGCCGCCGCCACACCGAACAGCGGGGTCGAGGCGCGCACGCTGGCGGAGTCGACGGTCGACGGCGTCCACTACGTCACGCGCGAGCTGACCGTCGCGCCGGGCGGCACCACGGGCTGGCACTGGCACCCCGGCCAGGTGTACGGCGTGATCCGCCAGGGGACGCTCACGCACTACTCCTCGGCGAACTGCGCGGTCGACGGCGTGTACGGGGTGGGCGACACCATCACCGAGGAGACCGGACCGGGATACATCCACGTCGGCCGCAATCTCGGGCCGGATCCGCTGGTGCTGTGGGTCGGCTACATCGTCCCGGCGGGTCAGCCGCTGGCGAACGACGCGCCCAACCCGGGATGCCCCTTCGAGTAATCGGTTTGAATTCGTCGACCAGCGGACATATCCCTACCCGACGAATGGAGGACGAGTGTCGGACACGGAAACTCGCCGCTGCCTGGTGACGGGCGCTACTGGCTACATCGGCGGGCTTCTCGTACCGCAACTCCTCGAGAAGGGTCACACGGTGCGCGCCCTGGCGCGGACGCCGTCGAAGCTCGACGAGGTGCCCTGGCACGACCAGGTCGAGGTGGCCAAGGGAGACCTGAGCGACAGGGACTCCCTGACCGCCGCCTTCGCCGACGTCGACGTCGTCTACTACCTGGTGCACTCCATGGGCACGTCGTCGGACTTCGAGCGCGAGGAGGCCCGGTCGGCCGACAACGTCGTCTTCGCCGCCAAGGCCGCGGGCGTGTCGCGGATCGTCTACCTGTCGGGTCTGCACCCGCCGAACGCCGCGGACCTCTCCAAGCACCTGCGCTCGCGCACCACCGTCGGCGACAAGCTGATCGCGTCGGGCATCGAGACGCTGGTCCTGCAGGCCGGCATCGTCATCGGCTCCGGGTCGGCGTCGTTCGAGATGATCCGCCACCTCACCGACCGCCTGCCGGTGATGACGGCGCCGCGCTGGGTGCACAACAAGGTCCAGCCCATCTCTATCGGCGACGCGCTGTACTACCTCGTCGAGGCCGCCACCGCGACGGTCCCGGAGTCGCGCACGTGGGACATCGGATCCCTCGACGTGCTCGAGTACGGCGACGCGATGCAGGTGTACGCCGACGCGGCGGGTCTGCGCAGGCGGCTCATCGTGGGCGTGCCGTTCCTGACGCCGACCATCGCGAGCCTGTGGGTGGGTCTCGTGACGCCGATTCCCGCCGGGCTGGCGCGGCCGCTGGTCCACTCGCTGGAGTGCGACGCGATCATGCACGAGCACGACATCGACGACGTGATCCCGCGTCCGCCGGGCGGCCTCACCGGCTACGAGGACGCCGTGCGGGATGCGCTGCGCCAGGACGGCACAGCCGGCCAGCGCGGCCGCAGGCACATCATGCGGTTCAGCTCACCGACGTCGTAGTACGCGCCCGGGTCAGGGCCTGCGCAGCGCCGACGCGTTGTCGTTGACCGTCTGTAGCGGGATGCCGGTGCGGGCGGCGGTCGACAGCATGTGCTCGATCACGTTCTTGCCCAGCGCGGTCTCACCCGGCAGTTCGATCGGGTAGTCGCCGTCGAAGCAGGCCGAGCACAGCCGTGACGCCGGCTGCTCGGTGGCCGCGATCATGCCCTGCTGGCTGATGTAGCCGAGGCTGTCGGCGCCGATGGCGCGGCGGACGCCGTCGAGCATGTCCTGCTCGTCGGCGCTGTTGCTCGACGCGTTGGCGATCAGCTCGGCGGGGGTGGCGAAGTCGATGCCGTAGAAGCAGGGCCAGCGCACCGGCGGCGACGCTATCCGCACGTGCACCTCGAGCGCACCGGCCTCGCGCAGCATCCGGATCAGCGCGCGCTGCGTGTTGCCGCGGACGATCGAGTCGTCGACGACGATCAGCCGCTTGCCGCGGATGACTTCCTTGAGCGGGTTGAGCTTCAGCCGGATGCCCAGCTGACGGATGGTCTGCGACGGCTGGATGAAGGTGCGGCCCACGTAGGCGTTCTTCATCAGGCCCTGGCCGAACGGGATGCCGGAGCCCTGCGCGTAGCCGACGGCGGCGGGCGTACCCGACTCGGGGACGCCGATCACGAGGTCGGCCTCGACGGGCTTCTCGGCGGCGAGCCTGCGGCCGATCTCCACGCGGGTGGCATGGACCGACCGGCCACCGATGACGCTGTCGGGCCGGGCCAGGTACACGTATTCGAAGACGCAGCCCTTGGGCGTCGGGTTCGCGAAGCGGGTGGAGCGCACGCCGTCGGCGTCGATCGCCAGCAGCTCGCCGGGTTCGATGTCGCGGACGAACGATGCGCCCACGATGTCGAGCGCCGCGGTCTCCGACGCCACGACCCAGCCGCGGTCGAGGCGGCCCAGCGACAGCGGGCGGACGCCGTGCGGGTCGCGCGCGGCGTAGAGGGTGTTCTCGTCCATCCACGTCAGGCAGAACGCGCCGCGGACGGTCGGGAGGAGGTCGAGCGCGGCCTGCTCCAGCGTCGAGTCGGCGGCACCGTGGGCGAGCAGTGCGCCCAGGATGTCCGAGTCGGTGGTGGCGGCGGCCGCACCGCGGGTGTTGATCAGGCCGGCGTCGCGCGCCCTGGCCGCGAGTTCGGTGGTGTTGACGAGATTGCCGTTGTGGCCGAGTGCGACACCGGTGCCCGCGGCGGTGTTGCGGAACACCGGCTGCGCGTTCTCCCACGTGGTCGAGCCGGTGGTCGAGTAGCGGCAGTGGCCGATCGCGACGTGGCCCTCCATGGCGGCGAGGGTCTGCTCGTCGAAGACCTGACTGACGAGGCCGAGGTCCTTGAAGACCAGCACCTGCGAGCCGTCGGCCACGGCGATGCCGGCAGCCTCCTGCCCCCTGTGCTGCAGGGCATAGAGGCCGTAGTACGTGAGCTTTGCCACGTCTTCACCAGGAGCCCAGACGCCGAAGACGCCACACTCCTCGCGGGGTTCGTTCTCGTCCTGCGCGGGCTGCTCGGCGGTCACGATCAGTCTGCTCCCTGGGGCTGTGGGTGACGACGTCAGTCTACGGTCTGTGGCCGCCCGGAGCGCGAATCAGTCGGGCAAGTCACGTCGTCGGTCGGCGTGTCCAACGACGGCGACGCGTGTCGGCATTCCCGCGGGGTGGCTCAGGGCTTCTCGATCGCCACCAGCGGTAGCCACGCGGCGATCTCGGCGGCCCGCGATCCCGACGCCAGGACCGTCCCGGCCGCGATCGCCGCGGGCACGGTCTGCAGTCCCGTCGCGAGCAGCAGCCAGGTGCGCGGGTCGGTCTCCACGACGTTGGGCGGCGTGCCGCGGGTGTGCTTCGGCCCGGCGATGCACTGCACGGCGACGAACGGTGGGATGCGGACCTCGACGCTCGCGCCGGGGGCGGTGGCGGCGAGGGTGCGCGCCGTCAATCGCACGGCCTCGGCGAGCGCGCTGCGCTCGGGTGCGGGCGCGGTGTCGTCGTGCAGCCAGCCGGTCAGTGCGGCGACGGCCTCGCGGGTCTTCGCGGGGTCCGCGACGTTTCGGGGGGCCATGCGTCGAGTCTCCCAGGGGTTGGTCCCGTCGCGACGCTTGACCTCAAGTGGCATTCAGGTCCTACCGTCGCGGCATGTCCTTCAGAACGCACGAAGTCGAGTACATGAGGCGCGCCGACCTGGGCCGGCTCGCCACCGTCAAACCCGATGGGACACCGCAGAACAGTCCGGTCGGGTTCACCTTCAACGAGGACCTGGGCACCATCGACGTGCACGGGTACCAGATGTCGTCGAGCCGCAAGTACCGCAACGTCGGCGTGCATCCGGCCGTCGCGTTCGTGGTCGACGACATCGCCTCGCGGGACCCGTGGCGGGTGCGCTGCCTGGAGATCCGCGGGACGGCTGCTCAGGTCCGGCTCGAGTCCGCGCGCAGCGAACCCAACGGCGACGCACTCGACACCGCGATCATCCGGATCACGCCGACGCGCATCATCGGCTTCGGCATCGACGATCTCGAGACCGAGCCGCACCTGATGGTGGCCGACGCCCGCGACGTCTAGCGGCGCTTGACCCACAGCGCCGCGACGGCGCCCGCCTCGTTGATCGCCAGGTGCGCGAGCATCGGGGCGGCGAGGCTGCCCGATCTACCGTGCAGCCAGCCGAACGCCCAGCCCGCCACCGCGGTGACGGCGACCGTTCCGACCACCGAGTCGCCCGCCGACCGCGCGTCGGCGACGTGCTTGCCGCCGAACGTCGCGGCCTGCAGCACCCGGCCCCACCGCCTGCCGAAGGCCGCGTCGGTCAGGGCGCCGAGCGCGCCGCGGAAGGCGGCCTCCTCGCTCCACACGGTCCCCACCGGGATCCGGTAGAGCAGCCACTCGGTGACGTCGTCGGGCACGTCGCTTTCGGCCATGCCGCGGCGCACGGCCGGCACCAGCGTCGAGCCGGCCACCGCCGAAGCCACGACACCCACGACCGGCGTGCCCCAGCGCAGCCCGCGCCACAGCGTGGGCGGGGTCAGGCCGAGCGGTGCGCGGGTCGCGCGCACCAGCACCGCGGCGAGGACTGCCTGCACCGCCGCCAGAGCCCGCGGCGGGATCCTCGGCGCGACGAGGCCGCTCCACGCCAGCAGGGCGGCTGCCAGGGCGAGCGCACGAAGCCTGTGCATCAGTACTCCGGGTTGTCGGGCGTGTGGGACTGCTCGATCGACACCCGCACGCGTTCGGTGTCCTCGGCGGTCCAGCCGTCGGGCGCGATCACGGCGGCCCAGCCGTCGAGCACCGAGTCGCCGTAGTTGTGCCCGTGCCCGCCGGGCACCCCGGACGCGTTGGTCATGTCGGCGCTCACCTGCCAGAACGTGACGATCGGGTACCACCGCATCGAGGAGGTGCGGTCGGCCCCGGGCGGTTCGACGAGCCAATCCGGCCGGGAGAACAGCAGATTGGGCGACCACCAGACGATCGGGTCCGACGCGTGCTGCAGGAACAGCACCCGTGTGCCGTCCCACGGGCCGGCGGCGATGCGGGCGATGTCGTCGGAGTCGGCGGCCTGCGTGAAGCGCACCGTGCGCCCGTTGTCGTAACGCGGCTCGACCTCCCGGGTGCCCGGGTCGCGGCGCACGACCAGCCCGCTCCACAGGGAACTCTCGTGCGGCGGCCCCACCCACAGCACCGCCGAGAAGTCCATCGCCGCGATGTCGGGAAGCCAGCCGAACGCGCCCTGCCCCGCCATCGAGCCCAGGCTCTCGCCGTACAGGACCAGCTCGGGTCTGCCGTCCGGCGGCAACTCGGCCCACCGGTCGTGCACGGCGTCGATCAGCATGCGGCCGGATTCGACGGACTTGTCCTGGTCGCCGAGGAACGAGATCCAGCTCGGCAGGTACGAGTACTGCACGGCCACCAGTGCGGTGTCGCCGTTGTACATCGTCTCGATCGCCCGTGCCGCAACGGGATTCACCCAGCCGGTGCCCGTGGTGGGCACGACCACCAGCAGCGCGCGGTCGAACGCGCCGGTGCGTTCCAGTTCGCGGACCACGACGTCCATCCGCGCGGCGTCGGTGTCCGCCGTCTGCAGACCCGCGTAGACCCGGATGGGCTCCTTGGCGGGCCTGCCGTTGATCCGCACCAGCTCGTCGGCGTCCGGACCGGTGGCGACGAAGTTGCGGCCCTGGTACCCGAGGGTGTCCCACGGCGCGAACGACGCCGGGCTGCCCGATCTCTCGGGTGCCTCGGGTTGCGCCACGCCGTCGCGGGTCGTCGAGTTCTGCGGCTGGAAGACGGCGCTCGCACCGGCGAGGAACCCCCGGAAGAGCACGCCGTTCACCAGCAGGACCAGGAGCACCACCACGACGGACGCACCGACGAACAGCGCGACCTCGTGGTGCAGGTGCCAGCGCCGGATCAGCATGCGGGCCAACACCTTCGCGGCGTCGAGCACGATGCGCGACACCCCCACGCAGACCGCACCGACGGCCACCGACGCGATCAGGGTGCGCAGGTAGGCCGGGGTCTCGGGACCCTCGATGCCCATCAGCGCCGACACCTGCCGCTGCCAGGCCGACGCCGGTACGAGCGTCAGGAGTGCGGCGCCGACGGACAGCACGACGACGGCGACCTTGACGCGGTTGAGGATCCGCCTCGGTGGCGGCCACCACCGACGGTGCCGGAGCACGACGCGGTGGAGGAACTTGCCCACCAGGACGCCGATCGCGTACCCGATCGAGGCGTTGACGCCGCCGATCAGGCCCTGGAAGAGCCAGTCCCGGGGCAGCAGGGACGGGGTCAGCGACAGACAGAAGAACAGGGCGCCGAAGGGCACGCCCACGAAGTCCAGTCGGAGCAGGCCCCAGGCCCAGACCAGAAGCGGGTGTCGGGTGTGGGCCGGGGGCCTCACCCGAAGAGCTCGGGGAGCACGCCCTCCGACGTGCGCCGCAACTCGTCCAGGCTGACGGTGAACTGGCCCTGCACCTCGACGGCGTCGCTGCCGTCGTCGACCACGCCGATCCGCTCGGCGGGCAGCCCGCGCGCCTCGCACATCGCCCGGAACCGGCTCTCCTCGGTGCGCGGCACCGCGACGAGCACGCGGCCCGACGACTCGGAGAACAGCGCGGTGAACGGGTCGGCATCCTCGGGCAGGATCAGCCGGCAGCCGGTCTCACCCGCGAGCGCGGCCTCCACGACGGTCTGGATCAGGCCGCCCTCGCTGAGGTCGTGCGCGGCGGACACCAGTCCGTCGCGCGACGCCGACACCAGCACCTCGGAGAGCAACTTCTCGCGCTCGAGGTCGACGGCGGGCGGCAGTCCACCGAGGTGGTCGGCGGTGACCTGCGCCCAGACGGACCCGTCGAACTCGTCGCGGGTGTCGCCGAGCAGCATCAGCGTCTCGCCCGGTTCGACGCCGAGGCCGGTCGGGATGCGGCGCGCCACGTCGTCGAGGACGCCGAGCACGCCGACCACGGGGGTCGGGTGGATCGGCGTGGTGCCGGTCTGGTTGTAGAAGCTGACGTTGCCGCCGGTGACCGGGATGCCCAGCGTCACACAGCCATCGGCGAGGCCACGGACGGCCTGGCTGAACTGCCACATCACACCCGGATCCTCCGGCGAACCGAAGTTGAGGCAGTTGGTGACGGCGACCGGCGTCGCGCCGGTGACCGCGACGTTGCGGTACGCCTCGGCGAGCGCGAGTTGCGCACCGGTGTACGGGTCCAGCTTCGTGTACCGGCCGGACGCGTCGGTGGCGATCGCGATGCCGCGGCCGGTCTTCTCGTCGATGCGGAGCACGCCGCCGTCGGCGTGCTCGGCGAGGACGGTGTTGCCGCGCACGTAGCGGTCGTACTGCTCGGTGATGAAGGCGCGGCTGCACAGGTGCGGGCTGCCGAGCAGTTCCAATAGCGTCGCGCGCAGTTCCTCGCCGGTGCGGGGCCGCGGCAGGTGTGCGCTGGTGTCGGCGTTGAGGTGGTCCTGGCTGGCGGGCCGCTCCACCGGGCGCTCGTACACCGGACCCTCGTGGGCGACGGTGCGCGGCGGGACGTCGACGACGGTTTCGCCGTGCCAGGTGATCTCGAGGCGGTCGCCGTCGGTGACCTCGCCGATGACGGTGGCGAGCACCTCCCACTTCCGGCACACCGCCATGAACTTCTCGACGTTCTCCGGTGCGACGACGGCGCACATGCGTTCCTGAGACTCGCTCGACAGGATCTCGGCCGGCGTCATGTTCTTGGCGCGCAGGGCCACCTTGTCCAGCTCGATGGACATGCCGCCATCGCCGGCTGCGGCGAGTTCCGAAGTGGCGCAGGACAATCCAGCTCCACCGAGATCCTGGATGCCGATCACGACGCCCGCCGCGTACAGCTCGAGGCAGCACTCGATGAGCACCTTCTCCATGAACGGATCGCCCACCTGGACGCTGGGCAGCTTCTTGCGACCCGGGCCCTCGCCCTCGTCGCCACCGAAGGTCTCGCTCGCGAGCACCGAGACGCCGCCGATACCGTCCAGGCCGGTCCGCGCACCGAACAGGATGATCTTGTTGCCCGCACCGGAGGCGAATGCCAGGTGCAGGTCTTCCTTGCGCAGGGCGCCGACGCACAGCGCGTTGACGAGCGGGTTGCCCGCGTAGCACGGGTCGAAGATGGTCTCGCCGCCGATGTTGGGCAGGCCCAACGAGTTTCCATATCCACCGACTCCGCGCACCACGCCGTCGAGGACCCGGCGGGTGTCGGGGGCGTCGGCCGCGCCGAACCGGAGCTGGTCCATCACCGCGACGGGGCGGGCGCCCATCGCCATGATGTCGCGGACGATGCCGCCGACGCCGGTGGCCGCGCCCTGGTAGGGCTCGACGTAGGACGGATGGTTGTGCGACTCCACCTTGAAGGTGACGGCCCAGCCGTCGCCGATGTCGACCACACCGGCGTTCTCGCCGATGCCCGCGAGCATCGAGGAACGCATCGCCTCGGTGGTGGTCTCGCCGAAGTAGCGCAGGTGCACCTTGGACGACTTGTACGAGCAGTGCTCGCTCCACATGACCGAGTACATCGCGAGTTCGGCGTCGGTCGGACGGCGACCCAGGATCTCGCGGATCCGGTCGTACTCGTCGTCCTTGAGCCCTAGTTCGCGGAACGGCTGAGGCTGATCGGGGCTCGCCGAGGCGAGCGAAACGGTGTCAACTGCGGGGGCGGATTCGGCAAACCCAGACGTCACGAAGACAGTTTAGGTGTTCGGAGGCCCGCGAACGAACGACGGCCGTTCGCGGTGCACCCGGCGGTGACGCCCGTCACCGCCACACCCGCCGCTACTGGCCCGCCACGCAGAACGCGTTGCCCTCGGGGTCGGCGAGGGTCACCCACTCGAACTCCGCGCCGAAGCTGTTGCGACCCAGATCGGTGGCGCCCGCGGCGACGAGCCGGGCGACCTCGGCTTCCCGGTCGGCGGCGTGGAAGTCCAGGTGCACCTTGTTCTTGCCGGGCGTCGGATCGGGCACCCGTTGGAACCCGAGCGTCGGGCCGTTCGGCCGGGCGATCATGACGAATTCACCCGGGGCGACGGCGTTCACCTCGCCGCCGACGGCGTCGGCCCACCAGGCGGCGAGCGTGTCGGGGTTCTCGCAGTCGAACGTGACCATCTCGATGTCAAGTGCCATGTCCGGCACGCTAACCGATCGTGCCGACACACCGGCGCGGGATTGACGGGCCGGGTTGCGGGCACACCGGCGGCATGGGCGTGGTGGTCATCGGACAGATCGGTCGCGATCTGGTGATGCGCGTCGACGAACTCCCTGCGGCCGGTGGAACGGCCTCCAGTGGCGAGCGTCGCGAGATGATGGGCGGCAAGGGGGCCAACCAGGCGGTGGGGCTGGCCCAGCTGGGGGTGCCGACGGCGCTGATCGGGGTCGTCGGCGAGGACATCCAGGGCGCGGCGCTGCTGCGGCAGGCCACGCGGGACGGCATCGACGTGTCCTGTGTCGCCCGGCGCGGTCCCACGGCGCTGCTGCTCGACGTCGTCGACGGCGGAGCGACGCGACTGCTCGTCGAGGACGTCCCCGACACGTCGCTGGTCACGATCGACGACCTGGACCGCTGCTCGGCGCTGTTCCGCACCGCCGACGTGGTCAGCATCCAGTCCCAGCAGCCGGCGGCCACGGTGCTCGCCGCGGCGCGCCACGCGTCCCGGCTGGGCGCCCGGGTGATGGTCGACGGCGCCCCGGACACCGACGACCTCGACGGCCTGCTCGCGTCGGTCGACGTCCTGCGGGCCGACGCGACCGAGGCGGAACTCATCGGGGGCACCGCGGTGCGGACGGTGGACGACGCGACCAAGGTCGCCGAGCAGCTGCTCGGCCGGGGACCGGACCTCGTCGCGCTCGCCGTGCCGGAGGTGGGCGACCTGCTGGTGTGGGACGGCGACAGCGCGCTGTTCCCGCACGCCGACGTCCCCGTCGTCGACCGCACCGGTGCCGGCGACGCGTTCATGGCCGGGCTGGTGACGGCGTTGCGCCGCGGCGACGATCCGCGCCGCGCCGGTGAGTTGGCGTCGGCGGCGGCAGCGTCGACCGTGCGGCGACTCGGCGGCCGTCCGGACCTGTCGGGGCTACTCGGGCGCCAGGAAGGCTTGTAGCGCAGCCGAATACGACGCCACGTCCGCGGCACCCATCAGTTCGCGGGCGGAGTGCATCGCGAGCTGCGCCGCGCCGACGTCGACGGTCGGGATGCCGGTCCGTGCGGCGGTCATCGGCCCGATGGTCGAGCCGCACGGCAGGTCGGCGCGGTGTTCGTAGCGCTGCAGGGGCACGCCGGCCTGCTCGCACGCCAGCGCGAACGCCGCCGCGGTGCGCCCGTCGGTGGCGTAGCGCAGGTTCGGCTGGACCTTGAGCACCGGTCCGGCGTTCACCTCGATCAGGTGTCCGGGCTCGTGGCGTTCCGGGTAGTTCGGGTGGGTGGCATGCGCCATGTCGCCCGACGCGACCATCGATCCGGGCAGCCGCCGCAGGAAGTCCTCGCGGGTGCCGCCCGCCGCGAGCGTGATCCGCTCGAGCGTCGTCAGCAGCAGGTCGGACTGCGCGCCGTGATCCGACGTCGATCCCACCTCCTCGTGGTCGAACAGCACCAGCACCGGGACGTGGGCGTCGGGTTCGGCGGCGAGGAAGGCCTCGAGTCCGGCGTAGCAGGTGCCCTGGTTGTCCAGGCGCGGCGCGCTCACCAGGTCACCGTCGGCGCCGACCAGTCGGGACGGCGTCAGGTCGTGTGTCATGAGGTCGGCGGCGAGGACGTCGCCGGGGTCGACGCCGGCGCGCTCGGCGACGTGACCGAGGAAGTCGCCGGGGCCGTCACCCACGCCCCACACCGCGTTGACGTGGCGCTGCGGGTTGAGTTCGACGCCCTTGCGGTCCTCGGAGAGGTGGATGGCGAGCTGCGGGACTCGCAGCAGCGGGTCGTCGATGCGGACCAGGAGATCGTCGACGGTGTTGCCGTTGCGCACCGACAGCCGGCCGCTGAGCCCGAGGTCGCGGTCCAGCCAGGAGTTGAGCCACGCCCCGCCGTAGGGCTGCAGGGCGACGATGCGCCAGCCGGTGCCGTATCGGTCCGGGTGCTGCTTGACGCGCAGGTTCGGGCTGTCGGTGTGGCCGCCGACGATGCGGAACGGGACACCAGCGCCGGCCGTCTTCCAGGCGATCAGCGAGCCGGCCCGCACCGTGAAGTAGCGCCCGCCGTCCGCCGGCCAGGCCGCTGCTTCCGAGAGTTCGACGAACCCCTCGTCGACCAGTTGGGCCGCCACCGTGGCGCACACGTGGAACGGCGACGGCGACGCGTCGATGAACTCGCAGAGGCTCTCGGGACTGGCTGCCATCCCCCCATCTTCGCGCCTCCCCCGTTCGCGGGTCACCTCCACCGGCGAGCGTGCGTGTCTGCGGGCGACACGCCGCGCGGAAACCGGAGTTCACGCACGCTCGGCGGCGGTGGTCAGCGGGTCAGCAGACTTTCTTGGAGGCGCTGCGCGGCCGTGCCGTCGACCAGTTCGCCGCGCGCCACCGGGTACCGCCAGTAGAAGTCGAGGAACTCTCGGAGGACCGCGCCGTTCGCGGTGAACAGCGACGTCGACATGCGCAGCGCCTTCTTCTCGGAGATCACCAGCGCAACCGACGACGGCGACCGCCGCCGCGCGCGCGGAGGCTTGTCGGTGACGTCCCAGATCGCGTCCCAGCGAGACGATCGAACTCGCCATCCCTGGGGCAGCTCGACCCCGTCTGGTGTCAGGCGGAGGTACGTACTCGCACCCCACCGGACGTAGCCCCACACCAGGGGGGTCATCGCGATGGCCAATACGACGCCGACGAGCCTCAGGGCAACACTCAGCCACGCCGGTATCGCAGACCACTCGCCGTACGGCCAGGTGATGAGGACGTAGGCAAAGTTGACGACCACTCCGAGTAACCCGATCCCGAACGAGATGTCGAGCAGGCGGTCGGGCCGGATGGTCGTTCCGGAGGCGTCGACCTGCACGCGTGGCCGAACGCGGTCCGATCCGTATCTGAGTGCCCCGGTCGCGAATCCGACGTTGAATGCCGTCAGCGCGACGAACTGGATCGCCAGGCGATACTCACCGCCGGCGATCAGGATCACGGTCCCGGCCGCCATGAACAGGCCGACGACGCCCCCCAGCACCCCGCCGGCGATCGCCACACCACGCGACGTCACCGCTCCCCACCCCGCCGTGCGCGCGATGAGCCGGGTCATCACGCAGGCGCTCTGCGGCGCGACCGTCGACGAGTTCATCGCGGGCATCCGGATGCCGCCAGTAGAAGTCCACCAGGTCTCGCAGTGCAGCCCCATGCGACGTGAACATCTCGGTCCTGATGCGGAGTGCCTCCTCGCCGGAGACGGCCACCGCGAGCGACCCGCGGATCGCCCATCGTCCGCGAGGGGGGTCGTACACGACATCACGGATCTGGTCCCAACCGGCCGATCTCGTCCGCAGGCCCCTTCCCACGTCGACACCGGCCGGCGTGAGGCGCAGATGCGTGCTGGCACGACGACGAACGAACCCCATCAGCGACAAGCAGATCAGCACGCCAACCAGGACGCCCGTGATCCGCACGCCCGCGACGAGCCACGTCGGCACGGCGCGCTGCCAGTCAGCCGACGAGGTCGTGGCCCACACCCACGCGAACGCGACGTTCACGCCCATTCCCAAGACGGCGATCCCCAGTGATACGTCCAGCAGGCGATCCGGCCGGACCGTCGTTCCGAGGCCGTCGACCTCGGCGCGTGGCCGAACCGCGTTCGACCCGTACTTGGCCGACGCGCCGGCCAGTCCGAGGCTCACTGCCGTGAGGGCCACACCTTGAATGGCCGGCAGGTACTCACCATCGACGACCACCAGCACGACGACGAACGCGAGCACCAGCCCGACCACCCCCGAGAGCACCCCGCCGGCGACGATCAGCCCACGCAGGGTCATCGCCGCCCCGCCACACAGTCCATGTCAGCCCCCGCCGTCAGTCCTTCGGACACGGTCTCACCCCGGACAATTTCCGCGCTAGTCCGTTAGTTATCCGAACCAACGACACCGCTGGGTGCTAGCCGCCATCTTTCGATCTCGACCGGCGTCCGGGCCGATCATCGCGCTACTGTCCACGTGTGGTTGATCTTGTTGCACAGCCGGTGCTCGCGCCGCTGACCCCGGCGGCGATCTTCATCGTCGCCACGATCGACGACGGCGGCGAGGCCACGGTGCACGACGCGCTCGGCGACATCTCGGGGCTGGTGCGCGCCATCGGGTTTCGCGATCCGACCAAGCACCTCTCGGTCGTCGCGTCGATCGGCTCCGATGCGTGGGACCGGCTGTTCACCGGACCGCGGCCCGCCGAACTCCACCCGTTCGTCGAGCTGACCGGCCCCCGCCACCACGCCCCGTCGACACCGGGCGATCTGCTGTTCCACGTCCGCGCCGAATCGCTCGACGTCTGCTTCGAGCTGGCCAATCACATCGTCGAGGCCATGGCCGGCGCGATCACCGTCATCGACGAGGTGCACGGGTTCAAGTTCTTCGACAACCGCGACCTCATGGGTTTCGTCGACGGCACCGAGAACCCGGACGGCCCGCTCGCGGTGAGCGCCACCCAGATCGGCGACGAGGACCCCGACTTCACGGGCGGCTGCTACGTCCACGTCCAGCGCTACCTGCACGACATGGGCGCGTGGAAGTCGCTGTCGGTCGAGGAGCAGGAACGCGTGATCGGCCGCACCAAGCTCGACGACATCGAGTTGGCCGACGACGTCAAGCCGCCCAACTCGCACCTGGCACTCAACGTGATCACGGACGAGGACGGCAACGAGCTGAAGATCCTGCGGCACAACATGCCGTTCGGCGAGGTGGGCAAGGGCGAGTTCGGCACCTACTACATCGGGTACTCGCGAGCGGCCTCGGTGACCGAGCGGATGCTGCGCAACATGTTCATCGGCGACCCGCCCGGCAACACCGACCGCATCCTCGACTTCTCGACCGCCGTCACCGGGACCCTGTTCTTCACCCCGACGGCCGACTTCCTGAACGACCCACCCGATCTCCCCGGTGCCGCCGCGTCGGCAACCGAACCCACTCCCGCGTATGCCGGCTCGCTGTCGATCGGCAGCCTGAAAGGACGACCCTGATGAACAACCTGTATCGCGAACTGGCGCCGATCACCGACGAGGCGTGGGCCGAGATCGAGGAAGAGGCCACGCGAACCTTCAAGCGGCACATCGCCGGTCGGCGTGTCGTCGACGTCAGCGAGCCCGGTGGCCCGGTCGCCGCGGCGGTGGGCACCGGGCATCTGCTCGACGTCGCCCCGCCGGGGGACGGCGTCGTCGCGCACCTGCGGGAGGCGCGGCCCATGGTCCGTCTGCGGGTGCCGTTCACGGTCGGCAGGGTCGACGTCGACGACGTCGAGCGCGGCGCGCAGGACTCCGACTGGGACGCGGTCAAGGACGCCGCCAAGCGGCTGGCGTTCGCGGAGGACCGCGCGATCTTCGAGGGCTACCCGGCCGCCGCGATCGACGGGATCCGCAAGGGCAGCTCGAATGCGCCGGTGGCGCTGCCGGACGACCCGCGCGAGATCCCCGACGCGATCGCGCAGGCGCTCTCGGCGCTGCGGCTCGCGGGCGTCGACGGGCCGTACAGCGTGCTGCTGTCGGCCGACGTCTACACGAAGGTGAGCGAGACGACGGCGCACGGCTATCCGATCCGCGAGCACCTCAACCGGCTCGTCGACGGCGACATCATCTGGGCGCCCGCGATCGACGGGGCGTTCGTGGTGTCGACCCGCGGCGGCGACTTCGATCTCCGACTCGGCACCGACGTCTCGATCGGCTACCTGTCGCACGACGCCGACACCGTCCAGCTGTACCTGCAGGAGACGTTGACGTTCCTCGACTACACCGCCGAGGCCGCGGTCGCGCTCACTGCGTAGGGCTCAGGCCGTCAGCACCGCGTCGAGCGCGGACAGGAAGATGCCGAGTCCGTCGTCGGACGGCCCGGTCAGCGCCTCGGTGGCGTGCTCGGGGTGCGGCATCAGGCCGACGACGCGGCCGTTGGCCGAGCTGATGCCTGCGATGTTGCGCTGGGAGCCGTTGGGGTTGTCGCGGTAGCGGAACACCACGCGACCCTCGCCCTCGAGTTCGTCGAGCACCTCGTCGCTCGCCTGGTAGCGGCCCTCGCCCGACTTCAGCGGCACCAGGATGTCGGCGCCGGCGTCGTAGCGGGTGGACCATGCGGACTCGCTCGACGCGACCTCGAGCCAGATGTCCTTGCACACGAAGTGCAGTCCGGCGTTGCGGGTCAGCGCGCCCGGCAGCAGACCCGCCTCGCACAGCACCTGAAAACCGTTGCAGATGCCCAGGACCGGCATCCCCTTCTCGGCGGCGTCGATCACCTCGCCCATCACGGGCGCGAACTTTGCGATGGCGCCGCAGCGCAGGTAGTCGCCGTAGGAGAACCCTCCCGGGACGATGACGGCGTCGACACCCTTGAGGTCGGCGTCCGCGTGCCACAGGTCGACGGGCTCGGCACCGGCGAGCCGCACCGCGCGGGCGGCGTCGACGTCGTCGAGCGACCCGGGGAACGTGATCACTCCGACGCGCGTGCTCATTCCGACTCCCGGTGCACCGAGAACTCCTCGATGACGGTGTTGGCGAGCAGGGACTCGGCGATCTCGTTGAGCGCGGCGTCGCTGACTGTGTCGTCGACTTCGAGTTCGAACCGCTTGCCCTGCCGGACATCCGAGATCCCCGAGTGGCCGAGACGGCCGAGGGCGCCGACGATCGCCTGCCCTTGCGGGTCGAGGATCACGGCCTTAGGCATGACGTGGACTACAACCCGGGCCACGGGCGGCTCCTTCTGAGGAAGATTGGTCGGTCTCGACTCTACCGGCGGCACAATGGAGGGATGCAATTGACGCATTTCGGCCACTCCTGCCTGCTCGCCAGCTTCCCCGACGGTTCCGGCGACACCACCGTCCTGTTCGACCCGGGCAACTTCTCGCACGGCTTCGAGGGCATCACCGGACTGTCGGCGATCCTGATCACCCACCAGCACCCCGACCACGCCGACGTCGAGCGTCTACCGGGGCTGATCGACGCGAACCCGCAGGCCAAGCTGTACGCCGACCCGATGACGGCCGCCCAGCTCGGCGACTCCTGGACCGCCGTGCACGCGGGCGACGCGTTCGACGTCGGCCATCTCGCGGTGCGCGGCGTCGGCGGCACGCACGCCGTGATCCACCCCGAGATCCCCGTCATCGACAACATCTCCTACCTGGTGGGTGACGGGGATCACCCGGCACGGCTCATGCATCCGGGCGACGCGTTGTTCACTCCGGGCGAGCCGGTGGACGTACTGGCCACCCCGGCGGCGGCGCCGTGGATGAAGCTCTCCGAGGCCGTCGACTACCTCCGCGCCGTCGCGCCGACGCGCGCCGTGCCGATCCACCAGGCCGTGGTGGCCAAGGAGGCGCGCGGCATCTACTACGGCCGGCTGTCGGAGATGACCGACACCGACTTCCAGGTGCTCGACGAGGAGCGGGGCACCGCCTTCTGATGGCCGAACGCGTCGTCTTCACCGGCCACATCGCGGGCTTCGGCACGCGGTCGGGCGTCCGGTTCGTCGTCGGGTCGTGGCTCCAGTCCCCGTTCGGCCGCTTCGCCGACGTCATGGTGGAGACCGCGGACGGCGTCCGCACCCTGCTCGCCCCGAGCCAGGAGGTCGCCGACTTCGTCTCCGCCACATACACCTTCGACCGGATCGAACTCGGCGCGGTGACCGTCGAGCACTCCGACGACGGGTTCGACGTGACCGGCCCGGGCCTGCGCGTCACCGGCACGCTCGGCGCACCGGCGCCGTTCGACTGGCTGCTGAGGCTGGTACCCGCACCCCTGTCGCGCGCACCACTGTGGCTGCGCATGATCGATCCCATTGCATCCCGGATGATCTCGGGCGTCCACACCGCCGGCAGCGCGGGCAACGGCCGCCGCGAGTACTACGGGGTGCGCCGGACCCGTCGCATCGCCGTGGTGCGTGGCCGGTTCGGCGACGTCGACCTCGGCGGTGTGGCCGAGCTGGCGCCGCCGGTGCGGTTCGGCTTCTCGTCGGCACCGCCGACACCGCAGCTGGTGTCGGTGACGACGACGATCGATCTGCCCTGACTCAGGCGGCGTCGGTCAGCGCGGCCCTGGGCTGCCAGCGGTACACGCTGGGGACGCAGCCGTGCATGACGGCGAGGTCGACGGCGTCGAGCACCGCCTGCCGCGGGCCGGGCCTGCTCAGGTGGTTCGCGGCCACCGCGATGCGCACGGTGCCCGACCGGCGGGCGGTCCGGTCGGCGGCCAGCACCAGCGTGCGGCACCACCACGGCTCGGTCAGGAATCCCTCGCCGATGCCGAGCACGCGTGCCCGTTGCGTCGAGTCGCGGACCAGGTCGGTGACGCCGTTGACGCCGGCGAGCAGTCGAAAGCCGTTGCGGGGCAGCGCGGTCACCGCACCCTGGGACACCGTCCAGCCCGGCGCCGCGAACAGTCGCGTGCGCAGCCCGAGGTGCTCGAGCACGCGGTCGGCACCCATCAGGCGCAGGTTCGCCTCGTGCGCCTGCAGCGTGGCGAATTCGCTGCGGCGCTTCTTGGTGGCCGCCTCGTCGTAGCCGTGCAGCACGATGGCGTCACCCGCGGTGCGGCGTCGGATCAGCCAGTCGACGGTCGCGGCGTCCTCGTCCAGGCGGTAGCCGCCCTTGTGCCGCGGCGCAACCAGGAACGATGCGGGGACGTCACGCCGAGCGAGTTCGGCGCGGAACTCCTCCACGTCGGCCATGGTGCGGTCCCTGATCCCGGATATCGAGACGATCAGCTCTCCAGCCACGCCCGAAGTGTCGCAACGCGAGATGTCCGACGGGTGTCGTACACGTGCGCGGGAAATGACCGTTCAGTGTTCAGCGAGGCACGACGGCCTCGATGGCGTTGATCACCTCGACGGCGTCGGGCTCGGTGCGCGGCCGGAAGCGGTTGACGACGGTGCCGTCGGGGGCGACGAGGAACTTCTCGAAGTTCCACTGGATGTCGCCCGCCTCACCCTCGGCGTCGGCGACTCTGGTCAGCTCGTCGTACAGCGGGTGGCGGTCGGCGCCGTTGACGTCGGTCTTGGCCAGCAGCGGGAACGTCACCCCGTAGGTGGTGGAGCAGAACTCCTGGATCTCCTCCGCACTGCCGGGCTCCTGCCCCATGAACTGGTTGCAGGGCACCCCGACGACGGTCAGCCCGCGGTCGGCGTAGCCCTCGGCCAGTTTCTCCAGCGCGGTGTACTGCGGTGTCAGCCCGCACTTGGACGCGACGTTGACGATCAGCGTTGCGCCGTTCGACAGGTCGGCCAGCGTGGTGTCCTTGCCGTCGAGCGTGGTGAGGGCGATGTCCTTGAGAGTCACGACGTCGACGCTAACACCGGGTCCTGCAGGCCACCATGGTTCTCGGGGTCCGCGGTGGCCAGCACCCAGGCGTACTGGAACGCGGCCTCCTTCCAGCGCTCGTACCGTCCGCTGATCCCGCCGTGCCCGGCGACCATCTCCGTCTTGAGCAGGACCGATTCCACGTTCGAGTGGCGCAGTGCCGCAACCCACTTCGCGGGTTCGACGTAGTACACGCGGGTGTCGTTGAGCGACGTCATCGCGAGGATCGACGGGTACGCCTTGGCCTCGACGTTCTCGTACGGCGAGTAGGACTTCATGTACCGGTAGACGTCCTCGTCGGCGAGCGGGTTGCCCCACTCGTCCCACTCGGTGACGGTCAGCGGGAGCGACGGGTCGAGGATCGTGGTGAGCGCGTCGACGAACGGCACCTGCGCGAGGATCCCGGCGAACGCGTCGGGCGCCATGTTCGCGACAGCACCCATCAGCAGACCGCCCGCGCTGCCACCGAGGGCCACCAGGTTCTCCTCCCGTGTGAGTCCACTGGTGACGAGATGCCTTGCGACGGCGATGAAGTCGGTGAAGGTGTTCTTCTTGTTCAGCAGCTTGCCGCCCTCGTACCAGGGCCTGCCGAGTTCGCCGCCGCCGCGGACGTGCGCGACCACGAACACCATCCCGCGGTCCAGCAGCGAGAGTCGCGCGATGGAGAACCTCGGGTCCTCACAGGACTCGTAGGCGCCGTAGCCGTAGATCAGCGCCGGCGCGGGGAACTGCAGCCCCGCCCGGTGGATGATCGAGACCGGCACCCGCGCACCGTCCTCCGCGACGGCCCAGTCTCGCCGCTCCACGTACTCGTCGGGACGGTAGTCGCCGAGGACCGGCTGCTCGCGCAACAGGATTCGTTCGCCGGTCGCGAGTTCGATGTCGTAGATGCGCAGCGGCACCACGAACGACGTCGTCGCCACCCGCAGCAGCGGCGCCGACCAGTTCGGGTTGCCCGCGAGGCCCGACGACGTCAGCTCGGTCTCGAACGTGACGTCCTCGGCGTGGCCGTAAGTGCCGTCCGCGTGGATCGGCCACAGCTGGATCTTGGGCAGTGCCTCACTGCGGTAGCTCACCACCAGCAGCCCGTCGAACGCGTCCACCCCGTCGAGTCGGACGTCGTCGCGGTGCTCGATGAGCGTCCGGAAGGCGGTCGGATCGCTGACCGGGGCGTCGACGAGGGTGAAGTTCACGGCGCCGTCGTTGTGCAGTATGAGGAAGCGGTCCTCGCCGCCGACGACGGCGTGTTCGGCCGAGTACTCGACGAGTTCGCGGCGCGGCAGGATCGGCGTGAACGTCGCCTGCGGGTCGGCGGCGTCGGCGTACAGCATCTCCGACGTCACCGAACTGCCCGCGGCGATGAACAGGTACTTGTCGCTACGCGAGCGGCCGACGCCGATGAAGAACCGCTCGTCGGGTTCGTGGTACACCCGCTCCCCCGGCTGGCCGGAGCCGAGCCGGTGGCGCCAGATGGTGTCCGGGCGCCACGCGTCGTCGACGGTGACGTAATAGACCGTCTGGTTGTCGGCGGCCCAGGTGGCGCCGGCACCGATCCCGGCGATCTCGTCGTCGTACACGTCGCCGGTGCGCAGGTCCTTGAACTTCAGCGTGTAGCGCTCGTCGCCGAGGACGTCGACGGAGTACGCCAGCGTGTGCCCGTCGATGCTGATCGTGGCGGCGCCCATCGAGAAGAACTCGTGGCCGTCGGCTTCGACGTTCTCGTCGAGCAGCACCTGCTCGCCGCGGATCTCGGTGTGCTCGTCGAGCTGCGGCGGCGTCCAGTCGTCCCGGTCGGCGACGGGGCAGCGGCAGTGCACGCCGTACTGCTTTCCCTCGAAGCTGCGGCCGTAGTACCACCAGTCGCCGCGGCGGGTGGGCACCGACAGGTCGGTCTCCTTGGTGCGGGCCTTGATCTCGTCGAAGATCTTCTGCCGCAGCGACTCCAGCTGAGCAGTCGATTGCTCGGTGTGGGCGTTCTCCGCCTCGAGGTAAGCGATCACGTCCGGGTTGGACTTGTCGCGCAGCCACTCGTAGTTGTCGACGAAGACGTCGCCGTGGTGTTCCCGGCGGTGTTCCACCCGCTTGGCGATCGGTGGGGTACCGGTCATGAAGCTGTCATCCAATCGTCGAACTTGAGTCCTGAAATGCGTTCGTAAGCTTCGATGTACCGCGCGCGGGTGGCCTCGGCGATGTCGGGGGGCAGCGGGGGCGGCGGAGTGTCGCCATGCCGGTCCCAGCCGGACTCGGGGCCCGTCAGCCAGTTGCGGACGAACTGCTTGTCGAAGCTCGGCTGCACCTCGCCCACCTGGTAGGTGTCCGCTCGCCAGTAGCGTGAGGAGTCGGGGGTGAACACCTCGTCGGCCAGCACCAGCTCGCCGTTGGCGTCGACGCCGAACTCGAACTTGGTGTCGGCGATGATGATCCCCTTGCTCAGCGCGTGTTCGGCTGCCTGGGCGTAGATCTCGAGGGTGCGGTCGCGCAGCTCGGCGGCGCGGTCGGCGCCCACCAGTTCGACGACCCGCTCGAAGGTGATGTTCTCGTCGTGGTCGCCGATGTCGGCCTTCGACGCCGGCGTGAACAGCGGCGTTTCGAACTTGCTCGCCTCGGTCAGGCCCTCGGGCAGGGGGATGCCGCACACCTCGCCCGTCGCGCGGTAGTCGATGATGCCCGACCCGGTCAGGTATCCCCGCGCCACGCACTCGACGGGCAGCATCTCCAGCCGGCGGACCACCAGCGCCCGGCCGAGCACCTCGGCGGGGATGCGCTCGTCGTCGGGCGGGCCGGCGAGGTGGTTGGGGGCCTGCAGGTGGTCGAAGAAGAACACGCTCATCGCGGTGAGGATGCGGCCCTTGTCGGGGATGCCGCCGTCGAGCACGAAGTCGTAGGCGGAGATGCGATCGCTGGCCACGAACAGCAGGTGATCGGCGTCGACGTGGTACAGCTCGCGCACCTTGCCGCTCGCCAGATGGTCGTAGTCGCTCAGAGCTGGGCGCATTCGGCAACACTATCTGCTGGGATCAGGGCATGAGTTCTCGCTACGTGCCGTACGCGACCACGCCGGGTCGCCTGCTCGTCCAGCTGATCAGCGACGCCGTGGTGGTGTTCTGGTCGGCCATCTGGGTGTTCGTCGGCCTCGCCGTGCACTCGGCGGTCGCGACCATCGCCGAGGTGGGCCGACAGGTCAACGACGGCGCCAACGGCGTCGCGGGCAACCTCAACTCCGCCGGCGACAACGCCGACGACTTCCCGCTGGTGGGCGACGCGCTGGCCAAGCCGCTGCGGGCGGCCAGCGACGCCGCACGCGACATCGCGGGCGCGGGGGCGAGCCTCGATTCGACGGCGTCCTGGCTGGCGGTGGTGCTGGCGCTGGCGGTCGCCGCCCCGCCCATCCTGTTCGTCGCGATGCCGTGGCTGCTGCTGCGCATCCGGTTCTTCCGCCGCAAGTGGGTGGCGATCACGCTCGCGGCCACCCCGGCCGGCGAGCAGCTGCTCGCGCTCCGCGCCCTGGCCAACCGCCCGCTGGGCAAGCTCGCGGCGGTCAGCATCGACCCCGTGGGCGCCTGGCGCCGCGACGACGCGATCGCCATCCGCGGCCTGGCCAACCTGGAGCTGCGCAGCTCGGGGATAGCCCGCCGCAACTAGCGATTTGTGGAGTATTTCCGGCGCTCACCGCCGGTGAAACTCCACAACTCACGGCGGACGGAACCGATCCGACCACCACTCGCGTCCAAGCTCACGTGCCACTTGCCCTTGACGACTACCTCAGAGACCACGACGGCGTCATCACCCTGGCACACGCCCGCACCGCCGGCCTCAGCCAAGACGCCGTCAACCGTCTGGTCCGATCGGGGCGGTGGCGACGGTGCACCAACGGTGTCTACTTCGCCGAAGATCACCAGTACACCGATGCCGCCAGAGTCCGTGTCGCCGTCTGGAGCTACGGCCGGGAAGCGACCGCAAGCGGATTGGCTGCCGCATGGTGGCTGGGCATCGCAACGCTCGCCCCCGATCAGGTCGAAGTCACCGTGCCGCGCGACCGTCGGCTCTGCCACCGCCCGGGCACTCGGCTTCGACGTCGTGACCTTCGGAACCTCGATGTGATCGAGCGCCGCGGCCTGAGGGTGACGTCGCTGGACCTCACGATCGTCGAAGCGGCCGCGCGGCGTGGCGGCGGAGCGAAGCTCTTGGACACCGGGCTGCAGCGGCACCACACCGACATGCCGCGCCTGTGGCGTGCGCACCTGCGAAACTCGGGCCGCCACGGCGCCCCTCGCTCCCGCCGCCTGCTCAGAGCGGCGGACGGTGGCGCGAGATCCGAGGCGGAGCGAATCCTCATCCGCCTGCTGAACGACGCGGGCATCACGGGCTGGAGGGCCAATCTCCCCGTCGGTGGTTACGTCGTGGACGTCGGTTTCATCGTCGAGAAAGTGGCCATCGAGATCGATGGGTTTGCCTACCACTCGTCGTCGTCGGACTTCCAGAACGATCGAGTTCGGCAGAACCGACTGGTCTTGCTCCGCTGGCAGGTGCTGCGCTTCACCTGGCTGGACCTCACCGAGTACCCGGACCGCGTCCTGACGGAGATCCGGCGCGCGATTCGTGGAGACTAACCGGCGGTCAGCGCCGGAAATACTCCACAAATCGCACCCGAGGCCTAATTGAGCGCGACCACCATGTGCCGCATCCCGGTGTGCCGATTGCTCCGCGTCCACTCCACCGGCGAGACCAGCGTCGCCGACGAGAACCGCGACAGCAGCTCCTCGAACAGCACGCGCAGCTCGAGGCGCGCGAGGTTGGCGCCCAGACAGTAGTGCACGCCGTGGCCGAAGCCGAGGTGCGGGTTGGGCTTTCGGGTCACGTCGAACACGTCGGCGTCGGAGAACACGGCCGCGTCGCGGTTCGCCGAGCCCTCCCAGATCTGC
Source organism: Mycobacterium sp. PTI7 (assembly GCF_056679845.1). Taxonomy (NCBI): domain Bacteria; kingdom Bacillati; phylum Actinomycetota; class Actinomycetes; order Mycobacteriales; family Mycobacteriaceae; genus Mycobacterium; species Mycobacterium sp. PTI7. The sequence continues at coordinate 3,832,336 of NZ_CM155252.1, forward strand.
ACCTTCCGGCCGGCCTCGATCGTCTGGCCGCCGAGCGTGCACGCGCGGGTGGCGGTGCGGCGCTTGGACGGCGACGGCGAGGTCCAGCGCACCATCTCCTCGACGGCGACGCGCAGCCCGTCCAAGGACCCGCGGAGCAGAGCCAGCTGAGCAGGATTCTCGATCAGCGCCAGCAGCCCGCCGGCCACCGCGTTGCGGGTGGTCTCCGCGCCGGCGCTGAACAGCAGGCTGAAGAACAGGTACAGCTCGAGGTCGGTCAGCTCGCAGTCCCGGTCGTTGGCCACCACCGAGAGCATGTCGTCGGTGGGCTCGCGGCGCTTGGCGGCGATCAGCTCCTGGCCGTAGGCGTACATCCGCGCGCCGGCGTCCTCGCTGGCCGTCCGGCCGAGGTCGAATTGCGGCTCGATGGCGTGGAACAGCCAGTGCCGTTCGGACTCCGGCACGCCGAGCAGGATGCAGATCATCTGCATGGGCAGTTCGGCCGCGACGTCGACCAGGAAGTCGAACGGCTCACCGGCGGCGACGGAGTCCAGCAGCCGCCTTGTTCTGGCGCGTAGGTCGTCCTCGACCCGGCGGATCATCCGCGGCGTCAGCCCCGACGACACCAGCCGGCGGATCTGCGAGTGCCGCGGGTCGTCCGTCATGTTGAGCACCTGACCCGCGATGGGGAGGTCCTGCAGCAGGGTGCCGCCGTAGGGTCGCTCGCCGCCGGTCACCGACGAGTAGGTCTCCGGATCGCGCAGCACCGCCAGCACCTCGGCGTGGGTGGCGACCGACCAGAAGCCCTCCCCGTCCGGCGTGTGCGCGGTGGGCTCGTGCCAGTAGACCGGCGCCTCCGCGCGGTGGCGGGAGAAGATCTCGTGCGGAAACCCCGACGCGAACCCGTCGAGGTCGGTGAGATCGACCCCCGCCATGCTCACAAGATGTCGCCCGAGGTGTACCGCGCCGCCTCGGGGAACTGGTCGACCAGTCCTTCGACGGCGGCGACCACCGAATCGACCTGTGCGCCGGCGGCTCCGGTGAATGCGGCGCGATCGGCCAGCGCGGCGTCGAGTGCGGCGCGGTCGAGCGGCAGCCGCGGGTCGGCGCCGAGGCGGTCCAGCAGGTCCGGCTCGGATCCCTTCTCGCGCATGGCGAGTGCGACCGCGACGGCGTGCTCTTTGATCACCTCGTGGGCGGCCTCGCGGCCCACGCCGGCGCGCACGGCGGCGATCAGGATCCGCGTGGTCGCGAGGAACGGCAGGTAGCGGTCGAGTTCGCGCTGGATCACCGCGGGGTAGGCGCCGAACTCGTCGAGCACGGTCAGGAAGGTCTCGATCTGCCCGTCGACGGCGAAGAACGCGTCGGGCAGTGCGACCCGTCGCACCACCGAGCAGAACACGTCGCCCTCGTTCCACTGGGCGCCCGCGAGTTCGGCGGCCATGGAGCCGTAGCCGCGCAGGATCACCTGCAGGCCGTTGACGCGTTCGCACGACCGGGTGTTCATCTTGTGCGGCATCGCCGACGAGCCGACCTGGCCGGGAGCGAAGCCCTCGGTGACCAGCTCGTGGCCGGCCATCAGCCGGATCGTGTGCGCGAACGACGACGGGCCTGCGCCGAACTGCACGAGCGCCGACACCACCTCGTGGTCCAGCGATCGCGGGTACACCTGCCCGACGCTGGTGAAGACGACCGAGAAGCCGAGGAAGTCGGCGACGCGGCGCTCGAGTTCGTCGAGCCGCGAGGTGTCGCCGTCGAACAGGTCGAGCATGTCCTGCGCGGTGCCCATCGGCCCCTTGATGCCGCGCAGCGGGTAGCGGTCGATCAGCTCGGCGAGCCGGATCAGCGCGAGCATCGTCTCCTCGGCGGCCGACGCGAACCGCTTGCCGAGGGTGGTGGCCTGCGCGGCGACGTTGTGCGAGCGGCCCGCCATCACCAGGTCGCGGTACTCGGCGGCCCGCGCGGCGAGCCGTGCGACGACGGCGACGCCGTGGCTGTGCACCACCTCGAGCGACCGGCGGATCTGCAGCTGCTCGACGTTTTCGGTGAGGTCGCGGCTGGTCATGCCCTTGTGCACGTGCTCGTGGCCGGCGAGGGCGTTGAACTCCTCGATGCGGGCCTTGACGTCGTGGCGGGTGACGCGCTCGCGGGCGGCGATCGACGCGAGGTCGACGTTCTCGAGGACGCGCTCGTAGTCGTCGACGACGCCGTCGGGCACCGCGACGCCCAGTTCGGCCTGCGCCCGCAGCACGGCGACCCACAGCCGGCGTTCGGCGACGATCTTGGCCTCGGGGGACCAGATCGCCCGCATCTCCTCGCTGGCATAACGGTTGGCCAGGACATTCGGGATCGTCACGAACACAGAGCCTAACGGCGCGTGCGTCGACGCTTCCATCCTGAGGCAAGCTAGGGCCGTGTACTTCGTGGGCTTGGATCTGGCGTGGGGCGAGCGGAAGCCCACCGGCGTCGCCGTGCTGGACTCCGACGGCGCCCTGGTCCACATGTCGGCGCAGACCGACGACGCCAGCATCCTCGCCGCCATCAGGCCGTACGTCGAGGGCGACTGCGTGGTCGGCATCGACGCGCCGCTCATCGTGGTCAACCCGACCGGCAACCGCCCGTGCGAGGCGGCGCTCAACCGCGACTTCCGGCCGTTCCAGGCCGGCGCGCATCCGGCCAACACCGGCAAGCCCGAGTTCGCGAAGGGCACCCGCGGCGGACGGCTGGCGACCGCCCTCGACCTGGATCTCGACCCGTTCGGCAACGGTCCCCGCCGGGCGCTCGAGGTGTACCCGCACGCCGCGTCGGTGGCGCTGTTCCGGCTCGGCAGGACGCTGAAGTACAAGGACAAGAAGGGCCGCGACCTGGAACGTCTCCGCTCGGAGCTGCTCCGGCTGATCGACCTGATCGAGGGGCTGGAGGACGCTGCCGTCCCGATGGTCGCGACGGCCAACGCCGAGTGGACGCGGGCCCGCGACGCCGCCGAGCTGGCGACCCGCAAGAGCGAGCTGCGCCGCGTCGAGGACCCCGTCGACGCCGTCCTGTGCGCCTACGTGGCGATGTACTCGGTGCGCCGGCCCGACGACGTCACCGTCTACGGCGACGCCGAGACCGGATACGTGGTCACCCCCACGCTGCCCGGGGACCTGCGCGCGCAGAAGTCCGAGCCGCACACCGCGCCCAACGCCGTCGCCGAGTATGCGGCGCGCAGGCCGGCGCTGGTCCTGGCGACCGACCACTATCTGCGGCTGGTGACGTCGCTGCTCGACGACGCGGGCATCAACTACCTGAGCATCACGGCGAGGACCAAGAGCGTCGACTCGTTCGCGGCGAAGGCGGTCCGCACGGTCGACGACCGGCCGATGTTCGTGGACCCGCTCAACGAGATCACCGACCAGGTGGGGCTACGGGTGATCACCTATCTGCGCGAGGACGTCGGGACCGTCGCGACGCTGCTCGGCGACGAGATGACGCTGCTCGACGATCGCGACATGGGTCTGGAGACCGCCCGCGAGGGCCGCTGGGGGTACGCGAGCAGGCACCTGCTGGTGGGCGTCGAGGGCGAGCAGCAGCCGGCGTCGATCCAGGTGCGGACCGTCCTGCAGCACGCATGGGCGGAGTTCGAGCACGACGTCCGCTACAAGGGGTCGATCCCGGCCGAGCACGCGCCGGACCTGGATCGCCGGTTCACGCTGGCGGCGGGGCTGCTGGAGTTGGCGGACAGCGAGTTCACCGCGATCCGCGAGCGGCTGCGCGTCACGATGGTCGACACCGACGAGCCGTCGTCGGATCCCCGGATCGCCACCCCGGTGCTGGCCACGTACCTGGGCAACCGCTACGCCGACGCCGGGTGGTCGCGCACCGATCACTACGGCTGGATCTCGGGTCTGCTGCTGGAACTCGGCATCACGACGCTCGACGAGCTGACCGAGATCCTCGACGGCGTCGACGAGGACGCCGTGAACCGGGCGATGGGATACCGCTACCCGGCGGGTGCGGTGCGCCGCCTCGACGACGTGCTGCTCGCCGTGTTCCGGGACCGCTTCATCGACCTGGCGGGCAACGAACACCGACGGGAGTTGCTGCAGAACAGGTTCGAGCGCCTCCGCGAGGGGCTCGACGCTACGGCGACTCCCCCAGGTTCGTCGGATCACTGATGCCCGCGCCGCGGATGCCCAGCTGCTTGTTGATGAAGTGGGTGAGCACGAACAGCACGATGCCGATGACGACGAGAATGCCGGCGAGCAGATACTGCTGCGCGGGCCGGCCCGAGAACGGCAGCACCAGGTAGGCCGACGCCAGGAAGCCGACGACCGGCAGCGCGGTCGGCGTCCGGAAGTGCCCGCCCGTCGCACGGACGTCGCGGCGCAGCACCAGCACGGCGACGTTGACCATCGCGAACACGGCGAGCAGCAGCAGTGACGTCGTGCCGCCGAGCACGGCTATCGCGTTGCTGTTCGCGAACGCCGTCACGTAGAAGATGAGGCCGAACGCGATGAGCGTGGTGAAGGCGATCGCGACCCACGGCGCGCGGCTCTTGGGGTGCACCACACCGAGCACCGGCGGGAGGACGTGCTGGCGCGACATGCCGTAGATGAGCCTGCTCGCCATCAGCATGTTGATCAGCGCGGTGTTGGACACCGCGAACATCGAGATGAACGGCAGGATCGTCTCGATCGGCAGGCCGGGCGCACCGGCCTTGACGACCTCGACCAGCGGGGTGTCGCTGGCCTCGAGCACGCCGACGGGGACGAGCGCGACCGCGACGATGGCGACCACCACGTAGACGACGCCGGCGATGCCGAGTCCGGTCAGCAGGACCTTGGGGAAGATCCGCACGGGATCCTTGGTCTCCTCGGCCATGTTGACCGAGTCCTCGAAGCCGACCATCGCGAAGAACGCGAGGGACGTCGCGGTGGTGACGGCCAGGAAGACGTTCTTGTCCTGCGCGGTCTCGAAGGCGACGACGCGGGCGAAGTCGACGTCGGCACCGCCGCCACCGAAGGCCCAGAACCCGACCCCGACCACCAGCAGCAGACCGGTGATCTCGATGATCGTCAGGACGACGTTGAGCTTGACGCTCTCGCCGACGCCGCGCAGGTTCACGGCCGCGATGAGGGCCATGAACAGCAGTGCGACGACGACGATTCCGGCCTTGCCCCAGTCGAAGTCGAACGCCGTGAAGAAGTTCGCGGCGAAGAACCGGGAGGCGGTGGACGCCGAGGTGATGCCCGAGCACATGACGATGAACGCCACCAGGAACGTGACGAACTGGACCCCGAATGCCTTGTGTGCGTAGAGCGCTGCGCCCGCCGCCTGGGGGTATTTGGTGACGAGTTCGAGGTAGCTGAAGGCCGTGACCGTGGCGACCAGGAAGGCCACCAGGAACGGAACCCAGGCGGCGCCACCGACTTCGGCGGCGACGTCGCCGACCAGCGCGTAGACGCCGGTGCCGAGGATGTCGCCCACGACGAAGAGCAGCAGCAGGCCGGGGCCCATCACGCGTTTGAGTTCGGGTTGCTTGTCGACCGTTTGGGCCTCGGACATCGTGCCCTCTCTGTCAGCCGGCTGTGTCAGACCATCATGGGTCAGCCCCGGCCGTGGCGCGCGCCAATCGCCCAAAGCGGGTCCGTTCGTGTCGCGCCGGGCCTCAGACCGCGGCGGTGTCGAACGGCGCGAGGACGTCGATCACCTCGACGAGCGTCGCGCGCGCGGTGGCGCGGGGACCGTCACCGACGCCGACCAGCGATGCGACGACGGCGCCGTCGACCGCGCACACCAGTGCGGTGACGAGTTCGTCGCGGACCGCGCGGCCGGAGCGTTCGACGACCTCGACGACGGCATCGGCGCGCTGCTGCATCATGCGGCGCTGGACGTCGCGCAGCCCGGGTTGCCGGGCGCACGCGATGTAGCGCTCGTAGCGAGAGATCAGTTCCTCGGATTCCCGGCTGCCGGGCCCCTCGCCGACCAACAGGTCGACCAGGACGTCGGCCGTGGACTCGGCGCCGCGGCGGCGGCGGGACAGCCCCGCGACGCGGAAGTTCAGCATCTCGAGTTCGCGGCTGCCGACGTGTTCGACGGCCTTGGCGATGAGGTCGTCGAGGGACGAGAAGTAGTAGGTGGTCGACGCGAGCGGTAGGCCGGCGCGGCGGGCGACGGCGCGGTGCCGGACGGCGTCGAAACCGCCTTCGCACAGCAGATCGGCGGCCGCGCTGACGAGCGCGTACCGCCGCCTCTCACCCTTGGGGGTGACCGCTGCCGTCACGCTCTGCATGCTGCCAGTCGCGGCGTCGCGGCATACCGGTTTCGGCGAATCATCAGGCGTCGTGCAGTAATCCGTCGCTCACTTCGTTTTTCGTCCGTCGCTACCCTGCCCCCGACCAGATGCTCAGGCTCCTTTGGCATAGTGGCCCCAATGTCCGAATTGAGCCGTCGCGCCGTCTTCCGCCTTGGTGTCGGTGCGGCCCTTGGGGCGGCCGGTGCGTATGCGGTCGGGTCGACGCTGAACCAGATGCCCGTCGACGGTCCGCCCGTGTCGATGACCGGTGTCGGCTCGCCGTTGGCTCCGCTCGCACCGCCCCCGCCGCTCGAGCCGGCGAGCGCCGCGCCCACCTACGTCACGGGGTCGTTCACCTCCGCCGCGCGCGGCGGTGTCACGACCAACTGGGCGATCGCGCGTCCGCCCGGCCAGACAGCGCCGCTGCGTCCCGTCATCGCGCTGCACGGCAAGGGCAGCGATGCCGCGACCGTGATGGCGGGCGGCGTGGAGCAGGGCCTCGCGCAGGCGGTCGCGGCGGGCCTGCCGCCGTTCGCGGTCGTCGCGGTCGACGGTGGCGGGAGCTACTGGCATCGCCGCGCCTCGGGCGAGGACTCTGGCGCGATGGTGCTCGACGAGCTGATCCCGATGCTGGCCGGCCAGGGTCTCGACACCTCGCGCGTCGGTTTCCTCGGGTGGTCGATGGGCGGCTACGGCGCACTGCTGCTCGGCTCGCGACTCGGTCCGGCGCGGACGGCGGCGATCTGCGCGGTGAGTCCGGCGCTGTGGACGTCGTCCGGCGCTACCGCCCCCGGAGCGTTCGACGGCGCCGACGACTTCGCGGCCAACAGCGTGTGGGACCTGCCGAACCTCGGCTCGATCCCGATCCGGATCGACTGCGGCAACTCCGACCCGTTCGCGTCGGCCACCCGGCAGTTCATCGCGGGACTTCCGACCCCGCCGGCGGGCGGCTTCTCGCCGGGCGGCCACGACGGCGCGTTCTGGAGTTCGCAGCTGCCGGCCGAGATCACCTGGCTGGCGCCACTGCTGGTGACCTAGCGGTCGAGCGCGAGCCGTCCCTCGGCCGCGGCGAGCCCGATGTCGGTGCGGAAGTGCGCGCCGGGCAAGCGAATCGATCCGATAAGGGCGTAGGCGGCCTCGCGGGCGGCGGTCAGGTCCGCACCCGTGCCGACCACCGACAGCACGCGTCCCCCCGACGACACGATCGCACCGTCGTCGCGGCGCGTCGTGCCCGCGTGCAGCACGCCGTCGGCCTCGGCGCCGGTGATGGCGTCGCCGACCCGCGGCCTACCGGGGTAGTTCTCGGCGGCCAGCACCACCGTGACCGCGGCGCCGTCGCGCCAGACCAGCGGCGGCTGCTCGGCGAGCGTTCCGGTGGCGGCGGCCAGCAGCAGCCGGCCCAGTGGGGTCTCGAGCAGTGCGAGCACCGACTGCGTCTCGGGGTCGCCGAACCGGCAGTTGAACTCCACGACGGCCGGACCACGCGACGTCATCGCCAGGCCCGCGTAGAGCAGGCCGGAGAACGACGATCCGCGGCGGACCAGTTCTGCGGCAACGGGTGTGACGACGTCGTCGACGATCTGCTCGACGGTCCCGGCGGGCAGCCACGGCAGCGGCGCGTAGGCGCCCATGCCGCCGGTGTTGGGCCCGCTGTCGCCGTCGCCCACGCGCTTGAAGTCCTGCGCGGGCAGCAGCGCGACGACGGTCTCGCCGTCGACGATGCAGAACAGGCTCACCTCGGGGCCGTCGAGGAAGGATTCGAGGAGCACCGGATGTCCGGAGTCGAGCAGGCTCGCGGCGTGGGCGCGCGCGGCGTCGCGGTCGTCGCTCACGACGACGCCCTTGCCCGCGGCCAGCCCGTCGTCCTTGACCACCCATGCGCGATCGCCGGCGGCGGGGCCGAACCGGTCGAGGGCGGCGTCGAGATGTGCTGGGTTGTCGACGATCTCGCTGCGGGCGGTGCGGACGCCGGCGGCATCCATGACGTCCTTGGCGAACGCCTTGGAACCCTCGATGCGGGCCGCGTCCTTGGTGGGGCCGAAGCAGGCGATGCCCGCAGCGCGCACGGCGTCGGCGACGCCGAGTACGAGCGGCACCTCGGGGCCGACGACCACCAGGTCGGTGCCGAGTTTCTTCGCGAGCCCGACGACGGCCTCGCTGGAGGTGATGTCGACCTCGTACTGGTCCGCCACGGCGGCGGTGCCGGCGTTGCCCGGTGCGACCGCCAGGCCGGTGACCTCCGGGTCGCGCCGCAGCGCCAGTAGCAGGGCGTGTTCGCGGGCGCCTGATCCGATGACGAGGACGTGCACGGTTGACCACCCTAGACCCCTCGACCGTGGGCATACACTCATTGCTTCGGTGTATGGTCGAGCGAAACGTGCCGCACGTCACACGAAAGGTGGCCGCCATGACGACCATGCAGAACCCGTTGCCCGCCGGGTACGACTTCACCGACCCCGACGTCCTCCTCAAGGGCATCCCCGTCACGGAGTTCGCGGAGCTGCGCCGCACCACCCCCGTCTGGTGGAACGCGCAGGACGAGTCGATCTTCGACGACGGCGGCTATTGGGTCGTCACCAAGCACGAGGACATCAAGTCGATCTCCAAGAACGGCGATCTGTGGTCGACCAACCGCAAGGGCGCCGTCATGCGCCTGCCCGACGGCGTCACCAGCGAGCAGCTCGACCTGACCAAGGCGCTGCTCATCAACCACGACGCCCCCGAGCACACCCGCCTGCGCAAGATCGTGTCGCGGCTGTTCACGCCGCGGGCGGTGGCGACGCTCGAGCAGACGCTGGCCTCAGCGGCCACGGAGATCGTCCGTGCCGCGGCCGAGAAGGACGGCGGGAACTTCGTCGACGACATCGCGACCAACCTGCCGCTGCAGGCGATCGCCGATCTGATCGGCGTCCCCGAGGGAGACCGGCAGAAGCTGTTCCACTGGACCAACTGCATCATGAACACCGACGACCCCGACTTCGACTCGGATCCGACGATGGCCAACGCCGAGCTGATGGGCTACGCGTACAACATGGCCGAGGAGCGCAGGCGCAACCCGGCCGACGACATCGTCACGCGCCTGATCCAGGCCGACGTCGACGGCGAGGCCATGGGGGACGTCGAGTTCGCGTTCTTCGTCATCCTGCTGGCCGTGGCGGGCAACGAGACCACGCGCAACGCGATGACCCACGGCATGAACGCCTTCTTCGACAACCCCGACCAGTGGGAGCTGTTCAAGCGCGAGCGCCCGGCCTCCGCGGTCGACGAGATCATCCGATGGGCGACGCCGGTGCACTGCTTCCAACGCACCGCGCTGACCGACGTCGAACTGGGTGGCGTCACAGTCGAGGAGGGCCAGCGCGTCGGCCTGTTCTACAGCTCCGCGAACTTCGACGAGGACGTCTTCGACCGGCCGTTCGAATTCGACATCACGCGTAACCCCAACCCGCACCTGGCATTCGGCGGTAACGGCGCACACTTCTGCATCGGCGCCAACCTGGCCCGCATGGAGATCAAACTGATCTTCAACGAGATCGCCGATCAGCTCCCGAACATCGCGAAACGTGCTGAACCGCAGCGCCTGCGGTCGGGCTGGATCAACGGCGTCAAGAACCTCGAGGTCTCCTACCAGGGCTGACTCGGGGGCCAGACGGGAACCGCCGAGTACCATTTGCCGGTGCGCACCCACGGCTGGGCCGGAGCGGCCCCCGCGAGCGACGACGAGGCCGTCGCCCGCATCCTGGCTGCCGCGGGCAAGGCGATCGACGAGCGCGGCGCCGAGATCTCCATCGCCGACGTCGCCCGGACGCTGGGCGTCACCCGTCAGACGGTGTACCGGTACTTCCCCAGCACCGACGCGCTGCTGGTCGCCGCGGCCGTGCACGCCGCCGACGACTTCCTCGAACGCCTGGCCGACCACCTGCGCGGCATGACCGATCCGTTGACGGCGGTCACCGAGGCCATCGTCACCGCGCTCGAGTGGCTGCCCAAGGACAAGCACATCGGCCTCCTCGTGGTTCCCGGCCGCGCCGACGCCCACACCGAGTCGGTGACCTCGGACGTGGCGCTTCGATTCGCGAACGCGATGGTCCGGCGGTTCGACGTCGATTGGGCTGCACATGGTTTCACCGACGACGAACTCGACGAGCTGTCCGAGCACTTGCTGCGGATCATCCAGTCGTTCGTGATCGATCCCGGGCGCCCGCCGCGGACCGGGCAGGCGCTGCGGGACTACCTGCGACGCTGGGTGGCGGGGGCCGTTTTGCCGCAGCCGGGGTCCACCGCGCCGCATTAGACTGGATCGACGAGCACGGGAGGTCGGTACGGGTGAGCGCACTGAACGCCTTCATGGCGACCTGGTCGCAGGCACGCGAGACGTTCGGGCAGGGCGCGCCCGCAGACGGGTCGCAGTTCGATCAGAGTTCGCAGCTGCGGCAGCTGCAGGAACAGGTGCAGTCGGCGGCACCCGGATCGGGTTGGACCGGCGGCGCATCGGACGCGTATGCGAACAAGAACAGCAAGCAGGCCGGGAAGATCGGCAAGATGGCCGACCTCGACCAGCAGCTCGGCAAGGAGGTCGCGCGATCGTCCGCGGTGGTGTCGGCGGGCAGGCGCGAACTGGACACCCTGAGGCAGTGGGTCGTCGACGCCGCGGCCCAGGTCCCCAACACCGCCGCTGGGGAGCGGATGCTCCTCCCGATCGTCAGCAAGGGCTCCGCGGAGATCCAGGAGATCCTCACCCGTTCCAACGGGCAGCTGTCGACGATCGCCGGCCGCATCAAGGAACTGGGCGGCGAGTATCAGATGCTCGATGACGACGGCGAGGGGAAGGCCGGCGAGCACATCGACAAGAAGCCGCCCGTCCCCAACACCACGTTCGACATCAAGGACATCAAGCTGTCCAACGGTCCTCTGGGACCGGCGAACACCGACGAGATCGGGCCTGGCGCCTACTACCCGCGGACGCAGGTAGGCGAGGTGAAGTCGCCACCCGAGGCGCCGTTGGATTACCGGGACATCGTGTATTTGGGACCTGGCTCCATTCAGCCGAGTTCAGGAATGATGGAGCTCGTACCTAATTCTGGTGCCTGGATACCGGATCCGGATGCAGCAGAGTACGTTCCCAAGACTCCAGAAGTACCGGTGGACATGGCCAAGTCACAGATACTGGAGAAGGGGGAACTCGCGCCGGCAGGAATGGTGCCGCTCTACCCGGGATCTCTCATCGCGATTCCCGACCCTGACGCAGGTTCGCCCAACTGATCCCTACTGATCTCGAACAGCAGCGACGGACGCCGCCAGGAGATTCGGGAGGGCCGGTTCTGGGGCGAAGTCTGGGCTCGACCGTGTTTGGACGTCGACGTATCCGCCTTCGTCCAGTATTGCCGCGTACGAGTAGAGCACTATGGGCCAGCCATCCACCTGCGCCTTCAATGCGATGGTGGTGGCCCCAGCGATGACTGGGGCGCCAAGCCTCTCAACGGTGCCTTTCGACGGGCGGTCGTCATCGTCGACCTGGAACGTCATCGCATCGCACCCGGCGGTCGGAATGGGCTGCGGCACAGTCACTGGTTCGACGGCTCCGACCGAGATCTGCTCTTCCTTCCCACGGTCCCCACGGAAGCGAATTGTGTGGGCACCCGCTACGGCATCTACGGGTTTCAGTAGTGGTCGACACAGACGCGGCTCGACTACGAAGGGTTTGCCATAGGAGACCACAGCAGAGACCGAGTCAACCAATCGTTCAATCAGGTCTAGCGGGACTGGTGACTGCCCAACGAGTTCAAACCCAGACGGAAGAGCCGCGGCTGCGTCTGCGATACGAGGCAGGTCGAGTTGCGGTTCACGAATGGGTGAAGGCGAAGACTGGCGACTCGACGCAGATGCTGCCGGAGTGGAGCTTTCGAGGCCTGTACCACCGTCCGCCGCGCACCCCGCAAGCGGAAGCAGTAAAGCAAACCCAGCAGCCACACTCCGCAGCGCGATCATGGCTCCAACCCTAAACGCTCGCGGCGCTTCAGTTGAGCAGCCAATCGAAGCCAGATTCACATCGTTTCTAGCCGTCCGCCCAGGACCAGATGCGGCGGCGCAGGACCTCATTGGCCCCGCGAAAGTCATTGCGTCACAATGCTTTCATGGGAATTGCGGCGTCGCCGAATCTTCAGATTTTCTCAGGCCCCAGCCCTTGAAATCATCAGTAATCGAACGTATGTTCGATGTATGTCGATTGGCGAGGTCAGTGAAGCGCTCACCGCGCTGCGCGACGCCTTCGCCACCTTCGCCGCCTGCGACACCCAATCCCTCACGCCGGCCGAACTCCTCGAGGTGATGGACGAACTGGAAACCCACCACTGCCAACTCCCCACCCAGAACCACCGCCTCCTCGCCCAGTTGAGGGCGCAATCCACCCCGGCGGAGATGGGCGCGAAGTCCTGGCGCGACGTCCTCACGACCCGGTACCGCATCTCCACCACCGAAGCCAACCGCCGACTCACCGACGCCGACCTCCTCGCCCCCCGACGAGCCCTGACCGGGGCACCCATGCCACCGCAGTTGCCGGCGACCGCCGCCGCCCAACGGCTCGGATTCATCACCGCCGAGCACGTCGCGGTGATCCGCAAACACCTCAAACGCCTGCCCGGCTGGGTCGACACCGCCACCCGCGACCGCGTCGAAGTCGATTGGGTCCGCCACGCCGTCGGATCCGGCCCCGACGCGCTCGACGACGTGGCGCGGCGCACCGTGTACCTCCTCGACCAGGACGGCCCCGCCCCCGACGACGCCGAACGCGCCCGGCGTCGCAACATCGTGTTCACCAAACAACGCGACGACTCCACCATCGGCATGACCGGCGACCTCACCCCCGCGGCCTATGCGGTGTGGGAAGTACTCAACGCCCGGTTCAGTGCCCCCGGAATGTGCAACCCCGCCGACGAGCACCCCTGCACCTCGGGCACCCCCACCCAGCAGCAGATCGACGGCGACCTCCGCACCCCCGCCCAACGCCGCCACGACGCGTTCGAATACATCGGCCGGATGGCACTGGAGAAGGGCGACCTCGGGCACCTCAACGGCCTACCCACCACCGTCATCGTCCGCACCACCCTGCAAGACCTCGAAACCCGGGCCGGGATCGGCGTCACCGGCGGCGGCACCATCGTCCCGGTCGCCGACGTCCTGCACATGGCCGCGCAGAAGGATGCGACGAATTATCTGGCGGTGTTCGACGACGCCACCGGTTCCGTCCTCGACCTGTTCCGCACCCGGCGTACCGCGTCGGTGGCGCAGCGGTTGGCGTTGATCGCCCGCGACGGAGGCTGCACCAAACCCGGCTGCACCGTCCCCGCCTACGGCAGCCAGGTCCACCACGCCACCCAGGACTGGAGTGCCGGCGGGGACACCAACGTCGACGATTTGGCCCTGGCCTGCGGCCCCGACAACCGCGCCGTCGGCCCCGGCGGGTGGACCACCCACATCACCGACACCCACGACGTCGAGTGGATCCCCCCACCGACGCTCGATACCGGTCAGAAACGCACCAACGACTACCACCACCCCGAACGACTACGACCCCCACCCGAGGACGCCTGGCACCCCGACGACGCCGGGACGCGGTGGGTCATCGGGGATGAACCCGTCAACACCTCAACCGCATCCGACGACGACACCGACGACCATGACACCGCCGACAGCGCGCCCCCCGACGAGGACACCCCCATCCCCTGGTGGCCCGTCGACCCCGCCTGGGCCGCCGCCGAAGCCCAACGCGCCGCCCGCAAACGCGCAGCGGCGCAAGCCGAAACGCTCGACGCTCAGACCCCGGAGACTCCGCCGGCCCCCGACGACCGCACCGCCGACGACCCAGCGCCCGTCCACCCCGAACCCGCCGAAACCGAAGCCACCCACGACGCCCACGAACCCGGCAGGCCCGAACCACCCACCGGCACCGCGGCCTAGCCGCACCGCGCCACCGCGCCGCCCGAAAGTCAGCCGGCCAGCGCCGCCCGAAAGTCAGACGGGCGCGAAACTCACACCACCGTCAGCGGAAGCGACTTCCTGTCCTCGAACACCCAGGTCGCGCCGCCACTGAACTTGGTGACCGCAACCTCCCCCAATTCCTTGGCGGGCGTATCCGTCTCGATGACGCGCACCGTCCAGTCGGACTCGGTGCCGGACACCTCGGCCCGCAGACGGGGATCGACGGCCTGCACGATGGCCTGCAGCGGCAGGTCCGCAACCGGTGACACCAGCGAGATCCAGGAGCCGTCCTCATACGCCGGCGAGCGGCGGACGTGGACGAAATCGGGGTCGACGTCGGCCGAAACGTACGCCGCCGGATTCAGCAGCGGATGCAACTCCAACACCCGCAGCGCCCCCGCCACACCACCCGGCAGCGACAGCGCCCGATGGATGCGCTCGGCCGCAACACCCGCGATGCCGATCAGCTGCTTGTAGCGAATCGATGTCGCCAGCGCCACGTCGTCCTTCGCGCGGGTCCGCACCGCGAGCGTGAACGACAGCACCAGCAGGTGCATCTGGAGGCACACCTCGTCGGCTATCCGGACCAGCGCCGAGTGCGAGAACGCGCCGAAGTCGACGTCGGCCAGGAGCTCGCCTGAGTAGTCGGCCGCCCCCTCGTCGTCGGGGTCGATCGGATCCAGTTCGCACGCATGCGCATTGCTGGCGGCGACGACGTCCATCGCCGGGATGAACGGCACCTCCGGGTAGGACTCGTCGATGATCACCGTCCACGCGCAGTGCGGTTTCCGGCCGGACGGCACCCGCGGCGGCCGATGGATCGGGCGCACCTGCGCTTTGCGGTTGGTGGCCAAGGCGGTCGCGTCGAACGTCGGGTCCTCGATGTCGTGGCACATGCCGTGGACGTAGTCCTCGCCCATCGGCTCCACGTCGAGCAGCGCACCACAGTGGTCGAGATGGAACTCACCGTGCCACCGGTCGTGCACGGTGTAGCGGAAGTCCATGAACTGTGGCGGCGCACCGATGTCGAGCTGCAGGCCCTTGAAGAGGGTGAAGATATCGACGCCTTCGTACTTGAGCGCCCTCTGCATGCGCCTGGTGTACAGCGGACTGGACGCCGCCCACTCCTCGATCGCGATCTGCAGCATCTCCTCGCGTCCCCACGCGCTGATGCAGTGCGCCATCCCCGACCGGTCGATCAACTGGCCGATCAGCAACAGCTCGGGGACCAAGGTGGCGAGTTCCTCGCGCGACAGCGCGGCATACCTACTCATCATCGAGCGTCT
Organism: Mycobacterium sp. PTI7; assembly: GCF_056679845.1. Classification (NCBI taxonomy): domain Bacteria; kingdom Bacillati; phylum Actinomycetota; class Actinomycetes; order Mycobacteriales; family Mycobacteriaceae; genus Mycobacterium; species Mycobacterium sp. PTI7. Next base: position 3,847,855 of record NZ_CM155252.1, read on the forward strand.
TCCCCGTACTCATCTTGACCGCCGAGTTCACGTTCGCCCGCTTGTCCTCCTCGGCACCCTTCTCCGCCGCCTTCTTCCGCTTGCCGGCGACCTTGCCCACTACCCCGTTCAGGCCGGCGCCCCGCGGGAAGCCGACGTACTGGGTGAGGAAGATGGCCATCTCCTTCAGCTCATCCTCGGTCAGCTCACCGTTGGCCAGCGCGGCGTTCACCTGGATCTCCGCGAGCCCCTGCTCACCGAGCGCGGTCACCACGGCCAGCGTCATCAGCCGCTTGTCGCGCATCGACAGGCCCGGTCGGGTCCAGATGGTGCCGAAGAGGTGGTCGACGGTGAGGTCGAAGTACGCGTCCCCCTCGATGTTGGGCATCTCCCACGAATAGACCTCGTTCATCTTCTCGAGGCCCTTGCGGCGCAACTCGTCCATCGTCTAGCTCCTCTCGTGCGGCACGCCGAGGCCGTCGGCCAGTTCTCGCAACGCAATTCGTGCCAGCGGCAGCTCCACACCGGTGGCCTCACCCAACCCCAGGGCCAGCTTCAGATCCTTCTCGGCCAGCCCACGGGTGTGGACGAACATGTCGTACACGAAGTGGTCGGGCGCCAGGGGCGACGTGTCGTCACGGACCATGATCGCGCCCGGCCCGCCGCTCTGGGCATCGCTGTGGCGCACCACCCGACCGAGCTTCTGCAGGTCGATGCCCGCAGCCTCCGCCAGCTTCTGCGCCTCGCACGCGGCGGCGAAGCCGATGAACGTCAACATGTTGCGCGCCAACTTCATCCGCGTTCCCGCACCGGGCTCACCCGCACGGACGACCATCGATGCCCACTGCTTGAAGACGGGCTTCACCCGGTCGTAGGCCTCGTCGTCGGCGCCGACCATGACGGCCAGCTCACCCTTCTCTGCCGCGCCCGCACCGCCGCTGACCGGTGCGTCGACGACGTGGATCCCGCGCGGCCGCAACGCCTCCGCGAGTTCCGCTGCGGTGTCCGGCTCGATGGTGGAGTGGATCGCGATGACGGTACCGGGCGAGGCGTGGTCGGCCAGCTCGGCGACGACGTCGCGCACCTGCGCGTCGGTGAGGACGGTGACGCTGATGACGTCAGCGGCGGCGACGTCGGCGAGGCCGGCGGCCGCCGTGGCGCCGAGTTCCACCAGCGGTGCCATCGATTCCGCACGGACGTCGAACACCACGAGGCCACCGGGCCACTCGACTAGGCGTTTCGCCATCGGCGCGCCCTGGTTGCCCAGCCCGACGTACCCCAGCTTCAACTCGGTCATCTAATGATCTGTCCGCCGTCGACGTTGAAGATCTGCCCGGTCACCCACTTGGCCTGATCCGACAGCAGGAAGAGGCACATACCGGTCAGGTCGTCCACTTCACCCATGCGCGACAGGGGGATTCCCTTCACGATGTCGGCGACCATCTCCTGCGGCGTGGTGGTGCGGTTGGCCTCGGTGTCGATCGGCCCGGGTGCGATCGCGTTGACGCGAATGTTCTGCCCGCCGAGTTCGGTCGCCAACTGCTGCGTCAGGCCGTTGATGCCGACCTTGGCCAGACCGTAGAAGTTCGAGTACAGCCATGCCGCGGTCGACGACTGGTTGACGATCGCTCCGCCGCCCCGCTTCGCCATCTTGCGGTACACCGCCCTGGTGCACACCAGCGCGCCGTCCATGTTCACGCTCATGAACTTCTTGTAGTAGTCCCAGTCCACCGTGATCAGGAAGTCGAGCTTCATGCCGCCGAAGATCGCCGCGTTGTTGACCAGGTAGTCGATGCCCTCGAACTCCGCGAGCGCCTGGGCCGCCATCTCCTTCGCCGAGTCGGGATCCGAGACGTCCACCCGCACCGCGAGCGCGCGGCCGCCCTCGCCGGTGATGCCGTCGGCCACCTTCTGCGCGCCCTCGACGTTGATGTCCGCGACCACGACCGCGGCACCCTCCCGGGCCAGCGCCTCCGCGTACGCCTGCCCGATGCCGCCGCCGGCACCGGTGACGATCGCGACCTTGTCCTTGAACTGCTCTCCGTACATGTTTTCCTTTCCGCCGAGTGTCCTGTCGAGACACGCTTCTCGGCGTTTGGCGTGACGTAAGTGCACACTCGGCGCCGACGAACTACCGCGCGAGTGTGGCGATCGCCTTGATCTCGAGGTACTCCTCGAAACCGGCGAGGCCCATCTCCCGGCCGATGCCGGACTGCTTGTATCCACCGAAGGGCATGTCGGCGGAGTACCAGACACCGCCGTTGACGTTGACCGTGCCGACCCGCAGGCGCCTCGCGACTGCCTGGGCACGGTCGTCGTCGCCGGAGAACACCGTGCCGGACAGGCCGAACGGTGAGTCGTTGGCGATCCGCACCGCGTCGTCGTCGCCGTCGTGCGCGATGACCGTCAGCACCGGCCCGAAGATCTCCTCGCGGGCCACCTTCGCGTCGTTGTCGAGTCCGGCGATCACCGTCGGCTCGATGAAGAAACCGGTGTCGCGATCCGCGGGACTGCCACCGCCGCAGGCGAATCGCCCGCCCTCGGCGATCGCCGAGTCGAGGTATCCCTGGATGCGGTCGCGCTGCCGCGCCGAGATCACCGGGCCGCAGATCGTGCCCGAGTCGTTCGGGTCGCCGGGCTTGAGACCCGCCATCGTGCCGGCCGCCGCCTCGACGGCCTCGTCGTAGCGCGCCCGCGGGACCACCAGCCTGGTGGTGATCGCGCAACCCTGACCGGCGTGCATCGACGCGGTGAACGCCGCCATTGCGCATGCGCCGCCGAGGTCGGCGTCGTCGAGCACCAGGAAGGCGGACTTGCCGCCGAGTTCGAGGAACACCTTCTTCAACGTCGCCGACCCGTCGGACATCACGGCGCGCCCGGTGTTGGTCGATCCGGTGAACGACACCATGTCGACGCGGGGATCCGTCGACAGCAGCGCGCCGACGCCATGGTCGCTCGAGGTGACGATGTTGACTACGCCGGCGGGGATGTCGGTGTGCTCGGCGATCAATTCGCCGAGAACGGCTGCTGCCCAGGGCGTATCGGGTGCCGGCTTGAGGACGATGGTGTTGCCCGCCGCCAACGCCGGCCCGAGCTTCGCCAGGTTGATCTGATGCGGGAAGTTCCACGGCGTGATGGCGCCGACGACGCCGATGGCCTCACGGGCGATCGTGCGGTGGGTCTTCATCCCCATCGGCGAGGCGACGCCCAGATCGGTGGTCCACTGGTAGGACTCGGCGGTGTCGGCGCAGAAGCTCAGGTCCTCGACCGGGCCCTCGAGTTGCGCGGCCGACGTCAGCATCCGTGGCGCGCCCACCTCGGCGATGGTCAGCGCGCGCAGTTCCTCGGTGTGGTCGCGCATCGCCTGCTGCAGCTGGCGGATCGACCGCACCCGCAGCGCGACGTCGGTCGACCACTCCGTGTCGTCGAACGCGCGGCGGGCGGCGCCGATCGCGGCGTCCATGTCGTCGGGCGTGGCGTCGGCCGCGACGCCCAGCGTCTCCTCGGTGGCGGGATTGATGGTGGCGAACGTGCCGCCGCCGGCGGCCACCAGCTTCCCGTCGATGAGCAGCCAACTCTCGCGATCGCCCAGTAACGCCATCAGACTTCGCCTCCGATTCTGGACAGCTGTCCGGCTGTTCCCGGTCGAACCATAACCGCAGGCCCACCGAAGAGGCAAGGGTCCGGCACCTGGAACACCAGCCAAACCAGAGGTAAACCACTGTCCACGTGCGTGTTCAGGGTCGAGGCTTGCCATTCCCCGATCGCGTCCGATAACTTGGACATGTGTCCAGCGATGCGGTGGTGGCAGTGACGGGTGCGGCGACCACCGAACCCGGTGAGACGCCGCGCAACCGCCGCCAGGAGGAGACCTTTCGCAAGGTCCTCACCGCGGGCATCGAGATGCTGCGGGAGTCGTCCTACGCCGACCTCACCGTGCGCGCCGTCGCCGCGAGGGCCAAGGTCGCTCCCGCCACCGCGTACACCTACTTCTCCTCGAAGAACCACCTGATCGCCGAGGTCTACCTGGACCTGATGAAGCAGGTGCCGTACTTCACCGACGTCAACGAGCCCATGCCGTCGCGGGTCGAGCAGGCGCTGCGCGCCATGGCACTCACCGTCGCCGACGAGCCCGAGGTGGCCGCCGCCTGCACCACCGCACTGCTCACCGGTACCGATCCCACCGTTCGCAAGGTGCGCGACCGCATCGGGGCCGAGATCCACCGCCGCATCCGGTCCGCCGTCGGCCCGGACGCCGATCCCCGGGTGATCTCGGCGCTGGAGATGACGTTCTTCGGCGCGCTGGTCAACGCGGGCAGCGGCGCCTTCACCTACCACCAGATCGCCGACCGCCTCAGCTACGTGGTCGCACTCATCGTCGGAGACGACCAGTGAGCCGGCGAGTCGAAATCCAGAGTTCGGGAGAACGCCCATGACCACCGGCACGTCCTCGACATCGCCCGCGCCGCCGGGCTCACCGTCGACATCTCCCACCCCGACAAGTCCACCCGACGTCCTGCTGGACCCCTACGACTACGACTTCCACGAAGACCCGTACCCGTACTACCGGCGGCTGCGCGACGACGCGCCGCTGTACCGCAACGACGAACTCGGATTCTGGGCACTGTCCCGCCATGCCGACGTCCACCAGGGATTCCGCAACAGCACGACGCTGTCGAACAAGTTCGGGGTGTCACTGGATCCCGCGTCGCGCGGCCCGCACGCAGCCAAGACCATGTCGTTCCTCGCCATGGACGATCCGTCGCACCTGCGGTTGCGCACCCTGGTGTCGAAGGGGTTCACCCCGCGGCGCATCCGCGAACTGGAGCCCCGCGTCACCCAGATCGCCACGCAGCACCTCGACACGCTGATGGAGAAGGCCGCCGACGGCACGGTCGACTACGTCGAGGAGTTCGCGGGCAAGCTGCCGATGGACGTCATCTCCGAGCTGATGGGTGTGCCGGTGCCCGACCGGGACCAGGTCCGCGCCTGGGCCGATGGCGTGATGCACCGCGACGAGGGCGTCACCGACGTGCCGCCCGCCGCGATCGAGGCGTCGCTCAACCTGATCGTCTACTACCAGGAGATGGTGGCCGAACGGCGGAAGAAGCCCTCCGACGACCTCACCACCGCGCTGCTCGAGGCCGAGATCGACGGTGACCGTCTCACCGACGACGAGGTGCTCGGCTTCATGTTCCTGATGGTCATCGCCGGCAACGAGACCACCACCAAACTGCTTGCCAACGCGGCGTTCTGGGGTCATCAGAACCCCGACCAGCTCGCCCCGGTCTACGACGACCTCGAGCGCATCCCCCTGTGGGTCGAGGAGACGCTGCGCTACGACACCTCGAGCCAGATCCTCGCCCGCACCGTCGCCGGCGATCTGACGCTGCACGACACCACGATCCCCGACGGCGACGTCGTCCTGCTGCTGCCGGGTTCCGCGCACCGTGACGAGCGGGTGTTCGACCGGCCCGACGACTTCGTCATCGGTCGCGAGATCGGTTCGAAGCTGCTGAGTTTCGGCAGCGGAGCACACTTCTGCCTCGGCGCGCACCTGGCGCGCATGGAGGCACGCGTGGCCCTGGCCGAACTCTTCAAGCGCATCCGCGGTTACGAGGTCGACGAGGCCAACTCGGTACGCGTCCACTCGAGCAACGTCCGCGGCTTCGCCCACCTCCCCATGACCGTGAAGGCCCGATAGATGCCACGTTTCGCCCCACTCCCCGACCGCAGACCCGCCATCGTCGCCGGCGCATCCGCCGGCATCGGCGAGGCCACCGCGATCGAACTCGCCGCGCGCGGCTTCCCCGTCGCACTCGGAGCGCGCCGCGTCGAGAAGCTCGAGGACATCGTCGGCAAGATCAACGCCGACGGCGGCGAGGCCGTCGGCTTCCACCTCGACGTCACCGATCCCAACTCGGTCAAGTCGTTCATCGCAAGCGCCGAGGACGCCCTCGGCGAGATCGAGGTGATGGTCGCCGGCGCCGGCGACACCTACTTCGGCAAGCTCGCCGAGATCAGCACCGACGAGTTCGACTCCCAGCTGCAGATCCACCTCGTCGGCGCCAACCGGCTCGCCACCGCCGTGCTGCCCGGCATGCTCGAACGCCAGCGCGGCGACCTCATCTTCGTGGGATCCGAAGTGGCGCTTCGGCAACGCCCCCACATGGGCGCCTACGGTGCGGCGAAGGCCGCGCTGGTCGCCATGGTCAACAACCTGCAGATGGAACTCGAGGGCACCGGCGTCCGCGCGTCCATCGTGCATCCGGGTCCGACGAAGACGTCGATGGGCTGGAGCCTGCCGGCCGAGCTGATCGGACCCGCGCTCGAGGACTGGGCCAAGTGGGGCCAGGCACGGCACGACTACTTCCTGCGCGCGGCCGACCTCGCGCGTGCGATCACGTTCGTCGCCGAGACGCCGCGCGGCGGCTTCATCGCGAACATGGAACTGCAGCCCGAGGCGCCGTTGGCGAGCGATCCCGCGGACCGGCAGAAGCTCGTCCTGAATGAGGGGAACTTGTCGTCATGACCGTGACCAAAGAGGTCCAGCGCGTCTCGGGCGGCGAAGAGGAGTACGGACACCTCGAGGAGTTCCGTACCGACCCCATCGGCCTGATGAACCGGATCCGGCAGGAGTGCGGCGACGTCGGTTGGTTCCAGTTGGTCGACAAGCAGGTCGTCATGCTGTCCGGGTCCGAGGCCAACGAGTTCTTCTTCCGCTCCAGCGACGCCGAGCTGAACCAGGCCGAGGCCTACCCGTTCATGACGCCGATCTTCGGCGAGGGCGTGGTGTTCGACGCCGACCCCGAGCGCCGCGCGGAGATGTTGCACAACACCGCACTTCGCGGTGAACAGATGAAGGGCCACGCCGCCACCATCGAGAACGAGGTCAAGAAGATCATCGCCGGGTGGGGCGACGAGGGCGAGATCGAGCTGCTCGACTTCTTCTCGGAACTGACCATCTACACCTCGACGGCGTGCCTCATCGGCCTCAAATTCCGCGAGCAGCTCGACAGCCGGTTCGCGCACTACTACCACCAGCTCGAGCGCGGGACCGATCCGCTCTGCTACGTCGACCCGTATCTCGACATCGAGAGCTTCCGCATCCGCGACGAGTCGCGCGTGAAGCTCGTCAACCTCGTGCAGGAGATCATGGACGGGCGGATCGCGAACCCGCCCAGGGGCAAGGAGGATCGCGACCTGCTCGACGTGCTCGTCTCGATCAAGGACGACGAGGGCACGTCGCGCTTCACGGCCAACGAGGTCACCGGCATGTTCATCTCGCTGATGTTCGCGGGCCACCACACCAGCTCGGGCACCTCGTCGTGGACGCTGATCGAACTGCTGCGCAACCCCGAGGTGTACGCCCAGGTTCAGCAGGAACTCGACGAGCTGTACTCCGACGGCCAGGAGGTCAGTTTCCATGCGCTGCGCCAGATCCCGAAGCTCGACAACTCGCTGAAGGAGACGTTGCGGCTGCATCCGCCGCTGATCATCCTGATGCGGGTCGCGCAGGACGAGTTCGAGGTCGCGGGACATCCCATCCACAAGGGGCAGTTCGTGGCCGCGTCGCCGGCGATCTCCAATCGCATCGCCGAGGACTTCCCGAACCCCGACGCCTTCGATCCGGACCGCTATCAAAAGCCGCGGCAGGAGGATCTCGCCAATCGCTGGACGTGGATCCCCTTCGGCGCGGGCAAGCACCGCTGCGTCGGGGCCGCGTTCGCCCAGATGCAGATCAAGGCGATCTTCTCGGTGTTGCTGCGCGAGTACGAGTTCGAGATGTCACAGCCCGCCGACAGCTATCGGAACGACCACTCCAAGATGGTCGTGCAGCTCGCCCAGCCCGCCAAGGTGCGCTACCGCAAGCGCGTACGGGCCTGACCTCCATGGGCTGCTACCGCGTCGTCCTCGACGAGGATCTGTGCCAGGGCCACGCGATGTGCGAACTGGAGGCCCCAGACGTGTTCGCCGTGCCCAAGCGCGGCGTCGTCGAGATCCTCGACGCGGAGCCACCCGACGATGTCCGCGAGGACGTCGAGCGGGCGATCGAGATGTGCCCCACCCAAGCGATTTCCATCGAAGAGAAGGACTGACCGACAATGGCGTCACGCGAACAACTGGACGACTGGGTCGAGCGTTGGCTGCAGGCCAACAGGGACTCGGAGGCGGCCGGCGACTGGAAGAACCTCGCCGAGTTCTACACCGAGGACGCGACCTACGGCTGGAACATCGGGCCCAAGGAAGACGTGATGTGCGTCGGCAAGGACGAGATCCGCGACGTCGCGCTCGGCCTCGAGATGGAGGGCCTGGACAACTGGGTCTACGAGTACCAGAAGGTGCTGGTCGACGAGAAGCAGAATGAGATCGTCGGATTCTGGAAGCAGATCGTTAAGAAGGGCGACGGGACCCAGGACGAGATCTACGGCATCGGCGGCAGCTGGTTCCGGTTGAACGACGACCTGTTGATCGAGTGGCAGCGCGACTTCTTCGACTTCGGTCACGTCTCGAAGATGTTCATGAACCTCATCGAGTCCGGCGACCTCAGCCAGGGCATGCAGAAGCGCATCGAACGCAGCATGGCGGGCGAGCAGCTACCGGGCTACTACAAGATCGGAACCAGCCCGGTTCCCATCTGGTGAATATCCACCAAGCAGTTGCTTGGGGTGGCTGTGACGTACTTAACTAGAGGTTCTAGTCTGGCCTTGATGGCTCTAGCGGAAGGCACGTACCAATGAAGACAAAGGGTGCTCTCATCTGGGAGTTCAACAAGCCGTGGTCGATCGAGGAGATCGAGATCGGCGACCCCGTCAAGGACGAGGTCAAGATCCAGATGGAAGCGTCGGGCATGTGCCATTCCGACCACCACCTGGTGACCGGAGACATCCCGATGGCCGGCTTCCCCGTTCTCGGCGGCCACGAGGGCGCGGGCATCGTCACCGAGATCGGACCCGGCGTGGAGAACGTCGCGGTCGGCGATCACGTCGTGCTGTCGTTCATCCCGTCGTGCGGCGAGTGCCCGTCCTGTCAGGCCGGTCTGCGCAACCTCTGCGACCTGGGCGCCGGCCTGCTCGGCGGCCAGGCGGTCTCCGACGGCACCCACCGCATCACCGCCAACGGCGAACCGGTCTTCCCGATGACGCTGCTCGGCACGTTCAGCCCGTACATGGTGGTCCACAAGAGTTCGGTCGTGAAGATCGATCCGTCGATCCCGTTCGAGGTGGCCTGCCTGGTCGGCTGCGGCGTGACGACGGGCTACGGCTCGGCCGTCAAGGCCGGCGACATCCGCCCGGGTGACGACGTCCTGGTGATCGGCGTCGGCGGCGTCGGCATGTCGGCGGTGCAGGGCGCGGTCAACGCCGGCGCCCGCCACCTGTTCGTCATCGAGCCGGTCGAGTGGAAGCGCGACGCGGCTCTGAAGTTCGGTGCCACGCATGCCTATCCGGACACGGACTCCGCGTTCGCCGGCATCGCCGAGGCCACCCACGGTCTGATGGCCAAGCAGGTCATCGTCACCGTCGGTGAGCTGAAGGGCAGCGACGTCGACACGTACGTCAACCTCACCGCGAAGGGCGGCACGACGGTCCTCACGGCCATCGGCAGCCTGCTCGACACCAACGTGTCGCTGAACCTGGCGATGCTGACCCTGATGCAGAAGCGCATCCAGGGCACCATCTTCGGTGGCGGCAACCCGCACTTCGACATCCCGCAGCTGCTGTCGATGTACAAGGCGGGCAGGCTCAACCTCGACGACATGATCACGCGCGAGTACTCCCTCGAGCAGATCAACGACGGCTACTCGGACATGCTGGAGGGCCGCAACATCCGCGGTGTCATCCGCTACACCGACGCCGACCGGTAGTCGCGTGACCGGCTCCACCGACACCGAGTCCCAGGCCGACACCGACGTCGACTCCCCCGTCGTCGCAGCGTCACGGGCATCGTGGCGCTGCGTGCAATCGGGTGACCGCGACGGCTGGTTGGCCCTGATGGCCGACGACGTCGTGGTCGAGGATCCGATCGGCGAGGCGGTCACCAACCCGGACGGCACGGGGGTGCGCGGCAAGGAGGCGTTGGCGGCGTTCTACGACGCCAACATCGGCCCCAACACGCTCACCGTGACGTGCCAGGAGACGTTCCCGTCGAGTTCACCGACCGAGATCGCCTACATCCTGGTGCTGCACACCGTGTTTCCGAACGGGTTCACCGCGACCGTCCGCGGGGTGTTCACCTACCGGGTGAACGGCGCGGGCTTGATCACCAACCTGCGCGGCTACTGGAACATGGACGCGATGACGTTCGGCCAGCAGGACGCCGGCTGACCGGCGCAGTCGTCGTCGGCGGGTCCCGCGGTGTGGGACTCGCCGTCGCCGAACTCCTCGGCACACTCGGCTACGGCGTCGTGGTCAACGGCCGCGACGGCGACGCCGTGGCCGAGGCGGTCACCCGGATCCGCGGTGGCGCAGTCGGGGTCGCTGGCTCCCCCGCCGACGCAGGGGTCGCCGACGCACTCGTCGAGACCTGCGTCGCGGAGTTCGGCACCATCGACGCACTGGTGAACTGCGCGGGCACGGCGGAACCCGCGGGCTCGTCGATCCTGGACGTGACGTCCGCACAGTTCCGCGACCTCCTCGACGCCCACCTGCTGACGGCGTTCGAGACGTGCCGAGCCGCCGCACCGCGGATGGTCGCCCAGGGCGGCGGCGCGATCGTCAACACCAGTTCGTTCGCCTTCCTCGGGGACTACGGCGGCACCGGTTACCCGGCAGGCAAGGGCGGGGTGAACGGTTTGACGCTCGCCATCGCCGCCGAGCTGCGCGAGCACGGCGTGCGGGCCAACGTGGTGTGCCCCGGCGCGAGGACGCGGCTGTCCACCGGCTCCGACTACGAGCAGCACATCGAGGCGCTGCACCGCCGCGGCCTGCTCGACGACGTCAGCAGACAGGGCGCACTGGACGCCGCGCCCCCGGAATACGTCGCGCCCACCTACGCCTACCTGGTCAGCGACCGCGCCCGCGACGTCACGGGCCAGATCCTCATTGCCGCAGGTAATTTCGTCGGACGGTTCGACCGGCCGACGCCCGCCTTCCTCGCCTACCGCGGACACGTGGACGAGCCACCGTGGACCATCGACGAGCTGGACGGGTTCATCCGCGGATCGTGACGTCCCGCGCGCCGCTAGGCTCGGGCCATGGCGTCCATCTTCACCAAGATCATCAACCGGGAGATCCCCGGCCGCTTCGTCTACGAGGACGACGCGGTCGTGGGATTCCTGACGATCGAACCGATGACCCCCGGCCACACCCTGGTGGTGCCCCGCGCCGAGATCGACAACTGGCAGGACGTCGAACCCGAGGCGTTCGCCCGCGTGATGGCGGTGGCGCAGCGCATCGGCAAGGCAGTGTCGAAGGCGTTCGACACCGAGAGGTCCGGGCTCATCATCGCCGGCCTCGAGGTGCCGCACCTGCACGTCCACGTGTTCCCCGCGCGCGACCTCGCGGACTTCGGATTCGCCTCGGTCGACCGCAACCCGTCGCCGGAGTCGCTCGACGAGGCGCAGGCTAAGATCACGGCCGCGCTCGCCGAACTCGACTGAGCCCCGCCGCCTCAGGCGACGGGAACCGGCACCTCCGCGATGCGCGGCAGGCACACCCGGAAACGGCACCCCTGCCCCGGCGCGGTGGTGACGCTGACGGTCCCGCCGTGCGCGTACACGAGCGAGTCGACGATGGACAGGCCCAGACCCGTACCGCCGCTGGTCCGGGTGCGCGACGAGTCGGTCCGATAGAAGCGCTCGAACACCCGCTGGGCGTCCTCGCGGCTCATCCCCGGTCCCTCGTCGCAGACCTCGAGCACGGCGTTGTCGCCGTCGGTGCCCACTCGTACCGAGATCTGCGCAGAATCCGGCGTGTGCTGCAGCGCGTTGGCCACCAGGTTGCCGAGCACCTGCCGCAGCCGCGCCTCGTCACCGAGCACCTCGGGCGTGCCGGGTCCGTCGAAGACCTCCATCGTGATCGACCGCTTCGGCGCCACGGATTGCGCGTCGTGGACGGCGTCGCTGGCGAGTGCGAGCAGGTCGACGCGGTTGTGCTCGAGCGGGCGCTGCGCGTCGAGCCGGGCCAGCAGTAGCAGATCCTCCACCAGGAGCCCCATCCGCCGCGCTTCGCTCTCGATGCGGTTCATCAGCATCTCCATGTCCCGCGCGGCGCCCTGGCGGTACAACTCGGCGAACCCGCGAATCGTGGTCAACGGCGTCCGCAGCTCGTGGCTGGCGTCGGTGATGAAGCGGCGCATGCGGTCCTCGGAGGTGCGGGCGCGTTCGGCCGACGCCTCCGACGACGCAACCGCGCGTTGGATCTGCGCCAACATCCCGTTGAGCGCCAACGACAGTCGGCCCACCTCGGTGCGCGGATCCCGCTGCGGAACGCGCCGATCCAGTTGGCCCGCCGCGATCGCCGCCGCGGTCTGCTCCACCTCCACCAGCGGGCGCAGACTCCGGTGCACCACCGCGTAGCCGGCGATCCCGAGCACCAGCAGCACCGCGGCGCCGATGCCGACCTGCGACCAGGCCAGCGCCCGCATCGTCGACTGCACCTCGGACAGGTCGATCGCCACCGTCGTCCGCTCGCCGCTCGGACCGCGGACGGTCATCGCCCGCCACTCGACGCCCGAGTCGTTCATCGACCCGACGGTCACCGGCTCGGGACCCACGTCGTTGTCGTCGGGCAGGGACGGTTCGGCGTCGCGGTCGTTGACGGCCATCCACACCCGGCCGTCGGGATCGATGCCGCGGACGTAGAAGTCGGTCGGCGGACGGCCCGGGTTCGGTCCCTCGAGCGGGTTGGTCGGCATGCGGCGGGGAGCCTGCGCCCAGCCGCGGGACGCGTCGAGCAGCGTCTGGTCGACCCGGTTGACCAAGCTGTGCCGCATTATCGACGTCACGGCGATGCCGGACGCGAGCAGGCCGAAGGTCACCAGGACGAGGGTCGCCGCCACCAACCCGACCCGCAGGGGAACGCCCCGCCCGTGTTGAATCGCCACGGCCCTAGTGTGAGCGCCGAGCGACCAGCGCGGGACCGATCATGGCTCCACGTTCTTCGCGCAGGCGCTCACCGTGCCCGCGTTCTTCGCGCAAGCGCTCATCACCGCGGCTCGCGGAGGACGTAACCCACCCCGCGCAACGTGTGCAGCAGCCGCTTGTCGCCGGTGTCGATCTTGCGCCGCAGGTAGGAGACGTACGACTCCACCACGTTGACGTCGCCGCCGAAGTCGTAGCGCCACACGTGGTCGAGGATCTTCGGCTTCGACAGCACGGTTCCCGCGTTGATGATGAAGTACCGCAGCAGCGTGAACTCGGTCGGCGACAGCGACACGGGCTCGCCGGCCTTCCACACCTCGTGGGTGTCCTCGTCGAGTTCGATGTCGGCGAACGACAGCCTGGCGGTGCGCACCTCCTCGACGCCGCGTCCCGTGCGACGGAGGATCACGCGCAACCGGGCCACCACCTCTTCGAGGCTGAACGGCTTGGTGACGTAGTCGTCACCGCCCAGCGTAAGCCCGGTGATCTTGTCCTGCAACGTGTCTCGCGCGGTGAGGAACAGCGCCGGAGCGTCGATGCCGTCGGCGCGGAGGCGACGCAGCACGCCGAAGCCGTCCATGCCGGGCATCATCACGTCGAGGATCACCGCGTCGGGCTTGATCTCGCGGGCCTTGTCGAGCGCCGCAGGACCGCTCGATGCCGTGTGCACCTCGAAGCCCTGGAACTTCAGGCTCACCGAGAGCAACTCGACGATGTTCGTCTCGTCGTCGACGACGAGGACCCTGGCTTCGGGGATGGACTCGGGTGTGAGTGCTGGCATTGCCATGGGTTCAATGTCCTCTGTGTTGCTGTAAAGGTGACTGCACAGGCACTGTGAGCTTCCTGTGAATCTTCTCAGCTGACGCTGCCGTCCGGCGACCAAGGCCCGGTGACGAGTCTGTGACCACGGTCATAGACTCGTGTCATGAGCTTCGGCAAAACCGTGTTCGACCTGGCCACCGCCCCGGCCCGCCTGGGCCTGGCCGTCGCCGACGCAGGACTCGGCATCGCCGGGGCCACCATCAGGTCCGTGCAGCAGGGACTGGCCGAGGCGTCCGCCCCGATCGGCGGCACGACGTCCATGGCAAAGATGCTGGGCCTCGACGAGGCCGTCGACCGCGCCAACCGCCTGGCCCGCCTGATGGACGACGACGCACCACTGGGCCGGGCGCTCGCACCGGACGGCCCGCTCAACCGGTTGCTGCGACCCGGCGGGATCGTCGACCAGCTGACCGCCGAGGGTGGCCTGCTGGACCGGCTGACCGCCGACACCGGTGCCGTGTCCCGGGCGCTCGCACCCGGTGGCCTCGTCGACCAGGTGACCGCCGAGGGCGGCCTGCTGGATCGGATGACCACCGACGACGGGGCGCTGTCCCGGGTGATCGCCCCGGGCGGACTCGCCGACCAGCTGCTGGCCAACGACGGGCTCATCGAGCGGGTGCTGCGCGAGGACGGCGTGGCCGACAAGCTGCTCGCGGAGGGCGGGCTGCTCGACACGATCACCGCCGAAGACGGGCCGCTGCTCAAGCTGGCCACCGTCGCCGACACCCTCAACCGGCTGGCGCCCGGCCTCGAAGCACTCGCACCGACGATCGATGCCCTGCACGAAGCCGTCATCACGCTCAGCCAGGTGGTCAACCCGCTGAGCACCATCGCCGACCGCATCCCGCTGCCGGGCCGGCGGTCGGGGCGCCGATCGATGCCGCGGCCGGTGACCTCGCAGCGCGTCATCGAGCACGACGACTAGGTTCCGGCCGGTCGCCCGGCCGTGACGGGAGCCCCCCGTCGGGATTGAACCGACGACCTACGCTTTACAAGAGCGTTGCTCTACCACTGAGCTAGGGAGGCAGGTGACGCGGTGAAAAGGGTAGCAGCGCGGGCGTTTCTCACCGCGCGTCGACCTCGGGGCCCGAAGACCGGAACCTAGGTCTCGTCGGCGACCTGATGCCTGCTCTGCTGCAGGCCCGGTCCGTCGGGATCCTCGCCCTTCTGATGATCCAGTTCGTCCTGCAGTTCGCGCTGCTCCGCGGTCGCCTCGGTGGCGTCCTTGGGCGTGGCGGGCGGCGTGCTCTGCTGATCCATGCGGCACGGATCGCCGGTTTCCCACCTCGCTAAACGCTCTCAGGACGGCGGCGCCGGATCGAGCATCTCGACGTGGTCGTCCTGCCACCGGTAGCGCACGCTGGTGACGGCCGCCGGCGCACACGCGTTGCACGCCCCCGGCGTCTTGTAGTTCAGGACGACGGTGTCGTCGGTGGTGCGGGCCGCATCGAGCGACGTGAAGCCGTACGCCTGGTAGGTCGCCGTACCGAGGTACTCGCCGTCGTGGAACATCAGCGCCGTGATAGGCGAGCTGCCCGTTCCTCCCGCCACCGAGACGAGCGCCGTGGACAGCGTCGCGCAGCGGTCGTAGTTGCCGAGCACGGACTCGGCGCTCCACCTCCAGTCCGTTCCCGGATACGGAGGCAGCGTGCGGACGGCCCGGGCGATCTCGGGTGCCGCGAGGTCGACCCCGCACCCCGGCGCGGCCGTGGCCGACGGTGGCACCTGCACGATCACGCCGCACGCCAGCGCAACGACCATCAACCCGGTTCTGATCCCCATGCCCTGATAGTCGTCGCCCGCCGTCGACCGTTACGCGCCCTGCACCGGGTCGGGTTGACGGCGGCCGGTCACCATCACACAATTGCAGTCATCCACGGTCATCAATCCACAGAAGGTGTCCTGATGCTCCCCGTCGCCCGACACGACGCCATCGTCGGTCTGGTCAACGGCGCACACACCGTCAGCACCGACGAACTGGTCAACCGACTCGGGGTGTCGGCCGAGACGGTGCGCCGCGACCTCGCCCTGCTCGAGGAGCGCGGCGCTCTGCGTCGGGTGCACGGGGGTGCGGCCAGCATCCTGCGGCGCGGCAGCGTCGAGGAGCCGTCCTTCGTCGAACGCACCGTCATCCGCCAGCAGGCGAAGACCCAGCTGGCACGC
The DNA here is from genome assembly GCF_056679845.1 of Mycobacterium sp. PTI7. Lineage (NCBI taxonomy): Bacteria > Bacillati > Actinomycetota > Actinomycetes > Mycobacteriales > Mycobacteriaceae > Mycobacterium > Mycobacterium sp. PTI7. Next base: position 3,863,900 of record NZ_CM155252.1, read on the forward strand.
GTGGCCGTTGCACTGCTCGAACCCGGCCAGACCGTGGCGATCGACATCGGCACCACCGCCGTTGAGGTGGCCCGCGCCATCCCAGCGTCGTTCCGCGGCACGGTGATCACCCCGTCGCTCCTGGTGGCCGTCGAACTCGCCGGCCGGCGCGACGTGGACGTGCTGGTGTCGGGTGGCCGGGTGCGCGGCGGCGACCTGGCGTGCTCCAACGCCCACGCGCGCTCGCTCTTCGCGGACGTCTACCCGGACGTCGCGTTCATCGGGTCCGGTGGCGTCGACGCCGTCGCGGGCCTCACGGACTATCACCTCGACGAGGTCGACGTCCGGCGCACCATCATCGCCAACAGCGCGGCGAGCTACATCCTGGCCGACTCCTCGAAGCTCGGACGGATCGGGCCGCACCGCGTGTGCGACCTGGGCTCGGTCAGCGGTTTCATCACCGAAGAGTGCACGTCGCCAGCCGTTGCGGCGGCCATCCGCGAGTCAGGCGGTGTCGTCCTGTCGGCGGCTACGGACCCGCGAACCGCCGAAACCCCTCCGCTCGGAAGGCTCGACACATGACGGTGCTCGCCATCGACCAGGGCACCTCCGGCACCAAGGCCATCGTCGTCGACCCCGAGCGCGGGGTCTGCGGCGTGGCCGAGGTGCCGGTGCACCCCCGGTACCTCGACGGCGGCGGGGTCGAGCAGGATCCCCAGGAACTGCTCGACTCCGTACTCGAGGCGGGTCGCGCCGCCATCGCGCAGGCCGGCCGACCCGTCGACGTAATGTCGCTGGCCAACCAGGGTGAGACCGTCCTGGTCTGGGATCCGGACACCGGACGGCCCCTCACCCCGGCGATCGTGTGGCAGGACCGGCGCGCCGAATCCCTCTGTGCCGCAGTGTCCGAGCACGCCGAGGAGCTGGCGTCGCGGACCGGCCTGGTCCTCGATCCGTACTTCTCGGCGCCGAAGATGGCGTGGCTGCGTCGCAACGTGGAACGCGACGGCGTGGTGACCACGTCGGATACCTGGCTGCTGCATCGACTGACCGGCGAGTTCGTCACCGACGTGACGACGGCCAGCCGGTCGCTGGTGTTCGGCCTCGGCGAGAACGACTGGAGCCGAGACCTTCTCGCCATCTTCGGACTCGACTGCGAGACCCTCCCCCGCGTCGCCGCCAACGACGCCGTCGTGGGCGCGACGTCGGCATTCGGCGCCGAGGTACCCGTCGGCGGCATCGTCGTCGACCAGCAGGCGGCCCTGCTCGCCGAGTCCTGCATCGAGCCGGGGATGGCCAAGTGCACGTTCGGCACCGGTGCCTTCCTGCTCGCCAACACCGGCGGCGTCCCGATGCTGTCGGACTCGGGGCTGACGACGTCGGTCGCCTGGCGGGTCGGCGGGGAGAACACGTACTGCGTCGACGGCCAGGTGTACACGGCGGCGTCGGCGGTCCGCTGGCTCGCCTCGCTCGGCGTCATCTCCGGCGCGGAGGACCTCGACGCCGTCGCAGCGGGTGACAGCGGTGGCGTGCTGTGCGTGCCCGCCCTCGCGGGACTCGCCGCACCGTGGTGGGAAGCCGGTGCGACCGCGGCGTTCTCGGGCATGACGCTGTCCAGCGATCGCGGCCATCTGGTGCTTGCCCTGCTGCAGGGCATCGCCGCACAGATCGGCGAGTTGGTGACGGCGGTCGGAGACGGCGCCGAACCGCTGACCCGGTTGCGCGCCGACGGCGGTCTCACCCGGTCGACCGCGCTGATGCAGGCCGTCGCCGACGTCGTGCAGATACCCGTCGACGTCTACCCGTCGCCGCACGCCACCGCGCTCGGCGCAGCAGCACTCGCCGACCTGAGCCTGCGCCCCGGCACGGCACTGCGCGACGTGGTCGCGACCTGGTCGCCGTCGTCGTCGTACGAGCCGGTCTGGGATGCCGACCGGGCCGTCGAGTTCCGATCCTCGTGGCGAGCCCTCGCCGACACCACCTTCGGGGAGACGTCGTGAACCGCCACTACGACGTCGTCGTCATCGGAGCCGGCATCGTCGGGTCCGCGATCGCCCGCGAGCTGTCCGGACACGATCTGAGCGTCGCGCTCCTCGAGGCGCGCGACGACGTGGGCGACGGCACCAGCAAGGCCAACACCGCGATCCTGCACACCGGCTTCGACGCCACACCGGGCACACTGGAGTCGGCCATGGTGAGCCGGGGCTACCAGCTGCTCTCCGCGTACGCCGAGCCGACCGGCATCCCCATCGAGCACACCGGCGCCATCCTGGTGGCCTGGGACGACGAGCAGCTGGCCGCGCTGCCGAAGCTGCGCGACAAGGCGGCGGCCAACGGCTACCACCGCTGCGAGATCGTCGACGGCGCAACGGTGTACACCGCCGTGCCCGACCTGGGCGACGGCGTCCTCGGCGGACTGACGGTGCCCGACGAGTCGATCATCTGTACGTGGACGGTCAACCTGGCACTCGCCACCGACGCCGTCACCCGCGGTGCGGCGCTGCTGACCGGCCACCGCGTCACGGGCATCGACGGCGGAGACGAGACCACCACCCTGCACACCGGGGCCGGTGACGTCAGTGCGCGGTGGGTGGTCAACGCCGCGGGCCTGGGCGCCGATCACGTCGACGCGCTGTTCGGTCACGAGCGGTTCACCGTGACGCCGCGGCGCGGCGAACTCATCGTCTACGACAAGCTCGCCCGCCCACTCGTCGACAAGATCGTGCTGCCCGTGCCGACGTCGCGGGGCAAGGGCGTCCTCGTCAGCCCCACCATCTACGGCAACGTGATGCTCGGCCCCACGTCGGAGGACATCGACGATCGCGGCGCCACGGCGACCACGGCGAAGGGCCTCGACTTCCTCCTCGAGAAGGGACGCGCGCTGATGCCGCGACTTCTGCAAGAGGAGGTCACCGCCACCTACACGGGACTGCGGGCGGCGATCGACCACGGCGACTACCTCATCGAAGCCGATGTGGCGCAACGGTATCTGCTCGTCGGCGGCATCCGGTCGACGGGCCTCACGGCCGGCATGGCGATCGCCGAACACGTCCGCGCCATGCTGGTCGAGGCCGGCCTGACGATGACCCCGCGCGCCGACCTGCCGGCGCCGCCGCGCATGCCCAATCTGGGCGAGGCGTTCACCCGTCCGTACCAGGACGAGGTCCGGATCGCCGCCGATGAGGAGTACGGGACCATCGTGTGCTTCTGCGAACGCGTGACCGCGGGAGAACTGCGGGACGCGTGCCGGTCGCCGATCCCGGCCGTCGGTCTCGAGGGCCTGCGGCGCCGTACCCGCGTGATGAACGGCCGGTGCCAGGGCTTCTACTGCGGCGCCGAGGTGCAGGCGCTCCTCGACCGGGAGGTCGCGGCGCGATGACCGACACCGTGGACGTCGCGATCGTCGGTGGCGGCCCCGCCGGCCTGACCGCGGCCGCCGCACTCGCACCGGACCTCGACGTCGTCGTCCTCGAACGCGAGGCCACCGCCGGCGGGATCCCGCGCCACAGCGACCATCTCGGGTACGGCATGCGCGACATGAAGACGTTCATCGGCGGACCCGCCTACGCGCGCAGGCTCGTCGACGTGGCGACCGCCGAAGGCGCCGACGTCCGCACCCGCGCGATGGTGACCGGCTGGGCGGGCGACACGACACTCGACGTGACCTCACCCGCGGGACGCCAGACGATCGCAGCCCGCGCCGTCGTCCTCGCCACCGGCGCCCGCGAGCGGCCGCGCTCGGCGCGGCTCATCCCCGGCGACCGCGGCTCCGGGGTCTACACCACGGGGCACCTGCAGAACCTCGTTCACGTCCAACGGCGCACGGTCGGGCGGCGGGCGGTGATCGTCGGGGCCGAACTCGTCAGCTACTCCGCGGTTCTCACGCTCCGCCACGCGGGGTGCGAAACGGCGCTGATGACCACGACGTACCCCTCCCCCGAGTCGTACGCCGTGTTCAACCTCGCCGGCCGCTCGCCGCTCGTGGGCGTCGAGATCGCCACCCGGACGCGGGTCACCCGCATCATCGGCAAGCCCGCCCTGCGGGCCGTCGAGATCGAGCACCTCGACACCGGACGACGACGCATCGTCGACTGCGACACGCTGGTCCTCACCGGCGACTGGGTCCCCGACCACGAACTGGCCCGCAGCGCAGGCCTCGACATGGACGCCGACACGTTGGGACCGCTGACCGACACGGCGCTGCGCACCAGCAGGCCCGGCGTGTTCGCCGTCGGAAACCTGCTACACCCGGTCGACACCGCCGACGTCGCCGCGCTCGACGGACGGCACGTCGCGTCGGCGGTGCGCGAGCATCTCCGCGGAGTCCCGGCGCCGGTCGCCGGGGTTCGCCTGCAGACCGAACCGCCGCTGCGCTGGATCACCCCCGGCATCGTCCGGCCCGGAGACGGCGCCCCGGCGCGCAACCGCCTGCTGCTGTGGACCGACACGCTGATCCGCGTGCCCCGGTTGGTCGCGCGGCAGGACGGGCGGGTGGTCGGTCGCCGAACGCTGCCCTGGGCGGCGTCGCCCGGACGCGCCTTCCGGGTGCCCGCAGGCATCCTCGACCGCGTCGACCCAAAGGGCGGGCCGGTCACCGTGTCGCTGCGCTGAGGGTGGTGTTTGCCGGCAAGGCGACTACGTAGATCCGGGCGTTCCGGCCATCCGGACTACTGCACTTTGCTGATTGCCTACTCCAATACGCATCAGAGCCTTGCCAAAGGTACTTACGCCAGGGTAGATATTGTCAGCGACGTCAGCGTGGCTCGCGAGTTGTATTTAGCCAGTCTCGCAATCGGAGTCGTGTTCATGGGTGTCAGCCGCTACATCGGTCGTGTCGGAGCATTGGCCGTCGTGCTGGGAGTCGGCAGCGTCGTCGCCTTCCCGCAGACGGCACTCGCCGACGACGGTGACGGATCCAACGGGTCGGTGAGCGCGTCGTCGTCGCAACAGTCCACCGCCGGCGATCCGGGGACCACGGGAACCGCGACCGCGGGCACGGACGTCGAACCACCGAAGGTCACCACGGCGGAGTCCCCGGCGAACACCACCGCGACCGGATCGCAGGACCCGGACGACGGTGCGCCCGCGAGTACCGTCAGCGCCCAGACGAACACCGGCTCCAGCACGTCGACGAGCACCCCCACCGAACCGTCGTCCGCGCCGCTTCCGGTGCCCGAACCGGCCTCCGAACCAGTCGAGATCGTGGTCGAGCCACCTGCAACCGACGCCTCGCCCGAGCCGGCGAAGGCGACTGCTGCAGAGACTCCCTCGACCACCTCGAACGACGCACCCGCCCCCGCGGTCGTCGCCGTTCCAGCACTGGCGGGGTCGTCGCCGTCGATCGCCGACCGCACCGTCGCAGAGTCGTCACGCAGCATCCAGATGACAGCGTCCGCGCCGCAGCCCTCCACGTCGCGCGTTCAATCCCTGGCTCAGCCGGAGACCTTCGCGGTCACGACCGCGGCACTCGCGCCAGCCGCTCCTGCGCTGGACCCGCTCAGCGCGCTGCTGGCGGTGCCGGTGTCGATCATCACCACGCTGATCAACGCGGTGCTGACGCCCTTCTTCGGCGGCGTTCCGACTTCGCCGGCCCAGCCTTCGCTGCTGTGGGCCGTATTGGGTTGGGTGCGTAGGGAATTCCAACGCACCTTCACGAACTCCACGCCGACGGCACCCAACCAGGAAGTCACCGTCAGCCTGGCGCTCCCCGACGCGGTGAGCGCACCCATTGCCTTCGGTGCCACCGACGCCGACGGCGACCCACTGACCTTCACCGTGCCCGCGCGAGGCACCGTCGGTGGACCCGCCCGCGGCACCGTCTCCATCGACCAGGCCACCGGCACCTTCACCTACGACCCTGACGACGCCTACGCACTGACCGGCGGCACCGACACCTTCACGTACACGGTGAGTGACGCCGGCGCGCGGCCTACCTTCTTCGGCATCCCGCTGTCCTTCAGCCCCACCAGCGCCACGGGCACCGTCGCCGTGACGCTCAACCGGGTCAACGTCGCGCCGGTGATCAACGGCGACGACAGCGCCACCCTCGAGGACACCCCCGTCACCATCGCCGTGCTCGGCAACGACACCGACGCCAACGGGAACCCGCTGGCGGTCACCGGAGTCACGCAGGCGACCAACGGCACGACGACATTCACCGCGTCGGGGGTCACCTACACCCCGAACGCCAACTATTCCGGCACCGACAGCTTCACCTACACCGCGACCGACGGATCGCTCGCCGGCACGGCCACCGTCACCGTCACCGTGACGGCCGTCGACGACGGCCCGGGGGCAGTGAGCGACACCGCCGCCGTCACCGAGGACAGCGGCACGACGCAGATCGACGTCCTGGCCAACGACACCGACGTCGACGGCGGGCCCACGACGATCACCGGCGTCACTCAGCCCACCGGTGGCAGCGTCACCTTCACCGGCACCACCGTCAGCTACACCCCGAATGCCAACTTCGCCGGCACCGACACCTTCACGTACACCGTCAACGGCACCTCTACCGGCACCGTCACCGTCACCGTGACCGCGGTCGACGACTCACCAGTCCTGGTCGGAGACACCGCCACCGTGGCCGAGGACAGCGGCACGACACTGATCGACGTATTGACCAATGACACCGACGTCGACGCCGGACCCAAGACCATCACCGCCGTAACCCAACCCGCCAATGGCACGGTCACCTTCACCGGCACGACCGTGAGCTACACGCCGAATGCCAACTTCAACGGCACCGACACCTTCACGTACACCGTCAACGGCGGCTCGACCGCCACTGCCACCATCACCGTAAGTGCGGTCAACGACGGCGCCCCCGTCTTCGGACAGGTCACCTCCACGCCCGGAGTCGGCAACACCTGGGTGGTGTCGGCCCCCGCCACCGACATCGACGGCGACGCACTGACGACCACCGTCAGCAGCACTGTCCCGATTACCGCCACCCGACTGTCCGCCAGCACGCTCCGGGTGACCGTCGATCCCACCTGGGCCAGCGCCAACCCAGGCGCTCAGGTGCCGGTCACCCTGACCGTCACCGACAACGACGGCGCCGCCGCCACCACAACCTTGGTGATCGGCACCGCCAACAACGTCACCGCAATCGGCAACCCCCGCTACTTGCAGAACGACATCCCGGCCCTGCCCGCTGGGGTGATCTACACGTCGGTGGACGTCGGCCTCTACCACACAGTGTTGCTGCGGTCCGACGGCACCGCCGTCGCCGCCGGCTACAACAACAGCGGACAAGGAAACATCCCGACGCTGCCCGCCGGGCTCGCCTACACCCAAGTCTCCGTTGGGCAATATCACACCGTGCTACTGCGCTCCGACGGCACCGTCGTCACCGTTGGGAGCAACTTCTTCGGACAGCTCAACACCCCCGCGCCGCCGGCCGGGCTCACCTACACTCAGGTCGCCGCGGGCGACGACCACACCGTGCTCCTGCGGTCCGATGGCACGGCGGTCGCCGTCGGCTACAACGCCTTTGGGCAGACCACGATCCCGGCGCCGCCAGCCGGGCTCCGCTATACTGAGGTCGCCGCCGGCCGCTTTCACACCGTGCTGCTGCGCTCCGACGGCATGGCCGTCGGCGTCGGCTACAACGCCCAGGGGCAGAACAACATCCCGGCGCTGCCTGCCGGAGTCGTATATACCCAAGTCACCGCTGGCGCCTATTTCACTGTTCTGCTGCGCTCCGACGGCACCGCCGTCGCCTTCGGAGACAACGGCGACGGACAAACCAACATCCCGGCCCTGACCGCCGGGGTGACCTACACCCAGGTCGACGCCCGCTCGTATCACACAGTGCTGCTGCGCTCCGACGGCACCGCCGTGGCTGTCGGGGGGAACGCAAGCGGGCAGCTCAACATCCCGGCGCTACCGGCCGGAGTTGTTTACACCCAGGTCGCCACCGGCGACTCCAGCACGGTCTTGATCTCATCCACCACCGCCGCGCTCAACACACCGCCGGTCGCCGTGAACGACGCCGCCACCGTCGCCGAGGGTGGTACCACCAACATCACGGTGACCAACAACGACACCGACGCCAACGGCACCGTGGACGTCACCACCGTCGTCATCACCCGGCAGCCCACGGCAGGAACCGCGACCGTCAACGCCAACGGCACTGTTACCTACGCCAACAACGGCAGCGAGGCGAGGACCGATGGCTTCGCCTACAAGGTCAAGGACAACACCGGCGCGCTCAGCAATGAAGCGACCGTGACGATGACGATCACCGCGGTGAACGACGCCCCGGTCGCCGTCGGCGACACCGCCACCGTCTCCGTCGGCGGCACTACCACCATCGCGCTCCTCGCCAACGACTCCGACGTCGACGACGCCGTCAATCCGGCCACGGTCGTCATCGTCGGACAGCCCACCGCGGGAACCGTCACCGTCAACCCCAACGGCACCGTCGCCTACACCTCGACCGGCGCCACGGCGACCACCGACAGCTTCACCTACACCGTCAAGGACGCGAGTGGCGCCGCCGGCAACGCTGCCACCGTGACCGTGACGATCACGGCCGTCAACACCCCGCCGGTCGCCGTGGACGACACCGCCACCGTCGCCGAGGGCGGCTCCACGACCATCGCCGTGGTCACCAACGACACCGACGCCGACGGCAACATCGTCGCCGCGACGGTCGTCATCACCCGGCAACCCACCTCGGGCACCGTCACGGTCAACGCGAACGGCACTGTCACGTATGCCAACAACGGCAGCGAGGCAAGGACCGACAGTTTCGCCTACATTGTGAAGGACGCCGCCGGCGCGACGAGCAACGTTGCCACGGTGACCATGACGGTGACGCCGGTCAACGACGCGCCCGTCGCCGTGAACGACACCGCGACCGTCGCCGAGGGCGGCACCACCACCATCACGTTGATCACCAACGACACCGACGCCGACGGCACCGTGGACAGCGCCACCGTCGTCATCGTCCGGCAGCCCACGGCGGGCACCGTCACGGTAGGTCCGAACGGCACGGTCACCTACGCCGACAACGGCGGCGAGGCCACGGCGGACGGCTTCACCTACACGGTGAAGGACGTCGCCGGCGCGACGAGCAACGTTGCGACAGTGACCATCACGATCACCCCCGTCAACGACGCGCCCACCGCCGTGAACGACAGCTACACCGTTACTGGAAACGGCACCCTGACCGTCAGCGCGCCGGGCCTGCTGGCCAACGACACCGACTCCGACGGGCCCTTCCTCCGCCTCACCGAGATCTTCAGCCCTGCCAACGGCACACTCTCCGGGGTGCTCTCGACCGGCACCTTCACCTACACCCCGAACTCCGGGTTCATCGGCACGGACTCGTTCCGATACACCGTGAGCGACGGCACCGCCACCAGCCAGGGCACCGCGACGGTCACCGTCACCGCTGATCCCAACAACGTTGCGCCGGTCGGCAACCCGGATTCCTACACCGTCAACGAGGACACGGTCCTGACCGTGGGCGGCCCGGGACTCCTCGCCAACGACACCGACGCCAACGGCCAGACGTTGACCGTCGTGAGCATCGGAACCAGGCCCACCCGCGGCTCTCTCGAACTCAACTCGGACGGATCCTTCACCTATACGCCGGGACCCAATCTCAACGGCACGGACACGTTCACCTACAGGGCGAGCGACGGGGCTGCCGAGACTGCCTTCACGACGGTGACCATCAACGTGACCGCCGTGAACGATGCACCGGTGATCAACAACGACACCATTCCCATCGCGAAGGACACGTTCGTGGCATTTGCGTTGGGCAACAGGTCATCCGACGTCGACGGCGACGCGCTGACGGGGACGGTGGTCAGCGGCCCCCAGAACGGAACCTTCTTCTTCGACACGGTGAACCGGGGGTTCTCCTACCGACCCAACGCCGGCTACACCGGAACGGACTCGTTCACCTACAAGGTCAGCGACGGCACCCTTGAAAGTGCCGTCGCAACGGTCACGTTGGTCGTGACCTGACCCGACCCGTTCAGGCGGCGATCATCGCCAGGAAACCGGGCCAGTCGGGGAAGAGCGTGCGGTCGACCAGTTCGATGCGGATGCCGGCGTCGTCGACGAGGTATGCGAAGGAGCTGAGGACGTCTCCGGTGGGCCTGGCCTCGAGCCGGTAGCCGGCGGCTTCGAGTGCCCTGCAACTGGTTGTCAGGTCGTCGGTCCAGTACCCCAGGTGGTGGGCAGCCCGCGCGGGATCGGCGGTCCAGAGGGTGCCCGGCACCTCCTGGATGATCTCGAGGTGCGGCGCCTCGATCGAGTAGACGAAGCGGAACGGCATCTCGTGGTCGCCGTCGCGGGTGGTCACCGACAGCTCGGCCTCCACCGGCTTCGTCCAGTTGTAGCCGCTGACCGACGTCAGACGACTCGTCGCCTCGTCGATGTCCGGGACGACGAGTCCGACGTGATAGAGGTCGGCGATCGCGAGCGGCGGTGGGGGCATGGCAGTCACGGTGTCACGCTCGGGCCTCGCCGGTCGAGCCCACGAACGTCGACCTTCCGTTGCCCGCGAGCCGATTCGTCGACGGAAGGTCCACGTTCGTCAGCGCCTGATCACGAGCCCACCCGAGTGTCGGACCGGGAGAAGCGTCGCCGCGCCGATATGTTCGTCGGCAGAGGAGGCGCTGATGTCCGAGGCAGGAATCTGGGTGGCGTGGGGCATCCCCACCCGCGGTCGCGAGCAGCAGGCACTCGCGCTGCTCAAGGAGTCCCTCACCGGATACCTCGACACCCTGCGCGAGGAGGGCCGCATCGAGCGCTTCGACACCGCGATCCTGCGGCCGCAGAGCACGGAGCTGGGTGGCTTCATCCTCATCCAGGGCACCACGGAGCAGGTCGACGCGCTGCGCACCGACCAGGGCTTCCAGGTGTGGGCCACGCAGGTCCAGCTGGTCGCCGACCGCGTCGGGATCGTCGACGCGTGGGTGGGCGACGGGCTGTCCGAGGCCTTCGACATGTACGACGAGGCGCTGCGCCGACTCGACTGAGACGGGGTCGATCCCCGACCGGTAACGCTCCCCACACTCGGGACGACAGACAGCGCGAGTGATAGTTGGGGCGATTCTGGCGTTTGCTCACCAACCTCCTGGGTCGTGCGATTCACTCGTACGTGGGGGGTGACATCTCGGTCTGAGCAAGGGGACGACATGGGTGCTGGTAGATACATTGGCCGCGTCGGCGGATTGGCCGTCGCACTCGGCGTAGGCAGTGCGCTGGTCACCGGGCAGGGCGTCGCGCTCGCCGACGACGGCGGATCGGACTCGTCGTCCAACTCCTCCGACTCGTCGTCCGGCTCGACCTCGTCGACGGGCACGGGCTCCACCGGGGCGGGCTCGACGGGTACGGGGTCTGCGGGTGCGTCGACCGGGACCTCCACGACCTCGACCGGCACGGCGTCGACCACGTCCAGCGGGTCGACCGGCACGTCCTCGGGTACGACGTCCAACACCGGAACGTCGACCACCGCGACGTCCAACACCGTGCCGTCCGGCACCGTGAGCGCGCAGACCAACACCGGCTCCTCGGCCGGCGCCGCGGCCGCTGAACCGACCACCAAGCCGAGCGTCGAGCCCACCGCGAGCGCGGAGCCGACGGCACCGACCGCCACGCCGGAGCCCGCCGCCGATCCGACCCCGAAGCCCGACCCGGAACCGACCACCGAGCAGACCGCCACGCCCAAGCCCGCCGCACCGTCGAACAACTCCGAGACGGCGTCGACGAAGCCGAGCGTCACCCCGGCGACGGCAGACGCCACTCCGGTCGCGAAGCCGACCACCACGGCCAAGCAGGCCACCACCGCGACGGCGAACAAGGCCTCGAACGACACGACGGCCACGACGCAACCCGCACGGGTGGTCGTCACCGACGCCGATCCCACCGCGCCGACGGCGCGCACCTCGTCGCTGATCGCACCCGTCGAGACCCCCGCACCCAACCCGCTCGCCGCGGTCGCGAACATGGTCTCCGGGGTCGTCTCGGGCGTGGTCAACTGGCTCGCGGGACCGCTGGCGGGCAGCATGCCGAACACGCCCGCCGAGCCGCCGCTGGCCTGGACGCTGCTGGCCTTCGCCCGCCGCGAGATCGACAACTTCGTCTCGACCGTGACCAACGCGCTGGGCATCACCAACCCCGCCGCCACGGTTCAGACCACCAGCGTCGCGTTCGCGGCGCGGATGGCCACCCTCGCGGCCGCCGCGGTGCCGGCCCGGCCGGGCTACCCCGTGCCCGGCGCGCAGGTCAGCACGTCGACCAACTTCGTCGACTGGGTCACCGGCAACTTCCAGCCGAACAACACCTTCCAGCGCTACGGCATCTGGGGCACCGACGTCGGAACCATGTGGGACAACGGGATTCCCGACGATCCGACCACCCCCATCAACGAGCACCAGGTGCTGATCGCGTTCGGCGACACGTTTGGCGGACCGAACATGACGGGCACCTGGCGGCTGAACACGCTGTTCCGCAGCTCGGACCTGACACTCGCCGACGGCTTGAGCGTGCCCGACGGACAGTGGCTGAACGGCAACATGTTCGGCGGATCGCCGCTCTGGCAGGAGACCTACGCCCGCCAGATCATCCTGCCCGAACGGCTGCCCGCGGGCCTGCCCGCCGGCGTCACCCTGATCCCGACCGCGGGCATCTCGGTGCCGACGCCGGGCACCCAGTTCGGCGCCACGCAGTACCTGAGCTTCATGTCTGTCAAGCAGTGGGGCGCCGCCGGCCAGTGGTCGACCAACTACTCGGCGATGGCCTACTCGACCGACAACGGCGAGAACTGGTACGTGGCACCGCAGTCCGTGCGGATGAACGACCCCTACAGCGGCAACGCCAACTTCCAGCAGGCCGCGCTGGTGCGTCCGGGCGACGGCTACGTCTACTCGTACGGCACGCCGAACGGGCGCCAGGGTGCGGCATACCTCTCCCGCGTTGCGGAGAAGGACATCCTGGACGTGTCGAAGTACGAGTACTACAGCAAGGGCGTCGCCGGCGGATGGTTCGGCTGGGGCGCCACCCCCGCCGGCTGGTACAAGAACCAGCCCGCCAAGGCGACCGCCGTCTTCGGCGGCACGGAGGCCGGCGCCTGCGGGGCGACCAAGGCCGGCAGCCAGGTCAGCGAGTTCTCGGTGCAGTACAACAAGCAGCTCAAGAAGTTCGTCACGCTCTACGGCGACCAGTCCAACAACATCGTCCTGCGCACGTCCGACACCCCCGAGGGCGCGTGGTCGGAGGCGAAGGTCCTGATGACCCAGCAGCCCGGCGGCATCTACGCGCCGATGATGCACCCGTGGTCGTCGTCGACGATGGGCACGGGCACCGATCTGTACTGGAATCTCTCGCTGTGGTCGGAGTACAACGTCATGCTGATGAAGACCGACCTCACGAAGGTGTAGCCATGCGCTGGTCGACTGTCGTAACCGTGGCCGCCGCGTCGACGCTGGTGTGTGTCCCGGTTGCCGGCGCCGAACCCGCGGTGCCGCAACCGAATGCGTCCTGCACCCCCGAGGTGTCCGGTGCGATGACGCTGCCGGCGGGCGCGAAGACGCCGCTGCGGTGCACCGACGGTCGGTGGCAGACGGTGTCGGATCCCTACCCGTTCAGTGACCGCTGGGTGAGCCCCGGGCGCCCGATGACGCTGCGGGGCGGAGCCGTTCAGAACCCGCTGCTCGAGCCCGGTCGGTGGACGGCGGTCCCGCTGTCGGACGGCGACCGCTGCCGTGCGGAGCAGGTCTCGGTCACCTACGGCAAGGTCGACGGTCCGCCGCGCATCGACGAGGGCGGCGCCGGCGAGCGGCTCGACCTCGAGGTGATACCCCGCCTGCTGGACATCGACATGAGCGGAAACTGCCTGTGGCAGAAGGTGAGTGACTGACTCAGCCGAGCCGCGCCCGCGCGCGGTCCAGCTCCGCCTCGATGTTCTCCCACGTGCCACGCACGATGTCCGCCACCGGCAGCAGGTCGACGATGCGCGACGACACCTGGCCGGTGTTGGCGACGCTGGCGTCCAGATCGCCCTCGAAGTAGAGCGCCTCGATCCGGCCGAGCAGGGCGGCGCCCGGTTCGCCCGCCGACACCCTGGCCGCCAGACCGGTGCGCAGCACGCGCATCGTCGGGTTCCCCGGCACCTCGAGGAGCACCGTGCCCGCATCGTCCGCCGCGATGATCGCGTCCTTGAAGTTCGCGTGCACCGACGCCTCCACGCTCGCCAGCATGCGGGTGCCCATCTGCACGCCATCGGCACCGAGCACCAGAGCGGCTGCCGCAGAACGGGAGTCGCACATGCCGCCGGCGGCGATGATCGGCAGCTCGACCGACCCGGCGATCAGCGGCAGGAGCACCATGGTGGACGCGCCGAGCGCGGACTTGAATCCACCGCCCTCGACACCCTCCACCACCAGGGCGTCGACGCCGGCATCGGCCGCCTTCGCCGCAGCCCGCAGCGAGCCGACGACGTGGACCACCGTCATCCCGGCGTCGTGGAGTCGCGCGGTGAAGAGTGCCGGATCGCCCGCAGAGGTGAACACGTGGCGGACGCCCGCGTGCGACAGCACGTCGACGATCGACGGGTCCCGCTTCCACCCCTGGATCATCAGGTTGGCGGCGACGGGACGGTCGGTGAGGTCGCGAACGCGGAGCAGATCGGCGCGTCCCTGCGGGGTCAGCGTCTCGATCATGCCGAGGCCACCGGCCTCGGACACGGCGGCGGCGAGTTCCGCGCGGGCGATGTAGGTCATGGGCGCCTGCACCACCGGGTAGCGGACGCCGAGGAGCGATCGGATACGGTTGGGCGCGGTCACGTCGTGACCGTACTGCGTGACCGCGGCGGGTCGGGTGGGGTCAGCGCAGCATGCTGGGGAACGGCAGCGCGGCCTCGGCGGCCTCGATGCGGCGCGCGTCGACGGTGAAGCAGACCAGGCTGGCGGCGAAGCTGAGCAGCGCGGCGACGACCACTGCGGTGGCGGCGGCGGCCGAGCCCATGCCGAACAGCGAGACCCCCATGACCACGCCGATCACAGCGGCGAACATCAACAGCAGGCCGGTCGAGGCGACCGCCTCGGATGCCGGAACCTCGGTACGCGCTGCAGTGTGGGAAACCATGGTGTCGTCCTTCCGCCAGTGTGGGGCGGACACCTGATACCCCCGGCGGCGCGCAGCGAAACCGGCCGACTACAGCGGTAGCCGCCGGTTGATGAGCAGGGCCGAGATGGCCGCGATGGCCAACGCGAGAGCACCGAGCCGCAACCATCCCGCACTGGCGTCGCCGCGGACCGTTTCGTAGCCGATCTGGTCCTGCAGCGAACGGAAGACCTCGTTCAGCTCCGCGAGGTCCTCGGCCCGGTAGGCGGTGCCGCCCGACAGCTGCGCGACTTCCTTCATGGTGGTGTCGTCGACGGGCACGTCGACCTGCGCACCGTCGACCTCGACCTTCCCGTCGGGGGTGCCGAAGGCGATCGTCGAGATCGGGATGCCCTGATCCTTGCCGGCGCGCGCGGCCGTGAACGCGCCACGCGGGTTGTTGGGGTTGGACGGGGTGGTCTCCTTGCCGTCCGAGAAGAGCACGATGCGGGCCGGCGGCGGGCCGTCGCCGCCTCCGATGACCGCTCCGACGGTGGAGATCGCCTGTAGTGCAGCGAAGATCGCCTCACCGGTGGCGGTGCGCTCGGCCACCTGCATCTTGTCGATGGCGGCCTTGGTGGCGTCGTGGTTGGTGGTCGGCGAGCTGAGCATCGTGGGGTTGGCGGCGAACGTGATCAGACCCAGGTTCACACCGGGGGTGAGTTCGTCGGCGAACTTCTTGGCCGCCTCCTGCGACGCCTTCAGCCGGTTCGGCGGGACGTCGGTGGCGTTCATCGACGTCGAGACGTCCATGACGAGCATGACGACGGCGCGGTTGCGCGGGATCTTGCGGTCGAGCGACGGCCCCGCCATCGCGATGGTGAAGAACACCAGCGCCAGCGCCACCAGCACGGCCGGCACGTGACGCCACCGGCTCTGCGGGGTCGGGGAGACGCTGACGATCATGTCCGTGCTCGCGAAGCGGGCCAGACGCCGCGACTTGCTGCGCAGGATCGAGAAGTACAGGACCACCAGACCGGCGATCACCAACAGGAACAGGAAAAACCAGACGTGCGCGAAGCCCGACAGCGGCAGCTCCCCCAGGACGGGCAGATTCACGAATGATTCCCTTCGAATGATCGGATCCCAGACCGAGAGTACAAAGCCGCGGCGGTGAAGCCGGGACGCGCGACCCCGCCGGCCGCTGTGCACCCGCTCAGAACTCTCGGCGCGGAGTCGCCCCCGCACACCTAGACTTCTGCTGTGCGCGACGTCATGGAGGAGCTGCTCGCGATCTGGCGGGCCGGGGGCACGGCGGGTCTGGCGACCGTGGTCCGCACCATCAAGTCCGCACCGCGGGCGCCCGGCGCCGCGATGGTGGTGGCCCCGGACGGCACCGTCGCGGGTTCCGTCTCGGGCGGCTGCGTCGAGGCGGCGGTCTACGAACTGTCCGCCGACGTGGTGCGCACCGGCCGACCGGAACTGCAGCGCTACGGCATCACCGACGACGACGCGTTCGCCGTCGGCCTCACGTGCGGCGGCATCATCGACATCTTCGCCGAGCCCGTGTCGCGGGCGACCTTCCCCGAACTCGAGGACGTGGCCGCCGACATCGACGCGCACCGGCCGGTCGCCGTTGCCGTCGTCATCGCCCATCCGGACCCCGCGTGGATCGGCCGCCGGCTCGTCGTCGGCACCGACGCGGTCGCGGGCACCCTGGGCTCGGGCCGTGCGGACGCCGCGGTCGCCGACGACGCCAGGGGCCTGCTGGGCGCCGGCCGGACCGACGTGCTGACCTACGGGCCCGACGGCGAACGCCAGGGCGAGGGCATGGAGGTCTTCGTGGCCGGCCATGCGCCGCGACCCCGCATGATCGTCTTCGGCGCCATCGACTTCGCCGCGTCGCTGGTGCGGCAGGCCGCGCTCCTCGGCTACCGGGTGACGGTGTGCGATGCCCGTCCGGTGTTTGCCACCCCGGCCCGCTTCCCCACCGCCGACGAGGTGGTCGTGGACTGGCCGCACCGCTATCTGCGCGATCAGGCCGACCGCGGGGAGCTGGACGGCCGCACGGCGATCTGCGTGCTCACGCACGACCCGAAGTTCGACGTGCCCGTTCTCGAGGTGGCCCTGCGGCTCGACGTCGGCTACGTCGGCGCCATGGGTTCGCGGCCCACGCATGACGACCGCGTCCACCGGCTGCGCGACGTCGGGCTGACCGACTCCGAACTCGACCGGCTGTCCAGCCCCATCGGTCTCGACCTCGGCGCCCGCACGCCCGAGGAGACGGCGGTGTCGATCATCGGCGAGATCGTGGCGCGCCGCTGGGGCGGTACCGGCCGGCCGCTCGCGGACACCGGCGGCCGCATCCACCACGACGGCGCCACCGATGACGCGTTGTCCGCGGCCGACGTGCGGTAACGCCACTCTCCCTTTTTGAAACTCCGCTTCTCTTGTACGATAACGACGTCTGCGGCTCGCTGTGACGAGCACCACTTACACGCAGAAGCACCACCCATCTTCAAAAGGGGCTGACGCCGTGACCTCCACCGCGACCCCGGCGACCGAATCGTCGGCGACCGCAGACACGTCCGGCGCCGTCACGGCCCGGTACGCGGGCACCCGGATGCCACGCGTCGAGGACAACCGCCTGCTCACCGGCGCCGGCACGTTCGTCGACGACGTCCAGCGCCCCGGCATGCTGCACGCCTGCTTCGTCCGCAGCCCCTTCGCCCACGCCACCATCAAGGGCATCGACGCGTCGGCCGCCCTGGCCCTGCCGGGCGTACGCGCCGTGTTCACCGCCGCAGATCTCAACGGCGACGTGGTCGAGGCTTGGCACGCCGTCGCGGGCAAGGACGTGGCGGACACTCCCCGACCGCCGCTCGCCGAGGGCGTCGTCAAGTTCGTCGGCGATCCGGTGGCACTCGTCATCGCCGAGAACCGCTACGTCGCGGAGGACGCCGTCGACCTGGTGGACGTCGACTACGACCCGCACCCCGCCCTGGCCGACTTCCGCCGGTCCGCCGAGTCGGGCGTCGTGGTCCACGACGAGTACCCCGACAACGTCGCCGGCGGGCTCGGCGGCATGCCGCCGGACGAGGAGGTGTTCGCCTCGGCGGCGACGGTCGTGTCGGAGAACGTCTATCAGCAGATGTACGTGCCGGTGCCGATCGAGACCAGGGGCCTGGTGGTCGAGTGGTCGGCGGCCTCGGCCGAACTGACGATCTGGGCGTCCACGCAGACCCCACACGAACTGCGCGCGTTCAGCGCCCGCCTGCTCGGCCTGCCGGCGCAGCGGGTCCGGGTCATCATGCGCGACACCGGCGGAGGCTTCGGCCAGAAGGTCGTCCCGATGCGCGAGGACATGTGCATCCTGCTCGCCGCGCGCAAGGTACCCGCCGCGCTGAAGTGGATCGAGGATCGCCGCGAGAACCTGATGTCGGCCGGCCAGTCCCGTCACGTCGACGGCACGGTGCGGATGGCCTTCGACGCGGACGGCAAGATCCTGGCCGTCGACATCGACTTCCTGCAGGACGTCGGCGCGTACCCGACGCCCTACCCCGTGCTGACCACCGCGGCGATCGGGATGTTCTTCCCCGGGCCGTACCGCGTGCCGAAGGCGAGCTTCAACTACAAGACCATCTTCTCGAACACCGCAGGGCTGCACGCCTATCGCGGCCCCTGGCAGTACGAGACGCTGGCGCGGGAGATGCTCCTCGACATCGGCGCGCGCAAGATGGGCATGGACCCCGTCGAACTGCGCCGCATCAACGTGCTGCGCGGCGACGAGATGCCGTACTTCAACCCCAACGGCATGCCCTACGACCACGTCGCCCCCGCCGACACCTTCGAGCAGGCCGTCAAGATCCTCGACCACGAGGGGTTCCGGAAGGCGCAGGCCGAGGCGCTCGAGCAGGGTCGCTACCTCGGACTCGGGTACTCCGCGTACATCGAGCCGACCGCCGCCGCCCAGGGCTACCTGGGCCACGAGGGCTGCACCATCCGCATCGAGCCCAGCGGCACGGTCAACGTGTACGTCAACGGCGGCTCCACCGGCAACAGCCTCGAGACCACCGTCGTCCAGCTCACGGCCGACGTGCTCGGCGCCAACGTCGACGACGTCCACACCATCCAGGGCGACACCGCCGTCACCCCGTACGGCGCGGGCACCCAGGGCAGCCGCAGCGGACCGATGACGGCCGGTGCGGTCAACCAGGCGGGCACCACGTTGCGCGAGCAGATCCTCGCGCTCGCCGCCCACGCGCTCGGCGTCGAGGGCACGGACCTCGAGCTGTCCAACTCGACCATCACGTCCCGTACCGATCCGGACAAGTCGATCACGTTCGGCGACCTCGCCTTTCGCGCCCACTACGAGCCGACTCAGTTCCCGCCCGGCCTCGCGTCGCAACTCGAGGCCACCGCGCGCTTCGTCTCGACCGCACCGATCCACTGGGCCAACGCCACCCACGCGTGCACCTGCGAGGTGGACGTCGACACCGGTCACGTCACGCTGACGCGCTACATCGTCAGCGAGGACGTCGGCCCGATGATCAACCCCAACGTCGTCGAGGGCCAGATCGCGGGCGGCACCGTGCAGGGCATCGGGGGCGCGCTGCTCGAACAGCTCTCCTACGACACCGACGGCAACCCGCTGTCGTCGACGTTCGTCGACTACCTCCTGCCCACCGCCACCGAGGTGCCCACCATCGAGTACGGCCACGTCGAGATCCCCGGACCCGGCGTGGGCGGCTACAAGGGCTGCGGTGAGGGCGGTGCGATCGGCTCGACGCCGGCGGTCATCAACGCCATCAACGACGCGCTCGCGCCCCTCGGCGTGACGGTCACCCAACTGCCCGCGACCCCGGCCCACATCGTGGATCTGATCGAGCGCGCCCGTATGGAAAGGACCACCGACAGTGGAACTCAAGAATGACTTCCGGGTAGCGGTGCCCGCCGCGAAGACGTGGGAGGTCTTCACCGACGTCGAACGCGTCGCCCCGTGCCTGCCCGGCGCGACCCTGCTCTCGGTCGACGGTGACGAGTTCACCGGCGCCGTCAAGGTCAAGGTCGGCCCGATCACGGTGTCCTACAAGGGCGTTGCCTCGTACAAGGAGAAGGACGAGTCCGGCCTGCGGATCGTGCTCAGGGCCGAGGGCAAGGAGACCCGCGGCAACGGCACCGCCGCGGCGACCATCACTGCCCAGCTCACCGACGAGGGGTCGAGCACCTTCGTCGCGATCACCACCGACCTCGCGATCTCCGGCAAGGCCGCGCAGTTCGGCCGTGGCGTACTCGCCGACGTCTCGAGCAACCTGATCGCCCAGTTCGCGCGCAGCCTGGAGGCCGAACTGCTCGGTGGCGCAGCCACCACGGCCGCACCGACCACCGAGGCCGCCGTCGCGGCGGCACAGCCGGGGGCCGCGGACTCCGTGAACCTGCTCGCCGTGGTCGCGGCACCGCTGGCCAAGCGGGCCGCACCCGTCGCCGCGGGCCTCGCCGCCGGCGCCGCGCTCGGCTTCCTGTTCGGCCGCCGACGCAGCAGGGCCGCCCACCCGGCCGCGATCAAGGCCGACGAACTGCTCGCCGCGCTGTCCCGGCTGGTCTCGTGAAGGCTGCGCCGTTCGCCTATCACCGGCCCGACTCCGTGAAGGAGGCGGTCGAACTGCTCGCCGAGTACGGCGACGACGCCAAGATCCTCGCCGGCGGACAGAGCCTGGTACCGATGCTGGCGATGCGGCTCACCCACTTCGAGAACCTCGTCGACATCTCCCGACTCGACGACCTGTGCGGCATCGACCTCGCCGACGACGAGGTGGTGATCGGTGCGGCCACCCCGCACGCACTCGTCGGGCTCGACGACGAGGTGGCCGAGTCCGTTCCGCTCCTCACGTTGGCGACCCCGCACATCGGCCACTTCCAGATCCGCACCCGCGGGACGCTGGGCGGCGCCGTCGCGCACGCCGATCCGGCCGCGGAGTACGCCGCCATCGCCCTGGCGCTCGACGCGACCATCGACGCGGCATCGGCCCGCGGCGACCGGCAGATCCCGGCGTCGGAGTTCTTCACCGGTCTGTGGGAGAACGCGCTCGCGCCCGACGAGATCCTGCGGGCGGTGCGATTCCCGGTCTGGTCGGGCCGCACCGGGTTCGCCGTGCACGAATTCGCCCGTCGGCACGGCGACTTCGCCATCGCCGGTGCGACCGTCGCCGTCGAACTCGACGACGAGGACCGCGTCGCGCGCTGCGGCATCGGCCTGCTCGGCCTAGGCTCCACGCCCGAGCGCGGCACCGCCGCCGAGGAGGCGATCACCGGACGCGCCGTCACCGATCTCTCGGCCGACGAGATCGGCTCGCTCGCGATGTCGGGTCTCGCCGACGTTCCCCACGACCTGCAGGGCTCCGCGTCCTACCGCACCCGGGTGGGCGCGGCGATGGTGTCCCGCGCCTGGACCGATGCGATCACGGAGGCACTCGATGCACGAGACTGACGTCCACCTATCCGTCAACGGCACCCCGCACGGCGGCGCCGTCGAACCGCGCCTGACGCTGGCGGACTTCCTGCGCGAGAAGTGCGGCCTCACCGGCACGCACCTCGGCTGCGAGCACGGCGCGTGCGGCGCCTGCACCGTGCTGCTCGACGGTCAGGCCGTCCGGTCCTGCCTGATCTTCGCCGTCCAGGTGGACGGCCAGGAGGTCACGACGGTCGAGGGCATCGCTTCACCGGACGGCGAGCTGTCGCCGGTGCAGTCGGCGCTGCGGGCCTGTCACGGGCTGCAGTGCGGCTTCTGCACCCCCGGCTTCGTCACCTCCATCACGGCGTTGCTGCGGGACAATCCGCAGCCGACCGACGACGAGATCCGCGAGGGCATCTCGGGCAACTTCTGCCGGTGCACGGGCTATCAGGGCATCGTCAACGCGGTGCACCAGGTCGCGCAATCCCAGACGTAACGGCGACGCCGCAACCACCGATAGCCCTTTCGACGTTTGCCGACGTACTGTGGGCGTCGAGTCGAAGGGAAGACGGATGACACTCAGGCAGTTCGCCGGCGCGACACTCGTGGCCCTCGGCGCCGTCACCGCGTTCGCGGTGCCCGCGTCCGCCGAACCGAACCCGAACCAGGAACAGATCGACCAGGTCTTCGCCAAGGAGGTCCGCGAGCGCGGCTTCCGCATCTCGACCGGTGAGGCCAAGAACGTCGCGGAGTCCACGTGTGACGTGCTGGCTCGCGGCGGCACCGTCGAGGACGCCCTGCGCCACGTGCAGAACGCCACCGGCTGGAAGTCCGGCAAGGACGTCGGCGCACTCGGGAGCCTGGCCGTCCAGGCCTACTGCCCCGGCGCGATGCCGAAGGCCTGACCCGCCCGGTCGTCCCCCAGGACTCCTGGCGGCTAGGACACCACGGTCCTAGGACACCACGCCCCGGAGTCCGTCCGCGCCGAACACCGGCTCCAGCATCGACGACATGTCCGGTCCGCGCCGCAGACCGTGGCCGCCGTCGACGTTGATGATCTGGCCGGTGATCCACTGCGCGGCATCACTGAGCAGGAACAGCGCCGCGGCGGCGATGTCGGTGACCTCACCGGGCCGCGGCAGCGGCGTGCAACTCGCGTAGTCGGCGCTGATCGCGGGTGAATCCAGGATCGGCGCCACCATGTCCGTGCGGATGAGCCCGGGCCGAATGCCGTTGACCCGCACCCAGGACGCGCCGAGTTCGTCCGCGGCCAACATCATCAGGTGATCGAGCGCCGCCTTGCTCGGTCCATACGACGCGAACCACCGGTGGGTGTTGCTCGACGCGATCGACGAGATCCCGACGAACGATCCGCCGCCGCCGCGAACCATCTCCCGCGCCGCGTGCTTGAGCACGTACATCGTGCCGTTGACGTTCAGGTCGACGGTCTGCCGCCAGCCCTCCGAGTCGACCTGCGTGATGGGTCCGATGGTCAACGACCCGCCGGCGCTGTGCACGACGCCGTCGAGGCGGCCGTGCCACGCGGTGGTGGCGTCGACGACGCGGGCCACCTCGTCCTCGTTCGTGACGTCCGCCGGTTCGTAGCGCACCCGGTCGGCACCCCCGTCGGTCGAGGCGCCGATCTCCTCGGCCGCTGCGGCCAACCTGTCCGCGTTGCGACCGACCAGCATCGCGCTGCCGCCGGCCGCCACCACGGCCTCGGCCACGCCCTTGCCGATCCCGCTGCCGCCACCGGTGACCAGAATCGTCCGGCCCTCCAACGAAAGTTGCACCGTTGCGCCTTCCATCCCGTACGTCGAGTGAGTCACGCGCCAGAGGCAAAACTGGAACACGTTCTCGTATCGAACCACGGGGCCACCGCCGTGCATAGCGGCATCCCTCCAAGCCGTCCGCCAGCAACGTCACAGGGGACGCTCGGCGCCCTCCCAGAAATGGCACGTAAGCACCACTTTCTCGTCGACTCGGCCGGTGAATACGCTGGCGCCAGCGTATTGTCGTGAAACACCACCGGCGGCCCGATCCCCCATGGCCGTGACTTACGACAAGAAAGCAAGGCGATGGCGACCCTCGATTCATCTGCTTCCCGCGGCCGGTCCTCGGCCCGACGCCTCCTCGCCGTCGGCGGCTTCGCCGTCGCGGTCGCCGCCGCGCCGACGATCGCCGCTGTCGCCGCGCCGTCGGCACCCGCACCGTCGGTCGCCGCCTGCCCCAACGGCGAGACCGAGGACACGTTCACCACGGTGTGCACCCCCGACCTGGTGCCCAATTCGCCTGAGTTCCAGTCGACTTCGCCGGGCGGCCTCCCCTCGGTCGGCGGCATCCCGTGCACCGGCGGCAACTCCGGGCAGTGCATCGGCCTGTCCGAGGAGCAGCAGTCCGAGGGCCCGATGGCAGTGCCGCGCTCGTCCGTCAGCTCGAGCCCCTAGGACCCCTGCACACCCGAACGCCGCGCGCCAGTCGTGACGCCGCGTTGTCAGGGAACTCGTGGAACGTGTGCAGATTCCTTGCAGCTTCCATAGAATCCTCCCGACGACTCGGTAATTGACGACAGGAAGCGTGACAATGGCGACTTTGGAATTCCGTGCTTCTCGCGGGCGCGGCAGTTTCTCCCCCCGACGACTGGTCATTGCGGGCGGCTTCGCGCTCGCCGTCGCCGCGGCCCCGGCGCTCACCGCGTTCGCCGTACCCGTGTCGGCCCCGCTGGCGGACTGCCCCGGTGGTGAGGAATCGGATCAGTTCACCGGCATCTGCGTTCCGCACACCGTGCCGAACTCCGGCGCCTCGCCGTTCAGCTCCATCCCCGGCAACCCGGACATCCCGGCCGTCGACGGCATCCCCTGCACCGGCGGCAACAGCGGCCAGTGCATCGGCCTCGCCGAGGACGCTCCCCAGTACGTGCCCCCCACGTCGTCGGTCGGCAGCAGCCCGACCGTCTACGGCGTCTCCTAGTCCCGATTCGACCCTGGGCGGCTCTGCCGAAGCAGGCGTTACCACCTGTTTCGCAGAGTCGCCTAGAGTTGAGGGATGCCCACCAACCCTGATCCCACCGAGATCGAAGACGTCGAACCCTTGGCCGACAGCACCGCACGCCAGGCCCGTCGCGTCGTAGCCGCCTACGCCACCGACGCCGACGAGTGCCGCGTCTTCCTGTCGATGCTGGGCATCGGGCCGGCGAAAATCGACGCGTAGTGGCCGACGGGACCGGTTCTGCCGACTTCGTCGTGGT
The DNA here is from genome assembly GCF_056679845.1 of Mycobacterium sp. PTI7. Classification (NCBI taxonomy): domain Bacteria; kingdom Bacillati; phylum Actinomycetota; class Actinomycetes; order Mycobacteriales; family Mycobacteriaceae; genus Mycobacterium; species Mycobacterium sp. PTI7. The sequence goes on from NZ_CM155252.1 coordinate 3,888,646, forward strand.
GGCCAACCGGCTGCCCGTCGACATGGAGCGGCTACCCGACGGCTCCACCTCGTACAAGCGCAGTCCCGGTGGCCTGGTCACCGCGCTGGAACCGCTGCTGCGCCGCCGTCACGGTGCGTGGATCGGCTGGCCAGGGATCTCCGACAGCGGCACCGAGCCCATCGTCGAGGACGACCTCGTGATGCAACCGGTGAGCCTGTCCGACGCCGACTTCGCCAATTACTACGAGGGCTTCTCCAACGCGACGCTGTGGCCGCTGTACCACGACGTCATCGTCAAGCCGATCTACCACCGCAAGTGGTGGGACAGCTACGTCGACGTCAACCGCCGGTTCGCCGAGGCCACCGCCGCCACCGCCGCCCAGGGCGCGACCGTCTGGGTGCAGGACTACCAGCTGCAGCTGGTCCCCAAGATGCTGCGCATGCTGCGCCCCGATCTGACGATCGGCTTCTTCCTGCACATCCCGTTCCCGCCCATCGAGCTGTTCATGCAGATGCCGTGGCGCACCGAGATCATCGAGGGCCTGCTCGGGGCCGACCTCGTCGGCTTCCACCTCCCCGGCGGCGCCCAGAACTTCCTGTACCTCGCCCGGCGCCTCGTCGGCGCCAACACCTCACGCGCGACCGTCGGCGTCCGATCCCGGCTCGGTGAGGTGCAGGTGGGGTTCCGCACCGTCAAGGTCGGCGCCTTCCCGATCTCCATCGACTCCGCCGACCTCGACGGCAAGGCCCGCGACCGCCGGGTTCGCCAACGCGCGCGCGAACTGCGTGCCGAACTCGGCAACCCCCGCAAGATCCTGCTCGGCGTCGACCGTCTCGACTACACCAAGGGCATCGACGTCCGGCTCGAGGCGTTCTCCGAACTTCTCGCCGACGGCCGGGCCGACCGCGACGACACCGTGCTGATCCAGCTCGCCACACCCAGCCGCGAGCGGGTCGAGAGCTACAAGGTGATGCGCGAGGACATCGAGCGCCAGGTGGGCCACATCAACGGCGAGTACGGGCGGGTGGGACACCCCGTTGTGCACTACCTCCACAAACCGATCCCGCGGGAGGAACTCGTCTCCTTCTTCGTCGCCGCCGACGTCATGCTCGTGACGCCGCTGCGCGACGGGATGAACCTGGTGGCCAAGGAGTACGTCGCCTGCCGCAGCGACCTCGGCGGCGCGCTGGTGCTCAGTGAATTCACCGGCGCCGCAGCCGAATTGCGTCAGGCCTACCTGACCAACCCGCACCACCTCGACGGCGTCAAGGACGCGATCGAGGCCGCGCTGACGCAGTCGCCCGAGGAGGGCAGGCGTCGCATGCGCGCCATGCGCCGACAGGTGCTCGCCCACGACGTGGACCGGTGGGCGCGCTCGTTCCTCGATGCGCTCGCCTCCACCGACGCCGCTAGATCGGTGTGATGAAGTTGATCTTCCACTGCCCGTCGACCTTGACGTAGTCGACCCGCAACCGGCTGCCGTCGTACACCGGCGTCTTCGACTTGTCCGTGACCGTGCGGTTCATGAAGACCATGACGCTCGCCGAATCGCGCTGCGCGTCGAGCACACCCGAGCCGACGACGTTGGCCTGTGAGATCACCTGACGCTCCCGCGCCTGCGGGATGATGTCCTGGGTGGCGCGCTCCTCGAACTCCCTGCGGTATCCCGGGGTGAGCAGCTGGTAGGCGTCGGTGAGGCTGCGCTCCACGGTCTGGAAGTCGTACCCGAAGACGAGCGGGATCTGTTGCGCGGCAAGACCACAGGCCGGCGGAGCCAGGTCACCGGTGCACGGTCCCAGCGCCTCGCGGGTCTGCTGTTCGGCGTTCACCTGATCGCGGTTCCACAGCAGATATCCGCCCGCCCCGCCGAGCACCACGAAGGCGACCGCGAGCAGCACGCTCGCCGCCACCAGGACCCGGGTGGTCCACGTGCTCATCAGTTGCCCCCGTCGGGGTACTTGAGGTCGTAGCCCGTCATGTGCCCGTTGTCGTCCTCGTGCACGATGATGCGGTAGCGGTACGGCTGCGACGGCTTGTTCACGCCGTCGAGGTCGGTCACCGTCGTCCTGGCCGACACGATCACCGAGGCGTTCTTCGCGATCTCGTCCACCTTCTCGAGCGCGGCACCGGTGATGACCGTCTCCGAACTCGCCTGGGTGTCGCGGAACATCGCCTTCAGGTTGTCGACGTTGTTGTTCTGGCTCAACATGTCCCGCAGCGGGCCGCTGGTCCCGTTGACGAAGCGGTTGACGCTGTCGTCGATGGTGTTCTGGTCGTAGCTGAACATGTTCACCACGGTCTGGGTGGCGGTGTCCACGAACTGCTGGTTGCGCGACGCCGCGGCGTTTGCCTCGTGCTCCTGCACGCCGAAGGCGGCCACCAGTGCGCCCGTCGCGCCCACCAGCAGCGCGAGCACGCCGAGTCCGATCGCCGCCACCAGGCTGCGGTGCGCGGCCCTGCGCGGCGGGGCGACGACCGGCTTGGACACCCGAACCCGGGCCGGCTCGGCCGCATCCAGGCGCACGGCCACGGGGGTCTGCTCCACGGTGCCCGCGGCCGGACCGGTGGGCCGGGATGCCCTGCGGCGGCCGGCCTTCGACGAGGCATTCCCCGTCGCCGAACTCGCCTCGGTCACATTCCCCGTCGCCGGGCTCGCCTCGGTCACATTCCCCGTCGGTGCGCTCGCCTCGGTCGGCCCGGTCGTCTCTGTCGTCGAGTCGTCCGAAGCCGGGTGATCTGTCGTCATGCCTGCCTTGGATCCATCATCAGGTCGACCCACGTCTCCGCGGGAGTGAACTTCTCTGCGCCCGAAGCGAGCACGCCCGTCCCGCCACGGGGATCGGCGAAGGCGCCGGTCTTCGAATCGTACGTCGTGGACTTCGGCCCCTCGGCCATCGGCTGCGCACCCTCGGCGGGCAGCGGCGGTCCCGGCGGGGGCGGCACCGCGGCGGGCGGCACCTCGGCCGGCAGCGGACCCGGGGGCGGTGGCACGGGCGCCCCCGGCGCGGCGCGGCCGTACGGCGGCACGATCTGATCGGGCGGCGCGTAGAACGGCAGCGGTGGCGGCGGCGGTCCCGGATCGCTCGGCGGCACCGGCAGCGGGAACGGCGCGTTGGGCGCAGGACCGGGACCCGGCAGGACGCCGGGCGGCAGCTGCACCACGGGCGGGCCTGGGTCGTAGTCCGCGGCCGGCGGGATGTTCGGGAACTTGTTGGCCGGCGTGATGTTGCGCGGGTCGGTGATCGGGGTGCTGCCGTAGGGCACCGGCGGACCGCGCCACGGGTTGGTGCCGACCGGCACGTAACCGACCGGGTCGCGGCAGAGCTGCACCGTCGGGGCCCGCTTGCCCGGGAACTCCTGGCACGGGTAGTTGCGCGCACCGCGCACCACCGTGGGGTCGTTCTGCGCCGTCTTGCAGTACAGGTCGGTGGGCAGGTCGCGGAGCGTCGTGTCGGCGGGCGTACGAATCTGCGTCGGCGGGATGAAGCCCGTCGAGCACGGCGGCGGGTCACCCAGGTCGACCTTGAAGTCGAGCTTGCCGCCCTCGTCGGCCGGCAGGCCGCCGCCGACGGTGATCAGTGCGGCCATCAGTGCCGGGAAGATCACCAGCGCTTGCTCGATGGACTTGTTGTAGATGACGCCGATGCGCCCGACGTTGGCGAGGTTGGCAGCCAGCATCGGGAAGTTGGGGCGGATCCCGTCGAACGTCGTGTTGGCGGCCTCGGCGGCACCGGGCACGCTCTGCAGCACGCCGCGCAGTTGCGGGTCCGCGGCGGCCGCCTCGGCGGTGAAGCGGGCCAGCCCGTCGGACAGCGCGCGGATGTCGTCGGCGCTGCGGATCTGCGAGTCGAGGAACGGCCCGATCTGGTCGATCAGCTGCGTGGTCTGCCCGTAGCTGGAGTTCGCCTCGTCGATCAGTCCCCGGCCCGACTCGATCAGACGCGCCAGCTCCGGTCCGGTCCCGTTGAACGCCTTGAACGTCTCGCGCAGCAGATCCTGGATCCGGCTGTCGCCGATGCTGTTCACCAGCTTGTCGGCCTGGATCAACAGGTCCGAGATGTCCTGGCCGATCGCGGTGCGGTCCACGTCGATGAACGCGGCGTTGCGCAGCATCGCGTCGGACGGATCCTCCGGCGGCACCAGGTCGACGTACTGCTCGCCGATCGCCGAGACGCTCTTCACCGTCGCGGTCACGTTCTCCGGCACGGGAGTGTCGGAGTTGAGCCGCATTTCGGCCACCACGCCGTCGTTGACCAGCCCCACGGACTGGACGCGGCCGATCGTCACGCCGCGGTAGGTGACGTTGGCATTCTGGTAGAGCCCGCCGCCCGCGACGAACTTCGCCTTCACGTCGTAGGAGCCGAAGCCCAGTGCCGACGGGATGTGCAGGTACATGGTGGAGATGGCGCCGACGCACACCACCGTGACGATCGCGAAGATCGTCAGCTGGATCCGGGTCAACCGGTCGATCATCACGGCGTTGCCTCCGTGTGCTGGGTCGCCGATCCCGCGGGGATCTCGAACGGGTCGGCAGCCTGCCCGGACAGGTTGGCCATCGCACCGGTCAGGAAGTCGGGCGGGTTGATGACCTCGCTGAGGTGCTTCATGTTGGGGTCGAAGCCCTTCGAGGTGGTGAGGATCGACTCACCGAACCGGCGGACGGTCAGGTCGAACGTCACGAACACGTTCAGGTAGTCGCCGCGCACCGCGTTCTTGAGGTAGTCGTAGTGGAACGGGAAGGTCGGCAGCAGCTCGAGGTCGGAGATGAAGTCGTCGGCGTTGTCGTTGAACGCCTTCACCACCGGATACAGATCCTTGAAGTCGGCCGCGAAGTCGTCCCGGATGCCGCTCAGCACGCGGGACGCCACGGTGCCGAACGTGCGGAGCGCGGTGAACGCGTCCACCAGGTTGGTCCGGTTGGCGTTGAGCACCTTCAGCGCCTCGGGCAGCGTGTCCAACGTGCGGCCCAGGTTGTCCTTGCTCTGCGCGAGGATCCCGGCGAACCGGTTCAGGCCGTCGGCGGCCGCGATGATGTCGGTGGTCTGCCGATCCAGTGAGCCGGTCAGTTCGGCCAGCCGCGGCATCAGATCGGTGAAGCTGCCGGCCCGGCCGGCGACCGCTGCGTAGGCCTCGTCGGTGATGTCCTGCAGCGCACCGAGATTGCCCTTGTTGACCACGACGCCGAGCGAGGACAGCACTTCCTCGGTGGTCGGGTAGCGGCCCGTCTGTGCGAGCGGGATGTTCGACCCCTCGACCAGCTTCCCCGTCGGCGCGTCCGCGGGTTCGCCCAGTTCGACGTGCTGGGAACCCAGCAGCGACGTCTGGGCCACGGTGGCGGTCGCGTTCTGCGGCAGGTCGACACCGCTTCGGAGCGAGAGCTTCACCGCCGCGTAGAACGTGCCGTCGGATCGCTGCACGGCGTCGATGCCCGACACGCTGCCCACGGTGACGTCGTCGATCATGACCGGCGAGTTCTGCGGCAGCGTCGCGACGTCGGGCAGTTCCACCGTGATCGTGTAGGAGCCCGATCCGTGGCCCTCGGTTCCGGGCATGTCCATCGAGTTCAGGCCGCCGAACGAGCAGCCGGCCAGCAGCGCGGCACCCGAACCCAGTGCCACGGCGTTGCGACCGGATCGTAGGGCCTTGCGGCGCAATGCGGTACGCATCTAGCCACCTCCCGTCTCGGCCGGTGGTGCATCGGGAGCAGGTGCGGGTCCGGGCAGCGGTCCCGCCCCCATCGGCGGTGGCGCGGACGGCGCGCCGGCGGGCGACACCTGGCCGACCTCGGCGGGCGGCGGCAGGATCAGGTCGCTGAGCATGCCGTCCGGACTCGGCGTCGGCGGCGTGACCCCCGGGGCCGGCTGCCACTGCAGATACGGCACCGGCGTCTGCGCCTTCGCCTCGGTGCCGGGTGTGTCGTAGAGGATCTGGCCCTTGTACGCGGTGATGCTGTTGATCGGGTGGAACAGCACCGGCGGGTAGTTCACGGCGAGCCGCTTGAACACCGGGCCCATGCGCTGACGGCAGATCTCCGCACGCTTGAAGTTGTCCGGCGACGCACCGACGTCGAAGGTGCCACCGCAGATGAACTGCACCGGGTTGGCGAAGTTGGGCAGCGACAGCAGGCCACCGACGGTGCCCTGGGCGGGGTTGTAGATGTTGTAGAAGTTCGCCAGGCCGTTGGGCGTGATGTGCAGGATCTGCTCGATGTCGTCGCTGTGCTCGGTCAGGATGTTCGTGAACTGGGTCAGCTTGTCCACCTGGGCGATCAACGCCGAGTTGTTCTGGTTCAGGAAACCCTTCACGTCGGTCAGCGCCGTGTTCAGCGTGCCGAGGGTGACGTCGAGGTCCTTCGAGCTGTCCGCGAGCACCTGCGACACCGAGGCGACGTGGTTGGAGAACTGGACGATCTGCTCGTTGCTGTTGGCCAGCGCGTTCACCAGCACCTGCAGATTGCGGATGGTGCCGAAGAGGTCGGTGCGGGAGTCGCCGAGACGGCCCGCCGTCTGCGACAGTTCGCGCAGCGCGTTGCGGAACGAGTCGCCGTTGCCGTCGAACGTCTCCGCGGCCTGGTTGACGAATCCCGCCAGCGGGCCCTGCACGCCGTTCTGCGGTCCCAGTTGTGCGCTCAGTTCGGTGAGCTGTTCCTTGACGTCGTCCCACTCGACGGGGACGCCGGTGCGGTCCAGTCCGAGTTCGGCGCCGTCGGCCAGCGTCGGCCCCTCGGTGTAGGCGGGCGCGAACTGAATGAACCGCGCGGACACCAGGTTCGGTGCGATCACGATGGCGCGTGCGTCCTGCGGCAGCCGAACGTCGCCGTCGACGGTCATCGTGACCTTGACGTCGCGGGCCCGCGGTTCGATCTTGTCGATGGTGCCCACCGGCACGCCCACCACGCGGACCTCGTCACCCTTGTACAGGCCGACGGCAGACGGGAACAGCGCCACCACCTGCTGCCCGGCGCGCGACGGCCAGACCGTGTAGACGCCCGCGGCGATCAGCGCGACGAGGGCCACCGCCAGCGTCGGGCGCCACCAACCGGCCCGCTTCGCACGGGCATTCTGATGTGTCATGGCGACTTCGGCCTGATGATGAGGCGCTCAGAGATGAGCCCGCGCAGGTAGTCGGCGATGCTGTCGGGCAGCTTGCCGGGCTGGAAGTAGGTGTCCAGCAGCACTTCCGAGATGGTCGCGGGCGGCAGGCCGTAGAGGTTGATCTGGAAGCCGGGACCGGACCCGACGACCTCGCCCAGCGCGGTGGCGTACGGCGGCAGCCTGCGCAGCGCCTCGCCGATGTGCTCCCGCCGCTCGAGCAGGTTGTCCATCACCAGGTTCAGCTTCTCCAGCGCCGGGGCGAACTCCCGCTGGTTGTCGGCCACGAACCCCGACAGCTGCCGGGACACGTCGTCGATGCCCGAGATGAGGTTGCTCAGCGCCTGACGCCTCTCGTCGAGTGCCGCGAACAGCATGTTGCCGTCGGTGATCAACTGGTTCACCTGACCGGACCGCTGTGCCAGCGTGTCGGAGACCTTCTTGGCGCGGGAGAGCAGTTGTTCGAGCGCCTCGTCCCGCGCGTTCAGGCTGCGGGACAGGTCGGCGACGCCGTCGAGTGCGCCGCGCAACTGCGGGGTCGCGTCGCGCAACGTGTCGGTCAGCGTCTGCAGCGCCTGCTCGAACCGCGGCTTGTCGAGTTCGCGTGCGTTCCCGCCGAGGTCCTGCAGCGCGGCGTTCAGCGTGTACGGAGTGGTGGTCCGGCCCAACGGGATCACCGTCGAGTTGCCGGTGCCCTTGGGCGTGACCGACAGCGACTTCTGACCGAGCACGGTGTCGGTCTTGATCGACACCAGCGACTGGTCGCCGACCCGCACGCCCCGGTCGACGGTGAACTTGACCTTGGCTGCGTCACCGGCCAGTTCGACCGACGACACCTTGCCGACCTGGATGCCCGAGACGTTGACGTCGTTGCCCGGGGTGATGCCGCCGGCATCGCTGAAGTACGCCTCGTAGTTCTTGCCCTGCGGCCAGAACGGGAGGCCGGTGTAGCCGAACGAGACCAGCACCAGGCACGCGACCAGCGTGATGCCGAATATGCCGGTGCGCAGCGGGTTGCCGCCATCTGGCCTAGCCATTCTCCGAACACCTGCCCTTCGAGGGATCGGGCGGACCGCCGAACGGGATGAGGATGTCGCTGCCCGCGGGCCCGTTGATCTTCATCCGGATCGAGCAGTAGTAGATGTTGAAGAACGAGCCGTACGCGCCGAGTGCGTTGAGCCGCAGGTAGTTCTCGGCGAGTGGCTCGATCACCTTGTTGACGTCGGACTTGCGCTCGTCGAGCCGCTGCGCGAGGGGTCGCACGTTCTCGATCACGCCCTGCACCGGCCGCCGGCTGTTCTCCAGCAGCGTCGTCAGGTCGCTGGTCGCCGACGCCAGCGGCGGGATGGCCCCGGCGATGGGATCGCGGTTCTCGGCCAGTCCGGTGATCAGCTGCTGCAGCTGGTCGACGGTGGCGTTGAACTGCGCGCCCTTCTCGTCGACGGTGCCGAGCACCGTGTTCAGGTTGGTGATCACGTCGCCGATCAGCTGGTCGCGGTCGGCGAGGCGCTGGGTGAAGGAACTGGTGGACGCCAGCAGGTTCGACAGCGCGCCGCCCTGGCCCTGCAGCAGCTCGATGATGGCGTTGCTGACCTCGTTGACCTTCTCGCCGTCGAGGCCCTTGAGCACCGGGCGGAGGCCGCCGAGCAGCGCGTCGAGGTCCAGCGCCGGCTGGGTGTTGTCCCGGCCGATCGTGGCGCCCGCCGGAAGCTTGCGCAGATCGCCCGGGCCGGAGGTGATCTCGAGGTACCGGTCGCCCACCAGGTTCTGGTAGCGGACCACGGCCCGTGTCGACGTATACAGCTGGTAGCGGTCGTTGACGTCGAACTCGACGTCGACGGTGTTGTCCTCGTTGAGGCCGACCTTCTTGACCGAGCCGACGGGCACGCCCGCGATGCGGACGTCCTGGCCGGACTTCAGCCGCGACGCCTCGGTGAACGTGGCGTGAAAGGTGTTGCCGGAGGCGAACTTGAACTGTCCGAAGACGACGACCAGCCCGGCGGCGACCAACAGCATCACCACGGTGAAGACCGCGACCTTCGCGAAGACCTTGTTGCCCGATTGCATCAGTGCGCACTCCTCTTCGCGCAAGCGCTCATCAGTAATCGTCCCGTTCCGCGAACGCCCCGTGGAACAGGAACTGCAGCGTCGACGGCGCGTCGAACTGCAACTCGGTGTTCGGCTGGAACGGGATGTACGCGTTGTCGGTCACCAGGAACGGTGTGTGGTACCAGGATCCGCCGTACTGCTTGGTCGGCACGTCCGGCAGACCGCGGCAGTTCGGGCCACCCGAGGCGTTCACCATCGGCAGGCTCTCTGGGTACGTGTAGGCCGGCGCACCGGGCAGGAAGTTCGACGCGACGAACAGGCCGGGCCGGATGCCACCGATCACCGGCGCGAACGTGTCGAGGGCCTTCTTGGTACCGGTGATGATGCAGCCCAGTTCCGGCGAGTAGTCGCCGAGGACCTTCAGCGGTGCGCGCAGCCGCTGCACGGTCGCGATGAGGTCGTCGGCGGCGGGCTCCAGCGTCGCGGTGCCGTTGTCGGCCAGTCCCGTCGCCGCCAGCAGCGCGGCGTTCAGGTTGTCCTGCTCGTCGACGACTGTCTGGCTGACCGTCGGGGCGTTGTCGAAGATCGAGGCGAGGTCGGGGGCGGCGTCGGCGTAGACGTCGGCGACGATCGCGGTCTTGCGGAAGTCCTCCTGCAGCGTGGGGAGCTTCGGGTTCAGCTGCTGCAGGTAGTAGTTCAGGCCGGCGAGCGATGCGCCGGCGTCGTCGCCGTTGCCGCGCAGACCCTCGCCGAGCGCGGTGATGGTGGCGTTCAGGTTGATCGGGTCCACCTTCTTCAGCACGTCGGTCAACGTCTGGAACAGCGTGTTGACCTCGAGCTGGACGTCCTTCGCGGCGACGTTGGCACCGGGCCGCAGGGTGTCGCCGGTGGGGTCGGTCGGCGGGAGGAACTCGACGGCCTTGGCGCCGAACACCGTGGTGCCGCCGATCTTCACCGTCGCGTTCGACGGCACCCAGCGCATCTGGTTGCTGTCGATCGCCAGGGTGAGCTTCGCCTCGTCACCGGCGTACTGGATGTCGGTGACCTTGCCGATCTGGATGCCGCGGTACTTGACCTTGGCGTCGGTCTCCATGACCAGGCCGGCGCGCTCGGACGTCACCGTCACGGTCTCGACCTTGGTGAAGTACGCCGTGTACGAGAGGTAGGTGAACACGACTGCGGTCACCACGACGACCGCGAGGATCGCCGCGGCGATTCTCACGTGACTGCGCTTGGCGTCACCGATGGCCATGGTCCCCCGCCCTATCCGGAGAGATTGAAGTTGCCCGACGCGCCGTAGACGGCCAGGGAGATGAACAGGACGATGGTGACGACCACGATCAGCGAGGTACGCACGGCCTGACCGACCGCGATGCCCACGCCGACCGGACCGCCGGACGCGTTGTAGCCGTAATAGGTGTGCACCAGCATCACCGCGACCGCCATGACGATGGCTTGCAGGAACGACCACAGCAGGTCGCTCGGCACCAGGAACGTGTTGAAGTAGTGGTCGTAGAGACCGGCGGACTGGCCGTTGATGAACACCGTGGTGAACCGCGCCGCGAAGAACGCCGCGAGCACCGACAGTGCGTACAGCGGGACGATCGCGATCAGGCCCGCGATGATGCGCGTCGACACCAGATAGGACACCGAGTGGACGGCCATCGATTCGACGGCGTCGATCTCCTCGGCCACCCGCATGGCGCCCAGCTGTGCCGTGGTGCCGGCGCCGATGGTGGCCGCGAGTGCGATGCCCGCGATGACCGGCGCGACGATGCGCACGTTGAGGAACGCGGACAGGAAGCCGGTGAGCGCCTCGATGCCGATGTCGCCAAGCGACGAATACCCCTGCACCGCAATGACGCCGCCGGAGGCCAGCGTCATGAACGCCGCGACGCCGACCGTTCCGCCGATCATCACCAGCGCACCGGTGCCCATCGTCATCTCGGCGATCAGGCGCACGGTCTCGCGGCGGTAGCGGGTCAGCGCGTTCGGGATGTACCGGACCGACTCGCCGTAGAACAGCGCCTGCTCGCCGACGCCGTCGACGATGCGGGGCAGCCCACGGAAGAACCGGCGGACCCGGAGTGTGGCGTCGTAACTCACGAGAGCACCCGGCTCTTCGCGCAGGCGCTCATCATCGCTCGAGCACCCGGACGCCCACTGCCGTCATGATCACGTTGATGACGAAGAGGCAGATGAAGGCGTAGACCACGGTCTCGTTGACCGCGATGCCGACGCCCTTCGGGCCGCCCTGCACCGTCAGACCGCGGTAGCAGCCGACCAGGCCGGCGAAGACGCCGAAGAGCAGTGCCTTGAACATCGCGAGCACCAACTCGCCGAGTCCGGTGAGGATGGTCAGGCCGTTGATGAAGGCGCCGGGATTGACGCCCTGCAGGAACACCGAGAAGACGTAGCCGCCCGCGAGGCCGATCGCGCAGACCAGGCCGTTGAGCAGGACCGCCACGAACGTGGAGGCGAGCACGCGTGGGACGACCAGGCGCTGGATCGGGTCGATGCCGAGCACCCGCATCGCGTCGATCTCCTCGCGGATGGTGCGTGCGCCGAGGTCCGCGCAGATCGCGGTGGCGCCGGCGCCGGCGACCACGAGCACCGTCACCACGGGTCCGAGCTGGGTGATCGTGCCGAAGGCCGTGCCCGCGCCGGACAGGTCGGCGGCGCCGATCTCGCGGAGCAGGATGTTGAGCGTGAACGCCACCAGGACGGTGAACGGGATCGCGACGAGCAGCGTGGGAACCAGCGAGACGCTGGCGATCATCCACGTCTGATCGAGGAACTCTCGGAACTGGAAGGGCCGGCGGAAGATCTTGGCGAAGGTGTCCAGAGACATCTCCACGAACCCGCCCACGGCCCGCGCCGGAGCCGCAAGCTGTTCGATCAACCTCGACTCCGTTCTCGGGACAAGGGGCCGACGAGACGTCTGGCGAAGCTTTCGAGACGAGCCGTCTCGATGACCTCTCCACCCCTGGTTTGAGCGCTGCTGGTAGTGAGCCGGATCATACTAACTAGAACGTGTTCGCAGTGTCAAAGAACGCAAACTATGCCAATTTTGACACGAAGACGCTGGTCAGAGCCAGTGTGACGCAAGTCATTCTAGAACGTGTTCTAGTGCTTGTCGAGCACTGACAACCGATACTGTCAGTCTTCCGCAGCCATGAGTGCGCTGGCCGAGAATCCCCGGTCGGGGTCACGGTCAGCAAAGTAGCCGCTCAGCGTCGCATCGAGGTCTCCCGCGGACCACGAATCGGAGTCGGCGGTGAACCGCTTCTCCGCCGTCGGCGCGGCCACGAGGGTCACGGTTGGACCGTAGACGATGAACAGCTGTCCGTTGACGCCTTCCGACGCCGGCGACGACAGGAACCGCACGAGGTTCACGACGTGCTCGGGGGACAGCTCGTCGACCCCGCCATCGCCGAGTTCGGGGGCGTCGCCGAAGACGTCGGCCGTCATGGCCGTCCGCGCCCGGGGTGCAATCGCATTCGCACGCACGCCGTAGCGGCCCAGCGCACGCGCCGCCGTCAGGGTCAGCGCGGTGATGCCCGCCTTGGCGGCGCCGTAGTTAGCCTGTCCGACCGGACCGGCGAGGCCTGCCTCGGAGGAGGTGTTGACGATGCGGCCGTAGACGGTTCCGCCGTTCGCCTTCGCCTTGTCCCGCCAGTAGGTCGCGGCGTTGCGGGTGAGCAGGAAGTGTCCGCGCAGGTGCACCGCGATCACGGCGTCCCAGTCGTCGTCGGACATGTTGAACAGCATGCGGTCCCGGGTGATGCCGGCGTTGTTGACGACGATGGCGAGACCACCGAGGCCGTCCGCGGTCGCCACCATCTCGTCGGCGGTGGACCGCTCGCTGACGTCACCGATCACCGCGACGCCCTTGCCGCCCGCCGTCGCGATCTCGTCGAGCACGTCCGACGCGTCCAGTGCCCGGGCGATGTCGTTGACCACCACGGTGGCACCCTGGCGGGCCAGTCCGATGGCTTCGGCACGGCCGAGGCCCGCCGCCGCACCGGTCACCACTGCGACCAGACCGGACAGATCCCCGCCCGTCGAACGGGCGTCGTCAATCGTCACTTTATGAATACCTCTAGTCTCTGCGGATCAACGCGGCGCGGGGGCATTCCGCGATGGATTGCTCGGCCACGCCCTCCTGGTCGGCCGGCACCGGATCGACCTTGACGACGGCGTAGTCCTCGTCGTCCAGATCGAACAGGTCGGGGGCGATACCCAAGCACACCGCGTTTCCCTCGCAGCGGTCCCGGTCAACTTCAACGTGCACGACAACCTCCTCGCAACCCCGGTGCGGACGACCCGCCGGTCATAACGGGCCACCATACGTCCCCGTTCGAACGATGGCAGTAAAGCATGTCCTGGATTCCAAGACTAGAACGTGTTACAACCGGGGGAAGATCGACGGACCCGGAAGCGGTCCGCCGGCCGCGGCCAGACAGTGCCGTGGGCACCAGTGCCCGTCGAGAGTGAGGATCGGACGATGCGGATCGGCTACAGCCCCGAGCAGGAGGATCTGCGCCGCGAACTGCGCGCGTACTTCACCAAGCTCATGACGCCCGAGCGCGCCGAGGCCCTCGGGGCCAGCGACGGCGAGATGGGGCGCGGTGACGTGTACCGCGAGACCGTCGCGCAGATGGGTAGGGACGGCTGGCTGACGCTGAGCTGGCCCGAGGAGTACGGCGGTCAGGCTCGGCCGCCGATGGACGGCCTGATCTTCAACGACGAGGCGTCCATCGCGAACGTCCCCGTGCCGTTCCTCACGATCAACAGCGTCGCGCCGACGATCATGCACTTCGGCACCGACGAGCAGAAGAAGTTCTTCCTGCCCAAGATCGCGGCCGGTGAATTGCACTTCAGCATCGGGTATTCGGAGCCCGGTGCGGGCACCGACCTCGCCGCGCTGCGCACCACCGCCGTACACGACGGCGACGACTACGTGATCAACGGTCAGAAGATGTGGACCAGCCTGATCGCGTACGCCGACTACGTCTGGCTGGCCGTGCGCACCAACCCCGAGGCCAAGAAGCACCGCGGGATCTCGATGCTCATCGTGCCGACCACCGCGGAGGGCTTCTCCTGGACGCCGGTGCACACCATGTCGGGCGTCGACACCAGCGCCACCTACTACCAGGACGTGCGCGTGCCGAAGTCGGCACTGGTGGGCGAGGAGAACGGCGGCTGGAAGCTGGTGACCAACCAGCTCAACCACGAGCGGGTGGCGCTGGTCTCCGCCCAGCCGATCTACTCGGCACTCGACGGCGTACGCGACTGGGCGCAGAACACCAAGGACGCGCACGGCAGGCGTCTGATCGACTCGGAGTGGGTGCAGCTCAACCTCGCTCGCGTCCACGCCAAGGCCGAGGTGCTGAAGCTCATCAACTGGGAACTCGCCTCCGCCACCGACTCGGCACCCTCGCCCGCGGACGCATCGGCGGCCAAGGTGTACGGCACCGAACTGGCCACCGAGGCGTACCGACTGCTCATGGAGGTGCTCGGCACCTCCGCCACCCTGCGCTCGGACTCCCCCGGCGCGCTGCTGCGGGGCCGCATCGAGCGCATGCACCGGTCCTGCCTCATCCTGACGTTCGGCGGCGGTACCAACGAGATTCAGCGCGACATCATCGGCATGGTGGCCCTCGGGCTGCCCCGCGTGAACCGCTGACCGCGGAGAAGACGGAGACTCACATGGACTTTTCACCCACCGAGGCCGCCACCGATCTGGGCGGACTCGTCCGCACGATCACCGAATCGGTCTGCACGCCGGAGCATCAGCGCGAACTCGACGGTCTCGACCAGCGTTTCGACGAGGCGCTGTGGACCAAGCTCATCGACGCCGACGCGCTCTCGACCACCGCACCGGAGGCGGTGGGCGGCGGCGGTTTCGGCGTCGTCGAGGAGGCCGCCGTGCTCACCGCACTCGGTCGCCAGATGGCCGCCGTGCCCTACCTGGAGTCCGTGGTGCTGGGCGCAGGCGCGCTGGCCAGGTTTGGATCGGCTGCGCTGCAGTCCGACTGGGCCTCGCCCGCGGTCGCGGGCAGCAAGATCCTCACCGTCGCGCTCGAGGGCGAGATGGGTCAGGGTCCCGTGCAGGCATCGGTTTCGGAGGCCGGCTTCCGGCTCACCGGCACCCGCGCCCAGGTGCCGTTCGGCCCGGTGGCCGACGCGTTCCTGGTGCCCGCCGAGACCGACGACGGCGTCAAGGTCTTCCTCGTCGCGGCGTCGGACGGCGGCGTCACGGTCACCTCGCTGGTGACCACCGGGCACGGCTCCGTCGCGCAGCTCGACCTGCAGGGCGTCGACGTCGACGCCGACCGCGTCGTCGGCGGCGCGGACGTGCTGGCCTGGCTCGTCACGCGTGGCACGCTGGGCCGCAGCGCGTTTCAGCTCGGCGTGCTCGAGCGTGCGCTGGAACTCACCGCGGCCTACGCCCGCGAACGCGAACAGTTCGACCGGCCGATCGGCAGCTTCCAGGCGGTGTCGGCGCGGCTGGCCGACGGCTACATCGACGTCAAGGGGCTACGGCTGACCGTCATCCAGGCGGCGTGGCGGGTGTCCGAGGACCTGCCGTCCGACCTCGAGGTGGGGTCTGCCGCTTTCTGGGCCGCCGAAGCCGGACATCGGGTGGCCCACACGGCGGTCCACGTCCACGGCGGTGTCGGCATCGACACCGACCACCCGATCCACCGGTACTTCCTGGCAGCGAAGCAGACCGAGTTCGCGGTGGGCGGCGCAACCGGCTCGCTGCTGCGCATCGGCCGTGAACTCGCCGAGACGCCCGCGTAGCGCCTTGCCCGATCCACTCCCCGCGGTGTCCGAGGCGCCGACGGTCACCAGCCTGCTGATGCCGCTCGCCGAGGTCACCGACCGTGGCGTGTACGACGGCGACCAGTTCGTCACCTGGCGCGAGCACGTCCAATCGGCGGCCGACCTCGCGTCGGCCCTCGTGGCGCGGCTCGACCCCGACCGGCCGCCGCACGTCGGTGTGCTGCTGGGCAATACGACGTTCTTCTCCAGCGTGCTGGTGGCCGCCGGTCTTGCGGGTGTGGTCCCGGTGGGCCTCAACCCGACCCGCCGGGGCGAGGCGCTGGCCCGGGACGTCGCGCGAGCGGACTGCCAGCTCGTCCTCACCGACGGCGACGACGCCCTGGGCGACGCCGAGGCCGGCGTACCCGTCGTCGACGTCCGATCCCCCGGGTGGGCGGCCGAACTGGCTCGCCACCGCGGATCGCCGATCACGTTCGTCGAGGCCGACCCCGACGACCTGTTCATGCTCATCTTCACGTCCGGCACCAGCGGCGACCCGAAGGCCGTGCGCGTCACCCACGACAAGGTCGCGTTCCCCGGGCGGATGCTGGCCGATCGGTTCAGCCTCGGCCCCTCCGACGTCTGCTACCTGTCGATGCCGCTGTTCCACTCCAACGCGGTCATGGCGGGCTGGTCCGTCGCCGTCGCGGCGGGGGCGTCGATCGCCCTGCGCCGCAAGTTCTCCGCATCCCAGTTCCTGCCCGACGTCCGCAGGTACCGGGCCACCTACGCCAACTACGTGGGCAAGCCGCTGTCCTACGTGCTGGCCACTCCCGCACGTGACGACGACGCGGACAACCCGCTCAAGGTCCTGTACGGCAACGAAGGAGCGCCGCGCGACGTCGTGCGGTTCGGCGAACGCTTCGGCGTCGTCGTGGTCGACGGCTTCGGCTCCACCGAGGGCGGCGTGTCGATCGCGCGCACCCCGGACACCCCCGACGGGTCGCTGGGTCCGCTGACCGACGAGGTCGCCATCGTCGACGTCGAGACCGGGCGGCCCTGTCCGCCGGGAGTCGTCGGCGAACTGGTCAACCCCACCGGCGCGGGCTGGTTCCGCGGGTACTACGGCGACGAGGACGCCGAGTCCGAGCGGATGGCCGGCGGTGTCTACCACTCCGGCGACCTGGCGTACCGCGACGAGGCGGGATACGCCTACTTCGCCGGCCGGCTCGGCGACTGGATGCGCGTCGACGGCGAGAACCTGGGCACCGCGCCGATCGAGCGAATCCTGTTGCGCCACTCCGGCATCGTCGAGGTGGCCGTCTACCCCATCCCCGACCCCGTCGTCGGCGACCAGGTGATGGCGGCGCTGGTGCTGTCCGAGGGCGCCGACTTCGACGTCGACGGCTTCACGGCGTTCCTCGCCGAACAGTCCGACCTCGGTCCCAAGCAGTGGCCGTCGTACGTGCGGATCGGGACCGCGCTGCCCCGCACCGAGACGTTCAAGGTGCTCAAGCGGCTGCTGTCGGCCGAGGGCACCGACTGCGACGACGCGGTGTTCCCGATCCGTCGGGGGTAGCGTCGAGACGTGGGGTACCGCGAGACGCCGGCCACTGGTCCGCTGCGCGACCTCGTCGAGACGGCATGGACGTCCGACGGTTCCGACGGCGACGTACGGGTACTGCCGGACGGCTGCATGGATCTCCTCCTGATGCATGGCCAGGTGATGGTCGCGGGTCCGGACACCGGCCCGGTGATCAGTCGCGCCGACGTGAATCCGGTGACGGGACTGCGGTTTCGGCCAGGTGTCCTACCCCGACTGCTCGGCGTGCCCGCGCACGAACTGCGCAATCTGCGGGCGCCACTCGACCAGGTCTGCCGCGCACCGCGAACCGACGACCTCGCCGACGTGGCGCTCGACCTGGCGGCTCGGCCGGCCCGCTCGCAGACCGCACCGTGGTCGCTTGATGCCACGCACCACGTGACCGCCCGTCTGGCGTCGGGCCTGCCGGTGAGCGTCGTGGCCGACGAGGTCGGCTGGTCCGGCCGGACCGTGCACCGGCAGTGCCTCGCCGTCTACGGGTACGGACCGGCGACGTTGCGACGGGTCCTCAGGTTCCGGCGCGCAGTGCGCCTGGCGCGCAGCGGGATTCCCACGGCCCACGTCGCGGCCGAGGCCGGGTACGCCGACCAGTCGCACCTCCACCGTGACGTCCGGGAATTCTCGGGAGTGACGCTGCGCGCGCTGACTCACGACAGTGGTGAGAACAGGTCCACCGATGTTCCGCCGGGGTCCACCACCGTCGCGTAGCGCTGGCCCCACGGCGCATCGAAGGGTGCGAGCGACCCGGGATGACCTGCCGCCACGAGCCGTCCGTAGACGGCGTCGACGTCGGCGGGGGTGTCGAACCCGAACGCGATGGCCACCCGCCCGGGACCGTCGGGCGCCGTCCACCCCGGATGCATACCCGCGATCACCTCCTCGGTGTCGAAGGCGAGGGTGGCTCCACCGGGGAGGTCGATCTCGACGTGCGTGCCCTCGGGAGTACGCGGTACCAGACCGAGCAGGCGATAGAAGGCCAGGGACTCGGAGACGTCCGACGCGACGATCTCGACGACTACGGATCGGATGGAAGTGCTCATCGCTCGACGGTAGAGCCCGCGCCACCGTCGCGTCGTGAACGAATCGGACAGTCGTCGGCTTGCCACGGTGAACGCGATCCAAGCCTTTTCCAATCCCGAGCGGATGTACTTGGCAAACCAAGATCACACATCGACCACCCCATGCCGAGGCGCGGCCTCGCTACCACTCGACATCGACTGCCAGATGGCCCCAACCGAGGAGAAGAACATGAGAATTCCCACGCTCACCGCATCGGCGGCGGCGATGACCGCCCTTGCCCTGCTGCTGTCGGGCTGCGGCTCGGACACCAAGACGGCCACCCCGACCAGCGCCGCCAGCGACACGTCGGCGAAGTCCTCGTCCACCACCAAGAGTCCCCCGACCGCGACGAAGGCAAAGATCGCCGAACGCGACGAAGGCGCCACGGGTCCGAATCCCACCATCGCGAGCTACATCGAGGAGAACGGCATTCAGGAGAGCGCCGTCGCGATGGGCGATCCGGGCTCCCCGACGATCAACCTTCCGGTGCCCGAGGGATGGGAGCCCGCCGGCGAGGACAAGCCGGACTGGGCCTACGGCGCCATCGTCTACACCGGGCCCGAGGCCGCCGAGTACTCCCCCAGCATCGTGGCCATCGTCTCCAAGCTGTCCGGCGACGTCGACCCCCAGCAGATCATCGATCTCGCACCGGGTGAACTGAACAACCTCGACGGTTTCGAGGCCATGAACGAGGGCGCCGTCAGCACCCTGGGCGAGTACCCCGCCTACCAACTCGGCGGCACCTGGCAGTCGGAGGGGCAGACGAAGATCATCGCGCAGAAGACGGTCGTCATCCCCGGCCCCGACGGGCTCTACGTCCTCCAACTCAACGCCGACGGGCTCGAGAATCAGGCCGACGTCGTCGGCGCAGCGACCGACATCATCGACAGCGACACCACGATCACCTTCTAGCCCACACCTTCCCGACCCACCGACGACGAACGCCGCCAGGACCAACCCCTGGCGGCGTTCGACGTCGTCTGCCCGCTACGTCCCGCGGATCCCGTCGAGCCGCCGGGTCGCGTCCTCGAACCCGCTGACCAGTTCGGCCATGATGTCGGCGACGGGACGAATCTCGTTCATCCTCCCCACGATCTGGCCCACCGGCATGGCGACCGCGGACGGATCCTTGGCCTCGTTCATGCGCTGATGTGCCTCGCTGACGAGGATGTTCTGCAGCGGCATCGGCAGCGGGTCCGGCGCGCCGTCGGCATCCCAGGCCTCGGTCCAGCGCGACTTGAGCAGCCGGGCCGGCTTGCCCGTGTAGATCTTGCGGCGCACGGTGTCGCTCGACGTCGCGGCGAGCATGGCCTCCTGGATCACCGAGACGCCCGACTCCCCGCGCACTCCGAGGTCGTACTCGGCTGCGGTGAGGAACGCCGACCCCATCCACACGCCCTGCGCGCCCAGTGCGAGCGCAGCGGCCACCTGACGTCCGGAGCCGATGCCGCCCGCGGCGAGCACGGCGGCGCTGCCGTCGACGGCGTCGACCACCTCGGGCACCAGGACCATCGACGCGATCTCACCGGTGTGACCACCGGCTTCGTGTCCCTGGGCGATGACGATGTCGACGCCGTTCTCCGCATGTCGCAGAGCGTGTTTCGCGCTGCCGGCCAACGCCGCCACCGGGACGCCCGCGGCGTGCGCCTGGTCGATGACGTCCTTCGGCGGTGAGCCGAGCGCGTTGGCGATCAACTTGATCGGATGTTTCAGCGCCACCTCGACGTGGCTGCGCGCCACCGAGTGCAGCCAACCGAGCACGCCCTCGGACTTCTCCTCGTCGTCGGGCAGCGGCGGCACCCCGAGATCGGCGAGCGTCTTGTCGACGAACTCGCGATGCGTCTGAGGGATCAGCTTGTTGATGTCGATGCTGGTGCCCTCGGTGGGCACCGTCGCCGGCATCACGATGTCGACGCCGTACGGCAAGCCGAGAGTGTTCTCGTCCATCCACCGGAGCACGTTCTCCAGGTCGTCGGCCTGGTTGAACCGCACGCAGCCCAGTACGCCGAGGCCGCCGGCACGCGTGACCGCCGCCGCCACCTTCTCCGACGGGGTGAAGACGAAGATCGGGTACTGGATCCCGAAGCGTTCGCAGAGTTCGGTACGCATCTACTTCTTGGCTCCCTGAGTGACGGCATGCTTGGCGTGAACGTCGTCGGCCGGACGTTCCTCGGTGGTGTCCTTGGCCCAGCGGTAGTCGGGCTTTCCTGCCGGCGAGCGCTTCACCTCGTCGACCAACCAGAGGCTGCGCGGCACCTTGTATCCCGCGATCTCACTGCGCACGAACGCATCCAGGTCGGCCAGTGTGGGTCGGGCGCCGGCGCGGGGGTGGACGACGGCGGCGACGTGCTGACCGAAGCGCGGGTCGGGCACGCCGACCACGAGGGCGTCGAAGACGTCGGGGTGGCCCTTGAGCGCGGCCTCGACCTCCTCGGGGTAGATCTTCTCGCCGCCGCTGTTGATCGACACCGAGCCGCGGCCCAGCATCGTGACGCTGCCGTCGGCCTCGACCTCGGCGTAGTCGCCGGGAATCGCGTACCGCACACCGTTGTACGTGCGGAAGGTCTCGGCGGTCTTCTTCTCGTCCTTGAAGTACCCGACGGGGATGTGACCGCACTTGGCGATGATGCCCCGGACACCGGACCCCGGCGCGACCTCGTTGCCGTCCTCGTCGAGCACCTTGGTGTTCTTGTCGATCGTGACCCGCGGCCCGCCGGTGTGCGACTGACCCTTGGCCACGATGCTGGTGCCGCCGAAGCCGGTCTCCGAGGACCCGATCGAATCGGTGATGATCCGGTCGGGCAGCAGCTCGAGGAACTTCTCCTTCAGGCTGGTGGAGAACAGCGCGGCGGTGCTGGCGAGCAGGAACAGGCTGGAGAGGTCGTACGTGTTGCCCTCGTCCTGGTGCGCGAGCAGCGCGTCGAGCAGCGGCCGGGCCATCGCGTCACCGGTGAAGAACAGCAGGTTCACCTTGTGCTCGTGGATCATCCGCCAGACCTCGTCGGCGTCGAATTCCGGTGCGAGCACCACGGTCTGGCCGGAGAACAGCGACATCCACGTGGCCGACTGGGTGGCGCCGTGGATCATCGGCGGGATCGGCAGACGGATCATCGGCGCATTCGCCGCTGCTTGCTTCGACAGGTCGTACTCGTCGGCGATCGGCTCACCGGTCGCGAAGTCGGTGCCGCCGAACAGGACCCGGTAGATGTCCTCGTGGCGCCACATCACGCCCTTCGGGAATCCGGTGGTGCCGCCGGTGTAGAGCAGGTAGATGTCGTCCTCGCTGCGCGGGCCGAAGTCGCGCTCGGGCGACCCCTGTTCGAGCGCCGCGTAGAACTCGACCCCGCCGTAGCGCTCGAAGTCGTCGTCGCTGCCGTCCTCGACCACGAGGATCGTCGTCACGTTCGGGGTCTCGGGCAGCACGTTGGCGACGCGGTCGGCGTAGCGGCGCTCGTGCACCAGCGCGACCATGTCGGAGTTGTCGAAGAGGTACTTCAACTCGCCCTCGACGTAGCGGAAGTTGACGTTCACCAGGATCGCGCCGGCCTTCACGACGCCGAGCATCGCGATGACGATCTCGATGCGGTTCCGGCAGTACAGCCCGACCTTGTCGTCCTTCTTCACCCCCCGGTCGGCCAGGTAGTGGGCGAGGCGGTTCGCCTTCTCCTCCAACTGGGCATAGGTGAGCTTCTCGCCCCCCGAGATGAGGGCGACACGGTCAGGCACGGCGTCTATGGCGTGCTCGGCAAGATCGGCGATGTTCAGGGCCACAGCACCTAAACTAGAACGTGTTACATTTCCAGACAAGTCTCCTGGACAAGTGGTGAAAGGCGAGTTACCCGTGACCGAGCCGGACAAGAGTCCCGACGCCCTGATCGAGCAGCGCGGACACACCCTCATCGTGACGCTCAACCGGCCGGAGGCGCGCAACGCGCTGTCCACCGAGATGCTCGCGATCATGGTGGAGGCGTGGGACCGCGTCGACTGCGATCCGGAGATCCGCACCTGCATCCTCACCGGCGCCGGCGGCTACTTCTGCGCGGGCATGGACCTCAAGAACGCCACCAAGGCGCCCCCCGGCGACTCGTTCAAGAGCGGCGCATTCGACCCCACCCGCATCGACGGCCTGCTGAAGGGCCGGCGACTGACCAAGCCGCTGATCGCCGCGGTCGAGGGCCCGGCCATCGCCGGCGGCACCGAGATCCTGCAGGGCACCGACATCCGCATCGCCGGTGAGAGCGCCAAGTTCGGCATCTCCGAGGCGAAGTGGAGCCTGTACCCGATGGGCGGCTCCGCCGTCCGGCTGCCGCGCCAGATCCCGTACACGATCGCGTGCGACCTGCTGCTGACCGGACGTCACATCACCGCAGCCGAAGCGCTGCAGTACGGACTGATCGGCTACGTCGTGCCCGACGGCAGCGCGCTCGAGAAGGCACTCGAGATCGCGGCGGTGATCAACAACAATGGGCCGCTGGCCGTCCAGGCGATCCTCAAGACCATCCGCGAGGCGGAGGGACTGCACGAGGAGGAGGCGTTCAAGCCGGACACCGCCAACGGCATCCCCGTGTTCCTCAGCGCCGACGCCAAGGAGGGCCCGCTGGCCTTCAAGGAGAAGCGCGCGCCGAACTTCCAGATGAAGTAGCGCCCGCTCCGTCTACGCCGAACGTGGGTTACCGCCACGCGGCATCGCGTTCGGCGTGACACGAGCCGACACTCGGCGACCCGCTAGTCGAGCACGCGCTTCGTCGGGGTGAACACGACCGGCATGCCCTCGGGACCGCTGACGAAGTTGGCCGCCCGCAGCGGCACGCGAGCCCCGTCGGCAAGGCGCAGGTCGGGCAGTCTCCGCAGGACGCGGTCGATCATCAACCGCAGCTCCAGCCGTGCCAGCTGATTGCCCAGGCAGAAGTGCGTGCCGAACCCGAACGCCAGGTGGCTGTTGGGACTGCGATCGATGCGGAAGCTCTCGGGATCGCCGAACACGCTCTCGTCGAAGTTGGCCGACTCGAACATCAGCATGATCTTCTCGCCGCTGAACAGCTCGGTGCCGTGGAACTCGGTGTCGGCCGTCAGCGTGCGGCACATGTTCTTGACCGGCGACGTCCAGCGCAGCATCTCCTCGATGGCGCCGGGCATCAGCTCGGGATCGGCGACCAGCGCCTCCCACTGATCACGATGCCGCAGCAGCTGTTCGGCGCCACCGGACAGCGTGTGCCGGGTGGTCTCGTCGCCGCCGATGAGGATCAGCAGCGTCTCGAAGACGATCTCGTCGTCGCTCATCCGCTGACCCTCGACCTCGCTGTTGACGAGGATGCTGAACAGGTCGTCGGTCGGCTCGGCGCGACGCTTGGCGATGGTCTCCATCGTGAACGCCGTGTACGCGGCGAAGGTGTCCATCAGCTTCTGGATGGTCGCGTCGTCGACGGTCGAACTCAGCCCACACACCAGGTCATCGGACCACTGGAGCAGCTTGTCGCGCTCCTCGGGCAGCACGCCGAGCATGTCGCCGATCACCGCCATCGGCAGCGGCGCGGCGATGTCGCGGACGAAGTCGCACTCGCCGCGCTCGCACACGGCGTCGATCAGGGTGTCGCACAGCCGCTCGATGGACGGCACCTTGTCCATGACGCGCTTGCGGGTGAAGCCCGCGTTGACGAGCTTGCGGCGCAACAGGTGTGACGGATCGTCCATGTCGATCATGTAAGGCATGCCCGGCTGATCGGGCCGGATGCCGCCGGTCGAACTGAACAGCTCGGGGTTGCGCTCGGCGTCCAGCACGGCCTGATAGCTCGCCGCCGCGGCCAGACCGTTGCGGTCGCGGAACACCGGCTGGTTCGCGCGCATCCACCGGTAGGCGTCGCGGGCGCGCCCGTCGGCGTAGAAGTTACCGTCCGCGAGGTCGACGTCGGGCCGCCCGGTCGGGGTGGGGGTGGAGATCAGACTGGTCACGAAAGCTCCTGTGCATCAGCGAAGGTCATCTCGACGTTATCGGCCGAACTCGAGATCATGGCGCGCTTCGGGAAACCGAGTGCGGCGAGTTCACGCGCGTACGGATGGCTGCCGAGCCGGACGGTGGCGCCGCCCGGCCGGTAGCGGACGCCCGACATCGTCATCTCGCCGTCGGTCATGCGCGTGACGCCGTCGAGGTGCGAGTACGTCGGGTAAGTCTGTGGTGCGCCGGTGAACCTGGCCGGCACGCGGAACCCCGGCGCGAAGTCCATGCCGACGGCGAACTCCCCGTCGATCGTGACGTCGAAGCCGAACCGGTGGCCGTCGCGAACGGCGAAGTCCGCCATGACCTTCGGGTATCCCCAGATGTTGCGGCCGGCCTCGAGGGTGAACGCCTGGTCGACGGGCAGGTGGTGGATGAACGCGCCCGCCGACTGCAGTGCGCGCAGCCCTGTCGCGTTCGACCCCGGCGGGTTGACCATGACGTTGGTGCCGTACTCGAGGTACTTGCCGAGGTCGCCGTCGACGTAGTGCATCAGCATCAGGACGACGACGGCGCGATTGGGCCGGTAGCGGCACACCGTCAGGCCGCTGTGGTCGATCATGCGCTGCGCGGCGTCGGCGTCCACCGAGAACATCGCCATGTGCTGGGTGGCGCGGCGGATCCGCACCGGCATGGTCACCACGGCGCCGGCGACGGTGTGCGAACTGGGTTCTGTGGCGTCGGTCACGCGGTCAGGCTAGAACCTGGAGTAGACACATGGCAAGGAAGTGTCTAGTCACCGGCCCGGATACCTCCCCCGCGAGCGGCGGAAGTCCACACGCGAGCAGACGTGAACTCCCCTGATCCAAGCTCGAACAGGGGAGTTCGCGTCTGCTCGCGGGAAGAAGAGGACCCGGGAGGACAGGGTTAGACGAGGGCGGCGAGGTCGCGGATCTGCTCGGGCGACCGCGCGCCAACCACCATCATCGTGACGCCCGAGGCCTCCCACGCCGTGATCTGCTCGCGCACGTAGTCGAGGTTGCCCACGATCGCGGAGTCGTCGACGAGTTCGTCGGGGATGACCTTCGCGGCCTCGTCCTTGCGGTCGGCGCGGAACAGCTTGGTGACGTCGTCGACGACCTCGGCGTAGCCCATCCGCCGGTACACGTCGGCGTGGAAGTTGGTGTCCTCGGCGCCCATTCCGCCCATGTAGAGCGCGAGGTGCGGCTTCATCAGCTCCATGATCTCGGCGCGGTCGTCGGTGACCACCACCTGCGCCGTCGCACAGATCTCGAACGTCTCGCGCGTGCGGCGGGCGCCGGGGCGGGCGAAGCCCTCGTCGAGCCATTCGTTGTACATGGCGCCGATGCGCGGCGAGTAGAAGATGGGCAGCCAGCCGTCGCAGATCTCGGCGGCCAGCGCGACGTTCTTGGGTCCTTCGGCGCCGAGCATCACCGGGATGTCCGCGCGCAAAGGATGGGTGATCGGCTTGAGGTTCTTGCCCAGGCCGGTGGTGCCCTCGCCGGTCAGCGGCAGCGGGTAGTGCGGGCCGTCGCTGTGCACCGGCGCCTCGCGCGCCCACACCTGACGCAGGATGTCGACGTACTCGCGGGTGCGGGCCAGCGGCTTGGGGAACTTCGCGCCGTACCAGCCCTCCACGACCTGCGGGCCGGAGACGCCGAGGCCGACGACGTGTCGCCCGCCGGACAGGTGGTCCAACGTCAGCGCAGCCATCCCCAGGGCGGTGGGGGTGCGCGCGGAGAGCTGCAGCACCGAGGTGCCCAGTCGCATGCGGGTGGTCTCGCGACCCCACCACGCCAGCGGTGTGTACGCGTCCGAGCCCCACGCCTCGGCGGTGAAGACGGTGTCGAAACCGGCCTCCTCGGCGGTGGCGACGAGTTCCGCGTGGTTGGTCGGCGCCTGCGCGCCCCAGTAACCGAGTTGGAGACCCAACTTCATTTCCGCCAACTTCCTCGGACCCGCGGGCCCGTCCTTGCGACGATTGTTAGAACCTGTTCTACTCGATGCCGTGAGCGCCAGCCAAAGTAGCCCGGCCAGTATCGATGAGCACGAGCCGCCTCTTTCGGCTCCTCTGAAACTGTCATTCGACTACACCCGTTCAGTAGGTCCCGTCCTCGGTCGGTTCTTCACCGAACTGCGTGGACGACACGTCGTCGGCATACGTGGTTCGGACGGTCGAGTGCTGGTACCGCCTGCCGAGTTCGACCCGGTCACCTACGAGCGGCTGACGGAGATCGTACCGGTGGCCAGCGTCGGAACCGTCGTGTCGTGGACGTGGCAGCCGAGCCCGCTGGAGGGTCAGCCGCTGCAGCGTCCGTTCGCGTGGGCGCTGGTGAAGCTCGACGGCGCCGACACGACCCTGCTGCACGCGGTGGACGCCGGCACGCCGGACGCCATCGAGACCGGCGCCCGGGTGCGCGTGCACTGGGCCGAGGAGCCCGTCGGCTCGATCACCGACATTGCCTACTTCGAACTCAGCGACACCGAGGAGCCGGTCGAGGACGTCACCGACGAGCGTGATCCGGTGACCCTGCTGGTGGTGCCGACGTCGATCGAGATCCAGCACACCGCCTCGCTCCCGGAGAGCACGTTCCTGCGCGCGCTGGAGGAGGGCAAGCTCGTCGGTGCCCGCACCGGCGAGGGCGGCAAGGTGTACTTCCCTGCGCGCGAAGCGGATCCGGCCACCGGGCAGCAGCTGACCGAGTTCGTCGAACTGCCCGACAGGGGCACGGTCACGACGTTCGCGATCATCAACATCCCGTTCGCGGGGCAGCGCATCAAGCCGCCCTACGTCGCGGCGTACATCCTGCTCGACGGCGCGGACATCCCGTTCCTGCACCTGGTCACCGAGATCGAGGCCACCGACGTCCGGATGGGCATGCGCGTGGAGGCGGTGTGGAAGCCCCGCGAGGAGTGGGGTCTCGGCATCGACAACATCGACTACTTCCGGCCGACGGGTGAGCCCGACGCGGACTACGAGACGTACAAGCACCACCAGTGAGTCGTGCCGCGACGAGCCTTCCCGACGAGGAGACAAGCCCCCAATGACCTTTCGTGACGTTGCCGTAGTCGGTTTCGCACATGCCCCGCACGTGCGCCGCACCGAGGGCACCACCAATGGCGTCGAGATGCTGATGCCGTGCTTCGCCGAGTTGTACGCCGACCTCGGGATCGAGCAGACCGACATCGGCTTCTGGTGCTCCGGATCGTCGGACTACCTTGCCGGCCGGGCGTTCTCGTTCCTGTCCGCGATCGACTCGATCGGCGCGGTGCCGCCGATCAACGAGTCGCACGTCGAGATGGACGCGGCGTGGGCGCTCTACGAGGCATACATCAAGATCCTCACCGGGGCCGTCGACACCGCGCTGGTGTACGGGTTCGGGAAGTCGTCGGCGGGCGTGCTGCGCCGGGTACTCGCGATGCAGACCGACCCCTACACGGTCGCGCCGCTGGTCCCCGACGCCGTCTCCACCGCAGGCCTGCAGGCCAGGTTCGGGCTGGACTCCGGCAAGTGGACCGCCGAGCAGATGGCGCAGGTCGCCCTGGACTCGATGAACGCCGGCGGTCGCACCGACTCCGAGCAGCCGGGCACCAGCATCGACGAACTGCTGTCCCGGCCGTACTTCGCAGATCCGTTGCGCCGCCACGACATCGCACCGATCACCGACGGTGCGTCGGCCATCGTGCTCGCATCGGGCGACCGCGCACGGGAGATGCGGGAGCATCCCGCGTGGATCACCGGCATCGAGCACCGCGTCGAGACGCCCGTGCTGGGCGCTCGCGACCTGACCACCTCACCGTCGACCGCGGCGTCGGCCGCGGCGGCGACCGGGGGTGACGCCGGCTCCATCGACGTAGCCGAGCTGTACGCGCCGTTCACCCATCAGCAGCTGATCCTCACCGAGGCGATCGGTCTGGGCGACTCGACGCGGATCAACCCCTCCGGCGGCGCGCTCGCCGCCAACCCGATGTTCTCGACGGGGCTCGAGCGGATCGGCTTCGCCGCGCGGCACATCTTCGACGGATCGGCGTCCCGTGTGCTCGCCCACGCCACCAGTGGCGCTGCGCTGCAGCAGAACCTGGTCGCAGTCATGGAAGGGAAGTAGGTCATGGCGGGACACAACGCCGCGGTGCTGGGCACCGGGCAGACCAAGTATGTCGCGAAGCGCAAGGACGTCTCGATGAACGGCCTCGTCCGCGAGGCCATCGACAAGGCGCTCGAGGACTCCGGCTCGACGTTCGACGACATCGACGCCGTGGTGGTCGGCAAGGCGCCCGACTTCTTCGAGGGCGTCATGATGCCCGAGCTGTTCATGGCCGACGCCGTGGGTGCGACCGGCAAGCCGCTCATCCGGGTGCACACCGCGGGCTCGGTCGGCGGATCCACCGCGATCGTCGCCGCGAGCCTGGTGCAGTCGGGCAAGTACGAGCGCGTGCTGACGATGGCGTGGGAGAAGCAGTCCGAGTCGAACGCCATGTGGGCGTTGAGCATCCCGGTGCCGTTCACCAAGCCGGTGGGCGCAGGCGCGGGCGGCTACTTCGCGCCTCACGTGCGGTCGTACATCCGCCGCTCGGGCGCGCCGACGCACATCGGCGCCATGGTCGCGGTCAAGGACCGGCTCAACGGCGCGAAGAACCCGTTGGCCCACCTGCACCAGCCCGACATCACGCTGGAGAAGGTGATGGCGTCGCAGATGCTGTGGGACCCCATCCGCTTCGACGAGACCTGCCCGTCCTCGGACGGCGCCTGCGCGATGGTGATCGGCAACGAGGAGATCGCGGACGCCCATGTGGCCGATGGCAATCCGGTGGCGTGGATCCACGCCACGGCGCTACGCACCGAACCGCTGGCCTACTCCGGTCGCGACCAGGTGAACCCGCAGGCCGGCCGGGACGCGTCCGCCGCGCTGTGGCGCGACGCGGGCATCACCTCGCCGATCGACGAGATCGACGTCGCCGAGGTCTACGTCCCGTTCTCCTGGTTCGAGCCGATGTGGCTGGAGAACCTGGGGTTCGCCGCCGAGGGCGAGGGTTGGAAGCTCACCGAGGCCGGCGAGACGGCGATCGGTGGCCGGATCCCGTTCAACCCGTCGGGTGGCGTGCTGTCGTCGAACCCGATCGGCGCGTCCGGCATGATCCGGTTCGCCGAGTCGGCCATCCAGGTGATGGGCAAGGCCGGCGAGCATCAGGTCGAGGGGGCCCGCAAGGCACTCGGCCACGCGTACGGCGGCGGCTCGCAGTACTACTCGATGTGGGTGGTGTCGGCGGACAAGCCCGCTTAGACCTGCTGGATCCCGCCGAGCTGCTGGATCTCGCCGAGTCCGGCGCGGTACCGCTCGGCGAGGGCCTGATAGGTGGCGGGGGTCATGTTGACCCACCGCTCCGCGCCCGTTCCGGAGATCGGTCCGCGGACCTTCGCCGGCGAGCCGGTGACGAAGACCTCGTCGGGGATCTTCGTGCCGCCGATCACCAGCGAGTGCGCGGCGATGAGGCTGCGTCGGCCGATCACGGCCCCGTCGAGCACCGTCGCGTGGTTGGCGATCACGGCTTCCTGGCCCAGGTGGACGCCGTGGACGACGCAGCTGTGCGCCACCGTGGCGCCGGGGCCGATGTCGGTGGGGATCCCCGGCGGGGCGTGCAGCACGCTGCAGTCCTGCACGTTGGCGCCCTGCCTGATGATGATCGGCGCGAAGTCGGCACGCAGGACGGCGTTGAACCAGACCGATGCACCCGCCTCGACGTGCACGTCTCCGATGAGCGTGGCGGTCGGCGCGACGAAGGCACTGGGGTCGATCACGGGTGATCGGCCTTCGAACGAGTACAGCGGCATGGAGTGGTTATACCCCAGTGGGATGGCCGGAGCGCTCGATGAGCTGCGCGCATTGCGCTACCGGGGGCAAAAACTGTAACGTGTTCTAGTTAGAACCACAGAAACGGGAGGCCCACCGTGACTACGGAAACCACTGGCAGTGTCGGAGTCAGAGAAATCGACACCGGCGCCCTGCCGGACCGGTACGCGCGCGGCTGGCACTGCCTCGGTCCCGTCAAGGACTACCTGGACGGCAAGCCGCACGGCATCGAGATCTTCGGCACCATGCTGGTGGTCTTCGCCGACTCCAAGGGCGAACTCAACGTGCTCGACGGGTACTGCAGGCACATGGGCGGCAACCTGTCCCAGGGCACCGTCAAGGGCGACGAGGTCGCCTGCCCGTTCCACGACTGGCGCTGGGGCGGTGACGGCAAGTGCAAGCTCGTCCCCTACGCCAAGCGCACGCCCCGTCTGGCGCGCACCCGCGCCTGGCACACCGACGTGCGCGGTGGCCTGCTCTTCGTCTGGCACGACGTCGAGGGCAACCCGCCGCAGCCCGAGGTGCGCATCCCCGAGATCCCCGAGTTCGAGAACGACGACTGGACCGACTGGCGTTGGAACACGATGCTGATCGAGGGCTCCAACTGCCGCGAGATCATCGACAACGTCACCGACATGGCGCACTTCTTCTACATCCACTACGGCTTGCCGACGTTCTTCAAGAACGTCTTCGAGGGACACATCGCCAGCCAGTACCTGCACAACGTCGGCCGTCCCGACATCAACGACATGGGCACCACCTACGGCGAGGCGCACCTCGACTCCGAGGCGTCCTACTTCGGCCCGTCGTTCATGATCAACTGGCTGCACAACAACTACGGCGGTTTCAAGGCCGAGTCCATCCTGATCAACTGCCACTACCCGGTGAGCCAGAACTCGTTCGTGCTGCAGTGGGGCGTCATGGTCGAGAAGCCCAAGGGCCTCGACGAGAAGACCACCGACAAGCTGGCCCGCGTCTTCACCGAGGGCGTCAGCAAGGGCTTCCTGCAGGACGTCGAGATCTGGAAGCACAAGACCCGCATCGACAATCCGCTGCTGGTCGAGGAGGACGGCGCCGTCTACCAGATGCGCCGTTGGTACCAGCAGTTCTACGTCGACGCCGCCGACGTCACGGCCGACATGGTCGACCGCTTCGAGGTCGAGGTCGACACGACCGCGGCCAACGAGAAGTGGCACGTCGAGGTGGAGGAGAACCTGCGCCTGCAGGCCGAGCAGCAGGAGAAGGAGAAGGAAGGCCAGCCTTCCTGAGTCCGATGACCATTCGTGACGAGCGGACCCAGCCACCAGACGTCGACGACCTGGCCCGCTCGATGCTGCAACTGCACGGCGCGCACGACGACGAGGACCACGAGGCGGGCCCCGCCGAGGGCCCCAGCCAATGGTCCAAGGCGCCGGACTTCGCGTCCGACCCCGCGCGTGCGGCGGCGGTGCGCGAGGCCAGCGCCCGTGACCGCGAGCGGTATCTGACCGCCGGCCTGGCCCCGATCGACTGCCGGTTCTGCCACGCCACCGTCGAGGTGAAGAAGCTCGGGCCCACGCACACTGCCGTGCAGTGGAATTCGACCGCGACGCAGCGGTGCGCGGTGTTCAGCGAGCTGCGGGCGTCCGGCGGCGACAGCAGCCGCACGAGATCGTGCCCCAAGCTGTCCGACAGCATCCGGCACGCCATCTCGGAGGGCTGCCTCGAGGAGATGTCTAGCGCCCCGTCTCCCGGCGATGGCTAGCGCGCAGTAGCACCGCCGACACCACGGCACCCGGGATGATCAACGTCACCGCCCATCCGCGTCGCCACCACGTCGCGGCATCGCACCGAGCCACGTAGTCGGTGTGGACGGTCGGGTCGAGCACGAGCGCGCCGTCCGGGAATCCCACGCCGCCGGTCGTCTCGGCCTGCGCGTGGTCCGAGACGATGCCTGTGCCGCAGACGATCTGGGCGCCCCAGCGGTCGTGGGCGTCCAGCCGCACGGGGTACAGCAGCGCGAAGATCCCGAGGGCGATCGCCGCCGTGGCCAACAGGCCGATGACGAACCCGTCACGGAGTAGCCGAACCACGGTCATCGACGAGCGCCTCGGCTCAGTGCGCCGAGGATCGGTTCGGACTCCAGGAGTCCCTCGTCGCTGGGGTCGACGCCGTCGGCGAACACCCGGCGGGCCTGCGTGGCCCGGAGACCCAGGTGAGCCTCGGCCGGCCGGTCGAAGCCGTACCGCTGCCGGGCCTGCGCCGGGCTGACCACTTCCGCGCGGACCGGCGGCACCTTCAGCTTGACCGGGGCGACGACCGGCAGCGTCATGGGCGACAGCACGCCGAGCACGCGCAACTCCGCACGCGGACTGAGGCTCACCAACCGGAAGGCGGCCCAGAGCACCGGACGGACCAGGACGTCGGTGATCCTCGACTGCTCGATGCCGCTGAGATGCCGCATCCAGTGCGGCATGGTCGCAATGGTTCCGGCGCGCAGCACCCGGCTGACCAGTCGTGCGAGCGGGCGTGCCGCGCGCGGCATCGGCGGCAGCATGACGTCGGCGTCGAGCAGGTGGGTCATCGCCTGCACCGCGATGTCGCTCGCGACCAGCTGTGGCCGCATCCACTCGAAGTAGCGCCGGACGCCGTCGCGGGTACGCGGCACGTCGTGCGGCGAGCACGTCTGCAGTTCCGCGGCGACCGCGCACTCCTGCCAGTAGCGGGCCTCGTCCTCCGGCGCCAGCGGTCCGGGACCGTACTTCTCGTAGGCGTACAGGATGGAATGCCACGCGGTGAGGTGTATCCACAGCTGGGATGCCGGATCGTTGGCGTCGTAGCGGCCGCCGCCGTAGGGCTCCGTGCCGATCGCCTTCGAGTGGATCTTGACGAGGACGTCTGCCGCCGTTGCAGTTTCGCGCGAGCCGCCGAACGCGACCATCGAGAAGTACCGCAGCGTGCGGTCGTAGCGCGTGCGTGGACGGCGGTAGATGTCGTGCGTCTTGTCCACCGCCGCAACCAGGTTGGGGTCGAGTTCCTCGACGACCACCGAGCGTTGGAAGCCGACCGTCATCGACGTGGGGTAGCCCCAGACCCGCCAGGTCACCGAGCCCGGTCCGAAGAACCCGTAGTCCTCGTGTGGCGTCGTCATCGTGTGCTCCATTCTCCGGTCGGGTCAGCGGGCGGCGGCGAAGGCGCTGGACACCATGCGTCCGTACAGTTCGCCGAGGTCGTCGGGCGTCCAGGTGCTCGACTCGTCGAGCAGCGACCGCACCGCGGCCTCGCACGACGACAGGAAGAACTCGATGAGCACGGGCAGCGTGGCGTCGACGTCCTCGATCTGCCACCACTTGGTCACGACCGGGCGGATCCACCCCGATGCGAGCACCGCCATCTCGGAGCGCACCATCGTGAAGCGGTCGGACACGGCGCGGTCGGGCTGGGCTGCGAAGACCACCCGCCAGGAGTCGGGACGCTCGGCGACCACGTGGAGCAACGCGCGATAGCCGGCGACGAACGCGTCGCCGGGGCCGTCGCCGCGCGCGGACCGCAGCGCGTCGACCAGTGCGTCGCGCAGACGTGCGGTCTCACGCTCGAGCAGCGCGGTGATGATCTCCACGCGGTCCGCGAAGCACGCATACACGACCGGCCGGGTCACGTTGAGCCGCTTGGCGATCGCGCCGATCGTCACCTCGCCGACGCCGTCCTGCAGGGAGATCGCGAGCGCGGCGTCGAGGACCTGCGGCCGGCGCCGTTCCGGCCCGAGGTGGGCGGCGCGGCCCGGCTCGTCGGTCACGTGGGCGGTCGGCACCCGTCGAACCTAACACGGGTTCCTACGCGTGTGAAGGAATTTCCTTCACCCATGTAGCAAGACGGTGGTCAGAGCCCGGCGAACTGGTCCTTGACCTGCTCGGTGGTCAGGCCGTAGTCCTCCAGTGAGTACGTGTGCTTGGGCGCTCGGGGGCCCTTCTTGCTCTCCTCGTCGGTCGCCACCATCGCGTCGCGGGCGGCGTCGGTGAAGTCGATGCCGAACGCGCGGTACACCCCCTCGACCGCACCGATCGGATTCTTGATCAGCTCGAAGTAGTCGAGGTCGTAGAACTGCGCCGGGTCGTGGCGGGCGCGTTCGGCGTTGAACAGCCGCAGGCCGCGCGACCAGGTCTCGAGCGAGTCCTCGCCGATCACCTTGCCCTCGAAGCTGTTCGACCATCCCGCCGTGGTGTGCTGAGCCAGCGAGCACATCGAGGCCATGATGGTCTCGGCCGGGCGGTGGCACTGCACCACCAGTGCGTCCGGGTACGTCGCGAACAGTGCGTCGAGCGCGAAGAGGTGGCTGGGGTTCTTCAGCACCCAGCGCTTGCCGGGATCGTTGAGCCCGATCAGCTGGAGGTTCTTGCGGTGCCGCGCGTAGGGCTTGGTCCAGTCCTGGCGGGAGAGCCACTGCGAGTACGTCGGCAGGTGCGCCAGCGTCTCGTAGGACACCGAGTGGAGTGACTGACGCAGCAGCTGCCAGCACTCCTCCACCTCGTCGGCGGTCATGTAGTGCAGTCCCGTGTAGTCGGGGTTCTCCTCGTGCGCCTTGGAGAACTGCGCGTCGAGGCGCTGGAACATCGGGTTCTGCGCCCACGTCGCACGCGGTGGGCGGGGCTGCGGGAACTCGGCCAGCCACAGTTCCAGGCCCTGGTGGCGCGGGTCGGCGGCGAGCAGCCGGTGGATCGCCGTCGTGCCGGTGCGGGGCAGGCCCGTGACGAAGATGGGCCGCTCGACGGCGACGTCGGCGTGCTCGGGGTACTGCGCGAACGCCGCCTCCGACACCAGCCGCGCCACCAACGCGTTCCGGACGAAGAAGCGCTGCATCTTGCTGCCGAACTCGGTGAGGTCGGCGTCGCGGGCGAAGGACTCGAGCAGCACCCCGAGCGCCTCGCGATAGTTGTCGTCGTCGACCCCGAAGTCGTCCAGTCCGCAGGCCTTCACGGCCGAGGCGTGCAGGTCGTCGAGCGTTCCGACGTTCGTACGCACGGTCATGCCTTGTACTCCCCGCAGTTGACGTCGAGCGCCTGGCCGGTGATGCCGCTGGACAGGTCGCTGGCCATGAACAGGATGGCCGAGGCCACCTCGTCCTCGGTGGGCAGCCGCTTGAGGTCGCTGTTGACCGCCGCCGCCTTGTAGATCTCGTCGACCGTGGTGCCGTACTTGCCGGCCTGATGCTCGAAGTAGCTCTGCAGCGTGCCACCCCAGATGTAGCCCGGCAGAACCGAGTTGACCCGGATCCCGGCCTCGCCGAGTTCACTCGCCAGCGACTGCGACATGGCCAGCAGCGCCGACTTCGCCATCTTGTACGCGCCCTGCTTGGGGTCGGAGTGCCGGACCACCATCGAGTTGACGTTGACCACCGACCCGTTCGCCTCGGTCAGCGCGGGGGTGAAACCCTGGATCAGCCGCAGCGCGCCCAGCACGGTCAACTCGATCGTGTCGCGGATGTGGTCGAAACTGGTCTTGGCGAAGGGCTTCATCGACGGCACCCGGAACGCGTTGTTGATCAGGACGTCGACTTTCCCGAACTCGGCGATCGAGGTGGACACCAGATTGGCGACCTGTTCCTCGTCGGTGATGTCGGTGCCCACGGCCACGGCACGCCGGCCCAGTGCCGTGACCTGACCGGCGACGTCCTGCAACCGCTCGACGGTGCGCGCGGCCAAGACGAGGTCGGCGCCCTCCTCGGCACACCTGCGCGCGAGCGTGGTGCCCAGCGCCGGTCCGACGCCACTGATGACGACGACCTTGTCGGTCAGTAGTCCGGGCATGTCTAGCCCACCATCCTTTCGCCGATGAGCCGCTGGCGCAGCGCGATCCGCTCGCGCCAGTCCTGCTCGGAGATCCTGTTGGTCTCGTAGTGGGGCAGCACCGACGGCAGCTGGTCGAGGTCGACGATCTCGAGCGTCGGGCCGTCGGCGGCGGTCAACTCCCGCGACACCCGCTGCCACCGGAACTGCAGGTAGCCCTTGGCGTGCCCGAGCGTCTCGCACCAGTTGGTGACGCCCGGGTTCTCGTCGGACACCACGATCCGGATCTTGCCGTCGGGATCCGCCTGCGCCTGTGTGCCGTTGAGCGACGTCTGGTGGTTGATGTAGTCCAGCGAGATGTACCAGAGGCTGCCCAGCTGGAAGCCGAGGTACGGCGCGTCGCTGGCGGGCAGGGTGATGACGATCGCCTGGCCGGGCGCCAGATCGTAGTGTCCGACCGAGGAGTACTGCGTCGCCAGTCCGCCGGGCGTCAGGCGCGGTGCGGTGAGGGTGTTGACCGGTAGGTCGTCGTAGAACCACTTCGGGAACTGCAGCCAGGTCTTCACCCGCTGCACCAGCTGCTTGCCCGCCACCGCATAGCGCTTCTCGATGAGTTCGGCACTCAGGGGCGGCGGAGCGGTGCCGACGGTGTCGCTGCGCGAGATGGCGAACGTGCCGCGCTGGGCGGACCAGTCGTTGTAGACCTCGCGAATGACCAACTGCGACGGCGTCTTCGGGGTGAACCGCCACTCGAACGTGCCGTCATCGGCGATGTCCAGCTTGCGGTCGTCGAAGGCCGTGTCGCTGTCGGGCACGTTGTCGTCGGTGTACTCGCCACCGAGCAATTGAAAGCTCACGTCGGTGGTGGTGCCGCGCCGACCGGTGACGACGTACTCGTTCCCGGGCTGCACGCTCGTCCCGAAGTACATCGTGTCGGGGTTGTCGAGGCCCATCTTGGTGAACGGGCCGGTGCCGCTGTGCAGGAAGGGATGGTCGCGGTCGTAGTCGAACGCGACGGAGGTGCACGCCGCGATGCAGCCAGCCAGGTACTGCAGTCCCTCGAGGAGGTCGGCCTCGGACTCGATGAACGGGGCGGCGGCGACGAGGCTCTCCGCCTCCGCGATGGCTTCTGCCAATGGCTGTGAGTACATGTGGCGTGCTGACCCCTGACCCGATCGATGGCGACCAACGTTCCAATATTGGACCGCGCTGGTAGAGTTTCCGACCTGACACTAGAACGTGTTCCAATTCGCGTCAACGTCCGGCGGCGGCCCGGGGAGAGGAGGGGCGGGTGACCGACCGTGCCTCACCACCGACCCGGCGGGTGGTGGAGATCCTCGACTTCCTGGCCAGACATCCGCACGACCGGTTCGGCGTCTCCGAACTCGCCCGGCGCACCGGCCAGAGCAAGCCGACGTGCCTCGGCATCGTCACCACCCTCGCCGAATCCGGTTACCTGGTTCGCGATTCGCAGGACAAGACCTATCGGTTGGGGCCGTCACTGATCTCGCTGGGACACATCGCCCAGGAATCGCTACGGGTCAGCCCGGCCGCACGCGAGGAGTTGCGGAGGCTCTCCCGGCAGTACGACACCACGGCGTCGCTGGCCGCGATCGTCGACGAGCGGATCACACTGCTGGACCTGGTGGGACCACCCGGCTCCGACGTCGGCGTGCGCGCCGGGCAGAGCTACCCGTTCGCGCCACCGGTCGGACTGATGTTCGTGCTGTGGGACGACGACGCGCTGCGCGACTGGCTGGCCCGGGAGCCCACCATCCCGCTGCGCACCGACTCCGACCGGTTGGACCGCGTCGTGGCCGAGTGTCGGGCGACGGGCTACCTGGTGGAACGCCAGACCGCGGGCGGTCGACGCCTCTACGCCCTGATGGCGGGCATGTCGAACACGCTGCCCCAGGAACTGCGGGCGCTGCTCGGCGAGTTGATCTCCGACGTCGGCGAGCGCGTGTACCTGCCCGGCGAGGCCGGCTCCAGCCGGCAGAAGCACGACATCAGCGTGATCTCCGCGCCGGTGTACGACCACTACCGGCGGCAGGCGATGGTCGTGTCACTGCGAATCGGCAGAGCACTGACCGATGCCGAGATCGCCCGGCACGCCAGGGGATTGATGGCCACGGCGCACACCCTCACCGTTCAGCTGGGCGGGCACTGACCGACCTGCGGGCACGCCACGCGGCCCAAGCTCCCGTGGACCAGAGCGCCCAGAGGATCAGCAGCGGCTGGAACGCCAGCCGGATCGCCCGCGAGCGATCGGAGTCCAGCCCGAAGGCGTCGGAGTGCGTCAGATACTGCGAGACGTTGCCCGGGAACACCACCACGAACAGGGCCGCGGTGAGCCAGCCCAGCGGGACCCGCCAGCGGGGCAGGACGACCAGCGCGAACCCCAGGACGATCTCGACGACGCCGGACGCGGCGATCACGAACTCGGCGTTCAGCGGCAGCCACGGTGGGATCTGTGCGTAGAACGCGGTGCGGGCGAACGTGAGGTGGCTGACGCCGGCGAACACCAGTGCCGCGCCGAGCAGGACCCGCGCGACGGCGCGGACCACGCCCATCAGCTGACCGCCGCGATGGCGAACGGCAGGACCTCGGGCGCGCCGGCCTGGCGCACCGTCCGGGCCGCCATCGTCAGCGTCCACCCCGTGTCGGTGAGGTCGTCGACCAGCAGCACCGGCCCGTCGAACGGCGCCGACTCGGGCGGGTCCCACGAACCGGACAGTCCCGCAACGCGATACGCCGAGTTGGCCGCCGTGACCGGCCGGCGCTCGACCGAGTACCGCAGGGTGCCGAGATCGGTGAGCCGGCCCAGGTCGGCGAGCTTGCCGACCAGCGAGGAGATCAGGACGGGGTGTCGCCGAGAGTCCAGCCCCATCACCGACGTCGGCCGGGTCTCCCAGTCCCACGCCGCGAGCACGGCGACGGCCGCACGGACCAGGTCGTCGGGGGCCTCGGCGTCCGGCCCGTCGAGGACGGCGCGCAGACGGGCACCCCACCCCAGGTCGGTCAGGCGCCCGATGGCCCGTCCCGGACCCGGGCCGTCGGCGATCTTGCCGCTGAGGCTCACCCCGAGTTTCGCCAGACCCGACGGCCACTGCCGGCGCGGCGCGATCTGGACCCCGGGTCGCATCAGCCGTTCCCGGGCCGCCTCGGCCGCCGAGGCGTCGACGGCCGACTCGTAGTGCGCCCCGGTGCAGTTGTCGCACCGGCCGCAGCGTTCGCCGTCGATCAGCTCGGGATCGTTGAGCTGCCGGCGCAGGAAGACCATGCGGCACTCGTCGGTGTCGAGGTAGTCGAGCATCGCCTGCTGCTCGCGCTGCCGGGCCTCCTCGAGTCGGCGGTACCGCTCCTCGTCGTAGCTCCACGGCTGTCCCGTGCTGATCCACCCGCCCTTGACGCGGCGCACCGCACCGTCGACGTCGAGCACCTTGAGCACCATCTCCAGCCGGGTGCGGTTCAGGTCGACGAGCGGCTCCAACGCCGGCGTGGACTGCGGGCGCTCGGGTTCGAGGGCGTCGATCACGTTGCGCACCATCGGTTCCGAGGGGAACGCCACCGACGCGAAGTACCGCCACACCTCGCGGTCCTCGGCGCCGGGCAGAAGCACCACCTCGGCGCTGTCGGTCGAGCGGCCCGCGCGACCGACCTGCTGGTAGTAGGCGATCGGCGAGGCCGGTGCGCCGAGATGAACGACGAAGCCGAGGTCCGGCTTGTCGAACCCCATGCCCAGCGCCGACGTGGCGACCAGCGCCTTGACCCGGTTGGCCAGCAGGTCGTTCTCGAGCTGCTCGCGCTCCGAGGTCTCGGTCGCGCCGGTGTAGGCGTGGACGGCGTGCCCACGTTCGGCGAGCATGGCCGCCACGTCGTTGGCCTGCGCCACGGTGAGCGTGTAGACGATGCCCGACCCCGGCAGGTCGGTGATGTGCTCGGCGAGCCAGGCCGCACGCTGCGCCGGGTTGCCCACCTTGACGACGGCCAGTCGCAGCGACTCGCGGTCCAGGCCGCCGCGCAGCACCAGGGTGTCGCCCCCGCCGACGCCGAGCTGACTGCTGACGTCGGCCACCACGCGGTCGTTGGCGGTCGCGGTGGTCGCGAGAACGGGGATGTCCGAACCTAGTTCGGCGACCAGCGTGCGGATCCGCCGGTAGTCGGGGCGGAAGTCGTGCCCCCAGTCGGAGACGCAGTGGGCCTCGTCGATCACGACCAGACCGGCGTCGCGGGCCAGGGCGGGCAGCACCTCGTCGCGGAAGTCGGGGTTGTTCAACCGTTCCGGGCTGACCAGCAGCACGTCGAGGTCGCCGGACGCCACGTCGCGGTGCACGTCGTTCCAGTCGGTGACGTTGCTCGAGTTGATGGTCGCGGCGCGCACGCCGGCGCGTGCCGCGGACTGCACCTGGTTGCGCATCAGCGCCAGCAGCGGCGACACGATGACCGTCGGTCCCCTGCCCTCGGCGCGCAGCAGCTTCGCGGCGATGAAGTAGACCGCCGACTTGCCCCACCCGGTGCGCTGGACGACCAGCGCCCGCCGCCGCTGCACCACCAGTGCCTCGATCGCCGTCCACTGGTCGTCACGCAGGATGGCCTCCGGGCCGGCGAGCTGCTCGAGCAGCGTCTGGGCCTGTTCGCGGGTGGCGGTCATGGGCGGGCGACGGGGCGGGGGGTGCGACGGGAGGTCTTCACACGCCCATCGTGCCGGGTCGGTCCGACGGACGGCCCGGCAGCCGTCAGTAGGCGTAGGTGTTGGCCGGCTTGTCGATGCGCGTCACCGAGGCGGCGGTCAGGGTGGGGATGAAGTCGTTGGACGCGTCCGCCGAACCCGGGACGACGTCACCCTCGACCCGGATCCACGTCTCCTCGCCGAAGCCGGCCGCCACTTCCGCGCCGCGTCCGGACAGCCTGATCCGCGCGAGCTGGGCGTCGGCGGCGCAACACACGATCACCACCCGCGCCAGGTAGACGCCGTCCGGGTAGCGCAGCGTGAACCCCGAGGCCGTGATCGTGCGTCCGTCGAGGCTGCGCGCCGGATCGGCCGCGGCGCGCATGACGATCTCGGGTACCGGGACCGTGGGCGAGGGTCCCGGCGGGAGCGGCGCGAAGCTGCGCGGCGGCGGCGCCGACGTGGCGGGCGGTGCCGCGGCACCGCGGGCGTCCAGGGGCGGCGGCACCACGAACGCGATCATCGCGATGGGGACGAGCAGGAACCAGGCCAGACCGGTCCGGTGCCGATGGCCATCGTGATCGTCCTCGTGGTCGTCGGTGCCCGCGCCGCGGATGTCCCGGACCACGGCAGCGAGCCCCAGCGCGATCAGCACGACGGCGGCGATCACCAGCCAGGGGAGCAGGCTCGGTTTCACGTAGTTCACGTAGGTGCCCTTGACGAGCATCACCGCGATACTGGCGCCGACCAGCAGCAGCACGAGGTTCTGCGTGAAGCGGCTCACGGGCGGTCCCCGAGGAACAGCAGGCCCACCACGGTCGCCACCACCGTCGCCACCACGAACGTGGCGGGTCCGAACCGAACGGCGAACCGCCGGCCGAACGTCCCCGCCTGCATGGCGGACAGCTTGACGTCGACCGCCGGGCCGACGACGAGGAACACCAGCCGCGGCACCAGCGGCAGCATGGTCAGGCTGGCGGCGACGAACGCGTCGGCCTCCGAGCACAGGGCCAGGACCACCGCCAGCACCGCCATCGTCAGGACGCCGAGCAGCAGGTGGCCGGCGAGGTGCTCGAAGATCCAGTCGGGCACCATCACGCGCAAGGCCGCTGCCGCCGCCGCGCCGAGGACGAGGTAGGACGCCGCCTGCAGGAAGTCGTGTCGGGCCGCCTCGCTGAACACCGTCCATCGCGACTCTCCCGGCCGACGGTCGGTGCGCGGCAGTGACCGCGTCACCCATTCCTCGCGGCCGAAGCGCATCCAGGCCAACCCCATGATCACCGCGGTCGCCAGCGAGGCCACGCAGCGGGCCAGCACCATCAGCGGCTCGCCGGGGAACGCGACCGCGGTGGCCACCAGGACCACGGGATTGATCGCCGGCGCCGACAGCATGAACGTCAGCGCCGCCGCGCCCGTGCGTCCCGGCGCGTACAGCCGCCGGGCGACGGGAACCGACCCGCACTCGCAGCCGGGCAGTGCCGCTCCCCCGACGCCCGCGACGAGGACGGCGGCCGCCGGGCGGCGCGGCAACCACGACGCCAGCCGCTCCGGGCTGACGAAGGCCGCGATGGTCCCGCTGACCACGACGCCGAGCACGAGGAACGGCAACGCCTGCACGAACACGCCGCTGAACACCGTCGCGGCGACACCGAGGTCGACGTGGTCGGTGACGGCCGCGCGCAGCCAGCCGGCCGAGACCGCGAGCACGACCAACCCGACGAGCAGCACCTCGAGCGAGCCGACGCGACGTCGTCTCGAGGTCGGGGCGGCGGTCACCGCACCATCCTGCACGGGTCCCCTGGGAGGTTCTCGTCCGCGCGGGTGCGGCGCGTCGATGAGGCTGGAGGGCGTTACGTCACTGCACGACGAGCCAGATGGCGACGAAGTGGCACGTCGCCCCGACTGCGGTGAAGGCGTGGAAGAACTCGTGGTGACCGAAGGTCGTCGGCCACGGATTCGGCCACCGTGCGCCGTAGAGGATCGCCCCGATGTTGTAGAGCACCGCACCGGCGATCAGGAGGATGACCACGAGCGGCCCCGCGCCGTCGAGCAGTTCCTCGACGAAGAGGACCGCGACGTAGCCGAGCAGCAGGTAGAGCGGTACGCCCACCCACCTCGGGGCCGACGGCCACAGCATCTTGAGTGCGACGCCGGCCGCGGCCCCCGACCACACGATGATCAGGACCTTGGTACCGACCTCCGGGGGCATGGCCAGCATGGCCAGCGGTGTGTAGCAGGCGCCGATGAAGATGAAGATCAGCGAGTGGTCGAGCCGCTTCATCCACTTTTCGGTGACCGGCGAGTCCCACTGCACGCGGTGGTAGGTGGCGCTGACGCCGAACAAGCCGACGATCCCGACCGCGTAGACGGCGGCCGCCAGGAAGGCTCCGGGGCGCGGGGCGTGCCAGGCGCTCCACAGCAGGGCGATGCCCGCGATGGCGGCCACCCCGGCTGCGACCAGATGGATCATGCCGCGGGCCCGGGGCACGCCGATGAAGTCCGCCACGGCCTCTGCCGCGGTGGGCACGTGAACGTGTGCCACCGGGTCCAGGGACTCGGGCATCGTCGTCTCAGCCGGTCGCACGGTCAGGGCGGCCTCCGATGTCGTGAGCGCGTCAAGATCTCGGTCTGGCAGAGCGTCGTGGGACCACGACGGTGCCCCGCGAGCCTACCGTGGCGATATTCGCTGTGCGGACCGGGAGACGTTCGTTAAGCGGCTGTTGCGCTATCGATACCCGTGCCGTCAGCCGGTGGTTGCCGAGGCGTCCTGTTCGCGCTTGATTTCGAGGGCGATGTCGATGAGTTGATCTTCCTGGCCGCCGATCAACTTGCGCTGTCCGGCCCGGTGGAGCAGCTGGTGGGCGGGCACGCCGTAGCGTTCGGACTGGCGGATGGCATGCTTGAGGAAGCTGGAGTACACCCCGGAGTAGCCCATGACCAGGGCATTTCGATCCAGGAGGCATTCGGCGGGCATCGCCGGGCGCACGACGTCCTCGGCGGCGTCGGCGATCTCGAAGAAGTCGATGCCGGTCTTGACGCCGATCTTGTCGAACACCCCGATCATCGCCTCGACCGGCGCGTTGCCCGCACCCGCACCGAAGCGCCGGGTGCTGCCGTCGATCTGTTTGGCGCCCGCACGGACCGCCTCCACCGAGTTCGCCACACCCAGGCCAAGGTTCTCGTGACCGTGGAACCCGACCTGCGCATCGTCGCCCAACTCCGCGACCAGCGCCGCGACCCGATCGGCGACGCCCTCGAGCACCAACGCCCCCGCCGAATCCACGACGTAGACGCACTGACAACCCGCATCGGCCATGATGCGGGCCTGGGCGGCGAGCTTCTCCGGCGGGATCGTGTGGGCCATCATCAGGAACCCGACGGTCTCCAGGCCGCGGTCGCGGGCGAACCCGAAGTGCTGGACCGACACGTCGGCCTCGGTGCAGTGCGTGGCGACCCGGCAGATCGACCCGCCGTTCTGCTGCGCCTCGGCGATGTCGTCCTTCGTGCCCAGACCCGGCAGCATCAGGAACGCGATCTTCGATTCGGTGGCCGTCTCGGCCGCGAGCTTGATCAGCTCCTGCTCCGGGGTCTTGGAGAAGCCGTAGTTGAAGCTCGACCCGCCCAACCCATCGCCGTGGGTGACCTCGATGACCGGCACCCCCGCAGCGTCGAGGGCCGCGACGATCGACCGCACCTCGTCGGCGGTGAACTGATGACGCTTGTGATGGGACCCGTCGCGCAGCGACGTGTCGGTCATCCGCACGTCCCAGCTGGCGTCGAAGTAGATGTCCTCGCTGATGCTCATGCGTGTCCCCCCGTGGTCGCAGCCAGAACTTCCTTGGCGATCTCCTCGCCCACCTTGGTGGCCGCGGCGGTCATGATGTCGAGGTTCCCCGCATACGGCGGCAGGTAATCACCGGCACCCTCCACCTCCACGAAGACCGTCACCAACGCCTGTCCACCCGAGTGCATCGAGGGCGGGTCGAACTGCGGCTCGTTGAGCAACCGGTACCCCGGCACGTAGGTCTGCACCTGCGCCGCGACGTCGGTGATCGACGCCGTGATCGCATCCTGATCGGCGTCCTCGGGGATCGCGCAGAAGATGGTGTCGCGCATGATCATCGGCGGCTCGGCCGGATTGAGGATGATGATCGCCTTGC
This sequence comes from Mycobacterium sp. PTI7, assembly GCF_056679845.1. Taxonomy (NCBI): domain Bacteria; kingdom Bacillati; phylum Actinomycetota; class Actinomycetes; order Mycobacteriales; family Mycobacteriaceae; genus Mycobacterium; species Mycobacterium sp. PTI7. The sequence goes on from NZ_CM155252.1 coordinate 3,933,597, forward strand.
CCCGGGTGGCGCCGCCGATGACCTCGATGCCCCGGCTGGTGGTCTTGGTGAACTCGTCGATGTTGGCCCGCGTCCCCGGCCCCGCCGACGCCGAGGACACCGACGCCACGATCTCCGCATACGGCACCACCCCGCCCTGCTCGGCGACCGCGCGCGTCACCGCGTAGACCATCGGGATGGTGGCCTGCCCGCCGCAGGTGACCATGTTGACGTTCGGACTGTCGAGGTGCTCGCGCAGGTTCGCCGGCGGAATCACCCCGGGCCCCACCGCCGCCGGGGTCAGGTCGATCGCCCGGATCCCCGCCTCGGCGTATCGCGGAGCGGCGTCGCGGTGCACGTAGGCACTGGTCGCCTCGAACACCAGATCGGGGCGCTCGTCGCGCGCGAGAAGCCAGTCCACACCCTCGTGGCTGGTCTCCAACCCCAGCTTCCGCGCCCGCGCCAGGCCTTCGCTGTCGGGGTCGATGCCGATCATCCACCGCGGCTCCAGCCAGTCCGACCGCAGCAGCTTGTAGAGCAGGTCGGTACTGATGTTGCCGGACCCGACGATCGCGACGGTTGCCTTGTCAGGCATGACTTCTCCTCATTGACACGGTCATTCGAAAGAGAGACGAACCGAACCTAGTCCGTCGAACGTGGCTACGAAATCGTCACCGGGACGAGCATCTATCGCACGCGTGCACGACCCCGGCAGGACCACGTCGCCGGCCTTCAACCGCACCCCGAACTGATCGACCTTGCGCGCCAGCCACGCCACCGCGGTCACCGGATTGCCCAGCACCGCATCACTGCGCCCCTCGGCCACGACCTCGCCGTTGCAGGTCAACACCGCGTCGATGTTCTTGATGTCGACGTCCTTGGGCGACACCCGCTCACTGCCGAGCACCCACCCCGCCGACGACGCGTTGTCCGCGATCGTGTCGCACAACTTGATCTTCCAGTCGGTGATCCGGGTGTCGATCAACTCGATCGACGGCGCGAACGCCGCCGTCGCGGCCAGCACGTCGTCCTCGGTGCACCCCTCACCGGGCAGGTCGTCGGCCAGGATGAATCCCACCTCGACCTCCACCCGCGGATAGAGGAACGTGCCCGCCGGGACCGCGACGTCCTCGAACACCTCCATCTCGGCCAGCAGGTGCCCGTAGTCGGGCTCGTCGACGCCCATCATCTTCTGCATGGCCTCCGACGACAGCCCCACCTTGTGCCCGATCACCCGAGACCCCGACGCCACCCGCGAACGGATGTTGATCAGCTGGATCTCGTAGGCATCGACCACGTCGATGCCCGGATTCGCGTCGGTCAGCGGCCGGATCGGCACCCGGTCACGCTCGGCTCGGGCCAGATCGGCCGCCAGCTGCTCGCGCACCTCAACGGGCAACATTCGTGAAGTCCCCTCGTTTAGTTGACCGGCGCTGTTGTTGGATCGCCGGGCCATTCTATAACGTGTTCTACATGACTGAGCAGGAGTACGACGTCGTCGTGGTCGGAAGCGGCGCCGCCGGCATGGTCGCCGCCCTCACCGCAGCCCACCAGGGCCTCTCGACACTAGTCGTAGAGAAGGCCCCGCACTATGGAGGTTCGACGGCCCGATCGGGCGGCGGCGTGTGGATTCCGAACAACGAAGTGCTCCGGCGCGATGGCGTCAAGGACACCGCCGAGGCGGCCCGGACGTACCTCCACACCATCATCGGTGACGCCGCACCCGCCGAGAAGATCGACACCTACCTCGAGCGCGGTCCCGAGATGTTGTCCTTCGTGCTGAAGAACTCGCCACTCAAGCTGTGCTGGGTGCCGAACTACTCCGACTACTACCCGGAGACGCCGGGCGGCAAGTCGACCGGCCGGTCCGTCGAGCCGAAACCGTTCAACGCCAAGCGACTCGGTGCCGACGAGAAGGGCCTCGAGCCGGCGTACGGCAAGGTGCCGATGAACATGGTGGTGATGCAGCAGGACTACGTGCGGCTCAACCAGCTCAAGCGCCACCCGCGCGGTGTCCTGCGCAGTCTCAAGGTCGGCATCCGCTCCGTGTGGGCCAACACCACCGGCAAGAACCTGGTCGGGATGGGGCGCGCGCTGATCGCCCCGCTGCGGATCGGCCTGCAGGACGCCGGGGTGCCGGTCCGGCTCAACACGGCGCTCACCGACCTCTACGTGGAGGACGGCGTGGTCCGGGGCATCTACGTGCGCGACTGCACCGGCCCGGAAAGTGCCGAGCCGCAACTCATCCGCGTCCGGCGCGGCGTCATCCTGGGCAGCGGCGGCTTCGAGCACAACGAGCAGATGCGGGTGAAGTACCAGCGCGCGCCGATCACGACGGAGTGGACGGTCGGCGCGGTGGCCAACACCGGCGACGGCATCGTGGCCGCCGAGAAGCTGGGCGCCGCGCTCGAGGTCATGGAGGACGCCTGGTGGGGTCCGACGGTCCCGCTGGTCGACTCGCCGTGGTTCGCGCTGTCGGAGCGCAACTCGCCCGGGTCGATCATCGTCAACATGTCGGGTCAACGGTTCATGAACGAGTCGATGCCCTACGTCGAGGCGTGCCACCACATGTACGGCGGCGAGTTCGGCCAGGGCGCCGGACCCGGCGAGAACGTGCCGGCCTGGCTCGTCTTCGACCAGCAGTACCGCGACCGCTACATCTTCGCGGGACTGCAACCGGGACAGCGGATCCCGAAGAAGTGGCTCGAGTCCGGCGTCATCGTGAAGGCCGACACCCTCGACGAGTTGGCGCAGAAAACGGGCCTGCCCGCCGACGCGTTCCGGGCGACGGTGGACCGGTTCAACGGCTTCGCCCGCAGCGGCGTCGACGAGGACTTCAAGCGCGGCGAGAGCGCGTACGACCGTTACTACGGCGATCCGACCAACAAGCCGAACCCCAACCTCGGCGAGATCAGCCACGGCCCGTACTACGCCGCCAAGATGGTGCCCGGCGACCTCGGCACCAAGGGCGGCGTCCGGACCGACGTGAACGGTCGGGCGCTCCGCGACGACGGCTCCGTGATCGACGGCCTGTACGCCGCGGGCAACGTCAGCTCGCCGGTCATGGGCCACACCTACCCCGGCCCCGGCGGGACCATCGGTCCGGCCATGACGTTCGGCTACCTCGCGGCGCTGCACCTCGCCGGCTCGTCCACCGGCGGTCGCTGATGCCGATCGACCTCGACGTCGCGCTGGCGGCGGAGCCCGCGACCGCCGAGTTCTCGTGGACGAGCAGCGACGTGCAGCTCTACCACCTGGGACTCGGGGCGGGTGCCGACCCGATGGATCCGCGCGAACTGCGCTACCTCACCGACGACACACCGCAGGTGCTGCCGACGTTCGGCAACGTGGCGCAGAGCTTCCACATGACGGAGGCGCCCACCGTCCGGTTCCCCGGCATCGACATCGAGTTGTCGAAGGTGTTGCACGCCAGTGAGTCCGTCACCGTTCCCGGTCCGATCCCGGCCGCGGGAACGGGTGTGGCGACCACCCGCTTCACCGACATCTGGGACAAGGGCAAGGCCGCGGTCATCTGGTCGGAGACCACGGTGAGTTCACCGGACGGCACCCTGCTGTGGACGCAGCGGCGGTCGATCTTCGCGCGCGGTGAAGGTGGCTTCGGCGGCGAGCGCGGCCCCTCCACGTCGTCGGAACCCCCGCAACAGGCACCCGATCACGACTTCACCATCGCGGTGTCACCGCAGCAGGCCCTGCTGTACCGGATGTGCGGCGACCGCAATCCGCTGCACTCCGATCCCGCCTTCGCCTCCGCCGCCGGATTCCCGAGGCCGATCCTGCACGGCCTGTGCACGTACGGCATGACGGCGAAGGCCCTCACCGACCTCCTCCTCGACGGCGACACCTCCCGTGTCGGCCGGTACGGTGCCCGCTTCGCTGGTGTCGTCTTCCCCGGCGAGACCCTCCGCGTCCGGGTGTGGCGGGACGGCACGGGTTACCAGGCGGTCGTGACGGCGCCCGACCGCGACGACGCCGTCGCGCTGGCCGGCGTGGAATTCGTCCCGGCCTGACGTTCGGTTGCTCGGCAAACGCCCGCCGGGTAGCTGCCGACCCCCGGGGTCTCGACCACGCCCACACCACGCGTGGCCGGACCCGACCAATGGGTTTGCAGCGCTGCGTTGTAGCGGTACAGAAGGCCTCCGCAGCAGCGAATCGGGTGATCCGGATGATTGTCCCGCCGCTCAGCGGGAAACCATCGACGGTTCCCAGGCGCACACAGCGGCCTGCTAGTTTCGGTTGACGTGATCATCCCGTCGGGGGATGCCGACAGTCGATAAGACACTCAGGAGGGCACGACACGTGAAGTACACCGTCACCATCACCAAACTGGCCGCAGCGGCCGTCGCCGCCGGCGCGATCGTTGTCGCAGGCGCGGGCATCGCCTCCGCCGAGGGCGCAGCCATGCAGCCCATCGGCCAGCAGGGCGAACTCGTCGACGGCGCCGTCGTGCAGCACTGGACCGTGACCGGCCTGAAGCAGAGTTCGGACGTCATCCCCTACCAGCCCGCCGGAACGCTCTGGGAGGTCACCGCGACCGACGAGGCCGTCCAGGGTGGCGCGACGCCGATCGTGTCGAACTTCAACGCCCGCGCCGCCGACGGCCAGACCTACCGGGCGCTGTTCGGGGTGGCCACGCCGCAGGGCGTCAACCCGTCCACCATCGCGCAGGGCCAGTCGACGAGCGGCAAGATCTACTTCGACGTGACCGGCGCGCAGCCCGACAGCGTCGTCTACAACGCCGGGGGCCAGGACCGCCTCGTCTGGACTCCCGCTCCGGCGCCGCAGCCGTCGACCGGGGGCAGCACCTCGTCCTACCCGTCGAGCCGCGGCGGACAGACCGCGTCGACGCCCGCCGCCGCCGAAGCCGCGACGCCCGGTGAGGCCGCCGCCGCAACCCCGGCCGGCATGGCGACACCACCCGAGGGCACCGCCGCATCGACCGAGGGCGCTCCGCTGCCCGCGAGCACCAATCGCGTCCCCGGCGCACCGCTGCCCGAGGGAAGCACGGGCACGCCGCTGCCCCAGGGAAGCACCGGGACTCCGCTCCCCGCCGGCAGCCAGGGCACTCCGCTGCCTGCCGGTAGCCAGGGGACGCCGCTGCCCGCGGGCACCGAGGGCGCGCGGATGCCCGCCTCGGTGCAGCAGGTCCCGGCCGAGGCCGGCGCACCCGCGCCCGCACCCGCCGCCGTGTCACCCGCCGCACCCGCAGCGCCGGCCCCGGCTCCTGCTCAGGGATCCTCGGGAACGCCGGTCTCACCGGCAGCGCCGACGACCACCGTGGTGGTGCCGCCGCCGAACTGACCCGGTCAGCCCGACGACACGTGGGCCGCTGATCTGCCTCCGGGCGGATCAGCGGCCTTCGTCATGAATGGGAGGACCACCAGCGGTACAGCTGCTCGAGGGTGGGCCCGCGCTCGTCACCGCGGACCGCGGCGACGAGCAGTTCCGCGTCGTCGGTCCACGCCAGCGTCGGCAGGTCACGCTGGAAGCCGCAGAACAGCGTGCCCGCGACGACGTTCGGAGATGCGTTGCGGCGCCAGGGTCCTGGCGACTGGATCGCGCCTGGGCAGTTGACGACCGTGGACGCGCGGATGATGTCGTCGAACGCGACCTTGAGTGCCGCACGGTCGGGAAGCAGCGTGTACGTCGCCAGCGGTGGGCCACCGGGATCGGAGTTGCGCTCGCAGCCGAACTTCGCCAGCGCACCCTTCGGGGTCGCAACCGGCTCGCAGGCCGCGGCCGCGTAACCGGGTGGCAGCAGTTCGCCGAGGCGTTCGCGGGCTTCCGACTCGGGCATCGCGGACGGCGTCGGGGTGGTCGGGGCAGGTGCCGGTTCGTCGTCGGAGGAGGTCGAGACCCAGACGCCCAGACCGCCGAGGATCACCAGTGCGGCCACCGCAATCGCGATGGGCCGCTTCGGAATCGAGCGCGTCGGTCGCACGGGTCGCTGCCGCGGCATCACCACGACCGGTGGCGGCGTGGGCAGCCCGCCCGACCACGGTCCCTCGTCGTGCTGTTCCTGGGGCCGAAAGGGCCCGGACGGGTGCGGGATCGGGCCGGAGGCGTGCGGCGCGTGGGCGTCCGGGATCGCGGAGCCCGGCGCCGGGGTCTCGGGGCCCGTCGCTTCGTCGACGGGGATCTCGTGTCCGCCCGAGTCGTCACGCGGGACGGGAATCGGTGCGGAGTCGACCGGCCGGGTGGAAGCACGCCTCGGCCCGGTGTAGTTCGGGTGTACGTCGGCGGGCCATCCGTCGGCGTCCGACGGTTCCGGCGGCCGCGACTCCGGGGGCAGCGTCACGCCTGCACCTCGGTTCGGATCGCCATCACGTCACCACTCCTGAAGTCGTCCACGGCAGCACCGGATGTGTCCCGGTGAGCGACAGAACCCACGCCGGGTCTGCCGTACCGAGGGTAGTGGCCCCACTGGCCCGCCGGGTACGCGTCGGCGGCGGCGGCCGGGGCCGGCCCTACATGCGGCGCGCGAGGTCCTCGTCGCCGCGCGGCGGGGCCACGGGAGGTCCGACGGGCGGTCCACCGGCACTCGGGGCGCCACTGCCGGGTCCGGCCGCCGCACCCGGCGACGGGTCGGCCCGGGGACGCTCCTCGGTCTCGCGCAGACGCTCGCGATCCTCGCGGGCCTGGGCGTCGTCGTGCCGCTCGGCGGGGACGTCATCGCGGGGCTGACCGCCCGCGGGCGCCGCACCGCCCTGAGTTGCGCCCTGGCCGGCACCGGCAGGCGCGCCGCCCCCGGCGGGCGCTCCCCCGCCCTGTCCCGCACCGGCGGGCGCACCCTGGGGAGCGCCCGATTGCGGTGACCCGCCCGGCTGGCCACCACCCTGGGATCCGCCGCCCTGCTGACCGCCGAAGCTCTGCGCGGCCTGCATCGCCTGCTCCATGATCTTGCCGAAGCCACCGCCGCCGCCGGCCTGCTGGCCCGCCTGCTGACCGGCCTGCTGCGCCATCTGGCCCATCTGACCCATCATGCCGCTGATCTGACCCACCGACTGGCCGCCCGAGTCATCGGCGTTCTCGTAGGCGGACTGCGCGGCCACGACCTTGCCGGAGAACATCGATTCCTTGGCCTGCAGCGAGGCGACACTGGCCGCGAGCGGCGCCGTGAGCATCGGCAGCGCAGCGGAGATCGTCATGCTCATGGCGTCCGCGCCGGGTGGGATCATCGGCGGCGTGGGAAGTTCGACCGTCGCGGGATCCCAGTTGATTCCCTCGGGCTTCTGCAGTGGGGACGACATCAGCGGTCACCTTCCCGGAGTTCGATTGCCTCGCAACGTGTCTCACCAGTCATCGTCGGCGTCGTCCTCACCCAGGTCGTAGTCGAGTGCGGCGGGCGGCGCCAACGACGCCGTCGAGCCACCCCCTCCCGACTCGCCGCGGTGCGGCATCATGCCCATCCCGCCGCCCATTCCGCTCGACACAGGCGCCACGCCGCCGACCGCCGCGCTGTTGGCCCCCGCCGTCACGGCGACGGATTCGGGCGACGTGCCGACCAGACCCGCCATCAGCGGCGTCTGCGCGCCGATCCCGCCGGAACCCGGCAGCGACGCGGCCTTGACCATGCCCGCTCCGCCGCCCGCGCCCGAGCCGCCCGCCAGCGGATGATTCGAGAACGCGGAGAAGGGCGCCGAACCCATGCCGCCGCCTGCGCCGCCACCCTTGCCGCCGAACATCGACGTGAGCTGCTGCAGCGGCTGGGTCAACTGCTGAAGCGGCTGCACGAGCTGCTGCGGCGCCTGCGTCACCATCCCGCCCAACTGCTGGGGTAGCTGCATGGCCATCTGCATCATCTGCTGCATCATCTGCATGCCCTGCTCGGAGCCGCCCTGACCTGCCTTGGCCGCCTGCTGCGCGCCCTGTGCCGGCGCGCCCGGCGACCCGGTACTCGGCGTCGTGGGCGCAACGCCCAGGCTGCTCGCGAGTTCGGCGGTGTTGGCGTTGACGTAGGCCACGTTCTGGGCGAGGCCCATCTTCATCCGGCTCTGGATCAGCTCGGAGGTATTGCTCACCGGCATCGCCTGGATGGCCTCGCACTCGCGCTGCGTCTCCATCGCCGTGGCGTTCACCAGCGCCTTCGTACGCGCGACGGTGACCTCCATGCTGCGCAGCTTCACCGCGATCGCCGCGGCCTGCGCCGCGTGCGCCTCGTGCCCGCCGATGATGGTGGTGGCCTCGCCCGCGGCGGCGACCGCGCCGCCGCCGGTCCACTTCTCCGACAGCGACATCAGCTGACTGTGCTGCAACGGGACGACAGAGCCGGTCAGCTTCATCGCGAGTGCCTCGTACTGGGCGGCGGCCGCCGCCAGCGTGTCCTCGTCGACGTTGGGCCAGCCGGGCCCCATGACCGTCTGCGATCCGTACGGGCTGACGTCGGCCTGCAGTCCCACGACAACGCTCCCCTCACCACACGCGTCGGATGTCCCGATCAACCCTACCGCCGAGACCGCCCCTGGCAACGCGCGTATTCGCGCCGATGACCTCCGTGGCGTCACCGAGCCAGGTGGCAAACGACGTTCGTGGTGCGTCCGATCGGCCCACCCGCACACTTCGGCCGACCGGGACAGTGCGGATCGGGCACAATCGACCGGTGCGCCGCGACCTAGATCGGACGTCGACCGCACGACCTCGACCCCGGCGGCGCATCCGTCGACTCCTCGCCGGCCTCTGCGCCGTCGTGCTCCTCGCGGTCGCCCTCGGCTACCCCGTCTACGTGCGACCACAGATCGATCCGCTCCAGAAGGCGGACGCCATCCTGATCCTCGGCGGACCGAGTTACGCCCGCTACGGCTACGGTCTCGAACTCGGCTCGCAGGAGTGGGCGCCGACCGTGGTGCTGTCCAACCCCAACGGGGCCCGAGACCCCTGGCTCACCGAGCAGTGCACGCTCCCCCGCACCTACGAGCTGCTGTGCTTCGCGCCGGACCCACCCACCACCAAGGGCGAGGGCCGCGAACTCGCGCGTCTCGCGACCGAACGCGGATGGCGGACGGTCATCGTGGTGACGTTCCGGCCGCACGTGTCACGCGCGCGCCACATCCTGCACCAGTGCTTCGGCGGGCGACTGATCATGGCGGAACCGGGCGCCCCGCTGTCGGCTGACCGATGGGTGGCGGAGTACGTGTACCAAACGGTCGGATACGTGCGTGCGGTACTTCAGCCGGGGTGCTGACGGCTAAGATCCGCACATGGCGAGGCGACGCAGTCGACTGCAGTTCGGCCTCGCCCGGGTGTGGGCATACCCGCTGTGGCGCAGCGTCGCTCGGGCCGGGGTCGCCGACGTCGTCGATGCCGACGTCGACTGGTGGATGCGGTGCATCGACGATCCGGCACTCCTCGAACTGGACCGCTATACCCGGTTCGCATTCCTGAGCGGAGCCCTCACCGAGTTCCGCAACCTGGTGCACTTCCGATTGCGTGCGGCGCCGGCCGTCGCGCGGGTCGTCCTGCGGATCCTCTACCGGCCCATGCCCACCCTCGTCCTCGAGGCCGACTCGATCGGACCGGGGCTGTTCATCCAGCACGGGCAGGGAACGATCGTGACCGCAACGTCGATCGGATCCCGCTGCTGGATCAATCAATTGGTGACGATCGGCCACGACGCCAAGGGGAGGCCCACGCTGGGCGACGACGTCCGGGTCGGCGTCGGAGCGGTCGTGCTGGGACCCATCACGCTGCACGACGGATGCACCGTCGGCGCCAACGCGACGGTCGTCCGCGACGTCGACTCCGGTGACACCGTGGTGGCCCCCATGGCTACGTCCCTGCGGCGAGGTCATCCGTCCGACGACGGATGACCCTCGGCACCCAGCACACGTCGGGAGCCACCTGAGCGAGCGCGATGGCCACGGCAGCGGCCAGGACCACACCGACCGCACCCGCTGCCCCGGCCACCACACATGCCAGGCCGATGCTCAGCACGGCCATGACGGTCGTCCAGATCGCCTGCCAACGAGCCTCGTTCGGCCGCGTCAGCAGAACTGCTGCCGGCAGGTGCATGGCCTGGCCGACGAGCAGGAGACCGAAGGCCAGACCCAACGTCGGAGCGACCACGATCGCTCCGTCCGACAGGACCCGGGCGATCCAGGGACCGAGCCACCACAGCGCCGTGCCGGCCACCGCGGCCCCTGCGGCGAACACGACGACGAGCCGCCGCCACGTCCGGATCGTCTCCTCGACCGCCGAGCGTCGCCTCACGAAGACCGGCCAGAAGGCCAGGCCCGCAGCCGACAGCACCTGCCAGCACGCCGCGTACACCATGGCCAGCAGTGCGTACCCCGCGAGCTGGTCCGGCGTGGACAGGTGGGCCAGCACCATCCGTCCGCTCTGGCATCCCGCAGCCAGACCGACGGCGACGAGGAACAGCCACAGGCTCCCCTCGAGGAGACGGCGGCTCGAGCGAACCGTGCGAGCACGGGTCAGCACCGACACGTCGAGCCTCGTCAGCCGCAGCGCGATGACGGTCCCGACCGCCTGTCCCGCGAGCAACCCACCGAGAGACGAGGTCACGTACCAGATGCCGTCGACCTCGGCCATCCGAAGCAGGAGAGTCAGGCCGAGCGCGAACGCGGGACACGTCATCAGGACGAGGGTCGCCAGCGGGTTCCGGTCGACGCCGATCAGCATTCGCACGCCGAGGCCCGCCGGAATCGTCAGCCCGAACAGGCACGAAGCGACGGTGATCGCCCATCGATCCTGCGCCCCGGACGAGAACCCGACGATGGACGCCCACCCGTCGGCTGCCATGACCACGAGCGCGAGCGCGATCACGCCGATGGCGACGCACGTCAGCACCTGGTACCCGCGCCGGATGACGTCGGCGGCGCGAGGATCCCGGCTCGCACCGCGTAATTGGGCACTCGCACTGATGACGGTGTCACCGACGCCGAAGTCCGCGAATGGGAAGAGCAGCGTCACGGTGGCGACGAGGGACACCAGACCGAACACCTCCGCGCCCGTCTCACGCACGATGACGGCCACGTTCAGCAGGCTCAGCGCGGCGGTGACGGGTGTCCCGACGAGACGGTAGAGCGGTCCGAGCAGGACGGCCCTGCGTTCCCGGGTGACGAGGCCGTGTGGTGTGGTCACCATCGCGTGGTGGCGCCGACGCGCCCGACGGCGATCCGTGCGGCACTCAACGACGCATAGGCGAACGAGTAGGGCCCGGGCCGCCCGTGGCGCAGGGACGCCGCCATCGCCCGGCCCACGCCGGCCACCGAACCGGCGGTGACCGCCGCACTCACCGGGTTGGAGCAGAGATAGTCACCGCGGACCCGAGCCGATTCGGTGCCGAGATGTTCGAGCCCCCAGGCGATGTACGCCGCGCTCCTGTCGGTGCGGTCACGCGACACCGAGTCACCGCGGACGTCGTACACGCTCAGGACATCCGGCACGTGCAGCAACCGCACGGTCGGGAGGGTCCGCTCCACGTCGAGCAACCACGTCGGTTCATCCTGCAGGCCGGCGGAATTCGCATCCCACCGCACCCGGCGGGCCAACTCGACGGGGAACATCAGCGTCGATGCCTGAAGGACACGATCACCGACGCCGAGCCGGGCGACGCGGAACAGATAGTCGGCCACGGACTGCCCGGGCAGGATGAGCGTTCGCGGCCAGATCCTCCGACGACTGCCCGGCCCCAGGACCGCCATGCGCGACGAGACGATCCAGTCGGACTCACCGCTCACCGCCGCCAACTGCCGTTCGACCTTCTCGGGCAGCCAGGTGTCGTCGTCGTCGAGTAGGGCGATCACCCGTCCTCGCGCGGCGTCGATGCCCACTTGCCTGCAGCGGCCGGCGCCGCTGCCCGCGGGCGCGCGCACGACCGTGATGCGGTCATCCTCGGGCACGGCCACCGGCGCTGCGGTGTCCAAGACCACGATGACCTCCGCGACCGGTATCGACTGGGCGAGAACGGACTTGATGGCTCGTTCGAGGCTCGGCCGCCCGACCGAGGGGATGACGGCGGTGACGGTCGACGTCATGACGGGACCGACCGAGCGCGCAGAATGCCGAAGAGAATCGCCACGCAGGCGTACTCGGCGATCGTGTTGTACGTCCACGGCGAGTAGAGCATGTCCCAGATCCCCTGGAGCGCCACGATCAGCACGATCGGCGACCATCGCCCGAACTCGTCGTTCCGCCACACGACGACGACGCAGACGTAGAGCAGCCACGCCGGGAGCAGAGCTGCCGGCAGACCGCCCTCCGCCCATGAACCGAGCAGTATGGAGTGCATGGCCGAGTAGTCGAACGCCGGTAATCGCCAATACAACTCGAAGGGAAAGGTGGGGCTGAATCCCATGTCGACCGCGAGGTGCTGTGCGCGGGTGTAGACCTCGGTCGTGAGATTCATGCCGCTCCCCCACCCCAGGAGCGGACGCTCGGCGATCGCCGTCAGGGTCAGGGGCGGCTCGGTGCGTCCGCCGAGCAGGAGCGGAAGCCCGGTACCGTCCTGCTGCAGCGTCTTCCGCTGCAGGACCGCACCGAAGATCCCCGCCCGAGCCGCGACGGGCATCACCAGCGCGAAGATCATGCCGAAGGCGATGACCGCCGTGAACTGCCACCCGCGTCTCACCCGTGCGCCGAACACCCTGCGGGCGAGGAGGATCGCTGCGGCGACGACGCAGACCAGGGCGTGCGCCCGGAAGTTGAGGGCGAGGCTGCCCACGCCGACGACCGTCAGCACGGCCGTCGTGACCCACCACCGGACACCGCCCTGGACGAGACCGAACACGACGACCACCGTCACCCCGTGCGCGATGCCGTACTTCCAGACGTCGAGGAAGTTTCCGGTGCTGGTCCGTTCGATCCCCTCCGTGAGGAAGAAGACCACCGTGCCGGCACCGATGCCCGCGAGAAGGAACGACACGCGGTCGATCGATCTGTCGCTCAGCACCGTGAGTCCCATGAAGTAGAGCGAGAAGGCCGCCGGGACGAGCGCGTTGGGCCACAGCACGTCGACGCCGTTGAGGAGACAGGACGCGAGGTGCGCCGCCCATCCCAGCGCGGCGAGGACGAGCGGCAGCAGGTCCGCCCCCCGGTGCCGCATCAGAAGGAAGCCGGGCACCAGGGCGAGGCAGACGATCGACAGCGTCGTCGCCGCGACGCCTGCGACCTGCAGTCCGGACGTGGCCCCGACGAGGAGGATCGCCACGTGCGCGGTGAGCGGGATGCGCGACGAGTTCGTCTCCGCGAGGTCTGCGGGCCCCACTGCCGTCGTCACCACTCATCACCTCCTCGATGGCGCCGGGCGGATCGGACCCCGGCCCGTCCATCTCGGTCGGGCCGGGTCCACCGGATCAGCGCGGTCTGACGGACGCTGCGCCAGAGTCACCTACGACTATCGGCGTTCGCTGGAGAGGGCGTCCATGAACCCCAGGAGCGAGGACCGACGTGCCGGAGGGACTAGTCCGGAGGGTGCCGTCCACCCGCTCCGTCGATGCCACACCCCGCCGATCCGGGCCGTTGAGAACCTCGTGTCTCACCCCGCCGCAGGCCGGCGGGCCGAACGGGAACTAGTCCTCGCCGACGACGAGAACTAGTTCCCCGCAGCCGAAGACGGCCACCGCCACCGACCGGCACCGCGCATAGAATCGCTGCATTCGATCAAGCGTGAGTCGCCGGGAGATCCGGTCATCGCCGCACCGGGGGGTGTCGAAGTGGTTGCAACGGAGGCATCTACGCGTTGGTCGCTGGGCGCCCGTCGGGGACGCGCCTATGACAAGGGCCGCAACCCGCTGACGCAGGCCCTGTGGGTGGCCGTCTCGGAGCTGGTGGTCACCAAGGTGTGGTGCCCCAACGGCGTGCGGTGTGCGGTACTGCGCTGGTTCGGCGCCGAGATCGGCCGCGGCGTCCTGATCAAGCACCGGGTGCGGATCCACTGGCCCTGGAACCTCTCGATCGGCGACGACTCCTGGATCGGCACCGACGCCGAGCTGTACAACCTCGACCGGATCACCATCGGCTCCGACGTGTGCATCTCGCAGCACGCGTACCTGTGCACCGGAAGTCACGATCGCCACTCGCCGACCTTCGACTTCGACAACGGACCCATCGTCGTCTCGGACGGCGTGTGGATCTGCGCCAGGTCGACGGTGTTGCGGGGCGTCACCATCGGCGCGGGCTCCGTGATCGGCGCCACCTGCCTCGTGACCCGGGACGTACCCGCCGACTCCGTCGTGCGGCGACCCGCCGCGGAGATCGCGTGATGCGCGTCCTGCAGGTGGTGTCGCTGGTGAGCCCGGACGGCGCCTTTGGTGGACCCGCCCGGGTGGCTCTCAATGCGAGTGCCGAACTCCTGCGTCGCGGGCATGACGTCACCATCGCCGCCGCGACGCGCGGCCTCCCTCCGGGCAGTTCGACGTTCGACGGCGTTCCGGTCGAGCTGTTCCCGGCGCGACAATGGTTGCCCACCAGCAAGTTCTACGGCATGGGCGCGTCCGGAATGGGGCGGTGGCTGCACGCCAACTTGGCCACCTACGACGTCGTCCACGTCCATCTCGCGCGAGATCTGGTGACGCTGCCCGCGGCACTGTCCGCGCGCCGGCACGGCGTCCCGTACGTGGTGCAGACCCACGGCATGGTGACGCCCTCGACCCATCCGGCAGCCGCGCCGCTGGACGCGGCCTGGACGCGTCCGGTCCTGCGCGACGCCGCCGCGGTCTGCCATCTCACCCGGCTCGAACGGAATCAGCTCAGCGCGGTCGGCGGACACCGTCTGCGATTCGTGGAAGTTCACAACGGCGTCCCCGCGTACGACCTCCCGACGATCCCGCAGGACCCACCGGAGGTGTTGTTCGCCGCGAGACTGCACGGGAGGAAGAAGCCGCTCGCATTCGTCGCCATGGCCCGGATGCTCGAAGCGTCGGGATCGCGCGCGCGTTTCACGCTGCTCGGCCCCGACGGGGGACAGGGTTCGGCCGTGGTGGCCGCGACCGTCGGATGCCCGAGCATCACCTGGGAGGGCGCCGTCGACCCCGAGCTGCTGCCGCTGCGCATGGCCGAGGCGCAGGTGTTCGTGCTGCCATCCGTCCGGGAGCCCTACCCGATGGTGATCCTGGAGGCCATGTCGGTCGGTCTGCCGGTGGTGATCTCGGATGACTGCGGGCTTGCCGACGTGGTCGACCGGACGGGATGCGGAATCGTCACCGACCCCTCACCGCCGTCCCTCGCCACTGCGGTCGGGAAGCTGATCGACGATCCCGTCCTCGCCGGCGACATGGGACGCCGCGGACGGGCCGTCGCGCGGTCGGAGTTCGGGATGGCCGCCGTGGGCGAGCTACTCGAGAACACGTACGCCGCTGCCATCGGCGACCGGTCATGAGGCCGCCGAGCGCCACGTGGCGGCGGATGCCGGCCGCGCTGCTCGCGCTCGTGGTCGCCGCAACGCTGTCGACCGCGGCCCTGCTGCCGTCGCGGGACACGCAGCAGGCGGACACGGCGCGGCCGCTCAGCATCGCGGTCATCGGTGACACCTTCACCGCCGGCGAACTCAACGGGGTCGTGTGGCCCACCCTCCTCGCCCGACGGACCGGCTGGACGTTCTCGAACTTCGCGCTGCCGGACGCCGGCTTCGCGGCCGACGGTCGCGGCGGGCACGCGTTCACCCATCAGGTGGATCGCGCGCTGGCGGCCCGCCCCGGCGTGATCCTCATCGTCGCAGGGCAGGCCGACAACGGCGTGCAGAACATGGGCCTGGTCGCGATGGGCGTGCGGGATGCACTGAACAAGGCCATCCGCAGCGGCAGTCGGGTGCTCGTGGTCGGCCCGACCTGGTACGAGTCACCGGTGCCGGAGAAGGTCGACGTGGTCTCCGCCACGGTCGCCCGCATCGCCGAGGAGACCGGCGTCCCCTTCCTGCGCGCGACGGACCCACCGTGGCTCGACGCGTCGCAGATGGGACCGAACCTGCACAGTCCGAACGACGTGGGGCAGTCCGTCATCGCCGACGAGATCGCTGCGTGGCTCCCGACGGAACTCGCGACGTGACCCGGCGTCTGCGCACCGAGGCGGTCGCGATGGCGATCGCGGTGGCGTTCGTCCTCGCGGGGCTGGCGTGGACCGTGCGGCCCCAGGACACGTCGTGGTCTGCCCACCGTGCCGCCGACGTCGGCGTACCGCACCGGGCCGCACGCGAGGCCGTGCTCTTCATCGGCGACTCGTACACCGACGGCCGCCACGGCCTGCGCGAGATGTCACCCAGCTGCCGGGCCGCCGCATCGCTGGGCATGCTGTGCCACTTGTCCGCGGTACCCGGAACCGGATACGTGAGCGGCGGGCCCGCGAACCGGTTCCTCGTGGACGAGTACCGCGGTGCGTCGACCTCCTTCGCCGAGCGCGTCCCGTCCCTGTCGCAGTCGGTCGACCCGCGGGTCGTCGTGCTCGACGGCGGGCGCAACGACGTCTTCGTACCGAGGAGCGACCTCCTGGCCGCGATGACGGCGACGGTCGCCGACGTCCACGTCGCGTGGCCCCGAGCCGCGATCGTGCTCGAGCGGCCACGTTTCCTCGCCCGGCCCGCCGATGACCTCGGCGTCGACGGCGACCTGACGAGCCGCCTGATCCGGGACACCACGGCCGCGCGAATCCTGGTCATCGATCCGATCGGCTCGTTGTCGACCTCGGACACCCGCGGACTGGTCGGCCCCGACGGGGTGCACCCCAACGCCTCCGGCGACCGCGCTCTCGCGTACGCGATCGCCGAATCCCTGCGACGACGGGGCTTCGACCTTCCATGAGCGCTTCGACCGGTGCCCTCACCGCCTATGCCGCCGTCCTGGCGTGCCGCTGGCGCTGGCTGGTGTGGGGCGTCCTGGGGTCACTCGTGGTCACCACTGCAGTCCTCGTCGCGGCGCCGACCCACTACCGCTGCACCAGCACCGTGTTCGTCAGAACGCCCGGCGACGTGAGCACCGTCCGCGACGGTGGCGACTCCTATGCCCGTGGCCGGGCGCGCACGTACGCTGCCGTGGTCACCAACCCGGGACTGACCGCGCGCGTGGCCGCCGGCATGGGTTCCGGCGTCAGCCCCGGCGCACTCGCGGACGGGATCAGCGCCACGAATCCCGCCGACACGGCGCTGATCGACGTCACCGTCACCGGACCGACACCCGGGGATGCGCAACGGACGGCGACGGTACTGCTCGACCAGTTCGCCTCCCTCGTCGCCGATCTCGAGTCGGTCCCGGGGTCCCTGGTGCCACGCGCCGAACTCGTCGTCGTCAACCGGCCCGACGCGGCCGTGCCGATCGTGGCGTGGGGTCTGCCCGTCCCCGCCGTGCTGGCGGGTGCGGCGCTCGTCGGATTCCTCCTGGCCGCACTGTGCGTCGTCGTGGCCGATGCAGCGGCGAGTCGACCGGCGGCGTCCGTCGCCCGGGCCGCCCGCTCGTCGGAGCGCGTCTCGTGACGACGACCCTGGCGGACACGGTCGTCGAGGTACGGCGACGATGGCGGACGCTGCTGATCGTGACCGTCCTGATCGCGGCGATCGGCCTCGGCTGGTTGTCGGCCACGCCGGTCACGTACACCGCGTCCACGCAACTCCTGGTGTCGGTGGCGGGATCCACGACGTCGACCGCCTACCAGAACGACGACATCGCCCGGGAACGGATCAATTCGTACATCCCGCTGATCGCCAGCGACGTCGTGGCCCAACGGGTCGTCGACGCGCTCGGCCTTCGGACGTCCGCCCGAGACGTCGCCGACCGCGTCAGCGCCACCAGGGTCCCGCCGAACACGTCGATCATCGACCTGGAGACCACCGCGAACTCCGCCGACGCCGCCGAGGCACTGGCCGATTCCTATGCCCGCCAATTCATCGCGTACACGGCGGCGATCGAGACGGCGACCGGCGCGGACTCGCACCGGATCCGCGTCACCGAGATCGGGTCTGCGTCCGACGCTCGCGACGACACCGCGATCCGCATCGCCGTCGGCGCCCTGGTGGTCCTCGTGGCAGTGCTGCTCGGCGTCGTGGCCGTGTGGGTCGCATCTCGCGCGACACCTGGCCGCGACCCCGGCCGATCACGTCTGGTCGATCCGTACCGGACGAACCCCTCTCCGAAAGGCATGTGACACATGGACCTGTTCGACGTAATCCGGTCGTGCCTCCGGCGGTGGTACGTCCTCATTCCCCTGTTGGGCGTCACCGCGTGGTACGCCTACGGCGTCTACTCCTCCGTGGTTCCGGTCTACTACGCGCAGACGGTGATCGGCCTGTCACCGCCGAATCAGCGCTACGAGACGGTGCAGGTGGGGCAGGCGGTCCCCCGCAACGGACTGCTCGACGTCGGGGGGGCGTCGCTGCTGGCCAACATGGCGTCGCTGGGCCTGGACCAGACGGTGGTCGTCAACCGGGTGGTCGCCGCCGGTGGGGAGGCGAACTTCGATGCCCGGCTGTTTCCCGTCCCCGCCACCTCTCCGCCCATCCCCCTGGTGATGATCGACGTCGCCGCCCCGACGCCTGCCGCTGCGACGAAGACGCTCGAGCTGGCCGCGATCGAACTGCGCATGTCCCTGGAGGGCATCCAGACCCAGGCGAACGTGTCGCCGGACATGATGGTCGACTCCTTCGTGGTGTCTCCGCCGTCCACCCCCATGCCGGCCATGCCGTCACGGACCAGGTCGACCATGACGATCGTGGCGGGGGGAACGGCCCTCACCATCTTCGCGACCGTGCTGTTCGACGTCCTCGCCACCCGGGTGGGCAACCGCCGACGGGCGCGCAAGGCCCGGCCGCCGGCGGAGACCGCCGCGGTTCTCGACCCGCCGCACCACAACGGGAACGCCGTCGCCGTACCGCCCGGCACCGTGGACGCCGCCCGGTGACGTCGTCGGCGGAAGGCCATGCGACGGAGCCCGACCCGCCGTGGCTGCTGCGGATCCTGTGCTTCGTGATCCCGGCGCTGCCCAGTTACGTCGTGCTTCCCGGTGCGCTCAAGAGCAACGGCGCTCCGGCACGGATGATCGCCCTCGTCATGCTCGGACTCGTCGTCCTCGGGTTCGTCCTGATCCGCAGGACCGGACCTCGACGGATCAATCCCGGCGTCGCGATCCTGGTCGGATACCTGGCCCTGTGGATGATCGCCTACGGCGTGGGCCTGCTCGGTTACGACGGCGCCGGTCTGGCCTCCAACCGGACGCGCGCGATGATCGCCCTGGTCGCCCACGTGGCCGTCGGACTCTTCGTCCTCGTCCGCGTGTCGACGACCCGCCAGCGCGACGTGCTGCTCGGCTGGCTGGCGGCAGGTCTGGTCTTCACGTGCATCGTGGGCGTGCTGCAGAGCGTCAGCACGATCGATCTGCGGTATCTCTTCCAGCCGCCGGGATTCGTACTGAACACCGATGATCTGCAGCTGGCCGAACGCATGGGGGTCACCCGTGTCCGCGGCACGTCTCAGCATGCCATCGAGTACTCGGTGCTCGCTGCCGTCACGATCCCGCTCACGCTCTACTTCTCGAGGCATGCCGCACGGCGAGCCGGCAGGTGGCTGGCCCGGATCGGCTGCGCCGTCGCCATGGTGGCGTTACCCGCCGCCGTCTCGCGTTCGGGCATGATCTCGTTGATCGCCGCGCTGCTGGTCTTCATGTTCGCCTTCAGGGTGCGCCACCTCGCGGTGTCCGTCGTCGTCGCCGCGACCGCGATCGGCGCCTACGTGGCTTTCTTTCCCAATGTTGCACTGGCGCTGTGGAACACGGTGACCGGATCCGCCGAGGACGAGAGCGTGACGGCGCGCATCGACGACTATGCGAAGGTGTCCGAACTGATGCGCGAGCGACCGATGTTCGGGCTGGGGCTCGGCGGCACCGACCCCGCGGAGTTCGGTTACCTGGACAACGAATGGATGCAGGCCATCGTGCAGGGTGGACTGGTGGGACTGTTCGCGATGTCGGCGGTCGTGTTCGGCGCCGCGCTCGGGATGGCTGCCGCGCTGCGGCGCGCCACGACCGCGCGCGACCGTGACCAGGCCTTCCTGCTGGGTGCCATGGCCATCGGGATCGCCGCGTCCAGCTTCACCTTCGACCTGTTCGCCTTCGAGCAGTCAGCGCTACTGTTCTTCCTCGTGTTCGCGATGCTCTGGTCCGGCTACGCGGTGCCGCTGGCGGAACCGGCCGGCGCCGGGCGCCTGACCGCGCGGCTGCTGTCGTCGCGCTCCCACGCCGCGCACTGACGAGCCGCCCGCCAGCGGGCGACGATCGCCACCATCAGGTAGACCGCGGCGTCGGTCGCGGTCCGCGGCCCACGGGCGGACCGGAGCACAGCGAGCGCTGTGGCCCTGCTCGTCCGGGGCGCCGCAGCGGAATCGGCGGCGAGTTCGGCGTTGCCTCGGCTGTGCCGGCCGAGCACCGTGATCAGACCCGCGGTGCTGGTCGGCGTCACCCAGGTGGATCGCTCGGTGTCCACCACTGCCTTCTCGTGTGCGGCGAACTGGCTGTCGACGAACTTGTCGTCACCCGTGACGAGCGGGAACTGCCCGAAGCGGCGGTGCCCCCGGGCGGTGAGCCCATACACGCCCGCCCACCAGAGCGCGTCCTCGTGGATCGCCATCCTGCCGCGTGCACGGTAGTACGACCTGACGATCGCGTTCGCACCGTCGGTGCCGTAGCGGAAGGCGGGCCGGGCCGCGAGGACGTCACCGCGGCTGAGCCGGTCGAGTACTGCGAGCACCGCGGCCGCCGAGATCTGGATGTCGGCGTCGAGGTAGAGACGTGGCCAGAGGGTGGCCGCGGCGTCGCCCGCGTTCATCGCCAACGTCTTCGAGCCGGTCGGAAGTTCGAGGACTCTCGCTCCGGGGACCGCGCGGGCACGGTCGGCGGTGTCGTCGGTGCAGCCGTTGCACACCACGATCAGCTCGATGAAGCCGTCGACCGCCGCTCTGCTCAGCGGGGCGAGACTCTGCTCGATGACGCGTGACTCGTCGAACGCGGGGACGATCACCGCACCGCGGTTCACGGGGCCCTTGATGGCCTGCGACGCCGGCCTCCTCGTCGCACGCGGAAGTCGTTCCCACCGTCTCCGGCTGGCGACCACTGCGAGTGAGTGTCGATGCGTCGAGTCGTACGCACGGAGCGCCTCGGCGAGTGCCACGGCGCACCTGAAGGCCGCCGTGTACGTCTTCCCGTGGTGCAGCTCGACGTACCGCACCCGGTTCACCGCCATGAGCGCCGCCAGCGCCGGTGAGGATCCCGATCCACCGAGTCGGTGCGAGACGACGGCGTCCGGCTCGTAACGGACCACGAATCCCGCGTCACGGACACGCCGACAGAACTCGACCTCCTCGGAGTAGAGGAAGAACCGCTCGTCCCAGTACCCCACCCGTCGCACGACCTCACCGCGGATCATGATGGCGGCTCCGGTGGCCCAGTCGACGTCGTGTGCGACGCGATAACTGCTGCGGCGATAGTCGAATTCGGACAGATAGCCGGGCCGCCCGCGCCACAGCGATCGTCCGAAGCATGCGTCGCCGGCCATCCGGCTGGTCGACGGCTCGAACCGCAGCGACGGGTACGTGGTGCCGTCCTCGTCGAGGATGCGGGGGACGACCGCACCGACGTGGTCGTCCGACCGAATAGTCGCGAGCATCCGGCTGATCGCCGCGGGAAGGACCCGCAGGTCCGGATTGAGGATCAGCACCGACTCACAGGGGCCCGTGTAGGGCAGGGCGGCGTTGATCCCACCCGCGTAACCGAGATTGCCGCCCGAGTCGACGAACTCCACGTCCGGGTACGTCTTGACGATCGCCGCCGTGTCGTCGGCGGAGTCGTTGTCCACCACGACGACCCGCATCGAGTGCTCACACGCCGCCACCCGGAGGTCGTCGAGCAGCAGGCCGATGTCGGCCGCGCTGTTGTAGGTCACGATGATGACGGCCACTGCCGCGTGGCGGTCCCTCGCCGCGAGACCAGCTCGCGCGACCGCGGTTTCCGAGATGGTCACGTGACGCCCTTCCTCGAGTTGCCAGGAACGCTAGATCGACCGGCCGGGACCGACCATGGGCACCCGATTCATGTTGCACCGAAACGTGTCTGGGCTCTGGCGGCCGACGATCTAGTTCCTTCGGACCGGCCCACCCCGTCCTACGATGGCGTGCACGTGGCACGTCGCCGCTGCTGGTTCGACAGGGGGAATCGTGGAAGCTCAGATCCGTTCGGCACTGACCGAGTTCATCGTCACCAACTACCTGTTCGGTGACACGTCGAGAACGCCGGCGACCGCCGACTCACTGGTCGAGGACGGCGTCATCGACTCCACCGGCATCCTCGAACTCATCGAATTCCTCGAGTCCCGCTTCGACATCGCCGTCACCGAGACCGAGACCGTGCCCGAGAACCTGGACTCGATCGCCCGCATGACCACCTTCGTCCTGGGCAAGCAGAACGCCCTGGCCACGGCCTGACCACCGCGACGATTCGGAGTAATGACGATGAAGCGCATAGCCGTGGTCTTCCCGGGCGATCCGACACGGCCCGCCACGTGGTCGGGGACGCCGTCGGGAATCATCGGGGGCCTTCGGGCGGTCGGTGTCGAGCCCGTGCCGGTGAACGTCAGCCCACCACGCTGGCTGGAGCAGTCGGCCGTCGCCGTGACGTCGCTTCCCTACCTTCGACCGGCGCGAAGCGTGAAGGGATCGATCGTGCGTGCCCGCGAGGCGGCGCGGTCGTCCCGGGGATACACCGCGCTGCAGTCCCGCAGCGCGCCGCACGTCCTGCGGGGCGTCGGACCCCTCGATGGCATCGTCCAGATCGGGACCGGCTTCACGATCGCCACCGACGTCCCGGTCGCGACGTTCGAGGACATGACCGTCATGCAGACCAGGACGCATCCCTACCTTGGTTGGGATCTGCTGTCCGACGGCACGTTCGACGCACGCGTCGAGCGGCAGCGCCGCGCATACCAGGGCGCACGGGCGTGCTGCCTCACCAGCACCTGGGCTGCGGAGTCCGTGGTGCGGGACTACGGCATCCCCGAGCACAAGGTGCACGCCGTCGGCGTCGGTCGCAATCGCGAACCGGCATCGGACGTCGAGCGTGACTGGGGCAGAGCGCGATTCCTGTTCGTCGGCCTCGATTGGCAGCGGAAGAACGGTGCCGGAGTGCTTCGCGCGTTCGCGCGGCTGCGCGCCGTCCTGCCGACTGCCCACCTGGACGTCGTCGGTGGCCACCCACCGCTACGCGAGCCCGGCACCAGCGGGCACGGCATCCTACGTCTGGACGTGCCGGAGCAGGCCGAACGCCTGAACCAGCTGTTCGGTGCCGCGACCTGCTTCGTGATGCCCTCACACTCGGAGGCGTCCGCCATCGCCTACGTCGAGGCGGCGGCCAACGGGCTTCCCAGCATCGGCACCAGCCGGGGTGGATCCGACTTCCTCATCGGCGACGGCGGCATCATCGTCGATCCCGGAGACGACGACGCCGTGTTCGAGGCGATGCGGCGGTTGGCCGATCCCGAGACGGCCCAGTACGTCGGACGTGCCGCGAAGAGACGCTCAGCGGCGTTCACGTGGCCGGCGGTGGCCCGGCGCCTGCTGCGCGCGCTCGACGGTGTGGCCGCGGCCCCCGCAGCTGCGCTGACGTAGCCCCCAGGCCCCGACGAGCGAGTTTGCCACGGTGCGGTCGACGGTGGGCACCCGCTCCCGCCACGCACCCCGTCGCCGCAGTCCAGCAGCAGTTAAGCTGCGCCATCCGAGGCGGCACCAGCGGGAACTAGTTCCGGTGGACTAGTTCGCTGATCGTTAGAATCGAAGACACATCGCGGCGGCGCGGTGGCACGACTACAGGGGGAATCGTGGAAGCTCAGATCCGTTCGGCACTGACCGAGTTCATCGTCACCAACTACCTGTTCGGTGACACGTCGAGAACGCCGGCGACCGCCGACTCACTGGTCGAGGACGGCGTCATCGACTCCACCGGCATCCTCGAACTCATCGAATTCCTCGAGTCCCGCTTCGACATCGCCGTCACCGAGACCGAGACCGTGCCCGAGAACCTGGACTCCATCGCCCGCATGACCACCTTCGTCCTGGGCAAGCAGAACGCCCTGGCCACGGCCTGACCACCGCGACCACCGGACATCACCATGCACACAACGAGATTCGATCAGGCCACGGGCCGATCCTCACGAATTGCGCTCGCCGAGTTCGGGTTCGCCAGGCAGACGACGCGTCCGCTCACGGATGTCGGCGCCCGGTCCGACGGCCACGGCATCGGCGGCGACGTCCTTGGTCACGACGGCGTTGGCGCCCACCACGCAACCGCGGCCCAGCGTCAGTCCGTAGCCCTCCCGCGGGATGACGCACGCGCCCGCGCCGATGGTGACGCCGTCCTCGATCACCACGCCCAGACCGGAATCGGCATGTGGCGCACCGGCGGCGATCGTCACGCCATGGGCTATGACCACCCGTCGGCCGATCGTCGTGTCGGGATGGATCACGATGCCGAGACCGTGATGCCAGAGCACGACGTCGTCGGCCACGTCGGCTTCGGGCGGCAGCGCCGTGCTGTAGACGACCGCATTGATCGCCTTCAGCACGCGGGCCGCTCGACGCCACCCCGACCGATGCAGCCGGATGCTCATCAGCCAGATTCGTTCCGGTGTCACCAGGGCAGCGTAACGACCGACGGCGGGCATGTCACGGGTGCGCACCTCGGCAATGACGAAATCGTCTCCACCGGAACGGGATGCGGGCCGACGCTCCGCGCCATCGCCACGAGCCGACGGGCAGGACTGTCATGACCATGACCGCGCCGACACGCGTGACCGAGGCCGAACTCGCCGCCCGGCACGGAACCACGAGGCGGTTGCTGGTGCGGCTGTACGCCGTCAGGCGACTGCGTCCGCTGGTCCTGTGGACGCTGCGTCGGATCGAAGGTGACGAGTACAAGTCACACACCATCCGGGAGATCTTCCGCAGGTACTGGGGCGTCGACATCGGGATGTACACCAACGGTGCGTGCTTTCAGCCGTGGGTGGTCGACCCGCAGACCACGATCGGGCGGTTCTGCTCCATCGGCCCCGGTGTGCGCATCATCAACGGCAACCACCCCCTCGGCCTCAAGTCGACCAACGCAGTCTTCCACAATCCGATGTTCGGGCTGTGCGACGACTGGATCGGCGACGAACTCCACCCCCTCGACATCGGCAACGACGTCTGGATCGGGGCCAATGCGGTGATCCTCCCCGAGGTCGGCCGGATAGGGCACGGCGCCGTCGTCGGCGCCGGCGCCGTGGTGAGCAGGGACGTGCCCGATTACGGCGTGGTGCTGGGCAATCCGGCACGCCTGGTCAAGAAGCGGTTCGACGACGAGACGATCGCCACGCTGCTCGAGGAGAAGTGGTGGGACGAGGATCTCGAGCACCTGAACCGGCGGCTGCCCGAATTCCAGAACCTCCTCGAGGGCTGAGACCATGTCGACCTACAAGCGACTCCTGCGTCCCTGGCGGTGCCTCGTCTACGAAGGGCGCAACACCGTGCTCGGAATCGGCGCGATACGGCGCAACCGGGTGTTCGAGGACTCCGAGGTCGAGCGTCTGCGCCCCGCGCTGACACGCGGCCGGAGTACTCCCAGGGTGCTCGTCGTGATACCCACCTACCGCCGGCCCGACAGCGCCCGGCGCGCCGTCGAGAGTGCGCTGGCGCAGACGTTCTCCGACATCGCGGTGATCGTGGTCGACGATGGTGCCGGCCTGCCCGTACTGCCCGCAGATCCCCGGCTCGCTGCGGTGTCGCTGCGCCGCAACACGGCAACGCTCGGCCTGGTGCGCAACGTCGGGATCCGGCTCGTCGACTCGGAGTTCGTCGCCTTCCTCGACGACGACAACGTATGGACCCCGGATCACGTCGCGGCGGCCGTGGCGGCACTCGACGCCGACGCCGGCCTGGCGGGCGTCTACACGTCGGTGCGGCGGGAACGGTCGGACGGCTCCCAGATCGACGTCCTCGGTGCTCCGTTCGATGCCCGGCGACTGCGATGGGATCCGTTCATCGACGCGAACAGCATCGTGGTCCGGCGCAGCCACGACCGGGGTTTCAGCGTCCTGCCCCGCACCAAGTCGACGTTGCCCAAGGAGGATTGGGAATACGTGTGGAGGCTCAGCCGGCGAGGCCGGATCGAACACGTTCCCGCCGTCACGGTCCGCTACGCGGTGAACCCGCAGAGCTACTTCACCCACTGGACCGATGACTACGCGACGCCGGGCCGGAGAGACGCGTGAACGCCGCCGACTTCCTGCTGGCCGAGGCCGCCGACGGACACGTCGCAGTCATCGACGGTGACCTCCGATATTCGTATGCGGAGCTGCGCACCGCTGCCGCGACGCTGGCCGCGACGCTGTCGGAACTCCGGCTCGAGCCCGGATCGCGCGTGGCGCTGCTCGGCCCGAACTCGTTCTTCTGGATCGCCGCCTACCTCGCGGTGATGAAGCTCGACCTCGTCGCGGTACCGATGTCCGACAAGGCCGTCGTCGACGACGTGCGCCGCAACCTCGACGCCGTCGACTGCCGGGCGGCCATGGTCGATCGTCGGCTGCTCGGCCGGTACGGGGTGGCCGTGGCGGCGGTACCGGTACTCACCGACGAACTCATCGGGACCGCTCGAGGGCCACACTGGCCCGTGCCCACGGGTGACCCGCACGAGGATGCGGTGCTGATGTTCACGTCGGGGACCACCGGCGTACCGAAGGCCGTGCGGGTGACGCACCGCAACATCGCCGCCAACACCGAGTCGATCATCGGATACCTGGATCTGCGGAGTACCGATCGGGTGCTGGTGATCCTGCCCTTCTTCTACTGCTACGGCGCCTCGCTGCTGCACACCCACCTACGGGTGGGCGCCACGATCGTGCTGTGCAACTCGTTCGCCTTCCCGGAGGCCACCGCGAGGATGCTGGAGGATCACCGGTGCACGGTGTTCGCCGGAGTACCCTCCTCGTTCCAGCTCCTGTTGCGTGCCACCACGTTCGCCCACCGGCCGCTGCCCTGGCTGAGGGTCATCCAGCAGGCCGGCGGCAAGCTGCCGCCGGTGATGATCTCCGAACTCCTCGCAGCCAAGCCCGACGCTCGGCTGTTCGTGATGTACGGCCAGACCGAGGCGACGGCGCGGTTGTCGTACGTACCTCCCGAGAGGCTGGTGGACAAGCTCGGATCCATCGGCAAGGGCATTCCCGGGGTCGAATTGCAGGTGCTGGGCCATGACTTCGCGCCGGTCCCCGTCGGCGTCCCGGGCGAGATCTACGCCACCGGGGCGAGCATCTCGCCGGGGTACTACGGCGATCCCGAGGCCACGTCGAGCAAGTTCACCGAGTACGGCCTGCGCACCGGCGACGTCGCCATCGTCGACGACGACGGCTACGTCTTCATCGTCGACCGGCGGGACGACTTCATCAAGTCCTGGGGTTACCGCATCTCGAGCCAGGAGGTGGAGGGGGCTGCGCTCCAGCTGCCCGAACTGGTCTCCGCAGCGGCGATCGGCGTGCCCGACGACGAAGCCGGGGAGGCCGTGCTGTTGTTCGTCACCGTCGCGCCCGGCAGGGACGTGACCGCCGCGACGGTGAGGTCCGCGTGCCGCGCCCGCCTACCGCGGCACATGGTGCCGAAGACGGTGGTCATCCTCGACAGCCTGCCGCTGAATGCCAGCGGCAAGGTCGCCAAGACGAGCCTGCGGACGCTTGCCGCCGCTCGGTCCGTCGAGACCTAGCAATCAACCGATGAACGAGGAGGAGTCATGAGAATTCGTTCACGAGGGAGGACGCCCCGACGGCGACTCCTGCGATGGGGCGTCCCCGCCGCAGTCGTCGTGCTGGCCATCGCCGGCGCGGCAGCGTTCGACGACGTGTGGAGGGAGAAGTCGATGGCGGAACGCGGCAAGGTGGTCCCGGCGGTCGACGCGGCGCAACTGGACACCGTCGACCGGACGCGGGTCTTCTTCGGGCACCAGTCGGTGGGCGAGAACATCCTCGGCGGAGTCGTCGACGTCTACGCACGGCAGGGTGCGCCGGCACCGAGCATCGAACTGGACGGGCTCGTGCCGGGAGCCCGGGGCGGCTTCATCTCACATTCGTTCCTCGGCGAGAACGAGAAGCCGCTGCGCAAGATCGAGGACTTCGAGAAGGCGCTGCGCGGTGGGATGGGCGACGTCGTCGACGTGGCGATGATGAAGCTCTGCTTCATCGACATCACGACGGAGACCGACGTCGCGGCGCTGTTCGGAACGTACCGCGACACCATCGCAGCCCTCGAAGAGGACTACCCGGACATCGAGTTCGTCCACGTGACGGTGCCACTCACCACCGACCTCGGATTGACGAACCGGGTCAAGATCGCACTGGGCGGCAGTGACCGCTACGGCCGGGGCGAGAACGTCGCACGGGAGCGTTACAACACACTGCTGCGCACCGAGTACGCCGCGGACCGGATCTTCGATCTCGCCGCCATCGAGTCGACGACTCCCGACGGGGATCGCCGCCGCCTGCAGTACCGCGACCAGCCGTACTACGCGTTGCACACCGGATACGCATCGGACCTGGGGCACCTCAACGCCGAGGGTTCGGAGATCGCGGCGTCCGCGTGGCTGCAGTCCGTCGCGTCGGCCTCGCCGAGGTAGCGGCCAGATGACGACGGACGCGGGGATCGACATCGTCGAGGTGGCGCGGATCCGACGGCTGATTCGTGACCGCGGCGACGCCTTCCTCCTCCGCTGGTTCACCACCGACGAGATCGACTACTGCGGCCGAAAGGCCATGCCGGAACGGCACTTCGCAGCTCGATTCGCGGCCAAGGAGGCCGTCGCCAAGGTGCTCCCCGGGGGCTGGGACGGTCCACTGCCGTGGCGCTCGATCGAGGTCGTGAGCACGGGCACCGGGCGCCCCACGGTTCGCCTCACCGGAACGGCGCTCGACGTGGCGCGCCGCACCGGCATCGTCGACATCCGCATCTCCATGTCGCACTGCGACGAGTACGCCACCGCGATAGCGCTGACCACGCCCCACGAGAGAGGCCGACCGGATGACCAGTGACCTCGCCGCCCGGGTGCTCGCCGAGATCGCAGACGTCGATCACCACGGGCACGCCACCGACCCCCGACTACAGGCCGTGACGTCCGCGATGATCCTGGAGGACGTGCTCGCAATCCGACTGTCGGACCACGACATCGACGCCGCAGCGCAGGCGTGGCCCGCCGTCTCGGCGACCCTGGCGAGACGGGGTGGCCTCTGATGTGCGGGATTTGCGGCGTGGTCGTCGAGGACGGCAACCCTCCGGACCTCGACCTGCTGGAACGGATGATGGGTCGGCTCGCGCACCGGGGGCCCGACGGGCACGGCTACTACCGCGACCGCCGTGCGGCACTCGCGCATACGCGGCTGGCCATCATCGACGCGTCCGGGGGTGCGCAGCCCATGTGCAACGAGGACGGCTCGCTCTGGATCACCTTCAACGGCGAGATCTTCAACTACGTCGAGTTGCGGCGTCAGCTCCGGGATCTGGGCCACGTGTTCCGAACCGCGAGCGACACCGAGGTCATCGTGCACGCGTGGGAACAGTGGGGTCCGGCCTGCTTCGACCGCTTCAACGGTCAGTGGGCGGTCGCACTGTGGGATCGGCGCGAAGAACGCCTCATCCTGTCCCGGGACCGCATGGGAGTGCGACCACTCTTCTTCACCCGCGCCCGTGGGCGCTTCCTGTTCGCCTCGGAGGTCAAGGCGCTGTTCGCAGATCCCACGGTGCAGCGCGCATTCGATCCGGCCGGCATCGACGAGACGTTCACGTACTGGTCCACCGTCGCCCCCCGCACCGTGTTCGCCGGCGTCGAGCAGGTGCCCCCCGGGCACTATGCCGTGCTCGACCGCCGGGGATTCCGCGTCGTGCCGTACTGGCAGGTCACGTTTCCGGCGCGCGGTGCTGAAGCGATCCAGGACGTCGAGGCCAACGCCGCGGAACTCCGGGAACGCATCATCGAGGCCACACGACTGCGGTTCCTCCGCAGCGACGTGCCCGTCGGCGCCTACCTGTCCGGCGGGCTGGACTCGTCGATCACGGCCTCGCTGATAGCCCGTTACACCGACGTGCCCCTGCACACCTTCTCGCTGAGATTCGCCGACCGCGAGTACGACGAGGGCGGCTTCCAGAAGCAGATGGCGGACGCCCTCGGCACCCGGCACCAGGACGTCGTCGTGCGGCCGTCGGACATCGTCGACGTCTTCCCGCAGGTGATCCGAAGCACCGAGACTCCGATCGTGCGGGCCGCGCCTGCGCCGATGTACCTGCTGTCGAAACTCGTGTCGGAGAGCGGTTTCAAGGTCGTCGTCACCGGGGAGGGCGCCGACGAGACGTTGGCCGGCTACGACATCTTCCGCGAGTCCCGCGTGCGCCACTTCCTGGCCCGCGACCCCGAATCCTCCACCCGGGCGAGAGCGTTGGAGCTGCTGTACCCGTGGATGGAACGCTCGCCGGGGAAGACTCCGGCGTTCGCGCGCAGCTTCTTCGGCCGCAACTTCGACGTCCGCGACCCGGCGGTCTCACACCGGCCCCGGTGGGATTCGACGTCGGCGATCAAGATGATGCTCTCCGCCGGCATGCGCGACCGTGTGGCAACCGGTGCCGACGTCAGCGCGACGATGCCGTCCGAGTGCGCGGAGTGGGACCCCCTGAGCCGCGCCCAGTGGCTCGAGATGACCACACTTCTGCCGGGGTACATCCTGTCGTCACAAGGCGACCGCATGCTCATGGCCAACTCCGTCGAGGGCCGCTTCCCGTTCCTGGATCGCGACGTCATCGAGCTGGCCAACCGGCTGCCCGCTCGTCACAAGCTATTCGGACTCGACGAGAAGCACCTCCTCAAGCGGGCGTTCGCCGACGTCATCCCACCCGAGATCCTCCGCCGCCCCAAGCAGCCGTATCGGGCACCGGACGCAGCCAGCTTCTTCACCGACGACCGCCCCGCCTGGTTCGACGAGATCACCGGTGCGCGGGCCATCGTCGAGGCGGGGGTGTTCGACCCGAAGCTGGTAGCCGGGCTCTTCGCCAAGTGTGCGCGTTCCGCCGGCGCGCACATGAGCAACACCGACAACATGCGGGTCCTGGCGATCGTCTCCACCCAGTTGACCCACGAGTGCTTCATCGCCGACGGCGAGTGGGGCACTCCCGAGTCGAGGTCGTCGAAGCCGACGGTGGCCGTCGACCTCGTCGCGGCCGATCCGGTGCCGGCGCGGTGACCTCGAACGCAGTGACGGTCGTATCGGCCGAAGTCTCAGTGGAAGCAATGTCAATCGACGATGGTGGGGGAACACGATGAACGAATGGACAGAGCCGTTCGGTCCGGACAGTCTGGCGATCGACGCCGACTACGAGGTCGATCGCATCTCGAAGACCCTGACGGAGTATCTCGCCAGGACCAAGCGGCGCGGTGTCGTGGTGGCGCTCTCGGGCGGCATCGACTCCAGCGTCACGGCGGCGTTGTGCGTACGGGCGATCGGCAAGGACCGTGTCTTCGGTCTGCACATGCCCGAACGCGAGTCCTCCGCCGAGACCATCGATCTGAGCCGCCTACTGGCCGACTCACTCGGCATCGACTCCACGCTGGAGAACATCTCTCCCCTGCTCGAGGCGGTGGGCTGCTACCGACGGCGCGACGACGCAATCCGCATGGTGGTCCCGCAATACGGGCCCGGTTACAAGTCGAAGATCGTGCTACCCAGCGTGATCGACTCCGACAGCTTCCGGCTGTACTCGGTGGTGATCCTCGCCCCGGACGGCACCCGAACGACCCACCGTCTGACCACCGAGGCCTACCTCGGGATCGTCGCCGCCACCAACTTCAAGCAGCGCGCGCGCAAGATGCTCGAGTACTACCACGCCGACCGGTTGAACTACGTGGCGTCCGGGACGCCGAATCGGCTCGAGTACGACCAGGGCTTCTTCGTGAAGCTCGGCGACGGCTCTGCAGACGTCAAACCCATTGCCCACCTGTATAAATCGCAGGTGTATGCGCTGGCCGAGCACCTCGGCGTCCCAGCGGAGATCCGCAGCCGCCCATCGACAACGGACACCTATTCGCTGCCGCAGTCGCAGGAGGAGTTCTACTTCTCGCTACCCTACGACCGTATGGACCTGTGCCTGTTCGGCCTCAACAACGGAGTGCCGGTCCCCGATATCGGCGCCGCTACGGGGCTGACGGCGGAACAGGTGGCGCGAGTGTTCCGCGACGTCCACCAGAAGCGCAAGACCACCGAATACCTGCACCTGGCACCGGCACTCGTCGCCGACGTGCCCGAGATCAGCCACTAGGACGGGCGCGTGCCCCCGGGAGCACTCTCGTCGGGAATGCGGTGGAGTGGGATGTCGGTCGTCGGGCGCGAAGCTGCCCGGTCGATCTTCACGATCGCGCTCGCACGGCTGGTGGGTCCCGACGACTTCGGCATCGTCGCGCAGGCGCTGGTCTACATCGGGATCATCAGCCTGCTGGTGGATCAGGGTTTCTCCAGCGCGCTGATTCAGCGCAAGGACGTCGAGCCGGACATGCCGGGCGTCGTGGTGTCGGTGAACATGGTCGTCGGCGCCGCACTGGCCGGGCTGACAGTGGCCGTCGCGCCGCTCTGGGCGGCGTTCATGCACACACCGGAGTTGACGCTGATCCTCGTCGTGTTCGCGCCGAGCCTGATCCTGCGGGCCGCGACCGTGACACCACGCGCCATGCTCATCCGCGAGATGAACTTCCGCACCATCGGCATCTGTGACATCACCGCCGCACTCGGCGGCGGGCTGGCAGGACTCGTGGTCGCTCTCGCCGGTGGCAGTTACTGGGCGGTGGTCGTGCAAGCCGTCGGCACCGACGTCGTACTGCTGACCGCGATGCTCCTGTTCGGAGCGGGTTGGCGACCGAACCTGCACGTGTCCCGACTGCGCACGATCGCAGCCTTCTCCGGACGTTCTTTCGTGGCGGGACTTTTGATCAACTCGCTGTCGCGGAACATCGACAACCTGCTGGTCGGCAGGTTCCAGGGAGCCCAGGCGCTGGCGTTCTACGGGCTTGCCTATCGGCTACTACTGCTCCCCGTCCAGCTCGCACTGTCCACCGTGGCGACGGTGCTGTTCCCGGCGTTCTCGCGGCTGGCCGACGACATCCCGGCACTGCGCCACCAACTCGTGCGGACCACCCGCGCCGTCGCGACGGGAGCACTCCCGGTGATGGCGGTGATCGCCGCTGCTGCGCCGCAGCTGGTCCTCCTCGTGTTCGGGGCGGACTGGGCGCCGGCCATCCCCATCGTGCAGGCCCTCGCCATCGCGGGCGCTCTCCAGGCGATCTACCAATCGTCCACGTCGCCACTGGTTCTCGGTCTCGGCCGGGACAAGCTGAACCTGCGCTACGCATGGATCACCGTGCTCACCGCAACGGTCGGCGTCGTCGCGGGCCTACCGTTCGGACCGTTCGGCGTGGCAGTGGGCTACACGGCGGCCACCGCCGCTCTGGTTCCGGTGGAATGGCTGATCCGCCGTCACCTCGTCGGGTTGTCGATTCGCCAGCAGGTGACCACCCTGCTGCCGGCCGTACACCTCGCAGCATGGATGACCGCGGCCTACCTACTGGTCGCCACTTCGATCGACGGCCGGGAGGTGCTGGTCCTCGTCATCGGCACGGCGGCCGCGGCGGGCGTGGGCGCGGCGGTGCTGCGCGTCCTTCACCCCGATCTGCTCGCCGAGCTTCGGGTCATGGCCCGAAGCCTGACGGGTAGGGGTGACTTGCCGGCCACTGCCGACCGGGACCAGTCGCGGGACGCGGAAACCCATTCCAGCTGAACATATCCGAGCCTGGCATCCGGCTAGGACGTCGAGCTGTGCAGGAAGATCGGGGCCTCGGACAGGGCCGCCTGCAGCGTGTCCTCCCGGGTGACGGTCAGCTGGTTGCCCAGCATGTCGGTGACCACCGTCTCGGTGCCGGCGGGCAGCTGCAGCTTGAACGTGCCCGGCACCTGACACCATGCCACCAGCACCGATCCGCGGGGCGTGCTGAACCGATAGGCGAAGGGGCTTCCCGGTTCTCCGTCGGCACCGTCGAGGACGATCTCGAGACCGTCCGCACCGTCGAGCAGGCCTATCACCTGGCGCATGGCCACTGCCACCGGGCGGGCATCGTGCGTCGGACCGGCGCCGAACCACCCGCCGTTGTAGTTGTCGCTGTCGACGGTGAACATGTGATACACCCGCGGCACCTCGAATCGCGCCGCTGCCATGTTCACGCGGATCGTGTAGGCGGCCTGCTGCGCCATCGTGACGGTCTCCGGCTGCCCCGCCGAATCCAGGTCGTCGACCGGGAACAGACCCCCGTCCGCGCGCGAGATCTGGTACCCCACTTCGGTGATCCACAGCGGTGTGGTGACGCCGTACTCCATCATGATCTGCCGGATGGAGTCGATGGACTCGCGGCCGGACCAGTGCCCCCACTCCTCGACGATGACCTGTTCGGGTGGCTTGTTCGAGCTGTACGGGTGGAACGCCACGACGTCGAAGCAGTTCGTGTTCCCCGCCGCACGGAGAGCCTCGAACGCCGCAGAGATGAAGTCCGGGGCGGCATTCGACGCACCGCCCGCCGCGAACCCGACGACGAGCACCTCGGGCCACGTCGCCTTGACGTGGTCGTACGACGCGATCAGCACCTGCGCATAGAGCGGCGCGACGCCGTTGCCGCCCGCACCGAACCCGTAACCGAAGTTGGGTTCGTTGCACACCTCGAGCTGTGTCACCGGGCCGTAGCGCAGCGTCGGATTCTCCGACCAGAACGTGCCGCGGGGCCCGTACCGAGCAAGGAGGACGTCCACCTGGGTGATGTAGGCGGACACGAACTCGGCGTCGGTGCCGAACGTGGTGCGGTCCGCCGCCGGCGTGACGTTCACCAGCACCTCGATGTTCTTCTCCACGCAGAATCGCATGAGCTGATCGGACATTCCCCCGGCGCGGGCATAG
Organism: Mycobacterium sp. PTI7; assembly: GCF_056679845.1. Lineage (NCBI taxonomy): Bacteria > Bacillati > Actinomycetota > Actinomycetes > Mycobacteriales > Mycobacteriaceae > Mycobacterium > Mycobacterium sp. PTI7. The sequence continues at coordinate 3,968,555 of NZ_CM155252.1, forward strand.
GTCAGGGCCAGCCAGTCGATCTGCTGTGGAAGGTAGGAGATCTCGTCCCAGGTGTACAGGCCGACCTTCATCAGTTCCCGGCCGGCGTGTGTCGGCAGCGGTGCCACCGGATCGGACCCGCACCCGCTGCCGACGGCCGCCACCGCTCCCAGCATGGCGAGGCCACTCCATCTCAGGAAGTCGCGCCGTCCTACGGTCATCGAGGTGCTCCGGACTGCCATCCCGGCAGGGCGGGCCGATCGATGACCTCGGCGCCCGCCTCGAGTGTCCGGCGGTCCGCGTCGACCATGATCTTGACGAGTTCTGCAGGACCGACCTGCGTCTTCCACCCCAACTCGGCGTGCGCGCGTGCGGCGTCTCCGACCAGCCGGTCGACCTCGCTGGGCCGCAGATAGCGCTCGTCGAAGAGCACGTGATCCTTCCAGTCCGCGCCGATCTCGTCGAAGGCCAGGGCGAGGAACTCGCGGACCGTGAGACCCTGGCCCGTCGCCAGCACGTAGTCGTCGGGCTCGTCGACCTGCAGCATCCGCCACATGCCCTCGACGTATTCGGGGGCGTACCCCCAGTCCCGCACCGCGTCGAGGTTGCCGATCCACAGTGGCTCGTCGTGACCTGCCGCGATTCGTGCGACCGCACGGGAGACCTTGCGCGTCAAGAAGGTCTCACCTCGCCTCGGCGACTCGTGGTTGAACAGGATGCCGCTCACCGCGAACATCCCGTACGCCTCGCGATAGTTGCGCGTCGACCAGTGCGCGAAGAGCTTCGCGGTGCCGTAGGGCGACCGGGGGTGGAACGGGGTGTCCTCGCTCTGCGGCGGGGGTGACGACCCGAACATCTCCGAACTCGACGCCTGGTAGAACCGGCAGTCCAAGCCGGTCTGGCGGATTGCCTCGAGGAGCCTCACGGTGCCCAGACCCGTGGCGTTCGACGTGTACTCGGGTTCCTCGAAGCTCACCCGCACGTGGGACTGCGCGGCGAGGTGGTAGACCTCGTCGGGCGCTATCTCGTGGAGCAGCACCGACAGTCGTGAACCGTCGACGACGTCGCCGTAGTGCATGAAGAGTCGGGCCGTGGGGTCGTGCGGATCGACGTAGAGATGGTCGATGCGCCGCGTGTTGAACGTCGAGGCCCGCCGGATGATCCCGTGCACCTCGTAGCCCTTGCCCAGCAGCAACTCCGCGAGATACGACCCGTCCTGGCCGGTGATCCCGGTGATCAAAGCCCGCTTGCCGGTCACCCCTTGGCTCCGGCGAGGTCGATCATCCATTCCTCGTAGCGGTCGAGCGCCAGGCGCTCGGACATCACTGCCGTGCAGTACCGCCGTCCCCGCGCCCCGAGCCGTTCCGCGAGAACGGGATCCGCGGCGAGCCTCATCGCCTCGCTGAGGAGGAGGTCCGGCCGATCGGGAGGGACCGCGACGCCTGCGCCGGACGCGGTCATCTCCCCCGCCGTCAGGCCACACGGGTCGATCGCCGCGACGACCGGCTTCCCAGACCGGAAGTACGAGGTGAGCTTGCTCGGCACGGACATGTGTGCGACGCCGGGGCGTTCGTTGACGAGCAACACGTCTGCCGCCCCGAGGGCAGCCGGGAAGTCGACGTCGCTCACCGGCGGCAGGAACTCGAGGTTGTGCAGACCCGCTGCGGCCGACTGCAGCGCGGCTCGCTGACTGCCGTCACCCAGCAGCACGAAACGTACTCGACTGCTGCGGTTCTGCGCGATGTGGGCTGCCGCCACCACGTTCTCCAACCCCTGCTTGTGCCCCATGTTGCCGGCGTGCAGGATCACCACGTCGTCTCGGTGCCATCCGCGCGCTGCGCGAAAGCCGGCGCTCTCGACCGGATCCGGCGCGCCGACGTGGTTCCAGTTCCGGATCTCCCTGATGCGACGCGAGTCGACCCCCAGACCGTCGACGAGGTCCGACGCGAATCCGGTATGGATCACCGCGACGTCGTCCGCGCCGCGCAGGGTCGCGGACTCGACCGCTCCGAGGATCCGCCGGACCACTCGGGACTCGATGCCCGCCTCGGCCGCTCCTCGCCCGTAGACGTCGTGGACGAGGATGCCCACCGCGGGTCTGCGTCTCGTGAAACGTGTTCGGGCCACGGCAATGGAGGTGGCCAGCAGCGGCGGGGTGATGCAGACGACGACGTCGGGATCCTCCCAGTCGCTCGTCAGCACCTGCAGACCGAACGACAGTTCCATCGCGGCACGGCCGATCCACGAACGCCCGGACGGCACGTAGTGGTTGAGGCGCCGGACGCGGACGCCGTCGATGATCTCGTCGGAGCGGAACCTGGACCCACGGCTCCCCCTCCGCCACTGCGGGTAGTGCGGGCAGCCGGTCAGCACCCGCACGTCATGTCCCCGTGCGGTCAGGTCGGCCGCGAGGCCCGTCGTGTACGGCGCTATCCCCGTCGGTTCCGGCCAGTAGTTGATGCCGAGGATGGCGATGCGCAGCGGCGCAATACCGACCGTCCCCGTGCACACCGGCCGGGCGGCCGCCGCCGGCGGTGATACGCGGGCAGTCATCTCGATCGTCATGGCCGACCTATCCCGCCTCGGTGCGCATCGGTAGCGCTTCCCACGGGGTTTCGGACTCCGTGCGCGTCACGAGTCTGGCCCGGAGGGCATGCGCGAAGAACGCCGGAATGCCGACGACGTATCGACGGGTGAGCCTGCGGGGCTCGAGCATCAGCCGATACAGCCATTCGGTTCCGGTGCGCTGCATCAACCGTGGCGCCCGGGTGACCCGGTCCCCGAGGAAGTCCAGGATCGCACCACCGTTCACGATCAGGACCGGATGGTCGAGCTGATCGCGCATCAGTCCGGCGACCATCTCCTGCTTCGGCATCCCCATGGCCAGGATGATCAGGTCGGGAGTGGTCGCGACGGCCATGTCGACGTACACCTGCGGTGGTGAGAAGCCGTGATGGCTCGCGGTCACGATCACACCGGCGGCCGCCAACTTCTCGCAGGAGCGATCGAGCCACGGCGAGCACGTCCCGAACACCGCTGCGCGGCGGCCGGCGTAGGCGCCGGCGATCTGTGGGATCAGGTCGGTGCCGTTCATGTTCAGCCCAACCGGCCTGCCGAACGCCATCAAGCCCAACTGCACGCCGATTCCGTCGCGCAGCAGGAGATCCGACGTCAACAGGCTCTCGAACAGACGTGGGTTGCGCCACACGAGATTCGCGGCGTGGGCGTTGACGAAGGACACCACGTACGGTCGCGTCGGGTGCTGCAGCGCCTGCAGCAGGCCGGCGTGCGCGAGTTCGTCGTCGATGCAGCAGATCCGGCGGTGGAGTTCGACGAAGTCGCGCACGCGCTCGTCACCCAGGCGGCGAGGCAGACGGTCGTGGTGCCGCGTACCCGCGCGATCGACGACGGCCTTGCCCGTCCTCGTCACGATCATGAGATCACTGGTCATGGACCAGTTGTCGATGTACGCGAGGTCGAGCCGGACCGATTCGTTCCAGTCGAGGTCGGCGCGGCCGCTCACCTGCCACAGGCCGGTGATCCCCGGCCGGACGAGCAGTCGGCGCAGTACCTCGACGTCGTAGGCCTCGACCTCCTCGCGCCGCGGTGCGCGCGGCCCGACGACGCTCATCTCCTGCCGGAGCACGTTGATGAACGTGGGCAGACCGTCGATGCTGAACCGACGCAGGATCTTTCCGACCTCGGTGTGGCGACGGCGGGATCCGCATCCGACGTCGTCCGTCGTGGTGCGGAACCGGAGCACCGAGAACGGCTGCCCGTCCATGCCGATGCGCGGGCAGCGTTGCAGGACCGGCCCGGGGCTCGTCAACTTGATCGCGCAGGCGGCGAGGACCATCACCGGAAGGGTGAGGAGCAGGGCGGCCACCGCGAAGGTGACGTCGAAGGCGCGCTTCTGGAAGCGTTTGGCCCCGACGTACTGCGGTTTCTCGATGTGCAGGAGCGGCAGGCCGGCGATGGGTCGCATCACCAGGCGCGAGAGGGCGACGTCCATGACCCCGGTCGAGACCACCAGGTCGACGCCGAGCGGTTCCAGATCCCAGATGAGTCTGCGGATGCCGCGCACCCCGAAGTACTCGGTGCCCGCGATCGCCACGGTGTCCGCACCGCAGGAGCGAATGGCCGCGAGCATGTCCGATTCGCCCCCGACGATCGGGATCGCCCGGCCGTTGACCTCGATCGTCTCGTCGCGCGGTGACCCGTAACCCGGGATGCCGATACCGACGACGTCGTAGCCGTCGGCGACGTTGCGGGTGAGTTCACCGGCCAGGCCCACGACAGCGTCCTCGTCACCGAATGCCAAGACGGCAGTTCGGTATTCGCCGGCGGATCGCCTGGCTGCCACCGACGCCTGCCATGCCCACCTCGAGAGGACCAGGCACACCGTTCCGACCGGGAGTGCCACGGCGAGGTACCCGCGCGCGACGTCCGCCTTGAGCAGCAGGGTCACGATCGCGATCGCGCCGAAGGTCCAGAACGACGCCGAGACCACGCGACGGTACTCCTCGACACCGGTGCCGACGAGCAGTGCCGAGCGGGTGTGGAACACGCTCAGGGCCGACAGCCAGACGACGGCGAACGTCACCGAGAACACGACGAGGAAGAAGCGTGGATAACCCGGAGGATGCAACGGATCCTCGAATCGCACGACCTGGGCGAGGGCGATCGCGCCGATCACCACGACCGTATCCGTCACCCGCAACCTCGCGACGTAGTCCCGCTGCCACCTCGACCGTCGAGCCACACCGCCCAGCCGCTCACCCGACGGCGGAGCCGGCACCGCCTCGCGAACCAGCGTCTCCGCCGACCCGCTGAACCCCCGACCTTCGGCCATGTACCCACCCCCCGTGGTCCTCGTCCCCGGGTGGGCTCGGGTGACGAATCGTCACCCGTTGCCATCACGCGGATCCGTGCCAACCCCGTGGCACCCGCCAACTATCGAGCCCGGAGGAGGCGCGGGTACATGGGCACGAGGGACCAAATCGGAACTAGCACCGGCCTAGTTCATCCGATCCGGAACGAATAGCCCATGGAGCGCGACAGAGCGGCGGCCTCGGCACGGCTGCTCACGCCGAGCTTCGACAGCACGCTGTGGACGTGGTTCTTGACGGTGTGGACGGCGATGCAGAGTTGAGATGCGATCTCGCGGTTGGACAGACCGGCCTTGAGCATCCCCAGGATCTGAGCCTCACGTGCGGTGAGGACCAGTTCCATGGCCGCGGGCTGACGTTCGGCGGCCAACGACGACAGTCGCCGGAGCAGGATCGACGAGACGCGCGGCGAGAAGATCGTCTCTCCTGCGGCGACCCGAGCGATCAGCACGAGCAGGTCGTCGAAGGACTGGTACCGGGTGTGGTAGCCGGCGACTCCGGCCTCGGCGCACGCGACGATCACGGTTTCGTCGTCCTCGGAGACCCCCATCGCGATGACGCGTACGTCGGGGCACATCTCGAGAGCCGCGCCGACGAGCATCGCGCTGTCCCGCGTGGTCACGTTCAGCAACACGATGCTCGGCTTCGGACCGTCGTCGACGCTCACCAGCGAGGGCAGATCCCACGCGACACATACCGGCTGACCGTTCCGCTTCAGCGCGGCCGCAAGATTGTCGCGTGACATGGTGCAGTCGTCGATGATGAGCACCCGCACGCCACGCGCCACGTCGCGTTCCGGCAGTTCGCGTTCATGACCGAACGGCCCGGCGGATCGGGGCGCCAGGACACTCGTGCGATGCGGTCCAGCTATGTGGGCGCCATTCCGGTGCGGTGGCTCTGCCGCCAGCTCCGCGACGTCGAGCCTACGGACCTCGTCGCCGATCGGTGCCCTCGCGACGGAACCGTAGGCCTTCACCGCGCCGCCGTCTGATCGGTTCGGACGCGCCGCTCAGATCCCCGACTCCGCGGAATCGTTCCCTCGGCAAATGTTCTGATGCATCGTGACATTTTCGTCCCCCCCGGGCCACTTGATGGTGCAATCGTCCACTGACCGTCTACCACCCGTTTTACCTGGGCATAAAGGGCCGGTCCGTCGGAACTGTAAGTTACCTGAGTGCGTCACGCAATACTTGCGTGACCGTAGATTCACTTTTGGCAAACTCTGTACGGTTTGCTCGACGGACCACGATCGACCACCACCACTTAGCTGTGCGCGTACCTCCCCAAGCAGTGAGGAGGAACGTGACCCAGCGGCACCGACCACGGGAGGGGCGCGGATGCGTTCCCACACGAGCAATCAAGTGGCAGTGACCCGCCATTGCGCTGCGTTGCTCCCCCGTCGATCCGACGGGCTCCGCGCGTGACCACCGACGACGTCCGGCACGGATTCGCCCGCGCCCTGCGCACCCTTGACGCCTCCGACCTGGCCACGCAGCTCTGCCGAGCCTGCAGCACAGCGCTTCGCATCGAGGGGTGCGGGGTGAGCCTGCACGCCGGAGGACTGGGTCTGGAATTCGCCTCTGCAACCGACCCGACGGCCGAGAGACTGGAGTGGGCTCAGATCACGCTCGGGGAGGGACCGGCCCTGGACTCCTTCAGCTCCGACGAACCCGTCGCGGTCCACGATCCGGCCGAGGCGCTCCACAGGTGGCCGATGCTCTCTCGCACCACCTCCGACCTGCACCTGCACCGCGTGTGCTCACTGCCGCTGCGTCTCGGAGCAATCCGTCTCGGAGTGCTGGACCTCCGTCGCGGCCCGCGTGATCCGTTCGGCTCCAACGACGTCGACGACGCGATGACCTTCGCCGAGCTGGCCGGCGTGGCCCTGGCGACGCTTGCGGGTACGACGGGCGGGCTGAGCCGCACGTTGGCGGAATGGTGGAATCGACCGCTGCCCACCCGGGAGGTTCGTCAGGCCACCGGCATGGTCGTCGTGCAACTCGGTGTCGCGGCTCCGGAGGCCTACGCCCGACTTCGGGCGCACGCGTTCGCCAACGGACGCTCGCTCGACCGGGTCGCCGGTGACGTCGTGGGCCGTCGACTCCGGTTCCGAGATCGCGACGCCTAGGCGGAGTCCACCGAGCGCCGGCGGCGCAACGGTCGCGATGCGGTTTGCCCGATGCCCGTGCGCCCGGATAACTGATCGTCGAAAACGGCAAGGATCGGGGGATCCAAGAAAGTCGATCCGGCTCCGCGTCCGGCGTCTAGCCCAGTATCAGACCGGACGTGGGCACGCCCGTCCCGGCGGTGACGAGCACGTGCTCGACGTCGGGCACCGGGTTGACCGAGGTGCCGCGCAGCTGGCGCACCCCTTCCGCGATGCCGTTCATGCCGTGGATGTAGGCCTCACCGAGCTGGCCGCCGTGGGTGTTGATGGGCAGCCGGCCACCCAGTTCGATCGCACCGTCGGCCACGAAGTCCTTGGCCTCGCCCCACCCGCAGAATCCCAGCTCCTCCAGCTGAATCAACGTGAACGGCGTGAAGTGGTCGTACAGGATCGCGGTCTGGACATCGGTCGGCTTCAACCCGGACTGCGACCACAGCTGATTGCCCACCAGACCCATCTCGGGTAGGCCGCCGAGTTCCGGGCGGTAGTAGCTCACCATCGAGTACTGGTCGGGACTGGCTCCCTGCGCTGCCGCCTCGATGATCGCGGGCCGGTGCCTGAGGTCCTTGGCGCGCTCCGCCGAGACGATCACCAGCGCGACGCCACCGTCGGTCTCCTGGCAGCAGTCCAGGAGGCGGAGGGGTTCGGCGATCCACCGCGAGTTCTGGTGGTCCTCGATGGTGATCGGCTTCTCGTAGAAGTAGGCCTTGGGGTTGTTGGCGGCGTGCTTGCGGTCGGCCACCGACACCGCGCCGAAGTCACGGCTGGTCGCGCCCGACAGGTGCATGTAGCGCTTGGCGATCATCGCGACCTGCGCTGCTGGCGTGGACAATCCGTGCGGGTAGGAGAACGAGTTGTCGACGCCGGTGGAGTCGGCGTTCTCCACCAGGCGCATCTGCACCTGGCCGAAGCGCATGCCGGATCGCTCGTTGAACGCGCGGTAGGCGACGACGCAGTCCGCGACACCGGTCGCCACCGCGATGGCCGCCTGCTGCACGGTGGCACACGCCGCGCCACCGCCGTGGTGAATCTTCGAGAAGAACTTCAGGTCGCCGATACCGGTGGCACGCGCCACCGCGACCTCGGTGTTGGAGTCCATGGTGAACGTGACCATGCCGTCGACGTCGGCGGGCGTCAGACCTGCATCGTCCAGGGCGTCGTTGACGGCCTCGGCGGCAAGCCTCAACTCACTGCGCCCGGAGTTCTTCGAGAAGTCCGTGGCACCGATCCCGGCGATCGCGGCCTTGCCGGACAGCGGGCCCGGCATCAGGCACCCACCACGAGCGTCGCGGTGGCGATGACGTGATCGCCGAGGCTGTTGCTGCCGGTGATCTTCAGCGTCACGAGGTCACCGTCGACGGCGGTGACCTCACCGCTGAACGTGACCGTGTCGTACGCGTACCAGGGCACCCCGAGACGCAGTCCGATGGTCTTGATCCGCGCCGCGGGTCCCGCCCAGTCGGTGATGAAGCGTTGCACCAGACCGGTATCGGTGAGGATGTTGACGAAGATGTCCTTGCTGCCCTTGGCGTGCGCCTTGTCCCGGTCGTGGTGCACGTCCTGGTAGTCGCGGGTCGCGATGGCGGTAGAGACGATGAACGTCGGGTCGCCGTAGAGCTTCAGCTCGGGCAGCTTGGTGCCCACCTCGACGGTTTCCGGGGCAGCCCCGGCGGCGACGTCCGATGAGGCACTCACTTGGCGGGCTCCCACGCGTAGTTGGTCCAGGCCGGGCCGACGTCGTTGGCCGGGAAGTCGATGTACATGGCGCGCACGGGCATGCCGATCTCGACGGTGGCCGGGTCGACGTTGCGCAGCTCTCCGAGCATCCGCACGCCCTCGGAGAGTTCGACGAGCGCGATGACGAACGGCAAGGTTCGACCGGGCACCTTCGGCGCGTGGTGCACGACGAAGCTGAAGACCGTCCCTGCGCCCGACGCCACCACGTAGTCGGTGGTCTCCTCGCGATCGAGCCACAGCGCGGGCACGGGCGGGTGCTGCAGCGTCCCGTCCGGGCGCTTCTGAATCCGCAGTTCGTGCGCATCGATGCCGTCCCAGAAGAACTTCGTGTCCTTGGACGACGCCGGCCGCATCGCCGCGTCCGCGTCCAGATCGTCCGGGACGCTTCCGGCCGCCTGCTCGGGATCCGCAGCCTGGTCGGCCGGGATGAACTTCATGATGCGCCACATCATCTCGGCGACGAGTTCGTCGCCGACCGTCCACGTGATGCGCTGGGTGATGAAGAACGCCTCGCCGAGAGCGGTCCGCTTGGGGCCGACGACGTCGGTCAGCTCGGCGGCGACGCTCACCTCTTCGCCCGGGCGCAGGTAGCGGTGGTAGGTCTGCTCGCAGTTGGTCGCGACCACGCCGATGTAGCCTGCCGCGTCGAACAATTCGAGGATCTTGCCCAGCGGGTCGTCGTCCGGCCGGACGCCGCCGAGGCCCATCATGGTCCACACCTGGATCATGGCCGGCGGCGCGACGGTCCCCGGATGACCCGCAGCCTTGGCGGCCGCTTCGTCCGAGTAGATCGGGTTCTTGTCACCCAGCGCATCGGTCCAGTGATCGATCATCGGCTGGTTGACCGGATGTCGGCCGGTGCGCGGAGTGCTCTTGCCCTCTGCCTTGACCTTCTCGGCCGCGGCCTGGATGTCCTCGACGGCCGTCACCTGGGGACCCTCGGCACCTTCAACCCCGAGGCGGCGATCATCTCCCGCATCACCTCGTTGACCCCGCCGCCGAAGGTGATGACCAGGTTCCGCTTGGTCTGCGAGTCGAGCCACTCCAGCAGCTCGCCGGTGTCGGGCTCAGCGGGGTTGCCGTACTTGCCGACGATCTCCTCGGCGAGCCGGCCCACGCGCTGGATGCGCTCGGTGCCGAACACCTTGGTGGCCGCGGCGTCGGCGACGTTGATCTCCTCGCCGCCGGCGGCGACCTGCCAGTTGAGCAGTTCGTTGATCCGCCAGATCGCCTTGATCTCACCGAGCAGCCGCTTGACGTCGTCGCGGTCGATCGGCGTGACGCCGTCGCCACCGGGCTTGGAGGCCCAGGTGTGCACGCGGTCGTAGACGCTGGCGACCTTGCCCGCGGGTCCGAGCATGACGCGCTCGTGGTTGAGCTGGGTGGTGATCAGGCGCCAGCCCGCGTTCTCCCCGCCGACCAGCATGTCGACGGGGACGCGGACGTCGTTGAAGTAGGTGGCGTTGGTGTGGTGCGCACCGTCGGACAGGATGATCGGCGTCCAGGAGTATCCGGGATCGGTCGTGTCGACGATGAGGATCGAGATGCCCTTGTGCTTCACGGCTTCCGGATCGGTGCGCACTGCCAACCACAGGTAGTCGGCGTCGTGGCCGCCGGTCGTCCAGATCTTCTGGCCGTTGACGATGTACTCGTCGCCCTGCCGCACCGCGGACGTGCGCAGCGACGCCAGGTCGGTGCCTGCCTCGGGCTCGGAGTAGCCGATCGCGAAGTGGATCTCACCGGCCAGGATGCCCGGCAGGAACTTCTTCTTCTGCAGTTCGGTGCCGTACACCTGCAGCGTCGGGCCGACGGTCTGCAGCGTCACCGCGGGCAGCGGCACGTCCGCCCGGGCGGCCTCGTTGACGAAGATCTGCTGCTCGATCGGTCCGAACCCCAGGCCGCCGAACTCCTTCGGCCAGCCCACGCCGAGCTTGCCGTCCGAGCCCATCCGCTTGATGATCGCCCGGTAGGCCTTGCCGTGCCGGTCGACCTCCATCTCGGCGGCCTCTTCGGGTGAGATCAGGTTGGAGAAGTACTGCCGCATCTCCGCCTGCAGCTGCCGCTGCTCGGGTGTCAGTTCGATGAACATCAGGCTCCCACCAGGTCGAGACGATGCGAGGGACCACCCAGGAGGCGGGCGAGGTCCTTGACGGATGAGTAGTAGCGATTCATGGGATAGGTGATGTCCATGCCCATACCGCCGTGCAGGTGATGACACGTCTGCATGTTCGGCGGCGCCTGCGACGTCAACCAGTAGCCGAGGACCGCGAGATCGGCGTCCGCGTCCCGTCCCTCGGCCAGCCGCCAGATCACCGACGTGGCGGCCAATGCGATTGTGCGCGAGGCGATGTAGACCTCGGCCAGTTGCGCCGCGACGGTCTGGAACGTCGACAGCGGGCGTCCGAACTGCTCGCGGGTGGCGACGTAGTCGGCGGTGAGTCGCAGAGCGCCGGCTACCAGACCCGCTGCGAAGGCACCGGTGGCCGCGAGCACCAGCTGATTCACGCGGTGCACCGTCTCCGTCCCCGCCAGCACGTCGGAGTCCGGGATCGAGACGTCGGCGAAGGTGACCACGAACTCGTCGGCGCCGGTGGCCGTCGGCGTCTTGGTCAGCGTGACGCCGTCGGCCTTCGGCGACACCACCACGACGGCGCCGTCGGTCGTGACCACGAGCCAATCCGCCTGCTCGGCATGGGGAACGCCCACCTTGGTCCCCGAGAGGGTGCCGCCCGAGAACGACGTGGTCGGGTGCTCGGGCAGCGAGATGCCGGGCTCGTTCAGCGCGGCCGAGAGGACGCCGCCCTTGGCGACGCCGGCCAGGAAGCGGTCCTGCTGCGCGTCGTCGGCGAGGTCGAGCAGCGGGATGAGACCCAGGCCCAGCGTCGCGAGCGCCGGACTCACCGTGCCGTGCCTGCCGATCTCGGTCAGCGCGGTGGTGATCTCCGGCAGACCGAGGCCGTCCCCGCCGAGGCGCTCGGGCACGCCGAAGGAGATGACGCCGCCGTCGACGAGCGCCTCCCACGTGTTGTCACGTGCCAGCGCAGACGTCACCACGTCGGCGACCGCCTGCTGACCCTCACCAAGACTGAAGTCCACCCGAATCCTCCTTGACTCGTTGCGCGGTAACGGGTTCGAACGTCGGCTAGGCGCTGACGGCGCTCTTGCCGGTGTAGTCGACCTGCCAGTGCTTGATGCCGTTGAGCCATCCCGACCGTAGCCGCTCGGGCTCGCCCACGGACACCAGATCCGGCATGTTGTCGGCGACCGCGTTGAAGATCAGGTTGATCGTCATGCGGGCCAGGTTCGCCCCGATGCAGAAGTGCGCGCCGGTGCCGCCGAAGCCGACGTGCGGGTTCGGGTCGCGCGTGATGTCGAAGGTGAACGGATTCTCGAAGACGTCCTCGTCGAAGTTGGCCGACCGGTAGGACATCACCAGCCGCTGCCCCTTCTTGACGTGCACGCCGGCCAGCTCGGTGTCGGTGTTCGCGGTGCGCTGGAACGCCGACACCGGCGTGGCCCAGCGGATGATCTCGTCGGCCGTCGTGGTGGGCCGCTCCTTCTTGTACAGCTCCCACTGGTCGGGGTTGTTCGCCAGCGCGATCATGCCGTGGGTGATCGAGTTGCGGGTGGTCTCGTTGCCCGCCACGGCCAGCATGATCACGAAGAAGCCGAACTCGTCGTCGGACAGCTTCTCGCCGTCGACGTCGGCCTGGATGAGCGTGGTGACGATGTCGTCGGTCGGGTTCTTGCCCCGCTCGTCGGCCATCGCCATGGCGTACATGATGAGTTCCATCGACGACTGCGCCGGATCGACGTCGGCGAACTCGGGATCCTCGCCGCCGGTCATCTCGTTCGACCAGCGGAAGAGCTTGTCCCGATCGTCCTGCGGCACACCGAGGAGGCCGGCGATCGCCTGCAGGGGCAGCTCGCAGCTGACCTGCTCGACGAAGTCGCCACTGCCCTCGGCGGCGGCGGTCTTCGCGATGTTCTGGGCGCGCTGCGCCAGCTCCTCCTCGAGGCGGCCGATGGCGCGCGGGGTGAAGCCACGGGAGATGATCTTGCGCAGCCGGGTGTGGTGCGGTGCGTCCATGTTCAGCATGACGGCGCGCTGCATCTCGACCGACTCGCGCGTCATCTCCCTGGGCCAGGTGGGGATGGCGCCGTTCTCCCAGCTGGAGAAGACGTCGCTGCGACGCGACACCTCCTTGACGTCCGCGTGCTTCGTGACGAGCCAGTAGCCGTTGTCCTCGAAGCCGCCCGCGCCGCCGGGGATGTCGACCCAGTGGATGGGCTCGGACTTGCGCAGTTCCGCGAGTTCGTCGACGGGCAGACCGACCAGGTTGACGTCGGGATCGAGGAAGTCGAAGTCTGCTGGAATGTTGAGGGGTGCCATGTGTGTGCGCTCCTAATTGCAACGTGTTCTAGTGCCAGTAAAACATGCCTTCACTGCAGATCAAAGACGTGGCGGCATCGCCGCTTGTCAGGGTTATGAAACGTGTTCTAGCCTGACGGAATGGGTAACCCTGTCATCGTCGAAGCCACCCGCAGCCCCATCGGCAAGCGAAATGGTTGGCTGTCCGGGCTGCATGCCACCGAGCTTCTGGGCGCCACGCAGCGGGCACTCGTCGAGAAGGCCGGCATCGATGCCGGTGAGGTCGAGCAAGTCATCGGCGGCTGCGTCACGCAGTTCGGCGAGCAGTCCAACAACATCACCCGGGTGGGCTGGCTGGTCGCCGGTCTGCCCGAGCACGTCGGCGCGATGACCGTGGACTGCCAGTGCGGCAGCGGCCAGCAGGCCAACGGTCTGATCGCCGGGCTGATCGCCGCCGGCGCCATCGACGTCGGCATCGCCTGTGGCATCGAGGCGATGAGCCGCGTCGGGCTGGGCGCCAACGCCGGCCCCGACCGGGGCATCCTGCGGCCGGAGTCGTGGGACATCGACCTGCCGGACCAGTTCACCGCCGCCGAGCGGATCGCCAAGCGTCGTGGCATCACCCGCGAGGAGATCGACGCGTTCGGGCTGGCCTCCCAGCAGAAGGCCAAGCAGGCCTGGGCCGAGGGACGCTTCGACCGCGAGATCAGCCCCATCGAGGCACCCGTCCTCGACGAGAACAAGCGCCCGACCGCCGACCGCGCCGCCGTCACCCGCGACCAGGGACTGCGTGACACCACGCTGGACGGCCTGGCGTCGCTGAAGCCGGTGATGGAGGGCGGGATCCACACCGCGGGAACGTCGTCGCAGATCTCCGACGGCGCCGCGGCCGTGCTGTGGATGGACGAGGACAAGGCGCGCGCGCTGGGTCTCGTGCCGCGTGCCCGCATCGTGAGCCAGGCGCTCGTCGGCGCCGAGCCCTACTACCACCTCGACGGCCCCGTGCAGTCGACGGCGAAAGTGCTCGAGAAGGCCGGCATGAAGATGGGCGACATCGACATCACCGAGATCAACGAGGCCTTCGCCTCGGTGGTGCTGTCCTGGGCCCGGGTGCACGAGCCCGACATGGACACAGTGAACGTCAATGGCGGCGCGATCGCGCTCGGACACCCGGTGGGCAGCACCGGTTCCCGGCTGATCACCACCGCACTGCACGAACTCGAGCGCACCGACAAGACCACCGCGCTGATCACCATGTGCGCCGGTGGGGCCCTGTCGACCGGCACGATCATCGAGCGGATCTAGCGACCCGTCGCGATGAAGACCGACACCGACCGCATCGCGGCCGCCCAGGCCTACATCAGCGCGCTCGCCGACCACCGGGCCGACGCCGTCCCGTTCGCGGCGGACTGCACCCGCGTCGAGGTGGGCCTCAAGACGGGGTTCTCCGGAAGTCATCTGCGCCGCAGCCTCAATCGCGGACCGCAGTACCGCGTCATCGCGTCGACGACGGCGCCCGAGTTCACCGTCGACGGCGACCGGGTGCGCGCCCGCTTCGACGTCATCACCAAGCCGTCGATCGCGGGCCGGCGGGTGTGCGCCCACGTCGACGAGACCTTCACCTTCACCGCGGCCGGCGAGATCGCGCACATCCGCGCCGACCTGCGGCCCTTCGTCCAACGCAGGCACGCGAGATAGGTTCTTCGACATGGCCAACCCCTCCCGCCCGCTCAAGCCCAAGCAGATCGAGAGCCTCAACTCGGCCAAGGTCGGCACCGCGATCAAGTGGATGTCGAAGGCGCAGACGTTCCTGTTCAAGAAGACCGGCGGGAAGTTCGGCAACAAGTTCCTCAAGGGCACCGAGGTCGGGATCCTCACCACGACCGGTCGCAAGTCCGGCGAGCAGCGTGACAGCCCGCTGCTGTTCCTGCAGGAGGGTCCGCGCATCGTGCTCGTCGCCTCGCAGGGCGGCCGGGCCACCAACCCGATGTGGTACCTGAACCTGAAGGCGAACCCGCAGATCACCTTTCAAACGAAGGCGGGGACGTCGTCGCTCGTCGCCCGCGAGGCGACCGACGCCGAGCGCGACGAGTACTGGCCCAAGCTCGACGCCATGTACGCCGACTTCGCGAACTATCGCAGCTACACCGACCGCAAGATCCCGATCGTCATCTGCGATCCGGCCTAGGACCCCTCCAGCGACAGGATGCTGATGTCCGGCGGCGCACCGATGCGGACCGGCGGACCCCAGAAACCCACTCCCCGAGACACGTACAGCTGCGTGTCGTCGACGGTGGACAGGCCCGCCAGTGACGGCTGCACGGCCCGCACCGCGTAGTGGAAGGGCCACATCTGGCCGCCGTGCGTGTGCCCGGACAGCTGGAGGTCGACGCCGTTCTCGGCGGCTCGGGTGACCTGCACCGGTTGGTGGGCCAGCAGCACCCTGGCCCGCGTGGGATCGGTTCCGGCGAGGGCGCGTTCGAAGTCCGGCCCGTCCCCGCGGGAGGCGCCGACGACGTCGTTGACGCCGACGAGGTCGAATGCCGCGCCGCCGCGCCGGATCGCGGTGTTCGCGTTGCGTAGCGGTTGCACGCCCAACCGTTCGAGTTCTTGGAGCCACGACTCGGTGTCGTCGACGAAGTACTCGTGGTTGCCGGTGACGAAGAACGTCCCCTCGCGTGAACTGAGGTCCCGCAGGGGTTCCGCCGCGGGTCCCAGTTGGGCGACGGTGCCGTCGACGAGATCGCCGACGATCGCCACCAGGTCGGGCTCGGACTCGTTGATCATCCGGACGATCCGCTCGGTGTGGCGGCGGCCGGCCAGCGGACCGAGGTGGACGTCGGACACCACCGCGATCCGAAACCCGGCGAACGCCGGGTCGAGACGACGCAACCGCACCGGCACGTCGAGCACGTCGGGTGGACCGAGCGCGGTCGCGGCGCCGAACCCGACGAGCCCGACCGAGGCGGTCCCCGCCGCGACCGCCGCCGACCTCGCGATGAAGACCCGTCGGTTCACGCCGGGCGCGGGGTCCGGCGCGTCGGCCGTCGTCACGTCCGGATCGGCGTCGTGCCGGGGTCGTCTGATCCAGCGGCGCAGCACCAGACGCACGGGCTCGAGTACCAGCAGCGTCAGGAACAGATAGGCGACCAGGGCGAACCACAGCCAGCCCGCCCACTCGAGCCAGACCGGCAGGGTGGCGTCGGTGGCGCGCGGCAGGATCAGCGTGCCGACGAGCAGCAGTCCGAGGACGATCAGGCCGGCGGTGAGCAACCATCTGGTCGGGCCGGACATCGTGGTGTCCTTGATCAGCCGCTTCCAGACGTAGACGTGCATCACGCCGAGGACCGCGCCGAGGATGACGATGAACATTCGATCCTTCGGGGGTCGCCGGGTGTTCTCCACAGCCTAGTTGGCGACCGTGACTAGGCTCGTCCCCGTGTCGTCCGGTGAGCAATTGCACTTCTACTTCGATCCCGTCTGCCCGTTCGCGTGGTTGACGAGCAAGTGGGTGCGGATGGTGGCCGCACAGCGCGACTATGCGGTCGACTGGCGATTCATTTCTCTGCGAATCATCAACGCGCACATCGACTATGACGCACACTTTCCGCCGGAGTACGAAGCTGGACACACCGCCGGGCTTCGACTGCTCCGGGTGGCGGCCCGGGTGCGCGCCGAGCACGGCCGCGACGCCGTCGGACCCTTGTACGAGGCGATGGGTACACGCATCTTCGACACGTCGCGGACCATCGATCCGCTGTCGGCGTCCGACCAGGGCGTGCGGCACGTGCTCGAACCACTGCTGTCGTCGATCGGATTGCCCATCGACGTGGCGGACTCCCTCGACGACACGACGCTGGACGATGAGATCCGCGCCGAGACGGATGAGGCGCTGACGCTGACCGGACGCGACGTCGGCACGCCGATCCTGCACTTTCAGCCGCCCAACGGGACGGCGTTCTTCGGGCCGGTGATCAGCAGGCTGCCCAGCGCCGACGACGCGGGTGCCCTGTGGGATCACGTCGTCGGGCTCGCGGCGTTTCCCGGCTTCACCGAGCTCAAGCGCTCGCTGCGGGAGCGGCCTCAGTTGGCGAGCTTCGGCGTTGATCCGGACGCGGTCGGCACGGTCGAGGACTGGCACGGCGGCAGTCGCCGGACCGGTGACTAGCGGTTTGCCTCGCGCGCCCGGCGGTTATCACCGGACCATGACGCACACTCGGAATCCGATCCGGAACTCCGGCTTGGTCAAGCAGGCGATGAAGTACTTTGCGCGCGGCCATGTCTGGGCCTACGAGCACACCGGTGGTCTGGTCGGATCCCGGTTGCTGTGGCTGCCGTCGGCGCTCGTCGAGACCACGGGACGGAAGTCGGGACGATCGCGGGTCACCGCGACGCTCTGTTTGATCGACGGCGACCGGGTCATCCTGCCCGCATCGTTCGGCGGTCGCGATCAGGACCCGGCCTGGTACCTCAACATCGAATCGGATCCGCACGTGCGCGTGCAGTACGGCTCACGGCGGCGCGACATGACCGCGCGCGACGCCACCGATGACGAGCGCACCCGGTACTGGCCCCGGCTCACCCGGATGTATCCGCCGTATCGCGGCTACCGGGAGGCCGCGGACCGCGTCATCCCCCTGGTGGTGTGCGAACCGACTTAGGCACCAAAGAGGTGAGCCCGGGCGGTGCCGGTCCGTGGAATGATCGACGGAGCCGATCTGGACAGCGGGCTGGGAGACACGCATGGGCGTACTCGATGCATTCGCGTCGACGTGGTCGAGTGCGCGGTCGACCTTCGGTCAGGGCACCCCTAGGACCGGTGACGGATTCAGTGCCAGTGGCCAGCTGCGTGCCCTCCAGGCTGACGTCGAGACCGCGGCACCCGGCTCCCGGTGGGCGGGTTCCGCAGCTTCCGCGTACGAGGCCGTCAACACCAACCATGGGCGCGTGCTCGGGGAGCTAGCGCGCCTGGACGACCAGCTCAAGACGCACATCGATCAGTCGGCCCGCCTGATAGCCAACGGCCGCAACGAACTCGACACCGTCAGGAAGTGGGTGTTCGACGCCGCTGCGGCAGTTCCGAAGACCGCGGCCGGCGAGCGCATGCTGCTGCCCATCGTAAGCAAGGGCCTGGGCGAGGTAGTCGAGATCGTGACCCGCACCAACGGTGACCTGAACTCCATCGGTGCCGGCGTCCGAAGCCTCGGCGAGCAGTACCGGAGGCTCGGCGAGCAGAAGCTCGGGGGCGGGGGTGAGCCGGGGCAGTCGGCGGGCGACGACAAGAAGCCCGATACCGATAGCGACTACGAGAAGGCCCTGCGGGACGCCGGCCTCCTCACCGGCCCTCCTCCGGACGGCTACTACCGCGAGTGGCTCGAGAATGCCGAACGGCAAGGCGTACCACCGGACGTCATCGTCGACATCGCACGACGTCACGACATCACGCCCGACAGCTTCGACGTGCTCAACGGCATGGAGAAGGTCACCGACTCGGACGGCAAGTCCTACTTCCTCGTTCCTCCCGGTACGTCCGGCGCCGACGTGCGCAAGGCGGCGCTGATGACCTACGTGCTCAACGCCGGAACCGACTACGGCGACGGCACCGCGCATGACTTCGAGCCCACGCCATACTCCGCCGACGAGGTGCAGCGGATCATCGACCGCCAGGAGGCCAACGCCTGGAGCTACGACCAGGACGTCGACTTCGTCCACGACAACGGCGGCCGGCTGACGACCACTCCGAACGGGATGCTGATGGGAATGGGCGGAAGTCAGCTGCAGGACTTCTTCAGCGAGGGCGGCGGCAGCACGTGGGGGGACATCTTCATGGTCAACATCGACGACCCCGCCGACCCCGCTCAGACGCTTCGCGACATGGTCCATTCCGGGAACATGTGGTACCCGAGGGAGGGCGGCGAGGGGCGCGAGGGGCTCAATCAGCTGGACCTCGACCGCATCCTGCACCACGAGGAGAGACACTCGCAGCAATGGCAGAGGTACGGCTACCTGGGCTTCATCGATGCCTACGCCAGCGGCAAACTCATCGAGATCTTCACCGATCACCCATTGGAGAAGGACGCAGGCCTGTCCGACGGAGGTTACGAATGATTCGACGTGTGCTCGTCGCGCTGGCAGCCGTTGCCGCACTCGTTGCATGCGACCCGCTGGGCCGGCCGTCGCTCGAGTCCGCGTTCGGCGCCCGGGTGCTGGATGGCAATCTGCACATCTGGACCGGATCGACGTGCCATGACGTCATCGGACTCGGACTGACCTTCGACCCCAACAAGCAGGACACGCGTGCCGAGCTGATGATGACCGCGCCGAACCGCATCGGGGTCGACGTCGACCACTTCGCTCTCGGCGAGCCCGTCCGCGGACTGACGGTGACCCAACCGCTGCCCCCGGGATTCGACTGGCGCCGTGCGGAAAACGTGCGGATCAACGTCGATGGCATCACGAAGGGCGGATGGGGCGACACCACCGACCTCGCCGAGGTCATCGAGAACTCGGCCGCACACCCCGACGACACCTACTGGTTCCAGGGCGTGGGGTGGCTCGACCCCGAAGAGGTCGCACGGCAGGACGGCAAGACGTTCCTGGCCACCTGCACCGACAGCCCCGAGTGATCAGGCGCCGAAGACCGGCAGCGGCGTCCGGGACCTGTCCAGCAGGTCGGTGACGACGGGGCCGAGTTCCGCGGCATCCCAGCGCGCACCCTTGTCGGCCTCCGCGCCACGGGCCCAGCCCTCGGCGACCCGGACGATGCCGCCCTCGACCTCGAACACGCGGCCCGTGACGTCGCGAGACTCCACGCTGCCGAGCCACACCACCAGCGGCGAGACGTTCTCGGGCGCCATCGCGTCGAACGCGCTGTCCTGCGTGGACATCATGTCGGCGAACACCGTCTCCGTCATCCGGGTGCGGGCCGACGGGGCGATCGCGTTGACGGTGACGCCGTAGCGGCCCATCTCCGCCGAGGCCACCAACGTGAGGGCGGCGATACCTGCCTTGGCGGCGCTGTAGTTCGCCTGTCCCACACTGCCCTGCAGGCCCGCGCCGGAGCTGGTGTTGATGATGCGGGCGTCCGGGGTGTCCCCCGCCTTCGACCGTGCGCGCCAGTAGGCCGCGGCGTGCCGCATGGTCGCGAAGTGCCCCTTCAGGTGCACGGCGGTGACGGCGTCGAACTCCTCCTCGCTGGTGTTGGCGAACATCCGGTCGCGGACGATGCCCGCGTTGTTCACCAGCACGTCGAGCCCGCCGAAGGAGTCGACCGCCGTCTGGATGAGGCCCTCGGCCTGCGCCCAGTCGGCGACGTTGGCGCCGCTGGTCACGGCTTCCCCACCGGCGGAGGTGATCTCGTCGACGACCGTCTGCGCGGCGCTGCCGCCGCCCGCCGGGGAGCCGTCGAGGCCGACCCCGATGTCGTTGACCACCACGCGTGCACCCTCCGCGGCGAACGCCAGCGCGTGCGCCCGGCCGATGCCGCCGCCTGCGCCCGTCACGATGACCACGCGTCCGTCGAGCAATCCCATGTTTCCGTGTCTCCCTTACTTGATGTCGGCGGTGGTCGTCGACAGGTAGTGCGGCGGCTCGCCGCCGCCGTGCACCTCGAGCGATGCACCACTGATGTAGGAGGCCGCGTCCGAGGCGAGAAACGCCGTGGCCCAGCCGATGTCGGACGGCTTGGCGAGCCGTCCGAGTGGGACGTTGCGGGAGATGGCCGCGATCGAGTCGGCGTCGCCGTAAAAGAGTTCGGACTGCTCGGTCTCGACCATGCCGACCACCACCGAGTTGACCCGCACCTTGGGCGCCCACTCCACGGCCAGCGTCGTGGTCATGTTCTCCACGCCGGCCTTTGCCGCGCCGTAGGCGACGGTGCCCGGCGTGGGACGCCGTCCGCTCACACTGGTGATGTTGACGATGGACCCGCCGGAATCCTGCTGCTGCATCACGGCATTGGCGTGGGTCGACACCGACAGCGTCCCCAGCAGGTTCAGTTCGACGATCTTGGTGCTGAACCGTGCCGACGCGTCGGCGGCCAGCGCGTAGGGCGATCCGCCCGCGTTGTTCACGACGACGTCGAGGCGGCCGTGCGTGGTGACGATCGCGTCGACGAGGGCCTTCACCGACGCGTCGTCGCGGATGTCGCAGGCGTGGAAGTCGTAGGGATTCCCCTCGACCGGACGGCGGGCACACGTCACGACGGTGGCACCCTGATCGGCGAAGACGGCGCTGATGCCTGCGCCGACGCCCCGCACCCCGCCGGTGACGAGTACGACCCGTCCGGCGAGTCGGAGATTGATTCCAGCGGCGTCGGTCACTGTGCTAGCGTACCAAGCAAGTGCTTGCTTAGGTAGCCACCCCAGGAGACACCACGATGACGATCACCACCAAGACCGTGGAACCGGGCATCGTCTCGGTCACCGTCGACTACCCGCCCGTGAACGCGATCCCGTCGCGCGGATGGTTCGAACTCGGCGACGCGATCACCGCCGCCGGCCGCGACCGCAGCACCCACGTGGTGATCCTGCGCGCCGAGGGCCGCGGCTTCAACGCGGGCGTCGACATCAAGGAGATGCAGAAGACCGACGGGTTCACCGCGCTCATCGACGCCAATCGCGGCTGCTTCCATGCCTTTCGGGCGGTCTACGAGTGCGAGGTCCCGGTGGTCGCCGCGGTCAACGGATTCTGCGTGGGCGGCGGCATCGGCCTGGTCGGCAACTCCGACGTGATAGTCGCCTCCGACGACGCGAAGTTCGGACTGCCCGAGGTCGAGCGCGGCGCACTCGGTGCGGCCACCCATCTCTCCCGGCTGGTTCCGCAGCACATGATGCGGCGACTGTTCTTCACCGCGGCGACCGTCGACGCCGAGACCCTGCATCACTTCGGCTCGGTGCACGAGGTCGTGCCGCGCGCCGACCTCGACGAGGCGGCACTGCGGGTCGCACGGGACATCGCGTCGAAGGACACCCGCGTGATCCGCGCAGCCAAGGAAGCCCTCAACCTCATCGACGTCCAACCCGTCAACGCGCGGTACCGGATGGAGCAGGGATTCACGTTCGAACTCAACCTAGCCGGCGTGTCCGACGAACACCGGGACGTGTTCGCCGGGACCGACAAGGGAGCGAAGTAGTTTGAGCGACAAGAGGACCACCCTCGACGAGGCCGTCTCGTCGATCGAGAGCGGCATGACCATCGGCATCGGCGGGTGGGGTTCGCGCCGCAAGCCGATGGCGCTCATCCGCGCCCTGCTCCGCACCGACGTCACCGACCTCACCGTGGTCACCTACGGCGGCCCCGATCTCGGGCTGCTCTGCTCCGCGGGCAAGGTCAAGCGCGTCTACTACGGCTTCGTGTCGCTGGACTCGCCGCCGTTCTACGATCCGTGGTTCGCCAAGGCGCGGACCACCGGGGCGATCGAGGCACGGGAGATGGACGAGGGCATGCTGCGCTGCGGCCTGCAGGCTGCGGCACAACGGCTTCCGTTCCTGCCGATCCGCGCCGGACTCGGCAGCGACGTGCGCACGTTCTGGGGCGACGAACTCAAGACCGTGTGCTCCCCCTACCCCACGGGCGATGGCTACGAGGAGCTGATCGCCATGCCCGCGCTGAACCTCGACGTGGCGCTCGTCCACCTCAACGTCGGTGACGACCGCGGCAATGCCGCCTACACCGGCATCGACCCGTACTTCGACGACCTCTTCCTGATGTCGGCGAAGCAGCGCCTGATGAGCGTCGACCGCGTCGTCTCCACCGAGGAACTGGTGTCGTCGGTGCCGCCGCAGGCACTGCTGGTCAACCGGATGATGGTCGACTCGGTGGTCGAGGCGCCCAACGGTGCGCACTTCACGACCGCCGAGCCGGACTACCGCCGAGACGAGAAGTTCCAGCGGCACTACGCCGAGGCCGCCGGATCCGATGAGACGTGGGCGGAGTTCGTCGCCACCTTCCTGTCCGGCAGCGAGGACGACTACCAGGCCGCCGTGCGGACGTTCGCCGACGAGCAGGCCGCAGCGAAGGAGGCAGCCAAGTGACGTCCGAAGACCAGTCCGCGACGCGGGCCGAGGTGTGCGCGGTCGCCTGCGCCGAATTGTTCCGCGACGCAGGCGAGATCATGGTCAGCCCGATGGCGAACATGGTCTCGATCGGCGCCCGACTGGCACGCCTGACGTTCTCGCCGGACATCCTGCTGACCGACGGCGAGGCGCGCATCCTCGCCGACACTCCCGCGCTCGGCGCCACCGGCGCGATCGAGGGCTGGATGCCGTTCGGCCGCGTCTTCGAGACGCTGACGTGGGGGCGCCGCCACGTCGTGATGGGCGCCAACCAGATCGACCGCTACGGCAACCAGAACCTGTCGGCGTTCGGTCCGATCCAGCAGCCCAAGCGGCAGATGTTCGGCGTGCGCGGGGCACCGGGCAACAGCATCAACCACGCCACCAGCTACTGGGTGGGCGGTCACGGCAAGCGGGTGTTCGGCGACTCGGTCGACATCGTGTCCGGCATCGGCTGGGACAAGGTCGATCCCGACAATCCGGCCTTCCGCTTCGCCAACGTCTACCGCGTGGTCTCGAACCTGGGCGTGTTCGACTTCGGCGGTCCGGACCGCCAGATGCGAGCGCTGTCCCTGCATCCCGGCGTCACCGCCGACGAGGTCGCCGAGAACACGTCGTTCGAGGTGCACGGCCTCGACACCGCCGAGACCACCCGGCTACCCTCGACCGAGGAGCTGCGCCTGATCCGCGAGGTCATCGACCCGAAGTCGCTGCGAGACAGAGAAGTACGGGCATGAGCCACCTCAAGACACCGCTGACCGAACTGGTCGGCATCGAACATCCCGTCGTCCAGACCGGCATGGGTTGGGTCGCCGGTGCGCGACTGGTGGCCGCGACGTCCAACGCGGGCGGGCTCGGCATCCTCGCGTCGGCGACCATGACGCTCGACGAACTGCGGGTCGCGGTGGGCAAGGTCAAGGCCGCCACCGACAAACCGTTCGGCATCAACATCCGTGCCGACGCCGGCGACGCGAACGACCGCGTCGACCTCCTGATCAGCGAAGGAGTCAAAGTCGCCTCCTTCGCCCTGGCACCGAAACCCGACCTGATCGCCCGACTCAAGGACGCCGGCGTCGTCGTCATCCCGTCGGTCGGTCTGGCCAAGCACGCCAAGAAGGTCGCGGGCTGGGGCGCCGACGCCGTGATCGTCCAGGGCGGCGAGGGCGGCGGCCACACCGGCCCGATCGCGACGACGCTGCTGCTGCCGTCGGTCATCGACGCGGTGGCCGACACCGGCATGCCGGTGATCGCGGCGGGTGGGTTCTTCGACGGGCGTGGGCTGGCGGCCGCGCTGTCCTACGGCGCCGCGGGCGTCGCGATGGGCACCCGCTTCCTGCTGACGTCGGACTCGACCGTGCCCGACGCCGTCAAGCGGCGATACCTGGAATCGGCGCTCGACGGGACCGTGGTGTCGACCCGCGTCGACGGGATGCCGCATCGCGTGCTGCGGACCGGCCTGGTGGAGAAGCTGGAAAGCGGATCGCCGGTGCGGGGTCTCGCGGCGGCGGTGGGCAACGCGCAGAAGTTCAAGAAGATGTCCGGGATGACGTGGAAGTCGTTGGTGACCGACGGTCTGGCGATGCGGCGCGGCAAGGACCTCACCTGGTCGCAGGTGGTGATGGCCGCCAACACCCCGATGCTGCTCAAAGCAGGCCTGGTGGAGGGCAACACCGACGCCGGCGTGCTGGCGTCCGGCCAGGTGGCGGGAATTCTGGACGACCTGCCGTCGTGTGCCGAGTTGGTGCCGGCGATAGTCGACGAGGCGATCCGGCATCTCCAGTCGACGTCGGCCTTCATCCAACCGTGATGAAGCCATCGGCTTAATCTTGCGTTAGTGAAGCTATAGTCTTCACATGGCGGTGGTGAAGGCTGGAGCTACATCGAGGGCGACGCTCATCGGTGACGTCGTCGATTCCCGTGGCGCCGCCGACAGGGCCACACTGCACCGCGCGGTGAACGACGCCCTCGCCGCCGTCGCGGCGGGCGCCATCGATCCCCCGGCGTTCACGGTTGGCGACGAGTTCCAGGGCAGCTACGCCGGAGTGGGGTCCGCCATCGCGGCCGCCTGGCGGGTGCGGTTGGCGGTCGCGCCGTCCGTCGACGTGCGGTTCGGCATCGGCTGGGGCGAGGTCACCCTGCTCGACGAGGCGACCGGCATCCAGGACGGACCCGGCTGGTGGTCGGCGCGCGAGGCCATCGAATGGACGGCCGAGGCGCAGCGCCAACCCGGACTGGCCCTCGTCCGCACCACGTTCCGCACCGCCGACCCCGCCGCCGTCGACGCCGGTCCGATCAACGCCGCGCTGATGTGTCGGGACCACATGTTTGGATCACTCGACGAACGGTCCGTCCGCATCCTGAGAGGTCTCGTGTCCCACCGGTCGAAGAAGGAACTCGCCGCCGACGAGCAGATCAGCCCGTCGGCGGTCTCCCAGCGCGCCGGCCGCGACGGTCTCGACCTGATCCTGTCGGCATCGCGTCTGCTGGCGGAGATCCCGTGAGCATGCTGGCGGTGCTGCTGATCGCCGTCGGCGTCGGAGATGTCAGCCGTCGGCTGCTGGGGCGGCGCTGGCTGCCGCCGGTCATCGGCGTCGCCGTGGCGATCGGGGTCGCGATGCTCGCCGGGCTGTGGCACCTGGGCGATCTGGTGCTCCTGGCGGTGGCGTCCGTCGCATCCGTCGGTTGGCACGTGTCGTGTGAGCGCGCCGAGCGGACCGGCACCCGGCAGGCCACGCCGCTGCTGGTCCTCGGCGGGGCGGTCGCGGGGCTCATCCTGTTGTCCGGGTGGGGTTCCGACGTCGCGGGCCCGGTCGGGCGATGGTCGTCGTGGGTGGGCCTGGAGGTGACGCCCAACCGGATGCTGATGGCCGTCGGCGTCCTACTGGTGCAGGCGGCCACGGCCAATCAACTCGTGCGACTCGTCCTCGGGTCGGTGGGTTCGGTGAAGCCCGCCGGGCAACCGCAGGCGTCCGACCAACTCAAGGGCGGCCGTCTGCTGGGCCCGATGGAACGGCTGCTGATCGTCGGCCTCGGACTGGCCGGCCAGCTGACGATGGCGTCGGCCGTCGTCGCGGCCAAGAGCATCATCCGGTTCCCGGAGATCAGCGCGAAGCGCGACCGCGAGGGCAACACCGAACGCGTCGGCATCGACGACGTCACCGAGTACTTCCTCGTCGGCAGCTTCGCCAGTTGGATCGTGGCGTTCGGCGGGTTGGCGTTGGTCGCCGCGACGCACTAGATCGCGTCTTCGCCCATTCGTGAAATTACCGACGCTGACGCGGCGTGTCTCGTCGTCAGATTCACGAACGAGGCCATGTCAGTGGCCCTTGGCAGCATCCAGTCATGGGGGATTTGCCGTGGCCGTTCATCGGGTCGGAAGCGTTGACAGCGCGGGCCATTCCAGAACGCGCGATGCGCGAACTCTACGAAGCGGTGTATCCGGGTATCTACGTCCCATGGGGCATCCGCCCGTCGGCACGCCAGCGTGCGGTGGCCGCCTGGTTGTGGTCTCGGCGACGAGGAATCATCGCGGGGCAGTCCGCGGCTGCCATGCTGGGCGCCAAGTGGGTGGACGATGCCGGCCCGGCCGAGTTGATCTACGACAACCGCAAGCCTCCGTCCGGCATCACGGTGTGGTCCGACGTCGTCACCTCGGCAGAGGTGGTTCAGGTGGACGGCATGGCCGTCACGTCGGCCGCTCGGACCGCATTCGACCTGGGCCGTCACGTCACGCGCCAGGTAGCCGCGGTACAACGACTCGATGCGCTCGCGGCGGCGACCGACGTCAAGGTCGTCGACGTCGAAGCGGTGATGGCCGTACACCCCGGTGCGCGCGGATTGCCACGCCTCAGGACCGCCTTGGCGCTGATGGATGGCGGTGCGGAGTCACCGCAGGAGACCGCAGCGCGGCTCGCGCTCGTCGACGCAGGGCTGCCTGCGCCGCGCACCCAGGTGGTGGTGTGCAACGCCTACGGCGACTTCATCGCCCGCCTGGACATGGGTTACGGCGACGTCAAGGTAGGCATCGAGTACGACGGCCCGCAACACTGGACGGATCCTGCTGTGCGACAACGCGACATCGACAAGCAGGTGCAACTCGGCGACGAGGATTGGCGGATCGTGCGAGTGAGCCGAGACCTGCTCTACCGCCGCAGAGCCACGTACGTTGGCCGGGTCGTGACCGAACTTCGCCGACGCGGCTTCACCTGGTGATGATTCGTGAAACTGGCGACGCGACCGACACGCGTGCGATGCGTCGCAGGATTCACGAACACTCGGCGCAGGACGAAAGCCCTAGAGCCGCTCGATGATCGTCACGTTCGCGGTGCCGCCGCCCTCGCACATGGTCTGCAGGCCGTAGCGACCGCCGGTGCGCTCCAACGTGTTCAGCATCGTGGCGAACAGCTTGGCGCCGGTGGCACCGAGGGGGTGGCCCAGCGCGATGGCGCCGCCGCTGGGGTTCACCTTGGCGGGATCGGCTCCGGTCTCCTTCAACCACGCCATGACCACGGGTGCGAAGGCCTCGTTGATCTCGACGGTGTCGATGTCGTCCATCGTCAGGCCGGTCTTGGCCAGCGCATACTCGGTCGCGGGGATCGGGCCGGTCAGCATGTAGACGGGATCGGCTCCGCGCGCACTGATGTGGTGGATGCGGGCGCGCGGCGTGAGGCCGTGGTCGGCGACGGCCTGCTCGGAGGCGAGCAGCACCGCGCTGGCGCCGTCGGAGATCTGGCTGGCCATCGCCGCGGTCAGACGGCCGCCGTCGACGAGCGTCTTGAGCCCGGCCATCTTCTCCAGCGACGTGTCGCGCGGGCCCTCGTCGGTGGCGAAGCCGTCCACTGCCAGGATCTCGTTCTCGAAGTGGCCCGCACGGATCGCCTCCTGCGCGCGCTGGTGGCTGGTCAGCGAGTACTGCTCCATCTCCTCGCGCGTCAGGGCCCACTTCTCGGCGATCATCTCGGATCCGCGGAACTGCGAGATCTCCTGGTCGCCGTAGCGGTGCAACCAGCTCTTGGACTCGTTGGTGGGCGACGTGAAGCCGAACTGCTCGCCGACGATCATCGCCGAGCTGATCGGGATCTGGCTCATGTTCTGCATGCCACCGGCGACGATGACGTCCGCGGTGCCCGACATGATTGCCTGTGCACCAAACGAAATGGCCTGCTGGCTGGAGCCGCACTGCCGGTCGACGGTGACGCCCGGGACCTCTTCGGGGAAGCCGGCCGCAAGCCACGACAGCCGCGCGATGTTGCCGGCCTGGCCGCCGACGGCGTCCACGCAGCCCGCGATGACGTCGTCGACGGCACCCGGGTCGAGGTCGGTGCGGGCGAACAGGCCGCGCCAGGCGGCGGCGCCCAGATCGACGGGATGCAGGCCGGCGAGCGATCCGTTGCGCTTGCCGACGGCGGTCCGGACGGCATCGATGACGTAGGCCTCGGTCATGGGCTGTCTCCTTCTGATGTGGTGATGCCACCGAGCACGATGGCCAGGTACTGCTCGCCGACCTGCTGGGCCGTGAGCGGTCCGCCGGGCTGGTACCAGCGGACCGACACCCAGGTGGTGTCGCGGATGAATCGGTAGACGAGGTCGACGTCGAGTTCGGGCCGGAAGTGCCCGTCCGCGACGCCCTGCTTGAGGATGTCGACCCACATCTGGCGCTGCTCGACGTTGCGCTCGTCGACGAAGCCGAACTGGGGCAGCGACGAGAGCCGCTTGGCCTCGTCCTGGTAGATGACGACCTGGGCGTGCCGGTGCTCGATGGCCTCGAACGACGCCATGAACAGTCCCTTGACGCGGCCGAGCGAGTCGGGCTCGGCGTCGAGAATCTCGCGGTAGCGCCCGAACAGCCAGTCGAGGAAGTCCTTCAGGACCTCTTCGACCATCTGCTCCTTGGACTTGAAGTGGTGGTAGAGGCTGCCGGAGAGGATTCCGGCCGAGTCGGCGATGTCGCGCACGGTGGTGGCGCGCAGTCCGCGGTCGGCGAACATCGTCGCGGCGAGGTCGAGCAACTCGTCACGGCGGCTGAGCGGCGCCTTGTCCACGGGGCCAGGGTATCAACCAAGCGCTTGCTCGGCCAGCTCGGGCTACTCCCCGTACTCCCCGTACTGCAGGCACATCGCCGTCGACGGGTCGTCGTGCGCCGCCCGCCAGCGTGACAGGTTGAACTCGAACCAGGGATCCCGGTCCTTCGCACGGTAGACGGCGCACATCTGCATGTCCTCGGGGAGGCGGTCCAGCGCCGGCTGAACGTCGGACGACAGCCGCAGCAGGTACTCGACGTCCAGCTGTCCGGTCTGCTCGTAGCGGTCGACGTTGCGATCGGCGATCATGCGCTCCGGATCGAGCGCGGCCAGCCCGAGCAGCGTCACGACGCCCGCGAACAGCACCGCGGTGGGCAGCCAGCGCCCGGACATGCGAAGGCCCGCAAGCGCGATCAGGACGAACACCGCGCCGAGCCACAGCTCGATCGCGATCACCACGATCCGCAGGACGCTGAACCCGTACGCCTCCTGATAGAGCCACATCCGGTGGATCGCCGAGATCACCACGACCACCGACGTGGCGCAGAGGACGCCCACCAGCACGCGGACCAGTCGACGGTCCGCCGTGGTCTCGCGCGCGGCGACCCGGATGACCACGCTGAGCACCAGCAGCGTCAGCGCCGACACCCACAGCAGCTGCCAGAAGCCCTGGCGCGCGTACTCGGCGTAGGTCAGACCGTCGGTCTCCAGTACGTGCGCATGCCCGCCGAACAGCACGGCGGCCTGCACCGCGACGAACCCGATGAACAGGACGTCGAGCACGGCGAGCGGAATCGCCCACTCCCAGTTGGGCACCGAGGCCCGTCGAGCCGGGGCGAGTGCGTCCAGCCGCGGCGGTTGGCGCAGCAGGTAACCGCCGCCGAGCACGAAGAGGAGCACCAGCAGGCCGACCAGCACCCGCACCTGGGCGTCGACGACCTGCCACCGGGGCACGATGCCGTCCACCAGGCGGTCGAACGCCGGATCCGCCGCGGCGAACAGGCTCCCGAAGACCAGGACCAGCACCGCGGTGATCACCGCGACGAGCAGCATCCGGCCGACGCCGGGCCGGCCGCGACGGGCGGGTCCGACGGCACGACGCGCCCACCCGACCGCCCTGGCCGGTACCAGCCAGCCGACGATCGACGCCGCGACCACGGCGGTCCAGGTCCGGCCGCCCGCCAGCGTGGTCCACCCGACCAGCCACGCGGCCGCGATGCACAGCACGCCGAGCCACTCGGCGGCGAGGATCGCTGGCACGGCCAGCAGCAGCAGCGTCACCGCGATGCCGGCGGCCTCCCGGCGCGTCGGGCGGCGCTCCGCGGTGCCGTAGACGACGCCGAACACCAGCACGCCCACCAGCAGGTAGCCGATGCTCAACACCGACACCCGCCAGAACAGGCCACCGAGGACGGCGACCGCCAGCGCCAGCGGGACGAACCGTCGCGGTGCGGCGGCCAGCGGATCGAACGGCCACACGCGGCGTGGCCAGACCGTCCAGCCGGGCTCGCCGCGGCGCGGCAGCGCGGGCCCCAGCACCGGCGGCGGTGGGGGCGGCGCCACCGGCCGCCCGGGAACCATCATGGTCACGCGTGCTCCTCCGTCGACTGTGGAATGACGACCTCGATCAGGCATCCCGACCTGACATCCTTGACTGCTATCGATCCGCCGTGCAGGTCGACGGCCCACCGGGCGATCGCCAGGCCGAGTCCGGTTCCGCCCGCGGACGTGTCACCGCGGCTGAAGCGCTCGAAGACGCGTTCCCGCTCGGCGAGCGGGATGCCCGGCCCCTGGTCGCCGACCTCCAGCCGCAAGCCGCCACGCTCGGCGGCGCACGCGCGGACCGACACCCGGCCACCGGTCGGACTGTGGCGGATCGCGTTGTCCACCAGGTTGACCACCACCTGCTTCAACCGGGCCGGATCCGCCACGAACGTCAGCCCGGGCGGGGTCACCCCGATCACGACGTCCACGTCGGGCACCGACACGGCGACGTGCGAGACGCACTCCGACAGGAGGTCCCCGACACCGAACCGGTTGTGCTGCAATCGGATCGCGCCCGCCTCGAGACGGGACAGGTCGAGCAGGTCGTCGACGAGGGCGCCGAGCCGCTCCGTCTGCGACAGTGCGACCCGCATGGTCTCGGCGTCCGGAGTGGCGACGCCGTCGACGACGTTCTCCAGGACGGCACGCAGGGCGGTGATGGGTGTCCGCAGCTCGTGGGACACGTTGCCGATCAGCCCGCGGCGGTACTCGTCGGCAGCTCCGAGATCGGCGGCCATCTGGTTGAACGCCGTCGCCAGCTGGCCGACCTCGTCACGTGAGGTGGCCCGCACCCGCCTGCTGTAGTCGCCGCGTGCCATGGCCCGGGCGGCGGCGGTCATCTGCCGCAGCGGCGAGGTCATCCCGTGGGCGAGGAACTGGGTGAGTACGAGCGACGTGGCCAGCGCGGCCAGCAGCGCGTAGCGGAACTGCCAGCTGGCGCCCACCCAGAACGTGAACGCGGCCAACGTGATCGCACTGCCCACCAGCAGCGCCATCTTCACCTTGAACGACGCGAACGGATCCAGCGGCCGGGGCACCCGGTCCCAGAGGGCGGAGAGCCGGCTCATCGCGGTGCGTCCAGCGCGTACCCCACGCCGTGCACCGTGCGGATCAGATCCGGTCCGAGCTTGCGGCGCAACGCCTTCACGTGACTGTCCACCGTCCGGGTCTCGGTCTCCGAGGTCCAGCCCCACACCTGCTCGAGCAGGGTGTCGCGACTGACGGCGGCGCGAGGCCGGCCGGCGAGGAAGGCCAGCACGTCGAATTCGAGTTTGGTGAGGTGGATCTCGTCGGCTCCTCGATGGACACGCCGCGCCAGCAGGTCGATCCGGCAGTCCCCGAACGACATCGGCGGCTCGGCATCGGTGCGCTCGACGCGCCTTAGCAGCACCCGGATGCGCGCGACGAGTTCGCGCATGCTGAACGGCTTGGTCAGGTAGTCATCGGCGCCGATGCCGAGGCCCACCAGCATGTCGGTCTCGTCGCTGCGCGCGGTCAGCATCAGCACGGGCACCGGGCGCTCGGCCTGGATCCGGCGGCACACCTCCAGCCCGTCGAATCCGGGCAGCATCACGTCGAGCACCACCAGGTCCGGCTCGGTGGCCGCCGCGGTCGCCACCGCGGACGGGCCGTCGACGGCGGTCTCCACCTGGAACTCCTCGGCGCGGAGGCGGGTGGCCACCGCGGCGAGGATGGTCGGCTCGTCGTCGACCACCAGGATGCGCTTCACATCCCAGACCGTACGTGCCGGATGTGGTGCTTTTCGGCACCACTCGTGAAGATCCCGTGGAGATCCGCGGCGTCAGCCGAGGTCGCCGATGTCCGTGTTCCCGTTGTCGCCGGAGCCGCAGGATGCGACGAGGGACACCCGCTTGTCGACGACGTCCCCGGTCGAGGAGTTCCTGCCGTTGCGCTCCTTGAGCAGCTTGGCGACGGTGGCGTCCTGGTTGTCCGTGCGCATGGCCAGGAAGTCGGCGCAGGAGGTGTCACCGCCGGAGTTGCTGGCGCCGGAGCACCCCGCGACGAGCATGACGAGACACGCCGCAGCCGCTACCGTTCGCTTCACCCCGCCCAGCGTAGTCAGGCGCGCTGGCTCGACACCGAGATGACCTCGCCGGTCAGGTAGCTGGAGTAGTCACTGGCCAGGAACGCGATGGTGGTGGCGATCTCCCAGGGCTCGGCGGCCCTGCCGAACGCCTCGTCGGACGACAGCTGGTCGAGCAACTCCGACGAGCTGGTCTTCTCCAGGAACTTGTGCCGGGCGATGCTCGGCGACACCGCGTTGATGCGCACGCCGAACTCGACGGCCTCGATGGCGCTGCACCGGGTCAGCGCCATCACGCCCGCCTTGGCGGCGGCGTAGTGCGACTGGGAGTGCTGTCCGCGCCAGCCCAGCACGCTGGCGTTGTTCACGATGACGCCACCGTGGTCGACACCGCGGAAGTAGCGCAGCGCCGCCCGGGTCGCGCGCATCACCGACGTCAGCGTCACGTTGAGGACGCGGTCCCACTCGTCGTCGGTCATGTCGACGACGGGCGTCTGGCCGCCCAGCCCCGCGTTGTTGACCAGGACGTCGAGCCTGCCCGCCTTCTCGACGGTCGCCTCGAGCAGCGCGTCGACCGCCGCGGTGGACGTCACGTCGCACACGACGGCCTCCACGCGGCCGAGACCGAGCGCGGCGAGTTCGTCGCGGGTCTCGTTGAGGCGGCGCTCGTGGTAGTCGGACACCACGACGTCGGCGCCCTCGAGCAGCGCGCGGCGAGCGGTCGTCGACCCGATGCCGGTGCCCGCGGCGGCGGTGACGAGCACGACCTTGCCCTCGAGCAGACCGTGGCCGCCGATCTCGGTGGGAGTCGCGGAGAGATTCACTGTCCCTTGGCCTCTCGAGGCAGGCCGAGCACGCGCTCGGCGATGATGTTGCGCTGGATCTCGTTCGAGCCGCCGTAGATGGTGTCCGACCGGGAGAACAGGTAGAGCCGCTGCCACTCGTCGAACTCGCCGTCGTCGAGGGTCAGGCCGGCGGCCCCGCGAACGTCCATCGCGATCTCGCCGAGTTCGCGATGCCAGTTGGCCCACAACAGCTTCGAGACACTGTCCTGCCCGCCGCCCATGGCCGAGCCGGTGCGGTCGCCGTCCCCGAGGTCCATGGTCGCCATCGCGTACGAGCGCATTGTCCGCAGGCCCGCCCAGGACCGCGTCAGCCGTTCGCGGATGAGCGGATCGTCCGCGGCACCGGTCTTCTTGGCGAGGTCGACGATGCCGAGCAGCTCGCGGCGGTACTGAATCTGCTGGCCCAGCGTCGAGACGCCGCGCTCGAACGTCAGGGTGCCCATCGCGACGCGCCAGCCGTCACCGGGCTCCCCGACGACGAGGTCGGCGTCGGTGCGGGCGCCGTCGAAGAACACCTCGTTGAACTCGGAGTCGCCGGTGAGCTGGATGATCGGGCGGATCTCCACGCCGGGTTGCTCCAGCGGGACCAGCAGGTAGGACAGGCCCGCGTGCCGTTTGGAGCCCTTCTCGGTGCGCGCGATGACGAAGCACCACTGCGCCCAGTGCGCCAGCGAGGTCCAGACCTTCTGGCCGTTGATGATCCACGCGTCGCCGTCCAGTTCGGCCGACGTCGCGACGTTGGCCAGGTCGCTACCCGCACCCGGCTCGGAGTAGCCCTGCGACCACAGCTCGGTGACGTCGAGGATCCTGGGGAGGAAGCGCTGCTGCTGTTCCGGGGTGCCGTAGGCGATGAGCGTGGGTCCGAGCAGTTCCTCACCGAGGTGGTTGACCTTGTCGGGGGCGTCCGCCTTGGCGTACTCCTCGTAGAACGCGACGCGATGGGCGGTGGTGAGACCTCGTCCGCCGTGTTCCTCGGGCCAGCCGAGACAGGTGAGACCGGCCTTCGCGAGGTGCTGGTTCCAGGCCAGCCGCTCCTCGAAGGCCTCGTGCTCGCGACCCGGGCCACCGAGTCCCTTGAGCGCCGCGTAGTCGCCGACCAGATTGTCGGCGAGCCACTGCCTGACCTCGGTCCTGAACTCCTCGACCTCTATCACTCCTGTAGGCTAACCTACCAAGCACTTGCTTTGTTAGAGGAGCGTCAATGCCGTCGCCCAGTGGGCAGGAGCGGAGCGACCGGGGTATGTATCACCCAAGGACGATCCCGGGTGTGCTGGACCGGATCGCCGACCGACTTCCCGACCACCTCGCCATCCTCACCGACGACCGCAGCGTCACCTTCGCCGAGCTGAAGGCCGAGGTCAGACGTGCCGCGGCGGCGATCGTCGCGCTCGGCGTGAACGCCGGCGACCGGGTCGCGATCTGGTCGCCCAACACCTGGCACTGGGTGGTCGCGAGCCTGGCCACCACTTACGCGGGTGCGGTCGTCGTGCCGCTCAACACCCGGTACACGGCCTCCGAGGCTACCGACATCCTGGCGCGCACCGAGGCACCGCTGCTGATCGGAATGGGCCGCTTCCTCGGCGCCGACCGGCTGGCAGACCTCGACCGGTCCAGCCTTCCGGCGCTTCGCCACGTGGTGCGCATCCCGGTCGACGACGCCGACGGAACCTGGGACGAGTTCGTCTCCCGCGGCACGGATCTCGACGCCGCCGACGCCCGCGCGGCCGCCGTGACCGCCGACGACGTCGCGGACGTCCTCTTCACGTCCGGCACCACCGGTCGCAGCAAGGGCGTGCTGTGCGCGCACCGCCAGTCCCTCGAGGCACCCGCGGCGTGGGCGGCGTGCGGCCAGGTCACCGACGCCGACCGCTACCTGTGCATCAACCCGTTCTTCCACAACTTCGGCTACAAGGCGGGCATCCTGGCGTGCCTGCAGACCGGCGCGACGCTGGTCCCCCAGTTGACGTTCGACCCCGAGCGGGCGATGCAGGCCGTGCAGGACAACGGCATCACGGTGCTGCCCGGGCCCCCGACCATCTACCAGACGCTGCTCGACCATCCCCGCCGCGGCGACTACGACCTCACCTCGCTGCGCTTCGCGGTGACCGGCGCCGCCACCATCCCCGTCGTGCTGATCGAGCGGATGCAGACCGAACTCGACATCGACGTGGTGCTCACCGCCTACGGGCTCACCGAGGCAAGCGGATTCGGGACCATGTGCCGCGCCGACGACGACGCCGTGACCGTCGCGACCACCAGCGGGCGGCCGATCGCCGACTTCGAGCTGCGGATCGCCGGCGACGACGGTGCGGATTCCGGCGAGGTCCTGCTGCGCGGCCCCAACGTGATGCTCGGCTACCTCGACGATCCCGAGGCCACCGCCGCCGCCATCGACGCCGACGGCTGGCTGCACACCGGCGACGTCGGAAGCCTGGACGCCGCAGGAAATCTCCGCATCACCGACCGCCTCAAGGACATGTACATCTGCGGCGGCTTCAACGTCTACCCCGCCGAGATCGAGCAGGTGCTCGCCCGGCTCGATGGCGTCGCCGAGTCGGCGGTGATCGGCGTACCCGACGACCGCCTCGGCGAGGTCGGCATGGCATTCGTCGTGGCGCGGCCCGGCGCCGAGTTGACCGAGAAGGGCGTGATCGCCTTCTGCCGCACGCACCTGGCCAACTTCAAGACCCCCCGATCGGTGACGTTCGTCCCGGCGCTCCCCCGCAACCCGGGCGGCAAGGTGGTCAAACCCCAACTGCGAGAGATGGTGTGATGGATCTCCAGATCGACGACGAGACGCAGGAGTTCCGGGTCGAGGTCCGCGACTTCCTGGCCGCCAACCGATCGCACTTCCCGACGAAGTCCTACGACACCGCCGAGGGCTTCGCCCAGCACCGCGACTGGGACAGGGTGCTGTTCGACGCGCGACTGTCGGTCATCGCGTGGCCGGAGAAGTACGGCGGACGCGACGCCTCCCTGCTGCAGTGGGTGGTCTACGAGGAGGAGTACTTCCGCGCCGGCGCACCGGGCCGCGCCAGCGCCAACGGCACCGGCATGCTCGCGCCGACGCTCTTCGCGCACGGCAGCGAGGAGCAGCGGGACCGCATCCTGCCGAAGATGGCCAGCGGCGAGGAGATCTGGGCGCAGGCCTGGTCGGAGCCCGAATCGGGCAGCGACCTCGCCTCGCTCCGGTCCACCGCGACCAAGACCGACGGCGGGTGGAAGCTCAACGGTCAGAAGATCTGGAGTTCGCGCGCCGTCTTCGGCGACCGCGCGTTCGGCCTGTTCCGGTCCGACCCCGAGGCGCAGCGCCACAAGGGCCTGACCTACTTCATGTTCGACCTGCGCGCCGACGGCGTCACGGTGCGCCCCATCCACCAGCTGGGCGGTGACACGGGATTCGGCGAGGTGTTCCTCGACGACGTCTTCGTGGCCGACGAGGACGTGATCGGTGGGGTGCACGACGGATGGCGCTCGGCGATGAACACGTCGAGCAACGAGCGAGGCATGTCACTGCGCAGTCCCGCCCGGTTCCT
The DNA here is from genome assembly GCF_056679845.1 of Mycobacterium sp. PTI7. Lineage (NCBI taxonomy): Bacteria > Bacillati > Actinomycetota > Actinomycetes > Mycobacteriales > Mycobacteriaceae > Mycobacterium > Mycobacterium sp. PTI7. Next base: position 4,005,744 of record NZ_CM155252.1, read on the forward strand.
CGCGCCCGCCGAACGCCTGGTCGACGCCTGGAAGGCCGATCGGGACCCTGCGATCGCCGAGCGCGTGGCCGACGCGTGGATCAAGGCGCAGGCCTACCGTCTGCACACGTTCGGCACGGTGACGCGGCTGGTGAACGGCGGCGAACTCGGTGCCGAGTCGTCGGTCACCAAGGTGTTCTGGTCCGACCTCGACGTGGCGTTGCACCAGACGGCACTCGACCTCCGCGGGGCCGACGCCGAACTCGCCGACGCCTGGACCGACGGACTGCTGTTCGCCCTCGGCGGACCGATCTACGCGGGCACCAACGAGATTCAGCGCAACATCGTCGCCGAACGGTTGCTGGGACTGCCACGGGAGGCGAAGGCGTGAATTTCGAGATCGACGACCAGCAGCGCGACTTCGCGTCGAGCATCGACGCCGCACTCGGCGCCGCGAACGTTCCGGCGGCGGTGCGGGCGTGGGGTGCCGGCGACGTCGATCCCGGCCGCATGGTGTGGGCCACCCTCGCCGACCTCGGCGTGACGGCCTTGGCCGTCGCCGAGGAGTACGACGGCATCGACGCCCACCCCGTCGACCTGGTGGTGGCCGCCGAGCGCCTCGGCTACTGGGGCGTGCCCGGTCCGGTGACCGAATCGATTGCGGTCGCGCCGATCCTGCTCGCCGGCGACGGCCGATCCGCCGGTCTCGCGTCGGGCGAGCTGATTGCGACGGTGGCCATGGCGCCGCACGCGCCGCGTGCCGTCGACGCCGACACCGCGGGCGTGATCCTGGTGGCAGGCGACGGCACGGTCGCCGGCGGCGAGGCCGGTGAGGCCCACGGGTCCGTGGACCCCGCCCGCAGGTTGTTCGACGTGTCGCCCACCGGCGACACCCGGTCCGCGGACACCGCGCGTGCCTTCGAGTTCGGCGCGCTGATCACCGCCGCCCAGCTGGTGGGGGCCGGTCAGGCGATGCTCGACGCGTCGGTCGCATATGCCAAGCAGCGCAGCCAGTTCGGCAGGCTGATCGGCTCGTACCAGGCGATCAAGCACAAGCTCGCCGACGTGCACATCGCCGTCGAGATGGCGCGCCCGCTGGTCTACGGGGCGGCGCTGTCGCTCGCCGACGGCAACGCCGACACCGCGCGCGACGTGAGCGCCGCCAAGGCCGCCGCATCGGATGCCGCGCTGCTGTCGGCGAGGTCGTCGCTGCAGACGCACGGCGCGATCGGCTTCACCCAGGAACACGACCTGTCGCTGCTGCTGGTGCGGGTGCAGGCCCTGCGCTCCGCATGGGGCGATCCGACGTGGCACAGGCAGCGCGTGCTGAAGGAGTTGACGGCGTGAGCGACGAACGGGACATGTTGCGCGAGACCGTCTCGGCACTGGTCGAGAAGCACGCATCGCCCGCGGCGGTCCGCACGGCCATGGAGTCGGAGCGCGGCTACGACGAGGCCCTGTGGACGCTGCTGTGCGAGCAGGTCGGCGCGGCCGCACTGGTCGTACCCGAGGACCTCGGTGGAGCGGGCGGCGAACTCGGCGACGCCGCCGCGGTGATCGAGGAGCTGGGTCGCAACCTGGTCCCCACGCCGCTCCTGGGCACCACGCTGGCCGAACTCGCACTGCTGGCCGCCGACGCACCCGACGCCGAGACGCTCGGCGCGCTCGCGGAGGGCACCTCGATCGGCACCGTCGCGTTCGACCCGGACCACGTCCTGGGCGGCGACGTGGCCGACGTGGTCATCGGCCTGGACGGCGACCGGATGATCCGGTGGACGTCGTTCGAGGCGCATCCGCTGGTCACGATGGACCCGACCCGCAGGCTCGCCCGGCTCGACCCGTCCGAGACCAGTGACGTGGGCGCCGATCCCGGCCTCGCCGACCTCGCTGCCGTCCTGCTGGCAGCCGAGCAGATCGGCGCGGCGAGCCGCTGCCTGGACCTCACCGTCGCCTACACCAAGGACCGCGTCCAATTCGGTCGGGCGATCGGCAGCTTCCAGGCGTTGAAGCACCGGATGGCCGACCTGTACGTGCTGGTGCAGTCGGCGCGGGCCCTCGTCGACGATGCCGTCGCCGCTCCGTCGCCGACGTCGGCGGCCCTGGCCCGGTTCTCGGCCAGCGAGGCGTTCAGCGCCGTCGCCGCCGAGGCGATCCAGATGCACGGCGGGATCGCCATCACCTGGGAACACGACATTCAGCTGTACTTCAAGCGCGCGCACGGCAGCGCGCAACTCCTCGGCCCGCCGCGCGACCAGCTGCGGCGGCTCGAGGCCGAGGTGTTCTGACCCACGCGGGACGCGGGTCTAGCCTGAGTGCGATGAGCGACCGCGTGAGTGTCCGCGCCGGCATCCCGCCGTTCTACGTCATGGACGTGTGGCTGGCGGCGGCGGAACGGCAGCGCACGCACGGCGATCTGGTCAACCTCTCGGCCGGGCAGCCCGGCGCGCAGGCCCCCGCACCGATCCGCGACGCCGCCGCCCGAGCGCTCGCCGAGGACACCCTGGGCTACACCGTCGCGATGGGCATCCCCGCGCTGCGCGAGGGCATCGCCGCGTCGTACGCGACCCGGTACGGCGTGGACGTGGATCCCGCCGAGGTGGTGGTGACCACCGGATCCACGGGCGGGTTCCTGCTGTCGTTCCTGGCGAGCTTCGACGTCGGCGACCGCGTGGCCGTCAGCAGCCCCGGCTACCCCTGCTACCGGAACATCCTGTCGGCGCTGGGATGTGAGGTGGTGGAGGTGCCCTGTGGCCCCGACACCCGATTCCAGCCGACCGTCGAAATGCTCGCGGAGATCAGCCCACCGATCGCCGGGGTGGTCATCGCGAGCCCGGCCAATCCGACCGGAACCGTACTGCCGCCCGAAGATCTGGCGGCGATCGCGTCGTGGTGCGAGCGCTCCGGCGTCCAGCTGGTGAGCGACGAGATCTACCACGGACTGGTGTATCCCGGTGCGCCGCAGACGAGTTGTGCGTGGGAGACGTCGCGCGAGGCGATCGTGGTCAACAGTTTCTCGAAGTACTTCGCGATGACGGGCTGGCGCCTGGGCTGGCTGCTGGTGCCCGCGCGCCTGCTGCGCGCCGTCGACCGCCTGACGGGCAACTTCTCGATCTGTCCGCCGACGCTGCCGCAGCTGGCCGCGGTCGCCGCGTTCGATCCGGCGTCGATCGTGGCGGCCGACGCGCTGGTGGACCAGTACGCCGTCAACCGAGATCTGCTGCTGCGGGGCCTCCCCGAGATCGGTCTGCCGCGACTGGCGCCCGCCGACGGGGCGTTCTACGTGTACGCCGACATCGCCGACCACTCGACCGATTCCCTGGCGTTCTGCGCGAAACTGCTGGCGGACACCGGCGTTGCGATTGCCCCCGGCATCGACTTCGACACCGTGCACGGCGGTGCCTACGTGCGACTGTCCTTCGCCGGCGCGACCTCCGACATCGAGGAGGCGCTGCGCAGGATGGGACCCTGGCTCGCCGCGTACTGATCGCCCGACGGCGCGTCGAGCCACCGCTCCAGTTCGTCGGCGGGCAGCGGCGGGCAGTGCACGAAGCCCTGGGTGATGTCACACCCGTAGCGGCGCAGCGCCCGGAGCGTATCGACGTCCTCGACGCCCTCGGCGACGAGTTCGGCACCGAGACTGTGCGCGAGCGCCACGGTCGAGCGCACGATGGCGACGGATCGTGGGTCCTCGGTGAGACGGGCCACGAAGACCCCGTCGAGCTTGAGTTCGTCGACGGTCATCTCGTGCAGGCGGGCCAGCGACGACCAGCCCGTGCCGAAGTCGTCGATGGACAGCTTGAGGCCGAGTTCCTGCAACGCCTTCACGACGGTGTGGGAGCGGTGACCGTCGGACGTCAGGACGCCCTCGGTGATCTCGAGGATGAGTGCGTCCGCGGGGATGTCGTGGGTGTGCAGCAGCGCGCCGATGCGGGCGACGAGGTCCACGTCCAGCAGGTTGGTCACCGACAGGTTGACCGCGACCGTCATCTCGATCCCGCGGTCTCGCCAGACCCGGGCCTGGGCCAGCGCGACGTTCAGGACCGTGGTGGCCATCGGGCGCATCAGGCCGCCGCGCTCGGCGTAGGGCAGGAACTGGTCGGGCGCCAGCAGTCCGCGGACGGGGTGCTGCCAACGCACCAGCGCCTCCACGCTGTGCACGCGGCCGTCCGCGCTCAGCTTGGGTTGGTAGTGGCAGACGAGTTGGTCCTCGGCCAGCGCGACGCGCAGGTCGTCGACGATGCGACGCTCGTCGCCCCGGCGGGTGTCGTGCGCGGCGTCGTACACGGCGACCCGCACCGGTGAGCCCTTGGCGCGGTACATGGCGACGTCGGCGCACTGGAGCAGATCCTCGGGATGCAGGCTGTGCTGGGGGCACAGCGCGATGCCGACGCTCGCCTCGACGTGGACCGTGACGTCGATCAGGTGGAACGGCTCACGCAGGGCTTCGACGATGCGGGTGGCCACCTCGTGGGCGGCGGGCAACTCGATGCCCGGCGGGAACAGCACCGCGAACTCGTCGCCGCCGACGCGCGCCAGGAGATCCTCGCGACGCACTGACCGGGACAACCGGTCGGCGACCTGGCACAGCAGTTGATCGCCGACGTGGTGCCCGAGCGAGTCGTTGATCTCCTTGAACCTGTCGAGGTCGAGCAGCAGCAGACCCGGGCCCGGCGTGGACGACCTTCCCCGTGGGGACTGCCCGTACTCGAAGGACGCCGCGGTCAACGCCGTCGACATGGCCCGGCGGTTGGCGAGCCTGGTCAGGTCGTCCATCATGGCGTGGCGGTGGCTGTCGGCCAGCCCGCTGACCTCCCGGAATGCCAGTGCCAGGCGAGCGGTCACCGCGATGAGGCCGCCGGCGGCGAGCAGGACCGCCAGTCGCGGCATCTGCACCTCGCGGGAGAGGACCAGCAGCCCGACGAGGACGATCGCACCCAACAGCTGTGGCAGCCCCTTGCCGCGCAGCGGGCCCCGTGGGCGCGGCAGACCCGAGGTCGGCGCCAACCAGCTCGCCGCCGCGATCACCAGCGCTGCGGCCGGCCGCAGGGCGTCGAACCAGGTGCCCCGGACGTAGCTGCCGTCGGCGACGGAGAACATGAACAGCACGTCGGCGACGGCGTACATCACGAAACCGGCCAGCAGGAGCGTCCAGCGGCGGTCCGCGCGCCACCCCAGCACCGACAGGGCGCACACGGAGACGGTGACCAGCATGGCGTCGCCGATCGGGAACGCAAGGGCCATCAAGGCCGCCAGCGGAGCCGCGTTGGTGGCGGAACTGTAGGGGCCGAACGCCATCGTCGCGACGGATCCGGCGGCGAGACCGACGATGAGCGCATCGGCCCACAGTGCGGGTGGGAGGCGGGCCAGCCGCGTCCGCAGCAGCAGGAGCAATCCGGCGAACAGCAGCGGGTAGAAGCACAGCCACAGCGGACGCCATTCGTTGAGCGTCCCGAACGACGGGTACAGCAGATTGCGCACCGCCGGGATGAGCATTCCCGCCGCGATCAGCGCCCAGGCCAGCCGCCCGTTGCGACGCGACCACGCGCGCACCGCCACCGCGCCGGCTGCCACCAGCATCAACAGTGGGTACGACCACGCGCCGAGTTCGGCCAGAATCGCCACGTTGCTGCGTTGCACGATCGTCGCCGCGTAACCGATCGCGGCGAGGACCAGCGCCGCAAGGGTGATCCCGACCGTCCGTCGCGCAGAATCGGACGACCACATGACCTCGGAGGGCCGGGGCGTTGCTGGATCACCCTCGACCTGCGCGGCGCCAGTTTGTCCGGGCGTCGTTCGGGTCAACGATGGATGCATCCACTATCACCTCAGCTCGGTTCTGAACTGGTCGAACGACCCCCGCCCAGAGGAACCGGGCCGGATTCGCCTTGAGTTTGCCAGAATGATGGTCGCACGCAAAGTCGGTCGCCGGATCGAACGTCGGAGACTGACGTCGAAACGTCATACCTCGGCGCGTGGCGACGGGTGACTATCGGGCCGACCAGCCGCCGTCCATCGTGTAGGACGCGCCGGTCACCATGCCTGCATTCGACGAGGCGAGCCACGCGACCAGCGATCCGACCTCGTCGGGTTCGACCAGTCGCTTCACCGCGCTCTCGGTCAGCAGGACCTTGTCGAGCACCTCGTCCTCGGAGATCCCGTGGGTGCGGGCCTGGTCGGCGATCTGCTTGGTCACCAGCGGGGTACGGACGTAGCCCGGGTTGACGCAGTTGCTGGTGACGCCGTGCGCGCCGCCCTCGAGCGCCGTCACCTTCGACAGCCCCTCCAGCGCGTGCTTGGCGGTCACGTAGGCGACCTTGAACTCCGATGCCCGCAGACCGTGGACCGAGGACACGTTGACGATGCGCCCGAAGCCCTGGGCGTACATGTGCGGAAGGGCGGCACGGATCAGCAGGAACGGCGCCTCGACCATCAGCGCCTGCATCGCGCGGAAGCGCGCGGGATCGAATTCGGGGATCGGGGCGACGGTCTGGATGCCGGCGTTGTTAACCAGCACGTCGGTCTCGAGGGTCAGCGTCTCGAGCACCGCCACGTCCAGGAGGTCGACGGCCCACGAGCTGCCGCCGAGTTCGACGGCCAGCGACTCCGCGGCGTCGGCGTCCACGTCGGCGATCGTCACGGTGGCCCCCAGGCCGGCGAGTGCCTTCGCGCAGGCCGCGCCGATCCCGCTCGCCCCACCCGTCACCAGGGCGGAGCGGCCGTCCAGATCCGGCATCAGACGGCGGCCCGGCGCTGCTCGGCAGCCAGCTCCTCGGCGTCGGCGACGTCGAGCGACTTCAGGTCGATGCCGTTGGTCTCACGGGAGACCAGCACGGCGACGAACGTGATGGCACACGCCACCGCCAGGTAGATGGCGATCGGCACCGACGAGTCGTACACGTCGAGCAGCTTCACCGCGATCAGCGGCGCCAGCGAACCCGCCACGATGGACGTCACCTGGTAGCCCAGCGACACACCGGAGTACCGCATCCGGGTGGGGAACATCTCCGCCATGATCGCGGGCTGCGGCGCGTACATGAACGCGTGAATCATCAGGCCGATCGTGACCGCGGCCGTTACGACAGCGTAGTTGCCGCTGTTCATCATCGGGAACGCGAAGAAGCCCCACGACGCCCCGAGGACGGCGCCCACCATGTAGACGGGCTTGCGGCCGAAGCGGTCGGCGAGGTGCCCGACGATCGGCACCGCGGCGAAGTGCACCGCGTGGGCGACCAGCAGGTACCAGAGGATCGAGCTGGTGTCGGCCCCGACCTGGACCTTGAGATACGTGATCGAGAACGTGACCACCAGGTAGTACATGATGTTCTCGCCGAACCGCAGGCCCATCGCGGTGAAGACGCCGCGCGGGTAGCGCTTGAGCACCTCGACGACGCTGAACGACGTCGCCTTGATCCGCTCGGCCTCCTCCTGTGCGGCCACGAAGATCGGGGCGTCGGTGACCTTGGTGCGGATGTAGTAGCCGACCAGCACGACCACCGCGGACAGCCAGAACGCCACGCGCCAGCCCCAGGACAGGAACGCCTCGTCGGACAGCGTCCCGGTGAGGGCGAGCAGCACGATGGTCGCGAGCAGGTTGCCCACCGGCACGCCAGCCTGCGGCCAGCTGGCCCAGAATCCGCGCTGGCGGTCGGGACTGTGCTCGGCCACCAGCAGGATCGCGCCACCCCATTCGCCGCCGACGGCGAAGCCCTGGATGAACCGCAGCGCCACCAGGAGGCCCGGGGCCCAGTAGCCGATCTGCCCGAAGGTCGGCAGGCAGCCCATCAGGAACGTCGCGGCGCCGACCAGCAACAGGCTGAACTGCAGGAGCTTCTTGCGACCGAACTTGTCGCCGTAGTGGCCGAACACCACGCCGCCGACCGGGCGGGCGACGAAGCCGACCGCGTAGGTGGCGAACGCCAGGAAGATCGCGTTCAGCTCACTGGTGGTCTCCGAGAAGAAGATCTTGTTGAACACCAGGGTCGCGGCAGTGCCGTAGAGGAAGAACTCGTACCACTCGACGACCGTGCCGGCCATGGAAGCGACGACCACCCGCTTCAGACCGGTCGTTATGGGGCTGCTCATCAGACCACCTTCCGTTGTGACGCGGCACACATGGTCACTGAGTATTCCTGCAGGTGGAATCGAGTGCAATGGGCACGGCTGCAGTGTCGGTCTGCGAAAATGCAGAGATGGCCGCGCCGAGCGCTGACGACCTCCTGGTGCTGCTGGCGGTCGCCCGCTCCGGCCGGTACGTGATCGCCGCCGACGAACTCGGCATCAACCACACCACCATCTCGCGGCGTATCGCAGCCCTCGAACAGACGCTCGGTGGACGTCTCCTGGTGCGCGTCGCCGGCGGCTGGGAGCTGACCGACCTGGGCCGCAGCGCGCTCTCGGCGGCCGAGGCCGTCGACGACGCGGTGCGTGGGCTCTCGGCCGGTCCCACGGGCACCCGGGCCCTGACCGGCGTGGTCCGGATGTCGGCCACCGACGGCTTCAGCGCCTACGTCGCCGCTCCCGCCGCGGCCGACGTCCAGCGGCGCCACCCGGGCGTCGCGGTCGAACTCGTCGCCACCACCCGGCGCGCCACCCAGCAGCGCTCGGGCCTGGACGTCGAGGTGGTGGTCGGCGAGCCCCAGGTGCATCGCGCCCAGGCCATCCGGCTCGGCGACTACCGCCTCGGCCTCTACGGTTCCCGCGACTACCTCGACCGGCACGGCGCGCCCGCGTCACGGGCCGACCTGTCGGGCCATCCGCTCGTCTACTTCATCGACTCGATGCTGCACGTCGATGACCTCGACCTGGCCCGCGCGGTCGCGCCCGGGATGCGCGAATCGGTGACCTCGACGAACGTGTTCGTCCACGTCGAGGCGACCCGCGCCGCCGCGGGCCTCGGTCTGCTGCCGTGCTTCATGGCCGACCGCCACGACGACCTGGTCCGGGTGCTTCCCGGCGTGATCGCGCTGCAACTGACCTACTGGCTGGTGACGCGGGCCGAGACGCTGCGCAGACCCGAGGTCGCCGCCGTGGTCGACGCGATCGAACACCGCATGCGCGAGATGCGGGCCGTCCTCCTCGGTGGGGACGGGCACTGATTCGCCCGAGGGCGATCGGGTACTCGACCGCATGCGCTTCGTGACGACCGGCACAGGCAGGCCACTTCTGCTCGTGCACGGCATCTCCAACCTGCACAACTGGGATCTCGTGGTTCCGTCGCTCGCCCGCGAGCGCACGGTCTACGCCGTCGACCTGCCCGGTTTCGGCGACAGCCCACCGCTCGGCGGTGAGGTGAGCGTCGCGACGCTCACCGACGCCGTCGAGGAGTTCATCTCCGAGCAGGGTCTGGACGGGGTCGACGTCGTCGGCAGTTCGATGGGCGCACGCATGGTCCTCGAAATGGCCCGCCGAGGCCACCGCGGCAACGTGGTGGCCCTCGACCCCGGCGGCTTCTGGACCGACGGCCAGGTGCGGTACTTCGGCGCGACCGTGATCCCCTCGATCGCCCTGGTCAAGCGGATCCAACCCGTGTTGCCCACGCTGAGCCGCAGCACCGTCGGCCGGACGGCGCTGCTGCTGCAGTTCTCGGCGAAGCCGTGGCGGCTGCCCCCCGAATTGGTGCTCAGCGAACTCCGCGGATTCGCGAAGTCCGCCAGCATCGACGACGCGGTGCGAGCGCTGATCCACGGACCCAAACAGGAAGGCCCGGAACATGGTTCGACTCGCGCGAGGGTGACGATCGGATGGGGTCGCAGCGACCGGGTCACCTTCCCCAGCCAGGCGCAGCGCGCTCAGCAGCTCTACCCACAGGCCACGATGCACTGGTTCGACGACTGCGGACACTTCCCGCATTGGGACCAGCCCGAGCAGACTGTGCGCCTGATCCTCGACGCCACGTCCGGGTGAACCGCGAGCGCCGGCGGCCCCCGGTGCCCTAGCGTCGAACCATGCCGTTCCTCGACATCACCTCCCCCTCCTCGGAGCGCGCCTACTACCGCCACTGGGCGGCCGAGAACCCGTCGGCCGCGGTGGTGTTCCTGCACGGCTTCGGCGAACACACTGGGCTCTACCACCGTTACGCGTTCGCCCTGAACGCCAGGGGAATCGACGTCTGGGCGGTCGACCAGCTCGGCCACGGCCTGAGCCCGGGCCCGCGCGGCGACTTCGGCACCATCGAGCACTCCTCGGCACTGGCCGACGAGCTGACCCGGCGAGTCGAGGACGCCACGCCCGGCCTGCCGCTGGTGGCGGCCGGCCACTCGTTCGGATCGATCGTCACCCTGTTCCGGGTCCTCGACGCCCCGGACCGGTACCGGGCCGCGATCATCTCCGGCGCTCCGCTCGTCGCCGTCCCGGCCTTCCTCGACGTCGACACCTCCCTGGACCTCGACCCGGCGTGGCTGTCGGGCGACGAGTTCTACCTCGACGGCCTGGAGAACGATCCGCTGGCGTTCGTCGACGCCGACGGCAAGTCGCTGACCCGTGAACTCGACCGCGGGTGGGACCGATTCGGCCACGACCTGCCCGGCCTGGCGATCCCGACACTGGCGGTGCACGGCGAGGACGATCCGATCGCCGACGTGGGCGCGGTCCGCGCCTACGCCGAGCAGATCGACGCGTTGTCACTCCTCGAGATCTCCGGCGGACGGCACGACATCCTCAACGACGTCACGCACCGCGAGGTGGCGGCCGCCGTCGCGGAATTCGTCGTCGCCCGGACCGGAGCCCGGGACGGGGAATGAGTCCCGCGCTCGGCGCACGCGTGCGCCGAAGGGTCGCGGTGCTGGCCGCCGCGTGCTCGGTCCTGACGTCCTGCGCGACGGACACCGCGGCGGACGTGCCGTCCGCACCTGCGCTGGACGGGACCTTCCGCGTGGAGTTCGGACCGCGAACCACGGTGTCGGGCGACGAGGTCGATGACACCGCGGGCCAGGCGACGTGGGTGGCGAGGACGTCGTGCGCGGACACCGGCTGCGTCGCGACGGCGACGGAGGCGCCCGGGGGAAGCCGCGGCGATCCCCGACCGCCGACCATGGTGTTCGACTACGTCGACGACGGCTGGGTGTCGGTCACCGAGGTCCCCGCGGAGTGCACGAACTCCCGGGGCGAGACCCTCGCCGTCCAGGGCTGGCAGACCTACGTCCTGCGGCCCGGGACCGACGACACGTTCACGGGCACGTACACCAACCGGTCCTCGGTGGGCGGTGCATGCCGCAACGGCACCCAGTCCGTCACGGTCACCCGGACCGGTGACGCCGACCCCGCGGTGGCCGTCGCCGACCCCGGCGCCGAGCGGCCCCGGGAGCCGTCACCCGCGACCGCGTTGCGGGGTCGCTACCGAGAGGTGCAGACCAATCCCCGGACCGGGCAGGTGTATCCGCCGACGACGTACTCCGGCGACACCCGATGCCTGCGCACGGGCGGGCGATGCCTGAGCTACTTCCTCGACTCGGACTCGAAGGCCATCCTGGTCCTCGTCTTCGCCGACGGGCGGTGGACGTCGGCCGGCGCGCCCACCGACTCACCCTGCCCCGACGGCGCGGTCGGGAGATCCGTGCTCACCGGCGAATACGATCTGCCACAACGGTTGTCCGACCCCATCACGAGGCTGACGGGAACTCAGCGCACCAAGCAGACGGGCCCGTGCCGGGGTTCACTCACCCTCGACGTGATACTCGACCGGCTCGGCGACGGGGCGCCGTCGTGAGACGTCTGCCCGCGCTCCTCGGGCTCGCCACACTGCTCGCGGGCTGCGCATCCGACGGCGGCACCCCGGCGGAATCGGCGCCCGCCGGCCCCACGTTCGACGGCACCTACAGCGTGCGATACCTGCCGGGCGACGGATCCGACACCTGGGTGGCGCGATCGACCTGCGCCGACGATCGCTGCGTCGCCACGGTGTCCATCGTCGACCCCAACCGCACCGACGGGATTCCGTTCCGCACCAAGGTCTTCGACTACGCCGACGGCCGATGGACCGCCGTGGCCGCCGATCCGGGGACGTGCACGCCCCAGGCCACCGGCGAGGCGCTGGACACCGAGGTGTGGACGGCCATCACCCTCACCCCGGGTGGTGGGGACACGATCACCGGCACCTACGACGAGGCGTCCGCCGTCGGCGCCTGCACCGGTGAGCGCACGCTGGAGTTGACCCGGGTGGCCGACGCCAACCCGAGGATCGAACTCGCCGACCCCGCGGAGCAGCCTCCGTACGTGCGGTCCCCCGCCGTCGGCCTGCGCGGCAAGTACACGTACCGGCAGGTGCACCCTGCGACGGGTACCACCTTCCCCGACGAGTTCTATCGTGGCGAAACCCGTTGTCTGCGTTCGGGTGACCGCTGCCAGACGCTGCTGCGCGGTGACGGCACGCAGGTTCTCGCGCTGACGTTCGCCGACGGCCGGTGGACGGGGACGACGCCGCCGCTGCGTGCCGACTGCCCCGGCGTCGAGACCGCGCGCCACGTCACCGACAGCACCTACCCGATGCCGGAACCGCCGGCTGACCCGTTCCCGGTCGTCGCGGGCACCGCACGCCAGGTGGTGACCGGCGGCTGCGACACCACCTTCGACCTGGAGCTGGCGTTGACCCGGACCGGCGACTAGAGCCAGGTGTCGGCGGTGGTGGTCGTGAGGAACGCCTCGAGATCGTCGCGCCACTGCGCGGGCGTGTTCTTGTCGGGTTCGATGCCCGTGTACTCGCCGCGGTAGAACAGCAGCGGTCGGGGCTTCAACTTCGGGATCTCCGACAGCGAGTGCACCGCACCGAAGACGACGAAGTGGTCACCGCCGTCGTGGACCGAGTTCACCGAGCAGTCGATGTGGGCCAGCGAATCCGCGATGATCGGCGAACCCAACGGCGACGGCTCCCAGTCGATCCCGGCGAACTTGTCCGGCTCCCGGGAACCGAAGCGGGCCGAGACGTGCTGCTGGTGTTCGTGCAGCACGTTGACGCAGAACGTGCCGCTGGCCTCGATGGCCTGCCACGACCGGGACTGCTTGGTGGGGCAGAACAACACCAGCGGCGGGTCGAGGGACAGCGCGGCGAACGACTGGCAGGCGAAGCCGACCGGCTCGTCGTCGTGAACCGTGGTGATGATCGTGATGCCCGTGCAGAACTGACCGAGCACGTGCCGGAACGTGCGCGGATCGATCTCCGTGCTCATCGTCGCTACTTGAAGCCGACGCTGAAGTCGTGGCCCCACAGGCTGACCGCGGTGCTCTCGCGCGCCACCCACCTGTCGTCGTCCTCGACTTCGAGCCCCTCGCAACCGAACTCGACGTCGAAGCCACCGGGGGTCTTCATGTAGAACGACAGCATCTTGTCGTTGACGTGGCGGCCGAGGGTCGCCGACATCTTGACCTTGCGGCGCAGCGCGCGGTCCAGGCACAGCCCGACGTCGTCGGCGTTGCCGACCTCGACCATCAGATGCACGATGCCACTGGGGGTCTCACCCGGCATGAACGCCAGGCTGTGGTGCCGCGGGTTGACCCCGAGAAAGCGCAGCCAGGCGGGGGCGCCGTCGGCGGGCCGGCCGACCAGCTGCGGCGGCAGGCGCATCGAGTCGCGGAGGCTGAACCCGAGGACGTCGCGGTAGAAGTGCAGCGTCTCGGCGTCGTCGCGCGTGGTGAGCACGACGTGCCCGAGACCCTGCTCCTCGGTGATGAACCTGTGCCCGTACGGGCTGACGACGCGACGGTGTTCCAGTGCCACGCCGTGGAACACCTCGAGGGTGTTGCCCGACGGGTCGTCGAACGTGATCATCTCGTCGACGCGGCGGTCGGCGAGTTCCGCCGCGGTGGCTTCCTTGTACGGCGTGCCGTGGACGTCGAGCGAGGCGCGGATCTCCTGCAGTGCTGCGGCGTTGGCGGTCTCCCAGCCGGACTGCAGGAGCCGGTCGTGCTCGCCGGGCACGATGACCAGGCGCGCGGGGAACTCGTCCATCCGAAGGTAGAGCGCACCGTCCGGGCTGCTGCCGGGGACGCCGCTGCCCTCGACCATGCCGAGGACCTTGAGCCCGTATTCGCGCCAGGCCGCCATGTCGGTGGCCTCGATCCGCAGGTATCCCAGTGATCGGATGGTCATGCGCCTGCCCCCTTGCCAGCAGTCAGAAAGTCAGCCGTCAGCTTGTTGAACTCGTCGAACTTCTCCAGCTGCGCCCAATGGCCGCACTGACCGAACACGTGCAGTTGCACGCGTGGGATCTGCTTCAGTGCCATCAGTGCTCCGTCGAGCGGGTTCACCCGGTCCTCGCGGCCCCAGATCAGCAGTACCGGCTGGCGCAGCTTGTAGACCTCGCGCCACATCATGCCCAGCTCGAAGTCCGCACCGGCGAACGACTTCCCCATCGCCTTGGCCGCGGCGAGCGACTCGGGCCGGCTGGCGATGGCGAACCGCTCGTCGATCAGCTCCTCGGTGATGAGGTTCTGGTCGAAGACCATGATCCGCAGGAACTTCTCGATGTTCTCGCGGGTCGGTTGGTTGGTGAACCGGCCGAGCAGCTTGACGCCCTCGGTCGGATCGGGCGCGAAGAGGTTGACGCTCAGCCCGCCGGGCCCCATCAGCACCAGTCGGCCGGCGCGCTTCGGGTTGTCCAGCGCGAACCGCACCGCGGTACCGCCGCCGAGCGAGTTACCCACCAGCGCAGCGCGTTCGATGCCGAGGTTGTCGAACAGGTTGAGCAGCGCGGTGGCGCTGTAGCGGTTGTACTGCTCGTGTTCGGTGTGCTTGTCGGAGTGCCCGTAACCGGGCTGGTCGACGGCCAGAACGTGGAACTGGCGAGCCAGCACGGCGATGTTCTTGGAGAAGTTCGACCAGCTCGACGCTCCCGGCCCGCCACCGTGCAGCAGCACGATCGTCTCCGAGTTGCCTACGCCTGCTTCGTGATAATGCAGACGCATGTCGTCACGAACCTGCGCGTAACGCGACGTGCTCTCGAACGTGACCTCGACCTGCTGTTCGGTTTCCTGTATGTAGGACGTCATGAACCCGTCTCGCTAGACCATCGTGTCTTGGGGCGGCAGCCCGAACGCCTCGTTGCCGAAGATCATGTACGCGCGCTCGGGTTCGTTGGCCGCGTGCACCCGGCCGGCGTGCGCGTCACGCCAGAAGCGCTGCACGGGCTTGTCGGTCTCGAGCGCGGTGGCGCCGGAGGCCTCGAAGAGCAGGTCGATGGACGCGATCGCACGGGCGGTGGCACGCACCTGGTCGCGGCGCGCGCGGGCGCGGAGTTCGAACGGGATCTCCTGCCCTGCCTTGAGGAGTGCGTACTCGTCGCCGACGTTCCCGATCAGCTGTCGCCAACCGGCGTCGATGTCGCTGGCGGCCTCGGCGATGCGGATCTTGGCGAAGGGATCGTCCTTCGACCGTTCGCCGGCGAACGCCGCACGCACGCGCTTGCCCTGGTGCTCGACGTGCGCGTCGTACGCGCCGTACGCCATGCCCATGATCGGCGCGGTGATCGTCGTCGGATGCATGGTGCCCCAGGGCATCTTGTAGACCGGCGCGGTGTTGTTGGTGAGGCCACCGGCGGTGCGGTCGTTCATCGACTTGTAGGACAGGAAGCGGTGCCGCGGCACGAACACGTCCTTCACGACGACGGTGTTGCTGCCGGTGGCCTTGAGGCCCACCACGTGCCACACGTCGTCGATGCGGTACTCGCTGCGCGGGATCAGGAAGCTGCCGAAGTCGACGGGCTTGCCGTCCTTGATGACCGGTCCGCCGAGGAACGCCCAGGAGGCGTGACCGGAGCCGGAGGACCACTGCCATGCGCCGCTCACCATGTAGCCGCCGTCAACCACGACGCCGGCGCCCATGGGCGCGTAGGAGGACGAGACGCGGACGGTCGGGTCGTCGCCCCAGACCTCGTCCTGCGCCTGCTGATCGAACAGTGCGAGGTGCCAGTTGTGGACGCCGATGATCGAGCTGACCCACGCCGTCGAACCGCACGCGGTGCCGAGTCGGCGGACCGCTTCGTAGAACATCGTCGGATCGGATTCCAGGCCGCCCCACTGCGAGGGCTGCAGGAGCTTGAAGAAGCCGACCTCGTCGAGTTCGGCGATGGTCTCGTCCGGGATCTGACGCAGATCCTCGGCTGCCTGCGCGCGCTTGGCGATGCGGGGCAGCAGATCGTCGACGCCGCTCAGTACGGACTGGGCGTCGCGTTGTTCAATGGTCGTCATGACATTGCCTCCAGGATCGCGGAGCTCGCACTAGCTCTGGTCTTGAGATTAGAACACGTTACGATTTGTGTCGAGTAAGGCGTTCCTACGGTTCCTGGACCTGCGGATGCTCGGTTTTGTAACCTGTTCTAGTTCAACTGTAACGTGTTCTAGTTTCGACGCTCGAATCGACTGGAAGAGGTGAGCAGGCATGACCGACGAACCACTCGGCACACACGTGCTCGAGCTGGAGTTGGCCGACGTGGTCGACGAGACCCACGACGCGCGGTCGCTCGTCTTCAAGGTGCCCGCGGGCTCGACGGTCTCACCCGAGCGACTGACCTACTCGCCGGGGCAGTTCCTGACGCTGCGCGTCCCCAGCGACCGCACCGGTTCGGTCGCGCGGTGCTACTCGCTGTCCACCTCGCCCTTCACCGACGACGCCCTGGCCGTGACGGTCAAGCGGACCGACGGCGGGTACGCGTCGCACTGGCTGTGCGACAACGCCCACGCCGGCATGAAGATGCACGTCCTGGCCCCGTCGGGCACGTTCGTCCCCAAGACGCTGAACTCCGACTTCCTGCTGCTCGCCGCCGGCAGCGGCGTCACGCCGATGATGGCGATCCTCAAGTCGGCGCTGTCCGAGGGCAGCGGCAAGGTGGTCCTCGTCTACGCCAACCGCGACGAGAAGTCGGTGATCTTCGCCGGCGTCCTGCGCGACCTCGCCGACAAGTACCCCGACCGACTGACGGTCGTGCACTGGCTGGAGACGGTGCAGGGCCTGCCGTCGGCAGCGTCGCTCGGCACCCTGGTGGCACCGTTCGCAGGGCACGACGCGTTCATCTGCGGTCCCGGCCCGTTCATGGTGGCGGCCGAACAGGCGTTGCAGGCGGCGGGCACGGCACCGGAGCGGATTCACATCGAGGTGTTCAAGTCGCTCGAGTCCGACCCGTTCGCGGCGGTCGTGATCTCCGAGGACGACTCCGACGAGGGCCCGGCGACCGCCGTGGTCACCCTCGACGGCGAGACCCACGAGATCCGGTGGCCGCGCAGCGCGAAGTTGCTCGACGTCCTACTCGACAAGGGCCTGGACGCGCCGTTCTCCTGCCGCGAGGGACACTGCGGCGCGTGCGCGGTCCTGATGAAGAGCGGTGCCGTCGACATGGAGATCAACGACGTGCTCGAGGCGTCCGACCTCGACGAGGGCCTCATCCTCGGTTGCCAGGCCACTCCCACCTCGGATTCCGTCGAAGTCACCTATGACGAGTAGGCCGCGGGATACCGTGACCCGGATCGAGTCGGCGGGCCGTCCACGCAAGCGTGGCTCCAGCGCAGCGACCCGGGGAGACAATCCGAGTAGGAGCGCCATGAGACGGTTCGCCACCACCACCGCACTGTTCGCGGCGACCTGGCTGACGCTGGCCGCGCTGACGCCCATGGCGGCGTCGTCGGCGGCACTGAACACGGCGACGTCGTCCATCCCGATCGACGCGGTGACCACGCTGGAGATGCACACCACCGCCAACTGCGTGCTGGCCGACAACCGCTGCTACTTCAACACGTCGGCCAACCTGGCCGGCCCCGGCGGACCCATCCCGCTACCCAACGACTTCTACGGCCGCCAGTCGACGACACTGCGCTCGATGGACCGCAACATGTACTTCGACTCGGACTTCAACGCGCCGAACACGCGAATGTTCAAGTCCATCAACGACAACGAGTTCGCGACGGTGTTCTTCGGCCCCGGCCCCGCCGTGCTCAACGGCGACACCCGCACCGTGGACTGGGCGACGGGCAAACCGAAGACCGACGCCGACTACATCGTGTGCGCGCACATTCAGGTGGTCTACGCCGGCGTGAACCTCACCTCGCCCGACGCCTGCGCGCAGACCAGGTACTAGCCCCCCGCCTTCGACGAACGTTGGTTACCGTCACGCTTTTCGCGCAAAACCGTGACGGTAACCAACGTTCGGCGCGAGGGGCCCTAGTGCATCAGCGGGGTAGGCCGAGCAGTCGCTCACCGGCGAGCGTGAGCAGGATCTGCTCCGTCCCACCGGCGATCGACAGGCACCGGGTGTTCAGGAAGTAACGGACGTCGGGCGAATCGACGATGCCCGACCCCGGCCGGGCGTCCATGATGGCCTCGGCGAGCGACTGGCGGTACCGCACGCCGATCAGCTTGCGCACGCTCGACGGCGCACCCGGATCATGGCCGCCCACGGCCATCTTCGCGATCAGCTGGTCGAGCAGCGCGCCGACCTGGGCGGCGATGATCAGCACGCCGAGCCGGTCGGACTCGGCGCCGTCGAGTTCGTCGTCGCCGAGCACCTCGAGCAGGTGCACCATGCCCTTGTCGAGGGCACCGCCCGTGGCGATCGCGACGCGCTCGTTGGCCAGCGTGGTGCGGGCCAGCGCCCAGCCGCCGTCGACCGGGCCGACCACCATCTCGTCGGGCACGAACAGGTCGTCGAAGAAGACCTCGTTGAACAGCGCCTCGCCGGTGATCTCGCGCAGCGGACGGATGTCGATGCCCGGCGACTTCATGTCGACGAGGAAGTAGGTGATGCCCTTGTGCTTGGGGGCGTCGGGGTTGGTGCGGGCCAGGCAGATGCCCCAGTCGGCGCGGTGCGCGTTGGACGTCCACACCTTCTGGCCGGTCAGCTTCCAGCCGCCCTCGGCGCGAACCGCCTTGGTGCGCAACGCCGCGAGGTCCGACCCGGCGCCGGGCTCGCTGAACAGCTGGCACCAGTACACGTCGCCGTTGAGCGTGCCGGGGATGAACTTCTCGATCTGTTCCTCGGTGCCGCTGCCGAGGATCGTCGGTGCGGCCCACCAGCCGATCGAGATGTCCGGCCGCACCACTCCTGCGGCGTCGAGTTCTTGGTCGATCACCAGCTGCTCGGCCGGCGACGCGGCCCGCCCGTAGGGCCTGGGCCAGTGCGGCGCCATCAGACCGGTCTCGGCGAGCGCGGCCTGCCGCTTCTCCTCGGGCAGCGCGGCGATGTCGGCGACCACGCCGGCGATCTCGGGCCTGATGTCCTCTCCGTCGGTGACGTCGACGTGCAGCTGCCTGCGCACCCCGGCGCGGGTCAGCTCCGCGCACCGGCGTAGCCAGCGCGACCGGCCACCGAGGAACTGCGCGTTGGCGTACGCGCGCCGCATGTACAGGTGCGCATCGTGCTCCCACGTGATGCCGATGCCGCCGAGCACCTGAATGCAGTCCCGCGCGTTGACCTTCGAGGCGTCGATGCCGACGGCGGCGGCCACCGCGACGGCGATCGACAGCTGCTCGGGATTGGGGTCGTCGACCGCGTTGGCGGCGTCGGCGGCGGCGACGGCGATCTGCTGGGACCGCAGCAGCATCTCGGCGCACATGTGCTTGACGGCCTGGAAGCTGCCGATCGGCTTGCCGAACTGCTCACGCACCTTGGCGTACTCGGTGGCGGTCTCCATCATCCAGCGCGCGAGCCCCGCGGACTCGGCGGCCAACAGCGTCGCGGCCAGCTCGACGATCCGCGCACCCGGCACGTCGAGCCGGACGGCGGGCGCGGACGCCAGGTCGACGCGCGCCAGCGGCCGGGAGAAGTCGGTGGCGTCCAGGGGGTGAACGGTCACGCCGTCGGCGCCGGCGTCCACCATCACGTAGGCGTCGCCCGCGGGGAGCAGCAGCACGCCACCGACCTCGGCGCCCAGCACGATCGCCGCGCTACCGGTCGCGGTGGTGCCGTCGAAGGCGACGTCGGCCGTCAGCGCCAGCCCGGCCGTGCGCTCACCGGAGACCAGGGCGTCGAGCAGTGCGGGGTCGGTGACGACGAGCGTCGCGAGCGCGGTGGTCGCGACGGGTCCGGGCACCAGCGCGGCGCCCGCCTCGTCGAGCATCGCGCAGAGGTCCTCGACGCTGCTGCCCGCGCCGCCGAGGTCCTCGGGCACCGCGACGCCGAAGATCCCGAGTTCGGCAAGCCTGCGGTAGGGCGCGCGCCAGGCGTCGGCGTCGCCCCGTTCCACCGCGCGGACGCCGGCGATCGAGCCCGAGCCGCCGGCCCAACTACGGACCAGGTCGCGCACAGCAAACTGTTCATCGGTGACGGTAGCGGTCGCAACAGCCATCTCGGGCCTCCTGGCGTAGGGGCGAGAAGACGTCGCTTCTCACTAGAACGTGTTCTAATGGTGACAGCGTTCGAACGTCAAGTCGACCGCCATCACAGCAGGACACGTAAGTGTCGCGGGGGCACGGAGGTGTGAGATCGACGATCGCCTTGCGTATCGTTTTCACCCCGAGCGCAACGATAAGGAGCTGACCGCCACATGTCGGGTTCCTCTGGGTCGGCTGCAACTCCTGCAGCGACCACTCCGGGTTCCAGGTCGGATTCGACCTCGGGCCCTCGCCAGGTGATGAACGTGGCGGTCCTCGCCGAGTCCGAACTCGGATCCGAAGCACAGCGCGAGCGCCGCAAGCGCATCCTCGACGCCACCCTCGCGATCGCCTCGAAGGGCGGCTACGAGGCCGTGCAGATGCGGGCCGTCGCCGAACGCGCCGACGTCGCCGTCGGGACGCTGTACCGCTACTTCCCGTCGAAGGTGCACCTGCTGGTGTCCGCCCTCGGCCGCGAGTTCGAGCGCATCGACGCCAAGACCGACCGGGCCTCGCTCACCGGCGGCACCCCGTACCAGCGGCTCAACATCATGGTGGGCAAGCTGAACCGCTCGATGCAGCGCAACCCGCTGCTGACCGAGGCGATGACCCGCGCGTTCGTGTTCGCCGACGCCTCCGCCGCCGGTGAGGTTGATCACGTCGGCAAGCTGATGGATTCGATGTTCGCCCGCGCGATGAGTGACGGCGAACCGACGGAGGACCAGTTCCACATCGCCCGCGTCATCTCCGACGTGTGGTTGTCGAACCTGCTGGCGTGGCTCACCCGCCGCGCCTCGGCCACCGACGTCAGCAAGCGTCTCGACCTCGCCGTGCGCCTGTTGATCGGCGACGGCGAGCACCCCAAGATCTGAGCCGCGGCGCACCCGCGAGGATGTAAGCGTGCTCTCGCCCGATCTGACCCGCGCCCTCGACGAGGTGGCCCGTACCCCGCGCCTGCTCGTCACCTCCGACTTCGACGGAACGCTCGCGCCCATCGTCGACGACCCGTCCGCTGCCCGCGCGTTGCCTGCCGCCGCGGAGACGCTGGTGGCGCTCGCCGACGTCCCCGACACGACCGTCGCGCTGGTGTCCGGACGCGCACTGGAGGTGCTGCGGGAGCTGTCCGCGATGCCGCCGACGGTGCATCTGGTGGGGAGTCATGGCGCGGAGTTCGACAGCGGTTTCGTCCAGGAGTTCGACCACGCACTGCTCGCCCGGATCGTCGCCGAACTGCAGACGATCTCGGTGGGCAAGCCGGGCGTCAGCGTCGAGACGAAGCCGGCCAGCGTCGCCCTGCACGTGCGCAATGCGTCCGCGACCGACGCCGAGGCCGCGCTCGACGAGGCCCGGCTGGCGGCGAGGACGTGGGACGCCCACGTCACCGCGGGCAAGGCCGTTCTCGAGTTCGCGGTCGTCGCCACCGACAAGGGGGCTGCGGTCGACGTGCTGCGCGAGCAGTCCGACGCGACCGCCGTGGTGTTCCTCGGTGACGACGTCACCGACGAGAACGCGTTTCGCCGGATGCGTACCGGCGACGTCGGGATCAAGGTCGGTCCGGGAGAGACGTTGGCGGCCTTCCGGATCGACACGCCTGACGACGTCGCCGAGGTCCTGGCGTACGTGCTGACCGCCCGGAGGTGAGGGCGGCCCGGTGTTGAGTCCCGACGACATCGCCGACCGCACGCGACGCGCGGTGGCTGCGGCGACCACCGCCGGCCGGTCCCTGGGCCTGGCCGTCGCAGAGCCTCGGGTGCTGTACGACGTGTTCTCGGTGATCGTGCACCTGGTGCCCAGCCCCGTCGTCGTGCGGGTGCCCACCGTGCTGCCGCCGTCCTACGCGACGGACCCGGAATCGCAGACGGCGCAGCAGCGTTCGGAATTGGCGGTCGCGGGTTGGCTGGCCGATCGCGGACACCCCGTCGTCGCGCCGAGCCCGCTGGTCCCACGCGAACCCGTGCGCCGGGACGGCTTCTCGATGACGTTCTGGCAGTTCGTCGCCGAGGCGCCCGGCACCGAGCCGGACCTGGCGACCCGCGTCGGTCAGGTCGCACGACTGCACGCCGCGCTGCGCGACTACGACGGCGACGACCTCGGCTTCTGGACGCCGTTCGGCAGCTACGTCCCCGACGGACTGGCAGCGCTGGGGACGCTGCCGGACCTGGTGCCGCCATCGGACGTCACACGCGCACAAGGCGAGTGGGATGTGGTGGCCCCGGTGCTGACGTCGCGCGAGACGTTCGAGTCCGCGTTCCCCGGCGCGGACGTGCAGACGATTCACGGAGATGCGCCGTACCACAACATGATCGCCACGCCCGATGGCGACCTGTGGTCGGACTTCGAACTGGTCACCCTCGGCGCCGTCGAGTCCGACCTGGCGATGGTGGGGCCGGACGCGATCAGCGCATACGACGACGCTGCACGGGAATTGGGTCTGCGGCCGGTCGACGACGCCGTGCTGCGGGTCACCGAGGCGGCCGGCCGGATCGCGATGGTGGCCGCGATGGCGATGGCGCCGCAACTGCCCATGCTGGCCGACGGCATGCGCCCGATGCTCGACGAGTGGCGCGCCGCAGCTCCGATCGAGCGGATCTAGGCGGGCGGCCCCGAGGTCCTGCCCCGGATCAGCTCGGTGTCGAGCACCTCGTCGACCGGCACGCCCGACCGCGGCGGCTCGTGCAGCAGGCGGCCCGCCCGCCTGCCCTTCTCCATGCTCGGCTGGCGCACGGTCGTCAGGCCCCGCGACAGTGCGTCCGGGATCCCGTCGAACCCGGTCACCGTCATCTGTCCGGGGACGTAGACGCCGCGCGCGCGGAGCTGGTCCATCGCCGACAGCGCGAGCACGTCGGCCGTGCACATGAGTGCGGTGATCCGCGGATTGGCCTCCAGCGCAACGTCCGCCGCCGCGCCACCCGACGTGGGCAGGTGCTCGTAGCTCTCGACGACGGTCAGCGACTGCGGGTCCAGGCCGAGGGCCGCCATGGCGTCCCGCACCCCCTGCATCCGCTCGCGCTGCACGCCGTAGTGCGCGCGGTCGGGATCGGCGACCGCGGACAGCCTGTCGCCGTAGGGCCAGTCGCGTCCCAGTCGCATGGTGAGCAACCCGATCTCGCGGTGGCCCATCCCGAGGACGTGGTCCGCCAGCGCCCGCATCGCGGCACGGTCGTCGATGCCGACGGTGGATGCGCCGGTGACGTCCTTCGGCTGGTCGACGACCACGAGCGGTAGGGCGCGCTGCTGGACGACCGGCAGGTAGGGATCGTCGTCGGACACGGAGTACACCACGAAGCCGTCGACGCCCGCCGCGAGGACGGCGGCGGTTCCCTCCTCGACGGTGCGGCTGGGTCCGACCGCCACCAGCAGCAGACCCTGGCCGGCGTCCTCGCACGATTCGGCGAGGCCCGCGACGAAGTCGAGCGCTGCCGGATCGCTGAACGAGTAGTTGAGCGGCTCGGTGATCATCAGGCCGACGGCGCCCGCACGACGGGTGCGCAGCGACCGCGCCACGGGATCCGGCCCCGGGTAGCCCATCTCCTTCGCGGCGGCGAGCACCCGGTCGCGGAGTTCGGCCGACAGTTGGTCGGGGCGGTTGTACGCGTTCGAGATGGTGGTGCGGGACACCTTGAGTTCAGCAGCCAGTGAGGCAAGCGTCGCCCGCCGTCTGGGCGCTGGACCTCGGGACATGCTCCAAGACGCTAGCGGGTTCGTTCAGGGCTCGTCACTGCCAGGCTCGCGCACGAGCGGTGGCCCCCCGATCCGCCGACCACGCCGACCCCTCATACGCCGTGCTCGTCGAACCTGGCGCCAGGACCCCGTCGTCCCCCTCTCGACCGGGCCCGGCTCCCCCTCAGTGACGACCCTGAACGTTCCGCCGTGAACGATATTGACACCGTCGACGAGGCCGAGGAATCGGGGAAAACCCTATGTTCGGCGTTTGTGCCACCCCGGGTGCCCGGCGGCACCCGCCGGTCACGCGTCGGTGCTGGTCGCGCCGTGCGACGAGGTGACGCGCGGGGTGGTGCGGCCGCGCTTGGCCACCGACCACACCGCGAGCCACACGCCGGTGACGATCGTGGTGATCACGAAGCTGGGCGGCACGTTGAACATCGCCGATGCCGCCAGCCCAACCCAGACCGAGGCGATCGCCATGCCCGTGGACACCGCCATCGCGAGGCCGGGGCGCGCGGTCAGCATGATCGCGGTGGCGGCGGGGGTGACCACGAGTGCGAACAGCAGCAGCGTCCCCACGGCCTGCACGGCCATCGTGATCGACAGTCCGAGCAGCACCATGAAGACCACCGACAGCGCACGCACCGGCACTCCCCTGGCCTCGGCCACCTCCGGGTTGACCGACGCGAACAGCAGCGGCCGGTACACGACGGCCATCACCGCGGCGATCACCGCGAGGCCGATGCCGAAGGTGACGAGCTGCTCGTGCGTGACGGCCAGCAGGTTGCCGAACAGCACGTTGGTGACCGTGCTGCTGCTGCGGGTGGCCAGCGAGCTGAAGAACAGGCCCAGGCCCGTCGCCGCCGCCAGCACCGTGCCGGTGGCCACCTCGCGTTCGTCGGCGCGCTTGCCCAGCGCGCCGATGACGAGTGCGCCGCCGATGCAGAAGATCGCCAGCCCGGCGGTGACGGGCAGCCCCACCAGTACGGCGCCCGTCGCACCGGGAAATCCGATGTGTGCCAGCGCATGCGCGGCGAACGCGCTGTTGCGCACGATGATGAAGTAGCCGATCAGCCCGGCGGCGAGGGCGACGAGCGTGCCGCCGATCAGCGCGTTGCGCATGAACCCCGAGCCCAGGATCTGCACCCAGTTGTCCTGGTACCCGATGGCCAGCACCGTCGTGGTCGTCACCTAGACGCTCCGCATGTAGAGCTCGCCCTGCGGGGTGTGCACCACCTGGATCGACGTCCCGTAGAGGTGGGTCAGCAATTGCTCGTCGACCACCTCGTCCATCGTGTCGAAGTGGGCGTGGCCGTCGAGCAGATAGATGGCGCCGTCGAGGATCTCCAGCAGCGGGTTGAGGTCGTGCGCGACCACCATGATGGTGACCCCGAACTCCGCGCGGATCCTGGCGAGCAGCCGCACGATCGCCCGCTGGTTCCTGACGTCCAGCGAGGTCAGCGGCTCGTCGAGGATGAGCAGCCGCGGTCTGCCGACCAGCGCCTCCGCGATGGCGATGCGCTGGCGTTGCCCACCGGAGAGCTGCGACAGCCGTCGGTTCGCGAACTCACCGGCGTCGACCGCGGCGAGGATCTCGTCCACGCGGCGCTTCTGTTCGGCACTCGCGCGCCCGAAACCCCAACGGTTGCCGGTCAATCCGAGCAGGACGGCATCCCGGGCACGGATCGCGCTGCCCGCCGCCGCGGCGTAGTTCTGCGGCACGTAGCCGATCAGCCCCGTCGCCGTACCCGGCCGCTCGCCGAGCACCCGGATCTCGCCGGACGCGGTGGGGATCATCCCGAGCACGGCGTGCAGCAGCGTCGTCTTCCCCGAACCGCTGGTGCCGATGACGGCGATGATGCCGCCCGCGGGAACGTCGAACGTGCCCTCCGACCAGACCAGCCTGCCCCCGCGGACGACGCTGACGTCGTCGAAGGTCAGGGCCGCGGCGCTCGCGGTGCCGGTCGGCGCGGGTGGGGGCGCGGGGGCGTCAGACGGCGACACCGAGCGCCTTGGCGAGGGAGGTCAGTTGGGCCACCTGCCAAGCCTCGAACGAATCGGCGCCCGGCGCCACCGTTTCGGTGACCTCGACCACCGGGACGCCGGCCGACTCTGCGGTCTGGCGGATCTGCTCGGGGACCGAGCCCTCCGTCTGGGTGTTGTAGACCAGCACGTCGACCCGCTTGTCACGGAGCACCGACAGGAACGCGTCGAGGTCGGCGGGCGACGGGTCGGTCTCGTTGTTGGACGCGGTCTGATAGCCCTGCGGCGTCCCGTTGGCCAGCCCGACGGCGGCGGCCATGTCGTCGAACACGCTCTCGGTGGCGGCGTAGGTCTTGCCCGTCGCGCCTGCCTTGATCGCGGCGATGGCGTCGTCGTAGGGCTTCATGGTCGCGGTCCACGTGCTGCGCCGGTCGGCGAAGTAGTCGCCCGCATCGGGGGCGAGTTCGGTCAGCTGGGCGGTCACCGCGTCGGCGACGGCGGTGACGGCGGTCGGGCTGTACCAGACGTGGGGGTTGCCCTCGGCCGCGTGATCGTGCTCGTGGCCCGCCTCGTCGTGATCGTGGTCGTGGCCCGCCTCGCCACCGCTGAGCAGGACCGCGTCGACCACGGGCGCGTCGGGCGCCGAGCCGGCCGCGAGCTTGGCCGCCCACTCGTCGTAGTGGCCGCCGTTGACGACGACCATCCGGGCGCCCGCGAACTTCGCGGCGTCGGCGGGCGACGGCTCGTAGTCGTGCGGGTCGACCGACGAGCTGGCGAGCAGCGTCGTCACGTTGGCGCAGGCGCCGCCCAGGTCGCGGACGACGTCACCCCACTGGTCCACGCTGACGACGACGTCCACCGGCGTGGTGGGGCACGGTGCGGCGTCCGACGGCGTGGATGCCGCACCGGGATCGTCGGCACTCGAGCAGCCGGCGAGGGCGAGCGGTGCCGCGACGAGGGCGGCGGCGGCGAAGCGGGTCGCGAAGGACATGGCGATAACGATAACCGTTTCCATTACGAAGGACGAATCGGGCCCGTGCGCCCGTTTGCACGGATTGACGACGGGGTAAGTGCTCCCCGGTGTTCGAGGACCCATGGCGCAACTGACGCTTCTGCTGGCTCTGTTCGCGGCCACCGTGTTGCTCGCTCCGGTCGCGGACCGCATCAGGCTGCCCTATCCGGTGCTGCTCCTGGTCCTGGGACTGGCGGTCGCCTACGTGCCGGGCCTGCCGACGCCGTCGATCGAACCGGACCTGATCCTCCCGCTGGTACTGCCACCGCTGCTGTTCGCGGCCGCGCGCCGCACCTCGTGGCGACAGTTCCTCGACAACCGTCGCGCGATCGGTCTGCTCGCCGTGGCCCTGGTGGGCGTGACGGCGTTCTCGGTGGCCTTCGCGCTGCAGGCCCTCGTCCCGGGTCTGCCGCTGCTGGCCGCCGTCGCCCTCGGTGCCGCCGTCGCCCCGCCGGATCCGGTGGCGGCCACGGCTGCCGCACGCGAACTCCGGCTGCCCCGCAGACTGCGGACGACGCTGGAGGGCGAGGGTTTGTCGAACGACGCGACGGCGCTGGTGCTCTACGAGGTCGCGGTCGCCGGCGCGCTCACCGGGTCGGTGTCGCCGTGGGGCGCGGGCAGCAGCCTGGCACTGTCGGTGGTGGTCGGCATCGCGATCGGTTTGGTGCTCGCCGTCTCCATGCGCTGGCTGCTGACCAAGCTCCCCGCCCACCCCGCGGGCAGCGCGCTGGTCCTGCTGATCCCGTTCGCCGCCTACGGACTCGCCGACGCCGCACACGGCAGCGGGGTGCTCGCGGTGGTGACGCTCGCGCTGGCACTGAGCCGGTACGCGGACGCCGAGTCCGCGCAGACCCGGCTGGTGTCCGAAACCGCTTGGGAGATCATCGAACTCCTGGTGACCGGTGCCGCCTTCGCATTCGTGGGGCTGGAACTGCGTGCCGTCGCGAGTGCGGTGCCTGGCGATCTGAGCGCGCTCATCGGTCAGGCACTGGTCATCACGGCGCTGGTCATCGTCGTGCGGTTCCTGTGGATCTTCCCCGTCGCCGCGCTCGACCAGAGATTGAAGGCGCGGCGGGATCCCGAGTCCGAACCCGTGGGCTGGCAGGAACGCACGATCGCCTCGTGGGCCGGGATGCGCGGCGTCGTGACGCTCGCCGCGGTACTCGCACTGCCGGCGGACTTCCCCGAGCGCGACCGGTTGATCTTCATCGCGTTCGTCGTGATCGTCGTGACGCTGCTGCTGCAGGGGCCGTCACTGCCCATCCTGGTGCGGCGACTGGGCGTGCACCGGTCGCCGGACCAGGAGGCCGACATGGAGCACGACCTCGCCCGGCGCGCGCGCACGGCCGCTCGCGGACGGTTGGCGGAAATCGGACGAGACGATGACGTCGACGACGACCTCACCGGCGAGGCCCGGCGGAATCTGGAAAGAATCTGGCGGAAGGTGGGCTTCGACGAGAACGCCGAACCCGATCCCGACGAGCCGGCTGAGGGCACCCCGGACACCGAACACATCTGGCGAGTAACCGATCTGGAGGCCGAGGCGCTGACCGCCGCGCGGGAGGCGGTGGTGGCCGCCCGCGCCGAACCAGGCATGGATCCGACCGTCGTCGACGGCGTGCTGCGCAAATTGGACGGCCACGGCGTCACGTTGGACTGACCTGCGCGGCTTATAGTGTTGCGACAAACCACGACCAAAGGAATCAACGTGGCCGAACGCATAGTTCGTCAACTCCTCGATGACCTCGACCAGTCCGAGATCCTCGACGGCGCCGGCGGAACCGTCGACTTCGCCTTCCAGGGAACGAAATACACGATCGATCTGACCGACGCGAACATCGCGAAGTTCGAGAAGGCGCTCAAGCCCTACCTCGACGCGGCGACCCAGGTCTCCGGACCGACACGCAAGCCGACACGTGTCAAGAAGTCCAAGTCCAGCCGACGCGGCTCGGCGCGACCGGCGCGTGAGTCGACCGCCGCGATCCGCGGTTGGGCCACCGAGAACGGTCACGACGTGAGCGCCCGCGGTCGCATCCCCGCCGCGGTGATCGACGCCTACGAGACGGCCCACAAGCGCAGCCGCTGACCCCTACGGCACGTGGTCGAGCAACGTGCGCGCCGCCAGCGTCACCCGCGAGCGGTCGAAGGTGATCGCCATGTCGAACCGCCGGTCGTCGTCGCTGATGCGGCCGTCCGTGGGCTCGTCCACCTCCCGCGCGATGATCGCCGCGCAACTGTCCGGCCCGAGGATCACCAGCGACCACTCCCGGCACAGCGGGTCCCCCGGCTCCAGGTCGACGCCGCGGATCCGGGGATGGATGTCGTCGGGCATCTGCTGACCGAAGATCGCCACCAGCGGACTGGTCTCGGCCAGCTCGCCGTACGTCGCGAGGGTGGCCCCGGAGAAGTACCGGACGTGCTGCAGCGTCGTCAGGACGATCGGTGGGCTGTCGGCCGCGCTCGCGAGCCGCTCGATCTGCCGGGTGAACGCCAGCAGGGTCTCCTTGCGCACCACGCGCCTGGGCAGCTCGGCGGTGACGAGATCGAACACCGACGGGCCGAGTGGTACCTGCGGCGTGCAGGTCGGCGCCGGGCCCTCCCACGGCGCAGGCCGGACGTCGAGCGCGCTGGGGACGCCGAACCGGTAGCCCTGGCCCAGCGCGGCGCCGTACGCGAGAGCTTGCTCGAGGTGCTCGTCGGTCTCGATGCCCTCCGCGATGATGACGGCCCCGGTGCGTTCGTGATGCGCCAGCACCGCCGCCAGCGTCCGGGTCTGCACGCCGTCGGGCTGCCGCTGGATCAGGGCCAGGTCCAGCTTGATGATCTCGGGCGAGATCACGTCGAGCATCGCCAGCGAATCAGCATGCGCGCCAACGTCGTCGAGCGCCACCACGAACCCGTCGTCGCGCAGCGCAGCGACCTTGCGCAGCATCGCATTCGGATGGGACAGCAGCCCACGTTCGGTCAGCTCGAACACGACGGTGAACTCCTGTGCCGCCTTCGCGAGCGCGCCGCTCGCGTCGACGCAGGCGCCCACCTCGGGCTCGGAGTTGATGGCCAGCAGCATGCCCGGGATCGACTCGCCGTCGAACGCCGTCGCCGCGGCCCGTTCGATGCACAGGGCGTCGAGCCCGTCCAGCAGTCCAGCCGAGTGGGCGTGGGCGAAGACCTTCGACGGCGACACCCGGGGCAGGGCGGGCCAGCGGGTGAGTGCCTCGTAGCCGATGACCTGCTGGCTGGGCAGGGCGACGATCGGCTGGAACACCGTCTGCAGGCCCACGCCCCGCGCGGCATCGTCCAGGGCGGCCGTCACCAGGCGGCCCACGGGGGACGGTGAACGCCCCGTCCGCCGGTCCGGACGTCGCCGGCGAAGACCGCGTGCGTTGCCATGCCCGCAACCGGCGCACGCGGATCCCACTTCGTGCCTCGTCGCCGTCCGAGTGCCATGGTGACCACCAGGTGCCCACGAAAACCGGCGGCAAACACGACTTCGCCGTCCGTCACCCCTCAGTCACCGGTGGCGATCGGCCGGCCCGGCTCCGAGCACCATTGCGACCACGACCCGGGGAACAGCGCGAGCGGGCGCCCGACCGAGGCCGACGCCGCGACCACCACCGACGCGGTGACCCCCGATCCGCAGTACGCGGCACCCGCTCCCGCCAGATTCGCGGCCAGTTCGCCGTCGGGGCGGAACGTGCCGTCGGCGGCCAGCAGCGACGTGCTCGGCACGTTGGCGGCGCCGGGCACGTGCCCGGCCACCGGATCGACGGGCTCGACGTCGCCGCGGAAGCGTTCGGGCGCGCGCGCGTCGACCAGACCGTCCGCCACCGCAGCCTGGTCGGCGGTGAGCGTGGGCAGCGCGCCGGCGTACAGGTCGTCGTGACGGACGACGACGTTACCGGGAACCGTTGTGGGCGTTCCCTTCTCCAGTTCACCGTCGATCGAGCGCCAGGCCGCCAGCCCGCCGTCCAGGATCCGCACGGCCGGGATGCCCGCCGCGGTCAGGACCCACCACGCCCGCGCCGATCCGGCACGGTTCCAGTCGTCGTAGACCACCACCGGGACGCCGTCGCGTACGCCCCACCGCCGCGCCGCGTCCTGGACCGCCCGGCCCGAGGGCAGGGGATGCCTGCCGCGGCCCTCCGCTCCGTGGTCGGTCAGGTCGTCGTCCAGCGAGACGTACACCGCACCGGGCACGTGACCGGCCTCGTACTCGGCCCGACCGTCGGGTCGCGCCAGTTCCCACCGGACGTCGAGGACGGTCACGGGCCCCTGCGCGAGCAGTGTCCGCAGGTCGGCGGCGGTGATCAGAACGTCGGCACGGCTCGAGGTCACCACGTCATGCTGCCACCTAAGCTGGCCTCGATGTCCGTCCACGCCTTCACCGACGACGAGCGCCGCGCCGTCTACCGCGCGATCGCCGAGCGCCGGGACATGCGCGAGTTCGTCGTCGGCGGCACCGTCGACGACGCCGTGCTGGCCCGCCTGCTCGCCGCCGCGCACGCCGCGCCCAGCGTGGGGCTGATGCAGCCATGGCGATTCATCCGGATCACCGACGGCGCCCTGCGCCGCGGGGTGCACGCCATCGTCGACGCCGAGCGACGCCTCACCGCCGAGGCGCTCGGCGAACGCGGCGATGAATTCCTGGCGTTGAAGGTCGAGGGCATCCTCGACTGCGCCGAACTCCTCGTGGTGGCTCTCGGCGACGACCGCGGCCGGCACGTGTTCGGCCGACGCACCATGCCGCAGATGGATCTGGCCTCGGTGTCGTGCGCCATCCAGAACATGTGGCTCGCCGCCCGCGCCGAGGGACTCGGCCTCGGCTGGGTGTCGATCTTCGATCCCGCCCGGCTCGCGGAATTGCTGGGCATGCCCGCTGAGGCGGAACCCGTTGCGGTGCTGTGCCTGGGCCCCGTACCCGCCTTCCCCACCAGACCGGTCCTGGAGATCGAGGACTGGACCCACGGGCGTCCGCTCCCCGACTTCGTCACCGAGAACGGGTGGACCCGGACGCCGACCGTAGGCTGACCCGCGTGCCTCCGGTGACCATCGACCTCAACGCCGACCTCGGCGAGGGTTTCGGCGCATGGCGCCTCGGCGACGACGACGCCATGCTCGACGTGGTCACCAGCGCCAACGTGGCCTGCGGGTTCCACGCCGGTGATCCGGCCGGCCTCGGCCGCACCTGCCGGGCCGCCGCCGCGCGTGGGGTGCGGATCGGTGCGCAGGTGGGGTACCGCGACCTCGCGGGCTTCGGCCGACGCTTCATCGACGTCGCCCACGACGACCTGGTGGCCGACGTGATCTACCAGATCGGTGCCCTGCAGGCGCTAGCCCACGCGGCCGGCTCCACGGTCACCTACGTCAAACCCCATGGGGCGCTGTACAACACGATCGTGCACCACGCCGACCAGGCGGAAGCCGTCGCCGAGGCCGTGCACGCCGTCGACCCGGCGCTGCCCGTCCTCGGGCTCAGCGGGTCGGCGTTCTTCGCCGCCGCCGAGCGCGTCGGGTTGCGCACGGTGCCGGAGGCCTTCGCCGACCGCGCCTACACCCCCGAGGGCACGCTGGTGTCGCGAGGCGAGGACGGCGCCGTCCTGCACGACGTCGCCGAGATCGCCGACCGCGTCGCGTCGATGGTCGGCCGCGGCGAGGTCACTGCCATCGACGGTTCCACCATCCCGATCACCGTGGAATCGGTGTGCGTGCACGGTGATTCACCGGGTGCGGTCCAGATTGCCCACGCCGTCCGCGAGCGTCTGCTCGCCGATGGGCTGCGACTCGAGGGGTTCGTCCGATGAGACTCAAGCTGGGACGGCCCGACCTCGCCGACCACGCCGCACACTTCGACGCCCCGGCCGCCACGGATGGCGCACCCGTGACCGTCACGTGGGCCGGCGTCACCACGTTGCTCGTCGACGACGGCGACTCGGCGGTGATGACCGACGGCTTCTTCTCCCGCCCCGGCCTCCTGGCCGTCGGGACGCGCACGCTCGCGCCGTCGGCGCCCCGCATCGACGGCAGCCTCGCGCGGCTCGGCGTCGAACGACTCGACGCGGTGCTGCCCGTGCACACCCACTTCGACCACGCGATGGACAGCGCCGTCGTCGCCGCACGGACCGGCGCCACGCTCGTCGGGGGCGCCTCGACCGCCAACGTGGGCCGCGGCGGCGGACTGCCCGACGACCGGATCGTGGTCGCGACGCCCGGAGAACCGCTGAGCCTCGGGGCGTTCGACGTGACGCTGGTCGTCGGCGACCACTGCCCACCCGACCGGTTCCCGGGCCCCATCGTCGCTCCCGTCGTACCGCCGGTGAGGGCGGCGGCGTACCGCTGCGGCGAGTCGTGGTCCACTCTCCTGCACCACCGCCGGAGCGGCCGCACGTTGCTGGTGATCGGCAGCGCCGGATTCGTCCCCGGCGCGCTGGCCGGCCGCCGCGCCGACGTCGCCTACCTCGGCGTGGGGCAGCTCGGTCTGCAGCCGGAGCGGTACATCGTCGACTACTGGACCGAGACCGTGCGCACCGTCGGGGCGCGACGCGTGGTGCTGATCCACTGGGACGACTTCTTCCGCCCGCTGCATCAGCCGCTGCGCGCGCTGCCCTACGCGGGCGACGACCTCGACGTCTCCATGCGGGTGCTGACCCGGCTGGCACGCGAGGACGGCGTACCGCTGCATCTCCCGACCCTCTGGGAGCGCTGCGACCCGTGGACCTGACGCTGGCACTGCTGGCGCTCGCCGCGGTGCTGGCGTTCGCGTTGGTCCGTCCCCGCAACCTGCCCGAGGCCGTCGCCGCGGTACCCGGTGCGGGCCTGCTGATCGCCGCCGGCGTGGTGACCGTCGACGACGCGTGGGCCGAGGTGCGCGACCTGCTGCCCGTCGTCGGATTCCTCGCCGCGATCCTGGTGCTGGCCAAACTGTGCGACGACGAGGGCCTGTTCCACGCCGCGGGCGTCGCGATGGCCCGGCGCAGTGCGGGCGACCCGCGGCGCCTGCTGGTGACCGTGTTCGTGATCGCTGCGGTCACGACGGCGGTGCTGAGCCTCGACGCGACCGTCGTGCTACTCACCCCGGTGGTGCTGGCCACCGCCCGCACGCTGGGGGTGCCGTCCCGCCCGCACGCCTATGCGACGGCGCACCTCGCCAACAGCGCGTCGCTGCTGATGCCGGTGTCCAACCTGACCAACCTGCTGGCGTTCACCACTGCGGGCCTGACGTTCGCGCACTTCACCGCGATCATGACGCTGCCGTGGCTGCTGGTCATCGCCGGCGAGTTCGTGCTGCTGCGGCTGTTCTTCCGGCGCGAACTGGCTGCCGTACCGACCGGGGACGTGGCACCGCCGCCCGCCGAGACGCCGGTGTTCGTCCTCGTCGTGCTGGGGCTGACGCTGGTGGGCTTCGCGGTCGTGTCGCTGTTCGGTGCGTCGCCTGCCTGGGCCGCGCTCGGCGGCGCCGTCGTCCTCGGGGTGCGCGCCCTGATCCGACGGAACAGCACCGTCGTCGACCTCGCGCGATCGGCCAACGTGCCGTTCCTGGCGTTCGTGCTGTGCCTCGGGGTGGTGGTCGCCGGGGTGATGCACCACGGCCTGGACTCCGCCATGCGCAACGTGCTGCCGCTCGGCACGTCGTTCCCGGAGTTGCTCGGCATCGCCGTGGTCGCCGCGCTGCTGTCGAACGTCGTGAACAACCTGCCCGCGGTGCTGGTGCTGCTGCCGCTCGTCGTCGCGGCGGGGCCCGCCGCGGTGCTGGCCGTGCTGATCGGCGTCAACGTCGGACCCAACCTGACGTATCCCGGATCGCTGTCGAACCTGCTGTGGCGCAACGTGGTTCATGGCGAGGGGATCCCCGCGCCGTTCCTCGAGTTCGGCCGCGTCGGGCTCGTCACGGTGCCTGCGACGCTGCTGCTCGGCGTGGCGGGGCTGTGGGCGTCGGTCGAGGTGTTGGGGGTCTGACCGTGGCCGCCTGCGCGGTGACGTTCAGATAGCGCTCACGGCCAACGCCACTCGCACCTCTGTCGCGTCAGCGCTCACTCG
The DNA here is from genome assembly GCF_056679845.1 of Mycobacterium sp. PTI7. Lineage (NCBI taxonomy): Bacteria > Bacillati > Actinomycetota > Actinomycetes > Mycobacteriales > Mycobacteriaceae > Mycobacterium > Mycobacterium sp. PTI7. The sequence continues at coordinate 4,040,705 of NZ_CM155252.1, forward strand.
ATGACGGCGGCGCTGTCAGATCCGGCCGCGAGCGTGCGTTGAGTCGTGTTTCCGCCCGGCGTGTCGCCCGCAGACACGCACGCTCGCCGAAGGAATGTAGCCACTGCCCGACTGGCGGGAACGGGGTCAGGCGCGGCGCTGGCGGGCGATCTCGGCGAGCACGACGCCTGCCGCGACCGATGCGTTGAGCGATTCGGTGGGGCCCGCCATCGGGATCGACACGATGGAGTCGCAGTTCTCGCGCACCAGGCGCGACAACCCCTTTCCCTCGGATCCCACGACCACGACCATCGGACCGGACGCGTCGAGTTCGTCGAGTTCGGTGTCGCCACCGGCGTCCAGACCCACGACCTGCAGGCCCGCGGCCGACCAACTCTGCAGCGTGCGCGTGAGGTTGGTGGCCCGCGCGACGCGCAGACGTGCGGCCGCGCCGGCGCTGGTCCGCCACGCCACCGCGGTGACCGACGCCGACCGCCGCTGCGGGATCAGCACGCCGTGGCCGCCGAACGCCGCCACCGAACGCACGATCGCCCCGAGGTTGCGGGGGTCGGAGATGTTGTCGAGCGCCACGAGCATCGCAGGCGTCGAGTCGGCCAGCGCGGTGGCCAGCATGTCGTCGGGGTGCGCGTACTCGTAGGGCGGCACCTGCAGCGCGATGCCCTGGTGCAGACCGTTGCTGCTCATGCGGTCCAGATCGTGCTTCTGCACCTCGAGGATCGCGATGCCTGCATCGGCGGCCCGCTGTACGGATTCGGTCAGGCGCTCGTCGGACTCCGCGCCGAGCATCACCCACAGCGCCGTCGCGGGCACGCCCGCCCGCAGGCACTCGACCACCGGGTTGCGGCCGAGCACGACTTCGGTCTCGTCGGTCTTCTTCTGCCTGCCCTGCGCCGACCGGGCCACCTTCGCCGCGCGCTTGCCCGCGGGATGGTGCGGCCGGGCGCTGGCCGGCGGCGTCGCGCCCCTGCCCTCGAGGCCGCGGCGGCGCTGGCCGCCCGAACCGACCTGCGGGCCCTTCTTCGTGCCTTCCTTGCGGATGGCACCGCGCCGTTGAGAGTTACCAGCCATCGTCAGTCCCGTCGCCCTGCATCATCGGTCACTTGTCGCTCGGATCCACCAGCGACCACTGCGGACCGTCGGCGGTGTCGGTGACCTCGATACCGGCCGCCTTCAGCCGGTCCCGGATCTCGTCGGCCTGCGCCCAGTCGCGGTTCGCGCGGGCGTCGGCCCGCTGCACCAGCGCCCACTGCACCAGTTCGTCCACCGCGGCCAGCGCGGCCGAGGTCTCGTCGCGCGACTCCCACCGCTCGTCGAGCGGATCGCAGCCGAGGATGCCCATCATGGCGCGAATCGATCGCGCATGGGTCATGGCCGTCGCGTGGTCGCCGGCGTCGAGCGCCCGGTTGCCCTCCGCGCGTGCGGCGTGCACCTCGGCGAGCGCCGCGGGCACCGCCAGATCGTCGTCGAGTGCGGCGGCGAACTTCGGCGTCCACTCACCCGGCACGACCGCACCGACGCGGCTGCGCACCCGGTGCAGCAGATCCTCGATGCCGGTGTAGGCCTTGACCGCGTCCTGCAGGGCGTTCTCGGAGAACTCCAGCATCGACCGGTAGTGCGCGCTGCCCAGGTAGTAGCGCAGCTCCGCCGGCCGAACCCGTTGCAGCACAGCGGGAATCGACAGCACGTTCCCCAGCGACTTGCTCATCTTCTCGCCGCCGAGCGTGACCCACCCGTTGTGCAGCCAGAACTGGGCGAAGTCGTCGCCCGCGGCCTTCGCCTGGGCGATCTCGTTCTCGTGGTGCGGGAAGACCAGATCCATGCCGCCGGCGTGGATGTCGAACGCGGAGCCCAGATAGGCCTCGCACATCGCGACGCACTCGGTGTGCCAGCCCGGTCGGCCCGGCCCCCACGGCGTCGGCCACGACGGCTCGCCGGGCTTCGCGCCCTTCCACAGCGTGAAGTCGCGCGGGTCGCGCTTGCAGGTCGCGGCGCCCTCACCCTGGTGGACGTCGTCGATGCGGTGGCCGGACAGCGCGCCGTACTCCGGCTGGCTCAGCACGTCGAAGTAGACGTCGCCGCCGCTGGCGTAGGCGTGGCCGCGCTCGATCAGCCGCTCGATCAACTCGACCATCTGGGTGATGTGCCCGGTGGCGCGCGGCTCGGCCGACGGGGGCAGTACCCCGAGCGCATCGTAGGCGGCGCTGAAGGCACGCTCGTAGGTCGCGGCCCATTCCCACCACGGACGTCCCGCGTCGGCGGCCTTGTTGAGGATCTTGTCGTCGATGTCGGTGACGTTGCGGATGAACGCGACGTCGTATCCCGTGGCGGTGAGCCAGCGGCGCAGCACGTCGAACGCGACGCCGCTGCGGACGTGACCGATGTGGGGCAGCCCCTGCACGGTCGCGCCGCACAGGTAGATGGAGGCATGGCCCTCGCGCAGCGGCACGAAGTCCCGCACGCCACCGGTCATGGTGTCGTGGAGCCGCAAGCCGGCACGATCAGTCACGACGGGCCAGCTTACCGGCCAGATCGCCACTAATCGTCATCGGACGTTGCCGACCCCTCGGGCGGGGGCTCGTCGGTGCTTGTCGACTCCTCGCGCAAGCGCTCGTCGGTCACCACGAGTGCCGTCGCGATGGCCGCCAGCCCCTCGCCGCGGCCGGTCAGGCCCAACCCGTCGGTGGTGGTCGCGGAGACCGAGACGGGCGCCCCCAGCAGGTCGGACAGCACGCGTTGCGCCTCCTCCCGTCGGGGACCGATCTTCGGCCGGTTGGCGATCACCTGGACCACCGCGTTGCCCACGCGCAGACCCTCCCCGTCGAGGAGGCTCCGCACGTGACGCAGCATGTCGGCCCCGCTGACTCCCCGCCATTCGACGCGGTCGGTACCGAAGACCGAGCCGAGGTCGCCCAGTCCCGCCGCGCTCAGCAGCGCGTCGCACAGGGCGTGGGCGGCGACGTCACCGTCGGAGTGCCCGGCGCAGCCGTCGGCGCCGTCGAACTCGAGACACAGCAATCGGCACGGCCGACCCACCTCGATGGGATGGACGTCGGTGCCCAGTCCGATTCGGAAGGTCACGTCGGTCAGCGCAGGCGCGTGGCGCCGCCCCGGACGGATGACTCCGTCAGGAGGCTGCGGCCAACGCCTCGTCGAGAATGCTCATGGCCTTCTCGTCGTCGGTGTTCTCGGCCAGCGCCAGCTCGCCGACGAGGATCTGCCGGGCCTTGGCCAGCATCCTCTTCTCACCGGCGGACAGTCCGCGCTCCTGGTCACGACGCCACAGGTCGCGAACGACCTCGGCGACCTTGTTCACGTCACCCGAAGCGAGCTTCTCGAGGTTGGCCTTGTAGCGGCGCGACCAGTTGGTCGGCTCCTCGGTGTGCGGGGCACGCAGAACCTGGAAGACCTTGTCGAGACCCTCCTGTCCCACCACGTCGCGCACACCCACGTACTCGGCGTTGTCTGCGGGAACGCGGACGGTCAAGTCACCCTGCGCGACCTTCAAGACGAGGTATTCCCTCTGCTCGCCCTTGATGGTCCGGGTCTCGATCGCCTCGATCAGCGCGGCACCGTGGTGTGGATAGACGACTGTGTCTCCGACCTTGAAAATCATCAGAATGAAGCCCCTTTCACGTGTCCATGTTAACACGTCGGCAGGGGGCGTGTTTATCAACGGTGCAGGTCAGGGGCACCGTGGGTGGAGACAAGGGGTTGACAGGGCGACGAAACCGTGCCACCGCGAGCCCCCCGGGCAAACTCGGGCCGACGGTTCCGATTGCGAATCGACCACCGCCGCGGACGCCACTTGCCGTCGCCCCGCCACGGTTTCACCGACCCCACCGACCACCTCGGGGGTACCGCTGGAGCCCGGACCCGACCTCGGCTACCGCCGCCGACCACCACCTACTACTCTGCATAGTCGAAGCAGCGGACGACCGTCCCATGGCCGCCGTGGCCCGAGCAGGAGGCTTGAGTGAACCGCTCCCGATCCCTCACGACCGTCGTCACGTCGGGGATGGCCGCGTGCGGTCTCGCCGCGACGGTGCTCCTCAGCGGGTGCAGCGCAGGTCAGATCTCGCAGACCGCGATGCAGATGCCCGCGGTCAACGGCACCACCGCCTCGGTGGGCGACCCGACCTACGGCATCGCGCTGCGCAACCTGCACCTGCGGGCCCCGCAGACGAGTGACGCCGTCGAGCCCGGCAGCCAGGCCGAGCTGATCTTCGTCGCCGCCAACGGATCCGCGGCCAACGTCGACCGGCTGGTGTCGATCACCTCCGACGTCGGCGTGGTGACGCTGTCGGGCAGCCGCGAGGTGCCCGCGGGCGATTCGCTCGTGGTCGGCACCCCCGACGGTCAGGTGAGCCCGCTCGACGCCGTCGAGGGCGCCAAGACCGCCGAGGCGACCGTCGCGCTGACGAAGCCGATCTCCAACGGCATCAACTACGACTTCACGTTCACCTTCGAGCGCGCCGGCTCAGCCACCATCCCCGTTCCGATCTCGGCGGGCGAGGAGCCGCGCCGCGACGCCGAGCCGGGCGGCTCGTCCGGCGGCGAGGGCGGCGACACGGGCGGCGGCCACTAGCCGCATCGACGCTTCTGTCGGTGCCGCCGGATAGCGTCACGACGTGACACGAGGCGGTTCGAAGGCGCGTTCGCAGTACCGGTGTTCGGAGTGCGGCCACGTCACGGCCAAGTGGGTCGGTCGCTGCGCGGACTGCGGCACCTGGGGCACGGTCAACGAGGTCGCGGTGCTGTCCACGATCGGTGGATCACCCGCCCGCCGGTCCGTCGCGCCCACCTCCCCCGCCGTGCCGATCAGCTCGATCGATCCCGGCAAGACCCGCCACTTCCCCACCGGCATCGGCGAATTGGACCGCGTCCTGGGCGGCGGGCTGGTACCCGGGTCGGTGACGCTGCTCGCCGGCGACCCCGGCGTCGGCAAGTCCACGCTGCTGCTCGACGTCGTCTACCGCTGGGCCTGTGCGGGCCGCCGCGCGCTGTACCTGTCCGGCGAGGAGTCCGCGGGCCAGATCAGGCTGCGGGCCGAGCGGATCGGCTGCAGCCACGACGAGGTGTTCCTCGCCGCCGAATCCGACCTGCAGACCGCGCTCGGACACATCGACGAGGTGCGGCCCAGCATCGTGATCGTCGACTCGGTGCAGACGATGACCAGTTCCGAGACCGACGGCGTCACCGGCGGCGTCACGCAGGTCCGCGCGGTGACCACGGCGCTGACGATGGCGGCCAAGACCACCGGCGTCGCGATCATCCTGGTCGGCCACGTCACCAAGGACGGAGCCATCGCGGGGCCGCGTTCCCTCGAGCACCTCGTCGACGTGGTCCTGCACTTCGAGGGCGACCGCGCATCGACGCTGCGACTGGTCCGCGGGGTCAAGAACCGCTTCGGCGGGGCCGACGAGGTGGGCTGTTTCCAGCTGCACGACAACGGGATCGAGGGCGTGGCCGATCCGTCCGGGCTCTTCCGCGACCTGCGACCGGCGCCGGTGCCCGGCACGGCGGTCACGGTGACGCTCGACGGCAAGCGGCCGCTCGTCGGCGAGGTGCAGGCGCTCGTCGCCAAGGCCACCACCGGCATCCCGCGACGCGCCACCAGCGGCATCGACTCGTCGCGCAGCGCGATGATCCTCGCGGTCCTCGAGAAGCGCGCGGGCTTCCCGCTGGGCTCGTCCGACGTCTATCTCTCCACGGTCGGCGGCATGAAGCTCACCGACCCGTCCGCGGACCTGGCCATCGCGGTGGCCATCGCGTCCGCGGCCCAGGATCTGCCCATGCCCGCCGACGCGATCGCAATCGGCGAGGTGGGCCTGGCCGGTGACATCCGCCGCGTGACCGGGATGGACCGGCGGCTCGCCGAGGCCGCCAGGCTCGGCTTCAAGCGTGCCGTCGTGCCGTCCGGGGTGACCAAGGCACCCCCTGGTCTGCGACTCAAGGCCGTCGACGACCTCGGCGCGGCGTTGCACGCGATGCGCCAGATCGCCCACAATGGTGCCTGACGGCGGCTGACGACGCGGCTGGACCGAGGAGGGGCCGATGGCCGTGAAGGCAACCAGCGCACGGGCGGCGGGCCGCACCACCACGGGAAACGTGGTGCAGTTGGCACGTCCGACGCTGCGCGAGACGCTCGGCAGGCTCGCCCCGGGGACGCCGCTTCGCGACGGTCTGGAACGCATCCTGCGCGGCCGCACGGGCGCCCTGATCGTCCTCGGCTACGACGACAGCGTCGACGCGATCTGCGACGGCGGCTTCACGCTCGACGTCCAGTACGCACCCACCCGGCTCCGCGAGCTGTCGAAGATGGACGGCGCGGTGGTGCTCTCCAGCGACGGCACGCACATCCTGCGCGCCAACGTGCAGCTGGTGCCGGATCCGTCGATCCCCACCGAGGAGTCCGGCACGCGGCACCGCTCGGCGGAACGCGCGGCCGTCCAGACCGGCTACCCGGTGATCTCGGTCAGCCACTCGATGAGCATCGTGACGGTCTACGTCGCCGGCGAGCGGCACGTGGTGCCCGATTCGGCGGCCATCCTGTCGCGCACCAACCAGACGATCGCGACGCTCGAGCGATACACCACCCGCCTCGACGAGGTGAATCGCCAGCTGTCGACGGCCGAGATCGAGGACTTCGTCACGCTGCGCGACGTGATGACCGTGGTGCAGCGTCTCGAAATGGTCCGTCGGATCAGCCTCGAGATCGACGCGGACGTGGTCGAACTGGGCACCGACGGCCGCCAGCTCAAGCTGCAGCTCGAGGAACTCGTCGGCGACAACGACACGGCCCGCGAGCTGATCGTCCGCGACTACCACGCCAACCCCGACCCGCCGACCGCCGCGCAGGTGTCGTCGACGCTCGAGGAACTCGACGCGCTGTCCGACAACGAGCTGCTCGACTTCACCACGCTGGCACGCGTGTTCGGCTACCCGTCGACGCTCGAGGCGCAGGACTCGGCGATGAGTTCACGCGGCTACCGCGCGATGGCGGGCATCCCGCGCCTGCAGTTCGCGCACGTCGACCTGCTGGTGCGGTCGTTCGGGTCGCTGCAGGGAGTACTTGCCGCGAGCGCCAGCGACCTGCAGTCGGTCGACGGCATCGGGTCGATGTGGGCCCGCCACATCCGCGAGGGTCTGTCGGCGCTGGCCGAGTCGACCATCGCCAATCAGCTGGCCTGACCGGCCCCGCGAATCTCTTCGCCGAACCGGAGAGTCACGTCGTCCCAGCGGCCGCGCAGCGACGCTACGCTCCGGCTCGACGAGGTCAGGGTCAGGCCGAGTAGGGCCTCAGCCGACGGGCGCGGGGACCTCGCCGGCGGGTGCGGGCGCATCCACCGGCGGCGCCTCACCGGGCGCCACGGGTGCGGCCTCGGCGAGGATGAACGGCACGGCGGCCGACCTCAGGTTGCCGAGCTGCACCACCAGGTTGTAGGTGCCGGGTCCGATGGCCTGACGCGGCAGCGGGCAGTTCGGGCCGGAGCCCATGCCCGTCCACGTCACCTCGGTGGTGACCTGCTCGCCGGGGTTGAACGTCTTCACCAGCGTCTCGTTGGACGGCGCGCAGTCCAGGTTCGACCACAGCCGGTCGTTGTTCAGCGAGTAGACGTAGGCCGCGAGGACCGCGGCGCCGACGTCGCGCTGGCAGGCGACCAGGCCGATGTTGGTGACGACCATCGTGAACTTCGGCTGATCACCGATCACGTAGTTCGGCTGGCTGGTGATGCCCTTGACCGCCAGCGTGGAGTCCGGGCAGTCCTCGCCGGCCTGCAGCACCGGCGGCGGCACCACGGCAGCCGACGGCGTGGGGGTCGGCGCGGGCGCCTGCTGGGCAGGCGGCTGCACCGGGGTCTTGACCTCGGGGTTCTCCCCGGGCAGGGGCGTCGGCCCGGCCGCGGCCGAGGTATCGGTGGAAGCCGGTTCGCTGCTCGAGTCGCCCGAGAACGCCGAGACGAGGCCGAACACGATCGCCGCGACGACTACGACGGCAAGCGTGGCCAACCCGATTGCGAGCATCCGACGACGCCGGTAGATCTCCGGCGGGAGCGGGGCATGCGGTTCTACTTCCAGCACATTTCAACGGTAAGGGCAGGTCATGCCCTATCGTCCGACCTCGCGCGGCGTGTCGCCCCTCAGACTTCGCCGATGTCGCCGATGTGGTCGCGCAGTTCGGTCCGTCCGTCGGACAGATGGTAGGTGGCGCCGACGACGGCGACGGTGCCCGCGGTGATGGCGTCGCGGATCAGCGTGGAGCGCTCGTTGAGCTGCGCGACCGTCTCGTTGACGTGCTTGGTCTCGAACTCGTCGATCCGGGACAGCCCCTCGCGCCGGCCCACCAGGATCGACGGCGTGACGCGTTCGACCACGTCACGGACGTATCCGCCGGGCACACTGCCGTCGTCGATCGCCGACAGCGTGGCCTTGACCGCGCCGCAGCTGTCGTGGCCGAGCACCACGATCAGCGGTACGCCGAGCACGCCGATCGCGAACTCGATCGATCCCAGCACCGCGGAGTCGATGACGTGGCCGGCGGTGCGGACCACGAACATGTCGCCGAGACCCTGGTCGAAGATGATCTCCGCGGCGACCCGACTGTCGGAGCAGCCGAACAGCACAGCGGTCGGCTTCTGACCGTCGACGAGACGCTCGCGGTCGGCCACCCCCTGGCTCGGATGCTGCGGGGTGCCGCTGACGAAGCGGTCGTTACCCTCGCGTAGTGCTTTCCAAGCGCTCACTGGATTCGAGTTCGGCATGGCTGTCATCTTGCCCGAGCGCCGCTGAGGTTTCACTGTGACCCTGGACGCCGAGGAGTTGCTGGACTGGTACCGGCGCGAGCAGCGGGACCTCCCGTGGCGCCGACCGGGCGTCAGCGCATGGCAGATCCTGGTGAGCGAGTTCATGCTGCAACAGACCCCCGTCGCCCGCGTCGAACCCATCTGGCGCGACTGGGTCGCACGCTGGCCGACCCCGTCGGCGACCGCCGCCGCATCCACCGCCGACGTGTTGCGGGCCTGGGGGAAGCTGGGCTACCCGCGCCGGGCGAAGCGGCTGCACGAGTGCGCGACGACCATCGCGACCGAGCACGGCGACGTGGTGCCCGACGACGTCGACACGCTGCTCACCCTCCCCGGCGTCGGCACCTACACCTCGCGGGCCGTCGCGTGCTTCGCCTACCGCAGGCGGGTGCCCGTCGTCGACACCAACGTGCGGCGGGTGATCGCACGCGTGGTGCACGGCCGCGCGGACTCCCCGGCCAGCGTCCGCGACCTTGCCGACGTCGACGCCGTGCTGCCCAACGACGTTCGCGCACCGGAGTTCTCGGTGGCACTCATGGAACTGGGCGCCGTGGTGTGCACGGCGCGATCCCCGAAGTGCGGACTGTGCCCGCTCAGTTCGTGCCGGTGGCGGTCGCTCGGGTACCCGGCCGCGACCGAACCGGCACGCAAGGTCCAGCGGTTCGCCGGCACCGACCGGCAGGTGCGCGGCAAGTTGCTGGACGTGTTGCGCGGCAACGCCGCTCCCGTCACGCGCGCCGAACTCGACGTGGTGTGGCTGACCGACACCGTGCAGCGTGACCGCGCGCTGCTGTCGCTACTGACCGACGGCCTCGTCGAGCAGACCGCCGACGGGTTGTTCGCCCTGAGTGGAGAAGGCGGCTAGTTCGTCCGCGGTCCGGTCGCGGGAGCACTAGCCTTGACCCGTGGCAGGACGGGGTTCAGCGGCGCCGCGGACTCAGTACGCCTCGCGGGGCGATCTCGACATCGCCTACCAGGTGCTCGGCGACGGCCCCGTCGACCTGATCGTCATGCCGGGCCCGTTCGTCCCGATCGACTCCATCGACAGTGAACCGGCCATGTACCGGTTCTACCGGCGGCTGTCGGCGTTCTGCCGGGTGATCCGCTTCGACCAGCGCGGCATGGGCATGTCGTCGCGGATCGGCTCTGCCGACACCATCACCCCGTCCTGCTGGGCGGAGGACGCGATCACGGTGCTGAACGCACTCGGGTGCGAGCGCGTCGCCGTCCTGGGCTCGGGATACACGGCGGTCAGCGCGCTGCTGCTCGCGGCCGACCACCCCGACCGGGTGAGCCACCTGGTGATCGTCAACGGCAGCGCGCGTGCCGGCTGGGCGCCGGACTACGAGGCGGGCACGCGGCTCGGCGGGGTGACCCCGTTCACCACCGTGGCGCTGCAACCCGACGCGGTGGAACGGGGTTTCGACATGCTGCGCCTGGTGGCTCCCTCGGTGGCCTCGGACCGGGCGTTCCGCAACTGGTGGGACCACGCGGGCAATCGCGCCGCCTCGCCGAGCATGGCCCGGATGGCCAGCCAGGTGCTCACCGAAGCCGATGTGCGGCACAAGCTTCCGGACATCGACGTGCCGACCCTGGTGATCCACCGCAGCGAGTCGGCGTTCGTCGACGTCAGACACGGCCGCTACCTCGGCGAGCACATCCCGTGCGCGCGTTACGTCGAGATCGACGGCGCCGACGCCCTGTACTGGATCGGCGACACCACGCCGATCCTGGACGAGGTGGAGGAGTTCGTGACCGGCGCGCGCAGCGAGGCCGAGGCCGAACGCGTGCTGACCACGATCGTGTTCACCGACATCGTCGGCTCGACGGCGCGCGCGTCGGCGATGGGCGACGACCGGTGGCGCGATCTGCTCGACTACCACGACGCGACCGTCCGCCGCGAACTCGACAGGTTCCGCGGCCGCGAGATCAACACCGCCGGTGACGGATTCGTGGCCACGTTCGTCAGTCCGAGCGGGGCGCTCGATTGCGCGCAGGCCATCGTCGCCGCCGTCGGCTCACTCGATCTCGAGGTGCGCGTCGGCGTGCACGCCGGCGAGGTCGAGGTGCGCGGTGACGACATCGCCGGCATGGCCGTCCACATCGGCGCTCGGGTCGCCGGGCTGGCGGGCGCCGGCGAGGTGCTGGTGTCCTCGACGGTGCGCGACATCGTGACCGGGTCGCGCCGGGACTTCACCTCGCGTGGCGAGCACGAACTGAAGGGCGTGCCGGGATCGTGGCACGTGTACTCGCTCTGAGCCGAACCTAGGCCGTGGCAGCGCAATCCGTGCAGGAGAACCGTCGCCGGTAGTCCGACGGCGTCACGCCGATGACGCGGCGGAAGTGGTGGCGCAGCAGCGTCGCGGTGCCGAAGCCGGACCGGTCGGCCACGCGGTCGATGTCGAGATCGGTCTCCTCGAGCAGGCGTCGGGCGTAGAGCACGCGCTGGTCGGTGACCCACTGCATCGGGGTGCGGCCCGTCTCCTCCACGAACCGCCGCGCGAACGTCCGGGCCGACATGCTCGCCCGCCGCGCCAGCGTGGTGACGGTGTGCGGCTTCTCCAGGTTGGCCAGGATCCAGTCCAGGTGCGGGGCGAAGCCCTCGGAGCAGCGGATCGGAATCGGCTGCTCGATGTACTGCCGCTGACCGCCGTCGCGGTGCGGCGGGACGACCATGCGTCGCGCGATCAGGTTGGTGACCTCGCTGCCGAGTTCCCGACGCACCAGGTGCAGGCACGCGTCGATGCCCGCCGCGGTGCCCGCGCTGGTGATGAGGTTGCCGTCGTCGACGTAGAGGACGTTGCGGTCGACCTTGGCGGTGGGATACATGCGGGCCAGCTCGTCGGCGTGCATCCAGTGCGTCGTGCACTCGCGCCCGTCGAGCAGGCCGGCGGCGCCGACGACGAAGGCCCCCGAGCAGACGGTGAGGATGATCGATCCGGAGGCGGCGGCCCGGCGGATCGCGTCGAGGGCCTCCTCCGGGTAGTGGCCGCCACCGATCGCGGGGATGGCGACCAGGTCGGCGCCGATCAGGTCGTCGAAGCCGTGGTCGGGGGTGAGCGACGCACCCACCGACGTGCGGACCGGCCTGCCGGGTTCGGGGCCGCAGACCTTGAAGTCGAAGTTGGGCACGCCGTCGTCTGAGCGGTCGATGCCGAAGACCTCGCAGATCACGCCGAATTCGAAGACGGCCAGGCCGTCCATCACCAGCGCTGACACGGTCTTGATCATGGCAGCATCTTATCCCCTGCCGTCCGTCCTGCCACTAGTGGCAGGAATTCGATGCGCGAATCATTACTGCCATGAACCTGTTACTGACCGTCCTCATCCTCGCGGCACCCTTCGCGGTGGCCGCACTCCTGAGCTGGGCGTCGCACCGGGGCGACCCGGTCCGCTCATACCTGGCCGGCGTCGAGGAGGACGCGGACTGGCACCGCATCCAGCACGACGCCGACGCCGCCCGCACGCGATTCGAGCAGAACCCGTCGTGGCCGGCCTCAGGCGCGACGGGCGAGCGTCGTTAGGAAGCCCTCGACCGCCTCGCGGTACTCGCGGGGCGCGTCGTCGTGCACCAGGTGACCGGCGTCCGGCACCCGGAGGTAGGTCGTGTCGAAGCCGGTCTCGTGCATCCTGTGCATCTGCCCGGGCGGCGTCACCGAGTCGGCCGCCTCGATCAGCAGCGTCGGGACGCGGACCCGGGCCCACTGCTCCCAGTAGTCCCGGGTCCCCCACTCGGCGGCGATCTCGATCCAGCGCTCGGGGTGGCCGTGCAGCCGCCACCCCGTCCCCGTCCGGTCGAACGCCTCCCTGAAGTAGCGGCCGGCGACGTCGCCGAAGGCCTCGACGATCTGCTCCTCCGACGTGAACTCGACCGGCAGCGCGTACACCCACGGCTCCCACGGGCCCGTCGTCCGGCCGCGGAAGTCGGGCGCCATGTCCTCGACGACGAGCGCGCTGACGAGATCGGGGCGCGCCGCGGCGAGACACCACGCGTGCAGTCCCCCCATCGAGTGGCCGACCAGCGTCACCGGCCCGCCGACCTCGGACACCGCGTCGGCCAGGTCGGCGACGAACCGCTCGGTGGACACGGGCCGGAGATCGGCCACCTCGCGCCCGCGATGCCACGGGGCGTCGTAGGTGAAGACCCGCCCAAGTTCGGCCAGCCACGGCACCTGCCGGTCCCAGGTGCTGCCGCGGCCCATCAGGCCGTGCACCAGGATCACCGGCTCGCCCCGGCCGCCCCGATCGGTCAGAAGTGGGGCACCCATGGCCGTAATACTGCCTCGCTCCCTCGCGGTAACCTAGGCCCATGCCCGTCAACGCAGTGGTGAAGATCAACGCGATCGACGTTCCGCCCAACGCAGGCCCCGAGTTGGAGAAGCGCTTCGCCAACCGTGCCCACGCCGTCGACGGCCAGCCCGGTTTCCTCGGCTTCCAGCTGCTCCGCCCGATCAAGGGCGAGAACCGCTACTTCGTGGTCACGCAGTGGGAGTCCGAGGAGGCCTTCCAGGCCTGGGCCAGCGGCCCGGCGGTCGAGGCGCACGCCGGTCAGCGGGCGAACCCCGTCGCCACCGGCGCGTCGCTGCTCGAGTTCGAGGTCGTGCTCGACGTCCAGCGCTCGGAGGCCTAGCGACTTGGGGATCCGTAGTGCCTGGAACGGCGCTGCGTAACAGCGCAGGCCGGGTCCGGCGTCGGTCGATCGGAGCCTCGATCGCCACGATGCTCGTCGTGACCCTGGCCTGCGGATGCGCCCACACCGGCCCGGCACCCGCCGAGGCCGCGTACGGCGCACACATCGGCACCAACACACCGCAGGGGCTGCGGGCCAAGCAACTCCTGGACATGGTCAACTCCGACTGGCCGCTCGGCACCGTCACGGTCGGCACGCTCGCCGACCCCGAGATCGTCGAGGCCGTCACGGGCGCGATGGACCGGCTGTGGGCCGACCGACCCATCACCGTCACCGGGGTCGACGTGGGCGCGGGTCACGCCACGCTGCACGTCCGGACCTCCTACGCGGTGTCCGAGGACGTCAAGCTGCGCACCGGCGAATCCGGCCTGGTGGACCGCTTCGAGGTGACGGTCGTCAAGCCCAAGATCCGGCAGTGGTCCGACGTCGACGCCGAGATCACCGGGTCCGGCGCCCACTACGCCTACCAGGCGTCCAAGGTGACCGACGGCCGGTGCGTCAAGGTGGCGGGCACCAACGTCGACGAATCCCTGCCGCTCGCATCGATATTCAAGCTCTACGTGCTGCTGGCCGTCGGCCGCGCCGTCAACGCGGGCACGCTCGACTGGGACGATCCGCTGCTGATCACCAAGGAGTCCAAGGCCGTCGGCTCGGCGGGCTTCGACAAGCTGCCGCCCGGATCGCACGTCTCGGTCAGAGACGCTGCGCAGCAGATGATCTCGGCGAGCGACAACATGGCCACCGACCTGCTGATGGCCGCCCTGGGCCCGGGTGCGGTCGAGCGTGCGCTGGCCGCGGCCGGTCATCACGACCCCGCGTCGATGACGCCGTTCCCCAACACCCACGAACTCTTCTCGATCGGCTGGGGCAAGCCGGACGTACGCGAGGACTGGAAGACCGCCCCGCCGGAGCAGCGCGCAGAGATGCTGCGGAAGACGAACATCCTTCCCTACGAACCAGATCCGATGCGCACGCGCACGCCCGCGTCCCCCTACGGCGTGGAGTGGTACGGCAGCGCGATGGACATCTGCCGGGTGCACGCCGCCCTGCAGGCGACGGCCGTCGGACGCGCCGCGCCGGTGGCGGACATCCTCTCGGCCACACCGGGCATCGACCTCGACCGCGCCACGTTCCCCTACATCGCCGCCAAGGGCGGCAACCTGCCCGGCGACCTGACGTTCAGCTGGTATGCCCGCGACCGCAGCGGCCAGGGCTGGGTCATGAGCTTCCAACTCGTCTGGCCCAAGTACCGCAGCCTGGCGGCCGCCACGTGGCTGCAGTCGATCGCCACCCAGGGCTTCGACCTGCTCCCGGTGGATCTACCTAACCGGTAGACCGCAGCGTCCACGCCTGCCCGCGCAGGTGCATCACCGTGTGGCTCGCGGGTGCCACGTCGATGCGCCAGAACGACTTCGGCGGCGCGTCGAGCGCCACCAGGACCGCAGCCCGGATGACGGCCGGATGGGTCACGGCGGCGAGCCGTCCGCGCCGGCCGGCGAGCCCGTCCAGCCACGCGCGCACCCGGGCCACGACGGCGACCACCGACTCACCGCCGTGCGGTGCCGCGGCGGGGTCGGTCAACCAGATCGCCAGGTCGGCCGGCGGCACGCCACCGAGCACGTTGCCCTTCCACGCCCCGCAGTCGAGATCGGCGAGCGCGGGATCCACCTCGGCGCGCAGGCCGAGCAGTTCGGCGGTCCCACGCGTCCGCTTCTCCGGGCCGCACGTGGCGGCGTCGATCGGACCGAGTTCGACGGTGGCGTCGAGTTGCCGCCGCCCGAGGGCGTTGAGCGGTTCGTCGATCGGAAATCGCCCGGCTGCCATGGCATCGGTCATGGCGTGACTCACCATGGTCAGCCGGACGACCTCACTCACGTGCGGTCACGCAGAGACGCTCTCCTGGCGCCTGCCGTCCAGCAGCTTCGACACCAGCGCCGCGAAGGCCAGACCGATCGTCGCGTAGACGACGACCTGCGTGCCGAGGGAGTACAGCCGGAAGTCGTACAGGACGTCGGCCGGGAACCCCTCGTAGACGATGGTTCCCCCGTCGTCGACCAGCGGGCCCGGCGTCTCGTCGATGGTGGGCAGCACCAGCATCAGCAGCCCGACCGCCACGAGGTAGGCACCCGCACCCGCCACACCCGCGTTCCAGGCGCCGAGCCTGCCGCGCAGCTGCCTGCCCAGGTACACCGCTCCGACGAGCAGCGCCGCGGACAGCACCACCATCAGCAGGTAGAGCAGCGTGCGCTGCCGGATGGTCTCGTCCAGGCTCAGCGCCGGCGGACTGGCCGGATACTTCAGCGACGGCACGACGTAGAGGCTCAGCAGCATGCCGCCCGCCACGTACAGCGACAGCAGCTTGGCCGACACGCTGCCGACCCGGCCGTAGGTCACAGCGAACACGACGGCGAACAGCGCGCCGATCGCCACGCTGAACGCGAGCACGCCCAGCCCCATGCCGATGTTCATCTGGATGGTCCGGGAGAACCCGCCGCCGTCGGCGCCGTGGCTGTGGCCCGCGACTCCCGCCGCCGACTCCATCGCCTCGTGCGCCGCGCCGATGCCGTCCTCGTAGCCGATGGCCGCCTGAATCGCAGGCTCGACGAAGATCCGTGCGAAGACGAAGGCGAACACCCCGGCCAGGGCGCCGGCCAGAAGGCCGCGCCCGATGATCTGCTTCTCCATGTTCTCTTCTTCTCCTGGCCGCTGGATCAGTGGCAGGGGAAGCCGAGGAGGTGGCGGGCGTCGTGGATGAATTCGTGGATGTGGGTGTCGCTGCCGAACACCGACGTGGCGCCCTGGTCCATGCCGACGAAGTACAGGACGAGCAGCGCCAGGAACGCCGTCGCGGAGAGCCACACCGCGGCGCGGGTGGCGGAGAGATCCAGTGCGGGAGCGGCGCTCTTGCGAGCCTCGGAAGATGTCATGTCGGGTCCTTTCGGGATTTCGCGTCCCGTGTCGGGGTGACGGCGTCGGGTCTGACTCTCACAGTGGCGCGACCGTTCCGGACTTGCACCGGATTCCGCTGTCCGTCGATTACATCAGCATCCTAAACCGTCAACCCGGGATCCGAGCGCGCTGTCCGATATCCGCTTCGACTGCGGCACCGCGTCGTACGTGCGGGTACGGCGGGATTCGGGCCGATCCGCCGCCGTACCCGCACGTTGGGCACCCGTCACGCGCCTCCCCCGAACGCACGAACGCCCCCGACTCGCGTCGGGGGCGTCCATGTGGTGTCGAAGGGTTACTCGGTGGTCGAGGCTCCGGCCGCGCCGGCTCCGGCGAGATCGGGTTCGACGACGGCGCGCTGTGCGCCGGCGAACGTGAAGACGGCGTCTTCGACGTTGTTGCTCTCGCCGTCCCAGTTCTCGACGTCGACGGTGATGACCTGACCCGCGCCGATCTCGTCGAAGAGGATCTTCTCCGAGAGCTGGTCCTCGATCTCACGCTGGATGGTGCGACGCAGCGGCCGCGCACCCAGCACCGGATCGAAGCCACGCTTGGCCAGCAGCGCCTTCGCCTTGTCGGTCAGCTCCATGGTCATGTCCTTGGCCCTGAGCTGGTTGCCCACGCGGTTGATCATGAGGTCGACCATCGTGATGATCTCCTCCTGCGTCAGCTGGTGGAAGACGATGATGTCGTCGATGCGGTTCAGGAACTCCGGGCGGAAGTGTTTCTTCAGCTCGTCGTTGACCTTCTGCTTCATCCGCTCGTAGTTGTTCTCGCCGCCACCCTGGGTGAAGCCGAGACCGACCGCCTTGCTGATGTCGGACGTGCCGAGGTTCGAGGTGAAGATCAGCACGGTGTTCTTGAAGTCGACCGTGCGTCCCTGGCCGTCGGTGAGACGACCGTCCTCGAGGACCTGCAGGAGGCTGTTGTAGATCTCCTGGTGGGCCTTCTCGATCTCGTCGAACAGCACCACGCTGAACGGCTTCCGGCGCACCTTCTCGGTGAGCTGGCCGCCCTCTTCGTAGCCGACGTACCCGGGAGGGGCACCGAACAGCCGCGACGCGGTGAAGCGGTCGTGGAACTCGCCCATGTCGATCTGGATGAGCGCGTCGTCGTCACCGAACAGGAACTCGGCGAGCGCCTTGGACAGCTCGGTCTTACCGACACCGGACGGGCCGGCGAAGATGAACGAGCCGGACGGCCGCTTCGGATCCTTCAGGCCGGCGCGGGTACGCCGGATCGCCTTGGACACCGCCCTGACGGCGTCCTCCTGGCCGATGATCCGCTTGTGCAGCTCGTCCTCCATGCGGAGCAGACGCGTGGTCTCGGCCTCGGTCAGCTTGAACACGGGGATGCCGGTCCAGTTGCCGAGGACCTCGGCGATCTGCTCGTCGTCGACCTCGGCCACGACGTCCAGGTCACCGGAGCGCCACTGCTTCTCGCGCTCGGCCCGCTGCGCGACGAGGGTCTTCTCCTTGTCACGCAGGTTGGCTGCCTTCTCGAAG
Source organism: Mycobacterium sp. PTI7 (assembly GCF_056679845.1). Lineage (NCBI taxonomy): Bacteria > Bacillati > Actinomycetota > Actinomycetes > Mycobacteriales > Mycobacteriaceae > Mycobacterium > Mycobacterium sp. PTI7. The sequence goes on from NZ_CM155252.1 coordinate 4,058,653, forward strand.
TCCTGCGCGTCGATCGCGGACTCCTTCTCCCGGCGGGCATCGGCGATCTTCTCGTCGAACTCGCGCAGGTCCGGCGGAGCGGTCATCCGGCGGATGCGCATCCGGGCACCGGCCTCGTCGATCAGGTCGATCGCCTTGTCCGGCAGGAACCGGTCGTTGATGTAGCGATCGGCCAGGGTGGCGGCCGCCGCGATGGCACCGTCGGTGATCGACACCCGGTGGTGCGCCTCGTACCGGTCGCGCAGTCCCTTGAGGATCAGGATGGTGTGCTCGACGGTCGGCTCGCCGACCTGCACCGGCTGGAAGCGGCGCTCGAGTGCGGCGTCCTTCTCGATGTACTTGCGGTACTCGTCGAGGGTGGTCGCACCGATGGTCTGCAGCTCGCCGCGGGCCAGCTTCGGCTTCAGGATCGAGGCCGCGTCGATGGCACCCTCGGCGGCACCCGCGCCGACGAGCGTGTGCAACTCGTCGATGAACAGGATGATGTCGCCGCGGGTGTTGATCTCCTTGAGCACCTTCTTCAGGCGCTCCTCGAAGTCACCGCGGTACCGGCTGCCGGCCACCAGTGAACCGAGGTCCAGGGTGTAGAGCTGCTTGTCCTTCAGCGTCTCGGGCACGTCGCCGTGCACGATCGCCTGCGCGAGGCCCTCGACGACGGCGGTCTTGCCGACGCCGGGCTCGCCGATGAGCACCGGGTTGTTCTTGGTGCGGCGGCTCAGGACCTGCATGACCCGCTCGATTTCCTTCTCGCGGCCGATGACGGGGTCGAGCTTGCCCTCCATCGCGGCTGCGGTCAGGTTGCGACCGAACTGGTCGAGCACGAGCGACGTGGAGGGGTTGCCGGACTCGCCTCCGCGACCTCCGGTGCCCGCCTCGGCGGTCTCCTTGCCCTGGTAGCCGGACAGCAGCTGGATGACCTGCTGACGCACCCGCGTCAGTTCGGCCCCGAGCTTGACCAGCACCTGGGCTGCGACGCCCTCGCCCTCGCGGATCAGACCGAGCAGGATGTGCTCGGTGCCGATGTAGTTGTGGCCGAGCTGCAGCGCCTCGCGCAGCGACAGCTCGAGCACCTTCTTGGCACGCGGGGTGAAGGGGATGTGTCCGGACGGCGCCTGCTGGCCCTGGCCGATGATCTCCTCGACCTGGCTGCGCACGCCCTCGAGGGAGATGCCCAACGACTCCAGCGACTTGGCGGCAACGCCTTCGCCCTCGTGGATGAGGCCAAGGAGGATGTGCTCGGTGCCGATGTAGTTGTGATTGAGCATCCTGGCCTCTTCTTGAGCCAAGACGACGACGCGCCGTGCGCGGTCTGTGAAGCGTTCGAACATCGGTGGTTACCTGCTCTCCATCAAATAGCGCAGTTCGTGAAACTCGACGGCGTGGTAGACCACGCTCTGCACCTACCGCCCACTGTAGTGGTCGGAGGCTCGGGACGCCCCGCCTGTCTGGAGCTACCCGCTACTGCACTCATGCAACGCGGTGCCAGGCAGGAACAGTTCCGGGATCGGCACCGAATCGGCCTCCGATCGCTATGCCGCTAGCGAACGGACCGCCTGCGCCCCGGTGACGGAGAACGGCGATGGCAACCTCCGGCTACGTTGCCGCGTGGAACGCGTCGATGACGTCGGCCGGGATCCGGCCCCGCGTCGACACGTTGTGGCCGTTGCGCCGGGCCCAGTCCCGGATCGCGGCGCTCTGCTCGCGATCGATGGACGCGCGACCGCGACCCGAGCCGGCGGACCGGCCCCGCCTGCGGCCGCCGACGCGACGACCCGCCTCGACCCAACCCTTCAGATCGTTCCGAAGCTTTGCGGCATTCTTCGCGGAAAGGTCGATCTCGTAGCTGACGCCATCGAGTGAGAATTCAACGGTCTCGTCGGCGGCATTCTCTCCATCGAAATCGTCGACCAAGGTGACGGTAACCTTCTTCGCCATCAGTTCACACTGACCCTTCTGCATGAGCACATCGCGGGTTCAGCGTGAACCCCTGCCGCAATGTTGACACGAAAAGACGAATCATTCAAGAAGTATGATTACCGGAGTTCAGTTTCCGGCGCGACGCACAATCGGAAACAGAACCGTTTCTCGAATGGACAATCCCGTCAGTGCCATGAGAAGACGATCGACGCCCATTCCCGTTCCGGTCGTCGGCGGCATGCCGTACTCGAGGGCGGCCAGGAAGTCCTCGTCGAGCACCATTGCCTCGTCGTCGCCGGCGACCGCCGCGCGCGCCTGCGCCTCGAACCGCTGACGCTGGATCACGGGATCGATCAATTCCGAGTATCCGGTGGCCAATTCGAACTTGCGAATGTAGAGGTCCCACTTCTCGGTGACACCCGGAATGCTGCGGTGAGCGCGGGTGAGCGGCGACGTCTCGACCGGGAAGTCGCGCACGAACGTCGGAGCCCACAGCGTCTCGCCGACGGTGTGCTCCCACAGTTCCTCGACGAGCTTCCCGTGCCCGTACCCGCGATCCCGGGCCACCTCCACGCCCAGCTTGTCGACGAGTGCCCAGAGGTGTTCCACGCCGGTGTCCGGGGTGATCTCCTCGCCCAGCGCCTCCGAGAGCGACGGGTACATTTCCAGCGACGCCCATTCGCCGTCGAGATCGTAGGTACTGCCATCGGCCAACGGCACGTTTCTCGTGCCGATCGCCTCGTCCGCGACTTCTTGAATAACCTCACGCGTCACGATCGCGGAATCGTCATACGTTCCGTAGGCCTGATATGTCTCCAACATCGCGAATTCCGGCGAATGCGTGCCATCGGCACCTTCGTTGCGAAAGTTCCGATTCAGTTCGAAAACCCGCTCGAAACCACCGACGAGGCACCTCTTCAGGAACAACTCCGGCGCGATCCGGAGGTAGAGGTCGGCGTCGAGCGCATTGGAGTGCGTGACGAACGGACGCGCCGCGGCACCACCGGCGAGCGTCTGCAGCATCGGCGTCTCCACCTCCAGGAAGTCCCGGCGCTCCAGAGCGGACCGCAATGCGCGCACCACGGCGATTCGCTGGCGCGCGATCGAACGGGCCTCCGGACGCACGATCAGATCGACGTACCGCTGACGGACCCGGGACTCCTCGCTCATTTCCTTGTGCGCGACCGGAAGGGGACGCAGCGCCTTGGAAATGATTTGCCACGAATCGGCGAGCACAGACAATTCACCGCGCCGGGAACTGATCACCTCGCCATGCACGAACACGATGTCGCCGAGGTCGACGTCGGACTTCCAGGCCTCGAGTGAGTCCGAACCCACCTTGTCGAGGCTGATCATGGCCTGCAGCTGCGTGCCGTCGCCCTCCTGCAGCGTCGCGAAGCACAGCTTGCCGGAGTTGCGCGCGAACACGACCCGGCCTGCGACGCCGACGAACTGGCCGGTCTCGACCGCCGCCTCCAGGGCCGGGTAGGCGGCCCGGACCTCGGCCAGGGTGTGGGTGCGGGGCACCTCGACCGGATACGGGTCGCGGCCCTCGGCGAGCAACCGTTCCCGCTTGGCCTGACGAATCCGGAACTGCTCGGGGACGTCGGACTCGGTTTCATCAGCAGTGCTCACGACGTGCCAGCTTAAATGAGTCGGTGACCGTCCCCATCGACGCGACCGCCGTGGCGGCCCTCGCAGACCAGCCCATCGGCTGGTGGCACAAGGGCATCCCGCCGTCCTGGTCGGATCGCACGCCCGCCCAGGTGTGCGCTCTGAGGCCCGATCCGTTCGACGACGGCGCCCTCGGGCCCGTGTGCGTGCTGTCGGAGACGGCCCTGGCCCACAACCTGTCGACGATGTCACGGTGGTGCCGTGAGCGGGGCGTCGACCTCGCCCCGCACGCCAAGACCCACATGTCACCGCAGCTCCTGGCGCGCCAGTTCGCGGCCGGGGCGTGGGCCGCGACGGCCGCCACGATCTCGCAGGTGCGGACCTTCCGGCACTTCGGCGTGCGGCGGATCCTGCTGGCCAACGAACTGGTCGACACCGCCGGACTGCGATGGCTGGCCGCCGACCTCACCGCGCACCCCGACGCGACGGTGGTCTGCTGGGTGGACTCGGTCGCGGGCGTCGACCTGATGACCGCGGCACTGCGGGACGCGGGCGCGACCCGGCCGCTGGACGTCTGCGTGGAGGTGGGCGTCGCGGGCGGCCGCACCGGCTGCCGCGGACCCGCCGCGCTCGACGACGTCGCCCGCGCGGTCGACCGGTCGCCTCGGCTGCGGCTGGTGGGCGTCGCGGGTTACGAGGCCGCGCTCGGCCACGACGTGTCACCCGAGTCCTACGCACGCGTCCGCGCCTACCTGGGTGAGATGCGGGCGGCGGTGATCGCGCTGCAGCCGCTGATCGACTCCGACGAGGTGCTCGCCACGGCCGGCGGCAGCACGTTCCCCGACGCGGTCGCCGAGGAGCTCACCGACTGGCCGGGCGGCGTCTCCGTGCGCACGGTACTGCGCAGCGGCTGCTACCTCACCCACGACGACGGGCTGTACCGCCGCACGTCGCCGCTGGACCTGCACGCGGCCCTGACGGTGTGGGCGCAGGTGACGTCGCGGCCGGAACCGGATCTCGCACTGCTGACGATGGGCCGCCGCGACGTCTCACACGACGCCGACCTGCCGGTGCCCTACGGGTTGGCCGACAGCCGCGTGACGGCGCTCAACGACCAGCACGCGTTCCTGTCGCTCGGCGCGGCGGACGCGTCGCGCGTCGCGGTCGGCGACTGGATCCAGTTCGGCGTCTCGCACCCGTGCACCACGTTCGACAAGTGGCAGCTGATCCCGGTGCTCGACGACGACCGCCGCGTGGTCGACCTGGTCCGCACCTTCTTCTGACCGGCCGACCGTGTGTTCAGCGCTTGCCGCGGTGCTCGACGCGGTTGCGCTCGAACACCAGCCGCAGGCCGTCGAGGGTCAGGAACTTGTCGTAGTGCTCGACGGTGTGCAGATCGGGCAGCACCAAGGGCGCGGTGTGCCCGGTCGCGATCACCACCACGTCGTCACCCCCGAAGCCGTCGACGTCCTCGCGGATCCGGCTGACCAGGCCGTCGACGAGGCTCGCGAAGCCGAACACCGCACCGGCCTGCATGCACTCGACGGTGTTCTTGCCGATCACCGACCGCGGCCGGGTCAGCTCGACCCTGCGCAGGGCGGCCGAGCGCGCGGCGGCGGCATCCGACGACACCTGGATGCCCGGCGCGATGGCACCGCCGAGGAACTCGCCCTTGCGGGACACGACGTCGACGCAGATCGACGAGCCGAAGTCGACGACGATCGCCGGCCGGTGGTACCGCTGGTAGGCCGCGAGGCAGTTGACGATGCGGTCGGCCCCGACCTCCTTCGGGTTGTCCACCAGGAGCGGAATGCCGGTTCGCACACCGGGTTCGATCAGCACGTGCGGGATGGACGGCCAGTACTGGTCGAGCATCATCCGGATCTCGTGGAGCACCGACGGCACCGTCGACAGGGCCGTCGCCCCGGTCAGCCGTTCGGCGTCGTCACCGATGAGCCCGTCGATGGTGAGTGCGAGTTCGTCGGCGGTGACCGCCGCCTCGGTGCGGATCCGCCAGTTGTGCACCACCTTCGCGTGGTCGCCGGAGCCGGAGACCAGCCCTACGACGGTGTGGGTGTTGCGGACGTCGATCGCGAGGAGCACCGGCTCTACCGCGCCGACCCGGCAGATGTACGGAACATCAATTCCTCCAGGGCAGTTCGCCGGTGCCGTCCGCCTCCACGCGGGAGTGACCGTCGATGCCCGCGGAGGCGCCGACGTCGATGGCGATGTTGTCGAGCAGCCGGGTGTTGCCGAGCCGGGCGGCCACCAGCATGCGCGCGGGGCCCTGCGCCGGGGTCGGACCCAGCCAGGGGTCCCGGATCTCGAGGTAGTCCACGTCGAGCGCGGGCACCTCGACCAGCACGGCGCGGGCCGCCTCGAGTGCCTCCTCGGCGCCACGGGAGGCGCCGTACATGCCGGCGAGCAGCGCGGCAGACAGCGCACCGGCCTGCTCGCGCTGCTCGGGGTCCAGGTAGACGTTGCGCGACGACATGGCGAGCCCGTCGGCCTCCCGCACGATCGGTACGTTGACGATCCGCACGCCGAGGTCGAGGTCGTCGGACATCTGCCGGACCAGGACCAGCTGCTGGTAGTCCTTCTCGCCGAAGTACGCGCTGTCCGGTCCGACGACGTTGAACAGCTTGAGGACGACGGTCAGCATGCCCGCGAAGTGCGTTGGGCGCGAACCGCCTTCGAGTTCGGCGCCGAGCGGACCGGGGTGCACGGTGGTGCGCCGGCCCGCCGGGTACATGTCGTGCTCGGTCGGCGTGAACGCGATCTCGACGCCCTCGGCGCGCAGCACCTCCAGGTCGTCCTCGAGCGGCCGCGGGTAGGCCGAGAGATCCTCCCCGGCGCCGAACTGCAGGGGGTTGACGAAGATCGAGACGACGACGGTCGCGCCCGGCACGCTCTTGGCGGCCCGCACCAGCGTCAGGTGCCCCTCGTGCAGTGCGCCCATGGTCGGCACCAGCACGACGCGACGACCGGTGGTGCGCAGCGCACGCGTCACCGCCGATACGTCCGCCGGCTTCGAGTAGACGTTGAGTTCGTTACGCACGAACTTCGGTGGTCGACTCTTCACGATGGCCCTTCCGGTTCTCGGTCCAACACGGCGAACACCTCCGTGGGCGCGTGGGCGCGCTGGGCGGTGCGCAGGGAGTTCGCCCGATAAGCTTGCGCCAGTTCGGGATTCACTTCGGACATCGCCCGCAGATGAGTCGCCACCGCAGCGCCGTCGCCGCGTGCGACCGGACCGGTCAGCGCACCCTGACCGCGGGCCAGCGCGTTCTCCAGCGAGGCGCGGGCGAGCGGGGCGAGGATGCGCTCGGCGATGCCGCCGGGGCCGTCCCCGACGATCTCCTGGCCGAGCAGTTCCTGGCCCTGGATCGCGGTCCGCAGCGCCTCGACGGCGTCGAGGACGACGGTGGTGACGTGGTTTCCGCCGTGCGCCAGTGCGGCGTGATAGAGCGCGCGGGCGTCCTCGCGGACCCGGAACGGCTCGCCGCCGATCTCGAGTACCAGGGCCTGGGCGATGGCGTAGCCGACCTCGTCGGCGGCGGTGATGCCGAAGCAGGACTCGGACAGGCGGGCGACGTCCTCGTCGGCCCCGGTGAACGTCATCGCGGGGTGGATGGCCAGCGGTATGCACCCCAGTTCGGTGAGTGGGGCGAGCACAGTGACGCCGTTGGCGCCGGAGGTGTGCACGACGATGGTCCCCGGCCGCACGGCGCCGGTGGTCGCGAGGCCCGCCACCAGTCCCGACAGTTCGGCGTCGGGCACCGCCAGCAGCAGGAGTTCGGCCCGGGCGGCGACGTCGGGCACCGGCAACACGGGCGTCTCCGGCAGTCGCAGTTCGGCCCGTCGGATCGACGCGCGGGAGATCGCGCTGCACGCCGCGACGACGTGCTCTGCGCGTTCGAGTGCGACTCCGAGGGCGGTACCGACCCGACCGGCCGAGATGATGCCGATGGTCAGGCGCGCCGGGCGGAACCCGCTGGGCGTCCCCACGTAGACGACCTCGCTGACGTCATGGACTTCACGTTCCGGTCCCGTGGCTCGGGTACCGGACGGACGCAGACGAGATTAGCTCATTCCTCGCGGCGCCTGCGTCGGCCGCCTCCGGTGCCACCCGCCTGCAGTCGGGCGAGCAGTTCGGAGATCGGTTGCCCGTCCGCGTGCTGGCCCTCGGGCTCGTCGGGTTGTTCGGGCTCGTCCGTCGGCGGCCGGTGCCGCGCCGCGCGAGCCTCGTCCTGAGGGGGTGCCGGTGGGGTGGCCAGTGTCGGGTTCGGCCCCTTGCCGGGGTCGACGCCGGGGGCGTAGTGCCGGGCGCGGCGGGAGGTCTCGGCTTCCTCGGCAGCGGATCCCGCGTGACGTGCGGCGCGGGTCTCGGTCGACGGTGGCGCCATGGCGGGCGGGGCCGTCGGGCGTGGCGGCGAGGCCACCGGTTCCGGCGGCGTGGGGTCCGGCTCCGGCGGCGTGGGTTTCACGGCCTCGGCGACCGCGGGGTCCGGGGCGGCGTGGCCGTTCTCCACCGTCGGCGACACCCAGTTGCTGCCGGGGACGCCGGCCGGGATGAACTCGCCCTCGGCGGGCGCGGGCCGCCAGTCCGGGGTCGGCGGCGGGGCCGGCGGCACCGCGTCGTCGGACGACGTGTGGCGCCCCGGGCGCTCGGGGTCCTGCCACGGCGAGCGGGCGGCGGGCGGCTGCTGCGGTGGTGCGACGGGCGGCGGCGGGGCTGTGGGAGTCGGTGGGGGCGGCGTCCGCGGCGGCGGCGCGGAGGCCGACACGGGTGGTGGCGGCGCTGGGATCCAGGGCTGGCGCACCTCGGCGGCGGGGACCGGCTCCGGTACCGGTGCGGGCCGGGCCGCGGGAGGGGGCGGCGGCGGCGGGGCGATCGGTTCGCGCGGCGGGACCGGCTCGGACGCCCGGGCGGATGCCGCCTCGGACGCCCGGCGATGGGCACCGCCCGCGTCCGGTGAGATCCACTCGGGCTCGGGTGGCGCCTCGATCGGCACGTCGATGATCGGGCTTTCCTCGGTGTTGGGTTCCGGCTCGTCGCGATCCTCGGTGTCGATCCGGCTGCTGACCACCCGGCCGGGACTGGACGACCGCTCGCGGTTGGACCTGCCCTCCTCGAGTCGGTCCCAGTCGGGGAATCGGTGCACGCTGGTGCGCTCGGTCTCGATCGCCGGGCGGTGCTGCAGGTCGGTGTCGAAGATGATCTCGAGATTGGCGCGCAGCGCGGCGAGTTCGGCGCGGAGACTGGCCACCTCGTCGGCGGACTGGGCTCGTAGCTCGGAGCTGAGTTCGCGGCGCAGCTGCGCCTCGATGCCCAACTCGTACTCGCGACGGGCGGAGATCTCCCGGTCGAGTTGAAGGTCGTAGACGAGCTTGAGGTCGCGTGCCCGTGCCGAGTCGACGTCGGCCTGTCGGCGGTAGATGAACGACACGAACGCGGCGATGACGGCCGCCCACAGCGCGACGATCACCGCAAGCTTCAGCAACTCAACGCTATTGGTGAAAACCAGTGCGGAACTGGCCACGATCGCCAGCACCAGCAACGCCGTGAGGAGCGCTCCGCCCGGCCTGCGGCTGGCGCGCCGAGGGCGCACGCCACGGGTCGGATCGGTCATGCGCCGACTGTACCGTTCACCGGTCGGATCGCGTGTCGACCGTCGCGGCGATTCGGGGGCCCGACGCAGGGCCGATGCTAGTCGCGGACGGCGTCGGGATCGTCGGGCGGTTCGTCGGGCGACCTGCAGCAATGCTCCAGCCACAGCGCCCCGATCACCAGCGCCAGCGCGCTCGCCGCGGCGACCACCGCGCCGGCGGTGTCCTCGGCGGCGACCCTCAGCACGTCCCGTCGTGGCAGCAGGTAGACGACGACGGCCAGCCACCACCCGAAGACCAGCGCGCCCACCCATGCCGACGCCTTGGCGATCATGACCGAGCGCGCGACGGCGATCGGGTGCACCCGGCCCTGGCCCGCGCCGATCTCGCCCGCCGCGATCTTCGAGCGGACGTGGAAGCCCCAGCCCGCCTCGGCGGCGGCGACGCCCAGCAGCGACAGGCCCGTCCACACCGTCAGCGGCGGGAACCACCGGTACAGCGCCATCACCGCGATGTAGCCGACCACCGCGACCAGTGCCGTCGCGGCGGCCAGGTCGCGTCTGCGGGTGGGCGTCATCGGCGGCTCAGCGTCAGGTCGGTGGGTCGCACCCCGGCACGCTCGGCCGGATCGAGGGCCGCCAGCACGTCCGCCACCGGGGTCGGCACGCCGTCCACGGTGAGCGACGCGGCCGGGTCGGCCGCGAGCCACGGCACCAGGACGAAGGCCCGCTCGTGGGCGTGGGGGTGCGGCAGGGTGAGCGTCGGGTCGTCCGAGCGCACCTCGCCGCCCACGTCATGGCAGGTCACGACGTCGACGTCGAGCGTGCGCGGACCCCAGTGCGTCTCGCGCACCCGGTCGGCGGCGCGTTCCAGTTCCTGTCCCCGCCGCAACCATCCGGCACAGTCCAGGTCCGGGTCGTCGGCGATCAGCACCGCGTTGAGGAAGGGACCCTGCTCGACCCCGCCCCACGCGTCGGTCTCGTACACCGGCGACACCGCGCGGACGGCGGCGCCGAGCCCGTCGACCACCGATCGAAGATGAGCCGCCCGGTCGCCGACATTCGACCCGATCGACAGCACGACGAGACTCACGCGCCGCGTTCGCCTCGCCTCGACCGGCGCGCGACCACGGCCACGTCGTCGAACGTCAGCGGGATCGGCGCGTGCGGCTTGTGCACCGCCACCTCGGCGGCGTGCACCCGTTCGTCGGTCATCACGTCGTCGGCGATCTCGGCGGCGACGGTCTCGATCAGGTTGCGCGGCGGGCCGGCGACGATGGCGGCCGCGCGCTGCGCCAGCCCGCCGTAGTCGAGGGTGTCGGCGAGGTCGTCACTGGCGGCGGCCTTCACGAGGTCCACCCACACCGTCAGGTCGATCACGAAGTCCTGACCGTCGGTGCGCTCGTGCTCGAAGACGCCGTGGTTGCCGCGAACCTTCAACCCGCGCAACTCGATTCGATCGGTCATCGGTCCCCTTCCCAGGCCTGGAGCACCTTCAGTGCGTCGACGGTGGCACGGACGTCGTGCACCCGCACCCCCCAGGCGCCGTGCCGTGCGGCCAGCGCCGAGATCACCGCGGTCGCCGTCTCGCGGCCGTCGGGTGGCCGGATCTCGCCCTCGTCGTCGGCGAGCAGCGTCCCGAGGAAGCGCTTGCGGGACGCGCCCACCAGCACCGGGACGCCGGTGGCGACCAGTTCCGGCAGTGCGTGCAGCAGCGCCCAGTTGTGGTCGGCCGATTTCGCGAAGCCGAGACCGGGATCGATGATCAGCTTGGCGGGGTCGACGCCGGCGGCCACCGCGGCGTCGACGGCCGCGAGCAGCTCGGTGCGGACGTCGGTCACCACGTCGGCGTACTCGGGGACGTGGTGCGGACGGTCGGCGGCCACGGAGCGCCAGTGCATGAGCACCCACGGGACGCCGGCATCGGCGAGCAGTGGGGCCATCGCGGGATCGGCCCGCCCGCCCGACACGTCGTTGACGATCCGTGCGCCGTTCTCGAGTGCGGCGCGGGCGACGTCGGCGTGCATGGTGTCGATGCTGACCGCGACGTCCTCCTGCGCGAGCGCCCTGACCACGGGGAGCACGCGATCCAATTCCACCGCCGCGTCGACGCGGACGGCACCCGGTCGGGTCGACTCACCGCCGACGTCGACGACCGAGGCGCCCTCGGCGACCAGTCGCAGTCCCTGTTCGATCGCACGGTCGCGGTCGAGGAACAGCCCACCGTCGGAGAAGGAGTCGTCGGTGACGTTCACGACCCCCATCACCACCGGGGCGGTCGACGCGACGGGACTCGGGGTGGGGCGTGGCGCGTTCACCGCCGCAGGATCAGATCCAGCGCCTCGGACCGAGATGCCTTGTCGGTCTTGAACTGACCGCGCACCGCCGACGTCGTGGTGGTGGCACCCGGCTTGCGGACGCCGCGCATCGCCATGCAGAGGTGTTCGGCCTCGATGACCACGATGGCGCCGCGCGGATTGAGCTTGCGCATCAGACCGTCGGCGATCTGCGCGGTGAGCCGCTCCTGCACCTGCGGCCGCTTGGCGTACAGGTCGACCAGGCGGGCGATTTTCGACAGTCCGGTCACCCGGCCGTCGATGCCGGGGATGTAGCCGACGTGCGCGACCCCGTGGAACGACACCAGGTGATGCTCGCAGGTGGAGTACATCGGGATCTCCTTGACCAGCACCAGTTCGTCGTGTTGCTCGTCGAAGGTGGTGTTGAGCACGGTGTCCGGATCGGTGTACAGCCCGGCGAAGATCTCCTTGTACGCCCGCGCCACGCGCGCCGGGGTGTCGATCAGACCGTGGCGGTCGGGATCCTCGCCCACCGCGATGAGCAGTTCCCGCACCGCCGCCTCGGCGCGCTCCTGATCGAACTCGGCGATCGGACTGCGCACGACAGGGTCGACTTCCGCCTGCGTCATACGGTGCTCTTTCCTGGTCAGCCGGGAGGCGGCGGGGTGGGTCGGTCCTCGGCGCGGTCGCCGCGCTCCTGCTCGTCGTGCGGTGCGGGCGACGGAGCCCCGCCCTGCGGCCCGGGCTGCGGGTACTGCTGCGGCGGGTACGGCATGGGCGCACCCGGGTGCTGCGGCCAGCCCGACTGCTGGTGCGGCGGGGGCGGCGGCGGATACCAGTAGCCCTGCTGCGGCGGCGGGTAGCCGCCCTGCTGCTGCGGGTACGGCGGCTGCTGGTCCGGGCGGGGCGGCCAGCCGGGGGCGTGCCAGCCGGCGGGGGCGCCGTAGTCCGGTGCCACCGCGCCGTTGGGTGCGCCGTTGACCGGTGCCCCGTTCGCATGGGACCCGTTGCCGTTGCCGTTCTGCCCCGGGCCGTGCCCGTTGCTGCCGTTCTGCCGGGCCCGTGCCTCGGCGGCGCGGCTAGCCTCGGCGATCGCCAGCTTGAACGCGGGCTCGGGTACCGGCCGGGGCCACTCCTCGCCGCGCTCGATGGCCAGTTCGCCGGGCGTCTTGATCGGCGGCTTGTCCGACGGCACGCGGCCACCGAAGTCGTCGAACATCGTCAGACGGGGACGCTTCGCCACGTCGCCGAAGATGGCCTCGAGTTCGACGCGGTGCAGCGTCTCCTTCTCCAGCAGCTCGCCGGCGAGCACGTCGAGGACGTCGCGGTACTCGGTCAGGATCTCCCACGCCTCGGTGTGGGCAGCCTCGATGAGCTTGCGCACCTCGTCGTCGATGATCTGTGCGACCTCGTGGCTGTAGTCCGCCTGGTTGCCCATCGAGCGACCGAGGAACGGGTCACCGTGCTCGGTGCCGTAGCGCACCGCGCCGAGCTTCGAACTCATGCCGTACTCGGTGACCATCGCGCGGGCGATCTTCGTGGCCTGCTCGATGTCGGACACGGCGCCGGTGGTGGGCTCGCGGAAGACGAGTTCCTCGGCGGCGCGGCCGCCCATCGCGAAGACCAGGCGCGCGATCATCTCCGAGCGCGTCATCAGGCTCTTGTCGTCCTCGGGCACGGCGACGGCGTGACCGCCGGTGCGGCCGCGGGCCAGGATCGTCACCTTGTAGATGGGCTCGATGTCGGGCATCGCCCAGGCCGCGAGGGTGTGGCCGCCTTCGTGGTAGGCGGTGATCTTCTTCTCGTGCTCGCTGATGATGCGGCCCTTGCGGCGGGGACCACCGACGACGCGGTCGACGGCCTCCTCGAGTGCGGCGCCGGTGATGACGGTGCCGTTCTCGCGGGCGGTGAGCAGCGCCGCCTCGTTGATGACGTTGGCCAGGTCGGCGCCGGACATGCCGACGGTGCGCTTGGCCAGGCCGTCGAGGTCGGCGTCGGGCGCGATCGGCTTGCCCGCCGAGTGCACACGCAGCACGGCACGACGGCCGGCGATGTCGGGTGCCGACACCGGTATCTGGCGGTCGAAGCGGCCGGGCCGCAGCAGGGCGGGATCGAGGATGTCGGGGCGGTTGGTGGCGGCGATCAGGATGACGCCCTGGCGGTCGCCGAACCCGTCCATCTCGACCAGCAGCTGGTTGAGGGTCTGCTCGCGCTCGTCGTGACCGCCGCCGAGACCGGCGCCACGCTGGCGGCCGACGGCGTCGATCTCGTCGACGAAGATGATGCAGGGGCTGTTCTGCTTGGCCTGCTCGAACATGTCGCGCACGCGGGAGGCGCCGACGCCGACGAACATCTCGACGAAGTCCGAGCCGGAGATGGTGAAGAACGGCACCTCCGCCTCACCGGCGACCGCGCGGGCCAGCAGCGTCTTACCGGTACCGGGAGGGCCGTACAGCAGCACGCCCTTCGGGATCTTGGCGCCGAGCGCCTGGTAGCGGACCGGGTTCTGCAGGAAGTCCTTGATCTCGTACAGCTCCTCGACCGCCTCGTCGACGCCTGCGACGTCGGCGAACGTGGTCTTGGGCAGGTCCTTGTTGAGCTGCTTGGCCTTCGACTTGCCGAAGCCGAAGCCCATCCGGCCGCCGGACTGCATGCGGGAGAACATCACGAACAGGCCGACGAGCAGCAGCAGGGGCAGCAGGTAGATCAGCAGCGAGCCGAACACGCTGCCCTGGTTGACCACCGTGTTGACCTTGGCGTTCTTGGCGTTGAGCGAGTTGAACAGGTCGACGCCGTACCCGGTGGGGTACTTGGTGATGATCTGGTTGCTGTCCTCGGTGTCCCCGTTGCCGTTCTTGAGGTCGAGGCGGACCTGCTGCTCGCGGTCGTCGATCTGCGCGCTGTTGACGTTGTCGCCGTTGATCTGGGCGATCGCCACCGACGTGTCGACGGGCTTGTAACCGCGGGTGTCGTCACTGAAGTAGAAGAATGACCAACCCAGGAGCAGCACCACCGCTATCGCGGTGAGGGTGCGGATGACGTTCTTTCGATTCATCGTTTCATCGGCCAGCGAGAGGCTCGGTCACGAGCAGGTAGGCCAGGTCCTTCCGATACGCACAGGTGAGTGTTCCAGGTTACCGCTAGACCAACGAACGATTGTTCCCGAGCCGTCGGGCTGGTCGCCGGCGGGGTGCTCGAGGACGCCCCGACGCGACGGGCCGTCTCTGTAGGGTGCCTCCCATGTCAATGCGAGCGTGGGCGAACAAGCCGGCCGGAGTCCTCGTCGTCGCGGTGGCGGGGGTCGTCGTCGCCGCGCTGGCGGGATGTGACTCGGCACCGTCCGGGCCGGTCGCGGGGCCCGACGGGCCCGCCGCGCGGCAGGTCACCGTGGTCGGGTCCGGCAAGGTGCAGGGCACCCCGGACACGGTCACCGTGAACGCCGCGATCGAGTCGACGGCGTCGGATGCCACCACCGCGCTGAACCAGACCAATGAGCGCATGACCGCGGTGATCGACGCCGTGGTCGCCCAGGGCATCGACCGCAAGGACGTCAGCACCACGCAGGTCACGCTGAACCCGCAGTACGCGGACAACTCGGTCATCACCGCCTACCAGGCGAGCAACGCGATCGCGGTCAAAGTCCGCAAGGTCGAGTCGGCGTCGCCGACGATCGCCGCAGTCCAGACCGCCGGCGGCAACGCCACCCGGATCAACTCGGTCGAGTTCTCCATCGAGGACGACTCGCAGCTGGTGAAGGACGCCCGCGCCCGCGCGTTCGACGACGCCAAGGACCGCGCCCGGCAGTACGCCGACCTGTCCGGTCTGAACCTGGGCAACGTCATCTCGATCACCGAGGCCGGCGCCGACACGCCGCCGCCCATGCCGATGCCGCGCTACGGCGCGATGGAGGCCGCGTCGGCTCCCCCGCTCGAGCCGGGTCAGCAGACCGTCGGCTTCTCGGTCACCGTCATCTGGGAACTCGCCTAACTTCTCCCCGCGAGCAGACGCAAAGTTCCCTCTTTTCGGCCGAAACAGGGAACTTTACGTCTGCTCGCGGGTGGAATTGCCAGGGAACTAGGCCGGGGAGATCTGCACCGGGATGCCGTTGAGCACCGCGGTGCCCGACAGCGGGTCGATCGACGTGCCGTCGTTGAGCTGGTTGACGTTGACGCCCGGATGACCGGCGGCGACGGTCTGCCGCACACCGTCGCGGTCGTGGCCCCAGCCGTGCGGCAGCGACACCACGCCGCGGCGCAGCGCATCGGTCAGTTCGACCGGCGCCTCGAGTTCGCCGCCGGGCCCCTTGATGCGGGCGCGGTCGGTGACGCCGAGGTCGGCCGCGTCGTCGGGGTGGATCTGCAGGGTGCACCGGTTGGTGCCGCCGGACAGGGCGGGCAGGTTGTGCATCCAGCTGTTGTTGGAGCGCAGGTGCCGGCGGCCGATCAGCACGAAGTCGTCGGCGCCGCGGGTCAGGGCCGAGCGCAGCCGGGCGACGTCCTCGACGATCGACGGCGGTGCCAGTTCGACCTTGCCCGACGGAGTGCGGAGCACCTCGGTGAGTCGCGGCCGCAGCGCGCCGAAGTCGATGCCGTGCGGGGTGTCCTTGAGCCGCTGCAGCGTCAGGCCGTCCGGGCGGGCGCCGAACCAGTCGCCGTACGGTCCCACCCGCAGCATCATGTCGAGCCGGCGCTCGTAGCCACGGCCGGGTGCGAGCAGCTCCACCAGCTCGGCCGGGTCGCGGCCGGCGACGGGTGAATCCGGGTCGGCGGTCTCCTTGGCCAGCGTCGCCGCGATCACCTGCTCGTCGACGAGTGCGGGGTCGGCGAACGGTCCGAGGCCGTACAGGATCAGCGCGATGCGCGACAGGATCTCGGGTTCGTCGGGCCGGCCGGGCGGCAGGTCGACCGCGGGCGGCGAGTAGCGCGCGTTGTTGCGGACCGGCGTGCTGCTCAGCGCCACGTCGAAGTGCGCGCTCTGCGACGGCGGCGGAGGCGGCAGCACGACGTCGGCGTGGCGGGTGGTCTCGTTGAGGTAGGGGTCGATGCTGAGCATGAAGTCGACCCCCTCGAGCGCCCGGCTGAGCCGGTCGCCGTCGGGTGCGGAGAGCACCGGGTTTCCCGCGATCGTGACGACGGCCCGGGCCTGGCCCTCGCCGGGCGTCTCGATCTCCTCGGCCAGCGCGGTCGCGGGCAGTTCCGAGAGCACCTCGGGGTGACCGGACACCCGGCTCTGCCAGCGGCCGGTGCGAAAGCCCCTGCCCGGCTTGGGCGGTCGCGGCGCGGCCGAGACCGGGGACTGGGGGAACATGGCGCCGCCGGGGCTGTCGAGGTTGCCGGTGAGGACGTTGACGACGTCGACGAGCCAGCTGCCCACGGTGCCGAACTCGACGGTGGAGGTGCCCATCCGGCCGTACACGACGCCCGACGTCGCGGCCGCGAGTTCGCGTGCCAGGGTGCGGATCTCGTCGGCGGGCACGCCGCAGTAGTCGGTGACGGCCTCGGGCGAGAAGTCCTCGGCCAGCGCGCGCACCTCGTCGACGCCCACCACGTGGTCGGCGAGCGCGCCGAGCGTCACGAGGTCCTCGTCGAACAGTGTGTGGACGACCGCGAGCAGCAGGGCGGCGTCGGTTCCGGGCCGCGGGGCGATGTGATGGTCGGCGAGGTCGGCGGTGCGCGTCCGCGCCGGGTCGATGACCACCAACCGGCCGCCGCGCTTGCGCAGCGCCTTGAGCTTGCCGGGGAAGTCCGCGACGGTGGCCAGGCTCCCGTTGGACACCAGCGGGTTCGCGCCGATGACGACGAGGTGGTCGGTGCGGTCGACGTCGGGCACGGTGAAGGCCAGCGGGTTGCCGAACATCATGCCCAGCGACACGTGCTTGGGCATCTGGTCGAGGGTGCTCGCCGAGAACGTCATGCGGGTGCCGAGGCCCTTGATGACCAGCGGGACGTAGAGGCCGCCCGCGATCGTGTGGGCGTTGGGGTTGCCGACGTACACCGCGACCGACGGTCCGCCGTGGTCGCGCAGCACGGCGCCCAATCCGTCGGCGACGGCCTGGAAGGCCTCGTCCCAGGTGGCCTCGACGAGTTTGCCGTCGCGGCGGACGAGCGGTGCGGTGAGCCGGTCCGGGTCGCCGTCCAGTTCGCCGAAGCTCGCGCCCTTGGGGCAGACGAAGCCCGCGCTGAACACGTCGTCGCGGTCACCGCGGGCGGCGGTGACCGTGCCGGCGTCGATCGTCAGCACCAGGCCGCAGGTGGCCTCGCAGAACGGACAGATCCGCAACGCGGTGTGGGTGTGGTCCGCGGCGGCCGAACCGGTCTCGGCGACTGGGGCTGAGGTCACGTCACGCTCCTGACGATCAGGGGTTCTCGTACACCTTCGGGTCGAGGGTGCCGATGAAGGGCAGATCGCGGTAGCGCTCCGCGTAGTCGAGGCCGTAGCCGACGACGAACTCGTTGGGGATGTCGAAGCCCACGTAGTCGACGTCGAGTTCGGTGCGCACGGCGTCCGGCTTGCGCAGCAGCGTGCAGACCTTGAGCGACCGGGGGTGCCGGGTCGCGAGGTTGCGCAGCAGCCAGGACAGCGTGAGCCCCGAGTCGATGATGTCCTCGACGATCAGCACGTCGCGGTCGTTGATGTCGCGGTCGAGGTCCTTGAGGATGCGCACCACACCGGACGACGACGTCGCCGAACCGTAGGAGCTGACCGCCATGAACTCGAGCTGGGTGGGCATCGGGATGGCGCGCGACAGGTCGGTGACGAACATGACCGCACCCTTGAGCACGGTGACCAGCAGGAGGTCCTGCCCGTCGGGGCCGATCGTCTCGCGGTAGGACTCGGCGATCTCCTGGGCGAGTTCCCCGGTCCGGATCCGGATGTCCTCCTCGGACAGCAGGACCGATTGGATGTCACCCGGATACTGCTCGTCGGCACTATGGGCTGGCACGGGTTCAGCGTGCCACGTCCGGATCGCCGCGACCACACCGACGCCGGATCTCGCGTGGCGTCACACCGGTTCGTCGTGCAGCACGAGCCGGCCGGCGCGGCGCGCGGCGAACAGGCGGCGGCCCCGCAGCCGGGATCCGACGGCCACCCCGCCCTGTCCGCGCCAGTCGGTGATCAGGACGTCGATGCCACGGATCTGCTTGTCGGTCAGGCCGGTCGCGCCGCCGTCGAGCAGCCAGCCGCGGATGACGCGGCGCCGGATCGACGCGGGCAGCCCGGTCAGCCGGGCCGTCTCGAGCGTCCCGTGCTCGGCGATGTCGGCCAGCTGTAGGCCGGCCTGCTCGTCGAGGGTGTCGGTGTCCTCGCGCAGGGCGGCGGCGGTACGGACCAGCGCCTCGGCGACGCCACCGCCCAGCACGTCCTCCAGCAGTGGCAGCACCTCGGCGCGCAGACGGGCGCGGGTAAAGCGCGGGTCCGAGTTGTGCGGGTCCTGCCACGGTGACACCCCCAGCTCGGCACACGCCGCGCGCGTCGCGGCGCGACGCACCCCCAGAAGAGGCCTGCCCCACGGCGGGCGGTACGGCAGCATGCCGGCCAGCGATCTCGGGCCGGACCCGCGACCCAGACCGAGCAGGACGGTCTCGGCCTGGTCGTCGAGCGTGTGCGCCAGCAGCACCACGGCGTCGCCGCGGGCCTCGTCCAGCGCGGCGTACCGGGCGGTCCGGGCCGCGGCCTCCGGGCCGCCCGCCGATCCGACGGTCACGGCGATCACGCGGGCGTCGACGCAGCCGAACCCGAGGGCGCGGTCCCTGGCGTCGGCGGCCACCGCGGCCGAGCCCGGCTGCAGACCGTGGTCGACGATGAGCGCGGTGGTCGGGCGCAGCCGCGCCGCGACGGCGGTCAGCGCGAGCGAGTCGGCGCCACCGGAGAGTGCGACGCACCAGGGGTCGGGGCCGATGCCGTGTGCACGTTCGAAGTCGAGGACCGCCCGTCGCAGCGCGGTCAGAGAACCCTGTCGATCCATTTCCGCGGTTCGTCGACTTCGCCGGGCAGCGGCAGGGTGTCGGCGTTCGTCCAGACGGTGTTGAAGCGGTCCATCCCCACCGTGGACACCACCTCGTCGACGAAGGCCTTGCCCCGGGTGTACTGGCTCATCTTGGCGTCGAAGCCGAGCAGGGCGCGCAGAACCCGTTGCAGGGGTGGCTGTTTGCGCTGGCGACGGTCGTTGAACCGGCGCCGGATGGTCGCGACGGACGGCACCACGGCCGGTCCGACGGCGTCCATCACGTGGTCGGCGTGGCCTTCGAGGAGGGTGCCCAGGACGAGCAGCCGGTCGAGGGCCGCGCGCTGCGGCTCCGACTGGATGGCCCGCATGATCCCGATGATTCCCTCCGAGTTCGGTTGTGCCGCATCGCCGCCCGCGCGCCGCTCCCTGACGAACTCGCTCAGCCGTCCCGCGACGGCGCCGACGTCCTGTCCCGCATCGTCGGTGAGGACGGCCAGCGCGCCCGACATGTGGTCGGCGAGCCACGGATTGGCGCGGATCTGCACTCGGTGGGTGACCTCGTGCAGGCACACCCACAGCCGGAAGTCGGACGGGTTCACGCGCAGGTTGCGCTCGACCGCAATGACGTTCGGATAGACCAGCAGCAGTTCGCCACCATTGGCGGCGAACGGGTCGTACTGCCCCAGGATCCCCGACGAGACGAACGCGAGCACCGCCCCGGTCTGCGCGCCGGTGACGCGGCGGGTCAGGAAGCCGCTCGCCGCCCCCTCGTCGCCACCGGTCATGATCCGCATGGACTGCGTTGCGGCACCGACCCATTCGCCGCGGTCGATGATCCTGGCCTCGGTGACGGCGGCGCCCTCGTTGAGCCCCGTCACCTCGCGGACGGGCTGCTCGGCACGCCGCGCCGACTCGGCGAGTTCGTCGATCGCCTGGCGGCGGGTGTACTCGGTGGTGGGTGGCACCGGCCGGACCAGCTTGCGTCCGACGGTCGCCGCGAAGTCCCAGTCGACGGTGCGCCCGACGGTCGGCGTCGACCCGCTCACGAGCTGCACCCGCACGAGCTGAGCGCCGTGGCCAGGGCGTCGAGCGAGGTGCGTCCGGTGGGCCCGGCCGCGTTGGAGATGAAGGTGAAGGCGAGCACCCGGCCGCCGGCGTCGGTCACGATGCCCGCCAGCGCGTTGGTGCCGGTGAGCGAGCCGGTCTTGGCGCGCAGCAGGCCCGCGGCGTCGGTGTCGAGGTAGCGGTTGGACAGCGTGCCGCTGCCGCCCGCGATCGGGAACAGGTCGACCAGTGGGCGCAGTCTCGGCTCGTCGGGACCGGCGGCGGCGGTGACCACCTCGTCGAGCGTCTCGGCGGTCAGACGGTCGTCGACCGACAGGCCGCTCGCGTCGCGCAGCACGGCACCCCGGGTGTCGACGCCCGCGGCGCCCACCTCGTCGAGCACGGCGCGCGCGGCGCCGTCGAAGCTGACGGGCTTGTCGCGGGCCATCGCGACCTCCCTGCCGATGCTCTCGGCCATCACGTTGTCGGAGGCGTTCATCATGTCGCGCAACCGTTCCATCAGGGGTGGCGACTCGACCGAGGCGACCCGCACGCCGTCGCGCAGCGGCGTCCGGACCGGTGCGACGGTGGCCGGATCGACCCGGAGTGCGACGGCCAGCGCGCGGCCGGCGTCCAGGCCGGGGGTGAACGAGCGGACCGAGTCGTAGCTGACCGGCTGGGTACGGCCGCCGTCGAGCATCACGGACTCCATCGGCGCGATGTCGCCGTACTGGATGTCGAGCGGATCCCAGCCCGGTGCCAGCGTGGGTCCGCTGTAGGCACTGAGGTCGACCTTGACGACGGTGGCCCGCACACCGGCCTTGCGCACCTGGTCGGCGAGATCGCTGATGCGGGCGGCACCGCGGTACCAGGTCGGCGTCTTCGGGCCCGCCGCCGACAGCGTCGGATCCCCGCCGCCCCTGAGCACCACCAGCCCCGGGACGTCGGGGTCGGTCAGCACGGTGGTCTCGAGCGTCGCGTCCCGATCGAGCGCGAGCAGTGCAGCGGCGGTCGTCACCACCTTGTTGGTCGACGCCGGCTGCATCGGCAGCCCGGGCGCCTGGGCCCACAGTTCCTCGCCGGTGATCGCGTCGGTGATGCGACCCGTCAGCCGGCCGAGGTTCGGGTCGGCGACGAACGGGGCAAGCGTGGCCTTCAGCTTCGCGGCGGACGGCTTGGGCGCGGCGTCGCCGAGCGGGAACAGCGCGGGTTCGACGACGGCGGGTTCCGGTTGCGGCCGCACGGACTGCGCCTCGGTGGACCGGCCGCCCGCGGCGAAGACCGCACCCACCGCGACGACCGCGGCCACCACGAGCAGCACCGCCACGCCGAGCAGGACGTGGGTGGACCGACGCCACCGGGTGGGCCGCATGACACTCCTGGTTTCGTGGGCGCCCGCGGTGGGTCGCGGTCGGATTCCGCGGAGCAGCGCCCTGAATTGACAGGGTATCGCTCGTCTATGGTTGACCCCGCGACGTCAGGCGACGTCCGCGCCGATGCATTCACCTGTGAGAGACGAAGGAGCCGCGACCGTGGAGTTCGAGGTCGTCATCGAGATCCCCAAGGGTTCGCGCAACAAGTACGAGGTCGACCACGAGACCGGCAAGGTCAAGCTGGACCGCTACCTGTACACGGCGTTCGGCTACCCCGCCGACTACGGCTTCATCGAGAACACCCTCGGCGAGGACGGCGACCCGCTGGACGCGCTGGTGCTGCTGCCGGAGTCGCTGTTCCCCGGCGCCGCGCTCGACGCGCGCCCGGTCGCGATGTTCCGGATGACCGACGAGGCCGGCGGTGACGACAAGGTGCTGTGTGTGCCCGCCGGCGATCCGCGCTGGGACCACGTCCAGGACGTCGGCGACGTCGACCAGTTCGAACTCGACGCCATCAAGCACTTCTTCGTCCACTACAAGGACCTCGAGCCGGGCAAGTACGTCAAGGCCGCCGACTGGGTCGGCCGTGCCGAGGCCGAGGCCGAGGTCACCGCGTCGATCGAGCGGTTCAAGACCACCGGTCACTGACCGCCGTCCGCCACGCCGAACCGGAGAGTCACGTCGTTCTCCGGCCGCGATCACGACACCGGCTTCCGGCTCGGCGCATCCAGTCGGGTGATTTAGCACCCGCGTAACACGGGGTAACGCGTACGCCCCATCCACCTTCGATCATGTAGTCGTGTTCATGCATCAGGGGATCGGCCTCGACGCGTTCAATGCGTGGCCCGAGCGCAAGGCCGTGCACGCCCTGTACGAATGCTGCAACAGCATGCCGATGGCGCGCAGCCTCGCCGCGGGCCGTCCCTACGACAGCCACCTGGCGCTGTTCCGCCACGCCGACGCGCTGCTGTTCTCGATGGCGGAATCCGCCGTCGACCAGATCCTCGACGCCTGCCCGCACGTGGGGCGACGGCCTCGCAGCCCGCGCAGCCAGGCCGAGCAGTGCTCGGTCTGGGACGACGACGAGTCGGTGATGTCGGCGCTGTCGGACGGTGCCCGCGACTACGCCACCCGTTTCGGCTTCGGGTTCGTCATGTTCGTCGACGGGGCCTGCGCGAGCGACGTGCTGCGCACGGTGTCCGACCGCATGCACAACGACGTCGAGACCGAGCGCAAGGTGGTCCGCAACGAGCTGGCGCGGATCAACCGCACCCGCCTGGAGCGCATGCTCGGCCCGGAGGGTGGCTACCAGAACTGGTAGCCGCCGGTCGCGGGACGCCCGCGCCCGTCTAGCTCGTCTTCGGCAGGCTGCCCGCGGTGGCCAGCTCGGGATCGTGGGGCACCGCGACCTTCTTCTTGCGGAACTTCTTCGCCCACTTCATCACCGGCTTCTCGACGCCGTAGTAGGTGATCGAGGCGACCGCGATGGTCGCGACCAGCAGGAGCACGACGTTGCGCCACATGCCCCACGTGGTGTCGCCGGCCATGAGGCCGAGGCGGCCCAGCAGCAGGATCAGCGGGAAGTGCCAGAGGTAGGCCGACAGCGAGATCTCGCCGACGTAGCGCATCGGTCGTGCGTCGAGCCAGACCGCGAGCCGGGTCTTCTCCCCGCGGGCCAGCGGGGCGACGATCGCGAGGATCATCAGCGCCGCGACGACGCCGACGCCCGCGGTGGTGAACTGGTTCGCGACCACCAGCAGGACCGCGGAGACGGCCAGCATCGGCACGATGCCCGCGGCGGACAGCACGCGCACCCGGCGGCTGATCCCCTCGCGCAGCGCGCCGCGTTCGATCGCGACGAACACGACTGCCGCGAACATGCCGAGGGCGAAGTTGTCGGCGTTGGTGAGGAAGCTCTTGGTGAACACGGCGGCCCAGTTGGGGCCCCAGTTCAGCAGCATGAAGTCGGTGGTCCCGGCCTGGGCGAACACCAGCGGGATGAACGTTCGGCCCGCCAATCCGATGACGAGGAGCAGCGCGGGTGCCAGTGCCGCCAGCACCAGCGGGTTCATCGAGATCCGCTTGCGCAGTGCGAACAGGGCCCAGCCGAGCAGCGGCAGCGACGCGTAGAACGCGTACTCGAGCGTCAGCGACCACGCCGGATTGATGCCGGTCTGGATGTACTGCGGGAAGTAGGACTGGGTCAGCGTGAGATTGGCGAGCAGCTGGCCGGGGTCGGTGATCATGCCGGTGCCGTCGTCGGTGCCCAGCGGCTGCAGCGCCGGGTTCTCCACGTAGGACACCCGCAGCAGGAAGTTCACGATCAGGAAGATGACGATGTAGACCGGCATGATGCGCGCGATGCGGTGCACCGCGTAGTCGCCGGTGTTCGGCATCTTGGCGACCGAACGCTCGTCGGCGAGGTTGCGCACGTAGGGCAGGAACAGCAGGAAGCCGCTCAGGACGAAGAAGTAGACCAAGGAGAAGCCGAGCAGGCTGGTCATCCACGTCTCGGCGGTGTTCGGCGAGTAGTGCCCGGTGACGTGGGTGATGGCGATCGACAGACAGAGCAGCCCACGGACGCCGTCGAGACCGATGATGCGGGCGCGCACTCGGCCGGGAGCACCCGTCGCGGCGCGCGGGGCCGCGGCCTGCGCTTCCAGGTTTCGGGTCATCGGCCGGGCCTCCTGCTGCTGTAACGCCGACCACACCGGAATTAGGGGAATGTCTGGTGGGTCTTCACGGGGGATATCACTGCTGATCGTACGGATCGAACCGAAGGTATGAAGCGTGTGAATTTTCCATAACCTACGTATAACCATTTGCTAGCTTGCCTGCGAATCACGCGACAATGCGTGACCAGCACGTCAAATTAAGTTTCGCCGCACCCGTCAGACGATAGCTGATGAGTCTGTGTCAACACAGTCCCGAGACGATTCCGTAAGCATTTCGGGGGACCGAATGGTGACACCGATTGCCATTATTGCCATTTGCGAGCGATAGCGAATTCGGCGAATCCCGCATTTGGCGCGTCCGACCTGCGGATTCATTGACTTCGACAGTAACCAGCGAAGTTCGGCGACGCACGCTCAGATCAGCTGAGGGTGTTCAGCGTCACGTCGTCACCAACGTGGCGACGTGGCGTGCGATCGGGAGTGCGGCGGTGGCGGCGGGCGACGGGGAGTTGAGCACGTGCACCATCCGGTCGGTGCGCTCGACCACGAAGTCGTGGACGAGCGTGCCGTTACGCCGAACCGCCTGCGCCCGGATCCCCGCGGGATGAGGGAGGAGGTCCGCCTTGGTCAGCTCCGGGGCGTACCTGCGACATTCCCGTAGGTAGCTGCCCTTGAACGCGGAGTTGCGGATCTCCCGCAACCCGAGCGCGACGTTCGCTCGGGCCACTCGCCAGGTGCCGGGGAAGCCGGCCATGTCGGCGACGTCACGCAGGTCCACCGACAGCTTGGGGTAGCCCTCGCGCGACAGGCCGAGCACCGCGTTCGGCCCGACGGTGATGCGTCCGTCGATGGTCGGGCTGAGGTGCACGCCCAGGAACGGCAGCGTGGGATCGGGAACCGGATAGATGAGCCGCCGGACGAAGCCGGCGCGCTCGTCGGGCAACTGGTGGTACTCGCCGCGGAACGGCACGATGCGGACGTCGGAGGTGACGCCCGCCATCGCGGCGATGCGGTCCGCTTGCAGGCCCGCGCACGCCACCAGCCGGTCGCACGCGAGTTGGTCGGTCGAGGTGGTCACCGTCACCCGTGCGGAGCCCTCGGAGATCGCGACGACGCGCTGGCCGGTGCGGATCACGCCACCCGCCGCGATCACCAGTTCGGCGAGGCGGCGGCAGACGAGGCGGTAGTCGACGATGCCGGTCCGGGGCAGGTGCAGCGCTGCGAGACCGGTGATTCTGGGTTCGAGGTCGGCGAGTTCGGCGGCGGTCACCCGCTGGTGCTCGATGCCGTTGACCACGGCGCGCTCGGCCAGCGCGTCCATCCGGGCGACCTCCGCGGGCTCGGTCGCGACGATCAGCTTGCCGCACTCGTCGAACGGGATGTCGTTGGTGGCGCAGAAGTCCTTGGTGGCCCGCTCCCCCGCCTTGCAGAGGGTTGCCTTGAGACTGCCGGGCTCGTAGTAGATGCCCGAGTGGATGACGCCGCTGTTGTGGCCGGTCTGGTGCCGGGCGACCTCGTCCTCGGCCTCGAGGACGACGACCGTCGCGTCGGGTTCGTCGCAGAGCAGGCGGTGGGCGGTGGCCAGGCCGACGATGCCCGCGCCGATCACGCAGTATCCGTAGTGGGCCATCGCCGGTGAACTCTAGTGGCGTCGCGGCTCGGGGGTCAGCGCGTCACCAGGTTGCGCAGCGGCTCGCCGCGCGTCAGCCGTCCGACGTTGGCGGCGATGTCGTCGACGCGGCCCCGGAACGTGTCGGTGGTGATGCCCGACGAGTGCGGCGTCGCCAGCACGTTCGCGAGTTCGGTGAACGGCAGGTTGGCGGGTGGCGTGGTCGCGCCCGGGCCGGTCGGATAGCGGTACCAGACGTCGATCGCGGCGGCCTTGACGGTGCCGTCGACCAGTGCGTCGTAGAGCGCTCGTTCGTCGACGAGTGCGCCCCGTCCCACGTTGATCAGGACTCCGTCGGCACCGAGCGCCCGCAGTTGCGCGCCGCCGATCATGCCGGTGGTCGCCGGGGTGAGCGGGGCCGACACCACCACCACGTCGCTCTCGGCGAGCAGTGCGTCGAGCCTCGAGACGTCGCCCGCCCAGTCCAGGCCGTGGGCCGCGGGATCCAGCCGTCCGGATCCGGTGACCGCGGCGCCCGACGAACCGACCGCGCGGAACAGTTCCCACGCGCACTGGCCGATGTGCCCGAACCCGACGAACCCGATCCGGCTGTCGCGCAGGGTGATCGGTTGGGGGATGGCGTCGTCGTAGACCGGGGTCGCCCACACCCCGCGGCGCAGTGCCCGATCCTGGGCGAGGAAGTCGCGACGCAGCATGGTCGCCGCGGCGAGCACGTACTCGGCGATCGATCGCTCGTGGTGGAAGGTGTTGGCCACCTCGACGCCGTCGGGGAGCGCCGCGAAGTCGACCCGGTCGGTGCCCGCGCCGGCGACGTGGACGAGCCGCAGTTTCTCCGCCACGGCGGCCATGTCGGCGGTGAAGCGACCGCCGACGTAGACCTCGGCGTCGCGGAGGTCGGCCGGCAGGGTCGCGGGCTCGGCGCCCGGTCGCCACACCGTGGTGCACCCGGCGGGCAGCGCGGCCTCGAGACGGCCGCGGTGGGGCACCAGGTTGGTATCGGCGACCAGGATCTTCACGGTCAGTTCCGCTGCAGCGCGGGCCGCTTGGAGTCGAACGTCCAGCCGGGGACGAGGTACTGCATGGCGGCGGCGTCGTCCCGCGCGCCGAGCCCCTCGGCCAGGTACAGCTGGTGGGCGGCCGCGACGGCGTCCTCGTCGAGTTCGACGCCGAGGCCGGGCGCGTCGGGGACGTCGAGGTAGCCGTCGACGATCTCGTAGGGCGCCGTGGTGATGCGCTGGCCGTCCTGCCAGATCCAGTGCGTGTCGATGGCGGTCACGTCCCCCGGTGCGGCGGCCGCGACGTGGGTGAACATGGCGAGCGACACGTCGAAGTGGTTGTTGGAGTGCGATCCCCAGGTGAGTCCCCATGCATCGCACAGCTGCGCCACCCGCACCGAGCCGGCCATGGTCCAGAAGTGCGGATCGGCCAGCGGGATGTCGACGGCGCCGGACCGGATCGCGTGACCCATCTCGCGCCAGTCGGTGGCGATCATGTTGGTGGCGGTCCGGAGGCCGGTCGCGCGCTTGAACTCGGCCATCACCTCGCGGCCGGAGAAGCCCGCCTCGGGGCCGACCGGGTCCTCGGCGTAGGCGAGCACGTCGGCGAGTTCGCGGCACGTCGTGATCGCGTCGGCGAGCAGCCATCCCCCGTTGGGGTCCAGGGTGATCCGGGCGTCGGGGAAGCGGTCGGCGAGGGCGATGACGGCCTTGGCCTCGTCGGCGGCGGGCAGCACGCCGCCCTTGAGCTTGAAGTCGCGGAAGCCGTAGCGGTCGCGGGCGGCCTCGGCGAGGCGGACCACCGCCTCGGGCGTCAGCGCCTCGTCGTGGCGCACCCGCATCCAGTCGTCGGCGTCGGCGGCTTCGTCGGCGGCCGACCGGTAGGCGAGGTCGGTCCTGGTCCGGTCGCCGACGAAGAACAGGTAGCCGAGCGCCTGCACGCGCGAGCGCTGCTGGCCCTCGCCGAGCAGTGCCGCGACGGGCACCTCGAGATGCTGGCCGAGCAGGTCGAGCAGTGCCGATTCGACCGCGGTGACGGCGTGCACGGCGACGCGCAGGTCGAAGGTCTGGGCGCCGCGGCCGCCGGCGTCACGGTCGGCGAACGCGGTGCGCATGTCGGCGAGCACGGCGTGGTGGGCGCCGACGCTGCGGCCCTCGACGATGGTGCGGGCGTCCTCGAGCGTGCGCTGGATCGCGCCGCCGCCGGGGACCTCGCCGACGCCGGTGCGGCCCTCGGAGTCGGTGAGGATCACCAGGTTCCGCGTGAAGAAGGGGCCGTGCGCGCCACTGAGGTTCAGCAGCATGTCGTCGTGTCCCGCGACCGGGACGACCCGCATCTCGGTGACGACGGGAGTGCGGGGGTTCGAGCTGCTCATGGCGCCACCCTACGATCGGGATCAATGCACGTCCAACACTGATCTGGCATGGATTGATGCCGACGGCGCATCGCCGCAACGGACGGTGTCATCACCGGAACCACTTGTCGCCGTTGGCCACCGGCCGCAGGACGCGGGTCACCTTGTCGCCCACCGCACACAGCGCGTCGACGATCTCCCGCTCCCGGGCGGGCGCGAGTCGCGCGAGCGGTACCGAGGCGCTGATCGCGTCCTGGGCGGGCCGGGTGTACCGCAGCGCGACCGCGAAACACCGGACGCCGGCGGTGTTCTCCTCGTCGTCGGTGGCGTAGCCCCGCACCATCGCGGTGCCGAGTGCGTCGTCGAGTGCGGCGCGATCGGTGAGCGTCCTCGGCGTGACGGCCTCGAGCACCTCGGGCAGGTGCCGGTCCCGCTCGTCGCCGAATCGATCGGCGAGCAGCGCCTTCCCGAGCGCGGTGGCGTGCGCGGGCAGTCGACGGCCCACGCGGTTGGTGGTGCGCTGGTACTGGCGCGACTCCCGGGTGGCCAGGTACACCACGTCGGTGCCGTCGAGCCGCCCCAGGTGGAACGTCTCGTCGTGGTCGTGGCGCAGTTCGTCGAGGAACGGCGTGATCATCGGCAGGTACGGATCGCTGTCGAGATAGCTCGTGCCCACCAGCAGCGCCCGGATGCCGATGCCGTACAGCGTCCCCGAGTCGTCGGCGCGCACCCACCCCTCGGCCATGAGGGTGCGCAGCAGCGCGTGCGCACTGCTGCGCGGCATGTCGAGCGCCTCGCTGATCTCGCGGATCCGGGTGGGCCGGTCCTGCCGGGCGGCCAGGAACTCCAGCAGTTCGACGGTGCGCACGGCCGACTTGACGCCCGAACGCGAGGCCGGTGCCGGCACGGCCCGCGGCAGGGGGTCGGGCGCGGCCATCACGCCACCCTCGTGCGAAGCCGGGGCCGACGGTGCGTCACGTGGCCCAGACCTGCTGCACGACGAGCACCGCGGCGCCCAGCGCCGACACGGTGATCGCGGTCCACCGCTGCCTGCGCTGATCGAGGAGCCGATTGGCCCACCGCGACAGGACGTAACCGGCCACGCAGACGGGCAGCAGCATCGCGAACGTCGAGAACGTGTGCCCGTCCACCGATCCGGTCAGCCAGAGCATCCCCAGCGACAGCAGCGATCCGATGAGGAAGAAGCTGCTCATCGTGCCGCGCAGCTCCGGACCGGTGCTGCGCTGCCACACCAGCGCCATCGGCGGGCCGCCGATCGCCGTGGCGGTACCGAGGACGCCCGACGTCGCCCCGGCCAGGACGAGGTTGCGGCGGCGCACCTCCGGCACCCAGCCGAGGCTGGTGATCAGCACGCCGCCCAGGACGACGGCGGCGATCAGGATCGCCAGCGCCCGTTCGGGAATGGCGGCCAGCAGGAGCGCCCCCGCGACCGTGCCCGGCACCCGGCCGAGCAGCGCCCACCCGGTGCCGGACACGTCGATCGCCGTGCGTTCGCGGATCACCACCATCAGGGTGACCAGCGTCGCCAGCATGATCAACGTGCCGGGGATCAGGCCGGGGTCGACGATGGCCACCACCGGCGCCGCGAGCATCCCCATGCCGAAGCCGATGGAGGCCTGCAGACAGGACGCCAGCAGGACGGCGGTCGCGATGACGGCGTACGCGGCGACGCTCATCGGGGGCTGTCACGGTCGGTGCTCACGCGGTGTGGGACAGGGCGGCCCGGTCCTCGGACAGCGGGTGGTGACACTCCCCCACGTGTCCGGCGGCCGCCAGGTCCAGCGACAGCGGCGGCCGCTCCTGGGCGCACACGTCGGTCGCCTTCCAGCAGCGGGTCCGGAACCGGCAGCCCGACGGCGGGTTCATCGGCGAGGGCACCTCGCCCTTGAGCAGGATGCGATCGCCGCGGCTGGCGGCGTCCAGCTTGGGCGCGGCGGACGTCAGCGCCGCGGTGTACGGGTGCTCGGGCCGCTCGAACACCGCCTCCGTGGGCCCGGATTCGACGATGCGGCCCAGGTACATCACGGCCACGCGGTCGGCGACGTGCCGCACCACCGAGAGGTCGTGGGAGATGAACACGTAGCTGATCCCGAGCTGCTGCTGCAGGTCGTTGAGCAGGTTGAGCACCTGCGCCTGCACCGACAGGTCGAGCGCGGACACCGGCTCGTCACATATGATGACGTCGGGGTTCAGGGCGAGTGCGCGGGCGATGCCGATGCGCTGCCGCTGACCGCCGGAGAACTCCTGGGGATACTTGTCGACGGCCTTGGCGCCGAGGCCGACGAGGTCGAGCAGTTCGCGAACGCGGTTGTCGCGGTCGGACTTCGACGCGTGCAGCGTGCGGTGCGTGCGCCACGGCTCGGCGATGAGGTCGCCGGCCGACATGCGGGAGTTCAGCGAGGCGTACGGATCCTGGAAGACCATCTGCACGCGGCGGCGGAACTCGAGCAGGTCCTTGCCGCGGAGGCCGAACGGGTCGATGCCGTCGAACGTCACGGTGCCGGCGTCGGGACGCTCGAGCATCATCAGCGTCCGGGCCAGAGTGGACTTGCCGCAACCGGATTCGCCGACGAGTCCGAGTGTCTCGCCGCGGGCCAGGTCGAGGTTGATGCCGTCGAGCGCGCGCAGCACGTTCTTGCCGCCCCCGTGCCCCTTGCGTCCACCGGGCACCCGGAAGTGCTTCTCCAGGTCGCGCACGGTGAGCAGCTGGTCTGCCTGCTGGGTGGGATCGGACATTCTCAGACCTCCTTGGGGAAGTGGCACGCCGACTGCCGCGTGGCGCCGACCGACTGCAGCTGAGGCCGCGTCGTCACGCAGATCTCGGCGGCCAACGGGCACCGCGCCTGGTAGACGCAGCCCGTGGGCACCGAGTGCAGGTCCGGTGGGGAGCCGCCGATGGACTTGAGGTGCGCGCCGCGCTCGGCGTTGACGGGGACCGAGTCCAGCAGCCCCTTGGTGTACGGGTGCTTCGGGTCGGCGAACACCTGCGCGACGGGGCCGGTCTCGACGACGGTGCCCGCGTACATCACGGCCACCTTGTCGGCTTCCTCGGCGACGAGCGCGAGGTCGTGGGTGATCAGCACGACCGCCATGTCGAACTCGGAGCGCAGGCTCTTCAGCAGCGCCATGATCTGCGCCTGCACGGTGACGTCGAGTGCGGTGGTGGGCTCGTCGGCGATCAGCACCCGCGGGTTCAGCGCGACGGCCATCGCGATCAGCAGGCGCTGGCGCATGCCCCCGGAAAACTGGTGCGGGTAGCTGTTCAGCCGCTCCTCGGGCTGCGGGATGCCCACGCGCGTCATCAGTTCGACGGCCTTGGCCTTGGCCTCCTTGGCCTTCATGCCGTGGTGGATGCGGAACGGCTCGGCGAGTTGGGTTCCCACGGTGTACAGCGGGTTGAGCGCCGTCAGCGCGTCCTGGAACACGATGGCGAGTTCGGTGCCCGCCATCTTCCTGCGCGTCTTGCGATCGGCGGCCAGCAGGTCTGCGGTCTCGTCGTGTCCGGTGAGGTACGCGGTGCCGTCGGTGACCTCGGCGACGGGTTCGAGCAGGCCGACGAGCGCGGTGGCCGTCATCGACTTGCCGCAGCCCGACTCGCCGAGCAGCGCCAGCGTCTCCCCGCGGTGCGCGGAGAACGAGACGTGGTCGACGGCGCGGACGGTGCCGGTGATGGTGCGGATGTCGACGGTGAGGCCCGCCACCCGAAGTGCGGGATCGGCGTCGACTCGTTCGGATCGCGGGTGCTCGGCAACGGCGGTCATCTTCACAGGGCCTTTCCGGTCTTGGCGAAGCGGGACAGGCGCTTCTGCGGGACGGTGAGGCGCCAGCGCTGCGCCGGGTCGGTGGCGATGCGGGCCCACGCCGCGAGGATCGTGGCGGACACCGTCGTGATGACGATGGCGAGGCCGGGGAAGAACGACAGCCACCAGGCGGTGTGCAGGTAGGTGCGGCCCTGCGCCACCATCAGGCCCCAGCTGACGTCGGGTGGCTGGATGCCGATGCCGAGAAAGCTCAGTGAACTCTCCGCCAGCATCACGTAGCAGAAGTCGAGCGTGGCGACGGTGAGCAGTGTCGGGAGGACGATCGGCAGCACGTGGCGCATGATGATCGACCGTCCGCTGGCGCCGAAGGTCCGTGCGGCGTCGACGAATACCCGCGTCGACAGCTCGGCCGACTCGGCGCGTGCGGTACGCAGGTACACCGGGATGCGGGTGACCGCCAGGACGAGAACGATGTTGGCGGCGCTCGGCGAGAAGACGTAGAGCACGACGACCGCGAGCAGCAGCGACGGGAAGCTCATGATGACGTCGGCGATGCGCATGGCCAGCGTCTCGCGCCAGCCACGGTAGAAGCCGGCCCACATGCCGACGATCGACCCGATGATCGCCGAGATCAGCACGGCGGGAATGGCGACCGAGAGCGTGGTCTGACAGGCGACGACGAGCCGGGCGAACATGCTGCGGCCCAGCGGGTCGGTGCCGAGCACGCCGGCCCAGCCGTTGGCCAGCGTGAACGGCGCCTGGTTCGAGTTGTCGAGGTCGATGGTGGTGGCGAGGTTGCCCATCAGCATCGGTCCGAACGCGGCGGTGAGGAACACCAGTCCGAGGACCACCGCGGCTGCGGCGGCCACCCGGTCGTTGACCAGCAGCCGGAACCACACGGCGCCTGCGGACTTGCGTGCCCCGCCGCGCTCGGCCTCGCCGACGATGGGCGTCGTGGGCTTGACCGGGACCAGGTCGATGTGAGTGCTCATGGTCGCTCCTTAGACCTTGGCCGGTTCCCGCACGCGTGCGTCGAGCAGCGCGTAGCAGGCGTCGATGGCGATGTTGAGGATGAAGATGCTGACGGCGGTGAGCAGGACGGCGGCCTGCAGGACAGCGAAGTCCCGCTGCAGGATCGCGTCGATCATCAGCTTGCCGATGCCGGGCCAGCCGAAGATGGCCTCGACCACGACCGCACCGTTGATCAGGCCGACGGCCAGGTCGCCGGCGACGGTCAGTGCTGGCGCCGCGGCATTGCGCAGCGCGTGGTGGGTGACGACGCGGAAGTCGCTCGCGCCCTTGCTCCGTGCGAGCCGTACGTAGGGCGCCGACAGCGCGGACACCATCGCGCCGCGCACCACCTGGGTGAGGACGCCGAGCGGCCGGATCATCAGCGTCGCGATGGGCAGCACCCAGGAGAGCACGCCGGCGTCGGTGCCGGAGGTGGGCAGCCAGCCCATCAGGACCGCGAACAGCCAGACGCCGGTGATGGCGAACCAGAAGTCGGGGATGCTCGCCGCCGTCATCGACAGCAGGCTGGAGAAGCGGTCGGCCAGCGAGTTGGGCCGGTAGGCCGCCCAGCAGCCGATCACGACGGCGCCGACCATGGCGAGCAGCATCGTGGTGACTGCGAGCTGCAGTGTCGCCGGGAAGGCGCGCAGCGCCATCTCCGACGCGGACTGGCCGGTGCGCAGCGAGGTTCCGAAGTCGAGGTGGACGACGCCCTTGAAGTAGTCGATCAGCTGCGTGATCAGCGGATCGTTGAATCCGTTGGCGGCGGCGAACTCCGCGCGCTGGTCGGGTGTCGCGGACTCCGGTAGGTACAGGTTCGTGGGATCCCCGGTGAGCCTGGCGAGCAGGAACACTCCGAGGAGCACGATGATCAACGGCAGTGCGCTGGAGTACATCCGGCGCCGGACGAAGGAGAACATCTGCGGTGGGCCCTTCTCGAGACGACGGAGGTGTCAGGACTGGTCGGTGCGGTCGGACGAGGAGGGCGTCATCGCTGCCAGCAGCATCTCGTCGCCGGTGGCGGGGTTGGGCGTGTAGTCCACCCGGGCCGACTTGCCGAGAATGCCGCGCATGTGGGCGATGTAGGCGAACTGCATGATCTTCTGCGGCTCGTCGGCGAAGATCTGCGCGTAGGCCTGCTGGCGTTGCTCGCCGGTGAGCCTGCCGGCCGCGGCGATCTGCTCGTCGAATGCCGGTGTGCCGAAGGCACTCTGGGCGCCGTCGGAGCGCATGTACTGGTCGACGGTGAAGGCGGCGTCACCGGCCTGGTTGCCGTGCTGGATCAGCGCGAGGAACGGTCCGGCGTTGGCGGGGAACGGTTGGAGCTGGTACTCGAGCTGAGCGGCGGTGTCCATCATCTCGATCTTGACGTTCAGACCGGCGTTGGCGAGTTCGCTCTGGATCACCTCGACGGTCTCGGTGACGCCGGGGAACTGGCTGTTGCGGCCGATCAGCCGGATCTGCCGGTCCACCGGGACGCCGTCGGCGCGGGCCTCGTCGACGAGCTGGCGGGCCTTCTCGGGGTCGTGCGGCCACAGTTCGAGTTGGTCGTTGTAGCCGATCACGCCCTCGGGGATGAGCTGTGCGGCCGGCTCGCCGAGGCCGCGGAACAGCGCCTTGACGATGCCGGTGCGGTTGACCGAGTAGTTGATGGCCTGCCGGATGCGCATGTCGTTCAGCGGCGCCTCGTTGCCGGTGATCCGGAGTGCGGTGGTCTCGTTGTTCTGGAACGGGACGCCGAGATCGCCTGCGCCGTCCTCGGGTCCGAGCCCGGTGGCGATGTCGACCTCGTCGTTGGTGATCATCGCGGCGCGGACGCTGCCCTCGCTGCGCCACTTGTACTCGGCCTTGGCGAAGGCCGGCGGCTTGCCCCAGTAGGTCGCGTTGCGCGCCAGGATGAGCTTCTGGCCGTACTGCCAGTCCTGGATCGCGTAGGGGCCGGTGCCGATGGGTTCGCGCACCTTCTCGGTGGCGCTGGTGGTGCGGGGCACGATCTCGACGAACGAGATGCGCAGCGGCAGAATGGGATCCGGCTCGGTGGTGCCGACGACGACGGTGTTGGCGTCGGGTGTCCGGAGGCTCAGCTTCTCGTCGCCGAAGACGTAGCCGTCGACGTTGCAGTTCAGGTCCGAGTTCACCGCGCGGTCGATCGAGAACGCGGCGTCCTCGGAGGTGAACGGTGCGCCGTCGGAGAAGGCGACGCCGTCGCGGAGCGTGAACGTCCACTCGGTGGGCGCGGTCTGCCTCCACTCGGTGGCGAGCAGCGGCAGCAGTTCGCCGGTGGTGGAGTCGCGCTCCACGAGGGGTTCGGTGATGTTGGAGCGAGTGACGATGCCGGTCGAGGTCAGCGACCCCTCACACGGCTCGAGCGTCGGCGGCTCCTGGGACAGGACGATGCGCAGGGTGTTCGGGTCGTACCCGCCCTGGCCGGAGTTGGCGACGGTGCAGCCGGCGGCGACGAGGCAGGCCCCGGCCGTGGCCACTACGGCGGTCGCCGCGCGGCGGATGCGCCGGTGCTGACCGGATGCGGCCATGTGTTCCTCCGTGTGTCGGCGTGAGCGTCCACGTATGTGGATGACGTCTGTGACGGTAGACACACCGTAGGAGCGCCTCGGAACCACCGTCAACCGCGTCAAATGGCCCTATTCGGCGCCTCGCAGGCTTGCTGGCGGTGCCCGCGAGGGTGATCACAGGCACTCTGACGTGCGGATACGACCCCCGTCACACTGGTCCGATACTCGCCAGCGGTCCCCAAACGGCTAGTTATGCCGGTTCGGTATCAAGCCATGCTAATTCCGAGTTGGACAGGTATTCCCGCGCCTCTCTACGGTCCATGGAGAGCATGCGAGGCATTTCGACCCATCACGAGGAGACAGCCGTGCCCACGACACCCGGTGCAGGCCACCGTTCCGACCACCGAGTCCTTCAGGTGGGTCCGCTGAAGCCGTCGCTGGCCCAGATCCTGCGCACCGACTACGACGCCCTGGAGCTGCCCGACGACGCCGCGGCGCGCACCGAGTTCCTCGACCGGTCCGGCGCGGACGTCACCGCCGTCGTGACGTCAGGACGCACCGGCGTCGACGCCGACCTGATGGCCGCCCTGCCGAACCTCGGCGCCGTCGTGAACTTCGGCGTCGGCTACGACACCACCGACGTGGCGGCCGCCGAGCAGCGCGGCGTCGGGGTCAGCAACACCCCCGACGTCCTCACCGACTGTGTCGCGGACACCGCCGTCGGGCTGATGATCGACGTGATGCGCCGGTTCAGCGCCGCCGACCGCTACCTGCGGGCCGGCAGCTGGCCGGTCGAGGGCAACTACCCGCTCACCCGCCAGGTCAGCAACACGCGCGTCGGCATCATCGGCCTCGGCCGGATCGGCGGCGCAATCGCCAAGCGGCTCAGCGCATTCGGCTGCACCATCTCCTACCACAACCGCAACCGGGTGGACGGGTCCGAGTTCACCTACGTCGGCTCGCCCGTCGAGCTGGCCACCGGCGTCGACGTCCTGGTGATTGCCGCGGCCGGCGGCAGCGGGACCAGCCGGCTCGTTGACGCCGACGTGCTCGACGCCCTCGGCGCGGAGGGCTACCTGATCAACATCGCGCGCGGCAGCGTCGTCGACGAGCAGGCCCTGGTGGAGCGGCTGGCATCCGGGCGCCTCGCCGGCGCCGGGCTCGACGTGTTCGCCGACGAGCCCAACGTGCCCGCCGAGCTGACGCACATGGACAACGTGGTGCTGCTGCCGCACGTCGGCAGCGGAACCGTGCAGACGCGCGCCGCCATGGAGGCGTTGACGCTGCGCAACCTCGACGAGTTCCTCGCCACCGGCCGGCTGGTCACCCCGGTGCTGCAGCCCGCGGTCCGCGTCTGAGTCTCTTTGCACCGAACTGGAGAGTCACGTCGTGAATCCGGCCCGCCGGCGACGTGACTCTCCAGTTCGCGGGTAGGGGCTAGTTGCCGACGAACTCGTCGACCAGGTCGTCGGTGGTCCACTCGCGCTGCGGGAGCACGTCGCGCAGCAGGCGCAGCAGCGCGGGGTTGGTGCTGTCGCTGCGCCACACCGCGTCCAACTCGACGGGCCGCTCGCGGAAGGCGCCGATCGACCGGAACGCGACGCCCTCGGGGTGCAGCGTCGCCGCCGACGCGGGCACCAGCGCGATGCCGATGCCGGAGCGGACGAGCACCAGCATGGTGTGCACCTGCGTGACGGTCTGCACGTAGCGGGGCGTCGCGCCGGCGATGGTGAACGTGCTGATCAGCAGATCGTTGAAGTAGCGCGCCTGGACGGGCGAGTACATGATCACGTCCTGGCCGTCGAGGTCGTTGAGCGTGAGCTGCCTGCCCAGCGTGGTCAGCGGGTGGTCGACGGGCAGCGCCGCGATGAGCTGCTCGTGCAGCAGCGGCCGCGACACCAGCCCCGGCCGCTTGAGCGGCGGCCGGGCCATCCCCAGGTCGATCTCGCCGGTGACGAGACCCTCGATCTGCGCCGCGGTCACCATCTCGCGCAGGTCGAGCTTGACGTCGGGCAGCTGCGCGCGGCTGGCCTCGAGGAGCGGGGGCAGCACGGCGTGCGCGGACGCGGCGGTGAACCCGATGACGACGGTGCCGAGATCGCCTGCGGGAACGCGCTTCACGGTCTGCGCCGCACCCTCGGCCAGCTGCAGGATGCGTCGGGCGTCGGGCAGGAAGGCCGCGCCCGCCGGGGTCAGCGTGACCGTCCGGGTGGTGCGGTCGATCAGCTGCACGCCGAGTTCGGCCTCGAGCTGCTGGATCTGCCTGCTCAGCGGGGGCTGCGTCATGTGCAGCCGCTCGGCGGCACGGCCGAAGTGCAGTTCCTCGGCGACGGCGATGAAGCAGGACAGTCGCGCCAGGGAAAACACCGCGTACTCCTATGCACTCCCGGTATCGCTCGGGGCCTGCGCCCGCACCTCGGGCATCAGTGTAAGGGTCCGCCACACCCGCGCCGGCGTCATCGGCATTCTGCGCACCCGGGCCCCGCAGGCCCGCGCGATGGCGTTGGCCAGCGCCGGGGCCACCGGGTTGTAGGGCGACTCGCTCATCGACTTGGCACCGAGCGGGCCGAGTTCGTCGTAGGTGTCGGCGAAGTACACCTCGGTGACGGGCACGTCGGCGAGCTGCGGCACGTGGTACTCGCGCAGCGCGCGGTTGGTCACCGCACCGGACGCGTCGACGGTCATCTCCTCGTACAGCGACGAGCCGATGCCCTGGGCGACGCCGCCCTCGACCTGCCCGCGACACTGCTGCGGGTTGAGCACCACGCCCGCGTCGGCGGCCTGCACCGACTGCAGGATCCGCACCACGCCGGTCTCGACGTCGACGGCCACCCGGAAGGCCTGCACGTTGAACGCCACCGACCGGGGCGTGCCCTCGTGCCTGCCGTGGCCGATCAGACCGGAGGGCAGGTCGGCGAATCCGACGAACGTCGCGCCGCACTGCACGCCGTTGGGTCCGAGGACGCAGCCGTCGGCGGACACGCCGGACAGAGCCGCGGCGGCGGCCAGGATGCGGGTGCGCAGCGCACGGCACGCGGCCTGTACGGCGATCCCGGCGACGACGGTTCCCGCGGAGCCGAACGCGCCGGTGTCGTAGCCGGTCGCGTCGGTGTCGGACTGCCGGATCACGACGTTGTCGACCACCGTGTCGAGCGCGCTGGTGACCAGCTGCGCGTGCACGGTGGTGGTGCCGTTGCCGAACTCGGCGGTGCCGACCGACAGCAGGTAGGTGCCGGCGGCGTCGACGGTGATCGACGCGTCGGCGACGTGTCCGCGCGGCGGGATGGTCGCGATCATCGCGATCGCCATGCCCTCGCCCACGGCCCAGCCCTCCGGTGCGCCGACCCCGTTGCCGCGCCGCAGCGACGACTGCGCGAGGTCGAGGCACTGGTCGAGGCCGTAGCTGCCGAACGTCAGGTCGTCGTCGAGCACGTGTGAGTCGACGAAGTCGTCGCCCGGCACCACGACGTTGCGGCGCCGCAGGTCGAACGGGTCGATGTCCAGCCGTGCCGCCAGCTCGTCGAGCGCGGACTCCACGCCGAACATCACCTGACCGAGGCCGTAGCCGCGGAAGGCGCCGGACGGCAGGTTGTTGGTGTAGACCGCCGCCGCGTCGACCCGCTTGTTGGCGACGCGGTACACCGCCATCGACTCGCCGCAGCCGTGGAACATCACCCCGGGGCTGTGGTTGCCGTACGCGCCCGCGTCGACGAGCACGTCGATGCCGAGCGCCGTCAGCGTGCCGTCGGGATCGGCTGCGGCGGTCACCGTCACCCGGAACGGGTGGCGGCACGGTGCGGCGGTGAACTGGTCGCTGCGGCTGAACTCGTAGCGCACCGGCTCCCCCAGCCGCAGCACCGCGAGCGCGACCAGGTCCTCGGTGAGCATCTCCTGCTTGGCGCCGAACCCGCCGCCCACCCGCTTGGTGACGACGCGGACCTCGTCGGGCGCGAGGCCGAAGAGGTAGCAGAGTTCGTCGCGGATCAGGAACGGCACCTGCGAGCTGGTGCGGATCACCAGCCGTCCGTCGTCGTCGCGCCAGCCGGTGCACCCGTGGGTCTCCAGGTGGACGTGCTGCACGCGCTGGGTGTGGTACGTCTCGCGCACCACCGCGCCGCCCGCGGCCTCGGCCCGTGCGATGCCGACGTCGAGATCGCCGACGCCGCCGTGCAGTTCGGCGAGCACGTTGCGCGACGCGTCGGCGATGCGGGCGTCGGCGGTCTTGTCGCCGTGCACCGCGGGCGCGCCGGGCGCGGTGGCCTGCTCGGGATCGAACACGGCGGGCAGCTCGAGGTACACGACCTCGATCGAGCGACAGGCGAGTTCGGCGACGGCGACGCTGTCGGCCACTACGGCGGCGACCCGCTGGCCGACGAAGCGGACGACGTCGTCGAGCATCGACGTGTCGTCGGGATCGTCTGTGCGACTGTGGTGGCGGGCGGTGGAGAACCGCAGCGGTGGGCTGTCGGCATGGGTCAGCACCAGGCGGACGCCGGGGATGGCCTCGGCGCGGCTGACGTCGATCGAGACGATGCGGGCGTGGGCGATCGGGCTCGACAGCACCGCCATGTGCAGCAGTCCGGTTGGTG
Organism: Mycobacterium sp. PTI7; assembly: GCF_056679845.1. Taxonomy (NCBI): domain Bacteria; kingdom Bacillati; phylum Actinomycetota; class Actinomycetes; order Mycobacteriales; family Mycobacteriaceae; genus Mycobacterium; species Mycobacterium sp. PTI7. The sequence goes on from NZ_CM155252.1 coordinate 4,099,005, forward strand.
CGAAGTCCATCGTGTACTGCTCGGTGCCGGTGACCACGCGCACGCCCGCGGGTGCGCCGACCGACCGACCGGCGGCGGCGCCGTCGGACTTCTCGGTGTTCACCCGACCCTCGATGGCGTCGACGATCGTGCGATATCCGGTGCAGCGGCACAGGTTTCCCTTGAGCTGCTGCGGCAGGTCGGCGAGGTCGTCCTCGTCGAACGTCGACGCCGTCGTGACCATGCCCGCCGTGCAGAAGCCGCACTGGAAGCCGGCGGCCTCCACGAACCGGCGCTGCACGGGGTGCAGGTCGTCGGGCGTCCCGAGGCCGGCGACGGTGGTGACGGCGTGGCCGTCGGCGCGGAAGGCCGGGAAGACGCAGGAGTGCACGGCGTCGGAGTCGACGAGCACCGAGCAGGCCCCGCAGTCGCCGGCGTCGCAGCCCTTCTTGACCTCGAAGTGGCCAGCCTCGCGCAGGTAGGTGCGCAGGCACTGACCCGGCGCCGGATCCCGGTGCAGCTCGGCACCGTTGACGGTGACCTTCACGAGAGTTCGGCCCGGATCTGCTCGGCCAGCACCAGCGTGACGGCGCGGCGCCAGTCCGGGTCGCCGTGGGCGTCGATCGTCCACTGGTCGTCGGCGATGTCCGCGTGCCAGGCCGCGAGATCCGCCGACGTGAGCGGCGCCGACCGGCGGAGGACGTGCGGCCGGACGGTGGCGGCGGTGACGGTGAGCACGACGGAGCCGTCGACGTCGCGCCTGCCGATCACGACGATGCCGGAGCGGCCCAGCGGCGACGGTGCCAGCTTGCGGAACGAGGTGCGGGCGGTGAGCGCGGCCGCGGGCAGGTGCACCGACCGCAGTACGTCGCCGACGGCGAGCACGTTGGCCGACGACCCGGTGACGAACTCGGTGACCGGCAGCACGTACTCGGTGCCGTCGGCCCGCCACACGGTGACCGTTCCGTCGAGCGCCGCCAGCAGCGAGATCATCGATCCCGCGGGGAAGGACAGGCAGACGTTGCCGCCGACGGTCGCGGTCCGCCAGATCTTCGGCGAGGCCAGCAGGGCGGTGCAGCACTGCTGGAGCAGCGGCGCCGCCGTCCAGTGCGGGTGGCTGGCGGCCAGCGTGGCGGAGAGGGCCGAGACCTCCGCCACCGTGCAGGTCGCAGCCAGTTCGATCCCGTTGTCGGACAGCGTGATCGGCGACCATCCCAGCGCGGTCACGTCGATCAGGCGCCGCAGCCCGGGCTGCGGTTCGGAGAACAGCCAGGTGCCACCGGACAGGATGGCGTCCCCGTCGCCGAGCGGCCACAGCTCGGCACGGGTCGTCGGGCTGCGCAGCGCCTCGACGGTGTGGAGGTCCATGGGACCGAGGCTAACCGAGCCAGCCCTGCTGCAGGTCGAATGCGGGCCCCGGAGGTGGGGCGTCGTCGCGGGTGACGGTGGCCTGGATCAGACCGTAGGGCCGATCGTCGGCGTTGTAGACCTCACCCGCGTTGTCCAGGCCGAACGGGCTGAGGTCGTAGAGGAAGTGATGCTTGTTGGGCGCGGACAGCCGCACCTCGGCGATCTCGGCGTACGCCGTCAGGACGGCGGCCCCCATCTCGTAGAGGGTCTGCTGCAGCGCCAGGGAGTGCACGACGGCGAACCGCTCCACCAGCAACGCCTTCACGCCCTCGTACACGGCGTTCCAGTCGACCTCGGTGGAGGTGAACCGCCACTGCGCCACCAGCGACGTCGCCATCACCCGGTCGTGGGTGGGTTCGAGCGTCGTGTACTCGTCGCTCAGGAATCCGGAGAACTCGGAGCCGGTCGACTTGAGGATGGTCAGATCCTTCAGCCCGCCGACGACCCACTCGCCGGTCCCGTCCACCGTCACCGCGGCGGTGCGCACCTCCTGGCCCGAGCGGATCCAGGTGTGGTCGTGTTCGCGGCCATCGACGACGGCGCGCTGCCAGGCGTACTCCTCGATCTCGATGCGCGCGGCCTCGACGGGCTCGACGTCGCCGACGAAGTGCCGGGCGAGGGCGAGGCCGTAGTCCTCGATCGCGTGCAGGCCCTTCTCCTTCGCGTACGCGTAGGCGGTCTGCTTCTGCGTGTCGGTGGGCAGCACGGCGGACTGGTCACCGGCGAGGTGAGCGGCGCTGAAGTCGCCGCGCAGACACGTCGAGACGTTGACGTCGCGGATCTCGTGCCGCGGGTCGTCGCGGTAGATCCGCACCACGCGGTTCTCGGCCTTGCCGTACTGGTTCTTCCCCAGGATGATCTCGGACATGCGTCAGCTCCCTCGGTAGGTCGAGTACGCGTACGGCGACAGCAGCAGCGGTACGTGGTACTTCGCGTCGACGTCGGTGACCTCGAACGCGATGACCACCTCGGGGTAGAAGCCGGTGACCCCGGTCGCGGCGAAATGGGCTGCGGTGTCGAACCGCAACCGGTAGACGCCGGTGGTCGCGACGTCGTGGAGGCCGGCCACCCGGCCGTCGGCGTCGGTGTGCGCGGTGGCCAGTTCGGTGCCCGCCGCGTCGGTGAGCGTCACCGGCACGCCGTCGGCGGGGCGGCCCGTGACCGCGTCGAGGACGTGGGTGCTCAGGTGGCTCATGGTGTCTCCTTCGACAGCAGCCGCATCAGTCTCAGGCGGTTGATCTTCGCCAGTTCACTACGCATGACCCGTCGTTCGGTCTCGGGGTCGTTCTCGAGCCGCTCCAGCAGGATCGCGAGCAGTTCGTCGGCGCTGCGGCCGCTGGCGCACACCAGGTACACGTAGCCGAACTTCTCCTCGTAGCGGACGTTGGCGGCGGCCATCTCGGTGCGGACCGCGTCGTCGGCCGATGCCATGCCCGCCTGTTCGCGGGCCGAGGAGGCGTTGTCGGCGCGGTCGCCGATGCGGGGGTGGCCGTCGAGTGCGGCGTCGATCTCGGCGTCGGGCAGTTCGGCGAGCACCCGGTCGGCGCGGTCGTACAGCCCGTCGGCGTCGCGGAACGGACCGCCGGCGAGTACCCGCCGGGCCCAGATCGTCGACGAGCACACCTCGAACAGCAGGTGCATGCGCTGGCGCTCGCTGGCGCCGTTGAAGGCGTCGAGCCCCATCTACTGGAGTTCGTTGAGTCGGCTGAAGCGGGCAGCGGCAATGGGATTGGCGTCGGCCACCAGGTCGCCGAAGCGGTAGTTCGCGATCTTCTCCACCTCGATCAGGGCGAACGCGCGCTCGGCCGCGGGCGAGTTGTCCATCCGCGACCAGCCGTTGCGCAGCACGCGGTCGAAGTGTTCGGTCTCCCGGGCGCAGATCACCAGCGGGAAGCCGAAGTGTTCGCGGTACGCGGCGGCGAGTTGCACCACGTCATCATGGTCGCTGTCGTCGAGGTTGGACAGCGCGACGTGGTCGACGGCCAGCGCGGTGCCGGTCTCGTCCTCGGCGCCCAGATCGTGGAAGGCGTTGAGGAGTTCGAGCTGCTGCTCGGAGGATCCCGTCAGCACGGCGTCCTGGAAGGCCTCCCGCAGGTCGCGGGTGGTGGCGAACGGCCGCTGCGCGTAGGCGCGTTCGACGGCCCACGGCACGTCCTGCACCACGTGCCCGAACACCTCGGTGAAGCGACCCTCGGTCATGGAGTTGACCTCGTCGAGCGTGATCGAGCCGCCACCGGCCACCCGCGGACCGCGCGATCCGGTGTGGAAGAACACGACGTTGAGCAGGATCGCGGTGACCGCGCCGATGCTGATGCCGCTGCCGAAGATCAGGTCCAGACCGGGGGGCATCGCCGTGGCGATCTCGGGGTAGGAGGTCACCCAGAGCGCCAGCGCGAAGCTGGTGGTGACGATGATCAGGTTGCGGTGGTCGGTGAAGTCGACCTTGCCGAGGGTCTGGATGCCGACGACGGCGACCGTCGCGAACAGCGTCAGCGCGGCGCCGCCCAGCACGGGGTTGGGGATCGAGGCGACGATGGCGGCGACCTTCGGCAGGAAGCCCAGCACGATCATGATGGCGCCGGCGGCGGCCACCACCCAGCGGCTCTTGACGCCGGTGAGGCGCACCAGCCCGACGTTCTCGGAGAACGCGGTGTAGGGGAACGAGTTGAAGATGCCGCCGATGGTGGTGGCGAGGCCGTCGGCGCGCAGCACGTTGCCGATGTCGGAGGCCTTGACGCGCTTGCCGACGATCTCGCCGGTGGCGATCGTCGATCCGGTCGACTCGACGGCGGTGATGAGCAGCACGATGATCATGGTCAGGCACGCCACGAAGTCGAACTTGGGCATGCCGAAGACGAACGGCGGCGTGAAGCCGAATGCCGATGCCTCGCCGACCCGGTCGAAGTTCATGTCGCCCAGCGCGTATGCGACGACGCAGCCGATCACCAGGCCGAGCAGGACGGCGATCGTCGCCATGAACCCGCGGAAGATCCGCTGGATCCCGACGATGATGGCGATGGTGCCCAGCGCGTAGAGGAACCAGCGGATGTTGGTCGGATCCGGTTCGTGCGTCACCGGATTCGTCACCGCGTCGAGCGCGCCGACGGGCACCAGGCACAGTCCGATGATCGTGATCAGCGTGCCGGTGACGACCGGCGGGAAGAACCGCAGCAGCTTCACGAAGATCGGCGCGATCAGGAACGTGAAGATGCCGGCGACGATCACCGCGCCGTAGACGTACAGCAGGCTGGCCGCGCCACCCCCGTGGGCGAGGCCGATCGCGATGATCGGTGAGACGCCCGCGAACGTGACGCCCTGCAGCAGCGGCAGCCGCACCCCGACCTTCCAGAACCCCACGGCCTGGATGATCGAGGCGATCCCGCAGGTGAAGAGGTCTGCGGTGATCAGCTGGACGAGCTGCTCGGGCGGCAGGTCGATCGCACCGGCGATGATGATCGGCACCAGCACGGCGCCCGCGTAGAACGCGACCACGTGCTGAAATCCGTACAGCGCCAGCTTGGGCACGGGCAGGACCTCGTCGACGGGATGCGTCCGCCGTCCCGAAGCTGCACTAGTCGACGCCGTCATCTGCCAAGGATCGTGCACGTGGGGCGACTTCGCATGTCGGACCGCGAACTAGCCCCTCACCACCTGGGACTGGCGGCCTCGAACGTCGGCTCGATGCTCCGCATGTACCCGGTGTCGTCGCGGTCGCGGATGCCGCACGTCACGTACTGCTCGTGCAGCGCCGCGAGCGCGTCGTCGTCGATCTCGACCCCGAGACCCGGCGTCGTCGGCACGGCGACGGCTCCGTCGCGGATCGACAGCACGCCGGGCTTCACGACGTCCTCGGTCTTCCACGGCCAGTGCGTGTCACACGCATAGGTGAGGTTCGGCGTGGCGCCGGCGAGGTGCACCATCGCGGCCAGGCTGATGCCGAGGTGCGAGTTGGAGTGCATCGACAGGCCGAGGCCGAACGTGTCGCAGATGCCGGCCAGGAGGCGGGAGCGGTGCAGGCCGCCCCAGTAGTGGTGATCGGACAGCACGACGCCGACGGAGCGCGCGGCGACGGCGGGCGCGAGCTGGTCGAACGCGACCACGCACATGTTGGTGGCCAACGGCATCGGCGACTGCGCGGCGACCTCCGCCATGCCCTCGATACCGGGAGTCGGGTCCTCCAGGTACTCGAGGATGCCGGCGAGACCCGCCGCCACCTTGACCGACGTCTGGGGCGTCCACGCGGCGTTGGGGTCCAGGCGCAGCGGATGGTTCGGGAACGCCCGCCGGAGCGCCTCGATCGCCTTCATCTCCTCGTCGGGCGGGAAGACGCCGCCCTTCAACTTGATGGCGGTGAAGCCGTACTCGTCGATCATCCGGGCGGCCTGGGCGACGATGCCCTCGGGATCGAGCGCCTCCCCCCAGGAGTCGGGTTCCCGGCCGGGGTGGGCGGCCCACTTGTAGAACAGGTAGGCGCTGAACGGCACGGCGTCGCGCACCCTGCCGCCGAGCAGATCGGACACCGGCCGCCCGGTCGCGTGGCCCTGGACGTCCAGGCAGGCCACCTCGAACGGCGACAGCACCTGGTCGACCGCGCTGGCCGTGGTGATCATGCCCGCTGTGCCCACCGCCGCGTCGTCGCCCGCGAGGCGATCGGCGATCGTCGCGCGGATCGCGTTGAGCGCGAACACGTCCAGCCCCGTGATCGCGTCGGCGGCGGCCCGGAGCCGGGCCAGGTGGCGGGTGTCGGCGTAGGTCTCGCCGAGGCCCACCAGGCCGGCGTCGGTGTCGAGTTGGACGATGGCGCGCAACGCGTAGGGCTGGTGCACCCCGACGGTGTTGAGCAGCGGCGGGTCGGCGAACGCGACCGGGGTGATCCGCGCGCCGGTGATCCGGATCGGCGCGGCCACTATCGAACTGCCGCGAGTTCCTCGGCGATCACGGCGCGGCCCGCCGCGATGATCTCGCGCAGCTTCTGGGCGTCCTCCTCGGACGGCATGACGAGCGGCGCGCGAACCGGGCCCGCGGGCACGCCCTCCATCGTGACGCCTGCCTTGATCAGCGAGACGGCGTAGCCGGGCACGGTGTCGCGCAGGCGGACCAGCGGGTGGAAGAAGTTGCGCAGCAGCGCCGCGATCTGGGGCTCGTCGTTGCGCTCGAGCGCCTCGTAGAAGGCCAGCGCCAGTTCCGGTGCGAACGCGAAGGTGGCCGACGAGTACAGCGTCACGCCGATCGCGCGGTACGCCTGCTGCGCCACCTCGGCGGTGGGCAGGCCGTTGAAGAATTGGAAGGGCTTGCCGCTGTCGGCGAGTGAGTCGGTGACGGCGCGCACGATGCGGGCCACCAGGTCGACGTCGCCGGTGCCGTCCTTGAAGCCGACCACGTTGGGGATGTGGGCGACCTCGACGGCCGACGCCTCGGTGTAGCGGGCGTTGGAGCGGTTGTAGACGATCAGCGGCAGGTCGGTCGCGCCGGCCACCTGGCGGGTGTAGTCGATCAGGCCCTGCTGGGGCATGGTCACCAGGTAGGGCGGCAGCAGCAGCAGACCGTCGGCGCCGGCCTGGGCTGCGGCCTTGGCGAAGATCTTCGCCTGGGCGATCGAGCCGCCCGCACCGGCGTAGACGGGTACGCGACCGGCCGCCACCTCGACCGCGGTGCGCACGACGCCGGCGAACTCGCCGGTCTCGAGCGCGTGGAATTCGCCTGTGCCGCAGGCGATGAACACGCCACCGGGGCCCGCGTCGACGCCCTTGGCGATGTGCTCGGCGAGCCGCGTCAGGTCCACCTCACCGGTCTCGGTGAAGGGCGTGACGGGGAAGAAGAGGACTCCATCCAGCGTGGACGAGGGCATGGCGATACTCCTTGGTTGTTCGGGGGTGCGGTCGGTGCGGGCGGGTGGGGGTTGGTCAGTCCTTGGTGAGCTGGCCGTCGACCCGGCGCCACAGCGCGTCCGGGTTGCCGTCGGCGATGGCGCTGGGCAGCAACGCCTTCGGCACGTCCTGGTAGGCGACGGGCCGCAGGAACCGCTCGATGGCACGTGCGCCCACCGACGTGGTCCGCGAGTCGGACGTGGCGGGGAACGGTCCGCCGTGCACCTGGGCGTACCCGACCTCGACACCGGTGGGCCAGCCGTTGAACAGTAATCGGCCCGCCTTGGTCTCGAGCGTCGGCAGCAGCGTGGCCGCGCCGTCGTGGTCGCCCTCGTCGGCGTGCACCGTCGCGGTGAGCTGGCCCTCGAGGCCGGCGGCGACGGTGGCCATCTCGTCGGCATCGGAGCAGCGCACGATGAGGCTCGACGCGCCGAACACCTCGGCCTGCAGCACCTCGGACCGGCCGAAGCCGGCCGCGTCGGTGGTGAACAGCGCGGCCTGGCAGGTGCCGGGCGTATCGCCCGCCGCGCCGCGGACGACGAGTTCGGCCTCGGCACCGAGGGATTCGACGCCCTCGGCGTAGCGCTCGGCGATGTTCGGGGTCAGCATCGGGGTGGCGGCGGACTGCTCGAGTGCCTCTCGGGCCGCGGCGACGAACGCGTCGAGTCCGGGACCGTCGACGGCGATGACCAGTCCGGGGTTGGTGCAGAACTGCCCCGACCCCATCGTCAGGGAGCCGACGAACGCGCGGCCCAGGTCGGCACCGTGCGAGGCGAGCGCCCCGTCGAGCAGGAACACCGGGTTGATCGAACTCATCTCGGCGTACACCGGGATCGGCTCGGGCCGGGCGGCGGCGGCCGCGACGAGGGCGGTTCCGCCGGAACGCGATCCGGTGAAGCCGACGGCCTTGATCCGCGGATCGGTGACCAGCGCGGTGCCGAGCCCGGGGCCGGTGCCGAACAGCAGCGAGAAGGTTCCGGCGGGCATGCCCTCGGCCGCGACGGCGTCGGCGATCGCACGGGCCACCAGCTCGGAGGTACCGGGGTGGGCGTCGTGGGCCTTGACCACCACGGGGCAACCGGCGGCGAGCGCGGAGGCGGTGTCGCCACCGGCGACCGAGAACGCCAGCGGGAAGTTGCTCGCGCCGAACACGGCGACGGGGCCCAGCGGCACGGAGCGCTGGCGGATGTCGGGACGGGGCAGCGGGGTGCGGTCGGGCAGCGCGGGGTCGATGCGGGCGCCGGTCCAGCTGCCCTCGCGCAGGACGGCGGCGAACAAACGGAGCTGACCGGTGGTGCGGCCGACCTCGCCGGTGATGCGGGGCTGGGGCAGTCCGCTCTCGGCGACCGCGCGGGCGATGAGCGGGGCGGAGATGGCCTCGAGGTTGGCGGCGATGGCTTCCAGGAAGCGGGCGCGCTGCTCGGAGGTGGTGGCACGGTAGGGGCCGAACGCCTCCGCGGCGGCGGCGCAGGCGGCGTCGACGTGCGAGTCGTCGCCGTAGCGGTAGCCGGGGTCGAGTTCGGTGCCCGCCGTGGGATCGAAGCCGCGGATCTCGTCCCCGGTTCCGGTGACGAGCGCGCCGGCGATGAGCATCTGCCCGGTGAGGTCTGTGGTTTCGGCGATGGTTGCGGTCACACAGGCAACGCTAAGGCCCTCATCGATTCATGTCCAAGACCAATTTGGCCTCGACTGATTCAACGATTGAATCGCTTGGTCAGGCGCTCTTGCGGTCCCTGTCGGCGAGGAGACGCAGCACGTCGCGGCCGAGTCGGCGCAGGTCCTCGCCGTCGACGGCGGTGCTCGGGATCAGGGCGACGCCATCGGCGACGCCCGCCGAGTCGATGTCGGCGATCAGTCCGGTGAGTCCGGCGACGGTCCCCGCGTAGTGCACGGTCTCGGTGGACGCGCCGACCCGGAAGTCGCCCGGCACGGAGACCGCGACGTCGAGGATGACGGCCACGTCGTCCCCGTCGGCGTGGATCCGGTCCGTCCGCCGCTTGGCGCGCTGCAGGTCGGGCGCGGCCAACCGCACCACCGGGCCACCACCCGCCGTCAGCTCGCTGAGTCCGGCGACGTCGTCACTTGTCTGATCTGCCACGAAGAGGCGCACCGCCGCGACGCTAATCACGCCGGACCGACCACGCCACAATTGCGATCAGCGAGAATCCAGGGGTATCGATCGGCTCGGCCACGAGGTGGTCACGCCACCGTGCGGCGCCGACGGGTACGCCGCGGTCCCTGAGTAGTTTGTACGCGTGACAGCGGACGCGAACGGCGAGGGCACTTCTGCGGTGGACGGCCACGACGAGTACCTCGGCGAACGGGCCGGCGAATTGGTGTCCGCGATCCCCGCCCAGTACCTGCTGTCCGACGACGCGCCGGAGCCCCGCACGCTGATCGACGTCCTGTACTCGACCGCGGAACTCCACCCCGACGCGCCCGCGCTCGACGACGGCGACGTGCAGCTCACCTACGCCGAGCTGGTCGCCGACATCGAGGAGAGCGTCGAGTGGCTCGCGAGCCGCGGGATCGGCCGCGGCGACCGCATCGGCATCCGGATGCCGTCGGGCAGCTACGCGCTGTACGTGGCGATCCTCTCCACGCTGGCCGCGGGCGCCGCCTACGTGCCGGTCGACGCCGACGATCCCGACGAGCGCGCCGCCCTGGTGTTCGGCGAGGCGGGCGTGGTCGGCGTCATCACCGATCAGGGACTGGTCCGCGGGCACGGCTCCTCCCGCGGATGGCGGGCGGGCCGGCCGATGGCCCGCGACGACGCCTGGATCATCTTCACGTCGGGCTCCACCGGCACGCCGAAGGGCGTGGCCGTCACCCACCGCAACGCGGCGGCGTTCGTCGACGCCGAGGCCCGGGTCTTCCTCCAGGACAATCCGCTGGGCCCCGGCGACCGCGTGCTGGCCGGCCTGTCGGTCGCGTTCGACGCGTCGTGCGAGGAGATGTGGCTGGCCTGGCGGCACGGCGCCTGCCTGGTGCCTGCGCCCCGGTCGCTGGTGCGCAGCGGCATGGACCTCGGGCCGTGGCTCGTGTCGCGGGACATCACCGTGGTGTCGACGGTGCCGACGCTGGCCGCGCTGTGGCCCGCCGAGGCGCTCGAGGCCGTGCGGCTGCTGATCTTCGGCGGCGAGGCGTGTCCGCCCGAACTCGGCGAGCGCCTCGCGGTCGACGGCCGCGAGGTGTGGAACACCTACGGCCCCACCGAAGCCACGGTCGTGGCGTGCGCGGCGCCGCTGGACGGCAAGGGGCCCGTCAGCATCGGGCTGCCGCTGCCCGGCTGGGACCTCGCGGTGGTCGACGCGAGCGGGACCCCGGTGGCGCTCGGCGAGGTCGGCGAACTGGTGATCGGCGGCGTCGGGCTGGCGCGCTACCTCGACCCCGAGAAGGACGCCGAGAAGTACGCGCCGATGCCGACGCTCGGGTGGCCGCGGGCCTACCGCAGCGGCGACCTCGTCCGGCTGGAGTCCGACGGTCTGTACTTCCAGGGCCGCGCCGACGACCAGGTCAAGGTGGGCGGCCGCCGCATCGAACTCGGCGAGGTCGACTCGGCGCTGATGAATCTGCCCGGTGTCAGCGGCGGCGCGGCCGCCGTGCGCCGCACCGCGAGCGGCACCCCGCTGCTCGTCGGTTACGTCGCGAGCGCCGACCCCGCCTTCGACGTCGGCGCGGCACGTCTCGCACTGGCCGAGTCGCTGCCAGCCGCCCTGGTCCCCCGTCTGGTGCTCGTCGACGAACTGCCCACCCGCACGTCCGGCAAGGTCGACCGCAACGCGCTGCCCTGGCCGATCGAGGGCGACACCGCCGCCGACGATCCGGACCTCGCCGGCACCACGGGCTGGCTCGCCGGGCTGTGGCGCGACGTGCTCGCCGCGCCCATCGACGGTCCGGAGGCCGACTTCTTCGCCCTGGGCGGCGGCTCGCTGTCCGCCGCTCAACTGGTCGCGGCGCTGCGGGCGCGCTACCCGGAGGTGACGGTCGCCGACCTCTACGACCATCCCCGGCTCGGCTCGCTCGCCGGGTACCTCGACGAACTCGACCCGCCCGCCGAGGTCGTCACGCGGACGGTGACGCCCGTGCCGCGCCTGACGCAGGTGATGCAGGTGGCGGCGTCCCTGCCGCTGTCGACGCTGACCGGCGTGCAGTGGGTGGTGTGGCTGGCGCTGCTCAACAACGTCGCCGCGACGTTCGGCCTGCTGTCGTGGGCGGTGCCCGTCAGCTGGTGGTGGGTGGTCGCGGGCTTCCTGCTGTTCGTCACCCCGCCCGGCCGGATGGGCATCGCCGTGATCGGCGCGCGGATCCTCGTCGGCGCACTCGAACCCGGCACCTACCGCCGCGGCGGCTCCGTGCATCTGCGGATCTGGCTCGCCGAACGTCTGGGCGAGGCCAGCGGCGCCGAGAACCAGGCCGGTGCGCCGTGGCTGGTGTACTACGCCCGCGCACTGGGCAACCGGGTCGGCAAGGGCGTCGACCTGCACTCGGCACCGCCCGTCACCGGCATGCTCACCCTCGGCCACCGGTGCTCGATCGAGCCGGAGGTGGACCTGACCGGGCACTGGATCGACGGCGACCTGCTGCACGTCGGCCGTATCGAGGTGGGCAACGACGCCACCATCGGCGCGCGGACCACGCTGTTCCCGGGCGCCGTCATCGGCAAGAACGCCGACGTCGCCCCGGGCTCGGGCGTCGTGGGCAAGGTGAAGGCCAAGCAGTACTGGAAGGGTTCGCCGGCGATGAAGTCCGGCAAGGCCCGCCACCCGTGGCCCGACGAGCGCCCGCGGCGCGCACCGATCTGGGTGGCGATGTACGGCCTGACCTCCGTGCTGCTCGGCGGCATCCCGCTGGTCGCGCTGGCCGCCGGACTCGCCGTGATCGGCTGGGGCATCGGGGACACCACCTCGCTGGGCGACGCGATCCTGCCCGCGCTGGCGTGGACGCCGGTCGCCACCCTCGCAGCCGTCATGGTCTACGCCGCCGCGACCGTGGCCGGCGTGCGCCTGCTGTCGCTCGGGCTGCGCGAGGGCTACCACCCCGTGCGCAGCCGCGTCGGCTGGCAGCTCTGGGCCACCGAGCGGCTGATGGACGCCGCACGCAACTACCTGTTCCCCATCTACGCCAGCCTGCTGACGCCGGCGTGGCTGCGACTGCTCGGCGCGACGGTCGGCAAGAACACCGAGATCTCGACGGCGCTGCTGACGCCGAAGTTCACCGTCGTCGAGGACGGCGCGTTCCTGGCCGACGACACCATGGTCGCCTCCTACGAACTGGGCGGCGGGTGGATCCACGTGGCCAAGGCCACCGTCGGCAAGCGCGCCTTCCTCGGCAACTCCGGCATCACCCAGCCGGGCCGGCGCGTCCCCGACGACGGCCTGGTGGCGGTGCTCAGTGCCACGCCGCACAAGGCCAAGGCCGGCTCGTCGTGGCTCGGCAGTCCGCCGATTCGGTTGCGGCGCCAGCCCACCGCCGCCGACGCGCTTCGCACGTTCGACCCGTCGCCGCGGCTGAAGGTGCTGCGCGGGCTGGTCGAGACGTGCCGGGTGATCCCGCTGATCGTCACGTTCGGCATCGGCATCGCCGTGCTGGCCGCGCTGCAGTCCCTGGCCGACGTGGGCTACGGCTGGGCCGTGCTCGCCGGCGGGCTGGTCCTGATGGTCGCGGGCGCGGTGGCGGGCGCCATCGCCGTGGTGGCCAAGTGGGCGTGGGTCGGCCGGATCGATGCGATCGAGCACCCCCTGTGGTCGTCGTTCGTCTGGCGCAACGAGGTGTCCGACACGTTCGTCGAATCCGTTGCCGCGCCGTGGTTCGCGCGTGCCGCGAGCGGGACGCCGGTGATGAACCTGTGGCTGCGCGCCCTGGGCGCCAAGATCGGCCGCGGCGTGTGGTGCGAGACGTACTGGCTGCCCGAGGCCGACCTGGTGACGCTCGGCGAGGGTGCCACCGTCAACCGCGGATGCGTGGTGCAGACCCACCTCTTCCACGACCGCATCATGCGGATGGACACCGTGGTGGTCGAGGACGGCGGCACGCTCGGCCCGCACTGCGTCGCGCTGCCCGCCGCACGCATCGGTGCGGGCGGGACCGTGGGCCCGGCCTCGCTGGTGATGCGCGGCGACGAGGTGCCCGCGTCGACGCGGTGGCAGGGCAACCCGATCGCACCGTGGAATCCGGTGCGCAAGAAGCGCGGTGCGGCGAAGTCGAAGAAGGCGGCGTGATGCGCCACCACAAGAACGCAAAGGGGACACCTCCCGTCATCGACCCCTACATCCCGGGGAACGGGAACTTCGGCTACCGGGTGTCACGCTACGAGCTGGACCTCGAGTACAAGGTCAATTCGAATCGCCTGTCCGGCAGCGCCACGATCACCGCGGCCACCCTGGCGTCGCTCAAGACGTTCAGCCTCGACCTGTCGCACGCGCTGTCGGTGTCGAAGGTGTCGGTGAACGGCAGGCGGCCGGAGTCGTTCCGCACCTCGCACGACAAGCTGCACGTGACGCTGGCCGCCGCGCTGCCGGCGGGCGCGGCCCTGAAGATCGACGTGCGGTACGCGGGCAACCCGCGTCCGCTCCGATCCCTGTGGGGCTCGGTCGGTTTCGAGGAGCTGACCAACGGCGCCCTCGTCGCGGGCCAGCCCAACGGCGCGGCGTCCTGGTTCCCCTGCGACGACCACCCGAGCAGCAAGGCCAGCTACCGCATCGCGATCAGCACCGACAATCCGTACCGCGCGATCGCCAACGGCGAGTTGACGTCCAAGCGCACCCGCGCGGCGATGACGACGTGGACCTACGAGCAGGCCGAGCCGACGTCGACGTATCTGGTGACGCTGCAGATCGGCATGTACGACTCGCACCGGATGACCAAGACGCCCGTGCCGATGACCGCGGTGCTGCCGGCCCGGCTGCGTCACCACTTCGACCACGACTTCGCCCACCAACCGCAGATGATGAAGCTCTTCGTCAAACGGTTCGGGCCGTATCCGCTGGCCAGTGGCTACACCGTGGTGGTCACCGACGACGACCTCGAGATCCCCCTTGAGGCACAGGGCATCTCGATCTTCGGGGCCAACCACTGCGACGGCAAGCGCACCGCCGAACGGTTGATCGCGCACGAACTCGCCCACCAGTGGTTCGGCAACTCGGTGACGGTCCGGCGGTGGCGCGACATCTGGCTGCACGAGGGCTTCGCCTGCTACGCCGAGTGGCTCTGGTCGGAGGAGTCGGGTGGCCGCAGCGCGGACCACTGGGCCCGGCACTACCACCACCGGCTGGCGTCGTCGCCCCAGGACCTCGTCCTCGCCGACCCCGGCGCACGCGACATGTTCGACGACCGCGTCTACAAGCGCGGCGCCATCACGCTGCACGTGCTGCGGCGCACGATCGGCGACGAGAACTTCTTCGACCTGCTGCGCGACTGGACCACGCGCTACCGCCAGTCCACCGCCGTGACCGACGACTTCACCGGTCTGGCAGCCCATTACGCCGAGTCCTCGCTGCGTCCGCTGTGGCAGGCGTGGCTGTACTCCACCAAGCTGCCGGACCTGTGACCGACGGCGTCTCCCCCGTCCCGACGCAGGGCCCCACCACCAGGAGCAGCGTCATCCGGGTCGGTACGGCGACGATCGTCAGCGCGGTGTGCGGGTACGCCGTGCTGTACCTGGCCGCGCGCGACCTCGAGCCCGCGGGCTTCTCGGTGTTCGCGGTGTTCTGGGGCGCGTTCGGTCTGCTGGCCGGTGCCGCCAACGGCCTGCTGCAGGAGTCGACCCGCGAGGTACGCGAGGTGCAACTCGTCCCCATCGAACCCGTTGGCCCACACACCAACCCGCTGCGGGTGGCGCTGCTCGTCAGCGTCGTCGCCGCCGTCGCGGTGGTCGCCACCGCGCCGCTGTGGTCGGCGCACGTCTTCGCCGAGTCCCGGTGGCTCAGCGTCGCCTTGCTCGCCGCGGGAATCGCCGGGTTCTGCGTGCACGCCACGCTCCTGGGCGTGCTGGCCGGCGTGGACCGGTGGAGCCAGTACGGCACGCTGATCGTCGGCGACGCCGCGGGCCGGGTGCTGGTGGCGACGGCGACGTTCCTGGTCGGCTGGGGTCTGGTCGGCTACCTGTGGGCGACGGTCGCCGGATCGATCGCGTGGCTGGTGCTGCTGCTCGCGTCACCGGCCACGCGCGAGGCGGCCCGTCTGGTCACCCCGGGCACCGTCGGGACGTTCCTGCGCGGGGCGTCGCACTCGATCGCCGCCGCGGGCGCCAGCGCGATCCTCGTGATGGGCTTCCCGGTGCTGTTGAAGGCGACGTCGGCCGATCTGGGCGCGGCCGGTGGGGTGGTGATCCTCGCGGTGACGCTGACCCGCGCTCCCCTGCTGGTGCCGCTGACCGCCATGCAGGGCAATCTGATCGCGCACTTCGTCGACCAGCGGGGGGTTCGGCGGGCAGGAGCGGAGCGACCCGGGGGATGGGGCGGCCTGCGGCCGCTGGTCACGCCGGTGATCGTCGTGTGCGGGTTGGGAGTTCTGGCGGTGCTCGTCGCGGGACTGGCCGGACCGTGGCTGCTTCGGTTCGCCTTCGGCCCCGAGTATCAGGCCGGCGGCGGGCTGCTCGCCTGGTTTACCGCCGCCGCCATCTCGATCGCGTTGCTCACCGTCACGGGCGCCGCCACCGTCGCGGCCGCGCTGCACCGGGCCTACGCCGCGGGGTGGATCGGCGCGACGCTCGCGTCGGCGCTGCTGCTCCTGCTGCCGCTGAGTCTGGAGGATCGGACCATCGTCGCGCTGCTGTGCGGGCCGGTCGTCGGAATCGTCGTCCACCTCGTCGCGCTACGCAGGGTTCCTGCAGCGTGACGGTGTAGTTTGGCCCCATCATCATGCCCGACAGTCCCTATCGCGACGTGTGGATCGTCGTCCCCGCCTACACCGAGGCGAGCGTCATCGCCGGTGTCGTCACCGACGTGCGAGCGGTGTTCCCCAACGTCGTCGTGGTCGACGACGGCAGTCCGGACGACACCGGGGACCGTGCGCACGCGGCGGGCGCCCACGTGGTCCGGCACCCGGTGAACCTCGGTCAGGGCGCGGCCATCCAGACCGGTGTCGAGTACGCGCGCAGCCGTCCCGGCGCCGCCGTGTTCGCCACGTTCGACGCCGACGGCCAGCACCGCGTCAAGGACGTCATGCGGATGATCGACCGGCTGACCGCCGAGCACCTCGACATCGTGGTGGGCACCCGCTTCGGCGGCCAGGTGTCGGAGCGGATGCCCGCGCTGCGGCGCGTGCTGTTCCCGATCATCGCGAAGCTGAGCCCCGCGAGCCGCAAGCTGGGCCTGACCGACGCCCACAACGGGCTGCGGGTGTTCAACCGCACCGTCGCCGACTCGCTGAACATCACGATGAACGGGATGAGCCACGCCAGCGAGTTCATCTCGCTGATGGTCGAGAACCAGTGGCGGGTGGGCGAAGAGCCGGTCGAGATCCTCTACACCGACTACTCGATGTCGAAGGGCCAGCCGTTGGTCAACGGCGTCAACATCGTCTTCGACGGGCTGCTGCGCGGAAGGATGCGCCGATGAACTGGATCCAGGTCCTGCTGATCGTCGCGATCGTGACGCTCGTGGTCTACCTGCTGCGGTCGCGGCGCAGCGCGCAGGCCAGGGCGTGGGTGAAGGTCGGCTACGTGGTGTTCGTGATGGCGGCGATCTACGCGATCGTGCGGCCCGACGACACGACGGTGCTGGCCAACTGGCTGGGCGTCGACCGCGGCTCCGACCTGCTCGGCTACGCGCTGATCGTGGCGTTCCTGTTCACGACGATCAGCACCTACATGCGGTTCAAGGACCTCGAGCTGAAGTACGCGCAGCTCGCCCGCGCCGTCGCACTCGAGAGCGCGCGCACGCCGCACGAGTAGCCGTCGGTGGGCCGCTGGGCCGCTACGGCTCGCGGAAGAAGTCGACGGTCCGCGCGACGCCGTCGTGCAACGCCACCGTCGGCGACCAGCCGAGCACCTCGCGGGCCCGCCCGATGTCGAGTTGAGAGCGCTTGAGGTCGCCGAGCCGCGGCGGGTGCAGCTCGGGCTCGTCGGGCTTGCCCGCGGCCGCGGCGATCGCGGTGTGCATCTCGCGGGTCGTCGTCTCCACGCCGGTCCCGACGTTGAATCGCAGCCCACTGCCCGCCTCGCCGCCCGCGCGGACGAACGCGTCGACCACGTCGTCGACGAAGACGTAGTCGCGGGAGTCGGTGCCGTCGCCGAAGATCTTGGTGGGCCGGCCGGCCAGCAGGGCCTGGGCGAAGATCGCGACCACTCCGGCCTCGCCGTGCGGGTCCTGGCGCGGGCCGTACACGTTGGCCGGTGCGATGTGGCTGCAGTCGAGGCCGTACAGGTTGCGGAACATGTTGAGGTACACCTCGCCGCACACCTTGCTGGCCGCGTACGGCGACGACGGGTCGACGGGCATGTCCTCGGTGGTCGGGTAGCCCGGCGGGTTCTTGCCGTAGATCGACCCGCCGGACGAGGTGTGCACCACCTTGCGGACGCCGGCGTGCCGGGCGGCCTCGGCGAGCCGGACGGTCCCGACCACGTTGACGCTGGAGTCGCGCTGCGGGTCGTCGACCGACAGCTTGACCGAGATCTGCGCGGCCAGATGGAACACGACCTCGGGCTTGACGTCGGCGAGCAACGCGATGAGGTCGGCGTCGACGATGTCGGCCTTGGCGAACTCGAAGGCGTCGCTCTGCTCGGCCGTGGTGATGTTGGTGCTGCGTCCCGAGCTGAGGTCGTCCACGCCGACCACGCTGTGCCCGTCCGCCAGGAGGCGGTCTACCAGCGTCGATCCGATGAATCCGGCAGCGCCGGTGACGAGTGTGCGCACCGGGCCACCATACCGAGGCACGTACAGTCGGCGAACGTGAAGGTGCGGCGGGCAGGAGCGGAGCGACCCGGGAATCACTGGGTTCCCCGCACCGCCGCGGCGTTGATCGCGCTGCACCTGGCGGTTCGGGCGGTCCTCGCGTTCCACGGCTACTTCTACTGGGACGACCTGATCCTGACGGGCCGGGCGAGCACGCAGGGGTTGTTGTCGCCGTCGTACTTGTTCGACGACCACGACGGTCACGTCATGCCCGGGGCGTTTCTGATCGCCGGCGCGATCACCCGGCTGGCGCCGCTGGAGTGGATCTGGCCGGCGATCAGCCTGGTGGTGCTGCAGCTGGTCGCGTCGTTGGCGTTGCTGCGCGCGCTGTACGTCATTCTCGGCTGGCGCCCGGTCGTGTTGCTGCCGTTGACGTTTGCGTTGTTCACCCCGCTGACGCTGCCGTCGTTCGCCTGGTGGGCCGCGGCGCTGAACGCGCTGCCGATGGTCGCGGCGTTGGCGTGGGTCTGCGCCGACGCGATCCTGCTCGTGCGCAGCGGGAACCGGCGCTACGCCGTGACGGGGGCGGTCGCGTTCTTCGTCGGACTGCTGTTCTTCGAGAAGGCCGCGGTGATCCCGTTCGTGGCGTTCGCGGTGACGGCGCTGCTGGCGTACGTGGGCGGCGACCCCTCGGCACTGCGGACGACGTGGCGTCGGGGTGTGCGGTTGTGGTCGGCGTGCCTGGCGGTGACGGCCGCGTGGGTCGGCGTCTATCTGCTGGTGGTCGACCAGCAGCGGTGGAGCTTCGATCCCGGCATGACGTGGGACCTCCTGGTGCGGTCGGTGACCCACGGCATCGTGCCGGGCCTGGTGGGCGGGCCGTGGGAGTGGCAGCGGTGGGCGCCGGCCTCGCCGTGGGCGACGCCACCGGTGATCGTCATGCTGCTCGGCTGGGTGGCACTCGCCGCCGTGGTCGCGGTGACGGTGGCGCGCAAGCAGCGGATCGGCGCGGTGTGGGCGGTGGCGGCGGGGTACGCCGTGGCCTGTCAGGTGCCGATCTATCTGATGCGGTCGTCGCAATTCACCGCGCTGGAGTTGGCCCAGGCGCTGCGGTACCTGCCCGATCTGGTGGTGGTGCTGGCGCTGCTGGCCGCCGTCGGACTGGCAGCGCCGAATCGGTCGACGTCCGGGTGGCTGGACCGCTCTCGCGCGCGTTCCGCCGCCGTGGTCGGCGGGGTGGCGCTCTTCGTGGCCAGCAGCCTGTACTCGACGGTGACGTTCGACAGGATCTGGCAGGACAATCCGACGGAGTCCTACCTCCGGACCGGCGCGGCGTCGCTGGCGCGAGCCACGGCCGAGTCGGACGCGCCGATGCTCGATCAGGAGGTGGATCCGCTGATCCTGCAGCGCATCCAGTGGCCGGAGAACCTGGCGAGCCACGTGTTCGCCCTGGTGCCGGACAGTCCCGAGTTCGCCGGGTCGACGACCAAACTGCGGATGCTGGACATGTCGGGCCGGTTGGTCGACGCGCAGGTGACGTGGGTGCGGTCGATGAAGCAGGGGCCGTTGCCGCAGTGCGGGTATCTGGTGCAACCCGATGCGCCGGTGCGCATTCCGCTCGACGGTCCCCTGTTGCCTTCGGACTGGACGGCCGAGGTCAACTACCTGGCCAACAGCGACGGGTCCATCACGATGTCGCTGTCCGAGGGCACCGAGGTGAAGGTGCCGGTGAAGCCGGGGCTCAACCGGGTGTTCGTCCGGCTGCCCGGCGCGGGCGACGCGCTGCTGGTGCGGGCGCTCACGTCGGCACTGTCGGTGTGCGTGGCGTCGGGGCCGGTCGGTTACGTGGCGCCGCGGTAGGTCGGTTCGCCGCGAGGGTCGGCATGTCGCTCCCCCACGCGTCAACGAATGTTGACGACCGGGAACCAACAAGTGCCATCCGGGTGGCCGGGCGTCGGAGATAATCGGAAGTTGCAGTCACGGACTTCTTGGGGGTGGACGGGTGAGCGCGATCGATGGCTTCAACTCGACGTGGTCGGATGCGCGCAAGACCTACGGCGAGGGCGCTCCGGTCACCGGTGAGCGGTTCGATGCGAGCAGCAAGCTGGACGGCTTGAAGGCGCAGATGGACGCGGCCGCGCCCGGCGGCCGGTGGTCCGGCGGCGCCTCGGACGCCTACGCCAAGGCGAACGCCGACCACCAGGAGGTCATCGGCAAGATCGGCGCGGCGGACCGCAAGCTCGCCACCCAGGTGACCAATGCGGCCAACCTCGTCACCTCCGGGCGCACCGACCTCGAGAGGCTGCACACGTTCATCAACGACGCCGCGGCCAACCTCCCGAACAACCAGGCCGGCAAGACGATGGAGATGCAGCTCGCCAGCAAGGGCCTCGGCCAGCTCACCGACATCGTCCGGAACACCGACGACGGCATGCAGACCGTCAAGGGCAACATCGACAAGATCAAGGGCGAGTACGAGGCGCTCGGGACGGGTCAGAAGTTCGCTCAGGACGGCAAGGGTGACGAGGACCCGCTGGGCAAGAAGGACGGCGACGAGAAGGACGACGAGATCAAGCGGCGCGCCGAGGAGGACGTGCGGAAGACGCTCGAAGGTGATGCCGCGGCTGCAGGGCGCGTGGACGAGGTTCTAGAAGGAGTTCAGCCGTATCAGGGCCTGAGTCCCGAAGAAGCTGCGTACCTGCATCAGATGCAAGTTCAGCAGAAAGACATGTCGATCCAAGAGATTCACGCAGCGGAACAACAGCTGGGTGAGCACGAAAACGTCATTGGCGACTCGTGGCAGCTGATGAGCAACGACGACGTCAAATACGACAACCCCGACAAGCCGGGTGAGCAAGTAGTCGGTAGTCGCGACCAGCTACCCACTCACGTCCAATCCACGATGGGGCTGGGCACCATTGCGGACGACTTCAACAGGACGGGCGAAACCGAGGTCAAGAACATGGCCGAGATAATCGGCGACGGACGGGTCGAATTGCAGACGGGCACGGAGGTCGACCGGGGCATGATCGAACTGTCCGACCGGCTCATGGACAACCCCACTCCAACCAACCAGCAGGCAGTGCAGGACATCTTCAACAGCGCCGGCCGCGATCATCAGATCATCACCGATCAATTGATGGGCAGGAACGAAGGCAGTCGTGACGGTTTCCTCCAGGACGTCAACACGATCGACTGGTCGGATGGTGGAAAGTCCGCGGGAGACCTCTTCGCCTGGACGCACGAGACAACCGGCCCAGACGCTGTGATTGCGGCGGAAGCCGCAGAGCAGTACGCGGACTACATCGGCCGCCATCCAGAGCTGTTGCATATGGAGGGCTTTGGTAGTGAGACCCTAGGTCAACGCAATCCCGAACTCGTTCAGGCCTACGCCCACGGCCTCACGCCTTATATGTCAGATATTGCGGGTGTCGAGGGCGAGAGTAAGTTCCTTTCTCCTCTCGATGATGATGGCTCGAACCAACCGCTCGCCAAAAACCTCTTTGCGGTTCTTGGAACTGACCGGGAGGCCTACGTCGAATTCAACGGTGCCGCGGACCAGCTGGGTCTAGATAAGGCGCATTCATGGGCCGAGGACGTCAAGAACGGACGCGTGCTATCAGCGGAGGACGCACGGATGGGCGACGCCGCTGTACTCAAGGGGCTTGTCGCCGACGGCACTGCCGCAGGTGTCGAAGCTATGAATCTCAATCGGGAGGATGCCTTGGAGTGGCGCAAGTCCGCGTACGACGCTGGCATCATCGCCCTCAGCGCTGCGGCTGGACCCGTGGGCGGACCTGCCCTGGAAATCTTCGGCGCAGGAATGGAAAGTTCAGTGCTGGGCGATTCGGTCGACACTGCCGGCGCAACTCCGAGCAACATCGCACCGCATGAAGCGTCCCGCTACATCGCTAACGCGTTGTTGGCGAGCGGCGTCCAGCTGGATATAAGTGACGAGTACCTGATCGATGGTCGCGTCGGATCCACAGAGGAGTTGACCGATGCCCGCCGCGTCCAGCCGCCAGGCACCGTCTTGAATCAGGCTCTGAGTCAGGCAATGGCTCCCGTACTCGGTGGCAGTAACCCATCGGCGAACTTCCAGATGTACTACAACCAGACGATAAGCGGATCCTAGTGTCTCGAGCGCAGAGTGCCATTCCGACGTTGTTTCTGCTAATTGCAACCACTGCTTGCCAATCAGGCAGCGAGGCGATCGAAATTGACCGCTGGGGCGGACCGGTTTCGGAACTCCGCTCGCAGTGGACCAGCGCTCCCAACCTTGACCTCACTATCGGTGTGGCCGTCCCCGTCCGCGCCTATCTGGAGTCTCGCTGGCTCTCGCAGTCGCAGGGCAACCTGGACTACGGGTATCCAGGATTTCTCGACGCCACCCCTCCCAACTCGGACGGCCCCCCGTTCGGCGCCAACTTCCGCAGGCCGGAGGCCGACAATCAGGTGCAGAACCCGTTCATCGGCAACGAGACGTTCCGTATCACCGGGGTTCAACAAGATGGCCGCAACGTCACCGCGACCGTCTGCAGATACAGCTACACCGTGGCGACCAAGAACGATGATGGCTCGTACTCGAGTGTCGCCAGTCACCAGTCGGGCGAACCCCGCGGAATCGACGTCAACCGGGTTCTTCTATTGGCTCCGACTGATGACGGCGAGCGCCTGCCGCCCCAGGAAGGCCCAGAGGCGGCACCGAGCCGCGACGTCTTCGGAGGCTGGTCAATTGAGGGTTTCCAGGACGCGTTGTTTCAGCAGGACGCCGGATTCGCGTCCGCGTGGCCGACTTACGGCGCTGACCTCAACGCCTGCGTGAGCGCCGCGCCGGATTCGCCCGAACGCCGCGCCTTCCTGTCTGACGGCGATCACCCGCGCGAGGACTTCCCGACCTCTGCACCATCTCCTGGCTGGCCGACCGCCTCCCCGTAACCCTCGTGCCAAACTGCTAAGCATGACTAACTTACGCGACGAGGGTCTGCAGGTCTTCCGCGAACTGCTGCCCGGCGTCCTGCCCGACGGCGACGTCGACTTCGGCGGCGGATTCGCTCCCGAGCTGATGGACATCGGCGTCGAGAGCGTCTTCGGCAGGCTGTGGGGACGCGAGGGGCTCAGCCGCCGCGACCGCAGCCTCGTCACGCTCGGCATCCTCATCGCGCAGCGGGCCACCGACGAGCTGCACGCGCACTTCCAGATCGCCCGCACCAACGGGCTCTCCGACGAGGAGCTGGCCGAGGTGATCTACCACTCCAGCGGTTACGCCGGCTTCCCCGCCGCCAACACCGCGCGTACCGCCGCGATCCAGGCGTTCGAGGAGGACACCGCACCTCGAGCGTGACGTGGGTGCGAGAAAGCGGGCCGAAGTTCGCAGTGGCGTCACGCTCGGCGCACAGCCAAGAAATGGAGCCGCCTGGGGGAATCGAACCCCCGACCTTCTCATTACGAGTGAGACGCTCTACCGACTGAGCTAAGGCGGCGTGCCCGTACAGCAGTGGGCGCAGCAGAGTCTACGGCAGGCCTGCCCGCCGACCCAATTCGCTTCACGCGCGCGAAGTCAGCGCCGCAGCGCCTGCCCCACGGTCGCGACCATCGCGTCGACCGCGAACTTCGGCTTGACGTTGATCGCCAGCGCCTCGCGGCACTCCAGCACGGCCTCGATGCAGCGCAGTAGCCGGTCGGGCGGCACGTGGGCGGCCATCGCCCCGGCCTTCTCGGCCATGTCCGGATGGTTCGCCTGGACCGATCCCGCCCCCGCCGACACGACCAGCGCGTCGCGGAAGTACGTCGCCAGGTCCATCAGCGCCCGGTCCATCGCATCGCGCGACGCCCGCGTCTGCCGGTTCTTCTGCCGCTTCTCCAGGTCCCTCATCGCACCGACGGCGCCACGCAGCGCACCGCCCGCGCCTTTGCCCGTACCGCCGCCACCGAGCGCGGTGCGCAGCTCCTCGGTCTCCGACTCGTTGCGGCCCTCGGTCAGCGCCTTCGCCTCGGCCTCGGCGGTCGCCACCATCTCCTCGGCGGCCGCGTAGGCCCGCGTCGGCGTGGCGGCGTCCCGGGCCAGCGCCAGCGCACGCTCGCGGCGCTTGCGGGCCTCCCCGTCGGTGGCGAGCCGTCGGGCGCGACCGACGTGGCCGCCGCTCACCGACGCCGCCCACCTGGCATCGGCCTCAGGAAGGCCGTCGGTGTCGATCAGGACGCGGGCGATGGCCTCCAAGGGCGGGGTCACCAGCGCGAGGTGCCGGCACCGCGATCGCAGGGTGATCGCGATGTCCTCGGGATCTACCGACGGCGCGCACAGCAGGAACACCGTGGATGGCGGCGGCTCCTCGACGACTTTGAGCAACGCGTTCGCCGCACCCTCGGTGAGCCGGTCGGCGTCCTCGACGACCACCACCTGCCACCGGCCGGTGCCCGGGCGCCGGGACGCCACCTGCACGATCTCGCGCATCTCCTTGACGGTGATCGACAGACCCTCGGGCACGACGCGGCGCACGTCGCCGTGCGTGCCGGCCATCGTCGTCGTGCAGGCGTGGCACACCCCGCACCCCGGCACCCCGTCCGACGTGCACTGCAGTGCCGCCGCGAAGCACAGCGCGGCCACCGATCGGCCGGATCCGGGCGGGCCGGTGATCAGCCAGGCATGGGTCATGGTGCCGGTGGAGGTGGCCATCTCGGACCTGTGAGCCGAATCACCGCGGGCCGCCATCGCCGCACCGACCAGCTCGGCCTCGACAGCTTCCTGGCCCACCAGACGTGAAAAGACACCGCTCATCGGGTCCAACACTAGTGGCGACACCGACAGGAACCTCGCCGACAGCGCTGATACGGGTCCGCCTCGACCGATACGGTTGTCGGGTGACCACCGGGGCCATACCGATCGGACGAATCGCTGCATTCGTCCGTTGGGTCGTGCGCACGCCATGGCCGGTGTTCACCCTGGGCATGCTGCAGGCCGACATCATCGGCGCACTCCTGGTGCTGGGCTTCCTGCGGTTCGGCCTCCCGCCCGAGGACCGCATCCAGCTGCAGGACCTGCCCGCCTTCAACCTCGCGGTGTTCCTGGGCTACCTGTTCGTCTCGTTCACCGTCGGCGCCTACCTGACGCTGCGGATGCTGCTGCCGGTGATCCGCTGGCAGCGCCGCGACACCCTGCTCGCCGCGGCCGACCCCGCGATCACCGAACTCGCCCGCCGCCGCGCCCTGCGGATGCCGTACTACCGGTCGTTGGTCAGCGCCTCCAACTGGTGTCTCGGCTCAGTCGTCTTCATCGCGGCGAGCTGGCCGGTCGCGAGCCAGTCCGCACCGGTCGTCGCTGTCGCCTCCGGCCTGGGTGCGACGGCCACCGCGATCATCGGCTACCTGCAGTCCGAGCGCGTGCTCCGACCCGTCGCCGTGGCCGCGCTTCGCGGCGGCGCTCCGCCGAACTTCCGGGCCCCCGGCGTCATCCAACGGCAGGTGCTCACGTGGGTGCTGTCCACCGGCGTGCCGATCCTGACCATCGTGCTGGCGCTGGTGGCCAGCAAGTTCGAGATCCTCACCGCGCCCGCCGACCGGCTCAACACGCCGATCCTGTTGCTGGCCATCGCCGCTCTGATCATCGGCCTCGCGGGCACGGTCCTGGTCGCCATGTCGATCGCCGACCCGCTGCGCCAATTGCGCTGGGCGCTGGGCGAAGTGCAGCGCGGCAACTACAACGCCCACATGCAGATCTACGACGCCAGCGAGCTGGGCCTGCTGCAGGCCGGGTTCAATGACATGGTCCGCGATCTGGCGGAGCGGCAACGGCTTCGGGACCTGTTCGGCCGCTATGTCGGCGAGGACGTCGCCCGTCGCGCGCTGGAACGCGGCACCGAACTGGGCGGCCAAGAGCGCGACGTGGCGGTGCTGTTCGTCGACCTGGTCGGCTCGACGCAGCTGGCCGCCACCCGGCCCGCCGCCGAGGTCGTCAGCCTGCTCAACGACTTCTTCCGCGTGGTGGTCGACAGCGTCAACCGGCACGGCGGCTTCGTCAACAAGTTCCAAGGCGACGCGGCGCTGGCCATCTTCGGCGCCCCCATCGAGCACCCCGACGCGTGCGGTGCGGCGCTCGCGGCGTCGCGCGATCTGCACGACAACCTGATCCTGGTGCTCGATCAGACCGAGTTCGGCATCGGCGTCTCGGCCGGCCGCGCGATCGCGGGTCACATCGGCGCGCAGGCCCGCTTCGAGTACACGGTGATCGGCGATCCGGTGAACGAGGCCGCCCGGCTCACCGAGCTGGCCAAGCTGGAGAAGGGCCACGTGCTGGCGTCCGCGATCGCCGTCAGCGGGGCACTCGACGCCGAGGCGCTGTGCTGGGACGTCGCCGAGATCGTGGAACTGCGCGGCCGCATCGCACCGACGCAGCTGGCCCGCCCGATCGCCCTGGCGTCACCCAAGCCGAAGCCCGCCGCCGCCGTGCCGCTACAGGAGTCGGAGAACCGCTCCTAACCGATCAGGCGTTGGCGTCTGCGCCGGCGGCTTCCCACATGAGCACTGCGAGGTGCTGCCAGTAGACCCAGTCGGCGATCGCCGCACGCGTCCGCCAACCGGCCGGGGGATGGTCATCTTTCAGATGCCGAGTTCATAGCGCAGAAGCCTCACATGCGCGTGCAACCGTGTTGTTCAAGCGAGCAGCACTGTAGCTCAGCCAACTATCAGCCGGGACGTACCCATCTCCGGTCGCAGCGTAAGCGCGGAGATAAAGTGCCGTAAGCGTCGCAAGATCCTCAAATACCGGATTGTCACTGTCTTGGCCTGCGGAGACACTCACGTCAGCGAGTCTCTTGAATTTTTGGAGAGCGTCCATTTGAACCGCGCGCTGCTCAGGAGACCAGTTCGCCCCCGGTACATTTGGGTCTAATTGCTCCCACACTGCGGTCTCCGCGATGAATGCCCGCTCCCGCACGACCCAAGGATCGCAGACTGTATTGGTGGTGATTAGAAACGGCTCAGCGCCCGAGGGATCCGTCACAGGACCGACGTCAGAGGGGCTGTCGGCACTTTCAATTGCCACCGCCCGACTGGCTGAGCCGAAATCAATTGCATTACAAATACCGAGCAACGCATTGCCGATACTCACGTTTACATCCGCTAGCACATTGTCGTTCGGTTGATAGGACTCGATAGCGTCGGCGTAGGCCTTTCCGTAGGCGATGTACTGGATGTACAACTCCCTCATCACTCGATGTGGCGTCTGCCTGGCAAGCGTGGCCATCTCGTCAGAAGCATTCGTGATCGCTGTAACCACAGCTTTGACTCGGTCGCGCTGCTCGGAGGTCCAGTCTGAGTATGGGCCCAACGCCTGCCGTTGGTCGGACCATCCGTTTGCTTCGACGTCGGCCACCGTGCGGTTTATCCCGCTCAACGCCTTACACGTTGGGTCTTCGGTTGGAATAGCCACCGGGCCGACATCCTCCGCACTCGCGAAGTTCGATCCTGCACCCGACGTCGGTGGCGTCGAGGGGTCTACGCCATCACGAGAAAATAGCAGGGTCGCGCCGATCGTCACCCCGACAACTAGGAGTAGCGCTATCGCAACAAGCAACCACTTGAGAGTGTTGCCCTTCTGAGGTTGTGGTGACCGCTGAGGCCACTCACCCCAAGGGTGCCCTGGCTGCTGGCGGTTGGGCGGGAAACTCTCCGGCAAAGATCCGTATTGGGACAAATCAGAAGGAGGTTCATTGGGCTGGGGCGGCTGCCATCCGCTCGATGGCGGCGTACTCATAAATGCAACCCCTCGGCCGGTCGCCTCACACCCCAAACCTCCGCTCGCGGAACCGCGCCACCCGACGTACTTTACCGATCACGACAGTGCCTAGCCTAAGTTACAGAGCGGCGACCGAAGCGCACTTAAACTGCCGCCAACCTCTGATTGAACTCGTCGCATCCCGTATCCGTGTCCGCAGCGCACCTCTGCCAGTTGAGATCGCAGGTCTCGACGCGATGATGAGACGGCGGATTGCACGGCTTTCCTCTGCGCGCATAGTTGCGCCGTCAGGAAACAAGCAGTCTCCAACCGGTTCAATCAGCGCGACATCAGCGGCCACCATTACACCCAGCTCAGAGGCAGGTTATCGCTTTGTCCACCATAGGACCGACAATCCATCGAAACGACTTGCGTTGGCGTTCGAGATTCAGGATGAACCCAAGCGATAAAGTCGGGGACGGCCGCATCAGGGCTATGTAGGGAACCAATACGCCCTCAAGTCACGCACTAGGCCTTCTTGGCCGCCTTCTTCGCCGGCGCCTTCTTGGCGGCGGACTTCTTGACCGCGGCCTTCTTCGCCGGGGCCTTCTTGACGGCCTTCTTCTTCACCGGGCCGCGCGCACGCCGGTCGGCGAGCAGTTCGGAGGCCCGCTCGTCGGTGATCGACAGGACGTCGTCGCCCTTGCGCAGGCTCGCGTTGGTCTCGCCGTCGGTGACGTAGGGGCCGAACCGGCCGTCCTTGATCACCATCGGGGTGCCCGACACCGGGTCGTTGCCGAGTTCGCGCAGCGGCGGCGTCGCCGCACCCTGGCGGCCCCGTCGCTTCGGCTCGGCGTAGATCTTCAACGCCTCGTCGAGGGTGACGGTGAACATCTGGTCCTCGGTGGTCAGCGATCGAGAGTCGGTGCCGCGCTTGAGGTATGGTCCGTAACGGCCGTTCTGCGCGGTGATCTCCTCGTTGGTCGCCGGGTCGACGCCGACGACGCGCGGCAACGACAGCAGCTTGAGCGCATCGTCGAGCGTGATCGTCTCGAGGTCCATCGACTGCAGCAGCGACCCCGTCCGCGGCTTGGGACCGGTCGGCTTCTTGCCCTTCTTCGCCGGCGCGCCGTCCTCGGGCTCGTCGGGCGGCGGAGGCAGCACCTCGGTCACGTACGGGCCGTAGCGGCCGTCCTTCGCGACGATCTCGTGGCCGGACACCGGGTCGACGCCCAGCGAGCGGCCCTCCTGCGGTGTGGAGAACGCCTTCTCGGCCAGTTCGAGGGTCAGCTCGTCCGGCGTCAGCTCGTCCTTGAGGTTGGCCCGCTGCGGGGTCAGTCCCCCGTCGTCGCCGACGATCATCCGCTCGAGATACGGGCCGTTGCGGCCGACGCGGACGTTGATCGCGCGGCCCTCGTCGTCGTCGAACAGCTTGATGGAGTTGACCAGTCGCGCGTCGATCTCCTCGAGGTTGCCGCCGACGAGCTTCTTCAGACCGCCCTCGCGGGCGATCGAGCCGTCGACGCCGTGCTCGCCGCCGAAGTAGAAGTTGTTGAGCCAGTTGGTCCGTCGCTCGTTGCCCGAGGCGATCTGGTCGAGTTCGTCCTCCATCGCGGCGGTGAAGTCGTAGTCCACCAGCCGGCTGAAGTGCTGCTCCAGCAAGCCGATCACCGCGAACGCCACCCACGACGGGACCAGCGCGCTGCCCTTCTTGTGGACGTAGCCGCGGTCCTGGATCGTCTTGATGATCGACGAGTACGTCGACGGGCGCCCGATGCCCAGTTCCTCCAGCGCCTTGATGAGCGACGCCTCGGTGTAGCGGGCGGGCGGGCTGGTGTTGTGGCCGTCGGCGGTGAGGTCCGCGACGTCGACCCGCTGCCCCTGCGTGAGGTTCGGCAGCCGGCTCTCGGCGTCGTCGGCCTCGCCGCCGGCCTGCTCGTCGACGGTCTCGACGTAGGCCTTGAGGAAGCCCGCGAAGGTGATCGTGCGGCCGCTGGCGTTGAACACGACCTGCTCGCCGGTGGTGGCGGCGCCGGAGATGCGCAGCGACAGCGTCGTACCGCGGGCGTCGGCCATCTGCGAGGCGACCGTGCGCTGCCAGATCAGCTCGTAGAGCCGGAACTCGTCGGTGTCGAGCGCCGCGTGCAGCTGGCCCGGGGTCTGGAACACGTCGCCCGCGGGCCTGATGGCCTCGTGTGCCTCCTGCGCGTTCTTCACCTTGCGGGTGTACTGCCGCGCCGTCGGGTGCACGTACTCGTCGCCGTAGAGCTGGCCGGCCTGCGTGCGCGCCGCGTTGATCGCCGACTCCGACAGCGTCGTCGAGTCGGTACGCATGTAGGTGATGTAGCCGTTCTCGTACAGGCGCTGCGCGATGCTCATGGTGCGCTCCGAGGAGAACCGCAGCTTGCGGCCGGCCTCCTGCTGCAGCGTCGACGTCATGAACGGCGGGTAGGGCTTGCGGGTGTACGGCTTCTGCTCGACCGACGAGACCTGGAGCTGGGCCCCGCGGAGTCCGGCGGCGAGCCCGCTGGCCGCGGACTGGTCGAGCACCCGCACCTCGTCGGGCTTCTTGACCCCGCCGAGCGAGTCGAAGTCGCGTCCGGACGCCACGCGGCGGCCGTCGACCAGGTTGAGCTTGGCCGTGAACTTCGGCGGCGACGCCTCCGAGTCGGACACGCTCGCGTCGAGTTCTGCGGTCACGTCCCAGTAGCCGGCGCTGCGGAACGCCATGCGCTCGCGCTCCCGGGACACGATGATGCGCGTGGCGACGGACTGGACGCGGCCCGCCGACAACTTCGGGGCGACCTTCTTCCACAGCACGGGGCTGACCTCGTAGCCGTAGAGGCGGTCGAGGATGCGGCGGGTCTCCTGCGCGTCAACCAGGTCGATGTCCAGGTCGCGGGGATTCTCGGCGGCGGCCCGGATCGCGGGCTCGGTGATCTCGTGGAAGACCATCCGCTTGACCGGGATGCGCGGCTTCAGCGTCTCCAGCAGATGCCAGGCGATGGCCTCGCCCTCGCGGTCACCGTCCGTTGCGAGGTACAGCTCGTCGACGTCCTTGAGCAGCGCCTTGAGTTCGGTGACGGTGCCCTTTTTGTCCGGGCTGACGATGTACAGCGGTTCGAAGTCCGCGTCGACGTTGACGCCGAGACGCGCCCACGGCTCGGACTTGTACTTGGCGGGCACGTCGGCGGCGGCCCGGGGCAGGTCGCGGATGTGCCCTCGGGACGACTCGACCACGTAATTCGACCCTAGGTAGCCCGCAATCTTGCGCGCCTTAGTGGGCGACTCGACTATGACGAGTCGCCTCACCCTCCCGTTGCCGCTGCCACCGTCGGAGTCAGCCAACCTGGTACACGCTCCACTTCCTGGTCGCCATCCGGGTCCGGATGGCGTCGTTCGACGTCTGCCGGGCCCTCGGCAACTGCCAATTTCGCACTACGCGGCAGCCTACGCAAACCGGCTTACCTTTCAGAACACTGCCAGACGACACCTAAGTCCTGGGCCACATCGCGAACGCCTCCGTGTCGCCAGGGGGGTCGCCCACGTTCTCTACCAGGCGTAACAGCCTTCTACGGCCGCTGATTCTCAGTGCCGGACGCGTGCCCCTGGTGCCGATCAGAGTCGGTGCGATTCCCACGCGCATCAGTGCCGACGCGAGTGCGGAATGCGTGTCCGGTGCGTGCGGATCCAGTCCGAGGAGGTAGCGGTCGGCCTCCGGGGACCCCGCGGCCAGCGTCCAGGCCCGCAGCTCCCGGGGCCCTGGCAGCCACTGCGCCGGGACGGTCTTCACCGCACCGCGGGTCCATTCGGCGGCGATGGGGGTCAACCGCCGGTCGAGCGCGGTCCGCACCAGCGGGTTGTCCTCGTCGGTGCGGGCGATCTCGGGGGTGAGCCCGCACTCGGCCATCATCTCGGCCAGTGCCCGAGCGCGCCACGCCTGGTCGACGACCACCGACAACCGCGCCGTCTGCTGCGCGCCGCTGCCCGCCACCACCACCTGGCCCGGCGCGGCGAGGATCCCGGTCAAGTCGGACACCGCGGGCGGCACCGACTCAGCCGAGAAGAAGGACAGCTGACTCACGAATCCGACACTAGGCCAGCCGGGGACCCGTCGAGGCGTCACCGGGCCGAGCGCCGGACGGCGAGTCCGCCGCCCCCGCGGCGTCGCGGCCGGCGCGCGAAGCCCTCCCCGACGGAAGGACCCCCGCAGTCCTCGAATGGTCCGCGGGGGTCTCCTGGATGAAGTCTGGGTGGTTCAGAGGGGGCGGACGGCGAGCGCCTGCGGACCCTTCGCACCCTGCTCGATCTCGAACTCGACCTTCTGGTTCTCTTCGAGGGTGCGGAAACCGTTGGACTGGATCTGCTTGTAGTGAACGAAGACGTCGTCGCCGCCGTCCTCTTGTTCAATGAACCCGTAGCCCTTCTCGGGGTTGAACCACTTGACAGTTCCCTGTGGCATCTCGTGCTTCTTTCTCGTACTACTACCTCGGGTGCGGCCCACCGTGCTTCGGTGGACCGGGCCCGTTCCGACCGCCATGCCAACGCGTGTGTCGCCGGATCGGACCGAGCTACAAACCCCCGTTGGGAACCGCGACCGCAACGACGTTCCTGCGGGTGCTGACACACGCACACAGAAGCTGCGACCGCGACAAGTGAAACATGTTCGGGGCCGACGCGCCGGGTTTGACGCAGGGCCGTGGTCAACAATTCACACGGGGCAATGGAGCCGGAACAATCGCGTGCCGCGCGCACGTTTTCACGCACGAGGAGGCAGTAGGTGTCGGGTCTGGCGTCGGACTTCGGTCGGGAGTTACTCGACTGTGCCGTCGCAGGTGTCGACCCCGACGAGCACCCCGTCCGGCACGTCGCCGATCTCGCCGCGCGCGGTGCCCGGCAGCGTGCGTGGCCGGCGTGGGTGCCCGCGGACGTCGTCGGTGCGTTCGCCGCCCGCGGCATCGCCGAGCCGTGGACGCACCAGGTGGCCGCGGCCGATCTCGCGCACGCCGGCCGGCACGTGGTGCTGAGCACGGGAACGGCGTCGGGCAAGTCGCTGGCCTACCAGGTGCCGATCCTCACCGCGCTCGCCGAGGACCCGCGGGCACGGGCGCTGTACCTGTCCCCCACCAAGGCGCTCGGGCACGATCAGCTCCGCGCGGCGCAGGCGCTGACCGGCGCGATCGACCGCCTCGCGGACGTCGGTCCGTGCCCGTACGACGGAGACACCTCCACCGAGGCGCGACAGTTCGCCCGGGAGCGCTCGCGGTGGATCTTCTCCAACCCCGACATGATTCACCTGTCGTTGCTGCGCAACCACGCCCGCTGGGCGGTGTTCCTGCGCAACCTGCGCTACGTCGTGGTCGACGAATGCCACTACTACCGGGGCATCTTCGGCTCGAACGTGGCGATGATCCTGCGCCGGCTGGTCCGGCTGTGCGCCAGGTACTCCGCTGCCGACAGTCCCGGGCTGACGGTGATCTTCGCCAGCGCCACCGCCGCCTCGCCCGCCGCCACCGCGTCGGAACTGCTGGGACACACCGTCGAGGAGGTCACCGAGGACGGTTCGCCCCAGGGCGGCCGCACCGTCGCGCTGTGGGAACCGGCGCTGCGCGAGGACCTGGTGGGCGAGAACGGTGCGCCGGTCCGGCGGTCGGCGGGTGCGGAGGCGGCGCGCGTGATGGCCGACCTGATGGCCGAGGGTGCCCGCACGCTGACGTTCGTGCGGTCGCGCCGCGGGGCGGAACTGACGGCCCTCGGCGCCCGCGCGCGCCTGGAGTCGACGGCGCCGGACCTGACCGAACTGGTGGCGTCGTACCGCGCGGGCTACCTGTCCGAGGAGCGCCGCGCGCTGGAGGCGGCGCTCGCGGACGGCACCCTGCGCGGCCTGGCGACCACCAACGCCCTGGAACTCGGCGTCGACATCGCGGGCCTCGACGCCGTCGTGCTCGCGGGCTTCCCCGGCACGGTCGCGTCGTTCTGGCAGCAGGCCGGGCGTGCGGGCCGGCGCGGCCAGAGCGCCCTGATCGTCATGATCGCCCGCGACGACCCCCTCGACACCTACCTCGTCCACCATCCAGAGGCGCTGCTGGACAAGCCGATCGAACGCGTCGTCATCGACCCGTCCAACCCGTACGTCCTCGGACCGCAGCTGCTCTGCGCCGCGACCGAGTTGCCGCTCACCGACGCCGAGGTGCGGACGTGGAACGCCGAGGAGGTGGCCGCCGCGCTCGTCGACGACGGGTTGCTGCGCCGCCGTCCGACCGGCTACTTCCCCACGCCGGGCGTCGATCCCCATCCCGCCGTGGACATCCGGGGATCGTCGGGTGGCCAGATCGCGATCCTGGAGACGGGGACCGGCCGGATCCTCGGCACCACCGGCGCGGGACAGGCACCGTCGTCGGTCCATCCGGGTGCGGTGTACCTGCACCGCGGCGAGTCCTACGTGGTCGACTCGCTCGACTTCGAGGACGGCGTCGCGTTCGTGCGCGCCCACGATCCCGGGTACAGCACGTCGGCGCGGGAGATCACCGACATCGTCGTCACCGGACGCGGTGAGCGACGCACCCACGGCGACGTCACGGTGGGCGTGGTGCCCGTCTCGGTGTCGCACACCGTCACCAGCTACCTGCGGCGCCGGCTCGACGGCGAGGTGATCGACTGCGTCGAACTCGACATGCCGACGCACACCCTCGACACGATCGCCGTCATGTGCACCATCACCCCGGAGGCATTGGAGCGCAACGGCATTCCCGCGCTGCGCTTCCCGGGCTCACTGCACGCCGCCGAACACGCCTCGATCGGACTCCTGCCGCTGGTCGCCAGTTGCGACCGCGGGGACATCGGCGGGGTGTCGACGGCGATCGGGCCCGAGGACGGGTTGCCCACGATCTTCGTCTACGACGGCTATCCCGGCGGCGCGGGCTTCGCCGACCGTGGCTACCGCCAACTGGTCACCTGGTGGACGGCGACGGCCGACGCGATCGAGGCGTGCGAGTGTCCGTCGGGCTGCCCGTCGTGCGTGCAGTCGCCCAAGTGCGGCAACGGGAACGATCCACTCGACAAGGCCGGCGCGGTGGCGGTGTTGCGTTTGGTGCTCGACGAACTGGCCAAACCCAGTTCGTGACCCCCTCCGCGGGACGACCAACCCCTCGCCGGTCGTCCACCGCGGTTCCCCGCGCGCCCATCCGGTCACGTCGTACGACGTGGTGACAACGGAGGCGACAACGCAATCCGTTCACGATCCCGATGGGCCGGGGCGCAGGTGAAAAATACTCCTCCGCAGCCGACCAGCGCAACCAATCAGGGCAGGTCGGTGCTGTTCGACCGGCCCCAGCCCACGGTGTCCGACGGATTCCGCAGGCCCCGCACCGCCCCGTCCCGGGAGCCCGCGCCGGTAACATGCCCCCATGGCCCCCGACTGGCTCCTCGTGGAGACGCTCGGCCGCGAACCCGTCGTGGTCGCCGAGGGCAACCGCACGCTGAACCTGGTTCCCGTCAGCGAGTTCCTCCGCCGCAACCCCCACGCGATGACCATTCACACGGCCATCGGCGAGACCATCCGCGCAGGCCAGGGGCTGAGCAGCATCACGCCGAAGAACGACCGCGTGATCCGCACCGAGATGGTGCAGATGATCGACGGCACCATCCACGGCGTCCACGTGTGGGACGGGCCGCCCGACGTCGAGCCGCCCGAACGCCCGATCCCGGGGCCCCTGGTGTGGGACCTGACCAACGGGGTGGCCACCGACACCACCGAGTCGCTCGCCAACAGCGGCCGCGATCCGTCGGTCGAGACCACGCACGGCCGCGTCTTCGCCGAGGACCTGCCGACGCGTGACCTGAGCGAGCGCGAGGCGCACGTGCTGTCGGCCGCCATCGAACCGGAGCCGGGCCGGGTCTACTGCAGCTCGTGGGACCTGACCGACCACCTGGGCAACCCGATCGTGGTCGGCTTCGTGGCGCGGATCATGGCCGAGGGCGACGGCGGTCCCGACCACGTCATCTGCCGGGCGATGAACTGGCGCAGCGTGCGCGACGACGCCACGCTCAGCCCCGACGACGTCGGCCGCAGCGTGCTCGACGATCCCCAGACGCCGGGCGTGCACCGGGCGCTGGTCGACCTCAAGTCCTGGACGCTGCTCAAGTGGCTCGACGAGCCGTGCCCCTTCTACGACTGGCGCCACCGCGACGACGAGCCGATGGTCCATCCCGACGACGCCGACGAGGTCGCCGCGATGACGGCGGACTTCGGATCCCGGGACTTCGGGTCGCAGTCCGCGTCGCGGGTGCTGCGCCTGCACGCGACCGGCGGGGGCTGGACGCCGGTGCACGTGACGGTCAATCGGGTGCAACTCGGCGACGGCGTGTACGCGGGCATGCTTTCGCTGCGCGAGCCCACCGACGCCGAGCGCAGGGACTTCGAGGGGCGGCCGGCGTCTCGGCTTCGACTGCTGCGCAACAAGATCGTGCGTACCTGATCACGACGCCGTGTGGAAGCCGCGCAGGATCGTGTCCAGGTGGCGGCGCCACAGTTCGCGGCCCCGGCGGTCCGGATCGCCCAGCTCGGCGTGGACCACCCCGCGCAGCGCCCACACCGCGACGGTGACGTCGTCGGGCGTCACGTCGGCGCGCACGGCACCGACCTCCTGCGCTCGCACCAGCAGCTCGGTCGAGAGCCCGCGCAGTCGTTCCACCAGCGGTCCGGGTGCCAGCTCTCCCCATATCGGCGCCGAGAGGCCGCCCTTCGACGCGAGTTCGACGCCGACGGTGCGCAAGAACTCGTCGAGTCCTACCTCGGGCGGTTCCTGCGCGGCGGCTTCCGCGACCTCGATCAGGCGTTGGAAGAAACGCGTCAGCACTTCGCGCACCAGCGCGTCCTTGTTGGCGAAGCGGCGGTAGAGCGTCGCGGGGCCCACCCCGGCCGCCGCGGCGACGTCCTCGAGGGTGGCGGCGGGGCCGCGGTCGGCGAACACCTCCTCGGCCGCCTGGAGCACCCGTTCGCGGTTCTCGGAGGCGTCCCGGCGCATCGCGTCCTCCCCTCGGCTCGTCGGGAATCAGGATGCCCGGTTCGGAGTTCACACTATCTGAGAGCTTCACTATCAGATAGAGGAGAGAACGATGAGCAAGATCTGGTTCGTCACGGGGTCGACCCGAGGGTTCGGCCGAGAACTGGTGCGGGCGGCGTTGGACGCCGGGGACTCGGTGGCGGCCACCGCGCGGCAGCCTGATCGACTCGCCGACCTGGTCGACACCTACGGCGACCGCGTGCTGCCGCTGCCGCTGGACGTCACCGACGCGGCTGCGGCCGCCACCGCCATCGCCGCGGCCCGGGACCGATTCGGCCGGATCGACGTCGTGGTCAACAACGCCGGCTATGCGAACGTCGCGCCGATCGAGACCGTCGACGACGCGGACTTCCGCGCACAGTTCGAAACGAACTTCTGGGGCGTCTACAACGTGTCCAAGGCCGCGATCCCCGTGCTGCGGGAACAGCACGGCGGGTTGATCATTCAGTTCTCGTCGATGGGCGGGCGGGTCGGCGGGTCGGCGGGCATCGCGTCCTACCAGGCCGCCAAGTTCGCGATCGACGGCTTCTCCCGTGTGCTTCGGACCGAGACGGCGCCGTTCGGGATCGACGTCGTGGTGGTCGAACCCAGTGGTTTCGCCACCGACTGGGCGGGCTCGTCGATGAGCGTCGCCGACGTCCCCGCCGAATACGCCGGCACGGTCGGCGCGATGAACGCCATCCGGAGGAGTGACGCGATCACCGCGGGCGATCCGGCGCGCGCCGCGGAGATCCTGGTGCGACTGTCCCGCCACGGCGACCTGCCGTACCACCTGCCGCTCGGCGTCATCGCCATCGAGGGGGCGATCCGCCAGGACGAGGACCTGCTCGCCGCGGATCGCCGGTGGGCCGCCGTCGCGCGGTCCGCCGACTTCGCCGAGCCGTACCCGGTGGACTTCCCCGCCGGGTCCTGAGCCACGCTACGACCAGGACTCGTCCAACTCGCCCAGCGAGGCGATGAGCGCACTGTTGGCGCGGTAGTCGACGGGGCAGGCGACGACGCTGACGGTGTCGGCGGCCAACGCCTCCCGCAGCGTCGGCAGCAGCTCGTCGGCCGAGGAGATGCGGTGGCTGCGGGCGCCGAAACTCTCGGCGTACGAGACGAAGTCGGGGTTGCCGAAGCGGGTGTCGACGTTGTGCCCGATCTCCAGATCCATCTTCCAACTGATCAGCCCGTAGGCGTCGTCGACCCAGACCAGGATCACCATCGGCGTACCGACGCGCAGCGCTGTCTCGATCTCCTGGGAGTTCATCAGGAAGGATCCGTCGCCGGTCGCGACGAGGACGTTCGCCGCCGGACGCGCGATCTTCGCGGCGATCGCACCCGGCACGGTCCAGCCCATGGTCGACAGGCCGTTCGAGATCAGGCAGGTGTTCGGTTCGTAGGTCGGGTACAGCCGCGCCATCCACATCTTCAGGGCGCCGGTGTCCACCAGCACGATGTCGTCGCGGCCGAGCGCCGTCCGCGTGTCGGCGACGATCCGTGCCGGCGTGAGCGGGAAGCTGTCGTCGGCGCGGCCGCGGTCGAGTTCGTCGGCGAGCAGGCCGCGGATGCGCTCGTCACCCGACGAGTACGGCTGATCGGTACCGACCGCGTCGGCCAGCGCGTCGAGGCACCGGCCGATGTCGGCGTGCAGCCCGACCGCGACGTCGTAGTGGACGTCGACCTCGGCCGGAAACCGGTGCACGTGAATGATCTTCGTGTCGCCGCGTGGGTTGATGCGGACCGGATCGAACTCCTGCAGTTCGTAGCCCGCGGCCACGATCACGTCGGCCTGGTCGAAGCCGAAGTTGACGTAGTCGTGGCGCATGAAGCCGACGGCGCCGAGGGCGAGCGGGTGGTCGTCGGGCATCACGCCCTTGCCGTGGAACGTGGTCGCGACCGGCATGCCGAGCGACTCGGCGAATCGGCGCACCGCGGCCGAGGCGTCGCTGCGCACCGCACCGTGTCCGGCGAGCAGGACCGGGTTGCGCGCGGCCCGCAGGATCTCGGCGGCCCGTTCGATCTGCGCGGCCGACGGGTCGTCCGACCGCGGCACGTTGACGCGCAGCGGGGCGGCGTCGGCGGGGGCGTCGGCATCCTCGACGTCCTCGGGTACCGCCAGGTACACCGCACCGGGCCGTTCGGTCTGCGCGAGCTTGAACGCCTTGCGGACCATCTCCGGCACCGACCCCGGGGTGGCGACCAGCGCCGACCACTTGGTGACGGGTGCGAACATCGACACCAGGTCCACGCTCTGATGCGACTCCTTGTAGCTGCGCCGCATGCCGACCTGCGCCGAGAGTGCCAGCACCGGAGTCGAATTGGTGGTCGCGTCGGCGACGCCGAGCAACAGGTTGATCGCCCCGGGGCCGAGCGTGGCCGAGCACACCCCGGCCCTGCCGGTGAGGCGACCGTAGACCTCGGCCATGAACGACGCGCCCTGTTCGTGGCGGGTGAGCACGTAGTCGATCGACGACCGCGACAGTGCGTCGACCAGTCGGATGTTCTCCTCGCCCGGGATGCCGAACACGTGCGTGACGCCTTCGTTCTCGAGGCATTCGACGATCAACTCGGCGGTGTTGCGACTGGTCTCCGGCACCCGTCGAGCTAACCACAGGCGGGGCAGCACCGCCGCGAAAGTGCAAGCTGCCACGGTGGTTCCGCCATGGCCCCTCCCCGTCACGGGTCCGGTCCGGCACGTGCCGCAGCCGTGGCCCGGCCCAGACCCCATCGGCCCAGACTCGCAGCGACGTCCACCCGCACCACGACGTCCAGATCGTCGACGACGCACTCGGTGACCGCCCCGTGCATGCGGGCGGCGATCGACTGCGCCCACGCGCACGCCGCGTCGTGGCCCGACCCCACCCGCTCGGCGGCTGCGAGCGCGGCGAGGTCGGCGCCGGCCTGCGCCCGGTGCCTGGCCAGGACCGCCGACCCCAGCGCCAGACCGCCGAGTGCCACCGCCAGCAGGACGGCCACCATCGCCGCCGCCACCACCGTCGCGGCGCCGCGGTCGTCACCGATCCCCCTCGGCCGCGGCGACCGCCTCGGCGCTGATGACCAGGCCGGGCAGCAGTGGCGCCGACGTGGCCACCCGCGCGACCACCCAGCCACCGTCGCTGCGGACCTCGAGGCGAGCGCCGTCGGGTGCCACGTCGCGCAGGACGGCCGCGGTGTCGTCGCCGCGCGCCGCCAGCCGGGCCGCCTCCCGTGCGGCGTCCAGGCACCGCACGTGGGTGAGCACGGCGGCCAGTCCCGCCACGCAGAGCACCAGCACGGCGGCCAGGGACGCGACGGCGATGGCCGCCTCGACGGTGACGCTGCCCTCGTCACGGCTCAGAGGTTGGTGGTGAGCGCCCGGCTGATCAGGTTGGTCAGCGCACCGACCACCGAGTCGCCCGTGACCACCGAGTACAGGATCGCCCCGAACGCCGCGGCGGCGATGGTGCCGATGGCGTACTCGACGGTGGACATACCGGTCTCGTCGACGGCCAACAGTGCCAGGCGGGCCCGGAGTCGTCGGAAGGCGTTGCTCGTCATGATGATTCTCCTCTTCGGTGGTGGCCGCGGACCATCCGCGAGCCGTCGGCGTGCTCACAGCACGCCGGTGGTCAGGACGTCACCGGCGAGGCCGACGACGACCGGGACGATGCCGAGACAGACGAACGCCGGCAGGTAGCAGAGACCGAGCGGGCCGGCGATCAGCACCGCGGCGCGCTCGGACGCCGCCCTGGCGCTCGCGGC
Organism: Mycobacterium sp. PTI7; assembly: GCF_056679845.1. NCBI lineage: Bacteria > Bacillati > Actinomycetota > Actinomycetes > Mycobacteriales > Mycobacteriaceae > Mycobacterium > Mycobacterium sp. PTI7. The sequence goes on from NZ_CM155252.1 coordinate 4,139,599, forward strand.
GGCGTCGTGCCGGGACTGCTCGGCCAGATCGACGACGCCCTGTGCGAGCGCCGAACCCGACGCGGCCGACCGCCGGGCCAGCCGGGTCAGCGCGGTCACCGTCCCGTTGCCGGTCCCCGGGTCCGCCCAGGCGCGAGCGGGGTCGGCGCCCAGCGCCAGCAGTCCCGCGGCGCGGCCGAGGACGTCGGACAGCGGTGCGGGCGCCGACTCGGCAGCCGCGGCCGCCGCTCCCGCCACGGTCATCCCCGAGACGAGGCACGCGGCGAACACGTCGAGGCTCGACGCGACGGCCAGCGGATCGTTCCGTCGGGTCGGGGCGCGGCGGGTCCGCACGCTGGCCGGCGACGTCCCGCGTCGTGCGGCGCCGCCGAGCAGGACGGCGGCCGCCAGCAGCAGCGCCGCGGCCGTCACGACACGACCCGGTCGACGATGCGGTCCGACCACAGCAGCCCCGCGCACACCAGGGCGGCGCCGACCATCAAGACCCAGCCGCCGGGCCCGTCGGACAGCAGGAAGCCCAGCGGGCCCGCGCCGATGAGTTGGCCCAGGCCGACCCCGAGCACCGGCAGCGCCGCGAGGATCCCGGCCGTCGCACGGGCGCCCGCCATGCCGGCCCGCACGGTGGTGTCGAAGCGGTCGCGCTCCACCACGTCCCGGTGCGCGGTGCGCAGCAGCGTGGCGATCGACAGACCGTGCGCGTGGGCCAGCCGCCAGCAGTCCGACAGCCGCTGCCAGTGCGACGGCGACGTCGAACCCGCTGCGACGGAGGCCAACCCGGCGGCGACGTCGGCCCCCAGCCGTGCCCGGGCCGCCACCTCTCGCAGAACCACCGCCGTCGCGCCGTCCGTCTCCCGGGCGGCCGCCTCGAACGCGGTGATGGGATGGGCCCCGACGCGGAGTTCTCCGATCAGGACGGCGAGCGCGCCCTGCAACTCACCCGACTCCGCAGTCCGGCGGCGGGTCAGGGCAGACGCCCTCCGCCGCCGCGCCACGGTGGCCGCCGCCAGAGCGACGGCCATCAGCACGGGGACCGGCACCAGCAGCGCGCCTGCCGCACCCACCGCGAGTACCAGCACGGCACCGAGCCCGCGCACGCGGCGCCCCTCGGACGGGAGGTGCGCCGTCAACCGGTGCCGGGGCGACGACGGCGCCACCAGGAGCGCGGCTGCCAGGGCCATCGCGGCCGCGATCACCCCGCACCCCTGTCGTCGAGCAGTCGGCGCAGCAGTGGCATGCCCTCGCCGTCGCCGCGCTCGGCGTGCCAGGCCGTACGGGTCGACACCTCGCCGTCGGCACCGCGGACGAGCACGCCGATCTCGACGAGGCGGCGGCGTCCCGCCGGGTCGCGTCCCACGTGCAACAGGACCTGCACCGCGGCGGCCAACTGGCTGTGCAGCGCCCGCCGGTCGAGTCCGCCCGGCACCGCCAGCGCCTCCAGCCGCGCGGGCACCTCGGCGGGACTGTTGGCGTGCACGGTCCCAGTGCCACCATCGTGGCCCGTGTTGAGGGCCGCCAGGAGGTCGACCACCTCACCGCCGCGGACCTCCCCCACGACGATGCGGTCGGGCCGCATCCGCAGCGCCTGCCGGACCAGGTCGCGCACGGTCACCTCGCCGATGCCCTCGACGTTCGCCGTCCGGGCCACCAGCTTGACGAGGTGCGGGTGCCGCGGCGCCAACTCCGATGCGTCCTCCACGCAGACGATGCGCTCGTGTGCGGGCACCGCGCCCAGCACCGCGGCCAAGAGCGTGGTCTTGCCCGCCCCGGTACCACCGGAGATCAGGAACGCCAAGCGCGCGTGCACGATCCGCCGGACCAGCGCTGCCGCCTCCGGAGAGAGCGCGCCGGTCGCGGCCAGCGAGTCGAGGTCCTGCGTCGCCGGCCGGAGCACGCGAAGCGACAGGCACGTACCCGCCTCGGCGATCGGCGGCAGCACGGCGTGCAGCCGCACCGTGAAGGGACCGAGCCCGGCCAGTTGGCCGTCCACCCACGGCTGCGCGTCGTCGAGACGGCGGCCGACCGCAAGCGCGAGGCGCTGTGCGAGCCGACGCACCGCGGCCTCGTCGCCGAAGCGAATGGTGCTGCGCCGCAACCCCGATCCGTCGTCGACCCACACCGAGTCGGGTGCGGTGACGAGGACGTCGGTCGTCCCCTCGGCGCGCAGCAGGGGTTCGAGCAGGCCGACTCCGGTCAACTCGGTCTGCATCACCCGCAACTCGCTGAGCACCTCGGCGTCCCCGAGCACGCCGCCGGCCTCCGCACGGATCGCGGCGGCGACCACGGTGGGCCGCAACGCGACCGACTCGGCGGCCAGTCGCTCGCGGACCCGTTCCACCAGTGACGAACTCACGCGGCGCCCTCCGCGCCGGCCGCGTGTCCGCGCAGCACGTCGTGCACGCGGCGGGCCGCGACGGCCAGCGGCGACCGTCCGCGCAGGGCCAGACCACCGTGCTCGAGGACACCACCCAACTGCGGCTGCGGGCGCATCGCGGCCACCAGCGGCAGGCCGGTGATCCGGGCGACGTCGACGGGCCGCAGCCCGCCGGGCGAGGGGCCACGCACCACCAGCCCGACGTTCGGGTTCACCGCCACCACCCAGGCGCCGACCGCGGCAGCGGCAGCGCACGACCGGACGTCGGCGCACGTGACGAGGACGACGAGGTCGGCGGCGTCGAGCACCACCTCCGTGGCCGACGTGACCCGGCGCGGCAGATCGCACACCACGGTCACCCCGCCGCGGCTGCCCGCCTCGAGCACCGAGGCCGTCGCACCGGGATCGACGTCGTGCGCGGCGCGACCCGCGGACAGCACCGTCACACCGTTTCGAGTCGGAAGCGCCTCCCGCAGTGCGGGATACGCCAGCCGTCCGCCCTGCAGGGTCAGGTCGGGCCAGCGCAGACCGGTCAGCGCCTCACCACCGAGGACGAGGTCGAGACCGCCGCTCCAGGGATCGACGTCGACCAGCAGCGCCTCGCCCGCGGTCATCGCGAGCGCCGTCGCGAACACCGACGCACCCGCGCCACCCCGGCCGCCGAGTACCGCGACCGTCGCGCCGCGCCGCACGCCGCGCACGGATTCGCCCGCGTCGGAGAACTCCGAGGCCAGCTCTGTCTCCTGCGCGGGCAGTTCCAACACGCGGCCGACGCCGAGCGCGATCGACTCGCGCCACTGATCCTCGGTCAGGGCGGTGCGATGGACGAGGTGCACGCGGTCGCGGCGGGGCAGGCCCAGGCGGGCGCACCTGGTGACGGCGGTGGCGTCGAGGACGACGGCCGACGCGGCCGTCCACACCTTGCGACTCGACGGCTCGGAGGCGTGCACGACCCGCGATCCTGCCGCGGCCGCGATGCGGTCGACGTCGGCGCGCAGGCCGGCGTCGTCGACCACGGACAGCACGCCATCGCTGGGACTCATGCGTCGAATGTGCGGGATCGGAGGCGGTGCGCGCGACGGCCCGCAACACATCTGTGGATGAAATCGCGACTGTGGATGGCGACCGAGACGCACGGCAACGACCGCGGGTTTGATCTTGAGCTGGGGAAACGTACGAGAGGGGGCGCGAAACTGCGACTTACCCCAGAAAAGGGACGACCCCCGCCAGGGGGGGAGGAGGCGGAGGTCGTCGTGTATCAGCCCCGGGGGGTCGGGCTGATCCACACCCGGCATAAGCCGAGTAATGCTCACTATACACACGCCGACACCACGCAACGCAAGTCTTGGTTTCCTATGAAATCACCTCGTGACCTGGAATGTTGCAGCGACCTTCGAATGGCCGATTGCGACAATTGGCGTTGACGGGGGCGGCACCGACAGCGCACGAGTTCGCCAGGCCCCCTATGCTGTGGACGTGACCGCCCCCGACTCGGCCTCGGGCATCGCTCCGGTACGCCCCGAGCCCGACGCCGATCGCCCGGTGCGCTCGGCCGCCTTCTTCGACCTCGACAAGACGGTCATCGCGAAGTCCAGCACCCTCGCCTTCAGCAAACCCTTCTTCGACCAAGGGCTAATCAACCGCCAGACGGTGCTGAAGTCCGCCTACGCACAATTCATGTTCCTGATGTCGGGCGCCGACCACGAGCAGATGGACCGGATGCGGTCCTACATCACCAACATGTGCACGGGGTGGAACGTCGAACAGGTCAAGTCGATCGTCGCCGAGGCGCTGCACGACATCGTCGACCCACTGGTGTTCGCCGAGGCGGCCAACCTGATCGCCGACCACAAGCTCTTCGGCCGAGACGTCGTGGTGGTCTCGGCCTCCGGCGAGGAGATCGTGGCCCCCATCGCCCGTGCCCTCGGCGCCACCCACGCCATGGCCACCCGCATGGTGGTCGAGGACGGCAAGTACACCGGCGAGGTCGCCTTCTACTGCTACGGCGAGGGCAAGGTCGAGGCGATCCGAGAACTCGCTGCGCGCGAGGGGTACTCACTCGAACACTGCTACGCGTACTCCGACTCGATCACCGATCTGCCCATGCTGGAGGCCGTCGGCCACCCCACCGTGGTGAACCCCGACCGTGCGCTGCGCAAGGAGGCCGCCTCCCGCGGCTGGCCGGCCCGGACCTTCTCACGGCCGGTTCCGCTGCGTGACCGCTTTCCCGCGCCGTCCGGTGCCGCCGTGGCGACCACAGTGGCCGTCGGCGTCAGCGCGCTGGCGGCGGGCGCACTGACGTACTCGCTGCTGCGCCGCTTCGCCCTCTGATCCGAGGCAGCCGGTAGCTGACGCGTCCTCCGTAACGATCTCGCGACGCGCGCGTTTTGGCCCTTGATGTGATGGCCGTCACGGAGTACAAAGGAGTCACGGAAGTTCGGCAAGGCCAAGATCGGGTCGGAAGAGAAGGCACGGTCTCCCGAGTCGGACTACCCAGCACGGATCCCTGGCACCCACGCGGAGCACATGCCGCGATATGGCAGAAGCGTTGTGGGCCTGCGGAATCGGGAAGAGCGAACGACGTGTCGACCTCTTGGGTGAGGACGCCGAGCGAAGCGCATCGCGAGAACGCCGAGGCCACCCACACAACCCACCGAGCACGCTTGGTAACCGGTATCCGTGCTAGCGGGCGGCGAGCCGAGTCACATCTCGAATGTGAATCGGATCGTCGCCCGCTTTTACTTTGCTGACTGCTGGTCGTTCATCAACTGGGCGATGCTCAGCGCCTCGCGTGCGCCGGCCTGCAGACCGCGTGAGCTGTTGATCAGCCAGGCCGTCAGACCATCCGCGGTGCCGGAGGCGAACCCGCGGGCCGAGGCGCGGTAGTCGCCGGACTGCCGCATCCAGTACATCTCGGGCACGCCGAGGCCGTGCGGGTCGAGGCCGCTGTTGATGGTGATCAGTCGCGCGACCGCGCGCGCGACCACGCCGTCGGCCACGCCGAACGGTTCGAGCGTCAGGATTTCGCCGTGCGCGACGGCGGCCAGGACGTGCGCGGGCACGCGGGTGCCACTGGTGACGATGTCGCCCAGCAGCTCGAGCCGGCGCGCCACGTCCCCGTCGCCGCGCGGCCTGCCGAGCCGATCGTCGTCGGTGAGGTCGGACGCGGCGAGCGCGTGCAGCCGCGCGATCGCCTGCAGCGGTGCGCGTTGCCAGACACCGACCATCGCCGTCGCCCCGCCCTCGAGCGCCTCGGCGACGCGCAGCGCACCGGACAGGATGGGGTCGGCGTCGCCGGCGTTGGCCAGCAGCAGCGAGCCGCCGTCGAGCACCGAGGACGCGCGGGCCGCGCGGATCGACGCCTCGGCGGCCGACGCCGGCCAGCCCCGCAGATTGAACCGGTGCCGGTGGGCCCGGCCGAGCGCCTCGCGGGCTTCGTCGCCGGCGTCGGCCACCCCCGGCAGGTCGGCCAGCGGGGCGAGAGGATCGGATTCGGCCACGACACCACACGCTAATGCCTCCGAACGGCCCTCCCACGCATGGCCGGAGGCGCCCGGACGACCGTTGGACCCGCGGCAGCGCACGTTCGTCGCGCACCGGGCGCCGCCCGCAGCGATCGCCGTCGGTTGCCAACCTTCCTGCAACCCGTGGTGACTAGGCTCACACCCATGTCCGACACGCACACCGAGGTCCAGGCGTCCTACGCGCCCAGTGCCGACTTCGTCTCGCAGGCCAACGCGACCGCCGATCTCTACGACGAGGCCGAACGCGACCGTCTCGCCTTCTGGGGCCGTCAGGCCGATCGACTCGCCTGGGAGACGCCGTACACCGAGGTCCTCGACTGGTCCGAGGCGCCGTTCGCGAAGTGGTTCGTCGGCGGCAAGATCAACGTCGCCTACAACTGCGTGGACCGCCACGTCGAGGCCGGCAACGGCGACCGGGTGGCCATCCACTGGGAGGGCGAGCCCGTCGGCGACGCCCGCTCCATCACCTACGCCGAACTCAAGGACGAGGTGTGCAAGGCCGCGAACGCGCTGGCCGACCTCGGCCTCGTCGCCGGCGACCGGGTGGCCATCTACATGCCGATGGTCCCCGAGGCGATCATCGCGATGCTGGCCTGCGCACGACTGGGCGCGATGCACTCGGTGGTGTTCGCCGGGTTCTCCGCGTCGGCACTCAAGGCCCGCATCGAGGACGCCGAGGCCAAGCTCGTCATCACCACCGACGGCCAGTACCGCCGCGGCAAGGCCGCCTCCCTGAAGGAGGCCGTCGACGAGGCGGCCGCGGACCAGCCCTCCGTCGAGCACGTGGTGGTGGTGCGCCGCACCGGCATCGACATCTCGTGGACCGAGGGGCGCGACGTCTGGTGGCACGACGTCGTCGACGCTGCGTCGACCGAGCACGCCTACGAGTCGTTCGACGCCGAGCACCCGCTGTTCCTGCTCTACACGTCGGGCACCACCGGCAAGCCCAAGGGCATCATGCACACCACCGGCGGCTACCTGACGCAGACGTCGTACACCCACTCGAACGTGTTCGACGTCAAGCCCGACACCGACGTCTACTGGTGCACCGCCGACATCGGCTGGGTCACCGGCCACACCTACATCGTCTACGGCCCGCTCTCCAACGGCGTCACGCAGGTCGTCTACGAGGGCACGCCCACCTCACCCGACGAGCACCGTCACTTCCAGGTGATCGAGAAGTACGGCGTAACAATCTATTACACCGCGCCAACCCTGATCCGGACGTTCATGAAGCTCGGCCGCCAGATCGCCGTCGAGCACGACCTGTCCAGCCTCCGGTTGCTGGGCTCGGTCGGCGAGCCGATCAACCCGGAGGCGTGGCGGTGGTACCGGACCGTGTTCGGCGCCGACAAGACCCCGATCGTCGACACCTGGTGGCAGACCGAGACCGGGTCGATCATGATCTCCCCGCTGCCGGGCGTCACCGACACCAAGCCGGGTTCGGCGATGACGCCGCTGCCGGGCATCTCGGCAAAAATCGTCGACGACGACGGCAACCAGTTGGAGCCCGGCACCGACCACGGTGAGCAAGCGAGCGGCTACCTCGTCCTGGACAAGCCGTGGCCGTCGATGTTGCGCGGCATCTGGGGCGACCCGGAGCGCTTCAAGGAGACCTACTGGGCCCGCTTCGCCGAGCAGGGCTGGTACTTCGCCGGCGACGGTGCGCGGTACGGCAAGGACGGCGAGATCTGGGTGCTCGGCCGCATCGACGACGTGATGAACGTGTCCGGCCACCGCATCTCCACCGCCGAGGTCGAGTCCGCTCTCGTCGGACACTCGGGCGTGGCGGAGGCTGCGGTCGTGGGCGCCACCGACGAGCAGACCGGTCAGGCCATCTGTGCGTTCGTCATCCTCAAGGCCAGCGCCCAGGGTGGCAACGAGAACATGGTCGACGAGCTGCGGGCCGAGGTGGCCAAGGAGATCTCGCCGATCGCCAAGCCGCGCGAGATCCACGTCGTCCCCGAGCTGCCGAAGACCCGCAGCGGCAAGATCATGCGCCGGTTGTTGCGCGACGTCGCCGAGGGCCGCGAACTCGGCGACACGTCGACCCTCGTCGATCCCAGCGTCTTCGAGGCCATCCGCGCCAGCAAGTAGGGGTCAGGCCGCGGGGGCAGCGCCGACCGGGACGAAGCCCGAGCCCGGCCGGTTCTTGGCCGTGATGTCGGCGAGTACGGCGTTGATCGACATTGTCACCGCGGGCGTGTGCAGGGGTACGTACTTGACCACGCAGGTGGGCAGGTCCTGGCTGAATGCGCCGTGGATCATGCCGACGAGCCGGTTGTTCACGGTGACGGGGGCGCCCGAGTCGCCGGGTTGACCGCAGACCTGGCTGACGATGGTGCCGGGCTCCTTGCCGGGGCCCCACGTGACGCCGCAGGAGTATCCGGTGGTGCGCCCGAGCTTGCACGACACCTCGCCGAACGCGGGGTCGGGGCCGATGCCGTCGATCTGGAACCCGCCGACATTGTTCACCGGCGTCACCAGCGCCGGGTCGAACTGGATCACGGCGTAGTCGAGGCCGTCGTTGCCGGCAACCATCTTGCCCAGCGGTCCACGGTCCTCGGCGGCCTCCGACGACACGGTCGCACCCGGACCGCCGCAGTGCGCCGACGTGAAGCCGATGAGGTTGCCGCGCGAATCGTTGCCGATGGCGGTCAGTGTGCAGAACGATTCGCCGTTGACGACGATACCGGAGCCGCCACCGAGCGGTACCGGGTCGGCGGCCTGGGACGGCGCTGCGGCCGTGAGGTTCACGGTGGCCAGGAGCAGGGCGAACGCGGTCGCGAGGACACCCCGGCGTGCGGTGTCGGACCAGCGACGACTCAACGTTCCCTCGGCAGACAGAAGCACGGCATCCCTAACGTTTGCCCCGGCGGACGTCGCACGAAACGAGACCAGTCTATCGTCGGGCGGCATCGAGGAGTTCGCCGCGACATGGCAACATGATCCGCATCTGTTCCGACGCGGGAGGACGTGTCCATGAGTTCTGGCGACCGTAAGAGCGGCGGCGTGCCGACCACGGTGACGTCGATTCCTCTGGTGGATCCGCATGCGCCGAAGGCCGACCCTTCCGTGGGCGACCTGGTGAAGGATGCGACCGCCCAGATGTCGACGCTGGTCCGCGCCGAGGTGGAGCTGGCCAAGGCCGAGATCACCCGGGACGTGAAGAAGGGCCTCACCGGCAGCATCTTCTTCATCCTGGCGCTGGTCGTGCTGTTCTACTCGACGTTCTTCTTCTTCTTCTTCATCGCCGAGGTGCTCGACATCTGGCTGGTGACGTGGGCGTCGTACCTGATCGTGTTCGGGTTGATGGTGGTGACGACGTTGTTGCTGGCGTTCCTCGGCTACCTGAAGGTTCGCCGCATCCGCGGGCCGCAGAAGACGATCGCGTCGGTGAAGGAGGCGCGCGTCGCGCTGGTTCCGGGTGGGGACAAGCCGACGCCGGCTATCGACCGCCCCGCAGGATCGACGACTGACCCGTCAGGCTGGTAGTGGCCCGCCGGAGCCGCCCCGGCGGTGACCCCGGCGGCGAGAAGCGACCCCCGCCCGACCCGTCGGTGACCCGCATCGACGGCCCGTGGCGTCATCTCGAGGTGCACGCCAACGGGATTCGGTTTCACGTCGTAGAGGCAGACAGAGTCGAGGCGAACAGGGCCGACGGGGTCGACGTCGGCGACCGACCGCTGGTGATCCTGCTGCACGGTTTCGCCTCGTTCTGGTGGTCGTGGCGGCATCAGCTCCGCGAGTTGTCCGGCGCACGGGTGGTGGCCGTCGATCTGCGCGGCTACGGCGGCAGCGACAAGCCGCCCCGCGGTTACGACGGCTGGACGCTGGCCGGCGACATCGCCGGCCTGGTACGAGCACTCGGCCACGAGAACGCCACGCTGATCGGCCACGCCGACGGCGGCCTGGTCTGCTGGGCCACCTCGGTGCTGCACCCACGGGCCGTGCGGGCGATCGGACTGGTCAGCTCACCGCATCCCGTGGCACTGCGCGCCTCGACCATGCGCCGCCGCGACCAGCGGCGGGCGCTGCTGCCGTGGATGCTGCGCTACCAGGTGCCGATCACCCCCGAGCGCGACCTGATCCGCAACGACGCCGAGGAACTCGAGACGCTGGTGCGCAGCCGGTCCAGCGCGGCGTGGCACGCGACCGACGACTTCGCCGAGACCATGCGGCACCTGCGGCGCGCCATCCAGATCCCGTCCGCCGCACACTGTGCGCTGGAGTACCAGCGCTGGGCGGTGCGCAGTCAGCTGCGCGGCGAGGGACGACGCTTCATGCGGTCGATGAAGAAGCCGCAGTCGGTACCGGTGCTGCACGTGCGCGGCGACGCCGACCCCTACGTGCTGGAGGATCCGGTGCTGCGCACGCAGCGCTACGCCCCGCACGGCCGGTACGCCACCATCGCGGGCGCGGGACACTTCGCCCACGAGGAGTCCCCGGACATCGTGAACGAGCAGTTCAGCAGGTTCCTCACCCAGGTGTACGGCCGCTAGGTCAGGAGATGCAGGTGCCGGTGGGCACCCGGGCACTGTTGCCGACCTTCGCCATCTGCTTGGCCACCTCGTTGGCGGTCAGCACGAAGCCGGTGTCGGCGTCGTCGACGGCCGCGCCGAAGACGACCCCGAGCACCCTGCCCTCGCGGTCGATCAGCGGGCCACCCGAATTGCCCTGCCGGACAGTGCCCCTGATGGTGTAGACCTCACGGGTCACCGTCGTGGTGTGGTAGATGTCCGGGCCGTTGAGCTGAATGATCTCGCGGACCCGCGCCGGCGTCGCCGTGAAGTCACCGCCGCCCGGGTAGCCGAGGACCACGGAGTCGAGGCCCGACTCTGCCTCCACCATGTCGAACGCCAACGGCGCCGACGGCAGGTTCGGCACGTCCAGGATGGAGATGTCGGCGTTCGGGTCGTAGGACACCACGCTCGCGTCGTAGCTCTGGCCGTCGACCTCCACCGTGACGGTCTCGGAGCCCGCCACCACGTGCGCGTTCGACATCACCCGGTTGGGGGCGACCACGAAACCGCTGCCCTCCAGGACCTTCTGGCAACTCGGCGCGACACCGCGGATCTTGAGCACGCTCGGGCGGACGGCCGCGACCACGGGATCGGTCGCCAGCGCCGCGTCCGGCACGCCGACGTTGGCGATCGGCGTGCGGCCGAACGGTTGCAGCACGTCGGGCAGGCCGGAGGTGTCGAGCAGCGACGACAACCGGGCGGGAACCCGCTGCAGCCAGGACGGCGCCAGTTCGTTGACCTGCTCGAGTACCCGCGAACCGCGCACGGCGGCAGCGAGATTCGGTTGGTCGGACGACGTGAGCGGGGTGGCCAGCAGCCATGCGGCCACCAGGACGGCGACCAGTTGCAGCGCGACGCCGACCACCGAGTCCACCAGGCGCAGCGGCCCGCTGCGGATGGCGCCCCGCACGGCGCGGCCGAGGACGACGCCGGCGATCTCGCCGATCACGACGAGGCCGAGGATCAGGAAGAGCGTGACGAACAGCTTGCTCCGGGGGCCGTCGACGTGGCTGACGACGTGCGGCGCCAGCAGCACGCCGGCCACCGCGCCCAGGATCACCCCGACGAAGGACAGCAGGGAACCCAGCGCCCCGGAGCGCCATCCGGAGATGGCCGCGACGAAGGCGACGGCGAGAACGGCCAGATCCAGCCACTGCGAGGATGTCATCGTTGGCCATCACCGTAGTCGCTGGTCGCCCCGACGAGCGCCATTGCAGTGTCCAGCTCGCGCACGTCGTCGGTGTTCCAGGGCCTGGCCCAGCCCGCGACGTCGAGGATCGCGGAGATCACCTGCCCGGTGAACCCCCACACCAGCATCTGATTGAGCAGGAACGCCGGTCCGGCGTAGCGGCGCGACCGCTCCTTGCGGTAGACCATCAGCCGGTTCTCCGGATTGGTGAACGCCCGCACCGGCACGCGGGCGACGATCGCCGTCTCGCCGGGGCTCACCACACCGACGGGTCCCGGGTCGGGCGAGTACGCCAGCACGGGGACGACGTGGAAGTTCGACGGCGGGATGAACATCCGGTCGAGGATTGCCAGCGGCTGCAATCGGTCGGTGTCGATGCCGGTTTCCTCGCGGGCCTCGCGCAGCGCGGTGTCGACGGGTCCGGTGTCCTCCGGATCACTGGCGCCGCCCGGGAACGCGGCCTGACCGGCATGGTTGCGCAGGGTCGAGGCGCGGACGGTGAGCAGCAGGTCTGCGGTGTCGGGTAGGACGTCGGCCGGCGCGTCCGTCGGGCCGGAGACCAGGACCAGGACCGCGGCGTCGCGTTTGGTGCCGGTGACGGCGGCCTTCGCCATCGCGGTGGCGCTCGCGGCGGCGAAGGCAGCCTGCACGTCCGGCGGGATGTATCGGCTCTGCGCGGTGGGGACGCCCGCGAGGTTGTCGACGAGGCCGCTCAACCAGCCGGGGGCGGCATCGGGAGCCAATCGGGCCCGGTCTTGCTCCGCACTCAACCCGGCACTCCGATCCGTGGATTCACCGCCTCCGCGATCTCGTCGGCCGTGGCGAAGGAGCGGGGCAGGATGTCGGCAACGGTACCGTCCGGTCGCAGGACGACAGTCGCGGGCATGACGTTGGGAACGGCGAGAGCGGCGGCCACCAGACGCCTGCCGTCCTGCACCGTCGGCAGGTGCACGCCCAATTCCGCGAGCCGCACGAGGGCGGCGGTCTCGTTCTCGTCCTGATGGACGGTCAGTACCGTCACCGCCGATCCCATCCGGCGCTGGTACTCGGCCATCGCGGGTAGTTCGTCGGCGCACGGCCCGCACCAGTAGGCCCAGAGGTTGAGGACGACGGCGCGACCGTCGAGTGCCCGGCCGACGTCGACCGGCGAGCCGTCCCCCACGCACTCGAGGGTGATGCCGCGCAGCCGTTGCGGTCCCGGTCCGGGGCCCGGCCGGGGGCACGGCGCGAGGTCGGCCCTGTCGCGCGGACCGGCGAGCGCGGCCGGGGTGTCGGCGTCGCGACGGTCGCGTGACGTCTCGGCCGCCTGCGCTCCAGGTGTCGATTCCGTGACGTCCAGTTCGCGCCAGAACGCGACGCCGAGCGCGATGAGGACGACCAGCACGACGACGCTCCAGCGCGCCGATCTGTTCATGGCCGGCGCACTACAGTCCGGCCAGCGCGAGCAGGTGATCGGTCTCCGGGCCCTTGACCAGCGCGGCAGCGGTCGCGGGGTCGGTGGGGCCCGTGCCGAACGAGGGACAGTCCTTGGCCAGCACGCACACGCCGCAGGCGGGCTTGCGGGCATGGCACACGCGGCGGCCGTGGAAGATCACGCGGTGGCTGAGCAGCGTCCATTCCTTGCGCTCGATCAGTTCGCCGATCGCGAACTCCACCTTCACCGGGTCCTCGAGTTCGGTCCAGCCCCAGCGCCGCACCAGCCTGCCGAAGTGGGTGTCGACGGTGATGCCGGGGACGTCGAACGCATTGCCGAGGACGACGTTGGCGGTCTTGCGGCCGACCCCGGGCAGGGTGACGAGTTCGTCGAGCGTGTTCGGGACCTCGCCGTCGAAGCGCGCGATGAGTTCCTGCCCGAGGCGCATCAGCGACGTCGCCTTGTTCCGGTAGAAGCCCGTGGGGCGGATCAGTTCCTCGAGTTCGGTCCGGTCGGCGCCGGCGTAGTCCTCCGCCGACCGGTACCGCGCGAAGAGGGCGGGCGTGGTCAGGTTCACCCGCTTGTCCGTGCTCTGCGCGGACAGGATGGTCGCGACCGTGAGTTCCAGCGGGTTGGTGAAGTCGAGTTCGCAGTAGACGTGTGGGAACGCCTGCGCGAGAGCACGGTTCATCCGCCGGGCCCGGCGAACCAGACCCAGGTGGGTTTCCTCTTTGACCGGTGCCCGCTTGACGCTGGGCGCACGTACTGCCACGCACGTCAGCGTACTGACGGGGGCCGACAGCGGCGCGGACGGACCGGTGGCATTTCGTGATCCTGCTGAGACCTGGGCCGTGTTTACTTCGTCCTTGTGTCCTGGTTGCTCGTCTCGTTCATCCCAGCATTGTTGATGCTGGCGACGTTTGGGCTCGACCGTCTGGAGGCCGGCCTGACCGAGGACGCCGTCTCCCCCGCCGACGTCACCGCCGCCCTCGACAAGGCCAAGGCGGACTGTGCGCGCCGTGCGCTGCCCCGGTATCGGGACGCCGACGACGCGGCCGACGACGACGACTTCGACCCCTGGGTCGACCGGGGCGACCTCGTCTTCAGCGAGCCGTCACCGCGTTTGCCCGCACGGATCTACGTCCATCATCGGAGCAATCCGGAATTTCTCCCGACTCGCCAGGCGGATCGTGTGTAGCTTTGGCACGTCGAGAAGCGGCCTACCACTAGACTGAAGTTGCCATTCCAAACCCGGATCTGGCCTGCGCGTGTCATGTCATGTGACCCGAGAACATAAGAGGGGCAACGTGGACGAGATCCTGGCCAGGGCCGGAATCTTCCAGGGAGTCGAACCAGCGGCGGTCTCCGCGCTGACGAAGGAACTTCAACCCGTCGACTTCCCGCGCGGGCACACCGTGTTCGCCGAGGGAGAGCCAGGCGACCGCCTGTACATCATCATCACCGGCAAGGTGAAGATCGGGCGTCGCTCGCCGGACGGTCGCGAGAACCTGCTCACCATCATGGGACCGTCCGACATGTTCGGCGAGCTGTCGATCTTCGATCCCGGCCCGCGGACGTCGAGCGCCACCACGATCACCGAGGTGCGCGCCGTCGCCATGAACCGCGACGCGCTGAAGGCCTGGATCAAGGACCGGCCGGAGATCGCCGACCAGCTGCTGCGCGTCCTCGCCCGCCGCCTGCGCCGCACCAACAACAACCTCGCCGACCTCATCTTCACCGACGTCCCGGGCCGCGTGGCCAAGCAGCTGCTTCAGCTCGCGCAACGCTTCGGTACGCAGGAGGGCGGCTCGCTCCGCGTTACGCACGACCTCACGCAGGAGGAGATCGCCCAGCTCGTCGGCGCCTCCCGCGAGACCGTCAACAAGGCGCTCGCCGACTTCGCCCATCGCGGGTGGATCCGGCTCGAGGGCAAGAGCGTGCTGATCAGCGACTCCGAGCGGCTGGCCCGCCGAGCCCGCTAGCTTTTCTCCGCGAGCAGTCGCGAACTCCCCTCTTTCCTCGCGAAGGAGGGGAGTTCGCGTCTGTTCGCGTGTGGACGGTCCGGCGTGCTGTCCGACTCAGGACCGCAGGTAGTCCAACTGCGCCTGCACGGACCATTCCGCGTGGTCCCACAGCTTCTCGTCGACGTCGGTGTAGACGTGTTCGACGATCTGCCGCGCGGTCGCGTCCTCACCGAGGACCCGCAGCGCGTCGCGCACCTGGTCGAGGCGTTCCTCGCGGTGCGCGAGGTACGTGCTGGTGACCGCTTCGAGGTCGGGGAGGTTCGGCCCGTGCCCGGGCAGCACCGCGCGGTGGCCGAGACCGCGTAGCCGGCGCAGCGAGTCGAGGTAGTCGCGGAGGCTGCCGTCCTCGTTGTCGATGACGGTGGTGCCACGGCCGAGCACGGTGTCGGCGGTGAGCACGGCATCGTCGAGGACGAACGACAGCGAGTCAGCGGTGTGCCCGGGTGTCGCCAGCACGGTGATCCGCAATCCCGCGGCGTCGATGACCTCGCCGTCGACCAGCGGCCCACCGAGACCCCGCAGGAATCCGCTGCCCACGGACCGCACCACGGCGCCGGTGCGGTCCACCAGCCGGTCGATGCCATCGGTGTGGTCGCCGTGCTTGTGGCTGATCAGGACGAGCGGGATCCTGCCGAGGTCGGCGATGCGTCCGACGTGCGCGTCGTCGTCGGGGCCGGGGTCGACCACGACGTACTCGTCGCTCCCCGGTCCGCGCAGCACCCAGGTGTTGGTGCCCTCGAGGGTCATCAGGCCGGGGTTGTCGCAGAGCAGCACCGACGCCGTGTCGGTCACGCGGCGCAGCGTTCCGTAGGCCGGGTGCTCGGGACCCGGTCCGTCGGAGGCGTCGCCGGACGTCACGCGCTACGCAACCTCGACGATGAGTTCGACCTCGACGGGCGCGTTGCGCGGCAGCTCGGAGACGCCGACGGCGGACCGGGCGTGTGCGCCGGCCTCGCCGAAGATCTCGCCGAACAGCTCCGAGGCGCCGTTGATCACGCCGGGCTGGCCGGTGAAACCGGGGGCCGACGCGACGAAGCCGACCACCTTGACCACGCGGACGATGCTGTCGATGCCGACGAGGGCGTGCACGGCGGCGAGCCCGTTGAGCCCGCACGTCCTGGCGAGCGCCTGGGCATCCTCGGCGCTGACGTCGTCGCCGACCTTGCCGGTGCGGACCAGTTCACCGTCGACGATGGGGAGCTGACCTGCGGTGTAGACCAGGTTCCCGGTTCGCACGGCCGGCACGTAGGCGGCCAGTGGCGCGACGACGCCCGGCAGGTCGATGCCCAGTTCGGCCAGGCGGTCCGAGTAGCTCACTTGGCGCGCTTGAGGTACGCGACGTGCTGCTCTCCCGTCGGGCCGGGCAACACGGAGACGAGTTCCCACCCGTCCTCGCCCCACTGATCGAGGATCTGCTTGGTGGCGTGGGTCAGGAGGGGAACGGTGGCGTACTCCCAGCGGGTGATGTCACTCATGTGCGCAGCCTATCTGGCAGGTCGCCCCGCTTGGCTAGGCTCATGGTGTGACCACAGAGCCGTCGTCCTCCTCACCCCGCACCTCGGTCGGTTGGCCGCCGCGGCTGGCCAAGGCCCGTCTGCACTTCGTCACCGGCAAGGGCGGAACGGGCAAGTCCACGATCGCCGCGGCACTGGCGCTGGCGCTGGCCGCCGGTGGGCGCAAGGTCCTGCTGGTCGAGGTCGAGGGTCGCCAAGGCATCGCGCAGCTGTTCGACGTCCCGCCGCTGCCCTACGAAGAGGTGAAGATCGCGACCGCCGAGGGCGGCGGTCAGGTCAACGCGCTGGCCATCGACACCGAGGCCGCGTTCCTCGAGTACCTCGACATGTTCTACAACCTGGGCATCGCGGGTCGGGCGATGCGCCGCATCGGCGCCATCGAGTTCGCCACCACCATCGCTCCCGGCCTGCGTGACGTGCTGCTCACCGGCAAGGTCCGCGAGATCGTCACCCGTGGCGAGAAGCCCGACAAGAGCGGCAAGTTGGCCGTCTACGACGCGGTCGTGGTCGACTCGCCGCCCACCGGCCGCATCGCGCGGTTCCTCGACGTCACCAAGGCGGTGTCCGACCTGGCGAAGGGCGGACCCGTGCACGGTCAGGCCGAGAGCGTGGTCAAGGTCCTGCACTCCGAACTCACCGCCATCCACCTGGTCACGCTGCTGGAGGCGCTGCCCGTCCAGGAGACCGTCGAGGCGATCGACGAGCTGAAGGCGCTGGGCCTGCCCATCGGCAGCGTCATCGTCAACCGGAACATCCCGGCCTACCTCGATGCGGACGACCTCACGAAGGCCGCCGAGGGCGTCGTCGACGCCGACGCCGTCCGCAGCGGGCTCGCAGCCGCCGGGATCACGCTGCCCGACGACGACTTCGCGGGCCTGCTCACCGAGTCCATCCAGCACGCGACGCGGTTGTCGGCGCGCGCCGAGAGCGCCGAGCAGCTCGACCAGATCGACATCCCCCGCCTGGAGCTGCCCGCGCTCCGCGAGGGCGTCGATTTGGGGAGCCTGTACGAACTCGCCGAAGAGCTTGCGGCCCAGGGCGTCCGATGAGCGCCTGCGCGAAGAGCGTCGGGTCCCGATGAGCGCCCGCGCGACGACCACCCACCACCGGTAGAGCTTCGGAGCTGAGGAACACACATGGCCACCACCGCACCTCGCGCACTCGACATGCACGCGATCCTGTCCGACCGGTCCAACCGCGTCGTCGTCTGTTGCGGCGCAGGCGGAGTCGGCAAGACCACGACCGCGGCCGCGATGGCGCTGCGCGCCGCGGAGTACGGGCGCACCGTGGTCGTGCTGACGATCGACCCGGCCAAGCGCCTCGCCCAGGCGCTCGGCATCAAGGATCTGGGCAACACCCCGCAGCGGGTTCCGCTGGCGCCCGAGGTGACCGGCGAACTGCACGCGATGATGCTCGACATGCGTCGCACGTTCGACGAGATGGTGTTGCAGTACTCCTCGGATGCCGAACGCGCAGAGGCGATTCTGGAGAACCAGTTCTATCAGACCGTCGCGACGTCGCTGGCCGGCACGCAGGAGTACATGGCGATGGAGAAGCTGGGCCAGCTGCTCGGCGAGGACAAGTGGGACCTGATCGTGGTGGACACCCCGCCGTCGCGCAACGCGCTCGACTTCCTCGACGCGCCGAAGCGGCTCGGCAGCTTCATGGACAGCCGGCTGTGGCGGCTGCTGCTGGCACCGGGACGCGGGATCGGCAAGCTGGTCACGGGTGCCGTCGGTCTGGCCATGAAGGCCATGTCGACCATCCTCGGATCGCAGATGCTTTCGGACGCAGCCGGTTTCGTGCAGGCGCTCGACGCCACGTTCGACGGGTTCCGCAAGAAGGCGGACAAGACCTACGAGCTGCTGAAGCGCCGCGGCACCCAGTTCGTGGTGGTCTCGGCGGCCGAACCGGACGCGCTGCGCGAGGCGTCGTTCTTCGTCGACCGGCTGTCGCAGGAGAGCATGCCGCTCGCGGGTCTCATCCTGAACCGGACGCATCCCACGCTGTGCAACCTGAGCCCGGAAAAGGCACGGGAGGCGGCCGAGTCGCTGGAGCCGAACGATCAGCTCGCGGCGGCGGTGCTGCGGGTCCACGCCGACCGGTCACTGACGGCCAAGCGTGAGGTGCGGCTGCTGTCGCGCTTCACGGGCGCCAACCCGAACGTGGCGATCGTGGGTGTGCCGTCGCTTCCGTTCGACGTGTCGGACCTGGAAGCGCTGCGGGCCATCGCCGATCAGATCACCGGCGACGCCCCTGCGGCCTAGCGGTCCTAGACCGCGCTGCGGTGCTTGCGCTGGGCGGCGAAGAAGTCCGCCCAGGAGACGACCTCGGGATGCTGCTTGAGCAGGGCACGGCGCTGACGCTCGGTCATGCCGCCCCACACGCCGAACTCGACGCGGTTGTCGAGGGCGTCCGCACCGCACTCGGAGATCACCGGGCAGTGCCTGCAGATCACGGCGGCCTTGCGCTGAGCGGCGCCACGGACGAACAGTTCATCGGGATCGGCTTGCCGGCACCTGGCTTGCGACACCCACGCGATGCGGGCTTCTGCTTCGGCGCTCTGAACTGCGCCGGTGACAGGCGAACACGTAATGGTCTTGCGCGCCGCGGGCCGAGTAGCTGACACCTGCGATCCCTCCGTCCAGCCGCCATGTTCTCGACGGTCCGTATCCCTGGTGCAGAACGCCGGTGCGATCTACGCCACATTGCGACCTGGAGTGTTACCTAGATCGCACTGTGTGTCCCAAGCTAGGTGGTCAGGGGGGTTTTGCGCAACAGTCAAATCCCGCTTTTTTGGGACGACCGTGCCGTGAACCATGATTCCTCGTGTCCGGCGAGGTCGCAGCCCTGCGAGCGGCGCCGATGGTTGCGGGCGGGCCCCGCGACCACGCGGAGACCGTTGTTCGCCGACCTCGCTAGTCTGTAACCCATGTCCGACCGCCCGCCGACCCGACCGCCCACCGCGGTCACGGCGATCAAGCTGGCCTGGTGCGTCATCCTCGCCAGCGTGATCGCCGCGGCGCTCATGTTTCCCCTCGTCGGCGGCTTCGGCCTGGTGTCGAACCGCGCCTCCGACGTCGTCGCCAACGGCTCCGCCCAGCTCGTCGAGGGTGAGGTGCCCGCCGTGTCGACGATGGTCGATGCCAAGGGCAACCCGATCGCCTGGCTGTACTCGCAGCGCCGCTTCGAGGTGCCGAGCGAAGAGATCGCCAACCCGATGAAGCTGGCCATCGTCTCGATCGAGGACAAGCGGTTCGCCGATCACAACGGCGTCGACTGGCAGGGCACGCTGACGGGCCTGTCCGGCTACCTGTCCGGTGCCGCCGACACCCGCGGCGGCTCGACGCTCGAGCAGCAGTACATCAAGAACTACCAACTCCTCGTCGTCGCGCAGACCGAGAGCGAGAAGCGGGCGGCGATCGAGACCACGCCGGCACGCAAGCTGCGCGAGATCCGCATGGCGTTGACGCTCGACAAGACGTTCACCAAGCCCGAGATCCTCACGCGCTACCTGAACCTCGTGTCGTTCGGCAACGGCGCCTTCGGCGTGCAGGACGCCGCCCAGACCTACTTCGGCATCAACGCCTCCGAGTTGAACTGGCAGCAGGCCGCCCTGCTCGCGGGCATGGTGCAGTCCACCAGCACGCTGAACCCGTACACCAACCCCGACGGCGCGCTCGCCCGCCGAAACCTGGTGCTCGACACCATGATCGAGAACGTGCCGCAGGAGGCCGAGGCGCTGCGCGCGGCCAAGGAGCAGCCGCTGGGCATCCTGCCGCAGCCCCAGGAGTTGCCGCGCGGCTGCATCGCCGCCGCCGACCGCGCGTTCTTCTGTGACTACGCGCTCGAGTACCTCGCGCGGGCGGGCATCAGCAAGGAGCAGGTGGCCAAGGGCGGCT
Source organism: Mycobacterium sp. PTI7 (assembly GCF_056679845.1). Classification (NCBI taxonomy): domain Bacteria; kingdom Bacillati; phylum Actinomycetota; class Actinomycetes; order Mycobacteriales; family Mycobacteriaceae; genus Mycobacterium; species Mycobacterium sp. PTI7. The sequence goes on from NZ_CM155252.1 coordinate 4,160,060, forward strand.
ACCTGATCAAGACCACGCTGGACCCCGACATCCAGAACCAGGTCAAGTCGTCGGTGGACGGCATCGCGGCCCCCGACCTCGAGGGCGTCGCCAGCGTCATGAGCGTCATCCGGCCCGGCAAGACGGTCCACCCGGTGGTCGCCATGGCCAGCAACCGCACCTACGGGCTCAACCTGGACGCCGGCGAGACCATGCAGCCGCAGCCCTTCTCGCTCGTCGGCGACGGCGCGGGCTCCATCTTCAAGGTGTTCACCACCGCGGCGGCGCTCGACATGGGCATGGGCATCAACGCCACGCTCGATGCGCCGGCCAGTTTCCAGGCGAAGGGCCTGGGCAGCGGTGGCGCCAAGGGGTGCCCGCCGGCCACCTGGTGCGTGACCGGCGGCGGCCGCGGCGGCATGAGCGTCACCGACGCGCTGGCCACGTCCCCGAACACGGCGTTCGCCAAGCTGATCTCCCAGATCGGCGTGCAGCGCACCGTCGACATGGCGGTCAAGCTCGGGCTGCGGTCCTACGCGCTGCCCGGCACCGCACGCGACTACGATCCCGAGAGCAACGAGAGCCTCGCCGACTTCGTGAAGCGCCAGAACCTGGGCTCCTTCACCCTCGGCCCCATCGAGGTCAACGCCCTGGAGCTGTCCAACGTCGCCGCGACCCTGGGGTCGAACGGCACGTGGTGCCCGCCCAACCCGATCGACAAGGTCTTCGACCGCAACGGCGAAGAGGTCTCGGTCACCACCGAGACCTGCGAGCAGGTCGTGCCCGAGGGGCTGGCCAACACGCTGGCCAACGCCATGAGCAAGGACGACACCGGCTCCGGCACCGCCGCGGGCGCGGCGGGCTCGGTCGGTTGGAACCTGCCCATGTCGGGCAAGACCGGCACCACCGAGGCGCACCGCTCGTCCGGCTTCCTGGGGTTCACCAGTGAGTTCGCGGCCGCCAACTACATCTACGACGACTCGACCAGCCCCGGCGAACTCTGCTCGTTCCCGCTGCGCCAGTGCGGCTCCGGCGACCTGTTCGGCGGCAACGAGCCCGCCCGCACCTGGTTCACGGCGATGAAGACCATCACGCCCGACACCGTCGCACTGCCGCCGACCGACCCGAGGTACGTCGAGGGCGCGCCCGGCTCGCGGGTGCCGAGCATCGCGGGCATGAACGAGAGCCTGGCCCGTCAGCGCCTGAAGGACGCCGGCTTCCAGGTCGCCGACCAGGCGACCCCGGTCAACAGCAGCTCGTCGCAGGGAACGGTGGTCGGCACCTCCCCGTCGGGTCAGACGGTGCCCGGCTCGATCATCACCATCCAGGTCAGCAATGGCATCGCGCCGGCGCCACCCCCGCCGCCGATCGGTCTCCCGCCGATCCCCGGTTTCGACCCGAACGCGCCGCCACCGCAGGTGGGACAGACCGTGGTCCAGATCCCCGGATTGCCGCCGATCACGGTGCCGGTGCTCGGGCCGCCACCGCCGCCTCCCCCGCCGTGACGTGTGGAAACGGTGACGTCAGAGCGCAGTCACGGGTTCGCCGGGGCATCTGGCAGTAAGCTGCCTGCATGCCCGAACCCACTACCGTCCTGAGGAACTCGGCGGCTGCGGCGGCCGGTTCGTTGGTCGCTGGGCTCGCCTACGGCTCCCTGATCGAGCGCAACGCGTTCGTCGTGCGGGAGCTGACGATGCCGGTGCTGACACCGGGATCGTCGCCGCTGCGGGTGCTGCACCTGTCCGACTTCCACATGCGGCCCGGCCAGCGCCGCAAACAGGCGTGGCTGCGGGATCTGTCGCGCTGGAGCCCGGACCTGGTGATCAACACCGGTGACAACCTCGCCCACCCCAAGGCCGTGCCGTCGGTCGTGCAGGCGATGGGTGACCTGCTGTCGGTGCCGGGACTGTTCGTGTTCGGCAGCAACGACTACTTCGGTCCCCGGCCGAAGAATCCGGCGAGCTACGTCTTCGACAAGAAGAAGCGGGTCACCGGCGCACCGCTGCCGTGGCAGGACCTGCGTGCGGCGTTCTCCGAGCGCGGCTGGCTGGACATGACCCACACTCGGCGCGAGATCGACGTCAACGGGCTGGTGATCGCCGCCGCCGGCGTCGACGATCCGCACCTCAAGCGCGACCGGTACGACACCATCGCGGGCCCGCCGAACCCGGCGGCGAACCTGAGCCTGGGCATCACCCACGCGCCGTACACCCGCGTGCTGGACCGCTTCGCGGCCGACGGCTACCAGCTGGTGCTGGCCGGGCACACCCACGGCGGCCAGCTGTGCCTGCCGTTCGTCGGCGCACTGGTCACCAATTGCGACATCGACACCTCGCGGGCGAAGGGTCCGTCGCGGTGGGGTGCCGGGACGGCGCTGCACGTCTCGGCGGGCATCGGGACCTCCCCGTATGCGCCGCTGCGGTTCTGCTGCAGGCCCGAGGCCACCCTGCTCACGCTGGTCGCGGCGCCGACCGGCGGCGGACGTACGGGTGCCACGGCAGGCATGTCGCAGCCGACCGTCTCCGCGCGGTGACCGACGGGACCTCCGTCGCGTCCCGCGCCCGGTCCCGTGACTGGGCCGAGAATGCGATCCGGCTGATCGAGGCCGACGCTCGGCGTAGCGCGGACACCCATCTGCTGCGCTACCCGCTGCCGTCGGCATGGAGTCACTTCCCGGGTCCCGGTGTCGACGTGCAGCTGTATCTGAAGGACGAGACCACCCACATCACCGGCAGCCTCAAGCACCGGCTGGCGCGGTCCCTGTTCCTCTATGCGCTGTGCAACGGCTGGATCGACCGGGGCACCACGGTGATCGAGGCGTCGTCCGGGTCGACGGCGGTGTCCGAGGCGTACTTCGCGGCGATGCTGGGGCTGCCCTTCATCGCGGTGATGCCCAGGACGACGAGCGCGTCGAAGATCCGGCTCATCGAAAGTCAGGGCGGGCGTTGCCACTTCGTGGTGAACGCCGCCGAGGTGTACGCGGAGGCGGAACGACTGGCCGACGAGACGGGCGGCCACTACCTCGACCAGTTCACCAACGCCGAGCGCGCGACCGACTGGCGCGGCAACAACAACATCGCCGAGTCGATCTACGAGCAGTTGCGCGAGGAGACCAACCCCATCCCGGAGTGGATCGTGGTGGGTGCGGGCACCGGTGGCACCAGCGCGACCATAGGTCGCTACATCCGCTACCGGCGCCATCCCACCCAGTTGTGCGTGGTGGATCCGGAGAACTCGGCGTTCTTCCCGTCGTACCAGCAGGGTCGCGCGGTGGCGGGGTCGTCGTCGCGTATCGAGGGCATCGGACGACCGCGCGTCGAGCCGTCGTTCCTACCGGACGTCGTCGATCGCATGGTTCGGGTCCCCGACGCCGCGTCGATCGCGGCCGCCCACCACGTCAGCTCCGTGATGGGCCGACGCGTCGGGCCGTCGACGGGCACCAACGTGTGGGGTGCGTTCGGGTTGATCGCGCAGATGGTGGCCGAGGGTCGTAGTGGTTCGGTGGTGACGCTGATCGCCGACAGCGGCGACCGCTACGCCGACACCTATTTCAACGACGAATGGCTGACCAGCTCGGGGCTGGACTCCTCGGAATCGGCCACGAAGTTGGTCGAGTTCGAACGATCCGGCGCCTGGGTCTGAACCCGTCGCACGCTCACCGCGTCCGACGTCAGGAACAACCACAGCGCAGCAAGACCGAAGAATCCACCGTAGATGGCAGCTCCCAGACCGGTCATCGAATCTTCTCCTTCTCGGGTCGTACCGATGTACGACCGTGCTGGTCACAACGTCAGCCCGGGCTCGTTTCATCCCGTTGTCGCCGGCTGATCCCGCCGCCCGACTGGGCGGCTGTGTTGTGTTCGGGTTACCCATCGGCCTTCGGCGCTACACCCGGGGTGCCGGGGACCACAGCGTTTGGCTTCCATCGGCACCCGTGCGATACGCTGTCGGAGCTTTCCGCGGGGTGTGGCGCAGCTTGGTAGCGTGCTTCGTTCGGGACGAAGAGGTCGTGGGTTCGAATCCCGCCACCCCGACTCGTGGAACTGCAGAAGAAGGCCCCGACCGGTTGTCCGGTCGGGGCCTTCCTTCGTTCTACCGAGTCGACGAGTTGCCCTCGGCTTCGACGACTGTCAATATCGATGGATGTCGAATCCGCAGCAGGACTGCGCCGCCACGCCCGTGCGCCGACCGCCGCTGACCGCGCACCAGGCCGTCGATCTGGCACGGACCGTGAAGGCGCTCGCCGATCCGGTACGGCTGCGACTCTTCAGCGCCATCGCCGGTCATGCCGGTGGTGAGGCGTGCGTCTGCGACGTCACCGACGGCATCGACGTCTCTCAATCCACCGTGTCGCACCATCTGAAGGTGCTGCGCGACGCGGGGCTGGTGACCTCCGAGCGCCGTGCGTCCTGGGTCTACTACGCCGTGGTGCCCGATGCGCTGCGCGAGCTGTCGACCCTGCTCGACGTCGACGCGCCGGTGTCCGCGTGACGGCCACGACCCCGGTGGTCGGCAAGCTGTCCACCCTGGACCGGTTCCTTCCGGCGTGGATCGGCATCGCCATGGTCGCCGGCCTACTCCTGGGCCGATGGCTCCCCGGCCTCGACGGTGCACTGGAAGGCGTTCAGATCGACGGCATTTCGCTGCCGATCGCCCTCGGCCTGCTGATCATGATGTATCCCGTGCTCGCGAAGGTCCGCTACGACCGCCTGGACACCGTGACCAGCGACCGCAAGCTACTGCTCAGCTCACTGTTCTTGAACTGGGTGTTCGGCCCGGCGCTGATGTTCGCACTGGCCTGGCTGATGCTGCCGGACCTGCCCGAGTACCGGACCGGCCTGATCATCGTCGGACTCGCCCGCTGCATCGCCATGGTCATCATCTGGAACGACCTCGCCTGCGGGGACCGCGAGGCCGCCGCGGTGCTGGTCGCGCTGAACTCGATCTTCCAGGTCGTCATGTTCGCCGTCCTGGGCTGGTTCTACCTGTCGGTCCTGCCCGGGTGGCTGGGCTTGGAGCAGACCACCATCAGCACCTCGCCGTGGCAGATTGCCAAGTCGGTGCTCATCTTCCTGGGGATCCCGCTGCTGGCGGGCTACCTGTCGCGCCGGCTCGGCGAGAAGGCCAAGGGCCGCAACTGGTACGAGTCGGCGTTCCTGCCGAGAATCGGCCCCTGGGCCCTCTACGGGCTGCTGTTCACCATCGTCATCCTCTTCGCGCTGCAGGGCGAACAGATCACCAGCCGCCCACTGGACGTCGTACGCATCGCGCTCCCGCTGCTCGTCTACTTCGCGATCATGTGGGGCGGGGGCTACCTGCTCGGCGCCGCGATCGGCCTCGGCTACCAGCGCACCACCACGCTCGCGTTCACCGCGGCGGGCAACAACTTCGAGCTCGCGATCGCCGTGGCCATCGCCACCTACGGCGCCACGTCGGGCCAAGCCCTCGCCGGGGTCGTCGGACCACTGATCGAGGTCCCGGTCCTGGTCGGGCTGGTCTACGTCTCACTCGCACTGCGCCGCCGCTTCCGCGACCACGTCCCGGCCGTGCCGACCACCCAGGAGACCCCGTGACCACGCCGTCCGTGTTGTTCGTCTGCGTCAAGAACGGCGGGAAGTCGCAGATGGCCGCCGGGCTCATGCGGCAGCTCGCCGGCGACACCGTCGAGGTCCATTCGGCCGGAACCACACCCGGCGCGACGGTGAACGGCCTGTCCGCTCAGGCGCTCCTGGAGGTGGGCGTGGACATCACCGCCGAGCGGCCCACGGCGGTCGACTACGACCTGGCCCGCTCGGTCGACGTCGTCGTCACCCTCGGACGGGAGGCGACGCTCGACCCGCTGCCGGGAGTGCGGGTCGAGAACTGGGACACCGACGAACCGTCCGACCGCGGCATCGACGGAATCGAGCGGATGCGCCTCGTGCGCGACGACATCGCCGCTCGCGTGCGACACCTGCACGGCACGCTCACCGGCGCCTAGTTCGACGCGTCGACCGTCAGGCCGGCTGAGCGCGCTCAGACCAGGACTGCGACACCCTGGTCGACGTCGTCGTTCTCGTGCACCTTGGCGTAGGCGGCGAACGAGGTGAACTCGACGAGCCCGATCAGCAGCAGCGGCCACATCAGGCCGGCGACCAGGCTCAGCGGCGCGCGGGTGGTAACGGGCCGACGCTCGTCGGCCGCCCGCCCACTCACGACGTAGACGATCACGGCCGCAGCCGCGGCGATGGTCAGGTATGCGGTCAACAGCGTCGTAGCCACGATTCCCCCTGGTTCGTTTGGCGTTCTCGTGCTGTCTTCCCGACGGCCGTCGAAGTCAAACGGCCTGCCGGGATCAGCCGCGCAGCTTTGCGAGCAGGGGTTCGGCGGCCTCGTCGAGGAACCGGGCCTGACCCTCGTCGCCGACCTGCACCAGGGCGATGTCGGTGAACCCGGCGGCCTCGTACTCGCGCACCGCGTCGACGATCGCGTCGAGGTCGGGTCCGCACGGGATGGCCGACGCGGTGTTCTCGGGCGTGACGAACTGCGTCGCACCGGCGAACCCCGCGGTGGTCGGGAGGTCGGCGTTGACGGCCCAGCCGCCGGCGAACCAGCGGAACTGGTCGTGCGCACGGGCGACGGCGGTGTCCCGGTCCGGATCCCAGCTGATCGGCAGCTGTCCGATGACCCGGACGTCGCCCGGCAGTCCGGTCCCCTTCCGCGCCTGATGCCACGCGTCGACGACGTCCTTGTCGGGCTGCACGGCGATCAGGTGGTCGGCGATCGTGGCGAACGCCTCCACGGAGCGGTCACCGGACACCGCAGCGGCGATCGGCACCGGGATCTCGGGAACGTCCCACAGTCGGGCCGAGTCCACCTCGAAGTAGTCGCCCCGCCAGTCCACCATCTCGCCGGTGAACAACTCGCGGATGACGTGGATGGCCTCCTGCAGCATGTCGAGCCTGCGGGCCACCGTCGGCCAGCCCTTGCCCACGACGTGCTCGTTGAGGTTCTCGCCGCTGCCCAGCCCGAGGGTGAACCTGCCGTCGGCGAGGATCTGCAGCGTGGCGGCCTGCTGCGCGACGATCGCGGGGTGGTACCGCATCGTCGGACAGGTGACGTAGGTGAACAGTTCGACCCGGTTGGTCGCGTGCGCGACGGCGCCGAGCATGGTCCAGGCGTTCGGCGCGTGTCCCTGCGAGCTGAGCCACGGCGAGAAGTGGTCGCTGCTCACCTCGAAGTCGAAGCCGACGTTCTCGGCCGAAACCGCATATTCGACAAGCTCTTTCGGGCCGCTCTGCTCAGTCATCAGGGTGTATCCGTAGCGGGTCATGCCGCTCGGATACCCGGGCGCCAGCAGCGAAAACCCGGCTAGAGGCGGTCCTTCACCGCGGCGGAGAGGCGCGCGCCGTCCGCCTGTCCGGCCGCGATCGACGCCGCGGCCTTCATCACCTGGCCCATCTGCTTCATGCTGGGCCGGGCCCCGATCTCCTCGGCCACCTGGGCGATCGCAGTGTTGACGACGTGCGCCAGTTCGTCGTCGTTGAGCTGCGAGGGCAGATACTCGTCGATGATGGTCGCCTCGGCGCGCTCGTTGGCGGCGAGTTCGCCGCGGCCGTTGGTGACGTAGATCTGGGCCGCCTCACCACGCTTGCGGGACTCGCGCGCCAGCACCTTGAGAACGTCGTCGTCGGAGAGGTCCCGTGCGGCCTTGCCCGACACCTCCTCGGCCTGCACCGCGGCGAGCAGCATCCGGAGCGTCGCGGTCCGGAGCTTGTCCTGGGCCTTCATCGACGCGGTGAGATCCGACCGGAGTTTCGCCTTCAGTTCCGACATGATCGAAACGGTACGCCCGGGGCAGACGTGAACGTCGACAATCATCGTCGGCTTGGACAGGATGGTGAGCATGAGCAACGACGCCGGTGGGTTCGGCCGACCCGATCCGCCGCCGCCGGAGTACGGACCGCCGCAGGGCTACGGCCCGCCGCCGCAGGGCTACGGTCCGCCGCCGCAGGGCTACGGTCCGCCCGGGTACGGGCCGCCTCCGGCATCTGGGTACGGGCCGCCTGCGGGACCGCCGCCGGGGTACGGACCGCCCGGGTACCCGCCACCGCAGTACGGCGGGGGCTACCCACCGCCCGGGTACGGGCCGCCACCCGGATACGGGCCGCCGGGATACCCCGGGGGTCCGCCCGCGCTCAAGCCGGGCATCATCCCGCTGCGCCCGCTGAGCCTGTCCGACATCTTCAACGGTGCGTTCAGCTACGTGCGGGCCAATCCCAAGGCCACCCTGGGGCTGACCGCGGTCGTGGTGGTCGTGGCGCAGATCCTCACGCTGGTGCTCCAGATCGGTCCACTTGCCGCGTTGGGAGCCCTCGGCGACGGGTCGGGTACCGACGACGTCTCCACCGCCGGCCTGATCGGCGCCGTGCTGTCCTCCCTGGCCAGCGTGCTCACCACGATGCTGTCGGCAGTCGTGCTCAGCGGCCTGCTGACCGTCGTGGTCGGGCGCGCCGTCTTCGGCGCGGGCATCTCCATCGGCGAGACCTGGAACCGGGTGCGCAACAGGCTCCCGGCGCTGTTCGGCATCCTCGGCATCGAGGTCGTCGGCACGCTGGTGCTCGTCGGCGTCGTCGCCGGAGCGATCGCGATGGTCAGCTACATCATCAGCGGCACCGCCGGCTTCGTCATCGGCATCCCGCTGGTCCTCGCGCTGCTGGCCGCACTGGGCTACTTCGGCACGATGCTGCTGTTCGCACCCGTGCTGGTGGTGCTCGAGCGGCTGCCGGTCATCGACGCCATCACGCGGTCGTTCGCGCTGGTGAAGAAGGACTTCTGGCGCGTCCTCGGGATCTGGCTGCTGAGCCAGCTGGTGGCCACCATCATCGCCGGCGCCGTCTCCATCCCGTTCAGCGTGGGTGGCCAGGTGCTGCTCCTGGGTGACGGGTCGACGTCGGGATCCGTGGTCGCGCTGGTGCTCGAGTCGATCGGGTTGGCGATCGGGCAGATCATCACCGCTCCCTTCGCCGCCGGCGTAGTGGTGCTGCTCTACGCCGACCGGCGCATGCGGGCCGAGGCGTTCGACCTCGTCCTGCAGACCGGCGTCGGGATGCCCCCGCACGCACCGCAGGACTCCACCGACCACCTGTGGTTGACGTCGCAGACGCCGCGTCGCTGACGTGACGGGACTCGACGTCGACCGCGACGCCGCGCACGACGCCGCGCAACGCGAACTCTCGAAACCGATCTACCCCGACGCGTCGCTGACCGACCGGCTCAGCGGCTGGCTCGACGACCTCATCTACAAGCTGACCGTCGAGGGCGCATCCATCCCCGGCGGCTGGCTGACCATCACCGTCCTCGCCCTCCTGCTGCTCGTCGCCGCGGTGGTCGCCGTCCGGGTGGCGCTGCGCACCATGCGCACCAACCGCGCAGGCGACGCCGCGGTCTTCGGTTCGACGGTCCAGACGGCCGCCGAGCACCGTGCCGCCGCCGAGCAAACTGCGGCACAGGGGGATTGGGCGCAGGCCATCAGACACCGCCTGCGCGCGGTGGCACGGCACCTCGAGGAAACGGCCGTGCTCAACCCGGTTCCCGGACGGACCGCCACCGAACTGGCCCGCGACGCCGGGGCCGAGATCCCCGCGCTCACGACCGAATTACGCGGGGCGGCAGACGCGTTCAACGACGTCACCTACGGTGAGCGGCCGGGCACCGAGGCCGGCTACCGCGTCGTCGCCGACCTCGACGACCACCTGCGCAGCCACGCCCCGGCACACCCGTCGTCCGGTGCGCCGACGGGCGACGCGGCCGATTGGGCCGAGATCCGATGACGCTGGGCACCACGGCCGTCGGCTCGTCGATGGCGCAGCGCTGGCGCACTGCGCGGTGGATCCTGTTGGCGCTGGCGGTGATCACCGCGGTCTCCGTACTCACCGCCTACCTGACGGGTGCGCGGCCGGGTGCCCGGATGGACCCGGCGTCCTCGTCTCCGGATGGGGCGCTGGCGCTCGTCACGCTGCTGCGCGACGCCGGAGTCGACGTCGTCGAGGCGAGCCGGCTCGACGACGTCGAACGCAACGCCCGGCCCGACACCCTGCTGGTGGTGGCCGAGTCCTCCTTCCTGGTGGACGACGACGCACTCCGCCGACTGGCCGGCCTGCCCGGCGACCGTCTCCTGGTCGAACCCGTCTCCCGCACCCGCGAAGCACTCGCCGACGGCCTGAAGGTGGCGCCGGACAGCAGCTTCGGCGGCGACCCCGACTGCGACCTGCCCGCCGCCGAGCGTGCCGGACGGACCCGACTGGGCACCGCCACCACCTTCGAGGCGAACGACGGCGCCGACGTCACCCGGTGCTACGGCGGTGCGGTGGCCCGGTACCCCCGCGACGGCCGCACGATCACCGCCGTCGGCACCGCTGACTTCATGCTCAACGGCGGTCTGACGCAGGAGGGCAACGCCGCGCTCGCGATGAACCTCGTCGGCAGCCGTGAACGCGTCATCTGGTACACGCCGACCCTCGTCGAGGGCGAGTCCGACGCGTCGGCGTCCGTCACGGACCTCATCCCCGGCTGGGTCTTCTGGGTCGTGCTGCAGCTGTGTCTGGCCGTGCTGCTCACCGCACTGTGGCGCGGCAGGCGCGTCGGGCCGCTGGTGGCCGAGGATCTGCCCGTCGTGGTCCGCGCCTCGGAGACCGTGGAGGGCCGCGGCCGGCTGTACCGGTCGAGGCGGGCCCGCGACCGGGCCGCCGACGCACTGCGGACGGGCACGCTGCACCGTCTGCTGCCGCGGCTGGGCATGAACGCCGCCACGGCACCACCGGCCGTCGCCCTCGCCGTCGCCGAGCGGATCGGCGGCGACCCGAATGCCCACGGCCACTGGCTGTTCGGGCCTGCGCCGGACACCGACGCAGACCTGGTCACCCTCGCCCACCAATTGGACGACATCGAAAGGCAGGTCTCCCAGTCGTGACCGACTCCCGTGACACCCCACCCGACGAGGCTGCGGCCCGCAACGCACTGCTGGCGTTGCGCGCCGAGATCGGCAAGTCCGTCGTCGGTCAGGACGCCGTCGTGAGCGGTCTGGTGATCGCGCTGCTGTGCCGTGGTCACGTGCTGCTTGAAGGCGTTCCGGGCGTGGCCAAGACACTGCTGGTGCGCACCCTGTCCGCGGCACTCGCGCTGGACTTCAAGCGCGTCCAGTTCACCCCCGACCTCATGCCCGGCGACATCACCGGGTCGCTCGTCTACGACGCCCGCACCGCGGAGTTCGAGTTCCGCTCGGGACCCGTGTTCACCAACCTGTTCCTCGCCGACGAGATCAACAGGACGCCGCCGAAGACCCAGGCGGCCCTGCTCGAGGCGATGGAGGAACGTCAAGTCAGCGTCGAGGGCGAGGCGCGGCCGCTGCCCGATCCGTTCATCGTCGCCGCGACGCAGAATCCGATCGAGTACGAGGGCACCTACCAGCTTCCCGAGGCACAGCTCGACCGATTCCTGCTGAAGCTGAACGTGCCGCTGCCGCCGCGTGATCAGGAGATCGCGATCCTGTCCCGGCACGCCCGTGGCTTCGACCCGAGGAACCTCTCCGCGATCCGTCCGGTGGCCGGCCCCGCCGAACTGGCAGCCGGCCGCGAGGCCGTCGCCCGGGTGCTGGTGGCCGACGAGGTGCTCGGGTACATCGTCGACATCGCAGGCGCCACGAGGCATTCGCCGTCGCTGCAGCTCGGCGTCTCACCGCGCGGCGCCACGGCGCTGCTGTCCACCGCGCGGTCCTGGGCCTGGCTGTCGGGCCGCAACTACGTGACCCCGGACGACGTCAAGGCCATGGCGCGGCCGACGCTGCGCCATCGGATCGCGATGCGGCCCGAGGCCGAACTCGAGGGCGCCTCCCCCGACGGCATCGTGGACGGGATCCTGGCCGCGGTCCCGGTCCCGCGCTAGTGGTCCTCACCCGCCGCGCCGGGCTGGTGGCCCTGGTCTGCGCACTGCCCGTCGGCCTGTCCCCTTGGCCCGCCGCGACGTTCGTCGTCCTGCTGGCCGCGCTCCTGCTCGCCGTCGCCGTGGACGTCGCGGCGGCCGCGGGCCCACGACGGTTGCGGTTCAGCAGGAGCGGGGACGTGACGGCGCGGCTCGGCGAGAGCGTCGACGCAATCCTGCTGCTCGAGAACGGCACCGGTCGGCGGTTCTGCGGCGTGGTGCGCGACGCATGGCCACCGTCCGCGCGCGCCGAGCCCAGGCTGCACGACGCCGACGTCGCGGCGGGACAGCGCCTCCGGATCGTGACGACGCTGCGCCCGAACCGTCGTGGCGATCAGCGCTCGGCGTTCGTGACGGCACGGTCGATCGGTCCGCTGGGGCTGGCCGGCCGGCAGGCCTCGCACCGCGTGCCGTGGGAGGTCCGGATCCTGCCGCCGTTCCTGTCGCGCAAGCACCTGCCGTCGCGACTCGCCCGACTGCGCGAACTCGACGGCATGATCCCCGTGCTGATCCGCGGCCAGGGCACCGAGTTCGACTCGCTGCGGGAGTACGTCCCGGGTGACGACGTCCGCTCGATCGACTGGCGTGCGACGGCCAAGCGGTCCGACGTCGTCGTCCGCACCTGGCGACCCGAGCGCGACCGCCGGATCGTCGTCGTACTCGACACCGGCCGCACCTCGGCGGGCCGGGTGGGCGTCGACCCCACCGCGGGCGATCCGAGCGGCTGGCCGCGCCTGGACTGGTCGATGGACGCCGCACTCCTGTTGGCGGCGTTGGCCTCCCGGGCCGGCGACCACGTCGACTTCATCGCGCACGACCGGGTCGCCCGCGCCGGCGTGTTCAACGCGTCGCGCACCGGCCTGCTCGCCGCCCTCGTCGGCGCCATGGCCCCGCTGCAGCCGGCGCTGGTGGAGTCCGATGCCGCGGCCATGGTCGCCACCGTGCAGCGCCGCGTCCGGCGACGCGCGCTGGTGGTGCTGCTGACGGACCTGAACAGCTCGGCGCTCGACGAAGGTCTGATGACGGTCCTGCCCGGCCTGGCGGCCCGGCACCACGTCCTGATCGCCGCGGTGGCCGACCCCCGCGTCGACCTGCTGGCAGCAGGCCGGGCCGATGCCGCGCAGGTGTACGACGCCGCGTCCGCCCAGCGGTCCCGCAACGACCGGTCGGCGATCGCGACACGACTGCGGCGGCACGGCGTGGACGTCGTCGACGCAGAACCCGAGGACCTGGCGCCCGCGCTGGCCGATCGCTATCTGGCGATGAAGGCCACCGGACGGCTCTGATCAGCCCGTCGGCAACACGTCCGGCGCGTCCTGGACGTCGCCGGTCTCCCCGGCACGCTCCGCTCGGCGGCCGAAGTGCACCACGTACGCCAGGAAGGCCGCCTCGGCGATCACGCCGATCGCGATCCGGACGAACGTGGGGAACGGTGACGGCGTGACCAGCGCCTCGATGAGGCCGGACACCAGCAGGACCACGACGAGGCCGACGGCGACCGCCACCACGGCCCGGCCCCGCTCGGCGAGCACCTGCCCGCGCGGACGGTCGCCGGGAGCCACCACCGACCAGCCCAGGCGCATGCCCGCAGCGGCGGCGAGGAACACCGCCGTCAGCTCGAGCAGGCCGTGCGGGGTCAGTAGCCCGAGGAAGATGTCGCCCTTGTCGGCGTGGAACATCAGGCCGCCGGACACGCCCACGTTGGCGGCGTTCTGGAACAGGATGTATGGGATCGGGATGCCCAGCAGGACCGCGAAGCCGATGCACTGCGCCGCGACCCAGGAGTTGTTGATCCAGACCCGCAGCGCGAACGAGCCCGCCGGATTCTCGCTGTAGTAGGCGGCGAAGTCGTTGTTGACGAGCCGCTCGATGTCGGACGGGGTGCCGATCGTGGACTGCACCTCCGGGCTGCCCGCCACCCACGCCCCGACCGCGATGGCCACCACCAGGAACGCGACGGCCGAGCCCAGCCACCACCGCCAGGCCTGGTAGGCGACCAGCGGGAAGGACACCAGCCAGAACCGGGTGAACTCGCTCCACAGCGGCGCGTGTGCGCCGGTCACGGCCGCCCGGCCGCGAGCGACGAGACCGGACAGGCGGCCGACGAGCACCGGGTCCGCGGACGCCGACCGCACCATCGACAGGTGGGTGGACACCCGCTGGTACAGGTCGACCAGTTCGTCGACCTCGGCGCCGGTCAGACTGCGGCGGCGCTTGAGGAGCTGTTCCAGGCGATCCCACGTCGCGTCGTGGGCCAGCACGAACGCGTCGACATCCACGTCGAAAATCCTACGTGCGCCGCCCTAGTAGCGTGGGTGGCCATGGTGGCTCAGCCCGAACCGATGGTGACCGGCGACGCCGTCGTGCTCGACGTGCAGATCGCCCAGCTGCCGGTGCGCGCGCTGTCCGCGTTCATCGACATCACCGTGATCTTTATCGTCTACCTGATCGGCATCGTGCTGTGGGCGGCGACGCTGACCGACCTCGACACGGCGTTCTCGGCGGCGGTGCTGATCATCTTCACCGTCCTCGCCCTCGTCGGCTACCCGGTCGTCATCGAGACGGCGACGCGCGGCCGGTCCCTCGGCAAGATGGTCATGGGGCTGCGCGTCGTCTCCGACGACGGCGGCCCGGAACGCTTCCGCCAGGCCCTCTTTCGCGCGCTGGCAGGCTTCGTCGAGATCTGGACGCTGGCCGGTGGCCCCGCGGTGATCTGCAGTCTGGTGTCGCCGAGGGGCAAGCGGATCGGCGACGTGTTCGCGGGCACGATGGTGATCAGCGAGCGCGCACCGCGCCTCGGCCCACCGCCGCAGATGCCGCCGCAGCTCGCCTGGTGGGCGTCGTCGCTGCAGCTGTCCGGGCTGGGCGCCGAGCAGGCCGAGCGGGCCCGGCAGTTCCTCTCTCGCGCCCCGCAGCTGCAACCGGGGTTCCGTGACCAGATGGCGCACCGGATCGCCGGCGAGGTCGCCGCGCAGGTCTCCCCGCCTCCGCCGCCCGGGGCGCCGCCTCAGCTGGTACTCGCCGCCGTGCTCGCCGAGCGGCACCGCCGCGAGTACGCCCGGATGCAGGCCGCGCAGCGTCCGCCGTCGGGCCCGCCTCAGCAGTGGGGTCCGGCGCCGTCGGGTCCGCCTCACGCCGCGCCTCAGCAGTGGAGTCCGCCCCAGCCCGCCGCGCCGCCGACCTACGCGCCGCCGCAGTCCGCACCGCCGCCGGGCGCCCCGCCGCAGCCCGGCCCGCCCGGCGGATTCGCCCCTCCCGACTGACCGCTCCCCCCTTGCACCGCCGAGTGTGAACCCGACGACGCCTGAGCGCCGAATCCGTCGTCACGGTCACACTCGCGGAGCACGTGCGCGGAGATGTGGGACACCATTGTCCCATTCTGGACCACGGGTGCTACATTGGCTGGCATGGCTGCTCCGTTGTCGTACGAAGGTGGTCCGCGCACGCGGACGCGCCGGGCGATCCTCGAGGCCGCGATGGTCGTGCTCGCCGAGAACGGCACGGCATCGCTGTCGGACATCGCCTCGGCCGCCGAGGTGGGCCGCAGCACGCTGCACCGCTACTTCCCCGAGCGCTCCGAGCTGCTGAAGGCGCTGGCGCTGCACGTGCACGAGCTGAGCAACGCGGCCATCGCCCACGCCGAACCCGACTGCGGGCCGGCCATCGAGGCACTGCGACGCGTCGTCGAGAGCCAGTTGGACCTCGGCCCGATCGTGCCGTTCATCTACGCCGAGCCGAGCCTGCAGGCCGACAAGGAGCTGGCCGCGATCCTCGACACCGGCGACGAGGCGATCGTCGCGGTGCTCGACCGCGTCGCCACGCAGGGCACCGCCGGACCGCCGTGCTGGCCGCGCCTGGTCTTCTGGGCGCTGCTCAACGCCGGCTACGAGGCCGCGAACAAGGGCACCCCGCGGGTGCAGGTGGTCGACGCCATCATGGCGAGCCTGACCCGCGGCACCATCTCATCCGATTGATTCCGCTTCACCGAACTGCACCACAGGAGAAACAATGTCTTCCCGGTCAGACGTCGTGACGACGTCCGTCCACACCCCGCGGCGCGCCTGGGTGGCGCTCGCGGTGTTGCTGCTGCCCGTGATGCTGATCGCGGTCGACAACACGATCCTCGCCTTCGCGCTGCCCAGCATCGCGCAGGACTTCCGCCCGCCGGCGACCACGCAGCTGTGGATCATCGACGTCTACTCGCTCGTGCTGGCCGCGCTGCTGGTCACCATGGGCAGCCTCGGCGACCGCTTCGGGCGACGCCGGCTGCTGATGATCGGTGCCAGCGGTTTCGCCGTCGTGTCCGTCGCCGCGGCCTTCGCGCCCAGCGCGGAAGCACTTCTCGCGGCCCGCGCGGTGCTCGGCTTCTTCGGCGCCATGCTGATGCCGTCGACGCTGTCGCTGATCCGCAACATCTTCGCCGACGCCTCCTCGCGCCGGCTGGCGATCGCCATCTGGGCGTCGTTCTTCACGGCCGGTTCCGCATTGGGGCCGATCGTCGGTGGCGTGCTGCTCGAGCACTTCCACTGGGGCGCGGTCTTCCTGGTCGCGGTGCCCATCCTGCTGCCGCTACTGATCCTCGCGCCGCGGCTGGTGCCCGAGTCGCAGGACCCCAACCCGGGCCCGGTCGACTCGTTCAGCGTGCTGTTGTCCTTGACGACGATGCTCCCCCTGGTGTGGGCCATCAAGACCGCCGCACACGACGGCCCGTCGTGGACCGTGGCCGGCGCGCTCGCGCTGAGCATCGCGTCCGCCGTCCTGTTCGCCCGACGCCAGACCCGCACCGCCACACCGATGCTCGACATCACGCTGTTCCGGCACGCACCCTTCGCGTCGTCGGTCCTGGCCAACTTCCTGTCGATCGTCGGCCTCATCGGGTTCATCTTCTTCGTGTCCCAGCACCTGCAGCTGGTCCTCGGGATGAGCCCGCTCGCCGCCGGACTGGTCACGCTTCCGGGTGCGGTGCTGTCGATGATCGCGGGCATCACCGTCGTGCGCTTCGTGCGCTGGTTCGCGCCGCACCAGCTGATGATCTTCGGACTCGTCCTGGTGTCCGTGGGGTTCTGGATGATCCTGCTGTTCCGCCACGACCTGAGCATCGCCGCCGTGGTCGTGTCGTTCATCGTGCTGGAGATCGGCGTGGGCATCTCGCAGACCATCACCAACGACACGATCGTCGCGTCGGTGCCCGCCGAGAAGTCCGGTGCGGCATCGGCGGTCTCGGAGACCGCCTACGAGTTGGGCGCCGTCGTCGGCACCGCCACGTTGGGCACGATCTTCACGGCGTTCTACCGCGCCAACGTCGACGTCCCACAGGGCCTGTCGTCGGTGCAGACCGCCGACGCCGCCGAGAGCATCAGTGGTGCGGCAGCCGTCGCCACGCAGTTGCCCGCAGCACAGGCCGACTCGTTGATGGACTCTGCGCGAACGGCGTTCGACTCGGGCATCGCGCCGACGTCGATCATCGCCGGCGTGCTGGTGCTCATCGCGGCCGTCGTCGTCGCCCTGGCGTTCCGCAGCCATCGGCTCAAGGGTGGCGAAGAAGGCCCGCCAGCATCAACGCCGCCCCCGCCAGCGGCGCCACCGTCCGCACGTGATTCCACCCGGTCCACGTCGCTGAGTAGGCAGTCCAGTCGCGCAGCGCGTCGGCCGCGGACACCGCGGACGGATCGACCACGTCCAGTCGGTCATTCAGCGGGACGTTGAACACCACCGTCACGATGAACGCGACGACCGCGAGAACCGCGCCGGCCAACACGTAACCGGAGCCGGGCGTCGACAGTCGGAGTGCCGCAACGACGCCCACCACCAATGCGACCACGGTGCCACCGAAGAAGAGGGCGAGGAACGGAGCGTTGGCCTGCGCCTCGGCGTTGACGGCTCGCATCGCGGCGATCGCCTCTGCCGGGTCCGCACGGTCGAGACCGGTCATGACGAACGTCGAGAAGGCGAAGAACAGCCCTCCGGTCGCGGCCGCGGACAGGGTGGCGGCGGCGGTCGCGATGGCATAGGGGCTGGAGGTCATGGGGACAGTCCACCAGTCCGTCACGAGACGATCCATCGATCAGGGTGCTCGAGGCATACGCCATCGTCTACATTCGGCAGGTGGACGCGCTCGGAGGCCTGCTCGACGGGGTGCGTGCTCGAGGCGCCTTCGTCTTGAAGTTGTCGCTCGAGCCGCCATGGTCGATGTCGATCCAGGACGACGCCCCGTTAACCCTGATCTGCGTCACCCACGGTGCGGCGGTCATCGTCACGGGGTCGGGAACGCGTGTCGACCTCGGACCGGGTGACGTCGCCGTCGCCCGCGGCACCGAGCACTACCGGTTCGCCGACTCCGCCGACACCGACCCGCAGGTGGTCATCCATCCCGGCAACCGGTGCACGACGCTGAACGGGGTGGACCTCCGCTTCGAGATGTCGGTCGGCGTACGCACCTGGGGCAACTCGGCAACGGGGGCGGACCGGGCGATCGTCGCGAGCTACGACGGTGACAGCCAGGTGAGTTCCCGCCTGCTGCAATCCCTTCCACAGCTCTTCGTCCTGCGGGCAGGTGACTGGCGGACATCGCTGGTCGACCTGCTGGCGACGGAGTCCGAGCGGGCGGGACCCGGCCAGGAGGCGTACCTCGACCGACTTCTCGACCTCCTCCTCATGGACGTGCTACGGACCCGCTTCGACCGCGACGAGCACGCGCCGACCTGGTGGCACGCCGAGCGCGACGCCGTCGTCGGGCCCGCACTGCGACTGATCTACCACAACCCTCGGCACCCCTGGACGGTCGCGAACCTCGCTGCGGCGGTGGGCAGTTCGCGGGCCGCCTTCGCCCGTCGGTTCACCGAGCGCGTCGGCGAACCACCCATCGCATTCCTGGCCGGCTGGCGACTGGCATTGGCCGCCGACATGCTGCGTGACAGCAGGTCGACGCTCGCACTCATCGCTCGCGAGGTCGGTTACGCCACCCCGTTCGCGTTGAGCACCGCGTTCAAGCGGGCCTACGGCGTCAGCCCCAATGCCTATCGGGCCGCCGCGTCCTGACGGCGCTTGGCCACCGCGCCCGCGACGGAGGTGACCGCGATGGTCACCAGCGCGCCGAGGATCAGCGCGGACGGCTCACCGGGCGCCAACAGCCCCTGCTCGGTGCCGAGGGTGGCGGCGGCGACGGGCACGCCGAGCTGTGCCGCGGCCATCGCCGCCAGCGGAAGGGGTTGACCGACCAGTCGTCCCACGCCGTGGGCGACCACGGCGCCGGCTCCCAGTGCGAGGCCCAGGCCGATGAAGGCCGGGTCGTCGGCGAGTTCGCGCACCTGCAGTGAGGCCCCGAGCCACACGAAGAACAGCGGGCCGAAGAAGCCCTCGGTGATGCCGAGCAACTGGCGGGCCAGCCGCTTCGGTTCCCCGATGCCGTTGATCACCAGGCCGAGCGCGAAGCCGGCCAGCATGATCGACACGTGTGTGGTGACCGCAAGCGCGGACAGTGCGAACAGCAGGATGAGGCTGATCCGCAATTCGAGCGCGAGTGAGTGGCGCTTCGAGTACTCGCGGACCCTCTTGCGCGTGCCGTCGCGGTCGAGCCGTCGCAGCACGGCGTACAGCACTGCGGCCGACGCGGTGATGGCCAGCGCACCGAGCGCGGAGCCTGCGGCTCGACCGGGGTTGATCACCAACGGCAGCAACACGATGCACGCGGCGTCCGCGACGGCGATCTGCGCCTTGACCGACAGCACCCGTGGGCCGTCGAGACCGAGTCCGTCGATGATGGGCAGCGCGACCGCGGCCGACGACGACGCCATCAACACGGCGTACAGCGCGGCGTGCCCGGTGTCGAACACGTGCGCCACCGCGACGCCGAGGACCGCCGCGACCGCACCGACCAGGACTGCCCGCAGCACCGCCCTGCCGAGGCCGGTGCGCAGCGCCGCGTCGCGTACCGGTACGTGGGTGCCGACGACGAACATCACCAGCGCGAAGCCGATGTTGGCGAGCAGTACGAACGTGGGATCGGTGGTGTCGACGAGGTCGAATCCCGTTCGGCCGATGACCATTCCGGCCACCAGTTCGCCGATGATCACCGGTATCGCGAGGCGTGGCACCGCCGTCAGCAGCGGACCGGCCATGCCGACGACGACCAACAGCGCCAGCGTGTCGAACCCGAAGCCCGGCACGTCAGCCGTTCAGGACTGCCACGACACGAGCCGGCACGGGATGTCGGTGTTCTCGTCGGTGAGGTAGCTGGCGCACACCCGGTGGTAGCCGTCGGCGATGTGCAGCGGCGCCGTGGTGCGGAAGTCGCCGCGGACGAGCAGGATCGGCGACAGCTTCTTGCCGTCGCTGATCTTGCCGAGGTCGCTGCGCACGCGGACGTTGGTGTCCGGCAGCAGCGCCAGGCAGGCGGCGCGCAGGATGTCCTTGGCCTTGCGGTGGACGGGCTCGCCCGCCCGCAGCGCCGCCACCGTGGCGTCGACGGCGGCGGCCTCGGCGACCAGGCTCAGATAGTCGGCGGCCGCGTCGTAGTCGTGGGACTCCGGATCGCTCGACCACTTGACTGCCATCCGGTCACGATAAACGCCGCCGCCGCCGATCGGCTGTCAGTCGGCGATCCAGTTGCCGTGGAATCCGTAGGGCACGCGGGTGGGCAGCTTGATCCTGGCCACCGGGTCCCCGGCGAAGTCGGCGGCGTCGAGGATCACCAGATCGCTGCCGTCGCGGCCGGGGTCGTACACGTAGCCGAGGTAGTAGCCGTTGCTCTCGCCCGCCGGACCCGGCGCCGGGACGAACACGGCCTCACCCGGCCCGCCGTCGCCCAGGTCGTGCGCGACGGCCGCACCGGTGCCGAGGTCGTGGCGTACCCACCCGTTCTTGGCGACGGACACCGCGTACCGCGCTGGCAGGCCGGCCAGCCGGTCGTCGATGCGCGGGAACTCGACGCTGAGGTCGTCGAGCTGACGTTCGGTCACCCGGCCGGACGCCAGGTCGATCGTCCACGACCACAGGACGCCGTCGACGTCGAAATCGGCGGCGTCGCGCCACAGTTCGGGGTACCGGACGGCCTGCACCACCAGGCCGTCGATCGTGTCGTGCGCGTTGGCGACGTGGAACACGTAGCAGGGGTCGACGTCGAACCACCGGACCTCGCCGAACGGGTCGTCGCGGCGCAGCACACCGAACCGCGCGCCGTACCCGTCGTCCCAGCGGAACGGCATGCCGCCCTTCGCCGCGACGTCGACGTCGAAGACGACGGGCAGGTCCATGAAGACGACGTGCTCGGCGGTCATCGCGAAGTCGTGCATCATCGTCATCGCGGGAACGTCGATGGGCCGGTCGATCACCAACTCGCCGTTGGCATCTGCACGGTGGTAGGTGACGTACGGCTCGAACACGTTGCCGTAGCCGAAGAAGTGCAATTCACCCGTCGTCGGACAGATCTTCGGGTGTGCCGTCATCGAGTCGACCAGCTTGCCGCCGAAGTCGTAGACGCCGACGGTCTCCAGGTCGTTGGTGACCTCGTAGGGCAGCGACGACTCAACGAGCGCGAGCGTCTTTCCCGCGTGGTTGACCACGTGGGTGTTGGCCACGCTGGAGCGCAGGTTGCGCGTGCCGTCCTCCCGGTAGAGCGGGAACGGGTCGACGAAGCTCTCGGTGCGCACCCACCGGTTGCGGTACCACTTGGCGCGGCCGTCCTCGACGCGGACGCCGTGGATCATCCCGTCGCCGGTGAACCAGTGCCCCTCGGCCTGACGCGGATTCGGGCCGTTGCGCAGGTACCAGCCGTCGAGTTCGGGCGGGATGGCGCCCTCGACGTCCAGGTCGTATTCGGTGAGTTCGTCGGCGACGGGCGCGTAGTTGCCGACGCCGAAGGCCTGGCCGTCCTCGGGCAGCGAGGCGTCGGCGGTCGGCGGGTTCACGGTCTCGGTCATGGCGGACTCCTCGGCTGGGCTGACCCCCACTCTGACATTCCAGGTATGACATGTCAATGGTGGTAGGTGCGGCGACCTCCAATCCTCGCGAGCAGTCGCGAACTCCCCTCCTTGGCAGGCAAACAGGGGAGTTCGCGACTGCTCGCGGGTTGTGTCACACGCCGCGTAAATATGATTTCGGCGCAACGGCGGCGAAACACTCCGTCGCTACGTTCCGTTCATCTCCTCGCCGATGGACAGGACGCAGACATGACAGACACTCGTGATCTCCCGCCGAGCGCCGTGGTCGGCGCGGGCGACGTCGTCGAAGCCGCGGGCCACCCCGTCGGCGGCGGGCTCATCAAGGAGCACTACGACCCGCGGCTGACCAACGAGGATCTCGCGCCCCTGGCCAAACAATCGTGGTCGACCTACAACATCTTCGCGTTCTGGATGTCCGACGTGCACAGCGTCGGCGGGTACGTCACGGCGGGCAGCCTGTTCGCGCTCGGGCTCGCCAGCTGGCAGGTGCTGATCGCCCTACTGGTCGGCATCGTGATCGTCTACTTCCTGTGCAACCTGGTCGCGAAGCCGAGCCAGTTGGCCGGCGTGCCGTACCCGGTGGTGTGTCGCAGTTCGTTCGGCGTCCTCGGCGCGAACATCCCGGCGATCATCCGCGGCCTGATCGCAGTGGCGTGGTACGGGATTCAGACGTATCTGGCGTCGGCAGCCCTGGACATCGTGCTGCTCAAGCTCTTTCCGGGCCTGATGCCGTATGCCGACGTCGAGCAGTACGGGTTCACCGGGCTGTCGCTGCTGGGCTGGTGCAGCTTCACGCTCCTGTGGGTGCTGCAGGCGGCCGTGTTCTGGCGCGGCATGGAGTCGATCCGCAAGTTCATCGACTTCTGCGGGCCCGCCGTCTACGTCGTCATGTTCATCCTCTGCGGCTACCTGCTGTGGAAGTCGGGCTGGCACGTCAGCCTCTCGCTGGGCGGCGAGAAGCAGGGCAACGCACTGGTGGTCATGCTCGGCGCGATCGCACTCGTGGTGTCGTACTTCTCCGGTCCGATGCTGAACTTCGGCGACTTCGCCCGCTACGGCAGGAGCTATCAGGCGGTGAAGAAGGGCAACTTCCTCGGGCTGCCGGTCAACTTCCTGGTGTTCTCGCTACTGGTCGTCGTCACCGCAGCGGCCACCGTCCCGGTGTTCGGTGAACTCATCACCGACCCGGTCACCACGGTCGCCCGCATCGACAGCGTCACCGCAATCATCCTGGGCGCGTTGACCTTCACCATCGCCACCATCGGCATCAACATCGTGGCCAACTTCATCAGCCCGGCGTTCGACTTCTCGAACGTCAGCCCGCAGAAGATCAGCTGGCGGATGGGCGGCATGATCGCCGCCGTCGGGTCCGTCCTGCTGACGCCGTGGAACCTGTACGGCAACCCGGAGGTCATCCACTACACGCTGGAGACGCTGGGCGCGTTCATCGGTCCGCTGTTCGGTGTCCTGATCGCGGACTTCTACCTGATCCGCAAGCAGAAGATCGTCGTCGACGACCTCTTCACGATGAGCGAGACCGGCAACTACTGGTACACGAAGGGCTACAACCCCGCGGCCGTGGCGGCCACCCTGGTCGGCGCGGTCCTGGCGATGACGCCGGTGCTGCTGGGCGGGGTGGTGTTCGGGATGGCCGGGGCGGCGCAGTACAGCTGGTTCATCGGCTGCGGCGTGGCGTTCGCGATCTATCACGTGCTGGCGACGCGCGGTCCGTGGCGGATGACGGCGCTGCGGGTCGCCGAGGGCGCGACGCTGGTCGACTGATCCGCGACACGCGGGCGGCCCCGACATGTCACAACTGACATGTGGGGCCGTACCATCGACCCGTGAGCCTGAGATTCGCCGCGCTGGGCCTGCTCGCCCAGCACCCCGGTAGTGGTTACGACCTGCTCCGACGGTTCGAGGTGTCGATGGCCAACGTGTGGCCGGCCACCCAGAGCCAGCTGTACGGAGAACTGAACAAGCTCGCCGACGGCGGCCTGATCGAGGTGGCCGACATCGGTCCGCGCGGCCGCAAGGAGTACCGCGTCACCGAGGCCGGCCGTGCCGAACTCGTCCGGTGGATCACCGAACCGGAGAGCGATCCACCGATGCGGCGCCCCGACCTGTTGCGCGTCTTCCTGCTGGGCGAACTGCCCGCGGAGGCCGCCCGCACCTACGCCGTCGACTTCGCCCACCACGCCGGGTCGGAACTCGAACGCCTTGAGCGCCTTCGCGACTCGTTCCACTGGGGTACCGATGACCCCGACTTCTACGGCCGCGCCGCGCTGGAGTTCGGACTGCGCGACGCCGCGATGGAGCGAGAGTGGGCGCACTGGCTGATCGGCGCCATCGACGAACGCAGCTCGGGTTCGCCCTCGGCATAACCGTTGCATCCCGATAGTTTCCGATATATCGTCAACGTATCGGAAGCGCACTCAGTGCTTCCCTCTCGACAGAAGGAACACTCATGAACACCCCATTCACACCCCAAGACGGCCCCTTCGGCGGCCGCCCCGAGTTCGGCCCCGGCTTCGGACCGGGCTTCGGCTTCGCCCCCGCAGACCGCCGTGCACTGCACGAACACCGCAGGCAGGCGCGTCGCGACTTCCGTGACCACGTCCGCGAGCACCGCGGCGGAGGTCCCTTCGGACCCGGCTTCGGCGGCTTCGGCGGCTTCGGTCCCGGTGCCCCCGGCCCGGGCTTCGGCCCCGGTGGTCGCGGCGGACGACGCGGCGGCGGCGGACGCAGCAGGCGCGGCGACGTGCGCGCCGCGATCCTCACCCTGCTGACCGAACGCTCGATGCACGGCTACGAGATGATCCAGGAGATCGGCGAACGCAGCCAGCAGCTCTGGAAGCCGAGCCCCGGCTCGGTCTACCCGACGCTGCAGCTCCTCGTCGACGAGGGCCTGATCGTCTCGACCGATGCCGGCGGCACCAAGAAGCTGTTCGAACTGACCGACGACGGCCGCGCCGCCGCCGAGAAGATCGAGACGGCACCGTGGGACGAGATCACCGAGGGCGCCGATCCCAACGCCGTCAACCTCCGCACCGCGGTCGGCCAACTCATGGGCGCGATCGCCCAGTCGGCGCACGCCGGATCTGCCGAACAGCAGCAGCGCATCCTCGACATCGTCAACAACGCACGCCGCGAGGTCTATCAGATCCTCGGCGAGTCGGAGTAGCTCATCCGTTCGTGGAGTCTGAGCGGCGCTCACCGCCGCTCAGACTCCACGAATCGCGAGAACCCGGAATACCGCCGCCGCATCAGAGGTAGTGAGAGAGCATGACGACCTTCCACATCGGCTCCTACACGGTCAAGCGCGTCGGCTTCGGCGCCATGCAGCTCCCCGGCCCCGGCGTCTTCGGGCCGCCGCGCGATCACGACCAGGCGATCGCGGTGCTCAAGCGCGCGGTGGAGCTGGGTGTCGACCACATCGACACCGCGCAGTTCTACGGCCCCAACGTCTCGAACGACCTGATTCGCGAGGCGCTGCATCCCTACCCCGAGAACCTCGCCCTGGTGTCCAAGGTCGGTGCCCGCCGCGACGGCGAGGGCAACTGGACCGCCGCCCAGGAACCCGACGAGCTGCGCGCCGACATCGAGGAGAACCTGCGCACCCTGCAGACCGATCGCCTCGCCGCGGTCAACCTCCGCATCCACTCGGGCGACCCGAACTCGGTCGGACCAGTGCAGCGCGAGCTGTTCGACCGCCAGCTGACCGCGATGATCGCGGCCCGCGACGAGGGCCTCATCGGCGGCATCGGACTGTCGAGCGTCTCCGTCGAGCACCTGCGGATCGCGCTCGACCGCACCGAGATCGTCACGGTGCAGAACGCCTACAACCTCGTCGACACGTCGTCGCAGCCGGTGCTCGACCTCACGACCGAACACGGCATCTCGTTCGTGCCGTTCTTCCCGCTGGGCTCGGGCTTCTCGGCCGACAACCCGGTGCTCGGCAATCCCGCAGTGCAGCAGGCCGCCGCCGACCTCGGCCGCACGCCGGCGCAGATCGCCCTCGCGTGGACGCTGTCCGTGGCACCCAACGTGCTGCTGATCCCGGGCACGTCGTCGGTCGCACACCTCGAGGAGAACCTCGCCGTCGACGACATCGAACTGCCCGAGGGCTTCGCCCCGTAGGGGATGCGCAGCGCCGGCTTCCGCCCTCTCGGATGACCAGGTGGGGCATTGCCGCTGAAGCGCAGGGTCCCGGCGGTGGACGCCGGTAGTGTGCACGGGGTCGGGTTCGCCGTCGCGACACGAGAGGTGCCGTCCATCAATACCACTGCCCTGGGTCGGGTCGCTGCGCTCGCGGCTGCGTGTGCCGTCGCCCCCCTGGTCCTGAGCGCGGCCGCCCACGCCGAGCCCGATCCGCTCGTGCCCGGCCCCGACCTGCGGGCTCAGTGCGAGTCCCCCGAGTTCGGCGGCGTTCTCACCACCGATGTCCAGCAGGGTGTTCCGCGGTCGGTCTGTCAGTACATCGTCTCGGGCCACTTCTACTACGACACCTACGAGAACGGGGCCTACGTCGGCACGGCCGTGTACCGCGACGGGAAGACCGAGCCCACCGAACGCCCGGTCATCCCCGAGCTCTTCACCATCCCCCCGGACTTTCGTCTCCCGGGGTTCTTGGGCCCCTCCTGAGAGGAGGCACGGTGTCCACGACTGCGCGCGTGATCGACATCGCCCGCATGCCTCGCGGCGGCCCGACGGCGTCCTGCCTGGACCGGGCGCTGACCACCGACTGCACCGAGTACCTCGACCGCGACTCCGGCGGCGACCCCGAGAGCGAGGCGCGCAAGCGCAGCGTCGTGCGGGCGCTGGAACGCACCGGGGAACTGTTCGGCAACCACCAGAGGTTCGCCGCCATCGCGCTGGACGAGGTCGCCGACGTCCCCGATCCGCGCATCCTCGAGCTGGGATCGGGGCACGGCGGTCTCTCGTCGAAGCTGCTCGAGATGCACCCGACGGCGGAACTCACCGTCACCGACCTCGAGGCGGACTCGGTGGCGGCGATCGCGGCCGGCGACCTGGGCCGCCACCCCCGCGCGACGGTGCGCACGATGGACGCGACGGACATCGACGCACCCGACGGGCACTACGCCCTCGCGGTCTTCGCGCTGTCGTTTCACCACCTCGCACCGGCTGCCGCGGCACGGGCGATCGCCGAGGGCACCCGGGTCGCGGACAAGCTGCTGGTGATCGATCTGCCCCGGCCGCCCGCGCCGCTGCACCTGCTGCGGCTGGCGAGCATGCTGCCGCTGGCCCCGTTCGTCCCGTTCGTGCACGACGGCGTGATCAGCTCGCTGCGGTCCTACAGTCCCTCGGCGCTGCGCGCCCTGGCCGACCACGTGGACGCCGACGCCGACCTGCGCGGCGGTCTGCTGAGTCCGCAGGTCATGGTGGCCACCCGCCGCTGACCGTCGGTGCCTGTCGGGGCCCGCACCTACGCTCGGGGCGTGCAGCAATTTCCGGTGTCCCGCGACGAGGTGCTCGCCCACGTCTCCGAGATCGACGCCGCCCGGTACGCCCGCCGGCGCAACCACACCGACGGCGGCACCGAGATCTCCCCCTTCCTCACCCGCGGCCTGGTGACGCTGCCCGAGGTGCGCGACGAGGTCCTGACGCGCCACACCCCGAGCCAGGCCTCCAAATTCGTCTTCGAACTGGCCTGGCGCGAGTACTGGCAGCGAGAGTGGACGTATCTCGGCGAGAAGATCTTCACCGACGTGAAGCGATCGCAGTTCCCCGTCAGCTCCCGCCGGATCCCCCGCGCAGTGCTCGAGGCGGACACCGGAGTCGACGCGCTCGACGCCGCCGTGCGCACCCTCTACGACACCGGCTACATGCACAACCACGCGCGGATGTGGATGTCCGGCCTGATCTGCAACGTCGCGCGCACGCACTGGTGGCAGCCGAGCCTCTGGATGTACTACCACCTGCTCGACGGCGACCCTGCCAGCAACAGCCTGTCCTGGCAGTGGGTGGCGGGCACCAACAGCCACAAGAAGTACGTGCCCGCGCAGTCCAACGTCAACAAGTACTCGCCGCTCGTCCAGCACGGCAGCATCATCGACCTCGGCTACGGGGAACTCGGCGAGATGGACGTCCCCGACCGTCTCACCGAACGTGCCGACCTTGACCTCGCGTGGACGCCGCCGCCGAGCGACCCGGTGTCCATCGACCCGGCCAAGCCGACGGTGCTGTACCACTCCTTCTGGCTCAACGCGGCCTGGCGCGAGGACCTCGACGCCAACCGCGTCGTGCTGCTCGAGCCGAGCTGGTTCGCCCGCTTCCCGGTCGCCCCGCACGTGACCGACTACATCGTGCGCTGCGCGCGCGAGATCCCCGGTGCCGCGGTGGTGGTCGCCGAGTTCGACGACCTCGAGCTGGGTGACGACGTGTACTTCGCGCAGCACCCGTCGGTGTCGCACTGGCGCGGCACCGCCGACGAGATGCCGCGGATGTTCCCTCAGGTGCCCGAGAAGTCGTACGCGTCGTTCACCAGCTTCTGGAAGCAGTGCCAGAAGACCACGGCCAGACCGGCCTGACCGGCGCCGCGGGCGAAGTGGAGCGGTGCGACGCCTCGCGCCGATAGGCTCGCGGTGTGGGTGAAGAAGTCACGCAGACGGAGTTCAGCCGGGCGCACCGGCAGGAGTACCGCCGCAAGGTGGCGCTGAGCCTCGACGTGTTCGAGACGATGCTCGCGCAGTCGAGCTTCGACTTCGACCGGCCCCTGACGGGCATGGAGATCGAGTGCAACCTCGTCGACGCCGGCTACCAGCCCGCGATGACGAACGCCGACGTGCTCGCCTCGATCGCCGACCCGGCATACCAGACCGAATTAGGCGCGTACAACATCGAATTCAACGTGCCGCCGCGGCCGTTGCCCGGCCGGTCGGCGCTGGAACTCGAGACCGAGGTGCGCGCCAGCCTCAACGCCGCCGAGACCAAGGCCAACGCCGACGGGTCGCACATCGTGATGATCGGCATCCTGCCGACGCTGATGCCCGAGCACCTCACCGGCCCCTGGATGAGCGAGTCGACGCGGTACCAGGCGCTCAACGACTCGATCTTCACCGCCCGCGGCGAGGACATCCAGATCGACATCCACGGGCCGGAGCGGCTGAACGTCCAGGCGGCTACGATCGCGCCCGAATCCGCCTGCACCAGCATGCAATTGCATCTTCAGGTCTCCCCCGGCGACTTCGCCAAGAACTGGAACGCCGCTCAGGTGCTGGCGGGCCCACAGCTGGCGCTGGGCGCCAACTCGCCGTACTTCTACGGCCACGAACTGTGGTCCGAGACGCGCATCGAGCTGTTCGCCCAGGCCACCGACACCCGGCCCGACGAACTCAAGACCCAGGGCGTGCGCCCGCGGGTCTGGTTCGGCGAGCGGTGGATCACCTCGATCTTCGACCTGTTCGAGGAAAACGTCCGGTACTTCCCGTCGCTGCTGCCCGAGCTGTCCGACGAGGATCCCGTCGCCGAACTGGCTGCCGGTCGCACCCCGACGCTGCCCGAACTGCGACTGCACAACGGCACCATCTACCGGTGGAACCGCCCGGTGTACGACGTCGTGGACGGCCGTCCGCACCTCCGGGTGGAGAACCGCGTGCTGCCCGCCGGCCCCACCGTGGTCGACATGCTCGCCAACTCCGCGTTCTACTACGGGATGCTGCGCGCCTTGGCCGACGACGAGCGGCCGGTGTGGACGAAGATGAGTTTCGCTGCGGCGGAACACAACTTCACCTCCGCAGCCCGGCACGGCATGGACGCGCGGCTGTACTGGCCCGGCGTCGGCGAGGTGACGCCCGACGAGCTGGTACTGCGCGAGCTGCTGCCGATGGCCCATGAGGGGCTGCGCCGGTGGGGTGTGGCGGCCGAGGTCCGCGAGCGCTTCCTCGGCGTCATCGAAGGTCGCGCCAAGACCGGGCGGAACGGCGCGGCCTGGCAGGTCGCGACGGTGCACGCACTCCACGACCGGGGACTCGACCGGCCCCGGGCGTTGGCCGAGATGCTGCGGCTGTACTGCGAGCGGATGCACTCCAACGAGCCCGTGCACACCTGGGACGGGCCGTGACGCACCGGGCGTAGCGTGGAATCCATGACCGACGCGATGCACCCGGAGGACATGGACTGGGACGGCGCCTACCGCGGGGCCGGCGACTTCGAGGGCCCACCACCGTGGAACATCGGTGAGCCGCAACCCGAGCTGGCGGTCCTGATCCGCGACGGCAAGGTTCGCAGCGACGTCCTCGACGCCGGCTGCGGGCACGCCGAACTGTCCCTCGCACTGGCCGCCGACGGCTACACCGTCGTCGGCATCGACCTGTCCCCCACCGCGATCGCCGCCGCGACGAGCGCTGCGGCCGAGCGCAACCTGACCGGGGCCACGTTCGTGGCCGACGACATCACCAGCTTCACCGGCTTCGACGGCCGGTTCAGCACGGTCATCGACTCGACCCTGTTCCACTCGCTGCCCGTCGAGGGCCGCGACGGCTACCAGCAGTCGATCCTGCGGGCCGCGGCGCCGGGGGCGACGTACTTCGTGCTGGTGTTCGCGCGCGGCGCGTTCCCGGCGGAGTGGACCACCAAGCCCAACGAGGTCGACGAGAACGAGTTGCGCGCGGTGGTCGGCAAGTACTGGGCCGTCGCCGACGTGCGGCCCGCGTTCATCCACGCGAACGCGATGACTGCACCGCCCGGCATCGAAGGTCCGGCGCCCGAACATCCACGAGACGACAAGGGCCGCATGAAGTTTCCCGCCCTGCTACTCACCGCGCACAAGCCGGGCTAGCCGCCGAGGTCGACGAGCGCCCGGGCCAGCGCCTCGAGGTCACCCTCGGTCGCGTCGACGTGCGGAGACACCCGCAGCGCCGGGGTCGTCATCTCGTCCGGCGCGCGCTGCACCCCGGCGTAGGTGGTGACGATGCGGTGGTCCTCGATCAGCCGCGTGCGTACCTGCTGCGCGTCGACGCCGTCGGGTGCGGTCAACGTGGTGATGGCGCTCGGCTCGTCCGTCGCCTCGACCACCCGCCAGCCCGCCACGCCGGCCAGCACCGTCCTGGTCATCGTTCCGACCTCGAGCAGGCGCGCGCGGATCGCGTCGGGGCCCGCCGCGACGTGCTCGCCGATCGCCAACGAGAGGGCAACGTGCGCAGCGAGATTCACCTCCTGATGCGCGAAGCGGGCCAGTGCGTCGTCGGACAGCAGCCCCGGACGGGTGGCGAGCACGCCCACGCCGCGGGGACCCGCGGTCCACTTTCGCGACGACGTGTAGATCGCGTCCGCGCCGATGTCCGAGCAGTCGAGGTGGGCGAAGGCCTGTGCGGCGTCGACGATCAGCGGGAGCCCCGATGCGCGGCACACGGCCCCGAGCGCCGCGGCCGGTTGGACCGTGCCGCGGTGGCTGCCGAGCATCGTGAGGTGCACCATCGCGGGCGGCGCGGCGGCGAGCATCGTCGAGGCGGCATCCACGTCGAGGCGTCCCGCGGAATCGACCGGCAGTCGGCGTACCTCGAAGCCGTGCCGGGCCAGCACCGCGAGGTTCGGTCCGTACTCCCCGGGCAGGCAGGCCACGGTGCGATCACCGCGCCAGTCGGTCAGCAGCCGGTCGAGCGCATCGGTCGCCCCGGTGGTGAACAGGACGTCGTCGGCGGCGACGCCGGTGAGCGTCCCGACCGCCACCCGGCCCGCCCGGAGCAGCGGGGCGGCGGCATCGGCCGCCACGTATCCACCCACCTCGGCTTCGTGCCGCGCGTGCTGGGCGGCGGCGTCGATCACCGCGAAGCTCTGCCGCGAGCACGCCGCGCTGTCGAGGTGGACGCCCGCGACCACCGGCCGCGCGGCGCGCCA
Source organism: Mycobacterium sp. PTI7 (assembly GCF_056679845.1). NCBI lineage: Bacteria > Bacillati > Actinomycetota > Actinomycetes > Mycobacteriales > Mycobacteriaceae > Mycobacterium > Mycobacterium sp. PTI7. Next base: position 4,191,793 of record NZ_CM155252.1, read on the forward strand.
CCGCTCGGCGAGGCCCGCGGTCACCGGGTGGACAGCGAGAGCCCGAAGTCACCCGCGACGTCGGTCCACCAGTGCTGCAGGGTCAGACCCGCGGCGGCCAGCTCGGAACGCACGCGCTCGGGCCGGAACTTCGTGGACACCTCGGTGATCATCTCCTCGCCGTCGGCGAAGTCGACGTCGAGATCCAGGGCGGCGATGCGGACGCGCTGGGCCGTGCGGGACCGCAGCCACATCTCGATGCGCTCCTCGGCCTCGTTCCACTTCGCGACGTGCTCGAACGCCGACGGGTCGAAGTCCGCGTCGAGTTCGCGGTTCACCACGGTCAGGACGTTGAGGTTGAACTGGGCGGTGACACCGGCGGCGTCGTCGTACGCGCGCACCAGCCGACCGGTGTCCTTCACCAGGTCGGTGCCGAGCAGCAGGGTGTCGCCGGGAGCCATGCTCTCCGACAGCGCGGCGAGGAACTCGGCGCGCGGCCCGGGCGTCAGGTTGCCGATTGTCGACCCCAGGAAGATCACCAGCCGTCGACCGCCGGCCGGGATCTTGCCGAGGTGCTCCTCGAAGTCGCCGCAGACGGCGTCGACGTCCACGCCCGGATACTCGGCGCTGACCGCCTCACCCGCCGCGGTGAGCACGCTCGCATCGACGTCGAACGGGATGAACGTGCGCAACTCGCCGGTCTCGCGCATGGCGCTGAGGAGGATGCGGGTCTTCTCCGACGTACCACTGCCGAGTTCCACCAGGGTGTCCGCACCGGCGGCCGCCGCGATCGCGGCGGCGTGCGTGCGCAGGATCTCGGCCTCGGCGCGGGTGGGGTAGTACTCGGGCAGCCGGGTGATCTGGTCGAACAGATCGCTGCCGACCGCGTCGTAGAACCACTTCGGCGGCAACGACTTCGGCGATCCGGTGAGGCCCTCGCGCACGTCGCGGCGCAGCGCGGTCGCGGCGGCGTCGGCCGCGAGATAGTTGGACAGGGTGATGGACATTCAGGCTCCTTCCAGAGCGGTCAAGATCACGCCACCGTCACCGGCGATCACGAGGTGCCGGTCCGGCACCTCCTGCCAGGCGGGGTCGTCGTCGTAGGGTTCGCTGGCCACCACCACGCCGTCGTCGCGCCGCAGGATCGACAGGGTGTCGCCCCACGTCGTGGCGAGCAGGCGGGAGCCGTTGCCGGCGATCACGTTCAGGCGCGCCTTCGGGTCGGCGGCGCCGACCTCGGCGATCGTGTCGCCCAGCGCGTCGAGGCCGCGGTCGAAGATCAGCGCGGCCAGCAGCGCGCTGTCCACGGTCGACTCGGCGGCGGCCGACAGCGGCAGCACGCCGCGGTCGACGACTCCGTTGTGGGACAGCAGCCAGGTGCCGTCGGTGAACGGGGCCGACGCCGACGGTTCGATGGGCATGCCGATGGTCGCCGATCGGACCGCGGCGACGATGCAGCCGCTGCGCAACGCGGGGGCCACCGACGCGAACGACACGTCGCCCCACAGCGGCGCCGCGCTGCGCCACCGCCTGGCCTCCCCGCCGTCGAAGAAGCCGACGCCCCAGCCGTCGGCGTTCATCAGGCCGTTCTTCTGCCTGCGCGGTGAATACGATTGCACGCGAAGGCCGTACGGCTGATCGAGCACCAGCGAGGCCACCGACACGGGCGCGCCGAGCCAGCCGAGATGTCTACACATCCCAGGCCAGCCTGACCCCGGAGAAGATCTGCCGGCGGATCGGGTGGTCCCAGTTGCGGAAGCTCGGCCGCAGGATGTCGGCCGATACCGCCCACGAGCCGCCCCGCAGCACCTTGTAGTCACCGCCGAAGAACGGCTCCGTGTACTGCTCGTAGAGCATCGGCGTGAAGCCGGGCCACGGCCGGATGTCCGACGTCGTCCACTCCCACACGTCGCCCAGCATCTGCTCGGCGCCGTAGGCCGACGCGCCGGCCGGGTAGGCGCCGACGGGTGCCGGGCGCAGTGCGTCGCCGCCGAGGTTCACCAGCGCGGCGGTGGGCTCGGTCGACCCCCAGGGGAAGCGACGGCGCGAGCCCGCGACGGGGTCCCACGCGCAGGCCTTCTCCCACTCCTCCTCGGTGGGCAGTCGCGCCCCGGCCCACGCCGCGAACGCCTCCGCCTCGAAGAAGGTGACGTGCTGCACGGGCTCGTCGGCGGGCAGCTGCTCCACGTGTCCGAACCGGGTGCGCGTCCCGTCGCCGCTCCAGAACCGGGGTGCGTCCAGCCCGGCCTGCTCGCGGTGCTGCCAGCCGCGCTCGGACCACCAGTGCCGTTCGCGGTAGCCGCCGTCGGCGATGAATCCGGCCCACTCGCCGTTGGTGACGGGCACCGTCCCGATCCGGAACGACGGCACGTCGACGACGTGGGCGTTGCGCTCGTTGTCCAGTGAGTGCGGCTCGGTCACCGCGTCGACGCCGAGGACGAACGGCCCACCCGGCACCAGGACCGACGTCCCCGCGACGCCCGGCCTGCCCGGCGGCAGCGCGGTGCCGGCGTCCAGTAGCGCGGGACCCGCGCGCAGGTTCAGTGCCTGCAGCATCGTCTCGTTGTGCTGGTTCTCGTGGCTGACCACCAGACCGAACGTGAACGCGTCACCGTCCTCGGGCAGTGCCTCGAGGCGGTCGAACACCCTGTCCCGCACCGTCGCACAGTAGGACCGCGCGTCGCGGGGCGGGAGCAGCGGCAGGTCGACCCGGCCGGCGCGCGGGTTGGCGAACGCGTCGTAGCAGCGCTCGACGTCGGCGGCCAGCATGCCTGGCCGGCGGGGGTCGTTGCCGCGCAGCAGCCACAACTCCTCCTGCCAGCCGATGTGGGCGAGGTCCCACACCAGCGGGCTCATCAGCGGGTCGTACTGCGCGTGCAGTTCGACGTCGTCGAACTCGACGATCCGCAGCGTCCGGTCGCGCGCACGGGTCAATTCCCGGGCCAGCGCCTCGCGTGTGCTCACGCGTCCGCCGCCGCGAGTTCCCGCACGGCACCGACGATTCCGACCGCCGCGACCCGATCGTCGAAGTCGTCGGCGACGCTCCGGCCCCGCTCGACCTGATCGACGAGGCGCGTCATGGCGGGTGCCAGGGCGTCGGGCGCGCGTTCGGCGGCGGCGGTCACGCACTGCACGGCGGCGTGCCGGAGTCGCGCGTCGGCGAGCCCGTCGCGGGCGGCGCCGTCCCACTCGGTGGCGACCGGCGCGGTCGCCTCCGCGGCGATCCGTGCGGCCTCCGCGTCGTCGAGCAGCGTGGCGAGTGTGAACACCACTGCAGGCCACACGACGTCGGGGACGCTGTCCAGGTATCGGATCTCGAGGAATCCTCGCGGCCGCACCGGCGGGAACAGCGTGGTCAGGTGGTAGTCGGCGTCAGCCTCGGTGGGGTGGCGGCCGCCCAGCGGTGCTCGGCCGTCGGCCCAGTCGGCGAACGGCACCCAGTCGGTCACCGCGGTCGGCTCGGGGTCGTGCACCAGCATCACCGGCGCGTTCAGCGCGTACCGCACCCAGTCGTTCACCGGGTCGTCGTCGCCCGCGCCGAGGATCGGCCCGCAGCGCGCCGAGTCGAGCTGACTCCACACGCGCTGCCGGGCGCTGCGCCACCCGGTGGCCTCGCCGCCCAGCAGCGGCGAACTGGCGGTGATCGCGATCATCGTGGGTCCGAGGGCGTGCGCCAGCCGCACCCGTTCGGCCCACCCGTCACGCGGTCCGGCGTCGACGTTGAGCTGGACGGACGCCGTGGACGTCATCATGGCCGCGCCCGCGGCCTCGGTGCCGCTGGCCGCGAAGAACGTCTCCATGGCTCGATACCGGCCGCCCGGGTTCACGCGCTGCGCGGGCCGGAGCGGATCGGCGCCGAGCAGGATCAGCCCGAGCCCGTCGGCGCGGAACGCCTCGGTGAGCACCCGACGATCGGCCAGCATCGCCTCGATGGCCGTGGGGGCGTCCGCCAGCGGTGGACCGGACAGTTCGACGGCGCCGCCGGGTTCGACGGTGATGGCGCTGCCACCCGGCAGCGGCGGCACCGTGGCGATGACGTCGCTGAGCCGGTCCCAGCCGGGGCGCTGCATCGGGTCGGCCAGGTCGACGCAGTGCGCCTCGATCTCCAGACCCACCGTGCCCACCGGGCCGTCGCGCAGACAGTCGCCCCCGATGTGGAGGGCGGCCTCGTCGGCGTCGGCGAATTCGCGGTTGCGTTGGTCGCCGCAGGGCTGCGGCGTATCTGCCTCGGTCGTGGTCACGTCAACCAAACCTTTCCGGACGTGGGCACGGCCGACCGCCGGTCCGCCACCATGCCTTCCATCTTGGAAGAGGACACCGACAATGTCGCGGGAATTCCCGCACGGGATTTCCCGGGGCTCATCGACGCGCGCCGCGCCCCGTCGCCGTCACTGTCCGAGAGCGTTCTGCATGGCCCCGGCGAGTACGTCGACCGCCGGACCGCCGTTGCCCGGCTGGCACACCTTGGCCTGCAGCAGGACGTTCTCCCGCAGGCGGGTCTGAATGAAGCATCGCCGGTCAGTACCCGCTTCCTGCTTCACCCACGCCGCGTCGGTGCCCGTCGGGGGATTACCAGAGAATGACCACACCTCGGTGACGAAGCCGTCGAGGTGCATCGCGGTGGTCTGACCGTCGCATCCCCGGGTGCGGTCCACGAGGCGGCGGAACGCACGATCGGCCGCGTCGGTGGTGGCGAACACTCCGACCGCCTGTTTGACCAGGTTGGTGTCGTCGTCGGCGGCTCGCTGCGCGACGGCGCCGTTGAACGACGCGAGGTCGGGGTCGGCGTACACGTCGGGCAGGCCGACGTCGGCCCAGTCGTTGCACCGGGCGTCGTCGACGTAGAACGCCTGGAACGGCGCGGTGAACGTCGACTCCCAGCGCATCGGGGCGCCCACGACGTTGCCCACCGATCCCTTGCCCAGCACCGCGTAGTTGACGACGCCCGGCTCCGACGGTCGTGCCGCGGCCGGAGCGGCGATCGGGAGCGCCACGGTCAGCGCCGCCACCGCGGCGCCCCAGGCGGCCCGGCGCATCCTCAGACCTTCGCCGTCAGCTTGACCTCGACGTTGCCGCGGGTCGCCTTCGAGTACGGGCACACCTCGTGCGCCTTCTCCATCAGCGCGTCGGCCTCGTCCTGTTCCAGACCGGGCAGGTAGCCGAGCAGGTGTGCGGTCAGGCCGAAGCCACCGTCGGAGTCCTTGCCGAAGCCGATCTGGGCGGTGATGCCGCTCGCGTCGTCGATGGTGACCTTCTCGTTCTTCGCGACCAGGCGCAGCGCGCCGAGGAAGCACGCGGACCAGCCCGCCGAGAACAACAGCTCCGGGTTGACGCCCTCGCCGCTGCCGCCCATCTCCTTGGGCGGGCGGGTGTCGAGGTCGATCTTGCCGTCGGTGGACTTGACGTGGCCGTCGCGGCCTCCGCCGGTGGCCGTGGATTCTGCGGTGTAGACGACGTCGATGCTCACGGGTTCGATCATGCCAGCCGAGCGGTTCGCGTCAGTAGATGGTGAGCGTGCAGTACGTCCTCGCCGGCGAGGGGTACGGCCACGCGAACTGGCCCGACGATGAGGGGCACGCCCGTTGATCGCGGACGTCGAGGCGCTGGGTGACCTGGACGAGCAGGCCCTGCTGGCCGCGTTCGTCGCAGTCGGCGCGCTGCATGACCCCGACGGGTACGTCCATCACGTAGCAGTGGTTGGCGACGAGGTTGGGCACCAGGCACAGCCGGGAGGTCGTGGGATCGACCGTCTCGGCCGAGATGTGTTGGTACTCCGCGCTGGGGCAGGCGCCGGAGTCGTCGGCGGTGGCGCCCACCGTGTAGCTCGGGTCCACGCTGCACGGCACTTCCTCGGCACGCAGCGAGCCCGGCGCGTCGGGGGTTCCGCTGGGGATCTCGACGCAGTCGCCGACCTTGAAGACGTCCATCGTGGCGCGCTCGACCGGCGGGGCGGTCTGCATCCCGCAGCCCACCAGGGTCGCGGCCACCGCGACCATGACGGCGATCGTCGTCCACCGTGCTCGTTCGACCCGCGTCATGGTTGACGAATCTGTCACGAATCGTCGGCTTACGCCACAGCAATCACAAAGTTCTCAATGGTCCCACAGACCACATCGGAATTACAAGGGTGCGATTCAAACCGGCGTGTCGCGGTGCCGCCACTCCCCTCCCCACACGCGAGACTGCGGTGAGATCGCTTCCCGGCCTCGGAAGGCGATCCCACCGCAGTCTCGGCGTAAGAGCGGTTCGGCGTCAGCCCTGTCCGGACCGCACGCCCTCCTCGACCTTCTTGCCCAGGTCGGGGTCGACGTTGGTCCAGTACTCGAAGACCCGCGACAGCACCGGCTCCTTCACGCCATCGGAGACGTGCCCGATGATGTTCTGCGCCAGACGCTCCCGGGCTGCGTCGTCGAGCACGTCGCGGACCAGCGTGCCCGCCTGGCTCCAGTCGTCGTCCTCGGCGCGCGGCGTGTAGGCCGCGCGGACCATGTCACCGTCGCTCGCCCAGTGCGCCTCGGCGACCCGCTTCGGATCGTCGGCGACCGGGCCGCCCATCGAGTTCGGCGTGTACACCGGATCGGTGGCGAGCTTCATCCGCATCGCGCCGTCCTTGGAGTAGGCGTTGACCTCCACGTGGGGCTCGTTGACCGGGATCTGCTTGTAGTTGACCCCGAGTCGCGCGCGGTGCGCGTCCGAGTACGAGAACCCGCGGGCCAGCAGCATCTTGTCCGGCGACAGGCCGGTACCGGGCACCACGTTGTTCGGTTCGAACGCCGCCTGCTCGATCTGCGAGTGGTAGTCGACCACGTTGCGGTCGAGCGTCATCGTGCCGACGTCGATCAGCGGGTAGTCCGAGTGCGGCCACACCTTGGTCAGGTCGAACGGGTTGATGCGGTAGGTCTTGGCGTCCTCGAACGGCATGATCTGCATCTTGAGCGTCCAGGTCGGGTGGTCGCCCGCCTCGATGGTGTCGTACATGTCGCGCTGGTGGTAGTCGGCGTCCTCGCCGGCGAGCCGGTCGGCGTCCTCCTGGGTGAGGAAGTCGATGCCCTGGTCGGTCTTGAAGTGGTACTTGACCCAGAACATCTCGCCCGCGGCGTTGATCCAGCTGTACGTGTGGCTGGAGTAGCCGTTCATGTGCCGCCACGACTTCGGGATGCCGCGATCACCCATCAGCCAGGTCACCTGGTGTGCCGACTCGGGCACCAGCGTCCAGAAGTCCCACTGCATGTTGTGATCGCGAAGGTTGTTGGCCGCCATGCGCTTCTGCGACCGGATGAAGTTCTGGAACTTCATCGGGTCCTTCATGAAGAACACCGGCGTGTTGTTGCCGACGAGGTCGAAGTTGCCCTCGGTCGTGTAGAACTTCAGCGAGAAACCGCGCGGGTCGCGCCACGTGTCTGGGCTGCCGCGCTCCCCCGCCACGGTGGAGAACCGGGCGAGCATCTCGGTCTTCACGCCGGGCTGGAACACGGCCGCCTTGGTGTACTGGCTGACGTCGTGGGTCACCTGGAAGTGACCGAAGGCCCCGCCGCCCTTGGCGTGCGGCTGGCGTTCGACGATGCGCTCCCGGTTGAAGTTCGCCATCTGCTCGATCAGATAGTGATCCTGGAGGAGGAGCGGACCATCCGGCCCCACCGACAGCGAGTGCTCCAGACTGGGTACCGGCGCACCCGAATCGGTGGTGGCGATCTTTTCGGTCATTCTGTTCTCCTCGTAGTCGGCGGGGGCTGAGCCGCAAACGAAACCTGGGGTACCCGCGTCGCGGATACCCCAGGACCGTACGACCGAAAACGGGTCAGCGTGGCGGAGTCGGGAGGGTGCTCGGCGTTTGGCCGGATCCACCGGAGCCGTCCGGTCCGCCGGGCCCGAACACCCCGCCGGGGCCACCGGGGCCGAAGTTGCCGCCGGGGCCACCGGGGAAGACGAAACCGGGGCCGGGTCGCAGCATCGGACCCATCGGGAACACCTGCGGGGGCGGGCCCTCGCCCCGGTGCGCCATCGCGTCGCCGCGGTCGGGGCCGCCGCGGTGCCCCGCGCCGGAGTGGGCGCCGAGCATGAACCCGGTGCCGAAGATGATCGCGACGATGAACACCGCACCAGCGGCGATGCCGACCCATGCGGCGATCAGCGGCACCCGACTCTGCCTCTGCACCGGCTGCGGCGGCAGCACGTAGCCGGGAGGTGGACCGTACTGCGGCGCGGCGACGGGGTGGATGGGGCCCGTGGCCGGGTCGGCGGGGGTGTCCCCCACCGAACGTTCGGGAGGCGTCGAGGACGGCGTCGGTTCGCTCATGGGAACGATGGTGGTCGCCGAGGCCAAGCATCGGCGCAGAACCGTATGTGAATCACCTGTGAAGACGGGCGGACGGGGCGTCTCGCGGTTTCGTCGCGAGCGTCAGGAGGTACCCGACTGCCACGCCCGGAGTTTCTGGGCAGTGAAGAGAAGGAGTCGAACATGAGCTTTGTCGACAAGGCCAAGAACAAGGCCGAGGACATCGGCGGCCAGGCCAAGGAGAAGGCCGGCGACGCCACGGGCGACGAGAGCACCAAGAACGAGGGCAAGGCCGACCAGGTCAAGGCCAACCTGAAGGACGCGGGCGAGAAGGTGAAGGACGCCTTCAAGAGCTAGCGAATTCCCGATCGGGCCCGTCACCGAGGTGACGGGCCTGATTGCTGTCCGGGCCTCATCGGGTTCACCGCGAACTGGATCACCCGGTACGGGGCGTTGTCGCCGCGGGGCGTGGTGTTCCACTGGCTGACGAACACGCGCACCTCGTCGATGGTCGAGCCCGGCGAGATGTACCCGCCGTAGGGCTGGGCGAGCCGGTTGTCGGTGGGTGCGGGGAGGTCGTCGGCGCGCTCGGGCCAGTCCCCCGCCACGACCACGGTGGTGACCGGCGCACTGCCGAGCAGCGTCGGATCGTCGGCGACGCGGATCTCCATGTTGCCGGTCGTGGCGTTGAAGTACGACAACACCGTCTTGCCGTCGATCTGCCGGATGCTCATCTCGCCCACCGCGTCCTCCCACAGCGGCACCGGCGGCCTGCCCCAGCCGCCGCCCGGCCCGGACCAGGCCTGCCAGGCGCCGCGGTCGGTGAACTCCTGCGGGGTCACGCGGTACAGCTCGACGGGCGCGCTGCGATCGAAGTCGTTGGCCACCACGTACACCCAGCCGCGTGCCGAGTCGGGCCGCGGAATCGGGTCGTAGTAGCCGCTGATCTGCGACTGCCTGCCCTCGGCCCAGGCCACGTCGCGCCGCGAGCCGGGCACGGTGGGCCAATCTCCCCCTGCGGGAAGCGCCTTCACCAGCCGGGACGTCGCGGGCACCAGGTCCGTGGTGGTGGTCACCAGCATGTAGTTCTCGCGGTTGATCGACACGATGCCGGCGGGCAGTTGCGAGGTGCCGGGGGCCGACCGGTCGGCCAGCAGTGGCGTGTCGACCCCGGTGACGCCGTCGTAGCGCACCCCGGACGGGTCGTCGATCGACTCAGTCTCGACGTGCAGGGCGATCGGCGAGAAGTGCCGCCCGAAGGCGACGCCCTGGCCTGCGAAGCTGTCACCGCACACCTGCAGGATGCCGCTCGGGAACTCCATGAACTCGCACAGGTCCGTCGCGCCGATCCCGTAATCCCTTGTCGGCGTTCCGGTTCCGGCGGTCGGTCCGATGCGGACCACCTGGCCGGGCAGCAGCGGCGGGAGCGCGGGCCCAGGCATCGGCGCCGGCGGGTCGGCGTGCGCCTGCGGTGCGGCGATCAGCAGCAGCACCCCGAGCGTCGCCGTCAGCCGTGCCGCGCGGCGCCACCGCGGGACACGGACCGACACGCGGCGCCTCAGAGCTGGGCGGCGAGCAGCTCGGCGATCTGAATGGTGTTGAGCGCGGCGCCCTTGCGCAGGTTGTCACCCGAGACGAACAGCGCGAGGCCGCGACCGTCCGGCACGCCCGGATCCTGCCGGATGCGCCCGACGAGCGAGTCGTCCTCACCGGCTGCCGCCAGTGGCGTCGGCACGTCGACGTAGGTGACTCCGGCTGCACCGCTGAGCAATTCGCGCGCGCGCTCGGGCGTGATCGGACGCTCGAACTCGACGTTGATCGACAGCGAGTGGCCGGTGTACACCGGCACGCGGACGCAGGTCCCGCTCACCGCGAGGTCGGGCAGGCCCAGGATCTTGCGGCTCTCGTTGCGGAGCTTCTGGTCTTCGTCGGTCTCGCCGGACCCGTCGTCGACGAGCGACCCGGCCAGCGGCACCACGTTGAACGCGATGGGTGCGACGTACTTCTCCGGCGCGGGGTAGCTCAGCGCCGACCCGTCGTGCACGAGTTCGCGACTGTCGGCGACGACGGCGGACGCCTGGCCGAACAGCTCCTCGACACCGGCGAGCCCGCTGCCCGAGACGGCCTGGTACGTCGAGGCGATCATCCTGGTCAGTCCGGCCTCGTCGTGCAGCACCTTCAGTACCGGCATCGCCGCCATGGTGGTGCAGTTCGGGTTGGCGATGATGCCCTTGGGCCGGTTCGCGGCGTCGCGCTCGAAGTTGACCTCGCTGACGATGAGCGGCACGTCGGGGTCCTTGCGCCACGCCGACGAATTGTCGACGACGACCGCACCGGCGGCCGCGAACCGCGGCGCCTGCACCCGCGACATCGTCGCGCCGGCCGAGAACAGGGCGATGTCGATGCCGCTGGGGTCGGCGGTCTCGGAGTTCTCGACCTCGATCTCCTGGCCGCGGTACGTCAGCTTCTTGCCCTCGGACCGCGCCGAGGCGAAGAACCGCACGCTGGTGGCCGGGAACTCACGCTCCTCGAGCAGGCGACGCATCACCTGACCCACCTGGCCGGTCGCGCCGACCACACCGATCGACACCATTTAGATTCCACTCCCCGCATACACGACCGCGACCTCTTCGCCGCCGAGACCGAAGGCCTCGTGCAGCGCCGCGACGGCCTTGTCCAGCTCGGTGTCCTTGACCAGCACCGAGATTCGGATCTCCGAGGTGGAGATCAGGTCGATGTTCACGCCGACGTCGGCGAGCGCCTCGCAGAAGGTGGCCGTCACGCCGGGATGACTGCGCATGCCCGCACCGACCAGCGACACCTTGCCGATGTGATCGTCGTACAGCACTGCGCTGAAACCGATCTCGTCCTTCAGCGCCGTCAGCTTCTCGACGGCGCCCGGTCCGCTTTCCCGCGAGCACGTGAACGTGATGTCGGTCTTGCCGTCCTCGATCTTGCTGATGTTCTGCAACACCATGTCGATGTTGACGTCGGCATCGGCGACCGCGCGGAACACCTGGGCGGCATAGCCCGGGACGTCGGGCAGCCCGACCACCGTGACCTTCGCCTCGCTGCGGTCGTGGGCCACCCCAGTGAGAATGGCATCTTCCATGGGGATGTCCTCCATCGATCCTGTGACGAGCGTGCCCGGCTTGTCGGAGTACGACGACCGGACGTGTATCGGAACGTCGTAGCGGCGGGCGTATTCCACGCAGCGCAGCATGAGCACCTTCGCGCCGGCTGCCGCCATCTCGAGCATCTCCTCGAAGGAGACGGTCGAGAGGTGCCGGGCGTTGGGCACGATGCGCGGGTCTGCGGTGAAGATGCCGTCGACGTCGGTGTAGATCTCGCAGACGTCGGCGTCGAGCGCGGCGGCCAGCGCGACGGCCGTCGTGTCGGATCCGCCGCGGCCCAGCGTCGTGACGTCCTTGCTGTCCTGGCTGACGCCCTGGAAGCCGGCGACGAGGACGATCAGGCCCTCGTCGAGCGCCTCGCGCAGACGGCCCGGCGTGACGTCGATGATCTTGGCGTTGCCGTGCGTGCTGGTGGTGATGACGCCGGCCTGCGATCCGGTGAAGGAACGGGCCTCGGCGCCGAGCGAGGAGATGGCCATCGCGACGAGCGCGTTGGAGATCCGCTCGCCGGAGGTCAGCAGCATGTCCATCTCGCGGGCGGGCGGAGCGGGGTTGACCTGGCGGGCCAGGTCGAGGAGGTCGTCGGTGGTGTCGCCCATCGCGGACACGACCACGACCACGTCGTTGCCGGCCTTCTTGGTCTCGACGATGCGTTCTGCGACGCGTCGGATCCGGTCGGCGTCGGCCACCGACGAGCCGCCGTACTTCTGGACGACGAGCGCCACGACATGCCTTTCTGCCTACTCGAGGGCCCCCGGGGCCCCTCCCGCGATTCCCGTCAAGGATAAGGGGTATCCGCACCCGATTTTTCCCTCGCCGTCCGCCGGTAGCGTGAGACACCGTGACCTCCCGTCCCGCCGACCGGTCGGCACCCACGCTGGTGCCCATCCACCCGGACCTCGCAGCGAGGTGGAGTCCACGGGCCTTCGACCCCGGTGCCGACGTTTCCGCTGGCCAGCTGACCGCGCTGCTCGAGGCGGCGCGGTGGGCGGCGACGTGGGGCAATCGTCAGCCGGTCCGGTTCGTGGTCGGGGTCCGCGGTGACGAGACCTTTGTCGCGCTGGCCGCGACGCTGAAGCGCGGCAACTCCTACGCCCACGCCGCGGGGGCGCTCGTCCTGGTCTGTGCCGACGAGGGCGACGACGAGAACACCGCCCGCTACGCGGCGGTCGACGCCGGGGCGGCGATGGCGAACCTCAGCGTGGAGGCGGTGTCCCGCGGTCTCGTCGTGCACCCGATGGCCGGGTTCGACGCCGACGCCGCGCGGTCGGCGTTCGGCATCCCCGACGGCGTACGACCGATCGCCGTCGTCGCGGTGGGCACGCTGGGCGACTACGCCGACGCCGCGCCCGAGATCGTCGAGCGGGACTCCCGGCCGCGCGAACGCCTGCCGCTGGCCGACGTCGCGTTCGCGGGTCGCTGGGGCCTACCGCTGGAGCGTTAACCCACCGCGAGGAACGCGAACGGGGCGGCCTGCTCGAAGCTCGAACTGGCGTCGCCGGCGTAGATCGTCTTCTCACCCTCGCCGAGGCTGAGCCGCAGGACGGGCGCGCCTTCGGTGAAGTCGATGTTCTTCAGCTCGACCCAGAACGTGTTGGGCGACAGTGCGGATTCGAAGAAGTAGCGCAGCGCCTTGTGGTCGATCGCGGTCCGCCAGCGCGTGGAGGAGATGTTGGGTTCGTCCGACGTCGCGATGCCGTACGGGGCGGACACGTTGCGCATCACGCTCAGCACCGACGCGGCAGCCACAAGCGGGTCGTCGGTCTTGGGGATCGCATCGACGTAGAACGACGCGCGCACGAACCGGTCGGCGGCGCGACTGGTGCCGGGCAGCATCACGGTGCCGCCGATCTCCTTCCAGTACTCGGTGATCGCGAGTTGCTTGGAGAAGATGGGTGAGTTGGTCATCACCTGGTACTGCCTGCCGTGGTGGATCACCTGGTGGCCGTCGATGTACTCGACGATGGCGCTGTCGCCGCTGGGGTCCGAGATCGCCAGGTGCACCGTCGCCGACAGGTCCTGACCCGGGATCTCAGCGGTGGCCACCCGCAGGGGCGTCGCCGTCAGCGCCGCCACCGCGTCGGACACGGTCGCGAAGTTGTCCAGCACGTACTGGCCCCACAGTGACACCGAGACGGCCGGTCCGTCGGCGGTCGGCGCGGGGTACTCGGATTCGGCCAGCCACAACAGGTTGACGGCCAGACCGACTTCGTTGACGCCGTCGGTGGTCGCGATGTCGAAGCCCGAGGCCATCACGCTGCCGTACGTCGACGTCCACTCCGGGGAGCCCGGTCCGGCCTCTCCCGTGCGCGTCATCCCGCGCGGGAACGCCCACAGGCTGGTCCCCATCTCGGTCTTCCAGTCCATCGAGCGACCGGTCACGACACGATCGTTGGTTCCGAGGTAGACCACCCGTGTGCACATGGGCTCACTCTAGGACGGGGGCAGGGGCGAGCGGGGCGACACCGTTCACGCCGGGCACGCCTGCGACAGCTGGCCGACCCGTGTCTCGAACTCGTCGTTGAAGGCGGTCACCACCATCGCCAGCGCCTGGGGGCCGTTACTGCCCGGCGCGGTCGCCCGGGTCTGCGCGTTGAAGTCGATCTTCGCCCCGACCAGGCGGTCGATGGTCTGCGCCAGCTCGCGGGCCTGACCCGCCAGGCCGTCTGCCGTCACCTTGTCGGCGCGGTCGGACATCCCGTCGGACCACGCCCGGTAGTCGATGTCGCTGGGTTCTCTCGCCGCCTCGTAGGAGCCCTCTTCGGGAACGTGGGTCTTGGCGTTGAGCGCGTCGACCTCGGCCTTGTTGTAGGACAACAGCTCTCGCACCGGCGCGCACTCCGCCGATGAGTACTCGTTGCGGAAGAACAGCCACCAGATGCTGCCGCCGATGAGGAAGGCGACGAGCACCACCACGGTGAACAGTGGCCGGCGTCGTCTCACGTCTCGACTCTGGCACGAGGCCGCGGTCGGCCGGTCACCCGGGCGGTCCGGATTGCCTCGCGGTGTCCCGCGGTGAACGGTCGGTTACGCCGCTCCCAGGATTTGCTACGGGAACTGTTACATCACCGCAACATCGCGCGTGTTTCCACGTAACACGAGCGTCAGTTACTGCCAATGAACGGTCCGTCGAGTGGCCGCCACGTGTTCCAACGAAGCGCGAGAAGGAAGTACGACGATGGATGTAGTGGATACCGGCACCACGGCTTTCATGCTGTGTTGCATCATCGGGCTGACGCTCATGATCCCTGGCCTGGCGCTGTTCTACGGCGGCATGGTTTCGGTGAAGAGTTCGACGAACATGATGATGATGACGTTCGGCGCGGTCGCGATCGTCGGCGTCCTCTGGGTGCTGTTCGGCTTCTCGATGGTGTTCGGCACCTCCTACGGCGGCTTCGTCGGCAGCTTCACGGAGTTCGCCGGCATGAAGGACCTGCTGGAGTCGCAGACCACCATCTCCGGGTTGCCGGTGAGCCTGTTCGCGTTGTTCCAGGCGCTGTTCGCGGCGATCACCGTGGCGCTGATCTCGGGCGCCGTGGCCGACCGCATGAAGTTCGGCGCGTGGATGCTGTTCGCGACCGTATGGGCCGTCCTCGTCTACTTCCCCGTCGCCCACTGGGTGTTCGCGTTCGACGGCGTCGTGACCGAGAACTCCGTCGGCGGCTGGATCGCCAACAGCCTCGGGGCGATCGACTTCGCCGGTGGCACCGCGGTGCACATCAACGCGGGCGCCGCGGCGCTGGCGGTCGCGATCGTGCTCGGCAAGTCCGCGATGTTCGGCCAGCTGCGCAAGCCGCACAACGTCCCGCTGACGCTGCTCGGCGCGGGCCTGCTGTGGGCCGGCTGGTATGCGTTCAACGGCGGATCGGCGCTGGCCGCGGGCAACTCGGCCGCGATCGTCATGGTCACCACGTTCGTCGCCACCTGCGCGGCGACGCTGGCCTGGCTCGCCGTGGAGAAGGTCAAGGACGGCCACGTGACCGGCGTCGGCGCGGCGTCCGGTGCGATCACCGGCCTGGTCGCGATCACTCCCGCCTGTGGCGCGGTCACGCCGGTCGGCGCCATCTTCGTCGGCGCCATCGCCGGTGCGATCTGCGTCTACGCGGTGGGCCTCAAGTCGAAGTTCGGCTATGACGACTCCCTCGACGTCGTCGGCGTCCACCTCGTCGGCGGCGTGGTCGGCACCCTGCTGATCGGCCTGTTCGCCAGCGAGGGCATGCCCAACGGGATCAACGGCCTGTTCTACGGCGGCGGCATCGAGCAGTTGGGCAAGCAGGCGGTCGCCGCGTTCGCGGTGATGGCCTACTCGTTCGTCGTCGCGTTCGCGATCGCCTTCGCCATCAAGAAGACGATGGGCATCCGCGTCTCGCCCGAGGAAGAGGAACAGGGCATCGACGCGGCGTTCCACCGCGAGTCCTCCTACGACATGGCCACCTCGTGACCGTCGTCTGACCCAGGGACCCCGGCCGGCGCGCTCACCCGCGTCGGCCGGGGTTCTTCGCGCTGCACGTTGTTTCACGCGGTGATACTTTGATTCTTGACAAGAGACGGGGCTAACATGACGACCGACACCGGATCCCTGGCGGAGCGCGCCGCCGCAGCGGGCACGACGTTCATCCTCGCGCTGTTCGTGGACCTGCGCGGCAAGCCGTGCGCGAAGCTCGTCCCCGTCGAGGCGGTCGACCAACTCGCCACCGAGGGCGTCGGTTTCGCCGGGTACGCCGTCGGCGCGATGGGCCAGGAACCCAAGGACCCCGACCTGGTGGCGATCCCCGATCCGGCGTCGTTCACCCCCATCCCGTTCATCAAGGACGGCCTCGCGATCGTGCACTGCGACCCGCACGTCGAGGGGCAGCCGTGGCCGTACGCGCCGCGCGTCATCCTCAAGTCGCTGATCGCCCGCGCCGGTGACGCCGGCTTCGAACCGTGGGTCGGCGCCGAGGTGGAGTACTTCCTGCTCAAGCGCGACGACGCCGGCGGCCTGGTGACCGCGGACGCCGACGACACCGCCGACCAGCCCTGCTACGACGCCCGCGGCGTCACCCGGATGTACGACCACCTGACCACCATCTCGACGGCGATGAACGCCCTCGGCTGGGGCAACTACGCCAACGACCACGAGGACGGCAACGGGCAGTTCGAGCAGAACTTCCAGTTCGCCGACGCCCTGACCACCGCCGACCGCGTGGTGACACTGCGCTACCTGCTGTCGATGATCGCCGCCGACCGCGGCATGATCGCCACCTTCATGCCCAAGCCGTTCGCCGACCGCACGGGAAGTGGCCTGCACCTGCACCTCTCGCTGACCAGCGGCGGCACGCCGGTCTTCCCCGACGACGCCGACGACCGCGGGCTCGGCCTGTCCGACACCGCGTACGCGTTCATCGGCGGCATCCTCGACCACGCCTGCGCACTGCAGGCCGTGATCGCGCCGACGGTCAACTCCTACAAGCGAACTGGTGCGGTGACGACCGCGTCCGGTGCGTCGTGGGCACCGCGGACGCCGACCTACGGCGGCAACGACCGTACCCACTACGTGCGGGTGCCCGACGACCAGCGCGTCGAGCTGCGCGGCGGGGACGGCTCGGCCAACCCGTACCTCGCGATCGCCGGGGCGCTCGGCGCGGGCATCGACGGCATCAAGCGCAGCCTCGACCCGGGTGCCCTCGGCGCGGGATCCGGCCGCACCCTGCCGCCGACCCTGCTGCACGCCGTCGACGACCTACAGGCCGACCCCGTCCTGACCGGGGTGCTCGACACCGTCGGCGACGGCGTGTCCGGCTACTTCGCGAACCTCAAGCGCGAGGAGTTCTTCACCTACCACGGCACGGTCAGCCCGTGGGAGGTCGACCAGTACCTCACCGCCTTCTAGCGATTCGTGCACACGCAGCCGCGCTCACCGCGGCTGCGCGTGCACGAATCACCCGTCACGAGAGGAACCACCCCATGTGCGGCATCGTCGGGTTGCACCTGCGCAACCCGGACCTCCACCCCCGACTCGGCGAGCTGCTCACCGGGATGCTGTGCGAGATGTCCAACCGCGGCAGCGACTCGGCGGGCGTCGCCGTCTACGGCGATCCCACCTGGACGCCACCCGGCCGGGCCTGCGTGTCCGTCCTCGAGGTGAGCGACGGGCCGGACGCCGTCCGCACCGCCGTCGGCGCGGGACTCGACGTCCCCGTGTCGGTGTCGGTGCTCGACGCCACCTACCTCGTCACCGCGGAGGTGACGGTCGAGACGCTGCGCGCGGCGGTCGCCGCCGCCTACCCGGACTCGCTCGTCGCGGGCTTCGGCAACGACCTCGCCGTGCTCAAGGGCGTCGGCGACCCCAGGACGCTGACCGACGCATGGGGCCTCGCCGGTGCGAGCGGCTGGCAGGGCGTCGGCCACACGAGGATGGCAACCGAATCCGCGGTCACGCCGTCGGGCGCGCACCCCTACGCGGTCGGACCCGACCAGTGCCTGGTGCACAACGGGTCGTTCGCGAACCACGCCACCATCCGTCGCGAACTGCGCGCTGCCGGTGTGCAGTTCGACAGCGAGAACGACACCGAGGTGGGTGCGCGTTTCGTCGCCGACCGCCTCGCCAAGGGCTACGACGTCGAGACCGCACTGAAGGATCTCTGCTCGACGTTCGACGGCTTCTACACGCTGCTGGTGTCCAACCGCGACTCGTTCGCGATCGTCCGCGACGCGATCGCCTGCAAGCCCGCCGTCATCGCCGAGACCGACGACTGGGTCGCGATGGCCAGCGAGTACCGCGCACTGTCCGGCCTGCCCGGCGTCGAGCGCGCGGCGATCTGGGAGCCCGAACCCGAGGTGGTGTACGCATGGACGCGGTGACCCGATTCGACCTGAAGACCATTCCGCTGCGCGAGGTCAACACGGCCCTGCACGCGCCGGACCTTCGGGGCCGCTTCGTGATCGAGAACCCCGCGGGCGCCCACAACGTGGCCGTCGGCATCGACGCGCCGGTGACCGTGACCGTCGACGGGCACGTCGGCTACTACGCGGCCGGCATGAACCAGCAGGCGGACGTCGTCATCGACGGCAACGCCGGCACCGGTGTCGCCGAGAACATGATGAGCGGCACCGTGTGGGTCAAGGGCAACGCCTCGCAGTCCGCAGGCGCGACGGCCCACGGCGGACTGCTCGTCATCGAGGGCAACGCCGCTGCGCGGTGCGGCATCTCGATGAAGGGCGTCGACATCGTCGTCGGTGGCGACATCGGCCACATGAGTGCGTTCATGGCCCAGGCCGGCACGCTCGTCGTCCGCGGCAACGCCGGCGAGGCGCTGGGTGACTCGATCTACGAGGCCCGCATCTACGTGCGCGGCGAGATCACGTCGCTGGGCGCGGACTGCATCGCCAAGGCCATGGGCCCCGAACACCACGAGGAGCTCGGCCGCCTGCTGAAGGCCGCGGGCTTCGAGGACGACGACACCGCCGCGTACACCCGCTACGGGTCGGCCCGCGACCTCTACCACTTTCACGTCGACAACTCGGGAAGCTACTGATGAGCACGGCATCCGACGACCGGGCACGCGACGGCCTGCGCGAGTCCGCCACGTTCGACCGCGCCACCATCGCGGCCATCCAGCGCGCCGCCGACACCGGCATCTACGACATCCGCGGGTGGGGCGCGAAGCGGCCGCTGCCACACTTCGACGACCTGCTGTTCCTCGGGGCGTCGATGTCGCGGTATCCGCTGGAGGGCTACCGCGAGCGCTGCGGCACCGACGTCGTCCTCGGCGCGCGGCACGCCAAGTACCCACTGCACCTGGACATCCCGGTGACCATCGCGGGCATGTCGTTCGGCGCGCTGTCGGGTCCGGCGAAGGAGGCGCTGGGGCGCGGTGCCAGCGCGGTCGGCACGTCGACCACCACCGGCGACGGTGGCATGACCCCCGAGGAGCGCGGGCAGAGCAAGCACCTCGTCTATCAGTACCTGCCGTCCCGGTACGGCATGAACCCCGACGACCTGCGCAAGGCCGACGCCATCGAGGTGGTCCTCGGACAGGGCGCCAAGCCGGGTGGCGGCGGAATGCTGCTGGGACAGAAGATCTCCGATCGGGTGGCGGGCATGCGGACGCTGCCGCCGGGCATCGACCAGCGCTCGGCGTGCCGGCATCCAGACTGGACCGGGCCCGACGATCTCACGATCAAGATCAACGAGCTGCGGGAGATCACCGACTGGGAGAAGCCGATCTACGTCAAGGTCGGTGCCACCCGCACCTACTACGACGTGAAGCTCGCCGTGCACGCCGGCGCCGACGTGGTCGTGGTCGACGGGATGCAGGGCGGGACCGCCGCCACGCAGGAGGTGTTCATCGAGCACGTCGGCGTCCCGACGCTGGCCGCCATCCCGCAGGCCGTGCAGGCGCTCCGGGAACTCGGCGTGCACCGAAGTGGCGTGCAGCTGATCGTGTCCGGTGGCATCCGCAACGGTGCCGACGTCGCGAAGGCGCTCGCCCTCGGGGCCGACGCGGTGGCGATCGGTACCGCGGCGCTGATCGCACTCGGCGACAACCACCCGAAGTACGCCGCCGAATACGAGAAGCTCGGCAGCGCAGCGGGTTTCTACGACGACTTCCAGGACGGTCGCGATCCCGCGGGCATCAGCACGCAGGATCCCGAACTCGCGGCCCGGTTCGACCCGGTCGAGGGCGGCCGGCGCCTGGCCAACTACCTGCGGGTGCTCACCATGGAGGCGCAGACCATCGCCCGCGCGTGCGGCAAGGCACACGTCTGCCACCTCGAACCCGAGGACCTCGTCGCGATCACCATCGAAGCCGCCGCGATGGCGCGGATCCCGCTGGCCGGCACCAACTGGATCCCCGGCACGTGAGCGTCCGTCCGCCGAGCGTGACGCCACGGCGACAATCCGCGGCAGAGTTCGCAGTGGCGTCACGTTCGACCCCCGGGGCGGGCGCGTGAGCGAGACCGCGGACGTCGTCATCGTCGGCGGCGGCCTGGAGGGCACCGCCGCGGCGTGGGCGCTGGCCCAACGTGGCGTCACCGACGTCGTGGTGTGCGAACGCAACACCGTCGGTTCCGGCATGACCGGCAAGTCGTCGGGCATCGTGCGATGCCACTACGGCGTCAGCTCGCTCGCCGCGATGGCCACCGTCGGTCTCGAGGTGTTCGAGACCGCCGAGGACGTCTTCGGCCAGGATATCGGCTTCCGGCAGACGGGCTACGTGGTGGGCGTCGGCGAACGGAACGTCGACTCCCTGCGCAAGAGCCTCGCCGCGCAGCGCTCGGTGGGCGTCGAGACCGAGGAGATCGACGTCGACGAGGTCGCGCGCATGTGGCCACACGCCGACCTGACGCCGTTCGGTGCGTTCGGCTGGGAGGCGCGCGGCGGCTACGGCGACGCGTATCAGACAGCGCAGGCCTTCTCGGTCTCCGCCCGCGCCGCGGGGGTGCGGGTTCGGCAGGGCGCCGAGGTCACCGATCTGCTGATCGACGGCGCCCGGGCCACCGGGGTGCGGCTGCGCGACGGCAGCGAGATCGCCGCGGGCACCGTCGTCGTCGCGACCGGCGTGTGGACGAAGCCGTTCCTCTCGCCGCACGGCGTGGACGTCCCGGTCGAGGTGGTCCGGGAACAGATCGTCCTGATCGCCCCCGGCGTCGACGTCACCGGCGTGCCGGTGTTCTCGGATCTGGTGTCGCTGCAATACATTCGGCCCGAGCCGAACGGCGACCTGCTGTTCGGCAACAGCGATCTGTCGCACGGCGAGACCGCGGACCCCGACGGCTACCTCAACCGCGCGACCGACGACTTCGTCGACCTGGTGGTCGACCGGGTGGGCACCCGCTTCCCCGGCCTGACCGACGCGGCGATCAGCAGCAGCTACGCGGGCTGTTACGACGTCACGCCCGATTGGAATCCGGTGATCTCGGCGACCGACGTCGACGGACTGCTGGTGGCCGCCGGATTCAGCGGACACGGCTTCAAGATCGCGCCGGCCGTCGGGCGACTGGTGGCCGACCTGGTGATCGACGGCCGCAGCGGCGACTCCCGCATCCCCGAGGACGACTTCCGGCTGAGCCGCTTCGCCGATGGCACACTGCTCAAGAGCCCGTACCCGTACGTCGGGGCCGGGGAGATGCGGTAGCCGAGAGGAGCGTGACCGTGAGCGACGTTCCGCTGCTGCGCAACCAGTCCGGGACGGCCCGCGAGCGCGATCCGCACGAGCCCGTCGAGGACCTCGAATTCGAGGCGGCCATCGGACGCAACGTGCGCCAGCTCCGGCAGCGGCACGGCCTGACCGTCGCCGACATGGCCGACCGGGTGGGCATCTCCAAGGCGATGATGTCCAAGATCGAGAACGCCCAGACGTCGTGCAGCCTGTCCACGCTGGCGCTGCTGGCCAAGGGCCTCGACGTGCCCGTCACCAGCCTGTTCCGCGGAGCCGACGTGGAACGACCGGCGGCGTTCGTCAAGGCAGGCACCGGCGCGGAGATCGTCCGCAACGGCACCCGGCAGGGTCACCAGTACGAACTGCTCAGCTCGCTGCGCGGCGAGCACAAGCGACTCGAATGCCTGCACGTGACGCTGACCGAGACGAGCCAGACCTACCCGCTGTTCCAGCACCCCGGTACCGAGTTCATCTACATGCTCGAGGGAGTGATGGACTACAGCCACAGTCGGTCGGTGTACCGCCTGCATCCCGGCGACTCGCTGCAGATCGACGGCGAGGGCGCCCACGGCCCCGTCGACCTCGTCGAGCTGCCCATCCGCTTCCTGTCCGTGATCGCGTTCCCGGACGCGCAGGTCTGACCGCTCGCGACGCACCGAACTGGAGAGTCACGTCGCCGAGACGCCCATCGGGCGACGTGACTCTCCAGTTCGACGAGAAAGCCCGCCGTTTTGCCCCGCCGCGGGCCCGGAGTAAGGTCTAGCCCGTGCAGCGTGTGCTCCTCCTCGGGCGCCGCGACGGAGTCTGACTCGGACTGGCTCTCCGTCGCGGGTGTTCGCGATGCCGGTCTGACGTTCACCACAGACGAACCCGGAGCCACCTCATGACCACGTTCTCCCCCGATTCCCCGGACGCCTTCAGCAGCGCCCGCAGCATCTCCACTCCCGCAGGGCCGCCGCACCCCGGCCAGCCCGCGTGGAACACCCAGCGCGCCACCCAGATGCCGGTCAGCCGTTACCGCACCTTCGCCGAGGAGGTCGAGCCGATCACGCTGGCCGACCGCACCTGGCCGGACAAGGTCGTCGAGACTGCCCCGATGTGGTGTGCGGTCGATTTGCGCGACGGCAACCAGGCGCTGATCGACCCGATGAGCCCGCAGCGCAAGCGCCGCATGTTCGACCTGCTGGTCCGCATGGGCTACAAGGAGATCGAGGTCGGCTTCCCGTCGGCGAGCCAGACGGACTTCGACTTCGTCCGCGAGATCATCGAGCAGGGCGCGGTACCGGACGACGTCACGATCCAGGTGCTGACGCAGTGTCGGCCCGAGCTGATCGCGCGGACGTTCGAGGCGTGCGCCGGCGCCCCGCGGGCGATCGTGCACTTCTACAACTCGACGTCGATCCTGCAGCGCCGCGTCGTGTTTCGGGCCGACCGCGAGGCCGTCAAGAAGATCGCCACCGACGGCGCCCGCATGTGCGTCGAGGAGGCCGCAAAGTACCCGGACACGGTGTGGCGCTTCGAGTACAGCCCGGAGTCCTACACGGGCACCGAGCTGGAGTACGCCAAGGACGTCTGCGATGCGGTGAGCGAGATCGTCGGCGCGACGCCCGATGCCCCGCTGATCCTCAACCTGCCCGCGACCGTCGAGATGGCGACGCCGAACGTGTACGCCGACTCGATCGAGTGGATGAGCCGCAACCTGGCCCGCCGCGACTCCATCATCCTGAGCCTGCACCCGCACAACGATCGCGGAACAGCCGTTGCCGCAGCCGAATTGGGCTACCAGGCCGGTGCCGACCGGATCGAGGGCTGCCTGTTCGGCAACGGCGAGCGCACCGGCAACGTGTGCCTGGTGACGTTGGGCCTCAACCTGTTCAGCCGCGGCGTCGACCCGCAGATCGACTTCTCCAACATCGACGAGATCCGCCGCACCGTCGAGTACTGCAACCAGCTGCCCGTCCACGAGCGCCACCCCTACGGCGGCGACCTGGTGTACACGGCGTTCTCCGGCAGCCACCAGGACGCGATCAACAAGGGTCTGGACGCGATGAAGGTCGCCGCCGACGAGGCGGACTCCGACGTCGACGAGATGCTGTGGCAGGTCCCGTATCTGCCGATCGACCCCAAGGACGTCGGCCGCACGTACGAGGCCGTCATCCGGGTGAATTCGCAGTCCGGCAAGGGCGGCGTCGCCTACATCATGAAGGCCGATCACGGTCTGGCGCTGCCGCGTCGACTGCAGATCGAATTCAGTCAGGCCATCCAGAAGATCACCGACGGCGAGGGCGGCGAGGTGTCGCCCAAGGAGATGTGGGACGTCTTCGCCGAGGAGTACCTGTCGCCTATCCGTCCGTTGGAGCGCATCAAGCAGCGCGTCGACGCGTCGGAGGTCGACGGCGGCACCGACTCGATCGTCGCGACGGTGCTCGTCGACGGCCAGGAGCGCGAGATCGAGGGCGCGGGCAACGGTCCGCTCGCCGCGTTCGTGGACGCCCTGGGCGCCATCGGGTACGACGTCTCGGTGCTGGACTACTCCGAGCACGCCCTGTCCGCGGGCGAGGAGGCCCAGGCCGCGGCCTACGTCGAGGCCTCGATCGGCGGCAGGACCGTGTGGGGTGTCGGCATCGCGACGTCGATCACCACGGCCTCGCTGCGTGCGGTCGTGTCCGCGGTCAACCGCGCCGCGCGGAGCTGACCGGTCAGGACGTCAGCCCGGTCCGCTGCGCCAGCCACGGCAGCTCGAGGGCCAAGGCGGCCGTAAAGCATCGCCAGTCGTGGGAGCCCGGCACCTCGTCGTAGTGGGTGTTCATCCCGGAACCGGTGGCGGCGGCCAGCACCCGGTGCGCGTCGTTGCGCGCATCGCGGTCGCCGGCGCCGACGACGAACCTGGCGGCGCTGCCACGGAAGCTCCGCCCGCGCATCAGGTCGATCGGGTTGACCCGGGCGAACGCCGCGTCGCTGCCGCCGAACGCCTCCTTGACCGTGCGATCGCGCGTGCCGAGCGTGGGTTCGCTCGACCCCGAGATGTCGAGGAACGTCGGGTACGTCTCGGGGTGGTTGGTGCCCAGCTGCAGGGCGCACGTCCCGCCGTACGACGCGCCGGCGATCGCCCAGTCGCCCGGGTCCGGGTCGACCGTCAGGTGCTGGGCGACCCACTGCGGGACGTCCCTCACGAGGTAGGTCTCGGCGTTGCCGCGCGGACCGTCCACGCAGAGCGGATCGGCGAACCGGCTGCCGGTGGCGTCCGCGACCACCACCACCGGTGCGAGACCGGCGTGCTGGACGGCGAACCGGTCCATGATGGACGCCAGCTTGCCGGCGCTCACCCAGTCGTCGGGGTCGCCGGGCTGCCCGGCCAGCAGCACCAGCACCGGCAGCCGGGGCCGGGGGTTCGAGAAGTATGCGGGCGGCAGATACACGGCGGCGGGTCGCGCCGTGAACCCCGACGACCGCCCGGGGATGACCGCTGAGGTCATCTTGCCGCGCAGTGACATGCCGTCCGGCGGCGTCCACGCCGAGTCCACCGGATCGGCGTCGGGCAGGACGCGCACGTCGTTGACGACGTCTGACAGGGCGATGTCGTCGTGGTGGGCGACACCGAACAGGTCACCGGGCGTGAGATACGTGCCGTAGATCGCGTTCACCTGGTTGGCGCACGCGGCGAAAACGACCAGCGCAGCCACCACCGACAGCACGATGCCGCGCCGCGGCCGTCTCGCGCCACGCGAGATGGCCAGTGCCACCGCGAAGAAGCCCGCGCCCACCCACGCGTAGATCGCCGGTGCCAGCCGGTCGGGGAACAGCAGCCACACCGCGCGGGCCATGTGGTCGAGGACGGCGGTGGTGACGACGGCGACCGTCAGGCAGACCACCAGCTCGATGGCCTTCCCGCGCGGGCGCCGGTCCGAGGTAAGGACACTGGCGATCAGCCACGACCCGGCGACGACCGAGAGCACGTCGAACACCACGGGAACGGGGCCCGTCAGCAACGACCAGTCCAGCATCGTCGGCGCACCCCCTTCTCCATCGGATCCGACGAAGCCATCCTGCACTCGGCGTGCTGTGAGTCGGCTGGGGGTCCGGCCTGTGAATGCGCTGCCAACCTCGCCCGGGCGCCTGGAGTGACGACGCGCTACGTCGCCGAGAAGTCGAACCGCACCGTGCTGGCGTAGGTCTCGCCGGGGCGCAGTGCGATGGACGGGAAGTGGCGGTGGTTCGGAGTGTCGGGGAAGTGCTGGGCCTCGAGCGCGACGCCGGCGCCGGCGCGGTACGTGCCGGCGCTGCCCTTCGCGGTGAGGCCGCCGAGGTGCCCGCCGGCGTAGACCTGCAGGCCGGGTTGATCCGTGGACACGGACATCCGGCGTCCACTGGCGGGATCGACGAGCACGGCGACCTCCCTGGTACCCGCACCGTCGAGCACCCAGGTGTGGTCGACGTCGACGCCCGTCCCACCGATGGGTGCCGGCGTCCGGAAGTCGAACGGCGTCCCCGCCACCGGGCGGATCTCGCCGGTCGGGAGGAGCGCCCCGTCGACCGGCAGGTAGGCCGAACCACGCACCAGCAGAACGTGATCGGCGACGTTACCCGCGTCGTGCCCACCGAGGTTGACGTAGGAGTGGTGGACGACGTTGACGATGGTGGGGGCGTCGGTGGTCGCACGGACGTCGACGCTCAGTGACGTACCGACGAGCCGGTAGGTGACGCTGACGGCCAGCGCGCCGGGATAGCCCTCCTCGCCGGCCGGCGAGATCCGCGAGAAGACGACCGCGTCGCCCTCCTCGGCGGCCGACCAGATCATCCGATCGAAGCCCCGCGACCCACCGTGCAGGTGGTTGCCACCCTCGTTGCGGCTCAACCGGATCGGCACACCGTCGATGTCGACGCGGCCGTCGCGGATGCGGTTGGCGCAGCGCCCGACCGTGGCGCCCATGTAGGCCTCGTCGACCTCGGCGAGCGACGGCCGCCCCAGCACGACGTCGGCGAGCGTGCCGTGCGCGTCGGGCACGTGCAGTTCGAGCAGCCGCGCCCCGAAGTCGGTGAACACCGCCGTGCACGCGCCGTTCGCGAGGGTGATCCGCCGGGCGTCGGTCATCGGCGGATCACTCGGTCCGCGTGCGCTCCTCGACGACGTCGGGCTCGTCGGGCACCACCGGCCGCAGCACCGCCCAGGCGAAGAACAGGCCGGCGACGCCGAGCAGGACGAGCCCCACCCACCAGTTCGCGTCGGTGCCGATGTAGAGGTCGGTGCGGTTGCGTTCGGCCGCCGCGTCGGAGTGCTCGGCCAGCATCTGCGGGAAGAACCCGGCGAGGGTCAGCAGCACGCCGTAGATGCCCAGCAGGGCGCCGATGATGTTGCGGATGTCGAAGAAGCGGAACCGCGACTGGGGTGTGTAGGGGTCGGACATCGATGCTCCCGGGGGTCAGTGGAAGAGCAGGTTGAGGGCGATGACGAGGACGAGTGCGACGCTGGCCAGCGGAACGGCCTTCTGGTACCACGGCTTTCCGGCTCCGTCGGGATCGCGGAAGATGTCCACGTCGGTCTGCGAGTAGACCAGGCCCGCCAGCTCGGCGACGGGCTTCGGCCGGGTCACCATGGTGACCGCGACGCTGACGACGATGTCGACGACGAACGCCGCCGATGCCGCAACGAACGGCACGCCCTGCCCGGGCAGGGCGATCACGCCCGCCTCGCCGAGGAGGAAGACGCCGATCGCGGACAGCGTGCCGGCGACCAGACCCATCCAGCCCGCCGTTGGCGTCATCCGCTTCCAGAACATGCCGAGGATGAACGTCGCGAACAGCGGCGCGTTGAAGAACCCGAACAACGTCTGCAGGTAGTCCATCAGGTTGGAGTAGCCGGCCGCGATCAGCGCGGTGAAGATCGCGAGCACGGTGGCCGCGACCGTGGCGATCCGGCCGACCCCGATGTAGTACCCGTCCGGGCGGTCCTTGACGACGTAGGTCTGCCAGATGTCGTAGCTGAACACGGTGTTGAAGGCCGAGATGTTGGCCGCCATGCCCGCCATGAACGAGGCCAGCAGGCCCGCGATCGCCACGCCCAGCAGGCCGTTGGGCAGGATGTCGCGGATCATCAGCAGCATCGCGTCGTTGTAGGTGATGTCCCCGGTGCCGGCCGACTTGAAGTCGATCATGTCGCCGATCGCGGCGGCGGCGATCATGCCGGGCAGCACGACCACGAACGGGATGAACATCTTGGGGAACGCCGCGATGATCGGCGCGCGGCGCGCCGACGACATCGAGTCCGACGCCATCGCGCGCTGCACCTCGACGAAGTTGGTGGTCCAGTACCCGAACGACAGCACGAAGCCCAGGCCGAAGACGATGCCGACCACCGACCACACCGGACTGTCGAATCCGCTGAGCGCCTGCCCCGGCCAGGTGTTGAGCTGCTCGTTGACCGAGGCGGTGACCGCTCCGTCGGAGACGGTGTCGATCAGCTTGTCCTTGAGCCCGCTCCAGCCGCCCACCTTGATCAGCCCGAAGATGGTCAGCGGGACCAGCGCGGCCACGATGACGAAGAACTGCAGCACCTCGTTGTAGATCGCCGCCGACAGGCCCCCGAGCGCGGTGTAGGTCAGCACGATCACGGCCGCGACGATCAGCGACAGCCACCGGTTCCAGCCCAGCAGCACGTTGATGACGGTGGCCAGCAGGAAGAGATTGACGCCGGCGATCAGTACCTGCGCGACGGCGAAGCTGATCGCGTTCACCAGGTGGGCGCCGGGCCCGAAGCGCCGGCGCATGAACTCCGGCACGCTGCGCACCTTGGAGCCGTAGTAGAACGGCATCATCACCACGCCGAGGAACAGCATCGCCGGCACGGCGCCGATCCAGTAGTAGTGCATGGTCGACAGGCCGATCTGGGCGCCGTTGGCGGCCATGCCCATGATCTCGACCGCGCCGAGGTTGGCCGAGACGAACGCCAGGCCGGTCACCCAGGCGGGCAGTTTCCGTCCGGAGAGGAAGAAGTCCAGGCTGGTGGAGATCTGGGTGCGGGCGATGTAGCCGATGCCGAGCACGAAGACGAAGTAGATGGCGATCAGCGAGTAGTCGAGAAAGCCGACGTCGAGCCGCAATACGGATTCGGCGACCAGGGTGCTGGTCATGGGTCAACTCCTTCTTTGGAGTGCGTTCATCACAGATTCAAACAGGAACTTGCAGAAAGTAACAGCCTCCGCCGCCAAAACGGCCGGAAGTGCCCCATCTTGTTTGATAATGTGCGAATCCCACTAGCAGAGGAACCCATGCTCGCTGCTGAACGCCGCGCCGCGATCCTGCGCACGCTGCAGGCCGGGGGATCCGTGCGCGTCGCGGACCTGGCCTTCGAACTCGACGTCTCCGAGATGACCGTGCGCCGCGACCTCGACTCGCTCGACTCGCAGAGTCTGCTGCGCAAGGTGCACGGCGGCGCGGTGCTGCGGCACAACCGCGGCGAGGAACCGTGGTCGTCGGTCAAGGCGTCCCAGCAGCGCGCCGAGAAGGCCGCGATCGCCGAGGTGGCCGCGGGCACCGTCGAGGACGGCATGACCATCGCGATCAGCGCGGGCACCACGACCACCGAACTCGCCCGCGTGCTCCGGCACCGACCCAGCATCACCGTGATCACCAACTCGCTCAGCGTGTTCGCCGCACTCACCGACCCGACCGACAACGGCAGCGCGGCCCCGCAGACCTATCTCAGCGGCGGGGTGCGCACGCCGTCCGACGCCCTGGTCGGACCCGTCGCCGACACCACGATCGCGTCCTTCCGGGTCGACGCCACCTACCTCGGCGTGCACGGCTTCGACCCCCGGGTGGGGTTGACGTCACCGAATGTCGCCGAGGCACAGGTCAATCGGACGCTGATCGACATCGGCGCGCGGCTCGTGGTGTTGGCCGATCACACCAAGTACGGGGAGATCGGCACCAACGTGTTCGCCCGACTGAACCGGGTGGACACGTTGATCGTCGACGACGGTCTCGCGGAAACCGACCGCGCGGTCGTCGCCGCCGAGGTGGGCGAACTGCGGGTCGCCGAGGTGGGGTCGTGACCGATCCGCTGCACTGGACGCTCGCCGACGGACGCGACGAGTACTTCTTTTCGCTGCCAGGACATTCCGCCGCACCCGTGCCCGACCGCCGCCTACTCCCCCCGCGCGTCGACCAGTCGTCGCAGGTGCGATTCGACCGGCAGACCGGGCAGTGGGTGATCATCGCCGCGCTGCGCCAGGACCGCACGTACAAGCCGCCGCCCGACCAGTGTCCGCTGTGCCCGGGGCCCACGGGCGATCGCAGCGAGATCCCCGCGCCCGCCTACGACGTCGTGGTCTTCGAGAACCGCTTCCCGAGCCTGTCGGGCGCCGACGTCAACACCACGTTCACGCTGCCCGACGACGACGGCCGCGGCTTCCTCGCCGCACCGGGCCACGGCCGCTGCGAGGTGATCTGCTTCTCCAGCGATCACGATGCCTCGTTCGCCGGCCTCAACCCGTCGCATGCCCGCCTGGTGGTGGACGCGTGGCGATACCGCACGTCGGACATGTTGTCACGCAACGGCATCGAGCAGGTGTTCTGCTTCGAGAACCGCGGTGAGGACATCGGCGTCACGCTGACCCACCCGCACGGACAGATCTACGGCTACCCGTTCCTGACCCCGCGCACCGCCGCCGTGCTCCGACAGGCCGACGCCCACCACCGGCGCACCGGGGACAACCTGTTCGCCGACATTCTCGCCACCGAGGTCGCCGACGGCAGCCGCGTGATCGCGCGCAACGAGTCGTTCACCGCGTTCGTACCGTTCGCCGCGCGCTGGCCGGTGGAGGTGCACGTCTATCCGAATCGCCACGTGGCGAACCTGATCGACTTCACCGACGGTGAGCGTGACGCGTTCGTGGAGGTCTACCTCGACGTGCTCGGCCGCTTCGATCGGCTGTATCCCACCCCCCTGCCGTACATCTCGGCGCTGCACCAGTACACCGGCGTGGGCGCGCAACGGCAGGGCTACTTCCACGTGGAGCTGATGTCGATCCGCCGCAGCGCCACCAAGCTCAAGTTCCTCGCCGGTTCCGAATCGGCGATGGACGCCTACATCAGCGACGTCACCCCCGAGGCCGTCGCTGCCCGACTGCGCGAGGTGGCGTCGTGATCAGCTGGGCCGCGCCGGGACGCATCAACCTGATCGGCGAACACACCGACTACAACCTGGGTTTCGCACTGCCGATCGCCCTGCCGGAGCGCACCGTCGCCCGGTACGACCCGGCCGACACCGACGTGCTGACCGTGCACAGCGACCACCTCGAGGGATCGGTCGTCGTCCCGCTCGACACCCGGCCGGGCGACGTCGAGGGCTGGGCCGCGTACGTGGCGGGCGTGGTGTGGGCGCTGCGCGAGGGGGGTCATCCCGTCACCGGCGGCACGCTCCGGTTGACCAGCGACGTGCTGATCGGCGCGGGCCTGTCGTCGTCGGCCGCCCTGGAGTGCGCCGCACTCGGTGCGCTGACGGCGTCGGGCCCGGATCTCGACCGCATCACCCAGGCCCGGCTCGCGCAGCGGGCGGAGAACGAGTACGTGGGTGCGCCGACAGGCCTGCTCGACCAGTTGTCGGCGCTGTTCGGCGAACCGCGACGGGCACTGCTCATCGACTTCCGCGACGTGACCGTCGAACCCGTGCCGTTCAACCCCGACGCGGCGGGCGTCACGCTTTTGCTGATCGACTCGCACGCCGTCCACGAGCACGCCGGCGGCGAGTACGCGGCACGGCGCGACTCGTGCGAGCGCGCCGCAAGCGACCTCGGCGTCGCCTCGCTGCGCGAGGTGGGCGCCGACGACTCACTCGACGCCGTCCGCGATCCGGTCGACGGGCGGCGCGCCCGTCACATCGTCACCGAGAACGCGCGGGTGCTCGACTTCGTGGCCGCGGTGCGTGCCGCGGACTTCGGCGCGGCGGGACGACTGATGACGGCCTCGCACGCCTCGATGCGCGACGACTTCGAGATCACCACCGCCCACCTCGACGCGATCGCGGACTCCGCCGTCGCGGCAGGCGCGTTCGGTGCGCGGATGACGGGCGGCGGCTTCGGGGGCTGCGTGATCGTGCTCGTCCCCACCGACCGCGCCGGTGCGGTGACCGACGCCGTCGAGATCGCGATGCGGGACGGCGGCTACCGCGCCCCGACGGTCACGTCGACGTATGCCGCAGCCGGCGCCGGACCGGTCAGAACAGCGTGAACTGATCGCCCGCGGACGTCGGCTCCACGAACGGCTCGACGTCGCGTCCGCCCACGACGCGGTCGAGCAGACGCATGAAGTCGGCGTCGGTGACCAGCGGGATGCCCATCTCGCCGGCCTGGTAGCCGCGGCCCTGGTCCGGCTCGGGGCGGTCGCAGATCACCAGCGACGTCTGCTGGTCCACGGCGTCGGTGAACGCCAACCCGCCGTGCAGCATGCGCTCGATCAGTTCTTCGTAGGTGTGGGTGACCTCGGTCGACATCGCGATCCGCATGCCCTGCACCAGCGGGCGGCCGGGCACGAATCGGCCCGGGTTCTGATACGGGCACGGTAGGCGCGCGGCGACGGTCTTCAGCGAGTGCAGTTCCTCGTGCGTGACGCGCCCGTTGGGCCAGCGCCGCCGCGAGACCGACCGCACCGGCAGCCACGTCCTGCGGTCGTGCGCGCCGGCCAGCGAGGGTTTGAGTATCTGCGCGAGCACCAGCGCGTCGTCGAGGGCGTCGTGCGGCCGCATCTGCGTGACGCCCCAGTGCGCGGCCAGCGTCTCCAGGCGGAGGTTTTCGCAGCCCAGCCGGAGCCGCCGCGCCAACTCCACCGTGCACATCACCGTGTCGATCGGGAGTTCGGCGTCGATCAGTTCGGCCTCGGCCGCCAGGAAGGAGTAGTCGAACGCGACGTTGTGGGCCACCATCGTGCGGCCGCGCAGCACGTCCCTGAGGTCGTCGACGACGTCGCCGAACGTGGGCTGCCCGGCGAGCATCTCCGACGTCAGGCCGTGTACGTGGGTCGGGCCGGGGTCGACGCCCGGGTTCAGCAGGCTCGAGAAGCTGCCCTCGACGTTGCCGTCGTCCCCGACCGCCAGCGCGGCCACGCTGACGATGCGCGCCTGTCCTGGGCGGAAGCCCGTCGTCTCGACGTCGACGACCGCCCAACCCGCTCCGGGTTCGGTGGCCGGTCGGCCCCAGACGACACTCACGAATTCGAGGATGGCACGGCGCCCCGACAACCCCACCTCCCCAGCGCCGCGTGTCGCCCACGCACTTCACCCCTTCTAGACTTCCCGGGATGACCAGAGGGCTGGAGCGGAGCACGATGTCCGCGCGCGGGCGGCTCGCCCTGGGCGCCGGAGCCGCGGCGCGCTGGGCGTCGCGGGTGTCCGGCCGGGGCGCCGGCGCCATGATCGGCGGCCTGGTCGCGATGACGATCGACAAGTCGGTGCTCGCCCAGCTCGGCCGGAACCGCCGCTCGGTGGTCGTGACCGGCACGAACGGCAAGTCCACCACCACGCGGATGACCGCGGCGGCGCTCGCGACGGTCGGGCCCGTCGCCACCAACGCCGAGGGCGCCAACATGGACGCCGGGCTCATCGCGGCGCTCGCCGGGTCGCGGAACGCCTCGCTGGCCGCGCTCGAGGTCGACGAGATGCACGTGCCGCACGTCGCCGACGCCGTCGACCCCGAGGTCGTCGTGCTGCTCAACCTGTCCCGCGACCAGCTCGACCGGGTGGGTGAGATCAACCACATCGAACGCACGCTGCGCGGCGGTCTGGCCCGGCACCCCGACACGGTCGTCGTGGCCAACTGCGACGACGTGCTGATGACGTCGGCGGCCTACGACAGCCCGCACGTCGTGTGGGTCGCGGCCGGTGGCGGCTGGGCCAACGACTCGGTGAGCTGCCCGCGCAGCGGCGAGGTGATCGTCCGCGACGGGGTGCACTGGCACTCGACCGGCACCGAGTTCTCCCGGCCCACGCCGCAGTGGTGGTACGACGACACCCACGTCCACGGACCCGACGGGCTGTCGCTGCCGATGGCGCTGTCGCTGCCCGGCACCGTCAACCGCGGCAACGCCACCCAGGCGATCGCGGCGGCAGTCACGCTGGGCGCCGATCCCGCCGCCGCGGTCGCGGCCGTCGAGGGCGTCGACGAGGTCGCGGGCCGGTACTCCACGATCCAGGTCGGCAAGCACACCGTGCGGATGCTGCTCGCCAAGAACCCCGCGGGCTGGCAGGAGGCGTTGTCGATGGTGGACACCGACGCCGGCTCGGTGGTGATCTCGGTCAACGGCCAGGTGCCCGACGGCGAGGACCTGTCCTGGCTGTGGGACGTCAACTTCGAGCACTTCGTCGACCATCCCGTCGTCGCGGCCGGTGAGCGGGCCACCGACCTGGCGGTGCGGCTCGGCTATGCCGGTGTGCGACACACGTTGGTGCACAACCCGCTTCGAGCCATCGCGTCCTGCCCGCCCGGTCACGTCGAGGTCGTCGCCAACTACACGGCGTTCTCGCAGCTGAGTCGGGCGGTGAAGCGATGACCCCGCGCTCGAGCGAGTCGACGGTGCGGATCGGGCTGGTGCTGCCCGACGTGATGGGGACCTACGGCGACGGCGGCAACTCCGTCGTGTTGCGAAAGCGGTTGACGCTGCGTGGAATCGACGCCGAGATCGTCGAGATCACGCTGGACGATCCCGTGCCCGCCGAACTCGACCTGTACACGCTCGGCGGCGCCGAGGACTTCGCGCAGCGCCTGGCCACCAAGCATCTCATCCGCCACCCCGGCCTGCAGCAGGCCGCCGCGAGAGGCGCTCCGGTGCTGGCGATCTGCGCGGCCATCCAGGTTCTCGGCCACTGGTACGAGACGTCGTCGGGCGAGCGGGTCGACGGCGTCGGCCTCCTCGACGTGACGACCTCGCCGCAGCCGAAGCGGACCATCGGCGAAGTGGTGTCCCAGCCGTTGCTAACCGGCCTCAGCGACCGGCTCACCGGCTTCGAGAACCACCGCGGCGGAACGGTTCTCGGCCCCGACGCGTCGCCATTGGCCAAGGTGGTCACGGGTGCGGGCAACCGCGACGGCGACGGATTCGACGGCGTGGTGCAGGGCAGCGTCATCGCGACCTACCTGCACGGTCCGTGCCTGGCGCGCAATCCCCAGCTCGCGGACCACATGCTGGCCCAGGTGGTCGGCGAGCTGCCGCCGCTGGAGCTGTCCGAGGTGGACCAGCTGCGGCGCGAGCGGTTGGCGGCGCCCCGGCGGGCGTGATCTCTGGGTTTTCCGGCCGGTCACGCCGCGAGATTGACGTGGCCGACACGTCTACTCGCACTTCCTCGCGGTGGCATCAATCTCGGCGAGAGATGTCAGTCGGCCTTCCTACAGTCCCGACATGGATCGACCGCGGATCTTCCTCGGCAGCGAAGCGCTGGCGCGTGGCGACGTCTCCGAGTACGAGTTGCGCCGTTTCCATCAGGCGATCCTGCGCGACGTCTACGTCGAGAAGCCGTGGACGCCGACGTTCCACGACCGGGTCGTCGCTGCGTGGCTCTGGTCCCGACGCCGCGGGGTGATCGCAGGGGTCGCCGCGTCCGCGCTCCACGGCGCGCAGTGGGTCGACGTCACCCACCCCGTCGAGATGATCTGGAACAACGGGCGGCCGCCTCCCGGCCTCGTCGTCCGGAACGACACGCTGGGTCGCGACGAGGTGATGCGAGTGGCCGGGATCCCCGTCACGACACCCGCCCGCACCGCGTTCGACCTCGGGCGGCGGCTGCCCCGCGACGACGCTGTCGCCCGCCTCGACGCGCTGGTAGCCGCGGTTCCGTCGGCGCTTGGAGGCGTCCCCACGCTCGTCGCTCGATATCCCGGGGCCCGCGGGGTCAAGGCCCTGCGAGTTGCGCTGCCGCTGGTCGACGGCGGCGCGGCGTCGCCCCGCGAGACGCGGCTGCGGCTCCTGTTC
Organism: Mycobacterium sp. PTI7; assembly: GCF_056679845.1. Lineage (NCBI taxonomy): Bacteria > Bacillati > Actinomycetota > Actinomycetes > Mycobacteriales > Mycobacteriaceae > Mycobacterium > Mycobacterium sp. PTI7. Next base: position 4,227,282 of record NZ_CM155252.1, read on the forward strand.
GTCGACGGGGGTCTGCCGCAACCCCGCACGCAGCTGCCGGTGTTCGACGGGCAGTTCTACGTCCGCAGGCTGGACATGGCGTGGGACGACTTCCTGGTCGCGGCGGAGTACGACGGCGACCAGCACCGGACGGATCGGCGTCAGTACGCGAAGGACGTTCGGGTGAAGCGCACGCTCGACAGGCTCGGCTGGCGCGTCGTATACGTCATCAAGGAAGACTCGCCCGCGGACGTCCTGCGGGTGACGCGAGCTGCGCTGATCGCCAGGGGCTGGCGGCCATCATGATGCTCGCGAGGCTGTCGCCACCGCGAAGAAGTGCGAGTAGAGGTGTCGGTCACGTCAATCTCGCGGGCCAGAACAGGCCCAATCCCGCGACCTACAACCCCAGGTCGCGCAGGAACTCCGGCTTGTAGGCCTCGAGGATCACGTAGCTCGGATCGGGGGCGGGCGACTCGGGGGCGTCGTCGGTCACGACGTCGCCGTCGACGGGGTCCACCCACTCCTGCGCGGCGCCGTCCCAACGGGTCACGGTGTACTCCGCGCCCACGTGGTCGTCGGCGACGAGGCCGCGAATGGTGCGCTCCGCTTCCCGGGCGTCGGCGAGGGTGTGCGTGTAGACCTGCACGCGGTCGCCGTCGCGGGTCACCGTCACCTTGGAGCCCAGCCGCTCACGCGCGTCGTCGTCCAGGTCGAGCGTGCGGAGCTTCTCCCAGAAGGACAGCCCGTGCTCGTCGCTGCCCAGCTCGACCTCGACCTTGAACTCTTCGTCCGCCACGGCCACCAAACTAGGCCATCGCCCGGCGACCGGCCAACGCCCTACCGAGCGTCAACTCGTCGGCGAACTCGAGGTCGCCGCCCATCGGCAGCCCCGACGCGATGCGGGTGACGCTCAGTCCGGGGATGTCGCGCAGCATCCGCACCAGGTAGGTGGCGGTCGCCTCGCCCTCGGTGTTGGGGTCGGTGGCGATGATGACCTCGCCGACGTCGACGCCGTCCACCCGCTCGCCGATGCGGTTGAGCAGCTCGCGGATCCGCAGCTGATCCGGCCCGATGCCCGACAGCGGATCCAGCGCACCGCCCAACACGTGATAGCGCCCGCGGAACTCCCGGGTGCGTTCGACGGCCTGGACGTCCTTGGGTTCCTCCACCACGCAGATCAGGGCCGCGTCACGTCGCGGGTCGCTGCAGATGCGGCACTTCTCGTTGTCCGACACGTTGCCGCACACCGAGCAGAACGTCACGCCCTCGCGCACACGGGCGAGCACGGCGGTCAGCCGGTCGATGTCGGGAGGTTCGACGGACAGCAGGTGAAACGCGATGCGCTGCGCGCTCTTCGGACCGATCCCGGGCAGCTTTCCCAGTTCGTCGATCAGGTCCTGGACGGGCCCCTCAAACATGGCACGTCAAGGTGTCAGGCCCCCGGCAGACCGAGGCCGCCGAGACCGCCGGCCAGCGGGCCGAGCTTGCTCTGCGCCAGCAGCGTCACCTGCTGCGAGGCGTCCTTGATGGCACCGACGACGAGGTCCTGCAAGGTCTCCACGTCGTCCGGGTCGACGACCTTCGGGTCGATCCGCACGCCGATGACCTCGCCGCTGCCCTTCATCGTGACCTGGACCAGTCCACCGCCGCCCTGCCCGTTCACCTCCGAGTTGGCCAGCGCCTCCTGGGCCTCCATCAGCTGCTGCTGAACCTGCTGGGCCTGAGCGAGAAGTGCTGACATGTCGGGCTGTTGACCGGGTTGCATGGCTGGTCCCCTTACGGTGATCGATTCGGCTGCTTTGACTACAGCTCTGTCGCGTCTTGGTCTCGGCTTGGTTGCGCATGTTCGCGCCAGGCCGTTTGGGGTTCAAGCGTAGTCGCCCCCGGGGCTAGCGTGACGGCGTGCGTGCCCCAGCCTGCCTGCGTGTCGGAGCCACCTCCTCGACGAGTGACAGAACCACCTCCTCGATGGGTGGCAGAGCCACCTCCTCGATGGGTGGCAGAGCCACCGCGCCCGCGCGCGCCCTGACCGCCCTCGCCGCGAGCCTGCTGCTGGTCGCGTCGTCGATCGCCGCGCCGGTCGCCGCCGCGGCACCCAGCAGCATCGCCGGAATGATCGTCTTCCTCGACCCCGGCCATCAGGGCTCCAACGACGCGGCGTTCCTGTCCCGGCAGGTGCCGACCGGTCGCGGCGGCACCAAGGACTGCCAGACCAGCGGCACCTCGTCCAACAGCGGCTACACCGAGCACTCGTTCAACTGGGAGACGACGCTGCGCATCCGCCAGCAGCTGACCGCGATGGGGGTGCGGACCGCGATGTCCCGCGGCGACGACACCGGCGCAGGACCGTGCGTCGACGAGCGCGCGGCGATGGCCAACGCGCTCAAGCCCGACGCGATCGTCTCCATCCACGCCGACGGCGGACCGGCGACCGGCCGCGGCTTCCACGTCAACTACTCGTCGCCGCCGATCAACGAGGCGCAGGCCGGGCCGTCGGTGCAGTTCGCCCGCACCATGCGCGACCAGATGCAGGCCTCGGGCCTGGTGCCCGCCACCTACATCGGCCAGGGCGGACTGCTGCCCCGCGCCGACATCGCCGGGCTGAACCTCGCCCAGTACCCCTCGGTGCTGGTGGAGCTGGGCAACATGAAGAACCCCGCCGACACGTCGCTCATCGAGAGCGCCGAGGGCAGGCAGAAGTACGCCGAAGCGGTCGTCCGCGGCATCGGCGCGTTCCTGGCGACCCGCCCTCAGCGAACCGTCTAGCCCTTCTCCAGTTCCGCCTTCAGGTTCTCCAGGACCTCGGCCTGGATCTTGCGCAGGCCGATCGGCGCGAAGGTCTTCTCGAAGAATCCGCCGATGCCGCCGGCGCCCTGCCACGACGTCTTCACCGTGACGGTCGAGCCCGTTCCGGCGGGTGCCACGGTGTAATTGCTCACCATGGTCGAATTGGCGTCCTTCTCGATGACGGCGTGGCCGGCAACGTCGACGGTGGCCTTGACCTCGCGGCTGCGGGACTTCGTGGCCTGCAGCTTCCAGGTCGCCACCGTGCCCGCTCCCTGGCCGCCCTCGAGCACCTGATAGCCGCTGTAGTGCGACGACAGGATCTTCGGCCGTACGGTCTGGTAGTCGGCGACGGCCGCGAACACGGCGTCCGGCTCGGCGTTGATCAAGACGGTGCTTGATGCGCTGACCTGTCCCATCGGTGAATGCTCCTCGTCGATTCGATGTCGGTCCGGGTGTCCCGGCCTGGCGCGGTCGCATCGGGTGCCACCGGGGACTAGCGTATATCCGTGACTGTTGCATCCATCGAAGCGCAGTCGGCCCACGCACGTGGCGTGGAGAGACTGCTGAAGAGCTACCGGGCGATCCCGCACAGCGCGACCGTCAGGCTGGCAAAGCCCACGTCGAACTTGTTCCGCGCCCGCGCGAAGGCCACCGTCAAGGGCCTGGACACGTCCGGGTTGACCGGGGTCATCTCCGTCGACCCCGAGGCACGCACCGCCGACGTGTCCGGCATGTGCACCTACGAGGACCTCGTCGCCGCGACGCTGCCGTACGGCCTGTGCCCGTTCGTGGTGCCGCAGCTCAAGACGATCACGCTCGGCGGCGCGGTGACAGGTCTCGGCATCGAGTCCGCGTCGTTCCGCAACGGACTGCCCCACGAGTCGGTGCTGGAGATGGACGTCCTCACCGGCACGGGCGAGATCATCACGGCCTCGCGCGACCAGAACGCGGACTTGTTCCGCGCGTTCCCCAATTCCTATGGCACGCTGGGCTATTCGGTGCGGCTGAAGATCGAGCTGGAGGAGGTCCGGCCGTTCGTCGCGCTGCGGCACCTGCGGTTCACCTCGCTCACCGAGATGGTGACGACGATGGATGGCATCGTCGAGACCGGCGAGATCGACGGCACGCCCGTCGACTACCTCGACGGCGTGGTCTTCAGCGCCGACGAGAGCTACCTGACCCTCGGCTTCCGCACGGGCACGGCGGGACCGGTCAGCGACTACACCGGCCAGGACGTCTACTACCGCTCGATCCAGCATGACGAGGGCGTCACCCACGACCGGCTCACCATCCACGACTACCTGTGGCGGTGGGACACCGACTGGTTCTGGTGCTCGCGTGCGTTCGGCGCGCAGAACCCGAAGATCCGGCGGCTGTGGCCGCGGCGGCTCCGGCGCAGCGCCTTCTACTGGAAGCTGATCGGCTACGACCAGCGGTTCGACATCGCCGACCGCATCGAGAAGCGCAACGGCCGGCCGCCGCGCGAGCGCGTCGTGCAGGACGTCGAGGTGCCGATCGGCCAGACCGTCGCCTTCCTCGACTGGTTCCTCGAGAACGTGCCGATCGAGCCGATCTGGTTGTGCCCGTTGCGCTTGCGCGACGAAGGGGGCTGGCCGCTCTACCCGATCCGGCCGCACCACACGTACGTCAACATCGGCTTCTGGTCATCGGTGCCCATCGGGTCGCCCGACGAGCAGGAAGGCCACACCAACCGGCTGATCGAGCGCAAGGTCAGCGACCTCGATGGGCACAAGTCGCTGTACTCGGACGCCTACTACTCCCCCGAGGAGTTCGACGCGCTCTACGGCGGGGAGAGGTACCGGACCGTCAAGAAGACCTACGATCCCGATTCACGGTTGCTGGACCTGTACGCCAAGGCGGTGCAGAGACGATGAGCACGTCCGCGATGAGCAAAGGAACAGCCATGACCACCCAGAAGGATCGACTCGGCGCGGCGGCCGGCAAGCTCACCCTGGCGGAGATCCTGGAGATCATGGCGGCAGGTGACGCCCTGCCGGTGAAGTTCAGCGCCTACGACGGCAGCTCGGCGGGACCGGACGACGCGAAGATCAAGATCGACCTCCTGACGCCACGCGGCACCAACTACATCGCCACCGCTCCGGGCGAACTCGGCCTGGTCCGGGCCTACGTGTCGGGTGACGTCGAGATGCAGGGCGCCCACCCCGGCGACCCGTACGACCTGCTCGTGACGCTGGCCGAGAAGCTCAACTTCAAGCGGCCGTCGGCCCGCGTGCTCGCGAACGTGGTGCGCTCCATCGGATTCGAGCACCTGAAGCCGATCGCGCCGCCCCCGCAGGAGACCGTGCCGCGGTGGCGAAGGATCGCAGAGGGCCTGCGGCACAGCAAGTCTCGCGACGCCGACGCGATCGAGCACCACTACGACGTGTCGAACGCGTTCTACGAGCTGGTGCTCGGCCCGTCGATGACGTACACGTGCGCGGCCTACGCCGATGCCGACGCCTCGCTCGAGGACGCCCAGGAGAACAAGTACCGCCTGGTGTTCGAGAAACTGCGCCTCAAGCCCGGCGACCGCCTGCTCGACGTGGGCTGCGGGTGGGGTGGCATGGTGCGCTACGCCGCGCGCCAGGGCGTCAACGTCATCGGGGTGACGCTGTCCAAGCAGCAGGCCGAGTGGGCGCAGAAGGCGATCGCCGAGCAGGGACTGTCCGCGCTGGCGGAGGTCCGGCACAGCGACTACCGCGACGTCCGCGAGATCGGTTTCGACGCGGTGTCCTCGATCGGTCTCACCGAGCACATCGGGGTCGGCAACTACCCGTCGTACTTCAAGTTCCTGAAGTCCCGGTTGCGCGCCGGCGGACTTCTGCTCAACCACAGCATCACCCGTCCCGACAACCGCGCGCACGCCGCGGCGAAGGGGTTCATCGACCGCTACGTGTTCCCAGACGGCGAGCTGACGGGTGCCGGACGCCTCATCACCGAGGCCCAGGACGCCGGACTCGAGGTCGTCCACGAGGAGAACCTGCGGCACCACTACGCGATGACGCTGCGCGACTGGTGCCGCAACCTGGTGGACAACTGGGACGAGGCGGTCGCCGAGGTCGGGCTGCCCACGGCCAAGGTGTGGGGTCTCTACATGGCCGGTTCGAGGCTCGGCTTCGAGGTGAACGTCATTCAGCTGCACCAGGTCCTGGCCGTCAAGGTCGACGAGAAGGGCAACGACGGCGGACTGCCGCTGCGGCCCTGGTGGACGCCCTAGCGGTTCTCGATCGGGCGGGCGCCCAGCTCGCTCTGCAGTAGCTCGAGGGCTACCTCCTCGGGATCGCGCCGGGGCGTCGGGTCGTCCCGCTGCGCCTCGGCGAGCATGCTCTCCTCGTCCTCGACGTCCGGTGGCGGCGCCGACGGTCCGGCGTTGCGCTGCGCGCGCGGATCCGGGGAGCCGACGGGAGTGCCTGCCTCGCAACGGATGTTCCAGTTCACCCCCAACGCGTCCTTGAGCGCGTCGCGGATGATCTCGACGTTGCGTTGCTCGTTGAGGCGCTTGGCCAGCGGCCCCGACACGTGGCTCAGCACCAGCGTGTCCTTCTCGACGGCGACGACGATCGCTCCGTCGAGCATCACGTCGGTGGGCCGCCTGCGTTCGCGCACCTTCTCGCGCACCGTGGTCCAGAGGCTGCGGACGGTCGCCGCGTCGGGCTGGCCGGCGGCGGGCACGGGTGCCGCAGGTTCGGTTGCGGGAGCGGGCGGTTCGACGCGCGGACGCTCCACCGGGGGCGGCGGGCCGGGCTCCGGGGCTCGCTCGACGGGCGGCGCCGCGGGCTCGGGCCGCGACGGCGGAGCCACCGGTTCGGGGCGGGCCACGGGGGCCGGCCGCTCCACGCGGGTCGCCTGCTCGACGGGCGCGGCGGGCGCGGCAGCCCGCTCGGGCGGGGCGGCGTGCTCCGGCGGGGCCACGGGCTCGGCGGCCGGCGGCGGGGCCGCGACCCTGGAGGCGGGCACCGGGACGGGTGGCAGCGGCGCCACGGTACCGACGGGCGGGGCGGCGGGAGCCGCGGCGGGCGCGGGACTGGGCTCAGGCGCTGCGGGTTCCACCTGACTGCGCCGCGCGAACTGTTTGGTGGGGGCAGGCGTCGACGCGACACCGGACTGAGCGGCCTCCCCCGCGGGGATCGACACGTCCAGCCGCATCTCGAGACGTTCGATGCGTTGCAGCAGAGCGGCTTCCGTGTCGCTGGCCGACGGCAGCAGCAGCCGCGCGCAGACCACCTCGAGGAGCAGCCGGGGTGCGGTGGCGCCCCGCATCTCACCGAGCCCGGCGTGTACGACCTCGGCGTAGCGGGCGAGGGTCGCCGAGCCGATCCGGTCGGCCTGGCTGCGCATGCGGTCCAACGCGTCGGCCGGGGCGTCGACGACACCGCGGGCAGCCGCGTCGGGGACCGCCTGCAGGATGATGAGGTCACGGAACCGGTCGAGCAGGTCGGTCGCGAAGCGGCGCGGATCGTGTCCGGCGTCGATCACCGATTCCACCGCCCCGAAGAGGGCGGCGGCGTCGCCGGCCGCCAGCGCGTCGACGGATTCGTCGATGAGCGCCATGTCGGTGGCGCCGAGCAGCGAGAGTGCGCTCGCGTAGTTGACGTGGTTGCCATGCGCGCCCGCCAGCAGCTGATCGAGCACCGACAGGGTGTCACGCGGTGAGCCGCCGCCCGCCCGGATCACCAGGGGGTAGACGGCGTCGTCGACGAGGACGTCCTCTTGCGCGCAGATCTTCTCGACGAGGCCGCGCATGGTCTTGGGCGCCAGCAGGCGGAACGGATAGTGGTGCGTGCGCGACCGGATGGTGGTGAGGACCTTCTCCGGTTCGGTGGTCGCGAAGACGAAGATGAGGTGGTCCGGCGGCTCCTCGACGATCTTGAGCAGCGCGTTGAACGCCTGCGGCGTCACCATGTGCGCCTCGTCGATGATGAAGATGCGGTACCGCGACTCGGCCGGGGCGTAGAAGGCCCGGTCGCGCAGCTCCCGCGCGTCGTCGACGCCGTTGTGGCTGGCGGCGTCGAGTTCGGTGACGTCGAGGTTCCCGGGGCCGTTGGGTGCCAGCGCCACGCAGGACCCGCACACGCCGCAGGGGGTGGGCGTCGGCCCCTGCTCGCAGTTCAGCGAGCGGGCCATGATGCGGGCCGAGGACGTCTTGCCACACCCGCGCGGCCCCGAGAACAGGTAGGCGTGGTTGATGCGACCCGCGGTCAGGGCGTTGGACAGCGGCTCGGTGACGTGTTCCTGCCCGACGACCTCGGCGAACGAGGAGGGACGGTACTTGCGGTAGAGAGCCACGGAAGCAGGCTACCGATCGTGACCGACGCGCGACCGCCCAGCAGGTGACTAGTCGCGGGCCAGCATCGACTCGGTGGCCGCCAGCAATGCGCAGGTGGCCAGACCGTCGATGGCCTCCCGCAGGTCGGGCAGCGACGGGAAGGTCGGCGCGATGCGAATGTTCTTGTCCTCGGGATCTTTTCGGTACGGGAACGACGCGCCCGCCTCGGTTACGGCGATGCCCGCGTCCTTGGCCAGCGACACGGTCCGCTTGGCGGTGCCGGGCAGCACGTCCAGGCTGACGAAGTACCCGCCCTTGGGATCGGTCCAGGAGGCGATCTTGGACTCCCCCAGCCTGTCCTCGAGCAGTTCGGCGACCAGCGCGAACTTGGGCGCCAGCAGCTCCTGGTGCCGCTGCATCTGCAGCCGGACGCCGTCGGCGTCGCCGAAGAAGCGCAGGTGACGCAGGTGGTTGAGCTTGTCGGGGCCGATCGTCTTCTTGCCGGCGTGCTGCAGGTACCAGGCGATGTTGCCCAGCGATCCACCGAAGAAGCTGACACCCGCGCCCGCGAAGGTGATCTTCGACGTGGACGCGAACACCAGCGGACGGTGCGGGTTGCCCGCGGCCGCGGCCAGACCCAACACGTCGACCTGCCGGAGGAACTCGTGGGTCAGCGTGTGCACGGCGTAGGCGTTGTCCCAGAACAGGCGGAAGTCCGTTGCGGCAGTCTCCATCTGGACCAACCTGCGCACGTTCTCCCAGGAGTAGGTGGTGCCGGTGGGGTTGGAGTACACCGGCACGCACCACATGCCCTTGATGGCGGGGTCGTTCGCGACGAGTTCCTCGATGAGGTCGACGTCGGGTCCGTCCTCGCGGATCGGGACGGGAATCATCTCGATGCCGTAGCTCTCGGTGATCGCGAAGTGCCGGTCGTATCCCGGGGACGGGCAGAGGAACTTGATGCCGGGCTCGTCGCGCCACGGCCGGGGCGAGTCGACGCCGCCGTGCAGCAGCGAGAAGACCACGACGTCGTGCATCATCTCGAGGCTCGCGTTGTTGCCCGCGATCAGGTTCGGCACCGGGATGCCGAGCAGCTCGCCGAAGATCGAGCGCAGCTCGGGCAGGCCGTGCAGGCCGCCGTAGTTGCGCGTGTCGGTGCCGTCACCGTCGCGGTAGGCGTCCTTGCCGGAGCCGGGCAGCGTCAACAGCTCGTTGGACAGGTCCAGCTGAGCCGGGGCCGGCTTGCCGCGCGTCAGGTCGAGGCTGAGCTTCTTGGCCTGGAGGTCGGAGTAGTTGCGACGCTGCAGGTCGTGCTGTGCCTGCAGGTCGTCCCGTCCGAGGGACTCAAAGGACACGGCGCGCCTTTCCGCCATCTAGCCCAGAAAAGATAGGGGACCCCGCGCACCCGCCAGAGCCCATTGACCCTTGCTGCCTTCCGGCCCTGGGGGAGTTCACAGGATGGACGCCGCGCGGGGTCCGAGACGAGTGTAGTACGTGGGGTCCGGCGGGCAGGAGCGGAGCGACCCGGGAGTGGTTCCGGAGGGCAGGAGCGGAGCGGCTGATCCTCGGGCCGGTAGGGCGACGCAGCCCGGTCGGCTACCATGGCCCGCGGAGGATTCGCCTAGTGGCCTATGGCGCTCGCCTGGAACGCGGGTTGGGTTAATAGCCCTCAGGGGTTCAAATCCCCTATCCTCCGCACTCGGGTCCGAGGTGCGACCGGTGGACGTCAGTCCGGTCGCCCTCGGGCCCCGCACATCACCGAACTCGAGGAGGAGTATGCGGCGCTGGATCGCGATCCTGTGGCACGCATCGTTCCTGCTCCTCGCCGGTGGGTTGTACTTCTTCTTCGTGCTGCCGCGCTGGTACGAGTTCGTCGGCAGCTGGTCGACGACGATCGGCACCTCGATGCGCATCGTGTGCGGCCTGCTCGTCGCGCTGGCCGCCCTGCCCGTCGTGTTCACGTGGCTGCGGACCCGCAAGCCCGAGTACGGCACCCCGCAGCTGGCGTTGACGTTGCGTACGTCGGCGATCGTGTTGCACGTAGTGGCCGGCGTCCTGATCGTCGGGACCGCCGTCAGCGAGATCTGGCTGAACCTCGACAGCGTCGGGCAGTGGCTGTTCGGCGTCTACGGCGCGGCCGCCGCGCTGGCGCTGCTCGGCTCGTTCGCCTTCTACCTGGCGTTCGCCGCCGAACTGCCTCCCCCGCCGCCCAAGCCGCTCAAGTCCAAGGTCAATACCCGTCGTCGCGGTCGTGGCACGGCTGCGGCCAACGAGGACCTCGAGACCGACGACGCCGACCTCGAGACCGTCGACACGACCCTCGTGGATCCCGACGCCGAGGAGACCGTCGAGGTCATCGACGCCGACGGGGTGGCGAAGTCCGACGAGGCGCCCCGCGACGGCGAGGTGACCTCCGTCGCATCCGGTAACGCCTCTTCAGCGGGCGACGATGAGAATTCCGAGGAGAATGACTCCGAGGAGAGCGGGAAGCTGCGCAACCGGCGTCCGGCAGGTAAGTCCTCGTCACGGCTGTTTCGTCGCTCACGCGGCGGGGTAGCCCTCGACGACTGACCAGCTAGGCACGATCGCCGACAGCTGGCCGTCTCCATCACACGAGAGACGGATACCACTGAGGTGAAGGCGGCGCATGGCTAGGTTCCTTTACCGATCGCGGGTAGTTCTCACCGTCCTCGCGGCCTCCACCGCGTCGCTCATCGCGTCGGCACCAGTCCAGGCCGAGCCCGCGGATCTCGCGTCCGCGATCTCGTCCGTCGAACCCGCCGTGGTCCGCATCGACACGACGATCAACTACCAGCGTGCGATCGGCAGCGGCACCGGCGTCGTCATCGACCCCAACGGCGTCGTGCTGACCAACTTCCACGTCGTGGGTGGCGCGGACACCGTCACCGCCCTCGTCGGCGGCAGGCCGTACCCCGCCGACCTCGTCGGGTACAGCCGGTCCAAGGACATCGCCGTCCTCCAGTTGCGGGGCGCGGGCGGTCTCCCGGCCGCACCGATCGGCGACTCGTCGGCACTGGTCGCCGGTGAACCCGTCGTCGCGCTCGGGAACGCAGCCGGCAGTGGCAGCCCGCTGACCAACGAGGCGGGCACGGTGACGGGGTTCGGCAGGACCATCAACGCCAAGGACGAACTCACCGGCAGCTTCGAGGAGATGACCGGGCTCATCGAGTTCGCGGCGCCCGTGCGGCCCGGCGACTCGGGTGGCCCCCTGGTCAACTCCGCGGGCCAGGTGGTCGGCGTGACGACCGCGGCGACCGTCAACTTCCGGATGGGACCCGGCGGCGCCGGGTTCGCGATCCCGATCAACGACGCCTTGGGCATCTCGGCCCAGATCCGCACGGGAGCACGCTCCGACAGCATCCACATCGGGCCGCCGACGCTGCTCGGCGTGGGCGTCAGCAGCGCCGACCAGGACAGTTCGGTGCCCGGCGTCCTCCTGCGCGAGGTCATTCGCGGCGGGCCCGCCGAGGCGGCCGGACTGCTCGACGGCGACGTGCTGCTGAGCATCGACGGCGAGCGGATCGGCTCGGCCACCACGCTCACCGACGTGCTCGACCGGCACTATGCGGGCGACGTGGTGGACCTGGTCTGGATCGACCGCGGCGGCCGTCAGATCACCGGCAAGGCCACGCTGACCTCCGGTCCCTAGATCTCGCCGATTTCGGCCTGACCAACACCGACGCGTCCCTATGCTGAGCGAGTGCCAAACAACACTCCTCTCCGGGTCGTCCAGTGGACGACGGGCAATGTCGGCAAGAGTTCGGTAGCGGCGATCGCCGCCAACCCCGGCCTCGAACTCGTCGGGCTGTACGCGTGGTCCAAGGACAAGGTCGGCCGTGACGCGGGCGAGCTGGCCGGTGTCGGTCCGCTCGGCGTCGCGGCGACCGACGACGTGGACGCACTGCTCGCGCTCAAGCCCGACTGCGTGGTCTACAACCCCATGTGGATCGACGTCGACGAGTTGGTGACGATCCTGTCCGCGGGCGTCAACGTCGTCGCCACCGCATCGTTCATTACAGGCCACAACCAGGGTCCCGGGCGGGATCGGATCGCCGACGCCTGCGCACGCGGCGGATCGACGATGTTCGGTTCGGGAATCAGCCCCGGCTACGTCAACTTGCTGGCGATTCTCACGGCAAGCATTTGCGATCGCGTGGACAAGGTCACCATCAACGAGGCCGCGGACACCACGTTCTACGACTCGCCCGCCACCGAGAAGCCCGTCGGATTCGGTCAGCCGATCGACAGCCCGGACCTTCAGGAGATGGCCGCACGAGGCACCGGCGTGTTCGGCGAAGCCATCCGGCTGATCGGCGACGCGCTCGGCGTCGAGCTCGACGAAGTCCGCTGCGACAGCGAGTTCGCCCAGACGACCGAGGACCTCGACCTGGGCTCGTGGACCATCCCCGCCGGCTGCGTGGCCGGCGTCCACGCCAGCTGGAAGGGCATCGTCGCAGGTAAGACCGTCGTCGAGTGCAACCTCAAGTGGCGCAAGGGCCAGACCCTGGAGCCGGACTGGAAGATCGAGCAGGACGGCTGGGTGCTCCAGGTCGACGGCAGGCCGACGGTGAAGAACGTCATCAGCTTCCTGCCGCCGCCGTACTTCGAGGCGACCACGCTCGAGGAGTTCATGGTGCTGGGCCACATCATGACCGCGATGCCCGCCATCAACGCCATCTCGGCGGTGGTCGCGGCTCCTCCGGGCATCGCGACGTACAACGACCTGCCTCTCACACTTCCCCGCGGAGTGGTCCCCGTCAGCTAACGAAAAGTACGTAGCCATACGGTTTGCCCAGCGCAACGGTCATTGACGGGCTTCGCGAAACGCTTGTTTGCCGCCAGCAAACAGCGCTACATTGACGGCGACGACAACGACCTGGCAAGGGAGACACGGCTGTATGGCGACCTGGGCGCTGGCATATCTGGGCGGTTGGCTGGTGAGTTCGGCCATCGCCTTCGTGGCCGCTCGACACCTGGGTGACCGCCGTCTTCCCACGGTCCAGACCCTGGCGCTCAGCCTCCTGGCGGGCGCCGTGTGGCCACTGCTGGTCCTCGGCGCCATCGAGGTGTCCTCGGTGGCGGCGCTGTCCGCGGCACGGTCGTGGCGCAAACCGCGTGAGATCCCCGAGTCCTGGATGACGCGTACCCCGGAGGGCGTGCTCTCGCTTCGCTGACGACCCCCGGTGGTCTACGTCGCGGCGATCAGGCCCTCGGCGCGCAGCCACCGCTCCGTCACGTGCATTCCGTCTGCGAGACCGACCCGCGGGATCCAGGCGAGCACCCGCTGCGCCTTGGCTCGCGAGTATCCACCGGTTCTGGTCAGGTACCGGACGGTCTCGGCATTCAGCTCGCTCGGGCGGCCACGCATCCTCTCGAAGGTCCCCACCGCGGAGGCCAGAGTCACGGCCACCGCGGTCGGCACCGTGCGCTGCGGCGGCAGGCCTTGCATCCTGGCGTAGTGACCGAAGAATTCGGCACACGTCACGGGCGCCGGGCCGGGGAGGTTGAAGGCCTGACCAGACGCGTCCGGATGGGTCGCGGCCAGGAAGATCCCGTGCACCACGTCATCGACGAACACCGGTGAGAACACGCCCCTGCCACCCGCCGGCAGGATGAGTCGTCCCTTCCTGGTCTCCTCGACCGGAATGACGGTCCAGGGCCGCGAACCCGGCCCGTAGACGTCTCCGGGCCGGATCACGGTCACGGCCACGTCCCCGGCGGCATGCGCCTGGAAGGCCACCGCCTCCGATGCGACCTTGGTGTCCACGTACGCGTGTCCGTCGGGACGCAGCGGCCAGGACTCGTCGACGAGGGGCGGAAAACCCAGGTCGCCGTACGCCCGCACCGAGCTGAGGTGCACGACCCGGCCGACGCGTGCGCGCGTGGCCGCCTCGATGACCCGACGGGTGCCCAGCACGTTGACCGTCCATTGCACGTCGGCCGCCACCGCGTTGCTCACAACAGCCGCGGTGTGCAGCAGGACCTCACACCCGTCGAGGTGGCGCTCCCACCCCGCCGGTTCGGTGGTGTCGCCTGAGACGACGCCGCGTGCCGGATCGGCGACGCGGTCGACACCGCGCACCGACCAGCCCGCGGCGCCGAAGTGAGCCGCCAGGGCACGGCCGATGAATCCGTTGGCACCGGTGATGAATGCGACGGGCACGGGTCGGCCTTTCTGCCGCGACGGCAGCTCGGACGTCGAGCCGCACGAGGTGAGTCTTCAGGAGCCGGCGACGGGGTTCCCGTCCGCATCCCAGTGAGCCGCGACCTTCTTGCTCGGCTGCACGCGTGGCGGCTCGCCCGGCATCTTCGGGTAGCTCGGCGGGTACGGCAGGTCGCCCAGTCCCCGCTCCTCCTCGTCGGCCTTCACCATCTCCAGCAGCGGGGCGAGCGAGTGCGCGTGGGCGTCGATGTCGGCCCACGGGTCCGTGCGGCCCGCGATGAAGTCCGGCACGGTGACGATGGTGTAGTCGTCGGGGTCGGCGGTGGCCAACTGGGACCACGACAGCGGCGTCGACACGGTGGCGATCTCGGTGCGGCGTGGCGAGTACGCCGACGCGAAGGTCCGGTCGCGGGCGTTCTGGTTGTAGTCGACGAACAGCCGCTCCCCCCGCTCCTCCTTCCACCACGACGTGGTGACGGCGTCGGGCGCGCGGCGTTCGACCTCGCGGGCCAGCGCGATGCCCGCTCGCCGCACCTCGACGAAGTCCCACTCGGGGGCGATCCGGATGAACACGTGCACGCCGCGTCCACCCGAGGTCTTCGGATAGCCCGCGATGCCCAGCTCGTCGAGCAGCGGCTTGAGGACGTCCACGGCGATCTCCCGCGCCTGCGGGAAGCCGGTGCCCGGCTGGGGGTCGAGGTCGATGCGCAACTCGTCGGGGTGTTCGGTGTCGGGGCAGCGCACCTGCCACGGGTGCAGGGTCACCGTGCCCATCTGGGCGGCCCACGCGATCGCCGACGGGTGGGTCACCTTGAGCGCGTCGGCGGTGCGGCCCGACGGGAACGTGACAGTGCACGTCTCGAGGTAGTCGGGATGCTTGACCGGGACCCGCTTCTGGTACACCTCCTCGCCGTCGATGCCGTCCGGAAAGCGTTGCAGGTGAACGGGTCTGTCACGCAGCAGGCGGACCATGGGTTCGGCGACGGCCAGGTAGTAGTCGACGAGCTTGCCCTTGGTGCCGGCGGCGCCGAGCTTGGGGAAGTACGGCTTGTCGGGGTTGGTCAGCCGGACCTTGATCCCGTGGACGTCGATCTCGGTTGCGGGCGTGGGCATCAGTGGCCTTCCAGGACGTCGGACAGGTCGTACTTCAGCGGGACGTCGAGTTGGTCGAACGTGCAACTCGACGCATCGCGGTCGGGGCGCCACCGCACGAACTTCACGGCATGGCGGAACCGCCGGCCGTCGACCGTGTTGCCCTCCATCTGGTCGTAGGCCACCTCGCACACCCGTTCCGGACGCACCGGGATCCACCGCTTATCGGCCGCGGAGTTCCAGCGCGACGGTTCGCCGTCGTTGACCTGGTCGCCCTCGCGCAGCGGCTCCAGTTCGGCCAGCAGCTTGATCCGGTCCTTGACCGTGAACGAGGCTGCGCCGCCGACCATCTGCAATTCGCCGTCGTCGCGGTACAGCCCCAGCAGGACCGACCCGAGCCCCTCGCCGCTCTTGTGGATCCGGTAGCCCATCACCACGCAGTCGGCATCGCGCGCGTGCTTGACCTTGATCATGTCGCGCTTGCCGGGCAGGTACTTCCCGTCGAGGCGCTTGGCGATGACGCCGTCGAGCCCCGCGCCCTCGAAGGTGGTGAGCCACAGCGTGCTCTGGTCGGCGTCCTCGGTGGTGCGGGTGACGTGGCAGAAACGTTCTGGGAGCATCAGTTCCGCCAGTGCCTCGCGTCGCGTCCGGAACGGCTCGCCGAGCAGCGCGCGTTCCCCGGTCGCGAGCGCGTCGAAGCCGATGAAGTGCGCGGGCGTCTCCTCGGACAGCTTGCGCACCCGCGACTCGGCGGGATGGATGCGCTGGCTCAGCGACTCCCAGTCGAGTCGGATGCGACCGTCGATCTCCCGGGGCACGACCACCTCGCCGTCCACCACGCAGCGGGGGGCGAGTTCGTCGCGCAGCGAGACGAGCAGTTCGGGGAAGTAGCGGCCGAGGTCCTTGCCGCTGCGGGACTGGATCACCACGTCGTCGCCGTCACGGAACACCAGCGCGCGGAAGCCGTCCCACTTGGGTTCGTAGGACCAGGTGCCGGGCTCGGCGGGCACCGTGGCCGCGGCCTTGGCCAGCATCGGCTCGACGGGTGGCGGTACGGGGAGGTCCACGGTGTCCATCCTGGTTCATCGGTGCTCGCGTCGGGCGACTGTCGCCGACTAGGACTACCCGCCTTCGCCGAACTCATCGCGCGGCCGTCCGACGACGATGTGCCCCCGACGCGGGTCGCCGTGTAATAGCGTCGAAGTCCCCGGGAAGAGGACGTGGAAGATGCGCTTCGGAAACTTCATGGCACCGTTTCACCCGACCGGACAGAACCCGACGCTCGCCATCGAACGCGATCTCGACCTGATCGTCGCCATGGACCGGCTCGGCTTCCACGAGGCGTGGATCGGCGAGCATCACTCGGCGGGGTTCGAGATCATCGCCTCTCCGGAGGTGTTCATCGGCGTCGCCGCCGAGCGGACCACGCACATCAAGCTCGGGACGGGCGTCAGCTCACTGCCGTACCACCAGCCGTTGATGCTGGCCGACCGCATGGTGCTGCTGGACCACCTCACCCGCGGCCGGGTGATGCTCGGCTGCGGCCCGGGCCAGCTCACCTCGGACGCGCACATGCTGGGCATCCCCGCCGATCAGCAGCGGCCACGGATGGAGCAGTGTCTCGAGGCCATCACGCGGCTGTTGCGCGGCGAGACCGTCACCATGCACACCGACGGATTCACGCTGCAGGACGCGCGTCTGCAGCTCAGGCCCTACAGCGATCCGTGCTTCGACATCGCGGTGGCGGCGTCGTTCTCCCCCACGGGTCCACGCGGCGCCGGCAAGCACGGCGTGGGCATGCTGTCGATCGCCGCGACGGCGCGGCAGGGCATGGACCTGCTCGCACAGCACTGGCAGACGTGGGAGGAGGTCGCCCGCGAGAACGGCCACGTCGCCGACCGCTCGAAGTGGCGCCTCGTCGGCCCGATGCACATCGCCGAGACCCGTGAGCAGGCCGAGCGCGACGTCGAACACGGCATCGTCGAGTTCTCCAAGTACTTCAAGCATCTGCTCCCCGCCGGCCCGGTGCAGGGCGACACCGTCGAGGAGATCCTCGCCAACAACCACCAGTCCGGTTTCGCGGTGATCGGCACGCCCGACGACGCGGTGGCCAAGATCGAGGAGCTGATCGAGGCGAGCGACGGCGGCTTCGGGGCCTTCCTCCTCTTCGACCACGACTGGGCACCGCCCGCGGCGAAGCTCAGGAGCTACGAGCTGTTCGCCCAGTACGTGATGCCGC
This sequence comes from Mycobacterium sp. PTI7, assembly GCF_056679845.1. NCBI lineage: Bacteria > Bacillati > Actinomycetota > Actinomycetes > Mycobacteriales > Mycobacteriaceae > Mycobacterium > Mycobacterium sp. PTI7. Next base: position 4,244,850 of record NZ_CM155252.1, read on the forward strand.
ACTTCACCGGTCAGCTCGCGGGACCGGTCGCATCCCGTGACTGGGTGCTGGCCAGCGGCACCGACTTCATGGACCGCGCCACGCACGCCATCGGCAAGGCGATCGAGGACCACGCGGCCGAGCGGGAGACCAAGCGGACTCCGCAGTGACGGTGCGCGGCCCGGTTGCGGTCAACTCTGATCGTTCCCGACCGCCGCCGCGCTAACCTTCGGTCATGACGGAATCGGCGACATCGGTCCGATCGCAGGCGAGCCGGCGGGCGAACAGTCGGTCCCTCATCCTCGACGCGGCCGTCGAACTGCTCGTCGAGCGCGGGTATCGCAACACGACGACACTTGCGATACAGGAGCGCGCGAACGTGAGCCGCGGCCGGCTCCTACACCACTTCCCGTCACGCGACGCGCTGCTCGTGGCCGCCGCGCAACATCTGGCCGACGAGCGGATCGCCGACATGGAGCGGTGGTTCGAGCGGGCCGACGACCTCGATCCCGCAGGTACCGAACGCATCGGTCACGCAGTCGATCTCCTGTGGCGAACCTTCCGCCAGCCGTACTTCTGGGCCGCCATGGACCTGTGGTCGGCTGCGCGCACCGACGCGGATCTGCGAGAGCAGCTGGCGGCGTCCGAACGTCGGCTGGGCCGGGCGATCACCCACGTCGTCGCCACGATGTTCGGGCCGGTGCACAGCAGCCATCCCGGGTTCGACGACCTCCGAGAGCTGCTGTTCAGCAGCATGCGCGGGGTGGCCCTCACCTATTCGATCGTCGACCGCGACCCCGACTCGGATCCGCACCTGCCGATGTGGCGTTCGATGGCGTGCCAGATGCTCGACGTCAGCACTAACGGTCAGCGCTGACTGTTACGCTTCGGGTCACCGCCCCGAGGAGGATCCGTGCCGACACGCGAAGCGCCACCGGTGACCCAGTCGGTCCCGCGCACCCAGGACCACATGACCCACGACGTGTGGCTCCCCGACGAGATCGTCGAACTCCGCGCCGAGGCCCGCGCCGCCGTGGCCACGCGGCTCGCCCCCCATGCCCGGGACATCGGTCAGCGGGAGGAATCGATCGACAGCTTCCCGTGGGAGGCGTTTCGCGGCCTCGCGGCCGAGGGCATGTTCGCCGTCCCCTTCGACGCCGAATTCGGGCGCGGACTGCGCCATCCGATGCTCGGCACCTGCACCGTCACCGAGGAGATCGCCTACCAGTCGTCGTCGATGGCCGGGGTGTACGACGGCCAGTGCATCCTGGTCCCCCAGACGCTGACCTACGCCTCCGACGAGCTACGCAGGCACCTTATCCCGGAGCTGATCAGCGGGCGAACGGCCTTCTCCTTCGCCACCACCGAGCCGGACACCAGCTCGGACCTCACGGCGGAACGCATGCAGACCGTCGCCGAGGAGACCCCCGACGGCTTCGTGGTCAACGGGCGGAAGCGCTGGATCACCAACAGCATCGTGGCGGGCTGGGTCTCGGTGCTGGTCCGCGCCGGTGCGGGCAGCAGCCGGGCGACGATGCTGCTGGTGGACCTGTCCTCGCCGGGCGTGCGCATCGGTGCACCGGACCTGAAGATGGGCCACCGCGGTCAGATCACCGCAGACATCGTGTTCGACGACGTCCTCGTCCCCCACGGGAACCTGCTCGGACCGGCCGGTGGCGGCCTGGGCGTGGCGTTGTCCGCGCTGGTTCGCGGGCGCATCGGCATCGGCGCGGCGGGCGTCGGGGTGGCCCAGGCTGCGCTGGACCTCGCGGTCCACCGGCTGCGTACGCGTCACGTCTTCGGTGGTCCGCTCGGCGCGATGCAGCACTGGCAGTTCACGATGGCCCAGCGCGCGACCGAGATCGAGTGCGCCCGCATGCTGTATCAGAAGGCCGCGACGCTGCTCGATCGCGGCGACCGCAGCGCCGAGCCCGAGGCGGCGATGGCGAAGGCGTACGGAACCCGGTTGGCCAACGACGTGACGCGCGAGGCCATCCAGATCCACGGCGCGCTGGGCTTCGCCCGGCAGGTGGCCGAGACCGGCGAGTCCGTGCGACTCGAGGAGATGTACCGCGACGCGAAGATCCTCGAGATCTTCGAGGGCGCCAACGAACTTCAGCAGTGGATCGTGGCCCGCCAACTCATCGGCCGCGACGTCACGGGCTGACCCGGGGATCCGCTGCGCGGCACGGCAGGCGTCGGCCGGTCCGGGCGGGGCGCGACAATGGGCGGGTGCACCTCCCCGTCATGCCACCGGTGTCGCCGATGCTCGCGAAGTCGGTGCCGGCCATCCCACCCGACGCGTCGTACGAGCCGAAGTGGGACGGCTTCCGGTCGATCTGCTTCCGTGACGGCGACGAGGTCGAGTTCGGCAGCCGCAACGAGCGGCCGCTGACACGCTACTTCCCGGAGCTGGTCGCCGCCGCACTCCGGGAGCTACCCGAGCGGTGCGTCGTCGACGGCGAGATCGTCGTGGCCGGCGCGCACGGCCTGGACTTCGACGCGCTGCAACTGCGAATGCACCCCGCCGCGTCGCGGGTACGGATGCTCGCGGAGAAGACGCCTGCGGCGTTCATCGCCTTCGACCTGCTGGCGCTCGGCGACGACGACTACACGGCCCGGCCGTTCGCCGAGCGGCGCTCGGCACTCGTCGACGCGATGCGCGAGACCGGCACCAGCTTCCACGTCACGCCGACGACCACGGACGCCGACGTGGCGCGACGGTGGTTCGACGAGTTCGAGGGCGCCGGCCTCGACGGCATCATCGCCAAGCCGCTGACGATCACCTATCAGCCCGACAAGCGAATCATGTTCAAGGTCAAGCACGCTCGCACCGCGGATTGCGTGGTGGCCGGCTACCGCGTGCACAAGTCCGGCGCCGACGCGGTGGGCTCGCTGATGCTGGGCCTCTACGCCGAGGACGGGACGCTGGCGTCCGTGGGCGTGATCGGTGCGTTCCCCATGGCCACGCGCAAGACGCTGTTCACCGAATTGCAGTCGCTGGTCGTGCCGTTCGACGAGCATCCGTGGAACTGGGGCGGGCGGATGGCCGATACCGCCGAGGAGCCGACGCCGCGCAGTGCGGGATCACGCTGGAACGCCGGCAAGGACCTCTCGTTCGTGCCCCTGCGACCGGAGCGGGTCGTCGAGGTGCGCTACGACCACATGGAGGGCGGACGCTTCCGCCACCTGCCGCAGTTCAACCGGTGGCGCCCCGACCGCGACGCGCGGTCGTGCACGTACGACCAACTCGAGCAGCCGGTGGACTTCGACCTCGACGACATCGTGCCGGGGCTCGGCCGGCGGTACTAGCCGCCCACTGTGACTCTGGCGACGGATCCCTCGCGTGTCGCGTCGCCAGATTCACGATCGCGGCGTCAGCGACCCGCCGCGAACAGGTGCACCAGTCCGCTGGCCACCGCGAAGCGCGGACCGTGGATGCCGTCGACGTCCGCGCGCCCGACCGCGACGGGCACGCCGCGCAGCGCCTCGGCGACCGAGCGCAGCAGCTCGTCGTCGAGCGCGCCGCCACCGGCCAGCACCAGCGCAGCGGGCGGCCGGTCGAAGGCACGCAGGCAGCGGGCGATGTTGGCGGCGATGGTCTCCCGCTTGATCGCCAGCCGCAGACTCCGCCACTCCTCGGCGGCCAACCGGTTCGAGAACGGCACCAGCCCGGCGCTGCCACGCGTGCAGAGTCGCCCGATCGCGTCCGACGGCGCGGGTGAGTCCAGGAAGACCCGCCGCCCGTCCTCCTCGTGCGCCACGTGCGGCCCCTCGACGCGCACCGCAGGCGTCCGCTTCACCTGCTCGGCCAGCGCCCGCGGGATGCCGAGGACGCGTGCCACCGCGACCGTGATGGTCTCCCCCGCCCCCGCCGCGACCACCGTGCGGTCGGCACCGATCAGATCGACCGTGCCACCGCCGATGTCGCACACCATCGAGTCCGGCGGCAGACCCGCCGTGGTGCGGGCGCCCGCGGCGGCCGCCGCGGGCTCGGTGGCGAGCGTGCGGGCCGGCCGGTCCGTCAGGCCGGCGAGCGTCTCGGCGGCGTCGGACACCTCGTCGGCGGCGAGCATCGCGACCACGGTGCCGTGGGCGTCGGCGACCCCGCGACGCAGCCACGCGCCGTCGTCGAGGGTGCCGAGATCGGTGAAGAACGCGTCTTCGACGGCGATCCCGTGCTCGGCCGCGGGGACGGCGCACAGTCGCAGGTACGTGACGCACCCGGGCGGCGCGAGCCGCAGCACGGCGTGGGCCTGCGACGGCGTGTAGCGCCGGGAGTCGCCGTCGATGGTGCAGTCGACGAAGTCGTCGTCCACCGCGGGCACGGGTGGCGGTCCCACACGCCGGGTCACGGCGATGGCCGACGCGTCCGACAGTTCGCGGCAGAACTCCGCGACGTCGTGGATCGCGGCGGCGTCGATGCCGAGGGCCGCGGAGAGCGCGATGGGGTCCGCCATCGCCCGGTACGCGCGCCCCTCCTCGACCACCTCGACCGCGATCAGAGCGCCGGGGTCCACGTCGACGTCGGCCTCGTCGACCACGGGGATCGCCACCGGGATGCGATTGCGGATCAGCACGGCGTCGTCCTGCGCGGCGATCACCCCGACCACCCGCCACCCTGCTTGCACCGCGTCGGTGATGGCGGCGGCCGCCACCTCGAAGTCGGTCAGCGCGTCCACCGACACCACGACGGGCCCGTCGGACGGCGGGCCGTCGAGCCCGGCAAGCAGGACGTGCCGGCCCACCCCGAACCCGGTGCCCGCGGGAGTGCTCGCGTCGGGCCGGCGCAGGTTCCGCACCGGGGAGCGTGGTGACGTCGGGGGTGGCAGCGGCGCCGTCGCCGTGTCGACCGGCCGCAGTGCGGACAGCAGCAGTTCGTCCACCCGGACGTCGGCGTCCGCCTCGGCCTTCCGCAGCAGCGCCGCCGCACCCAGCAGCGAGTCACGGGACCCCTTGCGGCCGCGGGTCGGCGCCTGCGCGTGCGCGATCGGCGTCACGGTGCCGTCCACCACCCGGGCGAGGACGATCTCCGTGGTGTGGTTGCCGACGTCGATGCCGGCCACCGTCACCGTCAACGCAACAGACCCCGCCGTGCGTAGACCACCGCGGCCTGGGCGACCAGCGCGGCGCAACGCGATGCGCCGCGGGCCTCCAGCGACGTCTGCAGGTCGGCGAGTTGGGCGGCGGTGGAGCGGTGCGGCCGCAGCGCCTCGTAGAGCGCCATCACGTCCTCGTCGTCGAGGATCGCGAGTTCGGCTGCGCGCAGGAAGTTCTCGGCGAGTTGCGGATTACCGCCCTCCTCGGCCACCACCGCCTGGTGGGCCAGTACGGCGGGATCCATCCGCAGGTCCGGCAGGCCCAGCTTGCCGTCGACCGCGTTGTCGACGGTGATCTCGGTCCGGGTCACGGCCGCGCCACCTCCACCGTCATCGGCGCCTCGCCCGGTTCGCACGCCTCGCGCTCGAGGGCCACCAGCGCGACCGCCCTGGCGTGATAGCGCGCCGAGATCGACTCGTCGGTGCCGCCGGTGAAGATCGGCACCGGCGCCATGCCCTTCGCGTGCCGGGCGGCGTTCTTGCCGAGATCGCGGTACATCTTCGCCGTCAGCAGCGGCGCGACGCTGAACAGCTCCAGGTTGGCGAGCGGCGCGAGGTCACGCCGGTGGATCAGCGCAGTCCCCTTGCCCTGCAACCCGATGCCGATCCCCGACCCGGACAGCCGGGCGGCCGTCAGACCGATGAGTCCGACGTCGATCGTCGAGCGGATCCGGACCAGTCGCGGCACGCAGCCCTCCTCCTCGAGACCCGCCGAGATCTGCCGCAGCACCTCGCCGATGGTCAGGCCGCACAGGGAGAGCCACACGCTGCGTCCCCAGGCCGGGGACAGCCCGATGACCACCTCGCGGGGATCGCTGCCCTGGCGGGCTACCTCCACGTCGCGGACGGTCAGGTGACCCTGGTGCTCCACCTGGTCGGCGGTCAGCTCCGCCGACGTGCGAGCCTGCCGGATGCCGTCGATCTCGGCCCGCCGCTGCGGCGTGGGCGCGTATCCCGTTCCGGGACCGGCGTAGTCGTTCGGGTCGGTGAGCTTGGACAGGACGTGGAACTCGTCGTCGAAGATCGCCGACGTCTGCAGTTGGTCGCCGCGCAACCGTTCGCGGGTGAGCCGCGTGATCGCCTGCGCCTCGTCGGCGTAGCCGGTGCGATGCAGTGCGGCGATCACGTCGAAGACGGTCAGCTGCCGGGCCTCGATAGACGACGCGGCCTCGGCGACCATCTTCGGGTGGCCCGCGGGTAGGTCGCGAGACCCGTTGGCCAGCACCACCTCCTCGACCCGGGCGTCGTCGTAGTCGGCGAGTCCCAGATCCCGGTACACGGCCTGGACGGCGGTGGCAGCGCGGCGCCGGACGCGCTCGAGGTGCTCGGGCGACACCGTGCGGAGTCCGCCGTCGGCGCCCCAGTCCCGCTGCAGGACCAGGAAGTCGTCCATGTCGTCGGAGTTGAAGTTCGACAGCGCGAAGGCGTTGTCGTAGCGCGGGATCGAGCCGAATCCGGAGAAGATGAAGTCGGCGCCCGCGAGGAGGACCGGCAGCGTGTGCGCGCTGCGCCGGATGTCGGACTCGGAGATCAGGTTGTCGTTGCCGGCGCACGACTCGAGGTCGCGCATCATCACCATCAGGTTCTCGGCGAGCAGTTCCTTCATGCCCTCGGGCACCGACGCCACGACGCCCACCCCGTCGATGCCGCCGTTCTGCACGCCCTGGCTGCCCAGCGCACGGGCCAGCGAGACGCACCGGCTCTCGAGATAGAGGATCGAGCACCGCTCGGCCGCACCCATCAGCACCTCGGCGCCGCCTCCGCTGGTGACCCGCATCTTGAGGCCGCGCGAGGCGTAGGCGGACGTGAGGATCGCCTTGCTGAACGGGGTGTCGTCACCGTCGACGAACACCTGCTCCGTGCCGTAGATGGAGATGGTCTCCGCGTAGCTGGTCAGGCCACGCAGCCCGAGCCGGAGTTCGAGCGCCTCCTCGATCGAGCACTGCGCCATCGCGCCGGGCGTGCCCACCTGACTACCGATCAAGAGGGCGACGGCGTTCGACGGGGCGTCGCCGAGCACGGGCACCGTGGTCTCGACCTCGCGGAAGCCGTAGGCCACGGCACTGGCGGCGTCCGCGGCGATCAGCAGCGGGTCGTCGAGCTGATTGGTCACGTGCGCCTGGTTGCTCGGCGTCCGCCTGGCGCGCAGCTTGGTCATCGCCATCTGCATCTCGACGGGGCTGAGGAGGGCGACCACCCGGGCGAGCTTGGCCGGCGTGGTGCCGCCGATCAGCCGGATCACTTCGGCGCGAGGGACGTTCACGTCGACCGCCATGCGGGCGAGCGCGGCGTCGTCGAGCGCCATCGCCTCCTCGGCGACCGCGAGGTCGATGCCGTACCGGGCGATGAACTCGTCGATCACGTCGAACTCGGCGGCGGACTTGCCGTCGAGTGCGAGCACCTCCCCGTCGCGGATGGTCAGCGACGGGGAGGGGTCCCACGGACTGCGCATGGCGACCAGGCCGAGTTCGGGGTCTGCGACGCTGAACCCGTCGAGGTTGACCGGCTTGTCATCGAGGACGCGAAACCGTCCCAACTGCTCCACCGGTCAACCTCCTCTGGTCGCTGCTCCGTCAGTCCCGAACTTCGGTGTCCTCGTACATGACTCGGCCGATCATCTCGTAGCGGCGCGGATCGCGAAGCTTGAAGTACAGCGCCATCGCACCACCGAGCACGAACAGCCCGACCACGATCCACGGCGTCAGCTTGAACAGCAGCGTGCCCGAGGCCGCGCCGGCAGCCGTGTCCTTGTGGATCCACAGCAGGTACACCACGTAGAGCATGCCGATGCCGCCGAGCAGTGGAGCGAGGAACGTCTTGAACCAGTGCGCGCTGGACGGATGGTTCTTGTGGAGGTGGAAGTAGGCGATGACGGAGAACGCGCACAGCGACTGCACGATCAGGATCGCCATGGTGCCCAGGATGGCGAGCAGCCCGTACAGGTGGACGTACGGATCCATGCCCGCGGCGAAGAACAGCAGGACCAGGACGAGCGTGATGCCGGTCTGTACGAACGACGCGATGTAGGGCGAGCCGTGCTTGTGATGGGTCGCGCCGAGCGTCTTCTGCAGTCCCTTGGACAGTCCCTCCCGGCCCATCGCGTAGAGGTAGCGCGACGCGCAGTTGTGGAAGGCCATGCCGCAGGCGAAGGAGCCCGTGACGAGCAGCAGCTTGAACAGGGTGATCGCCCAGTCGCCGTAGGTGGCCTGCACCGGGTCGAAGAAGATGTTGCCTGCCGTCGCCGAATCCTGTGCCAGCGCCACCGCGTTCTGCGGTCCCGCTCCGGCGATCGCCATCCACGACACGAAGACGTAGAAGAGGCCGACGCCGAGCACGCTGATCATGGTGGCGCGGGGGATGATCTTCTTGGGGTCCTTGGACTCCTCGCCGTACATGGCCGTCGACTCGAAGCCGACCCACGACCAGAACGCGAAGAACAGACCGATACCGGCGCTGGCGCCGACCACGCCCGCCGCAGGCGTGAACGCGCCGACGGGGTTCAGCGTCTCCGCGACCGCGAAACCGGTCTCGGGGTTGCCGCCGCGGAACAGCACCGCCAGCGCACCGAGCGACAGCATCACGATCTCGGTGATCAGGAAGACACCGAGCACCTTCGCGGTCAGGTTCACGTCGAAGTAGGTGAGGATGCAGTTCAGCACCAGCATCAGGATCGCCGGGACCAGCCAGGGGATGGCGAAGCCGAACTGCGTGTTCGCGAAGTCCACGAAGAAGTACGAGAAGATGCCGATCAGCGAGCCCTCGAACACGATGTAGGCCATCGTGATGATGACGCCGCTCGCCATGCCCACCACGCGACCCAGACCGTGCGAGATGAACCCGTAGAACGCGCCGGTGGCGGTGATGTGCTTGGCCATCGTCGCGTAGCCGATGGCGAAGAGGCCCAGCACGATGGTGGCGACCAGGTAGCCGGCCGGCGCGTGCGAACCATTTCCGAGCCCGACGGCGATCGGGACGTTGCCGACCATTGCGGTGATGGGTGCGGCGGTGGCCACGGCCATGAAGATGACACCGAAGGTGCCGACGGCGTTGCGCTTGAGCCGTTGGACGGAGTCACCTGTGTTTTCGTCGCGGGACACGACTTGTTCGGTCATCTGTGGGAGTACCTTTCAGGCGAACGATGGGTGTCCGGTGTGGTTCATCCCACAGGCGAACCTCCGAATATTGGCACGACCAATTAGGTCTCGCAACAGGAACTGCAACCATTGACACAAATGGTCCAACCTTTTTAGGGTGAGGGAGTTCGACAGCGACGACGCGCGGGGATCCGGACGTCGCTCCGGCCCCCTCTCCACACCCACACGCACGTTCACGGCAGGAGCCCCGGTGCACGACTACGGCACGTTCTCATTCCAGTCGAAGGCCGAAGTGCTGGAACTGGCCAAGAAGTACTGGAATCCGGACAAGACGCAGTTCTGGACCGACGCCGGCGTCGACCTGGTAATCGACCGCCGCGACGGATACTTCCTGTGGGACATGGACGGTCGCCGGCTGATCGACATGCACCTCAACGGCGGCACCTACAACCTCGGGCACCGCAACGCCGAGGTGATGGCCGCCCTCATCGACGGCATGCAGTACTTCGACGTCGGCAACCACCACTTCCCCTCGGTGGCGCGAACGGCGCTGGCGCAGCGTCTCGTCGAGTCCGCGCCCGCATCGATCGAGAAGGTGGCGTTCGGCTCGGGCGGCGGCGAGGCCATCGACATCGCGCTCAAGAGCGCACGGCACGCCACGCAGCGGCGCAAGATCGTCTCGGTCATCAAGGCCTACCACGGGCACACCGGCCTGGCGGTCGCCACCGGTGACGACCGGTTCTCCAAGCTGTTCCTCTCCGACCGACCCGACGAGTTCATCCAGGTGCCCTTCGGCGACGTCGACGCCGTCGACCAGGCGCTGCGTGATCGCGACGTCGCCGCCGTCATCATGGAGACCATCCCCGCGACGTACGGATTCCCGCTGCCGCCAGCGGGTTACCTCGAGGCGGTCAAGGACCTGTGCGTCCGCTACGACTCGCTGTACATCGCCGACGAGGTGCAGACCGGCCTGATGCGCACCGGCGAGATGTGGGGCATCACCAAGCACGGCATCGAACCCGACATCATGGTGGCGGGCAAGGGCCTGTCGGGCGGCATGTACCCGATCACCGCCGCGATGCTCGGCGAGCGCGCCTCCCGCTGGCTCGACCAGGACGGCTTCGCCCACATCTCGACCTTCGGCGGCGCCGAACTCGGTTGCGTCGCAGCGATCAAGACCCTCGAGATCACCAGTCGCCCCGAGGTCCGGGAGAACGTGCACGCGATCACCGAGGTGTTCGCCACCGGCCTGGCCCGCATCCAGGCCGATTACCCGGACTGGTTCATCGGGATCCGGCAGAACGGCGTGGTGATCGGGCTGGAGTTCAACCACCCCGAGGGCGCCAAGTTCGTCATGCGGGAGTTGTACGAGAACGGCGTCTGGGCGATCTTCTCCACCCTCGATCCCCGCGTCCTGCAGTTCAAGCCGGGCCTGCTTCTCACCCGCGACCTGTGCGACGACGTGCTGAACCGGCTGGAGACGGCCGTCGAGCGGGCCCGCGCTGCCGCGGCCAGCACCGTCTGACGGCGCCGACGTGCAGACCACCACGGGCGAGTGCAGGCTGTACCGATGAGCGCCGCGGCTGACACCGGAGGGCAGTCCGCGCAAGCGAGGCTCCAGGGAAGCGACACAGGAGACGACGATGCCTTCGTGGCGGACGACGTCGAGGTCGCCGAACTCGCGCTGACCGCCTACGACCTGTCCCCCGATTCGACGCTCCGGCTGCTCAACCTGTCCGAGAACGCCACGTACGCAGTCGAAGACGCCGCGACCGGTGAGCGCTCGATCCTGCGGGTGCACCGCAAGGACTATCACCGCGCCCACGAGATCGAGTCCGAACTGCACTGGCTCGACGCGCTGCGGCGCGACGGCGACGTGACCGTGCCGACCGTCCTGCCCGCGCGCGACGGACGCCGCGTCGTCACGGTCGGCCACGGCGGCACCGACCGCCACGTCGTGCACTTCGCGATGGTGCCCGGCGCCGAGCCCGAGGCCGAGTCGCTCACCGTCGACGACTTCCACACGCTCGGACGCATCACCGCCGCGCTGCACGATCACTCCCGGGCATGGCAGCGGCCGGAGGGCTTCGGGCGCTTCGCCTGGGACTGGCAGCACAGTCTGGGCGACACCCCGCGCTGGGGCCGCTGGCAGGACGCCGTCGGGGTCGGACCGTCGGAGTCGGCCGTCCTGACCCAGGCGGCCAGGCTGCTCGAGAAGCGGCTCGCCGACTACGGCACCGGCCCGGACGTGTTCGGCCTGGTGCACGCCGATCTGCGGCTCGCCAACCTGCTCGTCGACGACGACGCCATCACCGTCATCGACTTCGACGACTGCGGATTCGGCTGGTACTTCTACGACGTCGGCACCGCGGTGTCGTTCTTCGAGGACGATCCCGCGGTGCCGGAGTGGCTCGACGCGTGGGTCACCGGATACCGGACCAGACGACCGATGTCGCCGGCCGACGAGGCGATGCTGCCGTCGTTCGTCCTGCTGCGCCGTCTCCTGCTGCTGGCCTGGATGGGTTCGCACGCCCATTCCCGCGAGTCGCAGGCCATGTCCATCACCTACGCCGAGGGCAGCTGCGCCCTCGCCGAGCGCTATCTCACCTTCGACGGCCAGCGACTGGCCTGACCCACCCGCCACGAACGAAGAGAGACAACCATGTTCGCGTCACTGAAGGGCCGCACCGCCATCGTCACCGGCGGCAGCAAGGGCATCGGCCGCGGGATCGCCGAGGTGTTCGCCGCCGCGGGGGTCAACGTCGTCATCACCGGACGCACCCAGACCGACATCGACGCCACCGTGTCGGCGCTCGCCGGCCACGAGGGAGCAGTCAGCGGGCTCGCCGCCGACGTGACCAGCCCCGAGGACTGCCGGCGCGTGGTCGCGACCGCCGTGGAGCGGCACGGCTCGCTGGACGTCGTCTGCGCCAACGCCGGGATCTTCCCGTCGGCGCGGCTCGAGGACATGACGCCCGACGACCTCGAGCAGGTGCTCGGCGTCAACGTCAAGGGCACCGTCTACATCGTGCAGGCCGCGATCTCGGCGCTGGCCGCCACCGGACACGGCCGGGTCATCATCACGTCGTCGATCACGGGACCCGTCACCGGCTACCCGGGGTGGTCGCACTACGGCGCCAGCAAGGCGGCACAGCTGGGATTCCTGCGCACCGCAGCAATGGAGTTGGCGCCGAAGAAGATCACCGTCAACGCCGTGCTGCCGGGCAACATCCTCACCGAGGGCCTGATCGAAATGGGCCAGGACTACATGAACCAAATGGCCGCCGCCGTGCCGGCCGGACGCCTCGGCAGCGTCGCGGACATCGGTAACGCGGCACTGTTCTTCGCCACCGACGAGGCGGCCTACGTGACCGGACAGTCTCTGGTCGTCGACGGCGGGCAGATCCTGCCGGAGTCACCCGAGGCCATCGCCGACATGTAGCTCGCCGAGCTGCCACGTCCCCTATATTTGGTCGTACCAAATCGATCGGTCAGGGAGGTCGCGGTGTCCACGCCCACGGAGGAACTGCGGCGCCGCATCGTCGGCGACATCAACGCGGGCGTCCCCGGCACCAAGCTCGGCAGCGAACGCGACCTGTCGGAGCGCTACGGGACCAGCCGGTCCAGCCTGCGCCAGGTGCTGGCCGCGCTCGAGGAGGCCGGGCTCGTCGACCGCGTCATCGGCAGGGCCGGCGGCATCTTCATCAGCCACGCCCAGGTGCAGCGCAGCCTGTCCGACGTCGTCGGCGTGCCCGCGTTCCTGGCCAACCAGGGCTACGTCGCCGGAACCCGAGTGCTGTCGACGAAGATCACCGCACCCGACCGTCCCACGCAGCAGGCCCTGAACCTCACCGCCGAGGACTTCGTCGTCGAGATCCAACGCGTCCGGCTCGCGGACGGATCGCCCATCTCACTGGAACTGGCGCAGTTCCCCGCCGACGCCTTCCCCGGACTGCTCGAGCAGCAGCTCGGCGGCTCGATCTACGAGATGCTGGAGACCCGTTACGGTCTCGTCACCGCGCGTGCCGACGAGCGCATCGAGGCGGTGAACGCCACGCCCGAGGAGGCCACCCTGCTCGGCATCAAGCCCAAGTCGGCGCTGCTGCTGATCACCCGGGTCACCTACGACCAGAACGAAATGCCGTGCGAGTTCTCCCGCGACCTGTTTCGCGGGGACCGGACGCGTCTGGCGGTGACGGTCCAGGGCCGCGGGGTGGGCGTGCAGTCCGCCGTCGACACCGCGTCGGTGGCACTGCAGAGCCAGACCACGAAGGCCAGCTGACACGTCCCTTGACCTGAATAGAGGTTGAGGTTGCATGGTGGGTCGATCGACGGCGACCACACCGAGGAGAACACCATGCGCCCCATCCGAAGTGACCTGTGGGAGACCAGGGTCGACAGCCCGTTCCCGGGTCTGACCACCCACGCCTACCTCTGGACCGGCGGGCCGGCGGGAAACGTCCTGTTCTACGGCACCGCGACCGACGCGGACTTCGACGGGATCGAGGGCCTCGGCGGCATCGCCCACCAGTACCTGTCCCACCGCGACGAGGCCGGCCCCATGCTGGCCCGGATCGCCGACCGCTTCGGCGCACGGCTGCACGCGCCCGCCGCCGAACTCTCTGCGATCGGCCAACATTCACGCGTCGACGTCCCGCTGGCCGGCCGCCACGTCGACGACCACGGCATCGAGGTCATCCCCACCCCCGGCCACACTCCGGGCAGCACCAGCTACCTGGTGCCCGGCGCCAACGGGCAGACCTACCTCTTCACCGGCGACACCATCTTCCTCGGCGGCGACGGAACGTGGGCGGCCGGATTCCTGCCCCCGATCAGCGACCCCGCCGCGCTCGACGCCAGCCTGCGCGTCCTCTCCACACTCCGTCCCTCGCTGGTGATTTCGAGCGCGTTCCCCGGCGACACGGCCGTGCACGTCCCCGGAGCGACGTGGGCCCGGTGCGTCGATCAGGCCCGGTCCCGGCTGGCCGACGCGGCGGCGTGCGCGTAGCCGACTAGATTTCGGGCATGACGCCCGCCGGTCGATTCGCGCCGAGCCCCTCCGCAGACCTGCACCTGGGTAACCTGCGCACGGCGGCGCTGGCCTGGCTGTTCGCCCGTTCCACCGGACGTCGCTTCCTGGTCCGGATCGAGGACCTCGACGACCGGACCAGACCCGAGGTGGCGGCGCGGCAACTCGCCGACCTCGCCGCGCTCGGCGTCACCTGGGACGAACCGCCGGAGGTGCAGAGCGCGCACAAGCCGCGCTACCACGCCGTCGTCGACGAGCTGACCGATCGCGGCCTGACCTTCGAATGCTTCTGCAGTAGAAGGGACATCCAGCAGGCGCCGCGCGCTCCACACGCACCGGAGGGCGCCTATCCCGGAACGTGTCGAGACCTCACCGCCGGGCAGCGAGCCGAACGTGCCGCATCCGGCCGCCCGTCCGCCCTGCGGTTGCGGTCGGACGTCACCACGTTCACCGTCACCGACGTGCTGCACGGCGAGTACACCGGCGTGGTCGACGACTTCGTGCTCCGCCGCGGCGACGGCGTTCCCGCTTACAACCTGGCGGTCGTGGTCGACGACGCCGCCCAGGGCATCGACCAGGTGGTGCGCGGGGACGACCTGCTGGCGTCCGCGCCGCGGCAGGCCTACCTCGCGACGCTGCTGGGACACGTCCCGCCGACGTACGGGCACGTGCCGCTGGTGCTCAACGTCGAGGGCAAGCGGCTGGCCAAGCGCGACGGGGCGGTGACGCTCGGCGAGGTCGGGGTCGAGCAGGCCCTCGCCCGGATCGGCGAATCCCTGGGGTTCTCCGCCGCCAACCTGCCGGGCATGCTCGACGAGTTCGAGCCCGGACGGTTGCCGGCCGAACCGTGGGTATATCGGCCCACGTGAGCAGAACCCTTCGCGAATCGGGTCGGCATTGCTACCGTCCGCCCGTGAGAACCATCATGCGTCGGGCGCTGCTCGCCGTCGTCCTCGTCGCGGCGGTGATCCTCGGCGCGGCCGGCTGCGGATCGTCCGGCGACCGGGGCGCCGACCCGATCGCGTCGGCGGGTGTCCTGCGCGTCGGCACCGAGGGCGTCTACTCCCCGTTCAGCTACCACGACCCCGCCACCGGCGACCTCGTCGGCTACGACGTCGACGTCGCCAAGGCCGTCGGCGAGAAGCTCGGCGTCAAGGTCGAATTCGTCGAGACGCCGTGGGATTCCATCTTCGCCGCGCTCGAGGCCGACCGGTTCGACATCGTCGCCAACGAGGTCACCATCAACCCCGAGCGGCAGGCCAAGTACGACCTGTCGCAGCCGTACTCGGTGGGCGAGGGCGTGATCGTCACCCGCACCGGGGACGACTCGATCAAGAGCCTCGCCGACATCCGGGGCAAGACCGCCGCGGAGAACGCCACCAGCAACTGGTCGGACGTCGCGCGCAAGGCGGGCGCCAACGTCGAGGCCGTCGAGGGGTTCACCCAGGCGATCACCCTGCTCAACCAGGGCCGCGTCGACGTCGTCATCAACGACAGCATCGCCGTGTACGCCTACCTCGCCGAGACCGGCGACACGTCGGTCAAGATCGCAGGCACCGTCGGCGAGAAGAGTGAGCAGGGATTCGCGGCCCGCAAGGACAGCGGATACCTGCCCGAACTCGACCGCGCGCTCGGCGAACTCCGCGCCGACGGCACCCTGTCGGAGATCTCGCAGAAGTACCTCAAGGCCGACGCGACGGGCGCACCCGCGGCCACCCCCATCCGGGAGGCCGGCGTCCTGCGCGTCGGCACCGAGGGCACGTACTCGCCGTTCAGCTACCACGATCCCGCCACCGGTGAACTCACCGGTTACGACGTCGACGTCGCCCGCGCCATCGGCGACAAGCTGGGCGTCCCGGTGGAATTCGTCGAGACGCCGTGGGACTCCATCTTCGCCGCACTGGAGGCCAACCGCTTCGACGTGGTGGCCAACGAGGTCACCATCAACCCCGAACGCCAGGCGAAGTATGACCTGTCGCAGCCGTACTCGGTGGGCGAGGGCGTGATCGTCACGCGCGCCGACGACGACTCGATCAAGGGCCTCGCGGACCTCAAGGGCAAGACCACCGCCCAGTCCACGACCAGCAACTGGGCCCAGGTGGCCCGTGACGCCGGCGCCAACGTCGAATCCGTCGAAGGCTTCGCGCAGGCCATCACGCTGCTCAACCAGGGCCGCATCGACGCCACGGTCAACGACAGCATCGCCGTCTACGCCTACCTCGCCGAGACCGGCGACACGTCGGTCAAGATCGCCGCGCAGACCGACGAGAAGAGCGAGCAGGGTCTCGCCGCCCGCAAGGACAGCGGATACCTGCCCGAACTGAACGGTGCCCTCGACGAACTGCGCGCCGACGGCACGCTCACCGAGATCTCGCAGAAGTACCTCAAGGCCGACGCCACCGGCGCGTCGCAGACCAGTGCCGCACCGGGATCGGCCCAGGAGGCGCCGCAGGTCCGGTCGGCCACGCAGCTGGTGCTGGACAACCTCTGGCCGCTGGCCAAGGCGGCGCTGACCATGACGATCCCCCTGACGATCATCAGCTTCATCCTGGGCCTGATCATCGCCTTGGGGGTGGCGCTGGCGCGGCTGTCGTCGAACGTGGTGCTGAGCAACGTCGCCCGCTTCTACATCTCGATCATCCGCGGCACCCCGCTGCTGGTGCAGCTGTTCATCGTGTTCTTCGCGCTCCCCGAGTTCGGCGTGAAGATCGATCCGTTCCCCGCGGCGGTGATCGCGTTCAGCCTCAACGTCGGCGGCTACGCCGCGGAGATCATCCGCTCCGCGATCCAGAGCATCCCGAAGGGCCAGTGGGAGGCCGCCGAGACCATCGGCCTCAACTACGTCGGCGCGCTGCGGCGCATCATCCTGCCGCAGGCCGCACGGGTGGCCGTGCCGCCGCTGTCGAACACGCTCATCTCGCTCGTCAAGGACACCTCGCTCGCCTCGACCATCCTGGTGACCGAACTTCTGCGGCAGGCGCAGATCGTCGCGGCGCCGACGTTCGAGTTCTTCGCGCTCTACGGCACGGCCGCCGTGTACTACTGGGTGATCTGCCTGGTGCTGTCGTTCGGCCAGAGTCGCGTCGAGCACCGACTGGAAAGGTACGTGGCCAGATGACCGATCCCGGGAACGGCTCCGACGACGCCGTCGAGTACCGCGTCACCGCAGAGGGCGTCGAGAAGGCGTTCGGCGACAACAAGGTGCTCAAGGGAGTGTCCTTCAAGGTCGCCCGCGGCACCGCCACGGCGATCATCGGGCCGTCGGGCTCGGGCAAGACGACGCTGCTGCGCACGCTGAACGCGCTCGACCGCGCCGACGCAGGTGTGATCCGGGTCGACGACGTCGAGATCGACTTCGCCACGGCCACACCGAAGCCCGAGGTGCGCAGGTTCCAGTCGCGCAGCGGCTTCGTGTTCCAGGGCCACAACCTGTTCCCGCACAAGACGGTGCTGCAGAACGTCATCGAAGGACCGGTGATCGTGCAGAAGCGGCCGCGGGACGAGGCCGTCGCCGACGCCGTCGCACTGCTCGACCAGGTCGGCCTACGCGAGAAGCAGGACCAGTACCCGTTCCAGCTGTCCGGCGGGCAGCAGCAGCGCGTCGGAATCGCCCGAGCGCTGGCACTCAAGCCCAAACTGGTGCTGTTCGACGAACCGACCTCGGCGCTCGACCCCGAACTGGTCGGCGAGGTGCTGTCGGTGATCAAGGACCTCGCCGTCGAGGGATGGACCATGGTGATCGTCACCCACGAGATCCAGTTCGCCAAGCAGGTGTCCAATCAGGTGCTGTTCACCGACGGCGGCGTGATCCTCGAGAAGGGCACGCCCGCCGAGGTGATCGGCGACCCCAAGGAGGAACGGACCCGCCAGTTCCTGCAGCGGATCCTGAACCCCCTATAGCTTTCTGCCTCACCTTCTCCCGCGAGCGGGGTTGAATTCTTCCCGCGAGCAGACGCAAAGTTCCCTGTTTTGCCCTCAACGAGGGGATTTCACGACTGTTCGCGGGGTTGATTTCTTCCCGCGAGCAGACGCAAACGTGCGCAACTTCCAGGTCTTTCCCGCACACTTACGTCTGCTCGCGGGGGTTGGGTGAGCAGCAGATCGACTGCGCGCGCGGCACTCTGGGCGGCGCTCTCCATCGTCGCCGACCAGTCGGTCGCGGTCCAGTCGCCCGCGAGCACCAGGGTGGGCACCGACGTCCGCTGCGGCGGGCGCAGCGAGTCCATGCCGACGGTCTGCGAGAACGTCGCCTTCGGCATCTTGACCACCTGCGCGTGCACCACCGTCGCGTCCGCTGCCGCCGGGTAGTACCGGCGGAGCAGCGCCATCTGCTCGTCGACGATCTCGTCGCTCGGCCGGTGGATCTGCTCGTAGGCGCCGCTGGTGGTGAGGCAGTAGAGCCATGTCCCGTCGGTGGGCCTGCCGTGCATGATCTGGCGGTCGAACACCTCGTCGATGACGCCGGTGCCGCCGATCAGACCCTCGAACGCCGAGTCGGTGCCCAGCGGACGATCGAGGTACAGGTTGGTGCTGACGATGGGCGTTGCGTCCAGTTTGTCTGCGGCGGCGTAGATCTCGGCGTGCTCGGGTAGGTCGTCGAGCAGCCCTCCGACGCTGGAGTTGGGGACCGCGCACACGACCGCGTCGGCGGGGATCACCGACCCGTCGGCGAGGCGCACGCCCGTGACCGCGCCGTCGGCGATCTCGATGCGCCGGGCCACCGCCCGGTACCGCACGTCGACGCCGTGGGCGGCGAAGAACCTGACCGCCCCGTCGACGTAGAGGGTGTCGAGGTCGACGGTGGGATAGCCGATCGTGATCGGGGTGCGGTGCTTGGCGCCCATGCGAATGCCGGTGGCCATGACGTTGGCGAACACCTTCGCCGATCCGCGCGACACCGGCTCGGCCGCGATGCCCAACGCCAGCCAGTCCCACAGCGCCTCGCGCGCCGGCGCGGGCATGCCCACCCTGTCCAACCACTGCCCGGTGGTGATGTCGGCCAGGTCAGCCGGCGGGTGCAGCGCCTGCCAGCCCAGCCGCACGGTGGCACGCGCGGCGCGCACCCTGTCGCCGAAGTTCGCGTCGGGGTGCAGGCCGAACAGCGAGCGCACCGCGCCCACACCAGTCGTCTGCGCCGACACCGAGCGGCCGTCGGGCCAGCGCAGCGTCGAACGCCTCGGGAACGTCACGTACTGCCGGGTGCCGATGCTGGTCAGGTACCGGAACAGGTGCTCGTAGCCGCTGGCGATGACGTGCTGGCCGTTGTCGGCGACGTCGTCGACCTCGTCGGCGCGCATGGCGTGGGTCCGCCCACCCAGCCGGCCACGGCGCTCGAGAAGCGTCACGTGCCCGCCGGCCTCGGCGAGCCACACCGCCGACGCCAGGCCCGCGAGACCGCCGCCGATGACTACGAAGCGGCGTTGATCGGCGGGCATACCTCGAACGTACGCCACCCCCGCCGACGCGCCGAACGTTCATTACCGCCACGGGTTTCTTCGGAAAAGGCGTGCGTTGATCGACGTTCGCGGCAAGGGTGGGGGACGTGACACAGCCACAGCGGATCGAGGCCGACGTCGTCGTCGTCGGGGCCGGACTCTCGGGGATGATCGCCGCCCGCACCGTGCTCGAGGCGGGCCTGGTGCCGGTGGTCCTGGAGGCCGACGATCGGGTCGGCGGACGGATCCTCACCGAGGAGGCGATCGCCGGTGTCCCGCTGGACCTCGGTGCACAGTGGATCGGCGACACCCACCACCGGATGTTCGCCCTCGCCGCCGAACTCGGCGTCGAGACCTATCCCCAGTACGACGCCGGCGAGACGTCCTACGATCTCGTCGGGTCGGGAGTGTTGCGCCAGAACGACTTCCACGACCGCTACGGCGAGGAACTGGTGGCACTCGAACGCGTGCTCCGGCGTCTCGACGAACTCGCCGCCGAGGTGCCGCCCGACGCGCCGTGGCAGGCGCCACACGCCGCCGAGTGGGACGCGGTCACCGCGGGCGCCTGGTACGACGCGCAGGGACTGTCGGTCGTCGCGCGGACACTGTTGGAGATCTGCACGGTGGGGATCCTGGCGGTGCCGACGGCCGAGGTGTCATTCCTACACCTGCTCTTCACGATTCAGACCTGCGGCGTGACGTCGGAGCTGTTCGCCGAATCCGAGGGCGGTGCGCAGACGACTCGCTTCGTCGGTGGCACCACCGAGATCCCGCGCCGCCTGGCCGCCCTGATCACCGACCACATCGTGCTCGACGCGCCGGTGCAGGCGATCGAGCACTCCGCCGACGGCGTCGTGGTGCAGTGCCGCGGCGGGGTGGTGGCGCGCGCCCGTCGCGTCATCGTGGCCATCTCACCGGTGCTGGCCGGCCGCATCATGTACGACCCGCCGCTTCCCGGCACGAGGGATCAGCTGACCCAGCGGATGCCCAACGGGGCGGCGATGAAGGCGTTCTTCGTCTACGACGACGCGTTCTGGCGCGAGGAGGGGCTCAACGGACAGCTGATTTCCGACGTCGGTCCGGCCCGGATGTCGAACGACACCGGCATCCCCGGGGACGACCATGGCGTGATCCTGCTGTTCCTCGAGGGCGATCAGGCGAGGACCGCCGCCCGCCTGTCCGGCGCCGAGCGGCAAGAGGCCCTCACCGCCGAGCTGGTTCGCCACTTCGGTTCCCGCGCAGCCCGTCCCGAGTACTACGTCGACGGCGAGTGGTCCGACCGGCAGTGGACGCGCGGCTGTTACAACGCCAACATGGGTCCGCACGTGTGGACCACCTACGGCTCGGCCCTGTCCGCGCCGGTCGGCGTCATCCACTGGGCGTCGACCGACACCGCGACCTACTGGAGCGCGTACATGGAGGGTGCCGTCGAGGCGGGCGAGCGCGCAGCACGGGAAGTCATCGACGCGCTGGTCCGGTGATGCGCTAACCCGCTGATGCGCTGACCCGCGAGCGTGCGCAAAGTTCGGCTCCAACCCGGCGTGTCGCCCGCAGACACGCACGCTCGCCGAAGGTGGTGGTGGTGACCGCGCGCTACGCAGAGCCGGGCAGGAGGGCGGCGCGGAAGTCGGGGTGGGCGATCGCGGCGAGCGCCTCGGCCCGTTCGCGGACGGTCCGGCCCTCCAGTTCGGCGACGCCGTACTCGGTGACGATGACATCGACGTGGTGGCGCGGCGTCGTGATCAGCGCGCCGGCCTCGAACGCCGGCACGATGCGGGACCGCAGTTCGCCGTCCTTCTCGTAGGTCGACGGCAGGCAGATCAGCGAGCGGTCGGACAGCTCGAGTCCGGTGCCAGCGACGAAGTCCTCGGCGCCACCGATTCCGCTGAACTGGTCGCCGGAGATCGTGTCGGCCACGACCTGGCCGTGGACGTCGACGGCCAGCGCGCCGTTGATTGAGATCATTCCGTCGTTGGCGCCGATCACCTCCGGCGAGTTGACGATCTCGACCGGCAGGAACGCCACCTCGTCGTTGCCGTTCAGCCAGGCGTACAGGTCCGCCGAGCCGAACGCGAACGTCGTGACGCTGACGCCGTCGAACTGTCCCTTGCGCGAGTTGGTGACCTTGCCCGAGCGGTGCAGCTTCATGCAGCCGTCGGTGAACATCTCGCTGTGCAGCCCGAAGTCGCCGCAATCACCCTCGGCGAGCAGCGTCGCGATCTGATTGGGGATCGACCCGATGCCCACCTGCAGCGTCGCGCCCGACGGGATCAGGCCGACGGCGTGCCGGGCGATCGCCTTGTCGGCGTCGGTGGGTTCGGCGTCGCCGCCGGGGAGTTCGAGTGGTGCGTCCGTCGAGTGCACCAGCACGTCGATCTCGTCGACGTGCAACGCGTGCCGGTGGGACCCGCCCAACCCGTGGGTCCTGGGATAGGCCTCGGACGCCTCGACGATCAGTAGCCGGTCGGGATCCGCTGCGGCGCGGCGTAATTCGCCGATGGTGCCGCCGGCGTGCAGCGAGAGCGAACACCACCCGTCGGCATCGGGCGGGGTCGCGACCGTCGTCATCACCCGCGGGCACTGCCGCTCCAGCAGCGGCCCGAAGCGCCGGAAGTCCGCGGGCGTGAACTGGATGTCGGCGCCACCGGCCAGCAGCGCCCGCTCGAGCGGCCCGAAGAAGCCCGACAGATAGTGAACGCCACTGCGGGAGAACAACTCGGTCCCCACCGCCAGCAGCGCCCCGTACACGCGCAGGTCGGTCCAGTCGTCGCGCTCCCCGAGTGCGCGCAGGAACGCGGGCGGCTGGCCGGGCCCGAGCGGGATGCCCAACCCGTCGGTCGGGTCGAGTCGGGCGGCGGCCTGCTCGGCGGTGAGTTCGGTCGGCATGGCGCGACCCTACCCACTGCGTCGATTCGGGCACGGCGATCCGCGCCCACCGCAGAGGGGCGCGCCGGAATCGCTAGACGGTGACGGGCAGGGACGCCATGCCGCGCAGCGTCAGATTCGGCTTGTAGACCGGCTCGGCGGCGATCCGCGCGTTCGGGAACCGGGCCGTCACCGCGGTCAGCGCGACCGATGCCTCCAGTCGGGCCAGCGGCGCCCCGAGGCAAAAGTGCGGGCCCTTGCCGAAGCCGAGGTGGCGGATGACCTCGCGGTCGGGGTCGAACGCGTCGGCGCGGTCGAAGGCGTCGGGATCGCGGTGCGCGGCGCCGAACAGCAGCATCATCGTGTCGCCCTTCGGCACGGTGATCGGTTCCCGATCCCCTTCGCGAGTACCGCCGATCGTCATGTCCCGCTCCGCGATTCGCATCGCGAGCTGCACCGGCGGATCGACGCGCATGGTCTCCTCGACGATGGTCGCCACCCGGCCCGGGTCGGCGGCCAACGCCGCCCACTCCTCCGGCTGACGGAGCATCGCGAGTGCCGCGTTGGCGATCAGGTTGACCGTCGTCTCGTGGCCCGCGATGAGCAGCAGGTTGCACGTCGCGACGATCTCCTCCTCGGTGAGCTGGTCGCCCGCCTCCTCGGCGGCGATCAGGCCGGAGATCAGATCGTCGCGGGGTGCGGCCCGGCGCTGCTCGATGAGCCCCCGCAGGTACTCGCGCAGCCACGTGCCGGCCGCCAGCCGCTCGTCGACGTTGTCCGGCATGCCGCCGGTGACCGTGATGAACGGGTCGAGCGCCTGGGCGAGTATGGCGGAGGCGTGGCTGAACTGCGGTTCGTCCTCCAGCGGTACGCCCAGCAGGCGGCAGATGACCGCCACCGGCAGCGGGTAGGCGAGATCGGCGATCACGTCGAACGGACCGCGCTGGTCGACCGCGTCGAGCATGTCGCCGACCATCGCGGTGATGTCCGGTTCGAGGGCCTTGACCACCTTCGGCACGAACGCCTTGCTGACGAGCCGGCGCAGCCGCGTGTGGTCGGGCGGGTCGAGGAACAGGAAGCCCGGCGTCCCGAGCGGTCGCACGGCCTCGCCGTCGGCCATGCGGCGCTGCACCATCGTCGACTTCGTGCCGTCGCTGGCCGAGTCCGGGTGGCGCAGCACCTCGTCGCAGTCGGCGAACGACGAGAAGACCACCAGGTGACCGTCGCGCAGGACCAGCGGACCGGCCTCGCGGATGCGGGCGTACACCGGATACGGGTCGGCCCGGTTCGACGGGTCGAGCAGTGTCACCAGTAGCGTCTGCGCCTCGGCGGTGTTCATGCTCCTATTGTGCACGCGTGGAGTAGTACCGCCCGAGGACGTCGTCGCGCAGCTCGTCGAAGTCGCCCGCCGCGATCGACGCCCGGATCCGGTCGACGAGACGGATGATGAAGCGCTCGTTGTGGATCGTGCACAGCGTCGACGCCAGCATCTCCTTGGCCTTGAACAGGTGCCGCACGTAGGCCCGCGTGTAGTGCGCGCAGGTGTAGCAGTCGCATTCCGCGTCCAGCGGGGTGAAGTCCCGCTTGTACCGCGCGCCGGTGATGTTGTACCGGCCGTCGGCGGAGTAGATGGAGGCGTTGCGCGCGACCCGGGACGGCGACACGCAGTCGAACGTGTCCGCGCCGGCCGCGATCGCCGCGAAGAGGTCGTCGGGCTCGCTGATGCCGAGCAGGTGCCGCGGCTTGTCCTCGGGCAGTTCGTCGGTGACCCACCCGACGATCGTCGCGAGGTTCTGCTTCTCCAGCGCCCCGCCGATGCCGTAGCCGTCGAAGCCACGACCGTCGGAGTCCACGATCGACACCAGCCCGCGCGTCGCCTCCCGCCGCAGATCCTCGTACTGCGCACCCTGCACCACGCCGAACAGCGCCTGATACGGCTTGCCCGCACGCTCGACGGTCAGGCGGCGGTGCTCGGCCAGGCAGCGGACCGCCCAGTCCTGCGTCCGCTGGACCGACGACTCCTGGTAGGCCCGGGTGTTCACCAGGGTGGTGAGTTCGTCGAACGCGAAGATGATGTCGGCGCCGAGCTGATGCTGGATGCCGATCGACACCTCGGGGGTGAACCGGTGCGTCGAGCCGTCGAGATGCGAGCGGAACGTGACGCCGTCGTCGTCGACGTGCGCCAGCCGCTCCTTGCCGTCGGCGATCACGTCGTCGGTCTGCACGCGGGACGCGTCCATCGCCAGCACCTTGCGGAATCCCACGCCCAACGACATCACCTGGAAGCCACCGCTGTCGGTGAACGTGGGCCCCGGCCAGTTCATGAACGCGCCCAAGCCACCCGCCTCGTCGACGACGTCCGGACCGGGTTGCAGATACAGGTGGTAGGCGTTGGCCAGGATCGCCTGCACGCCGACGTCACTCATCGACTCGGGCAGGACCGCCTTGACCGTGGCCTGGGTGCCGACGGCGACGAACGCCGGTGTCCGGATGTCGCCGTGCGGGGTGTGGATGACGCCGACGCGGCCGGCCCGTCCGGCCAGTTGGGCCTCGACCTCGAAGAAGGGGGGCGCGGTCACCGCCCTAGGTTGTCACATCGACGTCCGGACGCGGCCCTCGAGCGGACCCGATGGCATCCACTGACACATTTTTTCCGAAAGCGGGGACCGCAGCTCGGCGGCGGGCCATAGTACGGGGGATGACGGGTTGATCTTGACCGGTCACGACTACCGAAGGAGAACGATTGTGAAGCGTGGCTTGCTCGTTGCGGTGAGTGGTGCGGCATTCCTCATCGCCGGCGTGTCCGGTTGTTCGTCCAGCGAGGAGGCGTCGCCGAGTTCCTCGTCGTCGGCATCGTCAGAGGCGTCGTCGGAATCGAGTTCGTCCGAATCGTCGTCGGCGTCGGAGTCGGCCAGTGCCGAGCCCGGTGGCTCGAAGGTCACCATCGACGGCCAGGACCAGAACATCGACGGCCAGGTGGTGTGCTCGACGATGGGCGGCAACGTCAACATCGCGATCGGCCAGGGCGCCACCGGAATCGCGGCCGTGGTCAGCGAGGACGGCAGCTCGGTCACCTCGGTCGGACTCGGGAACGTCAACGGCGTCACCCTCGCCGTGGGCGCCGGAGCAGGCGACGCCAAGGCCGAGAAGGACGGCAACGACTACAAGATCACCGGCAACGCCACCGGCATCGACATGGCCAATCCGATGTCGCCGATCAACAAGCCCTTCGAGATCGAGGTCACCTGCCCCTGACGGGGCACCTCCCGACGACGACGGCGGCGCCCTCCACGGGTGCCGCCGTTCCCGTTTTCGGACACCACTGGGCAAACGGATGGCTCACCCAGCCGACATCGCGGAAACGACCCTCGAGCATTGACTTCCCGGAGTAGCGTCCACCGTGCGCATCGGGGCGCAGCACACGACTGGGGGTCGAGTGATGAGTTGGAGTCGGCGGACGAACCGTAGGACGAGCAGCGCACTTCTGGTGGCGATCGCCACGGCGGGCCTGACCGGTGCCCTGGTCCTGGGCCACGCCATCGTCCCGAATACCGCGGTGGCGCTTGCCAACTCGGTCATCGGAGCCGGTGGCCGCGACGACGTCCACGCCGAACGTGTGCCCGCCAAGCTCAGCGGCACGGTGATCCCCGACGGGTACGGGTACCGGCCGGTGACGTACCCCGCGACCCTCGACCTGGCGGGCAGTCGCGATGTCGGCGCAGCCGCGATGCTGGCCGCGCTGCGCGACCTGGACGACGACGAGCACCTGATCGTCGTCGGGTACTCGGAGGGGACACTGGTCGCCGAGCGCGTCCGCCGCGACCTGCAGACGAAGGCGGTGCACCCGGCTCCCGGCGAGGACTGGGTGCCGGACCGGACCCAGCTCTCGTTCGTGATGGTGGGCTCGCCGTTCACGCCGAACGGCGGAATGTACGGCCGGTTCCCAGGTTTCAGCGTCCCGTTCGTCATCGATGCCGTCGGGCCGAGTGAGCCGACCCGCTACGACACCGTGTACCACACCCTCGAATACGACCCCTACGGTGACTTCCCTGCCTACTTCAACCCCCTCGCGCTGCTCAACTCGGCACTCGCGGTGCAGTACGCACATCCCGACAGGACGTACGACCCGCTCGACCCCACCACCGCCCCGATCGCGAGCACGACGGTGACGAACGGTGCGGGAGGAACGGACACCTATGTCCTGTACCGCAATCCGCATCTGCCGCTGCTGGCTCCGCTGCGGGACCTCGCCGCCCGCATGGGCCTGACCAGGTTCACCGAACCGGTGCTCGGCGCCGTCGAACCCCTGCTGCGCCTCGCCGTCGACATGGCTTACACCGACCGTACCTACGCCGATGCCGCTCGGCACGTACCGTTCTCGTTCGTCACACCCACGAGTCGCATCGTCGAGACGCTGATGGCCGTACCGGGCGCCGTGAGTCAGGGCATCGCCAACGCGACGTCCGGGGCCGCGCCGACACCGCAGTCCCGCGTCGCGCCGGCACCCGAGACCGACGCACCGGAGGTCGACACGGACCCGACGATGCCTGCCTCGCAACGGGCCACGCCGGCCGGTGACGACACCCCACGCGTCGCGATCCTCCGGCCGACGGTGGTCTCGGACGGCAACAAGGTGACACCCGCCGGGGCGCCCAAATCGCCGGCCACCACGACCGGCTCCGACCAGCCCACCACCGGTGCCGACGCGATCACCGACACCGCGTCCGCCGCGACCGCCCCGCCCGCCGCCGACCCGGCGCCGTCGGCCGACCCGCCGGAGGACACCGACACCGACACCGACACCGACGCTGCCGCGGCCTAGCCGCACGGCGACTACCGTCCTGCGAGTGGACACCCCAGAACCGCGGCGCGCCACCGCCTCCGACGTGGCGGCGATCACGGCGCTCGTCGCCGCGGCGTTCGACCGCTACGTCGAGCGGATCGGAACGCCCCCCGCTCCGATGCTGGCGGACCATGCGGAACTGGTAGCCCGGGGACGCGTCTGGACCATCGAGAGCGACGGCGCCGTCGCCGGCATGGTCGTCACCGTGCCCCGCGACGACCACCTCCTGATCGACACGGTCGCCGTGGCACCCGAGGCCGCAGGCCGGGGCCTCGGCCGCATCCTGCTCGACCACGCCGAACGCGAGGCGGCCGACTGTGGTCTGCCCGAGGTCCGGCTCAGCACCAACGAGGCGATGACGGAGAACATCGCGTACTACCCGAGGCGCGGCTACCGGGAGACGGGCCGCGGCGTCGAGGACGGCTACCGACGGGTGTTCTTCGCAAAGACGGTCCGGCCGTCCTCCACCGGGTAGCAGGTCGGCTTCGGCACCGACGCCTATCCTGACATCCGTGTCCGCCGCACCCCAGACCTCTACCGGCCTCCTCGGCCCGGCCCCTCGCTCGGCCGCGCAGAACCGGGTGCTCGACGCGGCGATGGATCTGATCGGCGACCACGGCGTCGGTGGGACGTCGCTCCAGATGATCGCCGACGCCATCGGCGTCACCAAGGCCGCCGTCTACCACCAGTTCAACACGAAGAACGAGATCGTCATCGCGATGACCGAGCGCGAACTGGCCACGCTGGAGGAACCGCTGTCGGCCGCCGAGGCCGAACCCGACCGGTACGTCGCGCGAAAGCTGTTGATGACAAGGGTCATCGACATCGCGGTCGCCCGACGCAAATGGATCGGCACCCTGGCCAACGACCCGGTGATCATCCGTCTGGTCGGGGAGCACGAACCGTTCGCGGCCTTCGTCAGCCGGCTCTACGGCGTTCTCCTCGACGAACGAGACGACACCGACGCCCGCGTCGCCGCGGCGGTCATGTCCGCGGCGATCGGCGGATCGGTGATCAACCCGCTGGTCAAGGACATCGGCGACGACGCGCTGCGCCGGTCGCTCGGCAGCATCGTGGAGCGGGTGCTCGACCTGCCCAGGTGACTCGCGGCGGCCGACGTCAGATGGCCTGCGCTGTCGGCAGAATCGTGACCTCCGTCAGGTTCACGTGGCGCGGCACCGAGGCGATGAAGGCCACGGTCTCGGCGACGTCGGCCGCGCTCAACACGTCGATGTCGCGCATCAGGTCCGCCATCAGGCGGGTCGCGTCCGGATCGGTGACGTGGTCGGGCAGTTCGGTGTCGACCATCCCCGGCTCGATCGTCGCGACGCGAACCATCTTGCGACCGAGTTCCACGCGCAGCAGCCGCGTCAGCTGGCTGACGTAGGCCTTCGTGCCCGAGTACACCGAGAACTTCTCCAGGACCCGCGTCGCGGCGATCGAGGACGTGGTGACGAGGTCGGCGGGACCGCCGTCCGCGGCCGCCGCGACCAACTGCGGCACGAATGCGCCGATGGTGTTCATGACGCCGGTGACGTTCAGGTCGATCTGACGCTGCCAGTCGTCGACCCGCAGGTCGTCGATCGCCGAGACGAGCTGGACGCCCGCGTTGGCGAACACCAGGTCGACCCGGCCCAGCTCGTTCGCCACCCGCTCGCCCGCCGCGGTCACGGCGTCGCGGTCGGTGACGTCGAGGGCGACGGCCAGCGCGGTGCCGCCCGCCGAGGTGATGCGGCCGACCAGCGCGTCGAGGTCGTCCTTGCGGCGGGCCGCGACGGCCACGGCGGCACCGAGTTCGGCCAGCCGGATCGCGGTCGCCTCGCCGATGCCGCTGGACGCGCCGGTCACCACCGCGGTGCGGCCGGTCAGCGGGGTGGATGTGATGACTGTCGACATGTCGACTCCCTTCGAGTGGTGGACGTCGGTGCGGTTCGGCACCGCACTCGACACAACCAGCGCCGTCCCGTCGATCCGGCGCTCAGACCTGCCCAGCTCATCGGGGGACGAAGTGGGCCACCCTCCGGGATGCCGTCGCCCGCGGCCCGCGTCAGACTGGAGACGTGGACGACCGCACCGATCTCGCCGAGTTCCTCAGCAGCCGCCGCGCTCGCCTCTCACCGGAGGCCGTGGGGTTGGGTGGCGAATTCGTCAGGCGGCGCGTGCCGGGGTTGCGACGGGAGGAACTCGCGCAGCTGGCCGGCGTGAGCGTCGACTACTACACGCGCCTCGAGCAGGGCCGCAGCCGCAGCGCGTCGGTGGACGTCCTCGACGCGCTGGCGACGGCGCTGCGGTTGAACGACGCCGAACGCGACCACCTGCACCGGCTCGGCCGTCCCCGGCCGGCCGCGCGTCGGAGCCGTGCACGCCCCCAGCACGTCGCCCCCGCCACGCTGGATCTGATGGATCGGCTCGACGAGGCGTCGTCGCCCGCATTCGTCCTGGGCCGCCGCCTCGACGTCCTCGCCCACAACCGGCTCGCCGGTGCACTGGTCACCGACTTCCGCGCTCTGCCTGCGCCGCAACGCAATCAGGCCCGGTTCGTGTTCCTCGACCCACACGCCCGCGAACTCTACGAGGACTGGCGGCAGGTGGCGATCGACACCGTGGCGATGCTGCGCGACGACGCGGGCAGGCACCCCGACGATCCGAAGCTGTCGGCGTTGATCGGGGATCTGTCGATCCACTCCGAGGAGTTCCGCACCTGGTGGCCTCGTCACGACGTGCAGCGGCGCACGACGGGCACCAAGGGTTATCACCACCCGCTGGTCGGCGACCTCGTAATCCGTTACCAGGCCCTGAATCCCAGCGGCGACGAGGATCAGACGCTGTTCGTGTACACCGCGGAGCCGGGCTCGGCGTCGGACACCGCACTGCGACTGCTCGCCAGCTGGCACGACCCACACGGGACACCGCCGTCCGACCGGACGGCGCCGACACGAGAGGACGCGGACCGATGAGCCGTGACGAAGCAGGCGAGCGCGCGATCGCGGTGGTGCGCCGCAACACCGAGGAGGTCCAGGGACGCGGGGACTTCGAGCTGTTCGAGGAGTTGTTCGCCGACGACTTCGTCGACCACACGCCGCAGCCGGGCACGAGCGCCGACAAGGACGGGTACGGGTGCTGTATCACCGCATGCGGGAAGCGTTTTCCGACTTTCGTCCCGAGATCCACTGGCAGACCGTGGATGGCGACCTCGTCACGACGTACAAGACGTATCACGGGACCCATCGCGGCGACTTCCTCGGCATCGCGCCCACCGGCCGCACCGTGCGGTTCGACACCGTCGACGCGATGCGGGTGCGCGACGGACGCATCGTCGAGCACTGGGGCGTCGCAGACCTCTACGGCGTCGCGGGGCAACTCGGGGCGCGCGACTAGATCGGACTCGGCCTGCCGAAGCGCGTGACGGTGCCTTCGGAGTACAGACCTCGCAGCCGCTCGCCGGCGGGCGTCACGCCCGCGGCGGCGACCAGGTCGTCGTCGAGGTCGACGAGGTCGGCGGCGCGGAACGTCCACGGCGCGTGCTCGTTCGGCACCCACCACGTGCGTCCCGCCTTGCGGGTGTGCGCGCCCCACCGGGCGGTCAGCCACGTCTCCAGCGGGGTCGGTTCGACGGGCGCACCCACGTCGACGGTGATGCGGGACTCCGGTCCGCGTTCCGGCCACCGGCGGGTGCTGGCGTAGGTGATCCGATCGCCGGTGCGGTGCATGCGCATCCGTGCCCAGGTGTACGGGATGCCGAGCAGGGCACGCGACACTCCCACCATCACGAGCCGTTCGGTCTCCAGCGACCGGAACAGCACGCCGTGCCGTCCCGAGTCGTCGGTCGAGTACAACCGGACGTTCGTCTCGAGGAAGTCACCGAGATACGGGACGGGCGTCGGGATCCCAAATGCGAGGTCGCGCATCGCGAACGGGATCAGGCCCACGTAGGTCAGTCCGTCGGCGAACACGTCGGGCCGGGTGCCCGCGGGGTAGAGGTGCTCGATCGCGG
This sequence comes from Mycobacterium sp. PTI7, assembly GCF_056679845.1. NCBI lineage: Bacteria > Bacillati > Actinomycetota > Actinomycetes > Mycobacteriales > Mycobacteriaceae > Mycobacterium > Mycobacterium sp. PTI7. Next base: position 4,276,188 of record NZ_CM155252.1, read on the forward strand.
CCGGGTCGACCGGCCAGTGCAGGAAGGTCAGGTCACTCCAGCGCTGCGACGTGAAGACGGGCGAGGGAACCGGCGGTGCGATGACCGGGTAGTTCGCCAGCGGCTCGGAGTGCGTGGACACGTGTCGATCGTGCCACGCGTGACCGTCAGTCCCGGTCGGGCGACCAGTAGGCCAGCATCTCGGCGAAGGTGTCGAAGGCCGGCCGGGACACCCCGTAGGTGGCCTCGAAGTGGATGCTGAGCGGGAAGCCGAGGTCGGCCACCCCGTCGATGACCCGCTTGTAGAGGTCGACCATCGCGCGGCGCTTGTCGGCGGGCTCCATCGCGGCGAGATCCTTGACGAACGCCTGTTCCCCTGCCACCGCGGCGTTGCCGGGATCCTGGATGAGCCAGTTGATGAGCCCGACGTTCGACTCCATCTTGGGCACGAACCCGAAGGACAGCAGGATCTCCGGCCGGTGGTCGTTCTCCTTGGCGAAGCGGCCGAGGAAGTCGACGATCGCATCGGAGTACAGCAGCTGGGTCATCCCGTAGGTGGCGCCCTGATCGATCTTGAAGGTGAAGCGCCCCTGCTCGCCGTCGCGGGTGGGGATGAGGATGACGCCGCGGTTGTCGACCAGCTCCTCGTAGATCGACAGCGCGTCGGTGGGCGCCACGCCGGCACCCTCGCCGTCGCTCATCGTGCGGGGCACCCCGACGAACGCGATGCCGTCGAACCCGGCGCCGTTGAGGACCGTCAGCCGCTCGCGCAGCGCGTCCCGGTCGAGGAAGGACGTCACCTGTGTGCACAGTCCGCGTACGCCCGGCAGCTCCGGTTGCAGCAGCGACCAGTAGTCGAGTACGTCGAGCTTGGGCTTCATCTCGATGGGACGGTCGCCGTCCTCCTCGATCATCCCAGGGATCATCACGTGCCCGATCCGGCCGCCGATCCCGGCGGCCTCGGACAGCTCGACCACCTTGCGTGCCTCGTCGACGGCGAACTGAGGTCCCCGCTCGACGTTGGACGGGACGAGTTCGAGCGCAATCGTGTTCAAGGCCACGTGACAGAAGCTCCTCTTGAGGCGTCGACGTTCGCAGTGATGACGGCGCATTTCCACCTCGTCGTGGACTGCACCGCGACCGTGCCGACCGTTCTGGCAACGGTGATCGCGTGTTGCCGGACCGGCGCGAACGGGTCTCTTGCTCCCCATTGTCGCAGCATGACCAGCGGTCCCCGCAAACCACCCGAGTGCTGTGACGAGGGTCGCACACCCGATCTCGGCGGTTGCCTTCTGCGATCCGCAACCCCGGCGGTCGCGGCCGCCGCCCGTCGGCCACCGGTTTCACTGGTCGTCCCCGCGTCCTGCAAAGCGGCTCACCCGGCCGCCGTGCCGACGTGATCCAGACAACAGTGCCGATCGTTTTCCTCGTCCGGCGCGTCGGGTAGCCAATAAACCATGGCGCAGATTGCGCCGCAGAATCATCACTTCACTCTGGGAGGAGAACCATGCCCAACACGGACACCACCACGCTCATCGCCCAGCTCCGCGCCATCCTCGCGCTGACCAACACCGAGGTGCAGGTCGCCGAGACCCGCGTCGCCCAGGCCCGCACCGAGGCCGTGCAACGCGAGCTGACCGAGAATGCCCGCCACGGTCGCGAGCGTGCGCTCAAGATCCAGGCCGCCATCCGCGAACTCGGCGGCTTCCCCGACGTCGTCGCGCCGTTCTTCGGCCGCGCCACCGCCGCCGTCAAGGCGCTCGGCGAGCAGGCCGGACCGTTCGACGAGGCCCTCCTGGGTGATCTCGGACTCGAGCACCAGCTGCTCGATCGGTCGCGCTACCTGAAGGCGCTGGCCGTCTCGGCGGGCAACAAGGACCTCGAGGCGCTCGCCACCGAGCTGATCACGGCGCACTCGGCGACCGTCGACTGGCTGACCACCGTCCTGGCCGAGGATGCCCTCGGCGGACCGGCCGCATTGCGCCGGACCCCGCTGCAGGCCGCGGCCGGCATCACCGTCAAGATCGCCAACCTGCCGCTCACGTGGTCGGCCCGCCGCATCGATCGTGCGGTCGACGCGATCCGCAACACGCCGCCGACGCTCAGCGAGCTGGCCGACCGTGGCGCGCAGGCCGGTTCCGTCGCGGCCAAGGCGTTCTCCGCCTCGCGTGACGCGGCCCTCGAGACCGCCGAGAAGGTCACCCGCGACGCGGGTGCCGATGACGCCGCCGACGTGCTGCACTCGCTGCGCACCGCCGCGGGCGTCGTCGCATCCGACGAGCTGCCGATCGCCGACTACGACGAGCTGAACGTCAGTTCCGCCGTCGCCGCGGTGAAGGACCTGACCGATCCGGCCGACATCCGCGCGATCATCGCCTACGAGGAGCAGCACAAGAACCGCTCCAGCGTCGTCTCGGCTGCGCAGACGCGCGTCGCGGACATCGCCCGCGAGGTCGTCGGCGTCTGACCCGACCCGCACGAACACGAAACCCCGGCCACGCATTCGTGGCCGGGGTTTTGCGTTGTCTCGGATCTAGCCGCGTCCGGTGGACGACTGCAGCTCGTCGATCATCTCGGATGCCTGCGCCTTGGTGAGATCCTCGGGAACCTCCCGCTTGGCCTCCTGGGCCAGGGTGTGCAGGTAACTGCGCTGCGCACCCGTCATCGGCTCGTCGCCCGTCACCCAGTCGGACGGATCCTTCTCGGCGTTCTCGTTCGGTGCCTGCGGCACCTCGTTCGTGTCCTCGCTCATTGCGATCACCTCCTGCCGCACTGATACCCGGGCGAACAGGCGTTCGAAACCTACGAATTCCTCGATCCCGCAGCCCCGTCGACGCCCGAACGCCGCCAAAGCCGCACGGACGGCTGACGGTCCTGTCAGTATCGCCCTCGAGGCGTCGCGTCACCGGCGCCGACCGTCGAGACAGGGGCGCGCATGGAGCAGGTGTCGGCGTGGGTCGGGGTAGGCCTCGTCACTGCAGGGGTGTCCGCGGCGCTGCTGGCGGGTGCGGGCATCGCCGGGGCCGATACGGAGTCCGGTTCGGACGCGGGCGCCTCGTCGTCGCAGTCCCCATCCCGGTCCGAGTCGACGGGTTCGCCCGGTTCGGCGGGCTCTGCGGCGCCGACCGGTTCGGCGGGTTCGGCGGGTTCGGGGACCACGTCCAAGCCCGGGGCCGAGGACGACGACCGGGCACCCGGCGACACGGACACCTCGCCGGACGACGCGGATGACACGGCTGCCGAGTCCGGGGCCGGCAGCGGCACGGCCACCGAGTCCGAACCGCTCGACCCCGATACCGCGCCCGAGCCGGTGGAACCACCGGCCGACGTGGAGGTCGGGCCGGCCGAGACCGAGCCGCCCCGGACGGCCTCCCCCACGCCGGTGCCCGCCCGGCACGACGACCAGAACGGTGTCACCACCGCAACGCCAGCGAAGAAAGCCGTGGACGTCGTGCCGGTCGTCGAGCGGGACGAACCCGTCGCGATCGTTCCCGAAACGACCGTCGAGACCGCGGTTCGGCCGGTCCCGCACGACACGACCGCCGACTCCGCCGACTCCATCGCCGCACCCGCCCCCGTCACGACCCGCCTCGCGCGCGCTGCGGCCGCGGCCGTCGCTCCCCCGGCACCGCCGTCGCTCTTGGACGTCGTCGGATCCGTCATCGCAGCCGTCGTGGTCAACGTCGGTTCGCTGGTCATCAACACGCTGCAGGCGCTCGAGGCGCTGGTTCAGGGACCGCCGGTGCTTCCTGCCGGCAGCACGGTGACCGTCCGCAGCTCGACGCTCGAGTTGGGCACCGGGCAACGCGTCGCCGCCAACTGGTACTACCCCGAGGGCGACGAGGTGCCCACCCGGATGATCCTGCTGCAGCACGGATTGCTGGCGCTCGGGCCGATGTACAGCTACACCGCCGCGAATCTAGCCGCCCAGACCAACAGCATCGTGGTGACCCCCTCGCTGCCCTCGAACCTGTTCGCCGGCGACGCGTACTGGCTCGGCGGCACCGGGATGGCGTCCGCGGTCGCCGACCTGTTCATCGGGGATCGCGCCGCACTCACCCGCAGCGCGCTCGACGCGGGCTTCGCCGACCGCTACGGCGTGGATCCTCGATCTGCCTCGTTGCCAACGAAATTCGCCATGGCGGGCCACTCGCTGGGCGGCAATCTGGTCGCGGCCGCCGCGGGGTTCCTGGCCGCGAACGGCGGCGCGGCCAACCTCGTCGGCGTCATCACCCTCGACGGCGTGCCCACCGGATCCACGATGGCGGACGCACTCGGCAGGCTGGACGCCTACGAATCCCGCGGCGGGCAGTACGTCCCGATCCGCGAGATCGGCGCTCCATGGAACGTCTACAACTCCCTGAGCAACGTGAAGGAGGCGCTCGACGCGGCCCGGCCGGACCGGTTCAACGGCGTCGTCCTCGCAGGCGGTGTCCACATGGACTCGATGCAGGGCGGCAACCCCCTGATCCAGTTCGCCGCCTACGTCGCCGCCGGATTCCCGCAGCCCCAGAACCCGCCCGCAGTGCAGCAGCTGGCGGTCACCTGGCTCCAACAGTGGTTCGACGGCGACACCGCCGTGGGCGACGATCTCGAGCCCGGCAGCACCATCCAGATCCCGACGTCGGCCGGCGTCGCGCTCGGCACGGTCGTCGGCACCCCGCGGCCCCGGACGGGCCTCGCCGACGTGCGCGCCGGCGCCACCGGCAGCGGTCCGTCGGCGCTTCCGGACGTCGGCGCAGCCTTGGCTAGGCTAACTGCCTGACTTTGCCGTGCGAACAGCGCGACCCAACCGCCTCACCACCGTATGTTTGGTACATGGCGGACATCCCCAGCTTCGACGAGCAACTTGACCGCGCGTTGCGGGCGCAGGCGAGCAGGGCCGGCGAGACCATCGACGTCTACGTCCAGAAGGCCGTCGCAGCCCGGCTGCGCAAGGACCTCGAGGCCAACGCGGAACCCGAGATGCAGGTCTTGCTGGACCTGCTGCAGCGCATCAGTGACAACGCCTCCATCGCGGAGGTGACGGGCAAGCACCCGATCCTGGACGACCCCGCCCGACTGAAGGCGCTGCGCGACACGGGGCTGCTGGACTCGGACGCCGATCCGTCCTATGACCGCATCGTGTCCATGGCGGTGCAGGCGCTCGGCGTCTCGTCGGCGGCGATCTCGCTGGTGGACGACCATCGGCAGTTCTTCAAGAGCGTCATCGGGCTGCCCGACGGGGTCCGCGAGACGCCGCTGGACCGGTCGGTCTGCCGGTACGCCGTGGCCAAGGGCGAACCGTTGGTGGTGGAGGACGCCCGCATCCATCCCCTGCTGCACGACCACCCCGCCGTCCTGGACGGCACCCTCGTCTCGTACGCCGGCATCCCGCTGTTCGCGCCGGGCGGGCAGGCCATCGGGACCGTGTGCGTGTGGGACGGCAGGCCTCGGCAGTGGAGCACCGGACACATGCAGGTTCTCGACGACCTCGTCCAACTCGTCAGCGAACGCGTCTTCGCGGCCAAATGACCCTCTCATCGCGGATTAGTCCGCAAACTCAGCCGTTCAGTTCACTCCTTACACGGAACGTCACGAAATCGACCTGGCAAAGTGCTGTCTGTATCACTCCAATCGCGTAACTTGGCAAACATGTACGGCGGTAGGACGTAGGACGACATGGCTGCACCAGTGATGTCCTTTCAGACGCAGGCCCGGGCTACCAAGACCGCGGTCGGCAACAGCCCCGCCCGCCCGAGCCTGCCCAACCTGCTGCGGCGCAATCCACTGCACACGGTGGTGACCCTGGTCCTTGACGTGACCGCCGCGTCGGCCGCCGTCGGCGCCGCCCAGCTGATGGGCCGCGGGACCGAGGCGCAGGCGCTGGTGGGCTGGCTGCCGTGGCTCTTCGTGCCGATCGTCGTCGCGATGCTCGCGTCCCGGTCGATGTACCGTCGCGCGCTGCGCCGCAACTTCCTCGACGAGATCGGCCCGGTGCAGACCGCGGTCGCCCTGGCCGCACTGTTCCTCTTGACGCTCATGCTCGTCGTCGGGACGGAGGGCAGGCCCGGCGAGGTGATCGCGCGGATCTGGGTCTGCTCGGCGATCCTGCTGCCCCTGGTGCGGCTCGCCCGCGCGGTGGTGCAGCGCATCCTGCGCCAGCGGTTCAACTCCGCGGCACCGACGCTCGTCCTCGGTGACGGCCCGATCTCGAATCAGATCATCTCGCGCATGCAACAGATGCCGGAGTACGGCATGGTTCCGGTCGGCACGCTGAGCGCCGCACCGCCGATCGCCCGCCTGCACGACGACACACCGGACTTCATGGACGTGCCGCACCTCGGCCGTCCCTCCGACATCGCCGCCGTCGTCGACGCCACGGCCGCCGAGGAACTCATCGTGGGTTTCTGCGAGAACGTGCCGTTCGACGACGTCGTCACCGCGGTGCGCATCGCCCAGCGCCGCGGGATGCGGGTGTGGGTGGTGCCGCGGCTGCACGACGCGGTCGGCGAACGCGCTCGCGTCGAGCACCTCGGTGGACTGCCGCTGCTGGTGCTGCCCCACGTGAACCCGCTGGGCTGGCAGTTCTGGGTAAAGGGCTTCTTCGATCGCGTACTCACCGCCCTCGGGCTGGTCGTGATCTCACCGATCTTCCTGGGTCTGGCACTTCTGGTGCGGCTCAGCTCGCCCGGGCCGATCTTCTTCAAGCAGAAGCGCGTCGGCCGGGACGGAAAGCCGTTCGACTGCTACAAGTTCCGGTCCATGCGGCCGCCCCGCGAGTCGGACGCGCAGTTCGAACTGAAGACCGGTGCCGCACCGGGCGGGGTCGAGGGCGTCGACCGCCGCACCCGCATCGGCAAGATCATGCGTCAGACGTCGCTCGACGAGCTGCCGCAACTGCTCAACGTCATCAAGGGCGACATGAGCCTGGTCGGCCCACGACCTGAGCGGCCCGAGTTCGTCGAACTCTTCGAAGCACAGATCCGGCGTTACGGCGAGCGGCACCGCGTGAAGGCGGGTGTCACGGGATGGGCTCAGGTACACGGCCTCCGGGGTCAGACCTCCATCGCCGACCGCGCCGAGTGGGACAACTACTACATCGAGAACTGGTCCATCTGGCTCGACGTCAAGATCCTGTTCCTCACCGTGCGGGCAGTGCTCAAGCGCGCCGAGGACTGAGACCCCTGCTCATCGAGACACCGTGACGCTAGCGCTGATCCCCCTGGCGGTGGCGGCCGTCCTGGTGGCGGCGGCCACCGTCAACCTCATCTACCGACGCCCGCAGCGCGGCCTGCTGCTGCTCGCCGCGCTGACCCCCCTGCACGGCCTGCTGGCGATCCTCCCCCTGCCCGGCGTCGCCACGGCATGGAAGGAGGGTCTGCTGATCCTCACCGCGATCTGCGCCTGGATGCGCCGGTCGCGGGGGCCCGGCTGGAACCGGCCCGCACCGCTGCACGCACCCTGGTGGCCGGCGGCCGCGCTGTGGCTGGCATTTGGAAGCCTGTCCGCCGTCATCTCGTTCGGCCTGCTCGGATTCGTGGCCATCAAGGTGACCTTCTTCTTCGTCGCCGTGGTCGCCGTCATGTGGTTCGCCCCGTTCGACGCCCGCGACCGGGACACCTTCGTCAGCATCCTGATGGGGATGGCCGTGCTCGCCTCCTTCGTCGGGATCGCCCAATTGATCGTCGGCCCCGGCACATTGGTGTCGCTGGGCTACGAGTACGGCCGCGAGGTGCGCACCTCCGGCGGACTGCTCCGCACGTTCAGCACGTTCGTCCAGCCGTTCCCGTTCGGGCTGTACGTGATGCTGGCGCTGCTCGTCGGGGGCGCCGTCGCGCTGGCCGAACCACGACGACGCCGCAACATGGTGTTCCTCTACCTGTCGCCCATCATGGTGGTCGCCATGGCCAGTTCGATCGTCCGCGCGGCCATCCTCGGGCTGGTGCTGGGCATGCTGTGGCTCGCGGTGCTGCGCTTCCGCAGCCTCTTCCTCCCGCTCGCCATCGGCGCGATCGCCGTCGCCATCATCGTTCCGTTCGTCCCCAGCATCTCGCGGGTGTTCTTCTCGTCGAGCAGTCTCGGCGAGCGCGGCGCCGGCTGGAGCGACATCATCGACAGCATCCTGGTGCACCCCGTGGGACTCGGACTGGGATCCAGCGGGGCCGCCGCCGACCGGATGTCGACGGCGCAGGGAGTGACGATCTCCGGCGTCTCGACGAACTATCAGCCGGACAACTACTACGTGAAGATGCTCCTGGAACTCGGGCCCATCGGACTGTGGCTGCTCCTGGGCATCATCATCACGGCGCTGCTGTGGACCACCCGACTGGCCTGGACGCTCACCGGCCGGGATGCGGCGCTGGCGCTGGGCGTCAGCGCGTCGCTGATCGCAGCCATGGTCGCCATGGTGGTGGCCACCTACCTCGAGATATTTCCGATCGACGTCTACTTCTGGCTGCTTCTGGGGGTGGTGGGATGCGCAGCAGCACAACACGATACGTCTACGGGGCCCTTGCCCTCCGACCAGGAGGCAGTGGCGTCCAGACCTACATCCGCGAGTTCCTGAAGGCGCTGCCGGCGTTCCTGCCCGACGCCGAGCTGTCCGCCGTGGTGCAGCAGGACGCGGTCGGCGACCTGCCCGCCGGGGTGCGTGCGCTGAGCCGACCGGTGTCGTCGGGTGCGGTGCGCGCGGTCCTCGGCGCCCTGCCGACGTGGTCGTGCGACGTGTTCCACGCACTCGACGTCGATCTGCCCCTCGCGACGAGTGCCGTCACCGTCGCCACCGTGCACGACCTGTCGGTGTTCGACATGCCCTCGGCCTCCAGCAGGTTCCGCGCCGCGGGTGAGCAGCGGCTGGTCCGGCACGCGTTGCGCAAGGCCGACCTGCTGATCGCGGTGTCCGAGTTCACCGCCGAGCGCATCGCCGCGATCAGCGGCCGGGAGGCCACGGTGGTCGAGCTGGCACCCGCCTCGTGGGCGCGACCGCCCGCCGACGACGCCGTCGACGCGGTCCGGGCCAAATACGGACTGCCCGAGCGCTTCGTCCTGCAGGTCGGGACGGTGGAACCCCGCAAGGACGTCGCACTCGTCGCCGACGCCGCACGCGAACTCGACGTGCCGTGCGTCCTGGCGGGCGCGGGCTCGACCGGACCCGCCGCGCCCGCGTCGGCCGTCGGGCTCGGCTACGTCGACGTCGAGGACCTGCCCGGCCTGTACCGCGCGGCCACCGTCACCGCCTACGCCTCGAAGTACGAGGGCTTCGGACTGCCCCCGGTCGAGGCGATGGCGTGCGGTGCCGCCGTGGTCGCGAGCGCCGTGGGCGCGCTGCCACAGGTCGTGGGCGACGGCGCCGTGCTGGTGGACTCGCCTCGGGTCGACGACTGGGTGGCTGCGCTGCGCCCCCTGCTGCACGACCGGGAGGCGCGGGACGCGCTGCGCGCCAACGCCGTCACGGCCGCCGCGACGATGACGTGGCACCGGACCGCCGAGCGCACCGTGGCGGCCTACCGGGACGCGGGTGCGCTGCGCACCGGGAGCGAGCCGTGACCGACGACCCGGCGATGGAGGGTGCCGAACCCGTCACCGACTACCGCGAGGTGGCCGCCGACCCGAACGCCGCGGCGCGCGCCACCCTGGTGATCCTGGTGAGCCGGGTGATCGTCGCCGCCCTCGGCTGGGTGGGCAGCGTGATCGTCGCGCGGTCCCTCTCCTCGGAGGAGTGGGGTCAGTTCAGCTTCGTCTTCGCCCTGCTCGGCGTGATGTCGATCGTCACCGACCTCGGCGTGGGACGCGTCGTGCTGGCGCACCTGATGGGCGCGGACCGTGACGAGATCGCCCGCACCGCATCCTCCTTCGTCGCCCTGCGCACCGTGCTCGGTCTGGTCGGGTACGTCGTCGCCATGGCCTACGTGGTGCTGCTGGGCTATCCCTCGGAGGTGGTCCTCGCCACCGCCGCCGCCGGCCTCGTCGTGGTGCTGGCCACCCCCAGTCACGCGCTGACGGTCCTGTTCCAGAGCCGGCACCGGATGCTGCTCGTCGCGGTGGCCGAGAGCCTCGGCCAGACACTGCAGTTGGCGCTCACGGTCGTCGCCGCGGTCTTCGCCCCGGTCCTGCTGATCTTCGTGCTGCCCGTGGTCGCCAACGAGCTGTTCAAGCTGGTCGTCAAGGCGTTCGGCGTGACCCGGCCGGCGGTGGGCATCGCCCCGTCGCGCCACGTCGATGCCCGGCGCTGGAAGCCCATGCTGGTCGAGGCGATCCCGCTGGCGATCGGATTCGCCCTCACGGTGGCGATGATGAAGGTCGACATCCTCATGCTCAGCCTCATGGACACCTACGACGCGGTCGGCCTCTACTCGATCGGATACAAGTTCTCCGACATCATCGACACCTTCGCGCTCGCCGCGGCCGCACCGATCAGCACCCTCCTGGTGGCGGCGTGGCCGGATCAGCTCGACGTGTTCCGCGACCGGACCCGCACCGCGGCAATGCTGTTCGGCCTGGGTGGTGCGGTGTGCGTGGTGGCGTTCTGGCCGTCGGCCGAACCGCTGATCCGGCTGCTCTACGGTGACCGCTTCGCGCCGTCCGCCGACGCCGCACGGCTGCTGGTCGTGGGCGCCGCACTCATGTCGCTCATCGTGCTCGGCATCTTCCTGCTCACCGCCGCGGGCCTGCAGCGCAGGTACCCCTGGGTGGCGGTCGGCGGCCTCGTCCTCAACGTCGGGCTCAACCTGGTCCTGATCCCGCGGATGTCCTACGACGGGGCGGCCATCTCCACGGTGGTCACCTGGACGGTCTGCGTGATCCTGCTCTGGGTGGTGATCGCCCGCACCGTCCCGGTGCGTGGCCTGCTGCCCCTGCGCCAGCTGGCGGTGCTCCTGATCCTCGCCGTCGCGCTGTCGGCCGCCGGCGCCTACGCGGTCGACCGCGTGCCCGGCGCGTGGCCGCTGGTGTCGCTCGCGGCCGTGACGATCCTGGTGGGCCTGGCGTACGTGCTGCGCCTGCTGGTCGGCCTTCCCGTGCCGGCGGGCCGGGGGCGCACGCCGTGACGCCGATCCTCTTCGTCGCGCACACCGGCAACGTCTCCGGAGCCGAGAAGGTGCTGCTCGACCTGGTGCGCGACGGCCGGCGCCAGGGCCGCGAGGTGGCGGTCGCGTGCCCGGCGGGACCGTTGCGCGACGCCCTGCCCGACGGCGTCTCCCACGTCGAACTGCCGCAGCTCGGGCTGACCGGCGAGTCCGGGGTGGCGCGCCTCCTCGGCGCCGGCCGCCTGCTCGGGCGGTGGGTGCGTGCGGGCCGAATCCTCAAGCGGGCGATGCGGACCCCGGGGACCGCAACCGTCGTCAACTCGATGTACGCACTCCCGTCGGTGCGGCTCGCCGGCGGGCGGAACTGCGCGTCATGGCTCGTCCACGACACCGTCGCCAACGGGAAGCAGCGTGCCGTCACCGCGATCGGCAGGCCCGCGGTCCGCACCGCCGTCGCGGTCTCGGAGGCGACGGCCGAACCCCTGCGCGCGATGGGCTTCCCGGTCGTCGTCGCGCACAACGGCGTCCGGTGGCCGGTGCCCGCGCTCGGCGGCGACCTGCACTCGCCGCCGGTCGTCGGCATGCTGGCCCTGCTGACGCCGTGGAAGGGTCACGGCGTGCTGCTCGACGCGATCGCCCGACTGCCCGACGTCCACCTCGAGTTGGCGGGCGGCAGCTTCCCCGGCGACGCCGCCCACGTCGAGGAGCTGACGGCACGGGCCGCCCGGCCCGACCTCGCCGGCCGGGTGCGATTCCTCGGCTACGTCGACCCCGTGACCGCGATGTCCGGCTGGGACGTCGTGGTGTCCGCAAGCGTCCTCCCCGAGGCCGGCCCGCTCAACGTCCTGGAGGCGATGTCGCACGGACTACCGGTCGTGGGCAGCGACCACGGAGGCACCAGCGAGTTCCTGACCGATGGTGCCGGACTGCTCTACCCGCCCGGTGACGCCGCGGCACTGGCCGAGGCGATCCGCCGCGTGCTGTCCGACGCGGCGTTGCGTCGCTCGATCGGCGAGCGGGCCCGCGCCTACGTCGCCGCCCACCACGACGTCAACGTGACTATCCCGGAGATGCTTCGTGTCCTGGCCGGCTGAGCGGACGGTGCACCGGCGCGGACTGCAGGCCGCCTGCCTGGTCGCGGCGGTCATCCTCGGGGTCGCCGGCGTCTCCGTCGTCGAGGCGCGGGCCGCCGCCGACTGCCGCGCCACGTCGGCGAAGGGCAAGACCGGCGCCTCACAGGGTTCCGACGTTCTCACCATGTCCGACGCCGACCTCGGCACGCTGCTCGACCGGGTGACCGAGGCCGGGATGTGGTCGGTCCGCGTGGACGTCGACTGGACGCGCGTCGAACCCACCGAGGGACAACGGGATTGGTCGAGCATCGACCGCGTGATGAGCGCCGTCACCGCGCGCGGGCTGTGCCCGCTGGGGCTGATCACCTATGCGCCCGACTGGGCCGCCGAGCACCCCGCCGCCTCGGGCGGGTACTTCGCGCCGAAGGACCCCGAGCGCTTCGCCGCGTTCGCCGCGGACGCCGCCCGCCGGTACCGCGCCCAGGTCTCGGAGTGGGAGGTGTGGAACGAGCCCAACACGGTCAACTACTTCCAGCCCCGACCCGATCCCGGTCGGTACGGCCTGCTGCTCGCCGCCACCTACCGCGCGATCAAGGGCGTCGACCCGGAGTCGACGGTCCTGTCCGGTGGCCTCGCCCCTGCCGAGGACAACGGCAGCGACATCGCCCCGCTCACATTTTTGCGCGGCATGTACGCCAACGGCTCCAACCGCTTCTTCGACGCCTTCGCGATCCACCCGTACACCTACCCCGCGCTGCCCAACGACCCCACCACGTCCGCGTGGAACACGGCTCAGCGGATGTGGGACATGCGCGACGTCATGGTCGACGGCGGCGACGCGGCCAAGTCGATCTGGATCACCGAGTGCGGCGCGCCCACCGGCACCGGCCCCCGCGCCGTCAGCGACGCCTTCCAGGCCGAGACCCTGCGGATGATCCTCGCGACCGCCGAGAACACCCCGTGGATCGGTCCCGCGTTCGTGTACAGCCTGCGCGACAGCGGATCCGACGCGACCGAGATCGAGCAGAACTTCGGCATCCTCCGCCGCGACTTCACCCCGAAACCCGCCTACGCCGACGTCCAGAGATTCGGAGAGACCCGCTGATGACAGTCCGACGGCCGATCCCTCCGGACGGCCATGACCGGCGAGCCTGCTCGCTATCATCGACGTTCCACGTCCAGGAGATCCCCGGATCGCGACGCGCACCCGGGCAACCGAAGGAGTCCGGTTGGTGACTGTGGAAGACCCGGTGCACCGGGGTGAGGTGCCGCCGCCGGTCGATCTGGCGGGGCACCTGAGGGAATTCGGGCGCGCGCTGCTGCCCGCGCTCGTGGTGGCGCTCGTCGTCGGCGGGGTGGTGTTCGGACTGCGGGCGCTGCTCGCACCGAAGGAGTATTCGGCCACGCTGCTCACCGAGATCACGTCGTCCAAGGAACTCGTGCCCGGCGACGCGTTCGTCGAGCAGATGCGCGCGCCGTTCATGGGGCTCGCGCAGGACACCAACGTGCTCAACCAGGTGCTGGGCGAGGTCGACACCGACGACTGGGACGTGCAGACGCTGAGCGAACACGTCGAGCTGTCGAAGGGGCCGGCCCCGCAGATCCTCGTCTTCACGGTCACGGCCGACTCGCCGGAGACTGCCGAGCAGCTCGCCCGGTCGCTGGTCATCACGGTGGCGCAGGCCTCGTTCGCGAACCACACCAAGGACATCGGCCGGCAGGTCGACCAGATCCAGGCCGCGATCACCGCCGAACAGGCACGCAGCTCGCTACTGGCGCCGGACGACCCCACCAAGGTCGAGTCGGACCGTCAACTCGCGGAACTGCAAACGCAATTGGCGGCGCTGCAGGACTCGGGCGGCGACCAGTTGACCATCCTGGCGTCGCCCGAGCAGGACACCGAGCCCGTGTCGCCGCAGCCGCTGTCGGAGGCGCTCGTCGCGGGGCTCGTCACGCTCATCGTCGTCGCCGAGTGCATCGTGCTGTGGCGCGGTCGCGTCGGCTCGTCCCCGAACCGCACCTGGGCGCGTCGCGTCGCACGCCGGTACGGCGCGCACTTCGACCCGGCTGCGGTGCCCGCCGGTGAACTCGACCCGTTGACGTCGGCCAAGCTCGTGCAGGTGATGCGCGATGCCCGGCCCGCCCTGCTGCTGATCGGCGACGGTGCGGTCGCACCGCCGTCGCTGACCGCCGCCCGGGACAACGAGCGCGGCCGGTTCCGCACCGTGTTCGATCTGCCGCTCGCCACCCCCTGGTGGCAGCGGGTCAACGTCGCCACCGCAGGCACCGCCGTCGTGATCGTCTCGGTCACCGGATCCGATCGCGCGGCGGCCGAGCGCACCCTCGCCCAGCTCGCCGACCTCGGTGTGCCGCGAAACCTGGTGCTGCAGAGCGCCACCCGTGGCGATCGGCTCCACGCCAAACAGCACGTCGGCGTCAACGCCACGGAGGACGACCATGGCCGGTGAGCGGATCGCGATCGTCCACGAACGGTTCACCGAGGTGGCCGGCTCCGAGCACGTGGTCGAACAGCTGGCACTGCAGTGGCCGGGCTCCGACGTGTACGGCTCGATCGTCCGCGCCGAGGGCGTGTCCCCCGGGCTGACCCGACCACCTCGTGCGACGTGGCTCAACCCGCTGTACCACCGTGTGCTGCGGCAGAAGTCCTACGCGCCGCTGATGCCGTTGATGCCGGGCGCCTTCCGCCGGCTGCCGATCGGGGACGTGCAGGCCGTCATCGCCAGCCACCACGCCTTCGCGACGCAGTCGGTGTTCGCCACCGACGCACCGGTGATCGGCTACGTGCACAGCCCAGCGCGCTGGGCGTGGGACGCGTCGCTGCGCGCGGGCGAGGGCGGTGGCGCCGTCGGCGCGGCCGTGCTGACCGCGCTGTCGGCGATCGCGCGTCGCGGCGAGACCGCGGCGGCACCCCGGCTGCACACCGTCGTGGCCAACTCGTCGGCCGTGGCGCAACGGATCTCGGAGTGGTGGAACCGCGAGGCCGTCGTCGTCCATCCCCCGGTCGACACCGACGGCTTCACACCCGACCCGTCCGTCGAACGCGAGGACTTCTTCCTGCTCGCCGGCCGCCTGGTGCCGTACAAGCGTCCCGACCTGGCGATCGAGGCCGCGCGTCGCGCGGGCGTTCCGCTGGTCGTCGCCGGGGACGGCCGCGCGATGAAGGCGTGCCGCGAGATCGCCGGGCCGAAGACCACCTTTCTCGGCCGCGTCCCCCACGACGAACTGCTCGATCTGCACCGGAGGGCGCGCGCCCTGCTGATGCCGGGCATCGAGGACTTCGGCATCGTGCCCGTGGAGTCCATGGCGACGGGCACGCCGGTGATCGCGCTCGCCGAGGGTGGCGCCGTCGACACGGTCGTGCCCGGTGTCACCGGGCTGCACGTCGCCGTCGGCAGCGACACACAGGTCGCCGACCGGTTCGCCGAGGCCATGACGGGTTTCGACCCCGGCCGGTTCGACGGCGGTCGCATCCGCGAGTGGGCAGAGGGGTTCTCCCGCGACACCTTCCGGCGCCGCATGCAGGAGGTGGTCGATGCCACCCGGTGACGCACCGCAGCGCTACCGGTCCTCGGTGCTCGACCGAGCGCTGACGCCGAGCCGCACCGTCGCCGTGGTCGGACCCGTGGCAGGACTCGACGAGTCCCGCGCCACCGGCGTCCTCGCCTCGGCCGCCGCGCTGCCCCGCCCGCACCTCGCGCTCGAACCGCGAGCCGACGAGCGGATGTGGTGCTACCGCGACGACGTCGCCCGGCACGTCGTTCGGAACGACGCCCTGCGCGCCGACGATCTCGGCGCGCTGCTCACCACGGTGCGCCGGGGCACCGACGCCCGACGGCCGCTCAACGTCCTGCTGTCCGACGGCCACGTCGCCGTCGACTACTCCCACGGCGTGGGCGACGGTCAGTTCGGCCTCACCCTCCTGGCCGCGCTGGCCGGTGACGTCGACCCCGAGCGGTCCGGGATCATCGCCCGCAGCCTGCCGCAGCACGCGCTGCGCTCGGCAGCGCTGCGCCACTTCCGCGGGCGGCCCGCCGCACTGGGCGAGATCCGGAAGTTGCGCAGCATCAACAAGATCGGCGCGGACGTCGACCGTCCCACCCGCACCGTCGAGGACTGGCAGGACCACAACCGCACCGTCACGGCCTACATGCCGCCCGACGTGGTGACCGAACTGCGGACCTGGTCGCGCGCGAACGCGTCCGGCGCCACCTCCGCGTCGACCACGGTCGCGCTCTGGCTGGCCGCACTGCGCACGCGGGGTGCCCGGCTCGACGAGCGCGTGATGATCCTGATGAACTGCCGGCGGTACCTCGACCCCGGTCACGCACTGTCGCAGGGCAACTTCGCGGTCGCCATGCCGATCCTGCTGCCGCCCGGCGGCGGTCCCGCCGACATCGCATCGCTGGTCCGACGGGTCTCCGACTCGGGCTGGCCCATCGCGGTCCTGCTGCTGGCCGAGGCCAAGGCACTGCTGCGCCGCGGGGGTACAGCGCCGGTCGCGACGACCGGTGTCGCGGATGCCTCGGGTCGGATCCGGTTGTCGGTCAGCGACCTTGGGCGCCTGCCGATGTTCGACCACGTCGAGTGGGCACCCGACGGTCGGCCCCCACGGTTGGCGGCCTACCTCGAGCCCGACGGTCCCGACGCGGTGACGCTGCTGGTGTCGGAACTCGCAGGTGGCCGCACCTTCACCGCGACGTTCTGCGAGGCGGCCGTCGACGCCGACCTGGTGACCGGCGCGTTGGAGCAGATGTGCAGCGATCCCGTCGGATTGCTCGCAGCAGACCGGGGCTGACGTGACCCGCGCGAGGGTGGCCGCGGCACTGACCGTGCTGGCCCTGGCGCTCGGCGCGTGCTCGGCACCCGCGGACGAGCGATCCGACGGACGCGCCGCCGCCGACGACGCGAACGGGACGCTGCTGGCCGACCCGACCGACCTGCCCGTGTTCCCGTCGCTGCAACGGCTTTCGTCGCAGGCGGTGAAGATCCGCTACAAGTCGACGTCGGGCATCGACGGATCGGCGACCACCGTGTCGGGGATCGTCCTCGTGCCCACCGGTGATCCCCCCGACGGCGGATGGCGCATCGCCTCACTGGGCCACCCCACCACCGGGCTGGCCAGCAGTTGCGCGCCGTCGGGCTACCCGGGCCTGATGGGCAATGCGGGTGTGATCGGCGCGTTCCTGACCTACGGCTACCTCGTCGTGATGACCGACTACCAGGGGCTCGGCACGCCGGGACCGCATCCGTACCTGGAGCCGAAGACCGCCGCCCACAACGTGATCGACGCGGTGCGCGCCGCACGCAACGTCGTGCCCGAGGCCTCGACGTCCTGGGTGGGCTACGGGGTGTCGCAGGGCGGTCAGGCCGTGTGGGCCGCCAACGAGTTGATGCCCGACTACGGCGCCGGACTCGACCTCGCCGGCTCCATCAGCATCGTCCCGCCGACCGATCTGCGGCCGCTCGTCGACGCGATGGTCGACGGAACGCTCACCGTCGAACAGCGGGTGCTGATGCCGACGATCCTGTCCGGCCTGAAGGTGGCGCATCCGGACCTGCGCATCGAGGACTACCTGCACGGCGTCATGCTGAGGCGCCTCGACGCCTTCCTCACCTGTGAGAACGAGAACTCCGACGAGCGGGGCCGGATCGCCCAGAATGCACCGGCCGCGGACTTCCAGCCGTCGTCCCCCGAGGCCGCCGATCGGCTCCGCGCGATCCTCGGCGAGTCGGTGCTCCCGAGCAGACGGGCGTCGGCACCGATGCTGGTGGCCTACGGCGACGAAGACCGCGTGGTGCTGCCCAGGTGGACGGCCGAGGCGGTGACCCTGGCGTGCGGTCTCGGGGACGTCGTCGAGACCGTCGTGGCATCCGGCCAGGGACACGGCCAACTCAACCTCGGATCGATCCCGGCGGACTGGACCAGGGCGCGGTTCGCCGGCCTGCCCCCCACCGACACCTGTGCACCTGCCTAGCCAAGTAAGGCATACCTTCATCCACGCTCTATCGTGACGGGAGACATTCGCCAGCGACAGACGAGGATGGTCCACCAGTGAGCGGTCAACATGCCGGGCTCCGCCTGCTCGTCGTCGGCGCGTCGTCGGGCATCGGCCACGCCGTCGCCACCAGCGCCGCCGCACTCGGCGCCAAGGTGGCCGTCGCCGCCCGCCGGATGGACCTGCTGAACGAACTCGCCGCGTCGATCGACGGCTTCGCCTTCGAACTCGACGTCGCCGACACCCCGGCGATCGGCCGCGTGGTCGACGATGCGGCACGGGCGCTCGGCGGCCTCGACGCCCTGGTGTTCACCAGCACCGTGATCCCGTTCGCGCACATCGAGGACACCGACGTCGCCACCTGGGTCCACGCCTTCACGGTCAACACCATCGGCGCCAACAACGTGTTGCGAGCCGCCCTCCCACATCTGTCCGAGAACGGCGTCGTGCTCGTCGCCTCCAACAACGACGTCGGGCGTCCGCGTGCCGGCGTCGCCGCCTACGGCGCGAGCAAGGCCGCCCTCGACGAGATCCTGCTGGCGTGGCGCAACGAGCATCCCGACCTGTCGATCATCCGGGTGGGCGTCGGACCCACGCAGGACACCGAGATCCTCCGTGGCGCCGACCGCGACCTGCTGTCCCAACTCTTCACGTCGTGGGTGGAGCACGGTCAGCTGCCCGCGCAGATGTCGCAGCTGCAGGACGTCGCGAACACCCTGGTGTCGCTGGTGACCATGGCGGTCGCCAACCCGAGCGTGGTGCCCGAGGTCGTGCAGTTGGCACCGCGCATCCGGCAGCGCGGCTCGGAGTCGTAGCGCCCCGCAGCTCGACGCGCGGCCCGACCCCGGTCAGGGCGCGCATCCTCGCTGCGGCTGCCCACGAAATGAATTGACGCCCAACGCGATTACGCCCCCGAGACGGGGTCTCGGCACGTTCGGCACGGGCCGGCGCCCGCGGACCGGAAGCTCGGTGCGGCAAGACCGGTTGCCCACCCGTCCGCCCAAGGCCATTTGCCCGGTTCGCAAGGATTCCTTCGTTGCCGATTCGCCACACCGTCATTGACGCCTGCGTCACTTCGCCGACCCCGCTGACGGCCGGAGCGGCAGCCGGACCATGACGGCGACACTAGCAGGCGCGACACCGGTCACAGCGCCCCTCCGGGTCGTTTCCCACGGCGTCAAAATTGACAGTTAATTAGGGCAGGCATACCTATTGTTTCTAAGGCAACCCTCAGCTAATGTTCAGACGCCGCTTAGGTGAACCTTGCTTTGCTAAAACAGGAGAAACAGTGCAACTCGCCCTTCGTGCCGACTCGACGGACATCGCATACGATTCGGACCGCTCATCCGCGCCCTCGCGCCGGACCAAGATGATGGTCGCCGGCATCGCCGCGGCCAGCGCCAGCGTCATCGCCATCAACCCGGTGTCGCCGGCCCTGCCCGAATTGCAGCACCGCGCGGTCGAACTCGCAGCCGTCGCCAACCCGCTGGTCGTGCTGCAGGAAGCGCTCGCCAACACGTTCAACAACCTCGGCACGCTGGCCAACGGGACCGCCGGTGCCACCAACGCCACGGCCACCGCACTGAGCAACCCCGCCGTCTACGCGCAGATCGCGAACTTCATCGCGGCCAACGCGGCGAACCCGGGCGCGCTGCTGAGCCAGCTCGCCGCCTTCCAGACGAACTTCGGCAGCCAGATCGGCACGCAGACCGCGCTGTCGCAGGCCGCGTTCCAGACCGCCATCAACAACCTGCCGACCGTGCTGCAGAACTCGTTCAACTTCCTCACCTCGGGGCAGTTCGTCGAGGCGTTCAGCGAGCTGAACATCTACCTCCTGGTGCAGCTCATCGAGCGGCCGGGCAACCCGCTGGTCCCGCTGTTCCAGATCCCCGGTGACATCGCCGCGGCACTGCCCGGCGGCCAGATCGTGGCCAACGTGCTCGACGCCCTGCTCACCCGCGGCGGCTTCTCCGGCCTGACCCGCGCCCTGCTGGTCGCGCCGATCACCGCCACCCTCCAGGTCGCGGAGATCTTCGACGCGGTCCGCGCGGCGGTCGTCGTCGGCGACTTCCCCACGGCGGTCAACGAGCTGATCAACCTGCCGGTCCGGGTGGTCAACGCCTTCGTCAACGGCTACGTGCCGAACTTCCCGACGCGGTCGCTGTTCCAGGGCCTGCTGAGCCCCAACGGCCCGCTCGACTACTTCCTGGTCGACCTGCCGAACATCATCTTCGGCGCACTCAACGCGTCGGTGGCGCCGCCGGTCGTCACCCCGCCGGCCGTCACCGCGGCCACCCTGGCGAGCGTCGCGTCGACCGACCTGGGCCTCGGCACCACGGTGTCGCTGACCGAGGCCACCGAGGCCGCCAAGACCGCACCCGCCACGGAGGCCGCCGCGGGCACCGAGACCGCCGTCGAGGGCACCCCCGCCGCCGACACCGCACCGGTCGAGACGGCACCGGTGGTCGAGGAGACCGCGCCGGTCGAGACCGCACCGGTGGTCGAGGAGACCGCACCCGCGGCAGAGACGCCCGTCGAGGTCGAGACCCCGGCCGTGACGCCGGTGTCGACCGACACGGCGACGGAGACCGAGCCCGAGGCGGAGGCCACCCCGGCCAAGACCCCGGCCGCCTCGGGCAGCAACAAGCCGGTCAGCTCCTACGGCAGCGACAAGACCGGCTCCGCCGCGTCGGGGACCGCCACCTCGGGTAGCGCGACCTCCGGCACCGCCGCCTCGGCGGGCAGCACCGGCGGAAGCACCGCCTCCACCGGAACCGCCTCGGACAGCGGCACGTCCGCGACCGGCGCGTCGAGCACCTCGGGCACCTCGAGCACCTCGGGCAGCGACTCCACCGGCTCTGCCGGCGGCAGCGACTCGGGCAGCTCGGACAGCGGCGAGTAAGTAGCACCGAACGACGGACGGCCCCCTCGGCGACGAGGGGGCCGTTTCCGTCGGATCAGCGGCCGGTGATCCTGTTGGCCACGTTCGCGATCCGGCTGGTGTGCCCGAGGCCGTTGGATTCGCGGCGATCCGCCGTCCGGTAGAGCGCGTACATGCTCTGGACGCCCAGCCACCGCAGTGGCTCCGGCTCCCAGCGCCGCACCCGGCGGCCCACCCACGGCAGGCGGGTCAGATCGGTCTGCTGGTCGAGCACGAGATCGGCCAGGGTGCGGCCGGCGAGGTTGGTGGTGGTCAGGCCGCTGCCCACGTAGCCGCCCGCCGTGCCCAGGCCGGTGCGGCGGTCGAAGTCGACCGTGGCCGTCCAGTCCCGCGGGACCCCGAGCACCCCGCACCAGGCGTGGTCGATCGGCACGTCGACGGTGGCGGGGAACATGTCGTGGGTGAGTGCGGTGAGCGCATCGATGGTCCACTGCTGGGTGGCGCCCCGATCGTCGAGTCGCGAGCCGAAGCGGTAGGGGATGCCCCGGCCGCCGAGGGCGATGCGGTCGTCGGCGGTCCGCTGCGCGTACATGTACCCGTGCGCGTAGTCGCCGAGCAGTTCCGCACCGGCCCAGCCGATTCGGTCGTGCACCTCCTTCGGCAGCGGTTCGGTGACGATCATGGACGAGTTCATCGGGAGCCAGCTGCGCTTCTGCCCCTCGATGCTGCCGGTGAAGCCCTCCAGGCAGCGCAGGACGGTCGGGGCCCGCACCGTGCCGCGATCGCTGACGGCCCGGCCCGGCTCGATGCGGCCGACGGTGGTCTGCTCGTAGATCGTGACACCGAGCCCGACGACGACGTCCGCGAGTCCCTGGATCAGCTTGGCGGGCTGGACGCGGGCGCAGTGCGGACTGAAGATGCCCCCGAGCGAGCCGGCGACGCGGATCCGCTCGTCCATCTCGGCGCGCGTCAGCTCGACGAAGTCCAACGGGTCGGCGCCCCAGTCCTGTTCGTGGCGCAGGCCGGCGTGCAGGCGTTGCAGCTGGGCCTGGTTGCGCGCGACGTGCAGCAGCCCGTCCTTCTCGATGTCGGCGTCGATGCCCTCCTGCTTGGCGACGTCGATCACCTCGTCGACGGCGTCGCGCATGGCGCGCATCAGGTCCACCACGCCCTGCTTGCCGTGCGTCGCGGCGTAGGCCTCCCGCGAGCCGGCCAGTTCTGCCGACAGCCAGCCACCGTTGCGGCCCGAGGCGCCGAAGCCGGCGAACTCCTTCTCCAGGACGACGATGCGCAGGTCCGGCCGTTGGCGGATGAGGTAGTACGCCGTCCAGAGTCCGGTGAATCCGGCCCCGACGATGCACACGTCCGCGTCGCGGTCGCCGGGCAGCGCCGGACGCGGTTGCGGCAGACCGATGGACCGGTACCAGAAGGACACGCCGCCGTTGACCGGCTGCCGACCCGAGGACGTCATGGTTCGTTTCTCCTGGTTCGTGTAGTTCGTCTAGTTCGTGGAGGTGGCCGGGACGTCGTGCGCGACGCCCGGCCCGTCGAGGGCGAGTACTGATGCGTCGCCGGCGCGGAAGGTCAGCCAGACCTCGTCGCCGGCGTGCACCGGGGTCAGTGCGGCCCCGGCACTCTCGCGAACCAGCACCGTGCTGCCGTCGTCGAGCCTGACCTCGACCTTGCGGGCGTTGCCGAAGTAGATGTGCTGGATCACGCGGCCGGGGACCACGTTGTCGGCGAGCGGTTCCGGGCCGGCGGGGTGGAGATCGATCCGTTCGGGCCGCACCACGACCGCGACGTCCCGCGTCGTCGGCGGCGTCCCCCGGGTCGCGGTCAGCGAGCGCCCGCCGACGTGCACCCGGCCGTCGTCCAGCGAGCCCCGGAAGAGCGACGACTCGCCCACGAACTGGGCGACGAACAGGCTGTTGGGGTGCTCGTACAGATCCGACGGCGTCCCGATCTGCTGAATCCGACCGTCGTTGAACACCGCGACCCGGTCGGACAGCACCAGCGCCTCGTCCTGATCGTGGGTGACGTAGATGAACGTCGTGCCGAGATCTGCGTGAATCCGCTTGATCTCCAACTGCAGGGTGTCGCGCAGCTTCTTGTCGAGTGCGCCGAGCGGCTCGTCCATGAGCAGCACGCGCGGGTTGTAGACGACGGCGCGCGCGAGGGCGACGCGCTGCTGCTGACCGCCCGACAGTTCCTTCGGCTTGCGCCGCGCCAGGTGCTCGAGACCCACCATCGTCAGCGCGTCGGCGACCATCGTGGCGCGCTCCGACTTGCCGATCGACCGTTGCCGCAGCGGGTATTCGACGTTGTCGGCGACGCTCATGTGCGGGAAGAGGGCGTAGTGCTGGAACACCATGCCGATGTCGCGCTTGTAGGGCGGCAGGTCGGTGACCGGGCTGCCGTCGATGGACAGTTCGCCCTCGGTGACGTCGACGAACCCGGCAATCATGTTGAGCGTGGTCGTCTTTCCCGACCCGCTGGGACCGAGCAGGGTCAGGAACTCGCCCGGCCGCGCGTCCAGGTCGATGGCGTCGACGGCCGTGACGGAGCCGTACCGCTTGACCAGGCCCCGCATCGTGATGGAAGCGCCGTGCGGCGCGCGGTCATCGGACACGATTCCTCCTGATGGCGAAGATGCTGGCGAGGACGGTCAGCGCGGTGGTCAGCGCCAGGATCACCGTCGCCGCGGCGGCGATGGTGGGGTCGGTGTCGCGGGTGACCGACGAGTACATCCGCACCGGAAGCGTTTGCAGATAGGGACTTTGGATGAACAGCGACAGCACCACCTCGTCGAAGCTGGTGGCGAACGCGAACAGTGCCCCCGACAGGACACCCGGCGCCACCTGCGGCAGCGTGACGGTGCGGAACGTGGTCCACCTGTTCGCGCCGCAGATCGCCGCCGCGTCCTCGAGCCGCCGGTCGAACCCCTGCAGGCTGGCGCTCACCGGGATGATGACGAACGGCAGGGCGAGCACGCTGTGCGCCACGACGAAGCCGAGCGTGGTGCCCAACAGGTTGAGCCGCAGGTAGATCGCGTAGATGCCGATCGACACCACGATCACCGGGACGATCATCGGCGAGAGCAGCAGCGCGCGCAGGCCCTGATCGCCGAAGAACCGCGTCCGGCTGAAGGCGACCGCTGCCGCCGTCCCGCAGACCGTCGCGACGACGGCCACCAGGAGACCCACCCGGATGCTCGCCTCCAACGACCAGAGCCAGGACGGATCGGTGAAGAAGTTGACGTACCACTGGGTCGACCAGCCCGTCGGCGGGAACCTGAACGACGGGAGATCGGTGAAGCTGAGCGGGATCACCACCAGCGAGGGTGCCACCAGCCAGGTCGCGACGAGACCGCAGAACACCAGGAGCGCACCGCGCCAGAACGTGCCGCTGCGCATCACGACGCCCGTTCCTGCCGGGATGCGCGGCGCAGCACGAACATCAACACGGCGAGCACCAGCAGAGTCAGCAGCAGGAGCACCACGCCCATCGCCCCACCGCGGCCCCACTGCAGCAGACCGTTGACCTGGACGTAGATCTGCTGGCTGATGAGTGCGTTGTCCGGGGATCCGAGCAGCGCCGGCGTGACGTAGAAGCCGAGGCTGCTGATGAACACCATCAGACAGCCCGCCCCGATGCCCGGCATGGTCAGCGGCACCCAGATGCGGGTGAACGACGTCAGCGGCTTCGCGCCCAGACTCGACGAGGCCAGCACCAGCCGACGGTCGACACCCGACATGACCGCGTACAGCGGTAGGACCATGAACGGCAACAGGATCTGGCTCATGCCGATGACGACGCCGAGGTTCGTCCGGATCAGCTGCACGTCGCCGAGCCCGACGAGGCTCAGCAGCGCCTGGGCAGGCCCGTTGTCCTGCAACAGGATAACCCAGGCGAAGGTGCGCACCATGAGGCTCGTCCAGAACGGGACGAGAACCAGCAGCGTCAGCGCAGCCCGCACCTTCGGCCCGAACGCCACCATGGCGTAGGCGTACGGGTAACCGAGCAGCAGGCAGATGACCGTCACCTCGAGTCCGGTGGTGAACGTCCGCAGCAGCACCTCGCGCTGCACGGCGTCACCGGCGTACCAGGCGAAGTTGTCGAACCCGGCCACTGGATCGGTGAACGCGCGCCACAGCATCACGCCCAGCGGCGCCGCGAAGACGCCGATGACGAGCACCAGCGCGGGAGCCAGGAGGGCGTAGGCGCTGCGGCGCCTGCGCTGGGCCCCCGCCTCCTCGGCCCGCGAGCGCGGTGGTGCCGCGCCACCGGACAGAACGTCGACTACGGTCATGACCCGCTAACCCCTACTTCGCAAGCCAATCGGTGTACGCACCGACCATCGCGTCGTTGTTCTTCGACCACCAGGCGAGGTCGATCGGGAAGCGGTCCGCGAGACGCTCGGGAGTGGTGGTGAGGTAGCTCGTCGCGAGGGCGTCCAATTGTGGCTTGGCGTCGACGTTGATCGGGCTGTACGACGTGAGTTCGGTCAGCTTGGCCTGCTGCTGTGCACCCAGGTAGTAGTTGATCAGCGCCATCGAGGCCTTCGGGTTCTTCGCGCCCTTCGGCACGGCGATCGTGTCCGCCTCGGGCATCCACTGATCCCACATGGGCGCGAACTTCGCCCCGTTCTTGACCGCGGAGTAGGCGCGCCCGCTCCACAGCAGCGCCATGTCGACCTGCCCGGCCTCGAGGAGCTGCTGGGCCTGGGCACCGCTGTTCCAGAAGACGACGTCGCCGCGGATCGACGACAGCTTGTTCAGCGCGCGGGTGGCGTCGATGGGGTACATCTGGTCCTTCGCGACGCCGTCGGCCAGCAGGGCGCCCTCGAGCACGCCCGGGTCGAGTTCGCCGGCGATGCCCTGGATGCCGCGCTTGCCGGGGAACTTCGCCGTGTCGTAGAAGTCGGCCCACGTCTTGGGCGGGTTCGCACCGTACTTGTCCGTGTTGTAGACCACGATCAGGCCGTAACCCATTGCGGGAACGGAACAGTCGTCGGTCTTCGCACCCGGCGGGATCTTGCTGACGTCGACGATGCTGGTGTCGATCGGCATGAACAGCTCGCCGCAGTGCTGAGCGGTGAACACGTTGGTGGTGTCGATGACGTCCCAGGTGACGTTCCCCGATTCGACCTGCGACTTGATCTTCGTGCTCTCGGTGGGGCCGTCCTGCAGGATGCGGGCGCCGGACTCCTTGGCGAACGGATCGATCGCCGCCTGGGTCTGGCCCTCCTGGAAGATACCGCCGTAGGACACGAAGGTCATGGTCACGCCCTTGAGCGCGTCGGCCTTCACGGTGCCCGCCTGCGGTGGGCCGCTGCCCAGGTCGACGTCGCCGCCCGGTGCGGGACCCGACGAACACGCCGCGGTGAGCAGCACGGCAGCCACGCCGCATCCGAGGGCCTTGAGTGCAGTGGTCATGTGAACTCCTCCTGTGGAACGTGTTTCGCGGTCGGTGGTGGTCGTACTCGATGTCGCGGTCATGCGGTCGGCGGGCTGACGATCCACAGCAGCTCGGCGGGTGCATCGCTCAGGTTGTGCACGGTGTGCGGGATCGACGTGCGGTACTCCGCGGAGTCGCCGGCGTTCAATTCGTGCTTCTTGCCGTCGAGTTCGAGAACTAGCGTCCCCTTCACGACGATCAGGACCTCCTGGGCATCGCCGTGCACGTAGGCCTCGCCGGCGGAACCACCGGGGGCGAACTCGGCGGAGTACACCTCGAGGTTCATCAACGGCTTCTGCGAGAGCAGATACTTCGCGCTGAGGTCGTCGACGTGGATCTCGGGCCGATCCGCCCGACGCAGAATGCGCGCTCCCCCGGCGTGGTGATCGCCGAACAGGTCGGGCAGCTTGACGCCGAGTTCCTCGGCCAACTTCCGCAGGGTGCCGACGCTGGCGTTGACCTGACCGCGCTCCAGCTGGCTGAGGAAGCCCGCCGAGATCCCCGCACGCCCCGCCAGGTCGCGCAGGCTGAGCTTGCGCGTACCTCTGAATTCGCGTATGCGGGAGCCCATTTCGGCCTCCGTGCTCGAGGCCACGGGGGCGGCGCCGTCCTCGATCAGGGCCACGGGCGAACATCCACTTCTTCTAGAAGAACTAACAGTTCGTTATCACCGAACAAAGTGTTCGGTGATGTGTGACACTATGCCTGCCGTGGGGCCTCGGCAACCGGAATCGCGAAATCCGTTTCCGGACGATGCGGGAGTCCCCGACGCCGCGCGTCGGCAATCCCCCTGGCGTGCATCATGATCGATCGATTCAGGAGGGCCGCCATGGTCGCACTCGTCCACCTCCCCGCCGGCACCGTCACCGGTGCTCTCGAGCCCAGCGGGCGTCGGGCCGGCGCAGACAGCGGAGACCCCCAGCTGGGGACGTTGGCCGTCGACTCGGGCACCGCGGCGCAGGTCGGCATCTGGGAGTGCGAGCCGGGCGGCTGGCCCGTCGTCGACCGGCCCGACACCGAGACCTGCTACGTCATCTCCGGGCGGGCCACCATCACCGACGACGAGACGGGACGGACGGTCGAGGTCGGCGCGGGCGACGTCGTGGTCCTGCCACCGGGGTGGTCGGGGCGCTGGGACGTCGTCGAGACGCTCCGCAAGATGTACACCGTCTTCTGAACGCCCACCCCCGCGAATCCTTTGTAGGGTGAGCCCATGCCGACCCCGAACGACCTCGACGTCAACGGCGTCAGCCGACCCCTCCGTGACGCACTGATCGCCTCGGGCGTCGTCACGTGCGCGCTGCTCCTCGCCGGATGCAGCAGCGAGACCGACGGGCAGGCGACGGCGGGGAGCGCCTCGGAGTCGAGCGCCGCGGAGTCGGCCGGCGACGGATGCACCGAGGGGTCGGCCCCGCTGACTCCCATCGAGGGCGTCGAACAGGGCGAGCCCCGCCTGCTGATCCCGCAACCTGCCGGCTGGGAGCGCAACACGTCGCTCGACTCCGAGCTGATCCGCTTCGCGATGGCCAACCGCGACCTGACCGCCGAATCGTTCAGTCCCAACGCCGTCGTCACGCTCGAGCACGTCCCGAGCACCGACGTCGACCCGCAGGACGTCCTGAATCAGCAGAAGAGCGCGCTCGAATCGCAGGCCGGCGCCACCGACATCGACGTCCAGTCGACCCCCAACTGCGGGTCGACCGCAGAGACGGTGAGCTACACGCTGCCCGCGCAGGGAGCGGTCCCGGCGCATCCGGCCCGGGTGCTGATCATCGCCGCGCCGTTCGGGGACTCCACTTGGACCGCCACGGTGACCGTGCAGGCCGTCAACCCCGACGACCCCACCTACGTGCAGGACGCCGAGGCGATCCTCACCGGCTTCCAGATGCTGCCGCCGTCGGACGAGTGAGGCTGAAACGCAAGAACCGCCCTGCCTGACGGATCAGGAGGGCGGTTGTGGCGGTGGCGGAGGGATTTGAACCCTCGGACGGGGGTTACCCGTCACACGCTTTCGAGGCGTGCTCCTTAGGCCGCTCGGACACGCCACCGTGTGGCAGCTTACCGGTCGACGCGCCTCGCCCCTAATCGCCCGTCATGGGTCGTCAGCGGCCGTCCGGGTCCCGCCGAAACTGCAAGGAGATCGCGTCCGGGCGCCGAATCGCGATCTGACAGCAGTCTCGGCGGGGGGAACCGAGGACTCAGCGCATCCGCGCGAAGAACTGTTCGAGCGGGGCGGCGCACTCGGCGGCAAGCACTCCCCCGCGTACCTCCGGGCGGTGGGTCAACCGGCGGTCGCGCACCACGTCCCACAGCGATCCGACGGCGCCGGTCTTCGGCTCCCACGCCCCGAACACGACGCGCGCGACCCGGGCCATCACCAACGCACCGGCGCACATCGTGCAGGGCTCGACGGTCACCGCGAGCGTCGTCCCCTCGAGCCGCCACCCGTCGCCGAGCACGGCCGCGGCGGCACGCATGGCGAGGATCTCGGCGTGCGCGGTGGGGTCGCCCAGCCGTTCGCGGGCGTTGGCGGCACTGGCCAGCACCTCGCCGTCGGGCCCGAGGACCACCGCACCGATCGGCACGTCGTCCGGTCCGGCGCGCGCCGCGGCGTCGAGGGCGAGCCGGATCAGGCGCTCGTCGGCAGCCGTCACCGATCCAGTTTGTCCAGCACCGCCGACAACTCGTCGCCGAAGCCCATCTCCTGGGCGATCCTGCTCAGCTGCTCGTCGGCGTAGTCGTCGTCGGACAGGATGATGCTGAGCACGCCCTGCGAGAGGCCGAGGTCCGCGAGCAACCCGAGGTCGCCCTTCTCGAACGGCTCCTCGTCCTCGAGATCGTCGAGGTCGACGTCACCGTCGAGTGCCCGCAGCACCTCCTCGGCGATGTCGTAGTCGAGTGCGGCGGTCGCATCGGACAGGAACAGCCGGGTGCCGGCGGGAGCGGGCCGGGCGATGACGAAGAATTCGTCGTCGATGTCGAGGAGACCGAAAACGGCACCGGCGCTGCGCAACTCCCGCAGCTCGGTCTCGGCGGCCTTGAGGCTGGTGAGCGAGGCGGCCTTCATCGGCGCGCACCGCCACTTGCCGTCTTCGCGGACGACGGCCACGCCGAAGCCCTCCGGGAGGTCTGCGGCCTGGTTTTGCGCCTGTGCACGCTGTGCTCCCATTAGGTCAACGCTAGTCGCAGAAGACGCCCTTTGACCAGCCATCGAGTCCGTACCCGGCGGCGACCCCGACGGGCGATGTGCCAACCTTGACGTGTGGCGAGACCACTGTGCGTTCTGGGTTTGGGGTTGATCGGCGGGTCCGTGATGCGGGCGGGCGTGGCGGCGGGCCGCGACGTCTTCGGCTACAACCGGTCCCGCGACGGCGTTCAGGCCGCGCGGTTCGACGGGTTCGACGCCACCGACTCGCTCGACGGCGCGCTTCGGCGGGCCGCCGACGCCGACGCGCTGATCGTCCTCGCCGTCCCCATGCCCGCCCTGCCCACGATGCTCCAGCACGTCGCCGGCGTGGCACCGGACTGCGCGCTGACCGACGTCATCAGCGTCAAAGGCGCTGTGCTGGAAGCGGTGCGCAAGCGCGGGCTGGCCGGTCGCTTCGTCGGCGGCCACCCGATGGCGGGCACCGCGCACTCCGGGTGGACGGCCGGGGACGCGCGCCTGTTCGTCGGGGCGCCGTGGGTGATCAGCGTCGACGACGACGTCGACGAGACGGTGTGGGCGGACGTCATGCACCTGGCGCTGGACTGCGGATCGTTCGTCGTGCCCGCCCGTTCCACCGAGCACGACGCGGCGGCCGCCGCGATCTCGCACCTGCCACACCTGATGGCGGAGTCGCTCGCCGTGGCTGCGGGCGAGGTGCCGCTGGCGTTCTCGCTCGCCGCGGGCTCGTTCCGCGACGGGACCCGGGTGGCCGCCACCGCACCCGACCTGGTGCGGGCGATGTGCGAGGCCAACTCCGAGGAACTGCGCAGTTCGCTGGACCGCGCGATCGACCTGTTGACGCGCGCCCGGGAGGGCCTGGCGACCACGGGGTCGGTCGCCGAACTGGTCGAGTCCGGGCACGCCGCCCGCATCCGCTACGACAGCTTCGACCGCCCGCAGATCCTGGGTACGACCATCGGCGCACCCGACTGGCGCGCCGAACTGGCCGCCGCCGGCCGCGCCGGCGGCGTGATCAGATCCGCTCTGCCAGTCCTGGGTAGTCGAGGATGAAGCCGCACTCGTCGACCGTGACGACGGTGTCGGCGGCCGGCGACTTCAGCGAGATGCCCGCCTCGTCGCTGGAATAGGAGATCTGTTCCAGCGAGACCGCCAGGTCGGGCAGTCGCACGTAGACGACCGGCAGCACGACGGCCTCGGCCACCTCGTACAGCCCGGTGCGTCGGATCGGCAACGCGTTGAAGAACGGGCTGAAGATCACGTCGACGTCCAGCGCCCCCTCGAACCCCGACCTCTTGGTCTGGTTGAGGTGGTCCTGGACCAGCCACATGTTCTCTTCGTCGCGGGCGATCGACAGCTGGCGCTCGCGCTCGGCGAGCGTGACGGTCAGCGACAGGCGTTTCGTCGCGCCGGCGTCATTGGTGACCAGGTCGTAGGACGCACTGAACGCGGGGTGTGACTCCGTGGCCGCCGCTACGATCCGGCCGTAGGCCTTGACGCGATTGCCCGACAACTGCACCCGGACGGATTCCATCCGGGAGAGGTCGTGGGCTCGCCAGGTCAACACGGATGGCCACTGGTCTTCGGACTCCTCGGAGCGGGCTGCTGCACTCACCCCTCTACCGTAGGCGACGCACCCCCGCGTTCGTAGCGCCCTGACGAACTGGCTTCAGATCGAGACCCGGAGCCCGCGGGCGCCGCGCCTTCCAGGGCGATCTCGTCGCCGAGGAACGGCTGCGGCATCCGCCGGAAGCGGTTGCTGCCCGGCTCCGAGGACCACACCGCGAGGGCCAGCAGCGCGTCCAGGATCAGCGCGAGCGCGGTCACCATCAGGGCGCCGACCAGCGCCAGGTAGAACTCCCGGACCTTGATGCCGTCGATGAGGTAGCGGCCGAGTCCGCCAAGGCTCGCGTAGGCCGCGACGGTGGCGGTGGCCACGATCTGCAGCGTCGACGTGCGGAGGCCGCCCAGGATCAGCGGCAGCGCGTTGCGCACCTCGACGCGCAGCAGCACCTGCGACTCGGTCATGCCCATGGATCGGGCGGCGTCCACCACCGCGCGGTCGACGTTGGCGATGCCCGAGTAGGTGCCGGCCAGCAGCGGCGGGATGCCGAGCAGCATGAGCGCGACGGTCGGCGGGACGAGGCCGAGACCCCACAGTAGGACGCCGAGCAGCAGCACACCCAGCGTCGGCAGCGCGCGCAGTGCGTTCACACCGGTCACGACCAGGAACGTGCCGCGGCCGGTGTGCCCGATGACCATGCCGATCGGGATGGCCACCAGCGCCGAGAAGACGACGGCGACCGCGGTGTACTGCAGGTGCTCGAGGATCCGGACGGTCAGACCCGCCGGCCCGGCCCAGTTCTCGCCGGTGAAGATGAAGGACAGTGCCTCGCTGAGGAAGTTCATCGGGCGCCCGCCTTGGCCCTGGGGTCGCTGCGCACCCACGGTGTCGTGATTTTGCCGAGCAGCATGATGAGGGTGTCGATGACGATCGCCACCACGAAGATCGCGATGATGCCCGCGATGATCTGGTCGCTCTTGTCGGACTGGTATCCGTCGGTGAACCAGGTGCCCAGGCCGCCGACGCCGATCACCGAACCGACCGACACCATCGAGATGTTGGTGACGGCGACGACGCGGAGGCTCGCCACGAGCACGGGGATGGCCAGCGGCAGCTCGACCTTGAGCACCCGGACGAGCGGCCGGTAGCCCACCGCGGTGGCGGCGTCCAGCACGGCGGGCGGCACGGCGTCGAGCGCCTCGGGCACCGCCCGCACCAGCAGCGCCACCGTGTAGAGCGTCAGCGCGATGATCACGTTGGACGGCGACAGGATGGTCGTCGGGATGATCAGCGGCAGGACCACGAACAGGGCCAGCGACGGGATGGTGAAGATGACGCTCGCCGCGATCGTGACGAGCCGTCGCAGCACCCTCGTCCGGTGGACCAGCGCACCGAGCGGCACCGCGATCACCAGACCCAGCGCCAGCGGCAGCAGCGACAGGTACAGGTGGACGAGCGTCAACTCCCAAGCGTCGTCGAGGTGGGTGAGCAGGTACTGCACTAGGTGGTCCTGGGTCGGTTCTTCAACGCGGCCACCACGTCGTCGGCTCTGATGCCGCCGATCACCTGTTTGCGTTCGTCGACCGCCACGCCCAGCCCGGCCGGCGACGACAGCGCGGCATCGAGCGCCAGCCGCAGCGTGCCGTCGGGGACGAACAGCGAACCGCCCGCGATCGTGCTGTCGTACAGCGACTTCCCCTGCCGGTGCAGGCCGACGCCGTTGACGTCGATCCACGCGTACGGCGAGCCGTCGGGGTGCGTCACCAGGGCCCACTCGTCGGGACCGAGGTCCATCGCGTCGACGCCCGACTCCGAGACCGTCCGGATGTCGTGCAGCGGGAGGCCGCTACCGGCGGTGAACTGCAGGCCGCGGTAGCCGCGGTCCGCGCCGATGAAGCCTGCGACGAAGTCGTTGGCCGGGTTCGAGAGCAGCCGCCGCGGCGGGTCGTACTGCTGCAGCACGCCGCCGCGCCCGAACACCGCGACCTTCTCGCCGAGCTTGATCGCCTCGTCGATGTCGTGGGTGACGAAGACGATGGTCTTGCGCAGTTCGCTCTGCAGCCGCAGGATCTCGGTCTGCAGTTCCTCGCGGACCACCGGGTCGACAGCGCTGAACGGCTCGTCCATCAGCAGGATCGGCGGGTCGGCCGCCAGCGCACGGGCCACCCCGACGCGCTGCTGCTGACCGCCGGACAGCTGCGCCGGGTAGCGGTTGGCGAGCTTGGGATCCAGCCCGACCCGCTCCATGACGCCGATCGCCTTCTTGCGCGCGGAGCGGCGCGACTCCCCCATGAGCACCGGCACGGTGGCGACGTTGTCGACCACCTTCAAGTGGGGCATGAGTCCCGCGCTCTGGATGACGTAGCCGATGCCGAGCCGCAACTTGACGGCGTCGACCTTGGTGACGTCCTTGCCGTCGACGGTCAGCGTGCCCGACGTCGGGTCGATCATCCGGTTGATCATCCGCATCGACGTCGTCTTGCCGCAGCCCGACGGGCCGACGAACACGGCCAGCGTGCCGTCGGGCACGTCGAGGGTCAGGTCGTCGACGGCGATCGTGCCGTCGGGGTACTTCTTGGTGACGTTCTCGAACGTGATCACGCGTGACCTCTGTTCTTCGCGCAAGCGCTCATCCGACAGCCTTGTCGAAACCGTTGTTCTTGACCCACTTCTCGGCAGCTTCGTCGGGATCGATGCCGCCGTTGCCCGACGTCTCGGTGTTCATTTCAATGAGTGCCTCCGTGGTGAGCTTCGCCGACACCGCATTGAGCACCGTCTTGAGTTGGTCGGACATCTTCTGCGAGGCCACCAGCGGGACGACGTTGGCGGCGAGGAAGTTGTTCTTCGGGTCCTCGAGCACCACCAGGTCGTTCTGCGGGATCGCGGGCGAGGTGCTGAAGATGTCGGCCGCGGTCACCGTGCCGTCGACCAGTGCGCGCACCGTCGCGGGGCCGCCGCCGTCGCTGATGGCGACGAAGTTGGCCGGCGAGATCTCCAGGCCGTACTTCTCCTTGAGCCCCGGCAGCCCTTCCTTGCGGTTGAGGAACTCCGACGGCCCACCGAACTTGACCTCGGGTGAGCGCTGGGCGAGGTCACCGATGGTCTTGAGGTTCCACCGCTGCGCGATCTCGCGGGTGACGGCGACGGTGTCCTGGTCATTGGCCGGCGACGGCGTCAGGATCGCCAGGTCACCGGGCACGGCGTCGTAGAGCGCCAGCAGCACGGCGGTCGGATCGGTGGCCGTGCTCTCTGCGTCGAAGTACTGCAGGAGGTTGCCGGTGTACTCCGGGATGAGGTCGATCGAGTGGTCCTTGACCGCCGGGATGTAGGTCTCGCGGCTGCCGATGCCGAACTGCCGGGTGACCTCGAAGCCGTTGGCCTCCAACGCCTGAGCGTAGATCTCGGCGATGATCCGCGACTCCGGGAAGTCCGCGGACCCGACCTTGATCGACTTCAGGTCACCCGATATCTGGCCGCCGCCCAGCGGATTGGAACTTCCGCAGGCCGCTGTGAACAGTACGAGCACCGAGAGCAGGGCTGCGAGGCCCCGGCGGTGCACGGCGTTGTTTGCCGATTTCATGCGAACGTCCTTTCGACGTCACCTGCCAGGAAGCGACAGTAACGGGAGTCGAGCGTCGGTGCCCGGGTTTGAATCAGGCCGTCGAGCGCGGTCCGGCCGCCGTGCACCGGTGACGCGTCGGTGATCGACCGGTGCAATGGCTGTTTGATTTGCCGTCCGGAGGGGCAAGATGATCACCATGACCAGCGACCCGTACGTGCCACCCGCCGATTCCGGGTCGCAAGCACCCCTCGATCCCACCGGGCACGCGCCTGCGTCCGAGCCCGTCAAGAACCCGCCGTCGCCCGCCAAGGAGGTCAAGTTCACCCGCGCCGGCGCGCTGTGGTCGGCGCTCATCGTGGGATTCCTGGTGCTGATCGTGCTGCTGATCTTCATCGCGCAGAACACCGAATCCGCCGTGCTGCACTTCCTGGGCTGGAATTGGAGCCTGCCGCTGGGCGTCTCGATCCTCGCCGCGGCCGTGCTCGGCGGCCTCATCACCGTGCTCGCGGGCGCGGTGCGCATCTTCCAACTCCGTCGCGCCGCCAAGAAGAACTACAAGGCCGCCATCCGCTGAGCCGAGGCTCACCGGATCGACACCAGCTCCTCGACGTCGTCGACGGGTAGGTCGCCGTCGACCACGGCCGTCACGTTCGCGTAGTTCAGCGTGATCGACCCCTTGTGGTTGTCGAGGAAGGCGGTGTCGGCGGCGTCCCGGCCGGTGGCGATCCTGACCAGGGTCTGGCGCGGCGCCAGCAGGGTCGCGTCGACCACCCGCCAGTGCCCGTCGACGTAGGCCTCGGCGACGGCGTGGAAGTCCATCGGCTGGCAGCCCGGTGCGTAGACGGCGACCAGTCGCGCCGGCACGTTGACCGCACGCAGCAGCGCCACGACGAGGTGCGCGTAGTCGCGGCAGACGCCCGCGCCGGCGAGCAGCGTGTCCGCCGCGCCGTCGATCGGGTCCGAGGAGCCGGGCACGTAGTGCAGCCGGGTGGCCACCCACTGCGAGACCTTCGCCAGCAGCGTCGCCGAGTCGGCGTACTGCCCGAACTCGGTGGCGGCGAAGCCGAAGAACTTGTCGGCCTCGGCGTAGCGGCTGGGCCGCAGGTAGGTGGACAGGTCGATCTCGGTGACGGGTGCCGGGTCGCTCTGGCCGATGATCGTCGCGTTGTAGCTGGCGAGCAGCTTGCCCTCGCCGACGTCGAACTTGTGGATCCGGTTGCCGTGCTCGCCGATGACCTCGGTGGCCTCGATCTCGTTGCCGTTCAACGTGAACGACAGCGACTCGGTGACCGCGGCGCCGGGCTGCGGCGCGACGGCGATCTGGAATTCGACCGTGGTGGCGGCGGCGACCCAGACGTCCATCTCGACGCCGACGTCCCGCTTCAGCGCATCGGTGGATGATGACGGCATGGCGACCGCCTCTCTGGTGGTGGGGAATCCTCGCGAACGCGCGTGATTTCGGACGCTTGTTACCCCATCACAGCATTACGCAAACCGCGCGGTGACGGCGGACACTAGCCGAGTTCGGCCAGCCCCATCGCGATGCACGGCGCGACCGCCTCGCCGACCTTGTCGCCGTACTCGCTGCCCCCGCCCATCCGGTCGCGGAATTGGATGCCCGCCGCGATGATGCCGAGCTTGAAGTACGCCAGACCCATGTAGAAGTCCCAGTGCACCAGCGACTGTCCCGACGCCACCGAATATCGTTGCGCCAGTTCGTCGGCCGACGGGATGAGCGGCGACGCCCAGGCCGCGCCGGCGTGCACCTTGTCGAACGTCGGATGCCGGTAGACGCACATCAGGGCGGCGTCGCTCAGCGGGTCGCCGAGCGTAGACATCTCCCAGTCCAGGACGGCCCGCACCTTGGTGGCGTCCTCCGCGTCGAGCATCGTGTTGTCGATGCGGTAGTCGCCGTGCACGATCGCGCTGCGACTCTGCGCCGGGATGCGGTCGCCGAGCTTGGCGTGCAGCAGGCGGACGTCGGCGTCGCGCGGATCGTCCTCGGTCTTCACCAGGTCCCACTGCGAACCCCACCGGCGCACCTGACGCTCCAGGTACCCGGTGGGCTTGCCGAAGTCGCCGAGGCCCACCGACTCGGGGTCGACGGCGTGCAGGTCGGCGAGCACCTTGATCAGCGCGTCGACGCACGCCTCGATGTCGTTCTGCGTGCCCAGCGCCTCCAGCTCAGAGGCGTACCGCACCACCCGGCCGGGCACGTACTCGACCATCTGGAACGTGGTGCCGATCGCGGTGTCGTCGTCGGCCAGCGCCACGGCGCGCGCGACGGGGACGTCCGTGCCGGCCAGCCCCGCGACCACCTTGTACTCGCGCGCCATGTCGTGCGCGGACGGCGTCAGACCATGCAGCGGCGGCCTGCGCAGCACCCACTTCGACGCGTCGTCTTCCACCAGGAACGTGAGGTTGGAGCGCCCGCCGGCGATCAGCTCGGCGCGCAGGTCACCGGTGCGCGGTACCCCGATCGTGCGCAGGTGGCGGTCGAGGGCACCGAGGTCGAGGCCTTCCGGCGAGGTGGTCTGCGGGGTGGAGGCGTCCGTCGTCACGGCACTTGTCTACCACCGACTGTTTCGGGGCAGCAGGTCCCATACATGTTCGGTGCCGTTGATCGACGCGACGCTGAGTTCATGCTTGCGCGACGCGAGCAGCCGGGTGATGCCCGCGTAGTCCACCTGCACGCACAGCAGCTTCTCGGTCCGCATCAGCCGGTGGACGAGTGCGTTGATCACCCCGCCATGACTGAACAGCGCGACGGTGTCTTCGTGGTCGGCGTCCGCGACGATCGCGTCGACGCCTTCCATCACCCGGGCGATGAACGCCGGTTCGTCGACGCCCGCCGGGAGGTGGCCGCTGATGAGGCGTTTGACGTCCTCCTCGGAGGCCTCCTCGATGGGCACGTAGTGGGTGAGGTCGCGGTCGTACTCGGCCAGCCGCTCGTCGACGTCGACGGTCAGCCCCAGGGCGTCCGCGACGGGCTGCGCCGTCTGCAGCGCACGCCGCTGCGGGCTGCTCACCAGACGCGTGATCGGGAAGCGCGCCAACGCCTCCGGCAACCGCTTCGCCTGTTCGACCCCCTCGGGCGACAGGTCGGGGTCCGCGCCCTGGCCCGGTTCGGTGCGCAGGGGCAACGCGTGTCGTATCACCAGCAGTTGCATGTGTGCCTTTCTCGATCGTGCCCGTGCCACCCTATGGTTCGTGCGAGCATCACCCTGGCGGGGATCGACCGGGAGGACGCACATGGGCTACGCCGACGATCTCTTCGACCTGACCGACCGCGTCGTCCTCGTCACCGGCGGCAGCCGCGGGCTGGGTCGTGAGATGGCGTTCGCCGCCGCCGAGTGCGGCGCCGACGTCGTCATCGCCAGCCGCGACATCGATTCCTGCGTGGTCACCGCCGAGGAGATCGCGGCGTCGACGGGCCGCGACGCCTTCCCCTACCAGGTCCACGTCGGCCGGTGGGAGCAACTCGACGGCCTCGTCGACGCGGCCTACGAACGGTTCGGCAAGGTCGACGTCCTCATCAACAACGCGGGGATGTCACCGCTGTACGACTCGCTGACGTCGGTCACCGAGAAGCTGTTCGACGCCGTCGTGAACCTGAACCTCAAGGGCCCGTTCCGGTTGTCGTCGCTGATCGGAGAGCGGATGGTCGCCGACGGCGGCGGCTCGATCATCAACGTCAGCTCCACCGGGTCGCTGCGCCCGGACCCGCACATGCTGCCCTACGCGGCGGCCAAGGCAGGCTTGAACGCACTGACCGAGGGCCTGGCGAAGGCCTACGGCCCGACGGTGCGCGTCAACACGCTGATGGCCGGGCCGTTCCTCACCGACGTGAGCAGGTCGTGGGACACCGGCGCTGACTCGTTCTCCCACCTCGCGGTTCAGCGGCCGGGCCAGCCGTCCGAGATCATCGGCGCCGCACTGTTTCTGGCCTCGGACGCGTCGAGCTTCACCACCGGTTCGATCCTGCGCGCCGACGGCGGCATCCCCTAGCCACGCGCGCGCCAACGTCATCCCGCGAGCAGTCCACTTCGTGGCTCCAGCAAAATCCCCTGGTTCCTCGGAAAAGAGGGAACTTTACGTCTGCTCGCGGTTGGTAGTTCGAGCCGGAGATGTCGGCGGGAGAGCACTCGCTACGGGGTGACGATGTCGAACGCGGGGTCGGGCCGGTCCAGCACGCCGAGCAGGGCCGGCAGGGCGTCGGCGTCGCCGGTGACGTCGAGCCCCGGCGAGGTGGTGTCACCCCCGACGACGGCGAGCAGCCGCAGCTTGTTCGCGAACGTCACCGTGGCATGCGCGGTCACGGGGTCGCCGGGGACGCGGCGGTGCACCAGGACACCGTTGCGCAGGGTCAGCCGGTAGTTCGTGGCGACGTCGGCGAACATGACGTCGATGGCGAGGTCGAGGTCCCACGCGCGCGGGCCGTCGACGCTGATCGCGAACGCGTCGAACATCTGCTCCGGGGTCAGCTGCGACAGCATCGACGACGACGCCGCCTGGGTGGGGGTGCCGAAGTTCGCGCCGCGCAGTTCGGTGGCCCCGGAGAGGAAGAAGTTGCGCCACGTCGCGTTCTCGGCGCCGTAGGCCAGCTGCTCGAGGGTGTCGGCGTACAGGTCGCGGGCGCCCTGATGGTGCTCGTCGGTGAAGATGGCGTGATCGAGCAGCGTTGCCGCCCAACGGTAGTCGCCCTCGTCGAACGCGGTACGCGCCACCTCGACCACGCGGTCGAGTCCGCCGATCGCCTCGACGTAGCGCGGGCCGATGGCCTCCGGCGGATGCGCCCACAGGCGGGCGGGGTTGCCGTCGAACC
Source organism: Mycobacterium sp. PTI7 (assembly GCF_056679845.1). Classification (NCBI taxonomy): domain Bacteria; kingdom Bacillati; phylum Actinomycetota; class Actinomycetes; order Mycobacteriales; family Mycobacteriaceae; genus Mycobacterium; species Mycobacterium sp. PTI7. Next base: position 4,315,718 of record NZ_CM155252.1, read on the forward strand.
ACCCCATGTAGCGCTGGTAGACCGCCTTGACGTTGTGGCTGACCGAGCCGTAGTAGCCGTGTGCGTGCCAGGCCCGCTCCAGCGCCGGCGGCATCTGGAACGTCTCGGCGATCTCGATGCCGGTGTGGCCCTGGTTCAGCTGGCGCAGCGTCTGGTCGTGCAGGTAGGCGTACAGATCCCGTTGCAGCGACAGGTATTCGACGATCCGCTCCCTGCCCCACGTGGGCCAGTGGTGCGAGGCGAAGACGACGTCGGCCCGGTTGGAGAACGCGTCGATGGCCTCGGTCAGGTAGCCCGACCAGCCGTGCGGGTCGCGAACCAGCGCGCCGCGCAGCGTCAGCAGGTTGTGCAGGTTGTGGGTGGCGTTCTCGGCCATGCACAGCGCGCGGAACCGCGGGAAGTAGAAGTGCATCTCGGCGGGCGCCTCGGTGCCGGGCGCCATCTGGAACTCGATCTCGACGCCGTCGACGACGTGGATCTCGCCGGTGGTCGTCACGTCGATGGTGGGGACGATGATCGCGACCTCACCCGTCGACGGCGTCTGCCCCAGCCCGCAGCCGACCTGGCCGAGCGGCCCGCGGTCCAGCACGGTGCCGTACATGTAGGAGGCCCGCCGCGCCATCGCCGTTCCGGCATAGACGTTCTCCTGCACGGCGTGTTCGACGAAGCCCTCGGGCGCGATGATTGCGACGGTGCCCGCGTCGACGTCGGCCTGGCTCGTCACGCCGAGCACGCCGCCGAAGTGGTCGACGTGGCTGTGGGTGTAGATGACCGCGGTGACGGGCCGGTGGCCGCGGTGGGTGCGGTACAGCGCCAGTGCGGCCGCCGCGGTCTCGGTGCAGACGAGGGGGTCGATCACGATCACGCCGGTGTCGCCCTCGATGAAGCTGACGTTCGACAGGTCCAGCCCGCGCACCTGGTAGATCCCCGGCGCATCCCCTCCCGTCGCTCCGCTCGCCCTGGTCACCTCGTAGAGACCCTGCTTCGCCGCGAGCGTCGACTGCCGCCACAGACTGGGATGCACGCTGGTCGGCGCGTCGCCCTCGAGGAACGAGTACACGTCGTTGTCCCAGACCACCCGGCCGTCGGCGGCGCGCACCACGCACGGCTCCAGCGCGCCGATGAAGCCCCGGTCGGCGTCGGCGAAGTCGCGGGTGTCGTCGAACGGGAGCCCGCTCAGGTGTACCGCGTGCGCGGCTTCGATCGTGGCGGACGGCGGCTTCGGTTCCATGCCGTAGAGGGTGCCACCCAGCCGTCCCCGTCCGCGGCCGATCGACCGCGGAATTCACCTCAGAGGCGGTGGAGTTCCACGTCGTCGAGCCGTCCGTCCGCGACCGTCGCCGTCATGTACGTGCAGAACGGCTGACGGCGACGGTCCGTCGGGGATCCCGGGTTGAGCAGCCGGAGACCGGTCTCCGCGGTGGCGTCCCACGGGATGTGGGAGTGGCCGAACACGAGGACCTCGACGTCCGGGTAGAGCCGCGCCATCCGCGCGTCCCGGCCAGCTGACTGCCCGGTCTCGTGCACCACGGCGAATCGGACGCCCTCCAGCGTCACGTCGGCGCGCTCGGGCAGACGCCGGCGGAGTTCGTCGCCGTCGTTGTTGCCCCAGCAGGCGACGAGCCGCGTGGACCGCGCCTCGAGTTGGTCGAGCAGCGCCGGCTCCACCCAGTCGCCGGCATGGATCACGACGTCCGCGCGGTCCACCTCGTCCCACACCGCGGCGGGAAGATCGCGTGCCCGCTTGGGGACGTGGGTGTCGGCAATCAGCAACAGACGCACGCCGTCAGAATATCGCCGGAAAACGTGACCGACCTTGCCTCGACGTTGCTGTTAGCCGCACTAGACGCTTCGTATTTCAAGATCACAGATGCTTGACATGGCCACGACGTTGGCGAAGCATTGCCCTCAACTGGGGGGATACCGTGCTCAAAGTTAAGGTCAGTCCGCTCATATGGGCGATGACCGTTGCCCTCGCGGCGTTTGCCATGTGGCTGTTCGTGGGGTGGGGCGGTCCGTCGGTCACCCGGATCGTGGACGACGCCGGGTCGATCGTCTTCAGCACGTTCGCCTTCGCCGCCGCGGCCTGGGCCGCCCGGCGAACCCGGCAGTTGCGGCGACGGGCATGGGCGCTGCTCGCCGGCGGACTGTTCGGCTGGGTGGTCGGCGACCTCATCTGGGCGTACCAGAGCATCGTCGTCGGCAGCCCCCTCGCCTCGCCGTCGGTCGCCGACGTCGCCTATCTGCTACTGCCCGTGGGCGTGGTGGCCGCCGCACTCGGCACGGCCGGCGCCCGCCACCTCACGGGGATCCGGGCGCTGCTCGACGCGACGGTGATCACCGCGTCGCTGTTCCTGATCTCCTGGGTCCTGGTCCTGCGGGACCTGTTCGCGACCAGTGACCAGAGCCGGGCCGCACTGGCGGTCGCCGTCGCGTACCCCGTCGCCGACGTATTGGTGGTGGCGGTCTGCGTGCTGGTGATGACGACGGCGCTGCCGAGTCATCGCTTCGTCCTCGGCATGGTGACCGTGGGTCTGACCACGATGGCCGTCACCGACAGTGCGCTGGTGTTCTTCAGCGCCCGCGGGCAGACCGCCGACGATGCCCTGGTGATCGGCAGGGCGCTCGGACTGTTGCTCGTCGGTGCGAGCGCGCTGCAGGCGGCACGGACTCCCGGCTTCGACATCCCCGCCGACGTCGAGCGGTCCAGGTTCGGGTTCTGGCTGCCCTACGTTCCGCTCGTTATCGCCGCCACGATCGCTTTGATCGACCTGTGGCGGTCCTCGACCGCCACGCACGTGATCGTGGCATCCGGGGGCGTGCTGATCTTCGCCACCATCGCCCGGCAGTTGACCGTGCTCGTCGACAACCGCGCACTGCTCGGCGTCGTGGCCGAGCAGGCGCTGCAGGACCCGCTGACCGGGCTGGCCAACCGCCTGCTGTTCACCGACCGGCTCAACCATGCGATGCAACTCCGCGAGCGCGACGGCCGCGAGGTCGCGGTGCTGTCGCTCGACCTCGACGACTTCAAGCTCGTCAACGACCACCTCGGCCACCCGTCGGGCGACGCGCTGCTGCGCGCCGTCGGCGAACGCCTCACCGGCGTGGTCCCCCGCGGCGACACCCTGGCCCGATTCGGCGGCGACGAGTTCGCGATCCTGATCGAGGGTGGGCCCCGTCCGGCCGACGAGATCGCCCAGCGCGTCATCGAGGTGTTCGACCGCCCCTTCTTCCTGGACGGCGAGGAGATCTACGTCCACCCCAGCGTCGGGCTGGCCACCGCGCCGCCGGCCGAGGACGAGGACCTCACCGCGGACGAGCTGTTCCAGCGCGCCGACGTCGCCATGTACGCGGGCCGGCGGGCGGGCATCGGCGGCGTCCAGGTCTTCACCCCCGACATGCGGCAGGACGGCCGCGCAGAGCCGAAGACCTCGGCGCCCCCCGGCGGCAAGCGCAAGCGCCCTCCGGTGGCGGGCATCCAACTGCTCGGCCAGCTGCGGCGGGCCATCGACGACGACCAACTCGATCTCGTCTACCAACCCAAGATCAGCCTCTCGACCGGCACGACGGTCGGCGTCGAGGCGCTGATCCGCTGGCCGCATCCCGAGTACGGCGTGCTCACCCCGAACCAGTTCCTGCCGTTGGTACGACAGAACGGGCTGATGGACGCGGTGACCGAGCTGGTGCTCTACCGGGCCGTGCACGACGCCGTCACCTGGTATCACCCGGAGCAGTGCGACCTCCCGGTGGCGATCAACCTGTTCGCGCCGTCACTGGACGACCTGGAGCTGCCGGACCGCATCACCACCGCGCTCGAGCGGGCCGGACTGCCTCCCGCCGCCCTGTCGGTCGAGATCACCGAACACCTGCTACTGGCCAACGTCCGGCGGGCGGCGACGGTGATCCAGCGTCTGCGGGACAACGGGCTGCGCATCGCGATCGACGACTTCGGCACGGGCTACGCCACGATGAGCTATCTACGGGACCTGCCGATCGACGAACTGAAGCTCGACCGTCAGTTCATCTCGCCGGTGCTGCACAGCCCCCGCGCCGCGGCGATCGTCCGGTCGGTGATCGACCTGGCGCACGCGCTCGGCGTGGCCTGCGTCGCGGAGGGCGTCGAGGACGCGCCGACCGCCCAGCGGCTACGCGAGTTCGGCTGCGACGTCGCGCAGGGGCACTACTTCGCCAAGCCGATGTCGGCGGACGAGCTGCGGGATAGCGTTCAGCTGGGCTGCAGCAGCGCGGCCATCTTTCCCATCACCAACTGAAGGCCCGAGAACGGCCGGATCATCACCTTGAAGGACGTGATGCGGTCGTCGTCGCCCCAGACGATCATGTCGACGCCGTTGACGTACTTGCCGTCGATGGTGGCGGCGAACTCGAGCACCGCCGAGCGGTCGGCGTACCACTCGCCCACGTAGTGGAAGTCCGTATCGCCGAACACCTTCGCCGCGGCCATCAGGTACATCGCGGTCTTCGCGCGGCCCTCCTGCGCGGAGAACAGGGCCGGGGAGTGGAAGACGACGTCGTCGGCGAGCATCGCGTCGAGGACGGCGGCATCGTGCCCACCGGAGATGAAGTGGTGCCAACGTTCGATCACGGGTGGTGTCATGTCGCCATGATCGCAGGCTCGGCAGTCCAGCTGAGTGCGCCCGAAGGGATTCGAACCCCTAACCTTCTGATCCGTAGTCAGATGCTCTATCCGTTGAGCTACGGGCGCTTGCTATTCAGTTGTTCACGCTGGCGCGGGCCAGTGTGGCGGAGGCGAGAGGATTTGAACCTCCGGTCCGCTTTAAGACGGACAACTCATTAGCAGTGAGTCCCATTCGGCCGCTCTGGCACGCCTCCCGACGATCCGAGGGGAAAGCGTACACAGCCCTGCCAGACGAAGGCAAAGCCGGGAAGACATCGCGGCCGTGGACGTTCCCTAGACTGTCCGGGTGACTGCCCGCCTGCGCCCTCTGCTGGCCGATCTCCCCGCCTACACGCCGGGCCGGACGGTGCCGGGCGCCATCAAGATCGCGAGCAACGAGACCGTGGACGGTCCGCTGCCCAGCGTGCGGGCCGCGATCGCCGCCGCCGCCGACACCATCAACCGCTACCCCGACAACGGCTACGTCGAGTTGCGCGACTGCCTGGCCAAGACGCTCGACGGCGGCTCGTTCTCCCCGGAGCACATCGCCGTCGGGTGCGGATCGGTGAGCCTGTGCCAGCAGCTCATCCAGATCACCGCCTCGGTGGGCGACGAGGTGCTGTACGGATGGCGCAGCTTCGAGATCTACCCGCTGCAGGTCCGCACCGCCGGCGCGACGCCGGTCCAGGTGCCGCTGCGCGACCACACGTTCGACCTCGACGCGATGCTGGCCGCGGTCACCGACCGCACCCGGCTGATCTTCGTCTGCAACCCCAACAACCCGACGAGCACCGTCGTCGATCCCGCCGCGCTGGCCCGCTTCGTCGAGGCCGTGCCCGACGACGTGCTGATCGTCCTGGACGAGGCCTACGTCGAGTACATCCGCGACGACATGTTGCCCGACAGCTTCGGCCTCGTGCGCGAGCACGCGAACGTGGTGGTGCTGCGCACCTTCTCGAAGGCCTACGGCCTGGCCGGTCTGCGGGTCGGCTACGCGGTTGCCGATCCGGACGTGATCGTCGCGCTGAACAAGGTGTACGTCCCGTTCACCGCGACCACCGTGTCGCAGGCCGCCGCCATCGCCTCGCTCGAGGCGTCCGACGAACTGCTGGCCCGCACCGACGTCGTGGTCGGCGAGCGCGTCCGGGTGACCGAGACGCTGCGGGCCGCCGGCTTCGAGGTGCCGCCGTCGCAGGCGAACTTCGTCTGGCTCCCCCTGGCCGAGCGGACCGACGACTTCGTCAACGCCGCGGCCGACGACCGGCTCCTCGTCCGCCCCTACGGACGGGACGGCGTGCGGGTCACCGTCGCCGCCGTGCACGAGAACGACGCGTTCCTCGAGTTCGCGACCCGATGGATTGGACGACGATGACAGCCCAGACAGACCAGCAGACCACCGCCCGCGCCACCTTCGACCGGCTGGCGGCGCGCACCGACCAGTTGACCGACGCCGAACTCGACGAGTTCTGGGCGACGCTCGAGCCGACCACCGTCGACTTCATGATCGGCGAGTGGAAGGGCGGCGAGTTCGACACCGGCCACAAGGCGAACGGATTCATGAACCGGCTCAACTGGTTCGGCAAGACGTTCCACTCGGCGGCCGACGCCAAGCCGCTGGTGTGCCTCGACGCCGAGGGCAACAAGTTCTCCAACACCGAGGCCATGAAGGGCGAGGCGAGCCTGTGGCTCGAGGAGTTCCGCGGCGAGATGCTGGCGTCGATGGTCTACGACGGCGCCCCCGTGCACGACCACTTCAAGAAGGTCGACGATCACGCCGTCGTCGGCATCATGAACGGCAAGGGCGCACTCGACACGACATCCGGCACGCCGCGCCACCTGTACTTCTACCTCCAGCGCGTCTAGCGCCTATCGTTGCTCGGATGACCTCCCGAGCCCTGGTCGTGGCGACCGCGCTGCTGGCCGTCGGCACGCTCGCCGGCTGCAGCCGCACCGTGCCCGGGACCGTCGCGATGACCACCGAACCGGGCGCCAGCCTCTCGACGAGCGAGTCGACGCCGTCGCGGGCGCCGCGGACGTCGAACCCACGGTCGCCGTCGACCGCTCCCGGCGACCCCCAGTCGATCACGTGCGGCGAGTTCCTCGAGCTGGCACCCGAGGACCAGGCCGCCGTGGTCAACGAGATCTTCGGCGAGTACGGGCCGGTGATCGGCGGCGACGAGATGGACACCATGCGGCTGGCCGCCGACGCGATGTGCCAGTTCCTGCCCAAGGACATCGGGCTCGCCGACATCCTCCTGGGTGGGTCCCCGCCCTAGCCCGCTAGCGTGACGGGCATGAGCGACACGTACGAATCCATGACCGTCGACGTCGACGAGCGGGTGGCCAGGGTCACCCTGACCGGCCCCGGCAAGGGCAACGCGATGGGCCCCGCCTTCTGGGCCGAGTTGCCCGTCGCGTTCGAGCGGCTCGACGCCGATCCCGAGGTGCGGGCGATCGTGCTCACCGGCTCGGGCCGCAACTTCAGCTACGGCCTCGACCTCGCCGCGATGGGCGACACGATGGGCTCGATGATGGCCGGCGGCGCGCTGGCCAAGCCGCGCGCCGACTTCCACGCCCGGCTGCGCTCGATGCAGCAGTCGATCACCGCCGTCGCGGACTGCCGCACGCCGGTGATCGCGTCGATCCAGGGCTGGTGCATCGGCGGCGGCGTCGACCTGATCTCGGCCGTCGACATCCGGTACGCCAGTGCCGACGCCAAGTTCTCCGTCCGCGAGGTCAAGCTCGCGATCGTCGCCGACGTGGGCTCGCTGGCGCGGCTGCCGCAGATCCTGTCCGAGGGTCACCTGCGCGAACTGGCGTTGACGGGCAAGGACATCGACGCCGCGCGGGCCGAGAAGATCGGTCTGGTCAACGACGTGTATCCCGACGCCGAGGCCTCGCTGGCCGCAGCGCACGCCACCGCACGCGAGATCGCCGCCAACCCGCCGCTGGTGGTGCAGGGAGTGAAGGACGTGCTCGACGATCAGCGCACGGCGCAGGTGTCCGCGAGCCTGCGGTACGTGGCGGCGTGGAACTCGGCGTTCATGGCCAGCAAGGACCTCACCGAGGGCATCACCGCGATGTTCGAGAAGCGGCCCGCGGAGTTCACCGGCGAATAGCCGCAATCCACTCCGACGATGCTGGGCAGTCGCTTAGCATCGCGGACGTGAAGGTTCAGCCCGCGGCGTTCTTCCGCACCACGCTGCCGCTGGACCTCGGTGCGCTCGCGCGCGTCGACGACCCGCGCTACCACTCCGTCTGGCTGCCGGACCACATGGTCAGCTTCTGGCCCGACTCGATCTGGACACCGGAGTTCACCGACCTCGCCGAGGCGTCGCCGTCGCCGCACCGGCACCTCGACGGCATGGCGGTGGCCGCCGCGGCGGCTGCACTCACCCACACCGTGCCGCTGGCCACCAGCGTCGTCGACACCGTCCGGCGGCACCCGGTGATGCTCGCCCAGAGCGCGCTCACCATCGACCACGTCGCCGAGGGCCGGTTCATCCTCGGCCTGGGCAGCGGCGAGACCGAGAACGTGGTGCCCTACGGGTTCGACTTCGCTCATCCGGTGAGCCGCTTCGAGGAGGCGCTCGAGGTGATCCGGCTGCTGTGGGACTCCGAGGGGCCGGTCGACTTCTCGGGCTGCTTCTACCGGCTACGCCACGCCCGGCTCGACACCGAACCGTACGGCGGTCGCCCGCCCGCGATCTGGGTCGGGGCGAGTGGCCCGCGGATGCTGGAGATCACCGGCCGTCACGCCGACGGCTGGTGGCCCGCCGGCGCGTGGACGCCCGAGCACTACGCCGACATGCTCGCGACCGTGCGGGCGTCGGCCGACCGGGCGGGACGCGATCCGCTGGCCATCACGCCGGCCTTCATCCAGGTGTGCCTGATCGGCGACGACGACGCACTCGCCGAGATCGTCCGGGCTCCCCTGGTGCAGGCCTTCCTGCTGCAGGTGTCGGCGAAGACGTTGGCGGACCACGGTTTCGAACACCCGATGGGCGACCGCTGGCGCGGCTTCCAGGACATCGACCCCGGCACGCTCACCCGCGAGCGCATCGTCGACTTCCTCGCCCGCGTCGACCCCGACGCCGTGCTCGCGATGGTGCCGCACGGCTCACCGGCCCGGGTGGCGGCACGGATCAAGGAGTTCGTCGACGCCGGACTGCGCGTGCCCAAGATCCTCGATTACGGCGCCATGGCCGGCCTGCGGCACGCGGCGGCGTCGGCGGAGAACGTGCGCGCCACTGAGGACGAACTGCTGCGGCTGTGCGGGCAGTCGTGACCGCGCCACTCGACGCGCGGGCGATGCTCGCCGGCGCGGAGGCCGAGACCGGCCTGTCCGACTACGGCGATCCGAGCCTGGCACAACGCTTCTCGACCGCCGTCGACCACCTGAACTCGCTCGGCCTGGACGGTGACGGCACCCGCCGTGCCGCCGACACGTGCCACTGGCTGCTGACGTCACGGCTCGAGTTCTTCGCCGACCGCAGCCGCCACCCGATGGCCGACGAGGTGATCGACCGGCCCATGTTCGCCACCGGCGAGCCACGGTCGGGCACCACGCTGATGCACGCGCTCATGTCGGTCGATCCCGAGTCGCGGGCGCTGCGCTTCTGGGAGGTGATGTACCCGTCCCCACCGCCGGGTCTCGCCGACGACGGGAGCCGGCGGACCCGCGCCGACGACGACTGGCGCGAGATCAACGCGAAGATGCCGAAGTGGCTGCACAGCCACCCGTACAACGACATGCTCGGCGACGGACTGCCCGAGGACGAGCGGACGTGGGCCTTCGACTTCCGGGTGATGACGCCCACCGCGTGGTGGCGCGTGCCCATGCAGACCCTCGTCGCCGGACTGCCCACCGACGCGGGGGCGCAGTACGCGATCCACCGGGCGATGCTGCAGCACCTGCAGTTCGGCCGGACACCGAAGCGCTGGGTGCTCAAGGGTTTCCACGGCTTCCGGCTCGCCGAGTTCTTCGACGCCTATCCGGACGCGACACTGGTGTGGCTGCATCGTGACCCCGTCCAGGTCGCGGCGTCGCGCACGATGATGATGGCCGACATCCTCGACGGCATCGTCGGTCCGGTCGATCTCCGCGACCTCGCGCGCGACCACCTCGCGATGACCCGCGCGGGGGTCGCCAACACCATGACCAATCCGCTCGTCGACGACCCGCGGATCCTGCACGTCCGCTACACCGACTTCGTCGCGGACCCGATCGGCACCGTCGGACGCTTCTACGCGTTCAGCGGCCGCGACCTCACCCCCGACGGCGAGCGTGCGATGCGCACCTATCTGGCCGAGAACCGCGGCGACCGGCACGGCAAGTTCCGCTACTCCACGTCGCTGCTCACCGACATCGGCGAGGACCTCGACGCGCTGCACGACGAATTCCGGCCGTTCCGAGAACGATTCGGCGTCCAGATCGAGAACCGTGCCTGACGCGCGCCTGTCCGTGCATGCCGTCGGGTTGCTCGGCGCGAGCCTCGACGAGTACGACGCGCACTGGACGTCGCTCGGGCTGCGGCGGCTGAGCCTGGTCGACGCGCAGCTCGACGACCCCGGACTGGCCCCACTGGTGGCGCGCCGCGGCTACGCCGTCGACACCGTCTTCCACCTGTTCTCCTCCGCCGAGGAATTGAACCGGGTGATCGACGCCGCAGCCGAGGTCGGCACGCGATGCGTCTACCTGCTGACCGGTGGGCGCGGGGCACTGACGTGGGAGCAGGCCGCGGAACGCTTCAGCGCGGCGGTCGCACCGTGCCGTGCCCGGGCCGCCGACGCCGGCATGGCGCTGGCGATCGAGAATGCCTCCGCGCTCTACGCCGACATCCACATCGCCCACAGCCTGCGCGACACCGAGGCGCTCGCCGACCTGGCCGGCCTCGACGTCGTCGTCGACCTGTTCCACTGCTGGGCCGAGGCCGGCCTGATGGACGTCGTGGCCCGAATCCTGCCGCGTATCCGGTCGATTCAGCTCAGCGACTACGTGCTGGGCGACCGGGCGCTCCCCGCGCGGGCCGTGCCGGGTGACGGCGCCATCCCGATCGAGCGATTCGTGCACGACGTGCTCGACCTGGGGTACCGGCACGGCTTCGATCTCGAACTCATCGGCCCGCGCATCGACGCCGAGGGCACCGAGGCCGCGGCGCGGCGCGGTTGCGCCGCGGTGTCGGCGATGCTGGAGCGGTGATGGCGTTCGGCGACGGCGGGTCCGACGAGGCGCTGCGCGACGCGTGGCATGCGTTCTGTGACCGATTGCGCGCCGCCGGTGACCTCGCGTTCAAGGACCGCAGTCCCGCGTCGGACGTGCAGCGGGCGGACGCCTTCCGCTTCCTCACCCAGAACCTTGGTCAGGCATTCGATCTCGCGCTGGAGACCCGCGATCCGCGCTTCCCGATGCTGCACGCGTTCAGCCATCCCACCCGCAAGCTGGGCGGCGACTGCGCCGACTTCACCTATCACCAGGCGTGGATCGACGGCGAGTCGACCTATCGCATCACCGGGACCCGCGGCGACGCCCCGTTCCTCAACGTGACCGTGCAGGGCCCGCGACGCGACGGCCCGGGTGTCCTGCACGACCCGTTCGGCGACGTCCCCGAGGCCAGCCTCACCGGCGACGAGCTTCGCGCCGGGGCGGACGGGACGTTCGAGGTGGTGGTCGGCGGGCCGCGGCGCGACGGGAACTGGCTGCCCACCACGCCGGGATCGCGAAAGCTGTTCATCCGGCAGGGCTTCGACCGGTGGGACGAGACGCCGGCGCGGCTGTCGATCGAACGCGTGGACATGGCCGGACCCCGTCCGGTGCCGACGCCACGGGACGTGGTGGACGCGGCCGAGTGGGCGGGCACCTTCGTGACCGGGCTCATGACCGACTGGCCGGACTTCCCGTTCGCCCACGGCGGCGTCGACGAGCACCACCCGAATGCGTTCCCGCCGTTGACGTCCGGCGACGGCGACGCGCTGCGCGGCCGCGCGGCGGTCAACATGCACTGGGTGATCGGCCGTTACGAGGCCCTGATCGTGGAGTTCGATGCCCACGACGGACTATGGATGCTCACCAACATGGGGGCGTTCTTCACCAGCATGGACTACCTCTACCGGCCGGTGAGCTTCACGCCGAGCCGGACCGCGATCGACCCCGACGGCCGGATCCGGGTGGTGCTGGCCCACGACGATCCCGGCCTGCACAACTGGATGGACACTCAGGGCTTCGAGCGCGGGAACCTCACCTACCGCCACATGCTGGCCGGGCAACCGGTGCCGCTGCACACGCGGCTGGTCCGTCGGGCCGACCTGGCCGCCGAGTTGCCCGCCGTCACCCGGACCGTCACCCCCGAGGAACGGGTGGCCCAGACGTGGCAGCGGTTCAACGGGATTCGGCTGCGGTACGGGCTGTAGCCCGAACCGAAGAGCGGTGGCGGAGGGATTTGAACCCCCGGTCGGTGTTAGCCGACTCTCGCTTTCAAGGCGAGTGCATTAGGCCGCTCTGCCACGCCACCGTCGACAAGCCTAAACGGCTCAGACCCGGCCGAGCCTCGCGGGCGCACCCTCGGACCGCAGACCCGCCCCGATCCGGCGGCAGTTCTCCCCCATCGCCGCGATCTGCGTCCGCGACAACCGGGACAGGAAGTGCGTGCGCACGCCCTCCCCGTAGGTCGCCAAAGCGTCGGCGAGCACCTCGCGGCCCTTCGGGGTAATGGTGGCGAGCACCCCTCGACCGTCGTCGGGGCTGGAGCAGCGTCCCACCAGCTCGTGGGACTCCAGCCGGTGGATCTGCCGCGTCACCCGGCTCGGCAGCGACATCAGTTCCTCGGCGAGATCCCCCATCCGCGCCGAGCCTCCCGCCGCCTTGTCCAGGACGTCGAGCAACCGCACGTCGTTGAGCGTCAGGTGGTGCGTCTCCACGAGCGACTTGTTCAAGGTGGCGTACAGCCGAAGTGCGGCGTCCAAGAAGTTCTGCCACGACCGTTGTTCCGCGATGTCCAACCCAGGCATGGCGCTCGCGGTGCGCCCTTCGATCATCCCCTCCATGGCGACATAGTAGGGCGCGGACCGGCGGGTAGTAGCGTTATGGACATGCGTGCAATCGTCGTCGAAAAGCCCGGTGACCTGCGTTGGCAGGAGATTCCCGACGTCGTCGCGGGAGCTGGTGAGGTGGTCGTCGACGTGGTGACCGCCGGGATCAACCGTGCCGATCTGCTGCAGGCGGCCGGGAACTACCCGCCGCCGCCGGGCGCCAGCGAGATCCTCGGCCTCGAGGTGTCCGGACGAATCTCGGAGTTGGGCGCGGACGTCGAGGGCTGGTCGGTCGGCCAGGAGGTGTGCGCACTGCTGGCCGGCGGCGGCTACGCCGAGCGGGTCGCGGTGCCCGCACCGCAGCTGATGCCGGTGCCCGAGGGCGTGGACCTGCACGGCGCCGCCGCGCTCCCCGAGGTGGCGTGCACGGTGTGGTCGAACGTCGTCATGACCGGCGGGCTCACTCCCCACCACTTCCTGCTGGTGCACGGCGGCGCCAGCGGCATCGGCACCCACGCCATCCAGGTCGCCCACGCGCTGGGCTGCCGGATCGCCGTCACCGCCGGGTCGGAGAAGAAGCTGGACGTGTGCCGCGACCTCGGCGCCGACGTGCTGATCAATTACCGCGAACAGGACTTCGTCGAACGGGTGCGTGCGGAGTCCGACGGCGCGGGCGTCGACGTGATCCTCGACATCATGGGTGCGTCCTACCTCGACCGCAACGTCGACGCGCTGGCCCCCGACGGTCGGCTCGTCGTCATCGGCTTCCAGGGCGGCGTGAAGGGTGAACTCAACCTCGGCAAGCTGCTCGGCAAGCGGGCCGGCGTCATCGCGACGGCGCTGCGATCCCGTCCGGTCACCGGCCCCTCGGGCAAGGGCGCCATCATCGCCGAGGTGGTCGCCAACGTGTGGCCGATGATCGCCGCGGGCAAGGTGCGGCCCGTCGTCGGCGCCGAGCTGCCCATCACCGAGGCCGCCGAGGCGCATCGCCTGCTCGAGTCGAGCGAAGTGACCGGGAAAGTGCTTCTGCGCGTGGCCGATTAGCCCAGCGAGGCCAGGGCGCGGACCAGTTGGTCCACCTCGGCCACCGTGGTGTAGTGCGCCAGTCCCACCGTGACCGCTCCGCCGATGTCGCTCACGCCGATGACGTCCAGGACCCGTGAGGTCGTGTTGGACACCGCGAGCACGCCGTTGTCGGCGAGCCGCCGCACCACCCGGTCGGCAGGCACACCGTGCACGGCCAGGCTCAGCACCGGGATCCGCACCTCGGGCTCACCGAGCACCATCACCAGCGGCAGCGAGCGCAGCGACGTCAGCAGGTAGTCGAACAGCCGGTCCATGTAGGCGGCCGCCGACTGCATCGACACCGCCAGCCGTTCGCGGCGGGTGCCGGTGGCCGTCTCGTCGAGGTTCGCCAGGTACTCGACGCTCGCGACGACGCCGGCGAGCATGCCGTACTGGTGGACGCCGACCTCGAGGCGCGCGGCGCCGGAGGCCAGCGGATCCAGCGACACCGAGCCGAACGAGTCGATCAGCGACGGGTCCTTGAACACCAGCGCACCGATCGGCGGGCCGCCCCAGGCGACGGCGTTCACGGCGACCACGTCGGCCTCGACCTCGTCGACGTCGATCAGGCGGTACGGCGCGGCGGCCGAGTGGTCCACCACGACCAGCCCGGAGTTCTCGTGCACCAGCTTCGTCACCGGACGCAGGTCGGTGACGGTGCCGAGCGACGACGACGCCGACGTGATCGCCACCATCCGCGTCGGCTTGGTGATCAGGGTCTCCCACTGCCACGTCGGCAGCTCACCGGTCTCGATGTCGACCTCGGCCCACTTGACCTTGGCGCCGTACCGATTCGCGGCACGCAACCAGGGCGCGATGTTGGCCTCGTCGTCGAGGCGCGTCACCACGATCTCGTAGCCGAGCCCCACGCGCGACGACGCCGCGTCGGCGAGCGACGTCAGCAGGATCGCGCGGTCGGCACCCAGCACCACACCGGCCGGATCACCGCCGACGAGGTCCGCGACGGCCCGGCGCGCGGCGGCCAGCACCGCGGCACTGCGTTGCGCGGACGGGTGGGGGCCGACGTCGGTGGTCAGCGAACCGCGGAACGCGGTCGAGACGGTGGTGGCGACGGAGTCCGGCAGCAACATGCCGTAGGGCGCATCGAAGTGCACCCAGCCGTCGCCCAGCGACGGGTGCAGACCTCGCACCCGGGCGACGTCATATGCCATGCCAGCCACCTTCGAGCATCTGAAAATCGCCGGCCATGGCGATCCCGGGAGGTGCCCGCTCGCGATCGTGCCGCGCCAGTTCAGGTCACCTGGGCAGCCATACTAGTGCAGTGACCTTGACGGCTGGGGTGCTAGTGGCGTGGCTGCTACTGGTGGTCCCGGGAGCAATCGTCGCCCGCGCTGCCCAGCTAACGTGGCCGGTCGCGGTCGCGGTGGGCGCCCCGCTGACCTACGGCGTCGTCGGACTCGCCATCCTCCCCATGGGCGCCCTCGGGGTGCCGTGGAACGGGTGGACGGCGCTGGCCGCGCTGATCGTCGTGGTGATTGCGGTCACACTCCTGCAGATCGTCCCTTCGCGATTACGCGACCCGGACGCCGATGGCCGCGGGATGGCCCGCGGCCCGGCCGCGGTCGTCGCCGGCGGCGTCGTGCTGGGCAGCCTGCTCATCGGCTACGCGGTGATCAGCGGAATGCCGCACTGGCAAAGCGTCCCCAGCAACTGGGACTCCGTCTGGCACGCGAACACGATCCGGTTCATCGTCGACACCGGGCAGGCCTCACCGACGCACATGGGCGAGCTGCGCAACGTCGAGACGCAGGCGGCGCTGTACTACCCGTCGGCGTTCCACGCGCTCGCCGCGATCCAGTGCCAAGTCGCCGGCACCGCCGCCACCACGGCCTACACCCTGCACTCCCTGATCGCCGGCATCTGGCTGTTCCCGGTCAGCGCCGCCGCCCTCACCTGGATGCTGCTGCGGCCGCGCGTCGACGACCAGTGGCGGGTCGCGGGGTGCGCGGCCGCCGCCGCCGCGCTGACGGCGTCGTTCACCGCGGTGCCCTACGTCGAGTTCGACACCGCGTCGATGCCGAACATGGCGGCCTTCGGCCTCGCGGTGCCGACGATGGTCTTGATCGTCTCGGCGCTGCGGCACCGCGACCGCATCCCACTCGCCGTGCTGGCGCTGATCGGCATCTTCTCCGTGCACATCACCGGCGGCGTGGTGACCGTGACCCTGGTCGCGGCGTGGTGGCTGCTCGACGGGCTGTGGCGGCCGGTGCGCGGGCGAGTGGCCGACGTCGTCACCCTGCTGGTGATCGCGGTGCCGTCGGTGGTGCTCCTGATCCCCCAGTTCCTCGGCGTGCTGCAGCAGGCCGGGATCATCGCCGGCCACGCGTTCGTCACCGGCCAGAGCCGCAAGCGCGTCCTGTTCGACGCCGTCGTCCAGCACACCCGCCACCTCAACGACTATCCGATCCAGAACATGCTGATCCTGCTGGCCGCGCTCGGCGGGCTGTACCTGCTGATCAAGCGCATCTGGTGGCCGCTGGCGGTGTGGCTGCTGCTGATCGTGGCGATCGTGCACTCCTCGGCCCCGTTCGGCGGGCCGATCGGGCGGATCACCGCGTTGTTCAGCGACCTCTTCTACAGCGATGCGCGGCGTCTCTCCGCGGTGGTGTCGATGCTGCTCGCGCCGATGGCGGGCATCGCGCTCTACGTGGGCGTGCGGTTCCTGGTGGACCGGTGCCGACGGTTCGCGCCGCAGCCGTCACCCCGGATCTGGCAGGCGGCCACCGCGGTGCTGCTCGTCGTGGCGTCGGTCGGACTGTCGTGGCACTACCTCCCCCGGCACCGGTACCTGATCGGCGAGAAGTACGACCAGGTGATGATCGGCGACAAGGACCTCGAGGCGATCGCCCACCTCGCCGCGCTGCCCGGGGCGCACGACACCCTGATCGGCAACGCCAACGTCGACGGCACCGCGTGGATGTACGCGGTCGCCGGGCTGCGCCCGCTGTGGACCCACTACGACTACCCCCAGCAGCAGGGGCCGGGCTACCACCGCTTCATCTTCTGGGCCTACGCCGACGACGCCGACACCGACCCCAGAGTCGCCGAGGCGGTGCGGGCGCTGAACATCCGCTACGTCCTGACCAGCAGAACGGTCGTGCGCGGGTTCGTCATGCCCGACGGGCTAGTGTCGCTAGACGCGTCGAGGTCGTGGAAGAAGATCTACGACAACGGCAAGGATCGAATCTACGAATGGCAGGGAACACACTCCGCATGACAACCGACGACAACGACTTCGAGATCATCAGCGAAGGCCCCTCGGACCATGGCCAGGACGACGGCAAGTCCCTGACGGACCTCGTGGAACAACCCGCCAAGGTCATGCGCATCGGCACCATGATCAAGCAGCTCCTGGAGGAGGTGCGCGCCGCACCGCTCGACGAGGCCAGCCGCACCAAGCTGCGCGACATCCACCGCACCAGCATCAGCGAACTCGAGGACGGCCTCGCCCCCGAGCTGCGCGACGAGCTGGAGCGTCTGACCCTGCCGTTCACCGAGGACTCCGTGCCGTCGGACGCCGAACTGCGCATCGCGCAGGCGCAGCTCGTCGGCTGGCTCGAGGGACTGTTCCACGGCATCCAGACCGCCCTGTTCGCCCAGCAGATGGCCGCGCGCCAGCAGCTCGAGCAGATGCGCCAGGGCGCCCTGCCCCCGGGCGTCGGCGGCCCCGGCGCCGGGCCCGCACCTCGGGGGCCCGGGTCCTCGAGCGGGACCGGCCAGTACCTCTAGGTGCTGGGCGGACTGACAGTGGCGGAGCCGCACATCTCGACCCAGAACGCGTGGGTGGAGTTCCCGATCTTCGACGCCAAGTCGCGGTCGCTCAAGAAGGCGTTCCTGGGCAAGGCCGGCGGAACCATCGGTCGCAACGACTCGAACGTCGTCGTCATCGAGGCACTGCGCGACATCACGTTGTCGCTGAAGATGGGCGACCGCGTGGGCCTCGTCGGCCACAACGGCGCGGGCAAGTCGACGCTGCTGCGGCTGCTGTCGGGCATCTACGAACCCACCCGCGGCTCGGCGACCGTGACAGGCCGGGTGGCGCCCGTCTTCGACCTGGGCGTCGGCATGGATCCCGAGATCTCGGGGTTCGAGAACATCGTCATCCGCGGCATGTTCCTGGGCCAGACCCGCAAGCAGATGGCGGCCAAGGTCGACGAGATCGCGGAGTTCACCGAACTCGGGGACTACCTGTCAATGCCCCTGCGCACCTACTCCACCGGCATGCGGGTGCGGCTCGCCATGGGCGTGGTGACGAGCATCGACCCGGAGATCCTGCTGCTCGACGAGGGCATCGGCGCCGTCGACGCCGAGTTCATGAAGAAGGCGCGCACGCGTCTGCAGGACCTGGTGGCACGCTCCGGAATCCTGGTGTTCGCCAGCCACTCCAACGAATTCCTGGCGCAGCTGTGCGACACCGCGATGTGGGTGGATCACGGCACGATCCGGATGGCCGGCGGCATCGAGGACGTGGTCCGCGCCTACGAGGGTGACGACGCCGCCCATCACGTCCGCGAGATCATCGCGGAGAACAAGCGTACGGACGTCCCGCGTGAATGACGGGGTATCCGGTGCGCGGGTCGTCGCGGTCGTCGTCACCCACCGGCGCCTCGACACCCTGACCGAGTCGCTGGCCGCGGTGAGCGGGCAGACCCGCGCCGCCGACCACCTGATCGTCGTCGACAACGCCGCCGACGACGAGGTGCACGCTCTCGTCGACGCGCAGCCACTGCCGACCACCTACCTCGGTTCGCAGCGGAACCTCGGCGGCGCAGGCGGTTTCGCGCTCGGGATGCTGCACGCGCTGGCGCTCGGCGCCGACTGGGTGTGGCTCGCCGACGACGACGGCAGGCCCGCCGACGCCGCCGTGCTCGGCACGCTGCTCGACTGCGCCGCCACCCACGGGCTGGCGCAGGTGTCGCCGATGGTGTGCGACATGGACGATCCGTCCCGGCTGGCGTTCCCGCTGCGGCGCGGGCTGGTGTGGCGGCGACTGGTGTCCGAGCTGCGCGTCGACGGCGCGAGCGACCTGCTGCCCGGTATCGCATCGCTGTTCAACGGTGCGCTGTTCCGCGCCTCGACGGTGGAAGCCGTTGGCGTGCCCGACATCCGGCTGTTCGTCCGCGGCGACGAGGTGGACGTCCACCGCAGGCTGGTGCTGTCCGGGCTGCCGTTCGGCACGTGCCTGGACGCCGTGTACCTGCACCCCCAGGGCAGCGACGAGTTCAAGCCCATCCTCGGCGGGCGGATGCACACGCAGTACCCGCCCGACCCGACGAAGCGGTACTTCACCTACCGCAACCGCGGATACCTGCAATCGCAGCGCGGCATGCGGCGGCTGATCCCCCAGGAGTGGCTGCGCTTCGGCTGGTTCTTCCTGGTGACGCAGCGCGACCCGGCCGGCTTCGCCGAGTGGGTGGGGTTGCGGCGGATGGGTCGGCGGGAGAGGTTCCACAAACGGGGCGAGCGGAGTGACGGGGTGTCAGGACGGGGCCAGCGGAGCGACGGGGTGTCAGGACAGGGCGAGCGGAGAGGATCGGCATGACGTTCACCGATGCGGCCGCGCAGTCGAAGACGATGTCGCGCGCATGGGGCGACCTGGTCTCGGGGTTCGGCAAGCGCGAGCTGTGGCTGCACCTCGGTTGGCAGGACATCAAGCAGCGCTACCGGCGTTCGGTGCTGGGGCCGATCTGGATCACGATCGCCACCGGCACGATGGCCGTCGCGCTGGGTGGGCTGTACTCGAAGCTGTTCGACCTCGAACTGTCCGAACACCTGCCGTACGTGACACTCGGCCTGATCATCTGGAACCTGATCAACGCCAGCATCCTGGAGGGCGCCGACGTCTTCGTCGCCAACGAGGGCCTGATCAAGCAGCTTCCGACGCCGCTGTCGGTGCACGTCTACCGGTTGGTGTGGCGTCAGGTGATCCTGTTCGGCCACAACATCGTCATCTTCGTGATCATCGCGATCATCTACCCGCAGCCGTGGAAGTGGACCGACCTGTCGTTCATCCCGGCGCTGGCGCTGATCGTGCTCAACTGCGTGTGGGTGGCGCTGTGCTTCGGCATCCTCGCCACGCGCTACCGCGACATCAGCCCGCTGCTGTTCAGCCTGGTGCAGCTGCTGTTCTACATGACCCCGATCATCTGGAACGACCAGACGCTGCGCGATCAGGGCGCCGGCGGCTGGGCGAAGATCATCGAGTTCAACCCGCTGCTGCACTACTTGGACATCGTGCGGGCGCCGCTGCTCGGCGACGACCAGGAGTTGCACCACTGGGTGGTCGTCATCGTGCTGACGATCGTCGGATGGACGGTGACGGCGTTCGCGATGAAGCAGTACCGCGCTCGCGTGCCCTACTGGGTGTGAGCGCGGCCGGTCCTCAACCCCGCCGAACGTGCGAGTACGGCGGGGAATCGGCCGAAATCCCGCCACCACCGCACGTTCGGCGACGGACGTGGCACGACGCCGGCGCAGAAGTCGCGGAGATGGCGCCGAGTTCTGCACGAGCGTCGTCCGGGCGCTCCAACAGCGACGCAGGTGCAGAACTCGCGGCACCAGCGGCGCCCGAGGTGCAGGACTAGCGGCGCGGCGCCTTCAACCGCGTCGCCACGTTGAACCGGTTCCACGCGTTGATGGTCACGGCCATGGCGATCACCTGGGCGAGTTCCTTCTCGGTGAACACCTCGGCGGCCCGGGCGTAGACCTCGTCGGAGACGTGGCCGTGGTGCAGCTCGGTGATGGCCTCGGTCAGCTCGAGGGCGGCGCGCTCGCGGGCGGTGAACAGCTCGCCCGCCTCGTCCCACGCGGCGACGAGCGCGAGGCGCTGCTCGGTCTCGCCGTGCTTGCGGGCGTCGGCGACGTGCATGTCGAGGCAGAACGCGCAGTGGTTGATCTGGCTGGCGCGAATCTTGATCAGCTCACCGATGGTCGGGTCGAGGTCCTTGGCCGACGCGGTCGAGAGCTTCATCATCGCGTCGTACAACTCGGGCGAGACCTTGTAGATCGACAGGCGGTTGATGGCGGTGGGGTGTTCGAGTGTCTGTGTCATGCGATCAACGCTAAGCCCGAAAGAACCGCGTGTTTGGTGCAATCAGGCGCCACTTTCGTGGGCCAATCGACTGCTACGTCTGGTCGCCGGTCACCCGTCGCAGCGCCTCGTCGAGGGTCGCGACCACGGCGACGAGTTCGTCGAGGCCCGCGATCTCCAGGGGCCGCTTCGATCCCCGTCCGCCGGCGACCAACGCGTAGCCGACCTCGGGCCCCAGCATGCGCATGGTGGTCACCAGCACCTGCATCCCGGCCGACCCCAGCAGGTCGACGTCGCTGAAGTCGAAGACGAACCCCTCCGGCTTCTGTTGCACCGCAATGGCAGCGGCGCCGTACAGTCGCGGCGCGGACTCGGAGTCGATGGCTCCGGACGCCGACACGACCACCACGCGACCGTGCCAGGTCTCCGTGGTGGTGAAGCCGTTGATCGGTCCTCCTCGAGTGTTTGCCGGACCCGTGCCAGTCTCGCAGAGCGCGCCCCAGCCACCACCAGGCGAAGTCCAATCGGAACCGTTCGGTGACCTGACCGCGCCACGCCCGACGCCATCCCGGGCGTGCTTGAATTCGGCGGTGACCTCATGGGCCGACGCCGGTGCCCGCGACCTGCACCTCGACCTGCGCGACGCCATCACCCCCGGCGCGCGCGGAGCCCGGGATCTACTGCTCACCGCCCTGCGCGACGCCGTCCGCAGCGGCCGGCTCACCGCGGGCACGATGCTCCCGCCGTCGCGCAGCCTGGCCACCGACCTCGGCGTGGCCCGCAACACCGTCGCCGAGGCGTACGCGGAACTGGTCGCCGAGGGGTGGCTCGGATCGCGACAGGGCGCGGGCACGTGGGTGCTCGACCGCGGCGCCGACCCGCTCCCCGCACGCCCGCGCGGCACCCCCGGGACGGCTACTCACGACCTGATGCCCGGTTCGCCCGACGTCTCGGAGTTTCCGCGCGCCGCCTGGCTGGCGTCGACCCGCCGCGCGCTGGCCACCGCTCCCGCCGAGGCGCTACGGATGGGCGATCCCCGCGGCCGGATCGAACTGCGCCGCGCCGTCGCCGAGTACCTGGGCAGGGTCCGCGGCGTCCGCACGTCGCCCGACTCGATCGTGATCTCGGCGGGCACGCGCGCGGCCGTCGAGATCCTGGGACGGGCGGTGGGCGGACCGATTGCGGTCGAGGCCTACGGGCTGTTCCTGTTCCGCGACGCGCTCGCGGCCATCGGGGTGGCCACGACGCCGATCGGCATCGACGACCGGGGTGCCGTCATCGACGACCTCGATCGAACGGATTGCGTCGCAGCGCTTCTCACCCCTGCCCACCACTTTCCGCACGGGGTCCCGCTGCATCCGACGCGCCGCAAGGCCGTCCTCGACTGGGCCCGCCGCACCGGTGGCTACGTGTTCGAGGACGACTACGACGGCGAGTTCCGCTACGACCGGCAGCCCGTCGGCGCGGTGCAGGGCCTCGATCCCGACCGCGTCGTCTACCTCGGGTCGACGAGCAAGAGCCTGGCCCCGGCGCTGCGGCTCGGCTGGATGGTGCTGCCCGACGACCTGATCGACCGCGTCCTGCAAGCGCAGGGCGGACAACAGTTCTACGTCAACGGCATCGTCCAGCTGACGATGGCCGACTTCATCTCGAACGGCGCCTACGACAAGCACATTCGACGCACGAGGCTCGCCTACCGACGCCGTCGCGATCGACTGGTCAGCGCGCTCGAGCCGTTCGGGATCGGCGTCGTCGGGCTGTCGGCCGGCCTGCACCTGCTGCTCGAACTGCCCGACGGAACCGAGGCCGAGGTACTGCGACGCGCGGGCGAGGCAGGAGTCGCACTGGCGGGTCTCGAATTACTGCGTCACCCCGACGCGGGCCCGGACGTCCCGCGCACCGACGGCATCGTCGTCAACTTCGGCACGCCCGCCGAGCACGCCTTCGGCGCCGCGGTCGAGGCGCTGTGCCGGGTGCTGGCCGACACCATCCGTCGCTGACCGTCACTGCTCGCCGATCCGGTAGGCGCCGGGCGGGCTCCCCGTCCAGCGACGGAATGCCCTACGGAACGCGCTGGATTCGGAGAAGCCGAGCCGGGCGGACAGCTCGTCAATCGACTCGGTGCCGCGCACCAGCGTCGCGATCGCCTCGTCGCGCAGCACCTCCTCCTTGATCTGGCGGAAGGTGGTGCCCTCGGTGCGCAGCAGGCGCCGCAGATGTTGCGCGCTGACGTTGAGCGGCTTCGCGACGTCGTCCACCGTGACCGCCTCGCCTACCCGGCGCTCGATGAACCTGCGGACCCGACTCGTCGTCGAGGGGTTGTAGTCCTGCCGGACCAGCAGCGCGCCCGGCAGGTGCGTGATGAAGTCGAGCAGTTCGTCCTCGCTGCGCACCAGCGGCGCGTCGAGGTAGCGCGAGCCGAAGGTGATCGACGCGTGCGGTGCGCCGAACCTCGGGGCGACGCCGAAGACGGCCGTGAACTCCACCGCGTGCTCCGGCGGCGGGCCCGGCAGGTCGACCGCGGTGAGCGCGATCTGCTCGCCGATCAGCCACGCGGCGAGACGGTGACCGACCGTCATGCCGACCGCCATCACGAGTTGCTCGCCCCGCCCCTGACCGCCGCGCCCGAAGCTCAGACAGACCGTGCGACCGTCGTCGGAGATGTCGTCGACGTCCACACCCATCCCGATGCCGGAGAACTCGACCAGCCTGCGCAGCGCCGTCCCCAGGTCGGGCGCGTGGATCAGGCCCAGGGTCACCATCCGGAACGTGCCGCGGGGGACGGGCTTCGGGCCGATCGAGATGAGTTCGTCGTCGGTGACGTCCCACAGCGCGACGATCAACCGCTCGGCCTGCGTGCGGGTGACGCGGGCGGCGTCCCAGCCGAGCAGCTCGGCGGGGATGCCCGCACGCTCCAGGACGCCCTGGACGTCGAGGCGCCGCGTCCGGGCCGGTTCCAGCGCCGCACGGACGAACTGAATAGCGACCGTCTGGCCCCCCACAGCCAGAAGCTACCCCAGCGATGCGCGGTTCGGTCACGGATGATGCGAGAAACGGTCATTCCCGTGTGCCCGGTTTTTCCATACCATTGGGATGTATTGACGTCGACGTCGACGCACCGATACGGCCACCGTCCGCTTTCGTGGGGTAAGCGGATGGTGGCCTCTTTGGTGCGTCGACCCCTCCCGTGGGGCTGGAAGACTCGACTTCCGTGACCACCACGGAGAATCGGCAACTCGTTCCGGGCTGGCGGGCCCTGGGCCTGACGTTGGCAATCGTGATGGCCGGAGGCGCGGGCGTCAACGGCTTCGGCACCGTGGCGGCAGCGATCGTCTTCGCGTCCGTGATCTACGCCCTGGTCCGACTGCGTAGCCGAGCACCCGGCGCCGCCACGACCGGTGACCTCGTCGCGTCGACGCTCGGGCGCGGCGCCGGTTCGGCGGTCACCGTCGCGCAGACGGCCGCCTACGCGGCTCTCGCCGCGGTGGGAGCGTCCGCCTTCGGGCTCGCCGTGCTGTTCGCCTACGTCGACGACGCCGCGGGCTTCGACACCTGGCTCTGGCCCACGTACGGGGTGGCCGGGCTGGCCGTGACCGCGACGACCGCTTACGTACTGCCCGCCCGCGTGACGGCGGCGATCGCCGCCGTCCTCGCGGGCGTCGCCACCCTGACCCTCTTCTACCTCGCACTTGCCCTCATCGCGAAGGCGCTCACCGACCCCGACATCGCCTTCAACCCCATACCGGACGCCGGCCCGTGGACCGTCCTCACCGTCGCCAGTGCACTGGCCTACGCGGCTCAGGGACTCATCGGTGTCGAGCTGATCACCACGCAGAGCGATCGCGTCGCCTCGATCGCCAAGCCCATGGTGGGCGCGACGGTCGTCGCGGTCGTCGTCGCCGTCGTCTGCTGGTTCGCCGTGCGGGTGGCCGACCCGGACGTCGCCCGCATCAATGGCGTGTGGGTCGCCACGATCGCCACCGACGTGTTCGGCGACGCTGCCTGGTACGCGACCGCGGTCATCACCATCTCCCTGTCCCTCGCCGGCCTGCTCGCCGTGATGCTCGGCATCGTGCGATTGACCGGCACCATGGAGGCCCGTCGCGTTCCCGAGGTCCAGCTCGTCGGCGTGCTGGCGGTCACCGCACTCCTGACGGTCGGAGCCTGCCGTGAATGGCTCCACGTCGACTCGACCCTGCCGTGGGTCGCGGCGCTCCTGTTGCTCCTGGTCTACGCGGTGGTGATCGAGGCGCACGCCCGGCTCGACGACTCGCAGGTCGGATGGTGGCTGCGCATCGTGATGCCACTGGTCTTCGTGGCGATGATCGTGCTGCCGATGATCACGGCCCGGTCGATCGGGTTCATGATCGCGCCACTGCTCGCAACCCTGGTGATCGCGTTGGTCGCCGCGGGCATCGGCGTGCTGAAGGAGCGTCAGACGACTGGCTAGGCTGCGTCGATGGCCGAACCCCCGATGTCGCCCAACCTGAGCCTGACCACTCAGGCGTGGCGGTTCGTCGTGACCGGCGGCCTGTCCGCGGTGGTCGACTTCGGGCTGTACGTGCTGTTCCTCTGGCTGGGCCTGCACGTCAACGTCGCCAAGACCCTCAGCTTCATCGCGGGCACCACGACGGCGTACCTGATCAACCGGCGCTGGACGTTCCAGGCGCCGCCGAGCAGGGCCCGCTTCATCGCCGTCGTCGCCCTGTACGCCGTCACCTACGGCGTGCAGATCGGCATCAACTTCGTCTTCTACTCGATGTGGGACGACAAGCCGTGGCGCGTACCGGTGGCGTTCGTGATCGCCCAGGGCACCGCGACGGTGATCAACTTCGTGGTGCAGCGGGCAGTGATCTTCCGGTTGAAGTGACCCGGCAGGCCCAGGCGGTACCCTCGTCACGATGTTCGACACCACCGACAAACGGCTGATGGGCTGGGGGCGTACTGCGCCCACCGTCGCTCACGTGCTGTCCCCCGCCGATCCCGAGGTCATCGCCGAGGCGGTCGCGCGCGCCGACGGCCGAGGCATCATCGCCCG
This sequence comes from Mycobacterium sp. PTI7, assembly GCF_056679845.1. Taxonomy (NCBI): domain Bacteria; kingdom Bacillati; phylum Actinomycetota; class Actinomycetes; order Mycobacteriales; family Mycobacteriaceae; genus Mycobacterium; species Mycobacterium sp. PTI7. The sequence continues at coordinate 4,341,536 of NZ_CM155252.1, forward strand.
CGGCCTCGGCCGGTCCTACGGCGACAACGCGCAGAACGGCGGCGGCCTCGTCGTCGACATGACGTCGCTGCACAAGATCCACTCGATCGACGCCGACAGCCACCTGGTCGACGTCGACGCGGGGGTCAGCCTCGACCAGCTGATGCGGGCGGCGCTGCCGTTCGGGCTGTGGGTCCCCGTGCTGCCCGGCACGCGCCAGGTCACCATCGGTGGCGCCATCGCGTGCGACATCCACGGCAAGAACCACCACAGCGCGGGCAGCTTCGGCGATCACGTCCGGTCGATGGAGTTGCTCACCGCCTCCGGCGATGTCCGTCACCTCACCCCCGAGGGCGACGAGTCCGAACTGTTCTGGGCGACGATCGGCGGCAACGGCCTCACCGGGATCATCCTGCGGGTCACCATCGCGATGACCCCCACCGAGACCGCGTACTTCATCGCCGACGGCGACGTCACCGCGACGCTCGACGAGACCATCGCCTTCCACAGCGACGGCAGCGAGGCCAACTACACATACTCCAGCGCATGGTTCGACGCGATCAGCGCGCCACCGAAGCTGGGCCGCGCCGCGATCTCCCGCGGATCGCTGGCCACCCTCGACCAGCTGCCGGCGAAGCTGCAGAAGGATCCGCTGAAGTTCGATGCGCCGCAGCTGCTGACGTTCCCGGACGTCTTCCCCAACGGCCTGGCCAACAAGTACACGTTCGGCCCGATCGGCGAACTCTGGTACCGGAAGTCGGGCACCTACCGCGGCAAGGTGCAGAACCTGACGCAGTTCTATCACCCGCTCGACATGTTCGGTGAGTGGAACAGGGCCTACGGCTCAGCGGGTTTCGCGCAGTACCAGGTGGTCGTGCCGACCGAGGCCGTCGAGGAGTTCAAGAAGATCCTCGTCGACATCCAGCGGTCCGGACACTCGTCGTTCCTCAACGTGTTCAAGCTGTTCGGCCCCGGCAATCGGGCACCGCTGAGCTTCCCGATCCCCGGCTGGAACGTGTGCGTCGACTTCCCGATCAAGGCCGGGCTCAACGAATTCCTCAACGGACTCGACCGCCGGGTGCTGGAGTTCGGCGGCCGCGTCTACACCGCCAAGGACTCGCGCACCACCGCCGAGACCTTCCATGCCATGTACCCCCGCATCGACGAGTGGATCGCGGTGCGCCGCAAGGTCGATCCGGACGGCGTCTTCGTCTCCGACATGGCCCGACGACTGGAGCTCCTCTAAATGGTTTTCGACGCCACGGGCAACCCCCAGGCCATCCTGCTGCTGGGCGGAACCTCCGAGATCGCGCTGGCCATCGCGCAGCGGTACCTGCGCAACGCGTCGGCACGCGTGGTGCTGGCCGACCTGCCGAACCATCCCCGCCGTGACGAGGCCATCGCGGCGATGACCGCTGCCGGGGCCAAGTCGGTCGAGTGGGTCGACTTCGACGGCGTCGACACCAAGAGCCATCCGGGAGTCATCGACGAGGCATGGCGCCAAGGCGACATCGACGTCGCCGTCGTGGCGTTCGGCCTCCTCGGCGACGCCGAGGAACTGTGGCAGAACCAGCGCAAGGCCGTGCAGATCGCCGGGATCAACTACACCGCAGCGGTATCCGTCGGCGTCCTGCTGGGCGAGAAGATGCGCGCACAGGGATCCGGCCAGATCATCGCGATGAGTTCGGCTGCAGGAGAACGGGTCCGCCGCTCCAACTTCGTCTACGGCTCCACCAAGGCCGGGCTCGACGGGTTCTACCTCGGACTCGGGGAGGCGCTGCGCGAGTTCGGCGTTCGCGTGCTGGTGATCCGTCCGGGCCAGGTCCGCACGTCGACGACGATCGCGCACTGGGAGGCCACCGGCGCCAAGGAGGCCCCGTTCACGGTCGACAAGGAGTACGTCGCCGATCTCGCCGTCACCGCGGCGGCCAAGGGCAAGGAACTGGTGTGGGCACCCGGCGCGTTCCGCTACGTCATGATGGTGCTGCGCCACGTGCCGCGGCCGGTGTTCCGCAAGTTGCCGATCTGACGTCCGGCAGGCACGAACGAAGCCACCGGGGGATTCGATGCTGAGTGCAGCCGGCCGGTCCGCGGCCGCCGTCGTCGGCGCCGCGGCCGTCGCGGTGGTGGTGTCGGTGGTCGCGCTGTTCGCGATCGCCCGCGTCGAGTGGCCCGCGTTCAATTCGAGCAACCAGCTGCACGCGCTGACCACCGTCGGCCAAATCGGCGCGCTGGCAGGCCTGTTCGCGTCGGGCTGGCTGTGGCGACGCGGCAGGCAGTGGCTCGCCCAGGCAGTCGGCGTGCTGTTCCTGACGACGTTCACCGTGGTCACCCTCGCGATGCCGCTGGGCGCCACGAAGCTCTACCTGTTCGGCGTCTCCGTCGACCAGCAGTTCCGCACCGAGTACCTGACGCGCCTCACCGACTCCGCGGTGCCGCACGACATGACCTACATCGGACTGCCGCCGTTCTATCCGCCGGGCTGGTTCTGGCTCGGCGGCCGGATGGCCCACCTCGCGGACATGCCGGCGTGGGAGGCGTTCAAGCCGTGGTCGATCATCTCGATCGCCGTCGCCGTGGCCGTCGCCCTGGTGCTGTGGGCGGCGATGGTGCGCTTCGAGTACGCGCTGATCGTCGCCACCGCCACCGCCGCGACGACCCTCGCGTACGCGTCCACCGAGCCGTACGCGGCGATCATCACCGTCCTGCTGCCGCCGATGTTCGTGCTGGCGTGGTCGGGGCTGCGCGGGCGCGCCCGGTCCGGAGGGTGGGCCGCGGTGGTGGCCGTGGGGCTCTTCCTGGGCCTCGCAGCGCTGTTCTACACCCTGCTGCTGGCGTACGCGGCGTTCACGCTGGTGCTGATGGCGGTGCTGCTCGCCGTCTCGCGCAGACACTGGGACCCGCTGTTGCGGCTCGCGGTGATCGCCGTCCTGTCCGGCGCCATCGCGCTGATCGGGTGGGGCCCGTACCTGCTGGCCGCCGCCCGCGGTGCGCCCGCCGACAGCGGCACCGCCCAGCACTACCTGCCCGCCGACGGCGCGCAGCTCACGTTCCCGATGCTGTCGTTCACCCTGCTGGGCGCGCTGTGCCTGCTCGGCACGCTCTGGCTGGTGGCCTACGCGCGCAGTTCGACGCGTGCGGGTGCGCTGGCGATCGCGGTGATCGCCGTCTACGCGTGGTCGCTGCTGTCGATGGTCACCACGCTGGCGGGCACCACCCTGCTGTCCTTCCGGCTGCAGCCGACGCTGTCGGTGCTGCTGACCGCGGCGGGGGTGTTCGGCTTCATCCACGCCGCCCAGGCGATCGCGGTGCGCTACCAACCGGCCACGGGTAGGCGCGTCCTCGCCGGCGCCACCGTGATCGGCGCGATCGGTGCGATGACGTTCAGCCAGGACATCCCCGACGTACTGCGCGCCGACATCGCGGTCGCCTACACCGACACCGACGGATCCGGCCAGCGCGCCGACCGCAGGCCGCCCGGCGCCGAGCGCTACTACGCCGACGTCGACGCCCGCATCGTCGCCACCACCGGCAGGCCGCGCAACGAGACGGTCGTCATGACCGCCGACTACAGCTTCCTGGCGTACTACCCGTACTACGGCTTCCAGGGCCTCACGTCGCACTACGCCAACCCGCTGGCGCAGTTCGAGGAGCGATCGGCCGCCATCGAGGACTGGGCCACCCTGACCCGGCCCGACGAGCTGATCGCCTCGCTCGACGGGATGCCGTGGCAGCCGCCGACGGTGTTCCTCATGCGCCACGGCGCCAACGACACCTACACGTTGCGCCTCGCCAGTGACGTCTACCCGAACCAGCCCAACGTGCGGCGCTACCAGGTGACCCTCGACGCCGCCCTCTTCGACGATCCGCGCTGGGACACGACCGACGTCGGCCCGTTCGTCTTGGCGATCCGCACGTGACCGGTGCGGTGCCCCCGCCCGGGACGGCACTAACATCAGACGCCGTGAGCCGAGAGGGATCCGCGGGGTTGTCCAGCCACCGCACCGCGCGACTCATCGCGATCATCGCCGGACTTCTGGGCGCCCTGCTGGCCGTGGCCACCCCGCTGCTGCCCGTCACGCAGACCACCGCCGAGCTGAACTGGCCGCAGAACGGCGTCCTGAACAGCGTCGACGCCCCGCTGATCGGCTACGTGCCCACCGGCATGGACGTGTCCATCCCGTGCAGCGCCGCCGCCGGACTCACCGGCAATCGCACGGTCCTGCTGTCCACCGTGCCCAAGCAGGCGCCCAAGGCCGTCGACCGCGGCCTGCTGATCGAGCGCGTCGGTGGGGACCTGCTGCTGATCGTCCGCAACACCCCCGTCGTCAGCGCACCGCTGAGCCAGGTGCTCAGCCCCGCGTGCGAGCGGATCACGTTCACCGCGCGCGCCGACACGATCACCGGCGAGTTCGTCGGCCTCAGCCAGGCGCCCGACGACGGCGACCCTGCCGGCGCCGCCGAACCGCTGCGCGGCGAGCGCGGCGGCTACGACTTCCGCCCCCAGATCGTCGGCGTCTTCACCGACCTGTCCGGCCCGGCACCCGAGGGACTGCGCTTCTCGGCCACCGTCGACTCCCGATACAGCACGTCGCCGACGGTCCTCAAGACGCTGGCGATGGTGTTCGGCGTGGTGCTGACCGTGATCGCCCTGGGCGCACTGCACCGCCTCGACGTCGCCGACGGCGTCCGACACCGCCGCATTCTGCCGCCGCGATGGTGGTCGCTGTCGCCGCTGGACGGACTGGTGACCGCCGCGATGGTGTGGTGGCACTTCGTCGGCGCCAACACGGCCGACGACGGCTACATCCTCACCATGGCCCGCGTCTCGGAGAACGCCGGGTACATGGCCAACTACTACCGCTGGTTCGGCACCCCGGAGGCGCCGTTCGGCTGGTACTACGACCTGCTGGCCCTGTGGGCACACGTCAGCACCGCCAGCGTCTGGATGCGGCTGCCGACGCTGCTCATGGGCCTGGCCTGCTGGTGGGTGATCAGCCGCGAGGTCATCCCCCGCCTCGGGCACGCCGTCAAGCACAGCCGGGTCGCCGCGTGGACGGCGGCCGGCATGTTCCTGGCGTTCTGGCTGCCACTGAACAACGGCCTGCGCCCAGAGCCCATCATCGCGCTCGGCATCCTGCTCACCTGGTGCTCGGTGGAGCGCGGCGTCGCCACCAGCAGGCTCCTGCCGGTGGCCATCGCGGTGATCATCGGCGCGTTGACGCTGTTCTCCGGACCCACCGGCATCGCCGCCGTGGGCGCCCTGCTGGTCGCCATCGGACCGCTCAAGACCATTGTCGGCCAGCATGTCTCGCGCTTCGGCTACCTGGCCCTGCTCGCGCCCGTGCTGGCCGCGGGCACCGTCGCCGTCATCCTCATCTTCCGCGACCAGACGCTCGCCGCGGCGATCCAGGCCAGCTCGTTCAAGTCGGACGTCGGGCCCAGCCTGGCGTGGTTCGACGAGCACATCCGCTACGAGCGGCTGTTCACCACGAGCCCGGACGGGTCGGTCGCGCGACGCTTCGCGGTGCTGACCCTGCTGCTGGTACTGGCCGTGTCGGTAGCGATGACGTTGCGCAAGGGCCGGATTCCGGGCACCGCGCTCGGCCCGAGCCGTCGCATCATCGGGATCACGATCATCTCGTTCCTCGCGATGATGTTCACCCCCACCAAGTGGACGCACCACTTCGGCGTGTTCGCCGGACTCGCCGGCTCCCTCGGCGCGCTGGCGGCGGTCGCCGTGGCCGCGGCGGCCATGAAGTCGAGGCGCAACCGGACCGTCTTCACCGCCATCGTGCTGTTCGTCACGGCGCTGTCCTTCGCCACCGTCAACGGCTGGTGGTACGTGTCGAACTTCGGCGTGCCATGGTCGAACGTGTTCCCCGCGTTGGGATTCGGCTTCACGACGATGCTGCTGGGCCTGTCGGTGCTCGTCCTGCTGGTGGCCGCCTGGCTGCACTTCTCCGGACGGTCCGACACCGAACCGAGCAAGCCGCGCCGCTGGTCGAGCATCGCCCAGGCACCGCTGGCCGTCGTCATCTGGCTGGTGGTGGTGTTCGAGGTCGTGTCGCTGACGGTCGCCATGGTCGTCCAGTACCCGGCGTGGTCGGTCGGGCGCTCCAACCTCGAGGCACTCACCGGCAAGACGTGCGGCCTCGCCGACGACGTTCTGGTGGAACGGGATTCGAACGACGGGCTGCTGCAACCCGTGAGCGCGCCATCGGGCGTCGCCCTCGGCGCGGGCACCGCACAGTCGTTCGGCGCCAACGGGATCCCGTCCGACCTCTCCGCGGACCCCGTCATGGAGCAGCAGGGCAGCGACAACTTCGCCGACTCCGACGGCTCGGTGACCACTGGCAGCGAGCCCGGCACCGAGGGCGGCACCACCGCCGCGGCCGGCCTCAACGGCTCGCGCGCCCAGCTGCCCTACGGCCTCGATCCGGCCCGCGTCGCCGTGATGGGCAGCTGGCGCTCCGGCATCCAGCAGCCCGCCCGGCTGCGGTCGGGGTGGTACCGCCTGCCCCCGGCCGACCAGCGCGGCCCGCTGATCGTCATCGCCGCCGCCGGGCGCTTCGATCCCGGCGAGGTCACCATGCAGTGGGCGACCGACGAGGAAGCCGAACGCAACGAGGCCGGTGGCGTCTTCACCTTCGCCGACGTCGGCTCCGCACCCGCCTGGCGCAATCTGCGCGCCCCCATGACGGCCATCCCGTCGGACGCCACCCAGGTGCGCCTGACGGCCAGCGACGACGACCTGTCCCCCACGCACTGGATCGCGGTCACCACGCCGCGCATCCCGCAGCTCCAGACGCTGCAGGAGGTCGTCGGCTCCGACGACCCGGTGCTGCTCGACTGGCTGGTCGGCCTGGCGTTCCCGTGCCAGCGGCCGTTCGGGCACCAGAACGGCGTCACCGAGGTGCCCAGGTGGCGCATCCTGCCCGACCGCTTCGGCGCCGAGGCCAACTCGCCGGTGATGGACTACCTCGGCGGCGGGCCGCTCGGCATCACCGAACTGCTGGTGCGCGCGCGGCCGGTGCCCACCTACCTGAAGGACGACTGGTTCCGGGACTGGGGCTCGCTGCAGCAGCTGACCCCCTGGTACCCCGACGCCGACGCCGCCCGGATCGATCTTGGCACCGAGACGCGTAGCGGGCTCTGGAGTCCCGGGCCGCTCAGGTTGTCTTGACGGCTCGCCGCATGGCGACGCAGGGCGCACGAGTCCGTCCCTTACCCTTGAGCGTCGTGCCCGCCCGGACCGTTCGACTCATCGCGATCATCGCGGGCATCTGCGGGCTGCTGCTCTGCGCGCTCACCCCGCTGCTCCCCGTCCGCCAGACCACGTCGACCATCCTGTGGCCGCAGGGCCCCGGGGCGGACGGACTCGTCACCGACGTCACGGCACCGCTGGTCTCCGGCGCGCCGCTGGCGCTCGACGTCTCCATCCCCTGCCGGACCGTGGCGACGCTGCCCGCCGCGGGCGGCCTGGTGTTCTCCACCATCCCGCCGGCCGGCATCGACTCCGGGCGCAACGGCCTGTTCGTCCGCGCCACCGCCGACGTCGTCACCGTGGCGTTCCGGGACACCGTCGCCGTGGTGGCCCCCCGGCCCGCCGTCGAGTCCGGTGCCTGCAGCACGCTGCACGTCTGGGCCGACCTGGGTGGCGTCGGTGCGGACTTCATCGGCATCCCCGGCGCCACCGGTACCGTCGAGATCGAGAAGAAGCCGCAGGTCGCCGGTGTGTTCACCGACCTCGAGGTGGCCGCGCAGCCGGGGCTGAGCGCGCGCATCGACGTCGACACCCGGTTCATCTCCGTCCCGACCGCACTCAAGACCGTCCTGATGGTGCTGGGCGTGCTGGCCACGGTGGCGTCGATCGTCGCGCTGGCGCTGCTGGACCGCACCGCCGGTCGACGCCTCCCCCGGCCGTGGCGGCGGTTCTGGCGCGCCGGGCCGACGACGTGGCTCGTCGACGGCATCGTCGTCGGCACCCTGCTGCTGTGGCACGTCATCGGTGCGACGTCGTCGGACGACGGCTACAACACCACCCTCGCGCGCGTCGCCGGCGAGGCGGGCTACGTCACGAACTACTACCGCTACTTCGGCGCCTCCGAGGCGCCCTTCGACTGGTACCAGTCGGTCCTGGCCCATCTCGCGTCGATCAGCACCGCGGGCGTCTGGCTGCGGCTGCCCGCCACCTTGGCCGCCATCGGGACGTGGCTGCTGCTGTCGCGGTGCGTGCTGCCCCGGCTGGGCCGCAGACTCAGCGCCAACCGGGTGGCGATGCTCACCGCGGGCGCGGTGTTCATCGCGGCGTGGCTGCCGTTCAACAACGGCCTCCGGCCCGAGCCGCTGATCGCGTTCGGCGTGATCGCCGTGTGGGTGCTGATGGAGACCTCGATCGGTACCCGCCGACTCTGGCCGACCGCGCTCGCGATCGTCGTCGCCGTGTTCTGCGTGACGATCGCCCCGCAGGGCCTCGTCGCCGTCGCACCGCTGCTGGTCGGCGCACGGCGCATCGCGACCATCGTCGCCGCCCGACGTCCCGTCGACGGCCTGGCGGCCCAGCTCACCCCGCTGGCCGCGGCGGCATCGCTGCTCTTCGTCGTCGTGTTCCGCGACCAGACGCTGGCCACCGTCGCCGAATCGGTCCGCATCAAGTACGCCGTCGGGCCCACCATCCCCTGGTACCAGGAGTTCCTGCGCTACTACTTCCTCACGGTCGAGGACAGCGTCGACGGATCGCTGACCCGCCGATTCGCGGTGCTCATCCTGCTGCTGTGCCTGTTCGGCCTGCTGATGGTGCTGCTGCGCCGCAGCGGCGTGCCGGGCACCATCAGCGGACCGGTGTGGCGGATCACCGGCACCACCGCGATCGGCCTGCTGCTGCTGACGTTCACGCCCACCAAGTGGGCCGTGCAGTTCGGCGCGTTCGCCGGCCTCGCCGGAGCGCTGGGCGGCGTCACCGCATTCGCGTTCGCCCGCGTCGGGCTGCACAGCCGACGCAACCTCGCGCTGTACGTGACGGCGCTGCTGTTCGTGCTGGCGTGGTCGACGTCGGGCCTCAACGGCTGGTTCTACGTCGGCAACTACGGCGTGCCGTGGTTCGACAAGCAGCCCGTCATCGCCGGGCAGCCCGTCACCACGCTGTTCCTGGTGATGGCCATCGCCTGCGGCCTGCTCGCGGGCTGGCTGCACTTCCGGATGGACTTCGCCGGCCACACCGAGGTCGCCGACACCGGACGCAACCGCGCGCTGGCGTCCACCCCGCTGCTCGTCGTCGCCATCATCATGGTGGTGCTCGAGGTCGGGTCGATGGCCAAGGCCGCCGCGGGCCGCTACCCCGCGTACACCACCGGCAAGGCCAACGCGGACGCCATCCTCTCCGGGCTGTCGCGGGACAGCTGCGCGATGGCCGACGACGTCCTCGTCGAGCCAGACTCCAACGCCGGGATGCTGCAACCCGTCCCGGGGCAGCGCTTCGGCCAGTACGGCCCGCTGGGCGGCGACGACCCCGTCGGCTTCACGCCCAACGGCGTCAGCGACACCCTCGAGCCGCCCGAGCCCACGGCGGGCAACCCGGGCACCCCCGACTCGGACGGTCCCGTCGACAAGCCGAACATCGGCGTCGGCTACGCGGCGGGCACCGGCGGCGGCTTCGGACCCGAGGGCGTCAACGGCTCGCGCATCTTCCTGCCCTTCGGCCTCGACCCCGACCGCACGCCCGTGATGGGCAGCTACGTCGAGCCCGGCGACGAGGGCGGCTCGGTGGCCGCCAAGGCCACCTCGGCCTGGTACCAGCTGCCGCCGCGGACGCCCGACCGGCCGATCGTCAGCGTCGCCGCCGTCGGCGCGATCTGGTACTACGAGGAGGACGGCTCGTTCAACTACGGGCAGTCGCTCAAGCTGCAGTGGGGCGTGCTGCGCCCGGACGGCTCCTACCAGGCGCTCAACGAGGTGCAGCCGATCGACGTGTACGCGCAGCGGGCGTGGCGCAACCTGCGCTTCCCGCTCGCCACGGCGCCGCCGGAGGCCAACGTCGCCCGGATCGTCGCCGACGACCCCAACCTGTCGAGCGACCAGTGGTTCGGGTTCACCCCGCCGCGCGTCCCCGTCCTCGAGACCGCGCAGTCCTTCCTGGGCGACCAGACCCCGGTCCTGATGGACATCGCCACCGCCGCGAACTTCCCGTGCCAGCGTCCGTTCGCCGAGCACCTCGGCGTGGCGGAGCTGCCCGAGTACCGGATCCTGCCGAACTTCAAGCAGATGGTCGTCTCGTCGAACCAGTGGCAGTCGGCCGCGGACGGCGGACCGTTCCTGTTCATCCAGGCGCTGCTGCGGACGACGGCGATCCCGACCTACCTGCGCGAGGACTGGTACCGCGACTGGGGGTCCATCGAGCGCTACATCCCGGTGGTTCCGCGCGATGACGCGCCGACCGCCGTCATCGAGGAGGGTTCGACGCAAGTGTTCGGCTGGAACCGCCGCGGACCCATCCGGGCCCTGCCGTGAACGAAGAGAACGGCAGCAAGCCGGCAGGAGCCGTGACCGAAGAGAAGACCGCAGTCGCCGACCGCCCGACGAAGACGGGTCGCGACGACACGACGATCGCGCGGTGGGTCGCGACGATCGCCGGCCTGATCGGCTTCGTGCTCGCCGTCGCCACTCCGCTGCTGCCCGTCACCCAGACGACCGCGACGCTGAACTGGCCGCAGCAGGGCCAGTTCGGCAACGTGACCGCGCCGCTGATCTCGCTGTCCCCGGTCGACCTCACCGCGACGATCCCCTGCGAGGTCGTCGCGACCATGCCCGCCAAGGGCGGACTGATCCTCGGCACCGCGCCGGCCGCCGGGCGGGACGCCGCGCTGAACGCGATGCTGGTCAACGTCACCGCATCGCGTGTCGACGTGATCGTGCGCAACGTCGTCGTGGCGAGCGTGCCGCGCAACCGCGTCGCCGGAACCGCCGGCACGCCGGGCTGTTCGAGCATCGACATCACCTCGACGCTGGACGGCACGTTCGCCGACTTCGTCGGGCTGAAGAAGGCCGACGGCTCGCCGACGCGCAGCGGCTACGCCGACCCGAACCTGCGCCCCGCGATCGTCGGCGTGTTCACCGACCTGACCGGCCCGGCGCCCCCCGGCCTGACGTTCTCGGCGACCATCGACACGCGCTTCACCTCGCAGCCCACGGCGCTCAAGCTGACCGCGATGCTGCTGGCGATCGTCTCGACCGTCGTTGCGCTGCTTGCCCTCTGGCGTCTCGACCGCGCCGACGGGCGCCGCATGCGTCGCATCATCCCGTCCCGCTGGCGCACCGCGACACCGGTCGACGGCGTGGTCGTCGGCGGCTTCGCGCTCTGGTACGTCATCGGCGCGAACTCCTCGGACGACGGCTACATCCTCGGCATGGCGCGGGTCGCCGACCACGCCGGCTACATGTCGAACTACTTCCGCTGGTTCGGCAGCCCCGAGGACCCCTTCGGCTGGTACTACAACCTGCTCGCCCTGATGACGCGGGTGAGCGACGCGAGCCTCTTCATCCGGCTGCCCGACCTGATCTGCTCGCTGGTCTGCTGGCTGCTGCTGTCGCGCGAGGTGCTACCACGACTCGGGCCCGCCGTGCTCGCCAGCCGCCCCGCGATGTGGTCGGCCGGCCTGGTGCTGATCGCCGCCTGGATGCCGTTCAACAACGGTCTGCGTCCCGAGGGCCAGATCGCCACGGGCGCACTGATCACCTACGTCCTCATCGAACGCGCGATCACGTCTGGACGCCTCACCCCGGCCGCACTCGCGATCACCACCGCCGCGTTCACGCTCGGCATCCAGCCCACCGGTCTGATCGCCGTCGCGGCGCTGGTCGCCGGCGGCAGGCCGATCCTGCGCATCGTGATGCGCCGGCGCCGCCTCGTCGGCACCTGGGCGCTGATCCTGCCGCTGCTGGCGGCCGGCACGGTGGTGCTGACGGTGGTGTTCGCCGACCAGACGCTGGCAACGGTGCTGGAGGCCACCAGGATTCGTACGGCCATCGGCCCGAGCCAGCAGTGGTACACCGAGAACCTGCGGTACTACTACCTGGTCCTGCCGACCACCGACGGCGCGATCGAACGACGCGTCGCGTTCCTGTTCACCGCGCTGTGCCTGTTCCCGTCGCTGTTCCTGATGCTGCGGCGCAAGCGCGTGGCCGGCGTGGCTCGCGGTCCCGCGTGGCGGCTCATGGGCGTCATCTTCGGGACCATCTTCTTCCTGATGTTCACCCCCACCAAGTGGATTCACCACTTCGGCCTGTTCGCCGCCGTGGGCGCGGCGATGGCGGCCCTGGCGACGGTGCTGATGTCGCCGATCGTGCTGCGCTCCGCCCGCAACCGGATGGCGTTCCTGTCGCTGGTGCTGTTCGTGCTGGCGTTGTGCTTCGCGTCCACCAACGGCTGGTGGTACGTATCCAACTTCGGTGTGCCGTTCAACAACTCGGTGCCACAGCTGGGCGGCGTGACGATCAGCACGATGCTGTTCGTGCTGTTCGCGATCGCCGCACTGTGGGCGTTCTGGCTGCACCTGTCCAACCGGCACGAGTCGCGGATCGTCGACCGGCTGACCGCCGCACCCATCCCGCTCGCCGCGGGCTTCATGGTCCTGGTGTCCATGGCGTCGATGGCGATCGGCGTCGTGCGGCAGTACCCCACCTACTCCAACGGCTGGGCCAACGTCCGCGCGTTCGCGGGCGGCTGCGGCATGGCCGACGACGTGCTGGTGGAACCCGACTCGAACGACGGCTTTCTCGCCGCGCTGCCCGGCACCTACGGCGCGCTCGGCCCGCTCGGCGGCAGCGGACCGGTCGGCTTCTCCCCCAACGCCGTTCCGGACCGGATCATCGCCGAGGGGATCCGGCAGAACAACCCGCAGCCCGGCACCGACTACGACTGGAACCGGCCCGTCCGCCTGACGCGGCCGGGCGTCAACGGGTCCACCGTGCCGCTGCCCTACGGCCTCGACCCCGCACGGGTGCCCGTGGCAGGCACGTACTCGACCGAGTCGCAGCAGGTGAGCAAGCTGACCTCCGCGTGGTACGGCCTACCTGCCGCCGACGACGCGCACCCGCTGGTCGTGATCACCGCGGCCGGCACGATCACCGGCCAGAACGTGGCCGACGGCGTCGACTCCGGTCAGACGGTCGAACTCGAGTACGCCACCGCCGGACCGGACGGTGCACCCGTGCCCGCCGGACGGGTCACGCCCTACGACGTGGGCCCGACGCCGGCGTGGCGCAACCTGCGGTACCCGCGCGACCAGATCCCCACCGACGCCGTCGCCGTGCGCGTGGTCGCCGAGGACCTGTCGCTCAGCCAAGGCGACTGGGTCGCCGTCACCCCGCCGCGCGTGCCCGAGGTGCGATCGGTGCAGGAGTACGTCGGCTCGACGCAGCCGGTGCTGATGGACTGGGCCGTGGGCCTGGCCTTCCCGTGCCAGCAGCCGATGCTGCACGCCAACGGCGTCACCGAGGTGCCGAAGTTCCGGATCTCACCGGACTACAGCGCCAAGCTGCAGAGCACCGACACGTGGCAGAACGGCCTGGAGGGCGGCCTGCTCGGCATCACCGACGTGCTGCTGCGGGCATCGGTGATGTCGACCTACCTGTCGCAGGACTGGGGCCAGGACTGGGGGTCGCTGCGCCGCTTCGACACCGTGGTCGACGCCACGCCCGCGCAGATAGACCTCGGCACCTCGACGCACAGCGGGTTGTACAGCCCCGGGAAGATCAGGATTCAGCCGTAGGTTCGCTTCGGCGGTGTTCGTGCGTGCGGCGAGTTCTGCGTCAGCGTCGTCGACGATGCGTGGCAACGACGCTGACGCAGATGTCGGCGAATCCCGCGCGAGATCTGCGCGAGCGTCGTGCGCTGTGCGCTGTGCGTGCAATCGCCGAGCGTGCGGTGGTGGCGGAGATTCGCCGGTTTCGCCGCCGTGCCCGCACGTTCGGCGGGGCTATAAGCGCATGAGGCGGTCGAGGGCCGCGAGTTCTGCATCAGCGTCGCTGACGTTGCGCCGCAGCGACGCTCACGCAGATCGCGACGCACAGCCCGCGAGTTCTGCACAGCCGTCGCGAGCCCCTCGCCACCCGCGTCTCACCGCCGTCGCCAGCCCACGCTGACCAGCGACACCCCACCGCCGCCACCCGCGAGCGTGCGTAAAGTCGCGTTCTACCCCGGCGTGTCGCCCGCAGACACGCACGCTCGCCGAAGGACTTAAGACCGCTAGATGGGGGTGAGGCCGTGCTTGCGGAGCACCTTGTTGGCCTGCTGCTTGTCGCGCAGCAGACGCAGGGAGTTGCGCAGCAGCAGCCGCGTCTCGTGCGGCTCGATGACGCCGTCGATGTAGCCACGCTCGGCGGCGATCCACGGCACGGCGAGGTTGGCGTTGTAGCCCTCGATGAAGTCGGCGCGGATCTTGAGCACCTCGGGCGCCGTAGGATCCGGGAACCGCTTGACCAGCAGCTGCGCGGCACCCTCGGCGCCGATCACCGCGATGCGGGCGGTGGGCCACGCGAAGTTCAGGTCCGCCGACAGCTGCTTGGACCCCATCACGGCGTACCCGCCGCCGTAGGCCTTGCGGACGACGATCGTCACCTTCGGCACGTCGGCCTCGACGATGGCGTTGAAGAAGCGGCCACCGCGCTTGATGATGCCGTCCTTCTCCTGCTCGACGCCCGGCATGGCGCCCGGGGTGTCGACCACGAACACCAGCGGCAGGTTGAACGAGTCGCAGAATCGAATGAAGCTGGCCGCCTTGTCGGAGGCGTTGGTGTCCACCACGCCGGACAGGTGCATCGGCTGGTTGGCGATCACGCCCACCGGCCGGCCGTCCACGCGGGCGAACGCCGTGATCATCGCCGGTCCACGCTGCTCGGCGATCTCGAAGACGTCGCCGTCGTCGAAGATGCGCAGCAGGATCTCGTGCATGTCGTAGGCCGTGTTGTCGGCGTCCGGCACGATGGTGTCGAGTTCGTAGTCGTACGAGGTCAATTCGGGCTCCAGGCCCGGGTTGACGGTCGGCGCGTCGTCGAAGTGGTTCGACGGCAGGAAGCTCAGGTAGTCGCGCACGTACTGGTATGCGGCGGCCTCGCTCTCCACCACCTGGTGGATGTTGCCGCGCTGCGCCTGCACGTCGGCGCCGCCGAGTTCGTCGAACGTCACGTCCTCACCGGTGACGTCCTTGATGACGTCCGGGCCGGTGATGAACATGTAGCCCTGGTCGCGGACGGCGACCACGAGGTCGGTCTGGATCGGCGAGTACACCGCGCCGCCGGCGCACTTGCCGAAGATCAGCGAGATCTCGGGCACCAGGCCACGCAGCATCTCGTGGCGGCGGCCGAGTTCGGCGTACCAGGCCAGTGACGTCACGGCGTCCTGGATGCGCGCACCCGCGGAGTCGTTGATGCCGATGATCGGGCACCCGACCATGGCGACCCACTCCATGAGCTTGGCCACCTTGCGGCCGAACATCTCGCCGACCGACCCCTGGAACACCGTCTGGTCGTGGCTGAACACGCCCACCGGACGGCCGTCGATCATGCCGTGCCCGGTGACGACGCCGTCGCCGTACAGGGCGTTCGGATCGCCGGGGGTCTTGGCGAGCGCGCCGATCTCGAAGAACGTGCCCGGGTCCAGCAGCGCGTGGATCCGCGCCCGCGCCGACGGGATGCCCTTGCGGTCCCGCCGCGCCTTGGCCTTCTCGTCGCCGGGGTCCTTGGCGAGTTCGAGCCGCTCGCGCAGATCGGCGAGCTTCTCGGCCGTGGTGTGCGGCTTGGCGGGGGTGGCGGCTTCGGTCACTTCTGCTCGCTCTCGGCCGGGGTGCGGTGGGACGCCTCGCTCTGTGCCCTACTGATCGCTTCGCTCATGTGGGCACCTACTTTCGCAATGTACGGCTCGTCGATGGCCTGGATGTGCTCGCCCCCGATGGGCACCACCTCGAGGTCCTTCGCGAACTCGCCCCAGCCGCCGTCCGGCTTGCGGGTGGCGTACGCGGGCTCGAACGTGATGGCGTCGTCGTGGTAGCGGTCGGCCATGTAGAGCACGACGTGTCCGTCGTACGGCTTGATCTCGACCGTGGCCAGCACCCGCTGGTCCAGGTACGACGTCCGCTGGTGCTCGATGATGCCGCCCGGGATCTGGACGCCGGCCTCGCTCACCGCGTTCAGCACGTACTGCACCTGCCCGGCGTCGTCGAGCTTCTCGAGGTCTTCGTACGGGATCTCCGGGATCTGCACGTTGAACGTCTTCTCGGCGAACTTCGCGTAGCGGTCCCAGCGCTTCCGGGTCTCCTCCTGCGTGTGCAGGATCGGCTCGCCCGGCAGCACGCAGTCGATGAGCCCGACGTACGCCACCTCGGCACCGGCCTCCCGCAGCCCGATCGCGCAGGCGTACGACAGCGCACCGCCCAGCGACCAGCCGGTCAGCAGGAAGGGCTTGCCCTTCTTACCGTCGACCCAGCCGTTGAGTTCCAGCAGCTTCGGCACGTACTGCGCCGCCCGCTCCTCGATGGTGCCCTCGACGCGCTCCAGGCCGATCATCGGCGTGCCCGGAGGCAGGCGGTTCAACAGCGGCTCGTAGACCACAGTGGAGCCGCCCGCCGCGTGGAACACGTACACCGGCACCTGGTCGTCGGACTCCGCCTTGCGGATGGTGCGGACGAACCCGTCGAGTTCACCGGCCTCGAGGAACTCGCGCACGGTGGACGCCAGCTCCTCGATGGTCTGCGCCCGGCGCACGTCGTCGGCGGTGATGGTGCCCTCGGCACGCTCGGTGAGGCGCTGTGCCATCTTCTCGGCCGCCGCGTCGTCGAGCCTGGGCAGCGAGTTGAAGATGCCGCCCGGCGACTTGCCGGTGACGATGGCCCACGTCGCGAACGTCACGCGCTCGGCGGCATCACGCGGGGGCACGTCGGAGTTGAGTGCCTCGGCGACGGCCTTCTGGTTGAGGACCTGTGCCGTGGCGGTCGCCGCGCTGGGAGCACCGGACGTAGAGGCGGCGGGACCCGTCGGGTTGGTCGGCGGCGGCGGGACCGCCGGGCCGGCGGGGTTCGTCGGCGGCGCGGGGATCAGCGCCGCGTCGGTGGCGACGGGGTCGGCCGTCGTCTCCTTCACGTCGGCGACGGCGTCGGCGACAATCGGGTGTCCGGCCTCGGCCAGCTTCGCCTCCAGCTCGGCGACCGTGCTGGCGCCGCCCATCAGCTCGGCCTGCGCCGCCGCGATCTCCTCGGCGGTCTGGCCCTTCTGCTGCTCGGCGAGCTCCCTGACCTCGTCGCGGTGCTCGATCGCGTACTGGATCAACCGCTCGACCGCGTACAGGTTCGCGTCGCGGACGGCGGTCAGCTGGATCGGCGGCAGGTCGAAGTCGTACTCGACGCGGTTCTTGATGCGCACGGCCATGAGCGAATCCAGGCCGAGTTCAATCAGCGGCACCTCCCACGGCAGGTCCTCGGGCTCGTAGCCCATGGCGCTGCCCACGATGGTGCCCAGCCGCTCGGCGATCGTCTCGCCGGTGTCCGGCGACCACTTCTTGAAGCCGGCCGCGAGACCTGCACCGGCGGTGAGGTTGTCGGACAGGATCGCGGCGTCGTCCTCGGGCTCGGCGACGGGCGCCTGCGGTGCGACGGCCGTCGCGGTGGCCACGGCCGTGCCCGCAGGGGCGGCCACGGGCAGTGCGCTGGCCGCACCGCCGCGCGTGACGATCGCGTCGTACACGAGCGTGAACGACTCGTCGATCCGGGCGTGTACCTGCACGGTGGCGCCACCGGGGTGACGGGTCAGCGTGGTCACCAGGCGGGCGTCGTCGGCGGGCACCGCACGCTGCTCGGAGGCGGTGAGGGTGGCATCCGGAAGCACCTGCGCCGCAGCGGCCTTCACCAGTGCGGCGGGGTCGGTGGCACCGCGCGACACGTACTCCCACACGTGCCTGCCGTCGGGCGTCGCGACGTGGTTGCCCGGCATCACCGCCGAGCTGTCACCGGTGAAGTGCGCGTCGAGCCAGTGCGGCTTGCGCTTGAAGCGCGTCGGCGGGACGGCGGCGTAGTCGGTGTCGGGGTTCTCGGCCTTGGGAAACAGCGTCCGGAAGTCGAGGTCGTGACCGTAGACGAAGAGGCTCGCCATGGCCGTGGTCATCGAGTCGACCTCGTCCTGCTTGCGGGCAAGGGTCGCGATGAGCTGCGCGTCGTGCAGACCGGCGCTGGCCGTGGTCAGTCCGACCTGCATGAGCGCCACCGGGTTCGGGGCCAGTTCGAGGAACGTGGTGTGCCCGTTGTCGACGGCGTTGCGGATGCCGTGCGTGAAGTACACGCTGTGCCGCAGGCCCTTCTTCCAGTACTCGACGTCGTGGATCGGGTCGGAGCCGGCGCGGATCAGACCGCCCTCGTGCACCGTCGAGTAGTAGGCCGTCTGCAGCGGCTTCGGCTCGATGCCCTGGATCTCGGCGGCGAGTTCGCCGAGCAGCGGGTCCATCTGCTGGGTGTGGCTGGCGCCCTTGGTCTGGAACTTGCGGGCGAACTTGCCCTCCGACTCGGCCCTCGCGATGATCGCGTCGACCTGCTCGGGCGGGCCGCCGATGACGGTCTGCGTGGGCGCCGCGTAGACGCACACCTCGAGGTTCGGGTAGTCCGAGAAGACCGTCTTGATCTCCTCGGCCGAGTACTCGACGAGTGCCATCAACCGGATGTACTCGCCGAACAGCATCGCCTCGCCCTCACCCATGAGGTGGGCGCGCGAGCAGATGGTGCGGGTCGCGTCCTCCAGCGAGAGACCGCCGGCGAAGTACGCCGCGGCGGCCTCGCCCAGCGACTGACCTACCAGCGCACCGGGATTCGCACCGTGCGCCTTCAGCGTCTCGCCGAGGGCGACCTGGATCGCGAAGATCACCGTCTGGGTGGTCTCGATGCCGTAGTCCTGCGAGTCGTCGAGGATGAGTTCGACGACGGAGTAGCCGCGCTCGTCCTGGACGTAGGCGTCGACCTTGTTGATCCACTCGGCGAACGTCTCGTCACGCAGGTAGAGGCTCTTGCCCATCTTGCGGTGCTGCGCACCGAATCCGGCGAGCACCCACACGGGACCGTTGGTGACGGGACCGTCGGCCGCCAGCACCAGGGGGCTCTGCTTGCCGTCGGCCAGGGCCCGCAGACCCTTGACGGCCTCCGCGTGGTCGTGGGCCAGCACGACCGCGCGGGAGCGGCCGTGGTTGCGCCGCGACAGCGAGCGGCCGATGGCCTCCAGGCTCGTGGCCTGACCCTCTGGGCTCTCGATCCAGTCCGCCAGCTCGGCGGCCGTGGAGCGCTTGCGCGAGGTCAGGAAGCCCGAGACGGCGAGGGGCACCAGCTTGTTGGTCGGTTCGGTGGCCTCGAGTTCCTCGCGGGCGACCTCGAGGAGCCGGAGCGCCTCGTCGGTGAGGCCGGGCAGTTCGGGCTCGACCTCGCCGTGGGCGGCGGTGACGCTGAACTCCTCGGCATCGTCGTCGTCATCGTCGATGAATTCGCCGTACTCGTCCATCCGCACACCACCGACGTACACGGCCTCGGCGGCGTCGGTGGCCGGGGTGACCACCACGACGTCGGGCTGCGGCTCGGGCTCGACGAGATCCTCCGGCAGCACCTCGCGCAGCACCAGATGCGCGTTGGCGCCGCCGAATCCGAAGCCCGAGACGCCGGCGATGGCGTGTCCGCTGTAGCGCGGCCAGTCGCTGACGACGTCGTTGACCTTCAGGTGTTCGCGCTCGAAGTCGATGTAGGGGTTCGGTCCGGCGTAGTTGATCGATGGCGGCAGCTTGTCGCGCTTGAGCGACAGCGCCACCTTGGCCAGGCTCGCCGCGCCCGCGGCGGACTCCAGGTGGCCGAGGTTGGACTTGACCGCACCCAGCAGCGCCGGCTTGTCGGCGGCGCGCCCACGGCCGACGACGCGCCCCAGCGCGTCCGCCTCGATGGGGTCGCCGAGGATGGTGCCGGTGCCGTGCGCCTCGACGTAGTCGACGGTCTTCGGGTCGATGCCGGCGTCGCGATAGGCGTTGCGCAGCACGGCTTCCTGCGCGTCGGGGTTGGGGGCGAGCAGACCGTTGGAGCGGCCGTCGTGGTTGACCGCGCCGCCGGCGATGATCGCCAGCACGTCGTCGCCGTCGCGCCGCGCATCCTCGAGGCGCTTGAGCACCAGCATGCCGCCACCCTCGGAGCGGGCGTAGCCGTCGGCGTCCGCGGAGAACGACTTGATCCGGCCGTCGGGTGCGAGCACGCCGCCGACCTCGTCGAAGCCGACGGTCACCATCGGGGTGACGAGTGCGTTGACGCCACCGGCGACCACGACGTCGGCGTCGCCGGCACGCAGCGCCTTGACGCCCTCGTTGACGGCCACCAGCGATGACGAACACGCGGTGTCGATGGTCATCGACGGTCCGCGGAAGTCGAAGAAGTACGACACCCGGTTCGAGATGATCGCGCTGGAGTTGCCGGTGATCGCGTACGGGTGTGCGACCGATGGGTCGGACAGCGCCATGATCATGTAGTCGTTGGTCGAGCTGCCGACGTAGACGCCGACCTTCTCGCCGCGCAGGGCCGACGCCGGAATCCTGGCGTTCTCCAACGCTTCCCACGTGAGTTCGAGCGCCATCCGCTGCTGCGGATCGATGTTGTCGGCCTCCATCTTCGACAGCGCGAAGAACTCGGCGTCGAAGCCCTTGATGTCCGAGAGGTAGCCGCCGCGCGTACGGGCCCGGGCCACCCGCTCGGCGATGCGGGGCTCGGAGAGGAACTCCGACCAGCGGCCTTCGGGAACGTCGGTGATGGCGTCGCGACCCTCGAGCAGCGCCTCCCACATCTCGTCGGGGGTGTTCATGTCGCCGGGGAAGCGGGTGCCGACGCCGATGATGGCGATGTTGAGCCGACCGTCCTCGACCGGGCCGCCGGGCCGCGACCAGTCTTCGTCCGCCGCCGCGGCGAGGTCGATCTCCGGCTCGCCCTCGACGATGACCGTCGCCAGCGACTCGATGGTCGGATGCCGGAAGGCGATGGTGGCGGTGAGCGTGACGCCCGTCAGGTCCTCGATGTCGCTTGCCATGGCCACGGCGTCGCGGGAGGACAGCCCCAGTTCGACCATGGCGACGGACTCGTCGATGGAGTCGGCGTTCTGACCGGTCGCGTTGGCGATCCAGTTGCGCAGCCACTCGCGCAGCTCCGACACCGTCATGTCGGTGCGGGCCGGTTGGTCGGGGTCCGACTGGAACGGTGACGTCGAGGACGTCGAGTCGTCGGCGGGAATCAGTTCGTCGCTCATGATCACTTCACTCTCGCCGCCGAGCGGCTCGCGTTTGGGTGTTAGTCAGTCGCGTCGGGGAAGTCGTTGGCTATCTTCCCGGCACGCAGACTTCCATCGAGATAGGCCGTCCGGCAGGCACGCCGGCCGATCTTGCCGCTGGAGGTCCTGGGGATGGCGCCCGCTGCGGTCAGCAGGACGTCGCGCACCGTGACGCCGTGGCGCACGGCGATCGCGGCCCGGATGTCGTCGGTGATGGGCCCCGGGTCGAGCTTGTGCGCACCGGGCGCACGCTCGCCGACGATGACCAGCTGCTCGCTGGTGTCGTCGGGGTCGCGCTTGAGCCCGGCGTGGGCGTTGGCGAAGACCTCGTCGGGCAGCTGGTTGGCAGGCACCGAGAACGCCGCGACGTAGCCGACGCGCAGGGCCTTCGTCGACTCCTGCGCCGAGTACTCGAGGTCCTGCGGGTAGTGGTTGCGACCGTCGATGATGACGAGATCCTTGACGCGCCCGGTGATGAACAGCTCGCCGTTGTGGAACGCGCCGTAGTCGCCGGTGCGCACCCAGGTCGCGTCGTCGGTGGCGCCCTCGGCGTGCGACGGGTTGGTCCGCGACTTGAGGGTGTTCTGGAACGTCTCGACGGTCTCCTGCGGCTTGCCGTAGTAGCCGGTGCCCATGTTCTGGCCGCTGATCCAGATCTCGCCGATCTGGTCGTCGGGGAGTTCGGTCGCCGTCTCGGCGTCGACGATGACCGCCCACTCGGCGATGCCGACGATGCCCGCACCCGCCTGGGCGACGGCGCTGGCGGCGCTCTCGTCGACCTCGGTGAAGGTGCCCGTGTTCAGGGCCTCACGGTCGACGTGGACGATCGTCGGGGTGCCGCCGATGGGCGTCGTCGACACGAACAGGGTGGCCTCGGCCAGCCCGTACGACGGCTTGATGGCCTGGGGCTTGAAGCCGAACGGCCCGAACGCGTCGTTGAACCGGCGCACGGTGGCCGCGGAGATGGGCTCGCTGCCGTTGAGCAGCGCCTTGACGTTGGACAGGTCCAGCGGCGGCTCGCCGTCCTTGGGCACACCGCGGGCGGCGGCGTGATCGAAGGCGAAGTTCGGGGCCACCGAGATGACGCTGCCGATGTCGTCGGGCTTGCGACCCATCTCGCGGATCCAGCGACCGGGCCTGCGGACGAACGCCGCAGGCGTCATGAACGTGAAGAAGTGGCCGATCATCGGGGCCAGCAGCACGGTGATGAGGCCCATGTCGTGGAAGAAGGGCAGCCACGACAGACCGCGGTCGCCCTCCTCCCCGTCGAGCGCCTCGATGATCTGCACGACGTTGGTGGCCAGGTTCAGGTGGGTGATCTGCACGCCGGTCGGGATGCGCGTCGAACCCGACGTGTACTGCAGGTAGGCGACGGTCTCGATGTCGACCGGGATCTGCTCCCAGGTGACGCCGACCTCGTCGGGGATGGCGTCGACCGCGATCACGCGCGGCCGCTCGTTGGCGGGCCGGCTGCGGAAGAACTTGCGGACGCCCTCGGCGGCCGCGGTGGTGGTGAGGATCGCCGACGGCTTGCAGTCGTCGAGCACGGCGTGCAGGCGTCCGACGTGGCCGGGCTCCGACGGGTCGAACAGCGGCACCGCGACGCGGCCCGAGTACAGCGCGCCGAAGAACGCCACGATGTAGTCGAGGTTCTGCGGGCAGAGGATCGCCACGCGATCACCCGGCTGGGTGACCTGCTGCAGCCGGGCGCCGACGGCCTTGTTGCGAACGCTGAACTCGGCCCAGTGCAGGTCCCGGGCAACGCCGTCGCGCTCGGTGGAGAAGTCGAGGAACCGGTAGGCGAGCTTGTCGCCGCGGACCTTGGCCCACTTCTCGACGTGCTTGACCAGGCTCCCGTTGTCGGGGAACTTGATCAGTCCGTCCTTGAGGAACGGGTTGTGGAATCCCATGTTCGCTTCTCCTGTCACACCGCATCCGGCCGTGGTCGCAGCGGTTCGTTCGGACGGCTCTCGAGACCTCGAACGGCACTCGCCGCAGACGCCAAACCTTGAAAATCCTACCGTTCGGTGACGGGCTAATCCGGGATCGTCGAACCGACACCCTGGGGACGGGACGACCGGCTTCGCTTCGGAACCGCTCTTACGCTTCTCTTAATGTTAGGTGACCAGTCCATCGCCGCCAAATCCCCATGACGAAATCGTGACTCATCCGTGTTTCGGCGTCGGCGCATTCTGGATCAGATCGCGCGCCCAGTTCTGCGTCCACTGCGTGGCGGTCTGACCGTCGAGATTCCAGAACTGCGGCGTGTTGTACATCGCGTGCACCGGTGCACCCGCGCCGCCCGACAGCGTCGCCAGCGTCTGGGGCAGGTTGGCGATCGAGAACGCGCCCGTCGGCGCCGCGCAGATCAGGTCGCCGGGAGCACAGATCTGGAACGTGCGGTCGTTGAGTGCGCCGAACCCACCCGGCCGCGGTCCGGTCATGTCGAGGCCGAGCTGCTTGAGCATCGGCACCTCGTGCAGCGTGATCTCGGCGCCCTGCCCCGGCGGGTTCGGGCCGACCTCCTGGGCGGTCGTGTCCTGGCGGCGCCCGTCGGCGATGAGCATCACCCCGAGCACCAGGTCCTGGTCGATGGGCCCGCGGCCGTTGCCGATGTCGCTGGCGATGTCGCCGGCGATGATCGCGCCCTGCGAGAACCCGACGAAGACGAAGCTCGTCAACGGGCACGCCTGGTTGACCCGCTTGATCTCGTCCAGCGTCACCCGGGTGCCCTCGGCGCGGCTGTCGTTGTAGGACATCTGCTTGTCGGCCGAGAACGGATTGTGGAACTGCGCGGTGTACGGGACGGTGTAGACCGCCAGCCGCTGGCCGTCGAACTCACCGCGCAGCGGGTTGCTCACGTTCAGCAGCAGCGCGATCGGGAACTGCACCGGGTTGAGCGGGTCCATCTGCGGCGACGACTCCCACGTGCCGGGGATCGACATCAACTGCACGTCCGGGCAGCTCGCGTCCTGGAACTCGGGCCGCGGAGCGCCGGTGCTGGGCGCGCCGCCGGTCGGCGGAGCTGCGGTCGGCGGGACGGCCGTCGGCGGGGTGTCGGGCTGGCGCACCCAGACCACCACCGCCGCGACGACGACGGCGACCAGCACGGCGACGGCGCCGGCCGCCGCGAGGGCAAGGATGCGGTGGCGCTTGGGTCCGCGAGTGGTGGCCATGTGGTGTGGTGTCTCCTGCTAGCAGAGTCGGTCGGTGGCGATGCGAATGTAGTCGGCGGTCACCGAGTTGACCTGACCGGCAGGAAGCGGCTCGGAACCCGGGGTCGAATCACGCACGTCGTCACGCACCATCGGCAGGACGAAGTCCCACACGGCCTGATCGGACTGGTGGGCGGCGTGCGCCTGGCAGACGTACGACCCGATGCTCAGCGCGATCAGCTCGGAAGACGGGTCGACGCCGCCACGGGTCAGCGCGTCGAGGTAGGCACGCTGCTTGGGCGTCACCTCGATGGCCGCAGACACGCCGCCGGTTTGCTCCTGCGGCATCTGGCCGATCGCCCGGGTGTCCGGGTCGGAGCCGACGGTGGCCGAGGTGGGGGCGCCCATCGTGGCGATCACGTCGTCCCCACTCATGCCGCAGGCCGTCATCGAGACCGCGGCGAACGCGATCATCAGCGACATGGGCAGGGCGGCACGGGTCGAACGCAGACGCGAGCAACGGTGCGAACCGCACCGCTGCCCCGTCGCGCCCGCCAGCGGGGCCACCTCGTCACGCACGACTTCCAACGTACCGGCTGCCTCGCCGGGCCCCCGGGATCGGTTTGCCGCCCGCGGTGGGAAGCTACCTGATGGTGGCGACCAGTTCCCCGGACATCGCGGCCAGCTGCGGCGCCCACGTACCCCAGTCGTGCTGACCGGTGGGCGGGAAGTCGAAGTGCGCGTTGTGGCCGTTGGCGCCGCGGTAGCTCTGGTAGAAGAACCGGTTGGTGCCCTGGGCCTGGTCGCAGAACCCGATCATCGCGGCGGGATCGCTGCACGTCGTGGTGGCGGGGCTGAAGATCCAGAGCCGAGTGTTGCTGTTGGCCAACAACTGTGCGTGCACGTTGGGCGAGTGCCACTTCCAGCGACCCAGCTGCGGAAGGCCCCACATGTTGCGGATGTCGACGCCGCCGTACTGCGCCAGGCCTGCCGTGATCGCACCGTCGTAACCCGTGCGCTCCGGGGACAGGAAGCCCGACAGCGAGCCGGCGTACCGGTAACGGTCCGGGTGGAACGTGGCCATCGCGACGGCGCCGAAGCCGCCCTGCGCGGCGCCCACGATGCCGTGTCCGCCGGGAGCCAGACCCTTGTTGGCGGCGAGCCAGTCGGGTAGCTCACTGGACAGGAAGGTCTCCCACTGGCGGCTGCCGTCCTGCTCCCAGTTGGTGTACATGCTCCAGGCGCCGCCCGCGGGCGCGACCACGGAGATGCCCTTGCCCGCCAGGGTGTTCATCGCGTTGCCCGCGGTGACCCAGTTGCTGACGTCGGGGGCGGCGTTGAACGCGTCGAGCAGCACCACCGCGTGCGGGCCGCCACCCTGGAAGGCGACCGGGATGTCGCGGCCCATCGCGCCCGAGGGCACCATCAGCATCTCGACGCCGTCCGCCCGTGCGGTGGCGTGCGGCGCGACCGTCACGAGCCCCGCCATCAGGGTCAGTGCGCACACCGCGCGGAACAGGACCGAAAGCACCGTCATCGCAACCTCGTCTTCACTCGTCGTCTCGGCCGTCGCTTTTCAACGAACTCGTTGCTTTGCCGAACTCCCGCCAACCCGCGTTGTAGTGAATCACATCACGACACGGGCCGGGCTCGAAAGGGCAGGTGGCCCGTACGTTCGGCGCCGCAGCGGCCGGGTGGTCACGGCCCCGTCGCGGGCATCCCGTCGTACTCCGGATTCTTCCGCGGCGGCGCCGGCAGGCCGCACCGCGACAGCTCGAAGAGCGGCACGCGGTTGATGCGGTAGGAGTTGAACTCGAACGAGTGCACCAGGTTCGACAGGAAGCGGCGGGGACCCATGGGTCCGCGCACCGACGTCAGCAGCGCGTCGGTGGCCGGACACTTCAGCGCGGCCTCGGCCTGGATGATCCAGTCCTCGTCGATGTAGACCGGGATGTAGGGCCGCTCCTTGAGGAACGGTCCCTCCGCCACCGCCCAGTCCGGGAACAGGTTCTTGTCGTGGCCGATCCGGCCGTCCCCGAGCCGCTCGGTGTGCGCGGCCAGCGGATTGGCCAGCCCGATCTGGTCGATCACGCGCACGTCGAGGCCGACGTTCATGCCGAGCATGCCGAGGTTGGTGAAGAAGATGGTGTGCGGACCCCGGTAGTCGGGCGGCCGCGGCGGGGGCGGCGGCTTGGCGGGCACCACGTCCCACTGGTCGTAGTTGCCCGACGGCAGCAGCAGCGCGCCGTCGGGGGTGTTCTCGATCGCGGTGAGCACCGCACGCATGCGGGGATAGGCGAGGTAGTCGGCGGCGGTCAGCGGGTGCGCGTGCCCGGTCGCCTGGGCGTAGAAGCGGCGTTCGTCGACGATGCCGGTGTAGGTGACGCGGGTGGCGTCGGCACCCATGCCGGGCGAATTGGCCGCCCACGCCGACCATCCCACGATCACCAGCCACATCGCGGTGGTGGATCCGGCGAGCAGGATGCCGCCGAACCTGGTGAACCGGGTGCCGTCGGGCAGGATCACCGGGATCACGGCGATCGGCACCAGCACGCAGAACAGCGGGGTCAGCAGGACGCGGCCGTGCATGAAGTCGCCACCCTGCCGTACCCAGTACACCGCCTGAAGGACGCCGCTGAGCACCATGAACGCCACCACGGCGGGCGGGCTCTGCACGGTGCGGGCCAGCCGGCTGACGCCGGGCGGCGGCTGGTGGGTGCTCCACCACGGCATGGTCCGCGTCGCGAACATCACCAGTCCGACCGCGGCCAGCAGCATCAGCGGAAACCACAGCAGGTAGGGCTGATTGAAGTTGCCGAGGTAGGTGAAGCCCTGGTCCCACTTGGCGCCGGTGGCGTCCTTCGCGATGGCGGTGTTGGGCACCAGCAGGCCGTAGTACCCCATCCGGAAGATCTCGTACGCGACCGGCAGCAGGCCGCCGGCGACGAGGATGAGGATGCGGCGCGGCCAGTTCGGCGTGGCCGCCAGGAGCATCAGCAGCGCGACGACGCCGAGCAACGCCAGTTCCGGCCGCACCAGCACGCTCAGACCGGCGACGAACGCCAGCGCCGCCTCGAAGGGACGGCTGACGGTGACCACCCGGCCGCCCGGGCCCGGCTCGGCGCGCAGTGCCTGCGACCAGCAGACCATCATCCACCAGAGCAGCCCCAGATAGGCCAGCACCAGACCGTTCTCGAGGCCGGACGTCGCGAAGTCGCGGGCGGGTGGGATCGCGACGTACACCAGCACGCCCGCCGGCAGCAGCAGCGCACGTCGGCCGCGCAGCCCGGGGGCGTAGAGCCGGCCGGTGCCGAGCATCGCGAAGACCAGCCCGGCGACGCTGAGCACCAGCGTCAGGGCCAGCACCACGTATTCGAGTTGCACCGAACCGCCGAGCCAGGCGAAGAACGTCACCAGGTAGGTCCACACGGTCGAGGTGTTGGCCTCGACCCGTTCGCCGGCGTTGAACACCGGGCCGTTGCCCGCCAGCAGGTTTCGCACCGTCCGCAGCACGATCAGGCCGTCGTCCGCGATCCACCGGCGCTGCCACGCACCCCAGCCGAACAGCACGGCGACCACGAGCACGCCGACCCACAGGCTGATCCGCACGCTCGCGGCGAATGGGAAGGCGGGACCGCGCAGCAGGCGCCGTCCCGCCCGGAACATCAGCCCGTCAGCTGAAGATGACTGCGGCACCGATGGTTCCGATCCACGCCAGGGCCAGCAGCTGCAGCACCCGGTCGCCGAACGCGATCTCCTCGGGCTCACCGGCCAACCCGCCGTCGACGTCGACGGCGTAGCGCAGGATCGCGATGGTGAACGGGATCATCGACACGGCGAACCAGGAACCGCCCGCGGGCCCGTCCCGGTAGAACGCCCACAGGCCGTAGCAGACCACGACCGCCGTGGCCGACAGCGTCCAGACGAAGCGCAGGTACGTACTGGTGTAGCGCTCCAGCGACTTCCGGATCTTGGCGCCGGTGCGCTCGGCGAGCTGCAGTTCGGCGTAGCGCTTGCCCGCGGCCATGAACAGCGATCCGAACGCCATCATCAGCAGGAACCACTGCGACAGCGGGATGTCGGCGGCGACGCCGCCCGCGATCGCGCGGATGAGGAAGCCCGACGACACGATGCAGATGTCGAGCACCGCTTGGTGTTTGAGGCCGAAGCAGTACGCCAGCTGGATCACGATGTAGATCGCCATCACGATCGCGAGATTCGGCGTCGAGAGGAACGAGATCCCCAGCGACGCCACGCCCAGCACGATGGCCAGCCCGTAGGCCAGCCCGATCGGCACGACGCCCGCTGCGATCGGCCGGAACCGCTTCGTGGGGTGCTCGCGGTCGGCGTCGACGTCGCGGGCGTCGTTGATCAGGTAGATCGACGACGCCGCCAGGCTGAACGCGACGAACGCGATGCCGACGTTGAGCAGGACCTTTGGGTAGTCGAGCTGGGAGTCGACGCCGATCGCCGCCAGCGGCGCGGCGAGGACCAGCAGGTTCTTCACCCACTGCCGGGGCCGGACCGCCTTGACGATGCCGCTCGCGAGGCTCTTGGGCGGACCCGCGACCTCCTGCGCTTCCTCGCTCACCTAGCCGTCTCCTTCGACGCCACGATCTTCAACGCTCGGGGGACGTCGACGCGGTCCGCGACGGCGCCGACGGTGGTGGCCACGGCAGTCCCGACCACGACGCCGGCCAGGACGTCGGAGGGGTAGTGCACGCCGAGCACCAGGCGCGACAACGCCATCGGCGGTATCAGCAGCCAGGGCAGCGGCAGTCCGGTGACGCGGCCGAGCAGGACGGCGGCCGCGGCCGTGGACGTCGCGTGCGCGGACGGGAAGCTCAGCGTGCTGGGCGTGCCCACGTTGACCGACACGTCGGGGTGGTCGGGCCGGGTGCGCCGGACGATCCGCTTGATGATCACCGCCGCGGCGTGCGCGGCGAAGGCGCCCGCCCCCGCGGTCAGCCACTCCTGCCGCCGGCTCGGCTGCGCCAGCGCACCGACGAGGGCCACGCCGACCCACCCGGCACTGTGCTCGCCGAAGTGCGAGAGCCCGCGCGCGCCGGGCAACACTCCCGGGCGCCCGGCGATGGCGTGCTGCACCGCGACGAGGACGGCGTCCTCACCGTGCGGCGCCCGGTAGGCGTCGATGCTCATCGGGCGGTGGTTCTCTCCGCCTCGGGCAGGAGGACCTCTTCCCACTTCTGCGTGCTCGTCAGCACCGGCAGCGCCTCGCGGTACACGCGGCGCATCTTGTTGAAGCGGCGGGCCAGCGCGGCCTGCCGCTTGGCCGACTCGCGCAGCAGCTCGAACATCTTCTCGCGGTCGCGCTGGCGGTAGACGACACCGCGGCCGTCGGCGGTGGTGACGGTGACGCCGTCGACCTTCGACAGCGAGAACCAGCGCGCGTCCTGGGTGGCGACGTTGATCTGCGGCCGCTGGTGGTGCTGCGGATCGTGTGCCGTGAGCTGGTGGGCGACGCCGCGGGCCAGGCGAACCGAGATCGCCACCGGACCCACGGGGATCTTGATCTTCTTGCGCCACCGCTTGTCCGACGGCGTGGGCAGCGTGGTCGCGCTCGGCAGCACGACCGCGTCGGGGAACTCCTGGCGCATCGCCCGGATGTCGGGCAGCGCGGACTCCAGGATCGAGAAGATGTGCTCGGGGCCGGCGAGGAAGTCGTCCATCGCCTTGTTCTGGATGGCCACGGTCGAGTACTCGAGGCACAGCAGGTGCTTGATCGTCGCCTTCATGTGGCTCGCGATCAGACCGGAGATCTTGCCGTCCCAGTGCATGGCGGCCACGACCAGCCGGTTGCGCAGGTGGAAGTACGCCTGCCAGTCGATGGCGTCGTCCTTGTCGCTCCACGCCATGTGCCAGATCGCCGCGCCGGGCAGCGTGACGGTGGGATAGCCGTGTTCGCCTGCGCGCAAGCCGTATTCGCAGTCGTCCCACTTGATGAACAGCGGCAGCGGCTGGCCGAGTTCCTCGGCGACCGCACGCGGGATCATGCACATCCACCAGCCGTTGAAGTCTGCGTCGACGCGGCGGTGCAGCAGCTTGCTGCGGTAGGAGTCCTCGTCGTTGAGCGGATACTTCGCGAAGTTGTGGTCGTATTCGGTGTTAACCGCGTTGGTCCACATGAAGTTCGACTGGTCGACCATCTCGCCCATGACGTGCAGGTGCGACGGCTCCTGCAGGTTGAGCATCTGCCCGCCGACCAGGGTCGGGGTCTTCGCGAACCGGTTGAACGCCAGCGCCCGCAGGATCGAGTCCGGCTCGATGCGGATGTCGTCGTCCATGAACAGGATCTGTTCGCAGTCGGTGTTCTTCAGCGCCTCGTACATGACGCGGCTGTAGCCGCCCGATCCGCCGAGGTTGGGCTGATCGTGGATCCGCAGCCGGTCGCCGAGCGCGGCCGCCGCGGCCTCGAAGTCGGGGTGGTCCTTGGCCTTTCGGGTGCCCTGGTCGGACACGATCACCGCGCTGATGACCTCGTCGACCAGGGGGTCCGACGTGAGCGCCGCCAACGCGTTGACGCAGTCGGCGGGCCGGTTGAACGTCGGGATGCCGATCGCGACGTTGGCGCGGGTCGGGGGTGCGACGGGTGCGTACCAGCCGGCGCCGAGGACGGTCACCTTGGTGTCGGTGGTGATGTCGAACCACACCCAGCCGCCGTCCTCGAACGGATCGAGTTCGATCTCGAACTCGACGGTGGCGGTGTCGTCGGGACCGGCGCTGGTGGCCTCGCTGCCGCCGACGGTGATGCGGGCGCCGGTCGCCTTGGAGCGGTACACGTCGACGCGGGCGCTGCCGACCAGGTCGACGCGCAGCACCACCGACTCCAGCATGGACCAGCGTCGCCAGTAGCTGGCGGGGAACGCATTGAAGTAGGTGGCGAAGGAGACCTCGGACTCCGCGCCGATCTCCAGCGTGGTCCGGCTCGGCGCGTGTGCCCGCCGGGCGTTGGTGATCGACTCCTCGATGTAGAGCTTGCGCACGTCGAGCGGTTCACCCGGTCGCGGCAGGATCACCCGCGACAGCAGGCTGACGGCCTTGGACGGTCCGGCGCCGAGCGCGCCGGACGGGATGTCACTCATGGTCGGCTGCTTCCTGTTTCGTCTTCGGTGAGTGGCGCGCCATCGCGCAGGTGCGGCGCCAGCGTGTTGTCGTACATGTTGAGCGCACTGGCGATGGCCATGTGCATGTCGAGGTACTGGTAGGTGCCGAGCCGGCCGCCGAACAGCACCTTGGCGGATGCGGTCTCGGCCCTGGCACGTCCCCGGTACGAGGCCAGGATCTCGCGGTCGGACTCGGTGTTGATCGGGTAGTACGGCTCGTCCGTGTCGTCGGCGAAGCGGGAGAACTCCCGCATGATCACGGTCTTGTCGGTCGGGTAGGCGCGCTCCGGGTGGAAGTGCCGGAACTCGTGGATCCGCGTGTAGGGCACGTCGGGATCGTTGTAGTTCATGACGGGCGTGCCCTGGAAGTCGCCGGTCTCGAGCACCTCGAGCTCGAAGTCGAGGGTGCGCCAGCCGAGCTTGCCCTCCGTGTAGTCGAAGTACCGGTCCAGCGGTCCGGTGTAGACGACCGGCGCATCGGGGTTCTCGGCGCGCAGTCCGTTGCGGACCTCGAACCAGTCGGTGTCGAGGCGGACCTCGATGCGGTCGTCGGACGCCATGTTCTCGAGCCACGCGGTGTAGCCGTGCACCGGCAGACCCTCGTAGGTGTCGTTGAAGTAGCGGTTGTCGAAGGTGTAGCGCACCGGCAGCCGGGCGATGTTGGCCGCGGGCAGCTCGGTGGGGTCGGTCTGCCACTGCTTGGCGGTGTAGCCCTTGACGAACGCCTCGTACAGGGGGCGGCCGATCAGCGAGATGGCCTTCTCCTCGAGGTTCCGCGCATCCTCGGTCGCTATCTCGGCGGCCTGCTCGGCGATCAGGGCGCGGGCCTCGTCGGGGGTGAAGTATCGGCCGAAGAACTGCGACACCAGGCCCAGGCCCATCGGGAACTGGTAGGCCTGCCCGTCGTACATGGCGAAGACGCGGTGCTGATAGCCCGTGAAGTCGGTGAACTGCCGCACGTAGTCCCACACCCGCTGATTGGAGGTGTGGAAGAGGTGTGCGCCGTAGCGGTGCACCTCTATACCCGTCGTCGGTTCGGGCTCGGAGTACGCGTTGCCGCCGATGTGATGGCGCCGGTCGAGGACTAGGACCCGCTTGTCGAGCTGGGTGGCCACGCGCTCGGCGATCGTGAGGCCGAAGAAGCCGGAGCCGACGACGATCAGGTCGTAACCGCCGGCTGCTCCGGAGGGCAGGTGCGGGGAATCGGCTGCCGAGGACGTACCGGGAGCGACCGGGGAGGCAGGGGTGGTCATCGGTGGCAAGGGTATCCGACAGGGACCGGCGTCCCCGAATTCCAGCGCGCGCCGTCCCGATGCGGTTCAGGTCGCAATTGGCTCACGATTCCGCATCGTCACTCCAGACTCACTAGTCACATACGTACCATCGACCACGTCGGTATCGGTGATTCGGATCAACGGATTCGAGCCCCATCGACGAACGAAGACCATCAAGCAAAGTCGTCCCACGCGGCGCACTATCTCTAGGAGACTTCCGTGCCCAACCGACGTCGACGCAAGCTCTCGACTGCCATGAGCGCGGTCGCCGCCCTGGCCGTCGCAAGTCCGGTTGCCCTGGTCGCCATGTCCGACCTGTCCACCGAGAACGCTGCCGCACCTCAGCACCGCGAGTTCAAGCAGGCCTCCCTCGTCACCGATCTGCCCAACGAACTGATCGGCGCGCTGTCGCAGGGTCTGTCCCAGTTCGGCGTCAACCTGCCGCCGCTGACGGGCCTGCTCGGTGGTGGCGGTCTGCCCGGGGCGTCGCCGCTGACGTCCCCCGGCCTGGCCTCCCCCGGCCTGACCTCGCCGGGCCTGACCGCACCGGGCCTGACCGCTCCCGGTCTCACCGCGCCCGGCCTGACGGCTCCGGGTCTGACGGCTCCCGGCCTGAGGGCCCCCGGCCTCACCGCCCCGGCCCTGACGACTCCCGGCCTGACCGCTCCCGGCCTCACCACGCCGGGGCTCACGACGCCGGGCCTGACCACGCCGGAGCTGTCCACGCCGGGTCTGACCACCCCCGGTTTGACGACACCCGGTCTGACGACACCGGGGCTGACCACGCCCGGGCTCACCACGCCCGGCTTGGCGGCGACCGGCCTCAACCCGGCGCTCACCAGCCCGGGACTGACGCCGATCTCCAGCTCGGTCGGCCTGCCCGGGGCCAGTGAGATCCCGATCGCCGATCCGATCGGTCTGGATCCGCTCTCGGGCAGCTACCCGATCCTGGGCGATCCGTCCCTCGGAATCCCGACGGCCGCACCCGCCGGCGGTGGCGGGTTGCTGGGCGACCTGTCGAGCGCCGCGCAGTCGCTCGGTGCGGGCCAGGCCATCGACCTGCTCAAGGGCATGGTGATGCCGGCGATCACGTCGGCGATGCAGAAGGCGGGCCCCGCCGCCGCTGCCGCCGCGCCGGCCGCCGCCGCCGCGGTCCCGACTCCGTAGTCCCGCGCGAAACGGCACCGCAGAAGCCATCGATGCTCTGCGGTGCCGTTGCGTGCGGCCCCGGAAAGATTGCCGGCCACGTTTAGTGTGTCGAAACACTGGTAACAGTTGTCCCATACGTAACATCGGGCCGTGCCGAGTCACCGGTCCGTTCCAACGCTGCTGTTCTCCGCGGTCGCAGCCACGGTCATCATGCTGCCCTGGGCCGTCGATGGTTTGCCCGGCCAGGCCGAGTCACCACGCGTCGACCCCCTCCTGCTCGTCGAGAAGCCGCTCGACGGCATCGGCGGCGGCGAGACCATCCGCGACGTGCGCCAGGACACCCCGTTCTCGATGGTGGCGCTGACCGCCACCGACCTGACCGGGACGTCGGCACGGGTGCGCGCACAGCAGACCGACGGCTCGTGGGGACCCTGGTACGACGCCGAGACACTCGACGGCGTCGGTGAGGGCCCGTCGCCGACGCAGGGCACCGACCCGGTGTTCGTCGGCGCCACCACCCACGTGCAGATCGCGGTCACCCGCCCCGTCGGCGCCGACCCGACCGGGACCGCGCCACGCGGACCCGCGGGACCGGGACTCGGGTACCGCCCCGTCAACGTCGAACAGCCGACCGTGCCCGAGTTCAACGCCGTCCTGATCAGCCCGCCCCAGGCGCCGGTCGACGTCCAGTGGGAACCGCCCGCCGCGGCCACCGTGCCCGGCCAGGCCCCCGCGATCATCGACCGCGCCAAGTGGGGTGCCGACGAGGGCCTCAAGTGCGGGAACACCGTGTACGACAACGGGGTTCGCGCCGGTGTGGTGCACCACACCGCCGGCAGCAACGACTACGCACCGCAGGACTCCGCGGGCATCGTCCGGTCGATCTACGAGTACCACACGCGCACCCTGGGTTGGTGCGACATGGCCTACAACGCACTGGTCGACAAGTTCGGCCAGGTCTTCGAGGGCCGGGCCGGCGGCATGACCCGTCCCGTCGAGGGCGCCCACACCGGTGGCTTCAACCAGAACACCTGGGGCGTCGCGATGATGGGCAACTTCGAGACCGTGCCCCCGACGCCCATCCAGTTGCGCACCACCGGACGGCTGCTCGGCTGGCGGCTCGGCCTCGACCACGTCGACCCCAAGGGCACGGTCGTCCTCGCCTCCGAGGGCGGCAGCTTCACCCACTTCCCGCGCGGGGTGGCGCCGACGCTGCCGACGATCTTCACCCACCGCGACGTCGGCAACACCGAGTGCCCGGGCAACGCGGCGTACGCGCAGATGGACCTGCTGCGCGACACCGCCGCGCACTTCAGCGTGCCGCCGGGACCCGAGACGCTCGCCGATTCGCTGCGGGGCGGCGCGATCTTCCTCAAGTGGGCGCAGCTCGGCGGTGACGCGAGCGCGCTGGGCTCACCGCTGTCACCCGAGGCCTCCGGCGGCGACGAGGCCCGCTACGTCAACTTCCAGCGCGGCGCGATGTACTGGTCCCCCACCAGCGGCGCCGAACCCGTGACCGGCGCGATCTACGACGCGTGGGCGTCGCTCGGCTTCGAGCGCGGCGCACTCGGCCTGCCCACCAGCGGCGAGATCCAGGAGCCGCAGTGGATCGTGCAGAACTTCCAGCACGGCACGCTCAACTTCGACCGCGAGAAGGGCACCGTCACCCGCGTGATCGACGGCGTCCCCATCGAACTGCCCAAGCCGGCGAACCCCGGAGCCCCCGTGCAGTTGGAGCGGTTCACGCCGATCGGGCTGGCGTGACCGGCGCCGCCGGCCGTCCGGGCTAGAGCCACCAGCGCTCGAGGACACGGGCGAGCCCGTCGTCGACGTTCGTCGCGGTCACCTCGTCGGCCGCCGCCATCGCCTCGGGATGCGCGTTGCCCATGGCCACGCCCAGCCCCGCCCACCGCAGCATCGGCACGTCGTTGGGCATGTCCCCGAACGCGACCACGTCCCCGGCCACGATGCCCAGCGGACGCGCGACCTCGTCGACCCCGGTGGCCTTGCTGATGCCCAGCGGCACGACCTCGATGAGCCCGTTGTTGGTGGAGTACGTGAGGTCGCCGATCAGCCCCACGTGCGGGGCCAACGCGGCCAGCATGTCGGCACTGCGCGCACCCGACTTGCGGATCAGCAGCTTCACCGCGGGCGCGCCGAGGACGTCGGCCAGCGAGACCTCGGTGTTGTCGGGGTTGAGCCACGCGTGCTCGTACCCCGGTGAGCTGACGAACTGCGGGGTCGCGGCGTCGTGTGCGCTGCGGCCCACCCGCTCCACCGCGAGGCCCGCCCCGGGGATCAGCCGGGTCGCCACCTCGGCGAGTTCGGTCAGCTGGTCCGACGACAACGTTCGCGCCCAGATGATCTGGTCGGTCGACGCGTCGTACAGCACGGCGCCGTTGGCACACACCGCCATCGGCGCGACACCCAGCGAGTCGACCACCGGCGAGATCCAGCGCGGCGGCCTGCCGGTGGCGAGCACGAACTGCGTTCCCGCGTCGATGGCCGCGTGCACCGCGCTGCGGGTCCGCGGCGACACGGTCTCGTCGTCGTCGAGCAGCGTGCCGTCGACGTCGGTGGCGATCAGGGCGGGCAGCATCAGCCGTTCTCCGTCTCCGGACGCTGCGCACGACGCGCAGCCTTCTCGGCGGCCTCGTCGGCGTCGAGCTGGTTGGCCTCGGCGAGCGTCGGCGCGCTGCCACCCAGACGGTGCGGCACCCAGAACTCGCCCGCGGGGTGCGGGCCGTAGGACGTCTGCACCTGCTCCAGCAGATGCTGCATGCGGGAGTGCAGCAGCGCGGTCAGTTCCGCGGCGGGCAGCGTCGGCTGGATGGGCTCGCCGACGGCGATCGTGATGGGCACCTTGGGCCGCCGCATGTTGCGCGGATGCCCCTTGGTCCACACCCGCTGCGCCCCCCACACGACGTGCGGGACGATCGGGACGCCGGCTGCGATCGCCATGCGCGCCGCACCCGACTTGAACTCCTTGATCTCGAAGCTGCGGCTGATGGTCGCCTCGGGGTAGACGCCGACCAGCTCGCCCTCCTCGAGGCGTTTGCACGCCTCCGCGAAGGACGCGGCGCCGCTCTCGCGGTCCACCGGGATGTGCCGCAGGGCCCGCATGATCGGACCGGAGACCTTGCTGTCGAACACCTCCTGCTTCGCCATGAACCGCACCTTGCGGCCGCGGCCCTGCTTGAAGGCCGGAAGCCCCGCGAAGGTGAAGTCGAAGTAGCTGGTGTGGTTGATCGCGATCACCGCGCCACCCTGCACCGGCAGGTTCTCCACGCCGGTGACCGTGAACTTCAGGCCCTGCAGCTTCCACACCAGGCGAGCAGCCTTGATGGCGGTGCCGTATACGGGTTCCACGGTGGCCAGCCTAGTGCGTGACCTCTTGCTGGAATGCTCCGGAGCGTGAGCTTCCCCACGGCACCCGTGCCGGTGCCCGACGTCGTGACGCGGATCGCCGACGGCCGGACCGTCCGGGCGGTGTGGATCAACGAACTCGGGGGCACCACGTTCGCGATCGACGGCGGCGCCGAGTACGTCAAGGTGGACGCCGCCTCACCGGCCCTTGCTGACGAGGTGCCGCGACTGCGCTGGGCCGCCGGATACGTGGCGGTGCCCGAGGTCCTGGCGTCCGGACCGGGGTGGCTGCACACCGCCCGACTGGCCGGCCACTCCGCGGTGGACCCGCGGTGGGCCGATCGACCCCGCGTCGCCGCCCGTGCCATCGGCCGCGGCCTGCGACGACTGCACGACGCGCTGCCGGTCGCGGACTGCCCGTTCGGCCGACCGGCGTGGGTGCCCGCGGACGCACCTCCCACCGACCACCCGGTGGTCTGCCACGGCGACGCCTGCGTGCCGAACACGATGCTGACCGACGACGGCGACGTCGCCGGACACGTCGACCTCGGTGACCTCGGGGTCGCCGACCGGTGGGCCGACCTCGCGATCGCGACGATGTCGCTGAGGTGGAACTTCGCCGGCACCGGGCTGGAGGAGGTGTTGCTCGCCGCGTACGACGCGCGTGCCGACGCCGACAAGATCGCCTACTACCGCGGTGCGTGGGACGCCTTCGATGCGGGGGGCCGGCCGTCGGGCGGCTAGACTCGGCGTCAGTCACATCCCCGCATGGAAGGCGATCAGTGCAGGTCACAAGCGTCGGGCACGCCGGTTTCCGGATCGACACCGCGGCTGGGAGCATCCTCTGCGATCCGTGGGTGAACCCGGCGTACTTCGCGTCCTGGTTCCCGTTCCCGGACAACAGCCAACTCGACTGGGACGCCCTCGGCGACGTCGACTACCTGTACGTCAGCCACCTGCACAAGGACCACTTCGACCCGGCCCACCTCGCCGCACACGTCCGCAAGGACGCCGTCGTGCTGCTGCCGGACTACCCGGTGCCGGATCTGCGTCGCGAGTTGGAGGCGCTGGGGTTCCACGACTTCGTCGAGACCACCGACTCGGTGAAGCACCGCGTCAGCGGCCCCAAGGGCGACCTCGACGTCATGATCATCGCGCTGCGGGCGCCCGCCGACGGACCCATCGGCGACTCCGGTCTCGTGGTGTCGGACGGCGAGACCGTCGCCTTCAACATGAACGACGCCCGGCCCGTCGACCTGGACATGGTGGCCGCCGAGTTCGGCCACGTCGACGTGCACATGCTGCAGTACTCCGGGGCCATCTGGTACCCGATGGTCTACGACATGCCCGACCGCGCCAAGCAGGCGTTCGGCACGCAGAAGCGCCAACGCCAGATGGACCGGTCGCGCCAGTACATCGCGCAGGTGGACGCGACGTGGGTGGTGCCGTCGGCCGGCCCGCCGTGCTTCCTCGACGACGAGCTGCGCGACCTCAACGACGACCACGGCGACCCGGCGAACATCTTCCCCGACCAGGTCGTCTTCCTCGAGCAGCTGCGCATGCACGGCCACGACCGCGGACTGCTGATGATCCCGGGCACCACCGGCGACTTCACCGGCAGCACGCTGAACTCGCTGACCCACCCCGTGCCCGACGACGAGGCCGAGGCGATCTTCACCACCGGCAAGGCCGACTACATCGAGGCCTACGCCCAGCGGATGGCCCCGACGCTCGCGGCCGTCAAGGCCTCCTGGGCACCCGCCGAGGGCGAGCCGTTACTCGAGCCGCTGCGCGCCAAGTTCGAGCCGATCATGCTGCAGACCGACCAGATCTGCGACGGCATCGGCTATCCGGTGGAGCTGCGGATGGGTGCCGAGACCGTGGTGCTGGACTTTCCGAAACGGGCGGTGCGCGAACCGATTCTGGACGAGAAGTTCCGCTACGGGTTCGGCATCCCGCCGGAGCTGGTGCGCACGGTGCTCCGCGACGACGAGCCGGACTGGGTCAACACCATCTTCCTGTCGACGCGCTTCACGGCGTGGCGGGTGGGCGGCTACAACGAGTACCTGTACACGTTCTTCAAGTGCCTCACCGACGAGCGGATCGCCTACGCGGACGGCTGGTTCGCCGAGTCGCGTGACGACTCCGCGTCGATCACGTTGGACGGCTGGGAGATTCAGCGGCGCTGCCCGCACCTGAAGGCGGATTTGTCGAAGTTCGGCGTCGTCGAGGGCAGCACGCTCACGTGCAACCTGCACGGCTGGCAGTGGAACCTGACCAACGGGCGCTGCCTCACCAGCAAGGGACACGAGCTGCGGAGTTCGAAGGCGTGAGCGGGCCGGCACCGACCTACGACGACGGGTTGATCCAACTCGACCGGCAGGCGATCACGTTGCGGCGCTACCACTTTCCGTCCGGCACGTCGAAGGTGATCCCGCTTCGGACGGTCCGTGGCTACCGCGCCGAGCCACTCGGCTTGGTGCTCAACCGCTTTCGCATCTGGGGAAGCTCGGACCTGCGGCGCTGGCTGCCGCTGGACGTGTGGCGGCCGATGAAGTCGACGCTGGTGACGCTCGACGTCCCCGGTACGCGGCCCAGCCCGGCGTTCACGCCGCTGCGGGCGCGCGAGTTCACCGCGGTGCTCGACCAGCTACTCGACTGAGGCCGCCGCGTTGGGGTCGATTTCTTCGACGAGCGTGCGTGTTTGCGGGCGACACGCCGGTCGCTGAGGCGACTTCACGCACGTTCGCTGGCTAGGTCCGGCCGCGCAGAACGGTCGCCTCGAGCAGCTTCTGCGCGCCCTTGGTCGCGGCCTTGTTGGCGGCGGTCGCTGCTCTCCGGACCGCGTTCGGCGGCGACGCGAGGTGCACCCGCACCTCGTCGCCCATCCGAACCGTGCCGGGCGTGCGCACGTCGGCGTAGATGCCGAGGAACCGGTTGGTCCTCTGCGCGAGCTGCTTGGTGAGCGCCCTGTTCAACTCGAGGTCGGGCTGCGGACGGGTGGGCACGACGCAGCGAATGGTCGGGTTCGTCACCCGCAACGTCGCGCCGCCTATGACCAAATCGCCGTTCACCCAGGCGGATTCGGGGAACTCGCGGTCGGGTTCGGCGACGTCGACGAGGACGTTGGGCCGGAACCGGCGCACAGAGTACGGCTCGCCATCTGCGGCCAGATCCCGCAGGCTGGCGGTACTCATCAGGTGCACCGGGCTCAGGTCGACGAACGTCCCGGGCGGCGTGGAGTAGCGGGCCAGCGTGATGATCTGCCGGGTGGTGAACACAGACGTGTCGGGGAGTGCCTCGGTCTCGTCGAGGCCGAAGTCCTGCCGGACCATCGCGTCCGAGAAGGTGTTCAGCGAGTCGTTGACCGACATCCGGTGCTGGCTGGTGTCGTCGTGGGGCGGTAGCGCCGTCAGCCGCATCTCGCGACCCACCAGGTCCGACAGCGCGTCGTGGACGCCCGGATCGTCGTCGGTGAGTTCGCGACCGTCGGGCATCGTGATGATCACGCCGGGGACGTTGCCGGGGCCGGCGTCCAGGCCGGGTTCCTCTGCGTATCGGGCGCTGCATCCCAGCAGGACCGGCAGGCGGCGGGCGGACGCGGTGATGCCCTTCTCCACGTCGCGGACCGCCCAGAGTCGGTCGGCGTGTACGCCGCGGCGGTCGATGCGCAGGTGGTCGACCTGGTTGCCGCCCATGGACTTCACCGGAAAGCGCCACAGCTGGCTGACGGTCACGCTGGACACGGTGGACCTCCGTTTCGCCGAGGGCACCGGAGGCATCGGCAGTGGGCCAATCGTACGCGCGCGGGTGTGGCCGTCAGTGGGCTTCGGCGTCGGCCGTGGGCTGCGCGAGCGTGCGCTTTCTCGCGCTAACCACCGGCGTGTCGCCCGCAGACACGCACGCTCGCCGAAGGAGGGAACTAATGCTCCAGAGGGGGCCGGTTACTCCGCGGAGACGGTCTGGCGGAGTTCGGAGTGGGCGGCGCCGTCGGTGTCGTACACGCGCACGATCGCCTCGTCACCCGCCTGCAGGAACGTGGTCTCGCCGAGTTCGGTGTAGCGGGTGGCGCCGATGCCGATCAGCAGGTGCTCGGGGTGGCCGCTCGCGACCATCAGCGCGCCGACGTCCTCGAGAGGCGTCTCGGGAGAACCCTTCTGGTTGGCCAACCGCTCGACGATCCAGTCGAGCAGCACCTCGCCGTAGTACGAGTAGCCGAGCAGCGGGCTGTCGACGCCGTACTCGTGCTCCTGGCCGTCGGCGGTGTGCAGGTGGGCCACCACCCGCAGCGTCGACGTCGGGCCGTCCGGCGTCAGGTCGGACACCTCGAAGAAGCGCGCGGCGACGCCCTTGGACGCCGGCCCCCAGTTCTTCTTGTGACTGATCTTCAGCGCGTTGGGCCGCCGGATCGAGCAGTCGTTGAACGCCCCGAGCGCGAACGGCTCGAGCCGCGACACCGTGTCGCCGTCCCACACCACGCGGCAGGCCAGACCGACCTCGGGCTCGATCTGCAGGTTGAGCGGAGTATCGCTGCGCGGCAACAGGATCCGGTCGTGCGACAGCGGGTACTCGCCTAGGAAGCCGTCGGCGCCCGGCGCGTACCAGGGGAAGATGCCCTTCGGTGCGGCGCCCTCGCTGGAGACGTTGACGAAGTCCGCGGCCTCACCGGCCTGCTCGAGGTGGCCGGCGAAGTTGCCGGCCACGCCGAAGCCGAACCACGTCCGGAGTTCGGCGTCGTCGAGTTCGATCACGTTGAGTTCCGTCATGCTGGCGTCAGCACCGACCTTCCGACGTAGGGCACCAACGCCTCCGGCACGCGCACGCTGCCGTCCGGCTGCTGGTGATTCTCGAGGATCGCCACCAACCACCGGGTGGTGGCGAGCGTCCCGTTCAGCGTCGCCGCGATCTGCGGCTTGCCGTTCTCGTCGCGGTACCGCGTCGACAGGCGTCGCGCCTGGAACGTCGTGCAGTTCGACGTCGACGTGAGTTCGCGATAGGTGCCCTGCGTCGGCACCCAGGCCTCGCAGTCGAACTTGCGCGCCGCCGACGAGCCGAGATCGCCTGCGGCGATGTCGATCACGCGGTAGGGCACCTCAATCTGCGCGAGCATCTGGCGCTCCAGGCCGAGCAGTCGCTGGTGCTCGGCGACGGCGTCCTCGGGCTTGCAGTAGACGAAGCCCTCGACCTTGTCGAA
Organism: Mycobacterium sp. PTI7; assembly: GCF_056679845.1. Classification (NCBI taxonomy): domain Bacteria; kingdom Bacillati; phylum Actinomycetota; class Actinomycetes; order Mycobacteriales; family Mycobacteriaceae; genus Mycobacterium; species Mycobacterium sp. PTI7. The sequence goes on from NZ_CM155252.1 coordinate 4,384,092, forward strand.
CTGGTGCACGCGGATGATGCCGCGGGTGTCCTTGCCGTAGCTGCCCGCCTCGCGACGGAAGCACGACGACCACCCGGCGTAGCGCAGCGGGCCGTCGCTCAGGTCCAGGATCTCGTCGGAGTGGTAGCCCGCCAGCGGCACCTCGGAGGTCCCGACGAGGTACATGTCCTCGCCCTCGAGCCGGTAGACCTCGTCGGCGTGCGCGCCGAGGAAGCCGGTGCCCGCCATCACCTCGGGCCGCACCAGCACCGGCGGGATCATCAGCGAATGGCCGTTCTCGGTGGCCAGGCGCACCGCCAGTTGCATGATCCCGAGCTGCAGCAGCGCGCCGACGCCGGTGAGGAAGTAGAAGCGCGAGCCCGACACCTTGGCGCCGCGCTCCATGTCGATCAGGCCCAGCGACTCGCCCAGCTCGAGGTGGTCCTTCGGGTTCTCGATGGTCGGAGGGTCGCCGACCGTCTCGAGCACCACGAAGTCGTCCTCGCCGCCGGCGGGTACGCCGTCGAGGATCACGTTGCCGATCCCCATGTGGGCGGCGGTGAAGGCCTGCTCGGCGGCGGCCTGCTCCGCCTCGGCGGCCTTGACGCGTTCGGCGAGGTCCTTCGCGGTGGCCAGCAGGGCGGGCCGGTCCTCGGGGGACGCGGCGCCCACCTTCTTGCTGGCGGCCTTCTGCTCGGCCCGCAGGTTGTCGGCCGTCGAGATGGCGGCGCGGCGGGCGGCGTCGACGTCGAGCAGCGCGTCGACGAGCCCGGGATCCTCGCCGCGCGCCCGCTGCGATGCCCGCACCCGGTCCGGATCGTCGCGCAGGAACTTGAGGTCGATCACGGGCGTCACCCTACGTTCGTGGCCGGTCCGCGCGCGAGCGAGATCCGCGGATCGCGGGGTCGGCGCGGCGTCCGCGAGTGTGAACCTCGTGACGCCGGACGCCTGATCCGCGTCGCCACCGTCACACTCGCGCCGCGCAGCAGGAGGGGCGTCACGACACAACCCCATAACTTTACAATCGCCACTCTTGTCACACCGCTCGACGCGCCTGTCACAATGGATCCGATGTCGGAAGCGCCGCCCATTGAGGACTACCCCGCCGACGACGGCCCACAGCCGTCGGACCGGCGCGCATGGTGGCGCAGTCTGCAGTCCAACTCCACCCGCCGCAGCCTGCTGCTCACCGCACTCGGCGGCCTGCTCATCGCGGGCCTCGTCACCGCGCTGCCGTTCGGCAACGGCGAGGGCCCGATCGGCCTGACCACCGGCACCACGCTCGGCGCGCGCACCAGCGACACGTTCGACGACGCCAAGACCGGCGACTGCCTCGACTGGCCGGAACGCACCCCGGACGCGGCCACCGTCGTCGACTGCGCGGCCGACCACCGCTTCGAGGTCGCCGAGGCGATCGACATGAGCACGTTCCCGGGCAGCGAGTACGGCCCCGACGCGGCCCCGCCGTCGCAGGCACGCATCCAGCAGATCAGCCAGGAGCAGTGCAGCGCCGCCGCCCGCCAGTACCTCGGGCCGCGGTTCGACCCCAACGGCAAGTTCACGGTCAGCCTGCTCTGGTCGGGTGACCGGGCGTGGAAGCAGGCCGGCGAGCGCCGCATGCTGTGCGGCCTGCAACTGCCCGGACCGAACAACCAGCAGCTGTCGTTCAAGGGCAAGGTCGCCAACCTCGACCAGTCGCAGGTGTGGGCGGCCGGGACGTGCCTCGGCATCGACCCCGCGACCAACCAGCCCACCGACATCCCGGTCGACTGCGCCGCGCCCCACGCCATGGAGGTCACCGGGTCGGTGAACCTCGCCGAGAAGTTCCAGGGGCCGCTGCCGTCGGACCCCGACCAGGACGCGTTCATCAAGGACTCGTGCACGCGGATGACCGACGCCTACCTGGCCCCGGTGCAGCTGCGCAGTACCACCCTGACCCTGATCTACGGCACCATCTCGCTGCCGAGCTGGTCGGCGGGCAGCCACCAGGTGTCGTGCAGCATCGGCGCCACGCTGGGCAACGGCGGCTGGTCGACGCTGCTCAACAGCGCGAAGGGCCCGCTGGTCATCAACGGCAGGCCGCCGGTGCCGCCGCCGGACATCCCCGAGGAGCGGCTGAACCTGCCGCCGATCCCGATGCCGGACACGTCGAACCAGATGACGTCCGAGATCGACCTGAGCGACCAGAGCCAGAGTTCGTCGTCGTCGTCGAGCCAGTCGCAGCAGGACGACAGCCAGCACCTGCCGAACCAGCAGCCGCAGCAGCAGACCGCGCCCACCAGCGCGGCGCCCACCAGCACGGCGGCAGGCACGTCCGGCGCTCCCCCGCCGCCGCAGGGCAACACGTTCCTCAACGGCCCGCCGCCGCCTCCGGGACCGCCGCCCGGTGAGGCCCCGCCGCAGGACGGCGCGCCCCCGCCCGGTGCGCCGCCGGCCGACGCCGGTGCCCCGGTCGTACCCCCCGCGGGTGCACCGCCCGGACCCGTGCTGCCGCCGGCCTGACCGACATGACCGTGCGGATGAGCCCGCAACGGTTCGAGGAATTGGTGTCCGACGCGTTGGACCTGGTCCCCCCGAAGCTGATGGCGGCCCTCGACAACGTGGTGGTGCTGGTCGAGGACTGGCATCCCGACGATCCCGACGTGCTGGGCATCTACGAGGGCGTCGCACTCACCGAGCGGGACTCGTCCTACGGCGGGTCGCTGCCGGACGCCATCACGATCTACCGGGGTGCACTGCTCGACGTCTGTGACAGCGAGCAGGACGTCGTCGACGAGGTCGCGATCACCGTGATCCACGAGATCGCCCACCACTTCGGCATCGACGACGAGCGGCTGCACGAACTCGGCTGGGGCTGACCGTCTGCCATCGGAGCAGCGCGGTCGCGCGCGCCGACTACCCTTCGTCGGACCCTGGTGCCATCATCGAGGGATGACCACGCACTGCCGACTGTGTGAGAACGACCTGGCGCACTGCCACGGCACGGTGATCCTGCATCCGACGGCGCGCCCGGAGTGCACCGAACCGGACTGCGAGACACCGGAGTTCGTCCACGCCTTCACCATCGACTGCGCGGCGGTCGGATGCGCCTGCGACGTCGTCGTCGTCGAACGCCGCGCGATCTGACCGCTCAGCCCATCGGGTCGGCGTCTTGCGGCGGCTCGGGATCGGCCTCGGGGTAGAACGGCGGCAGCAGCGAACCCCACTGCACACAGCTCCACCGGCCGTCGGTGATCGGGCTCAGCACCACGCACTCGGTGTTGGCGAGGTGGTGTTCGATCGCGAAGCCGCCGTCCACACCGGCCAGCGCCGACCCCACCAGTCGGATCGCCGCGCCGTGGCTGACCACCACGACGTCGCCCTGCCACCGGTCGTCGTCGAGGTGGCGGATCCGCAGCTGCTTGACGGTGGGCAGATAGCGGTCCAGCACCTCCTGGCCGGTCTCGCCGCCGGGCACCCGTCGCTCCAGATCGCCCTGCAGCCAGCTGTCGTAGACCTCGTGGAAGAGGTCGATCGACGGCTGGTCGTTGCGGTTCTCCAGGTCGCCGGCCTGGACCTCGTGGATGCCCTCGAGTTCGGCGGTCGGCAGGCCGAGGTGCTCGCCGATCTGGCCGGCGGTCTGCACGGCGCGCAGGGCCACTGAGTGCGCGACCAGGCCGACCGGGTGCTCCCAGTTCCGTGCGAAGGCGCGCGCCTGGTCGAGGCCCAGCTCGGTCAGCGCCGCCCCGGGCGGCAGGGTGTCGAGGCGACGGTCCACGTTGGCCAGCGACTGGCCGTGCCGAACGAGTACCAACCGGCCGCTCATCGGGACCCCTCGCGCAGCCGGCGCAACCAGCCCGCCGCCTCGTCGGTGACGGGCGGCAGGGCACCCACAGGTCTCTCCGTCGGCCACGAACCCAGATAGCGCACGTCGGTACAACGCGTGTGCAGCGCCTTGAGTGCCTCGGCCACCGAATCGTCATCGATGTGACCGACGCAGTCGAGGAAGAAGACGTAGGTGCCCAACTCCGTGCGGGTGGGCCGGGACTCGATGCGGGTGAGGTCGATGCCGCGGATCGCGAACTCCGTCATGGCCGAGACGAGCGCCCCGGGCACGTTCTCCAGCCGCAGCACCACCGACGTCCGGTCGGCGCCGGTGCGCGGCGGCGGCGGGCCGGGCGGTCCCGCGAGGACGAAACGGGTCCTGGCGTTGGCCTCGTCGACGACGTCGCCGGCGAGGGTCGCCAGGCCATAGAGGTCGGCGGCGAGCGCGGTGCTGACACCGGCGTCGGCGCGGCCCTCGGCGACGTCGACGGCGGCGGCGGCGTTGGAGATCGCGGGCACGATCGTGGCGGTCGGCAGGTGAGCCGACACCCATCGTTGGACCTGCGCGGCGGCGACGGGGAACGCGGCGATGGTGGCGACGTCCTCGGCCGTCGTCCCCGGCCGGACCACGATGCTGAACGCGACGTCGAGGACCAGTTCCCCGAATATCTGCAGCGGGCTGTCGAACGCGAGGCTGTCGAGCGTCGGGGACACCGAGCCCTCGATCGAGTTCTCGATGGGCACGCAGGCGTGGTCGGCGGCTCCGCGGCGGACGGCGTCGAGGGCTGCGGGCGTGCTGGCGGTGTCGATCTCGTCGGACGACGCGGGCAGCAGGCCGCGGTCGGACATCTGGATCAGCGCCGCCTGGGAGAACGTTCCGCGCGGACCGAGGTAGGCGACGCGAGACACGGTGCAACCCTATCGGCTCGCGGGGACGGGCCCGGGGAAACCGGCGGCGGACACCCGCTGAATGCCTTGCACAATTCGGTGAGGCTAGCCTAAGTTAGGTTCACCTCACCAACTCCGGAAGGCACTCGATGACCACCTCGAACGCGACCGTGACGGCCCCGACGACTGCCGAGCGGATCCGCAGCGCTTGTGCCCGCGGCGGCGGAGCCATGGTGGCCGTCGAGGGCGTCGAACCCACCCCGACGCCCGTCCACCATCTGCTCGAGGACGGGTCGTTCGCCGTCACGGTGCCCGCCGACGGTCTGCTCGCGGGCATGATCGTCGCCTCCGGCGCCGCGGGCATGCAGGCCGTGCTCGAGATGACCGACTACGCCCCGCTGCCGCTGCGCGAGCCCGTGCGGTCGCTGGTGTGGATGAGTGGCCGGCTGCGGCACGTGCCCACCCGCGACGTGTCCGGCCTGCTCGACCTGATCGCCACCGACGACCCGAATCCCGCACTGCTGCAGGTCAACACGGGCACCGCGGACGCCGCCACCGGAGACACCCCGTACGCACTGGTCCGCATGGAGATCGACTCGGTGGTCGTGGCGGATTCCACCGGCGCCGAATCCGTCGGGCTGAGCACGCTGCTCGCTGCCGAACCCGACCCGTTCTGCGCGCTCGAATCGTGCTGGCTGCAGCACCTCGAGTCGGCCCACCGCGACGTCGTGGACCGGCTCGCCGACCGGCTGCCCACGCAGCTGCGCCGCGGCCGCGTGCGCCCGCTGGGCCTCGACCGCTACGGCGTCCAGCTCCGGGTCGAGGACGTCGACGGCGATCACGACGTCCGCCTGCCGTTCGCGAAGCCCGTCGACGACGTCACCGGCCTGAACCAGGCGATCCGCGTCCTGATGGGCTGCCCGTTCCTCAACGGCCTGCGCTCGCGCCGCATCTGACTCCTGCCGCACTACCGTGGCCGGGGTGACCGACCGCATCGACGACTTCATCGCCCCACCGCGGCGCACCATCCGCATCGAGATCCTCGTCGTCCTGGCCGTCACGTTCGGACTGTCGGCCTACACCGCACTGCTGCGCCTGACCGAGGCGGTGATCCTCGGCCTGTCCGGCCAGACAGTCGCGCTCAACCCCCGCCGGTCCCCGATCGACCTGATCGACCTCGGCCTCAACCTGGCGTCGGTGTTCCAGCTCCTCGCGTGGGGCGCACTCGGGCTGTACCTGTTGTGGCGCAGCGGGTTCGCGCCCGCGGACATCGGCCTCGGCCGCTTCCGCCTGCGGCCGGACCTGCTCGGCGGCCTCGGCCTGGCCGCACTGATCGGCATCCCGGGCCTCGGGCTGTACGTCGTCGGCCGCCTGATCGGCATCGGCGTCTCGGTCGAGCCCGCCGAACTGAACGACACCTGGTGGCGCGTCCCGGTCCTGCTCGCGATGGCGTTCGCGAACGGCTGGGCCGAGGAGATCATCGTCGTCGGCTTCCTCATGACGCGACTGCGCCAGCTGCACTACTCCCCCGTCGCCGTCCTGGTCGCGTCGAGCGTCCTGCGCGGGCTCTACCACCTGTACCAGGGCTTCGGCGCGGGCCTCGGCAACATCGTCATGGGCCTGGTGTTCGGCTACGTCTGGCAGCGCACCGGGCGGTTGTGGCCGCTGGTCGTCGCGCACGGGCTCATCGACGCGGTGGCGTTCGTCGGGTACGCGCTCGCCGCGGGACACCTCGGCTGGCTGCGCTGATCCACGCGGGACCGCACGTACATTCGTCGTGTGACCAGACCGCCCGACCCGCGTAGGCCGCCGCCGCGCGAGGACCCGCAGGTCATTCGTCGCGCCCCCGGCCACCGCCCGCCGCCGCCACCACCGTGGCGACCGCCCCCGCCCCGCCAGGCACCCCCGCCGCCTCGCCCGGCGCCGCCACCCCGTCAACCGCCTGCACCCCGCCCGGCACCGCCCCCACCTCCGCCCCGCCAGGCGGCGCCACCCCGCCCCGCGCCATCCCGCCCCGCGCCACCCAGGCCGGCACCCCAGCCCCCGCGGCGCCCGCCGCAACCGCCGGCGGCCCGATCCCGGCCCGCCTCCCCGGCGCCCGCGGCCGCGCCCCGGCCGGCCAAGCCCAAGCGCAGGCGGCGCTGGGGACGCGTCGTGCTGCTCGTCCTGCTGGTGTTCGTGGCCGCGGTGATCGGCACCGGCTACTGGGTGGACACCAGCCTGCGGCGCATTCCCGCGCTCGCCGCCTACGAGGACAGACCCGCCTCGGGACGCGGCACCACCTGGTTGCTCGTCGGCTCCGACAGCCGCCTGGGTCTCAGCGAGGAGCAGCAGGCGACACTGGCCACCGGTGGCGACGTCGGCAACGGCCGGACCGACACGATCCTGCTGGTGCACGTGCCCGGCCTGGCGTCGAGCGCGCCGACGACCATGGTGTCGATCCCCCGCGACAGCTACGTCGAGATCCCCGGTTACGGCCAGGACAAGATCAACGCCGCGTTCTCGCTCGGCGGCGCCGCCCTGCTCGCGCAGACCGTCGAGCAGGCGACCGGCATCCGGCTCGACCACTACGGCGAGATCGGGTTCGACGGCTTCGCCGAACTCGTCGACGCCGTCGGCGGCGTGACGATGTGCCCGCCGGAGCCGATCAGCGACCCGCTGGCCGGCATCGACCTGCCCGCGGGCTGCCAGGAACTCGACGGCCGCAACGCGCTCGGCTACGTCCGCACCCGCGCGACGCCGCGCGCCGACCTGGACCGCATGGTCAACCAGCGCCTGTTCATGTCGACGCTGATGCAGCGCGCGACGAGCCCGGGCGTGCTGGCCAATCCCCTGCGCTGGTACCCGATGGCCCGTGCGGCGTCGGGGGTGCTGACCGTCGACGAGGGTGCGCACGTCTGGGACCTGGCGCGGCTCGGGTGGGCCCTGCACGGCGACCTGACGACCACCACCGTGCCGATCGCGGACTTCACGAGCGGCGACAGCGGGTCGGTGGTGGTGTGGGACGACGACGCCGCCCGGCGACTGTTCGACGCGCTGGCGTCGGACTCCGCCGTCCCTCAGGACGTGCTGAACACCTCGGAGCCGGGCTGAGCGACGGCCATTCCAGCAAACTAAGGAAGGCCGCCCGAGCTATGTCGCCCGGTTAGGCAAACCTCGCCTTGATTAGGCATACCTTTGATGACGATTGGCTTTGACCTGCATTATCTTGATCGGCATGACTGACGCACTGACACTCGACTCCAAGTTCCACCACCTCCTGCAGGATCAGATCCGCAACGAGTTCACCGCGTCGCAGCAGTACACCGCCATCGCCGTGCACTTCGACGGGGAGGACCTGCCGCAGCTGGCCAAGCACTTCTACGCGCAGGCGCTCGACGAGCGCAACCACGCGATGATGCTCGTCCAGTACCTGATCGACCGTGACGTCCGCGTCGACGTCCCGGGCACCGATCCCGTGCGCAACGGCTTCGGCTCGGCGACCGAGGCCCTGCGTCTCGCGCTCGGCCAGGAACGCACGGTCACCGAGCAGATCACCGCGCTCGCCGCCGCCGCCCGGGACGAGGGCGACTACCTCGGCGAGCAGTTCATGCAGTGGTTCCTCAAGGAGCAGGTCGAGGAGGTTGCGCTGATGACCACGCTGGTGCGGATCAGCGAGCGCGCCGGCGCCGATCTGTTCCACCTCGAGGACTTCGTCGCCCGCGAGATCACCGGCGGCGAGGCCGACCCGACCGCCCCGAAGGCCGCCGGCGGCACGCTCTAGGCGTCGGCCGTCGGGCCCGCCCCGGTCAGCCCGCTCTTGAGCCACTCCTTGGTGCGGCCGGGGTGGTTGGTGGCCACCCACGCCACCTCGAGGTCACGGCAGTACCGCACGTCCTCGTAGTGGTCGACGGTCCAGCAGTACAGGGCGCGCCCGCCCGCGGCGGCGCGGTCGACGAGTTCGGGATGCTCGCGCAGGGTGGCGATCGACGGACCGACCGCGGTGGCGCCCACCGTGGTGGCCGCACTGCCGCCCAGGTAGCGCGACGTGTCGCCCAGCAGAACCGTCGGCAGCATCGGCGCGGCCCTGCGGATCCGCCACACCGCTGCGGCGGAGAACGACATCACCACCGCGCGGGACAGATCGGCCGATGCCGGCGACGCGATGCCGTAGCGGTGCAGCAGCGCCAGCACCTTGCTCTCCACCAGCGCGCCGTACCGGACGGGGTGCTTGGTCTCCACGAACAACTTCACCGGCCGGTTCCAGTCCAGCACCATCGACACCAGCGCGTCGAGCGTCAGCAGGCCGGTGTCACCCGTCCCGCCCCCGGGATGCCAACCGCCGTAGTCGAACTCGCTGAGCTGCGCCAGCGTCATGTCGCTGACCAGACCCGTGCCGTTCGACGTGCGGTCCACCTTGCGGTCGTGCACGCACACCAGGTGTCCGTCACGGGTCAGACGGACGTCGCACTCGACGCCGTCGGCACCCTCGCGCAGCGCCAGGTCGTAGGCGGCGACGGTGTGCTCGGGACGGTCGGCGGACGCACCGCGGTGCGCGACCACGAAGGGGTGCCCGCCGAGCGCGCCGTCCCCCGATGTCATGAGCCCTATGCTGCCGGTTCGCGCTGCCCGGTCTCAACCCGAACGGGTGAATCCGGTCGATCGGCGGGTTCCGAGGGATCGCGGTCGTCGTCGGCCGCCGACCCGTCGACCGACCAGTCGGGCACCATCACCCAGCGTCGCGCCGGGCGATCGACGGGACTCCGCTCGAAGTCCTGGAACACCCGGAAGGCCAGGACGAGGGCGGCCAGGCCGGCCACGTAGGCGATGATCGTCGTCACCGTGTTGTCGGCGATGGCCTGCGGATCACGGGTGAAGCTGGTGGCGAACGCCCAGATCATCAGGACGTAGCTCAGCGCCCACGTGCACCACCACGCCACGACGTCGCGACGCAGCGCGCGCGTGCGGTGCTCGACGCGGGCCAGTTCGGTGACGAAGACGGGGGCCCACAGCAGGTTCGCGATGGGGATCAGGCTGCCGGCGCGGATCTCCCAGGCCGACCGCGGATCCTCGGTGCCGCCCACCGCGTAGGCCGCCGCACGCCGGGCGACGAGCCAGTTGGTGAGCACCACCCCGGTGCCGATCACCGCGAACAGCGCCAGCACGCTCAGCGCGACGCCGAACCACGTGACGGCACCCGCGAGGATCGGGTTCAGCAGGATGGACCGGTTGATCAGCAGCAGCGCGTACCGGATCACGTGTGCCAGCACCGCGAGACCGACGATCACCGACGTCGCGACGAACGCCCTGCGGACGAACGACGGCGAGGGGCCGCCGCGCGCCCGCTCGGCCTGCTCGGAGTCCTGCTCCGATGCGGTGTCGAACTGTTCGGACAGACCCCACCGCGGGATCGCCGAGTACCGCGGGGTGGGTCCCAGCGGGCGCCGACCGCGACGAGGCGGGGGCGCGGCGCCGGGGCGCACGGCGATCCAGCGGTACCCGGGTGGCAACCGGGGCGGCGCGCCGCCCGCGGCGGTCGTGGTGGGTCGCTGACCCCAGCCCTGTTCGGTCGCCTCGGGAGCGGGTGCGAGCAGCGTGCCCTGGCACCGGGGGCACCAGCTTCGCTGACGGTCGCGAACGTTCCATCGCGTCCCGCACCGTGAACAGACCTGGATCACGCGACCAGCCTACGGCTCTCAGACGGTGCCGACGCCGCCGTCGTCGGTGACGACGGGACGACCCGCTCCGGCCCAGGCGAGCATGCCGCCGCTGACGTTGATCGGGCGGTATCCGTTGCGGGCGAGGTACTGCGCGACGCGCTGTGACCGACCGCCGACGTGGCACACCACGAACAGGGTGGCGTCCCGGTCGATCTCCGCGATCCGGGCCGGGACGTCGCCCATCGGGATGTGCTGGGCGCCGGCGGCGTGACCGCGCTGCCACTCGTCGTCCTCGCGGACGTCGAGCAGTACGACCGACTCCCCGAACGTCTGCGGCACGTCGCCGATGTCGGCCTGCGTGACGTCCGCGTCATCCATCGGTCGTGTCCCATCCGGCCGTCGATCCGACGGCGATCGAGCCTGCGATTGCGGATTCCGCGGTGCGGTCCGCCGCGACCATGCTGACACGGACGTCCCCGACGCGCACGCACGCATCCCCAGCAATGTCGACGCTATCCACAGTTTCCACAGGTTCATCCACAGGCCCCGATCCGGCGGATCACCCCGCTGAACCGCACGAGCCGTGATGCTTCCGTGACCTCCTGTGGATGAATTCCGGCGGTTCGGGGACGTCGATCAACAGCGGTTCTACGCCCGGAGCGAACATTGGCGGTGTCCTCGCGCGGTCCCCACCGCGGGTTCCGGACAGGTTCGACGCACCGTGATCGGTTCTCGGGCGCCGTCGCCGGCCGCGCCGCCGCGCCGGGAGGACGACGGGAGGTCGGAGCCGATTTCCGACCCCGCCGAACACCGTCTATGATCGGCGTCACAGCAGGACCGAGTGACACATCTCACCCGGATCCGACAGTGCTCGTGCAGGTCAGGAGTTCGCGATGGCATCCCATTCCATGGGTCCCAACCCGGCGTTGCCGCCGTCGGAGTGGAACTCCTCGTCACACGTCTACACCCGCAGCCAGCTGATGGCGTGCCTCCGCGCGGGTTTGATCGCGCTCGCACTGCTGGGCGTCCTCGCCCTCATCGTGCTGCTCTGACTCCATCCCAGCTGGTATCGACTTCACCCCGACGGGGTATGACTGGGATATGCGCACGCGTCCTTGCAGTGTGCGCACCCATGGAGCAGTGTTGAGCCCGATCTTGATGATCATCGGTTCTCACCGATGCTCCACCGAACACCTAGGGAAGGAAACCTGTGGCTGAGTACACACTGCCGGACTTGGACTACGACTACGGCGCGCTGGAGCCGCACATCTCCGGTCAGATCAACGAGCTGCACCACAGCAAGCACCACGCCACCTACGTCAAGGGCGTGAACGATGCGGTGTCCAAGCTCGACGAGGCCCGCGCCAACGGTGACCACGCCGCGATCTTCCTCAACGAGAAGAACCTGGCGTTCCACCTCGGCGGGCACGTCAACCACTCCATCTGGTGGAAGAACCTCTCCCCCAACGGTGGCGACAAGCCGACCGGCGAGCTGGCCTCGGCGATCGACGAGCAGTTCGGCTCGTTCGACAAGTTCCAGGCGCAGTTCACCGCGGCCGCCAACGGGCTGCAGGGCTCCGGCTGGGCGGTGCTGGGGTACGACACCCTGGGCAACCGGCTGCTGACCTTCCAGCTCTACGACCAGCAGGCCAACGTGCCGCTGGGCATCATCCCGCTGCTGCAGGTCGACATGTGGGAGCACGCCTTCTACCTGCAGTACAAGAACGTCAAGGCCGACTACGTCAAGGCGTTCTGGAACGTCGTCAACTGGGCCGACGTGCAGGAGCGCTTCACGAAGGCCACCTCGACGGGCAGTGGCCTGATCTTCGGCTAGACCGTCCCGCGAACGTCGTCGAAGGGCCCCGTGCGAAGCGCACGGGGCCCTTCTTCGCGTCGATTGGCAGTCGTGTCCTATTGCGTGCCAACGCATGGCTACCGCATGCTGACGGGAACGACCCACCGCCGTGTCGGGCCAGTCGCGTTGGCGCCGAGAACGGAGAACGCAATGGATACGGGTTCCGGCAGAGCCGTCGAGATCGCGCCCTTTCATGCGGGCGGATCACTCAAGGGTTTCGTGGTGTCGGGCAGGTGGCCGGACTCGACCAAGGAATGGGCGCAGCTGCTGATGGTCGCCGTCCGGGTGGCATCGCTGCCGGGGCTGCTCGCGACCACCACGATCTTCGGCGTCCGCGAAGAACTTCCGGAGGCGCCGGCACCCGGCACGGTCGGTCTGGTGCTGGCCGAGGGCACCGTGGTAGGCGAGTCCGCGATGTCACCCGGCCACTTCGCCGAGCGGATGCCGCCGGCGCTGATGATGCTGCACCCGCCGTCGGAGACCATGCCCTCGCTGCCCGAGTGTGCGGGCGCGGCATCGGGATGCGTTCTGCTGCCGGGGCTTCCGCACCTGGGCCTCGAGCACCGCGCCGCGTGGGTGGAGGCGGAGTCCGACGGGACGGTCACGTCGATGGTTAGCCGCGTCGGCGTCGACCCGATCAGCCATCCCGATACCGCGATCCTCGCCATGCTGCTTGCGGCATAAGCCTTTTCGAACTGCTCGATCAGCCCGGTGAAACGCCGAAGTACGGGTGCCCGAATCCGGCCGGTGGGCTGGCGCCCGCGTGGAAACGCCATTACCGTCTAGACGTCAGCGAAGGGGAGTAGCCCCCAATCGCCGTGTCGACATACTGGCGTCAAGCCCGGCCGGCGAACCGTTCCGAGTCACGAACGGTGGGCGAGACCTTCGACCGGACGTCACACGGGCGCAGTCCGTGGGCGGCGTGTCGAAAGGTCCGTCATGTTCAGCGCAGTCCTGGTGAGCCTCGGCGTGGTCTTCCTCGCCGAACTGGGCGACAAGTCGCAGTTGATCACCCTCACCTACGCCTTGAAGCACCGCTGGTGGGTGGTGCTGTCGGGCGTCGGCATAGCCGCATTCCTCGTCCACGGGCTGTCGGTCCTCATCGGCCACTTCCTGGGACTCACGCTGCCCGAGCGGCCGATCGCATTCGCCGCGGCTATCGCCTTCCTCCTGTTCGCGGTGTGGACGTGGAAGGACAGCCGCAGCGGCGGCGACGAGGACGACGACGCGGCGCCGGTGGTCGAGCCCCGTTACGTGATCTTCGCGGTCATCTCGTCCTTCGTCCTGGCCGAGCTCGGTGACAAGACGATGCTCGCCACCGTCGCGCTCGCCAGTGACTACAGCTGGGCCGGCGTGTGGATCGGCGCGACGATCGGCATGGTCCTGGCCGACGGCGTGGCGATCCTGGCCGCCGGCCTGCTGCACCGGCGCCTGCCGGAGAACTTCCTGCACCGGATGGCCAGTGTCCTGTTCCTGGTGTTCGGACTGTGGCTGCTGTTCGAGAACGCGCTGGGCTGGCGCGCCGTGGCCGTCGCGTCGACGGCGACGGTGATCGTGGCGGCCGTCTCGGTGAGTGTGGTCGGCCTCGTCCGTGCGCGGCGCGCGGCGGCGCTTTTGGCAGAACCACGCGAATCGTCGCCCGAATCGCCCGTGCCGGGGTCTGGCAACGCCGACCCCACCAGGTGATCTTGACCTCACTCCCCGGCGGGCAACCGACTCAACTGCGTCGAGGACGGCCAACCCGGTGACCCCCGAGGGGTGCGCGTCGGTTTGTGAGCAAATGACGGACTCAGTAGCATGATCGCGGCTCCTCGGTAGCGGGCCGTCATCCGGGCCGGAGTCGAGGCAGTTCGGCGGCCCCCCGGGATCTGGGCAAAACAACGAAAGCGTTAGTATTTGCTTAGCCATGACGCGCCCTTATGCGCCGGACGTTCCGCAGAAGTCCAGCTAGAGGGTGTGACAGCTGGGGCGGGGCGAGGGTAGGCTTGACTTTAGGGTGGTTTGCACTTGGCTCTCGTCGGATCAATCGCTACGATGATCAGCAAATACGAAGACTGAAGCGCTGCCTGTAATGCCAAGTGGAGGATGAATCGATGAGCATGACGTTTGCGGCTCGGCTGAACCGCCTGTTCGACACGGTCTACCCGCCCGGACGCGGCCCGCATACCTCGGCTGAAGTGATCGGCGCGCTCAAGTCCGAGGGCATCACGATGTCCGCTCCGTACCTGTCGCAGCTGCGCTCGGGCAACCGGACGAACCCCTCCGTGGCCACCATGGCGGCCCTTGCCAACTTCTTCCGGATCAAGCCGGCGTACTTCACCGACGACGAGTACTACGAGAAGCTCGACAAGGAGCTGACGTGGCTCGCCAGCATGCGTGACGAGGGCATTCGCCGTATTGCGGCACGTACCGTGGGCCTGTCCCCCGAGGCCAAGCAGGACCTGGTCGAGAAGGTCGACGAGCTGCGCCGCCAAGAGCACCTGGACGATTAGCCCGGCCCGTGCCGCACGCGCGGCACGGACTGATGCTCCGCGAAAATTGACTTCGACGTCGCTCAGCGAGCGGCTGTGGTGAGTGTCTCGTCCATGCGTCGATACTGCTCGGCGATGGCGAGGATCCACTCCCGATCCGAATACGCCGATGGTTGCCGCAGCCACGTCGGCCCCGGGAAGCCGACGTTTGCCGACTCGTCCCGACCCGCATGGATCCACTTGGCGACCTTGCGTGCCTGGGCTTCGGGGATGACGGTGTCGTCCGGCTCGCCGTAGGCACTGGGAGCGGTCCCCGACTCGTCCAGCGCCCTCGTCGCCTCCAGGTACAGGGCGTCGGAGATCAGCGACATCTGCTCGGCGACGCGGAACAGCAGCGGCCCGCGGGGCCGGATCCCGATGCCGATGTTCGGCTGGCGACGGCTCAACTCCTCCAGCAGCGGCTGGATGACCCGGAGTTCGCGGCGGGCTCCGAACCAGTCCTCGATGCTCGGTAGCAGCGAGCCGCTGGCGACCACCAGCATCGCGCACCCGAGCAGCGTCGCCGCCGATCCCACCCCGATGAACCGGGTGTTACCGACCGCGCGGAGCAGGAAGAACGCGCTCGCCAGGACGATGAGCGCGATGCCGAGCGTGAAGAGGAACAGAGCCCGGCCCCGGCGGGTGCGGTTGGAGTGCCGGACGCCGGCCCACGCCACGAGCGTCAGCGCCAGCAACACGTACAGCAGCGGCAGCAACCACGTCAGCGCCGTTCCCCCGGACCCGAGATTGCGCCGCAGGTACTCCTCGGGCGACATCTCGGGCTGCTGCGGGGTGGTGAAGAACGCGACGAGGGTGAGGATCGCGATGACGCCCGCCACCGAGTACTGGATGATCGCGATGCGCCGCACGGTCGCGGGCTTCCGGGCCGAGGACGCCGACGTGATCATCACGCAGCTGCCGGCCGCGCACACCACCAGCGCCACCTGGCTGAGCACGGTCGAGACGTTGGGCCACCGCAGCATCGTGTCGATCAGCAGGGTGAGCGGTTGCCAGTTGAGGGCGGCGACGAAGCCGAGGCTGCCGAGGGCCAGGATCATGGCCGCACTGACGAGTGACTGCTTGTTGACGAGCGCCCAGCCGATTCGTAGGCCGGTCGCGAGGCCGAGGAGGCCGGCGATGACCCAGACGATCAACCAAACGCCTCTCCGAGCCGGACCTGCACGATCGACGAGCGGTCGGACGGCAGTCGGCCGAGACGGTAGATCAGCAGCGCCGCGAAGTCCTCGGCTTCCTGCTCGTGGTCCTCGCCGCTGGGGCCCATGCACCCGGTCCGCTGGTTGAGCATGTAGCCGATCAGGTCGCTGCTCGCGAGTTCGACTGTGTCCCTGGCGGCTTCGACCACCGAGATGCCCTCGTGTCCGAGGACGAGGTGGCCCAGCTCGTGGGCCAGCGTGCGGTCGCCGGCGGGCAGTCCCCGCTGGATCAGGAACACGTCGCGGTCCCCGTACTGGCGCCACTGGCCGCACACGCCGGAGGGAAGGTCGGCCATCTTGAGTTCGATGGGTCGGCTTCGGTCGGCGGCGACGGCCTCCACCAGGCGACCGAGCGACACCTCACCACGCCTCGGGGCGAGGTCGAGCACTTCGTTGACTGCGCGCGTGACGCGGCGGCTGGCGGGCATCGATACCCCCTCTCCACGAGTTCAACTATGACGTCTACTCCCGCTTCCGCGGTCGATTTCGATCAACCCATGAAGCGCGCCGGGCCTCCAGTTCGCACTGCTCGGCCAGCTCGCGCCTGCCGGTAGCCGATGAGTCCGCCCGCGCTGGTCAGGACGAGGATGCCGGTGACGCCGGGGACGGCGACGGCTGCGACCTGGCCGAGGCCGGCCGCCCGCAGGTAGTCGACGTAGCCCATGCGGTACGTCGGCGCCGGCAGCAGCTCGTTGCTCGTGGCCGTCGCGGGAGGCGAGGTCTGCTGCGGCGTTTCCTTGGCCGGGAGCTGCTCCGCGGGCTTCGCGCCGCCGGGGGTGGTCTCCGGCTTCGAGGCCGCCGGCGGGGTGATCCGGGGCAGGCCGGGTGCCTGGGCACCGCCACCGCCGCCGCCGCCACCGTTGCCCGCGCCGACACCGGCATCGGGACCGACGGGCGGCACGATGACCGGCAGCGTGACGGATGCGAAGGGCAGCTGCGACGCTGCGGTCGCGAGCCCGGTGACGACCTCGAAGATCGGGTCGGTGAAGCCCCGGATGTCCGGGATGAGGGTTCCCGGCACGAAGAACTGCTGAAGCGTGATCTGCGGCAACTGCATCTGCGGCAACTGCGGCAGGGCGAAGATCGGCGGCTGCGCGGTGGCGCCGCTGTCGTTGGTGTTCCCCGGCAGGACCGGCGGCAGGCTGTTCCACCACGAGAACGGCCACGGGTACGCGGCCGGCTGCGGATCCTGGCCGGTTCCGGTGCCCGGCATCGCCTCACCGAGGAGGGCGCTCGGATCGAGGAGGATGGGCAGACCCGTCACCGGGTCGATCTGCGCAGCGGCGGTCACCGAGGGAGCCGCGAGCGCCAGGCGCTGGGACGCGCCGGCCTCTGCGGTGTCGGAGGTCCCGGTGGTGGTGGTCGTCTCCTCGCCCTCGGCGGTGCCGTCGGGCTCGACGGCGGGTTCGCCGGTGGGGACGGGCACCTCGGCCGTGGGCGTCTGCGTCTGCGTCGGCTCGACGGGAGCGTTGGTGGTCGGTGCGGTCGTGGGTGCGGTCGACGAGCCGGTCGGTGTCGACCCCGTCGTGGTGCCGGTCTCCACGCCGGTGCGGCCGTTGCCGACCGTCGACGTCGGCTTGGTCGGCGTGCCCGCGGTACCGGTCGAGCCGGACGTCGGTGCGGTCACTTCGGGCGCACCGGTGGGCGCGGCCGTACCGCTGCCCGTGGTACTACCGGTTCCTGCGGAGGGGCCGTCGCCGGACGTGCCCGTCTCGGGATTGGCGAACGCCAGCGAGGCACTCCCACCCGTCACGAGCAGGCCCGATGCCACCAGACACGCGGCAGCGGCGATACGGGTTCGTGAGGACACGTCGACACCACCTCTCTCGGGCCGCCGGCTGGCGAGTGCTAGACCCACCGATTGTCTCACAATCTTCCGAGCCCGTTTGCTGGTGCGCGGAACGGGCATCGGCGAGCGGGGCGAGGCCGACACCCGTCGCCGCCGACGATAGTGTTGGGCCCACTCGCGCATCCATGCGCACGGAATGTCGGACACGTGACCGGGAGGCGACCGGGATGGCCCTGTTCAAGCGGCGAAAGAGTCGTGCCATCCGCCGGGCCGAGGCCCGCGCGATCAAGGCCAAGGCGAAGCTGGAGGCCAAGCTCGAGGCCAAGAACGAGACGCGTCGCATCAAGGCTCAGAACAAGCGGCAGAACGCCGCGATCAAGGCCGAGCTGAAGGCCTGGCGCGCCAGCGACCAGACGGCGCTCAAGGTTGCCGAGGCGCAACTGAAGGCCGTCCGCGAGGGTAAGTTGCTGTCGCCGAGCAAGATCCGCCGGATCCTCACGGTCGCGCGCATGCTGGCGCCGGTGCTGGTGCCCGTCGTCTACCGGGGCGCGATCGCCGCGCGCGGCGTGCTCGACCAGCGCCGCGCGGATCAGCTGGGCATCCCGCTGAGCCAGGTCGGGCAGTTCTCCGGCGTCGGTGGCGCTCTGTCGGCGCGGATCGCCGGCGCCGAGCAGTCCCTGCGCAAGGTGTCGGACAAGAAGCCCAAGGACGCCGAAACCAAGCAGTTCGTCGCGGCCATCACCGACCGGCTCACCGATCTCGCGGCCGCGATCGCCGCTGCCGAGAACATGCCGGTCAGCCGGAGGCGTGCCGCACACGCCGCCATCGCCGACCAGTTGGACGGCATCGACGCCGATCTCCTGGCGCGACTCGGTCTGGTCTGACCGGGCCCGTGCCCACCCGCCCGGTCCCGGCGACGGCGCTCCTGCGCGGGTCGGCGGTCGGGATCGCGACGGCCACCCTCACCGTCGCCGCGCACGCCGCGGCCGGCGGCGGCCTGCCCTCGGGCGTCGGGGCGGTCCAACTCGCGCTGCTGGGCCTGACGATCGGCGGCGTCACCGCGCTGCTCCGGCACGGTGACCGCGTCGTCGTCCTGATCACCGCGCTCGCCGCGGGCCAGTCGATCGGGCACGTGCTGCTCGGCGCCGCCGGCCACCACCACGGCGTGGCCGGATCCCCGTCGTCCACCGTGATGCTCGCCGCCCACGCCTGCGCCGTGGTCGCGATCGCCGCGTTCATCGCCGTCGGCGAGATCCTGGTCCGTGCGGTCTCGCGCGCGGTGCGCGCCACGGCTCCCATCCCGACATCTCCCGTTCCGCCGAGCGTGGCGCCGGTGCTCCGCCGGTGCTCCCACCCGATGCGCTCCACGCTGCTGCTCGCCGCGTCGTCGTCCTACCGAGGTCCCCCGGTCCGCGCCGTCCGCTGACCCCTCCTCCTCGACGACCCAGAAGGCACGACTTCATGCACTCCACATCCCGGGCGTCCTCGCGCGCCCTCCTGGCGACCGCCACCGCGGGCGCCGTCCTCTCCATCTCCCTCACCGTCGGCGCGGGCACCGCCGCCGCGCACGTGCACGTCGACGGCGACGGTGCCGCACCCGGCAGCACCTCCGTGCTGACGTTCCGGGTTCCCGGCGAATCCGAGAACGGCACGCTGACGACGAAGTTCAGCGTCGCCCTGCCCGACGTCGCATCGGCACGCACCGAGGTGATGCCCGGCTGGACCGCCAGCCTCGACCGGGACGCCGCGGCCGGAACCGTGCGATCGGTGACGTGGACCGCCGCTCCGTCGGTCGGCATCTCGGCCGAACAGTTCGCGCTGTTCCGCGTCTCGGTGGCGCTGCCCGACGAGGAGTCGGTCAGCCTGCCCGCCACGCAGACCTACTCCGACGGCCGGGTGGTGCGGTGGGATCAGGCGCCGTTGCCCGGCGGCGGCGAGCCCGAATACCCGGCCCCCGTGCTGGAACTGACGGGTACGGCGGCGGGCGGCCACGAGCACGGGTCGGCGGCGCCGACGGCCTCGGCGGAACCCGGTGCGGCCGAACCCGCGACGGCTGCGCCCGCATCGCTCGCCCGTCCCGACGACACCGCGCGCTGGCTGGCCGGCGGCGCGCTGGTGCTGGCTGCGGTGGCCGTGGTGGTCGCCCTGGTCCGCAGGAGGTCCGCGTGATGCGCCGCTGCGCCGGGCTGATCCTCGTCACGGCCATGATGGCGGCGCTGGCCCTGATCGGTGCGGGTCCCGCGTCCGCGCACGCCGCCCGCATCGACGCCGCCCCTGCGCCGAACGCGGTCCTCGACGCCGGGCCGGCTCGGGTGACGGCGACGTTCAACGAGGCCCTGCAGACCAGCTTCGCCGCCATGAACGTCGTCGGACCGGACGGCAACCTGTGGTCGGCGGGGGCGGCGACGGTGGCAGGCCCGGAGATCTCGGTCGAGATGCGGCCGCTCGGGCCCGTGGGCACGTACACCGTGAACTACCGCGTCACGTCCGCCGACGGTCATCCGGTGTCGGGCAACTGGACGTTCGACCTGGACGTCGCGGGGACGGGGACCCCCGGGCCCCCCGTCGCGTCGTCCGCCGCCGACGGCGACACCGTCGGGCCCGGCCTGTCGGCGTGGCCGTTCGTCCTCATCGCCGCGGCCGTGATCGGTGGCGGCGCGGTGTGGGCGGTGCGGCGGCGGCCGTGACGCGGTCGCGGACGCTGATCGGCGGCGCCCTGGTGGTCGTGGCGGCAGCGCTGCTGGCATGGGTGCTCGCGTACCCGCGGAACCCGTTGGGGGACAGCGCGGTTCGCGCGGTGGCCGACTGCGTCGCCGTGGTGACGCTGGGGCTCGCGGTGGTGCCGTGGCTCGACGTCGAGCGGTACCGGCGTGAACTGGCCGGCCACGCCGCGGTGCCGCTGATCGCGGCGGCGGCGGTGTGGGCGGTCGTCGAGTTCGTCCGGTTGCCGCTGGCGGCCGCCGACGCCGCCGGCGTCTCGGTGCTGCGGATCGGCGCGCAGACCACCTACGAGTTCGCGGTGGCCACCGCGGCGGGCCGCGCGGGGCTGGTGTGCGCGGCGGCGGCCGTCGTGGTGGGCGTGGCCGCGGCCGTCGGTCCCCGCACGGCCGCGGCGGGCGTCGTCACCGCGGGCGCCGCCGCCGTCGGCCTCACCGGCCGGACACTCGTCGGCCACCTGTCCGAGGACGCGTTCGGCGGGATCGCGGTCGCCATCCACGCCCTCGCCGCGGCGCTGTGGTGCGGCGCCCTCGCGGCGCTGGTGCTGACGGTGCACCACCGTGGCCGGTGGGCCCGCGTCCTGCCGAGGTTCTCCCGCATGTCGCTGGTGTGCGTGATCGTCCTGGTGGTGGGAGGGGTGATCGGCGCGCTGGCCGCCCTGGCCTCCCCCGCCGATCTGTGGGCCACCGGGTACGGCCGGCTGCTGCTGGCCAAGGCGGTGCTGACCGTGGCCCTCGTCGCCCTGGCCTGGCGCAACCGGACGTGGTGGCTGCCCGCCGCACGCACCCACCGGGCCACCGCCGACATGTCCCTGACGCGTTCGCGGGTCGAACTCGCGGGGATGGCCGTCGCGCTCGTGCTGGCTGCGGCGCTGGCGGTCACCGGCTAGCGGGCTGGGCCTGCTGGCATGATGGGCGCATGGCAAGTTCTCAGGATGGCCCCGCCGGGCAGGCGTCGAACGAGCCGACGCCTCCGTCGCCGCCCGCCAAGAAGGCCCCGGCGAAGAAGGCACCGGCCAAGAAGGCTCCCGCGGCGAATGCGTCGGCCACGAGCGTCGGCGCGGACGCGCCCGCCAAGAAGGCCCCCGCGAAGAAGGCACCGGCCAAGAAGGCCGCTCCCGCGAAGAAGGCTCCCGCGGTCAAGGCACCCGCCACGAAGATCACCCCCGCCGCACCGGCTGCACCTGCCGCGCCCGCGGCTCCCCCGGTTCCCGAGGTCGATCTGAGCGGCGCCGCCGAGACCGCCGCCCAGGCGAAGTCGACCGTCGCCCAGGCACCGCCGATCCCTCCGCCGGTCGCGCCGGGCCCGGAGACCTCGCGCCTGCCGGTGCTGGCCGCCGTCGTCGCGGGCGTCCTCGCGATCATCGTCGTGCTGCTGGCACGCCGGAATTCCGACGACTGAGGATCGCTAGCATCGTCGGGTGACCATCGAACCCCGCGCCACGGCCGATCTCGTCGACGACATCTATCCCGATGTGCGCAGTTGCGATCTGCAGCTGCGGAACTTCGGCGGCGTGACGGACTTCGCCGGGCCCATCACCACGGTGAAGTGCTTCCAGGACAACGCCCTGCTGAAGTCCGTGCTGTCGGAGCCGGGCGAGGGCCGCGTGCTGGTCATCGACGGTGACGGATCGCTGCACACCGCGCTGGTGGGCGACGTCATCGCCGGCATCGCGAAGGACAGCGGCTGGGCCGGCCTGATCGTGCACGGCGCGGTGCGAGATGCCTCGACGCTGCGCACCATCGACGTCGGCATCAAGGCGCTCGGCACCAACCCCCGCAAGGGCGGCAAGACCGGTGCCGGCGAGCGCGACGTCGAGGTCACCTTCGGCGGCGCCACCTTCGTGCCGGGCGAGGTCGCCTACTGCGACGAGGACGGCATCGTCGTCGTCCCCGCCTGACCTGCCAACGCCGAGAAGACGCGAACTCCCCTGAACCGCAAGGATTCAGGGGAGTTCGCGTCTGTTCGCGGGATGGGTATCCCAGGGTCAGGTCAAGCAGACACCGGCGCGCGGTGCTTCGTGAAGTGCAGCGACTCCTCGTCGACCTTGCCCTGGCGGATGAGCCGCAGGTCGAGGAAGTAGTTCTGCTTGAGCCGCCACGGCGCCTTGCTGCCGGACTTCGGCAGCTGGTCGATCGCCCGCAGGAAGTAGCCGGGCGCGAAGTCCATGAACGGCAGCTCGTCGATGCCGTTGCCGGGGTGCTGCGGGACGACGGTGTCGAAACCGTTGTCGTCCATGTAGTTCAGCACGCGGCAGACGAACTCCGACACCAGGTCGGCCTTCAGCGTCCACGACGCGTTCGTGTATCCGAACGTGATCGCGAAGTTCGGGATGCCGGAGAACATCAGACCCTTGTAGGTCATCAGCGACGGCAGGTCGATGGGCTCGCCGTTGAGCGTCGGCGTGAGGCCACCGAGCAGCTGCATGTTGAGACCCGTTGCGGTGACGATGATGTCGGCCTTGATCGTCTCACCGGAGTTGAGCTTGATGCCCTCGGGCACGAAGGTGTCGATCGTGTCGGTGACGACGTCGGCGTTGCCCCTGCGGATGGTCTTGAAGAGGTCGCCGTTGGGGGCGAGGCACAGGCGCTGGTCCCACGGGTTGTAGCTCGGGCCGAAGTGCTTCTCGACGTCGTAGCCCTCGGGCAGCCGGCGCTTGGCCATGGTCAGCAGCGTCTTGCGCATGTACTGCGGGAACCTCCGCGCGAGCTGGTACTGCGCGGTGCTGAAGACGATCGCCTTCCAGCGGTTGATCACGTGCGCGACGTCCTCGGGCAGGTACTTGTTGGCCTGCACCGCGATCGGGTCGACGTCGGGCAGCGAGCCGACGTACGACGGCGAGCGCTGCAGCATGGTGACGTGGCCGGCGCCCTTGTTGACCAGCGCGGGGATCAGCGTGATGGCCGTTGCGCCACTGCCGATCACGACGATCTTCTTGCCGGCGTAGTCCAGGTCCTCGGGCCAGTGCTGCGGGTGCACGATGGTGCCCGCGAAGTCCTCGGAGCCGGGGAACGTGGGCGAGTAGCCCTCGTCGTAGTTGTAGTAGCCGGTGGTGGCGAACAGGAACGAGCTGGTGAGCTGCACCGTCTCGTCGCCGCGCTCCACGGTGACGGTCCACTTGTTGTCGGCGTCCGACCAGTCGGCCGCGACGACGCGATGGTTGAAGCGGACGTTCTCGTCGATGCCGTTCTCGGCCGCGGCTTCCTTGATGTACGTCAGGATGTCGGAACCCTCGGCGATGGACTTGGCCGACTTCCACGGCTTGAACCGGAAGCCCAGGGTGAACATGTCGGAGTCTGAGCGGATACCTGGGTACTTGAAGAGGTCCCAGGTTCCACCCATGCCCTCACGGCGTTCCAGGATGGCGTAGCTCTTGGACGGGCAGCGGTCCTGCAGGTGCCATGCGGCACTGACGCCGGAGATGCCTGCGCCAACGATGATCACGTCGAGGTGTTCGGTCATGCCGACACGCTATCAACGCCATGTTGAATTGGTCAACAGTGTGTTGAAAAATTCGACATGCAGTAAAGTCGAGCCCGTGACGACCACCAGTGCCAGCCGATCCGGGCGCAGTCGGCGTTCGACGCGACCCTCCGGCGACGATCGCGAAGCCGCGATCCTCGCCACCGCGGAACGGCTGCTGACGGACAAGGCGTTCGCCGACATCTCCGTCGACGACCTGGCCAAGGGCGCCGGCCTGTCCCGCCCGACGTTCTACTTCTACTTCGCCTCGAAGGACGCGGTGCTGCTGGCGCTGCTGCAGCCACTCATCGCCCAGGCGGACACGGGGTTCGACGGCGCGATGGACAACCTGCCGGGCGATCCCCGGCGCGCCTTCCGCGAGGGCATCCGCACCTTCTTCACCGCGTTCGGCTCCCACAGCGTCGTCGCGAAGGCCGGCACCGAGGCAATAGCGGGCAGCCCCGACGTGCGGGCGGTGTGGTCGGCCTTCATGCAGAAGTGGATCACCCAGACGGCCGCACTGATCGACGCCGAACGGGCCCGCGGCGCCGCTCCCGACACGATCCCGTCGCACGACCTCGCGACGTCGCTGAACCTGATGAACGAACGCGCCATGACGGCCACCCTGGTCGCCGAGGAGGGCGCGGTCACGCAGGACCGCATCGTCGAGACGCTCGCGCACATCTGGCTGACCAGCATCTACGGCGACTCCCAGTAGGCCCGTCGGCCCGAGATGCGAACATGTGTTCGTGTCCGAAGGGCCAGAGCAGCGGGTGGGTGCGGCCACGATCCTGCATGCCGACCTGGACTCCTTCTACGCCTCGGTCGAACAGCGCGACGACCCCTCGCTGCGCGGGCGGCCGGTGATCGTCGGCGGCGGCGTGGTCCTCGCCGCCAGCTACGAGGCGAAGGCCTTCGGCGTCAAGACCGCGATGGGCGGCAGGCAGGCGAAGCAGCTCTGCCCGCAGGCCGTGGTGGTCCCGCCGCGGATGGCGGCCTACTCCGACGCCAGCGCCGCGGTGTTCGAGGTGTTCCACGACACCAGTCCCCTGGTCGAACCGCTGTCGGTCGACGAGGCGTTCCTCGAGGTCGGTGGGCTCGCCCGGGTGTCGGGCACCCCGGTGCAGATCGCCGCACGGCTGCGGGAGCGGGTGCGCGTCGACGTCGGGCTCCCCATCACCGTCGGGATCGCGCGCACCAAGTTCCTCGCGAAGGTCGCCAGCCAGGAGGCCAAGCCCGACGGGCTGCTGCTGGTGCCGCCGGACCGCGAGCTGGCCTTCCTGCATCCGCTGCCGGTGCGCCGGCTGTGGGGCGTCGGCGCCAAGACGGCCGAGAAACTCAACGCCTGCGGCGTCTACACCGTGTCCGACGTCGCCGGCCTCACCGAGTCGACACTGACGTCGATCGTGGGTGGCGGCATGGGCCGCCAGCTGTTCGCGCTCGCGCACAACGTGGACCGGCGGCGCGTGGTCACCGGTGTCCGGCGACGCTCGGTGGGTGCGCAGCGCGCGCTCGGCCGCGCGGGAAACAGCATGTCGGACAGCGAGATCGACGCCGTCGTCGTCAACCTGGTCGACAAGATCACCCGGCGGATGCGCAAGGCCGACCGCACCGGACGCACCGTGGTGCTGCGGCTGCGCTTCGACGACTTCGGCCGCGTCACCCGCTCGCACACGATGCCGCGGGCGACAGCGGCCACCGACGTGGTCCTCGCGGCGGCGCGGACCCTGATCGCCGGGGCCAAGCCGCTGATCGCCGAACGTGGGCTCACCCTGGTCGGGTTCGCGGTGTCGAACATCGACCGCGACGGCGCGGCGCAGTTGGAGCTGCCGTTCCCCGGGTCCCCGGAGGACCACCAGCAGGACCTGTCGGCGCTGGACAGCGCGGTCGACGAGGTCCGGCAGCGGTTCGGCAACGCGTCGGTGATGCGCGGCGTGCTGCTGGGCCGCGACCCCGGCCTGGAAATGCCCACCCTGCCCGACTGACGCCGACCGAACTAGGGCCGCGCGCCGGTCCACTCGAGCAGGCGCTCCACCGGCCAGGTGTTGACGATCCGGTCGACCGGCACGTCGTTGTCGAGGGCCCGCTGCGCGCCGTAGCCCAGGAAGTCGAGCTGGCCGGGGGCGTGGGCGTCGGTGTCGATCGAGAAGGTGCAGCCGATGTCCAGCGCCTGCCGGAGCAGCCGCGTCGGCGGGTCGCGACGCTCGGGCCGGGAGTTGATCTCGACGGCCGTGCCGTGGTCGCGGCAGGCGGTGAAGACCTTCTCCGCGTCGAACTGCGACTCCGGGCGGGTGCCCCGGCCGCCCGTGACGAGCCGGCCGGTGCAGTGGCCCAGCACGTCGGCGTGCCCCTCGGACACGGCGCGCACCATCCGCCGGGTCATCGCCGCCGAATCCATCTTGAGCTTGGAGTGCACGCTGGCCACCACCACGTCGAGGCGGTCGAGCAGTTCGGGTTCCTGGTCGAGGCTGCCGTCGTCGAGGATGTCGACCTCGATGCCGGTGAGGATGCGCATGGGCGCGAACCGGTCGCGCAGTTCGTCGATCACGTCGAGCTGCCTGCGCAGCCGTTCCGGCGAGAGCCCGTTGGCGACGGTCAGCCGCGGTGAGTGATCGGTCAGCGCGCAGTACTCGTGGCCGAGCCGCTGCGCGGTGGCCATCATCTCCTCGATCGGCGCACCGCCGTCCGACCAGTTCGAGTGCAGGTGCAGGTCACCCCTGAGTGCGGCGCGGATCTCACCGCCGCCGAGATCGCCTGCCGCCTTGCGGAGTTCGGCGAGCGTGTCGGGTTCGCGGCCCGCCCACGCCTGCGCGATCACCGTGGCGGTCTTGGGGCCGACGCCGGGCAGGGTCTGCCAGCTGTTGGCCCGGCCGTGCTTCTCGCGCTCGGCGTCGTCGAGCTTCTCGATGACGTCGGCCGCGTTGCGGTAGGCCATCACGCGGCGGGATTCCTCGCGCGCACGGTCCTTGAAGAACGCGATCTCGCGCAGCGCTGCGACGGGGTCGATGGGGTCCATTCCCCTAGTGTGCGCTCCAGCGCGGATCGCGCCCACTGACGGCCAGCGCCCGTTCGAACGGCGACGCGTCGGGACCGACGTCGACCGCCGGCCCGAACAGCCCGTCGACCGGTCCGTCCGCGGCGAAGGTGATGACGTACCCGAGGACCGCCTCGGCGTCGGCGTCCTCGACCGCGTAGTCCTGGCCGGTGGCCACCGCGATGTCCCAGCCGTGGATGGTCACCTCGCCGAGCGCGATCATGGCGATGACGTCTCCGGGCAGGTCCTGACCCGCGATGCGGGACATCCCCTGCCATGCGGCGGGATCCGACCACGCGACGGCGAGGCCGGCGAGGTTCTCGGGATAGCGATCCCGCCAGTCGTCGTCGAGCAGGTACCCGTCATCGGCCGGCGGGGTGTCGGTGAGTTCGCCCAGGTCCTTGCGCGCTGCCGCGGCGAACGCGACGCCGAGGGACCCCACGTGCGCGACGAGTTCGCGCAGCGAGAGGTGCTCGCACGGAGTGGCCGCGTCCATCTGGTCGTCGCGGACACCGTCGAGGAGTCGGGCCGTCCGCCTGCATGCCGTCGTCATGTCGATCATGGTGTTTCGACCCGGGCGGAGACGGAAACTCATCGGCGGCTGCCAGGATTCCGGACTAACGTCGAGTGCGTGCGATTCGCGTTCAAGACCTCCCCGCAGAACACCACCTGGGCCGAGATGCTCCCGATCTGGCAGGCCGCCGACGAGATCGACGTCTTCGAGTCCGGCTGGACGTTCGACCACTTCTATCCGATCTTCTCCGACTCCACGGGGCCGTGCCTCGAGGGCTGGATCACCCTGACCGCGCTGGCGCAGGCCACGAAGCGGCTGCGCGTCGGCGTGCTCGTCACGGGCATCCACTACCGCCATCCCGCGGTGCTCGCCAACATGGCCTCCGCGCTCGACATCGTGTCCAACGGCCGCCTCGAACTGGGCATCGGCGCCGGCTGGAACGAGGAGGAGTCCGGCGCCTACGGCATCGAACTCGGCTCCATCAGGGAGCGCTTCGACCGCTTCGAGGAGGCGTGCGAGGTGCTGACCGGTCTGCTCACCCAGGAGACCACGACATTCGACGGCAAGTACTACCAGCTCAAAGACGCTCGCAACGAGCCGAAGGGCCCGCAGCAGCCGCACCCGCCGATCTGCATCGGCGGCAGCGGCGAAAAGCGCACCCTGCCGCTGACCGCGAAGTACGCCGACCACTGGAACTTCGTCGGCGGCACCCCCGAGGAATTCGCGCACAAGCGCAACGTGCTGGCCGCGCGGTGCAAGGACATCGGCCGCGACCCCAAGGAGATCACGCTGTCGGCGCACGTGCGCCTCGGCGAGGATCGCAACTACCGCAAGCTGATCGAGGACTGCGTCGCCCTCGGCGCGGAGGGACTGGACCTCGCGATCATCTACCTGCCGCCGCCCTACGACCCGGCCGTGCTGGAGCCGCTGGCCGAGGCGATCCGCGACTCGGGACTGCTCACCACGCCCTAGCCCGGGACGCCGACGTGGCCCGCCGCCGCACTTCATCTCGGCCCACTGCTCACCGACGTAGCCCGCGACCGTCCAGATAGCGCTGAGCGACAACGTCACTCACACTTTCGTCGCCTCAGCGCTACCTCGACGCGTTGAGCGGCCCCGCCCGGAGCACGTGTACACCTGGGCGCGTCATCATTCGTTGACGCGCCAGGGAGACACACTGCTCGGCTGACGGGCAGAACGCAGCCCGCGACCGTCCAGATAGCGCTCAGCGCCACCGTCACTCACACTGTCGTCGCCTCAGCGCTACCTCGACGCGTTGAGCGGCCCCGCCCGGAGCACGTGTGCACCTGGGCGCGTCATCATTCGTTGACGCGCCGGGGAGACACACTGCTCGGCTGACGGGCAGAACGCACGAACGCCGCTACCTGCTCTGCGACGCCACCTGCGAAGTCTGGTTCGAACGCCATGGCCGGCCCATCGGCGCCGGCCGGACCACCCGCACCATCGACCGACGGCTGCGGCGCCACCCGCGGCCTGCACGCCCACCACACCACAGCACCACCGGACGTCCCACCCTGCTCCGGCCCACACGGCGAACGCGCCCAATGGTGGTGATACACACCGTTCGAACCACCACCTATCACCGCGAACTAGCTATGCGTCGCCGACCTCGACGACGTGCACGCGGACGCCGTGCTCCGCGATGCGCTCCAGCTGCCGTGGGTCCGCGGTCGAGTCGGTCACCAGGTGGTCGAGACGGTCCAGCGCCGTCATCTTCGCCAGCGTGACCTTGCCTATCTTGGAGCCGTCGACGGCCACGACGACGCGTTGGGCGTTGGCGGCCATGGCGATCGCGGTGCGTGCCTCCGCCTCGTCGTAGGTGGTGGCGCCCACCTCCGCGGACATCCCGTCGGCGCCGAGGATCGCGGTGCCGACGGTGATCACCTGAAAGGCGTGCTCCGACATGGGGCCGACGGCCTCCAGAGAGTTGGCGCGCACCAGGCCGCCGGTCATGATCACCTTCATGTGCGCGTCGACGGCGCAGTCGGCGGCGATGGTCAGCGAGTTCGTCACGATGGTCATGTTCGGCCGGCCCTTCAGCGAACGCGCGACCTCCGCGGTGGTGACGCCACCGGTCAGTGCCACGGCCTGCGGTCCCGCCGGCACCAGGGCCGCGGCGTGCTGGGCGATCCGCCGCTTGATCGCGACCATCCGGTGGTCGCGCAGCCGCACCGGGATGTCGCTGCCGCTCGGATCGAGTGCCCGGGCGCCGCCGTGCGTGCGCTGCAGCAGTCCCTGCTCCTCCAGATCGCTCAGATCGCGGCGCAGCGTCGCCGCCGACACCCCGAGTTCGTCGCACAGCACGTGGGACGCGACCTCCCCGCGATCGCGCAGCAGCGACAACACCTCCCGCATCCGGTCCGTGCGTCGGATCGACATCGACGGGTCCTCCTCGGGTGAGCGACAATCAGTTTTACTGAGCGTTTCGCCGATTGCCATTGCGCGTTGTGAGCGAGCTTCTCATGCTCGATGAATGTTCCACACGTCACGCGTCACAGCGCGGACCGTCCGGTGACGGCGACCACGACGGGCGACCTCGTCTCGTCGGCGACCGTGGCGGGCACGGCGGTCCTCGCGTTCAACGTGATCACCATCGAGCACGCCGAGGGCATCGTCGAGGGCGTCGAACGCGCCGGATCGTCCGCGGTTCTGCAGATCAGCGAGAACACCGCGCTGTTCCACGGCGGCAGGGTGGCGCCGCTCCTCGCCGCCTGCGCGCAGATCGCCGCGCAGTCGACGGCTCCGCTGGCGATCCACCTCGACCACTTCCAGGACGTCGACCTCCTCGACGAGGCCATCGCGACGGCCGCCGGACTGGGCGCCACGTCGATCATGGTCGACGCCGCGCACCTGTCGTACGACGACAACGTCGCCCGCACCGCGTCGCTGACCCGCGCCGCGCACGCCGCCGGCCTGTGGGTGGAGGCCGAACTCGGCGAGATCGGCGGCAAGGACGGCACGACCCTCGACGCCCACGCGCCCGGCGCCCGCACCGACCCGGACGAGGCGGCGGCCTTCGTGGCGGCCACCGGCGTGGACGCGCTGGCCGTCGCGGTCGGCAGCTCGCACGCGATGACCACCCGCGACGCACGCCTCGACATCGACCTGATCGCCGCCCTCGCGACCCGGGTGACGGTGCCGCTGGTGCTGCACGGCTCCTCCGGCGTCCCCGACGACCAGATCCGCCTGGCCGTCGACGCGGGGGTCCGCAAGCTCAACGTCGGCACCGCGCTCAACGTCGCCTTCACCGCGGCGGTGCGGGATGCGTTGCAAGTCAACACCTCCGCGACCGACCCGCGCCGGTACCTCGCCGCGGGACGCGCGTCGATCGGCGATGCCGTCTCCCGCCTGTGCGGCCTCGTCGCCCCGGCCCCGACGGGAGACGCCCGATGACCGCCACCACCCGCACCGACAATCCGCTGGCCGAGTTGATCGCCCGCCACAAGGCCGGCGCCGCCGTCGGCATCTACTCGGTGTGCTCGGCACATCCCACGGTGGTCCGCGCCGCCATCGTCCAGGCGGCGGCGGACGGCAGCCACGTGCTGATCGAGGCCACGTCCAACCAGGTCGACCAGTTCGGCGGATACACCGGCATGCGGCCCACCGACTTCCGTGATCTCGTGCTCGGCATCGCCGACGGGGAGGGCTTCCCGCGCGACCGGGTGATCCTCGGCGGCGACCACCTCGGACCCAACAGGTGGCAGAACCAGCCCGCCGACGCGGCGATGGCCAACGCCGACGTCCTGATCGAGGCGTACGTGGCGGCCGGCTACACCAAGATCCACCTGGACTGCAGCATGTCGTGCGCCGACGACCCGGCCACGCTGTCCGACGAGGTGGTCGCCGGGCGCAGTGCGCGACTGCTGCGCGTCGCCGAGGACGCCGCCGCGCGTTCGGGCGTCGAGCGGCCCGCCTACGTCATCGGCACCGAGGTGCCGGTACCGGGCGGGGCCCACGAGACGCTCGACGCGCTCACCCCGACGCCCGCCGACCGGGCCAGGGCGACGATCGCCGCACACCGGACTGCGTTCGCCGCAGCGGGACTCGACGACGTGTGGCCGCGGGTGATCGCCCTCGTCGTGCAGCCCGGCGTGGAGTTCGACCACCTCAACGTCTTCGACTACGAGCGCAGCGCCACCGCCGAACTGCGCGACGTCCTCGATGACGAGGACCACCTGGTGTTCGAGGCGCACTCCACGGACTATCAACGCGCCGATCAGCTGCGCGAACTCGTCGAGGACCACTGGGCGATCCTCAAGGTCGGCCCCGGCTGCACGTTCGCGATGCGCGAGGCGCTGTTCTCGCTCGCCCGCATCGAGACCGAACTGGTGCCGCGACCGTCCCGGTCGAACCTGATCGAGGTGATCGAGCGAAGGATGCTCGCCGAACCCGGCTACTGGCAGGACTACTACCACGGCGATCCGCTCGCGCAGCGCACCGCGCGGCGCTACAGCTACAGCGACCGCCTGCGGTACTACTGGCCCGACCCCGAGATCGACGCCGCTCGAAAGACGTTGCTGCGCAATCTCGGACGGGTCGGCATCCCCCTCCCCCTGATCAGCCAGTTCCTGCCCGACCAGTACGAGCGGATCCGTTCGGGCCGGCTCGACGCCGACCCGGAGTCGCTCGTCGTCGACCGGGTCCGGGACTCCCTGCGCCCCTACGCCCGCGCCTGCCACACCAGTACCGACGACCTCACCGATGGAGCCACGACGTGACGACCCCACCCCAGTCCGCCGACACCGACGTCCCCGCGCAGGAGGACGGCGGCGCGACGATCCTCGAGATCGGCCAGCAGCCCGACGCCTGGCGCGAGGTGGCGGGCGGTGTGGACGAGCGCGCCGAGACCTTCCTGCGCGACGTCACCGCACGCTCCGACCTGCGGGTGATCCTGACCGGCGCAGGGAGTTCCGCGTTCGCGGGCGAGATCGTCGCGCCCGCACTGCGGCGCCACCTGGGTCGCCGGGTCGAGGCGATCGCCACCACGAGCATCGTGGCGAGCCCGCGCGACCACCTCGAGCCGCACACCCCGACGCTGCTGGTCTCCTTCGGGCGCTCCGGGAACAGCCCGGAGAGTCTGGCCACGACCGAACTCGCCGACGAGATCGTGGACGACGTCTGGCATCTCGTGCTCACGTGTGACGGTGACGGCCGGCTGGCACGGGCGCACGCCGACCGGCCGAACTCGCTGGTGGTGCTGATGCCCGAGCGCACCAACGACACCGGATTCGCGATGACGTCGAGCCTCACGTCGATGATGCTGTCGTGCCTGCTGCTGCTGGGCCCCGCGACGCGCGACGGCGCGGACGCCCTCGCCGGGGCCGCACAGCACGTCATCGAACTGCAGCCCGAGATCCGTGCGCTCGCCCGGGCCAAGAAGCAGCGGTTCGTGTACCTGGGTGCCGGTGCGTTCGAAGGCCTCGCCCGCGAATCCGCTTTGAAGCTGCTGGAGTTGACGGCCGGCGAGGTCGTCACCTACTTCGACTCGCCGCTGGGCTTCCGGCACGGCCCCAAGTCCGTGCTCGACGCCGACACCCTCGTCCTCGTCTACGTCTCGACCGACGAGTACACCCGCCGCTACGACCTGGACATCGTCGCCGAGATCCGCGCCCAGCTCGGCCCGGACAGCGTCACCGTGGTCAGCGCCGAGCCGCTCGACGACGCCATCGTGCTGCCGGGACTGGCCGGCCTCGACGACTCCGCGGTGGCCCTGCCCTACCTGGTGTTCGCGCAGTACCTCGCGTTGTTCACGTCGCTGGAATACGGCAAGACCCCGGACAACCCGTTCCCGTCCGGCGAGGTGAGCCGCGTGGTCAAGGGTGTCACGATCTACCCGATGTCCCAGGGGCGGTGATCGACCGTGGCCCGGTATCTCGGCGTTGACGGCGGCGGCTCGAAGACCGCGTTCGCGCTCGTCGACTCCGACGGCGCCGTCCTGGCCCGCGCCACCGGCGCGAGTTCGTACTACTTCAACACCAGCTTCGAGATCGTGGAAGGCGTTCTCCGACAGGGCGTCACCGAGGTCTGCACGGCGGCGGGCATCGCCGCGACCGAGATCGACCGCGCCTTCTTCGGATTGCCCGGCTACGGCGAGGCGAGCGGGGACGTGGCCGAACTCGACGCGATGCCGGGACGCGTTCTCGGCCACGACCGGTACGGCTGCGACAACGACATGGTGTGCGGCTGGGCGGGATCGCTGGCCGGCGAGGACGGCATCAACGTCATCAGCGGCACCGGATCCATGACCTATGGCGAGCGGCTCGGCGTCGGACACCGGGTCGGCGGCTGGGGTGAACTGTTCGGCGACGAGGGTTCGGCCTACTGGATCGCCGCCCGCGGTCTCAACGCGTTCAGCCGGATGAGCGACGGGCGGCTCCCGCGGGGTCCGCTGCACGGCCTGCTCGCCGAACGGTTGGGCATCTCCCATGATCTCGACGCCGTCGGCCTCGTCATCGAGGCGTGGAGCGGCAACCGCGGCAAGATCGCCGCGCTCGCGACCACGGTGTGCGCCGCTGCACGACAGGGCGATGCGGAGTCCCGGACCATCCTCGCCGAGGCGGTCGGTGAACTGGCGACCCTGATCGAGACCACCCGCATCCTCGTCGGCTTCGGCGATCAGGACGTCGTGCCGGTGTCCTACTCCGGCGGGATGTTCACCGACGACGGCTATCTCGACGCGTTCCGCGCCGCACTGGCGGACCTGCCCGCCAAGTACGACCTCCGGCTCCCCGTGCTCGACCCCGCGCTCGGCGCCGCCGTCTACGCCGCCAAGCAGGCCGGCCACCCCCTGACTGCCGATGCACTCCAACGTCTTTCCACTACCCACACACCCACCGACGAGGCGAACACCGATGACTGACACGTCTGCACCCCCGCGCACCCGCAGCTGGATCTTCTACGCCGCACTGCTCATCCTGTTCTGGGGCGTGTGGGGCGCCTTCTCCGCGCTGCCCGCCACCCGGTACGGCTACCCCGACGAGATGATCTACTGCATCTGGGCGCTGACCATGATCATCCCGGCGGCCGTCGCGCTCCGCGGCGCGACGTTCGACCGGCGGCGCGCCGCGACCGTCTACGGCCTGCTCATCGGTCTGACCGGCGCCGGCGGCCAGCTGCTGCTGTTCCAGGCGCTCACCATGGGGCCGGCCTACCTGATCTTCCCGATCGTCTCCATCTCCCCCGCCATCACCGTGATCATGGCGATGGTGCTGCTGCGGGAGCGCGTCACGCCGCTCGCCGCGGTCGGCCTGGTGGCCGCGCTCGCCGCGATCGTGCTGTTCAGCGTGACCAGTGCCGCCGACGACGTCTCGACCGGTCCGTGGCTGCCGCTGGCGATCGGCATCTGCATCGCCTGGGGCGTGCAGGCCTA
Source organism: Mycobacterium sp. PTI7 (assembly GCF_056679845.1). Taxonomy (NCBI): domain Bacteria; kingdom Bacillati; phylum Actinomycetota; class Actinomycetes; order Mycobacteriales; family Mycobacteriaceae; genus Mycobacterium; species Mycobacterium sp. PTI7. The sequence goes on from NZ_CM155252.1 coordinate 4,418,888, forward strand.
CTTCATGCGCAAGACCGCGACCATCGGTGTCAACGAGGCCACCACCTTCGGCTGGATGGCGATCAGTGCGCTCATCCTGATCCCCGTCGCGGTGCTGTCGATGGGCGGCATCCCCACCGGGTTCCCCTGGCAGGCACCGGTGTTGACGGCCGGCACGCAGATCCTCAACGCCGTGGGCGCACTGTTCCTGGTGATGGCGTTCAGCCGGGGCAAGGCCAGCATCGTCGCGCCGACCACCAACGCGCTGGCGCCCGCCCTCACCATCGTGGTGTCGCTCATCGCCTACCAGACCCTGCCCACCCCGTACGGCGCCGTGGGCATCGTGCTGGCGCTGGTCGGGTCCACGCTGATGGTCTACAGCGACGAGAAGCGCGGCGAGGCACCCACTCCCGCCGTCCTCGAGCGCAGCGAGTCATGACCAGCATCGTCATCATCGGCGCGGGCAGCGTCGAGTTCACCCGCGAACTGCTGGGCGACGTCCTGTCCTTCCCCGAGCTGCGCTCGGTCCGGATCGTGCTGCACGACATCGACGCCGAACGGCTCGAGACCGCGGAGGCGATCGCACGTGCCACCGCCCAGGCCGCGGGCGCCGACTCCGAGATCGTCGTGGCGGCCGACCGCAGGCGGGCCCTCGAGGGCGCCGACTACGTGATCAACGTGATCCAGGTCGGCATGCACGCGGCCACCGTCCGCGACTTCGACGTCCCCGAGACGTTCGGGGTGCACCAGACGATCGGCGACACCATCGGCATCGGCGGCATCTTCCGCGGGTTGCGCACCTTTCCGGTGCTGGCCGGCATCGCCCGCGACATGCTCGAGATCTGTCCCGACGCATGGCTGTTGAACTACACGAACCCCATGGCGATGAACGTGACCTACCTGCATCGGGTCGCGCCGACGCTGAAGGTCCTCGGCCTGTGCCACTCGGTGTACTGGACCATGGTCGGCCTGTGCGAACTGATCGACGTGCCGTTCGACGAGGTCTCGTACTGGTCGGCGGGGGTCAACCACCAGGCCTGGGTGCTGCGCTGGGAACGCGACGGTCGGAGTCTCTACCCGCTGCTCGACGAGCGCATCGCCGCCGACCCGGAACTGCGGCGCCGCGTCCGCGTCGACATGTACCGGCGGCTCGGCTACTACCCCACCGAGACCAGCGAGCACTCCAGCGAGTACGTGCCGTGGTACCTGCGCCATCCCGGCGAGGTGGACCGGCTGCGGCTCGACGTGGGCGCCTACGTCGGCATCAGCGAGGCGAACCTCGCCGAATACGCCCGCGTGCGTGCACAACTGGCCGGGACCGACGGACTCGAGATCGACACCAGCTCGACCGAGTACGCCCCGCAGGTCATCCATTCCCTCGAGACCGGGACCACGCGGGTGATCTCCGCCAACGTGGCCAACGACGGCCTGATCACCAACCTGCCCGCCAGCCTCGCCGTCGAGGTGCCCACCGTGCTCGACGCGCTCGGCGCCCACCCGATCCGGGTGGGTGACCTGCCACCGCAGTGCGCGGCGCTCAACCGCAACTTCCTCGGTCCCGTCGAACTCGCGGTGCGCGCGGCCGTCGACGGCGACCCGCGGCTGGTGCGGGCCGCGGCGATGGTCGATCCGAACACGGCGGCCAGCCTCACCGTCGACCAGATCTGGCAGCTGTGCGACGACCTCACCGCCGCGCACGGCGACCTCCTGCCCGAGGCGCTCCGCACCTCGCTCGCCCCGTCCTGATCCCCGTCCGCAGCGCCGCCCACCCAAGGAGAGTTCACACGTGATCCGTCAACGACTCTGCATCGCATTGGCCGCCGTCCTCGCCCTCGTGCTGGCCGCGTGCGGTGGCGGCGGCGACTCGTCGTCGTCCGGCCCCACCGAGATCGCGGTGTGGCACGGCTACCAGGACACCGAGGGCGACGTCTTCAAGGGCCTCGTCGACCAGTACAACCGGGAGCACCCGGACGTGAAGGTGTCCGAGCTGTACTCCAAGAACGACCTGGTGCTGCAGAAGGTGCTGACGGCCGTCCGCGGCGGCAGCGCACCCGACGTGGCCTACATGTTCGGCTCGTGGTCGCCGAACATCGCCAAGATCCCCGCCGTCGTCGACATGGCCGACGAGGTGTCCCAGCCCGACTGGAAGTGGGACGACTTCTATCAGGCCGAACGCGACGCCGCGACGGTCGACGGCAAGGTGGTCGGGGTGCCTGCCCTGGTGGACAACCTCGCGATCGTCTACAACGAGAAGCTCTTCGCCGACGCGGGAGTGGCTCCGCCGTCGCCGAATTGGACGTGGGACGACTTCCGCGCCGCCGCCGCGAAGCTGACCGACCCGACCAAGGGCCAGTACGGCTGGCTGATCCCCGCCGACGCCAGCGAGGACACCGTGTGGCACTACCTGCCCATGCTGTGGGAGGCCGGCGGCGACATCCTGAACTCCGACGACACGAAGGCCGCGTTCAACTCCGAGGCCGGGGTCAAGGCGCTCACCACGCTGCAGCAGATGGCCGTCACCGACAAGTCGCTGTACCTCGACACCACCAACGAGAACGGTCCCAAGCTCATGAACAGCGGCAAGGTGGCGATGCTGATCACCGGCCCGTGGGATCTCAGCTCGCTCACCGACGTGCCCTACGGCGTCCAGGTCATGCCCACCTACGCCGGCTCCGACGGCGGCCACCAGACGATCTCGGGTCCGGACAACTGGGTGGTGTTCGACAACGGGGACGCCAAGAAGAAGGCGTCGGTCGACTTCGTGAAGTGGTTGACCGCACCCGAGCAGGTGAAGGCGTTCTCGCTCGGCACCGGCGATCTGCCGACCCGCACCTCGATCGGTCAGGACCCGGCGGTGCTGGCGCAGCTGAACGAGACCCTGCCCGGCACGTCGACGTTCGTCGAGAACCTGTCGAACGTCAAGAAGGTCAGGCCGACTGTCGAGCAATATCCGGACGTCTCCGAGGCGCTGGGGCAGGCGATCATGTCGGTGCTGCTGGGCAAGGCGCAGCCGTCCGACGCGTTGAACACCGCGGCGCAGGCGACGGACGACGCCCTGGCCGGACGGTAGCCGGGTGCCCTCACTGCTCCGCCGCGTCGGCCGCTCGGAGACCGCCAACGGGTGGGCGCTGATCAGTCCGGCCATGCTGCTGATCGGCGTCTTCGGTCTCCTGCCGGTGCTGATGTCGTTTCAGCTGTCGTTCCAGCAGTCCGACCTGCTGACCCCGCGCACCCCCTGGGTCGGACTCGACAACTACCGCAAACTCGCCGAGGACCCGGCCTTCGTCGAGTCGATCGGCCACACCATCGTCTACACCGCCCTGTTCGTGCCGGGCACGATGATCGTCGGCCTGCTGGTGGCCGCCGCGATGAACCGGTCGGTGCGGTTCATCTCGGTGTACCGCACCGCCGCCTACATCACGATGGCCGTCTCGACGATCTCGCAGGGCATCATCTTCCTGTGGCTCACCGACCGTGACTACGGGCTGGTCAACGCGGCGCTCAACGCGGTCGGGATACCGTCGCAGGGCTTCCTCGCGTCCCCGTCGCAGGCGCTGTTCGTCATCGTGGCGATGACGATCTGGGGCTGGACCGGCTTCTCGGTGATCGTGTATCTCGCTGCGCTGCAGGGCGTTCCCGCGGAGTTGCACGAGGCCGCCGCGATCGACGGGGCGAGCGCGTTCACCCGCTTCCGCACCATCACCGTGCCGCTGCTCGGCCCGGCGAACCTGTTCCTGCTGGTCTGGCTGACCATCAATGCGCTGCAACTGTTCGACGAGGTGTACGCCACCACCCGCGGCGGGCCACTGCGGGCGACGACGGTGATCGTCTACTACCTGTGGGATCGCGCCTTCGTGCACTTCGACGCCGGCTATGCCGCCGCCATGGCCTACGCGCTGTTCGTGGTCATCCTGATCATCACGGCGGTGCAGTTCCGCGTCGCCCGACGATTCGTGCACTACTCGTGACGACGCAGCGGCTGACCGCCGACGTACCCGCGACCGACCCGGGGCCGCCCCCACCCTCGCCTCGGCGGCGGCGGACGTGGCGGCTGCCGTTCAGCCCGTGGCACCTGGTGCTGATCCCGACCTCGTTCCTGCTGATCGTCCCGCTGCTGTGGATGCTGATCACGTCGCTGTCGACCGAGGCCGAGACCAACCGCTTTCCGCCCGTGCTCATTCCGGAGTCGCCGCGGTTCGAGAACTACGCGGAGGCATGGGCGGCCGCGCCGTTCGGCCACTTCTTCCTCAACAGCGCGCTCGTCACGCTGGTGGTGCTGGCGAGCAACCTCGTCGTGTGCAGCCTGGCCGGCTACGCCTTCGCCCGCATCCGCTTCCTGGGGCGCGGCGCGCTGTTCGTGACGTTGATGGCGACGTTGATGGTGCCGTTCCAGGTGACGATGATCCCGGTGTTCCTGATCGTGAAGTGGTTCGGCGACAACGTGTGGGCGGGGCTCGGCATCGACCACGTCGGCGCGTTGATGCTGCCGAACCTGGCGACCGCGTTCGGGATCTTCTTCCTGCGCCAGTTCTTCTTGACGGTGCCCGTCGAACTCGAGGAGGCCGCGCGCGTCGACGGCACCTCGCGCCTCGGCGTGCTGTTCAAGATGGTGTTGCCGCTGTCGCTGCCCGCGTTGTCGACGCTGGCCGCGCTGACGGTGCTCACCTCGTGGAACGACTTCCTGTGGCCGCTGATCGTGATCACGTCGCAGGACCAGATGACGATCCCGTTGGGGCTGAGCTATTTCCAGGGCGCCCACCACGTGAAGTGGCCGCTGCTGATGGCGGCCAACGTGATGAGCCTGCTGCCGATGCTGCTGGTGTTCATCGGGGCGCAGCGGTACTTCGTGCAGTCGGTCGCCAGTACCGGCATCAAGGGTTGAGAGGGTAGGACGTTGGCAGAAGTCGAGTTTCGAGGCGTCACCCGTCACTACCCGGGGGGCACCGTGGCCCTGAAGGGCCTGGACCTCACCGTGGCCGACGGCGAGTTCCTGATCCTGGTCGGCCCATCGGGGTGCGGCAAGAGCACGGCGCTGCGTCTGCTCGCCGGGCTGGACAAGCCGACCACCGGCGAGATCCGCATCGGCGGCGAGACGGTCAACGACCTGACGCCCGGCGCCCGCGACATCGCGATGGTGTTCCAGAACTACGCGCTGTACCCGCACATGACGGTGCACCGGAACCTGGCGTACGGCCTGCGGCAGCGCAAGACCCCGCGGGCGGAGATCGAGCAGCGGGTCCGCGACACCGCCGCGCTGCTGGAGATCACCGAACTGCTCGACCGCAAGCCCGGTCAACTCTCCGGCGGTCAGCGCCAGCGCGTGGCGATGGGCCGGGCGCTGGTGCGCAAGCCGCAGGCGTTCCTGCTCGACGAACCGCTGTCGAACCTCGACGCCAAGCTGCGCAACCAGGTCCGCGGCGACCTCAAGCGCCTGCACCGGGAGCTGCCGGTCACGTCCATCTACGTCACCCACGACCAGGTCGAGGCGATGACCCTCGGCGACCGGCTGTGCGTGATGTCGAACGGCGAGGTGCAGCAGATCGGCACGACCGACGACATCTACAACCGGCCGGCGAACACCTTCGTCGCGGCGTTCATGGGCAGTCCGCCGATGAACCTGATGACCGGGGTGGTCCGCGACGGCGATCTGCACGTCGGCGGTGCGCGGGTCACGACGGTGACCGAGCCCGACGGACCGGTGACGGTCGGCATCCGCCCCGAGCACCTGCGGCTGAGCGCCGGCGAGGTCGAGGGCGGCGTGCCCGCCAGGGTCGACGTCGTCGAACCGCTGGGCAGCCACGTGCTGGTGACCGTGTTGGTCGGTGAGACGAAGGTGGTCGCGCAGGCTCCGGCGGGTACCGATTTCGACCCGGGCACCAGGGTCGGCGTCATGCTCACCCCGGAGCGCACCTACTTCTTCGACGCCGAGACCGGCGCCGCACGACCGGGCGCGTTACTGACGCGCAGGTAGATATACGAGCTAAGCAAACAACTGACGGCCACTGGCTCGACCGTCGGAAGTCGCTCAGTAGCCGTACCTGAGGAGTTCGGCGTTGGTGATGAGACGTTCCTGCTTGGCCGGGAACTCGCGGCTCTTCACCGGGTGCCGGAAGTATGACCAGGCAATACGCGACATCAACGAGCGGCTGAGTGGATGGTTCGACACGGTGTTCACTCCTGGGTCGTTCTGGCTGCACCGTGGGGTCACACTAGCCGTACGACCCCCGCACGATCATTAGACACCTGTGACGTGGCTAACACCAAACGACGCGCCGTGCAAAAGTCGGATGTTTTTGGAGTGAATTATGTGACGGATGTGACTCGGCAGCGGTGCCGCCGCGCGCCAGTTCTGCACCACGGTCGCTCCGCTCGCCAACCGACGACGCGCGTGCAGATCTCGCCCGGGATGCCGCGAGATCTGCACCAGCGTCGGTCGCTAACCGCCTACCGCTGGGGTGCGGCGGTCGGGCGGATCGGCGCGGGCAGCGCGGACTCGCCCATCAGGTACTTGTCGGCACCTGCGGCGGCGGCACGGCCCTCGGCGATCGCCCACACGATGAGCGACTGTCCGCGTCCCATGTCGCCGGCGACGAACACACCGGGCACCGAGGTCTGGAAGTCGTCGTCGCGCTTGACGTTCCCGCGGTCGGTCAGCTCGACGCTCAGGTTCTCCAGCAGGCCGGTCTTCTCCGGCCCGACGAAGCCCATGGCGAGCAGCACCAGGTCGGCCTCGAGTTCGAAGTCCGAGTCCTCGACCTTGACGAACTTGCCGTCGCGCATCTCGACCTCGTGCACCTTGAGTGCGGTGACCTGGCCGTCCTTGCCGACGAATTCCTCGGTGTTGACCGAGAAGACGCGTTCGCCGCCTTCCTCGTGCGCCGAGGACACCCGGTACATGAGGGGGTAGGTCGGCCACGGCGTCGACTCGGCACGGGTCTCCGGCGGGCGCGGCATGATCTCGAACTGGTGCACGCTGGCCGCACCCTGGCGGTGCGACGTGCCGAGGCAGTCGGCACCGGTGTCGCCGCCGCCGATGATGACGACCTTCTTGTCCTTGGCGGTGATCGGCGGCTGGCCGTCCTCGCCGACGACGGGGTCGCCCATCTGGACGCGGTTGGCCCACGGCAGGAACTCCATGGCCTGGTAGACGCCCGTGAGTTCGCGGCCCGGGATCGGCAGATCGCGCCAGTCGGTCGCACCGCCGGCCAGCACGACCGCGTCGTGGTCGCCGCGCAACTGCTCGACGGTCACGTCGACGCCGACGTTGACGCCGGTGCGGAACTTGGTGCCCTCGGCCGCCATCTGCTCGAGGCGGCGGTCGATGTGGCGCTTCTCCATCTTGAACTCGGGGATGCCGTAGCGCAGCAGACCACCGATGCGGTCGGCGCGCTCGAACACCGTCACGTCGTGGCCGGCACGGGTGAGCTGCTGGGCGGCCGCCAGACCGGCGGGACCGGAGCCGACGACGGCGACCTTCTTGCCGGTGACGCGGTCGGGGGGCAGCGGGACGACCCAGCCCTCCTTGAACGCGTTGTCGATGATCTCGACCTCGACCTGCTTGATGGTCACCGGATCCTGGTTGATGCCCAGGACGCACGACGCCTCACACGGCGCCGGGCACAACCTGCCGGTGAACTCCGGGAAGTTGTTGGTGGCGTGCAGGCGCTCGATGGAGTCCCGCCAGCGGTCGCGGAACACCAGGTCGTTCCACTCGGGGATCAGGTTCCCCAGCGGGCAGCCGTTGTGGCAGAACGGGATTCCGCAGTCCATGCAGCGGGCGGCCTGGTTCTGCAGGGTCTCGTGGGAGAACTCCTCGTAGACCTCGTTCCAGTCCCGCAGACGCAGGTCGACGGGCCGCCGCGGCGGGGTCTCGCGGTGGGTGTGCTTGAGGAAGCCGCGGGGATCAGCCACCGGAGGCCGCCATGATCGCCGTGCCGACGTCCTCGCCTGCGGCCTCGGCCGCGGCGATCGCGTCGAGCACACGCCGGTAGTCGCGTGGCATCACCTTCACGATGTTCTTCACTTCCCCATCCCAATCGGACAGAATGCGTTGACCGACAGCGGATTCGGTGGTCTCGACGTGCGCGGCGAGCATGCTGCGCAGCCAGTCGACGTCCTCGTCGTCCAGCGCCTCGAGTCCCACCATGTCGGTGTTCAGATTGTCGTCGAGCGTCCCGTGCGGGTCGTAGACGTACGCGATGCCGCCGGACATGCCCGCGGCGAAGTTGCGCCCCGTCGGTCCGAGGATCGCGACCCTGCCGCCCGTCATGTACTCGCAGCCGTGGTCGCCGACGCCCTCGACCACCGCGTGGGCGCCCGAGTTGCGCACGGCGAAGCGCTCGCCCACCTGGCCGCGCAGGAAGGCCTGACCGCTGGTGGCGCCGAACAGGATCACGTTGCCCGCGATGATGTTGTCCTCGGCGACGTAGTTCGCCGGGGCACCCTCGCTGGGGCGGACGACGATGCGGCCGCCCGACAGACCCTTGCCGACGTAGTCGTTGGCGTCGCCGAACACCCGCAGCGTGATGCCCTTGGGCACGAACGCGCCGAAGCTGTTGCCGGCCGAGCCGTCGAACGTGATGTCGATGGTGCCGTCCGGAAGCCCCTGCCCGCCGTAGGCCTTGGTGACCTCGTGGCCCAGCATGGTGCCGACGGTGCGGTTCACGTTGGCGATCGACGTCCGGAACCGGACCTCTGCCCCCGTGTCCAGCGCCTCACGGCACTGCACGATCAGCTGCTGGTCGAGCGCCTTGTCGAGCCCGTGGTCCTGCCGCGAACTGCAGTACAGGTCCTGGTTCATGAACGCCGACTCGGGCTCGTGCAGCACGGGTGCGAGGTCCAGTTTGTGGGCCTTCCAGTGCTTGGCCGCTTGCGTCGTGTCGAGCGCGCCGACCTGGCCGACCATCTCGTTGACGGTGCGGAAGCCCAACTGCGCCATCAGCTCCCGGACTTCCTCGGCGATGAACATGAAGAAGTTCTCGACGAATTCCGGCTTGCCGTTAAACCGCTCCCGCAGGACCGGGTTCTGGGTGGCGACACCGACGGGGCAGGTGTCGAGGTGGCAGACGCGCATCATGATGCAGCCCGACACCACCAGCGGAGCGGTGGCGAAGCCGAACTCCTCGGCGCCCAGCAGCGCGGCGACGACGACGTCGCGGCCGGTCTTCAGCTGGCCGTCAACCTGCACGACGATGCGGTCGCGAAGCCCGTTGAGCAGCAGCGTCTGCTGCGTCTCGGCCAGGCCAAGCTCCCACGGTGCACCCGCGTGCTTCATCGACGTCAGCGGCGTCGCGCCGGTGCCGCCGTCGTGCCCGGAGATCAGCACCACGTCGGCGTGCGCCTTGGAGACGCCCGCGGCGACGGTGCCGACGCCGTTCTCGCTCACCAGCTTCACGTGCACGCGGGCACCGGGGTTGGCGTTCTTCAGGTCGTGGATCAGCTGCGCCAGATCCTCGATCGAGTAGATGTCGTGGTGCGGCGGCGGGGAGATGAGCCCGACGCCCGGCGTCGAGTGCCGGACCTCGGCCACCCACGGGTACACCTTGTGGCCCGGAAGCTGACCGCCCTCACCGGGTTTCGCACCCTGGGCCATCTTGATCTGGATGTCCGTGCAGTTGGTCAGGTAGTGGCTGGTGACGCCGAAGCGTCCCGACGCGACCTGCTTGATGGCACTGCGCCGCCAGTCGCCGTTCTCGTCGTAGTCGAAGCGGTTGACGTTCTCGCCGCCCTCGCCCGAGTTCGACCGGGCACCGAGACGGTTCATCGCGATGGCGAGCGTCTCGTGCGCCTCCGCCGAGATGGACCCGTAGCTCATGGCGCCGGTGGAGAACCGCTTGACGATCTCCGCGGCCGACTCGACCTCGTCGATCGAGATGGGTTCGCGCTCTCCCTCACGGAACTTCAGCAGTCCGCGCAGCGACGCCATCCGCGTGCTCTGGTCGTCGATCAGCTGGGTGTACTCCTTGAAGATCGAGTACTGCCCGGTGCGGGTGGAGTGCTGCAGCTTGAACACCGTGTCGGGGTTGAACAGGTGGTACTCGCCCTCGCGGCGCCACTGGTACTCGCCGCCGACCTCGAGTTCGCGGTGTGCGCGCTCGTCGGGCCGGTCCAGGTAGGCCAGTGCGTGCCGGGACGCGACGTCGTCGGCGATGTCGTCGAGGTCGATGCCGCCGACCGGGCAGTGCAGTCCGGTGAAGTACTCGTCGAGGATCTGCTGGCTGATGCCGATCGCCTGGAACAGCTGCGCGCCGGTGTAGGACGCCAGCGTGGAGATGCCCATCTTGGACATCACCTTCAGCACGCCCTTGCCGGCGGCCTTGACGTAGTTGGCCTTCGCCTGGTCGCTGCTGATGCCGGTGATGACACCGCGGTCGACCATGTCCTCGATCGACTCGAAGGCCATGTACGGGTTGATCGCAGCGGCGCCGAACCCGACGAGCGCGGCCATGTGGTGCACCTCGCGGGCATCACCGGCCTCGACGACGAGCCCGACCTGGGTGCGGGTGCGCTCGCGCACCATGTGGTGGTGCACGGCGGAGACGCTGAGCAGCGACGGAATGGGCGCCATCTGCTCGTTGGACTCGCGGTCGGACAGCACGATGATCCGGGCGCCCTCGCGGATGGCCGCGGAGACCTTGGCGCGGACGTCGGACAGCGCCTCCTGCAGGCCCTGCCCGCCCCGGGCCACCGGGTACAGGCAGCGGATGACCGCGGCGCGCAGACCGTGCTTGTGGCCGCGGATCTCGTGGTCGGGGTCGACGCAGATGAGCTTCGACAGCTCCGCGTTGCGCAGGATCGGCTGGGTGAGCGCGATCTGGCGACACGACTCGGCGGTCGGGTTCAGCACGTCGCCCTCGGGGCCGACGGTGCCCGAGAGGCTGGTGACGACCTCCTCGCGGATGGCGTCCAGCGGCGGGTTGGTCACCTGGGCGAACAGCTGCTGGAAGTAGTCGTAGAGCATCCGGGGCCGGGCCGACAGCACGGCCACCGGGGTGTCGGTGCCCATCGACCCCAGCGCCTCGGCACCGGTGCGCGCCATCGGCGCGACCAGCATGTTGAGTTCCTCGTAGGTGAACCCGAACGCCTGCTGGCGGAGCACGACGCGGTGGTGCGGCATCCGCACGTAGTCGCCCTGCGGCAGGTCCTCGATGTGGAACAGACCGGCGTCGAGCCAGTCCTGGTAGGGCTGACCGGTGGCCAGCTCTGCCTTGATCTCCTCGTCGGCGACGATGCGGCCCTGCGCGGTGTCGACCAGGAACATGCGGCCGGGCTGCAGGCGCATCTTCTGCACGACCGTGCCGGGGTCGAGGTTCAGGACGCCGGCCTCCGACGCCATCACGACGAGGCCGTCCTCGGTGACCCAGATGCGGGAGGGGCGCAGGCCGTTGCGGTCGAGCACGGCGCCGATGACGGTGCCGTCGGTGAAGCACACCGACGCGGGTCCGTCCCACGGCTCCATGAGCGACGCGTGGTAGGCGTAGAACGCGCGGCGGGCCGGGTCCATCGACTCGTGGCGCTCCCACGCCTCCGGGATCATCATCAGCACGGCGTGCGGGAGGCTGCGGCCGCCGAGGTGCAGCAGTTCGAGCACCTCGTCGAAGCGCGCGGTGTCGGATGCACCGGGGGTGCAGACCGGGACGATCTTGTCGATGTCCGCCTCGGACCCGAAGACGTCGGTCTTGATCAGCGCCTCGCGGGCACGCATCCAGTTCTCGTTGCCGGTGACGGTGTTGATCTCGCCGTTGTGCGCGACGCGGCGGAACGGGTGCGCCAGCGGCCACGACGGGAACGTGTTGGTGGAGAACCGGGAGTGCACGATGCCCAGGGCACTGGTCATCCGCTCGTCCTGCAGGTCGAGGTAGAACGCCTTGAGCTGCGGGGTGGTGAGCATGCCCTTGTAGACGAACGTCTGCCCGGACAGGCTCGGGAAGTAGACGGTCTCGCGTCCCGGGCCGTCCTGGCCCGGGCCCTTGGTGCCGAGTTCGTGCTCGGCGCGCTTGCGGATCACGTAAGCGCGGCGCTCGAGGTCCATGCCCGACGCGCCGGCGATGAACAGCTGGCGGAAGGTCGGCATCGCGTCGCGGGCCAGGGCGCCCAGCGACGAGTCGTCGGTGGGCACGTCGCGCCAGCCGAGCACCTCGAGGCCCTCGGCCTCGGCGATCTTCGCGACCGACTCGCACGCGGCGGCCGCGTCACGCGACGACTGCGGCAGGAAGGCGATGCCGGTGGCGTAGCTACCCATCTCCGGCAGCTCGAAGTCCACGGTCGCGCGGAAGAACTCGTCGGGGACCTGCAGCAGGATGCCTGCGCCGTCGCCGGTGTTCGGTTCGGCGCCCTGGGCCCCGCGGTGTTCCAGGTTCACCAGCGCGGTGATGGCCTTGTCGACGATGTCGCGGCTGCGGCGTCCGTGCATGTCCGCAACCATGGCGACACCACAGGCGTCGTGCTCGTATGCGGGGTTGTACAGCCCGCTGGGCACTGCTCCCACTGGCATCCCACCTGCCTTTTTCTCTACACGCGTATGCGCAGCACGGGGCCGTCAACTTCGCCTGAACGTCGTGTGCCGGCTGGGCGATGGGAGTCCTGCGTGCAGCACTGAACGACGGGCTTTCGTCCCACTCGCCTCGAGTGAGGAAACGATATGACAAACACCGCCTGACATGCCAACTTAGTACGACCTAACCAAAGCGGTCCCGACGCGGTCGAGGCCACGCCCCCGGAACGGCCGCCAGCAGGGCTCTTCGGTTGTGTCGGTACGACTTTCGCGCGACGACACCGATGGGGCCTGGACGGACCCTCCACGCCCGGTCGACATCCGGTCGACATTCGTCGACACGGTGCGTTTGCCAATGTGCTCGCCTTAGCGCTGGAACTGCTCGGATGCGGATTCAGCGGTTTGCTGAAAAGCCTGCTCGTATTCTTATTTTCGGCCCTGAGCGTACGGCCGGCACCGTCGTCGTCGCCATTCCGGGGACGTCCATCGATCCCACTGTCGGACAACGACTTTCGTCACCGATCGGACCGGCGGACCGTCCCCGCCGCCCGGGCCCGCGTAGCGCACCTCACACGCATACCGATGGGGGGTATCGGCGTGCTGGGCCGCCCGGGAAGTGTGGTGACGATGCGACGCCATCCAGCGAACACCCCCATCGGCCGATTCCGCGTCGAGACCCTCGAGGAGGGCGTCGACCGTTGCGTGGCGACGCTGCCCATGGAGGGACTGCTCAGCCCGATCACCGGGACGCCCAGCCTGGGCCCGCTGGCGGTCCTGGTCGACCACGTCGGAGGTCTGATCAACCACCATCGTCGCGGCCCGGACGAGTGGACCGTGTCCAGCGAACTGTCCCTCGAGCTGGCACCCGACGCCGCCGCGGTGATCGCCGCCGCCGGCGATCAGCCGGTCCTCGCCATCAGCCGACCCCTCAGCGGCAAGCACGCGACGGCGGTCGGAGAGTGCGAACTGCTGCTCGACGGCATCGTGATCGGCAGCGGGACGGTGCGCTCGTTCTACATCGACAGTCCCGGCGAGTTCGCCGAGTCCCCCGAACGCGACGGCGACCACGACGTCAAGCACGGCCTCGCGGCGATGATGGCCGCGGGCCCGCCGAGCACCGAGGGTGACGCCGTGGTGCTCCCCCAGCTCGTCGACCCGGTGATCAACAACAGCATCGACGTGGTGCACGGCGGGATAGCCTCGACGGGCCTGGAGGTGGTGGCCTCGGCCGCGGTGAACGCCGGCCGGCCGCACGATCCGCTCGTCACGGCGTCATTGCGGGTCAATTTTCTGCGGCAGTTCGTTGCCGGCGGTGAAACCCGTTACGTGGGAACGGCATTGCGGGTGGGGCGGCGCTCCGGAGTGGCCGACGCGCAGGCCATCGGGAGCGACGGCAAGGTCGCCATCACCGCCCGCCTGACCGCGTACCGCTGCTAGCATCCGCCCCATGCCCAAGGCGCGGAAGTCCGCCGGCGCCGTCGGCGCATTCGTCCGCACTTCCGGTTACCTGCGCAAGTGGCTGATCCTGGGCGTCGCGATCGGCGTCATCGCCGGCCTCGGCGCCGTCGTGTTCTACCTGGCGATGGACTACACGGGCCGGTTCCTGCTCGGCTACCTCGGCGGCTACGACGTGCCGACGGCCGCGAGCGACGGCGGCGACCCCGGCAGCCCCGGCTTCCCGCGGCCGTGGGCGATACCCCTGATCGCGATGGGCGGCGCCGCGCTGTCGGCGCTCATCGTCGCGAGGTTCGCGCCGGAGGCCGAGGGGCACGGCACGGACAACGCCATCGAGGCCGTCCACACCGACCCGCGGGCGATCCGGGCGCGGGTGGTGCTGGTCAAGATGATCTCCAGCGCGTTGACCATCGGGTCCGGCGGGTCGGCCGGCCGCGAGGGGCCGACGGCGCAGATCTCGGCGGGCTTCGGGTCGCTGCTCACCCGCCGTCTCGACCTGTCCGACGAGGACGGTCGGGTCGCCGTGTCGATCGGCATCGGATCGGGCATCGGCGCCATCTTCGGCGCACCCCTGGGCGGCGCCGTCCTGGCGGCGTCGATCATCTACCGCGCCGACTTCGACTACCGGTCGCTGATCCCGGGCTTCATCACCTCGGGCACCGCGTACGCGGTGTACGGGTCGATCCTCGGCTTCGATCCGCTGTTCGGGTTCGTGGTGCCCGACTACGTGTTCGACCCCGCCGACCTACCCTGGTTCGTGGTGATCGGAATCGTCGCCGCCGCAGTCGGTTACCTGTACGCGCGGACGTTCTACGCCACGGTCGCGCTCACCGGCCGGCTGCCGGGGAACAAGGTGGTGAAGCCCGCGATCGGCGGCCTGCTGGTGGGCCTGATGGCGCTGGCGATCCCGCAGATCCTGTCCAGCGGTTACGGCTGGGCACAGCTCGCGTCGGCGCGGGACACCCTGCTCACGATCCCGCTGTGGATCGTGTTGATCCTGCCGCTGGCCAAGATCCTCGCCACGTCGCTGACGGTGGGCACCGGTGGATCCGGGGGCATCTTCGGCCCGGGCATCGTGATCGGCGCGTTCGTCGGCGCCGCGGTGTGGCGGCTCGCCGATCTCACCGGCCTGCCCGGGGTCCCGGACGGCCCCGGCGTGTTCGTCGTGGTGGCCATGATGGCGTGCTTCGGCAGCGTCGCGCACGCACCGCTGGCGGTGATGATCATGGTGGCCGAGATGACCGGGTCGTTCTCGGTGCTGCCCGGCGCGATGATCACCGTCGGCATCGCGTACATGGTGATCAGCCGCTCCGACGTGTCGATCTACCGGGCGCAGCGCCTCGACCGGGATTCGGTGGGCCGGTGACGTTCACCGGGTTCCCCGAGGCCGCACTCGACTTCTACGACGACCTCGAGATCGACAACACCAAGTCGTTCTGGGAGGCGCACAAGCCGCAGTACCTCGAGTGCGTCCGCGCGCCCATGGTGGCGTTGACCGACGAGCTGGAGCCGACGTTCGGGCCGGCGAAGATCTTCCGGCCGTTCCGCGACGTCCGGTTCGCCAAGGACAAGACCCCGTACAAGACCCACCAGGGTGCGTTCGTCGGTGCCGGTCCGGCCTGCGGCTGGTACCTCGAGATCGCGGCACGCGGATTCCGCACCGGCGCCGGCTTCTACGACGCGTCGAGCGCCGACCTCGCGCACGTCCGGGCGGCCATCGTCGACGAATCGAAGGGCGCTGCGCTGCAACGCATCCTGGCCACCCTTCGGAAGAAGGGCTTCGAGGTCGGCGGCGATCGGCTCAAGACCGCTCCGCGGGGCTTCGACGCCGGGCATCCCCGCATCGACCTGCTGCGCCACCGCTCGCTGACCGTCACCCGGGACTACGGCTTCGAGCCGGTGATCCACACACCCGAACTCGTCGACGCGGTCCGCGCGGACTGGAACGCCGTACGGCCGCTGGTCGAGTGGCTGTGCCTGCGCCTCGGACACTGAGACACTGAGACACTGAGACGCCGACCGCCGGGCTCGATCACGATACGGGCCTGATTCGGTCAAGATCATCGCGGCCGGTCCGCCGGCGTGGCAGCGTGATCCGGTACCGCGTCTCAACGGCGAGATGCCCAGGGAGGTTGACACGTCATGACCACACCCACCATGCCGCACCGACTGGCCGCCGAGTTCGTCGGAACGTTCTGGCTCGTCTTCGGCGGATGCGGCGCCGCGGTGTTCGCCGCGAAGTTCACCTCCGACGGCACCGCCGTCGGAATCGGATTCCTCGGCGTCGCACTGGCGTTCGGCCTCACCGTGCTGACCGGCGTCTACGCGTTCGGCACCATTTCAGGCGGTCACTTCAACCCGGCCGTCACGCTGGGGGCCGCACTCGCCCGCCGCGTCGAGTGGAAGGCCGTGCCGTTCTACTGGGTCGTGCAGGTGCTGGGCGGTCTCGTCGGCGGACTCGTGATCTTCGCGATCGCCCGGGGCCGGCCCGGCTGGACGGCGAGCGGGAACATGGCGGCGAACGGGTACGGCGCGAACTCGCCCGGCGGCTTCACGATGGTCTCCGTGCTCCTCGCCGAGACGGTGCTGACCTTCGTGTTCCTCCTCGTCATCCTCGGGTCCACCGATGATCGCGCACCCAAGGGCTTCGCCGGACTGTCGATCGGCCTGACGCTGACGCTCATCCACCTCGTGTCGATCCCGGTCTCGAACACCTCGGTCAACCCCGCTCGGTCGACCGGGGTGGCGTTCTTCAACGGTGCCGGCGCGCCGGCGCAGCTGTGGTTGTTCTGGCTCGCGCCGCTCGTCGGAGCCGCGATCGCCGGGCTCGCCTACCCCTTCCTGTTCGGCAGCGGCAGGGCCGAACTCGCCGATCGGCCCGTCCGCGACGACGCCCTCGAGCCGATCAACTAGCGCACGCGAAACGGGCCCGCACCTCTCGGTGCGGGCCCGCTCGGGTGAGGCGTTTCGAACTACTTCTTGGAGCCGTTCTTGTTGGCCTTGGCGGACTTCGCCGCGCCCTTCTCGGTCTTCTCGCCCTTGTTGACCAGCTGGCCACCGGAGTTCTCGAGGTGCGCGCGCACGAACCACTGGAACTTCTCGAGTTCCGCGGAGTGCCCGATCAGCATGTCGTTGGTGATGGGGTCCGGATCCTCGGTGGCGTCGATTGCCTCGCGGGTGCTGGAGATGACGCCGTCGTAGACCACGTCGAGGGCGGCGAGGTGCGCCTGCACCGTGTCGCGCCCGATCGAGTAGTCGTCCCAGGTGCGGTCCTTGATGATCGAGCCGGGGGTGCCCTGCGGCGACGCACCGAGGGTGGCGATGCGTTCGGCCACCTCGTCGGCGTATCCGCGGACCAGGTCGACCTGGGGGTCGATCATCTCGTGGACGCCGATGAAGTTCGGTCCGACGACGTTCCAGTGGATGTGCTTCAGCGTCAGGTGCAGATCGTTGTAGGCGCTCAACTGCTTCTGCAGTAGGTCGGCGACCGTTTGGCCCTCTTGGGCGGACATTCCGGGCACGGTGAATTGAGTCATCGTGTTACCTCCTTGAGTTCTTGTACCCCTGAGCTACCCGCGCCACGTCGTCGCTAATCCCAGAAGTGATCTAGATCGTGCGGAGGTCCGGAATCGCCAGCCGCGCGCCGAAGCGCGGATTGCGCGCGAGCCCGCTCACCTCGAGCAGTCGCACGGCCCGCTGGCGGTGCGGTCGCAGGGGTTCGAGCAGGACGAGCATGGCGGCGTCGTCGATGCGGCGGCCGAGCAACGTCGACCCCACCATGTTCGACAGGTGGTAGTCGCCGACGGAGAGCGCATCCGCGTCGCCCCAGGCCCGTTGCGCGGTCTCCGCGGTGGTCCACTCACCCACGCCCGGCAGCGACTGCAGGGCGGTGCGGGCATCGGCGCTGCTGCGGCCGCTCAGCCGTTCGATGGAGGCGCCGCGCGAGGCGCACAGCACCACGGTGCGAGCGCGTCCGGGGTCGACGTTCGCGAGGTGGAATTCCCACGACGGGATGCGGCACCACACGTCGGCCGGGGGCGGGACCCGCATGCGCGCCGGCGCCGGACCGGGTGCGGGCGTGCCGAACTTGGTGACCAGCAGCCGCCATGCCCGGAACGCGTCCTTGCCCGTCACGCGCTGCTCCAGGATGGCGGGGATCAGCGCCTCGAGGACGCGACCGGTGCGGCCGATCCGCAGGTGCGGCACGCGGCGGTGGGCGGCGGCGATCGTCTCCTCGACGGGCGCGAACCCCGAGGCGTCGTCACCGTGTCCGAGGAAGTCGGGCAGTCCGTGCAGGAACTCCTCGGCGCCGTCGCCCCACGCCGTGCACTCCACGGTGTCGCGGTCCGTCTTGACGATGTGCGCGGTCACCGGCCCGCTGTCCTGCAGGCTCGTCTTCCAGATGGCGCCGTCGATCGACTGGTAGCAGGGATCGCCGGGTCCACGTCGCTGCGGCGACAGCGTCATCGCGGGGCTCACGGGTCCGCCGAACACCACCGTGCGGCGTACCGGGCCTGCGTTCACCCGACCAGTTTGGCAGGTGTCGCCGACGCGCCGGTCAGCTCGCCGCGCTCACCGCGACGTCGGCCTTATCGGCGTAGAACGCCCCGTGACCGGCGATGTCGCCGACGGCCGGGTACGGCGACTCGTAGGTCCAGATGGCGTCCTCGACGGTCTCGTCGCCCACGGTCACGTGGAAGTAGGTCGCCTCGCCCTTGTACGGGCAGTAGGTGGTGGTGTCGCTGCGCGTGAGGGCACCCGGGTCGATGGCCGACAGCGGCACGTACTGCACCACGGGGTACGTCGACTCGCTCAGCGACAGCGCGGCGTCGGTCTCGGCGATCACGGTGTCGCCGATGCGCACGACGACGCTGCCGCCGGTGGGCTCGACGGTGATCGGGTGCTGGGCGGTGGGCTGCAGAACCTGGCGTTCGCTCATGTGGGGACCAACGCGCGCGGACCCGCCCGTGATTCCTGCCACGCTGGCTACGATCGCGCCATGACGCTCGCCGCTCCCGCCGATGCCCGCGCCTCGGTCACCATCGCCGCCCCGCCCGACGCGGTGTACGCGCTGATCACCGACCTCCCCACGCTGGGCGACCTCGGCGCGGAGGTGACCACGATGCACTGGCACCGCGGTGATCGCGCGGCCGCCGGCGCGGTGTTCAAGGGCCGCAACCGCAACGGCTCCCGGTCCTGGACCACGACGTGCACGGTCACCGACGCCGAACCCGGCCGTGCGTTCGCCTTCGACGTGAAGAGCCTCGTCATCCCCATCGCCCACTGGCGGTACGACATCGAGGCCGTCGACGGCGGCTGCACCGTCACCGAGAGCACGTGGGACCGCCGCCCCGGCTGGTTCCGCACCCCGGGTGGCATCGCGACCGGCGTCCGCGACCGCACGACGGCCAACGCCGAGAACATCCGGCAGACCCTCGAACGGCTGAAGGCCCGCGCCGAGTCCTGATCGCGCGTTCCGCGGTCAGGGCCGCCCGGTGATGACGTCCGCGACGCGCGCGATCGGCGACGTCGTGGACCGGCCACCCGCCTCGTGCCGGTCGGCGATCTTGTAGGCGACGTAGAGGCCGCGCACCCCGAGCCAGCGCAGCGGTTCGGGTTCCCAGTTGCGTGACACGTGCCCGACCCACGGCAGTTCGGTGCGCGGCGTGCGCCGATCGGCGACGAGGTCGGCGAGCGTGCGGCCGGCCAGGTTGGTGGCGGTGACGCCGTGGCCCACGTAGCCGCCGGCCCAGCCCAGCCCGGAGACGCGGTCGAGTGCCACCCCGGCCTCCCAGTCGCGCGGCACGGCCAGCACCCCGCACCAGCCGTGGGCGATCGGCACGTCCGCCACCTGCGGCAGGGCGTCGTGCAGCACGGCGGTGAGGTGGCGGATGGTGCGGGCGGGCACCCGGCCGTCGACGTCGGTGCGCGACCCGAAGCGGTACGGCACGCTGCGACCGCCGATGGCGATGCGGTCGTCGGCGGTGCGCTGCGCGTAGAAGAAGCCGTGCGCCGTGTCGCCCACGGTTTCGCGGCCGTCCCAGCCGATCGAGTCCCAGACGTCGCGGCCGATGGGCTCGGTGGCGATCATCGAGCTGTTCATGGGCAGCCACCGGCGGCGCAGCCCCTTCAGCAGCGGGGTGAAGCCCTCGGTGGTGCGCAGCACGATCGGCGCGCGGACGGTGCCCATCGGCGTCGTGGCCCGGCCCGCGGCGATCTCGGTCACCGGTGACATCTCGTAGATGGGCACGCCGAGTTTCTCGACGACGTCGGCCAGCCCGCGCGCGAGGTGCATCGGCTGGATGCGCGCGCAGTGCGGCGTGTAGTAGGCGGAGGTGACGCCGGAGAACCGGATGCGTTCGGCCGCTTCGGCCGTGGTCAACGGCTCGATGCCGTCGACGCCCCACTTCCGCTCCTCGGCGATGGCCCCGGCGAGGCGCGCGGACTGCGCCTGATTGCGGGCGATCTCGAGCGTGCCGCCCTTGACGATGCCGGCGTCGATGCCCTCGCGGTCGGCGACGGCGATCACCTCGTCGACGGCGTCGTTGAGTGCGCGCTGCCAGGCGATCACGCCGTCGCGGCCGTACCGCTGCGCCATCGCGTTGCGGTCGCCGGGCACCAGACCCGAGAGCCAGCCGCCGTTGCGCCCGGATGCGCCGAAGCCCGCGAACCGGGCTTCGAGCACCACCACGTTCAGGGTCGGGTCGGCCTGCTTGAGGTAGTACGCCGTCCACAGCCCGGTGTAGCCCGCACCGACGATGCAGACGTCGGCGTCCAGATCGCCCGGCAGCGGCGGACGCGGCGACGGCAGACGGGCGAGCCAGTGCGAGACGGAGCCGTTCTTGAGCGTGGACACCCCTCGATTCTGGCAGCCCGGCTTGTGGACGAAATCGCCACTGTGGATGAACCGGCCGACGCGGCCGCCACGTGTCACACCGCCCGAACACCCTCGAGCCATGACCGAACGAGAGGCGGGCGCTCCATGTGCTGGCAGTGCGACAACCCCGACAAGACCACCCACGACTACCTCGAGGTGCTGCGCGGAATCATCCGCGACTGCGGCTGGGCGGTGCAGGGCGTGGAGGACGACCGTGCGCCGTACGCGTACACGATCGGGCTCTACCGCCGCGGCCTGCCCGAACTGCTCGTGACGGGACTGGCTCCCGAGACGGCTGCCCGCGCACTGAATGACGCGGCGGAGCGCTCGCTGACGGCCGGGGCACCGGCACCCGGGGCGCGGTGGACGCTGCGCGACGGGCTGCTCGTCGAGGTGGTCGACGTGGACCATCCCGACGCCCACATGGACATGGCGGTGGCGGTGGCCCGCGGCCGGCCCATCCGCGCCCGGCAGCTGGTGTGGGCGGACCGTCTCGGCCGGTGGCCGTGGGTGCGCGGCTTCGACCGCGGGATGCGGCGACAGCCCGTACTGGGGATTCGACGGCGGCCGCCGGACGCGGGTTAAGAGTTCGGCGCGCCGGTGCGCTTGGCCTTGCGCAATCCCACCCAGAACCGGGCCGCCTCGCGGATCGACTCCTCGACCGGCCGTGGCTGCCAACCGAGTTCGCGTCGCGCCCTAGAGCAGTCCACCGGCGCCTCGGCGCGCATCAATTTCAGCGAGTTGATCGACAGCCGCTCGTCGGTGCCCGTGAGCCGGCCCTTGAGGCTGCCGAGGGCGGCCATCGCGTACGAGACCGGCAGGGGTATCGACCTGGTGGGCGCGGGCACGCCGGCGGCCTCGGCGGCGATGCGCACGACGTCGGCGTTGGCGATCATGCGCTCCGAGATCAGGTACCGCTCGCCCACGCGGCCCTTCTCGGCGGCGAGGACGAGCGCGCGGGCCGCGTCGTCGACGCCGACGGCCTCGAGTTCGATGCCGCCCATCACGAACGGCAGCTTGCCGAACGCCGCGCCGGCGATGATCGCGCCGTGCGGGGTGCGGCCCCAGTCACCGGCGCCGTAGGTGGTCGACACGCACATGGCCACGGCAGGCAGGCCGCGCTCGCGTGCATACCGCAGCACCAGGTTCTCGGCCTGCACGCGCGACCGCACGTACGCCGTGAGCCGCTTGTCGTGCACGTCGGCGATCACGTCGTCCTCGGTGGCGACCCGGCCGCGCTTCCGCGCGACGGTCGCGTAGCTGCTGGTGAACACGAACCGCCGCAGGCCGGCGGCGATCTCGGGTTCCACCGCCACGTCGAGGACGTTGCGCGTGCCCTCGACGTTGGTGCGGAACAGCGGCGCCGGGTCACGCAGCCAGCCACGGGTGTCCACCACGCAGTAGTAGACGTCGTCCACGCCGGTCATCGCCGAGCGCAGCACGTCGCTGTCGAAGACGTCGCCGACGAACCGCGTGACCGCGAGGTCGTCGATCCCCGTCGTGGTGGCGCCCTCGCGCACCATCACCCGGACGTCCTCGCCGTCGCCGACCAGCAGGCGCGCCACGTGGGAACCCAGGTAGCCGTTGGCCCCGATGACGAGCGACGTCACTTCGGGCCGCCCAGCGGGGCGCCGACCTGCTGCATCCATAGGTCGGCCTCGTCGGGCAGGGTGCCGAGTTCGGCCGCCTTCCGGCACCACTTCACCGCGGCGGAGACGAACCGCAGCGGGTTGTAGACGTCCTCCTGCCTGCGCCACTTCCCGTCGCCCGCATAGGTGACGATCGAGATGTTGGTGGCGGTGATGACGGTGCCGTCGCCGGGATCGCGCATCGGGTTGTCCAGCTCGCACAGGACGCGGTCGTTCGCCTCGTCGTACACCGTCCACAGCGACGGGAACGACGTCATGTAGCTACCGGGGAAGTTCTCCATGGTCTTCCAGATCCATGGCCGCACCTGCTCGCGGCCACGCATGGTGCCCGCTGCGTGCTCGACGTAGACGACGTCGTCGGTGTACTGGTCAACCCACGAATCCCAGTCCCGGGTCCGGGCGGCGTGGTCCACCGTCCGTTCGAAGCTCGCGAACGCCTCGACCAACTCGTCACGGGTGAAGGTGCCTCCGGTCACACCCAGAACTAGAACACGTTCTACCGATCTTTGTCGAGCATCCGGCGGATCGGCCGGCGGGCGTCGGAGACGAGGTTCGGAACGGGTCCCGACGGGGAACTTCCAGCGGGAGCGCGGGGTTATACGAGTGCCAACTCTAGGAGGACCAGTGGCACGAGAGTTCAACAAGAATCCGGCGGCGGTGTCCGCGCTGTCGCCCGAGCAGTACCGCGTCACGCAGGAGGACGGAACCGAGCGTCCGTTCACCGGTGAGTACTGGGACAACCACGAGGCGGGGATCTACGTCGACGTGGTCTCCGGCGAGCCGCTGTTCGCGTCGGTCGACAAGTTCGAGAGCGGATCGGGCTGGCCCAGCTTCACCCGGCCGATCCAGACGCCTGACCAGTCCACGCACGTGATCGAGAAGCGCGACTTCAGCCACCTGATGCTGCGCACCGAGGTGCGCTCGGCCAACGGCGACAGTCACCTCGGGCACGTGTTCAAGGACGGCCCGCGGGATCAGGGTGGCTTGCGCTACTGCATCAACTCGGCTTCGCTGAGGTTCGTCGCGCTCGACGACCTCGAGGCCCAGGGCTACGGCGAGTACAGGAATCTGTTCAGCAAGGAGGAGGCACAGGCATGAGCACCAAGACCGCAATCCTGGCAGGCGGATGCTTCTGGGGCATGCAGGATCTGATCCGCAAGCAGCCCGGCATCGTCGATACGCGCGTCGGTTACACCGGCGGCAGCAACGACCATCCGACCTACCGCAAGCATCCCGGCCACGCCGAGGCGATCGAAATCGTCTACGACCCGGCCGAGACCGACTACCGGGCCATCCTGGAGTTCTTCTTCCAGATTCACGACCCGACCACCAAGGACCGGCAGGGCAACGACGTCGGGTCGAGCTACCGCTCGGCGATCTTCTACGCCGACGACGAGCAGAAGCGCGTCGCCGAGGACACCATCGCCGACGTCGACGCGTCCGGATTGTGGCCCGGCAAGGTGGTCACCGAGGTGACCCCGGCCGTCGACTTCTGGGAGGCCGAGCCGGAGCATCAGGACTACCTGGTGCGGTACCCCAGCGGGTACACCTGCCACTTCCCGCGGGCGGGGTGGAAGCTGCCGAAGCGCGAGAACGCCTCCCGCTAGACGTAGTACGCAAACCGGCGGGCCCCTTCGGGCCCGCCGGTTTCGTGCGTCACGGGGCGAGAGGGGTGGCGCGGCGCCGCAGCACCACGCGTCCACCCGCCTTCGGCGTGTAGGCCACGCCGCGGGAGTGGATCTTCTCGTCGGGCGCCGTGGTCGTCTGAACCACGAAGTGCCGCAACACCGTTCGGAGGACGACGTCCATCTCGACGTTGGCGAACACCGCACCGACGCAGCGGCGGGTGCCGCCGCCGAACGGCAGGAACGACAGCGGCGGCCTGCCCCCGCCGAGGAACCGTTGCGGGTCGAAGGCGGCCGACCCCGGGAAGTCCTGCTCGCGGTTGTGCAGCTCGCGGATCGCCACCGTGATCGAGTAGCCACGCGGGATCACCCATTCGCCCAGCTCGAACGTCGGCGAGTAGACGTGCCTGCCCGCGAAGTCGATGACGGTGCGGATGCGCTGGGTCTCGAGGATGGTGGCCTGGCGGTACTCGTTGTCGTCGGTGCCGGCCTCGGCCTCGAGTGCGGTGAGCACCTCGGGGTGACGGGTGACCCGCTCGAACACCCATGCCAGCGTCGAGGCCGTCGTCTCGTGACCCGCGGCGAGCAGCGTCAGCAGCTCGTCGGCGATGTCGCGCTGCGACATGGCGCTGCCGTCCTCATAGGTGCTGCGCAGCAGGACCGCCAGCACGTCGTCCCGGTCGTCGAAGCCGGGATCGGCCCTGACGTCCTCGACCAACTGGTCGACGACGGCGTCGTAGCGCCTGCGGTACTCGGCCAGCCGGCCCCACGGCGAGAGGCGCCCGAGGTTGCGGCTTGGCACGGGCAGGACGGCCAGTCGGGATCCGAGCGTCACCCAGGGAGGGATGATCTCGCGCAGTTCGTCGAGGCGCTCGCCGTCGGCGCCGAACACGGCCCGCAGGATGGCGTTGAGCGTGATCCGCATCATCGGCTCGAGAGTCTCGAATTCGACTCCCTCAGGCCATGACTCGGCCTCGCGCAGCGTCTCCTCCTCGAAGATCCGCTCGTAGTTCTTGATGCTCTTGCCGTGGAACGGCGGGGTGAGCAGCTTGCGGCGGCGACGGTGCTCGGCGCGGTCGAGTGCGAACACCGACCCCGAGCCCAGCACCCGGCTGAGGTTCGGCTGGATGTTGCCGACGTCGTCGGTGTTGGCCGCGAAGAGCTGCTTGGCCAACTGCGGGTCCGCGACCACGACGGAGCGGCCGAACACGGGCAGCGTCATCGAGATGACGTCGCCGTGCCGGCGGGTGAGACGGCCGACGGTCCACGTCCGCGACACCGCATAGGCGATGCCCTGCGCGAACGTGGGCCAGCGCGGGCCGGGTGGCAGCTTGGCGGGCCGGGCGCCGGCCCCCGGGGACGCGGATGCGTCGTCGATGGTCGTCTGGCTCACGTGGTCCTCCAACCCGTCGCGCGGTACTGCGATGTACCGGTCGTTCACGAGGTACGGTACCGGCTGGTACCACACACGCGCAAGGGTCGGAGGTGATGCAGTGTCGGACACCGCCACCACGGAGCTGAACGAGCAAGGCACGCAGGGCTTTCGGGACCGGCTGCTCGACGGGCTCACCCGCGCGATCGAGGAGCGCGGTTACCGGGACACCACCGTCGCCGACATCGTCCGCAACGCGAAGACCTCCAAGCGCACGTTCTACGGCGAGTTCGCGAGCAAGGAGGAGTGCTTCATCGCGCTGCTCCGGACCAACAACGACGAGATGATCGAGGGCATCCGCGCCGCCGTCGCGCCGGACGCCGAGTGGCACGTCCAGATCCGCAGCGCGGCAACGGCATACGTCGACCACATCGCGTCACGCACGGCCATCACCCTGAGCTGGATCCGCGAGGCACCCGCCCTCGGCGCGGCGGCGCTGCCCCTGCACCGGCTGGCGATGGGCGCTCTGACCGACATGCTCGTCGACCTGACCGACAGCCCGGGCTTCCGGCGGTCCGGCCTGTCCCCGATCCCGCGACCGCTCGCCCTGATCCTGCTCGGCGGCCTACGTGAACTCACCGCGCTCACCGTCGAGGACGGCGACGACCTGCGCGGCATCCTGGAACCGGCCGTGACCGCGGCGACGGCGATCCTGGGACCGCGCGTCAGCCCAGCATGAGGCGAGCGGACTTCTCGAGGCGCGCGGCGATCTCGGTATAGGACGAGTAACCCATCCCGGCGCGGACCAGCGCTCCGGAGTACAGCATCTCCAGCGAATCGATGACGTCCGGATCGGCCCGGGGCTGCAACGCCGCGGTGAGCCGGTCGCGGATGTCGCGGCCGATGCGCTGGCGCAGCACCTCGACGTCGGGATCGCGACCCAGCAGCGCGCTGGTCACCGCTCCGGCGAACTCCGGCTCGTCGGCGACGAGCAGCGCGATGTGGCTCAGCACGTCGACCACGCGGGAGGCCGAGTCGTCGGACTCGTGGGTGGCGGGTGGCGCACCGGCGAGCCTGCGCCAGAACACCTCGGCGACGAGGTGCTCCTTGGACGAGAAGTACGTGTACGCGGTGGCGGCGCCGACCCCGGCCTCGGCGGCCACCCGGCGCACGGTGAGATTGGCGAACCCGTCGCGATTGAGGAGGTCGACCGCGGCTCTGCCCAGGCGGTCGACGGTGTCGGCCTGTTTGGCGGTCAGACGGCGCCGAGTCGACTCCAGAGCCGGATCGGACACGTGTCTGGACGCTACTACAACCCCGGTGTCCCGGCAACGGTAGGTTGGCTGTCGTGAGCGCCGCCGACACCCCCACCGACACCGCCCTTCCGCCCGCCGCCGAGCGCTTGTTCGCGTATGCGGAGACCATCGTCGGGTTCATGCCCGCCGACGAGGGACGCGCGCTCTACGACGCGGCGGTCCGCTACCTGGGTGACGGCGTCGGCGTGGAGATCGGGACGTACTGCGGCAAGTCGACGGTCATGCTGGGCGCGGCGGCGCAGACCTCGGGCGGCGTGCTGTTCACCATCGACCACCACCACGGCTCCGAGGAGCACCAGCCGGGCTGGGAGTACCACGACACCACGATGGTCGACCCGGTCACCGGGCTGTTCGACACGCTGCCGACGCTGCGCCACACGCTCGACGGCGCCGGCCTCGACGACCACGTGGTTGCCGTGGTGGGCAAGTCGACGGTGGTCGCCCGCGGCTGGCGGACGCCGCTTCGATTTCTGTTCATCGACGGCGGCCACACCGAGGAGGCCGCCCAGCGCGACTTCGACGGCTGGGCCAGGTGGGTCGAGGTGGGCGGCGGCCTCGTCATTCACGACGTCTTCCCCAACCCCGACGAGGGCGGCCAGGCGCCGTTCCACATCTACCAGCGCGCGCTGGAGTCCGAGGAGTTCCGCGAGGTGCTCGCCACCGGGTCGCTGCGGCTCCTCGAGCGGGTGGCCCGCCCCCGAGTGTGAGAGCCCCCCTCCCCCCTTCTTCGCCGAACGTTGGTTACCGCCACGCTTTTCGGCTGAAACCGTGGCGGTAATCAACGTTCGGCGGGACTAGCGACGGAGTTCGTCCACAGTCGCGCATTCGTCCCCAGGCGCCGGCGCGGGAGGCTCGGCCTACCGTGATCGCGTCGGTGCCTCGGGATGTGCTGGCCGCATGTCGTACCCACCTGGGCCGTTCATCGGCACCGAGGCAGTCGCGCAGGGCCGCTACTCGAGACGCACGCTCGCCAGCCGCGCTCGACCGATCTACCGCAACGTCTACCTCCCGCCGGGCGAGGAGCTGACCCCGGCGTCGCGAGCCGTGGCGGCGTGGCTGTGGTCCGGCCGGCAGGCGACGGTGGCGGGAGTGTCGGCCGCTGCACTGCACGGGTCTCGGTGGATCGGAGTCGACGAGCCCGCGGAGTTGACCCGCACGAACGCCAGTGCCAACGACATCGTCGTGCACCGTGAACGGTTGACCGACGACGAGGTGTGCGCGATCTCGGGGATTCCGGTGACCACACCCGCACGCACCGCATTCGACGTCGGCAGACGGCGCCCCCTGCCGATGGCACTGACGCGAGTCGATGCCCTGGCTCGGGCGACCGGCCTCACCGCGGCTGACGTGACGCCTCTCCTGGCTGCACACTGCGGCGCCCGCGGCATCGTGGGGCTTCGCGAGGTGATCGATCTGATGGACGGCGGCGCCGAGTCGCCGCAGGAGACCCGAACCCGCCTGATGCTCCTGCGGGCGGGGATGCAGCGGCCCGTCACGCAGATCGAGGTCGTCGATGACCACGGCCATGTCTTCGCTCGAATCGACATGGGCTGGCCCGATCTGAAGGTCGGCGTCGAGTACGACGGCGAGCAGCACTGGACCGACCCCGTACAACGCTCCCGCGACATCGATCGCTATGCCGCTCTCTCCGACCGGCGGTGGACCATCATTCGAGTGAGCGCGGAACTGTTGCGCAACCGGCCGTGGGTGATCGTCGAGCGCGTCATCGACGCCCTGCGAGCCGCGCACTGCCCATGGCTCGCCGAATGTGTACCTATGTCACGCTTTTCGCGATATGGCGTGGCATAACCCCACACTCGGCGCAGAGCGCGAAAGGACTAGCGGCGCGACGCGCACGCGCAGTCGAACTCGTTCTCGAGTCCGCGCGGCAGGTCGTGGCCGCGGAAGATCCCACTGGCGGCGGTCGTCGAGGACAGCGCGTCGGCGGCGAGGATCATCGCCGCGCCGGTCCACGTGGTCCGCTCGACCGGCCAGCGCTTGCCGTCGGAGAACACCAGGCCCGTCCAGTACGACCCGTCGGTCTCGCGCAGGTGGTGCATCGCCGCGAATTGGGCGTGCGCGCGGGCGGTGTCACCCATCGCATCCAGGGCCATCACCAGCTCGCAGGTCTCGGCGCCGGTCACCCACGGGCGGTGGTCGATGCAGCGGATGCCGAGACCGGGGACCACGAACTCGTCCCAGCGGGCGTCGATGCGCGCCCGCGCCGCCTCGCCGCGGATGGCGCCGCCGAGCACCGGGTAGTACCACTCCATCGAGTGGGTGTCCTTGGCCAGGAACGACTCCGGGTGTTCGGCGATGGCGTGGCCTAGCTGACCGACCGCCACCTCCCACTCCGGCTGCGGCTCGCCCAGGTAGTTCGACAGCGCGATCGCGCACCGGATGGCGTGGTAGACGCTCGAGTTCCCGGTGAGCAGCGCCTCCTGGATGATCCCGGCAGGGCTTGCGGCCCAGGCGATCTGGCCGCCGTCGAGCTGCAGCGTCAGCACGAAGTCGATGGCCTTGCTCACCACCGGCCACATGTCCTCGGCGAAGCCGCGGTCGCGGGTCACCAGCACGTGGTGCCAGACGCCGGTGGCGATGTAGGCGCAGAAGTTGCTGTCGCTGTTGGCGTCCTCGATCACGCCGTTGCGGAACTGGATCGGCCAGGAGCCGTCGGCGCGCTGCGTGTCCCGGCACCAGTCGTAACCGGCCCGCGCCTCGTCCCACAGCCCGGTGACGCTGAGCGCCATCGCGTTCTCCACGTGATCCCACGGGTCGGTATGCCCGCCGTCGAACCACGGCAGCGCACCCGTCGACTCCTGGGTGGCTGCGATGGACTCGCCGGTCCGACGGCACTGCTCGGGCGTGAGAACGCCCGCCACGCCGGGGATCTCGTGCTGACGCACTAGGCCGTCACATCCCCGTCGCCCCGGGTCGCCAGGGGCTTGCGGAAGTACAGCGCGACGCTCTTGCCGATCAGCGGGTTCAGCGCCGCCTCGGCCTGGCGGGTCAGCCACGGTCGCGACATCATGTCCCACACCAGCAGCTTGTGATAGGCGGCGACGGCGGGATGGTTCGGCTTCTCGACGCCCACCGCGCACTTGAGCCACCAGAACGGCGCATGCAGGGCGTGCGCGTGGTGGCGGCGATCGAATTCCATTCCGAGCGCGGTGATCTTCGCCTGCAACTCGTCGGCACGATAGATCCGGATGTGCCCGCCCTCGTTGGCGTGGTACTCGTCGGACAGCAGCCAGCACACCTTCTCGGGCAGCCAGCGCGGGACGGTGACGGCGAGCCGGCCGCCGGGCTTGAGCACCCGCACCAGCTCGGCGATCGCACGGTCGTCGGCGGGCACGTGCTCGAGGATCTCCGACGCCATCACGACGTCGAACGTGCCGTCGGCGTAGGGCAGTTCGAGGGCATCGCCCTTGACGGCCTCGGCCTTGGCGGACGCCGGCGCCTCGCCCTGGTCGGCCATCGCCTGCAGGATCGCGTCGACGTCGTTGAGGTCCTCGGCGCTCTGATCGAAGGCCACCACGTCGGCGCCGCGGCGGAACGCCTCGAACGAGTGCCGGCCTGCGCCGCACCCCACGTCGATCACGGTGGTGCCCGAACCGACCCCCAGATGGTCGAAGTCGACCGTCAGCATGCGCCTGCCTTCCTGTTCGACTTCTCGATTGCCCGTTCGTACACCGCGACGGTCTGCGCGGCCACCGATTCCCAGCTGAAGACGTCGAGTGCCCGTCGCCGGCCGGCCGCTCCGAGGCGGTGCAGCTCCAGGGGCGAGTCCAGCAGGTCGCCGAGGGTCGCGGTGAGGTCGTCGACGTCACCCGGGTTGACCAGTCGCGCGCACTCGCCGTCGGATCCGACGACCTCGGGCAGCGCGCCCGCGCGGCTCGCGACGATCGGCGTGCCGCTGGCCATGGCCTCGACGGCGGGCAGCGAGAACCCCTCGTAGAGCGACGGGATGCAGGCCACCTCGGCCGACGACAGCAGCTTCGCGAGGTCCGCGTCGGACACGCCGCTGGAGATGTGGACGATGTCGGAGATGCCCAGCTCGGCGATCAGCTTCTCGGTGGGGCCGTTGGGCTCCAGCTTGGCGACCAGCTGCACCTCGACGTCGCGTTCGACGCGCAGCCGCGCCACCGCGTGCAGCAGGTGGCTGACGCCCTTGAGCGGCACGTCGGCGCTGGCGATCGCGATGATGCGGTTGCGCACGCGATTCGGTGCGGGCGTGAACAATTCGGTGTCGACGCCCAGCGGCACGACCTGCAGCTGGCTCGGCGAGACGCCGAAGTCCTCGGCGATGTCGGCGGCCGACGTGGACGACACGGTGAGCAGCTCGGGGATCTGGCGGGCGACCTTCTTCTGCATCTCGGCGAAGCCGTACCACCGGCGCACCAGCGGCTTGCGCCACCACGCCGCGGCGGCGACGTCGACGACGCGGTCCCGGGTGATCGGGTGGTGCACGGTGGCGACCACCGGCAGGCCGAGTCCGGCAATGTCGAGCAGCGCGGTGCCGAGGCTCTGGTTGTCGTGGACGACGTCGAAGTCGTCGCGGCGGTCGGCGAGGATGCGCGACATCCGCATGCAGAACGTCCGCGGCTCGGGGAACGCGGCGGTCCACGTGCTCAGCAGCTCGAGCAGGTCGATGCGGTCGTGGATCTCGCTGGGCCGCGGCACCCGGAACGGATCGGGTTCGCGGTAGAGGTCGAGGCTGGGCACCTCGGTCAGCCGGACGCGAGGGTCCAGTCCGCCGGGATAGGGAGGGCCGGAGAACACCTCGACTTCGTGACCGAGTTCTACGAGGCCGCGACTCAGGTGCCGGACGTACACGCCCTGCCCACCACAATGCGTCTTGCTCCGGTAGGAGAGCAGGGCGATCCGCATGGTCAGTTCACCGCGACCAGAGTCGACGGAAGGGCTCTGGACATGTGTCCAGACTATAGTTTGACGAGCTAGCCGCCGCAACGCGGCCGCCTGGCGGAACTACTGCGGCGGGAATCCGCCGGTGGCCACCGGGCCCCACCGCTCCGGCGTCACCCGGATCAAGCATTTGCCCTGCTCGACCATGGCGCGACGATACTCGTCCCAGTCGGAGTGTTCGCCGGCGATCACCCGGAAGTACTCGACGAGGGGCTCAACGGCGTCGGGCAGGTCGACCACCTCGGCGGCGCCGTCCACCTGAACGTAGGCGCCGTTGAAGTCGTCGGACAGCACCATCACGCTGGCCCGCGGATCGCGACGGAGGTTCGCGACCTTGGCGCGCTGCGGATAGGTGGCCACCACGATGCGGCCCTCGGCGTCGACGCCGCCGCTGACTGGTGAACTCTGCAGCGATCCGTCGGAGCGGTAGGTGGTCAGCACCATGTGGTGGCGCGGTCGGACGAAGTCGAGCATCTCGCTGCGGGCGACGGTGTCCGCCGTCGCGTACTTGCGGGCCATGTCCCCAACCTAACCGGCGCCAGGGTCACGGCCGCTTGAGCGTCCAGGCCGGCACCCAGTGCGTCACGGACCTCCGGTTGGGCCCGTATGCGACGTCGTAGGTGACCCAGCCCCACCAGTGCCCCTGCTCGCACATCCCCCAGCAGCTCAGCCGGCCCTCGACGACGGCGTGCATCTGCAGTCCCGACGGGTGGTAGCCGCCGGCGCGGTGCGGCTCCCGGGGGAAGACGGCGCCGAGGTCGACCAGGACGTCCACCGGCGGATCGATCCGGCGGAAGGCAGGGGGCGCCGGCTGCCCGGTGTGCCCGATCGACTGCATCCCCACGGTTCGATCATATGTTCGAACGGACGCGTTCCGCTAACCCTCGCGGATACTGCGCACCATCAGCCACACCCACAACAGGACGAACACCAGGATCACCCAGCACGCGACCTGGAACCACGGGTCCGGCAGCTCGTTGAGCACGAAGATCCCGAGCGGCAGCGCGATCCAGGCCACCAGGAACGTGATCACCGCATAGCGTTTCGTGGCCGGCGTCATCCATTCAGGCTAAGTCCGGCGCGACTAGGCTGAACGCACCAATGTACGTACCGCCGAAGTTCGCCATGACGCCCGACGAGACCGCCTCGGCGCTCGCCGCGGTCCGGTTCGGCCACCTGGTGTCGCACACGTCGGACGGCTTGATCGTCACGCCGCTCCCGCTGATGTACGACGCCACCGAGCACGCGCTGATCGGGCACGTCGCCCGCGCGAACCCGCATGCGTTCGCCGACGGCGCCGAGTCGGTCGCGACGTTCGCCGGCCCGCACGCCTACGTCTCCCCCGGCTTCTATGCCACGAAGGCCGAGACCGGCAAGGTGGTGCCGACGTGGAACTACGACGTGCTCGCCGTGTACGGCCGCCTGGTCGTCCACGACGACGCCGACTGGGTGCTCGACCTCGTCACCCGGCTCACCGACCTGCACGAGGACGGTCGCACGGAGCCCTGGCAGGTGAGCGATGCGCCCGAGTCGTTCGTGGCGGGCCAACTCAAGGCCATCGTGGGCATCTCGCTGCCGGTCACCGCGGTGGAGGGGAAGGCCAAGATGTCGCAGAACCAGCCCGACCGCAACCGCGATGGCGTCGTCGAGGGTCTGACCCGGACCGGCGACGTCGCGGTCGCGGAGCGCGTGCGGGAGATTCAGCGCGGCAGCACGAACGCGAACGGGCGCGGATAGCCGACGCCCGCGAGCCGGGCGGCACGCACGTCGGCCGGATCGAGCGCGAGCAGCCGGCCGGACGACGGTTCGTAGCACCGCATCCGGCCCTCCGACGCGACCACCAGCACCCAGTGCCGGGGTAGGACGTTCCCGACCAGCATCGCCACCGGTCTGTCGGAGCGCACCGCGGCCAACACGTCGGTGAGTGGATCGCGGCAGCCCCACAGCCCGCGGCACGGCCGCCAGCGGTAGCGCACGCCGCCGCCGTGCGCGTCGATCGCCGCCACCATGGCCGCGGGGGTCGTGCCGAGCGCGCGCGGCCAGAACCGGTTGATCCGCGCGTGCACGCGACGCTGCTCCGCGCCGATCCACGCGTCGTCCGCGCCGCCGACCAGGCGCCGGTAGACGGGGTCGAGCAGCACCCCGGCGGCGACGGCGGCGGCGGGCCCGCAGGACACCCCGTCGCGCTGGCGAAGTCGCGGGCCGAGGTGCATCACCCCACGCTAGGCCGATTCAGTCGCCGCGAACCGGGGTATGAGTGAACACATGTCCACTCAGTTGGAGGGTAAATCATGAGCTTCGACCTCACCCCCACCATCGCCCAGCACGACCTCGCCCGGCGCGCGCACGAGTTCGCCGAGCAGGTCGTCCGACCGGTGGCCGCCGAGTACGACGCCCGCCAGGAATTCCCCTGGCCCGTGCTCGAGGAGGCTGCGCGACAGGGCTTCTACAGCCCGCTGTTCTACCGCGACCTGATCGGTGACCCGACCGGTCTGTCGCTGCCCATGTTCATGGAGGAACTCTTCTGGGGATGTGCGGGCATCGGCCTCGCCGTCGTCATGCCCGCGCTGGCGCTGTCGGCGATCGGGCAGGCCGCGTCCCCCGAGCAGATGCTCGAGTGGGCGCCGGAGTGCTTCGGCAGCCCCGGCGACCTCAAGCTCGCGGCGCTCGCGATCTCCGAACCCGAGGGCGGCAGCGACGTGCGCAACCTGCGCACCACGGCCCGCCGCGACGGCGACGACTGGATCATCGACGGCCACAAGATGTGGATCGGCAACGGCGGCATCGCCAACGTCCACGTCGTCAACGCCAACGTGGACCCCGACCTGGGCCACAAGGGTCAGGCGCTGTTCATCGTGCCCGGCGGCACGCCCGGCCTGGAGATGGTGCGCAAACTCGACAAGCTGGGATGCCGTGCGTCGCACACCGCGGAACTCAAGTTCGACGGCGTCCGCGTGCCCGGCGCGAACCTGCTCGGCGGTCACGAGAAGCTCGAGCACAAGCTGGCCAAGGCTCGCGAGGCCGTCGAGGGCGGCAAGCACTCGGGATCGGCGACGCTCGGCGCACTCGAGCAGACCCGCCCGATGGTCGCCGCGCAGGCACTCGGCATCAGCAGGGCCGCACTCGAATACGCGACCAGCTACGCCAACGACCGCGAGGCGTTCGGCGCGCCGATCATCGACAACCAGGGCATCGCGTTCCCGCTGGCCGACCTCGCCACCCAACTCGACGCCGCCCGGCTGCTCACGTGGCGGGCGTCGTGGATGGCGGCGACGGGCGTGCCGTTCGAACGCGGCGAGGGCTCGATGGCCAAGCTCGCGGCCACGGAGTTGGCGGTCAAGACCACCGAACGCGCCATCCAGACCATGGGCGGCTACGGCTACATCACCGACCACCCGGTCGAGAAGTGGTACCGCGACGCGAAGCTCTACACGATCTTCGAGGGCACCAGCGAGATCCAGCGGATGGTCATCTCGAACGCGCTCGGCGCCGCCGACGGGAGGCCGCCGATGCACGTCGACCTGGAACCTACGGGCGGACCGCTGAACGCCTGGTTCGGCCGCGGCACACCCGTCCGGACCCGGGCCGCCAACGCGGCGCTCGACGCCAGGGACCGCGTGCCGGGACCGGTGATGAACCTCGCGCTGAAGGTGCTGAAGCCCCCGACGAAGAAATGACCGACGGATGTTCGCGGTACCCCTGGTATCGCCTCGGGTGTTCTGGCAACATTACCGGTCGGTAGGGTTCCCTGATCCGTTCTAATCGACAGGTGGAAATGACAGTGGAGTCGTTGCAGTCGAACGTCACGTTCGTGGCCGCTCAAGGAAGCGAGGGCGGCGGCGCCGCCCTCAACGAGATCATCGGTCTGTCCGTGGGCGGGCTCGTCATCGGCGTCGCCCTGCTCTGGATCGGCTACCTCCACCGAATGCGCAAGATCACCTGGTTGCACAACTTGGGTGAGTGGGCCGGCCGGAAGTTCAACCGGCCGGCGTGGGTCGCGCTGCCGATCGCGCTGTTCATCACGACGATCATCAGCGCCCTGTTCGGCTTCATCTGGGACGTCAGCCTGCACATCGGCAACGGCCGCGACTCAGGGCCGCTCGCCAACCCCGCGCACTACTTCATCCTGTTCGGGTTGTTCATCCTGTTCGTCGCGGGCTGCCTGGCCTGCGTCCTGCCCTACGAGAAGCCCGGCCCGTACGCCGTGCGGATCACCCGGCACTGGTACGCCCCGGTCGGCGGCATCCTGATGGCCGGGTGCGGCCTGTACGCGCTGATCGGCTTCCCGCTCGACGACGTCTGGCACCGCATCTTCGGCCAGGACGTCACGCTGTGGGGCCCCACCCACCTCATGCTGATCGGCGGCGCCGGGTTCTCCACGCTGACCGCGCTGTTCCTCGAGCACGAGGGCCGTCGCGCCGTCGGCGAGGACAAGCCCAAGGACGGCCCCGGCATCAAGTTCATCCAGTACCTGGCGTTCGGCGGCATCGTCATCGGCCTGTCGGTCTTCCAGGTGGAGTTCGACTTCGGCGTCATGCAGTTCCGCCAGGTGTTCGAGCCGATGCTGATCGCCGCCGCCGGCGCGTTCGCGCTGGTGGCTGCGCGGATCATGCTCGGCCGCGGCGCCGCGATCATCGCGGCGGTCCTGGCGATCGTGCTGCGTGGCCTGGTGGCGATCATCGTCGGACCGGTGCTCGGCGCGCCGATCAACTGGTTCGCGCTCTACCTCGGCGCCGCCGTGGTGGTCGAGGCCCTCGCATTCACCCCGCTGATCAAGAAGCCGCTCCTGCTCGGCCTCGCGAGCGGCATCGGCGTGGCGACGATCGGCCTGTGGCTGGAGTCGTTCTGGATCGACGCCGTCTACCGCTACTCGTGGCCCACCAGCATCTGGCCCGAGGCGCTCGCGATGGCGGTGCCGGTCGCGGCACTCGTCGGCGTGTGCGGCGCCATGGTCGGCATGGTGCTCACCAACCAGAAGCTCCCGAGCCGCGCGATCGGCGTCGGCATCGTCGCCCTCTCCGTCATCGCGATCGGCGGCGCCACCGCCAACGGTCTGCGCTACGACGTACCGCAGAACGCCACGGCGTCCTTCACCTTGACCGAGGCCCCGCCCATCGGCGATCAGCGGATGGCGACCGCCGACATCCGGATCAACCCGCCGGACCTGGTCAGCGAGGACCCCAACTGGGTGTCGGTGCTCGGCTGGCAGGGCGGGCTGGACAACCAGCGCGGCATCTTCGTCGACCAGCTCGAGAAGGTCGGTCCGGGCCACTACGTGTCGACCAAGCCGATGCCGGTGTCCGGATCCTGGAAGACGCTGCTGCGACTGCACGACGGGCGGACCTTCGCCGCGGTGCCGATCTACCTGCAGGGCGATCCCGGCATCGGGGCCCCCGAGGTGCCCGCGGAGGCGTCGATGACGAGGCCGTTCGTCGCGGAGATCACCATCCTGCAGCGCGAGCGCAGTACCGACATCCCGCAGTCGCTGTGGCTGATCGGCTGCCTGACCGTGCTCGCCGGCACGCTGATCATGATCGCCGGACTCACCTGGGGCGCCGGTCGACTCAACGGGAACGAGCCGACCAAGAGCGTCTCCGACCGGCAACCGGAGCCCTCCGGGCAGGCATGACACCCACCACCGAGGTCGAGTTCCTCGCCGATCACTCGGCGCTGCTCGCCATCCCCGCGTTCGCTCCGGCGATCGCGGTGGTGGGAGTGGTCGTCTGGATCGCGATGCGCGATCGGCGCCGCGGCGACGACGAGGACGATGACCTGAACAGCGATTCGCCGGCATCGTCCGGGGAAGATGGGACACCGTGACGACTCCTCTGACCCGGACCCTGATCGCGTGTGCCGCCGCAGCGCTGGTGACCGCCGGCTGCGGCGGATCGACCGACACCGCCACCAGCAGTGCGCCCACCTCGGCCGGTGCCGCCGCGTCGGATTCGGCGGCCCCGTCGTCGACGGCGGCTCCCGCGCTGACCGACGACCAGGCGGCACCCGCCCGCGTGACCGTCGACGTGACGATCGCGAACGGTCGGGTCACCCCGACCAACGATCAGGTGGACGCCCGGGTCGGCGAGCCGATCGTGATCCGGGTGAACAGCGACGCGGCTGACGAACTGCACGTGCACTCGAACCCGGAGCACTCGTTCCCGGTCGAGGCGAAGGCCGGCCAGCAGTTCCAGTTCACCGTCGACGTGCCCGGCAAGGTCGACGTCGAACTGCACGACCTGAACAAGACCGTCGCCACCATCGCCGTCCAACAGTGACCTCGGGTACCACCACCGAACTGCTCGCGCACGGGCTCGGCGGGTCGTCCGATCTGCCGATCCCGTTCACCTACGCCCTGATCGGCGCGGCGTGGGCGCTGACGTTCACGTTCGCCGTCGTCGCGCTCGCCTGGAAGAAGCC
Organism: Mycobacterium sp. PTI7; assembly: GCF_056679845.1. Classification (NCBI taxonomy): domain Bacteria; kingdom Bacillati; phylum Actinomycetota; class Actinomycetes; order Mycobacteriales; family Mycobacteriaceae; genus Mycobacterium; species Mycobacterium sp. PTI7. The sequence goes on from NZ_CM155252.1 coordinate 4,456,994, forward strand.
CCGCTTCGACCCCGCGACGCAGGGTAGGCCGCTGCCGCGGTGGTGCACCACGCTCGTCGACGCGCCCGCGGTGCGCTGGACGGTTGCGGTGGTCGCGCTGCTGCTGGCCGTCTGGGTCGGCGTCGCCGCGGTCGTCGGTCCGCAGAACGGCGAGAACGCACTGCCCGGTGTGTTCTACGTGCTGCTGTGGGTGGGCCTGGTGGCGCTGTCGGTCGTGCTCGGCCCGGTGTGGCGACTGCTGTCCCCGGTGCGCACGGTCTACCGGCTGCTGCCGATGTCGCGGCGTCCGCCGCCGGTGACGTATCCCGCGTGGCTCGGGTACTGGCCCGCGGCATTTGGACTCTTCGCGTTCGTGTGGCTCGAACTCGCCAGCCCGGACCCCGGATCTCTTGGCGCCGTGCAGCTCTGGCTGCTGATCTATCTGGCCGTGACGCTGATCGGCGCGCTGGTGTTCGGCCGGCGGTGGCCGTCGAACGCCGACCCGTTCGAGGTGTACGGCGTCGTGGCGTCGCGGGCCGCCCCGTTCCGGCGCAACGCCGACGGCCGGATCGCCGTCGGGAACCCGTTCGACCATCTGCCGTCGCTGCCGATCCGGCCGGGCACCGTGGCCGTGCTGGCGGTGCTGCTCGGATCGACGGCGTTCGACAGCTTCTCGGCGATGCCGGGGTGGCGTGGCTTCGTCGACGACGTGTCGTCGGGGTCGGTGCTTCTGGCCGCCCTCGTGCGTAGCGCCGGGCTACTGGGGTTCGCCGTCATCGTAGGACTGACGTTCAGCCTCGCGGCGCGGGCGACGGGCGGCGTGGACCGCACCACCCGCCGCGAGCTGCCCGGCCTGATGGCGCACTCGCTGATCCCGATCGTGATCGGCTACGTCTTCGCGCACTACCTGACCTACCTGATCGAGCGCGGCCAGCAGACGGTGCTGCGGCTCGCCGATCCGTTCGGCACGGGCTGGCTGGGCGGCGTCGAGGTCTCCTACCTGCTGTCGATGCACCCCGCGGTGCTCGCGACGCTGAAGGTGGGGTTCGTGGTCCTCGGCCACGTCGCGGGCGTGATCGCCGCGCACGACCGGGCGCTGCGCGTGCTGCCCAAGCGGCACCAGCTGACGGGCCAGTTGGCGATGATGCTGGTGATGGTGGGCTACACGTTCACCGGGCTGTACCTGCTGTTCGGCGGCTAGCCTGACACGTATGCGCGCGCTGATCGTCGTCGACGTCCAGAACGACTTCTGCGAGGGCGGGTCACTCGCCGTCGAGGGTGGCGTCGAGGTCGCGCAGTCCATCACCGCGCTGCTCGCCCACCACGACTACGACCACGTCGTCGCCACGAAGGACTACCACGTCGACCCCGGCGGTCACTTCTCCGACGAACCGGACTTCCGCGACTCCTGGCCGCCGCACTGCGTGGTCGGAACCTCCGGCGTCGACTTCCACCCCGCGTTCGACCCGTCCGCCGTCGAGGCCGTGTTCCACAAGGGGCACTACTCGGCCGCCTACAGCGGGTTCGAGGGCGTCGAGGCGAGCGACGGGACCACGACGCTGGCCGACTGGCTCCGCGGCCACGACGTCGACACCGTCGACGTGGTCGGCATCGCCACCGACCATTGCGTGCGGGCCACCGCGGCCGATGCGGCCGCCGCCGGCTTCACCACCCGGGTCCTGCTGGACCTGACCGCGGGGGTGTCGCCGACGACGACCGCCGACGCCGTGGACGCGCTGCGCGCCGCGGGCGTCGAGGTCGCCGGCTAGGACTCCAGCAGCGACTGCCCGAGGTATCCGCCCTCGCGTGCCCCCGGCAGCACGGCGAAGACGGCCGACCCGATCGTCGTGATCCACCGGTTGAACGCATCCGCGGCGGCGAGCCGGCGCTGCACGGGCACGAACTGGATCGCCGGATCCCGCTGGTACGTCGCGAAGATCAGCCCGCTGTCGGTGGTCCGGCCGGGCGGCGGCGGATCGTCGAAGTTGTACGGCCGCCGCAGGAATCGTTCGTCGTCGGTGACGGGGCGTGCCAGCGCGACGTGTGAGTTCGGCGGGATCACCGGGATGCCGCCGACGGTGGCGGTCAGGTCGGGTTCGTCGAACTCCTGCTGCCCGGTGAGCGGCGCGCCGTTCGCGATGCGGCGCCCGATGACGAGTTCCCTACCGGCGCGGTCGAGTTCGTCCCAGGTGTCCAGCTCGGCCCGGATCCGGCGCACGACGAGCACCGTGCCACCGGCGAACCAGCGTTGCGCGTCACCGTGATCCCAGACGTGCCGGTCGGGGTCGGTCGGGTTGACCGTGCCGTCGACCTGTCCCATCAGGTTGCGCATGGTGCCGCCGGGACGGTTGGCGCCGTAGGCGTTGCGGAAGCCGGTCTGCCGCCACCTCGGCGTCGTCATCGAGCGGACGTTCTTCAGCAGCACGCGGCCGGCGTGGGCCACCACCATCGGATCGTCCGCCCCGACGTGCAGCAGCAGGTCTCCCCCGCACCACCGCGGGTCCAGCCGGTCGGTTGGGAAGCCGGGCAGCTCCCGCACCGACGGTGGCCGCAGCCCGCCGAGACCGACGCGGTCGAACAGCGCCGAGCCCATGCCGACGGTGACCGTCAGTCGCGAGGGTCGTTGCGCCAGTTCGGGTTCGGTGTCGGCGAGGGCGGGGATGCCCTGCGTCAACCGCGCCGCGTCCGCCGTCCACAGCCGCAGGATCGCCTGGAGGGCGTCGCGTGGACTCCTGCCCGGCACCTCGGCGAGGTCCAGCGCGACGAACCAGGAGTGCGCCTGCGGCGCGGTCAACACACCGCTCTGGTGGTCGCCGTGGAACGGTTCGGTGGCGGTGCCGAAGCCGCCGACGGTGGCGGACTGCGCGCTACCGGATTGGCTCAGCGCGGCACCCGCCGCCACCGCGGCGGCCCCACCCGCGATGAGGCGCCGACGGGTGACCGCGCTACCCATGCTGGTACTCCTCGTCGGCGCCGGGGAAGTCGCGGGCCTGGGCGGTCACGGGCAGGGTGGAGCCGTCCTCGAAGGTCAGCACCACCTCGACGTCGGTGCCGGGGCGCAGCGGACCGACCAGATCCATCAGCATCACGTGGTCACCGCCGGGCGTCAGGTCGTGCGCACCGTCCGCGGGGATCGCGATGCCACCGGCCTTTGGCTGCATGACGTTCGATCCACCGACGTCGGGCACCACCTCGTGCACCTCGATGCGACCGGCGGCCGGCGACGACCCCGAGAGGATCCGGGCCTCGCGGGCGCCGGCGTTGCGCAGCGTGCCGAACATCGCGGCCATGCCCATGTCGGCGGCGCTGACCCACTGGTCGGCGACGGTGACGCCGGCGGCCATCGACTCCTCCCGCGTCTGGGCGCAACCGGACGCGAGCAGCAGCGTGACGGCCACGACCGCGAACGCCCACGGCCTACGCATCGGCGGACTCGACCGTCGCCTCGGCGCCTACGGTCCGCCGCCGCTTCACGGCGCCGACCACGAGATCGACGACGACGAACGCCGCCAGGCTGATGCCGAACAGCGGGAGCGTTCCGCCGACCGCGACGGCCAGCACCACGACGGTCGCGAGCGCGACCGGGTGCAGGGTGCGCAGCGCCCCTCGCAGCGGTGCCCGCCCCACCGCCCACGACGAGCCGCGGGTGGGCCTGCGCTGCCACCACATCCGGTAGCCGCGCACGACGATCGTGATGAGCCCGATCGCGACGAGCGCCAGCACCAGCTGGTTGGCGATGCCGAACAGGATGCCCATGTGCGCGCCGATCGCCCAGTCGGTCAGCTTCGCGAGGAACGGCCAGTCCGCGAAGTTCACCCGGTCGGTCACCGCACCCGTGTCGGGGTCGACCGAGATCGCGTCGTACCGGGTGGGCCAGTCCCGCTTGTTCTCCGCGACCTGCCAGCCCTCACCGTGCTCGGCGGGCGGATACATCCAGATCGGCCCCCGCAGGCCGGCGTCCCCGGCCGTCCGCAGTGCGGTGTCGGCGCCGTACAGCAGCCCGTCGCCGCCCGTGGCCGCCGGCATCGCGCCGTGCTGGTGTCCCCCGGCCGCGGTGTCGGGGCCGGCCGCCGCCAGCGCGGTGTCGACCGACGGCGCGGTCATGTCGAGGTGGGCCTGGACGGCGTTGACCGACTGACCGCCGTAGCGCGACCACGTCACGCCGGTGACCGACAGCCCGAGCAGCGCCACCACGATCCACACGCCGACCGCGCCGTGCCACGACAGCGTGCGACGGCGGTCCTTCTTGTCACGATCCGGCACGGCGATCCTGTTCAGCTTCCTGGTGTCCCGGCGGTGCATGAACCACAGCGCGACACCGGCGAGCGAGATCACCCAGAGCCAGCTCGCGGCCAGCTCGCTGTAGTTGCGGCCGATCGCGTCGAGGTGCAGGTTGCGGTGCAGTTCGTCGAGCCACGCCCGCAGCGGCATCCACTGCCCGAACGTCGTCAGCGCGCCGCGGACCTCGCCGCTGTACGGATCGACGAACACCGTCCGCGCGTAGTCGGGCGGGACGTCGTCGACCGCGAGCGTCACCTGCGTGGTCTCGTCGGCGCCGTCGGGCGGCCGGATGCTCTCGACCGACCCCTCGGGATGCGCGGCGCGGGCGGCCTCGAGCTGATCGGCCAGCGGCAGGCGCTGATCGCCCACCTGATCGACCGTCAGCTGGTCGCGGTAGACGAACGCGTCTAGCTGTGGGACGAGCGCGTAGAGCAGCCCGGTGACCGCGGCGATCAGGATGAAGGGGCCGACGAAGACGCCGGCATAGAAGTGGAGGCGGAGCAGGATCGGGCGCAGACCGCGGAGTCGTCGGCGCGCGGGGTCGGTGGGGACGGGGACGGGTGTCGTCATGACAGGGGCCTTCGAGGCAGGGCGGCGCGTGGGAGCGCGTCAGCGCACGGGCGCGCCGCGGAGAGGAGTCGTCGATGCGAGGCGCGAGCGGCCAAAGCCGCCACGCCGGCCGTGATCACACGGCGGAGGGCACGTCGAGAGTCAGAGGGCGAAGGCCACGGGCGGCGCGCGCATACCCAGCGCCGAGGGCAGGAACGACGACGTCACGACGACGCGCGCGCGGGTGCGCCGGACCGGCCGGCAGACCGGGCGGGTGACGGCCGTCGCGAACAGCCGCAGCCAGGACAGCACCGTGGCGCCGACCACGTAGAGATACTCGACGGCGCAGATGACGACGCCGAGTGCGAGGGCGGCCAGCGCGTGGCCGCCGGCCATCGACGGCGTCAGCGCCATGCCGGCGTGATGGTGGCCGGTGACGGCGAAGATCACGTGGGACAGGGCCTGGCCGACGCAGAGCGCGACCACGACCGCCGCCAGGCAGAGCCGGCGACTCCGTCCGCTCACCTCGGCCGCGACCACGCCGGTGATCGAGCAGGCCAGTGCGGCGGTGACGAGTGCACCGCCCTGCGGCACACCGCCTCCTGCGAAGGCATGCGCCGACGTGGCGACCAGCACGGAGCCGATGCCGACCAGACCGCCGCGCAGGCCACGGGCCAGCGTCGACGGAGTGCTCACGTCAGCACCCTACTACGCAGGCTAGTAGCGGAAACTGTCGCCGGTGACAGTTCCCACACCGCCTCGTGCGCTGGTTTGCACCGGCCGGTAAACGGGCAGATCACAGCGTGCAGTCACGCCCCCTGCCCCGGTAGCGGCGCGCTGCTCACCATGCTCGAGCACCCGGGCACGTCGTATCGTGCCTTGATCACCGACACCACATCAGCAAGAAGGATGACCCCTTGACTCAGGTCTCGACTCCCAACGCCGTCCCTCAAGAGGTCTGGCGCGGCAAGGCCTACCCGCTCGGCGCCTCCTACGACGGCTCGGGCACCAACTTCGCGTTGTTCAGCGAGGTCGCCGACAAGGTCGAACTGTGCCTGTTCGACGCCGACGGCAACGAGACCCGGGTAACCCTGCCCGAGGTCGACGGCTTCGTCTGGCACGGCTTCCTGCCCAACATCGAACCCGGCCAGCGCTACGGCTACCGCGTGCACGGCCCGCACAACCCCGCCGAGGGCCACCGCTGCAACCCGAACAAGCTGCTGCTCGACCCCTACGCCAAGGCCATCGACGGCACGTTCGACTGGAACCAGTCGCTGTTCGGCTACGACTTCGGCGAGGAGGACAGCCGCAACGACGAGGACTCCGCGGCGAGCATGCCGAAGTCCGTGGTGATCAACCCGTTCTTCGACTGGGGCATCGACCGCCCGCCGAACCACGAGTACGCCGACTCGGTGATCTACGAGGCGCACATCAAGGGCCTCACCGAGACCCACCCCGACATCCCCGAGGCGATGCGCGGCACGTACGCGGCCGTCGCGCACCCGGCGATCGTCGAGCACCTCAAGTCGATGGGCATCACGGCCATCGAGCTGATGCCGGTGCACCACTTCGCCAACGACTCGACGCTGATCGACAAGGGTCTGTCGAACTACTGGGGCTACAACACGATCGGGTTCTTCGCGCCGGACTCGAAGTACAGCAGCAGCGGCACCCCCGGCGGGCAGGTGCAGGAGTTCAAGGCGATGGTCCGGACCCTGCACGAGGCGGGCATCGAGGTGATCCTCGACGTGGTCTACAACCACACCGCCGAGGGCAACCACATGGGCCCGACGCTCTCGATGCGCGGCATCGACAACTCGGCCTACTACCGCCTGGTGGAGGACGACAAGAAGTACTACATGGACTACACGGGCACCGGCAACAGCCTGAACGTCGGTCACCCGCACTCGCTGCAGTTGATCATGGACTCGCTGCGCTACTGGGTCACCGAGATGCACGTCGACGGGTTCCGCTTCGACCTCGCGTCGACGCTGGCCCGCGAGTTCTACGACGTCGACAAGCTGGCGACGTTCTTCGAACTGGTGCAGCAGGATCCGACGGTGTCGCAGGTCAAGCTCATCGCCGAGCCGTGGGACGTCGGCCCCGGCGGCTACCAGGTCGGCGGGTTCCCCCCGCAGTGGACGGAGTGGAACGGCAAGTTCCGCGACACGGTCCGCGACTTCTGGCGCGGCGAGCCCTCGACGCTCGACGAATTCGCCTACCGGCTCACCGGTTCCGCGGACCTCTACGAGAACACCGCGCGCCGGCCCGTCGCCTCGATCAACTTCGTGATCGCCCACGACGGCTTCACGCTGCGGGACCTGGTGTCCTACAACGAGAAGCACAACGAGGCCAACGGCGAGGACAACAACGACGGCGAGTCCAACAACAGCTCGTGGAACTGCGGGGTGGAGGGACCCACCGACGACGCCGAGGTCAACGCGCTGCGGTCGCGTCAGCAGCGCAACCTGCTGACCACGCTGCTGCTGTCGCAGGGCGTCCCGATGATCTGTCACGGCGACGAACTCGGTCGTACGCAGGGCGGCAACAACAACGGCTACTGCCAGGACAACGAGATCACCTGGATCGACTGGTCGACCGCCGACGAGGAGCTGCTCGAGTTCACCCGCACGGTGACCGCGCTGCGCGCCGAGCACCCGGTGTTCCGGCGCCGCAGGTTCTTCAGCGGCAAGCCGGTCGGCCGGCGCGGTGAGGCGGGGCTCCCCGACATCGCGTGGTTCACGCCCGAGGGCACCGAGATGACCGGCGAGGACTGGGGTTCCGGTTTCGCGAAGTCGGTGGGGGTCTACCTCAACGGTCACGGCATCCCCGACCGGGACACCCGCAACCAGCCGATCATCGACGACTCGTTCGTGTTGCTGTTCAACGCCCACTACGAGCCGATCGAGTTCACGTTGCCGCCGAACGAGTTCGGCGATCGGTGGATGACAACGGTGCGCACCGACGGCGGCGATGAGGAGTTCGTGGGCGCGGCGGGCACCATCACCGTCGACGCCCGCACCACGATCGTGCTGCAGGCCGTCGCACCCGAGTGATGACGATGCTGACCGATGCGATCAGGTCGACGCTGTCCACCGTGCTCGGGGACGTCGGCGGCCTGTTCGCTCAGCAGGGCGTCGTCTTCGCGGCGACGCTCGAGATCGACGACGACGCCGATCTGCCCGGCGGGACCGAACTGCTGGTGCCCGGACGGCGGGACGCCCTGGTGCGACTCGCCCCGGTCACCGACCTCGGCGTGCCGCGCACGGTCTGCGTCAAGGTGCCCGACGCCTACGGCGGCGGACGCGGGCAGGACTTCCTGCTCGCGTCCTCCGGCGACGGCGCGCCGATGCACCACGCCGTGGTGCCGACGTCGACGCCCGCTCACCTGTACTCGTCGCTGTGGCTGTACCTGGCCGGCATCGAACCGGTCGCGTTCGGCGCCCGCGTGCACGACGCGTCGCCGGGCCCGGGTGACCGGATCGACTTCCTCGTCAGCGGGGTGCTGTCGCGGTTTCGCACCGTCGGCTCGCTCGAACTGCACGGCGAGGCGACCGGCACCGACGTCACGTTCGCGGCATCGACCTCCGGCGGCGGACTGCGAGCGCTGCCGCCGGCGTCGTTCTACCGCGGCTGACTACTCGACCACCTGGAAGAACGACTCGCCGTCCTCCGGCGTCCCGTCGATCTGGCCACGCTCGGTGCCGTGCACCTCGGGGTCGATCCGATCGAGTTCGTCGTCGGCGACCAGCCGCAGGCCGCCGCCCTGGTCGGAGTCATGGCCGTCGGTCGGCGCGTCCTCGTCGCCGTCGGCGCTGACGTCGGGCTCCTCCTCGGCGAGCCGCTCGTCGAGCGTCTCGTCGTCCTTGGCCTCGATCCACCGCTCCGGTGGGTCGACCACCTCGTCGCCGTCGTCGTTCCGCACCTCGTCGGAGTCGAGGGATTCGGAGGGTTCGAGGGGGTTGTCGTCGAACCCGGCGTCGGAGCCATCAGTGGTCATGCGCTCATTGTGGCGCTGCACCCTGGGATTCGTGCACGCGGACCCGCGGTGGGCGCGACTGCGGGTGCACGAATCGCCCTGGAACCTACTCTGTAACAGAGCTAAAGTGGCAGGAGTGGATACCCGCACCGAACTCGCCGCCGAACTGTTCGGCACGGTCGGGCGCTTCCGCCGCCAGGTCCGCCGGTCGGCGGGCCCCGCGATCGGAACCGGCCTGCCCGAGTCGCAGGCCGAGCTGCTGCGCCTCGTCGGACGGCAACCCGGCATCTCCGTCCGCCACGCCGCCGCCGAACTCGGCCTGGCCCCCAACACCGCGTCGACCCTGGTCTCCAGACTCTCGACCGACGGCCTGCTGCAGCGCACCGTCGACCCGGCCGACCGACGCGTCGGCAGGCTCGCGCTCACCGAGTCCGCCCAGCGCGTCGCCGACGAGTCCCGCGCCGCGCGGCGCGCCGCACTCACCGCCGCGCTCGGACGCCTCGACGACGAGCAGATCGACCGCCTCACCGACGGGCTGGACGTCCTGGCCACGCTCACCCGACTACTGCGCGAGGAGGCCCCGTGACGCCACCGGCCATCGACTGCCGCCACCTGACCCACCGCTACGGCGACCACGTCGCCGTCGACGACGTCACCTTCGAGGTGCGGGCCGGCGAGACGATGGGGCTGCTGGGCCCCAACGGCGCGGGCAAGACCACGGTGGTGCGGGTGCTCACCACGCTGACGCCCGCCCAGGACGGCGACGTGCTGGTGTTCGGCCTGGACTCCCGGCGCGACACCCTCGACATCCGGCAGAACATCGGCTATGTGCCGCAACAGCTCTCGATCGAGTCGGCGCTGACGGGCAGGCAGAACGTCGAGCTGTTCGCCCGCCTGTACGACGTGCCGCGCGCTTCTCGCCGCGCCCGCGTCGACGAGGCGCTCGAGGCGATGAGCCTGCTCGACGTGGCGGGCAACCTCGCCGGGACGTACTCCGGCGGCATGGTCCGCCGGCTGGAACTGGCCCAGGCCCTGGTGAACCGGCCGTCGCTGCTGCTGCTCGACGAGCCCACCGTCGGCCTCGATCCCATTGCACGCGACGGCGTCTGGTCCCAGGTGGCGCGCATGCAGGACGAGTTCGGCATGACGGTGCTGCTCACCACCCACTACATGGAGGAGGCCGACGCCCTGTGCGACCGCGTCGCCCTCATGCACCACGGCGCGCTGCAGACCGTCGGCACGCCGGCCGACCTCAAGGCGTCGCTGGCCACCGACGAGTCGCCCGACGTGACCCTCGAGGATGTCTTCCGGCACTACGCCGGCTCCGACCTGTCCGACGACGCCGCCCGGCAGGGGCTGCGCGAGATCCGCTCCAGCAGAAGGACGGCCCGCCGTGTCGGCTCCTGAGACGTCTCCCCGGCGCTCCGCTCGCCCCGACCACCACATCACCCTCGTCCGCGCGCCGCGCGGCCTGCGCCGCGTGCCGGGCCTGCTGCGCAGGATGAACGCTTTCGCGCTCGTCGAGCTGCAGAAGCTCAGCCACGATCGCAGCGAACTCCTCACCCGCATGGTGCAGCCCGCGCTGTGGCTGCTGATCTTCGGCCAGACGTTCTCGAACCTGCGCGTCATCGACACCGGCGGCGTGCCCTATCTGGCGTTTCTGGCGCCCGGCATCATCGCCCAGTCCGCGCTGTTCATCTCGATCTTCTACGGCATCCAGATCGTCTGGGACCGTGACGCCGGGATCCTCGCCAAGCTGATGGTCACGCCCGCGCCTGCGTCGGCGCTCATCACCGGCAAGGCGTTCGCGGCGGGCGTGCGGTCGGTGGCGCAGGTGGTCGGCGTGCTGATCATCGCCTACCTCATGGGGATTCACCTCACCGGCAACCCGCTGCGGATCCTCGCCGCGATGGGAATCGTGGTGCTGGGCTCGGCGTTCTTCGCATGCCTGTCGATGACGCTGGCCGGGCTGGTCCGCAACCGCGACCGGCTGATGGGCATCGGTCAGGCGATCACGATGCCGCTGTTCTTCGCGTCGAACGCGCTCTACCCCGTCGACGTGATGCCGCAGTGGCTGCGGTGGCTGTCCGCGGTCAACCCGCTGAGCTACGAGGTGAACGCGTTGCGCGCGTTGCTGATCGGCACGCCGGGCAACACCTGGCTCGACGTCGGCGTGCTGCTGGTGGCCGCCGCGGTCGGCGTGGTCACCGCGTCGGCCCTGCTGCGCCGGTTGGTCCGCTAGCCCGTCCGCACCGGCGCGGTGAGGTCGTAGACCAGGTCGTCGCCCACCCGCCGCGGCGTGTAGGAGAACGCCACCCAGCGCCCGATGTCCGCGTGGACGTGGGACGTCGACCCGCGGTGCCCGCCGCCGGTGGCAGTCACGTAGTAGGTGACGCGGTGCGCGGCGACGAGGTCCTGGAACTGGCCGAGCGTCGGCGTCGGGTCGGTGCCGCCGAATCCGCCGATCGCCATCACCGCGGTGCCGGTGGACAACTCGAGCGCGGCGGCGTTGCTCGACCGGTCGATCGCGGCGGACCACTCGGTGTGGGTGGCCTCGAGCATCGCGTCCAGCACCGGGTCGTCCTTCGTCCGGCCCCACGCCGAGACGGCGTGGCCGGTGTGCGGCGGCCCGACCGCGGGCCCACCCCCCTGATGCGCGGTGTCGACGGTCGCCACCGCGTACGCGCCGCTGCCCGCCAGCGCCCCCGCCACCGCGACGCCGGCCAGCGCTCCCGCCAGCGCGGTCCGCCGAGACGCCAGCACGCCGAACAGCGCGACCGCGGCCGCACCGGTGAGCACCAGGATCGCCCACCGCAGACCGGGCAGCCAGGTGACGTTGCGGCCCAGCACCCACCAGCTCCACAGGCCGGTGCCCAGCAGCAGGACCACCAGGGCGATCCGGCACCAGAGCGTCTCGCGCCGCGCCCAGGTCTGCTGCACGCCGAGGGCGAACGTCGCGGCCACCGCGGGCGCGATCGACAGCGAGTAGTACGGATGGATCATGCCGTGCATGAAGCTCAGCACCGCGCCGTCGATCAGCAGCCACCCGCCGAACAACACGGCCGCCGCACGCACCCGGTCGGTACGGGGGGCACGTCCGCGCAGGATGAGCACCACACCCAGCGCCACGATCGCGGCGGGCAGCAGCCAGCCGATCTCGTAGCCGAACTCGCCGCCGAACAGGCGGCCCGGCCCCTGGACCTGGCCCACCCACGCGCCCGCATCGGGCAGCCGTGCCGGTGGAGCCGCCGCGCCGTGGGTGCGCCCCATCAGACGGCTGAGCCCGTTGTAGCCGAGCACCAAGTTCATGAAGGTGTTGTCGGTCGAACCCGCCAGGTAGGGCCGCGACGACGCGGGCCACCACATCGTCAGCAGCACGAACCAGCCCGCCGACGCCGTCATGGCCACGGCGCCGCCGAGCAGGTGCAGCAGCCGCGTGCGGAACGCGACCGGGGCGGCCAGCAGGTACGCCGCGGCCAGGGCGGGTGCGGGCATCAGGCCCTCGAGCATCTTCGCCAGGAACGCGAACCCCAGGGCCACCCCGGCGAGGGCGAGCCAGCGGGCGCCGTCGCGGTCCAGCGCCCGCACCGTGCAGTAGGCGGCCGCGGTCATCAGCAGCACCATCGCGGCGTCGGGGTTGTTGAACCGGAACATCAGCACCGCGACCGGCGTCAGGGCGAGCGCCGTCCCGGCGAGCAGACCCGCCGTCGGACCGGCGATGCGTGCGACGGCGGCGTACAGCAGGGCCACCGCGCCGACGGCCATCAGCGCCTGGGGGATCAACATGCTCGCGCTGCCGAACCCGAACAGCTGACCCGACAGGCCCATCACCCACTGCGACAGCGGCGGCTTGTCGACGGTGATGAAGTTGTGCGGATCCAGCGACCCGAACAGCAGCGCCTCCCAGTTGGCCGACCCGGCCTGCGTCGCCGCGGCGTAGAAGGCGTTGCCCATGCCGTTGATCGTGATCCGCCACAGGTAGAGGACGGTGGTCCCGGCCAGCAGCACTGCCAGCCACACCCGGGACCACCGGGACGTGGGCGTCGTCGGCTCGGTGATCGTCACGTCGACCAGTGACGCACCGCTACCCCCGTGCGAACCTGTGCGCCGGCCGCGAGCCTGCTGCGGATCGGCGTCCGGTAACGATTCGGCCCGCGGCCGACGAAGATGAGGTGACGGCCCCGCAGTCGCCGATTCGGTCGAGACGCTGCGGGTTTGTTAGTTTCATCGCCTAGGCAACCAAGGATTGGGGAGAACGTGCGCAACGTGCTCAAGCTCGTCACGGCGCTGGCGACCGTCGCCGTGGTGTCCGCCACCGCCACCGCGGCGCTGACGCCGTCCTCGGACGTCCGGGCCTACCCGTACGTGGAGACGGCCTCGATCAACACCTCGGGCAGCACGATCGGCTTCGCCGACTCCGACCTGTACGGGATGTCGCCCGAGGACGTGAACCGCACCCTCGACCTGATGACCGCCACCGGCGTCCGCACCGTCCGCGTGATGATGCCGTGGGCCGGCATGGAGCCCAACCCGGGTCAGTACGACTGGGGCAAGGTCGACCTGATCGTCGACGCCGCCAACGCCCGCGGCATGTCGGTGCTCGGCACGCTGGTGTCCGCGCCCGGCTGGGCCGTCACGCCCGGCACCCCGGCGATCTCGAGCCCGCCCGACTCGGCCGCCACGTACGGCGACTTCGCCGGCGCGGCCGCCGCGCACTACCGCGGCCGGGTCGCCGCCTACGAGATCTGGAACGAGCCGAACGCCGTCACGTCATGGACGTCGGGCCCGCAGGGACCCGAGCCGGCCCGGTACGCCGGACTGCTCAAGGCCGCCTACCCGAAGATCAAGGGCGCCGACCCGTCGGCACTCGTGATCGGCGGCGTCGTCGGTGCGGTCGTCCAGTTCTTCGCGCTGACGATGGACCCGGTGACGTTCATCGACCAGATGTACGCCGCGGGCGCCAAGGGCTCGCTCGACGCGGTGGCCTTCCACCCGTACCTGTACAACAACGAGTTCTCCCGCGGCCGCGGCACCGCCAACACCCCGTTCAGCCAGGCCGAGGCCATCCACGGCGTGATGGCCAACTACGGCGACGGCGGCAAGAAGGTGTGGGCCACCGAGTACGGCCAGCCCACCTCCGCGGTCGACGAGGCCACCCAGGCCGCGTACCTCACCGACTTCCTGACCACCTGGCGGACGCTGTCCTTCGCGGGTCCGACGTACATCTACACGACCCGCGACCGCAACACCGGCAGCGGTTCACCCGACGACACGCTCGGCGTGTACCGCTCGGACTGGACGCCGAAGCCCGCCCAGGGTGCGGTCGCCGCGCTGACCTAAGCCGGCGGCGTCGCCCGGGTCAATCGACCAGCCGGGCGATCGACTCCATCGGGATCGGTAGCCAGGCGGGTCGGTACCGCGCCTCGTAGCCGGCCTCGTACACGGCTTTGTCGAGTTCGTAGGCCGCGAGCACGTCGGCGTCGTCCCGAGGGTCGACGCCCGCCGCCGCGGCGTAGCCCTCGCAGAAGGCGGCGCGGTTGCGGTCCGCCCACTCCCGGGCGCGGGCCACGTGCTGCTCGTCGGCCTGGCCGTCACCGCCCTCGATCAGCCGCTGGTAGGCGGCGTACTCGTAGGACCGCAGCATCCCGGCGACGTCCCGCGACGCCGAGTCGGGCCTGCGTCGCTCCGGCAGCGGCTGCCCCGGCTCGCCCTCGAAGTCGATCACCAGCCAGGTCTGCGGCGTGCGCAGCACCTGGCCGAGGTGCAGGTCGCCGTGCACGCGCTGCACGGTGATCGAGCGCTCGGCGAGCCTGCGGTAACGGCCCTCGATCCGGTCGACGTACGGCGCCAGTTCGGACACCGACGCGGCGACGACGCGCAGCCGCTGCACCAGCGTCTCCACCGGGAACGCGACCTCCGAGGTGCCCAGTTCGTCGGCGAGCGTCCGGTGCACCGAGGCGACGGCCTCGCCGAGCCCGCGCGACTCGTCGGCGAAGTCGGCGCTCGCACCACCCTCGGTGAACAGCTCGCGCGTGCTGGCGGTCGCGGTGTCCCAGCCCTCCGCGGAGCCGGCCGCGAATCGCGTGACCATGCCCAGCGCGTAGTGCTCGCCGTCGATGTCGGTGTCGATCGAACCGAGCAGCGTGGCCACGTGGGCGTTGCCCGCGCGCGCCAGCACGCGGCTGAGTTCGATGTCCGGATTGATGCCCGGCGTCACGCGGCGGAACGCCTTGAAGATCGCGGACGTGCCGAACACGACGCTGGTGTTGCTCTGCTCGGCGCCCATCACCCGCGGGGTCGCGCCGACGGGAAGGTCCGCGCCGGGTTCCTTCGCGAAGCGGATCTGACCGACGGTCGCAGACTCGTCGATCAGCGCCAGCAGGTGGCGTCCGGCCTCGGGGTCGTAGAGCGCGTCGTAGGCGGTGCGGGACCCGTCGGTGCCGATCGCCTGGAAGGTCTGCGGGTCGGTCTGTTCCGGACCGTCCTCCCAACGGACCACCACCTGGTAGCGGGCAGTGGACCCGTCGTCGTAGTCCGCATCGAGCAGCACGAGGTCGAGGTCCTGGTCGCCGTTCGATCTCAGCGACACCGAGAGCGTCTCGCGCACGCCGGTCAGTTCACGACCGCGCCCCGCGTACCACCGTTGCCTGGTCAGCCATTCCTCATATGCGAGCGTCATCAGCCTTCAAAGCTACCCACGGACGGCGGGATCGAATCACGCCGCGTCGACGCCGTCGGGTGTGGGCAGTGCGCCGCGCTCGATGTCCGCGGCGACCTCGTCGCGGAGGACCGCCGCCGCGGCGTAACCGTCGGCACGGCTGGTCCGTACGTGCGTACCGCCCCGGTTGATCTGCACGGGCCACCGGACGACGCCGATCAACCGCAGCAGCAGGACGACCGGAAGCACCGCGAGTTGCAGGGCCAGCTCGGCGAGCGAGACCACGACGAACAGCACGATCGCACCGGCGTAGACGACGACGCGGCCCGCCGTCCACCCGATCCACAGCAGCACGCCGAGTGCGGCGAGCACGATCTGGACGACGAGGCCGTGCTCCTTCTCCGTCGATTCCCCGGTGTCTTCGGCAGGTGCCGTGGCGGGCTCGGTGGTGGGCTCGTTGGTCATGGCCTCCCGGAACGACAGGGCGCGCCGCCACGGATACCACCGGTGTCGCACGGTCCACGTGACACCCGAGGGGTCGACGACCTTCCGCCCGGCCACGGCGGCTACTGCAGGAAGCGGGCGGCGTCGGCCCGCACGAATCGAGTGGAGTCGGCCTGGCGGTAGCCGATCACGCCGCCGCTCGCCGTCAGCACCAGCAGGCCAGCGATGCCGGGCACCGCGACCATGGCGAGTTCCCCCACCCGCGCGGTGCGCAGGTACTGCGGAAAGCCCTGCCGGTATGCGGGGGTGCCCAGCGCGGAGGTGCCGCCCGCGGACGGGAGCCGGCCCGCCTGGACCGTGCCGGTCGGAGCGACCGAGCCCGTGACCTCGGTGGTGCGCGCGCCCGCCGAGCCCGACGCCAGCACCCGGGGTGCGGCGCCGGCCGGCGCGGTCCTGGCCGCGACGGGACGCGGTGGGCCGATGCGCGGGACCGGGATCACGACAGGCGCCTGCAGTACGGGCACGTTGGGCATCACGTCGGTGACCGGGACGCCGCCACCGCCGCCCCCGGACACGATGCCGCCGGACGCGTCGGTCACCGGCTCCTCCTCCATGGTCCGCAGCGTCGGTGACGGCGGCTTCGGGGGGAACGGGTTGTACGGCGCCACCGCGTCGGAGATCGCGGTGGTCACCATCGAGTTGAAGGTGCCGACGCTCTCCGCGACCGACGAGTACGCGGTCAGCGGGTCGGAGAGGTTGATCGAGAAGCGCGTCGCCATGGTGCCGGGCAGCGTGGGCAGCGGGATGGTGAACGGCTTCGACCACGGCAGCGTCACCTCGGCGGTGTGGCCGGTCGGCGTCCGCGGCTGCGGGTCGACGGTCAGGCCGGTGTCGACGGGTGGTTCCTCCTTCGGCACTCCCTCGACCGGCACGACGTCACCCGGCGGCGGGGAGTCCGGCGTGGGCTCGCCCGAACCCTCGCCGGGCAGCAGGACCACCTCGGGCTCCTCGGCGCCGGGCGCCTTGGCCTCGACGGTCGGAGGCGGCTGGCCGGGCAGCCGTCCGTTGCCGAAAATGGAGCGCGGGCCGCGCAGCAGATCGCGCAGCTGGCTCAGCGGGCCCTTCACCTCGGGCGTTGCCGATGGAGCCGGGGTAGGTTCGCTGGGCGCCGTGGGTTCGCTGGTTTGACCGGTGTCGGGCGGGTTCGCCGGATCGTCGGGGTCCGCGACGGCCACCCCCGCGCCCGCACCAGCCAGCATCAGCGTTGCGGCGAGCGCACCGATGCCGAGTGCGAGGCGTCTGGTCCGGGTCGGCACACCCCTCATCCTTCTCCACGTGACACACATCGGCAGTTAGCCGACCGAAGATCGATTCTTAGCTGATCATCGCACGAGAATCGCCGCCGACGTCAGGAAATCCACCGCCTGACCGGCGGGTATAAAGTGCCGACGTGGCCACCCCATCCAGCCCTCGCGACCACGGCGACCCGGGCGACGCCCCCTCCGTTCCCCCTCCGCTGACGCCCGTCGTCAACGCCACCCGCCCGTCGGCTGCCGAGGAGGCGCGCACCATCGCGGCGTCCACCAACACCGGCACGCTGGCGACGCTGACCGCCGACGGCGACCCGTGGGCGTCGCTGGTGACCTACGGCCTCGACGGCGGGTCACCCGTGCTGTGCGTGTCCAACCTCGCCGAGCACGGCCGCAACCTGCACGGCGATCAGCGCGCCAGCATCGCCGTCGTCGCACCGGCGACCGAGTCCGACCCGCTGGCGAACGCCAGGATCACGATCGCCGGGGTCGTCCGCCGGCCGACCGACGCCGAGCACGACTCCGCTCGTCAGGCGCACCTCGACGCGGTGCCCGCCGCCAAGTACTACGTCGACTACTCCGACTTCACGCTCTGGGTTCTCGACGTCGCGCGGGTGCGGTGGGTCGGTGGCTACGGCCGGATGGATTCGGCGACCGCGGCGGACTACCTGGCGGCGTCCCCCGACCCGGTGCGGTCCGCGGCGACCGGCGCGATCGAGCACCTCAACGCCGATCACGCCGACTCGCTGACCCTGATGGCCCGCGCCCTCGGCGGCTACCCCGACGCCACCGCCGCGCTGTGCACCGACGTCGACCGCTACGGCCTCGACCTCCGCGTCACCTGCGACCGCGGCATCGCCTACACCCGCATCGGCTACGAGACGCCGATCGACTCCCCCGACCAGCTCCGCCAGGCAGCGGTCGACCTCACCCGGCGGGCGCGAGAGGGCTGAGCACCCTGGTGTGCCGGCCGATACGATCACCGCATGCCTGAAGCGAGCGACCGTCCGGACACGTGGCACGCCGCGTTCGACCTCATCCGCACCCGCGGCTACGAGCGTCGGGAGGAGCCGTTCAAGCTCGCGAGCGGCCAGCTCAGCCATGACTACGTCGACGGCAAGAACGCCATCGACACCGGCGCACGGCTGACCGTCGTCTGCCGTGCAGTGGTCGACCTCGCCGACCGCACCGGCATCGAGTTCGACGCCGTCGGCGGGCTCACGATGGGCGCCGACCCCCTGGCCCACGGCATCGCGATGGTGGCCGACAAGGCCTGGTTCTCGGTGCGCAAGGAGCAGAAGCAGCGCGGCCGCGAACAGTGGGTTGAGGGCCACCGCCTTCAGGCGGGCACCCGGGTGCTCCTCGTCGACGACGTGATCAGCACCGGCGGCTCCACCGAGATCGCGTTCGACCGCGTGGTGGCGCTGGGCGCCGTCGTCACCGGCGTCATCCCGATGGTCGACCGCGGCGACGTCGCGACCGGGCGCTTCGCCGCGCGCGGTGTCCCGTTCGCCGCGCTGGTCACCTACCGCGACCTGGGCATCGAGCCCGTCAAGGACGTGTGATCCCGGCGCCGAGTGTTGGCTCGTGACACGGTTTTTCGCGGAAAGCGTGGCGGTAATCAACGTTCGGCGGGGCGGGGCGGGGGCTAGACCACCAGCACGCGCGTCGGCTCGACGCCGACGGTGACCGTCGCGCCCGGATCGAACGCCCGCGCGGCCGCGCTGCTCAGCTGAGCGTCGACCACGGTGCCGTCGGCGAGGGCGACGTACACCCGCGAGATCGGGCCGAGGAAGGCCACCGACTTCACCGTCGACGTGCCGCCCGGATCGGCCTTCACCGTCACCGACTCGGGCCGCAGCAGCGCCGTCCCCGACCCCGAGACGATCGAGCCGGCGAGCGTCGGCACCGACGCGCCGAGCAGCAGCGCGCGGCCGCCCTCCACGCGGGCGGGCACCTTGTTGTTGAGGCCCACGAACTCGGCGACGAACGGCGTCGCGGGATCGGCATACACCTGAGCCGGCGGCGCGAGCTGCTCGAGCTTGCCCTGGCTCATGACGCCGACGCGGTCGGCGACGGCCAGCGCCTCCTCCTGGTCGTGCGTGACGAACAGCGTCGTCGTGCCGACCTCCAGTTGGACGCGCCGGATCTCGTCGCGCAACTGCACGCGCACCTTCGCATCGAGTGCCGACAGCGGCTCGTCGAGGAGCAGCACGCTGGGCTGGATGGCGAGCGCCCGGGCCAGTGCGACGCGCTGCTGCTGACCGCCGGACATCTCGGCTGCGTACTTGTCCATGTGCGCGGAAAGGCCCACCAGCTCCAGCATCTCGGCACCGCGCTTCGACCGATCGGGCTTGCCGCGGCCCCGAACCTTGAGCCCGAACTCGACGTTCTGCAGCGCCGTCAGGTGCGGGAAGAGGCTGTAGGCCTGGAACACCATGCCCATGTCGCGCTTGTTGGCGGGGACGCGGGTCACGTCGCGGCCGCCGACGGACACCGTGCCCGACGTCGCTTCGTCGAGGCCGGCCAGGATGCGCAGCGCCGTGGTCTTGCCGCAGCCGGACGGGCCGAGCAGAGCGACGAACTCGCCGGGCTCGATGTGCAACGTCAGGCCGTCGAGCGCCTTCACGGTGCCGTAGACGCGGGTCAGGTCCGTCAGCTCGACGCCGACCCCCGCGGTCGATCGGGTCTGCGCACCGGTGGTCATGATCGGCGTCTCCGTCTGGTCAGCATGGAAAGGGCAAGCAGCAGAACGAGTCCGAACAGCAGCACCGCCAGCGACGCCGCGACCGACGTCGGGCCGTCGGACTTGCCGATGGCGACGATCTGCACCTGCAGCGTCTCGAATCCGGACAGCGAGGCGATGGTGTACTCGCCGAGCACCACGGCCACCGAGATGAACGCCGCCGACAGCACGCCGGACCAGATGTTGGGCACCACCACCCGCAGGATCGTGGTGGTCCACCCGGCGCCCAGCGAGCGCGCCGCCTCGGCGAGCGTGCGCAGGTCGATCGCCGACAGCGCGGCGTCGAGTGAGCGATATGCGAAGGGCAGCACCAGGACCACGTAGACGAACGTCAGCGTCAGCGCGGACTCGCCGAGCAGGTACGTCACCCACAGGTAGACGTTCTTGAGGCCGACGACGATCACCAGCGCGGGAATGGTCAGCGGCAGCAGACACAGGAATTCGACGATGCCCTTCGCCCAGGGCGTGCGCAACCGCACCCAGATCATGGTGGGCACCAGGATCAGCAGCATCGCCACCACGGTCAGCACGGCAAGCCACAACGACGTGATGATCGCCTGGTACAGCGCGTCGTCGGCGAACAGGTTGGCCCACGCGGCGCCGGTCCGGCCGCCCTGGATCAGGTTGCGGGTAGAGAAGTCCGCCATCGCGTACAGCGGGAAGAGGAAGAACAGTCCGAACGCGATCCAGAGCGCGCCCCGCCCAACGGTTCTCATCGGAGCCACCGTGCCGTGCGGCGGACCAGCAGGTTGTAGGCGATCATCACCAGCGCCACCACCACGATCATCTCCAGTGCCAGCGCGTACGCGAAGCCCGCCTGCCCGAGCACCACCTCGGACGTCAGCGCCGAGCGGATGAGCAGCGGCAGGATCGGGCTGCCCTGGCTGACCAGCGCCGCGGCCGTCGCATACGCGGCGAAGGCGTTGGCGAACAACAGCAGTGCCGATCCGAGGAAGGCCGGCGTCAGCAGCGGCACCGCCACCTCGCGCCAGTACTGCCACGTCGACGCGCCCAGGTTGACGGCGGCCTCGCGCCACTGCTCGCGCAGTCCCTCGAGCGCGGGCAGGAACACGATCACCATGAGCGGGATCTGGAAGTAGGTGTACACCAGGATCAGTCCCGGCAGGCCGTATAGCCACCCCGATCCGGCGATGTCCCACCCCAGGTACTCGGCGGCCCACAGCGTCAGCACGCCGTTCAGCCCGATGGTGGCGAGGAACGCGAATGCCAGTGCCACACCGCCGAACTGGGCCAGCACGCTGCACAGCGACAGCACGGTCCGCCGGATCACCGAGTCGGCGGGGCGGGTGACGATCAGCCAGGACAGCAGCGCACCGAAGATCGCCCCGAGCAGGGCGGTGCTACCGGACAGCAGCACGCTCTTGCCGAGCGCCGCGAGCGCGGTGTCGGTGAACAGCGCCTGCACCCGGGCCAGCGAGAAGCCCGTCTCGTCGACCACCGCGCCGAACAGGACGGTCACGGTCGGCACGATCAGGAAGATCGCGACGAGTGCGAAGAACGGAAGGAGCGGGACGGAGTCGCGCAGTCGGCGCAGGATCAGCCGACCGCCTTCGCCCAGTTGCCCTCGAGGTACTTGGTGGCGGCCTGGTTCTGGTCGACCGTCACGAACGTCGCGGCCCCGTCGACCGGCGGGAGCACCGCGTAGGCGTCGCGGTCGATGGTCCCCTTGGTCACCATGGTGTCGGCGCGCACGGGCCGGGCCCCGCCCTGCAGGTACAGGTTCTGTCCCTCGTCGCTGTAGAGGAACTCCTGCCACAGGCGGGCGGCGGCCGGGTGCGGCGCGTCCTTGTTGATCGCCTGGTAGTAGTAGCCGGCCACCGCGGCGTTCTGCGGGATGACCACCTTCCACGACGGCAGCTTCTTGGTCTCGGCGACGTTCAGGTAGTCCCAGTCGATGACCACCGGCGTCTGACCGGACTCGATGGTCGCGGGCGTCGGGTCGACCGGCAGGAAGTTGCCCGCCTCCTTGAGCTTTCGGAAGAACTCGACGCCGGGGGCGATGTCGTCGGGCGTGCCGCCCTGGCTGATCGCCACCATCATGACGCCGGAGAACGCGGCGCCGGCCTGCGTGGGATCGCCGTTGAGCGCCACCTTGCCCTTGAACTCCGGCTTCAGGAGGTCGTCCACTCCGGCGATCGCGGGCACCTTGGACTCGTCGTAGCCGATCGACATGTAGCCGCCGTAGTCGTTGACCCACTTGCCGTCCGGGTCCTTGAAGGTCTCCGAGACGTCGCCGAAGGTCTCGACCTGGTACGGGGCGAACAGGTCGGTGTTGGCCAGCGCCACCGACTGGCCCAGGTCGAAGACGTCGGGCGCGGTGGACTTGCCCTTCTGCTGGTTGGCGGCGTTGATCTCGTCCTGGCTGGCCGCGTCGGGCTGCGCCGAATTCACCTTGATGCCGTACTTGTCGCCGAACGCCTTGATGATGGCGCCGTAGTTGGCCCAATCCGGCGGCAGCGCGATGACGTTGAGTTCGCCTTCCTTCTTCGCGGCCTCCACCAATCCGTCGATCCCGCCGAAGTCGGCGGCCGACGTCGCTTCGCCTGCCTTGACACCGGATTCGGTCTGTTCGCCGCCGGACTCCTTCTCGGGCGGGGCGCAGGCGGTGAGGGCGCCGGTGAACACCAGCAGTGCTGCGCCGGCGGCGGCGGTGAATCGAGATGTCTTCATTGCCGAACCTTCTTATGAGCGGGCGGCGCGACGGTGGCGACGACACCAATCCAGGGTGACGAAGCCGGGTCGCCGGGATGAACGGGTCAGCCCGGCGATGACCTTACCCACGACTGCCGCTGTGCGGCGGTCGTTCCGGCGGTGTTCGGTCCCGCCACCACGCGTCGACCTGCGCGGACGCCCCGCGCCACCGATCCGTTGCCCACCCGGTACACGTTTGTGCTGGTAGCCGCCTAACATCAGTGCGTGGCCGACACGGGAGCGGGGGACCCCGACGCAGCAGTCGAGGGCGCTGCGGTGTCCGACGACCCGCAATTCGACTACCTCCTCGAGGACGCCGACGCCCAGGCGCCCCCCGCCCGGTACCAGGGCAGCATGGCGTGGAGCGAGACCGACGTGAACTACGGTCTGCGTCCGCAGGACGAGCCCGTCGCCACCGGCCACTTCGACGCGTTCAACGCCGAGACGTGGAACTTCAAGCCGCCGCCCGTGCCGTGGCACGAGACGCCGCAGGCCAGGATCGCGATGATCGCCGTCGCGCTGGCCGTGATCGCGCTGGTGGTGTCGATCGTGCTGCTGGCGATCGACGGGTCGGCCGGCGACGACGAGGCGCCCGGCCCGCAGACGTCGACCACGCCCACGACCACCGCCACCACGCCGTCGCCCACCGAGGTGTTGCCGCCGCCACCGCCGCCGCCCCCTCCCCCGCCGGAGTCGACCGCGCCCGCGCCGCAGGCACCCGTCTACCAGCGGCCGCGCCAGCCGAGCCAGAGCAAGAAGCCCGAGATCGGCGTCACCCGCACACCGGTGACCCGATCGCCGATCAGCGTCGCCCCGCAACGGCCGAGCAACCGGAACTGACACCGTGACCGACTTCGACGCCGCCGCCGCGTTCACCGGTGCGCCGGTGGCGGCGCTGACGACGGTGCGGCCCGACGGGTCGCCGCACGTCGTCCCCGTGGTGTTCGCCGTGCACGACGACGTCGTGTTCACCGCCGTCGACGCCAAGCGCAAGTCGACGCAGCACCTGCGGCGGCTGGCGAACATCGAGGCCGAGCCCCGCGTCAGCCTCCTCGTCGACCACTACGACGAGGACTGGAGCCAATTGTGGTGGGTGCGCGCCGACGGCGTTGCGGTCGTGCACCATTCGGGTGACCTGATGGCCGAGGGGTACACGCTGCTGCGGGCCAAGTATCCGCAGTACGACAGGATCGCCCTCGACGGGCCCGTCGTGACCGTCGACGTGCAGCGGTGGACGGGCTGGCACGCCTGACGTCGGGCGTTGTTGGCTGCGATGAGGCTGCACCCAGGGCCGTTCTCCGCGCGGATTCACGGCCCTCCGCGCAGTCTCGAGGGTGGACGTTCTGGCTGCTATCGGAATCCGGGCATCAGGGTCGTGGATTCACCGGGATCGCGGTGATGGCACGACCCTGAGCCGCATCTTCGCGTAGCAGCGGCGGCGTGGGTCCCTGGGCTCTGGCCGGCGACATGACGAAGCCCCCTCCCCCCGGGGATGGTTCAGGGGAGGGGACTTCGGGTTCGGGGGGGTCAGGCCAGGTCGGCGCCGGTGAGGTGGGCGATGTGGGCGGGGCCGTGGTTGCCGTGCCAGCCGGGGGTGGCGGTCGGGGCGGGGTGGGCGTGCACCTGCGGGGCGTAGGAGTAGCCGGGGCCGGTGGGCTCCTGGCCGCCGGGGCCGGCGGTGGCGTTGGCGGCGCCGGCCAGTCCGAGGGCGACCCCGCCGAGGATGGCGGCCGAGGCGATGGGCAGTGCGGCCAGGCGCAGGATGGTGGTCATGTCGAGTCCTTCTGTCGGAGTGTCTGTTTGGCGTTCGGAGCCGGTGTGCTCCGGCGATGACTCAACTATGTCGCGGCGGGCGGCCGTGGTCTGTCCGTCGACCGGTGGATGGACCGGAGGAATCCGGTGTCCACCGATCGGGGGACAACCGCCGCGCCGCCGTGCGACGGTGACGGCATGGCACTGCGAATCGTTCAGTGGGGTACCGGCGCCGTCGGACGCGAGGCCCTGGCCACGGTCCTGGATCCCCGCAGCGGGCTCGACCTCGCCGGGGTGCGGGTGTACTCCGAGGCGAAGGACGGCGTCGACGCGGGCACGCTGATCGGCCGGGACCCCGTCGGCGTGACCGCGACGACCGACGTGGCGGCCGTGCTCGCCCTGGATGCCGACTGCGTGATCTACACGCCGCGCCTCACCGACGTCGACGAGGTGTGCGACATCCTGCGCAGCGGCGCGAACGTCGTGACCACGGCGTTCCTCTTCCATCCCGCCCGCATCGCGGCGGCCGACCGGGACCGGGTGCTGGCGGCGTGCGAGGCGGGCGGCACGACGGTGCACGGCTGCGGCCTCAACCCCGGCAACCTGTCGGGTGCGCTGCCGCTGGCGCTCACCGGGATGAGCCGCACCATCGAGAAGCTGACGCTGCAGGAGCGGGCCGACTGGTCGGTGTACGACAGCACCGCGATCACGTTCGACAACATGCGATTCGGGGCGCCGGTCGACGAGATCAGCGTGACCGCCAACGACTTCCTGGCGTTCAACAGTTCGATCTTCGTCGAGCAGGTGTGGCTGCTGGCCGACGCGCTGCACGCCGGCATCGACGAGGTGACCGCCGACGTCGAGGCCGTCGCCGCCCAGCACGACCACGAGATCTTCGACCACGTGCTGCGCGCGGGGACCACCGCCGGTCAGCGGTGGAACTGGGTGGGCCGCCGCGCCGGTGAGCCACTCGTCGAGATCGAGACGCTGTGGACCGTCGGCAACGAGTACCCCGGCCATTGGCCCAAGCCGCGGCACGGGTGGACGCTCACCATCGAGGGCGACCCGTCGATGCAGACGCACTTCGTGTCGCTGGCCAGCTTTCAGCGCGACGCCACGATGCTCGAACACGTCAACTCGGCCAACGTCGCGACCGCGATGCAGGTGCTCAACGCCGTGTCCGCGGTGTGCGCCGCGGCGCCGGGATTCGCGACGATCGCCGACCTGCCGCCGGTGCGCAGCCTGATCGGCTTCGGCAACACCTGACCCGCACCCGGACACCGACCCCCCGACGCGAGACTGCGGTGGGATCGCGGATTCGTGGAGAATCGCGATCCCACCGCAGTCTCGGCGGGTGGAGCGGGGCCTACAGCAGGCCGAGCAGCTCCAGATCGGTGACGTACTTGACGATCACCTCGCGGGTGACGTGCGGGATGTCCTTGTCGGGCCCGATCTTGGCCTCCTGCACCGCAGCCCGGAACCGGTCGGTCGGGGCCATCGCACCGTTCATCGGGTGGTCCGGCGACTGGTAGTTGTGCAGCAGCGGCAGCAGTGACGCGTTGCGTTGCCGCTCGGGCAGGCTCCGCAGCGTGGTCGAGAACCGCTCGAGCCACGTCGCGTAGTCGCCCACCCGGCGCACCGGGTAGCCGGCCTCGATCAGCCAGTCGGCGAACTGGTCCATGCCGATGCCGTCGTCGTAGGGGTTCATGACGTGGTAAGTCTCGAAGGGTCCCCCATTCCCCGAGTCGCTGCGCTCCTGCCCGCCGGAAGCGACGTGCGACCCCAGGGTGGAGATCGCTTCGGCGATGAACTCGACGGGCAGGCCGTCGTAGTGCGCGCGCTGCCGGTTGCCGTCGGCGTCCAAGGCGTAGAACGACTCGGGTGCGACGCCGGTTGCCACCAGGCTCAACATCATTCGGGTGAACATGTCGGGCAGGTTGAGCTGACCGGCGTAGGTGGTGTCGGCCAGGATCATGTCGCAGCGGAACACCGACACCGGCAGACCGCACAGGTCGTGGGCCTCGCGGAGCAGCACCTCACCGGCCCACTTGCTGTTCCCGTATCCGTTGGCGTAGCTGTCGTCGTTGGTCCGGACGGCGCTCATCACGCGGACGTCGCTGTCCTCGTCGAAGGTGCCGGGCGTGATGCCCGCGCCGACGCCGATGGTCGAGACGTAGGCGAACGGCTTGATCTTCGTCGTGATCGCGATGCGGATCAGCTCGGCGGTGCCGAGTGCGTTGGGCCCGAACAGCTGGCTGTACGGCAGGACGTGGTTCACCAGGGCCGCCGGGTCGACGATCAGGTCGACGGTGTCGGCGAGCCGCTGCCAGGTGGCGTCATCGAGCCCGAGGTTGGATTCGCCCTTGTCGCCGGCGATCACCTCGAGGTGCTTCGCTGCCAGCTCCCGGTAGTGCGCCAGCAGCTTCGGGTCACCGCTGTCGAACGTCTTGTCCAAGCGCGCGAGGGCGTCTTCGTCGGAGCGGCCGCGGATCAGGCAGATCACCGTGCCGTCGACGAGCGCCATCCGCTCCAGCCACTCGAGTGCGAGGTAGCGCCCGAGGAAGCCGGTCGCGCCGGTGAGCAGCACCGTGCGGACCTCGACGGCCGGACCGGGCAGTGCCGGTGCGGCGGCGAGGGTTTCGGCGTCGAGGAACTTGTTTAGCGTCAGGTCGGCGGCGCGCACCTCTGCTGCGTCGCGACCGTGCACGGCGTCGTAGGTGGGCCGCTTGCTGCCATCGGAACGCTCGACCTCGACGTACTGGGCGATCGAGGCCAGGTCGCTGGCGGGGCTGACGATCACGCCGACGGGGACGTCGACGCCGAAGATCTCGTGCAGCAGGTTGGCGAACGTCAACGCCGACAACGAGTCTCCACCGAGATCGGAGAAGTGCGCGTCGCCGGTGACGTCGGCGGCCGCGGCACCCAGCAGGGCGCGGGCCGCGCGTCCGACCGTCTCGAGCACCGGACCGTCGGCGCCGTTCTGCCGCAGCTCGCGCAGTTCACCGGCCTGACCGTCGGACAGGTCGAGGTAGAGCTGTTCGAGGTCGGGGCCGTAGTGCTCCTTGAGCCGCGGCCACGCCAGCTTGCGGATGCCGGTCAGCAGACCGTTCTCCACGGTGAAGGGCGTGGTCTCGACGATGAAGTCCCGCGGGATCTCGTAGGACTGCAGATCGGCGGTGCGGGCAGCCTCCTTCAGCGAGGCGCTGATGGCCGACTTCAGCTCGTCGGCGTCGGCGTGGCGGGCCTGGGCGTCCTCGGTGGGGACGACGACGGCCAGCAGGTAGGGCCGAGCGCTGTTGCCGTACAGGAAGATCTGGCGCACCAGCGGGCTGCCGCCGAACGCGGCCTCCAGCTTGGACACCGTGACGAACTCGCCCTGTGACAGCTTGAGCACGTTGTTGCGGCGGTCGACGTAGCGGACCTGGTCGGGTCCGGTCTGGGCGACCACGTCGCCGGTGCGGTAGTAGCCGTCGGCGTCGAACACCTCGGCGGTGACCTCGGGCCGCTTGTAGTAGCCGGGGAACAGCTGGTCGGACTTCACCAGCAGCTCGCCGCGGGGGTGCGGCACGTCGGTGCCGAAGTAGCCCAGCTCGGGCACGTCGACCAGCTTGTAGTCGATGACCGGTGGGCGGCGGATCTGCCCGTCGACGAACACGGCGCCGGCCTCGGTGGAGCCGTAGCCCTCGATGAGGTGCATGTCGAGCAGGTCCTCGACCCACGACTTGAGTTCGGGGGCGATCGGCGCGGAGCCGGTCAGCGCGGTGACGAAGCGGTTGCCGAGCAGGTCGCGCCGGAGGTCGGCGAGCACCTCGGACTCGTCGGCGTCCACCCCGCGGCGGGCGAGTTCGCTCTCGTACTCCTGATGCAGCATGTCCCAGATGCGCGGGACGAAGTTCATCTGGGTGGGCCGCGTCATCGCGAGGTCCTCGAGGAACGTCGACAGGTCGCTGCGCGCCGCGAAGTAGACGGTGCCGCCGGCGGCGAGCGTCGCGTAGAGGCCACCGCGGCCCATGACGTGGCTCATCGGCATGAAGCTGAGCGTGATGGACGGGACCGCACCCTGGTGTTCGTCCCAGTGCGCCATCGCGTCGCCGGCGCCCCACATGTCGGCGACCTTGCGCGCGGGGTACATCGCACCCTTGGGCGCGCCGGTGCTGCCGGAGGTGTAGATGAGCAGGGCCAGCGGGTCGTCCTCGGCGGAGTCGACGGTCTCGACCGCGGGCAGGTCGGCGCCGCGGGCGATGACGTCGGCGAGGGTCTCGACGACGACGCCGGTGGGGGCGAGGCGCTCACGCGCGGCGTCGAGCGCCTCGCGCTGGTCGTCCACCTCGGGCCGGTAGTCGAAGACCACCAGGCTCTTCGGCGCGGGTCCTTCGAGAATGAGGGCGACGGCGTCGTCGACGTAGTCGATGCTCGACGCGATGACGGCGGGCTCGGTCTCGACGACGATCGGCTGCAGCTGGGCCTGGGGCGCGCTGGTCTGCAGCGGTACGGAGACGGCGCCGATCTGGGTCAGCGCGGTGTCGACGACGGTGTAGTCGACGCTGGTGAAGCCGAGGATGGCGACGCGGTCGCCGACGGCGACGGGGCCCGCGGCGAACGCGGCGGCGACTGCCTGGGCGCGGGTGCCGAGTTCGCCATAGGTGACGGTGTCGAAGCGGGGCTGCAGGGCGGCGACGGTGCGGCCGGCGTCGTCGGTGGTGAACTCGACGGCGCGCTGCCGGAGCGCGGGCCGGTCGGCGTAGGAGGTCAGTACGGTGCGGACGACGTCGGGAAGGCGCTGTCCTGCCATGGCCGCGCTCACGGTCTCATCGGGCTTGGCCGCGGCGAATTCCGGGTCGTTGGCGTAGAGGTCGGCGAGGCGGCGTTCGAGCCGGGCCTCGCGAGTCTCGGTAGGCATGTCGTGTCCTTCGATGGGTGCTGGCTGGTCTGGGCGGGAGGCGTCGTTGCTCACCCGGACCGGTACAACGTTAGCAAAACTAAAGATATGCCCCTGTGTTTGACCTGGCAGTTTCCTGTGAGGAATAGCCGGGACCGGGTTGTTCGTTATGCTGGCTAAATAATCAGGGGACGACGAGAGGACGATTCATGGCACGCACCGAGGACGACACCTGGGACCTCGCGACCAGCGTCGGAGCGACGGCCACCATGGTCGCGGCCGCCCGGGCGATCGCGACCAACGCCGACAAGCCACTGATCGACGACCCGTTCGCCGAGCCGCTCGTCCGCGCGGTCGGTGTGGACTTTCTCACACGGTGGGCTGCCGGTGAGATCCGCAGTGAGGACATCGACGTCGAGGGCATGGGCTGGGGCCTGAGCCAGATGCCCGCCGCCATGGCCGCCCGCACCCGCTACTTCGACCGGTTCTTCGCCGACGCCGCCGACGCGGGGATCCGTCAGGCCGTCATCCTGGCCTCCGGATTGGACGCGCGCGCCTACCGCCTCGACTGGCCCGCCGACATGACGGTGTTCGAGATCGACCAGCCGACCGTCATCGAGTTCAAGTCGGTCACCATCGCCGGCCTGGGCGCCGAGCCGAAGGCCGATCTGCGTACCGTCGCGATCGACCTGCGCGAGGACTGGCCCACCGCACTGAAGGACGCGGGCTTCGACCCCACCAAGCCGTCGGCATGGATCGCCGAGGGTCTGTTCGGCTACCTGCCGCCCGAGGCGCAGGACAGCCTGCTCGACGCGGTCACCGAGCTGAGCGCGCCGGGCAGTCGGATCGGCAGCGAGGCCGTGCCCAGCCAGCCCGAGGGCGAGGTCGACGGCATGCGCGAGAAGATGAGTGCGGCCACCGCCAAGTGGCGCGAGCACGGTTTCGACCTCGACTTCACCGAGCTGACGTTCCACGGCGAGCGCAACGACGTCGACACCTACCTGGGCGCACGTGGCTGGACGTCCGTCGGCACGCCGATGGGTGAACTGCTGGCCGCCAACGGCTTCCCCGCGATCCCGGACACCGAGGACGATCAGGCGACCATGAACGCCGTCGTCTACTACACCTCGACGCTCGGCTAGACGCTAGGACGCGCGCCGGGTGGCCTCGAGTTCGAGTTCGGCCTCGTAGGCCCCCTGGTCGCGTCCCAGCGCCACCGACGCCGCCGTCATGGCGGCGATCGCGAACGTCAGCGCGATCGCCTCGTACCGGCCGGCGTTCAGTTCCTCGCCGAGCAGGATCGCGCCGAGGAACACCGCGACGACGGGTTCGAGCACCAGCATCGTCGGCACCGACATCTGCAGCGCCCCGGCATGGAACGCCGACTGCTGCAGCAGGACCGCGAACACGCCGAGGATCACCAGTGCGTACGGCGCGGGCGTGATCATCGTGCTGAGGAAGCCCCGCTCGTCGAGGGTGTGCATGACCACCTTGGTGAGCACGGCGACGACGCCGAACAGCACCCCGACGGCGATCGCGACGGCGACCGCGCGCTGCCAGCCCTCGACGCGGACGGCGATCACCACGCAGAGCGCCACGATCGCGGTGCAGACGCCCGCCACGACGGCGATCACCGGCAGCGTCGCGACGGCGGCCTGCGGACCCGGCCGCGCGAGGAGGACGAACACGGCCAGCGACGCCGTCAGCACGCCCGCCCACAGCCACTCCGAGCGACGGACGCGGCGATGGGCCAGCCGCGCGCTGAGCGGCAGCGCGAACAGCAGCGCCGAGACCAGCAGGGGTTGGACCAGGAGCAGCGATCCCTTGATCAGCGCCAGCGCCTGGAAGACATAGCCGAGGATCGCGACCGCGGTGCCCGCCCACCACAGCGGGCGGCGCAGCAGCGTGCGGAACATGACCACGCTGACGCCTTGGTCGGACGGCACGTCGATGGTGGCGCGCTGACGGACGACGATCCCGATGGCCATCGCGATGGCGGCGCACAGGGAGAGGACGACGACGAGCCCGTGGGTCAGCAACGTCCTGGGCTTCCTCTCACTGGTTCAGCGACAATCCCCGTCGCTTCCACCGTAGAGGTTGTCGTCAGACTGCTTCGAGTCGAACGGGCCGCTCGGGGTCCGGATCCGGCGTTCCGGTCGGGTCGATCCTGTCGTTGACCCGGGTGACCACGGAGTCCACGCGGTGCACGGCGGCGTCGCAGAGATCGCGGACGCGCTCCCCCGCGGTGTCGACGTCGTCGGCCGCACTGAGGAGATAGGACCGGAGGTTCACCCGCAGCCGGTCGCCGACCAGGCGAACCCGGCGCCGCAGGCGTTCGTCGACGTCGAGCGTGACGTAGGGCAGTACTCGAATTGCCATGGTCTGCTCCAGAGAGTGGGGCGTGAGGTCGAGGTCGTCTCCAGGTTAGCGAAGGTGGCGTGGTTCACAACGTGACGTCCCTCGCGTGACATCCGTCAAGTTCTCCGAGGTCACATCAGGTCGGCGATCGCCGCGCCCGTCTGGAGGTCCTCGTAGGCCGCGGCGTACCGCTGCGCCAGGGCGAGCGCGATGTCCGGGCGCTGCCACAGTTCACCGGCGCTGGCGGTGCACAGCCACAGCGTCAGGCCGTGCGCTGCCGACGCGCGGTACCGCAGCCACACCTCGTCGGCGGACGGCAGTTCGTCGGCGGGCAGGTCGAGGGCGTCGCGATAGGTCTCCAGCAGCTCGCGCTCGTGGGCGCGGCGGTCCGCGGTGGTGATCGCGCCCTGCAGGAAGTAGCCGAGGTCCAGGCCGAAGTTGCCGCGCCGGGCCACCTGCCAGTCGAGGAAGCCGACGGTGCCGTCCGGCGTCAGGTAGGTGTTGCCGACGTGCGCGTCGCCGTGCAGCAGCGTCGCCGGGCCGGTGGTGAGCGTGCGCACGTAGGGCTTCCACACGTCCTCGACGAGGGCGTCGATGGTGAGCGCGTGCACCGAGGCGGGCGCGTCGTCGCCGAGTCGCTCCAGGGCGGCCGGCAGCGGCGCGTACTGCATGCCGTCCCACGGCGCGAACGGCTCGAGCCACGCCAGCTCCGGCCGCTCCAGTCGTGCGCCCCAGAACCGGCCGTGCAGGCGCGCCAGCCCGCGCACGCCGTCGGCCGCCTGCTCCGGCGTCAGCGGTCGGGTGGCGTCGCGGGGATCGGCGCCGCGGGCCGTCAGGTCCTCCATGACGAGCATGAAGTCCTCGGCCGCCTCGTCGATGGGCGCCGCGTACACCAGCGGATGTTCCAGCGGCAGTTCGACGTTCGAGCAGAACAGCCGCGGCTCGTGCAGCAGCCCGCTGGTCATCTTGATCATCGCCCGGTGGTCCGGGTCGACGGCCTTGACGAACACCGTGGCCGGACCGGACCCGGCCGAGTACGTGATCGCCAGGCGTGCGCGCCGGTTGGTGCCGTCGTCGCGCATGGCGACTGCCACGGTGTCGACGACGACGCCGGGCTGGTGCGCCGCGAGCGCGGCGCCGAGCCACTCCGGGGTGATGTCACCCCAGTCGGCGGGGACGACGACGGCGGCGGTCACCCGACGAACGCCGGCATCGAGTCCCATCCCCGCACCGTCGAGGTGGGCGACAGCGCGGCGTTGGGCAGGTCGACCTCCCACTCCGGGAAGCGCTTGAGGATCTCCTCGAGGGCGATGCGGCCCTCGAGGCGCGCGAGCGCCGATCCGAGGCAGTAGTGCGTGCCGACGCTGAACGCCAGGTGCTGACGCTGTTCGCGGTGGATGTCGAAGACGTCGCCGTCGGGCGGGAACTGGCGGCTGTCGCGGACCGCGGCGCCGATCAGCATCATCATGATGCTGCCCTCGGGCACCGTGCGACCGTGGATCTCGACATCGCGCGTGACGTAGCGGGCGACGTGCGGCGCGGGCGGCTCGAAGCGCAGCAGCTCCTCGACGGCCTGCGGGATCAAAGCCGGGTTCTGGGCGAGTTCCCGGCGCTGGTCCGGGTTCTCGGCGAGCACCTTGCCCGCCCAGCCGATGAGGCGGGTGGTGGTCTCGTTGCCCGCGCCGGCGACCACGTTGATGTAGATCAGCAGTTCCTCGCGGGTGAGCGTGCGGGTGACGCCCTCCCAGTCGGTGAACTCGACGTTGAGCAGTTCGGTCATGATGTCGTCGGACGGGTTGTCCCGGCGCCAGTCGATGTAGGCCTCGAAGATGGAGCCGTCGACCAGGCCGTCCTGCGCGGCCGACATCGGTTTGCCTGCCTCCGTGCGCATCTGGGCGTTCGCGTGGTCGCGGATCATCTCCTGGTCGCCCTCGGGGATGCCGAGCAGGGCGCTGATCACCTTCATCGGCATGATGGCGCCGAGGTCGGTGACGAAGTCGAAGCGGTTTCCGCCGACCAGCGGGTCCAGGGCCTGCGCGCAGTACTCGCGGATCCTCGGCTCCAGTGCGCTGATCTTGCGCGGCGTGAACATCCGGGCCAGCAGCTTGCGGTGCGTCGTGTGGATCGGCGGGTCCTCGAAGATCAGTGCGCCCGAGGGGATGTCGATGTTGGCCTTGATCAGTTCGATGATCGCGCCGCGCGCCGAACTGAACGTCTCATGGTCGACGAGCGCCCGGTTGACGTCGGCGAACCGGCTGACGGCGTAGAAGTCGTGGACGTCGTTGTAGTACAGCGGCGCCTCCTCGCGCAGCCGCGCGAACACCGGGTACGGGTCGGCGTTGATCTCGACGTCGTAGGGATCGAAGTACAGGTCTCTGGTCGCTGCGTCGACGGTTGCCGAATCGGTCACGTGCTCACTCCTCGAGGGTCCGCCGCCACCCGGCGCCGGGTGCGCTTACACGCGTAAGCTACACGGCTGAGCGACCGCCCGACAAGGGTCGAGTGGTCAGGTGGTCTCGCGCACAATCAGGTGGGCCACGTTCGCGCTGCTCGGCTCCCGCACCGACGGATAGCCCAGCTCGGCCATCATCGCCGCGACGGACACGTCGACGATGGTCTCGGCGTCGAAGCCCACCGAGGTCAGCGGTGGTGCGCTGACCGCACCCAGCGGCCGGGCGTCCACGCCCATCACCGCCAGGTCCTCGGGGCAGCGCAGACCGGCCCGCCGGATGCCGTGCAGCGCCACCATCGCGGTCTCGTCGCTCTCCGCGCACACGGCCGTGACCCCGTCGGCCACCCATCCGGTCACCACCTCGGCGGCGTTGGTGCCGTCACCGCGCAGGACGCCGGTGGTGATCCCGCCGAGGCCGCGGGCGTCCGCGGCGGCGCGCAGACCGGCGAGCCAGTACTCCCCCAGCGGCCGCACCTGCTCGACGTCGGAGAACGCGAACGCAAGGCGGCGGTGTCCGCGCGCGGCGAGGTGGTCCACCCGCATCTCCCCGATCGTCAGGTGCAGTGCGCCCATCGCGTGCAACTGGGCGCTGCCGAGGTGGATCTGCGGGATGCCCGCGGCCGTCACCGCGTCCAGCGCCGCACCGCGCAGCGGAAACACACCGGTCACGGCGATCGGGTTCAGATCGGCGATGGCGTCGACCACGTTGCGGCCGTCCTCGGTCTCGAACTGCAGCGACAGCACGACGCCGTGCCTGGCCAGCGCCGCCGTCAGCCGGCTGCCCACCTCGATCAGCAGGTCGCCCAGCGAGATGCGCGGCACCACGTAGAGCATCACGCCGCTGCCCCCGCGGGCGAGGTTCCGCGCGGCCAGGTTGGGCCGGTACCCGAGTTCCTTGGCCGCGGCGCGCACGGCCGCCCGGGTCTGCGCGGAGATCGTCTGGCCGGTCACGTCGTTCAGCACGTAGGACACGGTGGCGGGCGACACCTTGGCCAGGCGCGCGACGTCGGCTTTCGTCGGCCGCGCCGACTTGTTGGACCCGGTCGGCCGCGCCGACTTGTTGGACCCGGTCGGCCGCGCCCCGTCCTTCGCGCTCACACCGCACATCGTGGCACGTCAGGTACGCAACCTGGTGCCCGCCGTCTCCCGGAGCCCCAGCACCGTCAGCAGCGACAGCAGGGCGGCGCCCATCAGGTAGAACGCAGGCGCGAGCGCACCCGTCGCGCCGGTCAACCACGTCACCACGTAGGGGGTGGTGCCGCCGAACCCCGCGACCGCGATGTTGTAGCCCACCGAGAACCCGCTGTAGCGCACGCGGGTGGCGAAGAGTTCGACGCCGGCCGTCACCGCCGCGGAGATGTACACCGACTCGATCGCGGCGAGCAGACAGTGCGCGGCGATGGCCGCCGTCAGCGACCCCGAGTTCAGCAGCAGGAACAGCGGATACGCGGCGACCACGAACAGTGCCGACCCCGCGATCAACATCGGCCGCCGGCCCACCCGGTCCGACAGCGCCGCGAACGGAAGGATCAGCACCAGCGCGGTCAGGCTCGCGAGCGTGATCGACGTGAACGACGCGGTCCTGGAGTAGTCCAGGGTCTTGATGAGGTAGGTCGGCAGGAACGTGAACACCACGTAGTAGCCGACGTTGAAGATCAGGAACAGCCCGATCACCTGGAGGATGGCCGTCCACGACGTCCGCACGGCCTCGCGCAGCGGCCGCGTCGCGACCTCGTCGAGGGTGCTCAGCCGGGTGAACTCCGGGGTGTCGTCGAGACGCAGCCGGATGTACAGGCCCACCAGTCCCAGTGGCGCCGCGAGCAGGAACGGGATCCGCCAGCCGTAGGACTCCATGGCGGCGGCGGGCAGCGCGGCCTGCAGCACCGTCACGGTGATCGAACCGAGCAGGAAGCCGACCACTCCCGACCACGCCATGAACGTCACCGTCAGACCGCGGCGCTCGTCGGCGGCGTACTCCGCGAGATACACTGCCCCACCGCCGTATTCGCCGCCTGCGGAGAAGCCCTGCAGGCACCGGAAGAACAGCAGCAGCAGCGGGGCGGCCACCCCGATCGCGTCGTAGGTGGGCAGTAGGCCGATCGCCACCGTCGCCGCCGACATCAGCAGAATCACGATCGCGAGCACCCGCTGCCTGCCGAGCCGGTCGCCGAGCGGGCCGAACACGAACCCGCCGAGCGGCCTCGCGAAGAACGCCGCCGCGAAGATCGCGAAGGTGTTGAGCAGCGCGGCGGTGTCGTCGCCGGCGGGGAAGAACTCGGCGGCGATGAACGTCGCGAGGAATCCGTAGATCGCGAAGTCGAACCACTCCACCGCGTTTCCGATGGAGGCGCCGACGACGGCCTTGCGCACGGCGGCCGGTCGCGCGGTCGTGGGCGGCGTCGTCGACATGGCGTCCTTCCGTCGGGTGCTGTGGCGCAACAGGATACGCAGAGCGGAACCGGCCGCGGCCGTGAACGGAAGTAGGCGAAGTGCTTAGCCCCCCCCTCGCCGAACGTTGGTTACCGCCACGGTTCCGGCCGCGAACCGTGACACGACGCGACACTCGGCGAAGCGCCTGAGCGGCCATCTCGCGTTTCGGGTATCGAATGACCACGGGGCGCTCCTGGCAACTCCCAGGCATCGCCGCCAGGGGGCTCGAATGGCGTCCTGAGATCGTGTCCGAAACGCCCGTCTTCGCGTAGACTTGAGGGGTACCGCGGCGCGGCCACGCCGCCTCTCACCTGCGACGATCCCCGAGGAGACACGGCGATGGATGCTGCCCGAAATCAGGACGCCTACACCGGAGATTCTATCCGGATACTGGACGGTTTGGACGCCGTCCGCAAACTCCCCGGCATGTACATCGGGTCCGTCGACGAGACGGGATTGCACCATCTGGTGTCGGAGATCGTGGACAACGCGGTCGACGAGGCGATGGCCGGTCACGCCACCCGGATCGACGTCCGACTGCTGGCCGACGGCGGCGTCGAGGTCGCCGATGACGGCCGCGGCATCCCCGTGGACCTCCACTCGTCGGGCGTCCCGACGGTCGACGTCGTCATGACCGTGCTGCACGCGGGCGGCAAGTTCGGCGACAAGGCGTACGGCGCCTCGGGCGGTCTGCACGGCGTCGGCGTCTCGGTGGTCAACGCGCTGTCGACCCGTCTCGAGGTGGACGTCCGCCGCGACGGCTATCAGTGGTGCCAGACCTACGACCGCGCCGTCCCGGGGACGCTGCGCCGCGGCGGGCCGACCGGGGCGACCGGCACCGCCGTCCGATTCTGGCCGGACGGCGGCATCTTCGACGTCACGCGATTCGACGCGGACACCGTCGCGGCCCGACTCCGCGAGGTCGCCTTCCTCAACGACGGCCTGACCGTCACACTCGCCGACGAACGCGGGGACGGGCAACCACCCCGGACCTTCCGCTACCGGAACGGTCTGACCGACTTCGTCCGCGAACTCACCACCGCACCCATCCATCCCAGCGTGATCCGCTTCGCGGCAACGACTCCGGAGCACGCGGTGGACGTCGCCCTGCAGTGGAGCGGCGGGTACGGCGACGCCGTCGTCCGCAGCTTCGCGAACACCGTCCCCACCCGCCGGGGCGGCACCCACGACGAGGCCTTCCGCAGCGCGCTCACCGCGGCGGTGAACGCGCATGCGCGGCAACGCAACCTGCTCAAGCCCCGGTCACCGGTGCCGAAGGGGGACGACGTCCGGCAGGGGTTGACGGCGGTCGTCTCGGTCCGGGTCGCCGCGCCGCAGTTCGAGGGTCAGACCAAGGGCGCGCTGACCAACAGGGAGATCCGGTCGTTCGTGTACTCGGTCTGCTACGAGCAGCTGGCGGGCTGGCTCGACCGCAATCCCGCCGAGGCGAAGATCATCGTGGCCAAGGCACTGCGCGCCGCCCGCGATCGGGCAGGCGTCGACGCGTCGCGCGCGAAGCGAATGACCGTCGGCGGGCTCCCCGGCAAGCTGGCCGACTGCCGATCGACCGACCCGGTGCGCTCGGAACTGTATGTGGTCGAGGGTGATTCGGCCGGTGGGTCGGCCAAGAGCGGCAGGGACTCGGAGTTCCAGGCGATCCTGCCGCTGCGCGGGAAGATCATCAACGTCGAGAAGGCACGGCTCGACCGGGTCCTGAAGAACACCGAGGTCCAGGCGATCGTCTCGGCACTGGGCACGGGCATCCACCGCGACTTCGACATCACCGGACTGCGCTATCACAAGGTGGTGCTGATGGCCGACGCCGACGTCGACGGGCAGCACATCTCCACGCTGCTCCTCACGCTGCTGTTCCGGTTCACCAGGCCGCTGCTCGAGGGCGGGCACGTGTACCTCGCCCAGCCGCCGCTCTACAAGCTCAAGTGGCAGCGCGCCGCCCCGGAGTTCGCGTACTCCGACCGCGAGCGCGACGGGCTGCTGGCGGCGGGACGGGCGGCGGGCCGGCGGATCAACGCCGACGACGGCATCCAGCGCTACAAGGGTCTCGGCGAGATGGATGCGAGCGAACTGTGGGAGACGACGATGAACCCGGCCGTGCGGGTGCTGCGCAGGGTCACCGTCGACGACGCCGCCGCTGCCGACCGGTTGTTCTCGATCGTCATGGGCGAGGACGTCGAGGCGCGACGGCTGTTCATCACCCGCAATGCGCGGGACGTCCGCTTCCTGGACGTCTGACCGGAGCCGCGAGACTGCTGTGAGATCGTCGCCGGGCGCCGAATCGCGATCTCACAGCAGTCTCGGCGGGAGAGGTGTCTCCGGAAGGCGTCAGCTCAGCGCGGCGAGGTTGTTGACCGACTTCTCGACGTCGCCGCGGAGCACGCGTGCGCACAGGGCGCCGATCGGGCCGTCGAGCAGCGCGCCGTGCAGGCCCGCCTTCAGGTGGAACGTGGTGCCGGGCTGGTTGTCGTCGATCGTCATGTGCAGGTCGATGTGCACCCCGCCGCGACCGGTGCCGCGCATCTCGATGCGGTGCGGCTCGTCGTACTCCGTCACCTCCCAGTGGATCGTGTTGCGGAAGCCCTTGACCTTGATCAACGACGACACCGTGGTGCCCTTCTCGACGACCTCGGGCACCGGGCTCTTCCATCCGCCGAAGATCGTCAGCCACTCGTCGAAGCGTTCGAGGTTGCTTGCGAGCACCCACGCCCGCTCGGGCGAGAGGGCAGAGGTTACGGACACGTCAACGGTCGCCATGCACCACTTGTACCCGACTGACGCCGGATCGACCCGCCGAGCGCGGTTACGGGACCGGAATCGGCGCCGGCGCGGGTGCCGGCGGGGGCGGCGGAGGCGGCGGCAGGGCGGCGCCCAGCACGCGCTGCAGATCCGGCTTCATCGCCTGCAGCTGAGCGCCCCAGTAGCCCCAGCTGTGCGTGCCGTTGGCCGGGAAGTTGAAGATCGCGTTGCGGCCACCGGCGGCCACGTACCGCTTCTGGAAGTCCTTGTTGGTGTTGATGGTGATGTTCTCGAGGAACTGCGAGCTGTAGGCCGTGCCGAAGTCGCCGGGTGCGTCGAGGTCGGACGATCTGCCGTTGCCGCAGTACACCCACACTGCGGTGTTGTTGGCCACCAGCATGTTGATGTTCACGGTGGGGTCGTTGCGGCGCCAGGCCGGATCGCTCGTCGTCCCCCACATGTCGGTGGCGTTGAAGCCGCCGGCGTCCTTCATGGCGAAGCCGATCATGGTGGGCCACAAGCCCTGTGACGGGTTGAGGAAGCCGGACAGCGACGCGGCGAAGATGAACTGGGCGGGATGCCAGGTCGCCAGCGTCAGTGCGGCGCCGCCCGCCATCGACAGGCCCACGACGGCGTTGCCGGTGGGTGCGATGCCACGGTTGGCGGCGAGCCAGCCGGGCAGCTCCTGGGTCAGGAACGTCTCCCACTTGTAGGTGACCGGGCCCGCGCTGCCGACGGCGGGCCGGTACCAGTCGGTGTAGAAGCTGGACTGCCCGCCGACGGGCATCACCAGCGACAGGCCCGATTCGTGGTACCACTCGAAGGCGGCGGTGTTGATGTCCCAGCCGCTCGCATCCTCCTGCGCGCGCAGGCCGTCGAGCAGGTAGACCGCGTGCGGACCGCCGCCCTGGAACGTCACCCGGATGTTGCGTCCCATCGACGGCGACGGCACGTCGAGCTGCTCGATGGGCAGACCGGCACGGGAGTAGGCGCCGGCGGTGGGCGCCTGCGCCGCAGTCACGCCGATCAGCGCGGGCAGCGTGAGTGCTGCGAACAGGACGGCCGCCAGCCGCTTCAGCTTCAACAACACCGGATGCACTCCATTCGTCCTACGTCGATTCCCCGGCAACGTAACAACGGCCTCATCAGACACACCCGCCCCACGCGGGCCGAGATCAGCTCGTTATCGAGGCGTATCGCGATCGATGGCCGACCGTGCCGACTCCAGGTGAGATGAGTCCGCGCTGTGCACCGTCGGGGAAGCACCTGTGAATCACCTTGGGCGGGCCGACACGGGCGCCGGAGGTCGGCACACTTCGATCAACAGGAAAGCAGCGATCAACCGGAAAAGCGGCGATCAACCGACGAGAGGGTCACGCCATGACACGTTCCACCACCCAACGACTCACCGGCGGCGCCGTCGTCGGCGGCGGCCTGCTGGGCGCGGCGCTGTTCGGCGGCATCGCACCCGCCCTCGCCGACGCCGATCCCGGCGCCAACCCGCCGAACTGCAGCGCCGCCGACCTCGAGGGCGTCCGCGCCGGGGTCTCGGCGTCGACGTCGGCGTACCTGTTCACCCACCCCGACCTCAACGCCTACGTGTCGACGCTCAGCGGGATGCCGCGCGAGGACGTCGCGCAGAAGACGCAGGGCTGGCTGGCGCAGCATCCGCAGGAGCAGGCCGAGGTGGCCGGCATCCGTCAGCCGCTGGTCGACATCAAGGACCGCTGCGGCGCACCGCCCGCGCCGTGACCGACCGCTAGCCCAGGCCGAGCAGGATGCCGTCGGTCCGCCAGTAGACCAGCGCCGCGAACAGCACCAGCAGCGCGATCGTGACGCCCGCCTGCACCAGGTTGCGATTCGCCCGCGGCGCGTACCCGTACGCCCCGGCGATCACGGCGCCGGTGAGCAGGCCGCCGACGTGGCCCTGCCAGCTGATCGCGGGCACGACGAACGTGATCACCAGGTTGATCACGATGATTATCACGATCGGCCGCATGTCGAAGTCGAGCTTGCGGGCCAGCACAAGCAATGCGCCGAACAGTCCAAAGATTGCGCCGGACGCACCAACGGTTTCCGTCTCGATCGGCGTCATCAGGTACACCAGCACCGACCCGCCGAGGGCACTCACCGCGTACACCCCGAGGAACCGGAGGTGCCCGAGCGCGGCCTCCAGCGCGGGTCCGGTGAAGTACAGCGCCACCATGTTGAACAGGATGTGCGTGATGCTCGAGTGCAGGAAGGCCCAGGTCACCAGCCGGTAGAACTGATCGTCGTAGGCGATGTCGGTCGGTTTCAGGAGGAACTGCCGGCTCACGTCGTCGTTGGCATTCTGGAAGACGAAGGCCACCACGTTCAGCGCGATCAGGACGTAGGTCACCAGCGGCCGCGAGACGGGCCTGCCGCCGAACGCGGTCACCGGTTGCCGCACCGAGCGGGCGGCGGCCCCGATGCACTCGGGGCACTGGTGTCCCACCGGCGCCTGCCGCATGCACTCCGGGCAGATCGGCCGCTGACACCGGGTGCAGTGCACGTAGGTCGGCCGGTCCGGATGCCGGTAGCAGGTCGGCGGCACGCCCTGCGGCGACTGTTGGTACGGGTAGCTCACGTCACCACTCTTCCAGCTAGAACCGCCAAAGCGCTTCCTGGGTGGTGCTCGCCACCAACGCGCCCGAGACCGAGTAGAGCGAACCGGCCACCAATCCGCGGGCGTCGCTGTTGGTCAGCGACCGCACCTCGTAGCGGTGCCACTCGTGCGGATCGAACGGGCGGTGAAACCACACCGCGTGGTCCAGGCTGGCGGCGTACCCGACGTGCGGGTCGAGCGGCACGCCCGGTGGGCGCGCGACGGGCACGGGACCGAAGTCGGACAGGAAGGTCAACGCGCAGGCCCGGATCAGCGGGTCGTCCTCGATGGGGTCGCGGGTGCGGATCCAGAACGGCGGCACCGCGAACGCCGAGTCGTCGCCGGGGGTGACCCGCATGTCGAAGCGGTCCGCGAAGCCCAGCGTCGGCGTCTTGAGCACCGCGTCGTCGAACTCGAGCGCGGGTACGACGGGCGGCTGCCAGTCGGCGGCGTCCTCGGCGCGATGGAACGACGCGATCATCTCGAGGATCACCTTGCCGTGCTGGACGGCGGTGACGCGGCGGTTGTCGAAGGACCGGCCGTCGCGGGTGCGCTCGACGCGGAGTTCGACGTCGACGCCGTACTGCCCTCCGCGCACGAAGTACAGGTGCAGCGACTGCGGCAGCTTGTCGGGCTCGACGGTCGCGCCGGCGGCGGCCAGGGCCTGCGCCGCGATCAGGCCGCCGAACAGCCGGTCGCCCGGCCCGCGATCGGGGTTGGGAGCGATGAAGACGTCACCGCGTCGCTCGAACCGCAGGAGCCGGGCGATCCAACTTCGCCCGCCGGCGCCGGAATTGACAGGTGTCATCGAATGGCACCCTAGCCGACGGCGGGCGTCGGATCCGCGCTCAGTCGAGCGGGAGGAACGGCCGCGCGACGACGCCGAAGACGACGACGACCGCGAACGGCGCCACCACGGGCAGCCACGCGACGTCGGCCGGGACGAGCGCCGCGAGCGTCGCGACCGCCGACGCTCCGAGCGCGCCCAGCACCGTCGGCGCGGTGACGCCGCCCTCGCCGCCGTGGCGGGTCACCAGGTACGCGGCGGCCGCCAGGCCGGCGAGCGCGGCGACCAGGGCGGGTGGGTCGGTCAGAATCAGCAGCGCGACCACGCACCCCACGGCGACGGTAGCCGCTCCCGCCCAGCGGATCCCGGCGGCCACCGCCACGGCCGCTCCGGCCACCAGCGCGATCAGCCGACCGTCGACGCCACCGGCCGCCGCGGCGATCATCAGCAGCCCGAAGGCCGGTGACAGCGCGCGCACGTCAGCGCCGCCTGGCGGTGCGCCGCCGGTGGTCGGGCACGAGGTGCATGACGTGGTCGAGCGCCGAGTCCGACGGCCAGGCCACGACGTCGACGCCCACGGTCGCCATGTCGCGGTACATGAACGACCGCTGCTGCGACCACATCCGGTGCACCAGCGGGTCCTGGTCGTCGCCGAACGGCGCGCCGGACAGCACGTCGACCGCGATCACGACGTGTCCGAGGCGGCACAGGTCGATCAGGGCTAGCGCGAAGTCGGTGTCGAGCAGCGTCGAGAACGCGACGACGATCGCCCCGGACGGCACCGACGCCCGCGGCGCCAGCGTGCCGGTCGAGCGCTGGTGGCCGTCACCGGCGCCCAGCACCGCGTCCAGCACGCGGTAGAACTGCCTGCGGCCGATGTCGGGCGGCAACCACCGCGGGGTCCCGCCGAGCGCGACGACGCCCGCACGGTCGCCGCCGCGCAGCGCGCTCTGGACCACCTGCACCGCCCCGCGCGCGGTCCGCTCGGTGGCCGCCGTGGCCGGACCGGTCGGCTGGTCGTAGGTGTCGACGAGCACCACGACGTCGGCGGCGCGCTCGCTGAGCCGCTCGGTGACGTGCAGGCTGCCCCGGCGCGCGCTCACCGGCCAGTTCACCGTGCGCAGGTGGTCGCCGGGCACGTAGGTGCGGATGCCGCCGAACTCGACGCCGCGGCCGATGCGGGCGGTGATGTGCGTGCCGAGCCGGTCGAGGAGTTCGGTGCGCGGCAACGCCGTCGACTCCGCGGGCACCAGTGGGAACACGAACACGCTGCCCGCCGTGGCGGCGCCCGTGCCGGTGAACAGCCCGCCACGGCCGTCGACGCTCACGTGCACGTCGAGCGGGTACCGTCCCCAGCGCTCGGCGCCTGCCGTCACCGCGATGCGGCCGTCGTCGCGCCGGGTGGCCGCGCAGCGCAGCCCGTCGGCGCCGGTGACGGCCACCTCGACCCGCGAGCCGTCGTCGGCGGTCGCCCAGACCACCAGGTGCACGTCCTCGGTCTCGAAGCACCGAAGAACAGCGGGTTCGGCGTGCACGACGACGGTCGGGCCCCGCCGCTGCCAGGCCAGCGCCGCCAGCACGCCGGCCAGCGGGGCGACGAACACCGCCACCTGCCACGCCGCGGTGAGCACCGCCGCCGCCAACCCGAACGCCACGCACGTCACCAGCGCGCGGGTCAACGACGATGCGCGCCAACGGAGTTCGACGGGTGTGCTCACGCGCCACCCGTGCGCGGCACCGGCACCCGCTTGAGCAGTTCCTCGACGACGTCGACACTGCGCACCTGACGCACCCACATCTCGGGTCGCAGGCTGATCCGGTGGGCCATGGCGGGCACGGCCAGCGCCTTGACGTCCTCGGGGATCACGTAGTCGCGGCCGGCGAGCAGCGCGCGGGCACGCGCGAG
This sequence comes from Mycobacterium sp. PTI7, assembly GCF_056679845.1. Taxonomy (NCBI): domain Bacteria; kingdom Bacillati; phylum Actinomycetota; class Actinomycetes; order Mycobacteriales; family Mycobacteriaceae; genus Mycobacterium; species Mycobacterium sp. PTI7. The sequence continues at coordinate 4,501,596 of NZ_CM155252.1, forward strand.
CTGCACAAGGTCCAGCTCGGCACGCGGGCTGGCGCCGACGGCGACCTGCGGGTGCTGCCGGCTGGCGTTGGCGAGCGACACGACGTACTGCAGGACGTCCTCGTGCACCGTCACCCGTTCGACCGACTCGCGCATCGCGAGCAGGTCGGCGGCGTCGATCACCTTGTCGACCGTCGCCTCCGGAGTACCGCGGTCGAGCCGGCGCCGCAGCATCGAGACCTCCTCCGCCGCGGACAGATAGCGCAGTTCGAGCCGCACGGTGAAGCGGTCGAGCTGCGCCTCGGGCAGTGGATAGGTGCCCTCGTACTCGATCGGGTTGTCGGTGGCGAGCACCACGAACGGCTGGTCGAGCCGGTGGGTCACGCCGTCGATGCTGATCTGCCCCTCGGCCATGGCCTCCAGCAGCGCGGCCTGGGTCTTGGGCGGCGTCCGGTTGATCTCGTCGGCGAGCAGCAGGTTGGTGAAGATGGGGCCGGGCCGGAATTCGAAGCGGCCCGAACGCATGTCGTAGATCGTCGAGCCCAGCAGGTCCGCGGGCAGCAGGTCGGGGGTGAATTGCACGCGGGTGAACTCGAGGCCGAGCGCGGCGGCGAAGCACCGGGCGATCAGCGTCTTGCCCAGGCCGGGCAGGTCCTCGATCAGAGCGTGTCCCCGGGCGAGGACGGCGACCAGGATCAGCTCGAGCGCCGGCCTGCGGCCCACCACGACCCGCTGCACCTCGTCGAGCACGGCCTCGCACGCCGCGGCAGTGGTTGCGGCGCTGGACACCTCGGTCATATTCGCTCCAACCGTCGAAGTAGCTCGTCGAGCACGGCGCGGCCGGGCCCCGGTGCGTCCCGCCCCTCGGTGGCCACGGCATCGGGGTCCACCCACACCCACAGCTCGTCGCCGAACACCATGCGCGCGGTCGCGTGGAAGCTCGCCGCGTTCTTGGATCTGCGCTGCCCGGTGGCCAGTTCGAACTGCCGGGCGAGCACGGGTCGGAGGTGCTTGTCCCAGTCGGCTCGGCTGGCGTCGGCCCACGCGACCAGGGTGTCGGTGCGGGCGAGCCACCGCCGCAACGTCTCCGACGGGTCGCGCGACGTCGACTCGTCGACGGGGGCGGGCACGTCCCGCACCACCCACCAGCGCAGCGTGACGAGGACGACGGCCGCCGCGGCACCGCCCGCCCAGGCGATCACCGACCTGTCCGGCACCGCGAGCACCGCCACCTCGACGACGGCGATCAGCAGCAGCGCGGCCGCCAGCAGCCGCATCACGTGACGCCGCCCAGCTCGTCGAGCACGCGGCGCAGCACGTCGACGGCGGATTCGCGGTGCCGTTCGGTCATCACGTGCGGGCTGAATCGCGCCTCCTCGAACAGGTCCACCAGTTCCGTTGCGCTGTCCGGGCGCAACGCGTTCAGGTCGACGGCGCGCGCCAGCACCTCGGAGGCGGTGTCGAAGTCGCGGGGGCTGGCGCCGGGGACGCGGGCCAGTTCCCGTTCCATCGCCACCCAGCAGGCGATGATCGAACTGCGGGGGTCGCGGGTCAGGTCCTCGACGGCGGCGAGGCCCACCTCGGCCGCGCGGGCCAGATCCTCGGACTGGGTGTCGGGGCGCTGCTCGTGTTCGACGTCGGGGGCGGCGGCCACCGCGGTGCGGGGGCGACGGCGCGCGGCGGCGACGCTGCCCGCGACGACCACGACGAGGAAGGCGGCCGTGGCCACGTAGAAGTAGCCGAGCAGGTTCCAGTCCCGTTCGGCGGGGACCCGCGCGGGATCCGGCGGTTCGGGCGCGGCAGGCGGCGGGTCGGACGGCGCCGTCTCGACCGCCGCGTCGGGCGCGGCCCCGCCCGAGGGGGTGTCGAGGGTCAGCCGGCTCAGCATCGCGACGAGCAGTACCCACAGCAGGATCGCCCCGAACGCGATCAGCACGGTCCGGCGCGACGACCCGCCCCCGTCGGCGCGCACCCAGTCGAGGCGGCCCGTGACCCGTACCGCGGCGGGCGTCGGCCGCCGCAGCCGGGTGAGCACCGCGACGGCCACCGCCGCCACCGCGGCGACGAGCAGCACGATGACGACCACGCCGGCCACCGGGTCGTCGGGGGTGCGTTCGGGCGCGGCGGGCGCGCCACCGGGAACGTGGCCGCGCAGCGCGATCGTGGTGAGCGCGAGGAACCCGACCGCGATCGATGCGGACGTCGTCGCGCGCCCCATCGACGGGTCGGTCGTTCCGGCCATCGCAGACCTCCCGGCGACCGTGGCCGCTCGCGTCCTGGTGAGGACTCGATCGTAGGCCGACCGTCAGGGTCCCTGGCCGTGGTCGCGCAACCACGATGCCGTCAGTTGCCGGAAGGCCTGCTGACCGATGCTGCCGGGCCGGGCGTCGAAGACGTGGTCGGCGTACGGCACCGACACCACCCGCACGTCCAGGCCTGCGTCACGGGCCTGGTCGGCGAAGCGGTACGCGCCGTCGACGGGCACCAGGTGGTCGGTCGCCCCGAGCAGGATCAGCACCGGCGGCGCGCCGGGCCCGATGTAGGTGGCCCCGGCGACGGCGGCGAACCGCTCGGGGAACTCGGTGGGCGACCCGCCGAGGTACGCCGCCGCGAATCCGCGGGACGTATCGCCGAGTACCGGGTCGGGGTTGTCGTAGACCGCGGCGGGGTCGACGGCCGGATAGAGCGTCGACACCGCCGACACCCGTGGCATGGTGCCGGCGCACGACGAGTTCGCGGGCTCGCGGGCCGAGAGATAGCCGACGTTGATGGCGAGGTTGCCGCCCGCGGAGTCACCGCTCAGCGACAGTTTCGCGCCGTCGCCGCCGTACCTGCCGGCGTTGGCGGCCACCCACGTGAGCGCGCATCCGATCTGCGACTGCACGACGTCCCACAGGTGCCGCTGCGACGACGAAAACGAGTAGCCGACCGAGATGGTCAGCCACCCGCGGTCGGCGAACCAGCGGAAGTCGGCGGCGTGGGCGTTGCGCTCGCCCGCCACCCATCCCCCGCCGTGCACGAAGACGAGCACCGGTGCGGGCGGACCGCCGGGTGCCGGCCGGAAGACGCTCAGCCCCAGGGGTTTCCCCTCGAACGTGCCATACGTCTCGTCGGCGTCCGGTGCCGCACCGGGTGCCGACCACACGGACAGGGTGTCGAGCAGGTCGACGCGCGCGCCGGCGTCCTCGACGGCGGACACCTGGCGGGCGATCACGAACGAACCGCCTGCCGCGGTGAGCACGGCGACCGCGATCAGGGCGACGGCGGTCCGCGCCCGGCGCCACCGCCACAGCGCGATCGGCGCCGGCACCATCAGTACGGCGGCGATCACGAACCACGACATCACCGGCGGGACGAATCCGGTGGCGAGCCCGAGCATGGGCACGTCGTACAGCAGCGTGCCTGCGACCCCGAGCGCGAGCACGCCGAGGATGCCCGCGACGAGGGTCGTGGCGACGGCGGCCAGGACCCGCGCCCGCACGGTCGTGCCGGTCAGGTGCTCGGGTTGGCGGCGGCCTCGCGCTCGGCCGCCGCGATCAGCCGGAGCGAGATGACCTTGATCGCGCCGCCGAGGACCGCCCGCATCACCGGGCCGGTGCCCGGCACGCCCTCGGTGAACCAGCCCCGCCACGTCAGATCGGTCCCGCCCGAGGCGTTCGGGGTGAAGATGGCCTCGCCGTGGTAGCCGACGGCGGGCGTGCTCGGGGCGATCAGCGTGTAGACGTGCCTGCGGTCCTGTTCGTACTCGACGGTCTTCTCGAGCATGACGACCGGCCACAGCCCGACCTTGCGCACGGCGCCGACGCCACCGGGGGCGGGATCGCCCTGGGTGTCCCAACTGGACTGGAAGACAACGGGCTTGGCCCATTCGCTCCAGCGCGCACCGTCGGTCTCGAGGCGGAACAGCGTGGCCGGTGGGGCGGTACTGGTCCGCGTGACCTCGAACGTGAAGGTCTTGCCTGCCATGTCGCCTCCGGAGGTCGCGGTCGTGATCGATCCGAACCCTACCGGAGCCGATTCCATGCTAAATCCGTGTTACGTGCGTGTTACGGCTATGCTGGCGGCATGCGCGAGAGGGACGTATTCCGGCAGGTCGAGACACTGCGGCACCGCGACGCGACGTGTCTGGTGAGTGGCCCCGCGCTGGAGGTCCACGCCCGCGCCGTGGCGCACTCCAGCGAGTCGGTGCGTCCGTCGTTCGTCTCCGACGCGGACCTCGACGCGATCGCGGCGCCGCAGATCTCGACCATGGCGGCCATCGAGCTGTGCCTCGACGGGCTGTGGCGGCGCACCGACGGCGGGTACGTGATCACCGACGTCGACTACGTCGCCGAGGTGCTGGCCGACGCGGCCCGCCCGCGCGCGTGGCGCAGGCTCACCGCGCTGAGTCGCCGCGTCTGGACCGAACTGAACAGCGACCGGTTCATCCCCTAGCCATCCGGCGGCGCGGACCGCAGCCGTGCGGGCAGCGCGGCGACGTCCCAGTCCCCGCCCTCGACCCAGCTGCACAGCTCGCGTGCGTCGCGGCGGTCGACCACCGGTCCGATCCAGTGCGCCGAACCGACCGGCGTCCGGTCCGGCCAGCACGGCTGCATCAGCACCCACGTCCTCGGCCCGACCGTGCGACCGGCCGACACCAGCACCCCGTGCGGGCAGCGACGGACGGTCCCGCGCAACCGCTCGATCACCGAGGAATCCTCGGCCAAATCGCATCCCGTGCAGACGACGAGCGTGAACGGCCTGCGCGTGGCCGTGGTCGGCGCACTCATCGCGGCTTGCCCGCCGGGTAGGGCAGCAACGCCATCTCGCGGGCGTTCTTGATCGCGGTGGCGACCTCCCGCTGCTGACGGACGGTCAGGCCAGTGACGCTGCGTGAGCGGATCTTGCCGCGTTCGGAGATGAACACCCGCAGCGTGGACGTGTCCTTGTAGTCGACGGTGTCCAGACCCAGGCCGGTGAGCAGGTTCTTGCGCGGCTTTCCATCGCGCGACGGGCGAACCGCCGCAACCCTCTTCGCCATCACCAGCTCGACTTTCGCACGCCCGGCAGGTGGCCCTCGTGGGCCAGTTCCCGCACGCGCACCCGCGACAGCCCGAACTTGCGCAGGTGCCCGCGCGGCCGGCCGTCGACGGCATCGCGGTTGCGCACCCGCACGGGGCTGGCATCCCGGGGCTGCCGCGACAGCTCGGTCACGGCCGCCGCCCGCTGTTCCCGCGTACTCGTCGGCGCGGCGATGACGGCCTTGAGTTCCGCGCGGCGTTCGGCGTACCGGGCGACGACGATGCGACGCCGGTCGTTCTTGACGATCTTCGACTTCTTCGCCATGGTCAGCGCTCCTCGCGGAAGTCGACGTGCCGCCGGATCACCGGGTCGTACTTGCGCAGCACGATCCGGTCCGGGTCGTTGCGCCGGTTCTTCCTGGTGACGTACGTGTAACCGGTTCCCGCCGTGGACTTCAGCTTGACGACGGGTCGAATGTCGGTGCTGGCCATCAGATCTTCTGCCCGTCGCGTCGCATCCGGCCGACCACTGCCTCGATGCCGTCACGGTCGATGACCTTGATGCCCTTGGCACTCACCCGGAGCTTCACCCGCCGCCCCTCCGACGGCAGGTAGTAGGTCTTGACCTGGATGTTCGGCCGCCACGTGCGCCTGCTCCGCCGGTGGGAGTGGGACACCGTGTTCCCGAATCCGACTGTGCGCCCGGTGACCTGACATGTCGCCGACATCCGCACACCTCCGTTCTTAATGACAATGATTTTCGACAAGCACTCGATCGCAGCGTAGCGTAAGCGCCACCTTGTTGAAAACCATTACCGATAGGAGGGTCGTGCGGACTCCGCTGATACTCGTCGCCGGACAGGGTGACACCGACGCGGCGACGGGCGTGCTGCTCCGGACCCCGGGAACGCTCGTCGTCGAGCACCGCTTCGATGGGCACGTCGTCCGGCGCACGCTGATCGCGCTGCAGCACGGCGAACTCGTCACCGTCGAGACCATCCTGGAACTCGCGCACGGGTGCCTGGCGTGCACCATCCGCAACGACCTGCTGGTGCTCCTGCGCGTGCTGCACCGACGGTCCGACGTCGACCGGATCGTGGTCCACCTGGCGCCGTGGCTCGAGCCCGAGCCGATCTGCTTCGCCATCAACCACGTTCGGGTCCGGGTCGGTCCGGGCTACGTCGACGGCGTCGCCGCGCGCGACGTCGAGATCGCCGCGGTGGTCACGTGCATCGACGCCGTCTCCTGGCTTCCCGCGGCCCTGGGCGACGACGAGTTGGCCGACGGCAGGACCGTCGCTCAGGTCGCCGTCGGTCAGGCCGAGTTCGCCGACGTGCTGGTGCTGACGGCTCCGGACCGGTCGACGCTGGGCGTGCTGCGCCGGCTGAGCCCGCGGGCCCGACTCACCACCGGCGTCGCCCGGCTCGAACAGGCGCTGGCCCATCTCGAACCGGACGCCCGGCGCGGGGTCGGCGACGATCCGCACGGCCCCCTGCTCGCCGGCCAACCCCCGCTGTCGGCCGAATCCGGCACCGAGCTGGTCGAATTCACCTCACGACGGCCGTTCCATCCCCGGCGTCTGCACGACGCGATCGACCTGCTGCTCGACGGCGTGGTGCGCACCCGCGGCCGGCTGTGGCTCGCCGGTCGCCCCGACCACGCGATGTGGCTGGAGTCCGCGGGCGGCGGCCTGCGGGTCAGCTCGGCGGGAAAGTGGTTGGCGGCCATGACCGTTCACAAGCGGGCCTACGTCGACGGGGAGCGCCGCGCGATGGCGGACCTGATGTGGCATCCCGCGTTCGGTGACCGGCACACGTCGATGGCCATCCTGGTGTGCGGCGCGGACCCCGCCGAGATCCTCGCCGCCCTCGACGCGGCGCTGCTGACCGACGACGAGATGTCGCGTCCCTCGACCTGGCCGGACCTCGAGGATCCGTTCGGCGACTGGCACACCGACCCGTGCGGCCACGCGGCCGACACCGAAGCGGCATCCACCCGAAGCACGACAGAAGGAGACTCCTGATGAAGCCGCAGATGCACCCCGACTACCACCCGGTGGTCTTCAAGGACGCCAACACCGGCGCCGCATTCCTCACCAGGTCCACCGCCACCAGCGGCCGGACCATCGAGTGGGAGACCCCGGACGGGATCAGGACCTACCCGCTCGTCGTCGTCGAGGTGAGCGCGGACAGCCATCCGTTCTGGACCGGCCGCAACCGGGTCCTGGACACCGCGGGTCAGGTGGAGAAGTTCCGCCGCCGCTACGGCACGCGTGGCGGCGACGAGCGCGTCAGCCGCCCGCCGGCACCGGATAGCGGTCGTTTACGTCGGCGCTGCTGTCCTTGCGCGCGCAGTGCGCGCAGCAGAACATCCCCTCGTCGGTCTCGATGCCGTGGCCCAGGATTCGGCACCCGCAGTGCCCGCACTCCGGTGCCAGCTGGGACGCCGCGCATTCGACGCTGTCGAACGTCTCCGATCGGCCGTCGGGCCAGGTGACGGTGAACGCCTTGTCATAGTCGTTGCCACACGTCGCACAGATGGTCATGTGTCCACTCCTTCGAGGTTCAGTGGGCACGGGTTCCCGACGGGCGGCGGGTCAAACGCCTAGAACTGCGGCAGCCGCACGACCTGCACGAAGAACTCGTCGATCTGGCGCACGGCGCTCATGAACTGATCGAGGTCGACCGGCTTGGTCACGTAGGCGTTCGCGTGCAGCTTGTAGCTGCGCAGGATGTCCTCCTCCGCCGACGACGTGGTCAGCACGACCACCGGGATGGTGCAGAGATCGGCGTCGGACTTGATCTGCTCGAGCAGCTGGCGACCGTCGTACTTCGGCAGGTTGAGGTCCAGCAGGATCAGGTCGGGACGCGGCGCGTCGGCGAACGCACCGCGCCGGTACAGGAAGTCCAACCCCTCCTCGCCGTCGTGGGCGACGTGCAGGTTGTTCTTGATCTTGTTGTGCTCGAACGCTTCCCGGGTGATCAACTCGTCGCCCGGATCGTCCTCGACCAGCAGTACGTCGATGGGTCGGCCTGCGGGTGTCATGTGCGGTTCCCTTCCAAGGCGGCCGCGGGCGCGGAGCCCGCGGCGTCGATCACGTCGTCGGTCGTGGTGGTCACCATCGGCAGGGTGAAGCGGAACCGGGTGCCTGCCTCGTAGGCGGTGTCGATCGAGATCGCGCCGCCGTGGTACTCCACGATCTTCTTGCAGAGGGCCAACCCTATGCCGGTTCCGGTGTAGGCGTCACGCCCGTGCAGGCGCTGGAAGATCACGAACACCTTCTCGACGAACTCCGGTGCGATGCCGATCCCGTTGTCCGACAGGGTGAAGTCCCACATGTCGTCGTCGCCCGGCACGCACTCGACGACGATGCGGGGCGCCACCCCCTCGCGGCGGAACTTCACCGCGTTGCCGATCAGGTTCTGCCACAGCATCGTCATCAGCGTCGGATCGCCGAGCACCGGTGGCAGCCCGGCGTCCGGCCGGACGATCTCGGCGCCGGATTCCTCGACGGCGGTGACGATGTTGGCGAGCGCCGCATCGAGCGTCTTGTCGAGGTCGACCTCGGCGTGCGTCGCGTTGAGCCGGCCGACCCGGGAGAACGTCAGCAGGTCGTTGATCAGCACCTGCATGCGCTTCGCGCCGTCGACGGCGAACCCGATGTACTCGACGCCCCGCTCGTCGAGCTTGTCGCCGTACCGCTTCTCGATCAGCTGACAGAACGAGGTGACCTTGCGCAGCGGTTCCTGCAGGTCGTGCGAGGCGACGTAGGCGAACTGCTCGAGTTCGGCGTTGGAGCGGCGCAATTCGACGGTCTGCTCGTCGAGTTGGGCGCGGGCAACCTGCGACGCCTGCAGTTCGTCGACGATGTGCTGGCGCATGTTCTCGACGTCGACGGCGATCGCCCTGATGTCCTTGGGTCCGCGCGGGACGATCTTCTCCTCGAGGTTGCCCTCGGTGATGCGGCGGCAGGACTCGGCGAGGCGGCGCAGGGGCCGCGTCACCGCGTTGTGGATGAGCACGGCGAGTGCGATCGCGGCGGCGAAGAACGCGACGATCATGACGATCAGGTCCCGATCGCGCCAGCCGCGCACCTCGTCGAGTTCGGCCACCCCGGCGTCGCGGGCCTCGAGCAGGTTCTGCGACTGCACGTCGAAGAGCTGCCGGATGGCGTCGAATTCGACCTTGCCCCGCTCGATCACCGCGGGGTCGATGCGCTCCTGCGGCCGGACTCCTGCGATCAGCGGCTCGGCGTAGCTGGACCGCCAGTTCTCGGCGGCCTGCTCCGCGGCGTCGAGGTCGGCGAGCAGGTCGGGCCGGTCGGTCAGCCGGGCGCGCATGGCCTCGGACGCCGCCCGCTCGGCCTGGAGGCCGTCGACGTAGGGCTGCAGGAATTGCCGGTCGGCGGTGATCGCGTACCCCCGGGTGGCCGTCTCCTGGTCGCGCAGCGCGGTCTGCAGCCGGTAGGACGCGACCCGCGCTGGCTGGATGTCGTCGATGAGTGTCCGGGACACGTGGTCGGTCCGGTTGATCAGCACCGCACCGGTGACCGCGCCGGCGAGCACCACGACGGCCATCAGGCTCAGGGCCAGGTTCTGCCAGCCCTGCACGGTCAGCCGTCGGCCGCGGCCACCGTCGGCGGTGCGCGTCATCGGCCGGCCCGTCATCGTCGCGTCCGTTCCACGCGGACCACCGCGACGTCGTCGCTGATGCCACCGTGGGAACGGGCGACGTCGTCGGCCGCCTCGATGAGCGACCGGACGAAGTCCTTGCCGGGCAGTCCTGCCAGCGGCCGGGCGAGTTCCAACAGTCCCTCCTCGCCGAGCCGCTGGTTGCCGGGCCCGGCATGTCCTTCGAAGATGCCGTCGGTCAGCAGCACCAGGCCGTGCCCGGCGGGAAGTTCGAGTTCGCTGAGCGGCCAGCGGGTGCCGTTGAGGCCGAGTGCCGGGCCGGCCGGGGGCTCCAGCCATTCGACGGAGCCGGGGCCGTGCAGCAGCATGCCGGGGTGGCCGGCCCGCACGGCGGTGAAGCCGAGCCCGTCGGGAGCGAGCGCCACGCTGAGCACCGTCGCGAAGATGCCGCTGCTCACCGGACGCTCGGCGCGCAGGATCCGTTCCAGCTGCAGCATGCGTTCGTTGCCCCGCAGACCGGCGAACGTCAGCGCCCGCCAGCCGATGCGTAGCGCGACGCCGAGCGCCGCGGCGTCCGGGCCGTGTCCGGCCACGTCGCCGACCATCACGTGCACGGTGCCGTCCGGCGTCTCGACGACGTCGTAGAAGTCGCCGCCGAGCAGTGCGTTCTGGTGGCTGGGCTGGTACTGCGCCTCGATCTCGACGCCGGTCTGGTCGAGCAGCAGCGGCGTGGGCAGCAGGCCGCGGGCCAGTCGGGCGTTCTCCAGCGCGGTCACCTGGCTCGAGCGCAGCGCCGCGGACGTCAGCTCGGCGCGCTTGCGCTCGATGGCGTAGAGCAGGGCGCGGCGCAGCATCTCCGGCTCGACGCGGCCCTTGACCAGGTAGTCCTGGGCTCCCGACGCGAGCGCCGACACCCCGAAGTGTTCGTCGGCGAGCCCGGTGAGGACGACGACCGGCAGGTGGTCGCCGCGCTTGGCGATCCGGTCGAGCGCACTGATGCCGTTCGCGTCGGGCAGGTTCAGGTCGAGCAGGACGCAGTCCGGGCGTTCCCGGGCCAGTTCGCGTTCGGCGTCCGCCATCGTCTCGGCGACCACCACGCGGATGTCGGCGTTGGCGTCGGCGATCAGCTCCTCGACGAGGATCGCGTCCTCGCGGTCGTCCTCGACCAACAGCAACGACAGCTGTTGGCCGGGTGCCACGGGTTCGAAGTCAGGGGTGAGCACACGCACCGACGCAGGTGGGTCCGATGATATTGACGATGGGACGAGGATACTCAAGTCGTTCCGCCGGGTTGAGCGCCTTCGCCGGTTGTCAGCGGCTCGGCGTGTCCCGGATGCCGCCGTAGATGCCGCGCCGCACGATCCACGGCATCAGGACGCGTTCGAAGGACCACGCCGGGAAGCGGAACGCGCGCCCGTTCGGGGCGAACACCTCCAGGCCGTCGCGCTGGATGCCGAGGATCGACCCCCATCGCGACCGCGGCGGCGAGTAGGTGCGCAGCGGTCTGCCCTCGACGTCGGCCAGCACGTTGTGCGCCAGCAGCCCATCGGCCCGGTTGCGTGCGGAGCTGCGCTGGGGGTCGGTGGCCGCGACGTCCCCGAGCGCGTAGACGCCGCGGTGGCCCGGTACCCGGAGGTCCGGCGTGACCCGGACGAAGCCGTCGTCGTCGAGCAGATCGCGTGGCAGCCAGGCGGTGTTGGGCCGCACCCGGCCCACCGTCCACAGCACGGCGTCGGCCGATGCCGGCGGCTGACCGGTGCTCCACTCGACCGGATCGCCGGTGATGGTGTCGCCGGTGAAGCCGTCGGGCAGCACCGCGCGGTGCCCCGGTCGCAACACCACCCCGGCCTCGACCAGCCGGCGCTCGACGCGGGCCCACGTCCGCGGGTGGTACTGGGTGAGGGCGCGGTCGCCCGGGAAGTACAGCTCGACGCGCTTGTCGGGCCAGGTGCGGGCGACGTTCGCCGCACTGCTCACCGCGGCCCCGCCGCCACCGACCACGATCACCGACGACGCGGCGGTCAGCCGGTCGTGCGCGGCGCGCAGGTCGGCGCCGATCTCGTCGGCCGACTGCAGCGTGGCCTGCCGCCAGAAGCCGTTGGTGACGCCCGTGGAGATGATCAGCGCGTCGTACGGCTCGGCCACCTCGGCACCGTCGGCCGTGCGCACCGACACCGTGCGGCCCACCGGGTCCAGTTCCGTCAGCGTGCCGTGCAGCGTGCGGACGCCGTCGAGGCCGCGGAATCGGTCGAATGAGATCCAGTTGTGCCGGGCCCAGTGGTCGGGCCTGCTGATCCGCCAGCCGAGTTCCTGACCGCTCACCAGTGCGGGCTTGGCGGAGATGCCGACCACCTCGACGCCCGGGTTCTTGGCCAGCCGGATCGCCGTCAGCACGCCGCTGTCGCCGAGACCCGCGATCACGACGCGCGTCATCGCACGGCCCCCGATCGCCGCGGCGGCCGCGGCACGAACTTCGAGACCCGGTCGATCACGTCCTGGTACTCGGGCCGCCGGGACAGGCTGCGCTCCTCCATCATCGGGATGCTGGCGCCGAGGAACAGCGCGAGCATCAGCACCGCACCCGCCATCACCCACCACCAGTCCGCGGGTGCCGACGCGACCCCGAACAGGCCGAGCGACAGCCAAAAGGCGAACTCGCCGAAGTAGTTCGGGTGCCGCGACCACGACCACAGTCCGCGGTCCATCGCCTGGCCCGGCGCGCGGGTCCGGGCGAACCGGTGCATCTGCCCGTCGGCGACCAGTTCGAGCGTCACCGCCGCTATGCCGATGACGAACGCGACCCCCGCGAGCCACGCGATGCCGGCACCGGGCCGGGTGACGGCGACGTACACCGGCACCATGCCGAGGAACACCTGCAGTGTGGGGATCAGGTGGATGGCGACGAGGTCGGCCAGGAACTCCCACCGGCCGGCGCGTTCGCGGAACATCGGGTAGCGCCAGTCCTCGTGGTGCAGGCCGGGAAACGAGTAGACCCAGTTGCCGGTGAGCCGGACGGCCCACAGCACCACGACGATCGCCACCAGTGCCACGCGCACCTGGTCGACGCCGGGCCCGGCCTGGGTCCACCAGTAGAGGAGCAGCAGCGGCGGGACGACGCTCCAGTAGGCGTCGTAGAAGCTCGAGTTGCGGTAGGCGCGGCTGAAGGCGAACACCACCAGGGTGGCCAGGACGTCGGCGATCAGGGCGTCGAGCCACGGCCATCCGGTGGTGGGGCCCCAGATCAGCCAGGCGGCCGCCACCGCGACGGCGATCACGTAGGCGAGCGTCACGATGGCGAGCGATGCCGCCTTGGATCTGGTCCCGGGCGTCGTCTCGGTCATGGTCTCCTCCGGCTCCGAAGTGCGCGAACTGTAACACGTTCTAGTTCCGCGTCGAGGGTGGTTCGGCGAGCTGCCCGTAACCTGTCGAACGTGTCTGCTGACGGTCGAATCCGCGTTCCCTCCGGCTCCGACGAGGCCCTCGACGCCGTCACGACGGTCGCCGACGAGGACGCCGGTGACGTCGGCGCCGCCGCGGTCGAACGCATCTGGGATCGCGCACGGGACTGGTACCGGGCCGGCATGCACCCGGCGATCCAGGTGTGTCTGCGCGTCGACGGTCGCGTGGTGCTCAACCGCGCGATCGGCCACGGCTGGGGCAACGGGCCGGAGGATCCGCCGGACGCCGAGCTGGTGCCGGCGACCACCGAGACGCCGTTCTGCGCCTACTCGTCGGCCAAGGCCATCACCACCACGGTGGTGCACATGCTCGTCGAGCGCGGCGCGTTCTCCCTCGACGACCGGGTGTGCGACTACCTGCCGAGCTACACCAGCCACGGCAAGGACCGCACCACCATCCGGCACGTGATGACCCACAGCGCGGGCGTGCCGTTCGCGACCGGGCCGCGGCCCGACGTCAAGCGGATGGACGACAGCGAGTACGCCCGCGAGATGCTGGGCAAGCTCAAGCCGATCTACAAGCCGGGACTCGTGCACGTCTACCACGCACTGACGTGGGGTCCGCTGATGCGCGAGATCGTCTCCGCCGCAACGGGTCGCAACATCCGCGAGATCCTCGCGACCGAGATCCTCGACCCGCTCGGCTTCCGCTGGACCAACTACGGCGTCGCGCCGGCCGACGTCCCGCTGGTCGCGCCGAGCCACGCGACGGGCAAGCCGCTGCCCGCACCGATGGCGAAGGCGTTCAAGATCGCGATCGGTGGCACCACGCATCAGCTCATCCCGTTCACCAACAGCGAGCGCTACCTGACCGGCGTGCTGCCGTCGTCGAACACCGTCTCGACCGCCGACGAGCTGTCCCGGTTCGCCGAGATCTGGCGCCGCGGAGGCGAACTCGACGGCGTGCGCGTCATGTCGCCGGAGACGCTGCGTGCCGCCACCCGGGAGGCGCGCCGGCTGCGGCCCGACGTGGCGACCGGCCTGGTGCCGCTGCGCTGGGGCACCGGCTTCATGCTGGGGTCCGACCGGTTCGGCCCGTTCGGCCGCCACGCGCCCGACGCGTTCGGGCACACCGGCCTGGTGAACATCGCCGTGTGGGCCGACCCGTCGCGCCGGTTGTCGGCGGGCATCATCAGCAGCGGCAAGCCCGGCGGACACCGCGAGGCCAAGCGCTACCCCGCCCTGCTCGACGCCATCGCCGCCGAACTCCCCCGCCGGCGGTAACTTCCCCCGGCGGTAATTTCCTCCGGCGAGCGTGCGTGTCTGCGGGCGACACGCCGCGTCAGAACCCGAGTTCGCGCACGCTCGCGCCGCAAGCACCCCCCGCCGTTACTTGACGGGTGTCCACTTCCTATCGTGGCCAGATGAGCAACGATGCTGATGTCGATCGCGTCGCCGACCTCGCACAGCGGGTGGTCGCCGAACACGATCCGAAGTCCGTTCCCATTCCCGAGTACCTCGCCGCCTGCTACGACGCGGGCCTGTCCTGGGTGCACTTCCCCGAGGGCTTCGGCGGGCTCGGGCTGTCGCGGCGGCTGCAGGCCGTCGCCGACGGCGTGCTGCAGGGCGCCGGCGGTCCGGTGCCGCTGGGCCTGAACCCGATGGGTTACGGCATGGCCGCGCCGACCATCCGCGAGCACGCCCAGGACGACGACCTCAAGAAGTCGTGGCTGCGGCCGCTGGCCAGCACCGAGCACATCTGGTGCCAGCTGTTCTCCGAGCCCGGCGCCGGCTCCGACCTCGCCGGGCTGGCGACGTCGGCGGTGCCGGACGGCGAAGACTGGGTGATCAACGGGCAGAAGGTGTGGACGAGCCTCGCCCACCGAGCCCGCTGGGGCCTGCTGCTCGCCCGCACCGATCCGGACGTCGCCAAGCACAAGGGCCTCACCTACTTCGTCGTCGACATGCACGGACCGGGCGTCGAGACGCGGCCACTGCGCCAGATGACCGGCCAGGCCGAGTTCAACGAGGTGTACTTCTCCGACGCCCGCATCCCCGACGCCCATCGCCTCGGCGGGGTGGGCAACGGCTGGAACGTCGCGATGACGACGCTGATGAACGAGCGCAGCGCGCTCGGCGGCAGCGGCAGTCGCCGCGGTGCGGGCACCATCTCCGAGGCCGTCTCCCTGTGGGCGGCACGGCCCGACCTGCACACCCCGGTGCTGCGGGATCGGTTGACGCAGTTGTGGTTGCGGTCGGAGGCGCAGCGCCTGACGTCCGAGCGGTCGCGAGCCGCGGCCACGATGGGCGGGCCGGGGCCGGAGGGGTCGATCGGCAAGATGGTCGGCGCCGAGCTGAACCAGCTGATCTACCAGTTCTGCATGGACCTGCTCGGACCCGAGGGCACGCTCTACCACGGCTACAGCTCGGGTCGTGATCCGGAGAACGAATCCGATTGGCGTGGACCGATTCAGCAGCGGTTCCTGCGCAGCCGGGCCAACACCATCGAGGGTGGCACCTCGGAAGTCATGCGAAACATCCTCGGCGAGCGCATCCTCGGCCTGCCAGGCGATCTGCGTGCCGATGCCGGCATGCCCTGGAAGGAGATCCCTCGTGGCTGAGCCATTCATCTTCACCGACGAGCAGGCCCAACTGCGCTCGGCGGTCAGTGGATTCTGCGGCGACCACTTCGACGAGGCGACGGTGCGCAGGCTCATGGAGTCCGACCCGCCGTTCGACCGCGCGGTGTGGGGCAGGCTCGGCGCCGAACTCGGCGTGCTCGGCCTGTCGGTGCCGGAAGCCGATGGCGGCGTGGGCGGTTCGCTTGTCGACCAGGCCGTGGCGGTGGAGCGGCTCGCCGCGTCGCTGGCCTGCGGGCCGCTGTTCGGCACGGTGTACCTGGCCATCCCGGCGCTGGTCGCGGCGTCGGCCGGACCCGCGCGCGACGCACTGCTCGCCGAGCTGATCGAGGGTCGGCGGACCGCCGCCGTCGCCGTGGCCGACCGCGCAGGCGGCTTCGACCCGGCCGACGTCGCCGTCACCGCTGCGGCCTCCGGTGACGACTGGACGTTGACGGGGACGGCGACGCGCGTCGTCGACGGCACCGTCGCCGACGACCTGCTGGTCGCGGCCACCGGTCCGGACGGCGTCGCGCTGTTCGCCGTCGACACGGGTGCGGCTGGCGTGCAACGAAATCCGCTCAACACGCTGGACCTGACCCGCCCGCAGGCCGACGTCGAGTTCACCGACGCCCCCGCCACGCTGGTGGCCGGACCCGACGAGGCGGTGCGCGTCATCGAGCACGCCCTCCAGGTGGGATCCGCGCTGCTGGCCGTCGAACAGGTCGGCGCCGCACGGCATCTGCTCGATCTGTCGGTCGAGTACGCGAAGACCCGGCTGCAGTTCGGCAGGCCGATCGGCTCGTTCCAGGCCGTCAAGCACAAGCTCGCCGACCTCCTCGTCGAGGTCGAACACGCGCAGTCCGCGGCGTATCACGCGGTGTGGGCGCTGTCCGACGGCACCGACGATCCGGCGCTCGCGGCCAGCATCGCGCAGGCGGTGTGCTCGGCGGCCTTCGCCCGGGTCGCGACCGACACCATCCAGGTGCACGGCGGCATCGGGTTCACCTGGGAACATCAGGCGCACCTCTACTACAAGCGTGCGACCACCGACGCGGCCCTGCTGGGCAATGCCGAGCAGCATCGCAACCGGGTGGCCGAGCTGGTGCTCGACGTCGCGACCGCCGACCGTCCGCCCCGGGTAGCCGATGGCAGGTCCGCCTAGCCCCGGAAACTCCGCCGAGCCTGCGGTGAGATCGCCCGGAGTCACGAAACCGCGATCTCACTGCAGTCTCGGCGCACCTTGGAACAGCGCCCAGCACTGGTCGAGAACCCCCCGGCGTGGTGAGATTCGCCCATGAGCACCTATCACCCCGCCATGCAGAAGGCCCGTCTCGCCGACGTCGAGAGCGACGTCCACGGTCTGATCTCCAAGCGGACCGCCGAACTCGCCGGTGTGTCGGTGACGGAGGTGACGTTCAACAGCGGTGCCCGCTGGTCCAACGACCTCAAGGAGTACGCGGGCACCGACCTCTGCGAGCTGCCGCACGTCGCCCTGGTCACGCGGGGCGCACTCGGCGTCCGGATGGCCGACGGCTCGGAGGAGGTCTTCTCCGCGGGCGACGTCATGCTGCTGCCGCCCGGTCACGACGCGTGGTCCGTGGGTGACGAGGCGTGCACCTTCGTGGAGTTCTCGCGCGGCGCGGACTACTACGCGGACTGAGTCCTAGAACAGCGCCCGGTAATTCAGCAGCGCGCCGACCACCAGCACCACGCCGATCGTCAGGAACAGCAGGCGGATCACCGGCGGGCCAAACCGGGTGATGGTGCGGACCAGGTGGCGCTGCACGCGCCGCGCCCGCAGTGTCCGCACCGTGGACAGCCCGAGCACGAACACCGAGAACGACAGCGCGAGTGCGCAGTAGATCAGCACCAGCACGGGCCACGCGAACGGCATCGGACGGTGCGCGGAGATCAGCGCCAGCGCACTCAGGTACGGCACCGACGTCGCCGACTGGCCGATCCCGACCGCGAGCCCGACGATCACGAACAGCCACGGATTGCGGCGCGCCGCCTGGACCGCCCGCTCGGGTGGCGCGACCCCCGACGCGCGGCCGGAGAACGCCGCGAGGGCGATCAGCACCACGCCGAGCACCAGCTGCGCCCAGTAGCGGACGGTGGGCGTGACGTCGACGTCCGCGCGCTCGGTGAGGAAGCCCAGACCGAACACCGTCAGCATCCCGAAGGTCGCGGTGGCGATGAACACGCCGGCGATGAAGCTCACCCCCGCGGGCAGCGGCGACCTGCGGCTCAACCGGCTGTCGTAGACGACGGCCGAAGTCACCCCGAGGTTGAGGACGTTCAGCGAATCGAGGAACGCGAACCCGATGAGGGGGAGGAGGAGAGCCAACATGACGCCCATGAACCTACGGTTCTGCCGCCCCGGGTGCACATTGGCACCGCCCGATGCGGGTATGCGCCTCGCATGCAGACGTTCCTGCCCTACCCCGACTTCGCCGAATCGGCCGCGCGGCTGGATTCGCGCAGGCTCGGCAAACAGCGCGCGGAGAACATCCAGGTGCTGCGCGCGCTGGTCGTGCCCGGATACGGCTGGCGCCGGCACCCCGCCGCGGCCATGTGGGCGGGTTACGAGGAGGCGCTGGTGCGCTATGGCCTGACCATCTGCGAGGCGTGGCTGCTGCGTGGCCACGCCGACACCACCGCTGCGACGCTGCTGGTCGAACTCGAGCGCACCACGGGTCTGATCGGGGCCCGTGACCAGCCGGTCCTGGCGGCCGAGGACGAGTTGCCGCCGTGGCTCGGTGACCGCGACTTCCACCTCAGCCACCAGTCGGCGCTGGTCAGGAAGGATCCCGAGTTCTACCGCCCGCTCTTCGGCGACGTGCCCGACGATCTGCCGTACGTGTGGCCGCCGTCGGACCGGGAGCGACGGGTGCCGATCGACGCCGGGGCTTGAAATGCGCCCACCCGGGTAATCATGATCAGCCCCGACCGCCGGGACCGGAAGGATCCATGACTGCTGCGCGACCTCAACTCGACCGCTCCGACGTGGACGGCGCCCTGCGCACGGTGGACGCCGTGGCCGGTGCCTTCTCGGCAAAGGTGGTGGGCCAGCTGCACCTGCGCGAGTCGATGCTGGTGTCGTTGCTGGCCGGCGGCCATCTGCTGATCGAGAGCCTTCCCGGCCTGGCCAAGACGACGGCCGCGCGGGTGGTCGCCGAGTCCATCCGCGGCGAGTTCCGGCGCATCCAGTGCACGCCGGACCTGCTGCCCAGCGACATCGTCGGCACCCAGATCTACGAGTCGGCCACCAACCGGTTCGTCACGCAGCTCGGCCCGGTGCACGCGAACGTCGTGCTGCTCGACGAGATCAACCGCTCCAGCGCCAAGACCCAGAGCGCCATGCTCGAGGCCATGGAGGAGCGCCAGACGACGATCGCGGGCGCCGAGTACCCGCTGCCCGACCCGTTCCTGGTGATCGCGACGCAGAACCCCGTCGACCAGGAGGGCACCTACCCCCTCTCGGAGGCGCAGACCGACCGCTTCATGCTCAAGGAACTCGTCCGCTACCCCACCGCCGACGAGGAGGTCGAGGTGATCTCGCGGATGGACGCCGGCCTCTACGAGCGTCAGCACCGCCTGCCGCCCGCAGTGGGCCTGGACGACGTGCTCCAGGCGCAGCGGGTCGCGGGCGCCGTGCACATGGACCGCGCGCTGATCCAGTACGCCAGCCGGCTCGTCGAGGTCACGCGCATCCCCGAGGAGCACCTGCCCGCGGGCCTGGCGCGACTCGTCGAGTACGGCGCGAGCCCCCGCGCGACCATCGCGTTCTGCCGGACGGCACGCGCGCTGGCGCTGCTGCGCGGCCGCGCCCACGTCATGCCGGAGGACGTCGCCGACCTGGCGCACCGGGTCCTGCGGCATCGCCTGATCCTCGGCTTCGAGGCCGCCAGTCAGCGCATCACGCCCGACATCGTGGTGGACGCCGTGGTGGGCGCGGTGCGGGTGCCCTGAGGCATGGGCAGGCATCTCGATCGCGCGAAGGCGTACTTCGGCCGCGACACCAGCGGGCTGCTCGAGGGCGGCCGCTACTCGCTGGTGCACACCCGCAGCCTCGAGTTCGACGATCTTCGGCCCTACGTCCCGGGCGACGACGTCCGCGACATCGACTGGAAGGCGACGGCCCGCTCGGGCAACGTCCTGATCAAGCGCTTCGTCTCGGAGAAGCACCACAAGATCCTGGTGGTGGCCGACGCCGGCCGCGACACCGCCGGACTCAGCCCGTCCGGGGAGGCCAAGCGTGAGGTCGCCGCCAACGTCATCGGCGCGCTCGGGCTGATCACGCTCCCCCGCTCCGACGAGATCGGCATGGTGTTCGGCGACGGCCGCGGGTGCGTGGACATCCGGCTGCGACGGGGTGAGACGCACCTCGAGTACATGCTGCAGCGCTACCTCGACCACGCGTGCGACTCGCCCGGCCGCAGCGACGTCGTCACCCAGTTGCGTTGGGTGGCAGAGCATTACCGGCACCGCCACCTCGTCGTGGTCGTGTCCGACGAGCCGGAGGTCGACGACCGGCTCGACGACCTGCTGACCCGGCTGGCGGGCCGGCACGACGTGATGTGGGCGATGACGGTGGATCACCCCGCCATCGGCGAGCCCGGTGACGACGCCCTGGGGTACGACGTGGCCGACGGCGCGACCGTGCTCGGCCGCGGCGACCTGGGCCGAGACGTCCTCGACGCCTACGAGGAGGCCGAGCGGGTCCGGCGCGAGGCGCTGTACGAGGCCATGACCGCCCGCGCCGTGCCGTACGCGCTGATCGAGGGGAGCCGCGGCATCCGCGCGGGCCTGATCGGGATGACCGGGGTGCTGGCCCGTGCCGGATGACCTGGTGCGCTTCGTCGTTGGCCCCAGCGCGCCGTCGTCGGCGTTGCCATGGGTTGCCGCGGTGCTGACGCTGCTGGTGATCGGCTGGTACGTGGCCCTCTTCACCCGGACCGCCACGTCGGAGCCCGGCGCGAAGCCGGGCGTGGTGGCACGCGCGAACGCGGCGCTGGTCCGGCGGCGCTTCGCACGCGACGCCCACCGCGTCGGCGAACGGCTGGGCAGCGGCGACCTGACGCCCGTGGCGGCCGCCGCCGAGCTGAGCCGCATCCTGCGCGAGTTCCTGCACCGCCACACCGGCGCCCCCGCCCAGTACATGCAGGTGGACGACGTCGCCGCAGGCGACCTGGCGCCGGCCGCGCCACTGCTGCTGCAGCTCAACGACGTTCAGTTCAACGCGCAGTCGACCGAGGACGCCGGCCGGCTCAGCGGCGCCACCGAGGAGCTGATCCAGTCATGGAGCTGACCTGGTGGCTCGTCGTCATCGTCGCGTGCGTGGCGCTCGCATTGGGCATCGTGGTCGCGCTGCTGCTGCCGATCGACGATCGCCGCCGACTGCGTCCGCTGGCCAACGTCGACAGGCTGACCCGACTGCCCGCCTACGTGCGCGCGCTGCGGCGACGCACGATCACGACGATCGCCACCCTGGTGTTGCTCGTGGTCGCGGTCGCTGCGACGGTGGTCGCGGGTGCCCGGCCGACGGGCCTGCCGACCGCGGCCCACGACGCCGACGCAGGCCAGCCCGAGGACGTGATGGTCTGTGCGGGAGCACCTCTGGGCGACCGACGGCTGGAGGCGACGCTGCGCTACTTCGCCGCCAAGGTCCCGACGTTCGACACGCAGCGCATCGGTCTGACCTCGCCCCATCGCCGGGTGGTCCCGCTGACCCGCGACCACCAGTACGCCGCCGGACGGTTCGCCGCGTACGCCGCCCCGGTGATCGACGCCGACGTCGACGACCGCCGCGCGGACTTCGCCCCCGACGTGCGGTACGTCAACTACGCCGAGGGCGTCGACGACCTGCTCGCGCTCTGCCTGACCGGCTTCCCCGGCTTCGACGAGCCTGCGCCACAACGCCGTTCCATCGTCTACGTGGGGCCCGGCCGCACCGCGCAGTCGGGTCCGGCGATCGTGGGCGCCTCGCGGCTGCGGGAACTCGCGATGACGGCCGGCGTCCAGGTCAACGTCATCACGACCGCACCGGGCGACGACGTACTCGAGGACCTGGCCCGCTCGACCGGCGGCCGGTACTTCGCCACCGAGTCGAACGTGGCACCGCAGCTCGACGAGATCCGCGCGAACCCGCCCGTGCCCTCGCCGGAGGTGGAGAACCGGATCCGCGCGGCCGCACCCGAATCCCCCGACGTCCCCCTGCTGATCGCGCTGACCGCACTGATCGCGCTGTCGCTGGTCCCGCTGGTGGTGCGCCGGTGACCGTGCACCCGATCCTCCCCCCGCTGGTGCTGCTGCTGGCCGCGGCCGTGGTCGTCGCGGCCCGCATCGCGGTGCTGCGCACCCGGTCGACCTCGCCGTGGCGCTGGGCGGGCGTGACCGCCGCGATGCTGCTCGTCCTGCTGGCCGCCGTCCGTCCGGTGTTCGGCGCCGACGAGCAGACCACGCCGGCGGGTGCGGCCGACGGCCAGCCCAACGTGTTCCTCGTCGTGGACCGCTCGCCGGGGATGGCCGTCACCGACGCCGGTGACGGGCGCAGCCGCATGGCCGCCGCACGGGCCGACCTCGCGACGCTGGTCGAGCGGTACCCGGACGCGCGCTTCGCGGTGATCTCGTTCGCGTCCGGTCAGGCGCTGGAGTGGCCGCTGTCGCCCGACACGTTCAGCCTGCGGCCCGTGCTGGCGGCCACGACGCCGTACCCGGGCGAGGATCCCCGGCTCACCAACGTCGCGGCGGCCGGAAACGTGTTGCGCTACCAGCTCATCGCCGCCAAGCAGCAGTTCCCGCGCGCAGAGAACCTGGTCTACTACCTCGGTGCCGGCGCCGGCGGATCGGAGGCGCCGCAGCGGCGCTTCGACCCCGCCGAGGGCACCGTCGACGGCGGCGCCGTCCTCGGCTACGGCAGCCCCGCGGGCGGGCCCGTCCCCGGGGACCCGACGGTGCGCTCGAGCATCGACGTCGACGCGCTGCGCGGGGTGGCCGATCAGCTGGGCGTGCCCTTCGTCGACCGCGGCCAGGGCGAGGACCCGTTCAGCGCCGGCGTCATCGACGCGGGTGAAGACGAGCCGATCACCGGGTCGTCGCGACCCGTCGAGGTGTACTGGGCGCCCGCACTGCTGGCCGCCGTGCTGCTGCTCGTGGAACTGACGCTCACACTGCGCGACGTCCGCCGCAGCCGGGCGCGGGGGGTGGTGGCGTGAGGAACGTCGGACGCACCCGACTGCTGCTGTGGTCGGCACCGGTGGTGGTGATCCTCCTGCTGATCGTCGCCAAGCTGACGTCGGCCTACGTCGCCGGCGGCGCCGCGGTCGGGGACTTCCAGCGCCGCGATGCCGATGCCCTGCGCGACGACGTGTCGACGATGCAGGTGCTCGACGTCGTCGACCCCTACTCGACGGCGTTCGCCGCGGGCGCGCTGGCGGTGCTCGAGGGCCGTCTGGAGGACGCGGAGGCGCACTTCGGGGCGGCGGTCGCCCACGACGCGACGTGTCCCGCGCTGACCAACCTGGCACTCGTCGTCGAGGCCCGCGGCGACCAGTTCGTCGGCGTCGGCGACGGGCCGGGCGCACTCGGGCGGTACCGCGGCGCGCTGGCCACGGTCACGGGCGCCCCCACGTCGTGCTTCGCCGACACCGACGAACCCGACGCCGAGCGCCGTGACGTCCTGACCGGTGCCACGGACCGGCTGACCCGCAAGATCGCGCTGCTCGAACGCCCGCTGGCGCCGCCTCCCCCGCCGGTCGCGCCACCGCCGGCAGGCGCGCCGTCGCCGACGGGCGGCTCGGACCGCGACGCCGACGAGCGGGAGCGCGTCCTGAATCCCGGCGACCCGCTGGATCAGCTGCGGCAGCTGCTGCTGGACGGCGCGGCCGTCCGCGGTGCACCGTAATCTCGACCCCATGGCATCGGTTTTGACGGTGAACAGCGCCCACGTGGCGCCGGGGGTCCGGGCGGCGACGACGGGCATCGACAAGCGGCCCGTCGACGGTCCCGTGGAGGTGCGGCCGCCCGGCTCCATGCGCAACGGACTGGGCAGCGGCATCGTCGGCGACTCGATCGGCAACAGCAAGTACCACGGTGGCGACGACCAGGCCGTCTACGCGTACGCCCGCGAGGACCTCGACGTCTGGCAGGAGCGGCTGGACCGCGAACTCACCAACGGCATGTTCGGCGAGAACGTGACGACGTCGGGTGTCGACGTGACGGGCGCCTTGATCGGGGAACGGTGGCGGATCGGCTCGGACGGGCTGATCCTGGAGGTCACCCGGCCTCGCACGCCGTGCAAGACGTTCGAGGTGCGCCTCGGCATCCGCGGCTGGATCAAGACGTTCACCCACGGCGGGTCACCCGGGGCCTACCTGCGCATCGTCGAGCCCGGCCACGTCCAGGCCGGCGACGCCGTCGAGATCGTGCACCGGCCGGACCACGACGTCACGATCGGCACGGTGTACCGCGCGATGATGCTCGAGCCCGACCTGATGCCGAGCCTGCTGGTCGCCGACGCACTGCCCGAGCCGTTGAAGCGCAAGGCCCGCAGGCGCGCAGGGGTCTAGACATCCCAGGACCGTAGGTTGTCAAGCTGCCGCGGGTTGCCGGTGTGCCCAGGCTTTGTGTTCGTCGTAGGCGGTGTGGTGGCGTAGGCAGCCATGCAGGATGCCGACGAGGCGGTTGCCCAGGGCGCGTAGTGCTTGGTGGTGCAGGTCGCCGACGGCGCGGTGTTGGTCGTTGAAGGCGCGGGCGCCGGGGCTTTGTTGCAGGGCGCAGAAGGCCCATTGGTCGACGGCGTCATACAGGCGGCGGTTGCGGACGTGGCGGGCCAACACGGCACGTTTTCGGCCAGACGCGATGGTCAATGGCGAGGTTCCGGCGTAGTTCTTGCGACACTTGGCGCTGGTGTAGCGGTTCGGGTCGTCCCCGAATTCACCGAGCACCCGGGCGCCGAGGATGACACCAAGTCCTGGCAGGGAGCGGTAGATGTCGGCGTCCGGGTGTGCCTCAAAATGTGTCGCGAGTTCGACCTCGAGATCGGTTATCTGGTGGTTTAGCTCGGCGATGATGCCGACCGTGGCGCGGGTGGTCGCCCCGAACGCGGCAGTGACCGCGGCGGGCGCAGCGAGCTGCTCGGTGCGCAACAGTTGTTGAATCTGAAGTGCCCGGGTATCGAGGTTGCGTTGGCGTCCAGCGGCTTTGAGAGCGGACCTGATCTTGGCCAGGCTCAGACGTTTCGCGTCAGCGGGGGTCGGGGCGCGACCCAGGATGGCCAGTGCGTCGCGGTCGGTCAGATCCTCGAACGCCTCCAGCGCCGCAGGGTAGTACTCCCGCAGCGTGCTGCGCAGCGTGTTGGCGTGCCGGGTCCGCGCCCAGATCAGGCTTTGATGGGCCCGCGCCAGCACCTTCACCGCGTCGACCGCTGAGGTGTCACCGGCGATCGGGCGGTGGTTGTGTCGGTCGGTGCGCACCAGGTCGGCCAGCAGCTTGGCATCGGCGGGATCGGACTTGGCACCCGAGACGTGGTGACGGTCGCGGTAGCGGGCCGCGGCCAGCGGGTTGATCGCGAACACCTGATACCCCGCGGCGCTCAGCGCGTCCACCCACAGCCCGCGGTCGGTTTCGATGCCGATCAGGACCTGGGCGGCATCCTGCGCGTGCTCGGCGATCAACTCGTGCAGCCGGGCGATCCCGGCCAGCCCTTCGGGCAGCCGGCGAGACGCGAGCTTGTCGCCGGCCTCGTCCATCAGATGTACGTCGTGGTGGTCTTCTGCCCAGTCGTCTCCGACGAACAGCATCAGCGGGCCTCCTTGACTCAATGCGGATGAATCCTGGTCGAGCCGAAGGACACCCGGCGGCGACCTAATGGATCAGTGCTCGACCGGCACGACATCCCATGAGCGCTACAGATGACCTCACCAACCAGCCGGGGCACGATCTAGACCTAGGAATCGACTATCACTCCAGGCGGGAACAGTGCTCACCGGTTGGCGGCTCGGTGATCAGCGTCCCGCTCGAGAACCAAGATCCCGGTCAAGGACACGCCGATCGGTTCCCATTAGACGGGGTGTGGCCCAGGACTCCCCCGCGCCGGTCCTGTGTCGTCCCTCACGATGACGAGAAACGTTGTGCTCACGCGGAATCAAACGCGTAACACGCCGGTTACACCCAGCAGACCGGGACGACACCACGTCGCCCGGGGCTCACAGGTTTCGAACCGCGACACAGGCGCCACGGCTCGTACAACTCAATAGATCGATACGAAAGAAGAGACGCGAAAATGAAGAAGCTCGGATTCACCACGGTCATCGCAGGCGGCCTCGCGGCAGCAGTCCTCGGACTCGCAGCCCCCGCCTCGGCAGGCATCGACCACCACACGTGGCTCGACCAGATCACCAACTCGGCCACCGCTCCGCACGTCGACACGACGGTGCACCAGAGCCGCTGACCTGAGCACCACCGAAGGGGCATCCGCCATGCGGGTGCCCCTTCGGCATGTTCACAGCAGGACGTGCTTACGATCCAGCGGTGTCCACCGCGCCGAAGTTGTCGACCGGCATCGTCGTCGGCGCCCTGGGCGTGGTGTTCGGTGACATCGGCACCAGCCCCATCTACACGCTGCAGACGGTGTTCGATCCGAGCGATCCGCACCCGGTGCCCATCAGCCGCGACCACATCTACGGCATCGTCTCGCTGATCTTCTGGTCGGTGATGCTGATCGTCACCCTCACCTACGTGACGCTGGTGATGCGGGCCGACAACCACGGTGAGGGCGGCATCATGGCGCTCATCACCCTGCTCCGCCAGCGCGCGAGCAGACGCGGGCGCCGGACGGCGGTGCTGCTGTCCGCGCTCGGGATCTTCGGCGCCGCACTCTTCTTCGGCGACAGCATGATCACCCCGGCGATCTCGGTGCTGTCCGCGGTCGAGGGACTCAAGATCGTCGAGCCGGAACTGGCGCCGTGGATCGTGCCCATCACCGCGGTCATCATCATCGGGCTGTTCTCGGTGCAGCGCCGGGGGACGGCCGCGGTCGGCAGGTTCTTCGGGCCGGTCATGATCCTGTGGTTCCTCGCCATCGGCGCCTGCGGGGTCGCCGGCATCGCGCGCGAACCCGAGATCCTGCGGGCGCTCTCCCCCACCTACGCACTCGGGTTCATGCTCGGGCACTTCCACATCGGCTTCTTCGCACTGGCCGCGGTCGTGCTCGCGGTCACCGGCGCCGAGGCGCTCTACGCCGACATGGGCCACTTCGGACGCAAGGCCATCACCTTCGGATGGCTCGGCCTGGTGCTGCCCGCGCTCACGCTCAACTACTTCGGCCAGGGCGCACTGCTTCTCGGCGACGAGCAGAAGGTGAGCGCGCCGTTCTTCCTGCTCACGCCCGACTGGGCGCTGGTGCCGATGGTGGTGCTGGCCACCGCCGCCACGGTGATCGCCTCGCAGGCCGTCATCACCGGCGCGTTCTCGGTGGCGGCGCAGGCTGTGCAACTGGGGTACCTGCCGCGGCTGCGCGTCGCACACACCTCGGCGTCGGCGATCGGTCAGATCTACGTGCCGTGGATCAACGGCGTGCTCGCCGTGGGCGTGCTGATCCTCGTCTTCGCGTTCCGGTCGTCGGAGGCGCTGGCCTACGCGTTCGGCATGGCCGTTACCGGGACCATCACCATCACCACGACGCTGTTCCTCTACCACGCCAGGACCCGCTGGCGGTGGCCGCTTCCGGTGGTGCTCGGCGGTGGCGGGGTGCTGCTCACCGTGGACCTGTTCTTCTTCGCGGCCAACCTGACCAAGCTGGTGCACGGCGCCTGGCTGCCGCTGCTGATCGCGGTCGTGGCGTTCACCGTGATGACCACGTGGCAGCGCGGCCGCTCCATCGTCACCCGCAAGCGCAGCGAGGTGGAGGGGCCATTGCGACCCTTCGTCGCCGGGCTGCTGCACCGCGACCCGCCCCTGGTCCGCATCCCCGGCACCGCGATCTTCCTCAACCGCGGCAGCGAGACCGCGCCGCTGTCGATGCGGGCGAACGTCGAGCACAACAACGTGCTGCACGCGCACGTGGTGATCCTGTCGATCGACGTCGAACCGGTTCCCCGCGTTCCGGATTCGGAGCGAGTGTCGGTCGACGACCTCGACCTCGCCGCCGACGGCGTCATCTTCGTCAGCGCCCGGTACGGCTACATGGAGCGGCCCGACGTGCCCGCGGCGTTGCGCCTGCTCGACCCCGAACAGACCGAGGGACCGATCGACCTCGCCCACGCGTCGTACTTCCTGTCGAAGCTGGAGCTGGTGGTGTGCTCGTCACCGACCATGGCGCCGTGGCGGACCCGGCTCTTCGTCGCGACGTCGTACATCACCGCCGACGCCGCGGCGCACTTCAACCTGCCGGTGTCGCGCACCATCATGATCGGCTCGCGGCTCGAGGTGTAGCTACTGCACGACGGCGTCGATGGCCCGGTAGATGCGCTGCTCGCTGACCGGACGCGGCGTCCCCAACTGCTGCGCCCACAGACTCACGCGGAACTCCTCGATCTGCCGCTCGATCTCGCGGACGTCCGACGACGCCGCCCGCGACGGCGTCAGCGACCGCACCAGGTCGGCGAGCGCCTCCTGCACCGCGTGCACGCGATCCATCTTCTCGACGTCGGCGCCGACGGCACGGGACAGGACCTCGAGCCTGCGCGACATCGCGGTCAGGTAGCGCTGCAGGTCCGTCAGATGCGTTGCGCCGGTAGCGGTCACGAAGCCGGGCGGCATGAGCCGCGCCAGCTGCGCCCGAATGTCGGCGATCGACTCGGCCTGTGCCTGCGGTGGGGCGTCGGGCAACGCCAACCGCACCTCCTGGGCGGCGGCCAGCACCTTCGCGACACGGCCGACGAGGTCGAGCGTCGACGGCACCAGCCGGCCGGCGACCTGCTTGCGCAGCGCGGCGAACTCGGTGCGGGTCCACACGGGTGCGGGGATCGTCGCGTCGACCACGGCATCGGCGCAGTCCTCGATCAGCGCTGCCAGCGAACCGTCCGGGTTCGCGCCGACGAGCAGGCGGGTGCGCGGATCGAGCGCGCGCTCCACCGCCTTGACCGGTGAGGTGATCTCGAGCCGGAGCAGCCGTCGCAGTCCCGGCCCCATCCGGGCCTGCTGCTCGGCGGCCGAGGCGAACACGTCGAGGTCGACGCCCGCGCCCGCGTCGACGAGTGCGGGGAAGCCGCGAACGGTGTGGCCGGCGGCGGTGTTCTCGACCGTGCGTGGGATCTCATCGAGATCATCCGGCCACGAACGCATTCCGCGCCGGGCCAGCCCGGCCGACACCGCGTCGGCGACGGCCTGCTGCATCGGGGTGGCGAGCCGCTCCTTGAGTCCCTCCAGGTCCTTGCCGCGGTCCACCTCGGCCCCGTCGGACCCCTGCACGGCGAACGTCACCCGCAGGTGGGGCGGCACCTTCGTCAGGTCGAAGGCATCCATGGGCACCAGGACGCCACTGCGCCTGCGCAGTTCGCGCTGCAGCGCCTCCAGCAGCGGTTCGGCGCCCGGATTCAGCGTCGGCAGGATCGCGCGGGCAGTGTCCGGTGCGGGCACGAAGTTGCGCCTCAACTCCTTGGGCAGCGACTTGATCAGCGCGGTGATCAGTTCCTCGCGCAATGCGGGTACGTGCCAGGCGAATTCGTCGCCCCCGAGGCGGGCCAGCACGTCGACCGGCACGTGCACCGTGATGCCGTCGTCCTCCGCGCCCGGTTCGAAGCGGTAGGTGATCGGCAGCGACAGGTCGCCGGTCTGCCACGCGTCGGGCTGGTCGACGGTCTCGTCCCTGCGCAGCAGATCGTCGCGCGTGAACGTCAGCAGGTCCGGCGTGCGGTGCCGCTGCTTCTTCCACCAGCCGTCGAAGTGTCTGGCCGACACCACCTCTGCGGGAATGCGGGCGTCGTAGAGCGCGTACACCTCGTCGTCGCCCACCAGCAGGTCGCGCCGGCGCGCCCGCTCCTCGACCTCCGCGAGGTCGGCGAGCAGCGCCACGTTGTCACGGAAGAAGTGGTGCCGGGTCTGCCAGTCGCCCTCGACCAGCGCGTGCCGGATGAACAGCTCCCGCGACACCACCGGGTCCACCTGCGCGTAACCGACACGGCGGCGCGGCACCAGCGGCAGGCCGTAGAGCGTGACGCGTTCGAACGCCATCACCGCCCCGCGTTTGGCATCCCAGTGCGGCTCGCTGAAGGTGCGCTGCACCAGGTCGCCGGCGACGCGTTCGACCGCCTCCGGCTCGACGCGGGCGGCCACCCGGCCGAAGAGCCTGCTGGTCTCGACGAGGTCGGCGACGATGATCCAGCGCGGCGGCCGACGGGTGAGCACCGATCCCGGTGCCAGCACGAACCGTGAGTTCCGCGCGCCCAGGTACTCGCGGCCGTCGCCCTCCCGCAGGCCGACGTGCGACAGCAGACCGGCGATCAGTGCCGCGTGCACCCGCGCCGGGTCGGCAGGCTCGTCCTGCTCGCGGATGCCGAGATCCCTTGCGATGCTGCGTAACTGGCCGGTCAGATCCTGCCACTCGCGGATCCGCAGGTAGTGCAGGAACTCCTCGCGGCACATCCGCCGGAACGAACTCCCCGACCGTTCCCTGCGCTGCTCGGAGAGGTAGGTCCACAGGTTGAGGAACGACACGAAGTCGGAGTGCTCGTCGGCGAACCGAGCATGCTTCTGCTTGGCCGCCTCCTCGCGGTCGATGGGCCGTTCGCGCGGATCCGGGATCGACAGCGCCGCCGCGAGCACCAGGACCTCGCGGACGCAGCCCTCCTCGTCGGCCTGCAGGATCATCCGGCCGATGCGCGGATCCAGCGGCAGCCGCGCCAGGCGGCGTCCGACGTCGGTTATCGCGCCGCCGCGGTCGAACGCACCGAGTTCCTGCAGCAGCGTCACGCCGTCGCGGATGCTGCGTGCCTCCGGCGGATCGAGGAACGGGAACGCCTCGACGTCGCCGAGGCCCAGCGCCGCCATCTGCAGGATGACGGCCGCCAGGTTGGTGCGCAGGATCTCGGGATCGGTGTAGCGGGGCCGCGACTCGAAGTCGTCCTCCGAGTACAGCCGGATGCAGACGCCGGGCGCGGTACGGCCCGACCGGCCGGCGCGCTGTGCGGCCGACGCCTGCGAGATCGGCTCGATCGGCAGCCGCTGCACCTTGGTGCGCCGGCTGTACCGCGAGATCCTGGCCGTCCCCGGGTCGACGACGTAGCGGATGCCCGGCACCGTCAGCGACGTCTCCGCGACGTTGGTGGCCAGCACCACCCGGCGGCCGGAGTGGCTCGGCGAGAACACCTTCTGCTGATCGGCAGTGGGCAGCCGCGCGTAGAGCGGGAGGATCTCTGTCGGGCGCCGGTCCCCCTTGAACGCGTCGCGCAGCGCCTCGGCGGTGTCGCGGATCTCGCGTTCACCGGAGAGGAACACCAGCACGTCGCCGGGCGGCTCCGCCTCGAGTTCCCGCACGGCGTCGACGACGGCCTCGGTCTGGTCGCGTACTTCGGTACGGACGTCGTCGCCGTCGGGGTCGTCCTCGTCGACGTCCGCCGACGTCTCGACCTCCAGTGGGCGGTAGCGGATCTCGACCGGATAGGTGCGCCCCGACACCTCGACGATCGGCGCGCCGCCGAAGTGTTCGGCGAAGCGGCCCGGCTCGATGGTCGCCGACGTCACGATCACCTTGAGGTCGGGCCGACGCGGCAGCAGCTCGCGCAGGTACCCGAGCAGGAAGTCGATGTTGAGGCTGCGCTCGTGTGCCTCGTCGAGGATGAGCGTGTCGTAGGCCAGCAGGCGACGGTCGCGCTGCATCTCGGCGAGCAGGATGCCGTCGGTCATCAGCTTGACCAGCGTCCGGTCGCTCGCCTGGTCGGTGAACCGCACCGTGTAGCCGATGACGTCGCCGAGGTCGGTGCCGAGTTCGTCGGCGATGCGCTGCGCCACGGTGCGGGCCGCGAGTCGCCGCGGCTGGGTGTGCCCGATCGTGCCGCGCACCCCGCGGCCCAGCTCCAGACAGATCTTGGGCAGCTGCGTGGTCTTGCCCGACCCGGTCTCGCCGGCGACGACGACCACCTGGTTGTCCCGGATGGCGGCGGCGATGTCGTCGCGGCGCTCGCTGACCGGCAGGTCCGGGTAGGTGATCGTCGGGATCGCGGCGGTGCGCTTTGCCACCAGGGCCTCGGCGGCGGTGATCTGCTCGCTCAGCTTTCGGGCCTGCTCGGGCGTCGCGCCGCGCAGTCGTCGGCCCAGCCGGGCCGCGTCGCGCAGGGTCAGGCCGTCGAGGCGGTTACGCAGCTCGCGGACGCCTACGGACGGTTCGGACACTCATTCGAGGATAGTGGGGCGGCGATCAGTCCGCTCCGACGGTGGTGAGGCAGAACGGGTGGCCCGCGGGATCGATCAGCACCCGCCAGCGTCCAGGGTCGCGCTGGTGGTCGGCCTCGCGGGCGCCCAGCGCGACGGCCGCGGTCACGGCGGCGTCGAGGTCGTGCACCGAGACGTCGAGGTGCATCTGCTGCAGCTGGCCCGGTTCCGGCCAGGTCGGGGCGACGTAGTGGTCGGCCCGCATGAGCGCCAGCACGTGGGTGCCGTCGGAGATGGCGATCACGCTGCCGTCGGGGGCCTCGACGAGCCGCTGCATCCCGAGCAGCGCGCCGTAGAAGTCGGCGAGCGCCGCGGGGTCGGGGCAGTCGATGGACGTGGCGCCGAGGCGTCCCACCGGTGGGGGTGCGGGGGTCGTCATGGACCCACTGTGGCACGGCCCGTCGGCATCGTCGCAGCGCACGGGGGTGGCGCCACCCGGGCCCGCGATTTCGGCTTGGATGGGCACGATGATTCGCCGACACCCGAGCACTCGCGGTCCGTGGATCGTGTCCGTCGTCCTGGCCGTCGTCATGGTGCTGGCGGCGGGCTGCGACACCCCGCCCGGGACCACGCCGCCCACGCTCCCGACGCTGCCCACGGCGCCGACCAGCAGCGCCGCCCCCGAGCCCGCCGGCCCGATGCTGGCGTACCGCGCGGCCGGGGAGATCGGGCTGGTCGACGGGACAAAGGTCGTCGCGTCCGCGCAGGGCAGCTTCGCACCGTCATCCGATCCGGTGGTCACCGAGGACGGCCGCTTCGTCGTCGGCCACACCGCCGACGGCGACGTCGTCGCGATCGAGGTGGCGACGCGCAAGACCACCACGGTGACCGTGCCGCCGGGTGTGCGCGTCGGCACGGCCGGCGGGAGCCTGCTGGTGTGGCTGGAGCAACCCGGGCGGTTGATGCAGGTCGACCTCGCGAACGCCGCGGCCGGGCCGACCGTCCGCCGGCAGGTCGAGCTACCGCCCGCCGACGGGGCGACGCCGCCGCGACTGCTGACCGCCCGCGGCGGCACCGTGGTGATCGCCCGCGCGGAGTCCGCCCCCGCCGGTGAGGGTGGCCCGGACACGCTCTACGCCGTCCGCGGCACTGCGCCGCCGGCGTCGCTCGGGGTGGCCGAGGCGGACACGCCCGTGGCCAACGCCGTGCTGAGCGCCGATGGCAGCAGACTCGCGTACGGCCTGTTCCGGCCGACGGGCACCGACTGCGGGAACGCCGCGGTGGTGGTGACCGCCGCCGACGGGTCGCAGCAGACGTTCGACGTCTCCACCCCGGACCCGACCACCGGTTCGCGGGTCATGCACATGTGGTGGCCGGCCGACCAGCCGATGGAGCTGAGCCTCGCGACGTGGAAGTGCGACCCGGCGAGCTACTACTCGCCGCTGGTGTGGGAGTTCGCCGAGGGCAATCTCGTGGAGGCCACCCCGCGGACGGTGGCGCTCCAGGTCGCCGACGTGGAGCCGGGTCAGCGCGCGCTGATCGTCCCCCAGGGCGGCGCGTCCTCGGACACGGCGGGAACGCTCGTCCTCGAGGACAGCGGCCGACGCGTCCCGATCGCGAACGACGTCGACGCGGTCGACGTCATCCCGGTCGGACGAGGCTGAACTCCCGGGCCGTGATGCGGCTGCGGCGGTAGAGCACGCCGACGGCGATCAGCACCTCGACCACGGCGATCGCCGTCGCGGCCGTCATCGCGGTCCCCATCGGCGTCGCGGTGACGGTCACGCCGCCGGAGTGGTGGTGCGACGCGCCGGGCATGTGCAGCGCGACCATCGCGACGTTCATCGTGGCGACCAACACCCAGGCGCGCGAGGTGCCGCGCGACCACAGGTCGCGGGCGCACAGCGCGCAGGTCGCGATCATGGCCAGCATCAGCGCCACCGCCGCGGGGCTGCCTGCGTGGCCCAGCGAGACACCGTGCAGCGCGGCCGACGCCGCGGCGAGCACCGCGCACGCCCGACGGCCGGTCACGGCGACGCTCACGAGGTCCCGGCGGTGACGTGCGGGTGTGTCCATGGGCTGGCCTCCGTCTGCCATTGTCGGGCAATCCGACGCGGTCGGCAGCGCATGCCGTCGCTCGGATATCGACCAGGCGCGGCGGGTGAACTCATCGCGGCACGCACGACGCGCCCTCACCCCGCCGAGACGGAAACCACTGTCGCGATTGCGCCCGCGCAGCGACGTGACTCTCCAGTTCGGCGGCGGCGCCCCCACAGAAAGCAGGAGGGGCACCCGCCGCAGCGGATGCCCCTCCTGACGTGCCGGTGCTTAGCGGCCGTTGCCCACGGTGGACTGGGCGGAGCCGACGTTGCCCTGCTGCTGGATGTCGTGCACCCAGGTGTGGTGGTCGATGCCGGCGGAGGCCGGGGCGGCCAGGGCGAACATGGCGGCGGCGAAACCCGTGGCGATGGTGCTGGCGAATCCGAACTTCTTCATGATCTTCTTCTTTCTCGTTGTGTCTCTTGGCCTCTCGGCTGTGTTTCCAGCCGGTATGACACGTTTAACCGGCGCACGGGCCCGTCCATTTCCGATGGCAGTGATTGACCGGCGGGTGGCAGGAATCGGCCCGTCACCGCGGTCGTCGAGGGTTCAGCCAAATTTTTTCCGGCGTTTTCTTGAAATGTTCCAGAAAAAGGGCGAAGATCGTATCGATGGCTGAATCACCCGAGTTCCGGACCCTGCTGCGGAGCGCCAACCTCCGCATCACGCGTCCACGCCTCGCGGTCATGCAGGCCGTGTACGACCATCCGCACGCCGAGACCGACTCCGTCATCCGCGCCACGCGCGAGCACGCGCCGGACGTCTCGCACCAGACGGTCTACGACGCGCTCAATGCGCTCACGGCGGCCGGCCTGGTCCGCCGCATCCAGCCCAACGGCTCGCTGGCCCGCTACGAGGCGCGCGTCGGCGACAACCACCACCACGTCGTGTGCCGGTCCTGCGGGATCATCGCCGACGTCGACTGCGCAGTCGGTGAGGCGCCCTGCCTCACCGCGTCGGACGATCAGGGCTTCGTCATCGACGAGGCCGAGGTCATCTACTGGGGTCTGTGCCCCGACTGCGCAGAGGTCCGAATTTCTTAGATCACAGCCCGTGATCGCAGCCACCACGATGAAAGGGAAGAAATAGTGTCGTCCGACACCTCAGATGCTCGCCCCCCACACTCCGACGCCAACACCGCCAGTCACAGTGAGTCCGAGAACCCGGTCATCGACTCGCCGAAGCCCAAGGGCCACGCGCCGCTGACCAACCAGGACTGGTGGCCCGAGCAGGTCGACGTGTCCGTGCTGCACCGCCAGCCGGCGAAGGGCAACCCCCTCGGCGAGGACTTCGACTACGCCGAGGAGTTCAAGAAGCTCGACGTCGACGCCCTCAAGGCCGACGTCATGAACGTCATCACCACCTCGCAGGACTGGTGGCCCGCCGACTACGGCAGCTACGCCGGCCTGTTCATCCGCATGAGCTGGCACGCGGCCGGCACCTACCGCATCTACGACGGCCGTGGTGGCGGCGGTCAGGGTTCGCAGCGCTTCGCCCCGCTCAACAGCTGGCCCGACAACGCCAACCTGGACAAGGCCCGTCGTCTGCTGTGGCCGGTCAAGCAGAAGTACGGCAGCAAGATCTCCTGGGCCGACCTGCTGGTGTTCGCCGGCAACGTCGCGCTCGAGTCGGCCGACTTCGAGACCTTCGGCTTCGCGTTCGGCCGCGAGGACATCTGGGAGCCCGAGGAGATCCTCTTCGGCCAGGAGGACACCTGGCTGGGCACCGACAAGCGCTACACCGGTGAGCGCGAGCTGGCGGAGCCGTTCGGCGCCACCACGATGGGCCTGATCTACGTCAATCCCGAAGGCCCCGAGGGCAAGCCGGATCCGTTGGCCGCCGCCCACGACATCCGCGAGACGTTCGGCCGCATGGCGATGAACGACGAGGAGACCGCCGCGCTGATCGTCGGCGGCCACACCCTGGGCAAGACCCACGGCGCCGGCGACGGCGACCTGGTCGGACCGGAGCCCGAGGGCGCCCCGATCGAGCAGCAGGGCCTCGGCTGGAAGTGCGCGTTCGCGTCCGGCAAGGCCGGCGACACGATCACCAGTGGTCTCGAGGTCGTCTGGACGCCCACGCCCACCAAGTGGAGCAACGCCTACCTGGAGTTGCTGTACGGCAACGAGTGGGAGCTGACCAAGAGCCCCGCAGGCGCATGGCAGTTCGAGGCCAAGGACGCCGAGGCGATCATCCCCGATCCGTTCGGTGGAGCGCCGCGCAAGCCCACGATGCTGGTCACCGACGTCTCGATGCGGGTCGACCCCATCTACGGCAAGATCACCCGTCGCTGGCTCGACCACCCCGAGGAGATGAACGCCGCCTTCGCCAAGGCCTGGTACAAGCTCCTGCATCGCGACATGGGTCCCGTGAGCCGCTACCTCGGCCCGTGGATCCCCGAGCCGCAGATCTGGCAGGACCCGGTGCCGGCCGTCGACCACGCACTGGTCGACGACGCGGACATCGCCTCGCTGAAGGCGTCGGTGCTCAACTCCGGGCTGGCGGTTCCGCAGCTGGTGAAGACCGCCTGGGCGTCGGCGTCGAGCTTCCGCGGCACCGACAAGCGCGGTGGCGCGAACGGGGCGCGGCTGCGCCTCGAGCCGCAGCGCAACTGGGAGGCCAACGAGCCGTCAGAGTTGGCCAGGGTGCTGCCGGTGCTCGAGCAGATCCAGTCGGACTTCAACGCCTCGGCCTCCGGTGGCAAGAAGATCTCGCTGGCCGACCTGATCATCCTCGCCGGTGACGCCGCGATCGAGAAGGCCGCCAAGGACGCGGGTTTCGAGATCAACGTGCACTTCGCGCCGGGTCGTACCGACGCGACGCAGGAGCAGACGGACGCCGAGTCGTTCGCAGTGCTGGAGCCCCGTGCCGACGGCTTCCGCAACTACGTGCGGCCGGGCGAGAAGACCGAGCTGGAGAAGCTGCTGATCGAGAAGGCGTACATGCTCGATCTGACGGCGCCGGAACTGACGGTGCTGATCGGCGGGCTCCGTGCCCTGGGCGCCAACCACGGCGGCACCAAGCACGGCGTCTTCACCGACCGGCCGGGCACGCTGACCAACGACTTCTTCGTGAACCTGCTCGACATGAACACGAAGTGGAAGTCGGCGTCGACGGGCGAGAACGTCTACGAGGGCGAGGACCGCACGACGGGTCAGCTCAAGTGGACCGCCACGGTCAACGACCTGGTGTTCGGCTCGAACTCGGTGCTGCGCGCCATCGCCGAGGTCTACGCCCAGGACGACCAGACGAAGTTCGTCGAGGACTTCGTCGCCGCCTGGGTCAAGGTGACCAACAACGACCGGTTCGATCTCGAGAAGTTCTGACCGAACTCGAATGAGGCGGCGCCCGCGAGCATCACGCTCGCGGGCGCCGTTCTCGTCTGCGGGCCGCTAGGTCAGCAGACGAGACACCGCCCGGTTGATCCGACGGCGCGGCCACCTCCGTCGGCCGTCGGAGGCGAGCGCCGCCCGCGCCGCGTTGCGGCCGCACACGCCGTGCACACCGCCCCCGGGGCTCGCACCGGCGCTGCCGAGGAAGACGTTCTCGACGTGGGTCTCGGCCCGGCCGAAGCCGGGCGCCGGCCGGAAGATCAACTGCTGGAACAACTGTGACGTGCCGCCGTTCACAGCACCGGTGTGCAGGTTCGCGTCGCTGATCTCCAGGTCGGACGGCCGCTGGATGGTCTTGCCGACGACGTGCGCGGCGAACCCGGGAGCGTGCTCCTCGAGCACCTGGTCGACGGATTCGGAGAGCCGTTCGGCGGACGCGTCGTCGGCCAGCCCACGGGGCAGATGCGTGTACGCCCAGGCACTCTCGGTGCCCGCCGGGGAGCGGGTGGCGTCCGACGTGGTCATCTGACCGAACAGCAGGAACGGGTGCTCGGGCAGCGTCTCGGTGTTGAGGTCGGCCATCCAGCGCACCAGGCCGTGGTGGTCGGCACCGAGGTGGACGGTGCCCGCGCCGGCGAGGCTCTTCGACCGCCACGGGATGGGCGCATCCAGGGCATAGTTGATCTTCAGCACCGGGGTGTCCCAGACGAAGCGGTCCAGGCCGTGCCGCAGGTTGGTGGGCAGCGTGTCGCTGGGCAGCAGTCGCTCGAACAGTTGCGGTGCCGAGGTGTCGGCGATGACGGCCCTGCGCACCCGCACCGTCCGGCCGTCGGCCGTGCGCACCGCCACCGCCCGGCCGCCGCTCATCTCGATGGCCTCCACGGGGCGTCCGCACTCGACGCGGGCGCCGGCCGACTCGGCGCGCCGCACCAGCGCGGCGGCCAGCTGTCCCGCGCCGCCCACCGGCACGGGAAAGCCGCCGTCCTGGGCGAGCATGATCAGCAGGTAGCCCATGACGCCGCTGCCGGGGGCGTCGATCGGGACGTCGGCGTGCATCGCGTTGCCCAGCAGCAGGAGTCGCGCGGCGTCGCCGGCGAACAGATGCTGGCTCATCAGCCCGGCCGGCAGCAGCAGCAGGTGGGCGAGCCGCAGCGCGTCGGCGGTGCCGAGGCGGCGCAGCAGCCCGGTCGCCCCGCGCACGGGCGGGAACGGCGCGAACAACGTCCGAAGCAGGTGGTCCTTGATGCCCTGGTACTGCTCGAAGAGGTCGCACCAGCGCGCGCCGTCACCCGGGTGGTTGTGCTCGAGTCCTGCTGCCGTGCGGTCGACGTCGCGGTAGATGACGGGCGCGTCGTCGTCGGCGGCGTTGCGGGCGTGCCCGACCACCGCAGGCGCGTGCGACCACGTCAGGCCGTGGTCTTCGAGGTTCATCTCCCGCAGCGCGGGCGAGGCGACGGACAGCGGGTAGAACGCGCTGTAGAGGTCGCTGACGTACCCCGGGGTCAGCTCGGCGCTCTTCACGGCGCCACCGGGATTGGCCTGCGCCTCCAGGACGACGACGTCCCAGCCGGCGTCGGCGAGGTGCGCCGCGGCTACCAGACCGTTGTGTCCCGCTCCGATCACCACGGCGTCCGCGGTGTCGGTGACGCCGCTAGTCGACATCGTGGGGTTGCTTGCGCTCGGCGATCGCCGCGAGCCGCCACGTGCACTCCCGGTTGCGCGGCATCGCCGCGAGCAGCGCCGCGCGCTCGGGCACCCAGCCCATCGGTGCGCCGACGGGCACCTCGGCCATCTCGATGCGGCAACCGGTCGGAGTGTCGAACAGCTGCAACGTGATCCGCGCCTTGCCGAACGGCCTGCCCTTCGCGATCAGGACCAACCGCCGCTGCGGCACGCACTCCTCGACCACCGTCAGGTCGTCGAGCAGCAACGGCCACACACCGACGGAGTGCCGGATGGTGCTGCCCACCGCGGGCCAGTCCGGGTCGACGGCACGCATCCGGCTGTTGCCCACCACCCATTGGGCGTAGGTCCAGCCGTCGGCCATCACGTCCCAGACCTGCTGCCGGGTGGCGGTGGTGTCGCGCTTGACGGTCAGCGAGCTGTCTTCACTGCCAGACACGGGATCTCGACCTTTCCTGGGTCAACGGTCACCGAACGGTGTGACGATCAGCCGGTTGGCCGTCGCCTTGGCGGAATCGGGCAGGACGCGCGCCACCAGTCCGGTGACCTTGCTGACCGGTGACGAGGCGACGACCTTGCGGTCGCCGCGCAGCATCGCGTCGTAGCCCTGCCGGGCGGTCTTGGCCGGATCGTCCTTGAACGGCATCCGGCCCAGCGGCGTGTCCAGCATGCGTACGCGCCGGAAGAAGTCGGTGTCGGTGGCGCCGGGCATCAGCGCGGTCACCGACACCCCGCTGCCGCGGAACTCGTCGTGCAGCGCCTCGGCGAACGACTGCACGAATGCCTTCGACGCGTTGTACATCGACTGGTACGAGCCCGGCATCATGGCCACCAGCGACGAGGTCAACAGCACCCGGCCTGCGTCACGCGCGGCCATGTCCATCAGGACCAGCTTGGCCAGGTGCACCGTCGAGCGGACGTTCACGTCGACGATCCGCAGGTCGGCGGCGAGGTCGCCGTCGACGAACCTCCCGGCCCGGCCGGTGCCCGCGTTGAGCGCTGCCACGTCGATCGTGCGGCCGCCGTCGGTGGCGGTCGCGTAGAGGTGCTCTACGGCGGCCGGCTCCGCCAGGTCCACCCGCACGTCGCGCACCACCGTCCCGTAGGTGGCCAGGTCGCGGGCGGCGGTCTCGATGCGGGCGTCGTCGGCGGCGATCACCAGGTCGTAGCCGTCGGCGGCGAGCAACCGCGCCAATTCCAGGCCGATGCCGCTGGACGCGCCCGTCACCAGGGCCTGCCGTGCGGGAGACATGCCCGACGGCCTACCCGACTCCTCCGCCGCCAAACGCCCGCGTCGGTACCCTCGATGAGGTGAGTTCTCCCGCGACGGCCCTCGTCCTGGCCGACAGATTCGCCCGCGAACTGCCCGAGATGGCCCTCTCCTGGCAGGCCGCCGACGCCCCCGCACCACGGTTGCTGGTGCTCAACGAGCCACTCGCCGCGGATCTCGGTCTGGATGCCGAATGGCTGCGCAGTCCCGACGGCGTGGCCTTCCTGGTCGGCCTGTCGGTGCCCGAGGGCGCCGCACCGGTGGCGCAGGCCTACGCCGGGCACCAGTTCGGTGGCCTGGTCCCCCGGCTCGGCGACGGTCGTGCGCTGCTGCTCGGCGAAATCGTCGCGCCGGACGGCCGGCTGCGCGACGTCCACCTGAAGGGTTCGGGCAGAACGCCGTTCGCGCGCGGCGGGGACGGCCTGGCCGCCGTGGGTCCGATGCTGCGCGAGTACGTGATCAGCGAGGCGATGCACGCGCTGGGCGTGCCGACCACGCGGTCGCTGGCGGTCACCGCGACGGGCACCGACGTGGTCCGCGAGACGATGCTTCCCGGTGCCGTCCTGACCCGCGTGGCGAGCAGCCACCTGCGCGTCGGCAGCTTCGTCTACGCCGCGCTGACCCGCAGTGACGACCTGCTCCGGCGCCTCGCCGACCATGCGATCGCCCGGCACCACCCGGCTGCCGCCGAGGCCGAGCGGCCGTATCTGGCGCTGTTCGAGTCGGTGCTCGACGTCCAGGCTGCGCTCATCGCCGAGTGGATGCTGCTGGGGTTCGTGCACGGCGTGATGAACACCGACAACATGACGATCTCGGGCGAGACCATCGACTACGGGCCGTGCGCGTTCATGGAGACCTTCGATCCCGCAACGGTGTTCAGCTCGATCGACCACGCGGGCCGGTACGCGTACGGCAACCAGCCCGCGATCGCCGCGTGGAACCTGGCCCGGTTCGCCGAGACGCTGCTGCCCCTTATCGACGACGACGCCGACACCGCGATCGCCCTGGCCACCGAGTCGCTCGGCGGCTTCGGCCGCCGGTACGAGGCCGCCTACACCGACGGCATGCGGGCCAAGCTGGGCCTCGCCGGCGACCAGGCCGCCGACGCCCTCGCGACCGATCTGCTGGAACTGCTGGCCGCCAACCACGTCGACTACACGTCGTTCTTCCATTCGCTCACCGCTGCCGCCCGCGGGGAGACCGAACCGGCACGTGGCCTGTTCGCCGACCTCGCCGGCTTCGACGCCTGGCTGACGCGCTGGCGTGCGGCGGGGCCGGACGCCGACGCGATGGGCCGGGTGAACCCGGTGTACATCCCGCGCAACCACCTTGTGGAGGAGGCGCTCGCCGCCGCCACCGACGGCGACCTGGCGCCGCTGACCCGGCTGCTCGAGGCGGTCGGCGCACCGTTCGAGGAGCGGTCCGGTCTGGAGCGCTACGCCGAGCCCGCTCCGGTGGACTTCGGCGCCTACCGGACGTTCTGCGGCACCTGACGTCCGGCG
Organism: Mycobacterium sp. PTI7; assembly: GCF_056679845.1. Classification (NCBI taxonomy): domain Bacteria; kingdom Bacillati; phylum Actinomycetota; class Actinomycetes; order Mycobacteriales; family Mycobacteriaceae; genus Mycobacterium; species Mycobacterium sp. PTI7. Next base: position 4,543,423 of record NZ_CM155252.1, read on the forward strand.
TCAGCCGTGCGCGGTGAGCATGACGTACTGCGCGGCGACCTGCTGGTGTGCCTCCGCCAGCTGTGGTGCCTGCACCTCGATGGCGTAGCGGCCCGCCGACGTGACGCAGTAAAAGCCGCTGGGGAACGTCAGGCAGCGGCTGGCTGGCAGTCCCGGTACCGGGTCGGCGGGGGTGACGCCCTCGGTGTCCACCTCGACGCCGAAGGAGTCGGCCACCCACTGGGCGGCGGCCTCGTCCTTGGCCTGGTAGACGTTGGTGCCCGCCATCGCGATGGCGTCGACCCCGTTGTCCTTGAACAGATCTGCCGATCCGACCGGGTTGCTCTGGAAGTGCAGCGCACCTCGCGCGCTGTAGACGGTGTTCTTGGTCGCCGGGGTGCCCGCGCCCGCGGGCAGCGTCCGGGCCAGCAGTCCGGTCGGGTCCATCGGCACGTCGGCCATCGCGTCGGCGGGGGTCGGGGTGAACCGGTCGATCAGCGGGCCCTGCAGGTCGATGGTCTTGGCAACCAGGTTCGCGGCGGCCGCCGGGCCGTCGACGGACTGCGCGACCTGCATGAGGACGTAGGGGCCGCGCGGCGTGAACGCCCGGATGGCGCCCCACGCCTTGGGCGCCTGGTGCGGAGTGAAGGGGTACGCCGACGCCACCGTGTCGGGATGGCCGGGGACCTGGGTCGGTGCCGGGGTGGTGCCCTGGATCTGCTGCTGCGCCGCTGCGGCGTTCATGTCGACGCCGGCGGCCGACGCAGCCGCGGCGTCCGGGAAGCGCAGGACGGCGTTGACGAGCACCATCCTGTCGGTCGCCTGCCGCGCGGATGCGAACCCGTTCACCATGCCGTGCCTGCCCGCTGCCGCGGCGATCGACGTGGGGCCCAGCTGCTCGAGGGCCTGCGGGCTGGTGAGCAGGAACGAGCTGGCGAGGTACGGGGTGACCGCGGCCTCGTCGACGTCCCACGGACCGATCACGAAGTCCGCCATGTGCTGTGCGTCGGCGACGACGCCGGTCGCCGGGTTCCCCGCCGTCCCGAGCGGCGGCCGCGGGGTCGTCGGGAGGTTGCCTGCGTCGAGTTGATCCGGGCTGACGATGGCCGCGGGAGCGGACGTGGTCGCCGACGTGGGCGCAGCCGTGCCATCGCCGTCGTCCGCGGTCCCGCCGCATGCCACCAGAACCGCAGAGGCCGCCACCACCGCACCGAGTCTCGCGCAGATCCGCATCACGACAACCTATCCGGCCGACCGGCGTCAGAGGTGACAGATGGCCGTCAGTGCGGCGGGTAGACAGATCATCGCCGTCAGGGTCGAGCCCAGCACGACGCGTTGCCGCAAACGTTCGCCTGCGCCGGCGGGCACGGCGAGCCGCAGCGCGCGCCGACGCACCGCGACGTCGGCCACGCCCATGGCGGCGCCGGGTAGCCGTGGGCCCTCGGCGAGGGCGATCAGCCCGGACAGCAGCGCCGCACGGCCGTGCCCGCGGGTGGCCTCGTCGTCGGCGCACATCTCGAGCAGTTCGCCGACCGCGGTCCGAGCCGAGCGGAACAGGGGCAGGCGGGGCATCGCGGCGGCGCACGCCCGCAGCAGCATCATCAGCTGGGGGTGCCGACCGCGCAGGTGCGCGCGCTCATGGGCGACGACCGCCGCCAGTTGCTCGGGTGGCAGCGCGTCCACGGCGGCCGAGGTGACGACGATCGCGTCGGGGCGGCCCGCGACGCAGTAGGCGGCGGGCCGGTGGGCCCGGACGACCACCACCCCGTCGTGTCCGGATCGGGCGCCGACGATGCGGGCGGCGCTCGCGTGTTCGCGGCTGCGGCCCCAGAACCGGTGCAGCGCAAGCCCGAGACGGCTAAGCACGACGATCGAGGACACCGCGGCCACGGCGATCGCCGCGACGAGCACGGCGTGGCCCGCCCACCCGCCGCGGTGCAGCACGAGCAGCACGTCGGCGCAGTACCGGGCGGATGCGGTGGCATGGTGGTGGAGGAATCCGGCGGCCACCCCGGCGCCGGCCACCAGCCAGGCCGCGACCGCCAGCGCCATCGCGCTCAGCCACACCACCACGGCGAGCCGGGGACTCGCGCCGCTGCTGGTGCGTCCGAGCAGGATTCGCGGGCCGAGGAACGTCAGCACCGCGGCGTAGCCCAGCAGGCAGAGCGAGGCGTTCACGGGACCGGTCGCCGGCGGGCCGCCCTGCGCAGCGCCACCCGCAGTCGCGCCGACTCCTCCTCGCTGATCTGGTCGAGGAAGAAGTTCAGCACCAGGTCGGCGTCGCCGCCCTCCTGGAAGGCATCGCGCATCAGGTGGGCCGAGCGTTCCTCGCGGGTCATCGTCGGCCAGTAGCGGTACGCCTTGCCTTCGCGCTCCCGCTCCAGCCAGCCCTTGCGGTGCAGGTTGTCGCACGTCGACATCACCGTGGTGTAGGCGATCTCGCGGGTGCCGGTCATCTCGTCGAACACCTCGCGCACGGTGACGCCGCCACCGTGGTCCCAGACGTGCTCCATGACGACCGCTTCGAGGTCGCCGAAGCCCCTCACGCGCGCACCGCGCTGCCCTTCAGCCACGTCTCCCAGGGCACGCTCCAGTCGCCGTTCTGCCACTGCTCCAACGGCTTCCCGCCGGTGTTGCGCACCTCGACGACGTCGCCCGGTTGGGCGAATTCGTAGAACCATTCCGCATTCTCGGCACTGAGGTTCAGGCAGCCGGCGGACACGTTGGTGTTGCCCTGCGCCCACACGGTGGCCTCCCGCTCGTGCAGGTAGATGCCGTCCTGACTGATGCGGACCGCGTGCGGCACGCTGATGCGGTAGCCGGCCGCTGAGTTGACCGGCAGCCCGTAGGTCGACGAGTCCATCATCACGGGGTTGGCCTTGTCCATCACGGTGTAGGTGCCGCTCTGGGTCCAGAAGTGGATGGTCTGGCCCCCCGCGGACGTGGTGCCGCCGCGGCCCATCGAGGTGGGCATCGTGCGGACGAGCTTGCCGTCGACGAAGACGCTGACCTGCTTGGTCACGTCGTCGGCGATCGAGACGTGCGACCGCCCGATCCGGAAGCCGACCCGCCGGTCCTGCTCGCCGTAGACGCCGTCGCCGAGATGCGCGCCGTAGAGCTTGGCCGCGACGGTCACCTCGGTGCCCGACGGGAAGTACTCGCGCGGACGCCAGTGCGCCTTGCGATCGTTGATCCACGACCAGGCGCCGTCGACGCGCGGGCTGGTGGTGACCTGCAGCCTGCTCTGCGCGGCGGCCCGGTCGGCCACGGCGCGATCGAACTGCGCGACGATCACGGTGCCGACGCCGTACGTGCCGTCCTGGCGGATCGGGACGCCGGCGGTGGTGTTGAGCGTGACGTCGGCCTGCTTCTCCGGCACGACCGTGGAGAAGGTCGACGTCTGGGTCGCGGTGGTGGCGTTGGTGCCTCGGCCGGTGACGCTGACGGTGTAGTCGCGTCCGTAGCCGAGCGGTTCGGCGGGCCACCACGCCCGGCGGTCCTCGGCCATGCGGCCCGCGACCTCGCGGCCCTGCTCGTTGGTCATCCGCACCTCGGCGAGCGTGCCGGACGTCGCGCGGACCACGACCTCGTCCGCGGGGCGGACGTCCTGGGCGCCGGTGCGCGGGGTGATCGACACGGCGGCGGGCACCAGCGGCGGCAGCACGGCGGCGGCCTTCGCGGTGGTGACGGTCGGATCCGCCGCGACCGTCGACGACCCGCTCTGCATCACGACCACCAGCGCGGTGATCACGCTGACGGCGGTCAACACCAGCGTTCGGTGTCGGCGTCGGACGGCCACGATTCCTCCCCTGAAGACGTCGGATCTACGTACCGACATAGTAGATGAGGAAGTGCCGCTGAGAATCCTCTCAGCGCACGGGTAGGGGTGAAGCGTTGCGCTGCTGCAACATCTGCGTCATCAACTGACCCTCGGACTGCTGCGTGGCGAGCATCTGCCGCGCGAGATCGCGCACGTAACCGGTCTCGGCGCGCTCGGCGCCCGCGACGAGCATGTCCGTTCCGCCCTCGTGGTGGCGCAGCATCAGCTGCAGGAAGAGCACGTCGCGCGCCGGGCCGGTGGCCTGCCGCAGCGCGGCGAGATCGGCGGCGTCGGCCATCCCGGGCATGGTCGTGGCGGCACCCATCCCCGCCATGCCCCCGTGGCCGTCGTGGCCCTCGTGGCCGTCGTGCGACATCCAGCCCATGTACCCGCCGGTGGGCAGCAGCGGCCGGTCCCACGCCGTCAGCCAGCCCTGCATCCGACCGATCTGGTTCTGCTGGCTGGTGAGGATGTCGAAGGCCAGGTTCTTGACCGCGGGGTCGGCGCCGCCGGTGATCTCGGTGGTGGCCATGTCGACCGCCTGCGCGTGGTGCACCGACATGTCCTGCGAGAAGCCGACGTCGACGGCGCCCACCGCGGCGTCGGCGGGGTGGTCGCCGCCGCGGATCAGCAGCCCGATGCCGGTGCCGGCGGCGAGCAGCAGGACGGCGGCGAGGAGGACGAGCCACCCGCGACGGCGGGCCATCCGCTACTTCTCCCGGACGGGCGCGGCGTCCGGTCCCGGCGGGGACGGATCGAACGCGGGCGGGTTGTCGACGTCGAAATACGGTGAGGCGCAACTGGCGCCGGGCTCCGGGTAGGTGCTCTCGTTGAGCCGCAGCTTCTCGATGAACTCGACCAGGCGCGGGTCGGCGGGGTCGGTGAGCTTGAGCTGGTGCCCCCACGACTGGACCGACAGCGGCGTGTCGAGGCCCGGATACGGCGACATCAGCGAGTACGGCTGGTCCTCCACCATCGCGGCGAGGCCGGCGATCTGCTCCGAGTTCAGCGCGTCGGGGTCGTAGGTGATCCAGATGGCGCCGTGCTCGAGGGAGTGCACCGCGTTCTCGGACCGGATCGCCGTCGGGTAGACGACGCCGGTGCAGGTAGCCCACACCTGGTCGTGGGCGCCGCCGAACGGGGGCGCGTGGTCGTAGGCGACGCGCTGGTCGGCGTCCACGTGGTCGCCCGCGGGATAGTCCTCGTGGACGATTCCCGGAATGCTCAACGACGGATCCGAGGTCGCGTCGGCCTGCTGCGGCGGCGGCGCGTCGTCACCGCGGGAGCCCAGCGTCAGCCACAGCACCACGCCGATCACCGCGATCACCACGACCGCCGCGATCGTGCCCCAGGGCATGCCCGCCAGCATCCGGGGGGTCCTGCCGCCACTCGATCGCTCGTCCGCCACGCCGGCCACTCTAGTCGGTGCCGGATCCGGGGCGGTCCTACCAGAGCGTCCCGGTGGCCTGGTCGATCACGAATCCGTGTGCGCCGTTGAGGGTTTCGCACCGGACCGCACCGCGCGGATCGACCGCGCACCGGGTCGCCCCGTTGGTGAGGCGGTGCCGCACGGGCAGCACGTCGACGGTGCGGGTGAACCCGGGCGCGGCCAACCGGCGGTACTCCGCGGCCCGGCCGCCCTCGATGATCGTCTGGTTGCTGCCCGGCGGCGCGTCACGCGGGGCGAAGTCGCACGCCGCGACCTGCCCGATGGGGCCGATGGCGCATCCCTTCCCCGCCGGCGTCCGGAAGTAGACCCAGCCCGGATCGGCGTCGAGGGTGTGCCGGCCGGGCCCGAGCGGGTACTTGTCGACGCCGACGTCCGGGTCCGGCGGACCGCCGCCGGTCGGCGTCACGGTGCCGAAATCCGCTGTGTCGTCACCGGTCCGATCGCTGCCGCAACCCGTCACCGCGAGCACCGTCGCGAGTACGGCCGCGGCGAGCGCGGGGCGCATCTATCGCGCCCCGGCGGCGGTCAGCCGGACCTCGGACGACGTCTCGCGGGGGTCGATGAGGATCTTGGCGTGCGTCTCGGGGTCGCCGAGTGCGGCGAAGGCGTCCACCACGCCGGTCAGCCCGACGGTTCCGGTGATCAGCGGCGACGCGTCGACCTTGCCCTCGCCGAGCATGGCCAGGGTGTCGCGGAACTCCAGCGGCGTGTAGCCGAAGGCGAAGCGCATGTCGATCTCCTTGCTGATGGCCATCGCCGGGCGCAGCCGGTCCTCGCCCATGCACACGCCGACGACCACCACCAGCGCGCTCAGCGGTGCGGCGGCGACCACGCCGTCGAGCATGCCGGGCACGCCGACGCACTCGAAGACCACCGGGCGCTTGGGGCCCGCGGCGCCGAACCGGTCGGCGGCACGGTAGAGGTGCTGCCAGCCCGGCACCTTCCGCAGCTTCTCCATCGATCCCATGCCGAGTTCGTAGAGGGCGGGCGCGGAGGTCAGCACGCCCTTCTGGCGGGCCAGCTCGTCGAACGGCGACGCGACGGCCGGGTCGACCACCACGTGGGCACCGCACCGCGATGCCAGCGCCCGCCGGCCTGGCGAGAAGTCGCTGGCGATGATGGTGGACACCCCGATCGCCGCGAGGTGGCAGATCACCGCGAGGCCGACGGGCCCGCAGCCGACCACCACCGCGACGTCCCGCTTGCCGATGTCGCTGCGTCGCACGGCGTGCAGTGCCACCGCCATGGGTTCGGTCAGCGCGGCGACGTCGACGGACAGCCCGTTCGGCACGACGAAGGTCATCGCCCCCTCGACGACGACCTGTTCGGCGTAGGCGCCCGGCGCCTTGGGCGACAGCCCGGTCAGGTGGACCGCGCCGGCCGAGCGCACCAGCGGGAACGACACGACGGTGGCCCCGGACTTGAACTCCTTGGCGGCGCCGCGGCCGCGTTCGACGACCTCGCCGCAGAACTCGTGCCCGAGCACCACCGGGGTGTCGCCGCGCATGAAGTCGCCGTAGTCGACGGCCGCCATGACGTCGGTGAGTTCGTCGGCGTGGTCCTTGGCGTGCAGGTCGGAGCCGCAGATGCCGCAGCGCCGGACGTCGAGCACGAGCTGCCCCGGGCCGGGCCGCGGGTCAGGCAGGTCGACGACGGTCAGGTCACCGTGGACGCAGCTGACGGCCTTCATGGGCGGGACTCGGCGCAGGCAGAGGTGAACACGACGCCAGTATGCCCGGCGGCGATACCCGGACCTCCCCTTTCTGCCCGTCGTCACTTACACTGTCGTCAAAATGCGTTGGGGGCGGCGCGGCGATCGCGATGGTCCGTGCCCGGTCGCCCCGACACCGACGAGGTCTCGTATGCGCCGACAGCTGGGTCCCGATCTCGGTCTGTCCCTGCGCCGCCGCATGGTGCTCGGGTATCTCGGCCTACTCCTGGTGCTGTACGCGCTGGCCATCGCGACCGAGGTGGGCGTGGCGTCGACGCTGCACACCGCGGCGGGCGAGTGCATCTCGGCGGGGCTGTGCGTGCTCGGACTGGCGGTGTCGGTGCGCGCGCCGCTGCGGGGCTGGCGGTACGTGGTGGCGGCCCTGGTGATGTGCACCGCACCCCTGACCGCGCTGCTGTTCCACACCGCGGCGGTGGGCCAGATCTGGTCGCTGATCCCGCTGCTCTTCGCGATGGTGTTCCTGCGGACCTGGCACTCGGCCGGGACGACGCGCATCGCCGGCGGTCTGCTGTCCGTCGCGGCGGTGACGTGCCTGCTGATCGCGCCGGCCGAGGTCCCGCCGCTCTGGCTGCCGCTGTTCGTGGTGTGCATCGTGGGGGCCGGCGAGGTGTTCGGGTCGGTGAACTCGGCCCTGTTGGACGTGGCGTTGCGCGATCCGCTGACCGGCCTGTGGAACCGCGCGGGCGTCGACCGCCAGGCGCGGCTCGTGGTGAACGGAGCGCGCGTCCGTGGGCAGCGCGCGGCGGTCATCCTGTTCGACGTCGACGACTTCAAGCACGTCAACGACCGGTACGGGCACGCCGCGGGCGATGCGGTGCTGATCGACCTGGCCCGGCGCTGGTCTGCGGCGCTACCGGACTCGGCCGTGCTCGGCCGGGTCGGCGGCGACGAGTTCGTGGTGTTCGCGGTCGGTTACGACGAGGCCCGGGTCCGCGACCTCGCTGCCCGGCTGGCGGGCCGCGACCCCGTGCGCGTCACCTACGGCGTGGCACTGGGTCCGGCCGGACCGTCCTCCGTCAGCGACCTGCTACCCGCTGCCGATCGAGACCTGTACCGGCACAAGCGGTTGCGCAAGAGCGGTCACGCCCCGGCGGTGACCCGCACCGGGATGTTGCCCTGCCTGGGCATCCCCGTGATCGGGTCGTAGTCGACGTCGGTGGGCACCAGCCGCCCGACGTTGCTCCCCCGGTCGCGCACCTCGTCGTCCTCGGCGGGCAGGCCGCCGAAGGCGTGGTGCATGGCGATGACGTCGCGGCGCAGGCTGTCGTCGGCCTCGACCACGCTCGGGATGCTGTCGTGCGGTGAGGTGACGGTGACCAGCTCGCCGGACACCAGTCCCAGCTCGGCGATCGCGTCGGGGTGCATGAAGGCGGGGTTGTAGGCCTTGCCCCGGTTCAGCGCGGGCAGGGCAGTACCCGACGAGTTCATGAAGCTGCCGTGCCTGCGCGGGATCAGCCGGAACGGGTACGTGGAATCCGCTCGCGCCGTGGCGAAGTCCTCGGCCAGCACGGCACCGAGGTCGTCGATCATGAACGCGTTGGCCACGTCGAGACGCGCGGTGCAGTCGGCGTCGCGCTCCGCCACCACGTCGTCGACGTCGTAGATCTTGCCGTGCGGGTGCCGTCGCACCTCGTCGAACGGGATGCGGGAGCCCGCGCACATCTGCTCGAACAGTTCCTCGGTGGTGAGGGTCGTCTCGCCGTTCATGTTGAGCACCACCGGCGGCGACTCCATGAACCTGCCGCCGCCCCCGCCGAAGAAGTTCACGAACCACAGGTCGAGGTTCATCCGCTTGGCCAGGCCGAGGAAGAACTGCCATTCCTCGGTGAGGTCGGAGCCCACCGGCGGTTCGAGGATGCGCGGGACGTACTGGCCGTATGGCGCCGGGATCCCGGTGCCCGAGGTGTAGTACTTGATGAGTTCGCTGCCCATCGTCATCGCCGGGGTCTCCATCTGCATCATCGGCGCGATGACGTAGTCGGCCAGCCGTGAGGTCAGCGACATCTCGGTGTCGAGCGTGACGAGCAGGTCCAGACTCTCGAGTGCGCGCAACGTCTTTCGCTGGTCGGGCCAGGCCGCCATCGGGTTGCCGCCGATGCAGATCAGCGCCTTCACCTGCCCCTCGCCCTCGAGGAGGATCTCGTCGGCCAGCGCGGCGGTCGGCATCCCGCACACCGCGTCGGTGAGGTCGCGCACCCGCAGCTTCTCGCCGTACCCCCAGCCCTCGTAGGGCGGGTGCGCCTGCGCCTTCGCGGTGAACGCGGGCATCAGCGTGTTGGGTCGCAGCACCCGTTCGCCGGCGCGCTGCCACCGCCCGCAGATCGTGGTCAGGCAGAGACACAGGTATTCGAGCAGGTTGCCGTGCATCGCGAAGTTGGCGCCGGTGCCCGCGTTGACCATGCCGGGACGGTCGCCGTGGGTGGCGAACAGTCGCGCGGCGTCGATCAGCTGCTGCTCGGGGATGTCGGCGCGGCGGGCCACGTACCCGGAGTCGAAGTCCGCGACTGCGGCGGCGAGTTCGTCGAAGCCGCTGACGTTCTCGGCGATGAAGGCCTCGTCGTAGAGCTTCTCGTCGATGATGATCTTGATGATGCCGGCGACGATCGTGGCGTCCTCGCCGGGCCGCGGCTGGATGTGGATCGCGGCGCGCGCGGCCGTCTGCGAGCGACGGGGGTCGATCACGATCAGCTTCATGCCGCGGGCGATCGCGGCGCGCAGGCCCTGACCCGGGTTCTGGCCGGGGATGCCGATCGCCTTCGACACCAGCGGGTTGGTGCCGATCAGCAGCCAACTGTCCGCGGCGTGGAAGTCGACGTCGCCGCCGAGCCAATGTCCGTGGGCGGCGAGTGCGATCTGCTTGCCCGGCTGATCGATCGTGTTGGCGGTGAAGAACATCGGCGATTCGATGGCGCGGATGAACGCGTTCGCCATCAGTGCCGATGCCGGGTAAGGCAGCCCGTTGGTGCCGAGGTACATCGCGATCGAGCGGGGTCCGTGCTCGTCGATCAGCCGCTGCAGCTCGACGGCGATCTCGTCCATCGCGCGCTCGGCGCCCACGTCTTCGTAGGTGCCGTCGGCCCGGCGCTTCTGGCTGGTGAGCAGGCGGTGTGGATTGTTGTGGATCTCGGGCAGCGCCCGGCCCTTGGCGCAGGTGTAACCCTTGAACATCGGGTTGTCAGGATCGCCGGTGACCTTGGTGAGCCTGCCGTCGGTGACGGTGGCGAGCACACCGCAATGCGCGGAGCAGATCCGGCAGATGCCCGGCTGGGTGATGCCGGTGGAGGGCTGGGACACGACCCCGATGCTAAGCGCTCGCTCAGCAGGGCGGGCGGGATTGCCGACTACCCGTAGACGTCGAACATCCTGAACACCAGGTACACGGCAGCCACCAGGAAGATCGACGCGAACGCGATCAACACGATCAGCCAAGTCCGTGACCTGGTGTCGCCGCCGTGGGGCACGACGGGATCCTTGTTCGCCGTCGCGGACATGGAGGAGGCGTCAGGCGGCGTATCGCCGGGCTGCACACCCCCGCCCTCGTCGAGGGCGGGGATGTCCTCCTGGTCCGGTTCCGGATCCGGCGGGAGCGTCGTCATGTCGCTACGACGAATCCGCGGCGCGCTCGGCCTGGCGCTTCTGCTTCTCGACGTCGGCCAGTTCCTCCACGCGGTCGGCACGGTCGCGCTTGGCGGCGGCCTCCGTGCGCTTCTGCGCGGCGTCCTTCTCCTGCGCGTCGGCGACGTCGGTCACGGCCTTCTCCGCCGCGTCGATGCGGGCGGTCTCGGCGCGCTTGGCCTGCTCCGCCTGCTTCTTGCGCTCGGCGGCGGCCTCGTCGGCGCGCTCCTTGGCGGTGCTGGTGCGCTTGGCCACCGTCTCCGCCGCACGCTGCTTGCGGGCGTCGGCGTCCTCGCGGGCCTTCGCCTGCTGCTGGGCCTTCGCCTGACGAGCCTGGTCCTGCTCCTCGGCGATGTTCTCGCGCTCCTGCTGCAGGTCGGTCTTGGCCTGCTGCCGCTTCTGCTCGGCGGCCTGCTCGAGCTGGGTCGCCCGGGCCAGCGCAGCGCCGCGCTCGGCGCGCGCCGCACCGCCGGTCTCCAGGTCGCGATCACGCAGCCAGTGCCCCACGGTCGCGTCGATCGCGCCGAACGAGCGCTCGTAGAGCAGGCGTCCGGGCGCCTCGGAATCCATCTGTGCGACCACTCGACTCTCGATGATCTGCAGGGGGATCCGGGCGATCCGATACTGCAGTCGCAGCACGGTCAGGGGAAGTTCGGTGATGTTCATCGTCGGCTCCTCGTTCTCGTCAGGACTTGGTCGCGTCGTCGGATTCGGCCGCCCGCTCGCGCATCAGCTTCGCGCGCTCCTCGAGGGAGGCGGCCTCGTCGAGGTCCTCGCGGTAGTCCTCGACGGCCTCGCCGTACTCCTCGGCGGCGCCAGCCACCTCGGCCCGGTGCTTCGCCTCGGCGACCTGCGTCTCGCGCTGCGCGGCGGACTCGGCGGCCACGCGCTCGCGGGCCAGATCCTGCGCGCCGGCTTGCTCGGCGGCGGCCTTCTGCGCCTGCCGCTCGCTCTCGGCGGTCGCCTCGACACCGGCCGTGCGTGCGGCGGTCTCCGCCCGGCGCTGCGCGCCCTCGAGTTGGGCCTCGCGGGCCTCCTCGCGGGCTTCGGCGCTCTCGGCCTCGGCGATCGCGTCGACGCTGTTGGCCTCCTTGCGCTCCTTGGCCTGGGCCTGCTCGAGCTGGCCCTCGGCGGTCAGCGAGTCATTGCCCGTGACCGCGCCTGCGATCTCCTTGGCCTTGCCCTTGACCGAGTCGACCAATCCCTTGCGTGCTTCGCCTGCTGTGTCCTCGTTGGTCATCCGGTTCTCCTTTCGGCATGGTTACCTGCCGATGGAGATTCCTCGCCTGGCCGGATCCAAACCCGCCCCCGCACCGGATCAGGCGGACGTCACTTCGCTGTGCGGATCGTCTTCGGTCGCCGACGTGCGCGGTAGCGCACGCAGCGCCGTCCGGATGGCGAAGTAAATTGACGTCGACGTGATCAGGAACACAGGCCAGCCCATCGCGATGCGCGCGACGCCGAGCAGACCGGTCTGATTCGTCTCGTAGAGGTAGTACTGCACGCCGAACCGCGACCAGCCCGCCACCGCGAGCACCAGCGTCGCGAGGTCGAAGGCCACCCGCACCCGGCGCACCCGGCGCCACGAGCCGTCGCGGCCGGTGATCCACGCCCAGCCCACGCCGACCAGCGGCCACCGGATCAGTACCGACAGGGTGAAGACGATGGCCGCGGCCAGATAGGACCAGATGCCGGGCAGGTAGAAGTCCTTGGCCCGGCCGGTGATCAGCGCGTACGCGGCGGAACCGGCCACGGCGACGAAGCCGAACAGCGACGGCCGCAGCGATTCGCGCCGGATCAGCTGCCACGCGAGGACCGCCGCCGCGGTGCCGAGCGACGCCACGATCGCCGCGGTGAGGTCGGCGAACGACAGTGCCAGGGCGAAGACGGTGACCGGCAGCGACGTGTAGATGAGTCCGCTGTAACCGCCGGCCCGGGCGAGCAGGGCGTCGAACGGCGACCTGTTGTCCGTCACCCGTCCGAGCGTACTGAGCCCGCGCGGATGCGCCCGGCGACTACCGGGGTGCGATGCCCGCGGCCATCTCGCTGACCGGCGCACCGGGCGTGTGGCCCTTGACGCGGTCCGCGGCGAACGACGCCGCCTGGTCGGTCAGGCCGGCCTGGGGGTATTGGCTGTGGGCTGCCCGATCGTCGCCGCTGGAGCACACCGGGTCGGCCCCGTTGCACAGCTCGATGGTCTTGGTGCCGTAGAGCGGGCTGTTCGCGACGAGCGGGCGGCCGATCTTCTGCGACGGGTTGCCGAACACCGCGACGGCGGCGACGTGGTTGGCCACCTCGGGCGACATCGGGACGCCGAAGCCGAACGCCTGCGCGGGGTCCGCGGTGATCAGGTCGACCACGGCGGCACCCTGGCTGAAGCCACCCAGCACGATGCTGGTGTCGGGACAGCTCGCGGCGATGGACTGCACCTGCGCCGCGGCGTCGTTGGCGCCCGCGACGGCCTGCATGAAGTCGTCGGAGGCGGGGTAGTTCACCGCGCTGACGGCGACGGTCTCACCCCTGAGGTCGCCCTTCAGGGAGTCGACGAAGGCCTGTCCGACGCGTCCCACGCCGACGGGTTCGCCGGTGCCCCGGGCGAAGAGCACCTGGACGTCGGAGCACGCGGCCGCAGAGGCGGCCGGCGCGAACCCGACGAGGCTGGCGGCACCGAGTACGCAGCCGGCGAGAGCGCCGGTGACGGCCACGCCGAATCCTCGGTGCGTTGCGTGACGATCAGACATGGCGGTCTCCTGGTTCATGTGGCCCCTGCGTGTGGCCGAGGCGTCTGCTCGTACGAACTGCCCGGCAGCGGTTTACATTCCACCCGGTTTCGGTGACGACGCCAATCCGGCGCGCGGACACGCCGCCGCGGTGGCCGGTCGGTACGGCGCGACGTCCCACCCGGGATGGGCGTCGGCGATCGGGACCGCCGGGTGCGGCGGATCGATGCGGGACCCGTCGGACACGGCCGGCCCGAAACCACCCGCGACCAGCGCCGACGCCACCATCCACCGACCGCGGGCCCGGGTGGTCCCGGGGCCTTGCGGTCGGGCCCGGACGTGGTCGTCCACCCACCGCCGGACCCCGTGGCGCGCCGCGGGGGCCCGCCGACCGGTGGTCGGGCCAGTGATGCGCTTCACTGGCCGCGGGGCCGGCCCGAGCCCGAGGCGGCCCGGTTGGCGCTCCGCTCGTCCGCCGCACGCGATACTGATCGGCATGGCTGATCGCAACGTGCTCGGCGGCGAACTCGGGACGTGCGGCACCGAGCCGATGACGGGCTTCTACCGCGACGGCTGCTGCTCGACGGGCGAGGAGGACTCCGGGCTGCACACCATCTGCGGGGTGATGAGTTCCGAGTTCCTCGACCACCAGCGTTCCATCGGCAACGACCTGGCGACGCCGATGCCGCAGTACCGGTTCCCCGGCCTCACCCCCGGCGACCGCTGGTGCGTCACCGCGCGGAACTGGCTGCGCGCCCGCGAGGACGGCAAGGCCTGCCCGGTGGTGCTCGCGTGCACGCACGAGCGCACGCTCGACGTCGTGCCGCTCGACGTCCTGCGCGAGCACGCCGTGGACGTGCCCGACGACGCCGCAGGACTGTAGACCGGGTGCAGGCCATCCCCGTCATCGCGCTGACCGGCTACCTCGGCGCGGGGAAGACGACGCTCCTCAACCACGTGCTGCGCGCACCCGGTGCCCGAATCGGCGTGGTCATCAACGACTTCGGCGAACTCAACGTCGACGCGGGACTGGTCACCGGGCAGGTCGACGAGCCCGCGTCCATCACCGGCGGGTGCATCTGCTGTCTGCCCGACGACGGCGGACTCGACGAGGCGCTGGAGAAGCTGGCCGATCCGAAGCTGGCACTCGACGCGATCATCGTCGAGGCGAGCGGGCTGGCCGACCCAGTCGCGATCTCGCGGATCATCCGCTTCAGCGGCGTGGAGCGGATCCGGCACGGCGGGGTGGTCGACGTGGTCGACGTCGCCACCCACTTCGACACCGTGGACCACTCGGCCATCGCGCCCGCCCGCTACGCGGCGGCGTCGCTGATCGTGGTGAACAAACTCGACCAGGTCGGCGAGGGCGACCGCGACGCCGCGCTGGCGCGCGTGGAAGCCCGCGTGCGCGAACGCAATCCGGAGGTGCACGTCGTCGGTGCGATCGGCGGGCGGGTCGATCCCCGGTTGCTGTACGACGTCACCGACATGGCCGACGAGCCCGGCCAGCTCTCGTTCCGCGAGCTGCTGATCGAGGAGCAACACGACCACGTGCACGCCGCCTCGGTGACGTCGCTCTCCGAGGGCTGCGTCGATCCCGGGGCGCTCGTCGACCTGCTGGAGCAGCCGCCCGCCGGGGTGTACCGGATGAAGGGCACGGTCGCGGTGCGGTACCGCGCCCAGGTGCGCCGGTACGTCGTGAACGTCGTCGGCGCGTCGATCCACGTCGCGGCCGCATCCCGGACGGGTCGTGGCAACAACCTCGTCGCGATCGGCACCGGCATCGACGTCGACGACGCCCGCGAGCGCCTCGACGCCGCGCTGCGTCCGGTCGACGGACCCGCACCGGCTGCGGGCCTGAAGCGCCTGCAGCGCCACCGTCGGCTCAGCATCTAGCCCCGTGTCAGTGCCGGCGCAGCGGCTCCCGTCCCGGTGGCTGCGGCGGCGGCGGCAGCAGCGCCTCGCGCGGCACGACGGGCAGCGTGGTGGGCGCCTGCGTGGTCAGCTCGACGTGCTCGCCGGCGTGCTGGATGGTGAGCGTGCCGTCCGGCCCGTCGCGCAGCGTGTACGTGGCCTGCTCGTGGTCGACGTCGACGATGATCCGGAAGTTGCGCCACCGCAACCGGAATCGCAGATGGCTGACGGCGCTGGGCAGCTGGGGGTTGAAGGACAGCTCTTCCTCGTCGTCGCGCAGCCCGCCGAAGCCGGACACCCAGGCGATCCAGCCGCCGGCCAGCGACGCCATGTGCAGTCCGTCGCGGCTGTTGCCGTGCAGGTCGCGCAGGTCGATCAGCGCAGCCTCGCTGGCGTAGTCGTGGGCGAGTTCGAGGTGACCCACCTCGGCGCACATCACCGCCTGCGTACATGCCGACAGCGACGAGTCCCTGGTGGTGCGCCGCTCGTAGTAGTCGACGTTGCGCGCCTTCTGCTCCGGCGTGAACGCATGGCCCTGCCAGTGCATCGCGAGCACGAGGTCGGCCTGCTTGATCACCTGCGACGGGTACAGCCGCACGTAGGGCTCGTGCAGCAGCAGCGGGTACTCGGTGTTGTCGTGGAAGTCCCACTCCCGCAGCGTCGTGAAGCCGTCGCACTGCTCGTGCACGCCGAGGTCCTCGTCGTACGGGATGTGCACGGCCGCAGCGGCATTGCGCCATGCCGCGGTCTCCTCGGTCGACACGCCGAACGCACCGGCCTCCGAGGGGTGGCGACCGCACGCGTCGACGGCGATGCGCAGGTTGTGGGCTGCCATCAGGTTGGTGAAGACGTTGTCGCGCACCACCGCGGTGTACTCGTCGGGTCCCGTCACCCCGGCGAGGTGCCAGACACCGTGCCGGTCGTAGTAGCCCAGCGACATCCACAGCCGGGCGGTCTCGATCAACACCTCCAGACCGCAGTCCTCCTCGAGTGACTGGTCGCCGGTCACCAGGCGGTACCGGTCGAATGCCATCGCGATGTCGGCGTTGACGTGCCACGCCGCGGTGCCCGCCGGCCAGTACGCCGAGCACTCCTGGCCGCGGATGGTTCGCCACGGGAAGCTCGCACCATTCAGGTCGAGTTCGGTCGCGCGCTCGCGTGCGAGGTCCAAAGTGGTTGCCCGCCAACGCAGGGCGTCCGATGCGGCCTCCGGAACGGTGTAGGTCAGCAGCGGCAGGACGTATCCCTCGGTGTCCCAGAAGGCGTGCCCGTCGTAGCCGGTCCCCGTCAGTCCCTTGCCGGCGATCGCGCGGCGTTCGGCGCGGGCGCTGGCCTGCAGCACGTGGAAGATGCCGAACCGCACCGCCTGCTGGGAGACGGGGTCGCCCTCGATCTCGACGTCGGCGGCGTCCCAGAAGTCGTCCAGGTAGGAGCGCTGCGCCTCCACCAGGCCGTCCCACCCGGTGTAGCGGGCGCCCGCGATCGCCGCCGACACCTGGTCCTTCAGCGCGGGCCGCGACCGCAGGCTCGACCAGCCGTAGGCGACGTACTTGACGATCCGCAGCTTCTGGCCGGGTCGCAGGCCGCAGATCACGGTGGTCCGCGCCCAGTCCTCGCCGGCGTCGGTGTCCACCTCGACCCGGCCGGGCACCTCGACCAGGTGGTCCATCGCCGCGGCCATCATCAACTCGCTCGACTTGGTCCGGTGCATCAGCAGCGCACCCTGGTCGGCGACCTCGGACGCCACCGACTCCAGCGGGCTGCGCAGCACCGCCGACACGCGCGGATCGTCGGACTGCTCCGGCTGGTCCTCGTTGGCGACGAGTTCGGATTGCACCGTCACGCGGGTGAACTCGTCGACCGCCTCCACGGTGTACTCGATCGCGACGACGCTGCGCTGGGTCAGCGACACCAGCCGGGTCGAGGTGATCAGCACCTGCTTGCCCGCGGGCGACCGCCACCGCGCGCGCCGCGACAGCGTTCCGGCCCGCAGGTCGAGGACGCGTTCGTGTTCGACCAGGTCGCCGTAGCGGACGTCGAACGGCTCGTCGTCGACCAGCAGGCGCAGGATCTTGCCGTTGGTGACGTCGATCAGCGACTGGCCGTCCTCCGGGTAGCCGAAGCCGGACTCCGCATACGGCAGCGGCCGGGACTCGTAGAACGAGTTCAGGTACGTCCCGGGCAGTCCGTGCGGCTCGCCCTCGTCGAGGTTGCCGCGCAATCCGACGTGTCCGTTGGACAGCGCGAAGACCGACTCCGACTGCGCGATCGTGTCGAGGTCGAGGCTGGTCTCACGCACGTGCCACGGTTCGGCGGGATACGTGCCCGTATCGATCACGAGGTGGCCGGCATCAGGTCGGCGAGGTCGTCGACCACCACGTCGGCGCCGTTGCTCTTCAGCGCGTCGGCGTGACCCACCCGGTTCACGCCCACCACGATCGCGAAGTGTCCGGCGTGACCGGCCTGCACGCCCGCGATCGCGTCCTCGAAGACCGCCGACTGGTCGGGCCTGGTGTCGAGGAGTTCGGCGCCGCGCAGGAACGAGTCCGGCGCGGGCTTGCCGGGGATGTCCTCGTCGCGCATCGTGATGGCGTCGACGCGTTGTGCCACGTACTTCTCCAATCCGGTGATCCGCAGGACCTCCGCGGTGTTGGCGCTCGACGACACCACGGCGATCCGCAGGCCCGCCTCGTGCGCGGCCGCCAGATAGCGGCGCGACCCCTCGAAGACGGTGACGCCGTCGGTCTCGAGGACCTTCTGAAAGAGCGCGTTCTTGCGGTTGCCCAGACCACTGACCGTCTCGGCGTCCGGGCCGTCGTCGGGCGTCCCCTCCGGCAGCGTGACGTCGCGGCTGGCGAGGAAGGCCCGCACCCCGTCCTCCCGGCGCTTGCCGTCCACGTACAGCCCATAGTCGGCGTCGACGTCGAACTCGCGGAACGGCTCACCCTCGCGCTCGGCGCGGGCCTTCAGGAAGTCGTCGAACATGGCCTTCCAGGCCTTCCGGTGCACGCTGGCGGTGTCGGTGAGGACGCCGTCCAGGTCGAACAGGCACGCGCGGACGTCGTCGGGGAGACCCAGCATGTTGGCTTCCATACCCATTACCCACCCAATTTCCTCGCCCGAACCCATTCCGGCCCGCCCGGACTCAGTCCGGCAGCCCGTACTCGTCGAACCAGTACGCGAGCTTGCCGCGCCGGCTGACCGCGCGCAGCCGGGACTCGGCCGCGGCGCGGGTCTTGCTGGTGGTGACGATCAGCAGTTCGTCGCCCGCCTCGATGCGGGTGTCGGGCAGCGGGACGAAGGTGTGGCCGTCGCGAATGATCAGCGTGATGACCGCGGGGTCGGGCAGCCGGAGTTCGAGGATCGTGACGCTGTGCAGGCGGGACTGCGGTTGCACGGTCATGGTCAGCAGCTCGGCGTCGAGCACGTCCAGCGGTGCCGCCTCCACCTGGATCTCGCGAGTCGACTCGCGGGTGATCAGGCCCAGGGCCCGCGCGATGGGCCGCAGGCTCGGGCCCTGCACAAGCGTGAACACCACGACGAGGATGAACACGATGTTGAGCAGTCGCGAGCTGTCGGGCACGCCGGCGACGATCGGGAACGTCGCCAGCACGATCGGCACGGCGCCGCGCAGCCCGGCCCAGGACAGGAAGAGCTGTTCGCGCCACGGGATGCGGAACCAGAACAGCGACCCCACCACCGACAGCGGCCGCGCGACGAGCAGGAGCACCGTGCCGATGATGATCGCCGGGACGACGTCGGCCGCCAGCTCACTGGGGTCGACCAGCAGGCCGAGCAGGACGAACAGCCCGATCTGCGCGAGCCAGCCCACCCCCTCGGCGAACGACCGGGTCGCCGACCGGTGCGGCAGACCCGAGTTCGCGAGCACCACCGCCGCTAGGTACGCGGCGATGAAGCCGCTGGCGTGCACGCTGCCCGCCGCGGCGAAGGCGACTAAGCCCAGACCGAACGTTGCGATCGGGTAGAGCCCCGACGCGGGCAGGGCCATCCGGCGCAGGGTGGCCGCTCCGAGGAATCCGACGCCGAGTCCGAACGCCGAACCGACGGCCAGCTCGTAGACCATCTCGGTCACGGCGTGTTCGGGTTCGACGAAGAACGGCACCACGCTGAACGTGAGCACCAGGATCACCGCGGGCGCGTCGTTGAAGCCGGACTCCGCCTCGAGCAGGCCGGCGACGCGACGTGGCAGCGGCAGCACCCGCAGCACCGAGAAGACCGCCGCGGCGTCGGTCGACGAGACGATCGCGCCGACGAGCAGCGACAGCTGCCAGGTCAACCCCAGCAGCAGGTGCGCGGCGACCGCGGTCACCATCGTGCTGACCAGCACGCCGATGGTCGCGAGCGCCCCCGCCGGCGCGAGCACCTTGCGGATGTCGGCGAACTTCGTGGTCAGACCGCCCTCGACGAGGATCACCGCCAGCGCGGCCGTGCAGACGTTGCGCGCGAGTTCGACGTCGTCGAAGTCGACGCCGAGGAAGTCCTCGCCGAGCACGACGCCGACGAGCAGGAAGAACAGCAGGCTGGGGAAGCCGATCCGGGTCGCGACACGCGTCCCGACGATGCTGGCCAGCAGCACCAAGCCGCCGATCAGGAGCGCCAGGTAGAGCTGCTGCAGTGTCATCGCGGTCAGTATTTCAGGGCATGCCCCGCCGTGATGAGCCAAGATGGCAGGGTGGCGCAACGGACGGCCCGGGTCGGCATGCGAGTGGGCATCGCCGGGGCAGGCAACGTGGGTCGCTCCGTCGCGCGCGAACTACTCGAATACGGGCACAAGGTGCTGCTGATCGAGCGTGAGCGACGGCGCTTCGAACCCGCCACCGTCCCCGGCGCCGACTGGCTCAACGCCGACGCGTGCGAGCTGACCGCACTCGAGGAGGCCGGCGCCCAGACGTGCGACGTGCTGATCGCCGCGACCGGTGACGACAAGTCGAACCTCGTGGTCGGCCTGCTGGCCAAGACCGAGTTCGGCGTGCCCCGCGTGGTGGCCCGGATCAACGAGGTGCGCAACGAGTGGCTGTTCAGCAGGGAGTGGGGCATCGACGTCGCCGTGTCGACGCCGGGCGCCCTGGTCGCCGGCATCGAGGGCGCCATCGACGTCGGCCATCTGGTACGGCTGATGGGCCTGCGCGAGGGGCGCGCCGATCTCGCGAAGTTGACGCTGCCGCACGACAATCCGCTGGTCGGTCAACGGGTCTCGGACCTGGAGCTGCCCGCCGGCTCCGCCCTCGTGACGCTGCTGCGCGGCGGCGAGGTCATGATGCCCCGGCCCGACGACGTGTTCGTGGCCGGCGACGAGATGCTCTTCGTCGCCGACAGCACGCTGCAGCGGTCGATCCGGGCCGCGATCCACAGCGTGGAACCGCGGCCCGACCCCGTTACAGGGTGACGATCGCGTAGTCGCCGACCTGGGCGCTGAGCACCCGCAGTTGGTCGTCGGCCGTGCCGAGGGTGTTGTCGATCGCGGTCAGCCGCGCCGCGAAGTGGCCCACCGGGTACTCCGCGGTGATGCCGATGCCACCGTGCAGCTGGATGGCCTCCTGCGCGATGTGGCGTCCCGAGCGGCCGACCTGCAGCTTCGCCCTGGCCGCGATCACCGGGTCGAACGTGCCGTCGGCGATCGACATCGCGGCGTAGAAGTTCATGCTGCGCGCCAGCTCCAGCGACACGTACATGTCCGCAGCGCGCTGCGTCAGCGTCTGGAACTTGCTCAGCGGCACGCCGAACTGCTTGCGGCTGGTGAGGTACTCGGTGGTGAGCCGCAGGGCCTCCTCCATCGCGCCGATGGCCTCGGCGCACAGCGCCGACTGCTGCCGGACCAGGGTGCGCCGAACGTGCTCGGACGCGTCCCCGCCGGCTCCGAGCGGCTCGGCCGGCGCTGCGTCGAAGTCGAGTTGCGCGCCGCGCCTGCCGTCGAACGTGCGGTACGGGTGCTTGCCCGCCGCGGCGCCGTCGACCAGGAAGAGCCCCACCCCGCCGTCGGGCAGGGTGGCGCTGACGATGACCTTGTCGGCGGAGTCGCCCGCGGACACGGGGCGCTTGCGGCCGGTGACGGTCCACGCGTCGCCGTCCTGGGTCGCGGTGGTCTGCGTGCCGGTGGACACCGCACGCACACCGGGCTCGCCGTGCGCGAACGCGAGCAGGACCTGACCGGCTGCGACGTCGTCGAGGATGGCCTTCTGCTCGTCGCTGCCCAGTTCGGCGATCAGGCCGCCGGGGATCAGCGCGGCGTCGGCGATGGGTTCCGGCGACAGGCGCTTGCCGGCCTCGGTCAGGATCACCATGTGCTCGATCGCACCGGCTTCCTCGGGGTCGAATCCGAGGCCGAGGAGGCCGACCTCGGCGAGCTGGTCCCAGACCTCGCGGCGCCAGCCGAGGTCGCCCTCGGCCACCTCGTTGAGCTTGGTGACGTCGTAGCTGCGGGCCAGCACGTCGCGCGTGACGTCGCGCAGGAGCTGCTGTTCTTCGGTCAGATCGAAGTTCACGGGTGGCTCACAATCCCAGAATCGTGGACGCGATGATCGTGCGCTGCACCTCGTTGGTGCCGCCGTAGATCGACGTCTTGCGGTAGTTGAGGTAACGCGGTGCGGCGTCCTGCGCCCATGCGGGGACGTCGACGCCGTCGGCCTCGCCGAATGCCACGGCATCCGGCCCGGCCACCTCGACGAGCAGTTCGGTGGCGGCCTGCTGCAGCTGGCTGCCGCGGAGCTTGAGGATCGACGACGCCGGGTTGGGCTTGCCGTCGGCGTCCGAGCCGCTGACCCGCAGCTGCGTGAGTTCGAGTGCGAGCACGCCGTTCTCGACTTCGGCGACGCGGGCGGCGAACAGCGGGTCGTCGAGCAGCGTGCCGCCGTCGACCTTGATCTGCGCGGCGCGTTCCTTGACCTGGGAGAGCCACAGCTTGGTCAGGCCGATCCGGGCGATGCCGGACCGCTCGTTGCCGAGCAGGAACTTGGCGTACGTCCAGCCCTGGTTCTCCTCGCCGACGAGCTGGTCGGCGGGCACCCGGACGTCCTCGAAGAAGACCTCGTTGACCTCGTAGCCGCCGTCGATCAGCTTGATCGGGCGCAATGTGATTCCGGGCGTTGACATCTCGGCGAGCAGGAACGAGATGCCTGCCTGTCGCTTCGGGGCGTCGGGGTTGGTGCGGGCGAGGAAGAAGATCCAGTCGGCGTGCTGGCCGAGCGTGGTCCACGTCTTCTGCCCGTTCACGATGTACGAGTCGCCGTCGCGGACCGCGGTCGTGCGCAGCGACGCGAGGTCGGAGCCCGCCTCGGGCTCGGAGAAGCCCTGGCACCACCACATGTCGAGGTTGGCCGTCGGGGGCAGGAAGCGCTCCTTGAGTTCCTGGGAACCGAACTGGGCGATCACCGGGCCCACCATCTTGGTGTTGAACGCCAGCGGCTCCGGCACGCCCGCCAGCTGCATCTCGTCGAGCCAGATCTGTTGGCGCAGCGGCGACCAGTCCTTACCGCCCCACTCGACGGGCCAGTTCGGCACCGCCAGGCCCTTGGCGTTGAGGATGCGCTGCGTGGTGACCATGTCCTCGGGGAAGTTCCCGTGGCCCGACTGGATGCGCTCGCGCAGATCGGCGGGGATCTCGGTGGTGTAGAACGTCCGCAGTTCTTCGCGAAACGCGGCGTCTTCTTCGCTCAGCGCCAGTTGCATGGTCAAAACCTCTTCATCGTGTGTGGTGCTCGGTGGGTGACGGGGGCTGCCGTCAGCTCTTGGTGACCTTGAGGACCCGGTCGCGGAGTCCCTTGGTCGCGGTGTCCATCAGGCTCTTCGCGCCGCGCTTCACCAGGAAGCCGGGGATGGGCACCGTGGGGTCGACGGTCAGTTCGAACCGAACCTTGGTGTGGTCCCCGTCCGGCGTCAGCGTGTAACGGGCGTCCTGCGCGCGCTGCTGCTTCGAGCTGACGAGCGTCCAGCTGACGCCGTCGTCGTGCACGGTGTAGTCGAGCACCTGCTCGTCGTTGATCCCGACGATCTTCACCACCTGGCGTGACCGCTTGGGCCGGCCCTGCTCGTCGCGCTCGAGGATCTCGATCTCCTGGTGCGACGACGACCACTCGGTCAGCGACTCGAGATCCGTCAGCACGTCCATGATTTGCTCGGGCGTTGCTTCGATGGTGAGTTCGCGGGTCTCGGTGACGGCCATGCCCACACGATAGCCAGCGCGGCCGAACTCCAAACCGGGCGGTTGGTCGGAGCGGCCGCGCGGGCCCCGGTCAGGGCCGGATCGCGACCCTGATGCACCCGTCGGTCTTGTTCTTGAACATGTCGTAGGCGCGCACGCCCTCCTCGAGCGAGACGTCGTGGGTGATGAGGATCGACGGGTCGAGGTCGCCCTGCTGCACGTAGTCGAAGAACTGCGGCACGTAGCGCTGGCCGTGCTGCTGCGCCGACCGGATGGTCAGTCCCTTGTTGAGCACGACGCCCATCGGGAACTTGTCGGTGACCCCGTACACGCCGAGCACCGACACCACGCCGCCCTTGCGGCACGCGAGGATCGCCTCGCGCAGGCTGCTGGCGCGGTCGGTCTCGAGCCGCAGCAGTTGCTTTGCCCGGTCGTAGGCCTCCTGCACGCCGAAGCTGTGGCCCTCCATGCCGACGGCGTCGATCACCGAGTCCGGGCCGCGGCCACCGGTGGCCTCGCGCAGGGCGTCCTGCACGCTGTCGGTGGTGGCGTAGTCGATGGTCTCGGCGCCCAGCTTCTTCGCCAGGGCCAGCCGCTCGGGGACGCGGTCGATCGAGATCACGCGTTCGGCGCCGTTGAGCAGCGCGCTGCGGGCCGCCATGAGTCCGACGCCACCGGCGCCCCACACCGCGACGACGTCGCCGGCGGAGATGTCGCAGAAGTCGGCGCCCATGTATCCGGTGGGCACGGCGTCCGACATGAACAGTGCCTGCTCGTCGGTGACGTAGTCGGGGACGGTGAAGCAGTTGGCGTCGCCGAACGGGACGCGGACGTACTGCGCGTGCGAGCCGGCGTAGCCGCCGAACGGGTGCGTGTAGCCGTAGATGCCGCCGGTCGGCGCGCCCAGGACCGTCTGCTGCAGATCGGCGTTCGGGTTGGTGGTGTCGCACAGCGAGTACATGTCGTGGTCGCAGTACCAGCAGTGGTTGCAGGCGATGAAGGACGGGACGACGACGCGGTCGCCGACCTTCGTGTCGGTCACCTCACTGCCGACGTCGGCGACGACGCCCATGAACTCGTGCCCGAAGACGTCGCCCTCGCGCATGCCGGGGAGGTACCCGTCGATGAAGTGCAGGTCCGATCCGCACGTGGTGGTCAGGGTGACGGCCACGATGACGTCGTGGGGGTTCAGGATCTTAGGATTGTCGACGGTCTCCACGGCGAGGTCGTTGACGCCGTTCCATACGAGTGCCCTCATGTCGTGTCCTCTCTCTACCGTGCCGAGTCGCGTGCGCTCGGATTGCGTTGCAGGGTGGGCACTTCTCCGGTCTGGAGGAGTGCGCGCGCTCGATAGAGCGCCTTGTACAGCAGCAGGCCGGTGAGCATCCCGGGCGCGGGCGTGCTGACCCGCGCGATCACCTCGGTGCCACGGCCGCCCGGCGCGTCGCGCAGTTCGACGACGATGTTCGAGCTGCTGTCGGCCCGGACGTCGACGTAGCGGACGGCGTCCCCGTCGGCCGACACGATGCAGTCCCACGCAGGACCCTGGTCGTCGCCGTCGTGGACGAAGGTCCACCGCATCCGATCGGGTCCGGTCGACTGCACCTCGGCGATGTCGCCGAACACCCGGGAGAGGCGTTCGGCGTCGTGCAGCAGGGCGGTGACGTCGTCGCGCGATGCGCCGATCGTGACGGCCTGCGTCGTCGACGCCGGTCGTTCGGTCACCTTCTCGACGAGCTGCTTGACCTGAGCCTTGGCGGTTTCCAGTACGTTCACGGGCCTCTCCGATCGTTGGGTTGGCCCGGCGGCTACCCGACGATCGAGGCCCAAAACGTCAGTCGGAGTGCGATTCGGCGCGCAACGTCAGCACCGTGATCTCACTCGGCGCGAACACCCGGAACGGCGGACCCCAGAATCCGGTTCCTCGGCTGGTGTACAGCTGCGTGCGGTCGCCGTGCCTGCTGAGGCCATGGACCACCGGCTGGTCGAGCCGCACCAGGAAGTTGAACGGCCAGATCTGTCCGCCGTGCGTGTGACCGGAGATCTGCAGGTCGACGTTCGCTGCGACGGCCTGCGGGATCTGCTTGGGCTGGTGCGCGAGCAGGAGGACGGGAAGGGTGCGGTCCGCATCGCGCAGTGCCGCCGCGAGATTCGCGCCGTGCCCGCGCAACCCCGACGCCTTTGCCGTGGCGTCGTCGACGCCCGCGATCACCATGCGGGCTCCGTCGCGTTCGATGACGATGTGCCGGTTGTGCAGGGCGTCCCAGCCGATCTGGGTCATGTAGTCGAGCCAGCCCTGCGCTTCGCTGAAGTATTCGTGATTGCCGGTCACGTAGACGCGGGCGAGGTGGGCCTTGACGGTCGCGAGCGGGGCGGCCTGGGCCTCGCGTACCCGGACCGTGCCGTCGGCGATGTCGCCGACGTGACAGACGACGTCGGCGTCGATCTCGTTGACCCGGTTGATCGTTCGGGCCGACCAGCCCGCGCGGTCGATGGGCCCGTAGTGCGTGTCGGTGATCATGGCGACCGTCACGCCGTCGAGTCCGCGGCCCAGGTTCCGGATCGCGACGTCGACCCGCTTGATGCGGGGCACGCGCATGGCCTCGAAGTGACCCCAGGCCAGCAGGGTGGCGGCGGTGACCAGCACCGCGATCGCGACGATGCGCGACCGCGCCGGATCCTCGACTCCGGCGACGTACAGCGCCAGCCGCAGTAGCAGCGACAGCACCGACCAAACGAACAGCACCCAGGCCGCGCCGAGCAGGGCGTCACCGGTGACCGCGGCGCGGTCGGAGTGGTTGCGGCCGTGGCCCAGCCACATCGACAGGGGCAGCGCGACGAGCGCGGCCACGAACGCCACCGTGCCGATGACGACGCCGAGGGTGGGCCAGTTCGGTCCTGCCGCAACGACCGTCAACCACGGGACGCCGAAGAGGAGCCCCAGGATCGTGGCGACCAGGGCGAGACGCCGCCACCGTGCGGGGCGCCGTGCGTCGGTTGCCGCGTCGACCTCGGCGGCGGGGGTGTCCGCGGGAATCTCTGACATTTCTTCGAGGGTACCGAGGCGCGCGTCCGACGGGCGTTTCGCGTGCCCGCCTCTGAGCGACAACTCGCGACAAACCCCGCGCGCCCTACCACCGGGGTCCGACAAAGACGTTGCCCGACAACCGATTCATCCCCAGACGCGGATTCATCCACAGATCGGCGTTCGGCTCCTGCGCCGAGGCCGTGCGACACCTAGATTCGAATGCATGTTCGACTCACTGGTCGCCGACACCCACCACCACCGCACCGGTGGTGGCGCCGTCGCCGCGTGGGCCCGCGTCGAGAACGCTGCCGCTGCCCGACGCCTCGCCGCCATGGCCGATCTCCTCGAAGCGCGCCGCGCCGCCGCCGACTCCGACAACCGCGAGCAGTGGTACCTCGACAACTGGGCTGCCGTCTCCGCCGAGATCGGCGCCGCCCAGAACACCACCGCCGACGCGGCCGCCGCCCAGCTGTTGATCGCCCACGCCATCCGCAGTCGACTTCCCAAGGTCGGCGAGGTCTTCGCCGACGGGTCGGTGACCCTGGCGATCGTGTCCACCATCGCCTACCGCACCTTCACCATCCTCGACCCCGACGCACTCGCCGCCGTCGACGCCGACCTCGCCACCGCCCTGCGCGAGTGGCCGCCCATGTCGAAGAAGAAGATCACCACCGCCATCGACGCCGTCGTCGAGACACACGACCCCCACGCCGTACTCCGCAGCCAGGTGGCCGCCCGCTCCCGCTACGTCGACGTCGACATCCACGGCAACGGAACCGCCACCCTGCTCGGCGAGCTGCTCGCCACCGACGCCGCCACCTTCGACACCCGCCTCGACCAACTCGCCGCCACCACCTGCCCGGGTGACCCGCGGACCAAGGACCAGCGCCGCGCCGACGCCGTCGGCGCACTCCTCGTCGGCGCCGACCACCTGCCCTGCCTCTGCGGACAGGACGACTGCACCGCCGAACCCGCGACCACCGGCGCGTCGTCCACCATGGTGTACGTGGTGGTCAACGACGACACCCTCGACGACCAGACCCCGGCCGCGGTCGCCCAGGACGCCGCTCTCGACGGCCAGACCGCCGACACCAGCATCGATCTCATCGCGCTCCGACGAGAACGCGACGCCTACCTCGCCAACCCGCCCGCCGGCCCGCCCGCCGAGAAGCACCCCTGGGACCGGTCCCTGACCGAGATGCTCACCAAACCCGACCCCGGCGAACGCGCCGCCACCCGCCCCGGCCAGGTGATCGGCGGCCCCTTCCTTCCCGGCGCCATCACCCGCCGGGCCGCCCTCACCGCCGCCATCCGCCGCATAGTCCACCCCGGCGATGCACCGCCCGAACCCCACTACACCCCGTCGTCGAAGCTCGCGGCCTACGTCCGGTGCCGCGACCTCACCTGCCGGTTCCCCGGCTGCGACGCCCCTGCCACCGACTGCGACCTCGACCACACGATCGCCTACCCCGTCGGTCCCACCCAGGCTGCCAACCTCAAGGCACTCTGCCGCCGACACCACCTCCTGAAAACGTTCTGGGGAGGGCCACACGGATGGCGGGACCGACAGCTGCCCGACGGGACGGTCATCTGGACCGGGCCCGACGGCACCACCTACATCACCACCCCCGGCAGCAGGCTGCTCTTCCCCGCCCTGTGCCGGCCCACCTCACCCGTCGACCCCCGGCCCGTCCGAGCGGCCGCCCAGCACACCGCATCGCCGGTCACGCTGCCCATGCCTCGACGCGCCCAGACCCGCGCCGACGCCCGCATCCAACGCATCCACCACGAACGCGCCCTCAACGGCCCGTACGTCGAACGCCGCCGACGCCTGGCCATCCCGAGGTTCTGACTACAGTGCGAACACCATGACCGAGCAGAACGCCGGCGAGCCCGCCGATGCCCTCCGCGACGACCATCGATACCTCCTGCACCGGCGGGCGCTCACCGAGGACGACGCCCGACCGGAGGCCGTCGAGCGCCGGCACGCCGCGGGCGGGCGCACCGCCCGGGAGAACGTGGCCGACCTCGTCGACCCCGAATCCTTCGTCGAGTACGGCAGATTCGCGATCGCCGCACAGCGCGGGCGTCGCGATCTCGACGACCTGATCGCCCGCACTCCCGCCGACGGCCTGGTGGCCGGCACCGCCCGCATCAACGGCGGCGCCTGCGCCGTGCTGTCCTACGACTACACGGTGCTGGCGGGCACGCAGGGCGTCCTCGGCCATCGGAAGAAGGACCGGCTGTTCGAGCTGATCGAGCGGATGCAGCTGCCGACGGTCTTCTTCGCCGAGGGCGGCGGCGGGCGGCCCGGCGACACCGACTACCCGGTCGTCTCCTCGCTCGACGTACGGGCGTTCGCACTGTGGGCCGGCCTGTCGGGTCTGGTGCCACGCATCGCGATCGTCAAGGGCCGCTGCTTCGCGGGCAACGCCGTCATCGCCGGATGCTCGGACCTGATCGTCGCCACGGCCGACGCGTCGATCGGCATGGGCGGTCCCGCGATGATCGCCGGCGGCGGCCTCGGCGACGTCCATCCCGACGAGGTCGGCCCGATGACCACGCAGGCGCCCAACGGGGTCGTCGACGTGGTGGTCGCCGACGAGGCGGAGGCGGTCGCGGTCACCAAGACGCTCGTCGGCTACTTCCAGGGCGCCACTCCCCCGGGCACCGCCGCCAATCAGACGGCGCTGCGCACGCTCGTCCCGGAGCGGGCCCGCCGCGCCTACGACGTGCGGCCGATCATCGAAACGCTCTCCGACACCGGCAGTGTCACGTTCCTGCGCGAGCGGTTCGCCCGCGAGATGGTCACCGCGTTCGCGCGCATCGAGGGCAGGCCGGTCGGCGTGATCGCCAACGACACCCGCGTGATGGCCGGCGCGATCACCGCCGACGCGGCGGACAAGGCGGCGCGGTTCCTGCAGCTGTGCGAGGCGTTCGGCCTGCCGGTGATCTCGCTGATCGACTGCCCGGGCTACATGGTCGGTCCGGCCGCCGAGGCCGACGCGCTGGTGCGGCGCGGCTCACGGCTCCTGGTGGCCGGCGCGTCGCTGACCGTCCCGCTGATCGCGGTGGTGCTCCGCCGCGGCTACGGCCTGGGCGCGCAGGCGATGGCGGGCGGCAGCCTGCACGAGCCGCTGCTGACGGTCGCGTGGCCCGGCGCCCACCTCGGACCGATGGGCCTCGAAGGTGCCGTGCGCCTTGGCATGCGGAAGGAACTCGAGGCCATCGCCGACGACGCGGCGCGCGAGGAGGTGGTCCGGCAGGCGACGGCGGCAGCCCAGGAGAACGCCAAGGCGATCAACGCGGCGGCGATGTTCGAGATCGACGACGTCATCGATCCGGCCGACACCCGCGCCCTGATCGCGAACACGCTCGCGGCGGCGCCGACGGGGAAAGAGGACGGCAGGCGGCGTTACGTGGACACCTGGTAGCCCGGCGCACGATGGATCACGGCTAGAACGGGCTGCTGTTCTGCTGCCACTTGGCCTCGTCGGGCCGTGCGCCGAAGCGGCGGGCGTAGTCCTCGTGGATGTGGGCGTCCCGCTTGCGCTTGATCACGTCGACCAGGTTCGGGTCGAGGCCGTGCTGGCTTAGCCGGTGCCTACGCCACACCTTGTTGAGCGCCACCGCCATGAGCACCGCCCACACGTAGATCGGCGCCGTCATCTCCAGGTGCACGTAGAACGACGCGGGGATCAGCCACAGCGGGCCGAGCACCAGCAGCGGCGGGATCGCCATCCGGATGACGTGCCTGCGCACCGCGCCCTGACCTGCGAGGTCCTCGGCCACCCAGCGGCTCATGGACGGTGGCAGCCTGCGACCGTAGGAGTAGGCGATGTACTGCAGGGCGGTCGGCTTGTCGTCGGCCATGGTGACTCCTGTCGGGTCGGTGGTGTCAGCTGTCGAGTGCGCCTGCGGCGAGCGCGGCGGTGTTGATGCGTGTGAGTGCCCGGCGCAGCTCGATCAACTCGTCGAGATCGACGCCCAGCTTGGACACGACGGTAAGCGGTATCTGGAGCGCACGGTCGCGCAGCTCGGCACCGGCCCGCGTCAGCTCCACCCGGATGGTGCGCTCGTCGGCGGCGCTCCTGCTCCTGGTCACGAAGCCGAGCGACTCCAGCCGCTTCAGCATCGGCGACAGCGTCGCGGAGTCGAGTTGCAGCGCCGCGGCGATCTGCTTCACCGACAGTGCGCCCTCGGCGTCGGCCTTCCGGTGGTCCCAGAGCGCCAGCATCACCAGGTACTGCGGATGCGTCAGGCCCAGCGGCTCGAGCAGCGGCCGGTACACCGACAGCACCGCGCGGTTCGTCACGGCCAGCGCGAAGCACACCTGCTGCTCGAGTGCGAGCGGGTCGACCTCCACTGCCGTCGTCGGTGCCATGCCTTCATAGTACGCGAATGGTTAGTGCACTAACCAAGCCCGAGGCGCCGATGAAAGCAACGTCACAGGCTTAGGCCGGCGCCGAGCGGGCATGAAGGCGTCATGTCGCGCTACCTCTACGCCATCGGACGATTCAGCTACCGCAAGCGGTGGCTGGTGCTCGCGACGTGGCTCGCGGCGCTGGTCGCCGTGGCCGGGACGAGCCTCGGCCTGGGCGGCCAGCCGAGTGACAGCTTCAGCATCCCCGGCACGGAGTCCCAGCAGGCCGTCGAGCAGCTGCAGCAGAAGCTGCCGGCGTTCGGAGGCGCACAGACGCAGGTCACGTTCGCCGCGACCGGCGACCGCACGCTGGCCGACCCGGCGACCTCCGCGGCGATCGACCAGGCCGTCGCCGAGGTCGGCAAGATCCCCGACGTCGCGATCGCGGCCGGTCCGGCCCAGACCCGGCTGGCGTCGCCCGACGGCCGCGTGGGACTGGGCACCGTGCAGTGGCGGGCGCCTCCCGGCGAGGTCGACGACGCGGCGCTGGACGAGCTCGAGACGGCGATGGCGCCGGCCGTCGCCGCCGGCGTCCAGGTGGAGTACTCGGGCAGCGTGTTCCCCGGGTACAAGGTCGAGGTCCCCGAGCTGCCGGAGATCATCGGCATCGCAGTCGCCTTCCTGATCCTGGTCGTCACGTTCGGCTCCCTGCTCGCCGCGGGAATGCCGATCATCACCGCATGCGTCGGCGTCGGCATCGGCGCACTCGGCATCTTCGCGGTCGCCGCGTTCGTCGAGATGCCCTCGGCCGCACTGTCGCTGGCGCTGATGCTCGGCCTGTCGTGCGGCATCGACTACGCGCTGTTCATCCTCAACCGGTACCGGACCAACCTGCTACTGCTGCGGCCGCGCGAGGAGTCCATCGGCCTGGCGGTGGGCACCGCGGGCAGCGCCGTCGTGTTCGCGGCGCTGACGGTGATCATCGCGCTCTGCGGCCTCGCCGTTGTCGGCATCCCCTTCCTCACCTACATGGGCCTGGCCGCCGCGGTCTCGGTCCTGGTGGCGCTGCTGATCGCGCTGACCCTGCTGCCCGCGCTGCTCGGCTTCGCCGGCGGCCGGATCGCCAAGTTCATCTCCACGCCGCTGCAGCCGGGGCGCGCCAAGGAGGTCGCCCAGGTCGCCGCGTACACGCCGCAGCGCACGATGGGCGCGAAGTGGGCCCGCGCCGTCGTCGCGCACCGCAGGCCCGTCCTGCTCGCCGGCGTCGCCGGGCTGATCCTGATCGGGCTCCCCACCCTCGACATGCACCTCGGCCTGCCGAGCGGCGCCTCACAGGCCGAGTCGAACACCTCGCGACGTGCCTACGACATCACCGCCGAGCACATGGGTCCCGGCTTCAACGGCCCGCTGCTGGTGGTCGCCGACACCTCTCGGTCGTCCGATCCGGCTGCGGTGCAGACGATCGCGTCGAACATCGCCCGCGAGAGCGGCGTGGTGACCGCAGCCCCCGCCATGGCCGACAACGGTGCCGCCGTCATCCAGGTGATCCCCGAGACCGGCCCCAACGACACCGCCACGGCCGACCTGGTCAAGCGCATCCGTGCCGACCGCGACGCGATCACCGCGGGCACCGGCGCCACGATCCAGGTCGGGGGCACGACCGCGTCGAACATCGACACGTCCGACAAACTGGCGGCGGCGCTGCCGATCTTCCTGGTGGTCGTGGTCGGGTTGGCGTTCGTCCTGCTGACGGTCGCGTTCCGTGCGGCGCTGGTGCCCATCACGTCGATCGTCGGGTTCCTGCTGTCGGTGTTCGCGGCCATGGGCGTCCAGGTCGCCGTCTTCCAATGGGGTTGGGCGGCCGACCTTCTCGGCGTCACACCCGGCGAGACCATCAGCTTCCTCCCGATCATCGTGCTCGCGATCGTCTTCGGGCTGTCCAGCGACTACCAGGTGTTCGTGGTGTCGCGCATCAAGGAGGAGCTGGTCAAGACCGACGACGCCCTCGAGGCGATCCGCACCGGCGTCGGCCTGTCCGCCCGCGTCGTCACCGCCGCCGCGCTGATCATGTTCGGCGTGTTCATCGCGTTCCTCGCCGGCGGCGACCCCATCATCAAGTCGGTCGGCCTGACCCTGGCCGTCGGAGTGTTCCTCGACGCGTTCGTCGTCCGGCTGACCCTCATCCCGGCCGTGCTCGCGATGCTCGGCGACAAGGCGTGGGCGCACTCCCGGTGGTTCGACAGGTTCGTGCCCGACGTCGACATCGAGGGCACGGCACTCGAGCGCAAGGCCGAGGCGGCCGATCAGCCCGCGACGGTGAGGTGACGCGCAACGTCGCGCGCCAGCGGGCCCGATCGTCTGCGCATCGCGCGCAGCGGTCCGATGAGCGGCTCGTCGTAGCCCGAGAACCATAGCCCCGGTCGCGACGACGTGGGATGGCCGTCCCCGTCGAGCACGCCGAGGTGGCCGACCATGGGCTCGAGGCCGCGCAGGTAACCGGTCGCGGCGATCACCGCGTCGGGGGCGAGCGACGTGCCGTCGACCAGGAGCACCCGATCGCCGTCGAATGACTCGACGGCGGAAACGATCTCGACCCGGCCGGACCTGACGAGCGGCACCAGCTCGTCGGCGATGGTCGGGATCTGGGCGTCCTCGAGCAGTGCGGTGTAGATGCCGCGGTCCGGTACCGGCAGCCCGGCGTCGGTGAGGTCGCCGAACCACAGCCGCCGCATCACCGCCGCGGCCCGGTCGAGCACGGGCGCCGGCAGGTGGACGAACGCCGGACTGAACGCGTCGACGGGCACGCCCGCAGCGGATCGTGGGACCAGGTGCGGCGGGGTCCGCACCGACATCGGGATGCGTGCCGCGCCACCGCGGGCGAGTTGCAGCACGACGTCGGTGGCCGAGTTGCCCGCACCGACGACCAGCACGTCGCGGCCCGCGAACGGCGCGGCGTTGCGGTAGTCCTGCGAGTGGAGCAGGTCGCCGCCGTACCCCTCCATGCCGGGCCACGGCGGGATGGCCGGCGTGTGGTAGTTGCCGGTCGCGACCACCACGGCTGCGGCACTGAGGGTTTCGTGGTCGGTGGTGACCTGCCACCGGTCACCGTCCGCGTCCACCCGCAGCACCGTGACGCCCAGCCGCAGCCGCACCCGCTGCCGGCGCGCGTAGTCGTCGAAGTAGGCGACCATCGCGTCACGCGACGGCCAGCGACCGTCCGCACGCGGGATCCGCTGGCCGGGCAGGTGCGACCAGTAGCCGCAGGTGTTGAGCCGGAACCCGTCGTAGCGGGCGCGCCACGACGATGCGGGTGCGGTCGCGCGGTCCACGACGAGCGCGTCGATGCCCTCTCGGTGACCGAGCTGGCGGGCGATGGCGAGGCCGCACGGGCCGGCGCCCACGACGACGACCCGCTCGGCGACGTCGGTCAGGGCAGGTGCCTCGTGGTCATCAGTCCCTCGGTCAGGTCGCGGTGGAGCTGCTCCACCATCGACCGCCGACGCAGCGGCGGGCTGTCGGCGTGGGCCTCCTCGGCGACGCCCGAGATGACGTCGGCGAGCGCCTCGACCGACGTCCAGTGCGGATTCCAGCCCAGTTCGGTGCGGGCCCGCGAGCAGTCCAGCAGCGGCACGCTGAACGCCAGGTCGAGCCAGCCACGGTCGATCGGCTGCGCGCGCAGGCGCCAACTCACGTCGACGAGCTTGCCGAGCAGCCCCGACGGGACGTGAATCTGCTTTGCGCCCAACACCTCTGCGACGTCGGACCGGCTGATCAGCGGCTCGGCAGCGAGGTTGAACGCGCCGGTCGCGCGCCGTTCGATCGCGCTGGTGAAGGCCTCGGCGACGTCGTCGGCGTGGACCAGCGGGATGCAGAGCTTGCGGTCCAGCGGCAGCAGCGGCAGCAGCGGAACCGCCTGCATCGGAACCCATCCGGGCAGTGCGTAGCGCATCAGACCGCTCGCGGCGGCGCGCTGGACGATGAACCCGGGCCGCATCCTGGTGATGCCGACGCCCTCGTCGCCGTACTCGTTCTCGTACCCGTCGAGGACGGCCTCGGCCGCCGACTTGTCCCGGCTGTACGCCGAGGAGGGGATGCCCGTGGTCGGCCACGACTCGTCGACCCGCTCGCCGTAGCGGCCGCCGGCATAGGTGCCCACCGACGACATGTGCAGCAGGTGACCGACGTTCGCGGCGTGCGCCGCCTTCAGCACGGCCGACGTGCCGCCGACGCCCAGCTTCGTCAGGTACTCGGTGTTGCGGGTGGGCTGGAATCCCCACGCCAGGTGGACGACGGCGTCGGCACCCTCGAAGATCGAGCGGAGTTCACTGGCCGCCGCGGGCTCGGCGAGATCGACACCGTGCCACGTGACGCCGGCATACACGCCGGTCGGTTCAGGCGGACGGCGCACCACGCCGATCAGTTCGTGGGGATCCGCGGCGGTGGTCAACCGACGAAGGAGGGCGGTCCCGACGTTGCCGGATGCTCCGGTGATGACGATGCGCATGCGATGCGGATTGCCGCGTCGCGGGATGTCAAACCCGGTTTCGGGCCTCTGGGCGGGGGTATCGGGGGTCGATGAACCTCCGCAACGATCCGCACGGCCGCGGTGTCGACACCAAGAGCATCCTGCCCCCCGTCACCCACGACCATCCCGTCCGCGCCCAAGGCCGGCGTCTGGTGGCGCTCGACGACCTGGACGACCGCCGCGTCATCGAGGTGGACACCGACGCGCACGGCGTCCTCGCCGTGGGCGTCACCCCCGACGACGTCCCGTTCGCGACGAGCAACGTCTGCCGGCACCAGTACGCCAAGCTCGGGCGCGGCCGCGTCACCGAGGAGGGCTGCCTCGAATGTCCTTGGCACCGAGCGGACTTCGACGTTCGGACCGGGGCCATGGTCGCCGGGCCGAAGGGCCGGATCTTCGGATTCAAGCCCTACTCGGCCGCGTTCAAGGCCGTCGGCAACGCCGTGAAGCTCCGGACCTTCCCCGTCGAGGTACGCGACGGGGCGATCTGGCTGACCGACTAGCTGGCGACGACGGCGTCACGCTCGGCGTGACTCGCGCGCACCGAGGTGAGGAACTTCGACACCTCGGTGGCGCACCGCCGTGCGTGGGACGTGTCGACGAGGTCGAACGCGTGACCCGCGCGCGGCACCTCGCAGTACCGGACCGGATTGCGGGACACCGCGCCGAGTGCGGCGTGGAAGTCGCGTGCCTCCTGCACCGGGATGATGGCGTCGTGCTCGCCGTGGATCAGCAACGTCGGCGGCGCGTCGGCGTGGATGCGGGCCATCGGTGACGCCGCCTCGAACACCTCGGGGTGACGGGACTGCTTGCGGCCGACCACGACGTGCTCCAGGAAGCCCTGGAAGCTCCTGCGCGACGCCGTCGACCGGTCCTCCCAGTCGTAGCGGCCGTAGATGCCGACCACGGCGTCGACGGACGTGTCGGCGTCGTCGGTCAGCTCGCCGCGGAATCGCTCGTCACCGGGGGTGAGCGCCGCCAGCGTGGCGAGGTGGCCACCTGCCGAGCAGCCGGCGACCGCGACGAAGTCACGGTCGCCGCCGAAGCGGTCGACGTTGGCGCGGGCCCAGGCGATGGCCGCGTTGACGTCGGCGACGTGGCGGGGCCACCGGTGCACCGGCGAGACGCGGTAGTCCATGGTCAGGCAGACCCAGCCCTTGCGGACCAGGTGTGCCAGCAGTGTGTGACCCTGCAGCACGCGGGTGCCCTGCACCCATGCGCCGCCGGGGACGAACAGCAGCACCGGCGCGTTCGGCGGCAGGTCGGGCCTGCGCCACACGTCGAGCAGCTGCGAGGGGTGGTCGCCGTAGCGGACCGAACCCCGGTGCAGGTACCGGCGCTTCTGCGCACGGAACCGCACGAACGGCGGCACCAGGCTGCCGTGGATGTCCTCGACCTCGACGTCCTCACCGGGCGCCTCGACCGGCACCTGGACCTCGGCGCCGGTTCCGGCGCGACGGCTGATGGCCGCCTTCAGCGCGGCCGGCGCGTAGTGACCGCCGTAGAGGGCCATCGCGGTGAGGCCGGCGAACGGTTCGAGGTGCTTTCCGACGACCGGGAGAGTCGAGTACATCCGGGTCGCGGCGAGCGCGATGTCCAACGGATTGAGTGCGCGGGGGATGTCGAGCACGGTTACCACCTAGGGCCGGGTCGGGGCTAACAAGTACGACGCCGGCTGGTCTGCAGCGCAGGGGTTGCTGTACCCCACGGTCCCCGTGTCGAAACCGTACCGTGGAGGTCATGAAGTTTCTCGACGTGGCCGGAATCGGCAAGGTGAGCCGCATCGGCCTGGGGACCTGGCAATTCGGCTCGCGCGAGTGGGGGTACGGCGACGACTACGCGTCAGGACCCGCGCGCGAGATCGTGCAGCGGGCGCTCGCGCTGGGCGTCACGCTGTTCGACACCGCAGAGGTATACGGCCTCGGCAAGAGCGAGCGAATCCTCGGCGAGGCGTTGGGCGAGGAGCGCAGCCGGGTCGCGGTGGCCAGCAAGATCATGCCGGTCGCGCCGCTGCCCGCCGTGGTCCGGCAGCGCGCCCGGGCCAGCGCGCGGCGACTGGGCGTGGACCACATCCCGCTGTACCAGATCCACCAGTCCAACCCGCTGGTCCCCGACTCGGTGATCATGCCGGGCATGCGGGACCTGCTCGACGACGGCACGATCGGTGCGGTCGGCGTCTCCAACTATTCGCTGGACAGATGGCGGAAGGCGGATGCTGCGCTCGGCAGGCCCGTGATCAGCAACCAGGTGCACTTCTCGCTGGCCCATCCGCGGGCGCTGAAGGACCTGGTCCCGTTCGCCGAGCGGGAGAACCGCGTGGTGATCGCCTACAGTCCGCTCGCGCAGGGGCTGCTCGGCGGAAAGTACGGCCCGGACAACCGCCCCGGCGGCGTGCGCGCGCTCAATCCGCTGTTCGGCACCGAGAACCTGCGCCGCGCCGAGCCGCTGTTGCAGACGTTGCGTGACGTGGCCGACGACGTGGGCGCCCGTCCCGCGCAGGTGGCGCTCGCCTGGCTGATCAGCCAGCCCGGCGTCGTGGCCATCCCCGGCGCCTCGAGTGTGGAACAGCTGGAGTTCAACGTCGCGGCCGCCGAAGTCGAGTTGAGCGGTGCTGCAGTTGAGGCGCTGACCAGCGCCGCGCGGGAGTTCCGTCCGGTGTCGGCGTCGAAGTTCCTCACCGACACGCTGCGCGAACGGTTCAGCGGTGGTGGTCGAGGAAACGGCTGATCCAGTCGGCCGTCGCGAACTCGCCGTACCGGCGGGGCTCGTCGATCACCCGGTCCCATCGGCCGCCGTCGTCGTCGTCGCCGGTGACCACCACGGGGCCCACGAAGATGTTGCCGCTGAACACCAGCCGCCGTTGGACCTCGCGAGCGTCGACATCGACGTGGTAATCGACGTGCCCGCCGACACCGGGGATCCGTTCGATGCGCCGCACACTCGTCCCGTTCAGGTCCACGCTGCCTCCTCCGCCCGCCACACTCTGCGATCCCCGACATAACGTCAACGGTGTTGACATAAGCTGGCGGAGTGACCACTCCGGGTAGGCAGCCGGCGGCGGGCCGACGGCGGCGGCGGACCCGAACCGGCATCGAGTTGTCGCGCGAGGTGTTCGTCGACGCGGCGGTGCACCTGATCGAGACGCGCGGCGCCGCGGTGCTGAGCGCCCGCACGCTGGGCACCGCCGTCGGTGCCGACCCCACCGCGCTGTACCGGTACTTCCCCGGCATCGACGACGTGTTGCGCGCGGTGGCCGACCGCATGATCGGCATCGCGCTGGACCGATGGGCGCCCGACGCGGACTGGGTCGAGTCGCTGCGGACGCTGGCGCGAGCGCTGCACCACGTCTACACCCGCGAATTCCCCCTCGTCGGCTTCGCCACAGCGGCCCGCACCACGGGGCTGCCGAACGAGATCCGCGCCGTCGAGATCACCATCGGCCTGCTGCGCGCGGGCGGGTTCGACGAACCGAACGCCGCCCGACGCTTCCGCGCGATCTCCGACTTCCTACTCGGCCAGGCGATGCTGGAGACGGCCTTCGCCGCGTTGCCCGCGAACGTGCAGGTCACGGACCTGGCGGCGTGGGAGGGACTGCCCGACAGGCTGCCCGCGGCGAACGCGCCGCACACCGAGTCGGTCGCCGGCCACCTGCAGACCCTGATGCTGGAAGCGTCGTTCGAGGACGGGCTGGACCTCATCCTCCGCGGCCTGGTCGACTCCCCGCGCAACTAGCCCGCAACTCACCCCCGACGAGGTGTTGCGGCCGCCCGACGACGGCCGCATACTGTTGCGCATCACGCATTGGTTGCACAAGACGCAACAGGAGTTGCATTCATGACCCACCCCAAGGTCGTCGTCATCGGAGCGGGAATCGTCGGCACGTCACTGGCCGACGAACTGACCGCACGCGGGTGCACCGACGTCACCGTGCTCGACCGCGGACCGATGTTCACCACCGGCGGCTCGACGTCGCATGCGCCCGGCCTCGTGTTCCAGACCAACGGCAGCAAGACGATGACCGAGTTCGCCCGGTACACGGTCGAGAAGTTCGTCGGCCTCGACGCGTTCGACCAGGTCGGCGGCCTCGAGGTGGCCACCACCGAGGCCCGCTGGGTCGAGCTGCACCGCCGCCACGGCTGGGCCTCGTCCTGGGGCATCCCCGGTGAACTGATCGACGCGGCGAGCTGCGCCCGGTTGCATCCCCTGCTCGACGCCGACCGCATCCTGGGCGGCTTCCACACCCCCACCGACGGGCTGGCCGTCGCCCTGCGCGCCGCGACGGCCCAGGCGGAGCGGGCGGCGTCGCGTGGGGCGCGCTTCCTCGGCAACCACGAGGTGGTCGACGTCCTCGATCGAGGCGGCCGGGTGGTCGGCGTCCGCACCGCGGCGGGCGAGGAGTTCCCCGCCGACGTCGTGGTGTCCGCCGCGGGGTTCTGGGGCGCCCAGCTCGGCGCCCGCGTGGGCCTGACCGTGCCGCTGGTGCCGATGGCCCACCAGTACGCCAAGACCGGCCAGCTCGCCGAACTGCGCGGCGACGACGACACCGGGGGCGGGCGCCGTCTGCCGATTCTGCGCCACCAGGACCAGGACCTGTACTACCGCGAGCACGGCGACCGCCTGGGGATCGGCTACTACGGCCACCGGCCGATGCCGGTGGACATGGCGACGCTGCTGGACGACACCGGCGGGCAGTCCATGCCGTCGATGTTGCCGTTCACCGACGACGACTTCGCGCCCGGCTGGGCAGCCAGTGCCGAACTGCTTCCCGCACTGGTTGATTCGAAGGTCGAGGAGGGCTTCAACGGCATCTTCTCGTTCACCCCCGACGGGCTCTCCATCATGGGTGAGCATCGCGACCTGCCCGGCTTCTGGGTCGCCGAGGCGGTCTGGGTGACCCACTCGGCGGGCGTGGCGAAGGCGATGGCGGAGTGGATCCTCGACGGCGCACCCGCCACCGACGTCCATGAGTGCGACCTCTACCGGTTCGAGGAGCCCGCCAAGAGCCCCGAGTTCATCATGACGACCAGCTCCCAGGCGTTCGTCGAGGTGTACGACATCCTGCACCCGCACCAGTACCGCAGCGATCCGCGCGACCTGCGGGTCAGCCCGTTCCACGCCCGCCAGCGGGAGCTGGGCGCGTTCTTCTTCGAGGGGGCGTGCTGGGAGCGGCCCGCCTGGTACGAGGCCAATGCGCCGCTGATGGCCGAGCTGGCCGTCGAGGGCGTCGCCTTCCCCGAACGCGACGACTGGTCGGGGCGGTTCTACTCGCCGATCTCGATCGCCGAGGCGCGGTGGACGCGCGAACACGTGGCGCTCTACGACATGACGCCGCTGACCCGCTACGAGGTGAGCGGGCCGGGCGCGTGCGCCTTCCTGCAGCGGCTCACCACCAACAACGTGGACAAGCGGACCGGGTCGGTCACCTACACCCTGATGCTCGACGAGACCGGCGGCATCCGTAGCGATCTCACCGTTGCGCGACTCGCCGACGACCTCTTCCAGGTGGGCGCGAACGGGCCCCTCGACCTGGACTGGATGACGCGGCACCTGCCCACGTCGGGGGTGACGGTGCGCGACGTCACCGGCGGGACGTGCTGCGTGGGCGTCTG
Source organism: Mycobacterium sp. PTI7 (assembly GCF_056679845.1). Classification (NCBI taxonomy): domain Bacteria; kingdom Bacillati; phylum Actinomycetota; class Actinomycetes; order Mycobacteriales; family Mycobacteriaceae; genus Mycobacterium; species Mycobacterium sp. PTI7. The sequence goes on from NZ_CM155252.1 coordinate 4,584,336, forward strand.
GGGTCCGCTGGCCCGCGACCTGGTGGCGCCGCTGTGCGCCGCGGACGTCTCCCACGACGCGTTCGGCTACTTCAAGGCGATCCGCACCTTCATCGGGCCGGTGCCCGTGACGATGATGCGGGTGTCCTACGTCGGCGAACTCGGCTGGGAGATCTACGCATCCGCCGAACACGGCGCCAAGCTGTGGGACCTGCTGTGGGACGCGGGCCGCGAGCACCGCGCGATCGCCGCGGGACGGATCGCGTTCAACAGCCTGCGGCTGGAGAAGGGCTACCGGTCCTGGGGCACCGACATGACCACCGAGCACCACCCCGCAGCCGCGGGCGTCGGCTTCGCGGTGTCGGCCAAGAAGGGCGACTTCCTGGGCAGGGCGGCCCTGGACGCCGCCGCTCCGCCGACGACGACGTTGCGCAGCATCGTGCTCGACGAACCGAATGCCGTGGTGCTGGGCAAGGAACCCGTGCGGGATGGCTCGGGAGCCGTCATCGGCTACGTCACCAGCGGCGGCTACTCAGCCACGATCGGCCGTTGCATCGCCTACGCGTGGCTGCCTGCGGCCGTCGAGGTCGGCGATGCGGTGTCCGTCGACTATCTGACCGAGACCTACGGCGCGACGGTGCACGAGGAACCGGTGGTGGATCCCGAGATGAAGCTGATAAGGCGATGAGCGCCTGCGCGAAGAGAATCGAGCACCGATGAGCGACAACGGATACGACGTCATCGTCGTCGGCCTGGGCGGCATGGGCAGCGCGGCGGCGTACCACCTGGCGCGCCGGGGCGTGCGGGTGCTCGGGCTGGAGAAGTTCACGCCGGCGCACGACCGCGGGTCGAGCCACGGCGGCTCGCGCATCATCCGGCAGTCCTACTTCGAGGATCCCGCGTACGTGCCGCTGCTGCTGCGCGCCTACGAGCTGTGGGCCGAGTTGACCGCGGACACCGGTGTCGAGGTTCACCGCCTCACCGGTGGACTCTTCATCGGACCGCCCGACAGCCTCACCGTCGCGGGCAGTCTGCGCGCCGCCCAGGAGTGGTCGCTACCGCACGAGATGCTCGACGCCGGCGAGATCCGCCGCCGCTACCCGACGTTCACCCCGGCGCCCGGCGACGTCGCGCTGTACGAGGCCAACGCCGGGTTCGCGCGGCCCGAGGCGACCGTGCGCGCGCACCTCGACCTCGCCGCCCGCGAGGGTGCCGACCTCCGGTTCGGCGAGGAGGTGCTGGACTGGACCGACGGCCCGCGCGGGGTCCGCGTCACCACCGCCGGAGGCACCTACACCGCGGGCCAGCTGGTGGTGTGTCCGGGCGCCTGGGCGCCGACGCTGTTGACCGCGTTGGGGATTCCGATCACGATCGAGCGTCAGGTGCTGTACTGGCTGGAGGCACGCGGCGGCGTCGGACCGTTCGTGGACCACCCCATCTACATCAACGAGAACGAGTCCGGTGAGCAGATCTACGGCTTCCCGGCCATCGACGGACCCGACGGCGGCGTGAAGACGGCGTTCTTCCGCCGCGGCCGGGTGTGCACGCCCGAGACGATCGACCGCACCGTGCACGCGGCCGAGATCGACGAGATGCGTTCCCGCGTCACGCAATTGCTGCCGAGTCTGGACGGCCCCGCGGTGCACACCGCCACCTGCATGTACTCCAACACCCCCGACGAGCACTTCGTCATTACCCGGCCCGCCGACCTTGTCAACGTGACGGTGGCGTGCGGGTTCTCGGGCCACGGCTTCAAGTTCGTCCCCGTGGTCGGTGAGGTCCTCGCCGATCTCGCGACCGACGGGGCGACCACCCATCCCATTGGACTCTTCGACCCCCGCCGGCTGGTGACGACATGACGACGATCGACGACCCCCGCCCCGCGAGCACCCTGGTGCCCACGCTGGGCGGCAAGTACTACTGCGACCAGGGCGTGTTCGAGGCCGAGCAGGACCGCATCTTCGAGCAGATGTGGTTCTGCGCGGCCCGGGGCGCCGACCTCGCGACCCCGGGAGCGTTCCGCAAGGTCCAGGTGGGTCGCGAGAGCGTCCTGGTGGTCCGCGGCCGCGACGGTGCGCTCAACGCCTTCCTGAACGTCTGCCGCCACCGCGGTGCGATGCTGTGCACCGAGGACGCCGGCACCGTCAAGCGCCACCTGCGGTGCCCGTACCACGCGTGGACCTACGATCTCGACGGAAAGCTCAAGGCCGCACCGAATCTCGGATCGCTCACCGACGCGAACGGGGCGCGGATCAGCCGCACCGAGTACGGCCTCGTCCCGGTCGCGCTGCGCGAGTGGCTGGGCTACGCCTGGGTGTGCCTGGCCGACGAGCCGCCGTCGTTCGAGACCGACGTCGTCGGCACGGTGAGCGCGCGCCTGGGCGCCGCCGACGCGGTCGAGAACTACGGCGTCGGTGGACTCGCCGTGGGGCGCCGGGTGGTCTACGACGTGAAGGCCAACTGGAAGCTCATCATCGAGAACTTCATGGAGTGCTACCACTGCGCCACGATCCACCCCGAACTCACCGAGGTGCTGCCGGAGTTCGCCGACGGTCTGGCGGCGCAGTACTTCGTGGGCCACGGTGCGCTGTTCGGTGAGCAGGTGCAGGGGTTCACGATCGACGGCAGCGCGGGCGTGGATCCGATCCCGACCGTGTCGCCCGAGCAGGACCGGCGCTACTACGCGATCACGGTGCGACCGAACGTGTTCATCAGCCTGGTGCCCGACCACGTGATCTTCCACCGGATGTACCCGATGGCGGCCGACCGGACCGTGGTGGAGTGCGACTGGCTGTACGTCCCGGACGTCGTCGAACGCGGCATGGACCTGGAGCGTTCGGTCGAACTCTTCCACCGGGTGAACGTGCAGGACTTCGACGCGTGCGAGCGCACCCAGCCGGCGATGTCGTCGCGCGCCTACCGCGCAGGTGGCGTGCTGGTTCCGTCCGAACATCACATCGGTGACTTCCACGATTGGGTGGCAAACAAGGTGCGCGGCTGACGCGTGCACGGAAGGGGGGCCACTAGATGACGAGCACCATTGCCTACACTGGCCGGACCATGGAGAAGTCCGTCGCTGCGGTGCAATCGGTCGATCGCGCGCTGACCGTCCTCGAAATCGTCGGCAAACTCGGCACCGCCGGCGTCACCGAGATCGCCGGTGAGCTGGGGGTTCACAAGTCGACGGTGTCCCGGTTGATCGCGGTGCTGGAGTCGCGCGGATTCGTCGAGCAGCTCTCCGAGCGCGGCAAGTACCGGCTGGGCTTCGCGATCGTCAGGCTGGCCGGCTCGACCAGCGCCCGGATGGATCTGGCCAAGGAGAGTCAGGCGATCTGCGACCGGCTCGCCACGCAGTGCGGCGAGACCACGAACCTCGCGATCCTCGACGACGACCGCATCATCAACGTCGTGGAGGCGCACGGTCCCGCCGAGATCACGCTGCGCAGCTGGGTGGGCCAGAACTGCCCCGCACACGCGACGTCCAGCGGCAAGGTCCTCCTGGCGGACCTCCCGCCCGACGAGGTCGACGACCTCGTCGACGTCCCGCTCACCACGTTCACGCCGCACACGATCGCCGACCTCGCGACGCTGCGCGCCGAGCTGGCGGGCGTGCGTGCGGCCGGGTGGGCCAGCGTGCGTGAGGAACTGGAGATCGGCCTCAATGCCGTCGCCGCGCCGGTCCGCGACAGCACCGGCAAAGTAGTTGCGGCACTCAGCGTTTCGGGTCCGGCCTACCGGCTGGAGACCATTCGATTCGACGTGGTGGCCGAAATGGCCACGGCTGCGGCCGCAGCCGTGAGCCGCCGACTCGGACACACCGGGTGAGGCAGGCGCAAGCCTTGTCTGACAAGCGAATACGAACCGGTCCCCGACGGACCGGTTTGGTCATTCGCTCAGCACGTGACACGCTCGTGCTGTCTAATACGCACACGAGCGCAGTGCGCCCACAGCCGACGGACGAGGCGAGGAAATCGACATGTCACTGGACGTGAACACCGCAGGCGCGTCCGCTGCGGACCCGGACCCGAGCGCACGCAAGGTCAAGCCCAAGGTGGGGCACAACCCGCTGGCGCCGATCACCAACCGCGTCGAGCCCGCCGATCGCAATCCCGGCAGGGACTGGGTCGTGTTCGGCGTCACCGGCACGCTGGCGATCGGTTTCGTGCTGTGGGGCCTGCTCAGCACCGAGAGCCTGTCGACGGTGTCGTCCGGCGCCAAGGACTCGCTGATCAAGGGCCTGGGCTGGTTCTTCGTCCTTGCGGCGAGCTTCTTCGTCATCTACGTCCTGTGGCTGGCCGCCAGCAAGTACGGCCGCATCCCGCTGGGCGCCGACGACGAGGAACCCGAGTTCCGCACCACGTCGTGGATCGCGATGATGTTCAGCGCGGGCATGGGCATCGGCCTGATGTTCTGGGGCGTCGCCGAACCGCTGACGTACTTCGTCACGCCGCCTCCCGGCACCAGTCAGGCACAGACCGACGAGGCCTTCCAGACCGCCATGGCCACCACGATGTTCCACTGGGGACTGCACCCGTGGGCCATCTACGCGGTGGTGGGACTGGCGATCGGCTACGGCATGTTCCGCAAGGGCCGGCCGGGGCTGCTGTCGGCGGCGTTCACCTCGCTCTTCGGTGACCGCGCCAACGGTCCGGCCGGGAAGGTCATCGACATCCTCGCGATATTCGCGACCCTGTTCGGGTCCGCGGCGTCGCTCGGCCTCGGCGCGCTGCAGATCGGCCAGGGCATGGAGTTCAACGGGTGGGTCGGCACCATCGGCACCCCGATCCTGGTGACGATCATCGCCGTGCTGACCGTCGCGTTCATCCTGTCGGCCGTCTCCGGCATCGCCCGCGGCATCCAGTGGCTGTCCAACATCAACATGGTGCTGGCGCTCACCCTGGCGGTGTTCGTCTTCGTCGCGGGACCGACGCTGCTGATCCTCAACCTCATCCCGAGCGCACTCGGCGACTACGTGCGGGACTTCGTCGCGATGAGCGCCCGCACCGACGCCAACGGCGACGAGGCCCTCGCAGCCTGGCTGTCGGGCTGGACGATCTTCTACTGGGCGTGGTGGGTGTCGTGGACGCCGTTCGTCGGCATGTTCATCGCACGCATCAGCCGCGGCCGCACCATCCGCCAGTTCGTGACCGGCGTGCTGCTGGTGCCCACCCTGGTCAGCCTGGTGTGGTTCGCCGTCTTCGGCGGCTCCGCGATCGACCGCCAGCGCACCGTCGGCGACATGGTGGACGCGGACGGCGCGGTCGACAGCACCGGCGCCCTGTTCCGGCTGCTGGACACGATGCCGCTGGCCGGCATCACCAGCGTGCTGGTCATGGTGCTGGTCGCGATCTTCTTCGTCTCGGGCGCCGACGCCGCATCGATCGTGATGGGCTCGCTGTCGGAGAAGGGCTCGCACGACCCGCGCAAGAGCACCGTCGTGTTCTGGGGTGCGCTCACCGGGGCGGTCGCCGCGATCATGCTGATCATCGGCGGTGGCGGCGATGAAGCCCTGACCGGTCTGCAGAACCTGACGATCGTGGCGGCGGTGCCGTTCGTGTTCGTGATGGTGCTGCTGTGCGTGGCGCTCTACCGGGACCTGCGGACCGACCGTCTGGTGACCCTCGACCGCCGCAGCACCGAACTGGTGGAGCGCGCGGTGGTCACCGGTGCCGGTGAGCACGGCGAGCACTTCGACCTGGTCACCGAGTACCACGAGCCCGAACCGGGACCGCCGGCGAAGTAGCGCGGCCTAGGCTGGGTCGATGGCCGCGGAACAGCGCGACGGGGTCGACCTGACCAACCTCGACCAGCCGTTGACCCCGGAGGCGGGGGCCACCAAGCGCGATCTGGTGGACTACCTCGACGGGGTGGCGGAGCGGATGCTCCCCGGCCTGGCGGGCCGTCCGCTCACGGTGCTGCGGGCGCTGCGCGGCCGGGCGCCGTTCATGCAGAAGAACGTGCCCAAGTACACGCCGGACTGGGTGCGGACCGCGGCGATCTGGGCGGAGGCGTCGCACCGCGAGGTGCATTACCCGCTGTGCGACGACCGTCGCACGCTGCTGTGGTTGGCCAATCAGCGCGCCATCGAGTACCACCCGGCGCTGGGCCTCGCCGACGACCTCTACCGCGCCACGCACCTGGTGCTCGACCTCGACCCGCCCGCCGACTCGGGGTTCGACGCCGTGGTGGCCGTCGCGCACCTGGTGCGTCGGGCGCTGGCGGACTGCGGCCTGGCCGGTGCGGCGAAGACCAGCGGCGCCAAGGGCATTCACGTGTTCGTGCCGATCGACGACGCGGCCCCGGCCGACGACGTGGCCGCCGCCACCCGCGCGCTGGCCGCCCGCACGGAGGCGCTCGACCCGGACCTCGCCACAACCAAATACGTCCTGGAGGAACGCGGCGGCAAGGTGTTCGTCGACTCGACGCGGGCGGGCGGCAACACCGTCGCCGCGGCGTACACCCCGCGGCTGCGGCCGGGGCTACCCGTGTCGTTCCCCGTCGACTGGGGCGATCTCGACGCCGTCGACCCCACCGCGATGACCGTGCACACCGCGCTCGACGCCCTCGGCGGACGCGACCCGTGGCGCGAGTCGATGCCCGCACCGCAGCGTCTGCCCGACGACCTGATCGAGCAGGGCCGGACCATCCCCGTGGCCCGGGTCGCCGCGATGCACGAGGGCAAGCGGCGGGCCCGGGCGCGCCGGGAGCAGTCGGGCTAGAGCTTCCCGATCGCGAACGCGGCGCCCTCGTTGACCTGCCCGTTGACCGCGTAGAGCGCGTGCGCCACCGACGGTGCGCCGGTGAAGTCGCCGTCGCAGATCGTGTCGCCGGGAGCGCACAGCTGCAGCGTCCTGTCGGCGAACCGCGAACCGATCGTGATCTGGGGAGCGCCGTACTTGTTCAGGAACTGGCCCGAGGGCGTGCCGAACAGCACGACGGCGGCGACGTGGTCGACGGCCTGCTGCGACAGCGGTGCGGGCACCAGGTCGGCGGGCACGCCGCTGGGCACCACGTCGGAGGTGGTGAAGCCCGTCACGACCGCGCCCTGGGAGTACCCACCCAGCACGAGGCGGGTGTTGGGGCAGTCCACGGACATCTGCTGGATGCGGCCGCCCTCGTCGCGGATCCCGTCGACGACGGTGCGCGCGAAGGCGTCGCGGTCGTCGAAGTTCGAACTCGCCGGGTAGTTCACGGCGTAGACGCCGACGGTCCTGCCGCCGGCCTGGGCGCGGACGGAGTCGACGAACGCCTGCCCGATCCCGCCGACGCCGGGGGCCTCGCTGGTCCCGCGGGCGAAGACGACCTCGATGTCGGGACACGCGGGTTCGGCCGCCGCCTGGGGCACGGAGCCACCCACCAGCGCCATCCACGCACCCGTTGCCACGACGACGCTCGCGCGGAGCGCCTTGCTGACTGTCTTCGACTTCACCCTTGGTCCACCCTTCTTCGTGGCGACACCCGCCGCCATCGCACCCATACCCGGGAGACCACCCGGCAAACCGATTGTCAGCCCAGCAGGGCGACGATGGCGCAGATGATCGGCACGGACACCACGCTCGAGATCAGCGTCGCGTCGCGTGCCAGGGACTCGTTGCTGCGGTACACGGCGGCATAGGTGTTGATGTTCTGCGCGGACGGCAACGCCGCGAACACCGTCACCAGCAGCGTCTGCTCCGGCGACGCACCGAACACCCAGCGGGCCAGCGCGAACGCCAGCGCGGGCATGAGCACCGTCTTGAACACCACGACCACCCCGAGGTCCACCCGGTCGGACGGTGCGGTGCGTTCGGCGCGGCTGCTGAGCGAGATGCCGAACGCCAGCAGCACGGTGGGGATGGCGAGGTCGGCGAGCAGCCGCAGCGGATCGGCGACCGGTCCGCTCAGGTTGACGCCGGTGCCGGCGAACACCAGTCCGACGGCGCTGGCCGCGATGATCGGGTTGGTGATCAGGGCGATCACCTGGCGACCGGCGGAGCGGCGGGGCCGCGCGGCGGAGTTCAGGATCGCGATGCCGATCGGCGCCATCACCGTCGCCTGGAACAGGATGAGCGCCGATATCTCGGTGGTGCTGCCGAAGACGTAGACGCTGAGCGGGATGCCGAGGTTGCCCGCATTCACGTAGCAGGCGGTCCAGGAGGCGATCGTCGAGTCGCCGCGATTGCGCCGCCGGACGAGGGCGACCACCGCGAAGCACCCGGCGAACGCCAGCAGCGTCGCGATGGCCGACACCAGCAGCGGCAGCGAGAAGATCTGGTCGAGCGTCGCCTCCGAGAGGCTGAGCAGCAGCAGCGCAGGCACCCCCACGTGGAAGGCCACGCGGTTGAGCACCATTCGGGCGTTGTCACCGAGGACGCCCGTCCTGCCGACGATCGCACCGACGACGATCACGACGCCGATGACGGCGAAGGCTTCGAGGACGGCGAGCACGGGGACGATCCTCTCAGGCTGGTAGGCGAGCCCTCGCAGCAGGAAGAAGACCCGTCGTTGCCCTGCGGAAGCCCGACGGCCGAGAATCGTTGTACCGAGGACGGACACGTAGTCCGGCAGAATCGACGGAAGGTATTCCGATGACGTCCCCGCTGGCCGACCTCGGCCTCACCATCCCCGTGCTCGCCGCGCCCATGGCCGGCGGCGCGACCACCCCCGCGATGGTGATCGCCGCACACCACGCCGGCGGCCTCGGGCTCCTCGCCGCCGGGTACAAGACCGCCGACGCGCTCGCGGCCGAGATCGACGCCGTGCGCGCGGCGGACGTCCCGTTCGGCGTCAACGTGTTCGCGCCCAATCCCGTGCCGATCACGGCCGACGCCTACCGCGCCTACCGCGCGGCGGTCCAACCCGACGCCGACCGGTACGGCCTGACGCTGCCCGAGGACGTGGTCGACGACGACGATCGGTTCGACGCCAAGCTCGATCTACTTCTCGCGCAACCGGTCCCACTCGTCAGCTTCACGTTCGGCATCCCCGGTCCCGACGTCGTCGCACGGTTGCGCAAGGCCGGCACCACCGTCGCCCAGACCGTCACGTCGAGCGCGGAGGCGGAGCGGGCCGCGGCCGCGGGCGTCGACGTGCTGGTGCTGCAGGGCATCGGCGCCGGCGGCCACTCGGGCACGTTGAGCCCCGACCGGCCACTCGCCGACGTCGCGCTCACCGACCTCGTCGCCGACGTTGCGCACCGCACCTCGCTGCCGATCGTCGCCGCGGGCGGGCTGGGCACCCCCGAGGACGTGGCCGCGGTGCTCGCCGCGGGTGCGGAGGCCGTCGCCGTCGGCACGGCCCTGCTGCTCGCCGACGAGAGCGGCGCGTCGGCCACCCACCGCGCGGCCCTCACCGACCCGGAGCGCACCGAGACGGTGCTGACCCGGGCGTTCACCGGGCGACCGGCGCGCGGACTGCGCAACGGCTTCATCGACCGCTTCGAGCCGACCGCGCCGCTGGGCTACCCGGCGCTGCACCACCTCACCAGCGCGCTGCGCAAGGCCGCCGCCGCGGCGGGCGACGCCGACCTGGTCCACCTGTGGGCAGGCACCGCCTACCGCACGGCCCGCCAGGAGCCCACGGCCACGATCCTGCGCCGGCTCGCCGGCGACGGGTGACGTCAGTTCTCTTGCGGTGCGGACCGTTTCGCGTGCCCTCGACGGGGTATCGGCCGACGATCCACCACCTCACCTAGGAGAACCCATGGCACGCGCAACACTGGTCCACCAGATGCACGACCTCGGTCTGGCCGCCTGGTTCGGCGGCACCCTCGCCAACGCCGTCACCCTCAACCCCGCGGCGTCGTCGGCGGGCGACGCGGCGAGCGTCGGCGCCGTCACCAATGACGGCTGGGATCGCTGGACGCCGATCAACGCCGCCGCGATCGGCGTGCACCTGATCGGTGCCACCGGGCTGCTCAAGCACGATCTCGGGCGCGCGAAGGCCCAGCAGGGCGTGCCGTCGATGGCGGCCACCAAGATCGGGCTCACCGCCGTCGCACTCGGCGTCACCGGCTACAGCCGCATCCTGGGCCGACGGGTCTCCGATCACCGGGCGGTGCCGGCAGCCGACGGCACCACGCCCACCTCGACGACGCCGCCGGAGGTCGCCGCCGCGCAGAAGCAGCTGAAGCTGCTGCAGTGGGTGATACCCGCCGCGACCGGCGCACTCGTCGCGATCGGCGCCTTCGCCGCCGAGCAGTACCGGCCCGAGGAGGTCGGCAGGGGCGCGCTGCAGCGCCTGCTGCCCTGACCTCTCGTCGACGCGCTGCCGGCGGTCAGCCGGCAGCGCGTTCCTCGGTCCGCACCTGCTCGGCGACCTCCGCGAGCGTCTCCAAACGCGTTCTGGCGTAAGCCTGTTGCTCGGTGATCGCCAGCTGTCCGCGGCTGTGTCCGATGAACGTACCGGTCCAGGCCAGCAGGGTGGCGACCTTTGAGCTGAACCCGACGAGCAGCGCGAGGTGCAGGCCCAGCCAGGCGAGCCAGCCGAGGAATCCGCCGAACTCGATCGGCCCGATCTTGGCGACGGCGTTGTACTTCGACACCGTCGCCATCGAGCCCTTGTCGAAGTACGAGAACGGCTTTCGCGCGTCGGGCGAGGCGCCCTTCAGCTCGCGCCGCACGTGCTTGGTGACGTACTTGGCGCCCTGGATCGCCCCCTGGGCCATGCCGGGGACGCCGGGGACGGCGGCCATGTCGCCGATCACGAACACGTGGGGATGGCCGGGGATCGACAGGTCGGGCAGCACCTGGACCCGGCCCGCGCGGTCGAGTTCCACCCCGGACTGGTCGGCGAGGTCGCGGCCCAGCGGGCTCGCGGCCACGCCGGCCGACCACACCTTGCAGGCCGACTCGATGCGGCGGACGGTGCCGTCGGTGTCCTTGACCGTCAGTCCGTTGCGGTCGACGTCGGTGACCATCGCACCGAGCTGAATCTCGACGCCGAGCTTCTCCAGCTTCGCGCGGGCCTTGTTGCCGAGGTTCTCGCCCATCGGCGGCAGCACCGCGGGCGCCGCGTCGAGCAGGATGATCCGTGCCTCGGTGGGATCGATGAGCCGGAAGCTCCCCTTGAGCGTCTCGTCGGCGAGTTCGGCGATCTGGCCGGCCATCTCCACGCCCGTCGGGCCGGCGCCGACGACGGTGAAGGTCAGCAGCTTCTGCCGGCGTTCGCGCTCGCTGGACCGCTCGGCCTGCTCGAACGCGCCCAGGATGCGGCCGCGCAGCTCGAGCGCGTCGTCGATGGTCTTCATGCCGGGCGCGTGCTGGGCGAAGTGGTCGTTGCCGAAGTACGACTGCCCGGCGCCGGCCGCGACGATCAGCGTGTCGAACGGCGTCTCGTATACGTGGCCGAGGAGTTCGGAGACGACGAGCTTGCGGGTCAGGTCGATGCGGGTGACGTCGCCGAGGAGGACCTGCGCGTTGCGCTGCTTGCGCAGGATCATCCGGGTGGCCGGGGCGATCTCGCCCTCGGAGATGATGCCCGTCGCCACCTGGTAGAGCAGCGGCTGGAACAGGTGGTGGGTGGTGCGGGCGATCATCTTGACGTCGACGTCGGCGTGCTTGAACCCCTTCACGGCGTTCAGGCCGCCGAACCCGGAGCCGATGACGACCACCTGGTGCTTCGTGGACGTGGTTTTGGTGGCGGCGCTCATGTGAGGCTCCTTCGCGGGACGACTCCGCCTCAGTTACCCCGTAGGTGGGCCACTTACTCGGCCGGCACCACCGGCAGCGGGGAGGCGCTGCTCACCAGCTGGTAGAGCGGCGTGCCCCAGTCGTGCGGGCCGCCGACCATCGGTGCGTAGGAGGTGTGGATGGCGAGCGCCGCCGGGGCGAGTTCGTCGGCCTCCGGGTCGTAGTCGCACACCGGGTCGCCGACGTCGCAGACGCTGATGGTCTTGGCGCCGATCGACGGCGGCAGCGGCGACGTGTCGGTCGAGGCGAGAAAGGAGTGCTCCTGGGCGACGCCCTTGCCGATGCCGGGCGTGATGGCGGTGGAGCCGAGGTTGATCGTGGTGTCGACGGGCAGCCGGTCGCCGTCGGCGATCAGGAGCGCGGCCGCGACGTTGGGGTTCTCGGCGACGTCGTACAGGTTGCGGTGGACCACCATGGCGCCTTGCGAGTAGCCGGCGAGCACCACCATCGTGTTCGGGCAGCGGGCGGTGAACGCCTCGAGCTGCTCGGCGGTCGCGTCGGCGCCGTCCTCGACGCTGTCCATGAAGCCCATCCAGCCACCGATGCCGCCCTCGAGCGGGACGGGCGCGGCCGGGTACTGCACGGCCTCGGCGGTGATGGTGCGTCCGTCGGCCGCCAGTTCGGAACTGAGCTGCAGGTAGGACTGGTAGACGACGCCGCCCATGCCACCGTTCTGGGTGAGCCCGGCACCGTCGCGCTGGCCGGATCCGGCAGCACCGAGCCAGTGGTAGTCGGCGCAGCCCGGCTCGGCCGACGCGGTGCCCGCGGTCGACAGACCGGTCAGCGCCAGCGTGGCGGCAGCGACGGTCAGCCCCAGGCGGCGGATGCTCTGACGACGACTCACGGTTGGGTTCCCTCCGACTCCGCGCGGACGGTCCACGTGTCCGACGCTTCGACTGGTACTTCGCTGGGAGAGGCCCGCGGCGTTACTTCCAGGCGAACACCGGCTGTTCCAGCTGGTCGACGGCGTCGTGGCGGCCCTCCAGGCACAGCCACCGCAGTTGCAGGAGGACGGCGCCGGTGGGGGCGTGGATCAGGTCGTTGCCCAGCGGGATCTGCACGACGGGCCGCGTGCTCTCCGGGATGTCGACGAACCGCGGCGAGTCGTCGCGTTGCAGCTGGTGCAGGCCGATCCGGTAGACGGCGACCACCTCGTCCGGCGACGGCCGCGGATCGAGCCGCCCACCACCCCAGACGACGACCGGGGTGATCACGTAGCCCGACCGGGTCGGGTAGTCGTCGAGCAGGCCGAGGATCGCGGACTCGGGCAGCGTGACGCCGACCTCCTCCTCGAGTTCGCGCAGCGCGGCCACCTCGACGGTCTCGCCCGGGTCGAGCCGGCCGCCCGGCAGCGCCCACTGCGCGGAGTGCGAGCTGAGCCGCGACGCCCGCCGGCACAGCAGGAACGCCGCCCCGCCCGACACCCCGACCATGCGTCCGTCGAGACCCGCCTCCATCGGCCGGCCCGCGATCCAGTCGTCGACGGGTGCCGGGTCGACGCGGTCCTCGCCCTCCTCGGAGTCGACGAGGACCACCGCGACGGCGGCGTGCCGCTTGGTCGGGTCGGTCACCACGCGGCGGTCGTGCCCGGCCAGGTGGTGCCGGATCCGGTCGCGCAGCGCGTCGTCGTAGCTGATCGTCACCGCTCGACCATAGGCACGGCTAGGTGTGGCGGACGTCCCGAGGTGCGTCGGCGCGGCCCAGCACGATCCCCAGCGCGAGCATGCCGATCGCCAGACCGAGGTGCAGCCAGTTGTCGGCGGTGTTCACCGGGACGAAGTTGGCCGACGAGTCGTGGTCGATCACCAGTCCGTAGACGAACAGCACCGCGTAGACGATGCCGCCGCCCACCAGGTACCAGCGGGCGGCCGAGAACGTGCCCGACAGCGCGAGGCCCACGACGCCGAACAGGAGGTGGACCACGTTGTGCAGGCCGGACACGTTGAACAGGCCGAGCAGCTTGGCCTCGGAGTGGTGACCGGCGAAGGTCATCGTGTCGTAGTCGGTGGTGACCCCCGGGATGAAGCCGAGGATGCCGACGAGCAGGAACACCGCCCCGACCGCGATCGCGGCCCATTGGACGGCGGAGCGGCCTGCCGTCGGTGCTGCCTTGGGTGATCCCTGAGTGCCTGGAGTTGCCATGCGGCGCCACATATCCGGTCGGTTCGCGTCCAAACACGGAGTTCGCTGAGCGGATACCGCGTACGCGGAGCGGGTACGGCTGTCAGATGACCAATCCCGAACAGCACGAAGGTGATCCCGAAGCCGAGGACGGCCAGCCCCTGGAGGTGCCGCCCGCTGCCCCCGCCTACGGCACCCCGCCGCCCGAGGGCATTCCCGACGCCGAGCACGACTAGACCCACCCCGGCACGCGTGGCGACGTGACTACCGTGAGGTCATGTCGTCACGCGTCGCCGTCATCGGTGCAGGCCTGTCCGGTTCGGCCTGCGCTCGGGCGTTGCGAGAGCGCGGCGTCACCGTCGACCTGATCGAACGCGGCCACCGTCCCGGCGGGCGGATGGCCTCGCCGAGCGTGCACGGCCGGCGCGTCGACGTCGGAGCGGCGTACTTCACCACGAAGGAGCCCGAGTTCACCGCGGTCGTGGAGCGCTGGGTGGCCGCCGGCCTCGCCCGCGGCTGGACCGACACGTTCGGCGTCGCATCCCCCGACGGGCTCGACACCACGACCGGTCCACTGCGGTACGCCGCACCCGACGGCCTGCGATCCCTGGTCGTCGACGCGGTGCCCGACGACGTCCGGCTCGAGACCGAGATCCGCTCTTTGGACGACCTGGACCACGACGCCGTCGTCCTCGCGATGCCCGACCCGCAGGCCGCCCGCCTCGCGCCCGACGCCGCGGACTGGGTGACCTACGAACCCGTCGTCGCCGTCGCCGCGGGCTGGGCCGACCGGTGCTGGCCGATCGCCGACGCCGCGTTCGTCAACGACGACGCCGACGTCAGCTTCATCGCCGACGACGGCGCCCGGCGCGGTGACGGGGCCGCGGTGCTCGTCGCCCACACGACCGCCGACCGCGCGGCCCTCCATCTCGACCACCCCGAGGACGCCGTGGCACCCGTCCTCGACGCCCTACGGCGCCTGCTCGACGTCGCCGCCGCGCCGGAGTGGACCCATGCCCACCGTTGGACGTTCGCGAAACCCGTTGGCACGCACGGCGACGAGCCGTTCGGACTGACCACCCACGGCGGTCGCGCGCTGGGCCTGTGCGGCGACTCGTGGTGTCCGTCGGGCGCGCCACGCGTCGAGTCGGCGTGGCTGTCGGGTCACCGTCTCGGCGCCGCGCTGGCCGACGGGCTCACGCGAGCTTGAGGTCGCGCAGGTGCCCGGGCAGGGCGTCGACGTAGTCCGCGAGCTCGTCGGCCCCCAGGCCCGTCTCGTCCTGCCGATCGACGAGGTCCGCGAGCAGCGCCGCGCGGTCGCGGGTGCCGTCGAGCAGCGGCAGGAGCACCCGGTCGACGGGCGCGAGGATGAGCGGCTCGTGCCAGAGGTTGAAGATCGACGCCCCGTGGTCGTCACGCGTCGCCTCGACGGTCCGCCGGATCGCCTCCGGTAGGCGCAGCGCCGGGCCACCGCGCGGCCGAACGGGCTCGAGCCGGTAGCGGGCGTGGCCCTGCACGATCAGCACGCCCAGCAGGTTGTCGACGTGCGCGGCGAGGTCCGCGCCAGGCGTGAAGCCCGCGGCGGTCAGCCGGTCCCGCACCGCCTGCACCAGCTCGCCGCGAGAGGTCGTCCACGGCCACCGCTCGTTCAGCGTCTCGAGCGCCGCCTTGAGCCCCGGGTCGTTCGTGAACAGCGTTGCGCCATCGGCGACCTCGAACTCCTGGCGGGAGTGGTCCAGCACGGTGACCCCGTCGACGGGCGGCGACCAGGCCGCGACGTGCAGCGCACCAAAGCGGCCGTGGTCGAGTGCATACCGGATCCGGGGCGCGCGGTCGGCGTGGACGAGCAGCGACTCCCGGAACGCCCGGTTGACCACGAAGTCGAGGTACTGCTCCACCAGCACCTGCGAGCCGCCGCACTTCTGGGTCAGGTACTCGGCGACCCGCGGGCCGTGGTTCGACGGGAACATCGTCTCCGGCCGTGCCTCGGCTAGGAAGGCCAGGCCGTGACCGCCCGCGCGGCCGACGAACTCGTAGAAGTAGCAGGGCGCGTTGAACGTCTCCAGCTCGTCGTGCAACAGGTAGGAATCACCGAAGTCCTCGTCCCTGGCCACGAATTCGGCGAGGGTGCGGGCCAGCACGCCGTCGGCGGGCGCCACGTCCCGCAGGAAGCCGACCACGTCGCGCGCCGCGTCGACCTTCTCCCTCGGCGTCCCACTGGCGCCGCCGGCCAGCAGCATGGCGTCGCGGACCACCTCCTTGGCCTTCCAACCCGGGTAGGTGTTGTAGCTGAGGTAGGCGACGCCGTTCGGCGCGAGTACCGAGCTCACCAGCGCCAGGATGGCGTCCCGCACCGTCTCGGGCACCCAGCTGTACACGCCGTGCGCCACGATGAAGTCGAACCGACCGAGCGCCGCGACGTCGATGGCCGCCACGTCGCCCGCGATCAGCTCGACGTTGCGCAGCCCGAGCGCGTCCACTCGGGCGCGGCCCAGGTCGATCTGCACCCTGGACAGGTCGATGCCCACCGCCCGAGCGTCGGGGTGGGTGGCGGCGAACGGGATGAGGTTGCCCGCTGCGGCGCAGCCGATCTCGAGGACGCGCGCCGTCGCGACCGCTGGTGCGTCCAGACCGAAGACGTGCGCGATCGCCGCCAGGTTTCCCGGCGCGGACTGCGCGAAGGCGTCCGAGGTGTACGGCGTCGCGTCGTAGTCGGCGCGCAGGCCGTCGATCGCGTCTCGAGTCACGACGTGCTCCTGTGGTGTGTCACCGGGCGACGGGCCGCCGACCGCGAGTGCCGAGAAGATACAGGCGCCCGCTGAACGACCGGTGTTGCACGGGAGCCGCCCCGGAGAGGACCATCGCTGTCATGCGATCCAACTGGGCGGTGCTCGTGATCGTGGCCGCCGGACTCGCGGCCGCGGTCGTCGGGATGCCCGCCGCGCGGGCCGCCGGCGCCGACGCGACGATCGCCGAACTGCAGGACCAGGGGTACCTCGTCCAGATCAACTGGCTCAGCGGCTTCGACACCAAACCCCTCGCGGACTGCACCGTGGTGTCGATCAACGACCCGAACCACTCGGGTGAGCCGATGCGGTCCGGCGACACCGTCTACGTCGACGTCCGGTGCCCCAACCACTCGGACGAGGGCGGCGACGTCGGCGTCGGGATCGGGTTCGGCTGACGCGCGCGTCGGGCCGTCAGGCAGGCTGGTGACCGACATGACCGCCACCCCCCTGCTCGACGACCCCAGCGACCTGAGCGGCCTGCGTGCCGCGGGCGCCGACCCCGACGAGCTGTTCGCCACCTTCGCGGCGTGGGCCGAGGCAAGCGGCACCACCCTCTACCCCGCCCAGGAGGAGGCGCTGATCGAGCTGGTCAGCGGTGCGAACGTGGTGCTGGCCACGCCGACGGGCTCGGGCAAGTCGCTGGTGGCCACCGGGGCGCTGTACGCCGCGCTGGCGGCGGGGCGGACCAGTTACTACACCGCGCCGATCAAGGCCCTGGTGAGCGAGAAGTTCTTCGCGCTGTGCGACGTGTTCGGCGCGGTCAACGTCGGCATGCTCACCGGCGACGCGTCGGTCAACTCGGATGCGCCGATCATCGCGTGCACCGCCGAGGTGCTGGCCAACATCGCGCTGCGGGAGGGCGCCGACGCCGACATCGGTCTGGTCGTGATGGACGAGTTCCACTTCTACGGCGATCCCGACCGCGGCTGGGCGTGGCAGGTGCCGCTGCTCGAACTGCCGCGCGCCCAGTTCCTGCTCATGTCGGCGACGCTCGGCGACGTCGCCTTCCTCCGCGACGACCTGACGGGGCGCACCGGCCGGACCACGGCGCTGGTGGCCAACGCCGAACGACCCGTACCGCTGTACTTCTCCTACGCCACGACGCCGATGCACGAGACCATCGGCGATCTGCTGGACACCAAGCAGGCGCCGATCTACGTCGTGCACTTCACCCAGGCGTCGGCACTGGAGCGGGCGCAGGCGCTGATGAGCGTCAACGTCAGCACCAAGGACGAGAAGGCCGCGATCGCCGATCTGATCGGCGCGTTCCGGTTCTCGTCGGCGTTCGGGACGACGCTGTCGCGGCTGGTGCGCCACGGCATCGGGGTGCACCACGCCGGCATGCTGCCGAAGTACCGGCGCCTGGTCGAGCAGCTGGCGCAGGCCGGGCTGCTCAAGGTCATCTGCGGCACCGACACCCTCGGCGTCGGCATCAACGTGCCGATCCGGACCGTCGTGTTCTCGGCGCTGTCGAAGTACGACGGCACCCGGACCCGGTTGCTCAGCGCGCGGGAGTTCCATCAGATCGCGGGACGCGCGGGGCGCGCCGGCTTCGACACCGCGGGCACCGTCGTCGTGCAGGCGCCCGATCACGAGGTGGAGAACCTCAAGCAGTTCGCGAAGGTCGCCGACGATCCGAAGAAGCGTCGGAAGCTGGTGCGGCGCAAGGTGCCCGAGGGCATGGTGCCGTGGAGCGAGTCGACCATGACGCGACTGGTGGACGCCACCCCGGAGCCGCTGACCAGCAACATGCGGGTGTCGACGGCGATGATCCTCGACGTCGTCGACCGGCCCGGCGATCCCTTCGTGGCGATGCGCCGCCTGCTCACCGAGAACCACGAGCCGCGCAAGCGTCAGCTGCAGCACGTCCGCGAGGCCGTCGGCATCGCCCGCTCACTGCTGCAGGCCGGCGTGCTCGAGCGCGTCACCGAACCCTCCGGCCACCGGCGTTACCAGCTCACCGTCGACCTGCCGCCCGACTTCGCGCTGAACCAGCCGCTGTCGACGTTCGCGCTCGCGGCCGTCGAGGTGCTCGATCCGGAGTCGGAAACCCATGCGTTGGACGTGGTCTCGGTGATCGAGGCGACGCTCGAGGATCCGCGCCAGATCCTCGCGGCGCAGCTGAACAAGGCCAGGGGCGAGGCCGTCGCCGAGATGAAGGCCGAGGGCATCGAGTACGACGAGCGCATCGAACTGCTCGACGACGTCACCTATCCCAAGCCGCTCGACGAGCTGCTGCAGGCCACGTTCGAGACCTACCTGCAGAGCAACCCGTGGGCGGCGGACGCGCGGCTGTCGCCGAAGTCGATCGTGCGCGAGATGTGGGAGAAGGCGCTGACGTTCCGCGAGCTGATCAGCCTGTACGGGCTGACCCGCTCCGAGGGCGCGGTGCTGCGGTATCTGTCGGATGCGTTCAAGGCGTTGCGCTCCGGGGTGCCCGCGTCGGCGAGGACGGAGGCGGTGACCGACGTCGTCGAGTGGCTGGGAGAGCTGGTGCGGCAGGTGGATTCGAGCCTGCTCGACGAGTGGGAGCAGCTCACCAGCCCCGATCAGCCGCTGGACGCCCCGGTCACGGTGCCGGCCCGGCCGCGTCCGCTGACCGGCAACGAGCGAGCGTTCACCGCGATGATCCGCAATGCGCTGTTCCGCCGCGTCGAGCTGTTCGCCCGTGGCCGCTGGTACGACCTCGGCGAACTCGACGGCGGGTCCGGGTGGACGGCCGAGCGGTGGCACGAGGTCGTCGACGCGTACTTCGACGAGCACGAGGACGTGGGCATCGGCGCAGACGCGCGCGGGCCCGGGATGCTGATCATCGACAAGCAACCCGAGGTGTGGCGGGTGCGGCAGATCCTCGACGACCCCGCGGGCGACAAGGACTGGGGCATCGTCGTCGAAGTCGACCTCGAGGCGTCCGACGAGGAGGGCGCGGCGGTGCTGAAGGTCGTCGACGCGGGGCGGTTCTGACGCTGCCGAGTGTCCACTTATGCCACGCCATACGCCGTTTCGCGTGACGCAACTGGACACTCGGCGCGCGCTGCGGCCGGGACCAAGCCATGTGCACTCCCCCACGCGTCATCATTCGTTGACGCGCGGGCGAGACACCCCACTCCCCTGGCGGCCGAGCAGGGCCCGGCGACCCGACCTCACAGCGCCCGGCCCCCGCCGGTGAAGAGTTCGTCACAGGGCCCTCTCAGCCACTTCACATCGACGTCATGGCCGACCTGCACGCTGGCACGCACTCACCACCCCCCGACGACGAAAGAAGCCTCGCCATGTCCTATGTGGACCCGAGACAGTTCGTGATGAAGATGGTGGACGCCGGAGAGTCGAAGGTGTTCATGTCGACCCGGGACACCGTCATCCGCGCCTACATGGCCGGCGCCATCCTCGCGCTGGCGGCGGCGTTCGCGGTGACGATCACCGTGCAGACCGGCAACGCCCTGCTCGGCGCGGTGCTCTTCCCCGTCGGCTTCTGCCTGCTCTATCTGATGGGGTTCGACCTCCTCACCGGCGTGTTCACGCTCGTACCGCTGGCGCTGCTCGACAAGCGTCGCGGCGTGACCGTCCGGTCGATGCTGCGCAACTGGGGTCTGGTGTTCGTCGGCAACTTCCTGGGCGCCGTCACGGTGGCGGTGATGATCGCCGTCACGCTGACCTACGGGTTCACCGTCGACCCGAACGAAGTCGGTCAGCGACTCGGCGAGATCGGCTCCACCCGGACGGTCGGTTACGCCGAACACGGCGCGGCCGGCATGCTGACGCTCTTCGTCCGCGGCGTGCTCTGCAACTGGATGGTGTCGACGGGCGTCGTCGCCGCGATGATGTCGACGTCGGTGTCGGGCAAGGTCATCACGATGTGGATGCCCATCATGCTGTTCTTCTACATGGGCTTCGAGCACTCCGTGGTCAACATGTTCCTCTTCCCGTCCGGCCTGATGATGGGCGGCGACTTCTCGATCGCCGACTACCTGCTGTGGAACGAGATCCCCACGGTCATCGGCAATCTCGTCGGCGGCCTGGCGTTCGTCGGCCTCACGCTGTACGCGACCCATGCCCGCACCGGCGGCGAGTGGCGCCGGCCCAGCACCCCCCTGCAGGACTTCGAGATCCCCACCAAGGTGAACGCGTGACACGCGACGAGGTCACCGCCGAGATCGTCGCCGCCAGACTCGCGAAGGGGCTGACCTGGCAGCAGCTCGCCGACGCGGTGCAGCGGCCGCTGCTGTGGACCATCGCCGCACTGCAGGGCCAGCACCCGATCCCGGCCGAGCAGGGTGCGGTGCTGGCCGAGCTGCTGGGCCTCGACGAGTCGGTCGTGCCGGTGCTCGCCGCGGTGCCCGGGCGCGGCGGGCTGCCCACCGCCGTCCCGACGGATCCGACGGTCTACCGCTTCTACGAGGTGCTGCAGGTGTACGGCGGCGCCATCAAGGAGGCCATCCACGAGGAGTTCGGCGACGGCATCATGAGCGCCATCAACTTCAGCCTCGACGTCACGCGCAAGCCGCATCCCGACGGCGACCGCGTGGTGGTCACGCTGGACGGCAAGTTCCTGCCCTACGCCTGGACGTCGGCCGACGACTGACCCCCTAGGCTGGGCCGCGACGGCCGGCGTGGGGAGTCTCGATGGTCACCTTGGACCGACTCGTCAACGTCCTCGGCGGCTACGGCGTCCGGCTGGTGACCGGCTCCGCACCGCGCTCGACCGAACTGCGGTCCGTCGTCCTGCACGAGGATCGCCAGGTGGTGGGTGACGTCCTGCTGGCCGTCGACGCCGACTCGGTGGAGACGGCCCTCGCCTGGGCCCGGGCGTCGCGAGCGGTGGCCGTGCTGGTGCGCGACGACGACACCGCCGTCACCGCGACCCCGGACGGTCCGGCCGTGCTGACGGTCGACCGCGACGTGTCGTGGAGCGAGGTGGCGGCGGTCCTCTTCGGGCTGGTCCTGGAGGGTCGCGAGACCGAGTCCGGGCGCGGGCCCACCGACCTGTTCGCGCTCGCCGACAGCCTGGCCGACGCGATCGGCGGCGCGGTCACCATCGAGGACCGACACTCACGGGTGCTCGCCTACTCCCGTCTGCAGCAGCACGCCGACGGGGCTCGCGCCGAGACGATCCTCGGTCGCCAGACGCCGGACCGGCTCCGGAGCCTGTTCGCCGCACGCGGCGTCACCACCCACCTCGCGTCCTCGGACGCCCCGATCTTCGTCTCGCCCGCACCCGACGAGGGCCTCGCCGGACGAATGGCCGTGGCGGCGCGCACCGGTCGCGAACTCCTCGGCTCGGTGTGGGTGGCGTGCGCGGACGAACTGGTCGGCGAGCCGTTGCGAGCGCTTACCGACGGCGCCCGCCTGGTCGCCCTGCACCTCCTGCGGTCCCGCGCCAGCGCCGACCTGGAACGCCAGGTCGAGTCGGACCTGGTGATCGGGCTGCTCGACGGCACGGTCGACGCGGGGACGGTGATGAGCAGGCTCGCGCTGCCGCCGTCCGGGCTGCGCGTCATCGCGCTGCGCGCGCGTCTCGACGACGAGTTGCACGCCGCGCTGCTGCTGGCCTTCGAGCAGGCGACCACCGGATTCGGGTGGTCGCGTCCAGGTCGAACGACGTTGGCCGACAACACCATCTACACCGTGCTGCCCAGCGACGGGGTGGATGCCGCCCGCCGCTGGGTGGACGACCTGCGGGCCGCGCTGCCCGAGCGGGCCGGCGTCGTGGCCGGGATCAGCAGCGTCGCCACCATTCTCGAGCTGCGCACGGCCCGCGACGAGGCCGACGAGTGCCTGGCCCTGCACGAGCTGCGGAACGCGGCCGGCGCCGCCCCGGCCTACGACGAGTCGTGGGACGACATCGTGCTGCGGCGGCTGCGCATCGCGACGCGAGTGGGTCGGGCGCCGCAGCGCGGTCCCATCGCGGAACTCCGGCGCCACGACGCCGCGCGCGGGACCAGGTACGTCGACACCCTCCGCGCGTGGCTGGCCGCGCAGGGCGACCTGCCCGAGGCCGCGGAACGCCTCGGCGTGCACGAGAACACCGTCCGCTACCGGCTGCGGAAGATGTCCGAGCTGACCGTCCTCGACCTGACCGACGGCCGCAAGCGGCTGGCGATGACCATCGAGTTGGCCGCTACCGACGACGACACGACCGCGTTGTTCGAAGGCGACAACTAACACCCGACGGATTGTCGGATTCCGGCAACCGTCGACGCCGAGACTGCGCCACCATCGAAGGAGACACGAACTCCAGGAGGTGGCGTGATGGCCGGCGACGAACGCTTCGACGGTGGACCGCGATCGGCGATCGTGGTGGGCGCCGGCATCGTCGGCCTGTCCACCGCGTGGTTCCTTCAGGAACGCGGCGTGGCGGTGACGGTCGTGGACCGCCGTGGCGTGGCGGCCGGTGCGTCGTGGGGCAACGCCGGTTGGGTGTCGCCCGCTCTGACCATCCCCCTCAACCAGCCGTCGGCACTCGTCCACGGTCTGCGATCGCTCACCGATCCGGCTGCGCCGCTGCACGTTCCGGCCCGCGTCGACGTGGGCCTGTGGGCGTTCCTCGCCCGCTTCGCCGCCAACTGCCGCCGCTCCGCGTGGGATCGGGCGGCGAGCGCGAACGTCCCGTTCAACGCCGAGTGCCTCGAGGCGTTCGACGTGCTGACCGCCAACGGCGTGGACGCCCCGACCACCGACGGACCGATCACCGCGCTGTTCGCCACCGAACGGCACGCCGCCCACCTGATCGACGAACTCGAGGGCCTGCGCCGCGTCGGCCAGCCCCTGTCGTACCGCACCCTCGAGGGGCCGGGCCTGCGCGATGCGGCACCGCTGGCGTCGGACCGGGTCGCGCTGGGAGTCAGCGTCGAGGACCAGCGCTTCGTCGACCCGGGCCGCTTCACCAAGGCGCTGGCCCGCGCGGTGATCGAGCGCGGCGGCGAGATCCGCACCGCGACCGTGGTCGACGTCCGGCCCGCGGGCCGAGGCGCGCGGGTCGACCTTGACGGCGCCGAGCCGCTGATCGCCGACGCGGCCGTCATCGCCACCGGCGCCTGGCTGTCGCGACTGGTGTCCCGGTGGGTCCGCACGCCGGTGCGGGCCGGACGCGGCTACTCGTTCACCGTTCCCGTGAACCGGCCGGTGCCCGGACCCGTCTACCTGCCCGAGGCACGGGTCGCCTGCACGCCCTACCGGGGCGGCCTGCGCGTCGCGGGAACGATGGAGTTCCGCGGACCCGACGAGCCCGGCGTGCCCGCGCGACTCGACGCGATCGTCGCCTCCGCGGGACCGCTGCTGGGCGGCGTGCGGTGGACCGAACGTACCGACGAGTGGGTGGGCCCGCGGCCCGTCACCACTGACGGCCGACCGTTGATCGGCGAGGTCGCCGCCGGCGTCTACGTCGCCGGTGGCCACGGCATGTGGGGGCTCGCGCACGGCCCGATCACCGGACGGCTGCTCGCCGAGCAGATCACCACCGGCAAGCAACCCGCGGCGCTGTGGACCGTCGACCCGCTGCGCTGACCAGGACCCGCATCGAGTCGTCAGGGGCGGAGGCAGCACGCCCGCCCCTGACGACGACCCCCGCACACCCGAGAGGAGCGACCATGACCGCCACGCAACCGATCTGGATGACGCCCGCCGCCTACCGCCGACTCGAGGAGGAGCTGGCCGACCTGCAACTCCTGGTGGCCACCGACGTCCCCGACGACGGCGAGGAGAACGCCGTCGCCGTGCGCGCGGCCCGCCAGTCCCGTATCCAGCAGATCCTGGAGTGGCTGCTGTACGCCGTGGTCGACGAGAACCCTCCGGACGACGGCGTCGCCGAACCCGGCATGGTGCTCACCGTCCGGTTCGACCGGACCGGGGACACCGAGACCTTCCTGATGGGCCTGCGCGGCGCCGAGTACGGCGACGTCGAGGTGTACTCGGTGCGCTCACCACTCGGCCTCGCACTGCTCGGCGCCCGGGTGGGCGATCGGCGGGAGTACGTGGTGCCCAGCGGCGAGTCCGTACCCGTGACGCTCGTCGCGGCGGTGCCCTACGGGATGCACCGCCAACACGCCTGAGCCCGTTTGCACGCCGCCGCCGGTGGGGACCCGGGTGGGCGTGAACGTGGACCAGGTCACCGATCCCATCGCCGAGCACGCCGAGGGACCCGTGTGGTCCACGAGCTGGGGCGGGCTGCGCTGGGTCGACATGACCGCGGGCGACGTGCTCGCACTGGACGCCGAGGGCGGCGTCGACCGCGCCCACGCGGGCAGCATCGCCGCGGCGGTGCGGCCCCGGCGCTCCGGCGGCGCGGTGATCGCCGTCGAACGCGGCTTCCTGCTCGTCGACGACGACGGGTCCACGTCGCTGCTGCCGGAGGTGTGGACCGATCCGGGCATCCGGATGAACGAGGGCGGGTGCGCGCCGGACGGATCCTTCTACTGCGGGTCGATGGCGTACGACAAGCGCCCGGGGGCGGCGTCGCTCTACCGCCTCGACCCGGACCACTCGGTGTCGGTCGTCCTCACCGGCGTCACGGTGTCCAACGGCATCGAGTGGTCGCCGGACGGCACGCTCGCCTACTACAACGACACCGAGACCCACCGCATCGACGTGTTCTCCTGGGATCCCGACCGCGGCCTGCACGACCGCCGCTCCTTCGTCACCATCCCCGACGGGGGGTCGCCCGACGGCCTGACCGTCGACGCCGAGGGCGGGGTGTGGACGGCGCTGTTCGGCGGCGGGGCGGTCCACCGCTACACCGATCGGGGCGTCCTCGACGCCGTGATCGACGTCCCGGCCCGCCAGGTCACGGCGTGCACGTTCGGTGGCGACGACATGGCCACCCTCTTCATCACGACGTCGCGCGAGGGTCTCGACGCGGGTGCGGATCCGCTCGCCGGTTCGCTGTTCAGCGCCCGTCCCGGCGTCAGCGGCCTGCCGACCAAGGCCTTCGCCGGCTGAGCCTGCGACTCAGTCGAGCGTGACCTCGTCGCCCACGTGCACGTCGCCCTCGGTGAGCACCTCGAAGTACGCCCCGGCGCAGGGCAATTCGCCCAGCCCGAAGGACTCGACGCGGTTCTCGACGGCCGGGGTGCGCAGCGCGTGCGTCGCCCGGCCGAGGTCGCCGTGTTCGAGGGTCGGGATCACGCATCGCGGCGTCGGTCCCATCGCCCGCAGCCGCACGGACCCCACCGCGAGCGTGCGGCCCGTCCATCCGTTCTCGTCGTACGCCCGGTAGTCCGGCGGGGTCTCGATCACGATGTTCGGCCGATAGCGCGCGGCCTCGGTGCCGATGCGTTCGAGCGTCGCGGTGGTGATGACGTGCAGCGGTGCGAGATCCACGAAGGAGTCCCCCGGCGTCCCCTCGGCCAGCTCGAGCAGCGGCGCGTCGACCTCGGCGTCGAGGCCGTCGCGCAGGACCTGCTCGGGGTCGGCACGCTCCAGGGTGGCGCCGGGTGGCCGGTGGTCGGCCAGCCGCACCGGTCGCGACAGCAGGCGGGACATCGCGTCGTCGAATCCGTCGTCGTCGGTCGCCATCCGGGTGCCGTCGGGTAGCCGAACCCACACGCGCCCAGCGTCATCGGTGCCGGCGGTGCACTTCAGCAGATCGCGCCACAGGCGGGCCTGCTTGGCGCTGGCCACCCGGCCCGTCTCCTGGTCGACGAACGCCAGCCGCCGATCGCCGTCGGCCCCCGCGAAGGAGACGGGCAGCGAGGTGACGGCCTCACCGAGCATCGACTTGACGGGATAGCGGTGCAGGCTCGCGACCCGCAGCGGCGGGGCGGTGTCTCCGGCGGTCATGCCTCCACGGTAGTTCCAGCGCTACAGCCCCACCATCGCCATCATCGCCGGGGTGTACCTGTCGCCCTGGACGCCGACCCGGGCGGCGAGCGCGTCGAGGTCGGCGACCTCGTCGGCCGACAGCGCGACCGTCGACGCGCCCGCGTTCTCGTCGATCCGTTCCCGGCGGCGGGTGCCCGGGATGGGAACGATCCACGGCTGCTGGGCGAGCAGCCACGCGAGTGCGATCTGCCCCGGGCTGCTTCCCTTGCCCTCGGCGAGTGCGCGCACCTGACCGACGAGGGCCTCGTTGGCGCCGATGTTGTCGGCAGTGAACCGTGGGAGATTGCTCCGGATGTCCCCGTCGCCGAACCCCGTAGACCCCGTGACGGTACCGGTGAGGAAGCCCTTGCCCAGAGGGCTGAACGGCACGAACCCGATGCCGAGTTCCGCGCATGTGGGCAGCACCTCTGGCTCGGGATCCCGTGTCCACAGGGAGTATTCGCTCTGCAGGGCGGTCACCGGGTGCGTCGCGTGCGCGCGCCGGATGGTGTCCGGGCCGGCCTCCGAGAGACCGAAGTGGCGCACCTTGCCCGCGGCGACCAACTCGCCGACCGTGCCGGCGACGTCCTCGATGGGCACGTCGGGGTCGACGCGGTGCTGATAAAAGAGGTCGATCACGTCGGTGCGCAGCCGCCGCAGCGACGCGTCGGCCACCCGGCGGATCTGCTCGGGTCGCGAGTCGGTGCCGACCATCTTGCCGTCGGCGATGTCCCAGCCGAACTTCGTGGCGATCACCACCTGGTCCCGCAGCGGCGCGAGCGCCTCGCCGACGAGTTCCTCGTTGACGTAGGGCCCGTAGACCTCGGCGGTGTCGACGAACGTCAGGCCGGCCTCAACCGCGTACCGGAGGACGCCGATCATGTCGTCGCGGTCGCCGGGGTTGGGGCCGTAGCCCTGCGACATCCCCATGGCGCCGAAGCCGATGGCCGAGACTTCCAGTCCCTGACCGAGTGTGCGTGTGTGCATGCTCATGCCTCCGGAATCGTGATGCCGTAGTTCTTGCGGGTGATGTCCTCGGGCTCCGGTCCGCCGCGGATGCCGGTGTCGAGGGCGTCGATGGCGGCGAGCTGTTCGGCGCTCAGCTCGAAGTCGAAGACGTCGAAGTTCTCGGCGATCCGCGCGGGCGTCACCGACTTCGGGATCACCTGGCGGCCCTGCTGGACGTGCCAGCGCAGCATGACCTGCGCGGGGGTCTTCGCGTGGGTGGATGCGATCTCGCCGATCACCGGGTTGTCGAGGGTGGAGGTGTGCGGGCCCTCCCGGTAGAACGTGATGCCGCCGATCGGCGCCCACGCCTGGTTGAGGATGCCGTGCTCGTCGTCGACCGCGAGCAGTTCCGACTGCCGGAAGTACGGGTGCACCTCGATCTGGTTGATCGCGGGCACCACCTCGGTCTCGGCCAGCAGCCGCTCGAGGTGACGGGGCATGAAGTTGGAGACGCCGATGGCGCGCACCCGGCCGTCGGCGTACAGCTTCTCCAACGCCTTGTATGCACCGATGGTGAGTTCGAACTCGTCGGGCAGCGCCTGGTGCAGGATCAGCAGGTCGAGTCGCTCCACGCCGAGCTTGCCCACCGCCTTGTCGAACGCGTGCAGCGTCTCGTCGTAGCCGAAGTCGGTGATCCACACCTTGGTCTCGACGAACACCTCGTCGCGGTCGAGCCCGGACCGGCGGATCGCCTCTCCCACCTCGCGCTCGTTGCCATAGGCCGCCGCGGTGTCGACGTGGCGGTAGCCGGTCTCCAGCGCGGTGGTCACCGCGGCGACGGTGTCCTCGGGCGCGGACTGGAAGACGCCGAAGCCCAGGGCCGGTATCTCGACGCCGTTGTTGAGGGTGAAGGTGGGAATGCTCATGTCCCCGACGGTAGGCCCGGAACCTGGGTACTGGGAGTGTCTGTCGAACGGGGTACCCGCAGTACCTCCCACCACGGGTCGGGGGTGCCTACCGTGGTGTCGTGGCCACGATGGATCTGCGCAGCGAGATCCGCGAGTTCCTCAGCTCGCGGCGGGCGCGCATCGCGCCGCAGGACGCCGGCCTGCCCGCGTACGGCGGCAACCGGCGGGTGAAGGGCCTGCGCCGCGAGGAGGTGGCGATGCTCGCCGGCGTCTCCGTCGACTACTACGTGCGGATGGAGCGCGGCAGCCTGGCGGGCGCCTCCGATGGCGTGCTCGACAGTCTCGCGGTGGCACTGCGACTCGACGAGGCCGAGCGCGACCACCTCTTCCACCTCGCGCGGCAATCCGGTCCGCAGCCCACCCGCCGCAGACGCAAGACGTCGGCCACCGTCCGGCCCGCACTGCAGCAGGTGCTCGACGCGATGACCCACGCACCGGCCTGGATCCGCAACGGCCGCCACGACGTCCTCGCGATGAACCAGCTGGCCCGCGCCCTCTACGCCCCCGTGCTGGCCGATCCGCGCCGGCCCGCCAACACCGCCCGGTTCGTCTATCTGCAGCCCGAGGCCGCCGCGGACTTCTTCGTCGACTACGACACGGTCACCCGCGACGCGGCGGCGATGCTCCGCCTCGAGGCCGGCCGCAACCCGCACGACGAGGAACTGATCGCGCTCGTCGGCGAGATGTCCACGCGCAGTGACCTCTTCCGCCAGCGGTGGGCATCCCAGGACGTGCATCTGCACCGCTCGGGACGCAAGCGGCTGCGCCATCCGGTGGTGGGCCAGCTCGACCTCGACTTCGAATCGATGGAGCTGCCCGGCGATCCTGGCCTGCAGCTGAACGTCTACACCGCCGCACCGGGCACCCCGACCGCCGACGGCCTGGCGCTGCTCGCCTCCTGGGCGGCGAGTCAGGACGACCTCCCCACCGAACGGGCCGCCGCCAGGGGCTGACGCGGCCGTATGGTGTGGCATGTCGTCAACACAGCCCGGCCAGGACGAGCGGGAGGCCTTCATCGTCGCGTCCCTGGTCGAGGCCTTCTCCGACCTGATGGCGACGGACCCGGATTCGTTCCGCACCAAGTTCCGCAAGATGGCGGCCGATCCCTTCGCCTTCTACCGCGGCAGCGCCTGCATCTTCTACGCCGACGTGGCCGCACGCGAGGACCGCTGGGCCGACGAGCGCACCAGCCGGGTCTGGATCCAGGGTGACCTGCACGCGCAGAACTTCGGCACCTACATGGACGGCGCGGGCAAGCTCATCTTCGACGTCAACGACTTCGACGAGGCCTACGTTGGGCACTTCACCTGGGATCTGCAGCGCTTCGCCGCCAGCATCGCGCTGATGTGTTGGCAGAAGGCGCTTTCCGATCAGGCGATCACGACGCTCATCGATGTCTTCATCCAGGCGTACGTGCGCCAGGTCCGGTGGTTCGTGACCGTCGAGGACGACTCGACGTTCGCCCTCGACCTCGAGACGTCCCGCGGGGCAGTACGTTCCGCGCTGCAGTCGGCGCGACTGTCGACGCGTGCCGAGATGCTCAACCGGATCACCATCGTCGACGACTGCGACCGCAAGTTCCGCGAACTGCCGGGCGTCCGCCGCCTCGGCGACGACGAGCGGGCCAAGGTGGAGGGCGCGTTCGACGCCTACCTCGAGACCATCCCGCGGGCGCAGCGCTTCCACGGCATCGCCTACGACGTCAAGGACGTCATCGCCAAGACGGGCTTCGGCATCGGCAGTGCCGGTCTGCCCGCCTACACCGTGCTGATCGAGGGCTTCAACCAGGCGCTCGACAACGACGTGGTGTTGTCGATGAAGCAGGGCAACGTCCCCGCGCCGAGCCGCGTGGTCGCCGACCCCGAGGTGCACGGCTACTTCGAGCACCAGGGCCATCGCACGGCGGTGTCCCAGCGGGCGCTGCAGGCGCACGCCGACCCGCTACTGGGCTACACGACCATCGACGGCGTCGGCTTCGTCGTCAGCGAGATCTCGCCGTACGAGGCGGATCTCGACTGGACGGAACTCACCGAGCCGGACGAGTTGGCCGAGGTGGTCGAGCAACTGGGCCAGGCGGTCGCGAAGGTGCACTGCGTCAGCGACACCGACAGCGACCAGTCGCTGGTGCCCTTCCAGACCGAGGACGCCATCATCGCGGTGATCGGTGCCGACGAGGCGGCCTTCGCCGACGACATGGCGGCCTTCGGACTCGAGTACGCGTCGGTGGTCCGCGACGACCACCGGCACTTCGTCGAGGCGTTCCGCGAGGGCCGGATCCCCGGGGTCACGGCCACCTAGCCCGTCAGGACGGATTGCGAGCCACGGGAGCGGGTATCGCGCCTCCATGACGTCGGTGGACCTCGGCTGCCCCAAGCGCATGGAGTACGGGCCGTGCGGCGGTGTGCGGCCCGACGGTCAGTGCGAGATGCGGCCCGGACCATGCGCGTTCGACGCGGCCGTGCCGTGGCCGGAGCCGCCGACGGTCGCGCCGCCGGTCCGGGCGCCGCTCATCCTCACCGACTTCAGCTGCACGCCGTTCGACCCGGCGGAGGTGGCCGCGACCGCGGCGATCCTCGGCCCGTCCTGCGACGCGGTGCTGGTCGGCGAGCACCAGAACCGGCCGGACTTCCCGCCCGCGGTGATGGGTCGGTTGCTCCTCGACAGCGGCGCGACGCCGTGGATCACGCTGTCCTGCCGGGACCGCAACCGCATCGTCCTCGAACAGGAGTTGCGCGGGCTGCTGTGGCTCGGGGTCGACACGGTCTTCTGCGTCACCGGCGACGGCCGCGGTTACGACGTGCGCCCCGACGTGACGCAGACGTTCGACCTCGACGGCCCGCGGCTCACGGCGCTGGCCGCCTCTCTCGGCATGTGCGCGGCCGTCCCCGAGACCCCCACCGCGCCGCCCGTCGCGGCGCGACCCGGGCGGCTCGTGCAGAAGCAGCACGCCGGCGCCTCGCTGGCGGTGCTCAACCACGTGACCACTCCGGCCATGGTCGCCGACTTCATGGCCGCGGCCCGTCGTCGAGGACTCCGGATCCCCGTGCTGGCTGCAGTTGCGGTGTTCACCGACGAGGTGTCGGCCGCGGTGCTGCAGGGGCTGCCCGGCCTCGAACTGGACCGGGACGTCGTCGCGCACGTGGTGAATCACGCCGACCCGGTCCAGGCGGGCATCGACGCCGCCGTCGCGGAGGCCCGCGAGCTGCTGGCGATCGACGGCGTCGAGGGCGTCAACGTGTCGGGGTTGGCGAGCGGTGCGGGTGGGCACGTGGGTGCGCGGATCAAGGCCGAGGTCGGTGCACGCATTCGAGCGGAGGTGGTCGTGTGACCGAGGCGATGGACGCGGAGTTCGACACCGTGGCCGAGTGGACGGCCGAGGTGGCGATCGACCTCGGACCCGACCATCACGTGCCCGCGGGATGCCGCGGCAGCGGCAGTCCCGCCGCGCTGGACTGGCTCGCCGACCGGATGGACTTCGGCCCGGGCACGACGGTGCTCGACTGCGGCGCCGGCGTCGGCGGACCGGCCGCCCTCGCCGCCGAGCAGCGGTCGGTGCGGCCGCTTCTCGTCGAACCCGAGGCGGGCGCCTGCCGGGCGGCACGCCGACTGTTCGATCACCCCGTCGTCCAGGCCGGCGGTGCGGCGCTGCCGGTCGCCGACGAATCATTCGACGCCGCGTGGTGTTTGGGCGTGTTGTGCACCACACCGGACAAGCTCGGCGTCCTCACCGAGCTACGCCGGGTGGTCCGTCCCGCGGGCGCGATCGGGTTGCTCGTCTTCGTCGCCACGGACGTCCTGGGCACGGACGTCCCCGAGGGCAACGACTTCCCGACGGTCGGCCTCCTGACCGATCTCGCCGGGTCGGCCGGGCTGCACGTCGAAACCTGGCAGGCCACAGCGGATCTCCCGTCGGCACCCCGCGACTGGCAGGAGCGCGAAGACGCCGTGGAGGCGAAGCTCGAGGAGCGCTACGGGCGAGAACCCGCCTGGCAGTTGGCCGAACGGCAGAGTTCGCGCATCGGCGATCTGCTGTCCGACGGCCGGCTCTCGGGCGAACTCCTGGTGCTGCGCCGCGCCTGAGCGGGGTCGGGCGACATCTGCGCGACCACCGTTGCAGAGCTAGGCTAAGCACTGACCACGGACACTACGAGATGGGCGGTCGGGATGAGTTACGTCGGTCGGTTGTTCGCTGCGGCGGCACCAGTCGTGTTGGCACTGACGGGATCGGCCATCGTCGCCGCCCCGGCGCACGCGGAGCCGGAACCCTGCGCGGACGTCGAGGTGGTCTTCGCCCGCGGCACCTTCGAACCCGCCGGCGTCGGCGGTACCGGGCAGGCGTTCATCGACTCGCTGCGCGCCAAGACCGAAGGCAAGTCCGTCGACGTCTACGCCGTGAACTACCCGGCGTCCCTCGACTTCGGGGCCGCCGCCGACGGTGTCATCGATGCGAGCAACCGGGTTCGCGACGTCGCGGCGCGCTGCCCCGACACCAAGATCGTCGTCGGCGGCTACTCGCAGGGCGCCGCCGTGGCGGCCTACATCACCGAGGACTCGGTGCCGCAGGGCTTCGACCTGCCGCCGGGCATCACCGAGCCCATGCCCGCCGAGGTGGCCGACCACGTGGCCGCGGTGGTCCTGTTCGGCAAGCCGTCGAGCGGCTTCCTGCAGATGATCTACAGCGGCGCGCCGCCCATCAACGTGGGATCGCGCTACGTCGCGAAGACCACCGACGTCTGCATCCCCGGCGACCCCGTGTGTTCGACGGGCGGCGGCCCCGGATCGCACGACGCCTACGTCGCCGACGGCCTCACCGACCAGGCCGCGACCTTTGCGGCCGACAAGGTGAACGCCGCCGCGGCGCCGACCGGACGGAACCGCCCACCGGCGGCGACGCGCTAGCAGGGGCACCGCACGCGGCCGGTGCAAAGCGCACCCCGTGCGTTTGCTGTGAGTTCGCCTTTCGCGGTGTGACGTACCTCACTCCTGGATTGGCCGGTTCACCGCAGTGGGAACAAGATCGTCGACACGCACTGCCGCCGATGGGCTGCACCGCCATGACGTTGGAGCCCACCGATGGTCCTCGATGCCCTGCTGCCCGAACGCGCCGTCGTCGGCGCGGCGGCCGACGGTGATGAGGAGGCGTTCGCCGACCTCGTCAACCACTACGGCCCGCAGCTGCACCGGTATGCCCGCGCCACGCTGAGAGACGCCGGAGCCGCCGACGAGGTGGTCCAGGACGCGTTCGTCTCCGCCTGGCAGCACCTGCCGAACTATCGCGGCGATTCCTCGTTGCGCACGTGGCTGTTCGCGATCCTGTCCCGCAAGATCTGCGACCACCGGCGCCGCCGGATCATCGCCACGGTCGGCGACGGGATGCCCGACTGGCCCGACGACGGCAGGACCGACCCCTTCGCCGCAGTGTCGGCCCGCGACTTCATGGCCGACCTCCGCGACGCCCTCGCCGAGCTGCCCTACCGGCAGCGCGCGTGCTGGTTGCTGCGGGAGGTCGAGGACATGTCCTACCCCGAGATCGCCGTGGTCACCGGACTCTCCGACGGCGCTGCCCGCGGACACGTGACCCGGGCCCGCACCACGCTGAGTGCGCGGCTGACGGCCTGGCGATGACGCCGGGCGACGGGCCGGGCGACCCGGTCGTACGCCGCGCCGCGCGCGAACTCCATCGACGCCCGACCGACCCGACGTGGATCGACGTGAGCAACGCGATCGTGTCGAGGATCAGCCGCGCCGCGCGCCGGTCGTGGCCGATCGACGCCGTCTTCCCCGCCGATCCGCGATCCCGTTCCGGTGACCGGCTGCGGATCAGCGACCGCGTGGTGCGTACGGCGGTGCGCAGCGCGGTGAACCGGTCCGGCGAGGTGCTCCTGCTGCACGTCGACCTCACCGTCGACGGGCATCGCTGCACCGGCGCGCGGCTGGTGATCGTCGCCCGGCACGCGTCGACCGCGGTGTCGGACCGGATCGCGCTCGTCACCGCGAACACCATCTCCGATCTGCTCGGCCATCCGCTCTCGACCGCGCAGATCTCCGTGCACGTCGACCCGGCCTGAGGACCGTGGCGCACGTCACGCCGATCGCGCATTCGGATCGCCCCGCTCGTCCCGTCTACCCAGACAAGTAACCAACCAAGGAGGACCGCCATCATGGGCGACATCTCGAATAAGGCCGACGAACTGGCCGGCCGCGCCAAGCAGGCCGCAGGCGATCTGACCGACAACGACGACCTTCGCGCCGAGGGCACGGCCGACGAGGCCAAGGCTCAGGTGAAGCAGGCGGCCGACGCCGCGGTCGACAAGGCCGAGGACGTCGCGGAGACCGTGCAGGAGAAGGCCGGCGAGGCCAAGCAGGTCGTGGAGGAGAAGGCCGAGCATGTCTCGGCGAAGGTCTCGGAGATCCGTGCCGACGTCGCCGACACCGCGAAGGACGCCAACCTCGACGACAACCGCCTGCTGGTGGTGCTGGCGATCGCCGGCGCGACCATCACCGTGGCGCTGGTCCGTCGCCGGTCGAAGCGGCGCGACGGCGGCAGCACGCCCAAGCGCATCGCGAAGAACAAGGCGAAGGCGGGAGCCAAGGCCGGCGCCAAGGCCGGACTGCTCAAGGCCATCACCTCCTGATCGTGCCGGGGGGCACATCCCTCGACATCGAAGGCCGTCGGTACCCGACCGGGTACCGACCACAACAAGAAGGGAACCCATCATGGGAATCGTCGACAAGGCCAAGAACGCAGCAGAAGACGCCATCGGCAAGGCCAAGGAGGTCGTCGGTGACGTCACCAACAATGACGACCTGAAGGCCGAGGGCCAGAAGGACCAGGGCGTCTCCGGCGCCAAGAAGGTCGGCGAGAACATCAAGGACAAGCTCAGCTAGTCCGCATCGCCAGTACCGGGCCGCGTCACCCATCGGGTGGCGCGGCCCGCGGCGTTGGTGGTTGGATTCGTCGCGTGAGACTGGCTGCGACGATCGCCCTCGTCATCGGTGTCGGGATGCTCGGCGCCGCCCCCGCCGGCGCCGCACCCGTGGTCACCACGCTGCCCGAGACACCCGGCGCTGTCGGCACCACCGAGTTCACCGACACCCCGTCGCTCGAGGGTGGCCGCCCCCAGGAGATCGATTCGTGGAGTCGCATTCCGGGTGCCGACGCCATCGCCGTGCACTTCACCGGCGGCGTGCCCGAGTGTCACGCGGTACACGCCGAGGTCTCCGAGACGCCCGACATCGTGGCGGTGAAGTTGCGCTCGGGTGTTCCGCCGGGGTCTGGGGACCGCGTGTGCGTGGCGCTCGGGGTGCTGGGCTCACTCGTCGTCCCGCTGGGCGCCCCCGTGGGCGACCGAGCGGTGGTCAGCATCACCTGACGCTTCCTGCCAGCGGCACTCTTCGGCGCAGCGGGACGTCACGATCGACTCTCGGCGTTCTTCTCGGCAGCCCCTCGTGGGGCACCGACGGAGGAGGACACCATGAACACGGAACACGTCACGGCACTGGTCACGGGAGCCAATCGAGGGCTCGGTCGGCGGTTCGCCGAGGAACTCGTCGCCCGCGGCGCGACGGTCTACGCGGCGGCCCGCAACCCCGACACCATCGACGTCCCGGGTGTCATTCCCATCCAGCTCGACGTGACCGACCCCGAGTCGGTGCGCCGGGCCGCAGCCGAGGCCGGCGACGTCAACGTCCTGATCAACAACGCGGGCGTGTCGACCCGCGCGACGCTGCTCGACGGGTCCCTCGAGGACGTCCGTCTCGAGATGGAGACGCACTACTTCGGCACCCTGCAGGTGACCCGCGCCTTCGTGCCGGTCATCGAGCGCAACCGCGACCGTGCCGGCGGCGGCGCGATCCTCAACGTGCTGTCTGTGCTGTCGTGGGTGCACCCGCCGACCAGCGGCGCGTACTCCGCCGCGAAGGCCGCCGGGTGGGCCATGACCGACGCCCTCCGAACCGAGTTGGCGCCGAAGGGGATACACGTCGCCGCGCTGCACGTCGGATACATGGACACCGACATGGTGAGCTACGTCCCCGCCGATCAGAAGACCGATCCGGCCGTCGTCGCCACCCTCGCGCTCGACGGGCTGTTCGCCGGGGAACCGGAGATCCTCGCCGACGAGCTGACCCGCACCGTCCGGGCCGGGTTGTCCTCGCCGCCGCGCTGACCGCTACTTCGGGTGCGGCCGGGCGGTGAGACGCTTCATCACGACGGCGTCGGCGTCCCGGTACGGCCGGCCGTCGGCGTGCAGCAGGTCGTGGAACCACTCGGCGGGCGGTTCGAGGTACGGGCGCTCCCAGGAGTCCCACGGCAGGAACGTCTGGGTCTTGCCCGCCACCAGTCCCCAGGTGAACGCGCCGACGCGGTGCCTGCGCGCGATCGGGAGGATGCCCTCGACCGTGCTGCCCAGGGTGCGGGCCATGTACTCGGTGCACAGGATCGGCCGCCCCCACGGCGCCAATTCGTCGATGCGCGAGCTGAACTCGTCCGGCTTGGCATAGCTGTGGAACGTGATCACGTCGGACAGCTCGAGCTGCAGGGCGGCCATCCGGCTGCGCCTGCCCGGGTCGCCCCAGAAGCCGTCCCACACACCGCTGGTCAGGGGCTGGACGGCGTTCACCGAGCGGGCCCAGGCGAAGACCTGCGGTAGCAGGGCGGCGACCAGTTCCTCCTTGTCGCGGCGCTCGACGCGGGCGTACTGCGGGGCGGGGTTGTCCGGCTCGTTCCACAGATCCCACCCGAGCACCCGCGGGTCGTGCCGGAACTGGCTCATCACGCCGACGACGTAGTCGTAGAGGACGCGGGTGTAGAAGCGGTCGTCGAGACGCTCGGCGCCAGGACTCTGCACCCACCCCGAGTTGTGGATGCCGGGCCGCGGCGCGCGCTGCCTGCCCATCTTCGGCATCGGGTCCCAGCAGGAGTCGAAGAACACGAAGAGCGGCTTGATGCGGTGTCGCGCCGCGATTCCCACGAACTGGCCGAGCCGGCGCTGCAGCCCCGCGCGGTCCTGGGTCCAGAGCTGGTCGTGCAGGAACACCCGCACGGTGTTGATGCCCATCGCGCGCGCCATCCGCAGCTCGGCGTCGATGCGCCGCGGGTCGTACGTCCCGGCCTGGAACATCTCGAGCTGGTTGACCGCGTTCGACGTGACGTAGTTCGCGCCGACGAGCCACTCCTGCGCCCGGTACCAGCGGTTGGCCCGGTCCGCGGACCACCGACCCGGTGCGGCCGACGCCCGCGGCAGCCGGGAGACCGCGGCTCCCCCGGCGAGGAGCAACGGGAGCTTGACGGCGGCGCGGCGGTGCAGGAGACGGGGCTCGCGTACCAAGTGGGACATCCTTCGCGGTTCGGATCTGCGGGATTCGGCAGCCGCACCGCCCATGGGCCGACCAGATCGGTCCCGTGGGACACCGACAGGCCACCCCGACCCCGGTTACACCGAACGAGCTTGTGTCGCAATGAAATTGGCACACCCGACATCTCCGTCGGGCGCCCGCTCCACGAGCCCTGCCCGAGGGTAGCGGCACGGCCGCCACCGCGCCAGCGTCCCTGCTCAGGCCTCCGAGTCGCCGCCCGTCGCCTGCTGGCCGTAGCCGGCGAGCCGGCGACCGACCTCCGCGATCTCGTCGTCGTCGAGCACCCGCACCGGGGCACCGCTGGCCATGGCCCGCAACTGGACGTCACACAGGTACTCCAGGTAGGGCACCATGCTCAGTACCTTCGGCAGCGCCGCGCCCACCAGCACCGCGCCGTGGTTGCCCATCAGCGCCGCGGTGCGGTCGACGAGTGCGGCGGTCACGTTGTCCGCCAACTGCGTCGTGCCGAAGGTGGCGTACGGCGCCACCCGCACCGCGCCGCCGAACAGCGCGGCGTAGTAGTGCGACGCCGGCACCTCGTCGGCCACCGTCGACATCGCGGTCGACGCCGGCCCGTGGGTGTGCACCACCGCCGTGTGCGCCGTCGTCGCGTACACCGCGAGGTGCAGCGCCAACTCGCTGGACGGCTCCAGCACCGCGTCGACGGCGTTGCCGTCGAGATCGTGGATGCCGACGTCGCGCGCCGACATCGCGTCGTAGTCCACCCCGCTGGGCGAGATGACCACGAGGTCCCCGACCCGCACGGACACGTTGCCCGCGGTGCCGACGACGAGGCCGGAGCGGCTCAGGTGGCGACAGGCGTCGACCACCTGCTGTCGCTCGGGAGCCAGGCGGAGGTCACCGTCGGCGCCGCTCACGGGACCAGCACGTACTTCGACCCGCGGCCCGCCGCCATGTCCTCGAGACTGGGCAGCAGCGCGTCGAGCGGCCGGTGCTCGGTGATCAGCATCGACCCGTCGACCTTCTTGCTGGCCAGCAGGTCGACCGCGATCCGCACGTAGTTCGGCGTGTGGTGGAAGACGCCCTTGAGCGTGTACTCCTCGTAGTGCATGGCGCTGGAGTCGACGGAGAACGGAGCACCCTTGGGCGTCCCGCCGAACAGCACGGCCGTCGCGCCGGGCCGCAGCGTCCGGACCGTCTGCTCCCACACGCCGGGGAGCCCGACCGCCTCGATGCCCACGTCGGCGCCGCGGCCGTGCGGGGTGTGCCGCTTGATCAGCGCCACCCGGTCGTCGGCATCGGGGGTGTCCGTCAGGTCGATGGTCTCGACCGCACCCGCCACCAGCGCCTGCTGCAACCGCCAGGGCGACTGGTCCACCGAGATCACGTTCGCCCCGCGCAGCGTCGCCAGCCGGACGAACATGAGGCCGATCGGGCCCGCGCCGTGGACGACGACGGTGTCACCGAGTTCGATCCCCGTCTCGGCCATGCCGTGCACGACGGTGGCCAGCGGTTCCAGCGGAGCGGCCGACGCGAAGTCCAGGTCGTCGGGCAGCAGGTAGGTGTTCCGCTGCACGATCGACGGCGGAATGATCACCTGCTCGGCGAACGCGCCGTTGAGGAATTCCAGGTTCTCGCACAGGCTCTGGCGTCCGCGTGTGCACGCCCAGCAGTGCCCGCACGGTGCGGTGTTGGCGGCGACCACGCGGTCGCCCACGGCGAACCCGTCGACACCGTCGCCGACGGCGGAGACCACGCCGGCGAACTCGTGACCGAACCGCGAGGGCAGCGTCGGGAACAGCTTGGGGTGGCCGCGCCGGTAGGACTTGAGGTCGGTGCCGCAGGTGGCGGCCGCCTTGACGTCGACCAGCACCTCGCCCGGCGCGGGCTCCCCGGCGGGGACGTCCTCCAGCCGGAGGTCGCCGGGCCCGTAGAACATGGCCGCTCTCATCGTCGTTCTCCTCGCGTGTCGTCTCGTGTGTCGTCGTGTAGGTCGTCGTGCGCGTGCAGTCGGTGCAGGATGTCGCGCGTCTCGGCGAAGACCGATTCGTACAGCCCGCGCAGCCGCCGGTACTCGGCGGCGAACTCGGGACGGGGCTCGATGACGGCGTCAGTCCTCGCGACGGCGGCCGCTGCCTCGGCGAGCGAGGCGTACCGGCCGATCGCGGTGAAGGCGACGGCCGCGGCGCCCAGGGCGCTCACCTCGCCGGACGCGCACACCTCGATCGGGCGGTCGACGACGTCGGCGAGGATCTGCGTCCACAGCGGACTGCGCGCGCCGCCGCCCATCGCCCGGAGCACCTCGACGCGTTCACCGCGCGCCTCCTCGAGGCCGTCGAGTTGCATCCGCAGTTCGAACGCGATGCCCTCGAACAGTGAGCGGTAGAAGTGCGCCCGGGTGTGGCAGCCGCGCCAGCCGAGCGTGATGCCCGACGCCTGGCTGTCCCAGTGCGGGGTCTGCGCACCGTTCCAGTACGGCAGGGTCATCAGGCGCTCGCTGCCTGCGGGCAGCGCGGCGGCCTCGCGCTCCAGCCGGGGGTCCGGCGCGCCGGCGAGTCCGGGCTCGCCGAACTCGGTGCGGAACCACGTCGGCAGGTAGGTGCCCGACGAGCTGAAGGTCTCGACCGTCGTCTGGCCGGGGGTCGCCGAGATCATCGACCGGTAGGCGCGCGCGGGCAGGTACGACGTGGTCTCGCTGCCGATCACCACGGCGGTGCCCAGCACGAGGTAGGCCGCGCCGGGGTGCGTGACGTCCAGTCCGACGCCCGCCGCCTGACCGTCGCCGAGACCGGCCACCACCACGACGTCGCCGCCGAGCCCCCACGACCGGGCCACCTCGGTCCGCAGCGGGCCGAGCGACGTCCCGGTGGGGACGAGGTCCGGCAACTGGTCGCGGCGCAGACCCGCCAGCTCCAGCAGTTCGTCGGCGTAGTCGCCGGTGGCCTGGTCGATCAGCGCGAGCGGGTCCACCGACGCCGTACTCGACACCCAGCGTCCGGTCATCGCGTGCACCAGGAAGGTGTGCACGTCGGCGACGCGGTGGCACCGCGCCATGGTCTCGGGCTCGTGGTCGCGCAGCCACAGCAGCTTGTAGAGCCCGGGCGTGATGTCCGCGGGCTTGCCCGACAGCAGCTCGACGCGATCGGAGCCGTAGCGCGCGACCTCGACGTCGGCGCGACCGTCCATCCACAGGATGGCGGGCCGCAGCGGCTGGTCGTCGGCGTCCAGGCAGACGAAGCTCTCCCGCTGGTGGGTGACGCAGATGGCGGCCACCGCGCCGCGGTCGGGGACGTCCGCCAGCGCCTGCCGGACCGCGACGTCGGTGGCGGTCCACCACTGGTCCGCCTGCTGCTCGAACCAGTGCGTGGCG
Organism: Mycobacterium sp. PTI7; assembly: GCF_056679845.1. Classification (NCBI taxonomy): domain Bacteria; kingdom Bacillati; phylum Actinomycetota; class Actinomycetes; order Mycobacteriales; family Mycobacteriaceae; genus Mycobacterium; species Mycobacterium sp. PTI7. Next base: position 4,625,293 of record NZ_CM155252.1, read on the forward strand.
GGACTGCGCGTCTCCAGGGGATGCGCACCGGTGCCGACCACCTCGCCCGACGGGTCGACGACGATCGCCTTGGCGGCGGTGGTCGAGCAGTCGACGGCGACCACCAGCCGGGTCGCGGTCACGCCTGCACCGCCTCGTCGGAGGCCGGCGCCGTCGACGCCACGACGACGTTGACCCCGCTCGCCCCGAGCTGCTCGAGGTCCTGCTCGGCCAGTCCGTCGTCGACCACCACGGCGTCGAAGTCCTCGAGCGCACTGATCCGGTGGATGGCCCGGCGGGCGAACTTGGTGTGGTCGATCAGCAGCACGCGGCGTTCGGCGCTGTCCATGAAGGCGCGCTTGAGTTCGGCCGCCGCACTCGACGGGTGGAAGCACATGCCGCGGGACACCGCGGGCACCGACATGAACAGGACGTCGTAGTGCATGTCGCGCAGCGCCCGGACCGACTGCGACCCGACGAACGACGAGAACTCCGGCACGTAGTCGCCGCCGATCGCGTTGAGCCGCACCCCGGGGTCGGCGGCCAGCTCGTCGATCGCCGGGAGGAAGTTGGTGACGACGGTCAGCGGCAGGTGTGCGGCGAGGTGCGGCAGCACGTGCAGCGCGGTGGTGCTGTCGTCCAGCGCGATCGCCTGCAGGTCCATCTGCGCTGTGGCCCAGTCGAATCCGGCCCGGGCGACGGCCTGCTTCTCGGCCAGGTTGAGCGCCTTGCGCAGGTCGACGTTGCGCTCGAACGCCTCGCTGGGCGGGGCCTCGGCACCGGAGCGCACCTTCCGCAGCATCCCCTGGGCGTGCAGGTGGTCGAGGTCGCGGTGGATCGTCATGGTGCTGACGCTGAACTGCCCGGCCAGCTCGTCGATGCGGGCCCACCCCCGCGCCTTCACGAACTCGACGATCTCCGAGCGCCGGTGGGCGTGGCTACCGTTCCGCCGCGGCTGCGCTGCCATGGGCCGAAATTATCACAGGAAACATCACACATTCAACATGTCTGATGTTATTTTCGGTCAGTCGGTGTTAGGCCGTGGCGGCGACCCGCGCCCGCTCCCGCATCGACGCGATCACGCCGCCGTCGTTGAGAATGTCCGTGCCCGTGAGGTATCCGGCCTTGGAACTGACGCAGAACGCGAACAGCTCCGCCATCTCCTCCGCGTTGCCCCAACGCGGCACCGCGAAGTCGGCGACCATGGCGCCCGCACCCGCCTGCTCCTCGAGCCTGCCCATCTCGGTGTCGACCGAACCCGGCGACACCGAGACGATGCGCAGCCGTCGGCCGTTGAACCGCTCCGCCTGCGAGGTGCTGTACCACCTGACGAACGTCTTGCTGATCCCGTACGCGAGGCCGGGCCGCGCCGGCGCCGGCGCGATCTCGAACGCCGCCGACAGCCCGGCCATGAAGCGCTCCGGATCGTCGAGGGCCACCGGGAACACGTTGTAGGGGACGATCTCCTCGGGGAGCATGTACGACGCCATCGAGGCCACGTTGACGATCGCGGCGCCCTCACCGGCCGTCTCGAAGAAGGCCTCTCCCACGGCGACCGTGCCGAGCGCGTTGGTCCTGGCGACGTGGTCCGCGTCGCCCATGCTCGGGCTGATGCCGGCGGCGTGCACCACCGAGGCGATCGTGCCGATCTCGGCCGCGGTGCCGAACAGGCGCGACACGGCCTTGCGGTCGGTGACGTCGCACGCGACGGCCGTGGCGGTGACGCCGAGGTCGGTCAGCGTCGCGATCGCCGCGTCGAGCCGATCCTGCCGGACGTCGCAGAGCACCAGGTCGTGGTCCCTCCCGAGGATCCTGGCCGTCGCCAGACCCATGCCGCCCGCACCGCCGGTGATCACCGCTACTCGACTCATACTTAGACCATATAACGATGGTGTCCCACCGGGGCGTTCTTCGCAGGGGTGCACTGCCGGTACGTGCACGGGTGGGCACTCCCATCCCGCTGCCGAGTCGACTTCACTGGGATCGACGCCGATTCCGCACGACGACCACCCGAGGTTCCAGTGACCGACTTACGAGACTCCCCCACCGATGCGACCACCGCCGACGGCGACGGGCTGCCCACGGCCGCCCTACTGATCATGGCGCTGATGGGCTTCGTTCTGATCGCCTCCGAGACCATGCCCGCCGGGCTGCTCCCGCAGATCGCTGACGGCCTGCACGTGGGCGAGGCGACGGCGGGACAGCTCGTGAGCGCCTACGCGCTGGGCACCGTGCTCGCCGCCATCCCCGCCACCGCGGCGACCCGCGGACTGCGGCGCAAGCCGCTCGCCGTGGGCGGCATGGCAGGCATCCTGCTCGCCAACGTGGTGACCGCGGTGTCCCCGGAGATCGCGGTGTCGCTCGGCGTGCGACTGTTCGCCGGCGCCTGCTCGGGCCTGCTGTGGGGGATCCTCGCCGGCTACGCCCGACGGATCAGCCCGCCCGACCTCGCCGGGCGGGCCCTCGCGATCGCGTCGATCGGCGTCCCCGCCGGGCTGGCGTTCGGCACCCCGCTCGGCTCGTGGATCGGATCGACCTGGGGGTGGCGCTACTCGTTCGCCACGCTGTCGGTGCTGGCGATCGTGACGATCGTGCTGACGCTGATCGTCGTCCCGGACGCGAGCGGTCAGCGCGCCGCGTCCCGCATGCCGGTGGCCAAGGTGTTCGCGCTGCCCGGGGTGGCGCTCATCCTGGTGGTGATCTTCGCCTGGATGTTGGCGCACAACACCTTCTACACCTACATCGCGTCCTACCTGGGATTCGCGGGCGTCGGACTCAGCACCCAGGTCGCTCTGGTCACCTTCGGCCTCGCCGCGATCGTGGGCGTGTGGGTCACCGGGCTGCTGATCGACCGGGCCCTGCGGGTGCTGGTCCTGAGCAGCATCGCGGCCTTCGTCGCCGCCGGCGTCGTCTTCGCCGTCGCGCACGACTCGCAGGCGGCCGTGATCGCCGCAATCGTGCTGTGGGGCGTGGCATTCGGCGGCGCCGCCACCCAGCTCCAGACGGCGATGGCCGAGGCGAGCGGCGAGAACGCCGACGTCGCCAACTCCCTCGTCGGCGTCGCGTTCAACGTCGCCATCTTCGGCGGCGGTGTCGCCGGGGCCGTGCTGATCACCGTCGACGACGGACTCGGCCTGCCGATCGTCATGATCGTCCTGGCCCTGGTCGCCCTCTGCGTCGCATCGGTCGCCCGCCGCTCGGCGTTCCCGCCGCGACGGATCAGGCAGGGGCGGTCGTGAACGTCTCGACTTCCTCGATCGTCGCGCGGCTCGCGCCGTCGGTCGTGCCCAGCGTGGTGATCCAGACCAGGACCGACGACGTCTCGGACCTGTCGGCCAGCGGGATCCGGTTGACGCCCTGCGTCAGTGCGATCGGCCCGGCCAGCCGGGTCGTGTCCCACAGGGCCGTCGGGGTGGCCGACGCCGTCCGGATCTCCACTGCGGTGCCGCTGCTCCCCACGTCGATGGCCACGCCGGTGAGCGTCGACGCGCGCGGCAGCGTCAGCAGGAGACCGACCCCGGTCTTGTAGCCGGGGAACGGGTTCGGGTCGAAGTACCTATCGGTGCTCCACGCAGTACTACGTTCCCCGTCGACCGCCAGTCCCGCCGAGCCGGGGTTGTCGGGCGCGCCGTCGGGCGAGAACACCGACGCGTCCGTCGGCCGGACCGGCGTGCCCGCGGCCTGCCGGGTCACCGGCGGCTCGCCCGACGGCGGTGTTGCCGTGGGGAGCAGGCCCAGCCGGGTGGCGTCGAGGGCGTTGCCGGTGCTGCCGCCGAAGGATCGGATGACGTTCACGCTCGCGATCGCCACCACGACGGCGAGTACCGCCGCCACGGCGGAGATCGTCATGACCTGACGGCGCCGTGCCGGGTCGGCGGGCGTGACGGCCGGTGCCGGCCGTGGCGGCGCGGGTGGCGCCGGATCCGCCTGCGCCTGGCGGAGCAGCGTCAGAAGCGTTCGCGCCGAGGTGATTCCGCCGTCGGTACGGAGCAGACCCGACGTGGCGGTGGAGACCAGGAACGGGATCCGGCCGTCGACCTCGGCGGGTTCCACCGGCCAACCGGCGGCCGCGAGGTCGGCCGGCGTCCACCCGGTCGGCATCGGGTCCTGCGGCGGCCACCGGTCGGCGAGCAGCGCGTACAGCGCGCCACCGATCCCGCGCAGGTCGTCGGTCGGCGTGGTGTCCGGCATCGGGGCGGGGTAGGCCAGCACGACGTCGCCGTGCGAACTCACCCTGATCCGGTCGGGATGGTCGATGCCCAGCACCAGACCGGCGTGGTGCGCGCAGTCCGCGGCGACGATCAGCGACTCCATCGCCGCGGCGGACGCCATCGGCGCGGGCGACGTGTCCACGACCTCGCGCAGCGACCCGCCGCGGACCCATTCGCTCACCACCACGCCGACGGCGCCGGTGTGCACGACGTCCAGCACCCGCGCCACGCCGACCACGTCGAGTCCCCGGAGTCGGGAGGCCATCGACAGGATCCGGTCCACGCGCTCGATCGGGAGGACGCCGTCCGCGTCGACGAGGGTGACGGCCACCCACGCGTACGACCGGGTGTCGACGCCCTGCCAGAACCGAAGGTGCGGCGCACCCCCGTGGCGTGCGACCAAGCGGTAGCGGCCCGCCACCGTGGGGTCGCGCGGATCGGGGTCGGCTGTGGTCACCGGCGCCAGATATCCGATTCGGATGCCTTCAAACGGCGTGACCGGTCAGGACTCGACGAGCACCTTCAGCCGCTTGAGCGTCTCGTCCATGATGCGACCCACCTGACGTGCCGCGACCCAGTCGGCGAGCAGGCCCAGCACGCCGCCCGGCGCCTCGTAGGCCAGCCGGAACGTCACCTTCGTGCGGCCGTCGCCGTGGTCCCGCAGCCGGAACCTCCCGCGCAGCGTCACGCCGGTGATCCCGATCCACGCGAGGTCGCGGCCCTCGTCGGCCTCGGTGATCTCCACGACGCCGCCGATCGGGACCGACCCGACCAACCAGTGCACGGTGTAGCGGGAGCCCACTCCCATCGGGCCGTCGGTGACGGTCTCCCAGCGCTCGAGTCGCGCCATGAACTCGGGATAGCAGTTCGGGTCGCTCACGTGCTTCCACACCGCGTGCGGCGGGACATCGGCGATCACCTTGCGGTCGAGCCTCATCCCAGCACCGGGAATCGTCGCTGCGCGGCCATCCGGTCCACCGCGGACTGCAGGCTGGCGAGCACGCGGTCGTTGATCTCGTCGTCGCCGTCGGCCTGAACGTCGTCGACCGAAATCGGCTCCTGCACCTCGATCGAGATCTTGGTCGGAAGCGGCAGTCTCGGCACCATGTCGCTGATGGCGAGTCCCCATGGCGGCGCCAGCAGGATGGGCACGCTCTTGAGCCGCGCCACCTTGTCGACCCGCAGGAGTCTGGCCAGCCACTGCCCGCGGTCCAGGAACAGCGCCGCCTCCTGACCGCCGACGCTGGCGATCGGCACGATGGGCACCCCCGCCTCGCGCGCCAGCTTCACGTAACCCTTGCGGCCCCCGAAGTCGACCTCGTGACGCTTCCACGACGGTCGGAACACCTCGTAGTCGCCGCCCGGATAGACCAGCAGCGCACCATTCGACTTCAGGGCCATCACCGCGTTGTCGTGGTTGGCGGCGACGGTGCCGAACTTGCGCAGCGAGCCGAGACCCGGCATCGACACCACCAGGTTGTGCGCGAGTTGATAGAACGGCCGCTCGACGCCGAAGTAGGAGCAGAAGGCCAGCGTGAACACGAACGTGTCGGGCGGGAGGTTGCCACCACTGTGGTTGCCCACCAACAGGACCGGGCCGTCCTTGCGGATCCGGTCGAGGCCGCGGACGTCCGCGCGGAAGTACAGCGACGCCAGCAACCACAGCCCGGGGAGCTGCTCTCGGATGTAGTCCGCATCGCGTTGGTCCAGGTCAGCCTTCGGTACGCGCGACGTGACCTGGTGTTTCGTCCACTCGAGGGCATCGCCCAGTCCGACCATGGCCGGTGATATTCACCACTCGGCCGTTCTACAAACCTCGTGACCGCCCCGACGCATAGAACCGGCCCTCGATGGGTAACTCCGTTCGGGGAACACCCCCAACGCACGGAACCTACGCATAGAAGACGAGCGCTGACATGACCCAGACCCGGATTTCCCGCCGACTCTCCGTCACCGCGGCGATTGCCGCCGCGTTCGCCGTGAGCACCATGACCGTGGCTTGCGGCGGATCGGACAGCACCGAGGAGTCGAGCACGTCGTCGAGCACCTCGAGCGCGACGACGACGGCGACCACGACGTCCGCCCCCGCCATGACCACCACCGCACCGTCCGGCGCGGGCGGCGCACCCAGCGGCACGGGCGCGCCCGGCGCGGGTGCCGGTGAAGGTGGCGCCACCGCAGAGGTGCCCGGTGGCACCGGAGCCGGAGCGGGCGAAGGCGGCGCGTCCGCCAGCGTTCCGGGTGCCGGAGCGGGCGCAGGCCCCGGCGGCGCGAGCGCGGTCGTCCCCGGTGGCGGCGCAGGTGCCGGACCGGGTGGAGCCTCCGCGGGCGTGCCCGGAGCGGGCGCGGGTGCGGGCCCCGGCGGTGCGAGCGCATGCGCCGGCGGCGTCTGCGTCGGCACTGGCTAGACCCAGCACGTAACGACACACGCGGCGCGTCACGTCCACTCGGACGTGGCGCGCCGCGTGCGTTGAGGGGTCTCCCTGCGTCGAGAGTCGCGTGATGGAGCGCCCGTCAGCCCTCGCCGAGGTAGGCCCCGAGGCATCGGTCGGTCAGCTCGCGAGCCGTCGAAGCGTCCACGCCCGCGGCCGTGTTCGCGGCGTGCCAGCCCTCCCCGGAGAGGGTCAGGAAGAGCCGGCCCTCGTCGGTGGCGGTCCACTCGGGGCCGAACGACGGATCGATGGACTCGCCGGTCGACAGGTGTATCGACAACCCGAGCACCATCGAGTCCCATCCGATGCCTAGTGCACCCGGCCCGAACGAGCGCCAGTTGTCGTCGTCGGCGTCCACGACGTGCTCGATCGTCAGGTGTGAGCGGTCCGGTCCATCCGCGCTCGTGGTCACCGCGATCCAGCTGACGTCGTCGCCGTACTCCCACGTCGCGGTGAACGCGGTGGGCGGGTCGCAGGTCAGGATCGTGCCGTGGGCATGGCCCTCGAGCTGATAGGTCCCGCCGACCTCCAGGTTGCCCGTGACGGGCATCAACCAACGCGGAATCCGTTCGACGTTGGTCACGGCGTCCCACAGGTCGTCTACGTCGGTGTCGTAGGACTGGCCGATGGTGACCACGTGCGCGGGGCCGGTCTCGAGGGCGCGGTGTGCCACCCGTCGGCTGACGGCGTCGATCTGATGTCGGACGTCGATCTCGGTCATGTCTCTTCCTCTCGTCGTCGGCGTCGCCCTCGGGCGATCTCGGTGCCGAGCGCGTCCAGCCGCGGAGCCCAGAACCGGCGGAACCCGTCGAGCCATTCGTCGACGTCCCGCAGGGCGGTGCCGTCCACCGCATAGAGTCTGCGGGGCCCGTCGGGACGAACCGACGTGAACCCGTTGTCGCGCAGCACCTTCAGGTGCTGCGACACGGCCGGCTGACTGATGTCGAAGTCCCGGTGGATGGCGTCGGCGATGGCACCCGCAGGCATCTCCCCGTCGGCGAGGAGTTCGAGGATGCGACGCCGGACCGGATCGCCCAGGACGTCGAACGCGTGCACCCTGCCATCGTATGAGCAGCCACTTATATAAGTCAACGGTTATCCTACCGCGTCGCCGCATCGGTTCAAGGTCGGTTCCCGCGGGTATAGCGCGGCGGTGACGAACCCGACCCCGGTACCCGAGGACCTGCGCCGGTTGGCCGCCGCCCACGGGGTGGCCACCTCCTACAACAACGAGCGCCGCGAGCCGGTGGAGGTCGACGCCGACGTCGTGATCCGCGTGCTCGGCTTGATGGACGTCGCCGCCGGCACCGAGGCCGACCGTCGCCGCGAACTGGACCGGCTGGAGGAACTCGACCGCGCCGGGGTCCTGCCGCCGACGGTCGCGGTGCGCCTGGACGGACGGCCGACGGCGATGCCGGGCGCCGTAGCCGTCGAGGGCGAGGACGGGTCACGGGTCGACGTGAGTGACGAGATCCCGGGTGACCTCGAACCCGGGTGGTACCGACTGCACACCCGCGACGGCCGGACGTCCACCCTGGTGGCGGCGCCGCCGACGGTGCCGTCGGCGCCCGCGACGTGGGGCTGGATGCTGCAGCTGTACGCGCTGCGATCGGCGCGGTCGTGGGGCATCGGCGATCTCGGCGACCTCCGCGAGTTCGTCGACTGGACCGCCGCGGCCCACGGCGCCGGCGCGGTCCTGCTCAACCCGCTGCATGCCCCGGGCCCGACGCATCCCGTACAGCCGTCGCCGTACACGCCGTCCAGCCGACGGTTCGCCAACCCGCTGGCGCTGCGCATCGAGGACCTGGACGCCTACGGTCGCGCCGACGCGGACACCCGCGCCGAGGTCGACGCGCTCCGCGTCTCGGCGACCACCGAGCGCATCGAGCACGATCTGGTGTGGGCGGCCAAACGCGATGCGCTGGAACTGCTCTGGCGCGCCGAGGGGCGTCCGGACCCACTACCCGACGCGTCGGACGGCCTGCGGGACTGGGCCACGTACTGCGCACTCGCGGAGCGCCACGGCGGTCGCTGGTCGACGTGGCCGGAGGATCTGCGCGACGTCGGAGGCGCAGCCGTCGCAGATGCCCGCCGAGAACTGGCTTCCCGCGTGGCATTTCACGCCTGGGTGCAGGAGCAGTGCGCCGAGCAGTTGATCGGCGTGCGCGACGCGGCGCACCGGGCGGGGATGTCGCTGGGGGTACTGCACGACCTCGCGGTGGGCGTCGACGCCGACGGCGCGGACTCCTGGGCCCTGGCCGACGTGCTCGCCACCGGCGTGAGCATCGGCGCGCCGCCGGACAACTTCACGCCGCGTGGTCAGGACTGGGGACTGCCGCCGTGGCGACCGGATCGCCTGGCCGCCACCGGCTATGCCGCGCTGCGGGACATGCTGCGGGCGGTGCTGGCGCACGCCGACGGTCTGCGAATCGATCACGTCGCCGGTCTCTGGCGGCTGTGGTGGATCCCGCCGGGCGACGGTCCCGGCCGCGGGACCTACGTGTACTACGACGCCGAGGTGATGCTCGCCGTGCTGGCGCTGGAGGCGCACCGCGCGGGGGCCACCGTGGTGGGCGAGGACCTGGGCACCGTCGAGCCGGAGGTCACGGAGGCGTTGGCGGACAACGAGATGCTGGGGTGTGCGGTGTCATGGTTCACCCGCGATCAGTCCGACCCCGACGAGCCGCTGCTCCCCTCGGCGCAGTGGCCGTCGCGCGCCGCGGCCAGCCTGTCCACCCACGACCTGCCGACCGCCGCGGGCTTCCTGCGCGGCGAGCACGTGCGTGCCCGCGCCGACCTCGGACTGCTCGACGACGTCCCCGCCGAGGAGGCCAACGCCGCCCGCGAACGCGACGAGTGGCTGGCGCTGCTGCGCTCGGAGGGACTGCTCGCCGACGACGCGTCCGACGAGGCCGCGGTCATCATGGCGATGCACCGCTTCCTGGCGTCGACCCCGAGCCGGCTGAAGCTCGTCTCGCCGTACGACGTGATCGCCGAACCCCGCCAGCCGAACCTGCCGGGCACCGTCGACGAGTACCCGAACTGGCGGCTCCCCCTGCCTATGACGCTGGAGCAGTTGCGCGACGATCCGCGGGTCGCCGAGATCGCCGCCGCCTTCCGCACGACCGACTAGCGTAGGCCCGCCGCCGTACGTGCGAGTACGGCGGCGAAACGGCCGGCAGATTCATACGGTCAAGACAACATCCATTGATTTGGGAGGTTGTCATGCCGAGTGGTCACCGCCATTGCGTGTTGGTGCGTCGGGAACTGCTCGACCGGATCTGTCTGGGGACCGGGTTGAGGCAGGCGGCCCGGGAGATGGGTGTGTCCTCGACATCGGCCGGCCTGTGGTGGCGCGACGCTGGAGCAATGCAGTTGCGCAGCGGCAAGGGTGCATTGGGGCTGGTCGATCCTGGCGATCTGGATCGGCCGGGCGGGCGCGGGCATCGGATCAGTTTCGACGAACGCGTCGTCATCATGCGCGGTCTGGATGCGGGCCTCAAGCAGGTGGCGATAGCCCGCGAACTCAATCGCGATCGATCAGTCATCAGTCGGGAGATCGCACGAAACCGCAACCCCGATGGGGACTACCACGCCCGTTTGGCTCACGCGCGGGCCACGCAGAACGGCAAGCGGCCCAAGGCCTTCAAACTCGACGACCACCGGCTCTGTGATCGGATCACTGCCTGGATGGACATCGGGTGGAGTCCACGGCTGATCGCCGAGATGTTGGCGCGCGATCACCCCGATGACAGGCTGGCCAGGGTGAGCCACGAAACCATCTACCAGTGCCTCTACGTGCAGACCCGTGGCCGTTTGCGCGCCGACCTGCACAAGTGTCTGTCGACCAAACGCACGGCACGAAGGACCCGGGGGCAGGCCGAACGGCGCGGCAAGTTCGGCGACGTGTTCACCATCCGGGACCGACCCGCCGAGGCCGCCGACCGCGCCGTACCCGGTCATTGGGAGGGTGATCTGATCATCGGCGCCCGCAGCGGCTCGGCGATCGGCACCCTGGTCGAGCGCAGCACCCGGTTCACCATCCTGCTGCATCTACCGGTCGATCACACCGCCGACTCGGTGGCCACCGCGATGATCGCGGCGATGAGCGAACTACCAGCGCATCTACGGCGCACCATCACCTGGGACCGCGGCAAGGAGATGGCGAACTGGCGCGACATCAATCTGCAGTTGCAGGCTCCGGTCTACTTCTGCGACCCGCATTCGCCCTGGCAACGCGGCAGCAACGAGAACACCAACCGACTCCTCCGGTTTTGGTTCGAGAAGGGCACAGACCTGCGCGTGCACACCAAGGCCGACCTCAAACGGATCCAAGACACCCTCAACACACGACCCAGACCCACCCTGAACCTCGACACACCAGCCGCCCGACTCGCCGCACTCCTCGACGCAGCGGCATAACCCAGATGCACTAACCGCTTGACATCACCGCCCGAATCCCGCCATCACCGCACGTTCGGCGACGCCGCGTGCGGAGACTTCGCGTGCGCCGGGGAATTTTTCCGTTCCTATTCCGTTATCAAAGTTTGTCCCAAATATCACATGGGTAACTCCAGTAACAGCCCGGGCCATGGTCCGGTCCCCCGCCCGCCGAGAAAGAAGTGAATGGATCATCGACATGAACACCGTCCTCTACTGCAGCGCCAACGGCGCCATCCACGAGACCCGCGCCTTCAGCAAGGCTGACATCGACCAGCTCGTCACCGACCAGGGCCTCGAGTCGCTGACCAGCGCCGATCGCCAGTTCGACTTCTGGTTCAGCCCCGTCACACCGGGATGCCAGCGCCGGGTCAACCAGAGCGCCACCGAACTCCTCCTGGCCACGACGCCGTTCACCGCACGCAACGTGCCACTGCTGCACGGTGCCGTCGTCATCGCGACCCACGACGCCGACGGCGACCTCGACGGCCTGAGCTGGGAGCAGCTCGACCTCCTGGCCCGCAAGAACCGTGCACTGAGCAACCGTGACGCGCGTGCCCTCGAGCGCCGCATCGCACGCGCGGCCCGCCCGCAGAAGCGGCGCGCTCCCAAGAAGGTCGCCGAGCCCGCGCTGGTCAGCTGCGCCCACCCGCGCACCGCAGTCTCGTACTGACCGACGTCAGTGCACCGCGACGGCGTCGGCTGGAGCCGGCTTCCTGCCGGTGAAGAACGCCGCACCCACGGCCACCACCGCGATCACCGCGGCGACGGTGAACGCCGCCCGCACCCCGGGCAGATCGGGCGCACCGCCGGACACTGAGTTCGTCGTCATCACGGTGATGAACAGCGCGGTCCCCGCCGCTCCGGCCACCTGCTGCAGCGTGGTCAGGATGGCGCTGCCGTGCGAGTACAGCGTCTCGGGCAGGACGCCGAGCGCGTCGGTCATCAACGGCGTGAACATCATCGACAGGCCGAGCATCATCACGGTCTGCAGGGCGATCACCTCCCACAGCGGCGAGGCGACGGCCAACGTCGCGAAACCCCACAGCGCGCCGCACAGCAGCACCGTGCCGGGGACGACGAGCACCCGGGCGCCGTGCCGGTCGTAGGCGCGGCCGACGAACGGACCGGCCAGACCCATCAGCAGGCCGCCGGGCAGGCCGATCAGACCCGCGATCAGCGCGCTGCGGCCCAGCACGTCCTGGACGTAGAGCGGCAGCATGATGATGGCGCCGAACAGCGCCATGAACCCGAGGACCACCAGCGCCAGCGACACGGAGAACCTGCCGTAGGTGAACGGCCGCAGGTCCAGTAGCGCGCCGTCGCGACGCTGCAACCGGAGCTGGCGCAGGACGAACCACACCATCGCGACGGCGCCGATCAGCAGCGGCAGCCACGCCGGGATGCCGGCGTGCCCGGTGGCGGACTGGCCGAACAGCGACAACCCGAGGACCAGTCCGGCGAACGCCATCGCGGACAGCGGCACCGACAGCGCGTCCACCGGCGTCACCCGGCGCTGCTCGGCGGCGACGCGCAGGTAGCGGGCGCCGAAGGCGAGGGCGACGAGGGCGATGGGCAGCACGATCCAGAACATCCATCGCCAGCCGAGCGAACCCAGGATCAGACCCGACAGCGTCGGGCCCACGGCGGGCGCGACGGCGATGACGATCGAGATCGTGCCCATCGTCTGGCCTCGGCGCTCCACCGGCACCAGGGTCATGATCGTCGTCATCAGCAGCGGCACCATCACGGCCGTGCCGCAGGCCTGCACCACGCGCGCCGCGAGCAGCACGGCGAAGCCCGGTGCCAGCGCCGCGAGCAGCGTGCCGGTGCAGAACAGCAGCATCGATCCCAGGTAGATCGCGCGCGCCGGAAAGCGCTGCAGCAGCGCCCCCGTCATCGGGATCACCACGGCCATGGTCAGCAGGAAGCCGCTGGTGAGCCACTGCGCGGTGGCTGCCGTGACGTCGAGATCCACGATCAGGGCGGGCAGCGCGACGCTCATGATCGTCTCGTTGAGGATCATGACGAACGCGGACCCGACCAGCAGGGCGATCACCAGGGTGTCGGCCGACATGGCACGCCGCTGCGTCATGCCAACTGTTTAGCACGGCTAGCGTTCCGTCGCTCTGGCGGCATCTCGTGCACGCGTGACCGTGCAGCCCGTGGCGACCGGCACCGCCCGGCGGCAGGCTCGTTCCATGGCCCTCCTGACCGGAATTTTCGTCGTCGCGCTCCTCGGGGTGCTCGTCGCGTGGCTGTCGCACGCGTCCGAGCGGGCCGACGCCGTCGGCCGCCTCGTCGCCGTCGTCGCGATGGCCGGCCAGAGCGCGCCGTTCATGGGCCAGGAGACGGTCGTCCGCCCGCCGAGCGCGCTCATTGAGTAAGAAGGGTCCCGACACGACGCGGTGACGATCGCGACGTTCCCGTGTCAGCGGGGGCTCGCGTGGGTAAGCCCTCGCGGTGTCAATGACGGGTCAACCTGGAGCAGCGGCCGCGCCGTCGGCGTCGGTGCCCGAATCGCTGGACCTCCGGCAGCGCAACTTCATCTTCCTGGCCGTCGTGCTCGCCATGCTGCTGGCCGCCCTCGACCAGACCATCGTCGCCACCGCACTGCCCACCGTCGTCGCCGATCTTGGCGGCGCCGGCCACCAGGCGTGGGTGGTCACCAGCTATCTGCTCGCGTCGACGATCGTCACCGCGGTCGTCGGCAAGCTCGGCGACATCTTCGGCCGCAAGCGCATCTTCCAAGTCGCGATCGTGCTGTTCCTCGGCGGCTCGGTGCTGTGCGCCCTGGCCGGTTCGATGGGGATGCTGGTCGCGGCGCGCGCGCTGCAGGGCCTCGGCGGTGGTGCCATCACGGTGACCGCGGTCGCGGTGATCGGCGAGGTGATCCCGCTGCGCGAACGCGGCCGCTACCAGGGCGCGTTGGGCGCGGTGTTCGGCGTGACCACCGTCATCGGACCGCTCCTCGGCGGGCTGTTCACCGACCACCTGACGTGGCGGTGGGCGTTTTGGATCAACGTGCCCATCGGGCTGATCGTCCTCGCGATCGTCGGCGCCGCCATGCCGAAGCTCGCCAGCACCGCACGCCCGGTCCTCGACTACGCGGGCATCGTCCTGATCGGACTCGGCGCGGCAGGCCTGACACTGGCCACCAGCTGGGGTGGCACCACCTACCCGTGGGGATCGGCGACCATAATCGCGCTGTTCGTCGGCTCGACGGCCGCCCTGGTCGCATTCGTCGTCGCGGAGCGGCGCGCCACCGAACCGATCCTGCCGATGCGGCTGTTCGGGAACCCCGTGTTCACGGTGTGCTGCGTGCTGTCGTTCGTGGTCGGCTTCGCGATGCTCGGCGCGCTGACGTTCCTGCCGACCTACATGCAGTTCGTCGACGGCGTCTCCGCCACCGCCTCGGGACTCCGCACGCTGCCGATGGTCCTCGGCCTGCTGGTCACCTCGCTGGGCAGCGGCGTGATCGTGGGCCGCACCGGGCGGTACAAGATCTTCCCCGTCGCCGGCACGGCGATCATGGCGCTGGGGTTCGTGCTGCTGTCGACGATGGGCCCCGGCACGTCGCTGCTGGTGCAGTCGCTCTACCTGCTGGTGCTGGGCGCGGGCATCGGGTTGAGCATGCAGGTGCTGATCCTGGTGGTGCAGAACACCGTCGACTTCACCGACCTGGGCGTCGCGACGTCGGGCGTCACGTTCTTCCGGACCATCGGCAGCTCGTTCGGCGCCGCGATCTTCGGCTCGCTGTTCTCGAACTTCCTCGAGGACCGGCTGCCGGCGGCGATGGCGGGCAGCGGCGCGCCACCGGAGGCCGCGACGTCACCGCAGGCGCTGCACCGCCTGCCCGAGCAGATCGCGGCGCCGATCGTCGGCGCCTACGCCGATTCGCTGAGCCAGGTGTTCCTGTTCGCCGCACCGATCGCCGTCGTCGGCTTCGTCCTCGCACTGTTCCTCAAGCAGGTCCCGCTGCGTGACGCCGCGGCCAGCGGCAGCACCGACCTCGGCGAGGGCTTCGGCATGCCCACCACGGAGCCGCCGGAGAAACTGCTCGAGGTGTCGATCGGACGGCTGCTGCAGCGCACCCACGGGATCGACCTGGAATCGGTGTCGCACTCGTCGCGCAGCCGCCTGGACACGGCGCGGCTGTGGGCGCTCATCCAGGTGTACCGCCATGCCGCGGCGGCGGGCAACGCCAACCTGCTCGCCATCGCCGAGGAGCGCCGCGTGCCGCGCCAGATCCTGGAACCGACGTTCGACCGCCTGGTGTCCACGGGCTACGCGACACGGCTGGGCAACCTGTTCACGCTCACCCCCGCAGGTGCCGCGGAGGTCAACACGGCCCGCGACGTGATCTCGAGCTGGATCACCGAGACCCTGGCGCAGTCCGACGACTTCGCCGGCCGGCCCGACCGGATGCAGGTGCAGGGCGCGCTCGACCGCATCGCCCGCGGCGTCCTCCTCGAGCAGGGGGCATCCGACAACGAGACCCGGCCGATGAAGCTGGGTGCACCGCCCCCGCCGCCGGCCGAGCCGCAGACCACGCGGATGCGCGCGCAGGCACCCGTCGCGCAGGCCGAACCTCCCACCCGCCCGTTCCGCCCCCGGGCCACGCTGCCCCCGCCGACGCGCCCCGGCCCGCGGCCGCCGCGGCGATAGTTGACGTCGTCACCGCGAGTGTGAACGTGGCGACGGTTCGAGCCCGGCAGACGTCGCCAGATTCACGCTCGACACACGTGTGCCGGCCCTGACGCCAAACAGGCGGTTTGACCGAGATCCGTCCGGGAACAGCACGTCCCCATGACGAGCCCCTCGGTGATGTCTCGGCTGGTCGCCTTCGTGCGCACCGGCTATCCCGAGGTGGCGCCGCGGACCGGTCACGTGCCGCTTCTCGCGCTGTGTCCGCGGCGGCTCTGCGCCGACGAGGTGGACCTCGTCGCGGACGTGCTCGCGAAGGCGGCACCGCCGATTCTGGCCGCCGACGTCCGGGCCGCGGTGGCGACCCTGGTACGGGACCGGGCGCCGACGGACGACTGCGCACGCGTCAGTGCACGGCTCGCCGCCCAGGGCTGGCTGGTACTCGACGACTCGGGACGACAGGTGGTGGGTCCGAGAACATCTGGCCGCCGCGCGAAGGGAGACGACTCGACCATGATCACCGACGACCTGGTGGGACCGCGGTTGGTGAACCGGCTGGCACACCTCGCCGAGGCAGCGCCCGTGCACGAGCCCGTCGAGAACGTGTTCGCCGAGGTGTGCGCGTCCGCCGTCGAACTCATCGACGGCGCCGACCACGCCGACATCATGCTGATCCGGGATGATCACGTCGTCTCGGTGGGCGCGACGTCGGACCTCTCGGCCCGGCTCGACGAGCTGCAGCGCAGGTTCGGGGAGGGGCCGTGCTCGGACGCCGCCTTCACGGCCACCACGGTGCGCGCCGACGACTTCCGCTCGGAGACCCGCTGGCGCGAATATGCCCCGGCAGCAGTCGAACTCGGGGTACGCAGCTGCCTGTCGTTCAAGCTGTACGGCGAGGGCCGGATCGCGGCCACGATGAACGTCTTCGGCCATCGGCCCGACGTGTGGGACGACCGCGCCGAGACGATCGGAGAGATCCTCGCGGCGCACGCGGCGGCGGCCATCACGGCCAGCAGGTGGGGTGCGACGGTGCACTCGCCGCTGAGCCTGCGCGATCGCATCGGACAGGCCAAGGGCATCGTCATGGAGCGCTACGGGGTCGACGACGTGCGCGCGTTCGAGATACTGCGCCGGCTGTCGCAGGAGGCCGGGATCACGCTCGCCGACGTGGCCCAGCGCGTCGTCGACACCCGCACTCCGGACGCATCCGAGAGCGTGGCCGACTGACCGTCGCGGCCGTGCGACAAGATGGGGTCATGACTCAGGGAAAATCGGTCTTCATCACCGGCGCAGCCGCCGGTATCGGACGCGCCACAGCACTGTCCTTCGCCAAGCGCGGATATGCCATCGGGGCCTATGACCTCGACGAGGTGGGGTTGAAGTCCCTGACCGACGAGGTCGAGTCGCTCGGGGCCACGATCGTCACCGGGCGGCTCGACGTGACCGACGCCGACGAGATGGCCTCGGCCGTCGAAGCATTCGTCGCGACGACGGGCGGCCGGCTCGACGTCATGATCAACAACGCGGGAATCTTGATCGCCGGACGGTTCGAGGAGATCCCGGTGGCCCGGCACCACCGCGAGATCGACATCAACGCCAAGGGCGTCGTGAACGGTCTGCACGCGGCGTTCCCGTATCTCAAGTCCACGCCCAACTCCACCGTCGTCAACATGGCGTCGGCGTCGGCGATCTACGGCCAGGCCGAACTCGCCAACTACAGCGCCACCAAGTTCTTCGTCCGGGCCGTCACCGAGGCGCTCGACCTCGAGTGGGCGCGGTACGGCATCCGGGTGGTGGCGATGTGGCCGCTCTACGTTCAGACCGCCATGACGACCGACGTGAAGACCGGCACCACGGATTCGCTGGGCATCCGGCTCACCGCACAGGACATCGCCGACGACATCGTGAAGGCCGTCGATCCGTCGACACCGCGCCGTCTCGTCCACCAGGTGCACTTCCCGGTGGGCAGGCAGGCCAAGGCCCTCGCGGTCGGCGCCCGGTTCTCCCCGGCGTGGATCACGCGCCTGGTCAACAAGCGGCTGGCGGGCTCGTAGCCGGGACGGATTGGGCCGGAATCAGTTCTGGCCCAGTCCGACCCGCAGGCCCAGCCACAGTGCGCCGACCGCACCGAGCAGGCCGATCGGCACCGTGACCGCCCCGAGTGCCGTGAACCGGCCGAGGTGCGGCGGTTGGCCGCTCGCGTTCAGGACGCGGCGCCACAGCAGCGTCGCCAGCGATCCGACGTAGGTCAGGTTGGGGCCGATGTTGACGCCCAGCAGCATCGCGAGGATCAGGCCGGGCGGCGCCGTGGTGCCGACCGCGGCCAGCAGGATCAGCGTCGCGGGCAGGTTGTTCACCACGTTGGCCAGCACGGCGGCCAGTGCTGCCATCGCGACGAGCCCGAGCAGTGACGTCGACGCGGGGACCACCGCCTCGATGGCGTCGCCGAGGCCGTTCGTGCTGACGGCCGCGACCACGACGCTCAGCGCCAGCACGAAGACGCAGAACAGCGCTGACGCCGACCCGACGATCGCCCGCGGCGTGATCGACCGGCCCGCGAGTGCCGGGACGGCCAGTACCGCTGCCCCGGCGACGGCGATCCACACAGGCTCGACGCCCAGCCATCCCGACACCCCGAATCCGACCAGAGTGGCGCCGATGACGGCGAACGCGAACAGTGGGGCGTCGGGCACCGCACCCTCGTCCTCGTCCTCGGGCAGCGGTTCGGACCCGGCCAGGTCGCGCCGGAAGAACAACCGGAAGATGCCGTACTCGATCAGGATCGACACCAGCCACGGCAGGGCCATCACCGAGGCGAACGATGCGAACGACAGCCCGCACGCCGAGAACGCCAACAGGTTGGTGAGATTCGAGACCGGCAGCAGGGTGGATGCCGTGTTCGACAGGTGGGCGCACGCGTACACGTGCGGACCGGACCGCACGCCGGCGAGCCGCGCGGATCCGATCACCACCGGCGTCAGGAGCACCACGGTGGCATCCAGGCTGAGCACCGCGGTGGTCACCGACGCCGCGACGAACACCAGGGCGAGCAGCCGCTGCGGTCGGTGCCGCGACGAACGGCCGAGAACCGTTCCCAGCCAATGAAATACGCCGAGGACGTCGGCCAGTCGCGCGAGCACCAGGATGGCGGCGAGGAATCCCACGGTCGGTGCCAGCAGCAGGACCTCGTGTTCCGCCTCGGCCCACGAGATCGCACCGGTCAGCAACAGCGCGGCCGCGGCGGGTACCGCCAGCGTCGCCTCGGGCAGGCCGCGCGGCTGGACCATCGCGAAGATCAGGACGGCGGCCAGCAGCGTCAGAGACAGGATCTCCGGCCACGGCGGGGTCACGTGGCGGCGGCGTGGGCACCGAGTGCCCACGTTCCTCGGCATCGGGTGCAGGTCCCGTTCGGACTCATCTCGTACAGCCCGATCTCGCCGACCGTCCCGTCGAACGCCGACGGTCGCGGCAGTGCGGAGAGGTCGACGCGGAAGACCTCGTCACGCGGCCAGGTCAGCGTGACGTGCGGGTCGAAGCGGTCGTCATGGTCGTCGGAGACCGCGTCGTACCCGTAGCGAAGGAGTTGGCCGACGAGCGCGGGGTCGTCCGCTCGGCCGTCGGCCACCACGTCGGCCAGGACCTCGCCGCCGGGACCGTGATCGCGAAGCCGACCCCGCCGCAACGGCTCCACTGCTCCGATCACCGCCGCCTGCGTTCGTCGCCACGGGTCGCTGCGCCGGTAGAAGAGTTCGGGTGCACCTTCGCGGTTGAACCGATATTCGGTGGCCTCGGCGGCGAACGCCGCGAGGGCGGGGACGACGTCGTCGAGTGCCGTTCGCACCTGGTCGATCTCGTCCTCGTCGACCGTCAGCATGAACAGCGAGACGTGCGGCTCACAGCTGCCCTCGGTCTCGCCGGGAAAGCCTGCCCCCAGTCGGAAGCACGCCCGGGCGCCGTCATCGTCCATCAGCGTCGCGAGCGCAGAGCTGCACTCGATGGCGCGCTGCCGCACGTCCGCGGGCAGGAGGATCACCACGTCGAGGATCAGGGCGCGCTTCTGCTCGGGGTTCATCGGCTTCCTCCTGGGTCGAGGGCCGACACGTCGTGCTCGTCTGGCCGCACCGCGGGACGCTACGGTCGGTTGCTGTGGGGTCGCTGGACGACGCTCGCACCGCACGCCATCCCGTCCGCAGGGGTCCCGTCCCGAGCTACGTCGGCGCACGTCAGAGACGTTTCTGACGGTGCGGTGACGGACCCCGACACGCCCCCGGACGCGCTCGGACCGCTCGCCAGGTGGAGGTTTGTCCGGAACCTCACCGGGCAGACACAACTCCATGTCCCAGCCGAACCCACAGGACCTTGCGATGAAGATGGCCGAGATGGCCCGCGCCGTCGCAGCTCCGCGCTCGGTGGAGGAGATCTTCACGGAGGTCACCGAGGCCGCGGTGGAGTTGATCCCCGGTGTCAGCACCGCAGGCATCCTCCTGATCAGGCGAGGCGGCCGGTTCGAGTCCCATGCCGGCACCACCGACCTGCCGCATCAGCTCGACGAGTTGCAGCACCGGCATCAGCAGGGCCCGTGCATGGATGCGGCGATCCATGACGTGGTCGTCCGCACCGACGACTTCCGCGAGGAGCAGCGCTGGCCGCAGTACTCGCCGGCCGTCCTGGAGTTGGGCGTGCGGAGCGGGATCTCGTTCAAGCTGTACACGAAGGACCGCACCGCGGGTGCCCTCAACCTGTTCGGATTCGAGCCGACGGAGTGGGACGCCGAGCGACAGTCGGTCGGCACGGTGCTCGCCGCTCACGCGGCGGCCGCCATCATGTCGTTCCAGCAGGGCGAGCAGCTGCAGTCGGCAGTGACGAGCCGGGATCGCATCGGTCAGGCCAAGGGAATCATCATGGAGCGCTTCGGCATCGACGACGTGCAGGCCTTCGACATGTTGCGTCAGCTCTCGCAGGAGGGCAACGCGAAACTCGTCGACATCGCCCAACGGGTCATCGACACCCGCGGCCAGGGCTGAGCCCGCCCGCTCAGAGGCTTCCCTCCACCCCACTCGACTCGTCCGCGCTCTGAAACTCGTCGCTGTAGGGCGCGCGCGGCGGCGCGATCTCGTCGAGCCGTTCGTTGATGGCGTGGGCGAGCATGTCGTGCTGGTCGGGGGGCAGCGCGATCGCGCCGTTCATGTAGGCGTCCAGCTCGAAGCGGCCGGCGTCGCCGCCGAGGCTGAAGTAGCGCAGCCACAGCTGGTCGATCGAGATGTCCGCGGACTCGAAGGCTAAGTGGAATCGCTTGTCCAGCTCGTCGTAGGCAGCCATCAGCGACTCACGCGTCCGTCGTCGAGGCGACAATCCGGGCGGCGACGTCACCGACCAGCCGGTGGGTGCGGTGTGACTCCATGGCCAGTTCGCGGAATGCCTCGGCGGAGCCGATCCCCAACCGTGCCATCAGGATCCCGCGCGCCGTCGCGATCAAGTCGCGCGATCGCAGGGTCTCCTTCAACTGCTCGCTCAGGCGTTCCGCGGAGCGGACGGTCTTGACGTTGCCGACGAAGATGGCCGCCTGGTCGGCGAAGCGCCGGAGGAGGTGCTCGGCGTGGTCGTCGTAGGCGTCGACGGTGGTCGAGTACACCTTCATGGCACCGAGGTGGTCGTCGCCGTGGGTGACTGGGGCGCTGAGGAACGACCGCATGCCGAGCGCGGTGGCGCGTGACATCCAGGCCGGCCAGCGTCGTGCGTCGTCGTCTCCGTGCGAGCGGATCACGGTGCCCTCCCGCCACGCGGTCAGACACGGTCCCTCGTCCAGCTCGTACTGGGCGTCGTCGAGCTGCCGAACCAGGGCGTCGGTGGCGGCCGACGTGGTTCGCCTACCGTGGTGGTCCATCAGGCTGATGCCCGAGCCGGCGCTGCCGGCGATGGTCTCGGCGGCCAGCGACGTGACGGTGGAGAGTGCACCGGCCACCGTCGTCTCCGTCAGCAGCATCCCCGACATCCGTGCGAACATCCCCACCAGTTCCTCGGCGGGGTCGGGCCCTTGGCTCACTGGGGATCGCTCCTTCGGCACGATCGCACGCCGGGCGGCGGCGGATCGAGGAGGGGACTACCACCGGCGAACCCCGTTAAACGCCCGCGCGCCGATCCGCCCACGGCGCCGCGGCCTCGAGCTGCGCCGCCAGCCTGATCAGCGTCGACTCACCGTCGAGCGGCGCGACGAACTGCACGCCGAGCGGCAGTCCGGTGGCCGTCCAGTACATCGGGACGGTGATCGCGGGGCGCCCGGTCAGGTTCGCGAGCTGCGTGTACGGCACCCAGTTCAGGTTCTTGTCCACCATGTCGTCGACGATCTTGGTGTAGCGCAGGAGCCGGGCCGTGCGGGTCTTGATGAGCACGTCCGACGCGCGCTGCAACGCGAACGGCAGGTCGAACTCTCCGATCCTGGGCGGCGGAGTCGCCAGCGTCGGCGTCAGCAGCAGGTCGTACGACTCGAAGAACGTGCTCAGCCGGCGGGTGTGTTCGTGGCGCCGCTGCACGGCGTCCACGTAGTCGACGCTGGGCGTGGCGCGCCCGATCGCGGCGAGGATCAGGGTGTCGCGCTCGAAGGACTCGTCACCCGCACCCGTCAGGCGCTTCGCCTCGTCGAGTTCCCATGCGGTGTAGACGAACCAGGTGAGCAGGAAGTCCCGGGCCAGCGCGGCGTCGTCGAACGGCGCAGCGGGCAGCTCCTCGACGTGGTGGCCGAGGTCGGTGAGCACGCGGACGGCGGCATCGACGGCCGCCACCGCCTCGCGGTCCGGTGTCGGGTTGATCGCCGACGGGACCCGGACCCCGATGCGCAGTCTGCCGGGGTCCTGGCCGACGCACGACGCGAACGACGCCTCGGGCATTGCGGGGGAGAACGGGCCGAACGGCTCACCGCCGCTGATCACGTCGAGCATCGCGGCGGTGTCGCGCACCGTCCGCGACACGACGCCCTGGACCGCTGCGCCGTGCATCGACTCGCCGGTCGACGGGCCCGACGGGGTGAGTCCGCGTCCGGGCTTGAGTCCCACCAGACCGCAGCAGGCGGCGGGGATGCGGATGGATCCGCCGCCGTCGTTGGCCCCCGCCGCCGGCACGATCCCGGCCGCGACGGCGGCCGCCGACCCGCCCGAGGATCCGCCGGGCGTCCGCGAGAGGTCCCACGGGTTGCGCGCCGGGCCCCACAGTTCCGGCTCGGTGATGCCCTTGGCGCCGAACTCCGGGGTGTTGGTCTTGCCGAAGATGACCAGGCCCGCGTCGAGCCAGCGCTGAACGATGGTGGCGTGCGCGGGAACCGGCGTCGACCGGAGTGCCCGCGACCCCGCCGAGGTGGGCAGGCCCGCGTAGTCCTGGGCCAGGTCCTTGATCAGGAACGGCACCCCGGTGAACGGGCCGCTGGGTGCGTCCGCGGGTGCGGCGGGCACGTCCCGCACGATCGCGTTGATCTTCGGGTTGACCCGCGCCGCACGGTCGCGCGCCAGTGTCAGCAGCTCGTCCGCCGTCACCTGTCCGTCGGCCACCAGCCCGGCGAGGCCGGTGGCGTCGTATGAGCGGTACTCCTCGAAATCCATCGTTCGACCGTAGGCGTCGCGACGTCGGGACGGGAGCCTCCCCCGGTGGTCACGCCCGGTACTGCCGAACCTTCGCGGCGAAGTCGTCGAGGAGCGCGAGCGTCTCGTCGCGCGGCCGGGTGGGCAGCATGAGCGCCACCTGCCCGAAGCCCAGGTCGTCGGCGGTGCGCCAGTAGTCGGCGTCGATCGGGGTGCCGAACATGGCCAGCGGGACGTCGTGACCGGCGCCGTCGCGAATCTGTCCGATCCGCTTCGCGAGCTGCTCGGCGGGCAGCGGGTTCGAGATCCACCCGGCGTCGTGGCGGACCACCCGCTTGACGGTGGCATCGGAGTTGCCGCCGATGAAGATGGGCGGATGCGGCTTCCGGACCGGCTTGGGCCGTAGGTAGGACGAGTCGAACTCGACGTAGCGGCCGTGATACTCGGCCGGCTCGGCGGTCCACAGCGCCTTGATGGCGTCGAGGCGTTCGTCGAGCAGCGCGCCCCGGGTCTTGGGGTCCGTGCCGTGGTGCCGCAGCTCCTCGATGTTCCAGCCGGCGCCCACCCCGAAGACGAAGCGCCCGTTCGAGACGAGGTCGACGCTGGCCGCCTCCTTGGCGGTCGTGATGGGGTCTCGCTGGATCAGGAGCGCGATGCCGGTGAACAACTCGATCGTCGTCGTGACCGCCGCCGCCGCAGCGAGGGTGACGAAGGGATCGAGGGTGCGGTAGTACGGCTCCGGCAGCTCCCCGCCTCCGGGATACGCCGACTCCCGGCTGGCCGGGATGTGGGTGTGCTCGGCGATCACCAGGGACTCGAAGCCGCGCTCCTCGATGGCGCGGGCGAGCGACACCGGGTCGATCCCGTCGTCGGTCACGAACGTCGCGATTCCGAACTTCATCGGTCGTCTCCCATGCGTAGTCGGCTATCAGAGTCGAATGCCCGCGCGGGGGCGTCCTATTCCCGGCCTACTGCGGCGGGATCAGCACGGTCCACAGGTCGGTGATCATCCCGTCGGCGATCAGTGCCGTGTCGAAGCCGGACAGGACCGGTTCTCCGGTCGAGGGATCGAGCAGGTGCCAGCCGAGGTATCCGAAGCCCTCGAGGCTGCGCACGGGGCCGTCGGTCGCGAACTGCTGATCACCCAGGTTGGCCTGCAGTGCGACGCACTTGGCGTCGAGCGCGGCGCGTCCGGTGGTCACGCCCTCGTCGTCGGTCCACCGCACGTCGGCCGCATAGGTCCGCTCGATCGCGGACGCGCGCGCGGCGTCGTCGCGTTCATTGAACACCGCGAGCAGATTGTCGTGCATCAACGTCTCGATCGACTCGGACATGAGCGACTCCTTCACAGGGGAGACGCATTTTGTAGCGCCTCGAACAAAACCCTGCCGGAACCGTACCGCGTGGCCGTCAGCAGCGCGTGACGTCGCGGGGGACGATGACGTCGCCGGGGCGGCGACCCACGTCGTCGCGGCGCAGGGCGTGCAGGAGCAGTCCGGATCCGGCGCGCCCGGTGTCGGCTCCGTCCGTGCGGAGCAGACGGTCGACGTACGACGAACTTGCGCGCGCCGCGTCGATCAACAGATTCGTCGCCGGACGCATCCGGTTGACCATCTCGTCGCCGATGCCGCCGATGTGTGCACCGACCTCAAGAATCGCCATTACGCCTCCATGCCTAGGCGTGCGTGCCCATTCTTGACAACACACTTGCTAACTTTTGCAAGCACAACGCTTGCGAGTGTATGCAATATGCCCGTTTCGGGGGTGCTCAGACGCGATGTGATGGACTCCACGGCCCCAATCACTCCGTTTCGCTGCGCCCCGCCATGGTGGTGTAGTCCTCCTGCACCGTCTCGCCGTGCTGGTTGGTGATGCGGCTCCGGATGGTCAGCACGTCGGCCCCGAAGGCCTGCCGCAGCGAGTCGAGCCGGATGTGGCAGTACAGCTTGTCACCCGCCTTGACGGGCCGCAGAAACGTCAGCCCCTGCTCCACCTGGACGATCTTCTCGTCGGTGATCGGGATGTTCGCGTGTTCGAAGAACGCCATCTGCGCCTGCAGACCGAAGATCGAGATGAACGTCAGGGGCGCGAGGAGCGCGTCGTGGCCCAGCTCGTGAGCCGCGTCCTCGTCGACGTACGCCGCGTCGTCGTTCTTGACCGCCTCGGCGTACTCGCGGATCTTCTCCCGCCCGACCTCGTAGTGGTCGGGGTAGGTGTACGTCATGCCGACGATGTCTGGGGACAGGGCCACGACACAGAACCTATCGGGCGGGAGAGCGTGCTCCTAGCCTGGACGCGTGACCACCGTCCGCCGGCGCGAGCGCAGCCGCCTCGTCCGCGCCGTCCGGCTGTGGCGTACGCGGCGGCCGCGCACGTTCCGCGACAAGGTGCGCTACAAGATGCTGCGCGACCACCGTGGACTGGTCGTGACGTTCGCCGACAAGGCCGCCGTGCGCGACTACGTGGCCGACGCGATCGGACCCGGGTTCCTGCCGCGCGCGTACGCCATTGTCGACGACGCCGCGCAGCTCGCCGACGTACCGCTCCCCGCCGACTTCGTGGTGAAGCCGACGCACGGCAGCGGCGCGGCCATCGTCGTCTCGGGCCGGGCCCCGGCCGACGCCACCTTGCCGACGGACCCCGGCAGCTGGGTCTACTCCCACGTCCGCCCGGAGGCGGCGCCCCGCGCGGAACTCATCCGGGTGGCCGCCGGCTGGCTCACCCAGCTCTACGGCCAGGGACCCAACCGCGAATGGGTGTACGGCCGCGTCCCGCGCCGCGTCATCGTGGAGGAGATGCTGGCCGGCACCGACGGCGGCATCCCCGCGGACTACAAGTTCTTCGTGTTCCACGGCCGGTGTGAGTTCGTCCAGGTGGACGCCGGACGCTTCGGCGTGCGGACCCAGGACTTCTTCACCCGGGAATGGCAGCACCTTCCGATGAGCGGTGGGCCACCCTGGGCCCGGCCCGAACCGCCGCGGGCGCCCGGCCTCGCCACGATGATCGACCTCGCCGAACGCCTCGGCGTGGACACCGACTTCGTGCGCGTCGACCTCTACGACCTTGACGGACGCGTGGTCTTCGGCGAACTCACCAGCTTCCCGGCGGGCGGCGACAGCGTCTTCGTGCCGGAGTCCTTCGACGAGGTGTTCGGGCGGCCGTGGACGGTTCCCCGGCGCTATCGGTGAGGGCAGCGCCTACTGGCCCGTGGCCTCGTCGGATTCCTCGGGGGCATCGGTGCCGAGCGCTTCGGCACCCGGCGTGGCCGGCGCGAGGACCTCGTCGGCGACCTCGTCGTCGGACGGCTGCGTGGGTTCCTGCGACGTCATGGTGTCTCCTCGACTGCTCGAACGGATCTGTGGTCGAGCTTTACCCCTGACGGTCGATGTGTAACCCCATCGCGTCGAAGTCGGCAGGTCGGGAGTTTGCGTCGAGAATGCGCTCAGGGCTGCGATTATCGCGGGAGCACGACCCCCACGGCAGTCTCGACGCGCGTCACGCGCGGTCGAGGGCGACCGTGAACCCGTCGGGCCGATCGCGGATCCAGTCGAGCGCTTCCGCGTCGAACCGGCCGACGTGCACGATGCCGTCGAAGTAGCCGACGTCCCCGTAGTAGAGGACGAGGTCGTCCGTGGGCGCGTAGTAGCCGATGTCGGCGACCTCGGGATCGGAGCCGCCGGGCACGCCGTCGGTGGTCAACGGGCGCGGGAGCCGGGCGATCTTCTCGACGTCGTTCAGGTCGCGGAAGCTCAGCCGAAGCGGAAGCAGTCCGGCGAGGGCGCGCGCGGTCGGGTTGTCCGCCAGCCGCGCCTCGACGTCGCGGCCGTCGACGGTCAGTCGGACGTCCATGGCGGAGGCGCTCGCGGACGGGCTGGGCGCTTCGGGTTGGGCACTCGACCGGCCCGGCTCGGCCGAACAGGCGGCGAGGCCGACGACCACCAGTAGCGCCCAGGGACGCAGGACCGTCACGGCGCGTCGACGTCCGCGGGCGTGCCCGCCCAGGACGCCAGCAGGTCCAACGCGTGCGCGGTCGGCGACCCGGGCTCGGCGACGTAGATGGTCAGGGACAGCCCCGCGTCGGCGATCATGTCGACGCTCTCGTAGTTCAGGTCCAGGTTGCCGACGACGGTGTGGTGGAACCGCTTGGTGCCCGCGCCGTGCAGGCTGACGTCGTGGGCGCTCCAGCGGCGGCGGAACGGCTCACTGCGCGTGGACAACTCGCCGACGAGGTCGTGCAGGGCCTTGTCGTGGGGGTCGCGGCCGGCTTCGGTCCGCAGGATGGTGACGCAGGTGTCGGCAGCGGTGTCCCAGTCCGGATAGAACCGCTGCGCGTCGTCGTCGAGGAAGGTGTAGCGGGCGAAGTTCGGCGTCTCGCCCGGCTGGCTGTCGTACACCGAGGTGTGCATCGCGTGGCCCAGGTGGTTGGTGGCCAGCAGGTCCATCCGGCCGTTGCGGATCAGCGCGGGCGGATGGATGCCGGCCAGCATCCACTGCAGCGCGGGCCGCGGCGTCCACTTGGCACTCGGCCGTCGACGCGGACGCATGCCGGCGCTGGTGCCGTCGGCGGCGTGGGCGAGGTGGAACAGGTGTGCCCGTTCGGCGTCGTCGAGCCGCAGCGCGCGGGCCAGTGCGTCGAGGACCGACGCCGAGACCCCGCCGAGCGACCCGCGTTCCAGCTTTGCGTAGTACTCGACGCTGACACCCGCTAGCGCGGCGACCTCGGCCCGGCGCAGGCCCGGCACCCTCCGGTGCCCGAAGTCGGGCATGCCCACCTGCGCCGGCGTGATCTTGGCGCGCCGCGACGTCAGGAAGTCACGTACCTCGTGTCGGTTGTCCACGTGTCCGACCGTACGACCATCGGCGACCGGGAGGGATGCACTGCCGGTACACGTCTCGACGGTGACTCCCACGTCGGCCCGGATGGGCGTTGTCTGGAGGCACACCCACCGGACCCGAACAACCGACGTCACATGAGGATTCGACATGACAGACACACCCACCACCGCCCGGAAGCGCCGCGGCCCGCGCCCGCTGATCGGTGCCGCCCTCGTCGCCATCGGCGCACTGGCGCTCACCAGTTGCGCGTCGTCCTCGGGTCAACCCGACGCTCCCACCGCGGCGAGCGCGGAGTGGGACAAGACGTTCCCCCAGAGCGACCGGGTGGACGTCGAGAAGGTGCGGTTCGACAACAGGCTGGGCATCGACCTCGTCGGCGACCTCTACGTGCCCGCCGACGTCGACACCACCCGCCGCCACCCGGCGATCATCGTGGGTCATCCCTACGGCGGCGTGAAGGAGCAGTCCTCCGGTCTGTACGCCCAGCAGATGGCCGAACGGGGTTACGTGGCACTGGCATTCGACGCCTCCTACGGCGGCGAGAGTGGCGGGTCGCCCCGCAACCTGGCCTCGCCCGAGGCCTTCACCGAGGACTTCAGCGCGGCCGTCGACTACCTCGGCGGCAACGACCTCGTCGACCGGAACCGCATCGGCGTGATCGGCGTCTGCGGCAGCGGCAGCTTCTCGCTGAGCGCCGCGGCGGTCGACCCGCGCATCCGCGCGCTGGCCACCGTCAGCATGTACGACATGGGCCGCGCCAACCGGCAGGGCCTGAACGACGCCGTGCCCGAGGACCAGCGCCGGCAGAACCTTCGGGCGGCCGCCGACCAGCGCTGGGCGGAACTCGACGGCGCCGACCGCGCCATGGTGCCGGGAACACCGGTCGAACTGACCGCGGAGTCCACCGCCGTCGACCGCGAATTCTTCGACTACTACCGCACGCCCCGCGGCGAGCACCCCCGCTCGACCACGGCGTTCAGCCAGACCAGCACGGCCGCGATGAACGCCTACTACCCGTTCGCGCAGATCGACGCGATCTCGCCCCGGCCGCTGCTGTTCGTCGCCGGTGAGAACGCCCACTCGCGCTACTTCAGCGAGGACGCCTACCGACTCGCGGCCGAGCCCAAGGAGCTGGTGATCGTCCCGGGCGCCGGCCACGTCGACCTCTACGACCGCGTCGAGATGATCCCGTTCGACACCCTCGACCAGTTCTTCACCACCAACCTGGGCTGACCCCGGCCAGACCACCGCACGAGCGAAGGAGCACGACGATGATGAGACGACTGTTCACGACCGCGGCACTGGCGGCGGCGGCCCTGTCGATGGGCACGTTCAAGGCCACGCCGGCGGGAGCCGACGGCGAGCGGATGGAGGTGTCCCGCTCCGAGACCCGCCCCTCGTCGACCGGTCCGGCCGAGACGTTCACCGGCGAGGTTCGCGTCACGCCGCTCTTCGACGTCAACGACGCGCGGGACTTCAGTTCGGCGGAGGTCACGTTCAGTCCCTGCGCACGTAGTGCGTGGCACACCCATCCCGCCGGCCAGACGCTCGTCGTCACGACCGGCACGGGCTGGGTGCAGGAGTGGGGCGGGCCCAAGCAGCAGCTGAATCCCGGCGACGTGGTGTGGACGCCCCCGGGCGTGAAGCACTGGCACGGCGCCACCGAGGACACGACGCTGACCCACCTCGCGATCCAGACCCACGTCGACGGCACCGGGGTGAACTGGCTGGAGCACGTGAGCGACGAGGAGTACCGCCGGTGAGGGGCGGCAGGTGGACGCTGTTGGCCGCCACGGTCACGTCGGCGTCGGTGTGGATGAGCGGCTGCGCGCAGTCCGACCGGTCGGGTGCGGCGACGCCCACCGGCGACGTCGCGGCGGTATCCCCCGCACTGGCCGACTACCGCGACCGCATCATCGAAGGCGAACTGTGGGACCGGCCCGGCCTGTCGTCGCGTGACCGCAGCGTCGTCACGGTCGCCGCGTTGATCGCCCGCAATCAGACGATCGACATGCCGGCACAGTTCGGGCGTGCGTTGGACAACGGCGTCACCCCCGCCGAGCTGTCGGAGATCATCACCCATCTCGCCTTCTACGCGGGCTGGCCCAACGCGCTCGCGGCCGTCGCCGCCGCCACACCCGTGTTCGACGAGCGTGGTGTTCAGGCCGCGGATCTGCCCTCCGCCGACGACCCGCCACTGCCGATCGATCAGGCCGCCGAGGACCGGCGGCGCACCGGCGTCGACCGGGACTTCGGCGCCGTCGCGCCGGGCGTCGTCCAGTACACCACCGACGTCCTCTTCACCGACCTCTGGTTGCGGCCCGGCCTTGCGCCCCGCGACCGCAGCCTGGTGACCGTCAGTGCGCTCGTAGCCGCCGGACAGGTGGGTCAGGTGACCTTCCACCTCGGCAAGGCCATGGACAACGGCCTCACCCGGGACCAGGCGTCGGAGACCCTGACCCAATTGGCGTTCTACGCGGGCTGGCCGACCGTGTTCTCGGCTCTGCCGGTCCTCAAGGATGTCGTCGACAACCGCTGAAGTCACCCTCGAAGGAGCACCACACCATGCGCGCAACACTCATGTACGGCGCCGGCGACGTCCGCGTCGAGAACGTCGCCGATCCCCGGATCGAGCACCCGACCGATGCGCTGGTCCGCATCACCGCGTCCTGCATCTGCGGCAGCGACCTGCACCCCTACTCGTCGATGGGCGCCGGCAGCGGCCCCGCGCGGATGGGCCACGAGTTCATCGGCGTCGTCGAAGACGTCGGGGCCGACGTGACGACCGTGACGAAGGGCGACCTCGTCGTCTCGCCGTTCTCGGTGTCGGACAACACCTGTCAGTTCTGCCGCGAGGGCCTGCACACGTCGTGCGCCGATCCGGCCGCCACGTTCTGGGACAACATCCCCGACCAGGGCGCGCAGGCGGAGGCCATCCGCGTTCCGCTCGCCGACGGCACGCTGGTGAAGCTGCCCGTCGGCGAAGACTCCGCACTCGTGCCGTCACTGCTCACGCTGTCCGACGTCCTCGGCACCGGCCACCACGCTGCGAAGATGGGTGGCGTCGGCCCACGCACCCGCGTCGCGGTGATCGGCGACGGCGCGGTGGGCTTGATGGCGGTCCTGTCGGCCAAGCGGTTGGGGGCCGAGCGGATCATCCTCATGGGCCGCCACGCGCAGCGCACCGACCTCGGACGCGACTACGGCGCCACCGACGTCGTGTCCGCCCGGGGCGACGAGGGCATCGCCGCGGTCCGCGACCTCACCGGCGGCGACGGCGTCCACGTCGTTTTGGAGGCCGTCGGTCACATGCCCGCCTACGAGCAGGCCGTCGGCATCGTCCGTGCGGGCGGCGTCATCAGCCGGGTGGGCGTCCCGCAATACGAGGACGCCGGAATCGGGTTCGCAAGCCTGTTCGGTCGCAACGTCCGCCTGGCGGGTGGGCCCGCACCGGCGCGGGCCTACGTCGAGGAACTGCTGCCCGACGTGCTCGACGGCACCATCGATCCGGGCCGGGTGTTCGACTCCACCGTCGGCATCGGCGACGTCCCGGGCGGGTACCGCGACATGGCGGACCGCCGGAGCCTCAAGGTGCTCGTGACGCCCTGACCGCTACTGGCCGTCGGCCTCCGCGCGGGCCTCGGCGCCGCTCTCCTGGGTCTCGGCGTCGAACTGCGGATTGGTGCGGCCGACGTACGTGCCGTCCTCGTCGTCGCGCTTGGCCCGCGAACCGGCGACGCCGGGATCGGGCTCGACGTCGTCCTCGGCCTTCTCCTCGTGGGCCCAGTGCTCGTCCTTGACCTTGTCGGCGGCGTCGCTGATCTTGTCCTTGGCGTTCTCGAGGAAGCTCACGTGTCTCCAGTCTTGGCCGTCAGGCCGGTCGGTCCGTTGACGGGCGATTACCCCGGCCCCCGAACCCGAAACTGACGCGCACCTGGGGTGCCCCGCCGGTACACCGCTCGTCAGTGGCTGCCTCACCGCTCGCGGCGCTGGCACTCTGGAGGGGCACGGGGCCCGTACTTCCAGAGGTGGTCGACTTTGAACGAGCACGACAGCGCGTCCGCAGCCGCGGATACAGAGGCATGGCGGATCAAGCGGCGGACCTTCGTGGGCGCATCCGTCGCCGTCGGCGGAGCCGTCGCGGCCATGGGATTGCTCGACGGCTGCGCGACCGAGACCGACGAGGACACGTCGACGTCGAGCGCGGTGCGCGTGACCCTCAACGGCGACGAGCGCGAACTCACGGTGGACAACCGCACTTCGCTGCTCGACATGCTGCGCGAGCACACGGAGTTGACGGGCACGAAGAAGGGCTGCGATCAGGGTGCCTGCGGCGCCTGCACGGTGCTGCTCGACGGTGAGCGCGTCGTCTCCTGTCTGACGCTGGCCGTCCAGGCCGACGGCACCGAGGTCACCACCATCGAGGGGCTCGAGGAGAACGGTCGCCTGCACCCGCTGCAGCAGGCGTTCATCGACGAGGACGGCTTCCAGTGCGGGTACTGCACCGCCGGCCAGATCCTCTCCGGCATCGGGTGCATCCGCGAGGGTCGCGCCGGATCGCCCGAGGAGATCCGAGAGTCCATGAGCGGCAACATCTGTCGATGTGGCGCCTACACCAACATCGTCGCGGCGATCTCGCGCGTCGCCGATCAGGGCGGTGTCTGACCATGTTCCCCTTCCGCTACGACACCGCCGGTGACGAAGCCGCCGCACTGGCCGCAGGCGCCGAGGGTGCCCGGTACCTGGCCGGTGGCACCACGCTGGTCGACCTGATGCGCCAGACCGTCGAGCGCCCCGACCGGGTCGTCGACATCAACGCGCTGCCCTACCGCGACGTCGATCTGTCCCCGACCCGACTTCGCATCGGGGCTCTGGTCCGGATGACGGCGCTGGCCTCGAATCCCCAGGTGCGGCAACAGTTCCCCGTCATCACCGAGGCGCTGGAACTCAGCGCGTCGGCCCAGCTGCGGAACATGGCCTCGATCGGCGGAAACCTGCTGCAGCGCCCGCGCTGCCTCTACTTCCGCGACGTGGGCGCCGCCTGCAACCGGCGCAACCCCGGCTCGGGGTGCGCCGCCATCGACGGCCGCAACCGCACGCACGCCATCCTGGGCACCAGCGCGTCGTGTGTCGCCACCCACCCGTCCGACCTGGCCGTGGCGCTAACGGCCCTCGACGCCGTGGTGATCACCCGCGATGCCGACGGCGAGCGCACCATCCCGATAGCCGACTTCTTCCGCAGGCCCGGTGATACCCCCGCCCGCGAGAACAACCTGGCCGCTGGGGCGTTGATCTCCGCGATCGAGGTCCCCGTCCGCCCCGACACCCGGCGCTCCGGATATTTGAAGGTCCGCGACCGGCAGTCCTACGAGTTCGCGCTCACCTCGGCTGCCGTCGCGATGGACCTCTCCGGCGGCGTGATCCGCTCGGCGCGCGTCGCGGTCGGAGGTGTCGGCACCGTGCCGTGGCGACTCCCCGCCGTGGAGGCCCGACTCGCCGGCCGGCCACCCAGCCCGCAGCTGTGGCTCGATGCGGCGGCAGTCGCGGCGGACGGTGCGAAGCCGCTGTCGGAGAACGGCTTCAAGGTCGAACTGGTCAAGCGCGCCGTTCAGCGTCAGCTCGCGACCGTGGCGGGTCTGCCGTGACGCGGCCGCTCGCGACGCCCACCGCGGTCTCCGGCCAGTCCGTCTCCCGCGTCGACGGACGGCTCAAGGTCACCGGCGCCGCCAAGTATGCCGCCGATCATCCGGTGCCCGACCACCTGCACGCGGCACTGGTGTGCAGCACCGTGTCCCGCGGCACGATCGACGGCATCGACGCCAAGGCCGCCACCGATCACGCCGACGTCGTGCGCGTGATCACCGACTTCGGCGGCGTGACACTGCCCTTCGACGTCGGCCAGGTCGCGTTCTTCGGTCAGCCGGTGGCGATCGTCGTCGCGAACACCGCGGAGGCGGCCGCCCACGGCGCCACCGTGGTGACGGTGCGCTACACCGGCGAGCCGCAGCACACCGACTTCGACGACGCGGCACGTGAACCGAGCCAGAAGTCGCCGGAGTATCGGCGTGGCGACGCCGACGCCGCGCTGCGGACCTCCGCGGAGGTGGTCGACCGCACGTACTCGATCGCGCGGAACTACCACAATCCCATGGAGATCCCCGCCACCATCGCCGCGTGGGACGGCGACCGGTTGACGGTGTGGGACAAGGTGCAGGCCGTGTCCCGGAGCCGGGGTGCCTACGCGAAGGCCTTCGGCATCCCCGAGGACGCCGTCCACGTCATCTCGCCGTTCGTCGGTGGCGCGTTCGGTAGTGCGGGAAGCACCTGGCCGCACCAGTTGCTCGCCGCCCATGCGGCACGCCAGACCCGCCGCGCGGTCAAGCTGTCCCTCACGCGCGAGCAGATGTACGCCGCGATCGGCTATCGACCGGAGAGTTGGCAGCGCCTCGCCATGGGCGCCGACCGGACCGGGCGCATCACCGCGACCGTCCACGAGAGCCGGGTGGAGGTCTCGCGGTACGGCAGCTACGAGGACTCCCCGACCGAGGGGACCAGGCTGCTGTACTCCTCCCCCGCCTTCCGCGCGTCCTCGGAAGTGGTCCCACTCGACGTCAGTGAGCCCACCTACATGCGCGGCCCCGGTGCGGTCACCGGTGCCTTCGCCCTCGAATGTGCGATCGACGAACTCGCGGAACGCCTTCGGATGGATCCGATCGAGCTGCGACTGCGCAACGAACCGCGGGTCGACCAGAGCAAGGGCCTGCCGTTCTCGACCCGCCGGCTCACCGAGTGCTTCGAGCGGGGCGCCCGGGAGTTCGGCTGGTCCCTGCGCAATCCCACCCCCGGCGCGGTACGCGAAGGAGACCTGGTGATCGGGATGGGCACGGCCGCCGCGCTCTACCACACCGCGCGCTCGGAGTCGTCGGCGTCGGCACGGATCAACGCCGACGGCACCGTCGACGTGTACACCGCCGCCAGCGACATCGGACCCGGCACGTACACGGCGCTGGGCCAGGTGGCGGCCGACGCACTCGGGCTGCCGCTGAACAGGATTCGCGTCAACCTGGGCGACAGCCGCTACCCCGACGCCGCGGGCCAGTACGGCTCGCAGCTGATGGCCAGCGGCGGCTCCAGCGTGTTCGTCACCGCAAACACGCTGCGTGACCGGATCATTCGCACGTCGATCCTCGATCCCGGCTCGCCACTCAACGGCGCTCGGCCGGAGGACGTCACCGTCGTCGACGGACGCATGCAGCTGCGCTCGGACGCCGGCCGGGGCGAGACGTATCAGGACGTGCTGCGCCGCCGCGGTCTGCCCGGCCTCGACGCCGACGGCACCTACACCCCGGACGACGCGAACAAGCGGTTCTCGATGCACGCCTACGGGGCGGTGTTCGCCGAGGTGGCCGTCGACCCGCTGCTGGCCACGGTGCGCATCCGGCGGCTCTACGCGGTGTACGACGCCGGGCGGGTGATCAACCCGAAGCTCGCGCACAGCCAGGCCCTCGGCGGCATGACGCAGGGCATCGGCATGGCGCTGCTGGAGGCCGCGGAGACCGACTACCGCGACGGCCGGATCGTCAACGCGAATCTGTCCGACTACCTGGTGCCGGTCAACGCCGACGTGCCCGCGCTCGACGCGGTCTACCTCGAGTCGCGCGACGACGTGGCCGACCCGATCGGCGTCAAGGGTCTGGGCGAGGTGGTGATGGTGGGCGTGCCCGGTGCGATCGCCAATGCCGTGCACAACGCCACCGGCAAGCGCGTCACCGATCTGCCGATCACGATCGAGAAGTTGCTCTGACCCTGGATTGACCCGCCGAGCGCACGCTTGTCGAACGCATCGCCCGAGTGGGCCCGTCAACAAGCGTGCGCTCGGCGCGGCTGATCTTACGAAAACGTCACCATCGGCATCGTGGTTCCAGTGCCGCGTCCCCGGTCGGCCACCATGGACGCATGCTGGAGATCTCGACGACGACCTGGGTCGTGACGGTCGGCCTGATCATCGCGCTGCTCGCGGTGGACCTGCTCTTGGCGGCGCTGCGCCCGCACCGCGTCGGGTTCCGCGAGGCGGCGGCCTGGTCGGTGTTCTACATCCTGGTGGCCGTCGCGTTCGGCGTGTGGTTCGCGAGCGCGTACGGCGGCGACTTCGGCACCCAGTACTTCGCCGGCTACATCGTCGAGAAGAGCCTGTCGGTCGACAACCTGTTCGTCTTCGTGATCATCATGACGACGTTCGCGGTGCCCGAGGAGCACCAGCACAAGGTGCTGACGTTCGGCATCATCCTGGCGCTGATCATGCGGGCGATCTTCATCGTCGTCGGCGCGGCCCTGCTGTCGCTGTTCTCGTTCATGTTCCTGGTGTTCGGCGCGCTGCTGATCTTCACCGCGGTGCAGTTGTTCCGACACCGCGACGAGGACCCCGACATCGAGAACAACGTGATGATCAAGGCCACCCGCCGCTTCCTGCCGATCACCGACGACTACGACGGCGGCAAGCTGTTCACCCGCCGCGAGGGCCGCCGCATGGTCACCCCGCTGCTCGCGGTCCTGGTGGCGATCGGCAGCGTCGACCTGCTGTTCGCCCTCGACTCCATCCCCGCGGTCTTCGGCGTGACCGAGGAGCCGTTCATCGTGTTCGCCGCCAACGCGTTCGCGCTACTGGGCCTGCGCGCCCTGTTCTTCCTGGTCAAGGGCCTGCTGGATCGGCTCGTCTACCTCTCGACCGGGCTCGCGATCATCCTCGCGTTCATCGGCGTGAAGCTGGTGCTGCACTGGGCGCACGTCGACATCGACCCCCGGGTGCCCGAGATCAACACCTACCTGAGCCTCGTCGTGATCATCGCGGTCCTCGCGATCGTGACGGTCGCCAGCCTGATCAAGACGCGCAACGACCCGTCGGCGAAGGCCCATCCCGGGTCGCTGCGGGCGTCGAAGGAGAAACCGGACGCGTCGCACTGACCGTCGTCCCGCCGCCTTACCGTGACCTTATGTAGGCCTTATTTTTCTTAAGATCGGTGTACGGTTGGGCTTCGGCCGACAACGTCGTCGGCAGCGACGGAAGGAACCCGACATGGCGCACGAACCCTCACGGATCGTCCTGGTGACCGGCGGATCGCGGGGTATCGGCGCCGACGTGGCCCGTCAGCTCGCCGACGCGGACACCCACGTGATCGTCAACTACCGCCAGACCGCGGACCGTGCGGACGCCCTCGTCGCGTCGATCCGGGCCGCCGGCGGGCACGCGTCCACGCTGGCAGCCGACATCTCCGACGAGGCGGCCGCCGTCGCGATGGTCGACACCATCGCCTGGCGCTTCGGCCGGCTGGACGCCCTCGTGCTGACCGCGTCGGGCGGGCTGCAGCTGGGCGCCGATCCCCGCTACGCGATGCGCCTCAACCGCGACGGGCAGCGCCGCCTCGCGCAGCTGGCCGTTCCGGTGATGCCGGTCAACGGCCGGATCGTCTACGTCACCAGCCACCAGGCGCACTTCTTCCCGAACAAGGGCGTCCCGGTGGGCTACGGACCGGTCGCCGCCAGCAAGCGTGCCGGCGAAACCGCTTTGTACGCCATGCGTTCCACGTTCGAGCGGGCCGGCGTCCGGTTCACGGTGGTCTCCGGCGACATGATCGACGGGTCCATCGCCACCGCCGTCGTCGGCGCCATCAACTCGCCGCACCCGTCGGGCATGGTCTTCGTCGGCGGCGCCGACTTCGTGATGACCGCCTGACGCAGCGCCGCGTCTTCCCGACGACCAAGCACACCGCCATTCGAACCACGCGGATTCCAACCCGTGACGGGACGGGGTGATTAGGCGACCATCCGGATGCGCGTCGACACCCCTCGCGCCGTCGTCTGGTTGGAGTTCTCGTTGGCCGCGCCCACCCCCGTCATCGACGTGCGGCTCGCCGACGACGCCCTCGAGGTCTCCCTCGGCGGCCTCGCGCGTGCATTCACCTCCGCCAACGGCGAGGTCCGCCCCGTGCTGCGCGACGTCGACCTGGTGGTGGCGCCCCGTGAGATCCTGGCGATCGTCGGCACCAGCGGCTGTGGCAAGTCGACGCTGCTGCGGATCGTCGCAGGGCTGGACGCGCCCACCGCGGGCACCGCGCAGATCGACGGCGCACCCGTCGCGCCCTACGACCCGCGCTGCGCGGTCGGCTTTCAGGAGCCCCGACTGCTGCCGTGGCGGTCCCTGGCGCAGAACGTGGCGCTGGGACTGCCGCCGCAGACGCCCGCCTCGGCCGGCCGGGAGAAGGTCGCCACCCTGCTCGACCTCGTCGGGCTCACCGACTTCGCCGGCCACCGACCCCGCGAGGTGTCCGGCGGCATGGCGCAGCGGGCCTCACTCGCGCGGGCACTCGCCCGCAACCCGGGCGTGCTGCTGCTCGACGAGCCGTTCGGCGCGCTCGACGCCCTCACCCGCCTGAAGATGCAGGACCTGCTGCTCGACGTGCACGAGGCCGCGCCGGCGACGGTGCTGCTGGTCACCCACGACGTCGACGAGGCGCTGCAACTCGCCGACCGCGTGATCCTCCTCGGGCACGACGACGGCGTCCCGGGCGCGACGATCCGTCAGACCGTCCCCGTTCCGGGTGACCGGCCGCGCGACCGCGGTTCCGCCGAACTCGCCGAACTCCGCGGCCGCCTGCTCGACGGCCTCGGCGTCGACCGCCACCACCGCGCACGCGACCTCCCGACCACCCGCAGAGGCAAAGGCAGACCATGAGACTCACCGCAGCCAGGACGGCCCTCGTCGCCGTGATCGCGTCGACGGCACTACTGCTCAGCGGGTGTGTATCGGGTGAGGGCGAGTCCTCCTCATCTGCCGGCGACACGGTGGACGGTCAGGTGCTCGACATCGACTTCGCCACCTACAACCCGCTGAGCCTGATCATCAAGGACCAGGGCTGGCTCGAAGCCGAGGGCGTCACCGTCAATTGGGTGCAGTCCGCCGGATCGAACAAGGCCAACGAGGCACTGCGCGCGGGCGCGATCGACGTCGGATCGACCGCGGGCTCGGCAGCGCTGCTTGCGCGTTCGAACGGGTCACCGATCAAGACCATCGCGATCTACTCGCAACCCGAGTGGGCCGCGCTGGTCGCGCCCAAGGGCAGCGCCATCACCAGCGTCGCGCAACTCCGCGGCAAGAGCGTCGCCGCGACCAAGGGCACCGACCCCTACTTCTTCCTCCTGCAGGCGCTGGAGGCCAACGGGCTGACCGCTCGCGACGTCACCGTGCAGAACCTGCAGCACGCCGACGGCTGGGCCGCCCTGCAGAACGGCTCCGTCGACGCGTGGGCCGGGCTCGACCCGATCATGGCCGGTGCCCAACAGACCGGCGCGACGCTGTTCTACCGCAACCTCGACTTCAACAGCTACGGCTTCCTCAACGCGCGCGAGGACTTCCTCGCCGAGAAGCCCGCGTTGGCGCAACTCGTCGTCGACTCCTACGCCGCGGCCGCCACGTGGGCGACGCAGAACCCGGAGCGGACCGCCCAGATCCTCGCCGACGCCGCAGGTCTGGACCCGGCGGTCGCCACCACGGTGATCACCGAGCGCTCGAACCTCGACGTCGACCAGGTGCCCGGACCGACCCAGCTGGCGGTCCTCGAGAAGATCGGGCCGACGTTCGTCGAACTCGGCGACGTGCCCGATCAGCAGCAGGTCGACGACGCACTGGCGTCGATCATCGACGACGGCTTCGCGAAGAAGGCCGACGGCTCCCGCGTCGGTCAGGCGACGTGACCGCCGCGGTCGCCGCCGGCACGCGGGACGACCCGAGGTCGGCGAACCCGTTGAACCGCCGGTCGGTTCGCGTCGTCGGCGGTGCCGTCGTGCCGGTGCTCGTGCTGGCCCTGTGGCAGTGGGCGTCGGCGAGCGGGCTGGTGGCGGCGTCGGTGCTGCCGTCCCCGACGTCGGTGTGGCTCGCCGCCGTCGACCTCACCGAGCGCGGGCTCTACGGCCACTACGTGGCGATCTCCACCCAGCGCGTCGTGGTGGGCTTCGCGATCGGAGCGACCGTCGGATTGGCGCTCGGCGCGATCGTGGGACTGTCCAGATTCGCGAACGTTCTTCTCGCACCGACGTTCGGCGGCGTACGGGCCGTCCCGTCGCTCGCCTGGGTGCCGCTGCTGATCCTCTGGTTCGGCATCGGCGAGGAGTCGAAGGTCATCCTGATCGCGATCGGCGCGTTCTTCCCCGTCTACACCATCGTGGGGTCGGCGCTGCGCCACGTCGACGCGCACCTGCTCGAGGCCGGGCGTGCGTTCGGGCTGCACGGCCTGCGGCTGTTCACGACGGTGCAGCTGCCCGCCGTCGTGCCGTCGACGGTGTCGGCGCTGCGGCTCGCACTCGCTCAGTCGTGGCTGTTCCTCGTCGCCGCCGAACTGATCGCCAGTTCGATGGGTTTGGGCTTCCTGCTGCTGGATTCGGGCCAGAACGGCCGCATCGACCGCATCTTCCTGGCGATCATCTCGCTCGCCCTGCTGGGCAAGCTCACCGACTCCCTGCTGGGCCTCTTCGAGAGGTGGGCCGTCGCCAAGTGGGCCTGACCACTCACAGCGTGTCGGCGAGCGCCCGCCCGGCGGCGCGACCGGAGAAGATGCAGCTGCCGAGGAACGTGCCCTCGAGCGCGTTGTATCCGTGTACGCCGCCACCGCCGAAGCCGGCGACCTCGCCCGCGGCGTAGAGGCCGGGGATGACCTCGCCGTCCATCCCGACCGCGCGTGACGACAGGTCGGTCTGGATGCCGCCCAACGTTTTCCGGGTCAACACGTGCAGCTTGACGCCGATCAGCGGGCCGGCGTCGGGATCGAGGATCCGGTGCGGCGCGGCCGTCCTGCCGATGCGGTCGCCCAGCGACTTCCGCGAGTTGCGGATGCCCTGGATCTGGGCGTCCTTGCTGAACGGATTCGCCAATTGCATGTCACGCGACTCGATCTGGCGACGGATGGCCACCGGGTCGAGCAGCGGCTCGTCGGTCAGCGCGTTCATCCGGTCGACGAGTTCCTCGAGCGTGCGGGCGACGACGAAGTCCTCGCCGCGGTCCTTGAACGCCTCGATCGGGCCGGGCGCGTTCTTGTTGAACAGCCGCTCCTTGAGGAAGGCCTTCTTGCTCTTGGAGGTGATGTCGGGATTCTGCTCGGAGCCCGACAGCGCGAACTCCTTCTCGATGATCTTCTGGGTGAGGATGAACCAGGAGTGGTCGTACCGCGCGATGTCGGGCGTGGTGCGCAGGTGCCGCAGCGTGCCCAGGGTGTCGTAGCCGGGCAGGAACGGCTCGGGCAGGCGCCGGCCGAGCGCGTCGAACCACATCGACGACGGTCCGGGCAGGATCCGGATGGCGTGCCGGGGCCAGATCGGATCCCAGTTGACGACGCCTTCGGTGTAGTGCCACATGCGGTCTCGGTTGACCAGCCGCACGCCGGAGTCCGCGGCGATGTCGAGCATGCGCCCGTCGACGTAGGCCGGGACACCGGTGATCATCTCCGCCGGCGGCGTGCCCATCCGCTCCGGCCAGTACCGGCGGACGATGTCGTGGTTGGCGCCGATGCCACCGGTGGTCACCACGACGGCCCGCGCCGACAGCTCGAAGTCGCCGGTGACGTCGCGATTCGACGGCGCACCGCGCGGGGCGTCGTCGGGGGCCAGCACCGCTCCGCGCACGCCGGTCACGGCGCCGTCGGCGTAGACGAACTCGTCGACGCGGTGGCGGTAGTGGAAGGTGACGAGTCCGCGATCGGCGGCCTCCAGCGCGGACGCGACGAAGGGTTCCACGACGCCGGTGCCGGTACCCCAGCTGACGTGGAAGCGGGGCACCGAGTTGCCGTGGCCGCTGGCGGAAAGGTCGCCGCGCTCGGCCCACCCGACGGTGGGCAGGAAGCTGATGCCGTGCTCGGCCAGATACGAGCGCTTCTCTCCGGCGGCGAACTCGACGTAGGCGCGGGCCCAGCGGGCGGCCCAGACGTCCTCGTCGTCGAGTCGGTCGAAGGCGGCGCTGCCCTGCCAGTCGTTCCAGGCCAGGTCGAACGAGTCCTTGATGCCCATCCGGCGCTGCTCGGGACTGTTCACCAGGAAGATCCCGCCGAACGACCAGAACGCCTGACCGCCGAGGTTCGCGGCGTTCTCCTGGTCGACGATCAGCACCCTCTTGCCGCGTCGGGTCAGTTCGTGGGTGGCGACCAGCCCGGCCAGACCGGCTCCTACGACGATGACGTCAGCCTGCATTCATTCCTCCAGCCACCGGGGACGTGCACGTGCTCGCCACGGTAACGTCCGGCGGTCGCGTACCTGCTCAGACCGCCCGTGAGGCCGTCCGGCGGTACTCGCTCGGGTTCACGCCGCGAATCCGCTTGAACGCCGCGCTGAAACCGAAGGGGTCCGAATATCCCACGGCGCGTGCGACGTCCGCGATGCTCGACGACTGCTGGTCGACCAGGCGGTCGGCCGCAAGCGTCATCCGCCAGCGGGTCAGGTACGTCAGCGGGGGTTCGCCGACCAGGTCGGCGAACCGCTTGGCGAGCGTCGACCGCGAGACCCCGATGCGATCGGCCAGCGAGGCCACCGTCCACGGCGCCTCGGGCTCGGCGTGCAGCAGCCGCAGCGCGTCGCCGGCCACCGGGTCGCGCTGCGCGGACCACCACGCCGGCGGCTCGCCGCCGGGCCGGTCGAACCACTCGCGCAGCGTGCACACCAGCATCCAGTCGAGCAGGCGGTCGAGCACGAGCTGCTGACCGGGAGCGTCCACGGCGACCTCGGCGGCGAGGTGGTCGACCACCGCGTCACCGGTCCCACCGGCCTCGACGCGCAACGCGACGGGCAGCGCGTCGAGCAGGCGCCGGCTGATCTCGCCGCGGACGGGATAGGCGCCGACGATCAGCGTCGTCTCGCCGGCGCCGACGTCGCTCCAGCCCAACCTGTGCCGCGTACCGCCCAGCTCGGGCGCCGCGCAGAACTCACCGCAGTCGACCGGCTCGGCGCTGGTGTCGAGGGCGTCGACGAACGTGAAGGTGCCCGGCCCGCGCACGACGACGGTCTCGTACGCGCGCAGCCGCTCCGGCTCACCGCCCTCGGGCACGATCCAGCCCTCACCGCCCACGACGGTGCACAGTGTGAGCGGCGCACCGTCGACGAAGCGCAGGGCCCACGGCGCGGTCAGGGTCGAGCTGCCGAACAGCGATCCGTGCGCCCGCACGCCACGAAACAGATCTCCGAACACGTCCATGCCGCGAGGTTAGACGATTGGACAGGTTTCCGAGGGTCTGACCCATGGAAGCGTCCGATCCCGCACGGTTGACTGACTGCATGACCGACGACACCGCCCAGAACACCGTCCTCGTCCTCGGCGCCACCGGGAAGACCGGCCGCCGCGTCGCCGCCCGACTGCGCTTGCGCGGCACACCCGTGCGGGCCGCGTCCCGATCGAGCGCGACGCCGTTCGACTGGACCGCACCCGACACCTGGGATGCCGCCCTGCACGGGGCCGACGCCGCCTACGTCGTCTCACCGGGGTGGTCCGGGCCGGTGCACGAC
This sequence comes from Mycobacterium sp. PTI7, assembly GCF_056679845.1. Lineage (NCBI taxonomy): Bacteria > Bacillati > Actinomycetota > Actinomycetes > Mycobacteriales > Mycobacteriaceae > Mycobacterium > Mycobacterium sp. PTI7. The sequence continues at coordinate 4,668,940 of NZ_CM155252.1, forward strand.
TTCGTCGCCCGCGCCGAGGCATCGGGCGTCCGGCGACTGGTGCTGCTCTCCGGCCGCGGCGCCGACACGTGGGGCGACTCCACGTTCGGACTGGACATGCGCGACGCCGAGGACGCCGTGCGCGCCTCGAACCTGGAATGGACAGTGCTGCGGCCCAACAACTTCGACCAGAACTTCAGCGAGGAGCTGTTCCACGCCCCGGTCGTCGCCGGCGACCTTCGGTTGCCGGCGGGTGACGTTCCCGAGCCCTTCATCGACATCGACGACGTCGCCGACGTGGCCGCCACGGTCCTCGCCGAACCCGGCGGACACGCGGGCCGCACCTACGAGATGTCCGGTCCGCGCGGGATCGCCTTCGCAGAGGCCGTCGACCTGATCGCGCGGGCGACCGGGCGGGCCGTCACCTACACCCGGATCTCCGCCGAGGAGTACGTGAAGGCGCTCGTCGCGGACGGCCTGCCCGAGGACGGCGCGCACCACCTCGCCGACATGTACGCGCTGATGGAACGCGGGACCATCGCGGAAACGACCGACGGCGTCGAGACCGTGCTCGGGCGGCCACCCGGGACGTTCGAGGACTACGTCCTGCGCACCGCCGCGACCGGAGTGTGGGACCGATGAGTCTCCTCGAGCAGGACATCGACTTCCTGCGCCGCCCCCTGCACGGCTTCCTCAGCATGGCCGCGGGGCCGACACCCGCGCAGCCGAGGCCCGTCTGGTTCGAGACCACCGACGCCGGCACGGTCCAGTTGTTCACCGCCCCGGACACTCTCAAGGTCCGGTGGGCACGTCGGGACCCCCGCGCGTCGATCGTCGTCGCCGCACCGGTGGGTGAGCGCGAGCGGTGGGTGTCGGTGGCCGGGCCCGTCACGGTCGAGCCCGACGGCGGTCGCGAGCTGGCCGCCCGTCTCGCCGCCCGCTACTGGGACCTCGACGACCCGGCCCGGGCCGTCGACCTCGCAGCGATCCTCGCCGAGGACCAGGTGCGGCTGGTCATCCACCCGGACGCGGTGCGCCGGTACGTCTACTGACCCGGCCGGTACGCGCCGCCGTCGATGTCCTCGATCAGCGTGGGGCCGGTCGGCGTCCAGTCCAGGAGTTCCCGAGTCGCCGCACTGCTCGCGGCCATGTCCATCGCGAAGAACCCGCCGATCCAGCCGAAGTGCTCGCCGATGCGATCGTCGGGCACGGCGGCGACGGGAAGGTCGAACGCCCGCCCGATGGCCTCGGCGATCACCCTGGTGGGCACGCCCTCCTCGGCGACGGCGTGCAGCCGGCTGCCGGCCGGCGCCTTCTCGAGCCCGAGCACGACCATGCGCGCGGCGTCGGCGACGTGCACTGCGGCCCAGCGGTTCCGGCCGTCACCGGGGTAGCCCGAGACGCCCCGGTCGCGGGCGATCCGACAGAGGGTGGCGACGAACCCGTGGTCACCCGTGCCGTGCGTCGTCGGCGAGAACCGCAACGCCACCGACCGCACGCCGCGGCCGGCGAAGTCCAGCAGCAGATTCTCGGTGCCGCCGCGCGGTGCGTCAGGTCCGTGGAACGGCGAAGCGTCCTCCTCGGTCGCCGCCCGCCCCTCCGCCAGACCGGCCAGACCCGACGCCAGCAGGAACGGCTTGCCGGTGCCGACGAGCGCGTCCCCGACGGTATTCGCGGCGGCGCGTTCGGTGGCGTTGGTGGCCGCCATGTCCGCCCAGTCGTGCTTGTTGGCGAGGTGGATGACGGCATCGGATGCCAGCGCCCCGGACCGGATGGCGTCCAGGTCGTCGAGGTCGCCGCGCCGGACCGTCACTCCCTTGCCCTCGAGGGCGGCAGCCGAGGCGTCGGAGCGGGCGAGGCCGGTGACGGCGTGGCCGGCCGCGAGGAGGTCGTCGACGACCGCGCTACCGATCCATCCGGAGGCTCCGGTGATGAAGACGTGCATGATTCGAGTCCTTCCACAGGCGATGTCAGTTGCTGACATCCCGACCGTACACGCGAAGTCAGTCACTGTCATCACTACACTTCCCTCCATGGTCAGGTGGGTGCCGGGAACCCGGGAGCGGCTGCAGGACGCCGCACTCGAGTTGTTCGCCGCCCGCGGGTACGAACAGACGACCGCCACCGAGATCGCGCAGGCCGTGGGCCTCACCGAGCGCACGTTCTTCCGCCACTTCAGCGACAAGCGCGAAGTGCTCTTCCACGGCCAGCAGAGCCTGATCGACGCCTTCCTGTCCGGAGTGGACGACGCGCCCTCCGACGCCGCACCCGCCGAGTTGGCGCTCAGCGCGCTACGGGCATCCGCGACATTCTTCGACGACGACCGCAGGTCGCACTCCCGAGTGCGCCAGTCCGTCATCGACGCCAATCCCGCGCTGCGCGAACGGGAAGCGCTCAAGCTCGTCGGCGTCGGGCACGCACTTGCCGGCGCGCTGCGCGATCGGGGCGTCGACGGCATGGCGGCGGACGTGGCGGCCCAGCTCGCCGTGATGGCGTTCGGCATCGCGTTCGCTCAGTGGATCGCCGAGGACGAACGGCGATCGTTCGAGGAGATCGCGATGGCCGTCGCCCGCGAGGTGGGCGCCGTCGCCCGTCACCTCGGCTGAGGACACGGCCCCAATTGACGCGCCGGAAAAACGGGTAGTCGGCTCGGCATGACGGTCATCGGCTTCCACTGTTCGCACGAACAGATCACCCCGGCCCAACTGCTCCACGACGTCCAGCACGCGGAACGCGCGGGCTTCACCGCAGGCATGTCGTCGGACCACTTCAGTCCGTGGAGCGTCCGCCAGGGCGAGTCCGGCTTCGCCTGGGCCTTCCTCGGCGCGGCCCTCGCCACGACGGCGCTGCCGTTCGGGGTGGTCAACGCCCCCGGGCAGCGCTACCACCCGGCGATCATCGCGCAGGCCATCGCCACGCTGGCGCAGATGTTCCCCGGCCGCATCTGGGCGGCGCTCGGCTCGGGTGAGGCCTCCAACGAGCGCGTCACCGGCGAGGTCTGGCCCCGCAAGGAGGTGCGCGATCAACGACTCGTCGAGTGCGTCGACGTGATCCGCCGCCTGCTGCACGGCGAGGAGGTGAACCACGACGGCTTGGTGCAGGTCAACCGCGCCAAGCTGTGGACGCTGCCCGACGTGGTACCCGACCTGGTGGGCCCGGCCGTCACACCGGCCACCGCCGGACGGCACGCGAGCTGGGCCGACGGCCTGATCACCGTCAACCAGGCGCCGGACGTGCTGCGGAACGTGCTCGACTCCTACCGCGACGCGGGTGGCCGCGGACCCGCCCGGCTCCAGGTGCACCTCAGCTGGGCGCCCGACGAGAACACCGCGGAGGCCATCGCCCACGATCAGTGGCGCGGCAACGTCTTCCCGCCTCCGGTCTGCTGGGACACCGAGTCCGTCGAGGCATTCGACGCCATCGGCGAGGACGTGACCGTCGACCAGGTCAGGAAGTCGGTGAACATCTCGAGCGACCTGGGCCGGCATGCGGCGTGGCTCGCGGAGTACGTCGACCAGGGGTGGGACGAGCTGTACCTGCACTTCGTCGGCCAGGACCAGTCCGCGTTCATCGACGCGTTCGGCGAGCACGTCCTGCCACAGCTGTCCGTCACGGCGCCGCAGCTGGTGACCGCGTGAGGCGCGCCGACACCGGTGACCTGTGGTGGAAGAACGCCGTCTTCTACTGTGCGGACGTCGAGACGTTCTTCGACTCGAACAGCGACGGCACCGGCGACATCCGCGGCATGACCGACCGCATCGAGTACCTCGGCGACCTGGGTGTCACCTGCCTGTGGCTGATGCCGTTCTACCCGACGGCCCGCAAGGACGACGGGTACGACATCACCGACTTCTTCGGCGTGGACCCGCGTCTCGGAACGCTCGGCGACTTCGTCGAACTGGTGCGCACCGCGCGGTCCAACGGCATCCGCGTCATCGTCGACTTCGTCATGAACCACACCTCCGACGCACATCCCTGGTTCAAGTCGGCGCGACGCAGCGTCGACGACCCCTACCGCGACTACTACGTGTGGAGCCCCACCGAGCCGCCGTCGAGTCCCGCGGACGTCGTCTTCCCCGACCAGGAGGACAGCATCTGGGAACTCGAACCCAAGACCGGCGAGTGGTACCTGCACCACTTCTACAAGCACCAGCCGGACCTCAACATCGCCAATCCCCAGGTGCGCGAGGAGATCTCGCGGACGCTCGGCTTCTGGCTGGAACTGGGCGTGTCGGGGTTCCGCGTCGACGCCGTACCGTTCCTGTTCGCCAAGGACCCGGTGCCGGGCTACCCCGGGTTCGACCCGTTCGAGTATCTCTGCGACCTGCGGAACTTCGTCAACCGCCGCACCGGGGACGCCGTCCTGCTCGGCGAGGTGAACGTCCCCTACAAGGACCAGAAGGCGTTCTTCGGCGGCCCCGACGGCGACGGGCTCAACATGCAGTTCGACTTCATCGGGATGCAGCAGATCTACCTGTCGATGGCCCGCGGCGACGCCCGACCGATCGCCAAGGCGCTGCGGCAAAGGCCGACGCTCGACATCACCAGCCAGTGGGCCAACTTCCTGCGCAACCACGACGAACTCACCCTCGACAAGCTGACCGACGCCGAGCGTCAGGAGGTGTTCGACGCCTTCGGGCCCGACCCCGACATGCAGCTCTACGACCGAGGTCTCCGCAGGCGGCTGCCGTCGATGCTCGGGGGCGACGAGCGCCGACTGAAGATGGCGTACTCACTGGCCTTCTCGCTGCCGGGCACGCCGGTCCTGTTCTACGGCGAGGAGATCGGGATGGCGGAGAACCCCGACATCCCGGGCCGGCTCGCGGTCCGCTCGCCGATGCAGTGGACCGGCGGGACCAACGGCGGCTTCTCGACGGCGGCCAAGCGGCGGCTCACCCGCCCGCTCACCGACGGCATGTACGGCCCGGAGCGGGTCAACGCCGCCGACCAGCGGCGCGACCACTCGTCGTTCTGGTGGTTCATGCGTGATCTCATCTACACCCATCGCAGCCAGCCCGAGATCGGCTGGTCGGAGATCGAGATCCTCAAGCAGCCCAACCGCGCGGTGCTGGCGCACGTCTGCCGCGAGGAGTCGGGATGGAAGATGCTGGCGCTGCACAACTTCGGCGCCGAAGCCGCACGGATCACCGTCAGCCTCGGTGACGTCGAATCGGGGTCGACGCTCGTCGACCTGCTCGACGGTCTGACGGAGACCGAGATCGGTCCCAGCGTCGAACTCGACCTGGAGCCCTACGGCTACCGGTGGCTGCGCGTGCTCGGCCCGCAGGACGATCCGATCATCTGAGACACGAATGGGGCGTGTACCCGATGTCGGGTGCACGCCCCACTCGCTGGGTGCTGCGGGTCAGCGGATCGCGCGGCGCACGCGGATCGCGGCGCTGACGATCAGGGCGATGACGGCGCCGACGACGGCCGCGCCGAGCAGCGAGACACCCTGTGCCAGATCGAAGTTCCAGCCGATGAAGTTGATGGTGGTGTGGACGGTGTTCTGCAGCGCGAAGATCGCCAGCGCGACGACGAGCACGAGCGCTACGATCAGCCCCAGCTTGGTGGCGAAGCCGCCGCCGCGGCGGGTGGGGGTGCGGTCCACGGTGGGAGTGGTCATGGTGATGTTCCTTCGGGTCGTTCGGTGGATGGGGTGCGCGACTAGCGCTTGTGCTGCTTCTTTTGGGCGCGGCGCTCGCGCAGCTTGCGCTTGCCGTAGCCCCAGGTGAATCGGCCGAGTCCCTCGAAGAGACGGCTGGCGATTCCTCGGTCCTTGCTCACGTGATGGTCCTACTTTCTGGCGCGACGAACCCGTCGGCCCCGCCCGTGGGCGGGACCGACGGTCGTCGAACGGATGGTGTGGCGGCCTGGCGGCGACCTACTTGAAGGTGTCCTTGATGTTCTCGCCGACCTTCTTCACACCGGCCGTGCCCTGGTCCTTCTTGCCTTCGGCTTCGAGGTCCTTGTTGTCGGTGACGTCACCGATGACTTCCTTGGCCTTGCCGACGACGTCCTCGGCTGCGTTCTTGGCCTTGTCGATGAAGCTCATGATGGTTCCCTTCGGAGTGCGGATGCTGCTTCTCTGATGGGGTAGACGTGCGCCATCGGCAGATCCGCATGCCCGAATCCGGGTGATCTGTCACACACCGCGGTCGGGCGGGCAGTCGACGGCGTCGAAACTCGCCTTTCGTAGACGCCTACTCGCACGTCCGCGCCAAAACGCAACTCTCGCCGCGGCGGCGCGGCGAAACCCTCAGCGCGGGACGTCGGGCGGGGTGATGCTCCGCGGCGACAGGCCCAGCCCGCGAACGTGCTCGGCAATCGCGCCGAGGTTCGTCACCCAGACGTCGTCGTGGTCGAGGACGTAGCGCATCAGGTCGTCGAGTTCGGCGGCGCGCGAGGGGCGGCCGGTCAGGAAGGGGTGGTTGGTGAGCACCCAGCAGCCACCGACGCGGCGCAGCCCGTCGAACTCCAGCTGCCACAGTTCCCTTGCCTTGCGCGGACTTTCGATGAGTCCGCTGCCGGACACGTCGGGCAGGAAGCAGTACTGCTCCCAATCGTCGAGCGCCCACTGGATCGGGATCTCGACGATCGAGCGGTCCGCGCCCGGCGTGATCGCCAGCTCGTAGGGATGGTCGGCGTCCATCAGGCTGGAGTCGTACAGGAAGTCGCGCTCGGCCAGCAGCGCCGGCGTGCGCCACGACAGGTCCCACATCGGCGCCCGGTAACCCACCGGCCGCACCCCGGCCACGTCGGCCAGCGCGGCCAGACCGCGGTCGAGCGCGTCGATCTCCTGCTCGAGGGTCAATGCGGTCGGCTGCTCGTGCAGGTATCCGTGGTGGGCGATCTCGTGGCCGGCGGCGACGATGCTGCGGATCGCCTCGGGGTAGCGGTCGGCGGTGTGGCCGGGCACGAAGAACGTCGACGCGATCTGGTGTCGCTCCAGCAGGTCCAGGATGCGCGGGATCCCGACGAGCGGCCCGTACGCCTGGTGGCTCATCACGCTCATGCGCGCACCGACGGTCTCCAGCGTCCCCGGCGGGCCCCACAGCACCGCGGACTCCGCGTCGACGTCGAACGTGAACGCCGCGGCGGCGGTCTTGCCCTCGGGCCAACGCAATTCGGTCACGAGTCGGCCATCAGGGTGATGAGTTCGTAGGCGATGTTGGCCCCGGCGACGGCGGTGACCTCGGCCTGGTCGTAGGCCGGTGCGACCTCGACGACGTCCGCGCCGACGATGGTCAGCTCGCGCATCGCGCGCAGCACCGCCACCAATTCGCGGCTCGTCATGCCGCCGATCTCGGGTGTCCCCGTCCCCGGCGCGAACGCCGGGTCCAGGACGTCGATGTCGATGGACACGTACACCGGATGGTCGCCGACCCGCTCCAGCACGCGCTCGATCACGCCGTCGACGCCGATGCGGTCGATGTCGCGGCAGTGCACCACGGTGAACCCGAGTTCGGCGTCCTCGAGGAGGTCGGCCCGGTCGTACAGCGAGCCGCGGATGCCGACGTGCGCCGAACGGTCCTTCACCAGGAGGTTCTGCTCCGACGCCCGCCGGAACGGCGTGCCGTGCGTGCAGGGGGCGCCGAAGTAGGTGTCCCACGTGTCGAGGTGAGCGTCGAAGTGCACCAGCGCCACCGGCCCGTGCACGGCGTTGATCGCCTGCAGCGCAGGCAGTGCGATGGTGTGGTCGCCGCCCAGCAGCACGATGCGCTGCTCGGGTCGGGTCAGCAGTCCCAGAACGCCCGCGCGGATCTCGTCCACGGCGGCGTCGATGTCGAACGGGTTGGCGGCGATGTCCCCCGCGTCGACGACCTGCTTCGTCGCGAACGGCGCCACGTCGAGCGCCGGGTGGTACGGCTTCAGCAGTCGCGACGCCTGCCGGATCGCGGACGGCCCGAAGCGCGCCCCCGGCCGGTAGGTCACCCCGCTGTCGAACGGCACGCCCGCGACGGCGATGTCGTAGTCGTCGACCTCGTGGCGCAGCGGGAGCCGCGCGAACGTCCCGATGCCCGCATACCGCGGCACCGCGCGGGCGTCCACCTGACCCACGATGCCGGTCTCGCTCCGAACGTACGGCTGATGCACGTCTGATCCCTTCCTCATGCCCTCGTCCGCGTGGACCCGCCGTTGCACGAGATCACCTGGCCGACGACGGCCTCCATCTCGAAGTCGGCGAGCAGTTCGACCGCCGCCGAGACCTCGTCCGCGATGCCGATGCGGCCCAGCGGAATCGACGACGCGTAGCTGCGGTGCATCTCGGCCAGGTCGACGCCCGCGGCATCGGCGTCCACCTGGAGCTGCGGGGTGTCGGTGACGCCGGGCGCCACCGCGTTGACGATCACGTGTTCGTGCGCCAGTTCGCGGCCCAGCGTCTTCACCAGTGAGATCAGTCCGGCCTTCGAGGCGGCATAGGCCGTCGCACCGGGCCACCCGGTGACACCCCACTCGCTGGAGATCACCACGATGCGACCCGCCCCGACCGCGCGCATGTGCGGCAGCACCGCCTGCACGAGGAAGAACGTGCCACCGAGGTTGGTGTCGACCACCTTCCACCAGTCCGCGTCGTCGTGCTCGGCCAGCGTGGCCATGGTCATGTAAGCGTGGTTCGCCACCAGGACGTCGAGGCGGCCCGCGGCGCGCGCGACGTCGTCGGCGATGCGGCGGCACGCGGCGGGATCGGAGACGTCGCCCGCGGCGGTCAGCCCGCCGATCTCCTCGGCGAGTGCGGTGAGTTCCGGGCCGTCCCGAACGTCGTTGACCGCCACCGTCGCTCCGGCGGCGGCCAGCCGTCGGGCGTGCGCGGCACCCATGCCCCGTGCGGCCCCGGTGACCAGTGTCACCCGGCCGGTCAGGTTCGTGCTCATATGACGGCTCCGGAGTTGACGTTGACGACGTCGCCGACGCTGAACGTCGCGTCGCACACCAGGTATTCGACGCACCGCGCCACCTCCTGCGGGGTGGTCAGCCGGCGCAGGGGCAGCGTGGAGAGGTAGTCCGTTGCGCGCCAGGGTGAGTCGGCGGCCAGCAGCGGGGTGTCCGTCGGTCCGGGTGCCACGCAGTTGACCCGCACGCCGTCGCCGGCGACCTCCGCGGCGAGGCTGCGCACCAGGCCGAGGATCGCGCCCTTCGCCGCGGCGTAGTGCACGTCGTCCCCTCCCCCGCCGATCGCCAGTTCGCTGGCCACGGCGACGAGTGCACCACGCGTCGCCGTCAGGTCGGGCAGCGTCGCACGGGCGACGTTCACCAGCCCGCCGAGGTGGACCCGCAGCATCCGGCGCCACGCGTCGACGCCGATGTCCGACACCGGCGCCATCTCGTAGTAGCCCGCCGACGTCACGACCGCGGCGATCGGCCCGAGCGCGTTCCGCACCTCGGCCACCCCGTCGGCGACGGCGGCCGCGTCCGAGACGTCCACGGCCACGGTGTGTTCGGCGGCCGGGGCCGAGCCGCGGAGGTCCAGGCAGCCGACGGCGAACCCGCGGGCGGTCAGCGCGTCCACCACGGCGGCGCCGATGCCGCTGGCGCCGCCGGTGACGAGCGCGACCGGACGGTCACTCACCGGCGTGGGCCCGGTCGTCGGCCAGCTCGTCGCGCGCCTCCATGTCGTCGACGACGGACGTGCCGACGATCTTCGAGCGCACGCTCGCCAGGACGATCGCCCCGAGCACGCCCAGCACGGCGACGCCGATCCACACCGACCAGTCCAGGTAGCGCTGGTCGAAGGCGACGCGCGGCCAGGCGATGTTGAGGAACTGCAGCGCCGCCCACACCACGGCGATCACCGCGACGGGCACCGTGGCACGGCCGAGTGTGAACCGGCCGGGCGTCCACCCGCGGCGCAGCAGCACCACCAGGAAGCCGATGAGCGGGAACAGGAATGCCAGGTAGAAGCCGCCCGCGGTGAAGTTGACCATCAGCGAGTAGACGTCGCCGGCGACGATGCTCAGCAGGAACAGGCCCGCCCCGATCACCGTGGTCACCAGGATGGCCGTCACCGGGATGCGCGCCTTGCCGCGCAGACGGACCAGCGTGGCCGACGCAGGCAAAGCGCCGTCGCGGGCGTACGCCCAGATGACGCGCGACGCGGAGGTCTGCAGCGCGAGGAAGCTCGCCAGGAAGCCGATCACGAACAGCACCTCGACGGGCTTGGCGATGCCGGCGCCGAGCGCCGTGGTGAGGGTGTCGTACACGGGGTCGGACACCGTGCCGTCGGCCACCGCGCCGAGGTCGGGGATGGCGAGGATGATCGCCAGCGCCGAGTACGCGACCACCACGAAGATGAAGCTGATCGAGAACAGCACCGCCTTGGGCAGGTCGCGACGCGGCTCGTGGACCTCCTCGGCGATGGACCCCGCGGACTCGAAGCCCACGAACGACCAGCCGATGAACGCGACGGCCAGCATGAACGGCCCGGTCAGATAGGCGAGGGTGTCGGTGTCGGCGCCGCCGCCCTCGAACAGGACCGACAGCGAGTTCTGCCGGTGGAACAGCAGCAGCCAGGTGCCGAGCACGATCGATCCGATCACCTCGGCGATGATGCTGCCGACCATGAAGACCTTGAGCGCGCCGCGGCCGACGAGGTTGACCCCGGTGCCCGCCAGCAGGATGAGGAGTGCGATCAGCGCGAGCGTGCCGCCGGACGGCTCCTCGATGCCGATGATGTTCGCGATGAAGCCCGCCGCGCCCAGCGCCACGGTGGCCATCGCGATCACGAGCGTCCACATGTAGCCCCACCCGGCGAACCAGCCGTAGGTGGTGCCGAGCAGGCGGCGCGACCACTGGTAGATCGATCCCTCGAGCGGCCAGCGCGACACCAGCGTCGCGAACACCAGCGCGACCAGGAACTGCCCGGCGAACACCAGCAGGAAGCCCCACCAGAAGCTGGGTCCCGCCGCGGTCAGCGCCAGGCCGAAGATCCCGTACAGCGCGACGATCGGCGAGATGAACGCGAACGCGAAGGCGAACGCCGACCACAGGGAGAATTCCCGCCGCAGTAGGTGTGACTGGTCGGCCGGGCTCGTGGATGACGCCATGTGCTGCTCCCACTGGTAGATGCCGTGTCGAGGGAACGATCCCCCCAGGTCAGTCCATGCGCCAGTCAATCCGCCGAACACGCAGTCATCGCACCGGACGGGCCCGCCGCCTTGGAGGATCGCACAACGCCGACGCCCGCCGGTGTGACGACGGCGTTACGCTCGTCCAATGACGGATCCGGTGCCGGAGGTGTCGGCGGCGCCCACGCTTCGCGACCTCCTGCAGGTGGGGCTGACCGTTCCCGACGGCGCCGCGGCGGCCTTGGACCGGCCCGTCAGCTGGGCGCACATCACCGAGATGCGCGACCCGTCGCGGTACCTGCGGGGCGGCGAGCTGGTGTGCACGGTCGGCATCAGCCTGCAGACCCCACAGGACTGCCGGACCTTCGCCGACGCGCTGGCGGCTGCGGGTGCGGCGGGGGTGTGCTTCGGCGTCGGCGACGGGCACGACGCGGTGCCGCCCGCTCTGCTCGAGCGGTGCGGCCGGCTAGATCTGCCGGTGCTGGTCGCGTCGCCGAGCGTGCCGTTCGCCCGAGTGAGCCGCTTCGTCGCCGAGTACGAGCTGGGCGCCGAGATCGCGGTCGCCCGGGCCACCAATGCCCTGGTGCCCGAACTGCTCTCGGCGCTGCGGCGACACGTGTCCGCACGTGGTCTCCTCGACACCGCGGGCCAGATGCTCAACTGCTACTTCCTGCTCGACACCGACGGCGCGGACGTCGAGGCCGCGGCGGTGTCGGTGGACGTCCCGGGGGTCGGGACGCTGGGCTGGGTGGGCAGCGGCGATCAGCCGGAGCCGCCGCTGCTGGACCTGATCGCCCGGTTCGTCCGCGCCACGCAGGCGCAGCAGGACGTCGAGTCGGCGCTCGCGCGGGAACGCGTCGGCCAGCTGCTCTCACTGGTGGAGCGGCGGATGCTGCTGCCGGACGCGCTGAGCCAGCTGCTGGACTGGCCGGGCTTCGCGGCGGGGACGCTGACGTGTTCGGCCTGGCCGGCGGGTGCGGGTGCGCTGCTGTCGATGGCGATCCCGGATGCGCTGGTCGGCGATGCGCCGGACCTGTGCCTGATGCTGACCACCGACCCACTGGACGCCCGCGACGAACTCTCGCTGCCATCGGGACACTCCGCGTCCGTGCCGCTGACCGAGGTCGGCTCGGCCATCGGTCAGGCGCGCATCGCGCTCGACCTGGCACTGCGCCGCGGCCGGCGCGTGGGGCCCGACCAGCTGAGCACGCTGGAGAGTCTGCTCGAGCAGTTGCCGCTCGCGCAGCTGGCGCCGTTCCGCCAGCAGTTGATCGATCCGCTCGCCGAGATGGACCGACGGCGCGGCACGCAGCACGTCCTGACCCTGCGCGCGTTCCTCGCCGCGAACGGGTCGCTCAGCGAGACGGCGCGACACCTGTACCTGCACACCAACACGGTGCGCCACCGGCTCGGTCGAATCCTCGAACTCACCGGCCGCGATCCGTTGGACAACGACGACCTGGCAGCTTTCTCGATCGGATTGCAGGCGGCGGATCGCAGCTGATCCGCCGGGCTCAGCTCACCGGAGCGGAATGTCCACGCCGCGTTCGTGATCGGGCCGGGGGCCGAAGTAGCGGCGGTCGGCCTCGGTGATGGCGAGGTCGTTGATGCTCGCCTCGCGGCGGCGCATCAGCCCGTTGCCGTCGAATTCCCATAGCTCGTTGCCGTACGAGCGCCACCACTGCCCGGCGTCGTCGCGGCACTCGTACTGGAAGCGGACGGCGATCCGGTCGCCGTGGTAGTCCCACAGGCTCTTGCGCAGTGCGTAGTCGTGCTCCCGGCGCCACTTCGCCGCCAGGAACTCGACGATCTCGGCGCGGCCGGTGACGAACGCGTCGCGATTGCGCCACACGCTGTCCCGCGTGTACGCCCTGCTGACCCGCTCCGGATCACGGGTGTTCCACGCGTCCTCGGCCGCCTGCACCTTCTGGCGTGCCGACTCGAGGTCGAACGGCGGGAACGGCGGTCGTGCGTCGTCGGAGTCCATTCCGACAGCGTGCCCGCCCTGGGCGCGCGTGGCGAGCACCAATCCGTCAGCCACTGCTCCGACGGTGTTCCGGCAACGACGCCCCGGTCAGGAGTTGCGCTCGATGTAGGCGTCGGCGTCCTTGTCCCGATTGTCGATGCCGGTGGTCGTCTCGTGGTCGGAGGTGAAGCGCAGCCACTGCATGCCCAGTTCGTGGCGCAATTCGAGGGAGGCGCTCTTGATGAAGTCCGGCATGGCTTCGCGCTCCTCCTCGTCGAGGTGCTCGCCGTTCTCCTTGCGTGCTTGGAAGACCGCCGCGAACCATTCCTCGCTGCCGGCTTCGTGCCTGCGGGACTCGCGCACCGCGTCGCGGATCGCGTTGTGGTCGGTGATCGCGTCCTCGGTCTCGTCCTCCGGGTCGCCCTCGGGATTGCCCGGGTCATCGCTGCCGCCGTGCTTCAGCAGTGCCGGGTAGAACACCGTCTCCTCGGCCTGCGCGTGCGCGTCCAGTCGATTGCTCAGCGCGTCCCAGATGGCGGCCAGCTCGTCCTTGGTCTTCGCGTCGTCCAGGCGGAAGAACTGCCGACGCAGCCAGTCGTGGTCGGCGTAGACGAGGTCGATGATGTCAGCCATGCCCGGGGATTCACCGGGACGCGGCCCGTCAAACCGGCGTCAGCACCCCAGGTTGGTGGTGGCGCTGGTGACGATCACCATCGCGACCGAGGGGCTCAGGCCCCACTCGTGGTCGATGACGTCGCTGGCATCGGCGGCGGGCTTGCCGGTGTTGATGACCGCGCACGCCCGGTGACCGGCGGCCAGCAGTTGCTGCGGCGTCATGAAGGAGTACCGATCCTCGAGTCCGTGCAGGAACTCGTGACTGTCCGCAGCAGCGGGCGCGGCCTGCGCGAACGCCGCGGCAGTGCCGATGGCGAGGGCGCCGACCGTCACGCCGATTTTGCTGACGACGCGTCCGCGTCCTGACGTGCGATGGCGCTCGGACATGTGCGTGACCCCCGTTGACGGTAGCTGCCAACAGTGTTGTGGCAGAAAGGAAGCGGCGCGCCGGAGCGCGCTACCTCGATATTAACGCCCGGTTCGGCGTGTCCGGGCCGTCCGATTGGTCGCAGGATGCCCTGCCGTGGCCGATCCGAGGACGGTTCGGGCGCGACGACGACTGTCCGACGGTCCTCACCGGGGACCGCAAACCCACCTGGTGGCAACTTCTTTCGCGCATCTCGGGCGAATCGTGGCAAACCCCCGGCGGCTCGCCGAGTTAACTTTCGCCGGTCCGGTGAATGCCCGTCGGGCGGCAGTGGTGTGAGCAGAACGCCGGTCCGACGGGGCAGTGACGTGGGTCACCCTCCAGCACGGTGGGCACGTCCTCCGCGCGGCCACTGCCACTGCACCACAACGTGATCGCTCCTATCGGGTCATGCGCCTGACGGTCGCCGTTCAGGCGGGCGAGCGCGAAAAGGGCAACCATGGCGTGCATCTCCCGATAGCACCGAGTACGCGGTCATCCTGAGACTGGCGTAGTCGTCGCCGACGGGCGCGGATCCGAGCGGGGGAGCCGCGATCCCTGGATCGGATCGCCACCGCGGGGACAATGGCCTCATGGACAGGGGCCAGTTCGCCGACTTCTTGCGCACGCGTCGCGCCGCGCTCGCACCTGCGGACGTGGGCCTGCCCGCCGGCGCCCGCCGCCGGACCATCGGCCTGCGTCGCGAGGAGGTCGCGGCGCTCGCCGTCATCTCCACGGACTACTACGCCCGGATGGAGCAGCGGCGCGGGCCGCAACCCTCACCGGAGGTGCTGTCGTCGCTGGCGCGGGCCCTGCGGCTGTCGCTCGACGAACGGGACCACCTGTTCCGCCTGGCCGGGCACAACGCGCCCGCGCGGGCGGTGGGCGATCACCAGGTCAGCCTGGCGACGATGCGGATCCTCGACCGCCTGGCCGACACCCCGGCGCAGGTGATGTCCGCTCTGGGCGAGACCCTGGTCCAGACGCCTGCCGCTCGGGCTCTGCTGGGTGACGAGACGGCGTTCGAGGGCATGTCCCGCAGCGTGGTGTTCCGGTGGTTCACCGATCCCCACGCGCGACGCGTCTACCCGGAGGAGGACCGCGCGGAGATCGGGCGGCGGTTCGTCGCCGACGCACGCGTCGTCTACGCCCGCGAAGGCGCGACCTCGCGGGCGGCGGACGTCGTGCGGACACTGCTGGACCGCAGTGACGAGTTCGCCACGCTCTGGAAGCGTCACGACGTCATCGCGACGCTCGACCATTCCAAGCGCATCGCACACCCCACGCTGGGCGTCCTCGACGTGCAGTGCCAGATCCTCTACGACGTCGCGCAGTCGCACACGCTGCTGGTGTTCACCGCCGAGCCGGGCACCGAGAGTCACGTCAAGCTCACCGCGCTGGGCGCCGATCCGGACGCGTACTCGCGCGACGACGTGCCGGTGGGATCGCGCGGAGGCGGCTGAGGGGGATCGTCGATCCCTGGACGATCGCCCCCTGAATGCCGTCGGCCGAACCTGGGAGCGTCGGTGGCAGAGGACGCCAACCGCCCGACAGGAGAAGACGATGCCCAGGACGTTCGACGTAGAGGTGCCCGATCTGAGTGGCACGGTGGCCGTGGTCACCGGTGGCAGTGACGGTGTCGGGTTCGGCCTCGCGGGGAGGCTCGCCGCCGCGGGAGCCGAGGTGGTGCTGCCGGTGCGCAACGAGGCCAAGGGCCGGGCCGCGATCGACCGGATCCGGTCGGCGACTCCCGACGCGCGGATCGGTCTCCGCAGGCTGGATCTGTCGTCACTGCAGTCGGTGGCCGATCTCGCCGGGCAGCTGGTCGACGAGGGCCGGCCGATTCACCTCCTGATCAACAACGCCGGCGTGATGAAGCCGCCGCACCGCCAGACCACTGCGGACGGCTTCGAACTGCAGTGGGGCACCAACCATCTCGGCCACTTCGCCCTCACCGTCGGGGTACTGGACCTGTTGCGAGCGGGGCGGGCCCGCGTCACGACGCAGTCCAGCATCGCGGCGGGGTCGCACGCGATCAACTGGGACGATCCGAACTTCGAGAGGTCGTATTCGGTCGACCACGCCTACAGCCAGTCGAAGATCGCCAACCTGATGTTCGGCCTCGAGTTGCAGCGGCGCAGCACCGCGGCAGGGTGGGGCATCACCAGCAACGTCTCGCACCCCGGCATCACCGCGACCAATCTGCTTGCCGCACAACCCCACCTGGGCCGCACCCGCGACACGCTGTCGGTGCGGGCCATCCGGCTGATGTCGCGGCTCGGCCTCACCCAGACCGTCGACCGCGGTCTGCTCCCCGCCCTGTACGCCGCCACCCATCCCGACGCGGTGGGCGGACGGCTGTACGGACCGAGCGGTTTTCAGCACCTCGCCGGTCCGCCTGCGGAGCAGGAGGTCTACCGGCCCGCCGCCGACCCCGACGACGCGGCCCGGCTGTGGCGGCTGTCCGAGGAGCTGGTCGGCCTCACCGTGCCGGACCGCCGACCGCACGCTTGATGAACGCATCGCCCGAGAGCGGGCGCCAACAAGCGTGCGCTCGGCGTCAGTGCCGGCGGGCGCGCACCAGTTGGACGGCGTAGACGACGGCGCTGACGGCGAACATCGCGGCCACCAGCCACAACCACCGACCGAGGAACGGCTCCTGCGTCTGGCCCGTCGCGGTGAGATACGCCGGCCCGCCCTGCTCGATGATGCCGGGAAGGAACACCAGCAGCGTCAACCCGGCGCCCAGCGCGGGCACCCGGACGTAGTTGACGAGCGGCACCCGAGGACCGGCCCCGCGGGCGGGCCGCACGCGTGTCACCGCGACCAACAGCCGGTCGGCCAGCGCGTACACCGGGAACAGCACGAGGTCGTGCAGGATGATCGCGGCCGCGAACCACACCGCGATCGACTGCCACCAGACCTTCGGGTTCCACAGCGCCGTCAGGCCGATCGTGGCGATCACCGCACCGAACAGCGCGAAGCCCGCGATCAGGACGAGCAGGTGCAGCGGGTGCGACCCGTAGATCGCCCGGAAGCGCGACGGTGCGGCGCTCATCGGCCGCCCGCCTCGAAGTCGATGGCGGCGACCCACTTGGTGTTGTGCACGCCGGGCAGCGCCGGGACGATCACGCGGGCGGGATACCCGTGGTCGGGCGACAGGTCGGCGCCGTTGACCCGCAGCGCCAGCAGCGCGTCGGGGTGGCCGACCTGGTTGGCCTGCAACGTGGCGCGGCTGAACGCGCCGCCGCGCTCCAGCGACGACACCCGGGCCGACCGCGGCTCGGGCGCACCGGCCAGCCGGGCGAGGTCGCGCAGCGGCACCCCGGTCCAGGTCTCGGTGGTGGACCATCCCTCGACGCACGCGATCGGCAGGACCGCGGTGCGCTGCGGCATGGCGCTCAGCGCGGCCCGGTCCAGGACCACCGGGGTGGGACCGCCGTTGAGGGTCAGCCGCCACCCGTCGCCGGTGCTCCTCGGGTCGATGCGCGCGGCCGCCGCGGTCCGGTTCACCTGGAAGTCGTTGGGTCCGTCGCCACGGGTCCGGCCGCGCGGCAGCAGCAGCGCGGTCTGGCGCGTCCACCCGCCGAGGGTCTGCCCGGCGGTGAGCACCGCGATCAGGAGGGTGCCGCCGCCGACCAGTGCCAGCGCACCGCGCCTGCTCATCGTCGGCGGCGCGGGGTCCACGCTCACCAGACCGTCGGGTTCGTACGGTTCGGGACGGGTGTCGGCGCGGCTGGTGCGCATCACCTCCCGCATGGACCGCGACCGCAGACCGGCCCACATCCGCGGCAGCTTGATCGCGACGTGCACCACGAAGCCCGCGATGAACACCCACGCGCCGAAGTAGTGGGCGGTGTAGAAGCTGAACCCGAAGATGTAGTCGTACTGGATGTTCAGCACGCCGGTGACGATCTCGAACAGGATGCCGCCGACCAACATGAACAGCGACACCCGCTCGATCAGCTGGGCGATCGACCGCGTGGGCGGCCATGCGAAGAGCCGCGGGATGACCGACCAGAGCTTGGCCAGGACCAGCGGGATGAGGATGAGACCCAGGCCGACGTGCAGGCCCTGGTTCAGCCGGTACAGCCACGACGGGTCGGTGGGCCAGTCGAACGTCGGCAGCTTGAGGAAGCCGACGTCGCCGGGCATGGCCTGGCCGAACTGCGGTCCGTAGGCGATGTAGGACAGCAGGCCGGTGATCGTCACGATGGGCAGCGCCACCAGCAGCACGGAGCCGAACACCGACGTCAGCCAGAGACCGCGCAGCGGACTGCGCCACCGCGGGAGTCGGTTCGGGCCGGACGGCGGCCCGGCGGCGTCGGGTTCCGGGGTGTCGCGTTCCGGGATGTCGGGCTCGGTGTCCGTCATGACTCGCTGACCTTCCCGCCGTCGACCGCCCACGTGCGGTCCACCCGGACGTTCTGCAGCATCCGGCGATCGTGGGTCACCAGCAGCAGGGCGCCGTCGTAGGACTCGAGCGCCTGCTCGAGTTGCTCGATCGCGGCGAGGTCGAGGTGGTTGGTCGGCTCGTCGAGGACCAGCACGTTGGTGCCGCGGGCCTGCAGCAGGGCGAGACCGGCACGCGTCCGCTCGCCCGGCGAGAGGTCGTCGACCGTGCGCTCCACGTGGTCGGCCCGCAATCCGAACTTGGCGAGCAGGGTGCGCACGTCGGCCGTCGTCCACGTCGGCACGCGTTCCTCGAAGCGGTCGACGAGGGTGGCGCTGCCGGTGAAGTCCGCACGCGCCTGGTCGATCTCGCCGATCGCGACGTTGGCGCCCAGGCTGGCGCGGCCCTCGTCCGGGCTCTGCCGGCCGAGGAGCAGCCGCAGCAGCGTCGACTTGCCCGCGCCGTTGGGGCCGGTGACGGCGATCCGCTCGCCGGCGTCGATCTGCAGCGAGACCGGCCCGAGGACGAAGTCGCCCTGGCGCACGACGGCGTTCTCGAGCGTCGCCACCACCGAACTCGACCGTGGCGCAGCGCCGATGGTGAACTCGAGCGTCCACTCCTTGCGCGGCTCGACGACCTCCTCCATGCGGGCGATGCGGCTCTCCATCTGCCGGACCTTCTGCGCCTGCTTCTCGCTCGACTCGGTCGCGGCCCGGCGCCGGTTCTTGTCGTTGTCGGGTGCCTTGCGCATCGCGTTGCGGACGCCCTGGCTCGACCACTCGCGCTGCGTGCGCGCCCGGGCGACGAGATCGGCCTTCTTGTCGGCGAACTCGTCGTACTGCTCTCGCCGGTGCCGGCGTGCGACGTCACGCTCCTCCAGGTAGCTCTCGTAGCCGCCGCCGAACACCGTGGTGGTGTTCTGCGCCAGATCGAGTTCGAGGACGCGGGTCACGCAGCGCGCCAGGAACTCCCGATCGTGGCTCACCAGCACCACGCCGCCGCGCAGCTCGCGGACGAACTGCTCGAGCCGGGCCAGCCCGTCGAGGTCGAGATCGTTGGTCGGCTCGTCGAGCAGGACCACGTCGAATCGCGACAGCACCAGCGCCGCCAGCCCCACCCGCGCCGCCTGCCCGCCCGACAGCGCGGTCATCGGCGTCGTGTCCGGCCGCACCACCCCGGTGTCGAGCCCCAGGTCGGCCAGCACGACCGGCAGTCGCTCGTCGAGGTCGGCCGCGCCGGTCGCGAGCCAGTGGTCCAGCGCCGTCGAGTAGGCCGCCGCCGGGTCGACGCCGGGGGGCGCGCTGTCCGGGTCGGCGAGGAAGGCCGCCGCGGCGTCCATGGCAGCGGTGGCGGCGGCGCAACCCGTCCGGCGCGCGATGTAGCCCGCCACCGATTCGCCGGGCACCCGCTCGTGCTCCTGCGGCAGCCAGCCGACGAAGGCGTCCGCCGGCGCCAGGCTGACCACGCCGTCGAGCGGCGGCAGGTCACCGGCCAGGATACGCAGCAGGGTGCTCTTGCCCGCGCCGTTCGCGCCCACCACCCCGACCACGTCGCCCGGCGCGACCGTCACGTCGACGCCCTCGAACAGGGTGCGGTGGGCGAACCCACCGGCCACGTCCTTCGCGACGAGCGTTGCGGTCATGGTGTCCATCGTCGCACTACCGACGGTGGTGACGCTCAGACCGCCAGGGCAGCCCCGCAGATGCCGCACATCTCGAACTCGCGGCGCTTCCACCGCGCGATCGGGACGAAGAACAGCGAGAACTGCTTGAACTCCCGCATCCGCGACCACTGCGTCGAGTTGTGACAGCGCGGGCAGGTCCGCACCTCCCCCGCGCCAAGGTGCTTCTGCTTGGTGCCGTAACCGAAGAAGAGCAACATGACTCCAGGGTAGGTGCGGCCCGTCCTCTCCTAGGCCGGCCGACGGATGAGGTCGGCGGCCTTCTCGCCGATCATGATCGTGGCGGCGTTGGTGTTGACCGACACGACGGTGGGCATCACCGAGGCATCGGCCACCCGCAGTCCCTCCAGACCGCGCACCCGCAACGCCGGGTCCACCACCGCCTCCTCGCCGACGCCCATCGCGCACGTGCCCGCCGGGTGGTAGTAAGTGCTGGTGCCGCGGGCCACGAACTCGCGCAGTGCGCGCTCGTCGGTGACGTCGGGACCCGGCAGCACCTCCCGCCCACGCCACGGCGCGAACGGCTCGGTGGCCACGATCTCGCGCGCGAGGTCCACGCCCAGCAGCATGCGCCGCACGTCCGACTCCGTCCCCAGGTAGTTGGGATCGATCGCCGGCGGCGCCGTCGGATCGGGCCCGGTGAGGCGGATGGACCCGCGCGCCTCGGGCACCAGCGCGACGCCCACCGTGAAGCTGTTCGCCGGGGCGGTCAGGTGCCCCGGGTGGAACGGCACGTGGATGAACATCAGCTGCATGTCGGGACCGGCCAGCGAGGGGTCGCTGCGCCAGGACAGTGATGCCTCGGCGTGGTTGGTCCGGCCGGCGGGAATCGGTCGGGCCGCCTCGTACACGACGCCGCACAGCGGATGGTCGTGCAGGTTGCGGCCCACGCCGGGCAGATCGTGCCGGACGGCGACCCCGGCAGCGTCGAGTTCGGCCGCCGACCCGATGCCGGACAGGAGCAGCAGCCGCGGCGAGTCGACCGCGCCGGCGCTGACGATCACCTCGGCGTCGGCGTGGGCGGTGACGACCGCACCGTCGCGGAGGAAGTCGACTCCTACGCAGCGGTTCCCGTCGAAGCGCAGCGTCCGTGCCCGCGACCCCGTCGACACCGTCAGGTTCGGCCTGCCACCGCGCACCGGGTGCAGGTACGCGGCGGCGGCGCTCTGCCGGAGTCCGCCGGTGACCGACAGGTCGTGCCAGCCGGCCCCCTCGGGGAAGGCGCCGCTGAAGTCGTCGGTCAGCGGGAAGCCCGCCGCACCGGCGCCGTCGAGGAACACCTGCGACAGCGGGTTCGCCTCCGCCTTCGACACCGGAGCCGGACGCATCGGCCCGTCGACACCGCGGTAGCGGGAGTCCGCTCCATGGGCCGTCTCCATGCGACGGAAGTAGGGCAGGACGTCCGCGTAACCCCAACCCCCGCAACCCGACTCGGCCCACCGGTCGAAGTCGGCCGGGTGCCCGCGCAGGTACACCATCGCGTTGATGCTGCTGGAGCCGCCCAGGGTGTGGCCGCGCGGCCAGTCGTGGGCGAGGCCGTCGGTGCCGTTCTGCGGGACGGTCGCATACGAGTAGTCGACCTGGCTGCCCCACAGCGACGGCCACGCTGGGGGCGCGGCGATCTCCGCCATCGTGTCGGCCGGCCCGGATTCGAGGAGCAGGACGCGCACGTCCGGATCCTCGGAGAGGCGGGTGGCGATGACGCATCCGGCCGAGCCGGCGCCGATCACCACGTAGTCGTAGTGCTGAGAGTCGTTCGTGGACATGCTGTCGTGCTCCTTGGATGTAGTGGTGGTCACGGCGCCGTGGTGCGGGCGGCCTCGTCGATCAGGTCCGCGACGGCGTCGGGTTGCGACACCGTGACCGCATGCGACGCGGCGACCTCCACGGTGTGGGATCCGGCGCGTTCGCCCATGAAGCGCATGGACTCGGCGGGGATCGCGAGATCCTCTGTGGTGACGAGGTTCCACGACGGGATCGTCTTCCACGCCGCCCGCGTCGCGGGCTCGTTGAGGGCGGCCTCGGTGATGGGTCGCTGCGTGGCGGCCATCAGGTCGGCGACGTCCTCGGGGACGTCCGCGGCGAAGACGTTCCGGAATTCGTCCTGCTTGACGTAGAGATCGGTGCCGCTGCCGCCGTTCGGCAGCGGGAAGGGCACCGGATCGAGCGCCGGCCCGAGCTTGGCGCCGGGGAACTTGGCGGCCAGCTGCGAGGTGGTCTCGCCCTGGTCGAGCAGGAAGCTGGCGACGTACACCAGCGCCGTGACGTCCCGATCCCCGTCGGCCGCCTCGCTCATCACCGAGCCGCCGTAGGAGTGGCCCGCCAGCACCACCGGGCCGGCGACGCCGTCGATCACGCTGCGGAGGTAGTCGGCGTCGGCGCGCAGACCGCGCAGCGGGTTGGCGGCCGCGATCACCGGGTAGCCGTCGGCCTCCAGGTTGGCCACCACGCCGTTCCAGCTGGAGGAGTCGGCGAAGGCGCCGTGCACCAGCACCACTGTCGGCTTGACCGCGGCGGCGGGCTCCTCGGCCGAGACGGCGCTCGGCCCGGTCGACGGCTGGGATTCGGCGGGTGTGGTGCCGGACGTGCTGCAGCCCGCGAGTGACAGTGCGAGCGCCGCGCCGGTGATGAGTCCTGGCCTGACGTGGAACACGAGTACCTCCGATGTGTCGGCGGCCCCGATGGCCGCGTCGTCGAACCAGAACGCGATATATTGCATATCAATTCCTCGGCACCTGCGGTCGCACTCGTCGACATCAGCCGATATATTGCATATTTACGTTGTCCGCCACCGTCAGGAGCACCACGCGCATGTCCATCCACGACTTCGAGCGGTATCCCCTCACCTTCGGACCGAGCCCCGTCCACCCGCTCCCCCGACTGAGTCGCCACCTGGGCGGCGCCCAGATCTGGGCCAAACGCGAGGACGTCAACTCAGGACTTGCGTTCGGCGGCAACAAGACCCGCAAGCTCGAGTACCTGGTGCCCGACGCCCTCGCCAGCGGCGCGGACACACTGGTCTCCATCGGCGGTGTGCAGTCGAACCACACCCGTCAGGTCGCCGCCGTCGCGGCCACGCTCGGCATGCGCGCGGTCCTGGTGCAGGAGAAGTGGGTGGACTGGCCCGATCCGATCGCCGACAAGGTGGGCAACATCCTCCTCTCGCGGATCATGGGCGCCGACGTCCGACTGAACGCGGCCGGCTTCGGCATCGAGTTCAAGGACAGCTGGCACGAGGCGATCTCCGACGTCGAGCGGGCCGGCGGGACGCCGTACGCCATCCCCGCCGGCGCATCCGACCACCGACTCGGCGGCCTCGGATTCGCGAACTGGGCCTACGAGGTGGAACGACAGGAGGAGGAACTCGGGGTCTTCTTCGACACGGTCGTCGTCTGCAGCGTCACCGGTTCCACCCACGCCGGCATGATCGCGGGCTTTGCCGGCCAGCGGCGCCCCCGTCGCGTCATCGGCATCGACGCCTCCGCGAAGATCGAGGCGACGCGAACCCAGGTCGAGCGCATCGCCCGCAACACCGCCGAACTCATCGGGCTCGGCCGCGACCTCCGCGACGACGAGATCACCGTGCTCGAGGGATGGGCCGGCGAGTCGTACGGGATACCGGTCGCCTCCACGATCGACGCCATCAGGCTCACCGCCGGACTCGAGGGCGTCATCCTCGACCCGGTCTACGAGGGCAAGTCGATGGCGGCGCTCGTCGACCTCGTCGGCTCCGGCCAGATCGACGCCGGGTCCACGGTCCTGTTCGCACACCTGGGCGGCCAACCCGCCCTCAACGCCTACAGCGGCGTGTTCTGAGGTAGCCGGCTCCTACAGTTCCTCGACGCCCATCAGGAGCGAGAGCGTCTCCCAGTTGTGCTGCGTCGCTTCGGCTGCGCCGTCCGCGTCGCCGCGGCGGCACATGCTGATGATCCGCTTGTGCTGCGCGATCGACTGCCGGCCGGTGAGCGAGGAGAAGCGCCGGAACTCGAGTCGCCGCAGCACCGGGGTCACCTGTTCGAGCACGCCCGGGATCACCTCGTTGCGGCTCGCGACCACCGCGACCCCGTGGAACTCGTCGTCGGCGCGCATCGCCGCGGCCGCGTCCTCGGCGGTGAACGCCGCGGCGAAGTCCTTGTTCGCCTCCACCATGGCGGCGATCTCGGTCTTCCCCATCAGCGGAACCGCGATGCGGACGGCGAGTGCGTGCATCGTCGCGGCCACCGCCTGCGCATCGAACACCGCCTTGCGCTCGATCGTCGACACCACTGTCGAGCGCCCAGGCAGCGTGTGCACCAGCCCGGCCGCCTCCAGCCGCGCCACCGCCTCCCGGATCGGCGTGCGGCTGATGCCCAGCCAGTTCTCGAGTTCGGGGTCGCGCAGCTTCTCCCCCGGCGCCAGCGTGCCGCTGATGATCGCGTCGCGCAGCGAGACGTAGGCCTGCTCCCGCAGGAGCGACCTCCTGTGCTTTCCCTGCTCGTCGGGCACCGGCATGCAAAATACGGTATCCGAGACGTCGCGTCCGCGACGTCATGACGTCGACTGTGGTCATGCCCCCACGGTCGGTCCTCCCACAGGGGGAGGGTCAAGCGGCGAACTCGTCAGACCAGGTGACGCCCGAAGAACGCCAGGATCCGGTCCCACGCGTCGTCGGCCTGTGCGGTCGAATGATGCAGTCCGGCAATGCGTTCGACCACCCGAACCGGCGGCGGAGTGCCCCACTCGTTCATAAAGCTGTGGCCGACGCCCGCATACTCCTTGATGTCCCGGTCGACTCCGCTGGGCGCCAAACTTTCCTCCAGCTTGTCCGCCGCACCCGGCAGCAGCCGGTCGTCGGCGCCGTAGCTGGCCACCAGTGGACACGATCGCGTCGGCACCCCGGTGGCGGGCGGGAACGGACCGTAGTTGGGCGCCGTGGCGTCGAACACGCCGCGGTCGGCGAGCAGGAAGCAGAATCCGCCGCCCATGCAGAAGCCGGCCGAGCCCACCTTCCCGGTCGTCCTGTCGTCGGCGCGCAGCGCCTCGGCGGCGGCGACGATGTCGTCGACCGCCGAGCCCGTCCCCGTCGCGAGGGAGCGGAAGACGCTGACGATGCACGCCGGCTTGAAGCCGCGGGCGAATAGCGCGGGCGCGAACGCCAGGTAGCCGTTCGCGGCGAAGCGATCGGTGATGCGGCGGATGTCGTCGTTCAGCCCGAAGACCTCGTGCAGGACGACCACCGCCGGCCACGGGCCGACCCCTGCCGGTACGGCGACGTATCCGGGCAGACGCCCGTCCGCGGTCTCGAGTCCATCGTCGGGCATGGCAGGTCCTCCTCGTCGCAGTCGGCGAGTGCACTACCCGCTCCGGGCGGTACCTGAACCCGGCCGGGGTTTACCGCTCCCGTCCCAGGCAATAGCGACTCAGGTGACCGACGTCGAGATCGCCGGGGTTCCCGAGCCGCCGACGGCGCGGACGCTGGCCCGCGTCTCGCGAGTGCTGCGGCCGGTGCGGCGCCTGATCAATCCGAAGGTCTACGGCGCGGAGAACCTGCCCGAGCGAGGGGCGCTGCTGGTGGGCAACCACACGCTGCTGGGACTGCTCGACTCCCCGCTGCTGCTCGCCGAACTGTGGGACCGCGGCGTCCAACCGCGGATCATGGGCAATCACGCGCACTTCAAGCTGCCGCGGTGGCGGGACCTGTTGTCCGCGATCGGCGTCGTGCCCGGCACCCCGGCGATGGCCGAGGAGTTGATGCGCCGCGGCGAGACGATCCTGGTGTTCCCCGGTGGCGGTCGCGAGGTCGCGAAGCGCAAGGGCGAGAAGTATCAGCTCATCTGGGAGAACCGGATGGGCTTCGCCCGGCTGGCGGTCAAGTACGGCTACCCGATCGTCCCGTTCGCGTCGGTGGGCGCTGAAGACTCGCTTGACGTCGTCGTCGACACCGACCACCCCTGGATGGCGCCTGCGGTGCGGTACTTCGAGAAGGTGTCGGGCAGCCCCGACCTGTTCCCGATCGTGCGGGGCATCGGCCCGACGCCCATCCCGCGCCCCGAACGGCAGTACTACTGGTTCGGCGAGCCCATCGACGTCGGCGCCATCGGGACCACCGACGATCGCGCCGTCACGGACGTCCGGGACCGGACGAAGGCGGCGATCGAGTCGGGCATCGAGTTCCTGCTCGCCGAGCAACGCGCGGATCCGAACCGGTCGGTCCGTCGCCGACTGTTCGGTCCGGAGCGCCGCTGACGATCAGGCGCCGGGCACCTCGAGCGTGGTGATCCGTCGCTCCACCTCGACGAGCAGCCCGTCCACCGAGTGGAAGTCGGCGGGGTCGATGGGCTCACCGAACAGGACGTGCACGGTGTGTCCGAACGACGGGAACCGCCGGTCCAAGGGCAGCACCAGGTTGGCGCCGACGAGTCGGACCGGGATGATCGGCACGCCGGTCCGCTTGGACAGCACCGCGACGCCGGGCCGGTACGGGGCCACCTCACCGGGCCGCACGCAGCGCTGCTCGGGGAAGATGCCGACCAGCGCGCCGTCCTCCAGGGCGTGCGTGGCGGCCTCCATCGCCTGCCGGCCGGACTCCGGGTCGCCGCGGACGACGGGGATCTGGCCGAGGACCTCGACGAGCCAGCGGGTCAGCGGCGACTTCCACAGTTCCGCCATCGCCATCGCGATGGCCTGCCGCCGCAGCGCCGCGAGGAGGAACAGCACGTCGATCATCGAGGTGTGGTTGGCGGCGAGCAGGACCGCGCCCTCCTGCGGCACCACGTCGGCGCCGACGATCCTGGTCCGGATGATCCGCGTGAAGCCCAGCGTCCACAGGACCAGGCGGATGGACCAGGTCACCAGCGAGGCGCGCTTGCCCAGCCCGCGCGACCGCGGTCGTCGCGACTCTTCCGCCACGGGACCCCCTCCGGTTTGGCGCTCGGTTCGCCGCCACCCTATGTTTTTGGCGTGACGTTCTCAGCTGTTGCACGGTGGATCTCCCCCTTCCTGGCCGTCGCGGCCGTGGCCGCCGTCGGCGTGGTCGCCGAACCGGCGCCGTCCGCGCCCACCCCGGCGGTCCGCCTGGCAGCCGACGGCAACCCGTTGGGCGGGCTGCCGTTCTACGTCAACCCCGACTCGAAGGCCCGTCGCGCCGCTGCCGGCGCAGGCAGCCCGCAGCTCGACGCGATCGCCAACACGCCGACGGCGTACTGGATGGACAACCGGTCCACCCCCGCCGTCGACGCCAAGTACATCGCGACGGCCCAGGCCGCGGGCACCATGCCCGTCCTGGCGCTCTACGCGCTGCCCCACCGTGACTGCGGCAGCTTCGCCGCGGGCGGGTTCGGCTCGGCGGGCGCCTACAAGGGCTGGATCGACGGGGTCGCGGGCGCCATCGGCGGCGGCCCGGCCGCGGTCATCCTCGAGCCCGATGCGCTCGCCATGGCCGACTGCCTGTCCGGCGACCAGCGCCAGGAGCGCTTCGACCTGATGAGCTACGCCGTCGACACGCTCACCCGCAACCCCGCCACCGCCGTCTACGTCGACGCGGGCCACTCCCGCTGGACCGCCGCAGGTGAGATGGCGAACCGGTTGAACCAGGTCGGCGTCGCGAAGGCGCGCGGCTTCAGCCTCAACACCGCCAACTTCTTCACCACCGAGGAGGAGATCGGCTACGGCGACGCGATCTCCGGCATGACCGGCGGCAAGCCCTACGTCATCGACACCTCGCGCAACGGCGCCGGCCCGGCCGAGGGCGAGTACTACTGGTGCAACCCGAGCGGCCGCGCCCTCGGCGTCACCCCGACTGCGAACACCGGCAACGGCAACATCGACGCCTTCCTGTGGGTCAAGCGTCCCGGCGAGTCGGACGGCTCGTGCGGTCAGGGCGAGGCGTCGGCGGGCACCTTCGTCAACCAGTACGCGATCGACCTCGCGCGCAACGCGGGCTGGTAGGTCGCCCGGCGGGCGTCCGGCCCGCTCGCCGTCGAGATAGCACTGACGGTCGTGATGTGCGAGTGGCAGCAGCCACCAGCGCTATCTCGACGCAGCGAGCCCGAACCGCCGGCCCGCCACCCGACCATGTGCGCTCCCCCACGCGTCAACGAATGATGACGCACCGGGGAGCGACACCCCCGTCCTCGCCGGGGCGCAAGCGTCAACCACAGGAGTCGGTCGCGTCGTCGTTGACGGCGTGGGTCAGCACCTCGACGTCGACGAATCGGTCCTCGGCGTAGCGAGATGTCGGTGTTCTCGTGTTCGGATTCCCCCGCAGGTCAGTCGACGGTGACGTCGGTCAACTCGATCGAGACGACGAGCTGGTCGGGGACGGGGTGGTTCTGGTCGTCGCGGACGTAGATCATGCGGGTGCGGGGGATGACGAGGCCGTCGACCTCGTCGAAGTCCGAGACGTAGTGCGCCGCTGGCGATCCACCGGCGATGTCGACCTGGTAGTCGCGACGGCGGATCAAGCCGTCGTCGTCGACGTACAGGATCTGGTGCGGGCTGTGCGTGGCGATGGTGTCGGGGTAGTCGACGTGCAGCCGCCGCCACCGCTGACCGTCCTCGGTCCACGGCTCACCCTCCTCGGTGCGCACACCGGGCAGCAGGAGGTTGAACGGCTCGGCCGTGTAGGTCCACATCGCATAGCCGGTGAAGTACGCCAATTGGAGCGAACTCCAGGGGGTTTCGAGGACATGACCGTCGAAGGACGCCCGCGGATGCTCGAGCACCTGGACGACGTCGCCGTCGCGGGTCTCGATGCCCACCCGCTCCGGCGTGTAAGCCGTGACGAGGTCGTCCTCGGTGAAGGGCCGCAGTGACGTGCGCTGGTCCTTGACCCACACCGTCACCTCGCCGTCGTCGACGATGCCGGGCACCTGCTTGATGTCCCAGATGGCACCGCCGAAGCGCTTGTGCGCGCTGACCGAGTTGAGTTGATTCCAGCGCTCGCTGCCGCCATAGGCCTGCAGGATCGTGGAGAGCACGTCCGGCACGTCGTCTCCCCTACCGGCCGAGGAACTGTCGGACGTGCTGGCCGAACTCGACCGGATACTGATCCAGGAAGCCGTGTCCGGCGTCGGGGTACAGGCGCAGCTGCGCTCCCGAGATCCGCTCCGCCAGCAGATGGCTGTTGGAGGTAGACATCATCGTGTCGTCGTCGCCGTTCGCGACGAACGTCGGCTGGGTGATGGCAGACAGCCGCTCCAACTGCGACGAGTCGGGGATGCCCCACGTCATCAGGGCCTGGTACTGCGCGTCCCGGCAGCCGAGCGTCGTCTCGGGATCGCGGTCTTCGGTACGAGCGTGGGTCCGGGCGAGATACTCCCACCCACGCCTCGTGCTCTCCTCGGAACCGGAGAAGAACAGCGAGATGAAGTCGTCCGGCGCCGTCACGTCCCCGCATGCCCAGGCGTAGACGTCGTCCGACCACCGGTGCAGCTTCGGCGCGCCCCGCGGTGCGGTACCCGCGAGGACGTGCCGGCGCACCAGCCGCGGTCGCACCAGGGCAATCTCCTGCGCGATGTGACCGCCGAGCGAGAAGCCGAGCACGTCGATGGTTCGCAGGCCCAGCGCGTCGACGAATGCCAGTGCCTGGCGGGTCATGTCGTTGACGTTGTCGGGGGTGACGCCGGTCGAGCCCCCGACGCCCGGCAGGTCGACCGTGATGACCTCGCGGTTGACGGCCAGCACGTCGAGCAGTGCCGGGTCCCAATAGTCGAGGTTGCCGCGGAAGTGCTGCAGCAGCAGCAGTGGCGGCACCGTGGCCGAGACCGTGCCCATCCGCCGGTATGCGTAGGTCTCCTGGCCGACGTCGAGTCGGCGATTGGGCGCGGTCGCAGACCCTGTCGTGTCTATCGCGGTGTCGATGCTCAAGCGTGGGACTCCCTGGGTGAGGACGAAAGGCGTGCGTCCTCACGCTCACACCCGGGAGGCCCGGGGGGCATCCGTCAGATGACTATTGCCGGGACAGCCCGGCGTCGACCAGGTCCACGTTCGCGGTGGGAACCAGTGTGCCGTCCCGTCGCCGCATGACGACACCCACGCCCCGCCCGGTGGCCGACTCGACGAATCGGTAGGGGCTGCTGTCCGCCCGGGTCATGTGGCGGTGACCCCACTGTGCGGCCGCGGCCAGGACGGGGATTAGGTCGTGTCCGGCGTCGGTCAGCACGTACCGATTGCGCCGACGGGCGCCCGGCGCCTGGTACTCGACCGCGTCGAGCACGCCCACCTCGACCAGGGCCGCCAGACGGGCGCTCAGGACATCGGGCGCGACACCAAGTTCGCGCCGGAACTCCGAGAACAAGGAGCGCCCGAGCAGCGCTTCTCGCACGACTAGGACGGCCCACCGCTGCCCGAGGACCGACATGGCGCGTGCGATGGGGCAGACCTCGTCGGACCACGGATCGTCGGGCATGTCGCCATTCTATCTGGATAGGCAAGTCCTACTCAGCTCTGATAGATTGCCGACGGTGATGGTCGGCCGGACTGCGGAGCGGGACGCACTGGTCCGCCTGCTGGCCGAGACGTCGACCAGCGGTAGGGCTCTCGTCATCGAAGGCGATGCGGGCATTGGCAAGTCCCTGCTGCTGGCGGTCGGTGCGGAGTGGGCCACGGCCAACGGGTTTCGGCGGCTCGACTGCTGCGGACTGCAGAGCCACACCGAGGTGGGCTTCGCCGGCATCCACCAACTCGTGCACCCCGTCCTTGCTAGCGCAACTGCCCTCCCCGCCCGCCAGCGCGCCGCTCTGATGACCGCATTCGGCCTCGAGGACGGGCCCGCTCCAGACCGTCTGCTCGTCGGCCTCGCCGTCCTCGGACTGCTGGAGGAGGCCGCCGCCCAGCGCCGCCTGGTGCTCGTGATCGACGACGTCCAGTGGCTGGATCAGTCCTCGATCGACGTGCTCGCCTTCGTCGCCCGACGGCTGAGCAATGCCCCGCTGGTTCTGCTCTGCGCCCAGCGGACCACGCTCGACGCCTCGGCACCGCAGCTCGTGGGCCTCCCACGCCTGCCCCTGGAGCCACTGGCCCGCGTGGACGCCGAGGCCCTGCTCGACCGGTCCTCGCCCGGAACGTCACCGCGGAGACTGGATGCCCAGCTGGCCCGCCACGTGTTGGACCAGGCCGCGGGCAACCCGCTCGCCGTCCTCGAGTTAGGTTCTGCGGCCGCTGATCTCGCCGACCACCGCGCCGTCTTCACCGGTGAGCCCCTGCCCACCAGCCGTCGCGTCGAACGCGCGTTCCTGGCGCAACTGGACACCCTTCCCCACGGCAGCCGCACGCTCCTGCTGCTGATCGCGGCCAGCGAGGGCACCCTGACCGAGATCAGCTGCGCAGCCGACGGCCTGGACCTCGCACTCACCGAGTTCCTCGGTCCGCTCGAGCACGCCGGTCTGGTGAGCGTCGGCGGCGGGCGGATCCGCGTGCGCCACCCGCTCATTCGTTCCGCCGTATACGGCGCCGCAACCCTGGCGTCGCGTGTCGAGGTTCATCGGGCGCTCGCCGACGCCGCCACCGACTCCGTGCGGTCGGCATGGCACCGGGCCGAGGCCACCTACGGTCCGGACGAACGCGTCGCCGCGGACCTCGACGCGGCTGCCGAACTCGCACGATCTCGCGGTGCCGGTGCGGAGGCGTCCGCTGCGATGCGTCGGGCCGCCGCACTGTCGACCGACCCGACGGGCCGTGTCCGTCGGCTGGTGTCCGCCGCCGAGTTCGCCAGGGCCGCCGGACTCGTCGCCGAAGCGGGCGACCTCCTGCGCGAGGCCGAACCCATGGCCGACGCGTCCAGCGGCCTCGCCGACCTCGTCGTGACCCAGTTCGTCCTCAACGTCACCACGGCGACCCCCGGCCGGTCCGCCGACGAACTCGTCGCGCTGGCCCTGCGCCACCCGGCGGGTGACGAGCGCAGGCGCAGACTCCTGTGGGCCGCGGCCATCGACTGCCGCATGCGAGGCTTGCCGGCACACACCCGGTTCGCGGTCGCCGCAGCACTCGACCCCGACGATACGGGCGACCCGCTGACCGACATCGCCCGCGCACTGGTGGACGACACCGGATCGGGATCGGCTCTGGCCGAACGGCTTCCGGACCTCGTCGAGGCGCTCTCCGACACACCCCTGGCGTCGATGTCTCTGGCGTTCGCGGCGGAGGCGATTACCGATCGCCGCTCGGCGCTGCGGTGCTGGACGCACATGCAGCACGCGGCGCGCAGACGGGGATCGCCTGCCGACGAGTGCGGCGGTCTCCGTGGCACCGCGCAGTTGTTGCTCGTCGAGGGACGGATCGACGCGGCGGCCGTCGCCGCGGAAACCGCGTTGCGGATGGCCGAGGACATGAACCTGGCGATGACGGCCAATTCGGCCGCCGCCATCCACGCTCGGGCGCTGACCTGGCGTGGCGACCTCGACGGTGCCCGCGAAGCCCTGTCCCGAGCCCGCGCGCACTTGGCCGCCGACCCCACGATCCTGTGGCACGACGACGTCCACTGGGCCGCGGGCTTGTCGGCACTCGCCGGCGCCGACCACCAAGCGGCACTGCAGCACCTGTCGAAGATGACGCTGCACCGGACGAGTCGGCGGTGGGCGATCGCCGATTTGGCGGAGGCGGCCGCGGGCTGCGGCGAGGCGGACGCCGTCCGCCCGTTCGTGGCGGACGCGGAGCACCAGGCGAAGTTGCTCGGGATCGACAGCATGCTGGTGCACCGTGCCCACGCGGTGCTGGCCGGTGCCGCCGAGAACGCCGAGGACCACTTCCGCGCGGCGCTGCGTGCCGGCGGGCAATTCGATGCCGCGCTCGAGAACGCTCGCACGCACCTGCTCTACGGCGAGTGGCTGCGGCGCCGACGCAGGATCACCGACGCGCGCGACCACCTCGCGGTCGCCGTCCAGGTGTTCCACGCCGCGGGTGCTGCACCGTTCCGGCATCGTGCCGCTGCGGAGTTGCGCGCCGCGGGTGTCGCCCCCGCCGCCTGCCCGTCGGCGCACACCGCCTCCGAGGTGCTGACTCCGCAAGAGCTACAGATCGCCCAGATGGCTGCGGACGGTCTGACCAACCGGGAGATCGCGGACCGCATCTACGTGTCGCACCGCACCGTCGCCGCCCACCTGTACAAGGTGTTCCCGAAGCTCGGCATCACCAGCCGCAACCAATTGCACGCCGCGCTCAGTGCTTGATCCCAGTCATCTGACCTATGGACGGGCGGCAGGGCCGAAACTACGGTTCGCCCCATGACGCTGTCGATAGAGGTGTTCAACGGTGGGTACCTGCCCGTCGACGGTGGACCCGCCTGGCCTGGTCCCGACAGCGCGACGTGGCCGGCCTCGACGGCCACGCTGATCGCCGGCGACCACGAGGCCGTCCTCATCGACGCGCTGATGACGATCGACCAGGGCGAGCGACTCGCGGCATGGGTCGCCGACCGCGGCCGAAGGGTGACGGACATCCTGGTCACCCACGGACACGGGGATCACTTCTTCGGTGCGGGTCCGGTACTCGAAGCGTTCCCGGAAGCACGTCTCGTCGGGCTTGCCGACGTGGTCGAAGAGGCCAGGACACAGGTCCACCCCGACAGCCTGGCGAACTGGTCGACCTGGTTCGGCGATCGGTACGACGCCTCCCCGGCGCTACCGACGGTGGCCACCACCGACGTCGTCGACCTCGAGGGCCACTCGCTGGTGCTCCGGCCCGTGGGTCTCGCGGACGGCGTCGCCGGGTCGGTGGTCTGCATCGACGACCTGGACACCGTCTGCGCCGGCGATGCCGTGTACAACGACGTCCACATGTGGCTGTGGAACTCGACGCCGGAGACCCGCGAGGCATGGCTGTCGACCATCGACACCGTTGCGGCCCTGGCCCCCCGAACGATCATCGCCGGCCATCGAGATCCCGACGCCCCGGACGACGATGCCAACCGGCAGGTGACGCAGTCGCGAAAGTACATCGAGGACTTCGACCGCGCGGTCGGCCGATCCACCACGGGGGCCGAGGTCGTCTCGGAGATGGAAAGCGCCTACGGCCGTTTCGGGAACCCCTACACGCTGTTCGTTTCCGCATACTCGCAGTTCGCCTAGCCCTGCCCGTCGCTCGCCGTCGAGATAGCACTGACGGTCGTGATGTCCGAGTGGCAGCAGCCACCAGCGCTATCTCGACGCGGGGCCCGGACCGCCACCCGACCACGAGCGCTCCCCCACGCGTCAACGAATGATGACGCACCGGGGAGCGACACCCCCGCCCTCGCGGCCGGGACAGCGCTCACCCACTGCCCGCTAACCCCCACCCACGATGGCCGCTAGCGTCGACGACTCCGTCCGCCGTCTCGGCAAGGCTTGAGGCATGACATCGCACGAGACCTCGCCGCCGCAGATACGAGACGTCCCCATCGGCATCGACGCGACCGGCACGCGCGCCGAATCGGACTCCATGGGCACCATCGACGTCCCGGCCGACAGGTACTGGGGCGCACAGACCCAGCGGTCCCTCATCCACTTCTCCATCGGCAACGACAAGATGCCGAAGGAGGTCTACCACGCCTACGGATACGTGAAGAAGGCCGCGGCGCGCGTCAACGCCCGCGCCGGCCGGCTGCCGCAGTGGAAGGCCGACGTCATCGGCCAGGTCTGCGACGAGGTGATCGGCAAGCACCTGGACGAGCACTTCCCCCTGTACGTCTTCCAGACCGGCTCGGGCACGCAGTCGAACATGAACGTCAACGAGGTCATCGGCAACCGCGCCGTCCAACTGGTCGGCGGCGCCCTCGGATCGAAGCAGCCCATCCACCCCAACGACGACGTCAACATGGGCCAGTCCTCCAACGACACCTTCCCGACGGCCATGCACATCGCCGCCGTCCTCGAGATCCAGGACCGCCTGCTGCCCCGGGCGAACGACCTCCAGGAGTCGATCGCCACGACCGGCGCGACGTGGAACGACCTGGTCAAGATCGGCCGCACCCACCTCGAGGACGCGGTCCCGCTGACGGTCGGCCAGGAGTGGTCCGGCTGGGCGGCCCAGCTCCGGACGGCCATCGACCGGGTGGACGCCTCGCAGGGTGAGCTGTACCGGCTGGCCGCAGGTGGTACCGCGGTCGGCACCGGCTTGAACGCGCCGCACGACTTCGGCCCGGAGATCGCCGCCGAGATCGCCGACCTCACCGGCAGGCCGTTCGTCACCGCCCCCAACAAGTTCGAGGCGCTCGGCGGTCTGGACGCCATCGTCGCGGCGGGCGCGGCGCTGCGCGGGCTCGCCGTCACGCTGATGAAGATCGCCAACGACATCCGGTGGCTCGCCTCGGGACCGCGCGCCGGCCTCGCCGAACTCCGACTGCCCGCCAACGAGCCCGGCAGCTCGATCATGCCGGGCAAGGTCAATCCCACGCAGTGCGAGGCGATGGTCATGGTCTGCATCCAGGTGCTCGCCGACGACGCGGGTCTCGCGATAGCCGGTTCACAGGGCAACTTCCAGCTCAACGCGATGCGGCCAATCATCATCAACGACTTCCTGCACTCCGCGCGCATCCTCGGCGACGCCTGCGAGAAGTTCCGCGAGTTCTGCATCGAGGGCATCGACGTGAACCGGACGCGAATCACCGACTTCGTCGACCGCTCCCTGATGCTGGTGACGGCGCTGTCGCCCGTGATCGGCTACGACGCGGCGTCGGCGATCGTCCACGACGCCGATCGCACCGGCGGCACCCTGCGCGAGGCCGCGCTCGCATCGGGGAAGATCAGCGCCGAGGACTTCGACCGCATCGTCGTACCGGCCGACATGGTCGGACCGTTCTAGGAGCCAGAGTGAGCCAGCAGCGCGGCGAGACACCGGATCCGCTCGATACGGTGCTCGACGCCGCCGTCCTCCTGCAGGACAACGGCCAGTCCACCAGCACGACGCTGCTCGCGGTCGACAGGCTGAACTCCGGGCTCGGCGTGCGCAGCCGGCTGATCCCGTCGTGGGAATCGCTGATCCTCGTCGGCGACCGACCGCGCGTCGCGGCCGTCACGCCGACCGCGATCAACATGCGACGCGTCGCCGCCGCGATGCGCGTGGTCGACCGCGCAGAGGACGGGCCGCTCGACGCGGCGGACGTCTCTGCCGGACTCTCCGCCGCCGCGACACTGCCACCGTCGCACCCCGGCGTCTTCGTACTCGCCTGTGCCACCGGATCTGCCGCGCTGGCGGTCATCTTCGGCGCCGACGACGTCCGCGCCGTCCTCCTGGCCGCGGCGAGTGCCGCCGTCGGCGGCGTCCTCCGGCGCACGCTGGGCAGGTTCGGCGTCGGCGTCCTGATCCAGGCGTTCGTCGCAGCGGTGGTGGCCGGTCTCGTCGGCGCGGCGGCGGTGCACCTGAATCTGGGTGCCGCGGCCGGCGTCGTCGCGCTGTGCCCGGCCATGATCCTGGTCCCCGGACCGCACGTGCTGAACGGCGCACTCGACCTGCTGTCGCTGCGCACCTCGCTCGGTGCGGCCCGGATCGGTTTCGCCGCAATGGTTCTCGTGTCGATCGCGCTCGGCCTGGTGGTCGGCCTGCACGCGGGCGGTCAGGAGCTGCCGGTCACCGGCGCCACGGCCGCGGTGCCCCTGTACCTCGACGTGCTGGCCGCGGCGGTCGCCGCCGCGTCCTACTCGGTCTACTTCTCAATGCCGTACCGCATGATCGGGTGGCCGGTGCTCGCCGGGATGGCCGCCCACGGCGTGCACTGGTGGGCGCTCGACGTCATGGGGACGAGCCTCGCCACCGCGGCGCTGCTCGCGTGCCTGCTGGTGGGCATCCTGCTCGTCCCGCTGTCGCATTTCTTGCGGATGCCGTTCGCCGCCATTGGTTTCGCCGCCGTCGTGTCACTGGTTCCCGGCATGTTCGTGTTCCGGATGCTCAGCGGCGTCCTGCAGTTGCCGGGCAACGCCTCGGCGCAGGTACTGACCGCCACGGCGTCCGACGGGGCGATCGCCGTCACGGTGACGGCCGCCATGGCGATCGGACTGGTGGTGCCGATGCGCCTGCGCGACAGCCTGCTTCACCGTTTCCGCTGACGGCCCGTCACAGCGCGGCGGCCAGATCGGTGCCCACCCAGTCGCCGAACGACTGCCAGCCGACGTCGGGGAACCGCGCGTGCAGGTCGGCGATGTCCACGGTGTACCCGCCGCCGGACAGGAAGCCGAACATCGCACGCATGTCCTCGGACTCGATGTCGGCGGGATCGTCGGTCACCAGGTTCACCGGTCGGCCGACCGCACCCGCCAGCACCTCCGCCATCCGGCGCGGCGACGGGTCGTCCGAGGCGATGTCGATGCGCGCCCCGCGGTGCGGCTCGGGATCGAGGAGGATGGCTGCGACGAAGCGGCCGAGGTCGCGCCGGGACAGCTGCTGCAGCCCCTTGTCGGCGGGGACGGCCAGCTCGAGGACACCCGCCTTGATGTCGTCGAGACCGCTGAGGAGATTGTCGTAGAAGTACGTCGGCCCGACGATCGTGTAGGACAGGCCAGACGTCGCGAGCGACTGCTCCACCACGGCCTTGCTGTCGAAGTGCGGGATGCCGGTGTGCTGGTCGGCGTCCGCGACCGAACTGAACACCAGGTGCGGTACGCGCGCGGAAGACGCTGCGGCGATCATGGTCTCGCCCTGTGCGATCTCTGCCGACGGCCCCTCCTCGAACGGTGTCGTCAGCGCATACGCACCGCTGACGCCGTCGAACACCGCCGCCACCGACGCCTCGTCGGAGAGGTCGGCGGCGACCACCTCGACGCCCGCGTCGCTCAGGCGGCGCGCCGCCGCTGAATCCGTGCGGCGCGTGATGCCCCGCACGGCGGCGCCCCGTTCGAGCAGCGCCGTCACCACGGCACCGCCCTGCGCACCGGTGGCGCCCAACACTGCGAACGGTCCCTGCGTCATGGATCTCCCCTACGTCGTCTGTCCGGTGCTGCCAGCCTGCCACCCGCAGGCGTCTGCCGCGGTTCCGGCTAGCCGCCACCCGCGTCCCCCGTTGGCCGGGATCACGGGAGCGACTCCACCGGGCAGAGTTGAGCACGTACCGCCCACCGAGAGAAGGACGACGATGATCCGAGCATTCCGCCTGTACACCGGCCCCGATGGCAACTCCCACGTCGAGCGCGGCAGCATCGCCACCGGAGCGCTGGTGGGCGCCGAGTCGATCGAGTTCAAGGAGACCGCGGCGCACTCGTCGTTCGACTGGCACAACGATCCGATCCCGCAGTACGTCCTCACGCTGTCCGGCGTCCTGGAGTTCTCGACCGTCGGCGGCGAGACGTTCACGATTCATCCCGGGGACGTCCTGCTGGCGATCGACCACACCGGCACGGGCCACGAGTGGCGGTTGGTGAACGACGAGCCGTGGAAGCGCGCCTACGTGGTGTTCACGACGGGCGCCGACACCCACTTCGTCCCCGACGAGCCGTCGGCCGGGTAGCGCGCGACTCCGGTCAAACCCCCTCGCGGCGACGGGCGCTGCGCCAGAGTTGATGGCATGACCGACAAGGGAAGATCACAGCCCGCGGACCTGCGGGCGGCGGCGCAGGCGGCCGCCAACGCCGCGCAGGATCTGGCGAGCGGCGCCCTGCGGGTGCCCACGGCGTCCGCGCAGATCGTCGCGCAACTGCCCGGCCTCATCGAGAACCTGGCGGCCGCGACCGAGCGTCTCAACAAGAACCTCGACAGGCTCGAGCGGTACCTGGCGCTCGCCGACCCGACGTTCGAGGCCATCGACCGGCTGCTACCACAGCTCGAGGCGGTGGTGGCGCGCGGCGATCAGGCCGTCCGCGTCGTGCAGAACATCCCCGGGGTGAGCACCATCGGCCGTATCACCGGGCTGTCCGCCGACACGAACCCGGCGCCGGAGGCCAAGACCTCGAAGCGGCGGCCGGGTCCGCGTCGCAAGGACTGACGGGTCAGGCCTTGCCGAGCGTGACCTGAGCGGTGGCCGGGGCGCCGCCGTCGACGTAGGTGAGCGAGACGGTGTCGCCCGGCGCCCTGGACCGCACCGCGGCCACCAGCGCCTCGGGCCCGTCGATGACCTGGTCGTCGATCTTGGTGATGACGGCGCCGCCGGGGACGCCGGCTGCGGCGGCCGGACCGTCCGCGGTGACGGCGCTGATCGCCGCGCCACCGGAGGCGTTCTGATCGCTGCTCAGCTGCACGCCGAGGGAGCCGTGCGTCGCGGTGCCGGTGGAGACGAGTTCGCCGGCGATGCGCTTGGCCTGGTCCGACGGGATCGCGAAGCCGAGGCCGATGGAGCCGGCCTGTCCGCCGCCCGCGCCGGAGCCGCCGCCCATGCTGGCGATCGCCGAGTTGACGCCGATCAGCTCGCCCTTCATGTTGACCAGTGCGCCACCGGAATTGCCCGGGTTGATCGCCGCGTCGGTCTGCAGGGCCTCCAGGACCGAGACGTCGCCGCCCTGGGCCTCACCCGCGGCGACCGGCCGGTTCAGCGCGCTGACGATGCCCGAGGTGACGGTGCCCTCCAGACCCAGCGGCGAACCGATCGCGACGACCTTCTCACCGACCTTCACGTCCTTCGACGACCCAATGGCGATGGGCGTCAGGCCCGAGACGCCCTCGGCGCGCACGACTGCGAGGTCGCCGCTCGGGTCGGTGCCCACGACGGAGAACGGCACGGTCCGGCCGTCGGAGAACGTGACGTTCGTGGTGACGTCGCCTGCGCCGTTCATGGCGGCGGGCCGGGCACCGGGCGCCTCGCCGGCCGCGGGGGCCACGACGTGGTTGTTGGTGAGGATGAGGCCGTCGGGGCTCAGCACGATGCCCGACCCCTCGGCGCCCTCGTCGCCCATCTTCAGCGACAGCTTGACGACGCTGGGCATCACCTTGGCCGCGACCTCCTCGACGGAGCCCTCCGGTGCGCCGGGTGCGGCCTGCGCCGCGGCGGGCCTCGACGCCGTCGTGGTCTGCGAGACGGCCGGGACGTCGTGCGTCCGGTCGACGGTCACCGCCGTCGTCGCGCCGATGCCACCGCTGACGACCGCGATCGCCGCGGCGCCGACGATGAGGGCGGTGCGACGGGGCTTCGGCCGCAGGGCCGCGGGCGGCGGCGGCGCGACCTGCATCGGGGGCGGGTAGCCCCAGGTCGGGGGGTGGCCACGGGGATCGGGCGGCGGTGTCGTCATGACACCACGGTGCGGGTGGTCACTGAGACGCGACTGAGAACAAGATCAGGAACGCCCGAGAAGTATTGCGCTCAGGGCGAACGCGAGCTAACCGGCAGCCGCCACCCGCCCGCGACGCGCGGCGACGTGCGCCGCCATGCGGATCGGCGCGTCCGCGAGCGGACGGCCGCGGTAGTCGCCGCGCCGCTCGATGATCTCGAAGTAGACCTGCGACCCGATCACCGTCGTGTACGCGTGCAGGTACTCCCCGTCGGCGCTGCGGTCGTAGAGCACGTTGCAGCGGCGGAGCCGGTCCACGAACGCGTCGTCGAGATCCAGGCGCGCCGCGAGGTCGACGTAGTAGTTGGCGGGGATGCGCAGGATCGGCGCATCGTCGGGCAGCCCGCTCAGGGTGGCGAGGATGTCGTCGGTGACGAAGGCGACGTGCTGCGGAGTCTGCACGCCCGGGGTCCACTTGCCGCGCCGCAGCAGCGGACCGTCAAGCGCCACACCGAATCCGGACGGATCGGGAGCCCGGAGCAGGTGGCTGCGCACCAGGCCGTACGGTCCGGGGTACTCCGCCACCTCGTCGGTGCGCATGCCCAGCACCGAGCGATAGAACAGGACGCTCTCGTCGTAGCGGTCGAACGGCGCGGTGACCGAGACGTGGTCGATCCCGGTGATGCCGGCACCGGCGGGCGCGTCGCCCGCCGGCACGGGCTCGAAGTCGCGGCGCCAGTCGAGGCCGCCGCTCTCGGTGGAGACGAAGAAGATCGACACGCCGTCCGGTGCTGCGACCGCGGGCAGGTCCGCCTCGCCGGGTCGCACCACCCGCGGCAGGGCGGCGACGTTCAGGCCCTCGGCCGAGGCCGCGAAGCCCGTCGGGTCCTCCGCATCGAACGCGATCGCGGCGATGGCCGACGAATCGTCCTCGGGCGCATCGGTCGTGACGGTCACCAGGATGGTCGCGGCGGCCTGCGTCCACGCCGTGACGCGCTTCGACCGGTGGCTCGCCGACCGGGCGAATCCCAGTGCGGTGAGCGCACGTTCGGCGGCGGTGACGTTGGTGGGCGTCACGCTCAATTCGACGAAGGCGGCGTCGAAGCGCTGTCGCGGCAGCGCGTCGCCGAGACCCGCCTCGAGGGCGCCGAGTGACCGCACCGCGTCG
Source organism: Mycobacterium sp. PTI7 (assembly GCF_056679845.1). Taxonomy (NCBI): domain Bacteria; kingdom Bacillati; phylum Actinomycetota; class Actinomycetes; order Mycobacteriales; family Mycobacteriaceae; genus Mycobacterium; species Mycobacterium sp. PTI7. The sequence goes on from NZ_CM155252.1 coordinate 4,710,292, forward strand.
ATCGCGGTGCGGACCGGTGACGACTGCCGGAAGACGTCGTTGAACACCTCGAGGGACAGCGGCCCCTCATACCCGGCGGCCAGTACGGCCCCGGTGAATCCGACGAGGTCGAAGGCACCCTCGCCCGGGAACAGCCGGTAGTGCCTGCTCCACTGCAGCACGTCCATGTCCTTGTGCGGCGCGTCGGCGAGCTGGAGGAAGAAGATCTTCTCGCCCGGCACGTCGGCGACGTCGTCGATGGTCGACGATCGCGACAGGATGTGAAAGCTGTCCAGGCACAGGCCCATGGCGGGATGGTCGGCCCGCCGGACGGCCTCCCAGGACTGCTGCCACAGGTCGACCTCGCGGCCCCACGCCAGCGCCTCGTAGGCGATCCGGACGCCGCGTCGGCTCGCGACGTCCCCTGCCGCCCGCAGTTGCGTGGCGAGCAGGTCCATGTCGGCGACCGCGTCGGCCGACGCATTGGAGCAGACCAGGATCAGGTCGACGCCGAGTTCTGCCATGACGTCGAACTTGCGGTCGAGCCGCACCAGGTTGCGCTCGAACTGCTCGGGATCGGTGCTGTCGAGGTCGCGGAACGGCTGGTACAGCACGATCTGAAGCCCGAGTTCGGCACAGCGGCCGCGGATCTCGGCCGGACTGGACGTCGATGCGATCAGGTCCGGTTCGAACAGCTCGATCCCGTCGAATCCGGCGTGCGCGGCGGCGACGAGCTTGTCGTCGAGCGTGCCCGACAGGCAGACGGTGGCGATGGTCTTGAGAGTCACTGCGGGTGGCCTTCCTTCGCGACGAGGTGGGTCGGCACGGTCAGTCCTCGACGCGCCGGAGCGTCGGGGCGAGGCGCTCCTGGAGTTCGGCGAAGGAGATGCCGTGGGTGGCGATCACGCGGATCCCGTCCGCCCCGACGGCGAACGTCGCGAGTTCGGTGTAGACCCGGCTGACGCACGCCAGGCCGGTCAGCGGATACGTGCACTGCGACACCAGCTTCGGCGTGCCGTCCTTGGTGAACAGCGACATCATGACGAAGACGTCCTTGGCGCCGATCGCCAGGTCCATGGCGCCGCCGACGGCGGGGATCGCTCCGGGTGCGCCGGTGTGCCAGTTGGCCAGGTCGCCACGCTCGGACACCTGGAAGGCGCCGAGGACGCAGACGTCGAGGTGCCCGCCGCGCATCATCGCGAACGAGTCGGCGTGGTGGAAGTACGCGGCGCCGGGCAGCTCGGTGACCGGGATCTTGCCGGCGTTGGTCAGATCATGGTCGATCTCGTCGCCGACGGCCTCGGGACCCATGCCCAGCATCCCGTTCTCGGTGTGCAGCACGATCCCGCTGTCGGGCGCCAGGTAGTCCGACACCTTCGTGGGTTGTCCGATGCCGAGGTTGACGAACGACCCGGGTGGGATGTCGGCTGCGACGGCGCGCGCCATCTCGTCGCGTCCGAGCGGGCCGCGGTCGAGGTTCTCGACGGTTTCCGACACGGTGAGTGCGATGGTCACGAGGCCTCCGACATGGATGCGGTCGCCGCGCCGAGGTCGAGCACCCGGTCGACGTAGATGGACGGCGTCACCACCACTTCCGGGTCGATGTCACCGGTGTCGACGACGGCGGACACCTCGACGACGGTCAGGTCGGCGGCCGTCGCCATGACCGGCCCGAAGTTGCGGGCCGTCTTGCGGTAGACGAGGTTGCCCATCCGGTCGCTGCGATGGGCGCCGATCAGCGCCACGTCACCCCGGATCGGGTATTCGAGCACGTAGTCGCGCCCGTCGATGGTGCGCGTCTCCTTGTCCTTGGCGAGGTCGGTGCCGAAGCCCGTCGGGCAGAAGAACGCCCCGATCCCGGCGCCGGCGGCCCGCATCCGTTCGGCGAGGTTGCCCTGCGGCACCACCTCGAGGTCGATCCTGCCCGCGCGGTACAGCTCGTCGAAGACGTACGAATCACGCTGTCGTGGAAACGAACAGATGATCCGGCGCACCCGTCCGGCGGCCAGCAGCGCGGCCAGGCCGGTGTCGCCGTTGCCGGCGTTGTTGCTGACGATCGTCAGGTCGGTGGCGCCGTGGTCGACGAGCGCGTCGATCAGGACCGTGGGCATGCCGGCCATCCCGAAACCGCCGACCAGGACGGTCGATCCGTCGGCGATGCCGGCCACCGCCTCCGCCGGAACACCGGTGATCAGCGTCATCGGGCACCGCCCTCGGCGTCGTAGTCGGACAGCACACCGGCGGCGATGCGGAACGCGGAGTTGGCGTCGGGGACGCCGCAGTAGATCGCGGTCTGCATGATCAGCTCCTTGATCTCGTCGTTCGTCAGGCCGTTGCGGCGCGCGGCGCGCAGGTGCATGACGAACTCCTCGTGGTGGCCGCGCGCGATCAGGGCCGTCAGCGTGATCATCGAGCGGCTGCGACGGTCCAGCCCGGGCCTGGTCCAGATGCCGCCCCAGGCGTACTCGGTGATCATGCGCTGGAAGTCGGCGGTCAGGTCGGTGGTGGCGGCCACGGCCCGGTCGACGTGGGCGTCGCCGAGCACCTCGCGCCGGACCGCCATGCCGGCCCGGTGGACGTCGTCCAGGGTGCCGGAGGTCGGAGACGTCGGCAGTCCCACGTTCTCCGCGATCAGCGCCGCGACCCGGTCGGGTGCCTCCGCCGGCGCGAGGTGGCCCACGCCGTCCAGCACGACGATCTCACCGTTCTGCACTCCGTCCGCGATGCGCTGCAACGACTCCGGCGGGGTGGGCACGTCGTCGCGGCCCGCGATCGCGAGCACGGGTGCGGTGATCTCGCGCAGTCGCGGTGCGACGTCGAAGTCGGCCAGCGCCTCGCACGCCGACGCGTAGGACTCCGGATCGGTGTGGCTCAGTCCGTCGAGCAGTGCGGCGGTGACGCCGGGGTGCCGCTCGACGAAGCCCGCCGCGAACCAGCGCTGCGGCGAGGTGGCGACCATCGGGGCGATGCCGTCGGCGCGGACGGTGGCGGCGCGCTCGTGCCAGCCGTCCGGTGTGCCGATCACCGCGCCGGTGCACATCAGCGTCGCGGTGCTCACCCGGCCCGGCGCGTCGAGGAGCACCTGCAGGCCGACGGCGCCACCCACGGAATCGCCTGCGTAGTGGAAGGTCTCGGCGCCGGCCTGATCCGCGACGGCGAGTACGGCGGCGGCGAGGTCGGCGATCGAGAAGTCCGTGGCCGGTGCACCGCGGCCGTGGCCGGGTAGGTCCCAGCCGACGACACGGGCGTGCGGGACGAGCCGGTCGGCGACCGCGCCCCACAGGGTGGCGGCCGACGTGCCCAGCGACGGGCCGAGCAGGATCAGCGGGCCGTCGTCGGGTCCGCGGAAGTCGACGGTGGCGAGCGCGGGAACGGTCACGAGGACTCCTCGAGGAAGCGGCGGGCGCGGGTCAGCGTGGCCTCGACGAAGCGATCGGCGGCACCGGTGTAGTCGGAACGCGCCGGGCGACCGGCCAATTCGCTCATCGTCTGCTGTTCTGCGTAGAGACCGTCTGCGGCGGCGAGGTTGGCTGCGACGCGGGACTCGTCGATCCGGAGTCCCGTGACGAGGTCGGAGGTGTGCGCGGCGGCGACCACGGTGCGTCGCGCCAGGGTCCGCAGCGTGGCCCATTCCGCATGCCACGCGCCGTCGGAGCGCTCGTCGACGCTGCCGGCCGACGCGGCGTGCAGTGTGGCGCCGAGCGGGCCCGCGGTGATCGCGGCGCGGCGGATCAGCACCGAGCGCACCGGATTGTTCTTGTGCGGCATGGTGGACGACCCGCCGCCGCTGCCCTCGGCGAGTTCCCCGATTTCGGGGCGGCTGCCCGTCGCGACGTCGGCGGCGACGTGTCCCCAGGCGTCGCAACAGCTCACCAGCGCATTCCCGATCCGGGTGATCGGTGCGCGCGTCGTGTGCCACGGCAGCGCCGGCGCCAGGACCAGTTCGTCGGCCAGCGCGTCGCTCAGTGCGAGTGCCCGGTCGACGGAGCCGGCGAGTTCGGTCGTGGCGGCGAGTGTGCCGACCGCGCCGCCGATCTGGACGGGCAGCGACGTCCGCAGGCCGGCCAGCGGCTCCGCCGCGTCGAGCACGCCGTCGAGCCAGCGTGCGACCTTGGCGCCCAGCGTGCTGGGCAGTGCCGCCTGGGTGAGCGTCCGCGCGAGGGCCGGTGTGTCGCGGTGCCGTTCGGCGAGGTCGACGAGTGCCCGCACCTGCGCGGCGCATTCGACGCCGACCCTGATGAGCACGTCGCGGACGCAGATGACCACCGCCGTGTCGAGCACGTCCTGACTCGTCAGACCGCGGTGCAGCCAGCGCGCCCTCGTCTCGTCCGAGCGGTCGCGCAGGATGGCGACCAGCGCGCTGACGGGGTTGCCGTCGACGTCGGCGCGGCGCGCGATCGTCTCGGCATCGCCGTCCGCGACGGTCAGTTCGGTCCGAGCCTCCGCCGGGGCGATCCCGGCGTCGACGAGGCAGCCGAGCCACGCCTGCTCGACGGCGACCATCGCGGCGAGGAACGCCTCGTCGCTCATCAGGTCGCCGGCGAGGTGGTCGCCCGGCCAGAACAGGTCCGTCACCGCTGCTGCCCGGGGTAGCGGAGGAAGACGGTCTCGCGCGGACCCTGCAACTGGACGTCGAAGCGCAGTCCGCTCGCGTCGCGGGTGGCGATCAGCGTCTCGCGGCGCTCGGGTGGCAGCGACGCCAGCAGTGGGTCCCCGCTCAGGTGGTCGCCCGGGACGTAGGCGCGGGTGAACAGTCGATTGAGCAGGCCGCGGGCGAACACGGTGAGCAGGATGAACGGCGCTGCCCCCGGCTGGACGGGGCCGGGGATCACGGTGGAGAAGGAGTACCGGCCGTCGTCGCCGGTACTCGCCCGCCCCCACCCGGTGAAGGTGAAGCCGTCCCGGCGCAACGAGCCGGCGGACCGGGGCACCGTGCCGTCGGCGTCGGCCTGCCAGATCTCCAGCAGCGCGTCGGGGACGGGCCGGCCGGCGCCGTCGGTGACGATCCCGGACAGCTGGACGGCGTTCGGCGACCCCGGCGGCACCAGTTCGTGGCACCGGTCGAACGGGAGGGCGTAGCCGAAGAAGGGGCCGACGGTCTGGCCCGGGGTGGCGGTCTGGGCGCTGGTCATCGGTCCTCCTCCACGGGCGTCCGCGAGGCGCCGCTGAGCACGACGTCCCAGCGGTACCCGGTCGCCCACTCGTGGGTGGTGACGTCGTGGTCGTAGGTGGCGACCAGCCGGTCGCGGGCCTTCGGGTCGGTGACGGCCTGGTAGATCGGGTCGAGCGGGAAGAGCGGATCGTTCGGGAAGTACATCTGGGTGATCATCCGTTGCGTGAACTCCGTGCCGAACAGCGAGAAGTGGATGTGCGCCGGCCGCCAGGCGTTGCGGTGGTTCTTCCACGGGTACGGGCCCGGTTTGATGGTGGTGAACCGGTAGGTGCCGTCGTCGTCGGTCAGGCAGCGACCCACACCGGTGAAGTTCGGGTCGATCGCCGCGGGATGCTGGTCGCGCTGGTGGATGTACCGACCGCCCGCGTTGGCCTGCCAGATCTCGACGAGCTGGCGCCGCACCGGCCGGCCGTCGCCGTCGACCACCCGGCCGGTCACCACCATCCGCTCGCCGATCGGCTCACCGCCATGCTGGATGGTGAGGTCGGCCTCGAGCGGGTTGACGTCGCGTTCCGAGAAGCACGGCGTCCACAGCTCGACGCCCTCCGGGTCGACCTGGTGCAGGTCCTTCGTCGGGTATCGCAGCAGGCTGCTGCGATACGGCCGATAGTCGAGCCGGGGCTGCGTCTCCTCGACCCCGGCGCGCTCGTACTCGGCCGCGATCGCCTCGATCTCGGCGCTGACCGCCTGCTGGTCGGCGATCGCGCTGTCGGAGTCGGTCTGCACGGTGCCTCCTCAGTGGTCGACGAGATTGCGCGCGGTGGCGGGCGTCTTCTCGCCCAGGTCCGCGGTCGGGACGTCCTTCGTCTCCTTGGCCGTCAGGGCGGCGCCCGTGGCGATGAGGCAGACGACGGCGGTGAAGATGCTGATGACCACCCAGCCACCTTCCTCCACACCGCCGAGTGCGGTGACGATGGCCGGGGCGAAACCGGCGACCAGGAAGCCCAGCTGCGTGCCGATCGCCAACCCGGAGAACCGGACCCGGGTGGCGAACATCTCGCCGTAGAACGACGGCCACACGGCGTTGGCGGCCGCGTAGCCGAACGAGAACGTCGCGATCGCCAGCGCGAACATCAGCAGGTCGTTGCCGCCGCTCATCGACAGCAGGTAGAAGGGCATCAGTACCGCCGAGGACAGCGCGCCATAGATGAACACGGGCTTGCGGCCGATCCGGTCGGCGAGCTTGCCGAACAGCGGTTGCGTGCCGAGGGCCACGATGTTGGCGACCACGACCAGCCACAGCGTCTCGTCGGCGTTCAGGCCCATCTTCTTGCCGTAGGCGATGGCGAGGTTGGCGAACACCGTCGACACGGCGGCGATCATCGCGCAGAAGATGACGCGCAGCACGTCACGCCAGTGATTGCGCATCAGCGGCGCCAGCGGCATCTTGGCGATGGTGCCCGCGGCCTTGGCGTCCTCGAACTCGGGCGTCTCGTGCAGCCGGCGGCGGATGAAGTACGCGACCACGACGACGAAGGCGCTGAGCCAGAACGGAACTCGCCAGCCCCAGGAGTACAGGTCCTCGTCGGGAAGTGCGACGACAGGGATGACGACGAGTGAGGCGAGGATCAGACCGCCCTGCGTACCGGTGAGCGTCCACGACGTGAAGAACGCGCGGCGCCCGTCCGGCGAGTGCTCGAGCGTCAGCGAGCTGGCACCGGCCTGCTCGCCCGCGGCCGAGAAGCCCTGCAGCAGTCGACACGTCACCAGGAGGATGGGTGCGAGCACCCCGACCGTCTCGTAGGTCGGGAGGCAGCCGATGGCGAACGTCGATGCGCCCATGAGGATGAGCGTGAACATCAGGACGTTCCGGCGCCCGATGCGGTCACCGAAGTGACCGATCACGAACGCACCGATCGGCCGCGCGAGATAGGCGACACCGAGCGTCGCGAACGACTGTGCGAGCGCGACGGTCTCGTTGCCCTCGGGGAAGAAGACCTTCGGGAACACCAGCGCTGCGACGAAGCCGAACACGAAGAAGTCGTAGTACTCGACGGCGCTGCCCATGAAGCTGGCCAGTGCGGCCTTCTTCGGCGTCCGTTCGGGTGCGGCGGCGGGGACGCCGTCGGGTGGGGTGCTGTCGGTGATGCTCATGGGTTCCTCCTACATTCCTCGTTGAATGGGATAGACGTCGAATGGGATCGTTGTCGAACGGGTGCTGCCGATTACGTTGCGAGCGTGCGGAAGTGGCGTGACATGCGGTCGGCGTCCGGGGTGATACCGGTGATCAGCTGGAAGGCTATGGCCGCCTGGTGGACGGCCATGTGTCCGCCGTCGAGGGTCCGGCAGCCGGCCCGACGGGCGGCGGTGAGCAGTGCGGTGTCGAGGGGCCGGTAGACGATGTCCGCGACCCACAGGTCGGGGTGCAGGAGAGCCTCGTCGAACGGCATGCCGGGGTGGTCGGCCATGCCGGTGGGCGTGCAGTGCACTACGCCATCGCTGTGCGGCAACAGGATCGAGAGCTTGTCGAATGCCGACGCGTCGACGCGCGCATCGCGGTGCCGCGTGGCGAGTTCGCCCGCCAGCGCCGTGGCCCGGTCGACGTCGAGGTCGACGATCATGAGGTGTTCGGCGCCCAGGTCGAGGAGCGCGTGGCCCACCGCGGCACCCGCTCCCCCGGCGCCGAGCAGCACCACGTGGGAGGTGGCCGCGCCGGGCAGCCCCTCGTGGAAACCCGTGCCGAAGCCGGGCGCATCGGTGTTGTGCCCGACGGTGCCGGTCGGCCCGAACACCACCGTGTTCACCGCACCCAGCGCCTTCGCGCCGTCGTCGAGGTCGTCGAGGTGCGGGATCACCGACTGCTTGCACGGGTGGGTGACGTTCAGCGCGTCGAACCCGAGGGCACGCGCCCACGTCAGGACGTCGCCGATGCGGTCGGCGTCGAGGCCGACGGACGCGAGGTCGATGGTCCGGTAGACGTAGTCGAGGCCATGGGCGCGGCCCTCGGCCATGTGGAGTGCGGGGGTCAGCGACGGGCCGACGCCCTGTCCGACGAGGCCGACCAGGTACGGGCTGTGCACCACCACGTCACCGCTCCCATCAATGTACGAACTAGTACGTTCGTAAAAGTGAAGCACTGTGTCCCACGTCTCGTCAAGCAGATCGTGTGAGCCGGCTCGCTCGTCAGCGCGTGGTGAGCCACCCGACGACGACGTCGCCGATCATGCGCCGCAGGTGGGCGCGCCGTTCCGGCTCGGCGAAGTCCACGTCGAACAGGAAGCCGAAGGTGTAGCGGTTCGCCACCTGGAACACGCAGTAGGAACTGATCAGCAGGTGCACGTCGAGCGCCTCGACGTCGGCACGGAACACACCCTGCTCGTGGCCGCGGGCGAGGATCTCGTCGAGCAGCGACGTCGCCGGCTGACCGAGACTCCGCAGCGAGTCGATCCGCCCGATGTACTCCCCGCGGTGGATGTTCTCGATCGCCACCAGCCGGATGAAGGCCTGATGGTCGAGGTGGTGGTCGAAGGTGAGTTCCGCCAGCTTGCGCATCGCGTCCACCGGATCGACGTGGTCCACCCGAAGTCGTTGCTCGGCCTCGCGGATACCGCGGTAGGCGCTCTCGAGCACGGCCATGTACAGGCCCTCTTTGCCGCCGAAGTAGTAGTAGATCATCCGCTTCGTGGTGCGTGTCCGCTCGGCGATCTCGTCGACCCGCGCACCCGAATAGCCGGACTCGGCGAACACCTCGGTGGCGACGGCGAGGAGGTCGGCACGGGTCCGCTCGGCGTCACGCTGGAGTTCGGGGCGGGGATCGCCGGTCACGCCGCGAGCCTACTGTCCGCCCCGCGTTCGACAGGAGACGCGACTACGTCGCCCCGAGGATGACGATGCCCGTGATCGCGGCGAGGTCCGCGAAGAAGTGGATGGTGGTGTTCCAGGCGGTGCCCCGGTTCTGCAGCATCGCCAATCCCGTGACGAGACCGAAGACGAAGGTGAAGAGCACGCCGGTCACACCTCCGGGGCTCCCCGTGACGTGGCCGAGGCCGAAGATCACCGACGACAGGATCAGTGCGACGCAGGGCCCGGTGACGGATCTCGTCGTGCCGATCAGCGCATGGCGGTAGAGCAGTTCCTCGGACACGGCGTTCACGAACGGCCCGGCGACGAGCAGGGGAAGTGCGCCCAGCAGGACGCCGACGAGACCATCGGCGCCGTGCGCCCCGTCCAGTACGGCGGGATCGGTGAGGAAGAGGACGGAGACGACGACGATCACCAGCGGTCCCGCCACCGACCACCGCAGTCCCGGAACGCCGGTCGGTGCGTTCAGTTCGCCCCTGGTGACGAGGAGCCGCCGCGGTGACCATCGGTAACCGACGGCAATCGCCAGCAGCACCGCCACCGAGATCAGCTTGGTGGAGTTCACCAGGAGGAACACCGCCGGGAGCGACGCGGTCGAGATCCAGTGCGCCACTGCCTCGTTCGCTGTGATGATGGCGGAGGCCCATCCGAACACCGAGACGGCGCCAAGCGCCAGCACGGCGTCTGCCGGACCCTCGCATCCTGGTCGTCGCCGCAGTAGGACGCCGAAGGCGAGCAGCGCCGCGGTCACCACGGCGCCGATGGCCACCCGGGTCGTGACGTCCTCGAGAACCTGGACCGCGATGCTTGCGGCCACCGCGAGGACCACGGCGATCGCCACGGGTGCGAGAGTCCGTGCATCACGGGCCGTCACGTGCCGGGCCAGCCGGCCATCGCCCGGTCCGCGACGGCGTGCAACTCGGCGCGGCTCGCTCCGCTGCGCGACTGGATCGCGATCCCCTGGCACACCGCCGCGATCCACCGGGCCAGCTCCGTCGCGTCGGCGCCTGCCAGTTCACCGGCGTCGATCGCGGCGTCGAACCGCGTGGCGAGCTGGTGCACCGTGGCCTCGCGCAGTTCGGCGAGTCCCGGGGCGCGGCCGACCGTGAGGCATCCCCGCGTCTCGCCACTGACCGTCTCGGCGGCGCCGTGCAGCATCGCCTCGGCGACCTCGCGGGCCGTCGGCAGGGCGATCGCCGCGGCCATGTAACCACCCGGCCCGGCGAGGTAGCGCCGCATCGCCCGCTCGAACAGCTGCTCCTTCGACCCGAACTCGGCGTAGACACTGCGGCGGTTGACGCCGGTGGCGGCGGTGACGTCGGAGATCGAGACGGCGTCGAACCCGCGCTCCCAGAACAGCTTCATCGCCTGCTCCTCGACCTCGGCGGGGTCGAACTCGCGCGGCCTCCCGACTGCCATTGACGACCACCTCCGTGTGATGCCGGTCACGTGGGGAATGGGTTGGCCCCATACCGGCTTGATCCAGCGTAATAAGTAACACTACGGTTCGTAATTCACTGAGAGGTCGTTCGCGATGAGCACCACACCCCTGGCCGGCAAGCGGGCCCTCGTCACCGGCGGGTCGCGCGGCATCGGCGCGCAGATCGTCCGGCGGCTGACCAGTAACGGCGCCGCCGTCGCCTTCACCTACGCCGCGTCGGCGGCCGACGCCGAGAAGCTCGTCGCCGACGTGACCGCCGCCGGCGGCACCGCGGTGGCCATCCAGGCCGATGCCGCCGATCCTGCCCAGAACGTGGCCGCGGTCGAGCGGGCGGTCGGCGAGCTGGGCGGCCTAGACGTGGTCGTCAACAACGCGGCGTCGGTCACCATCGCCGCCATCGAGGACTACACCGCCGAGCAGTACGACCGGATGATCGCCGTCAACGTCGGCGGCATGTTCTGGACGACCCAGACCGCGGTACCGCACCTCGCCGACGGCGGACGGATCATCAACATCGGCAGCATCAACGCCGACCGCGTACCGGGACCGGGCCTGTCGGTGTACGCCCTGACCAAGGGCGCGGTGTCGTCGTTCACGCGCGGCCTCGCCCGCGAACTCGGACCGCGCGGCATCACCGTCAACAACGTGCAACCGGGCCCCATCGACACCGATGCCAACCCCGACGACGGGGGCGACTTCCCCGAGAGCCTGAAGCAGATCATGCCGCTCGGCCGTTACGGCCACACGACGGACGTCGCCGCCATCGTCAGCTTCCTGGCCGGCCCGGAGTCCGGATTCGTGACCGGCGCCCACTGGAACGTCGACGGCGGGTTCACCGTCTGACGGCGCGGGAATAGCCCCGCCGAGCAGCCGCGTTGCCCGGGGGATGAAGGCCTTCTCCGAGCAGGACCGCCAGCAGTTCCTCCAGGACGTCCGTGTCGCCGTGCTGTCGGTGGCAGCCGACAACGGTCGGCCGCCGGCCAGCGTGCCGATCTGGTACGACTACGCCGACGGTCTCATCCGGATCAGCACCGGAGCCTCCTCGCGCAAGGCGCGACTGATCCGGGAGGCGGGCGTCGTGACACTGGTCGTCCAGCGCGAGGAACCGCCCTACCAGTACGTCGTCGTCGAGGGCACCGTCGTCGACACGACGACACCTACGCCGCCGGACCTCGGCCTGGCCATCGCGGTCCGCTACCTGGGCGAGGACGGCGGCCACGCCTTCATGGAGTCGATGCGAGACGTGGGCAACGTGATGTTCACCGTGCGCCCCGATCGCTGGATGACCGCGGACTTCTCCGACGACCTGTAGGCCACCGATCGGGTGGCTGGAGGTGCCCACGCGCACGCATCGCCGTTTAGTGACGAGCGCGCCGCGCGTTAATGTGCTGGGGTCGGCACGTGAGTACGAGCCGATCGGCAAGTGTTGAGCACCTTCGATGAGGACGATCCCGTGACCACAGCAGCAGAGGCGTCGGAACTCGAATCCCGGGTCGGCCACTACTACCAGGCAGACGACACGTATCTCGTGGGCCACGAGCGCGTCCGCGAGTTCGCCCGCGCGGTGCAGAACTATCACCCCGCGCACTGGGACCTCCCCGAAGCCGAGAAGCTCGGCTACGCCGGCTTGGTCGCGCCGCTGACCTTCACGTCGGCGCCGGCGATGGTCTGCAACCAGAAGATGTTCGAATCGGTGGTCATCGGTTACGACATGTACTTGCAGACCGAAGAGGTCTTCGAGCAGCACCGACCGATCGTGGCCGGTGACCTCCTGCACACCGACGTCGAACTGGCCTCGGTGCGGCGGATGGCGGGCCGGGACCTGATCACGGTCACCAACACGTTCACCGACGCCGCGGGCGAGCGGGTGCACACCCTGCACACCACGGTCGTCGGCGTCACCCCCGAGGACGTGGATCCGGCGATCCGGGCGGCCGTCGCGGGCGTGATGATGCACGACGTCAACATGCTCGGCCGCGACGAGTCGCACAGCGACTTCGAGAAGGCCACCCGCCCCGAGGGCGACGTCCACATTGCCGACGGCGGCCTCACCCGCACGCCGGGCTCGCCGTCCTTCGACGACGTCAAGGTGGGCGACGAGCTGCCCGTGCACGAGGGGCGGCTGTCCCGCGGCGACCTGGTCAACTACGCCGGCGTGGCCGGTGACGCCAATCCGCTGCACTGGGACGCCGACATCGCCCGGCTCGCAGGTCAACCCGACGTCATCGCCCACGGGATGCTGACGATGGGGTTGGGCGCCGGATACGCGGCGTCGTGGCTGGGCGACCCGGGTGCCATCACCCGCTACGCCGTGCGACTGTCCCAGCCCGCGATCGTGACCGCCGCCGAGGGCGCGGTCATCGAGTACAGCGGACGCATCAAGAGCCTGGACCCCGAGACCCGCACCGGCGTCATCATCGTCGCCGCGAAGTCCGCGGGCCGGAAGATCTTCGGGCTGGCGACGCTGAACGTCCGCTTCAGCTGAGGCGGTCCGCCTCCCCTGTCACCTTCCTGTGAGTATCAGCAGCGGGTGCTTAGGGAAGGTAACGTTTTCGGGCATGAACCTCGGTCCCTGGGGCGACCTGACGATCTTCGCGGGCGTCATGGAAGCCGTCTTCGCCACCTGCGTCTTCGTCTACGTCGGCCGGCTGGAACGACGGACGTCGCACCCGCTCGGTGACCAGGTCGGAGCACACAAGGCGGTGCTCGCCAAGGTCCGCAAGCGAGAACCCCTGACACGGGACGAATACGACTATGCGGCCGAACTGGTCGACGACGCCCGCTCACCGCTGGCGTACGCGATACCGGCCGCGCTGTTCACCCTCGGCTTCTTCTACGTGGTGGGCTGCCTCTACATCCTGCACGTCCACGGCGGCGACCCGTCCTTCCGCACCTTCATCGGCGGCATCCCGATGCTCACGTCGATCAACATGGCGGTGCAGCTCCGCAAGGTCGCGCGCCTTGGGAAGCGACTGACCCTCGCCGAGCAGTCCCGCGACGTGGTGACCGCCGGCCGCTAACGCGCGTGTCGGGGCGTACCGGCAACCGTCGGGTCGTCGTCCCACAGCGTGAGTTGGCGGCCGTCGTCGCCCGTCCGGAACGGTCGAGGGACGGGACGCTGGCGCACCTTGAGCGGCCACCAGAACCAGCGGCCCAGCAGCGCGGCGACCGCCGGCGTCATGAAGGACCGCACGATGAGGGTGTCGAACAGCAGACCCAGCGCGATCGTCGTGCCGATCTGGCCGAGGATCCGCAGGTCCGCGAAGACGAATGACGCCATCGTCGCCGCGAACACCAGGCCGGCGGCCGTCACCACCGCGCCGGACCCCGCCATCGCCCGGATGATGCCGGTGTTGAGGCCCGCACCGATCTCCTCCTTGAACCGGGAGATCAGCAGCAGGTTGTAGTCGGATCCGACCGCCAGCAGCAGAATGATGGCCAGCGCCAACACGATCCAGTACAGGTCGATGCCGAGCAGGTCCTGCCAGATGAGCACCGACAAGCCGAACGACGCCCCCAGCGACAGCGCGACCGTGCCGACGATGACGAGCGCGGCGACGATGCTGCGGGTGATGAACATCATGACGAGCAGGATCAGGCTCATCGCCGCGATCGCGGCGATGATCAGGTCGTACTTCGCGCCGTCCTGAATGTCCTTGTAGGTGGCGGCAGTTCCCGCGATGAGGATCTTGGACCCGCCGAGTGGGGTGCCCTTGACGGCACCCTGCGCGGCATGGCGGATGGCCTCGATGTGCGAGATGCCCTCGGGCGTCGCGGGATCGCCCTCGTGGGTGACGATCATCCGCGCCGCCGTGCCGTCGGGCGACAGGAACAGCTTGAGCCCGCGCAGGAACTCCGGGTTGCTGAACGCCTCCGGCGGTAGGTAGAACGAGTCGTCGGTCTTCGACGCGTCGTACGCCTGGCCCAGTGCGGTCGAGTTCTTCAGCGCCGCCTCGGTCTGGTCGTTGATGCCCGACGTCGTCGCGTAGTTGGTCAGCGTCAGATCGCGATTGGTCTGCTGGTTCGCGATCTGCGGCGGGATGAGCGCCAGCAGCTTCGGTTGCAGCGCATCGAGATTGGCGATGCTGCCGGAGACGTTCTTCAGCTGGTCGGTCAGGGCGTCGATGCCGTCGAGCGCGTCGAACAGCGACCGGATGGCAGCGCAGGCCGGGATGTCGAAGCAGTGCGGTTCGAAGTAGAAGTAGCTGCGGATGGGGCGGAAGAAGTCGTCGAAGTTCGCGATCTTGTCGCGCAGGTCCTCGGCGGTCGCGACGGTCTGCTGGAAGGCCCGGGTTTGCTCGTCGGTCGCGGCGCTCGACTGTTGTTGCAGCGCATACTGTTGCCGCAGCGTCTCGATCGAGTCGTTGATGACGTCCACCTGCTTGAGCAGGTCGCTGCCGCGGGCCTGCTGGAACGGCAGGTTGTTGATCTGCGACGCGCTGCTCGCGCTGATCTGGAACGGGATCGACGTGTGGTCCAGGGGCGTGCCGAGCGGGCGGGTGATCGACTGCACCTGCGCGATGCCGTCGGTGTGGAAGACCGCCTTGGCGACGCGCTCGAGCAGGATCATGTCGGTGGGGTTCCGGAGGTCGTGGTCGGCGTCGACGACGAGCAATTCGGGGTTGAGTCGCGCCTGCGAGAAGTGTCGCTCGGCCGCGGTGTAGCCGACGTTGGCCGGCGCCGTCGAGGGCAGGTACGGCCGGGCGTCGTAGCTGGTCTGGTAGCCGGGCAGGGCGAGCAGCCCGATCAGCGCGATGCCCACCGTCGCCACCAGGATCGGGCCGGGCCAGCGGACGATGGCCGTCCCGATGCGGCGCCAGCCGCGGGTGCGCATGGGCCGGCTGGGCTCGAACAGGCCGAAGTGGCGACCGATGACCAGCAGCGCGGGCGCCAGCGTCAGCGCGGCCACTACCGCGACGAGCACGCCGATGCCGGCCGGGACGCCGAGGCTCTGGAAGTACGGCAGCCGCGTGAAGCTCAGGCACAGCACGGCGCCGGCGATCGTGAGGCCCGAGCCCAGGATGATGTGCGCGGTCCCGTGGTACATCGACGTGAACGCCGTGATGCGGTCCTCCCCGGCCCAGCGGGCCTCGTGGAAGCGGCCGAGTAGGAAGATCGCGTAGTCGGTGCCGGCCGCGATGACGAGCAGCGTCAGCAGGTTCGTCGAGTACGTCGAGAGTTCGATGATCCCGGCGTTCGCGAGGACGGCGACGACGCCGCGCGACGCGGTCAGCTCGATCATCACCGTGAAGATCACCAGGAACACCGTGGTGAGGCGGCGGTAGATGAAGAACAGCATCACCGCAATGACGCCGAGCGTGATCAACGTCGTCTTGAGGGTGCCGTGCCTTCCCACCTCGAACTGATCGGTGACCAGCGGCGCCGCGCCGGTGACGTACGCCTTGAGCCCCGGAGGCGGCGGGGTGTCGGCGACGATCTGGCGTACGGAGTCGACCGACTCGTTGGCCAGCGACTCGCCCTGGTTGCCGGCGAGGTACAGCTGCACCAGCGCGGACTTGCCGTCGGAACTCTGCGAGCCCGCGGCGGTCAGCGGATCACCCCAGAAGTCCTGGACGTGCTCGACGTGCCTGGTGTCCTTCTCGAGTTCGTCGACCAGGCCGTCGTAGTACCGGTGGGCGTCGGCGCCGAGCGGCTGGTCGCCCTCCAGCACGATCATCGCCGAGCTGTCGGAGTCGAACTCGTCGAACACCTTGCCGATCTGCTTGCTCGCCTGCAGCGACGGCGCGTCCTGCGGACTCAGCGAGACGTTGTGCGCCTCGGCGACGGTCTCCAGCTGAGGCACGAAGACGTTGGTCAGCACGGCGAGCGCGAGCCAGAACAGGGCGATCGGCACCGAGAACCGGCGGATGACGTCCGGGATGCGGCGGGTGCTCATCCGGACTTGTCCAGGCAGTAGGTGAAGGCGTTCAGGGTGGTCACCGATCTCTCGTCCTTGACGACGTCGTCGATCTTGATGCGGCAGCCGATCGAGTCGCCGTCACCCTGCGCCGACACGTTGACGAAGACGGCGGGCTGAGTGGTGGTCGCGTCGTACGCCCACGGCAGGGTGGCGTCGTCGGCGCGCTGCGGTTGCGCGTTGACGTCGAGGTACGTGATGGTCGCGACCGTTCCTGGCGGGCCGTACACCTCGAGGACCACGTGCTTGGGGTTGAACGGCACGATGTCGCTGTCGGCGCCATTGGGCGTGGAGGTGACGTCCTGCGAGGCGAAGATGCCCTGCAGCCGGAAGACGGCGAAGCCCGCGACGACGACCACGACCACCGCGACGATGAGCATCCAGCGCCTGGCGATTCGCCGCCCGAGCGAGACACGCTGCGCGCGTGACCCTTTCACGGGCGGCAACCGGCACTGGACGTCACGGAGATTCCTCTAGGATGGCTAAACAACGAGCTTGACGGTACGACACCGGACCGTTCTCCACAACACCGGGCGGGACGCCTGCGTGGGCGAATGTGCGCCGTTCACAGCAACTTCCGAGGTTCGCCCTCTGGTACCGCCACCCTCGGCGTGGTAGGCGAGCCCGCTACGTCAGGGATCGATGTGGTACGGCGGCTCGCCGCCCCACCAGAGCTTGTTCGGGTTGATCGGATAGCAGCGCATCTGCGTGGGCTGGTAGTCGCCGATGCCGCTCACGCCGTAGCCGATGAAGATCCGGCAGCGGTCCCAGGTGCCGTCCGGACGCTCCGGCTGGTCGCAGTACTGCACCCGGCCACGGTCCTCGCACCCCGCACTCGCGGGCGCGGCCGACGCCAGCCCGCCGGCGACCAGCGCCGCCGCGACGACCAGGGGGCGTGCCACCCGAAACCTACTCACGGGCAGCGACTTTACTCGGCCCCGGAGCGGTCGTCGTGGTCACCGGTGTCGGGCCGCATCCCCTAGGATGCAGTCATCCGATCGGCCGCCGATGGCCCCGGCCCTCGCCGACTCCCTGGAGACCCGTTGACGTCCCTTCGCCATGCCCGCGGCGCCTACCTGGCAGGCCTGCTCGCGGTGCTCGCACTCACCGGCGGCTTCGTCGTCGCCAGCGCCCCGGCCTGCGCCGGCTCGTGCCAGACGACGACGGCGTCCGAGGCTCGACCCGCCTCCGCCCCCGCGCCGCCGTCCCCCACCGAGCCCGCGGCGCTGAACCTGATCCCCGCCCCGGGTGCGGTCGACGTCAACCCCGGCGCGCGCGTGCTCGTCTCGGCCACGCGCGGCGCCGTGCAGAGCGTCGAGATGGTGAACGACGCAGGCAAGGAGATCCCCGGCGTCGTCACCCCGGACGGCACGGCGTGGAAGCCGACGGTGCAGCTCGGCTACGGGCGCACCTACACCCTGACCGTCTCGGGACGCGGGCCCGGCGGCATGCCCACGCGTCAGACGTCGAGCTTCACCACGCTGACCCCTGGCGACCAGACCCGGGTGTACCTCAACACGGTCGGCTACACGCCCATCCAGGACGGCGGCACGTACGGCATCGGCATGGTCGTGGTCGCGCACTTCGACGAACCCATCGCCGACAAGGTGGTCGCGGAGAAGAACCTGAAGGTCACCACGTCGCCGAAGGTCAAGGGCAGCTGGTACTGGGTCGACGACCAGACCGCGCACTGGCGTCCCGAGAAGTACTACGCGCCGGGCACGACCGTTCGGGTGGCGGCCGACCTGTACGGCGCCCAGCTCGGCGACGACCTCTACGGCGAGCAGGACGAGCAGGTGTCGTTCCGGATCGGCGACTCGCACGTGTCCATCGCCGACGACACCACCAAGCAGGTGAGCGTCTTCGACAACGGCAAGCTGGTGCGGACCATGCCGACGTCGATGGGCATGGGTGGCACCGAGACCATCGACGGCACCACGCTGAGCTTCTGGACCCCGCCCGGCGTCTACACCGTCATCGGCAAGGCCAACCCGGTGATCATGGACTCCTCGACGTTCGGCCTGCCGGTCAACAGCCGGCTCGGCTACCGCGAGACCATCCCCTGGGCCACCCAGATCAGCAGCGACGGCATCTACCTGCACCAGCTGAACTCGACGGTGTGGGCGCAGGGCAACACCGACACCAGCCACGGCTGCCTGAACCTCAACAGCGAGAACGCCGAGTGGTTCTACGGCTTCTCCCAGCCCGGCGACGTGGTCGAGGTGCGCAACACCGGCGGTGTGCCGCTGCGGCTCGACCAGAACGGCGACTGGACGCTGCCGTGGACCGAGTGGGTGAAGGGCAGCGCGCTGCACCAGTAGAAGCGGCGGGTGCTACGCGACGACCTGCACCGGAGCGTCGACCGCGCCGAGCCGGCGAGCCCGCCGCACCGCCCAGTACGTCACGAGGAGCGCCAGCCCCAGCAGCGGATAGCCCATCGCGATCCGCGCGAACGCCAGCCATCCGGTCGAACCGGCGTCGTAGAGCCAGTCCTGGACGACGAACCTCGCGACGAACACCGCCGTGAACGCGAGGGTCGCGACGTCGAACGCCCGCAGCGTGACCCGGTCGGAACGCCACGGCCGCGCCGACCCGCGGCTGGTCAGCGCATTCCAGATGACACCGACGATGGGCCGACGCACCAGGATCGACACCGCGCAGACCACGGCCGTGACGAGGCTCGCCCAGATGCCCGGCAGGAAGTAGCCCTCGGCCGAGCCGGTGTAGAACGCGATCAGCGCCGCGACGACCACCCCGAGCAGACCGGACACGGCGGGCTGGATCGACTGCCCCCGCACCCTGCGCAGCACGATCAGTCCGACACTCGCCGAGACGGCCACCACGACCGCGACGTCCAGACCTGCGATGGCATTGGCGATCACGTACGCGACGGCGGGCACGGCACCCGCTACCAGGCCCGACACACCTCCCATGCGGTCCAGGAGCGTGACCGGCTCGTCGCGGGCGGGATCGTGCGGTTGCGAAGTCATGCGTGGAGCACACACCCGGACGCTGCGGCATGGTCAAACCCGGCGATGATCCAGAATGGCACCGTGGCGTGGAGTACCCGTGAGATCGCCGAACTCGCCGGCACCAGCGTGCGGGCGGTGCGGCACTACCACCAGGTCGGTCTGCTGGCCGAGCCCGAGCGCCGCTCCAACGGCTACAAGCAGTACGGAGTGCCCCACCTCGTCCGGCTGGTGCGGATCAGGCGCCTGACGGACCTCGGCCTGTCGCTCCCGCAGATCGCGGAACTCGACGACGACGACCACCATCCGAGGGAGGCCCTGCTCGCCCTCGACGCCGAACTCGCCGGCACCATCGAGCGGTTGCAGCGTGCACGCGCCGAGGTGGGCGTGCTGCTGGCGACCTCCGCGCCCACGGACCTCCCGGCGGAGTTCGTGCCGCCGGACGCCGTCGCCTCGCTGTCGGATGCCGATCGCTCACTGGTCGTCGTCCTGACCCGGGTGCTGGGACCGGAGGGCCTGCGGGTCTACGCCGACCTGCTGAGCAACTCCCCACCGGAGCCGACGGCCTCGGCGTTCGACGACCTGCCGGCCGACGCCGACGAGGAGACCCGTCGCGACCTCGCCGAACGCATGGCCCCCTACATCCGCGCGCTGTACGCCGCACACCCCGGCCTGCGCGAATCCCGAACGGACGCCCCGCGGGGCGCGCGGTTCGCCGCGGACACCATCGCCGAGGCCATCACG
Organism: Mycobacterium sp. PTI7; assembly: GCF_056679845.1. Taxonomy (NCBI): domain Bacteria; kingdom Bacillati; phylum Actinomycetota; class Actinomycetes; order Mycobacteriales; family Mycobacteriaceae; genus Mycobacterium; species Mycobacterium sp. PTI7. The sequence continues at coordinate 4,730,316 of NZ_CM155252.1, forward strand.
GAGCTGTACAACGTCGCCCAACTCGACGTGCTCCGTCGCAGCCGCGAGATCCTGGACGAGGAAGGCCGTAGCCCCGACACGATGTCGCGCTGAGAGCGTCGCCGTGGATATATGTCCACGGCAGACCTCTCAGAGCGACATCGTGATCGGCTAACCCGCCGTCGGCACCCAGTTGCCGTGGAAGCCGGCGGGCACCCGGTGCGGCAGCTTGACCGCGGCCACCGTATCCAGGGTCCGGGCGTCCAGGATCGCCAGCTCGCTGCGGTCGGTCGGTCGGTCGTAGACGTAGCCCATCAGCACGCCGTCGTCCTCGTCGGCGTCCGGCGCGGACGGGTGGAAGACGAACTCGCCCAGCGACTTGTCCACCCCGAAGGACCGGGCCTGGCTGTTCCCGCCGACCAAGTCGTGCTTGAGCAGCGTGCCGGTCCCGCCGGTGCCCTCGCCGACCGCGGGCGCGTAGCCGTAGCGGTGCCGCTTGCCGACGAGCCGCTCGTCGACGCGCGGGAACTCCTGGCCGCGGTCGTCGATCCGCGACTCACGCACCTTGCCGTCGGCGAGGTCGACCGTCCAGCGGTCCAGCGTCGGCGGGCCCTCGTTCGGTCCCAGGTGGTCGGTGTCGAACATCTTCGGGTGGCGGATCACGTCGAGCACGACCGTGTTGCCGTCGTCGTAGGCGTTCATCGGGTGGAAGACGTAGCAGGGTTCCACGTCGAACCAGCGCACGTCGGCGCTGCCGCCGTCGCGCGGCATCACGCCGACCCGCGCCGGATACCGCGGGTTCCACGAGTACGGGAACCGGCGGTCGGCGCTCATCTTCATCGGGGTCCGCGCGCTGATCGGGTCGGGAATGCGGACGCGACCGATCAACGCCGACAGCAGGAGCCGGGCCGGCAATCGCAATCCGCGGGGCACCGTCATCTCCGCGGCCTGGCGACCGTCGAAGGTGACCGGCAGGTCGTAGAACACGACGTGTCGCTCGGTCAGCGAGAAGTCGTGCATCATCGGACTGCCCGTGACCTCGATGTCGACGGTGCGACGCGCCCGGCCATCGACGCCGATCACCGAGTACTGCACGGTGTTGCCGCGGTACATGTTGTAGGAGACGGCATGCAGCTCGCCGGTCTCCGGGTCGCGCTTCGGGTGTGCGGTGTATCCGCCGGTGATCGTGCCGTCGAAGTCGCACGGTCCGACCGTGTCGAGTTCGTCGGTCAGTTCGTAGTTGGCGACGCCACCCTCGACCAGCGCGACCGTCTTGCCGGCGTGCCCGATCACGTTGGTGTTGGCGCCGAGCGCGGAGATCCCGGTGTGTCCGGTCCGCCGCTCCTCGCCGAGCAGGCGGGTGGCGTGCGGGCCGCGCACCCACCGGTTCCGGTACCACTCGGCCTTGCCGCCGCGGATCCGCAGCCCGTGCACCATGCCGTCGCCGACGAACCAGTGGTACAGCTCGGGGTCGATCTCTCCGATCGGGTTCGGGCCGTTGCGCAGGTAGCGGCCGTCCAGGAAGTCGGGGATCGAGCCGGACACCTCGAGGTCGGTCAGCGTGATTTCCTCGTCGATCGGCGTGTTCGGTCCCTCGAGGTAGCGGTTGGTCATGACGAACCCTCCATAACAGCGTTATTGATACCCCGTTTATAACAGCGTTATGGCAACATCGCAAGGGTGAGCGACGTCAGGGCACGATTGGTCGAGGGCGGGATGCGCCTCCTCGAACGCGACGGCCTGCAATCGCTCAGCGTGCGGAGCCTCGCCGCGGAGGTGGGCACGTCGACAATGGCCGTCTACACCCACTTCGGCGGGATGACCGGCGTGATCGATGCCGTTGCCAGCGAGGCGTTCGCGCGCTTCACGCACGCGCTGACCGACGCCGGACAGACCGACGACCCGGTCGCCGACTTCTTCGTGATGGGCAACGCCTACCGGGCGTTCGCCTTGGCCAATCCGGAGCGCTACCAACTCATCTTCGGCTCCGCGGCACCGGCAACGGTGGCGGGGCACCGCACCGACGTGACGAGCACCGGCGGTGTCACGAATCGTGCGGAATGGGCCGAGTCATTCGAGGCGTTGCGCACCGCCGTGCGGAGAATGGTCGCGGCGGACCGCATCCGCGACGACGGTGAACTGAACGTCGCCGGCCGGCTGTGGAGCCTGGTCCACGGCGCCGTCATGCTCGAACTGGCGGGCTTCTTCGGCCAGGAGGGGCACGGGCTCACCCACGTCCTCGGACCGCTGGCGGTCGACGTCATCGTCGGTCTGGGCGACGACCGCGCCCGAGCCGATCAATCCTTCGCCGCTGCAACCGAATCCCTGGCCGGCTGAGCCCGCTAGTGCACGACGGTCATTAAGGTGAAGCCCTAGCGACTGCCGGTGGCGGCGTCGACGAGGGTCTGCGCCGCCTTCCGGGCATGGGTCCACGGCGCCGGATCGTCCAACGACGTCGACAGTGCGGCCGCCCCCTCGAACAGCACGGCCAGTTGATTTGCCAGCAGCCGCGGGTTCTCGGCGCCGGCCTGTTTGGCCAGCCTCGCGAGTCCGGCGATGTACTGCCGCTTGTGCTCCTGGACGATCTCGTGGATCTCGGGCATCTCCTCGCCCGCCTCGACGGCGGCGTTGTGGAAGGGACAGCCCCGCATGTGTCCGCTCGACGACGGGGTGGGGAACAGCGCCAGGATTCGGGCACGCGGCGATCGCCGGGCGTCGTCGGCACTCGGGTGGATCGGATCCCCCACGTGCTGCCGGATCTGGCCGAGATACTCCTCGACGACGGCGGTCTTGCTCGGGAAGTGCTGATAGAGAGTACGTTTCGATACGGACGCCTCATTGGCGAGCTTCTCCACGCCGGTGGCGTTGATGCCCTCCCGGTAGAACAGGTCGATGGCCGCCTCGACGATGCGCTTGCGTGCGCCGCGACCGCCGCGGGCGGGGGCCGTCGGATCATCGGCAGCTTCACTCATGGCTGAAGTGTACCGATGAGTTTACCTTCGGGCCACCGGCGTGTACGGTCGCCATGGTAAACCGGACGGTGTACCTGAGTCCGACCGATCGACCGAGGAGCGAGTGCATGGCCGAGAGACACGAACGCATTCCGACCAAGACCGTGACCGCCGCCGGCGTCACGTTCGCCTACCGTGACCTCGGGCCGCGCAGCGGCGTACCGGTGATCCTGCTGAACCACCTGGCCGCCGTCCTCGACAACTGGGATCCCCGGGTGGTCGACGGCATCGCCGCGCAGCACCGGGTCATCACGTTCGACAACCGTGGAATCGGCGCCTCGACCGGCACGACGCCCGACACCGTCGAGGCGATGGCCACCGACGCCATCGCCTTCATCCGCGCGCTGGGCTTCGACGAGGTCGATCTGCTCGGGTTCTCGCTCGGCGGGATGGTCGCCCAGGTGATCGTGGCGCGCGAGCCGCGCCTGGTCCGCAGGCTCATCCTGGCCGGCACGGGCCCTGCCGGCGGCGTCGGCATCGACAAGGTCACCGGGGTGACGATCAGCGACAGCGTCAAGGCGACCCTGACGTTCAAGGACCCCAAGGAGAACCTCTTCTTCACCAAGACCGCACACGGCAAGGCCGAGTCGAAGAAGTTCGTCGCGCGTCTGAAGGAACGGAAGTCCGACCGCGACGAGTCGATCGCGATCGGGGCCTTCCGCACGCAGCTCAAGGCCATTCACTCGTGGGGCACCGCGGCACCGGCCGATCTGAGCACCATCGGGCAGCCCGTCCTGGTGGCCAACGGCGACCACGACCGGATGGTGCCCACCTCCAACTCGCACGACCTCGCGTCGCGGATCCCCGACGCCAAGCTGGTGATCTACCCGGATGCCGGGCACGGCGGCATCTTCCAGTACCACGACGAATTCGTCGCAGAGACGCTGGCGTTCCTCTCGTGACCACCCGCAACCTGAGGCCGCTGCAACGGACGATAGGCGCGTTCGCCGTCCTACCCGTCCTCAGCGGACTCGGCGAGGCACTGCTCGGTCCACGCGCCGTTCCCGGCGGCTCGCCGGCCGTCCTCCCCACCGTCGACAGCGCGTTCCGCTACGCCAACACCTTCAAGGTCGCCGCGGGCCTGACGCTGTGGACCGAACTCGGGCGCGTCGACCGGTCGCCGGCCACGACGACCGTCCTCGCGACGGTGGCCGTCGGCGGCGCGGTCCGGCTGCTGTCCTGGCGTCAGCACGGGCGGCCACATCCGGCCATCGTCGCGGCGACCGTGGGCGAGACCGTCCTCGTCCCCATCATCATCGCGTGGCGGCGACGCCTGCAGAACTCACCCACTTAACACACCAAACCCAAGGAGCAGACATGACCTCACTGCATGATCAGACCGTTCTCGTCACCGGCGCCAACCGTGGAATGGGCCGCCACTACGTGACGCAGCTCCTCGAACGCGGAGTGGCCAAGGTCTACGCCGCGGCGCGCGACACCTCCCAGATCGACGTCGCCGATCCCCGGATCGTGCCGCTGCGGCTGGACGTGACCGATGCCGCCTCGGTGGCGGACGCGGGCCGGATGGCCTCCGACGTCACCGTGCTGATCAACAACGCAGGCATCGTGCGCGGCAGCTCGGTGCTGGCCGCGGACACCACGGGGCTGCGAGAAGAACTCGAGACCAACCTGTTCGGGCCGCTGGCGCTGGCCTCGACCTTCGCCGATCGGATCGCCGAGCACTCCGGCGCCATCGTCAACGTGGCGTCGGTACTGGCATGGCTGCCCGTCGGCGGCAGCTACGGCGTCACCAAGGCCGCGCTGTGGAACGCGACCGACGCCATGCGGCTCGAACTCGGCTCGCGCGGCGTCCAGGTGGTGGGCGTCTACGTCGGACTCGTCGACACCGACATGGGCAAGACATTTCCCGACGTCCCCAAGTCGGATCCCGCCGAGATCGTCCGTCGCATCCTCGACGGCGTCGAATCCGGCGCCGACGAAGTGCTGGCCGACGACATGACTGTCGCCGTGCACGCCGCGCTGAGCAAGCCCGCCTCGGAGCGCATGGCACACCTGTAGGCCGTCGCGTTTGTCCGCTCGATGCCTGGGCACCCCAGAGCCCGTACCGGACGGATCAGGACGGAGGATCTATGCACGCCGAACGCTTGACGTCGCTGCTGGAGTCGAAGGGCCCGTACGCGTCGGTCTACTGGGATGACTCTCACGACACCGAGGACGCCGCTGCTCAGCGGGAGTTGAAGTGGCGGGCCATCCGCGAGGACCTCGAGCGCCAGGAGGCGTCCGAGGAGATGATCGACGCACTGCAGCGCGCCATTCTGGAATCGAGGCCGCCGGTCGGCCGCAGCGGCCGGGGCGTGGTCGCCGGAGCGGACGGCATCCTGGTGAACGAGCACCTGATCCGGCCGCTGGAGACACCCGAGACGCGGGTCTCGACGCTGCCCTACCTCATACCGCTGGTGACCTACGCGTCGCCGCACGCCACCTACGTCGTGGCGACCGTCGACCACGCGGGCGGCGACGTCACCCTGCACCACGACGGGCGCGTGCGCTCGGAGAGCGTCGACGGCGGTGGGCACCCGATTCACAAGGCCGACAGCGCCGAGACACCCGGCTACGGCGATCCGCAGCGACGCACCATGGAGGCCGGCCGCAAGAACCTGCGCGCCGTGGCGGACCGGCTGGCGCACCTCGTGGACTCCGAGTCACCGGACGTCGTGTTCGTGGTCGGCGAGGTGCAGTCACGCGCCGATCTGATGCCCACCCTGGAGCAGCGCGTGCTCGACCTCGTGGTCGAACTCGACGTCGGCGCCCGCAACAGCGGCGTCGACGACGGCGAGGTTCGGCACGTCATCGATCAGGAACTACTCCGACGGCGGGTGACGGAGATGGACGCCGCGGCGCAGAGCTTCTCGAAGGCGATCGGCCAGGGCTCCGGTCTGGCCACCCAGGGACTGGACGGCGTGTGCGCCGCGTTGCGCGCCGGGGCAGTGGAGACGTTGATCATCGGAGACCTCGGTGACGCCACCGTCATCGCCGACCACGATCTGTCGACGGTCGCACCCAACCCGAACGTGCTGTCCGAGTTGGGCGCCGCCCCGACGCAGACCCTGCGCGCCGACGAGGCGTTGCCGTTCGCGGCCGTCACGATCAAGGCCGCCCTGCTGCGCACCGACGAGCGGATCACGCCCGACGACGGGGTGGCGGCGATACTGCGGTATCCGCTGCCGTGACCCGGTCGGCTCACGGGGCGGGGAGGCGCGGGTCCACCGCGTACCGACCGCCGGGGTCCTGGCAGTAGAACAGTCCGCAGTTGACCGGCGGCCTCGTCAGGTTCACCAGTGGGACCTCGGCGGGCGGCAGCGCGCCCTCCCAGACACTCGGCGCCACGTTGCCCGGAACGCCGTAGCTCCACCAGTAGGTGTGGCAGACGTTCCAGTCCCAGTTGGGCCGTTCCGAACCGGAGGCGAAGCCCTCGTACTGGCCGGGGCACCAGGTGAAGGGTCCGGTCGCCCGAGCGTCCGGATCCGCCTGTGCGGTCGCCGGCGTCAGCGTCAGGCTCGTCAGTGCAGCGGCACCCGCGAGCAGTGCGGCGGCAGTTGACCGCGTGAAGATCGACCTCATCATGTGTCCTTCTCGTTGGTTGTGTGAGGACAGAACACAGCCCCGGTCCGGCTACCGATCCCAACTTCGCAAACGCCGATCCGCGAGGCACTGCCCGGCCTATGCTCACCCGCATGCAGCCCCCGGGCACGTGCCAGTGCACCGGCGGCCACGCGATCTCGAGGCGAACCATGCTGGCGGCGTCGGTGTCCGCCGTGACCGCCGGTGCCGTCCTCGGTTCGTCGGCAACCCCGACGGCGTCGGCGGAGACGCCGGCCGCGCTGCCGACCGACGCACTCATCACGCTCGGGGTGCAGGCGGGACCGCCACCGGTACCGAACATGACCGGGATCTCGTCGGCACTAAAAATTGGTGGCGACGTCTATCAGATCGATTGTGGCCTCGGGTCTCTCAACGCATTTGCCAACGCAGGCCTGCGCTTCGACGACCTGAAGAGCATGTTCATCACCCACCTGCACACCGATCACATCGTCGACTACTTCAGCTTCTTCCTCTCCGGCGGCTACACGGCGGCGAAGGGCAAGGCCCCGGTGACCGTGTACGGACCCGGCCCCGCCGGCGGACTGCCGCCGAGTCGCGTCGGCAACGCCAATCCGGCCATCATCGATCCGACGAATCCGACGCCGGGCCTCGCCGCCACCACCGCGGCCCTGCAGCAGGCGTTCGCGTACACCAACAACATCTTCATCCGCGACATGGGCACCGACGACATCGGAACCCTGGCCGACGTCGTGGAAATCGCGGTGCCACCGGGTTCGGACTACCTGAACCGCTCACCGGCGATGGCGCCCTTTCCCGTGATGTCCGACGACAACGTGACCGTCACCGCGACGCTCGTCTCCCACTACGACGTGTATCCGGCCTTCGCCTTCCGCTTCGACCTGAAGAGATCCGGTCGGTCGGTGACGTTCTCGGGCGACACCACGAAGTCCGACAACGTGATCGCCCTGGCCCGCGATTGCGACGTACTGGTCCACGAGGCGCAGTTCAGCCTCGACGACGCCTACTACGGCAACAGATTTCCACCCGGATACCTGGTGAAGTCGCACACCTCGGCGGAGCAGGTCGGCGAGGTCGCCGCGGCCGCCAACGTCGCACACGTCGTCGTCAGCCACTACTCCCCCAACGACCTCCCCGATTCCGAATGGCAGGCCGCCATCGGCAGGAACTACTCCGGCAGGATCACCGTCGCCCGCGACGGCCAGGTCTTCGCGCTCTGAGCTAGCATCACGCGCCCAGGTGGTCCGGTAGTCGCTCGCCAAACAGCCGGATCGCGTTTTCGCATGACACCTTTCGGCGATCGTCGTCGTCCATCGGAAACGACGACAGGAAGGCGGCACCGTCCTGGTTGTCGTCCATGGGGTAGTCCACCGAGAACATCACCCGATCGACGCCCATCACGTCGAGGGTGCACGCGAAGGCCGGCGGGCAGAAGTTGCCGCTCGTCGTCACGTGGAAGTTGTCGAGAAGGTACGCAGAGGGCGGTCGACGCAAGCGGTTCTCACCCGTGCCACCGAGCCCGTAGTAGCGGTCGATCCGGTAGGCCGCGAAGGGCAGCATCTCACCGAGGTGGCCGATGATCATCTGCAGTTTGGGATACTTGTCGAACAGTCCGGAATAGATGAGACGCAGCACGTGTGTTCCCGCCTCGGCGGCGAAGCCCCACGACGCGAGGTGCAGGCCCTGCTCGACGTACGGTCTGAACCAGGCCTCCATCACCGCGGGATGGGGCGTCGTGGGATGAAGGTAGATCGGCGCGCCGAGTGCCTCAGCGCGTTCGAACAGCGACTCATAGGCGGGATCGTCGAGGTACCTGCCCTGGCAGTGCCCGTTGATCAACGCGCCGACCAGGCCGAGGTCTGAGACGGCACGCTCCAGTTCGTCGGCCGCAGCCGTGGGGTCCTGTGTCGCCAGCGTCGCGAAGCCACCGAAGCGCGCGGGTTGTGCCCGGACGGTCTCGGCTAGTTCGTCGTTCGCGCGTCGCGCGAGATCGACGGCGAGCCCACCGTCCGTCAGCTCCTGCACGCCCGGATCGAACAGCGACATGATCTGAAAGTCGATCCCGGCCGCGTCCATCTGCTCCAGGCGCATCGATCCCGTGTCGTACAACCGTTGATGGGCAAGCGAATCGTTCGATGCCAGCCAGGTGGCCACGGGATTTCCGGAGCTTGCCGGATCCCATGCGAAGTGCTCTTCGAGGGCGATCAGCGACATGGCATTCCCCTACGGTCGGTCGACTTTGGCATCGAACGTGCGGTGAACGTAGCCCACGAGCATGCCTCCGCGTCCGCTTACCGGCGTCGCGCCGACACGACCAACCAGACCGCCGAGACCAGGAAGTAGAAGGCGCCGAATGCCGCGTAGGGCGCTATGTCGACGACGCTGGGCGTCTCGGGCGCATTGGCCGCCACCAGGAACATGGCGCCCGCCGCCGCGGACTGGGCGCCACTGATGATCATCAGCCATTGCGCGCCAACGGTTCTCCATCGACGTACTGCCGTCGCCAACTGCAGCAGGCCCGACAGCGCCGCCCACACGCCGAAGACACCCAGCACCTCGTGCATGCCGGCGGCGAGCGCGAAGGCCACCGCAACCGTGGTCAGACTGCTGACCGCCGTGTTGAACGCCTGGGTGGGGTTGCGGCGCAGCCCGCCGTTCTGCCGGGCGTCGAGCACGTTCGCGACGGCGTCCCACGCCGGATAGATCACCAGCAGCACCCCGGCGACGAGCAGCGACATCGTCCCCACGGTCAGCGCGGCCGCCACCCAGATGAGCGACACCACGCCGCGCATCGAGTAGTAGACGCGCAACCAGCGGTCGGCATCCGTGGACCTGAGTTCGTCCAACGCGGGTTCTGACATGTTCTCTCCTCGATCGGGATGGCGTCGCCCGCCGGGCATCGCGGGTCGAGCGGTCGACCCACCACTCGCGTCGCGTGTAGTCGATCGACTACAAGCTAACGTAGTCAAATGACTACAGCAAGCGGGGACGGAGGCGCGAGTGCCCGCATCCGGCCGCTGGTGCTGTCGCACGCGGCAGACCTCTTCGCCGAGAGGGGCCCGGCAGCCACGTCGTTGCGCGACATCGCTCAGCGTTCAGGTGTCAACGCGGGGTTGATCTTTCGGCACGTCGGAAACAAGGAGGCGGTCGTGGCGGCCGTCCTCGACTACATCGCCGCGGACCTCGCGACCATCCGGGACGCCGACGCGCCGCGGGACGTGGTCGAGGCGCGTGCCGAGCGCAGCTGGAAGGTGATCGCACGATCGCTGCTCGACGGCTTCGACGTCGGGCGCCTGCAACACCGATTCCCCAACGTGGAGAAGCTCGTCGAGTCAGCGCTCAGCCGGCACGACGACGACTACACCGCACGCGTGGCCACGGCCGACGCACTGGCACTGCAGCTGGGGTGGCACCTCTTCGGGCCGTTCCTACGAGCGGCGACCGGACTGGACGACGCCCGGCCACGCACCGGCCGCAGTCACGTCGGCGACGCGTTCGCCGAGGAGCTGGGCGACCCCCGCAACCTCGGTCGCTGAGGACGCCCGGCCGGCCTGACGCTCGTCGCGTCGATTGAGGTAGCGGCACACCAGCAGCACGGTCGCGGTCGGGCCGCACAGCACCAGCACCGGAAGCAGCCCGATCAACGAACCGGCGACTGAACTCGAGGTCATCACTCGATTGCAGCGCATCGCGCGGCCGGCGTCGATGGTCCTTGACGGTATCCCTACGGCCCGGTGTCGATGGTCACACGGATGCGGGCTGCCCACGGCGACATTCGTCATGGGGGGATGGGCGGTCCCTGGCCGATCGTCCCGGCGACGGCGACAATGGGCTCGTGGATACCTGGTGGATGAGTACTCGTGGGTGACGTTCACGAGAGGGGCGCCCGGCACTGGTTCGTCACCGGGGCGTCGGGCGGGATCGGCAGGCACATCGTCGAACACGCGCTGAGAGAAGGCGATCACGTCACGGCGACCGTCCGTCGCAGCGACGTCCTCGACGACCTCCGGCACGGGTACGGCGACCGGTTGGCCGTCGAGGTGCTCGACCTCGGCCAGCCGGCACGGGTGGAGGAGGTCATCGCCCGAACCGTCGCGGCCAGGCCGGTGGACGTCGTGGTGAACAATGCCGGGTACGTGGTCGTCGGCGCCGCGGAGGAGATGACCGCGGAGCAGATCCGTGACCAGCTCGAGGTCCTGTTGATCGCTCCGATGCTCGTCACGCGGGCCTTCCTCGCGCCGATGCGCGAGCAGGGCGGCGGCAGGATCATCCAAATCTCGAGCATGGGCGGTCAGACGAGCGTGCCGACCCACAGCTCCTACCACGCCGGCAAGTGGGGGTTGGAGGGTTTCACGGAGAGCGTCGCGGCCGAAGTGGCGGACTTCGGCATCCGTCTCACCATCGTGGAACCCGGCGGAACCCGCACCGGCTTCCTGACGGGCATGCAGTTCACCGAGGAGTCCGAGCCGTACCGGGACACGGCGGTCGGGCACGTCCGGCGCAGCTTGACCGAGGCCGACGCCTCGTCGATGACGGGCGACCCCCGGAAGATCGCCGCGCTCGTCTACGAGACCACTCGGCAGGCCGAACCACCGATCCGACTCACGCTGGGTGCCGACAGTTACGAGCATGTCCACGAGGCCCTTTCGACGCGGTTGGCGGCCCTGGAGGCCCAACGCGCCGTCGCCGGCTCCGTGGCGTTCGACGAGTGAGACGCCGCTGACGTCGGAGGCTCACCGCGCGGCGAGACTCCGCTCGACGCGTCGGGCCACCTCTCCGGCGAGGTCGGCGGCGGAGACTTCTCGAGCGGTGGAGAACGCCATCATCGCCGTGCCGCGCAGCAGCCCGATGATCGCGACGGCGGCGAGGTCGGGATCGACGTCGGGATCGATGGACCCGTCGGCCACGCCCGCCCGGATCTGGTGCACCAGGTGGTCGCGGAACGCGGCGTCCCGTTCGGCGAACAACGACGCGAGCGACGGCTCCAGGTTCGCCGACTCGGTCCACATCTTCAGGAACGCCTCCGATCGTGGCGACCGGTCGTGCATCCCGCCCAGGTACGCGGCGACGAACTCGGTCAGACACCCCAGGCCCGTCGGCGACTCGGCCGGGACGTCGAACTGCTGGGTGTGCTTGATGAGTTCCTCCAGCAGACCCGCCTTGCTGCCGAAGTGGTGGTTGACGATGCCGCGGCTGTACCCGGCGGCCGCACCGACGGCGGCGAGTGAGACCGCGCTCGAGCCGTGCGCGGCGACGAGGGCCGTCGCTGCGTCGAGCACTCGGCGCCGGGTGTCGGCGCGGCGTTCCGCCTGGGTACGCCGGGCCAGGCGGGTGTCGTCCATGTCGGTCATTGTCTCCCGCCGGGTACGTGTCGGTGGCACGCTGTAGGTTGCGTGTCGTATAGCAAGTAACTACCAAGGAGACCGAGATGCCCGTACTGAACGAAGCCGACCTCGAGCGTTTTGCCGCCACCGACCCGAACGGACCGGTGGTCATGCTGAACCTGCTGAGGTTCGCACCCGGCGGGGAGGCCAAGTACAGGGAGTACATGGAGAAGTTCACCAGCACCGGCGTCAGCGAGCGGTACGGCGTGACCATCGTGTACGGCGGCATGGGACACCCGTCGCTCGTCGCGGACGCAGGCGGCGACTGGGACATGGTGGCGATGGTCAGCTACCCCAGCCGGCAGAACTTCGTCGACATGGTCAACGATCCGGACTACCAGGAGTTCGAGCACCTGCGCGCCGAGGCAGTGTCGACGGCCGTGCTGCAACCCACCACGTCCGTCCTCTGAGTCACCGACGGCACGACCTACGTGGACGTCTCCGCTGACGATGTTCAACACCGGTGACCGCGAGGTCGAGCTGACCTGCGAACGGGGTTGGCCCGCAGTGCAAGCGCTGTACGACGATGCGCGCTCGGATCTCGTGGCGTGGGCCGCGGGGTGGCTGCGGATACGGACGGTGACCGGCTTGCCGGCGACCGAGCCGGTGTGGCGCGACATCGTCGCGGGACGGTCAGACCCCTTGTCCGCGGTGGTGGTGCGACCCTAGGACCGCTCATCCTCCGAAAGCCGGCCGGCGGGTCCACGGCCGACGCTATGGTCGCTGCGGTGCGACGCACCGAAGTGACGGCATCGGTGAGGGTGGGGCGGCATGGCTGAGGGATTGCACGTCGGACGGGTCGGAAGTCTGGCGGCCGCGCTGGGCATCGGGGCCGCAATCCTGTACGGCGGCTGTGGAATCGCCGTGGCCGACCCCGCGAACTCCTCGGGTTCCGATTCGTCGTCGGGTGCGTCCTCCTCCTCCGCATCGTCCACCGGCACGACGTCGTCGGCAGCATCGTCGGAATCGTCGTCGGAGCCGTCGTCGGAGTCGCCGACGACGGACGCGGTGTCCGGGGTGCAGCCGGACACGTCGGCGTCGGTCGCCGGATCCGCGGGGTCCGCCACCGCGACGGCACCCGCGACGACGCCCGGCACCGTCGTCGCCACCGGCGGGGCGCACACCGGCACGTACTCGACTGCTGACCGCTCGTCGACGCCGCGGCTCGACCGACCCGCCGGCGCCACGGGCACCCGCACGGAGCCCGAGGGCACGCCCACCACGGCGAAAGCGTCGGCGCCGCAGGGCGAATCGCCCGCGACCGCGACCGTCGACGACGGCCCGACCGCGTCTCGCGACACCGTGACGGCCGTCGAAACCCCCGTTGCCGAACCCGTCTCCGGTGACGGCCCGACCGCGCCGACGGAGTCCCTGGCCGCGTTGACGCTGGCGTCGGCCGCGCGCAAGGAGACCACGGCCCCCGAAACCACCACGACACCCGGGACGACGGCGACGAGGCCGGCCGCCGCGCTCGCCGCGCCCGCCATCCCCGGCCCGCCCGTCGTCGTCCTCCAGACCGCTCCGCTCGAGTTCCTGCAGTACATCCCGATCATCGGGCCGGTGTTCGTGACGCCGGTGGTCGCGGCCATCCACCAGATTCCGATCATCGGTGACGTCATCCACCCGTTCGTCGGGTATCCGGTGCGACCGGGCGCGCCGGGCGACCCCGTCTCGCGGGACGTGATGCTGACGTCGTTCGACGGGACCCAGATCTACGTCCACTTCATGCCGGCGGGCGGGCTGCGGGCGGGTCAGCGGGCGACGACGGTCCTGCAGGGTCCCGGCCTCGGCATGCCGGGGGCGACGAACCTCGACGGCACGATCCTCGACGGCATCCTCACCGACAACCTCGGGGCCGTCGGGGTGGGCGCCCTGCGCGCCGCCGGCTACAACGTGGTGACGTGGGATCCGCGCGGTGAATACCGTTCGGGTGGAACGCTGGAACTGGACTCGGCGGACTTCGAGGCCCGCGACACGTCGGCGATCATCAGCTGGGTGGCCACCCTGCCCGAGGTCCAGCTCGACGCCCCCGGCGATCCGCGGATGGGGATGGTCGGCGCATCCTACGGTGGCGGCATCCAATTCGTCACCGCGGCGATCGATCACCGCGTCGACGCGATCGTGCCGACGATCGCGTGGAACAGCCTCAATAGCTCGCTCTACAAGAGCCAGGCGTTCAAGAGCGGGTGGGGCACCCTGCTCACCGCGGCACTGTTGCTCACCAACGCCCGCCCCAACCCCGCCATCTATCCGGCGGCCATCTACGGCGACCTCACCGGGACGCTGACCCAGGAGCAGCAGGACCTGCTGTCGCAGCGCGGACCCGGTGCGCTGCTGGCCGACATCACGGCACCGACGCTGCTCATCCAGGGCACCGTCGACACGCTGTTCTCCCTGCAGGAGGCGCAGGCGAACGCCCTGGCGCTGATGGCCAACGGCGTCCCCACCAAGGTGCTCTGGTTCTGCGGTGGCCACGGACTGTGCACCAACAACCTGTTCGATCCCACCGACGGCCAGGTGATCACCACCCAGACGCTGGCGTGGCTGGCGCACTACGTCAAGGGACAGCAGGACGTGTCGACCGGTCCGCAGTTCGAGTGGGTCGACCAACGGGGCCAGTTCTTCTCGTCGACCACCTACCCGGCCACGCCCGCCGCCTCGATCGTGGCATCGAGCAGCGCACCGGGCACCCTGCCGCTGATCCCACTCGTCGGCGGCTCCGGTCCCCTGCTGTTCGTCCTCCCCATCGGAGGCACGAAGGCGATCAACGCCTACAACCTCACCATCCCGGCGGCGACGCAGACCACCTACGTCGTGGGCGCACCCCAGCTGACCCTGACGTACTCGGGTACCGGAACGAGCAGGCACGTCTTCGCCCAGCTCGTCGACGACGCGACCGGCGCGGTACTCGGCAACCAGGTGACGCCCATTCCGGTGACCCTCGACGGACAGAGCCACACCGTCACGATCCCGCTCGAGCAGGTGGCGCACACGTTGAGCGCGGGCCAGACGCTGACCCTGCAGGTGGTCGCGTCGACCGCCAACTACGAGAACTTCGGGTCGTTCGGAGTCCTCGACGTGGCCGGCCTCGCCGTGTCCCTGCCGACCATCACCGACGCCGTGGCCAGGACAGCCGCCCAGGCGCCACTGTCGGCGTGACCGGTTCAGCCCGTCCGGCGCTGCTCCGCGCTGCGCACCAGTTCCACTGCGGGAGAGCCTGACTCGACTGCGCTCCGTAGGCGTTCGAACGATTCGGCGGGCAGCGCCGCGAGGGCGTCGACGAGCCGGCCCAGGCCCGCGTCGTCGAGGCCTCGAGCGAAGTGGTCGAGTTCGGCCCACATCGCTCCGTCGGCGATCTCCGCCGTCAGTGCGGCGAGGTGGCCGTCGGATGCCTGAGCCACTGCGGCGCTGAGCATCTCCGGGGTGATCACGCCCGCGAAGCCCGCCATCGCCGCGCATTCACCGCCGTCGAGCAGCGCGCCTGCGATGTCGGCGACGGTGCCGACCGGGACGGACGCCACGATCGGCCCGAACCGGTGCGGGTCCAGCGCCAGCGCCAGTTCCGCGAGTTCTGCGGCGTCGAGTTCCTCGGCGATCTGGCGTACCTGCTCGTCGGGCAGTTGACCGATCACCTGGTCCAGGGTGTCGTTCCAGGTGAGCAGCGGCACCACGGCCAAGAGGTCGTGCGGGCTCGCCACCCCGAGCGTCGCCAGCAGGGCGTCGGCCTCCACGGAGTCGGCGAATCGCGCCATCGCCTCGTACGCCTTGCGGCGGAACAGTTCTCGGGCGACGTCGGCCACGCGTGCGGGCGGGATGGCGCGCACGACGTCCTGGGCGCGGACCGGATCCAGGGCGATGGCCAGGTCGCCGAGGTAGGTCACCGACACGCGGTCGACGAGGTCGCGTGCCTTGTCGGGCTCGAGCAGTTCGGCGACCAGTGCCGCCCCCTTCGGCGGGAGGAACTTCTCCCCCAGCCGCCCTGCGAGCGGACCGGGCATCGTGCGGGCCAGCGCCGCCACCCGCGCGAAGCGGTGACGCTTGTCGGCCATCAGCCGGCCATGGATCTGAGCCTGCAGGGCGGCCAGCTCGTCATCGGGTACGTCGTCGAGTCCGTGGACGTCGGCGGCGTCGACGCCCAACTGCCGGGCGATCGCCTCCACTGCCGGTCGAGCGCGCGTCGCGGTCATCCGAGCAGCGCCTTGCGGACCACGCTGCGCAGCGGCAGCGGGACACCCTTGAGCGCGGCCTTGACCCCGGTCTCCATCGCCTCGGCCTGGCGCCGCCGGGCGGCCTCGATCTGCCCGGCCAGTCGGCTCCGGACCTCCGGCGGCAACGCACCGACCGCGGCGGGTGGTTGCTCGCCGAGTACCTCCGCCAGCTCATCGGGCACAGTCGATCTCCTCAGTCCGCTCGTGATCGGACCCATCGTAGAAGGAGTCGGTTCAGGAGCCCGCGTCCGCCGCCGCGGTGGCCAGCTCCGCTGCGGCGGGATGGCCGAACAGGCCCGGTAGACCGCCGCTGGCCAGGAAGACGACCGTCTCCCCTGGCGCGATGGATCCGTCGCGGATCTCGGCGATCAGACCTGCCATGGCACGCGCCGTGTAGGTCGGATCGAGCACCAGGCCCTCCGTCCGTGCGGCCAGACGGAGCGCACTCGTGGCCTGCGGCGCGAGCGAGCCGTAGCCGGACCCGACCTGGTCGTCCCGGATCCGCAACTCGGTGGCCGGCATCTGCTCACCCATGTCGGCCAGGAGACCGCCCACCTGCGCGCGGGGATCCGGCACCGCGCCGGTGTGCACCCCCAGGACTCGGGTCGCGCCGAGCGCCGCCACCAGGCCGGCCATGGTGCCACCCGACCCCACCGCACAGACGACGTGGCGGACGTCGGCGGCCTGCTCGGCGATCTCCTGCCCGGCCAGCCGGTAGCCGTGGGCGCCGACGCCGTCGGACCCGCCGAACGGGATGATCGCCGGGCGCCTGCCCTCGCCGCGTAGACGTTCGGCGGTGGCGGTGGCGGCCGCGGCCTCATCGACCGGCTCGTCGCCCGCCCAGACGACGGTGGCCCCGAGGATGGCATCGAGCAGGAGGTTTCCCGACGCGTCCGGCGGCGGCTCCCCTGGGAAGACCAGCACCGCGTCCAGCCCGAGTCGAGTGGCTGCGGCCGCGGTGAGGCGGGCGTGATTCGATTGGGGCGCACCCGTCGTGATCAGGGTGTCGGCGTCGTCCGCCACCGCGGCCGCCACGGTCCACTCCAGTTTCCGGATCTTGTTCCCGCCGCCGGCCAGGCCGGTCAGGTCGTCGCGCTTGAGCCACAGATCAGCCGCACCCAGACCGATCGCCGCGGCCAGTCGGGGTGCGGATTCCATTGGCGTCGGCCAGGTTCCGAGCAGGACTCGATCGGTGGGGATCGTGGCCATGTCGACACTCCATCTCGAGTCATCAGTCGCCCGGTGGCGAGTCTAGGGCGCGGACGCTCGGCGTGACGACCGAGCGGTGAGCGGGCGGGTGCCCGATCCGTTGGTGTTCGCGATACCCGGTGGCGGTCTCCGCTCCGTCGCGCGTTCACCGCGGCGTCGCCTGGCCACCGGATGCTGGCACCCATGCCCACGACCGACGGACGAGCGATCGTCCCCCGCCGGACCGTGCTGCGGGCCTCGCTGGCCGGCGCGCTCCTCGTCCCCGCGGCGGCGGCCCTGCAGGCGTGTGGCGGCGCCGGCCCCGGCCTGATCGTCGACCGTCCCCGCCTCACCCACGGCATCGCCAGCGGCGACCCTCGCGGCGATGGCGCACTCGTCTGGGCCCGCTCCGACGTCGGCGCGCGCATGATCGTCGAGACCTCGGCCACCGAGTCCTTCACGTCCGTCGAGCGCACCCAGGGGCCGTGGCTGACCCCGGACTCGGACGGGACCGGTCGGGTACGCCTCACCGGCCTGGAGCCTGGCCAGACCGTGCACTACCGCGTGACCCTCGAGGGCGACGACGGCGCGACGTCGGAACCGGCGGTCGGCGTCTTCCGCACCGTCCCGGCAGTACCGCGGGACGTCAGGTTCCTCTGGTCCGGCGACGTCGTGGGCCAGGGCTGGGGAATCAACCGGCGGGGCGGCATGGCGATCTTCGGGGCCATGGCCGACCGCCGACCGGACTTCTTCGTCCACTCCGGCGACGCCATCTACGCCGACGGTCCGGTACCCGCGACGCAGGTGCAGAACGACGGCGGCACTTACGCCAGTGTGACGGCGTCCGCCAAGGACCGCGTGGCACAGACGCTCGGGGACTTCCGCGGAAACTACGCCTACAACCTGAGCGACGACCACTATCGACGGTTCAACGCCTCGGTTCCCCAACTCGTCCAGTGGGACGACCACGAGGTGGTCAACAACTGGTTTCCCGGTGAATCGCTCGCCGGACAGAACCGGAAGGGCTACACCCGGACCGACGTGGACGCCCTCGCGGGTCACGCGTACCAGGCGTGGCGCGAATGGCAGCCCGTCGACCCCTCCGAGGCCGTCGACGGACGACTGCATCGCAAGATCTCCTACGGCCCGCTGCTCGACGTCTTCGTCCTGGACATGCGTTCCTACAAGAACCCGAACACGCAGGCGTGGGCGGAGTCCGACGACGCCGGGGTGCTGGGGCGCGAACAGACGCAATGGCTCATCGACGGCCTGACGGCGTCGACGGCGGTGTGGAAGGTGGTCGCCAACGACCTGCCGATCAGCATCGTCGTACCGGACGCGGCGACCGACCCCGCCGACGGTCCGGCGTCCATGGAGGCGGTCGCGCAGGGTGACGGCGGACGCCCACTCGGCCGCGAGATCGCCTTCTCCCGGATCCTGGCCAGTACGACGGACGTTCGCAACGTCGTCTACCTCACGGCGGACGTGCACTACACCGCCGCGATCTCCTACCACCCCGACCGGGCTGCGTTCGCGGACTTCACCCCGTTCTGGGAATTCGTGTCCGGGCCGCTGAATGCCGGCGCCTTTCCGCAGAGCCCGCTCGACGGCACCTTCGGCGCCCGCTACGAATTCGTCCACGCGCCGCAGGAGAAGGACACCTCACCCGCGCAGGGCTTCCAGCACTTCGGCGAGGTCGCCATCGACGCGGATTCGAGGACGCTGACGGTCGATCTGCGGGACGCGTCCGGAACTTCGCTGTACTCCAGGGAGTTGTCGCCGACGTAGGCATTGACCGGAACCGCCGACCGAGGAGCGCCCGTGACCGACCCCAGATTCTCCATTCGCCCGCCGGAATGGCTCAAGGACGTCAACGCGCAGGTGATGGCGGACCCCGAATCCCCGTCGGCAGTGCTCACCGTCGTCGGCCGGCGGAGCGGGACGCCACGGCGTACGCCCGTGACGCTGTACGAGCGCGACGGCGAGCGATTCATCGTCGGCGGCTTCCCCGGCGCGGACTGGGTCCGCAACGTCCGGGCGGCCGAGACCGCGGAACTCTCCGTCGCCGGCACGGAGGAGCGCATCCGTCTCGTCGAACTCGACCGCGCTGCGGCAGAACCGATCCTGCGCGCGTGGCCGGACGTCACTCCCGACGGTGTCGCGATCATGCGGGACGCGGGTGTCGTACCCGACGTCACGCCGGACTCGCTAGCGGCAGTCGCCGGAGTCTGCCCGGTGTTCCGCGTCGAGCCCGCCTGACACCGGACCAGCCGACCCCTCATCCTCAGACGTGACGGGCCCCGCCGTCGACGTGGATGGTCTCGCCGGAGACGAAACCTGCAGCGAGCAACCACATCACGGCGTCGACGACGTCGTCGGCAGTGCCGATCCGTCCGGCGAGGGTCCTGGCGGCGGACGCGTCGAAGAAGGCCTGCCTGTCCCCGGCGGCCATGGCGTCGTACTTGCCGGAGTCGACGATGCCCGGCGCGATGGCGTTGACCCGCACCGGTGCGAGTTCCCGCGCCAGGTGGCTCACGGTGAACCCGACGGCACCGTTGGTGACGCCCATGATGGCGTATCCGGGCGACGGCGTCCACGCTGCGACGCCGGAGAACAGCAGCAACGATCCGCCGGGAGTGATCCGTGGCGCGAAGTGCTTGGCCACCAGGAGCGGGCCGATGACCTTCGCGTCGAAGGCGCGCGTCACGGCGGCGCGGTCGAGCTCGCCGACCGGCACGTTGTGGGGGGCGGCCGCCGTGACGACGACGTGGTCGACGGTCTCGAGATCGGCTGCGGCCGAATTGATGTCGTTCTCGTCGGTGACGTCCAGCCGGAGTCCGCGGGCGTTCGACAGCGTCGCGGCGGCGGCGTGTGCCCGGTCGCCGTCGCGTCCCGAGATCACGACGTGCGCACCGATGCCGTCCAACTCGGCTGCGATGCGCAGCCCGAGATACTTCGTGCCACCGATCACCAGGACCGTCTTACCCGCCAACGTCGTGCGCTCACTCATGCTGCCTCCGTGCCTCGTCGTGATGGGGTCTCGGGTCGAGGCTAGGGACGCGACGCCGGTATCTTCAACGAAACCGCCTCCCACCGGCGGACACTCGGGTCCGTCGCCGCACCGGCTATGGTCGGTCGAACGAGTCCTGTGGCTTCTCAAACTTCATGTCCACACGCAACGCCCTGAACTGCAAGAACTGCGGCATTCTCACGCGATGTCCACCCCGGGAATTCTCACTTTCATGTCCACTGCCGAGGTGAGGTGGATTGACTACCCGCCAGCCGTGGCACGCCCAACTAGCCCAAAGGCCATCGTTTAGTCGCGTGACGAGAGCCAGGCCACCGCTTGATGCCGGATGAAGTTGGACTGCGGCGGGCTTCGTCATATCTCGCCAATGTCAGCGCATGCTTCGACTCCACGATGCGCGACCGGCTGGCCGACGAAACTCCTGCTGACGTCGGTCCGTAGTCCAGTGCGTCGGTCTGACTATTCGTCGAGCCGATTCAGTTCAACGACAGATGAATTCGACCCGGTTCTCCGCGAGGGCACCGGCATGCTGAGTGAATCGACCCTGTGCCAGGTGACCGAAGGCGACGGTTTTCACAAGCATGGTGATGGGCGTTATGCAATCCTGAAGAATCCGTCGATCATCCTGGTTCGGGGCAGCGCCGCAGCAGCGCGTAGTCGGGTTGATTTATAAGGCCGCGGTGCTCCACTGCGGCGACGATGGTGTCGCTGTCGATGGCGCGGAGATAGTCGAGCACCGGCACCTGGTCGTAGACCAACGTGGCCGTGAGGACGTCGCGATACTCGACCATGCGGAGTCTCCCGATCGGCGTCGAGGTCTCTACCTCGTTTCTCCTCGCTGAGATGTCTCGTTCGCCCGTGCTGAGCACTGCGAGCACCGATTGAAGGTCGGCGGCGAATACCCCGTTCCCGTCGGGTCTCGGGTAGAGCAGCGGGTGAACAGTTTCGGCATCGACGAAGCGGGCTCCCCACCAGCCGCTTTCGATGAGCATCTCGCCGCCGGGGCTATCGCCGTAACTGGGGTCGACCTTCCAGGTCCCAATCAACATGTCGATACTCACCGGACTCAGCCTGTCGAAGGCTACTGCCAAGTCAGCCTGGGTGACAGATCCGTCACGGCACAGCCGTTTGAAATTCATCAACGTTCCTTTCGTTGCCTTCCCGCACCGGGGGTGCTGTTCCCTGCAACCACTCGCACTGACTGCATAGTCCCAAGTGGTCATCACGGCTTCGGCAATGACCCTCTAAACTGGGGAATGAAGCTGACCCGGTTTCCGTTTTGGTCAGCATGAACAACAACGAGGCATTACAGCAAGGTCGGGCAGCCGACGCAGGGCGGGTTCTGGTGGTAGGAATGGGCGTCAGCGGCATCGCCACGGCGACTCGTCTGCACGCGGCCGGCTGGACACCGGTCATCGTCGAACGCTCCGCCGAGCGGCGCCGCGGCGGCTATTTCGTCGGACTGTTCGAAGCCGGATTGATCGCCGCCAACCGACTGGGGATCCTCAGCCACCTGCACGACCGCAATCCATACTCACTCAGTTATCTCGTCGACCGCAGCGGCCGCAAGTTCCGGACCTTCTCCATGAAAGATCTACCGGGCCGGCCGTGGCTGATGCTGCGGGGCGACGTCGAACAAGCCACCTTCGCGGCCCTTCCCGCGGATGTCGAGGTGCGCTACTCCACGGTGCCCACCTCGATCGTGCAGGACGACGACGGGGTGGACGTCACCTTAGTGAACTCGGCCACTGGGCAATCGGTGACCGAGCGGTTCGACCTCGTGGTCGGGGCCGACGGCTTGCGCTCGACCGTGCGGTCTCTGGTCTTCGGCCCACATGAGCAGTACCTGCATCGCCTGGGCTATATGGTGGCCGCCTTCGAATTCCCGGGCACGCCAGCAGGTCTCGAACCGGGCGTGAGCGTACAGCTGGTCGAACCCGACCGGGCGATGTGGGTGTTCGCGTTCGCCGACCACGATCCGACGATCATGATCTCCTACCGGACCGACGACGTGGATGCCGAGTTCACCTACCATGCGGCGGACCGCATTCGGGAGGTCTTCGCCGACCAGCCGCTGGGCGCCACGCTCAGCGATGTCCTCGATGCACTCGATCACGCCGAACACGTGCTGTTCGATTCCGCCGAACAAGTTCACCTGAACACGTGGCACCAGGGACGGGTGCTGCTGCTCGGCGATTCCGCCTGGTCTGTCACCTTGTACGCGGGCATGGGTGTGTCGGCCGGTCTCATCGGCGCGGACCTTCTCGGCGAGTTGCTCGAACGCCACCCTGGGGATGTGTCCACAGCCCTGAGCGAATGGGAGCAAGGCTTGCGCCCCTACATCGAGGAGTACCAAGCGGTGGGCCTCAAGCAGCGCGCATTCTTCGTCCCTGATGCTCTGCGGCAGATCCAGGTGCGCCGCGCCATGTCGGTGGTCACGCGCTTCGCCCTGGGTCGGCGGCTCCTGAGCAAGGCGCTCGAAGGTGCGGTGGAGGCGCGAACCACCGACATCACCGCCAAGGCGTTGCAACGTCTACGGTCCTCCCGTCCGCTGCCCGCAGCCAGGGTATGAAGGGAGACGTGATGGCTGAACTCCCCGAACGGCAGTCTGCGACAGCAGCGCGCATCCTGGCCGCCGCCGGCGAGCTGTTGCAGGCCCGCGGCAGCAAGGCGGTCACCGTGGCTGCCGTGGCGGAAAAGGCGGGGGTGGGCAAAGGGACGGTGTACCTGTACTGGACCAGTAAGTCCGATCTTCTCCTGGGGCTGATCGGCCGAGATTTCCTCGACCTGGCCGAACAGTTCACCACCGACCTGCGGGCAGACCCGGATCTGGCCCGGCCCTCGCAGCTCTTTCCAAGCCTGATGCGCAGAGCGGCCCACCGACCGTTCGTCAGAGCGATACTGCGCAACGACGACGGACTGCTGGGAACGGTCGCCGGCGACCCCCGTTCGGCGGCCCTGGTGGATGCGCTCGGCCCCGATGCGCTGATGAACACCATGCTGCCCGCGTGGCGCAAGAATGCTCTAGCGCGCACAGACTGGCTGCTCGACGAGCAGGCCTACGCACTCATGGCCCTCTATCGCGGCTTTCTCGTGCTCGGGAACGAGACATCGGGCGAGGCAACCTCGCCAGACTCGTCGAGCGTCCTGGCCCGCGCGGTGACCGCCTTGCTCGGGCCCGAACGCCCCACCAGAACTCAGATGCGCGACGTCGCGGTGGAGGGCACCGAGTTCTTGGCCTGCGGATCGGCTGTTGTCCTCGGAATCATCACAGCGTCCGCGCCGTAAGAGTTGCGATCCCCATCGACGCTCGATGCGCTGCCGGTGCGGTGTGTAGGCAGACGGAATTTGCGCTGACACACCACGTTTCAGCGTGCGTCGTCGTCCCAGGAGAATACTGTTTCTGCGATCAGCGGCGGGGACCCGATAAATTCGTAGTATCGCGGATTCCACCATTTGGTGAACTCGCTTTCGTACGCCACCACCGCGCCGATCAACTCCTGGGCGCTGATCGCGTCGTCGAACTCCAGGAACACGATCAGTTGCGCGTCACCGTCTGGACGCGGCTGCAATAACATCCGCTCTCGGTAGTAGCCCACCGCTCGTGCTCGCTCAGCCAGTCCGGAGACGTCCTTCTTCACTTCGGCGAGGAGTTCACGGAAGCCGTCGATGCGGTCGGAGGGGATGGTTACGGTGAAAGCTGTTACGGCCATTGGGTATTACCTTCCTTCATGCTTGCTGATGGTCATTGGCTTGCGGGTCGGCCTTTTCCGGGCCGGAACTGAGATGGCGCACCGGCGGATCGCACCTGTCAGCACCGGCGCTGCGCATCGCCAACAAGCGCTTGCCCGGCGGCGCTCAAGAGGGCGACAACTTTGGGGCCGATGTGTCCGTTAGTGCCGAAGGATCGTAAGCTTCACCGTGCGAAAACCTTTCGCAAAGTGTGAATCGCGAACTCGATCGCCGCGGTGGCGGCGTCGGTGTCTCGGACGGGGTTGAGTATCATGAAGTCGTGGATGATGCCGTTGACCCGCAGACTGGTGGTGGGTACCCCGGCGGCGGTGAGCTTGCGGGCATAGGCCTCGCCCTCGTCGCGCAGCACATCGTTTTCGTCGACGATCACCAGTGCCGGCGGCAGCCCCTGGAGTTCTTCGACGCTGGCCCTCAGCGGTGACGCGGTGATCTCCGACCGCAGGGCCACCTCGGGCAGTTAGCAGTCCCAGAACCAGGCCATCGCCTTGGCGGTCAGGAAGGGGCCGTTGGCGAATTCGGTGTAGCTGTCGGTGTTTTGCGCGGCGTCGGTGACCGGGTAGTACATCGACTGGTGGATGAAGGTGACGTCGCCGCGCTGCTTGGCCATGATCGCCACTGCGGCGGTCATGTCTCCACCGACGGAATCGCCGGCCACTGCCATGCGGGTTGCGTCCAAACCCTCGTCGGCGCCGGCGCGGGTGATCCACTGTGCAGTGGCGTAGGCCTGCTCGATGGCCACCGGGTAGTGGGCTTCCGGGGATCGGTCGTATTCGACGAATGCGACGGCGGCGTGGGCGCCGACGGCCAGCTCGCGCACCAGGCGGTCGTGGGTGGCGGCGTTGCCCAGCACCCAGCCGCCGCCGTGGATGTAGAGCACCACCGGTAGCGGGCCACTCGCCTGGGGTGGGGTGACGATCCGCACGGCGACGTCGCCGTGGTCGCACGGCACGGTGACCCAGCGTTCCTCGACGTCGAGCTTGGCGACGGGTGTGGCCTGTACGTCGTCGAGGACTTTCCTGGCGCCCTCGGGGCCCAGTTCATAGAGGAACGGTGGGTTGGCGGTGGCGTCGGCGAAAGCTTGTGCGGCAGGTTCGAGCACATGATCTGGCATGAGTTTCAGCCTTGTCTTCCGCGAAGAGGAAAGGACCCTGGAAAGTCCGTGGTCCGGCCCGCCACACGCAGTACTAGCGGGTTATCGGGCGGAATGATCGGCACTGCGCAGCCACCCGGGGAAGGTCAGCTGGCCAGCCGACCAGCGGATCAGCTGTGTTCCCTCATCGCCTTCGGCGACCTGTCGACGCTGCGCCGCCTCGTGGTGCCGGACCATCGACTGCGGTGCGGATTGTCCGAGACTACGGATTCTCCAGGGTGCCTGAGCGGGCACGGCGGTGTGAGAGTGCAGTGGTGATCTCGCATGCCGACCAACCGATAATTCTTGTGACCGGCGCGGCCGGCTACGTGGGCAGCCATGTTGTCAATCAGCTACTCCGCAGCGGCTATGCCGTGCGTGCCGCAATCCGCAGCGAGGGACGCGCGCAGGAGGTCCTGGACACCGTTGCATCGCAAGGACTTGATCCGCACAGCGTGGACTTCGCTGTCGCCGATCTCACTGCTGACGAAGGCTGGCCTGCAGCCGTAGCCGGCGCGCATTACGTGGTGCACATCGCCTCACCGTTTCCGACGGACGCTCCACAGAACGACGACGACATCATCATCCCGGCCCACCAAGGAACGTTGCGTGTATTGCGGCACGCCCGCGACGCTGGCTGCGCCAAAGTGGTTCTCACCTCATCGTTCGCGGCAGTCGGCTACTCCCCGAAAACCAGCGACCAATGGTCCGAGCAAGACTGGACCGACCCCGACGACGACAACACCGCCTACATCCGCTCCAAGGCGATCGCCGAACGCGCCGCGTGGGACTTCATCGCCCAGGAGGGAGGCGGTTTGCAGCTCACCACATTGGTGCCGGTGGGCATTTTCGGGCCCACCATCGGAACACACCTGTCGACCTCGGTGAAGTTCATCCAGTCCATGCTCACCGGTGAACTCACACGGGTCGTGCCTCAGTACTTCGGCGTCGTCGACGTGCGCGACGTCGCAACCGCCCACCTCCAGGCGGTGACCAACGATGACGCCTCCGGTGAACGGATCCTGCTCGTCGCCGATGGTCCGCCGCAAAGCTTCCTCTCCATCGCCACCATCCTGCGGGACAGCCTGGGCGAAGCAGCCTCGCAGGTCACTACCGACCAATACAGCGAGCAGGAAGTGCGCCAACTCGCCGAGACGGTGCCAGCGCTGCGCGACGCGCTCACGCAGCTAGGCAAGCGGCCGCAGATCAGCAACGCCAAGGCAATGTCCATCCTCGGCTGGACACCGCGCCCCGTGGCCGAAACCGTCCGCGATACCGCCCAATCCCTGATCGACCGAGGCCTCGTCTGATCGGCGACAACATGGCGCCAGGGCCCCGCTGACCTGTCAGGTCAGCCATCGATTGGCGCAGCGGCGATGGCCATGGCGGCTCTAATGGCGGAGTCCCGCGCACGTGGCGACACGCACTCCGACAGGGAGCTTGTCGTTGCAGGATCCCGCGTCACGGATCCGCTAGCCGAGCTTCTGCCGTAGTGAGCGTCGCGAGCGAATCCCCAACTTGGTGAACACCTTTCGCAGATGCCATTCCACTGTATGGGCGCTGATGAACAATTGGCCGGCGATCTCCTGGTTGGTCAGGCCTTGCTTAGCCAGTTCCGCGATCTGCTGTTCCTGTGGACTCAGCTGGTCCCCGGTGGCGGTGGGCTGTTTGCGGGCCTTCTGCCCGGCGGCCTGCAACTCCCGGCGGGCCCGCTCTGCGAAGGCCACTGAACCGAACTGGACGAACTGCTCATGGGCGATCCGCAGCGGTTCCCGCGCAGCGGTCGCAGGACCGTTGCGGCGCAACCACTCCCCGTACAGCAGGCGGGCACGGGCCAGAGCCACCGCATGCGAGGTTGCTTCGAAGTGCCGGATCGCCTCTTCGTACAGCGATTTCGCCTGCTCCCCTTTGCACAGCAATGCCTGCGATCGCGCCAGCGAGCCCAGTGCGCGGGGTGTGCCGGCCGCCCGTGTCCGCTCCCGCAGGGATTCGAAAGCCTGCTCGGCAAGCAGTCGGTCATCGGTGCGCACGGCGGCCTCGATGATCTCGGTCAGTAACTCAGGATGGAACCCCAGGTCGTCGTACTCGAAGGCGCTGCGCGCTGCAGCCAGAGCCTGCAGGTAGCGGGCCAGTCCGTTGTTCACCACTGCGGTGGCGTAGTGGGCCAGCCCGATGAACCGCCCCTCGCCCCGTGCCTGTCCGGACGCGATCGCCGCCGCAGCCAGTCGTGCCACCTCGGGTTCGTCGCCCTTCCACGCCGTCACGATCATCCGGTGATACTTCAACGGCGCGTAGCCGATGGCGATCGACAAGTCGTTGGCTTCGGCGACAAGTGCACTGGCCGTGGCTAGTTCACCCATTTCGAAGTGTGCTCCGGCACGGGACAGCAACGCCGCTGGCATCAGCGCTAGCGCACCGGCGTCGGTCGCCAGCTGCATGGCGTGCGAGGAGATTTCGCTCCAGCCGTCGTCCCATGTTTCGTGGATCAATGATTCGTGGACGATGGGAAACGCCCGCCAAAACCATCCCGATTCGTCCGCCTTTGCGTGGGTCGACTCCTTGAGCGCATCCATGGCGCGGCGCATGGCGGGCATCGCTTCCACAGCACCGACGGCCAATCGTTGGGCCAACGCGTGGGTGACCAGCTCCAGCGGGCCGCGCGGTGTCAGCTCATTGAGTGCCTCCCAGGACGCCGTGGCGACCTCGGTCGTCAAGCCCTCTGCGCTGCGCCCGACGTACATCGCGGTGCTCAGCGCCTCCAGGTGGGCCTCGGCGGCGAGGGTTCTGTCGTGTGGTGCCAATTGCTGTGCTACTGCAATGAATTGCGTGACGGCCTCGGCAAGGGCCGCGGGGTTGCCGTCTGCGCGAGCTGAGGCGAAGGACAGCCGGGTATGCAGCTGGGCCAGCCGTGCCCGCTGAAAGCCGTTTAGCGGGCCGCGCTCTGCCGTCGCCAGGAGGCGGTGGGCGGCGGCGAAGGAGGCCAGTTCGCGGTGTGCCTCGGCGGCGGCCAGTGCCCGCTCACTGCGGACGGAAGGATCCGGAGTCAGCTCGACGGCGCGTGTCAGAAACGCCGCCGCAGCGGCAGTTCCACCGCGCTGGCGGGCCCGCTCTGCAGACACGACCAGTTCAACGGCGACCTGCTCATCCCCGGAATCGGTAGCGAGCGCGCGATGCCAGGCCCGCCGATCGGGGTCGATGGCAGGGTCGGTTACCGCAGCCAGCGCGCCATGGGCGGTGCGCCGTTGCTCCACGGTCGCCACCCCATAGGCCGCAGATCGTGCCAGCGGGTGATGAAACTGCACCCGGGTGTCGAACTCGATGAGACCAGCGTCTTGGGCGGGTGTCATGCTCGTCGGTTTGAGATCCAGATGCGCCAGCGCACGCAGCAGTAGTGCTGGGTCTCCTACCGGCTCGGCGGCAGCGACCAGGAGGAATGTCCGCGTCTCGGCGGGCAGGTTCACGATCAAGCGTCGGTAGTGCTGCTCGACTCCGAGGCTGGGCGAACGCATCCGGGTGCGCTGCGCGCCGACGGTGGAGTCGAAGGCATCAATGCTCTTGGGGCTCTCCAACAGCGCCAGCGGGTTTCCTCGCGATTCGGCGACGATCCGATCACGCATTGCCGCATCCAGACGCGCCGGGAACGTCGAGTCCAGCAGCCTGCGAGCATCGGCGTCGTCGAGTCCTCCGACTTTCAGAGTGGGCAGATCCGCAGTGCCGTCGATGGGCGTGCGTAGCGCGAATACCAACCCAACCGACTCGGCATGCAGTCGACGCGCGACGAAGGACAACGTCTGCGTGGACACCTGATCTAGCCATTGCACATCGTCGACCAGGCAGAGCACCGGTCGGTCCTGTGCCGCTGCGGCCAGGAGTCCGAGGATAGCCAGCCCCACCAGGAAACGGTCCGGCGGTGTGCCGGTGTCGCTGAGACCGAAAGCCTGCTCCAACGCTTTCCGCTGAGGGTGCGGCAGGCCCGATCGGAACTCCATCACCGGTGTGCACATCTGCTGGAGCCCGGCGAACGCCAACTCCATGTCGGATTCCACACCGACCGCGCTCAACACAATGCAGTCCCGGGCAGAGTCCCGTAGGTGGTGTAGCAACGCCGTCTTGCCGATACCGGCCTCACCGAGCAGCACCAGCACCTCGCTGCGCCCCGACCGCAGCGAGACCAGCACATCCAGCAGTGTGTGGCATTCATCCGCGCGACCGGGCAACGCGGCACTGCTGTAATCGGAGATCGACACGATCGAGTTGGCCGCCTCCATCGGAACGTCGGATGCGGCCAACGTCGCTGGCCGCCGGTACGAGCAAATTGTTTCACGCCGAGTCTGCGGCTGCAGAGCTACCCGCGCTCGGCAGGGACTACGGGTTTTCCGTGGTCCCTGCCGCTGATGTACCTGTCACTGTCGACCACGCGGTGCATGAGCCCGACGCAACCGATCCACAGATTGAGGGCACGTGATGAGCGAATCTGAACTCTCGGGACAAACCGCCCTGGTAACCGGCGGGACCTCAGGCATCGGATTGGCCACCGCGCGGTTGCTGCGGCAGGCAGGGGCCCACGTCATCATCAGCGGCCGCGACGCCCGACGGGGAAGTGTCGCCGCATCCGACATCGGAGGCGGCACCCGATTCATCGCTGCGGACATGGCCGACCTGGAATCCGTTGACTATCTGGCGGGCCAAACCCCCATCGACATCCTGGTCAATACCGCGGCCGCCGCGCCCCGTGCACTCTCGGTCGACCATGACATCGAGTGCTTCACCAGAACCTACGACATCAACGTGCGTGGCCTGTACTACCTGGTGGGCGAGGTCGCCTTGGGGATGATCCGTCATGGCGGCGGGGCGATCGTCAACGTCACCTCGGCGCCCGCGGTTAAAGGGATACCGGGCTCATCCACCTACAGCTCAACCAAGGCCGCCGTTGAATCGCTGACACGCACCTGGGCAGTGGAGTTCGGCAGCCATCGCATCAGAGTCAACAGCGTGGCACCAGGTCCCACGGCCACCGACATCGTGCTGAGCCCGGAGATACCGCTGGGCCGTCTCGCTCACCCCGCCGAAGTCGCCGAAGCCATACTCTTTCTCGCTTCACCGCGAGCGAGTTTCATCACCGGGGTCACCCTGTTCGTCGACGGCGGGGCCATTGTGGCCTGAGTCCGGCACGACCACAACGTCTCCGGGCGGCCATGGCTAGATGAATCGCGCGGCCATGTGCCGGTGCTGCCGAGGTTGCGTCGGTATGGCGCACACTGCGACAAAACTCGGACCCCGTACTGCGGAGTCCGTATCCCCACGGGGCTACGCCGGATCTGGCGAAGACAGATCGAGTTGGGTCGCCTCCTCGCGCTGATTCGCTCGGATCGACAGTCAGGCTGCGCTCTCATCGTCGATCATCCACAGGGCATCGATCTCGGCGTGGGCCCGGGCCAGGCTTTCCTCGGCCAGCGGCGCGAGGTGCGCCATACGGGCGTCGACGGCGGCCATGGTCAGTTCGGCAACGATGATGCGCGGCGTGAGTCCGGTGATCGAAACACCATGGGCGAGCCAGGATTCAGCGTGGTCCCAGCCGTGGCGTGGAGTGCCGGGCCCGTAGCCGCCGCCGCGGCTTTCCAAGACGATGAATTCGGTGTCGCCGAGCAGGCTGGTGCCATCGGCTGCGAAGGACAGTCCGCCGGTGATGATGTGGTCGACCCAGGTCTTGATCAGGCTGGGGGCAGCGAAGTTGTACAGCGGCATGCCGAGGATCACCGTGTCGGCAGCCTTGATCTCGTCGATGAGGTTCTTGCTCAATGAGTAGGTCTGGGCTTGGGCTGGCGTGTGTTCCTCCGGCGGTGTCATCAGCGCCAACCCGTTCTCGGCGTCCAAGTGCGGCACCGGGTTCGCCGCCAAATCTCGATAGGTGACGGTGCCTTCGGGGTGGGCCGCACGCCACCGCCCGGCGGCGCGGGCGGTCAAGGCGCGGCTCACCGAGTTCTCGGCGCGGACGGAGGAATCGATGTGGAGGAGGTGGTTCATGGTCGTCCTGTCGGCTGAGGGTTGCTGATCAGAGGAAGAAGCTGTCATGGCGTTGGTTCCATTCGATGCGCTGCTCGTCGGTCAGCTCCGCAAGATGCTTGAGGCCCTCGAAATAGGCTTCACGCGGTGCGCCGGGCGCGAACAGAATCAGGAACTCAGCAGCGTCGTCAGTTTCATTGCGGAAGCCGTGGATGCCCCCGGGCGGGACGAAGAGGAAGTCGCCCTGTTTGGCATCAACCCATTTGTCGCCGTCGTACAACCGCATGCCGCCGGTCAAGACGTAGAACGCCTCAGAGATCGCTTTGTGGTAGTGCGCGGCGGCCCCGGCAGCACGTGGCCCCAGTGCGACGCGGTACAGGCCGTAATCACCCGCTGAGGTTTTCTCATCGACCAGATAGTGGAACTTCGACGTTCCTACGGCGTAATCCTCGGGGGCATCGCCGCGGCGCACGATCGCGCTGATCTCCGGATCGCCGTCAAACCGCGCCGGCGGGTAGGGCGGGACGTCCATGATGGTGTTCGGATTCCATAGTGACATGATTTATCCTTCAGGGCTTTTCGTGGGTATCGGACAAACAGTGGCGCCCGCCTCGGTCAGCCTCAAAGGCAAAGGCACCGACCTGCTTCCGGTGCAGAACGCCACTACAAGACGTGGTTCCCGGAACGCGCTGAGAACCACGCTCAACCTCCGGCACAGGTGTGGCATGAACCGTGAGTAAGGGGGCTATCGATGGCCGCTTCAGCGTCGGCCCGGCTGGTTTCCATCGACGACGCCGGGTGGACCCCGGCCGGCCTCGTGGGCTCTGGCACCTGGCAGCTCGAGGACGGTTGACTCGATGTGATTCGGGGCCGGTGCGCGCACCGGAAGATGCACGATGACGCGAGTGCCGCCAGGCACGGACTCGACCGTGAGTGTGCCGTGATGCTGGTCGACCACGATGCGCCGCGCCTCGTCTAAACCCAAGCCGGCTCCGTCCCTGGCACCCCGGGTAGTCAAGAAGCGAACAAGGGTGCGATCGGTGACGACGTGGGGAATGCCGGGGCCGTCGTCGCCGATCTCGACGCGGATCATCGAGTCACGCTCCAGTGTTGTCCGCAACGTGAGCGTGCCGCGACCGTTCATGTCACGGATCGCCCTGTCGAAGATGCACGACCACACTTGATTGAGAGACGCGGGATAGCAATGTATTTCGGGGAGACTCGGGTGAAGGTCCTTGACCAGAGTGACGGGTCTGCCTTTGCCTGGCATCGCGATCCTGTCGCCGTACATCACCAGCGTGCCGCGAAGCAGCTCGTGAACGTCAACGCATTGGTAAGCGCCGCGGTCCATCTGCGAATAGAGCTTGGCCCCCGCGATCAGCGCTGAAATGCGTTCACAGGCCTCAGAAATCATCAGAATCCGTGTCTCGATGTCGACGGTGTGCTCCAGCCTCCTGAACACCCGGTCCATGGCATGTGCGGCGCCAGCATCGCTTATCGACACCCAGATTCGGTCCAACCACCCGACGTCGAGCCCCGCCCGGACGAAGTTCGACGCAGAGTCGGGGCCGGCGGCAACATTGTGTTCCTGCAGCCAGCGCCCGATCTGTTGTTCACGGTCTCCCACTTCCGATGCCGTCAGCGGGGCGACGTAAGCCTGTCCGTCGATCTGTTTGACCTGCGCGTAAGTCTTCGCAATGTGTTTCACCACTTCGTCTTCGAAGCCGAACAGGAGGTGCAGTGCGCCCGGCGTCAGTTGGCAATCGAGCAGTGACACAAGGTCCTGTCCCGTGGTGGACAAGGTGTCGCGAAGGTGGGAGATGGCGTCGGCGATTATCGCCGCCGGCCGGTTCAGTTGACCGGCGAGCCCGGAGGTCAGTGCACCCAACGCCAGCAGGGCGTCGCGCTGCCCGAGTACCCGACGCTGCTGCACGCTCTCGGTGAGATACCCGTTGATCAGTTCCACCGCCATCGGGGATTCAGCCGTCATGAACTGGGCGAAATCGGCGGCATCCATAATGAACAGCCGGCAGGGCCGGATCAGGCGCACCGAACAGTCGTAGTAGCGGTCCTCGGTGCCGGTGAAGGCAGAAAGCGCGCCGAATGCCAGCCCCCGACGTGTGGTGCGTTCGATCTCCACGTCGTCGCGGCCGGCACGCTTGCAGACCACTACCTCGCCGTCGAGGAGCACGTAGAAATGCGATGCGGCGTGTCCCTCGTTGACCAGGGGGCCGGCTGGCATCACCTCGACTCGTCCGCTCGCGCACAACGACTGCAGCTGTGCGGCGTGCAGCCCCCCGAACAGCTCCAGACTGCGCAGCTCCTCCGGGCGGCAGGGATCGCGTGTCATCTGGGGTGCCTCAGGCCGGCAACTGTCGAGCGGCGAAGGTGGCCGCCTGTTCCGCCATGCCGTTGACCGCGTACAGACTGTGCGCGGCCCGGTCGAGGCTGCCGGCCTCACATACTGGGTCCTGCGGCGCGCATAGATCGAGCGTCTTGTCCGCAAAGGCGGCACCCATGGTGATCGGCGGGGCGGCTCGGTTGACCAGGCCGACAACGGCCGCCGACGGCTTACCGAACAGCACGACCGCCGCAATGCGGTCACGCTGAGATGCGCCAAGGGTGTCCGTGACACCAGGGGGTAGAGCCACCCCTTCGGGGATCGCGTCCATGGTCACATAGGCGTTGACCGCTGCGCCTTGGGAGTAGCCGCCCAGGATGATCTGGGTGTCCGGGCACGAATCGACTACGGTGCGAATCCTGTTGCTAGAGTCCACTATTCCATCGACCGCCCGCGCGAAGTCCAGCGATGCCGGGTAATTCACTGCGTAGACACCGAGCGATCGACCGCCGAGTTGCGGGCGCAGCGAGTTCACGAATGCCTCCCCGGTTCGGCCAATGCCCGGGGCCTCAAAAGTGCCGCGCGCGAAAATCACTTCGACGTCCTCGCACGCAGCGGATGCAGCAGGCGCGACAGCCGGACCGACCGACACCAGCGCCAGCACGCCCACGGCAGCCGCCGCACGGATAACCTGCCACATCAGCGCCAACCTCCCAGCATCTGGCAAGCCCCTACCTCGACTAATGCCTTCTCCCGGTCGGCGCAATCACCGGATAGTGCTACGAGCATTGCGTTCTCCTGGGTTCGTAGCGTTGTGGGTCAGGTTGGGAATAGGGCCGTACGAGAATGGTTTTGATGCGCGTCGAGTGGGCCCATCGGAGGAGCCGGTGGCGAGAAACAACGTCGCCGCAGCCGCTCACCGATGTTGTAACCACTCCGCGAGGCGCGTGCCGCCCAGCTCGGCGCCAACTGAGGTGATCAAGCTGTTCTGCTGCACCGCGACACCGAAATAGGTGGCCTGGGGGTCGACGACGATCGGCAGCTCTTTGCCTTGATGTGTGAAGACGGTACGGGCCAGGTCTGCGAATGACATCTGTTCCGGGCCGCCGAGGTTCAGCACATCGTTGCGTGGTGTCTCGGTGGCGACGCGGGCAATCACCGCGGCGACCTCGGCGGCGGCAATCGGCTGAATCAACGCATCCGGTGCGTGGACTTCGCCGTCGACGAGCAGCGATCCGGCGATGCCCTCGGCGAATTCGTGGAACTGGGTAGCCCGCACGATGGTGTACGGGACGCCGGAGTTCGCGACCAGTTCTTCCTGGAGGTGCTTACCGTTGAGGTATCCCTCGGCCTCGACGCTGCCGACACCCACGATGGACAACACGAGGTAGTGCGTCACGGCGGCCTTCTTGGCCGCGGCGAGGAGCGTGGTCGCCGAGCTGGTGAAGAAGTCCACGGCGGGACCGGGTTCCATAGTGGGGGAATTGAGGACATCGACCACGACGTCTGCCCCGTCGAGGGCTGCGGCCACGCCGTCACCGGTAACCGCGTCCACCCCGCTGGCACGCGAGGCGGCGGTAACCTCATGGCCTGCAGCAGTGAGCAAGTCGACTACGCGGGCGCCTATCTGTCCGGTGGCGCCGACAACGGTGATCTTCATCGATGTTCCTTTCAGTTCTTCGGTACGCGACGATCTTTGCGCTGTTCGAGTTCAGCGTCGTCGACCAGAACGAACATGTCGACACCGGGCTGGCAGAGCATGGTCACCAGGAATCGCAGCGTGCTGTCGTCGCGGTTGTTGCCATCGGAGTAGTGGATGACATCGCCGCCGGGCTCCCAGAACGCTTCGCCGGCCTTGATCACCCGTGGTGCTTCGCCTTCGAGTTCGAAGAGCATCTCGCCCTCCAGGACATAGCCGAAGCACGGCCCGCCGGGGTGGCGGTGCGGTGGTGCGCCGCGGTCCCCGGGGCCCCATTCGATGATCGCTGTCATCGCGTGGGCGCCATCGGGAATGCGCGGCGGTTCGACGGACTGGATCACCGTCATGGCCTTCATCAGCCGTTGCATCACATCAGACATCAGTGTTCCTCTCTCAGACTGGGGTTTTGGTGAGATTCTTCTGGCGCTTGCCGCCCTGGGGCCAGAAGTAGCTGCCCGGTTTACGGGCCTCCTTGGCCAGGAATGACAGCGTGCCCTTGCACACGGACTCCTTGATCGACGCGGCGAGGTGGCCGCCGATGTGCATCGGCAGAGCCTCGTCGTTGAAGTGCGCCATCTGGATGGTGCCGGCGTGGCGGCCCAGGCTGATGCATTGTCCGACAGAGGCCGGGTTCAATTTCTTGGGTTC
Source organism: Mycobacterium sp. PTI7 (assembly GCF_056679845.1). Lineage (NCBI taxonomy): Bacteria > Bacillati > Actinomycetota > Actinomycetes > Mycobacteriales > Mycobacteriaceae > Mycobacterium > Mycobacterium sp. PTI7. The sequence continues at coordinate 4,766,269 of NZ_CM155252.1, forward strand.
CTTGCCGTCCAGGCGCGCCAGCAGGGTGTCGGCAGCGTGCGACGCCAGTGGCATGGCGAGCTGGCAGCTCATCCGCAGCGGCTGCGCTGAGGGGGAGGCCGAGTCGCCCGCGGCGATGATCGAGCGGTGGTCGACGCTGGTGAGCGTCTCGTCGGTGAGCAGTCGGCCGAGCCGATCGGTGGGCAGTCCGCTGTCGGAGGCCAGGGTAGGCACCGCGAACCCCGCCGTCCACACCGTGACCGCGCTGGGCAGTGTGGTGCCGTCGCGCAAGGTGATGTGGTCCGCTCGTACCTGCGTGACGGTGGCGTTCTCGACGACCGTGACACCCAATTTCTTCAGGCGTTTGGCGACCGACCGGCGTCCCCCCTTGGCCAGCGAGGGCCCAAGCGCGCCAGTGACCAGGGTGACCGACCGTCCGGCCTCCGCGAACTCGGAGGCAGCTTCGATACCTGTCAGTCCTCCGCCGATCACCACGATCGGCGCCTGCAGCGGCGTGTCGGCCATGCGGGCGGTCAGCCGCTGCGCTGCCTCCAACTCGCCCAACGGGTAGGCGAATTCAACTGCACCCGGCACGCTGATCGGTACCGAGGCGGTGCTGCCGACGGCATAGACCAGATAGTCGTAGTCCAGGGTGGTGCCCGCGGCCAGACGCAGCACCTTGGCGTCGGCGTCGATACGTTGCGCGGTGTCGACCACCAGCTTCGCGCGGTCAGTCAGAAGTGCTGAGTAGTCCTCAACGGCATCGTCGTTACCGGCGACGAGCTGATGCAGACGAATGCGTTCCACGAACTGAGGCCGCGGGTTGATCAGAGTGATGTCGATGTCAGTGCGCTGGCTCAACCGGTTGGCGGCCAGGACGCCGGCATATCCTCCGCCGACGACCACGACGCGGGTGGTGGATGTCATGTGCTGCTCCTCAATTCAGGCGCTGGTACTCAACTGGCCGGCGTTGGCCAGAAGCACTTCGGCGGAGTCAGCGGGCGGGTAGACCCACTGGATGTTGATGGACTTAGTGACCCTCGTGTCCGGCTGGCCATCGCCCACGGAGCGAGCCAGACGGATCGAGCCCGCTGCGCCCCACACAGCGGCAAAGCCGCCGCCGAGGACGAGAACATTTCGTCATTCCGTCCCTTCGTGTCACCATCGTTGTTGGCCGTCTCGATGCTTGCATTCACGGCGCCATCCAGGGACCACGGAAAACCCGTAGTCCGCGGACAGCCACGCGGGCGGGGCTGCGACGTCGACATTTGCCAATGGACCCGAATCAGTGGTGCTTGCGTAGACGCCTTGAGCACATAGCCGTTGGTTTACGGTGCGCGGCCGCGAAGTCGATTCCTATAATCGACGCAGGTCATCGATGCGCGTTTGCGGCGACTGCGCCCCAGTATCGGGTTCTTCTGTGCTACTGCATTCCATGTTCAGGGAAGAGGGAAAATGAACCAGTCGCTTCGCGACGATCTCGCCGGCCACGCCGAGGCGCTGCTAGAACTGCACCTGCCGGGCGACCCGGTTGTGCTGCCCACCGTCTGGGATGTGTGGTCAGCCCGGGTGGCTGCCGACGCCGGATTCGCGGCGCTGACGGTGGGAAGCAAACCCCTCGCGCATTCGATGGGCAAGACCGACCACGAGGGGATGCAGTTCGAGGACGTGCTCGAACGCACCGCGCAGATCACTGCCGCGGTCGGCGTTCCGGTGTCGGTCGATGTTGAGTCGTGCTACGGCGTCAGTGCCGACAGAATGATCGGCGGTCTACTGGAGGCGGGGGCGGTGGGCCTGAACGTCGAGGACACGGTACACAGCGAGGCAGGCCGACTTCGCACTTCCGCTGAACAGGCCAAACTGGTGGCTGCACTCCGCACCGCCTCGGACAAGTCCGGCGTGCATATGGTGCTCAACGCCCGGACCGACGTGCTTCTGCATCAGCTCGGCGACGAGTCCGACAGGATTGAGCGCGCGATCGCCAGGTTGCGCGATGCGGCCGACGCCGGGGCCGACTGCCTCTACCCCATCGGACTCCATGATGAGGACACCCACCGGCGCCTGGCGGCCGAGCTGCCTCTGCCTGTCAATGCCGTGGCGAGACCAGACGAACATGATCTGAGCGTGCTAGCGGCGCTGGGGATAGCGCGGATCAGTTTCGGGCCGTTCCTGCAAACGGCATTGACCGCGAGGATGCAGGACATTCTGAAGCGCTGGGGTTGAGATCGGCTCCGGCGTCCTGACCGGAGACGGACTGCAGCTACCGCGCCCCTACCGATGACCGCAGCATGACCGACATAGCCGCCGACTTCTTGCCTGCACGGAATAGCGTCGGTGACCCCGACGTCCCTTCTGCCTGCTTCCAGCCGACCTGCGTCCGTTGAGTAGCGGTCAGCAGCTGTGACGATGGATCCCGGCGAGTCATGTTGTGCAACTACGGCATATGCTACTCAGGCGTGTCGGTTCAGCGACGGTGCCGACCGCGCTTCTCATCCGGCGGCGCCCTGACCGACGGCCGGCCATGTGGGCGTGCAGGGACAACTACGTTTGCCGAACGTTGGCCGAGGTGACCTCAGCTGCCAGCAGATAGCTACGCAGGCACGGTCAGTCGCGTTCCGGTCCTGACAAATCGGGGGCTTCAACCAAATCTCACCGACATGTCCAATTGGACATCGTGTGGACATTTCACTTGAGAATTGGACATAAAACTTGAGAAGCCACAAGTCCGTCGACGGGAACTGGAGAACCGTGTGAGCACTTCGGAGCGACCGAAGGCCTACGACATCATGGCCGCCACGTGCCCCAGTCGCGTTGTCCTCAACCGGATCGGCGCCCGCTGGACGATCTTCGTGGTCGTGGCCCTCGAAGAACGGACCGCGAGGTTCGGCGAACTGAAGGCGCGGATCCAGGGCATCACGTCGAAGGCGCTGACCGAGACCTTGCGGGCGCTGGAGCAAGACGGCCTCGTATTGCGGACCGAATTGGACGGCGTGCCGGCGCCGGTGATCTACGCGCTGACGCCCCTGGGCCGCTCGCTGCTCGGTCCGCTGGCCGCCGTCCGGGACTGGGCCGAGACGCACGTCCCCGAAGTCCTGGAGGCCAACGCACGGTCCGGCCGGGAGAACGCGAGCTAGTCACGCGAGCCGCGTCACCAGACCCTTGTCGCCGTCCACCCGGACGCGGTCGCCGGTGCGGAGCACCTGGGTGGCCACCAGCGTGTTGACCACGCAGGGCAGGCCGTACTCCCGCGCGACGACGGCACCGTGGGACACCGAGCTGCCGATGTCGGTGACGAGGGCGCCGATCACGGTGAAGTACGGGGTCCACCCGACGTCGGTCACCGGCGCGACGAGGATCTCCCCGCGCTGCACCTGACGCGCGTCCTGGATCGACTTGGCCACGCGGACGGTACCTTCCACCACTCCGCGGCTGGCGGGACGGCCCAGGATCTGATCGTCGGTCACGATGCCCACGGGCCTGCCGAGGATCGGGTCGGGCCGGCCCACCGAGACGTCGTCGAACTCGAGGGACTGCTGGAAGGGCAGCGCCTCGCGACGCCCGATCGCACGACCCACCAGGTCTGCGACGTCGCCGTCACCGACCAGCATCGGCAGCTCCGGCCGGTCGAAGAAGAAGACGAGGTCGGCATCGGGCAGACGGCCGGACTCGGCCAGCACCTCGCCCAGGTGGCGGTATCCCAGTTTGAGGCGGTGTGCCATCAGCGCCATCTTCGCCTTGGTTTCCTCGCGGCCACGGGCACCGCCCTGCGCGAGACGTGCCAGCAGTCGCACCGTGCGCGATCCCGGCTCGTCGACGACGACGGCAGACGGGACCTCGCCGGCCGATTCGCGGGACGCGGTGACCATGACCTGCATCATCGAACCCAGCCCCTCGGCGTCCTCGGCCCAGGCAGGATCTCGCATGCACAGTTCGCGGTAACCGCGATGGCCGTGCCGAACGAGGAACCGCCGCAACGCCTCCGCAGCGGGGCCCTCGGCCTGGCGCAGATGCGTGACGGCCTCCGCGGGCGGTGCGGCGAGGAACGCGCAGGCGGTCACCTCGTCGGCGGCGATCCTGCCCACCACCTCGTGCAGTTCCTGCACCATCATCGCGCTCTCGACGTCGCTCGCCCCGGCCATCAGGCGGGCGGCCTCGGCCTGTCCGTCGTTCTCCGTGCGACCGGCCTTGACCGCGGCACGCACCAGGTAGCTCTCCAGCACGTTCGCCCCCACCGCAGCACGGGACGAGGAGCGGACGTGGACCAGCGTGACGTGGCAGTACAGCTCGACACCTGACTCCAGTTGCCGCAGGACCGCTTTGGGGTCGCGACCGGTCGGGATCTCGAACCCGGCGATCTGATCGCCGAGCCGTCGGATCGCCGGCCCCGCCGACAGCGCGTGCGAGGTGAGCCGAAACGTGTTGACGAGCTTCTGGAGGAACGGCTTCGGCGGTGCCGGCTCGAGTTCGTCGACCACGCGGCCGCAGATCGACATCGAGAACTGCTCCAGCGAATTGCCGAGGATGCCCGAGCTGAGCGCCGTGCCCTCGGTCATGTTGAGGAACATGTGCCCGTAGAAGTAGCCCACCTGCAGCCACTGCCGGTCGTAGCGGTCCTGCGCGCGCGCCACCACCTGCGTCATCTGCATTGCGTAGTCGATCGCATGCCCGGACACCGCCGCGGTGAGCGGGCAGAACGCACCCGGCATCATCTCGCCGATGTTGCACCGGGTGTAGATGTGCGTGGGGCCCGCCACGGGGGTGTCCATCTCGTTGAGGTCACCGGGCAGCGTCGTGATCGGCCGCGCCTGCAGCCACCACAGCCGGCCGGCCCGGTCGATCGCCCACTCGAGGTCCAACGGCCCGTCCCAGTACCCGGCCGCATGCAGTGCGCCGTCGCGGATCTGGGCGACCTCGTCGTCGGACAGGACCGGGACGTCGCCGACCTCGCGGACCGCCGGGGTGCCGTCCGAGGTGACGACGAGGTGGTCGGAGATCGCGGTGCCGTCGACGAGGGCTTCGCCCAGTCCCGCGACGGCGTCGATCACCACGAGGTCCCGACGACCGGTGGCGGGGTCGGCGGTGAAGACCACTCCGGCGGCGCGGGCGTCGACCATCCGTTGCACCACGACGTGCATCGTGACGGGCTCGGGGCCGCCGTAGGAGGCCGCGCGGTCCGATCCGACCGACGTGGCGCACCGCTGGACGGCGGCGACGAAGTCCGGAACCGAGTCGACGCCGAGCACCGTGTCGTACTGACCGGCGAAGGACTGCTGAGCACCGTCCTCGCCGGTGGCCGACGACCGGACCGCGACCGGCGAGGCCTCGGCGGCCCGCATCCGGGTGAACCGGTCGATCACCGGATCGGGCACGGAGTCGCCTGCGGCGTGCGCGATCACGAAGTACTCGGGCACGGGGTGCCCGAGTCGCATCAGCTTCGCCAGCCCGAGGGCCTTGCCGCCGAAGCGGTCGTCGATGATCTCGTCGTATTCGACGGTGGTGGTGGGCATCTCGTCAGTCCAGCGCGTCGATGATCTCGGCCAGTGCCTCGACGGCGATGGGTCCCGGCTGGTACAGGCAGATCCGGTCGGACACGCCGTCGACGCGGTCGCGGATGTGTGCGGCCACCTCGGCGGGGGTTCCGCAGGCGGCGATCGTGTGCAGTACCTCGTCGTCGATCAGCGTGGCCATCTCCTGCCATCGTCCCTGCTTGGACATCGCGTTCAACTCGGGTTGCAGATCACCCCAGCCGTGCGCGTCGAGCACCGGGCGGTACGCGGGAGTGGATCCGTAGAACGCCAGCAGCATTCGCGTCGACGCGTGGTCCTCGCCCACCGACACGATGATCTCGGGGACCACCGCCAGGTCGTCGGCGTCCCGGCCCGCGGCCGCGAGCCCCTCGCGGACGGCGGGCACGGTCTTTTCGTGCAGGTACTTCTTGGATCCGAACGGCATCACCAGCAGACCGTCGGCCACTTCGGCAGTCGCGCGGGTCATCCGGGGACCGAGCGCGCCCAGGTAGATCGGCGGCGGCCCGAAGGGGTTCGGACCGGGATTGAACGTGGGCGTCATCAGGGTGTGGCGGAAGTACTCGCCGCGGAAGTCGAGCCGCTCGCCGTCGTTCCACGTCGCGAAGATCGCCCGTAGCGCTCCGACCATCTCCTTGATGCGGGCCACCGGGTGCTCGAACTCGGCGCCGTAGCGCTTCTCGACCTGGGCGCGTACCTGGGTGCCGAGCCCGAGGATGAACCTGCCCTCGGACAGCTCCTGGAGGTCGTGTGCCTGGTGCGCCAGCTGAATGGGATTGCGCGGCAGCGCGATCGCGACATTGGTCATGAGGTCGAGACCCTTGACCGTCGACGCCAGCACCAGCGGGGTGAACACCTCCCGCGGCCCTTCGAAGGTGAACACGCCGGAGGCTCCGGCCTCGCGCAGCAACGCCGCACGTTCGACGGCATCGGTCGGGCCGAAGAGCGCCGTCATGACCTTCACGTGGTCGCCTCCGCCACGACGTCGGTCCAGTCGGAGAACCCGGACGGGTGGTGGGGACCGATGACGGCGTGCTCGAACAGGCCGACGCCCCGATGCGTCTGGCCGTCGGCATCGGTGTAGACGGCGCGACCGACGTGGTCGATCAGGCTGAACGGGGCGCGGGCCATGACCTCGGGATCCGTCATGTCGTAGGACACGCGCTCCGAGGTCGGCCCACCCATCCAGGTGCCGTGTGCCCACGACGGGTCGCCGCCGTATCCGGAGCCGAAGGATATGGGCGCGAACAACGTCGACTCGACGTCCAGCTGAATTCGATCGCCGGAGCGGGTCAGCATCTCGACGTGCGCACCGTGGGGAATGCGGGTGCCGGGCGTGTAGTGGATCGTCGCTCGGACGCCGTCGAGCTGCTCGACCCTGCCGTCCGGCCATCGGCGGGTGCAGTCGTAGAGGCTGCGGTGGCCGTCGGGATCCTCCTGGATGATCAGGAAGATCTGGTGGTCGTCGAACGCGAGCGGCAGGTACAGCCACCACATCCCGCGGAAGGCGGTGTCGGGCCTGCCGGCCGGCTCCGGCTCGCCGATCGGCCGGATGCCCCACGACCGGTCGCGGCTGCCCACCGAGGTGCTGTGGTCGACGGTGAGGCGGTCACCGTCGACGTCGATCCATCCCTCCCACGTGCCGAGCTGGGCGAATCGACAGGCCTGCAACGTCACTCGTCGATCCGAGTGCATCTGGTGCGGATGCTCGAGGGCGGCCGGGAACAGGCCGCGCCATCTGAGGTCGGCGGCGATGCCCTCGGTGTCGGCGACCGTCAGGTGCAGTTCCCGGAGCGGTTCGACGACGTCGAGCCGGTAGCCGTTGACGTTCTGGTTCATGCGGTCGTCGTCGATCGCGTCGCTGAAGCGGACGGCGGTCTGGGTGTCTCCGCGCCGCACCACCACGTAGGCGTCCTTGACGCCGAGCCGCGGGTAGTAGCCGATTCCGGTCAATGCCATGAACCGGCCGTCGCGGTCGAGCACGTTGAAGTACGAGCGATCGTAGAAGTTGCGGTCCGACGTCGCCGGCGCGCTGATGGGCACCGGCGCCTGGTGGATCGGGTATTCGTCGAGGGGGCTGGGGAACACGACTCTCCAATAACGATACGATGCGGGTTATATTTGAATCATGAGAACAGATCCGCCCAAGGATGACAAGGACTCCGTCCGGTCGTCCGCGGGACGGCCGCGCGACGGCAGGATCGACGCCGCGATCATCGAGGCCACGCGCGAGCTGCTGCTCGAGTCGGGCTACTCCGCGCTGTCCCTGTCGGCGATCGCGGCCCGGGCCGGCACCACCACCGCGGCCATCTACCGGCGCTGGTCGGGCAAGGCCCAGCTGGTGCACGAGGCGATCCTGCCCGCCGAGGTCACCGCTATGCCGAGCGCATCCGGCGACGTCGTCGAGGACATCCGGGCGCTGGTGGAGGCCACGCGCACCATGTTCGACCGGCCCGAGGTCCGCATCGCGCTACCGGCGCTCATCGCCGACACCGTCGCCGACCCGGACGTGCACAGCAGGATGACGTCCCGGTTCGCCGAGAGCCTCGCCACCTTCCGCACCCGGATCGGCGACCAGCCCGACCTGCCCAGCGACGTCGGTGACCTCCCGCTGCTGGCCGAAGTCGTCGTGGGCAGCGCGATCTTCCGCATCATCGTGCGGCACGACGCCCCGCTCGACGATGCGTGGGTGGACGACCTGACCGCTCTGGTCAGCTCCGGGTGGTCGGCGAACCCCGTTAGGCGTCCGAGCCGGGACCGGTGACCGCGGCGCCCGCGTACCGGCGGGTCCACCTGTAGAGGCCCGCGACCACGGCCACGAACAGCACGACACCGAGGATCTCGGCCCAGCTCGCGAAGTCCTCGCCGATCAGGGCGAGCGGGGTATCGCTCCCCGAGGACGCGACGATGCCGGCGAACACCACGCCGAACAGGCTCTCGCCGACGATCAGACCGGTCGCCATCAGCACCCCGAGCCGCTTCTTCTGCTCGATGTCTCGGGCGTCTCCGCCGGACCGATCCGACCACCTGTCGTAGAACCGGCCGAGCAGCGCGCCGATCGGGATGATGAGCGTCAGCGACATCGGCAGGTACATGCCCATGCCCACGGCCAGCGGCGGCAGCGCGAACCTGGTCTTCAGCTTGAGCACCTCGTCGACGAGGATCACGACCGCACCGATGGCGGCGCCCAGGCCCAGCAGACCCCAGTCCAAGTCGCCGCCGAAGACGCCCTTGGCCAGCGACGAGATGAGGGCCGCCTGCGGTGCGGCCAAGGCGTTCTCGCCGGCACCCGGCGCACCCGCGAAACCGAAGGCCGTGTTCAGCAGACCGAGCACGGGCGGGATGACGAGCCCGCCGAAGATCACGCCGATCACCAGCGCGACCTGCTGCCGCCACGGCGTGGCGCCGACCAGCTGGCCGGTCTTGAGGTCCTGCAGGTTGTCGTTCGAGATGGTGGCGATGCCGAACACGATGGCGGTCGCGAACAGCGCGTACGCCACCAGCCCCAGCGTCTGCGCCGGGTCGTCGCTGCGGCCGTGCACCAGCACCAGCACCAGCGATGCGATGACGACCACCAGGATGCCGAGCCCCGAGATCGGGCTGTTGGACGAGCCGATCAGGCCGGCCATGTACCCCGCGACGGACGCGAGCACCGCACCGATCACCACCACGAACAGCAGGGTCACGACGATGGTCAGCGGGCCCTTGCCCGCGACGTCGGTGCTGTCGAGGAACCACCACAGCAGCAGGCCGATCGGCAGCAGGGATACCACGATCGTGCCGCCGACGATCCAGATCGGCAGGTCGCGCTCGACCAGCTCGACGCGCTCACCGCCACGGCGCGCACGGGTCGATACGGCCGCGGCCCGGATGCCGCGGACGATCGGACCGAGGATCTTGACGAGCGTCCAGACCGCCGCGATCGCGATCGCGCCGGCGCCGACGAACCGCACGTCGCTGGAGAACGTGCTCGACACGATCTCGGAGACGTCCGCGCCGCTTGGGATGTCGTTCCAGGTCAGCGTCGGCAGCAGCACGAAGTAGGAGATGACCAGGCCGACGATCATCGCGAAGCCGACGGTGACGCCGACGAGGTGGCCGACGCCGATGAGCGCGAGCGACAGGCTGGCGCCCACCGTCGAGCCGCCGGCACCGATGCGGAAGTAGGTGGAGACGTCGCTCAGGATCAGCTTGGTCGCGGCGAGCAGTGAGAACCCCGCCGCCACCAGCGAGCCGACGAGGATGGCGCGCAGGCTCCGCCGGTTGCCCTCGCCGCCGTCCTCGGCGGCCTCGCCGACCTTGAGCACCTCGGCGGCGGCCACGCCCTCCGGATAGGGCAGATCCGAGCCGGTGACCAGCGCGCGGCGCAGCGGCACCGAGTACATGACACCCAGGATTCCGCCGACGACGCACACCGCGACGGTGATCCAGTACGGGAAGCCGGTCCACCAGCCGATCATGATCAGGCCGGGCAGCACGAAGATGATCGCGGCCAGGGTTCCCGCGGCCGAGGCGATCGTCTGCACGATGTTGTTCTCGAGGATGGTGTGCCCGCGGAAGTAGCGCAGGATCGCCATCGAGATGACCGCGGCGGGGATCGCCGTGGCGAACGTCAGACCGACCTTGAGGCCCAGGTAGACGTTGGCCGCCGTGAAGACCAGCGTGATGACTCCGCCGAGGACCACGCCCCGGACGGTGAGTTCGCGGATCGACGGGGCGGTCGCCTCGACGTCGTCCAGTTTCGCCATGACCATCTCCCACTCGGGTAGTGGTTCGAACGTCGCAGCGACGCTGCGCGCCCGGGAGATGTTAGTGGGCGTTCACCGAGCGCTCAGCACAACGCCGCGGCTCAGACGAGACCGAGCTTCTCGGCCAGGTCGAGCACGGCCTCGGCGCGCGCACGCGTGGGGCCGACGCTGCCGTCGTACGGGCCGGTGGGCGCGTCGAGGCGGGCCAGCGTGCCGCGCGCCTCGTCGATCTCGAGCGGGGACGGGCTGAGCAGGCTGTTGATCGTCTCGGCATGATCGAGCACCAGGCACAGCCGGCCGGTCATCCCGGCCGCCTTGGCCACCGCGGTCTCGCGGGCGAGGTGACGCGTCTGATCGCGCAGCGTCGGTCCGTCGATCGGAGCGGGCAGGCCGGCGGCGCGGCTGGCGATCACCAGCCGGGCGCGGGCGTAGGCCAGCACGGTGGGGTCGGCGCTCATCCCGGTGTCACGACGAAAGTCCCCGACGCCGAACGCGATTCGCGAGCATCCCCGCGTCCGCGCGATGTCCGAGACCGACTCCAGCCCGAGCGCCGATTCGACCAGCGCCACCACCGGGGTGCCCGACGGCAGGCGGGCCGCCGTCGATGCGACGTCGTCAGGGGATTCGGCCTTCGCCAGCATGACGCCGGACAGTCCGGGGACGTCGGTCAGGGCGTCGAGGTCCGCCGACCACTCGGGTGTCCCGACGGCGTTGATCCGCACCCAGGCGGACCCTCCGCCGAGCCACTCGGCGACCGCCGCGCGACCGTCCGACTTCTGCGAGGCGGGCAGCCCGTCCTCGATGTCGAGGACGACGGCGTCGGCGCTGCCGGTGACGGCCGCGTCGTAGACGGCGGCGCCATCCGGGATGCCGGGCTGCAGCAGCCAGGTCCTGGCCAGTGACCAGTGCGGCTTGCGGAGTCGCTCCGTCAACTGCGGTGAAACCGTCACTCGGCAGGCCCCTCACTCGTCGATGTCACTCCATCGTCGGGGCCACCCGGCGATCGCGCCAGGTTGTGCTCGTTTTGTTCACGCCGCCGATGCCCGGCGGTACGCGTGACGACTCAGGGCACCCGGGTGATCAGGACGTCGACCGGGTGGGGCAGGACGCCCGGTCGGCCGGGCAGCGAGATCTCGCGGAGGTAGTCGAGCAGCTGCTCGCGGGCGGCGGGTGGGAGTGCGCGCGAACGGGCTCCGATGAGGAAGTCCAGCACGGCCTCGCCCCGTCCGAGCGAGTCGTCGAGCACGTCGCGGGCGTCGAGGTGACCGACGATGGTCTCGGTGCGCGTCGTCAGTCCGCGTGACTCGAGTTCGGCCTGGACGTCCTCGGAGAACCAGGGCTTCAGCCCGGCCCACGGGCACAGCATCTCCGTGAGCGAGCACAACGGCTGCAGCGGCGCGATGGCGCTGACCAGCAGGCCGCCGGGACGGACCATGCTCGTCGCGTGTTTCAGCGCCGCCGACAGGTCGGCGACGTAGTACAGCGAGTGGACGAAGTGGACGAGGTCGGCGGGGTGGCCGGCGTCGTGGTCGGCGAAGTCGCCGATGACGACGGTCGGGGTGAGCGCATCGACGTCGAGATCGTTCAGCCGTGAGGCGAACTTGGCCGCAGACGGTGGGTGGGGTTCGACGCCGGTGTAGCGCACCTGGCGGCCGTCCGCGGCGAGGGCCGCGGCCAGTGGCGCGTCCACGCTGCCGTCGCCGACGCCCACGCCCACGACCCGCACGGGGTCACAGGTGCCGAGCATCGGCGGCAGGGCGGTGGCCAGCCACGATTGCAGCCGAGACCGCTGATCGCTCGCCGCCTCGTAGATGGCGTGGGTAAGGGCGTATCGCTCCGGCGACAGCGCCGGCAACGCCGGTCGATCGATGATTCGGGCCCGTAGTCCATCGAGGGGCAGGGGCGGCCCCATCACTGTCACCCTCGCCAGTGTTCCTTGGAAAATCGCCAGTCCGAACCAAAGCACCGCTTCGACACCGTTGCGTAAGAAACCGGCCACGGGATCCGTGGTTGGCTGGAGTGATGAATCGACCCGATACCGCCCAGCGAAGCCTGGACCACTGGAGCGAGGCCGGCCGGTCGGAGATGCAGGCGTTCTACGCCTTGGCCACCGAGGACTACCGGCAGCTCGTCGGCGCCCGGGACTGGGCGGCCGACCTGAGCGCTCGCGCGGTCGACGGTCGCGTACGCCTGCTCGACGTGGCGTGCGGAAGCGGAAAGTTCCCGTCGGCGCTGCTGGCGGCCGGCCTTCCCACGGAACCCGCCGTCGACGTCGATCTGCTCGACCCGTCGGCCTTCAGCATCGCCGAGGCGCGTGCGGTCCTCGCGCCGCCCTTCGTCGCCGCCGCCGAGCACGAGGTGTTCCTGCAGGACTTCGCCGGCACGAGTTTCGACGTCGCGTGGGCCACGCATGCGCTGTACGCGCTGCCGCCCGCGGAGCTGGCCGCCGGCGTCGCGAAGATGGTCGCCGCGCTCCGGTCCGGCGGCTTCGGAGCCGTCGCCCAGGCGTCGTCGCGGTCGCACTACCTGGCGTTCTACGACGCGTACCGCGCCTCGTTCGCCCCCGATGCCACCCCGTACACGGATGCCGAGGGCGTCGCGGCGGCACTCCGCTCGGCAGGTGCGCCGATTGAGGTCCAGGTGATCCACTACCGCACCGGGACGGCCGATCGCGCCGTCGCCGAGGGTTTCCTGCAGCGCTGCGCGTTCGACGACGCGTTGTCACTGGACCAGATGGAGGCCAGTGACGTGCTCGGTGCCTATCTCGCCGGTTGCCGCACGTCCGACGGCGCCTACGAATTCGAGCACGAAGCCCACCTCATCACCTGGACGCAGCCATGATTCGCAACCCGCACCTGTCCGACACCACCGCTGCGGGCACCGCATCCGACGTCGCCGTCGAGTGGGACCGCGGCAACGACCAGTGGTGGGACTGGTACATGTCGCTGGCCGACGGTCCCGTTCCCGACGGCCCGTTCGTCGACCCGCCGCCGCACGATCCGGGTCCACTGCCGTCCGACGAGGAGGTGTTCGCCGAACTCGCCGAGCCCTACCCGGTCACCGCAGCCCAGTTCCGCCAGTTCCAGACCGACGCGTTCATCAAGCTGCCCGGCGTGCTGAGCCCCGGCACCGTGGAGCGGCTGCGGATGCGCCTGCGCGAGATGCTCGACGAATCCGTAGATCCCGCAGTCGGTTTCCAGAGTCGCGAGATGATGTGGCTGGAGGACGACCTGGTGCGCGCAGCGGTGCTGTCACCGCGCATCGGCGGCATCAGCGCAGCCCTGCTCGGTACGGGTCAGGTGCGGCTCTACCACGACAACGCCCTGTCGAAGGAGCCCGGCGCCGGACGTACCCCGTGGCACTACGACGCCCACCACTTCCCCCTGGACTCGCCCGACGTGCTCACCGCGTGGATCCCGTTGCAGCCCACGCCACGCGAGATGGGGCCGTTGGCGTTCGCCCGCGGCGCCGACGTCGCCGACCTGGTCGCCGACCTCGAATTCGACAAGCACGGCACGTCGTATGACCGTGGCGTGTCCGAAGTCCTTCGCGCAGAGGCGGTTCAGGTCGAGGACGGGCCCTTCGCCGTAGGCGAGGTGAGCTTCCACGCCGCCAGCTGCTTCCACACCGCAGGCGCCAATTTGACCACTGCGGCCCGTGTCGTGCTGGCCACGACGTACTTCGCCGACGGCACCAAGGTGATTCCCAGCCCGACGATGATCAGCGGCGACTGGCGCAAGTTCATCCCCGGCGCCGAGCCGGGACACGTCGTCTCGAGCGACCGCAACCCGCTGCTGGAGCGCCCTCGGGCCTGACCCGGGCTAGTTGTCGCTCGTAGGTGATGGTGGTTCGAACGGTGTGTACCACCACCATTGGGCGCGTTCCCCGAGCGGGCAGGGGCAGGGTGGGACGTCCGGTGGTGCTGTGGTGGGTGGGGCGGGCCAGGGATGCAGCACTGGTTGCGGTGCTCCAGAGCGCGGCGCAGCCGCCGGTTGATGGTGCGGGTGGTCCGTCCGGCACCGATGGGCCGGCCCTGGCGTTCGAACCAGACCTCGCAGGTGGCGTCGCACAGCAGGTAGCGGCGTTCGTACGTTCCGCCCGTCAGCCGAGCACTGTGTCTCCCCACCGCGTCAACGAATGATGACGCGCCCAGGTGCACACGTGCTCCGGGCGGGGCCGCTCACCGCGTCGAGATAGCGCTGAGGCGACGAACGTTGCGAGTGACGCCGGCGCTGAGCGCTATCTGGACGGTCGCGGGCTGCGTTCTGCCCGTCAGCCGAGCACTATGTCTCCCCAGCGCGTCAACGAATGATGACGCGCCCAGGTGCACACGTGCTTCGGTCGGGGCCGCTCACCGCGTCGAGATAGCGCTGAGGCGACGAACGTGCGAGTGACGGTGTCGCTCAGCGCTATCACCTCCGAAACCGACGGCAGGACCCGCCCGGAGTTTCGATCCGGTTAACAGGCCCGCCAGCCCTTGTTCTATTTCGGACGTCCGTCTACTGTTCCCAAGAGCGTGCGATCCAGGTCACCGACGAGCCGGAGCGCATCCCGCCATCCGGCATGAACAGCCTGCGAGATCGCCTGGGAGAAGACGAATGTCATCACACGCACCGGACGCCGCCCCCGTGGCCGCCGCGGACCCCGGGTCCCCGGCCGGCCCGACGCAGTTCAAGGCCAATCTCGGCACCGGCCGAGTCGCACTCCTCGTCATCGCCTGTGCCGCGCCGCTGGGATCGGTCATCGGCAACACGCCGATCGGCTTCACCTTGGGCAACGGCGCAGGTCTTCCCATCATCTTCCTGGTGGCCGGCGTGGTGCTCGCGTGCTTCGCGGCCGGCTACGTCGCCATCAACCGGGCGGTCCCCGGCGGAGGCGGCTTCGCCCGCTACGTGCACGCAGGCTTCGGGCCCGGAGCCGGTCTGGGCGCGGCCTACGCGACCACCCTGGCCTACGGGTCCGGGACGATCGCCATCACCGCGGCCGCCGGCTACTTCGCCGACGTGATCGCGCAGCCGTACGGCCTGGATCTGCCCTGGTGGCTGTACTCGATCGTCGCCATGGTCATCGTCGGCACCATCGGTCGCTACGCCGCCGACCTCAGCGCAAAGGTCCTGCTCGTGATGATCGCCGCGGAGTTCGCGATGCTGATCGTGCTCGACGTGCTGATCCTCGCGCACAGCGGGCTCTCGGCCTTCCCGCTCGACGTGTTCTCCCCCAAGCAGGTGTTCTCCGGCAGCGTCGGCCCGGCGCTGATGATCGCGTTCACCTCGTTCATCGGCATCGAATCCGCGGTCATCTACGCCAACGAGGCGCGCAACCCCGGCAAGACGGTGCCGCGCGCCATCTACCTGTGCGTCGGCGTCATCTCGATCTTCTACTTCCTCACGGTGTGGCTCATCGTCGGCTCGGTGGGCGTGAACCAGATCGTGCCCGTGGCGCAGGAGGCGCAGGGCGACCTGCTGTTCACCCTCTCCGGCGACCAGGGTGGCCCGCTGCTGACGACGCTGATGCAGATCTTCTTCCTCACCAGCGTTCTGGCGTCGCTGGTGGCGTTGCACAACGCGACGACCCGCTACCTGCAGACCATGGGAACCCAGGGCACGATGCCGCGGTTCCTGGGCGTCCTGCACCCGCGGTACCGGGGGCCGGCACGCGCGAGCGAGGCGCTGTCGGTCCTGACCGCCGTGCTGGTCGCCCTGTTCGTGATCATCGGCCTCGACCCCTACCTCGGCGTCTACACCAGCCTCGGTGGCCTGTTCACCGTCGGCATCGTCGCCATGCAGGGCGCGGTGGCCGTCACCGTGGTGGTGTTCTTCCGCAAGCGCAGGGACCGGCGGCTGTGGAAGACGCTGATCGCCCCCACCGTCGGCGCGATCGGTCTGCTGACCGCCACCGGCCTGATCATCGCGAACTACTCGGTGCTGACCGGAACCGACGCCCTGCTGCCGAACCTGCTGCCGTGGAGCATTCCGTTGGCGTTCGTCATCGGCTTCGTCGTGTACCACCGTCGCCGCGACCTGGTCGTCGACTTCGACCCCGTGCCCGCCGCCGAGAGCCGGGCACAACCGTGAGTGCCGTGGCGGTCATCGGCCCGCACCTCATCGACATCCTCGGCCGACCGGTCTCGGAGATCCCCGCGGGGCAGGGCAGCGTCGTGCTCGACGAGATCCGGGTGACCGTCGCCGGAACCGGCGGCGGAGCGGCCGTCGACCTCGCCAAGCTCGGCGCCACGGTGTCGTCGTTCGCGGCCATCGGGGACGACGTCCTCGGACGACTCCTCGTCACGCAGCTCCACGAATACGGCGTCGACACCACGGGATTGGTGATGCAGCGCGGGCAGAAGACTGCCTCGACGATCCTGCCGATCCGTCCCAACGGCGAACGCCCCGCGCTGCACGTCCCCGGTGCGATGGCATCTCTGCTGCCGTCCGACGTGGATCGCTCGGCCGTGCTCACCGCCGACGCGGTGCTCTTCGGCGGACCGGAAACCAGCCCGCGACTGCTGGATTCGGACGGCATCGAACTGTTCGCCGCCGTGCGTGCGGCCGGGATACCGATCTTCGTCGACCTGCTCTATCCCGGACGGCCGGCAACGCTCGAGCTGCTCGACCCGTTGTTGCCGCTGATCGACTGGTTCATGCCCAACGACCAGCAGCTGCGCGGGCTCACCGGAGAGGACGACCTCGTCGAGGCCGCGCGGCTGCTGCTGGCACGCGGAGTGGGTGCCGTCGCCGTCACCGTCGGCGAACACGGTGCGGTGCTGGTGCGGCCCGACTCCGACCCCGTCTCCGTCCCGGCGCTGCCCACCACCGTCGTCGACACCACCGGCTGCGGCGACTCGTTCAACGCGGGCATGATCACCGGGCTGCTGTCCGGCTGCTCCGCGGAGGACGCCGCGCTCATCGGCGCCGCGTGCGGCGCGCTGGTGGCCTCCGGGCTCGGATCCGACGCCGGCATCGACGACCTCGGAGGCGTGCTCGCGCTCGTCTCCGCATCACACCCCGACGCGGGCGGCCGCATCGCCGCCCGCACGACCACCGCGCTCGACGCGTGACTCGAATCCGCTGCACCAGAGGGAGAACGCCATGACCACCGACATCGACGTCGCCGCCGATCAGCGGCAGCGCAGTGCCGACACCGAGCTTCGACGCCGCGCGAAGGCCGTCGTCCCGAACGGCATGTACGGCCACGAGAACATGAACGCGTTCCCGGCGATCCCCCAGTTCATCGAGCGGTCGCGGGGCGCTCGGCTGTGGGACGTCGACGGCAACGAGTACGTCGACCTGATGTGCAGCTGGGGTCCGGTCATCCTCGGTCATGGTGATCCGGTGGTGGAGGAAGCGGCCGAAGCGCAACGCCGACAGGGCGATTGCCTCAACGGTCCCGCGCCGGTCATGGTCGAGCTGGCGGAGGCCTTCGTCGAGACGGTCGCCGACGCCGACTGGGCGATGTTCGCCAAGAACGGCACCGACGCCACCACGATGTGCTGCACGATCGCACGTGCCGAGACCGGTCGCGCGATGATCCTCGTCGCCGAGGGCGCCTATCACGGCGCCGCCCCCTGGTGCACCCCGTTCCCGGCGGGTGTCACCGCTGCCGACCGCGCCAACCTGCTGCACTACCGGTTCAACGACATCGCCTCGATCCGCGCCGCGGTCGGGGATCGGGCCGGCGACGTCGCCGCGATCATCGTCAGCCCCTTCCGTCACGACGCCGGGTACGACCAGGAGTTCGTCGATCCCACCTTCGCCCGCGACGTCCGCGCCTACTGCGACGAGATCGGGGCGGCACTCATCCTCGACGACGTCCGCGCGGGCTTCCGGCTGCACCACGGCGGCAGTTGGGAACCGCTCGGCGTCCCAGTGGATCTGACGCCGTGGAGCAAGGCGATCGCGAACGGCTACCCGCTGGCCGCGGTCACCGGCACCGACCGCTACCGGGATGCGGCCGGCGGCATCTTCGTCACCGGCTCGTTCTGGATGGGGGCCGTGGCCATGGCCGCCGGGCTCGCGACCATCACCGAACTGGCCCGCCGCGACGCCGTGTCGCGGATGCGCGACCTCGGGCAGGACCTGCGCACGGGCATCGTCGGCAGCGCCGAGCGGTGGGGCTTCGACGTGCACTACACCGGGCCCGCCCAGATGCCGAACCTGTTGTTCGCCAACGACGCCGACTACGAGCTGTCCGTCGCGTTCAGCGCCGAGGCACAGGCTCGCGGGGTGTACGTCCACCCCAAGCACAACTGGTTCGTCTCGGCCGCGAT
Organism: Mycobacterium sp. PTI7; assembly: GCF_056679845.1. NCBI lineage: Bacteria > Bacillati > Actinomycetota > Actinomycetes > Mycobacteriales > Mycobacteriaceae > Mycobacterium > Mycobacterium sp. PTI7. The sequence goes on from NZ_CM155252.1 coordinate 4,784,787, forward strand.
GACCGACGGTGACCTCGACATGGCGCTCACCGGTCTCGACGGTGCCTTCGGCGCGCTCCGGGCCCGGTACCCCCGACCATGACCGACCTCCGGGCGGTGCGTGCCGAGGTTGCGGCGAGCTGCCGCGACCTCGCAGCGCAGGGCGTGGCGGTGGCGGGCGCAGGCAACGTCAGCGTGCGGTCCGACGACTGCGTCCTGATCACCCGGGCGGGAATGCGCTTCGAGGCCGCGACGGCGGAGGACATCACCGTCGTCAGCCGTACGGGCGACGTCCTGGACGGGTCCCGGCCGTCCTCCGAGACGGGCCTGCACCTGGGCATCTACGAGCGCTCGGCGGCGGGAGCCGTCGTCCACACCCACGGGCGCAGTTCCGTCGCCGTCGGGCTGGTGTGCGACCAGATGCCCCTGGTGCACTACAACCTGCGCCGACTCGGCGGCCGGATCCCGACCATCCCGTATCTCCTGTTCGGCTCCGACGAACTCGCCGACGCGGTGGGAGACGCCGTCGCAGCGGGTTTCGGCTCGGTCCTGATGCGCAATCACGGTGCCGTCAGCAGCGCAGGGTCGCTCGCCGAGGCCGTCGAGCACGCCTGCCTCGTCGAGTGGGTGTGCGACGTCTTTCTGGCGGCGTCCGGCATCGGCACCCCGGCGGTCCTCACCGACGAGGATCTGGACGCCGTCGCCGAACAGAGTCGGCGCCTGTCGTACGGTCGCTGAGGCCCGGCCGGCCCGGGTCCTACACTCGTTCACAGCCGGACAGCCGAGGGGACCCGATGCCGAAGATCGTCGATCACGACGAACGCCGCGAGGAGATCCTGCGCGCGGCGATCCGGGTCATCGACAGCGTCGGCCTCGACAACACCACCACCCGCGCGATCGCACTCGAGTCGGGCTACTCCAACGGGGTCCTCAGTCACTACTTCGAGGACAAGGACGACATCCTCCAGTCGATCCTGGTGAAGACCCACCGCGAGTTCATGACTCGCGTCGAGGACAGCATGCGCGGCAAGGACGAGTTCGGCCGGCTGTGGGCCATGTTGATGCAGAACCTCCCCCTCGACCGCGAGCGACGCGTCGAGACCTTGATGGAGATGAACTTCTGGCCGCGCGCGGTCTCGAATCCGGCCTCGCGCGAGTTCCAGCGCGACGCCGCCAACGACCTACTGAAGCGGATCCGCAGCCTGATCGCCGACGTCCGCGGCGCGGGACGGCTCGAGAGCGACCTCACCGACGCGGACGTGGCCGAGCTGCTCATCGCCGTCATCGACGGACTGTCGGTGCACGCCGAGCTGTTCCCGAAGCGGCTTCCGGCCGCGCACCAGAAGAAGCTGATGCGAGTTCAGCTGGAGGCCATGGGCTTTCAGATCGACCAGAAGGCCCTCGACGCCGCCCGATGACGCCGGCTCAGTCCAGTAGCCGGGTCACCAGCACCTCGAGGTCGTCGTGCAGCCGGCGACGGGTGACGGCTGCGGCGCCCACCAGGTGGTCCACGAGATCGATCCGGGTGGCGGCCAGCACCACGTAGGCGAACCACGGGGCGTCGTCGGCGGCTCCGGCGTCGGCCATCAGCTGCGAGAGCAGCTGATGCGTCGTCACGTAACCGGGCGACGTGTAGAGCGTCGGCGCACCACCGGTCTGGTCCTGCTCGATGGCGAGTGCCAGTCGTCGGTTGTCCAGCTTGAAGTCGACGACGGCCGCCAGCACCGCGGAGATGCGGGCGCGGGCCTCGCCGTCGGGTCCCAGTGGGGGCGGGCCGGATTCGATCGCCGTGCGCAGGTCCACCAGGCGTGCGTCGTAGACCGCGCGGAGCAGGGTGGCGCGGTCACCGAAGCGGCGGAAGAGCGTTCCCTTGCCGACGCCTGCCGCCCGGGCGACGTCGTCCATCGACACGGCGTCCACGTCGGCGGCGTCGTCGAAGAGCCGGCCGGCCGCGACCAGCACCGCCTGCCGGTTGCGCGCGGCGTCCGCACGTTCTGCCACGACGCCTCCCTTGCCAAAGCGGACCGGCGGTCCATATAGTGGTCGAAACGGACTGACGGTCCGAATCGTAACCGACAGGAGACTGCCATGACCACCTCCCTTCCCGGCGACGTGTTCGTCGAGGCCACCGAGGCGATCCGGGCCGGTGACGTCGACGGGTGGCTCGCGAGGTGCCACGACGACGTCGTGCTCGAATTCCCCTATGCGCCGGTCGGTCGGCCACGGCGGGTCGAGGGCAAGGAGGCCGCCGGCGAGTACCTGCGCGCCGTCCCCTCGCAGATCGAGTTCGAGCGCGTGACGCATCTCGACGTCCATCAGACGGTCGATCCCGACACCGCCATCATCGAGTGGGCGGCCAGCGGGCACGTGAAGTCCACCGGCGTGCCCTACGAGATGTCCTACGTCGTCGTCCTCACCCTCGTCGACGGCAAGATGGCGCTCTACCGCGACTACTGGAACCCGCTGACCGTCCTCGACGCGATCGAGGCGTCATGACCGACGGCGCGGTGCTCGTCACCGGTGCCACCGGGAACACCGGCCAGTTCGTCTGCGCCGAGCTGGCCGCGGCCGGTGCGGCGGTGACCGCCGCCGGCCGGGGCGGCGGGGCGGGACAGTCGGGCCGCGGCGTCCGCTTCGACTGGTACGACCGCGCGACCTGGGAACCCGCCCTCGACGGTGTGGACCGGATCTACCTCATCGCTCCGACTGGCGAGTCGTCGCCCGGGTCGGTCATGCGGCCGTTCCTCCGGCTGGCCCGCGACGCGGGCGTCCGGCGGGCGGTCCTGCAGAGCAGTTCGCTCATCGAGTCGGGTGGTCCCACGCTCGGCGACGTCCACGCGGCCGTCGCGGCGACGTTCCCGGAATGGGCGGTGCTGCGACCGAGCTGGTTCATGCAGAACTTCTCCGGTCGACACCCGCATGCGGACTCGATCCGCACGTCGGGCGTCCTCACCACCGCGACCGACGGCGGCCGGGTGGGCTTCATCGACGTCCGGGACATCGCGCGGGTGGCCGCCCACGCGCTGGTCTCCGAGGTACCCCTGAACTGCGATCCCATCCTGACCGGCCCCGCCGCATTGAGCTACGCCGACGTCGCCGGGATCGTCGGCCGGACCTCCGGCCGCCGTGTCACGCACGTCGCCGTGGACCGCGATCAGATGCGGCAACTGCTCGTCGCCGACGGGATGTCGGTCGACTACGCGGACATGCTGGCCGGATTGGACGCGTTGATCGCCGACGGCGCCGAGGACCGGGTGACCGACGAGGTGCTGCGGCTGACCGGCGTGCCGCCACGCTCGTTCGAGGAGTTCGCCGCCGACGTCGACTGGTAGCGCGCCCGCCCGTGTCCCCGTCCGGGTCGCGGACGATGACACGATGGACGCATGGACGTTCTAGTGGTCGGGGGCGGGCCCGCGGGTCTGGCGTTGGCCGGGGCATGCGGGCAGCTGGGGCTGTCGACCGGACTCGTCGACACCGCCCCCGAGCGGCCGTGGACCGCCACCTACGGGATGTGGAGCGACGAGCTACCGGCCGACCTGCCCGAGTCCGTGGTCGCGGCGCGCGCCGCCGGCCGCGCGATCGCGGTGACGGAGCACAAGCTCGGCTGGGAGTACGCCGTTCTCGACATCCCCGCGCTGCAGGCCCACCTCACCGGCGGGCTGACCGGCGTCCGCATCCACGCCGGCCGGGTCACCGGATCGCCCGAGGCCGGCGTCGTCGCCCTGGCCGACGGATCGCACCTACGTGCGTCCGTCGTCGTCGACGCCGGGGGAGGGGCGCGACCGCTGGACTCGTCCTCCTCGCGCCGCACGTCCGCGGCACAGACCGCGTACGGACTGGTCATCGACGAGGACGCGGCGGCGCCGTTGGTGAATCCGGGCGACGCGCTGTTCATGGACTGGCGGCAGGACCACGGTGAGGACGGGTGGCCGACGTTCGTCTACGTGATCCCGCTCGGTGGTGGCCAGGTACTCGTGGAGGAGACCTCCCTGGCGCGCCGGCCGGGGTTGCCGCTGGCCACCCTGCGCCGGCGTCTCCATGCCCGGATGGCCCACCACGGCATCACCGCACCACCGGACACACGCAGCGAGAAGGTCTCCTTCCGCGTCGACCACCAGCGACACGGAGCGTCCGATGCCCTCGGGTTCGGTGCCGCCGCACCACTGATCCATCCCGCGACCGGGTTCAGCCTGGCCGCGTCGCTCCGGCTCGCGCCGCAGGTGGCCGCCGCCCTCGCCGAGCACCTACCGGGGGATCCGGCGCAGGCGCTGGACGCCGCCCAGAAGACGGTGTGGCCGCGGAGCGCGCGAATCGTCCACCGCGTCCGCCGGATCGGGCTGGAGTCGATGTTGCGGATGCCGCCGGCCGACGTGCCCGGCTTCTTCGAGCAGTTCTTCGCGCTCCCCGACTCGCACCGGTGGACGTACCTCACGGCACGCGACGACGTCACCGGCATCGTCGCGGCCATGAACTGCCTCTTCCGAACCTCCGGCGGAGGGCTTCGCCGTCACCTGGTCACGTCGGCGATGCTTCCCGCGGTGCGGACGAACGAGGGGTTGAAGACACGGCGTCCGCGCCTATCCTGAGTGGACATGATCTCCGAGCCATCCGACTTCAGGGCGTCCGACGCCGACCGCGCAGCGGTGACCAAGATCCTCGAACACGCCGTCGGACAGGGCATGTTGTCACTGGACGAGTACACGGAACGACTCGACGTCGTGCTCCGCGCCCGCACCCGCGGGGAGCTGGACGCGGTGATCGCCGACATCCCGCACGTCCGCCATGATCGCGTGCCGGCGACACCGGCGGCGCCCGCAGCGCCGGAGGTGCTGCGCAGCTGGATGTCGAGCGTGTCCCGGAAGGGACCGTGGACGGTGCCACCTCACATCCAGCTGATCACCCGGATGTGCTCGACCAAGCTCGACTTCACCGCCGCCGCGTAGCAGGCGCCCGTCGTCCAGATCGACATCGACGACCACCTCAGCTCGACCGAACTGATCCTCCCCGACGGCGCCACCGCCGACCTGAACGGCGTGCAGAACTTCGGCTCGTCCTTGGACGTCAAGGTCCGGACGAGCCCGGCGTCGGATCGACTGCACGTCATCGTGCGGGGCCGGGTGCGGTTCGGGTCGGTGACCGCGCGACACCCGTTCGGTACGGCCTTCAAGCGGATGCTGGGCTGAGCGCCGGTCCGGTCACTGGGTGCGTGCGGTCCACTCGGCCGTTCGCTCGGGTGTGGCCTCGGCGAGCGCCCTGACGGTGTTCACCGCGTCGAAGTCCTTGCCGTACACCGGTGTTCCGGGCTGCTGGCGCCACGACTCGGCGATGGGGCCGGCGTCCACGGGGTCGAAGCCGAGGTCGTCGACCAGCGCGTGGACCAGTTCGCGACCGGGCCCGTCCTCGCCGGCGATCGGGAGTGCGATGCGATCCGGCGTGCCGCTCGGCTTGCCGCTCTCCAGCAGGTGCTTCCACCAGATCCCGTTGAACACCTTGTACACCGGCGCGCCGATCAGCTCGGCCACCCACTCGCTCTCGACCTGGCCGTCCTCGATGGCCGAGATCTCGCCGTCGCGCTGCTGCGGGTAGTAGTTGTTGGTCTCGATGACCGGTGCGCCCGGCTTGCGCGCGGCGACGATCCCGTCGGCGAGATCGGGCACGTTCTTCTGCGGGATGCTCACCACGACCACGTCGGCGTCGGTGGCGGCGTCCTTCGCCCAGACGGCCGTCGCACCCGTCTCGGCCGCGAGGTCGGCCAGCGTCTCGGGGTCGCGCGAATTGGCCACGTAGACGTCGTGGCCGAGTTCGCGCCACCGGCGCACCAGCGTGCCGCCGATCAGACCTGCACCGATGATTCCGATTCTCATGCGTCGCCTCCGTAGGGTGCTGCGGACCTTCGGGGCCAACACCCGCTCGGTGGTGGCTATTCCACGCGGCGGGCCTACCGCATCGCCCGGCCGGCCGACCCCAACACGCGGGCGGCCTCGACCACGCGCGCCGCCATGGCGTTCTCCGCCGGCTTGCCCCACGACCGCGGGTCGTAGGCCTTCTTGTCGCCGTAGCCGCCGTCGACCTTCAGCACCCGGTCGTATCCGGCGATCATGTGGCCCGCGATGGATCGTGTGAAGGCGTACTGGGTGTCGGTGTCGACGTTCATCTTGACCACACCGCTCGCGACCGCGGATGCGATGTCCTCGGCGCTCGATCCGGAGCCGCCGTGGAAGACGAGGTCGAACGGCTTGTCGGTGCCGGTCTCGCGGCCGATGACCGTCTGGATCTCCGCGAGGATCTCCGGGCGCAGATGCACCGAGTCCGGGTGATACACGCCGTGCACGTTGCCGAAAGTGAGTGCGGTCAGGTACCGGCCGCGCTCCCCCGTCCCCAGCGCCGCGACGGTGGCGCGTGCGTCATCGACGGTGGAGTACAGCTGCTCGTTGACCTCGTGGGTCACGCCGTCCTCCTCGCCGCCGATCACGCCGACCTCGATCTCCAGCAGCGTGTTGGCCGCGACGGACGCCTCCAGCAATTCGTCTGCGATGCGCAGGTTCTCGGCCAGCGGCACCGCGGATCCATCCCACATGTGTGACTGGTACAGCGGGTCGAGGCCGCGCGCACGGCGATCAATCGAGTCGGCGATCAGCGGGCGCACCCAGTCGTCGAGGTTCTCGGCCGGACAGTGATCGGTGTGCAGGGCCACCGTCACCGGGTAGTGGGCGGCGACCTCCTGGGCATAGAGCGCCAACGCCTTCGATCCCGCGAAGCGGTTCTGCACCACGTTGCCCGACAGATACAGCGCCGTCCCCAGCGACACCTGGATGATGCCGTCACTCTCGGCCTCGGCGAACCCCTGCAACGCGGCGTTGAGGGTCTGCGAGCTGGTCACGTTGATGGCCGGATACGCGAAGCCGCCTTCCTTCGCGCGGTCGAGCATCGCCACGTAGTGGTCGGGGGTGGCCATCGGCATGGTGGGGCGTCCTCACTGCGGGAGCTGGATTGGGCGTCACGTGCAGCCGCACGAGGTGCGGTGGTGGAACGACGTGGGCACGCGGATCCGTTGCGGCTCGGCGTCACTGCCCCGGATGCGGGCGAGGAGCAGTTCTACCGCCGTGGCGCCGATCGTCACGACGTCCTGCGCCGCCGCGGTCAGCTTGGGCTCGAAGAGGTCCGACCACTCGAAGTCGTCGTAGCAGACGAAGGCGACGTCGCCGGGAATCGCGAGGCCGAGACTCCGCAGGGCCTTGAGCGTGCCGATCGTCATCGCGTTGTTCAGCGACACCAGCGCGGTGGGCCGGTCGGGTCGTGACATCAGCGCGTACACCTCGCGTTCGGCCGCGTCGGTGTTGGACTCGCCGTCGACCACCAGCGCGGGATCGACGGCGATGCCGCGATCGGCGAGGGCCTCGGCGTAGCCGTCGAAACGCTCGGTGGTGGAGGAGATTCCGGCAAGGCCGCGAACGGCGGCGATCCGGTGGTGTCCGAGGTCGAGCAGGTGTTCGGTCAACGACTTCGCCGAGACCAGGTTCTCCGGGCCCACCTGGTCGCACCCGAGGTCGACGCCGCGGTCGATCAGCACCAGAGGCGTTCCGGCGCGGGTGATCACCGGCAGCGTGACCCGCTCGGACCCGGCAGCCGGCGCCACGATCATCCCGTCGACCTGCCGGTCGAGCAGCGAACCGGTGACGCGCTTCTCCGAGTCCACGTCGTCGTGGGAGTCCCCCACGACGAGCACGTAGCCCGCGTCCGACAGCGCCCGCTCCACGGCGTGCACCAGGCCGCCGAAGTAGGGATTGGTCAAGGCGGAGATCGACAGTCCCACCGTGTGCGTCCGCCCGGCGGCGAGCGACCGCGCGACGACGTTGCGCCGGTACCCGGTCTTCTCGATCGCGGCCTCCACGCGCAGCCGGGTCGAAGCGTCGACCCTGCGCGTGCCGTTCAGCACGTGCGAGACCGTGGACGCGGACACGCCGGCGAGGCGGGCGACGTCGCCCATCGTGGTCACCGGAGTCGCACGACACGATCCGCGCGGACGGCGGTCGACTCGATGAGCTGGGCGTTGCGCTCGTCGGGGCCGAGCGCCCAGAACTCCGCGTCCTCGGGCGACTTGCCGTAGGCCTCGTGCCGGCGGACCAACCGCCCGTGCCGGACGTCGCTGTCGGGGGCCAGGAACCAGACCTCGTCGATCCCCGCCCGTGCCGTCGGCCATGCGTCGGCGTCCAGCAGGAGGTAGTTGCCCTCCGTGACGATCAACGGGACCGAGGACGGAACGGGGATCGCCGACCCGATCGACTCCTCGAGGTCGCGGTCGAAGCGCGGCGCGTACACCACCGGGTCGTCGGGACGCTGCGCGCGCAGGGTCGTGATCAGCCGTGCGTAACCGCCGTCGTCGAACGTGTCGTGCGCACCCTTGCGGTCGCGGCGCCCGAGGGCGATCAGGACGTCGTTGGCGAGGTGGAAGCCGTCCATGGGGACGAGCACGGCGACGTCCGGCCCCAGCGCGGCGACGAGTCGGTCTGCCACCGTTGACTTTCCGGCGCCCGGCGCGCCGGTGAGGCCGAGGATGCGGCGTTCGCCGGGGACCACCAGCGCCCTGGCCGATTCGACCAGCTCCTCCAGGGTCGCGTCCCGTACGTCGTGGGAGATGCTCACCGTGCTCGCTTCCGGGTCGGTTCGGTGGGTAGGTGGCTCAGCCATGCCCGCGGCCCGACCACCGAGCACCGCAGTGCCGCGACGCGGGCCGAACGATCGACGCGGTCGGGGACGCCCATCTCGGCCGCGGCGCAGAAGTACGCGTACGCGCCGTGGAACGCGTCGCCCGCCCCGAGGGTGTCGACCACCACCACCGGATCGACGGGCACGGCACCGGACTCGCCGTCCGACCACCACTCGACGGGATCGGCACCGTGCGTGGTGACGACGGTGCGTACTCCGCTGCCGACCAGCTCCGCGGCGGTGGATCGGGAGGAGTCGGCATCCGGTACCCGGAAGTCGTTGGAGCACACCATGTCCGTCGCGAAGGACCGCAGATCGCCCATCACCGGCTTCCACCGTCCCGCGTCGACCACGAGCGGGACGTTGCGCGCGGCCGCACTCGCGGCGGCGGCGCGCGCAATCAGCGGGTGGTGCCCGTCCACCAGCACCACGTCGGCCGCCGCCACGAGGTCGTCGAGATCGGCCGGGGGTGTGGCATCGGAATTCACGGCGTCCAGGGATACGACCGATCGGTCGCCCGTCGACGCCACGACCGACACCGCGGAGACGGGCACGGCGCGAGTGGTGCCCGACGCCGCGTCGACGACCCGCACGCGGTAGGCGGTGAGGTCGGCGCGGATCAGGTCGGCGACCGGCTCATCGCCGAGCGCGGTCACCAGGATCGCCTCGCCGCCCAATGCGGCGAAGGTGACCGCGGCGTTCGCGGCGGGTCCGCCCGCCGCGACGAACTGGACAGCGGCAGTGACCTTCTCGTTCACATTCGGGGGTGTCGCGATGCGGTGGATCACGTCGAGCGTCGCCAGTCCCACGAAGACCCCCACGGGGGCCTTCTCAGAGACCGGCGCGTTCCTCATCGGTCGGCTCCTCTGCCCCGGTCATGAGCGCCACCACTTCGGACATCGAGCGCTGCTTCGGATCGACGACGCCGGCGCGTTGCCCCAGTCGGTGGACGTGGATGCGGTCGGCCACCTCGAACACGTGCGGCATGTCGTGGCTGATGAGCACCACGGGGATGCCCCGGTCGCGGATCGACCGGATGAGGTCGATGACCTGACCCGACTCCCGCACGCCGAGTGCGGCGGTGGGCTCGTCCATGATGATGACACCGCGGCCGAACGCGGCGGCCCGCGCGACGGCGACGCCCTGGCGCTGCCCGCCGGACAGCGTCTCGACGGCTTGGTTGACCGACTTGATGCCGATCTTGAGGTCCGCGAGGTGCTGCGACGCCTCCTCGCGCATCCTCGGCATGTCGAGACGGCGGAAGAGGCTGCCCGCCAGTCCTTTCCGTCGTACCTCGCGTCCGAGGTACAGGTTCGACGCGATGTCGAGGGCCGGTACGACGGCGAGGTCCTGGTAGACGGTCTCGATGCCGGCCGCCCGGGCGTCCCGGGTGTTCTTGAAGGACACCCGCGTCCCGTTCATCAGGATCTCGCCCGAGTCGGGCACCACCGCGCCCGCCAGGGCCTTGATCAGGCTCGTCTTGCCGGCACCGTTGTCGCCGATGACGGCGAGCACCTCGGCGTCGCGGAGTTCGAAGTCCGCACCGTTGATCGCCGTGACGTTGCCGTACTTCTTGACGAGTCCGCGGGCTTCCAGAACCGGTGCGCCAGTCACTGTGATCTCCTGCGTGCGAACTGATCCACGGCCACCGCGACGATCACGAGCACCCCGGTCGCGATGTTCTGGTAGAGGTTGTCGACGCCGGCCTGGGTGAGTCCGTTGCGCAGGACACCGACGATCAGCGTGCCGACCAGGGTCCCGCCGACGCCGCCGCGCCCGCCGAAGAGGCTGGTCCCGCCGATGACCACCGCGGTGATCGACTCGAGGTTGGCATTCTGATACGCGTTCGGGTCGGCGTTGGGGATGCGGCCGAGCGCAGCCCACGCCGCGATGGCCGCGATGACGCCCGTCGTGATGTAGACCGAGAACAGCACCCGCTGCGACTTGATGCCCGACAGGTCGGATGCCTGCGGGTTGCCGCCGACGGCGTAGACGTGTCTGCCCCAGGACGTTTGGGACAGTGCGTACCAGATCACCAGGTAGACGAGCAGCATCGCGACCACGCCGTACGTGGTCGAGAACGACCCGATGCGGAACGACGTGCCGAGGAAGGTCAGCAGGCCGGGCTCCACCCGGTAGGTCTCGGAACCCGCGAGCAGCCGGGTCGCGGCCTGGATCGCGGTGAACGTGCCGAGCGTGACGATGAACGGTGGCAGCCGCAGTGCCGTGACGAGGCCGCCGTTGATCGCGCCGAACACCACGCACACCAGGAGCGTCGACCCGAGCGCCATGAACGGTCCTCCTGCGCCGGCACTCTGGGCCATCACGATGGTGCCGAAGACCGCGACCGCGCCGATGGAGAGGTCGATGCCGGAGGTCAGGATGATCAGCGTCTGGCCGACGGCGAGGATGCCGACGACGACGGACTGCTGCAGGATCAGGGACACGTTCTGCGGGTTGAGGAACGAGTTCGAGACCGAGCTGAAGATGACGATGGCGATGACGAGCGCCACCAGCGGACCGAGTAGCGGTTCACGGAGGAGGTTTCCCACCGTGAACCGGCTCGATGCCGATGGCTTCGCCGTCGATGGCGCCGTCGACGGTGCGTCTGTGGTCATGAACTGGCTGTGCCCCAGCAGTTCTGCTCACCCCAGGCGGTGTCCTTCGATTCGATCCCGGGCACCGGCTTGTCGGTGACGAGCTGCGAGCCGGTGTCGTTGAAGCCGCTGGGCTTGGTGCCGTCCTTGGCGAACGCGACCACGGCCTGCACGCCCTGCTCGGCCATCTTCGCCGGGAACTGCAGCACGGTGGCGCCGATCTTGCCGGACTTCACGTCCGCGATGCCCGTGCAGCTGCCGTCGATCGAGCCGATGGTGATCTGCGGAACGCGGTTGGCGGACTGGATCGCCTGATACGCACCGGCCGCTGCCGGCTCGTTGATGGTGTAGAGCGCATTGATGCCGGGTGCGCGCTGGAGGATGTTCTCCATGGCGGTCTGCGCCTTCGTCTGATCGCCGTTGGTGTTCTCCTGGCCGACGATCTCGGGTGAGTCGTTCGTAATACCAAAGCCTTCCAGGAACCCGTCGTGGCGGAAGGTGTCGACCGTGCCGCCGGGGGTGCCGTCGAGCATCACCACCTGGGGCGCCTTGCCGGCGAGTGCGGCCTTGACCCACTTGCCCTGCGCCACCCCGGCCGCCTTGTTGTCGGTGGCGTAGGTGGCGTCGACCGCGTCCTCGGGATCGGTGGCGGTGTCGAGCGCGATGACGATGACGCCGGCATCGCGGGCCTTCTTGATGGCGTCGAGCACGCCGGTGGACGAGTTCGGGGTGATCAGGATGCCCTTGACGCCCTGGCCGACCATGTTCTCGATCGCCGAGACCTGGCCCTCGTTGTCACCGTCGAAGGCCCCGGCCAGGGCGACCAGCTCGGCGCCGTCCTTGTCGGCCTGCGCCTTGGCGGCTTCGCGGATCTTCACGAAGAAGGGATTCGAGTCGGTCTTCGTGATCAACCCGACCTTGACGCCGCCGGAGTCCGATCCACCGCAGGCCGTCATGCCGAGAACCAGCGAGCCGGCCACGAAGACCGCCCCGACCATGCGCGTGCCCCTGCTGCGACCAACGAACATGTGGACTCCCTTGTCCCGATGCGACGCCCGTCACGCCGCGCTTCTCCGGAGGACCCTAGGGACGCGCAAGCGCTTGCGCATGCGCTTTCGCAAGAATGGTCGTCACCTCCGAGGCGGCGTCGATCCGGTGACCCGCGGAGGTCGCCCGTGAGACTGCACGGAGGGCTGTGGTCAGTGACGGATCACGACCCTCGGCGCAGTCTCACCGGGCGTACGGGGTGAGGTTCACCCCACCGGAAGCGTCTCCGGCTCTCTGGCCAGACCCGGCAGCGGACCGAAGGCTCGCGCCACCAGCGGGCTGACGGCGGCGACGGCCGACAATCCCACCGACACGACCACGGCACCCCGCGCACCGTGGGCGTCGGTCGCGACGCCGGCGAGGGCGGTGCCGATCGCGCCGCCGACGATCGCGGCACTGCTCAGCCAGCCGAACGCCTCCGTGGCCACGTCCTGGCCGATCTCCCGCGACACCATCACGTGCAGGACCGACATGGCGGGGGCGAACCCCACGCCGGAGACGAGCAGAGCCGCGAACTGCAGCGCGAGGTTGTCGACGACGCCGTAGAGGGTGACGCCCAGTCCGACCGCGGCGAGTGATGCGACGACGCCGCTGACCCCGAGCCGACGGTGGCCGAGCAGCAGTCCGCCGATCAGGGACCCGACGCTTGCCGAGGCGATCGCCGCACCCGCGACGAGGCCGTTGTCGCCGAGCGCGGCGATGATGCCGACCTCCAGCGCGGTGAACGATGCAACCAGGGCGAGGCTCGCGATCCCGGCCAGCAGGACCGCCCGGTGGAACAGGACCCGGCCGAATCTGGTGTGGTTCACCGCCTTGGCGGGATGGAGGCGACGGGAGCCGAGCAGGAACCACGACGTGCCCAGCAGCACGATCGCCGCGCAGAGGAGCAACGGGAACGTGGTGGCGACGGCTGAGGCGAGGACGGTGGCGGCGACGGGACCGATGACCCAGATCAGTTCCTGCGCGGTGGTGTCGAGGGCGAACAGCGTCCGGACCTCGTCACCGGGGACCATCCGCGGATAGAGGGCACGCACGACCGGCATCAGCGGCGGCATCGAGGCCCCCGTGAGCAGGCCCAGTCCGACCAGCAGTCCCGCAGACGAGCCGACGAACGCCAAAGCGACCGTGCCCGAGGCGTTCAGGATGCTGGCGGTCGCCAACGTGCGCGCCACGCCGAGGCGTCCGGCGAGACGCGCCGTCACCGGCATGGCGATGGCCTCCCCCACACCAACGCTCGCCACGACGGCGCCGGCCAGCGCATACGACCCCGTCAGTCCTTGGACGTGCAGCAGGATCGCCAGCGACAGGATGCCCAGCGGAAGGCGTGCGAACAGCTGGGCGGCCGTCACGTTTAGGACACCCGGCACCCGCAAGAGGTTCCGGTAGGTGCCCATGGTCGTCCTCCGCTCGCTCCGCACTGTACCGTCCAGACGGTACACAGCCCCTGACCGTCATCGTAGGGTGGGCGTGTGACGTCATCGCGGGATCGCATACTCGACGCGTACGCGGACCTCCTCATCACGGAGGGCGAGCGTCACGCGACCCTCGAAGCCGTCGCCGCCCGCGCCCAGGTGTCCAAGGGCGGACTGCTGTACCACTTCCCCTCGAAGGACCAGCTGGCCGTCGGCCTCTGCGACCGCTTGGCGGCGCTGGCAGCGGAGGACGCCGAGGCGATGCGTACCGCGGACGAGGGGCCGGCGCGCTACTACGTCCGCTCGTCGCACTACGCTGACACGCCACTGGACCGCGCACTCGTCGCCGTATCCCGACTGCGGCAGTCGGGCGACGGCCGGGCAGGCGCCGTCATCGAGGCCGCGTCCGAGGCCTGGCTCGAGCTGCTGCACCACGCGCTCGGGGACCTCGACGTCGCGCGCGCGGTGAAGTTGATCGGCGACGGGCTCTACTACAACGCCCTCAATCGTGCGCTCGGCGGCCGGCCGACACCACTGGAGGCCGACGAGGGACTCCTCGAGGTGGTCGATCGAATCACGAACGTCGACAACGAGTCTCGCCGCTGACGAGAGCGGGTGATTGCCGGCCGAGCCGTCGCACCATGATCAGATCTGCACCTGGCCGCCGTCGACGAACACTTCGGCGCCGGTCATGAAGCTGCTCTCGTCGGAGGCCAGGAACAGCACGGCATTGGCGATCTCGTCCGGATGACCCAGACGCTTCATCGGCACCGAGGCCGCCAGGCCGTCGAGCATCTGCCGCTGCTGCTCGCCTTCGGGGGCGAGTCCCGCCAGGCCGGGTGTGTCGATCGGCCCGGGGGTGAGGGTGTTCACCCGGATGCGCCTGTCGACGAGTTCGGCGGCCCAGGTGCGGCCGAAGGACCGCACCGCGGCCTTGGACGCGGCGTACACGCTGAACGAGGGGATGCCCTCGTGGGCCGACGTCGATCCGGACAGGATGATCGAGGCACCGTCGTTGAGCAGGGGCAGCATCTTCTGCACGGTGAACAGCGTCCCGGCGACGTTGCGGTCGAACGTGTCTCGGTAGTTCTCGACGGTGATCTCCGCCAACGCCGCGAAGTCTCCACCACCCGCGTTCGTGAAGATCACGTCCAATCCCGCCCCACGCGAACCGATTTCGCCGGCGAGGGCGTCGAGATCGGACGGGTTGCTGACGTCACCCCGGATGCCGTGGATGGTCCCGGCGGCGCCGGCGGATGCGCCGTCCAGGCGGGTTTGATCGCGGCCGGTGATGAACACGTACGCGCCCTCGGCGGCCAACCGGCGCGCGGCGGAGAGTCCGATGCCCGACGTGCCGCCGGTGACCAGAGCCGTCTTCCCGTTTAGCCGACCCTGCGTCGTCGGCATCGTGGCAGTGCGTGGAGTGTTCACGAGGTGTCCCCTGTTGGTCGTCGGCGGCCGGATGTCGGCCTG